>NZ_JTAN02000026.1 GCF_000949135.2 Burkholderia sp. USMB20 | reverse complement strand
TGATCCGCGGCTGGCTCGTCGAGCGAAAGTTGCTGGAGGCCTGAGCGCTCAGGCCGGTTGGTGTGGGCTGCACAGTAGACCCGACGGTAGCGCACCCTCGGCCAACAGGATTCCCGTCATCATCTTTTGTTTAGAAGGTCCACATGAGCAACTCATACATCATCGGCTGGGGACACACGCCTTTTGGCAAACTGGACAAGTTGGATCTGGAGCAGATGATCCGTGACGCGGTGCAACCTGCACTGGACAGCGCCGGCCTCGAGCCGGGCGACATCGACGGCATTTTTCTTGGCCACTTCAACGCGGGTTTCGTCGGTCAGGATTTCACGGCATCCTTGCCAGCGGTGGCGATGCCAGAGTTCCGGCACACACCGGCCGTTCGGGCGGAGAACGCATGTGCCACTGGTTCCGCAGCGATATGGGCAGCGCTGGACGCGATGGCGGCGCGGCGCATGAAGCGCACGTTGGTCATTGGCATGGAGAAGATGAACGAGCTCACCACCCCGCAAGTGGCGGCCACGTTGATCAAGTGCTCCTACGTCAAGGAAGAAGGCGCGGATCCGGCCGGCTTCGCAGGAATCTTCGGCGGCATCGCGACCAAATACTTCGAGCGTTTCGGTGACCAGTCCGATGCACTGGCTGCGATCTCGTCCAAGAACCACAGCAACGGCATGCACAACCCTTACGCCCACATGCAGCGAGACTTGGGGTTTGACTTCTGCCGTACGGTTTCGGAGAAGAACCCCTTCGTGTCGGGCCCTTTGAAGCGCTCCGACTGTTCGCTCATATCCGATGGGGCTGCAGCTTTAGTGCTGTCGACCGAACCTATACACGGTGCGAAGGGCGCGCCGGTGCGTTGGCGCTCGCGCGCTCAAGTCAATGACTTCCTGCCGATGTCGCAGCGCGACCCCACTCGTTTCGAAGGCGCAGCGCTCGCATGGCAACAGGGGCTCTGGTCCGCCGAAGCCACGCTCGAAGACCTCTCGTTCGTTGAGACGCATGACTGCTTTACGATTGCCGAGTTGCTCCAGTACGAGGCTATGGGACTGGCACCTCACGGGCAAGGTGCGCGCGTCATACTTGACGGTGTCACGCGCAAGGACGGCAGGCTGCCGGTCAATCCGTCGGGTGGCCTCAAGTCCAAGGGACATCCGATCGGTGCTACGGGGGTTTCGCAGCACGTGATGGCGGCGATGCAGTTGTCGGGCACTGCAGATGACATGCAGGTGCAGGACGCGCGCGTCGGGGCTGTATTCAACATGGGCGGTTCTGCCGTCGCCAGTTACCTGAGCATCCTGGAGTCGGTGTGAACGCGGCGCAAACCATGAACCTCGGGCAATTGCTGACGCAGACCGCTCGACTGTATCCGGATCGGCCTGCGATATTCCGAGGTGATCAGACTTGGAGTTGGGCAGAGATCGAGCAGCGCGTGGCTGCCATGGCAGTCGCGTTGCGCGGACTCGGTGTTCGCAAAGGGGATCGCATCCTGGTCCAGTCGCGCAACAACGTGCAGATGTTCGAAAGCTGCTGGATCGCCTTTCGCCTCGGTTGCGTTTGGGTGCCCACCAATTTCCGACTGACGCCACCGGAGGTGGCCTACCTGGGCGCTTCGAGCGGCGCGACAACGATGATCGTGGAGGATGTATTTGTCGATCACGCCGAGGCGGTGCGTGCTACGGATGCCGGGTTAAAGCACATCATCATGATCGGCGAACCACGAACTGGTCTGCACAACTATGAGCAACTCATCCGAGACCACATGGGGGCGACGGCTGAACACGAGACTGTCGCCTATGATGATCCGCTCTGGTTCTTCTATACGTCCGGTACGACCGGCCGTCCCAAAGCCGGCATGCTGACCCACGGGCAGATGGCGTTTGTGGTGACCAATCACTTGGCGGACCTGATCCCGGGCACGACTGAGCGCGATTGCTCCATCGCCGTGGCGCCGCTATCACATGGCGCCGGAATTCATGCGTTGGCGAATGTGGCCCGTGGTGCACCTACGGTGTTGCTGCCAAGCGAAAAGTTGGACCCCGAGTTGGTTTGGCAAGCCGTGGAGAGGCATCGCGTCAGCAACCTGTTCACCGTGCCGACCATCGTCAAAATGCTAGTAGAGCATCCGGCCGTAGACCGGTACGACCATACAAGTCTGCGCTACATGATTTATGCCGGAGCGCCGATGTACCGCGCCGATCAGAAGTTCGCCCTCGCGAAGTTGGGCAAGGTATTGGTGCAGTACTTCGGTCTGGGCGAGGTCCCCGGCAACATCACCGTGCTTCCCGCGCATATGCATTCGGCCGATGATGACGATCCCAACGCGCACATCGGCTCGTGCGGTCGCGCGCGCACGGGCATGGAAGTGGCGATACTTGACGCTGAGCTGAACCCAGTGGCGGAAGGCGAAGTAGGTGAGATATGTGTTCGAGGACCCGCGGTCTTCTCCGGCTATCACGATAACGCCGATGCGACGGCGAAAGCGCTGCGGGGCGGATGGTTCCACACGGGCGACCTTGGGAAACTAGACGAGCGCGGCTTGCTGTATGTCACTGGTCGCGAGTCAGACATGTACATCTCGGGAGGCTCCAATGTCTATCCGCGGGAAGTGGAAGAGGTGTTGTTGACGCATCCGGGTGTGGCGGAAGTCGCGGTGCTCGGCGTACCGAACCCAAAGTGGGGCGAAGTCGGTGTAGCGGTGGTGGTCCGTCGCGAGGGCGCGGCGCTTGATTGCGACGCACTCCTGGCGCATCTGGAAGGCCGTTGTGCGCGATATCGGTGGCCACACCACGTGTTCTTCTGGGACAGTCTGCCGAAGTCGGGCTACGGGAAGATTGCAAAAAGGGATATTCGTAAACAGCTCTTCGAGCGCGGAGACTTGGTGGCGTGAATGCGCGCTTGGCCTATCGGCTTGATGAGCGCTGGGGAGTTGGAGCGGGCGTAGCGCGCAACGCGCAGTGCGGGATTCCCCCGTTGTCGGCGCGATGCGAGTTCATCGGCGAGGGTCAGCCTGGGCCGAAGAGACCGCACTTCCGGAGAGCTGTTTTGGCGAAAACGCAGCCCCAGATGGTATGTAAAGCCCCTGCATGAAGAACCGGAGAATCGAAGATGACTGCTTGTATGGTGGGATGGGCTCATACGCGCTTTGGAAAATTCGAAGCGCGCGAGATGGAGGATCTCATTGGCGAAGTGGTTCGCGAAGCGATGGCTGACGCATGTGTGGAGGCATCCGATATCGATGAAATTTTTCTGGGGACCTTTAACGCCGGGTTCGTCCAACAGGACTTTCCGTCCTCGTTGGTTCTGCAGTGCGATCCGGCTCTACGCTTCAAACCCGCGACGCGTATCGAAAACGCGTGTGCCACCGGTTCGGCTGCAATCCAGCAAGGACTGAACAGTCTCAAGGCGGGCACGGCCCGGCACGTTCTGGTGATTGGCGTGGAGAAGATGAGCGGAGTTAGCAGTGCCGTTGCGGGCGAGAATCTTCTCAAAGCAAGCTATGTCAAGGAGTCAGGCGGCATGCGTGGCGGGTTTGCGGGAGTATTCGGGACGATCGCGGAAACCTATTTCGGCCGGTACGGCAATCAGCTCGATGCGCTGGCCGCGATTGCCGCAAAAAACCATCGTAACGGAGCACGCAATCCCTATGCACATATGCAGAAAGACCTCGGATTTGAATTCTGCAGGGAGGTGTCCGAGCGCAATCCTGTCGTAGCCGGACCGCTGAAGCGCACAGATTGCGCGCTCATTTCCGATGGGGCCGCCGCTGTGGTATTGGCTGATAAGAACGTTGCAATAACGAAGTCCCGCGCCGTGGCTTTTCGAGCGACAAGCCACGTGAACGACTTCCTGTCGTTGAGTGAACGCGACGTGACATTTTTCGATGGAGCAGCCCTTGCATGGCGAGTGGCGCTCGAGAAAGCGGGCGTGGGAATTGACGACCTTGATTTCGCGGAAATCCACGATTGTTTCACGATTTCCGAACTGATCCAGTACGAAACGATGGGGCTGGTCTCCCGAGGTGAGGGTAAGCGGGCGATTCTCGATGGAATGACTGACATCGATGGGAAGCTGCCGATTAATCCGTCTGGCGGCCTCAAGGCGCGAGGACATCCCGTTGGTGCGACCGGCGTATCAATGCATGTGATGGCCGCGATGCAGTTGACGCAAACGGCAGGCCCAATGCAGCTGAAAAACGCCCAGTTAGCGGGCGTCTTCAATATGGGCGGGTGCGCCGTTGCGAATTACGCCAGCGTTCTTGAACGTGTTCGGTGAGGATGCCATGCCGGTAATGAACGTTGGACATCTTGTTACACAGGCGGCGGTAAGATATCCGGAACGGATGGCAGTTATATTCGGCGACGTGCGGTTGACCTGGCGCGCAGTGAACCAGCGGATCGACTCGTTGGTGGCAGCCTTGCGCAACCTCGGTCTGGAGAAGGGGGACCGGGTTCTCGTTCAGGCACGCAACAGTCATCGCATGTTCGAAACAAAATGGGCCTGCTTCAAAGCGGGAGCTGTATGGGTCCCAGTCAATTTCCGATTGACTGAGCCCGAGGTCGCGTACATCGCCGACCACAGCGGCGCAAGTCTAATGTTCCACGATGCGGAGTTTGATCTGCATGCGGCCGCAGCTGCATCCGCTAGCCCTTGTCTGAAAGGGCGCTTCTGCTATGACCGTCCTGTCAGCGGAAACAACGCGTACGAAGCGTTGCTGAAAAGCAATGTATGTGCGGCACAATTTGAAACGGTAGTGGAACACGACGATCCAGCATGGTTCTTCTACACATCCGGGACGACGGGCCGCCCAAAGGCGGCCGTACTGACCCATGGGCAACTGGCATTTGTAATCGTCAGCCACCTTGCTGACGTGTTTCCGGGCACGACGGTCGACGACACCTCGCTTGTGCTAGCGCCGCTCTCCCATGGCGCGGGCGTGCATGCTCTGGCCCATGTCGCCAGAGCGACCACTCAGGTGTTTTACCCGTACGCAGAGATTGCGCCTGAGCGAGTCTGGGATATGGTGCAAACGCACAAGGTGACGAATTTTTTCGCAGTTCCAACGCTCCTCAAGAAGCTGGTCGAACATCCCAGCGTGGATATATATGATCGGTCCACGCTTCGACGCGTCAACTATGGCGGCGCGCCAATGTACCGCGCCGACCAGAAGTTGGCCTTGGCGAAACTCGGCGCGGTACTTGTCCAGCACTACGGTCTCGGCGAGTTCACCGCGAATATCACGGCGCTCGCGCCAGAACATCATTCGCCGTGCGACGATGATCCGGCCCGCCCAGCGGGTTCTTGCGGGTTACCGAGGACCGGCATCGAGGTCGCGATTCTTGCCGAGGATGGCAGCCGGCTTCCTACGGGGGAGGAAGGCGAAATTTGTGCGCGCGGCCCCGCCGCTTTTATCGGCTACTATCGTGATGAGGATGCATCATGCAACGCGTTCCGTGGCGGATGGTTCCATACCGGTGACATTGGCCGTGTGGACGAGCGAGGATTCGTGTCCGTGACCGGACGTCAATCCGATATGTATATTTCCGGTGGCCTCAACGTATATCCACGAGAGGCGGAGGAAGTTCTCCTAATGCACCCTCAAGTTCGGGAAGTCGCCGTTGTGGGGATGCCGGACCCCAAATGGGGCGAGTGCGGCGTTGCCGTGCTTGTCACCGCTGATGGCCAGGCTGTCGAGACGCATGAGTTTGCACAACTATTTTCAAAACGGTTGGCAAAGTACAAGTGGCCAAAGCGATATGAATTCTGGTCAGACCTGCCGAAGTCAGCATACGGAAAAATCCTTAAAAGAGAAATTCGGAGCAGGCTTAGTTCTCAGGAAAACTGAGGTTGGGGGGCAAACCCGACAGCATTGCATGAATATCGATTTTCTCATCCTTGTCGTTCTGACTGTAGGATCCTACACGTGAGTCGGCCGACTGGAACGTCGGAAGCATCTAGAGACTATCTCGTGCGCGAAAAGATTTTGGATTTCGGTGAGCACATAAGCGTCTCAATACTGAGCTCGATATTAAATAGCCGAATTGAAAATAATCGGGAAACGGGAGATGCCAAAGAATAATTCGAGCGCCGCGGAGGCGTCCCCTTTGAGGGGACTGCTGGGGTGTTCGCTTCCTCCTAAAGTAGACACATGAACCAAGCCTACGACATTCAGACCGAGTGGGTGCACCTGCAGTACGAGGAG
>NZ_JTAN02000025.1 GCF_000949135.2 Burkholderia sp. USMB20 | reverse complement strand
ACTAGTATGGCCCGGGGGATCCGTTAGCTATCGTTCGCGAGAAAGTTAGTAGACACACAGGACCCAGGCGTGCAAGTCAATTTCAGCTGACTACACCGATTCTGGTTAAAAGAGCCTATGGCCACCCTTATTTTAGAGAAAAAAAACCACACCTCTAATGTGTTGGGCACTAGAAAAAGCTAACTACCTAGTCCGTTTCTGGACGACTTCATTGGGAATAACATACCCCCCACTGTGATTAAGACTGGAACTGTCCTAATGCTTTCTTCAATAGGTTTGGCTCATGTGTGATTCCCTCTGGCAAACTTATAGAGGACAAGCAGAATAAACCAATTCAAGGTCGTTGTAGCTGAAGGCCTGGCCTGCCTGACAGTTAATTATGAGCATGTCTTGCCCTTCATGGTGGATATTCACAGCTGAAAGTGGTATTGGCATTTTTTTCTGAGGACACAACGAGGAAATCTGATAAATACGGCCACCTGAAGTCTAGCTCGGAGTTAACAATTTACCACGTTTAGAGCGGCCGCGATATCCTGCAGATGCATCCAGTACTAGTATGGCCCGGGGGATC
>NZ_JTAN02000024.1 GCF_000949135.2 Burkholderia sp. USMB20 | reverse complement strand
GCTCCCCCGCCGGCGTGCGCTTGCGCACCAGATTCCCGCGCGCGTCGTACTCGAAGTGCATCCCCGCATACGCCTTCAGCAGGTTGCCCAACACCTTCGACACCTCGACCGGCAACGTGCTTTCCGGCCGCACCGGGCTCGAACGGGAGGCCCGCGTTTCGGTGGACCGCACCGGATCGATGATGTTGCTCGCCGGGTCGAACGCAAATCGCTCCTTCGCGACCGGACTGGTGGCCTCGATCAGCCGCCCGACCGGATCGTATCGATAGTCCGTCCCGCCCTTGCGACTGTCCTCGATCCGCGACAATTGCCCGGCCGCGTCATAGCGATATCGCTCCTCGGCGAGCGGCGCGGGCAATGTCGATCGTCGAACAAATCTTAGACGTGGTGTCCGCGCACCAGATTGCCGCAGAGCGCTATCAGCAAAGAGTCAACTACGCGCGTGCCCAAAGTGTCGCTGGGCCGGCTGTGATTCGATCTAACTCGCCGGACGACCCATAATGGAAGTCCCACCGAGACTCGCCCGTCCATCCTTTCGAGAACGCTAGCGCAGTTTTCGGCTTTTCATCCACCGAGTATTCAAAAAGATAAATCGAAAATGCCCCACCCTCACCAACAGCGACGTAAACCTTGAGAGATTCACCAAGCGGTTTCATTCTAGCAATACCCGTCACGCGAGACGTGACCTTCTCCGGATTATCAATCCCCTTATGCGTGATACTACACACATCGATTACACCATCGTCTTCGCTGTACAAATCTGCACCGAGCGCTCGAATGGTCTTTTGACCTGGCATGACTGTCACGACATGCCGCCCATTTCGGAAGCCTGCGCTGTACTTTCCTAGCCAACGTGCTTCGTCGACGCTCTCATAGCGTTTCTTGAGCAACTTTGGCGCGGAGAAACCCTGTCGCTGCTCTTCATATGGAAGACATGAAAAATAGTCACCGGACGAAAATTTCCAATCGCCTATCGAATCCCTAATTTCAAGATATTGAGAGTAGATATTCGTCGTGTCGTACGACTCGAATTTCTCACGAAGCGCGGTCAATATATTCTCGACCACTGGCTCTTCCAATAACATTTCTCCGACCTCCTAGGCACAACAGCAATTGAACGCCCCCTTCCCTGGCGATGTCACCAGTAGACCCAGCTAGATACTGATCGACTGCTGATGGAGTCACAGATTGCACTCTCCATTTTTTGAGGCGTTCACCTCTGCCATGCGATCCTGCCGGTCAATGGGGAAATCCGATCTAAATTCTTTCAACGCATTTCTAGAATAATCGCCACTCAACAATCTAATTGGCCGAGCAAACAAACAGCCTGCCGCAACGCCAGCGGCGTCAGCTGGCTGTCCAGCAGATGCAAATCGAGCCTGACTGAGACCGGACGACGCTGGCTGATGACATATGTATCGCTCGGCCTCGTGGAGATTACTCAATCATCGACTTCAGGTGGGCAGCCTAGAGCTCACCTCTCCCCAAGCGTCAAGCCTTTGAGACTCACCAACACCGGTTATAGTGCAGCCCCGTCTATAAGTCGCGCTCCTTCACTCTCCCAATCGAAAAGCACGGTGCCTGGGCGCAGAACACCACCCGCGTCGTAGTCGCATTGCGCCAATCGCTAGGTGCCAGCCCGCCTTTGGCTGCGGGGCGTTGAGTAATTTCCTCAATGTGACGCGATCCGTAAACCCACCTCATCGTATTCATAGCGCATCATCATGCCGTCGCCCCCGTTTGCTCGGTCAAATGGTCGATTCCGTCGTACTTGATTTCCATCCCCCCCAACCTCGACATCCAACATATATACCGGGAGCCGCTCGAGCAGCCTTTCGTTTCTACGCTTCTGACAAGTACGCCTTCAACATTTCTAGAAGCTCAGTCTTTGAATAGACGAACTCCTCTCCCGCACTCATCCCACCAATCGTGTCGAGCAGCGTGTCGAGCCTCTTATCACCATAGCGATATGCCCTAGCATCAAGCGACTTGAGATAGACATATCGAGCACAGATTTCCGGATCATAGGTTTGCGCTTCGATGAACTCCATTATTTTCGTGACCAATTTCAGTTTTTCATTGCGTTGATTCATCGTCAGCACCTGCATGACTCTGCCGCGACGCCTCCGCAACGCGTGCCGACAGCAAGCGATTGAATTCGCCCACTCGTATTCCTGCTCACTTGCACTTCTATTTACACCATTTTTTTACATCTATCAATTTAAGCCCATTCATCTCAAAAAAATCGAAATCAACAACCAATGACATGTCAGTCGATATAAAAACAAGATCATTCAATATCCCACCTCCAAACTCGACCACCACATTCAGAATTTCTATCGCCCCCACCTTCAGCAAGCCGCAATATTTCCAATCCTCGTCGACCAAAACATAAAAACCGCCCCCGAAATTCCGAATATCTGCCAATTGAGAATGAAGCTCTCCCGCAGGAATCCGGATTTTTTCTTGCCGAAGATCAGCACAAGTTATTCTTAATCTATCCAAAATTGAATCCGTCTCCTCAAGGGATAGCAATTGTGGACGAGCAAGAGATGGAAATAACACCGCCACCTTGGAAAGGTACGTGCCTAAAATCTTCTTTCCGCTGGCCCTCCTGAAAAGAAGCTCCTTCCGGTACTCACTCACATGGTTCTCGCTCATTGGCCCCCCCCGTAATAAGCCTTTCCTTTCGGATTAGCTATTTTAGGTCGACCATAGTCATTCATCCGCGTGTCGCCGCTGATTGGATCGATCTTTACCTTGCCCGCCTCCCAGTGGGGATCGTCAAGGTGGCTCACATCCATCGTTTGTTGCTGGACAGTGGCCTGAATTTTTCCTCCACCTCCTTGTGGAATTTCATAACGATACTCCCGGCCAGATGCGTTCTTTGATTGACTGATTGGTTGTTGGCTCGTCGGAATACCTGCCTGCCGCATTGCTTCGCGACGAGCTGCTCTCGAGGTTAGACAACGAGCCAATCCAAGTGGATCGATCCATCCCGTCGAGTTCGGTGCGTATTGATAGCAATTGTCGCCTCCCGCGAGACCGATCGGGTCCTTTGACACGAAGCGACCTGAATTCGGATCGTAGTACCTGTGTCGGTTATAGGTGAGCCCCGTCTCCTCATCAACCTGCTGCCCCTGAAACCGCAACGGGTTCTTCGGTACGACACCCGCAGCCTTCGACACTCGCGCAATCACCTCCCGCGCTTCGCCCCACGCCTTATACGACGCTTCCCACACGACGTCTCCGTCGTCATCCGTCAGCAACTGAGGCGTCCCAATCTGATCGCAGTGGTAATAGAACAGCACCGCGTCACCCCGCCGCTCCGGCATCTTCTGCAGCGGATCATCCTCCGGAACGTAGCGGTCGGTACTCTTCCACTCCGGCGTCGAGATTCCCTCAACCGGTTCCGCCATATACTGCGCCAGCGGCACAAACGTTCCCGGCTCGTACAGATAGTGCGTGCCGCGCTCGCCATCGCTCTCGTACGCCAGCGTGTCGCCATCCCACCCGAACACCGTCCGCTCGCCGTTCACCTCCTTAGCGATCCGTCGACCGAACGCGTCATAGAAATACCGTGACTGACTCTGCCGCGACGCCTCCGCGACCCGCGCCGACAGCAAGCGATTGAACTCGTCCCACTCGTATTCCTGCTCCCCCGCCGGCGTGCGCTTGCGCACCAGATTCCCGCGCGCGTCGTACTCGAAGTGCATCCCCGCATACGCCTTCAGCAGGTTGCCCAACACCTTCG
>NZ_JTAN02000023.1 GCF_000949135.2 Burkholderia sp. USMB20 | reverse complement strand
CCAGGCTGATCGAGTCGATCCGAAGCATGCAGGCCGATGTCCCGATTACCGTCGTATGCCACAGCCAAGGAAATATCGTGGGCCTCACTGCGGCGTTCTTCGGCGACGCATTCCCCGATGTCGAAGATCCGTGGGGGCGCACGGGCCACTGCGTGGCAGACGCCTACGTGCTGGCGAACGCACCGTACAGTCTCGCCAATGCTGACGGCCCGAACAAGTCCGACACATTCATGGATACATGGTCGCAACGCGCGACGAAAGACGGCAGCGGCCGGCGTGGACGACAAACCTACGCCGCGCGCACGAAGACATTCGGCACATTCCTGTCGATCATCGGCGCTCGAAAAGCACACGAACAACCTGCCGACAAAATCGATGAGGACATGGAAAACAAGCGGGTCTCGCCGACCAGCAAGCGGTCTTATGCGGCGCAAGAGGATCGCGCGAGGCACGGATTGAATGAATCGACGTATGGCCGCGTCACCGCATATTGCTGCCCGCACGATCAGGTGATTTCGGCGGTGACGGTGCAAGGGATCGGCTGGCGCGGCATCAGCAAGCACGAACTCGACGATATCGGCGCGGCCGGTATCCTGACGCAGCGCGTGTTTGCATCGGGTTTCGCGGTCGGCGTGCAGAAACCGTACCGGTATTGGGAAGACGATTGGCGACACGGCAAACAAGGAACGAAGCCGGGGTTCTGGTATCCGCCGTCGCCGCCAGCCAAATTCAATCTGGTGGGTGCGATCAGAGGGAACGAGTCTGTGTTCGGTGTGGCGGCGACGCTCGTGAC
>NZ_JTAN02000022.1 GCF_000949135.2 Burkholderia sp. USMB20 | reverse complement strand
GTGGTCAGGCTCGTCGACAGGGAGGTCACGCCGCTTTGTGCCGTGCTGATGCCGGCCGCGGCCGACGTCGACAGGCTTGCCACGTTGCTGTTGGTGGTATTCACGCTGGTCGACAGCGATCCGACGTCGGTCGATTCCTGGGTCGACAGTGCCCCGAGGGTACTGTTGGTCGTGGTCAGGCTCGTCGACAGGGAGGTCACGCCGCTTTGTGCCGTGCTGATACCGGCGGCAGCCGACGTCGACAGACTCGCCACGTTGCTGTTGGTGGTATTCACGCTGGTCGACAGCGATCCGACGTCGGTCGACTCCTGCGTCGACAGTGCCCCGAGGGTACTGTTGGTCGTGGTCAGGCTCGTCGACAGGGAGGTCACGCCGCTTTGTGCCGTGCTGATACCGGCTGCAGCCGAGGTCGACAGACTCGCCACATTGCTGTTGGTGGTATTCACGCTGGTCGACAACGATCCGACGTCGGTCGACTCCTGGGTCGACAGTGCACCGAGGGTGCTGTTGGTCGTGTTCAGACCTGTCGACAGCGAGCTCACCCCGCTTTGTGCCGTGCTGATGCCGGCCGCGGCCGACGTCGACAGGCTTGCCACATTGCTGTTGGTGGTATTCACGCTGGTCGACAGCGATCCGACGTC
>NZ_JTAN02000016.1 GCF_000949135.2 Burkholderia sp. USMB20 | reverse complement strand
TCCGGCGCTGGATTCCCAGCGGCCGATCAGCTTACGATGGGTCGAAAAGCGGACATTTGAACTTGGCTAGAAGCGGACATTACAACTTAGCCACTACAACCAGTCATATCGATAATTGAGATTATGTCAAATCATAAATTTACCCGAAAACACCCCTGAAATCCCTGCCAGACACCGCCCGAATCCTTCCTCACCAGTCACGCGCAGCCACAGTTCTTGCAGCGTGAACCCCGCCTCAGCAAAAACCTGCGGCACGCAATGCCCCCGACGGCCGCCCGCCAGACGCCGTCTCCAACCACCGCAAACCGCCCGCAACAGGACGATCAGGACAACCACATCCCCTGCATCTTGTGCGAGAAATGCGCGCGCTCGGCCGTCTCCATCAGCGACAGGAATTCATCCTGCATCATGTGGATCAGCGCTTCGTGGTCGCCGGCCTCGAAATACACTTCCGGCTGCTGCGCGAGATGTTCCTCGAGGAACGTCTTCATCCCGTACGCCATGCACACCGGCGGCAACGCGCCCAGGTCGCAATCCTTGAAGAGTTCGCGCAGTTCGATTTCCCTGGCGAGCACGAGATGGCGGCCGGTCTTGACCCAGAGGTCCGACAGCCGCACCGCGTGCGACGTCGGCAGCACGGCGGCGACGTAGCCTTCGTCGTCCTCGAGCAGCACGGTTTTCGCGAGGCGATCGCCGGGGATATGCGCGGCGGCGGCCGTCTCCATGCTGGTATGGCTATACGGGTGGTACACGACTTCGTACCGCGATGACTTCTGGCGCAGGCAATCCTGCAGGGTGGCTGATACAGGCATGGCACACCTCTCTGGACGAATCGGACGAACGAAGTTCGCTCCGGGTTTGTTCAGCATAGGTCGCATTGCGGCCAATGGAAACGCCCTCGCACGACGCCCGCACCGACGCTCGCCCCGGCTTCGGCCCCCTTTTTCCGGCGCGCGCAATCCGGGCCCGGAATCCGCATGGAACATGTCTGCCTGCCCCGCCTTTCCTGAAGACACAACGAGACGCAACGGGCGGTAACGGTTCCCGTACGAGGACCCCACCACATGTGACGGCGGATCTGCGCCAGACCGTTAGTTGCATTTTAAGGAAGAACGTCGAGACCTGAAAACCGTCGTCATCGGCCGCCGGGGATCGGCCGGCCACGCACCCACGAGGCCGCCGCGAACCGCGCCGACAAAGACCGAACCTCGCCCTATACTGAGCCAACACCCGCCATCCCGCGGCGGCCGATTCCGGGAGCGACCATGCATTACCAGCTGATCTACGAACTCGTCGACGATTACCTGTCCCGGCGCGAACAGTACCGCGCCGAGCACCTCGCACTCGCGCGGGCGGCAACCGAACGCGGCGAACTCGTGCTCGCAGGCGCATTGCAGGATCCGGCCGACCAGGCCGTGCTCGTGTTCGAAGGCGATTCGCCGGAAGCCGCCGAATCGTTCGCGCGCGCCGATCCCTACGTGCAGAACGGCCTCGTCAAGTCCTGGTGCGTGCGTCCGTGGCGCGTCGTGGTCGGCAAGCACGCCCCGCGCTGACGGTGCACGGGGCCACGGCTACAGCCACCCGGCCCGCTTGAAGCGCCACCACAACGCGAGATCGGCTACGACCATCACGCCGATGCAGCCGTAGAAGCCGTACTTGAGGTGCAGTTCGGGCATGTTCGCGAAGTTCATCCCGTAGATGCCGGCGATCATCGTCGGTATCGCGAACAGCGCAGCGAACGAGCCGAGCCGCTTGGTCACCTCGTTCTCCGCAAGCGAGATCATCCCGAGATTGACCTGGATCGCGGTCACGACCATCTCGCGCCGCCCTTCGATCGTCTTCACGATCCGCTGCAGGTGGTCGTACACGTCGCGGAAGTAATGCTCCATCCCGCTGCAGACCTGCGGAATGCGTCCGCCGGTGAGCTTCGCGAGCGGCTCGATCAGCGGCGCCGTGTGCTGGTGCAGCATCACGAGCCGGCGTTTCAGCGAATAGAGATCCTCGATGATCGCGCGCGACGACGCGGGCGTGGCCTTGGTGAAGATGCGGTCCTCGAGCTCCTCGAGCTCGTTGCCGAGCGTCTCGAGGATCGGGAAATAGCGGTCGACGACCTGATCCATCAACGCATAGAACACGAATGCCGACCCTTCCTGCAGCAGATGCGGCTCGCGCTCGCAGCGCTTGCGCACCGCGCGGAAGTCCTGTTCGGTATGGTTGCGGATCGACAGCACGTAGTTCGGGCCGACGAACACGTTCAGCTCGCCGACATTGAATTCTCCGTCGTGGTCGAGCTCGACCGTGTGCAGCACCGCGAACAGCGAATCGCCGTACTCCTCGATCTTCGGCCGCTGATGCCCCTTGCGGGCATCCTCGAGCGCGAGCTCGTGCAGCCCGAATTCCTCGCCCATCAGGTCGATCTCGTCCGGCGTCGGATCCTTCAGCGCGACCCATACGAAACACTCGGGTTTCGACACGTATTCGCTGATGGCGTCGATATCGATATCGGCCAGCTTGCGGCCGTCCTGGTATGCAGCACAGTTGATGAGCATGATGTCCGTCATGTTGCCGTTATCGCACCAGTTTACCGGGTTGCCGCGCGGGCGGCCCGGCTTGCGCGGCACGCCGATATTGGTCATGATCGGATTGCGTGCGCCGCGGCTCGCGCACGGCATCGCTTCGACAAGTGCACGGCACGGCCGTGCCGCCCAACCTTCAAGGAGACAGACCCATGTGGTATTTCTCGTGGATACTCGGCATCGGCGTGGCGCTCGGCTTCGGCATCATCAACGCGATGTGGCTTGAAGCGGAAGTGTTCTCGCGCGACGGCAAGCGCACCGCCGCACCGCGCACGGATTCGGGGAGCCGGTATTCGTGACGCACCTGGTGTTCTTCTGCGGTCATGCCGGCACCGGCAAGACCACGCTCGCGAAGCGGCTGATCGGGCCGCTGATGCGCGCGACCGGCGAAGCCTTCTGCCTGCTCGACAAGGACACGCTCTACGGCCGCTACAGCTCGGCCGCGATGGGCGCCCTCACCTCCGATCCGAACGACCGCGACAGCCCGCTCTACCTGAAGCATCTGCGCGATCCCGAATACCAGGGCCTGCTCGACACGGCCCGCGAGAACCTCGCGCTCGGCATCGGCGCGCTCGTGGTCGGCCCGCTGTCGCGCGAAGTGCGTGACCGGCGCATCCTCGACCGCACGTGGCTCGGCATCGGGCCGGACGTCGCGCTGACGGTCGTGTGGGTCCACACCTCGGAAGACGTCGCGCACCAGCGGATCGTCGCGCGCGGCAATCCGAACGACGCGTACAAGCTCGCGCAC
Source organism: Burkholderia sp. USMB20 (assembly GCF_000949135.2). Taxonomy (GTDB): domain Bacteria; phylum Pseudomonadota; class Gammaproteobacteria; order Burkholderiales; family Burkholderiaceae; genus Burkholderia. Next base: position 32,317 of record NZ_JTAN02000016.1, on the reverse strand, counting down.
TGGGACGAATACCGGCAACGCCGCTTCGTGCCGACCGGCCACGAATGCGACGGCATCGTGATGTTCGACAACACCGCACCGTCCGACGCGGACATCGATGCGCTGCTGTACCGCATCGTGCCGCCCCCGCCGGCGGCAACGATCGTCCCGCCGCTGCCCGCCTGAGCGGCGCGCACCGCCCTGCTCCTCGTCGCTTCACCATGTCGCGTGAAGGCATCGCGACGCAACGTGTCGATTCGGCCGACGCCAATGCGATCCGTGAAGCCGTGAAGGGCTTCGACGCGCTCGTCAAAAAAAACGCCGGAAGCGCTGTTGCGCTCCCGGCGTCGCACGGCCCTCGTGCCTGAGACCGATCGTCAGGCGACTTCGTGCACGCGCTCCATCGTGCCGCCTTCGTACAGCTTGCCGAAGCGGTTCGCGAGGAACGCCTTCAGCGACACCTTTTCCTGCGGGATGAAACCGCTTTGCGGCAGCTTCTTTTCGCGGAACAGATCCAGCACCGCGCACATCGCGCCGGCCGTCGTGATCTGGATGGCGCTCATGTGCATCCCACACACGTCCTTCGCGAAGATCTTGCGGGTGAACACGTCCTGCACGAGCTGGCCGTCCTTCACGCCCGTCACCGTGACGAACACGAGCACGACGTCCTGCTTCGTCGACGGCACCGCGCGGCGCATGATCGACTTCAGCGTGTCGCGGTCGCTCGACAGGCGCAGGTCTTCGAGCAGGAACTGCACGAGTTCGCGGTGGCCCGGATAGCGCACCGACTTGTAGTCGAGCGTCTCGACCTTGCCCGACAGCGTTTCGCACAGCGTGCCCAGGCCGCCCGACGTGTTGAACGCTTCGTATTCGGTGCCGTCGAGCGAGAAATGTTCGAGGCCTTCGAGCGGCTGCACCCACTGCTTGCGGCCGTCGCGGATCGCTTCACACGGCTGGCAGTATTCGTTGATCAGGCCGTCGACGCTCCACGTCAGGTTGTACTTCAGCGCGTTGGTCGGATACTCGGGCAGCGCGCCGACGCGCATCTTCACGTCGCGCACTTCGCTGAAGCCGTTCACGAGCTCGTGCGCGGCGATGCCGATGAAGCCCGGTGCGAGGCCGCACTGCGGCATGAACGCGCGGTCCGAACCGTCGGCCAGTTCGCGGATCGCGTGGGTCGCGCGCACGTCTTCGGTCAGGTCGAAGTAATGGACGCCTGCCGCCTTGGCCGCCGCGGCGACGTTGACCGCCAGGTAGTACGGCAGCGCGTTGACGAGCGCATCGAAGCCCTTTACGGCTTCACGGATCGCATTGGCGTCGGCCGAATCGACACGTTGCGTCGCGATGCCTTCACGCGACAGCTTGGCGAGCGCATCAGCATCGCGGTCGAACGCGACGACTTCGTAGTCGCCCGTTTCACGCAGCATGTGAGCAATGGTGTGGCCGATCAGACCTGCGCCGACGATGGCGATTTTCATGCGCTTATCTCCTGATGATGGGTTTGGTGTTGGTGTACGGCGTCGAGCCATGAACACAGTTTAGGGACGTGCAAAATCAGTTCCAAGACGAAGAATGATGCGAAACGACCGATACTTTCGACGAAATGACTACGCATTTCGTCACAACGACCAAATCATCTAAAAAACGCGTATACGGTGTGCGTCAGACGGGCCGCGATCGACGCGTGTGGACGCGTGTGGCCGGACAGGAAGGCACACGCAAGGCGGGACATGGCAGGCAAATGAATCGTTGCGCGCGCCCGGGCACGCATTCGACACAACGACGCTCGCGTGCGGACGCACGAGGCAACGCCCCGCGGCGTGCGCGGGCGGCGGGCATCAAGGCATCAAGGGGAAGGGAAAGGAGGAAAAGCCTGCGCGACGAATCGAATCGCGCCGCGGCGTCACACGCGACACCGCATGCGATGCGTCATCCGCCGATCGTGCCGCGATCGATCTTGCGCGACAGAATGATCGACGTCGTCGTGCGTTCGACGCCTTCGAGCGTGCCGATCTGGTCGAGCAGGTCGTTGAGCCGTTCCGGCGAATCGGCACGCAACCACGCGACATAGTCGTATTCGCCACTCACCGCGCACAACAGCTGCACCTCGGGCATCCGGTCGAGCTTGCGCAGCACGTCCTTGCCGAACTTCGGCGTGAGAATGATGCCGACGTATGCGTAAATGCTCGCGTCGAGCACGTCCTGACCGAGCCGCACGCTGTAACCGGCGATCACGTTGGTACGCTCGAGCCGCGCGATGCGCGCGACGACCGTCGTGCGGGCAACGTCGAGCTGTCGCGCGAGATCGGCGACGCTTGCGCGCGCATCCGCTTGCAGCAGCGCGACGAGTTGCCGGTCGAGGTCGTCGAGTTGGTCGAGGCGAGGAGGACGCATGAGGCTGGGCCGGCGTGCAACGCGCCGGCGAAATGGAACGTGACGCGATGATAGCGCCGAACGCCGGTGCGCCCAAACGGGATCTCACGCGTTCGCATCGCCCCGCCTCGTTCGCGCGCGGCGCCCGACGCGCCGATCGAACACCATCGATCGCCGGCCTTCGCCAAGTCCCTTTCAATTTCGATTCGTATCGGATGTAAGCAAGTGTCGCTTTCGCTGCTGCACTGCACGCAACGTGCTACTAATAAGGTGCGACGCGAGATGCGCGCTCGCGGCACTGCCCGCCGCGCCCGCTCGCACGACACCACCCCGGAGAGCCAACCATGAAGAAAATCTCGCTCACCCTCGCTACGCTCGCCGTTGCGGCCAGCGCATTCGCGCAAACCCCGCCGCAACCGCAAACGCCCGCACCGGCAGCGGCAACGGCCGCGTCTGCCCCTAGCGCCGAACAGCGTGCCGCACGCCACGAAGCGCGCATCGAGCAGCGCATCAAGTACCTGCACGACCAGTTGAAGATCACGTCGGCGCAGGAACCGCAATGGAAGACATTCGCCGACACGATGCGCGAGAACGGCGACACGATGGGCCGCCTCTATCGCGCCCGGATGGAAAGCCATGACGTGTCCGCGGTCGACGACATGAAGCAGTACGCGGAACTCGCACAGGCGAACGCGGACGGCGCGAAAAAGCTCGCCGACGCATTCGCGCCGCTTTACGAGCGCTTCCCGGCCGACCAGAAGGCGCTCGCCGACACGACGTTCCGCAGCTGGCTGCACCACGGCGGCGAACACCGCGGCAAGGGCAAGGCCGCGAGCAAGGAAGGCAAGGCAGCAGCCGCGCCGGCCGCCAGCGCGCCCGCGCAACCCTGACGTCCGCCCCGTCGGCGCCGCACTGCCCGTGCGGGCCGAACGGTGCCGCGCATCCCGCGGGAATCCGGCGCGTCACACGGCGCGCCGGATTCGGGATAAGCTCCCGGCTTTTCCCGCACTTCCCCCCTGCCATGCTCGAACTCAAGCACCTCGATCTGCGTACCGACCCGCAGGCCCGTCGCGTCGTGAAGGATGAAACCGTCACGGTCGCATTCGCGGATGACGACGGCGAACTGATGAGCCTCGAAGGCCCGAACCGCTATGTCGCGGGCGACGCGCTGATCACCGGCTCGACCGGCGACCGTTGGGTCGTGTCGCGCGCGCGCTTCGACGCGAAGTACCTGCCCGCCGATCCGGCGCTCGCGCACGGCGCGCCGGGCGCCTACCGGAACCGGCCGGCCGTCGTGCTCGCCCGCCGCATGGACGAGCCGTTCACGATCGCCCGCTCGGAAAACGGCGACACGCTGCGCGGCATGGCCGGCGACTGGGTCATGCAATATGCACCCGGCGACTATGGCGTCGTGCAGGCGCAGCGCTTCGCGCAGGTTTATCGCGACGCGTAAGCGCGCGTCGCGTGACACGCGCCGCGCCGGCATCGTGCCGGCGCGCGCCGGCGTCGCCGCTCACGCAAAGTCTTCGTCGAGTTCGAGTTCCGCGGTGCGCTCGACGGCTTCACCCGCCGCGTGCCGCTCCTCGAGCGAGCCCAGCATCGCTTCCGTGTACGCATGCAGCACCGCGTGGCTGCGGGCGCGCTGCATCGGCCTGAGCGCCAGATAGCGCGCCAGCGCGGCCGGCACGATGCGGATATCGAGCGTCATCCGTTTCGGCGTCGAACCGAAACGCATCGCGAGCCACTGCACGGACAGGAAGCGCCCGCGTTCGTCGCTGCTTTCGGCAAAACGCGTCTGCTCCGGAAAGAGATCGCAGATCACGCGCGCGAGCGCGTCGAATTCGGCGCTTGCGCATTCGATCAGATAGTCGTCCATTCCGCCTCTCCCGTCAGGCCGCCGCGCGCGGCGACCGGCACGTCTTCACCAGCACGGCGACCAGGATCGCGGCCAGCACGAAATACACGGCCTCGAGCGATCCGGCCGGCAGCACGCGCACCTGGTACAGCAACGCCGGTGCGGCCGCCAGCGCATGCAGCACGATCGCGAGCGGCAATACGCCCGCGCAGCCGGCACGCACGCCGCGCCAGACCAGCACCGACAGCGCGAGCTGCACCGCGAACGCCGCGCAGCGCTCGATCAGCAACAGCAGGATCGACTGTGCCGACAGCGTCGCCAGCATCACGTGCAGCCGCACGACGGTATCGCCCGGCAGGTCCGCGAGCTGCGTCTCGAGCTGCCCGCGGCTCGCGAGCCACGCGAGATACGACCACTGGCCCCAGACGAGCACGCCGACGAACCAGGCTTCGGCGCCGGCATGGCCGATCCCGTAGCCGATGCCGCGCCCGTCGCCGGCCAACGCGCCGTAGCGGCGGTTCAGGAACCGGATCCCGAGATAACGGCCGACTTCCTCGAACACGGCGGTCGCGAGCGCGCTGTACGCGACGAATGCGAGCGGCTGCGTGAGCCAGCCGCCGGCGGGCGTCTGGCTCAGCACGAGGCCATGGAATGCGCGTTCGACGATCATCGCGAACAGCGTGAAGACGGCGACGCCGACGATCGTGTCGCGGCGGTCGAGCGCAAGCGGCTTGCGCAGGGTACGGAAGAGAACGAACGGCAGTAGCGCGATGATCAGCGTGGCGGCGATCAGCACCGCCAGCGTGACGGGAGCGACAGTCATGAATTTCCTTGTTCGGGGCAGCGCACCTGACGCGCCGCGTGCCCCGCATGATACTCAGCTTGCGGTCGACGCGCGCGCAATCAGCTCGCCCGGCAGCATCGCGACGCGCACGTCGCCGACCGCGCCGTCGATGCGCTCGTGCACGAATTCGACGGCCTTGTAGCCGATCTCGTAGGTCGGCTGACGGATCGTCGTGATGCCGATCAGCTCGGCCCACTCCGGATCGTCGATCGACAGCAGCGCGGCCTTTTCCTGCCATGCGGCGCCGAAGCGGGCGCGCAGGTGGCGCGCGATCGCGAGCGCGACCGGCGCGTTCGCGGCGAACAGCGCCGCCCGCACGCCGCGCTGCGTGGCCGCGTCGACGCGCGCGTCGAGGTCGGCGAGCGCCACGGCGGCCGCGGCCGGCTCGTTCAGGTCGAGGACGACCGTCGGCGGCACCGGCAGCCCGCGCGCGTCGAGCGCCGCGCGGAACGCGGCCTCGCGCAGGCGCCGCGAGCTGACGCGCTCGAACGGCTGCACGACGAAATGAATCGCATCGAAGCCGCGCGCGATCAGGTGCGCGAGCGCCGTCTCGATCGCATCGGTGTTGTCGAGCCCGATCAGGTCCGCCTCGAAGCCCTCGACCGTCCGGTCGACGAGCACGGCCGGGATGCCGCCGCCGCGCAGCGGGCGCAGCACGTCTTCCTCGGCGCCGAGCGCATTGACGATCAGCCCTTCGACCCGGTAGGTCGTGAGCAGCTGCAGGAAGCGCCGCTCCATCTCGACTTCATTCGCCGCGTGGCAGATGAGCGGCATGTAGCCGAGCGCGTGGCACGCGGCCTCGACGCCCAGCAGCACTTCGACGGTATAGGGATTGGTCAGGTCGGCCGCGAGCATGCCGAGCAGCCGGTTGCGGCCGCGCTTCAACCCGCGCGCCATCTGGTTCGGCCGGTAGTTCAGGCGCGCGATCGCCGTCTCGATCCGCTGGCGCAGATCGGCGGACAGCACGTGCGTCTCGCCGTTCAGATAGCGCGAAACGCTGGTCTTGCCCGTGCCTGCTTCGCGTGCGACGTCGCTGATCGTCGCCGGACGCTGCGTGGAAGGTTGCGAATCGCTCAAGTCGTGCCTCGCGACGTACGATCCGCGCCGCTTCGTGTGCGGACGGACCTTTGTTGTTGGATACGAACGCCCCCCGGCGCACGCCGCCGCTCCCCTGCTTCGCGGTCAAGCGAAGCCGGCGCGTTCGCGCCCGCTCCGCTCGCCCGACACGCACGGCGATCGGCCGCACCGGGCTGGCACGGATGTCCGTCGCCGGACGCCGCCGGCCGCGTGGCCGGGTCGTCGATGCGCGACGAGCGGGCGATCATAACGCAGCCTGCCCTCCCGCACCAAGACCATCGACTCTAACTGCGGCGGCGGCCCGCCGGCCGGCCGCCGCCGCTCAGACGCGCGCGAGCGCGTCCGGATTGACGAGATTCGTGCGCAGCGTGCCGGCCAGCGCGCCGACCAGGTTTTCCGCGGCGCAGCGCGCCATCGCATGGCGCGTCTCGTGCGTCGCCGAGCCGATATGCGGCAGCGCGACGACGTTGCTCATCCGCAGCAGCGGCGAGTCCGCCGCCAGCGGCTCCTTCTCGAACACGTCGAGCCCCGCGCCGCGGATCGTGCCGGCCCGCAGCGCGTCGATCAGCGCGGCCTCGTCGACCACCGGCCCGCGCGACGCGTTGATCAGGATCGCGCCGCGCTTCATCTTCGCGAATTCGGCCGCGCCGATCAGGTGATGCGTTTGCGGCGACAGCGGCACCTGCAGGCACACGAAGTCCGACTGCGCGAGCAGCTCGTCGAGCGTCACGCGGCGCGCGCCGTACTGCGTCTCGGCTTCGGCGTGCGCGGCGCGGTTCGTGTACAGCACCTGCATCCGGAAGCCGAGCGCCGCGCGGCGCGCGACCGCGCCGCCGATCCGCCCGAGCCCGACGATGCCGAGCGTCTTGCCCTGCACGTCGGTGCCGTACAGATCGGGGCCGATGCTGCGCTGCCAGTGGCCGGCCTTCACCCACTCCGCCAGTTCGACCACCCGCCGCGCGGACGCGAGGATCAACGAGAACACGGTATCGGCGGTCGATTCGGTCAGCACGTCGGGCGTATGCGCGAGCACGATCCCGCGCCGCGTGAGATCCGCGACGTCGAAGTTGTCGTAGCCGACCGAGATCGTCGACCAGGCCTTCAGCCGCGGCGCGCGATCGAGCATCTGCGGCGTGACCTTCAGGCTCGCGCCGATCGCGCCGTCCGCGTCGCCGAGGGCGTCGGCGAGCGCGTCGGCGCCGTCGGCCTGCACGAGCTCCGCATGCTCGCGCAGGTACGCGAGCACGTCATCGGGCAGCGGCTTGTACGCGACGATACGAGGCTTCATCGTTTTCATTTTCCTTGCAGTGGCGTCGCGAGCGGGTGCGCATCGCGCGCCTGGGGTTTGACGGACAGCGTGAGGATCACCGCGGCGACGAGCGCGACGCTCATGAACGCATACGATGCGACGGGCGACCCGGTCGCCCCGTTCAGGTAGCCGACGAAATACGAGCCGACGAACGAGCCGAGCGCGCCCATGCTGTTGATCAGCGCCATCGCGCCGCCGGCGACGTTCCTCGGCAGCAGTTCCGGCACGATCGCGAAGAACGGGCCGTACGGCGCGTACATCGCGGCGCCCGCGACGACCAGCAGCGCATACGAGATCCAGAAATGCGACGAGCCGAGCGCATACGACGCGGCGAACGCGGCCGCGCCGACCAGCAGGAACGGCCACACGAAGCCGCGGCGCGAGCCGACCTTGTCGGACGCCCACGACGCGACCAGCATCGCGATCGTCGCCGCGAGGTACGGCAGCGCCGACAGCCAGCCGGTCGCGACCATCCCGAGCTCGGAGCCGTTCTTGACGATCGACGGCAGCCACAGCACGAAGCCGTACACGCCGATGCTCCAGCAGAAATACTGCGCGCACAGCTTGATCACGGCCGGCGAGCGGAACGCCTCGCCGTAGTTGCGCACGGGCTTGATCGCCGCCTGTTCGGCCGCGAGCGCGGCGTCGAGGTCGCGCTTTTCCTGCGCGGTGAGCCACGGCGAATCGGCCGGCTTGTCCTGCACGAGGAACCACCAGCATACGGCCCAGATGATGGCCGGCACGCCTTCGGCGATGAACATGTGGCGCCAGCCGAATTCGTGCACGAGATAGCCCGACACGATCGACATCCACAGCACCGTGACCGGGTTGCCGAGAATCAGGAACGTGTTCGCGCGCGAGCGCTCGTTCTTCGTGAACCAGTTGCTGATGTAGATCAGCATCGCCGGCATCACCGCCGCCTCGACCACGCCGAGCACGAAGCGGATCGCCATCAGCGACGGAATGTTGGTGACCACCCCCGTGAGCGCCGCGCACGCGCCCCACAGCACGAGGCTGGCGAACACGAGCTTCTTGACGCTGCGGCGCTCCGCATAGATCGCGCCGGGAATCTGGAAGAAGAAGTAGCCGAGGAAGAACAGCGCGCCGATCAGCGACGACAGGCCCTTGCTGATCCCGAGGTCCTGGTTGATGCCGGCGGCTGCAGCGAACCCGTAGTTCGCGCGGTCGAGGTAAGCGAGGCTGTAGGTGATGAACACGATCGGCATGATCGTCCACCAGCGTCGTGCTGCGAGATTGGCTGCCATCAGAGTGTCTCCTTGGGTGATCGGAGTGGGCGGGTCAAGCGCCCGGCTCCGCTCCCGTCCTTTCGGGAATCGACCGGCGTCGGCGCGATGGCGCCTGCTCCGGCCTCATGCAAAACCGTGCACGAAGCACGAATTGGGTCCGCGGATTGTGCCGTGTCCGGCCTCTCATTGCGCGGTGACGGTTTCCTCTAGGCGATCGGCGCGATTGCTGACGTTTTCGAGCCGATCGAGCGCCGCGCGGGTCGGCAAGCCTTCCGAATCGCCGATCACCTGGATCGCGAGCGCCCCGATGCGATTGCCGCGCGCGACCGCCTGCTCGACGGAGCGGCCTTCCAGCAGCGCGCTGACCACGCCGACCGCGAAGCCGTCGCCGGCGCCGACCGTGTCAACCACGTTCGCGACACGCTCGCCCGCCACCGTGCCCTCGCGGCCGTCGGCCGTGCGGAAGTACGCGCCGTCGGCGCCCAGCTTGATCACCACGCCGCGCGCGCCCTGTGCCAGGTAGAAGCCCGCGATGTCGGCCGGCGTGTCGTGCCCGGTGAGCTGCTGCCCTTCGGCGAGCCCGGGCAGCACCCAGTCGGCGAGCGACGCGAGCGCGTTCAGCGTCTTCGCCATCACGTCGGCGGACGGCCACAGCGTCGGGCGCAGGTTCGGATCGAACGAGATCGTCTTGCCGGCCGCACGCATCTCGCGCGCCAGCCGGAACGCAAGCTCGCACGACGTCGCGGAGATCGCAGGTGCGACGCCCGTCAAATGCAGGTGCCGTGCGCCGAGCACGTAGTCGGCCACGTAGTCGTCGCACGACAGGTGGCTCGCGGCCGAGCCCTTGCGGAAATATTCGACGGTCGGGTCGCTGCCGTCGTCGTTGCGCGACTTCAGCTGGAAGCCGGTCGGATAGCGCGGATCGACGGTCACGCACGACGCGTCGATGCCTTCGCGCGCGAGCGTGTCGAGCACGTAGCCGCCGAACGAATCGCGGCCCACCCGGCTCATCCAGCCGACCCGGAAGCCGAGCCGCGACAGGCCGATCGCGACATTCAGGTCCGCGCCCGCGATCCGTTTCGTGAATTGCGCGGCGTGCGCGAGGTGGCCGGGCTCGGCGGCGACGAACATCGCCATCGCCTCGCCGTAGGTCACGACATCGAGTGCTGCCTTCATGAGTGCATTCCTCCGTATCCTTCGAGCGTCACGCGGCGGCGAGCCACGCGACGCGCCGGCCGGCATCGCCCGCCAGGTCGGCCGCATCGAACGGGAATTCGATGCCGCGCGGCGCCGCTTGCGGCAGGGCCGCGAGCACGCCAGTCACGAGCGTGTCGCCCGGCGCCGGCGCCACCGCGAAACGGCGCGCGCCCTCGCCAGCGACTGCCTTGCAATGAATGTATTCCACATGCGGCGCGAGTGCGTGCGCGCACGCGAGCGGCGCTTCGCCCGGCCACTGCCAGTTGCCGATGTCGAACGTCATGCCGAGCGCGTCGGGCGCGCCCGCCTCGGCCAGCGCCGCGAACAGCCCGCTGAATTGCGCGAGCGCGCCGCCCACCGGCAACTGCCCGTTCTCGACCACCACGCGGGCACGCGCGCCGCGCGACAGCGCGACGATCTCGGCGGCGTGCGCGTCGCCGGCGAAGCCGCCGAGCTGGAACTTGACGAAGCGCGCGCCGAGCGCGTCGGCTTCGACGAGCGTGTCGCGCAGCGCGTCGGCGTCGAGCGCACCGGTTTCCGTGTACAGCGTGGCCGGCGTCGAATAGACCGACCACAGCCCTTGCGCGGCGAGTGCCGTGCCGAGCTCGGCCAGCGCGCCGGGCGTCGCGTCGTCGTCCGATGCGAACAGTTCGCGCCGCACCTCGAAGCCGGTCGCACCGGATGCCGCCGCGGTCGCGATGAATGCACGGTGGCCCTCCTGACGCACGCGGTCCATCCCGAATGCGCTCGCCACGATCACGATGTCTGCCATGTCTGCCCTTTTTTTTCCGGAATGGAACCGGTTCCATTTGCTTGAGACGGATGGTGCGCTTCGCCCCGGACGCACGCCATAGAGGAAATCCCTAAGGACGGCCGCCGCACGAGCGTGCGCGGGCGCAGGGACATCCGGCGCTCCAGGACCGGCTTCGGGCGCCTACCCGGCGTCGTGCGCGAGGCTCGTTTCGAGGAACTGGGCGGCCACGCGCGACGGCGCCGCGCCGTGCGGCACCAGGATCGAGAAATGACGTGTGAGCGGCGCGGGGGCGAGCGAGCGCGGCACGAGCGCCGCATCCTCGTGACGCAGCGACATCGCGGACACGAAGCCGACGCCCATCCCCGCGCGCACGGCCTCCTTCACGGCCTCGACACCGGCGATCTCGAACGCGACACGCATCGGCGCGCCGCCGTGCGCGAACGCGCGTTCCACGAGTTGCCGCACGCCCGAGCCCTCCTCGCGCAGCACGAGCGGATGCACGGCGAGTGCCTCGAGCGTGACGCCGGCTGCGTACTCGGGCGCGGCGAGCGCATGCCCGGCCGGCACGACCGCGACGATCTCGTCCTCGTGCCATGCGTGCACGGCGGTGCCGGGCGGCAGCGCCTCGCCGGGCGGCCCTTCGATCATCGCAATGTCGAGCGATGCCAGCGCGGCGACCACGTCGGCCGTGTTGCCGCTCATCGTGTGGATCGCCACCCGCGGCACGCGCGGCTGGAACGCCGCGATCAGGTACGGCAGCAGGTAGCTGGCCGGCGTCGTGCTCGCGCCGATCCGCAACGTGCCGGCGTCGAGCCCGCGCACCGCGTCGCGAAACGCGCGCGCCTGCGCGAACGTGTCGCGCTGGGCCTTCGCGTACTGCGCGAGCTGCTCGCCGACCGGCGTCAGGCGGATGCCGCGGCCGTCACGCTGGTACAGCGGCTCGCCGAACTCGTCCTGCAGCAGGCGCAGCTGGCCCGACACGGCCGGCTGCGACAGATGCAGCGCCACGGCAGCGCGGCTGATGTTCAGATGTTCGGCGACGGCCGCGAACGTTATCAGTTGATCCGGGGTCATGAGGATGAATTATCGGCTTCCCGGATAGTTTACGTCACAAATCACAATTTTTCATATCGATATAACCAAATTAGGATTAGACCATCGCAACCTGCTTGATCACGGTGCCCCATGTCCACTGCTCCGACTCCCCATCTAAGCCACGCCGCGCCGTCGCTGCGCGGCCAGTTGAACGGCGTGCTGTTCGTCGCGCTGTTCGCCGCCGCCGTCACCAGCCTGTCGCAACTGCCGGCAGTCGCCGGGCTCGGCCTGTCGCCGCTGATCGTCGGCATCGTCGCCGGTGCGCTGTACGGCAACGCGCTGCGCGACGGCATGCCCGCGAGCTGGGCGGCCGGCGTCAACTTTTCCGCGCGCAAGCTGCTGCGCATCGCGGTCGCGTTCTTCGGCCTGCGCGTGAGCCTGCAGGAAATCGCGCAGGTCGGCCTGCCGGGCCTGACGGTGTCGGTGCTGGTCGTCGTCAGCACGCTTGCGATCGGCACCTGGGTCGGCATGAAGGTGATGAAGCTCGATCGCGACGCGGCGCTCCTGACCGCCGCCGGCAGCGCGATCTGCGGTGCGGCCGCCGTGCTCGCGTTCGAGTCGACGCTGCAGTCGAAGCCGCACCAGAGCGCGATGGCCGTGGGCAGCGTGGTGCTGTTCGGCACGCTGTCGATGTTCCTGTACCCGTTCGCGTATCACGCCGGCCTGCTCAACCTCGACCCGACCGGCCTCGGCCTGTTCTTCGGCGGCACGATCCACGAGGTCGCGCAGGTGGTCGGCGCGGCGAGCGACATCAGTCCGGAGGTCACGCGCGTCGCGACCATCGTGAAGATGACCCGCGTGATGCTTCTGGTGCCGGTGCTGCTCACGCTCGGCTGGTGGCTCGCCCGCTCCGCGCGCTCGGCCGATGCGACCGCTGAAGACGCGCAAGGCAAGCGCAAGGTGGCGGTGCCGTGGTTCGCGCTCGGCTTCCTCGGCTTCGTGATCGTCAATTCGCTGAACGTGCTGCCCGCCGACGTCACGCACACGCTGAACCTGCTCGACACCTTCGCGCTGACGATGGCAATGACCGCGCTCGGCATCGAGACCCGCGTGTCGCAGATCCGCGAGGCCGGCCCGCGCGCCTTGACCACCGGCCTGATCCTGTACGTGTGGCTGATCGCCGGCGGCTACGCGATCACCTGGGCGGTACAGCACTGGCTTGGCTGAGCCGCGCAGCCACGCCGCGACACGCGCCGCGCCCGACGGGAAGGTCCCGCGGGCGCGGCGCAGTGCTATGCTTCGCGTCGTTTTCCTTCGTCCTCTTCATCACCCTCTTTCAGCCGTGCTCTCGTTCCTGCTGAAGCTGCGCACTCGCGCCCAGACGCTGTTCCGCCTGTCGGACGCCCATACGATGCTGATCTGGTCGGCCGTCGTCGGCGTCGGCGGCGCCTTCGCCACCATGGCGTTCCGCGAAGGCATCGACCTGATGCAGCGCCTGATCTCGGGGCACAGCGGCAGCTTCGTGGAGATGGCGAAAAGCCTGCCGTGGTACGTGCGCTTCTGGATGCCGGCCGCGGGCGGCTTCCTCGCCGGCTGCGTGCTGTTGCTCGCGACGCGCGGCGACCGAAAATCCGGCAACACCGACTACATGGAAGCCGTCGCGCTCGGCGACGGTGTCGTGCCGGTACGGCAGAGTCTGTGGCGCAGCGTGTCGTCGCTGCTGACGATCGGCAGCGGCGGCTCGATCGGCCGCGAAGGCCCGATGGTGCAACTCGCAGCGCTCGCCGCGTCGCTGGTCGGCCGCTTCGTGCACTTCGACCCGCCGCGCCTGCGCCTGCTCGTCGCGTGCGGCGCCGCGGCCGGGATCACGTCCGCGTACAACGCGCCGATCGCCGGCGCGTTCTTCGTCTCCGAAATCGTGCTCGGCACGATCGCGATGGAGAGCTTCGGGCCGATGGTCGTCGCGTCCGTCGTCGCGAACATCGTGATGCGGGAATTCGCCGGCTACCGGCCGCCGTACGAGATGCCGGTGTTCCCGGCCGTGACGGGCGCCGAAGTGCTGCTGTTCGTCGTGCTCGGCGCGCTGTGCGGCGTGCTCGCACCGCAGTTCCTGCACCTGCTCGATGCGTCCAAGAACCAGTTCAAGCGGCTGCCCGTGCCGCTGCCGGTGCGGCTCGCGCTCGGCGGCCTCGTGGTCGGCGTGATCTCGGTGTGGATTCCGGACGTGTGGGGCAACGGCTACAGCGTCGTGAACCACATCCTGCATGCGCCGTGGACCTGGCAGGCGCTCGTCGCGGTGCTGGTGTTCAAGGTGATCGCGACCGCCGCGACCGCAGGCTCCGGCGCGGTCGGCGGCGTGTTTACGCCGACGCTGTTCGTCGGCGCCGTGTTCGGTTCGCTGTTCGGGCTCGCGATGCACGCGCTGTGGCCCGGCCACACGTCCGCGTACTTCGCGTATGCGATGGTCGGGATGGGCGCGTTCCTGGCCGGCGCCACGCAGGCGCCGCTGATGGCGATCCTGATGATCTTCGAGATGACGCTGAGCTACCAGGTCGTGCTGCCGCTGCTGGTGTCGTGCGTGTTCGCGTATTTCGTCGCGCGCGCGACCGGCACGACGTCGATGTACGAGATCACGCTGCACCATCACCAGGACGCACAGGAACGGCTGCGGCTGCGCACCACCCAGATGCGCGAGCTGATCCAGCCCGCGCAGACGATCGTGCCGCTCACCGCGAGCGTCGCCGACATGACGCGCGTGTTTCTCGAATATCCGGTGAAGTATCTGTACGTGACCGACGACGCCGGGCGCTTCCGCGGCGCGGTCGCGCTGAAGGACATCACGTCCGACCTGCTCGACAAGCGCGACACGACCGACAAGACGGCCGCGCACTACACGCATACGCCGTTTCCGCTGCTCACGCCCGACATGCCGCTCGCGACCGCGCTCGAACGCTTCATGGCGTTCCAGGGCGAACGGCTGCCGGTGATCGAAAGCGAAGCCGAGCCGACGCTCGCGGGCGTCGTCTACAAGACGTCGCTGCTCGACGCGTACCGGCGGATGACCGGCGAGCGGTGACGGCGCCGGTGCGCGGCGCCCGATGTGGCGTCGCGGCCTTGTCGGTCGCCGCGCCGGCCGGCCAACCGTCTGGCCGCCCGCATCGGCGCCCGGCCGTTCAGTCCGGCGCGCGCCCCAGCACGACCCGTGCGAAGAACCCCGCGAGCACCGATTCGGCCACGTCGGCCGACACGTGCTGCGGGTCGGCCGTGTAGTACGACTGCACGCCGTCGCACAGGCACATCAATCCGAACGCGAGCGTCTCGGCCGGCAGCAGCAGCGGCGTGCCCGCGCGCTCGGCGAAGCGCTGGATGAATTCGGCCATCTGCAGCCGCTTGCCATGCAGGAACTGGTTGAAGCGCACGCGGAACTTCGCGTCGCGCGCCGCCTGCAGTTTCGCCTCGCCCCACAGCAGCGAATATTCGTCGTCGTGAAACAACGTCCGGTAGTACGCGAGCGCCATCGACTCCATCTGCTCGCGCGACCCGCCAATCTCGAAGATCGCCTCGAAATCGGCCCGCACCGAATCGTGGTCGCGCTCGAGCAATTCGAGCAGCAGCTCCGACTTGCTGCGGAAGTTCGAGTAGAACGCGCCGCGCGTGTAGCCGGCCGCCGCGGCGATGTCCTCGACGCTCGCCGCGACAAAGCCTTTCTTCATAAAAATCCGGTGCGCGGCAGTCAGCAGACGTTCGCGCGTCTGGTCCCTGCTCTGCTCGCGAGTTAAGCGCTGAGGTTTCATGGCGCGCAGTCTAGCATCAACTTCCTTTCAGATTCATTTTTGCATTCAGATACAGCCGTGTATTAGAATCCACCGCAGTTTCCGAACGACCTCGTTCGGCTGTGTTCGTGTGCGCCGGACTGGCGCCACTCGGGGCAAGCGCCCGCCGCGCTTGCCGGCCTCGTTCCGCTCTCACCTCATCTGGGGGTTTCGTGAATCGCTCCGGTTCCCGCGCCGTGCTGCTGATCGGCACCGCGCTCGTCCTCGCCGCCTGTCATCCGAAGGAAGCCGCGCCGCCCGCGCCGCGCCCGGTCGTCGCGCTGCCCGCGCGCGCCGACGGCGCCGCGGCCGCCGCCACGCTGCCCGGCGAGATCCAGCCACGTTATGCGACGCCGCTGTCGTTCCGCATCGCGGGCAAGATCGTCGAGCGCAAGGTGCGGCTCGGCGATACCGTCAAGGCCGGCCAGGTCGTCGCGCTGCTCGATCCGTCCGACGTCGAGAAGAACGTCGCGAGCGCGCAGGCGCAACTCGATGCCGCGTCGCACAGCCTCGCGTTCGCGAAGCAGCAGCGCGATCGCGATCGCGCGCAGGCGCGCGAGAACCTGATCGCAACGGCGCAGCTGGAGCAGACCGAGAACAGCTACACGTCCGCGCTCGCGCAGCGCGACCAGGCGCAGCAGCAGCTCGCGCTCGCGAAGAACCAGCTCCGCTATGCGACGCTCGTCTCCGATCACGCCGGCACCATCACCGCCGAGCAGGCCGACACCGGCCAGAACGTATCGGCCGGCCAGGCCGTCTACCAGCTCGCGTGGTCGGGCGACATCGACGTCGTCAGCGACGTGCCCGAGGCCGCGCTCGCATCGCTCGCGCCCGGTCACGCGGCGAGCATCACGCTGCCGTCGCTGCCGGGCCGCCAGTTCGCCGCGAAGGTGCGCGAAATCGCGCCGGCCGCCGATCCGCAAAGCCGCACCTGGCGTGTGAAGCTCACGCTCGCCGCGCCCGATCCGGCCGTGCGTCTCGGGATGACCGCGAACGTCGCGTTCGACGGCGCGCCGGTTGCCGGCAACGCGCCGAGCATCACGCTGCCCGCGACCGCGCTGTTCCACGACGGCCCGCATCCGGCCCTGTGGGTCGTGCGCGCGAAGGACGACACGCTCGAGCTGCGCCGCGTCGACGTCGCGCGCTTCAACGAACGCACCGTCACCGTGTCGAGCGGGCTGCAGCCGGGCGAGCGCGTCGTGCTGCAAGGCGTGCATACGGTCAGCGCGGGCGAGAAGGTGCGGCCGGTCGCCCCGCTGCACGCGGAGGACTTCGCGTCATGAGCAGCCCCCGCGAAGAAGGCCGCTTCAACCTGTCGGCATGGGCGCTGCGCCACCAGGCGCTGGTCGTCTACCTGATCGCGCTCGCGACGCTCGCGGGCATCCTCGCGTACACGCGGCTCGCGCAATCCGAAGACCCGCCGTTCACGTTCCGCGTGATGGTGATCCGCACGTTCTGGCCCGGTGCGAGCGCGCGTCAGGTACAGGAACAGGTGACCGACCGGATCGGCCGCAAGCTGCAGGAAACGCCGGCCATCGACTTCCTGCGCAGCTATTCGCGGCCCGGCGAATCGCTGATCTTCTTCACGATGAAGGACTCGGCGCCCGTGCAGGACGTGCCCGAGACCTGGTACCAGATCCGCAAGAAGGTCGGCGACATCGGCCATACGCTGCCGCCCGGCGTGCAGGGCCCGTTCTTCAACGACGAGTTCGGCGACGTCTACACCAACATCTGGACGCTCGAAGGCGACGGCTTCACGCCCGCGCAGCTCCACGACTATGCGGACCAGTTGCGCACCGTGCTGCTGCGCGTGCCCGGCGTCGGCAAGGTCGACTATTTCGGCGATCCCGACCAGCGCATCTTCATCGAAGTGAACAATGCGCAGCTCACGCGCCTCGGCATCTCCCCTCAGCAACTCGGGCAGGCGATCAACGCGCAGAACGACATCTCGTCGGCCGGCGTGCTGACGACCGCCGACGACCGCGTATTCGTGCGGCCGAGCGGCCAGTTCGACAACGTCGCCACGATCGCCGACACGCTGATCCGCATCAACGGCCGCACGTTCCGGCTCGGCGATCTCGCCACCGTGAAGCGCGGCTACGACGATCCGGCCGTCACGCAGATGCGTGCGAACGGTCACGCCGTGCTCGGCATCGGCGTGACGATGCAGCCGGGCGGCGACGTGATCCGGCTCGGCAAGGCGCTCGACGCCGAATCGAAGGATCTGCAGGCGCGGCTGCCGGCCGGCCTCAAGCTGACGCTGGTGTCGAGCATGCCGCATGCGGTCGCGCATTCGGTCGACGACTTCCTCGAAGCCGTCGCCGAAGCGGTCGCGATCGTGCTGGTCGTGAGCCTCGTGTCGCTCGGCCTGCGCACCGGGATGGTCGTCGTGATCTCGATTCCGGTCGTGCTCGCCGTCACGGCCCTGTTCATGTACCTGTTCGACATCGGGCTGCACAAGGTGTCGCTCGGCACGCTCGTGCTCGCGCTCGGGCTGCTCGTCGACGACGCGATCATCGCGGTCGAGATGATGGCCGTGAAGCTCGAGCAGGGCTACAGCCGCGCGCGCGCCGCCGCGTTCGCGTACACGAGCACCGCGTTCCCGATGCTGACGGGCACGCTCGTCACCGTGTCGGGCTTCCTGCCGATCGCGCTCGCGAAATCGAGTACCGGCGAGTACACGCGCTCGATCTTCGAGGTGTCGGCGATCGCGCTGATCGCGTCGTGGTTCGCGGCCGTCGTGCTGATCCCGCTGCTGGGCTTCCACCTGCTGCCCGAACGCAAGAAGCACGCGCACGAAGCGCACCTGCCGGACGATCACGAGCACGACATCTACGACACGCGCTTCTACACGCGCTTGCGCGGCTGGATCGACTGGTGCATCGAGCGGCGCTTCGTCGTGCTGCTGATCACCGGCGCGCTGTTCGTGGTCGCGCTGGCGGGCTTCTCGCTCGTGCCGCAGCAATTCTTCCCGAGCTCCGATCGCCCCGAGCTGCTGATCGACCTGCGGCTGCCCGAAGGCGCGTCGTTCGCGGCGACGCTGCGCGAGACCGAACGCCTCGAGAAGGTGCTCGACAAGCGGCCCGAGATCGACCATTCGGTGAATTTCGTCGGCAGCGGCGCGCCGCGCTTCTACCTGCCGCTCGACCAGCAGCTGCAGTTGCCGAACTTCGCGCAGTTCGTCGTCACCGCGAAATCCGTCGAGGATCGCGAAAAGCTCGCGGCCTGGCTCGAGACCACGCTGCGCGACCGCTTCCCG
Source organism: Burkholderia sp. USMB20 (assembly GCF_000949135.2). Classification (GTDB taxonomy): domain Bacteria; phylum Pseudomonadota; class Gammaproteobacteria; order Burkholderiales; family Burkholderiaceae; genus Burkholderia. The sequence continues at coordinate 13,576 of NZ_JTAN02000016.1, read as the reverse complement.
GCCGTGCGCTGGCGCCTGTCGCGGCTCGAGAACGGGCCGCCCGTCGGCTACCCCGTGCAGTTCCGCGTGAGCGGCGACGACATCGCGACGGTGCGCGCGATCGCCGAGAAGGTCGCGGCGACGATGCGCGGCGACGCGCGCACGGTGAACGTGCAGTTCGACTGGGACGAGCCGGCCGAGCGCTCGGTGCGCTTCGAGCTCGACCAGAAGAAGGCGCGCGAGCTGAACGTCACGTCGCAGGACGTGTCGAGCTTCCTCGCGATGACGCTGTCCGGCACGACCGTCACGCAATACCGCGAACGCGACAAGCTGATCGCGGTCGACCTGCGTGCGCCGCGTGCCGATCGCGTCGATCCCGCGCAACTCGCGGGCCTCGCGATGCCGACGCCGAACGGCCCCGTGCCGCTCGGTTCGCTCGGCCGCTTCACGCCGACGCTCGAATACGGCGTCGTGTGGGAACGCGACCGCCAGCCGACCATCACCGTGCAGTCCGACGTCCGCGCCGGCGCACAGGGCATCGACGTCACGCATGCGATCGACGGCAAGCTGAATGCGTTGCGCGCGCAACTGCCGGTCGGCTACCAGATCAACATCGGCGGGTCGGTCGAGGAAAGTGCGAAGGCGCAGACGTCGATCAACGCGCAGATGCCGCTGATGGCGATCGCCGTGTTCACGCTGCTGATGATCCAGCTGCAGAGTTTCTCCCGCGTGCTGATGGTCGTGCTGACCGCCCCGCTCGGCCTGATCGGCGTGGTCGGCACGCTGCTGCTGTTCGGCCAGCCGTTCGGCTTCGTCGCGATGCTCGGCGTGATCGCGATGTTCGGGATCATCATGCGCAACTCGGTGATTCTCGTCGACCAGATCGAGCAGGACATCGCGGCCGGCCACGGACGCTTCGACGCGATCGTCGGCGCGACCGTGCGGCGCTTCCGCCCGATCACGCTGACGGCCGCGGCCGCCGTGCTCGCGCTGATCCCGCTGTTGCGCTCGAACTTCTTCGGGCCGATGGCGACCGCGCTGATGGGCGGCATCACGAGCGCGACCGTGCTGACGCTGTTCTACCTGCCCGCGCTGTACGCCGCGTGGTTCCGCGTGAAGCGCGACGAACGCGACCCGCGCGACGCCCCGCCGCACGACGGCGGCACGCCCGCCGCGCCGTCGGGAGCCTGACCATGGAACTGTCGATGAACCTGAAAACGAACGCCGCGCGGATGCTCGCGGCCGCGAGCCTCGCCGGCCCGCTCGCCGGCTGCGCATGGTTCGCGCCGAGCGGCGAGCCGCCCGCGATGCCGTCGCCCGCGCATTACGGCGCCGCGCCGCAAGTGCCGCAGACCGTCGCCGCGCAAGGCGTCGCGCAGCAGTTCGACGTCGGCGCGCAGCCCGTGCCCGACTGGTGGACGCAGTACCGCTCGGATGCGCTGAACGCACTCGTCGACGAAGGGCTGCGCAACAGCCCGACGCTCAGCGCCGCCGCGCACTCGCTGGATGCCGCGCGCGAGCAGTTGCGCGGGCAGATCGGCAGCTCGATGCTGCCGTCGATCGACGCCGGCGGCCAGGCCACGCGCCAGCGTGCGCTCGGCGTGCCGATCCCCGCGCTCGGCGCGCCGACGTTGCTGTACGACACGTTCGTCGGACAACTGCAGGCGAGCTATACGGTCGACCTGTTCGGCGTATCGCGCTTCGCGAACCGGGCGCTTGCGAAACGCGTCGACGTCAGCGCGTTCCAGCTCGAATCGGCACGCCGGGCACTCGCCGCGAACATCGTCACCGCATCGATCACGGTGTCGGTGCTCGACGCGCAGATCGCCACGACCGAACGGCTCGTCGCGCTCGCGAACGACCAGGCGCACGACGCGCAACGCCGCTACGCGCTCGGCTCGGCGTCGCGCAGCGACGCACTGAACGCGCAGCAAAGCGCGGACACCTTCGCCGCGAGCCTGCCCGCGCTGCGCCAGCAGCGCGACTCGGCGCGCCATGCGCTGGCCGTGCTGATCGGCCGCACGCCCGACCGGCCGCCCGCCGATCTCACGCTCGCCGACCTGCACCTGCCCGCGCAAGTGCCGGTGGTCGTGCCGTCGGACCTGCTGCAAAGCCGCCCCGACATCCAGGCCGCCGACGCGGGGCTGAAGGCGGCCGCCGCCGAAGTCGGCCTCGCGACCGCGCAGCTGTTCCCGCAGTTGTCGCTGTCGGCGGCGATGGGCAAAGGCGGTTTCAGCTGGCCGGCGATGCTGTCGGGCGCCGGTTCGATCTGGAACGTCGGTGCGTCGCTGAGCCAGCCGCTGTTCCACGGCGGCGCGCTGCTCGCGCAGCGCCGTGCGGCGAAGGCGACCTACGAGGCGGCGGTCGACCAGTACAAGCAGACCGTGCTCGCTGCCTTCCAGAACGTCGCGGATTCGCTCGCCGCGCTCGAGCACGACGCTCAGGCACTCGATGCGTCGTCGAGGGCCGCGCTGTCCGCGCGCGGCGCGTACGACGACGCGGCCGCCCGCGTTCGGCTCGGCGCGCTGCCGCCGTCGGCCGCGCGAGCAAGCGAGCTGCAGTACCGCAACGCGCGGCTCGACGAGATCCGCGCGACCGGCGCACGCTTCGCGGATACCGCGCGGCTCTATCAGGCGATGGGCACGCCGCCGGTCGACCCGGCCGGCCAAGCCGGCAAGGCTGAAAAAGCCGAAAAGGCTGCAAAGGCCGACCCGGCCGGCGACATCGGCAACGCGGCTCGAATCGCCCCCACCGCCCACGCGCGCGCGGCCACGCCCGACGCGCCGCCGTCACCGCAATAACCGCAAGAGCGCGCCGTTTGCGTCGGGCGCGCGGGATCACCCCCGCGCGCCGATCCGCGATCTTCCGCTTGACCCTCACGTAGCGTAACGTTCGAGACTCCAGTGTGCGCACCGAACGGAGGACATCATGCGGCTGAAAGTGGGAGAACTGGCGAAACGCAGCGGCCTGACCGTCCGCACGCTTCATCACTATCACGCGATCGGCCTCCTGACGCCTTCGGCGCGTGCCGACAACGGCTACCGGCTGTACGACCGCGACGACATCGCCCGGCTCCACCAGATCCAGGCCCTGCGTCGCTTCGGACTGTCGCTCGCCGAAATCGGCGACTACCTGAACCGGCCCGGCACCCCGCTCGTCGCGCTCGTCGCGAGGCAGATCGCGTCGCTCGACCACCAGCTCGCGCAGACCGCGCAGCTGCGCGAGCGGCTCGTGCACCTGCACGCGCAGCTCGCCGCGGGCACGGAGCCGGAGCTGGCCGATTGGCTCACCACACTGGAGTTGATGACCGTGTACGACAAATACTTTTCCGAGGATGAACTCGCGCGCCTGCCGATGTATCGCAAGAGCCAGGCCGGCGACGCGGAATGGACGGCGCTCGTCGCCGACGTGCGTGCGCTGCACGACGCGGGCGTGCCGCCGGAGGACGAGCGCGCTCGCGCGCTTGCCGGCCGCTGGATGGCGCTGCTCGTGCGCGACACGAACAACGATCCGCGGCTGCTGGCGAAGCTCAACCTGATGCACGAGCGCGAACCGTCGATGCAGTCGAAACTCGGCATCTCGACCGTGCTGCGCGACTATGTGCTGCGCGCGTCCGCGGAAACGAAGATGCGGATCTTCGAGAAGTATCTCGCGCCGGACGAGATCCGCTTCATGCGGGCGCACTTCGGTGAACGCTCGATGGAATGGCCGCAACTGATGGGCGATGTGCGCGACGCGATCGATGCGGGCGCGCAGCCCGATTCGCCGGAAGGCCGCGCGCTCGCGCAACGCTGGCTCGACCTGTTCCGCAGCTACGCGGGCAACGACCCGGCCACGCACGCGAAATTCCGCAAGGCGATGATGACCGAGCCGGCGCTGACGAAGGACTCATGGGTCGACGACACGCTGCTCGGCTTCATGCGCGAGGCGATGGCGCAGCTTGCGCCGGCGCGTTGAGCGCATGACGGCCAGGCGGCGCGTGACCGTTGCGCGCGCCGCCCGCCACCTTCGCTCACCGGTCGCGCACCCCGAGCCCGAGGGCCTTCATCCGCCGGTACAGCGTGCGCTCGCTCATCCCGACGTGCTCGGCCAGTTGCTTGCGCGTACCGTCGAACGTGCCCGCAAGCCGCACGAGCTCCGCGTCCGACACGCCGCGCGCGTCCGCCGCACGCGCCGGGGGCGTCGCCGACGCCGCGACCAGCTCGGCCGGCAGATGCTCGACGCGAATCGTGCCGTCGTCCGCAAACAGGCACGCGCGCTCGAGCACGTTGCGCAGCTCCCGGATGTTGCCCGGCCATGCATACGCGTCGAGGCACGCGCGCGCGCGCTCGGTCAGCACGAACGGCCGGGCCGCGAACGGCCGCGCGCTCGCGTCGCCCGCGCCGGCGCGCGCGTTCGCGATGCGCCGCAGGATCGACTCGGCCAGCAGCGCGACGTCGCCACGCCGCTCGCGCAGCGCAGGCAGCGGAATCGGGAACGCGTTGATCCGGTAGTACAGGTCCTGGCGGAACCGGCCGTCGTCGATCATCTCGCGCAGCGGCTTGTGGGTCGCCGCGACGAGCCGGAAATCCGCGCGCAGCGCCTCGACGCCGCCGACGCGCCGGAACGTCCCCGACTCGATCAGCCGCAGCAGCTTCACCTGCATCGGCAGCGGCACGTCGCCGATCTCGTCGAGAAACAGCGTGCCGCCCTGCGCGGTCTCGACGAGGCCCGGCTTGCGCTGGTTCGCGCCGGTAAACGCGCCCTTCTCGTAGCCGAACAGTTCGCTCTCGAACAGCGTCTCGGCGATGCCCGAACAGTCGACCACCACGAACGGCCCCATCGCACGCTCGCTCGCCTCGTGCAGCGCCCGCGCGAACAGTTCCTTGCCGGTACCCGATTCGCCGAGCAGCAGCACGGGCAGCATCGACGGCGCGACGCGCTGCAGCGCGCCGAGCGCCGCATTGAACGCGTCGGCGCCGCCGACGAGCCCTTCCGCGCTCGGCTGCGCCGACGCGCTGCGCACCGTCGTCAGCCGCTCGACGTAGGCGATCACGTCGCCGCGCGCATCGAAGATCGGCCGCAACTCCACGTCGACGTGCTCGGGGCCGCGCGGCGTATGGTGTATGTGCAGCACGCGGTTCAGGCTGCGCGACTCGCGCGCCTGCTTCATCGGGCAATGCTCGCCCGCCTGGTCGCACGGCACGTCGTAATGATGCGAAACCTGGAAGCAGTGCCGGCCGACGTGCTCGACGCCCGCCACGCCGAACTGGCGCCGATACGCATCGTTCGCGGCGAGGATGCGGTAGTCGGGATCGACGACGATCATCGGCTGCGGATCCTGTTCCAGATACGCGACGAGCGCGCGCACGTCGGGCATGACGTCGCGCGACGGCGCGGGAACGATCGGAATGGTGTCGTGCGGATTCATCGGGAGGCTCGGAAACGGATGAGGGGATGGACTGCCAGGCGGACTGCCAATTCTGCCACGACACTGCCAGATATGGCAGTCGACGTCGACGGCACCCCGTCGCCGGTGCCTGCGACACACCGCGGCCACGCCAAAAATCCGAGCCGAATCAATTACCTGCCACACCACCCGGCAGCGCGGCGCGAATTGGCATGCTTCTTGAACATGGGATGTCCGATTGCAGACGCAGAACCCGATCGAGGACATCCCGTGAGCCATGCCCCCCAGCTGTCGGTCGAAGGCTTTTTCGACCCGGCGACCCACACCGTCAGCTATCTGCTGCTCGACACCGAAAGCCGCGCGTGCGCGCTGATCGACAGCGTGCTCGACTACGACCCGAAATCCGGCCGCACGCACACCGCCAGCGCCGACCGGCTGATCGCGCGCGTCGCCGAACTCGGCGCGACCGTCCACTGGCTGCTGGAAACGCACGTGCATGCCGACCATCTGTCGGCCGCGCCGTACCTGAAGGCGCATGTCGGCGGACAGATCGCGATCGGCTCGCACGTGCGCCGCGTGCAGCATGTATTCGGCACGCTGTTCAACGCCGGCCCCGGCTTCGCGCAGGACGGCCGCCAGTTCGACCGCCTGCTCGACGACGGCGACACGCTCGCGCTCGGCGCGCTGACGATCCGCGCGCTGCACACGCCGGGCCATACGCCGGCGTGCCTGACCTACTGCGTCGACGACGCGACGCAGCGCGCGGCGTTCGTCGGCGACACGCTGTTCATGCCCGACTACGGCACCGCCCGCTGCGACTTCCCGGGCGGCGACGCGCGCACGCTGTACCGTTCGATCGCGCGCGTGCTCGCCCTGCCGCCCGACACGCGCCTGTATCTGTGCCACGACTATCAGCCGGGCGGCCGCGACGTGCAGTTCGTGACGACGGTGGCCGAACAGCGTCGCGCGAACGTGCACGTGAAGGACGGCGTGACCGAGGACGATTTCGTCGCCATGCGCACCGCGCGCGACGCGACGCTCGACATGCCCGTGCTGATGCTGCCGTCGGTGCAGGTCAACATGCGGGCCGGCCACCTGCCCGAGCCCGAAAACAATGGCGTGCGCTACCTGAAGATCCCGCTCGACGCGATCTGAGCCGCCGCCCCGACCGGAGAACCCCGACATGACCATCCGCCCGCTGACCGACCTGCTGTCGGTCTCGCCCCAGATCGCCGCGACCGACCTGCCCGCACTGCACGCGGCCGGCATCCGCACGATCGTCTGCAACCGCCCGGACGGCGAAGGCGCCGACCAGCCGACCGTCGCCGAGATCCGCGCCGCCGCCGCGCCGCTCGGCATCGCCGTGCACTACCTGCCCGTCGACACCGGCAAGGTCACCGACGACCAGGCCGCGCAGTTCGGCACGCTCGTCGCGTCGCTCGCCGGCCCGGTACTCGCGTACTGCCGCAGCGGCACGCGTTCGGCGACGCTGTGGGCGCTGTCGCAGGCAGGCCGGCGTCCTGCCGGCGACATCGTCGCGATCGCCGCCACGGCCGGCTACGACCTCGGCGCGCTCGCACCGCGTCTCATGCGAGATCTCGCGCAAGACGGCCGCCAGGCCGCGCCGGCCGTCGACGCGCGGCACGACATCGTGATCGTCGGCGCGGGTGCGGCCGGCGTCGCGGTCGCGTCGAGCCTGCTGGCACGCGACGCATCGCTCGATATCGCGGTGATCGACCCGGCCGATACGCACTACTACCAGCCGGGCTGGACGATGGTCGGCGCGGGGGTATTCCGGCCCGACACGACCGCGCGCCCGATCGTCGACCTGCTGCCGCGCGGCGTGAAATGGATCCGGGCCGCCGTCGCCGGCTTCGAGCCCGACACGCACACGGTGGTGCTCGACGGCTGCCGGCGCATCGGCTACCTCAAGCTGGTCGTGTGCCCGGGCCTCAAGCTCGACTGGCACGCGATCGACGGCCTCGCTCAAACGCTCGGCCGCAACGGCGTCACGTCGAACTATCGCTACGATCTCGCGCCGTACACGTGGGAACTGGTGCAGGCGTTCCGCGGCGGCAATGCGCTGTTCACGCAGCCGCCGATGCCGATCAAGTGCGCGGGCGCCCCGCAAAAGGCGATGTACCTGTCGTGCGATCACTGGCGGCGCGCGGGCCGCCTCGGTGCCGCGAACGTCGAGTTCCTGAACGCGGGCGGCGCGCTGTTCGGGGTCGCCGACTACGTGCCCGCGCTGATGGAGTACGTGAAACGCTACGACATCGCGCTGTCGTTCGGCCACAACCTCGTCGCGATCGACGGGCCGGCGCGGCGCGCGACGTTCCGGCGCGCGCTGCCCGACGGCGGCACGGAAACCGTCGAGCGCCCGTTCGACATGATCCACGTCGTGCCGCCGCAGAAGGCGCCCGATTTCGTGCGCGCGAGCCCGCTCGCCGACGCGGCCGGCTGGATCGACGTCGATCCGGCGACGCTGCGGCACAAGCAGTTCGCGGACATCTTCGCGCTCGGCGACGTCACCAACACGACCAATGCGAAAACCGCCGCCGCGGCCCGCAAGCAGGCGCCCGTGGTCGCGCACAACGTGCTCGCGTCGCTGGGCCGCGCGCGCGGCGACGCCGCGTACGACGGCTACGGCTCGTGCCCGCTCACCGTCGAGCGCGGCAAGATCGTGCTCGCGGAATTCCTGTACGGCGGCAAGGTCGCGCCGACCTTCCCCGCGTGGCTGATCGACGGCCGGCGCCCGTCGCGGCTCGCGTGGCTGCTCAAGGAGCGCGTGCTGCCACCGCTCTACTGGAAGGCGATGCTCAAGGGCCGCGAATGGCTCGCGAAGCCCGCGATCGCACGTTGACCGGAATCCGATGACACCATGCTGATTTCCCTCGTACTCGGCAGTCTCGTCGGCGCCGTGCTCGGCCTCACCGGCGCGGGCGGCGGCATTCTCGCGGTGCCCGCGCTCGTCGTCGGGATGGGCTGGCCGATGCAGCAGGCCACGCCCGTCGCGCTCGTCGCGGTCGCGGGCAGCGCCGCGCTCGGCGCGCTCGAAGGGTTTCGCCGCGGGCTCGTGCGCTATCGCGCGGCGTTGCTGATGGCCGTCGCCGGCGTGCCGCTCACGACGCTCGGCGTGAAGCTCGCGCACGTGCTGCCGCAACGCGTGCTGCTGGCGCTGTTCGCGCTGACGATGCTGGTCGTCGCGGGCCGCCTGCTGCGGCAGGCGCTGCGTCATGCGCCCGGCGACGCGGACGCGTCGCCGCTGTGCGTCGGCCGCGTGAATCCCGACACGGGCCGGCTCGTCTGGTCGTGGCCGGTCGGGCTCGCGCTCGCGTCGACCGGCGCAGTGACGGGGCTGATGACGGGCTTGCTCGGTGTCGGCGGCGGTTTCGTGATCGTGCCGATGCTGCGCAAGTTCACGAACGTGTCGATGCACGGCGTGGTCGCGACGTCGCTGATGGTGATCGCACTGGTCGGCACCGGCGGCGTGTTCGCGACGCTCGTGTCGGGCACGCGCGCGCCGCTCGACATGACGCTGTGGTTCACGGTCGCGACGGCAATCGGGATGGCGATCGGCCGCAGTGCGTCCCGGCACCTGTCCGCGCGGCACGTGCAGGCCGGCTTCGCTGCGGTGCTCGTGTGCGTCGCGCTCGGGTTGCTCGCGAAGGCGGCGTTCGGCGCATAAGCCGCACGCGGCTCGCACACCAGACAAAACGCCCGGGCCGACTCGTCGTCGGCACCGGGCGTCGTTCGTTGCGTCGGCAACCTGTGCGCGAGCGCGTCAGGCGGCGAACGCGGCCATCCGCTTGCGTTCCTGGCGCAGCATCACGAAGTTCGCGATCACGACACCCGCCGTCACCGCGACGATGAACAGCGTCGCGAGCGCGTTCATCTCCGGGTTCAGGCCGAGGCGCACGCGCGAGAACACGACGAGCGGCAGCGTCGTCGAGCCGGGGCCCGACAGGAACGCCGACAGCACGAGGTCGTCGATCGACAGCGTGAACGACAGCAGCCAGCCCGCGATCAGCGCCTGCGAGATCAGCGGCAGCGTGATCGTGAAGAACACCTTCAGCGGCGTCGCGCCGAGATCGAGTGCGGCTTCCTCCAGCGACGGGTTCAGCTCGCGCACGCGCGACTGCACGATGATCGCGACGTACGAGATGCACAGCATCACGTGGCCCAGCCAGATCGTGAACACGCCGCGCTCGGCGGGCCAGCCGATCCACTTCGCGAGCTCGATGAACAGCAGCAGCAGCGAGATCCCCTGGATCACCTCGGGGATCACCAGCGGCGCGTTGATCATTCCGCTGAACAGCGCAAAGCCGCGAAAGCGCCCCATCCGCGCGAGCACGAAGCCGGCCCACGTGCCGATGAACACCGACGCGAACGCGGTCAGCACGCCGATCTTCAGCGACAGCCACGCGGCCGTCAGCAGCTCGTCGTCCTCCGCGAGCGCCGAGTACCAGCGGAACGAGAAGCCCGACCACACGGTGACGAGCTTCGACTCGTTGAACGAATAGACGATCAGGCTGATGATCGGGATGTACAGGAACGCGAAGCCGGCGAACAGCGCCGCGAAGTGCAGGTAACGATTCGGCTTCATCGACGGCGGCCCTCCTGCTCCTTCGCCTGGAAGTGCTGGAACATCGCCATCGGCACGAGCAGCAGCAGCACCATCGCGCAGGTCACGGCCGACGCCATCGGCCAGTCTGCGTTGTTGAAGAACTCGTTCCACATCACGCGGCCGATCATCAGCGTGTTCGCGCCGCCGAGCAGTTCCGGAATCACGTACTCGCCGACCGCCGGAATGAACACCAGCAGGCAGCCCGCGATGATCCCGTTCTTCGACAGCGGCAGCGTGATCTGCACGAACGCCTTCCACGGCTTCGCACCGAGATCGTACGCGGCTTCGAGCAGGCGCAGGTCCATCTTCACGAGATGCGCGTACAGCGGCATCACGAGGAACGGCAGGTACGAATACACCATCCCGATGTACACCGCGTAGTTCGTGCGGTACAGCTCGATCGGCGTATGGGTCAGGCCGATCCACATCAGGAAGTTGTTCAGGAGCCCGTTGTTCTTCAGGATCCCGATCCACGCGTACACGCGGATCAGGAACGACGTCCAGAACGGCAGCATCACGCCCATCATCAGCAGGTTGCGGGTCGCCGGGTTCGAACGCGCGATGTAGTACGCCATCGGATAACCGATCAGCAGGCACAGCAGCGTCGTGATCGCCGCGACCACCACCGAATTCACGTAGGTCGCGAAATACAGGCTGTCGGTGAGCAGGAACGCGTAGTGCGACAGGTTCAGCGCGATGTGCACCACGCCGTCCGCGTACGACGCGAGTTCCGTATACGGCGGGATGCCGAGCTGCAGCTCCGCGAAGCTGATCTTCACGACCAGCACGAACGGCACCAGGAAGAACAGCACGAGCCACGTGTACGGCCCCGCGACGACCGCCGAGCCGCCGGTCAGGTTGAAGCGTCGCACCGGCCATGCGAGCAGGGACTTGAGCGTGCTCATGACGTCAGCACCACGCCGGCCGTCGCGCTCCAGCGCACGTAGATCTCGTCGCCGAGCGCCGGCGTGTCGAGCTCGGAGATCGCGAGGCTCGACACGTTCGCGATCACCGTCTTGCCCGCGTCGAGCTTCACGTGATACAGCGAATAGCCGCCCATGTACGCGACGTTGGTGATCTTCCCGTGCGCCCAGTTGAACGCGCCTTCGGGCGGCTTGCGGGTGAGCGCGATCCGCTCGGGGCGCACCGACACCGTGACCGGCATCCCGAGCGGGCCCGTGATCCCGTGGCTCACGTACAGCCGGCTCGGCAGCTCCGGCGATTCGATGTACACGTAATCGGGTTCGTCCTCGACGGTGACGCCTTCGAACAGGTTGGTCGAGCCGATGAACTCGGCCGAGAAGCGGCTGTTCGGATATTCGTAGACTTCGTTCGGCGAGCCGATCTGCACGATCTGCCCTTCGCTCATCACGGCGAGCCGGTTCGCCATCGTCATCGCCTCTTCCTGGTCGTGCGTGACCATGATGCAGGTGACGCCGACCTTGTTCAGGATGTTGACGAGCTCGATCTGCGTGCGCTGGCGGATCTGCTTGTCGAGCGCCGACATCGGCTCGTCGAGCAGCAGCACCTTCGGGCGCTTGACGAGCGAACGCGCGAGCGCGACGCGCTGCTGCTGGCCGCCCGACAGCTGGTGCGGCTTGCGCTTCGCGTACTTGCTCATCTGCACGAGCTCGAGCGCCGCGGCGACGCGCTCCTTCAGCTCCGCCTTCGGCGTGCCTTCCTGCTTCAGGCCGTAGGCGACGTTCGATTCGACCGACATGTGCGGGAACAGCGCATACGACTGGAACATCATGTTCACGGGCCGCTTGTACGGCGGCATCTGTGCGAGGTCCTCGCCGTCGATCAGGATCTTGCCCGACGTGACCGTCTCGAGGCCCGCCAGCATGCGCAGCAGCGTCGACTTTCCGGAACCCGAGCTGCCGAGCAGCGCGAACAGCTCGCCCTGGCGCACCGTCAGGTTCACGTTGCGCACCACTTCGGTGTCGCCGAATTTCTTGACGACGTCGACGATCTGGACAAAATTCTCGGCGCGCGTATCGGCGCCGGACGAAGGAACGAAGGACGGTGCGCCCGCGACCGGCGCACCCGACTGGCTATTCATGATGTGCTGCTTCTCTCCTGCGTTTGACGAACAAAGCCCCCGGGGACACCAGGGGCTTCATGACTGCTGGCTGACTCCGGCTCGCTTCAGCGGCCCGATTTCAGCTCGGTCCACAGACGCGTCTGCAGACGCTGGATTTCAGGCGGCAGCGGCTTGAGCAGGAACAGCGTCTTCACGACGTCGGCCGGCGGATAGACGGCCGGATCGCTCGCGACGTCGGGCCGCACGTACTTGCGCGACTCGGCGTTCGCGCTCGGGTAGTACACGGCGTTCGTGATCGCCGCGTGCACCTTCGGATCCTCGATGTAGTTGATCCACTGCAGCGCGGCGTCCTTGTTCTTCGCGTCCTTCGGGATCGCCATCACGTCGAACCACACCGGCGCGCCGCCCTTCGGAATGTAGTACTCGACCTTGTACGGCTTCTTCGCCTCGATCGCGCGATGCTTCGCGATCACGACGTCGCCCGACCAGCCGAACGCGAAGCAGATGTCGCCGCCGACCAGATCGTTGATGTAGCCCGACGAGTTGAACTGCGTGATGTACGGGCGGATCTTCTTCAGCACCTCCATCGCGGCCTTGTAGTCGGCCGGGTTCGTGCTCATCGGATCCTTGCCGATGTAGTGCAGCGCCGCCGCGAACATCTGGTCCGGCGCGTCGAGCACCGACACGCCGCAGGTCTTCAGCTTCGAGATGTTTTCCGGCTTGAACAGGATGTCCCAGTTGTCGAGCGGGACCTTGCCGAGCGCCTGCTGCGCCTTCGTCAGGTTGTAGGCGAGACCGGTCGTGCCGTACGCCCAGGGCACCGAATACTTGTTGCCCGGGTCCGCGCCGGCGACGAGCGCCATCAGTTGCGGATCGAGGTACTTGAGGTTCGGCAGCTTCGACTTGTCGAGCGGCGTGAAGATGCCGGCGGCGATCTGCTTGCCCGCGTAGTTGCTGGTCGGCACGACGATGTCGTAGCCCGAGCTGCCCGTCAGCAGCTTCGCCTGCAGCGTGTCGTCGCTGTCGTAATTGTCGTAGCGGACCTTGATGCCCGCCTGCTTCTCGAAGTTCGGGATCGTGTCCTTCGCAATGTAGTCCGACCAGTTATAGACATTGAGCTGCGTATCCTTCGCCGCCGCCGCCGATGCACCCACGCACAGCGCGAGCGCTGCGAACCGGCCCACTACGTTTGCTTTCATCCCGTTCTCCCTCCGGCCGGACCGCTTGTCCGGCTGCCGTCTGCCTCGTCATGGCGGCGCGTTCCGGCACGCCGCCCCTCGAAAACCCCGAACGCTACCACCATTCGCGCTCCGTCACAAAAAAATCATGCCCGTGTCGCGCAAACGGAACAGATTCCCGCCGCCGGCCGCTCGGGCGGCCCGCGCAGCGGGGCGTTCCGGGGGAATTCTATCGGGTAATCGGCGTCTGTCCATCGGGAAAAGAAAGGTTCATCGAGGATTACCGGGGAACGCGGCGCGAATCTTGAGGAAGAAGTATTCGTCGTCGCGGTACCCGTAAGCTCGACGCTTGATGACCT
>NZ_JTAN02000015.1 GCF_000949135.2 Burkholderia sp. USMB20 | reverse complement strand
CCTTGCGATCGAGCAATTGCCTCTCCTGACGTCCTTAAAGTCAGGCGTCAGGTTACGCAATCGCTCTCAAACCCTCCACGGTTTCCTGCGATGAACCAAAAGAAAGCGGTGGCGAAACCGCGTCCCGCATGCCGCACAAGCGGCCCGCGCGACGCGCGCTGCATGCGGCCGTTTCACCGGGGAAATCGCGACACGGTGCGCCACGCGCCGCGCGCCGTGCCCGGCCCTGTCCGGCACGGCGGGCCAGCCGTCGCCGACGGCGATCCGGCGATCGTCCAACCGTTCGGCCGACCGGCCGCACCGTCACGGCAACGCGACCGTACGGCACGCTAGCGGCGTCCGCCGGCCGCCCCGTCCCGATGCATTAAAATGACGCCCTGACGATTTCACTGCGCGAACCCTCCCGATGGCCTCCAATCTCCACGACCTGCCCGACAGCCCCTGCATCGGCGTGTGCTCGACCCTCTTCGACGAAGTCTGCAAGGGCTGCGGCCGCACGGCCGGCGAAGTGTCGAACTGGGTGTTCCTGAGCGACGACGAGAAGCGGGCGGTGTGGGAGCGCATTACGCGCGAAGGCACCGCGATGCGCTTCCAGTACGACAAGCTGTAAACCGGCCGCACAAAAAAAGAGCGGCATGCCGACTGCCATGCCGCCAACCCCAACTCTGTTCTTGTCCGCGAACCGTTAGAACTTCATCCCGACGCCCACGCCGACGATCAGCGGATCGATGTGCAGCGTGCCGATGCCCTTGTCGCCGAGCGTCGCATCGGTGCTCATCCAGATCTTCTTCACGTCGACGTTCATGAACACCTTCTTCGTCAACTGCACGTCGACGCCGAACTGCAGCGCCGGACCGAAGCTGCTCTTGTTGATCGACACGCCTTCCCCGCCGACGTTGAGCCCGTTGTTGTAGAAGTACGTGTAGTTCAGGCCCGCGCCGACGTACGGACGCACCTTGCCGGCATGGTTGAAGTGGTACTGCAGCAGCAGCGTCGGCGGCAGCACGCCCACGCCGCCGAGATTGCCGAGGCTCGACGTCATCTGGTGCCGCGACGTGCCGAGGATCAGCTCCACGCCGAGGTAGTCGCGGATCATGTAGGTGAAGTCGAGCTCCGGCACGATCGCGTTGTTCACGCCGGTATTGATCGCGCCGAGCGTGTCGCTCGCGCGCTCGTTCGGCTGGATGCTGATCGCGCGCAGGCGGACCAGTACGTCACCCTGGTTGATCCCGTCGCCCGGCGACGCCGCGTGCGACAGCGTGGGCATCGTGACCAGACTCGCCGCGACGGCGGCAGCGGTGACACATGTTCGAATCGTTTTATGCATGGTAAAGACCCCTGAAGAATGCATTCCATTTTCCTCGTAGGGTCTTTTCGTCGTTTTGATATCCGTCAAGCCAGCGTAAACCTCGGACGGTTTGTCGCAGTCGCCGCGGCACGGCCCGTCAGCAGCAGGTCGAGCAGATCGCGCACGCTGCGGATCGCGTTGCCGAACGGCAGCGCTTCGCGGCCGCGGAAGAACAGGCCGTTCGCGACGTCGCCTCGCAACGCGGCCGCGAGCCGCGTGTCGATGCAGAAATGGCCGAACTTTTCGATGCCGTCGCGCAGCCCGCAGACGCTCAGGCACTCGAGCGCGGTCGGGCAGCGCTGCCTGAACGCGCCGAGCTTGTCGCGAATGCGCGTTTCGTTGCGCAGGTAACGATCGAGCCACGGTGTCTTCACCGCGCGCGCCGGCAGCCCCGTCACGCTGACGAATTCGACGATGTCGTCGGGCAGCGCGTCGGCCAGTACGCGCTTGAAGTTCGGATGCGCGTCACCTTCCTCCGTCACCGCGAACGGCGTTCCGACCTGCACGCCGTTCGCGCCGGCCGCGAGCGCCGCACGCACCGAGTCGTGACTGTTGATCCCGCCCGCGACGATCAGCGGGATCGTGTCGCGCGCCAGGCCGAGCGACGCCATCACCTGCGCGGCCTCGTCGAGCACGCGCGCGAAATCGAAGCGCGCATCGTGCATGTCGTCGATCTGCGTGACCCCGAGGTGGCCGCCCGCATGCGCGGGATGCTCGATCACGATTGCATCCGGCAAGCGCCCCTTCTTCATCCACTTCTTCAGCACCAGCGCGATCCCGCGGCTATCCGACAGGATCGGGATCAGCGCGATGTCGCGTCCCTGCGTGAGATCGGGCAGATCGAGCGGCAGGCCCGCGCCCATCACGATCGCGTCCGCGCCTTCGTCGCACGCGACGCGCACGTAGTCCGCATGCGCGCGCACCGCCTTCATCACGTTGACCGCGATCATCCCGCGGCCTTCGCCGTAGGTCTTCGCGAGGCGAATCTCGCGCGCGAGCGCGTCGAGGTTCGCGGCCTCGAGCGTCGCGCGGTCGGGATTCGCGCGACAGCGCGCGAGCAGGTCCGCGTGGTGGTGACGCAGGTCGATGCTCGCGATCGTGCCGAGCGCGCCTTCGCGCGCGACGCTGCCCGCGAGGCGGTGCGCGGAGATGCCGACGCCCATGCCGCCCTGCACCACGGGCAGCAACGCGCGGCCGCGAATCGTGAGCGGCGGGAAGGAAGTGCGTGCGGTCATCTGAACCTCGTCGAAACATCGGAAATCGGAAACGCGATGATCGACGATCCACCGACGCGCATCTTGACGGCCGTCAATAAAAAAACGGCACGCGAGCGTGCCGTTTCGGGTCAGGCGCGGTGAGACGCTCAGGCCGGATTCGCCGGCTTGAGCTGCATCGACTTGTATTCGAGATACTCTTCGAGCCCGTACACACCGTTCTCGCGGCCGTGCCCCGACTGCTTGTAGCCGCCGAACGGCGCGGCGCTGTTCCACGTGCCGCCGTTGATGTCGACCTGCCCCGTGCGGATGCGGCGCGCGACGCGCATCGCGCGTTCGTCGCTGCCCGCCCACACCGCGCCGCCGAGCCCATAAGGCGAATCGTTCGCGATGCGCACGGCTTCGTCTTCGTCGCGATACGCGATGATCGACAGCACCGGCCCGAAGATTTCTTCCTGCGCGATCGTCGATTTCGGATCGACGCGGCCGAACACCGTCGGCTTCACGAAGAAGCCCTTCGCGAGCCCTTCCGGCAGGCCCGTGCCGCCCGTCACGAGTTCCGCGCCGTCGTCGATCCCGCGCTGGATGTAGGCCTGCACGCGCTGCTGCTGCGCGGCCGATGCGAGTGCGCCGAGGCGCGTCGTTTCCTGGCGCGGGTCGCCCGCGACATACGCTTCGGCCGCCGCCTTCGCGAGCGCGCGCGCCTCGTCGTAGCGCGCTTCCGGCACCAGCATCCGCGTGTGCGCCGAACAGGTCTGGCCCGCGTTCAGGTAGCACGCGTTGACCGTGCCCTTCACCGCCGTCGCGAAATCGGCATCGTCGAGAATCACCGACGCCGACTTGCCGCCCAGTTCGAGCGCGACGCGCTTCACGCCCGCGGCCGCGAGTTCGGCCACGCGCTTGCCGGCGCGCGTCGAACCCGTGAACGACACCATGTCGACGTCCGGATCGGTCGCCAGCACCTCGCCGACGACCGGGCCGTAACCGCATACGAGGTTGAACACGCCCGGCGGCAGGCCCGCTTCGTGAATCGCCTCCGCGAGCATGAACGCGTTGAGCGGCGCGACTTCGGATGGCTTCAGGACGACCGTGCAGCCGGCCGCGAGCGCCGGCGCGACCTTCAGCGTGACCTGGTTGAGCGGGTAGTTCCACGGCGTGATCGCCGCGACGACGCCGACCGGCTCGCGCACCACCAGCGAGTTGCCGACCGTCGCCTCGAATTCGAACGATTCGGCGAGTTTCGCGTACGCCTTCCAGTTGTAGATCGGGCCGCCGACCTGGATCGCACGCGACAGCTTGATCGGCATCCCGACTTCGCCGGTGATCGACTGCGCGAGTTCCTCGCTGCGCGCCTGCAGACGCTCGACGATCTTGCGCAGGTAGCCCGCGCGCGTCGCGGCCGGCGTCGCGGCCCACGCGTCGAACGCCGCGCGCGCCGCGCGGATCGCGTCCTGCGCGTCCGAGGCCGTGCCCTCCGGAATCCGGCCGATCACGGCCTCGGTGCCCGAGTCGATCACGTCGATCGTGCCCGTTCCGGCCGGCTTGCGCCATGCACCGTCGATGTAGAACTGGTTGTAGATTTTCATCGCTTCCTGTCTCCCGGAAAACGGCCATTCTAACGAGTGTGGCGCCGCCCGGCGATGACGCCGGACCAGACCGCGAGCGCCGCCGAACGGTCCGCACGGGCGCCGGCGAGCGGGTGCCGGATACCGGACGCCCGCGGCTGCGGCATCCGCGCCACGCCGGCATGCCACGAGGCCGCACGACGTGGCCCGCATCGTGCTATGTTTTTAGTATCGGCGCCGGCCGCTGCAGGCCGCGCCACCCGGAATCGATGCCTTCGTGAGCGCTGCCATGACCGACGCATCCCATATCCTCGGCTCGCAAGATCGCCTGGAGCTGCTGTGCTGGCTCACCTGCGGCAATCTCGGCGCGTTTTACCTGAACGAAACCTGGCCGGACGCATCGTTCCAGGTGCAGGCCGCGCACCGCTGGCTCGACCGCCATCACCGGCAGGCCGACTGGCTCGCGATCGCGAAGCTGGCCGCGCTGGCGCAGGACATCGCCAAGCGGCACGCCGACTTCGTCGACGCGTCGTGGGCGCGCGACGCGGTCGAGGAAATCGTCGATACCGACGATCTCGATTACCGGGCGAAACTCGTGCAATGGGTGTACGAAGACTGCTGCAAGGCGCTTGCCGACAAGCGGCTCGCGGATTGACGCGGCGGCACCGGGCGGCGGACGGTGCGCGAGGTGATGCGCCTGTTGCGGTCGCGGCGGCTGCCGGCCGGAAACGGCGCCGGCGCGTCGAATCGTCATCGAAGGTGCCGCACTCGACCTGACATTTTCCCTTCAATGGCCCGTCGTGCCGATCCGGTAACGGCGAACATCTGCCCGGATACGAAAAAGCCCGCCAGGCTTGCGCCTGGCGGGCTTCCAGTACATCAGGTGGGGCATGGCCGCCCGGGCAATTACTCCTGCCCCTGACTCGTCAGGAACTCCTCGTAATTCCCGCCGAAGTCGAACAGCGTGCCGTCCGTGCGCACTTCGATGATCCGGTTCGCCAGCCCGCTCACGAATTCGCGGTCGTGCGACAGCCAGACCCAATCTGATTTCCGCAATTTTCTGGAGATCAGAATGGCATCTATCGTTCAACGTGGGTACAAATGGCAGGCCAAAATACGGGTCCAAGGCCAGCCGATCCGCTCCCAAACTTTCGATACGAGGGAGGCTGCGGAGCAGTGGGCGGCCGAACAAGAGGCAATCAAGCCAGCTCCCAAGCAGCCCCGTAAGGTCCGCGAGAAGCCTCCCCTACGCTCACTGTGGGAGACCTCTTTGCGCGGTACATCAAGGCACCTTTGCCGGCCGCCGGAATGTCGAATGGGAGCGAGGGATATGCCGCCGCTTCATCCGCAACGAAGAAGCTATGCGCCGTCCCAGCCGCGAAGCCGGACAAGCCGCATTTGGTCGAATGGCGGGATCATCGTATCGGAGAGGTTGTGCCCAGAACAGTGATCCGGGAGCTAGATGCCATATCCGCCGTGTACCGTCTCGCTATAGATGAGTGGGCCGTGGGTCTGCAGTCCTAGTGTTTTCGATGGTCTCGTCCATGGTCTCACCCCAGGAGTGAACGCTCCGGACATCGGGAACAGTCACGCCGTAGACAGTGCCATCGTCCTTATGGGTTGCTATAGGAAATATGCGCGAATAAGCTGCCCCTTAGAAATAAGGGGCAGCCACCGGCTCATCACGCACAGGGCGTGACTAATCAAGAGCCTAGCGCTCCGTCGCGTCAACAATATCTGTTGACCGGTAATCCTAAAGTGCTAGACTGAGTTTATCCTACAAACACATATGTAGGATACAAAGACCTCTACGGATGACCGTGCATCAACGCCATCAATGCGTAGGTTGCCGCGAGAACCCAGTAAAGGGTTGCAGGATCAGGTTTCATTTGATTGCCTGTTTGCGTGTAGGGCGGGCTACTTCGGTTTCCAGGCCACAGGTAGCTCGCCCTCTTGTTTTACAAGGCCGGCTGACCTTGCAGACACAATCCTAACGCACCTTTTCCCCGCGTCCAACACAGTCTTTTTGCAGTGAGTGATACCAGTACTGTGCAACAAGTTGGCTTGTTAAAAACTCCTTAGCAACTTGTCAGCACGGTGTTATCACTACCTTTCACACATCTTCATTCTTATACACAGATATACATCTCGGAATACCAATTCCGGAAGAATCTCTCAGCGGAAAGTCAATAAATTAATTTTCTTCGGCGTGGCTCTCCCGCAACGGTCTGGGTGAGTTCGTAGTAATCCGCTTCAAGTTCCGAACCAGTCGAGCCCCGCGCCTCGATGGTGCCGCACCGCGCCGTTACCAGCGACGCACGATCGAGTAGGCTACTGCTGGCAGAACAACAGGTCTCGTCCAATTACTATCAGTGAGACAGTTGCGAGAAACGGGAAGCGGCATGTGCAC
Source organism: Burkholderia sp. USMB20 (assembly GCF_000949135.2). Classification (GTDB taxonomy): domain Bacteria; phylum Pseudomonadota; class Gammaproteobacteria; order Burkholderiales; family Burkholderiaceae; genus Burkholderia. Next base: position 173,150 of record NZ_JTAN02000015.1, on the reverse strand, counting down.
TAATTTCAAGGCACCGGGCGCGGATTCAGGTATCAGTGAGCTAAAGGTAGGCATCGGCGACCTGTTCCACCGTGCTCCTTGGGACTTGGACGTGTACCGGGACTACAGCGCTCGATCGGCTACGCAGCCGGAGACCGTCTGGAAGTAGTCAAGGCGGTGTTTGGCTTCTGGCCGAAGTTTATGCAGCCAGAGCGTGTGGACGAGAACGGGAGGAAAATCGCAAGCCGGACACTGTAAACGCTCGTACGGAGACGGTCGGAGAGTCCCGGCTGTACAGCAAGGCTTGGCGAGAAGGGCAACGATGCTTGATCCCGGCTCAGTGGATATACGAACCGAGTTGCGAACCTAGCAAGAACCGTGTGGCAGAGGATCGGCCTTGAGGACTGGCGGCCGTACTGCGTGGCGGGCATCTGGAGGCGCTATGAGGATCAGGACGGCCGGTCGCGGATTGGTATGTCCATGCTGACCGTCAACGCAGACGGGCATCCAGTTATGCCCCGCATGCACAAGCCGAACGACGAGAAGCGTTCCGTCGTGATCTTGCGGCCGGAGGACTACGACGAGTGGCTGCACACGAAGAACGTTGAGGCGGCCCGGACGATGCTCCGGCTTTATCCCGCCGAGGATATGGCCACTGAATCAGCAAGCTCTCGAGAGCTTGCGATGGTAGTATTTGCGTCACGACTAAAACCGCGGGGACGAGGCCAATATATGTTTGAACAGTTACCACCAATAAATTCGGAGCTGGTGATCGGTTTTACAGGTATTTTCTCGCGTTATGAATATGCGTTGAAGAATTCCGGTTTCGCTAAAGGAAACGAAAATAAGGTAGACCCGGACTGGGACGAATTTTCCCGAAGTATCGCGGACGAATTTGACAAGGTAGACGATGCCGGATTTCGCGAGGCTGTCAACTATCTCGTGACATATCCGCCCCGCAAGCAAGTGTTTATCGATCAAAGGGTTGTCTGGAAAGAATCCCCGCCTGATGGTGCGCTTCGCGCCTCGGCCCAAGCCCTCCTAATGGTACGGAGAGTGAGAAATAACCTTTTCCACGGGGGCAAATATTGGATACCGGACGATGAACGCAGGGATCGCAATGAAAAACTGGTGAAAGCCGCCCTCGCGGTTCTGCTCGCATGCCTGCCTTTGCATCCTCGCCTACGCAGAACGTTCGGCCCTCTCTTCGAAGATGCAGAGCGTCTGTCCCGGCTGGCAGCGTAGGCGCAGGTGACGGCGAAGGTTTTCCTTCGCCGCGCTGATACTACCCGGTTACAGTTGGCGTTGCGGCGAGCAGGTGGCGGAGCTTAGGCTGCTAGAAGCGTACGGGTGATAGGCATTCAAATATGAACGAGGTAAAGCGTGCTAAGAGACCAGTTCCCAGGTTACTACCAACCCACCAAAGATAATTTAGAATCAATTTGGCGAGATGCGACATTTATCGTCGACACCAATGTGCTTTTGAATTTGTATAAGTTTCCCCAGCAGGCGCGCGACGATCTTTTCACTGTTCTGGAAAAACTCGCTGGCCGCTTATGGATACCATTTCATGTCGCTCTCGAGTATCAAAGAAATCGAGTCGGGGTAATTCTAGAAGAAAATGAAAAATTCGACTCCACTGTAAAGCAACTCGAAAAAGCCGAAGCCGAACTTGACCAAGCTGTTGCACGACTGGAGTTAGGGAAGCGAGGACTGGGCATCGACCCTTCCCCCTTGACGACCGCATTAAAAGACGCAATATCAAAGATTCGGGAATCCGTAGACAAAGCCAGAAAAAATCAATTATCTATCAACCATGACGATGCGGTCCGCAACCGCTTAGAGAAAATACTAGGTAGCAACATCGGAGCGCCCCCAGAAAGTCAAGCAGAGCTAGATAAGTCTCTAGATGACGCAGCCGCACGATATGAAAAAAGAATCCCCCCTGGCTTCTTAGACCACGGCAAATCGAAAAATCCAAATGAAGCAAAATACATTCACGACGGCATAGAATACACCGCCGAATACGGCGACTTAATTATATGGCGCCAAATAATTCAGCACGCCAATAACCAAGACATCAAGAACTTAGTCTTTGTAACTGGCGACAGAAAAGAAGATTGGTGGGCGCGCAAACTTGGCCAAACCCTGGGGCCATTACCAGAACTTACACAAGAAATATGCAGGCTATCTAGCGTCAAGATGTTTTGGATGTACACGGTCGATCAATTTCTTGAAATGGCGAGCAAAGCACTCCACACCCCGATTGACAAATCATCAATCAAGGAAGTGAAAGATATCGAGAATTCCACCTTCAAGAGCGATATTATAAACTCCCTATGGAAAAACATAACATTTGACGCCCAGCTTGCATCGGCCCTCGATAGACAAGCAATTTCCCAAACATTAGAACTATTAAATACCATTCATGCCAGAGAAAAGGCGCGCCAAGTGACTATGTACGTCGCCTCTGACGGCGATTTAGCAAAGATGAAAAACAGCATTGATGAATGGGTTGTCCGACAGAAAAGAGTTGACGAATGGATCGAAGTCAATACAAATATTTGGCCCGCCTATCGCTTTAAGAATCAATCCGCAAATAGGGGATTACACATCTCAACCGGGGAATTCCACTCTCACGCGTATGATTTGATCAAATGCAGCAGGGCTGTTGAGTCGAGAGATGTCGACTCTGCAACAATCATCTTTACGGAAATGAAGCCACGCTCAAAGATTCTTGATAGTCGGTTCGGCGACACTCGCGAGATGGAGAAAAATTTTCCGAACGTCAATTGCTTATATGGGTTCTTTGACGACCAGATGAATTTCTCCGTAAAAGGAGTCGACAACTAGCAACATTGCAGACGAGACTCCAACCGTTCCAACCGTGGAATATGCCCGACCTGACCTGCCCCGGTTTTAGTCCGAACTGCAGTTAGAGTCCGAGGCAAAAAACTGCTGCTTCGTGTCGTGCGCCCGGGCGTTCGAGGCGGTGCGTGCTTGCAGGCCTTGAGTTGCCATCGCGAAGATCAATAGAAAAAGGCCCGCATCGACAGACTGTCGATGTGGGCCTTCCGTGTTTCTAGCGAGCACCTACGCGTCCCGCCTAGTGTCCTCTAGAGAGAAGCACCACGCTGTCCCAATGGGACAATTCCGTGGGACAATCCGGGACACATGAAGGGTGGTCTTGGGACAAACCGCCGGTTTTTACTCCTGCCCCTGACTCGTCAGGAACTCCTCGTAATTCCCGCCGAAGTCGAACAGCGTGCCGTCCGTGCGCACTTCGATGATCCGGTTCGCCAGCCCGCTCACGAATTCGCGGTCGTGCGACACGAAGATCAGCGTGCCTTCGAACTGCTCGAGCGCGATCTGCAGCGACTCGATCGACTCCATGTCCATGTGGTTGGTCGGCTCGTCCATCAGCAGCACGTTGTGGCGGCCGAGCATCAGCTTGCCCCAGATCATGCGGCCCTTCTCGCCGCCCGACAGCACCTTCACCGACTTCTTGATGTCGTCCGACGAGAACAGCAGGCGGCCCAGCGTGCCGCGCACCATCGTTTCGTCGTCGCCGTCCTTGCGGTACTGGTCGATCCAGTCCATCAGCGTGATGTCGTTCGGGAACTCCTCGTACGTATCCTGCGGCATGTAGCCGACGTTCGCGTTCTCCGACCACTTCACCGTGCCGTGATCGAGCTGCAGCGCGCCGAGCAGCGAACGCAGCAGCGTCGTCTTGCCCGCGCCGTTCTCGCCGATGATCGCGATGCGCTCGCCCGGCTGCACCGACAGGTTGAAGTTCTGGAAGATCGTGCGCTCGTACTTCTTCGTGATGTCTTCGGCGACCACCGCGACGTTGTGCAGCTTCTTCTCGAACTCGAAGCGGATGAACGGGTTCTGACGCGACGACGGCTTGAATTCCTCGATCTTGATCTTGTCGATCTGCTTCGCGCGGCTCGTTGCCTGGCGGGCCTTCGACTTGTTCGCCGAGAAGCGGCGCACGAAGTCCTGCAGCTCGGCCACGCGTTCCTTCGCGCGCGCGTTCGCCGCGGCCTGGCGCTCGCGCGCCTGTGCCGATGCGAGCATGTAGTCGTCGTAGTTGCCCGGCCAGACCTTCAGCGTGCCGTAGTCCATGTCGGCCATGTGCGTGCACACCGAGTTCAGGAAGTGACGATCGTGCGAGATGATGATCATCGTCGAGTTGTACTCGTTGAGCGTGTGCTCGAGCCAACGGATCGAGTTGATGTCCAGGTTGTTGGTCGGTTCGTCGAGCAGCAGCACGTCCGGCTTCGAGAACAGCGCCTGCGCGAGCAGCACGCGCAGCTTCCAGCCCGGCGCGACGTCGGCCATCGTGCCGTTGTGGAACTTCTCCTCGATGCCGATGCCGAGCAGCAGCGCGCCCGCGCGCGCCTCGGCGTCGTAGCCGCCGTATTCGGCGAACTTGCCTTCGAGCTCGGCCGCGTGCATGTAGTCGTCGTCGGTAGCTTCCGGGTTCGCGTAGATCGCGTCGCGCTCGGTCATCGCGGCCCACATTTCGGTGTGGCCCATCATCACGACGTCGAGCACGCGCACGTCTTCGTACGCGAACTGGTCCTGGCGCAGCTTGCCCAGGCGCACGTTCGGCTCCAGCGCGACGTTGCCGGCGCTCGGCTCGAGGTCGCCGCCCAGGATCTTCATGAAGGTCGACTTGCCGCAGCCGTTCGCGCCGATCAGACCATAGCGGTTGCCCTCGCCGAATTTGACCGAGATATTCTCGAACAAGGGCTTCGGCCCGAATTGCATCGTGATGTTGGCAGTAGAAAGCACGGCAGGTCCCGTAAGAGAGAAATCGACGGAAAACCGTGTATTTTAGCAGGTGTCGGAGAAACTGCCGACCGCACTGTTCCGGCCCCGCCAGCCGGGCCGCCGCGCGCGGCGCCGGCGCCTCCCTTCGGGGCCCCTACTTGCCTTCCTTCGCCGCGCGCTTCTGCGCCGCCTTCTCCTTCATTTGCCCGAACAGCTCCGCGCACGGCACGTCGCGGTTGTTGCTCGGCGCGATCAGCGGAACCAGCGCCGCGAACGGGTTGATCAGGCCGAGCCCGACCATCGCGCCGGCGCGCAGCGCGAGCGCGCCCGCGTCGACGCCGACCTTCGGGTTCTTGAACGTGCCCTTCGCATACAGCGGCGAGCGCAGCGAGAAGACCCGGAAACCCTTCGTGTGCGGATGGATCTTCAGGTCGATCGATTCGTCGCGCAAGTTGACCGGGCCGTCGACGTTGATCAGCGCATCGTCCGTATCGAGCGCGAAAACCCTCGGGTCGAGCATCCCGTCGGTCGCGACGAAGTCGATCGCCGCGCAGTTGATGTTCACGTCGCGGGTGCCGAACAGCTTCTCGTAGACGACGTTCGCGACGTTCAGCCCTGCCGCCTCCATCAGCAGCAGGCTGATGCGGCCATCCGTGATGAGCGCCTTCACTTCGCCGGTCGAGGTACCCGCGAGCGCGGCCGGCGAGTTGCCGGTCGCCGACAGCGACGCGTCGCCGTTGATCTCGCCGAGCGCGGTCTGCATCACCTTCTGCGTCGGGAACAGCTGCTTGAGCCTCAGGTGACGCGCGGACAGCGTGAAGCGGCCCTTGAGCGGCGTGCGGCTGCCGTCCAGGTGCGCGGTGGTCGCGAGCGTGCCGCCCGCGACGCCGAACTTCAGCGGCTCGAGCGTCAGCACGCCGTCCTGCAGCAGAACGTGCGTGTACAGGTCGGTAATCGGCAGTTGCGGGCTCTTGATCAGCTTGCGGCCGGTGAACTTCACGTCCGCGTCGATCGCGCTCCAGCGCTCGGTGCGGAACCTCGAAACCGGCAGCACGCGGTCCGGCGGCTGGCGCGTCGTGTCGCCGCGCTTGGCCTTGCTCGCGGCCGTGTCGGCGCCGATCACCGGCGCGAGGTCGGAGAACTGCAGCAGTTTCGACTCGAGCTCGCCCGACAGCTTCGGCCGCGGCTCGCGCTGCGCCCAGGTGAGCGTGCCGCGCAGATCGCTGCCGCCCACGCGGCCGTTGAAGTCCTCGTAGCGGAACGTGCTGGCGCCCTGCTTGATGTTGCCGATCAGCCGCCCTTCGGTCGCATACGGCGGCGTGTCGGGCAGCGTGATGCCGGTAATCTGGTAGAGGTGCGACATCGACGTGCCCTGCAGCCATAACCGCAGGTCGAGCGCCGCGAGATGCATCGGGTCGGTCAGCGTGCCGACGATCGCGAGCCGCGTGTCGCCGGCCTTCACGTCGGCCTGCAGCGGGAACGGCTGCGTCGACTTCTCGATCGCCAGCACGCCGCCCACCTTGCCGGTGCCGCTGATCGGCACGTTCTTGTAGCGGCCGTCGACCTTGAGCCCGAACGCATAGGTCGGGCCGGACGGCTTCGCGGGCGCGGCGGCCGCCGACGCACCGGATGCACCTGACGCACCGCTCGCGCCCGATGCCGGCGCGGCCGTCGATGCAGAGGAAACCGAAGTAGCCGGAGCGGCGCCGGACACTCCCGACGCCGCAACGGCAGACGCCCCGCTCGCCGCCTGCGGCGCCGACGCACCCGATGCGGCTTCTGCATTCGCCTTCGCGCTCAATTGCGCGGCGCCGTGCTTGCCGACGCGCTGGGCCGATGCCGCACGCGACCTCTGTTCCTGTTCCTTCAGCACGTCGCCGAGCGGAATCGGCTGGCCGAGCGTATCGATCGCGACCGTGAGATCGGCCTTCGTGATCGCATCGCGATACGTGACGATGCCCTTCGCGAACCCGAAGCTGTCGAGCCGCACCTTCCACGGCGACGGCTGCGCGGATTGCTTGAACTGGAAGGTCCACGTATTGCGGCCGTCGGCGAGCCGCTCGAGGTCGACTGCGGGATTGACGACATCGATCGACGGAATGACGATTTCGTGCGCGAGGAGCGGCAGGATGGCGAGATCGAAATGCGCGGCATCGACCGTGACGAACCTGGGCCCCTTCGCCCAGTCCGGATTGCCGATCTCGAGTTGCGTGGCCGAGAAGCTCGGCCAGGGTACCCATGCGCGCCAGCCGGTCTCGCCGTCCGGGCGACGCCAGCCGACCTTGAGATCGCCGTTGATCGCAAACGAACGGCCAAGCGCGGTACTCACATGTTCGTTGACCCACGGTTTCGCGCGGTTCCAGTCGAACGTGACGATAAAAATGCCGGCGGCCGCGATGATCAGTGCGACGATGCAGACGATCCATGCAGCCGATTTGCCGATGGCTCGGGCTAGCGTCATGGCGATTCCGTTGTTGTTATGCAGAGTGTGCACGCCATGTCGGGCCACGTGCGTGAATGAACGAAGCACGACACTGGCGGCTTTTCAATCTGTATTATGACGCACGCTCCGACGACGCCTCGGCGCCATTAACGCTTTTTTTCATTTTCGACATGACAGCCCCGACCGGTCTCATCGATGCGCAGCACATCACGCGCCGCGACGCCAGCAGCGGCAAGACTTTGCTGGCGCCGACCGACTTCAGCCTCGCCGCGGGATCGCGAATTGCTATCACCGGACCATCGGGTTCCGGCAAGAGCGTGCTGCTGCGCGCGCTCGCGCTGCTCGATCCGCTCGACGGCGGTCAGATCCTGTGGCGCGGCAAGCGGATCAGGCGCAATGCAATTCCGCGCTACCGGCGCAGCGTCGCCTACGTGCGCCAGCGACCCGCGCAGATGGACGGCACCGTCGAGGCGCAATTGCGCTATCCGTACTCGCTCGCGATCTATCGCGACGCGACGTTCGACCGTGCGCGCGCCGAAGCGCTCGCGGCCCGCGCCGGTCGCGGCGCCGATTTTCTCGACAAGCGCGCGAGCGAACTGTCGGGCGGCGAAGCGCAGATCGCCGCGCTGCTGCGCGTGCTGCAACTCGACCCCGACGTGCTGCTGCTCGACGAGCCGACGTCCGCGCTCGACCCCGACTCCACGCGCGCGATCGAAGCGCTCGTCGGCGCCTGGTTCGACGCGGCGGCCGATGCGCGCGCCTATATGTGGATCTCGCACGATCCGGCGCAGGCCGCACGGATCGGCACGATGCGGCTCGTGATGCAGGCCGGCGTGCTGCACGCCGCGAGCACGACGGAGGCGGCACGATGAGCCCGGCACTGCAGGATCTGAGTCTCGTCGACGTCGGCATCGCCGCCGCGCTCGTCGCGGTCAACGGCGCGATCTCCGCGGCGCTGTCGCTCGGCCTCGGGCGCAAGCTCGCGCTCGCCGCCGTGCGCACCGTGGTGCAGCTGCTCGCGATCGGCTACGTGCTCGGCTGGGTGTTCGGCCATCCGCACTGGACCGTCGTGCTGCCGCTGACCGCGTTGATGACGCTGATCGCGGGCTTCGCGGGCGCCGGCCGCGGCAAGCGCACGTATCGCGGACAGCGCGTCGACAGCATCGCGTCCATCTGGTTCAGCAGTTGGGTCGTCGCGGCGATCGGGCTGTTCGCCGTGATCCGCATTCATCCGTGGTACACGCCGCAGTATGCGATCCCGATCCTCGGGATGATCCTCGGCAATACGCTCACGGGCGTGTCGCTCGGCGTCGAACGGATGATGGAGGAACTGACGGCACGGCGCGACCGCGTCGAGACCGCGCTCGCGCTCGGCGCGACGCGCTGGGAAGCCGCGCAGGACGCCGCGCGCCAGGCCGTGCGTGCGGGCATGCTGCCGACGCTCAACCAGATGGCCGTCGTCGGTGTCGTGAGCCTGCCGGGGATGATGACCGGCCAGGTGCTGGCCGGCCAGTCGCCGCTGCAGGCCGTGCGCTACCAGATCGTGATCATGTTCCTGATCGCCGCGGCGTCCGCGCTCGGCACGGTCGGCGCGGTGCTGATGACGTATCGCCGGCTGTTCTCCGCCGATCACCGCTTTCTCGCATCGCGGCTCGAGGAACGCGCGCATTGACGCGCGGCGCCGCGACCCGCGCGGCATTGGCGCGGCGTGCTGTCAGCGGGCGCTGCGGCGTTTGCCGAGGGCCTGGCGCAACGCGGCCTTGACGTCGGCATCGGGCGCCAGCCCGTCGACCGACGCGACGAGCCGCACCGCGCGCGGTGTCGTCACATAGGCCTGCGCGCCGACATAACCGCCGCTGCCGGCCGAGCGCGTCGTGACGACGAGCGCCTGCGGCGCACGCGCACCGAGGTCGGCCGTGAAGGCGTCGGCGACGGTGCCGTCACGCGCATGCAGCACGCCGGTTATGTAGTCGTCCCTATCGAAGCCGGGCGCGGCATGCGCAGTCGAATACACGCGCACCGCATAGCTGCCGGTCGAGCACGGTTCGAGTGCGCCGCTCGACACGACGGCGACCTGCTGTCGCGACGGCAACTCGACTTTCTTCGCGAAGCTGCAATCGTCGGCCGCCTGCGCATGGGTGGCGACGAACGCAGCGGCCGACAGCAGCGCGCGCATGCAATGTTTCATCGGGATGTCGTTCGGGGAGAGGGAGAAGCCCACGAGGATAGCGCGACATCCGCATCACGTCACGCGCGCCGGGGGGCGAATGGCCGCGCTGTCGGTGCGCGCCGGACACGACGCACATCAAACCTCAAACAACGGAAATACGCGAAGCCGCGCGCCACGAAACCGTCACGCGCGGCCCTGCCCGGATCACCGGATACGCATCGCGGTTGGTTGCGCACGCACCGGACGTCTCGCCGGCCCGCGCGCACCGCTCAGCGCTTGATCGACACCGTCACCTTCGTGCCGTCGCTCATCGAGACGGACTTCGAGCCGCCATTGGTCGAAATCGACACCCACTTGACCTGGCTCACCGACACGACATCCGGGCACTGCAGCGACTTGCCGCCCGCGCTCACGTTGTGCGTGCCTTTCGGCGCGGCCGCCTGGAAGCTCATCTGCACGTTCGCGATCCCCTTCGCGTCGACCGATGGCGCGAGCCGCACCTGGGTCTGGCGCACCATCGCGCCGTTCGCGTCGCGCGGCAGGTTGTCGGCGTTCGGGCAACCGTCCGGCATCGCGACCGCGCCACCCGGCGGCACCGACTTCCAGTTGAAGTCGTCCGTTTCGCCCGAGCGGATCTTGCGGGTCTCCTGCGTATTGCCGAAGGTCTTCGAATCGACCTTGACGGTGTATTCGAGCTGCCCTGTCCCGCCGCCCTTCAGGCTGCCCTTGACCGGCGGCGCCGCGAATACGCTCGCGCTGACGCACGCCGCCGCGAACACGGCTGACCACGATGCGGCGACTGACAAGCTGCGTTGGCTCATGCTGACCTCCTTGTAATGCGGCGGCACGCGCGTGCCGCGCGGTTTTCGATGCATGATGCGTTGCCAGTCTACCGCCAAGCGGCATGCAATGCGCCGCAAACGCATCGGGTGTTACCCCGCTTGCGTTCGCGACGCGGCATCCCGTACGCGCGACGCCGGCGCTCGGGAACACGCCGGGCAGACCCAGGTTTTCCGCCCCGAAGGAAGTCCCCTTGGGGGATGCCCATCGGCGCCTGGCGCGAAGCGACGCGTCTGCGGCACTCAGAAGCCGCTCAGCACCAGCTTGCCGATCGCGCGCCCGGCTTCGAGCAGCTGATGCGCGCGCCGCACGTTGGCGGCGTTGATCGTGCCGAGCTGTTCGCCGAGCGTCGTGCGCAGCGTGCCGCCGTCGACGAGCCGCGCCACCTCGCTCAGGATCTTGTGCTGCTCGATCATGTCCGGCGTCTCGAACATCGCACGCGTGAACATGAATTCCCAGTGAAACGCGGCGCTCTTCGCCTTCAGTTGCTCGACCGGAATCGGCTTCTCGTTCTCGACGATCGTGCAAATGCCGCCCTGCGGGCGGATTACTTCCGCCGCGGCAGGGAAATGACGGTCCGTGTCGTTGAAGATCAGCACGTAGTCGACGCTCGCGTGGCCGATTTCACGCAATTGCGCGGGCAGGTCGCCGAAATGATCGACCACGTCGTCCGCGCCGAGCGAGCGCACCCATTCGGCCGACGCCGGCCGCGACGCGGTCGCGATCACGCGCAGCCCGGCGAGCGTCTTCGCGAGCTGGATCGCGATCGAACCCACCCCGCCCGCGCCGCCGATGATCAGCACCGACTTGCCCGCGTCGGCGCCCTGCGGCGACACGCGCAGCCGGTCGAACAGCGCCTCCCAGGCGGTCAGCGCGGTGAGCGGCAATGCGGCGGATGCCGCGAAATCGAGCGAGCGCGGCTTGAGCGCGGCGATCCGCTCGTCGACCGCGTGGAATTCGCTGTTCGCGCCGGGCCGCGTGATGCTGCCCGCGTAGAACACCTCGTCGCCCGGCCGGAACAGCGTGACCTCGGCACCGACCGCGACGACCGTGCCGGCCGCATCCCAGCCGAGCACGCGCGGCGTCTCCTCGACCTGCGGTTTCGGCGCGCGCACCTTGGTGTCGACCGGGTTCACGGAGATCGCCTCGACCTTCACGAGCAGGTCGCGCGGGCCCGGCACCGGTTGCGGCAGTTCCACGTCGACGAGCGCCTGCGGATCGTCGATCGGCAGGTAACGGGTCAGTCCAACAGCTTTCATCACGAAACTCCTTCAGGGAAATCGGGCGGGCCGCAGCGCAGCCCCATGCATGCCATCGTAGACGCCCCGATCCTTCGAGAAAACCGCTATATTTCCTGAAACATTTTCAGGAATTTCAGAATAATGACGTCCGATCCGATTCCAGCCCCCGACAAGCCGCTCGACCTGCTCGACGTCGGCCTGTTCGTGCGCGCCGCGCTGCTCGCGAACGTGAGCGCGGCCGGGCGCGAGTTCGGCGTATCGGCCGCGGTCGCGAGCGCACGCATCGCGCAGCTGGAGCGCCAGCTCGGCGCGCGGTTGCTGCATCGCACCACGCGCCGCATCAGCCTGACGCAGGACGGCGAAGTCTTCATGGCCCGCGCCGAGGCGCTGCTGTCGGCCGCCGACGCCGCGCGCGCCTCGGTCGGCCACGGCCGCAGCGAGCCGTACGGGCGGCTGAAGGTGTCGATGTCGTCGTCGTTCGGCCGCCAGCACGTCGCGCCCGTGATTCCCGCGTTCCTGCGCCGCTACCCGTCCGTGTCGCTCGACCTGCGGCTGTCCGACGAGATCGTCGACCTCGTCGACGACGGCTACGACGTCGCGATCCGCCTCGGCGCGCTGAAGGATTCGACGCTGGTCGCGCGCAGGCTCGCCACGAACCGGCGCGTGCTGTGCTGCTCGCCCGCGTATCTCGCCGAACACGGCACGCCGCGCCATCCGGCCGACCTCGCGCAGCACGAATGCGTGATCCTCGGCGACCAGCGCGACTGGTCGTTCGTCACGCCGCAAGGCCCGCTCACCGTGCGGGTCGGCGGCCGGCTCGTCGCGAGCAACGGCGAGGCAATCCGCGAAGCGCTCGTCGACGGCTTCGGCATCGCGATCAAGTCGACCTGGGACGTCGGCCCGCTGCTCGCGAGCGGCGCGCTCGTCACCGTGCTCGACGACTACCCGTTCGCGAACGACGTCGCGATCTGGGCCGTCTATCCGAGCCGCGCGCACGTGCCGCTGAAGACGCTCGCGTTCATCGCGTTCCTGGCCGAACACTTCGGCGATCCGCCTTACTGGGATCGCGACCGGCAATCGCACGAATAGCCCGAATAGCCCGCACCGTCCGCCGAATCGCCGTGCGTGCGGCACCCGGCACGGCGCCAGCGCCGGTTCCCGGCGGCGATCCGGTCGCGATCGGATACCAACCGGCTACAATGGCGCGTTCGCGACGCAACGGCCCGACGCCGAACGGGGCCCGCGCTCGCAGGCGGCCGCATGCCGGCCGCGCACGCGTTTCATTCGCTTCCAAACATTCCGTCATGACCCACAACCTCGTCATCCAGAGTCTCGCGCCGTTGTCGGACGCGCATCACAAACCGCTGCTCGCGCTGTCGCGCGGCACCCGCATCGTGCAGACCGACGATCACGCGCTGCGCATCGAAAACGCCAACCCCGCGCAGCGTCTCGACATCGACGCGTACTGCGGCACGCATGCGCTCGACTTCGGCTTCGTCGAAGCCGGCCGCGCGCTGAGCGATTTCGGGCTCGTCGTGATGGACATGGACTCGACGCTGATCACGATCGAATGCATCGACGAGATCGCCGATTTCTGCGGGCTGAAGACGCAGGTCGCCGAGATCACCGAGGCGGCGATGCGCGGCGAGATCCGCGATTTCAACGAAAGCCTCACGCGCCGCGTCGCGCTGCTCGCGGGGCTCGACGCGCAGGCGCTCGAGCGCGTGTACGAGGAACGGCTGCAGCTGTCGCCCGGCGCGGAGACGATGCTCGCCGGCGTGAAGGCCGCGGGCCTGAAGACGCTGCTCGTGTCGGGCGGCTTCACGTTCTTCACCGAGCGCCTGAAGGCGCGCCTCGGCCTCGACTTCGCGCACGCGAACACGCTCGAGATCGTCGACGGCAAGCTGACCGGCAAGGTGCTCGGCGAGATCGTCAACGCCGACGTCAAGGCGCGCCTGCTGCGCGATACCTGCGCATCGCTCGGCATCGAGCCGAGCCGCGCGATCGCGATGGGCGACGGCTCGAACGACCTGAAGATGATGGCCGAAGCCGGGCTGTCGGTCGCGTTCCACGCGAAGCCCGTCGTGCGCGATGCGGCCACCGTCGCATTCGACCACGTCGGCCTCGACGGGCTGCTGCGGCTGTTCTGATTTCCGATCCGCGCACGCCGCCCATGAAAAACGCCCGCGCGATGTTGCATCGCGCGGGCGTTCTGTTGTTCCGCTCGGGGTTCGGTGCTCAGCCGAGCGTGGACTGCATCGCGCGCTCGATATCCGCGCGCAGATCGGCTTCGTCTTCGAGACCGACGTAGAAGCGTACCAGCGTGCCGCGATGCGGCCAGTCCGGGCGCATCGACGCCACGTCGTAAGGCATCGCGAGGCTGCACGCGCCGCCCCAGCTCCAGCCGATCGCGAACAGCTCGAGCGCCTCGACGAAACGATCGATCTGCTCGGCACTGTAGCGCTCGTCGAACACGACCGAGAACAGCCCGCCCGCGCCGGTGAAGTCGCGCATGAACGATGCGTGCCCCGGACAGTCCGGTAGTTGCGGATGCAGCACGGCCGCGATCTCCGGACGCGCCTTCAGCCATTGCGCGAGCGCGAGCGCGCTCTTGCTGTGCGCATCGAAGCGCACCTGCATGCTCGGCAGGCTGCGCAGCACGAGCGAGCAGTCGTCGACCGACACGCCGATCCCGCAGCGCATCCGGGCGAGCTTCAGTTGCGCCTGCAGCGCCGCGCTCGCGGTGATCGTCGCGCCCATCAGCACGTCGCTGCCGCCCGATTGATACTTGGTCAGCGCCTGCACCGAGATGTCGACGCCATGCTCGAACGGCTTGAACGCGAGCCCGGCCGAATACGTGTTGTCGATCGCGGTGACGATGCCGCGCGCCTGCGCGACCGCCGTGATCGCACGCACGTCGGGCACTTCCATCGTCACCGAGCCCGGCGCCTCGATCCAGATCAGCCGCGTGTTCGGCTGGATCAGGTCGGCGATGCCGGCGCCGACGAGCGGATCGTAGAAGCGCGCGGTGATGCCGAAATCCTTCGCGAGCCAGTTGCCGAGATCGGCATTCGGCCCGTAGACGTTGTGCGGGATCAACACGTCGTCGCCCGCCTTCACGATCCCGAAATAGACGTTCATGATCGCCGCGAGACCCGACGGCTGCAGCAGCGCATGCGAGCCGCCTTCGATCTCGGCGAGCCGCTGCGCGAGCGCGAGCGACGTCGGGGTCGCATGCAGCCCGTAGCGCCACTGGTTGTCGTCGTGCCAGACCAGCGCGCGCATCGTCGCGAGATCGGGAAACACGACCGTCGATGCACGCTCGACCGGCGGCACGAACGAACGGAAGCCATCCGGGATGTTGTCGTCGGGTTGAACGATGCGGGTCTGGAGTGCGCGCTTCGGAGTGGATGCAGTCATGGCAGGAGGCCCGGAGAAAGGCCGTTCGGTTGCGGAATAGGTCGCTAGGTTAGCCAAAATCGGCGCGGTTGGCCCGGTACAATGCGCGCCGCATGCGCCGAGCCAGCGCGCGCTCAGTCGTCGGTGCGCAGATTGACAACGTTGCCGACCGTCTCGATTTCCTGCACGCGGCCGTCGCGTACCTGCAGCGCCGCGCGCTTGCCCGGCGCCAGGCGCAGCACGACGGGTTGCGGATCCGATTCGTCCGAGTTCATCCGGTCGGCCTTCAGCTCGCCCGTCGCGTCGAAGCGGCCGATCCACACGCCCGTGATGTTCGTGCCGTCGTTCGATTCCTCGATCTCGAGCGTGTCGCCGTCGCGATCGCCGGCGAGCAGCACCACCTCGCCCGTGTCCGCGAACTGGTATTCGCCGTGCACGCCTTCCTCGTCCGTCTTCGGGCCGAGATGCACGACGATCGGCCGATCGCCGAGCGTGCCTTCGTAACGCGGCAGGCGGGCGAATTCCGGATTCGGCCGCAGCGGCCGTGCGGGCGCCGCTTCATCCTGCTGCGCGCCCGGCGCGGCGGCCTGTGCCGCGACCACGCCCGGCATCGCGAGGCCCGCCGCCAGCGCGCCGGCAATCACCAGCGCCCGTTGCCATTGCGAATATCGACCCACCTTGTGTTGCTCCTTGCTTCAGATTCGCTCGAAAATCGCGGCGACATGCTGCGCGTCGCCGCTGCACATCGATCGCCACGCGCACGTGGCGACCGCCGATGCGCAGGCGCCCGCGGTACGCACACCGCTCGCCAGCCGTTCACGTCGCCCGTCATCCGGGCGTTCGAGTGAACAGGTAGCCGGCGTGCGAGAGCCGCGTCAGCCCTGCATCAGGCGTTCCACCGCGTCGCGGCGCGGAATCGGCGCGACCGCGCCGTAGCCGGTCGTCGACAGTGCCGCCGCCGCGTTCGCATAACGCGCGGCCGCGAATGGATCGTCGCCTGCGACGATCCGCGCAACGAACGCACCGCCGAAGCAGTCGCCCGCGCCCGTCGCGTCGACGGCCTCGACCGCGAAGCCCGGCACCACGCGCCGTTCGTTCGGCGTCGCGACATACGCGCCTTCCTTGCCGAGTTTCAGCGCGACGACCCGCGGCCCGTGCTCGAGCATCGCATCGACGATCGCGTCGCGGTCGTTCGCACCGGTGAGCGCCGTGACGTCGTCCCAGCTCGGCAGGCAGATGTCCGTCTGGCGCAGCGCTTCGCGCATCACCGCGCGGGCGCGCGGCAGCGGCCACAGCTTCAGGCGCAGGTTCGTGTCGAAGCTGACCTGCGCGCCGTTGCTGCGCGCGTGGTCGATCGCCGCGAACGCGGCGTCGCACGCGGCCGTGCCGATCGCGAGGCTGATGCCCGACAGGTGCACGGCCCGTGCCGCGGCCAGCGCATCGAGCGGCAAGTCGGCCACCGCGTAGCGGCTCGCCGCGGAACCCGCGCGCAGATAGTCGAACTGGTGGCCGTCAGCACCGTGCGTGACGAAATACACGCCGGTCGGCGCCGTGCGGTCGATCCGTACGTACGTCGTATCGACGTGCTCCGCCGCCCACATGTCGGTCAGCAGGCGGCCGAACGGATCGTCGCCGATCGCCGACACGAAGCCCGTCGACGCGCCCTGGCGCGCCGCGGCGATGCAGAAGTTCGACGTGTCGCCGCCGAAGCCTTGCAGGAACTCCGGCCGGCCCGGCTGCGACTGGTTGAATTCGATCATCGCCTCGCCGAGCGCGAGGATCTGCGGCAGTGCGGCGGTCATCGCTTAAACCTCGCCCCACAGGTCGTGGCCGTCCGCGCCCGTGATCTTCACCGACACGAAATCGCCGACCTTGTAGCGCTTCGACGCCTTGGTCGCCGGCTCGACGTAGACGACGCCGTCGATCTCCGGCGCATCGGCCGCCGTGCGGCCGATGCCGCCTTCCTCGCCGACTTCGTCGATCAGCACCTTGAGGGTCTTGCCAACCTTGCGCTGGATGCGCCGCGCCGACACTTCCTCGGCCACTTCCATGAAGCGCGCGCGGCGTTCTTCGCGCACCTCGTCCGGCAGCGCGCCGTCGAGTTCGTTCGCGGTCGCGCCTTCGACCGGCGAATACGCAAAGCAGCCGACGCGATCGAGTTCCGCCTCGCGGATGAAGTCGAGCAGCGTTTCGAATTGTTCTTCCGTCTCGCCGGGGAAGCCGGCGATGAACGTGCTGCGGATCGTCAGGTCCGGGCAGATCTCGCGCCACTTCTGCACGCGCTCGAGCACCTTCTCGGCGTTCGCCGGGCGCTTCATGCGCTTCAGCACGTCCGGATGCGCGTGCTGGAACGGCACGTCGAGATACGGCAGCACATGGCCCTTGAACGGGCCTTCGGCCATCAGCGGAATGACTTCGTCGACGCTCGGATACGGATACACGTAGTGCAGGCGCACCCATGCGCCGTACTGCGCGGCGAGTTCGCCGAGCGCGGCGACGAGGTCGGTCATGCGCGTCTTGATCGGCTTGCCGTTCCAGAAGCCGGTGCGGTACTTCACGTCGACGCCGTATGCGCTCGTGTCCTGCGAGATCACGAGCAGTTCCTTCACGCCGGACTTGAAGAGGTTCTCGGCTTCCAGCATCACTTCGGCGACCGGGCGCGACACGAGGTCGCCGCGCATCGACGGGATGATGCAGAACGTGCAACGGTGGTTGCAGCCTTCGGAAATCTTCAGGTATGCGTAGTGACGCGGCGTGAGCTTGATGCCGGCCGCCGGCACCAGATCGGTGAACGGGTCGTGCGGCTTCGGCAGGTGCGAATGCACGGCCTGCATCACTTCGCCCACCGCGTGCGGGCCGGTGACGGCGAGCACCTTCGGGTGGACTTCCTCGATCAGGTTCGAGCCGCTCGCGCTCGACTTCGCGCCGAGGCAGCCGGTGACGATCACCTTGCCGTTCTCGGTCAGCGCTTCGCCGATCGCGTCGAGGCTTTCCTGCACGGCTTCGTCGATGAAGCCGCAGGTGTTCACGACGACGAGGTCGGCGCCGTCGTAGGTGCCGGAGATTTCATAACCTTCGGCACGCAGCTGCGTGATGATTTGTTCGGAGTCGACGAGGGCTTTCGGGCACCCGAGCGATACGAAGCCTACTTTGGGGGACTGGGACATCTGGAATGTGGGGGCGTGGCGGCAAAAGCGTGAGTTTACAGCTATTTATGGGTCAGCGAGGCAAAAACGGCGGTTGGTGGCGGTGCAGGCGCCGGCTCGAATGAGCTGGCCGGCGGGCGGCCGCCCCCGATGTCGCGCTTGATGCGTCCCTTTCAGTTTGGGGCGGATGGGCGCTGGGCTCCGTCCCGGTACCAGCGCCAAGGGCCTCGCGGGGTGTTCCTTCGCGTAGCCCGGGATTGCCACATGCCGAACAGGTCCGCGCTACGGGCGGAGGGTCGGATCCATCGAGCCGCGAGCCGAGCCGAGCCGAGCCGAGCTCAACCCGGCACGGCCTGCGTCGTTACCGGCGCGGAGGCAGCTCCCCCAGCTCGTCACCGACGGCATCACCGTAGCGTCGACAGCACCAATCTTGGGGGCTCCTTGCAGATGGAAAGTCGGCGCCGATCGGCCGCACATCCACTTTCGCCCGCTTCGAATTGGGAAATCGCTGCCAGACCGAAATCGAATGGCTTCGCGTCTTCGTGCAACTCGGACGCGATCGACAAACAATCTACCTGAGCCAGGCCGCCAGTACCGCGACCATGGAAGCGTGGCTTCCGTTTCCGCCGTCTGCGAACACTCCAGCGCGATATCTCCGAAGTAGTCCATTTGAGTGAAGCTTTGCGATCGTCATTGAGGCAGCCTGTCCGCATTGACCTGACCTCGCCGGACGGAGTCTGAAATGCCGCGTATCGACGTCGTTGACGATCCCCAGAGCTGGATGGAACTACAACCTGAACTGGCCGCCGGCCTGAACGCCCTCAGCCACGCAGTGTATGGAAAGAGCCGGTTACCGATGCGAGTACGCGAAGCGGCACGCATGAGGATCGCGGAGGCCAACGAGTGTCAGTTGTGCCGCAACACGCGCGACGCCCAAGGACAAGCCAATGGTGTCGACGACGCGCTGTATGAACACGTCGTCGAATGGCGAACCTGGCCCGGATACAGCGAGCGCGAGCGATTGGCCATCGAGTTTGCCGAGCGCTTTGCGCTCGATCACCTTGCACTGAGCGCGGATGATGATTTTTGGATGCGTCTGCGCGTGGCATTCGAAGATGCCGAGATCGTCGATCTCGGCATTTGCTGTGCACTGTGGGTCGGTGCTGGCAGAGCCATGCGCGTGCTGGATGTCGGCCAGTCATGTTCGCTGGAGTTGCAGACCTCCACCGCACGTTCCTGAGTAAAGATGGACACACATCGAAGGAGTAAGCAGATGGGTACGATTGCAGTGACGGGAACCGCTTCCGGCATCGGAGCGGCAACGCAAGCGCGCCTGGCCGGTGAAGGGCATCGAGTCATCAGCGTCGACCGTCACGAGGCCGATGTTGTCTGCGACCTGGGCTCCGAGCCGGGTCGGCAGTTCGCGATCGAACGCATCAACGCGCTTTCGGACGGTCGCCTGGATGGCCTCGTGACCTGTGCCGGGGTCGGCGGCTTCCCGCATCGTCGTGGCGCAGAAGTCGCCGCGATCAATTACTTCGGCACGGCCGTTCTGCTTTCCGGACTGAGGCCGGCTCTCGCCGCATCAGAAAATGCATCCGTCGTCGTCATCAGTTCCAACTCGTCTACGGCCCAACCTGGGTGGCCCGAAGCACTGGCCGCCGCGTGTCTGTCCGGGGATGAAACGCTCGCCTGCACGATGGCCGACACGTTCGGACCAGTATTGACCTATCCCGCGACAAAGGCCGCGATTGCCCGACTTGTCAGGCGTTTGGCGCCAGGGAAGGACTGGATCGGAAGCGGAATACGATTAAACGCGATTGCACCGGGATTGATCGAGACGGCACTCGCGGCTGAAGGTCGTACCGATCCCGACATCGCACGTCAACTCGACGCCTTCCCGATTCCCGCTGGCCGCCCGGGAACACCTGAAGAAGTCGCCTCGCTCATCGCGTTCTTGCTCGGAACGGAGTCCCGATTCATGTGCGGCTCGGTGATCTGGCTCGACGGTGGTACGGATGCCCTGCTCCGGCCGGACGACTGGCCAGTGCCGATGCAGTTGGCGTGAGCAAGGCGGGCAGACGAGGGCAACGCAATCAAATACGTCCTGAAAACGGTAGGTTGTTAAGGATGACATATTGTTTTAGCGTCGATTGGCATAACAGCGCCAGATGCTGAAGTGCTATTCCGTTCGGCGCGTAACCAGCTATCGAGCCTGCGCGCCGACATCGATCTGGATGAGTTCATACACCCGTACGGCGTTCGTGCTCAAGCAAACGGTGTGAAAGTCCCGAGGGGCATGGACTTCCTCTTTGCGGATGCAACTCATGATGCTCACGCATAAATCCCGGCGCTCATTTCTCAATGGAACACCGTCGGGGCGCTTGAAAGCGACGCCAAGCTGCGTTTCTCAGCCAAACTTCAGTCAAGTCGTAGCGGTTTGATCGGGAAGCGTTCGATCGTGATAGTCGAGGCCACTCGCGAAATCGGCGATACCAAGACGACCGAGCGGCGTTACTACTTGTCGTAGCCTGCCTCCCGATGCAGCGCGCATCGCGCAGGCCGTGCGAGCGCATTGGCGTATCGAGATCAGCATGCACTGGGTGCTGGACATGGCCTTCGGCGAAGACCAGTGCAGGGTTCGCGTCAACAACGCCGCCCAGAACTTTGCGATCCTGCGTCGCATCTGCCTGAACCTGCTCAAAGCGGATACGACGACGAAGGCCGGCATCAAGAGCCGACGGCTCAAAGCAGGCGCCAGCGACGGTTACCGCGCTGCAGTTCTCCGTTTGTAACGTTTCGTGCGATTGCCCTGATACGCCGGGGCTCTGCCCCAAAAATTCGAACTCGTCTCATTTCACGATGATGGGGGCGCGAAGTAGCATCGCACATGAGTCGCCCTGCCCCAACCGCATTGCCACATCGGGTCGAATTTGGCTCACCAGCTCGCCACGAGGCCGCGCTACCGTCGATGTCAAGCCATCGGGCCGCACGAGCATATCGATCGCGGTCGCGCGTCGATCCCCTTTACCCTGGAACGGGATGCCGAATGAAGGTCACCACCTTGCGCGCGCTCGCGCGCCGACTTGCGCTGTTGGTCGCCGTACCGGCCTCGATGAACGCCGAGGCCGCCACGCCCACGACCGCGGAACCGGCACGGCAGCATGCCGCACGAGTCAACGCGGGCCGCTGGCCCCCGAATCTCTTTGCGTGCGACAGGCTGCCCGATCGCGCGTCCATTGCCATCACGCTCGACGGGGCCACCGACGACAAGTCCAGGTTTTCCTCCGGTGCTTCAGCGTCCGACGGTCTCCTGCCTACGTTGATCGCCGGCAAACCCCAGGGCGATGCGCCATCGAGGAAGTCCAAGCCCGACAATCGCTTTCAGGTGATCTGCACATTCAACGGAGAGCGCGCCGTCTGTCGCTACGCATCGACGGTCAAACAGCGTATGGCCGTCAACAGGCGCATCATGGCAGCGATGTCCCCGCAACGCGCCATCGGTCAACGTGCATCGGGAAATATGAAGAACTTCACGTTCGCCGCGCTCGACACATGGCAGGGTAGGCAGGTCAACTGACCGCCGAGCCAGCGCCCAATATTCCGCGTTCATCCTGCCTACACGAAAGGAAGTTCCATGTCAGTACGACGTTTGATATGCACCGGGCTCTCGCTGTGCCTGTTGATTGCAGGCACGGCGATGGCCCAACCCGTCGAGGTAGCGGGCTTTACCCATGTCCGCTCCCTGGGCGGTATCGACGAATACCGCCTGGATGCCAACGGTCTCACCGTGCTTGCCCTGCCCGATCCCGCTGCGACGGTGGTCAGTTTCCAGGTGTTGTATCAAGTGGGTTCACGCAACGAAGCCGCCGGCACGACCGGCGGCACCCACCTGCTCGAGCACCTGATGTTCAAGGGCAGCCGTCACTACAACAAGGCGCTCGGCAACTCACTGAACAGCTACATGGAGCGAGTGGGCGCGACCTTCAACGCAACCACCTCGATGGACCGCACCAACTACTTCGGCACGCTCGGGCGCGATGCGCTGGAAGGCTACATCGCCATCGAGGCCGACCGCATGCGCAATCTCCTGCTGCGCCCGGAAGATCTGGCCAGCGAGATGACGGTGGTACGCAACGAGTACGAGCGGGGCGAGAACCGCCCTTTCACCGCATTGTTCCAGCAGGTCATGGCGACTGCTTACCAGGCGCACCCCTATCACCATCCCACCATTGGCTGGCGTAGCGACATCGAGCATGTGAGCGTGGACAAGCTGCGCCGTTTCTACGACACCTACTACTGGCCAGACAACGCAGTCGTCATCCTGGTCGGCGATTTTCGGCCGGACCAGGCGTTGGGCTGGGTCAGGCAGTACTACAGCGGCATCCCGCGCGCGCCCAAGGCCATCCCCGCTGTCACGACCGAAGAACCACCGCAGCAGGGGCCGCGAAGGCTGGTGCTCAAACGCGCAGGCGCAACGGGCAATCTGATCATCGCCTTCAAGGCGCCGCGCGCGCTTGACCCCGATGCGGCGGCCCTGACCGTACTGAGCCTGGTATTGAGCCAGGGCAAGAGCAGCCCGCTATATCGCGCGCTGGTTGACACCGAGGTTGCCACGCATGCCGGCGCCAGCTTCCATGCGCTGCGCGATCCCGGTCCGTTCGTGGTGACGGTCAGCCTGCCGCCCGACGCGAAATTCGAGCAAGCCGAGAAAATCGCCTGGACCGAACTGGAGCGTATCAAGACCGAGGGCGTCACTCGCGAGGATATCCAGCGGGTACTCGGGCCTTACCGAGCCGATCAGATCTACCAGCGTGACGGCGTCAGCTTGACGTCCGCCCGATTGGGCAAAGCCGTCTCGCTGGGCGACTGGACACGGTTCGTCACCGAGCTTGAAGAACTGGAGAAGGTGACGCCCGTCGACGTGCAGCGCGTCGCCCGCAAGTACCTCATTGAAAACCAGAGCACTACCGGCTGGTTCGTCCCGGAGCAATCTTCATGAAGCAGGTTCGATTCAACCATCTGCGGACGTGGTTCGTGTGGCTTGCCGTGCTGTGGCTGCCTGTTGCGGCTCAGGCAGGCATCGCCGACCGCATCGTGCGCGCGCAGGCCGGCAGCATCACGCTGCTGACCTATCCGATGTCGCCGCATGAAATGGTGTCCCTAGCCGGCGTAATGCCCCTGGGCGACGCCGACGCGGCCAGCAAGACAGCCAATCCGGCCGTGCCGCTGCTGACCGGCATGTTGCTGCAGGAAGGCAGCGCCCGTCGCGACAAGGTGGAGATCTCCGCGCTGCTGGACAGCCTGGGCGCGCAGTTGTCGTTCCTGTCCGACGGAGGCTACGCCGGCATACACGGCCAATGCCTAACCAAGGATTTGCCGACACTGATCGACCTGATGGCCGAGCAGTTGCGCCTGCCGGCCTTCAGGCCGGAGGAGCTGGCCAAGGCCAAGACCCGGCTGGAGGCCGCGGTCCGTAACGCCGGAGAAAACCCGTCGGTCCGGGCCACGGAGGCGCTGCATCGGTCCATTTATCCCGATGCGCACCTCAACGCCCCGGTGCCGCGCGAGCGGATGCTCGAGGCCATTGCCGCTGCCACGCTGGACGATATCGAGACGTTTCATCGAACCTATTACGGACCGGCGCATATGACGCTAGTGATAGTGGGCGGAGCGGACCCGGGCCGCCTTCAATCCATGGTGACCGAGGCCTTCGCGGGCTGGAGCGGTGGCAAGGCCCTCGTGCGACAGGGTCCGCCTCCCAAGGCGAGCCAGGCCGACACGCAGCGAATCGCGATGAAGGACAAGTCATCCATCAGCGTGATGCTGGGTCAGGCCATCGACCTGCGCGCGAACGATGCCGACTACCTGCCCCTCAGCGCGGCCGTCAACATCCTGGGCAACGGCTTCACCGGCCGGTTGATGGCAGGGGTCCGAGACAAGGAGGGCCTCACCTACGGCATCCGTGCCGGCCTGTCCGGACTCTCCCTGATGGACGGAGGATTCGTCATCACCAGCAGCTTCGCTCCGCCCCTGCTGGACAAGGGCGTCATCAGCACGCGCCGCATTCTGGATGCCTGGTGGAAACAGGGCGTTACCCAGGCGGAGCTGGATGCACGCAAGGACGGCATGATCGGCCGCCATCAAGTCTCCATGGAAACCACCGGGCAGATGGCCGCCATGATTGCCCAGACGGTGCTCCAGGACCGCCCGCTGAGCGACCTGGACACCTATCCCGAGCGCATCCGCGCCTTGACCGTCGAGCAGGTCAATACCGCCATCCGCACATACTTGGCCCCCGACAAGATGACGTTGGTGGAAGCGGGCACGTTTTCAGAAAAATAACCACCGCCTCGCTTCGTTCCGCGCCGCGCCCGGCTTCGCCCGAGCCGCTGCCATCGCACTGCCACGCATCTCCAACGGGAGGCTCACTGCAGCGCTCATGAGAAATCCTCGACGAGTGCGCATTCCGGTGAGCCGCTGCCCGGCGGGTCAGCACGATCCGCAATCGCCGGCGCACGACAATCGCCCCGGACGCGACCCGCCATTATGCGAGAATCGGAACCTCCAACCGCTTCACTCCACGCACGACGGGGTTCGCATGACCACCCACATCACGATCGAATTCACCGAGCACGCCGCCGAAACCATCGGCGAGCAGACCAGCACCAGCTTTTCCTATGACCAGGGCGCCCACGTGCCGCAGCCTGGCGATTTCGTCGAGATCGAGAACTCGCAGCAAACGTTCCTCGTGATCGGCCGCGTGTTTTCGCTGAAGGCGAACTACTGCGCGGTGAAGCTCGTGCTCGACCTGCCGCCGGCGGACGATCAACAGGATTTCGATCGCGCGCTTTGAGCGACGCCGGCGCGCCATGCCGGCATTGAGGCGGCGCGTCGTCGCGCCGTCCGACACAACGGCGGCCGCCCGCGCCCGCACGCGCGCCATCAGGCGCGACATGCTCCGCTTGTATTTCGCTGCTTGCCTGGAATTCGATCGACCGGACGACGGTCACGCCCGCCCCCACCCAGGGGCACGGGCATTCGGTGCCGACGATCAGGGACGACCGTCGGCGACATCTCGCGGCAGCGAGCCGCCAATCATCGTCGTGCCCGGGCACGCGACCGGCCGCATCGCACCCGCCGCACGTCGCGGTACCGACGCCCGACGGCTCGCGCCGCCGCGGCCGGCCTGCCGCGACATCGTTACTTCTTCTCCGGCTCCGGCGTGCCCGGTTGCTTGAACGGGAACGTGCTGAACATCGACTTCGCCTGATTCTGCATCTGCTCCTGCATCTGCACGAACATGTTCTTCGACTGCTCGATGTAGCTCGTCATCATCCCTTGCATCATCGGCGCCTGCATGTTCATGAACTGCGACCAGACTTCCGGATTCATCGCGTTGCCTTCGTACAGGTTCTTCGATTGATCCGCGAGCTTGTTCTGGATGTCGATGAACGCCTGGATGTTCTTTTCCAGGTACGTGCCCATCATGCCCTGCATCGCATGACCGTAGAAACGGATGATCTGCGACAACATCGACGACGAGAACATCGGCACGCCGCCGCTCTCTTCCTCGAGGATGATCTGCAGCAGGATGCTGCGCGTCAGGTCTTCGTTCGATTTCGCGTCGACGACCTTGAAGTCCTCCTGTTCCAGCACGAGTTGCTTGACGTCGGTCAGCGTGATGTACGTGCTCGTCTCGGTATCGTAGAGCCGGCGGTTCGGGTACTTCTTAATGAGCCGCTCGGCCGTTTTCTTTGTAGTAGTCATGTAACGCCTTTGGGTGCAGCGTAGCGCAAGTGACAAATCCCCGCCCCCCGGATCCGGGAGGCGGGGGCCTTCGGAAACGCCAGGCTGCACGGCCGGTCCGGCCTGCGCAGCCCGGACGTTCAGCCCATGTGCAGGCCGCCGTTCAGCGAGAAGTCGGCGCCGGTCGAGAAGCCGGAATCGTTCGACGCGAGCCACGCGACGATCGAGCCGATTTCCTCCGGCGCACCGAGACGCCGCACCGGAATCGTCGCGACGATCTTCTCGAGCACGTCCGGACGGATCGCCTTCACCATGTCGGTGCCGATGTAGCCGGGCGACACGGTGTTGACCGTCACGCCCTTCGTCGCGACTTCCTGCGCGAGCGACATCGTGAAACCGTGGATGCCGGCCTTCGCGGTCGAGTAGTTCGTCTGGCCGAATTGCCCCTTCTGGCCGTTCACCGACGAGATGTTGATGATCCGGCCCCAGCCGCGCTCGACCATCCCGTCGATCACCTGCTTCGTCACGTTGAACAGGCTCGTCAGGTTAGTGTCGATCACGGCCGTCCAGTCTTCATGCGTCATCTTGCGGAACACGACGTCGCGCGTGATGCCCGCGTTGTTGACCAGCACGTCGATCTCGCCGACTTCGGCCTTGACCTTGTCGAACGCCGCCTTGGTCGAGTCCCAGTCGCCGACGTTGCCTTCCGACGCGATGAAATCGTAGCCGAGCGCCTTCTGGTCCTCGAGCCACTTCACCCGACGCGGCGAGTTCGGGCCGCAACCCGCGACCACCTTGAAGCCGTCTTTCGACAGACGCTGGCAGATGCTGGTGCCGATGCCGCCCATCCCGCCCGTTACGTACGCAATTCGCTGAGACATAAATCTCACTCCATTTTTTGGTTTCGAGAGCCGCCGGAGGCCCCTCTGACTTCACGTGGCACCGGCCGAAGCCGCAATCGGCCGGCGCCCGGATTGGTTTGGCAGTGACGAACGACCGGTTACGGACGTTCGACCGCGAGCGCGACGCCCATCCCGCCGCCGATGCACAGCGACGCCAGCCCGCGCTTCGCATCGCGCTTGGCCATCTCGTGCAGCAGCGTCACCAGGATCCGGCAGCCCGACGCGCCGATCGGGTGACCGATCGCGATCGCCCCGCCGTTCACGTTCACCTTCGACGTGTCCCAGCCCATCTGCTTGTCCGGTGCCGCGATCTTCGCGAGCGAGCCGCCGAATTTGCCGACCGCGGTCCGCGCGGCCGATACGATCACTACGTCCGTCATTTCCGTTTCCTCCGGGCCCGCACGACACGGCGCATCGCTACCGGCCCTGTTAAAAAAACTGCGGTGCATCGGACAGCGTGCGCCGCTGTCCGGTTTTCGTCAATCGCGCTGCAATACGTAGCGACCCGGCGCCGGCTCGATCACCGGGAACTGCTCGCTCCCGGGCTTGGCGGGCGGCGCGACCTTGCGGCCGCCGTACTGGTCGAGCCACTCGACCCAGGTCGTCCACCAGCTGCCGGGCTGCTCGGTCGCACCGGCAAACCAGTCGTCCGCCGATGCGGGCAGGTCGCTGTCGTTGACCCAGTAGCTGCGCTTCTTCTTCGCGGGCGGATTGATCACGCCCGCGATGTGACCCGACGCGCCGAGCACGAACTTCAGCGGGCCCGTCAGGATCGACGTCGAAGCGTAGGCCGTCTGCCACGGCACGATGTGATCCTCGCGCGACCCGTAGATGAAGGTCGGCACGTCGATGCGCGACAGGTCGACGGATTCGCCGCACACCGTCAGCGCACCCGGCACGCGGAGCTTGTTCTCGAGATAGGTATTGCGCAGGTACCACGCGTACATCGGCCCCGGCAGGCTCGTCGAGTCGCTGTTCCAGTACAGCAAGTCGAACGCGGCGGGCGTGCGGCCCTTCAGGTAGTTGTCGACGACGTAGTTCCACACGAGGTCGTTCGGCCGCAGGAACGAGAACGTGTTCGCGAACTCGACGCCACGCATCAGCCCCGGCGCGGCGCCGTTCTTGCCGCCGATGGTCTGCTCGCGCATCTGCACGTGCGCCTCGTCGACGAACACGTCGAGGATGCCGGTGTCGGTGAAGTCGAGCATCGCGGTCAGCAGCGTCATCGACGCGGCCGGATGTTCGCCGCGCGCGGCGAGCACCGACAGCGCGGTCGCGAGCATCGTGCCGCCGACGCAGAAGCCGAGCGTGTTGATCTGCTCGCGGCCGCTGACCTGCTGCACGGCGTCGATCGCCGCGAGCAGCCCTTCGTTCATGTAGTCGTCCCACGTCTTGTGCGCGACCGACGCATCGGCGTTGCGCCACGACACGAGGAACACCTGATGACCGCTCGACAGCGCATGCGCGACGAGCGAATTCTCGGGCTGCAGGTCGAGGATGTAGAACTTGTTGATGCACGGCGGCACGATCAGGAGCGGCCGTTCGAACACCTTGTCCGTCTTCGGCGCGTACTGGATCAGCTGGATCAGGTCGTTCTCGTAGACGACCGCGCCTTCGGTACACCCGAGGTTCTTGCCGACCACGAACTGCGATTCGTCGGTCTGCGAAATTTTGCCGCGCTGCAGGTCGCCGAGCAGGTTCATCATCCCCTGCCGCAGGCTTTCGCCCTGCGTCTCGAGGATCGATTTCTGTGCGTCGGGATTGAGGGCGAGGAAGTTGCTCGGCGCCGCGGCGGCCGTCCATTGCTGAACGGAGAAACGGATGCGTTCGCGCGTCTTCGGGTCGGTCTCGAGCGCGTCGGCCAGCTCCTGCAGGTAGCGCGCGTTGAGCAGGTACCACGCGGCCGCGAATGCATGCGCGGGCGACGCCTTCCAGGCATCCCCGCTGAAGCGGCGGTCCTTCAGTTCAGGCGACTCGAGCTTCGCGGCGGCGGCCTGCTGCATCAGCGTCATGCAGTCGCGCGCATAGTCGGCCTGCAACTTCTGGAGCCGTTCGGGCGGGATCGCGGCTACCGGCAGCTTCAGCCCCGCGAACGGCGACGCCAGGCCGCCGAAGGCGCCCAGATCGGGCATCGACGGCATCTGGAACGGCACCGATGTCGGGAACTGGAATGCGGCGAATGGATTCGCGCTGGTCGACGCCGTTGCGGCGCGCGCCGGATCGGCGAAACCGCGCCACGCGTTCAGCCATGCCTCGAACATCTGCTGCATCGGCTGGGCAGCCTGGCCGAATCCGGTGCTACCCGTGGAAGTGCCCGCCTGAGCGGACGTCGACGAATTTTTCGATGCTGTCATTACCTGCCTTACCGGTGATTCGTGAGCGTCAATCGTGAAATCCTGCTCGCGCGCGGCGTGCCGGTTGCGAGCCGGGCCGTCATGCTCTGGAGAGGCGTCTCCAGATTCTGCCGCAGTGCGGTATTTTTATCATTATCGTTTTCCCCATGTGAAGCGCTGCGTCAAACCGCCGAACATTTCTGCTCGAAGATAATCCGCGCGCAACAGGCGGGACAAGGCTTCCGGCGAAACATAAAACATTTTGATTGACTTGACTTCGCGATTATTCATTCGGTTGTCCATGCAACGCCGCATTGCCGCGCCAATATCAAGATAACCCGATTTTGCAACGCAGCAAACCGCGCACGCAAGCACGCGCGGCGGGCCGCGGTCAATCGTCAATCGGCCAGCCAGATCGCCGCCGCCATGCGGCCCGTCACGCGATCGCGCCGGTACGAATAGAAGCGCGCGGGTTCAGTGACCGTGCACGCGCGCCGGCCGCTCACGTGCGCCACGCCTGCGCGCGCGAGACGCAGGCGCGCGAGCGCATGGAGATCGGCGAGGTACTTGCCGGGCGCGCCGTCGATCGCGACGAACGCTCGCCGCGTCTCATCATGCTCCGACTGCGGAGCGGTGTCGAGAAACGCCTCGCGCACGTCGGCGCCGACTTCGAACGCCTGCGGGCCGATCGCGGGCCCGAGGTACGCATGCAGCGCATCCGTCGCGCCGCCGGCGAGCGCCGCGACGCGCGCCGCGGTCTGCTCGACGATGCCGGCCGCGAGCCCGCGCCAGCCCGCGTGCGCGGCGCCCACCGCCCGGCCCTGCGCATCGCACAGCAGCACCGGCAGGCAATCCGCGACCATCACGACGCAGACCGCCCCCGTGCGGTCGGTCACGCTCGCGTCGGCCTGCACGGGCGCCGAGGCAGCCGGCGCGGCCTCGATCACCTCGTCCGCACGCACGACCTGCGCGCCGTGAACCTGCTCGAGCCATGCCGCGCGCGACTGCCCCGCCAGCGCGAGCAGGCGCGCGCGATTCGCTGCGACATGGGCCGGATCGTCACCGGTATGCAGGCCGAGGTTCATCCCGCCCGGCAACGCGGCGCCGTCCTGCCAGCGCCCGTACGGGCCTTCGCTCACGCCGCCGTCGCGCGTCGTGATCAGCGCACGCACGCGCGGCGCCACCTGCCAGTCGGGCTGCACGCAGTCCTGCCACGTCAACGGCGCCAGGTTCGTCATCGGCACTCACTCCTCCTCATCGTCGTAATCGTCGTCGTGATCCTCGTCGTGATCCCGATAACCGCCGGCGAAATCGTCATCGTCGTAGACACCGTCTTCGTCGTCGAATTCCTCGTCGCCCTGCCCGAAGCCCAGCGCCGCGACGAGCGCGTTCATGTCGTCCGGCAACGGACAGCGCCACTGCATCGTCTTGCCCGTGACCGGATGCACGAGGCCGAGCCGCCATGCGTGCAGCGCCTGCCGCGCGAACCCGTCCGGCAGCGGCGCGACCGAGCGCTTGCCGCGCGCGCGCCCGTACACCGGATCGCCGAGCAGCGGATGCCCGACATGCGAGCAGTGCACGCGGATCTGATGCGTGCGGCCGGTTTCGAGGTCGCACTGGATCGCGGACACCGGCTGACGTTGCCACATGCATGTGTCAACCGTGCGGAAATGCGTGCGCGCGGGCTTGCCCGACGCGCCGGTGACGACGGCCATGCGTGTGCGCTCGCGCGGATCGCGGCCGATCGGCGCGTCGATCGTGCCGTCCTCGGGCATCGTGCCCCACACGAGCGCGAAATAGCGGCGCTTCACCGTGCGCGCCTGCAGCTGGCGCACGAGGTCGGTCTGCGCGGCGAGTGTGCGCGCAACCACCATCAGGCCGGACGTCTCCTTGTCGAGCCGGTGCACGATGCCCGCGCGCGGCAGGCCGGCCGCCGCGTCGCCGTAGCGGTGCAGCAGGCCGTTGAGGATCGTGCCGCTCCAGTTGCCGGCGGCCGGGTGGACGACGAGGCCCGCCGGCTTGTTGATGACGACGAGCGCGTCGTCCTCGTAGATCACGTCGAGCGGCACCGGCTCCGGCGCGAACGCCAGCTGTTCCGGCAGCAGGTCGGGCACGAGCTCGATCCTGGCGCCGAGCGGCACCGGCTGGCGGATCTTCGCCGGCGCGCCGTCGACCAGCACGCGTTGCGCCTCGATCCAGCTCTGCAGGCGGCTGCGGGAGAATTCGGGGAACAGTTGGGCGAGCGCCTTGTCGAGGCGTTCACCCGCCAGCGACAGCGGCACTTCGACGACGCGCGGCGCCTCGTCGGCCGCCGCGGACGGCACCACAGGCGGCTGCATCGCGCCTGCAGCCAGATCGTCATCGGGGGAATCCCCCGAGGCAGCGTCGGCGGGCCGATCGCTTGGGCTATAATCTTCGCGATTTGACTTGCCCCGCGGGGCATTCTGCGAACTTGAACGGGTCATTTAGACTGGGTCACCGAGACTTGAAGCTAGGACATGCGAGCATGATGAATTCGACCAAACGTACGGCCAAAACCGTCGCCGCCCGAGCTGCGGTGGTAGCGGCCGCGGCCCTCATCGCCGGCTGCCACGGCTTGCCGCAGAAGCAGGACGAGACGGCTACCTGGTCGAACAACAAATTATACTCAGAGGCCCAGGACGCACTGTCCGGCGGCGACTGGGGCAAGTGCGCGAAATATTTCGAATCGCTGCAAGGCCGCGATCCGTTCGGCCATTTCGCGCAACAGGCGCAGATCAACGTCGCGTACTGCAACTGGAAGGACAACGAAGCGGCAGCCGCCGACCAGGCCGTCGACCGCTTCATCCAGCTGCACCCGGATCACCCGGATATCCCGTACGCGTACTACCTGAAGGGGATGATCCACTTCAACGACGATCTCGGCCTGTTCGGCCGCTTCTCCGGCCAGGACATGAGCGAGCGCGATCCGCAGGCACTGCGCGAATCGTACGACGCGTTCAAGGTCGTCGTCGACCGCTACCCGAAGAGCAAGTACGCGCCGGACGCCGCCGCCCGGATGCGCTACATCGTCAACGCGCTCGCGTCGCACGAAGTGCACGCGGCCGACTACTACTATCGGCGCGGCGCCTATGTCGCGGCGATCAACCGCGCGCAGCTCGCGATCAAGGACTACAAGGGCGCGCCGGCGATCGAGGACGCGCTGCACATCATGATCCTGTCGTACGGCAAGCTGAACCAGCCGGAGCTCGCGGAAGACACGAAGCGCGTGCTCGCGGGGACTTTCCCGGACAGCCCGTACATCACCGGCCACTCGCGCCCCGGCACGAAGAAGTCGTGGTGGCAATTCTGAGCGACGCCCGTGCATCAATAAAAAACCCGGCCATCGAGCCGGGTTTTTTATTGGTGCCGCCCGTAGCAGGCGGCGGTGCGGTCATGCGCGTTTTTCCGCGCGGTGCTCGTCGAAAAAGTCCTGCACGACCGCGATCTCGCGGGTGCGCTTGAACGGCGGCAGGCTCTGCCAGATCCGGCGGCCGTAAGGCTTGTCGACGAGCCGCGTGTCGCAGATCATCAGCACGCCGCGATCGGTCTCCGCGCGAATCAGGCGCCCCGCGCCCTGCTTCAGCGTGATCACGGCCTGCGGCAGCTGGTGAACCGCGAACGGGCTCAAGCCTTTCTTGGTCAGTGCGTCGAGCCGCGCGGCCAGCACCGGATCGTCGGGCGGCGCGAACGGCAGCTTGTCGATCACGACGAGCGACAGCGCGTCGCCGCGCACGTCCACGCCTTCCCAGAAGCTCTGGCTGCCGACGAGGATCGCATTGCCGTACGAACGGAAGCGGTCGAGCAGCTCGGTGCGGCTGGCGTCGCCCTGCACCAGCAGCGGCATGTTCCAGCCACGCGACTCGATCACGTCGCGCAGCTTCGACGCGATCCGGTCGACCGCGCGCAGCGTCGTGCACAGCATGAAGACACCACCGCCCGATGCCTCGATCGCCGGCAGCGCGGCATCGAACACGGCGTCGGTAAACGCCGGCGACGACGGTTGCGGCAGGTTGCGCGGCACGTACAGCAGGCCCTGCGTCTGATAGTCGAACGGGCTCGCGAGCGTCATCGAGCGCCGCGAGCTGAGCCCCATCTGGGCCGCGTAGTGCGTGAAGTCGCCGCGCACCGACAACGTCGCCGACGTAAAGACCCACGCGCGCGGCACGCCGGCGCGCTGCTTCGCGAAAATCGGCGCGACCGACAGCGGCGTTTCGTGCAGCTGGACGGTATGCGCGAACACCTCGACCCAGCGCACCTTCTCGTTCGGGTCGTCGGCGCCCGCCTTGTCGCCGGCTGCGGCGGCGTCGGCCTTCGCGGCCGCTTCCGCCGCACCGGGCGCGACCCAGCCCGCGAGCAGGTCCTGCAGCTCGCGGGCGCGCCGCAGGCACGCGCCGAGCGATTCCGCCCGTTCGGCCTGGCTCGCGAGCGCCGAGGCAAGCGCATCGAGCGCCACTTCGAGCGCATCGAGCGCGCCGAACATCGGATGATCGTCGCCCAGTTGCGCGAGCGACATGCGCACGATCTGGTCGTTCGCGAACGCGAGGCGCAGGTCGCGCGCCGCACGTTCGAGATCGCCGCCGAGCTTCACCCACTCGACCGCATCGCGCGCATGGCTCAGGCCCTCGGCGACCGTGTCGCGCGCGAGTTCGAGGATCTGCGTGGTCGACAGCGTCTCGCCGAAGAACAGCGTGGCCGTTTCCGGCAGCTGGTGCGCTTCGTCGAAGATCACCGTGTTCGCGTTCGGCAGCAGTTCGGCCATCCCGGTGTCGCGCAGCATGATGTCCGCGAAGAACAGGTGATGGTTGACGACGACGACGTCGGCCTGCTGCGCCTCGCGCCGCGCCTGCATCACGAAACATTCCTTGTAATGCGGGCACTCCTGGCCGAGGCAGTTGTCGCGCGTCGACGTGACCATCGACCACACGGGCGCCGTCTCCGGCACGCTCGCGAGCTCGGCCTTGTCGCCGCTCTTCGTGATCTTCGCGAACCGGACGATTTCCTGCAGGTACGCGGTGTCCTGCCGCGACGGCAGGCGGCCGTTGTCGGCCGTGCGCTGCAGGTAGTAATGGCACAGATAGTTCGAGCGGCCCTTGAGCATCGCGACCGTCACCGGCACCGCGAGCGCGTTGCGCACCGTCGGGATGTCGCGCTGGAACAGCTGGTCCTGCAGGTGCTTCGTGCCGGTCGACACGATCACCTTGCCGCCCCACAGCATCGCGGGCACCAGGTATGCATAGGTCTTGCCGGTACCGGTGCCGGCCTCGACGATCAGCGTGTTGTCGCCGGCGTCGGTGTCGGCGGCTGCGCCGTCCGCGGCGGACTCGGCCGCCTGGTCGCCTTCGCCGAGGCGCCGCGCCGGCCGCTTGCGGGTCTCGAAGATTTCCGGCTCGGGCATCCGGCGCGCGGACGCCTCCATCGCGGACGCGACCGCGCGCGCCATTTCGATCTGCGACTGGCGCGGGTGATAGCCGTCCAGCGCGCGCGCAAGCAGTCCGCCTTCGCCGAAAATCGTGTCGAGTTCGTCGACGCGCTTGCGGCTCAGCTCGAAGGTGCCTTCGGGCGCACGAACGCGCCCGGCGGACGACGCGTCACGCCGGGCATCGGGGTTGGCTTCAAGCGGTGAATTCAAGGCAAGCGTTCCTGTGTCCAGCGCCCGGGCGGCGCCGGCGCTTGCCAGGCCGCGCTCAGGCGCGCTTATCCGGTTCCAGCTGCGATTGCAGCAAAATGATTTTGTCCTTGGCCGCCAGCTTTTCCTTCTTCAGCCGGTGCAGCGTGATGTCGTCGATGTCGGAGTGTCCTTCCTTCAGCTCGATCTCCCGAGCGAGCTGCTGGTGCTGCTCCTGCAATGCTGCCAAACGGTTGTGCAATTCCTGCTGCTGTTCCGTGGGACGGTTTTGCATATGCGCCTCCTCATCGAAGCAGCGCGCCGACTGGCGTGCCGGCACGCACGAGACTGACTCCGGATCAATCCAACACGTTACTGCCCCTGCTGTTGCTGCTGCTTGGCCTTGTCGGCCGCTTCCTGCTGACGCCGTTCGACATCGGCCTTGTGCTGGGCGGCTTCCTTCTGCTTCTGCTCGTAGCGCGCGGCGTTGTCCGCCCGCTCCTGCGCCTTCTGCGCGCCCTGCTGGCGCGCCTGGTCGAGCTTGTGCTGGAAATCCGCCTGCTTCTGGTCGTATGCCTGCTTGTTCGCGGCGCGCTGCGGCCCTTCCGCGCCACGCTGCGCCCGCTTCAATGCATTCTGCTCCTGCTTGTCGCGGAACGCAGCCGCGTTCGCCGCATCGTTCGCCGCGCGCTGCGGCGCTTCCGCCGCATTCTGCGCCTGCTTCAACGCCTGCTGCTGGTCGCGCTGCTGCGCCCGCACCGCGCGCTGCTCGTCGTCGAGCGCGAGCTGCTCCTGACGGATGCTCGCCCGCTCCTCGCGCATCCGGTCGCGCGCCACGCCGAGACAGTGATTGACGAAGAACTTGCTGTAGCAATCGTGCTCCGCCACGGCATAACGATAATCGTTTTCCGCGGAACGTTGATTGAGCACTTTTTGACGGGCGTCGAAATCCTGCGTGGCGGAGGCTGCAACGGGCGCGGCGACAGCGGCGTCCGGCGCGGTTGCGCCCGATGCCTGTGCGTACGCGACGGTGGACCCGGCGGACAAAGCCGCGGCAAGCGCTGCGCCGAGCGCGACGAGAGAAATGCGGGAAGTTGGCAACGTCGTAGGAAAGCTGCGGGACATGTGTCAAATTCTATCACCCCCGGCTGGACGCTCCGCCATTTATGGCAAAATGCCCCGCTTCACTCACCCGCGGCATCTGGTCCGGCGGGCCCGTCTCGCAGCCCGCCGCGCGGTCTGCCGGCCCGCGCCGCGATTTCAGCAGGCAGATCATCCACGACATGACGGAAACCGTAGCACTCAAGATCGTACAGCGCATCGCCACCGAACTGTCCGTCCAGCCGCGCCAGGTCGCGGCGGCAGTGCAACTCCTCGACGAAGGCTCGACCGTTCCGTTCATTGCCCGGTACCGCAAGGAAGTGACCGGCAACCTGGACGACACGCAGCTGCGCCAGCTCGAGGAACGCCTCCTGTATCTGCGCGAGCTCGAGGATCGCCGCGCGGCGATCCTGTCGAGCATCGACGAACAGGGCAAGCTGACCGACGAACTGCGCGCCGCGATCGACGCGGCCGACAGCAAGCAGGTGCTCGAAGACCTTTATCTGCCGTACAAGCCGAAGCGCCGCACGCGCGCGCAGATCGCCCGCGAAGCCGGCCTCGAGCCGCTCGCGCAGGCGCTGCTCGCGAATCCGCTGCTCGACCCGCAGACGGAAGCCGCCGCCTACGTCGATGCCGACAAGGGCGTCGCCGACGTGAAGGCCGCGCTCGACGGCGCGCGCGACATCCTGTCGGAACAATTCGGCGAAACCGCCGAACTGCTCGGCAAGCTGCGCGACTACCTGCACAGCCAGGGCGTCGTGTCGTCGGCGGTCGTCGAAGGCAAGGAAAACGAGGAAGGCGAGAAGTTCCGCGACTACTACGACTACGCGGAAACGATCCGGACCGTGCCGTCGCACCGCGCGCTCGCGCTGTTCCGCGGCCGCAACGCCGGCGTGCTGACCGTCAAGCTCGGTCTCGGCGAGGAACTCGACGCGCAGGTCCCGCATCCCGGCGAAGCGATGATCGCGCGCCATTTCGGGATCGCGAACCAGGGCCGCCCGGCCGACAAGTGGCTGTCCGACGTGTGCCGCTGGTGCTGGCGCGTGAAGGTGCAGCCGCACATCGAGAACGAACTGCTCACGCAACTGCGCGAAACGGCGGAAGCCGAAGCGATCCGCGTGTTCGCCCGCAACCTGAAGGACCTGCTGCTGGCCGCGCCGGCCGGCCCGAAGGCCGTGATCGGTCTCGACCCCGGCCTGCGCACGGGCGTGAAGGTCGCCGTGGTCGACCGCACCGGCAAGCTGCTCGCGACCGATACGATCTACCCGCACGAGCCGCGCCGCGACTGGGACGGCTCGCTCGCGAAGCTCGCGCGCATCGCCGCGCAGACGCAGGCCGAGCTGATCAGCATCGGCAACGGCACCGCATCGCGCGAAACCGACAAGCTCGCGAGCGAGCTGATCTCGAAGCATCCCGAACTGCGGCTGCAGAAGATCGTCGTGTCGGAGGCCGGCGCGTCGGTCTACTCGGCGTCCGAGCTGGCCGCGAAGGAATTCCCGGAACTCGACGTGTCGCTGCGCGGCGCCGTGTCGATCGCCCGCCGCCTGCAGGATCCGCTCGCCGAGCTCGTGAAGATCGAGCCGAAAGCGATCGGCGTCGGCCAGTACCAGCACGACGTGAACCAGCGCGAACTCGCCCGCTCGCTCGACGCGGTGGTCGAGGATTGCGTGAACGCGGTCGGCGTCGACGCGAACACCGCGTCGGTCGCGCTGCTCGCGCGCGTCTCGGGCCTGAACGCCACGCTCGCACGCAACATCGTCGACTATCGCGACGCGAACGGGCCGTTCCCGTCGCGCGACCACCTGCGCAAGGTGCCGCGCCTCGGCGACAAGACCTTCGAACAGGCAGCCGGCTTCCTGCGCATCAACGGCGGCGAGAATCCGCTCGATCGCTCGTCGGTCCACCCGGAGGCCTACCCGGTCGTCGAACGCATCCTCGCGAAGATCAGCAAGCGGATCGACGACGTGCTCGGCAGCCGCGACGCGCTGGCCGGCCTGTCGCCGGCCGAATTTGTTGACGAACGTTTCGGCCTGCCGACCGTGCGCGACATCCTGTCCGAACTCGAAAAACCGGGTCGTGACCCGCGTCCCGAATTCAAGACGGCAACGTTCCGCGACGGCGTCGAGAAGGTCTCCGACCTGATGCCCGGCATGCTGCTCGAAGGGGTCGTGACGAACGTTGCCGCATTCGGCGCGTTCGTGGATGTCGGCGTGCATCAGGACGGCCTCGTCCATGTGTCCGCGATGTCGACGAAGTTCATCAAGGATCCGCACGAAGTCGTGAAGGCCGGTCAGGTCGTCAAGGTCAAGGTGCTCGACGTCGACGTGAAGCGTCAGCGCATTGCGCTGACGATGCGCCTCGACGACGAAGCGGCCGCGCCCGGCATGGCGCCGCGCGGCGGCCAGGATCGCGGCAACGCCGGCCGCGGCGGCAGCGCCCGTCCGCAGCGTTTGCGCGAACCGGAACCGGCCGGCGCGATGGCCGCGGCGTTCGCGAAGCTGAAGCGCTGATCACGCGAAGACTGTTGAAGCAATAAAAAACCCGCCGAAAGGCGGGTTTTTTATTGCTTCAACGAGCGCGCAGCCAGATCGGCATGGGCCGCATGCGCGGCCACTGCGCGCACCGGTCAGATCTCGATCTTGGTACCGAGCTCGACGACGCGGTTCGCCGGGATCGAGAAGAAGTCGGTCGGCTTCGCCGCGTTCTGGTGCATCCATGCGAACACGCGTTCGCGCCAGATCGACATGCCGGGCAGATGCGTCGGCACGACCGTTTCGCGCGCGAGGAAGAACGACGTGTCCATCAGCTCGAACGTCATGTCGTGCGTGCGGCCGAATTCCTCGAGCACGGCCTTCACGTCCGGCGTCTCGTTGAAGCCGTACTGGGCCTTGACGATGTACAGGCCGCCGCCCGCGTCGCGCGAGCTCAGGCGCTTGTCGTCGCGCACGTACGGAATGTCGCGCGTGACGAACGTCAGGAAAATGGTCCGCTCGTGCAGCACCTTGTTGTGCTTCAGGTTGTGCAGCAGGCTGACGGGCACGAGCTTGTCGTTGCCGGTCAGGTAGATCGCGGTACCCGACACGCGGTGCGGCGGATGCGCGAGCAGCCCCTGCAGGAACGGCTCGAGCGGGATACCGTCGGCTGCCGTGCGCTCCTTGACGATATGGCGGCCCTTGTACCAGGTCATCAGCAGGAAGAACAGCAGCGCGCCGATGCCGAGCGGCAGCCAGCCGCCCTGCGCGACCTTCAGCAGGTTCGCGCCGAAAAAGCCCAGGTCGACCGCGAGGAACACGGCGATGATCGCGCCGACGAGCAGCCGGTTCCAGTTCCACACCTTCACCATCACGACGGCAGCGAGCACGGTCGTGATCACCATCGTCGCAGTCACCGCGATGCCGTACGCGGCGGCGAGGTTGTCGGAACTCTTGAAGCCGATCACGATGCAGAGGATCACGAACAGCAGCAGCCAGTTCACGACCGGCACGTAGATCTGGCCGATCGCCAGCTCGGACGTATGCAGCACCTTCATGCGCGGCACGTAGCCGAGCTGGATCGCCTGCGACGTCAGCGAATACGCGCCGGAAATCACGGCCTGCGAAGCGATCACGGTCGCGACCGTCGACAGCACGACGAGCGGCAGCAGCGCCCACTCCGGCGCCAGCAGGAAGAACGGGTTCTCGATCGCCTTCGGATTCTGGATCAGCAGCGCGCCCTGGCCGAAATAGTTCAGCACGAGCGACGGCATCACGAGCCCGTACGCGGCGAGGCGGATCGGCTTCGCGCCGAAATGGCCCATGTCCGCGTAGAGCGCTTCCGCACCGGTCAGCACCAGCACGACCGAACCCAGCACGACGTAGGCCTGCAGCAGGTGCTCCGACATGAACGACGCAGCGTAATACGGGTTGATCGCCGCGATGATGCCCGGCACGCGCACGATGTGATATACGCCGAGTGCCGCGATCACGACGAACCACAGCACCATGATCGGCCCGAACAGCTTGCCGACCAGCGCGGTGCCGTGACGCTGGATCCAGAACAGCGCGATCAGGATCACGATCGTGATCGGCATCACGAGATGGGACAGGTGCGGCGTCGCGATCTCGAGGCCTTCCACCGCCGACATCACGGAAATCGCCGGCGTGATCACGGCGTCGCCGTAGAACATGCAGGCGCCGAAGATCCCGAGCGCCATCAGCGCGCCCGCGACGCGTGTTTTCGAGTCGAGCGGCCGCAGCGACAGCGCCATCAGCGCGAGCACGCCACCCTCGCCGTTGTTGTCGGCCCGCATCACGAACAGCAGATACTTGATGCCGACCACCAGGATGATCGCCCAGAACAGCAGCGAGATCACACCGAGAATCGAGCCTTCCGTGAGCGGAATGCCGTGTGCGGGGCTGAACGCCTCCTTCAGCGAATACAGCGGGCTCGTGCCGATGTCGCCGAACACGACGCCGATGGCCGCTATCGCAAGCGCCCGCATCGAGTGTTGGTGCGTCGAATGCGCATGGGCTGCGTCGGTCGCCTGGATCGTGTCGTTCATATGAAGCGTAATAATCGGGTCCGGTCGGACAAAACGAGCGCTATTCTACTCGCGCCCCCCTGAAAAACCGTCCTGCCTTGTTGCCCTTAAACCACGTGATCCACGCTGCGCATGCAATCCTGCGCAAGCTGTGGCAGGGCTGCCATCATAGCCGGGGCCGCGCCATCTGCCTACCACGCCCGCCGATCGCCGTGCCCGCCGGCCGCGGCGCGCCAATAAAAAACGGCGCCGCAAGCGGCGCCGTACAAGGCTTTCCTTCGATCGGCCGGCCGCTTACGCGCCCGAGCCGTCGCGCTGCGCGCGACCGCGCTTGATCCATGCCTCGAGGTTGTGCGGACGAACCGTGTCCCACTCTTCGAACGGCTGATGAATCCACGGATTCGTCGGCAGATACTGTGCGTGATAGTCCGGCTTGACCTTCGAGCAGCCCTTGTACCAGAGCACGGCCGAACGCACGGCCGTGACCGACGGATAGCGCTCCTTCAGGTGCTCCTGCACGCGCGCGAGCGTGACGCCCGAATCGACGAGATCGTCGACCAGCAGCACGTTGCCCGCGAGACTGCCGCGCGTCATCGTGATGTACTGCGCGATGTCGAGCTCGCCCTGCTCGGTGCCGGCCGCTTCGCGGTACGAACTCGTCGCGAGGATCGCGAGCGGGACGTCGTAGATGCGCGACAGCTGGTCGCCGACGCGCAGGCCGCCGCGCGCAAGGCACAGGATCTGGTCGAACTTCCAGCCCGATTCATGCACCTGCAGCGCGAGCAACTCGATCAGACGATGGTATTCGTCCCAGCCTACCCACAGGTTCTTGTCGTCGTTGCGCGGATCGGTCATCAAGTCTGCCGCCGTCATCGTGATTTGCTGCGTCATGCTGACAATTACACCTTGAACGGATGGCGAAGCAGGATCGTCTCATCGCGATCCGGCCCCGTCGAAACCATGTCGACCGGCACGCCGGCCACTTCCTGCACGCGGGTCAGGTAGGCTTGCGCATTCGCCGGCAGCGCGTCCCACGTCTTGATGCCGACGGTGCTTTCCTTCCAGCCGGCGAACGTTTCGTACACGGGCTCGCAACGCGCGACGTCGGCCGCACCGCGCGGCAGGATGTCCACGTCCTTGCCGTCGATCTTGTAGCCGACGCACAGCTTGACTTCATCGAGGCCGTCGAGCACGTCGAGCTTCGTCATGCACAGGCCCGACACGCCGTTGATCTGGATCGAGCGGCGCAGTGCCGCTGCGTCGAGCCAGCCGGTGCGGCGCGGACGGCCGGTGACCGAGCCGAATTCCTTGCCGACGTTCGCCAGCGTGACGCCGACCTGGTCCTGGCGCTGCGGGTTGTCCGCGTCGTACAGCTCGCTCGGGAACGGGCCCGAGCCGACGCGCGTGCAGTACGCCTTCGTGATGCCGAGGATGTAGTTCAGCTTCTGCGGACCGACGCCGGCGCCGGCCGATGCCGCACCCGCGACGCAGTTGCTCGACGTGACGAACGGATAGGTGCCGTGGTCGATGTCGAGCAGCGTGCCTTGCGCGCCTTCGAACAGCAGGTTCTGACCGGCGTTGTTCGCGTCGTACAGGCGGCGCGACACGTCGGCCACCATCGGCTTCAGGCGATCGGCATAGCCGAGCATCGTGTCGAGCGTGGCCTGGAAATCGACGGCCGCGCCACCCAGGTACTGGGTCAGCACGAAGTTGTGGAAATCGAGGTTTTCGCGCAGGCGGTCGGCGAAGGTCTTCGCGTCGAACAGGTCCTGCACGCGCAGCGCGCGGCGGCCGACCTTGTCCTCGTACGCCGGGCCGATGCCGCGGCCGGTCGTACCGATCTTGCCCGCGCCCTTGCGCGCTTCGCGCGCCTGGTCGATCGCGATGTGGTACGGCAGGATCAGCGTCGTGGCTTCGGAGATGAACAGGCGATCGCGCACGTTCACGCCGGCCTCTTCCAGCTCGCCGATTTCCTTGAACAGTGCCTCGGGGGACAGGACGACGCCGTTGCCGATGTAGCAGGCGACGCCTTCACGCATGATGCCCGACGGAATCAGGCGCAAGATGGTTTTCTTGCCGCCGATGATGAGGGTGTGGCCGGCGTTGTGACCGCCCTGGAAACGCACGACGCCCTGAGCGTGGTCCGTCAGCCAGTCGACGATCTTGCCCTTGCCTTCATCACCCCATTGCGTTCCCACGACGACGACATTGCGCCCGGGAGTCACGTTCACTGCGCTGGCAGACATGTTGATTCGTTAGCTGGTTAAAAACGTATTCTACCTATGTTCGCGGGCGATTCCGAATTTTTCCGTTTCGCTTCAACGATATGCATGCCGAACGACGGCCCGCGAACGCCTGTTTAACGGGGTTCGACCACCCACGCGCCGTCACGCTCGACGAGCGAACGGTCGCAGGCGAACTCGTCGAGCACGTGGTCGTGTCCCGGCAAGGCCTGGATCACGACCTCGCCCGCGTCGCGCAGCGCCGCCACCGCCGCGCTCAGCGCGTCGTCCTGCGCCCACGGCGCGAGAATCGCGGTGCCGCGCGCCTCGACCGGCGAAATCCGCGCGAGCTCGCGCAGGTCGAGCGAGAAGCCCGTCGCCGGACGGGCGCGGCCGTAGGCCTGGCCCACGTGGTCGTACCGGCCGCCGCGCGCGATCGCGTTCGGCACGCCGTCGATGTACGCCGTAAACATCGCGCCGCTGTGGTACGCGTAGCCGCGCAGGTCGGCGAGATCGATCGCCACCTCGACGCCCCTTGCCTGCGCCGCAAGCTGCGCGAGATCGTCGAGCGCACGCGTGATCTCGGGCAGCACCGGCAGGCGCACACGCGCCTCGTCGAGCACGCTCGCGTCGCCGTACAGATGCGGCAGCGCACGCAGCGCCGCGCGCGTGTCGGCGCCGAGATCGTCGGTGAGTTCGTTCAGCAGCGGCACGTCCTTGCCCGACAGCGCGTCGTACAGCGCCTCGCCGCGCTCGGCAGCCTGTGCATCGCGCGCGAGCAGCGCCGCGAGCACGCCCGCGTGGCACAGGTCCAGGCGGATGCGCGACAACCCCGCGAGGTGTAGCGCGTCGAGCATCAGCTGCTGGATCTCGAGATCGGCTTCCAGCCCGGCGTGCCCGTAGATTTCGGCGCCGATCTGGATCTGTTCGCGCGTCGCGTGCAGCCCGCGAGGACGCGTATGCATCACGTGGCCGGCATAGCAGAGGCGCGTCACGCCCTGGCGGTTCAGCAGGTGCGCGTCGATGCGCGCGACTT
The DNA here is from genome assembly GCF_000949135.2 of Burkholderia sp. USMB20. Lineage (GTDB taxonomy): Bacteria > Pseudomonadota > Gammaproteobacteria > Burkholderiales > Burkholderiaceae > Burkholderia. The sequence continues at coordinate 129,665 of NZ_JTAN02000015.1, read as the reverse complement.
GCGGCGTGATGTCCGCGCGCAGGCCGAGCGTGCGGCCCGACAGCTGGTCGACCAGCTTGAAGGTGCGCAGGCGCAGGTCGTTGCCGCCGCTCGTCAGCAGCGATTCGAGGTATTCGAGCAACGGCGGCATCACCATTTCGTAGCCGTACGAACGGAAGCGGTCGAGCAGCCTGCGGCGCAGCTCCTCGATCTTGCGCGCTTCCGACGGCAGCACGTCGGCGATATTCTCGGGAAGTAACCAGGTCGACATCGGTACGGTCCTACGACGGGAAACAGGGCGCGACATGCGCGCCGCGAAATGAATCGGAAATCGGCAATCGGGCGGAACGAACGGCGGGTGCGCCGTCCGGATCAGGTGGCGAGCAGCAGCAGGACGAGCCCGAGCGCCATCACGATGAGCCCGCCGATCCGGATATGATGCGGCGGCCGCTCCGCTATTCTACGAAACGTGTCGCGCCAGGCGACGGGAAACACGAAGGGGAACGCCCCCTCGATGATCAGCATCAGTGCTACCGCGAGCAACAACGAGCCAGCCAGGTCCATGCGAGCGACGGCGCCGCTCGACGCGGCGCCCCAAGGTCAGTGTTTGCGGGGAGCGGGTGCCGCCGGTGCGGCACCGCCCGTCGGGCTGCGCATGAAACGGAAAAACTCGCTGTCGGGGTCGACGACGATGATGTCGTTGCGCTTGAAGGTATTCCGGTAAGCCTGCAGGCTCGCGTAGAACTGGTAGAACTGCGGATCGCGGCCGAACGCATCGGCGGCGATCGACGCGGCCTTCGCGTCGCCCTCGCCCTTGATCGTCTGCGCGGACTTGTACGCATTCGCGAGCACCGCCTGCTGCTCGCGTTCCGCGTCGGCCTTGATCTGCTCGACATCGGCGGCGCCATCCGCGCGCACCTGTGCGGCCTGGTCGCGCAGCGCGGCAATCATCCGCTGATAGACGGCATCCGTCTGCGCAGCCGGCAAGTCGACGCGCGTCAACTGCACGTCGACCACGTCGACGCCGAAGCCCGATGCCGTCGCGCGCACCGCGTCGCGCGCCGCATTGGCGATCTCGCGCTGCCCGCCGAGCGCGTCGTCGAGCGCGCGCTTGCCGAACGCGTCGCCGAGTGCGCTCTTCAGCGCGCCGGCCAGGCGGTCGGCGGCCGCCGCCGGGTCACCGCCCGTCGCCGCGAAATACTTCATCGGATCGCTGATCCGATACTTGACCGCATACGCGACGAGCAGGTCGTGCTTGTCTTCGGTCGCCAGTTGCAGCGGATCCGACGACTCGAGCGATTGCAGGCGCGTGTCGATCAGCGTCGCCGTCTGCAGCGGCGGCGGCAGCTTGAAATGGATGCCGGGGCCCGCGAGTTCGGGTTGCGCGCCGTCGCGGCCCGACAGCACGGCCGCATGGCGCGGATCGACGGTCAGGACGGTCGACGACGCCGCGAAAGCGGCGATCACGATTGCGACGACGAGCGCAATGATTCGGTTCATGTTCTGCGCTCCCCGTTACTTCGTATCGTCTTCACGCGAGCGGCTGCGAACGCTTCGCGCGACCGAGCACGTCGCTGCCCGGTGCGGGCGCGCCCGCGGCCGAAGCCGCGCTCGCGGTGCGCTCGCCGCGGCGGCGGCCGGCGCCGACATCGCGTCGGGCGCGGATGCGCCGGCGGGCGTCGCGGCATTCGTCGCATTCGTCGCATTTGCGGCGTTTTGTCGCCCCTGCTCGACGAGCTTGTCGAGCGGCAGGTACACGACGCTGTTGCCGCCCTTGTTGCCGACGAACACCTTCGTCGCGTTCGAATAGATTTCCTGCATCGTCTCGAGGTACATCCGCTCACGGATCACCGCGGGCGCCTTCGAATACTGTGCATAGACCTGCTTGAACCGGTCGGCGTCGCCTTCGGCCTGCGTGACCACGCGATCGGCATACGCCTTCGCTTCGTCGGCAAGTTTCGCGGCGTCGCCCTGCGCCTTCGGCAGCAGATCGTTCGCGTAGGCCTGCGCGGCACGCTTCGCGGCTTCGCGATCATCGCGCGCCTTCGCGACTTCGGCGTACGCAGCCTGCGTCTGCTCGGGCGCCGCGACGCTCTGCATCGTGACGGCCGTCACCTCGAGCCCCGACTGGTAGCGATCGAGATCGCGCTGGATCGCGGCGGACAGCTGCGCGCGCAGCGCGTCGCGATCCTGGTTCAGCATGTCGGCCGCGCTGCGCGTGCCGACGATCGCGCGCACCGCGGCCTGGGCGGCCTGCGACACGCTGCGCTCGGGATCGACGCTGCGGAACAGGTAATCGGTTGCCGAACGGATCCGGTACTGGACGACGAAACGCACGTCGACGATGTCGGCATCACGCGTCAGCATCGCCGCTTCCTTCACGTTCGCGAGACGCACGACGTTGTTGCGGCCGATCTCGATCGAACGGACCTGCGACGTATCGACGATCTCGTGCGACGCGAACGGATACGGCGCGCGCCAGTGCACGCCCTGGCCGACCGTGCCCGACAGCTTGCCGAACTGCAGCACGACGCCCGTCTGGCCTTCCTGCACGACGAACAGCCCGCTGCCCGCGTAGACCGCGACCAGCACGCCGATCACGATGCCGACGCCGACACGCGCGGCCCGGCCGTTGTCGGGCCGGAAGCCGTTGCCGCCCTTGCCGCCGAACAGGCCGCTCAGACGCCGGTTGAAGTTGCGCCACATCTCGTCGAGATCGGGCGGACCGTCACCGTCGCCACCGGGCGGACGCTTCGATTCGTTCACACGCGGACGGGATCCGTCGTTGCCCTTGCCTTCGCCGCGCCCCCAGCGGGGATCGTTGATCGACAGCAAGGCGCGCATCCGCCGCCAGGTACTCCGCTCGTTGTATTCGTTCACCAGAGTTTGTTCACCAGATTAGACGCCGGCGAACCGGCCGGGACCGGTTAGCGCCCGTGTTCGGAAATCGTGTGGTCTTCGTGTGGTTCAGCGGGTGCGCCGTCGAGCGCGCCGTTGGGTAACGTCGCGCCGTTAAGGTGTTCCGCGGAGGCGATCTCGGCGATGGCGGCACGCAACGCGTCAAGACCCTGACCGGTGCGTGCGCTCAAAAAGACGCGCGAAATATTACCATACTCGTCCCGCTCGACCGCGTCGCCGCGGGCCGCCAGCTCGGGCACCGCATCGATCTTGTTGAACACCAGCACCTGCCGGATCGTGTCCGCGCCGATCTCGTGCAGCACGCCGTTCACCTGCTCGATCTGTTCGAGCCGCACCGCGCTCGATGCGTCGACCACGTGCAGCAGCAGATCCGCATGGATCGTTTCCTCGAGGGTCGCGCGGAACGCGGCAACCAGCTGGTGAGGCAGTTCTCGAATGAACCCGACCGTATCGGACACGACGATCTGACCGGCCTCGTCGCCGAGGTACACACGTCGCGACGTCGTATCGAGCGTGGCGAACAGCTGGTCGGCCGCATAGGCCTGCGCTTTCGTCAGCGCATTGAACAGCGTCGACTTGCCCGCGTTCGTATAGCCGACGAGCGACACCGACATCGTGCCGCTGCGTGCGCGCTGGCGACGCTGCGTGCTGTGCTGCCGGCGCAGCCGGTCGAGCCGCGACTTCAGCATCTTGATGCGCTCGCCGATCAGCCGGCGGTCGGTTTCGAGCTGGGTTTCGCCGGGGCCGCGCAGGCCGATACCGCCCTTTTGCCGCTCCAGGTGGGTCCACGCGCGAATCAGCCGGGTCGACAGGTATTGCAGCTGTGCGAGCTCGACCTGCAGCTTGCCTTCGTGACTTCGGGCGCGCTGCGCGAAGATGTCGAGGATGAGGCTCGTGCGATCGACCACCCGCCTGTTAAGCGCCTGCTCCAGATTGCGTTGCTGGGCCGGTGCCAGTGCGTGGTTGAAGATGACGATTTCGACGTTGTGCGCGTCGCAGGCAAGCCGCAATTCTTCGGCTTTGCCGCTGCCGATGAACATCTTGGCATCGGGGCTGGCGCGACGACCTGTGAGGGTGACGGCGGGACGGGCCCCCGCACTGGAGGCGAGAAGACTGAGTTCTTCGAGACTGGCTTCGAAATCGGTCTTGCCGAAGTCGATGCCGACGAGCGCTGCGTTGATCAAATTATCGGGTGTCAAGATAAGGCGGCTGGCATCGGTCGCTCGCGGCGACCGGATGCCGGCCGCTGCGATGGGTTAGGACGAGGCTTCCGCGTCCGGGTGGAAATTCACCGGGCGCGCCGGCACGACCGTCGAGATGGCGTGCTTGTAGACCATCTGGGTCACCGTATTACGGAGCAACACGACGTACTGGTCGAACGATTCAATGTTCCCTTGCAGCTTGATGCCGTTGACGAGATAGATCGAAACGGGAACGTGCTCTTTGCGCAGTGCGTTCAAAAACGGGTCTTGTAACAATTGCCCTTTGTTGCTCATGGCGTACTCCATCTTTTTTTGCAGGTTGATCTGGATTGGCGACGAAGAAAAAGAGATCCGGCGCCAATCGCTACACTATAGCTGATTTTGCCTGCCCCGCCCGGGCGTAGGCCATGCGGCCTATCCCTTGCAGGACCTGCTTCAGCCCTTGTCCGCGTACGGGTTGTTCGACGAACGGAACTCTATGCGCAATGGAGTCCCAGTCAGTGAGAAAGTTTCGCGGAATCGGTTTTCGAGGTAACGCTTGTAGGTTTCCGTCACCGCGTCCAGCGCGTTGCCGTGGATGACGATCAGCGGCGGATTCTGGCCGCCCTGGTGCGCGTAGCGCAGCTTCGGACGCACCGGGCCGCGACGACGCGGCTGCTGGAACTCGACGGCCTCGATCAGCGCGCGCGTGAGCTTCGGCGTCGGCAGCTTCGCCATCGCCGCCGCGTACGCGTCGTCGACCGAACGCATCAGCGCGCCGATGCCGGTCTTCTTCGCGGCCGAAATGTAGTGCGACTTCGCGAAGTCGAGGAATTTCAGCTTGCGGGTCAAATCCGCTTTCGCACGATCGCGCGCGTGGTCGTCGAGACCGTCCCACTTGTTGACGCCGATCACGAGCGCGCGGCCCTGCTCGACGACGAAGCCGGCGATGTGTGCGTCCTGGTCGGAAATGTCCTGCTGCGCATCCAGCAGAAGAATGACGACGTTCGCGTCGGAGATCGACTGCAGCGTCTTCACGACCGAGAACTTCTCGATCGCCTCGAACACCTTGCCGCGGCGTCGCAGGCCCGCGGTATCGATCAGCGTGTATTTCTTGCCGTTACGCTCGAAGTCGACGTAGATCGAATCGCGCGTCGTGCCCGGCATGTCGAACGCGATCACGCGGTCCTCGCCGATCAGCGCGTTCACGAGCGTCGACTTGCCGACGTTCGGGCGGCCGACGATCGCGATCTTGATGCCGCGCGACGGGTCGTCCTCGTCCGCTTCCTCGGGCTGGCCCGCGTACGCGACTTCCAGCGCCTCGTTGATCATGTCGGTCACGCCGTCGCCGTGCGCGGCCGAGATCGCGCGCGGATCGCCGAGGCCGAGCTCGTAGAAGTCGGTCGCGACCGCCGTGTACTTCATCCCCTCGGCCTTGTTGACGACCAGGAAGATCGGCCGGCCGGTCTTGCGCAGGTAGTCGGCGATCGACTTGTCCTGCGGCGCGAGCCCGTTACGACCGTCGACGATGAACACGACGACGTCCGCTTCCTCGACGGCCTGCCGCGTCTGGCGCGCCATCTCGTGCAGGATGCCGTCCTTCGCGACGGGCTCGAAGCCGCCGGTATCGACGACCAGGTACGGCCGTGCGCCGACGCGCCCTTCGCCGTAATGGCGATCGCGCGTCAGGCCCGGCAAGTCGGCGACCAGCGCATCGCGCGAGCGCGTGAGCCGGTTGAACAGCGTGGATTTCCCCACATTGGGGCGCCCAACGAGGGCAATGACCGGTTTCATCTGTGTTTTCTACGGTGATGCGCAGCAGCGGGAGGCCCGCTGCTGCGGGCGGCTGCGCTGAATGAAAATATCACGAATTCGCGCCGCGCCGGATGCGCGCGCCGGGCGCGCGGTGCGCGCCGTCGTCTTTCGTTGCGAACTGCCTTTCAAATACCGAGCGGCCGGGGACACCGGCCGCCTTCATGTCGCGCGACCGCAGCGCGCGGGACAGGCCCGCCGCGCCGCGATTGCGCCTGTTGCGTGCGCGTCAGCGCGGACGGAATCCGTACAGGCCACCGTCCTTGGTCTGCACGACGAGCGTATTGCCCGCCAGGACCGGCGCCGCGGTAATCGCGCTGCCGTCCGTCTTCATCCGGGCGATGAAGCTGCCGTCCTCGCGCGACAGGAAGTGCACGAAGCCCTTGTAGTCGCCCATCACGACCGCATGGCCGAGCAGGTACGGCACGCCGACGTCGCGGCTCTTCAGCTTGTCGTTGCGCCAGAGCGGGTTGCCGCTCGCCGCGTCGTAGGCCGTCACGACCGACCAGTCGTCGCCGCCGGCGACGACCGAATCGTCCTGCGCGAGACCGCTGCGGCTCGAGAACGCCTTTTCCCACAGCGGACGGCCCGAGTTCGCGTCGAAGCAGCCGAGCTGGCCCTGGAACGTGACCGCGCACGCCTGGGCACCGACGAGCGTCGGCGGACCGCTGACGTCGTTGATGCGCTCGACTTCGGTCACGCCCTTCGGGAACGACACGGGCGTCTGCCAGAACGGCTCGCCCGTCTGCAGGTTGATCGCGACCAGACCGCCGCCGGGGAAGCCCGCCAGCACGGCCGCATCGCCCGCGAACGTCATGCCGGCCGACACGCGCAGGTTCAGCGGCACCGCGCGGTTGCGGTAGTTCCACTTCTGCTCGCCCGTCTGCCCGTTGAACGCGATCACCTGACCGTCGATCGTGCGCACGATCACGAGGCCGTTGCCGACCAGCGGCGGCGAGAAGATCTCGCCCTGCACGCTCGTCTTCCACAGCTGCTTGCCGTCCGGGCCGAGGACGAACACACCGCCCTTGAGCGCGCCGACGGCGGTCAGGTTGCCGTCGCTGCCGACCCCGGCCGACAGGTCCGAACCGACCTTCGAGCGCCACAGCGTCTGGCCCGTCTTCGCGTCGATCTTCTCGACCGAACCGTTCTCGCCCGCCGCGTAGACGGCGTCGCCCACGGCCACCGGCGAGAACAGGTAGCGCCCGCCCTTGCCGACGCTCGCCTTCCAGACCTGTTGCACGTCCAAGACGGGCTTGAACTCGGTGAGCGGCGTCGGCACGCGGCGCGCGTCCTTCGACGACGAGCAGGCCGCCAATGCCAGGACAGCCGCCGCGCAGGCTACGGGCACAGCGTAACGTTTCAGCAAATTCATCGGTTAGCGAAGCAGAGTTAAGAGGTTGAGGGGGCCGCGATCAGCCGCCGAGCGCATCGAGCTTGAACTGCACGAGCTGGCGCGCGGACTGGTCGTCCTGCGACAGGCCGGCGAGCGCGAGCTTGTACGCGGCGCGCGCATCGTCGGTCTTGCCTTGCGCCGCGAGCAGATCGCCGCGGCGATCGGCCACGAGGCCCTTGAATGCATCCACCGGCGTGCCGGACAGCAGCGCGAGGCCCGCGTCGTACGCCTTCTCGTCGAGCAGCAGCGACGCGAGACGCAGCTTCGCGATCTGCTTGTACTCGTCGTCCTTGGCGTGATCGGCGGCCCATTGCAGCTGCGCCTTCGCGCCGGCGGCATCGCCGGCCGCGTACAACGTCTTCGCCGCCGTGAGCGCGGTCATCTGCGCATACGGCGTGCTGCCGAACTTGTCTTCCATGTCGGCGGCCGCACGGGCCATCGTCGCCTTGTCGTTCGCGGCAGCGGCCTTCTGCACCTGCTCGTACAACCCGGAAGCCTCGGCGGCCTGACGGCGCTGCCAGTAATTCCAGCCGTTGAAACCGGCCGCGACGACCAGCGCCGCGAGCACGATCCACGTCGTGAGGTTACCCCAGCGGGCCCACCACGCCTTCAGACTTTCAATCGATTCTTGTTCGTCGTGATAACTCATCGGCGAGCGATTCCTTCCATTTCAGGCTTTTCTTGTCGAGCGAATGCCAGCGCGATCAGTCGTCGCCGTCTTCGGCGGATGCAACCATCGCATTGATTAGGAATTCGGTCAAGCTTTCGACCGGTACGGTCTGCTGAACGTTCTTTTCCCCGTCCTCGCCCGCGCCGCGCAGCGCTTTCACGCCCACCGTGCCGTTCGCGACCTCTTCTTCGCCGAAGATCACCGCGAACGCGGCACCGCTCGCATCGGCCCGCTTCATCTGCGACTTGAAGCTTGCCGGGCCGCCGTCGGCGCTGCAGTGGAAAATCACGTCGAGGCCCGTATCGCGCAGACGCTCGGCCGCGATGAACGCCTGTTCGCGCGCCGTCTCGCCCTGGTGCACCACGTACACGTCGACACCTTCCTGCTCGGGCGCGAGATCCTCTTCCTTCAGCAGTTCGAGAATGCGCTCGATGCCCATCGCCCAGCCGCACGCGGCGGTCGGCTTGCCGCCGAGCTGCTCGATCAGCGGATCGTAGCGGCCGCCGGCCGCGACCGTGCCCTGCGCGCCGAGCTTGTCGGTCACCCACTCGAACACGGTCAGGTTGTAGTAGTCGAGGCCGCGCACGAGACGCGGGTTGATCTTGAACGGGATGTTGTTCGCGAGCAGCAGGCGCTGCAGCCCTTCGAAGTGGGCACGCGACTCGTCGCCGAGGAAGTCGATCAGCTTCGGCGCGTTCTGCGCGATTTCCTGCAGCGCCGGGTTCTTCGTGTCGAGCACGCGCAGCGGGTTCGTATACAGGCGACGCTTCGCGTCCTCATCCAGCACGTCGGCGAACTGCTCGAGATACTTGATCAGTTCGACGCGGTGCGCGGCACGCTCTTCGGCGAGGCCGAGCGAGTTGATCTCGAGCTTGATGCCGGTCAGGCCGAGGTCGTCCCACAGGCGCTGGCACATCATGATGATCTCGGCATCCGCATCCGGGCCCGCGAAGCCGAGCGCCTCGACGCCGACCTGGTGGAACTGGCGGTAGCGGCCGCGCTGCGGACGCTCGTGACGGAACATCGGGCCGATGTACCACAGGCGCTTCGGGCCGTCGTACAGCATGTTGTGCTCGATCGACGCGCGCACGACCGCCGCGGTGTTCTCCGGGCGCATCGTCAGGTTCTCGCCGTTCAGCGCATCGGTGAAGCTGTACATCTCCTTCTCGACGATGTCCGTGACTTCGCCGATGCCGCGCGTGAAGAGCTGCGTGTGTTCGACGATCGGCGTGCGGATGTTCTGGTAGCCGTACGCGCGCAGCAGCGATTTCACGGTAGCTTCGAAGAACTCCCAGAGGCCGGCATCCTGCGGGAGGATGTCGTTCATGCCCTTGACGCCGGTGAGCTTCTCGATCTTGCGTTTCTGTTCAGTCATCGTTCGTGTGTGTGGACGAATTTAGTTCAGGGCCTCGGTACGGCCGTAATTGCGTGCGACGTAGTCGCTGACGATCTGCTGGAATTCCTCGGCGATCCGCTCGCCGCGCAGCGTCTTGACCTTCTCGCCGTCGATGAAGACGGGCGCGGCCGGGTTCTCGCCCGAACCCGGCAGGCTGATGCCGATGTTCGCGTGCTTCGATTCACCCGGGCCGTTGACGATGCAGCCCATCACCGCGACGTTCATCTTCTCGACGCCCGGATATTCCTTGCGCCAGACCGGCATCTGCTCGCGCAGGTAGGTCTGGATCTGCATCGCGAGTTCCTGGAACAGCGTGCTCGTCGTGCGTCCGCAACCCGGGCACGCGATCACCATCGGCGCGAACGAGCGCAGGCCCATCGTCTGCAGGATTTCCTGGCCGACGATCACTTCGCCCGTGCGCGACGCGCCCGGTTCCGGCGTCAGCGAAATGCGGATCGTGTCGCCGATCCCTTCCTGCAGCAGCACGCCGAGCGCGGCCGTCGACGCGACGATGCCCTTCGAGCCCATGCCGGCCTCGGTCAGCCCGAGATGCAGCGCGAAGCCGCAGCGGCGGCCGAGTTCGCGGTACACGGCGATCAGGTCCTGCACGCCGCTGACCTTGCACGACAGCACGATGCGATCGCGGCCGAGGCCCAGCTCGACCGCGCGCTCGGCCGAGCCGATCGCCGACTGGATCAGCGCTTCGTACATCACGCTCTGCGCATCCCACGGCTGCGAGCGCGCGCCGTTCTCGTCCATCATGCGCGCGAGCAGATCCTGGTCGAGGCTGCCCCAGTTCACGCCGATCCGCACCGGCTTGTCGTACTTCGCCGCGGCTTCGATCATCTGCGCGAACTGCGTGTCGCGCTTCGCGCCCTGGCCGACGTTGCCCGGGTTGATCCGGTACTTCGACAGCGACTCCGCGCAGCCCGGGTAGTCGCGCAGCAGCAGGTGGCCGTTGTAGTGGAAATCGCCGACGAGCGGGACGGTCACGCCCATCCGGTCGAGCTGCTCGCGGATCGCCGGCACGGCGGCCGCGGCCTCCGGCGTATTGACCGTGATGCGCACCAGTTCGGAGCCCGCGTTCGCGAGTTCCTTGATCTGGATCGCCGTGCCGATCGCGTCGGCCGTGTCGGTATTCGTCATCGACTGCACGCGCACCGGCGCATCACCGCCGATCGTCACGAGCTGCCCGCCCCAACGAACATCCACCGCATGCGACACGCGACGCGGCTGATGCCCGCCGAACACCGGCTCGGTTGAACAAATCTGACTGCTGCGTGGGGATTGAGCTTCGGATTGCATCGATAGATCCATTTACGCGGAATGCGCCGCGAGGCGGCGCATGAATTGAAAAAGCGCCGTGCCCTCGCGGCCTGTCCAGGACAGGCCTGCGCCACGGCGCTTGACGTCAGGGCAGCGTGAACCGCGCCACGTTACCCCGCGCTGCCGAATATTTTGCCGGATCGACAGGCTTTCCGTCGAACGCGACCGTATCAAGGCCTGCCTTGTTGCCGATCGTGACCTTGAACGGACCGTCGCCGGCGACCTGCTTCGTCTCGCCGGCCCGCACCAGCGCCGAGAACAGTTCCTTGCCGCTCTTGTCGCGCACGCTGAACCAGCAATCCTGCTTGACCTTCAGTTCGACCATCGACTGGCCCTGCCGCGACCACGACGCTCGCGGGCCTGGGCGGCACGGCCGCGCTGCTCGCCGCGGCCGCGCGACCGACCGGTTTGCGACGCGGGCGCGGCGGCCGTCGGGGTCGCGGAGCCGGAGCAGCCGACGCAAACGGTGCGGCCGCCACGGCGGATGCCGCAACCTGCGCCGGGCCTTCGTTGACGCTGCCGCCGACCGCGCCGGCCGCCGCGGCCTGCCGCTTCGACGGGAAGACGCCGCCGGCCGCCTGGCCGCCGATGCGTGTTCCGTGGCGCCGCCCTTGAAGCGCGCGAGCCAGCTCGACGAATCGCCGCCAGTGTGCCACATGAGTACCGCGATCACCGCGACGACGACGATCGCCGTCCCCCACAGCCACGGATGATGGTGCGACGACCCGCCAAGCGGAATCGACACGCGGCCGCGCGGCAGATCCGTCCCCGACGACGCGGGCATCGACAGATCGACTTCCTGCACGCCACGCTCGCGGCGCAATGCATGGGCGAACGGCTCCGGATCGACGCCGAGCATCTTCGCGTAGCTGCGCACGACGCCGAGCGCGAACGTCACGCCGGGCAAATGACTGATGTCGCCGGCCTCCAGCGCACGCAGCTTCTGCGGAGCGACCTTGAGCCGCGCCGACACGTCGTCGACCGTCCAGCCCTTCGCCTCCCGGAGCTGCGCCAGCCGGCTGCCGACGGCCGCCAGCGTTTCAAGCCCCGCCGGTGCCGGCTTCGCGGCATTCGTCTCTGCGCCGTTGGTCGGCTGCGGCTCACTCATCCTTGTCCTCGCGTCGATTCTTCTTCACTGGCGGGCGCCGCCGGCTCCCGCAACTGTCCACATCATGCGCGGCGCCGAGGCGCCGCGACCGATCGCTATTCGCGTGTTGTACCGCAAGAAGTCCAGGCATCCGCACCCATGCGGCCCCGACCAGGCGTCCCCGTCAGATCGCCCGAACTTCGATGATTTTTGCTGCTGCGCCCGTTCGCTCCGCCAGGCGCGTGCGGTCCTTCACGGCGCCGGCCAGCTGGCCGCACGCGGCGTCGATGTCGTCGCCGCGCGTCTTGCGCACGGTCGTGACGACACCCGCGTCGATGAGGACCTGTGCAAAGCGCTTGATCTGCTCCGGCTTCGAGCGGATGAGGCCCGATTCCGGAAACGGATTGAACGGGATCAGGTTGAACTTGCAGGGCACGTCACGCGTGACGGCCAGCAGTTCGCGCGCATGCGCTTCGGTGTCGTTGACGCCGTCGAGCATGCAGTATTCGAAAGTAATGAAGTCGCGCGGCGCGACTTTCAGATAGCGCTGGCACGCGGCCATCAGCTCGCGAAGCGGATGCTTCTTGTTGAGCGGCACCAGTTCGTCGCGCAGCGCATCGTTCGGCGCGTGCAGCGAAACGGCGAGCGCGACCGGCAATTCGGCGCCGAGGCGGTCCATCATCGGCACCACGCCGGACGTCGACAACGTGACGCGGCGGCGCGACAGGCCGTACGCGTTGTCGTCGAGCATCAGCCGCATCGCGGGCACGACCGCGCTGTAATTCAGCAGCGGCTCGCCCATACCCATCATCACCACGTTGGTGACGACCCGTTCGGCCTTGCCGTTCGGACCGGGTGCGCGACCCAGCGACGCACGCAGCGCAAACTCGGCCATCCGGAGCTGACCGATGATTTCGGCTGTCGACAGGTTGCGGGAGAAGCCCTGCTTGCCCGTCGAGCAGAAGCGGCAGTTGACCGCGCAACCGGCCTGCGACGACACGCACAGCGTGCCGCGCGTCTCTTCCGGGATGAAAACGGTTTCGACCGCATTGCCGTTTCCGACGTCGATCAGCCACTTGCGCGTGCCGTCGGTCGAAACGTGATCGCTGACGATATCGGGCATCACGATCGACGCGCGGCCCTTGAGCTTTTCTCTCAGGGACTTCGCGAGATCGGTCATGCCGTCGAAATCGCCGGCGTTGTACTGATGGATCCAGCGCTGCAACTGCTTGGCGCGGAACGGCTTCTCGCCGAGGCTGCCGCAGTACGCGACAAGACCCTCGGCATCGAAGTCGAGAAGATTGACGGAAGTTTCGCTCGTCATGATGTGCTGCCTTGCCGCGTGCGCTGAATCCTGCCTACTTGTTGCCAGCCAGGGCTTAGCGCGAGTAGACGTTCATTTCCGGGAAGAAGAACGCGATTTCGACCGCAGCCGTTTCGGCAGCGTCCGAGCCGTGCACGGCGTTCGCGTCGATGCTGTCGGCGAAGTCGGCGCGGATCGTGCCCTTTTCCGCCTTCTTCGGATCCGTCGCGCCCATCAGGTCGCGGTTCTTCAGGATCGCGCCTTCACCTTCCAGAACCTGGATCATCACCGGGCCCGAGATCATGAAATCGACGAGGTCCTTGAAGAACGGACGTGCTGCGTGAACTGCGTAGAACTTCTCTGCGTCCGCACGCGACAGGTGTGCCATGCGCGATGCGACGATCTTCAGGCCGGCGCCTTCGAAACGGCTGTAGATCTGGCCGATCACGTTCTTTGCCACCGCATCCGGCTTGATGATCGACAGGGTGCGCTCGATTGCCATAAAAACTCCAAGAAATTAAGAAGTTACAGGTTCAAATGAATCCGCTATTGTAGCACGATCCCGTGTATCATTGCGATTGAACCCTTACACGAGTGAAAGATTCCAAATCCATATGTTTTTTGCGCCGCCCGGCCATTGAAACCTCGCGGCACGGAACGTATCTTAGCCATAGCTGCTCCGGTTTGCTGCGCCGCACACCGCGCGCGCCGAACCGGCCCCGGACGCCCACGCGTTCAATGTTAGGAGAAACCATGAACGACTATCCGTACAATTTCGGCCGCGGCGGCTCCGTCAGCACCGCGGAGGTTCGCAATCGCGTGCTGCGGAACACGTACTGGCTGCTCGCGCTGTCGATGGTGCCGACGGTGCTCGGGGCATGGGTCGGCGTCGCGACGGGCTTCTCGCTGTTCGCGGCCACGAGCCCGATGATGAGCCTGCTCGCGTTCTTCGCAATCGCGTTCGGCTTCATGTTCGCGATCGAGCGGACGAAAAACAGCGCGGCCGGCGTGTTCGTGCTGCTCGGCTTCACGTTCTTCATGGGCCTGATGCTGTCGCGCCTGCTGAGCTTCATCCTCGGCTTCTCGAACGGCCCGTCGCTGATCATGCTCGCGTTCGGCGGCACCGGCATCATCTTCGCCGCGATGGCGACGATCGCCACGGTCAGCAAGCGCGACTTCTCCGGGCTCGGCAAATGGCTGTTCATGGGCGTGATCGTGATCCTGCTGGCCTCGGTCGCGAACATCTTCCTACAACTGCCGGCGCTGATGCTCACCGTGTCGGTGCTCGCGATCGCGATCTTCTCGGCCTACATGCTGTTCGACGTCCAGCGCGTCGTGAACGGCGGCGAGACGAACTACATCTCGGCCACGCTCGCGATCTACCTCGACCTGTACAACGTGTTCACGAACCTGCTCGCGCTGCTCGGCATCTTCGGCGGCAACCGCAACTGACGTTCGCCGTACCCGATAAAAAAACCGGCCCGAGGGCCGGTTTTTTTACGTCCACCGCCCGCCCGCTCAGTCGCGCTCGAACAGCGCGATCGATTCGACGTGCGACGTATTCGGGAACATGTTCACGACGCCGGCGCCCTTCAGCCGGTAGCCGGCCTCGTGCACGAGCAGGCCTGCGTCGCGCGCGAGCGTCGACGGGTTGCACGACACGTAGACGATGCGCTTCGGCAGCGGGCCTTCGCCGCTCTGCGCGATTTCGGCCAGCGCCTTCGACACCGCGAGCGCGCCTTCGCGCGGCGGGTCGATCAGGAACTTGTCGAAGGCGCCGAGCGCACGCAGGTCGTCGCCCGTCACCTCGAACAGGTTCCGGCACGCGAACGTCGTATGGCCGTCGACGCCGTTCTCGCGCGCATTCGCGAGCGCGCGGGTCGTCAGCGTCTCGCTGCCTTCGATGCCCATCACCTCGCGCGACAGCCGCGCGAGCGGCAGCGTGAAGTTGCCGATCCCGCAGAACAGGTCGAGCACGCGATCGTCACGCGACGGCGCGAGCAGGCGCAGCGCGCGCCCCACCAGCACGCGGTTGATCTGATGGTTGACCTGCGTGAAGTCGGTCGGCTTGAACGGCATGCGGATGCCGAACTCCGGCAGCGTATAGTCGAGCGGCACGTCGAGCGGATAGAACGGCGTCACCGTGTCCGGGCCCTTCGGCTGCAGCCAGAACTGCACCTTGTGCTCGTCGGCGAACGCGCGCAGCAGCGCTTCGTCGTCCGCATTGATCGGCTCCAGCACGCGCAGCACCAGTGCCGTGACTTGCGAACCGACCGCGAGCTCGATCTGCGGCATCCGGTCACGGATCGACAGCCCCTCGACCAGCCGGCGCAGCGGCACGAGCATCGCCGACACGTGCGGCGGCAACACTTCGCAACTCGTCATGTCGGCGACATAGCTGCTCTTCTTTTCATGGAACCCGACCAGCACGCCGCCCTTCTTCGCGACGTTGCGCACGGTCAGGCGCGCACGATAACGGTAGCCCCACGACGGGCCGTGGATCGGCGCGAACATCGTCTCGGCGCGCAGCTTCGAGAGGTGCCACAGGTTGTCCTCGAGCACGCGCTGCTTGATCGCCACCTGCGCGCGCATGTCGAGGTGCTGCATCGAGCAGCCGCCGCAGGTGCCGAAGAATTTGCATTTCGGCTCCGTGCGCAGCACGCTCGGGCGCAGAATGTCGACGACGGTCGCCTGCTCGTAGCTCGGCTTGCGACGGTAGCTCGAATAGGTCACGCGCTCGCCGGGCAGCGCACCCTCGACGAAGATGACCTTGCCCGGCGTGCCGTCCTCGGTCGCCGTGCGGCCGACACCGCGCGCTTCCATGTCGAGCGATTCGATCTCGAGAACCGGGGCAGGCCCGGGCGCGACGGGCGCATTTTTCGATTTGCGCGCAGAAGTGGGGACAGCTTCGGACACCAGCTTTTCCTGACAAAACGTTGAAGAAGGCGAGATTGTAGACGACGAAAGCCCGCGTCGCCCGCTTTCGTGGCGCAAGCGTCGATACTGACGCCTCTGCCGCGCCGCGTCATGCGGGAACGACCCGCAGGCCGCCCGCCGCCGGCCCGCATGCGCGGCCTCTCGCGAGCTCAGCCGGCGGCACACGTTCTGCTCGCAACAGACTCAGGAGATTCGGGAGACTCGACCATGCGACTGATCGACTGGAACATCCAATGGGGTCGGGACGCGGACGGCGTCGTCGACCTACCGCGCACGATCGCCGCCGCTCGCCGGCTCGGCGACTTCGACGTGCTGTGCCTGCAGGAAGTCACGCGCGGTTTCGGCGCACTGCCCGGCCAGCCCGGCCCCGACCAGTTCGCCGAACTGGCGGCGTTGCTGCCCGGTTATACGATCGTCGAAGCGGTCGGCGCCGACCTGCCGCCGCTCGAACCCGGCGCACCGCGCCGCCAGTTCGGCAATGCGGTCGCGACCCGGCTGCCGATCGGGCGCGTGCTGCGCCAATTGCTGCCGTGGCCGGCAGACGCCGACGCGCCTTCCATGCCGCGCGTCGCGCTCGACGTCGAACTGGTGTTACCGTCGGGTCGGCTGCGGGTCGTCACGACGCATCTGGAATTCTATTCGGCGCGCCAGCGACTCGCGCAGGTCGACGCATTGCGCGCCCGGCACCGCGAAGCGTGTGCGCATGCGGACCAGCCTGCGCCGGCCGAAAATGCCACGGGGCCGTTCAGCGAGACCGTCCAGCCGCGTGATGCCATCCTCTGCGGCGACTTCAACAGCGCGTTCGGCAGCGACGCGTACCGGCGCATGCTCGAGCCGATCGCCGACGCACCGTCGTTCGTCGATGCGTGGATCGCCCGGCACCCGGGCCGCACGCCGCCGCCGACCGCCGGCGTCTACGACACGGCGCAATGGTCCGACGGGCCGCTCGCATGCGACTTCGTGTTCGTGACCGATACGCTGCTGGCGCGCGTCACGCGCTGCGAAATCGACGGCGACGCGCGCGAATCGGATCACCAGCCGGTCGTGCTCGAACTCGATCGAAATTGATCGCGGCCGCCATGCGGGCCGCCCGCGTCACGCGTCGAAACCGGCCAGGTATTCGGCCCAGTGCGACGCGGGCTCCTGCGCGAGCGAATTCTTCACGAGCAGGATCTCGTCCGCATATTCGCTCGGCGTCAGGCCGCCGCGCATCAGCTGGAACCGGCAATACAGCAGGTAGGTATTGACGACGTCGGTTTCGCAATAGTTGCGGATTTCCTCGATCCGGCCATCCTGGAACGCCGGCCACACCTGGCTGCCGTCCATTCCGAGCTTGCCCGGGAAGCCGCACAGCTTCGCGAGCGCGTCGAGCGGCGCATTCGCGCGCGCCTGATACATCGCGAGCACGTCCATCAGATCGGTGTGCCGCGAGTGATAACGCGAGATGTAGTTGTTCCACTTGAACTCGCGGTCGTCCTCGCCCAGATCCCAGTAGCGCGTCGCGGGGATCCCGTGTACGAGCGCACGGTAATGGAGCACCGGCAGATCGAAGCCGCCGCCGTTCCACGACACGAGCTGCGGCGTGTATTTCTCGATCACGCGATAGAACGACTGGACCAGTGTCGCCTCATTGTCCTGGGGTGTGCCCAGCGACCGAACGCGGAAACCGTTGTTGTCGCGGAACACGCAGGAGATCGCCGCGATGCGCTGCAGGTGATGCGGCAGGAAATCGCTGCCGGTCTTCTCGCGGCGCGCGGCGAACGCATGTTCGGCCACCGCGGCATCGTCCAGCGTCGCGGGCAGGTCTTCAAGACGGCGAATGCCGTCGACATCGGGAATGGTCTCGATGTCAAAAACGAGAATCGGTGTCATCAGTTACAGAACGGCGTCCTTGCGCACGCCATTGGAGGCAAAGAACCGCTTGAGGCGCACCAGCGCTTCCTGCTGGATCTGCCGCACGCGCTCGCGCGTGAGCCCCATCTCGTCGGCCAGCTCCTCGAGCGTGGCCGGTTCGATGTGGTTCAGGCCGAAGCGGCGCTCGATCACGTGCCGATGCTTGTCGGACAGCCGCGACAGCCATGCGCGCGTGAGCGTCTCGAGTTCGCGGTGCTGCACCTCCGCGTCGGGCGACTGGCTCTGGTCGTCGGGCAGCAGGTCGAGCAGGCTGCTCGCGGGATCGAGATCGAGCGGCGCGTCGAGCGACGCGGTGTGCTCGTTGAGCGCGAGGATGTCGGTGACTTCCTCGGCGGTCTTGCCGGTGAGATAGGCGATGTCGTCGATACTGGCTTCACGGCGCTCGGCCGCCTCGCCCGTCGACATCGAATTCTTTTCGAGGTGGCGCTTCGCGCGCAGCACCTGGTTCAGTTCGCGGATCACGTGCACGGGCAGACGCACGGTGCGGGCCTGGTTCATGATCGCCCGTTCGATGCTCTGCCGGATCCACCACGTCGCGTAGGTCGAGAACCGAAAGCCACGCGTCGGATCGAATTTCTCGATCGCGTGCATCAGGCCGAGGTTGCCCTCCTCGATCAGGTCGAGCAGCGGCACGCCGCGGTTCAGGTAACCCTTCGCGATACTGACGACGAGACGCAGGTTGCGCTCGATCATCACCTGCCGCGCCTCGAATTCGCCGGCCTTCGCAAGACGCGAATAGCGCTGCTCCTCCTCGACGGTCAGGAGCGGCTTCACGCTGATACGGTTCAGGTAATGCTGGATCGTGTCGGCCGTGAGTTCGGCCTGCAGCAATGCGCGGAAATCGTCGACGTCGGGCGCGGCTTCCGCCCGACCTTCGTGCTCGTCGTCGCCGTCCGCTTCGGCGTCGCGTGCCTCGAGATCGCGTTCGTTTTCCGCGACGTCGTCTTCGTCGTCCGTCGAAGCGCCAGCTCGCTCCACCGATGCTTGCGTGGCACGACTGATCTTCTCAGATTCGGCTTGCGGCTCGTGGCGCTTCGATTTCGGCATGGTCGTCTCGGTTATTGAGGCGGCAAATACTTCAGCGGATCGACAGGTTTACCCTGCCGGCGAACCTCGAAATGCAGCATCACGCGGTCGGCATCGCTATTACCCATCTCGGCGATCTTCTGCCCCTTCGTTACCGCGTCCCCCTCTTTTACCATCAAAGCGCGATTGTGTGCATACGCCGTGAGGTAAGTTGCATCGTGTTTGATGATAATGAGGTTGCCATAGCCACGCAGGCCGTTGCCCGAGTAGACGACGCGGCCGTCGGCCGCCGCCTTCACGGCCTCGCCGGACGTGCCGCCGATATTGACGCCCTTGTTCTTCGCGTCGTCGAAACCGTTCAGCACCGGACCGCGCACGGGCCATGCGAACGTCACGGGGCCGCTCGGCGCGGCTGCCGTATCGCTCGATGCGGCGGCAGCCGGCGGCGTGCTCGCGGACGACGAGCCCGCGGCCGGCGTCGCGGGACCGCTGCTGAGCGGCGCGGTCGCGACGGCGGCGCCGGTGATCGGTGCGGCAGCCGGCGAGCCGGCAAGCGCGGCACCGCCCGGCGGCGCGACACGCAGCAGCTGGTCGACTTCGATCTGATTCGGGTTCGCCAGGTTGTTCCAGGTGGCGATGTCGCGATAGTTCTGCCCGTTCTCGAGCGCGATCCGGTACAGCGTATCGCCCGGTTTCACACGGTAGAAGCCGGGCGGCGGCGGGCCGAGCGGCACTGCCGGCTGCGCGGCGGCGGTCGTGCCGAGCGATCCGGAGCGGTCGACGACGGGCGCGTTGTCGAGCCGCGTCGCACAGGCGGCCAGTAGCGTGGAGAACGCAGCCACACAGATCGCGCGCTGGGCGAACGTGAGCGGTTCCCTGGTTCGGTTGTTTTGCATCGCGCGCAACATACTCATCGGTTTCAAATCACTCCGGATTTTAAAGGGACAAAGAAAACGCGATCAAGCCGGGACTCCCGCCATTGCGCGTGCGCGACGCGCTCGACGAGCGTGAGCACCTGGGGCTGCCCGCTCTGCGCGCCGACCGGCGCGACGAGCCGCCCGCCGATCGCGAGCTGCTCGAGCAGCGCCTGCGGCACGTCGAGCCCCGCCGCCGCGATCACGATCGCGTCGAACGGGCCCGCGGACGGCAGGCCGACACGCCCGTCGCCGTAATGCAGACGGATGTTCGGCACGCGCAGCGGCCGCAGGTTCAGCTTCGCGCGCTCGTAGAGCGGCTTGATGCGTTCAATCGAATACACGTCGCGTGCCACGTGACTCAGCACCGCGGCCTGGTAGCCGCAACCGGTGCCGATCTCGAGGACGCGCTCGAGCGTGCGGCCGGCCATCGCGAGCTCGATCATGCGCGCGACGACCGACGGCTTTGAAATCGTTTGCTGGTGGCCGATAGGCAACGCGGCATCCTCGTACGCCTGCGTCGCGAGCCCGGGATCCACGAACAGGTGGCGCGGCACCGCGGCCATCGCATCCAGCACGCGCGCGTCGGTCACGCCGTTCGCGCGCAGGCGTTCGACCATGCGCTCGCGCACACGTTCCGACGTCAACGCGAATGCACCGGCCGGCGCGACGCTCGGCGCCGCCGGCTTCGGCATCGCGGGCTTCAGCGCGGTCGGCTTCGGTGCGCTCGCCGGCTTCGCGGCGGCCGCACCGGGCACCGTGCGCGCGACGCCCGCCTTCACCGCCACCGGCTTCAGCACGGCAGCGGGCTTGTCGACGGCCTTCGGCACCGCGCTCGCCGCATGGCGTTCACCGGCCCGGCCCTCCGATTTGCGTGGCGCTCGCTTGAGATCTTCGAGCGCGAGCGGGAACCGCTTCGCGCGCTCGCCGCTCATGAAGCCCGCCCCCCTGCGCGCGCCCATTCGCGCGTTGCAGGCAGCATTTGCGTATGCGTGAGATCGAGCTGCAGCGGCGTGATCGAGACGAAACCGTTTGCGACGGCGTGGAAATCGGTGCCTTCGCTCGCGTCCAGCGCCGCACCCGCGGCGCCGATCCAGTAGACCGGCTCGCCGCGCGGGTCGGTCTGGCGAATCACCGGCTGGGACGGGTGACGCTTGCCGAGGCGCGTGACCTGCCAGCCTTTCAGTTCGTCGTACGGCAGATTCGGAATATTGACGTTCAGCAGCGGCTGACCGGGCAGCGGATGCGCGAGAAAGTGCTCGACGATTTCCGCGGCGACGCGCGCCGCATCCGCCAGATGCGCCCAGCCCTTGTCGGCCAGCGAAAACGCGATGGCCGGCACGCCGAACATGATGCCTTCGGTGGCGGCCGCAACTGTCCCTGAATAGAGCGTGTCTTCGCCCATGTTCTGGCCGTTGTTGATCCCGGACACGACGAGGTCGGGCCGCGCGTCGGCCATCCCGGTCAGCGCGACGTGCACCGAATCGGTCGGTGTGCCGTTCACGTAGAAGAAACCCGTATTCGTCGCGCGCTGCACCGACAGCGGCCGCGACAGCGTCAGGGAATTCGACGCGCCGCTGCAATTCTGCTCGGGCGCGATCACCGTGAGGTCGGCAAGCGGCTGCAGCGCGTCGCTGAGCGCGGCGAGACCGGGGGCGAGATAGCCGTCGTCGTTGCTGAGTAGGATTCGCATCCGGCGATTGTAACCGAGGAAAGATGGCGCGAGAGCGACAGTCCGGCGGGTGCGGACAGGCCCGCACGCACGACGCGCGCGCGGTGCGCCGTCGCATCGCGCGGCGGCGTTTGCAGGTTCGGGAAAACGCGGTGCCGCCCGGGTTTTCCCCTCGAAGGGCCGCCGTGACGAGATGCCCGTTCGGCAAACCTGACGCGCAGCGTCGAGTGCGCGGCGCTCAGATCGCGCCGGCCTCGCGCAGCGCGGCGATCGCCTGCGCGTCGTAGCCGAGACTGTGCAGCACCTCGTCCGTATGCTCGCCGAGTTCCGGCCCGAGCCAGCGTGTTTCGCCCGGCGTGCCGGACAGCTTCGGCGTGATGTTCGGCAGCGGAATGTCGGTGCCGTCGGCCAGCTTGAAACGCTGGATCATCTGCCGCGCGATGAACTGCGGATCGGTGAACATGTCGGCGGCGCTGTAGATGCGCCCGGCCGGCACGTCGGCCGCGTTGAGCACGGCCAGCGCGTCGTCGATCGTGCGCGGCGCGAGCCACGCGGCGATCGCGTCGTCGATCTCCTGCGTGCGCGGCACGCGGCCGTCGTTGCGAGCGAGCGCGGGATCGTCGGCGAGGTCGTCGCGTTCGATCGCCTTCATCAGCCGCTTGAAGATCGGGTCGCTGTTGCCGCCGATCACGATGCTGCCGTCGCGGCACGCGTAGGTGTTCGACGGCACGATGCCCGGCAGCGACGCGCCGGTACGCTCGCGCACCATCCCGTACACGCCGTACTCGGGCACCACGCTTTCCATCATGTTGAACACCGCTTCGTACAGCGCAACGTCGACCACCTGCCCCGCGCCACCGTTCACGTTGCGGTGGTGGAGCGCCATCATCGCGCCGATCACGCCGTGCAGCGCGGCGATCGAGTCGCCGATCGAGATGCCGATGCGCGGCGGCGGCAAATCGGGATAGCCGGTGATGTGGCGCAAGCCGCCCATCGATTCGGCGATCGCGCCGAAGCCGGGCCGGTCGCGGTACGGGCCGGTCTGCCCGTAACCGGACAGGCGCACCATCACGAGCCCGGGGTTGTCGGCCGACAGCACGTCGTAGCCGAGCCCGAGCTTCTCGAGCAGGCCCGGGCGGAAGTTTTCGATCACGATGTCGGCCTCGCGCGCAAGTTGCCGCGCGATCGCCTTGCCGGCATCGGATTTCAGGTTGAGGGTGACCGATTTCTTGTTGCGTGCCTGGACCGACCACCACAGCGACGTGCCGCCCTGCTCCGGATGCAGCTTGCGCCACTTGCGCAGCGGGTCGCCGCCGTTCGGATCCTCGATCTTGATGACTTCCGCGCCGAATTCGGCAAAGAGGCGCGATGCGAACGGCCCCGCGATCAGCGTCCCGAATTCGAGCACTTTGACGCCCGCGAGCGGGCCCTGGCTGGTGCTCATGTGTCTCCCTGGCATGAGGAACGGCGCCGCCGGCCGGCGGCGCCCGGCTTACATCGTGCGGCGGTCGAGCATCGCGCGGGCGATGGTGCCCGCGTCGACGTATTCGAGTTCGCCGCCCACCGGCACGCCGCGCGCGAGGCGCGTGACCGCGAGCCCGCGCGCCTTCAGCGTCTGGCCGAGGTAGTGCGCGGTGGCTTCGCCCTCGTTCGTGAAGTTGGTCGCGAGCACGACCTCCTTGACGACACCGTCGGACGCACGCCGCACGAGGCGGTCGAAATGGATTTCCTTCGGGCCGATCCCGTCGAGCGGGCTCAGCCGCCCCATCAGCACGAAATACAGCCCGCGGTACGTCATCGTCTGCTCGAGCATGATCTGGTCGGCCGGCGTCTCGACGACGCACAGCAGCGTCGGATCACGCTCCTCGTCGCTGCACACCTCGCAGATCTGCGCCTCCGTGAAGGTATTGCACTTCTCGCAGTGCTGCAGGTGCTCGGTCGCGAACAGCAACGACCGGCCGAGCCGTTCCGCGCCCTCCCGATCGTGCTGCATCAGGTGGTACGCCATGCGTTGCGCGGATTTCGGCCCGACGCCGGGCAATACGCGCAACGCTTCGACGAGCGCGGACAGGGCGGACGGCTGTTTCATACGGCGGCTGAAAGCTGAACGGAGGCTGCGCTCAGAACGGCAGCTTGAAACCCGGGGGCAGCGGCAGGCCCGACGTCATGCCGCTCATCTTTTCCTGCGACGTCGCTTCGGCCTTGCGCACCGCATCGTTGAACGCGGCCGCGACCAGATCCTCGAGCATGTCCTTGTCGTCCGCGAGCAGGCTCGGGTCGATCGCCACGCGACGCACTTCGTTGCGGCAGGTCATCGTCACCTTGACGAGGCCGGCACCCGACTGCCCTTCGACTTCGATCTGCGCAAGCTGCTCCTGCATCTTCTTCATGTTTTCCTGCATTTGCTGCGCTTGCTTCATCAGTCCGGCGAGGTTGCCTTTCAACATGGGAATACTCCTTCTTGATCGTGTGAAAACCGGCACGCGGCGCGTGCCGGTCAATGTGTGCGGGCGTGATTGTGCCTGTCGCAGTGCGATTCGTTCAATGCAGCGTCGGCGGCGTGCCGTCCGGCGCCGGATCGGCGAGCGGCCGCACCGAGCCTTCGACGATACGCGCGCCGAAGTCACGCACGAGCTGCTGGACGAACGGATCGCCATGGATGTCCTGCTCTGCCTCGCGCTGGCGTGCCGCACGTGCAGCCGCATCGAGTGCCGCCGCGGTGCGCCGCGCGGGCCCGACCTCGACCGCGACCTCGACGGCCTTGCCGAGCGCATCGGCCAGGGCCGCCTTCAGTTTCGCGACCTGGGCGGCGTCCGCATACTGCGGCACCGGCACGGACAGTTTCAACGTCGTCGCGTCGACGGCCGTCAGCTCGCTGTTGAACGCGAGCTGATACGCGACGCCCTTCAGCGGCAACCGCGCGGCCAGCGCCGGCCATTCGCCGTCGAAGCCGACCGGGTCGAGCGCGATCGCGGGCGGCAGCGGGCGCGTGTCGACCGGCGCGGACGGACGGGACTCCACTGCCTTCGGCGCAATGCGCACGTCGTCGGGGCCGCTGTCGAACACGGGCACGAAGCCGTCGTCCGCCGCACCGCCGAACATCTCGTCGGCGCTGAGCGGCACGTATTCGTCCGGCGGAATGTCTTCCCACGGCGGCGGGGCCTGGCGCGTGTCGGCAGCCTGCGGCGCGCGGGCCGGCGCGCGCGGCGTCGGTACCTGCACGGCAGGACGCGATGCCGCCGGCTTTTGACGGCCGGCTGGGCCGCCGCGGCTTGGCGCGGCGCCGCACGCGCGCGGTCGGACGACACGCGCATGCCGGCGTGCGCAGCACGTCGAGTGCGGCAGCTGCACGCCGCGGCAGACGGCGCGCGGCGGTTCGGCCGGCGCAGCACGCGCGCCGTTCGGCAGGCAGCGCAGGTTCGTCGTTGCGCTGGCGGCGGCAACCGGCGGTTCAGGTTCGTTGCGGACAGCCGGCGGTGCATCGCTCGGCGGTACCGCCTGAGGTGCCGGGATCGCTTGCGGCTGCGGTGCGGCCGGCGCTGCGGTCGCAGCCGATGTTGCCGCGGATGCAGATTCAGATGCCGGTGTCGAAACAGCCTTCACTGCCGGCGCAATCGCCGCATCGTCGGACTGGACCGCTGCCGGACGCGCAGCGGGCGCAGCCGCTTGCGGACGTGCGGCCGCCACGGCTGCCGGCTGCGGCGCCGACGACCTGGGTGCCGCAGCCGACGCAACGGCAGCGGCCGCACGCGGCGCGGATGCTGGTGCAGGCACGGCACGCGGCACGGCCGGCCGACCTCCCGGCGCACTGCCGGCGCCGACGGCCGGCTCGAACGCGAGCATCCGCAGCAACGTCATCGTGAAGCCGGCGTATTCGTCCGGCGCAAGGCCGAGCTCCGCGCGCCCGACCGTCGCGATCTGATAGAACAGCTGAACCTGCTCGGGGCTCAACGTCTCCGCGAAGCGGCGCAGATCGGCCGCTTCCGGCCATTCGTCGAGCACCGAGCCCGGCGCGAACTGCGCCCAGGCGATCCGGTGCAGCAGGCTGGCGAGATCCTGCAGCGCGGTGGAAAAGGACAGGCTGCGCAGCGACATCTCGTCGGCGATCGCGAGGATCTCGGGGCCGGCGCCGGCCGCGAGCGCATCGAGCAGGCGCACCATGTAAGTCTGGTCGAGCGCGCCGAGCATGCCCGACACTGCCGATTCGGTCACTTCGTTCGCCGAGTACGCGATCGCCTGGTCGGTCAGCGACAGCGCATCGCGCATGCTGCCCTGCGCGGCGCGCGCGAGCAGACGCAGCGCCTGCTGCTCGAACGAGATCCGCTCTTCGCCGAGGATCCGTTCGAGGTGCGACACGATGTGCCCGGCCGGCATCTGCTTCAGGTTGAACTGCAGGCAGCGCGACAGCACGGTGACGGGAATCTTTTGCGGATCGGTGGTCGCGAGGATGAACTTGACGTGCGGCGGCGGCTCCTCGAGCGTCTTCAGCATCGCGTTGAACGCGTGGTTCGTCAGCATGTGCACTTCGTCGATCATGTAGACCTTGAAGCGCGCATCGACGGGCGCGTACACCGCGCGCTCGAGCAGCGCGGCCATTTCGTCGACGCCGCGGTTGCTCGCGGCATCCATTTCGACGTAGTCGACGAAGCGGCCTTCGTCGATCTCGCGGCACGCGCGGCACACGCCGCACGGCTGCGACGTGACGCCGGTTTCACAGTTGAGCGCCTTCGCGAAGATCCGCGACAGCGTCGTCTTGCCGACGCCGCGGGTTCCGGTAAACAGATAGGCGTGATGGAGACGCCCGCCGTCGAGCGCGTGCGTGAGCGCCCTGACGACGTGCTCCTGGCCGACGAGCGAAGCGAAATCCTTCGGACGCCACTTGCGTGCGAGAACTTGATAGGTCATCGGGAAATTGTATCAGTAACGCTGCGTCGCGCCGACACGCGAAACGGTGCGGAAAACGAGCAAGACGCAGGTAAAACGGAGAATGACGCAGAAATAAAAAACGCCCGGCGAACGGGGCGAGAGGAAAGGTGACGAGCCCGACCCTCGGCACTGGCAGAAAACGATTGTGGCTGCTTCGTTCCCGACCTGACCAGGTTCACCGCCCCACCATGCGAGGAGGCCCGTCACGG
Source organism: Burkholderia sp. USMB20 (assembly GCF_000949135.2). Lineage (GTDB taxonomy): Bacteria > Pseudomonadota > Gammaproteobacteria > Burkholderiales > Burkholderiaceae > Burkholderia. The sequence goes on along the minus strand of NZ_JTAN02000015.1, from coordinate 102,998 downwards.
CATATTCTATCACCGCTTCCGGCCAAATGCGACCGTTTGTTCGCAACAATGCGCACGATCGAGCGAACCGGCGCGCGTACGGGCCCGTCGATCCGGCGCGAACAGGCGGACAGATTCCGCGATAGAGACCGCGGCTCTTGTATTTTGCGAGGCGGCCTCCACGTTCGGATCACAACGGTCGAACGGCGCGTCGTACCCCTACTCGCGTAGCGGCTACTATCGCCGCCCGCAGCAGATAGCAATTTAGGCTAATATGACGCCCGAACGACCCGCGAGCCGCGCCAAGCAGCGCTTACGCCCCTCCTTCCGGGGAGCGGAGTGACCTGCCGCAGCGGCCGGCAGCCGACAGGCCGCCGGAGCGCCGCAACGCGCCAAGCAGGCAGTCCCCGAACCGTAAGAGGTATTGACCCAATGAGCGAACAGATCAAACACATCAGCGACGCATCGTTCGAACAGGACGTCGTCAAATCCGACAAGCCCGTGCTCGTCGACTTCTGGGCCGAATGGTGCGGCCCGTGCAAGATGATCGCCCCGATCCTCGACGAAGTCGCGAAGGACTACGGCGACAAGCTGCAGATCGCGAAGATCAACGTCGACGACAACCAGGCAACGCCTGCGAAGTTCGGCGTGCGCGGCATCCCGACGCTGATCCTGTTCAAGAACGGCGCGGCCGCCGCACAGAAGGTCGGTGCGCTGTCGAAGTCGCAACTCACCGCATTCCTGGACAGCCACCTGTAATACCGGCCGTTCCGCGGACGTGTTGTCAACCGACAACACGTCCGCCGTCAAGCCGCCGATCGGCCGCTCAGGCGCGAATCGGCGTATGCTAGAATCAAAAAACGTCTACAAGACGCATTAAGTCTCAGAGCGCCTCCGCTCGCCCCTCCTCCCTTATTTCTTTTCGTCGCTTCTCCTCCCTGGCGGGTTCTCCGTATGCATTTATCCGAGCTCAAGTCTCTGCACGTGTCCGAACTGATCGAAATGGCCAATGGCCTGGAGATCGAAAACGCGAACCGCCTGCGCAAGCAGGAGCTGATGTTCGCCATTCTCAAAAAGCGCGCCAAGACGGGAGAGACGATCTTCGGCGACGGTACGCTCGAAGTGCTGCCGGACGGCTTCGGCTTCCTGCGCTCGCCGGAAATGTCGTACCTCGCGAGCACCGACGACATCTACATCAGCCCGTCGCAGATCCGCCGCTTCAACCTGCACACCGGCGACACCATCGAAGGTGAAGTCCGCACGCCGAAGGACGGCGAGCGCTACTTCGCGCTGGTGAAGGTCGACAAAGTCAACGGGCAGCCGCCCGAGGCCTCGAAACACAAGATCATGTTCGAGAACCTCACGCCGCTGCACCCGAACAAGCCGCTGTCGCTCGAACGCGAAATGCGCGGCGAAGAAAACGTCACGGGCCGCATCATCGACATGATCGCGCCGATCGGCAAGGGCCAGCGCGGCCTGCTCGTCGCGTCGCCGAAGTCGGGCAAGACCGTGATGCTCCAGCACATCGCACACGCGATCAAGCAGAACCATCCGGACGTCATCCTGTTCGTGCTGCTGATCGACGAGCGCCCCGAAGAAGTGACAGAAATGCAGCGCTCGGTCGCCGGCGAAGTGATCGCATCGACCTTCGACGAACCGGCCACGCGTCACGTGCAGGTCGCCGAAATGGTGATCGAGAAGGCCAAGCGCCTCGTCGAAATGAAGCACGACGTCGTGATCCTGCTCGACTCGATCACGCGTCTCGCACGCGCCTACAACACCGTGATCCCGGCGTCGGGCAAGGTGCTGACGGGCGGTGTCGACGCGAACGCGCTGCAGCGTCCGAAGCGCTTCTTCGGTGCCGCGCGCAACATCGAGGAAGGCGGCTCGCTGACGATCATCGGCACCGCGCTGATCGAGACCGGCAGCCGCATGGACGACGTGATCTACGAAGAGTTCAAGGGCACCGGCAACATGGAAGTGCACCTCGAGCGCCGTCTCGCGGAAAAGCGCGTCTATCCGTCGATCAACCTGAACAAGTCGGGCACGCGCCGCGAAGAAATGCTGATCAAGCCCGAGATCCTGCAAAAGATCTGGGTGCTGCGCAAATTCATCCACGACATGGACGAAGTCGAGGCGATGGAGTTCCTGCTCGACAAGATCCGCCAGACGAAGAGCAATTCCGAGTTCTTCGACCTGATGCGCCGCGGCGGCTGATCGCCCTCGCCCCGCACCGAACGGCCGCCCGCGCGTTTCGCCCGGCGGCCGTTTTTTCGCGCCAACCTGTACGTGAACGTACAGGTTGATCTATAATCGCGCCATCGTCCCGACCGAAGCCCCTGCCATCCCGATGCCGAACGACGCCTCCCCCTCGCTACTGACCGTGAGCGACGCCGCGTCGCGGCTCGGCGTCACGCCGCGCACGCTGAAGTACTACGAAGAGCGCGGACTCGTCACGCCGTCGCGCAGCGGCGGCCGCTATCGCCTGTACGACGAAGCCGATCTCGAACGCTTCGCCCGCATCCTGCGGCTGCGCGCGCTCGGCTTTTCGCTGCACGGCATCACCGAGATGCTCAAGCGCCCGCTGGAAGAAACGGGAGACGGCCGGCGCCGCTATTCGGACGCATCGTTGCGCGAGATCCGCTCGGGGCTCGCCGAACAGATCGACACGCTCGATGAGCGGATCGCGGCCGTCCAGCGCGAGTTGAAGGAAGCGGTCGCGCTGCGCAAGGAACTGCAGCACGACATCGACTACGTCGAACGGCGCCTCGCCGGCGAAAACCCCGACGCGCTGATCGCGCAACGGCAGGCCGAGGCCGGCGCGCGGCGTACGCGCAAGGACCGTGAATGAACGTCGCGCCGGGTCGCTCGCCGCTCTGGAGCCGCGCGAACCTGCGCGCGGACCTGTTCCCGTGGGCGCTCGCGCTCGTCACCGGCATCGACTATTTCGACAACGCGGCCTTCTCGTTCTTCGCGAGCTACATCGCGGGCGGCGTCAACGCATCGCCCGACGAACTCGTGTGGTCGTCGAGCGCGTATGCGGTCACGGCCGTGCTCGGCGTCCTGCAGCAGCAATGGTGGGTCGACCGGCTCGGGCATCGCCGCTACGTCGCCGGCTGCATGCTGATGTTCTCGTTCGGCGCGATCGCGGCCGCGCTCGCCGACACGTCGCTCGAACTCGCGTTCGCGCGCGGCTTCCAGGGCTATTTCATCGGCCCGATGATGGGTGCCTGCCGGATCCTGATCCAGGTCAGCTTCAAGCCGCAGGAGCGGCCGCCCGCCACGCGCGCGTTCCTGATCATGATCCTGCTCGGCAGCGCGCTCGCGCCGATCGTCGGCGGGCTGCTCGTCGCACATTCGACGTGGCGCGCGCTGTTCGCCTGCACCGCGCCCGCGGGCATCGCGTTCGCGATCCTCGCGCTGCTCACGCTCCCCGATTCCGGCAGGACGCCCGACGACGAACGCGGCTCCGGGCATTTCTGGCCATACGTCGTGTTCGCGCTCGCGCAAGGCGCGCTGCAGATCGTGCTGCAGCAGGTGCACTACCAGCTCTACAGCGGCTCGCCGATGCTGATCCTGCTGACGATCGCCGGCCTCGGCGCGCTCGCGTGGTTCGCCTATCACCAGTGGAACCATCCGACGCCGCTCGTGCGGCTGCACGCGTTTCGCGAGCGCACGTTCCAGGTCGGGCTGCTGCTGTACATGTTCTATTACTACGAGTCGACGGGCTTCAGCTACCTGACGTCCCGCCTGCTCGAAGGCGGGCTCGGCTACCCGGTCGAGAACGCCGGGCGCCTGGTCGGCACGATGTCGCTGATCTCGGCCACCGCGCTGTTCGCCTACCTGCGCCATGCGAAGCGCGTCACGCACAAGAAGTGGTTCGTCGTGCCGGGGTTCGCGATCGCGGTCACGGCCGCGCTGTGGATGACGCGGATGACGCCCCAGGTCGGCGAGGCCGCGCTGATCGTCCCGCTGCTGCTGCGCGGGCTGTTGCTGCTGTTCATCGTGCTGCCGGTCGCGAACCTGACGTTCCGCATCTTCGCGATCGACGAATACACGCACGGCTATCGGCTGAAGAACATCGTGCGGCAATTGACGATCTCGTTCGCGACGTCGTCGGTGATCATCGTCGAGCAACACCGGCTGGCCCTGCACCAGACGCGGCTCGTCGAGCGCGCGAACGTGTTCGATCCGCTGTTCCAGCAGACCGTCGACGCCCTCACGCGCGGTTATGCGGCCGCCGGCCATGCACTGAACGAGGCGCACGCCCTCGCGATCGCATCGATCGCGCGGATGGTTGCGCAACAGGCGTCGTTCCTCGCGTCGCTCGACGGTTTCTATTTCCTCGCGGGCGTCGCGCTGGTCGGCGGCCTGTTCGCGGCATGGCAAAAAGAGATCGATTGAGTTAAAAGACAGGCTTTGGATTTCCCCGCGCTGCTTCCATGCTCTCGAAACTGACCCGCTGGTTCGACGATCGCCGCCGCGACCGCGCGCTGCGCAGCCATCCGATTCCCGATGCGCTGTGGCAGGACACCGTCGCACGCCTGCCGTTCCTGGATGCGCTGACGCCCGCCGACCTGGGCCGCCTGCGCGAGCTGACGAGCCTGTTCATCGCGAAGAAATCGTTTTCGACCGCGCACGGGCTCGAGCTGACCGACGAGATGATCGTCGCGATCGCCGCGCAGGCGTGCCTGCCCGTGCTGAATCTCGATCTGTCGCTGTACGACGGCTGGGTCGGCGTCGTCGTGTATCCGGGCGAATTCGTGATCCGCAAGACCGTTCAGGACGAGGACGGCGTCGTCCATGAAGTCGAGCAGGACGCGAGCGGCGAAGCGTGGGAAGGCGGGCCGGTGATCCTGTCGTGGGAAGACGCGCAGATGACGGACGGCCGCGACGCGTACAACGTCGTGATCCACGAGTTCGCGCACAAGATCGACATGGTCAACGGCGAGGCCGACGGCTATCCGCCCCTCTTTCGCCGCTGGCACGCGCCGCACCTCGACGCGCAGGCTTGGGCCGACGTGTTCGAGCACGCGTACGACCAGTTCTGCGCGCGCGTCGATGCGGTGCCGGATCGCGCGTGGGCGCGCTTCGAGCGCGACTCGCTGATCGATCCCTATGCGGCCGATCACCCGTCGGAGTTCTTCGCGGTGTGCAGCGAGGCGCTGTTCGTGCGACCGCGCGCGTTCGAGTCCGAATTTCCGGAGCTCTACCGGCTGCTCGCCCGCTATTACCGGCAGGATCCGGCCCGCACCGGCGCCCTCGACGCGTGATGAAAATTATTCGTCAACCGTCTGATTTTCTGGCATAATCGCCGTTTTTCGACCTTAGGCAAGTGGCTCGCGCCGGGCTTGACGTCGGCTGAAATCGCGCAAATGTGTGCGGTCCGGCACGGCAAGCGGCGGGTTGGCTACCGCTCTCACCAAGGAACATCATGAAACCTGGCATTCACCCGGACTACCGCGAAGTCGTCTTCCAAGACATGTCGAACGGCTTCAAGTTCATCACGCGCTCGACGATCCAGACGCGTGAAACCATCGAACACGAAGGCAAGACCTACCCGCTCGCCAAGATCGAAGTGTCGTCGGAATCGCACTCGTTCTACACGGGTCAGCAAAAGATCATGGACACGGCAGGCCGTGTCGAGAAGTTCAAGAACAAGTTCGGCGTTCGCGCCAACGGCAAGGCGAAGTAAGCTTCGCACCGTTCCGGTGGTTGCAATGCACCGGTACCGCACGAAAGGGCAGCCCAGGCTGCCCTTTTTTGTCGCCGCTCGCCGGGACAACGCCGCACGGCGGCCGGGGCCCGGCAATCGTCTGACGCGCAACGGCCGGCGCGTCTACAATGCCGGATGCTCGAATCCGCGCCGTCGGCGCATGACCGCACCGGCCGCCCGCCCATAACAAATCGCTCATCTGCATGAAGCCTGTCGTTCGCCTCACCGCCTCCGCCACGCGCGCGCTGCCGCGCTGGCTGCTGCTCACGCTCTGCCTCGTCTACGCGGCGTTCGGCCTGTTCGGCCGCGATCCGTGGAAGAACGAGGACGCGGCGGGCTTCGGCGTGATGTGGACGATGGCCACCGGCGGCTGGCACGACTGGCTGCTGCCGAATCTCGTCGGCAAGTTCATCACGACCGACGGGCCGCTCGCCTACTGGCTCGGCGCGCTTTCGATCCGCGCGCTGGCGCCGTGGGTCGACGCGAGCAACGCGTCGCGCGTCGACACGGGCGTGCTGTTCTGCGTCGCGTGCGCGTTCGTCTGGTACGCGGCCTATCTGCTCGGCCGGCGTGCGGAGGTCCAACCGTTCAAGTACGCATTCGGCGGCGAGCCGGAGCCGCGCGACTACGGCCGCACGCTCGCCGACGGCGCGCTGCTGGTCCTCGTCGCATGCTTCGGGCTCGCGGAGCGCGGCCACGAAACGACGCCGCAGCTCGCGCAGTTCGCGTGGATCGCGATGTTCGTGTACGGCATCGTGCGCGGCATCGACAAGCCGCTGCAGGGTGCTCTGTGGTGGGGCGCCGCGATCGGCCTCGTCGCGCTGTCCGGCAACCCGGTGCTGGTCGTCGCGCTGCTCGCCGGCACGGCCGCGCTGTGGCTCGTCACGCCGGAGATGCGCAACCTGCGCCTGCCGCTGATCGGCCTGCCGCTCGCGGCCGCGATCTTCGCGCTGTGGCCGCTCGCCGCCTTCCAGGCAGCGCCGGACGACGCCGCGTGGTTCTTCAACCAGTGGATCCACGGCAGCCTGATGCGCTTCTCGGGGCCGCCGACCGCGGTGCTCGCCTATGCGGCGAAGAACCTGCCGCTGTTCACGTGGCCCGCGTGGCCGCTCGCGATCTGGGCCTGGTGGAGCTGGGCCGGCATGCGCCGCCGCGCGCACATCGCGATTCCACTGTCGGTCGTGGTGCCGCTCGTCGCGCTCGTGATCCTGCAGAGCCAGCAGTCGAACCGCATGTACATGCTGTTGCTGCCGCCGCTCGCGGTGCTCGCCACCTTCGCGCTGCCGACCCTCAAGCGCGGCGCGATCAACGCGTTCGACTGGTTCGCGGTGCTGAGCTTCACGATCCTCGGCACCTTCGTGTGGCTCGTGTGGCTCGCGTCGCTCACCGGCTTCCCGCATCCGCTCGCGCGCAACCTCGCGCGCCTCGTGCCGGGCTACGAACCGCACTTCAAGATCCTGTCGTTCGTCTGCGCGGTGATCGTCACCGTGTGCTGGTGCCTGCTCGCGCGCTGGCGCGTCTCGCGCCAGCCGAAGGTGCTGTGGCGCAGCGTCGTGCTGTCGGGTGCGGGCACCACGCTGATGTGGGTGCTGCTGATGACGCTGTGGCTGCCGATCGTCAACTACGGCCGGACCTACAGCGACGTCGCGCAACAGATCGCGTCGCACCTGCCGAAAGACTATGAGTGCATCTCGCCCGTGCGGCTCGGCGATGCGCAGATCGCGACCTTCGCTTATTTCGGCGACATGCACTTCGAATTCTCGGGCGACTGCGACGTGATCCTGCGCCAGGACCGCTCCGACTTCGGCGAGCCGAGCGCGATGTCGCAATACGTGTGGCGCCTCGTATGGGAAGGCCGCCGCGTGGCCGACCGCGACGAGCGCTTCCGCCTGTACGAGCGCATCGAGCGGCCGGCGGCGCCCGTCAAGCGCCGTGGCCCACGCCACCGGGCGGTCGATTGACGATGTTCGCCGACATTCGCCGGATCGTCGGCCTCGCGTGGCCGGTGCTCGTCGGCCAGCTCGCGATCATCGCGTTCGGCGTGATCGACACGGCGATGGTCGGCCGCTACTCGGCCATCGACCTCGCCGCGCTCGGGCTCGGTTCGTCGATCTACGTGTCGGTCTACATCGGGTTGACGGGTATCCTGTCCGCGCTGCAGCCGATCACCGGGCAGCTGTACGGCGCGCGGCGCTATGCCGAGATCGGCGAGGAAGTCCGCCAGGCGCTGTGGCTCGCGCTGATGCTCGCGGTGCCCGGCTTCCTGCTGCTGCATTTTCCCGAACCGCTGCTGCACATCGCCCACGCGCCATCCGCGTTGCACGACCGCACGGTCGATTACCTGCGAATCCTGTCGTACGGCCTGCCGGCGAGCCTCGTGTTCCGGATCTACAACGCGCTGACCAACGCGGCCGGCAAGCCGCGCCTCGCGATGATCCTGCAGGTCGGCGCGCTGCTGCTCAAGTTTCCGCTCAACGTGTGGTTCATCTTCGGCGGGCTCGGCGTGCCGGCCCTCGGCGGCCCCGGTTGCGGGCTCGCCAGTACGCTGATCAACTGGGCGCTCGCGCTGATCGGCTTCACGCTGCTCGCGAAGCTCGACGTGTTCTCGCCGCTTTCGATCTTCTCGCGCTTTTGCTGGCCCGTCTGGGCGCGCCAGAAGGCGATCCTGAAGCTCGGCGTGCCGATGGGCCTGTCGTACCTGATCGAGGTCACGTCGTACACGTGCATGGCGCTCTTCATCGCGCAGTTCGGCACGACGACGCTCGCCGGCCACCAGATCGCCGGCAACATCGGCGCGGTGCTGTACATGACGCCGCTGTCGATCGGGGTCGCGGCGTCGACGCTGGTGGCCCGCGCGCTCGGTGCCGGCCGCCCGGACGAGGCGCGGCTGCTCGGCCGGCACAGCGTGATGCTCGCGTGCGGGATCGCGGCCGCGTACGGCGTGCTCGTGTTCACGCTGCGTCCGCTGATCGTCAGCGGCTACACGCCGAATCCGGCCGTGGCCGCCGCCGCGCTGCCGCTGGTCGCGATCGTCACCTGCTACCACTTCTTCGACGCGCTGCAGATCACGTCCGCCTTCGTGCTGCGCGCGTACAAGGTCGCGGTCGTGCCGACCGTGATCTATGCGGTCGCGCTGTGGGGCGTCGGACTCGGCGGCGGCTACGTGCTCGGCTTCGACGTCGGCGGCCTCGCCCCCGCCTGGCTGACCGGCGCGCGCGGCTTCTGGTTCGCGAACACGATCAGCCTGATGCTGGCGGGCGCGGGTCTCGCGCTCTACCTGCGCCGCGTCAGCCGCGCGCAACCGGCCGTCGGCGCATTTGGCGCATGACGCACGGCGTGCGGCCTACGCGTCCTCCAGCACGTCGGCCGCGTGGTACGAGGACCGCACGAGCGGTCCGGCAACGACTTCCCTGAAACCGAGCGCCAGCCCCTCGTCGCGCCACGCGGCGAACGCATCGGGGCTCACGTAGCGTCGCACCGGCAGATGGTGCGCGGACGGCGCGAGATACTGGCCGAGCGTCAGCACGTCGACCTCGTGCGCGCGCAGGTCGCGCAGCGTGTCCCGCACCTCGTCGTCGCACTCGCCGAGCCCGAGCATCAAGCCCGATTTCGTCACGAGCGTCGGCCGCGCGGCCTTCGCGTGCGCGAGCAGTTCGAGCGAGCCGCGATAGTCGGCGCCCGGCCGCGCCGCCCGATACAGCGACGGCACCGTCTCGATGTTGTGGTTGAACACGTCCGGCCACGCCGACGACAACGCATCGAGCGCACGCCCGACGCGGCCGCGGAAATCGGGCGTCAGCACCTCGACGCCGATGCCCGGCACGCTCGCGCGCACCGCCGCGATGCAGGCGGCAAAATGCGCGGCGCCGCCGTCGCGCAGGTCGTCGCGATCGACCGACGTGATCACGACGTAGCGCAGCCCGAGCGCCGCGACCGCGGCCGCGAGCCGCGCGGGCTCGTCGGCATCGAGCGGCTCGGGACGGCCGTGCGCGACGTCGCAGAACGGGCAGCGCCGCGTGCACAGCCCGCCCATGATCATGAAGGTCGCGGTGCGCTGCGCGAAGCATTCGCCGATGTTCGGGCACATCGCCTCCTCGCAGACGGAATGCAGCCGATGCTCGCGCAGCACGGCCGCCATGTCGGCGACCGCCCCGCTCATCATCGGCCGCGCCCGCAGCCACGGCGGCTTCGGCAGCGCCGCGCCGCCCGCGGGCTCGACGCGCACCGGAATGCGCGCGAGCTTGTCGCGGCTGCGCGCGCCCGGCTGGCCGAGCGCGGTGAGGCTGGGTCGTTCGAGCGCGGCGGTCATCGTCAGTCTCCGAGAAATGCGACGATCAGGCGGTTCACGTCGGCAGCCGCCTCCATCTGCACCATGTGGCCGCTGCCGGCAATCACCTCGGCACGCACGCCGTCCGGCAAGCCCTGCGCGTGCCGCGCCGGAATCACCTGGTCGTGCTCGCCCCAGATCACGAGCGTGCGCGGCGCGAGCGACCCGACGCGGTCGCGGAACACGCGCCGCTGGGCCGCACCGTCGAACGCGGCGCTCGCGATCTTCTCCAGCGCGGCCTGCACGCCTTCGAGCCGCTTGTACTTGACGAGATCCTCGACCAGTTGCCGCGTGACGAGCGCGTGGTCCGCGAACAGCGCGCCGAGGTGCGGCTTCAGCGTGTTGCGGCTGTTGCCGGCGACGAAGCCGTCGATGTAATCGCGGTTGATGTCGGCGCCGAGCCCAGCACTCGCGATCAGCGTCAGCGATGCGACGCGCTCCGGCGCGCTGTCGGCCAACGTCATCGCCACCGCTCCGCCCATCGAATGGCCGATCAGGTGCGCGCGCTCGATGTGCTGCGCATCGAGCAGCGCGAGCACCGCATCGGCCAGTTCGTCGAGGCTGCCGGTGTCGACTGCCTTGCCCGACTCGCCGTGCCCCGGCAGATCGAGCGCCCAGACGGGCCGGTGCGCGGCGAGCTCCGCGTGGTTGAACAGCCAGTTGTTGAGGTCGCCGCCGAAGCCGTGGATCAGCACGGCGGGCGTGCCCGAGCCGTCGCCGAGCTTCAGGAACCGGACCGTGCGTCCGCCGATCTGCGCCTTCTCGGGCTGCGGGCCGGCCGCGTCGTCGGCGGCCGCGGCCGGCACGAAATCGCGCTGGAATTCGGCGATCGCCGCGTCGATGTCGGCATCGCTCGCCTCGGCCGCGGCCACCACGCCGAGCAGCGCGCCGACCGGCAGCGTCTCGCCCTCCTGCGCGACCTGCCGGCGCAGCGTGCCGTCGAACGCGCACTCGACGCCCGACGAGATCTTGTCGGTCTCGACGTCGAGCACTTCGTCGCCCTTCGTCACGCGCTCGCCGATCGCCTTCAGCCAGCCGTTGACCTGCCCTTGCTCCATCGACAGCCCCCACTTGGGCATCGTGATCATGTGAATCGACATCGTGTCAGCTCCTGGTCTTGAGTACCGCCTGCGCGATCGCGTCGGCGGACGGGATGTAAAGGTCTTCCAGCACGCCGGCGAACGGCGCGGGCGTATGCGGCGCGGTGACGAGCTCGATCGGCGCCTTGAGCGTCCGGAATGCGCGCTGTGCGACGAGCGCGGCGATGTCGGTCGCGATCGAGCAGCGCGGGTTCGCTTCATCGACCACCACCACGCGCCCGGTGCGTGCCGCGCTTTCGAGGATCGTTTCCTCGTCGAGCGGCGACGTCGTACGCAGGTCGATCACGTCGACGTGAATGCCGTCCTTCGCGAGCTTCGCGGCCGCGTCGGTCGCGAGATGCACCATCCGGCCGTACGTGACGATCGTCGCGTCGTCGCCTTCGCGCACGACGTTCGCCTCGCCGAACGGAATCGCATAGGATTCCTCAGGTACGTCGCCTTCGCGCGTGTAAAGCAGCTTGTGTTCGAGGAAGATCACGGGATCGTTGTCGCGGATCGACTGGATCAGCAGCCCCTTCGCGTCGTAAGGCGTCGACGGGCACACGACCTTCAGCCCCGGAATGTGCGTAAACAGCGACGTGAGCATCTGCGAATGCTGCGCGGCCGCGCGCAGGCCCGCGCCGTACATCGCGCGGATCACGACCGGCGTCACGGCCTTGCCGCCGAACATGTAGCGGAATTTCGCGGCCTGGTTGAAGATCTGGTCGAAGCACACGCCCATGAAATCGATGAACATCAGCTCCGCGACGGGCCGCATCCCGCACGCGGCCGCGCCGACCGCCGCGCCGATGTAGCCGCCTTCCGACAGCGGCGTATCGAGCACGCGGCCCGGAAACTTGTGAAACAGCCCCTTCGTCACGCCGAGCACGCCGCCCCATGCGTCGTCCTCGCCCGGCGCACCCGCGCCGCCCGCATTGTCCTCGCCCATCACGATCACGCTGTCGTCGCGCGCCATTTCCTGCGCGAGCGCCTCGTTGATCGCCTGCGAATAAGTGATCTTCCTTGCCATGTCTGTCTCCTGGGATATTCGGTTCGGCGTGCCGGCTGCGCCGGCCGCTGGCGGCTATGTCAGAGCGCGCTCACGGGTACGACACGTACACGTCGGTCAGCAGGTCGGCCGCGTCGGGCAGCGGCGCGGCCTTCGCCTGCGCGACCGCATCGTCGATCAGCGCCTTCACCTGCGCATCGACCGCGCGCAGATCGTCGGTCGTCAGCACCTCGGCACGCACGACGCGCGCTTCGAAATGCTTCAGGCAATCCTTCTCGTCGCGCAGCTTCTGCACTTCGCCCGGCGCGCGGTAGGTCTGCGCATCGCCTTCGAAATGGCCGAAGTAGCGCGTGAACTTCACCTCGACGAGCGTCGGGCCGCCGCCGTTGCGCGCGCGCGCGACGGCTTCGCCGAGCGCCTCGTGCACCGCGAAGAAGTCGAAGCCGTCGACGATCACGCCCGGCATCCCGAAGCCGTTCGCGCGGTCGGCGATGTTGTCGGTCGCGACCGACCAGCTCGACGACGTCGCTTCCGCATAGCCATTGTTCTCGGCCACGAAGATCGCCGGCAGGCGCCACACCGACGCGAGGTTCATCGATTCGAAGATCACGCCCTGGTTCGACGCGCCGTCGCCGAAGAAGCACACGCCGACGCCGCCGGTCTTCTTGTGCTTGGCCGCGAGCGCCGCGCCGCACACGAGCGGGCCGCCCGCGCCGACGATCCCGTTCGCGCCGAGCATCCCCATCGCCAGGTCGGCGATGTGCATCGAGCCGCCCTTGCCGTGGCAGACGCCCGTCTTCTTGCCGTAGATCTCGGCCATCATCCCGTGCACGTCGACGCCTTTCGCGATGCAGTGGCCGTGCCCGCGGTGCGTGGTGGCGACGTAGTCTGCAAGTCCGAGATGCAGCATCGTGCCGACCGCGGAAGCCTCCTCGCCCGCGTACAGGTGAACGAAGCCGGGGATTTCGCCGGTCGCGAACTCGACGTGCAGGCGCTCCTCGAATTCGCGGATCGTGCGCATCAGCCGGTAGGCGTCCAGCAGCGTGTCCCTGCTGAGCTGTGTCGAAACGGTCATGTGTGTCTCCTGGATAGGTCTGACTGCGAATGCCGCCGCGGCAACGCCCCGGCGACGGATTGCACGGCGTGCGCCGTCAATGGAACGTGAAGCCGCCGTCGACGTTCACGGCCTGGCCGGTCACGTTGTCCATCGTCGCGAAGAACAGCGCGAGCCGGCCCATGTCTTCCGGCGTCTGCGCGCGGCCCTGCGGGATCAGCGTCAACTGGTGCCGCTGCCACGATTCCTCGACCGATTCGCCGTCGGTCTTCCATTCGTCGGACAGCCGGTCCCACATGTAGGTACGGACGATGCCGGGGCAGATCGCGTTGACGGTCACCCCGTCGCGCGCTAGCTCCTTCGCGAGCGCGTTGGTGAAGCCGACGACCGCGAATTTCGATGCGCTGTAATGCGCGAGATTCGGAAAGCCTTCCTTGCCCGCGATCGACGCGACGTTGATGATCCGGCCGCGCCCCTGCGCCTTCAGATGCGGGAGCGCCGCGCGGCAACCGAGGAACGTGCCCTTCGCGTTCACGTCCATCACGAAATCCCAGTCGCGCTCGGTCAGCGCCTCGACCGGATGAATGCTGATCACGCCCGCGCAATTCACGAGGATGTCGAGCCGGCCCAGTTCGGCGCGCGCCTGCGCGACCATCGCGTCGACCTGCGCGGCCTGCGTGACGTCGACCTTCGCGATCGCCGCGCGGCGGCCGAGCGCGCGCACCTCGCGGGCGGTCGCGTCGAGGGCGTCGTCGAGCAGATCGGCCAGCAGGATGTCGGCGCCCGCGCCGGCGAGCGTCAGCGCAATGCCGCGGCCGATGCCGCGCGCGCCGCCGGTCACGATGGCGACCTGTCCTTCGAGCGGGTTTTTCATGGCAATGTCTCCTTGATGATCGTTATGGATGCCGAAATACTGTTCGGGACGACGGATGCTCAACCACGCCACGCGCCGGCATCGCGCAACAACCGCCGCGACGACGCGTAACGCAGCGTGCGGCCGACGTCGACCGTCAGCGGCCCGCGCCAGTCGAGCGCGATCTCGTAGCGCTCGCCGCGCGCGACCTCGATCTCGCGCTCGCCGTCGAACGCGAGCGTGCCGTGCTCGAACGGGATCGTCTGCCACGCATTCGGCTCGAGCCGCTCGCAGCTGCGCATCACGACACGATCGACGCGGCCGGGTGCGATCGGCGCGACGAGCGGCGTGCCGGCGGTCTTGCCGTCGGCGGCGAAGCGCATCGCGAGCCCGTGCGGCGCGCTGCGCTCGAGCGGTGCCCACGCGCCGCCGAGCGCGGACAGGCCGATGCCGTCCGGCTCCGCAAACGTCAGGTAGAGCGTGTCGATGTCGTCGGGCCCCGAGATCGCGCGCGCACCGATGAAGCGCTGGCGGGCCGCGCACACGTCGACGAGCGCGATCTCCTCGCGGCCCGCGTTCGCGCCCGCCGCGCAGCGCACGACGAGCCGCTTGTTGCGCGTGAACGCGACCTCCGCCGGCACGGCGCCGGTCGCGGCGAGTCCTGCCGCGACGCCCGCGACGGTCGCTTCGCGATGTTCGGGAAACGCATTGTTGGTGCCGGTGGACAGCGCGACGAGCGGCGTCGCGCCGCAATGCGCGGCGACCGCGCGATGCGTGCCGTCGCCGCCGAGCACGACGATCAGCGCGACTTCCATCCGGCGCATGTAGGCGGCACCGGCCTGCGTGTCGGCGACGGTGTCCGAGATCGGCAGGTCGACGAATTCGACGTCGGGCCAGCGCTCGTGCGGCGCGACCGCGCGATGCGTATCGAGCGCACGCATCAGCAGCGTCGCGATGCCCGTCTTGTCGCGCAAGGTCAGCACGCGCTCGACGCCCATCGCACCGAGGCCGGCCAGCAGGCGCACGACCATGTTGGCCTTTTCCGCCGTCGGGAATACGGATGCATGCGTCGTCAGGCGGCGAATGTCGCGCCCCGATGCGGGGTTCGCGATCACGCCGACGGTCACGGGCGTCGTCACGGGCTTGTCTCCATCCAGTGGGCCGGCGCTCGCGCGCCGGCCTTGCATGTGTCGTCCGCCGTCATCGAGGGCAGCGGATCGTCGTCGCCGACGCGATTGCGCCGGCTTGCCCGTGACATCTGCAAGCGGCGTGCCACCGTGTGTGCAATGACCGCGAAACCCGCGTGCGGACTGGCTCGGCCGGTACGCCAGGCATCGGCATCTGCTGCCGCGAGCGCCCGACGCCCTGCGAAACTGCCCGTGCGTCTCACGCGGTCGATCTCCTGGCGCGCCGGTTTCGGCGCCTTCATCCGGACCGCAATTTCGCCGGCAAGCCACGCGGCTCGCGGCGCGGCGCGCACCGCCGTGCGCCGGCCCACCGTTGCGCGCGGCCTGCCCGCGCGTCTCAGCCGCGCGAGACCGGCTGAGATACCGCTGAGACGAACGTCTCACGCCGCGCGCGTGCTGCGATGCAATGTGATCCGCGCAAGCGGATGTGCTACAAGAACATCGAATTCCCCGCCATACGGAACCGGAGCCGATCATGCCCTACGCAGTCCCCCAGGCCCAGCACGCCGACCGTGTGCTCGGCGCGCTCGCCGGACGCCTGCCCGCGCCGGCCGATTCCGCGCGTCTCGTGTCGTCGTGGCAGCGCTCGCTCGAGCGCTACGCGCTTGACCCGGCGTCGTCGATCGGCCCGCGCGTGCTGACCGCGGCCGAGCTGCGCGAGGTGCGCGACAAGGAGGAGGCCTTCCTGCGCGCATCAGGCCAGTGCCTGACGCGCCTGCACGACATGATTCGCGTCGCCGACTACTGCGTGATGCTGACCGACGCGCACGGCGTGACGATCGATTACCGGATCGACCGCGAACGCCGCAACGACTTCCGTCATGCGGGGCTGCACATCGGCTCGTGCTGGTCGGAAAGCGAGGAAGGCACCTGCGGCGTCGCGAGCGTGCTGACCGATCTCGCGCCGATCACCGTGCACAAAACCGACCACTTCCGCGCGGCCTTCACCACGCTCACCTGCAGCGCGGCCCCGATCTTCGCGCCGGGCGGCGAACTGATCGGCGTGCTCGATGCGTCGGCCGTCCAGTCGCCGGACGGCCGCGACAGCCAGCGTCTCGTGTACCAGCTCGTGCGGCAGAGCGCGGCGCTGATCGAGGATGGCTACTTCGTGCACAGCACCGCGCAGCACTGGATATTGTTCGGGCATCCGAATCGTCACTACGTCGAGGCGCAGCCCGAATGGCTGATCGCATTCGACGAATGCGGCAATATCGTCGCCGCGAACCGGACGGCGCGCGACGCGCTGCCGGCGCTGCGCGAGCCGCGCCATATCGACGAGATCTTCGATGCGACCGAGATGCCGCTGCGCGACGCCGCGCGGCTCGACGCGATCGTCGCGCTGCGGCTGCGCGCGACCGGCGCCCCGCTCTACGCACGGCTGCGCGCGCCGCTACGGCGCGCCGGCCGCGAAACCGGCACGGCACGGGCCGCCCCGGCATCGCGCCGCCCCGGCACCGCGCAGCGCCACGTCGGCGCGCTGACGCCGTTCCTGCACAGCAGCGACGCGCGCGTCGCGCAGCAGGCCGAACTCGCGCTGCGTGTCGCGAGCAAGCGGCTGCCGATTCTCGTGCTCGGCGAAACCGGCGCGGGCAAGGAAGTGTTCGCCCGCGCGATCCACGACGCCGGTGCGCGACGCGCACGGCCGTTCGTCGCGGTCAACTGCGGCGCGCTGCCCGAGGCGCTGATCGAAAGCGAGCTGTTCGGCTATGCGGCCGGTGCGTTCACCGGTGCGCGCAAGCACGGCGCGCGCGGCAAGATCGCGCTCGCCGACGGCGGCACGCTGTTCCTCGACGAAATCGGCGACATGCCGCTCACGCTGCAGACGCGCCTGCTGCGCGTGCTCGCCGACGGCGAGGTCGTCCCGCTCGGCAGCGATACGCCGGTGCGCGTCGATCTCGACGTGATCTGCGCGACGCACCGCGATCTCGCGCGGATGGTGGCCGACGGCACGTTCCGCGAGGATCTGTATTACCGGCTGAGCGGCGCGACGTTCGAACTGCCGCCGCTGCGCGAGCGCGCGGACGTGCGCGACGTGATCGCCGCGGTGTTCGCCGAGGAAGCGCAGGCGACCGGCCATGTGCTCACGCTCGACGCGACGCTCGCCGAGCAGCTCGCCGCGTATCCGTGGCCCGGCAACGTGCGGCAGCTGCGCAACGTGCTGCGCTATGCGTGCGCGGTGTGCGACGCCGCACGCGTGACGCGGCGCGACCTGCCCGCCGATCTCGCCGCGCAGCTCGGCGCCGGGCCGCCCGGCGCGCTGCCGGACGACGAACGCGGCCGCATCGTCGCGGCGCTCACCGCGCATCGCTGGCGGCCGGACGCTGCCGCGCAGGCGCTCGGCATCTCGCGCGCGACGTTGTACCGGCGGATCGCGAAACACCGGATCGTCGCACCGCACCGCCTCTGAAGCATTGGGCTCGCGCGATGCGTCGGCACGCGTCGCATCACGCGGCGCGCGCGACCGCTTCGGTCGTGCCGCCGTCCCGGCCGGCCGCTTCATCGCGCCGCGTGAACACCTCGTGCGCGGCGAACAACGCGTTGAGGGCGGCCGGAAAACCCGCGTAGACGGCCATCTGCATGAACACCTCGACGATCTCGTCGCGCGTGCAGCCGACGTTCAGCGCCGCCTCGACATGCACCTTCAGTTGCGGCTGCGCGTTGCCGAGCGCGGCCAGCGCGGCGATCGTCGCGATCTCGCGCGCTTTCAGGTCGAGCTGCGGCCGGCTGTAGATGTCGCCGAAACCGAATTCGACGATCAGCCGCCCGAAGTCCGGCGCGATCGGCGCAAGCGACGCGATCACGCGTTCGCCCACTTCGCCGTCGATTTCCTTCAGCTTGTTCCAGCCGCGCGTGTAGCGATCTTCAACGAGTCGTTCCATGGTGTCCGTCCTGTTCCGAGAATGAGTGAGTAGGGTTCGCCCGTCGTCCCGTCTCGCGTTCCTGCGTCTCGTAGTACGTGATCTTGTCGCCGATCGCGTCGAGGCTCGCCTGCAGCTCCGCGATATGCGCGCGCACCACGTCGCGATGCGCGGCCAGCAGGCGCCGCCGCGCACCGAACGTCGACTCGCCTTGCGCACGTAGCGCCGCGAACTGCTGCATCTGCGCGATCGGCATGCCGGTCGCCTTCAGGCGCATCACGAAGTCCAGCCAGTCAAGATCGGCCGGCGCGTAGAGCCGGTGCCCGGCCGCCGTGCGCGAAATCGCGCGCAGCAGGCCGGCCTGCTCGTAATACCGCAGCGTATGCGTCGACACGCCGATCAGTTCGGCGACTTGCCCGATCGTGAGCGGACCGGCGGCGGAAGGTCTGGATACGGTTTTCGACATGGCAGGAACAAGGTTAGGAGTTAGAGTTCACTCTAAGTCAAGCGTTGTCGCACGGCCAAGTACAACAATTTGGAATCCCCGCCGCGGACACCGTAAAGAATGGTCAAAACGGCCACCCGACGCGCTTTCCGTCTTTACAGCGACGCAAGCCTTCAGCAAGATTCGGTCAGCCTGTCTCAAAAAGGGCATGCATTTGTCCTATGCTTAACGGCGACGCCCGGCCAGGTCTCGCCCCGCCGTCCGTTGCAACAGCCATTCATCCGTCAGAACCAGGGAGCCTTTGCCATGCTGAAAAAGCTGCTGATGCTGTTCGTCGCGCTATCGCTGTCGCTTGCCGCCGGCCTCGCCGCGGCCGTCGAAGTCAACACGGCCGACCAGGCCGCGCTCGAATCGGTGAAGGGCCTCGGCCCCGTGAAGTCGAAGGCGATCATCGACGAACGCACCAAGAACGGCCCGTTCAAGGACGCGGACGATCTCGCGAACCGCGTGAAGGGTCTCGGCACGAAGTCGGTCGGGCATCTCGAGGAAAACGGCCTGACGATCGGCGGTTCGTCGACGCCGCCGAAGGGCGTGAAGCTGTCGAAGCCCGCCGCGACGACCTCGTCGACCACGTCGGCCACGACGCCGGCAGGCACCGCTCCGACGTCGACGACCGCGACGACCGCGACGGCCGGCACGACGGCGACGGCACCCGCACCGGCCGCGAGCGCTCCGGAAGCGGCGACCAAGCCGGCCAAGGGCAAGCGCGCCTCGAAGAAGGAGAAGGCGGCCGCAGCCGCGGCGGCCTCCGCCGACGCGGGCGCGAGCGCGAGCGTGCCGGCCGCAGCGTCGTCCACGAAGGCGACGAAGGGTTCGAAGAAGAAGAGCAAGAAGGACAAGGCAGCCTCCGCCGCCGCGGCGTCGGGCGCCTGATGTGCGCCGCGTGCGCGATGGCGTGCGCGCGGCATTCGATCAACGGGCGCCGTCGTCACGGCGCCCTTTTCAGTAAAGGTGAAGAACCATGGGTCTCCTCGATATCGTTGGCGGTCTGCTCGGCGGCCAGGCCGGCGGCAACTCGCAAAGCGCGCTGATCGCGACCGCGCTCGAATTCATCAACAACCAGCCGGGCGGGCTGAACGGCCTGATCGAGAAGTTCCAGAAAGGCGGCGCCGGCGACGTGATCGGCTCGTGGGTCGGCACCGGCGAAAACCAGCCGATCTCGCCCGACACGCTGCAGAACGTACTCGGCTCGGACGTCGTCGGTTCGCTCGCCAGCAAGATCGGCATCGATCCGGGCCAGGCCTCGTCGATCCTCGCGCAGGTGCTGCCGCACGTCGTCAACAGCGCGACGCCGAACGGCGAAGTGCCGGCCGGCGGCCAGATCGACACGTCGAACGTGCTCGGCACGCTCACGCAGCTCGCCGGCATGTTCGGCGGCAACAAGCAAGGCTGAGCCGCGCCGGCTAACGGCCTCGGCGGCGGTTTCGGCCGCCCCATATGCAAACACCCCGCCTGAGCGGGGTGTTTGTTTTTGCGTGCCCGGCGCGAACCGGGCACGCGGCCGATGGCCGGCGATCAGTGCACGACGCGGTCGAACACGAACTGGCCGTCGTTGACGTCGACCGGGATCACGTCCTTCGGACCGAAGCGGCCCGCGAGGATCAGCTTCGCGACCGGGTTCTCGATCTCCTGCTGGATCGCGCGCTTCAGCGGCCGCGCGCCGAACACCGGATCGTAGCCGACCTTCGCGATCTGTTCGAGCGCCGCCGGCGACACATCGAGCGCCATGTCGAGCTTCGCGAGCCGGTCGTGCAGGCGCGCGAGCTGGATCTTCGCGATCGACTCGATGTTGCTGCGATCGAGCGCGTGGAACACGACGACGTCGTCGATCCGGTTCAGGAACTCCGGACGGAAGTGCTGCTTCACTTCGAGCCACACGGCGTCCTTGATCTCTTCCTGCGGCGAACCCGTCATCGCCTGGATCACCTGCGAGCCGAGGTTCGACGTCATCACGATCACCGTGTTCTTGAAGTCGACCGTACGCCCCTGCCCGTCGGTCATGCGGCCGTCGTCGAGCACCTGCAGCAGCACGTTGAACACGTCCGGATGCGCCTTCTCGATCTCGTCGAGCAGGATCACGCTGTACGGCTTGCGGCGCACGGCTTCCGTCAGGTAGCCGCCTTCCTCGTAGCCGACGTAGCCCGGCGGCGCGCCGATCAGCCGCGCGACGCTGTGCTTCTCCATGAACTCGCTCATGTCGATGCGGATCAGGTGCTCTTCGGAATCGAACAGGAACGACGCCAGCGCCTTGCACAGCTCGGTCTTGCCGACCCCCGTCGGGCCGAGGAACAGGAACGAGCCGTACGGACGGTTCGGATCGGCGAGACCCGCGCGCGAACGACGGATCGCATCCGCGACCGCGCTGATCGCCTCGTCCTGGCCGACCACGCGCTCGTGCAGCTTTTCCTCGATGTGCAGCAGCTTCTCGCGTTCGCCCTGCATCATCCGCGACACCGGAATCCCGGTTGCGCGCGACACGACTTCCGCGATTTCTTCGGCGCCGACCTGCGTGCGGAGCAGCCGCGGACGCGTCGGGTTGTGCTGCTCCTGCTCTTCGGCCTGCGTGACCTGCTTCAGTCGCGACTCGAGTTGCGGCAGCTTGCCGTACTGCAGCTCGGCGACCTTCTCCAGCTTGCCTTCCCGCTGCAGACGCGCGATGTCGGCGCGCACCTTCTCGATCTCTTCCTTGAGCTGCGCGCTGCCCTGCACCGCGGCCTTCTCGGCGGTCCAGATCTCTTCCAGGTCAGCATATTCGCGACCAAGGCGCTCGATCTCTTCCTCGATCAGCTGCAGGCGCTTCTGCGACGCTTCGTCCTGCTCCTTCTTCACGGCCTCGCGCTCGATCTTCAGCTGGATCAGCCGGCGATCGAGCTTGTCCATCTCTTCGGGCTTCGAATCGATTTCCATCTTGATCTTCGACGCAGCCTCGTCGATCAGGTCGATCGCCTTGTCCGGCAGGAAACGATCGGTGATGTAGCGATGCGACAGCTCGGCCGCGGCGACGATCGCCGGGTCGGTGATGTCGACGCCGTGGTGCAGCTCGTACTTCTCCTGCAGCCCGCGCAGGATCGCGATCGTCGCCTCGACGCTCGGCTCGTCGACGAGCACCTTCTGGAAGCGACGCTCGAGCGCGGCATCCTTCTCGATGTACTTGCGGTATTCGTCGAGCGTGGTCGCGCCGATGCAGTGCAGCTCGCCGCGCGACAGCGCCGGCTTCAGCATGTTGCCCGCGTCCATCGCGCCTTCGGCCTTGCCGGCACCGACCATCGTGTGGATCTCGTCGATGAACACGATCGTCTGGCCTTCGTCCTTCGCGATGTCGTTGAGCACGGCCTTCAGGCGCTCCTCGAACTCGCCGCGATACTTCGCGCCGGCGAGCAGCGCGGCCATGTCGAGCGACAGCACGCGCTTGCCCTTCAGCGTCTCGGGCACTTCGCCGTTGACGATCCGCTGCGCGAGCCCTTCGACGATCGCGGTCTTGCCGACGCCCGGCTCGCCGATCAGCACCGGGTTGTTCTTGGTGCGGCGCTGCAGGATCTGGATCGAACGGCGGATTTCGTCGTCGCGACCGATCACCGGATCGAGCTTGCCCGCGCGGGCGCGCTCGGTCAGGTCGACCGTGTATTTCTTCAGCGCCTCGCGCTGGCTTTCCGCGTCCTGGCTGTGCACCTGCGAGCCGCCGCGCACCGCGGCGATCGCGGCTTCGAGCGCCTTGCGCGTGAGGCCGTGCTGGCGGGCCAGCTTGCCGGCTTCGCCCTTGTCGTCGGACACGGCGAGCAGGAACATCTCGCTCGCGATGAACGTGTCGTTGAGCTTCTGCGCTTCCTTGTCGGCCTGGTTCAGCAGCCCGGCCAGCTCCCGGCCGATCTGGATGTCGCCGCCCGTGCCCGTCACTTGCGGCAGGCGCGAAATGGCTTCGTTCAGCGCGCCTTGCAGCGCCTGCACGTGAACGCCCGCGCGCGACATCAGCGAGCGGGCGGAGCCGTCCTGCTGCGCGACCAGCGCCGCCAGCACGTGAACGGGTTCGATGTATTGATTGTCGCGCCCTGCCGCGAGGCTTTGCGCGTCAGAGAGTGCTTCCTGGAACTTGGTGGTGAGCTTGTCGATTCTCATTTGGTGAGACCTCCAATTTTCGATTAACACCAAGATGAGGATGGTTATACGGGTTTCAAGCGAAATTCGGGTTGATTCAACGCAAAAATCGCCGGGCGGCAACGCGACGGCCTGCGGGCGGGCCGCAGCGCGGACGGCGGGGATGGCGCCGGCGTGTCAGTCGCCCCTCGACGATGATTCGGCGGCCGCCGGCGCGTCATCCCCGAACGGTTCGGCGCGCACCAGCGCGATCGGACGAATGCCCAGCAGCGCGGCGAGCGGCGACGCGGGCACGCTCAGCTCGCCGAGCGTGTGGCGGTCGAGCTCGGCGAAGAATGCGTCGCGCGCGGCCGCCAGCACACCCTTCAGGCGGCATTGCGGCTCGATCACGCAGCCGCGCGCCTCGTCGCCGTCGGCCACGAAGCAGCCGACCAGCGCGAAATCGTTCTCGGTCGCGCGCACCACCTGGCCGACCGTCAGCTTCAGCGATTCGGGGAACAGCCGCAGCCCGCCGTTGCGGCCGCGCACGGTGTCGACCCAGCCGAGCTCGCCGAGCTGCTGCACGACTTTCATCAGATGGTTCTTCGAGATGCCGTAGGCGTCCGAGATCTCCTGGATCGTCGCGAGCCCCTCGCCGCGCACGGCGAGATACAGCATGACGCGCAGCGAGTAGTCGGTGTAGTCGGTGAGTCTCATGAGCAGATACGGAAAATCGTCGATCGTGCCCCGCTCGGGCGAAGCGGGTCGATCGGAACACGCGCCGGGGCGGCTGTCGAGGCCACTGACGACGCCGGGTTGCCGGGACGGCCTGCGCGCAATAAGATGCATGACATCTGCGCATTTTTCAGGCAGGGGTGGACGCTATTTTGCGTCAAAATTCCGTCGGCGTCCTGCGCGTTACCCCGCCGCCGTTCCGCCGACACGTCACCGATGCCCTGAATTTCCCGGCCCTTTTTTGCCATGACCGCCCTGCCCGCCACGCCCGATACCGCTCCGGCCCGCCTGCGCGACGCCGAACCGACCGAAGACAACATCCGCGACCTCGTGTACGCGTTCTACGACCGCGTGCGCGCCGATCCGCTGCTCGGCCCCGTGTTCGACGCGAAGCTGGACGGCCGCTGGGACGACCATCTGCCGAAGATGGTGAGCTTCTGGTCGAGCCTCGTGCTCGGCACCAAGAGCTATCGCGGCAACGTGCAGCAGGCGCACCAGCCGCTCGACGGGATCGAGCCCGCGCATTTCAGCCGCTGGCTGTCGCTGTTCCTGAAGACCGTCGAGGGGCGCTACACGCCGCCCGCGGCCATCCGCTTCATGGAGCCCGCGCTGCGGATCGCGCAGAGCCTGCAGTTGAGCCGCTTCGGCTGGGATTACCCGATTCCGCCCGAGCAGCAGGCGCTGCTCGACGCGATCGCGCCGCGCCGCCGCGACACGGGCGACGATCCGCATGCGCTGCCGTCACGCGCCCGCGGCGAGCCGTTTCCGACGAGAATCATCGGACGCGGCACGGATCCGGACGCCTGATACGACGATTCGCGGCGCTCGAACCCGCGAGCGCCTGCGGCACATCGCCGCACGACGCGAACGCCGAGCTCAACGCGGCGTGTTGCCCGATTCGACGCCCCAGCGCGCGAGTGCCGCATCGTCGGTACTGCGGGCATCGACCCAGCGCTCGCCGTCCGGCGTCGTTTCCTTCTTCCAGAACGGCGCCTCGGTCTTCAGGTAGTCCATCACGAATTCGCACGACGCGAACGCGTCGCCGCGATGCGACGCGACCGTCGCGACCATCACGATCTGGTCGAGCGGCAGCAGCCGGCCGACGCGGTGCACGATCGCGACGTCGATCCCGGGCCAGCGCCGGCCGGCCTCGGCGGCGATCTTCTCGAGCGCCTTCTCGGTCATCCCCGGATAGTGCTCGAGTTCCATCGCGGCGACCGAATCGCCTTCGTTCAGGTCGCGCACGGTGCCGACGAAGCATGCGACCGCGCCGATCTTCGGGTTGCGCGCGCGCAGTGCCGCGACTTCGGCGTTCAGGTCGAAGTCGTCGGTCTGGATTCGTATCGTTGCCATCATCTGCCTCTGTCGACCAGAGTTAGCGCTTTAGCGCTTACTCTGGTCCCATGCTTCGCGGTCGACCAGAGTTAGCGCTTTAGCGCTTACTCTGGTCCCATGCTTCGCGGTCGACCAGAGTTAGCGCTTCAGCGCTTACTCGGGTCCCATGCTTTGTGGTCGACCAGAGTTAGCGCTTTAGTGCTTGCTCTAGTCCGATGCGTCGCGGTCGACCAGAGTTAGCGCTTTAGCACCTACTCCGGTCCCATCCAAAGCTCAACCGCCCGTCACCGGCGGAAAAAACGCGACCTCGCAACCGTCGGTGAGCCGCGTATCGGGATCGGTCATCTCGTGATTGCATGCCATGCGCAACGCGCGCCCTTCGGCGAGCGTTTCGGCCCACGCGCCGCCACGCAGGCGCAGCCAGGCGCGCACGTCGCCGACGGTCGTCACGCCGTCCGGCACGTCGGCGTGCTCGTCGGACACGCCCAGCGCCTCGCGCACGCTTGCAAAGAATTTCAGCTGAATCTTCATAAGTCGGGAAGCCGTCGTATTACGACAGCAGTTCGGAAAACGGAATGAAACGCACGGTCTCGCCCGCGCTGATCGCGTGCTGCGGCGGATTGTCGATCAGTCCGTCGCCCCAGACCGTCGACGTCAACACCGCCGAGCTCTGGTTCGGGAACAGGTCGAGGCCGCCGGCCGCGTTGACGCGCGCGCGCAGGAATTCGTTGCGCCGGTCGCCCTTGCCTTGCGAGAAGTCCGCGCGCAGCGACAGCGCGCGCGGCGCGACGTCGCGCACGCCGGACAGGCGCAGCAGGAACGGCCGCACGAACAGCAGGAACGTGACGAAGCTCGACACGGGGTTGCCCGGCAGCCCGATGAAATGGGCGTCGGGACGCGCGTCGCCGCGACGCACCGCGCCGAACGCGAGCGGCTTGCCCGGCTTCATCGCGATCTGCCACAGCGCGAGCCGCCCTTCGGCCTCGACGGCCGGCTTCACGTGATCCTCGTCGCCGACCGATACGCCGCCGCTTGTCAGGATCACGTCGTGATCGCGCGCGGCCTCGCGCAGCGTGTCGCGGGTCGCCGCGAGCGAGTCGGGCACGATCCCGTAATCGGTCACGTGGCAGCCGAGCCGCTCGAGCAGCCCGCGCAGCGTGAAGCGGTTCGAGTTGTAGATCGCGCCGGGCTTCAGCGGCTCGCCCGGCATCGTCAGTTCGTCGCCGGTGAAGAACACCGCGACGCGAATCCGCCGCGCGACCGACAGCTGCGCGCAGCCGACCGACGCGGCCAGCCCGAGCGCCTGCGGCGTGAGCCGCGTGCCGGACGGCAGGATCACCGAACCCTGGCGGATGTCCGCGCCCTGCGCGGTGATCCATTCACCGGCCTTCGGCGTGTGCAGGATCTCGACCGCATCGCCGTCGGCCGACGTCTGTTCCTGCATCACGACGGCGTCGGCGCCGGCCGGCACCGTCGCGCCGGTGAAGATCCGCGCGGCCGTGCCCGCCGCGAGCGGCGCGGCCGGATGGCCGGCCGGAATCCGCTGCGACACCGGCAGGCGCCGCTCGCCGTGCAGCAGGTCGGCGACGCGCACCGCGTAGCCGTCCATCGCGCTCGTATGCATCGGCGGCACGTCGAGCGGCGAGCTCACGTCGGCCGCCAGCACGCGGCCGAGCGCATCGAGCGTGGCGACAGTTTCCGCGCCGGGCAGCGGCTTCGCGGCTTCGAGCAGCGCGGCGAGCGCCTCGGCGGTCGACAGCATCGGCGCGCGCGGCGCCGCGGGATTCGGATTCGACATCGATGGAATCGGGGAAACGTTGGAGTCAATACGTCATTGTAGCGACGCCGTCGCGCCCACGCGCGATATGCCGGACATGCGGCAACTGTGATCGGCGCGAACACGCGGCACTGGCACTCGTTTCGATTTACTTGTTTCGATTCGCGCGCCGTCGGACGGCGCGCCCGTGCGCGGCCGCCGCCCAACCCAAACAAAACGGCCGGAACCCCGATCCGTGCGACGAATCGGCATTCCGGCCGTGCTGCGCCGCCGGGCTTGCGACCCCGCGGCACGGTGCTGCCCCGGTGCTACCCCGCGGGCTACGTCACGCGCCCGTATGCGCGACGATGAAGTCCTTCACCTGCTGCGCGTCGGCCTTCACGACCTCGAAACGCTGCGGCAGCGCCTCGAGCCCGTCGAATGCGGCCGGCCGCTCGGCCTCGCGATCGAGCGCTTCGCGGATCGTCTCGCCGAACTTGATCGGCTGGGCCGTCTCGAGCACGACCATCGGCACGCCCGCGTCGAGATGCTCGCGCGCGACCTTCACGCCGTCGGCCGTGTGCGTATCGATCATCGTGTCGTAGCGCGAGAACACGTCGCGGATCGTCGCGATACGGTCCGTGTGGCTGCTGCGGCCCGACACGAAGCCGAACTCGGCGACGCGCGCGAAATCGCCGCTCGCCGCGAGATCGAAACCGCCCTTCTCCTCGACGTCGCGGAACAGCTGCATCACGCGGGCCGGATCGCGGCCGAGCAGGTCGAACACGAAGCGCTCGAAGTTCGACGCCTTCGAGATGTCCATGCTCGGGCTGCTCGTGTGATAGGTGTTTTCCGCGCTGCGCACGCGGTATGCGCCGGTGCGGAAGAACTCGTCGAGCACGTCGTTCTCGTTGGTCGCGACCACGAGCTTCGCGATCGGCAGGCCCATCATCCGCGCGATGTGACCCGCGCAGACGTTGCCGAAGTTGCCCGACGGCACCGTAAATGACACGCGCTCGTCGTTCGACGTCGTCGCCGCGAAATAGCCCTTGAAGTAGTACACGACCTGCGCGACGACGCGCGCCCAGTTGATCGAGTTGACCGTGCCGATCTTCTGCTGCGCCTTGAACGCGTGATCGTTCGAGACGGCCTTCACGATGTCCTGGCAGTCGTCGAACACGCCTTCGACCGCGAGGTTGAAGATGTTCGGATCCTGCAGGCTGAACATCTGGGCGGTCTGGAACGCGCTCATCTTCTTGTGCGGCGACAGCATGAACACGCGCACGCCTGCCTTGCCGCGCATCGCGTACTCGGCCGCGCTGCCGGTGTCGCCCGACGTCGCGCCGAGGATGTTCAACGCTTCGCCGTGCTTCGCGAGCGTGTACTCGAACAGGTTGCCGAGCAGCTGCATCGCCATGTCCTTGAACGCGAGCGTCGGGCCGTTCGACAGTTCGAGCAGCGACAGCGCCGCGCCGTTCTCGGTGCCGAGCGTCTTCAGCGGCGTGATGTCGGACGCGTTCTCGCCGTGGCGCGTGTTGCTGTATACGGCGGCCGTATAGGTGCGGCGCGTGATCGCGCGCAGGTCGTCGGCCGGCACGTCGTCGCAGAACTTCGACAGGATCTCGAACGCGAGATCCGCGTACGGCAGCGTGCGCCAGCGCGCGAGTTCGTCGGCCGACACCTGCGGGTACTCGGCCGGCAGGTACAGCCCGCCGTCCTTCGCAAGGCCGCCGAGCAGGATGTCGGAGAACGTGTGGCGCTCGCCGATGCCGGCACCGCGCGTGGAGATGTAGTTCATGTCGTTCCTGGTCCTCAGTTCAGCGCTTCCATGCGCAGCTTCGTCACCTTCGAGACCACCGTCGCGAGGCTCTCGATCTGCGCGATCGCCGCGTTCACGTGCTTCTCGAGCGTCTCGTGCGTGATCAGGATGATGTCGGTTTCGCCGTTCGCGTCGTCGACCTGCTCCGATTCCTTCTGCAGCAGCGCGTCGATCGAGATGCCCGTGGCGGCGAGGATGCGCGTGATGTCCGCGAGCACGCCGGTCTGGTCGGCCACGCGCAGGCGCAGGTAGTAGCCGCTCGTCACTTCCTCGATCGGCAGGATCGGCGTGTTCGACAGGCTGTCCGGCTGGAACGCGAGATGCGGCACGCGATGCTCGGGGTCGGCCGTGTGCAGGCGCGTGACGTCGACGAGATCCGCGACGACCGCCGACGCGGTCGGTTCCGCGCCCGCGCCCTTGCCGTAGTACAGCGTCGTGCCGACCGCGTCGCCGTGCACGACGACCGCGTTCATCGCGCCCTCGACGTTCGCGAGCAGGCGCTTCTCCGGAATCAGCGTCGGGTGCACGCGCAGCTCGATGCCCTTTTCGGCGCGGCGCGCGATGCCGAGCAGCTTGATCCGGTAGCCGAGCTCTTCCGCGTAGCGGATGTCGGTCGCGTCGAGCTTGCTGATGCCTTCGACGTAGGCACGGTCGAACTGGACCGGCACGCCGAACGCGATCGCGCTCATGATGGTCGCCTTGTGCGCGGCGTCGACGCCTTCGATGTCGAAGGTCGGATCGGCTTCCGCATAGCCGAGCTCCTGCGCGGCCTTCAGCGCGGTCGCGAAGTCGAGGCCGCGGTCGCGCATTTCCGACAGGATGTAGTTCGTCGTGCCGTTGATGATGCCGGCGATGTACTGGATGCGGTTCGCGGTCAGGCCTTCGCGCAGCGCCTTGATGATCGGGATGCCGCCGGCGACGGCCGCCTCGAACGCGACCATCACGCCCTTCTCGCGCGCGGCCTCGAAGATCTCGGTGCCGTGCACCGCGAGCAGCGCCTTGTTCGCCGTCACGACGTGCTTGCCGTTCGCGATCGCGCGCAGCACGAGCTCGCGTGCGATGCCCGTGCCGCCGATCATCTCGGCGATGATCGAGATCGACGGATCGTCGACGACCGCGTTGAAATCGTCGGTGATCTGCGCGGCGCCGGCGTTACCGCCGAGCGCGGCCTGCGCCTTGGCCGGATTGCGCACGGCAATGCGCGCGATCTCGATGCCGCGCCCCGCGCGTCGCTTGATTTCTTCCTGGTTGCGGTGCAGCACCGTGAAGGTGCCGCTGCCGACGGTGCCGAAGCCCAACAGGCCAACTTTGATCGGTTCCATGCTGCGTGTGATCGATGAGTAAGAATTGAATGAATGCCGGGGGACGCTGTCCGCTCAGACCGAATGACGCTTGCGGTAGCCGTCGAGGAAGCGCGCGATCCGGTTGATCGAATCGGTCAGGTCGTCGAGGTTTGGCAGGAAGACCACGCGGAAGTGATCCGGCGCCGCCCAGTTGAAGCCCGTCCCCTGCACGAGCAGCACGCGTTCCTCGAGCAACAGGTCGAGGATGAACTGCTGGTCGTTCTGGATCGGATAAAGCTTCGGATCGAGGCGCGGGAACATGTACAGCGCGGCCTGCGGCTTCACGCAGGTCACGCCGGGAATCGACGTGAGCATGTCGTACGCGAGTTCGCGCTGCTTGAAGAGGCGGCCGCTCGGCACGATCAGCTCGTTGATGCTCTGGTAGCCGCCGAGCGCGGTCTGGATCGCGAACTGCCCGGGCACGTTCGCGCACAGGCGCATCGACGACAGGATCCCGAGGCCTTCCAGGTAATCCTTCGCGCGCCGGCGGTTGTCGCCGCCGAGGCCCGACACGGCCATCCAGCCCGCGCGGTAGCCGCACGAGCGATAGCTTTTCGACAGGCTGTTGAACGTGACGGTGATCACGTCTTCCGACAGCGAGCCCAGCGCCGTGTGCTCGAGCCCGTCGTAGACGATCTTGTCGTAGACCTCGTCGGCGAACACGATCAGCCCGTGCTGACGCGCGATCTCGAGCAGCTCGAGCAGCAATTCGTCGGAATAAAGCGCGCCGGTCGGGTTGTTCGGGTTGATCACGACGATCGCCTTGGTGTTCGGCGTGATCTTGCGGCGGATGTCGTCGAGGTCGGGCATCCACGCGTTCTGCTCGTCGCACACGTAGTGCACGGGCGTGCCGCCCGACAAGCTCACGGCGGCCGTCCACAGCGGGTAGTCGGGCGCCGGCAGCAGCACTTCGTCGCCGTCGTTCAGCAGCGCCTGGGTCGCCATCACGATCAGCTCGGACGCGCCGTTGCCGATGTAGATGTCGTCGAGGCCAACGCCCACGACGCCCTTTTCCTGCGTGTAGTGCATCACGGCCTTGCGCGCCGAGAACACGCCCTTCGAA
The DNA here is from genome assembly GCF_000949135.2 of Burkholderia sp. USMB20. Taxonomy (GTDB): domain Bacteria; phylum Pseudomonadota; class Gammaproteobacteria; order Burkholderiales; family Burkholderiaceae; genus Burkholderia. Next base: position 72,309 of record NZ_JTAN02000015.1, on the reverse strand, counting down.
TCCGAATAGCCGGACGACGCCGGCAGGTTGCGGATCATGTCCTGGATGATTTCGTCCGGCGCGTCGAAACCGAACGGCGCGAGGTTGCCGATGTTCAGCTTGATGATGCGGTGGCCTTCTTCCTCGAGGCGCTTCGCGTGCTCGAGCACCGGGCCACGGATGTCGTAGCAGACGTTGAGCAGCTTGTTCGACTTCTGAATCGGTTTCACGACGACACGGTTCCTGGGTTGGCCTTGCGGCCGGGGGACGGGATCAAAACTGGAGAGCGGCTGGTCTATGCGCGCTGTCTAGACTGGGGAAAATGCGGGCAGTCGGACGCGGCTTGTGGCGACGCACGATGCAAGTGGCGCCCCGGGGCGACCAAAAAGTTATAATTTAGCGGATTTTGGCCAACTTTCGCAATGCACCATGGCCGCTCCGGGCCCGCGCCGTCAGGCGTCCCGCGTGCGCCGGTCGCGAAACGGCCGCCCGGGCCCGTGCGGCCCTTGCCAGACCTTCCCTCCACGGAACCGCGGAATACCGATTTGAAACTGCACCAGGACACGAGCGGCGCGCTCAACACCGTCACCGGCTACGGCCCCGATTATGTCGACGTCAACCTCCAACGCCACGAAGGGAGCGTCATCGTGCTGCCCGGCGCACCGGTGCGGGACTGGCCCGTATCGTCGTTCGACGCGCTCGCGCCCGAGCATTTCGCGATGCTGCTCGACCCGGCCCCCGAACTCGTGATCTTCGGCAGCGGCGCGCGGCTGCGCTTCCCGCACCCGCGCCTCGTGGCCGCGCTGACGGCCAAGCGGATCGGCGTCGAGACGATGGATTTCCAGGCCGCCTGCCGGACCTACAACATCCTGATGGCCGAGGGCCGCAAAGTGGCCGCCGCGCTCTTAATTGAACGTTAATCCCCGATGCGGTAAAACTCGGGCCGGCACACCGGGTCGATCCCCGGATCATCACGCGGATCGGCAACCGGCAAGCCGGCCGCCGCCGGCGCGACCCGCCGGCGGCGCTTACAACAACCAACAGGCTGAAAATTCATGAACGATACGCCGTCGAGGCTACCGCTCAATCGCATCACGCTCGTCCTCCTCGTCGTCGCGCTCGCGATCGTCTGGTTCGCGCCGCTCGGGCTGCGCCACCTGATCCCGAGCGACGAAGGCCGCTACGCGGAAATGGCGCGGGAAATGTTCGTCACCGGCGACTGGATCACGCCGCGCTACAACGGCTACAAGTATTTCGAGAAGCCGCCGCTGCAGACCTGGCTGAACGCGCTGACGTTCGCCTGGTTCGGCATCGGCGAATGGCAGGCGCGCCTGTACACGGGCCTCGCCAGCTTCGCCGGCGTGCTGCTGGTCGGCTTCACGGGCGCGCGCCTGTTCAACCCGCTGTCCGGCTTGCTCGCGGCCGTCGTGCTCGCGTGCTCGCCGTACTGGAACCTGATGGGCCACTTCAACGCGCTCGACATGGGGCTCGCGTTCTGGATGGCGCTGTCGCTCTGCTCGCTGCTGCTCGCGCAGCGGCCCGGGCTGCCGGCGGGCGCGGTGCGCGGCTGGATGTGGGCGTGCTGGGCCGCGATGGCGTTCGCCGTGCTGTCCAAGGGCCTCGTCGGCCTGATCCTGCCCGGCGCCGTACTGGTGCTCTACACGCTGATCGCCCGAGACTGGGCGCTGTGGAAGCGGCTCTACCTGGCCAGCGGCCTCGTGATCTTCTTCGCGATCGTCACGCCGTGGTTCGTGCTCGTCCAGCAGCGCAACCCCGAGTTCTTCAACTTCTTCTTCATCGTCCAGCAGTTCCGCCGCTACCTGACCCCGGAACAGAACCGCCCGGGCCCGTTCTACTATTTCGTGCCGGTGCTGCTGGTCGGCTTCCTGCCGTGGCTGTCGGTCGCATGGCAGAGCATCCGCCATGCGCTGCGGATGCCGCGCCAGCCGAACGGCTTCTCGCCGATGCTCGTGCTGCTGATCTGGAGCGCGTTCATCTTCCTGTTCTTCAGCACGTCGCACTCGAAACTGATCTCGTACGTGCTGCCGGTCGCGCCGGCGCTCGCGCTGATCATCGGCGCGTACCTGCCGCTGATGAGCGCCGACCGGTTCCGCCGCCACCTGCTCGGCTACCTCGTGTTCTTCGTCGTCGCGGCGTTCGGGATCATCTTCCTCGCGTATCAGGGCGACGCCCGCACGCCGAACGCGCTGTACCGCGCGTTCCAGGTGTGGCTGTACGCGGGCCTCGCGGTCACGGGCGCGCTGACGCTCGCGGCCGCCTGGCTGAACCGCCGCGTGGGCGTCGCGGCCGCGATCACCGCGTTCGGCGCCGCGTGGCTCGCGTTCGGCACGATCGGCGGCACCGGTCACGACGAATTCGGCCGCTACAGCTCGGGCGCGCTGCTCGCGCCCGCCGTGCGCGCCGAACTGGCGAAGCTGCCGCCCGACACGCCGTTCTACTCGATCGAGATGCTCGATCACACGTTCCCGTTCTACATGGGCCACACGACGATCATGGTCCAGCGCCAGGACGAGCTCGCATTCGGCATCTCGGTCGAGCCGGACAAGTGGATCCCGACCGTCGACCAATGGATCGAACGCTGGAAGCAGGACACCCATGCGCTCGCGATCATGCCGCCCGGCCAGTACGACACGCTGGTCAGGCAAGGCGTGCCGATGCGCGTGATCGCGCGCGACAACCGCCGCGTGATCGTCGAGAAACCGCAATCGTAAGGACGCCCGCCGCATGAATCCCGTTTCGTTCGTCTGCATCATCACCGGCGTGATGCTCAACGCCTGTGCGCAACTTCTGCTGAAAGCCGGCGTCAACGCCGTTGGACACTTCGAATTCAGCCGTGCGAACATCCTGCCGGTCGGCCTGAAGATCGCGACCCAGCTGCCGATCATCGGCGGCCTCGGCTGCTACGTGCTGAGCGTCGTCGTCTGGATTGTCGGGCTGTCGCGGGTCGACGTGTCGATCGCCTACCCGATGCTGTCGCTCGGCTACGTGGTCAACGCGTTCGCCGCCTGGTACCTGTTCGGCGAGGTGCTGTCGGTCCAGCGGCTGGTCGGCATCGGCATCATCCTGATCGGCGTGCTCGTGCTCGCGCGCAGTTGAGCGCGCCCGGCCGGCCCGGCGGGCATTAAGCGTCCGCCTACAAAAAATCACGGTACGAATCCGGCAACCGGTGTTTAATGCCGGTTTCGGGCCGGATCGCCCGACCCCTTTATTACACGCCATTACAGGCAAAGTGTTCATGAGCCAGACTACCGCTCCGTTCCTGCCGTTCACCCGCCCCGAGATCGACGAGGAAACCATCCAGGGCGTCGTCGACGTGCTGCGCTCGGGCTGGATCACCACCGGCCCGCAGAGCCAGAAGTTCGAAGCCGCGCTGTCCGAGTACTGCGGCGGCCGTCCGGTCCGCGCGTTCAATTCGGGCACCTGCACGCTCGAGATCGGCCTGCGCATCGCGGGCGTCGGCCCCGGCGACGAGGTGATCACGACGCCGGCGTCGTGGGTATCGACCAGCAACGTGATCCTCGAGACGGGCGCGACGCCCGTGTTCGCCGACATCGACCCCGTCACGCGCAACATCGACCTCGACAAGCTCGAGCAGGCGATCACGCCGCGCACGAAGGCGCTCATCCCGGTCTACCTGGCCGGCCTGCCGGTCGACATGGACCGCCTGTACGCGATTGCGCGCGCACACAACCTGCGCGTGATCGAGGACGCCGCGCAGGCGCTCGGCTCGACGTGGCAAGGCAAGCGCATCGGCGCGATCGGCGACATCGTGTCGTTCAGCTTCCACGCGAACAAGAACCTGACGACGATCGAAGGCGGCGCGCTCGTGCTGAACAACGAGGACGAGGCGACGCTCGCGCAGAAGTACCGGCTGCAGGGCATCACGCGCACCGGCTTCGACGGGATGGACTGCGACGTGCTCGGCGGCAAGTACAACCTGACCGACGTCGCCGCGCGCGTCGGCCTCGGCCAGCTGCCGCACCTCGAGCGCTTCACCGCGCAGCGCCGCGCACTCGCGCGCGCGTATTTCGCCGCGCTCGACGGCGGTGCGGCCGTGCAGCTCGGGCTCGGCCTGCCCGTAGCCGATTTCGAGAACAGCAACTGGCACATGTTCCAGGTCACGCTGCCGCTCGACCGGCTGTCGATCTCGCGCGCCGATTTCATGGCGCAGATGAAGGAGCGCGGCATCGGCACGGGCGTCCACTATCCGGCCATCCATCTTTTCACGCTGTATCGTGCGCGCGGCTTCAAGGAGGGCATGTTCCCCCACGCCGAACGATACGGCGCATCGACCGTCACGCTGCCGCTCTTCACGCAGATGACGGAAGACGACGTGCGTCGCGTGGCCGACGCCATCAACCAGATTTGCGAACAATACGGAAAATAAGCGTACATGAATCACCTTGAAGCACGCGCCGGGCATCCGGGGGCCGCGAACCCGGAGGTATCGGTCATCATCCCCGTGTACAACGAGGAAGACGGCCTGGCCGCGCTGTTCGCGCGGCTCTACCCGGCACTCGACGCACTCGGCACGTCGTACGAAGTGATCCTGATCAACGACGGCAGCCGCGACCGCTCGGCCGCGATGCTGGCGGACCAGTTCCACGTGCGCCCCGACACGACGCGTGTCGTGCTGCTCAACGGCAACTACGGCCAGCACATGGCGATCCTCGCCGGCTTCGCGCAGTCGCGCGGCGAGATCGTCATCACGCTCGACGCCGACCTGCAGAACCCGCCCGAGGAAATCGGCAAGCTGATCGCGAAGATGCGCGAAGGCTACGACTACGTCGGCTCGATCCGCAAGCAGCGTCAGGACAGCCTGTGGCGCCGCAAGGCGTCGCAGATGATGAACCGGCTGCGCGAGCGCATCACCCGGATCAAGATGACCGACCAGGGCTGCATGCTGCGCGCGTACAGCCGCCGCATCATCGACACGATCAACGTGTGCGGCGAAGTCAACACGTTCATCCCCGCGCTGGCCTACACGTTCGCGCAAAAACCGACCGAAATCGAGGTCGCGCACGAGGAACGCTTCGCGGGCGAGTCGAAGTACTCGCTGTACAGCCTGATCCGGCTGAACTTCGACCTCGTGACGGGCTTCTCGGTCGTGCCGCTGCAGTGGCTGTCGTTCATCGGCGTGATCCTGTCGCTCGGCTCCGCCGCGCTGTTCGTGCTGCTGCTCGTGCGCCGCTTCATCGTCGGCGCGGAAGTGCAAGGCGTGTTCACGCTGTTCGCGATCACGTTCTTCCTGCTCGGCGTGATCATCTTCGCGCTCGGCCTGCTCGGCGAATACGTCGGCCGCATCTACCAGCAAGTGCGTGCACGGCCGCGCTACCTGATCCAGGCCGTGCTCGAACAGCACGACGGGATGCCGGCGGTGCCGGCCCCCGCGAGCCGCACGGGGACGTCGCAATGAAGCCGCGCGCCGTCGTCTTCGCGTATCACAACGTCGGCGTGCGCTGCCTGCAGGTGCTGCTGGCACGCGGCGTCGACGTCGCGCTCGTCGTCACGCACGAGGACAACCCGAACGAGAACATCTGGTTCGGCAGCGTCGCATCGGTGGCCGCCGAGCACGGGATCCCGGTCGTCACGCCGACCGACCCCGCCGATCCGGCACTGCGCCGCGCCGTATCCGACGCGCGGCCCGAGTTCATCTTCTCGTTCTACTACCGCCACATGCTGCCGGTGGACCTGCTCGCGATCGCGCCGCGCGGCGCGTACAACATGCACGGTTCGCTGCTGCCGAAATACCGGGGTCGGGTTCCGACCAACTGGGCCGTGCTGAACGGCGAAACGGAAACCGGCGCGACGCTGCACGAGATGGCCGCGAAGCCCGATGCGGGCGCGATCATCGCCCAGACCGCCGTGCCGATCCTGCCGGACGACACGGCCGCGCAGGTGTTCGACAAGGTGACGGTCGCCGCCGAGCAGACGCTCTGGCGCGTGCTGCCCGCGCTGCTCGCGGGCGAGGCGCCGCATCTGCCGAACGATCTCGCGAGCGGCAGCTACTACGGCGGGCGCAAGCCGGAGGACGGCCGCGTCGACTGGTCGAAGCCGGCCGCGCAGGTCTATAACCTGGTACGCGCGGTCGCGCCCCCGTATCCGGGCGCGTTCACCGACGTCGCCGGCACGCGTTTCGTGATCGCCCGCGCGCGCCTCGCGGCGCCCGGCAGCGCCGCCGCCGCGGCCGCAGCGGATTTGCCGCCCGGCCTGCACGTAAGCGATAATGCGCTATTCGGCGTCTGCGGCGACAGCCGCGCCCTATCCATTCTCGAGCTGTGGCAGCAGCGCGACGGCAGCGAAACCGTCGTGACGCCCGCGGAATTCGCGCAGTTCATTCATTCTTCCCGTCATTCATGAAAGCAAAAAAAGTCCTGATCCTGGGTGTGAACGGCTTCATCGGCCATCACCTGTCGAAGCGCATTCTTGAAACCACCGATTGGGAAGTGTTCGGCATGGACATGCAGACCGATCGGCTTGGCGACCTCGTCAACCACGAGCGGATGCACTTCTTCGAAGGCGACATCACGATCAACAAGGAGTGGGTCGAGTATCACGTGAAGAAGTGCGACGTGATCCTGCCGCTCGTCGCGATCGCGACGCCCGCGACCTACGTCCAGCAGCCGCTGCGCGTGTTCGAGCTCGACTTCGAGGCGAACCTGCCGATCGTGCGTTCGGCCGTCAAGTACGGCAAGCACCTCGTGTTCCCGTCGACCTCCGAGGTCTACGGCATGTGCTCGGACGAGCAGTTCGACCCGGACGCATCGGCGCTCACCTACGGCCCGATCAACAAGCCGCGCTGGATCTACGCGTGCTCGAAGCAGCTGATGGACCGCGTGATCTGGGGCTACGGGATGGAAGGCCTGAACTTCACGCTGTTCCGTCCGTTCAACTGGATCGGCCCGGGCCTCGACTCGATCTACACGCCGAAGGAAGGCAGCTCGCGCGTCGTCACGCAGTTCCTCGGCCACATCGTGCGCGGCGAGAACATCAGCCTCGTCGACGGCGGCTCGCAGAAGCGCGCGTTCACCGACATCGACGACGGCATCAGCGCGCTGATGAAGATCATCGACAACAAGAACGGCGTCGCGTCGGGCAAGATCTACAACATCGGGAATCCGAAGAATAATTTCTCGGTTCGCGAACTCGCGCACAAGATGCTCGAACTGGCCGCCGAATACCCGGAATACGCCAGCTCCGCGAAGCAGGTGCAACTCGTCGAAACGACGTCGGGCGCCTACTACGGCAATGGCTACCAGGACGTGCAGAACCGCGTGCCGAAGATCGACAACACGATGCAGGAGCTCGCCTGGGCGCCGCAATCGACGTTCGACGACGCACTGCGCAAGATCTTCGAAGCGTATCGCGGCCATGTCGCCGATGCGCGCGCGCTGGTCGAGCAGCAGAACTGACGGGACGCTCGCTTGGCTCGTATCGTCCTCAAGATCGACGTCGACACGCTGCGCGGCACGCGCGAAGGCGTGCCGAACCTCGCGCGCATCTTCGACCGCTTCAGCGCGCGCGCGACCTTCCTCTTCAGCCTCGGCCCCGATCACACGGGCTGGGCGCTGCGGCGCGTGTTCCGCCCCGGCTTCCTGAAGAAGGTGTCGCGCACGTCGGTGGTCGAGCACTACGGCGTGAAGCAGCTGATGTACGGGGTGCTGCTGCCGGGCCCCGACATCGGCCGCCGCGCGATCGCCGACATGCGCGCGATCCACGAGGCCGGCTTCGAATGCGGGATCCATACGTGGGATCACGTGTACTGGCAGGACAACGTGCGCGTGCGCGATCGCGACTGGACCGCGCGTGAAATGCAGAAGAGCCACGCGCGCTTCGTCGACGTCTTCGGCGCGCCGCCCGCAACGCACGGCGCGGCCGGCTGGCAGATGAACGACTCCGCGTTCGAGCAGATCGACGCATGGGGGATGCGCTACGCATCCGACGGCCGCGGCCATTCGCCGTACCTGCCCGTGGTCGGCGGCCGCACGCTGTCGCACGTGCAGATGCCGACCACGCTGCCGACCCTCGACGAAGTGCTCGGCATCGACGGCATCGACACGCACAACGTCGCCGCGCACATCCTGAAGTTCACGGAAACCAATCCGCACGACCAGGTGTTCACGCTGCATGCGGAACTGGAAGGCCAGAAGCTCGCGCCGGTATTCGAGCAGCTGCTCGCCGGCTGGCGCGCACAGGGCCATACGTTTGCGACGATGGGCGACTACCACGCGACGCTGGACCGCGACTCGCTGCCATCGTACCCTGTCACGTGGGGCGAGATTCCCGGCCGCTCCGGCGAGCTGATCGTCCAGCCCGACTGAGTTCGCGCGCGCCCGCGCCGCCTGCCCTTGCGGCGTGCCGCCGCGACGCCCCGCCGAACCGCGCCGCCCGAGCGGCGCCTTTCCATAACAACAGGAGAAACACGTGTCCGTCGAAGTTGACCGTCAAGTTCCCGATTTCACCGCACCGGCGACGGGCGGCGACATTTCGCTGTCCGACCTCAAGGGCAAGAAGCTCGTCCTGTATTTCTATCCGAAGGACAACACGCCGGGCTGCACCACCGAAGGCCTGCAGTTCCGCGATCTCTATCCGAAGTTCAAGAAGGCCGGCGCCGAAGTGATCGGCGTGTCGCGCGACAGCCTGCGCTCGCATGACAATTTCAAGGCGAAGCTCGAACTGCCGTTCCCGCTGATTTCCGATGCCGACGAAGCGCTGTGCGCGCTGTTCGATGTCATCAAGATGAAGAAAATGTATGGCAAGGAAGTGCGCGGAATCGAGCGTTCGACGTTCCTGATCGACGCCGACGGTGTGCTTCGCCAGGCATGGCGCGGCATCAAGGTACCCGGTCACGTGGACGACGTGCTAAGTGCTGTACAAGCGCTTTGAGGCGCGTTATATTGGGCCGCAATGAATGCCAGTTCGCTCCATATTTCTCGTAGCTGCGCCGGTGCCCGTTGCGATGCTTTCCGGCACCTGACGCGCATCACAACGGTATCAGCCAGCCGCATGTCCCGGTCCACGGGGCAGCGGCTTTTTTTATGGACTGCGCGCCGGCTCTCGGTCCGGCCCCTCACCCCGTCAAGGAGCTGATCGACACTTAGGCGAACCGGCTAGACGAATTTCCTGTGCGCCACCGCGCGCAAACTGCATGCACCTTCCACGTCACGCAGGATGCGATCAGCGGCGCACGCCATGCGACACGATTCCTCCCGAGGGACACCATGCCTTTGCCTACTGCCCCCAGCAAGCTCGGCAGCCTGCTGCCGCCCGATGAATACAAGGCGAAAGCGCGGCCCGCGAAAGCCGCGAAGAAATCCGCCGAAGGGGACGCCTCCACAGCCGGAGAATATGGCCCGGCCAGCGTGGCCCAACCGATGACCGAAGCCGCGAACACGGCCGCGCCGCTGCGCGCCGTCGCGGCGTCGACGCAAGAAGCCGCTGGCACGCCCGCCCGTGGTCGCAAGACCAGACAGACGGCCGCGCTGCTGCAGCCGATGCCGGCACCGGTCGAACCGGCGGCCCCCGCCGCCCCCGCCGCGCCGGTCGTCGCACGCAACGACAAGCCCGCGGCCGGCAAGCCGACCACCGCGAGCGCACGCGATGCCGGCGCCGCGACGAAGTCGCGCAGCCGCAAGCCGGCCGAAGCCGAATTGCAGAAGCTGTTCGTGCTCGACACGAACGTGCTGATGCACGACCCGAGCAGCCTCTTCCGCTTCGAGGAACACGACGTCTATCTGCCGATGATGACGCTCGAGGAACTCGACAACCACAAGAAGGGGATGTCCGAAGTCGCGCGCAACGCGCGCCAGGTGAGCCGCACGCTCGACGCGCTGGTCGCCGACGGCGGCCCGATCTCCGACGGCATTCCGCTGTCGCGTCTCGGCAGCCGCGAGGCGCTCGGCCGCCTCTACTTCCAGACCAGGCTCGCGGACATCGCGCCGGTCGAAGGCCTGCCCGCAGGCAAGGCCGACAACCAGATCCTCGGCGTCGTGCGCGCGCTGCAGCGCGACCGGCCGGACCGCCAGGTCGTGCTGGTGTCGAAAGACATCAACATGCGCATCAAGGCGCATGCGCTCGGCCTGCCCGCGGAAGACTACTTCAACGACCAGGTCCTCGAGGACAAGGATCTCCTCTATAGCGGCGTGCGCGAATTGCCGCAGGACTTCTGGACGAAACACGCGAAGGGGATGGAGAGCTGGCAGGACACGAAGACGGGCACCACGTACTACCGCGTGACCGGCCCGCTCTGCGGGTCGATGCTCGTCAACGAGTTCGTCTATCTCGAGCCGCAGAACGGCGAGCCGACGTTCCACGCGATCGTGCGCGAGCTGAACGGCAAGACGGCGCTGCTGCAGACGCTGCGCGACTACAGCCATCACAAGAACAACGTGTGGGGCATCACCGCGCGCAACCGCGAGCAGAACTTCGCGCTGAACCTGCTGATGAACCCCGAGATCGACTTCGTCACGCTGCTCGGCCAGGCCGGCACCGGCAAGACGCTCGTCGCGCTCGCGGCCGGCCTCGCGCAGGTGCTCGACGACAAGCGCTACAACGAGATCATCGTGACGCGCGCGACCGTGCCCGTCGGCGAGGACATCGGTTTCCTGCCCGGCACCGAGGAAGAGAAGATGCAGCCGTGGATGGGTGCATTCGACGACAACCTCGAAGTGCTGCAGAAAACCGACGACGCAGCCGGCGAATGGGGCCGTGCGGCGACGCAGGAGCTGATCCGTTCACGCCTGAAGGTGAAGAGCATGAACTTCATGCGCGGCCGCACGTTCGTCGACAAGTACCTGATCATCGACGAAGCGCAGAACCTGACGCCGAAACAGATGAAGACGCTCGTGACGCGCGCGGGCCCGGGCACGAAGATCGTGTGCCTCGGCAACATCGCGCAGATCGACACGCCTTACCTGACCGAAGGCAGCTCGGGCCTGACCTACGTCGTCGACCGCTTCAAGGGCTGGGGCCACAGCGGCCACGTGACGCTCGCGCGCGGCGAACGCTCGCGGCTCGCCGACTACGCGTCGGACATCCTGTAACGCGATACGCCGGCTGCCGCCGGCCTCCGACGCCACGCGGCGCTCCGGTTTTCCGGAGCGCCGTTTTCATTTTTGGGGTCGAAAACGTTGGTCATGCTTCGTTACGCAACCACTTCACTTACACGCGAAACTTCAAGTAAATTCTCAGGAATGGTTGCCTAAGCCCCGCCGGAACGTCTACCATCGGGTCTGTCTGTTGTCATACGATTCGCGAGCGCGCCGCGCTCGTCCGCCTTGCCATGCTTCGAATCTGGGTTCCCGTCGCCGTCGTTTCACTGCTCGCGGCCTGCTCCAGCGTGCCGCCGCAGTCGGCCTCGCGCACCTCCGGCATGAAGATCACGACGCCGCGCGCCTTCCCGGCACCCGCCAATTTCCCGAAATTCGTCGACCACAGCGTCGGCCAGGAAGAGATCTCGATCCAGGCGATGAGCCTCGTCGGCGTGCCGTACCGCTGGGGCGGCAACACGCCGATGAGCGGCTTCGACTGCAGCGGCCTGGTGCGCTACGTGATCGGCCGCGCGGCCGACGTGGACCTGCCGCGCACGACCGCCGACATGAGCAGCCGCGGCGTGTCGATCGACCCCGACCAGGTCGCGCCGGGCGACCTGATCTTCTTCAATACGACCGGACGCCCGCATTCGCACGTCGGCATCTATGTCGGCAAGCTGCGTTTCGTCAACGCGCCGTCGACCGGCGGCACCGTGCGGCTCGACTACCTGACGAACCCGTACTGGGCCAAGCGCTTCGACGGCATTCGCCGCGTCGCGCCGCGCGCGGTGCGCCCCGGCCGTTCGATGCGCCGACCTACGAGGCTCGGCGCGATGCGCCGGCGCGGCGCCTGTCGTCGCGGCAGCCGCGTCGCGCGCCTGCCTCTGCGTATGCCGCGTCTCAGGCGGGCGTCGCGCCGTCGCCCGCGCCGGTCGTCTCGACCGCGGCGGTTGCCCCGACGGCACGGCAACCGCCCCCGCCGCCGATCCATACGAACCGCCGCCGCGCGTGCTGACCGCGCAGCAGCAGGCAACGTCCGTGAATGGCGACATGACCGCCACGACGGCGAATCCGGGGCCGACTGGCCCCACCGAGACCGGCACGCAGATTCCGACCACCGCGCTGACGGCCGCCCAGGCTGCCGCGTTCGACGCAGAACCGCCGCCCGCGGCCGCCGCGCCGTCGCTGCGCAACACCGAGCCCGTGCAGGTGTTGCGCGCTTCGACGCAATCCGCGCCGGTCAGCCCGCGCACCGCCACCGCCGACGATCCGATCGCCCGCTTCGCGAACGGCAGTTACTGATCCGGCGCATCCCCGGCGGTGGCCCCGCCGTGCGCCGCCCCTTTCCCGACCGCGCAAAGAAAATGCGCCGCAACCTTTCGGTGTGCGGCGCATTGCGCGTGTCGACCCGACAGCGTCGATATCAGAAGATCTGGTGCCCGAGCCACCATCCGCCGGCCGCGAACAGCGCGGCCGCCGGCAGCGTCAGCACCCACGCCCAGACGATGTTGCCGGCGACGCCCCAGCGAACGGCCGACAGCTTCTGCGTGGCGCCGACGCCGACGATCGCGCCGGTGATCGTGTGCGTGGTCGACACCGGAATGCCGAGGAACGACGCGATGAACAGCGTGATCGCCCCGCCGCTTTCGGCACAGAAACCGCCGACCGGCTTGAGCTTCGTGATCTTCTGGCCCATCGTGCGCACGATGCGCCAGCCGCCGAACAGCGTGCCGAGCCCCATCGACAGGTAGCACGCGCCGATCACCCACGCGGGCGGCGCATCGGACGTCGCCGACGCATAGCCCGACGCGATCAGCAGCATCCAGATGATGCCGATCGTCTTCTGTGCGTCGTTGCCGCCGTGGCCCAGGCTGTACAGGCCGGCCGACAGCAGCTGGAGCCGCCGGAAGCGCCGGTCGACCTTGCTGGGTGCGGTGCGGAAATACAGCCACGACACGCCGAGCATGAACAGCGAGCCGAGGATGAAACCGAGCAGCGGCGAAATGAAGATGAACGCAATCGTCTTCAGCAGACCGTCGATGTTCAGCGAGCTCCAGCCCGACTTCGCGAGCGCCGCGCCGACGAGGCCGCCGATCAGCGCGTGCGACGAGCTCGACGGAATCCCGTAGTACCACGTGATCACGTTCCAGCCGATCGCACCGACCAGCGCGCCGAACACGACATAGTGGTCGACGATCTCGGGATCGATCGTGCCTTTACCGACAGTCTGCGCGACTTTCAGGTGGAAGATGAAATACGCGATGACGTTGAACGCGGCCGCGAACACCACGGCCTGCTGGGGCTTCAGCACCCCGGTCGACACGACGGTGGCGATCGAGTTCGCCGCGTCGTGGAAGCCGTTCATGAAGTCGAATACGAGCGCGACGAGCACCAGCGTCGCGACCATCCATAGGGCGAGTTGTATCGAATGCATCGTGGTCCGCTCAGGCGTTTTCCAGCACGATGCCTTCGATGATGTTCGCGACGTCCTCGCACTTGTCGGTGATCTCTTCGAGCAGTTCGTAGATCGCCTTCAGCTTGATGAGCGTCTTCACGTCGTCTTCCTCGCGGAACAGCTTCGACATCGCCGCGCGCAGCACGCGATCGGCCTCCGACTCCCAGCGGTCGATCTCCTCGCACTGCTTGAGGATCTGTGCCGACTGCTTCATGTCGGACAGCAACCCGACGGCCTGCTGCACGTGCTGCGCCGACTGCGTGACGATGTGCGCGAGCTGGCTCGCCTCGGACGTGACGGACTGCACGTCGTACAGCGACACGGCCGTCGCGACGTCTTCCATCAGGTCGAGGATGTCGTCCATCGTCGTGATCAGCTTGTGGATCTCGTCGCGATCGAGCGGCGTGATGAAGGTCTTGTGCAGCAGATCGATCGCTTCATGCGTCAGTTTGTCAGCGGCCTTCTCGGCGGTCTGCACGTTTTGCTTGTGAATCTCGGCGTCGGCGAGATTGTCGATCAGCAGTTCGAGCTCGCGGCCACCGGAAACGATGTGCTTCGCGTGCGCGTTGAAGAGTTCAAAGAACTTGCCCTCGGTGGGCATGAATCGACCGAACATGGGATTCCTGAGAGATTGTCAAACGACTGTCACGAAAACGGGCGATATTGTACCGTTTTCGGTTGCGCCGCGACGCGCGCATATGCGCGCGCCGGGATTGGATACAACGCTTGGCGAAATAAGGGTTTACAACCGGCGTAGAAGTGTTACTCGCCGTAGAAGTTCTGCGCCCCCGCAAAGTTGTCGAACTTCGTGTATTGCCCCAGAAACGTGAGCCGAACGGGTCCGATCGGGCCGTTACGCTGCTTGCCGATGATGATTTCGGCCGTGCCCTTGTCCGGGCTGTCCGGGTTGTAGACCTCGTCACGGTAGATGAACAGGATCACGTCCGCATCCTGTTCGATTGCGCCCGATTCACGCAAATCCGACATCACCGGACGCTTGTTCGGACGCTGCTCCAGCCCGCGGTTCAGCTGCGACAGCGCGATCACCGGCACGTCCAGCTCCTTTGCCAGGCTCTTCAGCGATCGCGAGATTTCGGAAATTTCGGTCGCACGGTTTTCGCCCTGCGACGAACCCGACATCAGCTGCAGGTAGTCGACGATGATCAGGCCGAGCTTGCCGCACTGACGTGCGAGACGCCGCGCGCGCGAGCGCAATTCCATCGGGTTCAGGCCGCCCGTCTCGTCGATGAAGAGCTGCGCCTCGCTCATCTTCTGCACCGCGTGCGTCAGCTTCGGCCAGTCCTCGTCCGTCAGCCGGCCGGTACGCATCCGGTGCTGGTCGAGCCGGCCGATCGAGCCGAGCATACGCATCACGAGCTGGGTGCCCGGCATTTCCATCGAGAACACGGCGACCGGCAGCCCGTATTCGACGGCGACGTATTCGCCGATGTTCATGGAAAAGGCCGTTTTTCCCATTGACGGTCTTCCGGCAACGATGATCAGTTCGCCGCCGTGCATCCCGGACGTCATCCGGTCGAGGTCGACGAAGCCCGTCGGCGTGCCCGTGACGTCACTCGGGTTCGCGGTGTGATACAGCGTGTCGATGCGCTCGACGACCTGCGTGAGCAGCGGCCCGATCTCGAGGAAGCCCTGGTTGCCGCGCGCGCCCTCTTCGGCGATCGAGAACACCTTCGACTCGGCCTCGTCGAGCAGCTGGCGAACTTCCTTGCCCTGCGGATTGAACGCGTCGGCCGAGATTTCGTCGGCGACCGACACGAGCCGGCGCAGCACCGCGCGGTCGCGCACGATTTCCGCGTAGCGGCGAATGTTCGCGGCGCTCGGCGTGTTCTGCGCGAGGGCGTTCAGGTACGCGAGGCCGCCGACGTCGTCGGCCTTGCCGGACGTGGTCAGCGCTTCGTACACGGTCACGACGTCGGCCGGGCGCGTCGACGCGATCAGCCGGCCGATGTGCTCGTAGATGATCCGGTGGTCGTAGCGATAGAAGTCGCCCTGCGACAGGAAATCGGCAATCCGGTCCCATGCCGCGTTGTCGAGCAACAGGCCGCCGAGCACCGACTGCTCGGCTTCGACCGAATGCGGCGGGACTTTCAGCGATTCGATTTGAGGATCTTGCGGCGCGTTCATGGGTTGGGATTATCGCGAATAGATCGCAGCAGCGCTACCGCTCCGGCGATCGGGCAATAAAAAAGGCAGGCCCCGGTTGCCCGGGCGCCTGCCCTTGTCCGGACGGCGGAAGCCGCCCGGAAAGCTTGCATACGCTTACGCGTGGTCGCCGATCACGTTGATCGTGACGTCGACGACGACGTCCGTGTGCAGCGCGATCTGAACGACGTGCTCGCCGATCATCTTCAGCGGGCCTTCCGGCATGCGAACTTGCAGCTTCTCGACTTCGAAACCTGCCTTCTTCAGCAGTTCCGCGACGTCGCCGTTCGTGACCGAGCCGAACAGACGGCCGTCGACGCCCGACTTCTGCGTGACTTCGAACGTCTGGCCGTTCAGCTTCTCGCCGACTGCCTGCGATGCTGCCAGCTTTTCAGCGGCGATCTTTTCGAGTTCAGCGCGGCGAACTTCGAATTCGGCGATCGCTTCCTTCGTTGCACGGCGAGCCTTGCGGTTCGGGATCAGGAAGTTGCGAGCGTAACCGTCCTTGACCTTGACGATATCGCCGAGGTTGCCCAGATTGGCGACTTTTTCCAACAGAATGATTTGCATTCGAATTCTCCTTATGGCGTCGCCGAGTTACGCCTTGTGCTGATCGGTGTACGGCAGCAGCGCGAGGAAACGCGCACGCTTGATTGCCGTGTCGAGCTGACGCTGATAGTGCGCCTTCGTACCCGTCAGACGAGCCGGCGTGATCTTGCCGTTTTCGCCGATGAAGTCCTTCAGCGTTTCCGTGTCCTTGTAGTCGATCTGCTCGACGCCGGCAGCCGTGAAACGGCAGAACTTCTTGCGCTTGAAGAGCGGGTTTTGTTGCTGACGACGCTTGTCGAATTTCTTACCAGTCGGGCGGGCCATGATTTCAGTCCTTTCCTATGTCCTGCAATGCAGTGATGTGAAACACCAAGGTTCTCGCGTTGCGGCTTTTCTTTGCCAGGAAGCCCGTGAACAGCGTTTCGACGCCCATTTCACGACTTTCCAGCTTGCCGCTCGCCTCACCGGCCGCCACCGCCTCGATCGTCATTTCGACCTGACGGGGAATGCCTGCTTCGACGACTTCCGTGCGGTGATGCAACGTGGCGCTTGCGATCGGAACACCCGCCGGCGTATATCGCACCGGTGCGCGCTCGACGACGCTCGCCGTCAATTGCAACCTGTTCACGTGAGTGACGCGCTCCTTGATGGCTTAATGAGTGACGAACTTAAGCCTGCGCTTCGGTCGGCTGAGCTGCAGCCGCCTTCTTGGCTTCTTCGCGCTGAACTTCCTTCATCATCGGCGACGGGCCGGTCTCGGCCTTCTTCATCTTGACGATGAGGTGGCGCAGCACGGCGTCGTTGAACTTGAACGCGTGTTCGAGTTCGTCGAGCGTCGTCTGGTCGCACTCGATGTTCATGCAGACGTAGTGAGCCTTCGCGAGTTTCTCGATCATGTAGGCCAGCTGGCGACGGCCCCAGTCTTCGACACGGTGGATCTGGCCGCCGTGCGTCGTGATCGTGGTCTTGTAACGCTCGATCATCGCGGGCACTTGCTCGCTCTGATCGGGGTGCACGATGAATACGATTTCGTAATGACGCATTACACACTCCTTGTGGATTAAAGCCACCCGGGCGTCTGAACCGGTGTGGCAAGTGAGAAGCCGAAGATTCTAACCCGGATACGGGGCGCGTGCAATACCGATCGACGATTCCCGACCGGATTCGGCCATGTTTTCAACGACTTGAATGGCGCGGCAGCTGAAGCCGCCGTCGGCGCGACCATTCTGAAATGGGGGCGGAGTGTCGGGCGCGCGCCTGCGGGCCGGCGACGCGGCCGCCGTCACTCGACGCGCGCCCCGCCCAGCCGCGCGTCGAGCGCCGTCCTGAACGCGCCAGCGCCGACGGCTCGGCGTCGGTCACGGCCCACCACGTCATCCCGGCCGCCTCCCAGCGGTCGAGCGCGTAGCCCTGCGACACGGTCGCGTACGGCGCGGCCTCCCGCCCGACGCCTGCCGGCTGCACGTACACGTCGATCACGTGCTGCCGGTATCGGTACACGAGCACCGCGACGCGGCGCCGCCCGACGTAGTCGAGCCGGCCGCCTGCGAGCGGGAAGCCGCTCGCCGACAGGTCCTCGACCGGCGGCGCATAGTCGAGCCGGCCGTTGAACCACGGCTTGACCGTATGCCGGTCGGTCGAGATCACGTCGATGTCGCGCGCCGACAGGCCGGCGCGCACGTGGCTCGCGACCAGTTCGTCGACCGTCTGGTCGGTTGCGGCGTGGCGGGCGGACAGCGCCATCCCGGCCGCCGCCGCGAGCGCGACAGCAGCGCGACGCCCAGCCGAGCCCGGCAGCGCGCGACGCCCCCCGTCCGGTCGACGCCGGGCGAGCCGCCGCGCCGCGCCCGCCCAGCCACGCGAACCAGCGGCGACCGGCGGCCGAGGCTGGGCCCGCGGCCGCGCCGCCGCGTCGTCCGGCGCCGGTTCCACGCGGCCTGGCCGCGCGCGTTCGCGCCGGCCGCCGCCGGCAGCGCCGCGAGGATGCTCGCGCGCAGCGCCCTCCGGCGCGGCGGTGATAATCGGCCTGCCGCACGGCGCGCCCGAGCGCGACGATCCGCTCGCGTTCGCGGCGGCACGCGTCGCAGCCTTCGACATGCCGCTGGACGCGCAACGCATCGGGCGCCGACAGCTCGCGGTCGACGTCCGCGTCCAGCAATGCGCGCGCTTCGTTACAGTCCATCGATCGCCTCCGATGCGGTTCCGCTTGCCGACGCACGTCCCGGCGCGGGTTCGGGTGCCGGCGCCTGCGTGCCGGCCAGCAGCGCGGCGAGCCGACGCCGGCCGCGCGCGAGTCGCGACATCACGGTGCCGACCGGTACGTCGGCGATCGCCGCGATCTCGCGATAGCTCAGATCCTCCATCTCGCGCAGCACCAGCACCTCGCGGTATTCGGGCGGCAGCTTCGCGAGCGCCGCGTTCACCAGCCGAACGTTCTCGCCGCGCAACAGGTGCGTGAGCGGATCCTCCGTCGCCGGCTGCCAGTCGTCCGGCACCTCCGTGTCGTCGAGCGTGTCGGGCAGCGCGACCTCGTGCGCGTGGGCGCGGCGGCGCCACTCGGTGTACCAGGTGTGGCGCACGATCGTCAGCAGCCACGGCCGCGCGTTGTCGCCGCGGCACGAGTCGACGAAACGCAGCGCGCGCATGCACGCGTCCTGGACGACATCGTCCGCGTCGCCCGCATTGCCGCTCAGCCAGCGCGCGAGGTTGTACGCGGCGTCGAGATGCGGCAGCACGAGCACGCGAAACCGTTCGCCGCGCGCGACCGCGTCGTCCTCCGCCCGTTCGTCGACCGCCTGTCCGGCTTGCCCCACATGACCTCCCTGGTCCCGGCGGCCGAAGCCGCGCCCGTTCCGCGTCCGGTGCCCGGACAGACCGGCAGCGGGCGCTCTCAATGACCTTACCGCCGCTGCGTCGAGTTTATTCCCGCACGAAGCCGATGATGCGCAAAAAAATGCCGGAAACCGCCGCGCCCGTTACGGCGTGCTGTTCCAGTAGCCGGGGCGCGCATACGCTTCGCGCAGGTAGTCGATGAAGTAGCGCACGCGCGCGGGCACGTAGCGCTGCTGCGGATAGACCGCGAGGATGTCGTAGTCCGGCAGCGCGAATTCGTCGAGCACGGTTTCGAGTTCGCCCGTTTCGAGCTGCGCGGCGATTTCCCAGGTCGAGCGCCAGCCGAGCCCGAGGCTTTCCGCGACCCAGCGATGCAGCAGCTCGCCGTCGTTGCAGTCGAGATTGCCGGCCACCCGCATCGTCACGATCTTGCCGTGGCGCTGGAAATACCAGCCGCGGTTCTGGCCGCCCTGCAGGTTGAACGCGAGACAGTTGTGCTTCAGCAGGTCGTCGAGCGACTTCGGCCGGCCGTGCTTGCGGAAATACGCGGGTGTGCCGCACACGACGCGCCGGTTCGACGCGAGCTTCACCGCGACGAAGTTCGGATCGACCGAGCCGCCGATCCGGATCGACAGGTCGTAGCCTTCGCGCACGAGATCCACGACGCGGTCGGTCAGGTTGAACGACAGCTGCATTTCCGGCTTGTCGACGAGGAAACCGGGCGCGTGCGGCGCGACGTGCTTGCGGCCGAACGCGGCCGGCGCCGACACGATCAGATGCCCGCTGACCGCGCGCCGCCCGGCGGCCAGCTCGTTCTCGGCCTGGTCCCATTCGGACAGCAGCCCGCGGCAGCGCTCGAGGAACGCGGCGCCCTCCTCGCTGACCACCAGCCGGCGCGTCGAGCGATACATCAGCTTCACGCCGAGGCGCTTCTCGAGCGCGTCGATGCGCCGCCCGAGCACCACCGGCGACACGCCCTCCTCGAGCGCGGCCGCCGCGAGGCTGCCCGCGTCCGCGACCCGCACGAACGTCTCGATCTGCTTGAAACGATCCATTTCCCGTCTCCGTCCCGGCTCCGACACCGGCGGGAAGCCCCGTCCGGCCGTCATTCCATACTTTTAGTTTCGAAATAAGCGACTTCGGCTGATCTTATCAAACCTTTCTTGCGTCCCTAAAGTGTTCCCAACAGACCGATTCGCAAGATCCAACTATCCAAGGAGACATTCATGGCCAAGATGAGAGCCGTCGACGCAGCCGTACTCGTGCTCGAGAAGGAAGGCATCCAGACCGCGTTCGGCGTGCCGGGCGCAGCAATCAACCCGTTCTATTCCGCGATGCGCAAGTCGGGCGGCATCAGCCACGTGCTGGCGCGCCACGTCGAAGGCGCGTCGCACATGGCCGAAGGCTTCACGCGTGCCGCACCGGGCAACATCGGCGTGTGCATCGGCACGTCGGGGCCCGCCGGCACCGACATGATCACCGGCCTCTACTCCGCGTCGGCCGACTCGATTCCGATCCTCGCGATCACGGGCCAGGCGCCGCGTGCGCGCCTGTACAAGGAAGACTTCCAGGCCGTCGACATCGAGTCGATCGCGAAGCCCGTCACCAAGTGGGCCGTCACCGTGCGCGAGCCGGCGCTCGTGCCGCGCGTGTTCCAGCAGGCGTTCCACCTGATGCGCTCGGGCCGTCCGGGCCCGGTGCTGGTCGACCTGCCGATCGACGTGCAGCTCGCCGAAATCGAGTTCGACATCGACACGTACGAACCGCTGCCGGTCTACAAGCCCGCGGCGACCCGCGCGCAGATCGAGAAGGCGCTCGCGATGCTCAACGACGCGGACAAGCCGCTGATCGTGTCGGGCGGCGGCGTGCTCAACGCAGCGGCCGAAGACCTGCTCGTGCAATTCGCCGAAACGATCGGCGTGCCGGTGATCCCGACGCTGATGTCGTGGGGCGCGATTCCGGACGACCACCCGCTGATGGCCGGCATGGTCGGCCTGCAGACGTCGCATCGCTACGGCAACGCGACGATGCTCGCGTCCGACTTCGTGCTCGGCATCGGCAACCGCTGGGCGAACCGCCACACCGGTAGCGTCGAGGTCTACACGAAGGGCCGCAAGTTCGTGCACGTCGACATCGAACCGACGCAGATCGGCCGCGTGTTCGGCCCGGATCTCGGCATCGTGTCCGACGCGAAGGCCGCACTCGAGCTGTTCGTCGCGGTCGCGCAGGAATGGAAGGCCGCCGGCAAGCTGAAGGACCGCAGCGCGTGGGTGTCCGAGTGTCAGGAACGCAAGCGCACGCTGCAGCGCAAGACCCATTTCGACAACGTGCCGGTCAAGCCGCAGCGCGTGTACGAAGAGATGAACAAGGTGTTCGGCCGCGATACCTGCTACGTCAGCACGATCGGCCTGTCGCAGATCGCAGCTGCGCAGTTCCTGCACGTGTTCAAGGCACGCAACTGGATCAACTGCGGCCAGGCCGGCCCGCTCGGCTGGACGATCCCCGCCGCGCTCGGCGTGCGTGCGGCCGACCCGCGCCGTCCGATCGTCGCGCTGTCGGGCGACTACGACTTCCAGTTCATGATCGAGGAACTGGCCGCCGGCGCGCAATTCAAGCTGCCGTACGTGCACGTCGTCGTGAACAACTCGTACCTCGGCCTGATCCGCCAGGCCCAGCGCGCGTTCGACATGGACTACTGCGTGCAACTCGCGTTCGACAACGTCAACGCACCGGAGCTGAACGGCTATGGCGTCGATCACGTGGCGGTGGCCGAAGGCCTCGGCTGCAAGGCGCTGCGCGTGTTCAAGCCGGAAGAGATCGAGCCGGCGCTGCGCCAGGCGCAAACGCTCGCGGAAGAATTCAGCGTGCCGGTGGTCGTCGAAGTGATCCTCGAGCGCGTGACGAACATCTCGATGGGCACCGAAATCGACGCGATCAACGAATTCGAGGAACTCGCCGAAAAGGCCGAGCACGCACCGACCGCGATCTCGATGCTCGACTGATCCGCACGCCATTTTTTGACTGACCGACCGAAGAGGCTTAGCTCATGCCGAAGTTTGCTGCAAACCTGACCATGCTGTTCAACGAAGTGCCGTTCCTCGACCGCTTCAAGGCGGCCGCGGACGCGGGCTTCGACGCCGTCGAGTTCCTGTTCCCGTACCCGTACGCGAAAGAGGAACTCGCCGAGCGGCTCGAGACGCACCGCCTGCGCCTCGTGCTGCACAACCTGCCGGCCGGCAACTGGGACCAGGGCGAGCGCGGCATCGCGTGCCTGCCCGATCGTGTCGGCGAGTTCCAGGAAGGTGTCGGCCGTGCGATCGAGTACGCGAAGGCGCTCAAGGTGCCGCAACTGAACTGCCTCGTCGGCATCCCGTCGGCGAGCACCGCGCGCGACAAGACCTTCGTCACGATCGTCGACAACCTGCGCTTCGCCGCCGACGCACTGAAGCGCGAAGGCATCCGCCTGCTGGTCGAGCCGTGCAACAGCTTCGACATCCCGGGCTTCGCGCTGAACCGCTCGTCCGACGGGCTCGACGTGATCCGCGCGGTCGGCTCGGACAACCTGTTCCTGCAGTACGACATCTATCACATGCAGCGCATGGAAGGCGAACTGGCCGCGACGATCGAACGCAACCTCGCCTCGATCGGCCACGTCCAGCTCGCGGACAATCCGGGCCGCAACGAGCCGGGCACGGGCGAGATCAACTATGCGTTCCTGTTCGCGCTGCTCGACCGGCTCGGCTATGCCGGCTACGTCGGCTGCGAATACAAGCCCCGCACCACCACGACGGAAGGGCTCGGCTGGCTGCAAAGCGTCGCCGGCTGCGCACCGGGCTCGGCGCGTCGCGCCGCCTGAGATCCGCTCTTCCCTTTCGCCCCTATAGGAGACTTTCACATGGCAACCATCGGTTTCATCGGCCTCGGCATCATGGGCGCGCACATGGCGCGCAACCTGCTCAAGGGCGACCATCAGCTCGTCGTGAACGGTGCGTTCCCGATTCCCGACGACCTGCGCGCGAGCGCGAAGGTCGTCGCGAACTCGACCGAAGTCGCGCAGAACGCCGACATCATCATCGCGATGGTGCCGGACACGCCGGACGTGCGTAACGTGCTGTTCGCCGACGACGGCGTCGCGAAGGGCCTGAGCGCCGGCAAGCTCGTGATCGACATGAGCTCGATCTCGCCGCTCGACACGCAGGAATTCGCGAAGCAGATCAACGCGCTCGGCTGCGACTACCTCGACGCGCCGGTGTCCGGCGGCGAAGTCGGCGCGCGCGAAGCGACGCTGACGATCATGGTCGGCGGCCCGGAGAAGGCGTTCGAACGCGCGAAGCCTCTGTTCGAGAAGATGGGCAAGAACATCACGCTCGTCGGCGAGAACGGCGCGGGCCAGACCTGCAAGGTCGCGAACCAGATCATCGTCGCGCTGAACATCGAGGCGGTCGGCGAAGCGCTGCTGTTCGCCGCACGCTCGGGCGCCGATCCGGAGCGCGTGCGCCAGGCGCTGATGGGCGGCTTCGCCGCGTCGCGCATCCTCGAAGTACACGGCGCGCGCATGACCAAGCGCACGTTCGATCCGGGCTTTCGCATCGAGCTGCACCAGAAGGACCTGAACCTCGCGCTCGACGGCGCACGCAAGCTCGGCCTCGCGCTGCCGCACACGGCGAGCGCGCAGCAACTGTTCAGCGTGTGCGCATCGCACGGCGGCAAGGCATGGGATCACTCGGCACTCGTGCGTGCGCTCGAGATCATGTCGAACTTCGAGATCGGCCAGACGCCGGCCGCGTAACGCGGACGCAACGACGCGCGTTTCGCTGCAACGGCGGAACGCGCGCGACGAATACACGCGATCCGGTCACGGCCGGTCGCATCGATGCGCGACGATGCGCGCATCACGGTGGGGCGCCCCGCCGCGTATCGCCGAAACGCGTGCGCGACGGGGCGAAAAACGCCGCTCTGGGCTGAGAGCGGCGTGGTGGGGTCCGCAGCGGCACCCGGCGGCGCCGGGGAAGCCTTGGTCGGTCAGACGTCGTCGTCGGGTGTCCGCCTGTCGGATTTCGCGTATTACATTTCTTTACGTTCAAGCGTGCGATTTTTCATGCAATCGTCGCGCTGAACGCCTACACTTTCGCCACGCCTTTCGAGAAAACCGCCGCGCTTGGCGCTCGCTCCGGTGAGCGCGCCCAGCGCGGTGTTTTTTTCGCCACTTCACGGCGCGTTTTCTTTTCAACCACCTAGGGAGTGCAGCGATGGGTCTTCTTTCGTTTATCAAAGAGGCGGGTGAAAAACTGCTGGGTCACGCCGATGCGCAAGCAGCGGAAGATCCGAATGCCGCGAACCAGACCGCGGCCGACGCGATCAAGAACTACATCGGCACGCAAGGTCTCGACACGTCGAACCTGAGCGTCGCGTTCGACGGCGCGTCGCGCACCGTCACGCTGTCGGGCAGCGTCGCCGATCTCGACACGAAGGCGAAGGTCAAGGTCGCGGCCGGCAACGTGCAAGGCGTCGCGGGCGTCAACGACGACGACCTGCAGCCGGATGATCAGGAAGTTCAGTACCACGACGTGAAGCCGGGCGACACGCTGTCGGCGATCGCGAAGGAAGTGTACGGCGACGCGAACAAGTACCCGGCGATCTTCGAGGCGAACAAGCCGATGCTGTCGAGCCCGGACCGGATCTATCCGGGCCAGAAGCTCGTGATTCCGCCGCAGTCCTGAGCATTCGCGCGGCACTGACGCAAAAAAGGCAGGCCAACGGCCTGCCCGGACTGCTGACGAACCCCACGCTTTTCGGAGCATGGGGTTTCGTCTTTTTGGCATCAGGGTTGCAGGCTTGCCGCGGGGCAAGCAGTCGAATCCGCCGCGCAAACCGTTCACGAGGCGCCGCTTTTTCATGCACGCCGCGCGCCGCCCGATCGGCGGCCAGCGGTCACAGCGTGTCGAATGCGCGTTGCAGCGCGTCGCGCCCGTGAATCCCGTTCGCGAGCGCGAGCATCAGCAGCACGCGCGCCTTGAACGGGCTCAGCGACCCGGCGCTCACGAAACCGAGCGCGTCGTCGTTCGCGGCGCCGTTGCGCATCACGTGCCCCGAGCCGACGCGCGACGCACGCACCACGGCGACGCCCGCCTTCACCGCATCGGCGAGCGCCGCCTGCAGCGTCGCATGGATCGACCCGTTGCCGGTGCCCGCGACGACGAGGCCGCGCACGCCGGCCGCGACGAGCGCATCGACGGCCGTGCGCGTCACGCCCGCATAGCTCGCGACGACTTCGACCGGCGGCCACGCCGCGGCGATCGCCAGTCGCGCATCGCGCGCGCGCGTCACGCGGCGCGCGAATTCGACGCGGCCGTCCTGCACCCAGCCGAGCGCGCCCAGTTCCGGCGACTGGAACGCATCGACCGCGTAGGTGCTCGTCTTCACGACGTCGCGTGCGCCGTGGATCCGGTTGTTGAACGCGACGAGCACGCCCTGCCCGCGCGCGGCCGGGTGAGCGGCGACGGTCACCGCGTTCAGCAGGTTCAGCGGGCCGTCGGACGACAGCGCGGTGGCCGGCCGCATCGCGGCCGTCAGCACGACCGGCTTGTCGCCGGTCACGACCAGATGCAGCGCGTAGGCGGTTTCCTCGAGCGTGTCGGTGCCGTGGGTGATCACGATGCCGTCGATCGCCGGATCGGCCATCAGCGCGTCGATGCGCGCGGCGAGCGTATTCCACAGCGGCAGCGCGAGATCCTTGCTGTCGATGCTGGCGACCTGCTCGGCATCGATGCGCGCGACCGACGCGAGCGCCGGCACCGCGTCGAGCAGGAAATTGACGCCGAGCGCGCCGGCCTGATAGCCGGCCGTGCTGGCGGCGTCGGGCGCGGCGCCGGCGATCGTGCCGCCGGTGGCGAGTACGGCGATGCGCGGCAGGGCCGGCGCGGACGAAGGGGATGCGGAGTTCGGAGTATTCATGGCCGCGATTGTAATGGCTCGCGGCCGGCATCCGGTAGATACGGCCGGCACCGGCGCCGCGCATCATGGTTAGTCCCGATCGCCGCGGGACGCACGCCGTCAACGGCCATGCCGTCCGCCGCGTTATAGGAATGCCGTTTTGGTGTTTTCACATTGATTTGCCATAATCGGAGCGCGCGGCGTGATGTGGCCCTGTTCCCGTTGCGCCGGGCTTCGTGACGGCGTCGATATAAAACGCAATTCACCCCATGGGAGTGTCGAAATGAAAATCCAATCGCTCGTAGCCGCAGTGCTTCTCGGCGGCATGCTGGCTTCCCCCGCTTTCGCGGCGAACAGCCAGCAGGACAAGATGAAGGCCTGTAACACGCAGGCCGCCGGCAAGACGGGCGATGAACGCAAGGCGTTCATGAAGGACTGCCTGTCGGCCAAGCCCGCGAAGAAGATGTCGCAGCAGGAAAAGATGAAGGCGTGCAACACGCAGGCCGCCGACAAGAAGGGCGACGACCGCAAGGCGTTCATGAAGAGCTGCCTGAGCAGCCAGCCGGCCGCCTGAGTTCCCGCGCTCCCGCACGAATGCCGCGCATCGCTTCGGCGGGCGCGGCATTTTTGTTTTCGTTGCACGCGCATCGACGCACGCGATGACGTGGAATGCGTCGCCGCGCCGGCCGGCGGCGCCGTCGCTGCCGTCGTCGCGACCTGCTGCGCCGCCTGTCCGCCCCGCTTCCCCAGCACGCCGTACAAATGCCGCCACATGGTGCGGCAATTCGCCGCGATTTCTTCTATGATGGCTGCAACGCGGCCCATCCAAGTACAAGAAGCGCCATCGGGCCGCCCTCGAGACGGACGCGCACACCGCGTCAAACGGAGGCATGGATGGCATGGAGACAACACCGCTGGTTCCGCCGCTGGCTGATCGTGATCGTGTTCTGGGCCGTGCCCGTCGCGATCGTCGCCGTGCGCGAGATCCGCGAGGAAATGGCGTACAACAAGGCCGACCTGCAACTCGCGCTGACCACCTGGCAGCTCACCGATGCGCAGCAGGCGGCCGGCGCTGCCACGAAGTGCCACGGCGATCCTGACGCGGCGCGCGCGGCCGGCTGCCCGGCCGACGTGCTGGCCGCCAACGCGGCACGCCAGCAGGCGGCCCGCGACGAATACGTCGTGCGCCGCAACACGCTCGCCGGTTATCTGTGGCACGCGTTCGTCGGCTACTGGGTCGTGCCGGCCGCGTTCCTGTTCGCGTGCGGGGTCGTGATCGCGCTGATTCGCCGCGCGTTGCGGCGCCCGCCGATCAAGCCGCCGACCCCGCCGGCGCCGCCCGTCACGCACTGACCTGCACCTGCCGGCCCCGCCGTTCCCGCCCGCCCCGGCCGTCGCGCGATGTAGCGACATATCGCCGTGCGCGCGCCGGTCCGTCCGTTGGTGCGCCGCGACACCGCAAACCGATTCGGCGCCTTTTCATGCGCGCACGAAATGGGGTTGTAATCCGTTGTGATATAACTGCCGACGTGATCCGCTCCGTGAGCGAGACTCACTCCGAACGTCATCCGATGGAGAAGAACGATGCAAAAACGGAACCTTGTGCTGAAAGCCGCCGCTGCGCTCGTCGTCGGCAGCCTTGCGCTCACCGGTTGCACCACTACCCCCGACAAGCCCGACAACGCCGCGACCAACGCGTCGAAGCGTCAGGCGATCGATTCGAGCGTCGACGCCACGCTGTCGCGCATGTATTCCACGGTCAAGGGTTCGCGTGAACTCGTCGCGAAGTCGCGCGGCGTGCTCGTGTTCCCGGACGTGCTGCAGGCCGGCTTCATCGTCGGCGGCCAGTCGGGCAACGGCGCGCTGCGCGTCGGCGGCAGCACGGTCGGCTACTACAACACGTCGTCGCTGTCGGTCGGCCTGCAGGCCGGTGCGCAGTCGAAGGCGATCGTGTTCCTGTTCATGACGCAGGAAGCGCTCGACGAATTCCGCGGCTCGGACGGCTGGGCAGCCGGCGCCGGCGCATCGGTCGCGCTCGTGAAGATGGGCGCGAACGGCGCGGTCGACTCCAACACGGCCACCGCGCCGGTCCAGGTCATCGTGCTGACCAACGCCGGCCTGATGGGCGACGTGTCGATCAACGGCACGAAGGTCACGAAGCTGAAGATCTGACGCCGCGGCGTCCTCGTCCGGGCGCGCCGCGCGCGGGCGATGTGCAAACGGCGATGTCCTCGCGGACATCGCCGTTCTTTTATCCGCACCCGCCGCGCGTCAGGTCGTCGAATCGATCACCTTGAAGCGCGAGCGCTTTTGCGCACGAATCAGCGACTGGTACACGTCGACGTACTGCTGCGCCATCCGCCGCGACGTGAAGCGCTCCTCGAAGCGCCGCCGCACGCGTGCGCGCGGCAGCAGGTGCAGCCGGTTCACGGCGGCCACCGCGCTGATCTCGTCCTCGACGATGAAGCCCGACACGCCCTCGTCCACCACCTCCGGCACCGCGCCGCGATTGAACGCGATCACCGGCGTGCCGCACGACATCGCCTCGATCATCACCAGCCCGAACGGCTCCGGCCAGTCGATCGGAAACAGCAGCGCATGCGCGCCCGACAGGAATTCGGCCTTCTCGTGGTCGGCGATCTCGCCGATGTATTCGACGTGCGGCAGCGCGAACAGCGGCTTGATCTCCCGTTCGAAGTACTCCTGGTCCGCCGCGTCGATCTTCGCGGCGATCCTGATCGGCAGCCCGCACTGGTGCGCGATGCGGATCGCGGTGTCGACCCGCTTCTCCGGCGAGATGCGGCCGAGGAACGCGAGATAGCGCGGCTCGACGGGTTGCGGCAGGTACAGCGTGTCGGGCAGCCCGTGGTACACGGTCGTCTGCCATTTCGCCTGCGGCAGCGGCTGGCGCTGCGAATTCGAGATCGAGATCACCGGCGCGGTGTTGAACGTGTCGAACACCGGCTGCTGCTCGGGCAGGTCGAGCCGGCCGTGCAGCGTCGTCACGAACGGCGTGTCCTGCCGGTTGAAGACCGAAAACGAGTAGTAGTCCATGTGGAAATGGAGCACGTCGAAGTCCTTCGCGCGGCGCGCGACCGTCTCCATCAGCAGCATGTGCGGTGCGACGCGGTCGCGGATCGACGCATCGAGCCGCAGCGCGCGCGGCCATACCGGTTCGAGCCTGGCCCGGGTCGTCGAATCGCCGCTGGCGAACAGCGTCACGTCATGGCCGAGGTCGACGAGCGCCTCGGTGATGTAGGACACGACGCGCTCCGTGCCGCCGTACAGCTTCGGCGGCACGGATTCGGTCAGCGGGGCGATCTGGGCAATTCTCATGGTCCACGTCTCCTGTGTCCTCGGTCGGCCGGCACGGGGGCTGGCGCACAACCCCCTCCGTGCAGCGCACGGCCGGCATCGCGCCGGCCGGATATCTCATTATTATTCGCGATCCCGATGCCCGGAAGCACCGGGCTTTCATTTTATGGGTGTTGTTACAGACAGGATACATTCGCGCCGCAGGCCCGACGGCGGGCTGCCGGCGGCATGCCGCCGACGCGGCCGCGCGCACACCGCTTTGCCCGTCAGCGCGACGGCCACTTCCACGGCGGCAGGTCGCGCGTGTCCGCATCGACGAGGACGGTCGCGCCAAGCTGCTTGTCGAGCACCAGCGACTCGCAGCCGGCCTCGCGTTCGAGCGTCGCGATGAGCCGCGCCGCGTGCGACACGACCAGCACCTGCGAACGCTGCGCGGCCTGCGCGATCAGGCGGCCGAGCGCCGGCAGCAGATCGGGGTGCAGGCTCGTCTCCGGTTCGTTCAGCACCATCAGCGCGGGCGGCCGCGGCGTCAGCAGCGCGGCCGCGAGCAGCAGGTAGCGCAGCGTGCCGTCCGACAGTTCGGCCGCCGACAGCGGCCGCAGCAACCCCGGCTGGCGCATCAGCACGTCGAAGCGGCCGCGCCCGCCCGGATTGTCGATGTCGATCGATGCGCCGGGGAACGCGTCGTCGATCGCCGCGTCGAGCGCGGCGGCATCCCCGATTTCGCGGATCGTCTGCAGCGCGGCGGCCAGGTCGGCGCCGTCGTCCGCCAGCACCGGCGTGTGGGTGCCGATCTGCGACTGCCGGGCCGGCGCCTGCGCATCGGTCCGGAAATGATCGTAGAAGCGCCACGACCGGATCCGCTCGCGCACCGCGATCATCTCCGGCGCGCCGACCGGATCGGCGAACTCGGTCATCATGCTGTCGAAGCTCGCGACCGGCTGCGGCACCGTGTGCCAGTCGCCCGACCCGCCGCGCGCGCGAATCTGCGCGCCCTGGCGGTCGACCAGCAGCGTCGACGGCCGCAGCAGCGCGCCGCCCCAGATGCATTCGCGCTTCACGACCGGATCGAGACGAAACATCGACGCATCGTTCTTCACCGGCAGGCCGAGATCGATCGCGTAACCGAAATCGTCGCCGGCGAAACCGAGCTTGAGGCTCACCGGTCCGTTGCGCACCGTGCCGGTCACCGGCGTGTCGCCGCTCAGCATCGCGCGCGAAAAGCGCTCGGGGCCGGCCCACAGCGTCGACGGCAGCCCGCCTTCGCGCGCGAGCGACGGAATCACGCGGCCCTGCGCGGTGTCGGCAAGCAGCCGCAGCGCACGGTACACGCTCGACTTGCCGCTGCCGTTCGGCCCGGTGACGACGGTGAGCGCCGCGAGCGGCACGATCAGCTCGCGCAGCGAGCGGTAGTTGGCGATGGCAAGCGTCTTCAGCGCGGTCATGGAGGTGATGGCAGCAGGTACCGGCGTGCGTTCAGCGGCCTTCGGTGGCCTTCGGATCGGCCGCGGTGTTGGCCGCCGTGCTGGCGGCGGGCGGCCGCGCGTGCGGCCGTTCGGGGCTCGGCTCGCCCGGCGCCGAATCGTGCGGATACAGCTCCATCCGGCTGCGCGGCAGGCATTGCGGGAAACGCGCCTGCAGGTACGCGATCAAGCCCTCGCGCACGCGGCAACGCAGATCCCAGCACGCCGACGAGTCGGCCGCACTGACGAGCGCGCGCAACTGCATCGTGCGCTCGGTGGCATCGGTCACCTGCAGCACCTGCACGCGGCCGTCCCACTCGGGCGCCGCATGGACGAGCCGCGCGAGCTCCTCGCGCAGCGGCGCGAGCGGCGTGCGGTAGTCGACCGACAGGTAGACCGTGCCGATGATCTCCGAGCTGTGGCGCGTCCAGTTCGTGAACGGGTTTTCGATGATCCACTGCAACGGGACGACCAGCCTGCGCTGGTCCCACAGCCGCACCGACACGAACGAGCCGGTGATTTCCTCGATGCGGCCCCACTCGCCCTGGATCACGACGACGTCGTCGAGCCGGATCGGCTGCGTGAGCGCGATCTGCAGCCCGGCGATCAGGTTGCCGAGCACCGGCCGCGCGGCGATACCGGCGACGAGGCCGGCGACGCCGGCCGACGCCAGCAGGCTCGCGCCGACCTGGCGCACGTTCGGGAACGTCATCAGCGCGGCGCCCGTGCCGATGACCACGATCAGCACCATGACGGTCCGCACGAGCACCTTGGCCTGCGTGTGGACGCGCCGCGCGTGGAGGTTGTCGGCCGCATCCATCGGATGGGCCTGGATGATCGCGTCGCCGACGCCGGCCGCGAGCCGCACCAGCAGCCAGGTCAGCGATACGATGGAGCCGACCGCGGCCGCGGCGCGCATCCCGCCCACGAACGACATGCCTTCGTCCGTCTGGATCCACAGGAATTCGAGCGCAAGCAGCGCGAGCGTGACGAGCGAAGGTTTGTCGATGTAGCGCAGGATCACGCTCATCAGCGGATACGGCTGCGCGATGCGCTTGACGATGCGTGCGCCGAGACGGTGCACGATCACGACGACCAGCACGACCATGACCGACACGATCAGCGTGCCGGACCACGAATGCAACGGCGCATCGGCGATGCGCTGCAATTCCTCGATTGAATTCATCGGCGCCCGGGATGCTTCGGTTATGAGGCGCGGCGGCCTCGTCCTGGATGCGTCGGCGACGTCCGGGCAGCGCGCGCCCGGACCCGGTGTCAGATCAGCTGCCGCCCTTGCAGGGGAATGCCTTGCCGAGACCGAGCGACACCGCGGTGCTCGCGTTGTAGTCGGCCAGCTTCGGGTTCTCCGCGATGTACTTGCGCACCGCGTCGGTCATCTGCTGCGCCCGGATGTCGGGCGGCAGGCAGAAATACTGCCCGACGCGCGGCCCGGTGGTGCCGCCGATCGCGTCGATCGTGTTGTAGACGCCATCGGCAGCGCCTTCGATGTAGGCCGCGCACGACGCCCGCGACTTGACGTCCGTCTTCGCGCACAGCCGGTCGAGATCCGCGCCCGTGAAAGCCGCCGCCGACAACGGCACGGCAAACGCCGCGGCACAAAACATAGCCCGCAACATGGTGTTCCTTATGTCAATGCGGCCTCGGGCCGCTTGCTGCGCTGACCGGCGCGGCGGCCGGACGCCCGCTGCCGGCCGGGTTGCGGCCGGCCGGGCGCTGCGCCACCGCGCCGAAACCGTCATTTTGCACTCTTTTGCGCATCTGCCGGCGCCGATGCACCGACGCGCACCGTCCGCTTGCTCAGGATGTCGATCGCATCCGGCGCCTTGTAGTGCTGCGCGAACTCGAGCGCGGTGATGCCGAGCTGGTTCTTCACCTGCGGATCGGCGCCCTGGTCGAGCAGCAGGTTGACCGTCGACGCGTGGTTGCCGCGCGCGGCCATCATCAGCGGCGTCGTGCCGTTCGGCGACGCGGTGTCGATATACGCGTCATGGTCGAGCAGGACCTTGACGACCTCGTCCTGGCCGTTGGTGGCCGCGTAGTGCAGCGGCGCCCAGCCCTTCTTGCTGACTTCCGCGCCCTTGTCGATCAGCAGCTTGACGAGCCCGACGTCGCCGTTCAGCGACGCGAGCATCAGCGCGTTCTCGCCGGCCTTGTCTTCCTTCTCGAGGTCGACGTTCGGCGTCGTGGCGAGCGCCGCGGCGACCTTGTCGGACTTCTCGCGCGCGGCGATCACGAGCAGCGGGTCGCCGTTCGGTGCGATCGTGTTCGGATCGAGCTTGCCGCTCTTGAGCTGCTTGCCGATGTCGGCGATGTCGTCGAACTTGACCGCCTTGACGACCGCGTCGAGCGACTCGGCATGCGCGCCGGCGGCGGCAAACAGGCCGCTCGCGACGAGCGCGGCGGCGACGAGGGCGCGCTTGGGCAGGTATGTGGTCGGCTTCGTCATTGTTGTGGGCTCCTTCCCTGGGTTGTCGGCTGGGCGCGCGTCGTTAGCGGGCGATCTTGAACAGCCGGAAAAAGTTCTGGGTCGTCGCATCGGCCAGCGCCTCGACGGGGATGCCGCGCTCGGATGCGATAAAGCGTCCGACATGGCTGACGTACGCAGGTTCATTCGGCTTGCCGCGGTACGGCACCGGCGCGAGGTACGGCGAGTCGGTCTCGATCAGCAGCCGCTCGAGCGGCACCCGCCGCGCGACGTCCTGCACGTCGGTCGCGTTCTTGAACGTGACGATCCCCGACAGCGAGATATGGAAGTTCTGCGCGAGCGCCTGCTCGGCGACGGGCCAAGGCTCGGTGAAGCAGTGCATCACGCCGCCCGGCACGTCCGCGCGTTCCTCGGCCATGATCCGCAGCGTGTCTTCCGACGACGAGCGCGTATGGATGATCAGCGGCTTCATCGTCGCGGTCGCCGCGCGGATATGCGTGCGAAAGCGTTCGCGCTGCCATTCCATGTCGGCGATCGAGCGGCCTTCGAGGCGGTAGTAGTCGAGGCCCGTCTCGCCGATCGCGACGACTTTCGGGTGCGCGGCCAGCTCGACCAGCTCCGCGAGCGTCGGCTCCCGTGCGTCCTCGTGATCCGGATGCACGCCGACCGACGCGTACACGTTGTCGTGCGCCTGCGCGATCGCGAGCACGTCGGGCAGCGTCTCGAAGTCGACCGACACGCACAGCGCATGCGTGACGTCGTGCTCGCGCATGTTCTCCAGCACGGCCGGCAGGCGGTCGGCGAGACCCTTGAAATTGATGTGGCAGTGAGAATCGACGAACATCGTGTTTCCTGAATACGTAAGGCGGGCGCTCATGCGCTCGCCGGCAGCCGTTTCCCCTCTTCAAGGAAACAATACGCGCTCACGCGAACATTTCCCGATAACCGAGAAACAGTTCCTCGAAGACGAGCCGGGCGTTGAGCGGATGGTTCTCGACCGTCCGCTGGCGCGTCACGGCCTTCATGAAGCGTGCGAACGCATTCGCGTCGACGGCTTCCGCGCAACGCGCGAGCGCGGCCGCCTGCATCGGGAAGTAGCGCGGCGCGCCCGCCATCCGCTGCGCGAGCAGATCGTACAGCCAGCGCTGCAGCCAGCCGAGCACCAGCGGCACCGGCAGCTTCTGCAGCGTCTCGCCGCACGCGAACGGATCGCACGCGGCGCCGGCGGCGAGCTGGCCGAGCGTGAAATCGCGCAGCGGGCGGTTCTCGTCGCTCGCGAGCGCCAGCGCGGCGAGCGGCGCGCCGCCGGCTTCGGCGAGCAGCGCGCGCGCATCGTCGACGCCCTGCGCCGCCAGCCACGCCGCGGCCGCGTCGGGCGCCGGCACGGTCATCGGCCACTGCCGGCAGCGGCTGATGATGGTCGGCAGCAGCCGGTCGATGCGCGCCGACACCAGCAGGAACACGACGCCTGACGGCGGCTCCTCCAGCGTCTTCAGCAGCGCGTTCGACGCGGCGACGTTCAGCGCCTCGGCCGGATACAGCACGACGACGCGCGCGCCGCCGCGGTGCGAACCGACCCCGCAGAAGTCGAGCAGCGCACGCACCTGCTCGATCTTGATTTCCTTGCTCGGCGCGCGCGTCTTCTTGCCGCCGTCGTCCGCGTCGGCCGGCTTCGCGTCGTCAGCGGCGCCCGGCGCTTCGCCCGCGAGCGCCTCGGGCAGCACGATCCGGTAGTCCGGATGGTTGCCCTGCGCGAACCACGTGCAGGCCGCGCAGGTGCCGCACGGCTCGCCGTTCGGCTGCGGCGCCTCGCACAGGAAGCCCTGCGCGAGATGCTGCGCGAACTGCAGCTTGCCGATCCCGGCCTGGCCGTGCAGCAGCAGCGCATGCGGCCACTGCGCGCGCAGTTGCTGCAGGCGGTTCCAGTCGTCGGTCTGCCACGGATAGATCATGTGGTGCGTTCCTTGCGGGTTACAGCGCGGCCAGCACGCGTTCGAGCTGCTGGCGGATCTCGGGAATCGTCTGCGTCGCGTCGACGATCGCGAAGCGGTGCGGCGCCTCTTCCGCGCGCCGCAGGTATTCGCCGCGGGTACGCGAGAAAAACGCGTCCGATTCGCTTTCGAACTTGTCGGGCATGCGCGCAGCGCCGCGGCGCTCGCTCGCCACCTGCGGCGCGACGTCGAACAGCACCGTCAGGTCGGGCTGGAAACCGCCCTGCACCCAGCGCTCGAGCGTCTCGAGCTTGTCGCGCGGCAGCCCGCGGCCGCCGCCCTGGTAGGCGAAGGTCGCGTCGGTGAAGCGGTCGGACACGACCCAGTCGCCGCGCGCGAGCGCCGGCTCGATCACGAGCGCGAGATGCTCGCGACGCGCGGCGAACATCAGCAGCGCCTCCGTCTCGAGATCCATCGGCTGGTTCAGCAGGATCTCGCGCAGCTTCTCGCCGAGCTGCGTGCCGCCCGGCTCGCGGGTGACGACGACCTGCCGGCCGCTCGCGGCCAGCCTCGCCTGGAGGCGTTCGCAGAACCATTGCAGGTGGGTGGTCTTCCCCGCCCCGTCGATGCCTTCGAAGGTGATGAATTTACCGCTCGGCATTATTGACCTCGTATGTACTTGTCCACGGCCTTGTTGTGATCGCCGAGCGTGTCCGAGAACACGCTCGTGCCATCGCCCTTCGCGACGAAATAGAGCGCGCTCGTCGGCGCCGGATTGATCGCCGCCTGCAGCGAGGCGACGCCCGGCAGCGCGATCGGTGTCGGCGGCAGGCCGCGGCGCGTATAGGTATTGTAAGGAGTGTCGGCCTGCAGGTCGCGCTTGCGCAGGCGGCCGTCGTACGCGTCGCCGAGGCCGTAGATCACCGATGGATCGGTCTGCAGCGGCATCCCGATGCGCAGCCGGTTCGCGAACACCGCCGCGACGAACGCGCGATCGGCCGCATGGCCCGTTTCCTTTTCGACGATCGACGCGATCGTCAGCGCTTCGTAAGGCGTCTTGTACGGCAGCCCCGGCGCGCGCGCGGCCCATGCTTCGTCGAGGCGCGTCTGCATCAGGTGGTACGCACGCCGGTAGATGTTCAGGTCGCTCGTGCCCTTGTCGAACAGGTAGGTGTCGGGGAAGAACAGCCCTTCGCCGCTGCCGCGCTGGATCGCGTTGTCGGGGGCGCCGATCGCGCGCAGCAGCTCGGCGTCGCTCATGCCGGCCGTCGCGTGCGCGAGATCGGGATTGCCGTCGAGTTCCGCGCGCATCCGCTTGAAGGTCCAGCCCTCGATCACCGTCGCGACGTACTCGTTCACGTCGCCGCGCGCGATCTTCTGCAGCACGTCGTACGGCGTGATGCCGGTCTTGAATTCGTAGTTGCCGGACTTCAGCCGGCTCGACAGCCCGAGCAGGCGCGTCATCGCGACGAAGCCGAACGGCTCGACCGGCACGCCGCCGTGCTTGAGCTGCAGCGCGACGCTCTTCACGCTGCTGCGCGGCTTGATCGTGACGTCGAGCGTTGCGGCGCCCAGCAGCAGCGGCCGGGTCGCCCAGTAATACCCGCCGCCCGCGCCGGCAGCGGCCACAACGACGGCCAGCGCCACGACCGTCGCGGCGCATTTCTTCAGTAGGGACATGGAAACGAGACTCAGGTAAGACCCATATAATACTTGCTCGCCTCCGTCAAAGTCAGGGTTGACTGTTCCCTCATTCCATGAGCACACCATTCGCTTCACCGGCTGCCCAGCCCGCACCCGTCTCGCTCCCCGTTTTCCCCCGCCCGTCCGCCGCCGATTTCGACGCGCCGGGCGCCTGCATGCCGCTTGCGCAGTTCGGCGTGATCGACGTGGCCGGCGACGACGCCGCGACGTTCCTGCACACCCAGCTCACCAACGACATCGAGCATCTCGATGCCGCGAGCGCGCGCCTGTCCGGCTATTGCTCGCCGAAGGGCCGCCTGCTCGCGTCGTTCCTCGCCTGGCGCGCCGGTCACGGCGTGCGCCTGCTCGTCTCGAAGGACGTCCAGGCCGCCGTGCAGAAACGGCTGTCGATGTTCGTGCTGCGCGCGAAGGCGAAACTGACGGACGCGAGCGACACGCTCGCGGTGGTCGGCTTCGCGGGCGACGTGCGCGAAGCGCTGTCGGGCATCTTCGACGCGCTGCCGGACGGCGTGCACGTAAAGGTCGACGGCCCGGCCGGGGCGCTGATCCGCGTCCCGGACGCGGCCGGCCGCAAGCGCTACCTGTGGATCGGGCCGCGCGCGGAAGTCGACGCGCGTCTCGCCGCGCTCGCCGGCACGCTGCCGGTCGTGTCGCCGGCCGTTTGGGACTGGCTCGACGTGCGCGCGGGCGAGCCGCGCATCACGCAGCCGGCCGTCGAACAGTTCGTGCCGCAAATGGTCAACTTCGACGTGATCGGCGCCGTTAACTTCAGGAAGGGGTGCTACCCGGGCCAGGAAATCGTCGCGCGCAGCCAGTACCGCGGCACGATCAAGCGCCGTACCGCGCTCGCGCACGTCGCCGGCGAGACCGACACCGTGCATGCCGGCGTCGAGCTGTTCCACAGCGACGACCCGGGCCAGCCGTGCGGGATGATCGTCAACGCGGCGGCCGCGCCCGCGGGCGGCGTCGACGCGCTGGTCGAGATCAAGCTGGCCGCGCTCGACAGCGGCACCGTGCACCTCGGTTCGGCCGACGGTCCGGCACTCGCGTTCGACGCGCTGCCGTACCCGTGGCCGACGGAAGCGTGACGCACTGACAACCCGGTCGCACGCCGGCTCGCACGATGCAGCCGGCGCCCGATGTTTCCTGCGAGAGATTCGCCCGATGTGTCTGATTGCCTTCGACTGGCAGCCCGATGCCGCCGCCGGTCCCGTCTTTACCCTGACCGCCAACCGCGATGAATTCTTTCGCCGTACGAGTGCGCCGCTTTCGTGGTGGGAGGATGTGCCGGGCGTGCTGGCCGGCCGCGATCTCGAAGCGGGCGGCACGTGGCTCGGCGTATCGCGCGACGGCCGCTTCGCGGCGCTGACCAATTACCGCGCGCCGTTCGACATTCGCGCGGGCGCGCCGACCCGCGGCAAGCTCGTGTCCGATTTCCTCCGCGGCCCGTCCGTCGCGCCGCTCGACTATCTCGGCGAGCTGGCCGAGCACGCGGCCGTGTACAACGGCTTCAACTTGCTGGTCGGCGACTGGAAGCGGCGCGAGCTCGCGTGGTTCTGCAACCGCGCGGCCGAAGGCGAAACCCGCGTCGCCGCGCCGGTCGCGATCGCCGCCGGCGTGCATGCGCTGTCGAATGCCCGGCTCGATACGCCCTGGCCCAAAGTCGTGCGCAAGCGCGCGGAACTCGGCACGCTGCTGACCGACAACCCGGCCCCGTCGCTCGACGAGCTGATCAAGCTGATGCGCGATCCGCATGTCGCGGACGACGACGCGCTGCCGCACACCGGCATTCCGATCGAGCGTGAGCGTGCGCTGTCGGCCGCGTTCATCGAGACACCCGAATACGGCACGCGCGGCACGACCGCGCTGCGCGTGACGATGAAGGAAGGCGTGCGCCTGACGGTCGACATCAAGGAACGCTGCGACGACGACGGCTCGCACCGCACCGTTCGCCCGGGCAGTTTCGAGCGTGCGTTCACGTTCGACATCGACGCGACGCCGCCGCGCTGAGCCTGCGGCGCGGGCGGCGCTACGGCGCGCGCGCCATCTCGACGTGCGGCACGCCGATTTCGACGAACGGCTCGCCGATTGCCGCGAAGCCGTGCCGCACGTAGAACGACACCGCGGCATCCTGCGCGTAAAGCCGCACGACCGGCTCGCCGCGATGCCGCGCCGCGTCCAGCAGCGCATGCAGCACGGCCGATCCGGCGCCCTGCCCGCGCGCGTCGGCCAGCACCGCGACGCGGCCGATCGTGCCGGTGCGCAGCAGCCGTCCCGTCGCGACCGCGCGGCGTGCGCCGGTCGCCGCATCGACCCGGTAGGCAACCGCGTGCAACGACAGCGGATCCTCGTCGTCCAGTTCCCATTCCGGCGGAATCCGCTGCTCGCGCACGAACACCGCATCGCGAATCCGTGCGGCATCGCCGCCCAGCACGGCCCAGTCGCCCGTTTCCACCCAGCCGTCGGTCATCGCTTCCTCCGCGCGGCGCCGGGCGCCGCCGCCGTCAAACGTCGTCGAATGCGGCCCTGAGCGCCGCCACCGCGTCGGCATGCGCGGCCCGCACCTCCGGCACGTAGCCGCCCATCTTGAAGAACTCGTGGATCATCCCCGGATAGCAGACCAGCGTAACCGTATTGCCGGCCGCGCGCAGCTTGTCCGCGTACGCGGCGCCCTCGTCGCTCAGCGGATCGTATTCGGCCGTCGCGATCCAGGCCGGCGCGACACCGGCGAACGACGGCGCGTCGCGCGTGCCGTCGAGCGGCGCGAAGCGCCAGTCGTCGCGGTCGGACCGATCGCGCAAGTATTGCGTGAAGAACCACTGGATCGTGTCCTGCGTCAGCAGGTAGCCGTTCGCGAGCCGTCCGTGGGATTCGGTGTCCTGGTGACCCGTCACGCCCGGATAGATCAGCAGTTGCAGCGCAAGCCCGATACCCGCGTCGCGCGCGAGCACCGCGCAGACCGTCGCGAGCGTGCCGCCCGCGCTGTCGCCGCCGACCGCGAGCCGCGTCGCATCGATGCCGAATGCGGCGGCCTCGCGATGCAGCCAGCGCAATGCATCGTCGGCGTCGTTCACCGCGGTCGGGAACCGGTGTTCGGGCGCAAGCCGGTAGTCGACCGACAACACCGCGCATTGCGCGTCGCGCGCGAACATCCGGCACAGCGCGTCGTGCGTATCGACGCTGCCGACCGTGAAGCCGCCGCCGTGGTAATAGACGAGCGCCGGCAGCGGTTCGGCGAGGCTCGGCTCGACCGGAAGGTACAGCCGCGCGCCGATCGAGCGGCCGTCGCGTGTCGGCACGACGCAGGCCTCGACCGAATGCATCGGCGCCGGCGCGACGTCGAGGATCGGCGCGCTCTTCTCGTACGCGGCGCGCGCCTGCTGCGCCGTCTGGTGGTGATAGGACGGACGTTTCGCGCGCTCGACCATGTCGAGCACCTGGGCAATCTTCGGATTCAGCGGCATCGGTGAGGACGGCGCGGGCGGCGCCGTGAGCGGACAAGCGTCACATGATGCCACGCCGAGCGGTGCCGGGCCGCCACGCAAAACGGCCCTGCCGGTGAAAAGGCAGGGCCGTTCGTCGAGGGCGCTTACGCGTCGCTCGGGCCGGGCTGCGCATCCGGCGCGGTGCGGGTGCGTTGCCGCTTGATGTCGCGGCCCACCGCGAGCCGCCGCATGTACTTGAACGTGCCGAGCGCCTTCGCGACGAAGTTGCCGTCGCTGTCGCGCACTTCGCCTTCGCAATACGCCATCGTCGTCGAACGATGCATCACGCGTCCGTATGCGCGCAACTCGCCGCGCCCGGGCTGCATGAAGTTCACCTTCATCTCGACCGTGACGACGCCGACGCCGTCGTCGGTCAGGCTGCGCGCGGCCATCGCGAGCGCGATGTCCGACAGCGTCATCGTCACGCCGCCGTGCGCGATGCTCCACGTGTTCATGTGCCGCTCGTCGAGCGGCAGCACGATCTCGCTCGCACCGTCCTTCGCGGACACGAGCCGCACGCCGAGCAGGTCGACGAACGGGCTTTCGATCGACGGGCCGGCCGCCGGGGATTTCGCGTCGCTCATCGTGCGCTGTCGGACAGGTAGTCGACGCACTGGCGCGATTCGGCCACCGCCACGATGAACTTCTTCACTTCCTGGTGAACCGGGTGCACCTGATACGCATCGAGCGCGGCCTGGTCCGTGAAATCGGACACGAGCACGACGTCGGACGTCGCTTCGAGGCCCGGCGTCGCGATGCCGACGTCGAGTTGCAGGATGCCCGGCACGAGGTCGCGGCAGCCTTCGAGCTTTTCCTTCAGCCTCAGCGCGTTCTGCGCGCGCGTGCCGCCCTCGGCCGATTCCTTCAGCTTCCACATGACGATGTGTCTAATCACTTCCGTTGCTCCTGTTCGTGTTGGTTCGGCGGTTCGCCCAGAACCTTGTCAGCCGGGTATCACACAGCCTGTTCATCGTTCGCTCACGTTCGTCGAAATCGCGCCCTGCCGGGAAAAAGCGGGTATCCAAGCCGGTACAAGTTCAAGACTCCAACCACGATACCCGCTTTTTCACCGTGCCACTTGCGGACGTCACGATTCGGCTAGCGAAAGCAGCCGACAAGCGTACCAAACTTGCCGGCGCGAATGGACGGCATCTTGAGATGCGCCCATCTGGCTAGAAGCGCTGACGGTATCGATACGGGATTGCCGGAAAGGAAATCGCATTCGCGATCGGCGAATCGCCCTCCGCATCCCGGTTGTAAGCCCCGCATGGCTGGCCGCCATCGCGAACCACGGTTCACGCGCCTCTCGGCAGGCGCACCTCGAATACTGTTTCCGTCGGATCGGACCGCGCGTCAATACGGCCGTGATGTGCCTTTGCGATTTCGCTGGCGATGTACAAGCCGAGCCCCAACCCGACATCGTCACTCGCACTTGCCGATTGGTCGGCTCCGCGCTGAAGGGGGTCGAAAATGCGCTCCAGCGTGAGTCGGTCCATCGCCGGCCCTCTATTCCCAACCTCGATGAGCACTTCCTTGTCAGCCGATACCGCCGTCACCCGCACCGGCGTTTTGGACGCGCCATACTTGATCGCGTTGCTCACCAAATTACTCAGCAATTGCTGCATGCGCTGATCGTCCCAGTCCCCCCGGAGGTCGCCGCTTACGTCGACCTCGATTTCCCGATCCGGATGAGCCGCCCGCAGTTCGTCAACCACATTGGCGAGCACACGTGCGAGATCGACATTGCGCGGAACAACGTTGATGCCCAGCCCGAGCTGGGTTCGATTGAAATCGCAGAGATCGTCAAGGAGGCCTTGCATGCGCCCCCCGCTTCTGATCAGCCGGGCCGCGGCCTCCGATACTTCCTCTCCCGCATTGAGCGCCGCCAGATAAGTCGCCGTGATCTGAATGGTCTGCAGCGGCGTGCGCATGTCGTGACCCAGCATGCCCAACAACAAGTTGCGAGCCTGCTCGACCTGCTCGGTAAAGAAAGCGACGGATTCCGCGAGCGCCTGATCGATCGCCTCGTTGAAACGAATCATGTCGTCCATGTGAGGCAGCCCCGGCTGGCACTCGTCGATCCACAGGCGCAACACACTGGCACGCAGCGCCCGATACTCGGCCGCCAACTGATTGATGTTGAAGCCTCTTCGGGCGCGCAGCACGGCATGCGTCTGCGCGGCGGTTTCCGTGGCGTTCACCGGCTCGGGCGCGCGCCCGAGCGATTTTTCGTGTTGCTCGTCCCGCGTTTGCGGGGTGCCGATGTCCTTGGCCACGGCCTCGAGGATCTGCCGTGAATGGTCGCGTAGCGCGAACGAGTCCATGCCCTTTGCGGCCGGTAACAGCGTGGCGGCAAACGCTTCCCACTGCACCAGGATCGACTCCATGTTCCGCACGATGAAATCAGCTAGTCGCATGTCGCCCCACATAACGAAATGAACGGTGGATGCTCCTGTGATACCGCACGAGATCACGCGAATACCAACGATCGAAGACGCTTACATGGCAAGCCGCGCGCAAACCCGTTGTCAGGTGCCCTCTATCGTATGGTGATTTGCCCGGCCCCAAGACGGGCCAGCGCGCGAAGCCGCAACCGCTAATGTGCAACAACTCGTGGTAACGCGAACTTCGTGGTTACCCGTCAAAGGCGCGGCTACGCCTGGCCATCAAAGCAACTTTCACGACCTGCGCTTCGCGTTTTTCGAATCGGCCATTGCCGCGCCCGCCACCGATCCCTTCGCACAACGGTCATGGCGGACGACATTGCAGTCGCCATGCGTTTCATGCATTGCCGATTAATCTTCGATTTGAAGCGCCATTTCGGATCAATCGACCGGTCGTTATCCAGATTCATTATTCATTTCGACGGAATTGCATCTTTTACCGGCTCACCGGGTAATAATTACGGAAATCAAATAAAACACATCGAAATTGATCGAGCATGATTGACTTTGGCTTTCATGAAAATCTAGAATCCCCTACAACATCTTTCATCTGATCTTTTTCAGCACCGACAGAGCCTCATCCTTCTCCCACCGAAAGTGTTCTCCATCGACTTCACCCGTTTCGTGACGGGTGGTGTGGGCTATCGTTTTCCATATTCAGCCTTTATCGCTCCCCCGATTAAAAAAGCGGTTCAATCCGCCCCGCAAGCATCACACCACGATTAATCCGGCATTTTCCGAATGCCTGCGACGCAGAACGAAGCGGATCGAGCCGTCCGCTCATCCGGGCATTTCGATAAAAAATCGCAGTCGTCAGGAGGGTCGTCATGAACGTGCATCGCTTCACGAAATCGCTGTGTCTGGGATTCATCTGCGCCGGCCTGCTCGCCGCCTGCAACGACGACGACGTCCGTTCAAACGACCCGCCACCCTCTTCCAGCGCCGCGCTGTCGTTCCGCATGGACGCCGGCGGGCAGATCAACGCGTTCTACCGGCAGGACAAGGTCGCGGCCCATCTGCTGGTGCGCTCGTCGACGAAGCCGCGTCTGCTTGTCGTGTTTCCGGCCGGCAACAGCGGCACCGGGCTGTGGTTCGACGACACCGCGCAGCCGGTGAACTGGAGCCTCGACACGCCACCGTCCGCACTGTCGGCACCCGACCCGCACGGCCGCCCGCTGTACGGCATCGGCGCCGACGTGTCGGTCGACACCGACACGCTGACGATCCGCCAGGGCGTGCTCAGCAACGTGCGCTTCCTGCGCGACTTCAACGGCGGCGCGACGATTCCGCCGGAGATCGTCACCGCCCCGACGATCCAGGGCAGCGCCGCGCAATGGCAGCGCGACCGGCTCGACCGCGCCCCCGGCTACGCACTGCGCATCACGCCGCGGGACGGCGGCAGCATCGCGACGGCCGCGGACGGCAAGCTGGTGCTGCGCGCGGCGGCCGGTACGCGCACGCTGAAGCTGCATGTCGACGCGCTGTCGGGCGAGACGCCGATGTCGCCGATCACGCGCGCCGACCTGCTCGCCCCGTCCGCGAATCCCGACCCGGTCAGCCAGAACGTGCTCGAATTCCTGAGCTTCCACGACAAGCTGCTGGCCGGCTCGTGGCAGTACGACACGTATTTCGGCCGCGACACGCTGATTTCGGTGCGCATGCTGATGCCGGTGCTCGAACCGGCGGCGATCGAGGCCGGCCTGACGTCGGTACTGAGCCGCCTGTCGAACGACGGCAAGGTCGCGCACGAGGAAGGCATCGGCGAATTCGCACTGGTCGACAACGCGAAGCACGGCCGGCCGAACGATGCGACGCCGACCTACGACTACAAGATGATCGACAGCGACTACCTGCTCGCGCCGATCGCGGCGGCGTGGCTGATCGACGACACGCGCGGCCAGGCGCGCGCGACCGCCTATCTCGCGCAGCGCGGCGGCGACGGTCAGACCAATGGCAGCCGGCTCGTCGTCAACCTGCTG
Source organism: Burkholderia sp. USMB20 (assembly GCF_000949135.2). Lineage (GTDB taxonomy): Bacteria > Pseudomonadota > Gammaproteobacteria > Burkholderiales > Burkholderiaceae > Burkholderia. The sequence continues at coordinate 27,580 of NZ_JTAN02000015.1, read as the reverse complement.
AACGTCGCGGCGACCGCGCAGCCGTTCGCGCAGCAGCCGTCGGTTGCGAACCTGATCCACCTGCGGCCCGGCGAGATCGTCGGCAACTGGCGCGACAGCACCGACGGGCTCGGCGGCGGTGTCTATCCGTACGACGTGAACGCGGTGCTCGTGCCGGCCGCGCTGCGCGCGGCGAACGCGTTCCTCACGCGCGGCCTGCTCGATCCGTACCTGGACGCCGGGCAACGCGCGGCACTCGCGAACACGGCGGCCGAAGCGGCCACGTGGGAACGGCAGGCGCCGCCGCTGTTCCAGGTGAGCGTGCCGGCCGCACAGGCGACGACCGACGTGTCGGCGTATGCGCCGTCCGCCGGCGTACCGGCCGGCACCGCGCCGGGCGCGCCGCTCACGTTCTACGCGTTGTCGCTCGACCAGCAGGGCACGCCGGTTCCGGTGATGAATTCCGACGGCGGCTTCGCGCTGCTGTTCGGCACGCCGCCGGACGACGAACTCCAGCGCATCGTCGCCGACGTCACGCGGCCCTTCCCGACCGGGCTCGTCACCGATGTCGGGATGCTGATCGCGAATCCGGCGTATGCGAGCCAGGCACTGTGGCCGAAGTTCACGAGTTCCGCGTATCACGGCACCGTGATCTGGTCGTGGCAGCAGGCGATGTGGGTCGCCGGGCTCGATCGGCAACTCGCGCGCCAGGATCTGTCGGACACGACACGCGCGCTGCTGACGCAGGCACGGCAGACGATCTGGCAAGTGATCTCGAACGGGCGCGACATGCGCACGTCGGAGATGTGGACGTGGTCGTACGTGAACGGCCGGTATCAGACCGACGCGTTCGGCACGCGCAGCGCGGACGCGACCGAGGCCAATGCGGCGCAGCTGTGGAGTACGACGTATCTCGCGATTCGTGATCCGCAACTGCGGACCGGCAAGTACTGGTGGCAGGCGATGGAGCGGATGAAGGATGCGCAGCCACAGCAGGCGGCGGCCATCGCGGCTCGCCAGACGATGCACCAATGAAACGAAAGCCCCGCACGCACATTCGCGTACGGGGCTTCATTCAGGCCGGACGCAAACCGCGCGGACATCGCATCGCGCCGCCATTGCGCTGCATCCGAGCACACCACGCCGCCGGATGCGCGGCGCTCGTCCGTCAGTGCGCGACCACGCGATTGCGCCCGTCCCGCTTCGCCTGATACAAGCGTTCATCGACCGCGCGCAACAACGCATCGACCGTCCCGCCGTCGACCCCATACTGCGCGACGCCGACACTGACCGTCACCTGCACGCGCTTGAAATCCAGCCCGAACGGCGAACTCGCGATCGACGAACGCACGCGCTCGGCCGTCATGCGAGCACCCTCGAGCGGCATCTCGGGCAACAGCGCCATGAACTCCTCGCCGCCGACTCGCGCGAGCGCACCGGCCGGACGTATCGCCTCGAGACACTGGCGCACGACGCCGCGCAGCACCTCGTCGCCGATCTGATGCCCGTATGCATCGTTGATGTTCTTGAAGTTGTCGAGATCGAGCGCGAGCAGGCAAAACGGCGTGCCGTCGCGTTCCGCGCGCACGATCTCGCGCTCGACCTGCGCGATGAACTGGCGGCGGTTGGACGCGCCCGTCATCGGATCGGTCGCGGCCATGTATTCGAGCTTCTGGTTCGTGCGGCGCAGTTCCTGCAACGCACTCTCGGTGCGCGCCATCGATTCCGACAGCCGGCTCATTAGGTCTTCCTGGCTGTAGATCGCCGAGAACGAGCGCGTCGTCTGCAGCGCCTGCACGACGCCGTAGCTGAGCAGGAAGAACCCGCCCGCGAAGATCGCATGCGCGAGCCACCACATGTGATTCCACGGCTTGCCGAGGATGAACGCGAGCGACGACAGCGCGAACGCCATGATCGACACGCCGTAGATCACCATCAGCGGCGAGCGGATGCGCCGCGCGAGCAGCACGCCGACGTTCAGCAGCGAAAACACCAGCGCGCCGCCTTCCATCGACAGCCGCGTACCCGGCGCGCCGGCGACCGGCGAATAGGCGATGTACGCAACCGCGACGTTGATGGTCACGAACAACACGACCCACGGCAGCCACGTGCGCGCGCGCGTACGCTTCTCCGCTCGATCGGGCGGCTGCGAATACGACAGCAGGCCCGTGAGCAGCAGGATCGACATCACGAGGCGCGAGGCGGGCCCGTACAGCAGGAACAGCCAGATGTTGTGGTGCGCCATCCCGGTGAACAGACCGTGCAGCGCGTAGATCATCGCGAAGCCGAGAAAGCCGAGCGTCAGCCAGCGCAGCAGCGGCTCGCCGGACGACCGGTAGCACACCCACGTCACGTAGGTGACGAACGCGCCTTCGAGGGTCGCGGCCGCGATCGCGATTTCATGGAATGCGTGGTTCTCGAACACGACGTGCGGGTCGCTGAAGAACCACAGATAGGCAATCAGATAGGCCGGCAGCAATGCAAAACCGACCAGCAGGCATTTCGCGTAGAGCCTCGCGGCCGCGCTGACGACGCGCGGCGGTTCCCCGGCTGCATAGGTCGTGCTCAATTTGGTCCCCGTTTCGGTCTGCTGCGTGGTTCGAACGCCCACGGTGCCGGAAACGCGCGATGCATCGTCTTCGCCGGCTACCGGAAACGCGTCACGTGCGCCGGTACGACGCACGCGTTGGCCCATCCCGCCGAAAGGCAAATGTCAGAGCAAGTATAGGTGCGGCAAATCGTTTGACAAGTAAGGGGAAACGGCAGCATCGAATGCATGGCGTTTGCTTCCTGTTTCTTACGAATCGCCCACGGATTTCGCCGATTCGCATCGCGGCCGCGGTTTCGGTCCCCCGAAAGCCGCGGCCGCCCCTCCTGCGCACAAATATCAGACGATTTCGAACAGGCCGGCAGCCCCCTGCCCGCCGCCGATGCACATCGTGACGACCGCGTATTTCACGCCGCGCCGCTTGCCTTCGATCAGCGCATGGCCGGTCAGGCGCGCACCCGACACGCCGTACGGATGGCCGACCGCGATCGCGCCGCCGTTCACGTTCAGGCGGTCGTCAGGAATCCCGAGCGTGTCGCGGCAGTACAGCACTTGCACCGCGAACGCTTCGTTGAGCTCCCACAGGCCGATGTCGTCGACCGTCAGCCCCGCCTGCTTCAGCAGCTTCGGCACCGCGAACACCGGGCCGATGCCCATCTCGTCCGGCTCGCAACCGGCGACCGCGAAACCGCGGAACACGCCGAGCGGCTGCAGCCCTTCGCGCTGCGCGACATCCGCGTTCATCACCATGCACGCCGACGCGCCGTCCGAAAACTGGCTCGCGTTGCCCGCGGTGATCACGCCGCCCGGCACGGCCGAACGGATCTTCGCTACGCCCTCGAGCGTCGTGTCGGGCCGGATGCCCTCGTCGGCCGACACCGTCACGTCCTGCGTGAACAGCCGGCCCGTCGCCTTGTCGGCGATGCCTGCCCGCACGGTGATCGGCACGATCTCGTCGTTGAAGCGCCCGGCTTCCTGCGCGGCCGCGGCGCGCAGCTGCGAGCGCACACCGTACTCGTCCTGCCGCTCCTTCGCGATCCCGTAGCGCTTTGCGACGTTCTCGGCCGTCTGGAGCATGTTCCAGTAGATCTCCGGCTTGTGCTCGACGAGCCAGCCCTCCTGGATCATGTGCCGGTTCATCTCGTTCTGCACGCACGAGATCGATTCGACGCCGCCCGCGACATACACGTCGCCCTCGCCCGCGATGATCCGCTGTGCGGCGAGCGCGATGGTCTGCAGCCCGGACGAGCAGAAACGGTTCACCGTCATCCCCGGCACGCTCACCGGCAGCCCGGCGCGCAGCGCGATCTGCCGCGCGATGTTCGCGCCGGTCGCGCCTTCGGGGTTCGCGCAGCCCATGATCACGTCCTCGATGCGCGCGGGGTCCAGCTTCGCGCGTTCGAGCGCGGCCGCGACCACGTGGCCGCCGAGCGTCGCGCCGTGCGTCATGTTGAATGCGCCGCGCCACGATTTCGCGAGCGGCGTGCGTGCGGTCGATACGATTACGGCTTCGGTCATGCGAGTCTCCTTCGGTCCTGCTTCATGTCCTGAATCGGATAGGAATGCGCTACGCCGTCGGGCGCGCGCCCGCGGACGTCACATGTGCGACGCCCGCCGCCTGCATCTGTTGCCATGCGTGCGCGAGCGACCCGTTCAGGTCGATCGCACGGCATGCGTCGTTGATCACGGCCGCCTCGAAGCCGGCCGCGCGCGCATCGAGCGCGGACCACGCGACGCAATAGTCGGTCGCGAGCCCGCAGCACCACACGCGCTTCGCGCCGAGCTCGCGCAGGTAGCCGGCGAGCCCCGTGCGCGTCGTGCGATCGGCTTCGACGAACGCGGAATAGCTGTCGACCTGCGCGTCGCCGCCCTTGCGGATCACGAGCCGCGCGTGCGGAATGTCGAGGTCGCGATGCAGCGCCGCGCCCTCGGTGTCCTGCACGCAGTGCACGGGCCACAGCACCTGCTCGCCGTACGGCAGCGCGAGCGTGGAAAACGGCTCGCGGCCGGGATGGTTCGCCGCGAACGACACGTGTTCGCGCGGGTGCCAGTCCTGCGTCAGCACGACCTGGTCGAAACGTTGCGCGAGCGCGTTGATCACCGGCACGACCGCGTCGCCGTCCGGCACCGCGAGTGCGCCGCCCGGCATGAAGTCGTACTGCACGTCGATCACGAGCAACACGTCGTCAGTGCGTTTCATTGCGTTTCTCCTTGCAAGCCTGGCCGCGCGGTCACGCGGGCCGTCAGCCGTTGAACCCGCGCCCGGCCCTGGCGAGCTCGACGATCGACGGCGCGAGCTGCCACGCGTCGCCGTTCGGCGCGGCCGCATAGCGGCGGATCGCGCGCTCGACGTTGTAGAGGCCGACCATGTCCGCATACAGCATCGGGCCGCCCCGCCACAGCGGGAACCCGTAACCGGTCAGATAGACCATGTCGATGTCGGACGCCTTCGACGCAATCTTCTCCTCGAGGATCTTCGCGCCTTCGTTGACGAGCGCGAACACGAGCCGCTCGACGATCTCGTCGTCGCCGATCTTGCGCCGCTCGACGCCGCGCTCCTTCGAATACGCGACGACCATCTCGTCGACGAGCGCCGACGGCTTCGCCTTGCGCTCGCCCGGCACGTAGTCGTACCAGCCGCCGCCCGTCTTCTGGCCGAAACGGCCCTGCTCGCACAGGCGGTCGGCGATCTTCGAGTAGTGCAGATCGGGTTTCTCGACGTAGCGGCGCTTGCGGATCGCCCAGCCGATGTCGTTGCCGGCGAGGTCGCTCATCCGGAACGGGCCCATCGCGAAACCGAACGTCTCGATCGCGCGATCGACCTGTGCGGGCAGCGCGCCTTCCTCGAGCATGAAGAGCGCCTGGCGGATGTACTGCTCGATCATCCGGTTGCCGATGAAGCCGTCGCACACGCCCGACACCACCGCCGTCTTGCGGATCTTCTTGGCGACCGCCATCACGGTCGCGAGCACGTCCTTCGCGGTCTGTGCGCCGCGCACGACCTCGAGCAGCTTCATCACGTTGGCCGGGCTGAAGAAGTGCATGCCGACCACGTCCTGCGGACGCTTCGTGAACGCGGCGATCTTGTCGACATCGAGCGTCGACGTGTTCGACGCGAGGATCGCACCGGGCTTCGCCACCGCGTCGAGCCGGCCGAACACCTGCTCCTTCACGCCGAGTTCCTCGAACACGGCCTCGACGATCAGGTCCGCGTCCTTCAGGTCGTCGTAGGACAGCGTCGGCGTGATCAGCGCCATGCGCGCGTCGAGCTTCTGCTGCGTGAGCTTGCCCTTCTTCACCTGCGCGTCGTAGTTCTTGCGGATCGTGGCGAGGCCGCGGTCGAGCGCGTCCTGCTTCGTCTCGAGCAGCGTGACGGGCAGGCCCGCGTTGACGAAGTTCATCGCGATCCCGCCGCCCATCGTGCCCGCGCCGATCACGCCGACGCGGCGGATCTCGCGCACCGGCGTATCGGCCGGCACGTCGGGAATCTTGCTCGCCGCGCGCTCGCCGAAGAACGCGTGCCGCAGCGCGCGGCTTTCCGGCGTCATCATCAGCGCGACGAAACCGTCGCGTTCGGCGACGCTGCCCTTGTCGAAGCCGTTCAGCACGCCGGCCTCGATCGCGTCGATGCACTTGTGCGGCGCGGGGAAATTCGGCGCGGCGGCCCGCGCGGAATTGCGCGCGAACTGGATGAAGCCCGCGGCATTGTCGTGGACGATCCTGCGATCGCGCACGCGCGGATGCGGCCCCTGCTGCGCGCCGGCCTTGCGCGCGAACGCGACGGCCGCGTCGAGCAGGTCGCCGTCGGCCATCGCGTCGAACAGCCCGCTGTTCGCGAGCTGCTCCGACGGCACCGGCGCGCCCGACACGATCATGTTCAGCGCGGTTTCGAGGCCCACCGCACGTGGCAGGCGCTGCGTGCCGCCCGCACCCGGCAACAGGCCGAGCTTCACTTCGGGCAGCGCGACCTGCGCACCGGGCGCCGCGACGCGATAGTGCGCGCCGAGCGCGAGCTCGAGGCCGCCGCCCATCACGACGCTGTGCAGCGCCGCGACGACCGGCTTCGCGCTCGCCTCCACCGCGCGGATCACGGTGTGCAGCGTCGGCTCCTGCAGGGCCTTCGGGGTATTGAATTCGGTGATGTCGGCGCCGCCCGAGAACGCGCGGCCCGCGCCGGTCAGCACGATCGCCGTGACCGACGGATCCTGCGCGGCACGATCGAGCGCGTCCATGACGCCCTGGCGCGTCGACAGGCCGAGCCCGTTGACCGGCGGATTGTTGAGCGTGATGACGGCCACGCCGTCGCGAGTCGAGTAATCCACTGCCATCTGCCTGCCTCCATGCATCGCGCGCCGGGGTGGCTGCGCTTCATTGTGCGCGGTCGAACGGCCGCATGTCCGGATCGAACGGAGGCAGCATACAACGAAAAAGCACGGTCGTTCAATTTGATTTTATTCCCGATCCGGGGGCCGGATCGGGCGACCGCGCGGCGGGCCGTCGGCGGCCGCGGCTTACGGTGCGCAGCGCGCCGTCGGCAGCACGTAGTCGCGGAACGTCTCGCGCAGCTTCAGCTTCTGCAGCTTGCCGGTCGCGGTGTGCGGCAGCGATTCGACGAACACGACATCGTCGGGCACCCACCACTTCGCGACCTTGCCTTCGTAGAACGCGAGCAGCGCGTCGCGGGTCAGGTTCGCCCCCTCGCGCGGCACCACGACGAGCAGCGGACGCTCGGTCCATTTCGGGTGCGCGCACGCGATACACGCGGCTTCGGCGACGCCCGGGTGCGCGATCGCGACGTTCTCGATGTCGATCGAGCTGATCCACTCGCCACCGGACTTGATCACGTCCTTGCTGCGGTCGGTGATCTGCAGGAAGCCGTCGGGGTCGATCGTCGCGACGTCGCCGGTCGGGAACCAGCCGTCCGACAGCGGCGACGTATCGCCCTTGAAGTAGTGATCGATCACCCAGGGCCCGCGCACCTGCAACTCGCCGAACGCGACGCCGTCCCACGGCAGTTCGCGGCCGTCGTCGCCGACGATGCGCATGTCGACACCGCAGATCACGCGCCCCTGCTTCTCCAGCAACCGGCGCTGCACGTCGAGCGGCCGCTGCGACTGCGCCCAGTTGAGCTTCGCGAGCGTGCCGAGCGGCGACAGCTCGGTCATTCCCCACGCGTGGATCACGCGCACGCCGTATTCGTCCTCGAACGTGCGCAGCATCGCGGGCGGGCACGCCGAACCGCCGATCACCGTGCGGTTCAGCGTCGAGAAGCGCACGCCGGCCTCGCGCATGTAGTTCAGCAGCCCGAGCCACACGGTCGGCACGCCCGCGGAGAACGTCACGCGTTCGGCCTCCATCAGTTCGTACAGCGACTTGCCGTCGAGGTCCTTGCCGGGCAGCACCAGCTTGCCGCCGGTGAGCGGCACCGCGTACGGCAGCCCCCACGCGTTCACATGGAACATCGGCACGACGGGCAACACCGCGTCCAGCGCCGACAGGTTCATCGCGTCGGGCAGCGCGGCGCCGTAGGCGTGCAGCACCGTCGAGCGATGTGAATACAGCACGCCCTTCGGATTGCCGGTCGTGCCCGACGTGTAGCACAGGCCGGACGCCTGCAGTTCGTCGAGGCGCGGCCAGTCGTAGCGGCCGTCCTCGGCGTCGACGAGCGTTTCGTAGCACAGGTACGGCGTCGCGCCGGACGGCAGGTGCGCGGCATCCGTCATCGCGATCCAGCCCTTCACGTGCGGGCACTGCGGCGCGATCGCGTCGACGAGCGGCGCGAAATTGATGTCGAAGAAGACGTAGCGGTCTTCCGCGTGGTTGACGATGTAGGCGATCTGCTCGGGAAAGAGCCGCGGGTTGATCGTGTGGCACACGGCGCCCATCCCGCCGATTCCGTAGTACGCCTCCAGATGCCGGTAGCCGTTCCAGGCCAGCGTGCCGACACGATCGCCAGCTTCCACGCCGAGCCGTGCGAGCGCCTGCGCGAGGCGCTTCGCGCGCTGCTCGCAGTCGCGGTACGTGTAGCGATGCAGGTCGCCTTCCACGCGCCGCGACACGATCTCCGTGTCGCCCGCATAACGCGCGGCATGCGCGATCAGCGACGACACCAGCAACGGCATGTCCATCATCTGGCCCAGCAACGGCTTACCCATCGTCTTGTTCTCCCGGAAGGACGCGAATCGGTGACTAGCCTCGAAGCGATGCGCCAGCCTGCAACCCGTCCACGGCCCGGACCGGCCTGGCGCAAGGCGCGCGGGCCGCCATGCGGGCGGCGCGGCGCCGCCTTACAATATCGGCTTACCCAGAGGCGCTCAACATGTCGTTTTCCCGAAGCGCAGCCGCTACGGCTGACACTCTCCCCGACCTCGCCGCCACGCTCGGCGCGCCGGCCGTCGGCGCGTTCGTCGCACTCGGCGACGCGTTTCATACGCGGCTGCCGGCAGCACCGCTGCCCGCGCCGTACGTCGTCGGCTTTTCCGACGAAGTCGCGCGCCTGCTCGGCCTGCCGGCGTCGCTCGCCGCCCAACCCGGATTCGCCGAGCTGTTCGCCGGCAACCCGACGCGCGACTGGCCCGCGAGCGCGATGCCGTACGCGTCGGTGTATTCCGGCCACCAGTTCGGCGTGTGGGCCGGCCAGCTCGGCGACGGCCGCGCGCTGACGATCGGCGAACTCGCCGGCACCGACGGCCGGCGCTACGAACTGCAGATCAAGGGCGGCGGCCGCACGCCGTATTCACGGATGGGCGACGGCCGCGCGGTGCTGCGTTCGTCGATCCGCGAATTCCTGTGCTCGGAAGCGATGCATCACCTCGGCATTCCGACCACCCGCGCGCTCACGGTGATCGGCTCCGACCAGCCGGTGGTGCGCGAGGAGATCGAGACGTCGGCCGTCGTCACGCGCGTGTCGGAGAGCTTCGTGCGCTTCGGCCACTTCGAGCACTTCTTCTCGAACGATCGCCCGGACCTGCTGCGCCAGCTCGCCGATCACGTGATCGAGCGCTTCTATCCCGCATGCCGCGACGCCGACGATCCGTACCTCGCGCTGCTCGAAGCCGCGACGCTGCGCACGGCCGACCTCGTCGCGCAGTGGCAGGCGGTCGGCTTCTGTCACGGCGTGATGAACACCGACAACATGTCGATCCTCGGCGTGACGATCGACTACGGCCCGTTCGGCTTCGTCGACGCGTTCGACGCGAACCACATCTGCAACCACTCCGACACGAGCGGCCGCTACGCGTACCGGATGCAGCCGCGCATCGCGCACTGGAACTGCTACTGCCTCGCGCAGGCGCTGCTGCCGCTGATCGGGCTGCAGCACGGCATCGCCGACGACGATGCGCGCGCCGAGCGCGCGGTCGACGACGCGCAGGCCGTGCTCGCGAAGTTTCCGGAACGCTTCGGCCCGGCGCTCGAGCGCGCGATGCGCGCGAAGCTCGGCCTCGAGCTCGAACGCGAGAACGACGCCGAGCTCGCGAACAAGCTGCTCGAAACGATGCACGCGAGCCATGCGGACTTCACGCTGACGTTCCGCCGCCTCGCGCAGATCTCGAAGCACGACGCGAGCCGCGACGCGCCGGTGCGCGACCTGTTCATCGATCGCGACGCGTTCGACGCGTGGGCGAACCTCTACCGCGCGCGGCTGTCCGAGGAAACGCGCGACGACGCGGCCCGCGCGGCCGCGATGAATCGCGTGAACCCGAAATACGTGCTGCGCAACCATCTGGCCGAAGTCGCGATCCGGCGCGCGAAGGAAAAGGATTTTTCCGAAGTCGAACGACTCGCGCAGGTGCTGCGCCGCCCGTTCGACGAACAACCGGAACATGAAGCGTATGCGGCATTGCCGCCCGACTGGGCCGGGTCGCTCGAAGTGAGCTGCTCGTCGTGACCCGACCGACCCGACCGACCCGACCGACCGATCAGGAGAACTCCCCCATGTCATACGATTCCGACGACAAGACCTTCCCGTACCAGAAGGACGACGCCGAACTGCGCCGCCGGCTCACGCCGATGCAGTACGAGGTCACGCAGCATGCGGCGACCGAGCGCGCGTTCACCGGCGAATACACCGACACCGAGGACGCCGGCATCTACAAGTGCGTCGTCTGCAGCACGCCGCTGTTCGAATCCGGCGCCAAGTTCCATTCTGGCTGCGGCTGGCCCAGCTACTTCAAGCCGCTCAACGGCGAGGTGATCGACGAGAAGATCGACCGCTCGCACGGAATGGTGCGCGTCGAGGTCCGCTGCAACCATTGCGGCGCGCATCTCGGCCACGTGTTCGAGGACGGCCCGCGCGACAAGACCGGTTTGCGGTACTGCATCAATTCGGCTGCGTTAAACTTCGAGTCCCGACCCGAAAACGAATGAGCGGCACCGGACGGATCGGTCGGACAGCCTTGCCGGCTGCCCCGATCCCGGACGGTGGCGCCCGGCGGGTCCCCACAACGGTGAAAGGCCGCGCGATGCGGCCTTTCACGCAGCTGCGAGCGCCATGAAATTCCTGTTCGATCTGTTTCCGATCATCCTGTTTTTCGCCGCCTTCAAGGTCTGGGGCATCTTCACCGCCACCGCCGTCGCGATCGTCGCGACGCTGGCCCAGGTCGCGTGGGTCGCCTTCCGGCACCGGAAGGTCGACACGATGCTGTGGGTCAGTCTCGGCGTGATCGTCGTGTTCGGCGGCGCTACCCTCGTCCTGCATGACGAGAAATTCATTCAATGGAAACCGACTGTGCTGTACTGGCTGTTTGCGATCGGGCTGCTCGCCGCGCGCTATGCGTTCGGCAACAACCTGATCGAGAAGATGATGGGCAAGCAGCTCACGCTGCCGCACCCCGTGTGGGACAAGCTGAACGTCGCGTGGGCGCTGTTCTTCGCGGTGCTCGGCGTCGCGAACCTGTACGTGGTGCACAACTACACCGAATCGCAGTGGGTGAACTTCAAGCTGTTCGGCACGACGGGCGCGATGGTCGTGTTCATCATCCTGCAGAGCCTGTGGCTCACGAAGTACCTGAAGGACGAATGACATGACCGACGCTTTCCTCAACGCCTCGCCCGACGAACGCATCGCGCTGATCGAAGCGCGCCTCACCGCCGCGCTCGCGCCGCTGTCGCTCGCGGTGCGCGACGACAGCGCGCAGCACGCGGGCCACGCCGGCGCCGCTGCCGGCGGCCACTTCACGGTCACGATCGTGTCGGCCGCGTTCGCGGGCAAGCCGCGCGTCGCGCGGCACCGGCTGGTGTATGATGCGCTCGCTGATGCGATGCAGCGCGGCATTCACGCGCTCGCGATCGTGGCTTACACGCCCGAAGAATTCAACGAATCTTCAATCTAGTCTCAACAGGAATTCCCGATGATCCTGAAATCCCCCCGCCTGTGGGTCGCGGCGGCTGCTTTTGCAGCGGCACCGGCATTCGCCCAGAACATCGCCGTCGTCAACGGCACGCCGATTCCGAAGTCGCGCGCCGATGCGATGGTCGCGCAGCTCGTCCAGCAAGGCCAGACCGACAGCCCGCAACTGCAGCAGGCCGTGCGCCAGGAACTCGTGAACCGCGAAATCCTGATGCAGGAAGCGATCCGCGAAGGCATCCCGAACCGCCCGGACGTGAAGGCGCAGGTCGCCGTCGCGCAGCAGACGGTCGTGCTGCGCTCGATGATCGAGAGCTTCCTGAAGAAGAACCAGCCGACCGACGCGGAAGTGAAGGCGCGTTATGACGACCTCGTGAAGGGTGCCGGCGGCAACCGCGAGTATCACCTGCACCACATCCTCGTCGACAGCGAGCAGCAGGCGAAGGACCTGATCGCGAAGATCAAGGGTGGCGCGAAGTTCGAGGACCTGGCGAAGCAATACTCGAAGGATCCGGGCTCGGGCAAGAACGGCGGCGACCTCGACTGGTCCGACCCGAAGGCGTACGTGCCGGAATTCGCGGCCGCGGCGCAGAAGCTGCAGAAAGGCCAGATGACCGACGCGCCGGTGAAGACGCAGTTCGGCTGGCACATCATCCGTGTCGACGACGTCCGCGACATCGCCCCGCCGCCGTTCGACCAGGTGAAGGCGCAGATCGCGCAGCAGCTCGTGCAGCAGAAGCTGCAGGCGTTCGAGGAAGGCCTGCGCCAGCAGGCGAAGATCCAGTAACGTCGGCGACGATCGCCCACGCGAAGGCCGCTCCCTGGAGCGGCCTTTTTCATGTGCGCTTGCGGTGCGCGCCGACGCGCAACCAACGCGTTGCCATCGTCGCTCGTGTCGCGATCGCCGGTCCGTGCCGGCACTCGCACTCGCGCCGATCCCGACGTCAGCGCCAGCGCATGCACATCGCGCTACGCCTTCGCCGGCGCTGCCGATTGCGCACGCGCCCGGTCGGTTGCGAACGTTCTCGCGAGCACGCCGAGTACCGGCTGTTCGATCAGCCGATACGCACCTGCTCCAACCACGGCGACGAGCGCGAGACCGCCCGCGACGATCCAGTCCGCACCGACCTGCTGCCCCACGCCGTGCTTGAGCGCCGTCGCGACGGCCGCCACGACGAAGTTGTGCGTCAGGTAGATCGAATACGACGCGTTGCCCAGCAACACCAGCGCGCTGTCCGCGACCGGTCGCACGTGGTCGATCAGCACCGCGCCCAGCACCAGCAGGAACGCCGGACCGCCGTAGACGAGCGCACGCGGCGCATGACCGACGAACAGCTCCATCGGCGGATTGCCGACACCGTCCGCGCCGGCCAGTGCCGCGCCGAGCAGCCCGAGCACACCCGCGACGACCAGCATCCGGCCGACGGCCAGCATCGCGGCGGGCGTCCAGCGATCGCGCACGACCGCATACGCCATCGCCGCGACGATGCCGAGCAGGAATTCGCCGATCAGTTGCGCGCCGGTCAGCATCGTGACCGACGTCGGCGCACCGAGCAGGTGGCAGGCCACGCCGACCGTCAGGAAGGCGGACGCGAGAAACGGCAGCAGCAGGCGGCGCAAGCCGAGCGCGATCGCAACGGCGAATGCGAAATAGAAGTAGATCTCGTAGCCGAGCGTCCAGCCCTGCTCCAGAAACGGCCGCCAGATACCGTCCGGATTCGCCGCCGGCCACAACAGGTACGAGCAGATCAGGTAATGGAGCGTCGCGTGATGACTCTTCAGCACGAGATGCGCGCTCCACATCGCCACGAGCACGGTGGTCCACATCCAGTACAGCGGATAGATCCGCAGCACCCGCCGCTTCAGGAACCGGCCGGCCGCGGCCCACCCGGCCGCATCGCGGCGATGCGTATGCAAGATGATGAAGCCGCTGATCACGAAGAACAGGTCGACGCCCGCATTGCCGATCGCCGCGAAATTGCGCGTGTTGATCCATGCGGGCGCAGGGTGATAGAGCGGCATCGCGGCGGCGAAATGCCAGAACGCCACCAGCAGCGCCGCAACGGCCCGCAGGATCTGGATCGAGTGCAGTTGCGCGCGCGCCTCGCCTGCACGGCCGCTGTAGCTGTCCGAATTCATTTCGATGACTCCCGTTGACGCGGACACCGTAGCAAGGGCGGACGATCCGCTGCGTGTGCCGGATCACTGAAACGCGATTGGCCGGCGCGATTGCGCCGGTCGGCGGGCGGGACAGGAAAAATGGATGACGAAAACGGCGCTACGCAAAGAAAAAGCCGCGTCGAAGCGGCTTTTCAGTTCATTCGGTCGAGTCCGGCGAGATCGCACACGGCCGGCGCACCGAACCGTTACACCGGATGGAACACGTCGTGATAGCGGACGTCGCCCGATGGCCGCGGCGCGGCGTCGTCGAATGCCAATGCGAGGAAATGCTCGGGCGGCGCATCCGCGAACACGAGATCGCCGGACGGCACGAAACCGAAACGCGCGTAGTACCCGGGATCACCGAGCACGACGCAGCCGCGCGCGCCGAGCCGGCGCAACGCGTCGAGCCCCGCACGCACGAGCCCCGCGCCAATGCTCTGGCGCCGGCATTCGGGCAGTACCGCGAGCGGCGCGAGCCCGTACCACTGCTGGCTGCCTGCCGGCTCGCCGCCGATCGAGACCGGCGAGAACGCGACATGGCCGATCACGCGCTCGTCGCGCTCCGCGACGAGCGACACGCCGAGCGCGCCATCCGCGCGCAACGCGTCGACGATCCGCCGCTCGAACGCGCCGTGCTGCGGCGCGTCCGCGAACGCGGCCACGATCACGCGACCGATCGCCTCGACGTCGCTCGCGCGCTCATCGCGCAGCGTGACGATCTCGACCGGCGCGTGCGGATCGAACATCAGCCGATCCAGCGGCGTGCGTTGCGGAACACGCGCATCCACGGGCTCGCCTCGCCCCAGCCTTCCGGATGCCAGCTCATCGTGACCGTGCGGTGCACGCGCTCCATGTGCGGCATCAGCACCGAGAAGCGGCCGTCGGCCGTCGTGACCGACGTGATGCCGGCCGGCGACCCGTTCGGGTTGAACGGATAACGCTCGGTCGCTTCGCCGCGGTGGTCGACGTAGCGCATCGCGACCGCGACGCGGTCGATGTCGCCTTGCTGCGAGAAGTCCGCATAGCCTTCGCCGTGCGCGACCGCCACCGGAATCCGCGAGCCTTCCATCCCCGCGAAGAAGATCGACGGCGACTTCTCCACTTCGACGAACGAGAAGCGCGCCTCGAACTGCTCGGACTTGTTACGCGTGAACTTCGGCCATGCTTCGGCGCCCGGGATCATCGATGCGAGGCTCGACAGCATCTGGCAGCCATTGCAGATGCCGAGCGCGAACGTGTCGGGGCGCGCGAAGAAGGCCGAGAACATGTCGGCGAGATTCGCGTTGAAGCGGATCGTCTTCGCCCAGCCTTCGCCCGCGCCCAGCACGTCGCCGTACGAGAAGCCGCCGCATGCCACCGCGCCCGCGAAATCGGCGAGCGTCGCGCGGCCGGCCAGCAGGTCGCTCATGTGCACGTCGTGCGCGTCGAAGCCCGCACGGTCGAACGCGTATGCCGTTTCGAGGTGCGAGTTCACGCCCTGCTCGCGCAGGATCGCGACGCGCGGGCGCGCGCCCGTCGCGATGAACGGTGCTGCGATGTCGTCGGCCGGATCGAACGTGAGCACCGGCGAGATGCCCGGGTCGGCCGCATCGAGCAGCGCGTCGTATTCGGCGTCCGCGCAGGCGGGGTTGTCGCGCAGGCGCGCGATGCGCCAGCTCACTTCGCCCCATGCGCGATGGAGTTCCGCGCGCGGCGCGTCGAACACCTTCTTCGCGTCGCGGTACACCTCGATCACGTCACGATCGTTGACCGTGCCGATCACGTGCGAGCACGCCGACAGGCCGAACTCGCGCAGCGCGCCGAGCACCGCGTCGCGATCGGCCGCGCGCACCTGCACGACGGCACCGAGTTCTTCCGAGAACAGCGCGCGCAGCGTGCGATCCTCGCGACGGCCGCTCGTCTGCTTCGCCCAGTCCTTCGCGTCGCCGTAGTCGGATTCGTGATTCGGGTCGAGAGTCAGCATGTCGACGTTCAGCGACACGCCCGCGTGACCCGCGAACGCCATTTCGCACACCGTCGCCCACAGGCCGCCGTCCGAGCGGTCGTGGTACGCGAGCAGCTTGCCTTGCGCGTTGAGCGACTGGATCGCGTTGAAGAAGCGCTTCAGATCTTCCGGATCGTCGACGTCCGGCGTCGCGTCACCGACCTGCTGCGTGACCTGCGCGAAGATGCTGCCGCCCATGCGGTTCTTGCCGCGGCCGAGATCGATCGCGATCAGCACGCTGTCGCCTGCGTCGGCGATGCGGCGCAGTTGCGGCGTCAGGTGACGGCGCACGTCTTCGACCGGCGCGAACGCGGAGATGATCAGCGACACCGGCGAGACCACTTCCTTCGCGACGCCCTGCTCGTCCCACTTGGTCTTCATCGACAGCGAGTCCTTGCCGACCGGGATGCCGATCCCGAGCGCCGGGCACAGCTCCATGCCGATCGCCTTGACCGTGTCGAACAGCGCGGCGTCCTCGCCGGCCGTGCCGCACGCGGCCATCCAGTTCGCCGACAGCTTCAGCTTGTCGAGCGACGCGATCGGCGCGCTCGCGATGTTCGTGATCGCCTCGCCGACCGCCATGCGGCCCGAGGCCGGCGCGTCGATCACCGCGAGCGGCGTGCGCTCGGCCATCGTCATCGCCTCGCCCTTGAAGCCCGCGTAGTCGAGCGCGGTCACCGCGCAGTCGGCCACCGGCACCTGCCACGGGCCGACCATCTGGTCGCGCACCGACGTGCCGCCGACCGAACGGTCGCCGATCGTGATCAGGAACGACTTGCTGCCGACCGTCGGGTGCTTCAGCACGTCGACCGCGATTTCCGACAGCGCGACGCCCGTCACGTCGACCGGCGCGCGCTCGGTCGCGACACGCGTGACGTCGCGATGCATGCGCGGCGGCTTGCCGAGCAGCACTTCCATCGGCATGTCGACCGGGTATTCTTCGGTGCCCTTCGCTTCGTCGTCGACGAGCTTCAGCTGGCGTTCGTCGGTCGCGATACCGACCACCGCGAACGGGCAGCGCTCGCGTGCGCAGATCGCCTCGAAGCGCGGCAGATCAGCCGGCGCGATCGCCAGCACGTAGCGCTCCTGCGCCTCGTTCGACCAGATTTCGCGCGGCGACAGGCCCGATTCCTCGAGCGCGACCTTGCGCAGTTCGAAGCGTGCGCCCTTGCCCGCGCCGTCGACGATCTCGGGGAACGCGTTCGACAGGCCGCCCGCGCCGACGTCGTGGATGCTCAGGATCGGGTTTTCCGCGCCGAGCTGCCAGCAGCCGTTGATCACTTCCTGCGCGCGCCGCTCGATTTCCGGGTTGCCGCGCTGCACCGAGTCGAAGTCGAGTTCGGCCGTGTTCGCGCCGGTCGCCATCGAGCTCGCCGCGCCGCCGCCCATGCCGATCCGCATGCCGGGGCCGCCGATCTGGATCAGCAGCGAGCCGGCCGGCACGTCGTGCTTGTGCGTGTGCTGATCCGCGATGTTGCCGAGGCCG
This sequence comes from Burkholderia sp. USMB20, assembly GCF_000949135.2. Lineage (GTDB taxonomy): Bacteria > Pseudomonadota > Gammaproteobacteria > Burkholderiales > Burkholderiaceae > Burkholderia. Next base: position 10,074 of record NZ_JTAN02000015.1, on the reverse strand, counting down.
CCCGCGATCATGATCGGCTTGTGATAGCCGTGCACCTTCCCGCCGACGTTCTGCTCGTACACGCGGAAATAGCCGCCGAGGTTCGGCCGGCCGAATTCGTTGTTGAACGCGGCGCCGCCGAGCGGGCCGTCGATCATGATCTGCAGCGGCGACGCGATGCGGTCCGGACGGCCGTACGGGCCGTGCTGCTCGTTCGGGTTGCGCTCGGCGACCGGCTGCGCCGCGTCGCGTGCGTTCTCCCACGACTGGCGTGCGTCCGGCAGGTCGAGGTTCGACACCGTGAAGCCCGTGAGGCCGGCCTTCGGACGCGCACCGCGGCCCGTCGCGCCTTCGTCGCGGATCTCGCCGCCCGCGCCGGTCGCCGCACCCGGGAACGGCGAGATCGCCGTCGGGTGGTTGTGCGTCTCGACCTTCATCAGCGTGTGCGTGAGCTCGGTGTGGCGCCCGTAGCGCTCGCCCGGCTCGCCGGCCGCACCCGCGTTGCGCGGGAACCAGCGCTCGGCTTCGGCGCCGACCATGATCGACGAGTTGTCCGAATACGCGACGATCGTGCCTTGCGGGCTCAGCTTCTCGGTGTTGCGGATCATCGCGAACAGCGACATGTCCTGCGCTTCGCCGTCGATCGTCCAGTTCGCGTTGAAGATCTTGTGGCGGCAGTGCTCGCTGTTCGCCTGCGCGAACATCATCAGCTCGACGTCGGTCGGGTTGCGTTCGAGCTTGCGGAACGCGTCGACCAGGTAGTCGATCTCGTCGTCGGCGAGCGCGAGGCCCAGCTCGACGTTCGCGCGCTCGAGCGCGGCGCGGCCGACGCCCAGCACGTCGACGGTCGCGAGCGGCTTGGCCGGCAGCTCGTCGAACAGGTGCTTCGCGTCGTCGCGCGCGGCGACCACGCTTTCGGTCATCCGGTCATGCAGCGCGGCTGCCACCGCGGCGCGCGCGTCGTCGGACAGCGCCTTCTTGCCGCCGAGCAGGCCCGACTTCAGCGTGACCGTGAATTCGACGCCGCGCTCGATGCGGCGCACCTGCGTGAGGCCGCAGTGCTGTGCGATGTCGGTCGCCTTGCTCGCCCACGGCGAAACGGTGCCGAAGCGCGGCAGCACGACGAAGGTCTCGGTCGTGCCCTTCTCGGCCGCCGGCTCGAACGGCGCGCCGTAGTGCATCAGCGCGTCGATGCGCGCGCTGTCGTCGGCCGACAGCGGCTCGGCCGCATTGACGAAGTGCAGGAACTGGCCGCGTACCGCGACGATGTTGGCGTCGATTTGCCTGAGCGTGTCGAGCAGACGGGTTTGACGGAAATCGGAGAGGGCCGAAGCGCCGGGAAAACACGAGAAGTGAGCCATGGGCTGGACTGACGTCGATGAGTCGCGCGAGGTGGCGACGTGGGGCGAAAGGAAGGCCGTAATTATACCCGGAAGTCGGTCATCCCAGACCGGCTGATCGGCACCCTGATCGGCACCCGTCACGCACCGCGACGGTGCACCGGCATCCACGGCGCCCGGCCGCCCGCCGGGCCGGCGTGCGCGGCCGCGATGGCCTGCGACCGCAAGACGGCGGAATCGGATGGGGTTGCGTGGCACCGGTTCGCGCGATTTTGGCGCTATCATTCCCGGTTCACCGGGCCGGGGGCCCGTCAGCGAATTCTCACCGGGCGGCGTGCGCGCCGCCCGTCATCGAAGCAATCCATGGATGTCATCGTCATCGGCGGCGGAATCAGCGGCGTCGCCACCGCCTACCAGCTGCGCGCGGCCGGCCATCGCGTGTGCGTGGTCGAACGCCACGCGACCGTCGCGCAGGGCGCGACCTACGGCGACGGCGGCACGCTGCTGCCGAGCCCGCTCGACGTCTGGTTCGGCCCGACCTTCATGCGCCAGCGCCAGCCGCGCGACACCGGCATCGTCTACAAGCCGGGCTTCAACGGCGGCGTGCGCCGCTTCGTCAAGCAGCTCGCCGCGCTGCGCGAACCCGATGCATTCACCGCGCAGTATGCACGGCTGCGCCCGCTGATCGACGCGTCGCGCGAGTCGCTCGCCGACATCGAGGCGCGCTTCCAGCTCGAATTCGAGCAGAAAGCCGGGATCCTGCACGTCGTGCGCGACCCGCGCGACTGGGAAGCGCTGCAGCCGGCGCTCGACCTGCTGCGCGCGCTCGACCAGCCGTACCGCGTGCTCACCGCCGACGAATGCGCGGCGCTCGAGCCGTCGGTGCCGGCCGAGCCCGGCTTCGCCGGCGGCGTGCTGCTCGAGAGCGAGCGCACCGGAAACTGCCCGCTGTTCGCGAAACTGGTCAAGCAGACGCTCGACGAGCACGGCGTGCAGTTCCGCTTCGGCGCGGACGTCGCGGCGATCCGCGTCGACACCGGCCGCGCCGCGATCGAGCTCGCACCGGCCGGCGGCCGGCACGCGAAGAAGGCGCACGAGGTCGACGTGATGGCGGCCGACGCGATCGTGGTCGCTGCCGGCGCCGGCAGCCTGCCGCTGCTGGAGCGGCTCGGCTGGCGGCTGCCGCTGCACCCGGTCCGCGCGCATACGCTGACCGCGCCGGTCGCGTACGAAGAACATGCGCCGCACCTGAGCGTCGTCGATTCGATCAAGCGGATCTCGATCACGCGCACCCACCAGCGGCTGCGCATCGGCGGCGGCGCCGTGCTGCAAAGTCTCGCCGACACCGCGAAGCCGCTTCCCGAGCCGCTGTCCGAAGCCGCGCTCGCGCTGCTCGGCCAGGCCGTCCACGACTGGGTGCCGGGCGCCGCGAAGATTTCCGCCGCGCTGTCGTGGCAAGGCACGCAACTGCTGTCGCCGGACGGCCTGCCGGTCGTCGGTCCGACCCCGCATCCGCGCGTGTTCGTCAATTTCGGTCACGGGCCGGCCGGTTGGGGCCTCGCGTGCGGGTCTGCTAAAGTGGTGACGGACTGTCTGGCCGGCGACACGCAGCAGTGGCCCGCCGACACGCTCGCCGCGCTCAGCGCCGCGCGCTTCACGACCTGACCGCCGCGGGCCCGTCCCGGGGCGCTTCCTCCCGCCGCCATGACCCCGCGATGACGAATACCCGCCCGCTTCCCGACTCCGTCCCGCTCGCGCTGCTGTCGCATTCCAACTTCGGCACGAGCAACGCGCCTTCGGCGCAGAAGATGCGCGATACGCTCGCGATCCCGCGCGGCCGAGGCCGCCGCGAGCGCCGAACTGCCGCCGCACACGCTGATGGGCCGCGCGGGCGCCGCCGCCGCGCGCTGGCTGTCCGAACGGGTCGCCGGCGACGATCGCCCGGTCTGGTTCGCGGTCGGCCCCGGCAACAACGGCGGCGACGCGCTGGTGGCCGCCGCGCAGCTGCAGCAGCTCGGTGTCGCGACGCAGGCCTGGATGCCCGTGCCGGTCAAGCCGGACGATGCGCAATGGGCGCTCGGCCTCGCGCGCGCGGCCGGCGTGCCGCTGTCGACCGAACCGCCCGCCTCGCTCGACGATTACGCCTGGGTCGTCGACGGACTGTTCGGCATCGGCCTCGGTCGCGCGCTCGACGGTCCGTTCGCCACCCAGGCCGCGCGCATCGCCGCGCATGCCCGAAGCGGCGGCCGCGTGCTCGCGCTCGACGTGCCGAGCGGACTGGACAGCGACACGGGCCGGATCGTCGGCGCGGGCGTCGCGGTCGCCGCGACCCACACGCTCACCTTCATCGGCGCGAAGCCGGGGCTTTATACCGGCGACGGCCGCGACCTCGCCGGCCAGATCGACATCGCGTCGCTCGACGTCGCCCCACCCGCCGCGCCGGCCATCGTGCTGAATGCACCGGCACGATTCGCCGCCGCATTGCCCGCCCGCGCGTTCGCGTCGCACAAGGGCACGTTCGGCAGCCTCGCGGTGCTCGGCGGCGACACGGGCATGTGCGGCGCGCCGATCCTCGCCGCGCGCGCCGCGCTGTTCGCGGGCGCCGGCAAGGTGCATGTCGGTTTTCTCGGCGCCGGCGCGCCGCCGTACGACCCGCCGTTTCCCGAACTGATGCTGCATCCCGCGGACGGCCTCGACCTCGACGCGATGTCCGCGATCGCAGCAGGCTGCGGCCTCGGCACGCGCGAGGCCGCAGCCACCCTCGTGCGCGACGTGCTCGCGCACGATGCCGTGACGCTGCTCGACGCCGACGCGCTGAACCTCGTCGCGACGCACGCCGACCTCGCGGCCGCCGTGGCCGCCCGCGGCACACGCGGCAATGCGTGCGTGCTGACACCGCATCCGCTCGAGGCAGCGCGGCTGCTCGGCAGCGACACGGCGTCGGTGCAGCACGATCGACTGGCCGCGGCCCAGGCGCTCGCCACGCGCTACGCGAGCATCGTCGTACTGAAGGGTTCGGGCACGGTGATCGCCGCGCCCGACGGCCGCCTGACGATCAACCCGACCGGCAATGCGGCACTCGCCACCGGCGGCACCGGTGACGTGCTCGGCGGCCTGATCGGCGCGTTGCTCGCGCAGCGCGTCGCGCCCTACGAGGCCGCACTCGCGGGCGTCTACCTGCACGGCCTCGCGGCCGATACGCTGACCGCGCACGGCACCGGGCCGGCCGGCCTCACCGCGGGCGAACTCGCGCCGATGGTGCGCACGCTGATCAATCGCCTTTTTTACCCGTCGCCGCGCGCCGACATGTAACGCCGCTATACTGAGTGCCCCCGCCGCACGGCGGGCCCGCTCGTCCGCCGGCCTTCCGATCCCGAGGCGCCGGCGCGGCATTCCTCCCGATTCACGCTTCACTCGAACCGCCATGACGCTGAATTCGCTCCCCGCCTGGACTGCCCTTCAATCCCACTTCGAACAAATCCGCCATGCACGGCTGCGCGACTGGTTCGCGCCGGAAAACGACCGCGCGCCGACCCGCGCCGAACGCTTCACGGTCCCGGGCGGCGGCCTTGCGGCCGACTTCTCGAAGAACCGCATCAACGACGACACGCTGCGCCTGCTCGTGCAGCTGGCCCGCGAAGCGGGCGTCGAAGCGCGCCGCGACGCGATGTTCGCCGGCGAGATCGTCAACCCGACCGAAGGCCGCGCCGCATTGCACACCGCGCTGCGCGCGACGGACCCGCACGCGCCGTTCCATGCGCAGGTCAGCGCCGAGCGCGCGAAGATGGCGACCTTCGCGCGCGCCGTGCGCAGCGGCGCGTGGACCGGCCATACCGGCAAGCGCATCCGCCACGTGATCAACATCGGCATCGGCGGCTCGGATCTCGGGCCGAAGATGGTCGTGCACGCGCTGCACCATGTCGCGACGCCCGACATCTCGACGCACTTCGTGTCGAACGTCGACGGCGCCGATCTCGCGCGCGTGCTCGAACAGGTCGACCCGGAAGAAACGCTCGCGATCATCGTGTCGAAGACCTTCACGACGCTCGAGACGATGACGAACGCACGCTCGCTGCGCGACTGGTTCGTCGCGCGCGGCTGCCCCGAGGACGCGCTCGCGAAGCACTTCGTCGGCGTGTCGGCGAACCCGGCCGAAGTCGTGAAGTTCGGCATCGCCGCGGACAACGTGTTCGAAATGTGGGACTGGGTCGGTGGCCGCTATTCGCTGTGGTCGGCGGTCGGCCTGTCGATCATGATCGCGGTCGGGCCCGAGCAGTTCGACGAACTGCTCGCCGGCGCGAACGACATGGATCGCCATTTCCGCGAAGCGCCGCTCGAGCGCAACCTGCCGGTGCTGCTCGGCCTGATCGGCATCTGGTATCGCAACTTCTTCGGCTCGCAGAGCTACCTCGTCGCGCCGTATTCGGAAGCGCTGCACTACCTGCCGTCGTATCTCCAGCAGCTCGAGATGGAAAGCAACGGCAAGTCCGCGCGTCTCGACGGCACGTTCGTCGATTACCCGACGTCGGCCGTCACGTGGGGCGAGCCGGGCACCAACGGCCAGCACGCGTTCTTCCAGATGCTGCACCAGGGCCCGACGATCGTGCCGATCGACTTCATCGCGGTGCTGACGCCCGAGCATCCGCTCGCGAGCCATCATCCGAAGCTGCTCGCGAACTGCTTCGCGCAAAGTGAAGCACTGATGCTCGGCCGCACGCTCGACGAAGCGCGCCAGGTCGCGGGCCCCGGCAAGGAAGCGCTCGCGCCGCACCTGACGTTCCCCGGCAACCGTCCGACGACGACGCTGCTGGTGGACGCGCTGACGCCGCGCACGCTCGGCGCGCTGATCGCGCTCTACGAGCACAAGGTGCTGGTGCAGGCGACGGTGTGGGACATCAATCCGTTCGACCAGTGGGGCGTGGAGCTCGGCAAGATTCTCGGCAAGGTCGTCGAAGCCGACCTGTCGGCCGACTCGGTCGATCCGGCGAAGCACGATTCGTCGACGACCGCGCTGATCGAGCGCGCGCGGGCAGCGCTCGAGCGCTGACGCGACGGCGTCGCACGCATGCCGGCCGCACCGGGCGATCCACCTGGCACCTGGCTCGGCCGGCAAAAATTCGGTCCCGCGCTATGCCGCGTGCGGCGCGACGATGCGTCCGGCGTCGATGGTAACCATCGTCGCGCAGCGCCGCGCGAGCTCGGGATCGTGCGTGACGAGCACGAGCGTCGCGCCGTGCGTGCGATTCAGCTCGAACATCAGGTCGATGACCGCGTGGCCCGTGGCCGCATCGAGGCTGCCGGTCGGTTCGTCGGCAAACAGGATCGCCGGATGCGTGACGAATGCGCGCGCGAGCGCGACGCGCTGCTGCTCGCCGCCCGACAGCAGTTTCGGATAATGCGCGGTACGCTCGCCGAGACCGACCTGCACGAGCAGCGCGCGGGCACGATCGGCCGCGTCGCGCGCACTGATGCCGCCCTGCAGTTCGAGCGGCAGCATCACGTTCTCGAGCGCCGTCAGGTGCGGCATCAACTGGAACGACTGGAACACGAACCCGACCGCGCCGTTGCGCAGCGCGGCACGCTCGTCCTCGTCGAGCTGGTCGAGCGCGCGGCCGAGCAGGCGAACCGTGCCGCTCGTCGCGCTGTCCAACCCGGCAAGCAGGCCGAGCAGCGTCGATTTGCCCGACCCCGATGCGCCGACGATCGCGAGGCTGCTGCCGGGCCGCACGGCGAGCGTGATGCCGTCGAGGATCGTCAACTCGCCCGTTGCATCGGCAACCCGCTTGCACACGTCATGGACTTCGATGATCGGATCGGTAATCTTGAACATGGACACGACATTCCGCTGGAAAAGGCGCGCGGCACTCGCCGCACTGCTGGGAACCCTGGCCGCAACAAGCATGCCCGCACGCGCCGCGACGGCGGCGGCCCCGACCTCGGGCCAGCCCGCGCTCGTCGTGCTCGGCGACAGCCTGTCGGCCGAATACGGGCTGCCGCGCGACACCGGCTGGGTTGCGCTGCTGCGGCAACGGCTCGCGACCGAGCGAATCGATTATAGCGTCGCGAATGCAAGCGTCAGCGGCGACACCACGAGCGGCGGCCGCGCACGACTGCCCGCGGTGCTGCAACGGCTCAAGCCGTCGATCGTGGTCGTCGAGCTCGGCTCGAACGATGCGCTGCGCGGCGTGCCGCTCGCGACGACCGAGCAGAACCTGCGCGACATCATCGCCGATGCGCGGCAGGCGCGCGCGAAGGTCGTGCTGGTCGGCATGTACGTGCCGCCCAACTACGGGCCCGACTACACGCAGAAGTTCCATGCGGTCTATACGCGCCTGTCGAAGGAACTCGGCGTACCGCTCGTGCCGTTCCTGCTGGCCGGCATCGAGAACAAGCCCGAGATGTTCCAGCCGGACCAGATGCATCCTGCGCAGCAGGCGCAGGGCATCCTGCTCGACAACGTCTGGCCGGCGTTGAAACCGCTGCTCGGCAAGCCGCGCGGCTGACCTCGCGACTCGCCACCACCGGAAAGCAAAAAGCCCCGCTCGAAGCGGGGCTTTCTGTTGCTGCATGCGAAACCGTGAACGGCGCTTCGCTTGGTTGGCGCTGGGTCGTGGCTTAGTTGCCGCCGTCCTGCGACTGGCTCTGCGTGGTGCCGTACACCTTCACCTTCGAGCGGTCGCGCAGCGCGGCGAGATATGCTTCACCTTCGCTTTGCGCTTCGACCTGCGCCATCTGCTGCTGCGCGGCCGCGAGCTGCTGCGGATCGACGGCCGTACCCGCGATCACCGTGTTCACGCGATAGATCGCATAGCCGTCCGCACCGAGGTCGACACCGACATACGCCGGCAGCGTCTTCGCATCGACCTTGTAGATGGCGCTCAGCGCGGCCGGCGTCAGGCCCTGCGACTGCGTGCGCGACACCTTCTGCGCGGCCGCGAAGCCGTCGGCCGACTTCGACTTCTGCAGCTCGGCCAGCTTCGCCGCACCGTCCTTCTTCGCGAGTTCCGCAGCCTGCTCGGCAACGACCTTCTGACGCACGACGTCCTTGATCGCGTCGAGCGCGGGCACGGCAGCCGGCTTGTAGTCGGTCACGCGCGCCGAGATCAGCGTGTTGTTGCCCACGTCGATCGCCTGCGTGTTGTTCTGGCTCTTCACCGAATCGTTCGCGAACACGGCAGCGAGGAACTTCGGATTGTTCAGCGGGCTCGTCGGCGGCAGTTGCGGATTCGGCGTCGGCGTGACGGTGGCCGTCTGGATCGTCAGCTTGTACTTGTCGGCGGCCGGCTGCAGCGTCTTCGCCTTTTCATACACGGTCGACGTGAAGCCTTCCGCGTTGTCCGTGAATGCCTTCGCTGCGTACTGCTGCTTCAGGTCGATTGCGATCTGGTCCTTCACGTCCGCGAACGGCTTGACCACCGACGGCTTCACTTCCGTCGCCTTCAGGATGTGGAAGCCGAGATCCGATTGCACGACACCGCTCACGTCGCCCTGCTTCAGCGCGAACGCCGCATCGTCGAACGCCTTGCCGCCCGCCGTCGAGCCGCGCGTGATGAAGCCGAGATCGCCGCCCTTCGCTGCCGACGGCGCATCCTGCGAGCTCTTCTGCGCGATCTGCGCGAACTGGTCCGGATGCGCCTTCACGTCCGCCAGCAACTGCTCGGCCTTCGCCTTCGCGGCTGCCTTGTCGGCCGCGCTCGCGCTGCTCGCCGCGGCGATGAAGATGTGGCTCACGCGCACCTGCGCTTCCGAGCGGAAGTGCGTCGGGTTGTCGTCATAGAACTTCTTGATGTCCGCCTCGGTCGGCTGCGCGCTCGCGGCAGCGGCGGCCGGCGAATAGACGAGATACTGGATCGTCGCGGTTTCCGGCGTCGCGAAGCTTTGCTTGTGCGCGTCGTAGTACGCGGCGAGCTGTGCGTCGGTCGGCTGCACCTTCGCCGCGTAGTCGCTCGTCTTCAGCACCAGCGCCTGCACTTCGCGCTGCTGCGCGGCCAGCTCCGACAGGCGTTGCGCCGGGCCCTTCGGCGTGAACGCGCTCGCAATGATGCTCGCCGGAATCTGCTGCAGCGCGAGGCTGTAGCGCACGCGCTCCTGATACTGCTCGGGCGTCATCCCCTGGAACGACAGCAGTTGCGCATAGCGTTCGACGTCGATCGAACCGTCGGGCTTCTTCAGCGACGCGATCATCGGGTCGCTCATCAGCGCATCGCGCACGGCGTTGTCGGATGCGGTCAGGTGCAGGCGTTGCGTCTCGTCGGCCAGCACGCGTTGCTGGATCAGGCCGTCGAGTACTTGCTTGCGATGTTCGGGCGTGTCGAACGCCTTGATGTCGAACTGCCCGCCGAGCGCCTGGCGCGCCTGGTCGACCTGCTGACGGAACGCGCCGTCGAATTCGACCCGCGTGATCTTGTGCCCGTTGATCGCCGCGACGTTCGCGCTGTCGTCGAAGAAGCCGCGGAAACCTTGGATCCCGACGAAACCCAGCCCCGGCAACACGATCAGGAGCAGGAGCGCCATCATCAGGCGCTGGTGATTACGGAAGAAATCGAGCATGCGTGACGGGAAAATTGGACAAAACGTCCGATATTACAACATACGGGGTGGCACGGGAGAAAAGCAGGTGCGCAACGCACGGGCGCGATCGACGATGCAAATGAAAAAGCCCGCACGAGGCGGGCTTCTTCATTTTCTGGCGGAGCGGACGGGACTCGCCTACATCCTGCAGGCCGCGGCTGCGCGTGCACGCGCAGCCCTTCGC
>NZ_JTAN02000014.1 GCF_000949135.2 Burkholderia sp. USMB20 | reverse complement strand
GCTACACTTCCTGTTTCCGTCCGTCGGCGCCGGTCTTCGAACCGGCGCCTTGCCATCATGACGCACCCGATACCCAACGTCCTGACGATCGCCGGCTCCGACTCGGGCGGCGGCGCGGGCATCCAGGCCGATCTCAAGACCTTCTCCGCGCTCGGCGCGTACGGCGCGAGCGTGATCACCGCGCTGACCGCGCAGAACACGCGCGGCGTGACCGGCGTGCACGCGCCGGACGCCGCGTTCGTGACCGCGCAGCTCGACGCGGTGTTCGACGACATCCGCATCGACGCGGTCAAGATCGGCATGCTCGCGAACGCGGCGATCGTGCACGCGGTCGCCGACGCGCTGCGGCGCCATGCGCCGCGCTTCGTCGTGCTCGATACGGTGATGATTTCGAAGAGTTCGCACGCGCTGCTCGCGCCCGATGCGGTCGACGCGTTGCGCGACGCGCTGCTGCCGCTCGCGACCGTCGTCACGCCGAACCTGCCCGAAGCGGCCGCCCTGCTCGGCGACACGCCCGCGATGACCGAAGACGACATGGTCCGGCAAGGCCAGGCACTGCTGAAGACCGGCGCGCGCGCCGTGCTGATGAAGGGCGGCCACCTGCCCGACGCGGCCGCAAGCCCCGACTGGCTCGTCGATGCGGCGCATGCGGTGCGGTTCGACGGCACGCGCGTGCCGGTCAGCAACACGCACGGCACGGGCTGCACGCTGTCGTCGGCGATCGCCGCGCTGCTGCCGCAGCGGCCCGATCTCGACAGCGCGGTGCGCGAAGCGAAGGTCTACCTGACCGGCGCGATCGCCGCGAGCGGCCAGCTCGACGTCGGCCACGGCGTCGGCCCCGTCCATCACTTCCATCGCTGGTGGTAAGCGCCGGCTGACGCGGCGTCAGTGGTCCTGGGCAGCGAACGCCTGCGCACGCGCGGGCCAGTCGTCCGGCACGATGAAACCGCGCGCCGTCTCCCGCCATACGCCGTTGCCGTCCTGTCGATGGACGCCGATCAGCGCGGGCGCCTGGCGCGCCGTCAAAGCGGACGGCAACTCGAGCGAACGCGCCAGCGGTTCGGGCGCGGCGTCGGCCGCCACCCGCCGCGGCGCGAGCCATGCGAGCCGCGGCAGCACGTTCCACGCCGCACCGTCGGGCTGCGCGGTGGCCCACGCCGGCCACTGCGCGTGCGTGAGCCAGAACCCGCGCGGATGATCGGCCGCAATTTCCGCGGCCACCGGCGGCAGCGGCACGCCGTGCGGATAGAACAGCCAGCCCTTGATGAACATCTGCGCATCGGACGGCGCGCCGTAGCCCAGCAGCGCGAACCCGTGGCGATCGCTCAGCCGCAGCTGATGCTCGAGCAGCCGGCTGCGCTTGCGGTCGAGGCGGTCGACGAGATTCGGCCCGACGAAATCCGCGAGCGACGCGTCGCCGTCGACCGGCGCGCACAGATAGCACTTGACCGCGAGTTCCCAGTGCAGGCGCAGCCCGCCCGGCGCATCGACGAGGAAATCGACCTCGCCGAGCGTCTTGCCGTTGCTGCGCAGCGGCAGGTTGGCGGCGACGAGCCGCAGCGACGGCCCGTGCGTGAGGAAATACTCGAGCAGGCATTCGGCATAACGGCCGAGTCGCACGGGCCGCAGCCCGTCGAGCGCGCGGTGCAGCGGCTCGGGCGCGGCATCGAGCGCGACGAGCCACGCTTCGACGGCCACCCGCTCGACCGCATCCGCCCACGGATGCGCGAGCGGCGCGCCGGGCGCGGCAGTGAGCAGGCTCGGGCTCGCGAGGAGCCAGCCCAGATCGCGGACCGCGGCATCGTGCAGCGTATCGACGAACGCGACCGCCGCGCCGCGCGTCATTGTCCGGCCGGCCCGTGCGCGGCGGCGCCCTCCGCCCGCTTGAACGTATCGCGCGCCAGGCACAGGTCGGCCCACGCCTTCGACTTGTCCTGCAGGCTGCGCAGCAGGTACGCCGGGTGGTAGGTGACGATCACCGGCACGCCTTCGTACGTGTGCACGCGGCCGCGCAGCGATGCGATGCTCGCGTCCGTCTTCAGCAGCGTCTGCGCGGCGAAGCGGCCGAGCGCGACGATCAGCTTCGGCTTCACGAGCGCGACCTGGCGCTGCAGGTACGGCTCGCAGCGCGCGACCTCGTCCGGTTCCGGATTGCGGTTGCCGGGCGGGCGGCACTTGATCACGTTGGCGATGTAGACGTTGTCGCCGCGCTTGAGCGCGAGCGACTGCAGCATGTTGTCGAGCAGCTTGCCGGCCTGGCCGACGAACGGCTCGCCCTGCCTGTCCTCGTTCTCGCCCGGCGCTTCGCCGATCAGCATCCAGTCCGCTTCCCGATCGCCGACACCGAACACGGTATTGGTGCGCTTCTCGCACAGGCGGCAGCTCGTGCAGCCGGCGACGCGTGCGGCGAGCGCATCCCAGTCGAGCATCGCGACCGGCGTTGCAGCAGGACGCGCTTCGGCCGGCGGCAGCGGATCGCCGGGCGGCGCCGCGTCGAACCACGCGAAATCGTCTTCGGTGAGCGGCGGCAGGTCGTCCGCGGCGGCGGCGGCCGGGGACGACGCCGGCCCGGCGGACGCGCGATCGTCGTCGATCGCGGCACGCGCGCCGCCGCCCGTTTCGTCGATCGCGGCACGCGCGCCGCTACCCGTTTCCGCAGCCGGTGGCGCGGAGCGCGCGGCGCCCCCAGCGGGCGGCGTATCCGCCAGCGGCATATCGCCGCGCGGGAACACGCGTGCAGGCGCCTGCGTGTCACGCGACTGCTCCGACGTCGGCCGCGACGCGGGCGCAACGGTTGCGGCCGCAACGGCGGACGCATCGTCCGCCGCGCCCGGCACGCCAACCGGCCCGGCCCCCGCGCCACCCGCTTCGGCGCCTTCCGCGCGCGAGCCGCGCCGCACCCAGATCTGCGCGAGCCCCATTTCCTCGAGCGCTGCTTCAGCCCACGCCATGCGCGTCCCCTTCGTCCTTGTTCAGCGTCAGACGCATCACGATCGCGTCCTCCCGGCTGCGATGCCGCGCCGGATAGTAGTTTTTGCGCCGGCCGATCGTCACGAAGCCGAAGCGCTCGTACAGATGGATCGCCCGCGGATTGGACGGCCGCACCTCGAGCAGCACGCCGTCGAGCCCCTCCGCGCGCGAGATGCGCACGGCTTCGCGCAGCAGCGCGAGGCCCGCGCCCGACTGCTGGGCGGCCGGCGCGACGCACAGGTTCAGCAGGTGCATTTCGTCGATCACCGGCATCAGCACGCAATAGCCGACGAGCGCGCCCGTCACGTGCCGCAGGCACACGCCGAAATAGCCGTTGCGCAACGAATCCTGGAAATTGCCGCGGCTCCACGGGAATTCGTACGCGACCTGCTCGATCGCGACGACCTCGTCGAGATCGGTGTCGGTCATCGGCGACAAATAGCGGTCGCTCAACAGGACGCCCGTCATCCTTTTGCTCCGTCCGTCTGCGCGGCACGCGCGGCCATGCGTTCGGCGGTGGTCTGCGCGACCTTGTCGCGCACGTATTCGGGTGCGGCCTGGTCGGCCGGCACCGTCCGGCCGGCGCGGAACGCCCGCAGCCCGGCATGCGCGACCGCCAGCGCATGCGGCAGCGCATCGCCGTCGATCACGGCCGCGGCCGCCGCGGCCGGCAGTTGCGCGCCGAACGCGGCGGCCGCGTTGCCCGCGAGCGTAAACGGCGCGTCGGGCACGCCGACGGCGCCCGGTGCATCGAGCGACGCCGGATGCAGCGTGCGCCAGTCGCCCGCCTGCTCGTCCCATGCGAAGTCGGCCCAGTACGCTTCGTCCATCCGCGCGTCGAGCGCGGCCAGCACGCGCGTCGTGCCGGGTGCGCGCAGCCGCGCGTGCTCGGCGCACGCGAGCAGCGTGCTGACCGGCACGACCGGCAGCCCGCGCCCGAACGCGAGCCCCTGCGTAATGCCGGTCGCGGTGCGCAGCCCGGTGAACGAGCCGGGGCCCGCGCCGAACGCGATCGCGTCGCAATCGGCGAACGTGAGGCCCGATTCGGCGAAGAGCTCCTGGATGGCCGGCAGCACGCGCGTGCTCGACACGGCGCCCGTCAGCTCGTGGCGGACCCAGGTTTGCGGGGTGGAAACGGCGTCATCGGCGAAAGCCGAGCGCAGCAGCGCGACCGAGCAGTATTCGGTCGACGTATCGATGGCGAGGAGCACTGTTTGCGTCATGGCCGACATTGTAATGCGGCGCCCCGCTCCCACGGGCGATCGGACCCGATCGCGATGCGCGCGCCGCGCGGCCGGCGGTTTGGAAGGATCGCTCGACCCCGCGCGGCGCGGCGCTTGTTAAGATCGCCCGACCTGAAACCCTTACGGAGACACACGATGAGCGAACTCACCGCCCAATTCGACCAGGCCCAGGTCGACGTCAAGCAACTGACCGAGCGACCGGGCAACCTGACGCTGCTGCGCCTGTATGCGCTCTTCAAGCAGGCGACCGACGGCGACGCGCACGGCGACAAGCCGGGCTTCACCGACATCGTCGGCAAGTACAAGTACGACGCGTGGGAAGCGCTGAAAGGCACGACCCAGGATGCGGCGAAGCAGCAATACATCGAACTCGTCGAATCGCTGAAGAACGGCACGGCGTCCTGATCTGTCCCGCCTGCCGCGACAGGCAATCAATAGGCAATCAAATCAGTGGCGCAGCGCAGCAAATATCTCTATAATGCTGGCTGCGTCACCTCCCGCGCTCGGCTCGCAAGCCGTTCCGGCCCGACGCCTCGTAGCGTTAAGCTCCAATCCGGTTTAGAACCTGTCCCCTCCTGCTTCGACCCTCGCGGTCGTCAACTAGGCTGGCGGCCCCCGCTCCAGAAGCGCGCCGCACCCAAAACAGCTTCTAATGCCTCATCCGCCGACGGTTCGGCGGATTGCACCCGTTTCCCGATTTGCTCGCTGAATCCGACGACTTGGGTATGCGCGATTGGCGCCGACGTTTCACCCACTGTGTTTCAAGGATTGTTATGACTTCGAGCATCAACTCCAGCCCGCTCAACGCGATCGCCGACCAGGCGCTCGGTCTCGAGAACGCCGCCGCACCGGCCGCGGTCGAACCGGCGTCGGACGAGCCGACTTTCGCGTCGCTCGGGTTGTCGCCGGAGATCGTCTCCGCGCTGCAGGCCGCCGGCTACGCCAAGCCGACGCCGGTCCAGCAGCGCGCGATTCCGGCCGGCATCGCCGGTCGGGACCTGCTGGTGTCGAGCCCGACCGGTTCGGGCAAGACGGCCGCATTCATGCTGCCCGCGATCGAACGTTTCGCGCAGCTCCAGAAGGCGCAGGCGCAGCAACCGCGCGCGCCGCGCGAACCGAACCAGGGCGACCGCCGTGCGCGCCGCCCGCAGCCCGTCGCCCGCCCGGGCCTGCTCGTGCTGACGCCGACCCGTGAACTCGCGATGCAGGTCACCACGGCCGCGTCGACCTATGGCAAGCACCTGAAGCGCCTGCGCACGGTCAGCATCCTCGGCGGCGTCGCCTACGGCCAGCAGCTGATGCTGCTCGCGAAGAACCCCGAGATCCTGGTCGCCACGCCGGGCCGTCTGCTCGATCACCTCGAGCGCGGCCGCATCGACCTGTCCGAACTGAAGATGCTCGTGCTCGACGAAGCCGACCGCATGCTCGACATGGGCTTCATCGAAGACATCGAGACGATCGTCGCCGCGACGCCCGAGTCGCGCCAGACGATGCTGTTCTCGGCCACGCTCGACGGCAAGATCGGTTCGCTGACGAGCCGCCTGCTGAAGGATCCGGAACGCATCGAGATCCAGCAGCGCCTCGAGTCGCGCGCGAACATCGCTCAGACCGTGCATTACGTCGACGACCGCGACCACAAGGACCGCCTGCTCGATCACCTGCTGCGCGACGACGCGCTCGACCAGGCGATCATCTTCACGGCGACCAAGATCGATGCCGACCAGCTCGCCGGCCGTCTCGCCGACGCCGGCTTCGAATCGGCCGCGCTGCACGGTGACCTGCCGCAGGGCGCGCGCAACCGCACGATCCGTGCGCTGCGCGAGCGCCGTGTGCGCGTGCTGGTCGCGACCGACGTCGCAGCCCGCGGCATCGACATCCCGGGCATCACGCACGTGTTCAACTACGACCTGCCAAAGTTCGCGGAAGACTACGTGCACCGTATCGGCCGTACGGGCCGTGCCGGCCGTTCGGGCACCGCGGTGAGCCTCGTGCACCACGCCGAGCAAGGCGCGCTCAAGCGCATCGAGCGCTTCGTGCGCTCGCCGCTGCCGGTCAACGTGATCGAAGGCTTCGAGCCCCGCAAGGCACCCCCGCGCAACGATCGCGGCACCGGCGGCCGCGGCCGTCCGGGCGGCGGTAACGGCGGTCGTCGTTTCGGCGGCAAGCCGGGCGGCGGTCATGGCGGCAACGGCCGCAGCTACGGCGGCGGCAATGGCGGCGGCTGGAGCGGCAAGCCGGCGGCAGCCGTGACGGCGGCCCGCGTCGCGACGGCCAGCGCAGCGGCGGCCCGCGTCGCAGCAATTCGGCGTCGTAAGCACGCCCCGGCGCCCCGTGCCGCCCGCCCATCCGGCAAACCGGCGCACCGCGCCGGTTTTTTTTCGTCCCGCGCCAAATTTCACGATGCGGAAAATTTTTTTGCGTCGTAAAAAATCATGCTGCGCGGCACAACCTTACAATTGCGAGATGGGAAAAATCGTTTCTCATTGCGAAACACAAAACACAAGTTATTGATTAACAACGATTAAAAAGTTTCAAACTTCCTGGTATAGCCCCTGTTTCACTCGGATCGGTTTGCCTAGACTCTTATACAAGACTTCTCAAAGCGGCACGCACCGCGCCCCGCTTCGAGAACAGCATCAGCACCGTCCGATTCGACCGATCTGGCAACACACCGCATCAAGGAGCTCATCATGTCGCGACAGCAACAGGCACAGGAACTGCAAAAGCAATGGGAAACCGATCCGCGCTGGAAGGGCATCAAGCGCAGCTACACGGCTGAGGACGTGGTGCGCCTGCGCGGCTCGATCGCCGTCGAGCACACGCTGGCCAAGCGCGGCGCGGAAAAGCTGTGGCGCCTCATCAACGAAGAGCCGTTCGTCAACGCACTCGGTGCGCTGACCGGCAACCAGGCGATGCAGCAGGTGAAGGCCGGCCTGAAGGCGATCTACCTGTCGGGCTGGCAAGTGGCCGGCGACGCGAACGTCGCGGGCGAAATGTACCCGGACCAGTCGCTGTACCCGGCGAACTCGGTTCCGCTCGTCGTCAAGCGCATCAACAACACGCTGACGCGCGCCGACCAGATCCAGTGGTCGGAAGGCAAGAATCCGGGCGACGAAGGCTACGTCGATTTCTTCGCGCCGATCGTCGCGGACGCGGAAGCCGGCTTCGGCGGCGTGCTGAATGCGTTCGAACTGATGAAAGCGATGATCGAGGCCGGCGCCTCGGGCGTGCACTTCGAGGATCAGCTCGCGTCGGTGAAGAAGTGCGGCCACATGGGCGGCAAGGTGCTGGTGCCGACCCGCGAAGCGGTCGCGAAGCTGTCGGCGGCGCGTCTCGCGGCCGACGTGATGGGCACGCCGACCGTGCTGGTCGCGCGGACCGACGCGGAAGCGGCGGACCTGATCACGTCCGACATCGACGACAACGACAAGCCGTTCCTGACGGGTGAGCGCACGGTCGAAGGCTTCTTCCGCACGAAGCCGGGCATCGGGCAGGCGATCTCGCGCGGCCTCGCGTATGCGCCGTACGCCGATCTCGTCTGGTGCGAGACGGGCAAGCCGGATCTCGAGTACGCGAAGAAGTTCGCGGAAGCGATCCACAAGGAGTTCCCCGGCAAGATGCTGTCGTACAACTGCTCGCCGTCGTTCAACTGGAAGAAGAACCTCGACGACGCGACGATCGCGAAGTTCCAGAAGGAACTCGGCGCGATGGGCTACAAGTTCCAGTTCATCACGCTGGCCGGCTTCCATGCGCTGAACTACTCGATGTTCAACCTCGCGCACGGCTATGCCCGCACGCAGATGAGCGCGTTCGTCGAACTGCAGCAGGCCGAGTTCGCGGCGGCCGACAAGGGCTTCACGGCCGTCAAGCACCAGCGCGAAGTCGGCACCGGCTACTTCGACGCGGTCACGCAGACGGTCGAGCGGGAAGCCTCGACGACCGCGCTGCACGGCTCGACCGAAGACGAACAGTTCTTCGACGGCAAGAAGGTCGCGTAACGCGCGCAAGCGTCACGCCGATGCCGGCCCGTCACGCGACGGCGCGGCATCGGCGGCACCGGACAACAATCAGGGAGGAGACGGCTGGCGCGCGATCGACGTCGCGCGACCGGTCGCGCGCGGCCAGTGGCCGCCAGCAACGACGCGCGCCGGCTTCGTCCGGCGCGCCCTTTTTTCAGCGGCACCGCCGTGCTGTCGCCCGGGCGGCTACGAACGACGGGCGCCGCGTCTATCGATAGACGATCACCGGAATTTTCGTATGGGTCAGCACGCGCTGCGTTTCGCTGCCGATCAGCAGGCTGCCGAGCCCGCGGCGTCCGTGGGACGCCATGAAGATCACGTCGCAGCCGCCACGTTCGGCCGCCTCGATGATGCCGAGGTACGGCGACGGATGCACGCTCGTCCAGCTGTCGCAATCGACGCCGGCCGCCTTCGCGGCTGCCTGCACGTCGTCCAGGTGCGCGCGCGCCTCGCGCTCGCTGCGCGCGCGGAAATCGGCGGGCGGCTCGATGATCACTTCGGAAAACGGCGAGTACGGATACTGCGGCAGGCACGCATAGGCCGTGACCCGCGCGCCGACCGCGCGCGCCAGGTCGATCGCGCCGTCGATCGCCTTCTGCGACAGTTCGGAACCGTCGGTTGGAACGAGGATGTGCCGGAACATCGCGCCCTCCTGCGTCAGACGCACCGCGCGCACCGCGAACCCATGCGGGCCGGCTCCGGCGCGTCGCGCATGCCAGTTTCGATTGTAGTGCGCGAAACCGGGCGACCGGCGCCGGCAGCGGGTTCGCCCTCATATCGGAAACGCGCGGGCCGGTGCGCCCTGCTCGCCCCCGCCCTACTCGCCCCAATACCCCGGCCGTTCGTACGTATGTTTCAGGTAATCGAGAAACAGCCGCACGCGCAGCGGCAGGTGACGGCGCTGCGGAAACACCGCGTGGATGCCGATCGGTGGCGCCGCGAATGCGTCGAGCACGGTGACGAGGCGGCCGGCCGCGATATCGTCGCCGACCTCCCACCACGATCGCCATGCCAGGCCGTAGCCGGCGAGGCACCATTCGTGCAGCACCGCGCCGTCCGAGCATTCCATCGTGCCGTTCACGCGGATCGACACCACCTTGTCGCCCTCCTGGAACGCCCAGCCACGCTGCTGGTTCGCATTCGCGGCAAGCGCGAGGCAGTTGTGGCGCGCGAGTTCCGCAAGCGTGGCCGGCGTGCCGCGCCGCGCGAGATACGCGGGGGACGCGACGCACACGCGCCGGTTCTCGCCGAGCTTCAGCGACACCAGCGACGAATCGGGCAGCTCGCCGAGCCGCACCGCGCAATCGAACCCTTCGTTGACGAGGTCGACCATCCGGTCGGACAGGTCGAGCGTGACCGACACGTCCGGATGCGCGCCGCTGAACTCGGGCACGAGCGGCGCGACGTGGCGCCGCCCGAAGCCGGCCGGCGCGGAAATGCGCAGGTGGCCGCTCGCCTTCACGCCGCCGGCGGACACGCTCGCCTCCGCGTTCTGCATGTCGTTGATGATCCGCTGGCAATCCTCGAGGAAGGCCGAACCCTCGAAGGTCAGCGTGAGCTTGCGCGTGGTCCGCACCAGCAGCTTCACGCCGAGCCGCTCCTCGAGCGCGTCGAGGCGGCGGCCGATAATCGCCGGCGCGACGCCTTCCGCATGCGCGGCCGCCGACAGGCTGCCCTTCGCCGCGACCGCGGCGAACGTTTCGATCTGTTTGAACCGGTCCATGACTCGCAAGGGCGGCGTTCCCGCCCTTCAAATAGCTTGAGCGGTCAAGATTAGGTATATGAAAGTAAAAGATCAAGTGATGCTTAGCGTCTTTTTTAGCACTGACGAGCACGAATAAAATCGTTTCCGACCTCTGAAACTGGAGCGCAAGGCTATGTCGGCCACAACGACACTCTCCTCTCCCGACGCAATCCTCTTCGATGCATTCGGCACGTTGTTCGACGTGCATGCGGTCGTGGCCGCGGCAGAGCAGATGTTTCCCGGTCACGGGGACCGGTTGTCGCGGCTGTGGCGACGCAAGCAAATCGAATACTCGCAATTGCGCACGCTCGCCGATCCGTCCGGCGCCCGCTATCGCCCGTTCCGCGACATCACGCTCGACGCGTTGCGGTTCGCCGCGCGCAGGCTCGGGCTCGCGCTGAACAGCGCGGCCGAGAAGCGGCTGATGGACGAATACGCGTGCCTGTCCACCTATCCCGACACGGTGCCCGCGCTGCGCAAGCTGCGCGCGCTCGACCCGCGCCCGCCGCTCGCGATCCTGTCGAACGGCAACCCGGAGATGCTCGACATCGCGATCAAGAGCGCCGGCATGACCGGCCTGTTCGATCGCGTGCTGTCGGCCGACGCGGTACGCGCGTACAAGCCGAGCCCGGTCGCGTACGCACTCGGCACCGCCGCGTTCGGCGCGAACCCGCGCGACATCGTGTTCGTGTCGTCGAACGCCTGGGACGTCGCGGGGGCCGCCTGGTTCGGCTACACGACGTTCTGGCTCAACCGCACGGGTGCGCCCGCCGAGGAACTCGGCGCGCCGCCCGACGGCACCGGCAGCGGCATGGCCGACCTGCTCGCATTCCTCGCCACCCCGGCTCCGTCCGGCAGACCCGCGAACCGCGCGCGCCCCGGCCCGGGCGCATGACGTTCGCTGCGCTGCCGCCTTCCCCCTTCACCGAAACCGCAACTGACCGACCAAGGAGATGAGACTCATGAGCACCCCGATCACGCTGCCGCAAGGCATGGCGATCACCGGCGAAATCAAGCCGGGTTACGAAGCGATCCTGACGCCTGAAGCACTCGCGCTCGTCGCGGCGCTGCACCGCGCGTTCGAGCCGCGCCGCCAGGCGCTGCTGCAGGCCCGCGTCGAACGCACCAAGCGCCTCGACGCCGGCGAGCGCCCCGATTTCCTGGCCGACACGAAGGCGATCCGCGAGGGCGACTGGAAGGTCGCGCCGCTGCCGGCCGACCTGCAATGCCGCCGCGTCGAGATCACCGGCCCCGTCGAGCGCAAGATGATCATCAACGCGCTGAACTCGGGCGCCGATTCGTACATGACGGACTTCGAGGATTCGAACGCGCCGAGCTGGACGAACCAGATCGACGGCCAGATCAACCTGAAGGACGGGGTGCGCCGCACGATCTCGCTCGAACAGAACGGCAAGTCGTACCAGCTGAACGACAAGGTCGCGACGCTGATCGTGCGTCCGCGCGGCTGGCATCTCGACGAGAAGCACGTGACGGTCGACGGCCAGCGCGTGTCCGGCGGCATCTTCGATTTCGCGCTGTTCCTGTTCCACAACGCGAAGGAACTGATCGCGCGCGGCTCGGGCCCGTACTTCTACCTCCCGAAGATGGAAAGCCATCTCGAAGCGCGCCTGTGGAACGACATCTTCGTCGCGGCACAGGAGGCAGTCGGCGTGCCGCGCGGCACGATCCGCGCGACGGTGCTGATCGAGACGATCCTCGCCGCGTTCGAGATGGACGAGATCCTGTACGAACTGCGCGAACACAGCTCGGGCCTGAACGCCGGCCGCTGGGATTACATCTTCTCGGCGATCAAGAAGTTCAAGAACGACCGCGACTTCTGCCTGGCCGATCGCTCGAAGATCACGATGACGGTGCCGTTCATGCGCGCGTACGCGCTGCTGCTGCTGAAGACCTGTCACAAGCGCAACGCGCCGGCGATCGGCGGGATGGCTGCGCTGATTCCGATCAAGAACGATCCGGAAGCGAACGACAAGGCGATGGGCGGCGTGCGTTCGGACAAGGCCCGCGACGCGACCGACGGCTACGACGGTGGCTGGGTCGCGCACCCGGGCCTCGTGCCGATCGCGATGGAGGAATTCGTCAAGGTGCTCGGCGACAAGCCCAACCAGATCGCGAAGCAACGCGACGACGTGCAGATCGAAGGCAAGAACCTGCTCGACTTCCAGCCTGAAGCGCCGATCACCGAAGCCGGCCTGCGCAACAACATCAACGTCGGCATCCACTATCTCGGCGCCTGGCTCGACGGCAACGGCTGCGTGCCGATCCACAACCTGATGGAAGACGCGGCGACCGCCGAGATCTCCCGCTCGCAGGTGTGGCAGTGGATCCGCTCGCCGAAGGGCGTGCTCGACGACGGCCGCAAGGTCACCGCCGAGCTCGTGCGCGAATTCGCGAAGGCCGAGCTCGACAACGTGAAGCGGTCGGTCGGCGGCAACACGCAGCCGTACGAGCGTGCCGCGGCGATCTTCGAACAGATGTCGACGTCGGAAGGCTTCACCGAATTCCTGACGCTGCCGCTGTACGAGGAAATCTGACGACGCGGGCCGGGTCGCCTGGTCCTGCCCGCCGCCGGTCGCGCAACACGGCGGCATGAAAAAAGCGCCCCGCGGGGCGCTTTTCCTTTGCGGGGCAGCGGGTTCTCTATGCGGATGCGGCGGCGGCTTCCCGCTCGCGCCGGTGCTGGACCCAGTCGCCCGACACGATGCGCGGACGGTCGGCTGCCGCATGCGCGGCGACCGGATAGTAGACGCACGCATACGGACGACCGCCGAGTTCGACGGTCACCGGCTCCTGCCGGAACAGTGTGTCGACACCCGGATAGACGCGCTCGATCTCGTCGAGCACGGGCACCAGTCGCTCGTCGACCTCGTAGACGTCGCCCCACACGAGCGACCGGCCGGCCGGCCCGGGCACCATGCCCGGATACGTGCCGAAATCGTACAGTTCGCCCGGCAGTGCGACCGCCCCGAGCAGCGTCGGCGCGGCGATCCCGTGCCGCGCGGCCGCCTCGCCGATGTCGTTGGCTTCTCCCGCTCTCAACGTGCCGTAGACGAATACATGGCGCATCGTGGTCCTCCTCTTCGATTCAGGTGTTGCCGTGCCGGGCCGTCGCGGCCGTGCCGCGGGCGCCGGCGTCGTTGGGGCGCTGCTTGTGCGAAAACGCGCCCGCATCGATAGACCGCGCCGGCGGCACGATGGTTCTTTTCGGCGCGACGCATCACGCTGGCCCGGGCTTGCGCCGGCCGGCACACGTGCTGCCCCATACAAAGTTCATTTGAACCGTGCATTATCGGCCGAAAAACCGCCGCATGCGCCTGCGCGGCGCCTTCTAAAATGACGGCATCGCCGCCGCGCCGACCGAATCGTCCATGAACCCGCCAGCCCAAGCCGACGCATCGAACCCGTACGACGTCATCGACATCCCGCCCGAGTTCGCGCCGACCCGCGTCCACCCGATGCGTGTCCGGGCACGGCAGGTCGACGCCGGCCGCCGGATCCCGCTGCACACGCACGCGTGGGCGCAACTTGCGTATGCATCGCGCGGCGTGCTGCGCGTCGCGACGACCGGGACGACGTGGATGGTGCCGCCGTCCCGCGCGATCTGGGTGCCGCCGCACGTCACGCACGAGGTCGTGATCGTCGAGGAAGCGTACTTGCGCACGCTGTACATCGACGAGTCGGTCGTGCCGGACGGGCTCGACGCATGCCGGGTGGTCGAGGTGACGGGCTTGCTGCGCGAACTGATCGTCGCGCTCGACGCGCGCGACCTGAGCGGCACCCGCGAACGGCTGCTGTGCGGGCTCGTGCTCGACGAGCTGAGCCGCGCCGAACCGCTGCCGCTCGCGGTGCCGATGCCCGACGAGAAGCGGCTGCGCATGCTGTGCGAGGCAGTGCTCGCGCAACCGGCGCATGCGGAATCGCTCGAACACTGGGCGAGCGAGGTGGGTGCGAGCACGCGCACGATCTCGCGGCTGTTCAGGCAGGAACTGGGCGTGAGTTTTTCGCAGTGGCGGCAGCAGGCGCTGCTTGCGCGCGCGATTCCGCTGTTGAACCAGGGGCGCCCGCTGTCGCATATCGCCCGCGAACTCGGCTACCAGAGCCAGAGCGCGTTTTCGGCGATGTTCCGGCGCGCGTTCGGCGAAAGCCCGCGCGCGTTCATGCTGCGCGGCTACGAGCATCGCGGCGCGGAAGACGGCATCGCAATCGACGACGCCCCCGACGACGACGCGATCGACGCCGCCCGCTGACCGTCGCCGCGTGGCCCCCGCGTGGGTAACCGTTACGCGCTCAAACCGGACGCACCATGTGGCGAATCGAGCCGAGCTGGGCCAGCCTCGGCCCGGTGACGCGGTAGCCCATCCGCAGGTAGAGGCGCGCGGCCGGATTGTCGACGAACACACGCAACTGCAGTTCGTGTAGCCCGCGGGCGCGCGCCCAGCGATGCGACATGTCGAGCATGTAGGTGCCGGCGCCCTGTCCGCGATGGCCGGCCGCGATCTGCACGTCGCGGATGTGCAGCGAATCGCCCTCCTCGGTCACGCGCAGCACGCCGATACGTTCGCCGTCGGCTTCCAGGATGAAGTTTTCGGATTCGCGCCAGCTCGCATAGAACAGGTCGCTGCGCCAGACGAGCCCATGGCGCTTGTAATACCCGCCCATGTTGCCGTGCGTCAGCGCCTCGGCAAACGGAAAATCGCCAGGCTCCGCGGGCCGGAGCTGATACAGCAATCGCAGGTCGGTCGGATCGAGCATCGCGCAGGGGTCAAAAACGCATTCCGCCACGATAGCGCAGTCGCGGGCGGATGCAATCGCGAATTTCTCGTAGTGGCGCCGGATCGGCGACGCAAATGAAAAAGCCCGCACGAGGCGGGCTTTTTCATTTTCTGGCGGAGCGGACGGGACTCGCCTACATCCTGCAGGCCGCGGCTGCGCGTGCACGCGCAGCCCTTCGCGTCCCGCCGGAAGCCGCGCAGGCGGCTTCCTCCGCTCCGCAGTCACGCGCCCGCGAGCGGGCACGATCAACGACGCAAATGAAAAAGCCCGCACGAGGCGGGCTTCTTCATTTTCTGGCGGAGCGGACGGGACTCGAACCCGCGACCCCCGGCGTGACAGGCCGGTATTCTAACCGACTGAACTACCGCTCCTTGGTCTGGCTGAATCGTGAAACTGGTGGGTGCTGAGGGGTTCGAACCCCCGACCTACGCCTTGTAAGGGCGCCGCTCTACCAGCTGAGCTAAGCACCCGTTTCCGATTCGTTCTGGCTGCGATCTGCGTTTCGGCATCAACAACCAGCGAGCCCGCAAGTTTAATTCATCCCCGATCATTTTGCCAAGCCCATGCGCAAAAATTTTTAACGCACGACGCTACACACGATCCCGACGCGCATAAAAAAACCCGCGGACTCGCCGCGGGTTTCGCGAACCACCGTCAGCGACGGCGTTCAGGTTCTCAGTGCTTCACGACTTCCGTCGAGCCGGCATCCTTCGCCGCCTCGCCGACCGGTGCCGCAGCCTTCGCCTCTTCTTCCGGCGGCAGCGGGGTCGGCGTACGTTCGAGCGCGAGTTCGAGCACCTTGTCGATCCAGCGGACCGGCACGATCTCGATCGCGTTCTTCACGTTGTCCGGAATGTCCGCGAGATCCTTCACGTTCTCTTCCGGGATCAGCACGAGCTTGATGCCGCCGCGATGCGCAGCCAGCAGCTTTTCCTTCAGCCCGCCGATCGGCAGCACTTCGCCACGCAGCGTGATCTCGCCCGTCATCGCGACATCGGCACGCACGGGAATGCCCGTCAGCACCGACACCAGCGCGGTCGTCATCGCACCGCCGGCGGACGGACCGTCCTTCGGCGTCGCGCCTTCCGGCACGTGGATGTGGATGTCCTGCTTCTCGAATGCTTCGTCCTTGATGCCCAGACGCCGCGAACGCGAGCGCACGACCGAACGTGCGGCCTCGACCGACTCCTTCATCACGTCGCCGAGCGAACCCGTGCGAATCACGTTGCCCTTGCCCGGCATCACCGCGGCTTCGATCGTCAGCAGGTCGCCGCCGACTTCCGTCCACGCGAGGCCCGTCACCTGACCGACCTGGTTTTCCTTCGCCGCGAGGCCGAAGTCGTACTTGCGCACGCCGAGGAACGTATCGAGGTTCTCGCCGTCGACCTTGATCGCGCCCGATGCCTTCTTCAGCAGCAGCATCTTCACGACCTTGCGGCAGATCTTCGACACTTCCCGCTCGAGCGAACGCACACCGGCTTCGCGCGTGTAGTAGCGGATGATGTCGCGGATCGCCTGCTCGGTGACCTCGATCTCGCCGTCCTTCAGACCGTTGTTCTTCTTCTGCTTCGGCAGCAGGTAACGCTGCGCGATGCTGACCTTCTCGTCTTCCGTGTAGCCCGACAGACGAATCACTTCCATCCGGTCGAGCAGCGGCGGCGGGATGTTCAGCGAGTTCGACGTCGCGACGAACATCACGTCCGACAGGTCGAAGTCGACCTCGATGTAGTGGTCGGCGAACGTGTGGTTCTGTTCCGGATCGAGCACTTCGAGCAGCGCCGACGACGGATCGCCGCGGAAATCCATGCCCATCTTGTCGACTTCGTCGAGCAGGAAGAGCGGATTGCGCACGCCGACCTTCGCGAGGCTTTGCAGGATCTTGCCCGGCATCGAGCCGATGTACGTGCGGCGGTGACCGCGGATCTCGGCTTCGTCACGCACGCCGCCGAGCGCCATCCGGACGAACTTGCGGTTCGTCGCGCGAGCGATCGACTGGCCGAGCGAGGTCTTGCCGACGCCCGGAGGCCCGACGAGGCACAGGATCGGCGCCTTGACCTTGTCCACGCGCTGTTGCACCGCGAGGTACTCGAGAATGCGTTCCTTCACCTTCTCGAGGCCGAAGTGATCCTCGTCGAGCACCTGTTCGGCGTTCGACAGATCGTTGTTGACCTTGCTCTTCTTGCGCCACGGCAGGCCGATCAGCGTGTCGATGTAGTTGCGCACGACGGTCGCTTCCGCCGACATCGGCGACATCAGCTTCAGCTTCTTGAGCTCGGCGTCGGCCTTCTTCTTCGCTTCCTTCGGCATGCGCGCGGCGTTGATGCGCTTCTCGAGTTCCTCGAGATCCGCACCCTCTTCGCCTTCGCCCAGTTCCTTCTGGATCGCCTTGACCTGTTCGTTCAGGTAGTACTCGCGCTGGCTCTTTTCCATCTGGCGCTTCACGCGTCCGCGGATGCGCTTCTCGACCTGCAGGATGTCGATCTCGGCTTCGAGCTGCGCGAGCAGGTGCTCGAGGCGCTCGATGACCGGGAACATCTCGAGGATGTGCTGCTTCTGGTCGAGCTTCAGCGGCAGACGCTCGGCGATCATGTCCGCGAGACGGCCGGCTTCGTCGATGCCCGACAGCGACGTGAGAATCTCCGGCGGGATCTTCTTGTTCAGCTTCACGTACTGGTCGAACTGCGACACGATCGCGCGGCGCAGCGCTTCCGTTTCAGCGCTGTCGGCGTGATCGGGCTCGAGCGGCATCACTTCGCAGGAGAACTGCGTCTCCTGTTCTTCGATCGACAACGCCTTCGCGCGCTGCAGGCCCTCGACGAGCACCTTCACGGTGCCGTCCGGCAGCTTCAGCATCTGCAGGATGTTGGCGATACAGCCGACCTCGTACATGTCCTTTTCGGTCGGTTCGTCCTTGGCCGCGGTTTTCTGGGCGACGAGCATGATGTGCTTGCCGCCTTCCATCGCTGCTTCGAGGGCCTTGATCGATTTCGGCCGGCCCACGAAGAGCGGAATGACCATGTGCGGGAAAACGACGACGTCCCGCAGCGGCAGCAGCGGGAGCGTGATGCGTTCCGGCGGGAGAAGTTGGGTGCCTGACATTTCATTTCCCCATGAGTGGAATCAATTGTTCGGTAATTGAGGCCGCCACAACGAATTGCAAGCCTTCAAGTGCGGGAAATATTCGGTAAGAAAGTAACCACCGCGTGTCGAGTCAGAGTTACCCACAAGATAAACGAAAAAAAGCCGCCCACGGTCTCATGAACGGCCTTTTTCGCAGAACATCGTCGGCAAGCCGGTCAGTTCGAACCCGCCACCTTCGGCGTGTCCTCATAGATCAGCAGGGGTTTGCCGTCGCCATCGATCACGTTCTCGTCGATGATGACCTTGCTGACCCCTTTCATCGCCGGCAGCTCGTACATCACGTCGAGCAATGCCTGTTCGATGATCGAACGCAAGCCGCGCGCGCCGGTCTTGCGGCGGATCGCCTTGCGGGCGACTGCCTGCAGCGCGCCCGGCCGGATTTCCAGCTCGACGCGCTCCATCGCGAACAGCTTGTGATACTGCTTGACGAGCGCGTTCTTCGGCTCGACGAGGATCTTCATCAGCGCGGCTTCATCGAGCTTGCCGAGCGTCGCGACCACCGGCAGGCGGCCGATCAATTCGGGGATCAGACCGAATTTGATCAGGTCTTCCGGTTCCGTTTCGCGCAGCACTTCGCCCGCGTCGCGTTCCTGCTTGCTCTTGACCGTCGCGCCGAAGCCGATGCCGGTTTTCTCGGTGCGATCGGTGATCACCTTCTCGAGGCCGTCGAACGCGCCGCCGCAGATGAACAGGATGTTGGTCGTGTCGACCTGGATGAAATCCTGGTTCGGATGCTTGCGGCCGCCCTGCGGCGGCACCGACGCCATCGTGCCCTCGACGAGCTTCAGCAGCGCCTGCTGGACGCCCTCGCCCGACACGTCGCGCGTGATCGACGGGTTGTCCGACTTGCGGCTGATCTTGTCGATTTCGTCGATGTAGACGATCCCGCGCTGGGCCTTGTCGACCTCGTAGTTGCAGTTCTGCAACAGCTTCTGGATGATGTTCTCGACATCCTCGCCGACGTAGCCGGCTTCGGTCAGCGTCGTCGCGTCGGCGATCACGAACGGCACGTTCAGCAACCGCGCGAGCGTCTGCGCGAGCAGCGTCTTGCCGGAGCCCGTCGGGCCGATCAGCAGGATGTTGCTCTTCGACAGCTCGACGTCGTCCTTCTTGTCGAGATGCTTCAGGCGCTTGTAGTGGTTGTACACGGCCACCGCGAGGATCTTCTTCGCACGCTCCTGGCCGATCACGTACTGATCGAGGATGTCGCGAATTTCCTGCGGGCTCGGCAGATCCGACCGGGACAGGCTGGCCTCGACGCCGGCGGCAGCCGCCTCGTCGCGAATGATCTCGTTGCAGAGGTCGATGCACTCATCGCAGATGAATACCGACGGGCCCGCGATGAGTTTCTTCACCTCATGCTGGCTCTTCCCGCAAAACGAGCAATACAACAGCTTCTCGCTGTTCGAACCTTTTTTGTCCGCCATGAATGTAGAGCCTCCGGACAGGTAGATGACATGATACGCCGAATGCTCCGAACGCCGCGCCTAGGGCGCGACCGGAGTCGGCTGGATGCGCTTGCCGCAGATGCTCAGGGCACTCGGGACGTTGCAGGGGCGCCGCGCAAATCGGGGCGGCACCCCACTTAAGCTCACGGGCGCTTCAGCAGCACCTGATCGATCAGCCCGTATGCCTTCGCGTCCTCGCTCGACATGAAGTTATCACGGTCGGTGTCGCGCGCGATGCGCTCCACGTCCTGGCCCGTATGCTGCGCGAGCAAGTTGTTCAGCCGTTCCTTCAGGTAGAGGATCTCGCGTGCCTGGATCTCGATGTCGGACGCCTGGCCGCGTGCGCCGCCGAGCGGCTGGTGAATCATCACGCGCGAGTTCGGCAGCGCGAAGCGCTTGCCCTTCGCGCCCGACGCGAGCAGGAACGCGCCCATGCTGGCCGCGAGACCCATGCACAGCGTCGACACGTCCGGCTTGATGAACTGCATCGTGTCGTAGATCGCCATGCCGGCCGACACCGAGCCGCCCGGGCTGTTGATGTAGAGGCTGATGTCCTTGTCGGGATTCTCGCTCTCGAGGAACAGCAATTGCGCGACCACGAGGTTGGCGGTCTGGTCGTTCACTTCGCCGACCATGAACACCAGGCGCTCCTTCAGGAGACGCGAATAGATATCGTACGAACGCTCGCCGCGGCCGCTCGTTTCGACGACGATCGGCACCAGCCCCAGCGCTTGCGCCTCGAAACCCTGCGGCGCGTTCGAAGCAAGCATGTCCAGCAATTCAGCGCGAGTGATCATTCAATGAACCTTGTTCGAATGGAAAATTGAACGGAGGGAAGCCGCCCGCTCAATCGCCATATTAATGGCAACCGTGCGCTTGACGTAAAAACGGCGTGCGGGCCGTCGCTCCGACAGCCGGCACGCCGCTAGAGCAACACTTACGCTTGCGCCGATGCGCTCGCGAGTGCCTCGAAGCTCACTTCCTTGTCCGTCACCTTTGCCTTGCCCAGCACGAAGTCGACGACGTTGCTTTCAACGACGAACGCTTCCATCTCGGCGAGGCGCTGCTGGTTCGAATAATACCAGCGGACCACTTCCTTCGGGTCTTCGTAGCTCTTCGCGAACTCGTCGACTTCCGCGCGGATCTGTTCCGGCTTCGCTTCGAGGCCGTTCGACTTCACGAGCTCGGCCAGCACGAGGCCCAGCTTCACGCGACGCTCTGCCTGCTCGGCGAACATCTCGGCCGGGATCGGTGCGTCCTTCGCGTTCGGCACGCCGCGCTGCGCCAGATCCTGGCGAGCCATTTCGACGAGACGTTGCTGGTCTTGTTCGATCAGCGCCTTCGGCACGTCGAGTTCGGAAATCTTCAGCAGCGCGTCCATCACCTGGTTCTTGACGATGGCTTGCGTGCGACGCTTCGCTTCGCGCTCGAGGTTTTCCTTGATTTCGGCGCGCATCTTCGTCAGGTCGCCGTCTTCGATGCCGAGCGACTTCGCGAATTCGGCGTCGATTTCCGGCAGGTGCGGCCATTCGATCTTCTTCATCGTGACCGTGAATTGCGCCGTCTTGCCCGCCACGTCCTTGCCGTGGTAGTCGTCCGGGAACTTCAGCTCGAACGTGCGCTGTTCGCCGGCCTTCAGGCCGAGCGCCGCCGTTTCGAATTCCGGCAGCATGCGGCCTTCGCCGAGCACGAACGGGAAGTCTTCGGCCGTGCCGCCCTGGAACGCGACGTCGTCGATCTTGCCGACGAAGTCGACCGTCACGCGGTCGCCGTTCTTCGCTGCGGTGTCCTCACCGCCGTCGCCGTGCTCGCCGGCTTCGCCGCGAGCGTGGTAGTGCACGCGCTGCTTGCGCAGGATGTCCAGCGTGCGGTCGATTTCGGCGTCGCCGATCGACGTCGTCGAGCGCTCGACTTCAGCCGTCGCCAGATCGCCGATCTTCACTTCCGGGTAGACCTCGAACGTCGCGTCGAACGCGTACGCATCTTCAGCCTGTTCCTGCTTCGGCTCGAAGCTCGGCTGGCCGGCGACGCGCAGGTTTTCCGCGCGGCTGATCGTGAAGAATTCCTGGCCGATCTTGTCGCTCAGCACTTCCGCCTCGACCTGACCCGAGTATTGCTGGGCGACCATCTTCAGCGGCACCTTGCCCGGGCGGAAACCCGGCATGCGAACGTTCTTCGCGAGTTTCTGGATACGGGCGTCGATTTCCTTCTGCACGGTGTCCTTCGGCAGGGAAATCGTCACGCGGCGTTCAAGCTTGCCGAGGTTCTCAACAACGTTAGCCATGGCTTCAATCGTCCTAAAATTATTCGAGCGAATCGGGTTTTCCTTGCCGTGCCTGCCTGCGGCGTGAGGTGCGTCTCACGCACACGCCGCGCCGGAGCGCCACGCCATCCCTGCACGCGCCGGATGGCTAGCGCAAGCGGCTCGGAGCACGGCTTTGGCCGGAAGAATCGACTATTCTAGCAAACAATCTTCCTCATACCGCCAGATCGGCACGACAACCGTGCGCACCCGCATTGCCGCCCGCTCCCGCGCGCGGCAATGCGCGCGGATCGCCGCTATGCCGAACGCCGTATCCACCGCGGGCCCACCATCCTGTAAGCTCCGATTGAAGGTGCGCCGCGGCCGCGGCCGCCATTCTTCACACCAATCACGCCTTCCGGAGACACCATGCCGCAACACCCGTCCGCGCCTGTCGTCGTCATCGCGCCCGATTCGTTCAAAGGCTCGCTTTCCGCCGAGCAGGTCGCGGACGCGATCGCCACCGGCATCCGCCGCGCCCGGCCCGACGCGGTCGTGCGCTGCTGCCCGATGGCCGACGGCGGCGAAGGCACGCTCGATGCGATGCTGGCAAGCGGCGGCACGCGGCGCACGCTGCAGGTGGCCGGCGCGTCGCTCGCCGCACGCGATGCGGCGGTCGGCGTGATCGACGCGCGCACCGCGATCGTCGAGACGGCCGAGATCGTCGGCATTACCGATGCGGTCGGCATGAGCGTGCCGGTCGACGCGCGCAGCACGCGCGGCATGGGCGAAGCGATCCGCACGCTGCTCGACGAGGGCGTGCGCCGCTTCTTCGTCGCGCTCGGCGGCAGCAGCACCAACGACGCGGGCGCAGGGTTGCTCGCGGGCCTCGGCCTGCAATGCTTCGACGCGGCCGGCCAGCCGGTCGAACCCGTCCCGGCACGACTCGCCGACATCGCGCGGATCGACGCGGCGGGGCTCGATCCGCGCCTGCAGGACGCGGAATTCATCGGCATGTCCGACGTCGACAACCCGCTGACGGGCGCGCATGGCGCGACCGCGGTATTCGGTCCGCAAAAGGGCGTGACGCCCGCGCAGGTCGCGACCCTCGACGCCGCGCTCGGCCATTTCGCCGACCTGCTCGAGACCGCGCTCGACCGGCGCTGCCGCGACCTGGCCGGTGCCGGCGCCGCGGGCGGCCTCGGCTTCGCGCTGCACATGCTCGGCGCGCAGTTCGAAGCCGGCGCGGAAGTCGTCGCGCGGCAGGTCGGGCTCGATGCGGCACTGGCCGGCGCCGACTGGCTGATCACCGGCGAAGGCCGCTCCGACGTGCAGACGCTGCACGGCAAGGCGCCGTTCATCGCGTGCCGCCATGCGCGGGTCGCGGGCGTGCCCGCGTCGCTGCTGTCGGGCGCGGTCGACCCGGCCGCGCTGCCGCGCCTGTCCGAACACTTTTCCGGCTGCTTCTCGCCGGCGCCCGGCCCGATCACGCTCGACGTCGCGATCCGCGACGCGGCGAACCTGCTCGCGAACGAAGCGGAACAGTTGACACGGCTGAAGTACGGCGCACACTGACCGTTGACCCGAGCGCGCGATACAGGAACAATCGGGCCCGCCCTTTTTCTTCAGGATTCGACATGAAAGGCCGACAAGCCGGGCTCGACCAGTTTCTGACCTATCGCCTCCATGCGCTCGCGAAGCGATCCGACCGCGGGATCGCCGACGTGTACCGGCACAAGCTGGACATCTCGCTGCCCGAGGCGCGCGTGATCGCCGCCGTCGGCGCCTTCGGTCCGTTTTCGATCATGGATCTCGCGCGCCACACCAATCTCGACAAGAGCCAGGCGAGCCGCGCGGCGGAAGCGCTGCTGCGCCAGGGGCTGCTCGAGCGCAGCGCGAGCGAGGAGGATGGCCGGATCGTGCTGATCGCGCTGACCACCGACGGCCGCGCGCTGCATCGCAAGATCATGCCGATCGTGCGCAAGTGGAATGAAGGCTTGCTCGCGTGCCTGTCCGACAGCGAGCGCCAGACGTTCGAGCGGCTGCTCGACAAGGTGGTCGCGAACGCGATCGAACGCGACGACTGAACCGCTTGGCGGGCGTAGTCGGCGCCGCCCCTATCGCGAAGGTGCGGCATGGGCTGCAATCGCTGCGGCCGCGCACATGTTTCAGGCGCGCTCCCGCGCCTGCCGCTTTACCCGGATTTATTCGGATGAATCCCGCGGGCCGCCCGAGTCGCGCAAGCGTGGGCGGCGGCCCGGGCGACCGCTCGCCGTTTCGTCATTCTTCCCTGCATGCCGGCCATCGCCGCCGCGCTCTCGCTCCGCTACAGCCCGCTGTTCGCCGCACGCTGACGCAGCAACCCCAGCACCGCGTCGCAATACGGCGTCGGCACGCCGAGCTTGCGCCCCAGTTCCGGAAACACACCGAGGATCGGCCCGATTTCCAGCGGCCGCCCGGCCTCGAAATCCTGCAGCATCGATGTCTTGAACGCGCCGAGCTTGCGCGTCACGGCAATCCGCTCCGGCCCGCTCATCCCCGCATCGAGGCCGAGCTGCGCGCCGATCGCGGCCGCCTCCTCCATCATCCGCAACGCGAGATCCCGCGTGAACGGATCGTCGAGCAGCTGCTCGGCGGTCGAACCCGTCAGCGCGCTCAACGGATTCATGTTCATGTTGCCCCACAGCTTCGCCCAGATCTCGGTGCGGATCGCCGGCGTCGACTCGACGTCGAAGCCGCCCGCGGCGAGCGCCGCCGCGAACCGCGCGGTCGGCGCGGCGAGCCGGTGATCGGGCGAGCCGACGATCAGGCGGTTGCCGCGGCCGCGGCGCACGACCCCCGGCGCATCGGTGCTCGACGACAGGTGCACGACGCAGCCGATCGCCTGTGCGGGCGGCAACGCCGCCGAGACCGCACCCGCCGGGTCGATCGCGTCGAGCGGCACGCCGTCGAGCGGGCCCGCGAGCCCGTGCGTGAACCACCACGGCAGCCCGTTCATCGCGGCGACGATCACCGTGCCGGGCCCGACCAGCGGCGCGATGCGCGCGGCCAGCGCCGGCAGCGCCTGCGCCTTCAGCGCGATCACCACGTAGTCCTGCACGCCGAGCACGGCCGCGTCGTCGCTCGCGCGCACCGGGACCGACGACATGACGCCCGCCTCGTCGAGCACGCGCACGCCGTGCGTGTCCAGTGCATCGAGCGTCGCACCGCGCGCGAATGCGCTCACCGTCATGCCGGCCCGCGACAGCGCGGCCGCGAGCAACCCGCCGATCGCGCCGACACCGACCACCGCCGCGCGCACCGACCCTGAATTCGTGTCGTTCATGATGGAAATCCGTCTACCGGGAGCTGACGAGCATAACGCTCAATGGTTGCGGATACAACCATTCGCGCCGGCACCCGCATGCCTGTGCCGGAACGAGCGATTCAGCGCGCCGCGCCACCCGCCTCCACCGGCTCGTCGTCGGTCGGGCCGCCCGTCGCGCCGAGCACGCCGGCGATCTGGCTCTTGTCGTGCATGCCGAGCTTGCGGTACGCGCAGCGCAGGTAGTGACGCACGGTCGTCGGCGAAATCGCCATCTGCTGCGCGACCTCCTTGTGCGAACGGCCGGCACCGTAATAGCGGATCGCCGCCAGCTCGCGCGGACTCAGCCGGTCGAGCAGCGAGCGCGGCCGCGCCTCGATCTGGAACAGTCCCGCGACGGGCACGCACCGGATGCGCAACGCATCGCCGATGAACGGCTGGCCCGACTGGCGCCGCACGTGCGCGACCAGCGGCTCCGGTACGCGCGGGCCCGTCCACGCCGGCCATTCGGTGCGCAGCACGTCGTCGAAGCCGTGATCGGCGTGATGCAGCACGCCGAAGTTGTCGCACAGCGCGCGCGCCGCCGGCGCCACCGCGTCGCCGCGCTCGCGCGTGAGCTGCGCCGCGCGATTGATCGTCAGCGCGGCCGCCAGATGCGGGATCACCTCCTCGAAGCGGCTCGCGTCGTCGTCGCTGAACGGACGGTTCAGGCCCTGGCGGTAGATCGACATGAACGTCGTCAGCCCGAAGCGGCGGTCGAGCGTACACACGCACATCAGTTGCGCCAGCCCGTACTTCACGCACCAGTCGCGAAACCGCGCGTCGAACCCGGGCTCGACGACCGACAATCGCACCGCGCGACCGTGCGCGCCGAGCAGCGTGCGCTGCGCGAGCGGATCGCAGTCGCGCACGCGTTTCCAGTCGCTGAAGAACGCATGCGGCAGACGGTACAGGAAACTGTTGTGCATCACGGGGCCGGTCGGCACGTGCGTCGCGACGCCGGTCCACGCGGCGTCGAACGGGATGAGCCCCTGCAGCAGCGAAAAGAAGCGGCACTCGAATTCGCCGATGCCCGACTGCGCGGCGAGCGCGTACAGATCGAGCAGCATCAGGCCGAGTTCGCGCCGCGCCGCGTCGCCGCGCGTCACGCCGTCGAAATCGGCGCGGCGCGGCGGCAGCGGCGGCCACGCGGATTCGTCGAGCACGATCGCGGCCGGCACGTCGCGCAACGCGTCGAGATCCTGCCCGATATCCGTCGTGATCCTCACCTTCCGCTCCCCTGCCCGATCGGGCCGCTGATGCGCGCAACGCAGACCGGCCGATTATAGCGACCGGCATTTTTGGCGGGCGCCGCCGCCGGAGTACACGACAGCCCCATCCATTTGAACGGGACGCCGCCCGTTGCTGCCGCGCAGCACGCCGCGCCACGGCGTCGCGGCGCGTCCATGCCGTGCACCGCGGGTTTTCCATACCGTTCATCTGCACGACTGTTCGCCGGTTTTCCCGCTGCGGACACTGCGTCGCGACAACACCAACGACAAACGATGCAGGACGGTATGGAGAACCCCACGTGATGACACCCCGCTTCATCCGCACGGCGACGGCCGCCGTTGCGCTCGCCGCGTGCAGCCTCGCCGCGCACGCGCAATCGACCCTCACGCTGTACGGCGCGCTCGACGCCGGCGTGCAGTACCTGACGCATGCCGACGGACGGCACGCGGCCGTGCAGTTGCAGAACTACGGCATCCTGCCGTCGCAGGTCGGGCTCAAGGGCAGCGAGGATCTCGGCGGCGGCTGGCGCGCGCTGTTCAAGCTCGAACAGGGTCTCAACCTCAACGACGGCACCGCGACCGTCCCCGGCTACGCGTTCTTCCGCGGCGCGTACGTCGGCATCGCGGGGCCCGTCGGCACCGTCACGCTCGGCCGGCAGTTCAGCGTGCTGTTCGACAAGACGCTGTTCTACGACCCGCTGTGGTACGCGTCGTACAGCGGCCAGGGCGTGCTCGTGCCGATGAACGCGAACTTCATCGACCACTCGATCAAGTACCAGTCGCCGGCGTTCGCCGGCTTCGATGTCGAGGCCCTCGCCGCGACCGCCGGCGTCGCGGGCAATACGCGCGCCGGGCGCGTGCTCGAACTCGGCGGCCAGTACACGAGCAACGGGCTGTCGGTCAGCGCGGTGCTGCATCAGGCGCACGGCGACGCGTCGGCGGCTGACGACGCGTCCGCGCGCCGCCGCGAGCTCGGCACGCTCGCCGCGCGTTATGCGTTCGCGACGCTGCCGCTCACCGTCTACGCGGGCGTCGAACGCCTGACCGGCGACCTCGATGCGGCGCGCACGATCGTCTGGGGCGGCGCGCGCTACCTGACGTCGGGCGGAATCGGGCTGAACGCGGGCGTCTACCACACCGATTCGCATACGCCGGCGATCGGCCACCCGACGCTGTTCATCGCGAGCACCACCTACGCGCTGTCGAAACGCACCGTCGCCTACCTGAACCTCGGTTATGCGCGCAACAGCGGCCAGAGTTCGCAGACCGTCTACGAATACGACCCGACGCCGCTCGCCGGCGCATCGCAGTTCGGCGCGATGGTCGGCATGTACCACCTGTTCTGATTCCGTCCAGCGAGATCCCGCCATGAAAACCCTTTGCTCCACCGATGCCGCACTGCCGTCCGACGGCCGCGCGTCGCCGTTCGCGCGCTCGACGCTCGTCGCCCTCGTCGTGTTCGCGGCCATCACGCCGCTGCTGCTGCTCGTCGCGCCGGCCGTTGCCGGTCAGTTGGCGACGCAACTCGGGCTGTCCGCGTCGCAGATCGGCACCTACTTCTTCGTCGAACTCGGTGCGTTCAGCCTCGCGACCGTGCCGTCGTACCTGTGGCTCGGCCGCGTCGATGCGCGCCGCGTTGCCGCCTGCGCGATCGCGCTGTTCGGCGCGGGCAATCTCCTGACCGCACTGTGGATGCCCGGCTTCGTCACGCTGCTCGCGCTGCGAGCCGTCACCGCGCTCGGCGGCGGCTCGCTGATGGTGCTCTGCATGACCAGTGCGGCCACCAGCGAGAACAGCGATCGCGTGTACGGCCTCTGGGTCGTCGGCCAGTTGATCGCCGGCGCGATCGGCCTGTTCGTGCTGCCGCACGTGTTCGCCGCGTTCGGGCTGCGCGCGCTGTACGTCGCGCTGGCCGTGCTCGCGCTGCTTGCCGCGCCGCTGTCGCGCGGCTTTCCGGCGACGCTCGGTGCGCGGCGCGCGTCGGCGCGGGCCGCGCGCGGCGCCGCGACGCCGCAGCGCTTCGTCGCGCTCGCGATCGGTGCGGTGCTGACGTTCTATCTCGCGATCGGCAGCGTGTGGACCTTCGCGAGCCGCGCGGCGGCGGAAGCCGGACTCGATCCGCAATCGACCGGCAACGTGCTCGCGATCGCGAGCGTGATGGGGATTGCCGGCGCGGCGCTCGCATCCTGCGCGGGCGGCCGGCTTGCGCGGCGCACGATGCTGGCCACCGGTTACGCGCTGCTCGCGGCGTCGCTCGTCGCACTCGCCGCGCTGCCGCATGCGCACGGCTACAGCGCCGCGATCTTCGCGTTCAAGTTCGCGTGGACGTTCGTACTGCCGTTCATTCTCGCGACCGTCGCGCAGATCGATACGTCCGGGCGCCTCGTCGCGACGCTCAATTTCGTGATCGGTGCGGGCCTCGCGGCCGGCCCGCTGCTCGCCGGGCTGTTGCTCGATGCCGGCGGCACGATGCACGCGCTGTTCGCGGCCGCCACTGCCGTCGCGATCGCGTCGTTCGCCGCGCTGCGCCATATCGATCGCCGCGCGCGGATTGCCGCGGCTGCCGTTTCCTCCCAACCGTGACAGGTCAAGCACATCCATGAATCGCACTGCCTTCTTCACCGACGAACGCACGTTCTGGCACACCGGCGGCACGCACGCGCTGTTCTTCCCGGTCGGCGGCTGGGTCCAGCCGCCATCGAGCGCCGGCTACGCGGAATCGCCCGATTCGAAGCGGCGCTTCCTGTCGCTCGTGCAGGCGTCGGGCCTTGCCGCTCACCTCGACCTGCGCGGTGCCGCGCCGGCCACCACCGGCGATCTGCTGCGGATTCATCCGGCGAGCTATCTCGACGCGTTCCGCGCGCTCAGCGATGCGAACGGCGGCGACCTCGGCGATCTCGCGCCGTTCGGCAAAGGGAGCTACGAGATCGCCGCGCTGTCCGCCGGCCTCGCGATCGCGGCAGTCGACACGGTCGTCGGCGGGCATGCGGCCAACGCGTTCTCGCTGTCGCGCCCGCCTGGCCATCACTGCCTGCGCGATCGCCCGATGGGCTTCTGCCTGCTCGCGAACATCCCGATCGCGATCGAGGCCGCGCGCGCGAAGCATGCGATCGAGCGCGTCGCGGTGATCGACTGGGACGTGCATCACGGCAACGGCACGCAGTCGATCTACTACGACGATCCGGACACGCTGACGATCTCGCTGCACCAGGACCGCTGCTTTCCGCCCGGCTACAGCGGCGGCGACGAGCGCGGCGAAGGCGCGGGCGTCGGCGCGAACCTGAACGTGCCGCTGCTCGCGGGCAGCGGCGACGACGCGTATCGCCATGCGTTCGAGCGGATCGTGCTGCCGGCGCTGGAACGGTTCCGGCCGGAGCTGATCGTCGTCGCGAGCGGTCTCGATGCAAGCGCGGTCGACCCGCTCGCGCGCATGCAGTTGCATACCGACAGTTACCGGTACATGACGCGAGCGGTGAAGGAGGCGGCACGGCGCCACTGCGACGGACGGCTCGTGATCGTGCACGAAGGCGGCTATTCGGAGGCTTACGTGCCGTTCTGCGGACTCGCGATCGTCGAGGAACTGGCCGGTATCCGCACCGAGGTCGCCGATCCGATGCTCGACCTCGCGATCGCGCAGCAGCCAGGCGAGCGGTTCGTCACGTTCCAGCGCGAGCTGCTCGACGAACTGGCCGTGTCGTTCGGGTTGTAACGCGCGCTCACCAACGAGACGGGGCCGGCCCTTGCGCGATCGGTGCGGATGGGGTTTCCTGTGCTTTTATACCTGCCAGGCTTGGGCCCTTCTTCAGATGAAATCGTCTCCGCGCGAACCCGACACCAACGACAAAGCGCGCCGCCAGCCTTCGAAGCTCGCCCTGAATATCGCCGCGGTGCTGGTCGGCCTCGTCACGTTCGCGATCGGCGTCGCGTGGTTGATCTATAGCTGGATCGTCGATCGCGAAGCGCAGTATTTCGCGATTCCGCTGGTGTTTTCGGTGCCGGTGATCGTGGCGGTCGCGGTGCGGAGTTTCTGGGACTAGGCGCGCGCGGAACGACAAAGCGCCGCGGTCGGTCGACGCGCGGCGCTTTTTTTTGAACGGCCCTTGGGCGGAGCCCGTTCGACTTCGTGGTGCGTGAGGCCGGACTCGAACACCCCTATAAATAAAGGATTTCATAGCATCATGGGAGATAAATGGGGGCGAAAATTCGTATGAGGCTGGACTAAACCAAACAGACAGCGTCAGATCGTCTGACTCAGTTCGGCCAGGAGCGGCCGTTCGACATTGCTTTCGAATGGTCGACAATCGATGCAGCGTCAGGGTCGCTCTGGTTGCTGCCATTGGACCCATTGCGAAATCTGCTTCACGCGGCTACGAATAGCCGCAGCACGATCTGCCTCGGAGACTGCCGGCCACATTGATCCTTGAAGCTTCCAATATGTATTCCTGTACCAATCCGCCATAACCTTCATCCAAGCAAAGTGAGTTGCTCGAAGCCATGCGGACGCACCATCACGACAGGCAAGATTTCGCGCGTGCCTCAGTATTTCGGCTAACTCCTTCCTCGCCTCTAGAACGTCTGCATAGGCGTGTTTTGTCATTTCAGCCTGCGTCAACGGGAGTTTCTTATAGACCGTCGCCCACAACACAGCGTTAGTGCCGCGAAGCAACGTCTGCACTGCATTCCACATAGTTCTGCAGGCGTCAGCATCTATTTGCAAACTAGTCGCGGCTTCATGTGCAAGGATATGTCGCAACCTGAAGGTTTCGCTGAGTTCAGAGAGCAGCTTCTCAACGTCGGACACAATCAGCGGCGGATCCACCTTCCCGTTACGTTGATCGTACTCGGAGACCGAACTCGCTAAGGCGTCTCTAAAGTT
Source organism: Burkholderia sp. USMB20 (assembly GCF_000949135.2). GTDB lineage: Bacteria > Pseudomonadota > Gammaproteobacteria > Burkholderiales > Burkholderiaceae > Burkholderia. The sequence continues at coordinate 147,602 of NZ_JTAN02000014.1, read as the reverse complement.
GCAGTTCAGCAGCGAGCCTAGCCACGACATGACGTCGGTCGCCGAATTGCAAGAGGCGACATGCGCTACAAGCTCCCCGAACGTCACTGACTTGCCGCTGAACCATGTCAATGCATCCTTCATCGAAATTTTTTCGGTGATGCGTTCCGCTGCTCGCTCGCGATAGTCGTCACCAGAGTCAGTGATGGCAACAATTGTTCCGCGAAAGTAGGTTTGCAACGCAGCAATCAAAGCGACCACGACATGACGATGAATCTCGTCGTTTTCAGCAGAGCCAATGAGGTTTTTAAGCGAAGCCATCCTCAATTGCACGTCAAACTGCATTGTTTCCCAGCGCTGAATAGAGAGGCGCGACCTTGCGCCGATTGCCTCACGCTGAATATCTTCGAGTCGACGGACTGCCATGCAGGCCCCCTTTATAGGCGATAGCCTAATCTACCATTATTGCCGGAGAAACCGGATCGTCCGCTACGGGTCAACGTGACCGGCCGCTTCGGGTCAATCTGCGCCGGTCGCGCGTTGCAGGTCAGCAGCCGGCCGCGATCCGCCAGAAGCAGTCGCTCGACCTGTAGGTGCGCCGCCCCTCGGTCACCGCCACTTCGGAGCTAGCGCGCAGCGAACGACTACGTCATGCTGTGCCTATGCCGCCAGCCGGCACAGACGGTCTGCGTCGTCAAAGAGTGGGCCGAATGTGTCGCGCACATCAGCATTCAACGGCAAACAAGCAAGCAGAACCGCGAGCGAAGCCTTCACCAACTTTTCGTTACGGCCTCTGCGTTCATCGTCCGGTATCCAGTACTTCCCCCCGTGGCAGAGGTTATTTCTCACTCGCCTGACCATCAGCAAGGCTTGACTCGAAACGCGGGCCGCCCCATTGGGCGGGGATTCTTTCCACTCCAACCTCTGACCGATAAGCACTTGCTTTCGCGGCGGGGATGTCACGAGATAGTCGACAGCCTCGCGAAAACGGGGCTTGTCGAGCCTGTCAAATTCGTCAGCGATGTCTCGGGCGAATGCATCCCAGTTCGGCCTTACCTCCTCTTCGCCACCGTTTGCGAAACCGGAATTCTTCAACGCATATTCGTAGCGCGAGAAAACCCCCATAAAGCCGGTCACCAGATCAGAATCTATCGGCAGCAACTGTTCAAACATGCATTGACCTCCTCCGGAATTATTGTGGTGGCGTGGATAGCAACATCGCCGGCTATCAAGAAATTGCAGGCTCAGCAGCCATGTCATCCGCCGGATATAGCTGTAGCATCGCGCGGGCGGCTTCAACATTCGTCGTCGTCAGCCATTCCTCCCAATCTTCCGGCCGCAGGATTACGACCGAGCGTTTCTCGTCGCCGGGTCGGTGCATGTGTTTCATGATCGGGTGCTCATCGGCATTGACCGTAATCATCGCCATCGTGTGATGCTCGGAGCCGTCCTCATACGCGAGCGTTCGCCAGATGCCGGCGACGCACAACGGCCGCCATCCGGCGAGGCCGATCCGATAGCGGATATGCTTGCCCGTCTCCCAATTCGGCTCATAAATCCAGGCGGCAGGAATCAGGCAGCGACGCCCCGCGCGCCATGCAGGCGCGTATAACGGCGACTTCCCGATGTTGTCGTCGCGCACATTCATTGTCGAGCGCATTATCGGCGGCTTACGCCCTTGGGCTTTCGCCTTCTCGAAATTGGCTTTCTGCAATGCGCGCGGCCAGAATCCGAACCCTGCAATCAGCGGTTTGAATTGCCCCTCGACACTTGCGACGATGGGAGCCGCATAGTCTTGATATATTTCCGGCTTCCACGGCGTCCAGCGGTACAGGTCGATGAAGCTGTTGATCTTCAGTTCGCTCAGACCAGCATCCTCGCCCGGCGCGACGTAATTCGTGCACACGGCCCACTCCCTCCACGTTGTCCCATCACTCAATGCGCGGGGCACTGCCCGGGGAAAACGTAGGATATGTGCGCGCCTCGATAGTTCTTCAGCGCCCCATTGCCGGTACGCCCCTCTGGTATGAATGATATTTCGACACGTTCGCGGCCGACGGACCACTTAGTCGCAACGCTAGAGATATAGCCACCACCCGGGCCACTCCATGTCTGTTGCCTAACTTCAACCATCGGCTGACTTCCGTATCTTGCGATCATTTCGCGCAGCTGCGACACATACTCCGTATCGAAGTCCAGTTCCCGGGAGTATGCGATAAGCCGGCCATTGCAGAATGAGAAATTCTCAGGACCAAGCTCGGCTACCTTACCGTCCGCGCCATAGTGGGCCTCCGTATACAGGCCAGCAATCATCTTGTTCGCGCCAAGCTCCCAGCCCTGCCCGCGCACGATCGTAGCCACTTCGTTCACGCTCATGCCAGTCCGGAAGCCGTCGACGTCAAACGCCGAAGCGTACATTGATACCGTAGCAATCAGCACGGCAAGAATTGACCTTTTCATGTTCGCCCCGTCTGCCGTTGACACAGCGCCTGTATCGCACCACTTGATGCTCATCGGGGCCTGCGCCCCTCCTTCCGCAGACGCCAGTCGTGCCCCAGTTTTTCGAGTTGACGGCACCATCGTACCCCGCGATAAACTGTATATCCATACAGCGTTCTGAGTGTATCGTGCCCCATTACATATTGAACGACCAGCACGAACCCGTCGAGGTCGACCTAGAGACGCGTTGCAAGCACGAGGATCAAGATATCGGAGACACGACCGTTGCAGAGAACACGCGCGTCTGGACGATTTTCCTCGGCTATGCAAGCGATGGCGCGGAGCCGCCTTTCGTTCACTATGTGTTTGAACCGGGCCACGTGTATCGAACCGCCAACACCTATGGATACGAAAACGCCGTCGCGCGACACGGCCGGATCGTCGAGTGGTTGACGAAGCGCGCCGAGCGTCGGCGTCAGCGTGCCGCTGCCCTCAAGGCATCGCGCCCGAAGACGCGGTGACCAGCGACGCGTGCACGACCGCGCACCCCGCCTTTTGTCTATCGCATCCACTTTATTATCCGACATATAGCATCCCACTTCACCCTCGCTATAGGTTCAGCGAACGACGGTCCGGTGGAGTTCGACGCGGGCGTGGTCGATGTTACCCGCGACTGCCGCAAGAACGGTTCCGAGTAGACACCCGGGATGTCGCTCGCCAGCCGGAGGCGGAAGTGGCGAGCCTTGAACAGGGGATGCTTAGGAACGTCGATGCATGGGTTACAGGATGGCTTTGCTGGCACGGCACCCCACGCAAAGCCGCATCTCAATCGTAGTAATAGGCCGCACTGCTTCAAATACAGCGCTGGCACAAGTTACTATCAGAAGTCCCCTTTTATCTGCTCGGTCGTTAAAATTCTACTCGTAAGGCGCTCAATTTCATCAAGCGAGTGCTTTCTCCCGTTTGCATCGCGCAAATGATTTATCACCTCCCTTATTTCAGAGTCGTCATTTATGATAATATATTTTATATCATTGGGCGAAAATTCGAGCCGGCAATCACTATACATGCCATAAAATTCTTCCGGTTTTTCTTCGTATTTAGGTACCGAAACAATTACTCGCTTGTTATCAGAACGCGGCGGCGAATACCTCCACTCCCGCTCGTCCGAAAATCTGTAATTCTCGAGGGTCTCGACTTTACGCTCCAAAGGGCCTTCGTAGTTTTTCATATACCGCAAAACATCCAGAAATGCCAACCCCACCGCGCCACCCTCCGGCGCATCTAATGAATCGCGCATTGCATTCCTATAACTCGCAGAGAGCAACGAGTTAGGAGCAACGTAAAGCACGGGATTTAACCCATTTCGCATGGCCCATTCCTTTGTTAACCCGATTCCATACGAACCATACTTTCTGATGTGATCTTTGATTTCAGACATTGGAATGTCGCAAAAGCTAACCATTGGAGCATAAAAGCTCCAACGCTTTCCCTGCGTCAAACGAACAACTTCCTTGCAGAAAAAAACCTTGAAGTACCCTTCAAGAATGCCGAAAAGCGCTTCTTTTTCCCGAGTGAAGTGTGTAAGAGTATTTGAACTTAATGGCATGAATTAAAACCCTGCGTTTTGGAGACAAAAACCAAGCGGTTGATAGACTGCCTTACACGAGCTCCTACGCCCTACCGTAATAATGTAAAAATTGGCAAGTATCTATCTAGATCGCATTTTATTCAAGGCACTTGATTGTTTTCCACATCCAGCTCAATCGCCCTTCTTTTGAATCAAAATTCTGTAGAAATAGATTGATTTGACAAGGTGATGCAAGTAGTTCATCTCTCGAAAAGCGCAGAGCAGCTTACGCATGAAATCGAGAAAGTACATCGTCTGTGCCTTCTCTTGCTCCATACCCTCCAGCTTTGGGTAATACGTGATGAGTTGCGTTGTCTCGTCATACTCCGCCTTGTAATGTGCTATTGCGTTGCGCAACTGGTTGTCGACTGCATCCTTATCGAAGAAGAACCAACAATTGTCTAGCCATTCGGGCTTCGCGCCGAGCGACACATCTGCATACTCGTGCAACGACTTCGGCGCCCTTCTCTTCGGCCCAAGGTCAGGAAATGAATCATAGCCACCGCGATGCAGCAGATTGTTTAAGCCTGCGACGATCACCAACTGACGGTTGATGACCTCCGCAACGTCCTTGTATAAATCCTTGTACTGGTTGAACTTATCGGTAGAAACCCGAGCCGGCGACAAACCACCGGGTTGGTACGTGTCGTCAAAATCAAGCATCAGCGCGGGGCGCAGAGCCAACTCTGCGTCGAGAATCGCCGGGTAAAGTTCAAGCCCGTCAAGCTGAACGTTACGCAAAAAACCAGTGTCGACCAAGTGATCAATAAAGCCGTCGATCTTCGCCTTATCCTTGCCGGAAAGATACATCAGAAAATTCGGATAGCCCTCAGCCACCTCCTTCACGCTGTGAATATTCACGAACGGTTTGAAGGCGAACGACACAAGAAGGTACAACCCTGCATTGATATCTTGCGGACGGCTCGATTTGAGTTTCGTTTTCAGGAACTTCTCGACCTTGCCCGTGAAAAGCTGCTTGTCCTTGCCGGAGTACAACCTTATCAGGTTCCGTATTTCGGCCTGCACCTTATAGACCAAATTCAACTCGTTCAGCCTCTCGTTATGAAGCTGAAATCTTTCGGCGCCAATTTGCTGAAGCGCCATCATGAATGGCGTATGGCCCATGATATACTTGCCAAACTTAACTGGAAAATCCAGATGCAGGTCGACAAAGTGCGTCGCATCATCGAAAGGCCCGTCCGCTGGAATTTCGTGGGCGCCGGCTAGATCCTTACCCTCGCCGGGTCTCTCGCCAAGCGTGAAGTCAATCGGTGAGCCGCACGACGGACAGCAAAAGCGAAATGGCTGGACGTCTCGATTCGACATTCCAACACGAAGGTTGGTCTGGACCTCACAAGTGTCGCAGACGACCGACATCATTACGTTCATTTCTGTAGCCCCCGATTAATCTTTCAGTCTGACGTTTGTGCGTCCGATACGATTTTAGGCTTCAATACGATAGCGTCGTGATCGGTCTGCTTTAAGATAACCACGCTTCGCGTTTGCGTTTCGTACAGGAAGTACGTGCCCCCCACGTAGCCAATGTATTCGACCGGGTGGGCTTCCGTTGCCTTGAGGGGAACTCTTACGGTTGACTCGTCGACCACGCGATCACTTTTACCGCGTAGGATTTGCTCGGCGCTTAGTGCCCCACTTGCCGCTGCGGCAAAAAGAGCCAATATCCCCAACGGTATCAGCACGCTTCGCACCTTTCCATCCGGGAGGAGATCGGCCATTAGCGGATGAGATTCGAGTGCCATCACCAACGGCAAAAAGAATGGCGTTGCTAACAGCCAGCGCAATGGGCTATTCGATAGCCCGAGGACGGCGCCCCCCACGATTATGCTGAGTCCGGATAGAAGGCGCGTGTGATTGTTCACGAAGACACCCACGCGGGTGTCTCGCCCACCGCCGGCTGGGAATACTTGCCTTAATGGAGAGATTTCTGCAATACCAGAGCCGACAGCCAAAGGCACAAACGCGGCCGCCACCGGAAGAATCGCCCTAGTCGCCACGTCGCTGAAGCTCGCATACTCGAACACATTGATGCCAAACGCGCCCCAGTACGTCCACAGGTAGCAAGTTGCGATACACAGGCCGTACGCCACAGCAAACGTCGCTAGCTTGGTCTTGCTTTCCATGCGTAGGTCTCACTCATATGCATTATTGACTGACTACTTGCGTCCGGAGAAATTATATTCGAGCGCGGAACATCGATGATGTGTAAACGCTCGCGAAACATGACTCTGAAACTGTAGGTGATGAATCTATGAACCACGGCGCGTCGTAGACGTGCCGATAATTGCCTCCCGAACATGCCCCCGGCCGCTTTAGGCGGCAAACCGGCATCCAAGGACGTCTACGAAGTCCGCAAAGAAGCCCGCTCTATGCGGGCTTCGCTTCATTGGCTGACGGTCAGCGCGTCGTAATCTGCTGCGCACTCGTTTCCGGCGATTCTTGCCCGGTCAAGCGCGCTTGCCAGCGCTTCATTTCGCTCGACAGATTCCCCGAACACGTCGGCGAGCAAAACGACGGGGTCGGCTCCTGCCGCGCCGTCGCCGGTAGCAGCGGAATCGCGGGCGCGCTCGCGGGATACGAGTTGATCGACGGTACGCTGCAACCCATCAACAGTAGCGCGAGCAGCGACGGCATCCCCCACCGCAGCAGTTCTTTGCTTCTCAGCATCCTTTGCATTCTCCGCTTGTGCGGCTGTGCGCCGCTGTTCTTCATTCCGCGCCGCCGCGACGGCATCGGCCTTCGCCCGTGCAGCATCGGCCTTGATGGACTCGATCTCGCGCGCCTTCTCCTCGTACACATACGAGCCGCCGAGCAAGGCCCCGACAAGACAGGCCGCGATGCCCGTCAAAATGAATCCCTTCATGCTCACCGCCCCTCACACGCTGCGCGCTCTTTCTGGCGACGCGTATAGATGCCGAAGCACCCGTTTCGCCGGATCGAGCAGTCAACCCATTTGTCGCCTCGCCTCACGACAGCCCACTTCTCGTACAGCTCGCAGGCTTCCGGAAAGTTGCGCGCTTTGTACGCGGACAGGATCGAAGGCGCGGGGTCATCGCGACGCGGTGCGCGCCGCCATGCGCCAACGCCTCTGTTGTATGTGTAATCGATGGCCGCAACCTTCTGCCCGTCTGTGAGCGAATCGAACCCCGGCACCGAATCCCGGACGGCCGCCGCATATCCAGCCAGCGACTTCGCCAACATCTCTTTGCATTCCGGCAGCGTGTAACGTCGCATCTGCACATTTGTTTCGCCGTAACATACCGTCTCGACACGCGAACCAATCGCGTCCGTGTACGGCGTCAAACTGACGCCCTCAGAGCCACCCGTCAGCGAAATACATGCCGCCGCAGCCACCGCGCCAATCAAGGCCACCAGCGACCCGCTACGCCCGTTAGACGCCATATTCCTCCCCCGTGTGTGCTTGAGCCTCCCGAATGCGCGCCGCCGCTACTGCCTCGTCGCTCTTTGCTCGCCTCCATTTGAAATACCAATTGACGCCGCAAGTCACCAACGCCGTCGCAATGCCGACCATCACACCAACCTTTTCCAGCGTGATCGATGCACAGAAACTCGCGAACGCGCCCGTATAGCTCACCGCATCCCCCGCGCTTAATCTCATACTTCCCCGCCCCTTTACTCCTTAGTAATGCTTACTTAAAGCCCGAAAATAGTAGCAGGTAGCGGCGCAAATCCGCGCACCTGCCAATCACGACTAGTCCTTCTTGTGTCGCTCCTTCACCGCCTGAAGGGAATCGATCCATTCAACTGTGTCAGGCGGAAGCGGTTGACCCTGCTGTAGCGCCGCGAATGCTTTGGCAATGGCGTCGAGTTGATCGCCAATATCCGGGTAAGCGTCGCGCCGTCGCGCCCGATAGTCAGCCCTGTGCTGAATCTTCATCGCTCACCTCAAATGTCACATCGAGCAGCGGCCACGCGCGCACCGTCACCTGATACGTCCCCGGCTGCGTAAATGACAGCTCACCAGTGTCCTCGTCGCACGCGTATTCCTGCCCGTCAATCGTGATCGTGCAAGGCACCGGGAGATTCGAAAGCGTCAGGCCGTCGATCGTCGCCGGATTAGCCGGTCGCGGCGTTACCACACCATCGAGCACGTAATCGGTCGCGATGCTCGCCTGCACCTCGATGAGCGCAAACCCAGCCGGAACAGATTGAATGCCAGCGATGCCGGGCGGGCCACCCCCGACCATCGAGATAGCGCCCGATTCGACCTCATAAATCGCAAAATATACGTTTCCTTCCATACTCTCCTTTACCGTTTGAACTCGTACACCGTGAGCCGGACAGTCCCGCCGAGCGGGTTAGCTATCGACAACTGAAACGAATGCGTACCCGCGCCCAGCGTAGTGCTATAGATACTGTATTCCGGGTTATTCGTGTTCTGATGAACTGCCACCACCCCACCATCAATAAGCAGCGTAAACGTCGATGAGTTGTATCCCCCATACACGAACATGACGGGGCCACCAGTGCACCAGAAGTTGCCCGACATGGTTCTGTTGCCTTCGAAATACTGGCCCGTTGTAACCGCCCCTCCAGCGATCCGCAACGTATCAATCTGAGCCACCCCGATTTTTGCAGTGCTGATCTGTGCGTCCCCGATCTTCGCCGTGTTGATGGCGCCGTCTTGAATCTGCGCGCTACCGATCGCCCCGTTCTGGATTCGTGCTTGGTCGATAGAACCGTTCGCAATCTTGGCCGTTGTGACAGTCGCATCCCCGAGCATCGCATTCGTGATGTACCCGTTCGAGATGAAGCCGTTCGCGATGAACACCTGCCCGTTCTGGATCGCGAACGGCGACGACACCTTACCCGACGACGGGTCGATCACAGCGAACGTAGAGGCAGAGAACAGGATCGACGTGTTGCCCGAACCATCGGCGCCGAGCGCCATCGACGCAGCGTAGGTCTGCCCGTTCACGACCTGCGCCTTGATCGTATAGGACGCCGACAGTTGCCCGTCGAGCGCCGCAAGCGTCTTGCCCTGCGTCTGCACCGTTGCGCTCGTGTCCTTGACCGACGATTGCAGGGTCGTGATCGCGTCCGCATTCACCTTGTCGCCGGATACGCGCGCGGTCGCCTCCGTGTTGACGGCTGACGAAATGTCCGTTGCCGTCTGCGCCCGCAGGTCGGTGATCGCCTGTGCGTTCGCCGCGTCACCGTCCGTCACCGTTTTTTGCAGCGTCGTCACGGTCGCCGCGTTCTTGTCGACCGTACTCGATAGGTTCGTGATCGACTGCGTGAGCGCGGTGTCCGCATCGCTGCGCGCCTTCGCTTCCGTCGTGATCGCGGCCCCAATGTCTGCTGTGGTCTTCGTCGCCAGATTGGTGATCGCCGTCGCGTTCGCGGTGTCGCCATCCGAGCGCGCCTTCGATTCCGTGCTGATGGCTGCGTTCGCGTCCTTGACGCTAGATTGCAGGTTCGTGATCGACAGCGCATTGGCGCTCGTGCTATCCGACACCACATTGATCTGCTCCTGCACCAACGCGCTATTGGCGTTGTAGTCGGCTCGCAGGCTCGTGATCGCATCCGCGTTCGCGCTGTCACCGTCGACGCGGGCCTTCTGTTCCGTCGCAATCTGCGCCTTCGTGTCCGCTGCCGTCGACACCGACAGGTCGGTGATGCGCTGGCCGAGCGCGGAATCAGCGTCGCTCGTGGCGGCCGCGAGGTCGGAAATCGCGGCCTTGTTGCCCTTTACGTCCGTCGTCAGGCTCGTGACCGACGACGCAACAGCGCTCGTTGCGTCCGACTGTGCCTGAAGCTGCTGTGCGACCGACGCCGCGTTATCGTTGAAACTTGCGGTCAGGCTCGTGATCGACTGCGCGAGCGCGCCGTCAGCATCCGTCCGTGCCTGCGTTTCCGACTGCACCGCAGCGTTCAACGTATCGCCCTGAGCGCTCAGCGTCGCCTGCACGCTTTCGATCTTCTGGGCGAGCGCCATGTCAGCTTCGGCGCGCGCGTCGGCTTCCGTATAGACGCCGGCCAGTGCGCTGTCGTTGCCCGACATCGGGCCGTCGTCGCCGGCCATCGCCGGATTCACCTGAGCCGTCAGCCCCGCGATCTGCTGCGCCATCGCCGCGTCTGCATCGCTGGTCGTCTTTTGCAGGCTGTTGATCGCGCTGGTGTTGCCGTCGACCGTCGCGCCCAGCTTCGAGATAGCGCTCGCGTTCGCTGCGTTTGCATCTGCGCCGGCCTGAATCTGGGTCTGCACCGACGCCGCGTTGTCGTTGAACTTCGTCGTAAGGTCGGTGATCGACTTCGCATTGGCCGCGTCTCCAGACGTGCGGGCCGTTGCTTCCGTGGCGACAGCAGCAGTAATGTCCTTGCCGGTCTGCGTCTTCAGGTCGCTGATCGACTGCGCGAGCGCCTTGTCAGCGTCTGCGCTTGCAGTCGACAGCGCACTGATCCCCGCAGTGTTGTCCTTGACAGTCGTGTTCAGCGCCGTGATTGCATCCGCATTCGCCTTGTCGCCGTCGATGCGCGCCGACGTTTCCGTCGATACGGCGGCTGCAATGTCCTTGCTCGTGCTCGTGGACAGGTTCGCGATCGACTGCGCCAGCGCCTTGTCGGCGTCCGCGCTCGCGGTAGACAACGTTGCGATCGCCGCGTTCGTGTCCTTCACCGTCGACTGAAGGCTGCTGATGGCCGTCGCATTCGCACTATCGCCGTCCACACGGGCCTGCTGTTCCGTCTTGATGGCCGCGCCAAGGCCGTCGGCCGTCGAGGTCGACAGGGCCGCAATAGAGGCTGCCAGCGCCTTATCGCCCTCCGACGATGCCGTCGATAGCGCGCTGATCGACGCCGCGTTGTCCTTGACGCTCGTATTGAGCGCCGACACGTCAGAAGCCGTCGCCTTGTTGGCGTCCGCGTTCGCCTGAATCTGCGACTGCACCGCCGCCGCGTTCGAGCTGAACGACGTCGAAAGCGTGCTGATCGCCTGCGCGTTCGCGGCGTCGCCGTCGACACGGGCTTTCTGTTCGGTCGATACAGCGGCTGCAATGTCTGCCGCCGCGCTCGTGGACAGGTTCGTGATCTGGCGCGCGAGTGCCGCGTCAGCGTCGCTGCTGGCCGTCGACAGGTTGCTGATCGCCGCCGCGTTATCACCCACGCTCGTCTTGAGCGCTGACACGTCGGACGCGACGGCTCTCGTGGCGTCTGCCTGCGCCTGAAGCTGTTGCGAGACCGCCGCCGCGTTGTCGTTGAAGTCGGCACGGAGCGCGGTCGTAAGCTCTGCCTGCGCCATGTCGCCATCGGCGCGCGCCTGCATTTCTTGCATCACGGACGCACGGATTTCGTCGCCCTGCGAATTCAGGGCCGCGCCGACGCCCTCGATACGCTGGCCGAGCGCAAAGTCGGCTTCCTCACGCATCGACTGTTCGGTGACGATACCAGCCAGCGCACCGTCGTTGCCCGCGAGCGCGCCGTCATCGCCAGCCATCCACGGGAACACCTGATCGTGCAGTTCCGACACGTGCGCATCGAGGTCAGCCACGCTCGTATTGAGCGCCGGTAGGTCGACGGTCGACAGTTGAGCAATCGCGTTCGCATTGTCCTGAATCTGCTTGGACATGCCGGGGATTCCAGCGGTCGAGGTCGACAGCGACGATACAGCCGTCGACAGCCCCTTCACGTCCGTCTGGATGCCCGGGATCGCAGTAACCGCCGTCGACAGGCTGGATACGCTCGTGGACAGACCGCTGACGTTCTTTTGCAGGCCGGACACGTCGGACTTGATCTGCGGAATCTGGGCGATGCTCGTATTCAGGTCGGCAACGTCCGAATTCAGGGCCGCCACCTCATCCGTCAGCGCCGGGATCGCGTCGACCTTCGACAGCAGGTCTTTACCAAGCTGCGAGTCCGTGATCTGGCCGGCGAGAAGGTCGAGGACCGGGGACGCGTCAGCGCTCGACATGCCCTTGACGCCCGCGCCAGTCTCTACCGGATACCAGGGGCCAATGTTGCCGCTCGTATCAACGAGGCGCGCCCAGAAGTAAATCGCTTGCCCGGCGGCCAGCCCCATCAACACGGCCTTGCTCGTCGGGTACGCATACGAGCCTTGCAGCACGCCGTCGGAGAACGCGGGCGTGCGCGACTGCCAAATGTCCGTTCGCTGCGTGTCGTTCGCGCTCCCGTTGCCCGGGAACCCCCAATTGATCTCAATCGCGAAAAGCTGGTTCTGCGAAGCCGTGAGCAACGACACGGCCGGCGGCGCACCGGTCTTACCCTTGATTGCTGTCGGCTGCGACATACCCGGGATCGAGGTCACGCCCATAGCGTTGACCGCCCGCACCTGCGCCTCGTACATGCCGGCATACACGCCAACCACGTCGAGCGACAGGGCGCCCGTGACAGGCATCGAGACCCATTCGCCGTTATCCTTGCGCCACTTCGCCAGATACGACGTTGCCTTGTCCGCCGCGTCCCATGCGACAGTCATCGTGGTTTTGGCCGTGCCTTGGTCGATCACCACGTTCTGCGTGATCCGCACGTTTGCCGGCGGCGGTTGCACCGATGGCGGAATGACCGTGATCGGGCGTTTCTTGATCTGGGCGCCGTTGTCGATCAGTGCGTACTTGCCCGGCTCGTGCTGCGCGCAGTTCATCGTGTAGACGACCTGCCCGTTATCCGACTCTTCTGCGATCGAGATAACGCGGAACAGTTGCGACACGAGGTCGTCGGATTCGACCATCCACACGGCGCCGCTCACGCCCATGTCTGTGAATGCAGGGTTGACCTTGATCGTGTCACCGTTGATGTTCGACACCGCGCGCTTCTGTGCGAACCCGTCGGGCATGATTACCGTGAGGTCATCGCCAACCTTGACGACCGGCGCCTTGTCGAGAACGACGGTTGAAAGATCGGACATGCCACGGATGCGGCCACCGATGCGCCGGCCCGCCTTCTTCGCGTCAGCGACAGCGATCACTTCGCCCGGGGCCGCCATCGTGCCATCGAGGCCGACCGAGAACGAGACGGTTTGCGTTTCAAGGCGCGACGAATGGATCGCCCACAGGCCGAGACGGTGCGCCTGACCCTGCGACGTTGTGCCGAACGCGGTGATGCTTGCCTTGATGATGCCGTAACGCGCCAGCCCGTCGTCGTCCTGCACGTACTCGACCGCCTGCTTGAACTGGTTCGTCTTGTCGTTGTACGAGACTTGAGCAACCGTGTAGCGAGACTTCCGGCTCGTCCCCGAGTAGTTGAACTTCCCATCAATGACGTTCGCCTGCGTGTAGACACGCGCCGGTTCCATCGGCATATCAGCGGTAGCGACGACAGCGCCGGCACCCCAATGCGCCTGACCACGGAAAATCCCGGCAACGTCCTGAAGTACCTTGAAAGCGTCGGCCTGCGACTGGATCACGGCGTTGCAGGTGAAGCGCGGTTCCATACCGCCCAGGCCATCGGGAACCATCACGTCGCAATACTGCGCGATTTCGTACAGCGACCACTTGTCGAGCACCGACGCGTCGATCGAACGACCGCAGCCGTAGCGCGGATGCAGCGCGAGGTCGCGGAAAATCCACGCCGGGTTGTTGGTCCAACCCTGTTTAAACGTTCCGTCCCACGTCCCGAAGTACGTGCGGGTTTCCGGGTCGTAGTTGGACGGGATCGCGATGATCCGGCCGCGCACGAGGTATCCACGTGTCGGGATCGAAGAGAACGACTTCGCGTCGAACTGCATGCCGAACAGCGCAGTATTCGGGTAGCGCAGCTTCCGGTCGATCACTTCCGTCAGCGCTTCGATGTTCACCGTGTCCTGAATGGACGAATCGTGCTTATTCGGAGTCAGCCGGCGCACACGCACGACCCATCCCGCTTTCGACGCCGGAAGGTTGATCCGTTCCGTGCGCTCGTACAGCGACGCGGCCTTGCCCGTGAATGAGTTGGTCAGGACTTGCGTGAACGAGCCGCCATCGGTTGCAATGTCGATCGCATAGTCGATCTTGTAGCCGTTGATATTGCCATTGCTCTTGTCCTGCGTCTCGATCGCGGGGACGCCGAAGCGGACGCGGACGGCCGTAAGCTGGGTGTTTTGCACGGCCTTCGACCACGGCACATCCGACGTCAGTGCGACGCCGACCGCAATCTCGTTTTCGACACTCTGAAATCCGGGCAAGAACGTTTGATCGCTCGTCCCGAGTCGCCAATCGACGCTGAAATTTTGGAAGTTGGTCGAGCCGTCCGGGTTCTGGATCGGGGTGCCGCCGAGCACCACCGACTTGAGGCCGTCGACCGGGCCGACAATCGGCCCTTCGCTGACGATATCGAGAATCTTCGCGGTCGCGATCGAATGAAGGGTGTCAGGCGCTTCCACGCCACCGCCGCCGCCGCCGCCGCCACCACCCGCACCTACGATTTCCGTCAGGCTAGTCGCCGCCAGATCCCTCATTTAGTATTCCTCATTTTGATATGATCTTCTGGACAGTCGCTGCCAGATTTATCGCCTAGTTGGCCTTGGCTACTTCTGGTCTTCTGCGTAGATGCCCGAGCTACCGACCTTCGAACCGGCCAGAATTTCACCATAGACGACCGGCACCGGCTCGCCCTCGGCGCTGCTGTTCACCGGCCCATTGAAGTAGTAGGAAGTGCCGTTGTCGGCGGTAGACGCGAGTCCGCCCATCTGCGGGGAAAGCATCTGCATAATCCCTCCCAGAGCCATCGCCGCGCCCATGCCGAACACCGCGCCCTGCGTGATCGTGAGTGTACCGACCGAGAACCCGGCACCCGGGACCAAGAACGACGCAGCGATCAGGGCGACGCCTAGGATCGCTTGAAAAAGACCCGCCTTCTTGCCGTGCAGGACGGGAGCGATCCGGATATCGGCACGCCCGCTCGGGTAGGGCAGCGCCTCTTTATCGAGGCTCGTCTTACCCACGAAGACGGCATACGTCAGCCCCTGATTCCCGGACTGCACCAGATACTGCTTGAACCCCGGTACGATCACGGACAGGGCGCGGATCGCTTCCGCCGCCGACTTCACGGCCAACCGGTGGATCCTGCCGAACTTCTGGCCGAGCACACCATAAAGGCGGATCGTCACCAGCTCTTCATCGCCCATCGGCAGGGCTACAGCATTCGTCGTCATTGCATTTCCTTGTGTCGCAGAACGGTCGATAGGCAGTTGCGATACATGCCGCCCCACAGGTCGGTTTTGGACAGGCGGTCATACATGTGATGCATGATCCGCCCGCCGCCGATGTAGACCGCGCCATGATTCGGCACACCGTTTTTGCTGAAAATCTGCATGAGCAGAACATCGCCCTCCTGCGGTTCAGCGTCGGGGCCTAGATTCAGGAAACCAGCCTTTGTGTAGCCATCGAGGTAGAGATTGGATTTGCCGTCATCCCACCATTTATCAGGACGCGGAAAGTCTGGGATAGCGATGCCCTGCACTGCATACCAATCGCGAATCAAAGAATAGCAGTCGTGCACGCCGTGAACGAACGGCCGGCCGAGCAGCGGGGCCACATAACCCGACGGCTTGAACGTGTACCAGTCGTCGCATCCGATCGTGTGGTCGGCCTGCACGCCCAGACTCACGATCCCCCACTCGGGGATTCCTGCTGCTTCCGCCATCGTCAGGTCAGCCGGAGACGGTCGAGCACGGCCGCCAGGGTGAGAATGGACGAACATTGAGATTTCGCCCACGTCCTCCGCTGCGGCGAAGTCTTCGGCCGCGACCTTGAACTGTTCGCCGATCTTTGTCGTCCGGTTGCGAACCTGAAGGTAACGCTCTGCACCCGTCCGATGATCGGTGACGACGAAACCACAGGACTCCGACGGGTATTCGGTCACCGCGTGATCCTTGATCTGCTGAAGGGTGTCAGGTTGCACACGAGCGCTCACGAGAGAACATCAGAGAGGAAACCTCCGTAGGGCAATGGGTTGTATTCACCGAATCGGCAGGCGCACCCTGAAAGGCGCATGGAGCAGCGATCGAGCGCCGGGTCGTCAGTTGGCTGGTCGTTTTTGTCGTAGAACCGAATGCCGGTCCATCCGCAGTCTGCATCGCGATACTGCCACTGGCACGCGTTGACGATTTCTCGCGCCGGGATTTGCTGGCCGCCAAAATCGAGCGGCGACGACAGCTCGAACGACACGGAAACGCCCGGGTCTTCGCCGGACTTCCGTTCAATGCGCCATCGCTCGATCGCCATTTCTGCCGTCGGGTCTGCATCAGGGTTCCCGTTCGGGAAATTTCTGGCGTCAATGAACCGCGCAAGCGTCCGGTGACGGATCATGGTCGCGCCGACCAAGTCATCGAGATACACGCACAGGGCGCTGATCGTGCCGCCGGGATCGCCCACCGTCAGCGTAGGCGATGCCTGTTGCGCATCAGTCGTGCGCTCAAATCCCGTTGCGGCGATTGCCCAAGGCTTGTATTCGCGGCCCTGCCACCAGATAGATGTGGACTGCATATGGCCGTGGAAAAGCAGTAGATCGCCACCGATATTAGTTGCATCCATTTCGTATAAAGATAGGATGCGCCCCGGCTCCAGCTTCTGAATTTCTCCAGTGATAGGCATGCTCGCTCCAATTGAAAACAGGCCCGTGGCGGGCCTGTCGGCTGTCACGAATATAGGGTCCGGCGTTACGACGGATTGGCCGTCTCAGCCTGGTCCGGCTCCTGACTCTGAGCCTGATACTTCAGTGCGTCGATCTGCACGTTCAGCGACTCGATCTGCTGATTCAGGTCTTTGATCTGGCCGTTGAAAGACGCGGCCTGATCGGTCATCTGACGGCGCACAATTTCAAGCGTGCCGAGCGCGTCCGCATAGTCAGATTGCGCCTTCTCGAGTTGAGACTGAACGCTCGCAAGCTGCATCGACGTGTCGATATATTCGGCCTGCACCGCCGCCGTCGCGTTGTTCACAGCTTGAATCTTCGAATCGAACGAGAGCGCCTGATCCGTGAGCGTCTGGATTTGCGTATGCAGACCTTCGTTTTCGATCATGACTGCCGTATTGACTTCGCCCATTACCGATTCGATCGTCGGGCCGGCGCCTTGAAAGTCAGCGGTCGAAAGCGAGACCACGTCGCCGCCCTGAGCCACAATCACGACGCCGTCATTCAGGATTTCCGTGATCGTCTGATACTGGCCGCCGATCCGACCATCGGGCCAAAAGCGAATCAGGATTTCATAGGGGCGAGTGCGTTGTTCGAGTGCCATAAATGATCTATGAGACGGGTCGCGCTGTGCGGCCCCGGGGTTAATTACGAGACGACGGTCGTCGTGTTGGCGACGCACCAATTCGTACCATCCGATACGCACAACTTAGGACCGCCCGTCGCGTCCATCACAATAATACTCGCGTACTTGTTCTCAGCCGCAGCGGCCGAAGGGAGACCGGCCTTGCCGAAGCGGCCGAGCCGGACTGCGCCAGTGATTGCGACGGGGCCAGCTACCTGAAGCGTCGACGTTCCGTCATCTGTCGTCCCCATCAGGACGGCACCACGATTGTTGACGGTCAGGCGCGAGCCGAGCCCCGGGATCTGAAACTGATGCTGCCCCGCCACGTACGTGAGCGTTGCCGTACCAGTCGTGCCGCCGGTCGTCGTCCCGTTCTGCGCGATGATCCGCGCGTCGTAGTCAATGTTCTGTCCCGTCGTGTGGAAATCAATGAACGGCGTGCCCGTAGTCGACAGCGACCCGATCTCGATCCCGGAATTCGCGTTGGTGATATTCAGGCTCGACGTTACCTTTGCCGATCCATTGACCTGCAACGCGTTCGAGCTATCGTCCCCGCCACCGCCAACCAGAAGGCGGTTGCTGACGGTCATGGTGCGAGTCGTCCGGTTCCCGCGCACAAATGCCTGGACGGTTCCGCTCGTCGGATCGTACGCATTGATTTGGAATTCATCGCCGGCAGCGGCTGCGGATCGAACTCCCCACATCGGATTTCCCTGACGCTTCAGGTAGAAATTCGAATGGTTCGCGCCCGTCGAGTCATCGGCAGAAAACCCACCGCCGGTTCGCGTGCACGTCACGTCGTTCGTGAAAGTGTTGGCCGTTCCGGTGAATGTCGCCGACCCGGCGAAGCGCGTTGCCCCGCCGATCTGAACGATCGACGTTTTGTCGTCGGAGACCGTCCCGATCAGCGTGCGCGTACCGCTATTCGGGCCAATCGAGATTGCGTCGACAAGCGAGCCGCCCCCGCGATAGGCGACCATCCACGGATTACCCGATTTCCACCCGTCGGCGATCGTCCGAAAGCTGAACGCCGTGTCATTCGACTGGATATCCCACATCCCGCAGTCAGCAGCGGCCGTCGGCGACTTGAATACAACGTCGCCGCCCGTGTTTGCGCCGAGCACCACGCCTGCACCCATGGTCGACGCTGCTGCGTTGCCTGCCGCGCCCATGAACATTGCGACGCCCGTTGTCGTAATGCCGCCCGTCGTGAGCATTCCGCGCACCGTTTCATCCGGCAGATACGAGCGCCCACGCATCAGCACGCGCCACGCATTCACGCCGTCCGTATCCACGGTCAGCAGTTCGCCCGGATACAGGATCGTTGCCGGAAACATGTCACCCGATCCCGCGCCAACCGCGAGCGTGACCTTCGTCGTGGCGCTCGCGTTTCGGAACATGATGACTGAATCCACGGGGCACGACTTCGCGGCCGGCAAGTTGATCGTGCCGTCCGCAGCGAGGCTGACGCCCCACCGCCGGCCAACTTCCGTCGGAAGGATCGCACGCGGGGTGTAGATCGCGCCGCCCGTGATGAGAGCCGCCTGTGCGTTGAGCACGTCTACGTTTGCATTGGCCTTTACGTTGCTCCCACGATACGAGTCGCCGCCGACGCCGGTCGGCGCGGTCCCAAGGTTGACCTTCTGAAGGTTTGCCATCTGTTTCCCTGCGCCTTACGGCGCGAACGTCTGTTGAAAAGTTGCGGTGATCGTGAACACTCGGCCGTCTTTCGTCGGCTCGCTCCATGTCTCGCAGTAGAAGAGGCCGGGCGCATCCCATAGGACCGGCGTCCATGTGAAGGACTGCCAACCGCCACGATCACGCAGGAACGAGCGAATTGCCCTGATCTTCGACTCATCGCCAACCCACTGAAGTGAGAACGACGAGGCCATGTTGTTGAGGCCGGGGGCGGTACGCTGCTGATAGCCGTCCCCAAACTTCGCAGAATCAACCGTCGCCGTCACCGTTCCTGTCGAGTTCGAGACGGTCGGCGCCCATGTAAAGACTGGCGTCACTTCAGCACCCCGTTATTCATCTGCCACGCGTACCCGCCCTGCCCTTTCATCTTCTGCGCGATACGCTGATCCACAATGGCCTTGATTGCCTTCCCGAGATAGGCCGTATCCGACTTATCCAGGCCACCATTGTCGCCGTGGAATTCGATGTTCACCGAAGCGCCGGACGTCGACGGGGCCACGGTCGAGGCCACACTCGACCCCACGGCACCGCCGGTCGCAAAGTGCGCCGTATTGTGGACCGCCGCACCGCTGTTCAGCTTGTCGAGGTTCCCGACACCGATCCGCCGTACCGTTTCAGCGGTCAGCACATATTCGCCATTCGACAGCCATGCGGGGATCGAATCACTGGTTCCCGACCCCGGCCCCGTGATGTGACCGCCGGCTGCGTGAGCGAGTGCCGTCCCAAACCCTCCGGTAACGTTGACCATGTTGTCCAGCGAATCACCGGGCAACGCGTTCGCGATCGACGCAGCGGCGCCCGTATTCGATGCCAGCGCACCCATGCCGAAATTCAGGATTGCCGTGCCGAATCCCATGATCGCCTTTTGCATCGCGATCTTCGCCAAGTCAGCGAGGATAGACTTCGTCATCGACGCGAAATTCAGCTTCCCCGTTTCGCAGAACTGGGCGAATCCTTGCTCAAGGCCGTTCGTCACGTCACGGAACACCGTACCCGCGTTCTGGATGTTGTTCGCCGCTGAATCCGCGTAATCCGCCCACGCCTGCTTAAACCCTGTCACCCAGTTACCCTGGAGCTCGTCAAGCTGCGCATAATAGTCCCGGCTCATGTCGAGGCTTTTCTGTTGAGCCTCCGCAATCTGCCGCATCGCATCCTTGTACGTGTCGCCGCCCCGAAGGTTGTTCGGGGTTTCCTTGTCGAGCTTGGCCTGTTCCTGCAAATACTTGTTTCGGATCGCGCGTTCAGCGGCCACGCGCTGCTGCTCCTTCTGGCCCCGGCCCACTGCGTCAAGCTGCGCCGCGTATTGCTCGCTCTGCTGCTTCTGGTATGTCAGGATATCGGCCTCGATCGATTTCGTGCGGTCCCGGAGCTTGTTTTGCGCTTCGATCGCGTCCGCCTGCTTCTGAAGCTCGACACCGCGCGCCGCTGTCGCGAGAATCCTGTCCTTGTCCGCGAGAATCCGCTTATCTTCGGCGCTTCGCCGCTTCGGGTCCGTGGCCTCGATTGCCGCGATCTTCATCCGGGCGTCGAGTTGGACCTTCTCCGCTGCCGTCAGCTTCTCGCGCGTCGCAACCTGAGTCTCAAGCGCCTCGTTCTGCCGCTTGATCGATTCGAGCATTGCGTCGGTTGCCGCTGCCTCTACCGGCTTCTTCGCCTTCGCGCCCTTGGGGTCCTTGAAGTGCTCGTTCGCTGCCGCTACTGTCTGCTTCTGGATGAATTCCGCGTCCTTAATCATCTGGGCGCGTTCCCCCGGACTGATTGCCGAGTTGGAATTAATCGCCTTGACCGTGGCCGCGAACTTCGAGGCCGCGTCCTTCGCCGCCTTCGCCCGCTTGTCGCCATTCGACAGGATCGACACCCGCGACTGTTCGGCCGCAATCCCGTCCTGCGCGATCTGATCCTGAAGGCTTTTCTTCTTCTGCTGCGCTACCTCCCCGTCGACCCTCGCCTGTGCGTCCGCAACCTTCTTTTCGAGCGAGGCCAGCTTCTCACGCCCGCCCGCGGATTGGACGTACGTGTTCCTCAATTGGTTCGCGTTCGCAAGCTCTTGCTTCGCCGCGTTCAGCAGTTCGCCATTCGTTTCTGCGCGGCCCACGGCCTGAAGTTCGCGCCATGCCTCGCGCAACGATGCAGCGAGCCCACGATACGCGCCCTGAAGCAGGCCCACGTTCTCTGTGTGCGTCCGAGTCTGGGCGTCGACAGCATCGAAGGCCAGTTTCATCGCCCCGGCCTTGTCGCCCGCGTCCTGCATCGCCTGAATCTGCTTGAATTGCTCAAGCGTCAGCATGTGCATGGACTCATTCAGCTTCGCCGCGCCAGTCGCCGGGTTATCGAACAGCGGGACCAGAGCTTGCGCCGAATCGTCCGCGCTCTTGCCCGTGGCCTTGCCGTAGTCGATGATTGCACGCGTCGCCGCCTCGACGGCCTCACCGCTC
Source organism: Burkholderia sp. USMB20 (assembly GCF_000949135.2). Lineage (GTDB taxonomy): Bacteria > Pseudomonadota > Gammaproteobacteria > Burkholderiales > Burkholderiaceae > Burkholderia. The sequence continues at coordinate 126,190 of NZ_JTAN02000014.1, read as the reverse complement.
GCCTTGCCCGACGAGACAACCGCGTTCATTGCGTCGAATGCTGCGCCGCTACCACTGATGTTTGACAGCGCATCGGCCATGCGGATCATGTCATACGACGTTTTGCCCGCAAAGTTCCCGGTCAGGGCGAGCGCCGTCGACAGCCGCTCCGACTGCTTCGCCCCTTGAGACATGGCGATCCCGAGTGCGGCGGTCACAGCGACAACAGCGCCAATGCCGACCGTCATCGGATTAATCAGGCCGAGAACGTAGGTTCCCATGCCCTTCGCCGCTTCCTTGACGCCCCCGAACATGTCTTTCAACTGCCCGCCCTGCTGCGTCAGGACCGTAAGCGGGTTCGCGCCACCCTGTAGCTGGGTAACGATGTCCGTGAACTGGGCCGGGACCATTCGCATTGCATTCTGCCGCTGCGCGTCGCTGATACCACCGGACCCGATCGGACCGGCGCCGACCTTACGCGCACGCTCAATCTGTTCGATGTACTGGCGAGCACTGTCCGCGACCCCGAGTTGAGCCGCGCGCAGCGACAGCAGTTCGGCACGGGTCTTGCCCGCGTTCGCCGCCTCCTGCTGAAGCGAGTCCATGAACGCCTTGACGCCACGTTGCGACCGGAGCGCGGTATCGCCCGTCACCTTCAGGGCCTCGCTGATCGCGTCCTGACTGATTTTCGCGCGCTTTGCCTTCTCGTCCACTGTGACCGCGAACTTGTCGTATGCGCTGCTCGCCTTCGCGAGCCCCGCATAAACGCCGTCGGCGTTCACTGTCACATCGTATTGCGTTTGATTCGGATTACCGGACAATTCCAGCCTCACTCAGTGATTGATCCAGCGAGGAGCGAACCGCGTCGCGTTGCTCCTGTCGCGTGGCCTCGATCGCGGGCCGGAACCACGGACGCGCCGCCTTTTTGCTCGTCCCATATTCGTAAAACCGCAGATAGTAGGCTTCCTTCGACCACGTGACCGTATACGTTGCGTAGTGGCCCGGGCTCGACTTTTCGGGCTTGAAATACACCAACAGGGAGTCACGGCCGAAACCGACGGGGAACACCTTTTTACCCTGATGGTGAGGTTGCGGACCCACCGGAACCCTGATCTTCGCCTCCTTCAATACGACAGAGGCCGCAGCGGCGCCCGCTTTGCGAATAGCGGATTCGCCGAGAGCGGCCTCCATCTGGCGAAGCATGTCGGGGAACCCGTTCGGGTTCTTCGCGCGCATGCTCAAGCTCATTTTTTCCTTTCCTTCCGGCGATTCCCGAACAGCGTCGCCTTCATCAATGCCGTTTGCTCCGCATCTGAGGCCAGTAGAACCGGCTCGTCCGCCTTGCCCGCGTTCTCCATCCACCCGAACACATCGGACGGCCCAAACGGGTCGCCTCGCTCCTTCGTGTTCCGGTTCACGTTGTAGATAGCGGACGCGATCGACCCGAGCCGGAGGTCGTCCATTACAGGGCCGAAGCGCTCGATCTGCGCGTAGGCCATCCACTCCGCGAATTCAGCGCTATCGACTTCCGCCTGACAGCGTTTGACGGACATTCCTAGCTCGCGAGCGAGTCGGAACCAGAAGAGGCGTTCGGGGAGGCGTCGGAGTTTTTTTCCGCGTCCTCGATCGATGCAGCGGCGAGCCCGTTCATGCGCAGCGCTTCGAGGCCGAGGCGAACCACCGTATCCGGGTTCTTCTGGGCGAGCGCCGCCACGTCGTCAGCGTTGAACATGCGACGGCCCAGCGCATCGACCAGCGCGTAGCTCAGGATACGAGCGTAGAAGGTCGAGACGGGCACGCCCTCGCTGAAGGTCGAGGTCAGTTCGTCGCGATCGGCGCCCCCGATCACGGACAGGCACACGTCGCCGCCCCACTCCGGGACCGGGGTGATCTTCGAGGCACGGTCCATCGCGGACAGGATTTGTTCTTTCGTCAGCATTGCTTTTTACCCTATGGTTCGTTGATAGGTCAGGGGAGCGGCGATCCGCTCCTTAGTACAGCGATCGCGGCCCAGCGCTTACGGGGCCGGGTTGCCGGCCGAATCCAGCGGAACGACGTCGCCCGTGATCGTGAGCTTGATTTGGGCCGTCATCACCGCGTCGACACCGCCGTTGATCGGGAACGTCGACACGTAGGCGTCGAAACCGTCGGCCGTCTTGTCCGGGTACACGAGCTTGAACGCGCGGATTTCCTGCGACTTCTGCATCGCGAGCAGCGCGGCTTGGCCCGGGTCCGTGAGGTTGCGGTTGACCTCGATCGTGAACGTGCCGTTGTCCATCAGGCCCGGCATTTTTTCCTTCGCCGTCGAATCCATGTCGGTCGTGTCGATATCGGCGGCCGAGCCGTCGAAACCCGAAAGACTCTTCATGCCCTTCACCTGCGTCCAAACCGGGGCGCCGCCGTCCGCCTGATCGCTCGTGTCCACGAACACCTGCGAATGTTGCGCGTTCACCGCGACGTTCTTGCCTGCCATATTTACTCCAGATACCAGATTGAAAAATCGAGTCGGCGGCCGGAAACACGCTCATCCGTCTCATACACGCTGATCGGCGCGCCGAGCGGCTTTGCTCCTGCACCCATCAGCACACGTCGTGCGTCCTGCATCATGCGGATGGACTCCGCCTTGCTTTTCGACCACACCGCGACTTGAACGCGTTGGTTCTGCAACGTGTCCGGATCGTTGTCTAGATCCGTCACGTCCTGCCCGCCTACCGCCTGATATACGATGTACGGGAATGCAGCCCCCATCGGGGCCTCATCCGGGTACACAGTGAATTCAAGCGCTCTGAGCGCTACCGCAACAATTTGTTCTGCATCAGCCACTTCGTACCCCTAAACAGACGAGATCGACGTATTCCCGTCCCTCAAGATCGGGCAGTACCGCCTTCACATCGAACGTTGCGCCGGTGCCGCGCTCTGTGACGCGCATCCCGGCTCGCAAATCCGCCCGAAACCGAAGTCTGATACTGGCACGAATTTCGCTGATTTCTGCATCGGCCTTCACCGACGCAATCCCCGACAGAACCTTGATCGACGCCCAAACATCGCCCGACCCGACCGGCACCCAACTTTTGCCCGGATCGCCGTACACGTCCGGCTTATCGTTCCGGGCCTCGATCATGACCCTACGGTTCAAAGACCCTGCGCGAAGCGTCACTTAGACCCCCTGGACGATTCGGTGCGGTCGCAACAGGTCTTGCGCATTGAATGGGACTTTGCCGATTTTCGTCGCCGCGTACGTCTCTTCGCGATTCGCATACAACTCCGCGCATGCCTTGAGGATCGCGGCACGGATCGCGCCGTTGATGACCATCGCATGCGGGCCTGCGCGATTCTCTGTGACAGCCAGTGCGAGCGCATCGTCGTCCTCGTACACGTCGCGATTGAGGTAGTCGACGGCGGACTGAGTTGCCGCGTCCAAAAGCACCTGAATAACATCGTCCTCGATCCCCTCATCCTGACGCACGAACTTGATCGCTAAATTCAGGTCAACGAGCGGCATCGACTACTTCCCGCGGCCGCGCGTCGGGGCAGGCTGGCTGATTGCCGGCTTGTCCATGCCTTCCAGCACGCCGGCCTCTGCCGCCGCACCTTCCAGCTCATCCGGACACTCGTCGCCGGGAACGTACTGCACGGGGTAAATGCCCCCCTTGGGGACGCCCCTCCACTTCTTCGCAAAATTACCCATTAGTATTCCTGAGTGATAGACGGCCATGTTCTGAGCCGCCCACCACGTTTAAACGATTAACCCGCTGCGCCGACCTTCAGCGCGCGGAACACTTCCGGCGTGAGCAGACCACCGCCGACGCGCTTCGTCGTGTAGAACGAGACGTTCGGCTTGTTGGTGTACGGGTCACGCAGGACACGGACACCGACGCGATCGTTGATCAGATAGCCGCGCATGAAGTCGCCGAACATGATCGGGGTCGCGCCGGCCGCAACGTCCGGCATGTCCGGCAGTTCCGTGATCGCGTAGCCTGCCAGCGTCGACGGCTGACCAGCGACGAGCGACGGTTGCCAGAGGTACTGACCCATGCCGTCCTTCAGCTTGCGAACCTTGCCCTGCGTCGTGCGGTTCATCGTGAATCGAGCGTTCTGCGTGAAGATCGACGGAAGGTCATAGATCACGTCGTAGATCGAGTCTGCGGTGATCGTGTTCGCATCGCCCGACACGACGGCCGGGATCGCGCCGAGCGGGTGCGCGTTCGCGTTCGCATTGCCCTCGATGTACGTGAGCAGTCCGGTCGGCTTCTTGTCGCCCGTACCCGACAGGAAGCCGATGCCTTCCTGACGCGCGAATTCGAGTTCGACTTCGGCCGCGAGCCACGCTTCGAGGTCGATTTCCGAGTCGTCCAGCATTTGCTGGGTAGCCGACGGATTCGCGTAGATTTCGCCCGTCTTGTACGTCAGCGACTTGAACCCCGCCGTAGCGGTGTTCGGGCGCTCGTCCTCTTCGCCGACCCAGCCCGATTCCGTGCCACGCATGTTGAACAGCTTCGAATACGCAGCCTTTCCCGTCGGCTGCACGCGGCAGATTTGACGCATGGGCGAGACCAGCACCAGCTTGTCCGTGATCGTGCGATCCCACTCGATCGGGGACAGGTAACCGCCTTCTTCCGCGACGCCCTTGTTCAGCGATGCCGACACGTCGCCGCGCTTGATGTGCGCCGAAAACGCGTCGCTGTACTCGCGGTCACGCACCCGACCTTCGCCGCCGCCGAGGCCGCCCGCCATCTGGATCGCCATCTTGTCGATTGCAGCCTGAATGGTCGACACGTCGTTGCTCATCTCTTCGACCTTGCGCACCGTGTCCTCGTGCGCGCCGCCCTTCGCCTTGATCTCCGCGATCGCCTTATCGTTCTCCGCCTTGTACTGCGCGAACGTCGTGTTCACGCTTTCGATCAGAGCCTTGATGGTCGACAGGCTCGCAGCGTCAGCGCGCACCGCGACCATACCGCGCGTCGGCTTCGCGTGACTCGGGCCGGCCGCCAGAATGCCCGCAGCAGCAGCCAGTGCAGCTGCGATCGTGATCGTCTTCGCCATACTTCTTACCCCCCCATCAAATTAATCAGGTTTTGCAGCGACGCAGCCACATCGGACGCGCCTTCAACTGCGTTCTGCGACTGCGCCTGTGCGGGTGCAGCGTCGAGGGTTGCCCCCGACAGTTTCGCAAGCACTTCGCGTCGCTCTGCGGCGGAGTAACCTCCGTTCGTGAGCGATGCCTCGACCAGTGCGAGTGCACGGGCATTCTTGTTGCCCTTGCTCGCGGTCGACACGACGGTTCCGAGCGTCCCGGTAGCGAATCCTTGCTTTACAGCGTCGTCGGCACCGATCCAGCTTTCTTTGTCCATCAGCACCTGTGCGTCGGACTTGCTCATACCCGTCCGCTTCGCGTAGAGGCTCGCCATCGCATCATCGAAACGGCCGAGCGTCTTTGCCGCGTCCTTCAGGTCGTTGCGATTCCCGACGACCACGGACCAAGCGTTGTGGATCATCAGGAATGCGCCCTCACCGATGTTGATCACATCGCCGGCCATCGCGACTACTGACGCTGCCGACGCCGCGAGAGACATGATGTTGACCGTCACATGCGCATCGTGTTGGCGGAGCAAATTGTAGATCGCAACACCCTCGAAAAAATCTCCGCCGGGAGAGTTGATATTCACGACAACGTCCTTGCCAGCGCCGACGTTTCGCAGCGCGGCTGCGATCCGATTGCTCGTGATCCCGGTTCCGTCCCACGTCTCCCCGATCTGGCCGTACATGCTGATCGTTGCGTTCGCATCGGCAGCGTTTACGGCCATCTGCACTTCGGGGTTCCATCGCGCAACAGCGTCTTCACGCAGCGTCGGGCGCGCACCCTTCATCATTTCTTCAGCCCGGATTTCAGGCAGCGAGAGCAACGTCATTCGTGTTTTCCTTGCCTTGCGGCTTCTGTGTCATGGGGTTGCGGAGTTGGTCTGCCACAGGATCGGCGGATCGCGGATAGTCCATCGCCTCACGTACTTCGTTTTGACTCATCCAAGGAGCGGAACCACCAGCGCCGAGCGCCTTGCTAAAGAACGCGGCTTGATCGTTGAGCGTGCCGCGCAACAGCATCGACTCATCGAATTTGTACATCAGCCGGTTGGCCTGTGCGTCCGTGAGCATGACACGAGAAAGTGCCTCTTCCCACTTGACGAACCAGGGCGCCAAACCGTACTGAATGAAGAAGATTGCAAGCTGCTCGATGCCCGATCCCCACGACGTGTCACTCATCATCAGCAGCGGTCGCGGCACCCCGTACATGCGCGCGATTTCCTCGATCTGATGGTTCCGGTTGTCGATCTGCTGCGCGTCCGTAGCCTTTGTCGAGAACGGGTTGGCCTTCGCCCCTTCTTCGAGCACGAACCACGATGCGAAGTTGTCGGCACCGCCGTGATCCTCTTCGATCGAGGTCTTCATGCGCTCGTATGCCTGATCGGACAGGGCGCCAGTTACCTCGATCGCGCCCGCTGCCATCACGCCACGTTTAAACAGGTTCGCGGTAGCCTTCTCTGTCGACTCGGCAAGATCGAGTGCGCGATGACCGAGCCTCAGACGGCTGATTCCGTGAATGCCGTCGAGCGTCACGTCACGCAGGTGCAAGACGTCGCGCGCCGGCAGCGTCACCGATTTTCCGAACATGTCGACGTGCTGATACACCAGCTCGAAACCTGGCAGCATGCGCGGTGACGTGCTGTGTCGCCGGCACGGGATGATCGCGATCGGCTTATCATCTATCGGGGACCTGACTACCCGCGCGTACCCGTTCCCATCGAGCAGCGCGTGCATAGTAACGAGCGTCTTCAATTCGGACGGCGTCTGCCACGTGTTCGGCTTGCCGCGCAGCAGTTTGTGCGCCGGGTTGCTTTCCTGCACGGCGCGCGTTTTGTCGCTCGCCATGAGGTTCACCGGCATCATGCCGATCGAGTTGCTGATAAGCGTCACGCACCGCAGCAGCGCCATATTTTTGAGCCGCCGCTCGCCGTACAGGTCGCCGCCGTCGTACTCGCCGCGCCGCATGTATTCGAGCAGGCGCGGATCGTCCAAGCCGTCGAACGCATCGCCCCCACCCGGTGCCACTGAAGCCCGCACAGCCGGCTCAACGCGCACCGTCGCAGGCCTCGACGCAGCCCGAGAGCGGAAGCGGTCGAAAATCCCCATCGTTTTACCTCCATCCAAGGCGACGGACGCCCCGCGTCTCGTACACCGATTTCATCTTCGCTTCAGGGTTCAACATCATCAGCGAGACCGCGTTGAACAGCGCCATAAGGGCGTCAATCTTGGCCGAGCCTGACGCCTGTTTGGTCACGTTGAAGGCATTGCCGACCGGCACGACCCGGGCGTTCCCGACGCACCACGCCATCAGGCGCGAACCGTCGTGCATAAGCGAGCCTTCGACCGGATCCTCACCTTCCGCCGCTACGTTGCCGCATGCGAAGCTGATGCGATCCTGCGTTACCCGAATCGCGCCGCTCAGTTTCCATCCCTGCGAGACCGCGCAAATCTGTTCCTCAGGAATCTTCGCCACGGCCAGCGCGTCGAGAATCGCCCCGACACCGGCCGGGTCAAGACCCACCTTGTCCAACAGGTTCGCATCATAGACACGCTTCACGATATCCACGACTTCGCCAATCTGAGCGCCCGGTCGCTTAATCATCGTTAGGTCTCCGTCCTTCTCGAAATCGCGCAGCACTGTCACGATTTCCTTCCGGCGTTCGAGCACCGACGGCGCGGCCCATGCGTGGCACCACGCGAGCCAATCGCGCGTACCCTTGATGCGGCCGACCAGAGACAGCCCGAGCAGGTCGTCTAGGCCGCCGCCGTCGATCCCAACAGAAATCACTTCGCAGACTTCAATCAGTTCGTCCACGGACAGGGCGCGGGCGCATGCGCTGCCCTCCCAATAGTCGGCACCGATCCAGCGATCGGAACGCAGGGCAAGGCCGATTTCCACGTTCGCATGCTTCGCGAGAAAGCCACGGAACGATTCTTCGCCCTCTTCCTTCGCCTTCCGATACTCCCGCTCCAGAAAGCTCTGGTCGACGCTGTACCCGAAATTCGGGTTCACCATCGCCAGATTCTCGACTTCAAGGTGAGCCTTCGACTTCACGAGGTCGACCGGGTGCTCGTAGATCACGGGGACGAATTGCGGGTCATTCACCAGCCCGTCGCGCACATCGCGCGCATATCGCAGCTTCTTCGCGAACACGCCGGCCGGCGGTTCGTTGGACATGGTTGTGAGGTAGATGACGAAGCCTTCCGTGCGCGACGCCAGCCCGCCCGTGGCTTCCCGTAGCATGTCTTCGGCGGCCGCCATCTTGCCGAACAGCCATAGCTCGTCAACGAGCGTGCCGACCGATTTCTTGCCCGACACTGTGTTGGCGTCAGCGGCCACTACCTTGAGCGTTGCCCCGCTCACTAGGTGCGTGATCGTCTTCAGGTGCGTTTGCACCTGAAAGATCGGCTCTAGCTCCGGCTCGTGCTTCACCATGTCGCGCGACGGCGCGAAGCTGTTGCCCGCGACTTCGATCGTCGGCGCCAGGATCACGAATTCAGCCGACTGGCGTTGGTTCACGAGCATGGCCGTCATCATGATCCCGGCGGCCAGCGTCGATTTACTGTTCTTCTTCGGCAGGCACACGAACCATTCGGTAATCAGGCGTCGGTTATTCGCCCGGTCGTATGCGCCAAAGATCGACGCCACGAGGTCGAACACCCATTCCGCGCTGGCCTCACCGAACGTAGGCGAACCCGGCGCGTCAACGATCTTCAGTTCCTTGAAAATCGACAGCGCGTACTCTGCCTCTTCGGGAAAGATCGGCGGCGGAATGATCGTCCGGCCTTCCTTCAGGCGCTGGCCCCAATCGACGCACGAGGTCGTCCATTCGAGCACTGTCGCTTGTTGCTCCGGGGTCAAACCTTTCGCCCTCCAGTTGCCGCCAGTCGCGGCGCTGGCGGTGCGCCCCCGAACTTCGACGCCGCCGCTTTCGCCGCTTCGTCACGGGCATCCTTCTTCCCGCCCTCACCCTTCTTCGCATGCACGTAGGGCATCAGCACAGACGCAGCCTGCACGCGTAGCTTCTGTTCTGTCTCCGCGTCGTTCATGGTCGCCAGCAGAAAATCGCGCGGGTCTTTGAACGTCAGCAGCGAATCGAGATTGAATCCTGCTGCCGCAGCAGCATTCGCCGCCCGAGTCGCAGCAGCAGCAGCCCTCTTAGCCGCGTCCTTCGCCTTCGCCGCCTCCGGGGTATCAGGGACATCACCCGGGGTCACCTTCGCCTCCCCCCGTCGCTTGGCGAGGTACCTTTTAACATCGGGGTCTTTAACAAGGCGAGACCCCGACTGAGCAGCCGTTTTAGCGCTGTAGCCAGCCGCCAAAGCCGCATCCTTATTGGACTTTCCGGCGATAACGGCATCGGCAAACAGGCGCTTTTTCGCTGTTAACGCCATTAACAAATCCTCAAAAGGGGTAAAAAATCCCCGCGTGCGGGAGCGGTCGGTCTTCGCGGTTTTTCCCCGAAAACTTTCGATACCCCCGCCCCCAAGCATCGCCCGCGATCGCAATCCATTGATTTCATTGGGTTTTTATGGATATGCGCGGTCGCGCGTGCGCGTGTTCACGGCCTGTTAAGGTGCGGTTTAAGGCCCGTCGACCGACCCTGCACGGCACCGCGCTATCGGTATCCGGCAGCGCGCTCGGCCTGCGCCTTCTCTCCGTCGTGATGCGGTTTGCACAGGGTCTGAACGTTTCGCGGGTCGAGCCGCAGGCGATCGTTGCCCTGGTGCGGAACGATGTGATCGCCAATGGTGCCGATCGGCTCGACAAGGCCGCGCTCTGCACAGGTAAGGATCACGTCGGCAGGCGACAGACCCGCCATGTCGTAGTCGCGAAGGCAGAACACGCAGTGGGGATGCGCCAGCAGGTGAGCAGCACGCAGGCGGCGCCAGTCAGCGCCGTAGCCTCGTGCCGCTGCTGTCGTCCGTGTGCCACGCCACGAGCCGCCCGTGATCGTCTGCACACGGGACGGCGCGGCCTTCAGCTTAGACGGGAGCGTCTTGAGTCGACCCATTGCTCACCTCTTCGTCGCACCGATCATCGAGCAGACGCCAATCGAGCGCCGGGTAGCACAGAGAACCGTTGTGCTCTGCACCGATGCGGATATCCGTTCCATACGTGTGGCCGTCGTGTCTAATGAGCAGCAGCCCGGTCAGAGGCTGGCCATGCGTCAAGGTTTCGCCATCGACACGGACGAGCACGGCCGGGGCGTTGGCAGGACGGGTGCTCATGCCGCCCCCTTCAGCTTGCTTGCGCGGCGGATCGCAACCTCGATCTGTGCGCGGATGCGCTTGAGCGAGGCTTCAGCCTCTGCCGTATCGAGCGCGAGCGAAATCGTGTGGGCAGTCGGCGCGGCCGCGTGCGGGATGCGGCCCGCCGGGTAGATATTGGCGCACTCGCAGACCGGGTTCACCAGCGCACGCATGGCCGCACGGATACGAGCCGAAGCCCCGAGCACTACCACCTTGAGTCCATTACCCATCGCATTACCCTTCGGAAACGACAAAACCCCGCACAGCCTTCGCCGCACGGGGTTTCGTCTTGTGTTATGTGGCGAGCCGAAAGTTTAGATTGCCTAATCTCCCTCCTTTTGTCGGTCAATCACGCCGCGTTGTAGCTGGCCATGGTCTGTGCAAGGCTGCACTAGACCAAACAGACAGCGTCGTATCGTGTGACTCAGTTCGGCCACAAGCGGTCCATCGCAATCGTCTTGAGAAACGTCTCCTGATATGCGGACAGTCGACATTCCTGGTGACACGCATTCGATGCATACTGCCAACATGGGTTTCATAGAGACGGAATCGAGCTGGCGGCGGCACATTTGCACTTCAGGCTCTCTGTCCGCGATAGTATCCACGCGTGAGGACGGGACCCGCTTTCACGACTGTATGGCCGGACTGACCGGTCGAAATCTACAGGAGAATCCGATCATGGACGAGTCCCGGGTCAAAGCGCTTGCCACCATCGAGCAGGCAATTGTCGATATCGAAACGCAGATGACGTCTCAGATGTGGCGAATCGACCAGTTGGCGGCGTCGCAGTCTACGGCAAAGGCAGTCCTCCAATCGATGCGCAACTTGCTCGGCGACTTATACGCGCAGCGCAGCTCGATAATCGACAGTAACCCGGAATAGTCCGGGGCATGAACGAGGCCTGGATTGTCTGCTGTTGAGTTCGGTCTTGACGTTCGTACACGTGGAACCGAAGACTGAACCGGGTCGATCACGGCCCTTGATGAAGTGACGGCGAAGCAATTCAGACCTGATCTGACGGTGACTGACAGATCAGGTCTTGACTCACGTACATGATCTCGTCATGGCTCTTCGCCCGATAGTGCAGATTCGACCCGATACGTCCACTTCAGCCATCTGGCTAGGATGTTTCCCTCGTGTTTTGGGACACCCGGACGCCCGACTACGCGCTCACCGCGCCGCCGATCCGGCCTTCGCCAGCGTCAGCGCGCGATCCACGATTTCCCTCACCTGATCCGCGCCGAACGTCGCCCGGTGATCCGCGAGCGCCGCGTATTCTCCGACCAGCATCGACCATTCACGGTGAGCCGTTACCCGCGTGCGCCTGTCGTATTCCCGCGCCGCCTCTGCCATCCGGGGATCAACGAGCACATACTCACCGGACTCCATGAAGGCGGCCAGCGCCCGGGGGTTGTCCTTGACCCGGCATTCCGTCCACGCGTACTCGTCAAACTTCAGCGTCCCTTTCTTCGCGAACCAGTCCCGCAGGTTGGTCGGGATGTACGCGAACGCGAGCACATAGTCCGTCTGCCACTCCCCGTTATGCACAGCCCGCTTGATCCCGTGAGCCGTCGTCTCGATCTGCACGTCGACCGGCCCGTGACCCATCCGACCCGGCACCCGATCATGCGGCACCTGCACCAACAATCGCACCGGCTTCATCGCGGCCCCCCCTCGATCACCATCAATCCGACGGCCATCGCGACCGCCACCCCCACGACCATCATCAGCGTTTCGAACCCGGTCATACGGTCGCCCCTCCGTGCTCCATCAGCCCGAGCGCGTGATCGCGTACCGGCTGCCATGCCCTGTATCCCGCGTCCCACCGCCGACGCTTCTGCTCCCGCGTATCCTGCATTCCCTGATCCAGCCGCGAGTGGCAGGAAAAGCACGCCGGGATCGTCCGCTCGTCCGGTGCCTTCATCCCCATCCCCTTGCCCTGATTCTCGTGAGCGGGAACTACCGTATCGCCTTCAACGCCGTTCGCCATGCAACCGGGCCACCGTAGATAGCACTGGTTCCGCCGACACGCCGCCAGATACCGGGCGTCGTGCTCCGACTCACGGGCGCGCGGCTTCTTCCCGTGATTGATTCGCCTCTCACGTTTAAACGGCTTGTCCACGATGATTTCGCCGTGCTCGTCCACGTTGCCCGGGTTGAACACGCGAACGCCGCCGCGCACGTCGTCCGCATTCACGTCGCGATACACGCCGTGCGGGTCTTGATGGCCGATGTAGTGAGCATCACCGGCTTCATCCACGAACACGTCGCGCGGTGCGTGACAGGCAGCGCGTGCGCGCGATCCGAACCCCCTGTACACCTTCCCTTCTCTTCGCCGGAAACCAGAGCCGGGAGAAAGCCCCTTCCGAGGCTTCACCACCCTGACCGGCTTTGGGTCTGGGCGGAACGTCATGCACCACCCTCCCGACTCTTCGCACGCCCCTGCGCGCCGCCCCATCGCCGCATCCATTGCGAGCGGCATTTGCGCCTTGCCGCTACTGCTCGACCCTGCGCCGGCTCGCGCCCGACGCGCACCATCGCATTCATGCAGCCCGCCGTGACCGGGCAACCGTAGGGCCAGCGATCCAGCACTTCCTGATCGTCTTGCCCCGGCTCGGGCCAGTCGTCGTGTCGCACGTTGCGGCCCTGACCCACCTTGTAGATTTTCCGGTTCCCCTCTGCTCGGCACACGTGGATTTCTTGCCAATCCCCCTCTTCCGACAGCAGCCGCAACGCATGGTTGGCGATCGACCGACCGACCCCGAGATCGGCGCGCACCTGGAGAGACGTGCGTTCTTTCCCGTCCTCCATCAGTTCGATGATCCGATCCGCGACGGTTGGCGTGTAGCCCTCTGCAACACCCCGGCGCACCGGCCGTCCGGGCGCGTATACGTAGATTTTTTCGTGATTCGGGCCATTCACCCCCGTGACAGCCAACGTCACCTCCCGGTTCATTACTGCCATGCGGCGCATTGCCTCGCGGATCGCGCGCTCCTTGAACTCCGGGAGCGTCGCCGCCACCTGCCGCACCGTGCGCGCAACCCCGTCGAGCATCAGCGATCCCACCGCACTCTCAACGTCCACGCCGCCCGTATTGCCCTGCGCTGCCTCGTTTTTGCTCAAATCATTGGTCATCATTCTTCGCCCTCAAACCTCTACAATTTCAAGGCCGCACGCGGCCATAAGATGCTTTTTCAGGCTGTAGACGGGCGTTTTCATGCCCTTCACATCCTCGATTACCTGCCTGCCACCCTTGACGTACACAAAGTCGGCCACGTAGTACCGCGCCGCCCTGCGCCGCCCGCCGATCACGACTGCGGGGGCAATCTCGAACCGCACCTGCATTCGCAAATTGGCGATCAACCCGGCCGACCGCAGGCGCTTAAGGTCGTAGTACCGACTGCGTTCCCGCTCGCTGTCGAATTTCAGGCCGTCCGCCTCACACTTCCTGTTCCCGTACTTCGGTCGTCCTGCGATGGGCGGCGGATCGAGGTTGTCCGCAACGTCATCGAACCCGGCCGGGTATGGCTGGCTCCCGTTCCGTTGCGCGATCAACCGCTGTGCCGTCGAAAGCTGTGAGCGAATCCGCGCCGTCCCGATGTGCGTTGCGCCTTCCGGCACATCCACCTCCCAGCCCGCCTGACGCCCCGCCTTGGCCTTCCTGCTACTGCCTACTGCCTGCGACAACGCTGCACGCGCTGCCGCCAACCTCACCACCGCTTCCTCCATCCATCCTCCGAATGGGCCTGCGACTCGCTTTCCGGCCCGCTGCTGACCCTGCGACACCCTCCCTACGCCTTCCTTGCCCTGACTGCCCCGGCGGCTTACGCAGCCTTTGGCGAGAATCGCGGCGGATTCATCCGGCATTCCCTCCCGCCCACCACGAAAACCCATTCGGGTAGATGCGCGCAGTTCCGATACCCGAGCCGATACATGCGGGTGTATCCGGGCCGCTCCGTTGCGGGCTTACATCCTCTGCACAGATTCGGAGTGCTTACCTCTTGGTAAGCGTGTTTCTCCCGTGTTCCTCGCATCCCCTTACCCTCCGGTCATCGACAGCCCCAATGCGTCGTGAGCGATGCGCAGCTTGTTCAAATCATGGCTTCCGGGCCGCTCGCGCTCTTCGCGCACGATCCGTTCAGCCCATCCCCTGCCTCCTCCCTTCGACTTGTTCAGCGGGGCCGCTTGCCGCGCCACCGCATCCATGTTCGCCCGCGCTGTCTCGCGGTCTGTTTCGTTTCTGCCCGGTGCGGATAGCGCGTCGATCCTGCTCGGCACCGGAAGCACTGCACCCTGCTGCACGTAGGACAGCGCCGCCTTGAACCTCGGCAGTAGCTGCGCGTGCGTCTGCTGGAGCATGTCCCACTCGCCAATCCGCGCCGCCGCCCAATAAATCGCCGGATTGGACCAAACGTCTTTTCCGTGCTGTCTGCGCCGCATCTGCTCAATCGCCTCGTGCAGCATCGAGTCCATATCCTGCCCCGGCCTGCACGCGTCCAGAAACTCACCCCACCCCGGCGGATATCTCATCCGCTCACAACCCCGGATGCCGCGCCGCAGGTCTGCCGGCGTCAGCTTGGCCTCAATGATTCGCTGGCCCCATGCGCGGCGCATGTTTGCGATCCCCGCGTCCTCGCCGTCGACCATCAGGCCACTTTCGTACTTCGCGACAAACGGCCTACCGTGCAGCCCGAGCAATTCAGCGAAAACGTAGTCCATCGCCGCATCTACACGCGCCTGCTGTTCGGCGCTTACCGCTACCTCATTCATCAGCCGCCCCCATCAATCCATCGCGCCTCGCCGTCGATCACGTTGCCGTCGTGCTGGCCCCGCGCCGCCTCGCCGTACCCCGCCTGACCCGGCATCCCTCGCGGGAACATCGCCGCCATGCTTCCGGCTCGCTGGTCGTCGCGCCTCGTCGGCTTTGCCTGCTGCCCTTCGCCGCGCCTGTACCAATCAGCCTTGAACCCCTGCCACGACGACGCCGCCGCGTATGCAACTGCCGCCTCCGCAGTGATCCCAGCCTTTGCCGACTCGCTCACGACCGATTCCCACACCGTAAGCGTTACCTCTTTGCCCTTCCGAGCCGTCATCCAGTCCGCCGCAATCTGCGGATCAACCCCCTGAGCAACCAGAAAGGCGATGCTCTGTTCACGCTTCGAAACCCGCTTCTCAGACGCAGGCGGCTTGCCCGCCTTACTTCCATCCTTGCTTCTATTCAATCCTTGCTTAACATCAGTACTTACTAGTGTCGGATTGGCCGGATACGGTCCAGCCGTATCCGGCGCAGCCGTATCCGGCAAATCCGTACACGGTGGAAACGGCGTTTCGGATACGAGGTAGTCATACCCTGCGAGCCGTCCGGCACTACCACGCGCTCGGGTCCGCTGCACGTATCGAGCTTGAATCAGTTCGTCCAAGATGCCGTAGATGCCGTCTCGCCCTGTGCGCTTCCGCGCCGTCTTTGTATGGTTGACAAGCGCCTCGACGTTCACCTTCCAATGATCTGGCTTGCCGAGCAAGAAGACCAAAAGCCCCACTGCCTCCCACGACAGATTGGAACCCTCGCTGATCCGCTTATCCAGCGTGTAAAAGTTACTTTCGGGTCTTGCCGCCCGAATGATTGCCATCAAGCCACCCCGCTAATTCCAGGCAGTTCCGGGTTATCGCTGCGCCGCTTGGCCCACTCGAGAATCTGCGCGACGTTGATTTTTTCGTTCAACGAGCATGCGTTCACCGCGCCGCCGGACTCCAACTCGATCGCAATCGCAAGGCCGATACCGAAGCGCTGCTTCGTGCTGATCGACTTGCGAATGTTGCCGAGAGTCGTTCCGGCACGCCTCGCGAAGTCCCGCTGGCCGTCCGGGGTCTTGGTCTTGAGATATTTCCTGAGTGCTTCCATACGTTCTCCTTCAAAATCGGGTGCGCCAGCTCGTGCGTGTCATCTGGGCAAGAAATACTGTCGGTTCGCCCATGCCCGAAACATACACCATTTGGTTTATTGCAACAACACCATTGTGTTTATTTCACCATTTGGTTTCAGGTGTTCTAATGAGAGCCATGAACGACGATCTACTGACCCATGCGCAGGTCACCGAATTGCGCCGCGAAGCACTTAACCGGCTGATCGAAACTCACGGTCAAGCCGAAGTTGCGCGCCGGATGAAACGGCTGCCTCAGCAGATAAATGACATGGCTAAGTCCAAGTCATTCGGGGAGAAGGTGGCGCTTGAATTTGAGCGCGCATGGCGGGATAACTCCGGAGGGGAGTTGATAGACCTTGTTGCACCAAGGCCGCGCGGTGGTGCATGCCTTGGTCCAGTCGGCTGGGATAGCCTAGGCGAAATTGATCGCGCGAGAGTTGAGGCGTTTATTAGCGGGCTGCTTGCTCGCGCGCCGACTCTGCCCTCTTCAACGCGTCAAGACGAAGATCGGCCAGCAGGCGACTGAATGCCATATTCGCTTGGGCTATTGGCTCAAGCGACGCATCCTTGAACGTGAATTCTTGAGTCACAACAGGACGCCGCCCGCGCGCAGTCAGTCCGAAGGCCGGGCGCTCAAGCGTCACATCCCACCTGCCATCCACCCTCAACCGTTCGACCAAGACAACGCCCCCAACAAGAGCGGGGTTGGTGGACGCAACAACCCTCGCAATATCACCGGCGCGGCAGCGTAGGCGCCTCTCCCCGCAGCTATTCTTTTCTTTCATCTACCTTTCCGTAGTCAAAACACTGTACATCCATACAGCAGTCTATCTATAGACCCGTTTCCTTACAACACCGTATGGAGTGCATCCCGTCAGATTTTGCCCATAGGGATTACTCTAAAAGCGAGGAAATACACCAAATGGTGTTGACAGACTATACACCACTTGGTTTATAGTTCGAGGACTGACAACGCATCCCGCCGGGAAACGACACATGGACGCAGGCGACCTCAAATTTGGCGACAAGGTGTGGTACGCAGGCGTCGCAGCAGTCGTGCAGCGCATCGCGAAGAACGGCGCCTATGTATCGTTCGACGGCCGCGGGCTGCGTGCAGGCGAGCACATCATCCGCCGCGTCAGCGCCCTCGATCTGTCGCATCGCGGCGAACACGTCAACGCCGCCTGACGATCGCTCTCACTGCCCACGGCAGGCCGGCAAGGACGAATAGGAGTACATATGGATACAAACCGAATCGCAGAATACGCGAAGGGCTGGAACGCCGCGCAACTGAATCGCGCACTTCCACCAACCGGCGAACTGATTGGCGCAATCGGCTATCGCGACGCAAAGAGCACCCGCCAGCGTCGAGCCAAAGCGAAGGCAATCCCCCAGCGCGCCGAAGGCTGGCGCTTCGCAGGCAAAGCGGGCCGGTTCCACGTGTGGTTTCCGGGCCGGGGCGATGACTACCTTGTGACCGACGGCGAGCAAGGTGAGGTCACGGTTTCGTCGCCAATCTTTGGCATCGCCTACGCCTGCGCCGCTCGCATGGACGACGACAGCAGGAAGCGCGTCGAGCAATGAGCGCCACCACAACACGAAGGGGAACGACGATGGCACGGATCAAGGCTGAAGAGGTTTGCGTGGGCGACAAGATCGTGCGCCCCGGCGATGCGATTTACGAAGTCGTGGCGCTCGAATGGTTCACGGCTACGGTGCATCTGCACTGCGTCGATCGCCGCGTGGCCAAGCTCGACCGGCACGAAACGTTTTCGTTCAACCGCGACGAACTCGTGCGCGTCGCCTGACCAACCGCGCCCGCTACTGCGGACAACACCAACCATGAACAATCGAATCGTTTCCGCAGCCCTCGCCCTGATCGCCACCGCGACGGCAGTCTGCCTTTCCGCCATCGCGGGCATGCAGCGCGGCGGCCTGGAAAGCGAGCGCGCCCCGTTGATCGCTGTGGGCGTCGTGCTCGTCGTCGCCGCCCACCTGATCCCGGCATTGATGCGCGGCAAGCCTGCATCCGTGCGCGTGATCGGCTTCGTGATCTGGGCGGGCGCTATGGCTGCGACCTGCTACGGCCACGCAACGTTTTTCCTGTTCGCGTCGATTCATGCGGGCGACCTGCGCGCCAGTAACGTAACCGCGTCCGTTACTCCGGGCGTTACTGCGTCACGCGACTTCGTGACTATCGCCCATGACCGCGCCACCGCAGAGGGAAAGCTGGCGCAAGCGAAGGCCGAACGCTGCTATCGAACCTGCCCGGAGTTGCAGGCGAAGCGAGCAAGGCTAGCGGGCGAGTTACACGCGCTCGATGTTGAGCGCGACATGGCCGAACGTGAGTTATCCGCACGCGACCGCGTGAGCGTCGAGCGCAAGGCAGCAGCGCGCGATCCAATGACGGATGCCCTTGGAATCCCCCCGCTGTTGGTCGGCATGCTGTTCGCCGCCGTTCTCGAAGGCGTCGCATGCCTGTGCTGGACGATCGCCCTTGCCCCGGCCGGCGTGACTGCCGCCGTTACTCCCGTGACCGAGCGTTCCGCAAAGAGTCACGACGCCAAGCCGCCGCGCGATGGGTATGCGACAGGGGGAATCGTGACCGCGAATCAGGTTCGCGTGCTGACAGAATTGGCGCGCGAGCACGTAGCCCCGAACTCGATGGCCGAGCGCGTCAATCGAAGCGCGCTCAACAAGGCGAACCCGAAGCGCGATTTGCCGGTTGCCGCAGTCGCCCGAGCCAATGCCGACGCGAGCACATCGAGCGACCCAGCGCCACCGGATGACGACATAGACCGAGCACGCGCCGCCGTCGAGGCGAACGAACTCCGCCCGACCGTCATTGCGATCCGCCAGTTTCTCCGCTGCTCACAAACCCGCGCCTCCGAAATCGCGCGACTGCTGAAGGACGTTTAAACAGTGCATTCCACGAATCCTCGGACCCTCGCGGATTTCCGCGACAAGACACAACGCATGCAGGTCTACAACCTCAAGCGGCCCCGATGCCCCGCATGCGAGAAACAGACCACCACCCGCGACCTGCAAATGTTCGGCCGCTGCTACAAATGCCATACAAAGGGAAAAGCATGAGCCTCCAAAAACTCCGCGATCTGATTGCAAACGACGGCTACGCGATCACCTTTCAAAGCATGGCCGCATACCGAAATGCGCTGCTCGCCGCATTCCCTGTCGCGCACCCCGCAGCAGCGACAGCCGACGAGCGCAGCACTATCGCATGCCAAGTTCATAGCGGAGCTGATTGCATCGAGTGCGGCGGCACTGGCGTTTGGCTCGTGCCGGCCGACGCGCAGCCGCGAGTCCAGCGCGACACCGACAAGCGAATCGGCCTGCTGTTCGAATCCAAGGAAGCTGCTGACCACTGGAAAGCGCGCGCGGCAGCATCGCCCGCTGCGGCGGCAGCGACGACCAGCATCGCGACGGAAGCGCTCAAAGCGCTGATGCGCGCTTGCGATGCCCGAGAACTGCCTTTCCTTCGCACGCCGGCTGAAATGCTGGCCAGTATCGTCAAGTGGGAATTGGACGAGCAACCCGCACAGGCCGACACACCATGCAAATGCCGCAACCTCGGAGACTTGGACGGCACACATCACCCTCTTTGCGATGCTGCCCTCCCGAAGTCCGCCGCACCGGCGACGGAACAGGCGACGATCCCGGAACCGACGGACGATGTTCTGTGCGCTTGCGGATGGGAAACATGGAATAGCCTCGGAAGCTATGTAGATCGCGGCACAGCCACCGCTCGCTACCGAACCATCGCGGCATTCGTACTCGAAGGCATCAGCAGTCCGGCACCGCTCGCGCAGCATGACGCATTGCAAACGCGAGGGGCACAATGATAGAAGCGGGCGAAGTCTTGAACCTCGCGCGGCGCGCAGTGCAACTTTATGCAGAGACGCACCCGCGACCGGCTCACGTCACGATCCAACAAGCCGCCGAAATGATGGGGTTGAGCCGCCACACCGTGAGCAAGATGGTCGTCGTAGGGACGCTCAGACTCAACAAATGCGGACGCATCCCCATCAGTCAGGTTGATGCCGCACTACAGGGCGGCTAACCGAGCGGCAATATCAGCAGCGGATTCGCGGTAATACGTCCGCTGCAATATCTTCAGGTCGGCATGGCCGCTTACCCGCGCCAACGTCATCACATCGACCTTTCGCGAAAGCCGCGTCAACGCTTCTGCGCGGCTATCGTGAAAATGCACTGTGGCAATTGACGGGTACACAGCGGCCAACCGCTCCCGCGCCTTTCGGAAAAGAGCGTCGAGGCTTTGACTAGAGATTGCAAAGCACCGCTCCTTATCCGCCACAACGCGCAGCAGCCTCACTGCTTGCCGGGTTAACGGCACCTCACGCGGCCGGCCCGTCAAATGCTGCGTCTTGTGCGGCACGCGTGCGACGCGCTTGTCGAGGTCGAGCGTGCCTTTCCCGAGCGCCAATATCTCGCCCGCGCGCATAGCCGACCGCAGCGCGATCAAAAACGCAAGCGCCGTTTCCTGCTGCAACGAGTGCGGTGGAACGCCTGTGCGATAGCCCAATTGCCTACAAAGCAACTTCACCTCAAGCGGCGAAACGCGCCGGTCACGAGGCGGTGCGTCGGCGGGTAGTCGGAACCCCTCGAACGGGTTGGCATCCATCCACCGCCATTCCTTGCGCGCAACCGAGAATGCGTTTCTCAGCCAGCTAATATCACGCAGGACTGACGCTACACCCACGGCCGGAACCTGCTTCCCATCACTCCCCACGAATCCCCGCAATCGCGCATCACGCCATTCCGCCAGATCGGGGGTCGTGACGTCGGCTAGTGTCTTGTCGGCCAGGGTCGGGAAGTTGCGGAGGAAAGCACGCAGCCGCATCGACTCCGGGCGCGCACCGCGTTTCGCCGGGATTATCTCCGCGTCGTACCGCTCCAACATGGCGCGCAAAGTGTAGCGTTCGGCCGGCCGTTGTGCGGCCTGCTTCCGCAATTCATGCTCGCGCGCCGCCGCCCATGCCTTGGCTTCGCGCTGCGTTCGAAAGGTCTGTGAATCGCGAACCGGTTTGCTGGCGGGATCGGGCTTAACCGAAATCTGCGCCCGCCAACCGTCCTTGTAGGGAGTAATGGAAGCCATCTTGGGGAGTGCCGTGGGGAGTTTTTGCGTACTCGATCCCCCAATTATCACCCAAGAGCGTTGATTTGTGCTGTACGTCTGTACAGTGATGGGGGCGCTAACCCCTTGATTTACCGTGGATCGACATATGGTGTCGAATCACGTTTAAAGCCGTTGGTGCGTGAGGCCGGACTCGAACCGGCACACCCTTGCGGGCGTCAGGACCTAAACCTGGTGCGTCTACCAATTTCGCCACTCACGCGCATTCCTGTCGCCTGACCGCGCGGCACGCAAGAAGCGTGCTCCACGCGCCCGGGCGTCATGCCGGCCCGAAAACCCGAAAACCGGCACGCCCGATCAGGCGAGCGCGAGATTCTACCCGATCTGCGCAGCATTGTCTCGCCCCGCCGGCGCCCGTCGGACAGCGGTGCTAGAATGCCGCGCTCGACGTGCCGGCCACGCGCCGGCACGCGCCCCCCGAACCCGCCTCCGCCACGACCCCACCCGTGAACTTCGACGACTACTGTCAGCAAAAGGCCGCCCCCGCGGGCTCCAGCGTCTACTACGCGCTGCGCCAGGCGCCGCTCGCCGCCGAACCGCGCCTGACGGCCCTGTTCGCGCTGCGCCGCGAACTCGAGGAAACCGTCAAGGAAACCAGCGATCCGACCGTCGGACACACGAAACTCGCGTGGTGGCACAAGGAACTCGCGGCGCTCGCCGCCGGCGAACCGTCGCACCCGGTCACGAAGGCGCTCGCGCAGCACCACCCGGCGATCGGCGCAGAAACCGACGCGCTGCGCACGCTCGTCAACGGTTACGGAATGGATCTGGAACAGGCGCGTTACCTGGATTTCGCGAACCTGCAGCGCTACATCGCGCAGGTCGGCGGCACCTTCGCGTCGCTGGTCGCGCGCGCGAGCGCCGCGAATCCGGCCGAACCGCAACCGTGGGCCGCGCAGGCCGGCCACGCGCTGATGCTCGCGCAATTCGTGCAGGAACTCGGCAACGATGCGCGCCACGGCCGCATCTATCTGCCGATCGACGAACTGCAACGCTACAACGTGACCGCCGCCGACCTGCTGAATCGCCGCTACAGCCCGGCCTTCACCGAGCTGCTGCAGTTTCAGACGGCCCGCGCGCGCGAAGCGCTCACCGCCGCCGACGCGGCGATCCCCGCGTCCGAACGCCGCGCGCAACGCACGCTGCGTGCGCAGATCGCACTGGCCGGCGCGCTGCTCGACGAAATCGAGCGCGACGGCTACCAGGTGCTGCACCAGCGTATCGCGCTGACGCCGATCCGCAACCTGTGGATCGCGTGGCGCGCCGCACGCCGCCGCTGATCCGCCCCGTCACGCACGACCGCCTCACACCTTCAGCAGCGGCAGCGTCTCGAAGCGCTGCTGCAGCACGTGCGTCGCATCGAGCCCCCACCACGGCCCGAGCACGGTCGCATAGAGCTGGCGGAAATCGACCGCGACCGGCAGGTTGCCGCTGCCGTCGAGATGCCCGAGTGCCGGCGCCGCGCCGTACAGCCCGCCGGCCACGCGGCCGCCCATCACGAAATGCGGCGCGGCGGTACCGTGATCGGTGCCGTTGCTCTGGTTCTCGCGCACGCGCCGCCCGAATTCCGCATACGTCATCACGAGCGTCTGGTTCCAGCGCCCGAGCTCGACCAGCGCGCCGCGCATCGCACTCATCCCTTCCGCGAACTGCCTGAGCAGCGCCGCCTGCTGCCCCGGCTGGTTCTGGTGCGTATCGAAACCGTTGAGCGTGAGCCGCAGCACCGCGACGCCGTCCTGCGCGCCAGGCCCCGACGCCTCGCATGCCGCGAGCACCTGCATCGCGGTCTTCACCGAGGTCCCGAACGTACCGGCCGGAAAGGCCGTCCTGAACTCGCGCATCCCGCCGCGCGGGCGCAGCCGGTCGGCCGCCTTCACGATGTCGTTCTCGACCTCGATGATGTGCGCGAGCGCCGGGTTCCGTTCGCGCAGCGACGACGGTTCGGCCAACCGCGCCGCGCGGATGAACTGCGCGGGATTGACGAGCGCGATCGCGCGCGCGCCGTTCGCGAGCGGTCCCATCTCCGCACTGCCGAGCACGACGCCGTCCGCCGCGAAGCCGGGCGGCACCGGCGCCTGCGCGAACGTGCGCGTGAGCCAGCCTTCGTGCAGGTACTGGTCCGAGCGCGACGCGGTGTCCCAGATCTCGATCGAGCGGAAATGCGACAGGTTCGGCTGCGGATAACCGACGCCCTGCACGATCGCGACCTGTCCGTCGCGCCACAGCGGCATCAACGGCGCGAGCGACGGGTGCAGCCCCGTCTGCGCGTCGAGCTGCAGCACCTGGTCGCGCTTGATGCCGATGCTGCGGCGGAACTGGTAGTAGAGCGGATCCGCATACGGCACCACCGTGTTGAGGCCGTCGTTGCCGCCCTTCAGCTCGACGAGGATCAGCACGTTCGCGTAACCGGCCGCCGGCTGGCGCCCGGCCGCGACCATCGATGCCGCCTGCGCGGGCGGCTGCCACAACGACACGCCCGCCGCGGCCGCGGCGCCGGTCAGCGTCAGAAAATCACGTCGGTTCATCGTGCATCCTTCGGCTCGCCGTGCGGCATGGCCACCGCGGCAGCGTGCCTGTTCGTCGTCGTTTCGGTCGTTTCAGTCATTTCAGTTGATAGGCCGGATCCATCAGGAGCGCCTCGAGATACGCGCTGCCGGTCGAGTCCGTATCGATCGCCGCGACCGGCGACACCGGCAGCACCGCATGCTGCAGCTGGAGCTCGGTCGACAATCCCGCAATCGCCTGCGGCCGCGCACGATACTGCGCGAGCCAGCGTTCGAGGTCGAATCGCAGGCCGCCGCGCGCGGGTTTGACCGGCGCGCCGCGCATGCCGGCAACCGACGCCGCGTCCGCAACCGGTATCGCTTGCGCCCGCGCATTCGGCGACGGCGGCGCCATCGCATGCGCGGGCGAGCGCATGCCGGCCGTCTCGGTCGCGCGGAACAACTGCTCGACGAACTGCTTGCGCGCCAGCAGCGTGGTGCTGTTGATCCACATCGCGCCGCCCGGCCAGCCCTTCACGTTCGGCGGATAGAACAGGTTCTGCCCGAGCGTGCGCGCGGTATTCGCGAGCATCTGCGGATCGCCGTACGCGACGTCGAACAGCCGCACCGACCCGACGACGAACTCGGCCGGCGACTTCACGAGCACGCCGCGATTGCGCGGATCCCAGAATGCGTCGGTCGACCAGAGCGCGGCGAGCGCCGCGCGTATGTCGTAGCCGCTGGCGCGAAACCGCTCGGCCACGACATCGAGCGCGCCGGCGTCGGGCGTATCGGACACGAACTCGCGCCACAGCTTGCCGGCGATGAAGCTTGCCGTGTCAGGCCGCTTCAGCAGGATGTCGAGAAACCCGTCGCCGTCGAACGCACCGGTCTCGCCGAGGATCGTCTTGTCGCCCGCGTCGTGCCATTCGGGCCGCACCACGAAGCGCAGCGTATCGGGATCGACGCTCCAGCCGGTCATCGCGCGCGCGGCTTCGGTCACGTCGCGCTGCGAGTAATGCCCTTCGCCGAGCGTGAACAGCTCCATTACCTCGCGCGCGAAATTCTCGTTCGGGCGGCCCTTGCGGTTGCTCGCGCCGTCGAGATACTGAAGCATCGCCGGATCCTTCGCGACCGCATGCAGCAGCGTGCCGAAGTTGCCGAGCGCCTCGCGGCGAAACAGCGCATTCTGCGCGGCCATCGTCTGCGGATACGGGACCTTGTCCTGCCCGGACGTGAAGTGCCCGTGCCAGAACAGCGTCATGCGCTCGGTGAGCGGCGACGGCGTGACGATCATCTCGTTGACCCACGCGGCGCGCAGCGCATCGTAGCGGACATTGCGCTCGCGCTGCTCGTCGCGGCGCATGTCGGGCGTCAGCGCCTGACGCTGCGCGCGCGTCGGCGGCAGCTCGGCGATCCAGTCGGGCCACGTCGTCACGGGCTCGCGCCGCACGCTGCCGAGCGTGTCGGCCACGACCTGCGCGCGCGTCATGCCGACGACGCGCGCGACGTCGGCGGGCGCGGGAGAGAAACCGGTGCGGCTGAGGAAAAACAGTGCGTCGTCGGCATCGAGCGGCGACTGCATGGCAGGCGACGGCGCCGGGGCGGCAGCGTTCGCTTTCATCGTCGTGGACTCCCGGAGCGCACCGGCGGTGCGGATGCGGGTTCAACAGCGGCACGCATCCGAAAGTTGACCGAAAAATTGCTACGGAATCTTTCCGCGCCGTGCGAACGCGCGTGCGTGTCAGCGCTTGTACAGCTCGCGAACGGCGTCCTCGATGTGCTGGCGCAGCAGGTGGCGCTCCTCGGGCGTCATGTGCCCGTCGCGACGGTGCTGATCGAGATCGGGAGGCACGGCGGAACGGACCGCCATGTCGGCGGCGCGGTCGGGCTGCGGCGCTTTGCCGCGCGGCAGCTTGCGCGACGAGGCGCCCTGCTAGGGGCGCTGCGCATACGCGAAGTTCGACGCATATGGACCGGCAAGTGCGATCGTCAGCATCAGTGCAATCCGGGCAGATCGCATGACCGTCCTCGCTTCTTTGGTCGATTTGTTCCCTTCGTCACGCGGCAACCGGTTACCTCTGGTACTTGAAAAACCCTGCGGAATTCGGGTGTACAAAGATGAAAGATGGAGTGCAGGGGAGTATCTACCGAATTTCAGCTTCGAGTAAAGGAATCTCTATAGCCTGCCTTTACTCCGCGCGACACTACGGGTAAATTTTGTAACGGACTGTAACGCGCGAAAATACGCGACCGTGCGTGATTTCCCATTCGCGATAAGATGCCGCTCATGGAAACGAAAAACCCCTCCAAGATTCTCGTCGTCGACGACGACCCGCGCCTGCGCGATCTGCTGCGCCGCTATCTCGGCGAGCAGGGTTTCAACGTGTACGTCGCGGAGAACGCGACCGCGATGAACAAGCTCTGGGTGCGCGAGCGCTTCGACCTGCTGGTGCTCGACCTGATGCTGCCGGGTGAAGACGGCCTGTCGATCTGCCGCCGCCTGCGCGGCAGCAACGACCGCACGCCGATCATCATGCTCACCGCGAAGGGCGAGGACGTCGACCGCATCGTCGGCCTCGAGATGGGCGCCGACGACTACCTGCCGAAGCCGTTCAACCCGCGCGAACTCGTCGCGCGCATTCATGCGGTGCTGCGCCGCCAGGCGCCGGCCGAACTGCCGGGCGCGCCGTCGGAAACCACCGAGGTGTTCGAGTTCGGCGAGTTCTCGCTGAACCTCGCGACGCGCACGCTGACGAAGTCGGGCCAGGAAATTCCGCTGACGACCGGCGAATTCTCGGTGCTGAAGGTGTTCGCGCGCCACCCGCGCCAGCCGCTGTCGCGCGAAAAGCTGATGGAGCTCGCGCGCGGCCGTGAATACGAAGTGTTCGACCGCAGCCTCGACGTGCAGATCTCGCGCCTGCGCAAGCTGATCGAACCGGATCCGGGCAGCCCGCGTTTCATCCAGACCGTCTGGGGCCTCGGCTACGTGTTCATTCCGGACGGCGCCGCCTGATCTTTTCTCTTTCCGGTTTCGCCCGTCCACGGCCCGTCCCATGCGTATCGACCGGCGCCTCCTGCAGCTCGCGTTCGGCGGGCTGTTCTGGCGCACCTTCCTGCTGATCGCGCTGCTGATCTCGGTCAGTCTCGCCGCGTGGTTCCAGAGCTTTCGCGTGATCGAGCGCGAGCCGCGCGCGCAGCGCGTCGCGCTCCAGCTCGTCGCGATCGTGAAGCTCACGCGCACCGCCCTGCTCTATTCCGATCCCGATCTGCGGCGCGCGCTGCTGCAGGATCTCGAGAGCAACGAGGGCGTGCGCGTGTACCCGCGCGAAAAGACCGACAAGTTCAAGCTGCAGCCCGACGAATCGCTGAACCGCCTGATCGAACACGACATCCGCAGCCGGCTCGGCGACGATACCGTGATCGCGCAGTCGGTCAACGACATCCCCGGCGTGTGGATCAGCTTCAAGATCGACGACGACGATTACTGGGTCGCGCTCGACCGCGACCAGCTCGATAGCGTCACGGGCCTGCAGTGGGCCGGCTGGGGCCTGTTCGCGCTCGCGCTGTCGCTGTTCGGCTCCGCGTTCATCACGAGCCTCGTGAACCGGCCGTTCTCGCGGCTCGCGCTCGCCGCGCGGCAGATCGGCTCGGGCCAGACGCCCGAGCTGCTGCCCGAGCGCGGGATGGGCGTCGCGGCCGACACCAACCGCAGCTTCAACCAGATGGTGCGCGACCTCGAACAGCTCGAGGCCGACCGCGCGCTGATGCTCGCGGGCATCTCGCACGACCTGCGCACGCCGCTCGCGCGGCTGCGGCTCGAGACCGAGATGAGCCCGTCCGACCAGGCGACCAAGGACGCGATGGTCGACGACATCGAGCAGATGGACCGCATCATCGCGGCCTTCATCGACTACGCGCGTCCGACCCAGCGCAAGCCGGAGCCGGTCGACCTGTCGTCGATCGCGCACGAAGTCGCCGCGCGCGTGTCGGGCGAGGATGGTGTCGAAATCCGCACGCGGCTCGCGCCGACCGCCGTGATCGAAGCCGACGAAACCGACATGCGCCGCGTGATCGGCAACCTCGTCGAGAACGCGCGCAAATACGGCCAGAGCCGCGACGACGGCGTGTCGCGCATCACGCTCGAGACGCGCGTGACGCACGCGCGCGTCGAGCTGTCGGTGAGCGACGAGGGCCCCGGCATCCCCGAGGATCAGCTGCCGCTCGTGATGCGGCCGTTCTATCGCGTCGACACGGCGCGCACCAAGGCGGACGGCACGGGGCTCGGCATGGCGATCGTGCTGCGCCTCGTCGGCCGCTATCGCGGCGCGCTGCGCCTGCGCAACCGCAGCCCCGAAGCGGGCCTCGAAGTCACGCTCGAATTCCCCGGCGCCGGCAAGGCGCGTGCGACGGCGTGACGCGTTCGCGCACGCTTCTTGCGCGTCACACTATCGGCGCGGTTGAAAAAAACTATGGGGGTCGTTAGTCAAAAACTATTGAAGCGACTTATTAATAGTGTTATAGTCGTGCCCATGCTGTCACATCAACGTTGCAGCACCGAGGTAGCTTGACTCAGTCTTCTTCCCAACTCATACAGGAGTATCCGCATGAAAACCGTGGGCGATAAACTCGAAGCATTCACCGTCGTAGCCGCGAAGCCGGGCTTCAACAATCACGAGGAAAACGGCCAGTCGGCGTTCGAGACCGTCACCGAAGCGTCGTTCCCGGGCAAGTGGAAGATCATCTACTTCTATCCGAAGGATTTCACGTTCGTGTGCCCGACGGAAATCGTCGAGTTCGCGAAGCTGACGAAGCAGTTCGAAGAGCGCGACGCCGTCCTGCTCGGCGGCAGCTCGGACAACGAATTCGTGAAGCTCGCATGGCGCCGTGAGCACAAGGACCTCGACAAGCTGAACCACTACTCGTTCGGCGACGTCAAGGGCGAGCTGATCGACCAGCTCGGCGTGCGCGACAAGGAAGCCGGCGTGGCCCTGCGTGCAACGTTCATCGTCGATCCGGACAACACGATCCAGCACGTTTCGGTGAACAACCTGAACGTCGGCCGTAGCCCGGAAGAAGTCCTGCGCATTCTGGACGGCCTGCAAACGGACGAACTGTGCCCGTGCAACCGTGCAGTCGGCGGCGCAACGCTGTAAGCGCATCGATGCACGAAGCCCGCGGCGCACGTCCTGCCTGCGGGCTTTTTTAACGGCCAACCCATAGGAGATATCAATGGAATTCATCGATTCGATTAAGGCACGTATCCCCGACTACGCGAAGGACATTCGCCTGAACCTCGACGGCACGATCTCGCGCTCGTCGCTCGAAGGCACCGATGCAGTCGGCGTCGCGCTGGCGGCGGCGGTCGCGGCGAAGAGCACCGTGCTCGTGAAGACGATCCGCGAAGCCGGCGTGCTGTCGCCCGAAGAGACGAACGCCGTGCTGACGGCGGCCGCGCTGATGGGGATGAACAACACCTGGTATCCGTATGTCGAGATGGCCGACGATGCCGACCTGAAGACGCAGCGCGCCGAGCTGCGGATGGGCGCGTATGCGTCGCACGGCGGCGTCGACAAGCGCCGCTTCGAGATGTACGCGCTCGCCGCGTCGATCGTCGGCAAATGCCACTTCTGCGTGAAGTCGCACTACGCGCTGCTGAAGAACGAGCAAGGCATGACGACGACGCAGCTGCGCGACGTCGGCCGCATCGCGTCGGTGATCAACGCCGCCGCGCAGGTGATCGCCGCCGAAGGCGAATAAGCGGCGGCGCGAACGGCAGCGCGATACGGCGGCCAAGCGCGCCGGATCGCGCCGCAAAACGAAAATGCCACGCAAGCGCGTGGCATTTTTCATTCCGGCGGCGCAACCTGCGCGCCGCTTCGGACCGGCGTCAGGCGCTCACGCGCCCTGCTTCACCAGCAGCGCGGCGGCCTGCGCCTCGATGCCCTCGCCGCGGCCGAGGTAGCCGAGCTTCTCGTTGGTCTTCGCCTTCACGTTCACGCGCTCGAGCGGCAGGCCGAGATCGGCCGCGAGGTTCGCGCGCATCCCGTCGATGTGCGGTGCGAGCTTCGGCGCCTGCGCGATCACCGTGCTGTCGACGTTCTGGATCGTGAAGCCGGCCGCCTTCACGCGGGCGACGCATTCGCGCAGCAGCACGCGGCTGTCCGCGCCCTTGAACGCCGCGTCGGTGTCGGAGAAATGGCGGCCGATGTCGCCGAGCGCCGCCGCGCCGAACAGCGCGTCGGTGATCGCGTGCAGCAGCACGTCCGCGTCCGAGTGGCCGAGCAGGCCGCGCTCGTACGGAATCGTCACGCCGCCGATGATGAGGGGGCGCCCCGGGACGAGCTGGTGCACGTCGTAGCCTTGTCCGATTCTGAAGTCCATGCGTAATCCGGTTTGAGATGAGGTGAAAGTCAGGAAGCGTTCGCGGGGCGCGCGAGGATCGCTTCCGCGAGCGCGAAATCTTCCGGGTACGTGACCTTGAAGTTGCGCAGGCTGCCCTGCACGACGCGCGGCGTATGGCCGGCCCATTCGATCGCGCTGGCCTCGTCGGTCAGGTCGTGCCCTTCGCGCTGCGCGCGCAGGATCGCGTCGCGCAGCATGCCGATGCGGAACATCTGCGGCGTCTGCGCCTGCCACAGCGCGTCGCGCGACTCGGTGCGCGCGATCGCGTCGCCGCCGGCCGGCACGCGCTTGAGCGTATCGGCCACCGGCAGCGCGACGATGCCGCCGACCGGGTCGTCCTTCAGCGTCGCGACCAGCGTGCGGATCAGTTCGGGCGTGATGCCGGGGCGCGCGGCGTCGTGCACGAGCACCCAGTCCTGCTCGGTCGCGCCGAATTCGGCCAGCTCGAGCAGCCCGTTGAGCACCGACGCCTGCCGCGAGCCGCCGCCGCAGCGGCGCACCGCGAAGCGCAGGCCCGCGAAGCGGCGCGCATCGAAGTGCGTGTCGTCGGGCGCGAGGACGACGAGCGTCTGCGCGAATTCGCTGCACGCGTCGAACGCGGCGAGCGTGTAATGCAGGAGCGCGCGGCCGGCCAGCGTGCGGTATTGCTTCGGCACGGCCGAACCGGAACGGCTGCCCGTGCCGGCGCAAGGAATCAGGGCGAAAAGTCGGGGAGTCACGAAGGGGAAACGCCGGAAAGATGAAATCGAGAAGCGGATTTTATAATAGGTCTTTCGTCTCGACCGGCGCGCCGCGTCGCGCCCGTGCCCGCCACCCCTGCCGTCCCTATGCCAGACAACGCTTCCACCCCGTTCGCCTCGCCCGTCGCCCGCGTCAAGCCGGGCCAGCGGTTCGCCTTCGACGGCGCGCACGGCTCCGCCGACGCACTCGCCATCGCCCGCTATCTCGCCGACAACCGCGACGCGGTCCCGCTCCTTGCGGTGATCTGCGCGAACGCGGTCGACGCGCAGCGGCTGTCGCAGGAACTCCGCTACTTCTCGCCGGAGGCGCGCGTGCGCCTGCTGCCGGACTGGGAAACGCTGCCGTACGACACGTTCTCGCCGCACCAGGATCTCGTCTCAGAGCGGCTCGCGACGCTGCACGACCTCGGCGAGGGCCGCTGCGACATCCTGCTGGTGCCCGCGACCACCGCGCTGTACCGGATGCCGCCCGCGTCGTTCATGGCCGCGTACACGTTCGCGTTCGCGCAGGGCGAGCGGCTCGACGAGGCGAAGCTGAAGGCGCAGCTCACGCTGGCCGGCTACGAGCACGTGAGCCAGGTCGTGCGGCCCGGCGAATACTGCGTGCGCGGCTCGCTGATCGACCTGTACCCGATGGGCTCGCCGCTGCCGTACCGGATCGACCTGTTCGACGACCAGGTCGACTCGATCCGCGCGTTCGATCCCGATACGCAGCGCAGCCTCTATCCGGTGCGCGACGTGCGCCTCTTGCCGGGCCGCGAGTTTCCGTTCGACGAAGCGGCGCGCACGGCCTTCCGCAGCCGCTGGCGCGAGACCTTCGAAGGCGACCCGAGCCGCGCGCCGATCTACAAGGACATCGGCAACGGCGTGCCGTCGGCCGGCATCGAGTACTACCTGCCGCTGTTCTTCGACGAGACGGCCACGCTGTTTCACTACCTGCCGCAGGATGCGCACCTCGTGTTCGCCGGCGACCTCGAAGCGTCGATCCGCCGTTTCACGGCCGATACGAAGCAGCGTCACGCGTTCCTCGCGCACGACCGCGAGCGGCCGATCCTGGAGCCGCAGCGGCTGTTCCTGTCCGACGAGGATTTCTTCGCGTTCGCGAAGCCGTTCGCGCGCGTCGTGCTGCCCGCGCAGCCGGCCGGCGGCTGGGCGACGGCCTTGCCCGAGCTCACCGTCGACCGCCACGCGGACGATCCGCTCGCCGCGCTGCGCACCTTCGTCGAATCGTCGGGCAAGCGCGTGCTGCTGACGGTCGAATCGGCCGGCCG
This sequence comes from Burkholderia sp. USMB20, assembly GCF_000949135.2. Lineage (GTDB taxonomy): Bacteria > Pseudomonadota > Gammaproteobacteria > Burkholderiales > Burkholderiaceae > Burkholderia. The sequence goes on along the minus strand of NZ_JTAN02000014.1, from coordinate 93,883 downwards.
CCGCGAGACGATCCTGCAACTGCTCGCCGAGCATCGCCTGCGTCCGGCGTCGAACGACCACTTCGCGGGCTGGCTCGAAAGCGATGCGCCCTTCGCGCTCGGCGTCGCGCCGCTCGCGAGCGGCTTCGCGGTGCCGGGCGAAGGCTACGCGATCGTCACCGAGACCGAGCTGTACGGCGCGCTCGGCCGCCGCGCCGGGCGCCGCCGCCAGGAACAGGCGAGCAACGTCGACGCGATGGTGCGCGACCTGTCGGAGCTGAAGGTCGGCGATCCGGTCGTGCATGCGCAGCACGGCATCGGCCGCTACATGGGCCTCGTGTCGATGGATCTCGGCGAAGGCGAGACCGAGTTCCTGCATCTCGAATACGCGGGCGACAGCAAGCTCTACGTGCCGGTCGCGCAGCTGCACGTGATCTCGCGCTACAGCGGCGCCGATCCCGACAGCGCGCCGCTGCACGCGCTCGGTTCGGGCCAGTGGGAGCGCGCGAAGCGCAAGGCCGCGCAGCAGATCCGCGATACGGCGGCCGAGCTGCTGAACCTGTACGCGCGCCGCGCGGCCCGCGAAGGTCACGCGTTCGCGCTCGAGCCGCGCGACTACGTGAAGTTCGCGGAAAGCTTCGGCTTCGAGGAAACGCCCGACCAGGCCGCGGCGATCGCGGCCGTGATCGGCGACATGACGAGCGGCAAGCCGATGGACCGCCTCGTGTGCGGCGACGTCGGCTTCGGCAAGACCGAGGTCGCGCTGCGCGCCGCGTTCATCGCGGTGATGGGCGGCAAGCAGGTCGCGCTGCTGTCGCCGACCACGCTGCTCGCCGAGCAGCACACGCAGACCTTCGCCGACCGCTTCGCCGACTGGCCGGTGCGCATCGTCGAGCTGTCGCGCTTCAAGACCGCGAAGGAAGTGAACGCGGCGATCGCGCAGATCAACGAAGGCAGCGTCGACATCGTGATCGGCACGCACAAGCTGCTGTCGTCGGACGTGCAGTTCAAGCGCCTCGGCCTCGTGATCATCGACGAGGAACACCGCTTCGGCGTGCGCCAGAAGGAAGCGCTGAAGGCGTTGCGCGCGGAAGTCGACGTGCTGACGCTGACCGCGACGCCGATCCCGCGCACGCTCGGGATGGCGCTCGAGGGCTTGCGCGACTTCTCGGTGATCGCGACCGCGCCGCAGAAGCGGCTCGCGATCAAGACCTTCGTGCGCCGCGAGGAGGAAAGCGTGATCCGCGAGGCGATGCTGCGCGAGCTGAAGCGCGGCGGCCAGGTGTATTTCCTGCACAACGAGGTCGAGACGATCGAGAACCGCAAGGCGATGCTCGAGGAGCTCGTGCCCGAAGCGCGGATCGTGATCGCGCACGGCCAGATGCACGAGCGCGAGCTCGAACGCGTGATGCGCGATTTCGTCGCGCAGCGTGCGAACGTGCTGCTGTGCACGACGATCATCGAGACCGGCATCGACGTGCCGAGCGCGAACACGATCATCATGCACCGCGCCGACAAGTTCGGCCTCGCGCAGTTGCACCAGCTGCGCGGCCGCGTCGGCCGTTCGCACCACCAGGCGTACGCATACCTGCTGGTCCACGACCCGCAGTCGCTGACCAAGCAGGCGCAGCGCCGCCTCGAGGCGATCCAGCAGATGGAGGAACTCGGTTCGGGCTTCTATCTCGCGATGCACGACCTCGAGATCCGCGGCACCGGCGAGGTGCTCGGCGACAAGCAGTCGGGCGAGATCCACGAGATCGGCTTCCAGCTGTATACCGACATGCTGAACGACGCCGTGAAGGCGCTGAAGAACGGCAAGGAGCCCGACCTCACAGCCCCGCTCGCCGCGACGACGGAAATCAACCTGCACGCGCCCGCGATCCTGCCGGCCGACTACTGCGTGGACGTGCAGGAGCGGCTGTCGCTGTACAAGCGGCTCGCGAACTGCGAGCACGGCGACGCGATCGACGGCATCCAGGAAGAGCTGATCGACCGCTTCGGCAAGCTGCCGCCGCAGGCGCACGCGCTCGTCGAGACGCACCGGCTGCGGCTTGCCGCGAAGCCGCTCGGCATCGTCAAGATCGACGCGAGCGAGGCCGCGATCGGGCTGCAGTTCGAGCCGAACCCGCCGATCGATCCGATGCGGATCATCGAGATGGTGCAGAAGCACCGGCACATCAAGCTCGCGGGCCAGGACAAGCTGCGCATCGAGACGCGCTCGCCCGATCTCGCGATCCGCGTGTCGACGATCAAGGAAACGCTGCGCGCGCTCGCACCGCGCGCCGACGCGGCGAGCGCCGCACGCTGACGGCACGGCCGCGATGCTGCACCGCATCGCGGCCGGCGAAGGCGGGCCGGCGCGTTTTTGAGTATGATTTTCCCATTCCTCAGACGGAGTTTTGCCATGTCCACTCTCGACGCGCCGGCGCCGTCCGCCGCAACCGAAGGCGACGCCTCGCTCGTCAGCCTGCCCTGGATCAAGCAGCTGGTGTCGATGGACACGACGAGCCGCGTGCCGAACCTCGGCCTGATCGAAACGGTGCGCGACGCGCTCGCCGCGAAGGGCATCCAGTCGACGCTCACGCACGATCCGCGCGAAGGCTGGGCCAACCTGTTCGCGACCGTGCCCGCGCACGACGGCTCGACCGACGGCGGCATCGTGTTGTCGGGGCACACCGACGTCGTGCCGGTCGACGGCCAGCAGTGGGACAGCAACCCGTTCGAGCCGGAGTTGCGCGACGGCCGCCTGTACGGCCGCGGCACGTGCGACATGAAGGGCTTCATCGGCGCGGCGCTCGCGCTGCTGCCGGAGATGCAGGCGACGAAGCTCGCGAAGCCGATCCATTTCGCGCTGTCCTACGACGAGGAAATCGGCTGCGCGGGCGCCCCGCTGCTGATCGCCGACCTGGTCAAGCGCGGCGTGAAGCCGTCCGGCTGCATCGTCGGCGAGCCGACCAGCATGCGGCCGATCATCGCGCACAAGGGCATCAACGCGTACCGCTGCTGCGTGCGCGGCCACGCGGCGCACTCGTCGCTGACGCCGAAGGGCCTGAACGCGATCGAATATGCGGCGCGCCTCATCTGCCACATCCGCGACATCGCCGAGCGCTTTCGCGCCGAAGGCCCGTTCGACGCGCTGTACGACGTGCCGTTCACGACCGCGCAGACGAGCACGATCCAGGGCGGCAACGCGATTAACACGGTCCCGGCCGAATGCCGGTTCGACTTCGAGTTCCGCAACCTGCCGACGCTCGATCCCGAGCAGATCTTCGCGCGCATCGAAGCGTATGCGCGGGAAACGCTGCTGCCGCAGATGCTTCGCGAGCATCCGAACGCGGCGATCGAGTTCTCGAAGATCGCCGCGGCGCCCGGGCTCGACGCGACCGAACAGGCGGCGATCACGCAGCTGGTGCGCGCGCTGACGGCCGACCAGGACAAGCGCAAGGTCGCCTACGGCACGGAAGCCGGCCTGTTCGAGCGCGCGGGCATCCCGAGCATCGTCTGCGGGCCCGGCAACATCGAACAGGCGCACAAGCCGAACGAGTATGTCGAGCTCGCGCAGCTCGCCGCCTGCGAGCAGTTCCTGCGCAAGTTCATCCGCAGCATGTCGGTCGACGCACACTGACTGCCCCCGCCACGCCGGCCTGCGTGTGCGGGCCGGCCCCCTCCCGCCACCCGCCACGTCATGTCGACTGACCAACAGCGCACTGCCCATACGACGATCGACGGCGAACCGATTCCGACGCTCGACGAAATCGCCGCGCAGCATTTCGCGTTGTCGCCGTGGGTCGCGCGCACGCCCGTGTTCGAGCGTGCCGACCTGCCGTCCCTCGAGGGCACGCACGTCAACTTCAAGTTCGAGCTGCTGCAGGTGAGCGGCAGCTTCAAGGCGCGCGGTGCGTTCACGAACCTGCTGGCCCTCGACGAAGCGCGCAAGAACGCCGGCGTCACGTGCGTGTCGGCCGGCAATCACGCGGCGGCCGTCGCGTATGCGGCGATGCGGCTGGGCAGCAGCGCGAAGGTCGTGATGTTCCATACCGCGAGCCCGGCGCGCATCGCGCAGTGCAAGCAGTACCGCGCGGAAGTCGTGCTCGCCGGCAGCGCGTCGCAGGCATTCGACGTCGTGCGGCGGATCGAGGCCGAGGAAGGTCGCTTCTTCATCCATCCGTTCAATGGCTATCACACGATTCTCGGCACCGCGACGCTCGGCTACGAATGGGCGACGCAGACGCCCGATCTCGACGCGGTGATCGTGCCGATCGGCGGCGGCGGGCTCGCGGCCGGCATGGCGACCGCGCTGCGGCTCGCGAATCCGCGCGTGCACGTGTACGGCGTCGAGCCGGAAGGCGCCGACGCGATGAGCCGCAGCTTCGCGGCGAATCACACGATCCAGATGAGCGCGATGCAGACCATCGCCGACTCGCTGATGGCGCCGCATACCGAGGAATACAGCTACCAGCTGTGCCGGCGCCACGTCGACCGCATCGTCACGGTGTCCGACGACGCGCTGCGCGCGGCGATGCTGTTCCTGTTCTCGCAACTGAAGCTGTCGGTCGAACCGGCGTGCGCGGCGGCGCTCGCGGCGCTGCTCGGCCCGCTGCGCGAAACGCTGCAGGGCAAGCGGGTCGGCGTGCTGCTGTCGGGCACGAACACCGATCCCGCGACGCTCGGCATGCATCTCGCGCACGCAAAACTGCAGCACTGAACCCGCGCACGATACTCAGGGTTATCCCCAGTTTATGTTGACAGCCCTGTTGATAACCCGCCGGACAAGCACGCAAGTGGTTGAGCGCGCAGCGTTTTACGCGCGCGAAGCGCGCCGGACGCGAAATAGGCAGATAGCGCCGCCGAACGCATGGCCGGCGACGTGGCCACGTCGTACGCGGCAGATGATCGGCGCGGCAGCCGTCGCGCTGCTTGCCGGTTGCGCGGCCCCGCCCTCGCCCGTCGTCGACGCTTCCGTTGGCTGCCTGCAGCCGGACATGCACCGGATGCTGCAGGCCGACCTGCTGTTCGGGCGCGATATCGCGGGACGCGGCCCCGTCACCGAAACGGAACGCGCGGCCTTCCTCGCCGACGTCGTCACGCCGCGCTTTCCGGACGGTTTCACGGTCTGGGACACCCGCGGCCAATGGCGCGACCGCGCCACCGGCCGGATCGTCGGCGAAGCGAGTTTCGTGGTCCGTCTCGTCGCCGACGATACTGCCGATACGCACGCGCGGCTCGCGGCGATCCGGCACGCGTACCGCGAGCGCTTCCGGCAGGACTCGGTCGGCATCACGCTCGTACCGGCCTGCGCGTCGTTCTGATTCGCCCTTCCCGGCTGACGCGCGAACGCGACGACACATAAGAAAACGGGCGCCCGAAGGCGCCCGCCGCATGCGACACATCCGCGTATCGCTTACTTGTTCTCGAACATGTCCATGATCTGCTGCTTCTCCTGCTGCGTGACGGGCGGCGGTGCAAGCCCCTCCGAGCCGGCCGAGCCGAGCGCGTCGTTCGCGCTGATCGCATTCGCGGCCGGGTTGATGTCCACGCTGCCGACGAAGCCGTTGCCCGGCGTGCGATCGGCGTAGTACAGCTCGCCGTCGATCGAGGTCAGGCCGTCCGGCATCGGCATCTGCTGCTCGGGCACGCCGTTCAGCGCGGTGCGCATGTAGTTCACCCAGATCGGCAACGCGAGCTGCGCGCCGAATTCGCGGCTGCCGAGGCTCTTCGGCTGGTCGAAGCCCATCCACGCGACCGCGACGAGCGACTGCTGGTAGCCGGCGAACCAGCCGTCCTTCGCATCGTTCGTCGTGCCCGTCTTGCCCTGCAGGTCGCTGCGGCCGAGTGCGTTGGTGCCCGCGCCCGTGCCGGCCGTCGCGACCGTGTGCAGCAGGCTGTTCATCACGTATGCGTTGCGGCCTTCGATCGTGCGCGGCGCGGTGCCCCCCGCGATCACCGGCTGCGATTTCTGCAGCGGCTGGCCGCGCGCGTCGTCGACTTCGGCGATCAGGTACGGATCGACCTTGTAGCCGCCGTTCGCGAACACCGCATAGCCGGTCGCGAGCTGCAGCGGCGTCACGAGGCCGGCGCCGAGCGCCATCGGCAGGTACGGCGGCGTCTTCGCCGGATCGAAGCCGAAGCGCTGCGTCACGTACTCCTGCGCGTACTGCGTGCCGATCGACGCGAGGATCCGGATCGACACGAGGTTCTTCGAACGCTGCAGGCCGGTGCGCATCGACATCGGGCCGTCGGGCTGGTCGTCGTCCTTCGGTTCCCACGCGGTGCCGCCCGGCACGCTCGGCGGGAAGTACAGCGGCGCATCGTTGATGATCGTCGCCGGCCCGAGGCCCTTGTCGAGCGACGCCGAATAGATGAACGGCTTGAACGACGAACCCGGCTGGCGCCACGCCTGCGTCACGTGGTTGAACTTGCTCTTGTTGAAGTCGAAGCCGCCGACGAGCGAACGGATCGCACCGTCCTGCGGCGCGATCGCGACGAGCGCGCCTTCGACCTGCGGCAGCTGCACGATCTGCCAGCCCGTCTTGCCGTCCTTCAGCACGCGCACGATCGAGCCCGACTTGATGTGCAGCGTCGCGTTCGCGCGCGGGCTCAGCGCGGCTGACACGAAGCGCAGGCCGGCCGGGCCGATCGTCGTCGTGGCGCCGCCGACGAACTGCACCTCGACCGCGTTCGGCGACGCCGACAGCACCACCGCCGACTGCAGGTCGCCGTTGTCCGGGTGATCGGCGAGCGCGTCGTCGATCGCCTCGTCGCGCTCGTCGCCGGCCGCCGGCAGGTTGATCGAGCCTTCCGGCCCGCGATAGCCGTGGCGACGCTCGTAATCGAGAATGCCGCGGCGCACGGCCTGGTACGCGGCTTCCTGGTCGGCGGAGTTGATCGTCGTCGTGACGGTCAGCCCGCGCGTGTAGGTTTCGTCCTTGTACTGCTGGTACATCATCTGCCGCACCATCTCGGCGACGTATTCGCCGTGCACCGCGTACTGGTTGCCCGGCGTGCGCACGCGGATCTCTTCCTTCACCGCCTGGTCGTACTGCGGCTGCGTGATGTAGCCGATCTCGAGCATGCGCTTCAGGATGTACTCCTGGCGCACCTTCGCGCGCTTCGGATTGACGACCGGGTTGTACGCGGACGGCGCCTTCGGCAGCCCCGCGAGCATCGCCGCTTCCGCGAGCGTGATGTCCTTCAGGTCCTTGCCGAAATACACGCGCGCGGCGGCCGCGAAACCGTACGAGCGCTGGCCCAGGTAGATCTGGTTCATGTACAGCTCAAGGATCTGGTCCTTCGTCAGCGCCTTCTCGATCTTGTACGCGAGCAGCATCTCGTAGATCTTGCGCGTATACGTCTTCTCGCTCGACAGGAAGAAGTTGCGCGCGACCTGCATCGTGATCGTGCTCGCGCCCTGGCGCGCGCCACCGTGCATCAGGTCGGCCACGCCGGCGCGCAGGATGCCGAGGAAGTCCACGCCGCCGTGTTCGTAGAAGCGGTAGTCCTCGATCGCGAGCACCGCCTTCTTCATCACGTCGGGAATGTCCTGGAAGCGCACGAGGCTGCGGCGCTCCTCGCCGAACTCGCCGATCAGCACGTGATCGGCGCTGAACACGCGCAGCGGCACCTTCGGCTGGTAGTTGGTCAGCGCGTCGAGCGACGGCAGTTGCGGCGCCATCACGACGAGCGCGTAGCCGACGATCAGCGCACCGACGATCGCGAGCGTCGCGATCAGGCCGACGAACCACAGCGCGACGCGCGAGCCGAACGAGCGGCGAGCACCGCCCCCGCCGCCGTTGCGCTGCGCGCGCCGGTCGTCGCTGCGCTCGTCGTCATCGGGGTAATAAGCTCCAGACGGCGAACGGCGCAACGTGTAGTGAGGTTCGTTCCGGTCGGAAGGAGAAGACGGTCGTTTGATGATTGGCATGTCGGAATGGCGGGCGGCGTGGCGCCCTCGGACGCATGCGGAAAATGCAAGCGGATGAATCAGAGTGGGTGCATCGTGGCAACTGTCACGTCGACAGACCCCGCCGCGCGGCGATCCGTTCCCGCGACGTGACAGCGCATTTTAATGAAATCGACCGATCGGCTTCGCGATTTTTTGTAAAAATTCCCGCACAAGCGTGAATTGCGGAACGTATTGGCGCCATGCTCCGCCTATCATGGACTCGCGACCCGGTGCGTGCCGCGGCGTTTCTTTCAGATGCGAAAGGTGGAAACCTGCACACGCACGGCGCTTGAACTCCGGCGCTTAAGCCGTATTTAAGGGGCCGGCGGTGTAATATCCGCCGGCTCACGCGGGTCGGAACCGATTCGCGACGGGCATTGCCGCCGACGCGGCACCTTTCAACCACGGAGGATTTCATGTCGCTTTTCGACTCTGTTTCGCGCACGATCAAAGGCCTGCTGAACGATGCGGCCGACTCGGTACAGGATCCGTCGCGCGACGCACGGCAGATCGTGCGGGAGCTCGACGACAGCATCGGCCGTGCCGAGAATTCGCTGATCGAGATCGAGGCACAAGTCGCGACCCAGCGCAGCAAGCGCGATGCGGCCGACGACAAGGTGAAGAAGTACGAGGACGGCGCGAAGCGCGCGCTGCAGGCGGGCGACGAAGCGCTCGCACGCGAGGCGCTCGCCGCGCAGTCGAACGCCGAAGCCGAGCGCGATGCGCTCGCGGCCGAGCTGACGACGCTCGAGCCGTCGGTCGACAAGCTGAAGGGGCAGATCGCCGACATGCGTCAGCGCCGCAACGACCTGAACGCACGCTCGAACATCCTGCAGGCCAAGCAGGAAATCGCGCAGGCGAAGGACGTCGCGGCAAGCGCGTTGGGCGGCATCGGCGGCAAGAACCTGTCCGAGGACTTCCAGAAGCTCGAGGACAAGGTCGCGCTGCAGAATGCGCGTTCGGACGCCCGCCTGAATTCGGCCGACACGTCGAGCGGCAAGGCGCTCGACGACAAGCTCGCCGCGTTGAACAAGGGCCCGTCGGTCGAGGACCGCCTCGCCGCGCTGAAGAAGCAGCTCGACACGCCCGCGCAGTAACGGCAGGCAACCGCGCCGCGGCCCGCCGGGCGCGCGGCGCGCACCGATCGTCAGGAGACGGGCGCCCGCGCCCGGTTCGACCATGAAGAAATCTCTCGCCGCACTCGGCTTCTCGCTGATGCTGCTGTCGTCCGCCGCCTTTGCGGTTCCGTCGCTGCAGCAAGTCGAGCAGTCGATCGCGCAACGTGACTGGCAGCGCGCCGACACGCAGCTGTCGCAAGTCATCGACGCCCATCCGAACAATGCGCATGCGCGCTATCTGTACGCACAGGTGCTGGATCGCGAAGGCCGCGCGTCCGACGCGCTCGCGCAACTGCAGCGGGCGAAGTCGCTCGATCCGCAACTGCGCTTCACCGACGCGTCGCATTTCGCGCAGACCGAATCGCGCATTCGCGCCGACGCCGCGCGCGTGAGCGGCGCGAGCGGCAACGCACCGTCGGCCACGCAGGCCGGTTCGTTGCAGTCGTCGCTCGCACCTGCCGCGCCGGTTGCGAAACACGGTCCGTCGACCGGCATGTGGATCGGCCTCGGGCTGCTCGTCGCGGTCATCGCGCTGGTGCTGCGCTGGACGTTGCGGCGCGCACGCTCGGCCGACGACAGCCGTGCCGGCGACGAACGCCGCGCGCAGTTGAAACGCGCGACCGACGTGCTGAACGACATCCGTCCGCTGAAACTCGACGCGAAACTGTCGACGGCGCCCGGTGCCCCGGCGCTCACCAGCGAACTCGAAGGCATCGAGACCGATGCACGCGCGCTCGTCGAAGCGCTGTCGAACGGCAAGAACCCGGTGCCGCCGTATCGCATCGACGAACTCGAACAGCGGCATGCGAGCGTGAAGGCGCGCGTCGAAGGCCGCCCCGATCCGAGCGCGCCGCCCGCTGCGCCCGCGAACGGCAGCGGCTCCGTGTATGCGCAGGAAGCCGATCGCGTGACCGGCATGCAAGGGCAGCCGTATCAGCAGCAACCGTACCCGCAACAGCCGTATCCGCCGCAACCGTATCCGCAACAGCAGCCGCCCGTCGTGGTTCAGCAAGGCGGCGGTTTCGGCAGCGGAATGGGCGGGCTGCTGACCGGCGTGCTGCTCGGCGAAGCGATGTCCGGCGGCCGCGAACGCGTGGTCGAACGCGACGTGATCGTCGACGACCCGCGCCGGCGCCAGGAGAACAACGATCCGGGCTTCGACCTCGGCCGCGGCGACGATTCGAACTGGAGCGACGGCAATGGCGGCGGCGGCGTCGATCTCGGCAGCAACGACGACGGCTGGACCGACGACAACACCTGAGCATGGCTCGCGCGGGCGTCGACGCATCGCGCCGCGCCCGCCCCCGCGCTTTCTTTCATTTCTCCTCGCGCCGGCCCGGTGATTTGTTAATCATTTCAAGATGGGCTACCGGCAATGGGGCACGTTCGCTATCATGCGGCCATCGGCGTGCCCCCGATCCGACCCATCAGACGCTTCGCAGCCCTGCGCGTCGCGGCACGCCTCCTCTCGCCCAACCAGGAGAAAGCCGCTCATGAGCATAATCAAGGAATTCAAGGAGTTCGCCGTCAAAGGCAACGTGATGGATCTCGCCGTCGGCGTGATCATCGGCGGCGCGTTCTCGAAGATCGTCGACTCGGTCGTGAAAGACCTCATCATGCCGGTCATCGGCGTGCTGACGGGCGGTCTGGATTTCTCGAACAAGTTCGTTCTGCTCGGCACCATCCCCCCGACGTTCAAGGGTAATCCCGATTCGTTCAAGGACCTGCAGGCCGCGGGCGTCGCCGCATTCGGCTACGGCTCGTTCATCACCGTGGCGATCAACTTCGTGATCCTCGCGTTCATCATCTTCCTGATGGTGAAATTCATCAACAAGCTGCGCAAGCCGGAAGAAGCGGCGCCGGCCGCGACGCCGGAAGACATCGTGCTGCTGCGCGAGATCCGCGATTCGCTCAAGCAACGCTGAGCACCGCGCCACGCTGCGACTGCCGGGCCCGCCATGTGCGGGCCTTTTTCATGGGCACGCATCGTGCACCGTCGTGCGAGCGCCTATCTCACTTTTTTGTGACGCGCGAATGCACGCGCGGGAAAAGCAGGTCTATGATGGAGACTAAACGACAGTACGGGCGCCAAGACGCTGGCTGTGTCGATCATCGTGGCATGCGGGTCGACGGGAGACATTGATCGTCGTACCGCACGAGTGCGGAGTGCAGCATTTTCGTGTGCTATAAAGGATCGACATGCGGCGTACATAGCCGGGAGTGGGTCGCATGAAAGTGCCGCATTTCTTGCAATTGTTTTTCAGGCGAGTGTTTATGTCCTTCCCGAAAAAACGTCGACGTGCGCAACAGGATGGCCAGGAGTCCTTCCTCGCGGTATTGCGCCATTCGAAACCGTTCGCGCAGCTCGACACCAAGATTGCCCGCGCCCGTGCGCAGGACGAACCCGTCCTCTATGCGCACGTGCTACCCGGCCTCGACGTGCTTCTGTGCAGCGTGCGCGGCGCACAGCCGCCCTATCCGGCCATCGCCGAACTGCGCAAGCGCTGCCTCGAATCGATCGCCAACGCACTCGAACAGCCGCTCGACGGCCTCGAGAACGGTGGGTACTGGTACGAGGCGAACGGCTTCGGCTTCCTCGTGTTCGCGAGCCGCGCCCGCGCGCGTATCCTGCCCGAATTTGGTGCAGGCACGAAAGCGAGCCTGCGCGGCGGGCTCGGACGCCAGAACGCCGGCGACACGACACCGCGCTCCCTCGGCTGAACCGACACCGACACGATGGGCCGCCTCCGGGCGGCCCATCGGTCATTCAGCTTCTCGCTTCAGCGTCGCGGCGTGCTCATTGCGCCGTCCCGCGCCCGTTGCCGGGCCGGACGATGTCGATGAACGCGGCGAAATCGGCGCCGGCAAGCCCCTGCGCGGCGCCCAGGCGCAGCACCTGCTGCACCGTGGCCGATACGGGCATCACCGCGCCCGTATCGCGCGCGGCATCGGCGATCGCATCGACATCCTTCTGGAACGTGCTGAGCGCGCCGATCGGCGCGTGACCGCCTGACGTCATGCGCGGCACGAAGGTCTGCAGCAGCACCGAATCGGCCCAGCCGCCCGCCAGCGCGTCGGCCAGACGCGCGGCGTCGATGCCGCTCGCCTGGGCGAGGCCGACGGCTTCCGCGATCGCGGTCACCGTCGCGGTGACGATCGCCTGGTTGCACAGCTTCGCGGTCTGGCCCGCGCCAGCGTCGCCCATGTGCGTGACGCGCGACGCGTAGGTGTCGATCAGCGGTCGCACCGCAGCGAGGTCGGCCGCGCCGCCGCCCGCCATCACCGCAAGCGTGCCGGCCTGCGCGCCGGGCACGCCGCCCGACACCGGCGCATCGATCCAGCCGACGCCGAGCGCGGCGGCACGCGCCGCGTAGTCGCGCGTCGCGGCAGGCGGAATGCTCGAGTGATCGACGATGCGCTTCAGGCGGCGTGCATGCGCATCGCCGGCAAACAGCCCGTGCTCGCCGAACGCGACGTCGCCGACCGCACGGCCGTCGAGCACGCACACGAATACCGTGTCGACGCGCTCGGCCAGTTCGCGCGGCGTGTCGACCACCTGCGCACCGTCCTTTTCAAGTGCCTCGGCCTTGCCGCGCGTGCGGTTCCATACGCTGACCCGGTGGCCCGCCGCCAGCAAATGCCGAATCATCGGCGCGCCCATCAATCCCGGTCCGCAAAATCCGACTTCCACGATCTTCCTCGTCTCCAATTGAGGTTGCACTTGCCGCCCATCATACCTATCACTCAAGAAGCCGGACACGCGCGGCGCCGCTTCGGGCCCGCCGCTTGCGCCGGCCGCACACACACCGACATCCCAGGGAGCGCATCATGAGCGACCACGTCTACAAGCTGATCGAACTGACCGGTTCGTCGCGGCAATCGTGCGACGACGCCATCCGCAACGCGATCTCGAAAGCCGGCAAGACGCTGCACAACCTGCACTGGTTCCAGGTGACCGAAACGCGCGGCCACATCGAAGGCGACCAGGTCATCCACTGGCAGGTCACGCTGAAAGTCGGCATGCGCATCGACGACTGACGCACGCGTGTCACGCGCGGTGCCCTGACCACCGGATGCGTGCAATGCGCATCCGCGCGGTACCGCGCACGCCCGCATTCCGCCCCCTTCACCCGTTCCCGCTTCGGCCCTTTTCAGCGCGCTTCAGCCCGCTTGGCGAGGCCCGGCGACGGGTGTCTGCGGGTATCCATCTCTTGACGCTGACTTTCGTTCATATTAAAAACCATATACCCACCTCTCCCATCGATCAGCCCAGCCATATAAACCGGAGAAATCATGAGTCAGCAACGCGAGGCGATCGACACGTACCTCTTGCGCGTCTTGCACACCTTGTTGATGGAGCGCAGCGTCACGCGCGCGGCCGTCAAACTGAACCAGTCGCAACCGGCGATCAGCGCCGCGCTGCGGCGCCTGCGCGACATCACCGGCGACCCGCTGCTGGTGCGCGGCAAGTCCGGCATGGTCCCGACCGAATACGGGCTGCGCCTGCTCGAGCCGGTGCAGAACGCACTGCGTGAAATCGAGCGCATCAAGTTCCAGCAGCACAATTTCGACCCGGCCACGTCGATCCGCTGCTACCGGATCGGCTGCCCCGACTACCTGAACGTGCTGTTCGTGCCGACCGTCGTCGAACGCTTCCGCCAGGCGGCGCCGAACGCGACGCTCGAGTTCCATTCGCTCGGCCCCGCGTTCGATTACGAGCTCGCGCTGGAAGACGGCAAGCTCGACATCGTCGTCGGCAACTGGCCAGAGCCGCCCGAGCAGCTGCACCTGTCGAACCTGTTCGTCGACGAAATCGTCTGCCTGATGAGCAACACGCACCCGTTCGCGAAGCGCGGCGGGCTCACGCTCGACCAGTACCTGAACGCACCGCATCTCGCGCCGACGCCGTACTCGGTCGGCCAGCGCGGCGCGATCGACGTGCATCTCGCGCGCGAACGGCTCAAGCGTCACGTGGTCGTCACGCTGCCGTACTTCAACCTCGCACCGTACGTGCTGGTGAAGTCCGACCTGATCTTCACGACGACACGCCTGTTCGCCGATCACTACGCGAAGTTCCTGCCGCTGTCGGTCGTGCCGGCACCGCTCGACTTCCCGCCGATGCAGTATTACCAGCTGTGGCACGAACGCTGCCACTACTCCGACGAAGTGCGCTGGCTGCGCAGCCTCGTCGCCGAAGCAACCCGCACGCTGATCGAGGCGTAAGCACATGCGACGCGCGCGCCGGCCACGCCGTTGCGGGTTGGCCCGGGGTGACGCGCGGCGCGGCGCTTGGCGGCATCAGCCTCAGCCGTAGCCACGGCCGCGCGCCCGATCCGCGGCGTGCGGGCGCGGCCTTCACCTCACGTCGACGCGGTCAGCGCGACGCCTCCACGAGTGCCTGCGCCAGCGCATTGTGGCGCTCGATGACCGGCGGCAGGTCGAGCGTCGCGAGCCGCCCTTCCCGCACCACCACCTTCCCGTTCACCACCGTGTACGCCGTCTGCGACGGCGCGCAGAACACGAGCGCCGCAACCGGATCGTGGAGCGCGCCCGCGAACAGCGGCTGGCGCAGGTCGAACGCGGCGAAGTCCGCGGCCATGCCGGGCTTCAGCGCGCCGATGTCGTCGCGGTTCAGCACCTTCGCGCCGCCCAGCGTCGCGATCTCGAGCGCTTCGCGCGCGGTCATCGCATCGGGCCCGAAACCGACCCGCTGCAGCAGCAGCGCCTGCCGCACTTCCGCGACCATCTGCGCGCCGTCGTTCGACGCGGAACCGTCGACGCCGAGGCCGACCGGCACGCCCGCCAGACGCATCTTCCGCACCGGCGCAATGCCCGACGCGAGCCGCATGTTCGAGCACGGACAGTGCGCGACGCCGGTGCCGGTGCGCGCGAACAGGCCGATCCCCGCATCGTCGAGCTGCACGCAGTGCGCGTGCCACACGTCGTGGCCGACCCAGCCGAGATCTTCCGCGTATTCGGCAGGCGTCATCCCGAACTTCTCGCGGCTGTACGCGATGTCGTTGACGTTCTCGGCCAGGTGCGTGTGGAGCGACACGCCGTAGTCGCGCGCCAGCACGGCCGCGTCGCGCATCAGGCCGCGGCTCACCGAGAACGGCGAGCACGGCGCGACGACCACCCGCAGCATCGCGTAGCGGCCTTCGTCGTGATAGGTCTCGATCAGGCGCTGCGCATCGCGCAGGATGTCGGGCTCGCGCTCGACGACCGAATCGGGCGGCAGCCCGCCGTCGCGCTGGCCGACGCTCATCGCGCCGCGGCTCGCGTGAAAGCGCATGCCGATCCGCTGCGCGGCGCCGATGCTGTCGTCGAGCCGGCTGCCGTTCGGATAGATGTACAGGTGGTCGCTCGACGTCGTGCAGCCCGACTGCAGCAGCTCGGCCATCGCGGTCAGCGTCGACACCTCGATCATCTCGGGCGTCAGGTGCGCCCAGATCCGGTACAGGTTCGTGAGCCAGCCGAACAGCTCGGCGTTCTGCGCGGCCGGCACCGCGCGCGTGAGGCTCTGGTACATGTGATGGTGCGTGTTCACGAGCCCCGGGATCACGAGGTGGCCGCGCAGGTCGAGCACTTCGTCCGCAGTATCGGGCAGCTCGGCGCTCGGGCCGACCGCGACGATCCGGTTGTCTTCGATATAGAGCCCCGCGTCGCGCAGTTCGCGGCGCGTGTCGTCCATGGTCACGAGCACGTCGGCGTGCTTGACCAGCAGGGTTTTCGGGCGGGATGAGGATGGGTGCGGCGCGCGTGCGTGCGCGCCGGAGTGCTGCTCGGGATTCATGCGTTCTCCGCGTCGGTCAGCCCTTTCGGGCGGTCGCAAAGCCGTTCGAACGCTGATTCGCGGCACGCCCCGGTGCCTGCGTCCGTTCGAACGCCCTGGCCCGGTTACCCGGCGTGCTCGCCGTCTTCGGGGTGCGCACCGGCCTCGGGCCGACGCGCACGGCGGGAGGATCGCCGATGCGCGCGCGCCGCACAATGCGCGACGCCGAATACTGCGCTTCACGGTTTCGATATGGTACGCGCGCAGGCCGTGCAGCGGCCCGCCGGGCGCGGCGCGGCGGGTTTTTTCCCGCCGTCGACAGCGGTTCATGCGCGGCGCATTATCTTTGATATCGCGCCCGTATTTACGCGGGGAACCTTTTTACAATGCCTGCACGGCGCTCGCTTCAATCTCGCCGACGGGTATGTAGCCACGTGACGTGGAGCCTCGATCCGCCGCACAGTCATGGATCGAGTCGCCGCCGAACCTCGCATTCACACAAGGAAAATTGCGAATGGGAAAGCTCACTACCCACGTACTCGATACGGCACACGGTCGTCCCGGCGCCGCCATCAAGGTGGACCTCTACGCGCTGGACGGCGAATCGCGCCGCGCGATCAAGACCGTGCTGACCAATAGCGACGGCCGCTGCGACGAACCCCTGCTCGAAGGTGCCGCGCTCGCCGCCGGCGAATACGAACTCGTGTTCCATGCCGGCGACTACTTCGCGTCGCTCGGCGTGAAGGTGCCCGAACCGCGCTTCGTCGACCGCGTCGTGCTGCGCTTCGGCATCGCCGACACCGCATCGCACTACCACGTGCCGCTGCTCGTGTCGCCGTGGTCGTACAGCACCTATCGCGGCAGCTGACACACGCATCGGCGCCCGCATCAAAGACAACGATCTGAGTCTGGAGGAGTTTCATGGAAGGCTTCATCACCGACTGGCTGAACCTCGCGCTGCGATGGCTGCACGTCATCGTCGCCATTGCGTGGATCGGCGAGTCCTTCTATTTCGTCGCGCTCGACAACAGCCTGAAACCGCCGACCGACGCGAACCAGCGCAAGCGCGGCGTGTTCGGCGAACTGTGGCACGTCCACGGCGGCGGTTTCTACAACATGCAGAAGTACACGGTCGCCCCGCCGGAAATGCCGGATGACCTGCACTGGTCGAAGTGGCCGTCGTACACGACCTGGCTGTCGGGCTTCTCGCTGTTCTTCGTGCTGTACCTGCTCGCGCCGAACACCTACCTGATCGACAAGAGCGTGCTCGACATGGGCCCGGTGGTCGCCGTCGCATCCGCGCTCGGCTTCCTCGCGGCCGGCTGGATCGTCTACGACTCGCTGTGCCGCATCCTCGGCACCAACGATCGCGTGCTGGGCATCTGCGTCGGCCTCTACGTCGTCGTCGCCGCGTACCTCGCGTGCCACATCTTCTCGGGCCGTGCGGCGTACCTGATCGTCGGCGCGATGCTCGCGACGATCATGTCGGCGAACGTGTTCTTCGTGATCATCCCCGGCCAGCGCAAGATGGTCGACAAGATGCTCAAGGGCGAGGAGCCGAACCCGATCTACGGCAAGCGCGGCAAGCAGCGCTCGGTGCACAACACGTACTTCACGCTGCCGGTCGTGTTCGCGATGCTGTCGAACCACTATGCGATGACGTACACGAACAAGTTCAACTGGGTCGTGCTCGTGCTCATCATGCTGGCCGGCGCGCTGATCCGTCAGTTCTTCGTGATGCGTCACCGCGGCAAGCAGCTGTGGTACCTGCCGATCGGCGGCGTCGCACTGCTGTCGGGCGCGCTGGTGTGGACGATGCCGAAGCCGGTCGCACCGGAAGCGCAAGCGGCGAACGCACCGAAGATCGTGATCAACGACATCATGCCGATCCTGCAGCAGCGCTGCGTCGAGTGCCACTCGGCCAAGCCGACGCTGATGGGCAGCGCACCCGCCGGCGTGATGTTCGACACGCCGGACGAAGTGTCGAAGAACGCGCAGCGCATCTACGAACAGGCCGTGCGCCTGAAGGCGATGCCGATCGGCAACGTCACGCACATGACCGACGACGAGCGCGTGAAGCTCGCCGCCTGGTTCGAGGGTGGCGCGGCCAAGTAAGCCGCGGTGCGCTGGCTATCAATTGCCGGCGCGATCCTCTCCGTTCGCGGGCCCGGAAACGGGCCCGTTTTTTTGCGTGCGCGAAATGCGCGTCGTGCGCTAGCCGCGCATCGCGTCGCGCTGCAGCGCGACGAGCGCATCGACCGCGCGCGGGCCATCGTCGAACGGCACGAAGATGTGATCGTGATACGCGGCGGCCATCACGTTGCAGCTGATGCCGGCCTCACCCAATGCCCGCGCGAACGCGGCCGTCAGGCCGACCGCCGCGAGATCCGAATGCACGGTCAGCGTGATCCATGCGGCGCGGAACAGCACGGGCCAGCCGCGACGCGCGGCCGTCGCCTCGTCGACCACGACCGTCACGCCTTCCGCTTCGCGAAAGGTCGCGATCGTTTCGGACAACGATATTTCCATAGCGGCCGGCAGTGCGACGAATGCGAACGCACCGCGATGCAGTTCGGGCTGCAGCGTGCGCAGCAGTATCGTGAGGTCGTTTTCAGGTTGGCTCATCGGCGGAACGCGTCCGGAACCGGACGTCGGGCGGTGGCGATGCGGGCACGATAGCACGCGACCGGCCGCCTCGACGCCCGCGCAACGTCACATCCGCGCAGCGCAACGTCGTCCGCGAGCCGGGCCGCGCGACGCGACGATGCACGGCACGGCACGGCGACACGCCCCGATGCGACGCCGTTCGTCGCGCTGCCGCATCGTGCGTACGAGCACGTACGGCTCGTCGCGCCATGACGCGCGCGGCGCGCATAAAAAAACCCGCGCAGGTCGCGCGGGTTGCTTCGACAGGCGGGGCCGAACTGCCGCTCAGGCCGTCACAGCGTCCAGCGCGTCCTCGGTGAGCCACAGCGATTCCAGCAGATCCTGCTCGTTCAGGTTCAGCCCGTCGCCGCCGCGATCGACGACGATGAAGTCGCTGACACCGCCCAGCGCGATCAGCGGGTGATGCCACACACCCTTCGCATAATTGACGCCCTGCCAGCCGCTCGTCACGAACGCGCGGATCTTCGACGGATCGAGATCACCGGCCGGCGCGACGACGACGAGATACGGCTGGTCGTTCAGCGGCACGAACGCCTGGCTGCCGAGCGGATGGCGCTCGAGCATCTTCACCTCGAACGGCAGCGTGCGCGGCTGGCCGCGGAACAGGTTGACGAGCGTGCGGCCTTCTTCGTCGCTCACGTCGACCTTCGCAAGATCGTGAAAGCGGATCGTCGTGCCGAGATTGATCGGAATCTGCTTCGCGCCTTCGGTTTCGATCACGTCGCCGAACGCCGCGAAGGCTTCCTTGGTCAGCGGTTCGATTGCGAGCGTCTTCATTTGTCGAGCGTCCCCCACAGACGCAGGCGCGATACGCCGCCGTCCGGAATGATGTTCAGGCGCACGTGGGTCACCGGGCCCAGCGATGCGATCTCGTGTTCGAAATAGTGCTGCTTGTCCATCTGCAGCTTCTGTTCGCCGAGCAGCACCGGCCAGAACATCGACTGCGTGATCAGCGAGCTGTCGGTGCCGCCCGACACGTACGCGGCCTGGATCGAGCAGCGGTCCGGATAGTTGCCCTTGAAGAACGCGGTATCGACTTCGATCTTGCGGATCACGCCCGGCTGCGCGAGCGCGATGATCGCCCAGTCGTTGCCCGGCTCGCGGCGACGGCGGGTTTCCCAACCGTCGCCCATGTTCACGCCGCGGCCCGGCAGCAGCAGGTTCGACGCAACGCCGAAGTGCTGGTTGTTCGCCGCCACCACGTAACCGCCGTTCTCCATCGCCGCGAGGTCGAACTGCTCGGTCGCGCTGGCGCCGGCCCAGTCGAGCTGCGGCTGGCCGTACACGCGCAGGCGCGCGATGCCGCCGTCCGGATAGATGTTCACGCGCAGGTGCGTGAACGCGCGCGCGTCGCTCGCCGCGACGTAGTGGTGGCTGTTGCCTTGCAGCGTCGTCGACGGCACGATTTCGACCCATTCGGTCGCGTGCGTCGGCGCGCCGTCGGCCACGTACGCGGCCTCGATCGAAGCGGCCGGCGGGAAGTTGCCGGTGAAGTGGCTCGTGTCGATGTCGAAGCCCTTGATCACGCCCGGACGCGCGAGCTTGACGATGCACCAGTCGTAGCCCGTCGTGCGCTTGCGACGCGTCTCCCAGCCGTCCATCCACTTGCCGTGGTCGTCGTACTTGCCGGGGATGAACACCGCCGGCTCGGGGTTCAGCATCCGCTCCTTCGGCGCGAAGAAGTCGTCGCTGGCCTCGAGCGCCTGCGCACCGAGACGCGGGTCGGCGAGGTTCACGTAGCGCCGCGTGAAGTCGGGTGCGTCGGGATCGAGAAGCGGAACAGCCATGATGTTTCCTTGTTTCAGTGATGCGATCAGGCCGCTGCGACGCAGCAGGCCGTCGTGAGGTGTCAGGCGTCGATCAGGTCGTCGAGGCGAAAGCGCGCGATCCGGTAGATCTGGTCGAGGCTCGCACGCAGCTCCTCGGTGCGCGAATGATTCACGCGCGACTCGAAGTTCGCGATGATGCCGTGCCGGTCATAGCCGCGCACCGCGAGGATGAACGGGAAACCGAACTTCTCGCGATACGTGCGGTTCAGCGTCAGCAGCTTGTCGAACTCTTCCTGCGTGCACTGGTCGAGACCCGCGCCGCTCTGCTCGCGCGTCGACTCGGCCGTCAGCTCGCCGCGCACGGCAGCCTTGCCGGCCAGCTCCGGGTGGGCATTGATCAGTGCGAGCTGGCGGACTTCGCCGCCCGTCTCCACCGCGTTCGACATCGTCTCGTGCAGCGCGTCGATGCTCGCGAACGGCCGCTTGCCCGCGGCAACCTCGGCCACCCACGGCGAATGTTCGAAGATCCCCGACAGCGCCGCGACGAATGCGCTCGGCGCCATCGTGTTCAGTTGCTCCAACGTGTAACGCATCGCCTTCATGCTTTCCCTTCGTTTCGATGACTGGGCTGGTACGGATGATGTTCGCGCCAATGACGCGCGATATCGACACGCCGCGTCACCCATACGCGATCGTGCTTCTCGATGTGATCGAGGAAACGCTGCAGCCCGCGGAAACGCCCCGGCCGGCCGAGCAGCCGGCAGTGCATGCCGATCGACAGCATCTTCGGCGCCTCGTCGCCCTCCGCGTAAAGCACGTCGAACGCGTCGCGCAGGTACTCGAAGAAGTGGTCGCCGGTGTTGAAGCCCTGCGGCGTCGCGAAGCGCATGTCGTTCGTATCGAGCGTGTACGGAACGATCAGCTGCGGCGACGTGCTGCCGCCCGACACCTCGACATCCATCCAGAACGGCAGGTCGTCGCCGTAGTTGTCGGAGTCGTACAGGAAGCCGCCGTATTCCGCGACGAGGCGGTGCGTGTTCGGGCTGTCGCGGCCGGTGTACCAGCCGAGCGGACGCTCGCCCGTCACGCGCTCGATCGCTTCCATCCCGAGGCGCATGTGCTCGGCCTCGAGCTCGGGCGTCATGCTCTGGTAGTGGATCCAGCGCCAGCCGTGGCACGCGATCTCATGGCCGAGCTCGACGAAGGCACGCGCGAGTTCCGGATGACGCTCGATCGCCATGCCGACACCGAACACCGTCAGCGGCAGCCCGCGCTTCTCGAATTCGCGCAGGATGCGCCACACGCCCGCACGCGAACCGTACTCGTAGATCGACTCCATGCTCATGTGGCGGTCCGGATAGGCGGCCGCGCCGACGATTTCGGACAGGAACTGCTCGGAGCCCGGATCGCCGTGCAGCACGCAATTCTCGCCGCCCTCCTCGTAGTTCAGGACGAATTGCACGGCGACGCGGGCGCGCCCGGGCCAGTTCGCCTGCACGGGATGGCGGCCGTAGCCGATCAGGTCGCGAGGATAGTTGGGATCGAGTGACATGGGTTCGAAGTGCCGCGAAAGCGTGCTGAAATAATGGGTTCGCATCGACCCGCGCGGGTGCCGGAGGCCGGCCGCACGGGCCGATGCGATGACGGCCCAGTGTAGCGAAAAGGTTCATACGCGCCCATACAGCGGCGCAGATAGTGCAGGTCAGACGGCGTGTATGTGCGGTTGCGGCAAAGCCGGGACCGGTTCCGGTGCGGCGCTCCCGCTGCGCGCCGTGGCGGCGGCCGTGGCAGCGGCCGGCGCAGCCGACGACGCATCCACCGGCGGGCTGAAATGCGCGAATTCGCCGTCGTAGCGCTTCGGCAGCGGCCGCGCATAGTCGCCGCGCTTCGCAGTCGCGAGGCGCAGCGCGACGAGCGCCTCGGCCCACTTGACGGCTGCCGTGACACCTTCCACGACCGGCGCGCCGATCTGCTGCTCGATCTCGTGCGCGAATTCGGCCATCCCGGCACAGCCGAGGACGATCGCGTCGGCACCGTCCTCGTCGAGCGCGCGCCGGCATTCGTCGACGATGATCCGCCGCGCGGCCGAACCGGGCCGGTCGAGCTCGAGCACCGCGACGTCGGTCGCCCGCACGTTGCGGCAGAACCGCTTCATCCCGTAGCGCTCGGCGAGATGCCATGCCATCCCGCAAGTGCGCGCGAGCGTCGTGACGACCGAGAAGCCCGGCGCGAGCACGCTCGCCGCGTGCATCGCCGCCTCGGCGATCCCAATCACCGGCCCGCGCGCGAGTTCGCGCGCCGCATACAGGCCCGGGTCGCCGAAACACGCGATCACGTACGCGTCGCAGCCGTCACGCTCGCCCTGCGCGATCT
Source organism: Burkholderia sp. USMB20 (assembly GCF_000949135.2). Taxonomy (GTDB): domain Bacteria; phylum Pseudomonadota; class Gammaproteobacteria; order Burkholderiales; family Burkholderiaceae; genus Burkholderia. The sequence continues at coordinate 71,263 of NZ_JTAN02000014.1, read as the reverse complement.
CGGCGAGCAGCCCGGGCGTCGCGAGCGCTTCATCGTAATAGCCTTCGATCGACGGCGGCCCCATCGGCGGGCTCACCGCGACGATCTCGGTGCCTGCCGCCGCGACTTCGCGCGCGCAGCGGCCCATCGCATCGGTCATCCGCTGCGTCGTGTTCGGATTGATCAGCTTGATCTTCATCGCGCGCTCCTCAGGCCTTCGTGCTCACGAGCAGCCGGTAGAACACGAAGCCGAGCCCCGCGCCGATGAACCACGAGAAGTTCGCGGCGGCCTGCCAGCCCGGCACCATCACACAGACGACGGCGATCACCGCGGCCGGCAGCAGCGCGGCGAGCGCGCGGCGGTTCACGCCGCCGGTGTACCAGTAGGTGCCGCGCTCGGACATCGTGTACAGGTCGTCGCGCACGAGCCGGCCGCGCTTGACGAGGTAGAAGTCGGCGATCAGCACACCGTACAGCGGGCCGATGAACGCGCCGAGCACGTCGAGCGTGTAGTGGATCACGGCCGGGTTGTTGAACAGGTTCCACGGCGTGATGAAGATCGACGCGACGGCCGCGAGCATCCCGCCCGCGCGCCAGCTGATCAGCCGCGGCGCGACGTTCGAGAAGTCGAACGCGGGCGACACGAAGTTCGCGACGATGTTGATGCCGATCGTCGCGATCGTGAAGGTCAGCGCGCCGAGGATCACCGCGGTCGGATGGTCGATGCGGCCGACCGTCTCGACGGGATCGGTGATCAGTTCACCGAACACCGGCAGCGTCGCGGCGGTGGTGATCACCGTGACGAGCGAGAACGCGAGGAAGTTGACCGGCAGCCCCCAGAAGTTGCCGCGCTTCACGTCGCCGAACGAGCGGCAATAGCGCGAGAAGTCGCCGAAATTGAGCATCGGCCCGGAGAAGTACGACACGACGAGCGACACGGCCGTGATCATCACCGGAATCACTTCCGCGCCGTGATACTTGACGCCGCCGAGGTTGAGGCCGATGTTGCGCCAGCCCGCGCGCCACACCATGTAGCCGGCCAGGATGAACATCACGACGTAGACGGCCGGGCCCGCGAAGTCGATGAACTTCTTGATCGTCTCCATCCCGTTCCAGAACACGAGCGCCTGCAGCACCCACAGCAGCATGAAGCCGGCCCAGCCGACCGCCGACAGCCCGAGGAAGCCGTAGCGATGGACGTCCGCGTACGGCAGCCATTGCGGAAAGAACTTCAGCACGACGATCACGAGTGCGCTGGACGCGAGATAGGTCTGGATGCCGTACCACGCGATCGCGATCAGCCCGCGGATCACGGCCGGCACGTTCGCGCCGAGCACGCCGAAGGTCGCGCGGCACGCAACCGGATACGGCACGCCGATCTGCTGGCTCGGCCGCGCGATCAGGTTGCACAGCCGGTTCACGATCGTGATGCCGACGATCAGCGCGATCAGCACCTGCCAGCTCGTCAGCCCGAGCGCGAACAGGCTGCCCGCGAACACGTAGCCGCCGACGCTGTGCACGTCCGACATCCAGAACGCGAAGATGTTGTACGAGCCCCACGTCTGATTCTTTAGTGGTGCCAAATCTTCGTTGTACAAACGTTCGCTGTAGCCGTCCGGCAACACGGGGCCGCCGCCCTCGCCGCCTTCTTCCGCCGGATACGCACTGTCGTGCGCCACACTGAACTGAGCCATGACTTCTCCTTGACGCGGCCTGGCAGCCGCTCCACCGTCATCGATATCGCTCCGGATCGTCGTCCGGAGTCGGACTGGCGGCCGGCGGCGCGAACCGCCGGCCTGCATTGCTCTCGTCGTGTGGCGCGCGGCCGGGTTCGCGTCGCCGCTCAGGCGCCGCCGAACACTTCGCGCAAATCGACCTGCCCTTGCGCGGGCCGGTCCAGCATCTTCAGTTCGACATGCTGCAGGTGGTGCGCCATCAGCGTCACCGCCCGCTTCGAATCGCCCGCTTCCAGCGCGGTCAGGATCTCGTCATGGTCGTCGCACGAGCACGGGCTGCGCCCGTGCGATTCGTACAGCGCCGACATCAGCGTCGAGCGTGCGACGAGCCCGTCGAGGCACTCGCAGAGCGTCGCGTTGCCCGTCAGCGCCGCGAGCGCCGTATGGAATTCGCCCGACAGGCGGATCCACGCCGCGAAGTCGTGCCGCTCGAACGCCTTGCGTTCCTTGTCGATCAGCGCGGCGACGCCCTTCAACCGCTTCGCGCCCGGCCCCGTCGCGAGCCGCTCGACGACGGCCAGCTCGATGATCCGGCGCATCTCGAACACCTCGTGCACATCCTGCAGCGTCGGGCTCGCGACGAACGCACCGCGGTTCGGCTCGAGATCGACCAGCTTGTCGGCCGCGAGCTGCGAGAGCGCCTGGCGGATCGTCCCGCGCTTCACGCCGAACACGTCGCAGAGCTGCGCCTCCGTCAGCTTCGCGCCGGGCGCGAGCCGATGCTCGAGGATCGCGGTGCGGATCCGCTCGGCGATCGCTTCGGGACCGGCGGCGCCGGACGGATGGGTAGCGGAGTCGTTCATGTTCTGCATCGTGTGATGGTCCTCATCCTAGGACGGACATAAAGATTGTCAACAATTCTTTTCGGAGAATGCGCACAATCGATGTGCATCAGCCTGTACCAGAGCGGTGCGCTACGCCCGATATCCAGGCACGACAAGCCTCTCGTGCTTGTCCACGGCGGCTCACGGTGTATACCCTCCCAGCCATTTTGTTGACAAAAATGGTGCGCGCCACGACACCAACCCGATCGGCGGCGATGAAAATTTCCGACCGTTAGTTGCACATTTACTTAAAGAAAAAGGCGGGAAGCCCCGCCTTTCGATGGTCCCTGCCGGCCTCAGCCGAGATGCGGATAGTCCGACAGCGTGAGCCGGAAACCGTGCGCATTCGCGACGAGCTGCGCCTGCGCGCCGAACGGCAGCGTCAGCAGGTCGGGCACGTGACCGAACTGCAGCCCCGTGACGACCGGAATGCCGACCACCGAGCGCACCTGGTCGATCATCGCCTGCATGTCGTAGCCGTTGTCGTACTCGAACGGCCGCGCGCCCGTGAACTGGCCGAGCACGAGCGCCTGCTGGCGCGCGAGCAGCCCCGACAGATGCAGTTGGTAGATCATCCGTTCGATCCGGAACGGCTGCTCGTTCACGTCCTCGATGAACAGGATGCCGCCCTCGATGTCGGGCATGTACGGCGTGCCGACGAGCGACGTGAGGATCGCGAGGTTGCCGCCCCACAGCGTGCCCGTCACGTTCACGGTCTGCACTTGCGGCGCCTCGGTGACGATCGTCGTGGTCGGCTGCGACAGCGTCCGCCAGAAGTGCTGCATCGTGAAATCGCTCGGCGTTTCCGCGCCGAAGTCGGCCGACAGCATCGGGCCGCCGAAGGTCTTGATGCGCGCCTTCGCGTACAGCGCGAGCTGGATCGCGGTGAAGTCGCTGTGGCCGACGAGCGCGATCGGCTGGTCGCGCAGCCGACGCTCGAGCCCGCGATAGTCGAGCCCGTGCAGGATGCGCGCGGCGCCGTAGCCGCCGCGCACCGCGAGCGCGATATCCGGCAGCGCGCGCTCCGGATCCGCGAGACGGTTCAGGTCGCCGGCCCGCTCGCCGTCGGTGCCGCCGAAGCGCTGAAAGCGACGCTGCGTCGCCTCGATGTTCTCGATGCGCTGCTGCGCGCCGCTCAAGCGCTCGAGCGCGCGGTTGATCGCATCGGGGTCGTGCGGATAACCGGACGGCGCCAGCAGGCGGATGGTGTAGGACGCGGCGGGCTGGAAGGACATGGCGAAAGATATCGGGATCGTCAAACCTGCTTAGAGGGTCCGAACCGTCTCCGGTTCACGGAACTACGCGGCCCGCCCCGCTCCGGGCGACAGGCACGGCGGGCGCGCTACGACGCGCCGGATGCGGCGTCGCGGGCAAGCCGTGCTTCTCGCAGCGCGCGACGGCGCTCCGCGAAGAACGATTTCAGCGCGGCGCCGCACTCGTCGGCGAGCACGCCGCCGGTCACGTCGGTATGGTGATTGAGCTGCGGATTCGCGAACGCGTCGATCACGCTGCCGCACGCGCCCGTCTTCGGGTCGGCGGCGCCGTAGACGACCCGCGCGATGCGCGCGTGCATGATCGCGCCCGCGCACATCAGGCACGGCTCGAGCGTCACGTACAGCTCGCAGCCGGGCATCCGGTAATTCTGCAGATGCTGCGCGGCCATGCGCAGCGCGGCCATTTCCGCGTGGGCCGACGGATCGTGCCCGCCGATCGGATGGTTGAAGCCGCGTGCGATCACTTCGTCGCCGCGCACGAGCACCGCGCCGACCGGCACTTCGCCGGCCGCGCGCGCCTCTTCGGCGGCAGCTTGCGCGAGCCGCATGAAATGCAGGTCGCGCGCCGACACCGGCGCGGCTTCGGGAACAGGAGCATCGGGAACGACAGCCGGTCCGGCTGCCGCGTCGGGCAACGCGTCGGCGCTCACATCGGCCCCGCTTCGGCGGGCGCGTCGTCGAGCCCGCGCTCGCACAGACGTTCCGCGATGCGCCGGCAATAGTCGCGCGGCATCACCATCGGGCCGCCGCGCAGCGATTCGAGCGCCATGTCGAGGGCGAGGATCTTCGCCTGCAGCCGGCAGCGCGCGGCGCGGTCGCTGACCGCCTGCAGTTCGTCCTGCAGGTTGCGCAGCGCGCGCAGTTGCTCGACGGCCGGCGGCACGAAGCCCGCATTCTTCAGGATACGGTTGGCCACCCGCACCTCCTCGGGTACGAGCAGGTCGTCATCCAGCGCCTGCGGCGCGCCGGTACCCGGCAAATCGTCGAACTCGCCCCGCGCGGCGGCGGCGGCAATGCGTTGTTCGACCAGTGCGTCAAGCAATCTCATCAGTCAATCGGAACAAATGCGGCAGCCGAATTCTAGCAGGGTGACGTGCGTATGACAGGCCCTTCGAACGCATGCTCGATATTGTGTTTTTAGGGGCCGAATCGGCGCGCATGCGTGCCGATCGCCGCGACTTGCCGCTGTGCTGCGCCGCAGCAGGCTCCGCGCGGATTCGGCGCCGTTTGCGCGGGCCACGCCGGGCCCTGTTTTTTTATTTTCGCGCGGGTCGCCGCCGCCGTGCTTTTCCGGAATCGGAAAGTCGAAATCAGAAATAGTTGGTTGGGGCGCGCGAGCGCGCTCACTACACTCGAGCCATCTTGTCATAACAAGTTGAACGATGACCTCACCCAACGTCGTGCCGCTGTCGGCGGCGCCGCTCTACGTGCAGATCAAGGACACGCTGCGCACGCGCATCCTCGACGGCACCTATGCACCACACAGCCGGATGCCGTCCGAGCACGAACTCTGCGCGATGTTCGACGTGAGCCGCATCACGGTGCGCCAGGCACTCGGCGACCTGCAGAAGGAAGGCCTGCTGTTCAAGCTGCACGGCAAGGGCACGTTCGTATCGAAGCCGAAGGCGTTCCAGAACGTGACGTCGCTGCAGGGCTTCGCCGAGGCGATGTCGTCGATGGGCTACGAGATCGTCAACCAGCTGCGCAGCTTTCGCACCGTGAAGGCCGATCGGCACCTCGCGACGAAGCTGAACGTGCCGGAAGGCGCGCCGCTCGTCGAGATCCACCGCGTGCGGCTGCTGAACCGCGAGCCGGTGTCGCTCGAGCAGACGTGGGTGCCCGAGGCGCTCGGCAAGCGGCTCGCCGGCGCCGATCTCGCGACCCGCGACATCTTCCTGATCCTCGAGAACGACTGCGGCGTGCCGCTCGGCCACGCCGACGTATCGATCGACGCGATCCTCGCCGACGATGAAATCGTCGACGCGCTGCGCGTCGAGGAAAGCAGCCCCGTGCTGCGGATCGAGCGCCTGACGCACGACGCGTCGGGCACGCCGATCGACTACGAACACCTGTACTTCCGCGGCGACGCCTTCCAGTACCGGCTGCGCATCGACCGGCAGAAGACCCGCCAACCTGCAAGGAATCCTCAATGAACACCCATGTACTCGAATACGACATCGTCGTGGTCGGCGGCGGCACGGCCGGCCCGATGGCGGCGATCAAGGCGAAGGAGCGCGACCCGTCGCTGCGCGTGCTGCTGCTGGAGAAGGCCAACGTGAAGCGCAGCGGCGCGATCTCGATGGGGATGGACGGGCTGAACAACGCGGTGATCCCGGGCCACGCGACACCCGAGCAGTACACGCGCGAGATCACGATCGCCAACGACGGGATCGTCGATCAGGAAGCCGTGTACGCGTATGCGACGCACAGCTTTGCGACGATCGAGCAGCTCGACCGCTGGGGCGTGAAGTTCGAGAAGGACGGCACCGGTGACTACGCGGTGAAGAAGGTCCACCACATGGGTTCGTACGTGCTGCCGATGCCGGAAGGCCACGACATCAAGAAGGTGCTGTACCGGCAGCTGAAGCGCGCGCGCATCGCGATCACGAACCGGATCGTCGCGACGCGCGTGCTGACCGACGCGCAGGGCCGCGCGAGCGGCGTGCTCGGCTTCGACTGCCGCACGGCCGAGTTCCACGTGATCCGCGCGAAGGCCGTGATCCTGTGCTGCGGCGCGGCCGGCCGGCTCGGCCTGCCGGCGTCCGGCTACCTGATGGGCACCTACGAGAACCCGACCAATGCGGGTGACGGCTACGCGATGGCGTACCACGCGGGCGCGGCGCTCGCCAACCTCGAGTGCTTCCAGATCAATCCGCTGATCAAGGACTACAACGGGCCGGCCTGCGCATACGTGACGGGCCCGCTCGGCGGCTTCACCGCGAACGGCAAGGGCGAGCGCTTCATCGAGTGCGACTACTGGAGCGGCCAGATGATGTGGGAGTTTTACCAGGAACTGCAAAGCGGCAACGGCCCGGTATTCCTGAAGCTCGACCATCTCGCGGAGGAAACGATCCAGACCATCGAGCAGATCCTGCACACCAACGAGCGGCCGAGCCGCGGCCGCTTTCACGCGGGGCGCGGCACCGACTACCGGCGCCAGATGGTCGAGATGCACATCTCCGAGATCGGCTTCTGCAGCGGCCACAGCGCATCCGGCGTATACGTGAACGCCCGCGCGGAAACGACCGTGCCGGGGCTCTACGCGGCCGGCGACATGGCGGCGGTCCCGCACAACTACATGCTCGGCGCATTCACCTACGGCTGGTTCGCCGGACAGAACGCGGCCGACTACGTGGCCGGCCGCGCTCACGCGCCGGTGGACGACGAACAGGTCGCCGCCGAACGCGCCCGCGTGCTTGCGCCGCTCACGCGCGAGCGCGGCCTCGCGCCGGCGCAGGTCGAATACAAGCTGCGCCGCATGGTGAACGATTACCTGCAACCGCCGAAGGTGACGCGCAAGATGGAAATCGGGCTGCAACGTTTTGACGGCATTATTGAGGATATCGAAGAAATCAAGGCGAGCCACCCGCATGAACTGATGCGCGCGGCCGAAGTGCGCGCGATCCGCGACTGCGCCGAAATGGCCGCGCGCGCGTCGCTGTTCCGCACCGAGAGCCGCTGGGGGCTGTACCACCATCGCGTCGACTTTCCGCATCGCAACGATGCCGAGTGGTTCTGCCACACGTGGCTGCGCAAGGGTGCCGACGGCACGATGCGCAGCGAGAAACGACCGGTCGAACCCTACGTCGTGCCGCTCGCCGACGACGAACGCAGCGCCTACGCGCACCTGCGCATCCGCGAACCGGCCGCACACGCGGCCGCCCTCTGACTCCGAGGAGCCTTACCGTGCCCCATACCCCGCACGACATCTTCCTGCGCAGCAGCGCGCCCGTGACGATCGACGAGGACCGCTGCATCGCCGACAAGGGCTGCACCGTCTGCGTCGACGTGTGCCCGCTCGACCTGCTCGCGATCGACGTGACCAAGGGCAAGGCCTACATGCAGTTCGACGAATGCTGGTACTGCATGCCGTGCGAACGCGACTGCCCGACCGGCGCGGTCAAGGTCGACATCCCGTACCTGTTGCGCTAACCCGGCGCGCCGCTTCCCCACTACCGGACTCACGACACATGAACCCTGCTTCCGACCATACCGCGCTCGTCGCGCGCGTTGCCGCACCCGATGCATCGGTGCGCCGGATCGCGCTGCTCGAACTCGCCGATCTCGAGGATCCCGATCTCGTGCCGATCTTCGTAGCCGCGCTGCGCGACGATCCGTCCGCCGACGTGCGCGGCGAAGCCGCGCGCGTGCTCGCCGCCTGGGAGCAGCCCGACGTCGTCGACGCGCTGTGCCGCGCGCTGCTCGATCCGGACGACGACGTCCGCGCGACCGCCGCACACAGCCTGTCCGAACTGAAGGACGTCGCATCCGGCGCCGCGCTGTGCCGCTGGGTCGAGCACGCCGAACCGTTCGTGCGCGGCGCCGTGCTGCGCGCGCTGCGTGAACTGCGCGACCCCGACGCGTTCGCGCCGGCGCTGCGCGCACTCGACGCGCCGGCGTCGGCCGTGCGCGCCGAGGCCGTCGCCGTGCTCGGCTGGCTCAAGGACGCCCGCGCGCTGGCGCCGCTCGCACGCATCGCCACGACCGACACGCATGCGGACGTACGGCGTATCGCGGTCGGCGCGGTCGGATTCGCGGCGTCCGCCGACACGGCCGTCGTCACCGCCTTGCTCGCGGCGCTGCGCGACGCCGAATGGCAGGTCCGCGAGGAAGCGGCCGCGACGCTCGGCAAGCTGCGTGTCGCGGCCGCGCGCGCACCGCTCGTCGCCGCGCTCGACGACGATTACTGGCAGGTGCGCTTGCGTGCGGTGCGCGCACTCGGGCAATTGCGCGACGCCGCCGCGGCGCAGGCCGTCGCCGCGCTGCTGTCGCACGCGATCAGCAACCTGCGCAAGGAAGCCGCGCTCGCGCTCGGCGAACTGCGCGATCCTGCGACGCTGCCCGCGCTGCACGACGCGCTCGACGATCGCGATCCCGAAGTACGCAAGGCCGTGCGGATCGCGATCGCGCAGATCGGGGAAGATGCACGATGACGCCGCCGACCGAGATCCTGCTCGATCATGCGGCCCGCGCATTGACGCTGTGCTGGCCGGACGGCGACACGCAGCGCATCGGCTATGCGCGCTTGCGCAGCGCTTGCCCGTGCGCCGCATGCCGGAAGATCCGACTCGATGGCGGGCAGGTCGACGCGCCACCCGACCTGACGCTGGACGGCGTGGAAGCGGCCGGTTACGGCATCCGCCTGCTGTTCGGCGACGGTCACGCGCGCGGCATCTATCCGTGGCCGTTTCTGGCGGAACTCGGCGCAGACGAGACGGATGCGGGCGCCGCAGCGCCCGACGTGCCCGCATCCGGCCATCCCGCGAACTGACCGTCGGCGAAGCTCGATCTGGCCGTCGACGAGCACGATCGTCCGGTCGACTTCATGCTGCTCGACGGCAGTCACATGGAAGCACTGTTCGTCGATCCCGCTCACCATGGCGCGGGCGTCGGGCGGCGGCTGGTCGAAGCGGCCCTCGGACGCCATCCCGACCTGTCGACCGACGTCAACGAGCAGAACGAAGCGGCGGCGGAATTCTACGAACGGCTCGGATTCGAGCGCTGCAGGCGATCGGCGCTCGATGGACAAGGGCGGCCTTATCCACTGATTCATCTTCGTTATCGTAGTGGCGGACAAGACTGAGCGGGATCGGGACGGCGCGTGACGTCGCCTTGCGCTGCATCGAAAGCCGCGCTTTCCACCGACGCTACAACGGAGCACCCGCCCGCCTTCTGCTCTGCGATACGCGAGCCATCCGTGCAGCACGGGCATCGCGGGCATCGCACCGCTACGCGCGTCGGCGTGGCAGCATGCGCTCGGCGAACGCGAACGCACGCTGCATGAAGTGGTTGAACCGCTCGGCATCGCGCCGCAGTCCGGCCTGCTGGCCGCCGATCAGACACAGGTGCGCGATCTGCCCGACGATCTCGGCTTCGCCCGGCATGGGGACCCACCGACGGGACGTCTCGAGCGCGAATGCGAGACGCGTGGCATCGACGCGCTGCTGGAATTCCGCGACCAGCGCGTCCTGCATTGCCCAGGCGCGGATCGCCACTTCGCGCCCCGGTCGCTTCTCCGCCGCGATGCGCAGGTAGCGCGTCAGCGTGTCGCCCGCGCCGCGGCCGTCCGCCGCGTAGGCGAGCATGCGTGCGGTGTAATCGTCCTCCCACGCGGTCAGCAACGTCCTGACGAAGTCCTCCCGATTCCGGAAGTGGTGATGGAACGAGCCGCGGGTCACGTTCAGCCGTCGTGCGAGACGCTCGGCCGAAATCCCCGCATACCCTTCCCCGTCGAGGGCGTCGAAGCCCGCGGCGATCCAGTCGTTTCGAGTCAATGTGCGCATCGGTATCGCCATACAGGCTGTGTATGGCGCGGCATGGGCAGATAGGCTGCGAACTCTATCACGGCCGCCACCGCTTCCGGCAAGGCGCCACGACTCACGGAGTTCACGTTGAAAGACATCGCTCTCGTCGCATTCGACCAGTTCACCGACATCGACCTGTTCCTGATGTGGGACATCCTCGGCCGCAACACCGCGGACTGGCGTGTCAGGATTCTCGGCGCGCAGCCGCTGCTGCGTTCCGCGCATGGTCTGGCCATCCCCGTGCACGGCCCGCTCGAGGAAGCCAATCGCGCCGACGCCGTGCTGTTCTCGAGCGGCAGGCTGGGCATCCCGGCCGCGCTCGCGAGCCCGGATTTCCTGCCGTCGTTCGATCTCGATCCGGCGCGCCAATACATCGGATCGATCTGCGCGGGCGCCTTCGTCCTGGAGCGGCTCGGGCATTTGCCGGACCGTCGCGCAACGACGCACCCCGACGCGCGACACGGACTGACGGATCGCGGGCTGCAGGTGCCGGACCAGCCGCTCGTGTGCCACGGCAACGTTGCGACGGCGGGCGGATGCGTGGCGGCGCTCTATCTGACGGGATGGCTCGTGGAATCGATGTTCGATGCGGACAAGCGGCGCGAGACGTTGCTGCCGGTCCTGCCCGCCGGACAACGGGAACTCTACGAGGACATCATCGAATTCAGCATTCGACAAGGACAGGGGCAGACTTCGGGCTCGATCAGGATGATCGATGCCGGCGGTCGTCGGCTGCCCTAGCGCGCGACCTGCAGACGCGTCGCTTGTAGCGGCCGGGCTGTCCCGCACCTCGGTGCCCGGACCCGGCATGCAGGCAAGGAAAACACTGCGCGCCGGCAACCATCGAATCACGGCCGCCAACCGCACAAACGACAACGCCCGGCAGGTTCCCCTGCCGGGCGTTGCGCATCATCCGATGCCGCTATCGGTCATCGAGGCACGCCTCGACGCCGACGCTCACTCCCACTCGATCGTCGCCGGCGGCTTGCCCGAGATGTCGTACACCACACGGTTGATCCCGCGCACCTCGTTGATGATCCGGTTCGACGCACGGCCGAGCAGCGCGTACGGCAGGTGCGCCCAGTGCGCGGTCATGAAGTCGGTGGTCTGCACCGCGCGCAGCGACGTCACGTAGTCGTACGTGCGGCCATCGCCCATCACGCCGACCGACTTCACCGGCAGGAACACCGCGAACGCCTGGCTCGTCAGGTCGTACCAGGTCTTGCCGACGTCGGCCTCGCCGCACAGGCCCGCTGCCGCGTCCTGCGCGGTGGCGGTCGTGCCGCGCAACTCCTCGATGAAGATCGCATCCGCGCGACGCAGCAGGTCCGCGTATTCGCGCTTCACTTCGCCGAGAATCCGCACGCCGAGGCCCGGGCCCGGGAACGGATGACGGTACACCATCTCCGGCGGCAGGCCGAGCGCGACGCCGAGTTCGCGCACTTCGTCCTTGAACAGGTCGCGCAGCGGCTCGAGCAGCTTCAGGCCGAGCGTTTCCGGCAGGCCGCCGACGTTGTGGTGGCTCTTGATCGTCGTCGCCTTCTTCGTCTTCGTGCCGCCCGATTCGACCACGTCCGGATAGATCGTGCCCTGTGCGAGCCACTTCGCCTTCGACAGCTTCTTCGCCTCGGCCTGGAACACCTCGACGAACTCGCGGCCGATGATCTTGCGCTTCGCTTCCGGATCGGTCACGCCGGCCAGGTGGCCGAGGAACTGCTCGGATGCGTCGACGTGCACGACCTTCGCATGCAGGCGGCCCTCGAACATGTCGAGCACCATCTGGCCTTCGTTCAGGCGCAGCAGACCGTGGTCGACGAACACGCAGGTCAGCTGGTCGCCGATCGCGCGGTGGATCAGCGCGGCCGCGACGCTCGAATCGACGCCACCGGACAGGCCGAGAATCACTTCCTCGTCACCGACCTGCTCGCGAATCTTCGCGACGGCTTCCTCGATGTGGTTCTTCATGATCCAGTCGGGCTTCGCGCCGGCGATCTGCAGCACGAAGCGTTCGATGATCTGGCGGCCCTTCACCGTGTGCGTGACTTCCGGGTGGAACTGCACCGCGTAGTAGCCGCGCGCCTCGTCGGCCATGCCGGCGATCGGGCAGCTCGGCGTCGACGCCATCAGCGCGAAGCCCGGCGGCAGCTCGGCAACCTTGTCGCCGTGGCTCATCCAGACCTTCAGCATCCCGTGGCCTTCGTCCGTCTTGAAATCCTCGATGCCATCGAGCAGGCGCGTATGGCCGTGCGCGCGCATTTCCGCATAGCCGAATTCGCGATGGTCGCTCCACTCGACCTTGCCGCCGAGCTGCACGGCCATCGTCTGCATGCCGTAGCAGATGCCGAGCACCGGCACGCCGAGATCCCACACGGCCTGCGGCGCGCGCAGCTGGTGGTCTTCGTACGTGCTCGCGTGGCTGCCCGACAGGATCACCGCCTTCGGCGCGAACTCGCGGACGAAGTCGTCGGACACGTCGTTCGGGTGGATTTCGCAGTAGACGTGCGCTTCGCGCACGCGGCGCGCGATCAGTTGGGTGACTTGCGAACCGAAGTCGAGAATCAGGATTTTGTCGTGCATGGCTGCGGACGGGATGAAGAGAATAAGAAAAGCAGCGCACGAAGCGCTGCGTCAAAAGCATGGACAGCGGCGTCGGGCGGCAGGCGGCTCGCGCGACGCATCGCCGGTCAATCCTGCAACGGCGGGCGGGCGTCGAATGCGACGCTGCCTGACGCGCGGTCGGATGCGGCCGACGTGGTGGCCGCGGCCGGCGCCGAGGGCGCCGCCGGACGGCTGACGACCGGTTCGACACGCTGCCGCGGCGCAGAGGCCACCGCCGGTTCGGCCGGGCGCTTCGCGTCCCGGGCGTCGGGCGCCTGCGCCCGTTCCACCCGTTCCGCCTTCTCGCGCCGCCGCACGGTCGATGCCAGCCGCACGCCGCCGAGGCCCAGCAAGATCAGCGCGACCCCGGCCATCGCCGACAGCACGCGGCCGGCGGCCGCGAGCGCGGGACCGTTGCCGGTGCCGAACGACCACACGACCGCCAGCACGCCGATCAGCCAGTTCACATGGCCGACCGCACGTGCGACGGGCGCCGTGAGATCACCGTTGAGCGCCGCATGAAACGCGAGCCACGCGAGGCCGAGCAGCGCGATGCCGAACGCCTGGCCGAGCATCGCCGGCTGGATGTTCGCCAGCTGCAGCGCGTTGAACAGCGCCTGCCAGGGCGTCAGCACGAACAGCACGCCGAACGCCAGCAGCAGCACGGCATCGACGATCAGCACGGCTCGCAGCAGCGGTTTCATCGGCGATCAGTCCACGTGGTAGTTCGGTGCTTCCTTCGTGATCTGCACGTCGTGCACGTGCGACTCGCGCATGCCCGCCGCGGTGATCTGGACGAATTCGGCCTTGTCGTGCAGCTCATCGATCGTCTTGCAACCGCAGTAGCCCATGCTCGCGCGCACGCCGCCGACCAGCTGGAACAGGATCGCGTTGACCGAACCCTTGTACGCGACGCGGCCCTCGATGCCTTCCGGCACGAGCTTGTCGATGTTCGCCGAGTTGTCCTGGAAGTAGCGGTCCGCCGCGCCGTCCTTCATCGCGCCGACCGAACCCATGCCGCGGTACGACTTGTACTGGCGGCCCTGGTACAGGAACACGTCGCCCGGCGCCTCTTCGGTACCCGCGAACATGCTGCCCATCATCACCGCGTTCGCGCCGGCCGCGAGGGCCTTCGACACGTCGCCCGAGAAGCGCACGCCGCCGTCGGCGATGCACGGCACGCCGGTGCCCTTCAGCGCTTCCGCGACGTTCGCGATCGCGCTGATCTGCGGCACGCCGACGCCCGCGACGATCCGCGTCGTGCAGATCGAGCCCGGGCCGATACCGACCTTGACCGCGTCCGCGCCGTATTCGACGAGCGCCTTCGCGGCGGCGGCCGTCGCGATGTTGCCGCCGATCACCTCGACGTGCGGGAAGTTCTGCTTGACCCAGCGCACGCGCTCGAGCACGCCCTTGCTGTGGCCGTGCGCGGTATCGACGACGATCACGTCGACGCCGGCCTGCACCAGCAGCTCGACGCGCTCTTCGTTGTCCGGGCCGACGCCGACCGCCGCGCCTGCGCGCAGCTTGCCGTGTTCGTCCTTGCACGCATCCGGGTGTTCGGTCTGCTTCGTGATGTCCTTCACGGTCATCAGGCCGCGCAGTTCGAACGCGTCGTTGACGACCAGCACGCGCTCGAGGCGGTGGCTGTGCATCAGCGCCTTCGCTTCGGCGAGCGGCGTGCCTTCCTTGACGGTGACGAGACGCTCGCGCGGCGTCATGATCGACTTGACCGGTTCGTCGAGGCGCGATTCGAAACGCAGGTCGCGGTTCGTGACGATGCCGACGAGCTGCGGGCCTTCGACGACCGGGAAGCCCGAGATGCCATGCTGACGCGACAGCGCGATCACGTCGCGCACCTTCATCTGCGGCGGGACCGTGATCGGGTCGCGCACGACGCCCGATTCGAAACGCTTGACCTTCGCGACTTCGCGAGCCTGCTCGGCCGGCGTGAGGTTCTTGTGGACGATGCCCACACCACCCTGCTGCGCCATCGCGATCGCGAGGCGACCTTCGGTGACCGTGTCCATCGCGGCGGACACGAGCGGCATGTTCAGGGAGATGTTGCGGGTCAGCTTGGTCTTCAGGCTGGTGTCGCGCGGGAGAACGTCGGAAAAGGCGGGAACGAGGAGCACATCATCGAAAGTGAGTGCTTTTTGGATCAGACGCATGGCAAATCCTATGGGCGCAAAAGCGAATTATACGCGAAGCGCTGCGAATTTTCACAACACGAACAACGGGTTAGCCGTTTCCCGGCACTCGGGGGCCGAATCGTTCGGATCGCCGTTCGGTTCGTTTTCGATCGCCTTTCGTTTCACCCCCGCATCGGCCCATTCGCGCAGCCGGCCGGAATCGGGCCGATCGCCCGCCGTTGCCGTACGACGCCGGACCTGCCGACGGTGCCTGCGCCGGCCCCGTTCGACGCGCGCCGGCAGCCCCGGGCGCCGCTAGGCCAGCGCGGCCGCCGCCCACGCGATCATCGCCGCGCCGGCGCCGATCGCGACACCGCCGACGATCCGCGCGACGCGAACGCCAGCCGGCGCCAGCCGCTCGGCGGCGACCGCCACGGTCACGACGGCCATCACGCGCAGGTCCATCATGCCGGCCGCCAGTGCCACGGCCATCAGGTTCCCGCAGCAGGCGCCGCACCGTAGCGCGGTACGCACGCCGTACCGCCACGCGACTGCGGCGCGGGCTGCCGCCCGCGGCGCGCATGCGTCGTCCGGTGCATGTCGGGAGCAAGCGAGCCGGCGCGCCTTCCAGCCGGAAAACTGCAGCACGCCCGCGCCGAGCACGATCGCGCCAGCCGCGAACGGCACCGTGGCGGCGAGCGCGGGCAGCCGCGCGGCGGCCGCCGCCCAGGCAGTGCCGACCGGAAACACCAGCGCGCCGAGCGCCATCCACACGGAGAAATACGCGGCGCCCGCGACCGCGACGAACCATGCCGCACGCGCGTCGCCCACCGCGCCCAGACCTTGCCGATATCGCCAGAGCACCGGCGCCAGCACCGGCAGCATCATCGTCACCGTCATCGCGCCCCACATCCCGGCGAATGCGGCGAACGCGCGCCCTGCCTGCCATCCGCACGGCCTGAGCCACCCGGCCGACAGCGTCCAGCCGCCGGCCATCGGCATGCCGCCCATCGCGTCCATCGATGCGTGCTGCGCGAGCATCGCCCAGATCGCGGCGGCCCATACCGCGACGAGCGCGGCGCCGAACACCCGCCGGCCGCCGCCCGCGGCAGCGGCCGCAGTCCGTTTCGTCGCCGTGCTCATCGCCCGCTCCCGCGGCTCGCCGGGCCGTGCTCAACCGCGTGCATACTCGTCATGACGGCGCCACCACACGCCCGTCTCGTTGCGCCCGAGCGGCGCGCGATCGAGCCACTGGTACATTCCCCACAGCCCGTCGAGCCCGCGCGCGTACGTCGAATACGTGTGATAGACGATGCCGTCCTCGCGCACGAACGCGCTCATCCCCGGCCGGTCGCGCGCGTATGTGGCGGCGTCGGTGCCGCACGTCGCCGCGAACTGGGCGAGCGCGGCGGGCGGCGGGTCCATGTCCATCGCGTGGCCGGCGCGCGCATAGTTGTATTCGACGTCGCCGGCGCGCTGCTGCGCTTCGGTGAACGACACGTTGAAGTCGAAATTGAACTCACCGTCGTCCGACGACGCCCACGGAAAGTGCCAGCCCATCCGCTGCCGGTATCCCAGCAGCTTCGCAAGCGGCGCGCGCGACACCGCCGCGAGCGTCACGTCGTGGTTCGCGAGGTGGACCCCGAAACCGTCGAAGCCGTCGGCGAGCGCCGAGCACGACGGGCAGCCGGCCTTGTAGTCGGGGCCGAACATGAAGTGATAGACGAGCAGTTGCGAACGGCCGCCGAACAGATCGTCGAGCGTCGCCGGGCCGTCCTCGGTGTCGAACCGGTAGGCCTTGTCGACGCGCACCCACGGCAGCGCCTGGCGCCGCCGCGCGAGCGCGTCGCCCTGCCGGGTCAGCGCCTTTTCCGCATCGAGCAGCGCGCGGCGCGCAGCCAGCCATTCGTCGCGCGTTCCGGTGAGATGGTTCGTCATTACGGGTTCCTCCTTTCGATGGATATCCGGGCACGGCGCATCTGCCGTGTGCGTGGTGCTAGATTAGGACCGGGCGTCGGACCGGAGGGAGTGACAACTGTGTCGGGATTCGGATGGATTCGCTGATCACGGCCGCCGCGCGGGCGCTCGCGGCGGGCGACCCGCTCGGCGCGCTGAACCGCGTCGCGTTGCGCGACGACGCGCCGGCGCTCGCGTTGCGCGGCATCGCGATGGCCCAGCTCGGCGATTTCGAGCGCGCACGCGCGCTCGTGCGCAGCGCGGCGCGCGCGTTCGGCGCGAAGGAAGCCGTCGCGCGGGCGCGCTGTGTCGTCGCGGAGGCCGAGATCGCGCTGGCGTCGCGCGACCTCGGCTGGCCGTCGCGCGCCCTCGACGCCGCCTGCGCGACGCTCGACGCACACGGCGACCGCACGAACGCCGCGCATGCGCGCTATCTCGGCGTGCGCCGGCTGCTGCTGATCGGGCACGTCGGGGATGCCGAACAGCGGCTCGCGAGCCTAGATCCCGCACCGCTGCCCGCCGCATCGCGCGCGGCTCACGAACTGATCGCGGCCGGCATCGCGATGCGCCGCATCCGCCCGCACGCGGCGCGCCTGGCGCTCGCCCGTGCGCGCGCGGCCGCACAGGACGCCGGCATCGCCGCGCTGACGGCCGAAGTCGACACGGCTGCCCGCATGCTCGATACGCCGGCCGCGCGACTCATCGCGCGCGGTACGTCGCGGCTCGTGCTGCTCGACGAGGTCGAGGCGCTGCTGGCATCGAACGCGCTCGTCGTCGATGCATGCCGCCACGCGGTGCGCGACGCGCGCACGACCGTGTCGCTCGCACGCCGCCCGGTGCTGTTCGTGCTCGCCCGCGCACTGGGCGAGGCGTGGCCCGGCGACGTGTCGAGAAACGCGCTCGTCGCCGCGGCGTTTCGCGCGAGACACGCGGACGAATCGCATCGCGCCCGCCTGCGCGTCGAGATCGGCCGCTTGCGCGCGGTGCTGCGGCCGCTCGCGAACATCACTGCGACGCCGAGCGGCTTCGCGCTCGAACCGCTCGGCCCGCACGAGGCCGTCGTGCTCGCGCGTCCAGTCGACGACCGCCATGCGGCCGTGCTCGCGCTGCTCGCGGACGGCGAGGCGTGGTCGAGCTCCGCGCTGGCGCTCGCACTCGGCGTGAACCAGCGCACCGTGCAGCGCGCGCTCGATGCGCTCGCCGAAGCGGACAAGGTGCAGGCGGTCGGCCGCGGTCGCGCGCGCCGCTGGATGACGCCGCCGCTGCCCGGATTCGCGACGACCTTGTTACTCCCCGCGCCGCTGCCGGGCGACTAGGATGGGGATACCAACGACGAGGTGACAAACATGAAACGCTCCCCCGCAGACATCCTCCGCGAATACGGCCCGTTTCCGGGCGTCGACGGCGTACACGGCGTCACGTTCGACGGGCGGCACGTGTGGTTCGCGTCCGGCGACAAGCTGAACGCGCTCGACCCGGAACGCGGCACGACCGTGCGCGCACTCGACGTCGCCGCGCACGCAGGCACCGCGTTCGACGGGCGCCACCTGTTCCAGATCGTCGAGGACCGTATCGAGAAGATCGATCCCGACTCCGGCCGCGTGCTCGCGACGATCCCCGCGCCCGGCGGCGGCGCCGATTCGGGGCTGGCCTGGGCGGAAGGCACGCTGTGGGTCGGCCAGTACCGCGAACGCAAGATTCACCAGGTGGATCCGCAATCGGGCGCCGTGCTGCGCACGATCGAATCGAACCGCTTCGTCACCGGCGTGACGTGGGTCGACGGCGAGCTGTGGCACGGCACCTGGGAAGCGGACGAGAGCGCGTTGCGGCGGATCGACCCGCGCAACGGGCAAGTGCTCGAACAGGTCGACATGCCGCCCGGCGTCGGCGTGTCGGGGCTGGAGTCCGACGGCCGCGACCTCTTCTACTGCGGCGGCGGCAACAGCGGCAAGCTGCGCACCGTGCGCCGCCCCGCGCGAGCAGCCGCGGCGGGCGACAGTGCGGCGGCGGCCGAACCGGTCGAGCGCTGATCGGTTGAGCGTCGAAGGGCAACGCGACCCGCCGCAGCCCCCGGTTAAACAGGACCGGGGCGCGGCGGCGCTTGCAGCCGGTCCCTGCCACACCCCGCTCCCGAGTGCAGGAATGAACAAGACGCGGTCGCGCCGCCGTCGTTAAGATGCGCGCTCGTCAGTCTTTCGTTCGGAGCAGTCGATGCAGCGCGGTGTGGTGTATGGCGTCCTCGCGGGCGCGTTGTGGGGCATGGTCTTTCTCGTGCCGCGGCTGATGACCGACTTCTCGCCGCTGCTGCTGAGCGCGGGCCGCTATGCGATGTACGGCCTCGTGTCGCTGGCGGCGGCCCTGCCGGCCGCCCGCTCGCTGCTCGCCCGGCTGACCCGCGAGGATCTCGTCGCGCTCGCGAAGCTCGCGCTGATCGGCAACGTTGCGTACTACATGCTGCTGTCCGGTGCCGTGCACCTGATCGGCATCGCACCCAGCTCCCTGATCGTCGGCGTGCTGCCCGTGACCGTCACGCTCGCGGGCCTCGGCGACCACGGCGCGATGCCGCTGCGGCGCCTCGCCGCCCCGCTCGCGCTGGTGATCGCCGGCATCGTCTGCATCAACGTCGACCTCTTCACGTCGGAAGCCGCGCAGGCGACGACGCTCGGCCAGAAGCTCGCGGGCATCGCGTGCGCAAGCGGCGCACTCGCGAGCTGGACCTGGTACGCGGTCGCGAACACGCGCTACCTGCAGCGCAACCCTCATTTCGGCGGCAACGAGTGGTCGGTGCTGTGGGGTGTGGTGACGGGCCTGATCGGCGGCCTCTGCTGGCTCGCGATCCTCGCGCTGCCGGCCGGCACGGTGCAGGCCGCCGTTCCGGCATCGCGCTGGCAACTGTTCTGGCTGCTGAACCTCGTGCTTGCGATCGGCGCGTCGTGGCTCGGCAACGGACTGTGGAACGCGGCGTCGAAGCGGCTGCCGCTCACGCTGTCCGGCCAGCTGATCGTCTTCGAAACCGTGTTCGCGATGCTCTATGCGTTCGTCTACGATCAGCGGATGCCGCGCGTACTCGAGATCGTGGCGCTCGCCCTGCTGCTGGCGGGCGTCTACGGGTCGGTGCGCCGGCACAACGACACGCATGCGGGCGGCAACACGCCCGGCAACGCGGCCGTGAACGCGAACGTCACGGCGCACTGAGCGCCGCCGCGCCTGGTCTGACGAATCGGAACGGAGAAGATGCAGCGACGCCGACGCGACGCGTCAGCGCGCGTCCTTGTGCATCCACTTGCGGCCCTCGACGGAGCCCTCGCGGCGGGTCTTGTCGACGCGCCGCTGACGCGCGAGCTTCGGATCGACGATCAACGGGCGGTAGATCTCGACGCGGTCGTGGTCGGCGAGCGGTGCGTCGAGCGGCGCGAGCTTGCCGAATATGCCGGTTTTCGCGTGCGCGAGGTCGATTTCCGGGTGCAGCGCGAGCACGCCGCTCGCGTCGATCGCCGCGCGCACGGTCGCGCCTTCGGGCAGCGACACCGGAATCAGCGTCTGGCGATCCGGCAGCGCGTAGCAGACTTCGATCGACAGCATCGCGTCACCCCTTCCCGTAGCGCTGGTCGGCGCGCTTGACGAACGAATCGACGAACGTGTTCGCGATATGGCTGAACACCGGCCCGATGATCTTCTCGAGCAGGATGCTCGAGAACTCGTAGTGCAGCGCGAATTCGATCTTGCATGCATCGGCGCGCAGCGGGATGAAGCGCCACGAGCCCGTGAACTTCCGGAACGGGCCGTCCGCGAACTCCATGTCGATCCGCGTCGGGCGCTGCTGCGTGTTGCGCGTCGCGAAATGCTGCTTGATGCCCTTGAAGTTGATGTCGATGCGCGCTTCCATCCCGCTGTCGTCCTGACGGCGGATCTCGACGCCGCCGCACCAGGGCAGGAAATTAGGGTAATCGGCCACGTCGGTGACGAGGTCGAACATCTGTTCCGCCGAATGACGGATCAATACGGTTTTCTGGACATCTGCCATAAATCGCGCGGCATCGCTCGAGGTGAGAACGCAAGCCGGGCGATTCCCGCCCTGCTTTGCTAAAATTGTGATTTTAAACGAGTTGGCCCGATCCTTTCATGAGCATCATCGACAACAGGAAAGCGCACTTCGATTATCACATCGAGGAACGCTACGAGACGGGGCTCGTGCTCGAGGGCTGGGAAGTCAAGGCGCTGCGCGCCGGGCGCGGCCAGATCAAGGAAGGCTACGTCGTGGTGAAGAACGCCGAGATCTTCCTGATCGGTACCCACATCAGCCCGCTGCCCGAAGCCTCGACGCACATCAAGCCCGATCCGGTCCGCACGCGCAAGCTGCTGCTACACCGTGACGAAATCAAGAAACTGATCGGCAAGGTCGAGCAGCGTGGCTACACGCTCGTGCCGCTGAACTTCCACTACAAGGGCGGTCGCGTGAAATGCGACATCGCGCTCGCGAAGGGCAAGAAGCTGCACGACAAGCGCGAAACCGAGAAGAAGCGCGACTGGGAACGCGAAAAGGCGCGCATCATGCGCGCCGGCACCTGACGCTCGGGAAAGCCAGCCTCGCAAACGACACGGCCCGCTCGAAGCGGGCCGTGTTGCTGTGTGCGATGCGAAGCGCATGAGCGCCGGCCGGACCGCCGCTCGCGTTCCGGGACGAACCGCTGCGCAGCCTGCGCTGCTGACATGCGGGCGCGATCGCGCCCGAGGTCACGCGACGATTCGCCGCATGCCGGGCACATAACGAGCACATAACGAGCACATGACCGGCACATACCGGGCGCATGCCGGGCGCACGAGCGGCGCGCACCCGGCAACGCTCGCGGCGATCGCCGGCACGCGTAACCCGCGCGTGCCGCTCAGCCCCGCCCGCTCGCCGCCGGTGCCGCGTTCTTGACGATCGTCAGCGCCGACGCGATCGCGGTGCCGAGATCCGACAGGTTCGCCGGCACGATCAGCGTATTGCCCTGTTTCGCGAGGTTCGAGAACGCGCCGACGTACTGCTCGGCGACCTTCAGGTTCACCGCATCCATCCCGCCCTGCGACTGGATCGCGTTCGCGATCTTCTGGATGGCCTGCGCGTTCGCCTCGGCCACCGCGAGAATCGCGGCCGCCTCACCCTGCGCCTGGTTGATCGCGGCCTGCCGCTCGCCTTCCGACTTCTGGATCGCCGCTTCGCGCGCGCCCGACGCGAGGTTGATCTGCTCCTGCTTGCGGCCTTCGGAAGCAGCGATCAGCGCGCGCTTTTCCCGCTCGGCGGTGATCTGCGCCTGCATCGCGTGCAGGATCTCCTTCGGCGGCGTCAGGTCCTTGATCTCGTAGCGCAGCACTTTCACGCCCCAGTTCGCGGCCGCCTGGTCGAGCGCCGACACGATGTTGTGGTTGATGAAGTCGCGTTCCTCGAAGGTCTTGTCGAGTTCGAGCTTGCCGACCACCGAGCGCAGCGTCGTCTGCGCGAGCTGCGTGATCGCGAGCACGAAGTTGCTCGACCCATACGACGCCTTCATCGGATCGGTCACCTGGAAGTACAGCACGCCGTCGACCTGCAGCTGCGTGTTGTCGCGCGTGATGCAGACCTGGCTCGGCACGTCGAGCGGAATTTCCTTCAGCACGTGCCGGTAGGCGATCCGGTCGACGAACGGCAGCACGATATTGAGACCGGGCGACAGCGTCGCGTGATAGCGCCCGAAGCGTTCGAGCACCCACGCATGCTGCTGCGGCACGATCTTCACCGTCTTCGACACGATCACGATGGCGATGACGAGCAGGACGACCCAGATGATCAGCGAATCCATGAAATATTCCCTCCTTGTTGTATCAGTGGACGATCAGCCCGCGGGTTTCGCGATGACGACGAGACTGTTGCCGCGCACGGCACGCACCTGGTACACGCGTGCATCGTCGCGCTCGCCGGCCGCGAGTTCGACGTCCCAGTCGGCGCCGCGATACTGCACGCGCGCGCGGCGGTCGTGCCACGCGTCGACCGTGACGGTCGCGCCGATATCGAGATTGACGTCCGGATTCGTCGACGTGTCGCGCTTCTGCTTGCGCCCGAGCCCCGAGCGGCGCAGCACGATCATCGCGACGATCGCGACCACGGCGGCCGCACCGAACTGCACGTGCGGCGCGAAACCGGCGAGCTGCAGCAGCGCGCCCGCGAGAAAGCCGAGCGCGATCATCAGCAGGTAGAACGTGCCGGTCAGCAATTCGGCGACGACCAGCACGCCGACTCCGACCCACCAGAACAGATGCCCCGACATCATTGTGGTCTCCCGAAAAACGTCCCCGCTGCTCACTATATTCGCTGCGCGCCCGCCCGTGGGTCGCGGTCGACACGCATGACGCAACGCGGCGCGTACCGACGAAAAAAAACACCCCGGCGCTTACCGGGGTGTTTATAACACGAACCTTGCATTTTGCCTTCAACACAAGCGCGGCGTACCGCGCTTGCGCCGAATAAGCGTTACCGACCGTTACTTCCGGTTGGCGAGTGCCTGCCACGTATCGATGATCGTGTCCGGGTTCAGCGAGATCGACACGATGCCTTCGTCGGTCAGCCATTGCGCGAAGTCCGGGTGATCGGACGGGCCCTGGCCGCAGATACCGACGTACTTGCCCATCTTGCGGCAGGTATCGATCGCGCGCTTGAGCAGGAACTTGACGGCCGGGTCGCGTTCGTCGAAGTCGACGGCCAGCAGTTCCATGCCCGAGTCACGGTCGAGGCCGAGCGTGAGCTGCGTGAGGTCGTTCGAACCGATCGAGAAACCGTCGAAGTGCTCGAGGAACTCTTCGGCGAGGATCGCGTTGGTCGGGACTTCGCACATCATCACGAGGCGCAGGCCGTTTTCACCGCGCTTCAGGCCGAACTTCTCGAGCAGGCCGACGACACGCTCCGCCTGCTTCACGGTACGCACGAACGGCACCATGATCTCGACGTTGGTCAGGCCCATCTCGTCGCGCACGCGCTTCAGTGCACGGCATTCCATCTCGAACGCCTGCGCGAAGTCCTCGGCGATGTAACGCGACGCGCCGCGGAAGCCCAGCATCGGGTTTTCCTCGTCCGGCTCGTAGCGCGAACCGCCGATCAGCTTCTTGTACTCGTTCGACTTGAAGTCGGACAGACGCACGATCACGGGCTTCGGATAGAACGCCGCGGCGATCGTCGCGACGCCTTCCGTCAGCTTGTCGACGTAGAACTGGCGCGGCGACGCGTGACCGCGCGCGACGCTCTCGACCGCCTTCTTCAGGTCCTGGTCGATGTTCGGGTACTCGAGGATCGCCTTCGGGTGCACGCCGATGTTGTTGTTGATGATGAACTCGAGACGCGCGAGGCCAACACCACCGTTCGGCAGTTGCGAGAAGTCGAACGCGAGCTGCGGGTTGCCGACGTTCATCATGATCTTGACCGGGATTTCCGGCAGTTCGCCGCGCTGCACTTCCGTGACTTCCGTCTCGAGCAGCCCGTCGTAGATCTTGCCTTCGTCGCCTTCCGCGCACGACACCGTGACGAGCGCGCCGTCCTTCAGGATGTCGGTTGCGTCGCCGCAGCCGACGACTGCCGGCACGCCGAGCTCACGCGCGATGATTGCCGCGTGGCAGGTGCGGCCGCCACGGTTCGTGACGATCGCCGCCGCACGCTTCATCACCGGCTCCCAGTTCGGGTCGGTCATGTCCGCCACCAGCACGTCGCCCGGCTGCACGCGTTCCATTTCCGACGGGTCCTGGATCACGCGCACGGGGCCCGCGCCGATCTTCTGGCCGATCGCGCGGCCCGTTGCCAGCACCTGCGACTGGCCCTTCAGCTTGAAGCGCTGCTCGGCCTTGCCGCTCGCCTGGCTCTTCACCGTTTCCGGACGCGCCTGCAGGATGAAGATCTTGCCGTCGCGGCCGTCCTTGCCCCACTCGATGTCCATCGGACGCTGGTAGTGCTTCTCGATGATGACCGCGTACTTCGCGAGCTCGATCACGTCTTCGTCGGTGATCGAGTAGCGGTTGCGCTGCTCGTGCGGCACGTCGACCGTCTTCACGCGGCCCGGCTCGCCCGGCTGCGTGAATTCCATCTTGATCAGCTTCGAGCCGATCGAGCGGCGGATGATCGGGTACTTGTCCTGTGCGAGCGTCGTCTTGAACACGTAGAACTCGTCCGGGTTCACGGCGCCCTGCACGACGGTTTCGCCCAGGCCGTAGCTCGACGTGATGAACACGGCGTCCTTGAAGCCCGATTCGGTGTCGATCGTGAACATCACGCCGGCCGCGCCGACGTCCGAGCGGACCATGCGCTGCACACCGGCCGACAGCGCGACTTCAGCGTGCGTGAAGCCCTTGTGGACGCGGTACGAGATCGCGCGGTCGTTGTACAGCGACGCGAACACGTGCTTCATGCGGTCGAGCACGTCGTCGATGCCGACGACGTTCAGGTACGACTCCTGCTGGCCGGCGAACGACGCGTCGGGCAGGTCTTCCGCGGTCGCGGACGAACGCACGGCGAACGACAGCTCGCCCGGCGAGCCGTTCTTCAGGATTTCGAACTGTGCGCGGATTTCCTCCTCGAGACGTGCCTGCAGCGGCGCGTCGACGATCCACTTGCGGATTTCGGCACCGGCTTCGGCGAGCGCCTTCACGTCGTCGATGTCGAGCGACTCGAGACGCTTGGCGATGCGATCGGTCAGATCGTTGTGCTTGAGGAAATCGCGGAATGCGAGCGCGGTCGTGGCGAAACCGGTGGGTACGCGAACGCCTGCTTCGGAAAGCTGGCTGATCATCTCGCCGAGCGACGCATTCTTGCCGCCCACGATCTCCACATCGGTCATCCGCAACTGCTCGAACGGGATTACATACGCCTGGTCCTTTGCGACGTTTGCTGCGTTAGTCATACAAGCCCCTAAGTGTGAAAAAAATGCTCGATTGCGCAAGTGGGCTCGGACGCGGGCGCTTGCAAAAAGGCGCGGCGCGTCTTGCGCAACCTGTTGGAGAAACAATCGCAGGCGGGAAATCTTCCGACCCGATTTGCAAAAATCCCGGCAGAAGGGCGATATATTCAGACGAATCGCCGAACTTGCCGGGAGTTCTGGAACGCTCGCGGCAAGCCTGGCGTGCCGTTCGCACCCCGCCCCCGCAATTGCTTATCCAACAGGTTGCCGCTATTCTACCGTGCCGGCTGCCGGATGTGGCGCGACCTTGTCACTGTGCCTGGAGGCGGACCTCCAGCGGCCCGCGCAACCGCCCTTCACGCTCGACGCCCAGATTCATGCTGCCTACCGTTTTCATCGTCTCCGACGGCACCGGGATCACTGCCGAAACCTTCGCGCACTCGATCCTCTCCCAGTTCGACCAGAAATTCCGCCTCGTGCGCGTGCCGTTCGTCGACTCGCTCGACAAGGCCTTTTCGACCGTCGAGAAGATCAACGAAGCCGCGGTGCACGACGGCCGACGCGCGATCGTGTTCACGACGCTCGTCGACAGCGAGTCGAACGACATCGTCAAGCGCTCGAACGCGCTCGTGCTGGACATGTTCCAGCGCTTCGTCGAGCCGCTCGAGCAGGAACTGGAGCTGAAGTCGAGCCACGCGATGGGCCGCGGCCACCAGAACGCCGACACCGAGGAATACAAGACGCGGATCGAGGCGATCAACTTCTCGCTCGCGCACGACGACGGCCAGTCGAACCGCAACCTGTCGGAAGCCGACGTGATCCTGGTCGGCGTGTCGCGCAGCGGCAAGACGCCGACGAGCCTGTATCTCGCGATGCAGTACGGCGTGAAGGCCGCCAACTATCCGCTGATTCCGGAGGACTTCGAGCGCGGCAAGCTGCCGTCGGCGCTGTCGCCGCATCGCGACAAGCTGTTCGGGCTGTCGATCGATCCGCAGCGCCTGTCGGAGATCCGCAACGAGCGCCGCCCCGGCAGCAAGTACGCGGCGCCCGAGAATTGCCGCTACGAGATCAACGAGGCCGAGGCGATGATGCGCCGCGAAGGGATCAAGTGGCTGTCGTCGACGCACAAGTCGATCGAGGAGATCGCGACGACGATCCTGCAGGAAATCCGCCTCGACCGGCAGTCGTACTGACGACCGGCGCACGGGCGGCCGCCGGGCCGCCGTCGCCAGAAGCAACAAGGCCGCGTCGAACGCGGCCTTTTTTCGTGGTGCGGGATACCGCGCGGGCAACGCCGCGCGTCACGTCATCATGTCATGCGAGCCGCTGCTGCCGCACCTGCTCGAACAGGCACACCGCCGCCGCTGCCGCCACATTCAGCGACTCCATGCCGCCCGGCTGCGGGATCGTCACGCGATGCGTGGCCACGTCGCGCCAGAACGCCGACACGCCGGCGCCCTCGTTGCCGAATACCCATGCGACGGGCCCGGCCAGGTCGCAGTCGTAGATCGCCTGCGCGCCGTGCGAATCGGTCAGCGCGACCGGCACGTCGAGGCGTTCGGCGAGCGCGCCGGCCTCGACATCCTCGTGGATCGACAGCAGGAAGTGCGCGCCCATTCCCGAGCGCAGCACCTTCGACGACCACGCATAGGCGGTGCCCGGCGCGCAGAACACGTGCCGCACACCGGCCGCGGCCGCGCTGCGCAGGATCGAGCCGACGTTGCCGGCGTCCTGCACGCCGTCGAGCACGACCGACGTGTGCGTGACACGCTCCGGCAGCGGCTGCGCGGGACGCTCGACGAGCAGCAGGAAACCGACGCCGCTCACCACGTTCGACAGTTGTCCGAACAGCGCATCGGGCAGCGTGACGACCCGCTGCGCATCGACGCGCGCGATGATCGCCTGCGCTTCGTCGTGCGCGAGCGCGCCTTCGGTGGCGACGCACAGCTCGGGTATCGCGCCCGTATCGAGATACGCGCTGGCGAGGTGAAAACCTTCGAGCAGCGCCTGGCCGCCGCGGCGCTGCTGGGACGTCGAACCCGCAAGCGCCTTCAGGCGCTTGTACAGCGGGTTGTCGCGGGAAGTAATGCTTTTCATCGAATCAGGTCGAGTGCCGCGCGCACGGGTGCGAACGAGCGCCGATGCGCTTCGCACGGGCCGTGCTCGCGCAGCGCGGCGAGATGTTTCTCGGTGCCGTAGCCCGCATGCACGTTGAACCCGTACACCGGGAAGCGTTCGTGCAGCTCGACGAGCATGCGGTCACGCGCGACCTTCGCGAGGATCGACGCGGCCGAGATGCTCGGCACGAGCGCGTCGCCGCTGACGATCGCCTCGGCACGCACCATCAGCGTCGGGCAGCGGTTGCCGTCGATCTGCGCGAGCGTCGGCAGCACCGACAGGCCTTCGACGGCCCGCTTCATCGCGAGCATCGTCGCGTGCAGGATGTTGAGCGTGTCGATCTCGTCGACGCTGGCCGACGCGACGCAATACGCGCGCGAGCGCGCGACGATCAGGTCGTACAGCGCGTCGCGCTTTTTCGCGGACAGCGCCTTCGAATCGTCGAGCCCGTCGATCGGCTGCGCGGGATCGAGGATCACCGCGGCGGCGACCACCGGCCCCGCGAGCGGGCCGCGGCCCGCTTCGTCGACGCCGCAGACGATCTCGTCGGGCCGGCTGAAGTCGAAGCCGCCCTGCACGTCGGTCGACGCGCGGCGGCGTGGTGCACGGGCTGCCGTCATACGCGCCCCTTGCGTTGCTCGAGTACGCGCACGACCGCTTCGGCCGCCTTCGCGGCCGTGTTCTGCCGCAGCGAGAGATGCATTTCGGTAAACACTTCGGTCAGCGTGCGGCGGTTCGCGTCGTCGCGCAGCTGCGTGAGCGTCGCATCGGCGAGCGCCTCGGGCGTCGCGAAATGCTGCAGCAGCTCGGGCACGACGAAGCGCCCCGCCAGGATGTTCGGCAAGCCGACGTACGGCAGATAGCCCTGCCGGCGCATGATCTGTCCGGTCAGCCAGGGCACCTTGTACGAGATCACCATCGGCTTCTTCAGCAGCGCGGCTTCCAGCGTGACGGTGCCGCTCTTCACGAGGATCGCGTCGGCGGCCGTCATCGCAACCTGCGAGCGGCCGTCGGTGATCGTCAGCGCGAGTTGCGGATGGGCGTCGACGAGCGGCTGCAGCAGTTCGCGCAGCGCGGGCGTCGCCGCCGGCATCACGAACCGCACGCCGGGCTCGCGCTGCTGCATCAGCGCCATCGCGGCGAAGAACGTCGGGCCGATCAGCCCGATCTCCGAGCGCCGGCTGCCCGGCAGCACCGCGATCACGGGGCCCTCGGCCGGCAAGCCGAGCGCGATGCGCGCGCCGTGCGTGTCG
Organism: Burkholderia sp. USMB20; assembly: GCF_000949135.2. Taxonomy (GTDB): domain Bacteria; phylum Pseudomonadota; class Gammaproteobacteria; order Burkholderiales; family Burkholderiaceae; genus Burkholderia. The sequence goes on along the minus strand of NZ_JTAN02000014.1, from coordinate 41,975 downwards.
GGCTCGAGCGGAATCTCGTCGGCCAGCGGGTGGCCGACATACGTCGACGCGACGCCCGCCTTGTCGAGGATCGCCGGTTCGAACGGGAACAGGCACAGCATGTGGTCGACGGACTTCGCGATCTTCTTGATCCGGCCGCCGCGCCACGCCCAGATCGACGGGCACACGAAGTGGATCGACGGGATGCCCGCGTCGCGCGCGGCCTGCTCCACGCTGAAGTTGAAATCGGGCGCGTCGACGCCGATGAAGGCGTCGGGCCGCTCCGCGAGCAGCTGGCGCTTCAGCTCGCCGCGAATCCGCAGGATCTCGGGAATCTGGCCCAGCGCCTCGACGTAGCCGCGCACCGTCAGCTTGTCCATCTGCCAGTGCGAGTCGAAGCCGTGCGCGAGCATCCGCTGCCCGCCGATCCCGTAGTAGCGGGTCGATGCGGGCAGCCGCGCCTGAAGCCCGCCGAGCAGCGACGCCGCGAGCAGGTCGCCCGACGGCTCGCCGGCCACCATCGCGAGCCGGAGCTGATTGGTCGGGAGCGACATCGCTTAGCGGATGATGCCGCGTTGGGACGCGTCGATGAACTCGACGAGCGCGGTGACCGCTGCGTCGCCTTCGCCGCCCGCGGCCGCCAGCTCGCGCAACTGCACCTTCGCTTCCTCGAGCGACAGGCCGTTCTTGTACAGCAGGCGGTACGCGCTGCGCAGCGCCGAGATCGCGTCGGGCGAGAAACCGCGCCGGCGCAGGCCTTCGACGTTGATGCCGTGCGGCTCGGCCTTGTTGCCGGCCGCGATCACGAACGGCGGCACGTCCTGCACGAGCGCCGAGGCGCCGCCCAGCATCGAGTGCGCGCCGATGCGCACGAACTGGTGCACGCCCGACATCCCGCCGACGATCGCGAAGTCGCCGATCTCGACGTGACCGGCCATCTGCGCGTTGCTCGACAGGATCACGTTGTTGCCGACGCGGCAGTCATGGCCAATGTGCACATAGGCCATGATCCAGTTGTCGTCGCCGAGCGTCGTCACGCCGACGTCCTGCACGGTGCCGGTGTGGATCGTCGTGAATTCGCGGATCGTGTTGCGGTTGCCGATCACGAGCTTCGTCGGCTCGTCCTTGTACTTCATGTCCTGCGGACGACCGCCCACCGACGCGTAATGGCCGATGCGGTTGTCCTCGCCGAGCGTCGTGTGACCTTCGATCACGCTGTGCGAGCCGATCGTCGTACGCGCGCCGATCGTGACGTGCGGCCCGACGATCGCGTACGGCCCGATCTCGACGGACTCGTCGATCTGTGCGCCCGGTTCGACGATCGCGGTAGGATGAATCCTGGTCATGCGCCGTTGCCTCTCGATGTGATGTGTCGCGTTGCCCGCGTTACGTTACCCATGCGTGCCGCGTCGCTCAGGGCGCCGCGTCGGCCGTCTTGACCGTGCACATCAGTTCGGCTTCCGCCGCCACCTTGCCGTCCACTTCCGCCACTGCCTTGAACTTCCAGATGCCGCGGATGTAACGTTCGAACGTCACGTTCAGAATCAGCTGGTCGCCCGGTTCGACCACGCGCTTGAAGCGCGCGCCGTCGATCCCGACGAAGTAGTACAGCGTGTTTTCCGGATCCTTCGGCTGCTCTTCCGAGAACGTCAGCAGCGCGGCCGCCTGAGCGAGCGCCTCGAGGATCAGCACACCCGGCATCACCGGCCGCTTCGGGAAGTGCCCCTGGAAGAACGGCTCGTTGATCGACACGTTCTTCAGCGCTTTGATCCCCTTGTGCGGCTCGAGTTCGAGCACGCGATCGACGAGCAGAATCGGATAGCGATGCGGCAGCAGCGTGAGGATCTTGTGGATGTCGAGATTGATTTTTTCAGTGCTCATGATGGTTCGTCTCACGCAGAGGCTGCGCGGTGGTGATGCAAAGGCTGAAGCGGGCCGCCGTGCGGCCCAGTCTGGCAAACCGGGCCGGATGCGCTGGCCGTGCCCGGTTCGTGGTCTCGCATGGTGTCGGTCAGGCGTGCGTGCCGCCCTGGGCGGCCAGCGCGGTTTCGAGCGCCTTGATGCGGTCGCGCAGCTTGTCGAGGTTGCGCACGAGCGCGGCGCTCCGGTTCCATTCGCCGTGGTCGACGGCCGGGAACGCGCTCGTATAGATGCCGGCCTTCGGCAGCGACTTCGACACGCCCGAATTCGCCGTGATGATGACATAGTCGCCAAGCGTCACGTGGCCGGCGATCCCCGCCGCGCCGCCGATCATGCAGTGGCGGCCGATCGTCGTGCTGCCCGCGATGCCCGCCTTGCCGGCGATCACCGTGTAGGCGCCGATCCGGCAGTTGTGCGCGATCTGGACCTGGTTGTCGATCTTCACGCATTCTTCGATGACGGTGTCCGCCATCGCGCCGCGGTCGATCGTCGTGTTCGCGCCGATCTCGACGTCCGGGCCGATCGACACGCCGCCGACCTGCGGAATCTTGACCCAGCTGCCGGTGCGCGCGTCGCCGTCGCCGACGAAATCCGGCGCGAAGCCGAAGCCGTCGGAACCGATCACGGCACCCGCGTGGATGATCGCGCGCGGGCCGATCTTGCAGCCGTGGTACACCGACGCGTTCGGATACAGGTGCGAGCCTGCGCCGATCGTCGTGCCGCGGCCGACGAACACGTTCGCGTCCAGCTGCACGTCGTCTTCGATCACCGCGCCGGCCTCGACCGTCACGTGCGGGCCGATCACCGCGCTCGCGGCGACCTGCGCGGCCGGATCGATCGTCGCGCTCGGATGCACGCCGGCCGCGCGCGGCGGCGTGGCGAGATCGATGAACATCTGCGCGACGCGCGCGAAGTACGCGTACGGATTCGGCGTCACGATGAAATTGCGGCCATGAGCGGCCGCACCCAGCTTTTCGAGATCCTTCGGCGCGATCAGCACCGCGCCGGCGCGGGTCGTCTCGACCTGCGACAGGTACTTCGGGTTCGCGAGAAACGCGAGTTGCTGAGGGCCTGCCTGGTCGAGCGGCGCGAGGCCGCCCACCTTGCACTGGGCGTCGCCGGCGATCTCGCCGCCGAACCGCGTTACGAGTGCCTCAAGCGTCAATGCCATTCGTCGTCTGCTCCGTTCAGTTCGTCGAGCCGGACGCGAGCGCCTTGAGCACCTTGTCGGTGATGTCGATGCGCGGACTGACGTACACGGCTTCCTGCACGATCAGGTCGTAATTCTGCTGCTCGGCGATCTGCTTGATGACCTTGTTCGCACGCTCCAGCACGGCCGCGAGCTCCTCGTTGCGGCGCTGGTTCAGGTCTTCGCGAAACTCGCGCTGCTTGCGCTGGAAGTCGGTGTCGAGCTGCGCGAGATCGCGCTGCTTCTGCGCGCGATCGGCCGCCGACAGCGACGCACCGTTCTTGTCCAGCGAGTCGGACATCGACTTCAGGCGCGCCGCGAGGTCCTGCAGATCCTTGTCGCGCTTCGCGAACTCGGCTTCGAGCTTCGTCTGCGCCGCCTTGGCGGGCGCCGACTCGCGCAGGATCCGATCCGAATTGACCGCCGCGATGCGGGCGACGTCCTGAGCATGCGCCGTCGCCGCGCCCAAGGCCAGCGCAACGGTCAGCGCACACATCACTCGTTTCGAAAACTTACCGGTTAGCAAAATTACCCTCTCGTTACTGTTGTCATGCGTTCGATCAGAACGCCGTCCCGATCTGGAACTGGAATTTCTGGTACTGGTCGCCTTCGTGCTTCTGCAGCGGGAAGCCGAGGCTCAGCTTCAGCGGGCCGATCGGCGAGATCCACGCGAGACCCACACCGTAGCCGTAACGCAGGCCGTTCGCGCCGGTACTCGTGCCGCCCGGCGCGTTGCCCCACACGTTACCGCCGTCGAGGAACGTGAACACGCGCAGCGTGCGGTCGTAGCCGGTGCCCGGCAGCGGGAACGTCAGCTCGATGTTGCCGACCACCATCTTCGAACCGCCGATCGGGTCGTTCGTCTTCGTGTCGCGCGGGCCCAGCGAGCTCGGCTCGTAGCCACGCACGGAGCCGATACCGCCCGCGTAGTAGTTCTTGAAGATCGGGTACGGGTTGCCGATGCCGTTACCGTAGCCGCCTTGCAGGTTCAGACCCAGGATGAAGCCGCGCGAGAACGAATAGTAGTACTGCGCCTGCAGGTCGGCCTTGTAGTACTGGATCTTGCCGACCGGCACGCCGTATTCGACGTTCGCCTGCGTGAAGTAGCCGCGGCTCGGGATCAGCGCGCTGTCACGCGCGTCGCGCGACCATGCCACCGTCAGCGGCACCGTGTTCGACACGCGGCCGAACTCGTTCACGTAATCCTGGTAGCTCTGCGGCGTGTTCGAGTCGACGTCGAGACGGTTCTGCTCGAAGCCCGCGCCGAAGTAGACGGTGTCGACTTCCGAGAACGGGATGCCGAACTTCAGGTTGCCGCCCGCGCTGATGATCCGGAAGCTCGAACTCGTCGAGTAGTAAAGCGGCTGGTACGTGCGGTAGTAGACGTCGGTGATCCGCTTGATGCCGTCGACCGTGAAGTACGGGTCGACCTGCGTGACGGTCAGCGTGCGGTAGCTCTTCGCGGTGTTGACGTTCACCGACAGGCTCGTGCCCGAGCCGAACACGTTGTCCTGCGACACGCCGGCCGACAGCACCACCTTGTCCGTCGACGAGAAGCCCGCGCCCAGCGTGATCGCGCCGGTCGGCTTTTCGTCGACCTTCACGTTCACGTCGACCTGGTCGTTCGTGCCTTCGACCGGCACCGTCGTCACGTCGACGTTGGTGAAATAGCCGAGACGGTTCACGCGGTCCTTCGACAGCGCGAGGCGGTTCGAATCGAACCACGAGCTTTCGAGCTGGCGCATTTCGCGGCGCACGACTTCGTCGCGCGTGCGCGTGTTGCCGACCACGTTGATGCGGCGCACGTACACGCGGCGGCTCGGATCGACGACGAGGTTCAGGTTCACCTTGTGGTTCGCCTGGTCGATGTCCGGCTGCGCGTTGACGGTCGCGAATGCGTAGCCGTATTCACCGAGCTTGTCGACGATCGACTTCGTCGTTTGCTGCAGCTTTTCGGCCGAGAAGCGATCGCCCGGCTTGATCTTGATCAGCTTGTTCAGTTCGGCTTCGCGATCGAGCAGGTTGCCCGACAGCTTGATGCCCGACACCGTGTACGGCTCGCCTTCGTGCAGCGTGACCGTCAGGTACATGTCCTTCTTGTCGGGCGAGATCGACACCTGGGTCGATTCGATGTTGAACTCGAGGTAGCCGCGGTTCAGGTAGTACGAGCGCACGGCCTCGAGGTCGCCCGTGAGCTTTTCCTTCGAGTACAGGTCGTTCTTCGTGTACCAGGAGAACCAGTTCGGCGTCGACAGCTGCATCTCGTCGCGCAGCGTGCTGGTGCTGAACGCCTTGTTGCCGATGAAGTTGATCTGGCGGATCTTCGCGCTCGGGCCTTCGGCGACCGCGAACAGGATCGACACGCGGTTCGCGTCGACCGGCGTGATCGTCGTCTTGACCTCGGCCGCATAGAAGCCGCGCGTCAGGTACTGACGCTTGAGCTCCTGCTCCGCCTTGTCGACGAGCGCCTTGTCGTAGTAGCGGCCGTCGGCCAGACCCACCGCGCGCAGCGCCTTCGTCAGGTTGTCCTTGTCGAATTCCTTCGTGCCGGTGAAGTCGATCGACGCGATGGCCGGACGCTCCTGCACCTGCACGATCACGACGTTGCCCTGGGTGGCGATGCGCACGTCGTTGAAGAAGCCCGTCGCGTACAGCGCGCGGATTGCTTCGGATGCCTTGTCGTCGGTGAAGGTATCGCCCTGCTTGATCGGCAGGTAGGCGAACACCGAACCGGCTTCGACGCGCTGCAACCCCTCGATCTTGATGTCTTGCACCACGAACGGTGCCGCTGCATGCGCCGCGAGGCCGTGCGCGGCGAGCGCGGCCGCTGCAACTGTCTTAGGTACAAAGCGATGAGGTTTGAACAACGTGCATCCCCAATATTTAGCTGCATCAAATCAGGCGGCGGCCGACTGGCCGCCGCCTGACGCTTCAGAAATGGATTAACCGAGCCAGGTCGTTGAACAGCGCGATCGCCGACAACGCGACGATGCAGATCAACCCGGCTCTTTGCAGAATCAGCTGCCAGCGCTCCGATACGGCTTTCCCGGTCGCGGCTTCAACCAGATAATATAACAGATGCCCCCCGTCCAAAACGGGAATCGGCAGCAAGTTCAGCACCCCGAGGCTAATGCTGACAAGGGCGAGGAACGACAGGAAGGCCGACGGACCGAGCCGCGCGCTCTTGCCCGCGTAGTCCGCGATCGTCACCGGGCCGGACAGGTTCTTCAGCGACGCATCGCCCGTGATCATCCGCCCGAACATCCTCAGCGAGTAAACGGCGATGTCCCACGTGCGGTGCGCGCCGAGGCGCAGACTCTCGATCGGCCCGTAGCGCACGTCGACCGACGGCGTGTGCATCGACAGCGCCGCGCCGATGCGGCCGACCTGCTGCCCCGTTTCGTCGTCGCGCTGCGCCTGCGGCACGATCGACACCGTCCGCAAGGCACCGCCGCGCTCGATCTGCAGTTCGACCGCCTGGCCCGCATGGTGCTTCACCGCGTCGATGAAGCGCGTGGCGCCGCCGATGGGCTTGCCGTCGAGCGCGAGCAGCTTGTCGCCGGCCTTCAGGCCCGCCTGCTCGGCCGCGCTGCCGGGCTGCACCGACGCCACCGACAGCGCGCCGCCGCCGGTCTCGAAGCCCAGGTGCAGCATGAAATCGTCGTCGAGCGCGCTTTCGGGAACATTGCGCAGGTCGACGCGGAAGTCGAACGTCGCCGCGCCGCCGTCGCGCGCGCCGAGCACGACCTCGCGATGATCGAACGCGGCGGCCAGCAGCTTCCAGCGCAGGTCCGACCACGAGCGCACCGGCACGGCGTCGCCGCCCTGTGCGTCGCGAATGGACACGATCGTCTCGCTGCCGTCGAAGCCCGCGCGGGCCGCCGCCGTGCCGGCGGCCGGCGGCGCGAGCACCGCGGCCGGCTCGGTCACGCCGGTTGCGAATACGGCGGAAAACAGGACGATTGCCAACAGGAAGTTCGCGATCGGGCCGGCGGCGACGATCGCGATGCGCTTGAACACCGATTGCCGGTTGAACGCCTGGCCGAGCTCCTCGGGTTTGACGCCCGCCCCCGGCTCGCGCTCGTCGAGCATCTTCACGTAGCCGCCAAGCGGCAGCGCGGAGAGCGTCCATTCGGTGCCCGTCTTGCGGCTGACCCAGCGCGCGACGGGCTGGCCGAAGCCGATCGAGAAACGCAGCACCTTCACGCCGCACCAGCGCGCGACGCGATAATGTCCGTACTCATGCACGACGACCAGCACCCCGATCGCCACCGCAAACGCGATCAGTTCGACCAGCACGTTCATGAGCACCTCATTCAGACAGTGCGCTCCACGCGTGGCGCAGGCGCTTTCGCAATGATCTCGGCGGCGAGGCGGCGTGCCTCGGCATCCGCCGCAAGGACGTCGTCGAGCCCGTTCGGGTTGCGGTTCGGCAGTGCGTTGAGCACCGCGTCGACCGTCGCCGCGATCGCCATGAAGCCGATCCGGCGCTCGAGAAACGCTTCGACCGCGATTTCGTTCGCCGCGTTCAACGCGGCGCTCGCGATGCCGCCCTCCTCGAGCGCCTTCAGCGCGAGCGCGAGGCACGGGAAGCGCGTGTAGTCGGGCTTCTCGAACGACAGCTGGGCGATCTGCGCGAGGTCGAGCTGCTCGACACCGGCGTCGACGCGCTCCGGGAACGCCAGCGCGTGCGCGATCGGCGTACGCATGTCGGGGTTGCCGAGCTGCGCGAGCACCGAGCCGTCGCGGTACGACACGAGCGAATGGATCACGCTCTGCGGGTGGATCAGCACGTCGATCCGGTCGCCCGGCAGGCCGAAGATCCAGTGCGCCTCGATCACTTCGAGGCCCTTGTTCATCATCGTCGCGGAATCGACGGAAATCTTGCGACCCATCACCCAGTTCGGATGCTTGCAGGCCTCGTCCGGCGTCACGTCGACGAGCGTGGCCGGCTCGCGCGTACGGAACGGGCCGCCCGACGCGGTCAGGATGATCTTCGAGATCCCGCCGTGCTCGTTCGCGTCGCGCGGCATGCACTGGAAGATCGCGTTGTGTTCGCTGTCGACCGGCAGCAGGATCGCGCCATGGTCGCGCACGGCATCCATGAAGATCGCGCCCGACATCACGAGCGATTCCTTGTTCGCGAGCAGGATGCGCTTGCCGGCGCGCGCGGCCGCCAGACTCGGCGCGAGGCCGGCCGCGCCGACGATCGCCGCGACGACGGTGTCGCAGCCGTCGCTGTTCGACACGTCGACGAGCGCCTGCGGCCCGTACAGCACCGTGGTCTTGTTGCCCGCCGCGCGCAGCTTCGCCTCGACGTGCGCCGCCGTGTTCGCATCGCCGACCACCGCGACTTCGGGTGCGAAGCGCAGGCACTGCTCGACGAGCTTGTCGCCATTGCGGTGCGCGGTCAACGCATAGACCGAGAAACGCTCGGGATGGCGGGCGACCACGTCGAGCGTGCTGTCTCCGATCGAGCCCGTGGAACCGAGCAGTGTCAGACGTTTTTGCATAACAGAAATAGTGGTTTAACCAAGCAGCAGCATTGCGAGCGGCAGCACCGGCAGCAGCGCGTCGACGCGGTCGAGCACGCCGCCGTGACCGGGCAGCAGGCCGCTCGAATCTTTCACGCCCGCCTGACGCTTGAGCAGCGACTCGAACAGGTCGCCGATCACGCTGTACGCAACCAGCAGCGTCAGCGCGGCCCACGCGCCGGGCATCCCGTAGCGCGTCGCGAATGCGGAAAACAGGGTCGGCTCGAACCAGTGCGCGGCCATCGCGGCTCCCGCGACGACCATCACGGCGAGCCAGCCGCCGATCGCGCCTTCCCAGCTCTTCCCGGGACTGATCGTCACGGCCAGTTTACGCTTTCCGAAGGCCTTGCCCGCGAAATATGCACCAATATCGGCCAGCCACACGACCAGCAGCAGCGAGAGCACGAACGGAACGCCCTGCGCACGCGCCGCGACGACCGCGTGCCAGCAGGCCGCGAACACCACGAGCCCGGCCGCGAGCAGGAACGGCCGCCAAACGCCGCCCGCGAGTTCCGGCTTGCGCCGCAGCGAGAACGGGCCGACCAGCAGCCAGAACACGCCGGCCGCCATGAAAAGGGGACGGGACGAAGCGGCCTCGACGCCGAGCGGCACGGTCGCCGCGAGCGCCAGCGCCGCGACGATCGCATAAACGACCGAACCGGCCGCGCCGAGCTTCAGCAGGCGCGCCCATTCCCACGCGGCGAACACGAGCACGACGCCGATCAGCGCGCCGAAGGCTGCGAGCGGCGCGAACAGCGTCACCGGCAGCAACACGGCCAGCATCACGACCGCCGTGATCACACGGGTCTTCAGCATGAAAGGGAATCGGCGTTCTGCGATTGCGGCTCGAGCTGCGCGCTGGTGCGCCCGAAACGGCGCTCGCGCTCGGTATACGACGCGATCGCGTCGGCCAGGGCCGCGCCGTCGAAATCCGGCCAGTATTTGTCGGTGAAATAGAATTCGGCGTACGCGAGCTGCCACAGCAGGAAATTGCTGACGCGCTGCTCGCCGCCGGTGCGGATGAAGAGATCGGGCTCCGGCGCATAGGCCATCGCCAGGTGCGGCGCGAACGCGTCTTCGGTCACCTCGACCTCGCGGCCCTCGCGCACGGCCTGCTCGACGAGTTTCTTCGTCGCCTGCAGGATGTCCCAGCGGCCGCCGTAGTTCGCGGCGATCGTCAGGGTCAGGCGGGTGTTGCGCGCCGTCTTGGTTTCGGCGCGGCGGATCAGTTCGCGGATGCGCGGCTCGAAACGCTCGAGATCGCCCACGACGCGCAGGCGGATCCCGTTCGCATGCAGCTTGCCGATCTCGCGCTCGAGCGCGGTGATGAACAGCCGCATCAGGAACGACACTTCGTCGTTCGGCCGGCGCCAGTTTTCCGAACTGAACGCGAACAGCGTCAGGTATTCGACGCCGGCGCGCGCGCAGCCTTCGACCACCGACCGCACGGCGTCGACGCCGCGGGTGTGCCCCGCGACGCGCGGCAAGCGGCGTTCGGTCGCCCAACGGCCGTTGCCGTCCATGATGATCGCGATATGACGCGGCACGGCGCCGACGTCAGGCACGCGAACGGTAGAGCTGGTATAGGTCATGGCCGTTGAGACAGTTGCGGGAAGAAGGCGGCGCGCGAGGACGGTCGTCAGACCGTCATGATCTCGGCTTCCTTGCTCTGCACGAGCTTGTCGACTTCGGCGACGTGCTTGTCGGTCAGCTTCTGCACGTCGTCGCTCGCACGGCGCTCGTCGTCTTCCGAGATTTCCTTGTCCTTCACGAGCTTCTTGAGCGCTTCGTTCGCGTCGCGGCGCAGGTTGCGGATCGCGACCTTGGCCGTTTCGCCTTCGCTCTTGACCACCTTGGTGAGCTCGCGGCGGCGCTCTTCCGTCAGCGCGGGCATCGGCACGCGGATCAGGTCGCCGGCCGTGGCCGGGTTCAGGCCCAGATCGGCTTCGCGGATGGCCTTCTCGACCTTCGCGACCATGTTCTTTTCCCACGGCTGCACGCCGATCGTGCGTGCGTCGACGAGCGTCAGGTTCGCAACCTGCGAGATCGGCACCATCGAACCGTAGTAGTCGACCTGCACGTGATCGAGCAGACCGGTATGCGCACGGCCCGTACGGATCTTCGCCAGATCGTTCTTGAACGCTTCGATCGAGCGCTGCATCTTCTGCTCTACGCCCTTCTTGACATCAGCGACACTCATTTCAACCTCCGAACCTTCCAACCTTCAATGAACGCGGGCCGCGCCCGGTGCGCCACGCACCACGGCCGGCGACCCGCGCCGCTTGCCCGCATCCGCGGGAGTTTACACGTGGACGAGCGTACCTTCGTCCTCGCCCAGCACGATGCGCTTGAGCGCGCCCGGCTTGTTGATCGAAAACACGCGGATCGGCAGCTTCTGGTCGCGGCACAGCGCGAAGGCCGTCGCGTCCATCACCTGCAGATTGCGGCTGATCGCCTCGTCGAAGCTGATCGTCGTGTAGCGCGTGGCCGACGGATCCTTCTTCGGATCGGCAGAATATACGCCATCGACCTTGGTCGCCTTCAAAACGACCTCGGCGCCCACTTCCGAACCGCGCAGCGCGGCGGCCGTGTCCGTCGTGAAGAACGGGTTGCCCGTGCCGGCCGCGAAGATCACGACCTTGCCTTCCTCGAGCTGGCGGATCGCGCGCGGCCGGATGTACGGCTCGACGACCTGATCCATGCGCAGCGCGGACTGCACGCGCGCGACGATGCCGGCGTGGCGCATCGCGTCCTGCAGCGCCAGCGCGTTCATCATCGTCGCCAGCATCCCCATGTAGTCGGCCGTCGCGCGGTCCATGCCGGCCGCACCGCCCGCGACACCGCGGAAAATGTTACCGCCGCCGATCACGACCGCGAGTTGCGTACCGAGACCCACGACTTCGGCGATATCCGCCACCATCCGTTCGATCGTCGCGCGATTGATGCCGAAGGCATCGTCGCCCATCAGCGCTTCGCCGGAGAGTTTGAGGAGGACGCGTTTATAGGCATTGGACATAGGGGCTTCCGAGCGACGAGAGGATGACAACCACGAACTGTAGGGCGAAATACTGATTCGGGCAAGCGCCGGGACCGGACCGGGTTTCCCGGCCGGCCGGCGGCGCCGCCGGCCGCGGCGAGCGGAACGCCCGCCGCGGATACTGCCTGACTGCTTACTGCTGCTTTGCTGCTGCGACTTGCGCGGCCACTTCTGCGGCGAAGTCGTCCTGGCGCTTCTCGATGCCTTCGCCGACGACGAACAGCGCGAACTTCTGCACGGTCGCGTTCGCTGCCTTCAGCATCTGCTCGATCGTCTGCTTGTCGTTCTTCACGAACGTCTGGTTCAGCAGCGACACTTCCTTCAGGTACTTCTGGACGCTGCCGTCGACCATCTTCGCGACGATTTCAGCCGGCTTGCCCGATTCGGCAGCCTTCTGCTCGGCGACGCGGCGTTCCGTCTCGATCAGTTCCGCCGGCACGTCGGCCGACGACAGGGCGACCGGCTTCATCGCGGCGATGTGCATCGCGACGTCCTTGCCGACCTGCTCTTCCGCACCCGTGTACTCGACGATCACGCCGATACGCGCGCCGTGCAGGTACGTTGCGATCTTGTTCGCGGTTTCGAAACGGACGAAACGGCGGATCGAGACGTTCTCGCCGATCTTGCCGATCAGGGCCAGGCGGACTGCGTCGACCGTCGAACCGTCGAGCGGCAGTGCCGACAGCGCTGCCACGTCTGCCGGGTTTTGCGTCGCGACGAGTTCTGCGACGGTCTTCGAGAATGCGAGGAAGTCGTCGTTCTTCGCGACGAAGTCGGTTTCGCAGTTCAGCTCGACCAGCGCGCCCGCGTTGCCGCCGACGAACGATGCGACGACGCCTTCTGCCGTCACGCGCGATGCCGCCTTGCTCGCCTTGTTGCCGAGCTTGACGCGCAGCAGCTCTTCAGCCTTGGCCAGGTCGCCGTCGGCTTCCGTCAGCGCCTTCTTGCACTCCATCATCGGTGCGTCGGTCTTTGCGCGCAGTTCTGCCACCATGCTTGCGGTAATTGCCGCCATCATTCGCTCCTTGAGTCTGTATTCACAACGCCGCCCGCTTGGACGCGAACGGCCGAAAATCGTTTCCGGACCCGCGCCGATTCGGCGCGATCAGGTCCGGCGCACAAGCTTAAAAAAAGGGGGCCTGTTGAGAGCCCCCTTTTTGCGCCGGCTCGGGGCCAGTTACGCGTTTTCCTCGACGTACTCGTCGTCGCCACGCGCTGCCTGGACCACTTCGTTGACCGCGTTCGCACGGCCTTCCAGGATCGCGTCGGCCACGCCTTCAGCGTACAGCGCGACTGCCTTGCTCGAGTCGTCGTTGCCCGGGATCACGTAGTCCACACCTTCCGGCGAGTGGTTCGTGTCGACCACGGCGATGACCGGCACGCCCAGCTTGTTCGCTTCCGTGACGGCGATCTTGTGGTAGCCGACGTCGACGACGAAGATCGCGTCCGGAATGCCGCCCATGTCCTTCACGCCGCCGATCGACTTCTGCAGCTTGGCGATTTCGCGTTCGAACAGCAGCGCTTCCTTCTTGCTCATCTTCTCGAGCTCGCCCGCCTCGACTGCCGCTTCCATGTCCTTCAGGCGCTTGATCGATACCTTCAGCGTCTTGAAGTTGGTCATCATGCCGCCGAGCCAGCGTGCGTTGACGTACGGCATGCCCGCACGTTGCGCTTCCTGGGCGATCGTGTCACGCGACTGGCGCTTCGTGCCGACGAACAGGATCGTGCCGCGGTTCGCTGCCAGCTGGCGCACGTACTTCTGTGCGTCCGTGAACATCGGCAGCGTCTTTTCGAGGTTGATGATGTGAATCTTGTTACGGTGACCGAAAATGAACGGAGCCATCTTCGGGTTCCAGAAGCGCGTCTGGTGACCGAAGTGGACACCCGCTTCCAGCATTTGGCGCATCGTGACTGCCATGTAAATTCTCCACGAGGGTTGGGTCTTAAGCCGGCTGCCGTACCGCCGCGCGTTCCGCGCGGCCGGCACCCTGGTTGCGCCGGCTTGCGATTCGGCACGTGCGAAACTGCCCGTGCCGCAAGCCTTTCATCCTGATGCCGTCGCGATACCGCCCTACATCGGGGCATGTTCGGCATTTGGATGTCGACTTAGCCAAAGAGTATAGCACGCCGATTTGTCGGCTCTCAAGTCGCCCGCCACTTTCGCTTGCCGCGCGGCAGCCGGCCGGACAATCCGCGAAAACCCGCACCGGCACCGCCGGCAGGGGCTGCGAGGCCCGCCATAAGGTGCGATAATCCGTCAATTCACCGCATTCCAGGCATACCTCGATGGCTATTACGCTCAAAAACGAACACGACATCGCCGAGATGCGCGTCGCCTGCCGTCTCGCGAGCGAAGTGCTCGACTTCATCACGCCGCACGTCGTCGCGGGCATCACGACCGCCGAACTCGACCGGCTCTGTCACGAATTCATGCTCAACGAGCAGGGCACGATCCCCGCGCCGCTGAACTACCAGCCGCCCGGCTATCCGCCGTACCCGAAGGCCACCTGCATCTCGGTCAACGACGTGATCTGCCACGGCATTCCCGGCGAGAAGGTGATCAAGAACGGCGACGCGCTGAACATCGACATCACCGTGATCAAGAACGGCTACTTCGGCGACACCAGCCGGATGTTCATCGTCGGCGAAGGCTCGATCCTCGCGAAGCGCCTCGTGCAGACCACCTACGAGTGCATGTGGCTCGGCATCGACCAGGTCAAGCCCGGCGCGCACCTCGGCGACATCGGCTACGCGATCCAGAAGCACGCCGAAGCGCAGGGCTACAGCGTCGTGCGCGAATACTGCGGCCACGGCATCGGCACGGTGTTCCACGAGGATCCGCAGGTCGTCCACTACGGGCGCCCGGGCACCGGCATCGAGCTGAAGGCCGGGATGATCTTCACGATCGAGCCGATGATCAACGCCGGCAAGCGCGACATCCGCACGATGCCCGACCAGTGGACGGTCAAGACGCGCGATCGCAGCCTGTCCGCGCAATGGGAGCACACCGTGCTCGTCACCGAAACCGGCTACGAGGTGCTGACCGTGTCCGCCGGCACGCCGGCACGCCCGGTGTTCGCGCAACCGGCCGCCGCGGTCTGAGCGCCGTCGCGCCCGCCCCGCCCACCCCTCACCTGCTGACCTGAACGGCCGCCCATGAGCGCTCACGCCGCCCCCTCGCCCGCAGCGCTGTCGCGGCGCGCCGAATTCAAGGCCGCCAAGGCCGACCTGCTCGAGCGCTTTCGCAGCGCGACGAACGTCACATCGCTGATGCACGCGCTGTCGAGACTCACCGACGATGCGCTCAAGCGCGTGTGGGACGACTGCGGGCTGCCCGCGACGCTCGCGCTCGTCGCCGTCGGCGGCTACGGGCGCGGCGAGCTCGCGCCCCACTCCGACGTCGACATCCTGGTGCTGCTGCCCGATGCGCACGACCCGGCGCTCGACGCGCGGATCGAGCGCTTCATCGGGATGGCGTGGGATCTCGGCCTCGAGATCGGCAGCAGCGTGCGCACGGTCGAGCAATGCATCGAGGAGGCGTCGCAGGACGTCACCGTGCAGACCTCGCTGCTCGAAGCGCGCCGCATCGTCGGCAGCACCGCGCTGTTCGAACGCTTCACCGTGCGGTATCACGAGGCGCTCGACGCGCGCGCCTTCTTCACCGCGAAGGTGCTCGAGATGCGCCAGCGCCACGCGAAGTTCCAGGACACGCCGTACAGCCTCGAGCCGAACGTGAAGGAGAGCCCCGGCGGGCTGCGCGACCTGCAGACGATCCTGTGGATCGCGCGCGCGGCCGGCTTCGGCAGCAGCTGGCGCGAGCTCGACACGCGCGGCCTCATCACCGATCGCGAAGCGCGCGAGCTGCGCCGCAACGAAGGATTCCTGAAGACCCTGCGCGCGCGGCTGCACGTGATCGCCGGGCGCCGCCAGGACATGCTCGTGTTCGACCTGCAGACGCAGGCCGCCGAGAGCTTCGGCTACCGGCCGACGCAGGCCAAGCGCGCGAGCGAGCAGCTGATGCGCCGCTACTACTGGGCCGCGAAAGCGGTCACGCAGCTGGCGACGATCCTGATCCAGAACATCGAGGCGCAGCTGTTCCCCGCGACGAGCGGCATCACGCGTGTGCTGTCGCCCGATCGATTCGTCGAGAAGCAGGGCATGCTCGAGATCGTCGACGACGGCGTGTTCGAACGCCATCCCGACGCGATCCTCGAGGCGTTCCTGCTGTACGAGGCGACCCGCGGCGTGAAGGGCCTGTCCGCCCGCACGCTGCGCGCGCTCTACAACTCGCGCGAGATCATGAACCACACGTGGCGGCGCGATCCGCAGAACCGCCGCACGTTCATGCAGATCCTGCAGCAGCCCGAAGGCATCACGCATGCGTTCCGGCTGATGAACCAGACGAGCGTGCTCGGCCGCTACCTGCTGAATTTCCGCCGCATCGTCGGCCAGATGCAGCACGACCTGTACCACGTGTACACGGTCGACCAGCACATCCTGATGGTGTTGCGCAACATCCGCCGCTTCGCGGTGGCCGAGCATGCGCACGAGTACCCGTTCTGCAGCCAGCTGATCGGCAACTTCGAGCGCCCGTGGGTGCTGTACGTCGCGGCGCTGTTCCACGACATCGCGAAAGGCCGCGGCGGCGACCACTCGACGCTCGGGATGGCCGACGCGCGGCGCTTCTGCCGCGAGCACGGGATCACCGGCGACGACGCGTCGCTGATCGTGTGGCTCGTCCAGCATCACCTGACGATGAGCCAGGTCGCGCAGAAGCAGGACACGAGCGACCCGGAAGTCATCAAGCGCTTCGCCGAAGTCGTCGGCAACGAGCGCTACCTCACCGCGCTCTACCTGCTGACCGTCGCCGATATCCGCGGCACGAGCCCGAAGGTGTGGAACACGTGGAAGGGCAAGCTGCTCGAGGACCTGTACCGCATCACGCTCGCGGTGCTCGGCGGAGCGAACCCCGACGCGCATTCGGAACTGAAGTCGCGGCAGGAGCAGGCGCTCGCGCTGCTGCGCCTCGAGACCGTGCCCGACGACGCGCACCGCGCGCTGTGGGACCAGCTCGACGTCGGCTTCTTCCTGCGTCACGACGCGGCCGACATCGCATGGCAGACGCGCGTGCTGTACCGGCACGTGAACGCCGAGACCGCGATCGTGCGCGCGCGGCCGTCGCCGATCGGCGACGCGCTGCAGGTGCTCGTGTACGTGAAGGACCGCCCCGACCTGTTCGCGGGCATCTGCGCGTACTTCGACCGCAACGGGCTGTCGGTGCTCGATGCGCGTGTCAGCACGACGCGGCACGGCTATGCGCTCGACAACTTCATCGTCACGCAGACCGAACGCGACGTGCGCTACCGCGACATCGCGAATCTCGTCGAACAGCAACTCGCGGCGCGCCTTGCCGAAACCGCGTCGCTGCCGGAGCCGTCCAAGGGCCGCCTGTCGCGGTTGTCGCGGACATTTCCGATCACGCCGCGCGTCGACCTCCGGGCCGACGAGCGCGGCCAGTACTACATCCTGTCCGTGTCCGCCAACGACCGGCCGGGCCTTCTCTATTCGATCGCGCGCGTCCTGGCCGAGCATCAGGTCGGCGTCCACGCGGCGCGGATCAATACGCTCGGCGAACGCGTCGAGGACATCTTCCTGCTCGACGGTGCCGGCCTGTCCGACAACCGCCTGCAGATCCAGCTCGAAACCGAATTGCTGCGCGCGATCGCAGTCTGAATGAATCCCAGCGTTTATGCGCACCAAATTAACCGTCAAGAATCCGAAGCCGGGCGTCGCCGACCCGCGCCCCTGTCCGCTCCGGCAGCCTCGTCGCCCGCAAGGCGGTGCGCCCCGCCGCGCTACCCGCAGGCGACAAGCCGGCGCGCCCGAAGAAGGCCGCGCCGGCCGCCGCCGGCGAACGCTCGTTCAAGGCCGCGGCGGCGCGGCAGGCGCCGAGCGCCCGGGGCGGATCGCGCACCGGCCA
This sequence comes from Burkholderia sp. USMB20, assembly GCF_000949135.2. Classification (GTDB taxonomy): domain Bacteria; phylum Pseudomonadota; class Gammaproteobacteria; order Burkholderiales; family Burkholderiaceae; genus Burkholderia. Next base: position 24,336 of record NZ_JTAN02000014.1, on the reverse strand, counting down.
AGCGTGCGCCGCGTGAGGCGGTGCCGAACGCGGCACGCGCGCGCGGCGTATCGCGACAACGCAGCCGGCGAAGGGGCGAAGCGCAGCTTCGGCGACCGTCGCACGTCGTCGGATCGCCCGCCGCGTCGCGATGATGATGCACGTCCGCGTCGCGCGGGTGGCGAAGGCGGCGCACGTGCGCCGTATCGCGACAACGCATCCGGCGAAGGCGCAAAACGCAGCTTCAGCGACCGTCGCACGACGTCGGATCGCCCGCCGCGTCGTGACGACGATGCACGTCCGCGTCGCGCGGGTGGCGAAGGCGGCGCACGTGCGCCGTATCGCGACAACGCGTCCGGCGAAGGCGCAAAACGCAGCTTCGGCGACCGTCGCACGTCGTCGGATCGTCCGCCGCGCCGTGATGACGATGCACGTCCGCGTCGCGCGGGTGGCGAAGGCGGCCCGCGTGCGCCCTATCGCGACAACGCATCCGGCGAAGGGGCGAAGCGCAGTTTCGGCGACCGTCGCACGTCTTCAGATCGTCCGCCCCGTCGTGACGACGATGCACGTCCGCGTCGCGCGGGTGGCGAAGGCGGCCCGCGTGCGCCCTATCGCGACAACGCATTCGGCGAAGGCGCAAAACGCAGTTTCGGCGACCGTCGCACGTCGTCCGATCGCCCGCCGCGTCGCGACGACGATGCACGTCCGCGTCGCGCGGGTGGCGAAGGCGGCGCACGTGCGCCCTATCGCGACAACGCATCCGGCGAAGGCGCAAAACGCAGCTTCGGCGACCGTCGCACGTCGTCCGATCGCCCGCCGCGTCGTGATGAAGACGCCCGCCCGCGCCGCGCAGGCGCCGATGAAGGCAAACGCCCGTCCTATCGCGACAAGGCATCCGGCGAAGGCGCGAAGCGCAGCTTCGGCGACCGCCCGGCACGCCCCGCACGCGACGGCGAACGCCGCTCGTTCGGTGCGGTCAAGACTGCGCAACCGGTCAAGCGCGCGGCGGCCGAAGTCGACCACGGCGACGAAACCGGCCTGATGCGCCTGTCGAAGCGCATGTCCGAACTCGGCCTGTGCTCGCGCCGCGAAGCCGACGAGTGGATCGAAAAGGGCTGGGTGCTCGTCGACGGCGAACGCATCGACACGCTCGGCACCAAGGTCCGCCCGGACCAGAAGATCGAGATCGACGAGCGCGCGAGCGCCGCGCAGGCCGCGCAGGTGACGATCCTGCTGCACAAGCCGGTCGGCTACGTGTCGGGTCAGGCGGAAGACGGCTATGAACCGGCATCGGTGCTGATCACGCGCGCCAACCAGTGGAGCGGCGACCGCTCGCCGCTGCGCTTCTCGCCGCAGCACCTGCACGCGCTCGCGCCGGCCGGCCGGCTCGACATCGACTCCACCGGCCTGCTCGTACTGACGCAGAATGGCGTGATCGCCAAGCAGCTGATCGGCGAGCAGTCGGACATCGACAAGGAGTATCTGGTGCGCGTGCGCTTCGGCGAACGGCTGATCGACATCGACCAGCACTTCCCCGCGGAATCGCTCGCGAAGCTGCGCCACGGCCTCGAACTCGACGGCGTCCCGCTGAAGCCGGCGATGGTCAGCTGGCAGAACGGCGAACAGCTGCGTTTCGTGCTGCGTGAAGGCAAGAAGCGCCAGATCCGCCGCATGTGCGAACTGGTCGGTCTCGAAGTGATCGGCCTGAAGCGCGTGCGGATGGGCCGCGTGATGCTCGGCGCGCTGCCGCAGGGGCAATGGCGCTACCTGTCGGCCGACGAGTCGTTCTGACAGCGGGCACGCGCTGCGTGCCGCACCATGAAACAAGCCCGCGCAAGCGGGCTTTTTCATATCCGGTACGAAACCACACGCAACGCGGCGCGCGCAGCCGCATCAAGGTCAGTCGTCGGCGGCCGGATCGAGCCCCGGGAACAGCACCTCGGTGAAGCCGAAGCGCGTGAAGTCGGTGATCCGCATCGGATACAGCTTGCCGATCAGGTGATCGTATTCGTGCTGGACGACCCGCGCATGGAAGCCTTCGGCGACACGGTCGAGCTTCGCGCCGAACTGGTCGAAGCCGCTGTAACGCACCTTCGCGTAGCGGCTGACGACGCCGCGCATGCCCGGCACCGACAGGCAGCCTTCCCAGCCCTCTTCCATGTCCGGCGGCATGTACTCGAGCTTCGGGTTGATCAGCACAGTCTCGGGCACCGGCGGTGCATCCGGATAACGGTTGTTGCTGCCGAAGCCGAAGATGATGATCTGCAGCCCGACGCCGATCTGCGGCGCGGCGAGCCCCGCGCCGTTCGCGTGATGCATCGTCTCGAACATGTCCGCGACGATCTCGTGCAGCTCGGGGGTGTCGAACCGCTCGACCGGCTTGGCGACTTCGAGCAGGCGCGGATCGCCCATCTTCAGGATCTCGCGAATCATGGCGTATTGCCCTCCAGGAGTTGGTGCAGTCCGTCTTCGTCCAGCACGGGGATGCCGAGTTCCTCGGCCTTCGCGAGCTTGCTTCCGGCGTCGGCGCCCGCGACCACATAATCCGTCTTCTTCGATACCGAGCCCGCGACTTTCGCGCCGGCCGCTTCGAGCATCTCCTTCGCCGCGTCGCGCGTGAGGTTCGGCAGCGTGCCCGTCAGCACGACCGTCTTGCCGGCGAGCACGCCCTGTGGCGCCTTCGGCGCGGGCGGGCCTTCGGGCCACGTGACCTTGCCGGGCGCGCGCAATTGCTCGATCACCGTGCGGTTGTGCTCTTCCGCGAAGAACTGGTGAATCGACTCGGCCACGATCGGCCCGACGTCGTTCACTTCGAGCAGTTCCTCGATCGACGCGTCCATGATCGGCGTCAGCGACCCGAAGTGCTTCGCGAGATCCTTCGCGGTCGATTCGCCGACATGGCGGATCCCGAGCCCGTAGATGAAGCGCGCGAGCGTCGTGTGCTTCGCCTTCTCGAGCGAGTCGAGCAGATTCTGCGCGGACTTCTCGGCGAACCGGTCGAGTTCAGCGAGCGTCGCGAAACCGAGATTGAACAGGTCGGCCGGCGTGCGCACGAGATTCAGTTCGACGAGCTGATCGATGATCTTCTCGCCGAGCCCGTCGATGTCGAGCGCGCGGCGCTGCGCGAAGTGCCACAGCGCCTGCTTGCGCTGCGCCGGGCAGAATAGCCCGCCCGTGCAGCGCGCGATCGCCTCGTCCGGCAGGCGCTCGATCTTCGAACCGCACACCGGGCACTCGGTCGGCATCACGAACTCGGCAGCGTCCGCCGGCCGCCGATCGAGCAGCGCACCGACGACCTCGGGGATCACGTCGCCCGCGCGCCGCACGATCACGGTATCGCCGATCCGGATGTCCTTGCGGCGCACTTCGTCCTCGTTGTGCAGCGTCGCGTTGGTCACCGTCGCGCCGCCGACGAACACGGGCTCGAGCCGCGCGACCGGCGTGATCGCGCCCGTGCGGCCAACCTGCACGTCGATCGCGACCAGCTTCGTCAGCGCTTCCTGCGCCGGGAACTTGTGCGCGAGCGCGAAGCGCGGCGCGCGCGACACGAAGCCGAGGCGGTCCTGCTCGTCGCGCCGGTTCACCTTGTAGACGACGCCGTCGATGTCGTACGGCAGCGACTCGCGCTTCTCGCCGACCTTGCGGAAGAAGCCGAGCAGGCCATCGGCGCCCCGCACGACCGCGCGTTCGCGGTTCACCGGCAGGCCGAGCGTTTCGTACCAGTCGAGCAGCGCGCTGTGCGTGTCCGGCATCGGCATCCCGTCGAGCCTGCCGACCCCGTACGCGAAGAACGACAGCGGACGCTGCGCGGTGATCTTCGGGTCGAGCTGGCGCAGGCTGCCGGCCGCCGCATTGCGCGGGTTCGCGAATTCGCGCTGCTCGGCCGCGCGCTGGCGTTCGTTCAGGCGTGCGAAATCACGCTTGAACATCAGCACCTCGCCGCGCACGTCGAGCACGGCCGGCACATGCTTGCCCTTCAGCTTCAGCGGGATCGAGCGGATCGTGCGGACGTTCTCGGTCACGTCCTCGCCGGTCGTGCCGTCGCCGCGCGTCGACGCCTGCACGAACACGCCCTGCTCGTAGCGCAGCGAGATCGCGAGCCCGTCGAACTTCAGCTCGCACGCGTATTCGACCGGGTCCGTCACCGAGCCGGCGAGATCGGTCGTCTTGTCGAGCGCATCGGCGACGCGCTTGTCGAATGCGACGATGTCCTCGTCGGCGAAGCCGTTGTTCAGCGACAGCATCGGCGCGTCATGGACGACCGGCGTGAATCCGCCCGCCACTTCGCCGCCGACGCGCTGCGTCGGCGAATCGGGCGTCACGAGTTCGGGATGATCGGTTTCGAGTTGCTGCAGCTCGCCGAACAGCCGATCGTATTCGGCGTCGGGCAGGTCCGGCTGGTCGAGCACGTAATAGGCGTAATTCGCCCGCTCGAGTTGGTCGCGCAGCCACGCGGCACGCGCGTCGGGCTGGCTGGCTGGCGGTTCGGCTTGGGTTCGGGCCATGCTGGCGGCAGATTCGTTCTGAAAAATCGGATGTTCGATTATCTCAGTTTGACGCCGCGACGGGGGCGCGCGATGCGTGCCGCGCAGGCCCGCTGCAGCACATCCAGGCGGGGTGTGTGCACTGCAGCAGCGACCGACGGGCGACGGCACGTCAGGCCGCCGCCCGTGCAACGCGTTACTGGCTGAAGAGACGGCGCGTGACCGGCGAACCGGCCGGGATGCCCGCTTCCTCGAGCTTCGCGTACAGCTTCATCAGTTGCTGGTCGATCGCGACGAGCGTCGATTCCGGCAGCGGCCGGCGCGAATCGTCGACGACCCGCGCGCCGATCCGCTCGGACAGCGACTTCGCGTAATCGCACATCAGCCGGAACGGCAGGATGTCCTCTTCGGCGACCGGCACGTCGAGCACCAGCGTGATCATGTTGCCGCCCTTGTAGGTCAGGTCGTCGCGCAGGAAGTTCGTGTCGCCGAACTGCAGCATGAACACAGGGTTCTGCTTCGCGTCGAGCTTCACGAACCGCGTGCCGTCGCGCGACAGCAGCAACCCGTCCTGGGACGCGACGGCCTGCACGTAGTTCGCCGACCACGGCGCGCCGTCCGACATCACGTTGATCGACAACTGAGCGTCGCACTGCGCGGCAAAGCCGTCGAGCTCGCGCGCCATCGCGACCGTCTCCATCATGTCGGGGAATTCCGGTGCGCCGTCGATCGTGTCGGCGAACTGCTGGACGCCCGTCACGAACTCGGAGAATTCGAGCTCGTTCAGCGCGCCGCTGCGGTTCGCGAGCTGCGCGGCCGCGCGCAGCTCTTCATAGCGCACGCCGTTCTGCAGCAGCTCCCATTGGCCGCCTTCCGGCTTGCCTTCGATATGCACGGGCTTGCTGCCCGCGCGGCGCAGCCGCTGCGCGGCCGGCAGGATCTTGTCGCCCGGCAGCGGCGCGCCGAGGCGAATCGGCACGATGCAGTCGATCCGGCGGTCGACGATCGCGGGCGGCGCCGACGAAATCGTCGTGGCGGCCGGCAGCACGGGTTCGGCCGGTTCGTGCGATGCGGCGGCGGCCGGCGCTTCCTGCGTGGCGGCGGCGGCATCGTCGACGGCCTGCTCGGCCGACTCGGTCCGACCCCGACGGCGCGTCGCCCCGGTGGCTTCGGCCTGCAGGTCGGCCGGCGTGTCGGCAGGCGCCACGCCGCCGAAGGTCGGCTCGACGCGCGCGGCTTCGACCTGCGCGCTCGCGGCGCGGCGGCGGCCGGTGCCGGCGCCGCGGGCTCGCGGCGTGCGGGCTGGCGCACCGGCTCGATGAACGGCAGCTCTTCGTCGCGCTCGGGGCGATTCATCGCCTCGACCGCCTCTTCCGGCATCGGGCGCGGCATCCTGCGCCGCACCTTCGCGCCCTGCCACGCGTTGTAGACCACGACGCCGCCCACCACGACGGCGCCCGCGCCGATCAAACCGAGTGTCAACTCGTCCATGCACGCTCCATCAGCAATTCTTGTTCGTCGGAACCGCGAACGGGCGCCCATGCGCCGCGCGAACGCGGTCCGGTTTCTTCAAACGTCAATTCTGGGCAAAACCCGCGGCGGTTTCCATGTCCACCGCGACGATCCGCGACACGCCCTGCTCCTGCATCGTCACGCCGATCAGCTGCTGCGCCATCTCCATCGCGATCTTGTTGTGCGAGATGAAGAGGAACTGCGTCTTGTCGGACATCGCGCGCACGAGATTCGCGAAACGCTCGGTGTTCGCGTCGTCGAGCGGCGCGTCGACCTCGTCGAGCAGACAGAACGGCGCCGGGTTCAACTGGAACATCGCGAACACCAGTGCGGTGGCGGTCAGCGCCTTTTCGCCGCCCGACAGCAGGTGGATGGTCGCGTTCTTCTTGCCCGGCGGCTGCGCCATTACCTGCACGCCCGCATCGAGGATTTCGTCGCCCGTCATGATCAGCTTCGCCTGGCCGCCGCCGAACAGGCGCGGGAACAGGTCGCTGAAGTGACGGTTGACCTCGTCGAAGGTACCCTGCAGCAGCGTGCGGGTTTCCTGGTCGATCTTGTGGATCGCATCCTCGAGCGTCGTGATCGCGTCGGTCAGGTCGGCCGACTGCGCATCGAGGAACACCTTGCGCTCGCTCGCGGCCTTCAACTCGTCGAGCGCGGCCATGTTGACCGGACCCAGCGCGTTGATCGCGTTGTTCAGGCGCGTGACCTCGCCCTGCAGGTACGACGGTTTCAGGTCCGGCGTCAGCTTCTCGCGCAGCGCTTCCTCGTCGACCTCGGCCGCCGCGAGCTGCTCGGCAAACTGCTCGACGGACAGGCGCGCGGCCTGCTCCTTCAGCTGCAGCTCGGTGATGCGGTCGCGCAGCGGCTGCAGCGAACGCTCGGCGACGAGACGCTGCTCGTCCGACGCGCGCAGCTTCGCGGTCAGGTCGTCGAGTTCGATCCGCGCGGCCTGCAGCGCCTCTTCCTTCACCGCGCGAATTTCGAGCGCGTCCTGCAGGCCCGTGTGCGCGGTCTGCTCGTTGATCGTTTCGAGTTCGGCGCGCGCGTCTTCCAGCGACGCGGCGACGCGCTCGCTCTGCTCGTGCGCGACCTGGATGCTGCGCTTCAGTTCGTCGATGCGCGTGACCGCGTTGCGCGCGGCGAAACGCGCGTCGTTCGCGCCGCGCTCGAGGTCGCGCGCTTCCTGGCGCGCCTGCGTCAGCGATTCGTCGAGCGCCTCGAACGCGAGCTGGTTGTCCTCGAAGCGCGCCTGCAGTTCCGCGAGTTCGCCGTCGAAGCGCTCGAAGTTCGCTTCCGATTCCGCGCGCAATGCGCGCTGCTCGTCGATCTGCGCGCCGATCTCCTCGAGTTCCTCGCGGATCTGCGTGCTGCGCTGCGTGTAGCGTTCATGCGCCTGGGCGAGCTTCAGCACGTCCATCTGCAATGCATGCACGCGCTGGGTCGCGCGTTCGGCCTGCGCGCGCACGTCGCCGAGCGCCTGCGTGGCCTGCGTGTGCGCGGCTTCCGCGCGCACCGCCGCCGTGCGGGCCTCGTCGGCGAGCAGCGCCTGCGCGCGCACCTGGCGCGTCAGGTTCTCGATCTCCTGCTGGCGGGCCAGCATCCCGGCCTGCTCCGAATCGGCCGCGTACAGCTGCACGCCGACACGCGTGACGATGTGGCCGGCCTTCACGACGAACGCGCCGCCGGCCGGCAGTTGCGCGCGCGTCGCGAGTGCCTGCGCGACGTCGTCGGCGACGTACACGTTGCCGAGCCAGTCGTTCAGCACCGCGCGGATGCCTGCATCGTCGATGCGCACGAGCGACAGCACCGGGCGCAGCCCGGCCGCGGCGGCCGGCGGCTCGCCGGCCACGGGCGGCGCGTAGAACGCGAGCTTCGCGGGCGGCGCATCGGTCGCGAACGCCTTCACCCAGTCGAGATTCGACACTTCGAGCGCGGCGAGGCGCTCGCGCAGCACGGCCTCGAGCGCCGCTTCCCAGCCAGCCTCGACGTGCAGCTTCTTCCAGAGACGCGGCAGCGCGCCGAGCTCGTGCTTGTCCAGCCACGGCTGGATCTTGCCTTCGGTCTGCACGTTCTCCTGCAGCTGCTTGAGCGCGGCGAGCCGCGCCTCGAGCTGGTGGATCTGCGCGCTTTCGGCCTGCACGCGCTCCTGGGCCGCGCGGCGCTCGCCGTCGAGGCGCGGTACCGTTTCCTGCGCATCGGCGAGGCGCGCCTGCGCTTCGGCGAGGATCTCTTCCTGCTCGGCGAGCTGCATGCGCAGTTCTTCGAGCTGCGCCTCGTCGGGCGCGTCGAGCCCGCCCGCCTCGGACTTCAGGCGCTCGTGGCGCTGCTGAAGCTGCTGGAGCTGCTGGTCGGCATTGCGCTGGTGCGCAGCCTCGAGCTTCAGCGACTGTTCGGTCTGCGCGATCCGCGCGCGCTCGTCGTTGAGCTGCGCCTGCGCATCGCGCCATTTCGCCTCGAGCGCCGGCAGCGCGTCGTGTTTCGCAGCCGCGTTGTCTTCGGCGAGCGCGGCCTTTTCGTCGGCCATCGCGCGCGCCTCTTCGGCTTCCTCGAGCTCGTCCTGCGCCTTCTCGGCCTGCGCGCGCCATTGCTCGCGCTGCGCGTTCAGCGCGGCGATCTGCGCCTGCACGCGGTTGCGCGATTCGACGATGAACTTGATCTCGGCCTCGAGGCGGCTCACTTCGGCGTTGGCCTCGTAGAGCGCGCCCTGCGCGCCCTGCATCGCGTCGCTCGCCGAGTAATGCGCGACCCGCAGCGTCTCGAGCTGCGATTCGACCTCGCGCAGTTTCGCCGTCTGCGCCTCGAGGTCGATCTGCGCCTGTTCGATCGCGCGCTGCTGCTTCTGCTGCTCGCCCGCGGCCTCGTTCTTGCGCAGCAGCCACAACAGGCGCTGCTTCTCCTCGCCGTCGGCGACGAGTTCCTTGTACTTGGTCGCGACGACGGCCTGCGCCTCGAGCTTCTCGAGGTTCGCGCCGAGCTCGCGGACGATGTCCTCGACGCGCGTCAGGTTCTCGCGCGTGTCGTGCAGGCGGTTCTCGGTCTCGCGGCGGCGCTCCTTGTACTTCGACACGCCCGCGGCTTCCTCGAGGAACACGCGCAGCTCTTCCGGCTTCGCCTCGATGATCCGCGCGATCATGCCCTGCCCGATGATCGCGTACGCGCGGGGCCCGAGGCCCGTGCCGAGGAAGATGTCCTGGATGTCGCGCCGGCGCGCCGGCAGGTTGTTGATGTAGTAGCTCGACGTGCCGTCGCGCGTCAGCACGCGCTTCACGGCGATCTCGCCGTACTGGCCCCACTGCCCGGCCGCACGGCCGTCGGAGTTGTCGAAGATCAGTTCGACGCTGGCCCGGCTGCCGGGCTTGCGGGCGGTCGAGCCGTTGAAGATCACGTCCTGCATCGACTCGCCGCGCAGCTCGGACGCGCGCGACTCGCCGAGCACCCAGCGCACGGCATCGATGATGTTGGACTTGCCGCACCCGTTCGGGCCCACCACGCCGACAAGCTGGCCCGGAACCTGGAAATGCGTGGGATCGACAAAGGATTTGAAGCCAGCGAGTTTGATCGAGCTCAGACGCACGGCGGTATCGGATGTGAAGAAGAGGTGAAACGGACGGGGCCGCGACGCGCGGGGCCGGACGGCCCGTGTGCGCGATGCGCCCCGGAATTCAAAAGCGGGGCCGCGCGCATCTCAAGCGTTGGGCCCCGCAAACGGCTTCCATCATACCATCGCGCGTGCGCCGTCCCGCCCGTCGCCGGGTTTGCCCGATGCCGGCGCGGCACGATGGACCCGGCTCGACAGCAGCGTCGCCAGCACGATGCACGCGCCGCCCGCCCACTCTCGCGCGCTCGGCAGTTCGCTCGCGAACACCCACGCCGACAGCGCGGTGATCACGATCTCGAACAGCATGATGATCGACGCGCGGTTCGCCGGCACGCGCGCGAGCCCGTATTGCACGAGCAGGTTGTTGGCGGCCATCGTCACGCCGATCGCGGCGATGATCGCTGCCGCGACGCCGAGCTGGCTTCCCGCCGGCGCGGCCGGCAGCCCCTCGAACAGCGACGCGACCGCGCCGAACACCGCCGCGCCGCCGAACAGCGTCGCCGTACGCATCTCGGCGCGCATCTCCGGCAGCTCGCGGCTCGCCTTGATCACGAGCACGTTGCTCATCGCGAAACTCAGGCCGGCCGCGAGCCCCGCCCATTCGGCCGGGTTGGCCGGCAGCGGCACGCCGAGCTGCGGCGACCACAGCATCAGCATCGCGCCGCCGATCGACAGCGCCGCGAGCGCCGCGCCGGCCCAGGTCAACCGCTCGCGCAGCAGGAAATGCGCGTAGATCGCGGTCCATGCCGGGGTCAGGTAGAACAGCAGCATCACGCGCAGCACTTCGCCGTGGATCGTGCCCCACACGAAACCGAGGTTGGTCACGCCCGCCGTGATCGCGATGCCCGGCAGCACCCAGTGCCAGCGCAGCGTGGCGATCGTGCGGTGCCGCACGACGACCACGAACAGGAACGCGACCACGCTCGTCAGCGCGCTCGCCAGCGTGCCGGTGAGCCCGAGCGACGCGAGAATCCGCAGCGGATACCAGATCAGGCCCCATACCGACGCGCCGATCAGGATGGCCAGCGTCGGCAGGCTGCCGCGTACCGCGTTATTCATTTGATTCGCTACCCTTTATTCGAGCGGCCCGGCCGCCGTTCCGGCGGGCCGCGACCGCATTGCGTCACGTTATAATCGTCCGCTGCGAGCCGCGCGCCGTCGGCGCCCGCCCGCAGCCGTGCGGCACCCGCGCCGCCCCTTTCGCCCTTTCGCTCCAACCGGCCGCGATGGCCGCTTCGCCCGTGAACCCTCGACTCGACTCGCTCCAGCCCTATCCCTTCGAAAAGCTGCGCGCCCTGTTCAAGGACGTGACGCCTTCCGGCGACCTGAAACCGATCAGCTTCGGCATCGGCGAGCCCAAGCACCCGACGCCGGCGCTGATCCGCGACGCCGTGGTGGCCGCGCTCGACGGTCTCGCGTCGTACCCGGCCACGGCCGGCTCGGACGCGCTGCGCACGTCGATCGCACACTGGCTCGAGCGCCGCTACGGGCTGCCGGCAATCGACCCGGCGACGCAGGTGCTGCCCGTATCGGGCTCCCGCGAGGCGCTGTTCTCGCTCGCGCAGACTGTGATCGACGCGCGCCCGCGCGCGGATGGCAAGAAGGCGATCGTACTCTGTCCGAATCCGTTCTATCAAATTTACGAAGGCGCGGCGCTGCTGGCCGGTGCCGAACCCTATTTCGCGAACAGCGACCCGGTCCGCAACTTCGCGTGCGACTACGCGGCCGTGCCCGATGAAGTCTGGGCGCGCACCCAGCTGCTGTACGTGTGCTCGCCGGGCAACCCGACGGGCGCCGTGCTGACGCTCGACGACTGGCGCGAGCTGTTCGCGCTGTCCGACCGCCACGGTTTCGTGATCGCGTCCGACGAGTGCTATTCGGAGATCTATTTCGACGAAGCGGCGCCGCCGCTCGGCGGCCTCGAGGCCGCGCACCGCCTCGGCCGCGGCTTCGAGCGGCTCGTGATGCTGTCGAGCCTGTCGAAGCGCTCGAACGTGCCGGGCATGCGCTCGGGCTTCGTCGCCGGCGACGCCGCGCTGCTGAAAAAATTCCTGCTGTACCGCACGTACCACGGCGCCGCGCTGTCGCCGGTCTGGCAGCACGCGAGCATCGCCGCGTGGAACGACGAGGCGCACGTGCGCGAGAACCGCGCGCTGTACCTGCAGAAGTTCAGCACGGTCACGCCGATGCTGGCCGACGTGATCGACGTGAAGCTGCCCGACGCCGCGTTCTACCTGTGGGCCAACGTCGCGCGCACCGGCCTGTCGGACACCGAGTTCGCCCGCCGCCTGTACGCCGACTATAATGTGACGGTTCTGCCCGGCTCGTACCTCGCGCGCGATGCGCACGGCACGAATCCGGGCCGCGATTTCATCCGGATCGCGCTCGTCGCGGGCACCCCCGAATGCGTCGAGGGCGCGCAACGCATCGTCGATTTCTGCCGGGCTCTCGCGCGGTAAGACGTCCATCCCGATCAATTCCATTCATCTCCTGCGAAAACGAACATGTCGCAACAACTTCAGCAAATCATCGATACCGCCTGGGAAAACCGCGCCGAGCTGTCGCCGAAGGCCGCGCCCGCCGACGTCCGCGAAGCCGTCGCTCACGCGATCGAGCAGCTCGACAAGGGTGCACTGCGCGTCGCCGAGAAGATCGACGGCAACTGGACCGTCCATCAGTGGCTGAAGAAGGCCGTGCTGCTGTCGTTCCGCCTGGAGGACAACGCACCGATGCCGGCGGGCGGCTACTCGCAGTTCTACGACAAGGTGCCGTCGAAGTTCGCGAACTACACGGCCGAAGACTTCGCCGCGGGCGGCTTCCGCGTCGTGCCGCCGGCCATCGCGCGCCGCGGCTCGTTCATCGCGAAGAACGTCGTGCTGATGCCGTCGTACACCAACATCGGCGCATACGTCGACGAAGGCACGATGGTCGACACGTGGGCGACGGTCGGTTCGTGCGCGCAGATCGGCAAGAACGTGCACCTGTCGGGCGGCGTCGGCATCGGCGGCGTGCTCGAGCCGCTGCAGGCCAACCCGGTCATCATCGAAGACAACTGCTTCATCGGCGCGCGCTCGGAAGTCGTCGAAGGCGTGATCGTCGAGGAGAACTCGGTGATCTCGATGGGCGTGTACCTCGGCCAGAGCACCAAGATCTACGATCGCGAAACGGGCGAAGTCAGCTACGGCCGCATCCCGGCCGGCTCGGTCGTCGTCGCCGGCAACCTGCCGTCGAAGGACGGCTCGCACAGCCTGTACTGCGCGGTGATCGTGAAGAAGGTCGACGCGAAGACCCGCGCGAAGGTCGGCCTGAACGAGCTGCTGCGAGGCGACTGATGGCCAAGCCGCGCACCGTGGTCGTCTACGGCATTCCGAACTGCGACACCGTGAAGAAGGCCCGCGTGTGGCTCGACGATCACGGCGTCGAGTTCGAGTTCCACGACTTCAAGAAGCTCGGCGTCAGCGCACCGCTGGTCGAAGACTGGCTGAAGGACGTATCGCTCGACGCGCTCGTGAACAAGCGCGGCACGACGTGGCGCGGCCTGGACGACGCCATGAAGGCGGCCGCGGAAACGAAGTCCGGCGCGGTTGCGCTGATGATCCACAAGCCGTCGGTCATCAAGCGCCCCGTGCTCGTCGTCAACGGCCGCGTGAAATCGCTCGGCTTCGTGGCCGATCAGTACGCGGCGCTGTTTGCCGCCTAGGGCGGCCCGCGCGGCGCCCGCGCTGCACACGACGCCTCATCGCTGCCGGCCACCGCGCCGGCATTTTTTATCGAAAGTGGTCCGAACCATGTCCGCCACCCTAGCCCTTACCGAACAGCTGATCGCCCGCGCGTCCGTCACGCCCGACGACCAGCATTGCCAGCAGATCATGACCGAGCGCCTCGCCGCGCTCGGCTTCGAATGCGAAACCATCGCGTCGCATGGCGTGACCAACCTGTGGGCCGTCAAGCGCGGCGCCGACGGCCGCGACGGCAAGCTGCTCGCGTTCGCGGGCCACACCGACGTCGTGCCGACCGGCCCGCTCGAGCAGTGGACCTCGCCGCCGTTCATTCCCGCGCATCGTGACGGCAAGCTGTACGGCCGCGGCGCGGCCGACATGAAGACGTCGCTCGCGGCGTTCGTCGTCGCCTCCGAGGAATTCGTCGCGGCCCACCCCGGCCACCGCGGCGCGATCGCGTTCCTGATCACGAGCGACGAGGAAGGCCCGGCCACCGACGGCACCGTGAAAGTCGTCGAACTGCTCGAAGCGCGCGGCGAACGTCTCGACTACTGCATCGTCGGCGAGCCGACGTCGACCGCCGAACTCGGCGACGTCGTGAAGAACGGCCGCCGCGGCTCGATGTCGGGCGAACTGATCGTCAAGGGCGTGCAGGGCCACATCGCGTACCCGCACCTCGCGAAGAACCCGATCCACCTGCTCGCGCCGGCGCTCGCCGAGCTCGCCGCCGAACAGTGGGACGAAGGCAACGAATACTTCCCGCCGACCACCTGGCAGGTGTCGAACCTGCATGCCGGCACCGGTGCGACCAACGTGATCCCCGGCCACGCGGACCTGATGTTCAACTTCCGCTTTTCGACGGCGAGCACCGTCGAGGGCCTGCAGGCGCGCGTGCATGCGATCCTCGACAAGCACGGCCTCGAATACACGCTGAAGTGGTCGGTGAGCGGCCTGCCGTTCCTCACGCCGCGCGGCGACCTGTCGAACGCGCTGGAGAACGCGATCCGCGCCGAGACCGGCCTCACGACCGAGCTGTCGACGACGGGCGGCACGTCCGACGGGCGCTTCATCGCGCGCATCTGCCCGCAGGTGATCGAGTTCGGTCCGCCGAACGGCAGCATCCACAAGATCGACGAGCACATCGACGTGCGCTTCGTCGACCCGCTGAAGAACGTGTACCGCCGCGTGCTCGAACAACTGATCGCCTGACGGAGCCTCGCATGACGACACCTTTTGCAACTGTTCGCGACCTGCTGCGCTATGCGGTCACGCGCTTCTCGAAGGCGAAGCTCGCGTTCGGCCACGGCTCGGACAACGCGTACGACGAAGCCGCCTACCTCGTGCTCCACACGCTCGACCTGCCGCTCGACACGCTCGAGCCGTTCCTCGATGCCCGCCTGCTGCCCGACGAAATCGCGGCCGTGCTCGCGGTGATCGAACGGCGCGCGACCGACCGCGTGCCGGCCGCGTATCTCACGCATGAAGCGTGGATGCATGGCCACCGCTTCTACGTCGACGAGCGCGTGATCGTGCCGCGCTCGTTCATCGGCGAACTGCTCGACGACGGGCTGCAGCCGTATGTCGCCGATCCCGAGCAGGTCGGCGCGGTGCTCGAGCTGTGCACCGGCTCCGGCTGCCTCGCGATCCTCGCGGCCAGCGCGTTCCCGAATGCCGAGATCGACGCGGTCGACCTGTCCGAGAAGGCACTCGAAGTCGCCGAGATCAACGTGCGCGACTATGGCCTCGACGATCGCATCACGCTGCATCGCGGCGACCTCTACACGCCGCTGCCCGCGTTCCGCGCCGAACCCGACACGCGCTACGACGTGATCCTGACGAACCCGCCGTACGTGAACGCGACGTCGATGGCGGCCCTCCCGCCCGAGTACCGGCACGAGCCGGAAATGGCGCTCGCGGGCGGCGACGACGGGATGGACATCGTGCGGCGCATCATCGGGCAAGCGCACAACTGGCTGCACGACGACGGCGTGCTCGTCGTCGAGATCGGCAACGAGCGCGAGCACGTCGAAGGCGCGTTCGGCGGCCTCGAGCTCACGTGGCTGCCCACCAGCGCGGGCGACGACGCCGTGTTCCTGATCCAGGCGTCGGACCTGCCGCACAAGGCCTGACGGCGCGCCGCGACCGAACCGTGCGGTACGGCACACCGCTGTCCCGCACGGTTGGGTAAGATGCGCGTAAGCGGCCGTCGCGCCGCACGACTTCAGGAGTCCGTCACGCGCCCATGACCCTCGACTGGCTACATCTCGGCACCCTGGTCCTGGCCATCCATGTGCTCGGGATCATCGCGGCGTGTCATGCGCTCATGAATACCCGCACGTCGCAAGGCGCGATCGCATGGGCCGTGTCGCTCGCCGCGATGCCGTACCTGACGCTCATCCCGTACCTGTTCCTCGGCCGCAGCAAGTTCTCCGGCTATGTCGACGCGCGGCGCCACGAGATGGAAGCGCTGCGCACGCACGCACCGCGCGCGCCATGGCCCGCTGCGGACGCAACCGACGGGCAGGCCGCCGACGCGATCGGCCGGGCCGCCGTGCTCGCGCTCACGCGGCTGGGCGGAATGCCGTTCGTCGGCGGCAATGCGGTGCGCACGCTCGTGAACGGCGACGCAACCTTCTCGGCGATCCTGTCGGCGATCGACGCCGCGCGCGACTACGTGATCGTCCAGTTCTTCATCGTGCGCGACGACGCGCTCGGCCAGATGCTGCGCGACGCGCTGCTCGCCCGCACGGCGGCCGGCGTGCGCTGCTACCTGCTGTACGACAGCATCGGCAGCTTCGACCTGCCGCGCGGCTACGTCGACACGCTGCGCCGCGGCGGCGTCGAGGTCCATCCGTTCGCGACCCACCGCAAGTTCGTCAACCGCTTCCAGCTCAACTTCCGCAACCATCGCAAGATCGTCGTCGTCGACGGCAATCGCGCGTTCGTCGGCGGTCTCAACGTCGGCGTCGAATATCTCGGTGGGAACCGGCGCCTGTCGCCGTGGCGCGACACCCATATCGAGATTCGCGGCCCGGTGGTGGCCAGCATCCAGTACGTGTTCGCCGAAGACTGGCACTGGGCCACGCAGACGCTGCCGCCGCTCGCCGCGCCGCCGGAGGCGCTGCCCGACGACGCGATGCATTGCCTCGCCGTGCCGATGGGGCCGGCCGACAAGCAGGAAACCGGCTCGCTGTTCTTCGTCGAGGCGATCAACGCCGCGCGCGAACGGGTCTGGATCACGACGCCGTATCTCGTGCCCGACGAAGCGGTGATCGCCGCGCTGAAGCTCGCGGTGATGCGCGGCGTCGACGTGCGCATCCTGATTCCGAGCCGGCGCGATCACTACGTGGTGTTCGAGGCGTCGAAGCTCTATGCGCGCGATCTCGTCGACGCTGGCGTCAAGGTGTTTCGCTACCGGCCCGGCTTCCTGCATCAGAAAGTGCTGCTGATCGACCGCGTCGCGGCCGCCGTCGGCAGCGCGAATCTCGACAACCGCTCGTTCCGGCTGAACTTCGAAATCATGGTGCTGACCGTCGACCGCGCGTTCGCCGCCGAAGTCGAAGCGATGCTCGACGCCGATTTCGCGCTGGCCTACGAAGTCGATGCGAACGAGTATCGGCACTCGCCCGCGTGGCGGCGTATCGCCATGCACGTCGCGCGCCTGTTCGCGCCGATCCTGTAGCGGTTGCGCGAGCGCCGGCCCCGCGCCGCCGCCCGGCGGCGCATGCTTTCGCACGGCGCGACCCAGGCAGGCTCGATCCGAACCGCCCGCTCGCCGCATCGAACCGTCAAAGCAGCTTGTCGATATCCGCGGCGATTTCCTCGGGCTTCGTCGACGGCGCGTAGCGCTTGACGATCCGCCCGTCGCGGTCGATCAGGAATTTCGTGAAATTCCACTTGATCGCCTTGAGGCCGAGGATGCCGGGCGCCTCGTCGGTCAGGTAGCGGTACAGCGGATGCGCGTGGTCGCCCTTCACGTCGATCTTCGCGAACATCGGGAACGTGACGCCGTAGTTGCGCTCGCAGAACGCGCCGATCTCCGTGGCGTCGCCCGGCTCCTGCTTGCCGAACTGGTTGCACGGGAAGCCGAGCACGAAGAAACCGCGGGCCGCGTACTGCTCATACAGCTTCTGCAGGCCCGCGTACTGCGGCGTGAAACCGCACTCGCTCGCGGTATTGACGATCAGCAGCACCTTGCCGCGATACGCGTCGAGCGACGCGGGTGCGCCCGCGAGCGTCTCTGCGCTGAACGAATACAGGGTGGACATCGGGCACTCCTTTTACGAAACCGTATCGACGTGGAGTCTAGGCGAAATCGCGTCGTTGCGGCACCTGCCGAACGGCCGATATCCGGGGCGACGCGCGCGCAGTCTAGAATAGCGGTTTTGGTCAGTCATTCCCGCCGTGATCCGTTTCAATCAGTTCAGCCTTGCGCGCGGCACCAAGCCGCTGTTCGAGTCGGCCTCGTTCGTGCTCAATCCCGGCGAGAAAGCCGGCCTGATCGGCGCGAACGGCGCCGGCAAATCGACGCTCTTCTCGGTCCTGCGCGGCGAGCTGCATTCCGACGGCGGCGATTTCGCGATGCCGCCGTCGTGGCGGATCGCCCACGTGTCGCAGGAAACGCCCGCCGTCGACCGCTCCGCGCTCGACTACACGCTCGACGGCGACACCGCGCTGCGCGAGATCGAGGCGCGTATCGCCGCCGCCTCGGCCGCGCACGACGGCGCGGCCGAAGCCGACGCGCACGCGGCGTTCGCCGACGCCGACGGCTATACGGCCCGCGCGCGCCGAAGCGCTGCTGCTGCTCGGCCTCGGCTTCACGCTCGCGCAGACGCGCGAATCGGTCGCCAGCTTCTCCGGCGGCTGGCGCATGCGGCTGAACCTCGCGCAGGCGCTGATGTGCCGCTCCGACCTGCTGCTGCTCGACGAACCGACCAACCACCTCGACCTCGACGCGATCGTCTGGCTCGAAGACTGGCTGCACCGCTACGCCGGCACGCTCGTCGTGATCTCGCACGACCGCGAATTCCTCGACTCGATCTGCAACGTCACGCTGCATCTGGAAAATCGCCAGGTGAAGCGCTACGGCGGCAATTACTCGCAGTTCGAAGTGCTGCGTGCGCAGCAGCTGGCGCTGCAGCAAAGCGCGTACGAAAAGCAGCAGAAGACGATCGAGCACCTGCAAAGCTTCGTCGACCGCTTCAAGGCCAAGGCAACCAAGGCCAAGCAGGCGCAAAGCCGGATGAAGGCGCTCGAGAAGATGGAGCTGATCGCGCCCGCGCACATCGCGTCGCCGTTCACGTTCGAGTTCCGCACGCCCGACGCCGCGCCGAACCCGATGATGGTGATGGAAGACGTCCGCTGCGGCTACCACGCCGAGGACGGCACGGACATCCCGATCGTCGAACGCGTGGCGCTGTCGATCCAGAACGGCCAGCGCATCGGCCTGCTCGGCGCGAACGGCCAGGGCAAGTCGACGCTGATCAAGACGCTGGCCGGCACGCTCGCGCCGCTGTCGGGCCACGTGCGCGACGGCAAGGGGCTGACGATCGGCTATTTCGCGCAGCACCAGCTCGAAACCCTGCGCGAGGACGATTCGCCGCTCGCGCATCTCGCACGGCTCGCCCCCGATACGCGCGAGCAGGAACTGCGCGACTTCCTCGGCGGCTTCAATTTCTCCGGCGACATGGCGACGAGCCCGGTCGGCCCGTTCTCGGGCGGCGAGAAGGCGCGGCTCGCGCTTGCGCTGATCATCTGGCAGAAACCGAACCTGCTGCTGCTCGACGAACCGACCAACCACCTCGACCTCGAGACGCGTCACGCGCTGACGATGGCGCTCGCGCAGTTCGAAGGCACGCTGATCCTCGTCTCGCACGACCGCCACCTGCTGCGCGCGACCACCGACCAGTTCATGCTCGTCGCGAAGCACCGGCTGCAGCCGTTCGACGGCGACCTCGACGATTACCGCGACTGGCTGCTGCAGCATGCGGCCGAGCAACGCGCGGCCGCGAAGGCCGACAGCGCGGCGGCAGCGGGCGCGGATCCGGGCGTCAACCGCAAGGACCAGAAGCGTCAGGCGGCCGAAGAGCGCCAGCGGCTGTCGCAGCTGAAGAAACCGCTGCAGAACCGCATCACGAAGCTCGAAAGGGAAATGGAAACGCTGCACGCGGAGAAGGCGCGCCTCGACGCGTTCGTCGCCGATCCGGCGAGCTACGAAGCCGCGCGCAAGACGGAACTGACCGAAGCGATCCGCAAGCTGGGCGAGGTCAATGCCCGGCTCGAAACGGTCGAGGCGGACTGGCTCGCCGTGCAGGAAGAACTCGAGCAGATCGGCTGAACGCGCGCCGGGCGCCGTCGGCCGGTCGTTTCAGCGGCGGCCGGACGTCCTCGGCACGATCCACGGTCTACGATCGACGACCGGCGAACCCGCCCGGCCGCACCGGGCGCGGAAACGACAAGGCCGGGCGCCCGGGCCCGGCCTCTTTGTCATTGTCGCGTTCGACGTGATCGCGTCGGCCGTGTGCCGGCCGCGCCAACCGCTCAACGCCGCGGCAACGTATCGCGCGGCATCTGCTCGTCATCGCCCATCAGGTGACGCCGCCCTTCGGTCGGCCGGCGGATCGCCGCGGCGACCTCCGCTTCCGTCACGTCCTCGGACACGACCCGGCGCGCCAGGCGCCCTTCGTCGTCGATCCATTCGACGATGCGGCATCCGCCGCCCCACGGCTGAACGATCGGCTCCGACACACGGCAGCCGCGCAGGTTGTAACTGCGTCCGCTCGGCGCTTCCCCATACTGTTTAAACATAGGTTCCCTTCGCATTGCGCGGTTCGACGATCCGGCAAAGGATAGGGAAAAGCGATGTCCGGCGGGTTACATCAGCCTACATATTCATTACAGTCAATTACGCGACAGATCACCGCGGGCCAGCGCACGCCGGCGCTGGCCCGCCACGGCTATTCGAGATCGCGCACACGGTCGATCGCCTGCTCGATCCGCTCGACGGCCATCACGTTCAGTCCTTCGATCGGCTGTTTCGGTGCATTCGCCTTCGGGATCAGCGCGGCGGTGAAACCGAGCTTCGCCGCCTCGCGCAGGCGTTCCTGGCCGCGCGGGGACGGCCGGATCTCGCCTGCCAGCCCCACTTCGCCGAACACGATCAGGCCCTTCGGCAGCGCCTTGTTGCGCATCGACGAATGGATCGCGAGCAGCACCGCGAGGTCGGCGGCCGGCTCGGTGATCTTCACGCCGCCCACCGCGTTCAGGAACACGTCCTGGTCGAAACACGCGATGCCCGCGTGCCGGTGCAGCACCGCGAGCAGCATCGCGAGCCGGTTCTGCTCGAGGCCGACCGCGAGCCGGCGCGGGTTCGGCACGTGGGCCGTATCGACGAGCGCCTGGATCTCGACGAGCAGCGGGCGCGTGCCCTCCTGCGTGACGAGCACGCAGGAACCCGGCACGACCTGCTCGTGCTGCGACAGGAACAGCGCGGACGGGTTCGCGACGCCGCGCAGCCCGCGCTCGGTCATCGCGAACACGCCGAGCTCGTTGACCGCGCCGAAGCGGTTCTTGAACGCGCGCACGAGCCGGAACGACGAATGGGTGTCGCCCTCGAAGTACAGCACCGTGTCGACGATGTGCTCGAGCACGCGCGGGCCCGCGAGGTTGCCCTCCTTCGTCACGTGCCCGACCATGATGATCGCGGTGCCGGACTGCTTCGCGATGCGCGTGAGCTGCGCCGCGCACTCGCGCACCTGCGCGACCGAGCCGGGCGCCGATGTCAGCGCTTCGGAATAGACGGTCTGGATCGAGTCGATGACGGCGACGTCCGGCCGTTCCGCGTCGATCGCTGCCTGGATCTTCTCGAGCTGGATCTCGGCGAGCAGCTTCAGCTCGGCCGCCGGCGCGCCGCCGTCGAGCAGTGCGAGCCGTTGCGCGCGCAACGCGATCTGCGCGGCCGATTCCTCGCCGCTGATATAGAGTGCGCGCCGCTCGCTCGCGATGTCCGCGAGCGACTGCAGCAACAGCGTCGACTTGCCGATGCCGGGATCGCCGCCGATCAGCACGACGCCGCCCGGGACCAGCCCGCCGCCCAGCACGCGATCGAATTCGCCGATGCCGGTGGAGAAGCGCGGCACGTCGGCCGCTTCGATGTCGACGAGGCGCTGCACGGGCGCGCGTTTCGCGAGCGACTGGAAGCGATGGGCGGCCGGCGACTCGGCGACCGATTCGACGAGCGTGTTCCAGGCCTGGCACGACGGGCATTGCCCCTGCCACTTCGGGGTTTGTCCGCCGCACTCGCTGCAGACGTAGACGGTTTTCTGTTTGGCCACGCGTGCTGCCCTTATTCCGCGCGCACCGGTACGCGGGCGGCGACCGCGCACATCAGTTCATAGCCGATGGTCCCGCAATGGCGCGCGACGTCGTCGATCGGCAGCGCGTTGCCCCACAGCTCGACCCGCGCGCCGACGCCGGCCTGCGGGCACGGCGTCAGGTCGACGGTGATCATGTCCATCGACACGCGGCCGACGATCCGCGTGCGGATGCCGTCGACGATCACGGGCGTGCCTTCGGGTGCGACGCGCGGATAGCCGTCCGCATAGCCGCACGCGACGACGCCGATGCGCATCTGCGCTTGCGCGGAGAATGTCGAGCCATAGCCGATCGCCTGCCCCTTCGCGATCGTCTGCACGGCGATCAGCTCGGAGGCGAGCGTCATCGCGGGCTTCAGGCCCGTGTCGGCGATGTCGGACGACAGCCCCGACGGCGATGCGCCGTACAGCACGATCCCCGGCCGCACCCAGTCGAAGTGCGTATCCGGATGCCACAGCACGGCCGCCGAATTCGCGAGGCTGCGCGCGCCCGCGATGCTTGCCGCGCCGCGCTCGAACGTCGCGAGCTGCTCGGCGACGCCGCGCTCGTTGTCGGCGTCCGAAAAATGGGTCATCAACGTGATCTGGCCGATGCCGGGGCACGCACGGGCGCGCTCCCACGCGGCGCGGTACTTCTCCGGCACGTAGCCGAGCCGGTTCATCCCGCTGTTCATCTTGAGCTGCACGTTGACGGGCTTCGACAGCCGCGCCGTCTCGAGCATCCGCATCTGCTCGTCGTTGTGGACGGTGGTCGTGAGGCTGTAGCGGTCGATCACGTCGATGTCGGTCGACCGGAAGAACCCTTCGAGCAGCAGGATGGGGCCGGCCCAGCCGAGCTCGCGCAGCTTCACGGCCTCGTCGAGGTCGAGCAGGCCGAAGCCGTCGGTGCCGCGCAGGCCGGGAAACACGCGCGCGAGACCGTGGCCGTACGCGTTGGCCTTGACGACCGCCCAGACCTTGGACGGGCCGGCAAAGCGGCGGACGACGGAGAGATTGTTCGCGAGGGCGGCGGTGTGGATGGTGGCGGAGATCGGGCGCGGCATGGGAAATTTACGTAAAGACGCTTGCGAATCATCAGCTTACCGCGCCTTTTGAGCACCGAAGCCGACAATTTGCGGAACGATCGGGGAATCTTGCTAGTCCGAATTGCCGTATTTTCGTGTTATAAAGCCGTGCGCACAACCCATTTCGAACGGAATAAGCCGATCGCATACCAGGCGGCCTACGCGGCCCTGCCGCAGCGACGAAAGCATCGCATCAGATGAAAAAAGGTTTTTACACCATCATGGCCGCGCAGTTTTTCTCGTCGCTGGCCGACAATGCGCTTCTCATCGCCGCCATCGCCCTGCTGAAAGACCTCCACGCCCCCAACTGGATGACACCGCTGCTCAAGCTGTTCTTCGTGTTGTCGTATGTGGTGCTGGCGGCCTATGTCGGTGCGTTCGCCGATTCGCGTCCGAAGGGGCGCGTGATGTTCATCACCAATTCGATCAAGGTGGTCGGCTGCCTGATCATGCTGCTCGGCGCCCATCCGCTGATCGCATACGGCATCGTCGGGTTCGGCGCCGCGGCCTACTCGCCCGCGAAGTACGGCATTCTGACCGAGCTGCTGCCGGCCGACCGGCTCGTCGCCGCGAACGGCTGGATCGAAGGCACGACCGTCAGCTCGATCATCCTCGGCACCGTGCTCGGCGGCGCGCTGATCAGCCCGCACATCGCGTCGCACGTGATCGCGCACACGCCAGCCTGGATCGCCACGCCCGCCGAAGCGGCGATGGTGATCATCATGGCGATCTACGTGATCGCCGCCATCTTCAATCTGCGGATCCCCGATACCGGCGCGCGCTACCCGAAGCAGGAGCGCGGCCCGGTCAAGCTCCTCACCGACTTCGCCGACTGCTTCATGGTGCTCTGGCGCGACAAGCTCGGCCAGATCTCGCTCGCGGTCACGACGCTGTTCTGGGGCGCGGGCGCGACGCTGCAGTTCATCGTGCTGAAGTGGGCCGAAGTGTCGCTCAACATGTCGCTGTCCGAAGGCGCGATCCTGCAGGCGGTGGTCGCGGTCGGCGTCGCGGGCGGTGCGATCGCCGCCGCCGCGCGGATCCCGCTGAAGAAGTCGCTCAGCGTGCTGCCGGTCGGCATCATCATGGGTATCGCGGTCATGCTGATGGCGTTCTACACGCGCGACCTGTTCCCGGCGCACTGGGCCGTGCATTTCGGCCACCTGCGCCTGCCCGTGTACCTGATCGTCGCGTACATCTTCCTGATCTGCGTCGGCGCGCTGTCCGGCTACTTCGTGGTTCCGATGAACGCGCTGCTGCAGCATCGCGGCCACGTGCTGCTGTCGGCCGGCCATTCGATCGCGGTGCAGAACTTCAACGAGAACCTGTCGGTGCTCGTGATGCTGTGCCTGTACGCGGTGCTGGTCTGGCTCGACGTGCCGGTCGGCGTCGTGATCGTGCTGTTCGGCACGTTCGTGTGCCTGACGATGTGGCTCGTGATGCGCCGCCACCAGGCGAACCAGCGTCAGTTCGACTCGGTCGCGCTGATCGGCGAATCGCGGCACTGACGCTACACTTCCTGTTTCCGTCCGTCGGCGCCGGTCTTCGAACCGGCGCCTTGCCATCATGACGCACCCGATACCCAACGTCCTGACGATCGCCGGCTCC
>NZ_JTAN02000013.1 GCF_000949135.2 Burkholderia sp. USMB20 | reverse complement strand
CTGGCGTCCCCTAGGGGATTCGAACCCCTGTACTCACCGTGAAAGGGTGATGTCCTAGGCCTCTAGACGAAGGGGACAACGTACTGCTTACATCTTTAACGCAAAAGCCCGCTCAAAACGTTCATTTGAACGGGCTTTGTTCTGGCGGAGCGGACGGGGCTCGAACCCGCGACCCCCGGCGTGACAGGCCGGTATTCTAACCAACTGAACTACCGCTCCAGCTTTCTTCACTCTCACCTGCAGGACCTCGTTCACGTCCTGCAAGCGTTGCGACACTTCTACTACGAAACGCCGCTGAATCCTGGCGTCCCCTAGGGGATTCGAACCCCTGTACTCACCGTGAAAGGGTGATGTCCTAGGCCTCTAGACGAAGGGGACAACGTACTGCTTACATCTTTAATACAAAAGCCCGCTCAAAAACGTCTTGAACGGGCTTCGTTCTGGCGGAGCGGACGGGACTCGAACCCGCGACCCCCGGCGTGACAGGCCGGTATTCTAACCGACTGAACTACCGCTCCAACTTTCTGCACCGTTACCTGCAGGACGTCGGTTACGTTCCTGCAAGCCTCGCGACACTTCTATGAAACGCCGCTGAATCTGGCGTCCCCTAGGGGATTCGAACCCCTGTACTCACCGTGAAAGGGTGATGTCCTAGGCCTCTAGACGAAGGGGACACGATCTTTTCAGATCTGTCTGACTTTCGCTATTCACTCATCATCAACAGCGAAGGCCGAAATTCTAACTGCTTTAAATCATTTTGTGAAGCATTTATTACTTACTACCGCTGCTTCGCAAATCAATTCGTTCTGCTCTGATGGTGGAGGTAAGCGGGATCGAACCGCTGACCTCTTGCATGCCATGCAAGCGCTCTCCCAGCTGAGCTATACCCCCTTGCAGAACAGAAATGAGATTATATGGACCGAATTTGAACTTGTAAATACCCTTTTTGCGATTCGAGCGAAATTTTTTGCGAAGCCGCCGTGACACCCTGCGCGAGCGGCTTCGCATCCGCTCCAACCTCAGGCCAGCGCGGCCTCGATACGCGACACCACGACGTCACGACCGAACAGCACGAGCACCGCGTCGATCGACGGCGTATGCGTCGTGCCCGCCACCAGCAGGCGCACCGGCATCGCGAGCTGCGGCATCTTCAGCTTGTGCGCGCCGAGCGTCGCCTTCAGCGCGGCGGACACCGCTTCCTTCGTCCAGTCGGCCGCCTTCAGCGCGGCGACGAGATCGGCCAGTGCCGGGCGCACCGCATCGGTCACGTGCTGCGCGAGCGCGTCGGGATCCGGCGCCGGCACGCGGTAGAACATCGCGGCGCCTTCGGCGATCTCCTTGACCGTCGTCGCGCGGTCCTTCATCAGGCCGACCACCGCCTCGAGCGCGGGGCCCGTCGCGATCGCCGCGTCGTCGATGCCGAGCGCGTCGAGGAACGGCTTCGCCAGCGCGGCGAGGCGCGCGTTGTCCGCTTCCTTGATGTAATGGGCGTTCAGCCAGCTCAGCTTGCTGTGGTCGTACTGCGCGGGCGACTTGCCGAGATGCTCGAGGTCGAACCATTCGACGAACTGCTCGCGCGAGAAGATCTCCGCGTCGCCGTGCGACCAGCCGAGGCGCGCGAGGTAGTTGACGACGGCCTCCGGCAGGAAGCCCGCGTCGCGGTACGCCATCACGCTCATCGCGCCATGCCGCTTGCTCATCTTCTCGCCCTGCTCGTTCAGCACGGTCGGCAGGTGCGCGTAGACGGGCGGCTCGCCGCCGAGCGCGCGCAGGATGTTGATCTGGCGCGGCGTGTTGTTCACGTGGTCGTCGCCACGGATCACGTGCGTGATGTTCATGTCCATGTCGTCCACGACGACGCAGAAGTTGTAGATCGGCGTGCCGTCCGGGCGCGCGATCACGAGGTCGTCGAGCTCCTCGTTCGAGATCTCGACACGCCCCTTCACCGCGTCGTCCCACACGACCGTGCCGGTCAGCGGGTTGCGGAACCGCAGCACCGGCTTCACGCCGGCCGGCGGCTCGGGCAGCACCTTGCCCGGCTCCGGACGCCACGTGCCGTCGTAGCGCGGCTTGAGGCCGGCCTCGCGCTGGCGTTCGCGCAGCGCGTCGAGCTCCTCGGCCGACATGTAGCACGGGTACGCGAGGCCCTGCTCGAGCATCTGCGCGAGCACCGCGCGGTAGCGGTCCATCCGCTGCATCTGGTAGATCGGGCCTTCGTCGAAATCCAGGCCGAGCCACTGCATCCCCTCGAGGATCGCGTCGACGGCTTCCTGCGACGAGCGCTCGACGTCGGTATCCTCGATACGCAGCACGAACGTGCCTTTCATCTTGCGCGCGAACGCCCACGGATAGAGCGCGGAGCGGATGTTGCCGAGGTGGATGAAGCCGGTGGGACTCGGCGCGAAGCGGGTACGGACAGGACGGGTCATAAACGGTAACTCGAACGCCTGGGGCGCATGAATGATTCGACGCGGGATCGACGGCGACAGCCCGGACAGCACTGGGGCCGGCCGCGCCCGGAACGGGAAAGAAGCCGGAATTATACGGTATTCGCGCCGCCCTTCCGCGCCAAGCGCGCCGCTTGCTTTATGATGTGCGCGCCGCGGCCGGCCAGCCGGCGCCGCGCCGGCCGCGCGGTTTGTGCCGC
The DNA here is from genome assembly GCF_000949135.2 of Burkholderia sp. USMB20. Lineage (GTDB taxonomy): Bacteria > Pseudomonadota > Gammaproteobacteria > Burkholderiales > Burkholderiaceae > Burkholderia. The sequence continues at coordinate 203,787 of NZ_JTAN02000013.1, read as the reverse complement.
GCGGCCGCTCGGACCTATCGCCGCCGCGGGCCGCACGGCCCGCCGCCAAGCGCCGAGAACCATTCGATGTCGTCCCCTCGCCTGTCGCGCCGTCACTTCACGATCGCTTGCGCATCCGCCAGCCTCGCCGCCTGCACGTCGTTCGGCGACAAGTCCCGCCCCGACAACGCCGCGAATCCCGCGCAGTCGCGCGAGAAACCCGTGAAGATCGGCATCGCGCTCGGCGGTGGCGCCGCCCGCGGCTTCTCGCACATCGGCGTGCTGAAAGCGCTCGAGGCACGCGGCATCCCGGTCGAGATCGTCGCGGGCACGAGCGCGGGCTCGGTGGTCGGGGCGCTCTATGCCGCCGGGATGAGCGGGCTGCAGATCAACAAGATCGCACTCGACATGGATCAGGCGGCGATCAGCGACTGGGCGCTGCCGTTCCGCTCGCGCGGGCTGCTGCAGGGCGTGGCGCTGCAGAACTTCCTGAACAAGACGCTCAACAACCGGCCGATCGAAAAGATGGCGAAGCCGCTCGGCATCGTCGCGACGGACCTGCAGAACGGCCAGCCGATCCTGTTCCAGCAGGGCAATACGGGGCTCGCGGTGCGCGCGTCGTGCAGCGTACCGTCGGTGTTCGAGCCCGTGAAGATCGGCAACCGCGAATACGTCGACGGCGGCCTCGTGAGCCCGGTGCCCGCGTCGTTCGCGCGCAAGATGGGCGCGAGCTTCGTGATCGCGGTCGACATCTCGTCGCGGCCGGACGGCGCGGCGACCAACAACCCGATCGAGATGCTGCTGCAGACCTTCACGATCATGGGCCAGACGATCAAGACCTACGAGCTCGACAAATACGCGGACGTCGTGATCCGCCCGAACCTCGCGGCAATGGGCGGCAGCGACTTCAACCAGCGCAACGCGGCGATCCTCGCGGGCGAGGAAGCCGTCGCGCGCGTCATGCCCGAGCTGCAGCGCAAGCTCGCGGCGGCCCGCGGCGTCGCGGCGGCATAAGCGGCGCATCGCGGCGCGCGGCGCGCGACAGCGAGCGCGCCACCGACGATGGCCCCGCCACCAGCCGCTTGCGCACGCCCCAAAACAAAAAACCCTGCCGCCTTCCGGTGACAGGGTTTTTTGGATCCGGCGGTTCGCCGGCGAGCGTCGGTCAGTTGCTGCCGTTCGCCGCGTCGTCGCCGATCGTGGCACGCACGCGCTGGCGCAGGTCGTCGGCCTTCATCGGGAACTCCGACTCGAGCCGGCGCGCACCGGTGAAACGCTTTTCCCAGTAGCCGCTGTCGAGATCGTCGACGCGAATCGTGCTGCCCGTCGACGGCGAATGCACGAACTTGTTGTCGCCGATATAGATGCCGACGTGCGAGAACGTACGGCGCATCGTGTTGAAGAACACGAGGTCGCCCGGCTTCAGGTTGCTCATGCTGACCTTCTCGCCGACGCGGCTCATCTCTTCGGCGCGACGCGGCAGCGACATGCCGAGCGTGTCCTGGAACACGTAGCGCACGAAGCCGCTGCAGTCGAGGCCGGAATCCGGCGAGTTGCCGCCCCAGCGGTAACGCACGCCGATCATGTTCAGCGCACCGACGACGACGTCGCCTGCCTTGCCCGCCATGCCGGCAAGAAACGACTTCGCGCCGCCGCTCGACGACTGGGCATTGGTCTGCTGGGGGGAGGAGCTCGACCCGATTTGAGTCGAATTCGTGACATTCTGGTTAAAACTGCTGACTTCGTCGGCGAACGCGCCGGGAGCTGCTGCGAACAGGGCGCCGATGAACAGCCCGGCGAGGGTGCGCGCGCATGCCTGGGTCAGGGATCGATGCTGCATTGGTCGATGGAATGTGCTTAAAAATCAGCTGATTGGCGGAAAATTTCGGTCGATACTAGCCAGCGCGTAATCGTTTGTCAAAACAAATTAAAAAATACAATCGAGATAGTCAGACCATTGGACGCCTATCACGCTTTCCAGACCGCTTTCAACAGCTTTTGTGTGTAAGGATGTGACGGTTTCGTGAAGATATCGGCCACGTCGCCGGACTCGACGATCGCCCCGCCCTGCATCACCGCGACCCGGTGCGCCATCGCGCCGATCACCTCCAGGTCGTGGCTGATGAATACATAGCCGAGGTTGTATTTCTGTTGCAAATTCGCGAGCAGCTTCAGCACCTGCTGCTGGATCGACACGTCGAGCGCGGACGTCGGTTCGTCGAGGATCAGGATGCGCGGCTCCAGCACCAGCGCGCGCGCGATCGCGATCCGCTGGCGCTGGCCGCCCGAGAATTCGTGCGGATAGCGATGCAGCACCGTGCGGTCGAGGCCGACTTCGCGCAGCACGGCCAGCGACTTCGCGCGGCGCGCGTCCGGCGTGAGTTCCGGGCGATGCAGTTCGAGCCCCTCGCCGACGATCCGCTCGATCGTGTGACGCGGCGACAGTGAACTGAAGGGATCCTGAAAGACGACCTGCATGTTCGAGCGCAGCGCGGTCTGCTCACGGCCGCGATAGGTCGACAGCGCACGCCCCTGGAATTCGATCTCGCCGTGCGCCGTCCTTTGCAGCCCGAGCAGCGCCATCGCGAGCGTCGACTTCCCGGAGCCGGATTCGCCGACGATCCCGAGCGTCTCGCCCTGCCGCACCGACACGGATACGTCCGCGACCGCCGTCACGGGCGTCGTGCCGAACCAGCCTGCGAAGCCCGGCCGCTTGCGCGCGAACTGCACGCTGACGTGGCGCGCATCGAGCACGACGGGCGCGATCGGCATCACCGGCGCGACCGCGCGCTGCGGCCGACTGTTCAGCAGCCGCTGCGTATACGGATGCTCCGGCTCCGCGAAGATCCGCTCGACCGGCCCGCTTTCGACCAGCTTGCCGCGCTCCATCACCGCGACCCGCTCGGCGAAGTGCCGCACGAGGTTCAGGTCGTGCGTGATCAGCAGGATCGCCATCCCGCGCTTTTCCGCCTCCTCGCGCTGCAGCTCGAGCAGCAGGTCGACGATCTGCGCGCGGATCGTCACGTCGAGCGCCGTGGTCGGTTCGTCCGCGAGCAGGAGGCGCGGCCGGCAGGCGAGCGCCATCGCGATCATCGCGCGCTGCCGCTGGCCGCCCGACAACTGGTGCGGGTAGCTGTCGACGCGCCGCTCCGGCTCCGCGATGCCGGTACGCGCAAGCAGCGCGATCGCGCGCTTGCGCGCCTCCACCGCCGTCACGCCGTCGTGCAGCACGATCGTCTCGCCGATCTGCGTGCCGATCGTGTACAGCGGGTTGAGCGCCGTCATCGGCTCCTGGAAGATCATCGCGATGTCCGAGCCGCGCAGCCCGCGCATCTCGCGTTCGCTCTTGCCGGCGAGGTCATGCCCGGCGAAGCGGATCGTGCCGCTCACGTCGGCGTCGCGCAGCAGCCGCAGGATCGACAGCGCGGTCACGCTCTTGCCCGATCCCGACTCCCCGACGAGCGCGACGCGCTCGCCGCGGCCGATCGCGAGCGTCACGTCGTCGACGGCCACCGTGTCGCCGAAGCGCACCTGCAGATGCTCGAGCGACAGCAGCGGCTCGCCCGCGTTCGATACGACCGTGCTGCTCATCGCTGGCCTCCTGCCGCGCGCACCGAATCGGCGATCCGCGTGTCGAGCGCGTTGCGCAGCGCGTCGCCCATGAAGGTCAGCAGCAGCAGCGTCGCGACCAGCACGCCGAACGTCGACAGCGAGATCCACCACGCATCGAGGTTGCCCTTGCCCTGCGCGAGCAGCTCGCCGAGGCTCGGCGTCGGCGGCGGCACGCCGAGCCCGAGGAAGTCGAGGCTCGTGAGCGCGAGGATCGCGCCGCTCATCCGGAACGGCAGGAACGTGATCACGGGCGTCATGCTGTTCGGCAGCACGTGGCGCCAGATGATCTGCCAGTTCGTGAGCCCCATCGCACGGGCCGCGCGCACGTAGTCCTGCGTGCGGTTGCGCAGGAATTCGGCGCGCACGTAGTCGGCCAGGCCGATCCAGCCGAACAGCGACAGCAGCACGATCAGCAGCAGGAAGCTCGGCTCGAAGATCGACGCGAAGATGATCAGCAGGTACAGCTCGGGCAGCGAACTCCAGATCTCGATCAGCCGCTGCCCGACGATGTCGATGCGCCCGCCGAAGAAGCCCTGCACGGCGCCCGCGGCGATCCCGAGCAGCGTGCCGATCACGGTCAGGACCAGCCCGAACTCGACCGACACGCGGAACCCGTACACGAGCCGCGCGAGCAGGTCGCGCCCCTGCGCGTCGGTGCCGAGCCAGTTCGCACGCGACGGCGGCGCCGGGTTCGGCACGCTCGAGAAATAGTTCAGCGTGTCGTAGTAATAGCGGTTCGGCGGATACACGACGAAGTTGCCCGGCGCCTCGAGCCGCTTGCGGACGTACGGATCGAGATAGTCGGCCGGCGTCGGGAAGTCGCCGCCGAAGGTCGTCTCCGGATACGCATGGAACATCGGGAAATAGGTCTGGCCGTCGTAGCGCACGACGAGCGGCTTGTCGTTCGACCACAGCGGCGCCGCGAGGCTCGCGGCGAACGCGACGACGAAGATCACGAAGCTCCAGTAGCCGAGGCGCTGCTGGCGAAAGCGCTGCCAGACGCGGCGCGCGGGCGACGGCGACACGCGCGCACGGGCCGCGTCGATGCGGGACGACACGACGGCCCGGTTCATCGCGCACCTCGCCCGGCGAGCGCGGGCAGGCGAACGGGCGCGCCGGCGAGCGGCGTGCTGGCGGACGGTTTCATGTCAGCGCTCCAGGTTGTCGAATTGAATGCGCGGGTCGACCCACACATAGCAGAGATCCGAGATCAGCTTGGTCGCGAGCCCGATCAGCGTGAACAGGTACAGCGTGCCGAGCACGACCGGATAGTCGCGCCGCACGACCGACTCGTACGACAAGAGCCCGAGGCCGTCGAGCGAGAACAGCGTCTCGATCAGCAGGCTGCCCGTGAAGAACGCGCCGATGAACGCGGCCGGAAACCCGACGATCAGCGGCAGCATCGCGTTGCGGAACACGTGCTTCCACAGCACGGTGCGCTCGGCGAGCCCTTTCGCGCGCGCGGTCAGCACGTACTGCTTGCGGATTTCGTCGAGGAACGCGTTCTTCGTGAGCATCGTGACGACCGCGAAGCTGCCGACGACCGACGCCGTGATCGGCAGCGCGATGTGCCACAGATAATCGAGCACCTTGCCGGCGAGCGACAGCTGGGCGAAGTTGTCCGACGTGAGCCCGCGCAGCGGGAACAGCTGCCAGAACGAGCCGCCGCCGAACAGCACGAGCAGCAGCACGCCGAGCACGAAGCCCGGAATCGCATAGCCGACCAGCACGACGAGGCTCGTCGCGACATCGAACGGCGAGCCGTTGCGCACGGCCTTCGCGATGCCGAGCGGCACGGAGATCAGGTAGGTGACGAAGAACGTCCACAGCCCGATGCTGATCGACACCGGCAGCTTCTGCACGACCAGCGACCACACGCTCTGGTGGCGGAAGTAGCTGTCGCCGAGATCGAAGCGCGCGAAACGCTTCAGCATCAGCCAGTAACGCTCGAGCGGCGGCTTGTCGAAGCCGTACAGCGCCTTGAGCTGCGCGAGCTGCTGCGCGTCGACGCCGGTGTGCGCGCGCATTCCGAACGGCGCCGCGCCCTGCTCCGTCGCGCCCTTGCGCAGTTCCTGCACGGCCTGTTCGACCGGGCCGCCCGGCACGAACTGGATCACCGCGAACGTGAGCGTGAGCACGCCGACGAGCGTCGGGATCATCAGCAGCAGGCGTTTGAGGATGTAGCTCCACATAGGGCGTCGACTCGCGATCGATAGGCTGGGTTGAACGAAGGGCCGGCAGGCTTCAGTGATCGGGCTTGGCCCACCAGGTCGATACGACCCAGCCCTCGGCCGAATAGTACAGCGGCAGCGTTTGCGGATAGCCGAGCGTGCGCTTGTATGCGATCCGATGCGTGGTGCTGTACCACTGCGGAACCGCGTAATAGCCGTGCATCAGCACGCGGTCGAGCGCATGCGTCGCGTCGAGCAGGTCCTCGCGCGTCTGCGCGGCGCCGAGCGCATGCAGCAGCGCGTCGACTGCCGGCGACTTCAGGCCGATGATGTTGTCGGAGCCCGGTTCGTCCGCGAACTTGCTGCCGTAGCGCGAGAACTGCTCGGCGCCCGGCACCTGCACACCCGGCAGGCGAACCGTCGTCATGTCGTAGTCGAACGCGTCGAGGCGCTTCTGCAGCAGCGCGTAATCGGCCGTGCGAAAACGCGCGTCGATGCCGAGCTTCGCGAGGTTGCGCTGGTAGGCGGTCACGACGCCTTCCATCGCCGCGCCCGAATCGTCGAGGATCTCGAACGTGAACGGCTCGCTCTGCGCGTTGCGCAACGCGCCGTCGCGGTAGGTCCAGCCGGCCTGCGCGAGCAGCGCGCGCGCCTTCAGCAGGTTCGCGCGCAGCGAGCCCGGCGGGTTCGTGTTCGGCTGCGTGACCATCGGGCCGAACACGGCCGGGTCGAGTTGCGTGCGCAACGGCTCCAGCAGCTTCAGTTCGCCCGGGCCCGGCGTACCGGTCGCCTGCAGGTCGGTATCGGCGAAATAGCTGTCGAGGCGCGTGTACGCGCTATAGAACAACTGGCGGTTCAGCCATTCGAAGTCGAACGCGAGATCGAGCGCCTGGCGCACGCGCACGTCGCGAAACAGCGGCCGGCGCAGGTTCATGAAGAAGCCCTGCATGCCCGCGCCATTGTGCTGGCGGAACTCGCGCTTGACGAGCTCGCCGCTGTCGAAGCGCTTGCCGACGTCGCGCCGCGTCCAGTTGCGCGCGATGTATTCGACCAGCACGTCGTACTCGCCGGCCTTGAACGCCTCGAGCCGCGCGACGCCGTCGCCGTAGAGCTTGTAGACGATCCGCTCGAAGTTGTCGGTGCCGACCCGCACCGGCAGGTCGGCGCCCCAGTACGCGGGATTGCGCCGATAGGTAATCGTGCGGCCGTTGTCGTAGCGCTCGATCAGGTACGGGCCGCTGCCGATCGGCTGTTCGAACGCGAGCTGGTCGAACGGAATCCGCGAACCGTCCGCGCGCAGCCCCCACTTGCGCGAGAACACCGGCACGCCGCCGGCGATCAGCGGCAGCTCGCGGTTCGTGCTGCGGAACTCGAAACGCACGGTCGCGGGATCGACCACCACCGCCTTCGCGATCTCGGCGAAATACGCGCCGAACTGCGGTGCGGCCTGCTTGCTCTTCAGCGTGTCGAACGAAAACCTGACGTCGTCGGCCGTGACCGGATCGCCGTTCGAAAAGCGCGCGCGCGGGTTCAGGTGAAACGTGACCGAGCGGCGGTCCGGCGCGATCGCGATGTCGTCGGCGAGCAGCCCGTAGGCGGATGCCGGTTCGTCCATGCTGCCGGTCGCGAGGCTCTCGAACAGCAGGTCGATGCCCGGCGCGGGGTTGCCGCGCATCGTGAACGGATTGAACTTGTCGAACGACGTGAGCCGGCTCGGGTTCGCGAGCACGAGCGTGCCGCCCTTCGGCGCGTCGGGGTTCACGTAGTCGAAATGCCTGAAGCCCGGCGGATATTTCGGCTCGCCGTACTGCGCGATCGCATAGGCCGCGTGCGCGGCGGTTGCAGCCAGTACCGCCTGGAGTGCCCATGCTGCCGCCGTGCGGCCGGCGGCCCGTACCGCATGCGCGGCGCCGAAGCGGATGCGGGTGGCGGCGGTCCGGGGCGAACCTTTCGTCATAGAGGCCCTGTCGGTCGATTGAGGGATGGAACGTGGGTCGATTCTACCCATTCAATTCGACGTCGAGCCAACTTGCGGGTTTTCGCGCACGGCACCGGCGCGTTGCGGCTACCGCGTGCGACTCGCACCGGCAAAGAAAAACCGCCCGGTGTTCAGTTCACACGGGCGGTTTTCCTTCGAGGCGCGCACGCATCGCGCGTGCGCCGCAGATCGCTCAGCGCCAGCCGTTGTGACGGCCGTTGTCCCAGTGACCGCGATCGCCGTGCCAGCCGCGGCCATGATGGCGATACCACTCGTCGCGGCCCCAGTAGCGGCGGCCGTCCCAGTAGCGATCGCCGTGCCAGCCGATCACGATCGCCGGGGCCGGCGCGTAGACGGGCGCCGGCGCATACACGGGCGCCGGCTGGTAGACGACCGGCGGAGGCGGCGGCGCATACACGGGCGCGGGTGCGACGTAGACCGGAGCCGGCACGCCGACGTTGATCCCGACATTGACTCCCGCCATTGCTGCGCCCGACACGAGCAAGGCCGTCATACCGGTCAAGAGCGAGGCAATACGCAAAGTCTTCATGGATTCCTCTTCGAGTTGTTTCATGTGTGATTCGACTATAACGGCACGCACAGTCTGCGCATATTTCAAGTTTGTAAGAACTGATGCGCTGCATCGCACGTGGAAGCGTCCGCTAACGTCTTGTAACAATTGACGCGCTGCCGCGACGTCCGTTCCGCCGTTTCCTGAAACATCTTTCAACCTGGCCCGCGTCCGGCGTCGAGCGACGCCACGCACACCGCGCGGCCACAATGACAAAGGCGGCACTCACGTGCCGCCTTTGATGCATGAATGCGCATGGAGATCGTCCGCTGCGCCGCGATGCCGCTCAGCCGCTCACGGGCTCAGCGCGACATCATGTTCATGCTGACGTTGTGCATCACCCACAGCGTGCCGACGATCAGGATCGCCGCCGTCAGCACGGTGTAGCTGAACGCCATCACGTTCCAGCGCTGGCCGGACGAACCGTTCATGTGCAGGAAGTACACGAGGTGCACGACGATCTGCACGAATGCGAGCACGGCGAGCGCGATCAGCGATGCGTGCGGCGACAGCACGCCGCCCATCACGAGGCCGAACGACGCGGCCGTGAGCAGCACCGACAGGATGAAACCGGCGACATAGCCGCCGACGCTGCCGTGCCCTTCTTCGAGTTGCGACGAATGCGAATGGGCCATTTAGATCACGCTCGCGAGATAGACAAAGGAAAACACGCAGATCCACACGATGTCGAGGAAGTGCCAGAAGAGGCTCAGGCACGTCAGACGCCGCAGGTCGCGATCGGTCAGGTCGCCGCCGCGCAGCACGATCTGCCCGGCGAGCACGATCATCCACACGAGGCCGGCCGTCACGTGCAGCCCGTGCGTGCCGACCAGCGTGAAGAACGCCGACAGGAACGCGCTGCGCTGCGGGCCCGCGCCTTCCGCGATCAGGTGCGAGAACTCGCGCAGCTCCATCGCGAGGAACGCCGCGCCGAGCACGAACGTCACCGCGAGCCACGCGAGCAGCGCGCCGCGCCGCTGCTTGTACGCGGCCAGCATCGCGAAGCCGTAGGTAATGCTCGACAGCAGCAGCGCGGCGGTTTCCACCGCGACGCCCGGAATGTCGAACAGGTCCTTCGCGGTCGGACCGCCCGCGTACTGGTTGCCGAGCACCGCGAACGTCGCGAACAGCGCCGCGAAGATCACGCAGTCGGTCATCAGGTACAGCCAGAAGCCGAACACCGAGTGCGACGGCGGATGGTCGTCGTGCTCGAGCAGGGTTGCGCTCAGGGTTTTCTGCAACATCAGTTGGCCTCCAGTTCCACGTCGTCGACACGCGTGGCCACGCGCGCCGCCGGTTGCTTCTCTTCGATCCTGCGCACCTTCGACGCCGGGATGTAGTAGCCGTCGTTGTCACGCGAGCTGTAGACCACGAGCGTCGCGACGATGCCGACCAGGCCGCCGATCGCCATCCACCAGATGTGCCACACCAGCGCGAAGCCGAGCACCAGGCTGAAGACCGCGACCACGAGACCCGCGCACGTATTCGACGGCATGTGGATGTCGCGGATCGCCGCCGGGTTCGGCCGGCCGTCGCCGCGTGCCTTCATGTCGGCGTACGCGTCGAGCGTGCGCACCTGCGGGATCACCGCGAAGTTGTACTCGGCCGGCGGCGACGAGGTCGCCCATTCCAGCGTGCGGCCGCCCCACGGGTCGCCCGTGGTGTCGCGATATGCCGGCAGGTTGCGGTTGCGGATGCTGACGACCAGTTGCAGCAGCTGGCATGCGATGCCGATCGCGATCAGCACGGCGCCGAATGCGGCGACCAGCAGCCACGGATGCCACGCCGGATTGTCGTAGTGGTTCAGGCGCCGCGTCATGCCCATGAAGCCGAGCACGTAGAGCGGCACGAACGCGACGTAGAAGCCGACCTGCCAGAACCAGAACGCGGCCTTGCCGAGCTTCTCGTTCAGCTTGAAGCCGAACGCCTTCGGGAACCAGTAGTTGAAGCCCGCGAGATAGCCGAACAGCACGCCGCCGATGATCACGTTGTGGAAGTGCGCGATCAGGAACAGGCTGTTGTGCAGCACGAAGTCCGCGCCCGGGATCGCCATCATCACGCCGGTCATGCCGCCGAGCGTGAACGTGACCATGAAGCCGATCGTCCACAGCACCGGCGTCGTGAATTCGATCCGGCCGCGGTACATCGTAAACAGCCAGTTGAACACCTTCACGCCGGTCGGGATCGCGATGATCATCGTCATGATGCCGAAGAACGCATTCACGTTCGCACCGGAGCCCATCGTGAAGAAGTGATGCAGCCACACGAGGAACGACAGCACCATGATCGCGCAGGTCGCGTACACCATCGTCTTGTAGCCGAACAACGGCTTCTTCGAGAACGTCGCGATGACTTCCGAGAAGATGCCGAACGCCGGCAGGATCAGGATGTACACCTCCGGATGGCCCCACGCCCAGATCAGGTTCAGGTACAGCATCGCGTTGCCGCCGGCTTCGTTCGTGAAGAAGTGCATGCCGAGGTAGCGGTCGAGGCCGAGCAGTGCGAGCGTCGCGGTCAGGATCGGGAACGACGCCATGATCAGCACGTTCGTGCAGAGGGCCGTCCACGTGAACACCGGCATCTTCATCAGCGTCATGCCCGGCGCGCGCATCTTGATGATCGTCACGAAGAAGTTCACGCCGGTCAGCAGCGTGCCGACACCCGAAATCTGCAGCGCCCACAGGTAATAGTCGACCCCTACCCCCGGGCTGAACTGCAGCTCCGACAGCGGCGGATACGCGAGCCAGCCCGTCTGCGCGAACTCGCCGATCACGAGCGAGATGTTGATCAGGATCGCGCTGACCGCCGTCATCCAGAACGACAGCGAGTTGATGAACGGAAACGCGACGTCGCGCGCGCCGATCTGCAGCGGCACGACGAGGTTCATCAGGCCGACCATGAACACCATCGCCATGAAGAAGATCATGATCACGCCATGTGCCGTGAAGATCTGGTCGTAGTGGTGCGGCGGCAGGTAGCCGGGCGCGTTGTACGCGAGCGCAAGCTGCATGCGCATCATGATCGCGTCGGCGAAGCCGCGCAGCAGCATGATCAGCGCGACGATGATGTACATCACGCCGAGTTTCTTGTGGTCGACCGTCGTCAGCCATTCCGTCCACAGCCACTTCCAGCGGCCGGTGATCGTCAGTGCGGCGAGAATGCCCAGCACGACCAGCCCCATGAAGGCGCCTGCCACCATGATGATGGGCTGATCGAACGGGATCGCCGCCAGTGTGAGTTTGCCGAACATGCGTTACCCCTTCGTGCCGCAGGCGGCGTCCTTCAGATCGAGGACGTGGCCATCGTTGTATTTCGCGATGATGTTGTGGAAGAGCCGCGGATCCACCGACGAGAAGTAGCGCACGGGCGCCTTCTCGCTCGGCTGCGCGACGGTGCCGTACACGGTCGCGTCGAGCCGGTCGGGCGACGCCTTGACCTTCTGCACCCACGCGTCGAACTGTTCGCGCGGCTCGGCGAGCGTGCGGAACTTCATGTCGGAGAAGCCGCGGCCGCTGAAGTTGGCGGACGTGCCCGCGTAGTCGCCGGCTTCGTCGGCGATCAGGTGCAGGCGCGTCTGCATGCCGGCCATCGCGTAGACCTGGCCGCCGAGCTGCGGAATGAAGAACGAGTTCATCACCGAATCCGACGTGATGCGGAAATTCACCGGCGTGCCGACCGGAATCGCGAGCTGGTTCACCGACGCGATGCCGAGTTCCGGATAGATGAACAGCCACTTCCAGTCGAGCGCGACGACCTCGACGTCGATCGGCTTCACCGACGACTCGAGCGGCTTGTACGGATCGAGTTCGTGCGTGGTTTTCCACGTGAGCACGCCGAGGAACAGGATGATCAGCGTCGGCACCGTCCAGATCACGACCTCGATCGCGGTCGAGTGCGACCAGTTCGGCGCATAGGCGGCGTTGCGGTTCGATGCGCGGTAACGCCACGCGAACCACAGCGTGAGCAGGATCACCGGCACGACGACGATCAGCATCGCCCATGTCGAGGTCGCGATCAGCGCCTTTTCGGCGGCCCCGACGCTTCCTTTCGGATTTAGTACATCTAAATTACAGCCTGACAGGCTCAGCGCCGCGCCGATCGATATCAGCGCCGTCCAGCCTTTTGAAGCTCTTCTTTTCATCACACAGCCCGAGGGTCATTGAATCCGTTGCGTTTGCCCGATGCGCATTCGATCCACGAAAGTGGCCGAATCATACGTCGCGCGGGCGCGGCGAAAAACCGGTGGGTGCGACAAATCATCATTGCAAAATCCGCAGTGAGACAGATTGTCGCGGGGCAATTTCACGCAGCCGGGAGGCGGCCGCGGGCCTCACGCCGAGGGCCTTGAGACGGCCGAAATCGGCGGAAGCCGCGGGCTCGTGTCCGCCCTGCCCCGATGAATGCGCGCGCAACGATGTCCGCATCGGCACGCGATGCGGACATCGTGCGCGGCGTCACGCGCTCAGCCGTGCGCCGCGGCCATGTACGCCGGCTGCGCCGGTGCGCCGCCATCGCCGGCCGGCAGCTTCGAACGGCTCGCTTCCTCGATCAGCCGTGCGACGGTCGGATCGATCGCATCGGTGAACGGCTTCGGATCGACGCCCACCATCAGCACGATCAGCGCGAGCGACGCGAACATCACGATCTCGCGGCGGCTCAGGTCGGCGAGCTTCGCGATACGCGGACCCGCGATCTTGCCGAACACGACGCGCTTGACCATCCACAGCGTGTACGACGCGCTGAGGATCAGCGTGAGCGCCGCGATCGCGCCGATCCAGAAGTTGACGCGGATCGCGCCCATGATGACCATGAACTCGCCGACGAAACCCGACGTGCCCGGCAGGCCGACGTTGGCCATCGCGAACAGCAGCGCGAACGTCGCGAAGCGCGGCATCACGCCCGCCACGCCGCCGTACGCGGCAATCTCGCGCTGCTTCGTGCGATCGACCAGCACGCTCACGCACAGCAGCATCGCGCCCGCGACGAAGCCGTACGACACGAGCTGCACGATCGCGCCTTCGACGCCGATCTGGTTGAACAGGAACAGCCCGAGCGTGACGATCCCCATGTGCGCGACCGTCGAATACGCGAGCAGCTTGCCGAGATCGGTCTGCGCGAGCGCGATCAGGCTCGCGTAGACGATCGCGAACAGCGACAGCGCGATCACGGCCGGCGCGAAGAAGTGGCTCGCGTCCGGCGTGATCGGCAGCGCGAAGCGCAGGAAGCCGTAGCCGCCGAGCTTGAGCATCGCGAGCATCAGCGCGGCACCCGTCGGGCCGTCCGTGTAGACGTCGCGCAGCCACGTATGAACCGGCCACATCGGCACCTTGACCGCGAACGCGGCGAAGAAGCCGAGGAACACCAGCAGCTGCGGCGCGAAGCCGAGCTGCAGCGTGCGCCATGCGTTCATGTCGAACGTATGCGACTTCGCATACAGGTACAGCATCGCCATCAGCAGCAACAGCGAACCCGCGAACGAGATGAAGAAGAACTTCACGGCCGCGTAGACGCGATGCTCCCTGCCCCACGTGCCGATCAGCAGGTACAGCGGAATCAGCGTCGCCTCGAAGAAGATGAAGAACAGCAGCCCGTCCTGCGCGACGAACACGCCGACCATCAGCCCCGACAGGATCAGGAACGACGCGTAGTACTGCGCGACCCGCACCGTCACCGCTTCCCACGACGCAATCACGACGACGAGCGTCGTGAAGGCGGTCAGCACCACGAGCCACAGCGACGCGCCGTCGATCCCGACACGCCAGCCGGCGTTGAAGGCCGCCAGCCAGTTGCGGGTTTCGGCGAACTGCATCGCGGCCGAGTGCGAATCGAAACCGGTGACGAGCGGAACGACGGCGGCCAGCCCCGCGAGTGCGCCGACCAGCGCGATCAGCCTCGTGCGATGCGGATGACGGTCGGAACCGGTGCGCAGCAGGCACGCGCCGAACAGGATCGGAACCCAGATCGCCAGGCTCAGAAAGGGGAAATCATGCATGTCAACAGGCCTTGAGAGGGTCGCGCGCTGCATCGGAAACAGGCGAGACGAAGGAAACGAAATCAAATCGACAGATAGATTTCGCGGACCGCCAATGTTGGCAAAATGTAAAGCGGAATCAGGGCAGAGCTTGACGCCGCTCAAGCGCAATCGGGTTAACCAGCATAAGGCGAATGATTATTTTTTGCATCGCAGCAGAGGCGCCTTTCACGACGCCCGGATAGATCGCTGATTTTTATGCGTAATTTTTCGTATTGTGATGCGGCGCCGATCGCACGAATCGGTGCGATGCCGCATTTTTGGCCGGAAGACCGATTCTTCGGGGCGCAAGCGTGGAATGCGGGGAAGGATGAATGAGAGCGATTCAATCCTTACACGGATACTTTCATTTTTATTTCACCGGCCGCCGATCGCCGCGATCCGGAACACCGGGAATCGCGGCACATTCCGTCACCGTTGATGGCTCAGCCTGTCCCATACGCGCATCGTCACCGCGCGATAGTGGTTGTGTTGCGCGGGGAAATGGACGAAGCGGCTGTCGCGCGTCGCATAGACCGGCGATGACGCGAGCGACATCGCATCGACGATGTAGCGCGCGTCGATCATGCCCGCCTCCAGCAGTTCGACATAGATCGCCTGCTGGTCGCCGCCGCTCGCATAGACCGACGACCGATCGCCAATGCGCTCGATGCGCACGCATATGCGTTCGACCAGTTCGCGCATCGGCGCGACGTTGCGCACGCCGATCATGCACGAGTTGATCGCCCAGGCCGTGTGGTCGGTGCCGATCACGAAATCGCGGCCGTCGATCACGCCGTCGACCGTCTGGCGCTGGTCGATCGCGAGGATGTCGGCGTCGACCCAGAACACGAACGCGTGATCCGGCAGATGTTCGCGAATCAGGTGCAGCTTCGCCCAGTTCGCATCGACGCCGGCCGGCAGGAACGCGGGCGGTTCGCGATACGCGTGGTACGCATAGCCGTGTCGCGTGCAGTAGCGAACGAAGTTCTCTTCGTGAAGATCGCCGTAACCGGCGATGTGCGACGTGTGCAGGCTCACGAACGCAATGCTTGCATGCGGGTTCAGGTGCCGCACCGGCTCGCGCGGCCGTTCCTGCGCGGTGCGCCAGTCGTCCATCGCGCTCGGCTGCTCGCCCCGCTGGACACGCGCCGCGTCGTCGACGAGCGCGAGCACGTAGCGAAAGTCGTAGTCGGGCGTCGGCACCCATACGCCATCGATCTGCTGCCATTCGGGCGCCTGGTGCGCCACGAGCGGATGCGCGCCGACGACCGCGTCGATCGCTAGCCCGTCGCGCCATACCGTCTGGGCCGACGCGAAATGGCCGGTCGCGAGCGGCTGGTCGAACGGCAGCGGCGGGAAGTGCTCGGCAAGCAGCGTCGCCTCGCATGCGTGTTGCCGCTCGGGCAGGCGCATCGCCCACTTGCCGAGCTCGACCACCAGCTTGCGCAAGCACTCGCGCACGTCGGGCACGTTACGAAAGATCATGCCGCTCGCGGCGGGCAACGACGACTTCGAGGTCTGCGTCGTGACGATCGCGTCATAACCGTCCGCGACGGCCGGCAACGCATGCTGGCCGAACACGACCGAGAACGGATCGAGCACGAGCAGCAACGCGCCCTGCTCCATCGCGACGAGCTGCGCGATGATCGCGTGGTACTTGTGCAGCACCTGCTGGCGCTCGCCGTACACGTGCGTGCCGTCGACGATCGCGTGCCGGTAGCCGTGGGCCCGCGCGTAACGTTCGTGATTGTCGACGAGCCCGTCGACGGGACGGTGCGAAAGGATGGTCAGTACGGAATGCATGCGTGCCGGAACTCCCGATTGAGCCGCGCGAGGCGATACGCCTATTTAGCGCATGAGCGCCGCTCGAGTCGAGCATTGATTGGCTGTCCGGACGAAGCGTGGCGCCGGCGGCGCGTGCGGAAACGACGCCGGAAAAGAAAAAGCCCCGCAAGTCCGAGAACTTGCGGGGCTTTGTCACCGCTTTTGGCGGAGACGGAGGGATTCGAACCCTCGATCCAGGTTTTGGCCCAGATGCTCCCTTAGCAGGGGAGTGCCTTCGACCTCTCGGCCACGTCTCCCAAACTTTCGCTCGCACCAGGGAGGCAGTGCGACGAGAACGAGATAATATAGGGTTTCGAACCGTGCGTCAATTTCCGTGATGCATTTTCTTCAATGCATCACGAAAAAATTCACGCGGCCTGGTCGAGTTCGAATGCCTTGTGCAGCGCGCGGACGGCCAGCTCCATGTATTTCTCGTCGATCAGCACCGAAATCTTGATTTCGGACGTCGAGATCATCTGGATGTTGATGCCCTCTTCCGACAGCGTGCGGAACATCTTGCTCGCGAC
Organism: Burkholderia sp. USMB20; assembly: GCF_000949135.2. GTDB lineage: Bacteria > Pseudomonadota > Gammaproteobacteria > Burkholderiales > Burkholderiaceae > Burkholderia. The sequence goes on along the minus strand of NZ_JTAN02000013.1, from coordinate 187,112 downwards.
GCCCACGTGCGAACGCATGCCGACGCCGACGACCGACACCTTCGACACCTTCGGGTCGCCCTGCACGCGCTCGGCGCTCACATGGCCCTGCACCTGGTTGGTGAGGATGTCCATCGCCTTCTGGTAGTCGCCGCGGCCGACCGTGAACGTGAAGTCCGTCTTCCCTTCGACGCTCTGGTTCTGGATGATCATGTCGACGTCGACGTTCGCATCGGCGACCGGGCCGAGGATCTGATACGCGATGCCCGGCTTGTCGGGCACGCCCATCACCGCAATGCGTGCTTCGTCGCGCTGGAACGCGATGCCGGAAATGACTGCCTTTTCCATGGTCTCGTCTTCTTCAAAAGTAATCAGGGTGCCCGAGCGCATTTCTTCGTCGAGCGCAATCAGCGGATCGGTCAGGCTCGACAGCACGCGCGTCTTCACCTGGTATTTGCCGGCGAATTCGACCGAGCGGATCTGCAGGACCTTCGAGCCGAGGCTGGCCATTTCCAGCATTTCCTCGAACGTCACGCGATCGAGGCGTCGCGCCTCTTCGACCACGCGCGGGTCGGTCGTGTAGACGCCGTCGACGTCCGTATAGATCAGGCACTCTTCGGCATCCAGCGCGGCCGCGACCGCCACCGCCGACGTGTCCGAGCCGCCGCGGCCCAGCGTCGTGATGTGGCCGTCCGGATCGACGCCCTGGAAGCCCGTGATGATCACGACCTTGCCGGCGTTCAGATCGGCCTTCACGCGCTCGTCGTCGATCGAGTGAATGCGCGCCTTCGTGAACGCGCTGTCCGTCTTGATCGGCACTTGCCAGCCGGCATAGCTCACGGCCTCGACGCCGATTTCCTGCAGCGCGATCGACAGCAGGCCGACGCTGACCTGCTCGCCGGTCGACGCGATCATGTCGAGCTCACGCGGGCTCGGCTGGCTCGAAATCTCTTTCGCGAGACCGAGCAGACGGTTGGTTTCGCCGGACATCGCGGACGGCACGACCACCATCTGGTGCCCGGCCTGATGCCATTTTGCGACGCGTTTCGCGACGTTCTTGATGCGCTCGACCGAGCCCATCGAAGTGCCGCCGTATTTGTGTACGATGAGTGCCATTGTCGTTCTGAACTGGAGGAGAAGCCGCACGGGCGCGCTGGGCAGGCCGCGTTGCCGTTCGGTCACGCGGCTTGTGGCTGTGGACGGACGACGAGGGGGACGGCTGGGACGCAACACGCAAGCGTGACGGATTTTGCCCGGAAGGCCGATCAGGCCGCGCAAACCGGGTACGTCACGCGGAAAACCTGCACAAATCGCTCAAAAATCGAGCCGAGCAAACGACCGAGCGTACCCGATAGAGGCCCGCTTGACAAGCCGCTCGCCGGTTCGGCAAGCGTTCCGGCGCTGTTTACCAAATGGTGAAAACCGGCGCGCGATCGCGCGGCGGCAAGCGTGCCGCCGCTATGCGATCAGCAGGTCGGGACGCCACTCGATCCGGCGCCATCCGCCGTCGCCAGATAGCCCGTCGCCGTGGTTCACGCCGAGCCGCGGCACGTAGACGAGCCGGTCGCCCGCAAACAACAGCGGCACGTCGCGCTGCCAGGCCGGCACGCCGCGCTCCTGGAACAGGTTCTTCAGCGTGCGGCCCGGGCCGCCGGGCGACGTACGCAGCCGCTCGCCGCCCGCGCGGGCGCGCGCGGCGAGCGTCGCGCCGCGCAGCAGCGCCTCCGGAACCGCGCCGTCGCTGCCGGCCTCGGCCGGCGCGAACACGAACGTGCCGCGCCATGCCGGCACGCGCCAGACTTCCTGGCCGTCCCACGCGAGCGAGGATTCGGGATGCGGCGTTCCGGCGCCGTCGTCGGCCGGCTCGGCGCTGTCGCCCGCCTCCCAGTACACGGTGTCGCGATAGAGCCGCAGGCACTGCCCCGCGTGATCGACCCGCAGCGCATGCGCGTCGTGCGCGGCGCGCAGCTGCCGCATCATGTTCGCCAGCCGCCCCGCCGACGCACCGGGCAGCCCGAGCCGGCGCATCCAGAAACGCAGCAGGTTGGCGCCGCGCGTATCGTCGAACGCGACCAGCGCATCGCGCGACAGCGCGCGGCCGTCGTCGCGCGCTGCGCCGGCGAAATCCAGTTCGGCGAGATCGTCGAGCAGCCGCTGCGCGGCGGCCGCATGCTGGGCCGCGCGGCCCAGCGCATCGCGAAAACCCGGGAAATGCACGGCGAGCGCCGGCAGCACGTCGATGCGCAGCGCATTGCGCGCGTAGCGCGTGTCGCCGTTCGATTCGTCGTCGATCCACGTCAGCGCGCGCTGCGCCGCATAGCGCTCCAGTTGCGCGCGCAACAATCGCAACAGCGGCCGCACGCGCTCGACGCTTGCGCCGTCAGGCCGATAACGCGGCGCCATCGCGGCCAGGCCCGCGATCCCCGCGCCGCGCAACAGCTGAAGCAGCACGGTCTCCGCCTGGTCGTCCGCATGCTGCGCGACCCAGAGCGCGGCCACGCCGTGGCGCTCGCACATCGCGTCGAGCGCCGCATAGCGGCGCTCGCGCGCGGTCGCCTCGATGCCGAGGCCGCTGTCGCGCGGCACATCGACACGCTCCGACTCGAACGCGACGCCAAGTTGCCCGGCCGTCGCCTGCGCATGCGCGACCCATGCGTCAGCGTTCGCGCTCAGGCCGTGGTGCACGTGCAGCGCGACGCAACGCGCGGCGCCCGCCACACGCACGGCCGCGTCGAGCAGCACCGTCGAGTCGAGGCCGCCGCTGTACGCGATCGCGATGCGCGCATCGGCCGGCATCTCGGCAAGCGCAACGCCGACCGCGTCGAGGACGACGCGGTCGGCGGAGAATTCGGTCGGGGGGATCACGAGCGAGACGCGCGCCGGACGGCGCGCGATGCGAACACGCCGGTCATGCGCCGGGCGTGGTTTCCTTGAACTTGCCGTAGGCCATCAGACGCTCGAAGCGGCGCTCGCGCAGCGCATCGATGCTCATGCCCTGGAACTGGCGCAGCGAATCGGCGAGCGCACGGCGCAGCAGCGCGGCCATGCCCTTCGGATCGCGGTGCGCGCCGCCGAGCGGCTCGTTGATGATCTTGTCGATCAGGCCAAGCGCCTTCAGGCGATGCGCGGTCAGGCCCAGCGCTTCCGCGGCCTCGGGCGCCTTCGCGGCGCTCTTCCACAGAATCGACGCGCAGCCTTCCGGCGAGATCACCGAGTAGGTCGAGAACTGCAGCATCATCACGGTGTCGGCCACGGCGATCGCGAGCGCACCGCCCGAACCGCCCTCGCCGATCACGGTCGTGATGATCGGCGTCTTCAGTTCGGCCATCACGTACAGGTTGCGGCCGATCGCCTCCGACTGGCCGCGCTCTTCCGCGCCGATGCCCGGGTATGCGCCCGGCGTGTCGACGAACGTGAAGATCGGCAGCCCGAATTTCTCGGCGAGACGCATCAGCCGTTCGGCCTTGCGATAGCCTTCCGGACGCGGCATCCCGAAGTTGCGCGCGGCGCGCTCCTTCGTGTCGCGGCCCTTCTGGTGGCCGATCACCATGCACGGATGGCCGCCGAAACGCGCGAGGCCGCCGACGATCGACAGGTCGTCCGCGAACGCGCGGTCGCCATGCAGTTCGTGAAAATCGGTAAACAGTTCCGCAACGTAATCGAGCGTGTACGGACGCTGCGGATGCCGCGCGATCTGCGAGACCTGCCACGGCGACAGGTTCGCGTAGAGGTCCTTCGTCAGTTGCTGGCTTTTCTTCGACAGCCGCTCGATTTCTTCCGAAATATCGACAGCCGAGTCGTCCTGCACGAATCGCAGCTCTTCGATCTTGGCCTCGAGTTCGGCGATCGGCTGTTCGAAATCCAGAAACGTGGTCTTCATGTGTTCGAATCCTTGGGTCTTGCGGCAGCGCGTATTCTACCCGCGCGGGCGACGTGCAAAACCGGCTCTCAACTATTGATGTTTAAAACCCGATAGCCGTCAATCGGCGTCGGCGTCCGGTGCGTCGAGGCTGCGCCACATGTACCAGGTCGCGACGGTACGCCACGGCTCCCAGTTGGCGGCCACTTCACGCGCCTCGCTGCGCGTGACGGGCTCCCCGCTGAAGTAATTGACGCTGATCGCGCGGATCAGGCCCGGATCGTCGAGCGGCAGCACGTCCGGCCGCGACAGGTTGAAGATCAGGAACATCTCGGCCGTCCAGCGGCTGATGCCGCGGATCTGCGTGAGTTCCGCGATCACGTCCTCGTCGTCCATCGACGTCCATTTGTCGACGTGCAGCGCGCCCGACACGAAGTGTTGCGCGAGATCGAGAATATATTCCGTCTTGCGCTTCGACAGCCCGCACGCGATCAGCTTGTCCGCGCCGAGCCGGATGACCGGCTGCGGTGCCAGTTTCGGACACGCATCCTCGATGCGCGCCCACAGCGCCTGCGCGGACGGCACCGAGATCTGCTGGCCGACGACCGAACGCGCGAGCGTGACGAACGGGTCGCCGCGCTTCACGAGATGCGCGGGGCCGAATTTCGGGATCAGCTTCTTCAGGATGCGGTCGCGCTTGACGAGATCGGCGCTCGCTTTATCCCAGTACGCGGGACGCACGACGCCATCGGCGCCGTCGACTGCCGCATCGGCTGCCCGCACCTTGCGGGCCGCATCGGCCGCCGCCATCGCGACCTCCGGCTGCACCGCGTCCACGCCCTTCGCGCGCGCGGGCTTTGCATGACCGTTGAGCGCGCCGTTCGGCACGGCGCGCGTCGCGTCCGCCTTCGCCGCTGGCGCGCGCTTGGCTGCCGGACGCGCGGCGAGCGGAGTCGCACGCCTGACCGGCGCTTTTCTGGCCGTTGCCATCCTGCCTCCTACCTGACGGATCGGTCAGTGGAACGCATCGCGCTCATACGCGACGCCATTCGGTCGATCCGCCCGGTTTGTCTTCAAGTGCGATACCGGCGTCGAGCAGTTCCGCCCGAATCCGGTCCGCTTCGGCATAGTCCTTCGCTTGCTTCGCCGCGACACGCGCGGCGATCTTCGCTTCGATTTCGTCGGCTGCGAGCCCGCCCGCCTGCGCGGCACCGGTGCCCTGCTGCAGGAACGCGCGCGGTTCGCGGCCGAGCAGGCCCAGGAGGCCCGCCAGTTGTTTCAGTTGCCGCGCGAGCGATGCATCGCGCGTGCGATTGACTTCACCCGCCAGTTCGAACAGCGTCGCCACCGCGACCGGCGTGTTGATGTCGTCGTTCATCGCGGCCGCGAAACGCTGCGCGTGCGGCTCGTTCCAGTCGAGCGCGAGCGTGTCGGGCTCGACATCCTTCAGCGCCGTGTACAGGCGCGTGAGCGACGCGCGCGCGTCGTCGAGATGCACGTCGCTGTAGTTGAGCGGCGACCGGTAGTGCGTGCGCACGATGAAGAAGCGCATGACCTCGGCGTCGTACCGCTCGAGCACTTCGCGGATCGTGAAGAAGTTGCCGAGCGATTTCGACATCTTCTCGTTGTCGACCTGCACGAAGCCGTTGTGCATCCAGTAGTTGACGAACGTCTGGCCGGTCGCGCCCTCGCTCTGCGCGATCTCGTTCTCGTGGTGCGGGAATTGCAGATCCTGCCCGCCGCCGTGGATGTCGAAATGCTCGCCGAGCAGCGTGCAGCCCATCGCCGAGCACTCGATGTGCCAGCCCGGCCGGCCCATCCCGTACTTCGATGCCCATGACGCACCGTCGGGCTCGTCCTCCTTCGCGCGCTTCCACAGCACGAAGTCGAGCGGATCCTGCTTCGCATCGTTTGCGGCAACGCGTTCGCCCGCGCGCAGGTCGTCGAGCGACTTGCCCGACAGCTTCCCGTAGTTCGCGAACTTGCGCACCGAATAGTTGACGTCGCCGTCGCTCGCCTGGTACGCGTAGCCGTTCGCCTCGAGCTTCTCGATCATCCCGAGCATCTGCGGAATGAACTGCGTCGCGCGCGGCTCGATGTCCGGACGCTGGATGCCGAGCGCCGCCTCATCCTCGTGCATCGCGCCGATGAACCGGTCGGTCAGCGACTTGATCGTCTCGCCGTTCTCGACCGCGCGGCGGATGATCTTGTCCTCGATGTCGGTGATGTTGCGCACGTACGTGACCCGGTAGCCGATCGCACGCAGCCAGCGCTGGACGAGGTCGAACACGACCAGCATGCGCGCGTGGCCCACGTGACAATAGTCGTAGACGGTAATCCCGCATACGTACATCCGCACTTCGCCTGACTGGCGCGGCACGAAAACTTGCTTGTCACGCGCGAGCGTGTTGTAGATGCGCAGTGATTCCATAGAGATGAACCGTGAGCCGAAGGAAACCGCCCTGGCGAAGCTCGCCCAGCATGCGAAACGGACGGACCACCTGCTGCGGCTCGCCGCCGCGCGTCCTCGTTATCACATGGGGCGGTCAGGCTGCAAGCACAGCGGTGACGGCCACGAGAGGCAAAGAAAGACTGTCTGCCGCTCGCCGGAACGCGCAGACGTTTTGTTAGAATGGCTCGGAGTATAACATTCCGATTTACGCCTATGAAACCTCATCGCGGCCGCGCGCCGAGCGCTGCGACCCTCGTTGCGACCGCCGTCATGGGCGTCGCACTGACGCTGTTCGCGGCCCCCGCGGCGCATGCGCAGAAGGCCCCGGCCACCGCCGACGGCACGCCCGAAATCGACGCGTCGATCTCCGGCAAGCAATGGAAACAGGCGCTCGCGCAACTCGACGCGCGCATCGCGGCGAATCCGCACGATGTGCAGGCGCAGTTCAAGCGCGGCACCGTGCTCGCCCGCCTGAACCGCGACGACGACGCGATCCAGCAGTTCGTCGCGATCACGCAGGCCTACCCCGAACTGCCCGAACCGTACAACAACCTCGCGGCGCTCTACGCGAAGCACGGCCGCTACGACGAAGCGCGCAGCGCGCTCGTCACCGCGACGCAATCGAACCCGAGCTACTCGCTCGCTTACGAAAACCTCGGCGACCTCTATCTGCGCCTCGCGGCCGAATCGTACAAGCGCGCGCAATCGCTCGGCCGCACGAGCGGCGCGACCGCACAGCGCCTCGCCGACCTGCAGAAGATCGTGTCGCCGCCGAAGCCGGCCGCCAACGCGCGCGCCGTCACGCCGGCCACGCGCGCGTACACCGATCGCGCCGCCGCAAACGTGAGCACCACTACGCTGCCGATGTCGCCGACGTTCCAGTTCAACGGTCCGTCCGGTGCGCTGGCAGCGCCGTACGTCGCGCCGTCGCAGTAAGCGGCGCAACCTTCCCTCCCTCCCAACCTGAGGATCGCAATGAAACGTCTGTTGCTGGCGCTTGGCGGCGCCGCCCTTCTCGCGACCGCGCCCGCGTTCGCGCAATCGGCCACCGCGCACCCCGTCGTGCAGCTGAAGACCTCGCAGGGCGACATCCGTGTCGAGCTCTACCCGGAGAAGGCGCCGAAGACGGTCGCCAACTTCCTCGACTACGTGAAGGCCGGCCAGTACAACGGCACGATCTTCCATCGCGTGATCAAGGGCTTCATGATCCAGGGCGGCGGCTACAAGACCAACTTCGAGGAGAAGCCGACCCGCGCGCCGATCCCGCTGGAAAGCCGCAATGGTCTGAAGAACCTGACGGGCACGATCGCGATGGCGCGTACCAGCGATCCGAACTCGGCCACCGCGCAGTTCTTCATCAACACGGTCGACAACAGCGGCCTCGACTACCCGAACCCGGACGGCAACGGCTATGCGGTGTTCGGCAAGGTCGTGTCGGGCCTCGACGTCGTGAAGAAGATCGAAGGCGTGGCGACGACCTCGCGCGGCCCGATGCAGGACGTGCCGGCCCAGCCGGTCCTGATCGAATCGGCCAGCATCGTTTCGAAATAAGCACCTGCCGGCACGTCCGGCGCCACACGCGGCCGCGTCGCACGACCGGCCGCGTGCCATTTAAACCGCCTCACCGAAGGAATTCATCATGGTTGAACTGCACACGAACCACGGCGTGATCAAGCTCGAGCTGGACGCCGCGAAGGCACCGAAGACGGTCGAGAACTTCCTCAACTACGTGAAGAAGGGCCACTATGACGGCACGGTGTTCCACCGTGTGATCAACGGCTTCATGATTCAAGGCGGCGGCTTCGAGCCGGGCCTGAAGCAGAAGCCGACCGACGCGCCGATCGACAACGAAGCGAACAACGGCCTGAAGAACGACAACTACACGATCGCGATGGCGCGCACGAACGATCCGCACTCGGCGACCGCCCAGTTCTTCATCAACGTGAACGACAACGATTTCCTGAACCACTCGTCGCCGACGCCGCAGGGCTGGGGTTACGCCGTGTTCGGCAAGGTTGTCGAAGGCCAGGACGTGGTCGACAAGATCAAGGGCGTCAAGACGGGCAACGCGGGCTTCCACCAGGACGTCCCGACCGACGACGTCGTGATCGAAAAGGCCGTGGTGGTCTGACCCACAGCCGTTACGGAGGCACTTCGATGTTGCAGGAGAGTCCGCCGCGAAGCGTCTCCGCGGGCGTGCCGGGCGAGCGCGAATACGCGCAAGCCGCACGCCCGTTCCTGTTTCTCTCCGATCTGCACCTGAGCGAGGCGATTCCGAAGACGGTCGCCGCGTTCGAGCATTTCGTGAAATACACGGCCGACAGCGCCGACTCGGTGTTCATCCTCGGCGACCTGTTCGAATACTGGATCGGCGACGACGTGCTCGACCACGATCCGTTCGCGGCACGCATGGCCGCGCTGATGCATACGTTCTCGGAACGCGGGATCGCGCTCTACGTGATGCACGGCAACCGCGATTTCCTGCTCGGCCGGCGCTTCATGAAGGCGGCCGGCGCGATGCTGCTGCGCGACCCGGCGCTGATCACGTCGTTCGGCCAGCGCATCGTGCTCACCCACGGCGACGCGCAATGCACGGCCGATCGCGGCTATCAGATATTTCGGCGGTTTGCCCGCAATGGCGTCGCGCAGGCGCTGTTTCTCGCGTGGCCGTTCCGCTGGCGCCGCGCGCTCGCGCAACGGATGCGCTCGAACAGCGAAGCCGGCCGGATGCGCCCCGCTTCGGCGATCTACGATGTCACGCGTGAAGGTATCGCCGCGCTGTTCCGGAAGAGCCGTGCGAGCGTGATCATTCACGGCCACACGCATCGCCCCGCGCGCCACCTCGAACCGGGCGGGATTCGCTGGGTACTGCCCGACTGGGATCTCGACCACGGCATGCCGCGCGGCGGCTATTTGCGCGTCGACGCCGAAGGCATCCACGCGATGCCGCTCGACTGACGCGAGCGACACGACCGCAGCGGCCGGCCGCCGCCGGCATGCGCCGCGTTAAGCCTGGCGCTCGACCGCCTTGCCTTCCAGCACCGCCGACAGCCTGCGCAGATCGAGACGCGCCGCGTCCGCGCCCTGCAGCGTTTCCAGATGCGTGCCGAGTTGCTCGAGCGCCGCGACGATCTCGTCGACGCGCCGGCTTTCCTTCGCCGCGTGGTCGATCAGGCCGTGAATCGCGAGCGACATCGGGTCGTCCGCGTTCGGCGTGATCCCGTACGCGCAGAACGCGGCGCGCTCGGGCTGCGGCTTCGGTTGCGCCGGCATCACGATGCGCGCCGGATTGCCGACCGCGGTGCCGCCTGCCGGCACCGGCTTCACGACGACCGCGTTCGAACCGATCTTCGCGCCCGCGCCGACGGTGAAACCGCCGAGCACCTTCGCGCCCGCACCGACGATCACGCCGGCCTCGAGCGTCGGATGGCGCTTCGCGCCGCGCGTGAGCGACGTGCCGCCGAGCGTCACGCCCTGATAGATCGTGCAGTCGTCGCCGACGATCGCGGTTTCGCCGATCACGACACCCATCCCGTGATCGATGAACACGCGCCGGCCGATCGTCGCGCCCGGGTGGATCTCGATACCCGTCAGGAAGCGCCCGGCCTGCGACGCGAAGCGTGCGAGCCAGTAGCGCTTCGCGCGCCAGCACGCATGCGCGAAGCGATGCAGCACGAGCGCGTGCAGCCCCGGATAACAGGTCAGCACTTCCCAGGCACTGCGAGCGGCGGGATCCCGCTCGCGAATCGTCGCAACGTCTTCGCGCAGTCTGGTGAACATGATCGGGTCTGGGCTGGGGAAAAGGCCGGCACGCCCGCCGGCAACGGCCGGTCGTTATCGCGCCGGGTAATTTGCTTATGATGTTCGGCGATTGTAGGGCCACTCGCCCGCGGCCGCACAGCGTCGCGCGTTCACCCCGTCGGCGGCGCGGGTATTCGCGCGGGACGCCCGTCGTGGCCAGGTAACGCGGTTATGCGGTTATGCGGTCATCCGGTGGCCGGGCACGGACCGGGCACCCCCGTCGCGGCGGCCGATGCGACACGCCGGCTGCAGGCGGAGCGCATCCGTCGAACGCATGAGCGGCCCGGCCGCGGCGTACTTCGGCCGCTTACGCGTCGCCTTCGGGCGAGCCGGACTTCAGCAGGATGTGCTTCGCGATGCCGCGCAGGATGTTGACCTCCTCGCGCTCGAGGCCGGTGCGCGCGAACAGGCGCCGCAGCCGCGGCATCAGCTTCTTCGGGTTGCGCGGGTCGAGAAAATCGAGCGCGACCAGCGCGTTCTCGAGGTGCGCGTACATCCGCTCGATCTCGTCGCTCTGCGCGAGCGTGCCGACTTCGGCCTGCACGTCGCGCGACGCCTCGCTTCCCTGCTCCAGGAACGCGACACGCAGTTCATACGCGAGCACCTGCACGGCCTGCGCGAGGTTCAGCGAACTGTAGGCCGGATTCGCCGGGATATGCGCAAGCGCGCGGCACTGCTCGACGTGCTCGTTCGCGAGGCCCGTGCGTTCGTTGCCGAACACGAGCGCGATGTCGCCGGCGCCGACCTGCGTATGCGCCTGTTCGGCGGCCGCGCGCGGCGCAAGGCGCGGCGGCCCGTATTCGCGCGTGCGCGCGGTCAGCGCGATCGACCAGTGGACGCCGGACAGCGCGTCGCCGAGCGTGGGCACGACGTGCGCGGACGCGAGGACGTCGTCCGCGCCGCTCGCCATCGCGATCGCCTCGGGGTCGCTCTGCACGTGCGGCACGCGCGGCGCGACCAGGACGAGCCTGGAGAAACCCATCGTCTTCAGCGCGCGGGCGGCCGCCCCGACATTGCCGGGATGGCTCGGCTCGACGAGCACGAAACGGGTGGAGGTGAAGCCGCCGGACGGCGGCGGGGACGAAGCCGTGCCCGATTCGGACGGCACGGCGGGGTTCTGCGGGGTTTCCACTACATACGACTCGGTTCGTCAGAATGGCAGTATGGTATCGCCATCGCCCCGGCAAACCCACTCGTCCGGACGGCCAGTGGGGTTTCCCCGCATCCCGGTCACCTGAAACTCCCGAAAATCGGGTAAAATCATGCGTTTACGCGCCGCACCCCGTGCGACGCGGGTCGTACCCTGCTCTTTGTCAATTCGCGTCTCATCTCGCCCGGCACCTTTTGCGCCGTTCCGGGCGGTGTGTTCCACTTCGTGGCGGCCCGTGCCGCCGGCTACAGGATCCAGGCTCATGCATCCCATGCTCAACATCGCTGTCAAGGCTGCGCGCCGCGCCGGACAGATCATCAACCGTGCGTCCCTCGACCTCGACCTGATCGAGATCCGCAAGAAGCAGCAGAACGACTTCGTCACCGAAGTGGACAAGGCCGCCGAAGAGGCGATCATCGAGACGCTGAAGACCGCCTACCCCGACCACGCGATCCTCGCGGAAGAATCGGGCGAATCGGAGAACGAATCCGAATTCAAGTGGATCATCGATCCGCTCGACGGCACGACCAACTTCATCCACGGCTTCCCTTACTACTGCGTATCGATCGCGCTCGAGCACAAGGGCGTCGTCACGCAGGCCGTCGTCTACGATCCGAACAAGAACGACCTGTTCACGGCCACCCGCGGCCGCGGCGCGTACCTGAACGACCGCCGCATCCGCGTTGGCCGCCGCGACCGCCTGGCGGACGCGCTGGTCGGCACGGGCTTCCCGTTCCGCGAGAAGGACGGCCTCGACGCCTACGCGCGCCTGTTCACCGAAATGACCCAGGCCTGCACGGGGCTGCGCCGCCCGGGCGCGGCCGCACTCGATCTCGCGAACGTCGCGGCCGGCCGTCTCGACGCGTTCTTCGAGCAAGGCATCAACGTGTGGGACATGGCGGCGGGCAGCCTGCTGATCACCGAAGCCGGCGGCCTCGTCGGCAACTACACGGGCGACGCCGATTTCCTGCATCGTCATGAGATCGTCGCGGCGAATCCGAAGATCTACGCGCAGATGATCCCGATCCTGAACCGCTACAGCTACATGCATCCGGCAGCGGAGTAAATCCGCGCCGCGCCCGCGCCCGTCTCAACACCGCCACGACTTCGTGGCGACCGTATCCGAATACTCATGTTACGGCTAAGCGAACTTAAACTCCCGCTCGACCACCCCGAGAGCGCCCTCGAAGCCGCGATTCGCGCGCGCCTCGCGGAGCTTGGCGTGGCGGCAGACGGGCTCCTCCGTTACACGGTGTTCCGCCGTGCGCACGATGCGCGCAAGCGCTCCGACATCAAGCTCACGTACATCGTCGATGTCGAGGTCAAGGATGAAGCGGCCGTGCTTCCGCGACTCGCCGGCACGCCGCATTGCGGCGTGACGCCCGACATGGCGTACCACTTCGTCACGAAGGCGCCCGAGCACGGCAACTTCCTGCGCCCGGTCGTCATCGGCATGGGGCCGTGCGGCCTGTTTGCGGGGCTGATCCTCGCGCAGATGGGTTTCCGCCCCATCATCCTCGAACGCGGCAAGGCCGTGCGCGAGCGCACCAAGGACACCTTCGGCCTGTGGCGCAAGAGCGTCCTCAATCCCGAGTCCAACGTGCAGTTCGGCGAAGGCGGGGCCGGGACGTTTTCCGACGGCAAGCTGTACAGCCAGATCAAGGATCCCCATCACTACGGCCGCAAGGTGCTCGACGAATTCGTCAAGGCCGGCGCGCCGGAGGACATCCTGTATCTGAGCCGGCCGCACATCGGCACGTTCCGCCTCGTCAGCATGGTGGAAAAGATGCGCGCGACCATCCACGAACTGGGCGGTGAAGTGCGCTTCGAAACCCGGGTCGAGGACATCGAGATCGATCAGGGCAAGGTGCGCTCGCTGACGCTGTCGAACGGCGAAACGCTCCGGTGCGATCACGTGGTGCTGGCCGTGGGCCACAGCGCACGCGACACGTTCCAGATGCTGCACGATCGCGGGGTGTATGTCGAAGCGAAGCCGTTCTCGCTGGGTTTCCGGATCGAACATCCGCAGGGGCTGATCGATCGCAGCCGCTTCGGCAAGTTCGCGGGTCACAAGCAGCTCGGCGCGGCCGACTACAAGGTGGTTCATCACTGCAGCAACGGACGCGCGGTCTACAGCTTCTGCATGTGCCCCGGCGGCACGGTGGTCGCGGCGACCTCCGAGCCGGGCCGCGTGGTCACCAACGGCATGAGCCAGTATTCGCGCGCCGAGCGCAACGCGAATGCGGGCATCGTCGTCGGCATCACGCCGGAGGACTATCCGGGCGGGCCGCTCGCGGGCATCGCGTTCCAGCGCAAGTGGGAAGAACGCGCGTTCGAACTCGGCGGCGGCGATTACAGCGCGCCGGGCCAGCTGGTCGGCGATTTCATCGCAGGACGGCCGTCGACGTCGCTCGGTTCCGTGGTGCCGTCGTACAAGCCGGGCGTGCGCCCGACCGACCTCAGCACCGCGCTGCCCGACTACGTGATCGAAGCCATTCGTGAAGCGCTGCCGCAGATCGACAAGAAGATCGCCGGCTTCGCGATGCACGACGCGGTGCTCACCGGCGTGGAAACGCGCACGTCGTCGCCGATCCGGATCCGGCGCAAGGACAATTACCAGAGCATGAACGTCGAAGGGTTGTATCCGGCCGGCGAAGGCGCCGGGTATGCCGGCGGCATCTATTCGGCAGCCATCGACGGTATCGAGGTCGCGCAGGCGGTGGCGCTCGATCTGATGTCGGCGCACGCGTCCTGATCTTGCCCGTCGGGCCCGGCGCACGAAGGTCCGTGCGCCGGGTGATCCAGCAGTATCTGCACCCTGCCTGACAAGGCTCGCCACGCGAAGCTCCCCCCTCTTTGCGATGCGCCGCGGCCATTAGTGGTCGATGTGCCGAACGCGACCGATGCCAGGCCAAATTTCGCTTTGGTATACTCCGCGGCCGAATTCTCCACGTTTCCACGAATCCATGACCGCCGCACAGTCGGACAACGCGTCATCTGATTTCATGCCGGCCGACCTCAGGCAAAGCGTGGTCACGCAGACGCTGCCGCACGCCCAGGTCGGCATCAGCCGACTGCAGACATCTCGTAGAAATATTGGCCGAACCGCGCCATACGAACTTGAAGACGCCGATCTCATCGTGTTGCAATTGCGCGCGTTCGGCGAACAGGAATTGTGGCTTGACGGACGTGTTGCTCGTTTCGTCCCCTATGACGCGGGGACCGTCACGATTCACGACCTCGATCGCAACTGGGTTTCCGACCTGAAGGGGGCGTTCGACTGCATCCATTTTCACCTCCCGCGCCGAACGCTGGAGGAGACAGTCGATGAAATCGGTGGCAGGCAGCGGCCCCAGCTTTACTTGCCGCCGCATTTGAGTGCGACGGATCCGGTCATCCATCGCCTGGGCCAAGCCCTGCTCCCCGCCCTGGCGCGGCCCGAACACGCATCCCAGCTGTTTATCGACCACGTCGCGCTCGCCTTCCAGACGCATGTCGCGCGTCTGTACGGCGGCATCGGCGAGCGGCGGGAGAAGTCGACCGGCAAACTCACGGCGTGGCAGGAGCGCGTGGCGAAAGGCTTTCTGCTCGAACACCTTACCGGCAACATCTCGATCGCCGATGTGGCGAAAGCGTGCGGCCTGTCTCGTGGCCATTTCGTGAAGGCCTTTCATCAGACCACCGGGTTACCGCCCCATCGCTGGCTGATCAATCAGCGCATCGAACGCGCAATGATGTACATGCGCACATCGTCCATGCCGCTGCAAATGATCTCGGATGCATGCGGCTTCGCCGACCAGAGCCACTTCACGAGAACATTCACGCGCCTGACCGGTGTTACGCCGCGTCGTTGGCGCATGGACAACGTTTGAGGAGCGTGGCCGACGCGAGCTTTGCGCGTCGCATGAACGCCCGACCCGCCACCGCACCTGCCGACGTCACGCCGATGAAGCCAGCGGTACCTGCGCGTCATCCGACCAAGCATCGACCAGGCGATGTGGCCCGAGCCTACGCCATGAAACGCCTGCACCGGCCGCTCCCGCCGCCCGAAGCGGCCGGTCGCGTCTGGCGCAAACGAACGCCCGACATGCGTCAGAACAGGCACGAAATTCCTCCCGTTGCGTATGCACGAGGCGGGAGATTACCCATCGGGGGCGGTCCGGCACGCATGCCATAATTTCGGCAACGCGCCTGCTGGTGCATGATTCCGCCAAGGTCATGTCAGCTCTGCTTCGCAGGAAGATCGGCAGCATTCTGGGATTGCTTGCGATCCTGCTGACGACGCTTGCGCCGACGGTGTCGCAGAGCCTGTCGTCCGAGCGAGCATTCGAGGCGGTATCCGGGTCGTTCTGTACAGTACGGAGCGAGGACGGTCCGGATGTCACCGCCCCCGACCATTCATCGTTGCCCGGGAAGGCAGTTCACTGGCAGGCGTGCGCATATTGCGGGCTGCTTGCCGACATGCCGGTGCTACTGGGCGGAACCTCGGGATTCGTGCCGACGGACCGGGCCGCTCATCCGGCGTTGGCGCCCCTGTTGCAGGCACCCCGCAGCGCTTTCCGATTTACCGCGGCACAGCCGCGCGCCCCTCCGCTTTCATCCTGAACGAGTCAGCCAGCGGCGATGCTTGTGACATTGCATCGCCGGTGCTCGCGCGTCCTTTGTCTTTTGACGGACCCGCGAGCGCATCGACGCGATCTTCAGAACGGGGGGACCATGTACACCCAACCTGCACGCAATACCATGCCGGCGCTTGTAGCGTCCGTCATTCCAGCCGCATTTGCCGTCCTGCTGCTTTTACCGTCCGTTGCAACG
This sequence comes from Burkholderia sp. USMB20, assembly GCF_000949135.2. Classification (GTDB taxonomy): domain Bacteria; phylum Pseudomonadota; class Gammaproteobacteria; order Burkholderiales; family Burkholderiaceae; genus Burkholderia. Next base: position 171,056 of record NZ_JTAN02000013.1, on the reverse strand, counting down.
GCTCACGCGATTGCCGGCAACCGCGTGTTTCCGGCGACCATGGCGGTCGACGATCCCGGCGTCGGGGACGAACTCAACCTCGAGTTCGGCCACCTCCAGTCCGACACGGATGACGGCGACAAGCAGAACAGCAACACGACGACACTCGAATGGGACAAGCTGATCACGTCCCGTTTCCAGCTATCCGTGACCGGCACGTACGTCAATCTCAATGCGCCCAATGACGGCTCGGCGCGCGGTTTCGACAACTGGCAGGTCGGTGCCAAATACCGCTTCTACGTCAATGAAAGGCATGAGCTCATGGCCTCCGTCGGCGCGACCGCGGAGCTGGGCGGAACGGGGGCGAGGTCGATCGCCGATCCGCACTCGGCGATCACGCCGACGCTGTACTTCGGCAAGGGCTTCGGCGACCTGCCAGACAGCCTGAAGTACCTGAAGCCGCTGGCGATCACGGGCACCGTCGGCCCCCGCTTGGCATTGAACCGTGCCGATCCGAATTCGTTGAACTGGGGCGTCACCGTGCAATACAGCCTGCCCTATCTGCAGCACTTCGTGCGCGACGTGGGCCTCAAGGCGCCGTTCGACAGCCTGATCCCGGTCGTCGAGTTGCCGATGAGCACGTGCACCGCCAGTCCGTGTTCGGGCCATACGACCGGAACGATCAACCCCGGCGCGTTGTGGCTGAATCGCTGGGGCCAGCTCGGCATCGAGGCGCAGATTCCGGTCAATCACGCGAGCGGAACGGGCGTGGGCATCCTGTTGCAAGTACACCTTTATCTCGATGACATCCTGCCCCGCTCGATCGGCAAGCCGCTGTTCGGCAACGGAGAATAATGATGCGCAGATTCGACCGATTTCATTCCGGGGCATGCGCAGCGGCCTTCGCGACGGGCATCCTGACCGCGTCGACGGCATTCGCCCATGTGTTTCCGCAGAAACAATCGCCGTCCGCGGGCGCGGAAGTAGCGGCGCCGGCAGGCGTGACGATCATCTTCGACGGACCGCTCGAACCCGCATTCAGCTCGCTCAGCATCAGCAATTCGGCGGGCAAACAGGTGAACACGGAAAAGGCGGAAGTCGACCCGAATGACACGAAGTCGATCCACGTGGCACTGCCGCCATCGCCGCCCGGCACGTACACGGTGCACTGGGTGGCGGTCGCGTCGGACGGGCATCGCACGCACGGCGATTATTCGTTCAAGATCAGGTAGCGGATCCGGCGACGTCCAGCCGATTTCGGGTGCTTCGGACCTCCGACCGTCCAAGCCGGCAGCGGCTTGTCGCGGCCGCCGGCAACTGGCCGAACGGCGAACTTCGCGCGTGCACATGGAAGCGACTGGTAAACTCGGGCAACCAAAGCAACAACTTCCTGCCTGACCTATGACCACGCTGTCGCCCGAAGCCTTCGCCGGCCACACTCCGATGATGCAGCAGTACCTGCGCATCAAGGCCGATCACCCCGACACGCTCGTCTTCTACCGGATGGGCGACTTCTACGAGCTGTTCTTCGAGGATGCGGAGAAAGCCGCACGCCTGCTCGACCTGACCCTCACGCAACGCGGCGCCTCGGCCGGCACGCCGATCAAGATGGCCGGCGTCCCGCATCATGCGGTCGAACAGTATCTGGCGAAGCTCGTGAAGATGGGCGAATCGGTCGCGATCTGCGAGCAGATCGGCGACCCCGCCACGTCGAAGGGGCCGGTCGAGCGCAAGGTCGTGCGCGTCGTCACGCCCGGCACGCTGACCGACGCGGCACTGCTGTCCGACAAGAACGACGTCTACCTGCTCGCGATGTGCACGGGCCACAACAAGCGCGGCGTCGCGGTCAACATCGGCCTCGCGTGGCTGAACCTCGCGAGCGGCGCGCTGCGGCTCGCCGAGATCGAACCCGACCAGCTCGGCGCCGCGCTCGAACGCATCCGGCCGGCCGAAATCCTGACGGCGGACGGCGCGACCGACGCCGTGCCCGCGGGCGCCGGCGCGATCAAACGCGTGCCGGCATGGCACTTCGATATCGCATCGGGCACGCAGCGCCTGTGCGACCAGCTCGACGTCGCGGGCCTCGACGGCTTCGGCGCGCATTCGCTGACGAGCGCATGCGGAGCCGCCGGCGCACTGCTGCTGTACGCGGCCGCCACACAGGGTCAGCAATTGCGTCACGTGCGCAGCCTGAAGGTCGAGAACGAAACCGAATACATCGGACTCGATCCGGCGACGCGCCGCAACCTCGAGCTGACCGAAACGCTGCGCGGCACCGAATCGCCGACGCTGTACTCGCTGCTCGACACCTGCTGCACGACGATGGGCAGCCGCCTGCTGCGTCACTGGCTGCATCATCCGCCGCGCGCGTCGGTCGCCGCGCAGTCGCGCCAGCAAGCGATCGGCGCACTGCTCGACGCGCCCGCGAACGCGAGCCTCGACGCACTGCGCAGCGCGCTGCGCCAGATCGCCGACGTCGAACGGATCACCGGGCGGCTCGCGCTGCTGTCCGCGCGGCCGCGCGACCTGTCAAGCCTGCGCGACACGTTCGCCGCGCTGCCCGCGCTGCGCGAGCGCATCAGCGCGATCGTCGCGAACGCGGATGCGCTCGCCCGCGTCGACACGGCGCTCGCGCCGCCCGCCGAATGCCTCGACCTGCTGACGAGCGCGATCGCCCCCGAGCCGGCCGCGATGGTGCGCGACGGCGGCGTGATCGCGCGCGGCTACGACGCGGAGCTCGACGAACTGCGCGACATCTCCGAGAACTGCGGGCAGTTCCTGATCGATCTCGAGGCGCGCGAGCGCACCCGCACGGGCATCGCGAACCTTCGCGTCGAATACAACAAGGTGCACGGCTTCTACATCGAGGTCACGCGCGGCCAGACCGACAAGGTGCCCGACGACTATCGCCGCCGCCAGACGCTGAAGAACGCCGAGCGCTACATCACCCCCGAACTGAAGACCTTCGAGGACAAGGCGCTGTCCGCGCAGGAACGCGCGCTGGCCCGCGAGCGCGCGCTGTACGACGGCGTGCTGCAAGCGCTGCTGCCGTTCATTCCGGAGTGCCAGCGCGTCGCGTCGGCGCTCGCGGAGCTCGACGTGCTCGCCGCGTTCGCCGAGCGCGCCCGCACGCTCGACTGGGTCGCGCCCGCCTTCACCGACGAAATCGGCATCGAGATCGAACAGGGTCGCCACCCGGTCGTGGAAGCGCAGGTCGAGCAGTTCATCGCGAACGACTGCCGGTTCGGCGCCGAGCGCAAGCTGCTGCTGATCACCGGCCCGAACATGGGCGGTAAGTCGACCTTCATGCGGCAGACGGCGCTGATCGCGCTGATGGCGTACGTCGGCAGCTACGTGCCCGCGAAATCGGCCTGCTTCGGCCCGATCGACCGGATCTTCACGCGGATCGGCGCGGCCGACGATCTCGCCGGCGGGCGCTCCACCTTCATGGTCGAGATGACCGAAGCCGCGGCGATCCTGAACGACGCGACGCCGCAGAGCCTCGTGCTGATGGACGAAATCGGCCGCGGCACGTCGACGTTCGACGGCCTCGCGCTCGCATGGGCCATCGCACGTCACCTGCTCGCGCAAAACGGCTGCTACACGCTGTTCGCGACGCACTACTTCGAGCTGACGCAGCTGCCGGCCGAATTCCCGCAGGCGGCCAACGTTCATCTGTCGGCCGTCGAGCACGGCCACGGCATCGTGTTCCTGCACGCGGTCAACGAAGGCCCGGCGAACCAGAGCTACGGGCTGCAGGTCGCGCAACTCGCGGGCGTGCCGGCGCCGGTGATCCGCGCCGCGCGCAAGCATCTCGCGTATCTCGAACAGCAGTCGGCCGCCCAGCACACGCCGCAGCTCGACCTGTTCAGCGCGCCACCCGCCGCGGCCGACGAACTCGCGTGCGCGGATGCGCCGGCGCCGGCCGACGTCCCGCATCCGGCACTCGAAAAGCTGCGCGACATCGATCCCGACGACCTCAAGCCGCGCGAGGCGCTCGACCTGCTGTACGAACTGCGCACGCTCGTCCGCTCGCACGATGTCGACGGGCACGCGTAAAAGCCTCCTGTCGGGCCGGCCGGCCCGCGCCGCCGCAACCGCACTGGTCGCGGCGACGCTCGCGCTCGTGCAGGCGAGCGCGCTCGCGGCGCCGCCCAAGCGTGCCGCCGCTCCCTACTCGTTCGCGATCGTGTCGGGCGTCATCAACGCGCCGGCCGACGAGCCGGCCGCGCAGCGGCTGTTCGAATCGATCGCGCGCGAGCGCAATCTGGCCTTCGTCGTCTATGCGGGCGACCTCAAGGGTGCGAAGGAAGCGTGCCGCGACCCGCTGTACACGCAGCGCGGCGCGATCCTGGGCGCATCGCGCGTGCCGCTCGTGTTCATTCCCGGCCACGACGACTGGGTCACGTGCAACACGGCGGCCGGCGGCAGCTACGATCCGGTCGAACGCCTGGACTTCCTGCGCCAGACGCTGCTGGCGGACGCCGCGCTGCCCGACGCCGGCACGCTGCAGATCACCCGCGAAAGTGAAGTCGCGCGGTTCCGGCCGTATCGCGAAAATGCGCGCTGGATGCATGACGACGTCGTCTACGTCGCGCTGAACGCACCGGCGCCGAACAACCACTATCTGACGGCCGGCGGCCGCAACGGCGAATTCGAGGACCGCATCGTCGCGAACGGCTTCTGGATCGACCACGCGGCCGAATACGCGAAGCGGCGCGAAGCGCGCGCCATGGTGGTGATGTTCGAAGGCGATCCGCAGTTCGATCGCTACGAGCGGACCGAACGCTTTGCGTGGTTGCGTTTCAACCGGCCGCGCGTGCGCGACGGCTTCCGTGAACTGAAACGAACGCTGGTGAAGGCGGCGGCGACATTCCGCGGCCCGATTCTGGTGATGCACGCGAGCAGCGAGCCGCTTGCGAATGGTTTCCTGATCGATCGCCCGCTGCATGCGGACGACGGTGTGCTGGTGGGAAATGTGACGCGTGTCGCGATCGGACCGCGTCAGCCGGCGAATCAGTGGGTGAAGGTCAACGTGTCGCCAGCCCGGCAGACGATCTTCAACGTGAGCCTGCAGGACGTGCCGAAGAATCTGCCGACCCCGCCCGCGCTGCCGGTCGTGCCGCGCGACGAGGTCCCGCTGCCGCAGATGCCGGAGATCCCGGCCTTGCCGGCCCTGCCCGACTCGTCGTCGGTCGCGCCGCCGCTGCAGGGCGACGGCACGACGCCGGGCGGCGCCTCGTGGCCCGCGCCGCCCCCTGCGTCGGGGCCGGCGCCCGGCCTGCCCGCCAGTTCAGTGCAGGGTGCGCCCTGACGGTGCGTCGCCGTCCTCGTCTTCGTCCTCGTCGACGATTTCGAGGCCTTCCGCGCCGTGCGCGTGCTCATGCTCGATCTCGTCCTCGGTCGCTTCGCGAACGTCCTTGACCGTGAGCGCGAAACGCAGCGCCATGCCCGCGAGCGGGTGGTTGCCGTCGAGCACGACCTTGTCTTCGGCGATGTCGGTGACCGTGTAGATCAGCGAATCCACTTCCTCGTCGCCGTCTTCCGGCGTGCCTTCGAACTGCATGCCCACTTCGATCGGCTCGGGAAAACGATCGCGCGGCTCGATCTTCACGAGTTCGGGATCGTAGTCGCCGAACGCATCCTGCGGCTCGAGCTGAACCTGCGCCTGGTAACCGGGCTCCTGGCCGTCGAGCTGTTCCTCGATCTTGGGGAACGTGCCATCATAGCCGCCGTGCAGATAAACCATCGGCTCGTCGCTTTCCTCGATCAGATTGCCTTGCGCATCCGACAGCTTGTAAGCGACCGACACGACGGTGTTTTTTGCGATTTTCATCCAATTCTCCCAAATACAAGTCTCATTATACGATGCGCAACCGGTCTCAAGCCGAACCGCGGGATGCCGCTGACGCCCCGCTCGGCGCGCCGCCTTCCGATCTTCCCACGCCGCTGCTCGGCGGCCTCACGCCGGCGCAATTCATGCGCCGCTACTGGCAGAAAAAGCCGCTGCTGATCCGCCAGGCGATCCCCGGCGTGAAGCCGCCTGTCACGCGCGACGCATTGTTCGAGCTGGCAGCCGACTATGACGCCGAATCGCGACTGATCACCCATTTTCGTAACAAGTGGCAACTTGCGCACGGCCCGTTCGAGCCGGGCGCGCTGCCGGCCATCTCGCGCAAATCCTGGTCCCTGCTCGTGCAGGGGCTCGACCTGCACGTCGACGCGGCGCGCGCGCTGCTCGACCGCTTTCGCTTCATCCCGGACGCGCGTCTCGACGACCTGATGATTTCGTACGCGACGGACGGCGGCGGCGTCGGCCCGCACTTCGACTCGTACGACGTATTCCTGCTGCAGGTCGAAGGCCGGCGCCGCTGGCGCATCGGTGCGCAGAAGGACCTGTCGCTGCAGCCGGACGTGCCGCTGAAGATCCTCGAGCATTTCGAGCCGAGCGACGAATGGGTGCTGGAGCCGGGCGACATGCTGTACCTGCCGCCGCACATCGCGCACGACGGCGTGGCCGAAGGCGAATGCATGACCTGCTCGATCGGCTTCCGAGCGCCCTCCGCCGGGGAGCTGGGCGCGCAATTCCTGTACTACCTCGCGGAACGCGGCGGCCTGCGCGACGAGCGCGGCGACGCACTCTACCGCGACCCCAAGCAGCCGGCGGTCGACACCCCCGCGCAACTGCCGCCGGCGATGGTCGAGCGCGTCGCCGAGATCGTCGAGGCGATCCGCTGGCGCAAGCGCGACGTCGCCGAATTCCTCGGCTGCTACCTGAGCGAGCCCAAATCGAACGTCGTATTCGAGCCGCCGGCGCGGCCGCTGTCCGAGGCCGCGTTCGTCGCGCAGGCATCGCGCCGGGGCGTGCATCTCGACAGACGCGCCGCATTGATGTATAACGCGCGATCGTACTTCATTAATGGCGAGGAACAACCGCTCGAGCAAGCCGGCGAATGGCTGCCCGAACTGGCCAATCTCCGCCACATGGAGGCGAAACGGTTTGTAACACTATCCCGGGCTCCCTCGATGACAGCCTTGCTGCACGAATGGTATTGTGCGGGCTGGCTGCGGGTCGGATACCGGATTTAGTGGGCCGCCCCGTATGCCCGTGCAGATCAAATTCTGTATGGGAAAGACAACGTATTGACCCCGCATTTGTCGACGGTCGATAGGAAAGTGCATATAATTTCCGCCCAAGCCGTAGGGAAGATTCACGCTCTAGAAGTGCGTCTCCACCAGCGGCCCAGGTCGGTGTTGGAGCACATTACCGGTATTGTTTCGCGCTGTTGCTTACCTTTAACCATAAAAGGACGTGATCATGAAGAAATCCCTCCTCGTAGCTTCCCTGTTGGCTGCTGTTGCACTGGCTGCTTGCAACAAGAGCGCTGATCAAGCTGCTTCGTCGGCTGCTAGCGACGCATCGGCTGCTGCTTCGTCGGCTGCTTCGGCAGTTGCTGGTGCTGCGAGCGACGCTTCGGCTGCTGCTTCGTCGGCAACGGCTGCTGCGAGCGACGCAGCTGCTGCTGTGGCGTCGGCTGCTTCGGCAGCGACGGCTGCTCCGGCTTCGGGCGCAAGCCAGTAAGCCTCAGCATCAGCTGAAAAAAAACCGGCCCTTCGGGCCGGTTTTTTTACGTCTGTCGGTTCCGCGCATCGCACCCGGCAGGCAAGCAGGCCAAGCCGCCGCCCACCCCTTCCCGCGCCGCTCTGCGCCCGCTCAACCGAGCGTCAGCCAGTCGAAGCCCGCGTCCTGCGTGGCCACGACCACCTCCTCCCCGTCCGTTCCCAGCACACCGGCAAACGCCTGGCGGGCCAGCTCGGGCCGGTTGTTCTGCTGGCTCAGGTGCGCCGCGACCAGATGCTGGAGGCGACTGCGTTCGAGCGATGCGAGGATGCCGGCGGCGGCATCGTTGCTCAGGTGGCCATGATTGCCGCCGATCCGCGCCTTCAGCGACTGCGGATAGCGGCTCCCGGCGAGCATCGCGGTATCGTGGTTGGATTCGAGCACCAGCGCGTCACAGCCGCTCAGGACGGTCGTGATGTGCGGCGTGGCCATGCCGACGTCGGTCAGCACGCCGAGCCGGCGACAGCCGTCCATGAAGACGAACTGGAGCGGTTCCCGCGCGTCGTGGGGCACCGTATAGGGCATCACGGCCAGATCGCGTATCGCGGCCGTCTCGTCGCCCCACAACACGTGGAGATCGACATCGGCCTCGTCCGCGCCCACTGCGCGCGCCGTGCCCCAGCTCATGTAGAGCGGCAGCGACCCGCGCCGCGCGAGCGTCAGCGCGCTGCCGACGTGGTCGCTGTGTTCGTGGGTGATGAGGATCGCATCGAGATCGTCGATGCCGAGATTCAGGCGGCCGAGGCGGCGCTCGATCTCCTTCGCAGAAAAACCGCAGTCGAGCAGCACGCGGGTGGTCGTCGTGCCGCTCGACACCTCGACGACCAGCGCGTTGCCTTCGCTGCCGCTACCAAGGCTGGCGAAGCGCACGCGGTCAGTTCAGCTGGGCCTGCAGCAGCGAAATGAGCCGCTGCGCGTCCGACGAGTTGTCGACCTGGCCGTTCGCGTCGACCACCGCGACCTGCGTACCGCCATTGCCCTGCGCGCGCACGTTGACCAGGTATTCCTTGCCCGGCTTGGCCGCCGACGGGCCGCCGTAGAACAGCTTGCCGAACAGCCCGTCGCGCTTCAGCTCTTCCATCGTGTTCGCGTAGCGGACGGTGTACAGGCCCTTCTCGCGGTCGCGATTGTCGACCGCGAAGTTGGTACGGTCGAGCGCGAGACCGACGCGCAGCCACGCACGGTCGAACGATTCCGCCAGCTGCAGCGTCGCGGCGCCGCCGCTCGTGTCTGCGACCTTCGCCGGCGCCGTCGCGGGACGCGCATCGGTCAGCAGCTGCTTCGCCTGCGCATCGCTCAGGCCGAACTTCTGCATCAGCTTCGACAGGAACACGGCTTCGAGCACCGGGTTGCGCGGACGCTCTTCCCAGCGCGACGACGTGCCGCCCTGCGGACCGACCATCATTTCCTCCATCGCGCTGTGCGTGATCGAGATGTCGGTGTTGCCGTCCGGCGTGCGGTTCACGAGCGTGCGGAAACGGTCGCGCGTGCCCGACGAGTATGCGAAGTCGATGACCTTGCCGATCGTGCGGCGGAACCAGTCGTCAGGAATGTTCGCGCGGTTCTCGGCCCAGTCGGTGGCCATGATGCCGGTCGACGGTGCGTCGGTCTTCAGCGAGAAGCCGTTTTCCTGCCAGAACTCCTTCAGGATCGGCCACAGCTGCTCGGGCGTGCGCCCGTCCACGACGAGCCAGCGGCGATCGCCGTCGCGCTCGATATGCATGCCGAGCGGATCCTGCGCGCTCGGGACGCCGTCGGTCGCGTTGCCGGAGGCCGTGGTCGCCCGCGGCGGCAGCGTGCCGAGACCGGCGTTGCTCGGCGGCGCGACGAACTGCTGGGTCGTCGGCACCGGCTTCAGGTCGCTCGGCACCGCGAGCGGCGGCGCCGAACCCGTGTTCTTGTAGTTGACCCGGTCAGGAGCCAGATAGTCGTTCAGCGTATCGCAGCCGGCGAGCGCGCCCAGCGCCAGCGCCACCACCGAAACCTGGATGGCGCGAGAGGAAAAGGCGAAACGTTTCATGAAATCCTTCGTCTTGCTAGAACGCTCGTCAGGAGCGGCGCCGGACGGAGCCGGCCGGTGCGGGTTGATGAGGGGTCGAGCCGGCGGCCGCAGGACGCGGCCGCCTGAGCCTCAGGCGAGGACGCCGGCCTCGACGAGGGCCGAACGTACGACATCGTGGCAGCGCTCGTCGAGCGGCGTAAGCGGCAGGCGGATGCCGCCCTGCATCTTGCCCATCGCCTGCAGCGCCCACTTCACCGGAATCGGGTTTGCCTCGATGAACAGGTTCTTGTGCAGCGACAGCAGCTTCATGTGCAGCTCGCGCGCCGTTGCGACGTCGCCGGCCAGCGCTGCACGGCACAGGTCGCTCATCGCGCGCGGCGCGACGTTCGCCGTCACCGAGATGTTGCCGTGGCCGCCGAGCAGCATCAGCGCGATCGCGGTCGGATCGTCGCCGCTGTAGATCGCGAAATGCTTCGGCGCGGCCTTGATCAGGTGCGCGGCGCGATCGATGTTGCCGGTCGCTTCCTTCACGCCGATGATGCCCGGCACCTGCGCGAGGCGCAGCGTCGTCTCGTGCGCCATGTCCGCGACGGTGCGGCCCGGCACGTTGTACAGGATCACCGGCAGGTCGACCGCTTCGGCGATCGCCTTGAAGTGCCGGTACATCCCTTCCTGCGTGGGCTTGTTGTAGTACGGCACGACCTGCAGCGTCGCGTCGGCGCCGACGGCCTTCGCGTGCTTCGTCAGTTCGATCGCCTCGGCGGTCGAATTGCCGCCTGCGCCCGCGATGATCGGGATGCGCTTCGCCGCATGCTCGACCGCCGTGCGGATCATCAGGATGTGCTCTTCGACGTTGAGCGTTGCCGACTCGCCGCTCGTGCCGACCACGACGAGTGCGTCGGTGCCTTCCGCGATGTGCCAGTCGATCAGTTTGCGAAACGCCGGCAGGTCGAGACTGCCGTCTTCGAGCATCGGGGTGACGATCGCGGGGATGCTGCCGCGGATTTGAATGCCGTCTTGGGTGCCGTTAGCCATGAAACGCGATTGATTGATGTACCGGTAAACGTTGAGATTGTAGCGGATTAGCCGGGCAGTTCGTAACGTGGAATTCCCGCCCCCGCCGTCGGGGTCGCGCCCTCGCGTACCGCGCAGATGCGCTGCACGAACGCCTCGCGCGGCGCGGCGACGAATCCGTCCTCGTACGCGACCACCCGCAGGCGGCCGCGCACCGCGTCCAGCAGCTCGCCCGGGGCGAGCAGGAACGCGGGGTTGGACGGTTTGCCGACCGTTTCGTTTCCTTGCGCGAAGGTTTCGTAGATCAGCACGCCGCCCGGCGCCACCGCATCGAGCAGATGGGGCCAGAGCGGACGGTGCAAATAATGGGTGACGATCACCGCCGCGAACGACGCGCCGGCCGGCAGCGGCCAGGGCGCGCCCTCGAGATCGGCGTCGTGCGCGTCGACGCCGGGAATCGCGCGCAATGCGGCCAGCGCGGCCGGATCGCGGTCGAGCGCGACGACCGGATGCCCGTGCGACGCAAACCAGCGCGCATGGCGGCCGCCGCCCGCGGCGACGTCGAGCACCGCGCCGCCCGCCGGGACGAGCCGCGACCACCGGCTGACCCAGCGCGACGGCTCGGTCTGGGCGACGTGGCCGCCCGCGGCGGCAATGACGGGTTCGCGCATGCCGTCAGGTCAGGTGTACGACAGGCCCATCGCCTCGCGCACGTCGCGCATCGTCTCGACCGCGTGCTTGCGCGCCTTGTCGCAGCCGTCCGCGACGATCGCGCGCAGCAGCGACGGATCGTCCATGTACTTCTGTGCGCGCTCGAGCATCGGCTGCTGTTCGCGCAGGATCCCTTCGACGACCGGCTGCTTGCAGTCGAGGCAGCCGATGCCCGCCGAGCGGCAGCCGCTCTGCACCCACTGGTGCGTCGCTTCGTCCGTATAGACCTGATGCAGCTGCCACACCGGGCACTTGTCGGGATCGCCCGGATCGGTGCGGCGCACGCGCGCCGGATCGGTCGGCATCGTGCGGACCTTCTTCGTGATCGTCTCCGCGTCCTCGCGCAGGCCGATCGTGTTGCCGTACGACTTCGACATCTTCTGGCCGTCGAGGCCCGGCATCCGCGACGCTTCGGTCAAAAGCGCCTGCGGCTCGACCAGGATGATCTTGCGCGCGCCTTCGAGATAGCCGAACAGGCGCTCGCGGTCGCTCATCGACAGGCTTTGCGATTCCTGCAGCATCGCGCGCGCCTGTTCGAGCGCCTCGTCGTCGCCCTCCTGCTGGTACGCATTGCGCAGTTCGTGATAGAGCTTCGCGCGCTTGCCGCCGAGCTTCTTCGCGGCCTCGAGCGCCTTCTCCTCGAAGCCCGGCTCGCGGCCGTACAGGTAGTTGAAGCGGCGCGCGATCTCGCGCGTCATCTCGACGTGCGGCACCTGGTCTTCACCGACCGGCACGAGCGAGCCGCGATACAGCAGGATGTCGGCCGCCATCAGCACCGGGTAGCCGAGGAAGCCGTAGGTCGACAGGTCCTTGTCCTTCAGCTTCTCCATCTGCTCCTTGTAGGTCGGCACGCGTTCGAGCCAGCCGAGCGGCGTGCTCATGCCGAGCAGCAGCGCGAGCTCCGCATGCTCGGGCACCTTGCTCTGGATGAACAGCGTCGCCTGCGCCGGATCGATGCCGGACGCGAGCCAGTCGATCAGCACGTCCCACACGTTCTTCTCGATGACCTCGGGCGTTTCGTAGTGCGTCGTCAGCGCATGCCAGTCGACCACGCAGAAGAAGCACGGGTACTCGGACTGCAGCTTCACCCAGTTTTTCAGCACGCCGTGGTAGTGGCCGAGGTGCAGCGACCCGGTGGGTCGCATGCCGGAGAAAATACGATCTGGGAACATGATTGTCGTTAGAAAAGCGAGGCGAAGGGAGACAGGATGGCGCTCAGCACGCCGGCCGCGGCGTTCACGAGCGGGCGCAGCCAGAAATTCGTCAGCACGCCCGTCGTGACCAGCACGAGGACGATGATGAAACCGTACGGCTCGATGCGTGACAGCGCGATCGATTGCTTCGGCGGCAGCAGTGCCGCGAGGATGCGGCCGCCGTCGAGCGGCGGCAGCGGAAACAGGTTCAGCACGCCGAGCACCAGGTTCGCGCTGACGCCCGCATAGGCCATCCGCGTGAAGAACGGCTCGTCGATGCCGGCCGCGGGCAGCACGATGGTCAGCACGCCCCAGACCAGCGCCTGCACGAAGTTGCAGGCCGGACCCGCGAGCGCCACCCACAGGCTGCCCCAGCGCGGATCGCGCAGGTTGCCGAACGATACCGGCACCGGCTTCGCATAGCCGAACAGGAAAGCGCCGCCGGTCAGGAAATACATCACGAGCGGAATCGCGATCGTGCCGAGCGGATCGATGTGGCGCATCGGGTTGAACGACACGCGCCCCATCATGTAGGCGGTGTTGTCGCCGAGCAGGCGCGCGGCATAGCCGTGCGCAGCCTCGTGCAGCGTGATCGCGAAGATCACGGGCAGCGCGTAGACGGCGATGGTCTGAATCAGGGAAGCGTCCATATCGCGTTATTGTAACAAGCGCACTCGCGCAAAAATGAATGGCGCTTACGCGGCCGCCAGCCCGAACGGTTCGAGCGCGCCGCGCCCCGCGCGCACGAGCTGCGGCGCGTCGCCCGTCAGGTCGATCACCGTCGACGGCTCGCGCGGACACGCGCCGCCGTCGATCACGAGATCGACCTGCTTCTCGAGCCGCGCGCGGATGTCGTCGGGATCGTTCAGCGGCTCGTCGTCCGGCGGCAGGATCAGCGTCGTGCCGAGCAGCGGCTGGCCCAGCGACTCGAGCAGCGCGAGCGTGATCGCGTGATCGGGCACGCGCAGCCCGATCGTCTTGCGCGACGGATGCGACAGCCGGCGCGGCACTTCCTTGGTTGCCTGCAGGATGAACACGTACGGGCCCGGCGTCACCGACTTGATCTGCCGGTACTGACGGTTGTCCACCATCGCGAAGTTGGCCAGTTCCGACAGGTCGCGCACGAGCAGCGACAGGTGCTGCTTCTCGTCGAGACCGCGGATGCGGCGCACGCGCTCGACCGCGTCCTTGTCGTCGAGGTGGCACGCGAGCGCGTAGCTCGAATCGGTCGGCATTGCGATCACGCCGCCCTTGCTGACGATGTCCGCGGCCTGCTTGATCAGGCGCGGCTGCGGATTATCCGGATGAATCCTGAAGAACTGGGACATGGGGACACGTAAAGAGGGAGAAGTCGGATGCGCGCCTCGACGGCAGCGCGAACGGCGAACGGCAAGCGGCCGCGACGCGTCAGAGCCAGCGCTCCCAGACCGGTTTCAGGTCGGGCGGCAACGGCGGCAGGCTGCCGAGTTCGACGCGGCCCTCGCCCGGCGCATGGAAATCCGAACCGCGCGACACCTCGAAGCCGAAGCGGCGCGCGACGTCCGCGTATTCGCGGTACTGGTCGGGCGTGTGGCTGCCCGTGATGACCTCGATCGCCCGGCCGCCGAGATCGATGAATTCGCCGAAGAATGCGTCGAATTCGACCGGCGTATAGCGGTAGCGGCCCGGGTGTGCGACCACGGCCTCGCCGCCCGCCGCGCGAATCCATGCGACGGCGTCGGACAGCGTCGCCCAGCGGTGCGGAACGAACCCCGGCTTGCCGTCGCCGAGCAGGCGGTCGAACACGTCGGACGTCGATGCGGCATGGCCGTTCTCGACCAGGAAACGCGCGAAGTGGGTGCGCGAGATCAGGTCGGGATTCGACACGTACTTCAGCGCGCCTTCGTACGCGCCGGGGATGCCGAGCGTCTCGAGCTGCGCGGCGATCGCCTTCGCGCGGGCCGCACGGCCGTGGCGCGTACGGTACAGGCCGTCGACGAGCGTCGGGTTCGACGGATCGATGTGCAGCCCGACGATGTGCACGGTGCGCGACGCCCACGTGACCGAAATCTCGACGCCGCTCAGATAGCGCATGCCGAGCGCTTCCGCCTCGCTGCGCGCCGCCGCCTGGCCGCCGATCTCGTCGTGGTCGGTCAGCGCCCACAGGGTCACGCCGCCGGCATGGGCGCGGCGCGCGACGTCGGCAGGCGACAGCAACCCGTCGGAAACATTCGAATGGCAGTGGAGATCAGCGTTCATTGGCGGTATGGCAGGTGAAGCTTCATTCTACTGCAATGCGGCAAATGCGCCGCCCGCCTGCCCCGCCGCTGCCGCCGCCGGCCTATGCGCAGAACGCCTCGATCAGCGCCGCGACCTGCTCCGGCTGGTCGTGATGGACCATGTGGCCGGCATCCTCGACGAGCTTTTCGCGCCAGTCGGGGAACGCGCCGAAGCGCGCCTTGAACTCGGCCAGCGGGATGTCGCCCGCGATGTAGGCGAGCGTCGGCGAATTGACGGCCTCGACGTGCAGCACCTTCGCGCGCACCTGCTTCCAGACGGCCATCACCTCGTCGAGCCGGTACAGCTGCGGGCCCGCCATCTTGTGCGCGGGATCCGCCAGCAGGTGATACAGGCCGTCGTCGCCGCGCTTCGACCAGTGCGCGGCGAGGAACGCCGCGCGGCGCGGATCGAGCCGCGGATTGGTCTTGGTCAGCCGGGCCGCCACGTCGTCGTGCGACGCGTACGGGCGCAGCACCGGCGGCGCGCGCAGCTCGTCGAGCCAGCCGCGCAGCCGGCGCGGCGCCTGCTCGGCCCGCGCGGGGGCGAGCCCGAACCCTTCGAGGTCGACCACGCGCCGCACGCGCTCCGGCCGCGCGCCCGCGTACAGGCACACGACGTTCGCCCCCATGCTGTGCCCGACCAGGTTGACTTCGCCGGTCGGCGCATAGTGATCAACCAGCGCGTCGAGATCGCCCAGGTACTCGTGGAACCAGTAATGACCGCCGCCCTGCCGCGCGACCGGCCAGTCGGACAGGCCGAAGCCGCGCGCATCCGGCGCGATCACCTGCCAGTCGCCCGCGAGCGCGTCGACGACGAACTGGAACGATGCCGCGACGTCCATCCAGCCGTGCAGCATGAACAGCGTCGGCGCATCGGGCCGGCCCCAGCGCCGCACATGCAGCTTGACACCGCGGACGGTGACGAAATCCGAAACAGAACTCGAGGCATTCATTGCAGCCGCCAAAAAAAGAATGGTCGTTCGATTATAGCGATGACACTTCCGTTCCGGCGCCCGGCAGTCGAGGCTGCGCTCTAGCGACGGTGAGCCGACGGTACGTGTCCGGCGCATCGGCTGCCACGGAAATGCCGCCGAGCGGCCCGTGTGGCCAGCCGGCGGCAGCGTTCGCCCGCCCGTCCGGAGCCGGCGGCGCCCGCTCGCCCTAACCCGCCGCCGGGCCGTCCGGCATGTCCTGCGCGGCGAGTTCGTCCAGCTCCGCCTGCTCGAATCCCGCGGTGCGGCGCGCGTCGAAATTGAACGGGCCGCGCAGCCGCGGCGCATGGTACCGCTCGGCAAGCTCGCGGTAGGTGGGAACCGGATCGCGGCCGGCGGCGTCGCACAAGTGCCGGAACCAGCGGTTCCCGATCGCGACATGGCCGATCTCGTCGCGCAGGATCACGTCGAGGATCGCCGCGGACGCGTCGTCGCCCGCCTGCATGAGCCGCGCACGGATCGGCGGCGACGCGTCGAGCCCGCGCGCCTCGAGGGTGCGCGGCACGAGCGCCATCCGCGCGAGCACATCGGCCTTGGTCCGCTCGCACATCTCCCACAGCCCGTTGTGCGCGGGGAAATCGCCGTACGCATGCCCGAACCCGGCCAGCCGGTCGGACAGCAGCGTGAAGTGATAGGCCTCCTCGGCCGCGACCTTCAGCCAGTCCGCGTAGAACGCGTCGGGCATGCCGGCGAAGCGCCACACGGCGTCGAGCGCGAGGTTGATCGCGTTGAATTCGATATGCGCGAGCGCGTGCAGCAACACCGCGCGCCCCGCGGGCGAGCGCATGCTGCGGCGCTCGAGCTGGCGCGGCTCGACGAGCGGCGGGCGCGCCGGACGGCCGGGCAGGTCGCCGGCTCGTCAGGCCGAGCGCCGGCGCGATCGCGGCCTGTCCGGCGAGCAGCGCGTCATACAGCGCACGGACCTGCGCGCCTTCGCGGCCGGCTCGGCGATCCGCAGCGCGTCGAGTGGCGGCGCGGCGCACGCAACGGCGGCGCCGCGGTAAGGGAAAAAGGCTGCATGCGTCATCAAAACGGGGGCACCATTCGCGCGCATCGCGGGAGCGCACGCACGCGACGGTTTACAATAAGCGTTTGTGCCGTCACGCAACGCGCCCGGCACGCCAGACGCGCCATTCTACCGGCGCCCATCATCGAAGAGACCAGGAGACTCCGTGACGATCTACAAACTGGGCGAGACGGCCCCGACGATCCACGAAAGCGTATTCGTCGCCGATACGGCGGCCATCATCGGCAAGGTCGTGCTGGAGGAAAACGCGAGCGTCTGGTTCGGCGCGACGATTCGCGGCGACAACGAGACGATCACGGTCGGCACCGGCAGCAATGTCCAGGAAGGCGCGGTCCTGCATACGGACCCGGGCTTTCCGCTGACGATTGCCGAAAACGTGACGATCGGGCACCAGGCGATGCTGCACGGGTGCACGATCGGCGAGGGTTCGCTGGTCGGGATTCAGGCGGTGGTCTTGAATGGAGCGGTGATCGGCCGCAACTGTCTGGTCGGTGCCGGCGCGGTCGTGACGGAAGGCAAGACGTTCCCGGACAATTCGCTGATTCTCGGCGCCCCGGCGAAAGTCGTGCGCGAGCTGTCGGCAGACGACATCGCGCGGCTGCGCGCCAATGCGAAGACGTACGTCGAGCGGCGTGCGCATTTCAAGGAGCAACTCGTGCGGATCGGCTGATTCGCGCGGATTTCAAGGAAGAAGAGTGAGCGACCAGTTACAGAAATTCATGTTCAATTCGGCACCCGTGCGCGGCGAGATCGTGTCGCTGCGCAACACGTGGCAAGAGGTGCTTTCCCGCCGTGACTACCCTGCCCCGGTGCGCACGGTGCTCGGCGAGATGATGGCCGCGTGTGCGCTGCTGTCGGCGAACCTGAAATTTCACGGCACCCTGATCATGCAGATCTTCGGCGACGGACCGGTCCAGATGCTGGTCGTCCAGTGCGGCTCGGACCTGTCGATGCGCGCCACGGCCAAGTTCGCCGGCGACGCGGCGCAGACGATCGGCGACGACATGCAGTTCGCGTCGCTCGTCAACGCGAGCGGTCACGGCCGCTGCGTGATCACGCTCGACCCGGCCGAGAAGCTGCCGGGCCAGCAGCCGTACCAGGGCATCGTGCCGCTGAACGGCGTCGACGGCCCGCTCGAATCGGTGTCGCAGGTGCTCGAGCACTACATGCACCACTCGGAGCAGCTCGACACGCGGCTGTGGCTCGCGGCCGATCGCGACCGCGCGGTCGGCATGCTGCTGCAGAAGCTGCCGGGCGACGGCGGCATCGTGCCGCGCAACGCCGAGACCGACGCCGACACGTGGGAGCGCGTCTGCACGCTCGGCGGCACGCTGTCCGCCAAGGAGTTGCTCGAGGTCGAACCGGAAGTCGTGTTCCGCCGGCTGTTCTGGCAGGAAAACGTGCAGCACTTCGACCCGGCCGGGACGCGTTTCCAGTGCTCGTGCTCCCGCGAGAAGGTCGGCGCGATGCTGCGCATGCTCGGCCGCGACGAAGTCGACAGCGTGATCGTCGAGCGCGGTCACGTCGAGATCCACTGCGAGTTCTGCAACCAGCGCTACGAATTCGATCCCGTCGACGTCGCGCAGTTGTTCGCCGCGCCGGAACTCGCGACCGGCATCACGCCCGCGACCGAGCAGCGTCACTGAACGCGCCGCGCGTCCGTGCCCGCGATGCGGGCGCGGGCGCATAATGACGCACGAGCGTCGCCCGTACGGCTCACGCGCCGCAGGTCCCGCCTTCGGCGCAAGCCGCTTTGCACTGCGGCGCGCTGCTGGAGAAACTCATGAATCGCCCGTTCCGCACCCTCGTCCTGACCAGCGTCGCAGCCGGCACGCTGGCCCTCGCCGGCTGCGCGGTGCAGCCGCCTTCGTCGACGATCCTGAGCCGCCTGCCCGAGCCGGGCGCGTCGGGCGGCCGGCCGCCCGCCCTGTCGAGCGCGGAGCGCAAACGCTACGACGAGATCGACCGGCAGGTGCTGCGCGAGCAGAACGACGCGATGGCAGCCGAGGCCGCCGCGCGCGCGTGGTCGTATTACTCGCCGCCGCCCGTGACCGTCTACGGCGGCTATTACGGCGGCGGCTGGGGCAACCGGTGGGGCACCGGCATCGGCTATGGCTACGGTTACCCGGGCTGGTGGTGGTGACGCGACATCGCGTCGACCGACCCGATTGACGACTGGCAGGAAATAAAAAAGCGCGGCATTTCCCGCGCTTTTTCAATGGTTCGGACTCCCGCGCTCAGTGATGCGCGGCCTTGCCCTTCTCGCCGCCGTGATGCCGCGACGGTTTCGCGATCGACTGCGGGTTCGGCACGACACGCACGGGTGCCGCGGACACGGTACCGCGCGTCGACGTGCTCGACGGCGTGTTGTTCAGCGGGCTGGCCGGCGCGTTCGGCGATACGAACTGCACGAACACTTCGCCGTCCTTCACCATGCCCATCTCGTAGCGCGCGCGCTCCTCGATGGCCGCGGTACCGCCCTGCAGATCCTGCACTTCGCCCGCGATCCGTTCATTGCGCAGCTTCTCGTCCGCATTCTTCTGCAACTGATCGCCGAGCTGCTGGCGCAATTCGTGCACCCGCAACCAGCCGCCGTGTCCCCACCATAGGGGGTACTGAATGAGCGCCAGCAAGGCAATCAGGACGACAGTGACAAGCCGCATGTAAGAGACGCAGATATAAGAAGCGCCGCTCCGCGCGACATGCACAGAGCGGCGTCGAGATGACGAACCCGATAGTAGCGCGTTAGCGCAGGTTATAGAAAGCCGATTTGCCCGGGTAGCTCGCGATGTCGCCGAGATCTTCCTCGATGCGCAGCAGCTGGTTGTACTTCGAGATGCGGTCGCTGCGCGACAGCGAACCCGTCTTGATCTGACCGGCGTTCAGGCCGACCGCGATGTCCGCGATCGTCGAATCTTCCGTTTCGCCCGAGCGGTGCGAGATCACGGCCGTGTAGCCCGCGCGCTTCGCCATTTCGATTGCCGCGAACGTTTCGGTCAGCGTACCGATCTGGTTGATCTTGATGAGGATCGAGTTCGCGATGCCCTTCTCGATGCCTTCCTTCAGGATGCGCGTGTTCGTGACGAACAGGTCGTCGCCGACGAGCTGCACCTTCTTGCCGAGGCGCTCGGTCAGCAGCTTCCAGCCGTCCCAGTCGCCTTCGTGCATGCCGTCCTCGATCGACACGATCGGGAACTTGTCGGCGAGCGTCGCGAGGTAGTCGGTGAATTCGGCCGACGACAGTTGCAGGCCTTCGCCCGCGAGCTGGTACTTGCCGTCGTGGTAGAACTCGGATGCCGCGCAGTCGAGCGCGAGCAGCACGTCTTCGCCCGCACGGTAGCCTGCCTTCTCGATCGCCTGCAGGATCGTCGACAGGCACTCGTCGTTGCTGCCGAAGTTCGGCGCGAAGCCGCCTTCGTCGCCGACTGCCGTGCTCATGCCGCGGTCGCTCAGGATCTTCTTCAGTGCGTGGAACACTTCCGCGCCGCAACGCAGGGCTTCACGGAACGTCGGCTGGCTCACCGGGACGATCATGAATTCCTGGATGTCGAGGCTGTTGTTCGCGTGCGCGCCGCCGTTGACGATGTTCATCATCGGGACCGGCAGCTGCATCGCGCCCGAGCCGCCGAAGTAGCGGTACAGCGGCAGGCCGGCTTCTTCAGCCGCTGCCTTCGCGACGGCCATCGACACGGCCAGCATCGCGTTCGCGCCGAGGCGCGACTTGTTGTCGGTGCCGTCCAGCTCGAGCAGCGTCTTGTCGAGGAACGCCTGTTCCGACGCGTCGAGGCCCATGATGGCTTCGGAGATTTCGGTGTTGATGTGCTCGACCGCTTTCAGCACGCCCTTGCCGTTGTAGCGGCCGGCTTCGC
Organism: Burkholderia sp. USMB20; assembly: GCF_000949135.2. Classification (GTDB taxonomy): domain Bacteria; phylum Pseudomonadota; class Gammaproteobacteria; order Burkholderiales; family Burkholderiaceae; genus Burkholderia. The sequence continues at coordinate 150,390 of NZ_JTAN02000013.1, read as the reverse complement.
CGTCGCGCAGTTCGATCGCTTCACGCGAGCCGGTGGACGCGCCCGACGGCACCGCCGCGCGGCCCATCGTGCCCGATTCGAGCAGCACGTCGCATTCGACGGTGGGGTTGCCGCGCGAATCCAGAATCTCGCGGCCGATGATATCTACGATTGCACTCATGGGTTTCCTCTGAGAATGACGATGGATTCTTCAAACTGCGACGGCATGCGCGCCGACATTGCTTACGCTACTGACGCGCGAGGCCGTCGCATGGTTCATTCGATCTTTAGTTGAAATCGTTTTCCAGGAACGGATTGCGCTTCACCGCCTGGTCGAGCGTGACGAGGGTCTCCAGCAGCGCGCCCATCCGGTTCAGCGGCACCGCGTTCGGGCCGTCCGACTTCGCTTCGGCCGGATTCGGGTGCGTTTCCATGAACAGGCCCGCAACACCCGTCGCGACGGCAGCACGCGCGAGCACCGGCACGAATTCGCGCTGGCCGCCCGAGCTCGTGCCCTGCCCGCCCGGCAGCTGCACCGAGTGGGTCGCATCGAACACGACCGGCGCGTTCGTCTCGCGCATGATCGCGAGCGAGCGCATGTCCGACACAAGGTTGTTGTAGCCGAACGAGACGCCGCGCTCGCACGCCATGAAGCGGTCTTCCGACAGCCCGGCTTCACGCGCCGCGTCGCGCGCCTTGTCGATCACGTTCTTCATGTCGTGCGGCGCGAGGAACTGGCCCTTCTTGATATTGACGGGCTTGCCCGAGCGTGCGCACGCGTGGATGAAGTCGGTCTGGCGGCACAGGAACGCGGGCGTCTGCAGCACGTCGACGACCGACGCGACCTGCTCGATCTCCTCGATCGAATGCACGTCGGTCAGCACCGGCAGGCCGAGCTGGCGCTTCACCTCGCCGAGGATCCGCAGGCCCTCGTCCATTCCGAGGCCGCGAAACGACTTGCCCGAGCTGCGATTCGCCTTGTCGTAGGACGACTTGTAGATGAACGGGACGTTCAGCTTCTCGCAGATCTCCTTCAGGCGGCCCGCCGTGTCGATCGTCATCTGCTCCGATTCGACGACGCAGGTACCCGCGATCAGGAAGAAAGGCTGGTCGAGACCGACCTCGAAATCGCACAGCTTCATGCTTTACACTCCGCGCGCTTGCTTGTTGGCGAGCGCGGCTTCGACGAACGACTTGAAGAGGGGATGACCGTCACGCGGCGTGGACGTGAATTCCGGGTGGAACTGGACGCCGACGAACCACGGGTGCATCGAGCGCGGCAGCTCCATCATTTCCGGCAGATCCTCGCTCGGGGTACGGGCGCTGATGATAAGGCCGCCGGCTTCGAGCTGGGGCACGAAGCGGTTATTGACTTCATAACGGTGGCGATGGCGCTCGTTCACGTCCTTGCCATAGATCTCTTCGGCCATCGTGCCGGGCTTGATCGGGCAGCGTTGCGAGCCGAGGCGCATCGTGCCGCCGAGATCGGATTCCTCGGTGCGCGTCTCGACCTTGCCTTCGCGGTCGTGCCACTCGGTGATCAGCGCGACCACGCGTTCCGGCGTTTCCGGATCGAATTCCGTGCTGTTCGCCTGCTTCAGGCCGACGACGTCGCGCGCGAATTCGATCACCGCGAGCTGCATGCCGAGACAGATGCCGAGGTACGGCACCTTTGCCTCGCGCGCATAGCGGATCGCCGCGATCTTGCCTTCCGTGCCGCGACGGCCGAAACCGCCCGGCACCAGCACGGCGTCGAGATGCTTCAGGCTGTCGACACCGTTCGTCTCGACCTCTTCCGAGTCGATGTACTCGATGTTGACCTTGGTCGACGTGTGCAGCGATGCGTGGCGCAGCGCCTCGATCAGCGACTTGTACGACTCGGTCAGGTCGACGTACTTGCCGACCATGCCGATCGTCACTTCGTGCTTCGGGTTTTCCAGCTTCTCGACGAGCTCCGACCACATGCTCAGGTCGGCGTCCTTCGGCGACAGCTTCAGCTCTTCGCAGATGATCCGGTCGAGGCCCTGGTCGTGCAGCATCTGCGGAATCTTGTAGATGCTGTCGGCGTCCCACACCGAGATCACGGCGTCTTCCGGCACGTTCGAGAACATCGAGATCTTCTTCGATTCGTCGTCCGGGATGCGGCGGTCCGCACGGCACAGCAGCACGTGCGGCAGGATGCCGATCTCGCGCAGCTTCTGCACGCTGTGCTGGGTCGGCTTCGTCTTCAGCTCGCCGGCCGTCGCGACGTACGGCACGAGCGTCAGGTGCACGAAGCACGCGCTGTTGCGGCCGAGGCGCAGGCTCATCTGGCGCGCGGCCTCGAGGAACGGCAGCGACTCGATGTCGCCGACCGTGCCGCCGATCTCGACGATCGCGACGTCCGGTTCGCCGCAGGTGGCCGATGCCGCCCCGCGCTCGATGAACGCCTGGATTTCGTTCGTGATGTGCGGAATCACCTGCACGGTCTTGCCGAGATAGTCGCCGCGGCGTTCCTTGCGGATCACCGATTCGTAGATCTGGCCGGTCGTGAAGTTGTTGGCCTTGCGCATCTTCGTGCTGATGAAGCGCTCATAGTGGCCGAGGTCGAGGTCGGTCTCCGCTCCGTCTTCCGTCACGAACACTTCGCCGTGCTGGAACGGGCTCATCGTGCCGGGGTCGACGTTGATGTAGGGATCGAGTTTGAGGAGGGTGACTTTCAGACCGCGCGATTCGAGGATCGCGGCGAGAGAGGCGGCGGCAATACCCTTGCCGAGGGAAGAAACTACGCCGCCGGTGACGAAAACATATTTGGTCATCGCTGGATGCTCGCGGGAAAAACGGATTATACCGTAAAGCCCGCCCTTCTCTCAGCAATTGACGCGATGATCCCGCCCTTTCGCGCTGTGCCGCGCCAGCCGTGCGCGCCGGGGCGAACCGGCCGGCCGGCCGGTGCAACCGCGCACGCCGGACGCGGAGCACCGGACCAAGGCGTCAGGCGCTGTTCGCGAGCGCCGCGCTGTCTCGCGGCACGCCGCCCTCCGCCGTTTTCAGCGAATTCAGCATCCGCTGCAATGCGCGGGCCGTCTCGATCGGCCGCTCCATCGGGAACAGGTGGCTGCCCTCGATCCATTCGATGCGCCCGCGCGCGGCGCGGCGCGTCGCCTCGAGCCCGACCTGCCGCACCTCGCGCGAGCGCGTGCCGGCGAGAAAGCCGAGCGGCACCGGCGCGCCGTGCGCGAGGCGCGGGCCGAGCGTGTGCGGCAGCGTCCGGTAGATCAGGTATTCGACCTGCCGGTCGAATGCGAGCGCGCGTTCGCCGTCGGCGCCCGCCTGCGGGATGCCGTGGTCGATGTAGTCCGACAGCATCCGCTCGTCCCAGCGCGCGAACGCGGGTTTCTCGTGAAAGTGCCGCCAGGCTTCGTCGCGGCTCGCCCAGCGCGTGCGCCGGTTGCGCGTCGCGGCCGCCGGCGACAGCCGCTCGTCGAGCCCGGCCCACTGGCTCGCGCGCAGCGCGCCGGCGCGCCATCCCGCGATGATCGGTGAATCGATCATCACCACGCCGCGCACCCAGTGCGGTTTTTTCAGCGCGGCCATCAGCGACAGGTAGCCGCCGAGCGAATGGCCGACGAGCCAGACCGGGCGCTCGTAGCGGCTGCCGATGTCGTCGAGCAGCTGCTCGACGAGATGCGGCCAGTCGCGCGTCACCGGGTAGCGGCGGTCGTGACCGATGCGCTCGATGTAACGCAGGTCATAGTCGTCTGCCAGCTCGGCGAAGATCGTCCGGTACGTCGAGGCCGGAAAACCGTTCGCATGCGAGAAGTGGAGGATGTCCTTCAAACGCCAATGTCTCCTTTGTCGATCGGAGTTAGCGCTTTAGCGCTTACTCCGGTCCCATGCTTCGCGGTCGATCGGAGTTAGCGCTTCAGCACCTACCCCCGTCCCATGCTTCGCGGTCGGCGGGCTCCGCTGCTCCAGCACGTGTCCGGCCTCTTCGTTCCCGCCGCGCGCCATCACACCAACTCACCGATCCATCCAGTACCGTCGCTGCGCATCGCGATAACGCTCGAATGCAAAACCGCCGCCCGCCGGCGCGACGTCGAACCGCACGGCCCCGTCGCGATCGGTGCGCGGCAACGGAATCCCGCGCGCCTCGTAGCGCGCGAGGACCGTCCGGTGCGGATGCCCGAAGCGATTGCGATAGCCTACAGGAAATACCGCGACGCGCGGCCCGACCGAATCGAGGAAAGGCTCGACCGACGACGTGCGGCTGCCATGGTGCGGCACGACGAGGATCTGCGCGGCCAGCGCGTCGCGCGCGTCGGCCACCAGGTGGCGCTCGGCGCCTGCCTCGATGTCGCCCGTCAACAATGCCGACGTGTCGCCCGCGTCGATGCGCAGCACGCACGATTGTTCGTTCGACGAGCCGGCAGCCGCCACGCGCGGCGGCCACAGCATCGTGAAGACGACGCCGTCCCAGGTCCACCGCTGCCCGGCCGCGCAAGGCAGTCGATCGGTCACGCCGGCCGCCTGCGCGTCGCGCCACAGCCGGTGCCGCGGCGCGATGCCGGCGACCAGCTGGCGAACCTCGGCGGCCGCATAGACGGCCGCCGCGCCGCCCGCATGATCGGCGTCCGCATGACTGAGCACGAGCGTATCGACGGTCCGGATTCCGCGCGAGCGCAACGACGGCGCAACGATCCGCTGGCCGGCATGGGTCGACTCCGGCCCCGGCCCCGCATCGAACAGCAAGGTCCGGCGCGCGGTCTCGACCAGCACCGACGCGCCCTGCCCGACGTCGAGCACGGTCAGGCGAAAACCGCCCGGCGGCGGCGCATCGGATGCGGGGACGACGAGCGGCAGCCACGTGATCGGCGCGGCCCAGCGCAGCGGCCAGCCGCGCGGCATCAACACCCATGCGACGCCGATGCACGCCAGCATCAACACCGGCCAGTCGGGCATGCGCAGCCAGAATACGCCGGCCGGCCAGTCGGCGAGATGCCCCAGCAGCGCCATCATCGGTTCGAGCGCCGCATGCGCGAGCCGGAACGCATAGCCGTCCAACGGCGCGGGCAATCCGATACCGGCGAGCACGATCGGCGTCACGACGGCGCTGACCCACGGGATCGCAAATGCATTGCCGAACGGCCCCGATACCGAGATCTGCGCGAACCACGCGGCCGTCAGCGGCGCGAGCCCGATCGTCACCGCGTACTGCACGCGCGTGGCCTCCGCGATTCGGCGCCCGGCACGCGCGCACCCTGCTCGCAGCCACCTCCAGCGGTCGACCGCGGCGGTGCCATCCCCCGCACCGTCGCCGCTGTCGCGCCGGTCGCCCCCGTCGAATTCGCGCACCGCGCGCCAGCCCGCGACCGCCATCAGGATTACCGCGACCGCGCCGAACGACAGCCAGAAACCGGCGGACAGCACGGCCCACGGATCGGCGAGCAGCACGCCGCCGAGCGCCGCGCACAGCATCGCGGACGTCGGCACGCTGCGTCCGGCCAGATAGGCGGCCGCACCGGCCGCGATCATCCACCATGCGCGCTGCGCCGGCACGTTGAAGCCGGCGAGCGCCGCGTAGCCGGCGGCGGCCGTCAGCGCGGCAACGGCAGCCACGTAAGGCGCGGGAATCATCAGCGCCGCCGCACGTCCCCGCCAGCGCAGACGCCGCCAGACGATCGATGCGATCCCGCCGGCGATCGCGCCGACGAGCCCGACGTGCAGCCCGGAGATCGCGACCAGATGACTCGTGCCCGTATTGCGCAGCACGCGCCACGCGTCGTCGCCGATGCCGGATTGATCGCCGACCGCGAGCGCGGTCACGATGCCGCGATGGCGCGCGCCGCTGCCGAGCGCATCGCCGATACCGGCACGCAGCGCGTCGCGCCGCCGATCGATCGACGCGCGCCATCCCGATGCACGCGCGTCGAGCAGTTCCGCCCGCTCGGGCGCGACCACATAGCCGATCGCGCGAATGCCCGCGGCAAGCCAGGCCGCCTCGCTGTCGCGCACGCCGGGATTCGCCTCGGCATGCGGACGCTTCAGGCGCACGACGAGGCGCCAGCGCTGCGCGGCGCGCAGATCGGGGATCGCGTCGCGTGCGGCGCGCGCGCCGTACACGCGCCAGGACAACCGGATCAGAGGGGGAAAACGGGCGAGCCCCGCATCGTTCGACTCGACCGCGAACACGAGTCGCGCACCGGTGTCGTCGATCGCCGGCAACCCGCGGATCACGCCCGTGACGACGATGTCGCGCCCTTCCCGCTCGACGGGCAGGCTGTCACGCAGCCGCCATTCGGCGCGCGCGGCCGCATAGCCGAATCCGATCGCGCCGGCCGCGCATGCGCACAGCACCCACCGGAGCGCGACGATCGCGCGGGTTCGACGGCGCCGCGCACACCATGCGAGCAGCGCGCCGCAACCGGCCAGCACGACCGCCCCGCCTACCCAGCCGCCCGCGCCCGGCAACGCCGCCTGCCGCTGCAGCACGACGACGCCGAGCGCGAACGCGATCCACCACACGCGCATCGCGCCTCCTCGTCGACCTGGCGCCGCCGCTGTCGACACGGCGCCTTCCGGCAACGATTATGCGGACGAAAGGGCGAGTCGCGGCAGCGCGGCGAGCGCGTTAGCCGTTGTGGATAGGGACAGCGCGTGCGCGTCGATCCCGCGCAGCTCGGCGAGCACGGCACCGATGCGCGGCACCTGGTCGGGCGCGTTGCGGGACTTGTACGCCCATTCGGGCGCGATGTCGGGCGCGTCGGTCTCGACGACGATCGCGTCGAGCGGCAACTGCGCGGCGAGCCGGCGGATCTGCAACGCGCGTCCGAACGTCACGTTGCCGCCGAACCCGAGATGCAGCCCCTGTGCGAGATACGCGTCGGCCTGCTGGAAACTGCCGTTGAACGCATGCGCGATGCCGCGCCGCACGCCGAAGCGGCGCAGCCCGGCGAGCACGCGGTCCTGCGACTTGCGCACGTGGCACAGCACCGGCAGGTCGAATTCGCGCGCGAGCTTGAGCTGCCCCTGATAGAAGAATTGCTGCCGCGCTTCGTCGAGCCCGGGCACGAAGTAGTCGAGACCGATCTCGCCGATCGCGACGAAGCGCGGATCGTCGAGGCTCGCCTCGATCTCCATGCGCAGCCGGTCGAGATCCTCGTCGCGTGCGTGCGGCGTATACATCGGGTGGATGCCGAGCGCATAGACCGCGCCCGGCGTGCGCTGCGCCAGTTCGCGCACGGTCGTGAAATTGTCGCGCCCGATGCTCGGGATCACGATGCGCGACACGCCGGCCGCACGCGCCGCCTGCGTGACCGCGTCGCGGTCGGCGTCGAATTCGGCGGCATCGAGATGGCAATGCGTATCGATCCACATGGCGGCTTTCCTGCGCCCCGCCGCAACGCCGGGACTCGCCCGGCGGCACGGCGGAGGCGTTCGTTCACACCGGCAGCGCCGGCTCCTCGTGCAGCACGCCGTCGCGCAGGCGCATGATGCGGTCGCAGCGCCCGGCGAGCTCGGGATCGTGCGTGACGATCACGAAGCTCGTTTCGAGCGTCTCGGACAATTCGAGCATCAGGTTGAACACGGTATCGGCCGTCGTGCCGTCGAGGTTGCCGGTCGGCTCGTCGGCGAGCACGCAAGCGGGCTTCGTCACCAGCGCGCGCGCGATCGCGACGCGCTGCCGCTCGCCGCCCGACAGCTCGCCCGGCCGGTGCTTCGCACGCGGGCCGAGACCGACACGTTCGAGCATCGCCTGTGCCTGCGCGCGCGCGTCCTCGGTCGTCATCCGGCGGATGCGCAGCGGCATCGCGACGTTGTCGAGCGCGGTGAATTCCGGCAGCAGGTGATGGAACTGGTAGACGAAGCCGAGCGCGCGGTTGCGCAGCTCGTTGCGCTCGCGCTCGGCGAGCTGCGTAAACGGCTTGCCGAGCAGCGACACTTCGCCCGCGCTCGGTTCGTCGAGGCCGCCCAGCACGTGCAGCAGCGTGCTCTTGCCGGAGCCCGACGCGCCGACGACCGCCAGCTTCTCGCCGCGCCGCACCGTCAGCTCGGTGTTGTTGAGCACCTGCACGTTGAAGCCGCCCTGCACGAACGCCTTCGTGATCCCGCGCGCCTGAAGCACGTATTCCTGCATACCTGCCGAATCCTGTCTGATGGGTTGTCGTGAATCCGCGAATGCGGTCGCGCGATCATTCATAGCGCAGCGCCTCCGCCGGCTTCACCTTCGCGCCGCGCCAGCTCGGATAGAGCGTCGCGACGGCCGACAGCACGAACGCGATCAGGCCGATCTTGATGACGTCGCCCGCGACGAGCTCGGACGGCAGCTCGCTGATGAAGTACACCGACGGCGGCAGGAACTGCACGCCGAACAGATGCTCGATCATCGGGATCAGCCACGGAATGCTCCACGCGATCAGGCAGCCGAGCGCGACGCCCGACGCGGTGCCGACGAAGCCGATCGTCACGCCCTGCACGACGAAGATCTTCATGATCGAGCCCGGCTGCGCGCCGAGCGTGCGCAGGATCGCGATGTCGGCCTGCTTGTTGGTCACCGTCATCACGAGCGACGACACGAGGTTGAACGCGGCCACCGCGATGATCAGCGTGAGGATGATGAACATCATCCGCTTCTCGATTTGCACGGCCGAGAACCAGGTCTTGTTCTGCTGCGTCCAGTCGCGGATGTACAGGCTGCCCGACAGCGTATGCGACAGCTCGACCGCGACCTGCGGCGCCTTCTGCATGTCGGTGAGCCGCAGCCGCACGCCGGTCGGCGCGGCCATCCGGAACAGCGCCTCCGCGTCGCGGATGTTGATCATCGCGAGCGTGCTGTCGTATTCGTAGTGGCCCGACTCGAACACGCCGACGACCGTGAACTGCTTGAGCCGCGGCATCATCCCGGCCGGCGTGATCGTGCCTTCGGGAGCGACGAGCGTGACCTTGTCGCCGACCGTCACGCCGAGGTTGCCGGCGAGCGCGTCGCCGAGCACGATGCCGAACTGGCCGGGCACGAGCGCGGCGAGCTGGCCTGCCTTCATGTCCTTGCCGATGTCCGACACCTGCGGTTCGAGCGACGGCTCGACGCCGCGCAGCATCACGCCGCTCACCGCGTCCTGGCGCGTGAGCAGCGCCTGCGCGTCGACGTACGGCGCCGCGCCCGTCACCGACGGATTGCGGCGCGCTTCCTGCGCGGTCAGTTGCCAGTCGGGCATCGAGCCGGTCGGCGAAAACACCTCGACGTGCGCGAGCACCGACAGCATGCGGTCGCGCACTTCCTTCTGGAAGCCGTTCATCACGGACAGCACGACGATCAGCGCCGCGACGCCGAGCGCGATCCCGAGCATCGACACGAGTGCGATGAAGGAAATGAAGCCGTTGCCGGTCGTGCGTTTGCCGGCGCGCGTGTAGCGCCAGCCGATCTGCCATTCGTACGGAAGTTTCAAGCGAATCCTTTCTGCTGGTTACGGCGGGGATGGCGGCCCGAGGCCGGAGCGCCGCCCGGGGCGCGGTCGAAAAAAGCGGTCGCCGGACGCAATCGGGCCCAATCGGACCGTCAGCCGGCCCGATCACGCGCGCAGTTTGCCATACAATGCGCACCATCATGCACGACCGACGCCTCCATTTTCTCGTTCCGTTCGCGCTGCCGTCGGCGGCCGATGCGGCCTCGTCCCTGCACACGCTGGACAGCCCGGCGCTCGAAAAGTTGCTCGCCCGCGCGAGCCTCGTCGAGCGCGTGGCCGGCGAGGACTTCCAGCGCACGCTGCCGCACGAGCGCTGGCTGGCCCGCCGGTTCGGCGCGACTCAGGGCAACGCCGCCGACGAGGCGCCGCTCGCGCCCTACATGCTGCTGGCGGACGGCGGCGACCCGGGCACCCAGGCCTGGGCGTGCGTCGAGCCGGTCCATGTCGAAATCGCGCACGATCACCTCGTGCTCGTCGACCCGGCGAGCCTCGCGCTCGATGACGGCGACGCCGCCGCGTTGCTGGCGGTCGCGCGCCCGCTGATCGAGGAGCTCGGCGTGCGACTGGAAGCGCCGCATCCGGCGCGCTGGTACCTGTCCAGCGAGCAGCTCGCCCGCCTCGCCGGCGCCGCGCCGCTGCGCGCCAGCGGCCGCAACATCGAGATCTGGTTGCCGCACGAGGCGCACACCGGCGAACGCTCGCGGATGTGGATGAAGCTGCAGAACGAAGTGCAGATGGCGTGGTTCCAGCATCCGGTCAACGAAGCGCGCGAGGCGCGCGGGTTGCCCGCCGTCAATTCGATCTGGTTCCACGCGCAGGGCACGCTGAAGCCGGTCGGCAAGCCGTTCGCGCGCGTGCTGTCCGTGTCGCCCGCCGCGCTCGGCCTCGCGCGCGCGGCGCAGGCCGAGGCCGGCGCCGTGCCGGCCGCATTCGGCGCACTATCCGCCGCCGCCGGCGCGACGCTCGTCGAGCTGCCCACGCTGTCCGCCCCGTTCATCGAACAGGACTGGGCACGCTGGCACGACGCGCTCGCCGCGCTCGAGCGCGACTGGTTCGCGCCCGCCCTCGCCGCGCTGCAGAACGGCGAGCTGGCCGGCGTCGACTTCACGCTGTGCGGCGACACCAGCTCCGTGACGCTGCACGCGACGCGCGGCGACCTGCGCAAGTTCTGGCGCCGCCGCGCGCTGGCATCCCTGTTCGAATAACCCGACCTGTATGACCCGGATCGTTACCCGCCCCGTCGCGCCCGCCGACGCCGAAGCGCTCGCGCGCCACGGCCTGCATCCCGTCCTCGCGCGCCTGTACGCGTCGCGCGGCGTGCAGTCCCCGACCGACATCGAAACCGCGCTCGCGCGGCTCGTGCCGCCCACCGAACTGAAAGGCTGCGCGGACGCCGCGGCGCTGCTCGCCGACGCGATCGCCGACCGGCGGCGCCTGCTGGTCGTCGCCGACTACGACTGCGACGGCGCGACCGCGTGCGCGGTCGCGGTGCGCGGCCTGCGGATGTTCGGCGCGCAAATCGACTACCTGGTGCCGAACCGCTTCGAATACGGCTACGGGCTCACGCCCGAGATCGTCGAACTCGCGGCCGCGCGCAAGCCCGACCTGCTGATCACCGTCGACAACGGGATCGCGAGCGTCGCGGGCGTCGAGGCCGCGAACGCACGCGGCATCGACGTGCTCGTGACCGACCACCACCTGCCCGGCGACGCGCTGCCCGCCGCGCGCGCGATCGTCAACCCGAACCAGCCCGGCTGCGCGTTCCCGAGCAAGCATATCGCCGGCGTCGGCGTGATGTTCTACGTGCTGCTCGCGCTGCGTGCCGAGCTGCGCCGCCGCGGCGCATTCGCGAGCAAGGAAGCCGAACCGCGCCTCGACGGGCTGCTCGACCTCGTCGCGCTCGGCACCGTCGCCGACGTCGTGCGGCTCGACGGCAACAATCGCGTGCTCGTCGCACAGGGGCTGCAGCGCATCCGCAACGGCCGCATGCAGCCGGGCATCGCCGCGCTGTTCCGCGCCGCCGGCCGCGAGGCGCGCACCGCATCGGGCTTCGACCTCGGCTTCGGCCTCGGCCCGCGCCTGAACGCCGCCGGGCGGCTCTCGGACATGTCGCTCGGCATCGAGTGCCTGATCACCGACGACATCGGCCGCGCGTGGGACCTTGCGCAGCAGCTCGACGTGATGAACCGCGAGCGCCGCGAGATCGAGGCCGGCATGCAGCAGCAGGCGCTCGCCGATCTCGCCGACGTCGATCCGGCCGACGCGTGCACGATCACGCTGTTCAATCCCGAATGGCACCAGGGCGTGATCGGCATCGTCGCCGGACGGCTCAAGGAGAAATTCCACCGCCCGTCGTTCACGTTCGCGCATGCGGACGAGGCCGGCACGCGGGTCAAGGGTTCCGGCCGGTCGATTCCCGGCTTCCACCTGCGCGATGCGCTCGACCTCGTGTCGAAGCGCGAGCCCGACCTGATCGTCGCGTTCGGCGGCCACGCGATGGCGGCCGGCCTCACGCTCGACACCGACAACGTGCCGCGCTTCGCGGCCGCGTTCGAGGCCGTCGCGCGCGAGTGGCTGTCCGACGACGCGCTGGCGCGCGTGATCGAGACCGACGGCGAACTCGAGGAAGCGTATTTCACGCCGCAGTTCGTCGGGCTGCTCGACGAAGCCGTCTGGGGCCAGGGCTTTCCGGCCCCGCTTTTCTCCGGCGAATTCGACGTCGTGTCGCAGTCGCTCGTGAAGGAAAAGCACCTGAAGCTGCAACTGGCGCGCGGCCGCCAACGCTTCAACGCGATCTGGTTCAACCACACCGAGCCGCTGCCGGCGAGCGCGCTGATCGCGTACCGCCTCGTGGCCGACATGTGGAACGGCGTGACGCGCGTCCAGCTGATCGTCGAACACGCGGCCGGCTGAGCGCCGACCGGCCGGCCACCCGGCCCGCGGCGCCCGCGGGCCATGTGCGAACCATGCGGACCACATGCGCGCCGCGCCGGACGGGGCCGCGGCGCGCGCGCAAGCACACTCCGCGTCACCGGGAAACCCTGCCGATCGGCTATAATTCCGCTTTTTTACGAAGCAAGAACAGCGAACGATCATGGAAGCGGAACGTCTCAACGCGATCGAAAGCTCCCTGCTCGACCTGCGCAACCGCGCGGGCGAGCTTCGGGGGTATCTTTGACTACGACGCCAAAGCTGCGCGTCTGACCGAAGTCAACAAGGAACTCGAGGACCCGAACGTCTGGAACGATTCGAAGAACGCCCAGGCACTCGGCCGCGAGAAAAAGCTGCTCGAAGGCGTCGTCACGACGCTGACGGCGCTCGATAGCGACCTGCGCGACGCGCTCGACCTGTTCGAGCTCGCACGCGAGGAAGGCGACGAAGACACCCTCGTCGCATCGGAAGACGACGCGAAGAAGCTCGAAGCACGCGTCGGCGACATCGAGTTCCGCCGGATGTTCTCGAACCCGGCCGACCCGAACAACTGCTTCATCGACATCCAGGCCGGCGCCGGCGGCACCGAGGCGTGCGACTGGGCATCGATGCTGCTGCGCCAGTACCTGCGCTACTGCGAACGCAAGGGCTTCAAGGCCGAGGTGCTCGAAGAGTCCGACGGCGACGTCGCCGGCATCAAGAATGCGACGGTCAAGGTCACGGGCGAATACGCATACGGCTTCCTGCGCACCGAAACGGGCATCCACCGCCTCGTGCGCAAGTCGCCGTTCGACTCGTCGGGCGGCCGTCACACGTCGTTCTCGTCGGTGTTCGTCTATCCGGAAATCGACGATTCGATCGAAGTCGAGATCAACCCGGCCGACCTGCGCATCGACACGTACCGCGCATCGGGCGCGGGCGGCCAGCACATCAACAAGACCGACTCCGCGGTGCGGATCACGCACATGCCGACCGGTATCGTCGTGCAGTGCCAGAACGACCGCTCGCAGCACCGCAACCGCGCCGAAGCAATGGCGATGCTGAAATCGCGCCTGTACGAAGTCGAAATGCGCAAGCGCCAGGCCGAACAGGACAAGCTCGAATCGAGCAAGACCGATGTGGGCTGGGGCCACCAGATCCGTTCGTACGTGCTCGACCAGAGCCGCGTGAAGGACCTGCGCACGAACGTCGAAATGAGCAACACGAGAGCCGTCCTCGACGGCGATCTCGACGACTTCATCAGCGCGAGCCTCAAACAGGGCGTGTAAGCGCCGCGGCGCGGCCCCTCCGGTCGCGCCGCCCTTCCCGTTGCGTTGCCGCACCCACTCCGAATTCCGACCATCATGACCGAACCGACCCAAACGCAGCCCGCCGTCGCGGCGGACGAAAACCAGATCATCGCCGAGCGCCGCGAGAAGCTGCGCGCACTGCGCGAGCAAGGCGTCGCCTATCCGAACGATTTCCGGCCGACGCATCACGCCGCCGATCTCCAGGTGAAATTCGCCGACTCGGACAAGGCCGCGCTCGAAGCGAACCCGGTCGAGGTGTCGGTCGCCGGCCGCATGATGCTCAAGCGCGTGATGGGCAAGGCGAGCTTCGCGACGGTGCAGGACGGTTCAGGCCAGATCCAGTTCTTCGTGACGCCGAACGACGTCGGCGCGGAAACCTACGACGCATTCAAGAAGTGGGACCTGGGCGACATCGTCGCCGCACGCGGCGTGCTGTTCCGCACCAACAAGGGCGAGCTGTCGGTCCAGTGCAAGGAATTGCGTCTGCTGTCGAAGGCGCTGCGTCCGCTGCCGGACAAGTTCCACGGCCTCGCCGACCAGGAAATGCGCTATCGCCAGCGCTATGTCGACCTGATCGTCACGCCGGAAACGCGCGACACGTTCCGCGCGCGCACCAAGACCATCGCGTCGATCCGCAAGTTCATGGACAACGCCGAGTTCATGGAAGTCGAGACGCCGATGCTGCACCCGATCCCGGGCGGCGCCGCGGCCAAGCCGTTCGTCACGCACCACAACGCGCTCGACATGCAGATGTTCCTGCGCATCGCGCCGGAGCTGTACCTGAAGCGCCTGATCGTCGGCGGTTTCGAACGCGTGTTCGAGATCAACCGCAACTTCCGGAATGAAGGCGTGTCGCCGCGCCACAACCCGGAATTCACGATGATGGAGTTCTACGCCGCGTACACCGACTACCGCTGGCTGATGGACTTCACCGAGCAGCTGATCCGCCAGGCGGCGATCGATGCGCTCGGCACCGCGACGATCCAGTACCAGGGCCGCGAGCTCGATCTCGCGAAGCCGTTCCACCGCCTGACAATCACGCAGGCGATCCAGAAGTACGCGCCGCAGTACACCGACGGCCAGCTGTCGGACGACGCGTTCCTGCGTTCCGAACTGAAGCGCCTCGGCGTCGACGTGTCGCAGCCGGCCTTCCTGAACGCCGGCATCGGCGCGCTGCAGCTCGCGCTGTTCGAGGAAACCGCCGAATCGCAGCTGTGGGAGCCGACCTACATCATCGACTACCCGGTCGAAGTGTCGCCGCTCGCACGCGCGTCGGACACGGTGCCGGGCATCACCGAGCGTTTCGAGCTGTTCATGACCGGCCGCGAGATCGCGAACGGCTTCTCGGAGCTGAACGATCCGGAAGACCAGGCCGCGCGCTTCAAGAAGCAGGTCGAGCAGAAGGATGCCGGCGACGAGGAAGCGATGTTCTTCGACGCCGACTACATCCGCGCGCTCGAACACGGGATGCCGCCGACGGGCGGTTGCGGGATCGGCATCGACCGTCTCGTGATGCTGCTGACCGACAGCCCGACGATCCGCGACGTGCTGCTGTTCCCGCACCTGCGCCGCGAAGACTGACGGCCGTGCCCGCGTGTGCGCCGCGCCCTGCGGCGCGCACGCGTCAGCTTTGTAACCACGCGTAAATCCCGCCTGCCGGCGTTCGCCGGCTTCCGATCTTCCCCCGTTTTATTCCCTCGTCGCGACGGCCTTCTCCGGGTTTTCCCTGTAGCAAACGCCGATCCCGCGCTGCAATTCGTTACACCTTGATACGGTGCGCCGCTCGCTCGTGGACGACACTCCTGTTGCGTCACCACGCACGACCACGGGACCAGAACGAGGCGCCGGAACGCCAAGTCTGCTCGCTCCCGAGCGTGGGATCCGGCCAGCGCCAACGTGCGAAACCGGGTCGACACCGGAGAAGAAAATGGACAACCAGAATCAAACCACGCCGCAAAAGCAACGCCTGCACCCGCTCATCGCGACCGCCGCAGGCGCCGTCATCGTCGCCAGCCTCGCCGCCACTGCCGCGATCACGGGCATCTTCCCGAAGGCCAGCAGCAACAACGCGCAGAACGGCCAGACCCAGGCCGCGCTGATCGCGTCGCAGCCGGCCGTCGATACGGCCGCGGCAGCCAGCGCCGCGCTCGCCGCGCAAGCGCAGCAGCAGGCAGCCGAACAGGCCGCGCAGAAGGCTGCGGCCGAGAAAGCCGCTGCTGAGAAGGCAGCTGCGGCACAAGCCGAGCCGCGGCCCGCGCCGCGCCCGGCAGCCACGCACCACCGCCATACGCCGGCACCGCAACCGCCGCAATACGCACAACAGCCGTCCGCACCCGCGCAGCCGGCCTATTGCCAGACCTGCGGCACGGTCGTCGCGATCACGCAGACGCGCACGCCGGGCCAGAGCTCGGGGATCGGCGCGGTCGGCGGCGCAGCGGCCGGCGGCCTGCTCGGCAACCAGTTCGGTCACGGCAACGGCCGCACCGCGATGACGATCATCGGCGCGCTCGGCGGCGGTCTCGCCGGCAACCAGGTCGAGAAGCAGGTACGCGCGGAAACCGACTACCAAGTGCAGGTCCAGATGGAAAGCGGCGCGACGCGCACGTTCACGTACCACAACCCGCCGCCGTTCGGCCAGGGCCAGCGTGTGCGGATCGAGAACGGCACGCTGGTCGGCGCATAACGCACGACGAGCACGACGAATCGCCGCGCGGCTCTTGCGCCGCGCGGAAATGAAAAAGGCTCGTGACGCGTCACGAGCCTTTTCCTTTTTGCGGGAGCGTTGCCGGCGCCACGCGGTGCGGGCGTCGGCGCGAACCTCAGTCTTCGTCGTCGAAGTCCGATTCGTCGATCCAGTGAGCCTGGATCGCTTCGAGGATCTTCTCGCCCGAGTGCGCCGGGTCGTCGGTGAAGCCGTCCAGCTCGATGACCCATTGGCGCAGGTCGACGAAATTGACCCGCTGCGGATCGACGTCCGGATGCTTGTCTGCCAGCGCGATGGCGATTTCGCGCGAATCGGTCCATTTCATGGCCTGCTCTCCCGTATACGTGGCGAGTCCGCCCCGCCGATCCGTCAGTGATTTTCCTTCGCGTGGTTGATCGAGTACTTCGGGATCTCGACCACCAGGTCCGAATCTTCCTTCACGATCGCCTGGCACGACAGGCGCGATGTCGGCTCGAGGCCCCATGCCTTGTCGAGCAGGTCGTCTTCGTCCTCCTCGGACGGCTCGAGATCGTTGAAGCCCTCGCGGATCACCACGTGGCAGGTCGTGCACGCGCACGACTTCTCGCACGCATGCTCGATCTCGATGCCGTGGTCGAGCAGGTTGTCGCAAATACTCTTGCCGGGCGTCGCGTCGATCACTGCGCCGTCCGGGCACAGTTCGACGTGAGGCAGCACCACCAGTTGAGGCATGTCCGTTCCGTCAGTCAGGGTGCGGCGGCTGGCGCCGCACGGTTCAATATCGCGCGGGCCGTCGCCGGCCCGCGTGCAGTTCGTTCGTTCAGATCTCGTCGAGGCGGCGGCCCGACAGTGCGCGCTTGATGCTCTTGTCCATCCGGCGCGCCGCGAATTCGTCGGTGCCGTCGGCCAGCGTCTTGGTCGCGGTCTCGATCGCGTCCGTGTCGTCGCCCTGCGCGATCGTGCGCAGCGCCGCGACGAGCGCGTCGACCTGCGTGCGTTCGGCATCGTCGAGCAATTCGCCGTCGGCCGCCAGCGCCGCCTGCGTCGCCTCGATCATCCGCTCGGCCTCGACCTGCGCTTCGCGCAGCGCGCGCGCCCGCATGTCGATCTCGGCGGTCTTGAAGCTGTCCTCGAGCATCTTCGCGATGTCGTCGTCGGCGAGGCCGTACGACGGCTTCACGACGACCGACGCCTCGACGCCCGAATGCTGCTCGCGCGCGAACACCGACAGCAGCCCGTCCGCATCGACCTGGTAGGTCACGCGGATGCGCGCCGCACCGGCCGTCATCGGCGGGATGCCCCGCAGCTCGAAGCGCGCGAGCGAGCGGCAGTCGGCGACGAGCTCGCGCTCGCCCTGCACGACGTGGATCGCCATCGCGGTCTGGCCGTCCTTGAAGGTCGTGAATTCCTGCGCACGCGCGATCGGAATCGTCGAATTGCGCGGAATGATCTTCTCGACGAGACCGCCCATCGTCTCGACGCCGAGCGACAGCGGGATCACGTCGAGCAGCAGCCAGTCGTCGCCGCTGCCGCGATTGCCGGCGAGCAGGTCGGCCTGGATCGCCGCGCCGAGCGCGACGACCTGATCCGGATCGAGGTTGACGAGCGGCGGCTGGCCGAAATACTTCGCGACCGCCTCGCGGATCACCGGCATGCGCGTCGCGCCGCCGACCAGCACGACGCCCTTGATGTCGGCCGGGCTCACCTGCGCATCGCGCAGGGCCTTGCGGGTCGGCGTCAGCGTACGCTGCACGAGCGGCTCGACGAGCGCGGCGAACGTGTCGTGCGAGATCGTCTGCACGAGGTGTGCACCGGTCGACAGCGTCACGTCGAGCGACGCCTGCGGCGCGGACGACAGCGCTTCCTTCAGCACGCGCACGCGATCGAGCAGCAGGCGCACGTCCTCGGGCGCGAGCGCCTTCGCGTCGATGCCGGCCTGCGCAAGTACGTGACCGAACAGCGCGTGGTCGAAATCGTCGCCGCCGAGTGCGGAATCGCCGCCCGCGGCCAGCACTTCGAATACGCCCTTCGTCAGCTTCAGGATCGACAGGTCGAACGTGCCGCCGCCGAGGTCGTACACCGCGTAGAGGCCTTCGGCCGCGTTGTCGAGACCGTAGGCGATCGCGGCCGCGGTCGGTTCGTTCAGCAGGCGCAGCACGTTGAGGCCCGCGAGGCGCGCGGCGTCCTTCGTCGCCTGGCGCTGCGCGTCGTCGAAGTACGCGGGCACCGTGATCACCGCGCCGACCAGGTCGTCGCCGAGCGTGTCTTCCGCACGGTAACGCAGCGTCGCGAGAATCTCGGCCGACACTTCGACCGGGCTCTTCACGCCGTCGATCGTGCGGATCTGCACCATGCCGGGTGCATCGACGAATTCGTACGGCGCGTTCGCCGCGCCTTCGACCTCGGCCTTGCCGCGGCCCATGAAGCGCTTGACCGACACGATCGTGTTGCGCGGATCGGTCGCGGCCTGCTCCTTCGCTTCGTGACCGATGCGGCGGCCGCCCTTCTCCAGATAACGGACCACCGACGGCAGCAGCGCGCGGCCCGCTTCGTCCGGCAGCACTTCGGGCACGCTGTTGCGCACGGCCGCGACGAGCGAGTTCGTCGTGCCGAGATCGATCCCGACAGCGAGTCGCCGCTGGTGCGGCGCCGGCGCCATGCCCGGTTCGGAAATTTGCAGTAAAGCCATCTTGGTTCGTTCGGGCGCTCGGCCCGTTTGCTGCGCGTGCCGCGAGGCACGCGGTTAAGTTTCGAGGCGCTCGATCTGCGCGCCCACTTCCGACGCGACCCGTTCGATGAACATCAGCTGGCGCACGGCCTCGGCGGCGGCCTGGTCGGCCGCGCTGTCGAGCAGCGTGCCGAGGCGCTCGAGGCGCACGCGCTTTTCGTCGCGCAGCTCGGCGAGCAGCGCATCGAGCGCGTCGACGTTGCGGGCAGCCGCGGCATCCTCGATGCCTTCGCGCCACTCCATCTGCTGCATCAGGAACGCGGGCTCCATCGCGGTGTTGTTTTCGGCACCGATGTCGACGCCGCGCAGCGACAGCAGATAGGTCGCGCGCTTCAGCGGATCGCGCAGCGTGCGGTAGGCTTCGTTCGCACGGGTCGCCCATTGCATCGCGATGCGCTTTTGCGCGTCGCCGGCCGCCGCGAAGCGGTCCGGGTGCACCTGCGTCTGCACCGTGCGATAGGCGCTGTCGAGCGCCGTCTCGTCGAGCGCGAATTGCGCCGGCAGGTGAAACAGATCGAAGTGGCTGTCTTTCAGCGAAACCATCGTCGCGTTCAATTCCGGTTCGTCGCGCGGCAAATGCCGCACATTAAAAAGGCGGCCCGTGCCGCCTCTTGCCCGCATCGCGCGGAAACCCGCGTCACACGCGGAACGATTCGCCGCAGCCGCACTCGTCCTTCACGTTCGGGTTGTTGAACTTGAACCCCTCGTTCAGGCCTTCGCGTGCGAAGTCGAGCTCGGTGCCGTCGATGTACGCGAGGCTCTTCGGGTCGACGACGACCTTCACGCCATGGCTCTCGAACACCTGATCCTCGGGAGCCAGCTCGTCGACATACTCGAGCTTGTACGCGAGCCCCGAGCACCCGGTCGTGCGAACGCCAAGCCGCAGGCCCACACCCTTGCCGCGACGGACGAGGTATTTCTGGACGTGCTGTGCTGCTTTTTCGGTCAGTGTAATTGCCATGATGTCCTTGCCGCGGCGCGCCACCCGGGCCCGCCGCGATCCTTCACAAGCCGCTCGATGCCGCTCAGGCTGCTGCCTGATCGCCTTCCTTGGTGTCGTGGCGCTTCTTGTAGTCGGCTACGGCTGCCTTGATCGCGTCTTCCGCGAGAATCGAGCAGTGAATCTTCACCGGCGGCAGGGCCAGCTCTTCGGCGATCTGCGTGTTCTTGATCGACAGTGCCTCGTCGAGGGTCTTGCCCTTCACCCACTCGGTCACGAGCGAGCTCGACGCGATGGCCGAGCCGCAGCCGTACGTCTTGAACTTCGCGTCTTCGATCACGCCGTCCGCGCCGACGCGGATCTGCAGCTTCATCACGTCGCCGCAGGCCGGCGCGCCGACCATGCCCGTGCCGACCGCGTCGTCGTCTTTCGCGAACGAACCGACGTTACGCGGGTTTTCGTAGTGATCCAGAACCTTGTTGCTGTATGACATGACTCAAACTCCTTGACTCGTTACGTCTGCGTGCGCAAATCCGCCCGCGAATGTATTCAATGCGGTGTTCAGTGTGCGGCCCATTCGATCGTCGACAGATCGATGCCTTCCTGGTGCATTTCCCAGAGCGGCGACAGTTCGCGCAGCTTCGCGATCTTGCTGTTCAGCAGGTTGATCACGAAGTCGACGTCCTGCTCCGTCGTGAAGCGGCCGACCGTGAAGCGGATCGAGCTGTGCGCGAGTTCGTCGTTGCGGCCGAGTGCACGCAGCACGTACGACGGCTCCAGCGACGCCGACGTGCAAGCCGAGCCCGACGACACCGCGACGTCCTTGATCGCCATGATCAGCGACTCGCCTTCGACGAAGTTGAAGCTGATGTTCAGGTTGTGCGGGACACGGTGCTCCATGTCGCCGTTCACGTACGTTTCCTCGATCTGCGACAGGCCGCGCAGCAGCTTGTCGCGCAGCATGCGGATGCGCTCGTTCTCGGTCGCCATTTCTTCACGCGCGATGCGGAACGCTTCGCCCATGCCGACGATCTGGTGCGTCGCCAGCGTGCCCGAACGCATCCCGCGCTCGTGGCCGCCGCCGTGCATCTGCGCTTCGATGCGCACGCGCGGCTTGCGACGCACGTACAGCGCGCCGATGCCCTTCGGGCCGTAGGTCTTGTGCGCCGAGAACGACATCAGGTCGACCTTCAGCTTCGCGAGGTCGATCTCGACCTTGCCGGTCGACTGTGCGGCGTCCACGTGGAACACGATGCCCTTCTCGCGGCAGATCTCGCCGATCGTCTCGATGTCCTGGATCACGCCGATCTCGTTGTTCACGTGCATCACGGATACGAGGATCGTGTCCGGGCGCAGCGCGGCCTTGAACACGTCGAGGTCGATCAGGCCGTCTTCCTTCACGTCGAGATAGGTGACTTCGAAGCCGTCGCGCTCGAGCTCGCGGCAGGTGTCGAGCACGGCCTTGTGCTCGGTCTTCACCGTGACGATGTGCTTGCCCTTGCCCTTGTAGAAATTCGCGGCACCCTTGATCGCGAGGTTGTCCGATTCCGTTGCGCCGGACGTCCAGATGATCTCGCGCGGATCCGCGTTCACGAGCGCAGCCACCTGTTCGCGCGCTTCCTCGACCGCGCGTTCCGCATCCCAGCCGTACGCGTGGCTGCGCGATGCCGGGTTGCCGAACTGCTCGCGCAGGTACGGCACCATCTTGTCGACCACGCGCGGGTCGACCGGCGTCGTCGCGCTGTAATCCATGTAGATGGGCAGGTGGAGAGTCTCTTGGGTCATCTGTCGCTCCGGGTATTCTGTGCAGGGACTATGTGCGTTATGGGGTGTGCGGCGCGTTCGCGCTCACGAACTCGCGATGTTGAACACCGAATTGGGACCGAGCGGCATCGTGCGCACCGGTTCGGCCGGCGCCGCGGCGGGCTCCGGCGCGCGCCGGTCGCGCAGCACCGCGGGCGCGCCCTCGCGTGCGCGCTGCTGATCGACGAGATCCTGCAGCGATACCGAATCGAGGTATTCGACCATTTTCTGGTTCAGGGTCGACCACAGCTCGTGCGTCATGCAATGGCCGTCGGGCTGCTTCGAGCCGTCGCACGTGCCTTTGCCGCCGCACTGCGTGGCGTCGAGCGGTTCATCGACCGCGATGATGATGTCGGCGACGGTGACGTCCTGCGCGCGACGCGCGAGGTTGTAGCCGCCGCCCGGGCCGCGCACGGATTCGACGATTTCATGCCTGCGCAGCTTGCCGAACAGCTGTTCGAGATACGAGAGCGAAATCCGCTGGCGCTGGCTGATGCCTGCAAGCGTCACCGGGCCCTGCTCCTGGCGCAGTGCCAAGTCAATCATCGCCGTGACGGCGAAACGGCCTTTGGTGGTGAGTCTCATGGTGTCTAGGGGACTGCAATCTTGACGATTTTGGTCAAGTATAAATATTTGACGTTTTTAGTCAAGTATCCATGTCTTCGACAGGGTATTCGCAGACCGCTGAATACCCCGCCACGATCAGCGTGCGGCGCCGCTCCGGAGGGTGTCCAGCAGGCCCGCGCACGCGCGCTCGACCTGGTCGAGCACCTGTTCGAAGCCCTGCGCGCCGCCGAAATAAGGATCGGCCACTTCGGTCTCGGCCGCGCCCGGCGCGAATTCCATCAGGAGGCGCACCTTGTCGCGCTGCCCGGGCGGGCAGCGCCGCCGCAATTCCGCGAGATTGGCTTCGTCCATCGCCAGCAGCAGGTCGAACCGCTCGAAATCCGCCGCGCTCACCTGCCGCGCGCGCAGCGCCGACAGGTCGTAGCCGCGGATGCGGGCCGCCGCCTGCGCGCGCGTGTCGGGCGGCTCGCCGACGTGCCAGTCGCCGGTACCGGCCGAATCGACCTCGATCCGGTCGGCCAGCCCGGCCGCGTCCACCTGGTGGCGCATCACGCCTTCTGCGGTGGGCGAACGGCAGATATTGCCGAGACAGACGAAACAGATCGCAACGCGGGTCATCGCACTATCGGAAAGCCGCGGCGAGCCGCGCGGGAGAAGAACGCGCCATTATACAAAGGCGCCCGGAATCGCGCCGCCGCGCGAAGCGACGGCGGCGTGCCTCACAGCGCCTTGGGCGCGGCGAGCACGACGTCGCCGGATGCGGCCGGCAGCGGTTTCGCCGCGTCGTCGACCAGACCGAACGACACCGCGCGCGCGAGTTCCGCCGATGCCTGGTGAACGGCGATCGGTCCACGCGCCGGCGCGTCGGCCATCGCGTGCAGATAAGCGGCCGCCGCGAGCGGGACGACGATTGCCAGCGGCCAGTACATCGATATTGTCTTTTTCATGATGCGGCTCCTTGACCTCATGCCCCGAAACCCGATTCCGGGGACTACAGGCAGGATTCTATAGACCGCACCTATCAAGATAAATACATGAATAGCGAACGCACTGTTGCCACCCGATGAACAGTCGTCAGCCCAGGTGGCTCTGCGAGGCCGCGTACAGTTCGCGGAACGTCCGGCCGGTCGGCGTCGGCATGTCGCGCGTGTCCATCCAGCCACCCATCATCGGCAGGCGCCGCAGCGTGCCGCCGTTGCCGCCCAGCCGCTCGAGGATCCGTACCGCGAGCTTGGTCGTCAGCGCGTAAAGGAGCGGCCGGCGCGCGACGAAGCCCCACGCGGCGAGCGCGGCGCGCTCGCGCCACGGCCGCAGGTGCCGCTCGACCTGTTTCTCGCGCAGCGTGCGCAGCAGGTGCGACAGCGGGATTCCGGCCGGGCACACGCTGTCGCATTCGCCGCACAGCGTCGCGGCCTGCGGCAGGTCGAGCGCACGGTCGATCCCGACGTAGCTCGGCGTCAATACCGACCCCATCGGGCCCGGATAGACCCATCCGTACGCGTGCCCGCCGACCTTCTGGTAAACCGGGCAATGGTTCATGCACGCGCCGCAGCGGATGCAGCGCAGCATCTCCTGGAATTCGCCGCCGATCAGGCCCGTGCGGCCGCCGTCGACGAGCACCACGTAGTTGTGTTCCGGGCCGTCCTCGTCGCCGGGGCCGCGCGGCCCGGTCAGCACCGAGAAGTAGTTCGAGGTCTTCTGGCCGGTCGCCGAGCGCGGCAGCAGACGCATCGCGGTCGCGAGATCCTCGAGCGTCGGCAGCACCTTCTCGATGCCCGTCACCGCGACATGCACGCGCGGCATCACCGTGCACATCCCTTCGTTGCCTTCGTTCGTGACGAGCGCAACCGACCCCGTCTCGGCGATCACGAAGTTGCCGCCCGTCACGCCCATGTCGGCCGACAGGAAATGCGGGCGCAGCACCTCGCGCGCCTCGCGCGTCATGTCCGGAATCTCGGTCAGCCGCTCGCGGTGGTGCGTGCGCGCGAACAGATCGGCGATCTCGTCCTTGTCCTTGTGCACGACGGGCGCGATGATGTGGCTCGGCGGCTCGTTGTCGTTGATCTGCAGGATGTATTCACCGAGGTCCGTCTCGATCGACTGCACGCCCATCTCGGCAAGCACCGCGTTCAGGCGCATTTCCTCGGACACCATCGACTTCGTCTTGATGACCTTCTTCACGTCGTGGCGCCGCGCGATGTCGGCGACGAGCCGCGCGGCGTCCGCGGTCGTTTCCGCGAACAGCACCGTCGTGCCGCGCCGCGTCGCCTCGCGCTCGAACGCCTCGAGCCACACGTCGAGGTTCTCCAGCGCACGGTTGCGGCGCGCCTTCAGCGCGGCGCGCGTCGCCTGGAAGTCGATCGCGGTCATCGCATCGGCGCGCGCGGACACGAACTTCGTCGACAGCTTCTTCAGGTTCTGCTGCAGGCGCTGGTCGGCCAGCTTCTGGCCGGCGCGCGCCTTGAAATGCATCGATTGAACTTGCATCGCGGTATCGAGGAAAAGTAAGCGGGAACCGGGCGTCAGACGTCGCCCGCCAGCACCTGCGCGACGTGCAGCACGCGGGTGTCGCGGTCGCCCGTGCGGCGCAACCGCCCTTCGATGTTCAGCATGCAGCCGAGATCGCCGAGCACGACGGCGCCCGCACCGGACGCGCGCACGTTCGCGCACTTTTCGTCCGCGATGGCCGCCGAAATGTCGCCGTACTTGACCGCGAACGTGCCGCCGAAGCCGCAGCAGTGCTCGCAGTCCTTCATCTCGGTGACGGCCACGCCGCGCTGCGCGAGCAGCGCGCGCGGCTGCGCCTTCACGCCGAGCTCGCGCAGGCCCGAGCATGAGTCGTGATAGGTGACGGGACCCGTGAATTCGCCGGGGGCGAGCGTCACCTTCGCGACGTTCGCGAGGAAATCGGTCAGTTCGTAGACTTTCTGCTGGAATCGCGCATAGCGCCCCATCAGTTCGGGGTCGTCGCGGAACAGGTCGCCGTAGTGCGCGCGGATCATGCCGCCACACGAGCCCGACGGCGCGACGACGTAATCGAACTGCTCGAACTCGCGCAGCGTCTTTTCGGCGAGATCCCGTGCGAGCGCGCGGTCGCCCGAGTTGTAGGCCGGCTGGCCGCAGCAGGTTTGCGCGGGCGGCACGAACACTTCGTAGCCGGCTTCGCGAATCAGTTTCAGCGCGGAAAAGCCGATTTCCGGACGCATCAGGTCGACCAGGCAGGTCACGAACAAACCGACTCGCATACGCGCTCCTTCGAGAAAACGGCTCTCATTATCCGCCGTTTGGCCGGCAAGACCAACGCCGGCACGCGCGCAAGTGCGCGATGCCGGAAACGAGGACTTCCTCGAACGGCGTTCGCTTTTTTCACGATACGAGATACAATCGACGCAACACCGCTTGACGCGTCAACCGATTCTCCCCCGACATGAGCCAACCCACCCCGGATTCCAAAACGTCGATCCAGGTGATCGAACGCATGATGCGGCTGCTGGACGCGCTCGCCGCGCACAGCGATCCCGTCAGCCTGAAAGAGCTTGCGCAGCGCACGGAGCTGCATCCGTCGACCGCACACCGCATCCTCAACGACATGGTGACCTGCCGCCTCGTCGACCGCTCCGATCCCGGCACCTACCGGCTCGGCATGCGGCTGCTCGAACTCGGCAACCTCGTGAAGGCGCGCCTGTCGGTACGCGACGCTGCGCTGATGCCGATGCGCGAATTGCATCGCCTGACCGGCCAGACCGTGAACCTGTCGGTGCGTCAGGGCGACGAAATCGTCTATATCGAGCGCGCGTATTCCGAGCGCTCGGGGATGCAGGTCGTCCGCGCGATCGGCGGCCGCGCGCCGCTGCACCTGACGTCGGTCGGCAAGCTGTTTCTCGCGGTCGACGAAACGTCGCGCGTGCGCGCCTATGCGACGCGCACCGGGCTGTCCGGCCATACGCAGAACAGCATCACCGACATCGCGAAGCTCGAGCGCGAGCTGACACTCGTGCGCCAGCAATCGTGCGCGCGGGACAACGAGGAACTGGAACTGGGCGTGCGCTGCATCGCGGCTGGCATCTACGACGACTCGGGCAAGCTCGTCGCGGGCCTGTCGCTGTCGGCCCCGGCCGACCGCCTGCAGGACGCGTGGCTCGGCCAGTTGAGCCGCACCGCGCTGACCATCTCGGAATCGCTCGGCTACCGGCCCGCGCCCGCGAAGGATGCCGAAGGGCTGCAACGGCACGCGTGAGCCGCGCCGCCCGCCGCATGGCGCCGGATGAAAAAAAGCCCCGCATCGCGGGGCTTTTTCTTTGCGGCGATCGGCACGGCGGCGAACCGCCGTGGCGCGCTCAGGTGCCGCCGTTCGCCGTGTTGGCGGCCGTCAGGCGCTCGCCGCCGCCGGCGTCGAGCCAGTTGCGCAGGCGTGCCGCGTCGGCGAAGCGCGAATACTTGCCGAACGAATCCAGCAGCACCATCACCATCGGCCGGCCATGGATCGTCGCCTGCATCACGAGGCATTCGCCCGCCTCGTTGATGAAGCCCGTCTTCTGCAGACCGATGTCCCACGAGCCGTTGCCGCGGATCAGCGCGTTCGTGCTGTTGTAGACCAGGTTGCGCTTGCCCGTATTGACGTCGTACGTGCGGTCGGTCGAGAACTGCCGGATCATCGGGTACTGGTACGCCGCGTTGACCATCTTCACGAGGTCGCGTGCGCTCGACACATTCGAGCTCGACAGGCCCGTCGAATTCTCGAAGTGGGTGTCGTTCATGCCCAGCGACTTCGCCTTCGCGTTCATCGCGGCGATGAACGCCGGACGGCCGCCCGGGTAGTAGCGCGACAGCGCGGCGGCCGCGCGGTTTTCCGACGCCATCAGCGCGATGTGCAGCATGTCCTCGCGCGACAGCACCGAGCCGACCGACAGGCGCGAACCCGTGCCCTTCTCGTAGTCGCGGTCTTCGTCGGTGACTTCGATCTGGTCGGTCATCGGCGACTTCGAGTCGAGCACGACCATCGCCGTCATCAGCTTCGAGATCGATGCGATCGGCACGACGGCGAGCGAATTCTTGTCGAACAGCGGCTCGCCGGTGTTCTGGTCGACG
Source organism: Burkholderia sp. USMB20 (assembly GCF_000949135.2). Classification (GTDB taxonomy): domain Bacteria; phylum Pseudomonadota; class Gammaproteobacteria; order Burkholderiales; family Burkholderiaceae; genus Burkholderia. The sequence continues at coordinate 122,939 of NZ_JTAN02000013.1, read as the reverse complement.
ACGTACGCGACGCTCGAGCGCAGCGCGAGCGCGTCCGGCGTGTCGTGCAGGCCGAATGCCTGGCCGACCGTCGGGCGACGCGGCTGGAACGCGACCTTGCGCACCGCGCCGCGATGGCCGTGCACGTTCGACGCGAGCGTCGCGCGCTTGCGCGATGCCTTCGGCGCATCGGCCGACGCGACGTTGGCGGATTTCGCGGAGGCGGCCTTCACCGTCCGCTTCTTTTCCGAAGAAGTGGAAGCGGCTTTCTTGGCGGCCTGGTGGGTCTTCGCAGTGGCGGCAAAGGCGTCAGCGGGCGCGACGGACGCGGCGGTCGCCAGCAAGGCGACGGCGACCGACACAGCCGTGCCGAGCGTCATGCTCTGCAACAATCTGCGCGGTGAAAACGATTCGGCTTTCATTGGGGTCTGGACAAAGCGGGCGGGGTTTCCGCAAGTGTAGTTAAAGCTGAAAAAAAGAGCAATATTAGGCACTTACCGATCGTCGTTAAACCGGAATGTAAGGGTCGACCAATGATGACTCGATCAACCCTCGCGCTCCCATCGAAAAAATTCATGGGATGCGCCGCCCGACAGTACCCGTCTCCCGAATTACCACGCGGTTAATTGAGATAACGTCACTTTGGCAACGAATTAAAGCGGGGAAAGTACGTATCCGGCGTTCGGTGTACCAGGCACCGGTCTTGACCGCGGCGGCGGCACGTCGCCACGGCATGCGCATCGCGAAACGGCGCGCTTTTCGACAGGAACAGAAGCATAACGTTCCACATGCCTGTCAGGTTTACCTGTGCATGATCAGGGTGCGGCGCGCCTGCCCCGGCCAAGTGCGCACCATGTGGGAACACGTCTGAAACCGATTCCGAACCGGCCGCGATAACCCGTTGTTTTATCGATAATTTGTTGTGATTGTGCAATGCACAAAAAGTGCTTGACAAGACTTTTCTCTGCCCTAAAATATGACTCATTGCTGCGTTGCACAAAGCACGCGGCGCCGAGGTTCCCCATCGTAGTGCCCTTTATCCCTGCGATCGACGTGATCGCTTTTCAGGAGCTTGACATGTCCTTGCTGACCCCCGAGCAAATCGCCGCCGCACAGAAAGCCAACCTCGAAAGCCTGTTCGGTCTGACGACCAAGGCGTTCGAAGGCGTCGAAAAGCTGATCGAACTCAACCTGCAGGTCGTGAAGTCGACGCTGACCGAAAGCCAGGAAAACGCGCAGCGCCTGCTGTCGGTGAAGGACGCACAGGAACTGATCGCGCTGCAAGCGAGCCTGTCGCAGCCGGTCGCGGAAAAGGTGCTGTCGTACAGCCGTCACCTGTATGAAATCGCGTCGTCGACGCAAGCCGAGTTCGCGAAGGTTGCCGAAGCGCAATTCGAAGAGCAGAACAAGAAGGTCCAGGCACTCGTCGACAACGTCGCGAAGAACGCTCCGGCCGGTTCGGAAACGGCTGTCGCCGCACTGAAGTCGGCACTGAACGCTGCGAACACGACGTACGAAACGGTTCAGAAGGCAGCCAAGCAAGCCGTCGAGATCGCCGAAACGAACTTCAACGCGGCTGCCGCTGTCGCGACGAAGGCTGCGAGCGCTGCTGCATCGCGCCGTTCGAGCAAGCCGGCCGCGTAAGCGTCCCCTGCTCCTGACAAAGCCGCGCACTGCGCGGCTTTTTTGTTTCCGGCGACGGAACATCCGGGCATCCCGGCATCCCGGTGGCGCCGGCGCGATGGCGCGGCACGGACCAGGCACTGCCGTCGGCCGCGGGCAAAAGAAAACGCCGCCGTCCGGGTATCCCGGGCGGCGGCGTTTTTCGTGGCCGGCGCGAGGCCGGCCGTGCCGATCGCGTTACTTCTTGCGTTGCGGCGGCAGGTCCGTACAGACGCCTTCGTACAGTTCCGCGGCCATGCCGATCGATTCGCCGAGCGTCGGGTGCGGATGGATCGTCTTGCCGATATCTTCCGCGTCCGCGCCCATCTCGACGGCCAGACACACTTCGCTGATCAGGTCGCCCGCGTTCAGGCCGACGATCCCGCCGCCGATCACGCGATGGGTTTCCTCGTCGAAGATCAGCTTCGTGAAGCCTTCGTCGCGGCCGTTCGCGATCGCGCGGCCCGATGCGGCCCACGGGAACACGGCCTTGCCGTACTTGATGCCTTCGGCCTTGCACTGGTCTTCGGTCTTGCCGGCCCACGCCACTTCCGGATCGGTGTACGCCACCGACGGGATCTGCAGCGCGTCGAAGTACGCCTTTTCGCCGTGCGCGGCTTCCGCTGCGACGTGGCCTTCATGCACGGCCTTGTGCGCGAGCATCGGCTGGCCGACGACGTCGCCGATCGCGAAGATGTGCGGGACGTTCGTGCGCATCTGCTTGTCGACGTCGATGAAGCCGCGGTCGGTGACGGCCACGCCTGCCTTGTCGGCACCGATCTTCTTGCCGTTCGGGCTGCGGCCCACCGCCACCAGCACGAGGTCGTAGCGCTGCGCTTCCGCCGGCGCCTTCTCGCCCTCGAACTTCACGTAGATGCCGTCTTCCTTCGCTTCCGCGCCGACCGTCTTGGTCTTCAGCATCACGTTGCCGAAGCGCTTCGCGTTGTACTTTTCCCAGACCTTCACGAGATCGCGGTCCGCGCCCATCATCAGGCCGTCCATCATTTCGACGACGTCGATCTCGGCGCCGAGCGTCGCGTACACCGTCGCCATTTCGAGGCCGATGATGCCGCCGCCGATCACGAGCATGCGCTTGGGCAGCTGGCGCAGTTCGAGCGCGCCCGTCGAATCGACGACGCGCGGGTCTTCCGGCATGAACGGCAGCTTCACGGCCTGCGAGCCGGCGGCGATGATTGCCTGCTTGAACTTGACGACCTTCTTGCCGTTTTCGCCCTGCACTTCCATGTGATACGGATCGACGAACGCGCCGACGCCGGTGACCACTTCGACCTTGCGCGCCTTCGCCATGCCGGCGAGGCCCGTCGTCAGCTTCTTGACGACGCCGCCCTTGAAGTCGCGCAGCTTGTCGAGATCGACTTCCGGCTTGCCGAACGAGATGCCGTGCGACGCGAGCGCCGCGGCTTCGTCGATGACGAGCGCCGTGTGCAGCAGCGCCTTCGACGGGATGCAGCCCACGTTCAGGCAGACGCCGCCGAGCGTCGAGTAGCGTTCGACGAGCACCGTCTTCATGCCGAGGTCGGCTGAGCGGAACGCGGCCGAGTAGCCGCCGGGGCCGGCGCCGAGCACGAGCATGTCGCATTCGATGTCGGCGGAGCCGCTGTAGCTGCCGGCTTGCGGAGCGGCGGCCGGCGCGGCGGCCGGAGCCGGTCCTGCGGCCTTTGCGGGTTCGGCTGCTTTCGCGGGCGCGGCTGCGCCTGCCGCTGCTTCGACGATGGCGATCACGGTGCCTTGCGAGACTTTCTCGCCGGCTTTGACCTTGACTTCCTTGACCGTGCCGGCGACGTCGCTGGGCACTTCCATGGAGGCTTTGTCCGATTCGAGCGTGATGAGCGTCTGCTCTTTTTCGATCACGTCGCCCGGCTTCACGTTGACTTCGATGACATCGACGCCGCTGAAATCGCCGATATCCGGAACCTTGACTTCGATGAGACTCATGTACGTCCCCTTCTTGTTTGGCTGCTGACAGAGGGAGAGGATTCGCGCGCTGCTGAACTACGGCCTGACTGGAGAACGCGGACCCGGGCAGAACCACCTTTGCCGTCCGCCCAAGGACGCGCCTTTCTTTTGGTTACTTTTCTTTGGAAGACAAAGAAAAGTGACCGCCGCCCCGCGCAGGGGCGACGCTGATTGACCGTCAAGCAAACAAGTTCAACGACGGGGCATGGATCACCGACATGGAACCCACGCCCCTGCGAAAACCCTCAGCTCATCAAAGAATGATGCGACGGAAATCGGCCAGCAACGCGCCGAGATACGCATTGAACCGCGCGGCTTCCGCGCCATCGATGACGCGATGGTCATACGACAGCGACAGCGGCAGCGTGAGCCGAGGCACGAACTGCTTGCCGTCCCACACCGGCTTCATCTGCCCGCGCGACAACCCGAGGATCGCGACTTCCGGCGCGTTGATGATCGGCGTGAAGTTGGTGCCGCCGATCCCGCCGAGCGACGAGATCGAGAAGCAGCCGCCCTGCATCTGGTCCGGCTTCAGCTTGCCGTCGCGCGCGGCCTTCGACAACTCGGCCATTTCCTTCGCGATGTCGACGAGGCCCTTCTTGTCCGCGTCGCGGATCACCGGCACGACGAGGCCGTTCGGCGTGTCCGCGGCAAAACCGACGTGGTAGTACTGCTTGAACACCAGGTTGTCGCCGTCGAGGCTCGCGTTGAAGGTCGGGAACTTCTTCAGCGCGGCGACGACCGCCTTGATCACGAACGCGAGCATCGTGAACTTCACGCCCGCCTTCTCGTGCTCTTTGTTCAGCTGCACGCGCAGCGCTTCGAGCTCGGTGATGTCCGCTTCGTCGTTGTTCGTGACGTGCGGGATCATCACCCAGTTGCGATGCAGGTTCGCGCCCGAGATCTTCTTGATGCGCGACAGCGGCTTCGCCTCGAACGGGCCGAACTTCGAGAAGTCGACCTTCGGCCACGGCAGCAGGTTCAGCTCGCCGCCGCCTGCCGGCGCGGCTGCCGCGGCCGGTGCCGCGCGCTGGCCCGTCATCACGCCCTTCACGAAGCCGGTGATGTCTTCCTTCGTGATGCGGCCCTTCGGACCGCTACCCTGCACGCGTGCGACCTCCACGCCGAGTTCGCGCGCGAACTTGCGCACGGACGGCGATGCGTGGCTCGCGCGGTACTCGCCCGACGCTGGCGGCGGCGCGCGGCAGCAGCAGCCGGAGCCGGCGCAGCCTTCGCGGGTGCCGGTGCGGCGGCGGGTGCCGGCGCGGCAGCGGCCGGAGCCGTGCGCTCGCCTGCGGCGCGGCGGCAGGCGCGCCGCCAGCGGCGTCGAGCAGCACGATCAGCGTGCCTTCGGACACCGAATCGCCCACCTTGACCTTGATTTCCTTCACGACGCCGGCGGCCGGGCTCGGCACGTCCATCGTCGCCTTGTCGGACTCGAGCGTGACGAGCGACTGCTCCTTCTCGACCGTGTCGCCGACCTTCACGCCGATCTCGATCACCGGGACGTCCTTGTAGTCGCCGATGTCGGGCACCTTCACCTCGAGCGTGCCGCCCGACGCTGCCGGCGCGGCAGCCGGCGCGGCTGCAGCCGGTGCCGGTGCGGGCGCTGCCGCCGGAGCCGGGGCTGCTGCCGGCGCGGCCGCACCGTTCACCTGCGCCGCGGCGCCGCCTTCGAGCAGGACGATCAGCGAGCCTTCCGACACGGAATCGCCCACCTTGATCTTCACTTCCTTGACCGTGCCGGCTGCCGGGCTCGGGACGTCCATCGTCGCCTTGTCCGACTCGAGCGTGACGAGCGACTGCTCGGGCTCGACCGTGTCACCCACCTTCACGAGCACCTCGATGACGGGCACGTCCTTGTAATCGCCGATATCCGGCACCTTCACTTCGATCGCTTGACTCATCTTTTTGTGTCTCCATGGCCGCGCGCGCCCCTCCCGGAAGCGGCGCGCGGCATCACACGGCGCGTGTGCGTTAAACGGTCATCGGGTTGGGCTTGGACGGATCGAGGTTGTACTTGGCAATCGCGTCCGCGACCACCTTGCGCTCGATCGTGCCTTCGTCGGCCAGCGCGTTCAGCGCGGCGACGGTGACCCAGTGACGGTCGACTTCGAAGAAGTGACGCAGCTTCTCGCGGGTGTCCGAACGACCGAAGCCGTCCGTGCCCAGCACGACGAAGCGGCGATCGATCTGGCCGCGGATCTGGTCGACCAGCGCGCGCACGTAGTCGGTCGATGCGATGACCGGACCCTGCGTGTCCTTCAGGCACTTCTGCACGTGCGACAGGCGACGCTCCTCGGTCGGATGGAGCAGGTTCCAGCGCTCGATCTCGTGGCCTTCACGCGCGAGTTCGGTGAAGCTCGGCACGCTCCACAGGTCGGCCGCGACGCCCCAGTCGTTCTTCAGCAGGTCGGCGGCAGCGATCACTTCGTTGAAGATCGTGCCCGCGCCGAGCAATTGCACGCGCGGCGCCTTCGCGTCCGCGTCGGCCTTCTTGAACGCGTACATGCCCTTGATGATGTCGGCCGCCACGTGCTCGCCCTGCGGAATCGCCGGGTGCTCGTAGTTCTCGTTCATCACCGTGATGTAGTAGTACACGTCTTCCTGCTCCTGCACCATGCGGCGCAGGCCGTCCTGGACGATCACCGCGAGTTCGTAGCCGAACGTCGGGTCGTAGCTGATGCAGTTCGGCACCGAGGCGGCCCACAGGAGCGAGTGACCGTCTTCGTGCTGCAGGCCTTCGCCGTTCAGCGTCGTGCGGCCCGCGGTGCCGCCGAGCAGGAAGCCGCGCGAGCGCATGTCGCCCGCCGCCCATGCCAGGTCGCCGATCCGCTGGAAGCCGAACATCGAATAGAAGATGTAGAACGGCACCATGATCTCGCCGTGCGTCGAATACGACGTCGCCGCCGCGATCCAGTCGCACATGCCGCCCGCTTCGTTGATGCCTTCCTGCAGGATCTGGCCGGTTTCCGATTCCTTGTAGAACATCAGCTGGTCGGAATCTTCCGGCACGTACTTCTGGCCTTCCTGGTTCCAGATACCGATCTGGCGGAACAGGCCTTCCATGCCGAACGTACGCGATTCGTCCGGGACGATCGGCACGACGCGCTTGCCGAGCGCCTTGTCCTTCAGCAGGATGTTCAGGATCCGCACGAACGCCATCGTCGTCGAGATCTCGCGGCCTTCGCCCGTGCCCTTCAGCAGCGGCTCGAATGCGTCGAGTGCCGGCACCGGCAGCGACGTCGCCTTCTCGCGGCGATGCGGCAGGTAGCCGCCGAGGTCCATGCGCTTCTGGCGCATGTATTCGAGTTCCTTCGAGCCTTCCTCGAACTTCAGGTACGGCACGTCGGCGATCTGCTCGTCGGTGATCGGCAGGCGGAACTGGTCACGGAACTTCTTCAGTTGCTCGACCGGCAGCTTCTTCTGCTGGTGCGTGATGTTCATCGCCTGGCCCGACTCGCCCATCCCGTAGCCCTTGATGGTCTTCGCGAGGATGACGGTCGGCGCGCCCTTCGTGTTGGTCGCTTCGTGGAACGCCGCGTAGATCTTGTGCGGATCGTGGCCGCCGCGGTTCAGCGCCCAGATGTCGTCGTCCGACCAGTCGGCGACGAGCGCCTTCAGTTCAGGCGTGTTGAAGAAGTGCTCGCGCACGAACGCGCCCGACTCCGACTTGTACGTCTGGTATTCGCCGTCGACGACTTCCATCATGCGGCGCATCAGCGCGCCCGTCTTGTCGCGTGCGAACAGCGCATCCCAGCGGCTGCCCCAGATGACCTTGATCACGTTCCAGCCGGCGCCGCGGAATTCCGATTCCAGTTCCTGGATGATCTTGCCGTTGCCGCGCACCGGGCCGTCGAGACGCTGCAGGTTGCAGTTGATCACGAACACGAGGTTGTCGAGCTTCTCGCGGCTCGCCATGCCGATCGCGCCGAGCGATTCCGGCTCGTCGGTCTCGCCGTCGCCGAGGAACGCCCAGACCTTGCGGCCGGCGGTCTTCGCGATGCCGCGCGATTCCAGGTACTTCATGAAGCGTGCCTGGTAGATCGCCATGATCGGGCCGAGACCCATCGACACCGTCGGGAACTGCCAGAAGTCCGGCATCAGCCACGGATGCGGGTACGACGAGATGCCCTTGCCGTCGACTTCCTGGCGGAAGTTGTCGAGCTGCTCTTCCGACAGGCGGCCGAGCAGGAACGCGCGCGAGTACACGCCCGGCGACGAGTGGCCCTGCACGAACACGAGATCGCCGCCATGCTGGTCGGACGCCGCGTGCCAGAAGTGGTTGTAGCCGACGTCATAGAGCGTCGCGGCCGATGCGAACGACGCGATGTGGCCGCCGACGTTCGTGTCCTTGCCGGCGCGCAGCACCATCGCCAGCGCGTTCCAGCGCGTGTACGAACGGATGCGGTGCTCGAGGTCCTGGTCGCCCGGAATCTTCGCCTGGGCTTCGACCGGGATCGTGTTGATGTACGGGGTGTTGGCGGAGAACGGCAGGTGTTCGCCGTGCATGCGGGCGAACTCGATCTGCTTTTCGATCAGGTAATGCGCGCGGCCGGTGCCCACCGAGGAGATCACGCCGTCGAGCGACTCGAGCCATTCAACGGTTTCTTGCGGGTCGTCGTCACGTTCGGCGGCGACATATTTCATCACTTCGTTCGGTACAGCGGACATTCTCGTCTCCTGGGTCCTGGAATGTGAGGATCGCTCTCGTGCAGACGACGCGGCGCGGCCTGCGGCAAGCTCCGACGGATTGTAATGAGCGTCGCCGGCCCCGCGCAACAGAATTTTCGAATTATGAGATCTTTTCTCGTAATGCGGAATATTGCTGCGCTGCACCCTTGCGGCGGGCCTCTCCGGCACGCGCCGCGGGCATAAATCCGTTTCCGTTCAACATATCCGGTATAGGTTTTCCATGTATTGCGCTGCGCTACAATCCTGCCATGTTGACCGATCGGCTTTTCGCACGCTCGGCGCGACCGTCGGGCCCGCCGGCGGAGTCGCAGCCGTCCCGCTGGCACCACGGACCGTGGTGGTCCAATTCCTATTTGCTGACGCCGCTGCTGTCGATCCTCGTGTTCCTCGTGGTGATGAGCCTCATTCTATGGAGCCTCAATCGCCGCGAACAGCAGCAGCAGGAAGACACCCTGTTCCGTAACGTCGCGTGGGCGCAGCAGCAGATCCGCCTGTCGATGACTGGCGCGCAGGAGCAGCTGCAGGCGCTGTCGCGCGATCTCGCGTCCGGCCGCCTCGACCAGAACGCATTCCAGATGGCCGTCGCGGACGTGATGCAGACGCATCCGGAAATCCTCTATCTGAACTGGTACACCGCGCCCGGCGTGCAGCGCTGGCCGACCGTGCATCCGCCGCTGCTCGGCCAGCGGCTCGCGAAACCCGGCGACGCGCAGATGCAGGACGCCGTGCGCGGCGCGTACGACGAAGCGCGCAGCACGCGCCGCCAGGCCTATTCGCCGCTGATCTACGACGACTTCGGCAACGGCTTCATCACGCTGCAGACGCCCGTGATGCGCGGCGACCGCGAATATCTCGGCGCGCTCGCCGCGGTGTTCTCGGTCGAAGGGATCCTGAAGCACGACATCCCGCAGGAGCTGTCGTCGAAGTACAAGATCTCGATTACCGACTCGAACAACCGCGAGCTGTCGTCCACGTCGACGCGCCCGCGCCTGCCGCGCGACTCCCACTACGACCTGCCGCTCGACCCGCCCGGCCAGGGGCTGACCGTGCGCGTGTACGCGTTCCCGCAGCTCACGAACCTGACCAACAACACGCTCGTGTGGCTCGTGGCCGGCCTGTCGTGCTTCGTGCTGTGGAGCCTCTGGAGCCTGTGGAAGCACACGCGCCAGCGCTTCGAGGCACAGCAGGCGCTGTATGCGGAGGCGTTCTTCCGCCGCGCGATGGAGAATTCGGTGCTGATCGGCATGCGCGTGCTCGACATGCACGGCCGCATCACGCACGTGAACCCCGCGTTCTGCCGGATGACGGGCTGGGACGAAACCGACCTCGTCGGCAAGGTCGCACCGTTCCCCTACTGGCCGCGCGACTCGTATCCCGAAATGCAGCGCCAGCTCGACATGACGCTGCGCGGCAAGGCACCGAGCTCGGGCTTCGAGCTGCGCGTGCGGCGCAAGAACGGCACGCTGTTCCATGCGCGCCTCTACGTTTCGCCGCTGATCGACAGCTCCGGCCGCCAGACCGGCTGGATGTCGTCGATGACCGACATCACCGAGCCGAAGCGCGCGCGCGAGGAACTCGCGGCCGCGCACGAGCGCTTCACGACGGTGCTCGAAAGCCTCGACGCCGCGGTATCGGTGCTGGCCGCCGACGAAGCCGAGCTGCTGTTCGCGAACCGCTACTACCGCCACCTGTTCGGGATCCGCCCGGACGGCCACCTCGAGCTGTCGGGCGGCGGCTTCGACCGCGCGCAGGCGTCGTCCGACTCGATCGACATGGTCGATGCGTTCGCGGGCCTGCCGGCCGCCGCGCTGACGAGCAGCACTGCAGACGCGCAGGAGGTGTACGTCGAGAGCATCCAGAAGTGGTTCGAGGTGCGCCGCCAGTACATCCAGTGGGTGGACGGCCACCTCGCGCAGATGCAGATCGCGACCGACATCACGACCCGCAAGAAGGCGCAGGAACTCGCGCACCAGCAGGAAGAGAAGCTGCAGTTCACGAGCCGATTGATGACGATGGGTGAAATGGCGTCGTCGATTGCGCACGAATTGAATCAGCCGCTCGCCGCGATCAACAACTATTGCTCGGGCACGCTCGCGCTCGTGAAAAGCGGCCGCGGCACGCCCGAGACGCTGCAGCCCGCGCTGGAAAAGACCGCGCAGCAGGCGCTGCGCGCGGGGATGATCGTCAAGCGGATCCGCGAATTCGTGAAGCGCAGCGAGCCGAAGCGCCAGCCGGCGCGGGTCGCGGACATCGTCGCCGACGCAGTCGGGCTCGCCGAAATCGAGGCCAGGAAGCGCAGGATCCGGATCGTCACGGAAATCCTCGCAAGAATGCCTATTATTTATGTCGACCCCGTGCTGATCGAGCAGGTGCTCGTGAACCTGATGAAGAACGCGGCCGAGGCGATGGCCGACGTGAAGCCGGCGTCGGCGGACGGCGTGATCCGCGTCGTCGCCGACATCGATGCGGGTTTCGTCGACATCCGCGTGATCGACCAGGGTCCGGGCGTCGACGAAGCGACCGCCGAACGCCTGTTCGAACCGTTTTACAGCACCAAGTCCGACGGCATGGGCATGGGGCTGAACATCTGCCGTTCGATCATCGAATCGCATCGGGGGCGTCTGTGGGTGGTCAACAATGTCGAACCGGACGGCCGCATTTCCGGCGCGACATTCCACTGCAGCCTGCCCATTGGGGAACCCGCTGATCTCGGCCAAGGGGGGCGCGAGGCATCGGCATCACATACCGTTACGGGAGAACTATGAATAGCCCTGTCACCACCACTCAGGAAACTGTCTTCGTCGTCGACGACGACGAAGCCGTACGGGACTCGCTGCGCTGGCTGCTGGAGGCGAACGGCTATCGCGTGCAATGTTTCTCGAGCGCCGAGCAGTTCCTCGATGCGTACCAGCCGGCGCAGCAGGCCGGCCAGATCGCCTGCCTGATCCTCGACGTGCGGATGTCGGGCATGAGCGGCCTCGAGCTGCAGGAGCGCCTGATCGCCGACAACGCCGCGCTGCCGATCATCTTCGTCACGGGCCACGGCGACGTGCCGATGGCCGTGTCGACGATGAAAAAGGGTGCGATGGACTTTATCGAGAAACCGTTCGACGAGGCCGAGCTGCGCAAGCTCGTCGAGCGGATGCTCGACAAGGCCCGAAGCGAAAGCAAGAGCGTCCAGGAACAGCGCGCCGCGAGCGAGCGCCTGTCGAAGCTGACCGCGCGCGAGCAGCAGGTGCTCGAGCGGATCATCGCCGGCCGCCTGAACAAGCAGATCGCCGACGATCTCGGGATCAGCATCAAGACGGTCGAAGCGCACCGCGCGAACATCATGGAAAAGCTCAACGTCAACACGGTCGCCGATCTGCTGCGCCTCGCGCTGTCGAAGAAGCAGGCCTGAACGTTGCGCGCGGCCGCCGGGCGCCTGCCGCGGCGCACCGCCGCGCCGCGCGATGCGGCCCACTCGCGCGGCACGGCACGGCGCCGCCTCCGGGGCGCCGGCACCGCCGCCATGACGCTTTCCTTGTATTCGCTGTCGGACGACGGCAGGCGACCGGTATAATTCCGTGTTTTGCTGCGGCGCTTCGCGCGCCGTACGCCCGCATTCCAACTTCCCGGCAGGACCACCACCATGACAGCCCTCCTCATCGACGGCAACGCCCTCTCGAAGACCTTGCGCGCGCAGGCCGCCGAACGCGCCGCCGCCCTGACCGCACGCGGCCACCAGCCCGGCCTCGCGGTGATCCTCGTCGGCGCCAACCCGGCGAGCGAAGTCTACGTGCGCAACAAGATCAAGGCGTGCGAGGACAACGGCTTCTTCTCGCAGAAGGATGCGTATCCGGACACGCTGTCGGAAGCCGACCTGCTCGCGCGCATCGATGAACTGAACCGCGACCCGAAGATCCACGGCATCCTGGTCCAGCTGCCGCTGCCCGCGCACATCGACAGCCACAAGGTGATCGAGGCGATCGCGCCGGAGAAGGACGTCGACGGTTTCCACGTCGCGAACGCCGGCGCACTGATGACGGGCAAGCCGCTGTTCCGCCCGTGCACGCCGTACGGCGTAATGAAGATGTTCGAAGCGCACGGCATCCCGCTGCAAGGCGCCAACGCCGTCGTGATCGGCCGCTCGAACATCGTCGGCAAGCCGATGGCGATGCTGCTGCTCGAAGCCGGCGCGACCGTGACGATCTGCCACAGCAAGACGCGCGACCTCGCCGCGCACACGCGCCAGGCGGACGTCGTGGTCGCCGCGGTCGGCAAGCGCAACATCCTGACGGCGGACATGGTCAAGCCGGGTGCGACGGTGATCGACGTCGGCATGAACCGCGACGATGCGGGCAAGCTGTGCGGCGACGTCGACTTCGCCGGCGTGAAGGAAGTCGCCGGCCACATCACGCCGGTGCCGGGCGGCGTCGGCCCGATGACCATCACGATGCTGCTGATCAACACGATCGAAGCCGCCGAGCGCGCCGCCGCGGCCGCCTGAGCGCCTTCGCCCCTCTCGCCCGTCCAGCCGGCGCGCATGCGTGCGCCGGCGTCCCGCCGGCCGCCCGTCGCGGCCGCGTCAGCGCCCTGCCACACTGCCGCGCTCCGCTTCATTCCGCCCCTTTCGACCCTTTCCGGCTCCGCGTCGCGCACCGCCAATCGCCTCGTTAGAAACTAACGATTGGAAAGCGCGCGATGCGCCCCAATAATGTCGATATCGGGCGCCGCCGCATCGCGCCTCACCCTTTTCACCCCGGTTCATCCGGCAACAGACAGGGAGTCTTAATGTCCGCCAGCGCCAATACCAATCCGCTCCTCGATTTCTCCGGCCTGCCCCGCTTCGGCGAGATTCGTCCGGAACACGTGACGCCCGCGCTCGACACGCTGCTCGAGGCCGCCAACCGCGCGGTCGACACGGCGAGCGCACCCGCGACGCCGGCGACCTGGACCGCGATCGTCGAGACGGTCGAGCAGGCGACGGAGCCGCTCGGGCGCGCATGGGGCGTCGTCGGCCACCTGAACGCGGTCGCCGATACGCCGGAGCTGCGCGCCGCGTACGGCGAAAACCTGCCGCGCGTGACCGAATTCTGGTCGAGCGTCGGCCAGAACCTCGCGCTGTACGAGAAGTACAAGGCGATCGCCGCGAGCGCCGACTACGCGACGCTGTCCGCCGAGCGCAAGAAAATCCTCGACAACGCCCTGCGCGATTTCCGCCTGTCGGGCGCCGAGCTGCCCGAGGATCAGAAGCCGCGTTTCGCGGAACTGCAGGAGCAGCAGGCCGCGCTGTCGAAGGCGTTCTCCGACCACGTGCTCGACGCGACCAACGCGTATGCGTATTTCGCGCAGGACGAAGCCGAGCTGGCCGGCCTGCCGGGCGACGCGATCGAAGCGGCCCGCGAGGCCGCGCAGAAGGAAGGCAAGGAAGGCTGGAAGTTCACGCTGCACTTTCCGTCCTACTTCCCGGTGCTGCAGTACGCCGAGAACCGTGCGATGCGCGAGACGCTGTACCGCGCGTATGCGACGCGCGCGTCCGAACTCGGGCCGCAATACGGCGGCGGCAAGGCCGAGTGGGACAACACGGCGATCGTCGCGGACGAGCTTAAGCTGCGCCGCGAAGAGGCGCAGATGCTCGGCTACCGCAACTTCGCCGAAGTGTCGCTCGCGCCGAAGATGGCCGAATCGCCGCAACAGGTGATCGCGTTCCTCGAGGATCTCGCGACGCGCGCGCGTCCGCACGCGGACAAGGACTGGGACGAACTGCGCGCGTTCGCCGCGAAGGAACTCGGCCTGACCGAGCTCGCCCCGTGGGACGTCGCGTTCGCGGCCGAGCGGCTGCGTCAGCAGCGCTACGCGTTCTCGGAAAACGAGGTCAAGCAGTACTTCCCGGAACCGGCCGTGCTGAAGGGCCTGTTCAACGTCACCGAAACGCTGTTCGGCGTGCGGATCAAGCCGGACGACGCGCCGGTGTGGCACAAGGACGTGCGCTTCTTCCGCGTGGAGAACCGCGACGGCTCGCTCGTCGCGCAGTTCTATCTCGACCTGTACGCACGCGAAGGCAAGCGCGGCGGCGCGTGGATGGACGATGCGCGTGCGCGCGCCAAGCGCGGCGACGCCGTGCAGACGCCGGTCGCGTACCTGACCTGCAACTTCTCGGCACCCGTCGGCGGCAAGCCCGCCTGCTTCACGCACGACGAGGTCATCACGCTGTTCCATGAATTCGGCCACGGGCTGCATCACATGCTCACGCGCGTCGACGAGCTCGGCGTGTCGGGCATCAACGGCGTCGAATGGGATGCGGTCGAGCTGCCGTCGCAGTTCATGGAGAATTTCTGCTGGGAATGGGACGTGCTGTCGTCGATGTCGTCGCACGTCGATACGGGCGCCGCGCTGCCGCGCGAGCTGTTCGACAAGATGATCGCCGCGAAGAACTTCCAGAGCGGCCTCGGCACGCTGCGCCAGATCGTGTTCTCGATGTTCGACATGCTGCTGCACGTCGACTTCGACCCGGCCGGCACGACCGGCGTGAATGCGTTCGCGCGCGAGATCAACGAGCGCTACCACGTGATCCCGCAGGCCGCGTTCTCGCGCTGGCCGAACACGTTCAGCCACATCTTCGCGGGCGGCTATGCGGCCGGCTACTACAGCTACAAGTGGGCCGAGGTGCTGTCGGCCGACGCGTATGCGGCGTTCGAGGAAGCGGCCGCCGCCAGCGGCAGCGTGCTCGACGCGGCGACCGGCACGCGCTATCGCCGCGAAATCCTCGAAGTCGGCGGCAGCCGGCCGGCGATGGATTCGTTCAAGGCGTTCCGCGGCCGCGAGCCGGAAATCGACGCGCTGCTGCGTCACAACGGGATGGCCTCGCCCGCGCACTGAGCGCGCGCTGTCCGGCTTGTCCGGTTGCGTGGAAAGGCACCGCTGCTGCGGTGCCTTTTTTCATGGCGTGGGAGGTTTGTCGTTGGCGGTGTTCGCCTCGTTCGCCTCGTTCGCGCCGTTCACGTCGTTCGGGTCGGTTGCGTCGGTTGCCGCGTTGGCGTTGGCGTTGGCGTTGGCGTTGGCAGCGGCAGCGGCAGCGGCAGCGGCAGCGGCAGCGGCAGCGGCAGCGGCGTCAGTATCAGCCCCCTCGTCCGCATCGTCCCCATCGTCCCCATCGTCATCGAACAGCGAAAACTGCCCGTGACGTTCGGCCGTGTCCTCGTCGATGCGCACGCCCACGCCGAGCAACCGCACGGCCTGCGCGCGCCGTTGCAGCCCCTTCGCGAGCAGCGTGACGGCCGTCTGCGCGTTCGTCGCGTCGGCCACGCACTCGACCGTCGTACGCTGGAAATCGGCGAAGCGGATCTTCACGTAAAGCTTGCGGATCGTGCGGGCCGCGCCGGCGCGCGCGATGCGCGCGTCGAGCTGCACGACGAGGCGGCGGATCTCGTCCGCGCATTGCTCGAGCGTCGTCAGGTCGGTCACGTAGGTCGTCTCGACGCTGACCGACTTGCGCTCCTGGTCGGCCCGCACCGGCCGCTCGTCGATGCCGCGCGCCAGCTGGTACAGCCGCCGGCCGAACGCACCGAACTCGCGATGCAGGTCGATCAGCGACCAGCCGCGCAACTGCGCGCAGGTCTGGATGCCGAGCCGGTCGAGCCGCGCGGCCGTCACCTGGCCGACGCCGTGCAGCTTGCGCACCGGCAGCGCCGCGACGAACGCATCGACCTCATGCGGCCGCACGACGAACAGGCCGTCGGGCTTGTTCCAGTCGGACGCGATCTTCGCGATGAACTTGTTCGGCGCGACACCCGCCGACACCGTCACGCCGACCGTGTCGTACACGCGCTGGCGAATCTCCCGCGCAATCAGCGTGGCGCTGCCCTGGCACAGCTGCGAACCGCTGACGTCGAGGTACGCCTCGTCGAGCGACAGCGGCTCGACGTCGTGCGTGTAGTCGCGATAGATCGCCATGATCTGCCGCGACGCCGCACGGTACTTGTCCATCGCGGACGGCAGGATCAGCAGGTCCGGACACTTGCGCATCGCGAGCGCCGACGACATCGCGGAATGCACGCCGTAGCGCCGCGCCTCGTAGTTGCAGGTCGCGATCACGCCGCGCTGGTCGGGCCGGCCGCCGACGGCGAGCGGCCGGTTGCGCAGCGACGGGTCGTCGCGCATCTCGACCGACGCGTAAAAGCAGTCGCAGTCGCAGTGGATGATCTTGCGCACGCGCGACGGCGCGTCGCCGGGCGGCGACCCGCGCGGATCGGCAGGCGGGATGATGGTCGGATTCACGGTGCCGATACTGTACAAAAACACAGTGCCCGTTTCAACTGTCGCGTGCTGCCGCGTTCGGCCGACGCCCGGCGCAGCCGGACCGCCTCGGATCGCCTCCGCCCGCTCGCCGGCCACCCCCGACCGGCAATGCCGTACCGGTCCGCTTCGCGCGGATCGTACCGCCGCGCGCCCGGGCCGGCCCCTATACTCGTCTGCCACGACATATGAAACGCACAGGTGACGGATGAAAACGATCGGACTCATCGGCGGGATGAGCTGGGAATCGTCGGCCGAGTACTACCGGATGATCAATCGCCATTCGAAGGCGCTGCACGGCGGCCATCACAACGCGAAGAGCGTGCTGGTCACGGTGGATTTCGCGGAGATCGAAGCGCTGCAGCGCGCGCAGGACTGGGCGGCGCTCGGCGAACGGATGGCCGATGCCGCGCGTCGGCTCGAAGCGGCCGGCGCCGATCTCGTCGTGCTGACGACCAACACGATGCACCGCGTGCACGGCGCGATCGAGGCCGCCGTATCGCTGCCGTTCCTGCACATCGCCGATCCGACCGGCGCCGCGCTGCGCGCCGCGGGCGTCGAGCGCGTCGCGCTGCTCGGCACGCGCTACACGATGGAGCTGCCGTTCTATGCGGAGCGCCTGCGCGACAAGTTCGGCCTCGACGTACTGGTGCCGGACGAATCCGCACGCAACGACGTGCACCGGATCATCTACGACGAGCTGTGTCATGGCGTGATCGATGCCGGGTCGCGCGCGACCTACGTGTCGATCATCGGGGAACTGGCGAAACGCGGCGCGCAGGCGGTGATACTCGGCTGTACGGAAATCACGCTGCTGATCGGCGCGGACGATGTGCCGCTGCCGGTATTCGATACGACCGCGCTGCATGCGAAGGCGGCGGTCGAGTGGGCGGCGGGCTGAAAACAAAAAACCCGGCACGGGGCCGGGTTCCTGTCGACGAAGCGCGCATCGGTCACTTGCGCTGCACATCGTCTGGTGTGCTTGGTTGCGGGGGTAGGATTTGAACCTACGACCTTCGGGTTATGAGCCCGACGAGCTGCCAGACTGCTCCACCCCGCGTCAGAGAAATAAATTATAGGGTGATGAAGCACTCACGTCAATACTTTTGTCACAAATTCTTCGCAGGCCGTCGATATCGACACGCACGGCACCGGCTTCGCATCGTGTGTCGCGCGCGTTCGCGCCCCGTGCTCGCGGTAAGATGGCGGCCTTCGCATTCACCCCGCACGCATTCCCGTTCATGAAAATCGCAACTTGGAACGTCAACTCGCTCAACGTCCGCAAGCAGCACGTGCTCGACTGGCTCGCGCAAAGCGGAACCGACGTGCTGTGCCTGCAGGAACTGAAGCTGCCGGATGAGAAATATCCGCGCGCCGATCTCGAAGCGATCGGCTACCGCAGCTGGTTCGCGGGCCAGAAGACCTACAACGGCGTCGCGATCCTCGCGCGCGACACGCTCGCCGTCGACGAATCGGACGTCGTGCGCAACATCCCCGGCTTCGACGACGCGCAGCAGCGCGTGGTCGCCGTGACGGTCGAAGGCGTGCGCATCGTGTCCGCGTATTTCCCGAACGGCCAGGCACCCGACTCCGACAAGTTCGTCTACAAGATGCAGTGGCTCGACGCGCTGCACGCGTGGCTGGGCACCGAGATGCAGCGCTACCCGAAGCTCGCGCTGCTCGGCGACTACAACATCGCGCCGGAAGACCGCGACGTGCACGACCCGGCGAAATGGGAAGGCCAGAACCTCGTGTCGCCCCAGGAGCGCGCGCACTTCGCGAAGCTGATCGAACTCGGCTTCGTCGATGCGTTCCGCCGCTTCGAGCAGCCCGAGAAGACCTTCACGTGGTGGGACTACCGGATGTTCGCGTTCCGCCGCAACGCGGGGCTGCGCATCGACCACATCCTGCTGTCGCCCGCGCTCGCCGAAACCTGCACGTCGTGCGAGGTCGATCGCGTGCCGCGCACGTGGGAACAGCCGTCCGACCACACGCCTGTGATCGCGGTCGTCAGCTGAACGCCCTGCCCGCTCGCGCCTGCGCTCAAGCGCGCGCGGGCGCGGGCCCGAGATGCGCCCACAGGAAGCCGAATTCCGCCGCATCGGATTCGGCACGCTCAAGATCGTCGGCGCTGCCGTGGCCGCCGTCGGTGTTCTCCCAGTACCACACCCGTTCGTGTCCGAGCGCATGCATGCGCGCGGCCATCTTGCGCGCATGCGCGGGATGCACGCGGTCGTCGCGCGTCGACGTCGTCAGCAGCAGCGGCGGATACGCAACGCCTTCGCGCACGCGGTGATACGGCGAGTAGGCGGCGAGCGCCGCGCCCTCGCGCGCATCGTCCGGATCGCCGTACTCGTCGAGCCACGCGGCGCCCGCGTGCAGCTTCGGATAGCGCCGCATGTCGAGCAACGGCACGCGGCACAGCACCGCGCCGAACAGTTCCGGGCGCTGCACCATGCATGCGCCGACCAGCAGCCCGCCGTTGCTGCCGCCCTCGATGCCGAGTTGCGCGGCCGTCGTCACGCCGGTGCGGATCAGGTCCTCGGCCACTGCGATGAAGTCGTCGAACGAGCGCTGCCGATGCTCGCGTTGCGCGTCGACGTGCCAGCCCGGTCCGAATTCGCCGCCGCCGCGGATGTGCGCGAACGCCGCGACGCCGCCGCGTTCGAGCCATGCGATGCCGAGTGCATCGCTGTAGCCCGGCAGGTTCGGAATCGCGAAGCCGCCATAGCCTGACAGCAGGCACGGCCGCGCGACACGGGCGCTGCCGTCGGGATGCGCCAGGCCATCGAGCGCATCACGCGGCCCGATCAGCGTGTACGGCACGACCGTGCCGTCGCGCGAGCGGGCATTCGCGCGACGCACGACGAGCCCGGCCGCATCGAACCGCACCGGCGGCCGGTCGAGCAGCACGCGACGCGACGGCGCATCGGCCGCGCGGTCGGCCAGATCGGCGAGCCAGCATTCGGGCGGATCGAGATAGGTGTCGACGTCCACGTACACGTCGTCGTTCAGCGTCGACTCGACCGGCTCGACGTCGATCTGCGCGTCGCCCGGCCATTCGAACGGCCGTGCGTCCCACGTCCATGCGCCGTCCTCACCCTGGCGCGGCTGCCACAGCATCGTGCGGTTGTGCACATCGTCGAGCCAGCTCGCGATCAGCATCGTGCGCGTGTGCGTCCACGTGCACGCGGACGTCGTCGGTCGCGGCTCGAACAGCGTCGTGAGCTCGCGCGATCCGGCGAGGAACGCCTGCTCGCGGATCGCGAGCAGCGAGCCGCCCGCGTGACGCACGCCGCCGCAGTCCCAGTCGAGCCGCGGCTCCAGCATCAGCCAGCCTTCCCAGAAACCGACCTCGACGTGCGTCGGCACGTCGTAGCGCGCCCACTCGCCCGCGTCGGTCAGCCGGTATGCATGCGCGTCGAAGAAATCGACGCTGCGCCACGCGACGTGGCGGCCGTCGATCGGATCGAACCCGGCGCCCGCGCTGATGTCGTCGGGTTCGCCGCGGAACACCACCGGCGCATCGGCGAGCGGCGTGCCGCGCACCCAGCGGCGCGCTTCGTACGGATAGCCGGCGGCGGTCGCATGCGCCTCGCCGCGATCCCAGCTCACGTAGACGGTGTCTCGGTCGATCCAGCCTATCGTGTGATTCCCGGGCACGTCGATCGTGAAGCCGCCGTCGACGAAACGGCGCTGCACGAGGTCGAATTCGCGCACGACGACCGCGTCGGCGCCGCCCGGCGACAACGACAGCAGCGCGCGGTCGCCGTCCGGGTACAGGATCGCGTCCTGCTCGAACACCCACGACTCGCCCTCTTGCGCGCCGAGCGCGTCGACGTCGAGCAGCGTTTCCCACTCGGGCCGGCCCGCGCGCCAGTCGTCCCAGCGCGCGCGGCGCCACAGTCCCTTCGGATGGAGATCGTCCTGCCACAGGTCGTACGCCCAGTCGCGCCAGCGGGTCGGAATCACCGGGCGTTCGCGCGGCAGATACGCCTGCGCGA
This sequence comes from Burkholderia sp. USMB20, assembly GCF_000949135.2. GTDB lineage: Bacteria > Pseudomonadota > Gammaproteobacteria > Burkholderiales > Burkholderiaceae > Burkholderia. The sequence continues at coordinate 102,345 of NZ_JTAN02000013.1, read as the reverse complement.
GCCGCGCGGTCAGCGCGCGATACGCGTCGTCGTCGCGCAGCGCGACCCGCGTGCGCGCATTCTGCTCGTCGACCCACGCACGGGCACGCTTGCTGTCGAGCGCTTCGAGAAAACGGAAGGGATCGGCCCCGGCGGGCCAGCGGAAGGAATCGGACATGACGGGAGCGCACGTGACGGCAAACCGCGATTATGTCCGATCGCGGCATGCGCGACGCACGCGCATGCCGCGACAGAGGCTTTACGGCTCCAGATGCAGTTCCTGGATCTTGCGCGTGATCGTGTTGCGGCCGATGCCGAGCCGCTCTGCCGCCTCGACCTTGCGGCCGCGCGTGAAATCGAGCGCCTCGCGGATCACGGCCGCCTCGAAGCGGCGCGCGAGCTCGTCCATCACGTCGGCCGAATTCTCGCGCAACAGCCGCGCGACTTCCGTGCGCAGCCCGCTTTCCCACATCGGATAGCCGGCCGGTGCGCCGTTCGGCGCGACCGCGACGGGCGCAGCCGTCAACGGCGCGCCCACCGCCGGCTGCACGCGCGCGATGTCGCCACCGCCCACGCCGGTGCCGGCGTGCGCATCCGCGCCGTCGGCCGTCGCCGTCACCGGCGCGCCTGCCGGCACGAGGTCGGGCGGCAGGTCCTTGATCTCGACCGTCTGCGCGGGCGCCATCACGGTCAGCCAGTTCGCGAGGTTCTCGAGCTGACGCACGTTGCCGGGGAACGTGAGCGACGTCAGATACGCGAGCGCTTCGTCGGACACGCGCTTCGGCTCGACGCCGAGATCGCGCGCGCTCTTCTGCAGGAAGTGGCGCGTGAGCAGCGCGATGTCCTCGCTGCGTTCGCGCAGCGGCGGCAGCCGCAGCCGGATCACGTTGAGCCGGTGGTAAAGGTCCTCGCGGAACAGCCCCTGCCGCACGCGCGACTCGAGATTCTGGTGGGTCGCGGCGATCACGCGCACGTTCGCGCGCAGCGGGTTGTGGCCGCCGACCCGATAGAACTGGCCGTCCGACAGCACGCGCAACAGGCGCGTCTGCAGGTCGAACGGCATGTCGCCGATTTCGTCGAGGAACAGCGTGCCGTTCTCGGCCTGCTCGAAGCGGCCCTGGCGCGTCGTCTGCGCGCCGGTGAACGCGCCGCGCTCATGGCCGAACAGTTCGGATTCGAGCAGGTCCTTCGGAATCGCCGCGGTATTCAGCGCGATGAACGGCCCGTTCGCGCGCGGGCTGTGACGGTGCAGCGCCCGCGCGACGAGCTCCTTGCCGGTGCCCGACTCGCCGGTGATCAGCACGGTCGCGGCCGAGTGCGACAGGCGGCCGATCGCGCGGAACATGTCCTGCATCGCGGGCGCCTGGCCGAGCATCTCGGGCGCTTCGGCCACACGCTCGTCCTGCGGCGCGCCGCCGCGCAGGCTCTCCTCGACCGCGCGGCGAATCAGCTCGACCGCCTTGTCGACGTCGAACGGCTTCGCGAGATATTCGAACGCGCCGCCCTGAAACGCCGCGACGGCGCTGTCGAGATCGGAGAACGCCGTCATGATGATGACGGGCAGGCCCGGCAGGCGCTCGTGCATCGCCTGCAACAGCTCGAGGCCGGAGCCGCCCGGCATCCGGATGTCGGACACGAGCACCTGCGGCGTCTCGTGGTCGAGCGCGGCCAGCGCGTCGCGCACGTTCGCGAAGCTCTTCGTCGCGAAGCTGTCCCGGGCGAGTGCCTTTTCGAGCACCCAGCGGATCGATTGATCGTCGTCTACTATCCAGATCGGCTTCATAGGTCGGTCAGGTATGGGTGAATCCGGTGAATCGCCATGCCGCCGCTCAATGATCGAGCGGCAGCAGGATCTGAAATTCGGTACGACCGGGCCGGCTCTCGACCTCGATCATCCCGTCGTGCTGCTGCACGAACGTCTGCGCGAGCGTGAGGCCGAGGCCGCTGCCGTCGTCGCGCCCGGACACGAGCGGGTAGAAGATCCGGTCGCGGATCTCCTCCGGAATGCCGGGCCCGTTGTCGACCACGTGCAAGTCCAGTGCCAGCCTGTACAGGCGCTTCGCGATCGTCACCTTGCGTGCGATACGCGTGCGCAGCTCGATCTTCGCGTCGCCCTGCGCGATCCGCTCGCGCAGCGCCTGCGCCGCGTTGCGCACGATGTTCAGCAGCGCCTGGATCAGCTGCTCCTTGTCGCCGCGCAGGTCCGGCACGCTCACGTCGTAGTCGCGCTCGATGGTGAGCCCGCGCGGAAATTCCGCGAGCATCACCGCGCGCACGCGTTCGCATACTTCATGAATGTTCACGTCGCCGACGATGTGCGGATGCCGGTGCGGCTCCAGCAACCGGTCGACGAGCGTCTGCAGGCGGTCGGACTCCTTGATGATCACCTGCGTGTATTCGCGCAACTCGCCGCGCTCGCGCCCGCTCAGTTCGAATTCGAGCAGCTGGGCTGCACCGCGAATGCCGCCGAGCGGGTTCTTGATCTCGTGCGCGAGGTTGCGGATCAGTTGCTTGTTGACCGCGGTCAGGTCGTGGATGCGCTCCTCGCGATCGGTGCGCGACTGCCGTTCGTTCTCGAACAGTTCGACCAGCACGAAATCGGGCACGGTCTCGAGGAAGCCGACGATCGCATGCACGTGCAGCGGCTCGCGGCCGGGCCGGTCGAGCACGGTATCGAGATGCGTCGCGTGAAAGCGCTCCTGGCCGATCGCGGTGATCGTCGACGCGAGTTCGTTCGCATTCGGGAAAATCTCGCCCCACGGCCGCTGCGCGAGCTGCCGGCGCGAGATGTCGAGCATCGCCTCCGCGGACGGGTTCGCGAACGCGACCCGCAGCGTCTTGCGGTCGAGCACGATCACGGCCGTCGGCAGCGCTTCCAGCCCCGCCAGCAGGCCCGAGCGCGCGAGCCGCTCGTCTTCCGTCAGTCGCTCGGGCTGCCCCGTCTTCGCCTTGATGAGATTCTTCAGAGCCATCGTGCGTGTCGTCGCGCGTTACCGGGTCGGAAATTGGAAATTTTCGGAACAAAAAAGGGACGGCTGGACGCCGTCCCCCTTCAGACTCCGCGGTTCCCGCCGCAGGCCACGCGACGGGAACGAACCGGCATGACGGCGCTGAATCGAAGCGCCATCGCCGATTACAGCGAGTAGTACATCTCGAACTCGATCGGATGCGTCGTCATGCGGAACTTCGCCAGCTCCTGCTCCTTCAGCGCGAGGTACGCATCGATCATGCCGTCGGTGAACACGCCACCGCGCGTCAGGAACTCGCGATCCTTGTCGAGCGCTTCCAGTGCCTGGTCGAGGCCTGCGCAGACGGTCGGGATCTTTGCGTCCTCTTCCGGCGGCAGGTCGTACAGGTTCTTGTCGGCGGCTTCGCCCGGATGGATCTTGTTCTGGATCCCGTCGAGGCCGGCCATCATCAGCGCCGTGAAGCACAGGTACGGGTTCGCCATCGGATCCGGGAAGCGCGTTTCGATACGGCGACCCTTCGGGTTCGACACGTGCGGAATGCGGATCGATGCCGAACGGTTGCGCGCCGAGTACGCGAGCTTGACCGGTGCTTCGAAGTGCGGGACCAGACGCTTGTACGAGTTCGTCGTCGGGTTCGTGATCGCGTTCAGCGCACGGGCGTGCTTGATGATGCCGCCGATGTAGAACAGCGCCAGTTCCGACAGGCCCGCGTAGCCGTTACCCGCGAACAGGTTCTGGCCGTCCTTCCAGATCGACTGGTGAACGTGCATGCCCGAACCGTTGTCGCCGACGACCGGCTTCGGCATGAACGTCGCCGTCTTGCCGTACGAGTGCGCGACGTTGTGGATGATGTACTTCGACCATTGCGTCCAGTCGGCGCGCTGCACGAGCGTCGAGAACTTCGTGCCGATTTCGTTCTGGCCCTGGCCCGCCACTTCGTGGTGGTGCACTTCGACCGGGATGCCGAGCTGTTCGAGCAGCAGGCACATTTCCGAACGCATGTCCTGGAACGTGTCGACCGGCGCGACCGGGAAGTAGCCGCCCTTCGTGCCCGGACGGTGGCCCGTGTTGCCGCCTTCGAATTCCTTGGCCGAGGACCACGGTGCTTCTTCCGAGTTGATCTTCACGAAGCAGCCCGACATGTCCGTGTTCCACTGGACCGAGTCGAAAATGAAGAATTCCGGTTCCGGACCGAAGTAGGCGGTGTCGCCGATGCCCGTGCTCTTCAGGTACGCTTCGCCGCGCTTCGCGAGCGAACGCGGGTCGCGCTCGTAGCCCTTGCCGTCGGCCGGCTCGACCACGTCGCAGGTCAGCACGAGGGTCGACTCTTCATAGAACGGGTCGACGAATGCGGCGCTCGGATCCGGCATGAGCAGCATGTCCGACGCCTCGATGCCCTTCCAGCCGGCGATCGACGAGCCGTCGAATGCATGGCCGCTTTCGAACTTGTCTTCGTCAAACGCCGAAACCGGCACCGACACGTGCTGTTCCTTGCCGCGCGTATCCGTGAAGCGGAAATCGACAAACTTGACGTCCTCGTCCTTCACGAGCTGCATGACGTCGGCGACGGTTTTACTCATAACCTCTTCTCCTGATTGAACAATTCCGGCGGACTGGGAACCGCCTCGTTTATCGAGCTGCCCGGAGTCTGGCTTTGGCGCAGCGTGCCCCGGGTCGACCGAATTCTATATAGCAGCTTCCGTGCCAACCATCGCAAAACCGACGCGAATCACGCCGACCCGCGCCGTAGCGGGGCCCGGCTGCGCGATTCCGGGGCCGGGCGCCGCACCGGCGGCGGCGCCTCCGCACCGCAACGGTGCAATCCCGGGGAGGCGACGGCGTCGACGAATCTTTTTGGTGCATTCGTGCCATTCTGCACTCTTTTGGTGAGCGCGTGGGCGGTGCATGCGCCACCGGGCACGCGGACATCCGCGCGGCGGCGCCGCGCTAGAATGTTCGTTTGACCGATACGGAGACCTCCTGCCATGAGTACGCTCGACCAGCTTTACGCGAAGGCCGAAGAACGCCGCGCCCAAGGCGCGCTCAACTATGCCGGCGCCCTGCTGCCGGCCGAGGCATTCGAACTGCTGCAGCTCGACCCGTCGGCACGCCTCGTCGACGTGCGCACCCGCGCCGAGCTCGACTGGATCGGCCGCCCGCTCGTCGGCGACGGCCAGTACCTGCACCTCGAATGGACGCGCTATCCGGGCGGCGTGCCGAACGCCGAATTCATCGATCAACTGAAAGCGGCCCTCCCGGCCGATACGCCGATCCTGTTCCTGTGCCGCAGCGCCGCGCGCTCGAAGCTCGCCGCGGTCGCGTCGACGCAGGCCGGCTTCACGAAGGCCTTCGACCTGCTCGAAGGCTTCGAGGGCGGCAAGGATGCCGAAGGCCACCGCAAGACGGTCGACGGCTGGTGCTTCCGGAAACTGCCGTGGATCGGCGCCTGACGGCGCATCCGCCCAGGCACGCCCGACTGCCACATCGTCGAGCCGGGCGATGACATCCCGATGACGGGCCGCGTTGCGCGGCCCGTGGTTTTTGCGGGGCCGTTCAACGGCCCGCATGCGCGATCGACGCGCGCGGCCTTCAGGCCTTCAGGCGCGCGGCGCCTCCGGTTCGACCACGTCGCCGCCGAGCAGGTGCACGCCTTCGCGCAGCTTCACGAACGCGGCCGCGACCGCCTCCGGCTCGCCCTTCACGCCGAGGTCGATATGCCGGCGCGCATAGATCCCGCCGCGCTCGGCATCGCCGACGCTCGGCAGGCTGAACACGCGCACACTCGGGAAATCGCGCTCGATCTTCTCCATCAGCGGCGTGAGCGTCGACTCCGGCAGTTCGAACACGTACAGCGAGCGCTCCGCGTGCGGCGTCGCATGATGGAGATGCCGGTACTTCGTGTCGAGCACCCATTCGATCATCGGCCACGCCATCACCGGGAAGCCCGGCACGAAATGGAGATCGCCGACCGAGAAACCGGGAATCCGGTTATAGCCGTTCGGGATGATCGTCGCGCCCGCCGGGAACACGCCCATGTTGAAGCGATGCTGGTTTTCCGGCGATTCGAAGTCGACCGGCGTGGCCGCATCGGTGTGCGTCTCGCGAATGCGCTCCGAGATCAGCGCCTTCGCTTCCGGATGCAGCACGAGCGGCACGCCGAGCGCGGCGGCCGCGCATTGGCGCGTGTGGTCGTCCGGCGTCGCGCCGATCCCGCCCGTGGAGAACACGATGTCGCCCGACGCGATCGCGCGCGCGAGCGTCGCGGTGATCCGCGCCGGATCGTCGCCGACGTATTCGGCCCAGTCGAGCGCGAGGCCGCGCGCGCCGAGCAGTTCGATGACCTTCGCCAGATGCTTGTCCTGCCGGCGGCCCGAAAGGATTTCGTCGCCGATGATGATGATGCCGATGCTCATGCCTGCCCCATGTCGATTGCGGTGGCGCGCGAACTCGCACGCAGGTCGTCCAGCGCGCGCAGGCAATAGTGCCCGAACCACAGCGCCGAGAAGACGAGGATGAAAGCGTAAACCCAGATCATGGCCGCCGCCACGAACGGAAACAGCACCATCATCCAGACCGACGACACCCACACGAAGGTCGGCACGGTGCCGAGCAGCCCGGTCGCGACGCCGATGCCGATCAGCGGCCAGCGATGCTGGCGCACGAGCGCGCGGCGTTCGTCGCGGCTCGCGTGCTGCGCGAGCGCGTCGTAGGTCATCACGCGGTACGTGAGCCAGCCCCAGATCACCGGCGGCAACAACGCGAAGAACGGCGGGATCAGCCACAGCGGAATCGTGACGACGAGCAGCACGACACCCACGATCGCCGCGCCGAGCGAATTGAACACGCTGCCGAAGAACGTGCCGCCCCGCTTCGCCTCCAGCGCGGCGAACTGCCGGTTCGACAGGTGCCTGATCACGACCGGCATCGAGATCGTCGCGATCAGCAGCAGCACGGTCAGCACGATCAGCGGAATCGCGAGCGACACGACGACGAACGGCGCGACGACCGCATGCAGCTGCGACATCCCGAGCGCGTCGAACGCGCGGTACAGCGCGGCGGTCAGCACGAAGCCGTCGAGCGCGCCGCGCGCGGCGTCGATCAGCGTCTGCCACGAGAACCACAGCACGACGCCCCACAGCAGCGCGGAGACGACGAACGGCATCAGGGTGAGCCACAGCATGCGCGGGTGCAGCGCGCTGGCGAACGCCCGGACGAAGGAGCGCAGCAAGTCGTTCATGCGAACCTGTATCGACGATGAAAAACGGGAAAAGGATAAACCACACGGCCCGCATGCGCCAAAGCGCATGCGGGCCGTGCGGGAAAGCCGTTCAACGGGAAAGTGACGCGCTCAGGCCGACGCCGCGCCGCGCTTCGCGGGAACGAGGCGCCGGAAGATCCGCACGAACGCGAGGCCGTGCTGCGCCCAGAAGCCTTCGCCGTAGGACACGCCTTCGACCTGCTCGCGGATGCCGGTCGGCTCGACCGTGCGGTTCCACGACGCGGTGCCGAACATCATGTCCCACCACGGGAACAGCACGCCGAAGTTGCAGCCGTACTTGGTGCCTTCGTGGCCATAGCCGACCGCGTGGTGGCGCCGGTGGAAGGTCGGGCTCACGAGCAGGCGCTCGCCGAGCCAGCCGAACGACAGCCGCGCATTCGTATGCTGGATGCTCTGCACGAAGTTCGTGACCGCGGTCAGCACGACGAACTGCGACGGCGTCACGCCGATTACGAGCGCGATCGCCGCGAAGAAGCAGGATTGCAGCACGTTGTCGAGCAGGTGGTTGCGGTCGTCGCACCACAACGACATCTGCCGCTGGCTGTGATGCACCGCGTGCAGCTCCCACCAGATGCCGAACTTGTGCTGCCAGCGGTGATACCAGTAGCCGGCGAAGTCGAGCACGACGAGGTAGATCGCGAACGCGACGATCGGCCGCGAGGTCACGCCCGGCCACAGATAATCGAGGTTGACGTTCGCAACGCCGTGCAGGCGCAGCCACGCCTGGAAGCGGTCGAACACCGGCTGCAGCGCGAAGAAGAAGAACAGCGTGTAGATGCCGAGCTTCGAGATCGCGGTATAGATCACGTCGACCCGCACCGCGCGGCGGTTCTTCCAGCGCTCGACGGGCGCGAGCGCCTCGAGCGGGCGCAGCAGCGCGAACATCAGCACCATCTGGAGCGCGCCGATGATCACCCAGTACAGCGCGTCGTAGGTGTCCTCGTCATAGTCCATCAGGTTGAACTTGAAGAGGAGCGGCTGCACGACGTCGACGTACAGCCAGGTCTGGATGTCCGACACGAACGCATCGATCAGGTGCAGCATCGTCCGCCTCCGCCCGTCACGCGCCGTTCGCAGCCTTCCACGGCGCGCGGTCGTAGAAGTAGATGCCGTGCGGCGAACGGCCGACGGAGATCGTCTGCACCAGCTTGCGCGAGGCCAGGTCGATGATCCCGACCTTCTTCGCGAAGCGGAACGTCACCCACAGCGTCTTCTTGTCGGCGGACAGCTCCATGTCGTCCGGGCCCGGCAGCAGGCCGGTGATGTCGCCGACCTTGGTGAGCGTGTTCTCGTCGATGATGCTGATCGTGTTCGCGACCCGGTTCGTGATCGCGACGTGCGTGCCGTCCGCGAGCGAGCGGAAGTTGTGCGCGCCCTTGCCGGTCTGGATGGTCTTCACGACCTTCTGATTGCGCCAGTCGACGACCGCGACGTAATCGGCACCCGTCATGCCGACCAGCAGGTACTTGTCGTCCGGCGTCATCCACAGGCCCGCCGGCACGTTGCCGACCGGCATCTTCCACTTGACCGTCTGCGTCGCGAGGTCGACCGCCGCGATCTCGCCGGACACCTGCAGCGACACGAGCACGGTCTTGCTGTCCTTCGTGAACGCGATGTGGCTCGGCATCACCGCGAGCGGCAAGCGCTTCACGAGATGCAGGTCGCGGCCGTCGTAGCTGTAGATGTCGAGCCGGTCGAGCCGCAGCCCGGTCGACACGAACCACTTGTTGTCGGGCGAGAAGCCGAGCTGGTACGGATCCTCGATGCCTTCGACCGTGCGCTGCAGCTTGCCCGTCTTCGGATCGACGAACATCAGGCTGTTCGAGACCGAATTCGCGACGATCAGCGACGAATTGTCCGGCGTCGCCATCAGGTGGTGCGGCTCCTTGCCGGTCGGCATCGTGCCGACGACCTGGCGGGTCTGCTGGTCGATCAGGGAAAGCGTCGCTTCGGCCGAATTGAGGATGATCACGTTATTCGCGTGCGCGGCAGGCGCCAGCACGGCGGCGGCCAGCGCAAGCGTGCGGCCGAAGGAAAGGAAAGTGCGCATGAAGACTCACGTCGTGGAACAGCAGTGATTGTAAAACGCTCGACCGGCCCTGCCGGTTGGGAAGTCGCCCTCGCACTTCGAACGCACGCCGCCCGCCGTGCGCTGCCCGGCAGGCGCCGGCGCCCGGCCGGCGGCCGCGGGCGGCCCGGACAACCGCCGTTGCGCTAGCGCTGCATCGACTCCCAGACTTGTGCAGACGCTGACAGAGACAGGCATCGGCGTGCGCAGTTCCTGCGCGAACAGCGAAATGCGCAGTTCCTCCAGCAGCCAGCGGAATTCCGCGAGCCGCGGATCGGCGACGCCGCCGCGCTGCGACACCGCGCGCTGGTACTGCTGGACGAGCGGCAGCAGCTCGCCGGACTGCTTCGCGTCGCGCGCCGGGTCGGCCTTCAGCTTGTCGATCCGCAGCGCGATGCCTTTCAGGTAGCGCGGGAAGTGTGCAAGCTGCACGTAAGGCGTGTCGATCACGAAGCGCTTGCCGACCAGCGCGGCGAGCTGCTGCTGCAGATCCGCGTGGGCCTGTGCGAACGGCTTCGCCTGCGCGAGCTTCTTCGCGAGCCCCGCGTACTCGGCGAGGATCTGCCCGACGAGCCGCGCGATTTCCTGCGCGAGCAGGTTCAGGCGGCTGCGGCCTTCGTCGCGACGCGCGTGGAAGCTCGCGTCGTCGTCGGGCAGCGGATCCTGCAGGCACGCACGGTCGAGCGCCGTGTCGATCAGCTGGTCGCGCAGCTCGTCCTGCGTGCCGAGCGACATGTACTGCATCGCCATCTCGCGCAGCCCCGGCAGGTTCTTCTCGAGGAACTTGATCGGCTCCTTCAGCTGCAGCGCGAACAGCCGCCGCAAGCCGGCCCGGTGGATCCGCGCGGCCTCCTCCGGCGAGTCGAACACCTCGACGTCGCAATGCGTGCCGCGATCGACGAGCGCCGGATAGCCGTACAGCGTCTGGCCGCGCCGGCGGATCTCCAGCAGCTCGGGGAGCTTGCCGAAGTTCCACGTCGTCAGGTTCTCGTACAGCGCGGTCGCGCCGGCTTCCGCCGGGGCGGCCGTGTGCGGTGCGACGCCCTTGCCCGGCTTGCCGCCCTTCGCCGCCGAAGCCGCGGAACCCGCCGTGGCAGGCGGCGCCGGCGTGGCGCCCGCGTCGTCCGCGCCGGCTTCGCCGCCGGGCGCGATCGTCGACGCCGCCGCGATCTTCTGGAACTGCTGCTGCGCCTGCGCGCCGAGTTCCTGGCGCAGTTGCGCGAGATTGCGCCCCATCGCGAGCTGGCGGCCGTGCTCGTCGATCACCTTGAAGTTCATGAACAGGTGAGCGGGCAGCGTCTCGAGCTTGAAGTCGGCCGTCTTCATCGCGACCTGCGTCTCGCCGCGCACGTCGGCGATCAGCGCCTCGACGAGGCCGCCCGCGCCGAAGCGCTCGCGGCCCGTGCGCTCGACGAAGCCGGCCGCGTACTCGGGCAGCGGCACGCAATGCCGGCGCAGCTTCTGCGGCAGCGACTTCAGCAGCAGCTGCACCTTTTCCTTCAGCATCCCCGGCACGAGCCATTCGCAGCGGCGCGCGTCGACCTGGTTCAGCGCGTACAGCGGCACCGCGAGCGTCACGCCGTCGCGCGGCGTGCCGGGTTCGAAGTGATAGGTCAGCGCCATCTCGACGCCGGCCATCGTCGCGCGCTTCGGAAACAGCTCGGTCGTGACGCCCGCCGCCTCGTGGCGCATCAGGTCGTCGCGCGACAGGTACAGCAGGCGCTGCTTGTCCTCCGCCTGGCCGCCCTTCTTCACTTCATCCCGATACCAGCGCTCGAACGCGACGCCCGTGTGAATTCCTTCCGGAATCGCCTGGTCGTAGTACGCGTAGATCAGCTCGTCGTCGACCAGCACGTCCTGCCGGCGCGACTTGTGCTCGAGCTGCTCGATGTCGGCGAGCAGCTTGCGGTTGTGCGCGAAGAACGGCAGCTTCGTGTCGAATTCGCCTTCGACCAGCGCGCCGCGGATGAACAGCTCGCGCGCCCGCGCCGGGTCCTGCTTGCCGAACGCGACGCGCCGGCGGTGGTAGATCGGCAGCCCGTACAGCGTCGCGCGCTCGAACGCGCTGACCTGCGCGGGACGCTTTTCCCAATGCGGCTCCGACAGCGATTTCTTCAGCAGGTGGGCGCCGATCTTCTCGACCCACTCCGGCTCGATCTTCGCGAGGCAGCGCGCGTACAGCCGGCTCGTCTCGACGAGTTCGGCCGCCATCACCCAGCGGCCGGCCTTCTTCGCGATCGCGGAGCCCGGCCACAGGTAGAACTTGATCCCGCGTGCGCCGAGGTAGTGCGGATCGTCGTCGGCCTTCATGCCGAGGTTGCCGAGCAGGCCCGTCAACAGGGCCAGATGCACCTGCTCGTAGGTCGCCTCGACCTCGTTGAGGCGCCAGCCGTGTTCGCGCACGACCGTCAGCAGCTGCGAATGGACGTCGCGCCATTCGCGCAGTCGCAGGTGCGACAGGAAATTCTGCCGGCATGCGTCGATCAGCTGGCGGTTCGACTTCTTGTGCGCGACGGCCTCTTCGAACCACGCCCAGATCTTCAGCCACTGCAGGAATTCGGAACGCTCGTCGGCGAACCGGCGGTGCGCCTGGTCGGCCTGCTCCTGCGCTTCGATCGGCCGGTCGCGCGGGTCCTGCACGGACAGCGCGCTCGCGATGATCAGCACCTCGCGCAGCGACTGCTGGTCGCGCGCAGCGAGAATCATCCGGCCGACGCGCGGATCGAGCGGCAGCCGCGCGAGTTCGCGGCCGAGCGGCGTCAGCGCGTTGTCGTCGTCGACCGCGCCGAGTTCGTTGAGCAGCTGGTAGCCATCCGCGATCGCGCGGCCGGGCGGCGGCTCGAGGAACGGGAACGATTCGATCGCCGTCAGGTGCAGCGATTTCATCCGCAGGATCACCGACGCGAGCGACGAGCGCAGGATTTCGGGATCGGTGAAGCGCGCGCGCGCCTGGTAGTCGCTTTCCTCGTACAAGCGGATGCAGACGCCGTCGGCCACCCGGCCGCAGCGGCCCGCGCGCTGGTTCGCGGCGGCCTGCGAGATCGACTCGACCTGCAGCTGCTCGACCTTGTTCCGGTACGAATAGCGCTTCACGCGCGCGAGGCCGGTGTCGACGACGTAGCGGATGCCCGGCACCGTCAGCGAGGTTTCGGCCACGTTGGTCGCGAGCACGATGCGGCGCGCGTTCGACGCCTTGAACACCTTGTCCTGGTCGGCCGCCGACAGCCGCGCGAACAGCGGCAGGATCTCGGTGTGCGGCGGATGGTGCTTGCGCAGCGCCTCGGCCGCCTCGCGGATCTCGCGCTCGCCGGGCAGGAACACCAGCACGTCGCCGGGGCCTTCGCGGCACAGTTCGTCGACCGCGTCGACGATCGCGTCCATCAGGTCGCGCTCGGCCTCGCGCGCGGTCTTCACGCGGTCGCGGCCGCCCGTGCCTTCGGCGTTTTTCACCGCCGGGCGATCCTCGGCCACCGGGCGATAGCGCATCTCGACCGGATACAGCCGCCCGCTCACCTCGATCACGGGCGCCGGGCGCTCGTCGGTGCCGAAATGGCGCGCGAAGCGATCGGCGTCGATCGTCGCGGACGTGACGATCAGCTTCAGGTCGGGCCGCCGCGGCAGGATTTCCTTCAGGTAGCCGAGCAGGAAGTCGATGTTCAGGCTGCGCTCGTGCGCCTCGTCGATGATCAGCGTGTCGTACGCCTTCAGCAGCGGATCGGTCTGCGTCTCGGCGAGCAGGATGCCGTCCGTCATCAGCTTGACGGACGCGCCCGGCGCGAGATTGTCGGTGAAGCGCACCTTGTAGCCGACCACCTCGCCGAACGGCGTGCCGAGTTCCTCGGCGATCCGGCGGCCGGTCGACGACGCGGCCAGGCGCCGCGGCTGCGTATGGCCGATCAGGCCCGTGCCGCCGGCGCCGAGGCCGCGGCCGAGATCGAGGCAGATCTTCGGCAGCTGCGTGGTCTTGCCCGAACCCGTCTCGCCGCAGACGATGACAACCTGATGACCGGCGATCGCGCGCGCGATTTCGTCGCGCTTGCCCGACACCGGCAGGCTTTCGGGGTAAGTGATCGGCGGAACGGGATTCGGCGCAACGGTGGCGCGCGGCGCACGCTCACGGCGCGGAGCGCGCTCGCCGGCGGCCTGCGGTGCGCCCTTCGCGGACGGCTGGCGCGCATCGCCACGCCGTTCGTCGCCGCGCGGCGCGTGGGCCGGCTTGCCCGCCGGCTTTTCCTGCTGCTGGCGCGGCGGCTGGCCCTGCTGCTGACGCGCGTCGGCCGCACCATCCGGGTGCTTCGCCGACGGCGCTTTGGCCCGCGTCGGCGCGGGACTTTTAGGTACATTCGACATGGGGGCGCATTATAATCCCGCCCATGAATTCCCAAACCGACCTCCCTCCCGCCCAGACCGGCGCCGCGACGCCGCCGGCCGCCGACGATTCGGCCGCCAGCCACGCGCAGTTCGTCGACTGGATGCGTTCCGTCGCGCCCTATATCCACAAGTTCCGCAACAGCACGTTCGTCGTGGGGTTCGGCGGCGAGGTGGTGCAGCAGGGCCTGCTGAACGCGCTCGTGTCCGACATCGCGCTCCTCCAGGCGATGGGCATCCAGATCGTGCTGGTGCACGGCTCGCGGCCGCAGGTCGAGGAGCAGCTGAGCCTGCATGGTGTCGAATCCGAGTTTTCGCACGGGCTGCGCATCACCGATGCGCGCGCGCTCGAATCCGCGAAGGAAGCGGCCGGCGAAGTGCGTCTCGACATCGAGGCCGCGATCAGCCAGGGTCTGCCGAACTCGCCGATGGCGCACGCGCACATCAGCGTCGTGTCCGGCAACTTCGTGACCGCCCGGCCGGTGGGGATTCTCGACGGGGTCGATTTCGCGCACACGGGCATCGTGCGCAAGATCGACGCCGAATCGATCCGTCATTCGCTCGCGAGCCGCAAGCTCGTGCTGCTGTCGCCGCTCGGCTTCTCGCCGACCGGCGAGGCGTTCAACCTGTCGATGGAAGACGTCGCATCGGCCGCCGCGATCGCGCTGCGCGCCGACAAGATCATCTTCCTGACCGAAGCGCCCGGCATCGTCGACGACGAAGGCGGGCTGATCCGCGAAATGTCGCTCGACGCGGCCGCCGAACTGCTCGATTCGGGCAACATCCAGGGCGACGACGCGTTCTTCCTGAAGCACTCGATCCGCGCGTGCCGCGGCGGCGTGACCCGGGCCCACCTGATTCCGCAGTCGCTCGACGGCAGCATGCTGCTCGAACTGTTCCTGCACGACGGCGTCGGCACGATGATCTCGTACGAGAACCTCGAGAGCCTGCGCGAAGCGACGCCGGACGACGTCGGCGGCATCCTGTCGCTGATCGAGCCGCTCGAGTCGGACGGCACGCTGGTGCGGCGCGGCCGCCACCAGATCGAACGCGACATCGACCACTTCTCGGTGATCGAGCACGATGGCGTGCTGTTCGGCTGCGCGGCGCTGTATCCGTACCAGCAGGAAAAGATCGGCGAGATGGCGTGCCTGACGGTCGCGCCGGAAGCGCAGGGCTCGGGCGACGGCGAACGCCTGCTCAAGCGCATCGAGCAGCGCGCCCGCGCGCGCGGCCTCACGCACATCTTCGTGCTCACGACGCGCACCGAGCACTGGTTCCTCAAGCGCGGCTTCGTCAAGGTCAGCGTCGACGACCTGCCGGAAGACCGCCGCAAACTCTATAACTGGCAGCGCAAGTCGCTCGTGCTGATGAAGCAGCTCTGAGCACAGGCACGACTGCCCTCCCCCAGACCGATTACAGGAGAAGTACACGATGGCTCGAATGATCCAATGCGCGAAACTCGGCAAGGAAGCCGAGGGTCTCGATTTCCCGCCGCTGCCGGGCGAACTCGGCAAGCGCATCTACGAAAGCGTGTCGAAGGAAGCGTGGCAAGGCTGGCTCAAGCAGCAGACGATGCTGATCAACGAGAACCGCCTGAACATGGCCGACCCGCGCGCGCGCCAGTACCTGATGAAGCAGACCGAGAAGTATTTCTTCGGCGACGGCGCCGACCAGGCGTCCGGCTACGTGCCGCCGACGGAAGGCTAAGCACCGCGCATCGCGATGGCCGGCCGTGCCGGCCTCGTCGCGAAGTGAAGCAACCGCCAGGCAAACGGCACCGTGGATCGCACGGTGCCGTTTGCTTTTGGGACGCGTGATTTGGCGCGAGTCGAGGCCATGCGGCGCGCGATGTCGCCGGAGCGCGATGTCGCCGAAGCGGCGAATTATCGCCTCACCGCCTCACCGCCTCACCGCGTTACCGCGTTACCGAATCGCCAGCGTGCCGAATCACGCCGGCCTCCCCGTCTCACCCCGCCGGTTTCAACGCGCCGCGCTCGCCTGGCTGCGTGGTCTCGCCGGCCGGACTTTCAGCGCTCGCACTTTCGGCGCCCCACTCGGCCGCGTCGCTGCGCTCGGCCGTCGACAGCTCGTCCGCGCGGTAGCCGGTGCGATTCAGCAGCGCGAGCATGCACGCGAGCGACACGAGCGCGTACAGCCCCGACGCGATCGCGACGCCGACGATGCTGCCGGTCGCGTTCAGGATCGCCTGCGCGAGCACCGGCGTGCCGCCGCCGACGACGAGCGCGCTCAGCTGGTACGCGAGCGACAGGCCCGTATAGCGGATGTTGGCCGGAAACACGCGCGCGAGCACGCCGCCGACCGCACCGTAGAACATCGCCGACGGAATCGTCGAGATGCACATGCCCGCGACGGCGACCCAGTACGAACGCGTCGCGAGCGCATGGAACATCACCGGCATCAGCACGATCTCCGGAATCAGGATCCAGCACATCGCGCGCCGCATGTCGACCTTCGACACGAACCACGCGCCGACCGGCTGCATCAGGAACTGCACGACGAGCGAGATCGACAGGATGCCGAGGAACGTGCCCTGCGCATAACCGAGCTCCTTGGTCGCCCACGACAGCGCGAACGTGCTGCGGAAATACGTGACGTTGATCACCGGCAGCGTGCCGGCCGCGAGCAACACGACCGGCCAGTGGTCGCGCACGACGTCGCGCAGCGGCAGCTTCACCGTGCGCTTGCGCGCGAGCACGCGCTGCATGTCGATCGATTCCTCGAGCCGCAGCCGGATCACCATCCCGATGATCACGAGCACGGCCGACAGCAAAAACGGAATGCGCCAGCCCCACATCAGGAACGACGGCGTCGGCAGCGCGCTCAGCGCGAAGAAGGCGGCGGTGGCGAGCAGGTTGCCGGTGGGCGAACCCTGCTGCGCGAACGCCGCGTACAGGATGCTGCGATGCTTCGGCGCGTTCTCGCTCGCGATCAGCACCGCGCCGCCCCACTCGCCGCCGACCGCGATGCCCTGCAGCACGCGCAGCACGACGAGGCCCGCGGGCGCCCACACGCCGATCGACGCATAGCCGGGCAACAGGCCGATGCCGGTCGTCGCAAGCCCCATCATCACCAGCGTGATCACGAGCGCGGTCTTGCGGCCGACGCGATCGCCGAGATGCCCGAACACGATGCCGCCGAGCGGCCGCGCGGCGAAGCCCGCCCAGAACGTGACGAACGCGAGCAGCGTCGCGACGCCGGGATTCATCGTGCTCGAAAAGAACACCTTGCCGAACACGAGCGCGGCGGCGGTGCCGTAGATGTAGAAGTCGTACCACTCGATCGTGGTGCCGACGAACGCCGCGAGGGCGGCACGGCCGGGCCGCGGCTGCGCGGCGGACGGGGATTGCGGACGGCTCATCGATGTCTCCATGTTTGTGATCGGCGGCGCGACTGTCGCGCGCGTTGCCGGATGGCCGGCCTTGCGCCGCCGGCTGGCGGAGTTGCGTTACGAGCGATTGCTCGACGCGGGGCAGCTTTACGCTGCCCAACGTCGCTTTACGTCGCGATCTGTCGGTCCAGGTCACTCGCCTGCAGGGCCACTCGTCCGGTCACGCCGGGTCGGGCGCGACCTTCAGCACGCCCGCGTCGAGCAGCTGCTGCTGGAGCGCGGGATCGACGCCGAGGCGGTCGAGCACCGCGCGCGTGTCGCGGCCGAGCGCGGGCGGCGGCGAACGATAGGTCGCCGGCGTGCGCGACAGCTTCACCGGCGATGCGGTGCCGCGATACGCGCCGATCTCGACGAACAACTCGCGATGCAGCGCATGCGGATCGCGCGCGACGTCGGCGACCGTGCGCACCGGCCCGCACGGCACGCCCGCCGCCATCAGGTCGCGCGCGAGCGGCTCGCACGGATGCGCGGCGAGCCGTGCCTCGAGTTCGGCCTTCAGTTCGGGCCGGTGCGCGCAGCGGCTGCGGTTGTCGACGAAGCGCGGATCGCCGGCGAGCGCCGGCGCGCCGAGATGCGCGACGAGCCGCGCGAACTGCCGGTCGTTGCCGACCGCGAGGAAGATCGGCACGGTGGCCGTCCGATAGCTGTCGTACGGCGCGATGTTCGGGTGCGCGTTGCCGCTGCGCTCGGGCACGCGCCCCGAGCCGAAGAAGTTCGGCAGGTGCGGATGCAGCAGCGACACGCCGCAGTCGTACAGCGCGATGTCGATCGACTGGCCCTGCCCGCTCTGCTCGCGCTCCGCGAGCGCGAGCAGGATGCCGGTGAGCGCGTTGAGTCCGGTGACCATGTCGACGATCGGCAGCCCGATGCGCGTCGCGTCGCCGTCACGCTCGCCGTTCACGCTCATCAGCCCGGCCATCGCCTGGATCACCGCGTCGTAGCCGGGCAGCCCGCCGAGCGGGCCGTCCTCGCCGAAGCCCGTCACCGCGCAGTGGATCAGGCGCGGGAAACGCGGCTGCAGGTCGCGCGCGTAGTCCATGCCCCAGCGCGCGAGCGTGCCGGGCTTGAAGTTCTCGACGAGCACGTCGGCGCTCTCGAGCAAACGCCACAGGATCGCGCGCCCTTCGTCGCGGGACAGGTCGAGCGCGACGCCCTCCTTGTTGCGGTTCACGCCCATGAAGTACCACGCGGTGTCGCCGAGGAACGGCGGCCCCCAGCCGCGCGTCTCGTCGCCGTCGGGCGGCTCGATCTTGATCACCGTCGCGCCGTGGTCGGCGAGCGCCTGCGTGCAGTACGGGCCGCCGAGCACGCGGCTCAGGTCGACGACCTTCAGGCCGTCCAGTGCGCCGCGGGTCGCTTCCGTCGCTTTCGTCGTGCTCATCGTTCGACCTCCGGCAGCAGGTCGAGCGCCATGTCGAGCGCTACCGGCGTGCCGCGCAGCAACGCATCGAACGCCGCTGCCTCGTCGTCGCGCGACGCCGGCGCGAGCGGATCGACCGGCAACAGCTTGTGACGCACGATCAGGTGCGCGAGCGCGAGGCGCCGGTAATCGGGCGCGAGCCGCGCGCCCTCGCATGCCATCAGCACGGCCGCGCTCGCGTAGTACAGTGCCGACGCGGCCTGCCGCACATGCGCGTCGTCGCCTTCCGCCGCGACCCGGGCGAGCGCATCGCACGCACGCGCGAGAATGCGCCGCAGTGCCGCGCGGCTCGCGTCGGGCAGCGGCGCCGCGCCGAGCCGGTCGCCGAGGAACGTGCGCAGCGCATCGAGCGCCTGCTCGCGCTGCGCGGCGCGCGCGACGTCGAGCGCGACGATGTTGCTGGTGCCTTCCCAGATCGAGCCGAGATGCGCATCGCGCACGAGGCGCGCATCGCTCCATTCCTCGATGTAGCCGGTGCCGCCGCGCACCTCCATCGCGTCGCCCGTCACACGGCGTGCGTCGCGGCACGCGCGGAACTTGATCAGCGGCGTCAGGATGCGCACGCAGCGCGCGGCCTGCTCGTCGCCCGCATCCGCCTGCGGCAGCAGCAGCGCGATCTGCATGAACATCGCGCGCGCGGCCTCGGCGGGCAGCAGCATCTTCATCAGCTGGCGCTGCATCAGCGGCATCTCGATCAGCTTGCGGCCGAATGCGGCGCGGTGGGCGGCCACGTGCAGCGACTCGTTCAGCGCACGCCGCATCAGGCCCGCCGCGCGCACGCCGTTCGACAGCCGCGACATGTTGATCATGTCGGCCATCTGGTGAAAGCCGCGGCCGATCTCGCCGATCAGGTATGCCTGCGCGCCTTCGAGCGCGATCTCGCCGCTCGCCATCGAACGGCTGCCGAGCTTGTCCTTCAGCCGCACGATCCGGTAGCGGTTGCGCGTGCCGTCCGGCAGCGTCTTCGGCAGCAGGAACAATGCGAGCCCCTTGATGCCGTCCGGCGCGCCGTCGGGCCGCGCGAGCACCATCGCCAGGTCGGCGTCCGCGTTCGAGCAGAACCACTTGTCGCCGAAGAGGCGCCACACCGCCTCGCCCTGCGCGTCGGCTTCGCGCACCGCGCGCGTCGCGATGCGGCCGACGTCGGAGCCGGCCGCCTGTTCGGTCATGAACATCGCGCCCTGGAACAGCGTGTCGAAATCACGCGATGCGAGCATCGGCAGATAGCGCTCGACGAGTGCCGGGTCGCCGAAGCGGCGCAGCGTGCGCGTCAGCGAATCGGTCATGCTGACCGGGCAGCACAGCCCGAATTCGGCCTGCACGAACAGGAACGTCAGCGCGTACTTGACGAGCGGCGCGACCGCCTCGGGCTGGTGGCTCAGCGACGCGAGCCCGAGTTCCGCATACGCGACGCGTTCGAGCGCGACGTACGCGGGATCCTTGTCGATCCGCTGCACGGCTTCGCCGCGCCGGTTGCGGTGTTCGAGCACGGGCGGATGCTTGTCCGCGCGCGACGCCCATGCGTCGAGCTCGCCCGACACGCGCGCGCCGAGCGCGTGCAGCTGCGGTTCGAGTTCCGCGTAGCGCGCGTCACCGAGATGCAGTTTCAGCAACGCGCCGAGATCGGGATCGGCCGTGAAGAAATTGATGCCCCGGCTATCGGGGATGTTGTTGGCCGCGCCGGTGTCCGGCGTGCGAGCGATGTCGTTCATGCATGCGTCTCCAGGATGGCCCGGCTACCGGCCGGCGCCCGCGCGGCGGCGGCGCGGCCGGCTGGTGCCCGGCGTTCAGCAGAGCGTAGGCGCGCGATCGATAAGCGTCCAATACAGGATTTATCCGGTACGATAGACGACGCTTATCGATGCCGATGCGGGAAGGAGACAGCATGGAACTGAGGCAGTTGCGCTACTTCGTGGCGGTCGCCGAGGAACTGCATTTCGGGCGCGCGGCGAAGCGCCTGTTCATCTCGCAGCCGGCCTTGAGCTTCGACATCCGCAAGTTCGAGGACGCGCTCGGCGTGCAGCTCTTTTCGCGCACCAACAAGACGGTCGCGCTGACCAACGCGGGCGCGGTGCTGCTCGGCGAAGCGCGCCGGCTGCTGCTGCAGGCGGCCGAGGCCGAGCGGCTCACGGTGCGCTCGGCGTCCGGCCTCGCGGGCCGGCTGCGGATCGGCTTCGTCCATTCGATGCTGTATCGCGGGCTGCCCGATGCGGTGCGGCGCTTCGAGGCCGATTACCCGGGCGTCGAGATCGTGCTGAGCGAGATGAACACGCAGGCGCAGGTGCAGGCGATCCAGCGTGGCCAGATCGATCTCGGCTACGCGCACTGGGGCCACTGCCCGCCCGAGGTCGAATCGGCGCCCGTCTACGCGGAACCGTTCGTCTGCTGCCTGCCGGCCGCGCATCCGCTCGCGCGGCGCCGTCAGGTCGCGCTCGCCACGCTGGCCGAGGAACCGTTCATTCTGTTTCCGCGCGACGCGGCGCCGCACTATCACGACCTGATCATCGCGCAATGCGTGAACGCGGGATTCAGCCCGCTGATCCGTCACGAGGCGCGGCTGTGGCAGACGATCCTGTCGATGATCGAGTTCGGGATGGGCATCGCGCTGGTGCCGCGCGTGCTGCAGCAGGTGAAGAGCGACCGGCTCGCGTTCCGGCCGCTGAAGGATGCGTCGCTCGAATCGCGCACGCTCGAACTGAAGCGCAGCGGCGCCGCCGAACCGGTCGCACTGCGCTTCGCCGACTACGTGCGCGCATCGATCGACGCGCTGCCCGCGCTCGCGGGCTGAGCCGGCGCGCCGGCATTTCGCGCCGGCACTGCCCCGTTACTTCGCTTCCGGCTGCAGCACCGGCTGCGCGCGCCGGTACCACACCGCGTACACGACGGACAGCGCGACCAGGAACGGAATGCCGAAGATCAGCGTCATGTGGAATTCCGCCGTGAAGTAGGTCGTCACCATCACCGCGAGCATCAGCGCCGCGCCGAGCAGCGTCAGCAGCGGAAAGCCGCGCATCCGGAACGCGGGCGCCGGCAGGCCGAGCGCCGCGCGACGCCGCCGGAAGCAGTAATGCGTGACGAAGATCATCATCCACGTGAACAACGCGCCGAACATCGACACCGCCATCATGATCGTGAACGACGCGTCCGGGTACAGCACGCTCAGGACCGTCGCGAGCGCGATGCCGAGCGTCGACAGCAGCAGCGCGCCGAACGGCACGCCGCGCGCGTCGACCTCGCCGAGCGCCTTCGGCGCATAACCCGCGCGCGACAGGCTGAACATCATCCGCGTCGTGATGTAGAGCTGGCTGTTCATCGCGGACAGCGCGGCGATCAGCACGACGAAGTTGATCAGCCCGGCCGCGCCCGGCAGGTGGATCGCCTCCATCACCTTCACGAACGGGCTCTCGTCGCGCCCCGCCGCCGTCCACGGCACGATCGCGAGCATCAGCGCGAGCGTGACGAGGTAGAACAGCACGAGCCGCACGATCGTCGAGCGGAACGCGCGCGTCACCGCGCGCTCGGGATCTTCCGCCTCGCCCGCCGCGACCGCGATCATCTCGATGCTCAGGTAGCTGAAGATCGACACGATCACCGCGACCCACATCCCCCACATGCCCTTCGGGAAGAAGCCGCCGTGCCCGGTGTAATGGTGGAAGCCCGCGCGGGCCGCACCGTCGCCGACCAGTGCCGGATTGCCGAACACGACGTACGCGCCGAGCACGATGAAGCCGACGATCGCCGCGATCTTCACGACCGAGAAGCCGTATTCGACCGCGCCGAACACGTCGACGCTGCGCGCGTTGACGAACACGAGCAGCGCCGAGAAGCCGACGATCCACAGCCAGCCCGGCACGCCCGGGAACCAGTACTTCATGTACAGCGCGATCGCGGTGACTTCGGTGCCGACCGCGAGCACGATGCACGCCCAGTACGCATAGCGCACGAGGAACCCGGCCCACGGGCTCACGTAATGTTCGGCGTATGCGCCGAACGACCCGGAGGTCGGATGCGCGACCGTCATCTCCGCGAGACAGCCCATCAGCAGCAGCGAGATGAACGCGCCGATCGCGTAGCTGACGAGCACGCTCGGGCCCGCGAAGCCGATCGCGAACCCGCTGCCGAGAAAGAGACCGGTGCCGATCGCACCGCCGATCGCGATCATCGCCATCTGCCGCGCGGAAAGTGTGCGGCGCAGACCCTGCTCGCGCGCCGCGATGTGCTGGAATTGCCCTTCTGGTTGCATCGAATGACCTCGTTCGAAAGCGTGTGTCCGGCCGAAACGTCGACGGCGCACGGACCGGTGCCGGACCGCACCGGCCACCGCGCGCCGCATGCTCAGAACAGGTGGCGCAAGCCGGCTGCGATACCCGTCTGGTTGCCGCGTCCGGGCATTTCGGTGAACGCGCCGCCGGTCACCCGGTTGTAGTCGACCGTCGCGTAGACCTGCGTCGCCTTCGACAGCGCGTACTCGGCCTCGAGCACGCCCGTGTAGCGCTTCCCGCCGTTACCGGCGATGCCGTTGACGTTGCGGATGTCGTCGTAGTACGCGACGCCCGTCACCGACACCGCGGGCGTGATCTGCACGCTCGCGCCGGTATAGAAGATCGCGTCGCGGCGCGGATTGTCGGCGAAGGAACCGTAGGTCACGTCGCGGCCCGGCGCGTTCAGCAATTGCCGGTCGAGCATGCCGGTGCGGTCGATGCCGCCGAGATAGCCCGCGTACAGCGTCGCCGCGCCGAACGCGTAGCGTGCGCCCGCGCCCCATGCCTGCTGCGCGCGGCTCGTCAGGTCGCGCACCTGCTGGTAGGTCGCGCCGACCATCAGCCCGCCGAGCGTGTACGACACGTGCGTGCCCCAGTACGCATTCGCGCCGAGGCTGCCCGCGACGCCGCCGAAGCCGTAGCTCGCGCCGACGTTCAGCCCGCCGAACGTGCCGTCGTAGCTGACCACGTTGCTCGCGCGGCCCTGCGTGAGGAAGTACGGCCACATGTTGGCCGTGTAGTTGCCGACCGTCAGCGGATCGAGATCGCCGAACAGGTTGAACGCCTCGGTCGCCTGCCGGCCGAGCTTCACGGTGCCCCAGTCGCTCGCCAGGCCGACATACGCGTAGCGGCCGAACAGCGCGCCGTCGAGCTGCCCGTTCTGCGGCTCGAAGCCGCTCTCGAGCCGGAAGATCGCCGTCAGGCCGCCGCCGAGCGCTTCGCTGCCCTTCAGGCCCCAGCGGCTGTTGGTGATCGCACCGTTGGTCATCTGCACGCTCGCGTCGTTCGACGCGTTCGCATGCGTCGTGTAGCGAATGCTCTGGTCGACGATGCCGTAAAGCGTCACGCTGCTCTGCGCCATCGCGCCGCTCGCGGCGAGCAGGCCGGCAATCGTCGGTAGTGCGAATCGATTGATACTCCTCATCTTCGTCTCCATCCTTGTCTGAATTATCGATGTGTACTGGTTGGGGTATGTCGGTAATCGTGGGTACTGCAATCCGCGCCGAGTTGCGTGCTTTCTAGCCGCGTGCCGCCGGCAACGCCACGTATGCGACGAGTTCGACGCGCATGTCCGGGTGCGCGAAGCCCTGCACGCCCACGCACGTGCGGTTCGGGTACGGTTCGCGAAAGTGGCGCCGGTATTCGGCGTCGAATTCGGGCATCGCCTTCACGTCGGACAGGTAGACGAGCACCTGCGCGACGTCGTCCATCGTCGCGCCGGCCGCCGCGACGGCCTTCGCGAGATTGCCGAGCGTGACGCGCGCCTGCCCCGTCATCGTGTCCCCTGCGATCGCGCCGGACGCATCGACCGGGCCGTGGCCGGTAAACATCAGCCTGCCCGCGCGGGTCGCCCACGAGAACGGCTGCGCGAGTTGCGGCAAGTCGACCGGGATCGTGTCTGCCATCGTGTCCTCCTTCGGTTCGGAATCGGCCGCTCAGGCAGCCTGGCGCGACGTGCCGCCGAGCACGTCGGCGATCGCGTACGCGACGTGCTCGACGTTCGCGTCGTTCAGGCCCGCGATGCACATGCGGCCCGAACGCAGCAGGTAGACGCCGTGCGACGCGCGCAGCCGGTCCACGTCGGCCGCGGCGATGCCCGTATAGCTGAACATGCCGCGCTGCGTGACGAGCGCGTCGAACGCGGGCCCGGCCAAGCGCGCGTCGAGCCGCGCCTTCAGCGCACCGCGCATGCGCTTGATGCGCGTGCGCACCTGGGCCACCTCGTCTTCCCAGCACGCGCGCAGGACGTCGTCGTTCAGCACCGCCGACACGAGTTGCGCGCCGAACAGCGGCGGGCTCGAGTAGGTGCGGCGCACGCCGGCCTGCAGCTGGCTCAGCACCGTCGCCGCTTCGCCCGCGCTCGCGCAGACGATCGACAGGCCGCCGACGCGCTCGCCATACAGCGAGAAATTCTTCGAGAACGAGTTGCTGACGATCGCCGGCAGCCCGGCTTCGACGATCGCGCGCACGGCCCATGCGTCGTCGTCGAGACCATCGCCGAAGCCCTGGTACGCCATGTCGAGGAACGGAATCAGCCCGCGGCGCGCGAGCACGTCGATCACAGCGCGCCACGCGTCGCGGTCGAGGTCGAGGCCCGTCGGGTTGTGGCAGCACGGCTGCAGCAGCACGATGCTGCGCGCGGGCAGCGCGTCGAGCGCCGCGAGCATCGCGTCGACGCGCAGGTCGTTGCGCGCTGCGTCGTAGTACGGATACGTGTGCACGTCGAGGCCGGCCGCAGCGAAGATCACGCGATGGTTGTCCCACGTCGGATCGCTGATCCAGATCGCGCTGTCGGGGAAATAGCGCTTCACGAATTCCGCGCCGAGCCGCAGCGCGCCCGAGCCGCCGAGCGTCTGCAGCGTCGCGATGCGTCCTTGCGCGAGCGCCGCGCAACCGGCGCCGAACACGAGGCGCTGCACGCCCTGCCGATACGCGGCGAGCCCTTCCATCGGCAGATACGTATGCGGCGCGCCGGCTTCGCGCAGGCGCTCGGCCGCAAGGCGCGTGCTCTCCAGCACGGGGATGCGGCCCGCGTCGTCGTAATAGAGGCCGATGCTGAGGTTGACCTTGTGCGGATGGGCATCCTGCTGGAACGCCTGGAACAGCGACAGGATCGGATCGCCCGGATAGGCAGGAATGTGTTCGTACATGGCGGAATGACGGTCTGGGTTGAAGGCGGCGATACGGCCGGCGGCGTGACGGCACGTCAGGCCGTGCGGTCGAGGCATGGGGCGCATGTTATCGAGGACGAAATAGAATGAGCTTCACTTTTCGATGACGAATCCCGCGGATTGCAGTAGAGTCTGCGCTTACCATCTCAAAAATGACGGGATTCTGCGAAATGAATCTGGATCGAACCGACATGCGGATCCTCCGGCACCTCGAGCGGGACGGACGCATCAGCAATCAGGACCTCGCGAACGCGGTCGCGCTGTCGCCGTCGGCGTGCCTGCGGCGTGTGAAGCTGCTCGAGGAACGCGGCGCCATTGCCGGCTACCGCTGTACGATCGAGCCGAAGAAGGTCGGCGTCGCATTCGAGGCGCTCGTGCACGTGTCGATGCGGCCGGACGTACCCGAATGGCACGACCGCTTCGTGGAGGCGATCCAGCAGTGGCCGGAAGTCATCGCCGCGCAGATCGTGACGGGCGGCTCGAACTACGTGCTGACGGTGCGGGCGCGCGACCTCGACCACTACTCGGACTTCGTGATCAACCGGCTGCATCGCGCGACGGGCGTGATGTCGATCAATTCGAGCATCGTGCTCGCGACGCTCAAGCGCGACGGCTCGATCCTCGATCTCGTCGAGCCGTCGACGGCCGGCTGACGCACCTCTTGCACCGGCCTGAAAAATATTTGAAGAAAGTGCTTTACGAACCCGAAAAGCTCTGACATAATTTCAGCTTCTTTGGGCGGTTAGCTCAGCGGTAGAGCACTGCCTTCACACGGCAGGGGTCACTGGTTCGATCCCAGTACCGCCCACCAAAGAATTCAAGGGCCTGCGTCTCACGACGCAGGCCCTTTTCGTTTTGTGCGCCGTCTTTCCGCGACTCGCCTCCCCTGCCCGCTTCCTTGCGCTCGCGAACGCGTTCGACGGGCAACGCCGCTTCGGCCAGATGCAATCGAAGCGTCGCGACGACTCGCTACCCTGCCCGCCCGACCCGTTCCGCGGTCGCATCGAACGCGCGTTTCGCCTTGTCGACGATCTCGTCGACCTCCTCCTCACGAATCACAAGCGGCGGCGACAGCAGCATCCGGTCGCCGGTCGCGCGCATGATCAGGTTGCCGTTGAAGCAGAAGTCGCGGCAGATCGTGCCGATATCGGCGCCGGCGTCGAACCGCTCGCGCCGCGCGCGATCGCGCGCGAGCTGGACGCCCGCGACCAGCCCCGCCCCCGCGATCTCGCCGACGATCGGATGATCGCCGAGCGCTTCGCGCAGCCGACGCTGGAAGTACGGCCCGATGTCATGCTTCACGCGCTCGACGATCCCTTCGTCGCGCAGCAGCTTCAGGTTCGCGACCGCCACCGCCGCCGCGACCGGGTGCCCCGAGTACGTGAGGCCGTGATTGAATTCGCCGTTGTCGATGATCGGGCGCGCGACGCGTTCATGGATGCCCACCGCGCCCATCGGCACGTAACCCGAGGTGAGGCCCTTGGCCATCGTGATCAGGTCCGGCTCGAAGCCGAAGTGCTGGTGCGCGAACCATTCGCCGGTGCGGCCGAAGCCGCCGATCACTTCGTCGGCGACGAGCAGGATGTCGTACTTGCGGCAGATCCGCTGGATTTCCGGCCAGTACGTCGACGGCGGGAAGATCACGCCGCCCGCGCCCTGGAACGGCTCGCCGATGAACGCCGCGACGTTCTCCGCGCCGAGCGCTAGGATCTTCGCCTCGAGCTGCTGCGCACGCGCGAGGCCGAACGCTTCGGGAGTCTCGCCGGCTTGCGCTTCGCCGAAAAAATACGGCTGGTCGATGTGCACGATGTTCTCGACCTTCGACGGCATCTGCTCGTGCATGTAGCCCATCCCACCGAGCGTGCCGCCCGCGATCGTCGAGCCGTGATAGCCGTTCCTGCGCGAGATCACGTATTTCTTCTGCGGCTTGCCCTGCACGCGCCAGTACTGGTGCACGAGGCGCAGCACGGTGTCGTTGCCTTCCGAGCCGCTGTTGCAATAGAAGAAGTGGTTGAAGCCCGCGGGCGTGACTTCGGCGAGCATCGCCGACAGTTCGATCACCGGCGGGTGCGTGGTCTTGAAGAACGTGTTGTAGAACGGCAGTTCCTGCAGTTGGCGATATGCGGCATCGGCAAGTTCCTTGCAGCCGTAGCCGACGTTCACGCACCAGAGGCCGGCCATCCCGTCGATGATCTTGTCGCCGTCCGAGTCCCACAAATAGACGCCGTCGGCCTTCACGATCACGCGGCTGCCCGCGCGATTCAGCGCACCCATGTCCGAGAAGGGATGGATGTGGTGCGCGGCGTCGAGCGCGCGGTATTCGGCGGTCGAGCGTGCCTGCGTCGTGCGCAGTGCGGTGGCCGGCGCGGCCGGCTGGATCCAGGCAGATTCGTTGCGGTACGTCATGTTTCCTCCGTGATTCCGTATTCGGTCGTGCGCACGCTCACACGTGCAGCAGAAGATGGCGACGTTCCCACGAACTGATCACGCGGAAGAACGCTTCGTATTCGGTTTCCTTCAGCGCCAGGTACGCCTTCACGAACTTGTCACCGAGAATGCCGGCGAGCGGCGTGCACGCGGCCATCAGCGAGATGCCCTCCTCGAGGTTGCGCGGCAGCTGGTACGGCAGGTCGTAGCCGTCGGACGCGATCGGTTCGGTCGGCGCGAGCTGCTGCGTGAGGCCGAGATAACCGGCGGCGAGCGTCGCCGCGAACGCGAGGTACGGATTGCAGTCGACGCCCGGAATCCGGTTCTCGATGCGCCGCGCGACCGGCGTCGACTGCGGGATGCGAAAGCCGACCGTACGGTTGTCGTAGCCCCACTGCACGTTGATCGGCGCGGCCATGAAGCGCGACAGGCGGCGATACGAGTTGATGTACGGTGCGAAGATCGGCATCAGCGCGGGCGTATATTTCTGCAGGCCCGCAAGATAGCTTTGGAACATCGGCGACACGACGCCGCCGTCGTCGGCGAACAGGTTGCGGCCGGTGTGCACGTCGGCGAGGCTCTGGTGGATATGCATCGCGGAGCCCGGCTCGTTTTCCATCGGCTTGGCCATGAACGTCGCATACATGTTGTGGCGCAGCGCCGCCTCGCGCACCGTGCGCTTGAACAGGAACACCTGGTCGGCGAGCGACAGCGCGTCGCCGTGCACGAAGTTGATCTCCATCTGCGCGGCGCCGACCTCGTGGATCAGCGTCTCGATGTCGAGGCC
Organism: Burkholderia sp. USMB20; assembly: GCF_000949135.2. Classification (GTDB taxonomy): domain Bacteria; phylum Pseudomonadota; class Gammaproteobacteria; order Burkholderiales; family Burkholderiaceae; genus Burkholderia. Next base: position 73,483 of record NZ_JTAN02000013.1, on the reverse strand, counting down.
CTGCATCTCGCAGTATTCGTAGATGTCCTCGAACAGCGGATCGAACTCGTTGACGGCCTCGATCGAATACGACTGACGGCCGGTTTCCGCCCGCCCCGTGCGCCCGACCGGCGGACGCAACGGCAGGTCGGGGTCGGCGTTCATATCGACCAGATAGAACTCGAGTTCGGGCGCGACCACGGGCTTCCAGCCCTTTTCCTTGTACAGGTCGAGCACGCGGCGCAGCACGTAGCGCGGCGAAATCTCGACCGGCGAACCGTCGAAATGCACGCAATCGTGGATCACCTGCGCGGTCGGGTCGACGGCCCACGGAATCAGGCAGATCGTCGACGGATCGGGCACGCACACCATGTCGGGATCGGTCACGCCGGTCAGCGTGCCGTCCTCCGGATAGTCGCCGGTGACTGTCTGCACCATCACGGCCTGCGGCAGGCGCATCGATTCACCGGACTCGAATTTGTTGCGCGGAATGATCTTGCCGCGCGCGATGCCGGCCATGTCGGGAATGATCGCCTCGACTTCGGTGATGCGGTGCTGGCGCAGGAATTCACTCAGTTCGGGTTGCATGATCGGCCTCGTTCAGTCGATGTCGGATGCAGCCGGCGACGGCATGGTGCCGCCGGCCGCATGAATGCGGTGTGTCATGCGCGCGCGGCACGCCGCGCCGAATGCCGCGAAGATGTCGCGCGACAGCGGTTGCTCCGCGTGGCGCCATTCGGGATGCCACTGCACGCCGAGCGCGAACGCACGCGCGCCGCGCACGCTCACGGCCTCGATCAGCCCGTCGGGCGCGCTCGCCTCGACCGCGAGGCCCGCGCCGAGCCGCGCGATGCCCTGGTCGTGCAACGAATTGACCAGCGCGTCGTGCGCGCCGTGCGCGACCCGTTGCAGCAGCCCGCCCGGCGCGAGCTGCACGCGGTGCGCGGCGCCGTACTGCCGCTCGAGCGGATCGCCGTCGCGCTCGCGATGATCGTGGAAGCCAGCGCTCGCATGCAGTCGCTGATGCAAGGTGCCGCCATACGCGACGTTCAGCTCCTGCATGCCGCGGCAGATCGCGAGCACCGGCACGCCCGCATCGATCGCCGCGCGGATCAGCGGCAGCGCGGTCGCATCGCGCGCGGGATCGTGCAGGGTATCGGGCGCGCTCGCCGGGCCGCCGTAGTGATGCGGCTCGACGTTCGAATAGCTGCCGGTCAGCAGCAGCCCGTCGATCGCCGCGACGATCGCGTCGACCGGCTGCCGCGCACCCAGCGCGGGCAGCACCAACGCCAGCGCGCTGGCACCGTCGACCAGCGCGACGAGATACTTCTCCCCGGCCGTGTGGTTCGGATGGGCGCCGCGCATGACGCGATCGGCGGTGACGGCTACGAGTGGGCGCGGTCGCATGATCGCCTCCGCGATAAATGCGCGACGCTTGCGGACGCGCAGGACGATGGCGGCCCGCGATGGCGCTGCACGCGTCCACGCGCGATCGTGCCGCTCGGACGGTGCGGCAACGGGCGGTGCGATCCGATGCGAAAGCGGAAAAGGACGCTAGGGCAACAATGAAGCGCTGCCGTCGCACTGCACCGCGCTGAACACGTGTGCGGTGACGACATTGAAGCGGCGCAGGCCGCGATGGGGCACAGCGAAGAAGCGGGGCTCGCGTATGGGGGCGGCGCGCGTGCCGCGCTCAGCATGCCGGATCGGCCCGGCCTGAGGCGGCGCGCCCGCCGACGGACTTCGGGTCCGGCGTATCGAAGGGCTGGCGGCTTTCACGATCGTACTCGACTGACTGATGAAGGCAGGACACGTGTCGCGATGAAGCGGGGGCGGCAATGCCGCGCGACGACACGTCGGCAAGGTGTCTCGCAACGGATTCCGGCGCGGTGCAGCGCTGATCGACGCCGTCGCGGCCGGGGCGCGCGTGACGACTTCCTGACATTCAGCTTATATCACCTAAAAATTGCGTCAAATTTTCAGGTACCGATCCCGACATCGATCAGACGAAAAAAAACGGCATCGACCGCTCGGGTCGATGCCGTTTTGTGCGATGCACCAATGTGCACCTTGCCAGCCGGCCGTGGCGCGACATCGCGCCGTGCCGCCGCACGCAGCGCGCGCGCCGACGGATCAGCGATGCGCGAGCGCGGTTTCGATGAGCGTCTGCAGCAGCGGCACGATCCGCGCGGCGCGCGCTTCGTCGTACGCATACGGACGCGTCTCTTCCATGTAGGTGATCTGCGACAGCTCCAGCTGCACGGCTTCGACGCCGGTCGCGGGCACGCCGTAGTGGCGCGTGATGTAGCCGCCCTTGAAACGCCCGTTCGCGACGGCCGTATAACCGCCGTGCGCGCTCACGCATGCGGCCAGCGCCTCGGCAAGGCCCGGCGCGGCGCTCGCGCCGCTCGACGTGCCGAAGTTGAAGTCCGGCAGGCGGCCCTCGAAGAAGCGCGGCACGTGCGAGCGGATCGAATGCGCTTCCCACACGAGCACGCGGCCGTGCTCGCGCTTCAGGCGCGCGATCTCGCCTTGCAGCGCGTCGTGATACGGGCGCCAGTAGCGGTCGCGACGGCGCATGATCTCGTCGTTGCCGGGCAGCGCGCCCGCCGGATACAGCGGCGCCTTGTCGAACGTATCGACCGGCACGAGCCCCGTCGTGTCCTGCCCCGGATACAGGTTCTCGTTGTCGGGCGGACGGTTCAGGTCGACGACGTAACGCGCGTGCGACGGCACGAGGATCGACGCGCCGAGCGTCGCCGCGAAGCCGTACAGGCGCTCGAGGTGCCAGTCGCAATCGTCGACGAAGCGCGCGTCGGGCGTCATCGTCGCTGCGATGTCGTCGGGGATGTGGATGCCTGCGTGCGGAATCGAGATCAGCAGCGGCAGCGTGCCCTGCTTCAGCGTGAATACAGCCGGTTGTTCAGTCATGTCGCATCACCGTAAAAGTCGGCCGGCGCACGCGCGCGGCGTGCGCCGGATGCCGCGCATTCAGCGCAGCAGTTGCGCCAGCGCGGCGCGGTAGTCGGCATAAGCTGCGGCTTCGTCGCGATGGCGGCGGCCGCTCACGACGCGCTCGCCGCCGGTATAGACGTCGAGCACCGGCGTGTCGCCGTGCTCGGCAAACACCGCGCCCGACAACCACGCCGTGCTGTCGTGCTCGGCAATCGCCGGATGATCGGGATCGAGCACGAGCCAATCGGCGCGGCTGCCTTCACGCAGCGCGCCGATGCGCCGCCCGCTCGCCTGCGCGCCGCCCGCGAGCGACGCGTCGAACAGCCGGTCGGCGACATGCGCCTGCGTGTCGCTCGCGAGCACGTTGCGCGCGCGATGCACGAGCCGCTGCCCGTATTCGAGCAGGCGCAGTTCCGAGCGCCAGTCGACCGACGCATGGCTGTCCGAGCCGACGCCGATCACGCCGCCCTGCGCGAGATAGTCGAGCGCCGGGAATACGCCGTCGCCGAGGTTCGCCTCGGTGGTCAGGCACAGGCCGGCCACCGCGCGACGCTTCGCGAGCGCGGCCGTTTCGGCCGCATCGACGTGCGTCGCGTGCACGAGGCACCAGCGCGCATCGACGTCGAAACGATCGAGCAGCCATTGCACGGGACGCGCGCCGTACGCGCGCACGCAATCGTCGACTTCGGCCGTCTGTTCGGCGATGTGGATATGCACCGGCGCGTCGTCGGGCAAGCCTTCCAGCAGCACGCGCAAGCCGTTCTCGGACACCGCGCGCAGCGAGTGCGGGGCGACGCCGTAGCGCAGGCCGCCGTGCTCGGGCGCGACGCGGCGCATCGCGTCGAGCAGCTCGAGCAGGCCGTCCGGCGTATTGATGAAGCGGCGCTGGTCGTCGCGCGGCGGCTTGTTGCCGAAGCCGGCGAACTGGTACGACACGGGCAGCATCGTGATGCCGATGCCGGCCGAGCGCGCGGCATCGACCACGCGCGCACCGAGTTCCGCGATCTGCGGATAGCGTGAGCCATCCTGCGCGTGATGCACGTAGTGGAATTCGCACACCGACGTGTAGCCGCACTTCAGCATCTCGACGTACAGCCAGCGCGCGATCGCCGCGAGCGCGTCGGGCGTGATCTTCAGCGCGAAGCGGTACATCAGGTCGCGCCAGCTCCAGAAGCTGTCGGCGGGATTCGCGCGATATTCGGTGAGCCCCGCCATCGCGCGCTGGAACGCGTGCGAATGCAGGTTCGGCATGCCGGGCAGCACGGGCCCGGCCGCGCGCGCGACGCCGGCCGGCGCGTCGGTGTCGGGCGTCACGTCGGTCAGCGTGCCGGCCGCGTCCCAGCGCAGCAGCACGTTGCGGCGCCAGCCATCGGGCAGCCAGGCATGGTCCGCGAACAACATAGAGTCGGTCATCGTGAGTCCTTGTTGGCCGGATTCGGCGCACTGAAGCGTCGGTCCGGTCCCAAGCCCCGGTTGGCAGGAGGCGGCGCGTCGGCGCCCGCTTCCGCTCCGTGGCGATCGACCGGACCGGCGCTTCAGCGCCGCCTCCGGCCCTCCGCTAAAACTAGCCGTTCATCCGGCGAAACACCGTCGCGCCGCCGCGCACGACCTGCTCGCACAGCGGCCGGCCGATCCAGTACGCGAGCTCCGACAGCGAGCCGACCGACCAGACCGCGAAATCGGCCTGGCGGCCGATCTCGAGCGCACCGTGACGATCCGCGCGGCCGAGCGCCGCCGCCGCATGGCGCGTCACACCCTGCAGCACCTCGGGCACCGTCATGCGGAACAGCGTGCAGCCCATGTTCAGCGTCAGCAGCAGCGATTCGAGCGGCGAGGTGCCGGGGTTGTGATCGGTCGCGAGCGCGATCGGCACACCATGCTTGCGCAGCAGCTCGATCGGCGGCAATTGCGTTTCGCGAATGAAGTAATACGCGCCGGGCAGCAGCACGGCGACCGTGCCGGCCGCCTTCATCGCCTCGATGCCGGCTTCGTCGAGAAATTCGAGGTGGTCGGCGGACAGCGCGCGATAACGCGCGGCAAGCGCGGTGCCGCCCGCGTTCGACAACTGCTCCGCGTGCAGCTTCACCGGCAGCCCGCGCCGCGTCGCGGCCTCGAACACGCGCTCGGTCTGCGCGAGCGAAAAGCCGATGCGCTCGCAGAACACGTCGACCGCGTCGACCAGGCCTTCGTCGGCGAGCGCCGGCAGCATCCGGCCGCACACTTCGTCGATGTATTCATCCGCGCGGCCCGCATATTCCGGCGGCAGCGCGTGCGCGCCGAGGAACGTGGTGTAGACCGTGACCGGGAAGCGCTCGCCGAGCTGGCGCGCGACGCGCAGCATCTTGCGCTCGCTCGCGAGGTCGAGCCCGTAGCCCGACTTGATCTCGATCGCCGTCACGCCATCGGCGAGCAGCGGCTGCAGGCGCGCGGCGGCCTGCACGAACAGCGTCGTCTCGTCGGCCGCGCGCGTCGCGCGCACCGTCGACACGATCCCGCCGCCCTGCCGCGCGATCTCCTCGTAGCTGACGCCGGCGAGGCGCTGCGCGAACTCGTCGGCCCGCGTGCCGCCGTACACGAGGTGCGTATGGCAGTCGACGAGGCCCGGCGTCACCCACGCGCCGTGCAGGTCTTCCCGCTGCCAGTGCGCATAACCGTGCGGCAGCGCGGACAACGCGCCGAGCCACACGATCGTGCCGGTTTCGTCGACGGCGATCGCCGCGTCGTCGATCGTTTCGTCGGGATGGCCGTGCGGACACAGCCTCAGGTGATGCCAGACAGTCGGTTTCATGCGTTCAGTCTCGTTCGCCGACGGCGAGCGACACGGCGAGCAGCGCGCCGCCTCCGCTCACGACGACGTCAAACGCACGCTGCGGCCCGTCGAGCCGCAGCGTGTCCATTTCCTGCAGTGCGTAGTGCGCGCCGTCGATCTCGACGCCGACCGCGCCCGTTGCGCAGAACAGCAGCACGGTATCGGCGCGCTCGACGCGGTGCGTGCCTTCGGGCCACACGTCGAGCGTCCCGCGCGCGGCCGAACGGCGCGTCATCAGGTTGAAGTCGCGCGTCGCGCCGTCGTGCAGCGTCGCGTCGATCGCCGTCTCGCCGGCGAAGTCCGCACGCGCGAGCGGCGCGTCGAGCACGTGGCGCGCGCCCCCCTCTTCGGCGAGCGTCATGCCCGCGCCGGACAGCAGCACGAGCGTGCGGTCAATCCCGTCGAAACGCGAGAACGGACCGGCCGCGCCGACGTCCGCGACGCTCACGCGCCATGCGAACGTATCGAGCGCGGCGCCCGGCGGGAATGCACCGATCTCGCGCGTCACGCCGCCGCCGTTCCTCCACGGCGACGCGACGAGATCCGCCGCGCGGATCATCGTCGCGTTCACCGGCGCCTGGTCGAGCGCCGTCATGCTCAGCGGCCGAGCATCGGCAGCTTCAGGCCGGCTTCGCGGGCCGTCTGCTGCGCGAGTTCGTAGCCGGCATCCGCATGGCGCATCACGCCCGTCGCCGGATCGTTCAGCAGCACGCGGCCGAGACGCTCGTGCGCTTCGGCGGTACCGTCGGCGACGATCACGACGCCCGAGTGCTGCGAGAAGCCCATGCCGACGCCGCCGCCATGATGCAGCGACACCCACGATGCGCCGCCTGCGGTGTTCAGCAGGGCGTTCAGCAGCGGCCAGTCGCTCACGGCGTCCGAACCGTCCTTCATCGATTCCGTCTCGCGGTTCGGGCTCGCGACCGAACCGGTGTCGAGGTGGTCGCGGCCGATCACGATCGGGGCCTTCAGTTCGCCGTTCTTCACCATCTCGTTGAACGCCTGGCCGAGGCGATAGCGATCCTTCACGCCGACCCAGCAGATCCGCGCCGGCAGGCCCTGGAACGCGATGCGCTCACGCGCCATGTCGAGCCAGTTGTGCAGGTGCGGATCGTCGGGGATCAGCTCCTTCACCTTCTGGTCGGTCTTGTAGATGTCTTCCGGATCGCCGGACAGCGCGACCCAGCGGAACGGGCCCTTGCCTTCGCAGAACAGCGGGCGGATATAGGCCGGCACGAAACCCGGGAAGTCGAATGCGTTTTCGACGCCCATTTCCAGCGCCATCTGGCGGATGTTGTTGCCGTAGTCGAGCGTGGCGGCGCCGCGCTCCTGCAGCGTCAGCATCGCGCGCACCTGCACGGCCATCGACTGCTTCGCGACCTTCACGATGCTCTGCGGATCGACCTTCTGCGCTTCGCGCCATTGCGCGACGGTCCAGCCTTGCGGCAGGTAGCCGTTGATCGGGTCGTGCGCGCTCGTCTGGTCGGTCACGCAGTCCGGCGTGATACCGCGCGTCACGAGTTCCGCGAACACGTCGGCCGCGTTGCCGAGCAGGCCGACCGACACCGGCTTGCCGGTGCGCTTCGCTTCGTCGATCATGCCGAGCGCTTCGTCGAGCGTCGTCGCCTTCTTGTCGACGTAGCGCGTCTTCAGGCGGAAGTCGATGCGCGTCTCGTCGCATTCGACCGCGATCATCGAGAAGCCGGCCATCGTCGCGGCGAGCGGCTGCGCGCCGCCCATGCCGCCGAGGCCGCCCGTCAGGATCCAGCGGCCCGACGGATCGCCGTTGAAGTGCTGGTTCGCGACCGAGAAGAAGGTTTCATAGGTGCCCTGCACGATGCCCTGGCTGCCGATGTAGATCCAGCTGCCGGCCGTCATCTGGCCGTACATCATCAGGCCCTTGCGGTCGAGCTCGTGGAAGTGATCCCAGGTCGCCCAGTGCGGCACCAGGTTCGAGTTCGCGAGCAGCACGCGCGGCGCATCCTTGTGCGTGCGGAACACACCGACCGGCTTGCCCGACTGGATCAGCAGCGTCTCGTTCTCTTCGAGATCCTTCAGCGACGCGAGGATCTGGTCGTAGCATTCCCAGTTGCGCGCCGCGCGGCCGATGCCGCCGTACACGACGAGCGCGTGCGGATGCTCGGCGACTTCCGGATCCAGGTTGTTCTGGATCATCCGGTAGGCCGCTTCGGCCAGCCAGGTCTTGCAGACCTTCTCGCTGCCGCGCGGCGCGCGGATCGTGCGGGTCGGATCGAGACGGGGATCGATGTGTTTCGGATGGTTCATGACGACTGCTCCCGAAGGAAAATGACTATCAAATAGGAATCAGAAATGCCCGGTGAAGCGATAACGGCTGCCGGGGTGCCACAGATTCGCCACCGAGGCGACGACGCCCTGCGACCAGGTGCGCCGATGTAAAACCAGACACGGCTCGACGTCGTCCATCCGCAGCTGCTCGCGCCGCTCGGGCGCCGGAGCCGCCGCTTCGATCCGGTACTCGACGCGCTGCAGCGGGGCCGCGCGCATCAGGTACAGGTTCGGCGTCGTGTTCGTAAAATCCTGCTCGGCATAATCCGGCGCGACCGCCGGATTCACCCACCGTTCTTCGAGCTGGACGGGTTCGTCATTCTCGAAGTGCAACACCTGCGAATAAAACAGCTTCGCGCGCACGGCCATCTGCATCTCGTCGGCGAGCGCCTCGTCGGCGCGGATCGTCTCGAGGCCGAGCACGCTGGCGCGGTACGCATGCCCGCGCGCGTCGACCTCTTCCGAGATGCTGCGGATCGCGACGAGCGTCGACTCGTACTTCGGCCGCGCGACGTAGGTGCCGGCGCCCTTCATGCGCGTCAGCACCTGCTCGGCCGTCAACTCGCGCAACGCGCGGTTGACGGTCATGCGCGCGACCTTGAACTCGCGGGCCAGTTCGTTCTCGGAGGGCACCTGGTCGCCCTCCGCCCACTCGCCGGCGTGAATGCGGCCCAGGATGAAATCCTTGATCTCCTGGTAGACCGGCGCGCTCATGGGCTTACTGTTCCGATGCGAACGAGAACGGCGCGACCTTCGCGAACGCGCGCTCGCCGACGAGCTTCGCGATCACCGCGATGTCCGGTGCGAAGTAGTGGTCGAGCTCGTAGTGCGCAACCTTGCCGCGGATCGTTTCCATCACCGGCGCGAGCTTCGGGCTCGTGTGGTACGGCGCGCGCAGGTCGACGCCCTGGGCGGCGGCCAGCAGTTCGATCGCGAGGATGTGCTTCGTGTTGTCCGCGATGTCGGCGAGCTTGCGCGCGGCGAACGTCGCCATCGACACGTGGTCTTCCTGGTTCGCCGAAGTCGGCAGCGAGTCGACCGACGCCGGGTGCGCGAGCGTCTTGTTTTCCGATGCCAGCGCGGCCGCCGTCACGTGGGCGATCATGAAGCCCGAGTTCACGCCGCCGTCCTTCACGAGGAACGGGGGCAGGCCCGACAGCGTCGCGTCGATCAGCAGCGCGATGCGGCGCTCGGCCAGCGCGCCGATTTCCGCTGCGGCGAGCGCGAGGTTGTCGGCCGCGAATGCGACGGGTTCGGCGTGGAAGTTGCCGCCCGACAGCACTTCGCCGGTATCCGGGAAGATCAGCGGGTTGTCCGACACGGCGTTCGCTTCGACCAGCAGCACGTCGGCTGCATGGCGCATCTGGTCCAGGCACGCGCCCATCACCTGCGGCTGGCAGCGCAGGCTGTACGGATCCTGCACCTTGTCGCAGTCGCGGTGCGACTGGTTGATCGGCGAGCCTTCGAGCAGGTCGCGGTACGACGCGGCCGCGTCGATCTGGCCTTGATGGCCGCGCAGTTCGTGGATGCGGGCGTCGAACGGCTTCACCGAGCCGGCTGCCGCGTCGACCGACAGCGCGCCCGCAACCAGCGCGGTGCGGTACAGGTCTTCGATCGCGAACATGTTGTCGAGCGCCAGCGCGGTCGACGCCTGCGTGCCGTTCAGCAGCGCCAGGCCTTCCTTCGCCTGCAGCGTCAGCGGCGCGAGGCCCGCGACGCGCAGACCGTCCAGCGCGCTGGCGCGCTCGCCGCGGATGAACACTTCACCGACGCCCAGCAGCACGGCCGACATATGCGCGAGCGGCGCCAGGTCGCCCGATGCGCCGACCGAGCCCTTCACCGGGATCAGCGGCAGCACGTCGGCGTTGAACAGCGTGATCAGCGCGTCCATCACTTCGCGACGGATGCCCGAGTGGCCGCGGCCGAGGCTCGACAGCTTCAGTGCCATCAGCAGACGCACCGACGAGCGTGCCATCGGCTCGCCCACACCGACCGCATGCGACAGCACCAGGTTCTTCTGCAGCAGCTCGAGCTGGTCGTGCGGGATGTGCGTGCTGGCCAGGCGGCCGAAACCCGTGTTGATGCCGTATGCGGGCTCGCCCTTCGCCGCGATGTCGGCGACGGCCTTCGCGCCCGCGTCGATCTTCGCGAAGCTCGCCGGGTCGAGCTTGAGCTGCACGGATTCGCGAGCGATCTTGCGCAGTTGCGGAAGGGTCAGGTGGCCGGGGGTCAACGTAATCATGTGAGCAATCCTGTCTAGACAAGTTCGGGATGGATTGGAGTGTAGCCACCGCGACTTGTCTAGACAACCTGTTTTTCATAATTCCGACTCGGGAGTTTCCCTGATGTCCGGCGCGGCGCGCCGGAGCGGCCAGACAGGCCTCGCAATTAACATATGTTGCAATTATTTTGTCTTTGGCAACATACGAATCGACGCTTCCCTACGATCCGCCCACGGAGATCCGCCATGACCATCCCGCCCCGGTTGACCACCCTCCTCGGCCGCAGCCTGCTCGTCGCCGCGTGCGCGCTCGCGTGCGGCGCATCGCTCGCCGCGGAACCGCTGTCCGGCACGCTCGAGAAGGTGCGGCAAAGCGGCCTGATCTCGATCGGCCATCGCGAGACGTCGGTGCCGTTCTCCTATGTCGACGCGAGCGGCAAGGTGATCGGCTTCCGCAGGACCTGTGCGACCGCGTAATCGCCGCCGTGAAGGCGCGCACCGGCAAGCCCGACCTGCAGGCGCGCTTCATCCCGGTCACGTCGCAGAACCGCATCCCGCTCGTGCAGAACGGCACCGTCGATCTCGAATGCGGGGTGACCACCAACCTCGCCGCGCGTCACGCGCAGGTCGCGTTCTCGACCACCTTCTTTGTCGCGACGACACGCCTGCTCACGCGCACGAACTCGGGCATCCGCGACTTCCCCGATCTCGCCGGCAAGACGGTCGTGACGAACCAGGGCACGACGTCCGAACGCCTGCTGCGCAAGATGAACGAGGAAAAGAAGACGAACATGCAGATCATCAGCGCGAAGGACTACGGCGAAGGACGCCTCACGCTCGAATCGGGCCGCGCGGCCGCGTACATGATGGACGACGTGCTGCTCGCCGGCGTGCGCCAGCTCGCGGCGAAGCCGGCCGACTGGGCGATCGTCGGCACACCGCAATCGTCGGAAGCGTACGGGTTCATGCTGCGCAAGGACGATCCGCAGTTCAAGGCGCTCGTCGACGGCGTGCTCGTGCAGCTGATGAAGAGCGGCGAGATCAACGCGCTGTACGACAAGTGGTTCATGAAGCCGGTGCCGCCGAAGGGGCTCGCGTTCGAGTTCCCGATGAGCGACGTGATCAAGGCGCGCTACGCGGCGCCCAACGACGTACCGCTCGAATGAGCGTCGCGCGCTGAAACGGGTCAGCGCGCCACGCGACGCACGCCGCGTAACCGGGCGCCGCGTCGAGCCAGCCCGCGTCGAACGCGGCCACGCCGGCGCGGGCGCGGCCGCTCGACGATCGTCGTCGCGGCGTCGCCGCATCGCGCGGCGGCACGACCGCGAACGGCGCCAGCCGCCGACGATGCGGTGCCGAGCGCCTTCAGCAGCGCCTCCTTCGCGGCCCACACGCGCATGAACGCGTCCGCGCGGGCGGCGAGCGGCAGGCCGTCGAGATACGCAGCCTCGGCGGCCGCGCACACTTCGCGCGTCAGCGCACGCCAGTCGGTCGTGCGGTTGCAGCTTTCGATATCGACGCCGACGCGCCCCGTCGCCGCCCACGCGATGAGCGCGTGATCGCCCGCGTGCGACACGTTGAAATCGAGCGACGCGCGATGCGCGGGATCCAGCGACGGCCGTCCCGATGCGTCGACGACGATCGCGACGTCCTTCGGCGCGATGCCGAGCGCCGCACCGAGCACGTCGCGCAGCGCGGCGCGCGTCGCGGCACTGCGCACCGCATCCTCGTGCCGCAGATAGCGCCCGGCACGCGCCCGCTCCGCGTCGCTCAGTGCGGCGTAGGCGGGCGATGCGAGCGGCACGCGCCAGTCGAAATCGACGCGCGCGACCTGCACGCCGGCACGCGACGCGGCAGGCGGCACATCGAGCAGGTGCACGCGCCACGCGCGGGACAGGTCGTCGGCAATCTCGGAATCGGGTGGAATGGACATCGGCACGCGGCAGCCAGGCGAACGAAACGTTCGATGTTAATCGATCGTACGGGACGGAGACCGACGCATCGCGACCGAGATCGTCGGCAGCGGCAGCAGCAACGGCAGCCGGTGCGACCGTCTCATCGACGCGATGGCCGGGCCACGCGCGCGCGCGCGTTCACCCGTGCGCGACGGCACCCGGCACGCCGCTTCCCGCCAGCCGCGCACGCTGCGCCGGATGGCGCGCGTGAACGCGGCCCGGCGCATCGGCCGGCAGCGCGCCGTGTTGCAGCCAGGACAGCGCGACGGGCCACAGCGTGTCGGTGAAGCGGCTGTGGAAGAACGCGAAGTGGCCGATCGCGTCGACGCCGATGTCGCGCGGCGCGATCCGCAGGTGCGTGACGTCGCTGCCCGTGTAGTAGCCGACCAGCCGTTCGATCGCGTCGACCGTGCCGAACCCGTCGTCGTCGAGGCCGATCGCGAGCATCGACGCCGGCAGCCGCGCGAAGCGGGCCGGCAGCGCGGCGCGGCTCGCCGCGGGTTCGGCGAGCAGGCCGTGCGTGAAGGCGTCCTCGAAGCGCGGTTGCGCGCGCACCCACGACAGCGCGACGCCGCGCGGCGTGTCTTCCATCCAGCCGAGCCGCTTCGCGGGCACGTAGCCGAATACGGCCGCGAGCGCCGGCATCGCGACGTGCCATTTCCACCACATGCGCCGCCGCTCTTCCGGCCGATAGTCGCGCCAGTACGCATACTGCGCGCCCACCGTCACCACGTGACGCACGTACGCGTTCGACGCCGCGAGCCCGAGCACGCAGCCGCCGATGCTGTGCGCGACGACGTCGAGCGGCTGGCCCGGAAATGCATCGCGCGCGTATTGCAGCGCGGCCTCGCAATCGAGCCGCCCCCAGTCGAGCCAGTTCGCGCGCAGCTTCGCGAGCCGCGCGGGGCGCGAGCCGCCGATCCCGCGATAGTCGTAGACGAGCACGTCGCGCCCCTGCGCGAACAGCCAGGCCGCGAAACGGAAGTAGTAGTCGCAGCGCACCGACGTCGCGCAATTGACGACCGTCACCGGCCGCACGGTGCTGCCGCGATGCCGCCACACGTAGCCGCGCAGCACGTAACCGTCGGCCGCGGTCAGCGTCACGGCCTCCGGCGGAAACGCACCCGCCGGGCGCCCCGCTGCCTGATCCGCCGCGCACGCGGCCCCGCCTGCTTCGTTCGAAATCGTCATCGTGTCTCCTGTGCGGCGCCGCCTGCCCGGCGCCCGCCCGATCGGCCAGCCTCCATTGAACTTGACGCGCCGGACGTTCTCAACCAATCTTGCTGCTCCGTTCGCATGAGCCCTACGCATGTCAACGCCGCTCGTCCGTCTTCCGTCGCTGGACCTCGTGCGCGGCTTCGTCGCCGTCGGCCGCCGCATGAGCATCACGCTCGCCGCGCAGGACCTGTGCGTCACGCAGTCGGCGGTCAGCCGCCAGGTGCACGCGCTCGAGGCGCATCTCGGCGTCGCGCTGCTGCAGCGCGGCTATCGCAAGATCGCGTTCACGCCGGAAGGCGAGCGGCTGTTCCGCGCCGCCGATGCGGCGCTGCTCAACCTGCAGGACACCGTCGCGTCGCTCGCCGCCGCACGCGAGCGGCAACCCGTCACGATCACCGCGAGCATCGGCGTCACCGCGCTGTGGCTGCTGCCCAGACTCGGGCGCCTGCAGGCGCGCCTGCCCGACATCGACTTGCGCGTGGCCGCGAACGACAAGGTACTCGATTTGCGCGCGGAAGGCATCGACCTCGGAATCCGCTACTGCCCGCGCGAGCGCGCGCCGGCCGGCGCGCTGCACCTGTTCGACGAGATCGTCGTGCCGGTCGCGCACCCCGCGCTGGCCGCCCGGCCCGTCACCGACGCGGCCGCTATCGCCGAGCACGTGCTGCTCGAATTCGACGGGCCGCCGCAAACCCGACTGCAGTGGCGTGCGCACCTGCACGCTGCCGGGCTCGGCGACGCGCGCCCGAAGGGCGTGCTGCGCTTCAACCAGTACGACCAGGTCATCCACGCCGCGATCGCCGGCCAGGGCGTCGCGCTCGGCAGGCTCGCGCTCGTCGCGCCGATGCTCGCCGACGGCCGGCTCGCGGTGCTCGGCCCGCACTCGCAGGCGTTGTCGGATGCGTACGGCTACTGGCTGTTCCGGCACGATCCGGCACCGCGCCGCGAAGTCGCCGACGTGCGCGACTGGATCCTCGCGGAAGCGGCCGAGTGCGACGCGGCGATGCGGGCGTACGACGTGGCGCAGCGGTAGTCGCGAGCCGCGAGCCGCGAGCCGCGAGCCGCGAGCCGCGAGCCGCGAGCCGCGAGCCGCGAGCGAAATTCTGCATCGAGCCGGCGCCGGCGCGGTGTTGCGCACGTACATGAACGCCGCCACGGGCAATGCACCGGCGCCCCGTCCCCGCTGCATCGGCCGCCTGTCACGCCGGCTGCATGCGGCGCAGCGGCTTCACGCATCCGGCGTGTACAGCCCGCGTCGCCGACATCGTGTCCGAACCGCATCGCATTCCCCGCACGCATGCGAACGCGACCGAATGATTGCTTGAGCGGCCGGCGGCCGGATCGTCTAATCGGATCGAACGCGGCCGCCGCGCCGCACGCATCCATCCGGAGACACGCATGACCCCGATCGAACAAGACGCCCGGCGCCGCTGGCTGCCGGTGCTCGCGGGCGGCCTGATCATGGGCGCCGCGCTCGGCATCCGTCACGTGCAGGGACTGTTCCTCGCCCCCGTCACGCTCGACCACGGCTGGTCGCGCGAAGCGTTCGGCCTCGCGCTCGCGCTGCAGAACCTGATCTGGGGCATCGCGCAACCGTTCACCGGCATGATCGCCGACCGCTTCGGGTCGGTGCGCGTGATCGTCGCCGGCATGCTGCTGTACGCGGCCGGGCTCGTCACGATGGCGTTCGCCGCGTCGGCCGGCGTATTCACGGCCGGCGCGGGGTTCGTGATCGGCGTCGCGCTGTCGGGGTCGGCCTTCGCGTCGATCTACGGCGCGCTGAGCCGCCTGTTTCCGCCCGACCGGCGCGGCTGGGCGCTCGGCGTCGCCGGCGCGATCGGCGGGCTCGGCCAGTTCTGCATGGTGCCGGTCGCGCAGGTGCTGATCGGCGGCATCGGCTGGCAGCATGCCTTCGTCGCGCTCGCCGTCGTCACCGCGCTGCTCGCGCCGCTCGCCGTGCTGGTGCGCGACCGGCCCGCGCAGGCCGCGAGCCGCGCGGACGGCCCCGACCAGTCGATCGGCGCGGCGGTACGCGAAGCGTTCGCGCATCGCGGCTTCTGGCTGCTGAACGCGGGATTCTTCGCGTGCGGGTTCCAGCTCGCGTTCATCGCGACCCACCTGCCCGCCTACCTGCTCGATCACGGCCTGCCGGCGCGCCACGCCAGCGTCGCGCTCGCGCTGATCGCGCTGACCAACGTGGCCGGCACCTACGCATGCGGCCATCTCGGCAGCCTGCTGCGGCGCAAGTACGTGCTGTCCGTGCTGTACCTCGTCCGCGCGCTGGCGATGGTCGCGTTCGTTGCAGCGCCGTTGTCGCCCGCGAGCGTCTACGTGTTCGCGGCCGTGATGGGCTTCACGTGGCTCGGCACGGTGCCGCTGACCAACGGCGTGATCTCGCAGGTGTTCGGCGTGCGTTACATCGCGACGCTGTTCGGCTTCGTGTTCTTCGGGCACCAGCTCGGCAGTTTCTTCGGCGTCTGGCTCGGCGCGCTCGTGTACGACGCGACGCATTCGTACCTGCCGCTGTGGATCGGCTCGATCGCGCTCGGCGTGCTGGCCGCGCTGCTGCACCTGCCGATCGACGACGCGCGCATCGCGCGGCCGGTGCCGGGCAAAGCCGCATGGGCGTGATGCGTGCGGCGCTGGCCGCCGGCGCGCTCGCGTTCGTCGCGTGGTGCGGCGCGGCCTACTTCGATTCGGGCGTCGCGCTCGCGCTGCTCGAGCACGCGGCGTTCTGCGACTGACGCGGCGAACCGTGCCGCGCGCAGCGACGGCCGGTCACGCCTGGCGACGCTTCGGCAACGAGGCCAGCGCATCGAGCGCGCGACGGCGCGCGCCGTCGTGATCGACGATCGGCGCCGGATAGTCGACGTCGAACCGCACGCCGGCCGCCGCAAGCTCCATCGGGGATGCCTCCCACGGCGCGTGGATCGTCGCCGCGTCGAGGCCCGCGAGTTCCGGCACCCAGCGGCGCACGTACGCCCCTTGCGGGTCGAACTTCCGGCCCTGCGTCACCGGATTGAAGATGCGGAAATACGGCGCGGCGTCGGCGCCGCAGCCGGCCACCCATTGCCAGTTCGCCGGGTTGTTCGCGGCATCCGCGTCGACGAGCGTGTCGTGGAACCAGCGCTCGCCGGCCCGCCAGTCGATCAGCAGATGCTTGACGAGAAACGATGCGACGACCATCCGCACGCGGTTGTGCATCCAGCCGGTCGTCCACAGCTCGCGCATCCCCGCATCGACGAGCGGGTAGCCGGTCAGCCCGCGCTGCCACGCGCGCAGCGCGGCAGGATCGTCGCGCCACGGCATCGCGTCGAACTGCGCCCGGAAGTTGTCGGTCGCGAGCGCCGGAAAGTAATACAGCAGCACATGGCTGAATTCGCGCCAGCCGAGTTCGCTCAGGAACTTCTCGGCGCCGGCCGCGCAGGCCGCACCGCCCGCCTGTGCCGCACCCTGCACCGCATGCCACACCTGTCGCGGCGACAGGTTGCCGAAGCGCAGGCACGGCGACAGCCGGCTCGTCGCCGACCGGTCGGGCCGGTCGCGCGTATCGGCATAGCCGGTCAGCGACTCGACGGAAAACGCATCGAGCCGCGCCTGCGCGCCGGCTTCGTCGGGTGCCGGCCACGCGTCGCGCAGGCCGCCCGCCCAGTCCGGCGCGTGCGGACGCAACCCGAGCGCGTCGAGCGGCAGCGCGCGTTCGCGCACGCCGGCCGGCCACGGATGAAACGCGATCCGCTCGGGCTCCGGCAGCGGCGCCGCCACCGTGCGATCGCGCCGCACCGCGCGCCAGTACGCGGTGAACACCTGGAACGGCGTGCCGGCGCCCGTCAGCACGTCCCACGGTTCGTTCAGCAGGCTGCCGTTGCTGCTCTCGACCTCGAGGCCGCGCGCCTTCAGCGACGCCTTCAACGCCGCATCGGCATCGCGCTGCGGCTGCGCATAGCGGCGGTTCCAGTACACCGCTGCCGCGCCCGTGTCCTGCGCGACGCGTTCGATCTCGCGCGGCGCATCGCCGCGCAACAGCAGCAGGCGTCCGCCATGACGCGCGAGCGCCGCATCGAGTCCGGCGAGCGACCCATGCAGCCACCAGCGCGCCGCCCCGCCGAGCGCGCGCCCCGCGCCTTCGCCCGTGTCGTCGACGTACACGCATACGAGCGGCCGGCCCGACGCAACCGCGCGCGTCAGCGCGGGCTGGTCGGTCACGCGCAGATCGTCGCGGAACCACACGACGGCGGGAGCAATGGTCGACTTCGCTGGCACGGGCACCTCGAGCAGGAAACTGAAGAGTGACCGGTATTGTCGCGGCAGGTTCGCGCGATGTCGACGTTCGAACCGCACGGCGTACCGCGCGCGTGCGTCGCGTACCGACGCCGACACCGGATCGCCGGCCCGGTGAAAGGCCTTAGTCCGTTCCGACGATTCTTCGCCGCACGCACCGGCCTACGCTCGATGTCGGGTTCGCCGCGATGTGCGACGCGCGCCGGCCGCCGGTCAGCCCCATGCATTGCACGGCGCGTTCGCCATGCCCGCCGGCGCCGGCGCGACCCGTTCCGGCTGTCGCGGCGCGTACCCGCCCGTGCGGGCGCAGCCGCGGCCCCCTCCGCTCCCTCACTCACATTCGATACCCGCCATGACCAAACCAGCCAATCTCGTCACCTCGATCACCGTCGCGATCGACGCCCCCGCTGCCGTCGTCTGGGAAGTGCTGACCGACTTCCCGCGCTACGGCGAATGGAACACGTTCTGCGTCGGCCTCGAGACGACCGGCCGGATCGGCGACTTCGTGCACATGCAGGTGCGCATTCCCGGCACGGAGACGGTGATTCCCGTCAACGAAATCCTCGTCGCATACGAGCCCGAGCGCCTGCTGTCGTGGGAGCAGCGCCCGACCGACGACAACAAGGACGCCGCGCGCCGCGACCAGTACGTCGAAGCCGACGGCGCCGAGCGCTGCCGCTACTTCACGACGGACCAGTTCCTCGGCCTCAACGCGGAAACGATCATGCGCGAGCACGGCGGCTGGGTGAAACAGGGGTTCGACCAGTGCGCGCGCGACGTGAAGCTGCGGGCGGAAGCGCTGCATGCGGCCCGCCGGCGCAAAAGCGCGTGACGGAGCGCAACCGATGCCCGACCTGCAGACCCTCTCCGATCATCACGACCTCCGCGAGCTGATCGTCGCGTACTCGAGCGCGATCGATGCACACGACTTCGACGCGCTCGATGCCGTGTTCACGCACGACGCGACGATCGACTATCGCGCGATGGGCGGCATCGCCGGCACGTATCCGGACGTCAAGGCGTGGCTGCGCACCGTACTGCCGCAGTTCCCGCAGTACCAGCACCTGGTCGGCAACCTGTCGATCACGCTCGACGGCGACACCGCGCGCGGCCGCACGATCTGTTTCAATCCGATGGAAGTCGCGCTGCCGGACGGCGGCACGCAGGTGATGTTTCTCGGGCTGTGGTACGTCGACCGGTTCGTGCGCACCGCGCAGGGCTGGCGCATCGCCGAGCGCGTCGAGGAGCGCTGCTACGGCCACAACGTGCCGGCCGTGCTTGCGAACGCGACCGGCTGAACACCGACACGTCGCACGACGCGCGCGCCGTGGCATCGTTGCACGGCGCGCGTGTCGCAGGCCCTCGGGTCAGTCGAGACGGAACGCCGCTTCGAAGCGCGCGGCGAACGCGTCGAATTCGGTTTCCGGCAGATGGTTGATGCCGCCCGCGCGCTTGCGCCCGCCGCCGGTCGGGAAGCCGCGGCAGAATTCGTCCGCGCCGAGCGCCCGGCCGTCCGGCACGCGCACGCTGACCACGAACCCGCCCTGCGCGCGTGGCGACAGCACCGCGAGCGCCGCATGCGGCGCATTGCGCATCCGCTCGTTCGCGAGCATCCCCGTCGCGCGCCGCGCCCACGGATGATCCGGCATCCTGATCAGCGTCGCGCCCGGCACGTCGCGCAACGGCGCGAGTGCGCCCGCGAGCGCCATGTCGTCGCGATAGCCGTCGCGCAACGCGGCGAACACCGGCGTGTCGCGCACGAAGTCGAGCGGATCGACGCATGGCAGCATCGCGTCGGCCAGCACGGCCGGATCGAAATGCAGGTCGCCGACGCATTCGCCGTAGGCGTTGTAGTTCAGGTAGAGGCCGAGTTCGGCCAGCGTGCCGCGTTCGGCTGCGTCGATCCCGTATTCGCGCGCGAGCGCGTCGCCGAGCGCCGGCAG
This sequence comes from Burkholderia sp. USMB20, assembly GCF_000949135.2. GTDB lineage: Bacteria > Pseudomonadota > Gammaproteobacteria > Burkholderiales > Burkholderiaceae > Burkholderia. Next base: position 53,815 of record NZ_JTAN02000013.1, on the reverse strand, counting down.
TTCGTCGCCGAACGCCGCGACGATCGCCCAGCGCACATGCCGGCCGCCGAGACGGCGGTTCACGAGCGCGCTCGTGCAGACGTCGGCGGCCGTGTCGATATACGCGTCGAAACGCGGATCGCCGGGCAGCTCGCCCGCGAAGTGATGGTCGAAGTAGCGAACCGCGGCGCCATCGCGCAGCAGCCGCGCGCATGCGTCGCGGTTCTGGTCGTGCGACACGTCGAGCACGGTCACGCGGTCGCCGGCCCGCGCGTCGATGCGCTCGAGCAGCCTGATGTCGCGCTTCACGCCGGTCACGAGCGTGCCGCGTTCGCCCTCCGCGAGCCGCAGCTGCTGCAGCGCGCACAGGCCGTCCGCATCGCCGTTGAACGCGAAGAAGTGGCGCCCCTGTTCCTGTTGTCGTTCCTGCATGATCCGTTGCTCCGTCCTCAGGGCATGAAATCGCCGCCGTTCGCGTCGAGCGTCGCGCCGGTCACCGCGTTCGCGTAATCCGACGCGAGGAACAGCGCCGCGCGCGCGCAGTCGTCATCGGTCGGCAGCTTCGCGAGCGCGATGTTCGACGCGATCGGCGCGATGATCGCTTCCTCCGTCGTGCCGTATTCGGCGGCCGCCTGCCGGAAATACGTCTGCGTCGGCACGCCCCACATCCAGCCCATGTGGATGCTGTTCGCGCGGATCCCGTGCACGCCGAGCTCGCGCGCCAGGTATTTTGCCGCAACCGCGAGCGCGCCCTTCGATACAGCGTAGCCCGCTTCCCCTGCAAACGGCTTGCGGGTCGCCTGCGAGTTGATCATCACGATCGCGCCGCGCTTCTGCCGCTTCATGTGCGGCACGATTTCCTGCGTGAGCGTCATCGTGCCGAACACGTTGGTGTCGAACACCGCGCGCCAGCCGTCGAGATCGGCTTCCTCGACCGGCTCCGGGAACGTGCCGTGCGCGAACGCGCTGTTCACGAGCGCGTCGATCCGGCCGAAGCGCTCGACCGCCTGCGTCGCGAGCTGCCGGCACTGCGCGCGCTCGGCGATGTCGGTGCGTACCTTCAGCACGTCGCATGCGACGCCGAGTGCGCCGATCCGTGCTTCCGCGTCGTCGAGCTTGTCCATCGTGCGTGCCGCGACGACCACGCCGCGCGCACCCTCGCGTGCCGCCTCGACGGCGAGCTTCACACCGAGCCCCGGCCCGATCCCTGAAATCACGACGATCTTGTCCTTCAGCAACATGGGTTGTCTCCTGGTTATGGTTCGTCTCGCGGGCGCGCCGTCAGCCGGCCGCCCGCAGGTGCCGCGCGCGATACGCGGCGAAGTCGTGCGCCAGTTGCGCATCGGTGAAGCCGAAGCGCGCGATCGAGTAATCGTGCGCGGCGCGCTTGTCGCGCCCGTTGCGCGCCATCCAGGCCGTCATCGCCGCGCGCTGCGGCGCATCGAGCGACATGCCCGCGAAGCGGTACACGGCTTCGGCCACGCCGAGCGGATCCGACACCGTGTCCTCGAAACGCACGTCGAGAAAGCGCTCGGCCGGCAGCGCGTCGCGCGCCGCCATCGCCGCGCCGATCGCGCGCGCCATCCCCGCGTTCCACTGCGCGCCGACCGTGCGCGGATCCGGGTCGTCCGCATACATCTGCCACAGCGTGTGCGCCATGCTCGCCATCGACGGAATCGTCTGCGCCGGGTCGCGATGCGTGAGCACGACCTGTGCCCGCGGAAACACGCGGCACAGCACGTCGAGCGCATGCAGATGCTGCGGCGTCTTCAGCAGCCAGCGCGCGGCCGGCGCAACGCCGCGTTGCGCCTTCTGCCACTGCAGGAACTGCAGCATCCGCTTCAGGTACGTGTAGACCGGCGTCAGGTCCTGCTTCGCGAGCCACGCCGTATAGCCCGGCACGTTCGCGTACGAATCCATCGCGCACACGAACGAATGCTCCATCAGCATGAACTCCTCGTCGGCGAGCATCGCGTCGAGCGGATGGATCGCGAGGATCTGCGGAATGCAGTCGATCATCGTCGCGACCTCGGCCTGCGCGCGCGCGATGCGCACGCTCGGCGCGCCGAGCGTCTCGCCGGCGAGCGGCGCCGGATAGCGCGTTTCCCACCACGCGGCCGAATAAAAGCGCGGGTCGACCGCGAGCAGCCGCTGCAGCAGCGTCGTGCCGGTGCGCGGCAGCCCGACGATCACGAGCGGATCATCGATCTCGATGTCGGCGATCTCCGGATGACGGCCGAAGTAATCCTCGATAACGAGCCGGTTCACGAGCTGGCCCATGAGTTTCTCGCGCATCATCGCCACACCGCGCGCCGACAGCTTCGCTTCGTCGCTCAGCGATGCGCACATCACGTCGAGCGCCTCGCGATACGGGCCGTCGCCGAACGCGGTGAGGCCGCCCGTGCGCGACACGGCCTCGTCGATCAGCGCGTCGGCGTCGAGCTGCGCGCGGATCGGGTCGAGCGGCGCGTTCATGCGGCCTCCTTCAGCGCGGCGAGCTTGACGACGCGCGTGCGCGGATGCACCGGCTGCGCGGCGCCGACCCAGCGCCAGCAGATCGTGCCGGTGCGATGCCCGGCCGTATCGAGCCAGTTCGCGCCGCCCGGCCGCGACGCGGCGACCACCACCGTCACGCCGCCATCCGCATTCAGCCGCGCGCTGTGCTTGTTCACGCAGATGTCGAAGTGCCGGTAGTCGAGCGACTCCATCCAGTAGTTGTTGAGCTGCACGTTCCAGAAATCGCAGTCGGGCACCGTGTCGACATCGATCACGAGCGCCTCGTCGTCGGCGAGCGACCAGCACGAGTGGTAATAGTAGATGTTCGGATCGCCGCCGACCGACTGGCACAGCGCCTGGTCCGCAGGCGGTAGCGCGTTTACGTGCGAGCCGTAGCTCGCGGCCCAGTCGGCAAACAGCTTCGCCGTCTGCTCGACGAACTGCGCGGCGCGCGTGAGGCCGCCCTGCAGCACGAGCGGGTCGAGCGGCGCGGGCCGGTCGTGCGCGCCGATGCGTTCGATCTTCAATTGCGCGGGAGTCTCCGCGCGCCGGTCGAGGAAAGTCTGGCGCACGAGCAGCGCGTTCGTGCCGGGCTCCATGCGCACCCAGTTGCCCGCGCGCGGCGTTTCGCTCAGCACGATCTCGAAGCTGCCGTCCGGCGCGAGCTCGAGCTGCTTCGCGTCGAGAAAACCCGTCTGAAGCATCTTGCCGTCCGTCTCGTAACCGCCCTTCTGCGTGCCGAAGCTCAGGTATGCGACCGTGCCGCGCCGCCCCGTCACGCGATATTCGCAGCGGCCGTCGAGGCGCGCGTACTGGTACAGGTTGTCCGGATTGTCGGCGCCGATCTTCGCGGTCTCGTGCGACGGCGAGAAGAAGCCGGGCCACGCGCCGTCCGCGAACTCGACGTGCATTTCGAGCGCGATGCGCATCAGCCGGCTCAGGTAGCGGAATCCTTCCGCGCGCGTGAGCGGATCGTCCGGCGCCTCGGCGCGCAGGATCTGCTCGCCGCTGCGTTTCAGGGTGTCGCAGAAATCGGCCCAGGTCTGGCCCGAAAGCAACTGCGTGGCGCGTGTGTCGTCCGTCATGTGTCGTCTCCGCCGATGGTCGAGCGTTCACCTTAAGCGAGCGCCTCGCGCGCCACTTCGTCCGGGTGGACTAAGGAAAGATCCGCTGCCCGCCGCGCCGCGTGTTAGTCCACCCGGACGAAGAACGGCACCGCCCTCGCTCGATACCGTTGGCGTCATGCACGAAACGCCGCACATGTCGCGCGGCGCCGGCATGCAACAAGGAGACGAACGATGTTGACCCACTTGGAGCGACTGGAGGCCGAAAGCATCCACATCATGCGCGAGGTGGTCGCGGAAAGCGAAAACCCGGTGATGCTCTATTCGATCGGCAAGGACAGCTCGGTCATGCTGCATCTCGCGATGAAGGCCTTCTACCCGGCGAAGCCGCCCTTTCCGCTGCTGCACGTCGATACGACGTGGAAGTTTCGCGAGATGATCGCGTTTCGCGACGAGACGGCCGCGCGCCTCGGCCTCGACCTGCGCGTGCACGTGAACCCCGACGGCGTCGCGAACGACATCAATCCGTTCACGCACGGCTCGGCCGTGCACACCGACGTGTGGAAGACGCAGGGGCTCAAGCAGGCGCTCGACCACTACGGTTTCGACGCCGCGTTCGGCGGCGCGCGCCGCGACGAGGAGAAATCGCGCGCGAAGGAGCGCATCGTGTCGCTGCGCTCGGAGCAGCACCGCTGGGATCCGAAGCGCCAGCGTCCCGAACTCTGGTCGCTGTACAACGCGCGCAAGCGCCGCGGCGAAAGCCTGCGCGTATTCCCGATTTCCAACTGGACCGAACTCGACATCTGGCAATACATCCGGCTGCACGACATTCCGATCGTTCCGCTCTACTACGCAAAGGAGCGGCCGGTGGTCGAGCGCGACGGCGCGCTGATCATGGTCGACGACGAACGCCTGCCGCTGCGCGACGGCGAAGTGCCGCAGATGCGCAAGGTGCGCTTTCGCACGCTCGGCTGCTATCCGCTGACGGGCGCGATCGACAGCGACGCGAGCTCGCTCGACGACATCCTGCAGGAGATGCGCGACACGCGCACGTCCGAGCGCCAGGGACGGCTGATCGACAGCGATTCGGCCGGTTCGATGGAAAAGAAGAAACAGGAGGGATATTTCTGATGGCACACGTTCTCACCGCCCCCGAGGCACTTGCGCACACGACGCCCGACATGCACGCCGACGATGCGCAAACGAAGGACCTGCTGCGCTTCATCACGTGCGGCAGCGTCGACGACGGCAAGAGCACGCTGATCGGCCGCCTGCTCTACGAATCGAACATGCTGTTCGACGACCAGTTGACCCAGCTCGAAGCCGATTCGAAGAAGGTCGGCACGCAAGGCGGCGAACTCGATTTCGCGCTGCTCGTCGACGGCCTGTCGGCCGAGCGCGAACAGGGCATCACGATCGACGTCGCATACCGCTTCTTCGCGACCGCACGACGCAAGTTCATCGTCGCCGACACCCCAGGCCACGAGCAGTACACGCGCAACATGATCACCGGCGCGTCGACCGCCGATCTCGCGGTGATACTGATCGACGCGCGCAAGGGCGTGCTCACGCAAACGCGCCGCCACAGCCATCTCGTCGCGCTGATCGGCATCAAGCGCGTCGTGCTCGCGATCAACAAGATGGACCTGGTCGACTACGACCGCGCCGTGTTCGAGCGTATCGACGCCGACTACCGCGCGTTCGCAGCCGAACTCGGCCTCGACGAAATCGTCAGCATTCCGATGTCCGCGCTGCGCGGCGACAACGTGATCACATCGAGCGCTCGGATGCCGTGGTACGCGGGCCCGCCGCTGATGCGGCATCTCGACACGCTGCCGCTCGTCGAGCGCGTGACGCGCGACGAACCGTTCCGGCTGCCCGTGCAATGGGTCAACCGTCCGCACCTGAACTTCCGCGGTTATGCCGGCAGCATCGCGTCGGGCGAAGTGCGCGTCGGCGAACGCGTGCGCGTGCTGCCGTCCGGCAAGGAGAGCCGCGTTGCGTCGGTGATCACGCCGGCCGGCGAAGCCGATGTCGCGCGCGCCGGCGAAGCGGTGACGCTCACGCTCGCCGACGAGATCGACATCAGTCGCGGCGACATGATCGCGCGTGCCGACGCGCCACCGGAAGTCGCCGACCAGTTCGAGGCGACGCTCGTGTGGATGCACGACGAACCGCTGCTGCCGGGCCGGCCGTATCTCGTGAAGCTCGGCACGCAGACGGTCGGCGCGACCTGCGCGACGCCGAAGTACAAGATCGACGTGAACACGCGCGAGCATCTCGCCGCGCGCACGCTCGCGCTGAACGAGATCGGCGTGTGCAACCTGAGCTTCGACCGGCCCGTCGCGTTCGATCCGTACGACCTGAATCGCCACACCGGCGGCTTCATCGTGATCGACCGCTTCACCAACGACACGGTCGGCGCCGGGATGCTGCACTTCGCGCTGCGCCGCGCGCACAACGTGCACTGGCAGGCCGTCGACGTCGACCGCGACGCGCGCGCGGTGCAGAAGGCGCAGACGCCGCGCATCGTATGGCTGACCGGGCTGTCGGGCGCGGGCAAGTCGACGATCGCGAACCTCGTCGAGCGGCGCCTGCATGCGCTCGGCAAGCACACGTACCTGCTCGACGGCGACAACGTGCGGCACGGCCTGAACCGCGATCTCGGCTTCACCGAGGCCGATCGCGTGGAGAACATCCGGCGCGTGGCCGAAGTCGCGCGGCTGATGCTCGATGCCGGGCTCATCACGCTCGTGTCGTTCATCTCGCCGTTCCGCGCGGAACGCGACATGGCGCGCGCGCTGGTTCGTCCCGACGAGTTCGTCGAAGTGTTCGTCGACACGCCGCTCGCGGTCGCCGAGGAACGCGATCCGAAGGGGCTGTACAAGAAGGCGCGCAAGGGCGAACTGAAGCACTTCACGGGCATCGACTCGCCGTACGAGCCGCCGGCGCAGCCGGAACTGCGCATCGATACGGTGGCCGAGTCGCCGGAGGCCGCGGCGGAACGGATCGTCGCGTACCTGCTGCGCGAACGCACCGCGTAAGCGGCGCCAGCGCGACGCACGCTGCGTCGCTCCGGCACGGCCCGCGTCGTCTACTCCGTTCGGATGACGCGGGCGGCTGGCCGGTCGGTATGCTGGCTCGGGAGCATTCACCCCGACCCAGGAGAACACGAGCATGCGGATCGCGCTGGCGCCCGGCGACACGGCCGCACACGACAGCTTCGACGACGCGGCATGGACGGCCCGCGAACTCAGCGCGTGGCTCGGGCTCGTCTATCAGGGCCCGTCCGAGACGACGCCTTGGGCGGGCTTTCTCGAAGCGATGCGCGTGCGGCTCGACGCGAGCTTCACGACGCTCGTGCTGCGCAGCCCGCGCGGCACGCGGCGCGGGCTCATCATCAACGCATCGACCCACGGCCCGCTGCTGCCCGGCGAACCGTCGTACAGCGAAGAGTTCTACGCGCTGTGCCCGTTTCTCGACCACCCGCCCGGCCAGGTGTTCACGGCCGACACGCTGTTCGGCGCGACACGCTGGTGCGCGCACGATTTCTACCGGCAATACCTGCAGCCGCTCGACCTGCGCTTCATCCTCGGTGCGAATCTGCGCGGCGAGCGCGGCGTCGAGTGCGCGTTCTTCGTGAGCCGCCCGCATCATGCGCGCGACTTCGACGCGGCCGAACGCGCGCAGGTCGCGACGCTGCTGCCGCACCTGCAGCGCGCGGTCGAGCTGCACGCGGCGCTCGACGTGCTCGACGCCGAACGCGCGCTGTACGCGGGCACGGTCGACCGGCTCGACGTCGGCACCGCGATCCTCGACGAGGACGGTCGCGTGATCAAGCACAACCGCATCGCCGAGCGGCTGTTCGAGCAGCAGGACGGCCTGTGCCTGCGCCAGGAGCGGCTCCATGCGTCGTGCCCGCTCGACGAGCGCCGGCTGCAGAAGGCGCTGCAGGCCGCGCTCGAGCATTTCCGCGCGGGTGCGCTCGGCCGCATCGAGGCCACCACGCTGTCGCGCCCCGGCGGCGCGATGCCGTTGAACGTGCTGCTGCGCCCGCTCGCGCCCTTTCACGGCGCGGAGGACCGCCAGCACCGGCCGGCCGTCGCGGTGTTCGTCCGCGATCCGGCGTCGTCGCCCCAGACCTCGCGCGACATGCTGCACCGGCTGTTTCGCCTCACGCCGATGGAAACCGAGATCGCGCTACTGCTCGTCGACGGCCTGACGCTCGACGAAGCGGCCGCCGCGACCGGCATCACGAAGAACACCGCCCGTGCGCATCTGCGCGGAATCTTCGCGAAGACGGGCGCGACACGGCAGGCCGTGCTGGTGAAGATGCTGCTGAACAGCGTCGTGTCGATGGCATAGCGGGCCGCGCACGAAGCCGGCCGCTTGCCGGGGCGAAGTGCGCCGCAGGGAAGCACCGAGCGGCACGCCTGCCCACCCACGTCATCCGTCATCAGATGTGATTGCGCACGGAGACAACCTCCCGGCATTTCCCGATATTCGGATATATTCGGGGTAAACCCGTGACGTCATATCAGGATCTCAGGCGTACCATGTCATACGACAACATACTACTTAGATCCCCACCCGACGCGAACGCGGGCCGCTGCCCCGTTCGCCGCCCGCCCGGAGACTCCCTTGACCTCGCCCGCCCTGCCCGGCCGCGCCCCGCTCGCATCCGCCGTCTCGAAAGTGAAATGGCACGTGCTGCCGCTCGTGCCGATCATGTTCATCGCGAACGATATCGACCGCTGCCGACGGCCTTCGGCTATCTGAAGCAACATACGGGTTCGATCGCGGGCGGCCGGGATGCGCTCGCGATCGCGTTCCTAGTCGCCACGGTCGCCGCGCCGTTCGCGCGTACGCGCCGGCGCAGCGATCCGCCGCGCGGCCTGCCGGCCGACGAGTCCTTCACGCACACCGCAATGCTCCGCCATGCCGAACACTGACCGCCTGACCGTCGTCGTCCCGAATGCCGTCGACGGCGACCTCGCCACGTTCTCGCTCACGTCCGACGGCACGCTCGCGCCGCTCGCCCGCTACCCGGCCGGCGACGTCGCGATGCCGGTCGCCGTGCAGCCCGATCGCGCGCGGCTGTACGTCGCGACGCGCGGCGAGCAGCCGACGATCGTCGCGTTCCGCGTCGCGGCGGCCACCGGCGCGCTCGCCCGCATCGGCGCGACCGCGATCGACGCGAGCCTCGCCTACCTGTCGCTCGACCGCAGCGGCCGCTGGCTGCTCGGCGCGTCGTACGGCGGGAATTCGCTGAGCCTCTACGACGCCGCGCGCGTGCGCGACGGCGACGGCGCAGCGCTGCAGGTCGCGCACGGCATCGCGAACGCACATGCGGTCGTCGTGTCGCCGGACAACCGCTTCGCGTACGTGAGCTCGCTCGGCTCGGACCGGATCTTCACGTTCGCGCTGATCGAGGATGCCGGCGGCCTGCGTGCGGTCGAGCACGGCGAAACGCGCGTGCCGGGCGGCTTCGGGCCGCGCCACCTGCGCTTCGCGCGCGACGGCCGGATGCTGGTCGCGGTCAGCGAATTCCAGGCGACGCTCGCGACTTTCGCACGCGACGCCGACAGCGGCCGCCTCGGCGACGCACGGGTCAGCGCGCGCCACCCGGCCGTCGCCGGCCTCGCGCAAGGCCATGCGCGCCCACCCGCGCCGACCGGGCCCGCCGTGTGGGCTGCCGATCTCCACCTGACGCCCGACGAGCGCTTCGCGTATGTGAGCGAACGCACGTCGAGCCAGTTGCTCTGCTATCGCCACGATGCGGACGGCGCCTTCGACCCCGTACACGCGACGGCCACCGAAACGCAGCCGCGCGGCTTCGCGATCGATCCGTCGGGACGCTGGCTCGTCGCGTGCGGCGAGCAGTCGGAATACGTATCGGTGTACGCGATCGCGCCGGACGACGGCACGCTGGCGTTGCACGCCCGCGTGCCGGGCGGCCGCGGGGCGAACTGGGTGGCGATCGTCTGACGGGTCCATCGACCGATGGATCGAATGATCGATTCATCGACGCCGGGCGCACGACCGGCACCGGCCCGCGCCGCCCGGCGCGCCGTCAGCGCCGCTCGCTCGGCGCGACGCCGGTCCAGCGCTTGAACGCACGCGTGAAATTCGCGCGGTCGGTATAGCCGACCCGCGCCGCGATCTCGTCGACCGGCAGGCGCGTGCCCTCGAGCAACCGGAGCGCATCGCGCAGCCGGATCTCGTCGAGCAGCGCCGAATAGGTCGCACCGAATTCCGCGAGCTTGCGTTTGAGCGTGCGCGCCGACACATGCAGTTCGCGCGCGATTTCGTCCACCGACGGATAACCGGTCTCGCCGCAGATCAGCAGGTTGCGCACGCGCTCGACGATGCTTTCCGCATAGCCGAGCCGCGCGAGTTCGGCCTCGCATTGCTGGACGATCATCTGCGCGGTCTGCGCGTTCGCGGTGCCGATCGGCTCGTCGAGCAGCGCGGCGTCGCAGCGGATACGGTTCGCGCTCGCGTCGAAATGACAGCGCGGCAGCCGCGCGCGATAGCGCTCGAACCACGGCGGCTCGGGCCATTCGAAATGCAGCTCCGCACGCGACTGCAGCGTGCGCCCCGGCGCGGGATCGAGCAGCGAGTTGAACAGGATCGCCGTCTCGACCAGGAAGTTTTCCACCGCGAACTGGCGCAGCCGGCCGAGCGGAAACGCCTCGCGCACGTCGATGTCGACGATCCCGTCGAGCTGGGCGAGCCGCACCGAAAAGAACGGCACGCGCGTCGGCAGGTAGCGGATGCCGAGCGCGATCGCCTCGCCGAGCGTTGCGCAACTCATCAGCCCGAAGCCGATCAGCCCGGATTTCGTGAGGCTGCTGCGCAGGCCGATCTCGATCGCGATCGACGGATCGCCCGTCGCCTCGAGCAGGTTGAACACGATCGCCGCCTGCTGCAGCGGCGTGATGCGCGCGTCGGGCTGCGCGAGCCGCTCGCGCTCGACGCCCGAGCCCGCGAGAATCCGGCCGCCATCGATGCCGCGCTCCTCGGCGAGCATCAGCATGAACAGCGCATACGCGGACGATACCGTCGCCTTGTTCAGCTGGCGCGCGGCATCCGGGGCGGACAGGGCCATGCGGCGGACTCCGGAGCGGTTTCGGCGGATTGTAGCGCTGCTGGCCCGTAATGACACCGCAGCGGCATTCTAGCCGCCCGATGCGGCATCGCACGCCCGTGCACCGGCCACCGTGACCCGAAATGACACCATCATTGGCACCGGCGGCCCTCGCGTGCGCTCCGGGGCGCGCCTATGCTTGTCACATCGGCATTGCGCCCCACTCTTTCCGCACGGATTCCGGTCGATGAGCCAACCCGCACGAACCGTCTTTCGCCACGACGCCGACAAGGTCGCGTATGTCCGCCGCGAGGTCAACGCCGCGAGCGATGCGATCCGCGCGCGCTTTCCGCTGCTCGACAACCAGAACCTCGTCGGCGCGACCGTGATGGCCGTGTCGGTGGGCGCGATGCTCGCGATCGCGTGGCTGTATGCGCGCGGCGCGATCGCGTGGTACGTCGCGTTGCCGCTCGCCGCGTTCGTCACGTCGCTGATCCACGAACTCGAGCACGACCTGATCCACCTGATGTACTTCAAGAAGACGCCGTGGGCCTATCACCTGATGATGGCGCTGTGCTGGCTCACGCGGCCGGGCACGATCAACCCGTGGACGCGCCGGCGCATGCACCTGCATCACCACAAGGTATCGGGCGGCGAATCGGATCTCGAGGAATTCGGCATCACCAACGGCGAACGCTGGGGCGTGAAGCGCCTGCTGATGATCGCGGACGGCATGCTCGCCGTCGTGCTGCGGCCGGATGCAATGCGCCGCAAGGTCAAGCAGTACGTGGCCGCGCAGCCGGTGCAGGATGCGGCCGAGCGCGCGCAGTTGCGCATCGAGCAGGCATCGTCCTACATGCCGGTCGGTCACGCGTACTACGCGCTGTGGCACGCGTTCATCGTGTATCACGCCGGCCTGTTCGCGCTGCATGCGTTCGGCTACGCGGTGACCGTGCCGGCCGTCGTCGAGCGCGTGATGAGCGTCGTCGATTTCCTCGCGGTCGTGTGGCTCGGGCCGAACTTCGTACGCAGCTTCTGCATCAACTTCGTCAGCTCGAACATGCATTACTTCGGCGACATCGATTCGCGCAACGTGATCCAGCAGACCCAGGTGCTCAACCCGTGGTGGATGCTGCCGTTCCAGCTGTTCTGCTTCAACTTCGGCAGCACGCACGCGATCCATCACTTCGTGGTGCGCGATCCGTTCTACATCCGGCAGCTGACCGCGCGCACTGCGCATGCGGCGCTGCGTGAAGTCGGCGTGCGGTTCAACGATGTCGGCACGTTCAGGCGCGCCAATCGCTGGGGCGCGTATCGTCCGATTCGCGGTGCGCGCGGCGCGCAGCGCGCCGACGCGTAACGGCGGGCGGCGCGGCTCGCCGCGCGGGTCCCGTCAGTCGGTCAGTCGGTCAGTCGGTCAGCTGGTCAGTCCGTCAGCGCCGATCGCCGGCATCGGTCCCTGCCCGCGGATCCATGCCCGGTTCGCGAGTTCGGCCATTTCCTTGTCGCCGCGGCTGTCGCCGTACGCGAACAGCTTCGCAGGCGGCTGATTTCCCCACCAACCGCGCAAGCGCACGACCTTCTGCGGGCCCCAGCAGTTCTCGCCGTTCAGCCGCCCGGCGAACGCGCCGCGCTCGAACGCGAGGCGCGTCGCGAGCACCGTGCCGATGCCGACCGTCTTCGCCCACTTCTCCAGATACAGCGACGGCGACGCGCTGACCAGCACGACTTCATGCCCGCGCGCCTGATGCTCGCGCACCCGTTCCAGCATGTCCGGGCGCACGAGGTTCGGCAGATAACCATCGACGAAGCGGCGCGCGAGCGCGTCGAGCGCGTCCTCGCGGATCGGCCCGAACGCAAACCATGCGAACTTCGCCTTCGCATCGCCGCGCGACAAGAGGCCCGCCTTCATCGCGACGATCCACGGCAGCGCGCGCAACCCGGCCCATGCGAAACGCGGCGTGCCGACCGCGTAGCGGACGAAATGACGGAAACTGTCGGTGGTCGTGATGGTGCCGTCGAAATCGAATGCGGCGACGATGCGGTCGGTCATGGAGAGGGGGGAAAGCGGTGAGATGCCCGGGAAGATAGCAGAGTCGGGACGCCGTGCGTGCGGGTGCGGGCAGCGGCGCGACTGGCGGCACGGCTCGATACGCGATCGCGTCAGTTCGCGCTTTTCCGATACAACGCGACATACCCCGCGAGCATCGGCAGCAACGACCCGCTGACCCGGTCCAGCCACGTCTCCCCGGCCGCCCCCACACCCGCACCGAATGCACGTCGTGCGAGCGTCGCTGGAAGGTTTTGGGGCCGGTTCCGGCCGATCGTCGAAGGGAGTGGCGGGAGGCCGCCAGAGTTTGCTATACTCTCGTTCTTCCGGAGAGATGGATGAGTGGTTTAAGTCGCACGCCTGGAAAGCGTGTATAGGTTAATCGCCTATCGGGGGTTCGAATCCCCCTCTCTCCGCCAGAATCAATGAAAAGGCCCCGCAAGATCGATCGATTTTGCGGGGCTTTTTTGCGACATGCGACGTGGAATCAAGTCGCATTGGCCGCCCTCTTCCCTGCTTCCGCGACCGATCATGGCAACGGGCCGGTCGCCGCGCGGTTGTTCCGTGCCCCTGTCACGCCGGCGCGCCCCTGGAGGCGTTAGAGCGTCGACCCGACATCGACGTTTTCGTCACGGCGTACCAGACCGACAACGTGTGGTTGCCGATCGCCCGTCGCTTCGAAGACGTGCTGTCGGTATCCATCGGGTTCGACAGCATTCTCCTTATTCATCTAGCCGTCCGATAGATTCGCCATATATGCGCGTAGGTATTGCACAAAACAAAATGGCGTCGCTCTATCAAACCAATGGACGTACGGTCCTGCAAATTTCACTGCCCCCTTCAATTTCGTCCCAATCGAAAGCAACAGCTCGCGCATAACCACGATAGGTTGCCAGAATTTCAATCGCTGCCCGACTTTACGTAACGATTTGTGAACTTCGTTGAATCAGAGTATTCACTTATCACGGGATCGCTGACAGTCGATGAAGCTTGCAGACGTGTACTAACCAAATCCGCAAAACATAGTGCACGCGCCGGAAAACGCTGATCCGAGGTTTCGTACAGTCGTAGTTTTCTTATTGAAGCCAGACGCGTCTCGATAGGGATCGAATCGTTTCAAAAAGATGCCAGCAGCAGCGTTGAGAAAATCTTAAAGGATCGTTGCCCCACAGTTACCGATTCGAACTGACTTCGGTATGATTTTTTGTGCAATCAAGCGCGGGGCACACCGCCTCCCATTTTCAATGGCGCACCCGATTTAAACAGAACATCTCAAATATATCGCCGTTTATTCCGAACGATAAAGTTGTTTGGATATTCGGTGATGGTCGGGCGCGTTTTCCATGAACCGGGGTGACCGAATGGGCCGGGAAGTCTTGCTGAAGGTGCTGCGCGGCGGCTACGCGCAGTTCGATCGCGTCATCAAACTTGACACGCCGCTCGGCGACGACTGGCTCGTGCCGCTGTACGTCAAGATCAACGCACGGCTCGGCCGCAATTTCGAGGTGACCGTCGACGCATCGTCCGTCATGGGCGACAAAATCAAGCTCAACGCCCTGATGCTGCAACCTGTCACGCTGTGGATCCGCCAGACGGGCGGCAGCTATCTGCCGATCCACGGCTACGTGCAACGCGCCCGTCGTCTCGGAAACGACGGGACCGTCTCGTATTTCCAGCTCCAGTTCTCCTCCTGGTTGAGCTTTTTGAAACTCGGCAGCGATCGGCGCGACTGGCAGGAAGCCAGCGGCTGGCAGATTCTCACCGACGTATTCGACAAGCATCCGCAAGCTTCCGGCAACTATGGTCACGAACTGCGCACGGCGGTGCGCTCGTATTCGCACCGCGTGCAGTGGGAAACCGACTGGAATTTCGTGCATCGGAGCCTGGAGGAGGTCGGTGTGTTTCCGCGCTTCGATTTCGCGCAGGACGGCAAGTCGCACGAGGTCATCATGATGGACGACCTGTATTTCGGGCCTTCGCTGCCGAATGCGGAGATGAAGTTCAGCCACGCGGGCACCGACGAGGATTTCGACGGGCTCACCCAGTTGAGCGAACAGCAGGACGTCCAGAGCGCGACACTCACGCTCGGAACGGCCGACTACAAGCGGCCGGACCTCGACAAACAGGTCAGCACGCCGGCGGCGGATCTGGATGATTTGCCCGGTCAGGGCGAAGACTATCTGTATACGGGCTCGCAGACCTGGGCCAAATCCGATGTCGGACAACAACAGGCCCGCATTCGAACCGAAGAATGGGCTTCGCGTGCGAAGCGCTATTTCGCGATCGGCAGTCCGCGCTACGCGCTGCCCGGCTACTGGTTCAGGGTATCCGGGCATCCTCTCTTCGATGCGCTGCCAGCGGACGAGCGCGAGTTGTCGATCATCGCGAGCGACTGGCTGATCCAGAACAACGTGCCGGGAATGGATGCGCTCACGCGATTCCCGCGCAGCCTGCGCAGCGAAATCGAACAGGCCCAGTCCACCGGGGCCGGTACGACCGTGAGCCACCGCGATGGCGGCGTCGGATTCTTTCACGTCGAGATCGAAGCGCAGCGCCGCAAGACACCCTTTCGCAGCCCGTTCGAGCATCAGAAGCCGGAGATGCACTTGCAGACGGCGATCGTCGTAACCGACCGCAACGAGGAAATCGTCACGGACGACGGCAACCGTGTGCGGGTCAGGACATCGAACAGCCGGAACGATCGCAATACGAAGTCGACGTCGTGGATCCGGGCGGCGATGCCGGACGCAGGCGCAAGGCGTGGCGGTTATTTTCCGTTGCGCAAAGATGATCAGGTGCTCCTGGGCTTCGTGAACGGCGATTGCGACCGGCCGGTCATCATCTCGCGATTGCATGGTGGCGCAACGATGCCGGTATGGCATACCCATGGCCTGCTGTCCGGCTTCCGCTCCCGCGAATATGGTGGCGACGGTTTCAACCAGTTCGTCATGGATGACTCGAGCGGTCAGAACCGCGTCCACCTTTACTCGTCGAGCTACAGCTCTCATCTGCATTTGGGCTATCTGATCGAGCAGAGCGACAACACGCGCGGCACGTTCCTTGGCAACGGGTTCGACCTGAAATCCGGCGCGTACGGCGCGGTGCGCGCCGAGCAAGGCCTGTATGTGTCGACGCAGCCGGCCACCGCGCAGCCGCTGAACGTAACGGCCGCAACCGAGCCGCTCGCCGGCGCGGAGGCCGTGTTCGAAGCCGCGTCGAGGGCCAGCGAAACGAACCGCGCCGAAAGCCTGCACGACGGCCAGGCCGCGCTGAAGTCGTTCACCGACGCGACGCAGCGCACGATCGCTGGCGCGACCGGCGGTGGCCGCACAGCCGGCGGCGGCACCGGCAACGCGAATGGTTTTGCGAAGCCGGTGATGCTGCTATCGAGTCCTGAAGGGATCGCCGCGTCGACGCAGCAATCGGTGCATGTCACGGCAAACCAGCACGCGAACGTCGTGGCAGGCAGGAACATCAACCTGGCGGCCGGCAAAGCGTTGCTGGCCAGTGTGCTCGACAAGATCAGCCTGTTCGCGCAGAACCTCGGCATCAAGATTTTCGCCGCAAAGGGGCCGGTGGACATTCAGGCGCAGAGCGGCGCCGTTTCACTGGTCGGCCTGCAAGACGTAAAGATCGAAAGTGCGGACGGACGTCTGATTCTGACGGCCGCAGAGGAAGTGTGGATCGGCGCGGGTGGCTCGTATATCCGCATCAAGGGCGGGCTGATCGAGAACGTGACGACCGGGCAGATCCTCGAAAAATGCGGAAGCTGGGACAAACCGGGCGGTGCGAGCGGAACGGTTCGCGATCCGTTGCAGACAACGCCGGTGTCGACCGATGGCGGCCGCGGCTCACTCTTCTCCGGTTGACGCCAGGCCCGCCACCACCCGAGCAGCAAGAAAAACGAGAACCGAGAGATTCCGGGAAACATGAGCAATAGCCACCCTACCCCGAAGCCCATCGCGCCGGCCCGACCGGCGTCTCCCCCGAGCACACGTGCGGCATCACCTTACACACCGCTGAACTGGGCTTTTCCGTTCACGCCGGTCGGCAAGCACGACCCGGCCAACCCGATGACCTATATGAAGGCGTTGGCAGCCGCCGAGGACGGGTTCTATCCGTTGGGCGCGAACGGCATGTGGCACGGCGGCATCCACTTCGACCAGAACACGGCGACGCGATTGAAGCAAGGCGACGGGATCCGCGCGATCGCCGACGGTGACGTCGTCGCGTACCGGCTGGACAGCAAGTATCCGGAGCAGCGCTATCAGGACGGTCGACACGCGTTGTACTCGACGGGGTTCGTGTTGATCCGTCATCGATTGCAGTTGCCGCCTGTGCCCCCACCGCCGAAGGCGAACGCGGCGAAGGATTCCTCAACGCAGCCGACGACATCATCGACCACGCCCACGCCGCCAGCTCCGTCGGCGACTACGAACGCGACTGCGAGCAAGCCGGCACCGGACGAAACGCTGACGTTCTTCAGCCTGTACATGCATACGATGGACTGGAACACATACCGGTCTGCGGCTGAACAGGCGAAAGTCGCACCGGTCGGCCGGTCCGGGCCGAACATCGGACCGATGCCGTATTGGGAGGGCGATCGCTACTATGTCGTCGGCAACAAGGCAAACGACAAGCAGAACGCTCCGCGGCCGAAAGTGCCGGTATCGTCACTGCGCAAGACGATCAATCGCGACGTGCTCGGGGACTTCATCCAGAGCGATTTCAAGAAACTGCCGGAACCGGAAGAAAGCGACAAGGATGCGACGCCGCTCCCGCCCCCGATCACGGGTATCCGCATCCGCGATCTGCCGAGCGGCAAGATCATCGGCATTCTGCCGCGCGGGTCGGAGTTGACCATATCGGACACTGACGAACGGGCACAAGCGAAACCAGGCTGGGCGAAAATCAAGTCCATCAAGTCGGGCACGCCGGCCGCGGCGGTCGTCGGCGCGCCGGCGTCGCCGCACGCGCCGTACGGATACGTCTTCCTCGGGGAACTCGATCCGATCGTCGACCCGAAGCCGCTAGACGTGGTCGTCGTGCTGAAGCATCCATACAGGGTGAAGGCCGGCGACGTGATCGGCCGGCTCGGCCACTATCTGCGCTATCCGGATGCGAAGCTGCTGCCGCCGAAACCGAACCGGTCGCTGCTGCACCTCGAAGTATTTGCAGGCCCCGAACTCGAATCGTTCATCCAGAAGAGCCGTGATCGCGCAAAGCATCTGCCGGCGTCCAAAGCGTTGCTGGAAATCTCGCCTGGAGCGCAGTTGGTTACCCATTTGCCGGAGCCCGCTCACAAGCTGCAACCGGGCACCAAGCTCGTACCACTCGCCGCCGACGCAAAGGGAAAGTGGGTGAAGGTACAACCGAAAACGGCCGCCCCTGGACACGGCAATCGTCGCACGAAGCCGGTTTTCTACGACACCGGTACGCCTGTATGGGTCGACGGAAGCCTCGCCAATACGACCCTCACCACGATCGTGCCCGCCTGGAAGGACTTCCCGCTGAGCTTTTCGAGTGCGAAAGGCCCGGGAGCGGATTTCCGCGCCGTGTTTCGCACCGTCGATCTGGACAAGAACATCGCGCAGGACGACCAAGGGCGTCGCTGGTATTACGTGACGATCGGCACCAGGGACGGCGGCACGCGGGACGGATGGGTGTGCGAGCAGGATCATCCGCTCGTGCGCATGTGCGGGCCGTGGGACTGGCCGGGCTTCGAGCTGATCGACAACAGCAGCATCAAGCCGCTCGACATGCTCAAGCGTTACATCTACGTCGCCGAGCAGTTCCTGGTCGACGAAGACAAGACCGAATTCGAGACGAGCGCAGCGACGGTCAACAGCAGCCCGCTCATCGCGAAACTCGAAAAGGCGATCGACGCGAACCACGACGGGAAAGTGACCGCGCAGGAACTGAAGCACGCGCAGGAAACCCCGTGGACGGCGGAAGCCCTCTCCCACCTCGTCGTACGGGGCGAGAGCGAATGGGGCGGCGGCCTGGGCAAGTGGGAGGCGTTGTCTCCGCTCATGAAGAAGCTGTTATGGCTGTGGAAGACCGAAATCGAGCGGATCGGAAAATTGCAGTGGTGGGAGCAGGTCACCGGTGTGGAGGGGTTCCCGAAGGAGCCTATTCCGTGGCATTTTCATCCGATCGGGATTGTCGGCAATTTCATCGCCAAGCCTGTCACTGGCGAAAATCACTTCACGGAAGAAGACGCTAGGGACGCACTAAAATACATTTTCGACAAGTATGGACGTACTATCGCCGAGACGGTTGAGCGTATGTATCGGACGGAAACGAGGCACTTCCAATCGAGCCAATATCGCCGATGCGGAACAGGCGGCATGGAAGTGCATGGCCCAGCACCGTACTACGGATGGACTCCCGATTTTTACAGCGAACCGCCAATTGGAACATGGGCAGCCTTTGAAGGTGCCGGCCTCAGCGGCGTAGGCGGAAATGCGCAAGTTACGAATAAAAAGAAAGTGTTCGTCGCAGTTTCGTCAGTGCGCGTCGGCATGGAATTCAAGGCCAAGTACATCGTGCACTATAATGGAAATTACGCACGATGGTTTTCAACCGACGCAAATGCACAAGCGATTTACAGAAAAACACTCGAATCCATAACACCGCGAATCGTAAATTCATTTCAATGACCCCGCATGAGAATCGTTGACAAAATCGTAACACTCACTCTCCTCCTGATTATTTCATGCGGCGGCCGTGCCTCAGCTGATATCTGCAGAAGCGAATTAAGAGAGCTGGTCGTACCTCCACTTGAGCACGTTGCGATGAACAAGAAGGACATCCAAGCTGATATTGAGGATGTATCCGATGGAGTCTATAGCGTCCGACTATATGTCGCTGCGGACAGCCCCGACAATCTCGACAAGCAAGTGTCCATTGGCTGGATCAATTTGGATACAAATTCGATGAAGGCGTTGGATGTGACACGAGACCCCGAGCATCCAGACACACTGAAGGTTAATGCGGAAAAGTACCGAAAATTCATTTCAGATTGTATCCGCAAGCCATCGAAGGCAGCTTCGATCTGCAACGAATTCAATAATCAAGCCTCCAAGCTTGCTGTTGACATACCTCAATCGAAAAGCGGGATGGCAGTCATTGGAAGCGGTCGCCTTCAGTTCTATTCAGCACCAGATTACGCGTGCAAAACGCCAGGAGTTTTTATTTTGACTGGAGAATCCGTCGACGCGTACACTAGTTATCATGGATTCACGTTTGTCGCTTACCAAAACTCGAAGAAGACCAGCCCCGTTCGCGGCTGGGTAAGAAGTAGCCGACTGCGATCCAGCAGCCTTGACACTGACCGGCTGCAACCGGCTGTTAGCGAAACCACCAAATGATGGATCTCATCCACACCGATCACGGCGGCAAGGTCGAAACCGGCTCAAACACGATGCGTTTCGACGGCCGAAGTGCCATGCGCTTCTTGAGATTTATTATCCCGATCTTCTCGGCTTGCAGTGCCAACGCTTTTTCCAAGGGTGTCGATTTCACCATTGAAGACAAGGGACTGAGCGACGTTCGCGGGAAAGCAGTTTCAGCCGTTTCAAAAGACACATCGTTTTCACCATTCAAAAACTTGGGCTGCAAGCTTACCGGGAAAGAGATTTCGCTAACCTCACTCCCGATCCGCACATACTTTCTAACAACATCCAACGCTTGCGGCTGGGGAGCAGCCGTTGGTCCGATTTGGATTGTGGATGAATCGCATGGGAAGGTAATCCTGAGCACCGGAGGTTATGCCATTGAAGTTCGCCGGCGCACCAGGAATGGATTCCGGGATATTGACGTGAATTCCGAAATCGGCGGAAAACCGAAGAGCGCCCTTTACTCGTTTAAAGAGGGAAAATATATGCCATCAAAAGCCCATGGCAAGTCGAGGCACTACTGATGACCTTTTGGCGCACCCCCCTTCGACCATGATGAATCTGATTCGCATCGGCGACGACACCGACCACGGCGGCAAAGTCGAAACGGGCTCCACGACCATGCGTTTCGCTGGCCGCTACGTCGCCCGCAAGGGCGACCGCGTATCGTGCCCGCAGCATCCCGACGTCTCGCCCAACATCATTGAGGAAGGCGATTCATCGATGATGGACGAAGGCACCCCGATCGCGCGGCACGGCCATCGCGCGACGTGCGGCTGTCACCTGATTTCGAGTCTCACGTGACCGGCTCGACAAGTGTTGTTCGCACGACGTGAAGCGATCATCGCTGGATCTCTGCGTTGCTTGTCTTCGATCGCAGGCAAAAACATGACGCCGCTTGAATGCCCAGGAAATCAAGCGCCTTCGCTGTCGGTGCACCGAGATGCCCCCCTCACGGATGCCGAATGTAATCCACCAACGCCCGCGTATACTCATCCGGCTGCCGATCGAACAGGCTGACTGCGATCGCCACCGCGAACCCCGCCGGCACGCCGAACACGCCTGAACTGATCGGCTCGATCCCGAACCACGTCTGCCCGGCGAATCCGGTGAGCTGCGTGAAATACGGATACGTCGACACGATGTAGTACACACACACCGCGAGCCCCGTCACCATCCCGGCGATCGCACCGCGCGTCGTCGTCCGCTTCCAGAACACCCCAAGCACGAGCACCGGAAAGAAGCTCGACGCCGCGAGCGAAAACGCAGCCCCGACCAGAAACAGGATCTTCCCGGTATTGAGCGACGCGACATACGACGCGAACAGCGCGACACCGAGCAGCAAGACCTTCGAGATCGTCACGCGCCGCTGGCTCGACGCATCCGGCGCGACCATGCAGTAATAGACGTCGTGCGACAACGCATTCGCGATCGTCAGCAGCAACCCGTCCGCGGTCGACAGCGCAGCAGCCAGCGCACCGGCCGCGATCAACCCCGACACGACATACGGCAGCCCCGCGATCTCCGGCGCGGCGAGCACGACCATGTCAGGCTGCATCTGGATCTCGGACCAGTGCACGATGCCGTCGCGAACCACCTCGACGACGCTGATCAGGTCCGGCTCGAAGTGGTGCCACTGCGTGACCCACGCGGGCAATTCAGCGGTCGGCCGCCCGACGAGGTTGGTCAGAATCTCGTACTTGATCATCACCGCGAGCACCGGCACGCTCAGGTAGAACAGCGCGATGAAGAACAGCGTCCAGCCGACCGAACGCCGCGCGGATGCGACCGACGTCGTCGTGTTGTAGCGCGTGAGGATGTGCGGCAGGCTCGCGGTGCCGAGCGACAGGCACAGCAACAGCGCAAGGAAATTCCGCTCGCGCGGCTTGCGGTCGTCGTCGTTCGCCGCGGGAAACGGCTCGTGCATCGGCACGGGCGGCTCGGCGCGTGCCAGCAGGTCGTCGCGCGCCTGGGTCCAGGTCACGCGCGCCGCCGTCGGGTCGCGCGGAAAGTCCGCCAGCTCGCGCTCGCGCTGGTTGATCTCGCGCAGCGGCCCGTTGTGGCGCCGCAGGTCCGCGAGCTGGTCGACGAGTTGTCGGCGTGCATCCGCATACGATGCAGGCAAGCGATCGAGCTGCGCCTGCACGGCCGCCGCCTGCCGGCGATACGCATCGCGCACCTGCTGCTCCTCGGCCGCGTCGCGCAGCTGCGCCTCGCGCGCCGCCACGCGTTCCATCAGCTTGCCGTAATTGAACTGCGGCACCGGCCCGAGCCCGTTCTTCATCGCGATCAACGACACGGGAATCAGGATCGCGCTGATCAGGATGATGTACTGCGCGACCTGCGTCCACGTGACCGCGCGCATGCCGCCGAGAAACGAACACACGAGAATGCCCGCGAGCCCGCAGAAGATCCCGATCGCGAAATCGACGCCGATGAAGCGCGTCGCAATCAGCCCGATCCCCTGGATCTGCGCGACCAGATAGACGAACGAGCACAGGATCGCCGCGCCGGCCGCGAGCGCGCGCACGGCGGTGCTCGAAAAACGCGTGCCGAGGAAATCGGGAATCGTGTAGCGCGCGAGCTTGCGCACGTACGGCGCAAGCAGGAACGCAACGAGGCAGAACCCGCCGGTCCACCCCATCACGTACGCGAGCGCATCGTAGCCGGTTGCGTAGAGCGAGCCGGCAAGGCCGATGAACGACGCCGCCGACAGCCAGTCGGCCGCCGTCGCCATCCCGTTGAACGCGGATGGCACGCGCCGCCCGGCCACGTAGTATTCGACGAGGTCGGACGTGCGCGACAGCAGCCCGATCACCGCATACACGGCGATCGGCACGAACAGGAACACATAGCCGATCCACACGCCGGAGCCGGCCGCGCGCTCGATCCGCCACAGCAGCAGCACGAACCCGAGAAAGCCGAGTGTGTAAAGCGCGTACGCGCGAATCAGTCGATGCGTCAGCATGGATCAGCGCGCATGGTGCACATTGCCCGCGTGCGCGGCATGTTCGTCGTACGCGCGCCGCAGCATGCGGTCCGCGCGTTGCATCAAGCCGATGTAGACGACGATCAGCACGAGATACACGAGAATCGCGCCCTGCGCGCCGACATAGAACGGCAGGCTGAAACCGGCGAAGCGGATGCCCGCGAGCGCGGGCGCGAAGAACGGCACGACGAACGACACCGTGAAGCCGATCGCCATCAGCACCAGGATCAATGCGACGTTGAAGCGCCAATAGCGCGCATGCGCACGCGCAAGCGGCTCGGGAACGGGCGGCGGCGCAGCCGGCGCCGGACGGTGCGGAACGGTCATGCCGTTATTTAGCAAAAAGCCCCTGCGCGGGCAATCGGGATTGCCGCGCAGGGGCCCGTGCGCGCAACGTGCGCAACGTGCGCAACAGGCGCGATCAGCGCACTTCGGCGAGCTGCTCGAGGATCGCCGGGTTCTCGAGCGTGGACGTGTCCTGCGTGATCGCCTCGCCCTTCGCGAGCGAGCGCAACAGGCGCCGCATGATCTTGCCCGAGCGCGTCTTCGGCAGGTTGTCGCCGAAACGGATGTCCTTCGGTTTCGCGATCGGCCCGATCTGCTTGCCGACCCAGTCGCGCAGCGCCTTCGCGAGCGCCGCCGCTTCCTCGCCTTCCGGACGCGAGCGCTTGAGCACCACGAACGCGACCACCGCCTCGCCGGTCGTGTCGTCCGGACGCCCGACCACCGCCGCTTCCGCAACGAGCTCGTGCGAGACCAGCGCCGACTCGATCTCCATCGTGCCGAGCCGGTGGCCCGACACGTTCAGCACGTCGTCGATGCGGCCCATGATCGTGAAGTAGCCGGTGTCCTTGTCGCGCACCGTGCCGTCGCCGGCGAGATAGAGCGTGCCGCCGAGTTCTTCCGGGTAGTAACTCTTCCTGAAGCGCTCCGGGTCGCCCCAGATCGTGCGGATCATCGCCGGCCACGGACGCTTGACGACGAGAATGCCGCCTTGCCCGTTCGGCACGTCCTGGCCCGTCTCGTCGACCACCGCGGCCATGATGCCCGGCAGCGGCAGCGTGCACGAACCCGGCACCGTCGGCGTCGCGCCCGGCAGCGGCGTGATCATGTGGCCGCCGGTTTCGGTCTGCCACCACGTGTCGACGATCGGGCAGCGCTCCTGGCCGACATGCTTGTGGTACCACATCCACGCTTCCGGATTGATCGGCTCGCCGACCGTACCGATGATGCGCAGGCTCGACAGGTCGTAACTCTTCGGGTGGACCTTCTCGTCGGCCTCGGCGGCCTTGATCAGCGAACGGATCGCGGTCGGCGCGGTGTAGAACACCGTGACCTTGTGATCGCCGATCATCTTCCAGAAGCGGCCGGCGTCCGGATACGTCGGCACGCCCTCGAACACGACCTGCGTGCCGCCGCACGCGAGCGGGCCGTACGTGATGTACGTGTGGCCGGTGACCCAGCCGATGTCGGCCGTGCACCAGAACACGTCGGTGGGCTTCCAGTCGAAGGTCCACTTCATCGTCTGCGCGGCCCACAGCAGGTAGCCGCCGGTGCTGTGCTGCACGCCCTTCGGCTTGCCGGTCGAGCCCGACGTATACAGGATGAACAGCGGATGCTCGGCGCCGACCCATTCCGGCGCGCAGGTGTCGGACTCGCCGTCGGCGATCTCGTGCATCCACAGGTCGCGTTCGGCATGCCAGTCGATCTTGCCGCCGGTGCGGCGATAGACGATCACGCTCTTGACCGCTTCGCAGCCGCCCATCGCGAGCGCTTCGTCGGCGATGCTCTTGAGCGGCAGCGTCTTGCCGCCGCGCGCCTGCTCGTCGGCGGTGATGAGCGCAACGGCGCCGACGTCGACGAGCCGCTCGTTGAGCGATTTCGCGGAGAAGCCGCCGAACACGACCGAGTGCGTGGCGCCGATGCGCGCGCAGGCCTGCATCGCGACGATGCCTTCGATCGACATCGGAATATAGATGATGACGCGATCGCCCTTGCCGATCCCGCGTTTCTTCAGCGCGTTCGCGAAGCGCGACACGCGTGCCAGCAGCTCGGCATAGGTGACGCGCGTGACGGTGCCGTCGTCGGCCTCGAAGATCACGGCGATGCGCTCGCCGTTGCCGGCTTCGACGTGGCGGTCGAGGCAGTTGTACGACGCGTTGAGTTCGCCGTCGTCGAACCACTTGTAGAACGGCGCGTCGCTCTCGTCGAGCACCTTCGTGAACGGCTTGTGCCAGCTGAGGCCCTCTCGCGCGAGACGCGCCCAGAAGCCTTCGTAATCCTGCTCGGCCTCGGCGGCCAGCGCGCGGTAGGCCGGCATGCCGGAGATGTTGGCCGCCTTCTCGAGCGCCGCGGGCGGCGCAAACTGACGGGTTTCGTGAAGAACCGATTCAATCGCAGACATCGACAACCCCTTGGTGAACATGAATCCTCTGCATGGCGGCGCGATCATGCGCGCCGCGCGTCTTGGCCGGCGCATGTGCGCCGCTGTCTCCCACCCACCCGCGCGCGGCCCGGAGGCTGCGCACGATGCTGCGCCGCACCACGTCATGCGACGATGGACGTACGGCCCGGCGATATCCACGATAAGCGCTCGAACTTACCCGTCACTTACGCGGCGTCACCGTTTCGCACGCCAGCGCCGCCGTGCGGTCGGCTGCATGACAGCCGGCTTTACGCTGTTACAAACGCGACCCTACAATCCTAACTGAACTCGCCCCCCGGACTCCAGCTTGAATCGCTACGCCCTCTTCCTCATCCTGTCGATGCTGTTCGTCGGCAGCAACGTCGGTATCGGTAAATCCATCGTCGTCTTCGTCCCGGTCGCCATCCTTGCCACGCTGCGCTTCGTGATCGCGATCGCCGTGCTGTGGCCGCTGTTCAGCCCGGTGAAGATGCGCGCGGTCCGGCGTGCGGAATGGCTGAACCTGTTCCTGCAGGCATTCTTCGGCACCTTCATGTTTACGCTGCTGATGCTCAACGGCGTGCAGCGCACGAGCGCGGTCGCGGCCGGCGTGATCACGAGCACGATCCCCGCCATCGTCGCGCTGTTCGCGTGGCTGATCCTGCGGGAAAAACCGAACGGCCGTGCGCTCGTGTCGATCGCGCTCGCGATCGCCGGCGTCGTGACGATCAACCTCGCCAACGGCAGCGCAGGCAGCACGTCCGCGCACGGAGCCGGCACGTCGTCCGGCTCGCTGACCGGCAACCTCCTGATCCTCGGTGCCGTGTGCTGCGAATCGATCTACGTGATCCTGTCGCGCCGGCTCACGCAGACGCTCGCGCCGATCGACATCTGCGCGTACACGCACCTGTTCGGCCTGTGCCTGATGCTGCCGCTCGGCGCGACGGCGCTGTGGCATTTCGATTACGCGAGCGTGCCGGCCGGTACGTGGGCACTCGTCGTCTGGTACGGGCTGTCGGCCAGCATCTTCTCGTTCTGGCTGTGGATGAAGGGCATCCGGCACGTGCCGGGCAGTCTCGCCGGCGTGTTCAGCGCGGTGCTGCCGGTCGCCGCCGCCGCGTACGGCATCGCGTTCCTCGGTGAGCGCCCGACGCTCGCGCACGGCATCGCGCTCGCGTGCGTCGTGACCGGCATCGTGCTCGCGAGCCTGCGCGTGAAGCGCGTGCCGGCCGCCGCATCCTGATCCGTCCCCGGCAGCGCCGGCGCGTCGCTGCAGTCGCGCCGGCCGACGCGTTACAATAGCGCGCCTTTTCAAGATTACCCCCGATACCTGCGCACAGCGCCCGTACCACCATCATGTCTGCCCCGCATTCGCCCGGCTCCACCCGTCGTCCCCTGCGCCCGCTGCCCGCGCTGATCTTCATGAGCCGCTGGCTCCAGGTTCCGCTTTATCTGGGCCTGATCGTCGCGCAGGCCGTCTATGTATTCCTGTTCCTGAAGGAAGTCTGGCACCTGCTGTCGCACGCGAGCTCCCTCGACGAGATCAGCGTGATGCTCGCGGTGCTCGGCCTGATCGACGTCGTGATGATTTCGAACCTGCTGATCATGGTGATCGTCGGCGGCTACGAGACGTTCGTGTCGCGCCTCGGCATCGAGGGCCATCCCGACGAGCCCGAGTGGCTCGACCATGTGAACGCGGGCGTGCTGAAGGTCAAGCTGTCGATGGCGCTGATCAGCATTTCGTCGATCCACCTGCTGAAGACCTTCATCAACCCCGATCAGCACACGACGCACGCGATCATGTGGCAGGTGCTCATCCACGTGTCGTTCCTCGTGTCGGCGCTCGTGATGGCGTGGGTCGACCGCCTGACGACCCACACGCACCCGGCCCATTTCCACGAGACGCATGCGCCGGCGCCGGCCGCGTCCCGCAAATCGGTCGAACCTGCCGTCCACGCATAAACGTATTCCCCACAGTCCCCACAGAGTCTCAGCCATGACCGTCATCAAACAGGAAGACCTGATCCAGAGCATCGCGGATTCGCTGCAGTACATCAGCTACTACCACCCGCTCGACTACATCCAGGCCCTCGGCCGCGCGTACGAGCTGGAAGAGAGCCCGGCCGCGAAGGACGCGATCGCGCAGATCCTCACGAACAGCCGCATGTGCGCGGAGGGCAAGCGCCCGATCTGCCAGGACACCGGCATCGTCACGATCTTCGTGAAGGTCGGCATGGACGTGCGCTGGGACGGCGCGACGATGGGCCTCACCGACATGATCAACGAAGGCGTACGCCGCGGTTACACGCACCCGGACAACGTGCTGCGCGCGTCGATCGTCAATCCGCCGGAAGGCGCCCGCAAGAATACGAAGGACAACACGCCGGCCGTGATCCACTACGAGATCGTGCCGGGCGACAAGGTCGACGTTCAGGTCGCGGCGAAGGGCGGCGGCTCGGAGAACAAGTCGAAGTTCGTGATGCTGAACCCGTCCGACTCGATCGTCGACTGGGTGCTGAAGACGGTCCCGACGATGGGCGCGGGCTGGTGCCCGCCGGGCATGCTCGGGATCGGCATCGGCGGCACTGCCGAGAAGGCGATGCTGATGGCGAAGGAATCGCTGATGGAGCCGATCGACATCCAGGAAATCATCGCGCGCGGCCCGAAGGACTGGGTCGAGGAGCTGCGCGTCGAACTGCACGAGAAGGTCAACGCGCTCGGCATCGGCGCGCAGGGCCTCGGCGGCCTCGCGACCGTGCTCGACGTGAAGATCATGGCTGCTCCGACGCACGCGGCATCGAAGCCGGTCGCGCTGATCCCGAACTGCGCGGCGACCCGCCACGCACACTTCGTGCTCGACGGTTCGGGCCCGGCCAAGCTTGAAGCACCGTCGCTCGACGCCTGGCCGAAGGTCCAGTGGGAACCGAACACGGAAACCAGCAAGCGCGTCGACCTGAACACGCTGACGCCGGAAGAAGTGGCGAGCTGGACGCCGGGCCAGACGCTGCTGCTGTCGGGCAAGATGCTCACGGGCCGCGACGCCGCGCACAAGCGCATCGCCGACATGCTGGCGAAGGGCGAGAAGCTGCCGGTCGACTTCACGAACCGCGTGATCTACTACGTCGGCCCGGTCGATCCGGTGCGTGACGAAGTGGTCGGCCCGGCAGGTCCGACGACGGCCACGCGGATGGACAAGTTCACCGAGACGATGCTCGCCCAGACGGGCCTGATCTCGATGGTCGGCAAGGCCGAACGCGGCCCGGTCGCGATCGACGCGATCAAGAAGCACAAGGCGGCCTACCTGATGGCGGTCGGCAGCGCCGCTTACCTCGTGTCGAAGGCGATCCGCGGCGCGAAGGTGCTCGCGTTCGAAGACCTCGGCATGGAAGCGATCTACGAATTCGACGTGCAGGACATGCCGGTGACGGTGGCCGTCGACTCGTCGGGCACGTCGGTGCACCAGACCGGTCCGAAGGAGTGGCAGGCGAAGATCGGCAAGATCCCGGTCGCAACCGCTTAAGCGCACTCGCACGAAAGGCCGGACGACGATCCGGCCTTTTTACTTCTCATTCTCATTATTGTGCGCGGCCGGTGCTTCGACGCTGATTCTCATTCCCGGCAAAAGGCAGGCCCGGCAAGGCTCCGAGGCTTGGCTTTTCCCGTTCGAGCGATTATCGTTCGGTTTCTGAAGCCTCACTGAACAAGGAACAGCCATGCAAGGCGACAAGAAAGTCATCGAATACCTGAACGCCCAACTGAAGAACGAACTCACGGCGATCAACCAGTACTTCCTGCATGCGCGCATGTACAAGCACTGGGGCCTCGACAAGCTCGGCAAGCACGAATACGACGAATCGATCGGCGAAATGAAGCACGCCGACTGGCTGATCGAGCGCGTGTTCATGCTCGACGGCCTGCCGAACCTGCAGGATCTGCACAAGCTGCTGGTCGGCGAGGAAACCGAAGAGATCCTGAAGTGCGACCTGAAGCTCGAGCAGATCTCGCAGTCGACGTGCAAGGAAGCGATCGCTTACTGCGAATCGGTGCGTGACTACGTGTCGCGCGAGATCTTCGAAAAGATCCTCGACGACACCGAAGAGCACATCGACTGGCTGGAAACGCAGATCGACCTGATCGGCAAGGTCGGCCTGCAGAACTACCAGCAGACGATGATGGGTTCGCCCGAGTAATCGTCCCCCCCTCGATCGCCACCTCGCCTTCAGCATGACGATGACGAACCACCCCGCCGCCCCCGTCGGCATCTTCGATTCCGGGCTCGGCGGCCTGTCGGTGCTGCGCGCCGTGCGCGCGCACCTGCCCGGCGAGTCGTTCGTCTACGTCGCCGATTCGCACCATGCACCGTACGGTCCGCGCGACGAGGCGTTCATTACGGAGCGTACGCTCGCCATCGGCGAGTGGCTCGCCCGCGAAGGGGCGAAAGCGCTCGTGATCGCATGCAACACGGCAACGGCGCGGGCGATCGCGGCCATCCGCGAACGCCTCGCGATACCGCTCGTCGGTGTCGAGCCGGGCATCAAACCGGCCGCGGCCGTGTCCGCGACCGGTATCGCGGGCGTGCTCGCCACGCAATCGACGCTAAACAGCCCGCGCTTCCAGGCGCTGCTCGACCGTTACGGCGCGGGCCGCCGCTTCATCTGCCAGCCCGGCCACGGGCTCGTCGAAGCGATCGAACGCGGCGACACGAACTCGCCCGCGTTGCGTGCGTTGCTCGAGCGTTACCTGCAGCCGATGCTCGACGACGGCGCCGATACGCTGGTGCTCGGCTGCACGCACTACCCGTTCTTCACGGAAACGATTCGTGACCTTGTCGGCGACCGCCTGACGATCGTCGACACGAGCGACGCGATCGCCCGCCAGCTCACGCGCGTGCTCGACGAACGCGGCCTGCGCGCGCCGGCCGGCACGCGTGCCGCGCCGCCGCGCTTCTGCTCGACGAGCGACGGCCTGCAACTGCGCGCGCTCGCGTCGTCGCTGCTCGGCCTCGACGTTCCGATCGAATCCGTCACCATTGCCTCGCCGAACGCGCGCGCCTGCGCGACCGCCTGAAGCGGGCCGGCATGCCGCCGGTTCGCCCTCTCCCGCCGCGGCTGCGCCGCATCCTCCATTTCAAGGGTCCGATGACCTTAAAAAAAGCCGAACCCAGGCTTGTCAACGCCCGCAAATTTAATGATAATAATTCGCATTAACGTTAGCTATCGCAACTCATCATGATCGTCTGCGTGTGCAAGTCTGTTTCCGATCGCAAGATTCGCGCGTCCCTCGCCGAGGGCGTGAGTTCCTTCGATGAACTCCAGTTCGAGCTCGGCGTGGCCACGTGCTGCGGCAAGTGCGAGGAGTCCGTACGCGACCTCATGGCCGAGCAAGGCGTCTGCGCGAGCCGGTGCGGCGTCGAGCACCACGCTCACCCGATCCCGGTCACGTTCTACGATCGCAAGGCCGCCTGAGCGGCGCCGAGCGTACGCACGCGGCTGCGGCCGCATTTGATGTCCGACCGTCAGCAAGCCATCTTCCGCGCGAGCCAGCGGCTTACCTGCCAAGGAGCCTGTCATGGAATTGCTGATCGGATTTGTGACCACCGTGTGCATCTCGCTGCTGATCTTCCGCAAGTAACACCGATTCACCCGCCGCGCCCCGGGTGCGACGTCGTCCTTTCAAGCTAACATGCAGGCTTCGCAATCCGCTCCTGCCGGCGTCCTGCCGGCTGCCCCACGTATGAATCCCCGGGTCATCACCGTCGCGGTCGGTGTGCTTGCCGCACACGCGATCATGCTGGCGGCCGCCTGGCTCCATCGCAACGCGCCGCCGCCGAAAGAGATCGAGGTCCAGTCGATCACCGCGCAACTCATCCCGCCTGCGCCTGCCGCTCAACCGGTCGCGGTCCAATCGGCCGCGCAGCCCGCGCCGCCGAAGCCCGTGCCGCGCGAGAAGCCCAAGGTCGAGCCGAAGCCCGTGCAGAAGGCGGTCAAGCCGACGCCTCAGCCGGTCGCGCAATCCCCGTCGCCGACGCCCGCGCCGGCGGCTGCCGATCCGACACCCGCTCCCGCCGCGCCTGCTCCTGCCGCGCCGGCCGCCGCACCCGGCCCGGCTCGCGAGACGATGCAGGTCAGCGCGCCGAAGAACGTATCGGCACTCAGCTGCAATTTCGTGAAGCCCACCTATCCGTCGATGTCGCGCCGCCGCGGCGAAACGGGCACGGCTTATGTTCACTTCATCATCGGCGTGACGGGCAAGATCGAAAGCGTCCAGTTGCAGAAGAGCAGCGGCTATCCGCGTCTCGACGAAGCCGCGCTCGATGCGACGCGCGCCAGCACCTGTCCGCCGTACATCGAGAACGGGCAAGCGATTCGCGCCGCCCATACGCTGCCCTTCAACTTCACGCTCGACGATTAACCCGCCTCATTCGGAAGATTCAAAGGAAACAAAAATGCAAAGCTACGGTATCGCGCACGTCTGGGCGCAAGGTGATTTCGTCACGCGCGCCATCGCGATCACGCTGCTCGTGATGTCGGTTCTGTCGTGGATCGTGATCATCGTCAAGGGCTGGAACGTGGTTCGCCTGAACCGTCTCACGAAGAATGCCGAGCAGGCGTTCTGGCATTCGGACGACTTCGACGACGGCATCAAGAAGCTCGGCCTCGCCGCATCGACGCCGAGCGACAACCCGTTCCTCGCGCTCGCGCTGTCGGGCAAGGAAGCCGCCGATCACCACCATCAGACGCAACCGCACCTGCACGACCGCATGGACGTGTCGGACTGGGTCACGCGCTGCCTGAAGGACACGATGGACGAAGGCATCTCGCGCATGCAGGCCGGTCTCGCGATTCTCGCGTCGATCGGCAGCACGGCGCCGTTCGTCGGCCTGTTCGGCACGGTCTGGGGCATCTACCACGCGCTGCTGGCGATCGGCGCAACCGGCCAGACGTCGATCGACCAGGTCGCGGGCCCGGTCGGCGAATCGCTGATCATGACGGCCTTCGGCCTGTTCGTCGCGATTCCCGCGGTGCTCGGCTACAACGCACTGACCCGCGCGAACAAGGGTGTCGTCAGCAAGCTGCGCCGCTTCGCGCACGGTCTGCACGCGTACTTCGTGACGGGTGCGCGCCTCGCATCGTCGTCGCCCCGCGACGGCCTGCGCCTTGCTTCGCGCGCCAGCTGAGACGGGGTGAACCATGGCAATGAACACCGGCTTCAGCGATGACGACGACGATGGCGTGATGAGCGAGATCAACATGACGCCGCTCGTCGACGTCATGCTCGTACTCCTGATCATTTTCCTCGTGACGATCCCGGCGATGCAGCATGCGGTGAAGATCGACCTGCCGCACGCGAGCAGCCAGCCCGTCGACGAAAAGCCGCAGACCGTCGACGTCGCGATCCAGGGCAACGGTACGATCCTGTGGAACGAACAGACGGTCACGCGCGAGCAACTGCAGGCGCACATCGCGGAAGCGGCACAGCATCAGCCGCAACCGGAGTTGCACCTGCGTGCCGATCGCAAGGTTGCCTATGAACGGGTGGCCGAAGTGATGTCCGATGCGCAGGCCGGCGGCCTGACGAAGCTCGGCTTCGTGACGGAGCCGACTGCGAAGGCGAAGTAACGCACGCGCGTTTCGCGCGTCGCCGAATGGCTGGGTCGTAGCGCTTCACCGGTTTCGCGTGGCTGGCCGCACCTGGCTGGCGACGCCTCGCCGGCCACACCTAGCCGGCCACACCTAGCCGGCAGCGCCTAGCCGGCCGCACACAAAGTAAAAGGCCTTCATCGCCAGATGAAGGCCTTTTTTCATGCGCACGCGGGCGCCTTCGGGCGGCGGGCTCTTCGGCGGTATCGGTTGCGCCTCGAGCAACGCAAATGCGGCTACCGTGGTCTGCACGGACTGCGCGTTCTGCCCTATCTGGCTCGCAATATATGCGGCCACCTGATTCCGCTCAGAACTTCCTTCGCGAAATGGGATTTCAATATAGGCCTGCCCGCGGATGCATTCAAGGTCCCGGCGATTGAAACTTGCGATTGCAGGCGGCGCTTCAATGACAAAACAAATTTGCCACGCCGCGCATCTTGCATTCAGGTGGCCGAAGCATCGGCCGCCGCCGCATCCTTCTTCGCGCGCTCGGGACAGCCCGGCTGCTTGTATTCGCCGTGGTCGAGCTTCTCGACCAGATAGTCGACGAACGCGCGCACCGCGGGCGGCATCCCCTGCCGCGACACGAACACCGCGTAGAGCTGCGGCACCGGCAGCGTCCAGCCCGGCATCACCGGCGACAACTGCCCCGCGCGCAATGCATTGCCGTACATCATCTCGGGCAGCGCCGCGATGCCGAGGCCGTCGAGCACGGCCTCGCGGATCGTCATCAGGTCGGCCGTCACGAGCCGCGGATCGTGCTCGTGCAAATGACGCGAGCCATCCGGTGCGATCAGGCTGAACACGTGCCGCCCGTCGACGCTCGGCGTATCGAGCGTCTCGAAATGGGCCAGATCGTCCGGCACGAGCGGCGGCGCATTCTGGTTCAGCAGGCTCGGCGCGCCGACCAGCATCTGCTCGGTCCGCCACAGCGGCCGCACGACGATGTTCGCGTTCTGCGGCGGCTCCGAGCGCACGCGCAACGCGACGTCGATCGAATCCTCGAACAGGTCGATCACGCGGTTGGTCACACGGATGTGCACCTTGACCTCGGGATAGCGGTGCAGGAATTCGGGAAGGATGCGCGACAGCATCGTCTGCGACAGGGTAACGGGGACGCTCACGCGCACCGAGCCGCGCGGCGACGCGCGCAGCTGCTGCACGGCGTTCATCGCGGCCTGGGCCTCGGCGAGCATCGCCTGGCAATGCTGGTAGAACAGTTCCCCCGCCTCGGTCAGCGCGAGCTTGCGCGTCGAGCGCTGCAGCAGGCGCACGCCGAGCGCCGCCTCGAGTTCGGTCAGGCGCCGCGACAGGCGTGATTTCGAGATGCCCAGCACGCGTTCCGCCGCCGAGAAACCGCCGTGTTCGACGACCTGCGAAAAGTACATGAGGTCGTTCAGGTTGTGTGCATCGATGTTCATGTCATCGTTCCAATTTCAGAACAATCCATTGCGAACCGCCGCAAATCGGCCGGTAAAACGCCCAATATAATAGCGCTATGTTTCAAAAATGACGCTATTCCGATGTTATCGAGGGCTTATGCATGACGACCGCTCGCTCGCTTGACCGCACGTACCCCGCGCTTCGCACGACCGAAGGCGGCGGCTTCGTGGTTCACCGTCCGTTCCCGACCCGGCTGCTGATGGATTTCGATCCGTTCCTGCTGCTCGATGAAATGGGCCCCGTCGACTATGCCCCTGGCGAAGCCAAGGGCGCGCCCGACCATCCGCATCGCGGCTTCGAGACCGTCACCTACGTGCTCGACGGGCGTTTTCGTCATCGCGATTCGGCCGGCCGTGCCGGCACGCTCGGGCCCGGCGACGTGCAGTGGATGACGGCCGGCGCGGGCGTCGTGCA
The DNA here is from genome assembly GCF_000949135.2 of Burkholderia sp. USMB20. Classification (GTDB taxonomy): domain Bacteria; phylum Pseudomonadota; class Gammaproteobacteria; order Burkholderiales; family Burkholderiaceae; genus Burkholderia. The sequence goes on along the minus strand of NZ_JTAN02000013.1, from coordinate 18,846 downwards.
CAGCGAAATGCCGGATCCCGAGTTCGCTCGGGCCGGCGGACGTTCGCACGGCTTCCAGCTGTGGGTCAACCTGCCGCGCCGCGACAAGCTGATCGCACCGCGCTACCAGGAGATCCCGGCCGGCCGCATCCCGAGCGCGACGTCGCCGGACGGCCGCGCGCAAGTCCGCGTGATCGCCGGCGAAGCGTTCGGTGTGCGTGCGGCAATCGAGACGCGCACGCCGATCCTCTACCAGCATTTCACGCTGCAACCGGGCGCAACGGTCACGCAGCCGGTGCCGGCAGGGTATCGCGTGTTCGCCTACCCGCTCGACGGAGCCGGCCGCTACGGGCCCGACAGGCAGCCGGTCGACGCACGGAACATGGTCGTCTACGGTGACGACGGCGATGCGGTGACGTTCGAGGCCGGCGATACGCCGCTCGACCTGCTGCTGATCGGCGGCGTGCCGCTCAACGAGCCGATCGTCCGCTATGGCCCGTTCGTGATGAATACCGAGGAAGAGATCCGGCAGGCCGTCGTCGACTACCAGACCGGCCGCATGGGTCGCATCGAAGCGTGACGTCCGACGGGGGCGCAGGTGCCGCGAAACCGCTCGTTTTGCGTCACAATGACTTCTTGAACCATGTGGCTGCCCGCCACCAGAAGGAACCCGCCCTCGTGAACTTCGAACATCTGATCCAGATCAACTCCGACGATCCGGCCGTGCCGTCCCTGACCCGCGACCAGCTCTGGGAAGGCCTCGTACTGCGCGCCGAACAGCCGCAGCTGTTCGTGATCGGCCTCGACAGCTGTGTCGTCCACGAACGGACGGACACGACGCTCGAACGCGAACTGCACTACGGGCATGCGACCGTGCGCGACCGCGTGACGTTCACCCCGAACCAGCAAGTGCGCTACGACATCCACGCGGCCGGCGGCGAAATCGGCGGCTCGCTGACGATGACGATCGAGGAGCGCGACGACCACGAGCTGTTCCTGCGCTTCGAATACCGCACGACGCTGACCGTCACGGACGACAGCGAGGAAGCGCGCCAGACGCACGGCATCGTCAAGGAAGCGTATCGCACGTCGGACATCGACACCGTGCGCCTGATTCGCGAATACGCTCAGGGGCGCAAGGACCCCGACCCGCTCCACTGACGTCGGCGGCGGCCTGCGGGCCGCCCATTTGACTCAGGCTATCGGATTCGTCATATCGATCGATAAAGAGTTTTTGTAAATGGGAATAGTTATCATTTAGAATTCATTCCATCGTATCGACAGTCACCGATCAACCGAATGACCGACACCACGCGCCCGACCACGCTGAGCTTGCGCCGCCCGACCGGCACCGCAAGCGCCAACCGTCAGAAGACGGCGGCGGTCACGACGCCGGCGAAACCCGCCGCTAGTAGCCGCGATGCCGGCACCCGGACTCTCAGCAGCGATGCGCTGCTGCAAGGCCACAGTCACATCAGCATCGCGCATAACGGAGAGACGTATCAGTTGCGTGCCACGCGGCTCGGCAAACTGATCCTGACGAAGTAACGACAGAGTATTGTGGGGACCACCTCCCTGAGAGGTGTTGGGCAGTAGCCAGCGTAACGGCTTGCACGCGAGATCTAGACCCCTTCGTGCAAACACACTCAAGCAGCCGTTGCAGCAAGCCAAGCCACTTTTTTGGTTCTCGCACAAGGAAGAAAAAAGCGACACGTCGAAGGACGTGTCGCTTTTTCGTTTGGGCGTCCGGATGCAAGGGAAAAAGCATCGCGGTTGTCTGCGCTGCGGCTTCGACGCGTTCCGGAGCCACGCAGCGGGACCACCCTCTCCGGTTGCGCCGGAACCCGGCCGCAAGGCCTTCAATCCCGCATCAGAAACCCCAGAACATCAGCCACCATGCGCTGTCGACCACGGCCAGGCCTGCGGCGAACCACGCGAATGCAGCCAGCCGGCGCGGCCATGCCGCATAGCGCCCGGTCACTTTCCATGCGAGCCAGGCACTCCACGCATTCGCGCCGACCAGAATCGCGATGCGCACGTCGGCTGCCCAGCCGAGCGGCACGTGCTCGGCCCGCAGCAGCGACAGCGTCGTCGCAGACAGCCCGAGGAACACGCCGGCTCCTGCGATCGGGATCAGCGCCTGCGCGAGGTGATGGAGACGCGTGCGATCGAAGCGTCCGAGCATCAGCGTCGCGCCAGCCAGCAGCACGAGCAGCGCGGTGCCGTACACGAGCCCCGTGCCGACGATGTAGCTGACGATCAGCCCGCCGTCGAGCCACGAGAACACGTCGTTGCGATCCGGATAGTGCGTGAGCAGGAACCACGGTGCATTGGTCTCGAGCGGCCACGTGATGTCGTGATCGATCAGCCAGCCCGCGAGCCATTGCTTGATCTGCACGAACCACGGGCTCACGGTCCAGTGGAACGCACCGATCGCGACGCCGAGCAGGCCGTACAGGATCAGCGCCGTGTCCCACGGGCTCGCCTGCTGCGCGCCGAGGTTCACGACCTCGTCGGACGGCGAGCGCCACGACAGCTCAATAGCGTCGCGGTGCCCGCTGCAGCGGCCGCACATGTGGCAGGCGGCGGCGCCCTTCATGTTGCGCAACGGCACGAGCGGCGCGCAATTGATCGGAATCACGCGATGCCCGTGCTCGCCGTTCTTGTACGAGCGGCGCCACGCACCCTCGTCGACCTTGTAGCGCATCGGCGCGAGCCGCGCGAGCAGCCCGAACACGCCATTGACCGGGCACAGATACTTGCACCACACGCGCTTCTCGCGGCCGTACAGCACGCCGATCACGATCGCGCCGACGGTCGAGCCGCCGAGTACGAACAGCACCGCGAGCGGGTACTGGTACACGCTTACCATCTGCCCGTAGATCGTCGTGAGCCCGAACGCGACGAACGGCCAGCCGCCCCACCGCATCCAGCGCGGAATCGCGCCGCCGCGGCCGAACTTGCTCGCATATTCGGTCAGCGCGCCTTCCGGACACAGCACGCCGCACCAGACGCGGCCGAGCATCACCATCGACAACAGCACGAACGGCCACCAGATGCCCCAGAACACGAACTGCGCAATCAGCGTGAGATTGTTCCAGAGGTGCGCGGAATCGTCCGGCAGCGGCAACACCGCCGGCACGATGATCAGGAATGCGTAGACGCCGACGACGACCCACTGGATGCCGCGGATCACCGCGCCGTGGCGCTGCATCCACTGGCCGGCCTGCGCGAGCCAGCCCGGCTTGGCTGCTGCGACGACACTCATGCCGCGCGGCCTGCAGGAACGGCCGGACGACGGCTCGCGCGCTTCATCAGCAGCCAGACCACCGCCCAGTACACCGCATAGGCGACCAGGTTGGTCAGCGCCGGATGCGCACGATAGCCGGTCAGCGTCGCGACGAGCGAACCGAACGTGCCGGAATCATCGAGGATCCCCGACGTGTCCCACACCTGCGAAATGCCGAGCGGCAGGATTTCCTTGTCGATCAGCTTGTCGACGCCGGTCTGGAACAGGCCCGCGCCGAGGAACAGCAGCATCACTTCCGTGACACGGAAGAAATGCCGCCACGAGAAGAACTTGCCGCCGAGCTGCAGCAGATAGAACGTGAGGAGCGCGAGGCCGAGGCCGATCACGACCGCGAGCATCTGGCCGCCGTCCACGTGCCCCGACTGGCCGAAACCGAGGCCGTACAGGAAGATCACCGTCTCGCTGCCTTCGCGTGCGATCGCGAGCGCGACCAGCACGGCGACGCCCCACCAGTTCGAATCGCGCGTGCTCTGCTGCAGCGACTGCTCCATGTCGCGCTTCAGCGTGCGGCCGTGCCGGCGCATCCACAGCACCATCTGCACGATCAGCACGCACGCGATCAGCACCATCGCGGTCTGGAAATAGTCCTGCGCGTCGCCGGACAGCACTTCGGTAAAGCCGACGAGCGCGGCGCCGAGACCGACGGCCATCAGCAGGCCGACTGCCACGCCCGTCCAGAGAAAGGGCAGGCCACGGCGCGCGTCGTCGTCGCCGTTCTTCAGCCATGCATAGAGGATGCCGACGACGAGCAGCGCTTCGACGCTCTCCCGCCAGACGATGAACAAGATCTGACCCATTGAATCCTCCTGACGTGCGGGGCAAGGCACGCGTACGCCCGCACGCAGATAAAACGCATTACTTCGCGACGATCACGCCCTGTGCCTGCTGGTGGAAATCGTCGAAAAACTTGTATTCGCCCGGCGACAGCGGGGCGACGACTACGAACGAATCGGCGCCCGGCGCAAGCACCTTTTCCTTGCGCAGCTGCACGCTCTCGAATTCGGCGGCGCCCTTGCCGGTATTCCGGATCTCGATCTTGAAGCGCTGCCCGGCCGGCACTTCGATACGGGCGGGATTCAGCTTGCCGTCCGTCATCTCGAGCTTGAACGTCGGCAGATCGGCGGCATGCGCCGCGCCGGCGAGCCACAGCGCGGCGGCTGCGGCGACGATTTTCTGGGGAAATTTCATTCTGGGTTCTCTACGCCGACGGCGCGCCGAAGCGCGCCGTCCGTGATGCCACCGATCAGTACCCGCCCTTCTTGCCGATGCCGGCGAACGGGAAATCGTATTCGAGGGTGATGGGCTTGAACCACGCGCCCACGCCCGTTTCCTTGTCGACGTGACGGCCGAACGCCATGTGGCCCGACTGCATCGGCGGCTTGACGGTCATCGTCAGGTGGTACTTGCCCGGGCCGGCCAGCTTCACGTTGTCGCCATAGTGCGGGCCGTCGCTCGCGACCATGCCCATCAGGTCGCCTTCAGCCTTCCACTTCGTATCGCCCTGCTTCGTCAGCTTGTACGTGACCTGCAGGTACGGCATCCAGTCGCCTTCCGCGAAACCCGTCGGGTTGTTCTTGACCGCGTGGATGTCCGCCTCGAGGTGGATGTCGGAATCCGACGCCTTGCGCATCATCCCTTCCGGATCCATCGTGATCGGCTGCAGGTACACCGCGCCGATTTCCATGCCGCCCTGGATCTGCTGCTTGCCGATCGGATATTCGGCTGCCGTTGCCGACATCGCGGCAAGCGCCGCCGCTACCGCAACCGACGTGCGGATGAACGAAGAACCCAACATGGACACTCCTTGTTATTTGTCTGGTGACTTGCGCGCCGCCGGTCAGGTCCGCGCGCTGGAAACACTAACGCAACGAATAACGTTAATGCGAACTATTCTCAATACTTGCGAAGTTTAGCACCGAACCGGCTCCGGAACAAACGAGACACCGCGTAAACCCCTGATCCGACAAGGCTTACAACGGTGTTACCCGAAGGTTTCAGTGACGTTTGGAAAGATTTACCGGCCGCCGTTGACGTGGTCGCCCACGTTCGCGCCGAACACGCGTTCACGCAGCAACGCAAGCTGGTCGCGCGTCGCCGCGGCCTTTTCGAACTCGAGGTTCTTCGCATAGTCGGCCATCTGCTTTTCGAGACGCTTGATCTCTTTCGAGATCTGCTTTTCCGACATGTCCTCGAACTTCGCGCGTTGCTGCGCTTCCTTCAGCTCGGCGCGCGCTTCGTCGGCGTTGTAGACGCCGTCGATGATGTCCTTGATGCGCTTCACGACGCCGCGCGGCGTGATGCCCATCTTCTCGTTGTGCGCGATCTGCTTCGCGCGGCGCCGCTCGGTCTCGCCGATCGCGCGCTTCATCGACTCGGTCATGTTGTCGGCATAGAGGATCGCCTTGCCGTTCACGTTGCGCGCCGCGCGGCCGATCGTCTGGATCAGCGAGCGTTCGGCGCGCAGGAAGCCTTCCTTGTCCGCATCGAGAATCGCGACCAGCGACACTTCCGGAATGTCGAGGCCCTCGCGCAGCAGGTTGATCCCGACCAGCACGTCGAACGTGCCGAGCCGCAGGTCGCGGATGATCTCGACCCGCTCCACCGTGTCGATGTCGCTGTGCAGGTAGCGCACCTTGACGCCGTGGTCGGCCAGGAACTCGGTGAGCTGCTCGGCCATCCGCTTCGTGAGCACGGTGATCAGCACGCGCTCGCCGGCGTTCACGCGCGCGTTGATCTCGGTCAGCACGTCGTCGACCTGCGAGCTTGCCGGGCGCACTTCGATTTCCGGATCGACGAGCCCGGTCGGCCGCACCACCTGCTCGGCCACCTGCCCCGTCACGCGCTGCTCGTAGTCGGCTGGCGTCGCCGACACGAACACCACCTGGCGCATCTTGCGCTCGAACTCGGGGAACTTCAGCGGCCGGTTGTCCAGCGCCGACGGCAACCGGAAACCGTAGTTCACGAGGTTTTCCTTGCGCGCGCGGTCGCCGTTGTACATGCCGTTCAGCTGGCCGATCAGCACGTGCGATTCGTCGAGCAGCATCAGTGCATCGGGCGGCAGGTAGTCGACGAGCGTCGGCGGCGGCTCGCCGGGCGCGGCGCCCGAGAAGTGCCGCGAGTAGTTCTCGATGCCCTTGCAGAAGCCGAGTTCCTGCAGCATCTCGAGGTCGAAACGCGTGCGCTGCTCGAGGCGCTGCGCCTCGACGAGCTTGCCGTCGCGGTGGAAGAACTCGAGGCGCTCGCGCAATTCGTCCTTGATCGTCTCGACCGCCCGCATCACGGTGTCGCGCGGCGTCACGTAGTGCGACGACGGATACACGGTGAAGCGCGGGATCTTCTGCCGCACGCGCCCGGTCAGCGGGTCGAACAGTTGCAGCGTCTCGACCTCGTCGTCGAACAGCTCGACGCGCACGGCCAGTTCCGCATGCTCAGCCGGGAAGATGTCGATCGTGTCGCCGCGCACACGGAACGTGCCGCGCTGGAAGTCCTGTTCGTTGCGCGAATACTGCATCGCGATCAGCCGCGCGATCACGTCGCGCTGGCCGAGCTTGTCGCCGGTGCGCAGCGTCAGGATCATCTGGTGGTATTCGGACGGATTGCCGATACCGTAGATCGCCGACACCGTCGCGACGATCACCACGTCGCGGCGCTCCATCAGGCTCTTCGTCGCCGACAGCCGCATCTGCTCGATGTGCTCGTTGATCGACGAATCCTTCTCGATGAACAGGTCGCGCTGCGGCACGTACGCTTCCGGCTGGTAATAGTCGTAGTACGACACGAAGTACTCGACCGCGTTGCGCGGGAAGAACTCGCGGAACTCCGCGTAGAGCTGCGCCGCAAGCGTCTTGTTCGGCGCGAACACGATGGCCGGGCGGCCGAGCCGCGCGATCGTGTTGGCCATCGTGAAGGTCTTGCCCGAACCCGTCACGCCGAGCAGCGTCTGGAATGCGAGGCCATCGCCGACACCTTCGACGAGCGTTTCGATCGCGGTCGGCTGGTCGCCTGCGGGCGGGTATGGCTGGTACAACTGGAACGGCGACCCTTCGAAGGTCACGAATTTCGATTCGTCGAGCGCGTCGCCGACTTCGGCGTGATGTTCGGACATGGAGTGCGGCCGGAGCGAGGGCAAAAAAACTATTCTAGCGCTTCGCGGCGTTGCGGACCGCTGACGGCTCCTGACGCGCGGCAGCGGTCCGAAATCGCAATTCGGCGCGCAATCGCCGCCTCCGGCAGCGTGAATTCGCTACAATGTCAGGCTGCTGCGCTTTCCGGCGCCGTGCCCGTTGGCGCGCGGTCCGCTGCGCCCGCCCCGCCGGCTGAAAGCCTGACCCTCTTTTCACTACTGCCGAATCATCATGTCGCTCTTCTCCGCTGTCCAGCTTGCTCCCCGCGACCCGATCCTGGGCCTGAACGAAGCCTTCAACGCCGATACGCGTCCGACCAAGGTCAACCTCGGCGTCGGTGTGTACACGAACGAAGAAGGCAAGATTCCGCTGCTGCGCGCCGTTCGCGAAGCGGAAAAGGCGCGTGTCGACGCCGGCCTGCCGCGCGGCTACCTGCCGATCGACGGGATCGCCGCGTACGACGCAGCGGTGCAGAAGCTGCTGCTCGGCAACGATTCGCCGCTGATCGCCGCAGGCCGTGTGGTCACGGCGCAGGCCCTGGGCGGCACGGGCGCACTGAAGATCGGCGCCGATTTCCTGCGCACCGTGAACCCGAACGTGAAGGTGGCGATCAGCGACCCGAGCTGGGAAAACCACCGCGCGCTGTTCGAAGCGGCCGGCTTCGAAGTCGTCGCGTACCCGTACTACGACGCAGCAACCAACGGCGTGAACTTCGAAGGCATGCTGTCGGCGCTGAACAGCTATGCAGCCGGCACGATCGTCGTGCTGCACGCGTGCTGCCACAACCCGACCGGCGTGGATCTGACCGAAGCGCAATGGCAGCAGGTGGTCGACGTCGTCAAGGCACGCAACCTCGTGCCGTTCCTCGACATCGCTTACCAGGGCTTCGGCGAGAACATCGAGGCCGATGCCGCCGCGGTGCGTCTGTTTGCCGCGGCCGACCTGAACGCGTTCGTGTCGTCGTCGTTCTCGAAGTCGTTCTCGCTGTACGGCGAGCGCGTCGGCGCGCTGTCGATCATCACGTCGAGCAAGGAAGAAGCGACGCGCGTGCTGTCGCAACTGAAGCGCGTGATCCGCACGAACTACTCGAACCCGCCGACCCATGGCGGCGCCGTCGTCGCGGCCGTGCTCGCGTCGCCGGAACTGCATGCTGCGTGGGTGCAGGAACTCGGCGAAATGCGCGACCGCATCCGCGCGATGCGCAACGGTCTCGTCGAGCGCCTGAAGGCGAGCGGCGTCGATCGCGACTTCAGCTTCATCAACGCGCAGCGCGGGATGTTCTCGTATTCGGGCCTGACCTCGGCGCAAGTCGATCGCCTGCGCGAAGAGTTCGGCATCTACGCAGTCGGCACCGGCCGGATCTGCGTTGCTGCACTGAACACGCGCAATCTCGACGCGGTCGCCACCGCAGTCGCGGCGGTCCTGAAGTAAGCCGGTGCCAGCGGGTGGCAACCCGCTCTGCCGAAACAAAAAACGCGCTCCCCGGAGCGCGTTTTTTCATGCCGTTCTACTGTCAGCGAATGCTCGCTGCAGCACAAGCGGCGCGCAGCGCGGCCGCCCGTGCCGGAGCCCGTTACTGCATGAACCAGCCGTGGCTGACGACGACCGACTGGCCCGTGAGCGCGGCGCTCGGGAACGCCGACAGGAACAGCACCGTCTGCGCGACGTCCTGCACCGTCGTGAACACGCCGTCGACCGTGTTGCCGAGCATCACCTTCTTCACCACTTCCTCTTCGCTGATGCCGAGCTCCTTCGCCTGCTCCGGAATCTGCTTGTCGACCAGCGGCGTGCGCACGAAGCCCGGACACACGACGTGCGAGCGCACGTTGTGCTTCGCGCCTTCCTTCGCCAGCACGCGCGCCAGACCGAGCAGCCCGTGCTTGGCCGTCACGTACGCCGACTTCAGCGGCGACGCTTCGTGCGAGTGCACCGAACCCATGTAGATCACGACGCCGCCGCGATCGTCCTTGTACATGTGCTTGAGCGCGGCCTTGGTCGTCAGGAACGCGCCGTCGACGTGGATCGCCTGCATCTTCTTCCAGTCGGAGAACGCGTAGTTCTCGATCGGGTTGACGATCTGGATGCCCGCGTTCGACACGAGGATGTCGACCGAGCCGAACGTGTCGGCCACCTTGTCGATGCCGCTGTTGACCGCTTCCTCGTTGGTCACGTCCATCGCGACGCCGATCGCCTTGCCGCCTGCCTTGACGATCTCGTCGGCAACCGCGTTTGCGCCGTCCTGGTTCAGGTCGGCGATCGCCACGGCCGCGCCCGCTTTCGCGAGCTCCAGCGCGATTTCCTTGCCGATGCCGCTTGCGGCGCCCGTGACGACTGCGGTCTTGCCGTTCAGATCTGCTGCCATGTCCGTCTCCTTCCGTTATCGGATCGAAAAAGCGCGCCCCGCTGCATCCGCTTTCGTCGCGGTCGTGCAGGTGAAGGCCAGCCGCTATTGTGCACGATCGGCCCCGCCGTTCGCGCGCAAAACGTCTAAGCTTAAGGTCGGTTCCGAGTCGCGGGAGATTCCCATGCACTATCGACGGCTAGGCCGCTCCGGCCTGCAGATCAGCGCGCTTTCGCTCGGCTCGTGGGTCACCTACGGCAACCAGGTCGATCAGCGGGTCGCCCGCGAATGCCTTGCGGCGGCCCGCGATGCGGGCGTCAATTTCTTCGACAACGCCGAGGTCTACGCCGGTGGCAAATCCGAGGAAATCATGGGCCAGGCACTCAAGTCGCTCGGCTGGCCGCGCGTCAGCTACCTCGTGTCCACGAAGTTCTTCTGGGGGCTCGCGGAAGCGCCGAACCAGTACCACACACTGAACCGGAAATATCTGCTGAACGCGATCGACGGCTCGCTGCGCCGGCTGCAGCTCGACCATGTCGACCTCGTGTACTGCCATCGCCCCGATCCGAACACACCGATCGAGGAGACCGTCTGGGCGATGAGCGACATGATCGTACGCGGCAAGGCGCTGTACTGGGGCACGTCCGAATGGAGCGCCGACGAGATCCGCGCCGCGTACGAGATTGCCGAGCGGCACCATCTGCACAAGCCGGTCGTCGAGCAGCCGCAGTACAACCTGTTCCACCGTACCCGGGTCGAACAGGAATACGCACGGCTCTATCACGACTACGGCCTCGGCCTGACGACCTGGAGCCCGCTGGCATCGGGGCTGCTCACCGGCAAGTACCGGAACGGCGTACCGCCGGGCAGCCGCGCGCAATTGCCGGGCTACGACTGGCTCCGCGAACGGCTAACGGATCCGGTCAGCAACGATGTGGTCGAACGGCTCGGCGAGATCGCGACCGAACTCGGCTGCAGCGCCGCCCAGCTCGCGATTGCATGGGTACTCGCGAATCCGCGCGTGAGTTCGGTCATTACGGGCGCCTCGCGAATCGAGCAGATCGGCGACAACATGCGCGCGCTCGACGTTGCCGAGAAACTGACGCCGGAGATCAAGCAACGCATCGAGGAGGCCGTCGGCGATGCATACGAGTAAGGCGGCTCACGCCCACTCGCGTACAATACGCGGCCGCATTGGCGCGCGGCCCGACGGCCCCGCGCGATCATCCGTTTTCATCGACTCACCCTTCGTTTCAGGCAGCCAGCCATGCTCAGTTATCGTCACGGTTTTCACGCAGGCAACCACGCGGACGTGCTCAAGCACGCCGTCGTCGTCCAGCTGCTGCGCTACCTGAACAAGAAAGACAAGTCGTACTGGTACATCGACACGCACGCCGGTGCCGGCGTGTATTCGCTGCGCGACGGTTATGCCGCCAAGACAGGGGAATTCGACACCGGCATCGGGCCGCTGTGGAACGAAAAGAACCTGCCCGAGGCGCTCGGCGACTACATCGACGAGGTGCGCGCGCTGAACGACGACGGTGAGCTGCACTACTATCCGGGCTCCCCGTATCTCGCATGGCGATCGATGCGCGAGCAGGACCGGATGCGCCTGTTCGAAATGCACACGACGGAAATCGACGTGTTGCGTCACAACTTCCGCGATGCGGGGCGCCGCGCGATGATTTTCTCCGGTGACGGCTTCGAGGGCATCAAGGCGCTGCTGCCGCCGCCGCCGCGACGCGCGCTCGTGCTGATCGATCCGTCCTATGAGGACAAGAAGGACTACGCGCGCACGGTGACTTGCGTGACGGAATGCCTGAAGCGTTTCGCGACGGGCTGTTACGCGATCTGGTATCCGCAGGTTGCGCGGGTGGAATCGCAGCGTTTTCCGGAGCAGCTCAAGCGCCTGCAGCCGAACAACTGGCTGCACCTGACGCTGACGGTATCGAATCCGCCGGCAGATGGCCTGGGCCTTTACGGCAGCGGAATGTTCATCCTGAATCCGCCGTACACGCTCGCGCAGAGCATGAACGAAGCGCTGCCCTATCTCGTCGAGCGCCTGGGACAGGACAGCGGCGCGCGGTGCCAGATCGAGCACCGCGGGAACTGAGCGAACGGTTTTCCGTTACGGCTGCGGTCTTGGCGCGGGTCTTGGCTGATTGGCCGGCGACCCACCCCAGCCCGGCACATTGATATACGGCGCGACAAACAGCGGGACCGAAGAATTCGGTCCCTGCCCGGCCGGCGCTCGCATGCCTGCGGGCTCAACGATCGGCTCGGACGATAACGGAGCCGTTTGCAACACCAGGCCGCCCTTGCCATCCTGGATCCCGCGTTGCGTATCGAGAATCAGCGGCCGGGACGACGTCGCCGCACCAGCCGCCATGCCGTGAGCGAGCACCGCGGCCCCCAGAGCGAGACGCGCGCGGGAAACGTGACGCACATCGAGACGCAAACGCATGGTCGTGTTCTTCCGATTGAAAAGCAGGTCCATACCATAGCGCCACGCCGACGATTTCGCCAGATCGGACGCACAAAAAAACAAAGCCCCGTCAACACGGGGCTTGCTTTTCGCTCGGTGCCACACGGCACCTGACGGTGACTCCGATTACAGCGAGTAGCCGTTGGTTTCGAGCGAGCGGATGCGGCTCTCGAGCTGGACGATGTCCGACGACGACGCGAGGTAAGCCTCACGGCGTTCACGCTCTGCGGATTCGAACCAGTTGCTCAGCTTTTCAACGATGTAGGCGATCATGATGTTCTCCAAGGAAGGGGGACCCCTGGCGAATCGAGATTCAGGGATTTCCCGTATAGGGTTATCCCGAATTATAGCGATGCCGCACCAAGATGCCAGTGAAATGCTTGCATGGAAGCCATTCCTGTTTGGAATGGTTTACGAACTATCCACCTCAACCCACTGATTCTTAAGGATATTGAATCGAGGCTCCTATTCGGCCTCGAGGATGTGCACTAATCTGGTTCACTGACAGGGTCGGCCAGGCGCGCCAAGATCGGGCATTCGGGTCGCCCGTCACCATGGCAGTGCGCGGCGAGATCGGCAAGTGTATTGCGCATGTCGCTCAATTCCGCGATGCGTTTGTCGAGTTCGGCCACGTGTTCGAGGGCGATCGACTTCACTTCGGCGCTGGCGCGGGAGCGGTCTTGCCAGAGCATCAGCAGCTTGCGAATATCCTCGACGAGAAAACCGAGCCGCCGCGCCTGGCGGATGAAACGCAGAATATGGACGTCATCCGAACCGTAGATGCGGTATCCGGCGTCACTCCGCTTGCTCGGCGCAAGAAGGCCGACCTGCTCGTAGTACCGGATCATTTTTGCGCTGACACCGGATTCGCGCGACGCGTCGCCGATATTCATTCCCTGCCCTCTCTCCATCAAGCACTGGTTCGAACACGAACGTCGACGCAAGCATTCGTCGACGACATTTGGATCGTATCAAATCGCGAGATTTCGTTCCTGGGTGGGCAGTGACGGCCGGATCGACCGCAATCCGGATGTCCTTATTGAGGTAAGTGGTGGCTGCGAAATCTGCCGGTTCGGGACAGCATGCAGTTTGTATCGAGGGGCCTCCGCCCACCGACGACCACGCCAACGTCTACAGCGATCGCGCATTTCTGCGCTGCAAATGCAAAAACCCCCGCCTTTCGGGCGGGGGTTCTTGGCTTAGGGAGCCTGACGATTACCTACTTTCACACGGGAATCCGCACTATCATCGGCGTAGAGTCGTTTCACGGTCCTGTTCGGGATGGGAAGGGGTGTGGCTTAGGGAGCCTGACGATTACCTACTTTCACACGGGAATCCGCACTATCATCGGCGTAGAGTCGTTTCACGGTCCTGTTCGGGATGGGAAGGGGTGGGACCGACTCGCTATGGTCATCAGGCAAAGAGGGTTGTCACGTTGCTTCGCAACGCGACCAATCTGGGAAGAAGCAGTAATTTTGAGTTGTGTGTATCACACACGAGAATCCAACCCGTCCGACGCGCTCTGTAGCGCGAAACAGACTTGTTATAGGATCAAGCCTTACGGGCAATTAGTATCAGTTAGCTGAACGCATTACTGCGCTTACACACCTGACCTATCAACGTCCTGGTCTCGAACGACCCTTCAAGGGGATCTAGTCCCCAGGGATATCTCATCTTAAGGCGAGTTTCCCGCTTAGATGCTTTCAGCGGTTATCTCTTCCGAACATAGCTACCCGGCGATGCCACTGGCGTGACAACCGGTACACCAGAGGTTCGTCCACTCCGGTCCTCTCGTACTAGGAGCAGCCCCCTTCAAATATCCAACGCCCACGGCAGATAGGGACCAAACTGTCTCACGACGTTTTAAACCCAGCTCACGTACCTCTTTAAATGGCGAACAGCCATACCCTTGGGACCGGCTACAGCCCCAGGATGAGATGAGCCGACATCGAGGTGCCAAACACCGCCGTCGATATGAACTCTTGGGCGGTATCAGCCTGTTATCCCCAGAGTACCTTTTATCCGTTGAGCGATGGCCCTTCCATACAGAACCACCGGATCACTATGACCTGCTTTCGCACCTGCTCGACTTGTCGGTCTCGCAGTTAAGCACGCTTATGCCATTGCACTATCAGCACGATTTCCGACCGTACCTAGCGTACCTTCGTACTCCTCCGTTACGCTTTGGGAGGAGACCGCCCCAGTCAAACTGCCTACCATGCACTGTCCCCGACCCGGATCACGGGCCAAGGTTAGAACCTCAAACAAACCAGGGTGGTATTTCAAGGACGGCTCCACCGAAACTAGCGTTCCGGTTTCATAGCCTCCCACCTATCCTACACAGATCGGTTCAAAGTCCAATGCAAAGCTACAGTAAAGGTTCATGGGGTCTTTCCGTCTAGCCGCGGGTAGATTGCATCATCACAAACACTTCAACTTCGCTGAGTCTCGGGAGGAGACAGTGTGGCCATCGTTACGCCATTCGTGCAGGTCGGAACTTACCCGACAAGGAATTTCGCTACCTTAGGACCGTTATAGTTACGGCCGCCGTTTACCGGGACTTCAATCAAGAGCTTGCACCCCATCATTTAATCTTCCGGCACCGGGCAGGCGTCACACCCTATACGTCCACTTTCGTGTTTGCAGAGTGCTGTGTTTTTATTAAACAGTCGCAGCCACCAGTTTATTGCAACCCCTTCACCCTTTGCGCGCAGGCGCATCAAGCTACAAGGGCGTACCTTATCCCGAAGTTACGGTACCAATTTGCCGAGTTCCTTCTCCCGAGTTCTCTCAAGCGCCTTAGAATACTCATCTCGCCCACCTGTGTCGGTTTGCGGTACGGTCATCGTTAGACTGAAGCTTAGAGGCTTTTCTTGGAACCACTTCCAATTGCTTCGCTTCCTAAGAAGCTCGCGCCACACCCTTGAATCCTGCGCCCGGATTTGCCTAAGCGCCTTCTCCAATGCAGCGACCGGGACTTCCAACACCCGGACAACCTTCCGCGATCCGTCCCCCCATCGCATCTAACAATGGTGCAGGAATATTGACCTGCTTCCCATCAGCTACGCATTTCTGCCTCGCCTTAGGGGCCGACTCACCCTACGCCGATGAACGTTGCGTAGGAAACCTTGGGCTTACGGCGAGGGGGCCTTTCACCCCCTTTATCGCTACTCATGTCAGCATTCGCACTTCTGATACCTCCAGCATCCCTTCCGAGACACCTTCGCAGGCTTACAGAACGCTCTCCTACCATGCGTGCTAAGCACGCATCCGCAGCTTCGGTATATAGCTTAGCCCCGTTACATCTTCCGCGCAGGACGACTCGATCAGTGAGCTATTACGCTTTCTTTAAAGGGTGGCTGCTTCTAAGCCAACCTCCTGACTGTTTTAGCCTTCCCACTTCGTTTCCCACTTAGCTATATTTGGGGACCTTAGCTGGCGGTCTGGGTTGTTTCCCTCTTGACACCGGACGTTAGCACCCGATGTCTGTCTCCCGTGATTGCACTCTTCGGTATTCGGAGTTTGCTATGGCGGGGTAATCTGCAATAGACCCCCCAACCATGACAGTGCTCTACCCCCGAAGGTGAGACACGAGGCACTACCTAAATAGTTTTCGGAGAGAACCAGCTATTTCCAAGTTTGTTTAGCCTTTCACCCCTATCCACAGCTCATCCCCTAACTTTTCAACGTTAGTGGGTTCGGACCTCCAGTACGTGTTACCGCACCTTCATCCTGGCCATGGATAGATCACTTGGTTTCGGGTCTACGCCCAGCAACTGAACGCCCTATTCGGACTCGCTTTCGCTACGCCTGCCCTATACGGTTAAGCTTGCTACTGAACGTAAGTCGCTGACCCATTATACAAAAGGTACGCCGTCACCCCTTACGAGGCTCCGACTGTTTGTATGCATGCGGTTTCAGGATCTATTTCACTCCCCTCCCGGGGTTCTTTTCGCCTTTCCCTCACGGTACTGGTTCACTATCGGTCGATCACGAGTATTTAGCCTTGGAGGATGGTCCCCCCATCTTCAGACAGGATTTCACGTGTCCCGCCCTACTTGTCGCACACCTAGTTCTTTCATACTGTTTTCGCCTACAGGGCTATCACCTGCTATGGCCGCACTTTCCAGAGCGTTCGGCTAACAATACAAATAAAGAGTGCAAGGCTCATCCCATTTCGCTCGCCACTACTTTGGGAATCTCGGTTGATTTCTTTTCCTGCGGTTACTTAGATGTTTCAGTTCACCGCGTTCGCTTCGCATGGCCTATGTATTCAGCCATGGATACTCCAAAAGGAGTGGGTTTCCCCATTCGGACATCTACGGATCAAAGCTTGTTTGCCAGCTCCCCGTAGCTTTTCGCAGGCTACCGCGTCCTTCATCGCCTGTGATCGCCAAGGCATCCACCACATGCACTTGTTCGCTTGACCCTATAACGAGTCTGTCTCGTTACAGGTTGAGTTCTCGCGTTGTGCCGTATTCCAATTGAGTCAAACATAGAGTTCGAATCATCTTGAGATACATCGATACAATCACAACCCGGATAGTTTCCACGTCCATCTCAAAGACGCTTCCGCTATCCAAATTACTTACTTCTTCCAGATTGTTAAAGAACGACAGCCGATACATACTACGTATCACTCTGACTGGCTCAATCGCCAATGACAAAGACTCGACCCAAGTCGAACGCTTGTCATTGAAGATTGGTGGAGGCAGACGGGATCGAACCGACGACCCCCTGCTTGCAAAGCAGGTGCTCTCCCAGCTGAGCTATGCCCCCATGAGTACAGATTTCCTCAGGTACCTACCGCCAGACAATGGTGGGTCTGGTTGGATTCGAACCAACGACCCCCGCCTTATCAAGACGGTGCTCTAACCGACTGAGCTACAGACCCCTGAGTCTGTCTTTAAATTTACAGCCGATAAGCGTGAGCGCTCAACTTTGCGAGAAGCTCTGGAAAGGAGGTGATCCAGCCGCACCTTCCGATACGGCTACCTTGTTACGACTTCACCCCAGTCATGAATCCTACCGTGGTGACCGTCCTCCTTGCGGTTAGACTAGCCACTTCTGGTAAAACCCACTCCCATGGTGTGACGGGCGGTGTGTACAAGACCCGGGAACGTATTCACCGCGGCATGCTGATCCGCGATTACTAGCGATTCCAGCTTCATGCACTCGAGTTGCAGAGTGCAATCCGGACTACGATCGGTTTTCTGGGATTAGCTCCCCCTCGCGGGTTGGCAACCCTCTGTTCCGACCATTGTATGACGTGTGAAGCCCTACCCATAAGGGCCATGAGGACTTGACGTCATCCCCACCTTCCTCCGGTTTGTCACCGGCAGTCTCCTTAGAGTGCTCTTGCGTAGCAACTAAGGACAAGGGTTGCGCTCGTTGCGGGACTTAACCCAACATCTCACGACACGAGCTGACGACAGCCATGCAGCACCTGTGCGCCGGTTCTCTTTCGAGCACTCCCACCTCTCAGCGGGATTCCGACCATGTCAAGGGTAGGTAAGGTTTTTCGCGTTGCATCGAATTAATCCACATCATCCACCGCTTGTGCGGGTCCCCGTCAATTCCTTTGAGTTTTAATCTTGCGACCGTACTCCCCAGGCGGTCAACTTCACGCGTTAGCTACGTTACTAAGGAAATGAATCCCCAACAACTAGTTGACATCGTTTAGGGCGTGGACTACCAGGGTATCTAATCCTGTTTGCTCCCCACGCTTTCGTGCATGAGCGTCAGTATTGGCCCAGGGGGCTGCCTTCGCCATCGGTATTCCTCCACATCTCTACGCATTTCACTGCTACACGTGGAATTCTACCCCCCTCTGCCATACTCTAGCCTGCCAGTCACCAATGCAGTTCCCAGGTTGAGCCCGGGGATTTCACATCGGTCTTAGCAAACCGCCTGCGCACGCTTTACGCCCAGTAATTCCGATTAACGCTTGCACCCTACGTATTACCGCGGCTGCTGGCACGTAGTTAGCCGGTGCTTATTCTTCCGGTACCGTCATCCCCCGACTGTATTAGAGCCAAGGATTTCTTTCCGGACAAAAGTGCTTTACAACCCGAAGGCCTTCTTCACACACGCGGCATTGCTGGATCAGGCTTTCGCCCATTGTCCAAAATTCCCCACTGCTGCCTCCCGTAGGAGTCTGGGCCGTGTCTCAGTCCCAGTGTGGCTGGTCGTCCTCTCAGACCAGCTACTGATCGTCGCCTTGGTAGGCCTTTACCCCACCAACTAGCTAATCAGCCATCGGCCAACCCTATAGCGCGAGGCCCGAAGGTCCCCCGCTTTCATCCGTAGATCGTATGCGGTATTAATCCGGCTTTCGCCGGGCTATCCCCCACTACAGGACATGTTCCGATGTATTACTCACCCGTTCGCCACTCGCCACCAGGTGCAAGCACCCGTGCTGCCGTTCGACTTGCATGTGTAAGGCATGCCGCCAGCGTTCAATCTGAGCCAGGATCAAACTCTTCAGTTTAAACCTGTTACTGTTTTCGGTTCAGTTAAGAACCGGTCGCTCACTCAAAGCTGACAGGAATATGAATCACTTCATAAACCTGACTTACTTTAGTGTGAGACTCTTGATACTTTCGCT
>NZ_JTAN02000012.1 GCF_000949135.2 Burkholderia sp. USMB20 | reverse complement strand
GGTTCAGTTAAGAACCGGTCGCTCACTCAAAGCTGACAGGAATATGAATCACTTCATAAACCTGACTTACTTTAGTGTGAGACTCTTGATACTTTCGCTATCTGATCCGAAGATCAGCTCGCTACCATCAAGCGCCCACACTTATCGGCTGTTAATTTTTAAAGAGCATTTCTGCGAGAAACTCCGCGTTTCTCAGCAGCGCTGCGTTTTCAGCAGCAGAGAAGCAAGATTATGAACCGTCTTTTTCAATTCGTCAACAACTTTTTAACTGCTTCGTTGCGACGACTGAGGTTCAACTTCCTGCACCGCCGAGGCCGCTACGACCCGCCCGACAGCACCGCTTCCCTTCTTCCCCCGCGCCGCGTTTCCGTTAGCGCGAAAGAGGCGTGATTCTAAGCACCTGCCGGCAATCGCGCAAGGGGTTCGATGGATTTTTCTTTCATCCCCGCCGATTCGGCCTTCCGGCCATGCCGGAGCACGAGACCGCTTATGGCGCAAAGAACGGACTAGAATGTGAGGTTCTTCGCCTCTTTCTATACGTATTTAATATGCGCCAGCGAATCGCCAAACGCCTCCCCCCCGACGCCGACAAACTGGTCGGCCTGTCGCTTGCGCTCTTCGCCTCGGGCAGTCGCATCGAGGATCGCTTCTGGGAAGCGAAGCTCGATGCGCTGCTTGCCAAGATTGTTCGCAACGGCAACCAGACCACGCTCGACGCAGCACTCGACCATCTGCAGCAGAACCACCCCGACGCCTATGGCGCGCTCGCCGACATGGCCGAGACGCATAGCGAATCGATGGTGATCGAACACGACGGCCAGCCGTACGATGCGCTGCTGGTCGCCGTTCCCGTTCTCGCCTGGACGCGCTACATGATTCCGTCGGGCCCGCTGAAAGGCGACGTCGCCGACGCACTGCGCACGCACCTGCAGGCGCACGTGCTCGCCACCGGCACGCTCGTCGGGCTGGCCCCGTTCCTGTACAGCATCGACCAGTTGCCGCGCCACCACGTCGAGACCTATCGGCTCGCCCAGCAGCTCGCGCACGCGGCGCTCGGCCAGCACGCCGCCAAGCTCAGCTTCGGCGACCTGCCCGAAACCTCACCGATCCTGGCCGACCCGCGCTTCCTGCTCGCCGTCGTCGCCGCGCCGGCCGGCGCACCGCTGTTTCGCTGGCAGGAGGAAGAACACGGCAACCGGATCGAACGCGGCCAGTGTCTCGAGCAATGGACTGCCCAGGGCGGCCCGAACCTGTCGGCTGCCCTGCCAGGCTGCGAGTTCGAATGCCTGCTTCCGGACGCGTACTACTCGGCCTGCCGCGATGCGGACGAGCGCATCCGTCCGCACACGGTCCGAACGGCCATCCGTTATCTTTTCGACACACTTGGTGCGGCACCGCAAGAGCTGCGCGCGGTGGTCGCGGGCTTTGGCGAGCGCCGGATCGACGAGTATCGCGTCGGCTTCACGCGACGTGCCAGCAACGACGTGATCTATGGCGTCGTGTGGCCGCTGTACGGTCGCGAGAACGGCGACGTGTCGATCGACAGCGCGACGCTCGAAGGCGAAGCACCGATCGAAGGGCCGCTCGAGGAGATCGTGAGTCTGTTGAAGGAATGCGGCGTAACCGACGTCCGCCGGCACGCAGGCCGCTTCGAGCCCGAGTACTGCGACGACTGTGGCGTGCCGCTCTATGCGGATCCGCTCGGCGAGATCGTCCACGCGGAAATGCCGGAAGACGCATCGCCCGCCCAGCCGCACTTTCACTGATCGTGCACGGCAGGCCCGCTGAGCCTGCCCAACGAAGCCGTTCCCGGTTCCTGCCGGAGCGGCTTTTTTTCGTCCGCATTTCCCTCACGAGAAATTTCAGACTTTTCCTAATCCTTTCAGCCAAGCAGACATCGTGTAAGGTTTTTGTCATTATCGGAGCCACCCCATGCCGACGGCAGCTCAATGACTCACCTTACGGAGGTTGAATATGCGGTTCCTGGTGCTTAACTCAGACGCCGAACGGCGTGACGGACTGAAAGCCCTGCTGCGGCAGATCGACCGTCACGCCCGCATCAACGATGCACCCGATGGTTTCCAGGCGCGCCGGCTGCTGCGTACCCAACGTTTCGACCTCGTTGCCATCGACTGGCTGGACGTCGGGCGGCACAGCGAACTCCAGGCGCTCTGCAGCGCCTGCTCGCCGACGCCCGCCGCGGTGCTGATCGACGAATCCACGCCGGAGGCCATCCAGCGCTTCTACAACTACGGCGTCGCGGGCGTGATCCCGCACTCCACACGGCCGCACCTGATCGTGCGGGCGCTCGAAATGGTTCTGCTGGGCGGCCATTACATCCCGCCGATCGCGCTCAGCCTGCTGCCTTCCGCCGCCGCGGCGCGTCACGATGCCCATTTCCAGACGCTCGCCGGATCGCTGCCGCGCCGCCCGCCAAGCAGCCTCCTGTCGCCTAGACAGGCGCAGATCATGCGCTTCGTCCATATGGGCAGCACCAACAAGATGATCGCCCGCACGCTCGGCATCAGCGAAGGCACCGTGAAGATCCACCTCGCCAGCATCTTCCAGCAGCTGGGCGCGGCAAACCGCGCTGCCGCAGTCGCGATCTACAACGGCTGGCTGTCGCCCCATCTCGAGGTGCTGCTGGCGAACCGCGATCGTGCAAGCAAGCCCGTCATCGGCGAACGCGGCCCGGTCCCCCTGCGCAAGCAACGGAACGACCGTCCATACCCGCTGCCTGCCGCGGACACCAGCACTCGCGACCTGCCGCTCGCGGCCGAACCGCGGGCGCGGTTTCGGCGCGACCGCTGATCGGACAGTCTCGATATTGCGACGGTCGACATGTGCGGATTCCCACCTTTGATGCTCAACGAGTAATATGGACCCATGGGTTTTCTTTTCACACCGCTTCCGCTTTGGGTTGGCATCGGTGGCTGGATCGCCGCCGTGGCGCTGCTCGTGCTCGCGCTCTGGAATCGTCCCTTCGTCCGGCTGCAGGACGCAACGCTCCAGCACGTGTGGCTCGCGCTCGTCACTGCGATCACGGTGCTGTGGGCCTCGAATGCGTGGCTCGAAGATGGCATCGTCATGCACCTGCTCGGCGCGACGCTGCTCGTCACGCTGTTCGACTGGACGCTTGCGCTGATCGCGATGGGTGCCGTCACGGCCGTCGCCGCGATCGTCTTCGATGCGCCGTGGCAAGGCATCGGTCTCACCTATCTGATCTACGGCGCGCTACCGGTCGCCGTGTCCGCGTTGCTGCAACGCGCCGCGATCGCGTGGCTCCCACACAACCTCGCATCGTTCATCATCGGCCAGGGGTTCCTGTCACCGGCCATCGCGATCGTCTCGGTCGCCGCGGCCGCGGCCGGTGTCCAGCTCGCGCTCGCGGACGGCGTGCCCGTCGTGATTCCCGCCGGCTATCTGCTGAACACCGCGCTGCTCGCGCTCGGCGAAGCGTGGTTCACCGGCATGGCCACCGCGCTCATCGCTGTCTATCGTCCGGCGTGGGTCACGACCTTCGACGTTCGGCGCTATCGCCTCGGCGGCCCGCGCGCCTGAACGCGGCGGCCCCGATGCGAGCGGTGCGCGCGGCGATCCGTTTGCGCAGCGCGGGAGAGTGCAACGCCTACTGCCGCACAACTTTTTTACGCTAAGATTGAACTCCTGATCTTCATCGGGCATCTATACGTGCCCGATGCCTCATTTGCTCCTCACCAATAACCAGATGGACAGCTCACCTGCCTCGCTCCGGATTTTCCGGGCGCTCGGCAAGCTGGCGGCCTGTGTCGCGGGCCTGTCGCTTGCGCTTCCGGCACCGGTATTCGCCGACCTCCTCGACCAGCGCTCCGAACTGATCAACAAATTCGTCAACGAGATGCACGCCGATCCGATCGTCGCCGATTGTGCGGCGCACGGCAGCTTCATCGCCAGCACGTCGTCGGCCTTCGATCGCGTCGACTTCGCGCCGAACGCGTTCGAAAACGGCAAGGCGACGATCACGCCGTGGAACGATTCGTTCGATCAGGGCAAGCAGCGCGTGAAGGTCGACAACATCGTTACCGTGGATGGCCTCGGCGTCCACAGCGACGGCAGCGACCCGACACCGCTGAAATTCCGCTGCGGCTACGTCGGTCAGCAAATGCTTGCGTTCAGCTGGAACGATCCCGTGCCGCCGCTGAAGCCGCGCGTCGAGCGGCCGTCGTCGTCGACGAAGAAGTTCAACGGCAAGTCACACCGCGGCAAGGTGAAGGCCAAGGCATCCGGCCGCACCGGCAAGAAAGCCGTCGCAACGAAAAAATCCAGTGGCCAGAAGAATGCCGTGAAGAAGAAAACCGCGAAGAAGTCCTGATACGACGGAGCGGCAACGACAGAAGCCAAAAAGCCGGCACATCATGCGATGCGCCGGCTTTTTCATATCGACGACGATGCGCTTACGCGAACGTCTCGACGTGCACCAGGATTGCCGCCAGCATTGCAGCGCCAAGCGCCGCGCTCCGCTCGCCATTCCAGCCGACCCGCTCGTCGGGCAGGTTCGCGTTGTCCTTGAACGGCATCTCGAGCGTCAGCGACAGGCAGCCGAACTGATGGCCGATGTACTTCGACGCGAGCTTGAGCGCGTCTTCCTTGTACTTGCTCGCCGCATAGCCGTGCTCGGTCTGGAAATCCGGGCTCGCGACCTTGAACGCCTCGATGAACGCGGTCTGCTCCCTGCCCTGCTGCTCGGTAAAGCTCGGCAGCATCTCCGAACCCGCAACGAACACGTACGGCAGATCTTCGTCGCCGTGAATGTCGAAGAACATGTCGCAGCCGATCGCATGGATCGCATCGCGCACGGCCAGCACTTCGGGGCTGCGCTCGGCATCGGGCTCCATCCACTCGCGATTCAGGTTCGCGCCCGTCGCGTTGGTGCGCAAGTTGCCGTGCACGCTGCCGTCCGGATTCATGTTCGGGACGATGTAGAACGTCGCGCGGTCGTACAGCTTGCGCGCCACCGGATCGCCCGCCCAGTCGCCCCATCCGGCCAGCCGCTTGACGAGCCCTTCGACGAACCACTCGGCCATCGTCTCGCCCGGGTGCTGGCGCGCGATGATCCATACCTTCTTCTTCGGTGCCCCGTCGACTTCCGGCGTACCGAGCGTCAGCAGCGACATCGGACGGCCTTCGACCGTGCGGCCGAGTTCGACGACGCTCGCCTGCGGCAATTGCTGAACCGCGCCGAGGAACGCCGCATGGCGCTCTTCCGAGTACGGCTCGAAATACGCGTAGTAGATGCTGTCGAACTCGGGCGTATGGTCGATGGTCATCGTCTTGCCGTCGAATGTCGTCGGCACGCGGAACCAGTCGACCCGGTCGTAGCTCGCGACTGCACTGTAGTTGCGCCATCCCGACGGATACGCGCATTCGGCTGCATTCTCGAACGACATCACGCACCGCTCGCCGCGCGCGCCCGTCAGGCGAAAGTAGAACCATTGCGCGAATTCCGAGCGGTTGTCGCCACGTATGCGCAGCCGGATCGCGTCCGGGCTGTCGCACGACACGACGTCGACGGCGCCTGCGTCGAAATTGCTGGTGATCGAAAGGGTCATCTGTCTCTCCAATTGCGACCGGAGCGGGCGGTCTGCCACGTGTCCGGCCTCATGCATGCACCGGCCGTCTCGTGAACGGCCGGCTCGGTCACTCGCCGATTCGCCGGCGATATACGTAAGTCGAATCGTTCGACGCAGCGGCATCGAACGCGTAGTCTTCCACCGCGAAATCCTTCAGCGCGGCCGGCTCGGAGATGCGGTTCTCGACGATATAGCGCGCCATCAGGCCACGGGCGCGTTTCGCATGGAAGCTGATGATCTTGTAGCGGCCGCCCTTCCAGTCCTCGAACACCGGCGTGACGATCGGCGCGGCCAGCAGTTTCGGCTTGACCGACTTGAAGTACTCGGTCGACGCGCAGTTGATCAGCACACGTGCCGCGCCGCTGCGCGTCTCGAGCTGCTCGTTCAGTGCCCGCGTGATGCGGTCGCCCCAGAACGCATACAGATCCTTGCCGCGCGCGTTCGCGAAACGCGTGCCCATCTCGAGCCGGTACGGCTGCAGCAGGTCGAGCGGCCGCAGCAGCCCGTACAGGCCCGACAGCACGCGCACGTGCTGCTGCGCATAGTCGAGATCGGCGGCCGACAGCGATCTGGCATCGAACCCTTCGTACACGTCGCCGTTGAACGCGAGCACCGCCTGCTTCGCATTGGCCGTCGTGAAGGTCGGCGACCAGTCCGCGTAGCGCTGGAAGTTCAGCCGCGCGAGCGGATCGGAGATGTCCATCAGCGTCGAGATGTCCTGCGGCGACAGCTTGCGCAGGCCGTCGATCAGTTCCGACGCATCGTCGACGAATGCAGGCTTCGTGTAAGACGGGACGTGGGCGGGCGTATCGTAGTCGAGGGATTTGGCTGGGGAGAGAACGATTATCATAGAGGCTCGCTGGCACGCCGTGCCTTGCGGTCAGACGAAAACCACCGATTGTAACGAATGACCCGCTCCCTCGCCCCGCATGCCGCACATCGCGTCGTGCTCGACTCGAACGTCTGGATCGACATACTCGTATTCGACGACCCCGCCACCCGCCCGATCCGGGCTGCGCTCGAACGCGGCACGCTGGCCGCCGTGATCGACGGCCGCTGCCTGAACGAACTCGAGCTCGTGCTCGACTATCCGCAGTTCCAGGCGCGCGCGATCGACAAGGCCGAAGCGCTCGCGACCGTCGCCCGCCTGACGCGCCTCGTCGAGCCGCCGCCCGTCGACGCCGACGCGCCGCCGCTGCCGAAGTGCAAGGACCGCGACGATCAGAAGTTTCTCGAGCTCGCGCGCGCCGCGCAGGCCGACTGGCTCGTGTCGAAGGACCGTGCGCTGCTCAAGCTCGCGAAGCGCACCGCACGCGACTTCGGCTTCCGGATCGCGCAGCCCGCGCCATTTACCGAAGCCTGCGCGCTCGATGCCGCGTCGGCCACCCCCACCACGCCGGCCTGACGAGCCCGGCGCCACCCGCTTGCGACCGTATCGATGAACGCTCCTACCGACATGCCTACGACTCCCGTTTTCCCCTCGCGCCTGCCGAACGTCGGCACGACGATCTTCACGGTGATGAGCGCGCTCGCCGCCGAGAAAGGCGCCGTGAACCTCGGCCAGGGCTTCCCGGATTTCGACTGCGACCCGCGCATCGTCGACGCGGTCGCGGCCGCGATGCGCAACGGTCACAACCAGTATCCGCCGATGGCCGGCGTCGCGCCGTTGCGCGATGCGATCGCCGACAAGATCGCGCAGGTCTACGGCCGGCGCTACGATCCGGCCACCGAGATCACGGTCACGGCCGGCGCGACGCAGGCCCTGCTGACGGCGATCCTGTGCGCGGTGCATCCCGGCGACGAAGTGATCGTCGTCGAACCGACCTACGACAGCTATCTGCCTTCGATCGAACTGGCCGGCGGCAAACCCGTGTTCGTCACGCTGGAAGCGCCCGACTATGCGATCCCGTTCGATCGCCTGGCCGCCGCGATCACGCCGAAGACGCGGATGATCATGATCAACACGCCGCACAACCCGACCGGCACCGTGTGGCGCGAGGCCGACATGCGCAGGCTCGAGGAGATCGTGCGCGGCACCAACGTGCTGATCCTGTCGGACGAAGTGTACGAACACATGGTCTACGACGGCGCGCGGCACGAGAGCGTCGCACGCTACCCGGACCTGGCCGCGCGCAGCTTCATCGTGTCGAGCTTCGGGAAGACCTACCACGTGACGGGCTGGAAGGTCGGCTACGTCGCGGCGCCTGCCGCGCTGACCGCGGAGTTCCGCAAGGTCCATCAGTTCAACGTGTTCACGGTGAACACGCCGATGCAGATCGGGCTCGCCGACTACCTGCGCGATCCGGCGCCGTACCTGACGCTGGCCGGCTTCTACCAGAACAAGCGCGACTTCTTCCGCGCCGGCCTCGAGCGCACGCGCTTCAAACTGCTGCCGTGCACCGGCACGTACTTCCAGTGCGTCGACTATTCGGCGATCAGCGATCTGCCCGAAGCGGAATTCTCGAAGTGGCTCACGTCGGAGATCGGCGTGGCGGCGATTCCGGTGTCGGCGTTCTACCACGAGCCGCACGAGTCGGGCGTCGTGCGCTTCTGCTTTGCAAAGCAGGAAAGCACGCTCGCATCCGCACTCGAACGGCTCGCGCGCCTGTAAGGCTTGCCTCGGCGGCCGGGCGCGGTACGACACCGCGCCTGCACCGCGCTTACGAACGCGCGGCGCTCGCCGCCTCGACGTAGGCTTTGCGATCGGCCGCCACGCGCTGCGCGGCCGGCCGCTCGCCGACCAGCTTCACGTGCGCCTTCCAGTCGATGCCGGCGTCGAGCAGGAAATCGCGGCCGAAGACGGCCTTCGTCGCCATCCCGATCACCGGCAGATGGATCGCTGCCGCAATGTCCGCAAGACCGAACGTGTCACCGAGCACGTACGGCGAGAACTGCGTCATCCGCTTGAACGCATCGATCGCGCGCGGCAGGCGCTTCTCGACGTGCGCCTTCATCCCGTCGCTGACCTTGCCGCCGAAAAACGCTTCCGTATAGACCTCGCGCGCGGTCCATTCGAGATACAGCTCGAGCGTCTCGACGAGTTCGCGCACCTTCGCGGCCGCGAACGGCCCGGCCGGGAAAATGGCCTTGTCGGGATAACGCGCCGCCAGATACTCGATGATCACCTGCGACTCGAACAGCGCGCCCTCTTCCGTCTTCAGGAACGGAATCTTGCCGAGCGGCGAATCGGCAAGCAGTGCCGGATCGTTGATCGGCAGACCGCATGCCGATTCCTCGAACGGGATGCCATGCTCGAGCAGGACAAACTTCACCTTGTTGTAATAGTTGGACAACGGAATACCGCACAGCTGTAGCATCGGAGTCTCCTTCGTTGCTGAGGCGCGGCCGCAGTGATGCCGGCCGCATCGGGATGCGTCGCGCTGAAAAGCACGTTCGTGCTAGTCTAAAGCAGTTTCGCGTCCGTCAAGACAACGATACATCCGCTGCGGCATCATCCTCACGGGTAGGCGCGCAAGCCCGCACAACATGCGACGCCGCAACCCCGCCATTCGATGGAGACACACTCGCATGAGTGCTGAACTGCTGGCCTCGCGTCCGCCCGAAAGCGAATCGACGCTCGTCCTCACGCTGTCCAATCCCGGCGCGCGCAACGCGCTGCATCCCGACATGTATGCGGCCGGCGTCGAAGCGCTCGCCACCGCCGAGCGCGATCCCGCGATTCGCGCGGTCGTGCTCACGGGGGCCGATCGCTTCTTTTGCGCGGGCGGCAACCTGAACCGGCTGCTCGACAACCGCTCGAAGGATCCGTCCTACCAGGCCGACAGCATCGATCAGCTCGGCGCGTGGATCACGGCGCTGCGCGCAACGACGAAGCCCGTGATCGCGGCCGTCGAAGGCGCCGCGGCCGGCGCGGGCTTCTCGCTCGCGCTCGCGTGCGACCTGATCGTTGCCGCGCACGATGCGAAGTTCGTGATGTCGTACGCACGCGTCGGCCTCACGCCCGACGGCGGCGGCTCGTGGTTCCTCGCACGTGCGCTGCCGCGTGCGCTCGCCGCCGAAATCCTGTTCGAGGGCAAGCCTGTCGCGGCCGAACGCCTGCATGCGCTCGGCGTCGTCAACCGGCTCGCCGCGCCCGGTGCCGTGCTGTCCGACGCACTCGCGTGGGCCGACTCGCTTGCCGGCATCTCGCCGAACGCGCTGACACGCATCAAGTCATTGCTCGACGATGCGACCGCGCAGCCGCTCGATGCGCACCTCGGCACCGAGCGCGATCACTTCGTCGCGTCACTGCATCACGCGGACGCGTTCGAAGGCATTACCGCATTCCTCGAGAAACGCCAGCCGCGCTACAAGCGCTGATCCGGCTCGCGGCCACCGCTCGAACGCCGGTTCCGCTGCCTCGGCGACACGCGCGCGCAGGCGCGTGGCCGCACGTTGCCGTCGCCTGCAGCCCGCATCGATCCATGCTCTAATGACCGCCTGTCGCGGCGCCCTGTCGGCGCCGTTTTCGCGCATGCAATAAAGGAGTTGACGATGATCGACGTCTACAGCTGGGCGACCCCGAACGGCCACAAGGTACACATCATGCTCGAGGAAACAGGCCTCGCGTATCGTGCGCATCCGGTCGATATCGGTGCGGGCGACCAGTTCGAGCCCGAATTCCTGAAGATCAGCCCGAACAACAAGATCCCCGCGATCGTCGACGCGGACGGCCCCGGCGGCAAGCCGATCTCGCTGTTCGAATCCGGCGCGATCCTCGTTTACCTGGCGGAAAAGACCGGCAAGTTCCTGCCGACCGAGCCGGCCGCGCGCTACGCGACGCTCGAATGGCTGATGTTCCAGATGGGCGGCGTCGGCCCGATGCTCGGCCAGGCGCATCACTTCCGGCTGTATGCGCCGGAGCAGATCGAGTACGCGGTCAATCGCTACACGAACGAAGCGAAGCGCCTGTACAACGTGATGGAAAAGCGCCTCGGCGAATCCGCCTATCTCGCGGGCGACACGTACACGATCGCGGACATTGCGACGTTCCCGTGGACGCGTTCGTGGCAAAACCAGGGCATCGTGCTCGACGAACTGCCGAACGTGAAGCGCTGGCATGAAGCCATTGCCGCGCGTGCCGCCGTGCAGCGAGGCGTCGAAGTACTCGCGTCGCTGCGCAAGCCGCTGCAGGACGACAAGGCACGCGAGATGCTGTTCGGCGCGACGCAATACGCGAAGCACTGAAGCACCGCGCGCCGTGCGACGCAGCGGCATCCGTCGCTGCCGCCGCGCGCATCAGAAGTAGTGCAGCGTAATGAATTCCGCCGAACAAACGGGCAACGGCGCATCCGGACGCTCGACCTGCATCGACACCGACCACGTCACCTGCACGCCGCCCCGCGCGGCCTGCGCGGCTTCCTTCACCGCGAACAGCGCGCGCACGCGTGCGCCGACCGGCACCGGCTTCAGGAACCGCACGCGGTTCAGTCCGTAGTTCACGCCCATCTTCTGCTCGAAGCGCATCGCATCGGTCATCAGCGCGGGAATCAGCGACAGCGTCAGGAAGCCGTGCGCGATCGGGCCGCCGAACGGCGACTCGCGCCGCGCACGCTCGGGATCGACGTGAATCCACTGGTGATCGCCGGTCGCGTCGGCGAACCCGTCGACCCGGCGCTGGTCGATCTCGACCCAGCCGCTCGCGAGCGGTTCCGCGCCGACTCGCTCGAGCAACGCTTGCGTCGACGCGATCAGCGGCAATGTCACGTCCGTCATGCACCCGCTCCTTGCGGGTGGCGCAGCCCGAAGATCACCTTGGTATGCACGGTGATCACCGTGTCGCCGGCACCGTTGAGGCCGATCCACTCCGTCGACACGATGCCGCGATCGGGCTTGCTCGCCGACACGCGCTTGTCGTGGACCTTCTGGTACATCGTGATCGTGTCGCCGGCACGCACGGGCTTGAGCCAGCGGATCGAATCGATGCCGGGCGAGCCCATGCTGGTCGAATCCGGCCCGAGCTTCTTGATGAGCAGGCTCATGAACACCGAACACGTATGCCAGCCGCTCGCGACCAGTCCACCGAACGGCGAGGCCTTGCCGGCTTCCTCGTCGAGGTGGAACGGCTGCGGATCGTAGCGTTGCGCGAACGCCTTGATGTCGTCCGGTTCGAACGTATAGCGGCCGATTTCGGTCGTACTGCCGACTTCCAGATCTTCGTAACTGATACCCACTGTCTATCTCCTGTAGCGCGCTCGCGCGTCGCCGTCATGCCGCGTCGGTCTGCGCGAAATCCGGCAGGGCCGCGATGCGCGCAAGGTGATGATCGGTGTCGCCGAGGGTCGTCTCGATGATCGACAGCCGCTTGAACAGGTGTGCGGCGGCGACCTCGTTGGTCACACCCATGCCGCCGTGCAGTTGCACGGCCTGCTGGCCGACGAAGCGCGCGGCCGCGCCGACCCGCGCCTTCGCGGCCGACACCGCCTTGCGCCGCGCGTCGGCGTCGCCGCCCGCGTAACGCACGGCGGCCAGGTAAGTCAGCGAGCGCGCCTGCTCCGCGTGAATCAGCATGTCGACCATCCGGTGCTGCAGCGCCTGGAAGCGCGCGATCGGCACGCCGAACTGTTCGCGCGTCTTCGTGTATTCGACCGTCGCGCGGTTCAGTTCGTCGAGTGCGCCGACCGCTTCCGCGCAGAGCAGGAAGGTCGCGTAATCGGCAATCTGCTCGAGTGCGGCCGCATCGCGTGCGCCGCCCGTCAACTGCCGCGCGGGCGTTTCCTTGAACTCGATCGTCGCGGCGCGCTGGCCGTCGATCGTCCGGTAGTCGACGAGCTTCACGCCCGCGGCATCGCGATCGACGACGAACAGGCCGATGCCGCCGCCGTCGACGCGCGCGGGCACGATCCACACATGGGCCTGTGCGCCGTGCTGAACGATCGACTTGATGCCGGTCAGCCGGTACGTGCCGCCCTGCTCGCGCGCATGCGTTTCGAGTTCGTACAGGTCGTAGCGCGCCCGCGGTTCGTGGAATGCAACGGCAACGCGCTTCTGCCCTTGTGCGATCGCTTCCAGCAGCGCGGCATCGTCGCCCGTGCCGGACCCGGCGATGCGCAGCGCCTCGATACCGACCGCCGTCGCCCAATACGGCTCGACCACGAGTGCGCGGCCGAGCTCCTGCATCGCGACCAGCATGTCGACCGGGCCGCCGCCGAATCCGCCCTGTGCGTCCGGCACGGGCAGCGCGGTCAGGCCCAACTCCGCGAATGCGCTCCATTGTGCGTCCGACACGCCCGCCTCGCTGCGCACGATGGCCTGGCGCGCGTCGAAACCGTATTGCTCGCCGAGATAACGGCGCAGCGCGTCGGCGAACTGTTGCTGCTCATCGGTAAAGCTGAAATCCATGGTTGTCTCCGTTCCCTGATCACAGCCCCAGGATCATCTGCGCGATGATGTTCTTCTGAATCTCGTTCGAACCACCGTAGATCGACGTCTTCCGGTAATTGAAGTAGTACGCGGCGAGCGGCGCCGCATCGTCGTCGCCCGCGCTGCTGTGTTCGCGCTCGCCCTCGAGGAACGGGACATCGAACGGCGCGGCGAGCGGCCCGATCGCCTCGAACATCAGCTCGGTGAGCGCCTGCTGCACCTCGGTGCCCTTGATCTTCAGCATCGATGCCTCGGGGCCCGGCCCCTTGCCGCTCGTCTCGCGGCTCACGACGCGCAGCACCGTCACCTCGAGCGCCATCAGCTCGACCTCGAGCGCCGCGACCTTCGCGGCGAACACGGGATCGGCGAGCAACGGCTTGCCGTTCTTGCGCTGGTTCGATGCCACGCGCTTCAGGAATGCGAGCTCGCGCTTCGACGCGCCGACGCGTGCAATGCCGGTGCGCTCGTGGCCCAACAGGTATTTCGCGTAGGTCCAGCCGCGGTTTTCATCGCCGACGAGATTCTCGACGGGCACCTTCACGTCCTCGAAGAACACTTCGTTGACTTCGTGATCCTCGTCGAGCGTGATGATCGGACGCACGGTGATGCCGGGCGTCTTCATGTCGATCAGCAGGAACGAGATGCCCTCCTGCTTCTTCGCCGCCGGATCGGTGCGCACGAGACAGAACATCATGTCCGCATACTGGCCGAGTGTCGTCCAGGTCTTCTGGCCGTTGACGACGTAGTGATCGCCGTGGCGTTCGGCGCGCGTGCGCAGCGATGCGAGGTCCGACCCGGAGCCCGGCTCCGAATAGCCCTGGCACCACCAGTCGGTGCCGTCGAGAATGCGCGGCAGATAATGGCGCTTCTGCGCTTCGCTGCCGTATTTCATCAGCACGGGCGCGACCATCGACACGCCGAACGGCAGTACGGTCGGCGCGCCGATGCGTGCGCACTCCTCATCCCAGATGTGCCGCTGCGTCGCGTTCCAGTCCGGGCCGCCGTATTCGGCCGGCCA
Source organism: Burkholderia sp. USMB20 (assembly GCF_000949135.2). Lineage (GTDB taxonomy): Bacteria > Pseudomonadota > Gammaproteobacteria > Burkholderiales > Burkholderiaceae > Burkholderia. Next base: position 841,741 of record NZ_JTAN02000012.1, on the reverse strand, counting down.
CGCGGGCGCGGACCAGCCGCGCTGGCCGAGAATCCGGTGCCAGCTCGCGAAATCCTCGCGGTCGAGTCGTTTGTGATCGAGTACCTTGGCGCGCAGTGCGTGAGGCAGATTGGCCTCGAGCCAGGCGCGGACGTCGACGCGGAACGCGTCGTCGGCGGGGGAATAATCCAGATCCATGCGCAGTGTCTCCTGGCCGCGGCCGTCCGGGCCGCCAAGGACACACTGCATACGTCATTGCAGCGGTTCTTTCAGCGCGGCAGGAATCGGCAGCGGCATCACGTCGATGCCTTCTTCGGCCAAGGATTGCGCATCCTCCGGCGTCGTGACGCCACGAATGCTGCGTGCCGGCGCCTCGTTGTAATGGATGCGCCGCGCTTCCTCGGCGAAGCGCTCGCCCACGTTCTCGGTCTTCTCCAGCACCTCGCGCAGCGCGCGCATCACCTGCGCCTGCAGCGCACGCGGATCGGCCGGCTGGGCCTGCGTCGCGCCCGACAGGTTCAGGCGAGGCGCCGACGGCATCCGGTTGATCTCGGTCGTCCCGCACACCGGACATTCGACCAGCTTGCGGGACAACTGCGCTTCGAACTCATCGGCGGAAGCGAACCAGCCTTCGAACCGATGGCCGTGCGGGCACTGTAAATCGAGGACCTTCATGCTGAATCAGGGCGTGTGACGAGTGTAGCGCAAAACGCGCTTTTGTGAACGATCGTGCTAAACCAGGATCGCGCGGCCGGCCAGCAACCGCGTCACCCGATTGTAACGCGGCGCCCCACCCGCCGCTGACGCGTCGTCAGGGCTGCTCGACCGGACCCAGCGGCCAGGCGCCGGACAGCACCTTGTCGAGCCACATCGTGCCGATGATCGTCTTCACGTCGGTGATCTGGCCCGTGCGCACCCACTCCTGCAGGTCGGGCAGCGTCGCCGTGAAGGTTTCGAGGAATTCGCCTTCGTCGAGCTTGCGCTCGCCGGCCGTCAGGCCGCGCGCGAGATACAGGTCGATGAATTCGGTCGAATAGGAAATGATCGGGTGAATCCGGGCCAGGAACACGTATTCGCGTGCCGTGTAGCCGGTTTCCTCGCGCAGTTCGCGCACCGCGCAGGCGAGCGCGCCTTCGTTCGGATCCAGCTTGCCGGCCGGGAATTCGGCCATGACCTTGCCGATCGGATAGCGGTACTGGCTTTCCATCAGCACGCGACCGTCGTCGAACAGCGGGATCACCATCACCGCGCCCGGGTGCTGGACGTATTCGCGCGTGGCCTGCTTGCCGTCCGGCAGACGGACGGTATCGCGCTTCAGCTTGAGGAACGAGCCTTCGAAAATCGCCTCGCTCTCGAGGCAGGTTTCGGTCAGTGCGGCGTCGTGATTGGGTAGTTCGGCCATCGGCGGCTCCAAGAATGAGCGCGACGGCCGAAGCCGTCAGCGTCGTTTGACGAGATACTGGAACGTGAAGCCGGGGAACGCGAACACGACAAAGAGACTGAACGTGATCGCGTAAAACTGCCAGCCCTGTTCGAAGCGGTTGCCGGCGCGCGACTCGAGCCAGAAGCCGAGCGCGCCGACGACGAAATACAGCACGATCAGCTCGCCGATCCGAACCCACGCGTTCTTCTTCGTCGCACCGATCGGCACGACGGCGAAGAGGCGTTGGTTCAGGAACGGCAGGTTGGCGCAGACGAGCGCCAACAGCACGATGAACCAGCCGGCTGCCGACATTACAGCGGCAGCGTGTGACGAATCGCCTGCAGGCAGGCCGTCAGCAGCGGGCTCGGGATCAGGCCGAGCACGACGACCGCGAGGCCGTTCAGCACGAGGATCGTGCGCTTGCAGAAATCGCCGGTGACCGGAGCCGTATCCTGCGGTGCATCGAAGTACATCAGCTTGACGATGCGCAGGTAGTAGAACGCGCCGAACAGCGACGTGATCACGGCCAGCACGGCCAGCCACGTGAGACCCGCATTGACGGTCGCCTCGAGCACCGCGAGCTTCGCGTAGAAGCCGACGGTCGGCGGGATACCTGCCAGCGAGAACATCATGACCATCATCACGAACGCGAACACCGGGCTGCGCTTGTTGAGACCCTTGAAGTCGTCGATCGTTTCCGCTTCGAAATCGCGGCGTGCGAGCAGCATCACCACGCCGAACGAGCCGAGCGTCGTGATCAGGTAGACGATCGCGTAGAACATCGCCGAGCTGTACGCGTTCGCCGGTGCGGCCGCGTCGCCCTTCACGATGCCGGCGAGCAGGCCGAGCAGCACGAAGCCCATGTTCGAGATCGCCGAATACGCGAGCATCCGCTTGATGTTGCGCTGGACGATACCGGTGATGTTACCGACGATCAGCGACAGCGCGGCGAGGATCACGAGCGCGGTCTGCCAGTTCTGTGCGAGCGGCAGCAGGCCCATCACCAGGAAACGCAGGCCCCACGCGAACGCGGCAACCTTCGGGCCGCCGCCGACGAACAGCGTCATCGCGGTCGGTGCGCCCTGGTAGACGTCCGGCACCCACATGTGGAACGGCACGGCGCCGAGCTTGAACGCGATACCGGCGACGATGAAGATCACGCCGAACATCAGCACGGCCGCGTCGGTGTTGCCGCCGACCGCCTTGTACACCTCGCCCAGCTCGAGCGAGCCGGTCGCGCCGTAGAGCATCGAGATGCCGTACAGCACGAAGCCCGACGCGAGCGCGCCCAGCACGTAGTACTTCATCGCGGCTTCGCTCGACTGCGCGGCATCGCGGCGCAGCGCGATGACCGCATACAGCGACAGCGACATCAGTTCGAGGCCGAGGTACAGCGTCAGGAAGTTGTTGCCCGACACCATCACCAGCTGACCGAGCAGCGAGAACATGCCCAGCAGGAACACGTCGCCGCGGAACATGTCGCGGTCTTCGAGGTACTTGCGCGAATAAACGAGCGAGACCGCGAAGCCGATCGACACGACGGCCTTCATCATGCTCGCGAACGAGTCGACGACGACCATCCGCGAGAAGAAGTAGTACGGCTGCGGGTCGAGCGCCTGCACCGCGAACCACACGCCGGCGACGACCGACGAAACCACCGCGATCAGATAGGTCAGGCGGCGGCCAGCGGCACCGGTAAAGGTGTCGTTCAGCCATGCGACGACGATGGCGACCATCACCAGCGCGTCAGGCAACAGGACATTCATAGGAGCGTTCATGATCTTGAGTTCCTCCGCTCGCGATTACTGGGCCAGCGGCAGCTTCGACTGCGCGACTTGGGAGAGGAGGTTTTCCACGGAAACGTGCATCACGTCGGTGAAAGGCTTCGGATACAGGCCCATCAGCATCGTGAACGCGGCGAGCACTGCCAGCATCACGAATTCGCGACGGCCGATGTCCTTCAGCTTGGCAACGTGATCGTTCGCGACCGCGCCGAAGTACACGCGCTTGTACATCCACAGCGTGTAGGCCGCGCCGAGGATCAGCGTGAATGCCGCGCCGAATGCGATCCAGAAGTTGTACTGGACGGCCGCGAGAATCACCATGAACTCGCCGACGAAACCCGAGGTGCCCGGCAGGCCGCAGTTGGCCATCGAGAACAGCATCGCGAATGCCGCGAACTTCGGCATCACGTTCACGACGCCGCCGTAATCGGCGATCTGGCGCGAGTGCACGCGGTCGTACAGCACGCCGATGCACAGGAACATCGCGCCCGACACGAAGCCGTGCGAGATCATCTGGACGATCGCGCCCTCGACGCCGAGCTGGTTGAAGATGAAGAAGCCGAGCGTGACGAAGCCCATGTGCGCGATCGACGAATACGCGACCAGCTTCTTCATGTCGGCCTGCACCATCGCGACGAGACCGATGTAGATCACCGCGATCAGCGACAGCGTGATCACGACCGGCGCCAGGAAGTGGCTTGCGTCAGGCGTGATCGGCAGCGAGAAGCGCAGGAAGCCGTATGCGCCCAGCTTCAGCATGATCGCCGCCAGCACGACCGAACCGCCCGTCGGCGCTTCCACGTGCGCGTCCGGCAGCCAGGTGTGCACCGGCCACATCGGCACCTTCACCGCGAACGCGAGGAAGAAGGCGATGAACAGCAGGATCTGCGGCGTCATCGCGATCTTGGCGCCCTGCCACGTCGCGAGGTCGAACGAATGCGTCTGCGTGTACAGGTAGATCAGCGCGACCAGCATCAGCAGCGAGCCGGCCAGCGTGTACAGGAAGAACTTGAATGCCGCATACACGCGGTTCGGGCCGCCCCACACGCCGATGATGATGTACATCGGGATCAGGGTCGCCTCGAAGAACACGTAGAACAGCAGGCCGTCAGCGGCCGAGAACACGCCGATCATGATCCCGGACAGGATCAGGAAGGCCGCGAGGTACTGCGCGACGTTCTCGGTGATCACTTCCCACGCGGCGATCACGACGATCACCGTGATCAGCGCGGTCAGCACGACGAACCACATCGAGATGCCGTCGACGCCGAGGTGGTACGAGATCTTGAAGCGTTCGATCCAGGTCGACTGCTCGACGAACTGCAGCGCAGCCGTGCTCGAGTCGAAGCCCGTGATCAGCGGGACCGTGACCGCGAGACCGAGCAGCGAGCCGATCAGCGCGACCCAGCGGGCCGTCCCCGGATTTTTGTCGTTACCTACCGCGAGTACCAGGAGGCCGAAAACGATCGGCAACCAGATCGCGGTACTGAGAATCGGAAAAGCGTGCATTGTTCTTGTCCCCTCGCCTTATTTGCCGCCGAGCGTTACAAACAGGGTCAGGAGCCCCAGCATGCCGATGATCATGGCGAACGCGTAGTGATAGATGTAACCGGATTGGAGGAAGCGGATCACGCCGGCGAACCAGCCGATGAACTTGGCGCTGCCGTTGACGAGGCCGTCGATCACGACGACGTCGCCTTCCTTCCACAGGCCGCGGCCGATCGCCACCGAACCACGGGCGAACACCACTTCGTTGATCTTGTCCATGTAGTACTTGTTGTCGAGCAGCGTGTAGATCGGGCCGAACGCGCGGCGGATCACGGCAGGCAGCTCAGGACGCTTCAGGTACAGGAACCACGCGACCACGACGCCGGCAATCGCGAGCCACAACGGCAGCGTCGTCAGCGAGTGCAGGCCCATCGCGGCCCAGCCGTGGAATTCCTTGCCCAGCTCTTCGAGGCCCGGGTGGTTTTCGCCGATGAAGATCACCTTGTCGAATGCCACGCCATGTTCGAAGAAGCTGCCGTACAGCATCGGGCCGATCGCGATCGCACCGATGATGACCGACGGAATCGCGAGCAGCACGAGCGGCAGCCACACGACCCACGGGGTCTCGTGCGGTTCGTGCGCGTGCTCGTCGTGACCGTGGCCGTGGCCGTGATCGTCGTGGCCGTGCGCGGCCGCCATGCCCATCGGCGATTCAGGATGCTTCGGGTTGCGGAAGCGCTCTTCGCCGTGGAACACGAGGAAGTACATGCGGAACGAGTACAGCGCCGTCACGAACACGCTTGCGACCACGGCGAAGTACGCGAAGCCCGAACCCGCGAGATGCGATTCCTTCACGGCCTCGATGATCGAATCCTTCGAGTAGAAGCCGGAGAAGAACGGCGTGCCGATCAGTGCGAGCGAGCCGATCAACGACGTGATCCACGTGATCGGCATGTACTTGCGCAGGCCGCCCATGTTGCGGATGTCCTGGTCGTGGTGCATGCCGATGATCACCGAGCCCGCACCGAGGAACAGCAGCGCCTTGAAGAACGCGTGCGTCATCAGGTGGAACAGCGCGACCGGGTACGCGGACACGCCGAGCGCGACGGTCATGTAGCCGAGCTGCGACAGCGTCGAATACGCGACCACGCGCTTGATGTCGTTCTGGATGATGCCGAGGAAACCCATGAACAGCGCCGTGATCGCGCCGATCACCGTGATGAACGACAGCGCGGTATCCGACAGTTCGAACAGCGGCGACATGCGCGACACCATGAAGATGCCGGCGGTCACCATCGTCGCCGCGTGAATCAGCGCGGAGATCGGGGTCGGGCCTTCCATCGAGTCGGGCAGCCACACGTGCAGCGGGAACTGTGCCGATTTACCCATCGCGCCGATGAACAGGCAGATACAGGCGACGGTCAGCAGGCCCCAGTCGGTGCCCGGGAAGTGCAGGCTGGCGAGCTCGGCACGCTTCGCGAACACTTCGCCGTAGTTCATCGAACCCGCGAACGCGAGCAGCAGGCCGATGCCGAGCAGGAAGCCGAAGTCGCCCACGCGGTTCACGAGGAACGCCTTCATGTTCGCGTAGATCGCGCTCTCACGCGTGAAGTAGAAGCCGATCAGCAGGTACGACACCAGACCCACCGCTTCCCAGCCGAAGAACAGCTGCAGGAAGTTGTTGCTCATCACGAGCATCAGCATCGAGAACGTGAACAGCGAGATGTACGAGAAGAAGCGCTGGTAGCCGTCCTCTTCCTGCATGTAGCCGATCGTGTAGATGTGCACCATCAGCGACACGAAGGTCACGACGACCATCATCATCGCCGTCATCGAATCGACGAGGAAGCCGACTTCGAGCTTCAGCGAGCCGACCCGCATCCATTCGTAGACGGTCGCGTTGAAGCTCGCGCCGCCCATCACGACGTCGGCGAAGACTTTCGCCGACAGGAGGAACGCGATCATTACGCCGAGGATCGTGATCCGGTGTGCGCCCTTGCGCCCGACTGCGTTCCCGAACAGCCCCGCAATCAGCGAGCCGGCCAGCGGAGCGAGCGGAATCGCCAGCAGCAGGTTTTCATTGAGTGTCGTTGACATAACAGCGTTGCCTGAAATTAACCTTTGAGCTGATCGAGATCCTCGACATTGATCGTGTCGAGCTTACGGAACAGGGTCACCAGAATCGCGAGACCGATCGCGGCTTCCGCTGCGGCGACGGTCAGCACGAAGAACACGAAGATCTGGCCGTGCACGTCGCCGAGGTAGTGCGAGAACGCGACGAAGTTGGTGTTCACCGCCAGCAGCATCAGTTCGATCGCCATCAGGATGATGATGATGTTGCGGCGGTTCAGGAAGATCCCGACGATCGCGATCGCAAAGAGGATCGCGCCGAGCACGAGGTAATGAGCAAGAGTCAGCATGGTTTTCCTTTCCTCCGCTTAGCCGTTGGTGCTCGTACCGGCTTCGCTCTGCGCCGTTTCCGGCTGCGGCTTGTCCGCTTCCATCTTCACGAGGCGCACGCGGTCGTCGCGGCGCACCTTGACCTGATCCGACACGCGCTGGCGCTTGCTGTCCTTGCCCTTGCGCTCGGTCAGCCCGATCGCGGCGATGATCGCGACCAGCAGCACCAGGCCGGCGATTTCAAACGCGAAGATGTAGTCGGTGTAGATCACCTTGCCGATCAGACGCGTGTTCGACCAGTCGGCCATCGCGCCCGTCGCCATCGCGTGCACGGTGTGCGTGTCGCCGTAGCCACGCCACAGGATCAGCGCGGTCTCGACCACGATGATCGCGCCGACGACCGTCGCCATCGGCACGAAGCGCTTGAAGTCGCGGCGCAGGTAATCGATGTTGATGTCCAGCATCATCACGACGAACAGGAACAGCACCATCACGGCGCCCACGTACACCAGCACCAGCAGGATCGCGAGGAACTCCGCTTCCAGCAGCATCCAGATCGCGGCGGCGTTGAAGAACGCCAGCACAAGGAAAAGCGCAGACGCCACCGGGTTGCGCGAAGTGATCACCTTCAGCCCTGATACCACCAGGAGCAGCGCGAAGATGTAGAACAGTACGGTCGTGAATTCCATGATTACCGGTTCATCGTTAGGCCATAGTCAGGCGCGGCTTGCGGGACGCTCTCGCGTGCCGCACCCGTCGCGGCGGCTCGGCCCGTTCATGCCGGGCCGGCACTGCAAACACAATCAACGATACGGCGCGTCGGCAGCCTTCGCCGCAGCGATGTCCTTCTCGTAGCGATCGCCCACCGCGAGCAGCATTTCCTTCGTGAAATACAGGTCGCCGCGCTTTTCGCCGTGATATTCGAGAATCTGCGTCTCGACGATCGAATCGACCGGGCAGCTTTCTTCGCAGAAACCGCAGAAGATGCACTTCGTCAGGTCGATGTCGTAGCGCGTCGTGCGGCGCGTGTTGTCCGCGCGCGTTTCCGATTCGATCGTGATCGCCATCGCGGGGCACACGGCCTCGCAGAGCTTGCACGCGATGCAGCGCTCTTCGCCGTTTTCGTAGCGGCGCAGCGCATGCAGCCCGCGGAAACGCGGCGAAATCGGGGTCTTCTCTTCCGGGAACTGCACGGTGAACTTGCGCCGGAACGTGTAACGACCGGTCAGCGCGAGCCCCTTCAGCAGCTCCGTCAGGAAGAAGGTCTTAAAGAAGTGTTGGATTGCCGTCATGATTTCGTCCGATCTTTACTTCACCCAGATGTTGAGCGGCGACATCATCCAGAAGCCGACCACGACCACCCAGATCACCGTGACGGGCAGGAACACCTTCCAGCCCAGACGCATGATCTGGTCGTAACGGTAGCGCGGGAACGTCGCGCGCACCCAGATGAACACCGACAGCAGCGCGAATACCTTCAGCACCAGCCAGAAGATGCCCGGAATGAACGACAGGAATTCGAACGGTGCGTCCCAGCCGCCGAGGAACAGCGTCGAGGCCAGTGCCGAGATCACGATCATGTTGATGTACTCGGCGAGGAAGAACAGCGCGAACGCCATGCCCGAGTAATCGATCATGTGACCCGCGACGATCTCCGACTCCCCTTCCACCACGTCGAACGGGTGACGGTTCGTTTCGGCGATGCCGGACACGAAGTAGACGACGAACGCCGGCAGCAGCGGCAGCCAGTTCCACGACAGGAAGTTCACGCCGTGGCCGGCGAAGAAGCCGTGCTGCTGCGAGCCGACGATTTCCGACAGGTTCAGGCTGCCGGCCGTCATCAGCACGAGCACCAGCGCGAAGCCCATCGAGATTTCGTACGAGACCATCTGCGCCGCGGCGCGCATCGCGCCGAGGAACGCGTACTTCGAGTTCGATGCCCAGCCGGCGAGAATCACCGCGTACACGCCGATCGACGAGATCGCCATCGCGTACAGCAGGCCCGCGTTCACGTTCGCGAGCACGGCTTCGGCCTGGAACGGGATCACCGCCCACACGGCGAACGCCGGCACGACGGTCATGACCGGTGCGATCAGGTACAGCCAGCGGCTGGCGGCGCTCGGCTGAATCACTTCCTTCAGCAGCAGCTTCAGCACGTCGGCGATCGGCTGCAGCAGGCCGGCGGGGCCGACGCGGTTCGGGCCGAGACGCACGTGCATCCAGCCGATCAGCTTGCGTTCCCACAGAATCAGGTACGCGACGCACAGCAGGATGACGACGGAGACGACGAGGATGCGCACGATTGCCCACACCGTCGGCCACGCGACGCCGAGAACCTGGGCGCCGCCCGCGTTGATCGTATCGAACAAGCTCATTTACGCCTTCTCCACCACCAGTTCACCGGACAGGCTGCCGAGCGCTGCGCCGGCAGGCGTTGCCGCCGACACGCGAACGACCGTCTCCGCAAGATTCGCGTCGCGCACGGCCGGCAACTGCACCGCACGCTCGCCCTGGCGCACGCGCACCGCGTCGCCTTCCTTCAAGCCCAGCTTGTCGAACAGCGCGGCCGGCAGGGCTGCGGCGTTCGCTACCTTCGCGGCGGCCGTCAGGTGCAGCGCACCTGCGCGGCGCACGAGTGCGTCGGCATGATAGATCGGCACGTCGGCGAGGCGCTCGAAGCCGCCGTTCGCGGCCGTTGCCGCGACGCGGGCCGGTGCGGCCGACGCCTGGTTCGACAGACGGTTCGCGACGCCTGCGTCGCCGAGCGCCGCGAGACGCACTTCTTCCGCCGTTTCGTATTCGAAGTTCGGCAGGCCGAGCAGGCTGCCGAGCACGCGCAGCACCTTCCATGCCGGACGCGTGTCGCCGAGCGGGCGCACGACGCCGTTGAAGCTCTGCACCGAGCCTTCCGCGTTCACGTACGTACCGGCCGTTTCCGTGAACGGCGCGATCGGCAGCAGCACGTCGGCGTAATCGAGGCCGTGCTTGAACGGCGACATCACGACGACCATCTCGGCCTGGTTCAGCGCGGCAAGCGCCTGCGCCGGATCGGCCGTGTCGAATTCCGGTTCGACGTTCAGCAGCACGTAACCCTTGCGCGGCTGCGCGAACGCTTCGCGTGCGTTCAGGCCGCCTTCGCCCGGCAGTGCGCCGACGACGTGCGCGCCGACCGTGTTCGCCGCTTCCGTCAGGAAGCCGAACGTGGCGCCGGTGTTGTCGGCGATCCACTGTGCGACGGCGTGCAGCTTCGCGAATTGCGGATGACGGACGGCTGCGTTGCCGAGCAGCACCGCGCGGCGCTCGCCGTTCACGAGCGACTGGGCGACCGCTTGCGCAGCCGGCGATGCGGCGACGCCCGCGAGCGCGTCCGGCAGCGCGACGCTGCGCAGTTGCGCGACGGCTGCGGCCACGCCGGCCAGTTCGTCGAGCCATGCCGACGGCGCGGCGACGATGCGCTTCGCGGTCGGGATCAGCGAGTCGTCGGCGGTCGCGTGCAGGAAGTGCAGTTTCGCGCCGTTCTTCGCGGCCTGGCGCAGGCGTGCGGCGAACAGCGGGTGGTCACGGCGCAGGAACGAACCGACGACGAACGCGGCATCCACGTTCGACAGGTCGGCGATCGGCATGCCGAGCCACGGTGCGCCCTGGACCGGCGCCGAGAAATCCTGCTGACGCAGCCGGAAGTCGACGTTCGGCGTCTTCAGTTCGTTGGCGAGCTGCTTCACGAGGAACAGCTCTTCAGCGGTGCTGTGCGCGCTCGCGAGCATCGCCAGCGCATTCGCGCCGTGATCCGCTGCGATGCCCTTCAGGCCCTTCGCGACGTATTCGAGCGCGGTCTGCCAGTCGGTTTCGATCCACTGGCCGCCCTGCTTCAGCATCGGCTTCGTCAGGCGCTCTTCGCTGTTCAGGCCTTCGTACGAGAAACGATCCTTGTCCGAGATCCAGCATTCGTTGATCGCTTCGTTCTCGAACGGCAGCACGCGCATCACGCGGTTGTTCTTCACCTGCACGACGAGGTTCGCGCCGACGGAATCGTGCGGGCTCACCGACTTGCGGCGCGACAGTTCCCACGTACGGGCGCTGTAGCGGAACGGCTTGCTGGTCAGCGCGCCGACCGGGCACAGGTCGATCATGTTGCCCGACAGTTCGGAGTCGACCGTCTTGCCGACGAACGTCGTGATTTCCGAGTGCTCGCCGCGGCCCAGCATGCCGAGCTCCATCACGCCGGCGATTTCCTGGCCGAAGCGGACGCAGCGCGTGCAGTGGATGCAGCGCGACATTTCTTCCATCGAGATCAGCGGGCCCACGTTCTTGTGGAACACCACGCGCTTCTCTTCCGAGTAGCGCGACGACGACTTGCCGTAGCCGACCGCCAGATCCTGCAGCTGGCATTCGCCGCCCTGATCGCAGATCGGGCAGTCGAGCGGATGGTTGATGAGGAGGAATTCCATCACCGACTGCTGCGCCTTCACGGCCTTGTCGGACTGCGTGTGCACGATCATGCCGGCCGACACGGGCGTCGCGCAGGCAGGCACGGCCTTCGGCATCTTCTCGACTTCGACGAGACACATCCGGCAGTTGGCCGCGACCGACAGTTTCTTGTGATAGCAGAAGTGAGGAATGTACGTATCCGCCTTGTGCGCAGCCTGGATCACCATGCTGCCTTCGGGCACCTCGACCTTCTTGCCGTCTATTTCAAGTTCAACCATGATGGTGAATGGTCCTTAACCTATTTCCGCCCGTTCGCGCCTTCGCCCGACCGTGCGCTCAAATTCCGCAACCGGTGCTTCGCTTCAGGCTGCCGCCGCGTGCGCGTGGCCGCCGACCATGCAGTGCTTGTGCTCGACGTGGTACGCGAATTCGTCCCAGTAATGCTTGAGCATCCCGCGAACCGGCATCGCCGCCGCATCGCCGAGCGCGCAGATCGTGCGGCCCATGATGTTCTCGGCAACCGAATTCAGCAGGTCCAGATCTTCCTGGCGGCCTTCGCCGTGCTCGATACGATTCACGACGCGATACAGCCAGCCGGTGCCTTCACGGCACGGCGTGCACTGGCCGCACGATTCCTCGTAGTAGAAATACGACAGGCGCAGCAGCGAACGCACCATGCAGCGCGTCTCGTCCATCACGATCACCGCGCCGGAGCCGAGCATCGAGCCCGCCTTCGCGATCGAGTCGTAATCGAGATCGGTCTGCATCATGATGTCGCCCGGGATCACCGGCGCCGACGAGCCGCCCGGAATCACGGCCTTGATCTTGCGGCCGCCGCGCATCCCGCCGGCGAGCTCCATCAGCGTCGCGAACGGCGTGCCGAGCGGCACTTCATAGTTGCCCGGACGCTCGACGTCGCCCGACACCGAGAAAATCTTCGTGCCGCCGTTGTTCGGCTTGCCGATCTCGAGGTAATTCTGCGGCCCGATGGACAGCAGGAACGGCACCGCGGCGAACGTCTCGGTGTTGTTGATCGTGGTCGGCTTGCCGTACACGCCGAAGCTCGCCGGGAACGGCGGCTTGAAGCGCGGCTGGCCCTTCTTGCCTTCGAGCGACTCGAGCAGCGCCGTTTCCTCGCCGCAGATGTACGCGCCGTAACCGTGGTGCGCGTGCAGCTGGAACGAGAATTCCGAGCCCATGATGTTGTCGCCGAGGAAACCCGCGGCGCGCGCCTCATCGAGCGCGGCCTCGAAGCGTCGATACACTTCGAAGATTTCGCCGTGAATGTAGTTGTAGCCGACGGTGATGCCCATCGCGTACGCGCCGATGGCCATGCCTTCGATCAGCGCATGCGGGTTCCAGCGCAGGATGTCGCGATCCTTGAACGTGCCCGGCTCGCCTTCGTCCGAGTTGCAGACGAGGTACTTCTGTCCCGGGAACTGGCGCGGCATGAAGCTCCACTTCAGGCCGGTCGGGAAGCCCGCACCGCCACGGCCACGCAGGCCCGACGCCTTCACGTCGGCAATCACCTGCTCCGGCGGAATCTTTTCTTCGAGAATGCGGCGCAGCTGCTTGTAGCCGCCGCGCGCAACGTAGTCTTCGAGATGCCAGTTCTCGCCGTTCAGACCAGCGAGGATCAGCGGTTTGATGTGACGGTCGTGGAGGGACGTCATTTCGAGAGCTCCTCAAGCAGCTGGTCGATCTTCTCGCGGCTCATGAAGCTGCACATTCTGTGATTGTTCACCAGCAGCACCGGCGCATCGCCGCACGAGCCCATGCATTCGCCTTCCTTCAGCGTGAACTTGCCGTCGGGCGTGGTTTCGCCGAAGCCGATGCCCAGCTTCTGTTTCAGGTAGTCGGCAGTCGCTTCCGCGCCGCCGTGCGGGCCAAGCTGGCACGGCAGGTTCGTGCAGAGCGTGATCTTGTGCTTGCCGACCGGTTTGAGCTCGTACATCGTGTAGAACGTCGCGACTTCCTGCACGGCGACGGCCGGCATGCCGAGATAGTCCGCGACGAACTGCATCAGTTCGGGCGACAGCCAGCCGTGCTCTTCCTGAGCGACGGCCAACGCCGACATCACGGCGGACTGTTTCTGATCGGCGGGATACTTCGTCAACGCTCGATCGATTTCCTTCAGGCCTTCAGCTGAGATCATTTTCAGACACGACTCTTTCAATTCCTACCGAACGAACAACCTGCCGCACTGCTGTGCATGGACGGCAGACCTGGCGCTCACTGTTGACAGCTTGCGAAGCCGCGCCGGCTCGGCGCATACCGCATGTGACTTCGCGTGTGACTGACTGCTCGCCGCCCGCTCGCGCAGGCGGCGCAACCATTAGCGATCGATTTCGCCGAACACGATGTCCTGCGTACCGATGATCGTGACGGCGTCGGCAATCATGTGACCGCGCGCCATTTCGTCGAGCGACGCGAGGTGCGCGAAGCCCGGTGCGCGGATCTTGAGGCGATACGGCTTGTTGGCACCGTCCGACACGAGGTAGATGCCGAACTCGCCCTTCGGATGCTCGACTGCTGCGTACGCTTCGCCTTCCGGCACGTGAAAACCTTCGGTGAAGAGCTTGAAGTGGTGAATCAAGTCTTCCATGTTGGTCTTCATGCCGACGCGCGACGGCGGTGCAACCTTGTGATTGTCGGTCATCACCGGGCCCGGATTCTTGCGGAGCCACTCAATACACTGTTTCGCGATACGGACCGACTGGCGCATTTCTTCGACGCGCACCAGATAGCGGTCGTAGCAATCGCCGTTCACGCCGACCGGCACGTCGAAGTCCATGCGGTCGTACACTTCGTACGGCTGCTTCTTGCGCAGGTCCCAGGCGATGCCCGAGCCGCGCAGCATCGGGCCCGTCAGGCCCATCTGCAGCGCACGCTCCGGGCTGACGACGCCGATCCCGACCAGACGCTGTTTCCAGATCCGGTTGTCGGTCAGCAGCGTTTCGTATTCGTCGACGCACTTCGGGAAGCGCGTGAAGAAGTCGTCGATGAAGTCGAGCACCGAGCCGCTGCGCGCTTCGTTCATCTTCGCGAGCGCCTTCTCGTTGCGAATCTTCGACGCCTTGTATTGCGGCATTGCGTCAGGCAGGTCGCGATAGACGCCGCCCGGACGGTAGTACGCCGCGTGCATCCGGGCACCGGACACCGCTTCGTACACGTCCATCAGGTCTTCGCGCTCGCGGAATGCGTACAGGAACACGGCCATCGCGCCGACGTCGAGTGCGTGCGCGCCGATCCACATCAGGTGGTTCAGCACGCGGGTGATCTCGTCGAACAGCACGCGGATGTACTGCGCGCGCTCCGGCACGTCGATGCCGAGCAGGCGCTCGATCGCGAGCACGTAGCCGTGCTCGTTGACCATCATCGACACGTAGTCGAGACGATCCATGTACGGCACGGACTGAATGAAGGTCTTGCTTTCCGCGAGCTTTTCGGTCGCGCGGTGCAGCAGGCCGATGTGCGGATCGGCACGCTGAATGACTTCGCCGTCGAGCTCGAGCACCAGGCGCAGCACGCCGTGCGCTGCCGGGTGCTGCGGGCCGAAGTTGAGGGTGTAGTTCTTGA
Source organism: Burkholderia sp. USMB20 (assembly GCF_000949135.2). Classification (GTDB taxonomy): domain Bacteria; phylum Pseudomonadota; class Gammaproteobacteria; order Burkholderiales; family Burkholderiaceae; genus Burkholderia. Next base: position 826,660 of record NZ_JTAN02000012.1, on the reverse strand, counting down.
TTTCTGCCATGACGCCCCCTTAATGTTTCAGACCGCCATAGCGATCCTCGCGGATCACGCGCGGCGTGATTTCGCGCGGCTCGATCGTCACCGGCTGGTAGACGACCCGCTTCTCTTCCGGGTCGTAACGCATTTCGACATAGCCCGACACCGGGAAGTCCTTGCGGAACGGATGGCCGATGAAGCCGTAGTCGGTGAGGATGCGGCGCAGGTCGGGGTGACCCTCGAACACGAGGCCGTACAGGTCGAACGCTTCGCGCTCGTACCAGTTTGCGGAGGTCCAGATGTCGACGAGCGACGCCACGATCGGCAGATCGTCGTCCGGCGCGAACACGCGCAGGCGCAGGCGCCAGTTGTTCGTGACCGACAGCAGCTGCGACACGGCCGCGAAACGCGGGCCGTCGTAGGCGCCGTCGCCGTACGTTTGATAGTCGATGCCGCACAGGTCGATCAGCTGCTCGAAACGGAGCTTCGGATCGTCGCGCAGCGTCTTTGCGACTTCGAGGTAATCGCTCGCCTTCACGACGAGCGTCAGTTCACCGATCGCTTCGGTGAGGCTCACCACGCGCGCGCCGAGCGCGGCTTCGAGGTTGGCCTTGAGGGTCTCGATTTTGCTTGCCATATTGAGGGGACGCTCGGGGCTTTATTGACGGGCGATGGTGTTGGTGCGGCGGATCTTCGCCTGAAGCTGGATCACGCCGTAGACCAGCGCCTCGGCCGTGGGCGGACAGCCCGGTACGTAGACGTCGACCGGCACGATCCGGTCGCAACCGCGGACCACCGAGTACGAGTAGTGGTAGTAGCCACCACCGTTCGCGCACGACCCCATCGAGATCACCCAGCGCGGCTCGGCCATCTGGTCGTACACGCGGCGCAGTGCGGGCGCCATCTTGTTGCACAGCGTGCCGGCGACGATCATCACGTCCGACTGACGCGGGCTCGGACGGAACACGACCCCGAACCGGTCCAGGTCGTAACGGGCCGCGCCCGCATGCATCATCTCGACGGCGCAACACGCGAGCCCGAACGTCATCGGCCACAGCGAGCCGGTACGCGTCCAGTTGATCAGCTTGTCAGCCGTCGTGGTGACAAACCCTTCCTTCAAGACCCCTTCGATACTCATTTGCTTTCCACTCCAGACGAGCGGCCCAGCGTGGCCGCCCATGCAAACCGGCGATTAACCCATCACTCCCAGTCGAGGCCGCCTTTCTTCCAGATATAGGCAAAGCCCAGCAGGAATTCGAGCAGAAAAATCATCATTGCGATGAAACCCGGCCAGCCGATGTCCCGGAGCGCGACGCCCCACGGAAACAGGAATGCGGTTTCGAGATCGAAGATGATGAACAGGATGGCGACGAGGTAGTACCGGACGTCGAATTTCATCCGGGCGTCTTCAAAGGCTTCGAAGCCGCACTCGTACGGTGCGTTCTTCTCGACGTCCGGCTTGTTGGGACCAAGGAGCTTGCCGATGCTGACCAGCGCTATACCTAAACCAGTGCCCACGAGGAGGAACAACAAGACGGGGTAATAGGCTGCGAGGTTCAAGGCAATCCTCTATCGGTTGGTTCTGAGCGTCCGGAGAATACCACTTCCGGCGGAAGGAATCATTTCGGAGTGCGTGCAATCACAAGACAATCGCAAGGCACACCCCACAAATGAAAAATGCCAGCCACTAGAAGCGGCTGGCATTGAGTAACTTTGGTGCCGACGGCGAGACTCGAACTCGCACAGCTTTCGCCACTACCCCCTCAAGATAGCGTGTCTACCAATTTCACCACGTCGGCACTGCATGCAACTCGGGTTGTACTGCTCGTTTCCCGCGAATCGCTTCAAGAATTAAATTCTAACCCGAGTTCCAGATTTGTTCAACGCACAACCGCAAAAAATTTAACTTTTTATTTCGGGACGTCCTGGCCCGGCGCGCTTGCGGCCGACCCAGCAACCGCGGCGGACGCCGCGACTGCCGGTGCCGATGCTGCAGGTGCCGATGCCGGCGCGGTCGCTGCCGTGCCGAGCACGCCGGCCGACGGCGTCGACTTGTACGAACCGAGATACGTCAGTGCGAGCGTCGCGACGAAAAAGATCGTCGCGAGAATGCCCGTCGTGCGCGACAGAAAGTTCGCGGAGCCGGTCGCACCGAACAGGCTGCCCGACGCGCCGCTGCCGAATGCAGCACCCATGTCGGCTCCCTTGCCGTGCTGGAGCAGCACCAGCCCGATCACACCCAGTGCAGACAGCACCTGCACGACAATAATCAGCGTCTTGAATAACAGCATCACACCCACCCGATTGGATCAGGCGACCGGACCGACCGGCCGCCATCATGGTTCAATTCGACCCCGGACCGCTCAACGCGCGGCCCGGCAGATCGCCAGGAAATCTTCCGCCTTCAGCGACGCGCCGCCGATCAGGCCGCCGTCGATGTCCGGCTGCGCGAACAGCTCTTCCGCGTTGTCCGGCTTCACGCTGCCGCCGTACAGCACCGATACGTCCGCCGCCCCCTTCGCCGCAAGACGCGCACGCAGGAATGCGTGTACGTCCTGCGCCTGCGCCGACGTCGCGCTCTTGCCCGTGCCGATCGCCCAGACCGGCTCGTACGCGACGACGATGCGCGCCGCTTCGTCGGCCGTCAGCACGGCCAGCACGGCGTCGAGCTGTGCACCGACCACCTGCTCGGTCGCACCGGCTTCGCGCTCGTCGAGCGTTTCACCGACGCACACGACGGGCGTGAGGCCTGCCGCGAGCGCGCGCTGCGTCTTCGCAGCGACGGCTTCGCTGCGCTCGCCGTGATACGCGCGGCGCTCCGAGTGACCGACGATCGCATATTGCGCGCCGAACTCCGCCACCATCGCGGCCGCCACTTCACCGGTGAACGCGCCCTGCTCGTGCGCGGACACGTCCTGCGCGCCGAACGCGACACGGCCGCCGGCGAGCTGCGCCTGAACCTGCGCGAGATACGGGAACGGCACGCACACGCCGATCGACGTCTCGGCCGCCACCGCGCCTGCGCCCTGCACCACTTCGTTCAGCAACGCCTGGTTGCCGGCCAGCCGGCCGTGCATCTTCCAGTTGCCGATCACTCGCTTCGTTCGTTGTTTCGACATCGTGTCTGTCTCGTCACTATCTTGTCATTAACGCACCGGAAACCGGCCGTCAGGTTGGATCTGGCGAAGCAAACCCGCGATTTTACTGCGCGCGGCTTGAACCGGTCAAACCGCGCATGTCAAGTCCGGCCGCACGGCCGTCAGGTGGTCGTACCCCAATCGAGCACGATCTTGCCGATGTGCTCGCCGCTTTCCATCAGCGCATGCGCCTGCGCGGCCTCGCCGGCCGGCAGCACGCGGTAGATCACGGGCTTGATGCGGCCGTCCGCGAGCAGCGGCCAGACGCGCGCCTTCAGCTGTGCGGCGATGCGCGCCTTGAATTCGACCGGACGCGGACGCAGTGTCGAGCCCGTCACCGTCAGCCGGCGGCGCAGGATCTCGTTCAGGTTGACCTCGGCCTTCGCCCCGCCGAGCAGCGCGATCAGCACGAGGCGGCCGCCATCCGCGAGCGCGGACAGTTCGCGCGGCACGTACGAGCCTGCGACCATGTCGAGGATCACGTCGACGCCGCGATCGTGCGTCAGCGACTTGACGACCTCGACGAAGTCCTCGGTCTTGTAGTTGATCGCGCGCTCGGCGCCGAGCGCCTCGCATGCCCGGCATTTGTCGGCATTCCCGGCCGTCGCGAACACGCGATAGCCGAGCGCGTGCGCGATCTGGATCGCCGTCACGCCGATCCCGCTCGAGCCACCCTGCACGAGCAGCGTTTCCTGCTCGCCGCCCTCGCCCGCGCCGAGCAGCGCGCGGTCGAACACGTTGCTCCACACCGTGAAGAACGTTTCGGGCAGCGATGCGGCTTCGATGTCGGTCAGCCCGTCGGGAACCGGCAGGCATTGCGGCAGCGGCGCGACCGCGTACTCGGCGTAGCCGCCGCCCGCGAGCAGCGCGCAGACGCGATCGCCCAGCTTCAGGCCGAACGGGTTCAGCGCCGCATCCGACAGGTCGCCGCCGACGATCTCGCCCGCGACCTCGAGGCCCGGCAGATCCGATGCCCCCGGCGGCGGCGCATAGGCGCCCTTGCGCTGGAATACGTCGGGCCGGTTCACGCCGGAAGCCGCCACCTTGATCAGCACTTCGCCGCGCTTCGGTTCGGGGCGCGGACGCTCCGCGAGCTTCAGCACGTCGGGGGCGCCGAATTCGGTGATTTCGATGGCTTGCATGGTGGTCGCTCCAGGATCGGAATCGGGTGGCGCACCCGTGCGCGGCACGGGCGCCTCGCCGGCGCTGCTGCGCCGCACAACGATGCTACAGAAAAAACGGCCGGCACGCTTTCGCACTGCCGGCCGTTCTCACGCCTGTCCGCTTACTGCTGCGGCGGCGTATCCGAATGCGACGCCGCCGCTGCTTCGTTCAGCAGCGCCTTCGCCGACAGACGCACGCGACCCTTCTCGTCCGTCTGGATCACCTTGACCTTCACCTGCTGGCCTTCCTTCAGGTAGTCGTTGATGTCCTTCACGCGCTCGTTGACGATTTCCGAGATGTGCAGCAGGCCGTCCTTGCCCGGCAGCAGGTTCACGATCGCGCCGAAATCGAGCAGCTTGAGCACCGTGCCTTCGTACACCTGGCCGACTTCGATTTCAGCCGTGATTTGCTCGATGCGCTTCTTCGCTTCGGCCATGCCTTCGCTGTTCGTGCTCGCGATCGTCACGACGCCGTCATCGGAGATGTCGATGGTCGTGCCGGTTTCTTCGGTCAGCGCGCGGATCACCGAACCGCCCTTGCCGATCACGTCGCGGATCTTTTCCGGGTTGATCTTGATCGTGATCATGCGCGGCGCGAATTCCGACAGTTGCGTGTTCGCACCCGAGACCGCCGAGGTCATCTTGCCGAGGATGTGCATGCGGCCTTCCTTCGCCTGCGCGAGCGCGACCTGCATGATTTCCTTCGTGATGCCCTGGATCTTGATGTCCATCTGCAGCGCCGTCACGCCTTGCTCCGTGCCGGCCACCTTGAAGTCCATGTCGCCGAGGTGATCTTCGTCGCCGAGGATGTCGGTCAGCACCGCGAACTTGTTGCCTTCGAGGATCAGGCCCATCGCGATGCCCGCGACGTGCGCCTTCATCGGCACGCCGGCGTCCATCAGCGCGAGGCAGCCGCCGCACACCGATGCCATCGACGACGAACCGTTCGATTCGGTGATTTCCGACACGACGCGGATCGAATAGCCGAATTCGTCGGCGCTCGGCAGGCACTTGACCAGCGCGCGCTTCGCGAGACGGCCGTGGCCGATTTCACGACGCTTCGGCGAGCCGACGCGGCCCGTTTCGCCGGTCGCGAACGGGGGCATGTTGTAGTGGAGCATGAAACGCTCGCGGTATTCGCCTTCGAGCGCGTCGATGATCTGCTCGTCACCCTTGGTGCCGAGCGTCGCGACGACGAGCGCCTGCGTTTCGCCACGCGTGAACAGCGCCGAACCGTGGGTGCGCGGCAGCACGCCGGTGCGGATCTCGATCGGACGCACGGTGCGCGTGTCGCGACCGTCGATGCGCGGCTCGCCGTTCAGGATCTGCGAACGGACGATCTTCGCTTCGATGTCGAACAGGATGTTGCCGACGGTCGCCTTGTCGGCCGCGACCGTGCCGGCCGCCAGCGCGTCTTCCTCGAGCTTCGCCGAGGTTGCCGCGTAGACTTCCTTCAGCTTCGTCGAACGCGCTTGCTTGTCGCGCAGCTGGTAAGCGGCGAGCAGGTCGCCGTGCGCCAGTTCCGTCACGCGCGCGATCAGCGCTTCGTTCTTCGGTGCCGGCTGCCAGTCCCACTCGGGCTTGCCGCCTTCGCGCACGAGTTCGTGGATCGCGTCGATCGCCGTCTGCATCTGCTCGTGGCCGAACACGACCGCGCCCAGCATCACATCTTCCGGCAGCTGGTCGGCTTCCGATTCGACCATCAGCACCGCACGCTCCGTACCGGCGACGACGAGGTCGAGGCTCGATGCCTTGATCTGGTCACGCGTCGGGTTCAGCACGTAGGCGTTGTCGATGTACGCGACGCGCGCGGCACCGACCGGACCGTTGAACGGCAGGCCCGATACGGCGAGCGCGGCCGATGCGCCGATCAGCGCGGGGATGTCCGCCGGGATTTCCGGGTTCACGGACAGCACGTGGATCACGACCTGGACTTCGTTGTAGAAGCCTTCCGGGAACAGCGGGCGCAGCGGACGGTCGATCAGGCGCGACGTCAGCGTCTCGTGTTCCGACGGACGGCCTTCGCGACGGAAGAAGCCGCCCGGGATCTTGCCGGCCGAGTAGGTCTTCTCGAGGTAGTCGACGGTCAGCGGGAAGAAGTCCTGACCCGGCTTCGCCGACTTCGCGCCGACGACGGTGGCCAGCACGACGGTGTCTTCCACGTCGACGATCACGGCACCGCTCGCCTGGCGGGCGACTTCGCCGGTTTCGAGGCGCACCTTGTGCTGGCCCCACTGGAATTCCTTCACGACCTTGTTGAACATGGACATGGTTGCTCCTTTGAATTCATTCATTTCATTCGCCGTGCGGGCCATCCCGCGCGGCGGCGTCCCGACCGAATCACCCGGAGCAAGGTGTGTTTTTTATGCCATTCCAGCACGCCGCTCGACGAGCGGCGCGCTGGAATGACACAAATCCCGACCCCGGTATCAGCCGTTCCGGCAGCCCGGCACCCACGTGCCGGACGACCTGCGGTGCGCGTGACGCTACGCACCGCGCAAAAACAAAATGCCTGCATCAGCGGACTGACACAGGCATCTTGCTGGCGGCAATCGCCTCGATTACTTACGCAGACCCAGCTTCTCGATCAGCGCGCGGTAACGGTCGGCATCCTTGCCCTTGAGGTAGTCGAGCAGCTTGCGGCGGCGGCTCACCATGCGCAGCAGGCCGCGGCGGCTGTGGTGATCCTTCGCGTGGGTCTTGAAGTGACCCGTCAGTTCGACGATACGTGCGGTCAGCAGTGCGACCTGGACTTCGGGCGAACCCGTGTCGTTGGTACCGCGGGCGAACTGAGCAACGACTTCCGACTTCTTGATATCTGCAACAGACATGAGATTTCCTTTGTTTCCTACTGGCTAACTAACAGGCGGACACGGAAGAATGGCCGTGCCGTGACTTACAACCGGCGGGCATTGTAGCACAACTGCACGCCGTTCCATCGCCTCCTGTCACGGGCGCGTCATCGAGCAGGTCGACGGCATCTGCGTGCGCTGCGCGGGCACCGCGAGGACGGTCCGGAAACCGTATCCCGAGCCCTCGTTGTCGAAGCGCACGCCCGGCGTGCCGGCCTTGTCCATTTCCATCATGTAAAGGGGCTGGATCAACTGGTGATCCTGCGCCCGCATCGACGACGCGTGGAAGCCGTCGTCGAGCGACAGCCCTTCGAGCGCGCGCGCCACTGCGATGGGGTCGGACGAGCCGGCGCGATTCATCGCCGCCGCGAGCATCTCGATCATCAGGCTCATCCGTCGCACCGGATAGTCGTCCGGGGCAGCGGGAAAACGGGTCCGGAACGCGCGGTAGAACGCATCCGATTGCGCACCGCCCGCGTTCGGATGCCAGTCCGCGACGGCGACCACCCGGCCGACGCCCGCATCGCCGAGCGCGGCCGGCGCGCCGAGGCTGTTGCCATAGAACGTATAGAACTTCGCGTTCAGCCCCTGCTCGCGCGCCGCCTTCACGAGCAGCGTGAGGTCGTTGCCCCAGTTGCCGGTCACGACGGCGTCCGCGCCGCTTGCGCGGATCTTCGCGATGTACGGCGAGAAATCCTTGATGCGGCCGATCGGGTGGAATTCGTCGCCGGCGATCGTCACGTCGGGGCGCCGCTCGGCCAGCGCCTGCCGCGCCAGCGCGCTGACGTCGTGGCCGAAGCTGTAGTCCTGGTTCAGCAGGTAGACCTTGCGCAGCGGGCGGTCGCGCGCCATCACGTCCGCCAGCGCGGCCATCCGCATCCCCGCGTGCGCGTCGAAGCGGAAATGCCAGAAGCTGCAGCGCGCACCGGTCAGCGCCGGATCGTCGGCCGAATAGTTGAGGAACAGCATCCGGCTGTCCGGATTGCGCGCGTTCAGCTTGTCGAGCGCCGCGACGAGCGCGGCCGCGACCGCCGAGCTGTTGCCCTGCGCGACGAAACCGATGTGCCGGTCCGCCGCCGCGCGCAACTGCACCAGCGCCTCCTCCGGGCTGCCCTTGCTGTCGAGCACGACGAGTTCGAGCGGGTGCGCGCCGTCACGCAGCTTCACGCCGCCCGCCGCGTTGACCCGCTCGACGCCGAAGCGCAGGTTGCGCTCGACGGCCGCGCCCGCGTTCGCGAACGGGCCCGACATCCCTTCGATCAGCGCGATCCGCACCGGCTCGCCTGCCGCGAACGCGGACGACGCCAGCATCCACCCGGCGCTCCATGCGAGCGCGTACCGTTTCCACAGCTGCATCGGCTCCCTGCCCTTCAACCTGTCCGAGAAGCGCGGATCATAGGACGCGGGCGGCGCCGGCCGCAAGCCCGGCGCGCAACGATAGCCCGACGACACCCGGCCGGCGATCCGCACCGATTTTTTCGGCACGATGCGCCGGCGCGCGCCGTCCGTGATACAACTGAACGGTTAGAGCGTTCTGGAGGATCCCATGCGCATTCGCATTTCCGCGCGCCTGCCGGTGCTGGTCGCCTGTGCGGCGGCGCTGCTCGCCGGCTGTGCGCAACCGTGGCAGCAATATCAGGCCGGCCAGGACGAGTCGGCGATCGTCGCGCGCATGGGCCCGCCGCGCGAGATCTATGACCTGCCCGGCGGCGGCAAGCGCCTGATGTGGCCGACCCAGCCGATGGGCGAGATCACCATCGCGGCCGACGTCGACGCGGCCCACCGGATCGTCAACGTGCGCCAGGTGCTGCAGCCGAGCGAGTTCTATCGCGCGGATATCGGCAAGTGGACCAAGACCGACGTGCTCGTCAATTTCGGCCGCCCGGTCGAGACGTCCTACTTCCCGCTGATGAAGCGCGAGGTATGGACCTACCGCTATCTCGAAGACAACGTCTGGTACATGATGTACAGCTTCTACTTCGACCCGCAGGGCATCCTGCGCACCACGCAGAAAACACCGGACCCGCTGCACGATCCCGACCGCCGCAATCTGTTCTGATCGGATCGATTGCGCATTTACGCGAAATTTTCACAATGGCCATTCACGAATCGTTGCGTGAATGGCCATTTCATTTTTTCCGTCATATTCGATTAATTTCGAATTGAAGCAGCAATCCTTTCCGATCGAATATGCGCCCAAAGCATCGCGGCGAGCCCCGCGCCACGCGGCCGCCGGCGGGAAACAGGCATGCACGATACATGTCATGCGTTGCATTGGTGCATTCGGTGCACCTCGCCAGATCGAGTTGAAACAATTTGTATCATTGGCACCGGATGTTAGGGCATACCCCTAATATCGGATGAAATTGAACCTTTCAATTTAGAAAGCATCCTATTGCTCCACTTCGTCCGGTATTTGTTTGTCCTTATCAGAAAGGAGTCCTCATGAATCGCCCCAAGAGCATGCTGGTTGCCAACATCGCCTGGGCCCGCGAGACGCACGAGCATACGCCCGGTTTCTTCGACGCACTCGCGCGCGGCCAGAATCCGCGCGTGCTGTGGATCGGCTGCGCCGACAGCCGGGTGCCAGCCGAAACCATCACGCATTGCGTGCCCGGCGAGCTGTTCGTCCATCGCAACATCGCGAACCTGTTCCATCCCGACGACGACAATTCCGCGAGCGTGCTCGAGTACGCCGTGCGCGTGCTCGAAGTCGACCACGTGATCGTGTGCGGCCACTACGGATGCGGCGGGGTGCGCGCGTCGCTGCTGCCGCCGCCGGCCGACCTGCCGCACGTCGCGCGCCGCATCGCGCCGCTGTGCGCGCTTGCACGGCGCCATCGCGACACGCTCGACGGACTCGACGACACGGCCGCCGCCGACCGCCTGGCGGAACTCAACGTGCTCGAACAGGTGCGGCTGCTGCGCGCTTCGCCGATCGTGCATGGCCGGCAGCGGCCGCCGCTCGTGCACGGCTGGATCTTTTCGCTCGCCGACGGCCGCCTGAAGGAACTCGATTCCGGCTACACGACAGCGCCGGCCGAAGCCGAACCGGAGCATGCCGCCATGGCCGTCGCTCTCGGCTGACCCGCCCCTCCCTACGCCAATGAAATCACCCCAACCATGAAACTGAACGACCGCCTGTCCATCCTGCCGCGCGACATCGTCGCCGGCATCGTCGTGTTCCTCGTCGCGCTGCCGTTATGTCTCGGCATCGCCAATGCGTCCGGCGTCGAGCCGTTCGCCGGGCTCGTGTCCGGCATCGTCGGCGGGATCATCGTCGCGCTGTTGAGCGGCTCGTCACTGTCGGTCAGCGGGCCGGCCGCCGGCCTCGTCGTGATCGTCGTCGAAGGGATCGCGCAACTCGGCAGCTTTTCCGCGTTCCTGCTCGCGGTGCTGCTGTCCGGCGTGCTGCAGTTCGGCTTCGGCATGCTGCGCGCCGGCCGCTTCGCCGCGTACGTACCGTCGCCCGTCATCAAGGGCATGCTCGCGGCGATCGGCCTGCTGCTGGTCGTGAAGCAGATTCCGTTCGCATTCGGCATCGGCGGGCCGGCCGCGCAATCGTTTGCATCATGGCCCGGCCTGCCGACCGCCTGGGCCGCAACGGCCATCGCGCTCGCCTCGCTCGCGCTGCTGGTCGCGTGGGACACGCCCGCGCTCAAGCGCTTCGGCTGGGTACGCGCGGTGCCTGCGCCGCTCGCGGTCGTCGTGTTCGGCATCGGCGCGACGCTGGTGCTCGGCGTCGTTGCACCGTCGGTCGCGCCGGGCGCCGCGCATCGCGTCACGCTGCCGGAGCTCGAATCGTTCGCGGCGCTCGCGGCATCGCTGAAGCATGCCGAGCTCGGCCCGAACTTCGCGCAACTCGTCAATCCGGACGTGTGGCGCGTCGCGATCACGCTCGCGGTCGTCGCGAGCCTCGAGACGCTGCTGAGCCTGGAGGCGGTCGAACAGATCGATCCGAAGCGCCGGCCGACCCAGCCGGACCGCGAACTCAAGGCCCAGGGCGTCGGCAATCTCGTCGCGGGCGCGGTCGGCGGGCTGCCGATCACGTCGGTGATCGTGCGCAGTTCGGTCAACGTGAACGCGGGTGCCCAAAGCCGGATGTCGGCGATCGTGCACGGGATCCTGCTGCTCGCCAGCGTGTTCGCACTCACCGGGCTGATCAACCTGATCCCGCTCGCGAGCCTCGCGGCGATCCTGATCCACACCGGCTTCAAGCTCGCGAAACCGGCGCTGTTCCGCTCGGTGCTGAAGCAGGGCCCGGCCGCGTTCGTGCCGTTCGCCGCGACGATCGCGGGCGTGCTGGCGGTCGACCTGCTGTTCGGCATCGCGCTCGGCCTCGCCTGCAGCGTGCTGGCGGTCGCGGTGGCGAACCTGAAGAGCCCCGTCACGCTCGCGCAGCACGACGACCACTTCCTGCTGTCGTTCCGCAAGGACGTGTCGTTCCTCGGCAAGGTGCAGGTCAAGCATCACCTGCGGCACATTCCGGACCGCGCGGCCGTGATCATCGACGCGACGCGCGCCGACTACATCGACCACGACGTGCTCGAACTGCTCGACGCGTTCATCGCCGATGCGCCGCGGCGCGGGATCGCGGTCGAATTCCGCCGCCGCAGCCCGGCGCCCCGCCCGGCCGCTCGCCGCTGGTCGTTCCGCGCGCCGGCCGCCGAATGAGCGGCGCATGAAAAACGCCCCGCGCGGCGCGAGGCCGCACGGGGCGTTTCGTGTGCTTCGGGCGCTCGACGCGCAGCGCTTACGCGCGCTGCGGGTTGACCTTGTCGTCCTTCGAATGCAGCTTGTTCAGCGCCGAGATGTACGCCTTCGCGGACGCGGCGACGATGTCCGGATCGGTGCCGACACCGTTGACGATCCGCCCGCTCTTCGACAGCCGGACCGTCACTTCGCCCTGCGCCTGCGTGCCGGTCGTGATCGCGTTCACCGAGTACAGCAGCAGTTCGGAACCGCTGCCGACTTCACCCTCGATCGCGTTGAACGTCGCGTCGACCGGCCCGTTGCCGCGTGCCTCGCCGGTCACTTCCTTGCCTTCGACCGCGAACACGATCTTCGCCTGCGGCTGCTCGCCCGTCTCCGAACGCTGCGACAGCGACACGAACTTGAAGTGCTCCTGCTCGTGCGCGAGCGCCGATTCTTCCGAGACGATCGCGATGATGTCTTCGTCGAAGATCTCGGCCTTGCGGTCGGCGAGGTCCTTGAAGCGCATGAACGCGGCGTTCAGTTCGGCTTCGCTGTCGAGCGACACGCCAAGCTCCTGCAGGCGCTGCTTGAACGCGTTGCGACCCGACAGCTTGCCGAGCACGATCTTGTTCGCGGTCCAGCCCACGTCTTCCGCGCGCATGATTTCGTAGGTGTCGCGCGCCTTCAGCACGCCGTCCTGGTGGATGCCCGACGCGTGCGCGAACGCGTTGGCGCCGACCACCGCCTTGTTCGGCTGCACGACGAAACCGGTGATCTGCGACACGAGCTTCGAGGTCGGCACGATCTGCGTCGTGTCGATGCCGACGTCGAGGCCGAAGTAGTCCTTGCGGGTCTTCACGGCCATCACGATTTCCTCGAGCGACGTGTTGCCCGCGCGCTCGCCGAGACCATTGATCGTGCACTCGACCTGGCGCGCGCCGCCGATCTTCACGCCGGCGAGCGAGTTCGCCACCGCCATCCCGAGATCGTTGTGGCAATGCACGGAGAAGATCGCCTTGTCCGAGTTCGGAATGCGTTCGCGCAGCGTCTTCACGAGGTTGCCGTAGAGTTCCGGCACGCCGTAGCCGACCGTGTCGGCGATGTTGATCGTCGTCGCCCCTTCGGCGATCACCGCTTCCAGCACGCGGCACAGGAAGTCGAGATCCGAACGACTGCCGTCTTCCGGCGAGAATTCAACGTTGTCGGTGAACTTGCGCGCGAAGCGCACCGCGAGGCGCGCCTGCTCGAACACCTGGTCCGGCGTCATGCGCAGCTTCTTTTCCATGTGCAGCGGCGACGTCGCGATGAACGTGTGGATCCGCGAACTGTTGGCCGGCTTCAGCGCGTCGGCCGCACGCTGGATGTCCTTGTCGTTGGCGCGCGCCAGCGAGCAGATCGTGCTGTCCTTCACGAGACCGGCGATCGTGTGGATCGCGTCGAAATCGCCGTTCGAGCTGGCCGCGAAACCGGCCTCGATCACGTCGACCTTCATCCGCTCGAGATGCTTCGCGATGCGGATTTTCTCTTCCTTCGTCATCGACGCGCCGGGCGATTGTTCACCGTCACGCAACGTCGTATCGAAAATGATCAGCTTGTCTGTCATGGGGGGCTCCAGGGCTCTTTATACGGGAATCGAACGTAATGAGATCGCGCCACCGCTGGCGACGCTCAACAACAGACGAGGCTTGACGGAGGGCGAGAACGGTCAGCGCGGCAGGCGCGCCAAAGCTAGCGCGCGTAGCGGCGCACCGGCTAGAAGGAGGGAGAGGCGGGGAAATGCAGTCATGCCGAAGACTATAGCGACATTCCGCCGGGTGCGCAATCGGACGGCACCCGGGATACCGGGCTCCGACGCACGAAAAAGGGGCAAATGAAAACGGCGGCCCGGAATCATCTCCGAGGCCGCCGTTTCCGGACAGGTTGCGCGTCAGTGGTCGCGTTGCGACGAGCGCGCGGGATTCGCCCGCCCGCGCACGGCCATGTAGGCCCAGAACACGTAGCCGGACAGCCCGTACAGCACGAACAGGCAGAACAGCATCAGCGGCGGATCAGACGACACGAGCACGAACGCGACGACGACCAGCAGGATCGCCGCGAACGGCACGCGGTGCCGCACGTCGAGCGCCTTGCCGCTGTAGAACGGCGCGTTCGACACCATCGTCACGCCCGCATAGATCGTCAGTGCGAACGCGACCCACGGCAGCCAGCCGAGCTTCATCGGCACGCGGTTGTCGGTCGCGAGCCAGACGAAGCCGGCGATCAGCGCGGCGGCGGCCGGGCTCGGCAGCCCCTGGAAGAAGCGCTTGTCGACGCTGCCGATGTTCGTGTTGAAGCGCGCGAGACGCAGCGCGGCGCCCGAGCAATAGACGAACGCGGCAAGCCAGCCCCAGCGGCCGAGATCCTTCAGCACCCACTCGTACATCACGAGCGCGGGGGCGACGCCGAACGACACCATGTCCGACAGGCTGTCGAACTGTTCGCCGAACGCGCTTTGCGTATGCGTCATGCGCGCGACGCGCCCGTCCATCCCGTCGAGCACCATCGCGACGAAGATCGCGATCGCGGCGATCTCGAAGCGCACGTTCATCGCCTGCACGACCGCGAAGAAGCCGCAGAACAGCGCGGCGGTCGTGAATGCGTTCGGCAGCAGATAGATGCCACGTGTCTTCAGGAACCGCTGGCGCGCGGCGCGGCGGCTCTCGAGCGGCGCGGGATCGGGCGCCATTCCCTTGTTGCGGCGGAACGGACGTGGCGTCTGGCCCGAGCCGTTACGCGGCCGACGCGGTTTGAATGCGGCCATCGTGCGCCCCGCCGCTTACTGTTCGAGCTCGGCGAGGATCGTCGACGACGCGTAGACCTTCTCGCCGATCGACACCTTCGCGCGGCTGCCGAGCGGCAGATACACGTCGACGCGCGAACCGAAGCGGATGAAACCGTAGCGCTGGCCGCGCGACAGCGGCTCGCCGGCGCGCACGTAGCAGAGGATCCGGCGGGCGACGAGGCCGGCGATCTGCACGGCGGTGACGGTCTTGCCGCTCGCCGTCTGGATCACGACCGCATTGCGCTCGTTCTCGGTCGACGCCTTGTCGATCGCCGCGTTCAGGAACGCGCCCGGGAAGTACTCGACCTTGGAGATCGCGCCGTCGACCGGCGAACGCTGCGAATGGACGTTGAAGACATTCATGAACACGCTGATCTTCAGCGCTTCGCGGTTCGCATACGGATCCTGCGTGGTCTCGACCGCGACGATGCGGCCGTCGGCCGGGCACAGCACCGCATTCGGCTGCGCCGGGATCGGGCGCTGCGGATCGCGGAAGAACTGGACGACGAAGACGAGCAGCAGCCAGAACGGCCACGCGAAGCCGAAGCCCCCGACGGCGTGGATCAACAACGCGATGACGGCTGCAATCGCGATGAACGGCCAGCCTTCGCGCGCGATGATCGGATGAGGATAGTTCATGGGTTCGTTCGGTGTTCGGTGAATTGCAAAGCCCGTAGGATAGCAAAAGCCGCCCGGGGCACTGCTGCCTTCGGACGGCTTTTTGAAACCGACCCTCCACTCGAAGGGCCGGAGCAGCACGCGGTGCTTAGTTCTTCGTCTGGTCGACGAGCTTGTTCTTCGCGATCCACGGCATCATCGCGCGCAGCTTCGCACCGACCTGCTCGATCTGGTGCTCGGCCGTCAGGCGGCGGCGCGACTGCAGCGTCGGGGCGCCTGCCTTGTTCTCGAGGATGAAGCTCTTGGCGTACTCGCCCGTCTGGATGTCGGTCAGGCACTGCTTCATCGCCTTCTTCGTCTCTTCCGTGACGACGCGCGGGCCCGTCACGTACTCGCCGTACTCGGCGTTGTTCGAGATCGAGTAGTTCATGTTCGCGATGCCGCCTTCGTAGATCAGGTCGACGATCAGCTTCAGTTCGTGCAGGCACTCGAAGTACGCCATTTCCGGCGCGTAGCCGGCTTCGACCAGCGTCTCGAAACCTGCCTTGATCAGCTCGACGGTACCGCCGCACAGCACGGCCTGCTCGCCGAACAGGTCGGTTTCGGTCTCTTCACGGAAGTTCGTCTCGATGATGCCGGCACGGCCGCCGCCGTTCGCTGCCGCGTACGACAGCGCGATGTCGCGTGCCGCGCCCGACTTGTTCTGCGCAACCGCGATCAGGTGCGGCACGCCGCCACCTTGCGAGTACGTGCCGCGCACGGTGTGGCCCGGGGCCTTCGGCGCGATCATGATCACGTCGAGGTCGGCGCGCGGGATCACCTGGCCGTAGTGGACGTTGAAGCCGTGCGCGAATGCCAGTGCGGCGCCCTGCTTGATGTTCGCGTGCACTTCCTTCGCGTACACGTCGGCGATCTGCTCGTCCGGCAGCAGCATCATGACGACGTCCGCGCCCTTCACCGCTTCCGCGACTTCCTTGACCGCGAGGCCTGCGTTTTCAGCCTTGCTCCACGACGCGCCGTCCTTGCGAAGGCCGACCGTCACGTTCACGCCGCTGTCCTTCAGGTTCAGTGCGTGTGCATGGCCTTGCGAGCCGTAGCCGATGATCGTGACTTGCTTGCCCTTGATGAGGGAGAGGTCAGCGTCTTTGTCGTAGAAAACGTTCATGATGGTTCCTTCGCTAATTCAAAAATTCAACAATTCGTTCAGATGGAGTACTGCGGGCCGGGACATGACGGCGCACCCGGCGTGCCTCTTTGGCAATTTCGGCATCACACCTTCAGGATGCGCTCGCCGCGTCCGATGCCGGAGCTGCCGGTACGCACGGTCTCTAGGATCGCGGTGGCGTCCAGCCCCTGGATGAATGCGTCGAGCTTGTCGCTCGCGCCCGTCAATTCGATCGTGTAGGTCTTTTCGGTCACGTCGATGATGCGGCCGCGGAAAATGTCCGACATCCGCTTCATTTCTTCGCGCTCCTTGCCCACTGCACGTACCTTGATCAGCATCAGCTCGCGTTCGATGTGTGCACCGTCGGTCAGGTCCACCACTTTCACCACCTCGATCAGGCGGTTCAGATGCTTCGTGATCTGTTCGATCACGTCGTCGGAGCCAATGGAAACGATGGTGAGCCGCGACAGCGATTGGTCTTCGGTCGGCGCCACCGTCAAGGTTTCGATGTTGTAGCCGCGTGCGGAAAACAGACCGACCACGCGCGACAGCGCGCCCGGTTCGTTTTCCAGCAGGACGGAAATGATGTGTCTCATGTTCGCTTCTTCCAGAATGTGTCCGTGTCGATTCACTCGCGCCGCGCGCCGCCCGGTGCCGCACCGCCCTTCGTGAAGGCGGCCGCTCCCGGCCTGGACGCGCGTCGCGCCGTTACAGATCTTCCGATCCGAGCAGCATCTCGGTGATGCCCTTGCCGGCCTGTACCATCGGCCAGACGTTTTCGGTCGGATCGGTCTGGAAGTCGAGAAACACGGTGCGGTCCTTCAGGCGCAGCGCTTCCTTCAGCGCCGGCTCCACATCTGAGGTCTTTTCGATCCGCATGCCGACATGGCCGTACGCTTCGGCGAGCTTCACGAAATCGGGCAGCGCATCCATGTACGAATGCGAATAGCGCTTGCTGTATTCGATCTGCTGCCACTGGCGGACCATGCCGAGATAGCGGTTGTTCAGCGAAATGATCTTCACGGGCGTGTCGTACTGCAGGCAGGTCGACAGTTCCTGGATGCACATCTGGATCGAGCCTTCGCCCGTGATGCACAGCACGTCGTCGTCCGGGTGCGCCATCTTGACGCCCATCGCTGCCGGCAGGCCGAAGCCCATCGTGCCGAGGCCGCCGGAGTTGATCCAGCGACGCGGCTTGTTGAAACGGTAGAACTGCGCAGCCCACATCTGGTGCTGGCCGACGTCCGAGCACACGAACGCGTTGCCGTCCGTCAGCTCCCACGCCTTCTCGACCACGTACTGCGGCTTGATGATCTCGCTGTCGCGGTCGAACTTCAGGCAGTCTTTCGCGCGCCAGCTTTCGATGTCCTTCCACCATTGCGCGAGCGCGTCGGTGTCGGGGCCATGCTCGGCCGTCTGCAGCTGCTCGATCAGCTCCTTCAGCACTTCCTTCACGTCGCCGACGATCGGGATGTCGACCTTCACGCGCTTCGAGATCGACGACGGGTCGATGTCGATGTGAATGATCTTGCGCGGACGCGACGCGAAGTGCGCCGGGTCGCCGATCACGCGGTCGTCGAAGCGCGCGCCGATCGCGATCAGCACGTCACAGTGCTGCATCGCCATGTTCGCTTCGTAGGTGCCGTGCATGCCAAGCATGCCGAGGAATTTCTTGTCCGACGCGCGATAGCCGCCGAGGCCCATCAGCGTGTTCGTGACCGGGTAGCCGAGCAGGTCGGCGAACTGGTTCAGTTCGCGTGCCGCATCGGCGAGGATGATGCCGCCGCCCGTGTAGATATAGGGACGCTTCGCCGACAGCAGCAGCGACACGGCCTTGCGGATCTGGCCCGAATGGCCCTTCGTGACGGGGTTGTACGAGCGCAGCGACACGCTCTTGACCGGCTCGTACTGGCACGGTGTCTTGGAGATGTCCTTCGGGATGTCGATCAGCACCGGGCCCGGACGGCCGGTGCGGGCGATGTAGAACGCCTTCTTGACGGTTTCCGCGAGGTCGCGCACGTCCTTCACGAGGAAGTTGTGCTTCACGCACGGACGCGTGATACCGACCGTATCGCATTCCTGGAACGCGTCCTGGCCGATCGCGGCAGTCGGCACCTGGCCGCTGATCACGACCATCGGGATCGAATCCATGTAGGCCGTCGCGATGCCGGTCACCGCATTGGTGACACCGGGGCCGGACGTCACGAGACAGACGCCGACATTGCCGGTGGAACGCGCATACGCATCGGCTGCGTGCACGGCCGCCTGTTCGTGGCGCACCAGCACGTGCTGAATCTTGTCCTGCTTGTAAAGCTCGTCGTAGATGTAGAGTACCGAGCCGCCGGGGTAGCCCCAGATGAATTCGACGTTTTCGTCGGCCAGTGCCTTCATGAGCACGGTGGCGCCGATGGAGTCGCTATCGGGAGGGGAAAGGGGTTCCGACGTGGAGAATTCCGCGCTGGGCATGTTCATTTTGACCTTTCGAATTTTCGGCAAAAAATTGATCGGGTGCTCTCTGCCGGGCTTGTGGCTCGGGTTCAAGCGGCGCGTCCAGTTTGAAGGGCGGGCTTCTTGGGCCAGCCTCAAATGAGACCATCACTTCATGTTGCGAATCGCTGACGATAGCGGGTCATGATTGGGTCGTCAAGCAAAATATCCCGCAGCGCATCATGCGCCCCGCCCGGCGGGCCGCGGACGCGGCTCGCAAGCAACGGGGCGAGCCGCAACCGGTGCCAAGTCGCGCGAAAATTTGTTAGCATCCGCGGGTTTTACGAAATTTTTCGACCTTTCACACGCCGCAGTCCGCAGCGCATACCTTTACGGAATGGCATCAGACAAGGAACTCGCCGACTTTCTGGCGGGCGTCGAAAGGCGCGCGTTCAAGCAGGCTGCGTACGCCGTGCGTGACGACGATGCGTCGCTCGACATCGTGCAGGACGCGATGATCAAGCTGGCGGAGAAATACGGCGACCGGCCGGCGGCCGAACTGCCGCTGCTGTTCCAGCGGATCCTGCAGAACGCGATCCACGACTGGTTCCGCCGGCAGAAGGTCCGCAACACCTGGGTCACGTTGTTCTCGTCGCTCAACAATACGGACGACGAGGACTTCGATCCGCTGGAAACGCTCGAGTCCGCGGACGACAATGCAGGTGTCGAGAGCACCGAGCACCGCCTCGAGCGGGAGCAGGTTCTGGCCCTGATCGACGAAGAAATCCAGAAACTTCCGACGCGTCAACGGGAAGCGTTCCTGATGCGTTATTGGGAAGATATGGATGTCGCCGAGACTGCCGCCGCAATGGGGTGCTCCGAAGGCAGCGTCAAGACGCACTGCTCGCGAGCCACCCATGCCCTGGCGCAAGCGCTCAAGGCCAAAGGAATCACGCTATGAGCTCCGCTCCCGTAAATCGAGAACACGAATTCGCGCTGAAGGTCCGCCGCGCACTGGACGAACGTGCCGCGGCGCTGCCTGCCGCGACCACCGATCGTCTGGCCGTCGCGCGCCGGGCCGCGCTCGCGCGCAAGAAGCCGGAAGCCGCCACCGCGCCGGTGTTCGTGCCCGCCTTCGCCGGTGCCGCCGCCGCATACGGCACGCCGCCCGCGAGCCGTCCGCAGACGTCGTTCGCGCGCCGCCTGCTGCGCGCGTGGCCGCTCGCGCTGCTGCTCGCGGGGCTCGTCGGCATCGCGTACTGGGAAGACATGCAGCGCACCGCCGAACTCGCCGACATCGACGCGGCGATGCTCAGCGACGACCTGCCGCTCAACGCGTATCTCGATCACGGGTTCAACGCGTATCTTTCGCACACACGCTAACAAACAGACAATAACGAGGGGATCGCACGGGTGAATCAGAAACGCGGCCTGGCCGTATTTTTCGGATGCGTGATCGCGATCGCCATTTCCTACGTCGCCACCTATTCCCGATTCAACCCGCCCCCCGCGACGGTCTCCGCCGCGGCCAGCAGCGCGCCCGCGCCGACCTCGGCCGCAGCCGGCCTGACCACCGAACTCGCCCCGCTGCCCCTGCCGCTGCCGGCCGCCAACGGCCCGCTGTCGTGGGCGCGCCTGACGCCCGCGCAACGCGAGGCACTCGCGCCGTTCGCCGATCAGTGGGATGGCTTCAGCGATGCGCGCAAGCGCAAATGGCTGAAGATCGCGTCCCGTTTCGCGAAATTGACGCCCGATGAGCAGAAACACCTGCAGGACAGGATGTCCGAGTGGGCGCGGATGACGCCCGAGCAGCGCCGCGTCGCGCGCGAGAATTACCAGAGCGCGAAGGAGCTTTCCGCGCAGGCGCGCGAGCGCGCATGGAAGGCCTACCAGCAACTGCCCGAAGAACAGAAGCAGCGCCTCGCCGCGACCGAGCGCCGGCGCCGGCCGAGCGTCGTCAGCGCGCCGCCGACCGTCGCCGACCGCGACGTGCGCCGCCTCGTCAATTCGCACGAACATCCGGCGAGCAACCCTGTTGCGGCACCGGCGCCCGCATCGGTCGGCGCCGGCGCGCCGCCGGTGACCGCATCGGCCACGTCCGGCACCGCCCCCGCACCCGCGACCGTCACGCCCGTGTCGCCGGCCGACGCGCCGTCGATGTTCAAGGGTTCCTGACCCGCCGTGGCAAGCGCCCCCGCACCCGAGGCCCCGGCCGTCGCCGCCGCGCCGTCCGTGCGGCGGCGCCTCGCGGCGATGCTGTACGAAGCCGTGCTGCTGTTCGGCGTCGTATTTTTCGCCGCCCTCGCCTTCAGCCTCGCGACGCAGCAGCGCAACGGCCTCGTCCATCACAACCTGCTCGCCGCGTGGATCGCACTCGTCGTCGGCGCGTACTTCGTCTGGTTCTGGACCCATGGCGGCCAGACGCTGCCGATGAAGACCTGGCGGCTGCGGCTCGAATCGTCGAGCGGCCGGCCGCTGAACGCCGGCCACGCGCTCGTCCGCTACGCGCTCGGCTGGCTGTGGTTCCTGCCGCCGCTCGCACTGCATCCGCTCCTCGGCCTGTCGGTGCCCGTCACGCTCGCGCTCGCCGCCGCATGGATCGTCGTATGGGCCGGCGCCGCCCGCCTGCATAGCGATCGCCAGTTTCCGCACGACCGCATCGCCCGCACGCGCGTCGTCGCGATTCCGCGCTGACCGCGCGGTTCGCGTGATCGCGGGACGGCTCCGTGCATCCGTGCATTCATCATATAAAACCCCTCGAAACCGCCCACACGCCCGCCCCGCGCGGCTTGCACGGTAACCGCAGGCCGGTCGGTTCGGCAGGTTACGCAACACCGCCACATTCACTGCTAAACACGCCGCGACGACAGTAATAAGAACGTCTCGTGACTGTCACGGCATGGTCACGCCCGCATGGCGCAATGCCGGTAATGTCAACCGGCGCGAGTCATGCATGGGCCAGAAAACGTCCGCGACCTCCCTGTTCCGTCAACCGCTCGGCGCCCGCGCCGTCACCGCCTTCCTGTCCGGCTCGGCCGCAACCGATGCCCTTTCGCCGCACGAACCGGCGGCCGCACACGTCACGCAGCGCGACGACCCCGAGCCGTCCACCCATCGCTACCGCACGATCTGGCTGTCCGACATCCATCTCGGCTCGAGCGGCTGCCAGGCGCCGTACCTGCTCGATTTCCTGCGCCACAACGATTCGGAATACCTGTACCTCGTCGGCGACATCATCGACGGCTGGCAGCTGAAGAAAGGCTGGTACTGGCCGCAGGCGCACAACGACGTCGTGCAGAAGGTGCTGCGCAAGGCGCGCAAGGGCACGCAGGTCGTCTACATCCCGGGCAACCACGACGAAGGCGCGCGGCAGTTCTGCGACCTCGCGTTCGGCGACATCCAGGTGCGCGGCGAGGCGTTCCACACGACGCTCGCCGGCAAACGTTTGTGGATCGTGCACGGCGACCTGTTCGACGGCGTGATCCAGCACGCGAAATGGCTCGCGTATCTCGGCGA
The DNA here is from genome assembly GCF_000949135.2 of Burkholderia sp. USMB20. Taxonomy (GTDB): domain Bacteria; phylum Pseudomonadota; class Gammaproteobacteria; order Burkholderiales; family Burkholderiaceae; genus Burkholderia. Next base: position 804,281 of record NZ_JTAN02000012.1, on the reverse strand, counting down.
CACGCTCTACACGCTGATCCTCGTGCTGAACCGCTGGTTCAACCGGATCCGCAGCCGGCTGGGCTTCCAGTACTGGTCGCTGTCGCAGTACCTGAAGCATCAGGTGAAGAACGCGGTGAACTTCATCTCGCAGTTCGAGACCGTGATGACCGACGAGGCGCGCCGCCGCGGCTGCGACGGCGTCGTGTGCGGGCACATCCACAAGGCGGAGATCCGCGACATCGACGGCGTGCTGTACTGCAACGACGGCGACTGGGTCGAGAGCCTGTCCGCGCTCGTCGAGACGATGGAAGGCGAACTGAAGGTCGTCTACTGGACGGCGATGCGCACCGCGCCGTCCGCTGCCCCGTCGCGCAAGGCCAAGGCCACTGCCTGACACAACTCCACTTACAGGACACATGCCGCGATGAAGATCATGATCGTCACCGACGCGTGGGAACCGCAGGTCAACGGCGTCGTGCGCACGCTGAAGAGCACCACCCGTGAACTCACCGCGCTCGGCCACCGGGTCGAAATGCTGACGCCGCTGGAATTCCGCACGGTGCCCTGCCCGACCTATCCCGAGATCCGCCTGTCGATCCTGCCGTACCGCAAGCTGCGCGCGCGGATCGATGCGTTCGCCCCCGACGCGCTGCACATCGCGACCGAAGGCCCGCTCGGCCTCGCCGCGCGACGCTATGCACGCGCGCGCAAGCTGCCGTACACGACCGCGTATCACACGCGCTTTCCGGAATACGTGCAGGCGCGCTTCGGGATTCCGCTGTCGGCGACCTACAAGTTCCTGCACTGGTTCCACGGGCCGTCGCTCGCGGTGATGGCGCCGACCCCGGTCGTGAAGCAGGACCTCGAGAAGTTCGGCTTCACGAACGTCGTGCTGTGGACGCGCGGCGTCGATCTCGACATCTTCCGGCCGATGGAGTCGAAGGTGCTCAACACCGCCCGGCCGATCTTCCTGTACGTGGGCCGCGTCGCGATCGAGAAGAACGTCGAGGCGTTCCTGCGCCTCGACCTGCCCGGCTCGAAGTGGGTCGCGGGCGAAGGTCCGGCGCTCGCCGAGCTGAAGTCGCGCTACCCGGAAGCGAACTATCTTGGCGTACTGTCGCAAGCCGAGCTCGCCAAGGTGTATGCTGCGGCCGACGTGTTCGTGTTCCCGAGTCGCACCGACACGTTCGGCCTCGTGCTGCTGGAGGCGCTCGCGTGCGGCACGCCGGTCGCCGCCTACCCCGTCACGGGCCCGATCGACGTGCTCGGCGGGGGCGCTGCCGGCGCGATGCACGAAGACCTGCAGGAAGCCTGCCTGGAGGCGCTGAAGATCGAACGCGAGACGGCCCGCGCGTGGGCCGAACGCTTCTCGTGGCGCGCGGCGTCCGAGCAGTTCGCGTCGCATCTGAAGCCGCTGCCGAAGACTGCGTACTCGCCCGCCGAAGGTGCCGCCGTTTGAAACGAGACCTGAACGACAAGACCCCGTCCCCTGCCATCACGGCGCCACTGCATCGTCCGTTCGACGAAGAAGAGCCGCACGCCGACGCGGACGTGCACCCGCACGAACCGCTCGGCCCCGACGATCGCCTGGCGCCGCTGCCGCCGAACCCGTACAAGCGCCACCGCGGCATCACGCGCGCGTGGTACGCGCTCAAGCATTCGCTGAACGGATTTCGCGTCGCGATCCGCGAGGAGAGCGCGTTTCGCCAGGAGCTCACGCTCGCCGCGCTGATGCTGCCGATCGGTGCGTTCTCACCGGTCCCCGCCGCATCGCGCGCGCTGCTGATCGCGTCGGTGCTGCTCGTGCTGATCGTCGAGCTGCTGAACTCGAGCGTCGAGGCCGCGATCGACCGCATCTCGCTCGAGCGCCACGAATTGTCGAAGCGCGCGAAGGATCTCGGCAGCGCGGCGGTCACGGTCGCGCTGTTCGCGTGCGTGACGACGTGGGGCTTCGTGCTCGGGCCGGTGATCGCCCGCTGGCTCGGCTTCTAGCAACCCCCGCGCCGCCGCCCGCGTGCGGCGGCGCACCATGCGCGGAACGCATCGCGATCACGAAATGCGCCCGATGCAAGGAAACCGCGGTTTATAATCGTCCGCCAGACTTAGAACAGCAACCCGCGCCGGACGAATCCCGCAGCATCGATTGCAGCGCCCGCCAGTCCGGCACACACAGGGCCGGACGACATGGAAGCGAAACCTCCCCGCCGCACCCGCGAACGGATTCTCGAGTTGTCGTTGAAACTCTTCAACGAGATCGGCGAGCCGAACGTCACGACCACGACGATCGCCGAGGAAATGGAAATCAGTCCAGGCAACCTGTACTACCATTTCCGCAACAAGGACGACATCATCAACAGCATCTTCGCGCAGTTCGAGCAGCAGATCGAACGGCGGCTGCGCTTCCCCGAAGATCACCGTCCGACGATCGACGAGACCTGGTCGTACCTGCAGTACATGGCCGATTTCATGTGGACCTACCGGTTCCTGTATCGCGACCTCAACGACCTGCTCGCGCGCAACCGCACGCTCGAGACGCACTTCAAGCAGATCATCAGCCACAAGGTGCGCTTCGCGCACGAGATGTGCGAACTGCTCGTGTCCGACGCCGAAATGGTCGCGACGCCCGCCGAGATCGAAGTCATCGCCACCAACATGGCGGTGATCTCGACGTACTGGCTGTCGTATCAGTACGTGATGCATCCGCGCAAGTACAACGACCAGGACGCGATCCGCGAAGAGCTGCACCAGGTGAGCATGCACGTGATCTCGATCATGGCCCCGTACCTGCGCGGCCGTTCGCGCCAGCTGTTCGACGATCTCGTCTCCGGCAAGCTGCCCAAGCGGCAGTTCACCGACTACCTGCCGCCTCGCGACGGTTCGCCGCGCCCCGCGGGCAGCCCGGTCGCCGCCAAGCCCGCCGCGAAGGATACGAAACAATGAAGGCAGTCTGTGTTTACTGCGGCTCGTCGTCCGGCGTGCGGCCCGTCTATGCGGACGCCGCGCGCGCATTCGGCCGCGCGCTCGTCGATGCGGGCCTCACGCTCGTCTACGGCGGCGGCCGCGTCGGTTTGATGGGCGTGATCGCCGATGAAGTGATGGCGGCCGGCGGCCGTGCGGTCGGCGTGATCCCCGAGTTGCTCGTCGACAAGGAAGTCGGCCATACGGGGCTGTCCGAACTGCACGTCGTACCCGACATGCACCACCGCAAGAAGATGATGGCCGACCTGTCCGACGCGTTCGTCGCGATGCCCGGCGGCGCCGGCACGCTCGAGGAATTCTTCGAGGTCTATACGTGGGCGCAGCTCGGTTATCACCGCAAGCCCGTCGCGCTGTACAACATCGATTCGTTCTACGATCCGTTGATCGCGCTGCTGCGCCATACGGTCGACGAAGGCTTCATGCGCCCGGCCTACTTCGACGCGCTGTGCATCGACGCCGAACCGGTCGCGCTGATCGAACAGCTGCGCCGCTACCAGCCGCTCGCCCAGGACAAATGGGCAACCGACGCGGCCAAGTAACCTTCATCAGGAGCCGCACGCGATGCCCGCACCGTCCGAGCGCAAGGCCGTCCTCATCACCGGCGCGAGCCGCGGCATCGGTCGCGCGACCGCCGTGCTCGCGGCCAGGCGCGGCTGGGACGTCGGCATCAACTACGCGCGCGACGCGGCGGCCGCCGAACTGACCGCGCAAGCCGTTCGCGACGCCGGCGCCCGCGCGTGCGTCGTCGCCGGCGACGTCGCGAACGAAGCGGACGTCATCGCGATGTTCGATACGGTCGCGACCGCGTTCGGTCGCCTCGACGCGCTCGTCAACAATGCGGGGATCGTCGCGCCGTCGCTGCCGCTCGCCGACATGCCGGTCGAACGGCTGCGGCGGATGTTCGACACCAACGTGCTCGGCGCCTACCTGTGCGCGCGCGAAGCCGCGCGCCGGCTGTCCACCGATCGCGGCGGGCGCGGCGGCGCGATCGTCAACGTGTCGTCGATCGCGTCCCGGCTCGGCTCGCCGAACGAGTACGTCGACTACGCGGGCTCGAAGGGTGCGGTCGATTCGCTGACGATCGGCCTCGCGAAGGAACTCGGCCCGCACGGCGTACGCGTCAACGCGGTGCGCCCCGGCCTGATCGAGACGGAAATCCACGCGAGCGGCGGCCAGCCGGGCCGCGCGGCACGCCTCGGCGCGCAGACGCCGCTCGGCCGCGCCGGCGAAGCGCAGGAGATCGCGGAAGCGATCGTCTGGCTGCTCGGCGACGCGGCGTCTTACACGACGGGCGCCCTGCTCGACGTCGGCGGCGGCCGGTAATCCCGCCCCAAAAGGCGGAAAAACGGCCGACCGCGGCCGTCCGTGGTCACGACACCACAAATCTCCACAATATCGCGGCTGTTTCAGTAAACATCCGTAACGGTTCCGTGTTCTACTAGCGCCAAGCCAAAAACGGCCGGTCATCCGGCTGTCATTTCGCCTCGATGCGACCCTTATTGGTCCCGGCCCATGTCGCCGGACCGGCTTGACCCGACCGAGATCTTTTCCATGCCAGGAACCGCAGCGCCCGGCCGGCGACGCACGGCCGTGCCCGCTTCGGCCGCGCACGCACGCTCAGCCGCCGATCCCAACCTCAGCGCGACACTCGATGGCGCCGGCACGCCTGCCGTGGCCGGCGCCACCGCGCCTAACGCCACCCGCGATCGCGTCCTCCGGCTCGGCTGGCGCGTCTGGCTGCTGGTTGCCGCGCTGGTGTGCGCGTATACGCTGCCGGGCGTGCTCGGCCACGATCCGTGGAAGCAGGACGAAACCTATACGTTCGGCATCATCCAGCACATGCTCGAGACGGGCGACTTCGTCGTGCCGACCAGCGCCGGCCAGCCGTTCATGGAAAAGCCGCCGCTCTACGCATGGGTCGCGACGAGCCTCGCGTGGCTGCTGCAGCGGGTAATGCCGCTGCACGACGCGGCACGGCTCGCGAGCGCGCTGTTCGCGGCGCTCGCGTTCGGCTTCATCGCTCGCGCGGCCCGCAGTGCCGGCCGGGCCGACAGCTGGCTCGACCTGCGCGTGATCGGCCCCGTCGTGCTGAGCGCGGGCACGCTCGTCGTCATCAAGCACGTGCACGACATGATGACGGACGTCGCGCTGTTCGCCGGTACCGCAATGGGCTTCTGCGGCCTGCTCGAGCTCGTGATGCGGCACGTCGCGCAGGCGCGGCAGATGCGGCACGGGCTGCCGGTGCGGCCGTCCGGCCGCTGGGCCGCGCCGCTCTTCGGCGCGGGTGTCGGCATCGCGCTGATGGCGAAGGGGCTGTTCGTGCCGCTCGTGTTCGCGGCCACGCTCACGGGCGCGCTGGTGCTCTACCCCGCCTGCCGTACGCGCGCGTTCGCACGCTCGCTCGGCGTCGCCGCGCTGGTGTTCGCACCGTTCGCGCTCATCTGGCCGACCGCGCTGTTCCTGCGTTCCGAGACGCTGTTCATGACGTGGTTCTGGGACAACAACGTCGGCCGCTTCTTCGGTTTCTCGGTGCCGGAACTCGGTGCGGAAAACGACAAGCCGTTCTTCATCCTGCGTGCGTTCCTGCTGCTCGGCTTCCCGGTCGCGCCGCTCGCGATCGTCGCGCTGGCGCGCGGCGCATGGCGCGACTGGCGCACGCCGCGCATCGCGCTGCCCGTGCTGTTCGCCGGGATCGGCCTCGCGGTGCTGCAAGTGTCCGCGACCTCGCGCCAGCTCTACATCCTGCCGTTCTTCGCGCCGCTCGCGCTGGTCGCCGCGCAGGCGATCGACCGCCTGCCGCGCGGGCTGCATCTCGCATGGGACTACCTGAGCCGCCTGCTGTTCGGCACCGTCGTCGCGCTCGCGTGGATGATCTGGGCGGTCATGGCCGATCCCGGTGCATCGCGCGCGAACCTCGCGGTGCTCGGCCGCTGGCTGCCGCTCGACTGGACCATGCCGATCGTGCCCGGGCTCGTGATCGGTGCGCTCGCGCTGACGGTCGGCTGGCTGTCGCTGCTGCCGAAGCTGCGCACGACCGGCCTGTGGCGCGGCGCGCTGTCGTGGGGCGCAGGCGCGCTGGTCGCGTGGGGTCTCGTTTATACGCTGCTGCTGCCGTGGCTCGACGTCGCGAAGAGCTACCGATCGGTGTTCGACGACCTGAACGCGCATCTCGCGCTCGAGTGGAGCGACGGCGACTGCATGGCGAGCCTGCACGGGCTCGGCGAATCGGAAGCGCCGATGATGTACTACTTCTCCGGTATCCAGCACACGCCGATCGACGACGCGAAGACGACGCGCTGCACGTGGATGATCGTCCAGGGCGTGCGGGCCGTCGATCCGGCACCGGGCAGCGAATGGAAACTGTTCTGGACCGGCGCCCGCCCGGGCGACGACGAGGAGCTGCTGCGCGTCTACGTGCGCACGCCCGAGGCGCACGAAATGCACGAAACGAAGTAATGCAAGGCGGCGCCGCGAAACGGCGCCGTCGTCATATCCGCAAGACCAGGCAAGCGGCGCGCGAGCGCGGCTTCATGCCCGCCATCCCGCCACCCTGCCCGTCAAAACGACGAGCCGGGCTCGCGCAGGAATGCCGCCTCCGCATCGGTCGATGCACGGCCGAGAATCGCGTTCCGGTGCGGAAAACGGCCGAAACGCCCGATCACGGCCGCATGACGCAACGCGAAGTCGTGATAGCTCGCACACCCGGCCTCGCCGCGAATGCCCGCGCACAGGCGCACGGCCTCGCGCTGGCTCGCGTCCGACTCGTCATGTTCGAACGGCAGGTACGCAAACGCGCGGTGATGGCCGCTCGGCAACTGCGCGTCCCACCCGGCCGCGACGACGCGCCGCGCAAGCGCCAGCGCTCTCGGATCGGCGGCGAACGCGCGCGGCGTGCCGCGGTGAATGTTGCGCGAGAACTGGTCGAGGACCACGATCAGCGCGAGCGCGCCGAGCGGCGTGTCGGCCCAGTGATCGCACGCGCCGTCGCACGCGGCGTCGAGCAACGCACCGTAGCGCGTACGAAGCACGTCGTCGAACGCCGCGCCGCCGTTGAACCACACCTTGCGCGCGTGGCCGAACGCCGCCGAATCCGGTTCGCCGAACCAGAAATCGAGAATCTCGCGCGCTTGCGGATCGAGCGCCGCGGCGCTGTCCGTCAGGTTGTCGATCGTCATGCAAACTCCAGCACGAGGCGCCGTGTCCGCGCACTCTTCTTTTCAAGTCTGGCGACCCGCAGGTCGCCGATTTCCGACGTATTGCGCACATGCGTGCCGCCGCACGGCTGCAGATCGACACCTTCGATGCGCAGCAGCCGCACGCGGCCCAGCCCCAGTGGCGGCTTCACGCTCATCGTGCGCACGAGCTCGGGGCGCTCGGCCATCTCCGCGTCGGCGATCCATTCGGTCGTGACCGCATGCGCGCCGTGGACCAGTTCCGCGAGACGGCGCTCGACGTCGACGCGGTCGATCGTGTCCGACGTCGCGAAATCGAGCCGCACGTAGTCGGCCGTCACGCTGCAGCCGTCGACCGGGTAAGGCAGCACCGCGCACATCAGGTGCGCGGCCGTATGCAGCCGCATGTGCCGGTAGCGGCGCAGCCAGTCGATGTCCGCGACCACGCGCGCGCCGGGTGCCAGCGCCGCGACGCGCGCTTCCTGGCCCGCCTCGGGCACGTGCACGGCATCGTCGGGGGTTGCGCCTTCGAACTTCGCCTTGCGCGTGTCGACGATCGCGATCGTGCTGCCGTCGGGCAGCGTCAGCGTGCCGCTGTCGCCGGCCTGCCCGCCGCCGAGCGGATAGAACACGGTGCGGTCGAGCCGGATGCCGTCTTCGCCGACGGCCGCGACGACGGCCTCGCACTGCGTCAGATAGGCATCGTCGCGAAACAGGGCCTGGGTCATCATCGGGCGAACCTCGTATCGATGGGGAAACGACCAGTGTCGCGCCGCACCGCGCCGGCCGCCCAGACGCAGTTCGCCCGGCGTCCGGACAGCGGCGTACCGGTCGATCAACCGGGCCGGTTGCGCATCCAGTCGGCCGTGTCGTAGAACGAATGCATGAGCCGTTCGCGCAGCGGCTCGGGCAACCCGACGTCCTCCATCGCCCACGCCATGCAGCGCAGCCACTGATCGCGCTCGACCGACGCGATCGGGAACGGCAGGTGCCGGGCGCGCAGCCGCGGATGGCCGAACCGGCTGATGTAGTGATCGGGGCCGCCGAGCCAGCCGCACAGGAACCAGAACAGCTTGTCGCGCGAGCCGTCGAGCGACGCCGGATGCAGCGCGCGAATCTCCGCGAACTCGGGCTCGAGGTCCATCAGGTCGTAAAAACGGTCCACCATCTCGCGCACGCGGGCTTCGCCGCCCACGAGCTCGAACGCCGTCGGCTGCGACGGCGCTTCATCATTCACATCGGTCATACGGATAATCGGAAACGGGATAGTCGGGGCCGCCGGCGACGCTCAGGCGTCGCGCAGCGACTGCAGCGCCGGGCGCCGCAACACATTATGCAGGCTCAGCCAGCCGGCCGCACCGGCGCACGCGACGCCGGCCGCGATGCCGGCCGGCACGAGCCACGGATCGATGGCGAGCCGGAACTCGAACACGCGCGACGCGAGCACCCAGCCGACCGCGATCGCCCCCGCCGCAGCCAGTGCGCCGGCCAGCGCGCCGACGACGATGAATTCCGCGCGCTGCACCGCATTGACCTGCGCGCGCGACGCGCCGAGCGCGCGCAGCAGCGCGGCCTCGCGCACGCGCTCGTCGCGCGAGCCGGCCAGCGCCGTGTACAGCACCAGCACGCCCGCCGCGAGCGTGAACGCAAACAGGAACTGCACCGCGCCGACCACCTGCAGCATCATCCGCTGCAGCTGCGCGAGGATCGGCGCGATGTCGATCGCGGTCAGGTTCGGGTAGCGCGCGATCAGCGGATCGAGCAGCGCCGCCTGCTCGGCCGGCAGGTGGAAGCTCGTCAGGTAGACGGCCGGGAAATCCTTCAGCACCGGCGGCGGCATCAGCACGAAGAAGTTGACGCGGAACGTGCCCCAGTCGAGCTTGCGCACGCTGGTGACCGGCGCATCGACCGTCAGCCCCGTCACGTCGAAGCGCAGCGTGTCGCCCGGCTTCACGTTCAGCGTCTGCGCCAGCCCGGCCTCGATCGAGATCTGCGGGCTGGCCGAATTGCCGAACCAGTCGCCTGCGACGATCCGGTTGTCGGGCGGCAGCTCGGTCGTATACGACAGGTTGAACTCGCGGTCGACGAGCCGGCGCGCCTCGTCGGACGGATACGCGTCCGGGTTCACCGGCTTGCCGTTGATCGCGACGAGCCGGCCGCGCACCGTCGGCGCGGGCGCCGCATCGCGCACGCCGTGCGCGGCGAGCCACGCCGCGACGTCGTCGCGCTGGTCGGGCTGGATGTCGATCAGGAACTGGTTCGGTGCATCGGGCGGCATCGACTGCCGCCAGCCGGCGACGAGATCGTTGCGCGTGATCGCGATCAGCAGCAGGCACATCAGGCCCAGCGCGAGCGCGGTGATCTGCAGCGCGCTCGCCGTGCCGCGCCGGTGCAGCGACGCAAGCGCATAGCGCCAGCCGATACCCGCCGCCACGCGCGCATCGCGCACCGCGCGCGCCGCCGCGTACAGCACGAGCCGCGCGATCAGCGAGAAACCGACCAGGGCGCCGGCGAACCCACCCGTGACGATCAGCCCGAGCTTCAGGTTGCCCGCCGCGACGATCAGCAGCCCCGCGAACAGCACGACACCGAGCGCATACGCGGCCCACGCGGTGCGCGACGCGTCGCCCCAGTCGCGCCGCAGCACGCGCACCGGCGGCACGCGCGTGAGCGGCGCGAGCGGCGGCAACGCGAAGCCGAGCAGCAGCACGAGCGCGGCGCCGATACCGACGAGCGCGGGCCAAAGCGTCGGCGGCGGCAGCGCGACGTCGATCAGGCCGCCGAGCGCCGCCAGGAGCGCCCAGTGGCCGCCGTAGCCGAGCACCGCGCCGGCGACGCCCGAGACGACGCCGAGGCCGGCGAATTCGAGCGCGAACAGCGCGCCGAGCGTGCGCCGGCTCACGCCGAGGCAGCGCATCGTCGCGCAGCCGTCCAGATGGCGCCGCATGTAGCGCTGCGCGGCCATCGCGATCGCGACCGCCGCGAGCAATGCGGTCAGGAGCGCGACGAGCGTCAGGAAATGGCGCGCACGATCGAGCGTCTGGCGCACTTGCGGCTGGCCTTCCTGCAGCGATTCGAGACCGACGCCGCGCAGCTTGCCGCCGTCGACGCGCCCGTGCGCATAGGCCTCGAAGCGCGCGACGGCCGCCGGGTCGCCGGCGACCAGCAGCCGGTACGTGACGCGGCTGCCGTAGCCGGTGAGCCCGGTCGCGGCAAGCTCGTCCGCGCGCATCATCAGCCGCGGCGAGAAATTGACGAACGAGAAGCCGCGATCGAGTTCGCGGGAGATCGACGCGGCGACCGTGAACGTGCGCAACCCGACACGCACGGTATCCCCCGCCTTCAGATGCAAAGCATCGAGCAGCGCGGGATCGGCCCACACGGTGCCGGGCGCGGGAATCGCGACCGCCTTGTGCGCGGCGGCGGTGCCGGCCGGCACGATCTCGACCGCGCCGCGCAGCGGATAGCCGGGCGACACGGCCTTCACGGCCGCGAGGCGCGCGGGCGCCGCGTCGCTCGCCTGCCCGCCGGCGGCCGACGCGATCATGCTCGGGAAGATCGCGGTCGTCGCGGTGCGCAGGCCGAGTGCGCGCGCCTCGCGATCGAACGACGGATCGACGGGATGGTCGGCACGCACGACGAAATCGGCGCCGAGCATCTGGCGCGCGTCGCGCTCGAGCCCCTGGCGCAACCGGTCGGCGAGGAAACCGACGCTCGTCAGCGCGGCGACCGCGAGCACCAGCGCGAGCACCAGCAGCGTCAGTTCGCCGGCACGCCAGTCGCGTGCGGTCATCCGTGCGGCCTGGCGGATCAGGTCGTGCCAGCCGAAGCGGCCGGCATGGCCGGGCCGCCCGGCCGGCGAAGGGTCAGGACGCTGCCGCTCGGCGGTTGACGGCGCCTTCAATCGCGCTTGCCCCCGATCGAGTTGAGCCGCGACACCATGTGGTTCGCCATCCCGCGGAAGCCGCCCGACACGCCGCGCCACAGACGCGGCAGCGCCCAGGCCGACGCCGCGATGAACGCCGCGAGCAGCACGAGGAATGCGAGCGGAACGAAGAACGCGAGTGCGAGGCCGCCGAACACGAGGCCGTCTTCGGTGGACGATGCGACCCAGTTCGAGATCGGCTCGGGAGACAGGTTGATCAGCGCGCGCGTGCCGGCCTTCGCGACGTGCGCGGCACCGGCGAGCGTGCCGCCGGCCAGCCCGGCGACCGCGAGCACGGTCGGGTCGGCATGGCCGAGCGCACCGGCGGCCAGCACCGCGCCGGCCGGAATGCGGATGAAGGTGTGGACGGCGTCCCACAGCGAATCGAACGCGGGAATCTTGTCGGCAAGGAATTCGGTGACGGCGAGCACGGCGGCGGCGCCGATGACCCACGGCGACGTCAGCACCGCCAGCGTGTCGGGCAAATGGAGCCAGCCGACCCGCGCGAGCACGCCGGCGATCAGCACCGTCAGGTAAAGGCGCAGCCCGCTCGCCCACGCGAGCCCCGCGCCGAGCGAAATGGCTTCGATCATGGCCCTCTCCTTGCACTTTCCGTGCGCTTTGCCGATTGATCGGATCGAGTCGGTATGACCGGCCGCGCGGCGCGTGGCAACCGGTGCCGCCTGCCGGGAACGGCGCAGCGGCATTCAGGCCCGAATGCGTTCCATTATAGACAGGCTGGCAGGCGGGCCGCCGCAATTCCGCAGTGCGTCACGGCCGGGCGCGGGCGCCGGCCGGCGCGGCGGCGTCACGCAGCCGACGACAGCTTCAGGCCGATCAGCCCGAGCACGATCAGCGACGCGCTCGCGACGCGGGCGGCGGTGAGCGCCTCGCCCATCATCACGATCCCGAACACGAACGCGCCGACCGCGCCGATGCCCGTCCATACCGCATACGCGGTGCCGAGCGGCAACTGGCGCATCGCGACCGCGAGCAGCCCGAAGCTGGCGAGCGCCGCCACGATCGTCACCACCGACGGTCCGAGCTTCGTGAAACCCTCGGACGATTTCATGCCGGCCGCCCAGGCCACTTCCAGCAAACCGGCGATCAACAACCATACCCACGCCATCTCGACGTACTCCGGATCGGATGGGGCCGTCCCCGTTGAAGCGAATGGCCCGGGGTCGTCCCCGGGCGGCGCCGAGTATAACAAGACGCTTACGGGCATGCCGGATGCACCGGCCGGGGGCGAACGGAGGGATCGCTGCGACGCATGGCCCGCGGGCCGCCGCCCGGCCGCGCCCGGCCTCAGTTCGACACGCGTTTGGCGCCGCCGCCGCCGACGCAGCGGTCGTCGCGGTACAGCGCCCATTCGTCGCACACCCGGCCGTCCTTGAACACGCACATGCCGACCTGCCCGCTCGACAGGTTGCGGATCACATGGCGGCCGCCGAGCTTCTCGCAGTTGACCGACGCGGGATTGGCGAGCGCCTGTTGCGGCGCCGAAGGCTGCTGCCCGGGCGGCAGCGGCTGGGCAAACGCGCCGGGCGCAGCGAGCGCCAGCGCACAGATGACGACCAGACGGACGGACATTGCACGCTCCTCGATTTCGTTCGCGGAACGGTCAGCATAGCGGGGAATCCGTGGCCGGTGTGCGCGGCCCGCTCATGCGGCGGCAATGTCGCGCCGATGCAACTTCATCGGCGGGCGGCCTTGCATTCCGGCCGCATCGCGCGGCATGCCGCAGACGTCACGCAGCGCCGACGAGCCGGTAGCCGACGCCCGTTTCGGTGACGATATGCTCGGGTTGCGCGGGATCGCGCTCGAGCTTCTGGCGCAGGTGCGCCATGTAGATGCGCAGATAGTGATGGCTCTCGACGTGCGACGGCCCCCACACGTCGCGCAGCAGCTGGCGATGCGTGAGCACGCGCCCCGCGTGCCGCACGAGCGTCGCGAGCAGCCGGTACTCGAGCGGCGTCAGGTGCACGATCTCGCCGTCGCGCCACACCTGGCGCAGCGCGAGATCGACGCTCACCGTGCCGAAGCTCACCTTCGGCGACTCGTTCGCGCCACCCTGGTTGCGCCGGCGCAGTTGCGCGCGGATCCGCGCGCGCAGCTCGGACACGCCGAACGGCTTGGTCAGGTAGTCGTCGGCGCCGGCATCGAGCGCGGCGACCTTCTCCTCTTCCTGGGTGCGCGCGGACAGCACGATCACCGGCACCTCGGACCAGCCGCGCAACTCGCGGATCACGTCGAGGCCGTCGGTGTCGGGCAGGCCGAGGTCGACGATCACGAGATCGGGCTTGCGGGTCGCCGCGTCGATCAATCCCTGCTTGCCCGTCTCCGCCTCGAACACGGCGATGTCCTCCTCTTCGAGCGCGGCGCGCACGAAGCGGCGGATCTGTTTTTCGTCCTCGATCAGGACGACGGTCAGGCTCGGTTCACTCATGATCTGGCAATGGCTCGGAGGGAGACGACGCGCCGGGCACGTCGATTTCGTCGTCGGGTACGGCAGGCACGGCCGGCGGCGTGTCGACCGGCAGCGTGAACCAGAAGCGCGCGCCCGTCACGCGGCCGTCGGGCGCGGTACGGTTGAGCGCGCCGATTCTACCGCCATGCGCCTCGACGATCGCGCGGCAGATCGCGAGACCGAGCCCGATGCCCGGCGTCGCCGATTCCTTTTCGCCGCGCGTGAACTTGTCGAAGATCCGCGTTTCCATCCCGGCCGGCAGGCCCGGGCCGTGATCGTCGACGTGCACGCGCACGAAGGGCTGGCCGTCGTCGGTCACGCGTTCGGCGCCGATGTCGATCGGCGCGTCGGCCGGTGTGTACTTCGCCGCGTTCTCGAACAGGTTGGTGAACAGCCGCTCCATCAGCACCGCGTCCATCTGCAGGAGCGGCAGGTCGGCCGGCAGCGACACGCGCGCCGGATGCCGCGCGAGCACGCGCTTGCACGCGGCGAGCGCGGCGCCGACGGTTTCCTCGAGCAGCGACCACTGGCGCTTGAGCTGCAGGCTGCCGGCCTGCAGCCGCGCCATGTCGAGCAGGTTGGTGACGATGCCCGTCATCCGCAGCGCCTCGTCGTGGATCGCGTCGACCAGCTCGCCCTCGCGCTGCGCGAAGCGTTCGGCCGCCGCGGCGTCGCCGTCCTGCGCGGCCGCGCGACCGTTCGCGAGCATCGACGAAAAGCCGACGATCGTCGTGAGCGGCGTGCGCAGGTCGTGCGAGATCGCCGACAGCAGCGAGTTGCGCAGCCGCTCGGATTCCATGTTGACGAGCGCGTCGCGCGCGATCTCGACGTAGTGCACGCGCTCGAGCGCGAGCGCGATCTGCGCGGCGAACGCGTCGAGCATCCGCTGCTGCTCGGGCACCTCGAGCTCGCGCGGCTCGCGCGACGCGACCGCGAGCACGCCGCGCGTACGCATCGGCGCCTTCAGCGGCAGGTACAGCGCGGCGGCGGCGGGCAGCGTGTCGGTGCCGCGGCCGGCCGGCTTCTGCTGGTCGTACACCCACTGGCCGACGTCGCTGTCGAGATCCGCGCCCGTCAGCGTGACGGCCGCGTCGGGTTCCTCGATCTTCTGCCGCACCTGGTCCGCGCTGTCGGGCAGCAGGAACGCGACGCGCGCGCGGAACACCTCGCCCACGTGGCGGCTGCCGATCTCGACGATCTGCTCGGTCGTCAGCGCCGCGCCGAGCTCGCGCGCCATCGCGTAGATCGCGCCGGTGCGGCGCTCGCGGCGCTGCGCGATGCTCGCCTGGCGCGTCAGCGTCGACGTCAGGTGGCTGATCACGAGCGACGTCAGCAGCATCCCGAAGAAGGTCAGCAGGTACTGCGTGTCGCTGACCGAGAACGACATGCGCGGCGGCACGAAGAAGAAATCGAACGCGGCGACCGACAGGAACGACTGCAGCACGCCCGGGCCGCGCCCGAGCCGCACGGCCGAGAACACGACGCCGAGCAGGTACAGCATCACGAGGTTCGTGAGGTCGAGCCGCTCGGACACGACGCTCGCGACACCGGTGATCGCCGCGCAGATCGCGGCGGCGTACAGGTAGTGGCGCGGCGGCGAACGCCGCAACCCGAATTGCGCGAACGCGTCGCGCCAGTCGCGTGCGCGCGCGTCGAGCGGCGCCGCGCGCACTTCGTCGCTCGCCGACGCGCGGATCAGCATCAGGTCGACGTCGCCCGCGCGTTCGGCGAGCTGTTCGCCGAACGGCCGCGCGAAGCGGCGCGCGAGCCCGACCTTCGGCGAGCCGCCCGCGACGAGCTTCGACACGTTGCGCACCTTCGCATAGCCGATCAGCGCGGCAACCGCGTCGTCGCCCGCGAGCGTGGCCGTCTCCGCGCCGAGCTCGGCCGCGAGTTTCAACGCGTCGAGCGTGCGCTGCCGCCGCGCGTCGGGCAGCCGCTGCAGCCGCGGCGTCTCGACGTACACGGCGATCCAGTCGGCCTTCAGGCTCGCCGCGAGCCGCGCGGCCGCGCGCACGAGCGTCGGCGCCTCGGGGCCCGGCCCGACGCACACGAGCAGCCGCTCGCGCGCCTGCCAGATGCGCTGGATCGAACGGTCGGCGCGGTACTCGCGCATCTGCGCGTCGACGCGATCGGCCGTGCGCCGCAGCGCCAGCTCGCGCAGCGCGATCAGGTTGCCCTTGCGGAAGAAGTTGCGCACCGCGCGCTCGGCCTGCTGCGCGAGATAGACCTTGCCGTCGCGCATCCGCTCGAGCAGCTCCTCGGCCGGCAGGTCGACCAGCGTGACTTCGTCGGCCGCGTCGAACACGCGGTCGGGCACGGTCTCCCACACGCGGATGCCGGTAATCGCGCCGACCACGTCGTTCAGGCTTTCGAGGTGCTGCACGTTGACCGTCGTATAGACGTCGATGCCCGCGTCGAGCAGTTCGTAGACGTCCTGCCAGCGCTTCAGGTGGCGCGCGCCCTGCACGTTCGAATGCGCGAGCTCGTCGACGAGGATCAGTTGCGGCGCACGCGCGAGCGCGCCGTCGAGATCGAATTCGGCGAGCGTGCGGCCGCGATACTCGATGCGCGCGAGCGGCAGCACGTCGAGGCCGTCGAGCAGAGCGGCGGTTTCGCCGCGGCCGTGGGTCTCGACGATGCCGACGACGACGTCGACGCCGTCCTGCAGCCGCTGGCGCGCGGCCTGCAGCATCGCATAGGTCTTGCCGACGCCGGCGGACGCGCCGAAGAAGATCTTCAGCTGGCCGCGCCGCTGCTTTTCTTCGTCGCGCTGCAGCTTGTCGAGGAGTTGGTCGGGATCGGGGCGGTTCATGCGTCAGGAAGGCGAAACGCGGGATGGCGAACGAGTACTGTCATTGTGGTTCCAAATCGCCGCAAAAGGCAAAGACGGCGCATGCGCCGTCGGACAAGCGCGTGCGGCGCGGATCGGGCCGCGCCGCACGCCGGTTGCCGCGCCGGGAGCCCGGCCGCGCGTTCAGTGCGCGGCCTGCGCCGCGTCGAGCGCGAGGTTCAGCTTCAGCACGTTCACGCGCGGCTCGCCGAGCACGCCGAACTGGCGGCCCGCCGTGTTCGCGGCGACGAGCTGCGCGACCGCGTCCGGCGCCAGGTTACGCGCCTTCGCGACGCGCTCGACCTGGTACGCGGCGGCGGCCGGCGTGATCTCCGGATCGAGGCCGCTCGCCGACGCCGTCACGAGGTCGACCGGCACGGGCTTCGACATGTCGGTGCCGGCGTCGCGCAGCGCGGCGATGCGCGCCTTCACCTGGTCGGCGAGCGACGGGTTCAGCGGGCCGAGGTTCGAGCCGCCGGAGCCGGTCGCGTTGTACGGCATCGGCGCGGTGGCCGACAGGCGGCCCCAGAAATACTTCGGCGCATCGAACGGCTGGCCGATCAGCGCGGAGCCGACCGCGCGGCCGCCCTGCTCGATCAGGCTGCCGTTCGCCTGCGACGGAAACACGGCCTGGCCGAACACGGTCATCACGGCCGGATAGGCGAGCCCCGTCACGGCGGTCAGGACGACAAAGATCACGACGAGCGGGCGAATCAACGTTTTCATGAGGGTTCCTTCAAATGCGGCGCATCAGGCCCAGCCGAGCGCGGCGAGCGTCATGTCGATCAGCTTGATGAACGGGAACGGCAGCAGCACGCCGCCGAGACCGTACACCAGCAGGTTGCGGCGCAGCAGCGACGCGGCGCCGAGCGGCCGGTAGGTGACGCCCTTCAGCGCGAGCGGGATCAGCGCGACGATGATCAGCGCGTTGAAGATCACCGCGGACAGGATCGCGGAGGCCGGCGACGTCAAATGCATGATGTCGAGCACGCGCAGTTGCGGGTAGGTCGTCACGAACGCGGCCGGGATGATCGCGAAGTACTTCGCGATGTCGTTCGCGATCGAGAAGGTCGTCAGCGAACCGCGCGTCATCAGCATCTGCTTGCCGATCTCGACGATCTCGATCAGCTTCGTCGGGTTCGAGTCGAGGTCGACCATGTTGCCGGCCTCCTTCGCCGCCTGCGTGCCGGTGTTCATCGCCACCGCCACGTCGGCCTGCGCGAGCGCCGGCGCGTCGTTGGTGCCGTCGCCCGTCATCGCGACGAGACGCCCCGCCGCCTGGTGCTCGCGGATCGTCGCGAGCTTGGTTTCCGGCGTCGCTTCCGCGAGGAAGTCGTCGACGCCCGCTTCCGCCGCGATCGCCGCGGCCGTCAGCCGGTTGTCGCCCGTCACCATCACGGTCTTGATGCCCATCTTGCGCAGTTCCGCGAAGCGCTCCTTGATGCCGCCCTTCACGATGTCCTTCAGCTCGATCACGCCGAGCACGCGCGCGACGCCGTCGTGCAGGTCGGCCACGACGAGCGGCGTGCTGCCGCGACGCGCGACGTCGTCGACCGCGCGGCGCACTTCATCCGGGAAGCGGCTGCCGTGCGTCTCGACGTAGCGGCGGATCGCATCGGCCGCACCCTTGCGGATCTCGCGACCCGGGAGATCGACGCCGCTCATCCGCGTCTGCGCGGAGAAGCCGAGGAAGGTCGCATGCAGCTGCGCCATGTCGCGCTGGCGGATGTTGAAGCGTTCCTTCGCGAGCACGACGATGCTGCGACCTTCCGGCGTCTCGTCGGCGAGCGACGACAGCTGCGCGGCGTCGGCCAGCGCCTCCTCGCTCACGCCCGGCGCGGGCACGAATATCGACGCCTGGCGGTTGCCGAGCGTGATCGTGCCGGTCTTGTCGAGCAGCAGCACGTCGACGTCGCCGGCCGCTTCCACCGCGCGGCCCGACGTCGCGATCACGTTCGCCTGCATCATCCGGCTCATCCCGGCCACGCCGATCGCCGACAGCAGCCCGCCGATCGTCGTCGGGATCAGGCACACCAGCAGCGCGACGAGCGCGGTGATCGTCACTACGTGGCCGGCCTTCATCGCTTCGACCGAGAACATCGAGAACGGCAGCAGCGTCGCGGTCGCGAGCAGCATCACGATCGTCAGCGCGACGAGCAGGATCGTCAGCGCGACCTCGTTCGGCGTCTTCTTGCGCTTCGCGCCCTCGACCATCGCGATCATCCGGTCGAGGAACGCCTCGCCGGGGTTCGCGGTGACCGTCACGACGATCCAGTCGGACAGCACGCGCGTGCCGCCCGTCACCGACGAGAAGTCGCCGCCCGACTCGCGGATCACCGGCGCGGATTCGCCGGTGATCGCCGATTCGTCGACCGACGCGACGCCGTCGACGACTTCGCCGTCGGCCGGGATCACGTCGCCGGCCTCGACCAGCACGACGTCGCCTTTACGCAGGTCCGACGCGGTCGTGATGCGGATCGGCGACTTCGGATGCGGCTCGTTGAGCTTCTTCGCCATCACGTCCTTCTTCGCGCTGCGCAGCGACGCGGCCTGCGCCTTCGAACGCCCTTCGGCGAGCGCTTCGGCGAAGTTCGCGAACAGCACGGTGAACCACAGCCACAGCGCGATCGCGAGGATGAAACCCGCGGGCGCCTCGGCCTGGCCGGCGAGCGCCGCGATCCACAGGATCGTGGTCAGGATGCTGCCGACGTACACGCAGAACATCACCGGGTTGCGGAACTGCGTGCGCGGCGTGAGTTTCTTGAACGAATCCACGATCGCCGGGCGCAGCAGCGCCGGATCGAACATGGACCGTGTTGCGGAATGTTGAGTCATTGCGATCTCTTCAATCTCTTCAGTCTTTGCAAGGTGTCGCCATGCGCTCGTGCGTCATGCGCCCAGCCACATCATCAGATGCTCGACGCCCGGGCCGAGCGCGAGCGCCGGCACGTAGGTCAGCGCGCCCACCAGCATCACGGTGCCGAGCAGCAGCACGACGAACAGCGGGCCGTGGGTCGGCAGCGTGCCGCTCGTCACCGCGATGCGCTTCTTCGCGGCGAGCGAGCCGGCGATCGCCAGCACCGGCACGATCGTGCCGAAGCGGCCGAACCACATCGCGATCGCGGTCATCCAGTTGTAGAACGGCGTGCCGACCGTCAGGCCCGCGAACGCGCTGCCGTTGTTGTTCGCGGCCGAGCTGAACGCGTACAGGATTTCCGAGAAGCCGTGCGGGCCCGGGTTCGCGATGCCGGCACGGCCCGCGTCGGCCAGCACCGCGATCGACGTGCCGACCAAGACGAGCAGCGGCGTGAGCAGCACGACGATCGACACCATCTTCATCTCGTACGACTCGATCTTCTTGCCGACGTATTCCGGCGTGCGGCCGATCATCAGGCCCGCGACGAACACCGCGAGCAGCGCGAACACCAGCATCCCGTAGAGACCGGAGCCGACGCCGCCGTAGATCACCTCGCCGAGCTGCATCAGCAGCATCGGCACGAGACCGCCGAGCGGCGTCAGCGAATCGTGCATCGTGTCGACCGCGCCGCACGACGCGGCCGTCGTCGCGACCGTGAAGATGCCGGTCTGCGCAATGCCGAAGCGCGTTTCCTTGCCTTCCATGTTGCCGCCCGGCTGCAGCGCGCTCGTCGACTGGTCGACGTGCAGCGCGGCGAGCGCCGGGTTGCCGGCCTGCTCGGCGCTCACCTCGACGCCGATCGCGACCGCGAACGCGACCGTCATCGCCGCGAGCACCGCGATGCCCTGCCGGCGGTCGCCGATCATCCGGCCGAACACGAGGCACAGCGCGGCCGGAATGATCAGGATCGCGAAGATCTGGATGAAGTTCGCGAACGGCGTCGGGTTCTCGTACGGATGCGCGGAGTTCGCGTTGAAGAAGCCGCCACCGTTGGTGCCGAGCATCTTGATCGCTTCCTGCGACGCGACCGGGCCCATCGCGAGTGTCTGCTTCGTCAGCTGCGTCGGCACCGTGACCGCGTTACCCTTGTCGTCCTTCACCGGGTTGCCCTGCGCGTCGAGCTTCGGCGCCGCATAGGTGCTCGTCTGCAGCACCGGCACGTCCTGGTAGGCCTTCATGTTCTGGATCACGCCCTGGCTCATCAGCAGCGCGGCGATCACCACCGACATCGGCACGAGCACGTACATCGTCACGCGCGTGAGGTCGACCCAGAAGTTGCCGATCGTCTGCGCGGTGTGACGCGCAAAGCCGCGGATCAGCGCGATCACGACGACGATGCCGGTCGCGGCCGACAGGAAGTTCTGCACGGTCAGGCCGAGCATCTGCGTCAGGTAGCTGACGGTCTGCTCGGGCGTGTAGTCCTGCCAGTTCGTGTTGGTGACGAAGCTGACGGCCGTGTTGAATGCGCCGTCAGTCGTCATCGCGCCGAACTGCTGCGGATTGCCGGGAAGGAAACCCTGCAGGCGCAGCAGGCCGTAGAGAAACAGCGCGCCGAGCGCGTTGAATGCGATCGTGGCGACTGCGTAGCGCTTCCAGTTCATCTCGGTGCCGGCGTCGACGCCGGCGATGCGGTACAGCGCGCGCTCGAGCGGTCCGAACACGCGCACGACGCGCGAGCTGCCGTCCATCACGGCCGTCAGGTAGCGCGCGACCGGCACGGCCGCCGCAAGCAGCACGACGATGAACAGCAGCGTCTGCAACAGGTTGTTCGCGTTCATTCGATGTCCTCCGCGCGCAGCAGCGCAAAGACGAGATACGCAAACAGCAGGGCCGTCGAGGCACCCGCCAGCCAAAGCATCCAGGTCATGCGCGCCCCCCGCGGCCGTATTGCACGAGCTTCTCGCAACCGGCAAGCAAACCGAGGATCAGCGCTGTGAACAGCACCAGTGCGCCGATGAAAACCCCATCCATTTTTGTGTTCTCCGTCGTCGAAATCGGACGACTAGAACCTTATGGGAACGCGCGTAAAGGACGGGTCAAAGGTCATCGGGCCGGTATAAAAAACGCGTAAACGCGTGCGGCGGGGGACGGCGGGTGGAACGGCGGACGGGACGGCGGCGGGACAGCGGGCGGGACGTCGGGCGGAACAGCGGACCGAACGTCGGTCGAGACGAAGACTGGACGGACGGCGACCGTCGCCGGCCGCCAGGGTGCGCGCCGGCGCAGTGCCGGCGCGAAGGGATGCGTCAGGGAACGAGGATCGTCGAGCCGGTCGTCTTGCGCGACTCGAGGTCGGCATGCGCGCGGCCGACTTCCGCGAGCGGATAGCGCTGGTTGATGCTCGTCTTCACCTTGCCCGACAGGATCACGTCGAACAGCTCGGCGGCCGCGGCTTCGAGATCGGCGCGCTTCGCGATGTACGAGAACAGCGTCGGTCGCGTGAAGAACAGCGAACCGCGCGACGAGAGCTCCTTCGAGTCGATCGGCGGCAGCGGGCCCGACGCATTGCCGAAGCTGACGAACAGCCCGAGCGGCGCGAGGCAGTCGAGCGAACCGATGTAGGTGTCCTTGCCGATCGAATCGTAGACGACCGGCACGAGCGCATCGTTCGTGATCGCCCTCACGCGCTGCGTGAAATTCTCGCGCGTGTAGACGATCGGGTGGTCGCAGCCGTGCGCTTTCGCGAGTTCGGCCTTCTCGTCGGAGCCGACCGTGCCGATCACCGTTGCGCCGAGCGCCTTCGCCCACTGGCAGACCAGCAGGCCGACGCCGCCCGCCGCGGCATGGATCAGGATCGTGTCGCCGGCCTTGACCGGATACGTGCGGCGCAGCAGGTAGTGCGCGGTCAGGCCCTGCAGCATCACCGACGCCGCTGCGTCGTAGCTGATGCCGTCCGGCAGCTTGACGAGGCGGTCGGCGGGCAGCACGCGCTCCTGCGCGTACGCGCCGGGCGACGACCACACATAGGCGACGCGGTCGCCGGGCTTGAACGCGGTCACGTCATCGCCGACCGCCGTCACCTCGCCGGCCGCCTCCATCCCGAGCCCGGCGGGCAACGGCTGCGGATAGAGGCCGGTGCGGAAATACACGTCGATATAGTTGAGCCCGACCGCATGCTGCTTGACGCGGACCTGGCCCGCCTGCGGCTCGCTGACCTCGACGTCGACCCACTTCATCACGTCCGGGCCGCCTGCCTGGTCGTATCGGATTGCTTTCGGCATCGTATCGCTCCTCGCTTGTCTGGAAATTCGGTTCGGCAAATACGTCGCTGCCCCCGAACGGCGAGGCGGGCAGACGCGGGACACTGCGCGTGATTTTCGCGCGTCGCGCGCGCTCGTGCTGCACGCCGCGGCAATCCCTTCACGACCGTAGGGTCTTCGCGAAAAACGATCGGCACGTGACGTGCATTCCGGCGGATGGCGCGGCATCCGGTCCGTCGCGACCTTGCGCTCGTCTCGCGTGCGGCACGTGCCCCACGTGCAACATTTCGCCACGTTCAAGGAATCATCTTCGGGTCGGACGAATGGCTGTCCATTCAGCGATGGCAAAGCGTCGCCACCCATTGCACCGTGCGGTCCCCCGCGAAATCATGCGGTCCATGGAGATTTCCGGGATGGTGACCGTGCTATTTTGCTTTGCGCCGAATTCACGAACCCCATGCCATGAACGCCCTTTTCATCCGCAATGCATTTGTTTTCGCATCGTTGTCGGCAGGTATCGGCATCGCGAACGGAGCCGCGCTCCCACGCGTCGACGGTGCGCGGCTGCTCAACGGCATCAGCCGTACGGACAACAATCCGTACGCCGACGCCGAGCGCCACGTCATGACCGGTTATCTGGCCGGCGTGGCCGACATGACCGAAGGCAAGGACTGGTGCGACAACGGGCGCATCAAATCCGGAGAGATCGATTCGGAAGTGATCGGCGGTCTTCGAAAACTGCCGAACGATGCGCTGCGCACAAACGCAGCAGGCCTGATCGCCCGCATCCTGCAGCAGAAATATCCGTGCCGTTGATCGGGGACGATCTGCTTGAAACCACACTTCTCATTACTGAACAGCCACTATCCGGACAACAGGACGGTATCCAGGGAAGCGCTATACGAGGAACTAGGCTGGCAAGACCTGGTCGCCAATCCGGCGTATGCAAATACGTGCGCCATTCGGATCAGCCTGGCACTCGTCAAGAGCGGAATGACATTGCGCGGCGGCCTCGTCATTCAGAAGGGGCCGCACCGTGGACGGCGAATTGAAGCCGGCCAGGCGAGGCTGGCCAACATGCTGGCGGAGCCGGCCTATTTCGGCAAGGCTGAAGTGTTCCGGCGAGACGATGCGACGACCGGCATTGCCGCCAGAAAGGGCGTCGTGGCCTTCTGGAACATCCCCGGATACATGAACGGCCGCGGCGGACACATCGACCTGATCGATGGCGCCCGCGCCCTCTGCAGTTCGGATTGCTACTGGGCTGCATCAACCGTGTGGTTCTGGTCGTTACGATGAGCGACCGGCCGCGATCTCGGGCATCGCAATCCGCGCCTGTTTCGGCGCTATCAACGCTCACCGCCATCCGTCACATGTCATCCACACGACAGATGGCGGCAAGCACGCACACTCACGCGTGCAGAACGCCTAGCAAACGTCCTGCATGTTGCGCGCCAGATCGTCGAGCAACATCCGCGCGGTCGCGACATTCGTCGCGACCGGCACGTCGTGCACGTCGCATGCGCGCACCAGCGCGGTGATGTCCGGGTCGTGCGGCTGCGCGGTCATCGGGTCGCGCAGGAACACGACGATGTCGACGCGGCCTTCGGCCAGCTCCGCACCGATCTGCAGGTCGCCGCCTTGCGGCCCCGACAGCTTGCGCTCGACCTCGAGCCCGTGCGCGGCGGCGATGCGGCCGCCCGTCGTGCCCGTCGCGACCAGCCGGCATTGCGCGAGCGTCGCGCGGTACTGGCCCGCGAGCGCGACGATCTCGTCCTTCTTCGCGTCGTGCGCAATCAGTGCGATGCGGGGTTTGCTCATCTCCGTGTCCTTTGTCGTCTCGTATTTGTCGTCGTGAATGGTGGGGCGCGTCAGAACGTGCCCGGATACGCGCCGCCGTCGAGCAGCCAGTTCTGCCCGGTGATATAGCCGGCATGCACGCTGCAGAGGAACGCGCACGCCGCGCCGAATTCGGCGCGCGTGCCGAGGCGCCCGGCCGGGATTTCCTTCGCGCGCCGCGCGCGCATCTCGTCGACGCTCACGCCCTGCGCCTTCGCCGACGCGGCGAGCGTCGTCGCGATCCGGTCGGTGTCGAACAGCCCGGGCAGCAGGTTGTTGATCGTCACGCCCTGCCCCGCGACCTTGCGCGACAGCCCCGCGACGAAGCCGGTCAGCCCCGAGCGCGCGCCGTTCGACAGCGCGAGCACGTCGATCGGCGCCTTCACGGCCGAGCTCGTGATGTTGACGATCCGGCCGAAGCCGCGGCCGATCATCCCGTCGACGGTCGCGCGGATCAGCTCGATCGGCGTCAGCATGTTCGACTCGAGCGCGCGGATCCAGTCGTCGTGCGAGAAATCGCGGAAGTCGCCGGGCGGCGGCCCGCCGGCATTCGTCACGAGAATGTCCGGCTGCGGGCACGCGGCGAGCGCGGCCGCGCGGCCGTCGGGCGTCGTGATGTCGCAGGCGACGGCGGTGATCGACACGTTCGACCCCGCACGGATCTCCTCCGCGGTTTCCTCCAGCGTGTCGCGCGTGCGCGCGACGATTACGAGGTTCACGCCCTCGGCGGCCAGCGCTTCCGCGCAGCCGCGCCCGAGCCCCTTGCTCGCCGCGCACACGAGCGCGGTCTTTCCTGCGATGCCGAGATCCATCGTCGATTCCTTTATGGCGACGCGCGCCGGCCGGGCCGGGTCGCCGACGGGTCGCAGGCCGGTTCGCCGGGCGGGCGAACGGTCGCGAACGCAGGCGAGCGGGCGAACACGGCGCGCGGATTGTCGTGAGACGTCGATAATATCCGGATCACGTGGCGCGCCTTGGTAAAATTGCGGCCATAAGCGGCGGCCGGCCTGGCGCCGGCGCCGCCCCCGATCCCCTTTTGCCGCCAAGGCACCCCGTCATGAAACAGGACAGCCGTTTCCCGAATCTCTTCATCACCGATCACCCGCTGATCCAGCACAAGCTGACCCACATGCGCGACAAGGACACGTCGACGCGCACGTTCCGCGAACTGCTGCGCGAGATCACGCTGCTGATGGGCTACGAGATCACCCGCAACCTGCCGATCACGACCAAGCGGGTCGAAACCCCGCTGGTGGCGGTCGACGCGCCGGTGATCGCGGGCAAGAAGCTCGCGATCGTGCCCGTGCTGCGCGCCGGCATCGGGATGTCGGATGGCCTGCTCGACCTGGTGCCGTCCGCGCGCGTCGGCCACATCGGCGTGTACCGCGCCGAAGATCACCGCCCGGTCGAATACCTGGTGCGCCTGCCCGATCTCGAGGATCGCATCTTCATCCTGTGCGACCCGATGGTCGCGACCGGCTATTCGGCCGTGCACGCGGTCGACGTGCTCAAGCGCCGCAACGTGCCGGCCGCGAACATCATGTTCGTCGCGCTGGTCGCCGCGCCCGAGGGCGTACAGGTGTTCCAGGACGCGCACCCGGACGTGAAGCTGTTCGTCGCGTCGCTCGACTCGCACCTGAACGAGCATGCGTACATCGTGCCGGGCCTGGGCGACGCGGGCGACCGCCTGTTCGGCACCAAGAACTGACAGACGATGCCGCCGGGCCGCGCGGCCCGGCACGCCGCAACGGCCCGCCCGGCCGTTCGGCCATGCGCGGCGGCCCCGAAGCGACGGTCGCCACGTGATAAAATCACGTTCCACTCGACACGCGCGGCCCCGCGGCTTCATGCCCGCCCAGACGGCCGCCGATTCAACGACACATTGGCACAATCGCCCGCGCAGCGCGCCCGGGCACGGAGAAAGGTATGGCTGGTCATTCGAAATGGGCCAACATCAAGCATAAGAAGGCAGCAGCCGACGCGAAGCGCGGCAAGATCTGGACCCGACTGATCAAGGAAATCCAGGTCGCGGCCCGCCTCGGCGGCGGCGACGCGAGTTCGAACCCGCGCCTGCGTCTCGCGGTCGACAAGGCGGCCGACGCGAACATGCCGAAGGACAACGTCAAGCGCGCGATCGACCGCGGCGTCGGCGGCGCGGACGGCGCGAACTACGAAGAAATCCGTTACGAAGGCTACGGCATCAGCGGCGCGGCGATCATCGTCGACACGCTGACCGACAACCGCACCCGCACGGTCGCGGAAGTCCGTCACGCATTCTCGAAGTTCGGCGGCAACATGGGCACCGACGGTTCGGTCGCGTTCATGTTCGATCACGTCGGCCAGTTCCTGTTCGCGCCCGGCACGTCGGAAGACGCGCTGATGGAAGCGGCGCTCGAAGCCGGCGCGGACGACGTCAGCACGAACGACGACGGCTCGATCGAAGTGCTGTGCGACTGGCAGGCGTTCTCGGCAGTGAAGGACGCGCTCGAAGCCGCGGGCTTCAAGGCCGAACTCGCCGAAGTGACGATGAAGCCGCAGAACGAAGTCGAATTTACCGGCGACGATGCGGCGAAGATGCAGAAGCTCCTGGACGCGCTCGAGAACCTCGACGACGTGCAGGAGGTGTATACGAACGCCGTCATCGTCGAGGAATGAGATGCCGGCCGCCGTGCGCAGCGTTGCGACGGCGGCCCGACCGATTTCGCGGCCGGCGCGCCTGAGCGTGCCGGCCGCCCTGTTTTCTAGTCTGCGGGGAATCCCATGAAACTACTCGTCGTCGGTTCCGGCGGTCGCGAACATGCACTGGCGTGGAAGCTCGCGCAGTCGCCGCGCGTCCAGATGGTCTACGTCGCGCCCGGCAATGGCGGCACGGCGCAGGACGAGCGTCTGAAGAACGTCGACATCACGTCGCTCGACGCGCTGGCCGATTTCGCGGAAAGCGAAGGCGTCGCGTTCACGCTCGTCGGGCCGGAAGCGCCGCTCGCGGCCGGCATCGTCAACCTGTTCCGCGCGCGCGGCCTGAAGGTGTTCGGCCCGACCCGCGAAGCCGCGCAACTCGAAAGCTCGAAGGATTTCGCGAAGGCGTTCATGAAGCGCCACGGCATCCCGACCGCCGACTACGAAACCTTCTCCGACGCGGCTGCCGCGCACGCATACATCGACGCGAAAGGCGCACCGATCGTCGTGAAGGCCGACGGCCTCGCGGCC
Source organism: Burkholderia sp. USMB20 (assembly GCF_000949135.2). Classification (GTDB taxonomy): domain Bacteria; phylum Pseudomonadota; class Gammaproteobacteria; order Burkholderiales; family Burkholderiaceae; genus Burkholderia. Next base: position 776,757 of record NZ_JTAN02000012.1, on the reverse strand, counting down.
GGCAAGGGCGTCGTCGTCGCGATGACGCTGGAAGAAGCGCACGCCGCGGTCGACATGATGCTGTCGGGCAACAAGCTGGGCGACGCCGGCGCGCGCGTCGTGATCGAGGAATTCCTCGATGGCGAGGAAGCAAGCTTCATCGTGATGGTCGACGGCAAGCACGCGCTGGCACTGGCGTCGAGCCAGGACCACAAGCGCCTGCTCGACGAGGACCGCGGCCCGAACACGGGCGGCATGGGCGCCTACTCGCCCGCGCCGATCGTCACGCCGCAGATGCACGCACGCGTGATGCGCGAGATCATCATGCCGACGGTGCGCGGGATGGAGAAGGACGGCATCCGCTTCACGGGCTTCCTGTACGCAGGCCTGATGATCGACAAGGAAGGCAATCCGCGCACGCTGGAATTCAACTGCCGGATGGGCGACCCCGAGACGCAGCCGATCATGGCCCGCCTGAAGAGCGATTTCTCGAAGGTCGTCGAACAGGCGATCGCGGGCACGCTCGACACCGTCGAGCTCGACTGGGACCGCCGCACCGCGCTCGGCGTCGTGCTGGCCGCGCACGGCTATCCGGACGCGCCGCGCAAGGGTGACCGCATCAACGGGATCCCGGCCGAGACCGAACAGGCCGTGACGTTCCATGCGGGCACGACGCTCGACGGCGACAAGCTGACGACGTCCGGCGGCCGTGTGCTGTGCGTGGTCGGCCTCGCCGATTCGGTGCGCGAAGCGCAGCAGCATGCGTACGACACGATCAACCAGATCAATTTCGAAGGCATGCAGTATCGCCGCGACATCGGCTTCCGCGCGCTGAATCGCAAGAGCACGTAACACCCTGACCGCCGCTTTGCCGTCGCAAACGGCGGCCTCCTCTGCCGGGGTTCGATAGAATGCCCGGCAGATGCCTTTTTTACGGCCCCCGCTTCGCGCGGGGGCAGCCAGTCCAGACATGACCGATTCGACCTACGACGTGGCGCGCGTGCGCACGTATCTCCAGGGCCTGCAGACACGCATCGCCGATGCGCTCGGCGCGCTCGACGGCACGCCGCTCGCGACCGACGCGTGGCAGCGCGGGCCGGAAGAGCGCCTGCGCGGCGGCGGCTGCACGCGGATTCTCGAAGGCGGCCGCGTGTTCGAGCGTGCGGGGATCGGTTTTTCCGACGTCGCGGGCGATGCGCTGCCGCCGTCGGCGAGCGCCGCGCGCCCGCAGCTGGCCGGCCGCGGCTTCGAGGCGCTCGGCGTGTCGCTCGTGCTGCATCCGCACAACCCGTACTGCCCGACCGTGCACATGAACGTGCGGATGCTGATCGCGACGAAGCCCGGCGAGGCGCCGATCTTCTGGTTCGGCGGCGGCATGGATCTGACACCGGTTTATCCGTTCGAGGACGACGCGCGGCATTTCCACCAGACCTGCAAGGACGCGCTCGATCCGTTCGGCGCCGAGCTCTACCCGCGCTTCAAGACGTGGTGCGACGAGTATTTCTTCCTGAAGCACCGCAACGAAACGCGCGGCATCGGCGGGATCTTCTTCGACGATTTCTCCGAGCCCGGATTCGAACGCTCGTTTGAGATGATGCAAAGCGTCGGCGACGCGTTCCTGAACGCGTACCTGCCGATCGTCGAACGCCGTGTCGCGCTGCCGTACGGCGAGCGCGAACGCGACTTCCAGGCTTACCGGCGCGGCCGCTATGTCGAATTCAACCTCGTGTTCGACCGCGGCACGCTGTTCGGGCTGCAAAGCGGCGGCCGGACCGAGTCGATCCTGATGTCGATGCCGCCGGTCGCGCACTGGCGTTACGACTGGCAGCCCGAGCCGGGCTCGCCGGAAGCGCGCCTGAGCGAGTTCCTCGTGCCGCGCGACTGGGTCTGAGCCCGCCGCGCCCCGCCGCCTCAAGAACAGGACACGTTTTTCTGGACACCACCACCCGCCCCGCCCCGCAGCCGCTGTCACGTCGTATCGGCCTGCTGGGCGGCACGTTCGATCCGATCCACGACGGCCACCTCGCGCTCGCGCGCCGGTTCGCCGACGTGCTCGGCCTGACCGAGCTCGCGCTGCTGCCCGCCGGGCAGCCTTACCAGAAGCGCGACGTGTCGGCCGCCGAGCACCGGCTCGCGATGACGCGCGCCGCTGCCGGCTCGCTGTCGCTGCCCGGCGTGACGGTCACCGTCGCGACCGACGAGATCGAGCACGCGGGGCCGACCTATACGGTCGAGACGCTCGCACGCTGGCGCGAGCGGATCGGCCCCGATGCATCGCTGGCGCTGCTGATCGGCGCCGACCAGCTGGTGCGGCTCGACACGTGGCGCGACTGGCGCAAGCTGTTCGACTACGCGCACGTGTGCGCGTCGACGCGCCCGGGCTTCGACCTCGGCGCGGCGCCGCCGGACGTCGCGCAGGAAATCGCGCGGCGGCAGGCCGGTGCCGACGTGCTGAAAGCGACGCCGGCCGGCCACCTGCTGATCGACACGACGCTGGCGTTCGATATCGCCGCAACCGACATCCGCGCGCACCTGCGCGAATGCATCGCGCGTCACGCGCAAATGCCCGATGCGTCGGCCGAGCATGTGCCGGCCGCCGTCTGGGCCTATATTCTTCAACATCGTCTCTACCATTCCTGATTCCATGGATATCCGCAAACTGCAGCGCGTGATCGTCGACGCTCTCGAAGACATCAAGGCGCAAGACATCAAGGTGTTCAACACCAGCCACCTGACCGAACTGTTCGACCGCGTGATCGTCGCGTCGGGCACGTCGAACCGCCAGACCAAGGCGCTCGCATCGAGCGTGCGTGACAAGGTCAAGGAAGCCGGCGGCGACATCGTCAGCTCCGAGGGCGAAGACACCGGCGAATGGGTGCTGGTCGACTGCGGCGACGCGATCGTGCACATCCTGCAGCCGGCGCTGCGCCAGTACTACAACCTCGAGGAAATCTGGGGCGACAAGCCCGTGCGGATGAAGCTCGGCGGCGGCAAGGGTCCGAACGGTCTCGCTACCGCCAGCGAAGAAGAGGACGACGAGGAAGAAGCGCCGGCACGCCCGGCGCGCAAGACGGCTGCCCGCCGCCGCTGAGCCGCAGCGAGTCGTCCCGATGAAGCTTTTCATCCTCGCGGTCGGCCACAAGATGCCCGGCTGGATCGCGTCCGGCTTCGACGAATACACGAAGCGGATGCCGCCCGAGCTGCGCATCGAGCTGCGCGAGATCAAGCCCGAACTGCGTTCGGGCGGCCGCAGCGCGGAAAGCGTGATGGCGGCCGAGCGGCAGAAGATCGAGGCCGCGCTGCCGAAGGGCGCGCGCATCGTCGCGCTCGACGAGCGCGGCCGCGACTGGACCACCATGCAGCTCGCACAGGCGCTGCCCGGCTGGCAGCAGGACGGCCGTGACGTCGCGTTCGTGATCGGCGGTGCCGACGGGCTCGATCCGGAACTCAAGGCGCGCGCCGACCTGCTGCTGCGCATCTCGAGCATGACGCTGCCGCACGGGATGGTGCGCGTGCTGCTCGCCGAACAGCTTTACCGCGCGTGGAGCATCACGCAGAATCACCCCTACCATCGCGCATGACGTGCCGTCCTCGGGACGCGCGCCGCGCGCGCTCAACGAGATAACGACACCATGCCGTCCAGCACGCCCCCTGCCCTTTTCCCGACCCTTTACCTCGCTTCGCAAAGCCCGCGCCGCCAGGAGCTGCTGCAGCAGATCGGCGTGCGCTTCGAATTGCTGCTGCCGCGCCCCGACGAGGACGCGGAGGCGCTCGAAGCCGAGCTGCCCGGCGAAGCCGCCGATGCGTACGTGCAGCGCGTGACCGTCGCGAAGGCGGAGGCCGCGCGGGCGCGTCTCGTCGCGAGCGGCAAGCCGGCCGCGCCGGTGCTGGTTGCGGACACCACGGTGACCATCGACGGCGCGATCCTCGGCAAGCCGGCCGATGCCGACGACGCGCTCGCGATGCTGACCCGCCTCGCAGGCCGCGAACACGAGGTGCTGACCGCCGTCGCGGTGGTCGGCGCCGACGGCGAACTGCTGCCGCCCGCGCTGTCGCGCTCGTCGGTGCGCTTTTCGGCCGCGCCGCGCGACGCGTTCGAGCGCTACGTCGAGACCCGCGAACCGTTCGGCAAGGCGGGCGCCTACGCGATCCAGGGACGCGCGGCCGAATTCATCGAGCGAATCGACGGTTCCCATTCGGGTATCATGGGTCTGCCCCTTTTTGAGACTGCCGCGTTGCTGCGCACCGCGCGCGTCGCCTTCTGAATCGCACCATGAACGAAGAAATCCTGATCAACCTCACGCCGCAGGAAACGCGGGTCGCACTCGTCCAGCAAGGCGCGGTGCAGGAGCTTCACGTCGAGCGCACGCTGTCGCGCGGGCGGGTCGGCAACATCTACCTCGGCAAGGTCGTGCGCGTGCTGCCCGGCATGCAGTCGGCGTTCATCGACATCGGTCTCGAGCGCGCGGCGTTCCTGCACGTCGCCGACATCTGGCATCCGCGCCTCGCGGGCGAGCCGCAGTCGGGCGCGCCGCACCAGCCGATCGAGAAGACCGTGTTCGAAGGCCAGACGCTGATGGTCCAGGTGATCAAGGATCCGATCGGCACGAAGGGCGCCCGACTGTCGACGCAGGTCAGCATCGCGGGCCGCACGCTCGTCTACCTGCCGCAGGAGCCGCACATCGGCATCTCGCAGAAGATCGAGAGCGAGGCCGAGCGCGAGGCCGTGCGTGCGCGGCTGACCGCCGTGATCCCGCCGGACGAGAAAGGCGGCTACATCGTGCGCACGATCGCCGAGGACGCGACCTCCGACGAACTGGCCGGCGACGTCGCCTACCTGCGCAAGACCTGGACGACCATCGTGGCCCAGGCGCAGCGGCTGCCGGCGACGAGCCTGCTGTACCAGGATCTCGATCTCGCGCAGCGCGTGCTGCGCGATTTCGCGAACGACGACACGACGCGCATCCAGGTCGATTCGCGCGAGACGTACCAGCGCCTCGCGGAATTCGCGAACGAATTCACGCCGGCGGTGAGCCCGAAGCTGCATCACTACACCGGCGAGCGGCCGCTGTTCGACCTGTACAACATCGAGACGGAGATCCAGCGCGCGCTGTCGCGCCGCGTCGACCTGAAGTCGGGCGGCTACCTGATGATCGACCAGACCGAGGCGATGACGACGATCGACGTGAACACCGGCGGCTACGTCGGCGCGCGCAACTTCGACGACACGATCTTCAAGACCAACCTCGAGGCCGCGCATACGATCGCGCGGCAGCTGCGGCTGCGCAACCTCGGCGGGATCATCATCATCGACTTCATCGACATGGAGAACGCCGAGCATCGCGACGCGGTGCTGTCCGAGTTGAAGAAGGCGCTGTCGCGCGACCGCACGCGCGTGACGGTCAACGGCTTCTCGCAGCTCGGGCTCGTCGAGATGACGCGCAAGCGCACGCGCGAATCGCTCGCGCACGTGCTGTGCGAGCCGTGCCCGACCTGCCAGGGCAAGGGCCAGGTGAAGACGTCGCGCACCGTGTGCTACGACATCCTGCGCGAGATCCTGCGCGAGTCGCGCCAGTTCAATCCGCGCGAATTCCGCGTGATCGCCGCGCAACAGGTGATCGACCTGTTCCTCGACGAGGAGTCGCAGCATCTCGCGATGCTGATCGACTTCATCGGCAAGCCGGTGTCGCTGCAGGTCGAGTCGAACCTGAGCCAGGAACAGTACGATATCGTGCTGATGTAAGGTCATGCGCGGCGATCTCCGAATCGGGAGATCGCCCCCCACCCTTGCCGCGGGCATCGAGCAAAAATATCAGTTGGCACGCCGAGCTGCGAGGGCTCGGGCAACGTAAGCGCCCGCTGGCGAGCGAAGCACGGCCGCTTGATTTCAACTTTGGTCACTAAGCATTTGACGCACCGCAGCAGTGTCACTATAATTCGCGCCGCGGGGTGGAGCAGTCTGGCAGCTCGTCGGGCTCATAACCCGAAGGTCATAGGTTCAAATCCTATCCCCGCAACCAAACATCGAAGCCCGCTTTGCGACAGCAAGCGGGCTTTTTGCATTTCGCCGATTCGTGGGCTCATTTCCCACGAGCGACCTGGTCTCGTGCAACGCTCTCGATCGCGTCCGTATCCCATCGGCCGATGCGCATTGCTTCTTCCAGCATGCCGAGGGTAAGGGGCACACGCGGTCGCTTCCGGTAACGCTCGGAAAACAGCGCGAGAAACGTCGTCACCATCTCCTGCCCTTCAGGGCCGAAGTAGCGGTCGTAAGGGAATTCGGCAGCATTCACACCGAACGTTTCGGCCCATTTGTCGATGAATTCGATTGCATCGATTCCCGTCACGCGCAGATCCTCCTCGAGACGTGACGACGGCTCGATTCGCAATTGGCCGCCGAACAACGGGCGACCGAGCTCTTCGCGCGCAAATGCGGCAAGCTTTTCCCACCTAGCGGCAGACACGATCAGAACACCCTGTTTTCAAGTTTGACGACGGCGTTGTAGCGACGCACCGTGTTGAACATGATGACGGCCGCGTCGGCGGCCAAGAACAACTCCCCGACCACGGGGATGGTTCGGCCGACCCATGCACCGAGATTCCGCGTGGACGCGATACGTACACCCTGAGCGCCCACCGACATGATCATTGGCAATCGCATTCTCATCTGAATCGGCAACAGCTTGCGCGCAGCAATTGAGGCGACCGATGTGCCCTTGGTCGCCGCAGCGAATTTTCCTGGTGCCGGCACATCGGCTTGACCCAGCAACATGGCCGAAGCGGCCGCAAGGTCATCGAACCCGACGCGCCGCTGGATCTCATCGATCGCGATCCAGAAAAACAAATCCGCCGGCTTGAGATCGACATGACCATTGTATGAATAGCGATTGTCCGACATACGGCCCTCGTTGTTGTTCGAATAGCCGCCGACCTTAGCAAAGCCGAAGCGGCTCGCCATCCCTGTATCATTCGGTCATACGCGCGATGAGCCGCCGGGCCAAGCCACGCCGAGAAATCCCGGTCGATCGATTGTTTAACAATGGTTTCATGATCAACCGCGCGACAAACCGATATCGCGACGACGCAACGCTCGGGCCACTCGCTGCGTGCGCGGGCTGCGCGGCACGTCGACATCGTGCCCGCAGCGGCCGCCGCGCTATCCTTTCCCCCTCACATTCACTCACCACACACCATGAGCCAACGCCACAACCGCCGCCAGCGCAAGAAACTCCACATCGCCGAGTTCCAGGAACTCGCGTTCAACGCGGCCGCGCAATACCGCAACGAGTTGTCCGACCTCGAGCGTGGCCAGCTGATCGATGCGTTCATCGATTTCGTCGAAGCGAACGGGCTGCTGACCGTCGCCTCCGCTGACGAAGGGATCGGCGCCTACGTGATCTCCGGCGCGCCGCGCGGCACGACCACCGACGCCGACCGCGAGAACGTGCGGGCGTGGCTGGCCGCACGTCCGGAGCTGACCGACGTCCGGGTCAGCGAATTCACCGACGCGTGGTATCCGGACGCCTGACGCCGCCGTTACGCCGCCCCTCGGGCAGCGCCCGCGCCTGCCCGCCGCGACGGCGGGCCAGGCAGGCGCCGCCGTCCCGCCTTCCCCTCGCACCGTCCCTCCCGCCTCCATCACACGGCTCACCTCGTGTCGATCGTGATTACCCCGATTCCGGCAGTGAATCGGACGCTTACTTCAATTTAACGATCATTAAAAGACGTCTCGCCGCCGTGGACCTACTCTGATCGTACGAATCCGGTGATTTCCGGCACGATCGGCAAGCAAGACGAAAGAATGCAACGCAATGCGTCCTGCAAGCGCTCCGGGTTCCGACTCAGGCGAATACGCGGCACGGCGACAGGCCAATCAGGGAGACAACGACGATGCGCCCGCCGCGTCCCTTCCGCAGCGACGACACACCGGCGCACACGAAGGCCGCCTGATCCATTTCCATAATCGAGACGAGGACGACATGAACACGCCCACCATTCATCAAGCAGGACTCCGAATGATCATGATCGCGGCCGGTACCGCGGCGCTGATGTCGCTGTCCGCGTGCGGCGGCTCCGGCTCGCTGAGCCAGGGCACCGGCGGTTCCGGGTCGGGGTCCGGCGATCCGACGGCATCGACCGGCGGCACGGGGAACGGCTCGAGCGGCACGTCGGCCAACGGCGTCGGCCAGACGACCGCGGCGTCGAGCAACATCGTGACGGCCGGCGGCGGCGCGGTATCGGGTGTCGGCACGGCAATCGCGTCGCAAACGCTGCCCGGCACGAACCCCGCGACGACGCAAGGGCTCGGCACGGTGGTGCAGGACGTCGGCGCCGCCGTTACGACGCTCGGCACCGGTCTCGGTTCGGGCCTCGGCCAGCTCGGCGCATCGTCGGATCCGGTCGGCACGACGGTCGCCAGCACGGGTGGCGTGGTCACGAATCTCGGCCAGGCCGTCGCCGCGACGGGTGGCGTCGTGTCGAGTCTCGGCGCGAGCGGTTCGGCGCTGGCGCCGCTCGCGCCCGTCACATCGCCCGTCGGCGGTGCCGTGACGACGCTCGGCAACACGATCGCGGGCGGCGGCGGGACGCTCGGCACGCAACTGTCGACCGGCCCGGTCGCGCAGGTGACGGGCGCGGCCAGCTCGGCGATCACGCCGATCACGACGACGGTCGGCTCGCTCACGCAGACGGCCGCGGCGAGCACGCCGCTCGGCGCACCGCTGACGAATCTCGTGACGACCGTCGGCAACGGTGTCGCGAACGCCGGCACGACGCTCGCGAACACCGGCAACAATCCGGTCACGACCGGCGTCGGCAACGTCGTGACCGCGACCGGCAACACGGTCGCCACCGCGGGCACGGCGCTGCTCGGCGGCGGCAGCGCCGCGACGAATCCGCTCGCCCCGGTGACGGGGCTCCTGTCGACCGGCGCCCTCGGCGGCGCGACGGGCGGCGGCAATCCGGCAGGCGCGCTCACCTCGGCGGTCGGCACCGTGACGGCGGCGGCCGGCAGCGCGCCGGTCGGCGGCCTGGCGGGCGGCAGCGGCACCGGCGCGCTGTCGAAGACCGGCGGCGGCCTGCTCGCCCCGGTGACGACGACGCTCGGCGGGCTGGTCAAGTAACGCCACGCCGGCGGCCCGTGCGGCGCCCGACCTGTCGTCGACGGTCGGGTGCCGTGCGCGCTGAGGGATCCGATGGCGGGCGCCCGCTCTCGGCGATCGATCCCCGCCCGTTTACCTGCCCCTTTCCCTGCCCTTTACCTGTCGTTTTCCTACTTCGCCGTTTTCCTGCTATTCCCTGCCCTGTTCCGGTCCTTTCCCCGCCATCCCGCGTCCAATCCTCCGCAGAAATCGGTCCTGAAAGGAAGACACGTTAAACTCTCACCTCGCGTGGTGCGCCGCCCGCACCCGCCATCCATCGCCAGCCGCGCGCCTCCGGGCCCGGCCCCCGACCCATGGAGTGAGTGTCAATGAGCGGCGGATTTCCGTTTCCCGCATCCCGCATGTCGTTCCCGTCCTCGACGGTCTTCCTCGTTCTCGCCGCCGCGCTGCTGTCCGGCTGCGGGCTGCTGCCGACGCAGAATCCGCCCGCGCCGATCAGCGAAGCGCTCGTCGAACCCGTCGAGGAAACCGCCGGCGAACCGCTGACGATGCCGCCCGTGCCGGCGCCGACGCAACCGGAAGCGCCGGAAGCACCGAAGAAACCGCACCGCGAAGTGACGCGGCCGAAACCCGTGCAGCGCCCCGAAACACCGACGCCTCCGCCACCACCGCCCGCCCCGATCGTCGCGACGCGCCCGCTCGACCGCACGCAGATCCATGCGCTGCTCGACAGCGAGGTCGCGCGCCGCAACGGCAAGGTGATCGGCCGCGCGGTCGACATGGTGGCCGACGCGAGCGGCAAGCCGCGCGAGATGATCGTCAACCTGCAGGGCTTCATGGGCGTCGGCGACCGCAAGGTCATCTTCCCGTGGAACGTGTTCCGCTTCACGCCGGGCGGCAAACAGGAGCCGATCGTGCTCGACGTGCCGTCGGGCGAACTGCCCCCGGCCGCGCGGCCCAAGGCCGTGCCGCTGTCGGGTTCGGCCGCGGCGTCGCCCGCGACGCGACTGCCGATGCTCGACAGCGATGTCGAGCGCCCGAACGGCACGAAGATCGGCCGCATCGTCGACGTGCTGATCGACCGCGCCGCGCAGCCGCAGGCGGTCGTGCTCGACCTCGGCGGGCTCGTCAACACCGACCGCCGCTCGATCGCCGCGAGCTGGGGCGCGCTGCGCTTCGTCACGCGCGACAAGGCGCTGCATCCGCAGCTCGACCTGAACGATGCGCAGATCAAGGCGTCGCCGCCCTACGCGGCCGACAAGCCGATCGTCGCGGTCTTCCCGCCCGTTGCTCCGGCACCGGTGCCGGCTTCGTCTGCGAGTGCCACCCGATGACGATCAAGCATTCCGTCAGCGTGCGCAGTCTGCGGTCCCTCGACTGGCTCAACTTTTTCGTTGCAAACGTTCAAACCGGGTTCGGTCCGTTCATCGCGTCCTACCTCGCGTCGCACAAGTGGACGCAGGGCGAGATCGGCATGGTGCTGTCGATCGGCACGATCAGCGCGATGGTCAGCCAGGTGCCGGGCGGCGCGGCCGTCGATGCGCTGAAGAACAAGAAAGGCGCGGCCGCGTGGGCGATCGCGGCCATCATCCTGTCCGCGGTGCTGCTCGCGTCGAGCCCGACGATCGTGCCGGTGATCGCGGCCGAAGTGTTCCACGGCTTCGCGAGCTGCATGCTCGTGCCGGCGATGGCCGCGATCTCGTTCTCGCTGGTCGGCCGCGCCGATCTCGGCGACCGGCTCGGCCGCAACGCACGCTGGGCGTCGATCGGCAGCGCGGTCGCGGCGGGCCTGATGGGGCTCACCGGCGAGTATTTCTCCGCGCGCGCGGTGTTCTGGCTGACCGCCGTGCTGGCGTTGCCCGCGCTGTTCGCACTCGCGATGATCCAGCCGACGCACGAAGTGATCCCGCAATCGTCGAAACCCGACGATCACGACGAAGGCGAGCACCGCGAGACGCTGCTCGAACTGCTGCGCGATCGCCGGATGCTGATCTTCGCGGCGTGCGTCGTGCTGTTCCACCTGTCGAATGCGGCGATGCTCAACCTCGCGGCCGGCGAAGTGACGGCCGGGATGGGCGAGAACGTGCAGCTCGTGATCGCCGCGTGCATCATCGTGCCGCAGGCGATCGTCGCGATGCTGTCGCCGTGGGTCGGCCGTTCCTCGCAACGCTGGGGACGCCGGCCGATCCTGCTGCTCGGCTTCTCCGCGCTGCCGGTGCGCGCGCTGATGTTCGCTGGCGTGAGCAGCCCGTACCTGCTCGTGCCGGTGCAGATGCTCGACGGCATCAGCGCGGCCGTGTTCGGCGTGATGCTGCCGCTGATCGCGGCCGACGTCGCGGGCGGCAAGGGCCGCTACAACCTGTGCATCGGGCTGTTCGGGCTCGCGGCCGGGATCGGCGCGACGCTCAGCACGGCCGTGGCCGGCTATGTCGCCGATCACTTCGGCAATGCGATCAGCTTCTTCGGGCTAGCCGCCGCCGGTGCGCTCGCGGTCCTGCTCGTCTGGCTCGCGATGCCCGAAACGCGCGTCGAGAACGGCGACGCACCCGAGGGCACGCCGGCCGCCGCCTCGTCCGAACAGGCGCACTGACACACGCACCGCCGCCCCGCTTCTTGGCCGACACGATGGATACGATCAGGACCCTCAACGAAGCCCGCCAGCAGATCCAGCAGTCGATCTTCGATCTGTTCAAGGGGCTGACTTTCGGCGAACGCCTCACGCAAGGCGCGCTGATGGCGCTGCAGGCCGTGTGCGGCGCGTGCCTCGCGTACGCGATCGGCCGCGCGTTGCACACCGAGCAGGCCGTGTGGGCAGCGATCACCGCGATCGCCGTCACGCAGCACAACTATTCGGACACGATGTCGCTGTCGCGCGACCAGTTCATCGGCGCGATGATCGGCGGCGTGGTCGGCTTCGCGGGGGCCGCGCTCGGCGGCGATCGCCTCGTCGCCTATGCGATCGCGGTCGCGATCACGATCGTCGGCTGCTGGTGCCTGAACGTCGGCAGCGCGGCGCGGCTCGGCGGCGTCACCGCGACGATCGTGCTGCTGTTTCCGGGCAACGGCCCGCTGTGGGACATTCCGCTGATGCGGCTCGGGGAAGTCGCGCTCGGCACCGTCTGCGCGCTGGCGGTGTGCTGGGCAATGTCGCGGATCGAGCGACGCTGGTTCCGCCGGGCGGCGAAGTCGGACCAGGACAAGTGACGCGGATGCCGGGACGCACGCCCCGGCATCCGGATGAAGCGATGAGCGGCGGCAGGTGTGGCCGGTATGGCAGGTGTTATGGACCGACCCGCAGCACGATGCCCGAGCCGATCTGCACGAGCAGATAGTCGCCGCCGACGCCGACCCAGTGATAGCCGCGCGGCGGCGGGCTCAGCCGATAGCCGCGCCAGTCGTCGACCACGTACTGGCGATCGCGGAATTCGTCCGGGAGCCGGTCGCCCTTGTGCCAGTCGCGGCGCGGCTGGTCGGCCCAGCGCGGCGGTACGTCGTCGTCGCGATGCATCGCCTGGCCGGGCGGCATGTGCTTCGGACCGTGGCCGCGGTGCATGCCGTGATTGCCGTGGTCACCGTGGTTATCGTCGTTGCCGTGCCCCTGCGCCATCGCGACCGGCGCGGCGAGACCCGCCGCAACCAGCGCGGCCAGCATCATCCCGTGCATCTTCCTCATCGTCCTTCCCTCCGTGTTGTCACGTCGAACCGGAAACAACTGGACTTGCCCAATCAAGACTAGCACACGGGTGCGACCCGACTTTGTGTCACGCCGCCTGCTGCTGGTACTGGATCCGGTGCAGGTGCGCGTACAGCCCGCCGTGGCGCAGGAGCTCGTCGTGGCTGCCCTCTTCGACGATCTTGCCGGCTTCGAGCACGAGGATCCGGTCCGCGCGCTCGATCGTCGACAGCCGGTGCGCGATCACGAGCGTCGTGCGCCCTTCCATCAGCCGCTCGAGCGCGGCCTGCACGTGACGCTCGGATTCCGAATCGAGCGCGGAAGTCGCCTCGTCGAGGATCAGGATCGGCGCGTCCTTGTAGATCGCGCGCGCGATCGCGAGCCGCTGCCGTTGACCGCCCGACAGTCGCATCCCGTTGCCGCCGACCAGCGTGTCGAGCCCGTCGGGCATCGCGGCGACCGCGTCGGCGAGGTTCGCGGCCTCGAGCGCCGCCTGCACGCGTGCGCGGTCGGGCGTCTGCCCGTACGCGACGTTCGCGGCGATCGTGTCGTTGAACAGCACGACGTCCTGGCTGACCATCGCCATCTGGCCGCGCAGCGCGTGGATGTCGTAGTCGGCCACCGGCACGCCGTCGACCAGGATCGCGCCGCCCGTCGGATCGAAGAAGCGCGGCAGCAGGTTCACGAGGGTCGTCTTGCCGCTGCCGGACGGCCCCGCGAGCGCGATCATCTCGCCCGGCGCGACCTTGAACGAAATGCGGTCGAGCGTCGGCCGCTCGGAGGCGCCGTAGTCGAACGACACGTCGCGGAATTCGATCTCGCCGCGCGCGTGCGCGAGCGCACGGCCGCCGCCCTGCGGCTCGGCGGGCTCGTCGATCAGCCCGAAGATCAGCTCGGCGGCCGTCATCCCGCGCTGCAGCGGCTGGTTGACGTCGATCAGATGCTTGAGCGGCGAAATCACCAGCAGCATCGACGTGACGAACGCGACGAAACCGCCGACCGTCGTCTGGTCGTTGGTCGACTGCACGACCGCGATCGTGATCACGACCGCGAGCGCGATCGACGCGAGGAACTGCGTGAGCGGCTGCGCGAGCCCGCCCGAGATCGTCATGCGCATCGCGTAGCCGCGCAGGCGCTTGCTCATCGTCGTGAAGCGGTCCATCTCGTACGCTTCGCCGTTGTGCACCTTGACGACCTTGTAGCCGCCGACCGTCTCCTCGACGATGTACGACAACTCGTTGGTCAGCGTCTGGTGCTCGCGGTTCAAGCGGCGCAGGCGGCGGTTGATCTTGCTGACGAGCCAGCCGATGCCCGGCAGGATCACCGCGACGATCAGCGTGAGCCGCCAGTTCAGGTAGAACAGGTAGCCGAGCAGGAACACCACGGTCAGCGAGTCGCGCACGAGCGTGACCATCACGCCGGTCAGCACCGACAGGATCTGGTTGACCTCGAACACGATCGCGTTGATCACCGTGCTCGCGGTCTCGCGCTGGAAGAACGACGCGCCGGTGTGGAGCATCCGCTGGAACATCTCGAGCCGCAGTTGCAGCAGGATGCGGTTCGATACGTAGTTGAGCAGGTAATTCGACGTGTACTGCGACACGCCGCGCACGAGCGCGAGGCCGATCACCGCGATCGGCACGTACCATTTCGCGCTGTCGCTGCCGTGCGAGCCGAAGCCGTGGTCGAGCAGCGGCTTGAGCAGCGCCGGGATCCCGGCTTCCGTGGCCGCGACGACGCCCATCGTCATCACGGCGAGCAGCACGATGCCGATGAGCGGCCGGATGTACGGCCACAGGCGCTTGAGGACCGTGAGCGGCGAGGTACCGGTGCCGTCCATCGGTTTGCGAAGAGTGTTCTGGGTTTCCAAGGCAATCCTTCTTGAGCCGCGACGCGGCGCCCGGGGCGTGACTGCCCGGAATTCGCCCCGTCCGGCGGGTGCCGAAAAAGGCCCAACATTATAGCTGGACCGCCCCCGCCGGCATGGCCGTCGCCGAAGCGGCCGGCTGCCTGAGCGCGGGTATACTGCCGCTCACCGTTTTCTCCGCCTTTTCGACGATTTCATGGCAGAACCCACCCTCGGCGTCGCCCTCATCGCCCTCAACGCGGCCGCGCGGCTCGCGCAGTGCCTCGACGCGCTGACCTTCGCCGACGACGTCGTCGTGATCGACGGCGGCAGCACCGACGATACGGTCGAGATCGCCCGCGCGCACGGCGCCCGCGTGATCGTCGAGCGCGACTGGCCGGGCTTCGGCCCGC
Source organism: Burkholderia sp. USMB20 (assembly GCF_000949135.2). Classification (GTDB taxonomy): domain Bacteria; phylum Pseudomonadota; class Gammaproteobacteria; order Burkholderiales; family Burkholderiaceae; genus Burkholderia. Next base: position 761,745 of record NZ_JTAN02000012.1, on the reverse strand, counting down.
AGAAGAACCGCGCGCTCGACGCGCTCGACACCGACTGGATCCTGTCGCTCGACACCGACGAGGTCGTCAGCCCGGAACTCGCACAGTCGATCCGCGCGGCCATCCGCACGCCGGCCGCGCAGGTCTACGCGCTCGACCGGCTGTCGAGCTTCTGCGGCCAGTGGATCCGCCATAGCGGCTGGTATCCGGACTGGGTGCCGCGCCTGTTCCGGCGCGGCACCGCCCGCTTCTCCGACGACCTGGTGCACGAACGGCTCGTCTTCGACACGCCCGCGCAGCGGCTGCCGGGCAAGCTGATGCACTATTCATACGAGGATTTCGAAACCGTCGTGCGCAAGCTCGATGCGTATTCGACGGCCGGCGCGCGCCAGCGCCGCGCGGCCGGCCAGCGCGGCGGCTTCGGCAAGGCGCTCGCGCGCGCCGCATGGGCGTTCGTGCGGACCTACGTGCTGCGGCGCGGGTTTCTCGACGGCCGCGCGGGCTTCATGATCGCCGTGTTCAACGCGGAAACCGTCTACTACCGGTTCCTGAAGCTCGGCCACGAAGCGGCCCGCTGAGCGCGCCCGCCCTGCCGCCACCCTGAGGCCGCCGGCATGCGGCCGGCCCGGCGTTACAATGCCGGGCTGCCCGCGCGCCATGCGCGTCCGAGCACGGCGCAGCGCTGCGCGCCGCCGATACGACGACCACCGAATCCGACCGCCATGTTCTCCATCATCATCCCGACCTGGAACAACCTGCCGTACCTCAAGCTCGTCGTCGACAGCCTGCGCCGTCATTCGGCGTACGACCACCAGATCATCGTGCACGTGAACGACGGCGCGGACGGCACGCTCGACTGGGTGCGCAGCGAAGGCATCGAGCACACCGCGTCGCCGGCCAACATCGGCATCTGCCATGCAGTGAACCTGGCCGCCGCCCGCGCGACGCGCGACTACGTCGTCTACATGAACGACGACATGTACTGCTGCCCGGGCTGGGACGCGGCGCTCGTGCGGCGCATCGAGCAGATGCCGACCGACCTGTTCATGCTGTCCGGCACGATGGTCGAGCCGGTCGACACGCGCAACCCGTGCGTCGTCGTCAGCAACTTCGGCCGTGACGCCGAACAGTTCGACGCGGCCGGCCTCGTCGCGGCCACGCCGCGGCTCGCGCGCGCGGACTGGCTCGGCTCGACCTGGCCGCCGACGCTCGTGCACCGCGACTGGTGGAACCGCATCGGCGGCTACAGCAGCGAACTGTCGCCGGGGATGAGCAGCGACAACGACTTCTCGATGAAATTCTGGGACGCCGGCTGCCGGATCTTCCTCGGCGTCGGCGACAGCCTCGTCTATCACTTCCAGCAGAAGAGCACCGGCAAGATCGTCAAGAACGACGGCCGCCGCCAGTTCCTCAACAAATGGGGCATGACGCAGGCCACGTTCGACCGCTATTACCTGCATCGCGGCGAGCCGGCCGGCGCGCGCGTCGCGCTCGACACGCCGGCCGTCGAAGGGCGCCTGAAGCGTGCGCTGCTGCGCTCGCGGATCAAGCGCGCGTTCAGCTGACCCGACCCCGGAAACGGCACGGAAACGCCCGCGGCTTCGCGTATACTGCGCGCTTCGTCCCGCGCGGTGCCGCCGGGACGCGCGGCGCGCAGCACGGTGCCCGCATGCCGCATTCGTCCATTCGACAGGTTCCGATGCTTTCGTTTTCCGCTCCCGCCTCGCGGCGCCTGACCGCCGCCCGCGCCTTCGCCGTCGTCGCGCTCTGCATGGTGCCGGTCTCGACCGCGCTGACCAACGTGTTCTGCGGGCTGTTCGCGGCCGCGCTCGTCATCTCCCCCGAATTCTGGCGCGACCTGCGCACGTTCGTCACCGAACCGGCATCGCTCGCGGCGCTCCTGATCCTCGCGGCACTGGCCGCGAGCGTCACCTATACGGTCGCGCCGCACCCGAAGGCGTGGAACTGGGTCGCCAAGTACGACAAGCTGTTGCTGCTGCCGTTTGCCGTGCTGGCCTTCCGCCATTCGAACTGGGCGCCGATCGTGCGGCGCGCCTGGTTCGGCACGCTGTGCGTGATCCTGCTGCTGTCGACCACCAACTATCTCGGGCTGACCGCGATCGGGCCCGCGCATTCGAGCGAACTGCCGCTGTCGCGCGCCTGGGTGTTCAAGAACCACATCGCGGCCGGCATGTTCGGCGCACTGCTGTTCTACCAGGCGGCCGACCTCGCGCTGTCGGCCCGCACCGCGCTGTCGCGTGCCGCGTATGCCGCCGTGGCCGCATGGTCGCTGGTCAACGTGTTCGTGATGCTGCAGGGACGCACCGGGCAGGTCATCGCGCTGCTGCTGATCCTTGTCGTCGCGGTGCGCTTCGTGCTGCTGCTGCGCCGCCAGTCGGCGCTGCGCGCGGGGCTCGCCGCCGGGGCGCTGGTGCTGGCCGGCGTCGCGCTCGTCGTCGCCGCGTGCACGGTGCACAACGGCCGGCTCGTGAAGGTCGTGTCGGAAGTGCAGCAGTATCGGCAGAGCGATGCGGTCACGTCGACCGGGCTGCGGCTCGAGTGGTACAAGAAGGGGCTCGAACTGTATCGCCAGCGCCCGCTGATCGGCTACGGCGCCGGCGGCCTCGAGTTCGAGTTCGAGAAGCTCACGGCCGGCAAGACGGCTGCCGAAGGCCAGCTCACGTCGAATCCGCATAACGAATACCTGCTGATGGCCGTGCAGCTCGGCACGCTCGGCGTATTGCTGTTCCTGAACCTGATCGTGCAGATCGCGCGCGGCAGCCGCGCGCTCGACCCGCGCTCGCGGCATGTGCTGCTCGCGTGGCTCGCGATCTTCGCGATCGGCAGCCTCGCGAATTCGCTGCTGCTCGATTTCGCCGAAGGTCACCTGCTGGTGCTGCTCGCCGGGATCCTGCTCGGCTGCGGCGCGCGCACGGAAGCACTGCCGCGCGAAACGTCGGCGATCCGGCGCAGCGCGTAACGCATCATGTGCCGGGCTGGCGGGCAGCGTGCGTTGCTGCCTGCCGCCGGTTCGGCTTCTACGGCTTCCACGACTTCAATGGCGGCGCATGCGTGCCGCTTGTCGGAAGCACGGCCGCTCGGCGCCGACGCGTCGCCACTCCCCGCTTTTCGACTCAGGAAACGTACCGCTTTCGCGCGTCAGTCCGGGCGCGCGCGATGCAGTCGCGACGTGTCGACGACCGCGCCGGCGGCGCCTGGCGGATTCAGTCCGAGCATCTCGGCGGCCGCCGCCTTCACGCGCTGCGTGCCGAGATTGACGAGACAGTCGCTGTGGCTGTCGACATGGCGCTCGCAGCCTTCGTGCCGGCACGGCACGCAATCGCCCTCGCCCTGCAGCAGCCATACGTTGCCGTGCCGCGCGGAGCCGCGCAGCGCCCACGGGTTCTCGGTCGCCGGCCAGTGCTGCGGCCACGGCCCCCAGCGCACCGGATCGGACGGACCGAACAGCGCGATCGTGTCGGTGCCCGTCGCGGCCGCAACGTGCGTCGCGCCCGTATCGGGCCCGATGAACAGCCGCGCGCGCCGCACCAGCTCCGCGCTTTCGCCGAACGTGAGGCGGCCGACCAGGTTCAGCACGTCGCCGCCCGCCTCGGCCGCGACCTGCTCCGCGTACTCGCGCTCGCGATCGGCCGGGCCACCCGACAGCGCGATCGCAAACCCCTGCGCGCGCAGCCATTCGATCATCTCGACCCAGCCCTCGAGCCGCCATTGCTTGTAGCGGAACATCGGATACGGATGCAGCACGACGAGCGGCTTGCCGTCGCGGATCGCCGGCGATTCGGCGAGCCACGCGTCGAAACGCGCGCGCCGCGCGGGATCGTCGCCGATGCCCGGCGCGACCACCTCGGATACCGGCTCGATGCCGATCACCGGCGCGAGTGCGAGCGTGCTGACGACCGTATGCGCGGACTCGTGATGATTGATTGCGATGCCGTTCAGCATCATTCGAGTCAGCCACGTGACGCGGTTCGGATCGACGAGACCGACGCGCTTGCGGCCGGCGAACCAGCTGTAGAAGCGCGGCCGGTCGGAGCTCAGTGCCGCGCATGCGAGATCGTAGCGGCGCCACATCGACAGCGCATCGCGCAGCCGCTCGCGGAACCCCGCGCGCTGCGCGACGACGATCACGCGCCGCACGTCGGGGTTGTGCTCCAGCACACCCTCGGTGCCGCGAAACACCAGCATGTCGATCTGCGCATCGGGCCAGCGCGCCTTCAGCGAACGCACGAGCGGCGTCGTCAGCAGCACGTCGCCGATACGGCGCGGGGCTGCGACGAGGATGGTTCGGGGCGGGCGGGCGGAAGAAAACAGGGCCACGGCGATCGTTCCGTCTAGCTGGCTGGACAAGGCTCGCAATGTACAGGATTTTGCGGCCGGTGGCGTGGCGTCGGGTGCGGGCGTCGGCGAAGTGCCGCGGTTGGCGGTTGGCGGTTGGCGGTGGGCGGCGGCCGGTCGCCGGTGGCCGGCGGTTGGCAACACGGCAGGCAACGACGCACGGCGGGGCCTGCCGCCGCCGCGCCGCGTGGCCCCGTTTGCGCGTCCGATGGCGGTGCCGGCAATGCAGGCGCCGCCGGCCTTCCGGGGGCTACGAAACGATCGCGCCGACCGCGGGTGCCGCGGGTGCCGCGAGCGTCGCGGCCGGGAGCGGCATCGCCCCCCCCATCGCGTCGTCGAGCTGTCCGGCCTGCGTCAACAGATGAAGCACCGCGCGCTCGAGCGCGTCGACGCCGATCGCGTCGACCGTCGCGCCGGCCCGCAGGATCATGTGCGGCACGCCGAGCGGATGCCAGCGCCGGTATTTCTCGGGGCGGTCCTCGAACAGCGCGGCGACCGGCACGCCGAGCGCCGACGCGAGATGCACGGGGGCGCTGTCGGCCGACACGATCGCGTCGAGCAGGCTCGCGGCGGCCACCAGTTCGACGACCGACGACGGCGCGACATGCCGGGCGTTGACGTCCCGCCACGCATCGCGGTCGGCGCCGGCCTCGGCCGACACGGCGGAATCGCGGAACACGATCACGTCGGCGAACGGTGCGAGCCGCCGGCCGAGGTCGCGCCATCGATCGGCCGGCCAGCGCCGCTCGGCCGCCTTGTTCGACACGAACAGCCCGACGCGCGGTTTCGTGCGCGGCCCGAGCAGCCGATACCACGTGTCCTGCAGCGCGCGGTCCGGGTGCACGGACAACGCGAGACCGTCGAGATCGGTGCGGCCGAGTTCGGGCACGAGCCGGAATCCCGACAGCGCTTCATGGCAAATCGGCCGCGACGCGACATGGTCGGGCTTGCGGTCGTCGAATTCGGAATCGGCATCGTGCCAGCGGCAATCCTTCACGCCGAGCTGCCGCGCGAACCGGATGCTGCTGCGATGCATGCCGCCGTTCGGCACGACCACGAGGTCGAACCGCAGGCGGCGCAGCCGGCGCACGAGCCGCAGCCGGTCGAAGAACGCGCGCATCCGTCCAGGGCGGTCGTTGCGCTCGCACTGACGGCTGTACACGTAGGTATGGACCGTGTGCACGTCCGGGTTGCCGGCCAGCGCGGCCGCGTTGTAGCGGTTCGCGACCACGTGCAGCTCCTTGCCCGGCCAGCGCTGTTTCAGCGCGCCGAGAAAAGCGGTCGTGCACAGCATGTCGCCCAGAAAATCAATCCGGATCACGAGGATCCGCCCCGTCGGTTTCCCGTTGGCCATCGTTGTTGTGATGCTGTCGATTTTTTATCGTCGCGCACCAGCCGGCATCCTGGCGTTCTTTACCGTGCCGGCTTCGTCGCGTGGTCGCTCGCGGCACCGCGACGCATCGCGTGCCGCGCGGAACCGTCCCCGTCTGATTCGCGCGCGATGTCGCCGCCGGCCGGCGGACAGACCGCAACCGGCGCCGTATCGGCGTCGCGCGACGGATTGTATAGCGTCCGGATGACGGCCCCAAGCATCCGCCGACATGAAAACGGCCCGCCGCACCGCACGATGGCGATGCGACGGGCCGCGCAAGCACCGACCGTCCGGCGGGGACCGTCAGTACGTGATTTCGACGATGCTGCCGTCGAACGTCGCGCGCAATTCCGCGAGCAGTGTGTCGCTCGGCTTCACGCGCCACGCGTCACCGAGACGCATTTCCCCTTGCGCGCGCGCGTTGCTGTAGTGAACCTGGACCGCGAGCCCGTTCGGCAGCGGCGCCTGCGGGCGACGGCCGCCGTCGCGCCCGCCGCCGCGCGGCGCGGGTACCTCGACCGCGGGCGCGGCCGAATCGTCCTTCGACACGTGCGGCTCGAGCACGCGGCGCAGCGCCGCCGCATCCGCGTTGCCGTTCATCGTGAGCCGCACCGCCTGCGCGTAGCGGCTGCGCGCGCGTTCGAGATCCATCACCGTGTCGGCCGTGAAGCGGATGCCGCCGGTGAACGCATCGTTGCGCGCCTGCCCCTGCACGATCAGCAGTTCGTCTTCCTTGAACAGCGCCTTGTTCGCCTCGAACTGCTCGTTGAAGATCGTGATCTCGCACTGGCCCGAGCCGTCGTCGAGCAGCGCGATCAGCATCTTGCCGCGCTGGGTCATCTGCGTGCGCAGCGATGCGATGATGCCCGCGACGAGCTTGTCGCGCCCTTCCTTCAGGTCGCCGACCTTCTGCCGCACGAACCGGCGCACTTCGTCGCGATACGCGTCGAACAGGTGGCCGGACAGGTAGAAGCCGAGTGCGCCCTTCTCCTCCTGCAGGCGGCGCTTGTCGTCCCACGCGGGTTCGTCGACGAGCGCATGCGCGTGCGGCGACTCGGCGCCCATGTCGAACAGCCCGGCCTGCATCGCGTTCGCTTCGGCCTGGTCGGCCGCTTCCATCGCGAGCGGCACCGACGCAATCAGCTGCGCGCGGTTCGCGTTCAGCGAATCGAACGCGCCGGCGCGGATCAGCGCCTCGACCGTGCGGCGGTTGACGACGCGCCGGTCGATCCGCTCGCAGAAGTCGAACAGGTCGGTGAACGGCTTTTCGTCGCGGGCGCGCAGGATCTCCTCGATCGCGTTCTGGCCGCTGCCCTTCACCGCGCCGAGACCGTAGCGGATCGTGCGCGAGCGCTTGCCGTCGGCTTCGGCGACCGGCTCGAACCGGTAATGCGATGCGTTGATGTCCGGCGGCAGCACGGCGAGGTTGTTCACGACGCAATCGTCGTACAGGATCTTCACCTTGTCGGTGTCGTCCATCGCGAGCGTCATGTTGGCCGCCATGAATTCGGCCGGATGGTGCGCCTTCAGCCACGCGGTGTAATACGCGAGCAGCGCATAGGCGGCCGCGTGCGACTTGTTGAAGCCGTAGCCCGCGAACTTCTCCATCAAGTCGAAGATCTCGTCGGACTTCTCGCGCGTCAGGCCGTTCTTCGCCGCACCCTCGGCGAAGATCTCGCGGTGCTTGGCCATCTCCTCGGGCTTCTTCTTGCCCATCGCGCGACGCAGCAGGTCGGCGCCGCCGAGCGAGTAGCCGCCGATGATCTGCGCCATCTGCATCACCTGCTCCTGGTAGACCATGATGCCGTAGGTCTCTTTCAGGACGGGTTCGACGCGCGGATCCGGATAGTCGACCTTCTCGCGGCCGTGCTTCCGTGCGCAGAAGCTCGGGATCAGGTCCATCGGGCCCGGACGGTACAACGACACGAGCGCGATGATGTCCTCGAAGCGGTCGGGCTGCGCATCCTTCAGCATGCCCTGCATCCCGCGGCTTTCCAGCTGGAACACGGCGACCGTGTTGGCCTTCTTCAGGATCTGGAACGACGCCGGATCGTCGAGCGGCACCTGCGCGAGCGACCAGTCGGCCTTCGACGCATCGAGGCGGCGAATGTAGCGCTCGGCCCAGTCGAGGATCGTCAGCGTCGTGAGACCCAGAAAGTCGAACTTCACGAGGCCGACGGCTTCGACGTCGTCCTTGTCGTACTGGCTGACGACGCCGCCGTCGTCGCCCTGCGTGTACAGCGGGCAGAAGTCGGTCAGCTTGCCGGGCGCGATCAGCACGCCGCCCGCGTGCATCCCGACGTTACGCGTCAGGCCCTCGACGCGCTGCGCGAGGTCGAGCAGCTGGTGCACTTCGTCCTCGTGGTCGTAGCGCTCCTGCAGCTGCGGCTCTTCCTTCATCGCGTCGGCGATGGTCACGTGCTTGCCCGGCTTGAACGGGATCAGCTTCGCGACGCCGTCGGTGAACATGTAGCCGAGATCGAGCACGCGGCCGATGTCGCGCACGGCCGCCTTCGCGGCCATCGTGCCGAAGGTGGCGATCTGCGACACGGCATCCGCGCCGTATTTTTCCTTCACGTACTGGATCACGCGATCGCGGCCGTGCTGGCAGAAGTCGATGTCGAAGTCGGGCATCGACACGCGTTCCGGATTCAGGAATCGCTCGAACAGCAGGTTGTAGCGCAGCGGGTCCAGATCGGTAATGCCGAGCGCGTACGCGACCAGCGAACCGGCACCCGAGCCGCGGCCCGGACCGACCGGCACGCCGTTGTTCTTCGCCCAGTTGATGAAGTCGGCCACGATCAGGAAGTAGCCCGGGAAGCCCATCTTCGTGATGGTCCCGCACTCGAATTCGAGCCGCTTGTAGTACGTGTCGCGCTGCGCGTCGCGCTCCGCCGCATCCGGATACAGCTGTTCGAGGCGCTTCTCGAGCCCCTCCTTCGACAGCTGGACGAGGTAGTCGTCGAGCGACATGCCGTCCGGCGTCGGGAACAGCGGCAGCTTCGGCTTGCCGAGTTCGAGCTTCAGGTTGCAGCGCTTCGCGATCTCGACCGTGTTCGCGACCGCCGACGGCAGGTCGGCGAACAGCGCGACCATCTCGTCCTGCGTGCGGAAGTACTGATCGGTCGTGAAGCGCTTCTGGCGCCGCGGATTCGCGAGCATGTCGCCTTCCGAGATGCACACGCGCGCTTCGTGCGCGGTGAAATCGTCGTCGGTCATGAACTGCGTCGGATGCGTCGCGACGACCGGCAGCTTCAGCGACGCGGCGAGCGTCGCGGCCTGCTGGATGTACGCCTCGGCGCCCGGCTGGCCGTAACGCTGCAGCTCGATGTAGAAGCCGCCCGGGAACACTTTCGCCCAGCGCTCGGCGTGCCGGCGCGCGGCCTCCTCGTTACCGGCCGCGAACGCGAGCCCGATGTCGCCCTGCTGCGCGCCCGACAGCGCGAGCAGCCCTTGCGACAGCTCGCCGTCGAGCCAGCTCGCGTCGAGCTCCGCGCGGCCGCGGTACTGGTTCGTGAGCCATGCCTTCGACAGCAGCTCGCACAGGTTCAGGTAGCCGGTCTTGTCCTTCACCAGCAGCAGCAGGCGCGACGGTTTGTCGCGATCGTCCGGATTGGTGATCCAGACGTCGCAGCCGGCGATCGGCTTGATGCCCTTGCCGCGGGCTTCCTGGTAGAAACGGACGAGGCCGAACGCGTTGCCGAGATCGGTGAGGGCGAGCGCGCCCTGGCCGTCTGCGGCCGCCGCCTTGACGATGTCGTCGAGACGCACGATGCCGTCGGCAATCGAGAATTCGGAGTGAACGCGAAGATGGACGAAGCGGGGATCTGACATGGGCGTTATTGTAGCCGCGTCGCCGCGCAGGCTGCCCAAAAAATCCCCGCGCCCGGCCGTTCGGCCGATGCGCGCGACGCCGGCCGAACGGCCGGGTGCCGGCAGACGTGCAGTTTGCGGGATAATACGGGTTTTCGAATCACCGCCCCGGCTTCGCACCCTTTTTTTGCGGGGCCACCGTGCGCCCGCCGCACGGTCGCGGCCGTTTTCCCGTCGGACCATCATGACCATCGTCAACCTCGCCGCCTACCACTTCGTGTCGCTCGACGCGACCGAGCAATGGCGCCCGCTCGTCACCGCCCGCTGCAACGAACTCGGCCTGCGCGGCACGATCCTGCTCGCGCCGGAAGGCATCAACCTGTTCATCGCCGGCCCGCGCGACGCGACCGACGCTTTCATCGACTACCTCCGCCACGATCCGCTGTTCGAAGGCAAGTTCGCGACGCTGCAGTTCAAGGAAAGCCTGTCCGACTCGCAGCCGTTCCGCCGGATGCTCGTGCGCCTGAAGCGCGAGATCATCACGATGAAGAAGCCCGCGATCAAGCCGGAGCTCGGTCGCGCGCCGTCGGTCGACGCGCACACGCTGAAGGCGTGGCTCGACCGCGGCCACGACGACGCCGGCCGCCCGGTCGTGATGCTCGACACGCGCAACGCGTTCGAAGTGGACGTCGGCACGTTCGACGACGCGCTCGACTACCGGATCGACAAGTTCAGCGAGTTCCCGGAAGTGATCGACGCGAACCGCGCCGATCTCGAGGGCAAGACGGTCGTGTCGTTCTGCACCGGCGGCATCCGCTGCGAGAAGGCGGCGATCCACATGAAGGAAATCGGCATCGAGAACGTGTACCAGCTCGAGGGCGGGATCCTGAAGTACTTCGAGGAAGTCGGCGGCGCGCACTATCACGGCGACTGCTTCGTGTTCGACTACCGCACCGCGCTGAACCCGCAACTGCAGCCGACCGAGAACGTCACGTGCTTCGCGTGCCGCGCGGTCGTCACGCCGGAAGCCCAGCAAGCGCCGAGCTACGTGCCCGGCAAGTCGTGCCCGGCCTGCGCGCAGGCAGCCAGCGCCGCGTAAGCGCGCGTCGCACCGCGTCCCGATGAACGGCTACCGCGGCCGCTTCGCGCCGTCGCCCACCGGCCCGCTGCATTTCGGCTCGCTGGTCGGCGCGCTCGCGAGCTGGCTCGACTCGCGCGCGCACGGTGGCGCATGGCTCGTGCGCATCGAGGACATCGACGGCCCGCGCACGGTGCCCGGCGCCGCCGACGACATCCTCGCGACGCTCGCGCATTTCGGCATGACACCCGACGAGCCGCCCGTGTGGCAAAGCACGCGCGAGGCCGACTATGCGGCCGCGCTCGAACGGCTCGTCGCCGCGGGGCTCGTCTATCCGTGCGGCTGCACGCGCAAGGAAATCGCCGATTCGCTGCGCGCCGCGCACGAGCGCCACACGACGCTCGCCTACCCGGGCACCTGCCGCACCGGCCTGCACGGCAAGCCCGCCCGCGCGTGGCGGCTGCGCGTGCCGGACGGCGACGCGGCGCTCGTCACGTTCGACGACCGCTGGCAGCACACGCAAGCGCAGAACCTCGCGACCGAGGTCGGCGATTTCGTGCTGAAGCGCGCCGACGGCCAATGGGCGTATCAGCTCGCGGTCGTGGTCGACGATGCCGATGCGGGCATCACGCACGTCGTGCGCGGCGCCGACCTGCTCGACTCGACCGCGCGCCAGATCTACCTGCAGCGCTGTCTCGGCGTGCCGACGCCGGCGTACCTGCACGTGCCCGTCGTCGTCGACGCGAACGGCGAAAAGCTCAGCAAGCAGACGGGCGCGACCGCGCTCGAGCGCGACGATCCGCTGCCGGCGCTGCGCGCCGCCGCCGCGCATCTCGGCCTGTGGGCCGATGGCGATCCGTCGATCGATACGCTCGATGCGTTCTACGCGGCCGCGACCGATGCGTGGGCGCGTCGCTTCGGGCCACGCGCCGGTTGAGGCGCTCGCGGGACACCCGTTCGTGTCGACCGCGTTCCTGCGTCCGTCGGCGGTGAGTCCGGTCGCATGCAAGCGTGATGGCAGCCTGAACGGAACGCCCGCCGGCGACACGGCATCGGAGTAGTCCCGCAGGCTGCCCCGCCCCACGCGGCAAGTCGTCGCCCATCTCGCCCACTCCTTCACGAATCGTCTCGCCCAATGAAAAACGGGCACATGCTCATCGCATGCACCCGTTTCCGCGGCAGCGCTCGCGCGCCGCACCGACCGCCTGAACCGCCCGCTTACGCCGACGGCTTGCGCGGCATCCCGAAGCCGCCCAGCAGCGCGGCGACCTGACGCTTCGGCCCCTTCTTCTCGGGCTGCTGCGCGGACTTGGTCTCTTCCGGCTGTTTCGCCGGCGCCGACGGTTCGTACGGCTTCAGGAAGAAGTCGTCGACCGGCGCCTCGTGACGACGGTGGTGGCCGCGCTCGGACCCGCCCGGACGACGCCCCGACGCGCCGCGATGCTCGTCGCGATCGCGACGGCCGCCGCGATCACCGCGCTCACTACGATCGCCCCCGCGCTCGCCGCCACGGTCGTCGTGACGATGGCGCGCCGGCTTGTCGAGCGCGAGCGTCTGCACCTCGAGCGGACGCTTGATCAGTTTTTCGATATCGGCGAGCTGCTTGCGCTCGTTCGGGCTGCACAGCGACAGCGCATCGCCCGTCGCACCCGCGCGGCCCGTGCGGCCGATCCGGTGCACGTAGTCTTCCGCGTTGAACGGCAGGTCGAAGTTGATCACGGCCGGCAGTTCGGCGATGTCGAGGCCGCGCGCGGCCACGTCGGTCGCGACCAGCGCCTCGATCTCGCCGCGCTTGAACGCATCGAGAGCCTGCATCCGCTCGATCTGCGTCTTGTCGCCGTGGATCGCCGACGCGACCACGCCGTCGCGCTCGAGGTTGCGCGCGAGCCGGCTCGCGCCGATCTTGCTGTTGCAGAACACGATCACCTGCTTGAGCCCGCGATCGCGCAGCAACTGCACGACGGCGGCCTGCTTGTCGCCTTCGGCGACGTCGTAGACGATCTGCGTGACGTTTGCGTTCGTCGAGTTGCTGCGCGCGACCTCGATCGTCTGCGGGTTGCGCAGGTAGGTCGACGCGAGCTTCTTGATTTCCGGCGAGAAGGTGGCCGAGAACAGCAGCGTCTGGCGTTCCTTCGGCAGCAGGTTCAGGATGCGCTGCAGGTCCGGCAGGAAGCCCATGTCGAGCATCCGGTCGGCCTCGTCGAGCACGAGCATCTGCACCTGCCCGAGATTCGCGGTCTTCTGCTGCACGTGGTCGAGCAGGCGGCCCGGCGTCGCGATCAGGATCTCGACGCCGCGGCGCAACTCGGCCATCTGCGGGTTCATGTCGACACCGCCGAACACGACCGCGCTGCGCAACGGCGTGTGCTTCCCGTACGCATGCACGTTCGCGGCGACCTGGTCGGCGAGCTCGCGGGTCGGCGTGAGGATCAGCGCGCGCACCGGGTGGCGCGCGGGCGATGCGCTCGTGTTGGCCTGCGGCAGCAGGCGCTGGAGGATCGGCAGCGAGAAGCTCGCGGTCTTGCCGGTGCCCGTTTGCGCGGCGCCCATGACGTCGCGGCCGGCGAGCACGACCGGAATGGCCTGCGCCTGGATCGGCGTCGGCGTCGTATAGCCCTGCTCCGCAATGGCTTTCAGGATATCGGCGGCAAGGCCGAATTGATCGAAGGTTGCGTCGACTGGCTTGGCGACAGAATCGGACATGGTGGCGTTTCGCTCAAAAGGCGCGGCGGGGACATCGTGCGTCAGGCCGGCCGGGCCTGCGCTCATCACATTGGAAGTAGACGGAGCCGCGGCGCGCCGCGCGGCGCCGCTCTGGCGCTTGGGACCGGTTCAATTCGAACAGCGGGCGCCACAGGCCGTGCGGACTCCGTTCGGCGCGAATGCCGGCGGAAAGGGCCGTATTGTAGCACTGCGCAGCAATCTGTCCGTGACAACGCCGCGAACGGCCCCGGCGGCGGCTCGCGGCGTGCGCCGGCAGGCCGGGCGCGGGGCGGATGCGGTCGAAATACGGGGTCGAATCTCGGGCATCTGCGGCGGGGAATCGACCGCCGGCCGGCGAGCCCGAGCACCGCCGGCTCCGCTGCCCGGTCCGAGGTCGAACCCGGCCGCCCGAATCGATCGCGGGCAACCGGCACGCCCGCACGGCGTATCCGATCGCGCGCGCCGCGCTCAACCCTTCTTCTTTTTCTTCTTCTCGACCTGCACGCAGTCGCCCAGCAGCGGTGCCGCGTTCTGGTCGGCGATCTCGTCGCGCAGCGTCCCTTCCTTGCCCTTCGTCCACCAGGTATAGCGTCCGGCCTGGTAACGCGCGCCCGACGCCGAAACGGTATCGACGAACAGCAACTGCTGCCCGTTGACCGGCACCAGTGCGAAGCTCTGGCCGTTGCCCGCGCGCCAGTACGACACGCGTACCGGCTGCTTCTGGTTCGCGCACTGATAGAGGGTCTGCACGCGCGCATCGGCGTCGATCTCCTCGACGGTCAGTTGCGCGGCGTGCGCGACGGAAACGGCGGTGCCGGCCAGCGCGAGCGCGGCGAGGGTGTGGCGAATCATGCAGTTCCTCTCACGAGACGGGTGGAAACGCGCCCTCGCGGGACGCGCGATTGTCGTTGGTTATGGTTGGCTACGGATCGAGGGTTCGCCGCTCAGGGATCGATGACGTCGGCGCACGCATCGGTCGGCGCGGCCGCGACGTGGCCGACGAGCGGCACGATCTTCAGCCCGGCCGATGCGACCCGGCACGGCGCGGCCGCGAGGCCGCACCCCGCGAGACTCGCGACCAGCGCCAGCGCGGCGCCCAGCTTGCCGAGCCGTCCGATCCGCTGCCATGTCGACGCCATCGCGCTCTCCTGGTCCGGTCAGCGTGCCGACACGGGCCGCACGGCCGCCGCGGCGCGCTTCGCGCGTTCGCGGGCTTCGTCGACGGTCGCGCCGGTCGCGAGCGCGACGCCCATGCGCCGCTTCGCGAAGCTTTCCGGTTTGCCGAACAGGCGCAGGTCGGCGCCCGGCACGGCCAGCGCATCGCGCACGCCCTCGAACGCGATACCGCGCTCGTCGAGCCCGCCGTAGATCACCGCGGATGCGGCCGGCGAACCGAGCGCCGGATCGACCGGCAGCCCGAGAATCGCGCGCGCGTGCAGTTCGAACTCCGACTGGCGCTGCGACGCGAGCGTGACGAGGCCGGTGTCGTGCGGCCGCGGGCTCACCTCGGAGAACCAGACTTCGTCGCCGCGCACGAACAGCTCGACGCCGAACAGCCCGCGCCCGCCGAGCGCCTCGGTCACCTTGTGCGCGATCTCGCGAGACTTTTCCAGCGCGACGGCGCTCATCGGCTGCGGCTGCCACGATTCGACGTAGTCGCCCGCCACCTGCACGTGCCCGACCGGCTCGCAGAAGTAGGTGCGCGTCTCGAGCGTCGCGGGGTCGATCGCGCGCACGGTCAGCTGCGTGATCTCGTAGTCGAAATCGACGAAGCCCTCGACGATCACGCGGCCGTGGTTCACGCGGCCGCCCGCCATCGCGTAGTCCCAGGCGGGCTTCACGTCGGCCTCGGTCCGCACGACCGACTGTCCCTTGCCCGACGACGACATCACCGGCTTCACGACGCACGGCATGCCGATCTTCGCGACGGCCGCGCTGAACGCGTCGAACGAATCGGCGAACGCGTACGGCGAAGTTGCCAGCCCGAGTTCCTCGGCCGCGAGACGGCGGATGCCTTCGCGGTTCATCGTGAGCTGCGTCGCGCGTGCGGTCGGGATCACCTCGGCCAGGCCGGCCGCCTCGATCGCCGCGAGCGCATCGGTTGCGATCGCCTCGATCTCCGGCACGATCAGGTGCGGACGCTCGGCCTCGACGACCGCGCGCAGCGCGGCGGCGTCGGTCATGTCGATCACGTGCGCGCGATGCGCGACCTGGTGGCCCGGTGCGTCCGGATAGCGGTCGACCGCGACGACTTCGACGCCGAGCCGCTGCAACGCGATGATGACTTCCTTGCCGAGTTCGCCCGCGCCGAGCAGCATGACGCGCGTGGCCGAGGGTGAGAGCGGCGTACCGAGCCGCTGACCGATCTGCATGTGATTTCCCGCTGGTTCTGTTGGAGGACGAAAACGGCTTCGATGTTAACACGCACACCCGACGCACACCTCACGCGCACCCGCGCCGGTCCGGCCGGTTTCGTCGCATCGCCCCCCGCCGCGCGAGGCTCGCGGGCGGATTGCGAACGTTTTCACGCGCGAAGTGTCGGCTCGCCTCGCGCGGGGCGGGTGCGTTACTCTTACGCCTTGATCAGAATCCGATGAGGAACGAGGCTCATGTCCCACCTGTCCGCCGCCGCACGCGCACGCACCGGCCTGCTTCGCCCGCTGCGCGCGCCGCTCTGCGCGTTGACGCTTGCCACGCTTCTCGCCGCCTGCGCGATGCCGACCCACCCCGATTCCGCCGCCCCCGCACCCGATCCGTACAACCCCGCCGCCGTCCAGCTGCTCGACGACACGAGCTGGGAGCTCACGAGCTGGGTGAACGCCGACGGCACGCCGCGCACGATTCCGCACGGCGACAACGGCGAGCCGATCAAGCTCGCGCTGTCCACCGAAGCGGGCGTCCGGCGCGCCAGCGGCTTTTCGGGCTGCAACCGCTATATGGGAACCTACGCGCTCAAGAACGGCCTGCTGAGCTTCGGGCCGCTCGCCGGCACGCGCATGGCATGCCCGAACACGCTCGGCGGCCAGCTCGAGCACGCGTACCTCGATGCGCTCGCGCACATCGGGAAGACCGGCGTGCAGATGCGCGAGCCGCAGCAGTTGCAGATCGTGACCGAAGCCGGCGCGACGCTGACCTTCACGCGCCGGAGCCCCTGATGCAGCGCGCGGGCGAAGGCCGATCGGCCGCCTTCGCCGCGCGCGGATCCCGGACGCATGCGTCCCGCGGCCCGGAAGCGCTTCGACGCCTTCAAACTGCCTTAGAGTCCTGTTCGTCGGCCGGTTAAACTCGGCGGGTCGCGCACCGCGCTCCCCGCCCTCTTCCTGTTTCATCAAAGCATGCACACGGTTGTCTTCGGCTGGTTCGGCATCTCCGCCGTCTGGTTCCTCCTTCTCATCTGGCGTCTCGTTCAGACGATGCTGCCCGGCGGCGGCGGACTCGCCGGCCGCGGCTCGATTCGCCTGTGGCTCGGCTTCGCGGCCGTGTTCGTCGCGAGCTGCGCGCTGACGAGCCCGCTGTCGGGCCCCGACTCGAATGCGCTCGGCCACGCGTTCTCGAACGGCTTCGCGCATGTGCTCGGCCCGATCGGCACGCCGGTCGCGATGGTCGTGCTGTTCTTCGCGGGCCTGCCGTGGCTGACCGGCATCGGCTGGCGGCAGTTCGCCGCGTGGGTCGACACGTCGTTCGGCGTCAAGCTCGCGCGCGACGTCGACGACGACGTGCGCGGCGTTGCCGACCTGCCGCGCAGCGCGCTGCATCGCGACGACGACATCGTGCAGCCGACCACCGCCCATACCGTCAACTCGATGGCGCCGCGGCAGAACGGCCCGGTATTCGCGCCCCGACGTTGTGGAAGCCCGATCCGCAGGCGCGGCCGAAGCCGCGCAGCAAGCCCGCGCCGCGTCCGCTCGCCGAGCCGGTCGCGCCGACGGCTGGCTGAAGCCGACGTCGGCCAATCGCACGCCCCCGCCGCCGCAGCGGGCGCGACGAGCGCCATGCCGCCCCGACGACCGGCGCACCGCCCAGCCTCGCGCGCGCCGCCGCGAACAGCCAGGTGCCGCGCCCCAGTCCGGCCCCGCTGCGCCGGGTTCGAGCCCGTTCGGCCGCAACCGACCGCCGCGCGACCGGCCGCAGCCCGCGCTGAAGCAACCGGCGCGCCGCGCACCGCGTCACGCCGCGCCCGGCCGCCGCGACGCCGCCGCGCACGCCGCCGCCCGGTGACGGGCGTCGGCGCCGCCGGCCAGTCGCCGGACGCCGCACGACGCCGCCCCGCGCCGCCGGCCCCCGCACCGCGCCGCTCTATGCGTGGGTGCAACAGCCCGCGGAGCCGATCACGCCGGCACCGAGCGTTCACGACACGCTGCGCTCGATCGAAGCCAGTACCGCGCAGTGGGCGACGCTGGACGGTGTGCGGCAGGCCGATGCGTCGTCGGCGCCGGCCGCTGCGGCGACCGTGGCCGGCGCGGTTGCAGCGGCGGGCAGCGTCGCCGCGTCGACGGCCGTACCGGCCGGGATCGTTGCGGACGCGCATCAGGCCACGCCCCGCGACGCAGTCCGTCCGGACGCGCACGAAGCCGCGCCGGCCTATGACGACGCACCGATCGTGCTGGATGCATTCATGCCGGCGGAGCCGAGCATGCGCGTGCCTGCTGTCGATACGGATGGCGTGGCATTCGACGAGGCCGTGACGCCATCCGACGACGCACCGATCGTGCTGGATGCATTCATGCCGGCCGAGCCGGGCGGACGCGTGCCTGCTATCGATACGGGTACCCCGGCGTTCGGCGAGGCCGTGCGGCATGCCATGCCGGATCCCGGCGTCGAAACCGATGGGCCGACGCGTCACGCGGACGGCGAGCATCGACACGACTCCGATGCCCCTGCCGCGCCGGCATTCGATGCCCCGATCGACTTTGCGCCTTGGGAAGACATCGTCAGCCCGCCGGTTTCCGGGCTCGGCGCGTCGCATCAAAGCCCGCTTGCCGTGCCACTGTCGGACGCGGATGAGTCGGTGGCCGCGAGCACAGCGGTCGAGACGCCCTCGGCCGCTGTCACGACGACCGTAAGCGCCACGGGCCGCACCGTCGATGCGAAGGATGCGGCAACGGCCGCCGGAATTGCCGGCCAGGTCCAATCGCAAGCTACGGCGCTTGCCGATACCGACGTATCGATCGTTGCGAAAGAACACGCGCACGCGACGCAGGATGTCGTGAAGCCGGTCCGGCCGGTCACGCCGCCTCCCCTCTCCGCTTCGTCGATCGCGGCAACGCCGACGCAGCCGCGTGCCGATGCGATGCCCGTCGCAGCCGTGACGACGGTAGCCTCGGCCGCGTCGAACACGGCACCGGCCGGCGCCGTGACGGGAACGGTCTGGCACGCGACAGCAAAGCACGGTAGCGAAACCGCTCCGTTGCCTGCAGGCATGCAACGCGCCACGCCACCGGCACCGGCGGCACCGGCCACCGCGGTCATGGAACCTGCGTCCGTCGACGCCGCGCCCTCCTCCGCATCATGGTCGAAGCCTTTGTCCGCTGAGCCCTTCGCTGGTGCGCAGACGACCTCGGCAGCTGACGCGTCGTCGCCCGTCGGCAGCGCATCCGGTTCTGCCGCGCCGGTGCCCGCGAACACGCCGAACAGCACACCTGTCGCCGCAGCGCCTGCGTTTGCCGGCATGACAACGGCACAACCTTTTGCGGCCGCGCAAAACGCAGCGGCTGCGGCTTCCGGCCTGACGTCTGCGGCGAGCGCATCCGGCCCGGCCACCGCGCAGCCTTTCGCATCCGCGCCGACCGTGGCAGCCGCCACGGCGCCCGCATCGACCGGCACGTCCTTCAGCGCAACCGGATCGCAACCTGCGCAACGCACGCCGGTGTCGCCTGCCGCCGCGTCTTTCGCCTCGTCGGGCAGCGCATTGGCCGCAACGTCGACCGCATCGGCGACGCCTTCGGCAGCATCGACCACCCGCATGCCTGGCGGTTCGGCATTCGGTGTGCCGGCCGCGACGACTGGAGCGACGCAGACGACAACCGGCGCCGCGCCTGTCGCTGCCACTGCCATCGCCCCGACATCGTCTTCCGGCACACTCGCCCCGACGAACACGGTCGCCGTTGCCGCGCCCGCCGCGTTCGGCGCCACGCCTGCCGCGACAAATGGCGCGCCGGCCTCCTTCGCCGCTGCCCCGGCCGCGACGGCACCGGCCGCGTCGCCGACTTCCGCGCCCTCGTCGGTCTCGGCATTGCCGACCTACTCCGCGCCGGGCGGCTCCGTCGACACGGCGACACCGGCGCAATCCATCGCGTCCGCACCGCTGCCGCAGGCCCCGTCGTTCACCACCCCGCCGGCTCCCGCCGCTGCGCCGGCGAATTGGTCCATGTCCGACATCGGCACGACGCCCGCGACAACCGGCATCACGATCCCGGCCGCCACGACCGTGCCGCTTCCGACCGCAACGCCTCCCGCGGCCACCGTGCCGCCGGCACCGGCGGAATCGGGCGCCCCGGCCGCCGACGCATCGGCCGCGCCCGCGCGCCAGCCGCGCCCGAACGCGTTCGAATTCCACGCACCCGCGTCGTTCAACGTGGAGCTGCCGACGCTCGACCTGCTCGAGCCCGCATCCGACGACGTCGAAACGATCACCGAGGAACACCTCGCGCAGACGGCCCAGGTCATCGAGCAGCGCCTGCAGGAGTTCAAGGTACCGGTGACGGTGGTTGGCGCATCGGCCGGCCCGGTGATCACGCGCTTCGAGATCGAACCCGCGCTCGGCGTGCGCGGCAGCCAGATCGTCGGCCTGATGAAGGACCTGTCGCGCGGCCTCGGCCTCACGTCGATCCGCGTCGTCGAGACGATTCCCGGCAAGACCTGCATGGGCCTCGAGCTGCCGAACGCGAAACGCCAGATGATCCGCCTGTCGGAAATCCTCGAGTCGCGCCAATACCAGCATTCGGCGTCGCAGCTGACGATCGCGATGGGCAAGGACATCACCGGCCACCCGGTCGTCACCGATCTCGCGAAGGCGCCGCACATGCTGGTCGCCGGCACGACGGGTTCGGGCAAGTCGGTCGCGATCAACGCGATGATCCTGTCGCTGCTGTACAAGGCGACGCCCGAGGACGTGCGGCTGATCATGATCGACCCGAAGATGCTCGAGCTGTCGGTCTACGAAGGCATCCCGCACCTGCTCGCGCCGGTCGTCACCGACATGAAGCTCGCGGCGAACGCACTGAACTGGTGCGTCGGCGAAATGGAGAAACGCTACCGGCTGATGTCGGCCGTCGGCGTGCGCAATCTCGCGGGCTTCAACCAGAAGATCCGCGACGCGGAGGCGAAGGAAAAGAAGATCGGCAACCCGTTCTCGCTGACGCCCGACGATCCCGAGCCGCTGTCGAAGCTGCCGCTGATCGTCGTCGTGATCGACGAGCTGGCCGACCTGATGATGGTCGCCGGCAAGAAGATCGAGGAGCTGATCGCCCGTCTCGCGCAAAAGGCGCGCGCGGCCGGCATCCACCTGATCCTCGCGACCCAGCGCCCGTCCGTCGACGTGATCACCGGCCTCATCAAGGCGAACATCCCGACGCGCGTCGCGTTCCAGGTGTCGTCGAAGATCGACTCGCGCACGATCCTCGACCAGATGGGCGCCGAATCGCTGCTCGGCCAGGGCGACATGCTGTTCCTGCCGCCGGGCACGGGCTACCCGCAGCGCGTGCACGGCGCGTTCGTCGCGGACGAGGAAGTGCACCGGATCGTCGAATACCTGAAGCAGTTCGGCGAGCCGCAGTACGAGGAAGGGATTCTGGACGGCCCGGCCGCCGACGGCGCGACGCAGGACCTGTTCGGCGAAGCGCCGGATGCGGAGGCCGATCCGCTGTACGACGAAGCGGTCGCGTTCGTCGTGCGCACGCGGCGCGCGTCGATCTCGTCGGTGCAGCGCCAGTTGCGCATCGGCTACAACCGCGCCGCGCGCCTCGTCGAGCAGATGGAGGCGGCCGGACTGGTGTCGCCGATGGGCATCAACGGCAGCCGCGAGGTGCTCGTGCCGGCCGCGGCCGACTGAGCATGGCGGCCGCACGGCCGCCGACGATCGATCCGGGCGCCCCGCGCAAGCGGCCGCCCGGACGAACAAGGGCGCTGCCTCGGCAGCGCCCTTTTTTCATGAACGGCGCTTTACAGCGCCGCCGGCACCAGCTTGAAGTCGACCGGGCTGCCGACCACGACCTTCTGCGGATTCGCGCCGAGCTGCCCCGTCTGGACGTCGCGGCTGAACACGTAGAACGCGTCGCTGTCCTGGTTGCCGACGATCAGCCACTTGCCGGTCGGATCGATCAGGAATTCACGCGGCGTCCTGCCGAGGCTCGACTGGCGCCCGACGGTCTTCAGCCGGCCGTCGGCCTGGTTCACCGCGTAGATCACGATTTCGTTCACGTCGCCGCGATTGCTCGCGTACAGGAAGCGGCCGTCCGGCGACAGGTGGAGCGCGCCGCCGCCGACCTTGCCCTTGAAGCCCGGCACCGTCATCGGCAGCGTCTCGACCGGCGTCAGCTTGCCGTCGCGGTAGCCGAACACCTCGACCGACGCGTTGAGTTCGCTCGTCACGTACGCGAACCGGCCGTCCGCGCTGAATACCATGTGACGCGGGCCGGAGCCGGCCTTCACCGGCGTGTAGCGCGTGTCGGTCGGGCTGATCAGCCCGCGGCTGCCGTCCACCGTGTAGCGGTAGCCGTAGAGCTTGTCCGCGCCGAGGTCCTGCACGAACAGGTAGCGGCCGTCGGGCGAGAACACCGTCGAGTGCACGTGCGCGCCGTCCTGGCGTCCCTTCACGGGCCCCTTGCCCTCGTGATGCACCGTCAGCACGGCCGGGCCGGCCGCGCCGCCGTCGCGGATCGGGAACACGGCGAAGCTGCCGCCCGGATCGGCCGCGACCGAGTAGTTGGCCGTGACGAGGTACTTGCCGTCCGGTGACAGCGCGAGATAGCAAGGATCGTTCCCTTCCGACGACACGCGGTCGATGAACGTGAGCGCCCCCGTCTTCGGATCGAAGCCGAACGCGCTGATGCCGCCGCGCTGCGCGGCCGGCCCGTTGTCGCCGGGCAGTTCGTTGACCGCGTAGACGGTGCGACCGTCGCGGCTCGGCAACAGGTAGGACGGATTCACGGTCTTCGCCGACGATACGGGCGCGATGCTGCCCGTTTTCGTATCGAAGCGGTACACGTAGATCCCGTCGCTGCCGTGCCCCGTATAGGTGCCGACGAGCAGGTTGTAGACGCCGTCGGCCGGTGCCGGCGATTGTTGCGCGAAGGCGTGGGTCGCGGACAAGGAAAGCACGAGCGCGAAACCTTTCATCCAGTGAGCGAACCTAAGCGGGAACCCTCGTGTCGAAGCGCGCGCGTCACGCTCGCGTAAACGGTTGGGCATTGAATCCTCCTTGCATCGAGTCGCTTCAAGTGTTGAGATAGGACGAAACGCCGGCCGTTCATGCGCTCCGCCGCCCGGGCGAGTATACGGGGCGCGACGCCGGCGCGTGAAGCCCGGGCGCCGCAGCCCTGCATCGTGAACTCGAATATCCAAGGACCGCTTGCCCATGCCCGCCCTGATCGAAGACTACGCCCTCGTCGGCGACGGCCATACCGCCGCGCTGATCTCGAAAGACGGCTCCGTCGACTGGCTGTGCTGGCCCCGCTTCGATTCGGGCGCCTGTTTCGCGGCGCTGGTCGGCACGCCCGAGCACGGCCGCTGGCTGCTCGCGCCGGCCGCCGACGCCGCGATCACGCACACGACGCGCCGCTATCGCGGCGACACGCTGATCCTCGAAACCGACTACGAAAGCGCCGACGGCGCGGTCACCGTGATCGACTTCATGCCGCCCGGCAACGGCTGGTCCGAACTGGTGCGGATCGTCGTCGGCCGCCACGGCACGATGAAGATGCGCATGGAACTGGTGTTGCGCTTCGACTACGGTTTCTCGATCCCGTGGGTCACGCAGCTGACGCGCGAGGACGGCATGAAGGCGATCGCCGGCCCCGATACCGTCGTGCTGCGCACGCCGGTGCCGCTCACCGGCAAGAACCTCCATACGCTCGCGGAATTCACGGTGAGCGCCGACGAACGTGTGCCGTTTTCGCTCAGCTATGCGGCGTCGCACCTGCGGCTGCCGCCCGCGCGCGATCCGCTGTCGATGCTCGCGCGCACCGAGAACTACTGGCTCGAATGGTCGGGCCGCTGCCAGGTGCAGGGCCGCTACGCGGCCGCCGTGCGCCGTTCGCTGATTACCCTGAAGGCGCTCGCTTACGAGCCGACCGGCGGCATCGTCGCGGCGCCGACCACGTCGCTGCCCGAGAAGATCGGCGGCAACCGCAACTGGGACTACCGCTACTGCTGGCTGCGCGACGCGACGATCACGCTGCTCGCGCTGATGCGCGGCGGCTATTACGACGAGGCGCGCGCGTGGCGCACGTGGCTCGGCCGCGTGATGGCCGGCTCGCCCGAGCAGATCCAGATCATGTACGGGATCGCGGGCGAGCGCCGGCTGCCGGAAATGGAGCTCGACTGGCTGCCCGGCTACCAGGATTCGAAACCGGTGCGCGTCGGCAACGGCGCCGCGAACCAGCTCCAGCTCGACGTGTTCGGCGAAGTGATGGCCGCGCTGCACCTCGCGCGCGTGGGCGGCCTGCAGGCCGACGACACGGTGTGGTCCGTCCAGTGCTCGCTGCTCGACCATCTCGAGAAGATCTGGCGGGAACCCGACGAGGGCATCTGGGAAACGCGCGGCGGCCGCCGCCACTTCACGTTCTCGAAGGTGATGGCGTGGGTCGCGTTCGACCGCGCGATCAAGTCGGCGGAGATGTTCCGGCTGCCCGCGTCGCTCGACCGCTGGCGCGCGCTGCGCGACCGGATCCACGCGGACGTGTGCGACAACGCATGGCATGAAGGCAAACAGGCGTTTGCCCAGAGCTACGGCAGCGACGAGCTCGACGCGAGCGTGCTGCTGCTGCCGCTGCTCGGCTTCCTGCCGCCGGAAGACCCGCGCATCGTCGGCACGGTCGACGCGATCGAGCGGGAATTGCTGCACGACGGCCTCGTGATGCGCTACCGCACGACCGAGTACGACGACGGCCTGCCGCCGGGCGAAGGCACGTTCCTCGCGTGCAGCTTCTGGCTGGTCGACAACTACGCGCTGCTCGGCCGGATCGACGACGCGCATCGGCTGTTCAGCCGGCTGCTCGCGCTGTCGAACGACCTCGGGCTGCTCGCCGAGGAATACGATCCGGTCGATGGCCGGCTCGTCGGCAATTTCCCGCAGGCGTTCTCGCACGTGGCGCTCGTGCATACCGCGATGAACCTGATGCACCACGAAGAGGCGATGGCGCGCGCGGCCGGCCAGCCGGCGCCGGCCGTGGCGACGGGGCGCTGACCGGGGGTGGAGCGGCTTCTTCAGAGATCGTCAATTCGCAAACGTTTGATGAAAAATCGGAAAAATGTTGCATTGCAACATTGATCGTTGTCCGATATGATCGACTCGATTGTCCGGCCGCACTGCAACATGGCCGGTCGCTGACCCACACGGCACGCCGCGACGCCACACGCCCCTGCGCACCGTCCCCCAAGCGGGAGTAGTCTGCATGCTTTACCAACTGCACGAATTCCAGCGGGCGATGCTGAGCCCGCTCACGGCCTGGGCCCAGGCCGCCTCCAAGTCGTTCGCCAATCCGTCCAGCCCGTTCTCGCTGATGCCCGGCGCGCCGCGGATGGCCGCCGCGTACGAACTGATGTACCGGCTCGGCAAGGATTACGAGAAGCCCGAATTCAACATTCACCAGATCGTCAAGGACGGCCACAACATCCCGATCGTCGAGCAGACGATCATCGAGAAGCCGTTCTGCCGGCTGCTGCGTTTCAAGCGCTATTCGGACGACGCCGATGCCGTCACGCAGCTGAAGGACGAGCCGGTCGTGCTGGTCTGCGCGCCGCTGTCGGGCCACCACTCGACGCTGCTGCGCGACACCGTGCGCACGCTGCTGCAGGATCACAAGGTGTACATCACCGACTGGATCGATGCGCGGATGGTGCCGGTCGAGGTCGGCCCGTTCCACCTGCACGACTACATCGCGTACATCCAGGAATTCATCCGCCACATCGGCGCGCGCAACCTGCACGTGATCTCCGTGTGCCAGCCGACCGTGCCGGTGCTCGCGGCGATCTCGCTGATGGCGAGCCGCGGCGAGGACACGCCGCTCACGATGACGATGATGGGCGGCCCGATCGACGCGCGCCGCAGCCCGACGTCGGTGAACTCGCTCGCGACGCAGCACTCGACCGCGTGGTTCGAGAACAACGTGATCCACACGGTGCCCGCGAACTATCCGGGCGAAGGCCGCCACGTGTATCCGGGCTTCCTGCAGCACACGGGCTTCGTCGCGATGAACCCGGAACGTCACGCGCAATCGCACTGGGACTTCTACCAGAGCCTGCTGCGCGGCGACGAGGACGACGCCGAGGCGCACCGCCGCTTCTACGACGAGTACAACGCGGTGCTCGACATGGCGGCCGAGTATTACCTCGAGACGATCCGCGTCGTGTTCCAGGAATTCCGGCTCGCGGAAGGCACGTGGGATGTCGAAGGCGAGCGCGTGCGTCCGCAGGACATCAAGCACACCGCGCTGATGACGATCGAGGGTGAACTCGACGACATCTCGGGCAGCGGCCAGACGCACGTCGCGCACGAGCTGTGCACGGGCATCCCGCAGGACGACCGCCGCAGCCTGACCGCCGAGAAGTGCGGTCACTACGGGATCTTCTCGGGCCGCCGCTGGCGCACGATCATCTATCCGCAGTTGCGCGACTTCATCCGCGAGCATGCGCCGGAACCGAAGAACGGCACGACGAAGTTGCCTCCCGATGCACAGGACGCGACCACAATCGGCGGCGTGCCGGCCGCCACGCCGCAGCCTGAAACGACGGCGCGCGCCACCGCCGCGAAACGCACGCGCCCGAAAGCGCCGGCCGTGACGGTCGCACCCGCCAGGACGGCCGTCGCGAAGGCCGCACCTGCCGCGAAACGCGCAGGCAGCACGCGCGCCAAGCCCGCGCGGGCGCGCAAGGCCGCCTGACGCACCGCGTCCCGACGCAAAAACGCCGCCGTTGCTTGCGCACGGCGGCGTTTTTTTTATCCGGCGGTCGCGGTCGCGGCGACTCATCGATTCATCGACGCGTCGGTTCATCGGCGCGTCGGTTCGACGGTTCGTCGACTCAGCGCCGCAGCAGATACGCGAGCAGCAACTCGGTGTTCATCCTGACCATCTCCGCGCGCTCGTCGGCTTCGCTGAAGTCGCGGCCGAGCGTCGCGGCGAGCGTGAAGCGGTTCGACACGATGTAATAGCCGAGCCCCGACAGCGTCACGTAGAAGCGCAGCGGATCGACGTCGCTGCGGAACAGCCCGGCCTTCTGGCCGCGCATCAGCACGTTGCCGAGCTTCGCGACGATCGGCGACATCATCTCGCGGATCCGCGTCGACTTGTGCAGGTAGCGCGCTTCGTGCAGGTTCTCGTTGTTGATGAGCCGCAGCAGCTCGGGATGATCGCGGTAGTAGTCCCACACGAAATGCGCGAGCCGCGTGACGGCCTCGACGGGCGCGACGCCATCCAGATCGAGCACGCGCTCGGCCTCGGTCAGCGCGGAGAACGCGTGTTCGAGCACGGCCGTAAACAGCTGCTCCTTGCTGCCGAAGTAGTAATAGAGCATGCGCTCGTTGGTCTCGGCCCGGCGCGCGATCTGGTCGACGCGTGCGCCGAACAGCCCTCCACCCGCGAACTCTTCGGCTGCCGCCATCAGGATGCGGCGGCGTGTACCTTCAGGATCTCTTTTGATTTTTGGCTGATTCATGGTGGCGTTTTGCTATGTGAGCCGCGTGATCCTGATCCGGACCGGCACCCCCACCGCCTCGGCGCCGGCTGCCCTGGAACGAGCGCGCCGCATGCGGCCGCCCTCCTGCTGAGCCCCTGCAAAAAAGCGGTTCGATTATGCGCACAGACAGCGTCCAGCGCAATGCGGGAAATCGGCGATAATCAAGGTTTGGCAAACCTTTCCGGCCGCGCCAGACGCGGCCGAGAGCCATTCGGCGCTGCTGCGCCCGTTGTCACCGTGACCGATTCCAAGACCCTCGCGGATCGCATCGAAGATCTGCTTCCCCAGACGCAATGCACGAAGTGCGGCTATAACGGCTGCCGTCCGTACGCCGAAGCGATCGCCGCCGGCGACGCGAACTACAACCAGTGCCCGCCCGGCGGCGCCGAAGGCATCGCACGCCTCGCGCGCCTGCTCGGCAAGCCCGTGATCCCGCTGAATCCCGTCAACGGCGCCGAGCATCCGCGCGCCGTCGCGTTCATCGACGAAAGCCTGTGCATCGGCTGCACGCTGTGCATGCAGGCGTGCCCGGTCGACGCGATCATCGGCGCACCGAAACAGATGCACACGATCGTCGAATCGCTGTGCACGGGCTGCGACCTGTGCGTACCGCCCTGCCCGGTCGACTGCATCGCGATGGTCCCCGTGACCGACGGAAGCGCACCGGCTGGACGCGTGGTCGCGAGGAACAGGCGACGCCGCGCGGCGAGCGCCACGACCGCCGGCTCGCGCGCCAGCGTCGCGAAGCGCGAGCCGCCGAGGCGCGCCGCCGCCCGCGCGGCGGCAGCGCCGGCGCCGGCGCGGCCAAGGCTGCGCGCGGCCGCGGAACAGCCGGCGCACGGGCGCGGCACCAGCCGACGACGCCGACGCGAGAAAGCGGCGCGATCATCGCCGCCGGCGCTCGAACGCGCACGCAAGAAGAAGGAAGAACTGTCCGGGCAAGGCGCCGGGCCGAAGAACACCGAAGGCGTGAGCGCGGCCGTGCAGGCGCAGATCGACGCGGCCGAAGCCCGCCGCAAGCGGCTCGCCGAACAGCAGGCGCAGCGCGACGCCGAGGCCGCCGGCGACACCCGCGACGATCCGAACCACGACGACCGGAACGGCCCGTCCGCGCCGCCCGACAAGAACCGTCCATGAACGCCACGAAACGACGCGCGATCTACGAAACGCTGCAAAGCCTCAATCCGCATCCGACCACCGAGCTCGAATACACGACGCCGTTCGAGTTGCTGATCGCGGTGATGCTGTCCGCGCAGGCGACCGACGTGTCGGTCAACAAGGCGATGCGCAAGATGTTCCCGGTCGCGAACACCCCGCGACAAATCGTCGCGCTCGGTGAAGAAGGTGTCGCCGACTACATCAAGACGATCGGCCTGTACCGCACCAAGGCGAAGAACGTGATCGCGACGTGCAACATCCTGCTCGAGCGCTACGACGGCGAGGTGCCGGCCGATGGCGAAGCGCTCGAGAGCCTGCCGGGCGTCGGCCGCAAGACCGCGAACGTCGTGCTGAACACCGCGTTCGGCCAGCCGACGATCGCGGTCGACACGCACATCTTCCGCGTCGCGAACCGCACGGGGCTCGCGCCGGGCAAGGACGTGCGGGCCGTGGAGGCCGCGCTCGAGAAGTTCACGCCGAAGGAATTCCTGCAGGACGCGCATCACTGGCTGATCCTGCACGGACGCTATGTGTGCAAGGCGCGCAAGCCCGAATGCTGGCACTGCGCGATCGAGCCGCTGTGCGAATTCCGGCCGAAGACGCCGCCGCCGAACGAGTGAGCGTCAGCCGCGGCTGACGCACTGCACGCGGCCGCTCGTGCCGCTCGTGCCGCTCGTGCCGAGGGCAGCGCGCGGCACGACCAGCGGACGCCATTGCGGCGCCCGCGGCTTGTCCCTGCCCTGCTATGCGTTGGACGTCGCCGTCGCGTCGTCGGCCGCCGCGCCGCCCGCGCGCACGAGCGCGAGCACGGCCGCGAGGATCGCGACGCCGCCGATCCACTGCAACGGCGACAGCGCCTCGCCGAACAGCAGCGCCGCGAGCGCGACCGTCACGACCGGCTCGAGCGTCGACAGCATCGACGTGCGCGCGGCCCCCAGCCGCTCGAGCCCGGCGAAGAACGCGAGCATCGCGGCGACCGTCGACACCAAGGCGATCGCGAGCATCGACGCCCAGCCGCCGGCCGTCGCCGGCCAGCGCGGCGGCGCGCCGAACGCCGCGGTCCGCACGATCGCGATCGCGACGAGCGTCGCGGTCGCCGACAGGCAGATGATGGCGGTCGTCGCGAGCGGATCGACGCCGCGCGTCGCCTTCGTGCCGCCGACGATGTACAGCGAATAGATCACCGCGGCGGCCAGCGCGAGCGCGATGCCGAGCGGCTCGCCGTGGCCGCCGCCGACCATCAGCGCGGAGCCCGCGACGCAAAGCACGAGCGCGACCGCCTTCGCGCGCGTGAGGCGCTCGCCGAGCCACCATGCGGCCAGCAGCGTGACAAAGGCCGGATACAGGTACAGCAGCAATGCGACGAGGCTCGCCTGCGCATGCTGGAGCGCACTGAAATAGCAGAACGACTGCCCGACGTAGCCGAGCGCCCCCATCGCCACGAGCGGCGCGAGCGTGCGGCCGCGCGGCCATGCGACGCGGCGGTGCCGCGCGATCGCGGCAAGGATCGCACCGCCGATCGCGAAGCGCACGATCAGCAGCCCGAGCACGTCGACGCCGGCCGCATACGCATAGCGGCCGAAGATCGCCATCGCGCCGAACGCGGCGGCGGACAACGCGACATAGAGCGCGCCCTGTAGCGCGGCGGACGATGAGCGGACGGTGGCGGACATGATGGAGTGGTGCGAGCGCGACGACGGGAATCGTCGGAGTGTAGCGGCGCGGCGGCCGGCAGCCTAGCCCGCGCTTACCCGTTGCGCGGCGGCCAGCGCCGCACGCCGACCCGGCGTACAATGCGCGACGCGGCATGACGCCGCCCGAATCACGACGTTTCCCCACCATGTTCAATCCGAGTCGCGACGAAGTCCGTCGCTTTTTCACCGAGACCTGGCGCAAGCAGCGCGCCGGCGAGATCCTGACGCCGCTGGAAGCGATGGCAGCCGACTGGATCGTCGAGCATCCGGAATACCACGACGACCTCGCGGACGCCGACGGCGCCGCCGCGCGCAACTACACGCCCGAGGAAGGCCGCACGAACCCGTTCCTGCATCTGTCGATGCACCTCGCGATCAGCGAGCAGTTGTCGATCGACCAGCCGCCCGGCATCCGCGCCGCGCACGACAAGCTGGCCGCGAAGCTCGACTCGACCCACGAGGCGCAGCACATGATCATGGAGTGCCTCGGCGAGACGATCTGGGAAGCGCAGCGCACCGGCACGCCGCCCGATACGGACGCGTACCTGCAGCGCATCCTGCGCCGCGCGTCGCGCGACTGAGCGCCGCGGACAAAAAAATACCCCGCCGCGGCGGGGTATTCCGGCTGCACGGACCGGCAAGGTCCGACGCGCTTACTTCTTGAAGACGAGATCCGTCTCTTTCAGCGACTCGATGTAGGCCGCGATGTCCTTCATGTCGCTGACCGACAGGTTCTGCACCTGCGCCTGCATGATCGCGTTGTTGCGACCGAGCAGCGGGTTCGTCAGCCCCATCTGGTACTGGCGCATCGCCCACACGAGGTAGTCGGCGTGCTGGCCCGCGAGGCGCGGATATTCTGCGTTGATCGGCTTGTTCAGCTGCGCGCCGTGGCAGGCCGCGCAGTTGTGCGACTCGACCAGCTCCTTGCCCTTCGTGATGTCCGCCGCATGCGCGGTACCGATCGCGAGGCCGGCCGCCAGTGCAACCGCCGCCGTCTTGAATGCGTTGTTCATGAATGCTCCTGTCCCGCCGGTCAGATCGGCGGCGCGCGCTTTACTTGTAGGGATTGTCCTTCGTGTCGGCCTTCTGGACGGCGTAGTAAGCCGCCAGATCCGCGATGTCCTGGTCCGTCAGCGAACCGGCGATCGCGTTCATCGACGGGAAGTGACGATCTTTCTTGCGGTAGGCCTTCAGCGCGTTCTCGAGGTATTGCTGGTTCTGGCCGCCGAGGACGGGCACCCGGTAGACCTCCGGATACGCCGCGCGGTAATCCTGGATGCCGTGGCAACCGATACACATGGCGGCCTTGCTTGCCCCGTCCTTCGGGTTGCCGACCACACCGGCCGCCTGCGCGCTGCCCGCGAGCGCCACGAGCGCTGCGACAACGACGTGTTTGCCGACGAATTTGTTCATAGCTCTTGTAACCTAGCTTGAGGGGAAACTGGCGCCGAAGCGGCAACGGCCCGCGCCGTTTTGCTTGTCGGTCGCCACGCAGGCCAAAAAAAACGGCCAGATTGTACCGCGTCGGCGGGGAATGCGTCCATACGGCGCCCCGGTCCGCCCCGCCGCAGCCCCGCAACGATACGCGGCCCCGGCCCAACCGGACAGCCCTTCTGACTTATACTGGGTTTTTTTGCGACCAGGAAAGAGCGCCGCCATGCGTTTCGAAGGATCCTCGCACTACGTCGCCACCGACGACCTGAAGCTCGCGGTCAATGCCGCGCTGACGCTGCAGCGCCCGCT
Source organism: Burkholderia sp. USMB20 (assembly GCF_000949135.2). Taxonomy (GTDB): domain Bacteria; phylum Pseudomonadota; class Gammaproteobacteria; order Burkholderiales; family Burkholderiaceae; genus Burkholderia. The sequence goes on along the minus strand of NZ_JTAN02000012.1, from coordinate 729,956 downwards.
GCTGATCAAGGGCGAGCCCGGCACCGGCAAGACCATGCTCGCCGAGGAAGTGGCGGCCGCGCTCGACATGCCGCTGTTGCAGTGGCACATCAAGTCGACGACGAAGGCGCAGCAGGGCCTGTACGAATACGACGCGGTGTCGCGGCTGCGCGACTCGCAGCTCGGCGACGCGCGCGTGAAGGACATCGCGAACTACATCGTGAAGGGCGTGCTGTGGCAGGCGTTCGACGCCGAGCGCCCGAGCGTGCTGCTGATCGACGAGATCGACAAGGCCGACATCGAATTCCCGAACGACCTGCTGCGCGAGCTCGACCGGATGGAATTCCACGTGTACGAGACGCGCGAGACCGTGCGCGCGAAGCACCGCCCGCTCGTGATCATCACGTCGAACAACGAGAAGGAGCTGCCCGACGCATTCCTGCGCCGCTGCTTCTTCCACTACATCCAGTTTCCCGATCCGTCGACGATGCAGCAGATCGTCGCGGTCCACTTCCCGGACATCCGCGAGGAACTGCTGCGCGCGGCGCTCGAGAGCTTCTTCGAGCTGCGCGCCGTGTCGGGGCTGAAGAAGAAGCCGTCGACGTCCGAGCTGCTCGACTGGCTGAAGCTGCTGCTCGCCGAGAACATCCCGGCCGACGCGCTGCGCGGCGTCGACGCGAAGCAGATCGTGCCGCCGCTCGCGGGCGCGCTGCTGAAGAACGAGCAGGACCTGAGCCTGCTCGAGCGGCTCGTCTACATGAACCGGCACAACCGGTAACCCACCGCGAAGGCCCGGCCATGCTGCTCAATTTCTTCTACGCGCTGCGCGCAGCCAAGCTGCCCGTCTCGGTGAAGGAATACCTGACGCTGCTCGAATCGCTGAAGGCCGGGCTGATCTCGCCGTCGATCGACGCGTTCTACTTCCTCGCGCGGATGACGCTCGTCAAGGACGAGCAGTACTTCGACAAGTTCGACCAGGCGTTCGGCGCGTATTTCCACGGCGTGTCCGCCCTGCCTTCCGACGCGTTCGACGTTCCGCTCGACTGGCTCGAGAAACGCCTCCAGCGCGAGCTGTCGCCGGAGGAAAAGGCGCAGATCGAAGCGATGGGCGGCCTCGACAAGCTGATGGAGCGCCTGAAGGAACTGCTCGACGAGCAGAAGGAACGCCACGAAGGCGGCAACAAGTGGATCGGCACCGGCGGCACGTCGCCGTTCGGGCACGGCGGCTACAACCCCGAAGGCATGCGCATCGGCGGCCCGTCGAACGGCAACCGCACCGCGGTCAAGGTGTGGGAAGCGCGCGCCTATCGCGACTACGACGATTCCGTCGAGATCGGCACGCGCAACATCAAGGTCGCGCTGCGGCGCCTGCGCCGCTTCGCGCGCGAAGGCGCGGCCGAGGAGCTCGACCTGCCCGGCACGATCCGCAGCACGGCCGCGAACGCCGGCTGGCTCGACCTGCGGATGGTGCCCGAGCGCCACAACAACGTGAAGGTGCTGATGCTGCTCGACGTCGGCGGCTCGATGGACGACCACATCAAGCGCACCGAGGAGCTGTTCTCGGCCGCGAAGGCCGAGTTCAAGCACCTGGAGTTCTACTACTTCCACAACTGCGTGTACGACCACCTGTGGAAGAACAACCGCCGCCGTCACGCGGAGCGCACCGCGACGTGGGACGTGCTGCACAAGTTCACGCCCGACTACAAGCTGATCTTCGTCGGCGACGCGACGATGAGCCCGTACGAGGTGCTGCAGCCCGGCGGCTCGGTCGAATACAACAATCCGGAAGCCGGCGCCGTCTGGCTGCGCCGCCTCGCCGACCAGTTCCCCCACCATGCATGGCTGAACCCGGAGCCCGAGCGGCTATGGGAATACCGGCAATCGGTCTCGATCATTCGCGACGTGCTCGGTCAGCGCATGTACCCGCTCACGCTCGCGGGCCTCGAAACCGCGATGCGCGCACTCAGCAAGTAACGAACCCACCCTGCAGACACGAAGGCCGCGTCCAGGCGGCCTCCCCCGGAGATAGCATGAACCCTTCGCCCACCGCGAGCGCTGGCCGCGCCGGCGGCCGCCGCTTTTTCACCGATACGTCCGTCTCGGCGCTCGTCGCCGGCTTCGTCGCGATGATGACGGGCTACACGAGCTCGCTCGTGCTGATGTTCCAGGCCGGCCGCGCCGCGCACCTGACCGACGCGCAGATCTCGTCGTGGATCTGGGCGCTGTCGATCGGCATGGCGCTGACGACGATCGGCCTGTCGCTGCGCTTTCGCGCGCCCGTCGTGGTCGCGTGGTCGACGCCCGGCGCCGCGCTGCTGATCGCGTCGCTGCCCGGCGTACCGTATCCCGAGGCGATCGGCGCGTTCGTCGTGTGCGCACTGCTGCTGACCGCGGTCGGCCTGAGCGGGCTGTTCGACACGCTGATGCGGCGCATTCCGGCCGGCATCGCCGCCGCCCTGCTCGCGGGCATCCTGTTCGAGATCGGCATCGAGATCTTCCGCGCCGCGCAGTTCCAGACCGCGCTCGTGCTCGCGATGTTCTTCACCTACCTGATCGTCAAGCGGCTCGCGCCGCGCTACGCGATCGTCACGACGCTGCTCGTCGGCACCGTGGCGGCCGGCGGCCTCGGCCTGCTCGACTTCAGCCGCTTCCACATCGCGCTCGCGCAACCCGTGTTCACGATGCCCGCGTTCTCGATCGCGTCGATCGTCAGCATCGGCATTCCGCTGTTCGTCGTCGCGATGGCGTCGCAGAACGTGCCGGGCATCGCGGTGCTGCGCGCGGACGGCTATTCGACCCCGTCGTCGCCGCTGATCGCGTCCACCGGCCTCGCGTCGCTGCTGCTCGCGCCGTTCGGCTCGCACGGCGTGAACCTCGCGGCGATCACCGCGGCGATCTGCACGGGCCCCGAAGCGCACGAGGATCACGCGAAGCGCTACACGGCCGCCGTGTGGTGCGGCACGTTCTACCTGATCGCCGGGATCTTCGGCGCGACGATCGCCGCGCTGTTCGCGGCACTGCCGAAGGCGCTCGTCGTGTCGGTCGCCGCGCTCGCGCTGTTCGGCTCGATCATGAGCGGGCTCGCGAACGCGATGCAGGACGTGAAGCAGCGCGAAGCCGCGCTCGTCACGTTCATGGTCACCGCGTCGGGTCTGACGCTGTTGTCGATCGGCTCGGCGTTCTGGGGCCTCGTCGCGGGGATCGTCACGCAGGTGATCCTGAACGCGCGGCGCCCCGCGTGATGCGGCGCGACGCCCGCCACGGCAGGCGCCGGACCCGCCAAAACGTGCCCGACACGAATCGGGCCTAAAATGATGGATCGAAGGCGGCGCCCGGCGCCGCCTCGCTTCGCCGCCGCGCTCGCGCGGCCCGTGAGAACCCGGCGCGCCGCGCCCTTCTTCCGAATCGCCATGACTACCGCACTCGACCAGCTGAAGCAGTACACGACCGTCGTCGCCGACACGGGCGATTTCCAGCAGCTTGCGCAATACAAGCCGCAGGATGCGACCACGAACCCGTCGCTGATCCTGAAGGCCGTCCAGAAGGACGCGTACAAGCCGATCCTCGAGAAAACCGTCCGCGATCATCGCAACGAAAGCACCGATTTCATCATCGACCGCCTGCTGATCGCATTCGGCACCGAGATCCTGAAGCTGATTCCGGGCCGCGTGTCGACCGAGGTCGATGCGCGCCTGTCGTTCGACACGCAGCGCTCGATCGACAAGGGTCGCGAACTCATCGCACTGTACGAAGCCGCCGGCGTCGGCCGCGAGCGCATCCTGATCAAGCTCGCATCGACGTGGGAAGGCATTCGCGCGGCCGAGGTGCTGCAGAAGGAAGGGATCAAGTGCAACATGACCCTGCTTTTCTCGCTCGTGCAGGCCGCCGCGTGCGCGGAAGCCGGCGCGCAACTGATCTCGCCGTTCGTCGGCCGCATCTACGACTGGTACAAGAAGCAGGCCGGCGCCGACTGGGATGAAGCGAAGAACGGCGGTGCGAACGATCCGGGCGTGCAGTCGGTGCGCCGCATCTACACCTACTACAAGACGTTCGGCTACAACACCGAAGTGATGGGCGCGAGCTTCCGCACGACGAGCCAGATCACCGAGCTCGCGGGCTGCGACCTGCTGACGATCAGCCCCGATTTGCTGCAGAAGCTGCACGACAGCACCGAAACGGTGGCGCGCAAGCTGTCGCCGGACGCACTGCAGGACAAGCCGACCGAGCGCGTCGCGATCGACGAGGCGTCGTTCCGCTTCCAGCTGAACGACGAAGCGATGGCGACCGAAAAGCTGTCCGAAGGCATCCGCGTGTTCGCCGCCGATGCGGTGAAGCTCGAAAAGCTGATCGACGGGCTGCGCTGAACCACGCCGCACCTGACGTGACGGCCCGTCAGTTGAACTGTCAGCAACCCTGACAACAGCCGTCAGCAGCGTGACGAACGGCCGCGAACCGCGTGTTCGCGGCCGTTTTTATTTTTCATTCCATCGTCAGACGCGCGCACTACAATCCACGTCACGAGTGCGCCGGCCGCATCCCGGCGTGCTCTTCCCGGTCAATCTTAGAAGTACCCGCGCCGGCACCGACACGCCGGCCCGGTCAACAGGAGACAACGATGCAAGTCCAACCGTATCTGACGTTCTACGGCCGCGCGGAAGAGGCCCTTCAGTTCTACGAAAAGGCGCTCGGCGCGAAGACGATGTTCAAGATGCGCTTCAAGGATGCGCCGCCGAATCCCGAACACGCGATCACGCCCGAGATGGCCGACAAGGTGATGCATGCGAGCTTCATGATCGGCGACTCGATGATCATGTGCTCGGACGGCGACTGCAGCCAGCCGGGCGGCACGCACGCCGGCTATTCGCTGTCGCTGAACCCGGCGACGGTCGAGGAAGGCCAGAAGCTGTTCAATGCGCTCGCCGACGGCGGCGAAGTGACGATGCCGTTCGGCAAGACGTTCTGGGCGCTCGGCTTCGGGATGGCGAAGGACCGTTTCGGCGTGCACTGGATGGTCAACGTCGAAGACCTGTCGCAACGCGAGGATCTCGTGAAACGCGCGCAGGGCTGACACCCGCGAAAACGCCCGCCACTTCGCAGTGACGGGCGTCGTTGCCGCTGCGCGATGCGCGGCCCGCGACGCGCGACCGCGCCGCCCGCATCAACCCTCGACGACGTCGAGATAATCCTCCGGCCGCGTGCGATCCTCCGCATGCGCCATGCCCATCGCGCGCACCAGCACGCTCACCGCCACCGCCACCACCAGGTTCACGACCAGCGACCACACGGCCGCGTAGCCGGGAATCGCGAGGCCGAACAGGTGGATCGTGAAGATCGAGCTCGCGAGCTTCAGCGACACCGCCATCCACGTGCCGCACACGATGCCTGCCGCCCAGCCGGCCAGCAGGCCGCGATGGTCGAGCAGCCGCGTGTACAGGCCGAGCACGATCGCGGGCAGCGTCTGGATGATCCAGATCCCGCCGAGCAGCTGCAGCTGGATCGCATAGGTGAGCGGCAGCCCGAGGATGAACGCGACCGCGCCGACCTTCACGATCAGCGACGTGAGCTTCGCGACGTGCGTCTCCTGGTCGTGCGTCATGTCGCGGTTGATGAACTCGCGGTGGATGTTGCGCGTATAGAGGTTCGCGGCCGCGATCGACATGATCGCCGCCGGCACCAGCGCGCCGATGCCGATCGCCGCGAACGCGACGCCGACGAACCACGACGGGAAATACTCGAGGAACAGCGCGGGCACCGCGAAGTTCGGGCCGAACGCCTTGAAGTACGGCGCGTACTGCGGCATGTCCTTCACGCCCGCCGCAAGCGCCATGTAGCCGAGCAGCGCGAGCAAGCCGAGCACGAACGAGTACGCGGGCAGCATCGCCATGTTGCGGCGGATCGAGTTGCCGGACGACGACGACAGGATCGCCGTGACCGAGTGCGGATACAGGAACAGCGCGAGCGCCGAGCCGATCGCGAGCGTCACGTACGCGCTGTAGCCGTTCAGGCTCGCCGCGTCCGGTGCCTTCAGCAGCAGCTTCGCGGGCGGCACGCTCGCGAAGATGTGGCCGAAGCCGCCAAGCTTCGCCGGGATCACGATGACCGCCGCGGCGATCGTGATGTAGATCAGGATGTCCTTCACGATCGCGATCATCGCGGGCGCGCGCAGCCCCGACGTGTACGTGTATGCGGCGAGGATCGCGAACGCGATGATCAGCGGCAGGTCGCCGACGAAGCCCGTCGTGTCGAAGCCGAGCGCGCCGATCACGACTTCGATGCCGACGAGCTGCAGCGCGATGTAGGGCATCGTCGCAAGGATGCCCGTCACCGCGATCGCGAGCGCGAGCATCCGGCTGCCGTAGCGTGCGTTCACGAAGTCGGCGGCCGTCACGTAGCCGTGACGCTTCGCGATGCTCCACAGCTTCGGGAACACGACGAACGCGAACGGGTAGATCAGGATCGTGTACGGCAGCGCGAAGAAGCCCATCGCGCCGGCGCCGAACACGAGCGCGGGCACCGCGACGAACGTATAGGCCGTGTAGAGGTCGCCGCCGAGCAGGAACCACGTGACGATCGTGCCGAAGCGGCGGCCGCCGAGGCCCCATTCGTCGAGATGGGCGAGATCGCCGCGCCGCCAGTTGGCGGCCAGGAAACCGATGATCGTGACACCGATGAACAGGAGCACGAAAACGAAGGTCGCGCCGAGATTCATCGCGCACCTCCCTGCGGGCCGCTCGCCTTCCACGCGTTCTTGGTCTTGAAATAGACGAACGCGGTAATCACCGCGCTAATGAAGACCCAAAGGAGCTGGTACCAGTAGAAGAACGGAAATCCGAACCATTGCGGTTCGATCTTGCTGTACGACGGTACCCACACCATCGCGATCAGCGGCAGTACCAGCAGCCAGAGCCAGCGCTTGGCGGCCCGATTGGCGTCGGCATCGTGAGCCATGACGTCTCCTCATCTTTCCCGGTTATCGATCTTGTCAAGCGGGTGCGGCGGCGAGAGGAGCGGCAAAACGGGTAAGCTGCGGCTCCCCTGGCTTCGCGCCAGTATAGGAGCCGCGAACGCGCGGTCAAGCGGGGGCGAACCCGAGGTGATCCGCCCCCAGTCATGCGGTTGCACCGGCATGCGGCCGGCGCATGAGCGTCAGATCGCGAACGAGGATTCGCGTGCGCCGATCGTTTCTTTCAAAGCTTTCATCCACTTGCGCGCGGGCAGCTTCAGCGTGTCCTCGATCAGTTTCGCGCGCGCTTCCAGTTGCGCGAACGACACGTCGAGCGCGGGGCCCGAGAACGCGATCGCGATCCGGTTGCCGTCGTGCACTTCCGGCAGCGCGATCACGCGATGGTCGAACGCCGCGTTCAGGTGCTTCATGTTGCGCACGAAGCTCGGATGGTCGCCGAACAGGTTGATCGTCGCGATGCCCGCGTCGGCGAGGCAGCCGCGCACCGCGCGGTAGAACGCGACGCTGTCGAGCACCGGGCCGCGTGCGGTCGCGTCGTACAGGTCGATCTGCAGTGCGCCCGTCGTGCCGCGGTTGGCCGGATCGTTGACGAAGTCCCACGCGTCGGCTTCGTGCACGACGAGGCGTGCGTCGTCGGGCGGCAGCGCGAACATCGTGCGTGCGGCGACGATCACCGCCGGGTTCAGTTCGACGGCCTCGACCTTCGCGTGCGGCAGGAAGCGGTGCGAGAACTTCGTCAGCGCGCCGGTGCCGAGCCCGAGCTGGACGATCCGCTCGGGCGTTTCGAGGAACAGCAGCCACGCCATCATCTGCTGCGCGTATTCGAGCTCGATGGCGAGCGGCTTCGAAATCCGCATCGCGCCCTGCACCCATTCGGTACCGAAGTGCAGGAAGCGCACGCCGCGCTCTTCCGAGAACGTGACGGGCGCGAAGCGCGGCTTGCGCGGTGCGTCGAGGACGGGCACGTCGTCGTGTTCGTCGATCTCCGGGCGGCGCTTCACGCGCGGCGGCTGGAGCTGTTCGGAGCCGTTGTAGGCGGACGGCTTGCGTTTTTTGAACGCGCGCGCCTCGGCGGACGCGCGCTTGATCAGTCGGGTCATGATTGAATCTCGCTGGGTGACGCTGGATGAGCGGACGAGAGGATAGCATTGGTGGCAGCGGGAACCGTACCGAACGCCTGGTGATGCACGACTTCACCGCGCCGTTGGCGCTACGCCGCGTTCATTGATCGAAGGAGGACGCATGACCTCGAACGGCAAGAAGATCTGGTTTCCCGCGAAGCGCTACGGCTGGGGATGGGGTTTGCCTGTCGCGTGGCAAGGTTGGGTCGTGCTGCTGCTGTTCGCGACCGGGATCATCGCGAGCGCGTGGCTGGTGCCGCCGCACCAATCGCCGATCGCATACGGTGCCTGCATCGTGGTACTGGTCGCGCTGCTGACCGCCGTTTGCTGGCTCAAGGGCGAGAAGCCCGGGTGGCGATGGGGCAAGGACGATTGATCGTCCGGCGCGACACGCACGCACGTACGATCGCCGTTCTTCGGCAACGAACAACCCGCTTCCCGCCGTCATCGACCCAAAGCGATCGCCCTCTGTCGAACGGCTGAATTGCCCCGGTCTCCCCGCGACGCAAAGATGTGAAGGAACGGCCATCGGCCGGAAGATCACGCGCGCGCTCGCCTTCGTCAACACGCACCGCGGTGCCGAGCCGGCATCGCCCGTCGGCGTTCACCTCCAGCCTGCCCGCCCTCACACCGCATGCGAACGGTCGCACCGGGTTCCTGCGCGCACCTTGAAAATATACCCAAATAGGGATAAATTCATCGATGGATCCGTACATCAAACCGCTGTATTGGCTCGGCTCGGCGCGCAAGGACCTCAAAGCGATGCCCGAAGCCGTGCAGGACACGTTCGGTTATGCGCTGTATCTGGCGCAGACCGGACGCAAGCACGAGCAGGCGAAACCGTTGCGAGGGTTCGGATCGGCCGGCGTGCTCGAGATCGTGGAATCGGAAGACAACGGCACATACCGCGCCGTCTACACGGTGAAGCTCGGGAGCAGCGTCTACGTGCTGCACTGCTTCCAGAAGAAATCATCGTGCGGCATCGCGACGCCGAAGCCGGACGGCGATCTCGTCCGCGCACGCCTGAAAGCAGCCGAAGCACACGCACAAGGAGCAAGACGATGATCGAAATCGAACCGGGCAGCGGGAACGTCTACGCTGATCTGGGCATGCGCGATGCCGACGAAATGCGCGTGAAGGCTCAACTCGCCGCCAAGATCGCGGAGATCATCAAGGCGCGCAAATGGACGCAGCAGCAGGCGGCCCGGCTGCTCGGCATGACGCAGCCGAAGCTGTCGAACATGCTGCGCGGGCAGTTTCGCGGCGTGAGCGAAACGAAGATGCTGGAATGTCTGGCGAAGCTCGGACGCGACGTACAGATCGTCGTCGGGCCTGACCGTCAGTCCGAAGTCGAAGGGCATATCGAAGTCGTATTCGCCGCCTGACGGCAACGTCGTGCCGATGTTCCGGATTGCAGGACGAGCGACGCGATCGCGTACTGCTGCGTCGCGACGCTCCTCTCCTGGCATCCTTGGTATGTCGATCGGGAGGATCGATGGATCGCCGCCATTTCCTCAAGTCGTCGACCTTTTTCACGGTTGCGGCAGCCACCGGTACGCTCGTCGTTCCGCTGTCGGCCCGATCTGCCGGCACCGCGCGCAAGGGCCGGTATCGGTTCCCGCAAGGCGTCGCCAGCGGTGATCCGCGCGATCGCTCCGTCGTGTTCTGGACGCGCTGCGTGCCCGTCGCCGAGAACGCGCGGCACCGCGCGAAAGGCGTCGCGCACACGATCCCGTTACGACTCGAAGTATCGACGCGGCCGGATTTCTCGACGCTCGTCGCCAGCGTACCGTTGGGAGCACACGCCACCTATGACTTCACCGTGCGCGCGAAGGTAACGCAGCTCGCACCGAATCTCACGTACCACTACCGGTTCGTCGCCGGCGGCGACGTGAGTGCCACCGGCGTCGCGCGCACGGCTCCCGATGCCGACGAGGCCAACCACCGCGTTCGCTTCGCATGGCTCACCTGCCAGGACTGGAGCATCAATCACTGGCAAGCCATGAGCCTGCTGGCAGCCGAAAGCGATCTCGATTTCGTCGTGCATGTGGGCGATTACATCTATGAGACGGTTGGGACCTCGAAACCCGGCGCCGTCGAGGCGGCGCACCCGCCGCTGCGCCTGCCTGACGGAAAGCCGCTCGCCGATGGCCGCGTGTATGCCGATACGCTCGAAGACTATCGGACGCTCTATCGAACCTATCGTACCGACGCGCGCTTGCAGACGCTGCACCAGCGCCTGCCGATGATCGCGATATGGGACGACCACGAGTTTTCCGACGACTGCTGGCAGGATCACCAGGTCTACACCAACGAGGAAAGGCAGGAGACGCAGCGCCGCCGCAACGCCAGTCGCGCGTGGGCGGAGTACATGCCGGTGGACTGGAGCGACGTGCGCTTCGAACCGGACAATCCGTCGTACACCAACATTCGTATCTATCGCGAATTTCGCTTCGGCACGCTGATGCATCTCGTGATGACGGACGAGCGGCTGTATCGCGACGACCATGTCGTCAGCGAGGCGTCTGTCGCGCGTGCACGCGGGCACGACCCGGTCAACGGCGACGACGCAGCCGGCTCGCGCTACTTCGTCAACCAGGGTGTGCTGCAGCGCCTGGAGGCGCAGGCTACCGCGCAGCTTGGTCGCGCGCCGTCGATGCTCGGCCCGGAGCAGACGCAATGGTGGAAGGCCACGATGAAGGGTTCGCCCGCGACCTGGAAGGTGTGGGGCAACGAGGTGATGTTGAATCGCCTGTGGGCCGTGATGCCAGGCGCGCCGCAGACACCGGCGGCACGCCTCGTGATCGATTGCGACGCATGGGACGGCTATCCGGCGCACAAACGCGAGCTGCTCTCATACCTGAACGAGCAGGGAATCCGCAACGTCGTCGCGATCAGCGGGGACCTGCATGCGTTTCAGTGCGGCGTCGTGCGGGACGACCCCGACCCTGCAAAAGGCACGCCCGTGGCCGTCGACTTCGTCTGCGCAGGCATCAGCAGCGCGTCCTTCTATTCCTACCTGAAAGCCGCATGGAGCGGCACGCCGTTTGCATCGCTGGCCTCCACCCCGGCCAAACTCGACACCTTCCTGACGACGAACAACCCCGATCTGCGCCACGCCGACCACGACGCACAGGGCTATGCGTCAGCCACCGTCACGCCGGAGCGTTTTTCCGTGGTGTTCAACAAAGTGAGGCCGTTGAGCCCGGACGCCACCGCGCCCGCGGATGCCCTGCTCGACCGCACGCTGCTGACCGTGCCCAAGGATTCGGTCGAGGTGCGCGTCGAGCGCTTCTAGGTTCACGCTTCAGCGAAGGCGCATGCTGGCGCTGCCATTTTGTTCAGTTTGACATCGGCGTCGAACAGACAGCATGCTGCTGTCGCACCTGCATTTTCTTTCGACGTGACCTGTTACGCCGTAACGTCATCGAAGCCTGCCAACATCCGTTCCGGCCATACCGGCTCCATCACACGGGATTTCGTAATCATGAGTCACATCCACTTCATCGGCGGGGAAAAAGGCGGCGTCGGCAAATCGCTCGCCGCCCGTGTGCTGGCCCAGTATTTCATCGATCGGAGCGTGCCCTTCATGGGCTTCGATACCGACCGATCGCACGGCGCGCTACTGCGGTTCTATGCCGATTTTGCCGCGCCTGCCGTGCTCGACCAGCATGACAGCCTCGATCCGGTCATGGAATCGGCGCTCGAAGATCCGCAGCGGCGCATACTGGTCGACCTCGCGGCCCAGACGCGGCAGTCGCTCGCAAGATGGCTCGACGATTCGGACGTGCTGGATTTTGCCGAAGAACACGGCCTCACGTTGACGTGGTGGCACGTGATGGACACCGGACGCGATTCGGTCGATCTGCTGCGGCATTGGCTCGACGAATTCGGTGGACGCATCAGGCTGGTGCTGGTACTGAATGAAGTCCGCGGCGATCGCTTCGAGATTCTGGAGGCGTCCGGCGAACGCGAGCGGGCCGAGGCCCTCGGCGCCAGCGTGATTACGCTGCGCCGCCTGCCCGACACGACGATGCAGAAGATCGATCGTCAAAGCGCGAGCTTCTGGGCGGCGGTCAATCATCCCGACCGCGCCGCCACGGGGCTCGGCTTGCTGGAGCGGCAGCGCGTCAAGGTCTGGCTGCATCGTACTTATGAGGAGCTGGGCACGCTCGCGTTGTAGTGCGGGCCCCTGCGACGGCGCGGAGGGTGCGGCGCGTTGCCGGAATGGCTCATACACGGAAACCTGGAGGTTGCGATGGCCGATCACGACAGACTGCATCCACTCCGTCCGTTCCTGAAGAATTGGGTTTGGGAGCACGGCCGAATCGGGACGCGCTATCTCGACTGCGTCGATGGCGAAATCAAGTTCGATGCAGGCAAGAAATCGCATTTCGCTGCCGAGAAATATATCTACGTGCCGCTGGGCAAGAACCCTGACGACGACGCATCCGCGGAGGGTCCTGCGATCCACGAGGAAGGACTTGCCCGCTTTTTGCGGGCTGCGCAACTGGGCACGCCAGGGGAAGCCGGTTCTGTAGCGGAGGTTCAGCGCGCGGTGCAGGACTGCGTGGAGATCGGCCTGTTCAGCGCGTATCAACGGGAGGCTCGACAGGCATTTGCCCGCTACGCGCAGGAAGCCATGTTCGACGACGAGATCCGCGCGGCGATTGTCGACGACATCCGTCGAATTTACGTCGCCATGCGAGAGCAGCTGGCGCTGTACGATTTCAGTGTGCTCTACGGCTTGCCTATGCCGCTGCTGATCAGCGACACACCGTTCATCGACTGGCGCGTGAGCGCCAGTCCGGCACTTCCGTTCGTATCGCTTCCGCTGGGACCTTACTGCCTGCTGGTAGGCGCGCCGTCGGGCAGGAGTAGCCGAATCGGCCCGGTGGTCTGGAAGGCCGCTGCCGCGATGGGTCCGTTGAAGGACCACAACCGCCGGATCGAGGAGCACGCACGTCTGTGGCTGGTGGCGACCACCGACGACCAACTCGTCGCAGCACAAGGTCGCATTGCCGCGGCCAGGGGCGCCAGGCACCTGCCGCCGCCCACCTGATACCGCTTCACCGAATCCTCGGAATCCGGCGCGCCTCAGGTGCGAAGGGCGCGCCAGAGCACCAGTTTCTGTTCGAACGACAACGTCGCATTCGCCGGACTCGACGAAGGCAACACGAGCGTTTCATAACCCGCCGCGCCGATCACATCGGCAAACCGCCCTGCCGTCTTGCCGTTGAAGCAGACTTTCTTCAGCAACGGCGCATGCTCGCGCAACGAAGCAAAGTCGTTCGGCTTCGCATTCCGGATCGCCGAATCGAGACTGCCTTTGCGATGGCATGCATCGAGCACGTCCCAGATGCCGATGCCGTGCGCAAGCACGCGTTCGAGCCGCGCGTCATACACGAGTTCGTGCAGCCCGGGTTCGCCGAGCACCGCACCGAGCAACCGCCAGAACTGGTTGCGCGGATGCGCGTAGTACTGCGCGGCATCGAGCGACGCCTCGCCCGGAAAGCTGCCGAGAATCATCGTATGCGTATGCGGACCGACGACCGGCGGAAAGCCTTGCAGCATCACGCTGCTCCGCGCGGTCCGACGGAGCGCGGCCCGTCGCCGTGCGCATCGAGATGGCGCCACAGCGCGGGCAACATGCATTCGGTGACCATCAGCGGCTTGCCGCGCCGCTGGAACACCGAGCGCCGCGCGGCGAACGCATGCGGCGCGCGCACGCCCGCGCCGAGCGCATGGCTCGCGAGCGCATACAGCGGATGACCGGCGATCACGCGCCGGCTGACGAGCGCGGAGCGCTCGACCTGCGGATCGCTGTACAGCAGCTCCGCGAGCGGCCGCGTGCGCAGCCGCCGCATCGCCTGCCACACGCCCTTGCTGGCCGCGAGCGGCGCGATGCTGTGCGCGGCGACGTACGGCGTGCCGTCGACCGACAGGATCACCTCGCGCACCCACATCGGCGCGCGCGGCGCACTGTCGAGCGCGTCCGGCTCGTCGAACCACGGACAGTCGACGGCCTCGCGCGTCACGCGCACGCTCACGCTACCGAGCCGCGCGAGATGCGCGGTCAGCGAACCGCCGCGCGTCAGCCAGTCGCGCTGGTCGAGCGTGCAGCCGGGCCGGGGCGTGTCGCGCCAGCCCGCCCGTGCGCCGTCGAATCGCATCCGCGCGTTCACGCGCTGCGCGACAGCAGCAGCGCGTTGGTCCGCTTCACGAAGCTCGCCGGATCGTCGAGCATCCCGCCCTCGGCCAGCAATGCCTGGTCGAACAGCAGATGGCACCAGTCGCCGAAGTTGGCGCTGTCGGCGTTCAACTGCTTCACGAGCGCGTGCTCCGGATTGATCTCGAGGATCGGCTGCATCGCCGGCGCGTTCTGGCCGGCCGCCTTCAGCATCCGCTGCAGATAGCCGCTCATGTCGTTGTCGTCGGCGACGAGGCACGACGGCGAATCGGTCAGGCGGAACGTGACGCGCACTTCCTTCACCTTGTCGCCGAGCGCTTCCTTCATCTTCTCGACGACCGGCTTGATCGCCTCGCCCGCCTGCTCCTGCGCCTTCTTTTCCTCGTCGTTCAGCTCGCCGAGGTCGAGATCGCCGCGCGCCACGCTCGCGAGCGGCTTGCCGTCGAACTCGTGCAGGAACGACAGCATCCATTCGTCGACGCGATCGGTCAGCAGCAGCACCTCGACCCCCTTCTTGCGGAACACTTCCAGGTGCGGGCTGTTCTTCGCGGCCTGCCACGTATCGGCGGTCACGTAGTAGATCTTGCTCTGCTCGGGCTTCATGCGCGACACGTAGTCGGCGAGCGACACGTCCTGCGCGTCGGTGTCGCCGTGCGTCGATGCGAAGCGCAGCAGCTTCGCGATGCGCTCGCGGTTCGCGTGATCCTCGCCGAGGCCTTCCTTCAGCACCTGGCCGAACGCGCTCCAGAACGTCTTGTACTTCTCCTTGCCGGCATCCTCTTCCGCGTTCGCGAGCTCTTCGAGCATCGACAGCGCGCGCTTGGTTACGCCTTCGCGGATCGCCTTCACGTCGCGGCTTTCCTGCAGGATTTCACGCGATACGTTGAGCGGCAGGTCGGCCGAATCGACGACGCCCTTCACGAAGCGCAGGTATTGCGGCAGCAGCTGCTCGGCGTCGTCCATGATGAACACGCGCTTCACGTACAGCTTCAGGCCGCCGCGGTAGTCGCGGTTCCACAGGTCGAACGGCGCGTGCGCCGGCACGAACAGCAGCTGCGTGTATTCGCTGCGGCCCTCGACGCGGTTGTGGGTCCACGTGAGCGGATCCTGGTGGTCGTGCGCGATGTGCTGGTAGAACTGCGTGTACTGCTCGTCGGTGACGTCGCTCTTCGAACGCGTCCACAGCGCGCTCGCCTGGTTGACCGTCTCGTCCTCGTCCTTCAGGACCATCTCGCCCTTTTCCTGATCCCACTCTTCCTTCTGCATCAGGATCGGCAGCGCGATGTGATCGGAGTACTTCTGGATGATCGACTTCAGGCGGTGCGACGACAGCAGCTCGTCCTCGCCTTCGCGCAGGTGCAGCGTGATCTTCGTGCCGCGCTGCGCGCGCTCGATCGCGTCGATCGTGAAATCGCCCTCGCCCGCGCTTTCCCAGCGCACGGCTTCGTTCGCCGGCAGGCCCGCACGGCGCGTCTCGACGGTGATCTTGTCCGCGACGATGAAGCCCGAGTAGAAGCCGACGCCGAACTGGCCGATCAGCGCCGCGTCCTTCTGCTGGTCGCCGGACAGCTTCGTGAAGAATTCCTTGGTGCCCGAACGCGCGATCGTGCCGAGGTTCGCGATCGCCTCGTCGCGGCTCATGCCGATGCCGTTGTCCTCGATCGTGATCGTGCGTGCCGCCTTGTCGAAGCCGATGCGGATGCGCAGGTTCGGATCGTTCTCGTACAGCGCGTTGTCCGCGAGCCCTTCGAAACGCAGCTTGTCGGCCGCGTCGGACGCGTTCGACACCAGTTCGCGCAGGAAGATTTCCTTGTTGCTGTAGAGCGAATGAATCATCAGGTGGAGGAGTTGCTTGACCTCTGCCTGAAAGCTCATCGTTTCGTGTGCCATGGATGCTGTTTCCTCTTACTTGAACTTGAATGGTGTAGCGCGGGTGCGCCGGCGCGCGATGCCGGCGGGCCCGTCAAGGACGACCGCCTGGCGCAGGCGGTTTGCGCGGGTATCTGGGGACGGGCGAGCGGATTTCAAGGGGCGGCGTGCCGCCCGCCGTCACGACGCGCGCCGCGCCGCCGATTCGATATAGCGCGCGAGAAACCCCGGCAGCGCCGGATCGCCGCAGTTCGCGACATTGAAGCGCGTCCATGTCGACGACGACTGCTGCGGCGAGAACAGGCTTCCCGGCGTCAGCAGGAAGCCTTCCTCGTGCGCGGCGGCCGCGAGCGCATCCGAATCAACGCCCGTGTCGGCCCACAGGAACATCCCGGCCGCCGGCATCGTGAAGAGCCGCAGCCCGGTACGCTCGAGCATCCGCGCGGTCTTGTCGCGCACGCCGTCGAGCCGCGCGCGCAGCCGCTCGACGTGGCGCCGGTAGTGCCCTTCGGTCAGGATCTTGTACAACACGCGCTCGTTGAGCTCCGGCGTCGTCATCCCGACCAGCATCTTCTGGTCGGTGACCGCCTTCGCGATCTCCGGCGCGCAGGCGACATAGCCGACCCGCAAATTCGCCGCGAGCGTCTTCGAATAGCTGCCCAGGTAGATCACGCGCTTCAACTGGTCGAGGCTCGCGAGCCGCGTGGCCGAATAGCTCGGCGGGCACAGGTCGCCGTACACGTCGTCCTCGACGACGAGGAAGTCGTACGCCTCCGCGAGCTTCAGGATCCGGAACGCCTGCGCGGCCGACAGCGACGTGCCGGTCGGGTTCTGCAGCACCGAATTGATCACGAGCATCTTCGGCCGCCACATCTGCACGAGCGTTTCCAGCGCGTCGAGATCGGGGCCGTCGGGCGTATAGGGCATCCCGACCAGTTGCGCGCCCTGCGACGCGAAGCGGCCGAACATCTGGAACCACGCGGGATCGCCGACGATCACCGCATCGCCGGGCCGCACGTAGATCCGCGAGATCAAGTCGATCGCCTGCGTGATGCCCGACACCATCACGAGCTGCTCGGGCTTCGCGCCGATCTCGACTTCCGCGAGCCGCGTCTGCAGCTGCTGGCGCAGCGGCAGGAAACCCTGCGCGGTGCCGAAACCGAGCATCTGCGCGCCGGACTGGCGCCCGAGCGCGCGCAGCGCACCGGTGATCAGCTCGCCGTCGAGCCAGCGGCCCGGCAGGTAGCCGAGACCCGGCCCTTTTTCCGGGCTGGCGGTATGCAGCATGTTGCGCAGCAGCCAGACCACGTCGATCGTGTTGTGCACCGGCGCGGCCTCGGCCACGCGCACCACGTTGTCGGCCGGCAGCGGGCCGGTGGCCGTGCGCTCGCGCACGTAAAAACCCGAGCCGCGCCGCGAGTCGAGGTAGCCCTGCGCGACGAGCCGTTCGTACGCTTCCACCACGGTGAAGCGCGACACGCTCTTGTCGAGCGCGAGCTTGCGGATCGACGGCATCCGCATGCCGGGCCGGAATACGCGTTCGTCGATGCGGCGCCGCGCCCACTGGACGAGCTGGTCGACGAGCGTGAGCGTGGCCGTATCGTGCGGCGCGGGAATCTGGGCGAGTGGGACGGTGGACATGGGCGGCGGCTCCAACTGTACCGAAGGCTACCGCGCCGATTGTACCGTTACTGTGCCGGTGCCGACGATTACAGTTGACCGGAATGGCGATCGTGCGGCCGCCGTTCCGGCCCCGCCGTACGCGGCGCAGCCCCGTCCGGCCTGCCTTCGCGGCCGGGCACCAGCCGGCCGCCCGACCGTCCCGCGCATCGCCCGCCTACCATGACACTTTCGCTTCCCGACCGACGTTCATGCCAGCCCGCTCCCTGACCCTCGACCATCTCGTGATCGCCGCGCGTACGCTCGACGAAGGCGTGCGCCACGTCGCCGACGCGCTCGGCATCGAACCGGCCGGCGGCGGCCGCCATCCGCTGATGCGCACCCACAACGCGCTGTTCGGCGCGTGGGGCGGGCTGTACCTCGAAGTGATCGCGATCGATCGCGACGCGCCCGTGACAGGCGACGACGCCACGCCGCCGCGCGCGCGGCTCTTCGCGCTCGACGATCCGGCGATGCACGCACGGCTCGCGCAGGGCCCGTTCCTCGCGCACTGGGTCGCGCGCGTCGACCGCCCGCGCCGGCTCGCGCTGTGGCAAAGCCAGTACCCGACGCGCATCGCACCGGTCGTCGCGATGCGGCGCGGCGACCTGAGCTGGGGCCTCACGGTGCCCGACGACGGCGCGTTCCCCGCGTGGCAAGGCGCCGGCGACGGCCTCATGCCGTCGCTGATCCAGTGGGACAGCCCGCGCCATCCGGCCGAATCGCTGCCGGACAACGGCGTCGCGCTGAAGGCGCTCAAGGGCGTCCACCCGCGTGCGGACGCCGTCCGCGAGCAGCTCGACTGGCTCGGCGCCGGCCATCTGCTCGACCTCGACAGCGGCGACGGCCCGCCGGCGCTCGTCGCCGAATTCGACACGCCGCAAGGCACACGCACGCTGCGCTGACCGCCCGGCCACTCTTTCGATTACCCGAACCCTGCAATACGGAGCACCCAGTCCATGAATTCGCGCGAAACCCGGGGCATGCTGCTCGGCCTCATCGGCGTGATGATCTTCAGCCTCACGCTGCCGATGACGCGTATCGTCGTCTCCGAACTCAACCCGCTGCTGAACGGGCTCGGCCGCGCGCTCGCCGCGTCGGTGCCGGCCGGCCTGCTGCTGTGGTGGCGCCGCGAACGGCTGCCGACCCGCGCGCAGCTGAAAAGCCTCGCGGTCGTGTCGGCCGGCGTGATCATCGCGTATCCGGTGTTCTCCGCGTGGGCGATGAAGACCGTGCCGGCGTCGCACGGCGCGGTCGTCAACGGCCTGCAGCCGCTGTTCGTCGCGCTGTACGCGGCGTGGCTGTCGCATGAACGGCCGTCGAAGGCGTTCTGGGCCAGTGCGCTGGCCGGCAGCGCGCTGGTGATCGCGTTCGCGCTGCGCGACGGCGGCGGGACGGTGCAGGCCGGCGACGCGCTGATGCTCGTCGCGGTCGGCATCGGCGCGCTCGGCTATGCGGAAGGCGCGCGCCTCGCGCGCCAGATCGGCGGCTGGCAGGTGATCTGCTGGGCGCTCGTCGTGTCCGCGCCGTTCCTCGTGCTGCCGGTCGGCTGGCTCGCATGGACGCAGCACGTCGCGCACCCTGCCCCGCTCGCGCTGCGCACGTGGCTCGCGTTCGGCTACGTGACCCTCTTTTCGCAATTCATCGGCTTTTTCGCGTGGTACGCGGGGCTCGCCATGGGCGGCATCGCGCGCGTCGGCCAGGTGCAACTGCTGCAGATCTTCTTCACGATCGCCTTTTCCGCGCTGCTGTTCGGCGAAACGGTGACGCCGTCGACCTGGCTGTTCGCGGCCGCCGTGATCGCGACCGTGATGCTCGGCCGGCGCTCGGCGGTGGCCACGGCCCCGCGTCCCGCTCGCGCCGGTTGATGAGGTGCGCCATAATGTCCGTTTTGCCTGAACGGTTTTGCCCACCCGGCCGCGACGGCCCGATCGCGCTCCCGCACGCCCACCCGGCTGCGTCGACGCAATCTGCCTGACCGACCTTTCTTGACTGACCACGATATCCGAACGAGGAGACTATGAATCCGAGCGACCTGCATCCGCCGCACTGGCAGCTTTCCGAACGCGCCCGCAAGCTGACGAGCTCTGCGATCCGCGAGATCCTGAAGGTCACGGAACGCCCCGAGGTCATCTCGTTCGCAGGCGGCCTGCCCGCTCCCGCGACGTTCCCGGCCGAGCGCATGCGCGCCGCGGCCGACCGCGTGCTGCGCGATGCGCCTGCCGCCGCACTCCAGTACAGCGCGACCGAAGGCTACCTGCCGCTGCGCGAATGGATCGCCGAGCGCTACAGCGTGCGCGTGTCGCAGGTGCTGATCACGACCGGCTCGCAGCAGGCGCTCGACCTGCTCGGCAAGGCGCTGATCGATCCGGACAGCCCGATCCTCGTCGAAACCCCGACCTACCTCGGCGCGCTGCAGTCGTTCTCGCTGTACGAGCCGCGCTACGTGCAGGTGCCGACCGACGAGCAGGGCCTGCTGCCCGAAGGCCTCACGCCCGCGCTCACGCAAGGCGCACGCCTCCTGTACGCGCAGCCGAACTTCCAGAACCCGACCGGCCGCCGCCTGCCCGTCGAGCGCCGCCGCGCGCTCGCCGCGTTCGCGCAGTCGAGCCCGTTCCCGGTGCTGGAAGACGACCCGTACGGCGCGTTGAACTACCAGGGCGAGCCGCTGCCGACGATGCTGTCGATGGCGCCGGATCACGTCGTGCACCTCGGCACGTTCTCGAAGGTGCTCGCGCCGGGCCTGCGGATCGGCTACATCATTGCCCCCGAGGAACTCCACTTCAAGCTCGTGCAGGCCAAGCAGGCCACCGACCTGCACACGCCGACGCTCACGCAGCGCATCGCACACGAAGTGATCAAGGACGGCTTCCTCGACGAACACATCCCGACGATCCGCCAGCTGTACGGCGCGCAGTGCGAAGCGATGCTCGCGTCGCTCGCGCGCCACATGCCGGAAGGCGTCACGTGGAACCGCCCGGAAGGCGGGATGTTCATCTGGGTGGATCTGCCCCCGCAGATCGACAGCATGAAGCTGCTCGCCGCGGCGGTCGACAACCACGTCGCCTTCGTGCCGGGCGCGCCGTTCTTCGCGAACGACCCGCAGCAGAACACGCTGCGCCTGTCGTTCGTGACGGTGCCGCCGGAGAAGATCGAGGAAGGCGTCGCGCGCCTCGGCAAGCTGCTGCGCGAGCGTCTCTGATCCGCTTTTTCCCTGTCACGACTCTCTACGATCCACGAGGAATCGAATCCATGGCTAACGTCTACGACAAGCTGAAGTCGCTCGGCATCGAGCTCCCGACCGCCGGCGCACCGGCCGCCGCCTACGTGATGAGCGCGCAAAGCGGCAACACGGTCTACCTGTCGGGCCACATCGCGAAGAAGGACGGCAAGGTCTGGGCCGGCAAGCTCGGCGCCGACCTGCAGACGGAAGACGGCAAGGCGGCTGCGCGCGCGATCGCGATCGACCTGCTCGCGACGCTGCACGCGCACACGGGCGACCTGAACAAGGTCACGCGCATCGTGAAGCTGATGAGCCTCGTCAACTCGACGCTCGACTTCACCGAACAGCACATCGTGACGAACGGTGCGTCGGAACTGATCGCCGAGGTGTTCGGCGACGCCGGCAAGCACGCGCGTTCGGCGTTCGGCGTCGCGCAGATTCCGCTCGGCGCGTGCGTCGAGATCGAACTGATCGCCGAAGTCGCGTAACGGCCCCATCGAGATGACCGGTCGTCTCGTCCGCTTCAAGCAGGTCGACGTGTTCACGTCGGTGCCGTTCAAGGGCAACCCGCTCGCCGTGGTGTTCGACGCCGACTCGCTCGGCGACGACGCGATGCGCGCGATCGCCCGCTGGACGAACCTGTCGGAAACCACGTTCGTCTGCACGCCGACCAATCCGGACGCCGACTACCGCGTGCGGATCTTCACGACGGCCGGCGAGCTGCCGTTCGCCGGCCACCCGACGCTCGGCACCGCGCATGCGTTCCTGGAAAGCGGCGCGCGGCCGCGCACGCCGGGCCGGCTGGTCCAGCAATGCGGGGTCGGCCTGGTCGAACTGCGCGAACAGGCCGATGGCTGGGCATTTGCCGCGCCGCCGGCACGGTTCACGCCGCTCGACCGTTCGGACTACCCGGCACTGGCGGCCGCGTTGCGCAGCGACGCGATCGACCTGGAAGCCGAGCCGTGCGCGATCGACAACGGCGCGCCGTGGCTGGTCGTGCGGCTGAAGTCGGCCGACGCATGCATCGGCCTGGCGCCCGATCCGGCCGCGCTGGAGGCGCTCACGCGCCGCTACGGCACGGACGGCCTCGCGGTCTACGCGCCGCATGCCGAAGGCGGTCCCGCGACCTTCGAAATCCGCTGCCTGATGACGGGCGGCGACTTCGGCTTCGGCGAGGACCCGGTCACCGGCAGCGCAAACGCCGCGCTGGCCGGGCTGCTGACGCGGCAGGAACGCCGCCCCGGCCAGTCGTATACGGCCCGCCAGGGCACGGCGATCGGCCGCGACGGCCGCATCTTCGTCAGCTATGCCGAAGACGGCACCACGTGGATCGGCGGCCACGTCGTCACGGTCGTCGACGGCACCTTCCGGTCCCCCGTGTAACATTTCGCGATGTGCGACGGCGCCGGCCCGGCCGGCGCCCTACGATTCCCCCGGCTATCGCAAAAACGCTCCAGCCAGTAATATCGGGCCTAATCCGTCGCTGCGGCGGGTCTGTCCATGGTTGCGCATCCCGCGAACGAACAGACGCCGGTGCGACCCCTACCATAGCAGGCCATCCCGACGCGGGATGGCGCAAGCGAGCAGGACGCCGCCCTCTTCAATGAGCTCCGCCCGGTCAAACCACACGCCGCCGAACCGGCCGCTACGCGCGCCACGCAAGTCGCGCCGGCGCGCGCTGTTCGCGATCCCGTTGCTCGGGATGCTCGCGCTTGCGCTGCTGTGGGCCGTGATCGTCGCGCGGCTGTCGGTCGAAAAGGACAGCGCGTACAAGGAAGCGGCGGCTTCCGCGGCGATCCTGTCGTCCGCGCTCGAACAGCACACGGTCAAGGCGATCCACCAGGTCGACCAGATCACCCGCTTCGTCAAGTTCGAATTCGAGAAATCGCCCGCGCGCTTCAACCTCGCGAGCACGGTCGAAAAAGGCGTCGTGCCGAGCGACACGCTGATCCAGGTTTCGCTCGTCAACGCGAAAGGCATCCTGTTCGCGAACACGGCCGAACTCCACCCGAAGCCGATCAACCTGTCCGACCGCGAGCACTTCAAGGTCCACCTCGCGCACAACGACGATCGCCTGTACATCAGCAAGCCCGTGCTCGGCCGCGTGTCGAGCCACTGGACGCTGCAGATGACGCGGCGCCTGAACAACCCGGACGGCAGCTTCGCCGGCATCGTCGTGGTGTCGGAAGACCCGAGCTACTTCACGAACGACTTCTACAACAACGCGGCGATCGGCAAGGAAGGCGTGATCTCCGTCGTGTCGGATACGGGTGCCGTGCTCGCGCGGCGCACCGGCTCGCTCAACAACGCACCGGGGGCATTCTCCGCATCGGGCGTCTATCCGATCGCCGAGCGCGTCACGGGCACGATCATCGACCCGATCGACGGCGTCACGCGCATCGTGTCGTACCGCCACCTCGACGGCTACCCGCTCGCGGTGATGGTCGGGCTGTCGCAGACCGAGGAATACGCGGACTACTACCATACGCGCAACGTCTACCTGCTGATGACGAGCTTCATCACGCTCGCGATGCTCGCGTTCTTCGGCGTCGCGACAGGGCTGATCGGCAAGCTGCTCGGCCGCGAGCGCGAGATGACCCAGCTCGCGGAATACGACCTGCTCACCGGCCTCGCGAACCGCTACGCGACCCTGCGCGGGCTGCGCAACGACGTGTCGATGCCGGCCAGCCTGTCGCGGCTCGGCCTGCTGTTCATCGACCTCGACAACTTCAAGACCGTCAACGACACGCTCGGCCACAACGCCGGCGACATCGTGCTGCAGATGACCGCGTCGCGCCTGTCGGATGCCGTCGGCGACGAAGGCTCGCTCGCACGGATCGGCGGCGACGAGTTCGTCGTCGTGATGAAGGGCGACGACGTCGAACGGCGCGCGGTGCGGCTCGCGGAAGCGATCATCCGGATGTTCGGCGAGCCGTTCGACGTGCGCGGCAGTTCGTTCGTGCTGCATGCGAGCATCGGCATCGCGCTGCACACCGTCGCGAACGAAAGCGAAATCGACCTGCTGAAGAAGGCCGACCTCGCGATGTACAGCGCGAAGGATGCGGGCAAGAACTGCTACCAGTTCTACGCGCCGCACCTGTCGCATCGCGCGGATCACCTGATGCGCTGGGAACAGCAACTGCGCGTCGCGCTCGCCGAGGGGCAGCTGTTCCTCGCGTACCAGCCGAAGATCGACCTGACGCACCGCACGATCACCGGCTTCGAGGCGCTCGCGCGCTGGGATCACCCCGAGCACGGGGTCATCTCCGCGAACGAATTCATTTCGATCGCCGAATCGACGGGCCTGATCGTGCCGATCGGCGACTTCGTGATCCGCACCGCGTGCGAGCAGATCGCGCGCTGGCGCGACGACGGCCACGACACGCTGACGCTCGCGGTCAACATCTCGCCGGTACAGTTCTGGCGCGGCGACCTGATCGAGACGATTTCGCAGGCGCTGCAGGACACCGGCATCGACGCGAACCGGCTCGAGCTCGAGATCACCGAGACCGCGATGATGGAATATCCGGAGCTCGTGTCCGAGAAGATCGTCGCGTTGAAGAAGCTCTGCATCCGGATCGCGCTCGACGACTTCGGCACCGGCTACTCGTCGCTGTCGTACCTGCACCGCTTCTCCGTCGATACGTTGAAGGTCGACCGCTCGTTCGTGCAGGCGATCCCGAACGATCGCAGCGTGTGCGTGATGGTGTCGTCGATCGTGCATCTCGCGCGCTCGCTCGGCCTGACGGTCGTCGTCGAAGGCACCGAAACCGAGGAGCAGATCGCATGGCTGTCCGCGCTCGGCGAGATCGAGGCGCAGGGCTTCCTGTTCTCGCGCCCCGTGCCGGCCGACGCGATCCCCGCGCTGATCGCGCGCTTCGGCGTGCGCGGCAACCGGCCGAACGTCCTCGCGCACCGCGCGACCGGCAGCACCGGCGCCTGAACCCCGCAACCCGCACGGCCCATGTTGCGCGGCACATCGATTATTTCGGCTTCCGATGCGGTTGTTTAGTTCATTTACTAGCGTTTTCGCGCATGGCAGTGTCATGACCCGCGGCGGACAATCGGGAGGACCATCGTGTCGGCGGGCCGCCGGCACGTCCCTATGCGCGAGACCAGGCCCGGCACCAACCGCAACACCATCATGACCACCGTCGAAGTCGAAGCGGCCGAACGTGTCGAACAGGCACAGGCATCCCTGTGGGCCTTGTTCAAGGTCGTCGTCGGCATTTCCGCCGTGTCGTGGGGCGGGCTCTCGATGATGGCGCAGCTCGAACGCCACTACGTCGAGCGCTGGCAGCGCATCGAGCCGCACGTATTCGCCGATCTCGTCGCCCTTGCATGGCTCGTGCCAGGCCCCGTCGGCTGCAATGTCGCCGTGCAGGTCGGCCAGACGCTGCACGGCCGCGCAGGCGCGTGGGTTGCCGGCATCGCGAGCGTCCTTCCGTTCTCCGTGCTGATGACGCTGTTTGCGATCTTCTACCGCACGCCGATCGTGCGCTCGCTGGCCGCGCCGGTACTGATCAATCACTTCGGGATGGTGCTCGCCGCGCTGATCGGCGTCACGTGGGTCAAGCAGTGGCGCGCGCTCGCGCGCACGCGGCTCGAACAGGTGATCGCCGCGCTGTCGACGATTCTGCTCGCTTTCGCGCATAGTCCGGCCGCTTTCGTCGGGATTCTTTTCGCGGCGTTTGCAGCAGGCTGGCTCACCGGGCCGCCGCAACACGCCACGGTCGACGTCACGCTGTCGAAGCGCGACCGCAACCTGCTCGTGCTGCTGGCAGTACTCGTCGCGGTATTCGCACTGCCGCTGCCCGGCGACTACCAGGAGACGCTGCTGTGGCCGCGCCTCGCCGGCGCCGGCATGACGCTGTTCGGCGGCGGCTTCTCCGCGCTGCCCGTGCTCAAGACGCTGTTCGTGTCGCCGGCCACCGGCATCTCCGATCGCGACTTCACGCTCGCGTTCGCGCTGTCGCCGGTGGCGCCCGGCCCGTTGCTGAACGTCGTGCCGTTTCTCGGCTACCTGACCGACGGCTGGAGCGGTGCGCTGCTCGCGACCGCCGCGCTGTTCATTCCGTCGGGGTGTCTCGTCGTGTTCGCGCAGAACCATCTGTTCCGGCTCAAGCGCCATTCGCGCTTCGAGCACGGCATGCGCCTGCTGCGCGCGGCGACGACGGGCTTTCTCGTCGTCGCCGTCGTGAAGATCCTGCATCGCGAACCGGCCGATCCCGTCTATTGGCTCACGGGCGCCTTCGCGACGCTGTGCTTCACGCGCCTCAAGGTGCCCGTGTATGCCGTCTACGCTGCGGTCGCGATCGCATGCGGCGTGTGGCTGTGGGCCGTCGCGCACTGACGGCGGCCCCGGTCGCCGCCACCACCGCCGGACGCTTGCCGCTCAGCCCGCCGGTACCGCGACGCGGCGTGCGACCCAGCGTGCGCGCAGCGCGTCGTACGCGAGGTTGAAGCAGAACGTGTAAGGCAGGAAGAACAGCACGATGCCGAGGTCGAGCAGCAGCGCCTCGACGAGGCTCACGTTCAGCCACCACGCGGCGACCGGCACCACCATCGCGACGAGACCGAGCTCGAACGCGACCGCATGCGCGATCCGCATGCCGAGCGTGCGCGTGAGGCCCGCCCGCCGCTCGAAGCGGTCGAACAGCGTGTTGAACGTCATGTTCCAGGCCATCGCGATCAGCGACACCATCACCGTCAGCACGCCGACGTGCGACACCGGCATGTCGAGCAGCCACGCGCCGATCGGCGCGCACAGCGCGATCGCCACCAGCTCGAACGTCAGCGCATGAACGAGACGTTCCGTCACCGTTTTGTTGATCTGTTTCATGGTTCCCTCCGATGCGTTCGTACAATCGATGCCGGCCATTTTGATCGGCGAAACCGCGTGAATCCAGTTTGATATCATCGGTTTTACCGATATAAAGCCCTGAGACCCGCCGCATGCGCCATGCCCCCGAAGCCCTGCTCGCCTTCGCCGAAGCCGCGCTGCTCGGCTCGTTCACGGCCGCTGCCCGCAAGCTCGGCAAGCGCCAGTCGACGGTGTCCGAAGCGATCGCGAACCTCGAGATCGATCTCGGCGTGCAGCTGTTCGACCGCTCGACGCGCACACCGACGCTGACCGATGCCGGCCGCGCGCTGCTCCCGCAGGTGCAGCGTGCGCTGGAGGCCGGCGCGGCGATCGACCGCACCGCCGCGCGGCTCGCGCAGGGCGAGGAAGCGCGGCTGACGCTCGTCGTGTCCGACACGTACCAGTCGAAGCGTTACGAGGAAACCTTGATGGCGCTCGAGCGGCGCTTTCCGGCGCTCGAGCTCGAATGCCAGATTGCCGAGCACGAGGACGTGCTCGACCTGATCCAGCAGGGTCGCGCACAGCTCGGGCTGATGGCCGCGCGCGCGGTCTATCCGCCCGATATCGGCGCGGCGACGGTGGCGGAAGAGTCGGAGATCGGCCTGTTCGTCGGGCGCACGCACGCGCTGTCGGCCTATGGCGACGCCGACGTGCCGCATGCGGCGCTGCGCGACGCGCGCGAGCTGCGCCTCAATACGTATGTGAAACCGGAGGATCGCGGCGCCGCCGACCGGATCGTCGTCGGCACGCAGCGCTGGCTCGCGCCGAGCTACCTGATGCTGCTGGAGATGGCGGTGCTGGGGTTCGGCTGGGCCGAGCTGCCGCGCTGGATGGTCGAGCACTTCGCGCGCGATCGGCTGTGCGAGCTGCGCGCGCGCGGCTGGCCGCGCCGCGTGCGGGTCGATGCCGTGTGGTCGCGCAACCGGCCGCTCGGCCCGGCCGGCGCGTGGCTGCTCGACGCGATGCTGGCCGCGTAGCGGCGCGCGGCACCGCGCCGGCGGCGAGCGCCGAACGGCGCCGCGCAATCAGAGGCCGGCGAGGCGATCAGAAGCCGCGCGACAGCACGGCCGCGCCGATCGTCACGACGCCGAGCACGAGGTTGACGACGACCAGGAGGCGCACCGTGTTCACCGCGCGCGCACCGTCCGGCCAGTTCTGCGCCTGCACCGCGCGGCGGATGCGCGGGAACAGCGCGAAGCGGATATGGCCGAAGATCAGCATCATCACGACGCCGAGCCCCGCCATCGCATGCAGCGTCCACGTCGCGTGCGCGCCGCCGAAGGCCGTGAGCAGGAAACCGCCGGACAGCAGGATCACGATCACCGAGCCCGACACCCAGTTGAAGAAGCGGCCGAACACGCCCTCGATCAGCGGCAGCCGCAGCTGTGGCGTCAGGTCGGACAGCGCCGGGCGCAGGCAGAAGTGCGCGAAGACCATCCCGCCCACCCACACGGCGACGGCCAGCAGATGAAGAAACAGCGCGACGGCAACGGCGTGGGACATGGCGGCAATCCTGTTATGAGTTGAGTGCAACGAACAGCCGCGTCACGCGCGGTCTCGAGCGACGTTCGACCGGCGGACCGCCGGTCGGTTCAGACCCTTGGCGGTATTTCACAATATTTGCAAGTTCCGCGTGACGGCGCCACGCTCGCTTTCCTGCATGCGTCGCCCAAAACAAACAGGCCGCACGCCCGCCGAAGCGGAGGTGCGGCCTTCGTTGCCGGTCGAACCGGCACCCGGATGCGGCGTCAGCCGAGCAGCGGACGCAGCTCGTTGACGACCTTGAGCTTCGTTTCCGGCGCGCGGCCCTTGCGTGCGCGCTTGCCGACGTGCGGCGCGAGCCCCGCGTACGACAGCGTTTCGTCCTGCGCCTTGCCGCCGCGCCCGGTGCCGATCAGCACGACACCGGCCGGGTCGATCGCGAGCGCCTGCACGAGCGTTTCCTTGTCGTCGAGCGCCATCAGGATCACGCCGCGGCCGCCGCCCGACAGCGTCTTCATCTCGTCCATCCCGAACACCAGCAGACGGCCGCCGCTCGACAGACACGCGACCTGCGTCGCGTTCGGCAGTACCGGCATCGGCGCGAGCGGCACCGCGCCTGCATCGATCGTCATGAACGACTTGCCGGCCTTCACGCGGCTCACCATGTCGCCGACCTTCGCGAGGAAGCCGAAGCCGTTGCTCGACGCGAGCAGCAGTTGCTGATCGGCCGGCGCCGCGTAGTAGTGCATCAGATGCGAGCCCGATTCGAGCTCGATCAGCGACGTGACCGGCACGCCGTCGCCGCGCCCGCCCGGCAGCACCGACACGTCGACCGAGTACACGCGGCCGCTGCTGCCCCATGCGATCAGGCGATCGGGCGTGCGGCACTGGAACGCCGCGTACAGGTGATCGCCGGCCTTGAACGTGAAGCCGGCCGGGTCGAGCCCATGGCCCTTCAGCGCGCGCACCCAGCCCTTCTGCGACACGACGACCGTCACCGGCTCGTCGACGACCTTCGCCTCGAACGTCGCGCGCTTTTCCTGCTGGATCAGCGTGCGGCGATCGTCGCCGTACTGCTTCGCGTCGGCCTCGATCTCCTTGATCATCAGCCGCTTCATCGCGCTTTCGTTCGCGAGCAGTTCCTCGAGCTTCGCCTTCTCGTCGCGCAGCGCCTCGAGCTCCTTCTCGATCTTGATCTTCTCCAGCCGCGCGAGCTGACGCAGGCGGATTTCGAGGATGTCTTCCGCCTGGCGGTCGGAGAGGCCGAACGCGCTCATCAGCGCGGCCTTCGGCTCGTCCGACTCGCGGATGATGCGGATCACCTCGTCGATGTTCAGGAAGACGATCATCCGCCCTTCGAGGATGTGGATGCGGTCGTCGACCTTCGCGAGACGATGGCGGCAGCGGCGCGTCATCGTCAGCTGGCGGAACTTCACCCATTCGTCGAGGATCGTCAGCAGGCCCTTCTGGCCCGGCCGGCCGTCGGCGCCGATCATCACGAGGTTCAGCGTCGCGTTCGATTCGAGGCTCGTGTACGCGAGCAGCGTGTTCACGAATTCCGTCTGGTCGATCGTGCGCGACTTCGGCTCGAACACGAGCCGCACCGCCGCTTCCTTGCCCGACTCGTCGCGCACCGCGTCGAGCAGGTCGAGCATCGCCTTCTTGGTGTTGAGCTGCTCGGGCGTGAGCGTCTTCTTGCCGAGCTTGAGCTTCGGGTTGGTCAGCTCCTCGATTTCCTCGAGCACCTTCTGGCCCGACGTGTTCGGCGGCAGCTCGGTGACGACGAGTTGCCACTGGCCGCGCGCGAGATCCTCGATCTTCCAGCGCGCGCGCACCTTCAGGCTGCCGCGGCCGGTTTCATAGGCCGCCGCGATCTCGGTGTCGCTCGAGATGATCTGGCCGCCGCCCGGGAAATCCGGGCCGGGAATGAGGTTCATCAGCTCCGCGTGCGAAAGCTTCGGATTGCGGATCAACGCGACCGCCGCCGCCGCGACCTCGCGCAGGTTGTGCGACGGGATTTCGGTGGCCAGGCCGACCGCGATGCCCGACGCGCCGTTCAGCAGCACGAACGGCATGCGGCTCGGCAGCGTCTTCGGCTCCTCGAACGAGCCGTCGTAGTTCGGCATGAAGTCGACCGTGCCCTGGTCGATCTCGTCGAGCAGCAGCTTCGAGATCGGTGTGAGCCGCGCTTCGGTGTAGCGCATCGCCGCCGCGCCGTCGCCGTCGCGCGAGCCGAAGTTGCCCTGTCCGTCGATCAGCGGATAGCGCAGCGAGAAATCCTGCGCGAGACGCACGAGCGCGTCGTACGCCGACTGGTCGCCGTGCGGGTGATATTTACCGAGCACGTCGCCGACCACGCGCGCCGACTTCACCGGCTTCGCGTCGGGGCCGAGGCCCATTTCGTTCATCGCGAACAGGATCCGGCGCTGCACCGGCTTCTGGCCGTCGCACACGTCGGGCAGCGCGCGGCTCTTCACGACGCTGACCGCGTAGCTGAGATACGCCTGCTCCGCGTAGTTGCCGAGCGTCAGCGCATCGGCTTCCGGTGCGTCGGACCCGGCGAAGAGATCGGAAGTATTGTCGTCCATCTGTATTCCGTATTCGTAAGTGGCGTGAGGCCGGGCCGGGCGTCATGCCCGGCCGCGCGGGTTTAGATGTCCGCTTCGACGTCGTTGCCCTTTTCCTCGAGCCAGCCGCGTCGCGCGGCTGCCTCGCCCTTGCCCATCAGCATCGTCATGCGCGCAACCGTCGCCTCGTAGTCGAGTTCGCCGAGCTTCACCGGCATCA
Organism: Burkholderia sp. USMB20; assembly: GCF_000949135.2. Lineage (GTDB taxonomy): Bacteria > Pseudomonadota > Gammaproteobacteria > Burkholderiales > Burkholderiaceae > Burkholderia. The sequence goes on along the minus strand of NZ_JTAN02000012.1, from coordinate 698,819 downwards.
GGCGGCGCGTGTCGGGATTCATCGTCGTGTCCCACAGCTGCTCCGCGCTCATTTCGCCGAGACCCTTGAAGCGGCTGATGCTCCACTGCGTTTCGCGCACGCCGTCCTTGCGCAGCTTGTCGAGCGTTGCCTCGAGTTCGCCGTCGTCGAGCGCATAGAGCTTCTGCGCGGGCTTCTTGCCGCGCGCAGGCGCATCGACGCGGAACAGCGGCGGCCGCGCGACATGCACGTGACCGCGCTCGATCAGCTGCGGGAAATGCTTGAAGAACAGCGTGAGCAGCAGCACCTGGATGTGCGAGCCGTCGACGTCCGCGTCCGACAGGATGCAGATCTTGCCGTAGCGCAGGTTCGACAGGTCGACGGTGTCGTCCGGGCTGTGCGGATCGACGCCGATCGCGACCGAGATGTCGTGCACCTCGTTGTTCGCGAACAGGCGATCGCGCTCGGTTTCCCACGTATTCAGCACCTTGCCGCGCAGCGGCAGGATCGCCTGGTACTCCTTGTCGCGGCCCATCTTCGCCGAACCGCCCGCCGAGTCGCCCTCGACGAGGAACAGTTCATTGCGCGCGATGTCTTCGGTCTCGCAATCGGTCAGCTTGCCCGGCAGCACCGCGACGCCCGAGCTCTTGCGCTTCTCGACCTTCTGGCCCGCGCGCGTGCGCGCCTGGGCCTGCTTGATCACCAGTTCGGCAAGCTTCTTGCCGTGCTCGACGTGCTGGTTCAGCCACAGTTCGAGCGCCGGACGCGAGAACGACGACACGAGCTTCACCGCGTCGCGGCTGTTCAGGCGCTCCTTGATCTGCCCCTGGAACTGCGGATCGAGCACCTTCGCGGACAGCACGAACGACACGCGCGCGAACACGTCTTCCGCGAGCAGCTTCACGCCCTTCGGCTGCAGGTTGTGCAGTTCGACGAAGCTCTTCACCGCCTGGTAGAGGCCGTCGCGCAGGCCCGACTCGTGCGTGCCGCCGGCCGGCGTCGGGATCAGGTTCACGTACGACTCGCGCACGAGCGAACCTTCCTCGCTCCATGCGACGACCCACGACGCGCCCTCGCCCTCGGCGAAGGTTTCGTCGGTCGAACGCGCATCGGCGAAACGCTCGCCTTCGAACAGCGGGATCAGCAGCTCGCTGCCGTTCATCTCGTCGAGCAGGTAGCCGCGCAGGCCGTCCTCGTATTTCCATGCCTGGCGCTCGCCGGTCTTCTCGTTGACGAGCACGACCTCGACGCCCGGCAGCAGCACGGCCTTCGAGCGCAGCAGACGCTGCAGCTCGCCGAGCGGCAGGTTCGGCGAATCGAAATACTTCGGATTCGGCCACACCTGCACGCGCGTGCCGGATTTCTTCTCGCCGCGGCCCGCGCCTTGCGTCGCGAGCGGTTTCACGACGTCGCCGTCGGCGAAGCCGAGTTCGGCGATCTTGCCGTCGCGCCAGACCGTCACGTCGAGACGCGTCGCGAGCGCGTTCGTCACCGACACGCCGACACCGTGCAGGCCGCCCGAGAACGTGTACGCGCCGCCGGCGGCCTTGTCGAACTTGCCGCCTGCGTGCAGGCGCGTGAACACGATCTCGACGACCGGCACGCCCTCTTCGGGATGCATCCCGAACGGGATGCCGCGGCCGTCGTCCTCGACCGACACCGACTGGTCGGCGTGCAGCGTGACCGTGATCTGCTTGCCGTAGCCGCCGAGCGCCTCGTCGGACGCGTTGTCGATGACTTCCTGGATGATGTGCAGCGGATTTTCGGTACGGGTGTACATGCCGGGCCGCTGCTTGACCGGCTCGAGGCCCTTGAGCACCTTGATCGATGCTTCGCTATAGGCCGCGCTGGGCTTCTTCGTTGACATAGGCGCTGAATTTCGTCATTCATCGGGACGTTGTCCACACCTCGTGTGGATAACGTCGTGGACAAAACGTTGAGTTCCGTAAAAAAGCGAATCGAAACAACGGTGTGCTTGGACTGCTCCGAAAGCGGGCGCGCGGCGTGCGCCGAGCGACCCGGGACGCGCGGTATTTTACTGGTTCCGCGTGGCGCGCCGTCGCAAGATCGTCGCACGGCGCTGCCGGCCGCCCGGCCGGCGCTCCGACGCGCCGGGCCGCCACGCGCGGTGCGTCAGACCGGCTTGCGCTTTGCCTCGAGCGTCTCCCACCGCTCGAGCGCGGCGAGGAGCTCGTCGTCGATCGCCGCGAACCGCTCGGTCAGGCGCGTGCCTTCCTGCGGATCCTTCGCGAAGATCGAGCCATCTTCGAGTTGCGCGTTGATCGTCTTCTGTTCTTCCTCGAGCGCCGCGATCTTCTCGGGCAGCGCATCGAGTTCGCGCTGCTCGTTGAACGACAGCTTCACCGTGCGCTGCGCGTTGCGGCCGGCCGCGCCTTTCGCCGCGTCTTCCTTGACCGGCGCCGCTTCCTTCACCGCGCGCTTCGCCGCTTCCTGCTGCGCGAGCTGCTGCGAACGCTCGCTCTGGATCTGCCAGTCGGTGAACCCGCCGACGTATTCGCGCCACTTGCCGTCGCCTTCGGCCGCGATCACCGATGTCACGACGTTGTCGAGGAACGCGCGATCGTGGCTGACGAGCAGCACCGTGCCGTCGTAGTCGGCCAGCAGCTCTTCGAGCAGTTCGAGCGTCGGGATGTCGAGGTCGTTGGTCGGTTCGTCGAGCACCAGCACGTTGGCCGGACGCGCGAACAGGCGCGCGAGCAGCAACCGGTTGCGCTCGCCGCCCGACAGCGACTTCACCGGCGAGCGCGCACGCTCCGGCGCGAACAGGAAGTCGCCGAGATAGCTCATCACGTGCTTGCGCACGCCGCCGATCTCGACCCATTCGCTACCGGGGCTGATGGTGTCGGCCAGGCTCTTTTCCTGGTCGAGCTGCGCGCGCATCTGGTCGAAATACGCGACCTGCAGGTTCGTGCCGGTGCGCACCGTGCCCGCGTCGGGCTTCAGTTCGCCGAGGATCAGCTTGAGCAGCGTGGTCTTGCCGGCGCCGTTCGGGCCGACGAAGCCGATCTTGTCGCCGCGCATCACGGTCGTCGAGAAGGTGTCGACGACCGTGCGCTCGCCGTAGCGCTTCGTCACGTCCGTCAGTTCCGCGACGATCTTGCCCGACTTCTCGCCCTGCGCGACGTCGAGCTTCACGTTGCCCTGCGAATTGCGGCGCTCCGCGCGCTCGTTGCGCATCTGCACCAGCCGCGCGATGCGGCCGACGCTGCGCGTGCGGCGCGCCTCGACGCCCTTGCGGATCCACACTTCTTCCTGCGCGAGCAGCTTGTCGAACTTCTCGTTTTCCACGCGCTCGACTTCGAGCTGCTGCGCCTTGCGCGTCTGGTACGCGGAGAAATTGCCCGGATACGACAGCAGCCGGCCGCGATCGAGCTCGACGATACGGGTCGCGACGCGGTCGAGGAACGCGCGATCGTGCGTGATGAACAACAGGCCCGCACGCTGCGCGACCAGCAGTTCTTCCAGCCAGCGGATGCCGTCGAAGTCGAGGTGGTTGGTCGGTTCGTCGAGCAGGAGCACGTCGGGCTGCAGCACCAGTGCGCGCGCCAGCGCGACGCGTTTCTGCATCCCGCCCGACAATGCGTCGACCTGCGCGTCGCCGTCGGTCAGGCCGATCTGCGCGAGCGTCATCGATACGCGCGTGCGCCAGTTCCATGCGTCGTGCGCATCGAGCGACGACTGCAGCGCGTTCATCCGCGCGAGCAGCGCGTCGTGTTCGGCGCCTTCCGGTGTTTCCGCGAGGCGATGCGCGATCGAATCGTATTCTTCGAGCACTTCGCGCGTGTGCGTGAGCCCCGATGCCACGGCGTCGAACACGGTCGCGCCGGGTTCGAATTCGGGCTCCTGCGGCACATAGACGGTCACGAGCTCCTGCTGGCGCGTAATCAGCCCGTCATCGGGCTTCGCGAGCCCGGCGACGATCTTCAGCAGCGACGACTTGCCCGCGCCGTTGCGACCGATCAGGCCGACGCGCTCGCCGGCCTCCAGCGAGAAGTCCGCGTGATCGAGCAACGCGACGTGACCGAACGCGAGTTGCGCGCCGGTAATGGAATAAAGCGACATGGGGAGACGGCGAAGAGAGAAATCGGAAGCGCCCATTGTACCGGTGGCGGACGCCTGCGCCGGGATGGCCGGATGGACTAGGCCGGAGGGCGAATCATTTTGTGCTGCTTAAGCGTTGCGTCAGCGCTGCGTTTTTGCTGCGGTGGCATGATGGCGCGCGCTCGGCGGGCGGGGCCGGCATCGCGCGCGTCGACGTCACGGGGGGCCGGCGGCGGGCATCCGGCCGCAGCTTCCCGGCCGGGCGCCCGCAGGCGAAACGCGCGATTACTTCACGTTGATCGTGATTGTCGAGCTCAGCTCGGGACCGTACGAGCGATGCGCGCCTTCGCCGAGCTGCAGCGTCAGCGTGTGCTGGCCGGGCGGCAGCTTCAGGTCGGTTTCGGTCTGGCCCTTGCCGAAGTGCAGCGAATGGTCGGTGGCGGGAATCACGTCGCCCTTCGGCACCGGCTTGCCGTCGACCAGGAGGTGATGGTGGCCCGTGTCCGGCGTCATGTCGCCGGCCGGCTTGAGTTCCATCCCTTCAAGGCCGAACTTCACGTGCACGGGGCTCGACACCGTCGCACCATCCTTCGGCTCGGCGAAGTACACGCGCGCCTCGGCACGTGCGAGCGTCGACGCGGCCAGCGCCGCGACACAAACCACACCCGCGATCCATTTCTTCTTGTTGAGCATCGTTTTTCTCCTTCAGATTGAAAGGCTCACGAAGCATACACTGCGTGCCCGGCCCGCGCGATGACGGCCGTTGTTCGCGATGCGTACGTTTAAAACGACGTTGCGGAGGCGTTCGGCGAAATTCCGGTACCATTGCGCCTTTCGTCCGCCGGCCACGCCGCGGACGGCGTCACCGACTTTCATCATCCCGAGCGCCACATGAGCGAAGTAACCGAATACCAGAGCTGGGTCTGCCTGATTTGCGGGTGGGTCTACAACGAAGCGGAAGGCCTGCCCGACGAGGGCATCCCCGCCGGCACCCGTTTCGCCGACATTCCCGCCGACTGGCGCTGCCCGCTGTGCGACGTGGGCAAGGAAGATTTCGTCGTCGTCGATTTCTGATTCGGTTTTTTCGGACACGACCGGGGCGCGCGGCGCGTATCGGCACGCATTCCGGCCGCCGATGCGCGTCGCGTTTGCTATACTCTGCGCGCTGTCCACATCGCCGTCCCGGTCGCGTCTTCCGCACGCGATATCGCGGACATGGCTCTCCCCGTAGTTCAATGGATAGAACAAGCGCCTCCTAAGCGCTAGATACAGGTTCGATTCCTGTCGGGGGGACCACCTAAGTTCCCAACACTTCCCAAGTTTGCCCAAAAAGTCGCGCACAGCCTTGTGTCGCCTGGACTTTTGCTGCCATCATTGCCCAAGGTTGCCCAGTACAAGCAACCGAACTTGGGGGCATCTTTTGGGACATGCCTCCATGCCCCCAAACTTGATGCCCCCACGCCATGCCGAAGCGCGCCACCCCGCTGACCGAGATGCAGATCCGCAAGGCCAAGCCGGCCGAGAAGCCGTATCGCTTGGCGGATGGCAAAGGGTTGTATTTGGAGGTGATGCCGAACGGATCGCGGTACTGGCGCATGAAGTATCGCTTCGACGGTAAAGAGAAGCGCGCCGCCTTCGGCGTCTATCCGGAGGTGACACTCGCTGAAGCTCGGCAGGCCTGCCTCAATGCACGGAAGCAACTCGCCGCCGGCACCGATCCGACCGAGCAGAAACGCGAGGTCAAACGGACTCGGGCGATCGAGGCCGCATCGACGTTTGAAGCGGTCGCGCGTGAGTGGTTTGCGACCCAGAAGGATGGCTGGACCGAAGTGTATGGGGCCAAGGTGATCAGTTCGCTCGAGGTCGATGTTTTCCCCCGAGTCGGCCACCGTCCGATCCGAGACATCGAGGCGCCCGACATGCTCGAGATCCTGAGGGCCGTCGAATCCCGTGGCGTGAGAGAGACAGCAAAGCGCATCCTCCAGCGGTCGCGTGCAGTGTTCCAGTACGGGATCATGACCGGGCGATGCCCTCGCAATCCCGCCGCGGATATCGACGCCGAGACAGTTCTCAAGAAAGGGGCCGGCGTCCAACACATGGCACGAGTCAAGCCGGTCGAAATCCCGCAGCTCATGAGAGACATCGCCACGTACCAAGGCGATCTCGTCACGCGGCTGGCGCTCCGTTTCATGGCTCTGACGTTCACCCGGACAACCGAAATGATCAATGCCGAGTGGGACGAGTTTGACGAGCGCGCCGCCGAATGGCGGATTCCGCCGGCGCGGATGAAAATGCGTGATCCGCACATCGTCCCGCTGTCGCGCCAAGCGCTCGACGCACTGGCCGCGTTGCGTGAGCTCAACGGTGGCCATCGGCACGTCTTCTATAGCGTCCAGGGCCGAAGCCACATCTCGAATAACACAATGCTCTATGCGCTGTACCGGATGGGCTACAAGTCGAGGATGACAGGCCACGGGTTCCGCGGGCTGGCCGCTACCGTGTTGCGCGAGCTCGGTTACAGCCGGGACGTTGTTGACCGCCAGCTCGCTCACGCTGAACGCAACCAGGTCACTGCAGCATACGTGCACGCCGAGTTCCTGCCCGAGCGTCGCAAGATGATGCAACATTGGGCGGACCATCTGGATGCCCTTGAGGCCGGCGCAGTCGTGATCCCGATGGGCTTCTCGAGGAGCTAACGTCGGCATCTAACCTGCCCCGCGCGGGCATTGAGGACCAATCCATTAACCGCACTCCTGCCATTGGTCACGCAAATGTCAATTTGGGACTACCACGACTTTTCATGGGACCTCGGCCGCACCGTATCGCAATGCTCGACTTGCCTCTTTTGCCGATCCAGCCTGCAACGGTTGCCATCGCAATACAAAAACTTCGACGAGGAAAACTTTGAAGTCGCGGTCGCTCCTGCAGTCTGTCTCAGTTGTGGATGGTGGATGGTCAGTGTCGAGGAACAGGATCTCGAGCCGACGATATATTGGGAGGCCCACCCCGAAGACATCTTAGATGACGGCGTGCACCGCTATTCCGAGATTACCGGGGTAGCTGGAAGCCTCAGAGAGCTGGATCTGACAAACATCGAGCAACCGCTGCAGGACGTCCGCGACTTCCTCACACTCCAGTACAAAAAACGATTCGAACTGCATCCTCGGCTCTTCGAGGAGACCGTTGCGAGCGTCTTTCGCGATCGAGGGTTCCACGCCCGGGTTACTAGCTATTCGGGCGACGGCGGCATCGATGTCATTCTCGAGCGCCCTGGAGAGACGATCGGCGTGCAAGTGAAGCGATACAAGAACGCCATTTCTGCGGAGCAGATACGGTCACTGGCCGGTGCTCTTTTCATTGGTGGCTTCACCAAGGGAGTGTTTGTCACGACGTCTAGATTTCAACCGGGCGGCGCCGAAGTAAGTGCACTCGCAAGCGCCCGGGGAATGGCAATCGAATTACTGGACGCGCCTAGGTTCTTTGACGAACTCAAAATCGCACAGCGATCAAGATTCGCCGAACAAGACTTCGACCGATATTACGCCCTTGGCTTCTCCCGTTTCGAGTGACTCAGGGCTTGAGGCGTGCCGCGTCGATCATCGGAGCCCAGTTCGCGCACTCCGTGAAAGACCCGCGTGGGGCGCGTGTACAACCGCGTTGCCCACCTCCCCCAACGTCGCGAAATGATGCAGCGGTGGGCCGACTACCTTGACCAGCTCAAAGCGGGCGCGCAGATCATCCCAATAACAGCAACAAAAGGCTGAACCTCAACAAGACCATCATGGCGCTATCTATCATCGTCGACAAAGGCTTGACCGGACTTATCACCATCGTCACGTCAGGCATCGGTGCCTTCCTTGCGCTACGGGTCAAGGAAAAATACGACCGACGCGAGCAACTACGTGCAGCAGATCTAGAGGAATTCAAGAAAGTCACTGCTCACCTGTCCCAGGCTGTCGCCAGCGCCCTCTTGGAGCAAGATTTTCTTGCCGGCGTACGCCGCAGTGAGTTCTACGTACCCTTGTATGAGCTCCGCTACGAGTACCAAGACAACCGCACCTTTGTATTTCACGACAAGACGCTGAACACGCATTTTCAGAGCGTCCTCGCGGCAACCGGAGATTTCATGAATGCCATTGCCGAGTTGACAGTTCGGGAGGGTGACGAGCTGACGACGAGGCCCAGAGCTGAGAGGGTCTATTCCGACGATGATACCCGGCGCAGGCATGCTGAAGAGGCAAAAACGCTCAACGCGATGGCCAGGGAGCTAGGCAACAAATGCCGGTCGTTTCTTGATGCTGGAAAGCAGCGCCTACGTACCTAGCCAATTGGCTGTCAACTCGGGCGCCCGGGTCGATGCGGTTCGATCGACTTGCTGGCAGCGTGCCGGCGCGGAATGAATAGCCCCACTTCACACGCTGCGGGAGAATCCCGATAGGTCAGACCGCCTCACTAATGTCACGCTTGCAAGAAAGCAACAGTAACGAACTCGCCGTAACCGGCTCCTAGGGCGCTGCTATTGATGCAAGATTTTTGATTCGGCAGAGTTTGAGCGCGCCCCGAACACTTCGATCGGTGTTGGAGCAGATCCCCGCCAAATACACAACAGCACGGGTAGTCCTCATGCGCAAGCCGACGTATGATGAAGTCGTGGCGGTCCTAAAGCAGCAACGCGCAACCTGCGCCGAAATTAAGCATTTGCTTACCGATCTAGGATTCGACGTCCGCCGATGTGCTAGCGGAAACCACCACTCGTATATGCATCCGAGAATCAGGGGATTTCTAGGCAGTAACTACGACTGCGGTCACGGGAAAAATCCCGTCCCGCTTCAAGCGTACTTCCGAAAGATTCTGAAGGTTCTGACGACCTATGAAACCGACCTCCGCGCAATCGCCCCCTGATAACGGTCACGTTGTCACGGCGGACCGCTACCACATAACCGTCGACCGCGAGCGCATCGACGATACGTGGCAATTCGTCGGACGCGTCAAGGAGTTCCCTGACGTGGAAGTGTACGAAACCTCACAGGTCGCAGCGTACGAAGCTGCTTACTCTGTAGTGTGCTCCCTTCTCGAGTCCTATCACGTACACCATATCCGACCGCCAAGCCCAGTACGTTGACTGCGCCGTGTCGACCAAGTGGAGGGCTATTCCAGATGGTCAGGCCCTAGTCTAGAACTGAACGTCAGGATCACCATACAACGGTCCCGAGCGTCCACGATTCCCGACCGCAGCGGAAGGCACCGTCAATGCATCTCCCCCGTCCGCAGGCGGGAGTTCGGTTACAAATTCTGTCACTAGGTCAACGTCGACCAGATGAGCAGGGCTAGGATTGCGAGCCATATGGCCCATTTCCACAACCAATTCATGCTTTCTTCCCTTACTGGCCCCGACCCGGCGGGCAGGCGGCGGCATGTCTAGGTGTTCAAACCTGGACAAGCCGCGGAGAAATGCCGAGTGGAAAATGGAATGGCGCGGCACACGGATCATCCCGATCGGAGCAGCGGCGGCCTGACGGGTGCAGCGTCTGCGAGCTGCGCCTCGCGCGCGCGTAGTGGCTGTCGTCGCTGCGCCATCGGACTGGCGACAGACTGTCACACCCCTCTCGATCAAGCTAGCTCTGCTCGATACCCAACGGGATCAGCCAGCCAGCGATGCACCTCCTCGTTCCGCCAGACGGTGCAGCGTTGGGTCAGCTGAATCGGCTGTGGCGCGCGCCCCTCGAGGTAGCGCTTCCTCCATGTCTCCCGTGATACCCCAACGAACGGGGCAATCTGATTCCATCGGGAGATGCCGACGAGCGGCAGCGTAGCCACATGCTTATGCATGGCGCACCTCCGCCTCGGCAAGCACCTCGCGCCCGTAGACCCGCTCCACCCACGTTCCGCGTCCGTCACCGTGGCCTAGCCACGTTGACACGCCGGCGGCCGCTTCTCGGCGCGATACGCCGGCTGCCTTCTGCCGCTCCAGGTGCTCGGTCGCATACGCGTACCGGAGGCTGTGCGGCGCGCGCTCATCGGTCATGCCGACCTTGCGCACGACATAGTGGTAACGCTCCATCGCTCGCTTCAGATCCGGTTTTCGGACCAGCTTCCCGCCGTACTCGCTCGACAGTCCAATCGCACGCTCCACCAGCTCGGCGGCGCGCTGCCGATCCAATGGCGGGCTCCGTCGCGTCTTGCCACCCTTCGTCCCGTGGATGATGGTCACGAAGCCATCCCCGATCGGGCTCGCAAGCGCGCGCCGCCAATCAGCCAGCGATTTGATGCTTTGAACCGCCTCCCTCGCTCGCAGCCCGAGTTCGAGCTGCAGCTCGAGCACAACCGCAATGCCTGGATCGATCGCAGCAACGGCGGCGCGATATGGTTCCAGCTCGTCCCGCATCATCGGCCGTTTCGTGCCGACACGGCTTGCTCCCGACAGCCCGAGCGCCGCATTGCTCATCTTGTCAGCAAACGGCCGACGACCGATCCCTTCGAGCGCCGTTCGGATGTGCGTCATGTTGTTGACGGCCGTCCGCTTCGAGCATCCTCGGCCCGTCATGTCGTTCGACCAGGCCATCAGATGCTTCTCTTTGAGTTGACCGGTCGTGTGAACCTGAAAGCCCAAGTCCCACAGGAACCGCGCGAAACGCGCGAGCGACTTCTCCCGACCGTTGGAGGTCGAGTTTGCCTGTTTGCCACGCGCCCCGCGCGCAGCACGGCACAGGTCGGCCGTGAGAGATTTGTGCGACATGCGTACCCCGAATCCATGACGTGAGGCTCGACCCCCAGTTGTCTCCCTGTCCGCTGGACGGGGCCGCGAAAATGCAGCCGGGAGACAACAAACGGGGGCACGAGCCTCGGCCTGGTGAGATTGGGAGCGTTCTACGCCAGCCAGCTGACGCAGCCCAGCACGCATGAACCCGATGAAGTTCGACGCGTGGCGGGAAGACGCTTCCCCCGTTTGATCCGTGTTTTGGCTGTGCGACCGATCGGGGGGCGCCAATGCCCCGACCGCGCGAGTTGATGCGTACCGAGCGAGTCGGTACGAGATTTCAGACGCCGAGGCCGAGCACGCCGTCGATCGTCACGAGGACGATTGAGACGGACGCGACAAGGCACGGCGTTAGCGCTGGGGAGCGCACGTCACGGATTGATTGCCGCAGGAGCGGCACACGGGGATTGCACATCGCGCCTTTCGCAGGAAGCAAAGGCGATGGAGGGCTTCACCTATCGGCGAAGCAGTCACGAGTCCACCAGGAAACGATGGACGGATTTTGGGCGTGGGCCCTACTCAGTTCATTCGGTGATCGAGTCACCGCGCCCGCAGAGCGGGCTTTCAAAACATTTGCCGATCAGTTTCGGCGCACTTCAGTCGATGCCTTACCCAGGCGGGGTGTGAAGCAAGATTAGCGAGGCTCGTACGGCTTGGCAACAGTTTTTCAGCGGCCCGAGTCTAGCGCTCCAGAGTAGCGGTCGCGTCTACAGAGTGACGCATGCGACAGTTTCGGATGCGCATCGCTTTGCCCGCCGATTCGCAAAGTGACGCCATGAGCGACGACGAAATTGCACGTTGTGGTTTCGACACAGTGCGACGTGCCGGCGCCACTTCCTGCCGTCCACTCAAGGGACTCCACTCTCTGGCGGACAACCAGTGCGCCTCACCCTTCTCGGAAGCGTGTACGCTTTGGGTGCCACCTTCCTAGAGGACAACCATGTTCTATCGGAACGCCAACGGCTACGACGTCTATCTCTATGTCGAAGTGAAGAACCACGGGTTCGCCGGCACGAACGGCCGACCGGAGATCTTCGGCTTTCGAATCACGGCTGTTCCGACGGGGTTGCCGGAAAACTCATTCGAGGCGCAGCGGAAAGCATGCGAGCCAGAGGAAGGCTACCGGCGGCACGATCTGGCCTTTGCCATTGCAGAGGAGGTTGCCGGTCAGTTCGTATTGTCGTTACCGCAGGTGGGACGGTAGACAACGGGGCCACCGGTCATGGGCGCTCGGCTGATCTCGATCCGCGTTGCGGCTCGTTTCTCCGTCGCCTATCCTGAGTGGGATCGTCTGGGATATACCTCATGAGCCTCGCCCCTGCCATTGCCGGAACCGCCGCCGCGACGAGTGCGGCCGGCTTCACGGTTACCGACCGCGTGTTCGTCTACATCGGCGCAGCAATTCTCTTCGGGTTGATCGGTTTGATCCCGCTGTTGGCCGGGAAGCCCGAGCCCGAGCTAAGGCCCACGCCGCCGGACTGGGATGTGATGGACGATGAATCCAAGAATTCGGCGCCCCTCGTCACCGAGCAACCAATGACAATCGACGGCGAGGTGACGGAAGTGCAGGAAATACCAAAGTTGACCGGCCGTGGCTCCCGATGGGGACGATAGGCCGGTCACTCTTCTGGTTACGGATTTCCTTGAGGACCCGCGAGCTGCGGGACAGCGAGCGCCGGAATGTATTGCATGCGCCCCGACAATCCTTGCATCAATCCTCCGGCAACGGTGGCGGGCGCACCGACAGCGCGAGCATCGAGGTACGGCAGGAACTCGTGGGGATTGAGCAGCAGCCCGGCCAGTTGCCCGTTCAACCGTGCGCCGACCCGAGAGCCATTCAGCAAGCCACCAATACCACTCCCAAGTGCCGAGCCTACTCCAGCCCCAGCCGGGCCGAACAACGCCGCGCCGCCGGCAGCACCTGCGGCCTGAGCTGCATTGCCGAGAACGCTCCCGACTGCGCCACCTTGGAAGTTTCGCCCATACAACTGACGGGCCAGCCAGCCATTAGTAGCGAGGTTGTAAGCCGTATCGCTCCCGGGCGAACGAATCGAGTTGGAAACCGTAGCACGCTGCAAATCCTGTCCAATTCCTTGCAGCGTATTCAACGCGTTCGCGTCAATACCGAAATCCGCTCCACTCATTGCTCGCATCAACGCGGATCGATAGGGCATCAACTGGATCTGTGGCACCTGGCCGGCGTTCATAGATCTGGTTCCCAATCCATTCGCAATCTCTTGCCCCACCTGCATCGTATTGATCGGTACGCTGCCAGATGCATAGGCAGCGCGAGCCTGCTGCACGCCCGGAACATAACGTGTCATCCAGTTGTCGACATCCCCCTTAAGAGTCGTAAGCGACCCAACGCGCGTCGACGCGCCTTGCCGCTGCGCCTCATTGATCATGTCGCCAAGCGCTCGGCTCGTGTAGTCCAGTGCAGCCCCGTTTATCTGGCGACTTCCCCCCTCTAGCGGCCATACTGGCGCCACCCCGCGCCCTACAGCCGCATCGAGAGATGCGATCTGATTCGCCCGCCGCATGGCCTCCTGCATCTCCGGAATTTGTGCATAGCGCATGAATGCCGGTCCTACGTTCGCGGTTGCTTGATGCGCCGATTGATAGAGCGGTGTCGCCGCAGCCTCACGCGCTGCTTGAGCTGCTTGCATGTCGGCTGGGGTCCCGGCTACCCCCATAAGAGCGCCCCACCGTGCATCATTGTTATCGATGTTGCGCTGCTCGAGCGCCGTCTTGAACGCCGGATTGCTGTTCGCCATAGCCTTCTCAGTCTGAGCCAGGAAGGGCATTGCCCCGACCTGAGCGGTCGTCGGCATCGAACCAGGCACGTACACCGGTGCATTGCGGATATTGCTCGCCACCTGTGCAGCATCATTTCCGATTGCATTGGCGAATTGCTGCCCGACGTAGCCGCGTGGATTCAGCAGCGGCATCGCTGCGTTATAAGCAGCACGGCCTGCCCCAAGCAAACTGCCGATGACAGCCGGCGCGGCGACCCCCATACCTGCGCCCACTAGGGCATTACGCCCAACCTGAGGCCAGTACGGCTGATTGGGATCGATCGCGGTGCCCGCCGAAAGCATGGCGCCAGTCGCAGCATTCCCAATGCCAGCCCCAACCATTCGACCGGCCGTGCCGCCAATCGCAGGAAGCGCGGAAATACCATCCCGAATCACATTGCCAACTCGCAGCGCGCCGCCCATCGGCAACAGCATCGGTGCCACCATGCTCGACGCCTGTGCGCCGGGGGACGCCGTTTGCCTGAACTGGCTGTCAGCCGCGACCTGCGCTCCGACGTCGCTGTTTGCAGTGTTGGTCAACCAGTTGCCCACCGTCGAACCGCGCACGCTAGGAATCGCGTTGGCGCCAGCGGCAATGCCCTTTTCGACGAGGTTGGCGGCGTTGCTCGCGAGACTCGAAATGCCGTGCCACGCGCCGGAGCCGATCTGCTGCAGATTGCTCCACGTGTCAGGCGACGCACCGCCTGCCGCGAGGTCCTGCGCGAGCACCGGCGACGCTGCGCGCGCCGCAGGCGCAGTGGCCTTTGGCAAACCACCCTGCGACGCGATGAAGGTGTCCAGTGGGTCCGCAGCGTTGGCTGGCGGCGTTGCCGCGGTATTCCTGGAGGACCTGCCACCCGATTGCGTCAGACCGCCCTGGGACGAGATGAATGCATCGAGCGGATCAGCGCCGCTCGCGGGCATTTGCGGCGGTTGCGCTCCTGCACCAGCGCCGGGAGTGATGAAGCCGTATTGGTAGGGCATGGCGACCTCCTTAGCGCAGCAGGCCGACGTTCAAGCCCCAACGAAGGGCCTGCGCATCCTGCGGATTGTTCTTGGCCGCGGCGATCGCTTGATTGCGGGCGGCGCCGGACGGCATCTTGATGATTGCCGCTGCACTTGGCGTCATCATCTGATCAAACTGGTTTTCCCGCTGGTTGTACGCCCGGGCGTCGCCATTGGCGTATGCGTCGGAAAGATAGTCGCCCTTGACCATCCGCATCTGTACCTGTGCCTTGATCTGGCCCAGGCCGGTCTGGATTGCCTGCGGATTCATGCCGTACGATGGGATGGCGCCATCGACGATTGCCCGAGCGGCATCGGTGCTCATGCCGGACGAGGTCGACACCTGCGTGATAAGGTTGTCTCGCGCTTTATCAAACAATTGAGCGTCCGACGAGAAGATTCCCTGTACGTTGTACAGCTTGTTCGCCAGTGCCGGGCTCTTCGTCTGGGCGAAGTTCGACATGTCGTCTAGCATCGTCAGCGCGTACTGACCGGTGGACCGGGCCTGCCGCGCCTCCTTGTACGAGGTGTTCATGGTGTCGACCTGGCCCTGCGCCTGTGCCGTGGCGTCAGCCTGGGCGCCAAGGGGGGGCTGAGCAGCCATGAGGGCCCCATGGGATGTAGGCGTCATTCCACCGGATCGACCGAGAATGTCGCCAACATAGGATGCGACGGTCTTGCCATTGCTATCAGCGACGTTGCGAAGGAACGGCGTAGGACTTCCCGGAGGGGCGACATTACCTTCGCCAGAGAAGTAGGCCGTTGCAATGCGCCCGAGATCGCCACCGTATTGCTGGCTGTATGTGTTTAGAACTCGCTGAGCAACGGTATTGCGGTCTGCAACGTTATCCCACGACTCCCCGGGCTGCGCATAGCGGTTGAACGTTCCTTGTTGAATCTGGAGCGGGTTATCCGGAGCAGTTCGACCGCCGCTCGACTCTTGCTGGGCGAAAATTCCAGCTAAACCGCCAGTCGGTACGCCAGGCACACCGCCATTCGACGCGTCTGCGATATTTGCAGTGGACTGGAAAACGAAGCCGCCATGACCGCCATTCGCCGACGGGTCCCAAACCTGCTGAAGGTTGTACTGCGCTTTGCCGCCAGCCTGCGCAGCCGAACTCCCCCGAACCGCCTCCGTGCCGCCCGCAACGGGTGTGACCGACCATTGGCCGCTCGCATTGTCGTAGCTGTTCATATAGCCGGCCGGTGCCGCACCAGGCGTCGTCACGATCTTGCCATTCATAACGAATGGCGCGCCGGGGCGCAGTGAGACGATTCCGTCCTTCGTCAGGATGCCGCGCAATGCATTCTGATATTCGGGCGAGCCGTAACCATATGCGGCCGCGGCATTCTTCTGGACGTCCGTCGGCAATGCCATCTGGACCGAAGGATCGTACTGAAGCTGAGCCTTTGCGAAATCTATCCCGCCGGGCACACCGAGCATGCTGAGTCCCAATCCCTGGTTCAGAATGCGCCTGACGTTCGAATCCGTCGCCTGCGCTTGCGTCGGATAGAGGGAAGCCGCGGAGTCCGCTGCCGTCTGCGGAGATGGCGCGTATGCCCCCATTCCAGCCGAGATACCGGACAAGCCGGGCACGTTTGCCGAGCCGACGAGCGGCGGCGCGGGAGCGACGGATTCTTGTGTGGCGGTCGGCGCAGCGGCCGCGCTTGAGTTGCCTGCCATCAGCCCTTGCACCATCCGCAACCCCATCAGTTGCCGTTGCATAGCGAAGGCATCCTGCGCTCCCTGCATGCCCCCCTGTAAGCCCATGCCCAGCGCCGCGCCGTTCGTAACGGGCAATCGGGATGCACCCGACGCTTGCAACAGCGCGCCAGCCATGCCCATCAGGCCAGCGGTGTTCGGATTCGCCATCATTCCCATCAGGCCTCCTCCGAACGAAGGCACCTGATCCGATTCGCTGCTCGTAGAAATAGCATCCAACAGTCCCATGAGATTCCCCTGTTAATGAATCAAGACTTCCGAACGCTCGCCGTCAGCGTCCCGCTGAAGCAATGCCTTGTCGGCATCAGCATCGGTTTGCATCTGCTGTGCGCATCGCGTTGCTCCATCGACAATGACTTTTGCCGCCTCGACTGGATCTGCAATTCCCGTCGTCAATTCGTTAAGGCGATTCGTCAGGTAGCCGTGGAGGTTCACCATTTCAACGACACCAGCCATCAGATACCGGCGCTCCTCGCTCGATTCATCAAATTGGTCTGCCACCGGTTGTATGTGCGCATGGATGACCCTCAGTTGAGCCAGCGCGACATTCAACACAAGCTCCATATTCGCAACCTGGATTTGTTCGTCTGCATCTTTCATTTGCCACCTCCAATCGCCCCACATTGAACGTCCGCCCACGTCGTCCCTTCGGGGACTTCCTCAAAGCCGCTACGTCCAAGCGTCCAAATGAGGTGCGGGAGGCACTCCTTATCCTCGAGGTCAGTAATCACAATCGTGTCTACGGCGTACGACTCAGGCTGCCGTTGCTCGAGGCGCTCAACACGCGTTCTGAGGTTGATGTTTGCCATTGCATTGCTCTCCAATGATCACGATTCGGCTTGTTGCCCCGCGTTTGTTACGGCGCCTGCCCTCACCTTGCGAACGAGAAACCTGCCCGCTACGCGTTGACGCTTGATTTCCGCGATCGCCTCTTGCTCCAATTCGGATGCAGATTGACCGGCCGCGCACGGCATATAGGCTCCATTAACCGTAACGCCGTCAAAATCGCTTTCGTTATCCGAAGCGATGATCCGGCGAATGATGATCAGCGGGTCACTCTTGCCTCGTCGTTGCTCCAAGCACGCAACGCGCGCCTTAAGATTGTTGTTGCCTGCCATCGCCGTTGCCCTCCAAAGCCTCGATGCGTTTCACAAGATCATCGACTTCGACAATCCTCATCTGCGCGGTAACGACCTGCATCACTGCGGCTGCCTCATCGGGCGTGATCTCTCCCGCCGCCATCGCCCGTAAAACTGTTTCGCCCATCTGTGCTGGCGAGCCACCCAAGCTCTTGAGGCTGATTGGCTGATCCTTCGCCTTGATCGCTGGGATGCACCGGTCGATGCAGATGCGCAACGCAGTCGTATCGCCCGCCTTGGCAAGCTCGACCGCTTTCGCCACCAGGTCAGCGGCGTGCGGCTGGAGCAACTCGCGCAGCGCCGTGCGCTTGTCGCGCGTGCCCTTCGGTTTCCCGGCAGGATTTCCGCTCTGCCCTTTCCTGAACTGGGTCATTGCCCTGATTTCCTCCTGCTAAATTCAGTCTCAGCGCCCCAATCACCGCTGCCAGCCCTGCATCCACGTACCGGAATGCAGATCCAGATACCGCGCGCCACCGGCACGCACATCGCGAAACTGCAAGCTGGCAGCGTCGAACCAGAGGCGCACGGTACCTTCCCACGTGTGGTGCCGCTGCTTCGCGCAGATCAGTGCTGTGTCGGCTTGCTGCTCAGCCTCCTGGCGCTTCTCGTCGGAAAGCGTCTCCTTGCGCAGCGTCGCCTCTTTGGTCTTGTTCCGATGCACGATCAGCACGTTGTCGACCAGATCCGTGATCTCGCCGGCGCCCTTCATATCGAACTTATCCGGCACGACGGCTTCCTTCTCGCCCTTGCGTGCGTGGTGCACGAGATGAATGTGCACGCCCGTGTCGCGTGCCAGCGAACACAGCGAATCGACAAACGCTTTCTGGGCGGCATAGTCGTCCGGAGCGATGCCGCACTTGAGCAGGCTGTCGATCACGACGTGGTGCACGCCGAGCTCCTTGCGGCAGTACCGCGCGACCGCGAGCATGCGCGTGCGCTCGACCGTACCGACATGGGCGTATAGCCACAGACGCTCGTCAGTCCAGCGACCGAAGCCGCGGATGAATTCCGGCGCCGGCTTATCGGTGGCCGCTGCCTGGCGCGCGAGGCGCTCCATCGTCGCGATCGGGCGCATTTCCATCGAGGCGATGCACACGCGGTCGCCGGCCGACATGGCGTGCAGCATCACCTCGCCGAGGACGGCGGACTTGCCGTGACCGTTCACGCCACCCCAGAGCGTTACCTCACCCTCGCGGAAGCGAAGCGAATCGCCAACGCTGGCCCATGGCGACTCAGTACCAGGCGCGACTTCCTTCGGGCTATGCAGGTGCTCGACCAGGTCCTCGATAAACTCGCTCGCGCGGCGCACGTCCGCGCGGCCGTCGTCTGTATCGTTGACATAGGCGTTCCAGTCGATCGAATCGGGCAGCGTTCGGGCCATCAGGCCACCTCCTTGGCATTCTCATGAGCTTCGGCGACCACCTGCATTGCGAGGTGGCAGGCGTCGTCGTACGGATTCGGAATCGTGTCGCCCAATACGTCGAACAGGCGTCGAGCAAGTACGTGCGACGCGGGCCAACAGATCGGTGCGATCGCCATCGGGAACCAGTCAAACAACGCGAAATCCTGTCCCGGGACAACATGCGCCTCGCCGCAATGCACACGCGGACCTTCGCGGAAGGTCAGCACCAGCGTGTCAGGGACGGCGGCGGCGATATCCGACAGCGTGCTCAGCAGGTCACTCCAAGGCACGTGTATGGACGCGAACACCTCGACGTCCAGTGCTGTAACCGGTCGCCAGTCGTAACGCTCGCTTGGCGTCGCGCTGAGCGTCACATTCGCCCATGACAACGGACCGACAAGCGTGACCAACACCGGTAGTTCCGGCACGTTGCCGCTCTTGCGCATAGCGATCAGCTCGGCTGAGTTCCGCGGAAAACGTAGGTTCATGGCCGTCACCCGAAGATCCCTTCGGCCTGATGGCCATTAACGCGTCCGGACGGCTCGCCCAACCACGATGCGTTGAAGCCTCCCCATCCGCGAATCACGCAGGTGCGCACTGCGTCCGCCATTGAGACCCCCGCTTTGTCTGCCTCGGCCTTGGCGTCGTCGAAAGCCGTCACAGTCGGCGCCATACGTTTGGTTTTGCGAACTGCAAGCCAATCCTTCGCGATCTCAGGCGGAACGCCGAAAGACTCGAGATGCGCCTGCGCATCGAAGCGCGGAGCGCGTTGTTTTTGTTTGTTTGAAGACGAAGAAGAAGATGAAGATGAAGAGCCGTCACCCAAGGGGGGCTTTGGTGAAGCTTTGGTGCTATCACCCAAGGGGGGCTTTGGTGCGCCCTTCGATGCGCTGTCGTCGCCGGTCTGAAATCGCGACGACTCACCACGAACCGACCGCACGTACTCGTCCTTGACCATCCGCGACGAGTACCAGATCGGGCCCTCTTGCTCGGCAACCAGCGTCACCGGATCACCGTCACGACGGCCGGATCGCGGGACGTAGATGCACGCGGCGCACGTCTGCCCGTTGTCAGCCCCCTTCAACACGCCTTTGCTGACGATGGCCCTGAGCGTCTGGAGCGACGCGCCGATTGCTTGCGCGATCTCCTTGAGCGGCCAGCGCAATACGCCGTATTCCGCCGAGTCGTGCAGCAGGCACATCACGTCGATCCACACGCCTTTCTCGGCATGGGTGCAGCGTCGCAGGTTACTGTTCGCCTGCCAGTCGCCTGGGTAGAACTGGAATGACGGCCGCGTCATGCCGCTACCTCCCGCATCAGGTGGTAGCGTGCAACGCGATGCCAACCACCTTCCGGCGTGGCTTCCTGGGTCCACACCGTCGAGATCTCGACCCCGATGCGCCGCAGTTCCATGATGCGCGCAGCCGGATGCATGACGTCAATCAGGTGGCGCGCATCGAGAGTCGAGAGCGAACCGTGGTGATGAAGGAAAGCGAGAACGCGCGCGCGTTGAGCCGCGGCATCGTTGCTGCTATAGTGGGCTTGAGCTTTGTTTTGAGCCGCACCTTCAAGGGTTGCGGCTTTTTTATTGTTTGTCATCGACGCCCCCCCTTACGCAGCCATCGCTTGCGCTTGGTAGGCGGCTGGATTCTTCATCCAGCGGTGCACTTCCTCATTGCTGTAAACCGTGCACCGTTCAGTCCAGCGCTGTGGCTGCGGGGCACGACCTTCTTTCACCAGCTTGCGCCACGTTTCACGGCTGACCGGAATGAACAGCTGAAGCTGGTTCCAGCGGGAGAAGCCGACCGCGGGAAGCGTCGCGAGGGCCGTCTTGGTTTCGGCATTTGCACGCATGCTTTGTCGCTCCTTGGCGTCGTTTGCATGCGTAACAAGATGTCAGACTCTAATCAGTCAATGAAGTGAGGGAACTTCACTTTCCCTATCGAAGCCGCGCCAGATAAGGCTCAGCGGACGGCGATGGGGATTCGATGAAGTTTGGTGACGTCGATAGCCGGATGCCGGTTTGAATGTCGGATGGATGCAAGGTACTCTGCGCACCGCTCCGCACCCAGCAAGAATTTGAGAAGTTGTCGCGGATCGCTGGCATCCGGCCCACGGTCGGTCGCCGCGTTTATGATCAGATGCGCCATCCAGAAATGCAGGACGGTAGCAAACTCGCGTTTCACTTCCTCGAAGTACTTCCGCTCCATCTGGTCCGAATCCAGGTCCGGGTACACGTCCGTAAGACGCTTCTTCGTGTCCGCGTAGTTCGCCTGCTTGAACTCTTGCGCTTTGCGATAAGCCTTCGCAAGCGACGGCTTGGAATCGGCGGGGGACTGAAACATATCGACAAACGGCCAAGCGGCCGCCATGCCTCGCCTCGTCGCCTTCTTAACTCGCTCCAATATCTCTGGACGGGACACCTGTGAGCAGGAAGTCAGAAAGAGGTAGTCCTCCGCGGATAACCCGATACTCTCCCCCTTCAGTGCCGCACGATCGTGGCGAAGGTAGAGGCCGAACGCTCTACGCGCGGCTTCATCGGTGGGGAAAGCCATCAACGCTTGGAGATCGTCGGCGGCAATAGGCGGTCCGGAGTTCAAACCCATCATGCGCCCTCGCGCAACCCCTCTGAAATCGGGCACCCCTGACGGCCGGCGAGGGAACCGGTTTTCGCCCCGTCGGGCTAGTCAAGGGTGGTCAAGCTATTCGCGATGATTGTGCCAGTGTTACACCGGTTAGCGGCGTGCGTTGCCCTCGACAATCTGCTTGTACCGCGTGGGGTTGTCTCGGATCTCCATCAAGCCGATGGCTAGATTCCGGGCATCTTCCCGCAAGTCGACGAGAGTGCACTGAACGGGTAAGCCGCCCGGCTGATCCTCGGGGATTGCGGCCACCATAAACTCCAGGATGTTGTAGAGCTTCCACGCTTCCGATGTCTTATCGACCAGAAGGTCTTTGATATCTGCAATTTCTTGCTCACAGCTCACCGCACGCTGGTTCAGTTGCCGCAGATCCTGATCAACACCTGAAGATGCCGGAGACGATTCTTGATTGATTCGCATGTTCTTCCCCTAGTACGCCGAGTCATTGGCGGCGTGTTGCGACGAGAAGCGCTTGAGCTGCCAATCCCGAATCTGAACGAGCGCAGCGGCCCATTCGGCTGGTGACAGCCGGCGCCAACGTTTTTCGGGTTTCGGCCATACGCGTCGCACCCGAAATTCTTCGATATCGTGCCAAGCAGGGCTGGCCGGGTTTGCCTTCGATGCCGGACTGTACAGAGCTACAAATGCAGGAAGCCCGGACATGCGCGCAAGCTGATGGATAACACCGGTTGCTTTGTCTTGTCCGATGTCTCGTGCGACCTCTACCAGTGCCAGAGGCAGCTTGTTGGAGCAACCGAACTCGACAAAAAGCACGCTGTCCAGGTCAGCCATCGTCAATGCCTTGGCCTCACGTGTGCCGATGAACCTGCTGATCGAACGCGTCCGATGCCACACGCCGTAGGCTCGATCGCGGATGAGGAATTGTTCTTCTTGCATGGTCGTCTGAAGCGCCGAACCGCCTCTGTTGAATCGCCTTGATCGAAATGTAGCACGGTGCTTTATT
Organism: Burkholderia sp. USMB20; assembly: GCF_000949135.2. GTDB lineage: Bacteria > Pseudomonadota > Gammaproteobacteria > Burkholderiales > Burkholderiaceae > Burkholderia. The sequence continues at coordinate 676,351 of NZ_JTAN02000012.1, read as the reverse complement.
GATTTCAAGCACGGTGCTACATTACAATGCCCGCATGGCCCGAGACGATCCGCAAATTAATCTTCGCATCCCGCTCGAATTGAAAGAGCGGTTGGATGCCGCGTCAACCCAAAAGAGACGGTCCTTGACCGCGGAAGTGGTTGCCCGATTGGAGGCGAGCTTTTCGACTGGCGGCGAAGATGGGGGCGTTCATATCGACGATCGAACGCTTGATTTGTTCGCAGAGCACATCGCGGAAAAGGTCGTTGGGGCGCTAGACAAGCGAGAGAAGCCGAAGCGTCAGCCACGGACACGAGATTGATGCGCTACTAAAGAGCCCCGCGCAGGCGGGGCTTCATGGTGCTCGTGGGAGGTGGATCAGTGATGGGCCTTCATTGACGCTTTCGATCCGAAGCTCCCTTAGCAGCGCCGGACCATAAAGATCCATATCTCCAAATTACTGCATGCAATCCGCCTCACCGGCGACGCGCAAAATATCGCCGACAAGGTCACTCGCCAGCCACAAGAGCGTGGCGTCCTCTTCTCTGCCGGCTGCTGCCGCGGCATCGCGATGCATGTTCCACAGCAGTGCACGTAACTTAAGCGCGTTGTTCTCGATTTCGTTCATTCGCTCATGGTCGGCCATGCCCGGTAAAGGCGGCGTGCCAGACTGTGCTTCGGTAGAGTTGCTACTTGCCATGACGAACCCCGCGCGCGTCGAAACCTGCCTTCGATGCTCTTTCGCGAATTCCGTCGATGTCGTTCGCCTGAAGGTCTGCTTGCAGAGCACCATGCTCACAAAGAACCTTGATTTCGCGGTCGCTCGTCAGCCGGGAAATGCTGCGAAAGATTGCACTCATCGCCTCGGCCTGCTCGTAGGTGATGTTTGCGGTGTATTCGATGTCATCGACGGACACCGGTTCAAATCCGTCTATGAGAACGCGTTCGGTAGAATCTGCGTTAGCCATGATACGAACCTCCATTACAGGTCGTGTTGTGGTCAGGCGGTCTTGGTGCGCCAACACCTTGGCCGCCGCTCTTCGTTGCTAGATATGTCGAAATGACTCTGCACGATGACGCCGGATATCGTATTCGCCGCCCCACAGCAAGGCGCTCCTCGCGACAACGGCGACGCTGCGAAGCTGCCGCTATCGCAGTTATTCCTCGTGGGTGGAGTCCAGCACTTCGGCGTTGAGATCGATGGTCGCGCCGATGTCCTGCATACGTTTAAGTACGCGATTGAGCGTCTTTTCATCCAATTCAAGCCGAGCCGCCGCAAAGAACAGCATCTGCGGCCCCATTGGGCGTGGTGCGTTTCCGCCCGTATATTTGCGCCACTGATGATCGCCAGCTAGGCCGAATAGCTCGGCAAGCTGTTTACCGGTATATCCCAGCTCGTGCTTGAGATCGGCAAGGTCCTTCGTCGTCGGGGGGGTGTACAGCATTGCGGTATGCCTCGAATGGGCGAGCATGAAACAGGAGGTGCATGGTCTTTCCTTTCGGGATGAGGGCTGCGCGAAGTGCACTACCACATGAACACAATATTAGACCCTATGGGTCTAATGTCAAGAAATATCACACAGGTTACTAGGCCAGAAGTACTACTAAGTATGATGCCGGATCGGAACAGAGCTCCGGTCGCTGTAGCGGCACTCCCCAGACTTGCAGGTTCAGTACCAATGCGTGCTAGAAGCAGATGCATTCCATGGAAACTCCAAATCCGAGCAGAATCCTGGCGGCACACCCTCCGTCACGAAGCCGTCTTATCGGGCGAAGTATCTTGATATGACTCGGCCAACATGTCCTAGGCTGGGGAACAACCGCAGCATCGTGCTAGCATGCACCATCAAGTTCGTGGAGCACTGCCGTGGCGCGAATCCAAACCGAAACCGGCGTCCGCAACGTCCAAACCGACACTTACAAAGGTCGAACGATCGAGGTCGTGACAGGCTACGAAATCCGCTCCGACAAATGGCCGTTCCACGTATATATCGACGGGCACAAGGTAGTCGGCCAATTCATTGCTGATCGGATGGATGAAGCCTTCGACGGTGGCTTCCAAATCGCCGAATCGGAAATCGATCGGACATGAAACCGGCGGCTTCCGCTGTTTTTTGCGCCTACCCCATACTCGACGTGCGGCTGCGTGGATGCGCAAAAACATTCGTCACCGGGGGCCGAGTACAAAATCGGCCCCAAGAAAGCAAAGCCCCGCTCGAGGCGGGGCCGGAACAAAGACACAAAAGACATAGCAGCAGGTCGGGAACGCTCGTCTTGTACACCGTGGTGCTTACTCAGCAAACTCTAGAATCCGCTTCTGATCGTCGTCTTCTGCAACCATAATTTCGGCACGGTCAAACTCAGCCTTGACCTCGGCGTATGCCACGGCGCTCGCGCTGCAGTTCTCTTTTGGCGGATGCACAGCGAAGAGAACGTCGCCATCAAATTGACCATCCTTGCGAAGTTTGCGGATCTTACCAATCCACTCCCAGCCATGGTCATACAGTGCCGTTGGCGTCCTACGATCAAGATCAAGAGGCTTGATGAGCTTGACCGCCTTTTGGTGATCGTCGAGACGCACAAACGGAAGACGGGCTTGATAGTCTTCGCCGAGCACACGTGGCGCATACAACTTCTGCAGATCGGCAGCACGAAGAATGCTTCGAATCCGCTGCTCCACGATCCGCTCCCTGTTCTGGGGCGTTACGAAAGACCGGCCGACGTAGTGCTCGTAGAACTGGTCCAACGATACTTTGGGATCGTCGACAAGAGCTGCACGTGGGGTGTCAGCATAAATAATCGCCTGCCGATCCTTCACGAGCTCGTCAAACGCGTGGTTCGCGAAGTCCAGCGCATGACCGCTAACGGCACCGATGAACGCTCGCTGCACCATAGCACCGATGCGATCCAACTCATCACGAAACACGTCACGTGAATGCTTATATATGCCGGCATCCAAGTCATCAAAAAACGAGGTGATCCGCACGACGCGATCCATGAGTTTGTAGCCGAAGAAGCGCGCCGTGGGGCTCATCAGAACGACCCCCACGTTCGCGAACTCTCCGGTCTGCGCATACGGCATGAAGCGTACTAGCGCGTATCTGCATGGATGTTTCATGGCTTGTTCCAAAATTCTGGCTGACTGTATCGCTCCAAGATGGCTCGGGCTCTGTCGATGCTTAGCGAATGGGGCACGTCGTAATCGACCTCTAGCCACTCGTCCGGCATCTTGTCACACGCCTCCTCGAACCGCTCCAAGGCGTTTTGCATTCGCTGCTCGAATGCCGGCTTTGCAATCCAATCTTGGTAGACGTCGTTCCAGTCTGAGGAAAAGGCGTGCCCCTCTAGAAACTGACCCTCATTAAACGTCTCGTCGAATGCTAGATTGTAGTCCATGACCACAACCTTCTGATGTGCAACGTCCCAAAGCAGGTTGGGGTTCCCACCACGATCTGTCAGGTACCTATCTTCATTCCGCACCCACCAGTCGAAGACGACGATGTCCTGCCTGACTGCGGCAGGAATCTTACGAATATTTGACAAGGTAAGTTCCGCAACGTTCTCGTGCTCAACCGAGCCGAACGCCAAGCCGGAGCCGAGATCGGCAAAGTCAGCAAGGCCGGCGTATCGAAGCATCTCGGGCACTTCCACAACTCGGAAGTCGGCAACTGGGAGACCAAAAGCTCGGGCCATATTGCTTGCAAGCCATTCGCTCACCAAGCTACGCGGCCCAGCGTCATGCCCTTTGACATAGTAAAGGCGCCCGTCATCTCCACGGCAATGAAACGGACGAGTGCGTCCCTGTGCCGCGCGCCCTAGGATCTCGACGATCTGCACCACTTCGCCATTGATCATCTTGATTGTGCGGTCTCTCTTAGTTCTGTTGATCCGCGGTTGCGGCCGCCTTTTGGGAACACAACGGTTAGTTGATTATATCCAGCAATGCCGATCGAGACGCGGTTGTACTGCTTGTGCGTATCAACCGGCAAGGTCATCTTACCGTGCACCCTGGCTAGTCGCCGCCTCCAAAGGAGATATCTTTAGGGGGCATTCTTGGGGGCATCTTCATAAAAATTTCGTGATTACCCCAATAATTACATGGAAGATATGAATTCTGTCGGGGGACCAGCAATTTCCCGAAATTCCGCCTCAGCCTGAAAATCGCACCGTCGGCACGCACAGCGTCCGAACGTCGGGTGCCCACGCTCACGCCTGGCCGCGTGTTCCGCCGAAGCCGCGTATGCCGTGCTGTGCCAGCGAATGGCCGCCAGGCCTGAGCCCTGACCGCCCCGTCACTGCATCAACCCCGTCCTGACCTGCGGCATCAGACTCGCATTCGCGCCCGTCACGGCGAACGTCCCCGTCGACGACGCCCCCGCCGGCAGCGCCAGCACACTGCCGTCCGCGAGCCGGTTCGCATCGACGACGATCTGGTTCGACACGCAGCCGTTCGTCAGCAACGAGACCGGCAACCCGGCGATCGACGAGAACGTATTGCCCGTCACGCTGAACGAACACACGTTTCCGTACGCCCGGAACCCCGCATATCCGGAACCCGACACGCGGTTGTTCGCCACCGTGACATCCGACACCGCTCCCGACCAGGTATCCAGCTCGATCGCGCCCTGCTGCGTCGGCTGCAATCCGTTGTTCACGTTCGCGTTCTGAATGTTGGTCACGGTATTGCCCGTGATGACGACGTTCGAAGCCCCGTAGGTTTTCCAGCTGTCCTCCTGCGCGGCCAGAATCCCCGCCGCCTTCTCGACGCCATCGACCGTATTGTTCGAGATCGTCACCGCCTGCCCGCCGACAACGGTGATGCCGCGCCCCCAAGAATTGCCCGACACCGCGTTATGGTCGATCAGCACGTTGCTGCTCAGGCGGCCGTCGCCGAGATAGCTGACCACGGCGATCAGATCGTCGCCGGTGCCGGTCACCGTATTGTTCTGCACCAGCACGTTGGTCGACCCGTAGGTCGTATGGATGCCGTCGGCCAGCGTCGCCCGCACGGTATTGCCCACGATCGCGATACGGTTGCCGCCGAACACGAAGATCCCGGCGCTCGCGCCGCCCTGGATCGTCACCCCGAGCACCTGAACGTCCGAGCCCGTCACCTCGACCTTGGTCGACTCGGGCGTCGTGAGCCGCGTGGTGCCGGTGCCGGCCAGCGTCACGCCGACGAGCGTCGAGCCGGCGCCGCTCATCACGATCGTCTGGTCGGCGGGATTCGTCGCGGCCAGCGTCGCGCCGTATCCCGAGATCACCGCCTGCGGCACCGTCACGGCAAGCGAATGCCCGACGACATAGCGGCCCGGCGCGATGACGAGGCGCTGGCCGGCACGCAGGCTGTCGAATGCCTTCTGCAACGCGTCGGCCTGGTCGCTTCCGTCGGCAGCCGGGGAGACCGTCACATCGGCGACCAGAATCGGTTTGGCTCCACTGGACGGCAGAAGCGTCGTGCCGGACGCGGAACCGGTCGGCGCAGCGGTCGGTGCCGGGCTGCCGGAATTCGTCGATGCAGCCGATGCGCCGGATGCGGCGCCGGCGGGAGCGACGGGTGATGTCGATGTGCCCGCAACGGTCTGCGATGCCGGAGCCGCGCTGCCGTCACCGCCGCCGCATGCAGCAAGCCAAAGGCAGAGCGCGGCAAGCATCGCCCGATCGACCGTACGCATACGAAGTTCCGCTAGCCCAGATTGGCGTCATCGTAAGTACGCTTGATTACTTTGTAAATGAATTCCGCCGTGCGCCTGCAAAACCGTTCGTTATCCTGTTCCATTCATCATCACGCCATCACGGTGACATGCGGCACACGTCACATCGCGCGTCACCCCTTACGCATTCGCCCCGCCGTCGGCCGAGCGCTCGGACACGGTCCGGCAAATGCTGATCGCGATGCGCGAGCAGACCGTCGCCGCGTTACGCGCGCGGCCGGGCAAAAGCGTTGCGACCGGCGAGATTTCTGCACATGCGAACCTCGACGCGATCGCGCGCTACTACGTGACGGTGCAACAGGGGATGTCGATTCAGGCGCGCGACGGTGCGAGCCGTCGCGATCTGGAGGCGGTCGCGCAAGCCGCGCTGGCCGCATGGCCGGCGCTCGCACACGCGAGCGGCGGATAAAACGGCGGACCTCGGAAAGAAGCCCGCAAGCGAAACCACACGCGGCCGTGCAGCGGCAAGCGCCCCTGCACGACCGCGCCGATGCGTTACTGCGTCACGGCGTGCTGCACGTCCTTCGACGCATGCCACACGCGATAGCGCACGTCGAAACCGTCCGGCACGTACACGACGAGCGGCAGGCGGCTGTTGTAGCGCAGCAGCTGGCCGTCGCCGCGCACTTGCACGAAGCGCTGCTGCGGCGCCTGGCCCGGGCAGGCCATCAGCGTCGACGCCGGCCCCTTCACGTCGGTCAGGCGATAGTACGTATAGCCCCAGCCCTTCACGTCCTCGGCGGTCAGTTCCCCACCGAACCATTGCTGGTTGCAGTCGGTCTGCAGCGTCTTGCCGATCATCAGCTCGACGCGCGCGTCGCCTTCGTTCTCGAGCGCGGGCAGCGCGATCACCGCGCGCTGCTGGCCGGCCGTCGGCTGGGGGAACATCTTGATCGACTCGGCCGGCACGGCGGGCGCCGATGCGGGCCCGGCCGCGCAGGCGGCGGCGGTCGTCACGCAAAGGGCGGCCAGGACGGCCCGGATCGCGAATTTCATCGATGTGCTCCTGAAAAACAAATAGGCCCCGGATGCTAACACTTTCGCCCCAAGACCTTACGGCGCTGTAATTTCACGACACAATTGCATACAGCCGGCGATCCCCGCGCGCGGTACTTATACGGAAACCAACGGAGATCATCATGCTGAAGCTCATTGCTGCCGCCGGCGTCGCCACGCTGCTGGCCGGGTGCGTCGTCGGTCCGGACGCCGGATACGGCTACGGACAGCCCTACTATTCCGATCCCGGCTACGCGTACGGGCCGGCCTACGGGGCGTCGCCCGTGTACGGGACGGTCAACATCTGGGGCGGTGGCGGCGGGCGCGACTGGGACCGCGGACGCCGCGACTGGGATCGCGGACGCGACGGCTGGAATCGTGACCGCGGCGGCTGGGATCGCGACCGCGGCGAACGCGCCCGTCACGGCGGCTGGGGCCGCGGCGACGGACGCCGCGCCGACTGGAATGACGACGGCGGCGGGCGCGGCCAAGGCAACGGCGGCGGCCATCGCCACTGATGCAATTGCAACCGTTTGTATCCACGCACGGCCCGCGCGAGGCCGATACGAGCCGATAGACGACCTTCAAAAAGCAAGGCCCTCGCATCACCGCGAGGGCCTTTTGTCGTCCGCTCCACCGGAAACCGGGCGGCCGGCTACGCAACGCCGAACCTGCCCGCGCCTCATGCGCGTGCCCGCTTCTTACCACCCCGCCGGCTGCGCATAGCCGCCCGACACGGGCGCGCCGCACACGTACGCGCGCTGATAACGGTCGTAGCAATAGCTCGGGCCGTCGTCCTGGTATTGCGCCTGCTGGTAGGTCGGATAAGCCGGCTGCTGGTAGGCCGGTGCCTGGTAGTACGTCGGCGGCTGATAGGCCGGTGCCTGATACACGGGCGCCTGATACGCGACGGGCGGATTCATCGCCGACGTCACGATCGCGCCGAGCACCGCGCCGCCGATCAGCGCGCCGATGACAGCGCCCCCGTCGCGGCCATGCGCGGACGCCGGGCCCGCCACGGCGAGCGAACCGGCGAGGACACATACAGCGGCAATCTTTTTCATGATGGACTCCCACGCGAAGTGGTACTGGATGCGATGCATTGTGGCCGCGCCCGGCCGTAATAGATGCAGCAAGTGGTAACGCGCCATTACGGGTATCACGCACGCCGAAACGCGGCACGGCCGTGCTACGATTTTCGGCACACTGGAGACGCCTTCATGCAGCCCGAAACCGCCCGCCGTTTCGATACCGAATTCGCGCCGCGCATCGCGCAGGCGATCGCCGCCTTCTTCGCCGATCACGTGCTGACCGACGTCGTCCCGTACGGCGGCCACGGGCAACCGACGCGCGTGCAGATCCGCAGCGCGCCGCACGAGCACGTGAGCGGCTTCGTGCATCCGCTGAACCTCGAACTGACCTGGGACACCGACGAGATCGAACGGTTGATGGAGCCCGACGGGCCCATGCGGTTCGAGCACTACCTGAGCGCGCTGCCGAGGAAGCTGAGCGCATGGGAGGGCGCACGCGACATCGACCTCGCGTCGCGCACGCAGGCCGACCCGCTCGTGCGGCTCGGCGGCCTCGATTTCGAAGGCTGAACGCGCGCCGGCCGGCGGCGGTGTCGGCGTCGCGCGATTCGGCCCGGTGATACACTCGACCGGTCCCGCGCCAGCGCCGCCAGGCCGGCCGGACCGTTCACCGCCGCCTCCACCCGCAAGCATGGTTGCGCACGCAACCGGCACCCGGGCACGCGGACAACCACGCTTTCGCTCCCGCCATGAACGCCGATACCGGCCTGCCGCTTCCGCAACGCTACTGGGCGATCGTCTGCGTCGCACTGGGCATCACGCTCGCCGTGCTCGACGGCGCCATCGCGAACGTCGCGCTGCCGACGATCGCGCGCGACCTGCACGCGTCCGATGCCGCATCGATCTGGATCGTCAACGCGTACCAGCTCGCGGTCACGATCACGCTGCTGCCGCTCGCGTCGCTCGGCGAACGCGTCGGCTATCGCCGCATCTACATCGCGGGTCTTGCGCTCTTCACCGCGGCGTCGCTCGGCTGCGCGCTCGCCGGATCGCTGCCGACGCTCGCGGTGATGCGCGTGATCCAGGGGTTCGGTGCGGCCGGCATCATGAGCGTCAACGCGGCGCTGGTGCGCATGATCTACCCGTCGTCGATGCTCGGGCGCGGGCTGTCGATCAACGCGATGGTGGTCGCGCTGTCGTCGGCGATCGGCCCGACGGTCGCATCGGCGATCCTGTCGTTCGCGTCGTGGCCCTGGCTGTTCGCGGTCAATGTGCCGATCGGCATCGCCGCGGTGTTCGGCAGCCTGCGTGCGCTGCCGGCCAACCCGCTGCACGACGCGCCGTACGACTTCCCGAGCGCGCTGATGAACGCGTGCGTGTTCGGCCTGCTGATCATGGCCGTCGACGGGCTCGGTCACGGCGAAAGCCACGCGTACGTCGCGGCCGAGCTGGCCGTCGCGTTCGGCGTCGGCTACTTCTTCGTGAAGCGCCAGCTGTCGCAGCCGGCGCCGCTGCTACCGGTCGACCTGATGCGCATCCCGATGTTCGCGCTGTCGATCTGCACGTCGGTCGCGTCGTTTACGTCGCAGATGCTCGCGTTCGTCGCGCTGCCGTTCTGGCTGCAGCATTCGCTCGGCTTCTCCCAAGTCGAAACCGGCCTCTACATGACGCCATGGCCGCTCGTGATCGTATTCGCCGCGCCGCTCGCCGGCGTGCTGTCGGACCGCTACTCGGCCGGCATCCTCGGCGGCATCGGGCTCGCGCTGTTCGCGGCCGGGCTGCTGTCGCTCGCGACGATCGGCGCGCACCCGGGTACCGTCGACATCGTGTGGCGGATGGCGCTGTGCGGCGCGGGCTTCGGGCTGTTCCAGTCGCCGAACAATCGCGCGATGCTGTCGTCGGCGCCTCGCGAGCGCAGCGGCGGCGCGGGCGGGATGCTGAGCACGGCGCGCCTGACGGGCCAGACGCTCGGTGCCGCGCTCGTCGCGCTGATTTTCGGGCTGGCGCCCGACCGCGGTCCGACGATCGCGCTTTATGTCGCCACGGTGTTCGCGGCGGTCGCCGCGGTGGTCAGCATGCTGCGCATCGCGTCGCCGCGCCCCGACGCTGCGGCCTGATGCGGCGACTTGACGCGGCGACCTGACGCCGCCGCGCACCGCGCCCGCGGCTCAGGCGGCGTCGAGCGCGTCCATCACGAAGCGCACGCGCGCCTTCACGCTCACGCGCGGCAGCTCGATCAGCCGATAGCCATACGCCGTGTAGCAGTCGACCATCGCGTCGTAGGTGCGCACGGCCTCCGCGAAATCCTGCCGGCGCTCGGTGTCCTGCGCGTAGATCTCGGGCCACGGCGGCGCGATGAACACGCGCCGGTGATAGCGGAAGCGCCGTGCCGCGGCCTCCGCGTGTGCGGGCACCGCAAGGCCCGTCAGCCGCAGGTAACCGATCACGTCCGGCACGCCGCGATCGAAGAACACGGGCCCGCGCGCGCCTCGCGCGAGATGGTGCGAGCGCATCTCCCAGTTCAGCATCAGTTCGGCGAACGCGGCCCGGTCGCGCCATGGCAGCGCCGGTCCGTCGATCGCCATCTGGTCGCGGATCACACCGCGCCCGGCCTCGTGCGAGCGCGCGAAACCGGTACGCTCGAGCGCATCGAGCAACGTGCTCTTGCCGGAGCCGGGGCCGCCCGTGACGATGAAGAAGCGGGCGGCCGCATCGTCTTCCGCGCCACCCTCCTCCACGCGCTCGGACATCCGCTCAGACATGCGCGGCCCGCCGGCCCGCCCGCCGCGTGACCGACGCGGCCGCCGCGACGCTGCGCAGGTCGGCGACGAACGTGTCGCGCCAGACCGACAGGTTGTTCTCGCGCAGCCGCGCGAGGTTCGCTTCGTGCCGCGCCCGCCGCTCGGCGAGCGGCATCGACAGCGCGCGCTCGAGCGCATCGGCCATCTGCGACACGTCGTACGGATTGACGAGCAGCGCGCCGCTCAGCTCGGCCGCCGCGCCCGCGAACTCCGACAGCACGAGCACGCCCGGATCGGCCGGGTCCTGCGACGCGACGTATTCCTTCGCGACGAGATTCATCCCGTCGCGCAACGGCGTCACGTAGCCGACCTGCGACATCCGGAAGAACGCCATCAGCAGATTGCGCTCGTACTTGCGGTTCAGGTACTGGATCGGCGTCCAGTCGAGCTGCGAGAAGCGGCCGTTGATCCGGCCGGCCTCGCCTTCGAGCGTCTCGCGAATGCGCTGGTAGGTCTGCACGTCGGAGCGCGTCGGCGGCGCGATCTGCACGAGCGACACGCGCCCCTGCCAGCCCGGCTGGTTGGCGAGCATCCGCTCGAACGACTGGAAGCGCTCGACGAGCCCCTTCGAATAGTCGAGCCGGTCGACGCTCATCACGAGCTTGCGGCCCCCGAGCGCGTCGCGCAGCATCTTCACCGGCTTGCGCGAGCCATACTGGACGGCCGCCTCGGCGATCGCATCCGGATGCACGCCGATCGGATAGGCGGCGACCTTCACGACACGGCCGTGCGCATGCAGCATCCCGTCGTCGCTCGCCGCGCCGATGCCGCGCCGCTCGATGTAGTCGGTGAACGCTTGCTTGTCGGCATCGGTCTGGAAACCCGCGATGTCGTACGCGCACATGAACTTCACGAGCTCGTCGTGCGGCGGCACGACGCGCAGCATGTCGGGTGACGGAAACGGAATGTGCAGGAAGAAGCCGATCGGATTCTTCACGCCGAGCTCGCGCAGGCAATGCGCGAACGGCAGCAGGTGATAGTCGTGCACCCAGATCAGGTCGTCGGGCCGCAGCAGCGCGGCGAGCTGCTTTGCGAGCATCGCGTTCACGCGCAGATAGCCGGCGTACTCCTGCCGGTCGAAGCGCGCGAGATCGCTGCGGTAGTGAAACACCGGCCAGAGCGTCGCGTTCGAGAAGCCGCGGTAGTACTGATCGTAGTCGCGCCGGGTCAGCCCGACCGTCGCATAGGTGACGTTGCCGTCCCGCTGGATCGCCGGTTGCGTGTCGGGCGTACCGACGATCTCGCCGTTCCAGCCGAACCAGACGCCGCCGGTTTCCTTCAGCGCATCCATCACGCCAACCGCGAGACCGCCTGCGCTCGGGCGCGTGTCCTCGCCGGCGGCGACACGGTTCGATACCACGATCAATCTGCTCATGCGGCTTCCCCTCCTCGATTCGATTGAATGACGCGCGGCGCGCGCCAAGGCGGACGCGACGGCCCGAAGGCAGTCGCGCGGCGATTCAGATGTGAGCGATGCAACCAGGCGCGCAATGAAATGCGGCAGCGGAATACGGCGGCGACAGGCTCAAGCGTCCTGCTCCTGGCCGAGGTCGCGTTGATAGTCGAGCCCTTCCGGGCGTGCGCCGCCCTGGTTGTGATCGCCGTCGGACGGCGTCTCGTCGGGCGCGACGGCCGGCGCGTCGGTCTGTGGACGCGGGCGCTCGGCACCCGCATCGGGCGGCCGGGGAGAAAACCGTTTCGAACGGCGCATGGCTGGGTGTCTCATATGGCGCGCGGCTCGGAGCCGCCGTAGAAACATTCCATAACAAAACAGTCTAGGTCGCTTCCTCGCATGCCACGGTAACAATTACCTTCAATTTGTAACGCTTCGACCCCGGCTCCGCCATCTGTCCGACAATAGCGCCGCGCGTACGCGCGCGACCCGCCGCCGGCCATTTGTCAAAGCTTTGCAGTTTTCCCATGACCATTGCGAAACAATGACGCGGCAAGGGGGCGCGCATGCGTCGCCGCTCACCCAGACAGGACTTGCACTCAGGGATGAACATGGGTTTCGAACCGCCGCGCCGGGCCACGCCGGCGCGCATCGTGCTGGCCGCGCTCGCCACGGCCGCACTGCTGTCCGGCTGCAACTCGCTGTACAGCGAAGGCGCGACCGCCGGCGCCGGTATCGCGGGCGCCGCGATCGCCTCCAAGGTCACCAACAACGCCGCCGTCGCGACGGGCATCGGCCTCGGCGCCGTCGCCGGTGCGCGTGCGGGCGTCCAGTACACGCAGCGCGTCGCGCACCGCTACACGCAGGAACAGATCGCGAAGGCGGCCGGCCCGCTCGACGTCGGCGGCGTCGCGCCGTGGACGACGCACCATTCGTTTCCGATCGAGGATGACGAACAGGGCCGCGTGACGGTCAGCCGGATGATCAGCATCGGCCCGCTCGACTGCAAGGAAATCGTGTTCGCGGTCGACACGCCCGCGAAGGCCGACAAGGCCGCGCAATCGGCGTTCTACGTCGCCACGATCTGCCGCGACGGTCCCGTGTGGAAATGGGCGTCGGCGGAACCGGCGACCGAACGCTGGGGCGCGCTGCAATGAGCGTCGCGATCCGAATCGCTGCGATCGGCGCACTGTGCGCGGCCAGCGCCGCGCTGTCGGGCTGCGGCTCGGTCGGCGCGGCGAGCGGCGCGCTCGCCGGCGCGGCGACGGGCCTCGTCACCGCGAACCCGGCCGTCGGCGTCGGTGTCGGGATCGCCGTGCAGGCGGCGACCGACGAGGCCGTCAACCGCACGATGAAACAGCTCCATCAGAACCAGCAGGACGCGATCGCGAAGGCGGCCGGCAGCCTGGCCGTCGGCGAAGTGAAGCCGTGGAACGTGAAGAACACGCTGCCGCTCGAAAACGGCGAAGGCGAGGTGCGCGTCACGCGCGCGTACTCGACGGCGCTTGCACTGTGCAAGGAATTCGCGTTCTCGGTGAAGGACGGCGACAAGGCCGACTGGTATTTCGCGAATGCGTGCCAGCAAGGCACACACTGGAAGTGGGCGTCGGCCGAACCGGCGGTCGACCGGTGGGGTAACCTGCAGTAACGATGCGATGCGCGGGGCCTGACTTCGAATGCAACGCATGCGGATGCCGGGCCAGACGGCCCGGCTCGGCGACTCAGGACTCGACGTCCTCGAGACTGAAGATTTCGGTCTGGTCGTTGTACGAGAAGATCTCGCCGTAACGACCCCAGTCGATCACCGCGTCGAGCGTTTCCTCCGCCGCGCCGTCCGACAGGAAATCCTCCAGCTCCTGCTCGAAACGCACGCGCGGCGCACGATGGCCCGGGCGCTCGTTCAGCACCTTCTTGATCCGCGCGGCGAGCGGCACGTGCTTCAGCAGGTGATCCGCGAACATCAGCTTGCGCTCCTGCGTGCCGAATTCCGCGAACACACGCCCCGGCGGCGTCAGGAACACGTCCCCTTCGCGCACGTCGGCGAAGCCGAGGTACTGCAGCACTTCGGCGATCGGGAACAGGTCGTCGACCTCCAGATGCAGCGTGCGCGCGATTTCCGGCATGTCGGCACGGCCGTGGTACGGCGCCATCGCGAGCGTCTCGATCAGGCCGGCCATCAGGTTGGTCGACACCTGCGGCAGCCAGCTGCCGAGCTCGAGCCCCTTCTTCGTCGCCTCGCCGGTCTGGCGCGCCGTCATCTTCGCGTAGATGTCGTCGACCAGCTTGCGGAAGGCCGGGTCGAGCCGGTTGCGCGGATGCTTGAACGGCACCTTGATCTCGGCGATCACGCGGCCCGGGTTCGACGACAGCACGAGAATCCGGTCGCACATGAACACCGCTTCCTCGATGTTGTGCGTGACGATCAGCACCGACTTGATCGGCATGCGGCCTTGCGTCCACAGGTCGAGCAGGTCGGTACGCAGCGTCTCGGCGGTCAGCACGTCGAGTGCCGAGAACGGCTCGTCCATCAGCAGGATCGTCGGATCGACCACGAGCGCGCGCGCGAAGCCCACGCGCTGGCGCATGCCGCCCGACAGCTCGCGCGGATATGCGTTCTCGAAGCCGTCGAGACCGATCAGGTCGATCGCGGCGAGCGCGCGTTCGCGCCGCTCGCGTGCGCCGACGCCGAGTGCTTCGAGGCCGGCCTCCACGTTCTGCAGCACGGTCAGCCACGGAAACAGCGCGAAGGTCTGGAACACCATCGCGACGCCTTCGGCCGGGCCGCGCAGCGGCTTGCCGAGATAAGTCACGTCACCGCCGGTCGGCTCGATCAGCCCGGCGATGATCCGCAGCAGCGTGGACTTGCCCGAACCGGAGCGGCCGAGCAGCCCGACGATCTCGCCTTCGCGCAGCGACAGGTTCGCGTCGTCGAGCACGAGCAACTCGCCCTGCGACTTGTTGAAGCCGCGATTCACATGTTCGACGCGCAGGATTTCCTCGCCGAGGCGCGGCGGCTGAAGCGGCTGGGACGTCTGGACAGGGGCGTTGATTACGGTCTGGTTTTGCATCGCGCTTACTCTCAATCGAGACGGAGCCGGGATTCCGCATAGGCGTACATCGGACGCCACAGCAGACGGTTGAACAGGGTGACGAACAGGGACATCACGGCGATGCCCAGGATGATCTTCGGAAAATCGCCGGCGGCGGTCATCTGTGCGATGTACGAGCCGAGGCCATGCGCGACGACCCTGGTGTCGCCCCACTGCACGAACTCCGACACGATGCTCGCGTTCCACGCGCCGCCGGATGCGGTGATCGCACCGGTCACGTAGTACGGGAAGATGCCGGGCAGCATCGCCTGCCGCCACCACTGCCAGCCGCGAATGCGGAAGTTCTTCGTCGCTTCCTTGTAGTCGTTCGGATAGGACATCGCGCCGGCGATCACGTTGAACAGGATGTACCACTGCGTGCCGAGCACGATCAGCGGCGACAGCCAGATGTCCGCGTTCAGATGGAAGTGGACGATCACGATCACGAACACCGGGAACAGCAGGTTCGCCGGGAACGCGGCGAGGAACTGTGCGAGCGGCTGGATCTTCTCGGCCAGCGCGGGGCGCAGCCCGATCAGCACGCCGAGCGGCACCCAGACCACCGACGCGATCGCGATCAGCACCAGCACGCGCAGCAACGTGATCAGCCCGAGCACCAGCACATGGCCGACCTCGCCCATCGTCACGCCGGTCGCGACGAAGCTGACGACGCGCCACCCGACGTACACCGTCAGCAGGATCACGAACGCGCCCCACACGATATCGCCGGCGCGCGACGAACCGCGCGCCGACGTGCCGCGCGAGCGCTTGCTCGTGAGCGCCGGCACGCGCAACGGAATCCGCGCGGCCTGCGACAGCAGCCAGCCGGCCGGCACGAGCAGCTGGTGGATCAGGTGCGTGCGGCGCAGCATGTCGAGCAGCCAGGACTGCGGCGCATCGCCCGACGCGGTGTTCTCCATCCGGAACTTGTCGGCCCACGCGACGAGCGGGCGGAACAGGAACTGGTCGTACGCGAGGATCACGACCGACATCGCGACGATGACCCAGCCCACCGCGCCGAGGTTCTGGTCGGCGATCGCCTGCGCGAGATACGCGCCGATGCCCGGCAGCGTGATCGTCTGGTTGCCGACGGTGATCGCCTCCGACGCGACGACGAAGAACCAGCCGCCCGACATCGACATCATCATGTTCCAGATCAGCCCCGGCATCGAGAACGGCACCTCGAGCTTCCAGAAGCGCTGCCACGACGTCAGGTGGAAGCCGCGCGACACTTCGTCCAGGTCGCGCGGCACCGTGCGCAGCGACTGGTAGAAGCTGAACGTCATGTTCCACGCCTGGCTCGTGAAGATCGCGAAGATCGCCGCGAGCTCGGCGCCGAGCACGCGGCTCGGGAACAGCGCGAGGAAGAACGTGACCGTAAACGAGATGAAGCCGAGCACCGGCACCGACTGCAGGATGTCGAGGATCGGGATCAGCACCATGCCGGCGCGGCGGCTTTTCGCGGCGAGCGTGCCGTAGACGAGCGTAAACACCAGCGACGCGACCATCGCGGCGAGCATCCGCAGCGTGGTGCGCAACGCGTATTCGGGCAGGTTCGACGGGTCGAGCGAGATCTTCTGGGTCTGAAGGGTCCCGATCGGCGCCATCGTTTCATGAAAGCCGACGACCGCCATCGCGATCAGGCAGATGATCAGCGGAAACGCGATGAAGTCCCACCGGTTCGGCAGGACGCGCCACGCGGACGCGTTGGCGGTCCGGTTCGGATTGAAGAATCCGACGTCCATCAGGCGCCCTCCCCGGTAAGGCCGAACGAAGCCGGCAGACGATGTTGATTCATGGCAAAGCGCACGGGCGCGGTAATTCGACGCGGTAATTCGATTGATTCACGATCTCACGCCGGCGCGGGGCGCCGTGCGTGCAAGCTGCGCCCCCCGGGCGCGGCGAGTCGGGCCGCGACGGCACGACACTACACCAACCTGTATTTCAGGTTCAACCGTGCGGGGCCGGCGCGGCGCGCGGGCGGCGCACGGATCGTGCCCGGCACGCCGGCGAACGGCAGGCGTGCGGTGCGGAGCAGCCCGGCCGCGGTCGTGCGGCCGGCATGCAGGCCCCGAATTATGCCGTGATCCGGGCCGGCCGGGAACCCGCCAGCCGCACACGGACGCAAACCATGGCGGATGTCAGCGGACGATTGCGGCGAAGCAGGTATGATCGGGGCTAGCCCCTGGCGTCGCTAGCCCCATAGCCGCCAGGGATCGACCGACCAGCGGGAGGAAGCGAATGGCAGGAAACTTGGTGATCGTCTGCCGCGATCAGGACGCCGATGCGTTCTACGAGCTGATGCAGGAGTACGGGTCGTTCCAGACCCGGCTGTCGTCGACGGCGTGGTACCTGAACATGAACGTCGTGCCGGAATCGCTGCAGGAGGAGATCCTGGAGCGCCTCGGCCGCTATACGACCGTCTATATCTTCGAGGCCACGAGCGTGACCTACAACACCATCGACAGCAACGCCGCCGAGACGCTCGGCACGCTGTTCGGCGAATGATGCCGCGCGGCGCGTGCCCGGCAGGCGCCGCATGCGCCGCTTACGCGGCCTGGGCGTGAAGTTCGTCCTTCGGCACCACGTCGAACGGGAACGTCATCGCCACGCGCAGGCCGCCCTCGGGACGATTGCCGATCTCGCACGCCCCGCCCAGCCGCAGCACCAGCCGCTCGACGATCGCCAGCCCGAGCCCGCTGTGGCCGTTCCCGCCCCGCGCGGGGTCGAGCCGCACGAACGGCCGCGTCGCGGCCGCCAGGTCGCGCGGCGCAATTCCGCCGCCGCTGTCGCTGACCGACAGCACGTAGCCCGCCGGCGTACGCGCCGTCTCGATCAGCACGGGCGGCGCGCCGTACGCATGCGCATTGTCCAGCAGGTTCGACAGGATCCGGTCGAGCGTCGCGGTCGGCAGGCGGAAGCCTTCGTCGGCGGCCAGATGCGTCTGGACCGCCGGCGCGTTCGGTGCGACCGCGCGATAGCTGCGGGCGATCCGCTCGCAGGTCTGGTCGACCGGCACGGGCTCGCTGCGGTCCGCCCCGCCGTGCGCGAACACGAGGAACTGGTCGACGATGTGCGACATCGAGTCGACATCGCGCACCACACCGTCGCGCAGCCGTGCGTCGTCCATCATTTCCGCGCGCAGGCGCATCCGGGCGAGCGGCGTGCGCAGGTCGTGCGCGACGCCGGCCAGCATCACCGCGCGGTCGCTCTCGGCCTGCGACACCTGTTCCACCATCTGGTTGAAGCCGTGCGTGAGCTCGGCCAGCTCGCGCGGGCCGCGCTCGCCGCAACGGCGGCACCGGCTGGCGCGGCCCGAAGCGCGCGACGCGCGCGCCAGCGAGCGCAGCCGGCTGCTGCAGCTGCCAGGCCGCGAACAGCGCGGCGATCACCGGCCGGCCGAGAAAAATCGTGCCGAGCCACAGCAGCATCCGGTCGAGCGAGCGCGGCGGGCGCAGCGGCTGCACCGGCACCACGATCCAGTTGCGGTCGCTCGGCTCCTTGACCCACAGCACCGGCGGATGGCCCGGCGCGCCGATCTCGACCAGTGTGCCGGGCGGCATCCGCTCGCTCACGTCGTCGCGGAAACGCTTGAGCGGCGCCGCCAGGTTCGAATCGGCGTCTTTCGGCACATCGGGACTGTCCGGCGACACCAGCCGCACCCGCGACGGCAGCGGCTGGTCGGGCGTGCGCTCGACGTGCTGGCGCACGGCGTCGACGAGGAACGCGGCCTCCTCGACGGCATAACGCGTCTGCATCTGGTTGCGCTCGAGGCGCATCGCGAAGAACCACGCGAAGTGCGACAGGAGCAACACGCCGACGACCAGCAGCGCCAGCCGCCCGAACAGCGAATCAATGGGCTTGCGCATGGGCCTCGCCGTCGGGCACGAACACGTAGCCGCGCCCGCGGACCGTCTGGATGAAGCGCGGCGTCGACGGATCCGTTTCCAGGATGCGGCGCAGGCGCCATACCTGGACGTCGATGCCGCGGTCGGTGCCGTCGTACTCGGGCCCGTGCAGCAGCTCGAGCAGCCGTTCGCGCGTGAGCGTGCGCAGCGCGTGATTCACGAAGATCTTCAGCAGCGCGAATTCGCTGCTCGACAGCGTCGCCGGCTTGCCGTCGACCGACAGCGTGCGCGCCTGGAAGTCGAGCACGAAACGGCCGAACGCGAACGGCTCGCGCTGCTCGGGCGCCGCCGCCGACGGCGTCGCGCGGCGGCGGCGCAGCACGGCCTGCACGCGCGCGAGCAGCTCGCGCGGGTTGAACGGCTTGCCGAGGTAGTCGTCCGCGCCGAGTTCGAGCCCGACGATGCGATCGACGTCGTCCGCGCGCGCGGTCAGCATGATCACGGGGATGTCGTCGCCGGCCGCGCGCAGCTGGCGCAGCGCGGTCAGGCCGTCCACGCCCGGCATCATCAGGTCCAGCACGATCAGGTCGGGCCGCTCGCGCTCGAGGCGCTTCTCGAGCGTCGCCGCGTCGTGCAGCACGGACACTTCCATCCCCTGGCGCACGAGATAGTCGCGCAGCAGGTCTCGGAGTTCTTGGTCGTCGTCGACGATGAGGATCTGGGTAGTCATGCTCGAAGTTTAGCGCGCGAGTGCAGAGTCGAAGAACGAAACAAAGGGACGAAAGGGTTACTGCGGGTTACGGCGCAAGGGAACTGTAATGCGCCGTAACCCGGCAGCCATCCCGCGTAACACCGGCCCGAGCACGCGCCGCTAACCTGCGTCTTACCGGATGCGGCACCCGGGTCACCCCGCGCGCCGCATCGCCGGACCCTTTGGATACAAGGAGTTTCTGAAATGTATAAGAACACTTCCCGCGTGGCCATTGCGGCCGCCACCGTGCTCGCTCTCGCATTCGGCACCGCGCATGCCGCGCAGCCCAACGACATGCCGCCGCCGGGCGGCCCCGGCATGCACCAGATGCACGGCGGCCATGACGGCGGCCCGTTCGGCGTGATCATGAAGCTGCACGACCAGCTCAAGCTCAACGCGTCGCAGGAACAGCAGTGGCAGACGGCCGTCAACACGATGAAGCAGAACCATGAAGCGATGCGCAAGAGCCACGAGCAGATGCGCGAGCAGTTCAAGGCGCAGCAGAACCAGCCGATCCTCGACCTGAACGCGATGCACGCCGCCCGCCAGCAGGCCGAGCAGCAGAACGCGCAGCTGCGCGAGCAGAGCTCGGCCGCCTGGCTCGCGTTCTACAACGGGCTGAACGACCAGCAGAAGACGACGGTCAGCACCGCGCTGAAGCAGCAGTTCGCGCGGATGGAGCAGCGTCACGAGAAGATGAAGGAACGCTGGGAGCAGCACCGCGCGGCCAAGGGCGCGTCGGCACCGGCGCAGTAAGCCGGCGGGCCGCCTCCCGGGCGGCATCGCGGGGGACGCGGGCACCCGG
This sequence comes from Burkholderia sp. USMB20, assembly GCF_000949135.2. Classification (GTDB taxonomy): domain Bacteria; phylum Pseudomonadota; class Gammaproteobacteria; order Burkholderiales; family Burkholderiaceae; genus Burkholderia. The sequence continues at coordinate 655,944 of NZ_JTAN02000012.1, read as the reverse complement.
CCCGCGTCCCCCGTTTCATTTCAGGCGACGTCGAACAGCAGCACCTCGGCCGCCCGGCCGCGTGCGAACGCGACCGCTTCTACCCCGGCGATCCGCGCGCCGTCGCCCGCGGCCAGCGCGTGGCCGTTGACCTCCACGTCGCCGCGCACCACGTGCACGTAGGTGCTGCGCCCGGCCGGCACGGCGAATGCCGCCGCCTCGTCGCCATCGATCAGCCCCGCGAAGATCCGCGCATCCGCACGGATCGACAGCGCACCGTCGTCGCCGTCCGGCGACGCGACGAGCCGCAGGCGGCCGCGCTTCTCGTCGTCGGCGAAATGCCGCTCCGCGTAGCCGGGCCGTCCGCCCCGCTCCGCCGGCTGCAGCCAGATCTGCAGCAGATGCAGCACCCGGTCGCGCGACGCATTGGTTTCGCTGTGCATCAGCCCCGTGCCGGCGCTCATCCGCTGGACGCCGCCGGCCCGCACGATGGCGCCGTTGCCGAGGCTGTCGCGATGCGCGAGCGCGCCGTCGAGCACGCAGGTGACGATTTCGAGGTCGCGGCGCGGCTGCATCCCGAAGCCGCGCGTCGGCGCGATCCGGTCCTCGCTCAGCGCGCGCAGCGCGCCGAAGGGCGGATGCGCGGCCCCGGCGGCGCCGGCAAGCGCAAAGCTGTGGCTCGATTCGAGCCAGCCTTGGCGCGTGTGGCAGCGGTCGGCAGCGCGGCGGATCTGGAACATGGGGCGGGCACTCCGGCAGGCAGATATTCTTTCTTCGGGTTTACCTGCACTGTAGGGGCGTGCCGGGCGCGCCACAATCCGCCGCCCGCGCACCGCATCGTTGCACCCGCGAACCCAATCGGCGCAATGCCCGTTGCGAATACCACGATTGCCGCAACGCCCGAATCGAAGAATCGATCGGTCGCGCCGGATTGCCGTTTTCCGGGTATCGCGTTCGGGTAAAATACCGCCCTTTTGGCGTTCGCCCGTCCGGCGAGCGCCGTTGCCTGCGCGCCGAAACACGAATTTTGGCCGTCTAGAATACGCCGCGGCGCCCGGCCCGACCGGCCGCGAGCGCCTCCCCGGAAGTGAGCGACAAAAGGATGGAAATGAAGAAGGCCGCCCTGTGCGCCGCCCTCGCCCTCGTGGCGGGCAGCGCCTTCGCGAAAGAGTGGAAGACCGTGCGGATCGGTGTCGATGCCAGCTACCCGCCGTTCGAGTCGACCGCGCCGAGCGGCGAGATCGTCGGTTTCGACGTCGATCTCACCAAGGAAATCTGCAAGCGGATCAACGTGAAGTGCGTGTGGGTCGCGCAGGATCTCGACGGAATCATCCCCGCACTGAAGGCGAAGAAGTACGACGTCATCGTGTCGTCGCTGACCGTCACGGACAAGCGTCGCGAGCAGATCGACTTCTCCGACAAGGTGTACGACGCGCCCGCGCGGATGATCGCGAAGGCCGGCTCGCCGCTGCTGCCGACGGTCGCGTCGCTCAAGGGCAAGCACGTCGGCGTCGAACAGGGCTCGACGCAGGAATCCTACGCGAAGGCGTACTGGGAACCGCAGGGCGTGACGATCGTTCCTTACCAGAACCAGGACCAGGTCTATGCCGATCTCGGCTCGGGCCGCCTCGACGCGACGCTGCAGGATGAACTGCAGGCCGACTACGGCTTCCTGCGCACGCCGCGCGGCAAGGGCTTCGCGTTCGCCGGCCCGGAGGTGAAGGATCCGAAGACGATCGGCGACGGCACCGCGATCGGCCTGCGCAAGGACGACACGGACCTGAAGCTCAAGATCAACAAGGCGCTGGCCGACATGCACAAGGACGGCACGTACGACCGGCTGTCGCACAAGTATTTCTCGTTCAGCGTCTACTCGGCGCGCTGAGCGCCGACAATACCGGGAAGCGGATGCGGGGGCGGCCCCGCGTCCGGCACGACAGGCAGTCAACCACGCGCCGCCCGCCCCCTCGCCCGCCGCTCGCGCGACGGGCTGGCCCGGCACCGTTGCCGGGGCGGACGGTCATGATACGTACGGGGCGTTCCGCGCAGCTTGGCGGGCGCGTCTTTCGCGGCGCACCGCGTGCGCCGTCCGGGACCACACCAGGGACCACATATGTTTCTACAAGGCTACGGCCCGCTGATCCTCGCCGGCACCTGGCAAACCGTCAAGCTGGCGGTGCTTTCGCTCGCGCTGTCGTTCCTGCTGGGCCTGCTCGGCGCGGGCGCGAAGCTGTCGCGCAACCGCTTCACGAACGGCGCCGGCACCGTCTACACGACGCTGATCCGCGGCGTGCCCGACCTCGTGCTGATGCTGCTGCTGTTCTACAGCCTGCAGATCTGGCTGAACATGGCGACCGACGCGCTCGGCTGGGACCAGATCGACATCGACCCGTTCCTCGCCGGCGTGCTCGTGCTCGGCTTCATCTACGGCGCGTACTTCACCGAGACCTTCCGCGGCGCGTTCCTGTCGGTGCCGCGCGGCCAGCTCGAGGCCGGCAGCGCGTACGGGATGACCAACTGGCAGGTGTTCACGCGGATCATGTTCCCGCAGATGATGCGCTTCGCGCTGCCCGGCATCGGCAACAACTGGCAGGTGCTCGTGAAGTCGACCGCGCTGGTGTCGATCATCGGCCTCGCGGACGTCGTGAAGGCGTCGCAGGACGCCGGCAAGGGCACGCTGCGGTTCTTCTTCTTCACGCTGATCGCCGGTGCGGTCTATCTCGCCATCACGACGATCTCGAACTTCGTGCTGATGTGGCTCGAAAAGCGCTACTCGACCGGTGTCCGCAAGGCTGACCTATGATCGAACTCATCCAAGAATACTGGCGCAACTACCTCTACACCGACGGCTTCCGGATCACCGGCGTCGCGATCACGCTGTGGCTGCTGGTCGTGTCGATCGGCCTCGGCTTCTGCCTGTCGGTGCCGCTCGCGGTGGCCCGCGTGTCGAAGAGGAAGTGGCTGTCGAGCGCCGTGTGGCTCTATACGTACGTGTTCCGCGGCACGCCGCTCTACGTGCAGCTGCTGCTCTGCTACACCGGCCTCTACAGCCTGCAGGTCGTGCGCGGCACGCCGCTGCTCGACGCGTTCTTCCGCGACGGCATGCACTGCACGCTGCTCGCGTTCACGCTGAACACCTGCGCGTACACCACCGAGATCTTCGCGGGCGCGATCAAGGCGACGTCGTACGGCGAGATCGAGGCCGCGCGCGCGTACGGGATGTCCACCTTCACGATGTATCGCCGCGTGATCCTGCCGTCCGCGCTGCGCCGCGCGCTGCCGCTCTACAGCAACGAAGTGATCCTGATGCTGCACGCGACCACCGTCGCGTTCACCGCAACCGTGCCGGACATCCTGAAGATCGCGCGCGACGTGAACTCGGCGACCTACATGTCGTTCCACGCATTCGGCATCGCCGCCCTGCTCTATCTCGTGATCTCGTTCGCGCTCGTGTGGCTGTTCCGCCAGGCCGAGCGTCGCTGGCTCGCGTATCTGCGCCCGCAAGGCAAGTAAGTTTCCGCAGGACTATTCATGAATTCCCAGACTCAGAAGCTTTTCGTCGACGATCTGCACAAGCGGTACGGCGACAACGAGGTGCTCAAGGGCGTATCGCTGAAGGCGAACTCGGGCGACGTGATCAGCGTGATCGGCTCGTCCGGTTCCGGCAAGAGCACGATGCTCCGCTGCATCAACTTCCTCGAACAGCCCAACTCCGGCCGCATCTTCGTCGACGGCGAGGAAGTGCGCACCGCGCTCGACAAGACGGGCGCGCTGCGCGCCGCGGATTCGAAGCAGCTGCAGCGCGTGCGCACCAAGCTGTCGATGGTGTTCCAGCACTTCAATCTCTGGTCGCACATGAACGTGATCGAGAACGTGATGGAAGCGCCCGTCAACGTGCTCGGCATCCCGAAGAAGGAAGCCGAAGACCGCGCGCGCGAGTACCTCGAGAAGGTCGGTCTCGCGCCGCGCGTCGAGAAGCAGTATCCGTCGCACCTGTCGGGCGGCCAGCAGCAACGTGTCGCGATCGCGCGGGCGCTGGCGATGCATCCGGACGTGATGCTGTTCGACGAGCCGACGTCGGCGCTCGACCCGGAACTGGTCGGCGAAGTGCTGAAGGTGATGCAGAAGCTGGCCGAGGAAGGCCGCACGATGATCGTCGTCACGCACGAGATGGGCTTCGCGCGCAACGTGTCGAACCACGTGATGTTCCTGCACCAGGGACGCGTCGAGGAAGAAGGCGTGCCGTCCGAGGTGTTCGCGAACCCGAAGAGCGAACGCCTGCGCGGGTTCCTGTCGGGCAGCCTCAAGTAACGCGCGCTCCCCTGCGTCGCACTGCACGAACGGGCGCCATGAGGCGCCCGTCTTGCGTTTACGCGGCGTCCACCGGCGCGCCGTCGGCGAACGCGCGCAACGCGTCGCCCGCGAGCCGGTAGCGCACCCATTCGCTCTGCGGCGCGGCGCCGACGCTTTCGTAAAAGCGGATCGCCGGCTCGTTCCAGTCGAGCACGCTCCATTCGAAACGCCCGCAGCCGGTATCCACCGCGACGCGCGCGAGCGCCTTCAGCAGCCGCAGCCCGGCGCCCGCGCCGCGAAAGCGCGGCGACACGTACAGATCCTCGAGATACAGGCCCTGGCGGCCGAGCCACGTCGAATACGAGAAGAAATACACGGCGAAGCCGGCCGGCTCGCCGTCGACCTCGCAGATCAGCGCACGCGCGGGTGAACCTTCGCCGAACAGGCTGCGCTCGAGCGACGCAGGCGTCGCGACCACTTCATGCTCCGCCTTCTCGTAGATGGCCAGTTCGGTGATGAAACGCAGGATCTGCGGCACGTCGGCGACGGTGGCCGAACGGATGTCGATTTGCACGGTGGGGAGCCCTCCTTCGGCCCGGACTGAAAACGGAATGCGGCGGCGCTCGCTCGCGCAATCGCGCGTGACGCCGCCCGGATCGACATGCTACGTTCACGAGACAACTGCAGGAAGTGCAGTTTCTTCATCCTGACATGAACATGATGCATCCAGAGCTGCGCCGTCTCGACCTGAACCTGCTGCTCGCGTTCGACGCGCTGTACCGCCACCGCTCGGTCGCCGCGGCCGCGCACGAGCTGGCGATGAGCCCGTCCGCGCTCAGCCACGCGCTCGCCCGGCTGCGCGAAGCGATCGGCGATGCGTTGTTCGTACGCCTCGGCAACGAGATGCAGCCGACCGTGCGCGCCGACGACATCGCCACCTGGGCCGGCGACGCGCTCGACACGATGTCGAAGGGGCTCGCTCGCGCACGCCGCTTCGATCCCGCGCAAAGCGACCGCACGTTCGTGTTCGCCGCGAGCGACTACACGGCGTTCGCGGTGCTGCCGGCGTTGCTCGCGCGTATCGAGCAGGTCGCCCCGCGGCTGCGGATCCGCGTCGTCCACTCCGACCGGAAGATCTCGATCGACGAACTCGCGGCCGGCCGCATCGACTTCGCGCTCGGCTATCACGAGGAGTCGGCCGCCGACGCGCCGGGCATCGAGGATTTCGACTGGTTCTCGGACGACTACGTGGTGATCGCGAGCGCCACGCATCCGGACATCCGCCGGCGGCTGACGCTCGACCAGTACCTCGCGGCACGCCACGTCGTCGTCACGCCGTGGAACGAGTCGCGCGGCGTCGTCGACTACGTGCTCGACCGGCTCGGCCTCGCGCGGCAGGTCGCCGTGCAGTTGCCGAGCGTGCTGGCCGCACCGTTCGTGATCGCGGAATCGGCACTCCTGATGACGGTGCCGAACCGTGCCGCACAGGCACTGCGCCACGCGGCGCCGATCCGCATCTTCCCCGCGCCGTTCGAGATCCCGCGCTACACGGTGAAGGTCTACTCGCACGCGAAGCATGCGCGCACCGACGCGCACCGGTGGCTGCGCGCGCAACTGCTCGACGTCCGGCCGGCGGGCGGTTGAGTTCGACGCTGCGGTGCGGCGCGCGGAGCGCCCCGCCGCACCAGCGTTTCCGGCGCCCGGGCGGCGGCGGACCACCGCCAATTCATTACGAAATACTTACCAATTCCGCACGTGCGGCGCTTACGCTCGCGCCCCGGCAACGTCAATAGTGACAATCCTTGACCCACCGGCGCCGAATCCGTGTCTCCCTTGTCTCACAAGGGTTTTCCGGGAATCGACGGCCCCTTGGTCACCCGCTGCGCACTGTGTTGCATGGCAAATTGGCGACACGTGTTAGTCAAACAACGATTTCCATCGCCACAAAATTGTATTTTTGCTAAATTAGTAACCAAAGTAGCAAAACGAAGTTCGTGAAATGTAGTTTAGCTTCACGACACAACAAGGAGACCCCGCAAGCCGACCCGGCCGCGCGGGACCGCTCAACGGTTTTCCGTCCGCTTGCCCGCGTGCCGCGCTTACCGGCTCTGCACGAGGTCTCCCTGGTTATCCCGCTTTTCGCTTTTGCCCGGCGCTCGCTGCTCCGGGCATCTCGTGCAGTCTGGGTTGACTTTTTGACAGGGTATGGAGGAGATGATGAAGAAAGCTTTGGTCGCGGCCGCGCTGATGGCTGCTGGGGTGGTTACGGCGCACGCGCAGAGCAGCGTCACGCTGTATGGTCGCCTGGATGCCGGCCTCGAGTACCTGAACGGCCTGCAGAACGGCCACCAAGTGCGCGCGGAAAGCGGCGACTGGGGCACGAGCCTGTGGGGCTTGAAGGGCAGCGAGGACATCGGCGGCGGCAACAAGGTCCTGTTCCACCTCGAAGGCGCGTTCAACACGATGACGGGCGGCTTCAGCGGCTCGATCTGGGATCGTTTCGCGACCGTCGGCATCTCCAACGACCGCTACGGTACGCTGCTGCTGGGTCGCGAACTCGCGATCGCGAACGGCGTGTGGGACTTCGATCCGCTGGGCCAGTCGAGCTGGTCGTCGGCATCGCTCGTGCGCGGCCGCAACTGGAACAAGACCAGCAACAACGTGTCGTACCAGTCGCCGCAGTTCTACGGCCTCGACTTCTACGGCCAGTTCGCGTTCTCGAACTCGACCAGCTTCAACGGCAACACGACGGCCGGCCAGCCGGGCCGTGCAGCCGGCGCACAGGTCACGTATACGAACTCGCTGTTCCAGTTGCGCGGCATCTACGACGAAACGCGCGACAGCAACGGCCGCTTCTCGGACGTGTTCAACTACTCGCGTGAATACTTCGCGGGCCTGAACGTGTTCCTCGGCCAGTTCAAGCTGCAGGCGGCTTACCAGTCGTCGCATGCTGACGGCAGCGGCGGCCCGGCCGTCAACAACGGCATCACCGGCACCCAGCAGGTCTGGGGCGGCGTGACGTGGCAGGCCACGCCGGCGGCAGCGCTGATCGCGGCCGTGTACCACGTGAATGCCAACCACGGCGGCGGCAACGCGAACATCTACACGGTCGGCGGTTCGTACAACATCTCGAAGCGCACGCTGTTCGACGTGCAGGTCGCGACGGTGCGCAACAGCTCGACGGCCAACTTCGGCCTGAACGCGAACGGTGCAGGCACCGCCGTGTCGACGGGCAACCCGCATCCGGGCGGCAGCCAGACCGGCGTCTACGCCGGCATCCAGCACCTGTTCTGATCAGGCGCCGTCCAGAGAACGATTCGACAACACTTTCCACGCTGCTGCGAGAGGCGCGTATCGGTGCGGTACCCTCCCGGGTATCCGCACCGTTTTTTATTGGCGGGCCGGGATCGTGCGATCCGCGGCCCGCTCTGCCCGCTCTGCCCGCTCTGCCCGCTCTGCCCGCTCTGCCGAACGGGCCGGATGCGGCGCTCAGACCGCCGCTTCGTTCTCTTCGCCGGTGCGGATGCGGATCACGCGCTCGACGTCCGACACGAAGATCTTGCCGTCGCCGATCTTGCCCGTGCGCGCCGCGCCGATCACCGCGTCGATCACCTGGTCGACCTGCGCTTCCGCGACGACCACCTCGATCTTCATCTTCGGCAGGAAGTCGACCACGTATTCGGCGCCGCGATACAGCTCGGTGTGCCCCTTCTGGCGGCCGAAGCCCTTCACTTCCGTCACGGTCAGGCCGGTGAGGCCCACTTCGGCGAGCGCTTCGCGGACTTCGTCCAGCTTGAACGGCTTGATGATGGCGGTGATGCGTTTCATGATGGTTGTCCCTCAATGCTCGTTTGGATGAAAAATCGCAATCCCGATTTTAAGCCGTAAGTGTAAGCCGTAAGCCGGCCGGCCGCGCACGGCGCGGCACGGCTCAGTCGAGACGTTCGGTAAAGCGTGACGTGATCGGATAGCGCCAGTCGCGTCCGAACGCGCGATGCGTGACGCGAATGCCGATCGGCGCCTGGCGGCGCTTGTATTCACTGATCTTGATGAGCCGCGTCACGCGCGCGACGTCGGCCTCCGCATAGCCGGCCGCGACGATCTCCGCGAGCGGCCGGTCCTCCTCCATGTACATCCGCATGATCGCGTCGAGCACGTCATACGGCGGCAGGCTGTCCTGGTCCGTCTGGTTCTCGCGCAACTCGGCCGACGGCGCGCGCGTCAGGATCCGCTCGGGGATCACGTCGCGCAGCCCGTAGTCCGCAGTGGCGTTGCGATAGCGGCACAGCCGGTAGACCAGCGTCTTCGCGATGTCCTTGATCACCGCGAAGCCGCCGGCCATGTCGCCGTACAGCGTGCAGTAGCCGACCGCCATCTCGCTCTTGTTGCCGGTCGTCAGCACGATCGAGCCGAACTTGTTCGACAGCGCCATCAGCAGCGTGCCGCGGATGCGCGCCTGGATGTTCTCTTCCGTCGCGTCCTCCGCGCGGCCCGCGAATTCGCCCGCGAGCGCCGCGCGGAACGCGTCGAACATCGGCGCGATCGCGATCTCGTCATAGCGCACGCCGACGCGCCGCGCCATCTCCGCCGCGTCGGTGGTCGAGATGTCGGCCGTGTAGCGCGACGGCATCATCACCGCGCGCACGCGCTCGGGCCCAAGCGCGTCGCAGGCGACCGCGAGCACCAGCGCCGAATCGACGCCGCCCGACAGCCCGATCAGCACGCCGGGGAAACCGTTCTTGCCGATGTAGTCGCGCACGCCGGTCACGAGCGCGCGATAGACCTGCGCGTCGACCGGCAGTTCGGGCGCGATCGCACCCGGCAGCGGGCGCGCGCCGTCGAACTCGACGATCGCGTGCCCTTCGTCGAACTGCGGCATCTTCGCGACGAGCGCGCCCTCGCCGTCGAGCACGAACGAGCCGCCGTCGAACACGAGCTCGTCCTGGCCGCCGACGAGGTTCACGTACACCATCGGCAGCCCGGTTTCGCGGATCCGCGCGCGCAGGATGTCGATGCGCAGCGCTTCCTTGTTCATGTGGTACGGCGAACCGTTCGGGATCAGCAGCACCTGCGCGCCGGCGGCCTTCGCGATCTGCGCGGCCGACGCATGCCATGCGTCCTCGCAGATGATCACGCCGTATCTGACGCCGTCGAGCTCGAACACGAGCGGCTCGGTGTCGGTCGCGAAGTAGCGCTTCTCGTCGAACACGTCGGCGTTCGGCAGATCCTGCTTGCGGTAGGTGCCGACGATCTCGCCGCCGACGATCAGCGATACCGCGTTGTAGGTGTCGGCCGGCGGCACGCCGCGCTCGATCGGGCGGTTTGCATTACCATCGACGGCTGGCGCGTGCGGAGCGCCGCCCGACGGATCGCCGCCCGCGCTGCGCAACGGATGGCCGACCAGCACCGCGAGCCCGTCGAACGCACGCAGCGCATCGGCGAGCGCGTCGAGCGCGGCGGCCGCCGCCGTGTAGAACGCGGGCCGCAGCAGCAGGTCTTCCGGCGGATAGCCGGACAGCGCGAGTTCGGGCGCGATCATCAGGCGCGCACCATCGTTGTGCGCGGCGCGGGCGGCCGCGACGATCCGCGCGACGTTGCCGGCGAAATCGCCGACGGTGACGTTGATCTGGGCGAGAGCGAGTCGGGTCTTCATGACGGGATCGGCGCAGCCCGGCGGCGCGCCCTGAACGGCTGACGAAAACGCCTCGGAAGCGGGCCACGGCGGCACGCATCCGGCGGCATCCAACTGTACGGATTCACGCTTGAAACACGAACGCATCGATTATCGCACGGGCATCCTGTCGTCCCCCGCGGAGGTGCCGGCCGACGAATGGAACGCGCTGCTCGAGCGCGACGCGCAGCCGACGCCGTTCCTGCGCCACGAATTCCTCGACGCACTGCACGTCGCGCGCTGCGCGGTCGACGACACCGGCTGGTCGCCGCACTTCGTCACGCTGACCGACGCGCGCACCGGCCGGCTCGCGGCGGCCGCGCCCGTCTACGCGAAACAGCATTCGTACGGCGAATACGTGTTCGACTGGGCGTGGGCCGACGCGTACCAGCGCAACGGGCTGTCCTACTATCCGAAGCTGCTGTGCGCGGTGCCGTTCACGCCCGTGCAGGGCACGCGCCTGCTCGCGGCCGACGACGACGCGCGCCGCCGGCTCGCGGCCACGCTGCTCGCGTTCGCCGAGCAAAGCGACGTGTCGTCGCTGCACGTGCTGTTCCCGACCGGCGACGAGGCGCGGCTGCTCGAGTCGATGGGGATGATGTTGCGCGAAGGCGTGCAGTTCCACTGGCTCAACGACGGCTACCGCGACTTCGACGACTTCCTCGGCACGCTCGAGCAGAAGAAGCGCAAGAACATCCGCGCGGAACGTCGCAAGGTGCGCGATGCCGGCGTCACGTTCCGGCGACTCGCCGGCGAGCAGATCACCGACGCCGACTGGCGCGTCTTCTCGCGCTGCTACCGGCAGACCTATCGCGAGCACTATTCGAGCCCGTACCTGAATCTCGACTTCTTCCGCGCGATCGGCGCGACGATGCCGGAGAACCTGCTGCTCGTGATCGCCGAAGCCGACGGCAAACCGATCGCGAGCTCGCTCGCCGTCTACCGGCGCGGCGCGAACGGCCGCGGCGGCACGCTGTACGGCCGCTACTGGGGCGCGCTCGAACACGTGCCCTGCCTGCATTTCGAAACGGCCTACTACCAGTTGCTCGAATTCTGCATCGAGGCCGGGCTCGACACGTTCGAGGGCGGTGCGCAAGGCGAGCACAAGCTCGCGCGCGGCTTCCTGCCGACCGTCACGCATTCCGCGCACTGGCTCGCGCACCCGGCGTTCTCCGATGCGGTCGCGCGCTTTCTCGAACGCGAGACCGAGCATATCCACGCGTACGTCGACGAGCTGCGCGAGCACGATCCGTTCCGGCGGGGGCCGTGACGGCGGGCGCGAATCATGTCGCTTGCGGCGGCACGCGCCAATTCTGAGACACTGACGGCTTCGCATCCCGCCGCCTCCCCATGTCCTGGTTTCTGTATCTGATCGAGTGTGCCGACGACAGCGTCTACACCGGCATCACGACCGACGTCGCCGCGCGCTTCGACGAGCACGCAGCCGGCAAGGGCGCGCGCTATACGCGCTCGCGCAAGCCGCGCGCGGTGCTCGCGTCGTTCCCGCTGCCCGACCGGTCGATCGCGTCGCGCGCCGAGTACTGGGTGAAGCGGCTGACCGCCGCGCAGAAGCGCGAACTGGCGGCAGGATTGCGGACGCTGGAATCGGTGCTGCCGGCCGGGATGTCGATCGACGGGGAAGTCGATGCGGACGGTTTGAAGGCCGGCACGCGGCGTCGGAAGAAAGTGATGAAGAAGGCGCCGCAGCCCGCCGAAATCGCGATGCAGGCGGTCGAAACGGAACGACCCGTGAAGAAAGCCGCGAAGGCCGGTAGTGACGGGAAAGCATCGCGGTCCGGCAAGACCTCGAAGTCCGGGCAAAGCGCGCAGGCTCGTGCGAAGACGAAAGCAGCTCCAGCCAGCAAGCGTGCGACGAACGGCGACGCTGCCGAAGCAAAAAAGGCCGCGTCGCGCAGCACGGCGGCAAAGCAGGACGAGCCTGCCGTCAACTCGACGCCGAAACGGAAAGCGCCGGCGGCCGGCGGCAAGTCCGTCGCGAAGGCACGCGCCGGCAGCGCTTCAACATCGCCGGCGCGCCGCGGTGCGTCGGCGGCCGGAATGGCCAGAACCGAAGCCGTCGAAGCCGCTGCTCCGGCCACCACCGAGCGCGGCGCAACGGGCGCCACTCGCTCAACCGGCGCAACGCGAGCGAAGCGTACGAAAACCTCGCCGAACCCCGCCGCGCTGCCAGCGCCCACCCGCACACGAAAGAACACCACCATCGGCGCCAAACCGCGCACAAAACAAAACCGCGCGGCCTCCTGAGGAGACACGCGCGGTTTGCGTTCCGAACGAGCCGGCCGCGAGGCCGGCCAGCCGGCTTACTTCTTGTAGTTCGCGGCGCCGTCGGCGATTTCCTTGTGCGCGGCGTCGATGCCGGCCCAGCCTTCGACCTTCACCCACTTGCCCTTCTCGAGCGCCTTGTATTGCTCGAAGAAGTGCTTGATCTGGTCCTTCAGGTACTCGGGCACGTCGTCGATCGACTTCAGGTTCGCCGTCATCGGGCAGACCTTGTCGTGCGGCACGGCGACGAGCTTCGCGTCGACGCCCGACTCGTCGGTCATCTGCAGCATGCCGAGCACGCGCGAACGCACGATCGAGCCGGCCAGCAGCGGGAACGGCGTGATCACCAGCACGTCGACCGGATCGCCGTCGCCCGACAGCGTCTGCGGGATGTAGCCGTAGTTCACCGGATAGCGCATGCCGGTACCGATGAAGCGGTCGACGACGAGGAGACCCAGCTCCTTGTCCGCCTCGTACTTCACCGGATCGCTTTGCGCGGGGATCTCGATGATCACGTTGAAATCGTGCGGCAGGTCCTTGCCGGCCGGAACATGATTGAAGCTCATAGCGCTCTCTGTTGGTCGATGGAATTCGGGACAGGGGCGCCGCGGCCGTTGCACCGCCGCGGGCGTCCCCGCAGGGAATGCGCCATTATAGCCAATCGACCGGTGGCGTCCGGATGACGATCGGCGCGATAATCGTTCCGGATGTCCGGCCATCGAACCCCGGGTGATGTTGCATGGAAGCCGAGTAGGCGCTAAAGCGCCAACTCGGGTCGACAGGAGCACGCATGGAAGAAGCGAAGCACTTCATCGCAGGCGAATGGACGTTGCCCGCGCAACTGGAGACGATTCCGGTCGTCGACCCGTCCGACGGCCAGCCGTTCGCGACGATCGCGCGCGGCACGGCGCCCGACATCGAACGCGCGGTCGCCGCCGCCCGCGACGCGTTCGCGGGCCCGTGGGGCGCGGCGAGCGCCGCCGAGCGCGGCCGTGTGCTGATGCGGCTGTCCGCGCGCGTCGCCGACCATCTCGAGGAACTCGCCGCGATCGAGGCACGCGACACCGGCAAGCCGCTGAAGCAGGCGCGTGCCGACGCCGCCGCGCTCGCCCGCTACTTCGAGTTCTACGCGGGCGCCGCCGACAAGCTGCACGGCGAAACCCTCCCCTATCAGGCCGGCTACACGGTACTGACGGTGCGCGAGCCGCACGGCGTCACCGGCCACATCGTGCCGTGGAACTACCCGATGCAGATCTTCGGGCGCAGCGTCGGCGCGGCGCTCGCGGCCGGCAACGCATGCGTCGTGAAACCGGCCGAGGATGCGTGCCTGTCGGTGCTGCGCGTGGCCGAACTCGCCGCCGAAGCCGGGCTGCCGGCCGGTGCGCTGAACGTGGTCACCGGCTACGGCCATGAAGCGGGAGCGGCACTCGCGCGCCATCCCGGCATCGATCACATCTCGTTCACCGGCTCGCCCGCGACCGGCAAGCTGGTCACGCAGATGGCCGCCGAAAACCACGTGCCCGTCACGCTCGAGCTCGGCGGCAAGTCGCCGCAGATCGTGTTCGCCGACGCCGATCTCGAAGCGGCACTACCGTGCTCGTGTCGGCGATCGTACAGAACGGCGGGCAGACCTGCTCGGCCGGCAGCCGCGTGCTGATCGAGCGCGCGGTGTACGAGCCGCTCGTCGAACGGCTCGCCACCGCGTTCAACGGGCTGCGGGTCGGCCCGAGCCGCGCGGATCTCGACTGTGGCCCGCTGATCAACGCGAAACAGCAGCAGCGCGTGTGGGACTTCCTGTCCGACGCGCAGCACGACGGCATCCCGATGGCCGGGCACGGCCAGGTCGTCGCCGACGCGCCCGAAAGCGGCTTCTACCAGGCGCCCGCGCTGCTGCGCGACGTGCCGGCGTCGCACCGGCTCGCGCAGGAGGAAGTATTCGGCCCGGTGCTCGCCGCGATGCGCTTCGTCGACGAAGACGAAGCGGTCGCACTCGCGAACGGCACGCCATACGGCCTCGTCGCCGGCATCTGGACCCGCGACGGTGCGCGCCAGCTGCGTCTCGCGCGCCGCCTGCGTGCCGGCCAGGTGTTCATCAACAACTACGGCGCGGGCGGCGGCGTCGAGTTGCCGTTCGGCGGCGTCGGCCACTCGGGCCACGGCCGCGAGAAAGGCTTCGAGGCGCTGTACGGTTTCACGACGCTGAAGACGATCGCGATCCGGCACGGCTGAACCTGACGAACGCGGCCGGCAACGGACCGGCCGTGTCCCGCAGCACCCTGCACGCATCCAGCACAGGAGACACACCATGCGGTTGAGCGGCAAGACGGCCCTCGTCACGGGCGGCGGTTCGGGCTTCGGCGAAGGCATCGCGAAGACCTATGCGCGCGAAGGCGCGAACGTCGTCGTCAACGACCTGAACGGTGCGGCGGCCGAGCGCGTCGCGAGCGAGATCGCGCTGGCGGGCGGCAAGGCGATCGCGGTCGCGGGCGACGTGTCGAAGGACGCCGACTGGCGCGCGCTGCTGCAGGCCGCGCTCGACGATTTCCATTCGGTGCAGATCGTCGTGAACAACGCCGGCACCACCCATCGCAACAAGCCGGTGCTCGACGTGACGGAAGCCGAGTTCGACCGCGTGTACGCCGTCAACATGAAGAGCCTGTTCTGGAGCGTGCAGACCTTCGTTCCGTATTTCCGCACGCAGGGCGGCGGCGTGTTCGTGAACGTCGCGTCGACGGCCGGCGTGCGGCCGCGCCCGGGCCTCGTCTGGTACAACAGCACGAAGGGCGCGATGATCACCGCGAGCAAGTCGCTCGCGGCCGAGCTCGGCGCCGACCGGATCCGCGTGAACTGCATCAACCCGGTGCTCGGCGAGACGGGCCTGATGACCGAGTTCATGGGCTGCGAGGACACGCCGGAGAATCGCCGCCGGTTCCTCGCGACGATTCCGCTCGGCCGCTTCTCGACGCCGCAGGACATCGCGAACGCGGCCCTGTACCTCGCATCCGACGAAGCCGAGTTCATCACCGGCGTCTGTCTCGAAGTCGACGGCGGGCGCTGCATCTAGCCGCACGGCCGTGATGGCGCCGCGCCGGCAGCGCCGGCCGGCGCCGCATCCACGCATCGTCATTGCTTCGCACGACACCGGATCGGGCGCCGCCGCGCCGGCTCCGGCCACCACAAGAAAGGACAGGAGACAACATGGCAACATCGACGCAGTCGCTGCCGGGCTCGTCCGGCGCATTCGAGGAAGCAACCTACCGCAAGGTGTCGTGGCGGCTCACGCCGCTCCTGCTGCTGTGCTACGTGGTCGCGTATCTCGACCGCGTGAACGTCGGCTTCGCGAAGCTGCAGATGGCGAGCGACCTGAATCTCAGCGATACCGTCTACGGGCTCGGCGCCGGGATCTTCTTCTTCGGCTACTTCCTGTTCGAAGTGCCGAGCAACATCATCCTGCACAAGGTCGGCGCGCGCGTCTGGATCGCGCGCATCATGGCGACGTGGGGCGTGATCTCGATCCTGACGATGTTCGTCACGACGCCCGCGATGTTCTACGTGATGCGCTTCCTGCTCGGCGTCGCCGAGGCCGGCTTCTTCCCCGGCGTGATCCTGTACCTCACCTACTGGTATCCCGCGCACCGACGCGGCCGGATGACGACATTCTTCATGACGGCAGTCGCCTTGTCCGGGGTGATCGGCGGGCCGATCTCCGGCTTCATCCTGAAGGCGTTCAACGGCGTGAGCGGCTGGCACGGCTGGCAGTGGCTGTTCCTGCTCGAAGGGATCCCGTCGGTGCTGGCCGGCGTGCTGGTGTTCTTCGCGCTCGACGACCGGATCGCGAAGGCCAAATGGCTCACCGACGACGAAAAGGCGCTGCTCACGCGCAACGTCGACGCGGAGGAAGCGACCAAGGAAGACCTGCCGCTCGGCGCGGTGATGGCGAGCCCGCGCGTGTGGCTGATGGCGCTCATCTACTTCTCGTTCGTGATGGGGCTGTACGGCGTCGGCTTCTGGCTGCCGACGATCATCAAGGCGACCGGCGTGACCGACACGTTCATGATCGGGCTGCTGTCGGCGGTTCCGTATGCGGCGGCGGTGGTCGCGATGATCCTGATCGCGCGCAGCGCGGACAAGCGCCGCGAACGACGCTGGCACCTCGCGATTCCGGCCGCATTCGGCGCGCTCGGGCTCGTGCTGTCGGTGATCTGGGCGCACCAGACGGCGCTCGCGATGCTCGGCCTCACGCTCGCGACGATGGGCATCCTGACGACGCTGCCGTTGTTCTGGAGCCTGCCGACCGCGTTCCTCGGCGGCGCGGCGGCCGCGGCGGGCATCGCGATGATCAACTCGATCGGCAACCTCGCGGGCTTCCTGAGCCCGTACATGATGGGCTGGCTCAAGCAGGCGACGGGCGCCAACGACGCGGGCATGTACATGCTCGCCGGGTTCCTCGTGCTTGGCGGGCTGCTCGCGCTGTCGGTGCCGAAGCGGCTCGTCGACAGGTGACGTGACGCGGCGCGCCGCGATGCGGTTCGTCGCGGGCGAAGACGACTTGCCGCGCCGGCTCCGCGCGTAGCGCGTCCGGTCCGGTCCGGTCCGGCGAGCCGGGAGCGCATAAGAAAAGCCCCGAAGGCCATCCGGCGTTCGGGGCTTTTTTACGCGCGGCGGGCGAGCGCCGCCGCGTCAGACCACGGTGATCGCGAGCGCGCTTTCGCGGTAGTGCTTCGCCGCCTTGTCGGTTTCGCCGAGGTGCTCGAACAGGCGGGCGAGCGCACGGTGCGCACGCACCTTCAGCGCCTCGTTGTCGGCCTGCTTCAGCGCGGCTTCGAGGAACGACTGCGCCTTGCCCCACAGCTGCTGCTGCTGGCAGAGACGGCCGAGCGCGAACAGCAGGTCGGCATCGTCCGGGTGATCCTTCTTCCAGCCTTCGGCCTTCTGGATCAGCGGCAGCGCATCGCCGCCGGCCGTGTCCGGATAGCGGCGCAGCAGGCGCGCATCCCAGTTGTGCGCGAGCGCGTCCTCGACGATGCGGCGCGCTTCGGTGCGGCGCTCGAGCGTCACCAGCAGCTCGGCCGCGAGATCGGCCAGGCGCGGCGACTGGCGCTCGAGCGGCGACAGCGACTGCCACACCTCGAGCAGCGCGTCCGGGTCGTGCCGGCGTTCGCGCAGCAGGTTCTCAGCCGCCTGCTGGCGCAGCCGCACGGCCGCGGCCGGATGCAGCGCCTCGCGTTTCTCGAGCGCCTTTGCGAGCTTCAGCACCTCGGCCCAGTTCTTCAACTGCTGCTGCGCGCGCAGCGCGACCTGCTGCGCATGGATGCGCTTGCCGCCCGCCTGCAGGTCGGCCAGCGCGGCGAGCGCGCCGTCGGCATCGCGCGCATCCGCGCGCATGTCGGCCGCGGCGAGCAGCCGTGCGTCCTGCCATTCCGGCGCGTCGACCTTCGACAGCCAGTCGTCGCGGCGCGTGTACTCGTGCATCCGGTGCGCGGCGGTGGCCCCGACGAGACTCGCGGCGCCCTGGTTCGCATCGACCGCGAGCGCGTCGCGCGCGGCCTTTTCGGCGCGCGAGAAGCGGCCCGCGTACAGGTTCGCGATCGCGTCGCGCAGCGACGCCTGCGCCTTCTCGTTGCGCGAACGCGCGCGATACGCGGCGACCCGCTGCGGCATGCGCCAGATGTTGCGCACGATGCGCAGCAGCGCGTACACGACGATGAACAGCACGACGATGGAGATCACGAACAGGTTCAGCGACACGTCGACCCGGTACGGCGGATAGACGAGCAGCACCTGCCCCGCGTCGAAATGGCCGACGGTGGCGAGTGCCGCGGCGATCGCGAACAGGATCGCGAGCCAGACGATTCCTCGAAGCGTCATCGTTACCCCCGGCTCTTGAACTGCTGAACGGCGTTCAGGCTCGTGTTCAGGTTCGGCACCGCAACCGTCAGCGATGCACCGTCGACCTGCTTGAGCAGATCCTCGACGGTCTGCGTGTCCTTCGATGCCTGGTCGAAATACTTGCCGAGCGACGCCTGCGCGGCGTGCAGGTCGGCCTTCATCGCGCCGTCGTTGCGCGCGAGCAGCGACAGCCGCGCGGTGAGCAGGCGCAGCTTCACGTTCTCGCGCACGAAGTAGCCCTGGTCGGGCGACGCGAGCATCGCGTCGGCATTGTCGATCCGGCGCACCTGCACGAGGCCCTTCAGCTGCTCGCCGAGCCCGGCCGAGAAGTCATGCCACCACACCTTCCAGCGCGGCGTGTCGGCTGCCACCGGCGACGCGGCCTCGGCCGGCGCGGCCTTCGGCGACGCGTGCGGAACCATCGCCTCGCCCGACAGCGGCAGCGCGTCGATCTTCGCGATCGCGTCGTCGAGCTTGATCGCGAGGCCCGTGAGGTCGGCCGACGGCGCGGCCTTCAGCTTCTCGATGTCCTGCGCGAGCGCCTTGCGCACCGTGACGGCCTGCGCGCTCTGCGACGTCGCGAGGCGCGCGTCGGCATTCTGCAGCGCGATCAGCGCGAGCTGCGTGTTGCCGGTGAGCTGCAGTTGCTGGCTCGCGCTCGACAGCATCTGGTCGACTTCCTCGAGCATCCACGCGTCGCGGTTGCGCGACAGGTCCTGGTATTGCTGCTGCAGCGCCTGCTGCGCGCTCTGCGCGTCGGCGAGCTTGCCGTCGAGCTGCGCGAGCTGCGTGTCGACCTGGTGCGTGCCCGCGAGCGCCTGCTCGGTCTTCATGCGGATCTCGGCCGTCTGCGCATCGAGCACCTTCTGGCGTGCGACGAACGAATCGTCGAGCCGGTCGACCTTGCGGTTCAGCGCATAGCCGCCAGCGCCCGCCGCGCAGCCGAGCACGACGACGACGAACCACAGCACCGCGCTGCCGCCGCGGCGCGCAGGCGGTTCGGACGCCATATAGGCGGGACGGGACGGCGGTGCGGAAGCAGCGGCCGGCTGGGAAGCGACGCTTTTGGAATCGTTGGTATCTGTCATGCGTTTAGTCACCGGTGCGGCTGTCGCCGGTTGGACGGCCTCGTCGGCCATCGTTCGAAACGCGCGGACGATGCGCTCATCGCCCGCGCCGGTCAGCGTAATCCTATCAAAACCCAGTGCGCGCGCGGTCTGCTCGATGCGCGGGTGCGGCGTCACGAGCGGCGCGTGCTTCAGCGCCTCGATCTCGGCGTCGTTCAGGTGCGTGCGCGCGAGTTCGTGCAGGTTGCGCACGCCCTCCGAGCTCGTGACGAGCCACCCGTGCGGCGCGCCGGCGAGCAGCGCATGCACGCGCTCCCACGCGCCGACGCGCGGCTCGGGCACGACGCGCCGGTACGCGGCCACCAGCGTGACGTCCGCGCCGGCTTCGCGCAGCCGCTCGGCGAGCCATTCGCGCCCGCCGTCGCCGCGCACGATCAGCACGCGCTTGCCCGCCAGCGCCTGCGCGCCGCCGAACGCGGCCTCGATGCTCGCGAACAGGCTTTCCGAATCGTAATGCGGGACGCCGCCGTCGGCGGGCGCCTGCGGCGCGATCACGCGATGCGCGGGCGCCGCGATGCCGTGGCGCTCGAGCGCCGCGACGCTGCCGGGCCCGACGACGCCGACCGGCAGCGCATTCGGCCAGATCGCGCCGTACTGCGCGAGTGCGCGGTCGATCGCGTTCGGCGATACGAAGATCACGAGCGCGTAGTCCGCGAGCGCCGCGAACGCGGCGTCGAGCGGCGCCGGATCGTCGACCGGCGCAATATCGATCAGCGGGAATTCGAGCACGTCGCAACCGGCCTCGGCCAGTTGGGCCGCCAGCGCGGCCGACTGGCCGTCGGGGCGCGTCAGGACGGCGGTGAACGCGCGCGCGCCGCCCGCCATCAGGCGTCGCCCTTGCCGGCCTGCGAGCCGGCGAGCAGTGCGTTGACGATGTCGAGCGCACCCTGCGCCTCGAGCTCGTCGGACACCGCGCGGCCGAGCGCGAGCGCATCGGCGACGGTCATCACCGCGCCGCACTCCTCGGCGGTCAGCACGCGCCGGCCGTCGGTCGTCGACACGCGGCCCGTCAGGTACAGCTCGCCCGCGCGCCACACCGCGTGCGCGGCAAGCGGCACCTCGCAGCTGCCGCCGAGCGCGCGCGACACCATCCGCTCGGCCTCGACCGCGAGCGCGGTCTGCGGGTCGTGCAGCGGCGCGAGCCATCCGGCGACGTCCGTGCGGTGCGCGGCGATTTCGATGCCGAGCGCGCCCTGGCCGGCGGCCGGCGGGCTGTCCTCGACGTCGATCAGCGCGCGGATCCGCGCTTCGAGGCCGAGACGCTTCAGGCCCGCGGCCGCGAGGATGATCGCCGCGTAATCGCCGCGATCGAGCTTCGACAGGCGCGTGTCGAGGTTGCCGCGCAGCGGCAGCACGTCGAGGTGCGGATAGCGCGCGCGCAGCATCGCCTCGCGGCGCAGGCTCGACGTGCCGACGACGGCGCCGGCCGGCAGCGCGTCGAGCGACGCGTAGTCGTTCGACACGAACGCGTCGCGCGGATCCTCGCGCTCCATGATCGCGGTCAGCGCGAAACCGTCGGGCAGCGCCATCGGCACGTCCTTCAGCGAATGCACGGCGAGGTCGGCACGGCCGTCGGCGAGCGCATTCTCCAGCTCCTTCACGAACAGGCCCTTGCCGCCGACCTTCGACAGCGTGCGATCGAGAATCTGATCGCCACGGGTCGTCATCCCGAGGATTTTCACGTCACAAGCTGGATATAATTTGCGCAGCGCATCACGCACATGTTCGGCTTGCCACATCGCGAGGCGGCTCTCGCGCGAAGCGATCGTCAGCGTCGCGGGAGCTTGTGCCGCAAGAGTCTCGGAATTCATTGCTGGAACATCGAAGGACGGGATTGAAGATCGAACAATGGTAGCACGCACGCCCCGGCCCGCCCGGGCCCGGAGCCTGCGCCCGCCGCGCTTCGGCGCGGGCGGCGACACCGATGCGCGGATGTGCCGCACGTAGCTGGTTGCTTGACCGCAGTTCCCGTAGTTTCCGCAGTCCCCGCAGTCCCTTTTGACTCGAGCTTTCCCAAGGAAACCCATCGTGAAGTCTTCCGGATCGGCGCGTACGGCGCGCCGCAATGCTGCCCTGCCCTCCTCCGATGCCCCGACGGGCACCATCGCCACCGCCGCGAACGGCCGTGCGAAAACGGCAACGAAACCGAAAGACCCGATACGTCAGACAAAACGCGCGATCAAATCCGCCGCCCCGGCCGCCCGCAAGGCCGGCGCGGCGAAGCCCGGCCCCCGCACGCGCGAGGACAAGGACGGTCCGCTGTTCGAGGACATCCGCTACCTCGGCCGCCTGCTCGGCGACGTGGTGCGTGAACAGGAAGGCGACACCGTGTTCGACGTCGTCGAGACCATTCGCCAGACGGCGGTGAAGTTTCGCCGCGAGGACGACAGCGAGGCCGCGCAAACGCTGGAGAAGAAGCTGCGCAAGCTGACGCCTGAGCAGACGGTGAGCGTCGTGCGCGCGTTCAGCTATTTCTCGCACCTCGCGAACATCGCGGAAGACCGCCACCACAACCGCCGCCGCCGCATCCACGCGCTGGCCGGCTCCGCGCCGCAGCCCGGCACCGTCGCATACGCGCTCGAGCAGCTGAAGACGACCGGCAACGCGTCGAAGCGCCTGCTGCAGCGCTTCTTCGACGATGCGCTGATCGTGCCGGTGCTGACCGCGCACCCGACCGAAGTGCAGCGCAAGAGCATCCTCGACGCGCAGCACGACATCGCGCGGCTGCTCGCCGAGCGCGACCAGGAGCTGACCGCGCGCGAGCGCCAGTACAACGAATCGATGCTGCGCGCGCGCGTGACCGCGCTGTGGCAGACCCGCATGCTGCGCGACGCGCGCCTGACGGTCGGCGACGAGATCGAGAACGCGCTGTCGTACTACCGCGCGACGTTCCTCGACGAACTGCCCGCGCTGTACGGCGACATCGAGGCCGCGCTCGCCGAGCACGGCCTGTCCGCGCGCGTGCCGGCGTTCTTCCAGATGGGCAGCTGGATCGGCGGCGATCGCGACGGCAACCCGAACGTGACCGCCCCGACCCTCGAAGAAGCGATCAACCGCCAATCCGCGGTGATCCTCGAACACTATCTGGAACAGGTGCACAAGCTCGGCGCCGAGCTGTCGGTATCGAACCTGCTGGTCGGCGCGAACGACGCGGTGAAGGCGCTCGCGGCCGCGTCGCCCGACCAGTCGCCGCATCGCGTCGACGAGCCGTATCGCCGTGCGCTGATCGGCATCTACACGCGGCTCGCCGCAAGCGCGCGCGTGCGGCTCGGCGAAGGCACGGTGCCGGTACGCAGCGCCGGCCGCGGTGCGCCGCCGGTGCGCGCGGTGCCGTACGCCGATTCCGAAGCCTTCGTCGCCGACCTGAAGGTGCTGACCGCCTCGCTCGACGAGCATCACGGCGCGTCGCTCGCCGCACCGCGCCTTGCGCCGCTCGTGCGCGCGGCCGAAGTGTTCGGCTTCCATCTCGCGAGCATCGACCTGCGCCAGAGCTCCGACATCCACGAAGCCGTGGTCGCCGAGCTGTTCGCGCGCGCCGGCGTCGAAGCCGACTACGCGGCGCTCGCCGAGGAAGACAAGCTGCGCGTGCTGCTGGCCGCGCTTGCCGATCCCCGCCCGCTGCGCTCGCAGTACCTCGAATACTCGGCGCTCGCGCAGAGCGAGCTCGGCGTGTTCGAGAAAGCCCGCGAGGTACGCGCGCAATTCGGCGCGCGTGCGGTGCGCAACTACATCATCTCGCACACGGAAACCGTCAGCGACCTCGTCGAGGTGCTGCTGCTGCAGAAGGAAACGGGCCTGCTCGAAGGCACGCTCGGCCACCATGCGAAGAACGGCCTGATGGTGATTCCGCTGTTCGAGACGATTCCCGACCTGCGCGATGCCGCGCGCATCATGCGCGAATACTTCGCACTGCCGGGCATCGACGCGCTGATCGCGCACCAGGGCGCCGAACAGGAAGTGATGCTCGGCTACTCGGACAGCAACAAGGACGGCGGCTTCCTGACGTCCAACTGGGAGCTGTATCGCGCGGAACTCGCGCTCGTCGACCTGTTCCGCGAACGCAAGATCACGCTGCGCCTGTTCCACGGCCGCGGCGGCACGGTCGGCCGCGGGGGCGGCCCGACCTACCAGGCGATCCTGTCGCAGCCGCCGGGCACCGTGAACGGCCAGATCCGCCTGACCGAACAGGGCGAGGTGATCGCGAGCAAGTTCGCGAACCCCGAGATCGGCCGGCGCAACCTCGAGACGGTGGTCGCCGCGACGCTCGAGGCGTCGCTGCTGCCGCAATCGAACGCGCCCGCGCAACTGCCCGCGTTCGAAGCCGCGATGCAGACGCTGTCCGACGCCGCGATGGCGTCGTATCGCGCGCTCGTCTATGAAACGCCCGGCTTCACCGACTACTTCTTCTCGTCGACGCCGATCACCGAGATCGCCGAGCTGAACATCGGCAGCCGCCCGGCCTCGCGCAAGCTGCAGGATCCGAAGAACCGCAGGATCGAGGATCTCCGCGCGATTCCGTGGGGCTTCTCGTGGGGCCAGTGCCGGCTGCTGCTGACGGGCTGGTACGGCTTCGGCAGCGCGGTGAGCGCGTATCTCGACGGCGCGCAGGACGCGGCCGAGCGCACGAAGCGCGTCGCGCTGCTCAGGAAGATGAACAAGACCTGGCCGTTCTTCGCGAACCTGCTGTCGAACATGGACATGGTGCTCGCGAAGACCGATCTCGCGGTCGCGTCGCGCTACGCGCAGCTGGTCGCCGACCGCAAGCTGCGCAAGCACGTGTTCGAGCGGATCGTCGCGGAATGGGAGCGCACATCGCAGGCGCTCGCGGAAATCACCGGGCACGAAGGCCGCCTCGCGACCAACCCGCTGCTCGCGCGCTCGATCAAGAACCGCTTCCCGTATCTCGATCCGCTGAACCACCTGCAGGTCGAGCTGATCAAGCGTCACCGCGCGGGCGACTCGAACGCGCGGCTGCGCCGCGGGATTCACCTGACCATCAACGGGATCGCGGCCGGCCTGCGCAACACGGGCTGATCCGAGCGCGGTGCGGGCCTGCCCCGCGCCGCGCCGTCATCGCGAAACGAAAGCCGCAAAACGAAAGCCGCGATACGCGACCGCGTATCGCGGCTTTTTTCATCGAACGGCGCGACGGCACCGGCCGCCGTGCCGTCCCTCGCGCTCATTGCGCGTCGATCAGCAACGCGTCGTGCTCGAACGAGCCGTCCGGCTGCACCGCGTAGTAGCCGTGCACCTCGTCGGGCGCATGCGCCCACAGCGCACGAATGCCCGCGACGCTGTCGGCCGGCGTGCGGATCCGCTCGACCCACGTAGCGAAATCGATCGGCAGGCGCCAGCGGCTCTGCACGTGCGCGTCGAACCCGGCGTCGCGGAACATCGCGAGCCATTCGTCGGCACGGTAGTCGCGCACGTGCGACGCATCGCGCAGCACTTCCGCGGCCTGCAGATACGTGTCGAGCAGCGGATGGTCGTTGCCCGCGATGTCGATCATCAGCACGCGGCCGCCGGGCTTCAGCACGCGGCGCACCTCGGCAAGCGCCGCGCGCACGTCGTGCCAGTGGTGCGCGCTCATCCGGCTGACCACCCAGTCGAAGGTGCCCGCGTCGAACGGCAGTTGCTCGGCGGGGCCCTGCTGCGTGCGGATGTTCGCGAGCCCGCGCGTGCGCGCGGCGGCATCGACGGTCGCGAGCATCGGCGCGGCGAGATCGTACGCGACCACGTCGCGCACGTGCGGAGCAACCGCGAAGCTCGCGTGGCCGGCGCCGCAGCCGAGATCGAGCACCGCGGCTTCGGGCGTCGCGCGCACGGCGTCGGCCAGCGCCTGCAGATCGGCACCCGTCGCGTGGACCGTGCTCGTCAGGTAGGCGGCGGCCGTCGTGCCGAATGCGTCGGCGACCTGGTCGTGGTGTTTCATCGTTCGCTCCTTCCTTGGGTGGGGTGCTCGCTGCCTGTCAGCGCGCGAATCGCTACAATAGGGCCGCGCCTGTACCAGTACAAGTTAAGCAGTTATTCTGGTATTTGTTACACCTGCCTGATCCTTGCCGCGCACTCAGCGCCCCTTTTCAGCCGTTTCCGCATGAACCAGCCGTCGTCCGCCCCCACCCCGCCCCTCGATGCGACGCCCGCCCGCGCGCTCGGCGAATTCATCCGCGCACACCGCGAGCGGCTGTCGCCGCAGGCCGTCGGCCTGCCGCCCGGCCCGCGCCGCCGCACGCCGGGGCTGCGGCGCGAGGAAGTCGCGCAGCTGTGCGGCGTCAGCCCGACCTGGTACACGTGGATCGAGCAGGGCCGCCCGGTGTCGGCATCGGCCGACGCGCTCGCGCGGATCGCCGTCGCGCTGCAATTGTCGAAGGCCGAACGCGCGTACCTGTTCGAACTGGCCGCACAGCGCGATCCGGCCGAGCCCGACGTCGCGGCCGGCGACTTGCCGCCGACGCTCGCCGCCACCGTCGCCGCGATCGCCACGCCGGCGTACGTGCTCGACCGGCAATGGAACGCGCTCGCATGGAACGCGCCGGCCGCCGCGCTGTTCACGGGCTGGCTCGACGACGAGCACGACCGCAACCTGCTGCGCTTCACGTTCATGGCGCCGGCCGCGCGCACGCTGATCGTCGACTGGGAAACCCGCGCGCGCCGGCTCGCGGCCGAATTCCGCGCCGACTCGATCCGCCACCTCGCCGATGCGCCGACCCGCGCGCTGATCGACGCGCTGATGGCCGGCAGCGATGCCTTCGCGCAGTACTGGGCGTCGCAGGACGTGTTCGAGCGCGAAGGCGGCCTGCGCGAATTCGACCATCCGGCCGACGGCCGCCTCGTGTACCAGCAGATCACGCTGAAACCCGCGCACCGCGAGGACCTGAAGCTGGTCGTGCTCGTGCGCGATTGAACGACCGGCCCACGCCCGCGAAGGCCGGCCGCCCGCCCCACGAATGCTAGAATTGCGGGATTCCCTCGGCGGCGCACGCCGCCCAACTCCCCTTCGAAGAATCGCCATGACGTCCCAACTGCACAAAAAGGGCGAGGCCTGGTCGGCCCGCTTCTCGGAACCGATGTCGGAGCTGGTCAAGCGCTACACGTCGTCGGTGTTTTTCGACAAGCGCCTCGCGCTCGTCGACATCGCCGGCTCGCTCGCGCACGCGAGCATGCTCGCGGCGCAGAAGATCATCAGCGCCGACGACCTCGCCGCGATCGAACGCGGGATGACGCAGATCAAGGGCGAGATCGAGCGCGGCGAATTCGAATGGCAGCTGGATCTCGAGGACGTCCACCTGAACATCGAGGCGCGCCTCACCGCGCTGATCGGCGACGCCGGCAAGCGCCTGCACACGGGCCGCTCGCGCAACGACCAGGTCGCGACCGACATCCGTCTGTGGCTGCGCGGCGAGATCGACCGCATCGGCGGCCTCCTGAACGACCTGCGTGGCGCGCTGATCGACCTCGCGGAGCAGAACGCGGACACGATCATGCCGGGCTTCACGCACCTGCAGGTCGCGCAACCGGTCACGTTCGGCCACCACCTGCTCGCGTACGTCGAGATGTTCACGCGCGACGCCGAGCGCATGCGCGACTGCCGCACCCGCGTGAACCGCCTGCCGCTCGGCGCGGCCGCGCTCGCCGGCACCAGCTATCCGATCGACCGTCACGCAGTCGCGAAGACGCTCGGCTTCGACGGCATCTGCGCGAACTCGCTCGACGCGGTGTCGGATCGCGACTTCGCGATCGAATTCACGGCGGCATCCGCGCTCGTGATGACGCACGTGTCGCGCTTCTCCGAGGAACTCGTGCTGTGGATGAGCCCGCGCGTCGGCTTCATCGACATCGCCGACCGCTTCTGCACCGGCAGCTCGATCATGCCGCAGAAGAAGAACCCGGACGTGCCCGAGCTCGCGCGCGGCAAGACCGGCCGCGTGAACGGCCACCTGATGGCGCTCCTCACGCTGATGAAGGGCCAGCCGCTCGCGTACAACAAGGACAACCAGGAAGACAAGGAACCGCTGTTCGACACGGTCGACACCGTCGCCGACACGCTGCGGATCTTCGCCGAGATGGTCGCGGGCATCACCGTGAAGCCGGACGCGATGCGCGCGGCCGCGCTGCAGGGCTTCTCCACCGCCACCGACCTCGCCGACTACCTCGTGAAGCGCGGCCTGCCGTTCCGCGATGCGCACGAAGCCGTCGCGCACGCGGTGAAGATCTGCGACGACCGCGGGATCGACCTCGCCGACCTGACGCTCGACGAAATGAAGCAGGAACTGCCGAACGTCGCGCACCTGATCGGCGACGACGTGTTCGGCTACCTGACGCTCGAAGGGTCGGTCGCGAGCCGCAACCACCCGGGCGGCACGGCCCCCGATCAGGTGCGTGCGGCGGTCAAGGCCGCGCGCGCCGCGCTCGGCAAGTAAGCCTGCCGTCGCGGACGGACGCCTTCGGCGTCCGTTCTTCATTCGGGCGGCCGTCGCGCCGCCCGACGCCTTCCCCGCCGTTCCGTTTTCCCGCTTTCCGGACACCGCCGATGACCTTCTCCGCCGCGCTCTTCGACATGGACGGCCTGCTCGTCGATTCCGAGCGGACCATCATGAACACGTGGATCGACGTGTCGAACGCGCATGGCGTCGTGCTGACCGAGATCGACTACCTGCAGATCGTCGGCCGCTCGTTCGCCGAAGGCCAGGTGATTCTCGCGCGGCTGATCGGCCACGCCGACACGTTCGACGCCGTGCGCATCCGCGTGCGCGAGCAACTCGCCGCGCCCGAACCCCATCCGAAGTTTCCGCTGAAGTCCGGCGCGCTGGCGTTGCTCGAGACGCTCGCGCAGGCCGGCATTCCGTGCGCGGTCGCGTCGTCGTCCGCGCGCGACGTGATTCGTGCGCGGCTCGACGCGGTCGGCGTGCTGCCGTTCTTCCGCGCGATCGCGGGTGGCGACGAAGTCGCGCGCGGCAAGCCCGACCCGGCCGTGTACCGGCTCGCGGCCGAACGCCTCGGCGTGCCGGCGCACGCGTGCGTCGCGTTCGAGGACAGCGATTTCGGCGCGCAATCGGCCGCCGGCGCCGGTGCGTCGGTCGTCACCGTGCCCGACCTGAAGGCGCCGACGCCCGAGATCGTCGCGCTGAGCCTGCACGTGCTCGCGTCGCTCGACGATGCAGTCGCGCTCGTGCCGTCGTGGTTCGGCCGTCTGGACACGCAGCAGCCCGCGTAAGCGCCACGCGGCGCGCCACATGCAAACGGGCACCCGCGGGTGCCCGTTTTGCGTTGCCGCGCCGGATGACCGGCATCGCGGCGATCCTCAGTCGTTGCCGGCCGTCTCCGACAGACGCTTCATCGTCGCGATGCGCGCGCCGATCAAGTCGACGCGGCCGTCCTCGCCGACGAGCGGCGCAGTCGAATCGCGGAACGCTTCCCACGCGCGTTGCGCGCGCACGAGCGTCGCGGCCGAATGCGCGGGCATCTTGCGACGCAGCTTCTGGTAATAGCGGTTCAAGTCGAACAGCGCGTGCTCGCATGCGGCATCCTGCACGCACGGCCGCACGCGGCGGATCGCCGGATCGCGCGGCGCGTTCGCCGGCTTGCCGCCGGCTGCCGCGGCGGCGCTTGGCGCCGCGACCGCACCGCCGCGGGTGCCGCCCTGCGCACCGCTCGTGGCCGCCACCGGCACGGCGGCAGGCGGCGGTGCATAACGGTCGGCCGCCGCGCGCAGCGCCAACGCGCGATCGCGCACCGGCTGCAGCTGCATGTCGGCGCTCGACATCGCGTACGACGTGCCGCGCGTCGTGTCGTACACGGCCTTCAGCAGATGAATTTCATCCTTGCGCCACGTGACCCAGCGGCGCTGGCTGTCCTGCCAGCCGCGCTTCGCGTCGGCCGGCGCGTCGTTCGACAGGCGCTGGTACGCGCCGTCCATCACCGCCTGCCACTGCTGCTGCGCTTCGCCCATGCACTGGATCTGGCCGGCCGTCGACGACCGGTCGCGCCGCGCGAGACACTGCCGCATCGCGACGTCGATCGGGTCGGCCGCCGCCACTTCCGCATGCGCGACGGTCAGCCCAGCCGGCCCTGCCGACCAGCTCGCCCAGGCGACGAGCGCGGCCAGCGCCGCGCGCATCGTCCGGATTCGTCCCTGCGTCGCCATCAGTCGCGCACGCAGTCGACGAAGTACTCGACGCGCCCGTTCACCTCTTCCGCGACGAGGCCGTGGATGTCGGTGTGGAAGCCCGGGAAGCGTTCGTTGAAGTCGCGCGCGAACCGCAGGTAGTTCACGATCGTCTTGTTGAAGCGCTCGCCCGGGATCAGGAGCGGAATGCCCGGCGGGTACGGCGTCAGCAGGATGCTCGTCACGCGGCCCTCGAGCTCGTCGAGCGGCACGCGGTCGATCTTGCGGTGCGCGAGCTTCGCGAACGCGTCCGACGGCTTCATCGCCGGCTCCATGTCCGACAGGTACATCTCCGTCGTCAGGCGCGCGATGTCGTTCGCACGGTACACGTCGTGGATCTGCGTGCACAGGTCGCGCAGGCCGACGCGCTCGTAGCGCGGATGCTGCGCGACGAATTCCGGCAGCACGCGCCACAGCGGCTGGTTGTTGTCGTAGTCGTCCTTGAACTGCTGCAGCTCGGTCACCATCGAGTTCCAGCGGCCCTTCGTGATGCCGATCGTGAACATGATGAAGAACGAGTACAGGCCCGTCTTCTCGACGATGATGCCGTGCTCGGCCAGGTACTTCGTGACGATCGCGGCCGGGATGCCCGTCTCGCCGAACTCGCCGTCGACGTCGAGCCCCGGCGTGATGATCGTCGCCTTGATCGGGTCGAGCATGTTGAAGCCTTCCGCCAGCGGGCCGAAGCCGTGCCAGTGGTCGTTCGGCTTCAGCATCCAGTCGTCGCGCGAGCCGATGCCTTCTTCCGACAGGTCGTCCGGACCCCACACGCTGAAGAACCAGTCGTCGCCGTATTCGGCGTCGACCTTGCGCATCGCGCGGCGGAAGTCGATCGCCTCGGCGATCGACTCCTCGACGAGCGCGGTGCCGCCCGGCGGCTCCATCATCGCGGCCGCGACGTCGCACGACGCGATGATCGCGTACTGCGGGCTCGTCGACGTGTGCATCAGGTACGCCTCGTTGAAGCGGTGCTTGTCGAACGTGCGGTTCTCGGAATCCTGCACGACGATCTGCGACGCCTGCGAGATGCCGGCGAGCAGCTTGTGCGTCGAGTGCGTCGCGAACACGAGCGCGCCCGTGCGCGGGCGGCCGTCGCCGATCGCGTGCATGTCGCGGTAGAAGTCGTGGAACGTCGCGTGCGGCAGCCACGCTTCGTCGAAGTGCAGCGTGTCGAGCAGGTCGCCGAGCAGGTCCTTGATCATCTCGACGTTGTAGACGACACCGTCGTACGTGCTCTGCGTGATCGTCAGGATGCGCGGCTTCATGTCCGGGTTCTGGCGCATCGCCTCGCGCGCGAACGGGTTCGCCTCGATCTTCCGGCGGATGTTCTCCGGCTTGAATTCGTCGCGCGGGATCGGCCCGATGATGCCGAAGTGGTTGCGCGTCGGCGTGAGGAACACGGGGATCGCGCCCGTCATCGTGATCGCGTGCAGGATCGACTTGTGGCAGTTGCGGTCGACCAGCACGATGTCGCCGGGTGCGACCGTCGCGTGCCAGACGATCTTGTTCGACGTCGACGTGCCGTTGGTCACGAAGAACAGGTGGTCCGCGCTGAAGATGCGCGCCGCATTGCGCTCGGACGCCGCGACCGGGCCCGTGTGATCGAGCAGCTGGCCGAGTTCGTCGACCGCGTTGCAGACGTCGGCGCGCAGCATGTTCTCGCCGAAGAACTGGTGGAACATCTGGCCGAGCGGGTTCTTCAGGAACGCGACGCCGCCCGAGTGGCCCGGGCAGTGCCACGAGTACGAGCCTTCGTCCGCGTACTTCACCAGTTCCTTGAAGAACGGCGGCGCGAGCGAGTCGAGATAGACCTTCGCCTCGCGGATGATGTGGCGCGCGACGAACTCCGGCGTGTCCTCGAACATGTGGATGAAGCCGTGCAGTTCGCGCAGGATGTCGTTCGGCAGATGCCGCGACGTGCGCGTCTCGCCGTACAGGAAGATCGGGATGTCCGCGTTGCGGCGGCGCACTTCGGTGACGAACGCGCGCAGCTCGATGATCGCGGTCGCGAGCTCGGGCAGTTCGCCGTCCGGGCCCGTTTCGCCGAGCATGAGTTCGTCGTCGTCGATCGACAGGATGAAGCACGACGCGCGGCTCGATTGCTGCGCGAACGACGTCAGATCGCCGTAGCTCGTGAGGCCGAGGACTTCGACGCCCTCCTTCTCGATCGCTTCGGCCAACGCCCGGATGCCGGAGCCCGAGATGTTCTCGGAGCGGAAATCTTCGTCGATGATGACGACGGGGAAACGAAACTTCATGGGCGATTCTCCAAAAAGAACGACCGCGGCGCGTCACGCGCAGCGGTCACCCGGAAACTGGTGAGACGTTATGCAACCAGATCAGGTTTTCGGCAGCGTGACACCGCGCTGACCCTGATACTTGCCGCCGCGATCGGCGTACGACACGTCGCACACTTCGTCGCTTTCGAAGAACAGCACCTGCGCGACACCTTCGTTCGCGTAGATCTTCGCGGGCAGCGGCGTGGTATTCGAGAATTCCAGCGTGACGTAGCCTTCCCACTCGGGTTCGAACGGCGTCACGTTGACGATGATCCCGCAGCGCGCGTAGGTCGACTTGCCGAGGCAGACGGTGAGCACGGTGCGCGGGATGCGGAAATATTCGACGGTGCGGGCCAGCGCGAACGAGTTCGGCGGGATGATGCACACGTCGCCCTTGAAATCGACAAACGAACCCTCGTCGAAGTTCTTCGGATCGACGATCGTCGAGTTGATGTTCGTGAAGATCTTGAATTCGTCCGCGCAGCGGATGTCGTAGCCGTAGCTCGACGTGCCGTAGCTGACGATCCGGCGGCCGTCCTCGGACGCGCGGACCTGATCGGGCACGAACGGCTCGATCATCTTGTGTTCTTCGGCCATGCGCCGAATCCACTTGTCGGACTTGATGCTCATGCCAGCCTCCGCCGGGCCGTCCCAAGAAGGCTGGCCGTCCCCGCGGGGGACAGCGAACGAAGTGAGCGTTGGGGTCGTTTCATATCGGGGCGCCAGGAAACGCTGCGTGACAGTCAGGAAGGGCCGCTCGCGACGCGGCGACCCGGAAAGGCGCACATTTTACGCGATCATCGGCTCGCGTACGCGGCGGCCGTCAACGGATCACGCCACAGGCGAGCGCGGGCCCCGCGCCATGCTGCGGAAACGCCGGATCGCTCGGGTCGCGGTGCACCAGCGCCGCGCGGTTCAGCGCGGAGCGCACGCCGTCGAGGGCCAGATCGGGCGCGACGATGAAACCGGCGGCGACGCCGTTCGCATCCGCATGGATGTTGCCGAGATCGCCGGCGACGCGCGCGCCCGCACGCAGCCGGTCGGCGGCCGGCGCGAACACCTGGCCGGCGCTCGAGCCGTCGCCCGCGTTGCAGTCGCCGCGCTCGTGCACCTGCAGCGCGTGATCGCTGTTCGGCGGCAGGCCGGCCAGGTTGTACGTGACCTGGACGCCGTCCGGGCGTTCGACGAACGTCACCGCGCCGCGCGCCTGCGAGCCGACGGTCGGCTGCAACTGCGCATCGGCACGCTTTTCGTGCGACGAGGAAAAAGAGGTACAGCCGGCCAGCAGGCCCAGCGCGGCGGCGGCCAGCAGCGCGCGCCGCGCGCGGCCGGCGCGCACGCCGTGATGTCGTTGGTTCATTCGATCCTCATGCCGGCTGGCGGCCGTTCGACACGGCGGCCATGCCGGGCGGGTAAAGGGACCCGGGAAAAGTCGCCATGATACCGCGCCTCGCGGCGCCGTAAACAGCGTGAGGCCCCGCCCCGCAAGGGTTTTACGTATTTTGAACAACGATCGACGGGAACTTCGACGTCATGTCGCGTGCGCGCTCGGCGATCGCCAGCGCGACCCCGCGCGCGATGTCGCGATAGCGCCGCGCCAGCGCGCCGTCCGGTTCGGCCGCGACCGTCGGCGTGCCGCTGTCGGCGCGCTCGCGGATCGCGATGTCGAGCGGCAGGCTGCCGAGCACGGTCACGCCGTAGTCCTGCGCCATCCGCTCGGCACCGCCCGCGCCGAAGATGTGCTCTTCGTGGCCGCAGTTCGAGCACACGTGGATGCTCATGTTCTCGACGATACCGAGGATCGGAATCCCGACCTTCTCGAACATCTTCAGGCCCTTCTTCGCGTCGAGCAGCGCGATGTCCTGCGGGGTCGTCACGATCACGGCGCCGGTCACCGGCACGCGCTGCGCGAGCGTGAGCTGGATGTCGCCCGTGCCCGGCGGCATGTCGACGATCAGGTAGTCGAGCTCGCGCCAGTTGGTCTGTCGCAGCAGCTGCTCGAGCGCCGACGTCGCCATCGGGCCGCGCCACACCATCGGGTTGTCTTCCTCGATCAGGAAACCGATCGAGTTCGCCTGCAGCCCGTGGCCGACCAGCGGGTTCATCGACTGGTTGTCGGGCGACTCGGGCCGCTGGCCGTGAATGCCGAGCATGGTCGGCAGCGACGGACCGTAGATGTCGGCGTCGAGAATGCCGACCGACGCGCCTTCCGCGGCGAGCGCGAGCGCGAGGTTGACGGCCGTCGTGCTCTTGCCGACGCCGCCCTTGCCCGACGCGACCGCGACGATGTTCTTCACGTTCGGCAGCAGCTTCACGCCGCGCTGCACCGTGTGCGCGACGATCTCCTGCGACACGGCGACGCGTGCGTCGCGCACGCCCGGCACGGCCTTCAGCGCAGCGGCGATGCGCGCGCGCACGTCGTCGTGCTGGCTGCGCGCGGGATAGCCGAGCACCACGTCGACCGCCACGGCGTCGCCGTCGATCGCGACGTTGCGCACGCCCTTGTTCGCCGCGTAAGGACGGCCCGTATTGGGGTCGACGACAGCCGCCAATGCGGCGTCGACTTGTGCCCGGTCAATGCTCATCGAAACTCCGTGAAAACGTTTTTCTCTCGCGCAAACGTCAAGAAATATCAAATAACGCTGCGAAAATCGGGAAAAGTGAAAGAATCTGTTGCACGCCATTGCGCGAACGCGCGCGGCGGAGCAATCTTCGCGTGCGGCATGCTATGGGGCCAAATCGGCCACGAACCGCCTATATTGTAGAGGCTGACGCATCACCCTGTCCGGAACAGCCACGCTGGCGAACAGGGCATGCAGCCGCCTCGGCGGCTGCCGCGGGCACGGGCCTGCCCACCTTTTTCGGGCGTCCGTGCCGGGAGCCATAACTGTTGTTTGTCGTCGTTGTCGACTCGTTCAACCAAGAGAGGAATTCAAGATGAACATGAAAATCGCGACTCGCCTGTCCGTCTTCGCCTTGGCCGGCGCACTGCTGGCAGGCTGCGCCACGCAGCAAGGCAACAACACGGCCGTCGGGACCGGCACGGGCGCAGCGCTCGGCGCAGGCATCGGCGCGCTGGCCGGCGGCGGCAAGGGCGCGGCGATCGGCGCGGGCGTCGGCGCACTGGTCGGCGGCGTGACGGGTTACAACTGGCAGGCGATCAAGAACAAGCTCGCGCCGTCGGCAGCCAAGACGGGCACGCAGGTGACCGAGCAGCCGGACGGCTCGCTGAAGCTGAACGTGCCGAGTTCGGTGACGTTCGCGACCAACCAGTACGCGATCACGCCGGCCTTCACGCCGCTGCTGAACGACCTGGCGACGACGCTGAACCAGAACCCGCAAGTGACGGCATCGGTCGTCGGCTACACGGACAGCACGGGTTCGCAGCAGCTGAACCAGACGCTGTCGCAGAACCGCGCGCAGAGCGTCGTCAACGCGCTGGTGCAGCGTGGCGTCGCCGGCGGCCGCCTGGCGGCACAGGGCATGGGCCCGTCGAACCCGATCGCGGACAACGCGACCGAAGCCGGCCGCGCACAAAACCGCCGCGTCGAGATCTACCTGCGCGCAGCCCAGCAGTAAGCATCGTCGCGAGAGGAAACGGGGTCGCGCGCCGGGCGCGCGGCCCCGCCGCACAAGGCTTCCCGCGGGCTCCGTAACAAATCGAAAAAAATTTCGAACTTCTGTCGCGACCCGCGGTCTGTCTTTACGGTACGCGGCTGGCGCTGCCGGCGCGTCACCATTCTCCTCTTGTCGTTGTTGCTCCGGGGCCGAATTCGCCCCGGTTTTTTTTGCCCGGAATTCGCCTGCTGCATCGCAGCATCGCACCGCCTGGCACGCCGCCGCCGCGGCCCCGCCCCTTCCGGCGCCCGATCCACGGCGCCCGCGCCGGCTGACCTGCCCGCGCCCCTGATAGAATCGCAGTTTCCGTCGTTTCCGCCGTTCTTCTACAGACCCTATGTCCGCATCCGACCTCACTTCCGTGCAGGCTGCGGCGCCGCAAGGCAGCCGCCAGATCCTCGTTACGTCCGCACTGCCCTATGCCAACGGCCAGATCCACATCGGCCACCTGGTCGAGTACATCCAGACCGACATCTGGGTGCGGACGCTGCGAATGCACGGTCACGAGGTCTACTACATCGGCGCCGACGACACGCACGGCACGCCGGTCATGCTGCGCGCGGAGAAGGAAGGCCTGACGCCGAAGCAGCTGATCGAGCGCGTGTGGACCGAGCACAAGCGCGACTTCGACAGCTTCGGCGTGTCGTTCGACAACTTCTACTCGACCGACTCGGACGAGAACCGCGTGCTGAGCGAGAAGATCTACCTCGCGCTGAAGGAAAACGACCTGATCGCCGAGCGCGAGATCGAACAGGCGTACGACCCGGTCAAGGAAATGTTCCTGCCGGACCGCTTCATCAAGGGCGAATGCCCGAAGTGCCACGCGAAGGACCAGTACGGCGACAACTGCGAAGTGTGCGGTTCGACCTACCTGCCGACCGAACTGCTGAACCCGTACTCGGTCGTGTCCGGTGCGACGCCGGTGCGCAAGACCTCGACGCACTACTTCTTCCGCCTGTCGGACCCGCGCTGCGAGTCGTTCCTGCGCGAATGGGTCAGCGGCCTCGCACAGCCCGAAGCGACCAACAAGATGCGCGAATGGCTCGGCGACGCCGGCGAGGCCAGGCTCGCCGACTGGGACATCTCGCGCGACGCGCCGTACTTCGGCTTCGAGATCCCGGGCGCGCCCGGCAAGTACTTCTACGTGTGGCTCGACGCGCCGGTCGGCTACTACGCGAGCTTCAAGAACCTGTGCGACCGCAACGGCATCGACTTCGATGCGTGGATCCGCCCGGGCACGAAGGCCGAGCAGTACCACTTCATCGGCAAGGACATCCTGTATTTCCACACGCTGTTCTGGCCGGCGATGCTCGAGTTCTCGGGCCACCGCACGCCGACCAACGTGTTCGCGCACGGCTTCCTGACGGTCGACGGCGCGAAGATGTCGAAGTCGCGCGGCACGTTCATCACCGCGCAGAGCTACATCGACACGGGCCTGAACCCGGAATGGCTGCGCTACTACTTCGCCGCGAAGCTGAACGCGACGATGGAAGACATCGACCTGAACCTCGACGATTTCCAGGCGCGCGTGAACAGCGACCTCGTCGGCAAGTACGTGAACATCGCGAGCCGCGCGGCCGGCTTCCTGCTCAAGCGTTTCGACGGCCGCGTGCAGGACAGCGCGATGAACCATCCGCTCGTCGCGACGCTGCGCGATGCGATTCCGGCGATCGCCGCGCACTACGAAGCGCGCGAATACAGCCGCGCGCTGCGCCAGACGATGGAGCTCGCGGACGAAGTGAACGCGTACGTCGACGGCGCGAAGCCGTGGGAACTCGCGAAGGATCCGGCCAACGCGGTCGCACTGCACGAAACCTGCAGCGTGAGCCTCGAGGCGTTCCGCCTGCTGTCGCTCGCGCTGAAGCCGGTGATGCCGCGCGTGGCCGAAGCCGTCGAGGCGTTCTTCGGAATCGCGCCGCTCACGTGGGCCGACGCCGCGAAGCCGCTGTCGTCCGCGCAGCCGATCAAGGCGTACCAGCACCTGATGACGCGGGTCGATCCGAAGCAGATCGACGCGCTGCTCGCCGCGAACCGCGATTCGCTGCAGGCCGAGGCCGCCGGCGCCGCTGCCGCGGGGGCAACCGCCGCCAACGCCGCGAAGGACGCGAAAAACGCGAAGGCGAACGCGAAGGTCGCTGCGGCGAACGGCGCCGACGACGGTCCGATCTCGATCGACGATTTCGCGAAGATCGACCTGCGCATCGCGAAGATCGTCGCGTGTCAGGCCGTCGAGGGCTCCGACAAGCTGCTGCAGCTCACGCTCGATGTCGGCGAGGAAAAGACCCGCAACGTGTTCTCGGGCATCAAGTCCGCGTACCAGCCCGAGCAGCTCGTCGGCAAGCTGACGGTGATGGTCGCGAACCTCGCGCCGCGCAAGATGAAGTTCGGGCTGTCCGAAGGGATGGTGCTCGCCGCGTCGGCGGCCGACGAGAAGGCCGAGCCGGGCCTCTACATCCTCGAGCCGCACAGCGGCGCGAAGCCCGGCATGCGCGTGAAGTAAGCCGCACGCGCCGCTGCTTGCACACGAAGCCCCGCACCACGTGCGGGGCTTTTTCATGGGCGGCCGCGAGCGGCGCCGCGGCCGGTGGTTGCAGGTCGGCGTGACGCTCGCCGCTGCGTGGGCAGGATGCGGCGCGTGCGCACGCGCGAACCGGGGCGCCGGCGCGCCTGGCCGACCGGCCAGGCGCCCGCTTCGTCACCGCTGGCCGAACCAGCGATCGAAACGCCGCGTGTAGTTCAGGTCGACGCCCTGGAACGTGCCGCCGTACGCGGACACCGACCAGAAGCGCGTCAGGTTGATCGTCGCCTTGAACGCGTTGCTCGCCGATTGCAGCCCTTGCTCGTAACCGAGCACGAAGCGTTCGTTGATCGCCTTCGAGATCTGCACGACCTGCGCATCGGTCAGGCCGACGTCGCTGCGGCCGATCGAGAATTCGTCGAGACCGATGCTCTGCGCGACGCGCTTGCCGGTCGCGCTGCCGAGCAGCCCGAGCGCGGCCGTCATCGCGTTCTGCTGGCCGACGTTGTTGCCCTGGTCGGTGCCGTGCCCGAACAGCAGCCACGACAGCTTTTCGTTGTCGGTGACGTTCGGCTCGGACACGAGCTTGACCGTCGGCGACTGGATCGTGCCGGTGACCTGCACGCCGGCCTCGACCTCCTGGTTGCGCCGCATCGCGAGGATGTTCACGCCCGGATTCGACACCGGGCCGTTGAACGTGAAGAAGCCGTTCTCGACCGCGAGCTTGCGGCCGAACGACGTATACGTCGAGCCTTCCGTCACGCGCACGTTGCCGACCGCGCGCAGCGGCACGCCCGGCGCGCTCATCACGGTGATCGTGCCGCGCAGGCCGAGATCCGCGCCGTGGCCCTTGAAGCGGAAGTTGTTGCCCAGGCCGATGTCGATGTTCGCGCGCGGCGCGAGCGACGGCGCCGGCTTGTCCTCGACCTTCTGCGGCTTCGCGGCCGCCGTACCGGTCTGCACGTCGCCGCGCACCGTGCCGTCCGGGCGCACGATCACGACGTCGTCGGACAGGTGCGGCGCCGACTCCTCCGGCAGGTCGAACAGCGCGCGGTCGACGACGAACTTGCCGTCGATCGACAGTGCGCCGCGCGGCCCGTCGTTCGCGACGGTCGCCTTGCCCGACAGCGACAGCTTGCGATCCGGCGCCGCGAACAGCTCGAGCTTGTCCGCGACGATGCTCGCGGTCAGGTCGGGCGCCGCGCCGTCGAGACGGACGCGGCCGATCGCGCGCAGCGTGCCGTCGCCGCCATGGAACTCGACCTGCTGGAATTCGACGAGGTTCTCCGCGAGCTTCACGCGCACGATGCCGTCCTTCAGCTGCACGCCCTGATCGACGAGCGTCGCGGACAGGTCGTCGCCCGTCAGCATCCCCGACACGTTCGGCTTCACCGGCGTGCCCGCGACCGTCAGCTTCAACGCCGCGCGCCCGCCGAGCAGATAGCTCGGCCCGAACAGGTTGCCGGTCGCCTTCAGCGACGGAATGTCGGCGTCGATGCGGCCCGACAGCGGGCCGTCGTCGACGACGCCGAACACGCCGTCGCGCAGCGCGAACGGCACGGTGACGTTCGCGTCGAGCGTGCCGACCCGGTTCGCCTTCGCGAGCGCCACCACGTTGAGCCGGTTGCCGGGTGCAAAGCTCGCGCGCGCGGACAGGTCGGTCAGCCCGAGCGACGCGATACCGCGCCCGGTCTCGATCGTCACGTCGCCGCCGCGCCGCTTCACCTGCACGTAGCCCGTCGCGTTCGCGCCGAGCGAGAAATCCCAGTCGGCATCGAGCACGACGTCGGTGCGCACCGGCGGCCGCTGGCCCGTCAGTTCCTGGCGGATCTCGAGGAAACGGGCGACCGATGCATCGCGCACGGCGCCCGCCGAGCGCATCTGGCCGTGGTCGAACACGAACGACTTCAGGTCGATCGCCGCGCCTTCGAGCGTGAGCCGCGTCGCGCCGAGCGTCACGCGGCCGGCGCCGGCCGACACCGCAAGCGGCGCCTGCAGCGCCACCGCCGGCGTGCCGCGATTCGCGAGGCGCGTGACGGTGCCGTCCCAGCGCGTTCCGTCGCGGCTCTCGACCACGCCGCCGTTCGCCGCGAGCGTCAGGTCGATCACGCGGCCGCCGGCCGTCCCCATCGCCGACGCGTCGAGCGTGTGCTTCGCGCGCGTGCCGTCGAGGTTCGCGCGCAGCGATTTCAGTTGCAGCGAACCGAGTGCGATGTCGGTCGCGTCGGCCGTGAATACGAGCGCGCCGTGCGCGCCGTCGCGGATGTCGGCGCGCCCCTGCGCGGCACCGATCCGGTTCGAGCCGACCACGACGTGCTGGGCCTTGTACGTGGCCGTCACGTTCGGATGCGCGAAGCTGCCGGTCAGCTCGCCCTGCGCCTGCACGAGCCCCTGCACGCCGAAGCCGAGCCGGTCGAGTTCCGGCGCGTCGACGACGAAGCGCAGCCGGTCGCCCGGCGCGCCGAAACTGCCGCGCAGGTCGACGTGGTTGCCCGCGATCGACAGCGTCGCATTGCTCGGCAGGATCCGCGAGCCGGCGAACTGCACGACGCCCGCGCCGGTCAGCGGCACGCCGTCGTACAGGCTGTCGCCGAGCTTGAAGGTCGCCTTCGTCGACACCTGCGGCGCGAACGCGCCGGATGCCGTCAGCGTGCCCGATACGCGCGTCTCGCCGCGTCTGGCCGGCGCCTTGGCCGCGGCGGCGGTTTTGGTCGCTGTTTTGGCCGCCGTTTTGGCCACTGTTGCCGCCGGCTTGCCGCTACCGGCCTTCGGCGCGCCCATCGCCGCGAGCAGCAGCGGATCGAACGCGGTCAGCGTCGCCTTCGCGTCGTAGCTCGAATGCGCGTCGTGACGGAACACGCCGGTCAGGTCGATGCGGCCCTTGCCCGCCGTCACGCGTGCATCGGTCAGCACCGTCTGCTGCGGCGTCAGCGCGACCTTCGCACGCGCGCCGAGCGCGAGCTTCGGATCGTTCAGGTCGAAATCGACGGTCGTCACGTCGCCGGCGAGCGTCACGCCGAGCGGCCCGCCCAGGCGCATCGGCCGCAACTCGGCAACGAAGGCGTTCAGGTCGAGATTCGCGACCTTCAGGTCGAAGCGGCCCTTGCCGCCCGTCAGCGTGCCGTTGCCGGTCACGCTGCCGTCGCGGATCAGTTTCAGCCCGAGGCCGTCGATTCGCTGCTCGTGCGCGTCGAGATTGACGATCGCATGCGCGTCGACGACCGGCAGCAGGTGCTCGCCGAGCGTGCCGGGCTTCGCGTTGACGATCGACACGGGGCCGGTCACCGCGAACCCCTTCGCCGGGGCAGTGCCGGCCGGCGCGGTCACGGGCGCCAGCTCCGCGCGCACCGCGAGATCGGCGGCCGGCGCGCCCGGCGCGATCGCCTGCGGGTTCACGTGATCGAACGCGAGCGACGCGCGCGTGAGCGGCACCGCGCCGAACGGCGCGGCCTCGACGTGCGCGCGGCCGTTCAGTTTCATCCCGCTCGCGGTGACGTCGGCGACGAGCGCGTCGAGCGAACCCGATACGTTCGCGCTCGCGTTGACCGCTTCGTTGGCCACCTTGCCCACGTAGGTCGCGTTGCCCGTCAGCGCGAACGGCTTCACGCCGTCGAGCTTCGCGCGCGCGGTCAGCGCGCCGTACGGC
This sequence comes from Burkholderia sp. USMB20, assembly GCF_000949135.2. GTDB lineage: Bacteria > Pseudomonadota > Gammaproteobacteria > Burkholderiales > Burkholderiaceae > Burkholderia. The sequence goes on along the minus strand of NZ_JTAN02000012.1, from coordinate 614,476 downwards.
GTGTCGACGCCGTCGAGCGCGAGTTCATGGTGACGGCCGTCGCTGCGGCCGTTCAGCGCGAGATGGTCGAGCTGCGTCGTCGAGGCGCCTTCGTGGATCGCCAGGTGGCCGACACGCAGGTCGTCGATCCGCAACTGCAGCGGCAGGCTCAGGTCCTGCGGCGTCGCGGCCGGCTTCGACGGCCCCGGCACGATCCGCACGTCGACCGTGCCCGCGCGCAGGTAAGCGACCGACAGCCGCCACGGCGCGCGGGTCAGCACCCAGCGGCCCTCGAGCCGGTCGATCCGCACTTCGGTGCTCGTGCCGCCGGGGCTCGTCCATGCGAAGCCGCGCAGCGCACGCCGGTCGCGAGCGCGCGGCCGTCCAGCGTGCCGCCAGCCGGCCGCGAGTACGCGACGGCCGTCTGCCACGCGAGCCGCGTGCCGCGCTCGGTCGTCGCCGCGGCCAGCACGAGCCGGCCGCCAGCACGGACGAGCAGCACGGCCGTCACGAGCGTCCACGCGACGATCGGCCCGCACGCCCGCGCCGCGGCCGCGCGGCGGCGCACCGGGCGCGCGCTCGGGCGAGTCCGGATCGTTCGGCGGCAGCGTGTCGTTCGGGTCCTTCGTCATGCGGTTCGTGGCTCGTGCAACAAGGTCAGAAGGCGATGCCGAGCGTCAGGTACGGGCGCACGCTGTGGTTGCGCAGTCCGTACGCGACGTCGACGTTGATCGGGCCGACGGGGCTGCGCCAGCGCGCGCCGATGCCGACGCCCGGGTAAAACACGCGCTCGCCCCACGCATCGGTCGCGGTGCCGATGTCGAAGAAGGTCGCGGCGCCCCAGTCGCGGTTGAACCAGTGCTGGTATTCGGCGGTGCCCGTCATCAGGTACTTGGTCGGCAGCACGGAGCCGGCGACGCTGTTGCCGATGCTCTGGTAACCGTAGCCGCGCACCGAGTTCGAGCCGCCCGCGCGGAACAGCAGCGATGCCGGCACGCCGGTCGAGCTGCCGCTCGTGAACACGCCGCCGAGCTCCGCGCGGAACACGAACAGGTCGCGCTTGCCGACCGGCACGTACTGCTGGCCGCGCGCGTAACCGCGGATGAAGGTCTGGTCGGTCAACACGCCCTTGATCGCGAAGCCGGCCTCCGCGTGGATCAGGTTGCCCGAGCGCGGGAACAGCGGATCGTCGACGTTGCGGCGCGTCCATGCCCACTGCGGCACCAGCGCGCGGCTCGTGGTCGGGCCGGCGCCGTTCTGGTCGAGCCGGTCCTGGTAGAACATCAGCGAGTACGCATAGTCGATGAACTGGCCGGTGCGCGTACGCTGCACGCCGACCCGCGCGCTGTAGATGCGCGTGTCCGACACGTTGGTGTTCGTGTACGACGCGAGCACGCTGTTGGTCCACCCTTTCGCGCCGGGCGGCATCGACAGCTGGACCTGGCCGTACTGCTGGATCTGGTCGAGCCGGCCCGACACGGTGAACGGCCACGCGGCGCCGAACGTGTCGAGATACGTGTAGGAGCCCTGCACGTGCGGGCCCGTATCGGTCGCGTAGCCGACGCCGCCGCGAATGTTGTTGTACGGGAACTCGCTGACCTTCACGTGCACGGGCGTACGCTCGGGCTTCGACGTATCGTCGCCGACGTCGATCGCGACGCTCGCGTAGTACGGCGTGTTCTGCAGTTGCCGCTGCAGCTCGGTGATCCGCTGCACGTCGTAGATCTCGCCTTCCGACAGCGGATTGACGTTCGTGACGATCTTCTCCGGGTAGCGGCGCACGCCGTCGACATCGACCTTGCCGATCGTGAATGTCGGGCCGCTGTCGAACGTGACGGCCAGCGTCGCGCGCTGCGTGCGCGGGTCGATGCGCGCCTCCGACGACGCGATCTTCGCGCCCAGGTAGCGGCGCGCCTGCAATTGCCTGAGCGCCGCGCCCTTCGCGACGTCCCAGTCCGATTGCGTGAACGGGTCGCCCGGCTTCAGCGAGAACGCGAAGCGGGTCGCGGCCTCCTGCTTCGGATCCTCGGTACCGACCGGGCCCTTGAACGTCAGGTCGACCGTCGACACGACGGTCTGCGGCCCCGGATCGACGGCGACGCGCACGTCACGCTTGCCGTCGCGCGTGCGCACGTCGGTGCGTACGACCGGCGAAAAATAGCCGGCCGTCGCGGTCAGGTCGCGCACCTGCTGCGGTGTCGCGGTCACGAGGAAGTCGAACTGGTCGTCGCTGATGTCGTCGCGCTTCGCGAAGCGCGCGATGTCGAGATGGGTCTTGAGGAGCTTGCGGATCGAGCGCGGCGCGTCGATGTCGACGTCGTACTTCGCGTAGGCCGGCAGCACGACGAACGCGGCGAGACAGCCGACGAGGGCTGCCCGGACCGCCGCACCGGCGCCGCGCCGCGCGCGACGACCGGGGTGTCGGGCCGCGCGCGGGCTCGCCTCATGCGTCGTGTGTGCTTGCTGGTTCGCGTGACCCGCCAAATATGACCTCACCCTCGGTTGTCGTGATTCCGTGGAAAACCCTGTATTTGACCACAGGGCGGCGGCCCTGCCCGCGCGGGCCCCTCTTTGACGCTTGCGCGCAACGACGCGCGCACGGGCCCGGCCGGTCGCGCCGCGGGCACCGGCCAGCGGATTCGACGCGCGATTGCCGCCGGCTGTTCCCCGCGATGCGGTAAAATCCCGCCATCGCGAATCCGGCGCATCGTGCGCCGCCCGAAACGGAAAGCCAAGCCATGCCGTACCAGTCCGACGTCACGCAATTCCTGAACCAGCTCAAGCAACAGAAGCCGACGCTCGAAGAAGAGCAGCGCAAGGGCCGCTCCCTGCTGTGGGACAAGCAGCCGATCGACCTCGACGAGCGTGCCGAGCAGCAGGAATCGCGCGTGAAGCAAACGTCCTACGTCTACTACCAGAACTTCTGACGACGTGAGCGCCGCCGACGAGGCCAGCGCCGCCCGGCAGGACGACGCGATCGCCGCGCCCGCGGGCGCCGATTCGACGCCCGACACGGTCGACGGTGTCGCGGCGTTCGCACGCCTGTACGGCGAGCCGCTCTTCAAGCTGCCGCAGGACCTCTACATCCCGCCCGATGCGCTCGAGGTGTTCCTCGAGACGTTCGAAGGCCCGCTCGACCTGCTGCTGTACCTGATCCGCAAGCAGAACTTCAACGTGCTCGACATCCCGATGGCGCAGGTCACCGCGCAATATCTGGGTTACGTCGACCAGATCCGCACGTCGAACCTCGAGCTGGCCGCCGAATACCTGCTGATGGCCGCGATGCTGATCGAGATCAAGTCGCGGATGCTGTTGCCGGTCAAGAAGGCCGACACCGGCGAGGAAGCCGAGGATCCGCGCGCGGAACTCGTGCGCCGCCTGCTCGAATACGAGCAGATGAAGCTCGCCGCGCAACGTCTCGACCAGTTGCCGCAGCTCGGCCGCGACTTCCTGCGCGCCGAGGTCTACATCGAGCAGAGCATCACGCCGCGCTTTCCCGACGTGAACTCGGACGACCTGCGCGCCGCGTGGGCCGACGTGCTCAAGCGCGCGAAGCTCGTCCAGCACCACAAGATCTCCCGCGAGGAGCTGTCGGTGCGCGAACACATGAGCCTGATCCTGCGCAAGCTGCAGAACGCACGCTTCATGGAGTTCGCCGACCTGTTCGACACGTCGCGCGGCGTGCCGGTCGTGGTCGTGAACTTCATCGCGATGCTCGAGCTCGCGCGCGAATCGCTCGTCGAGATCACGCAGCCCGAACCGTTCGCGCCGATCTACGTGCGCCTCGCGTACCTGCCCGCGTAAGGCGCCCGCCGCCCCCGCCTCACCCCGCACACCGAAACACGCCGCATCCCGCCGCCGGGCCCGCCCGCGCGGGCTGCCTGCGGCGCGCCCGCGTAAAAAGTGAACGATCGTACTTTTTTCGATGCGTCCGGCGGCCAAATCCTCTACAATCCGCCGACGCCCGATGCGCCGCCCGCGCGCCGGCGTTCTCCGCTTCGACCCCGACGCCGCTGTTGCGGCGCCAACGCGCGCCTGCGCGAGGAACCCGCTACCCGATCATGAAAGTCATCAGCTCGATCCAGGAACTGCGCGACCAGTTGCGCGGACAGAACCGCACGGCGTTCGTGCCGACGATGGGCAACCTGCACGAAGGTCACCTGTCGCTGATGCGCCTCGCGCGCCAGCACGGCGACCCGGTCGTGGCGAGCATCTTCGTCAACCGGCTGCAGTTCGGCCCGAACGAGGATTTCGACAAATATCCGCGCACGCTGCAGGACGATATCGAGAAGCTGCAGAAGGAAAACGTCTACGTGCTGTTCGCGCCGACCGAGCGCGACATGTATCCGGAGCCGCAGGAGTACCGCGTGCTGCCGCCCGACGACCTCGGCGGGATTCTCGAGGGCGAGTTCCGCCCCGGCTTCTTCGCCGGCGTGTGCACGGTCGTCACCAAGCTGATGTCCTGCGTGCAGCCGCGCGTCGCCGTGTTCGGCAAGAAGGATTACCAGCAGCTGATGATCGTGCGCCGCATGTGCCAGCAGCTCGCGCTGCCGGTGGAGATCATCGCGGCCGAGACCGTGCGCGACGAGGACGGCCTCGCGCTGTCGTCGCGCAACCGCTATCTGACGACCGACGAGCGCAAGGAAGCGCCCGAGCTCGCGAAGACGCTGCAACGCGTGCGCGACAGCGTGCTCGGCGGCGAGCGCGACCTCGGCACGCTCGAGCAGCACGCGCGCACGCATCTGGCCGAGCGCGGCTGGGCGCCCGACTACATCGCGATCCGCCGCCGCGCGAACCTGATCGCGCCGAGCGCCGCCGAGCTCGAAGCCGGCGAGCCGCTCGTCGTGCTCGCGGCCGCGAAGCTCGGCGCGACGCGCCTGATCGACAACCTGGAAATCTGACGGGCCGCCCGCCGTCGCCTCACACGCCTCACGGAGATACCATGCAGCGCCACATGCTCAAATCGAAGATCCACCGCGCGGCCGTCACGCACTGCGAGCTGCATTACGAAGGCTCGTGCGCGATCGACGAAGACCTGCTCGAAGCGGCGGGCCTGATCGAAAACGAACGGATCGACATCTGGAACATCAACAACGGCGAGCGCTTCTCGACCTACGCGATCAAGGGCGAGCGCGGCAGCGGGATGATCTCGCTGAACGGCTCGGCCGCGCGCCGCGCGCAGCTCGGCGACCTCGTGATCATCGCGGCGTTCGCGATGGTCGACGAAGCCGAGCTGCAGGCCGGCTGGAAGCCGAAGCTCGTGTTCATCGACGAAGGCAACAAAGATCAAGGCCACCGCGACCACGTGCCGACGCAGAAACTGGACCGTGATTCACGCGGCCGGCCGGCGTGTGTCGCGGCGCGCCGGATCGCTGCCGCGCGCGCCGCGCGCCGGGGCGGCCGAAGCCGCGCACCCGCATACGTACGAAGGGCCTGATCCGCCACGCTGCCGCATCAGGCCCTTCTTCATTGGAGCGGGAACCGACCGAATTCGACCGGCTGCGCCGCGCGGGTTCGCCTCGCGCATCCGCCTCGCGCGCTCAGGACGCCTTCGCGACCTTCTCCGCTTTCGGCGCGCGGCGCTCCGCCCATTCGACGATCGGCCGCCACTGCTCGAGGTCCTTCTCGACGCGGCTCTTCGCGACGTCCCACAGCGTCAGGCCGTGCGCGGCGATCTGCACGTAGTTCTGCGTGTCGCGCACGTAGCCGAGCACCGGCAGCCCGAGCCCTTCGACGAAACGGTGCAGCTGGTCGGACGAGCGCGTGCGCGCGTCGACCCGCATCCCGACGATCCCGACCTCGACGCTGCCCTTGCGCACGGCCTTCTCGCCGGCGAGGCGCTCCAGAAACTGCTGGGTCGCGAGAATATCGAACATCGACGGCTGCAGCGGCACGATCACCTTGTCGGCGAGCTGCAGCGCGACGTTGAGCCGGTTGCCGTGCAGCCCGGCCGGCGTGTCGATCACCGCATATTCGAGGCCGCGCGGCGGCTTCGACGGCGCATCCGGGTCGAGCTCCCACGCCTCGATCGGCGGCAGGCCGGCCGGCCGCAGGTCGAGCCACGCATGCGCGGACTGCTGCCGGTCCAGATCGGCGAGCGCGACCCATGCGCCCTGCGCCGCGAAATAGCCGGCAAGATTGGTGGACAGCGTGCTCTTCCCCACGCCGCCCTTCGGATTCGCCACCACGATGACCGTCATGAATTCCCCCGAAAAAGCCGTGCGGCGCCTGCCGCCCTGGCAGGCGCCGCTCGATTGCGGATACAGGGAGCGATGATATCGGCAAACGGGGTGTCACCGGAACGGGTTGCGCCGAAGCCCGCCCCGTTTATGCGGTCCGCGTCGCGGCGCGCGGTGCGCCGAGCGCGAACGCACCGCCGCCCAGCAGCGCCTGCACGGCCAGCGTGACGGCCCAGAACGCCGGGTATTCCCAGCCGCCGTTCGGCGACGCGAAGCTCCAGCCGTTCGGCAGATGCGCGGACACCGCGCCGAGCATGAACGGCAGCAGCACGAGTGCGGCGATCCGCACGCGGAAGCCCGCGAGCAGCGCGAGGCCGCCGGCCAGTTCGACGACGGTGGTGACATACGCGAGCCAGCCCGGCAGGCCGATCGACGCGAAAAACTGCGCGGTGCCGGGCAGCGTGAAGACGAACACCTTCTGCGCGACGTGCGCGAGGTACAGCACGCCGAGTGCGACACGCAGGAGCGTCGCGCCGAGATCGTTCAGGCGATTGGGGTTCATGGCGAATTCCTTCGTGAGTGGATGGGAATGGATCGCACTCTATTCGAATCGTTTCGACCAATAAACACGCATTCCGGCTTTAACTGATTCCCGAATGGAACGAATCGGATCATGAAAAAGGGCATGACCGATCATGCCCCGATGCCAGCACCCCCGCTGCGAACCTCAGCCGCCGCTCTTGCCCTGGGCGGCGTCGCCCGAACCGGCCGGCCCGCCGCCCGGTGCATACGAATCGCACGCGTGCGCAAACGCCGACGCGCCCAGCAGCACCGCGAGCAGCACACTCAACCACCATCGACCCTTCATCGTCGCGCTCCTTCGGGCGGACCTCCGCCCATCTGAGTTGTACGCGATCCGCCGCAAAATGCCAGGCCGGCACGCCATGCGTCAGCGGAACTCGGCGTACAGCGCGCGCAGGTCGAGATGCTCGGCGAACGAATCGGCCAGCCGCTCCAGCGACGCCTCGCGCAGCGCCGGATAGTCGATGCGTTCCGCGCCGTCGAGTCCCGCCCATGCGAGCAGTGCCGCGCACGCGTCGGGCGCGTCGAACAGCCCGTGCACGTAGGTCGCGAGGATCTGCCCGTCGGCCGACCGTGCGCCGTCCGGGCGCACGCCGCCCGGTGCGTCGCCCGCCGCCAGTTCCAGCGCGGGCGCCGCGAGCGCGGGCCCGCGCGTGTCGCCCATGTGGATCTCGTAGCCGTGCACCGCGGCCGCGCCCGGCAGCGCGAGCTGCCCGGTCACGTTCTTCAGCGTCTTGTCCGGCTGCAGCGTCGTGTCGAAATCGAGCAACCCGAGCCCCGCCACGCTGCCGGGCGCCCCTTCGAGGCCGAGCGGATCGTCCAGCGTGCGGCCGAGCATCTGCATCCCGCCGCAGATGCCGATCACCTTGCCGCCATAGCGCAGGTGCCGGCGGATCACCGCGTCCCAGCCCGCGTCGCGCAGCCACGCGAGATCGCGCTGCACGCTCTTCGAGCCGGGCAGGATCAGCAGGTCGGCGTCCGGCAGCGGGCCGCTCTTCCAGTACGTGAACTCGACCTGCGGATGCGCGCGCAGCGGGTCGAAATCGGTATGGTTGCTGATCCGCGGCAACGCGGGCACCACCACGCGCAGCACGCCGGCATCGCCGCGCGCGGCGGCGCTGCGCGCCTGCGACGGCAGCATGTCCTCGGCATCGAGCATCAGCCCGTGCAGGTACGGCAGCACGCCGAATACCGGCTTGCCCGTCTGCGCGCGCAGCCAGTCGAGGCCCGGTTCGAGCAGCCTGATGTCGCCGCGAAAGCGGTTGATGACGAAGCCGCGCACGCGCGCGCGCTCGCTGTCCGACAGGCACGCGAGCGTGCCGACCAGGTGCGCGAACACGCCGCCGCGGTCGATGTCGGCCACCAGCACGACCGGGCAGTCGACGCGCTCGGCGAAGCCCATGTTCGCGATGTCGCCTTCGCGCAGGTTGATTTCGGCCGGGCTGCCCGCGCCTTCGACGAGCACCGTGTCGTAGCCGGCGCGCAGCCGCGCGTACGACTCGAGCACCGCGTCGAACGCGACCGGCTTGTAGTCGTGGTAAGCACGCGCGTCGAGGTTCATGCGCGCCTTGCCGTGAATGATCACCTGCGCGCCGCGGTCGCTCGTCGGCTTCAGCAGCACCGGATTGAAATCCGTATGCGGCGCGACGCCGGCGGCCAGCGCCTGCAGCGCCTGCGCGCGGCCGATCTCGCCGCCGTCGGCAGTCACCGCGCTGTTCAGTGCCATGTTCTGCGGCTTGAACGGCGCGACGCGCGCGCCCGCGCGGCGCGCGAGGCGGCACAGGCCCGCGACGAGCGTGCTCTTGCCCGCGTCGGACGTCGTGCCCTGGATCATCAACGTGCCGTGCGGCTGCGGTTCGGGTGCGTTCATCGTGTGCAAAGTCGTGGCGAAGCAAACGCGCATTATCGCCCGCGTGCGGCCGCCGCGCCGTTACAATCACGCGATGATTCCGCACGACCTCACCTTCGTCCTCGGCGGCGCGCGCTCGGCAAGAGCGCGCACGCCGAGCGGCTCGCGCCGACAGCGGCGCCGTCACCTACATCGCGACCGCGGCCGCGACGGCCGCCGACGCCGAATTCGAACGGCGCATCGGCATCACGCGCGCGCCGGCCGGCCGACTGGGGTTTCGCCGACGCGCCCGTCGACCTCGCCGGCACGCTCGCGCGGCTCGACGATCCGCACGCGTGCCTGCTCGTCGACTGCCTGACGCTGTGGCTCACGAACCTGCTGTGCCCGCTCGACGGCGAACCGCTCGACGATGCGCAGTACGCGGCGCAGGTCGAGCGGCTCGAGCACGCGTTGCGCGGCGCGCGTGCGAAGGTGATCGTCGTCAGCAACGAAATCGGGCTCGGCGTCGTGCCGCTCGGGTCGGTCACGCGCCGCTACGTCGACGAACTCGGGCGCCTGAACCAGCGCGTCGCCGCGCTCGCGACGCGCGTGACGCTGCTGGTCGCCGGGCTGCCGCTCGAACTCAAGGCCGGAGCGCCGTCATGCTGATGCTGTCGCTGCCGCTCGTCGCGATGCTCGCGGTCGCGGCCGCGATCGTCGACCGTGTGATCGGCGAACCGGCCGGCTGGCATCCGCTCGTCGCGTTCGGCCGGCTTGCCGCGCGCATCGAAGGCGCGCTGAACACGGGCCGGCGCGGCCGCGTGGTCGGCGTCGCCGCATGGGTCGCGGCCGTGGTGCCGCCGGTGGTGGTCGCCGCGTGGCTCGCGGCCGTGCTGCCCTGGCCGCTCGCGGCCGCGCTGCACGTCGCGCTGCTGTGGTTCGCGCTCGGCGCGAAGAGCCTCGCCGACCATGTCGCGCCGATCGCCGCCGCGCTGCTGCGGCACGATCTCGATGCCGCACGCGCGCTGACCGCACGGATCGTGTCGCGCGACACGAGCGCAGCCGACGAAGGCGCGCTGTCGCGCGCGGCCGTCGAATCGGCCCTCGAGAACGGCAACGACGCGATCTTCGGCGCGCTCTTCTGGTTCGTCGTCGCGGGCGGCCCCGGCGCGCTGCTGTTCCGGCTCGCGAACACGCTCGACGCGATGTGGGGCTATCGCACGCCGCGCTTCCTGACCTTCGGCTGGGCCGCCGCGCGCCTCGACGACGCGCTCAACTGGATTCCCGCACGCCTCACCGCCGCGAGCTACGCGCTGCTCGGCGACACGGCCGCCGCGTGGCGCTGCTGGCGCACGCAGGCGCGCCACTGGGACAGCCCGAACGCGGGCCCCGTGATGGCCGCGGGCGCCGGCAGCCTGAACGTGCAGCTCGGCGGCCCGGCCGTCTATCACGGCGAAATCGAAGACCGTCCCGCGCTCGGTACCGGCGCACCGGCGACGGCCGCGCACGTCGTCGCCGCGCTGTCGCTCGTCACGCGCACGCTCGCGCTGTGGCTCGCACTGCTCGTCGCGAGCGGCGCACTCATCCTCGCAACCCATCATGTCTGACGCACGCATCCCGCACGGCGGCAACCTGCACGAAGCCGCGCGCCGCCACGGCATTCCGTACGACGCCTGGCTCGACCTGTCGACCGGGATCAATCCGGTCGGCTATCCGGTGCCGCCGGTCCCGGCCGACGCATGGCGCCGGCTGCCCGACGACGGCGACACGCTCGCCGCATGCGCGGCCCGCTACTACGGCGCACCCGATGCCGCGCACGTGCTGCCGGTCGCCGGCAGCCAGGCCGCGATCCGCGCGTTGCCCGCACTGCTGCCGGCCGGCGACGCCGGCGTCGCACCGCTCGCGTACGGCGAATACGCGCCTGCCTTCGCGCGTCACGGCCATCGTGTCGTCCCGCTCGACATCGCCTCGGACGCGTTGCCTGCGACGCTACATCACGTCATCGTCGGGAATCCGAACAATCCGACTGCCGAGTTCGTTCCGACCGAACGGCTGCTCGGCTGGCATGCGCAACTGTCGGCACGCGGCGGCACGCTGATCGTCGACGAGGCCTTCGCGGATACGGGCGCCACGCGTCGCTCGCGCAGTACACCGATCGTCCGGGCTGTCGTGTGCGCTCGGTCGGCAAGTTCTTCGGGCTCGCGGCATTCGCGCGGGCTCGTGCTGCGCGTCGAGCTGATCGCCGCGCTGCGCGAATCTCGGCGCGTGGACGTCAGCGGCCCGCGCGTTCACGCGATCGCCCCCGCGTTCGCCGACGCGCATGGCAGCGCCGCGCGCGAGGCGCGGCCGACGGCGCACGCTCGCCGCGCTGCGCGCGCGTACGAATTGCGGTGCACGGACGCGCTGTTAGCTGGACCGACGACCGCGCGCCGCCGCGCTGCATACGGCACTCGCCACGCACGGGATCTGGACGCGGCACTTCGCGCAACCGTCGAGCGTGCGCGTCGGCCTGCCGGGCAACGAAGCCGAATGGCAGCGCGTCGCCGACGCGCTCGCGCAGTGCGCGCCGACGCTGCAACGGGCATCCGCATGAACGCCCGCCCGTTGCGCCGGCTGCCGGCACTCGCGATGCTGGTCGCGCTCGCGCCCTTCGCTCACGCCGACATCACGACCCGCGACGATGCAGGCAATGCCGTCACGCTGCCCGCACCGGCGCAACGCGTGATCAGCCTCGCGCCGCATGCGACCGAACTGGTCTATGCGGCCGGCGGCGGCACGAAGCTGGTCGGCACGGTCACGTACAGCGACTACCCGCCCGCCGCGCAGGCCGTGCCGCGCGTCGGCGACAACAAGGCGCTCGACCTCGAGCGGATCGCCGCGCTGAAGCCCGACCTGATCGTCGTCTGGCGGCACGGCAATGCCGAGCGGCAGACCGACGCACTGCGCGCGCTGCACATTCCGCTGTTCTTCAGCGAACCGAAGCATCTCGACGACGTCGCGACGTCGCTGCGCCGTCTCGGCACGCTGCTCGGCACGGAACCGGTCGCCGACGCGGCCGCGGCATCGTTTTCGCGCGACATCGCGGCGCTGCGCGCGCGTTACGCGGCACGCCCGCCCGTCACGATGTTCTTCCAGGTATGGGACCGGCCGCTGACGACGCTCAACGGCGCGCATCTGTTCAACGACGTCGTCACGCTGTGCGGCGGCCGTAACGTGTTCGCGGCGCTGAAGCCGCTCGCGCCGACCGTCACCGACGAGGCCGTGCTTGCGGCGAATCCGGAAGCGATCGTGACGACGAGCGCCGGCGCGACACGCTCGGACGCGCCGCTGCCGAGCCTCGCGCGATGGCGTGCATGGCCCGCGCTGACGGCCGTGGCGCGCAACAACCTGTTCGCGATCGACGGCGATCTGCTGACGCGGCCGTCGCCGCGGATCGCGCAAGGCGCGGCCGCGCTGTGCGAGGATCTCGACGCGGCGCGGGCGCGGCGGCCGACGCGCTGATTTCGGGCGTCGATGCCCTTGCGCGCGTCAGACGAGTACGCGACAGCCTACGCGTCCCAGTGGACGACTTCCCACGTGCGAGCGGCATCCTCCATCCGACGCTGATTGCGGGCCTTGATACCCTTGCACGCGTCAGGCGAGCACGCGACAGCCTACGCGTCCCAGTGGACGACTTCCCACGTGCGGGCAACATCCTCCATCCGCAACCAGACGACGCCGCCCGTCGGCACCGGTCGTGACAGCAGCGTATCGAGCGGCACGCGCAGCGCATGCGACGCGAAGGCGCGAATCACGCCTGCATGCGTGATCGCCCATTGCGGCGCGTCGGCCTGCGCGACCGCATCCGCGATCCGTGCGACACGCGCGGCGAACCGCGCGACGCTTTCGCCGCCATGCGCGCACGCATGCATCAGGTCGGCCGCCCACGCATCGAGCGCCGCGCGGTCGATGTCGTCCCAGCGCTGCAGCTCCCATGCGCCGAAGTCCATTTCCTGCCAGCCCGCGTCGCGCCGCAGCGGCACGTCGAACGCTTGCGCAAGCCGCTCGGCGACCGACGCGCAACGCGTGAGCGGACTCGTCCAGACCTGCGCGGGCAACGGCGCCCCGAGCGCCGCCAGACGCTCGCGCATGGTCCGCTCCCCCGCCTCGGCCGGTGCGGCGAGCGGCACGTCGCTGCGTCCGTAGCACACGCCCGGCTCGACAGCGACGGCCGGATGGCGAATCAGGACGAGATCCATCCGAGCACCACGAGATAGATCGCCAGCTCGCTCAACTGCTGCGCGAAGCCGAGGCAGTCGCCCGTATAACCGCCGATCCGCTTCACGAAATAGCGGGCCGCCCATGCGCGCACGAGCACGAGCGCGACGACGGCCGCGACGCCCGCGCGCCAGTCCGGCCAGAACAGCCACGGCAACCCGAATGCGGCCACGACGCAGGCCGCGCGCGCGCCCATGCGCCGTGCGACCGGTTTTGCCTTGCCTTCCGGCCGGACGTAGTCGAGCGACATCAGCAGGCTCACGGCCCCCGCGCGGCTCGCCGCATGCGCGGCGATCATGGTCCACGCGGCGCGCAGCGGCGGCATGGCCGCGAGCGCCTGCCATTTCAGGCCAAGCGCGATCACGAGCGCGGCCGCGCCGAACGTGCCGATGCGCGAGTCGTGCATGATGCGCAGCACGTCGTCGCGCGCGTAGCCACCGCCGAACGCATCGCAGCTGTCGGCCAGGCCATCCTCGTGGAATGTGCCGGTCGCGAGCAGCGTCGCGGCCATCGACAGCCCGACTGCGATCGATGCCGGCAGCACGCGCAGCGCCGCGAGATAGACGAGCGCGCCCCATGCGCCGACGCACGCGCCGACCAGCGGGAAGTAGCGTGCGGCCTGATCGAGATCGCCGGCCGCGTAGCCGATCGCGCGCGGCACCGGCACACGCGTGAAATAGCCGAGCGCGACGAAGAAGTAGCGCAGCTCGGCGCGTACGCCCTGCGCGCGTTCAGGCGTCACGATTGTCGACGCCCGCGGATTCGAAGCTCGCCATCTCGGTAAGGAACGCGGCCGCCGCGCGCACCAGCGGCAGCGCGAGCGCGGCACCCGTGCCCTCGCCGAGCCGCAGGTCGAGCGCGAGCAGCGGCTTCGCGCCGAAATGCTCGAGCATGCGCCGGTGCCCGGCCTCGTGCGACGCATGCGAGAACACGCAGTAGTCGCGCACGCCGGGCGCGATGCGCTCGGCGACGAGCAAGGCGGCCGTCGCGATGAAGCCGTCGACGAGGATCGTCATCCGCTCGCTCGCGGCCGCGAGATACGCGCCCGTCATCATCGCGATCTCGAAGCCGCCGAACGTCGCGAGCACGTCGAGCGGCGCGATCGCATGCGAATGCCGGACGAGCGCGCGGCCGAGCACCGCGCGCTTGTGCGCGAGCCCCTGGTCGTCGAGACCCGTGCCGCGCCCGACGCACGCGTCGATCGGCACGTCGAGCAGACGGCTCATCAGGCACGCGGCCGACGACGTGTTCGCGATCCCCATTTCGCCGAAGCCGATCACGTTCGTGCCGAGCGACGCGTGCACGCGCACGCGCGCGGCACCCGCGGCGAGCGCGGTTTTCGCCTCGTCGTGCGTCATCGCGGGTTCGACCGCGAAATTGCGCGTGCCGCGCGCGACCGGCAGCGACACGAGCCGGTCGGACACCGGCAGCGGCGACGCGACGCCCGCATCGACGATCTCGAGCACGCTCTGCGCGACGCCCGAGAACGCATTGATCGCCGCGCCGCCGGCCAGGAAGTTCGCGACCATCTGCGCGGTGACCGCCTGCGGATACGGGCTCACGCCCTCGGCCGCGATCCCGTGGTCGCCGGCGAACACGATCGTCACGGGACGCTGCACGTGCGGCCGCTCGGTGCGCTGGATCAGGCCGATCTGCAGCGCGAGCGCCTCGAGCTGGCCGAGGCTGCCGGGCGGCTTGGTCTTGTGATCGATCACATGCTGCAGACGCTTGCGCAGCGTGTCGTCGAGCGGCGCGATCGCGGGCGGGAAGTCGGTCGGGTTCGTCATCGGAAGGTTGCCTCGTTGGTGCGGCCGCTGCCGCGCATCGAAAGAAGGAAGTTCATCGTCGCTCGGGCCACGCGGGCAGCAGCGCATCGCGGCCGTTCTCGCGGATCAGCACGAGCGGATAGCCGAACGCGTCGCTCGCGCGCGCCGGCGTCAGCACGTCGAGCACGGGGCCCGCCCACGCATGGCCGCGGCCGTCGAGCAACAGCGCGTGCGTCGCGAAACGCCGCGCAAGATTCAGGTCGTGGCACGAGAACAGCACCGTGCGCGGGCCCGCGTCGAGCCACACGCTCAGCGCGGTCAGGCCGTCGATCTGATGATGCAGGTCGAGATGCGCGAGCGGCTCGTCGAGCAGCATCAGCGGCGCGTCCTGGCACAGCGTCGCGGCCAGCGCGACACGCTGCCGCTCGCCGCCCGACAGCGACAGCACGTCGCGCGACGCGAGCGCGCTCAGCCCGAACGTCGCGAGCGCATCGCGCGCGGCCGCGCGGTCTGCCTCGCGCTCCCAGCCCCAGCCGCCGAGATACGGAAAGCGGTTGAGCAGCACCGTGTCGAATACCGTCGCGCTGAAAGCGTCGTGCAGTTGCTGCGGCATCAGCGCGCGGCGCCGTGCGAGCTGTTCGGGCGGCCACGCGGCGAGCGGCCGGCCGTCGATCTCGACCTGCCCGCCGGCCGGCCGCTGCAGGCCCGCGAGCGTCGCGAGCAGCGTCGTCTTGCCGGCGCCGTTCGGGCCCGCGACGCACCAGATCTCGCCGGGCCGGAACACCTGCGTGAAGCCGTCGAGCAGGGTCCGTGCGCCGGCCCTCAGCGTGAGGTCGACCGCCGCATAGGTCGTGTCGCCGGCGGTGTGCGGTGCGGCATGCGTCATCGCATCGGTCTCCTCAGCAACATCCACAGGAACACCGGCACACCGATCAACGCGGTCATCACGCCAACCGGCAATTGCGCGGGCGCGATGGCGGTGCGCGCGAGCAGGTCGGCCGCCATCACGCCGCCGCCGCCCGCGAGCATCGCGGCGGGCAGCAGCATGCGCTGGTCGTTGCCGAATGCGAGCCGCAGCGCGTGCGGCACGACGAGGCCGACGAAACCGATCGTGCCGGCCGTCGTCACCGCGGCCGCGGCGGCCAGCGACGCGACGAGGTAGATCCGCATGCGCAGCCGCGCGACCGGCACGCCGAGCGCGAGCGCGGTCGCGTCGCCACGCAGCAGCACGTTGAGTTGCGGCGCGGCCGGCAGCGCGACGCAGGCGGCCAGCAGCAGCGCGCCCCATGCGAACCAGGGCGCCGTCACGCCGTTCAGATCGCCCGTCAGCCAGAAGATGATGCCGCGCAGCCGCGCGTCGGGCGCGAGCGACAGCAGCAGCGTGACGAGCGCGCCCCACCCGGCCGCGATCACGACCCCCGTGAGCAGCAGCCGCGGCGACGCGTCGCGCGCATCGCCGCGCCACAGTTCGCGGCGCGCAAGCCCGAGCACGAGCGTGACCGACACGAGCGCGCCGGCGAACGCGGCCGCATCGACGAGCCACCACGCGGCGCCCGCGATCATCGCGACGAGCGCGAAGCCGGCCGCACCGCCCGACACGCCGAGCACGTACGGCTCCGCGAGCGGATTGCGCAACAGCACCTGCAGCAGCGCACCGGCCAGCGCGAGCAGCGCGCCGCACGCGAAGCCCGCGAGCGCACGCGGCAGCCGCAACGTGCGCACGATGTCGGCGAGCAGTGCGTCGCCGCCGTGCGGCACGAGCGACGCGAGCGCCTGCCACGGCGACATCGGCACGCTGCCGATCGACAGCGACGCGACGAACAGCAACGCGACCACGGCCGCGAGCGCGGCCCAGATCGCGGCGGCACGCGCGGCGCTCATGCGCCGCACGGCATCGCGCATGGCGCGTGACGCTTTCGCTGACCGTCATGGCCGGCCGGGCTCGGCACCGGCGTCGCGCTCCGGCGTGTCGTAGGCATACGCAAGCTCGTCATCCTCGTCGAACAGGTTGTTGATGCGTGCACGGACGAACCGTGCCCGGTGATGTCATCGCACGCACGGCCAGGATGCCATGCGCGGCATGACGCATGATTCACGGCCGGCGACGCCCCATACCGCGCGCGACGATCGGCACCCGGATTCCGCAATTCGTCGCCCGGGTCCCGCGATGCGGCGGCCGGCCGCGTGCCGGTCGCACCGACGTGACACGCGCGCGATCCGTCGCGCCGCATCCTCGCGTGGCCCACGTTCTGCGCAATATAGTGGAAGCCGCCGCAGCGGGTCGATCGGCATCGCGCTTGCGTCACCGTCAGGCACGCTCGGTGCGGCAACCGCGGCGTCCGGCAGCAAGGGGACAGCGTCGCGCCAAGCGACCGGGCGCGGTGCCGCGGCGACCGGCGTCGTCGCCGATCCGGACGAATCGGCGTGCGCTGCGCTCCGCGCGATGGCGGCAGGCGACATTGCGCAGCGTGCGCCGCACGCCGTGCGGACGATTGGGGTCAGCATCGAAGACAAGTCCCGTGAAGCACTGCGCGCCCCGCTTCCCCGCGGGCCGTGCGTCATGAAGCCGTGCAGGCTCCTCGCCTCGGCCGGTATCCGGGCTGGCGGCGTACCGGCTCGCCTTCCCGCGCGTATCACGCGCAGTGGCCCGCGCCAGCGTGCGACCTGCACGCGAAACGCGCCCGAGCCGGCCTGCGTCATGCGACGCGGCCGCTTACCGTTGCGGGGGCAGCGCAGGTTGGCGAACTCCGGGCGGAGCACGCGCCCTGCTTCCCGTTTAACCGCGCGACGCACGCGCGAGCACCGAGGCGGCGCCAGTTTAGGAGCGGGCCGCGCGAGCGTCAAGGAAGCGTCCGGACGCATGCGGAACACGTGCCGGACCCGTGTATTCGCGGCAAGAAGCGGGGGTGTTACGACTGGAAACGTTACAGATGTCGGAATGCGCGTTATTCCGCGCTAAAATGCTGGGTCTTTAGAGGACGCAGCAAATGCTCAACGAACTCGAAACTTTATCTCAAAATATTGGCCGTCTGATCTCGCTGAACAAGCGCTATCACTCGGAACGGCTCGCGCTCGAGGAGCAGGTCGCGCAATTGCGCGCGGAAGCGGACACGGTCCGCGCGGAACTCGCGCAACTGCGCGACGAACGCAATGCGCTCGCGGCCGAGCGCGACACGCTGTCGGCAAAGATCGACGACGCCCAGGTCAAACTGAATGCGATTCTCGAAAAGCTGCCGCGCACGAAGAGCGCGGAGCAAGCCGACAACCAGCTCGACCTGCTGGATGCGCAGGCGCGCACGGACAGCGACGACGCGGCCAGCCACGGAGAACATGCATGAGCACCAAGCAGATCGAAGTCTCGATTCTCGGTCAGCCCTATCGGCTCGCCTGTTCGGCCGAGACCGAAGCGGCGCTGCTCGAGGCCGTCGCACGCGTCGACGCAGAAATGTCGAAGATCCGCGCGAACAGCTCGGTGCGCGGCACCGACCGCATCGCGGTCATGGCCGCGCTGTCGCTCGCGTCCGAATTGCTGCGGCTGCAAACGAGCGTGCGTCACGGTGAAGCATTTCCGGCGGAAGAAATCCGTCGTACAATGCACCAGATGAACGAACAACTCGGCGCGGTGCTCGCACAGCACGAGACGCAGTAACGTTTGATCGATGCGTCGATTCCCCTTGATCTCGGCGATCAACGGTGGTCAAATTGGCGCAACGAAACACAGTTCAGTCAGCTTCCCTGCCTGGTTCGCCAAGGTCATATATTCCTTGAACCAATGCCATGTGCACGGTTGCGGAAATTTGTAGCACGGGCGCGCGCGTCACTCTGTCTGATGTACCCGAAGTGCTGCTAACTGCGACCAATTCTGAACCCCAGGTTCAGGATGCCGGCCTAGCGGCCAAGGCGGGGGCCTATTCAACGGCATCGGGAAGTCCCGATGCCGTTTCCTTTTGTAGCAGCCCTTTCTGCGTCGATCACGATCCATGCAATACTGGCTGATGAAGTCCGAACCGGACGAAGCAAGCATCGACGATCTCGCGCACGCGCCGCAGCACTCGCTGCCGTGGACCGGCGTGCGCAACTATCAGGCGCGCAATTTCATGCGCGACACGATGAAGATCGGCGACGGCGTGCTGTTCTATCATTCGAGCTGCCCGGAACCGGGCATCGCGGGCCTCGCCGAAGTCTCGTCGACGCCCTACCCCGACCCCACCCAGTTCGATCCGGCAAGCCCGTATTACGATCCGAAGTCGACGCAGGAAGCACCGCGCTGGCTGCTCGTCGACGTGCGCTTCGTGAAGAAGTCGCCGCTCGTGCCGCTCGCCGCGCTGCGCGAACACGACGAACTCGCCGACATGCGCGTGCTCGCGCGCGGCAACCGGCTGTCGATCACGCCCGTCACGCGTGCCGAGTGGCGCTTCATCACCGAAAAGCTGATGAAGTAGGCGTGCGCATCAAGCGCGCGCGGCAAGCACACGCCAAAGGTCAAATCCGGTCAACACGCGCCACCGCCACGGAACTCGCGGTGCGTTCGCGCAGCCTAAGCAACCGCTGTCGCCCGATCGGGCGGCTGCCGTTTTTCGTCGCGCGGTACGCCCGCGTCGCGCACGCGTGATCCGCGTGCGCGCCCTCGCACAAGGAGTCCAACAATGACCAAGAAATCCGCACTCGCGCTGTCGCTCGCCCTCGCCGCCGCCGTGCCCGTCGCGCTGACGCTCGCGTCGCCCGCCGCGCACGCGCAGACCGCGAACCCGCACTTCCCGGAGCCGGCGGGCGTGCTGTCGCTGTCGTCGCAGGCCAGCGCCGACGTGCCGCAGGACATCATCCACATCACGCTGTTCTACGAACAGCAGGCGAAAGACCCGGGCAGCCTGACGTCGGCGCTGAACCAGCGCGCCGACGCGGCGCTCGCGCAGGCGAAGGGCGTGTCGGGCGTCACCGCGCACACCGGCGCGTTCTCCGTCTATCCAAGCACCGATCGCGACGGGAAGATCTCCGCATGGCGCGGTCGTACCGAAGTCGTGCTCGAATCGCGCGATTTCGCGGCGGCGTCGAAGCTCGCGGGCCAGTTGTCGAACCAGATGCAGATCGCGAACGTCGAGTTCTCGTTGTCACCCGAAGCGCAGCGCGCGGCCGAACAGAAGCTCACGACCGAAGCGATCAAGTCGTTCCGCGCACGCGCGGACGAAGCCGCGAAGGCGTTCGGCTACAACAGCTACTCGATTCGCGACGTGAACGTCGGCGGCAGCCGCAACGTGCAGCCGTACCCGCGCATGATGGCGATGGCCGCCGCACCGATGGACAGCGCGAAGATGAGCGCGCCGATTTCGGTCGAAGGCGGCAAGGCGACCGTGTCGGTCACGGTCAACGGCTCGGTGCAGATGAAGTAACGCGCATTGCGCAACGCGCGGCAGATGTGAAAACGCCGGCCCGAGGGCCGGCGTTTTTCGTTTGCGATCCTGCGATCGACGCGCACGCCGATCGTGCGCGTCCGCATCGCATCAGGCATCACGCATCACGTGCCATGCATCACACGACTCGCGCGTGACGCAACCGCATCACGCCGCGACATCACGCGACCGCATTCGCCGCGCGACGGCGATACGCCCACACCAGCAACGCGACGCCCGCGAGGATCATCGGCAGCGACAGCCACTGCCCCATCGACAGGCCGAGCGCGAGCAGGCCGAGGAAGTCGTCCGGTTCGCGCGCGAATTCGACCGTGAAACGCGCGAGCCCGTAGCCGATCAGGAACAGCGCGGAGATCGCACCCATCGGCCGCGGCTTGCGCGAGAAGAAGAACAGCACGAAGAACAGCGCAATGCCTTCGAGCGCGATTTCGTAGAGCTGCGAAGGATGGCGCGGCAGCATCTGGTACTGCATGAACACGTCGGCCAGATGCCACTTCTCGACGAGCGCCGGATGCTTCGGCAGCCATGCCGCGTCATCGCGCATCGCGCCCGGGAACAGCATCGCCCACGGCGCGTTCGGATCGGTCACGCGGCCCCACAGCTCGCCGTTGATGAAGTTGCCGAGCCGCCCGGCCGCGAGCCCGGTCGGCACCATCGGCGCGACGAAGTCGGTGACCTGCAGCCAGTGGCGCTTGCGCTGCCATGCGAACAGCGCCATCGCGAGCGTCACGCCGAGGAAGCCGCCGTGGAACGACATCCCGCCTTCCCACACCTTGAACACGTCGAGCGGATGCGAGAAGTAGAAGTCGGCCTTGTAGAACAGCACGTAGCCGAGCCGGCCGCCGAGCACGGTGCCGAGCACGCCGTAGAACATCATGTCGTCGATGTCCTTCGCGGTCCAGCCCTGCGCCGCGACGTGCGGCAGCTTCAGGCGGATCCGGCCGACGACGATCGCCGCGATGAAGCCGACGAGATACATGAGGCCGTACCAGCGCACGGCCAGCGGCCCGAGGTGGATCGCTACGGGGTCGAAATTCGGGTGAATGATCATGGGTTAGCGATGAAGTTTTCGAATGCGGTACGGCGCTCGCACCGGCGCCGCACCGCGCATTGGACGGCACCGGCGCGCCATCGTTCGCGTCACGTGGCGAGCCCCTGCGCGCGCACGACGTCGATGAAGCCGGCGAGCACCGGGCTGACGTCGCCCGTGCGCCACACGAGGCCGGTTTCGACGACCGGCGCGTCGCCGGCGAGCGGCCGGTAGACCACGCCGGTGCGCCGCAGGTTACGCAGCGACTGCGGCACCAGTGCGACACCCATGCCGGCCGACACGAGGCTGACGATCGTCTGCATCTGGATCGCCTCCTGGCCGATGCGCGGGGTTTCCCCCGCCGCGCCGTAGCAGCCCGTAATGATGTCATAAAAGCCGGGCGCCAAACGACGCGGGAAGATCACGAGCGGCAGCGCGGCCAGGTCGGCCAGATGCACGGGTTCGTCTTCCGACACGCCGTGCGCCGCGGCCGCCGGCATCGCGACCACCAGCGGCTCGCGCACGACCGGCAGGTACGACAGCCCGGCCGCGTGGCGCGGCGGCACCGGCGGAATCACGAGCCCCGCGTCGATGCGGCCCGCGACGAGTTCGTCGATCTGCACGTCGCTCGTCGCCTCCGCGAGCTGCAACCGCACTTGCGGATAACGCGCGCCGAACGCGCGCAGCAGCGACGGCAGCAGCCCGTAATCGGCGGTCGACACGAACGCGAGCGACAGCGAACCGGCTTCGCCGCGCGCGAGGCGCCGTGCGAGCGGCGGCAGCGCGTCGGCCGACGCGAGCAGCCGGCGCACGTCCGGCAACAGCGCCGCACCGACCGCCGTCAGCGCGACCGAGCGCTTGGTGCGCGCGAACAGCGCGACGCCGAGCGTGTCCTCCAGCGCCCGGATCGCCTGCGACAGCGGCGGCTGCGTCATCGACAGGCGCTCGGCCGCGCGGCCGAAATGGCGCTCGTCGGCCACGGTCACGAAATAGCGCCACTGGCGCAGGTCCGGCGTCGGTTCGGCCATCTCTCACTCATTCGCAAAAAGACTTAATAAGCGACAAATAATATATTGGACATCCCAAACCGGAAACTCCATGCTTGATTGATCCGAACCGGTGCGCCGATCGCGGGCGTCGCCAATACAACGATGGAGTCCCCCATGCCGTACAACCGTCGCTCGAAGCACATCACGCAAGGCGTGGCCCGTTCGCCGAACCGCTCGATGTATTACGCCCTCGGCTACCAGAAGGACGATTTCGACAAGCCGATGATCGGCATCGCGAACGGCCACTCGACGATCACGCCGTGCAACTCGGGCCTGCAGCGGCTGTCCGATGCCGCCGTCGCGGCGGTGAAGGCGGCCGATGCCAACCCGCAGATCTTCGGCACGCCGACGATCTCGGATGGCATGTCGATGGGCACCGAAGGGATGAAGTACTCGCTGGTGTCGCGCGAGGTGATCGCCGACTGCATCGAGACCTGCGTACAGGGCCAGTGGATGGACGGCGTGGTGGTGGTCGGCGGCTGCGACAAGAACATGCCGGGCGGGATGATCGCGCTCGCGCGCCTGAACGTGCCGGGCATCTACGTGTACGGCGGCACGATCCGCCCCGGCCACTGGAAGGGCCGCGACCTGACGATCGTGTCGTCGTTCGAGGCAGTCGGCGAGTTCACCGCGGGCCGGATGTCGCAGGAAGACTTCGAAGGGGTCGAGAAGAACGCGTGCCCGACGTCGGGCTCGTGCGGCGGGATGTACACCGCGAACACGATGAGCTCGTCGTTCGAGGCGCTCGGCATGTCGCTGATGTACTCGTCGACGATGGCGAACCCCGATCAGGAGAAGGTCGATTCGGCCGCCGAATCGGCGCGTGTGCTGGTCGAGGCCGTGAAGCGCGACCTGAAGCCGCGCGACATCATCACCAGGGAGTCGATCGAAAACGCGGTATCGCTGATCATGGCGACCGGCGGCTCGACCAATGCGGTGCTGCACTATCTCGCGATCGCGCACGCGGCCGAGGTCGACTGGACGATCGACGACTTCGAGCGCATCCGCAAGCGCGTGCCGGTGATCTGCGACCTGAAACCGTCGGGCCAGTACGTCGCGACCGACCTGCACCAGGCCGGCGGCATCCCGCAGGTGCTGCGGATCCTGCTCGATGCGGGGTTGCTGCACGGCGGCTGCATGACGATCACCGGCCGCACGCTCGCCGAGGAGCTGAAGGACGTGCCGGGCGTGCCGCGCGCGGACCAGAAGGTGATCTTCCCGATCGATCGCGCGCTGTACCAGGAAGGCCATCTCGCGATCCTGAAGGGCAATCTCGCGGAAGACGGCGCGGTGGCGAAGATCACCGGCCTGAAGAACCCGGTAATCACGGGCCCGGCGCGCGTGTTCGACGACGAGCAAAGCGCGATGGACGCGATCCTCGGCGACCGCATCCGCGCGGGCGACGTGCTGGTGCTGCGCTATCTCGGCCCGCAGGGCGGCCCCGGCATGCCGGAAATGCTCGCGCCGACGTCGGCGATCATCGGCAAGGGGCTCGGCGAATCGGTCGGCTTCATCACCGACGGCCGCTTCTCGGGCGGCACCTGGGGGATGGTGGTCGGGCACGTCGCGCCCGAAGCGTTCGTCGGCGGCACGATCGCGCTCGTGCAGGAAGGCGACTCGATCACGATCGATGCGCACCGGCTGGTGCTGCAGCTGAACGTCGACGACGCGGAACTCGCGCGCCGGCGCGCCGCGTGGAAGCAGCCGGCGCCGCGCTACACGCGCGGCGTGCTCGCCAAGTTCGCGGCGCTCGCGCGTCCGGCGAACCAGGGCGCCGTCACCGGCTGACGCGGCGCGCGGGGCATGCGACCCCATTGCGAACGGCCGCCGGGGAAACGCGCAAAACGCGCTTTCCCTTTGCTTTTATAATGCGCGGACCGTGAAGCCGGCCGTCTCCGCCGGCGGAGAACCGCATGAAACAGACGATATTGCGCGCGCTGCTCGTGGCGCTGCTGACCGGCAGCGCGGCGGCGGCACACGCCGACCCGGCCGGCGACGGGTTCGCGCTCGCGCAGCGCAAGAACTGCATGGCCTGCCATGCGGTCGGCAAGCCGCTGATGGGCCCGTCGTTCCACGACATCGCCGGCAAGTACGCGGCACGCGCAGATGCTCTCGATTACCTCGCGCAATCGATCGTGAAAGGCAGCGTCGGGGTGTGGGGTGGCGTGCCGATGCCCGCCAACACGCAGTTGACGAGCGCAGAAGCGCACACGCTCTCGCAATGGGTGCTGTCGCTGCGCTGAACCGGATGACCGGGTGCGTGCATCGCGCACCGTACCCTGCACCCGGCAGCGTTCCGCGCTTGTCGTTGCAACCGGCCGGCAATCGTCAGCGACGATGACTGGAGCCGCGCCCGCGGCCCCTGCGCACGAAACGTGCGGCGGGCTCAGCCTGAATGACCGGTCCGGCGGCGGGCGATCTCCGCATCGACCGCGTCGCGAACCCACTCCATCACTTCGGTTTCGAGCGCCAGCGCCACTTCGCGCGTGATCTGGCCGACGAGCCAGGCCGTATGGTCGTGCAACGCGTCGCGACAGCGGGCCTCGATGGCCTCGCGCCCTTCCCCGGTCAGATAATTCGTCAGCCGATTGCGCAGACGCTCGGCGATATGCTGCGTGTCCTCCGCCGTCAGCGCGGCGGCTACATGCGCGTCCGGATGCGACGCGCCGGTGAGTTGAGCGCTAGCCAGCCCGCCGGCAGCCGGTGCAATCGCGTGGGACAGCATCGCTTCGCCAGCATCGCGCGGCATCGCGGCAACGCCGGCCTGCTGCGCGTCGTCGGCGGCCAGCGCGGAGCGCAGCGGCGCCTGCGCCGCGGCCGACTCCTCGGCGACGACGTGCCCGGCGGCACCGGGTTGCGCCGGCGCATCGCTGTCGCCCGGCAATTCGACGGTCGGGATGTCCGGCGTCGGCACCGGCTCGACCACCACGAATTCGGGGTCGGTGCCCGGCTGCTCCGGCGCGGCGGACGCCCGAGCCGGGTGGCCTGATACCAGCACGTCGGTCAGCACCGGCACCGCGGCAACGTCGTGCGGCGGCGCGTCGGCCGCTGACGAACGCGCCGGCACCGGCTTGCCCGGCACCAGCACGTCGGTCAGCGTCGGGATCGAAGAGGATTCGGCTTGTGTCACGGGAACGCTCCGTCGACGGTTTCGGCTAACTGCCCTGCTTGTAGTTGTTCAGCGCGTAGCCGCGATCGCGATAGAAGCGGTAGCGGTCGCGGCCCGCGGCCAGCTCGTCCGGCGCATTGCCGACCACTTCGAGCAGGCGCTCGAAGCGGGCGAACTGCGCGGGTACGGCCGCGCCGAGGTTCAGCAGCACATGATGATGCGGCGCCTGGTCGAGATCGGCGGCCAGCACGATCGGCGTGCCGGCCGCGTGCGCGCTGTCGACGCCGCAGTGCGGAATGAAATCGAGCGGCGAGAACGTCCAGAGCCGCTCGTCGAGCGCACGCAGGCGCGCGGGCTCCGCGAGCACGACGACCGGCTGCCCGGCCAGGTAGGCCTTGCGCAGCAGCCGGCATGCGTATGCGAGCGAATCGCCGACGTTCGAATGGAAATCGATTCGCGTCATTGCCCGCGTACCCGCATCGTCGTGAGACCTGCCATCACTGGCCGGCGCGGTCGATCAGGAACTGCGCGAGCAGCGGCACCGGACGGCCGGTCGCGCCCTTCGCCGCGCCACCCTTCCATGCGGTGCCGGCGATGTCCAGGTGCGCCCACGGATAGCTGTCGGTGAAGCGCGACAGGAAGCACGCCGCCGTCACGGCACCGGCGGGACGCCCGCCGATGTTCGCGATGTCCGCGAAATTCGACTTCAGCTGATCCTGGTACTCGTCGTCGAGCGGCATGCGCCATGCCGGATCGTTCGCTTCGCGCGATGCGTCGAGCAGTTCGCCCGCGAGTGCGTCGTCCTTCGAGAACAGGCCGCTGTTGTGGGCGCCGAGCGCGATCACGCAGGCGCCCGTGAGCGTCGCCACGTCGATCACCGCGGCCGGCTTGAAGCGCTCCGCATAAGTGAGCGCGTCGCACAGGATCAGGCGGCCCTCGGCGTCGGTGTTGAGCACCTCGATCGTCAGCCCCTTCATGCTGGTGACGATGTCGCCCGGCTTGGTCGCGTTGCCGCCCGGCATGTTCTCGCAGGTCGGCACGATCGCGACGACGTTGATCTTCAGGCCCATTTCGGCGACCGCACGCATCGTGCCGAGCACCGAACCCGCGCCGCACATGTCGTACTTCATCTCGTCCATGCCCTCGCCCGGCTTCAGCGAGATGCCGCCCGTGTCGAACGTGATGCCCTTGCCGACCAGCACGACCGGCGCGGCCTTCGCGGCGGCGCCCTGGTAGTGCAGCACGATGAACTGCGGCGGCTCGACCGACGCGCGCGCGACCGACAGGAACGAGCCCATCTTGAGCGCCTGGATCTGCTTCAGGCCGAGCACCTCGACCTTCAGACCCCAATCCTTCGCGATCTTCTTCGCGGTGTTGCCGAGATAGGTCGGCGTGCACACGTTGCCCGGCAGGTTGCCGAGGTCGCGCGTGAGATCCATCCCGTTCGCCAGCGCGACGGCCTGCTTGACCGCCAGCTTCGCGGCCTTCTCATCGGCCGGATCGACGCTGAACACGACGCGCTTGAGCGTGTGCGACGCCGGTTCCGGCTTGCTCTTCATCTGCGTGAAGCGGTAGGTCTCGTTGCGCAGCGCGAGAATCGCCGCACGCACACCCCAGTCGGAGCTGCGCTCGTCGACCGGCAGCTGCGCGAGCGAGAACGTGACCTGGCCGACCTTGGTCGCGAGCAGCGCGCGCCATGCGGCCGTCACTGCGTCGTTGTAGGCTTTCTGATTGAAAGCATCCTGCTTGCCGAGGCCGACGAGCAGCACGCGCGATGCGCCGATGCCCGACACTTCGTGCAGGAACAGCGTCTTGCCGCGCTTGCCGTCCATGTCGCCGGCCTTCACCACGCGCGAGATCAGCCCCTTGGTGGCCGTGTCGATGTCGAGCGCCGCGCCCGAGAGAGTCTGCGCCTCGAAGATGCCGAGCACGATGCAGTCGGACTTCCCGGTCAGGAACCCCTTGGCCTCGCCTTTGCTCCAATCACAGCCTTTTATGCTAAAGTCCATCGCGCTTGTCCTCGGATAAAATCTGGGCTAAGGATGAAAGCCGCAATTATCCGCTATTTTTCCCGTGGCGGCGCGAGCGCTCCACCACGCGTGCGCAGCCTCCCGCCCTCTTCTCATCAAGAATGATCTTCGAACGCTCCCTCCAGCGCGAGCTTGCGTATACGGCTGGCGCCGTGTTCATGGTGCTGCTCACGATCATGCTCACGACGATGATGATCCGCATCGTCGGCTATGCCGCGTCCGGCGAAATCGATCCGCGCGACGTGCTCGTGCTGATCGGCCTGACCGTGATCGGCTACCTCGCCGTGATGCTCGTCGTCACGCTGTTCGTGTCGATCCTGTTCGTGCTGACCCGGTGGTACCGGGACTCCGAAATGGTGGTCTGGCTTGCATCCGGCGTGAGCCTCACGCGCCTGATCAAGCCGATCGGCGTGTTCGCCACGCCGATCGTCCTGCTGATCGCGTTCTTCGCGTTCGTCGGCTGGCCGTGGTCGAACCAGCAGAGCAAGATGATCAAGGCGCGCTTCCAGCAGCGCGACGAGATCTCGCTGCTCGCGCCGGGCCAGTTCCGCGAATCGGCCTCGAACCATCGCGTGTTCTTCATCGAGAAGATGTCGCCGGACCAGAGCAAGGTGCAGAACGTGTTCGTCACGTCGACCGAGAACGGCAAGGTCAACGTCGTCGTGTCGCACACCGGCCACACGGAAACGAAGGACGGCGATCGCTTCGTCGTACTGGAAGACGGCCGCCGCTACGACGGCACGCCCGGCCAGCCGAACTTCAAGATCATGGAGTTCCAGCGCTACGGCGTGAAGATCACGAGCACCCCGGTCACCAACGTGCCGACCACCAACAGCACGCCGACACCGGACCTGCTGCGCAACCCGACGCGCGACAACCTCGCGGAATTCGCGTGGCGCGCGGGGCTGCCGCTGATCGCGATCAACCTGATGGTGCTCGGCATTCCGCTGTCGTACCAGAACCCGCGCCGCAGCCGCACGATCAACCTCGTGATGGCCGTGCTGATCTACCTGACGTACTCGAACCTGCTGAACGTCGTGCAGGCACAGATCGAGCAGGGCAAGATGTCGTTCGGCGTCGGCCTCGTCGGCCTGCACCTGGTCGTCGCGGCGATCGTCGCGTTCATCTTCTGGTTGCGCGTGCGCAATCGTCCGCTGTTTACACGCGCGCTGTTCGGCCGCTCGGGAGCATGATCGATGCGGCTCTATGAAAAATACTTCGCGCGGCAGATCTACGTCACGTTCATCTTCATCCTGTTCGCGTTCTCGGGCCTGTTCTTCTTCTTCGACCTGATCAGCGAACTGAACTCGGTCGGGCACGGCAACTACAAATTCGGCTACGCGGTGCTGCGCGTCGCGCTGCAGACCCCGTCGCGCTTCTACGAGATCATCCCGGTCGCCGCGCTGATCAGCGCGATCTACGTGTTCGCGCAGATGGCCGCGAACTCGGAATTCACGATCTTCCGCGTGTCGGGCCTCGCGACCAACCAGGCGCTGCGCTCGCTGCTGAAGATCGGCGTCCCGCTCGTAATCATCACCTACCTGATCGGCGAATTCGTCGGCCCATACGCCGACCAGCTGTCCGAACGCGTGCGGCTGCAGGCGCTCGGCGCGTCGGTGTCGTCGAACTTCCAGTCGGGCGTATGGGTGAAGGACACGCTCGCGGCCCGCGAGAACGGCGAGCAGGTCACGCGCTTCGTGAACGTCGGCAGCCTGTCGCCCGACTCGACGATCAGCAACGTGCGCATCTACGAGTTCGACTCGAAATTCCAGCTGCAGAACGTGCGGATCGCGCAGACGGGCCGCTACGAGCCGCCCGGCCACTGGCTGCTCAAGGGCGTCACGGAAACCGAACTGACGCCGATCAAGCCAATCGGCGGCGCACCGGCCGACGCGCTGAACCCCGTGTACCGGTCGCAGCAGGTAACGCTGCCCGAATACCGGCTGCGCTCGGACCTGACGCCGCAGATCCTGTCGGTGCTGCTCGTGTCGCCGGAACGGATGTCGCTCATCAACCTGTTCCGCTACATCCAGCACTTGCGCGAAAACCAGCAGGACACGCAGCGCTACGACATCGCGCTGTGGCGCAAGCTGCTCTACCCGTTCGCGGTGTTCGTGATGCTGGTGCTGTCGCTGCCGTTCGCGTACCTGCACACGCGTGCCGGCGTGGTCGGCGTGAAGGTGTTCGGCGGCATCATGCTCGGCATGAGCTTCCAGCTGCTCAACACGCTGTTCTCGCACATCGGCACGCTGAACACCTGGCCCGCACCGCTGACCGCGGCGACGCCGGGCCTCATCTATCTCGCGCTCGGCCTGTTCGCGCTCAAGTGGGTCGACCGGCACTGAGCGCGGTCACGACGGA
The DNA here is from genome assembly GCF_000949135.2 of Burkholderia sp. USMB20. Taxonomy (GTDB): domain Bacteria; phylum Pseudomonadota; class Gammaproteobacteria; order Burkholderiales; family Burkholderiaceae; genus Burkholderia. The sequence goes on along the minus strand of NZ_JTAN02000012.1, from coordinate 584,898 downwards.
GGCTTCGACATGAGTTCGCACGGCATCGTCCTGTTCGGCCACGGCGCACGCGATCCGCGCTGGGCCGAGCCGTTCGAGCGGCTCGCCGCGCGGCTGCGCGGGGCCGGCTCCCCTGCTCCGCACGTGTCGCTCGCGTTTCTCGAACTGATGACGCCATCGCTCGATACGGCCGTCGCCGCGCAAGTCGCGGCCGGCTGCACGCGCATCACCGTGGTGCCCGTGTTCTTCGGTCAGGGCGGGCATGTCCGCCGCGACCTGCCGCAGCTCGTCGATGCATGCCGGGCCACGCATCCGGGCGTCGAGATCCGTTGCGCGACGGCCGTCGGGGAAGACGACGGCGTGCTCGACGCGATCGCGCGCTACTGCATCGACCAGCTCGGCCGCGACGCGTAAGCGAATCGCTGGCCAAAGCGGCGAGCCCAAACGAAAAAGCGCCGGCTTCGGAAGCCGGCGCTTTTTTTGCCTGCGGATCGCACGTTCGACTCAGGCCGCATCCTGCAACGCAGCGCCCTCTTTCGCGTGCCGCACGCGTTCGGCGAACGCATCGCCGATCATCAGCAGGCTCGGCTCCGCCGGGTCGAGCCACGCCTGCGCGCCGCCCGCCGCCATCTGCCCGAGCGTCAGCGTCAGCGTGCGCTCGCGCGCGGTGCTGCAAGCCTCGACGATCGCCACCGGCGTCGCGCTCGCACGGCCCGCGTCGATCAGTTCCTGCGCGATGCCCGGCGCGCTGTCGCGGCCCATGTAGTAGACGATCGAATCGGCGCGCGCGGCCTCGCGAATCTCGTCGCTGCCCGGTGCGCGGCTGTGCGTCGCGAACGCGACGCTGCGCGACACGCCGCGCAACGTCAGCGAGCGCTTCAGCGTCGCCGCGCCGGCCAGCGCCGCGGTGATGCCCGGCACGACCTCGAAATCGATGCCCGCCGCTTCGAGCGCGCGCATTTCCTCTTCGGCGCGACCGAACAGCATCGGGTCGCCGCCCTTCAGGCGCACCACGCACGCGTGCTCGCGCGCCGCGTCGACGATTTGCTTGTTGATGAAATGCTGCGCGGTCGAACGCTGCCCGCAACGCTTGCCGACCGCGATCTTGCGCGCGTTCGGTGCGTAGTCGAGCATCGCCGGCTCGACGAGCGCGTCGTGCAGCACGACGTCGGCTTGCTCGAGCAGCCGCATGCCGCGCACCGTGATGAGGTCCGCGGCGCCCGGCCCTGCTCCGATCAGATATACCTTGCCCATGTTTGTCGCTTCGCTTGGGGTCCTGCTCGTGCGGACGGCGGCCGGCCCGCGCCGCCGCGAGGGCGGCGCTGACCGCCGGTTAAGCCCGTTACGCCGAGAACGCTCGAATCATGCCGGCGGCGACCGTGTGGTGCGTCGCCTCGTCGATCAGCACGAACGCGCCCGTGCCCGGGTGCGCATCGTAGGTGTCGCAGACGATCGGCTTCTGCAGCGTCAGCGCGACGCGGCCGATGTCGTTCATCTTCAGTTCCTGGCGGTCGGTCGCGTGCGACAGCGTATGCACGTCGAGCACTTCCTTGACCGCGCCGATCTTCGCGAACACCGTGCTCGTGGTCTGCTTCAGCAGGTACTTGCGCTGCGGCGACAGCGGCGTCTCGTCGAACCAGCACAGGTCCGCCTCGAGCTTCTTCGCCGGCGCGACCGTCTCGGCGGTCGTGACGAACATGTCGCCGCGCGACACGTCGACGTCTTCCGCGAGGCGAATCGTCACCGTCTGGCCCGCGAACGCGTGCGCGACCGCCGCCGTGCCGCCCGGCACCGGCGCGATGATCTCGGCGACCGTCGCCGTGCGGTTCGACGGCAGCACGACGATTTCGTCACCGACCTTCACCTCGCCCGATTCGATCCGGCCCATGTAGCCGCGGAAATCGTCGGCCGAGCTGCCGTCCTGGCGTGCGACCCACTGCACCGGGAAGCGCAGCGCGTCGTGCGCCTGCGTCTCGACCGGCAGCGATTCGAGCAGGTCGAGCAGCGGCTCGCCCGCGTACCACGGCATGCGCTCGCTCGCGCCGACGATGTTGTCGCCCTTCAGCGCCGACACCGGCACGAAACGCACGTCCTTCAGGCCGAGCTGCTTCGCGAGCGCGACGTACGCGTCGCGGATCTCGTTGAAGCGTGCTTCGCTGTAGTCGATCAGGTCCATCTTGTTGATCGCGACGATCACGTGCTGCAGCGCGAGCAGCTTCACGATCGCGCTGTGGCGCTTCGTTTGCGGCAGCAGTTCCGCGACGCCGTTCTCGATCGTCACGCGCGTCGCGTCGACCAGGATGATCGCCGCATGCGCGGTCGATGCGCCCGTCACCATGTTGCGCGTGTACTGCTCGTGGCCCGGCGTGTCGGCGATGATGAACTTGCGCTTCGCGGTCGCGAAATAGCGGTAGGCGACGTCGATCGTGATGCCCTGCTCGCGCTCGGCTTCGAGTCCGTCCGTCAGCAGCGCGAGGTCGATCTCGTCGCCGACGGTGCGCTTGTTCTTCGCGCGCGACAGCGCGGACAGCTGGTCGGACAGCACGGCCTTGCTGTCGTACAGCAGGCGGCCGATCAGCGTGCTCTTGCCGTCGTCGACGCTGCCCGCGGTGATGAAACGCAACACGCCGAGGTCTTCGGTGTTCTCGATGATGCTCATGATGTGAATGTCCTCGTGTGCTTCAGAAATAACCTTGCTTCTTGCGCTGTTCCATCGCGGCTTCGGATGCCTGGTCGTCCATCCGGGTCGCGCCGCGTTCGGTGATCTCGGTCACCGCCGTCTCGGCGATGATCTTCTCGACGTCGTCCGCGTCGCTCTCGACCGGGCACGTGCAGCTGATGTCGCCAACGGTACGGAAGCGCACCTGCGCGAGTTCGCTCGTCTCGCCGTCACGCATCGGCGTGAGCGGCGTGACCGGCACGAGCAGCCCGTTGCGGCGCACGATCTCGCGCTGGTGCGCGTAGTAGATCGACGGCAGTTCGAGGTTCTCGCGCGCGATGTACTGCCACACGTCGAGTTCCGTCCAGTTCGAGATCGGGAACACGCGCAGGTGCTCGCCGTTGTGCAGGCGCGCGTTGTACAGGCTCCACAGTTCCGGGCGCTGCGCCTTCGGATCCCACTGGCCGAATTCGTCGCGGAACGAGAAGATCCGCTCCTTCGCGCGCGCCTTCTCTTCGTCGCGGCGCGCGCCGCCGATCAGCGCCGTGTAGCCGTGCTGTTCGATCGTCTCGAGCAGCGTGACGGCCTGCGCGGCGTTGCGCGAATCGGTTTCGCGGCGCAGCACGACCGTGCCGCGCTTGATCGAATCCTCGACGTGGCCGACCACCAGCTCGGCGCCGAGCTCCTGCGCGCGGCGGTCGCGGAAGTCGATCACTTCCTCGTAGTTGTGGCCCGTGTCGATGTGCACGAGCGGGAACGGCAGCGTGGTCTTGCGGTTCGCGCCGAGGCCGAACGCCTTCAGCGCGAGGTGCAGCACGACGACCGAGTCCTTGCCGCCCGAGAACAGCAGCGCCGGCTTGCTGCATTCGGCAACGAGTTCGCGCAGGATGTGGATCGACTCGGCTTCGAGCCAGTCGAGGTGGCCCATGCGGTCGTCGGCACCGGTGGGCGGGGCAAAGGCGGATTGCTCGAGCGTCGTGCTCATGATTTCAGTCCTTCTCTTCTGGGTTCGTGCCGCCCGCTGTCGCGGGCGGCGCAATATTCGGTTTCTTGTCGGCTTTCAGTGCGCGGCGCCGGCTTCGGCGTTCGCGGGAATCGGCGTGATCGTGATGTGCAGCCCGCATTCCTTCGTGTCGCGCGACTCCCACCACCAGCGGCCCGCCCGGCTGTCCTCGCCGGGGCGGATCGCGCGCGTACACGGCTCGCAGCCGATGCTCGGATAGCCGCGCGCGTGCAGCGGATTGACCGGCACGTCGAACGCCTTCAGGTACGCCCACACGTCGGCTTCCGTCCAGTCGGCGAGCGGGTTGTACTTCGCGATCCCGCGCGCTTCGTCCTGTTCTTCCTCGTGCAGCTCCGCACGCGTGACCGACTGCTCGCGACGCTGGCCCGTGACCCACGCGCCGACGTCGGCCAGCGCGCGGTTCAGCGGCTCGACCTTGCGGATGTGGCAGCACGACTTGCGCAGCTCGACGCTTTCGTAGAACGCGTTCAGGCCGTGCTCGGCGACATACTGGTCGACCGCGTCCTGCTGCGGATGAAACTGCTCGATCTCGTAGCCGTAGCGCTCGCGCACGCGGTCGATCATGCCCAGCGTTTCCGCATGCAGGCGGCCGGTGTTCAGCGAGAAGATGCCGATCGACACGCCCTTCGACAGGATCGCGTGCGTGAGCAGCATGTCTTCCGCGGCGAGGCTGCTCGCGAACTTCACCTTCTCGTGGCGCGCGCCGATCTGCGCGAGCAGCGCGTCGAGGCGCTCGACCTTCGCGGCCAGTTCGGGCGTCAGTGCGGTCGCGGCGCTCATGCGCTCACCTTCGCGTCGGCCGCGGCCGCGCGGCGGCGGAACAGCGGCGCCGGCTCGTCGAATGCGCCCTGGTAACGCTGCGTGAATTCGCCGAACGCGTTCAGTGCATCGTGGATGTCCTTGTCGGCACGCACCGCGAACGCGTCGAAGCCGCAACGCGACATGTACAGCAGCTGGTCGCGCAGCACGTCGCCGATCGCGCGCAGCTCGCCGGTCCAGCCGTGGCGCTCGCGCAGCAGGCGCGCGATGCTGTAGCCGCGGCCGTCCGCGAAGCGCGGGAAATCGACGGCGATCAGCGAGATCGCACCGAAGTCGGCCACGAGATCGGCCGGCTCGCTGTCCGGCGCGAGCCACACGCCGAGTTCGTCCTTCGTCTTCGCGGCGACGAGCGCCGCGCGCTCGGCCTGCCACAGGGTGAACGGCACCAGCACCTTGCCGGCCGGCAATGCGTCGACCGCGGGCAGCGCACCGTCTTCCGCCGCGCGCACGACCTGCCATGCGTCGTCGATCACTGCGCGGTTCTTGATAATCGAAGCCATCTGCAAATTCCTTCTACCCGGTTGGTTACGCGTTGACTGCCTGGCGCGCCGCATACACGCGCTCCTTGAACGGAGCGATGCCGATGCGGTCGTACGTGTCGATGAAGCGCTCGCCGTCGATGCGTGCCTCGACGAACGTGTCGATCAGCTTCGCGATCACGCCCGGCACTTCCTCCGCGGAGAACGACGGCCCGATCACGCGGCCGAGGCGCGCGCCGTTGCGGCCCGTGCCCTGCTCGCCGCCGAGCGACACCTGGTACCACTCGGCACCGTCCTTGTCGACGCCGAGGATGCCGATGTTGCCCACGTGATGATGACCGCACGAGTTCATGCAACCGGAAATGTTCAGCGACAGGTCGCCGAGATCGTACACGTAGTCCAGATCTTCGAAACGCTGCTGGATCGCCAGCGCGATCGGGATCGACTTCGCGTTCGCGAGCGAGCAGAAATCGCCGCCCGGGCACGCGATGATGTCGGTCAGCAGGCCGACGTTCGGCGTCGCGAAGCTGGCCGCCTTAGCCTTTTCCCACACCGTGAACAGGTCGCGCTTCTTCACGTTCGCGAGGATCAGGTTCTGCTCGTGCGACACGCGCAGTTCGCCAAGCGAGTACGCGTCTGCCCAGTCGGCCACCAGGTCCATCTGCGCGTCGGTCGCGTCGCCGGGGGCGACGCGGTGGTCCTTCAGCGACAGCGTGACCGCGGCATAGCCCGGCACCTTGTGCGGCGCGACGTTGCGCTCGACCCAGCGCGCGAACGCCTTGTTCTCGAGCAGGTGCTGTTCGAACGACGCGTCGGTGTCGGCCAGCTTCTCGTAGACGGGCGGCTGGAAGTACTGCGACACGCGGTCGACTTCCGCCTGCGTGAGCGTCGACGGGCCGTCCTTCAGGTGCTGCCACTCTTCCTCGACCTGCTGCGCGAACTTCGCGGGCGACAGCGCCTTCACGAGGATCTTGATACGCGCCTTGTACAGATTGTCGCGGCGGCCGTAGCGGTTGTATACGCGCAGCACGGCTTCGCAATAGGTGAGCAGGTGCTGCCACGGCAGGTCTTCCTTGATCACCGCGCCGATGATCGGCGTACGGCCGAGGCCGCCGCCCGCGAGGATGCTCGCGACCACCTCGCCCTGCGCGTTCTTCTTCAGGTACACGCCGAGATCGTGGATCTGCACGGCCGCGCGGTCGTGCGTCGAGCCCGACACCGCGATCTTGAACTTGCGCGGCAGCCACGCGAATTCGGGATGGAACGTCGACCACTGGCGCAGGATTTCCGACCACGGACGCGGATCGATCTCCTCGTCCTGGGCGACGCCCGCGAACTGGTCCGCCGTGATGTTGCGGATGCAGTTGCCTGACGTCTGGATGCCGTGCATCTGCACCGACGCGAGCTTCGCGAGGATCTCCGGCGTTTCCTCGAGCTGGATCCAGTTGAACTGGATGTTCGAGCGGGTCGAGAAGTGGCCGTAACCGCGGTCGTGTTCGCGGGCGATGCGCGCCAGCATCCGCAGTTGGTCGCTGCGCAGGTTGCCGTACGGAATCGCGATGCGGTGCATGTACGCGTGGCGCTGCATGTACAGGCCGTTCTGCAGGCGCAGCGGACGGAATTCTTCTTCGCTCAACTCGCCCGACAGCCGGCGGCGCACCTGATCGCGGTACTGCGCGACACGCTCGTCGACGATCGTCTGGTCGTATTGGTCGTACTGATACATTCGGGGACCCCAGGGGTTTTCGTGGTGACCGCGCGACGTCCTAGCCACGTCGCGCCCGAATCTCCGTTCCGCCGCCATCGCCGGCCTTGCGCGGCCCGGCTGGATTGCTAATGACGAAAACAGATATCCATATTTGAAAAACTCCGGTGAATCGTAATAAACTCGCCTTATATTTCAAACGACTAAAAAATTCTGTTGATATGCGGAAGGGTTATAAATGAACCTGCACCAATTTCGCTTCGTGCGCGAGGCCGTCCGGCAGAATTTCAACCTCACCGAGGCCGCCAAGGCGCTCTACACGTCGCAACCGGGGGTGTCGAAGGCGATCATCGAGCTCGAGGACGAGCTCGGCGTGGAGATCTTCACGCGCCACGGCAAGCGCGTGCGCTCGCTCACCGAGCCGGGCAGGATCATCCTCGCATCGGTCGAGCGGATCCTGCAGGAAGTTGAAAGCCTTAAAAGGGTCGGAAAAGATTACGCGGCGCAGGATCAGGGCAACCTGACGATCGCCGCCACCCACACGCAGGCCCGCTACTCGCTGCCGGCCGCGATCGCCGAGTTCAAGAAGCGCTTCCCCAAGGTGCACCTGTCGATCCTGCAGGGCAGCCCGACGCAGGTCGCCGAGATGGTGATCCACGACCAGGCCGATCTCGCGATCGCGACCGAGGCGATCGCCGACTACAAGGAACTCGTGTCGCTGCCCTGCTTCCAGTGGCATCACGCGGCCGTGGTGCCGGCCGACCATCCGCTGCTCGAACGCAAGCCGGTCACGCTGGACGATCTCGCGCAGTACCCGCTGATCACGTACGACGACGCGTTCGCCGGCCGCAAGAAGATCAATCATGCGTTCGCGCTGCGCGGGCTGTCGCCGGACATCGTGCTGGAAGCGATCGACGCCGACGTGATCAAGACCTACGTCGAACTCGGCCTGGGCGTCGGGATCATGGCCGACATCGCATTCAACCCGGAGCGCGACCGCAACCTGCGGCTGATTCCGGTCGGCCACCTGTTCGGCAGCAACGTGACGCGTGTCGCGCTCAAGCAGGGCGCCTATCTGCGCAGCTATGTGTATACGCTCGTCGAGCTGCTGTCGCCGACGCTGAACCGCAAGCTGATCGAGCAGGCGCTCAAGGGCGAATCCGAATCGTACGAGCTTTGACAGACAGGTATAACGACAGGGGCGCAAATCGCGCCCCTTTTTATTGCCCGACGGAGATTTCCGCATGACGCTTCCCGCCCTGTTGCGCCGCGCCGCCGGCGCCGCCCTCGTGCTCGCCTGCGCGGCCGCGCATGCCGACCTGAAGGTCGGCGTCGACCTGTCGTCGACCGGCCCGGCCGCCGCGATCGGCATCACCAGCAAGAACGCGATCCTGATGTGGCCGAAGACGATCGCCGGGCAGCCGGTGCAGGTGACGGTGCTCGACGACGCGTCCGACCCGGGCGCGGCCGTGCGCAACATCCGCAAGCTGGTCGACGAGGATCGCGTCGACGTCGTGGTCGGGCCGAACATCACGCCGGCCGCGCTCGCGGCGCTCGACGCGGTGGCCGCCGCCCAGACGCCGATGATCACGCTGGTCGGCTCCGGCGCGATCGTCGAGCCGCAGGAAGGCGCGCGGACCTGGGCATTCAAGATGGCGCAGAGCGACAGCGCGATGGCCGACGTGATGACGCGCTACATGGCCAACCACGGCGTGAAGACGGTCGGCTTCATCGGCTTCGCGGACAGCTATGGCGACAGCTGGCTGAACGAATTCACACGCTTCGCGGAAGTCCGCAAGATCCGCGTGATCGCGACGGAACGCTTCAACCGCACCGACGCGAGCGTCACCGGCCAGGCGCTGAAGCTGATCGCCGCGAAGCCCGACGCGATCCTGATCGCCGGCTCGGGCACGCCGGCCGTGCTGCCGCAACGCACGCTGATCGAGCGCGGCTACAAGGGCGCGATCTACCAGACGCACGGGATCGCCACGCCGGAGTTCATCAAGCTCGGCGGCAAGGACGTCGACGGGACGCTGTTCCCGACCCAGCCGGTGGTCGTCGCGCGCACGCTGCCTGCCGACCATCCGGCCCGCAAGGCCGCACTCGCGTTCGTCGACGCGTATGAAGCGAAATACGGCGCCGGCACGGTCACGCAGTTCGCGGGCGACGCGGCGGGCGTGTATCCGCGCCTCGCCGACGCGGTCGGCCACGCGCTCAAGGCCGCGCAGCCCGGCACGCCGGGCTTCCGCGCGGCGCTGCGGCGCGAACTCGAACGCGCGCACGAACTCGTCGTGCCGAACGGCGTCGTCAACACCAGCGACAAGGATCACGTGGGGCTCGATCAGCGCGCGAGCGTGATGGGGATCGTGAAGCAGGGCCGATTCGTCTATCTGAGCCAGTAACGCACGGGCGGTCGCCGGACAGCTTGCCCGGTGCCCCGTTTTCCGCCATAATCCGCCTTTCGCCGCGCACAATCCGTACGAATCGCATGCGCGGCCAGGATCAAAAGCCCAGGTGGTGAAATTGGTAGACGCAGGGGACTCAAAATCCCCCGCCGCAAGGCGTGCCGGTTCGATTCCGGCCCTGGGCACCAGTCTTTCGCAGCGTCAATGCGCTGCACTGTCGAAACCCGCGCAAGCTCGCCGCTTCGCGGGTTTTTTGTTGGTTTTTTGTTTGTTGCGCGCGCCACGCACACCGCAACGCACGTCCTTCCCCGGCGGTCCAAGCATCAGGACACGCAAGCACGGAGGCCGCTCATGTCCACGCGCGTCTTCTTTTCGAGCCCGATCCGCCGCCGCGTGCTTGCCGCGCTGTTGTCGATCCTGCTGGGCGGATGCGACCTGCTGCGCGAGCCGCCCGTGCCCGACTGGCCGGGGCCGCACGCGCCCTACCCGTTCCCGGACAACATTCCGCACCGCACCGAGTGACCGGTTCGATCGACCGCGCACCGAGGTGCGGCCGCGCGTTCAGCGTTGCTCGCAGAACCGCGCGATCGCGTCCGCAACCGCTCCCGGCGCCTCACGCTGCGGAAAGTGCCCGACACCGTCCAGCACGGCGCGCTCGTAGCGGCCGGTGAAGAACCGCTCGCGCCCGGCCGAAGTCTCGGGCCCGTTGCAGGAATCCGCGCCGCCGTGCAGCACGAGCGTCGGCACCGACAGCACCGGTGCGGGCGTCAGCTGTGCCTCGTCTTCCGCGTATGCGGCGCCGCCGTCGACGAACCCCCAGCGATAACGGTACGAGTGCAGCACCACGTCGATCCAGTCCGGGCCGTCGAAGGCAGTCGCGGCCGCGTCGAAGTCGCGTGCGTCGTACCAGCCGGCCGGCGACCACGTATCCCACATCAGGCGCGCAAACGCCCGGCGATCGTCGCGCAGCGCCTGCTCGCCGCGCGGCGTCGCCAGGAACCAGTGGTACCAGTAGTTGCGCGCCTGCGGCAGCGACAACGCCTGGGCCGGGTCGTTCGTGCCGTATCCCACCGACAGCATCACCAGATGCGAGGCCGCGCCGTCGCGCAACCCGCACGCGTTCGCAACCGCGCGCGCACCCCAGTCGTGCCCGACCAGCACGGGCCGCTCGATGCCGAGCGCGTCGATGAATTCGAGCAAGTCGCGGCCAAGCGCCGCGAGCCGGCCGCTGCGCGGCGTCGCGGGATCGCGAAAGCGGGTCGGCGCGAAACCGCGCAGCGCGGGCGCGAGCACGCGGTAGCCGCGTGCGGCCAGCGTTCGAGCCACGGCCTCCCAGCCGACCGGGCTGTCCGGCCAGCCGTGCAGCAGCACGGCCACGCGTTCGCCGCGCGGGTTCCATTCGAGATAGGCGAGTTCGAGCGACGCGGTCGTCGCATAGCGGTAAGCGGTCATGTGCACTCCGGTTGGTCAGCCTGAATGCCCGATGGTAGGCCCGTCTCTCATCACGATTCGCGGCGTATCATGACTCATTCTTCAAATATCGTGGTGAATCAACCGATGGAACCGCTGACCGATCCCGCGTCGACCGCGCTCGACATCGCGCTGTTGCGTACCTTCCTCGAAGTCGTCGACAGCCGCGGCTTCGCGCCGGCCGCGGAGCGCCTCGCGCTGACGCCGTCCGCGGTCAGCGGCCACATCAAGCGGCTCGAGCAGGCGGCCGGCACGGTGCTGCTCGCGCGCACGACGCGCCGCATCGCGCTCACGCCGGCCGGCGACACGCTGTACGCGTACGCGCGCAACATCGTCGACCTGGAGCGCGAAGTGCGCGCGAGGCTGCGCGGCGCGCCGGCGCATGGCCGGCTGCGGGTCGGCGCGTCGGAGGATTTCGCGGGCGCATGGTTGCCGCAGGTGCTGCGCACGTTTCGCGACAGTCATCCGCGCACATCGATCGAACTGAAGGTCGGGATCACCGCGGCGCTGCTGCGCGAGCAGACGCTGGGCCGGCTCGACGTCGTGTTCGGCAAGCAATGCAGGCAGGTCGACGCGCCGGGCGAACTGCTGTGGGAAGAACCACTGGTATGGGCGTTCGCGTCGGATATGGCAATCGACGCCGAAGGCGATGTGCCGCTCGCGCTGTTCCCGGAGCCGTGCGTGTACCGGGAAGCCGCGGTGTCCTCGCTCGCCGCCGCGCTGCGGCCGTTTCGCGTGCTGTTCGAAAGCGCCAGCATGGCCGGCTGCATATCGGCCGCGCTGGCCGGCTTCGCGGTCACGGCGCTCGCGCGCAGCCAGCTGCGCGACGGCCTGCGCGCATGCGGGGCGAATGACGGCCTGCCGGCGTTGCCGGCCGCGCGCTTTTACGCGTTCGCGTCGAAGCCCGACGGCGCCTGCGCCGCGCTGATCGACGCGGTGCGGGCGACCGGGCGCACGCGGCAGTTCGCCGCCTGAGGGCGCGACGCGATGGCCGCACGTGCCGGACGTACCGCGCATGCCGCGTCGCACCGACGCCGATCGATTGGCGTCACCGGCCGGCGAATGGCGGGCGGCCCGCAGTTGCGGCCACGACGCCGCTTTCAGTCGCCGCTGCCGGCCGCGCCCGCGTCGTTCAATGCATCCGCCATCAGCTCGCCGAACCACTCGACGAACGCGTTGAGCCGCCTCGACCGATGCCGCCGATGCGGATATACGGCCGACACGTCCATCGGCGCGGCCCGATGGCCGGGCATCACCTCGACCAGCGCCCCGCTGTCGAGCAGATGCACGACGTCGAAGCGCGGAATCTGGATCAGCCCCATGCCGGCGATGCAGCTCGCGATATAGGTTTCAGCGTTGTTGACGATCACGCGGCTCGGCAGCGTCAGCGTATGCCGTCCACCGTCCGCGCAGTATTCCCAGCCGAGCTCGCGGCCGGTCGTCGGCGACGCATAGCCGATCGCCCAGTGCCCGTGCGCAAGCGCATCGGGATGCTCGGGCACGCCGCATTCGCGCAGGTAGTCGGGGCTCGCGCAGTTGATCAGCGCGAACTGCCCCAGCGGCCGCACGACGAGGCTGCTGTCCGCGAGCCGCCCGACCCGGATCGCGCAGTCGACACCCTCCTGCACGAGATCGATCGAGCGGTCGGTCGAGCCGAGCGACAGTTGCAGCTTCGGGTAGCGGCGAAACAGCGACGGCAGCGCGGGGGCGATCACGCGGCGCGCGATCCGGCTCGGCGCATCGACGTTCAGCCGCCCGATCACGTCGCGATCGCGACGCCGGAACAGCCGGTCGAGCTCGTCGGCTTCCGCGAGCAGGCGCCGGCCACGCTCCAGCAGCAGCGCGCCGTCGGCAGTCAGCTGGACCTGCCGAGTCGTACGGTGCAACAGGCGCGTGCCGAGCGCGGTCTCGAGCTGCTGGACGGCGGCCGACACGGTCGCGCGCGGCACGTCGAGTGCGTGGGCGGCCTTGATGAAGCTGCCCATCTCGGCAACCTGAAGGAAGATCCTGACCTGATCCAGCTTGTCCATCGGCAGGCGGAGAACGTGGGTTCGGACGACCGCGGCCGGCAAGCGCCGCGCGTCGCGGCCGCTTCCGGCGGCACAGATGAAACGGGCGCGCGGCGTTGTGTCCGCGCGCCCGTCCATTGTCCATGCAAACGGTCCATTGCGGGTCGCCGCGCACACGACGCCCCCGGCACGGCCCGTTACCGGGTCGATTACTTGGTCGTATAGCCGCCGTTGATCAGGATCGTCTGCCCGGTGATCCACCAGCCGTCGGTCACGAGATGACGGATGAACGGCACGACGTCCTCGATGTCGGTGAGGCCCGTCTTGCTGAACGGCGACAGCGCGGCGGCCGTCTTGTGATACGCGACCGCATCGGCGCCTTCGGCCGGGTAGAAGAACGGCGTATCCATCGGGCCGGGCCCGACCGCCGTCACCGAGATGCCGCGCGCGCCGTACTCCTTCGACGCCGCGCGCGTGAAGTGCTCGACCGGCGCCTTCGATCCTTCGTACGCCGCATAGAACGGCGTGAACGCGCCGAGCAGCGACGTCACGAGCGTGACGAGCTTGCCGTGATCCTCGAGGTGCCGCCCCGCTTCCTTGATGAAGAAGAACGCCGACTTGCTGTTCACCGCGAACATTTCGTCGTACTCGGCCTCGGTGATTTCGGTGAACGGCTTCTTCAGCACCTTGCCGACGGTATTGATCGCGATGTCGATCTTGCCGAAGCGCTGCTTCGCGTCACCGAACAGCTTCTCGACCGCGGCGGCCGTCGTCAGGTCTGCCTGGAACGTCGCGGCTTCCGCGCCGGCCGCGCGCACGGCAGCGGCCGTCTCTTCGGCCTGCGCCTGCGATGCCGCGCTGTTGTAGTGAATCGCCACCGCTTTCGCGCCGTGGCCGGCCAGGTCCCGGGCGATCAGCCCGCCGAGATTCTTGGCGCCGCCTGCGATCAGGACGACCTTGTCTGCGAGCGTATGAGTAGCCACGGTTGACTCCTGTTTGCGTTGAATGAAGCTAGGAGTGTAGGCACGCGCGACGTGCCGGTCAGCCGGGCACGGCTGGATGAATTATCCAGAAAAACGATCCAGTCAGGCATCCGGAACGGTGGGCTGCCCCACCGACGAACGCGACGAAATCCGCTCGACGCGACACGATGCACGGCCGCCGGGCCGTGCGGTTCAGCGCGCGTACAGCGCCGCGTCGATCTTGCCGAGCAGCCACTGCATGCCGGCCAGATGCTGCTGGTCGTGGCTGCACAGGTAATGGACGAGACCGCGCACGGTCAGCGCGCCGTAGCCTTCGAACTCGCCGGTGCGCGCAAACTGCCCGGGCGTGAGGCGCGACACGAGGTCGAGCGTCTCGCGCCGCGCGTCGCGAATCGCCGCGAGCACGTCGGACGCGTACGCGGCGTCGTAGCGGCGCTCGAGCGCGAGCGCATCGCCGTCGACCGACACGAGCAGCGGGTGATCTTCGTCGAGCATCCGCCGCAGCCGCACGTGGTAGCCGTCGATTTCGATGTCGCGCACGTGGCAGAGCTGCCCGAGCGGCGAGAAATGCTCGCTCGGGATCCCGCTCCAGTCGTCGGGGGTCCAGCGCGCGTAGCCGTCCGGCACGGCGGCGAAATGGGCTTCGAGCTGACGGGGGAAATCGGCGAGTGCATCGAGCGTCGTCGGATTCATGCGGCGAACTCCGTGTCGGAATGGAGACGGTGGCAGCCCGGGTACGAGCCTGCCGCCGTCGTGGCGCGACTTCACGCTGAAGCCGTACGCTCCTTGCATGCGACGTCCACTTTCCGTGAAGAACAAACGTGCGGCGCGGCGCTCCGGCAGCTTACCAGCGCGGGCGGGTTCATGCCGGTGCCGGCGCGTGGCTTGATAGAATGCGCGCGCTATGGATCTCGAAAGCATTCTCTACACGCAGGGCTTCGGCTCGCGCCGCCAGTGTCGCGGCCTGATCGAAACGGGCCGCGTCACCGTCGCGGGCGCGAGCGCGACCGACCCCGACGCGTCGTTCGACACCGACGGCCTCGTGTTCACGGTCGACGACACCGCGTGGCCGTTCCACGCCCGCGCGTATCTCGCGCTCAACAAGCCGGCAGGCTACGAGTGTTCGCGCGAGCCGCAACACCACGCGAGCGTGTTCAGCCTGCTGCCCGCGCCGCTCGTCGCACGCGGCGTGCAATGCGTCGGCCGCCTCGACCAGGACACGACGGGCCTGCTGCTGCTGTCCGACGACGGACAGTTCGTGCACGCGTACACGTCGCCGAAGCGCAAGGTGCCGAAAACCTACGTCGCCACCGTGCGCCACCCGCTCGACGACGCCCAGCTGGACGCGCTGCGCGCCGGCGTGCAGCTCCACGGCGAGCCGAAGCCGATCGCGGCGGTCGCCGCCGACGCGCGCGACACGCACGCGCTCGCGCTGACCGTCCTCGAAGGCAAATATCATCAGGTGAAACGCATGGTCGCGGCCGCCAGCAATCGCGTCGAGGCACTGCACCGCGAAAGCATCGGCGGGTTCACGCTGCCGGACGACCTGGCGCCGGGCGCGTGGCGCTGGCTCGGGGAAGACGACCTTTCAGCCCTGCGCAATCCCGTCAAAACCCTGTAAGGGAAAATCCGCACGATCGTTCGATGTCGGGCCGCGTCGCGGCCGCCCCATCCCCCGCTATACTGAAATCACAAGCTGTACGAGCAGCAATGCAGGGGAGACATCATGAACTTCAACCATTCTTTCGAACTGTCGTACGTGACGATCGCGTTCGCGGTCGTGGGCGCCATCGTGATCGGCGCGCTGCTGGCCATGATGCACATGAAGCACAAATACCATCCGAACCTGATCGGCGCGCTGATCGGCGCGCTGTTGTGCTTCCTGCTGATCGAGGCGTTACCGGCGCTGACCTGACGCGCCGCGCGGCGCGAGCGTTTGAAGGAATTCGTCTACGGTCGGATAGCGCAACGTCACGCACAATTCGGCCTTGAGCCGCGCATTGGACAGGCGCCGCGACTCGCGCATGAACGACAGGAGCGCCGGCTCGAGTTGCTGCTCGGCGTCCGCGCGGCTGATCCGCGGCGGCGGCGGCAGGCCGAACACCTGCGCGACCCGGTCGAAATATTCTCCCATCCGCAGTTCGCTGTCGTCCGACGCGTGCACGGCGCGGGCCGGCTTGCCGCGCACGGCCGCGCGACGCAGGATCGCCGCGAGATCGTCGGCGTGGATGTGGTTCGTGTAGACGTCGTCGGCCGCGTCGAGTGCCGGCGTGCCGCGCTCGAGCCGCGCGAGCGGCAGCCGGTTCGCCGCGTAGATGCCGGGAATGCGCACGATGCGCGCGGACAGCACGCCGCGCACCGTCGCCGCCCGCAGCTGACGCTCGGCCGAGACGCGCCGGAACGCGCGCGGATTCGCGGGGCGCAGCGGCTGCGTTTCGTCGATTCGGGCGCCGCCGCAGTCGCCGTAGACGCCCGTCGTGCTGGCGTAGACGAGCGTCGGCGCGCGAAGGGCGTCGGGTACAATACGCGCTTCCCGCACCGGCACGCCGGCCTGTCGGGTCGCGGCGCGCAGCGTGCGCAGCCGGCCGACCGACGACACCGCCGGTGCGGACGGCCGCCGCGCAGGCACGGACAATGCGGCGATCAGCGCACGGGTGCGGCGATCGTCGCGGCCGTCGGATTGCGGCGGCGCGAGATGCAGGATCGTGCGGGCGAGGCCCGCGATACGTCCGAGCGTCGCCCGGCGATCGAGGTCGCCGACGAGCGGCGTCGCGCCTGCCGCGCGCAGTTCGTCGCGGCGGCCCGGATGGCTCGTCAGCGCGACGATGCGCAGGGTGCGGCGCGCATCGCGCCATTGCGCGACGCAGCGCAGGCCGACGTCGCCGCAGCCGACGATCAGGACGCGCGGCCGGCGCAGGATTCGAGTCGCGATCATGTTGGTTGCGAAATCAGTAGCCACCGTTGCGCGGCGCGCAACGGGTTTGCATTGTAGCTGCCGTGCGCGATATGCACGGTCCCCACATTTTGTTCTATTTGGTTCTATGGCATTCAACGTTACTCTCAAGCAAAGCGGCCGGCAGTTCCAGGTCGAGTCGGACGAAACCGTGCTGGCGGCGGCGCTGCGCCAGAACGTCCATCTGCCGTACGGGTGCAAGAACGGCGCGTGCGGCTCCTGCAAGGGCCAGATCGTGTCGGGCCAGATCGAACAGGGCCCGCACGCCGCGTCGGCACTGTCCAACGACGAGCGCACGCGCGGCCTCGCGCTGCTGTGCTGCTCGAAGGCGCAATGCGACCTCGAGATCGACGTGCGTGAAATCGCCGGCGTCGACGGCGTGCAGGTGAAGAAGCTGCCGTGCCGGATCGCCGCGCTCGAGCGCCGCGCCGACGACGTGATGGTCGTGAAGCTGCAGCTGCCGGCCAACGAACGCCTGCAATACCTCGCGGGCCAGTACGTCGAGTTCATCCTGAAGGACGGCTCGCGCCGCAGCTACTCGATGGCGAACGCGCCGCACGAGGAAGGCCCGATCGAGCTGCACATCCGCCACATGCCGGGCGGCAAGTTCACCGACCACGTGTTCGGCGCGATGAAGGAGCGCGACATCCTGCGCTTCGAAGGCCCGCTCGGCACGTTCTTCCTGCGCGAGGACTCCGACAAGCCGATCGTGCTGCTCGCATCGGGCACCGGCTTCGCGCCGATCAAGGCGATCGTCGAGCACGTGAAGCACCGGGGCATCACGCGCCCGATGACGCTCTACTGGGGCGCACGCCGCAAGAAGGACATCTACCTCGGCGAGCTCGCCGAGCAATGGGCGCGCGAGATCCCGAACTTCAAGTACGTGCCGGTGCTGTCCGAGCCGGACGACGCCGACCAATGGACCGGCCGCACCGGCTTCGTCCATCGCGCGGTGATCGAGGACCTGCCCGATCTGTCGGGCCACCAGGTGTACGCATGCGGCGCGCCGGTGATGGTCGAATCCGCACAGCGCGACTTCACGCAGCACCACGCGCTGCCGGCCGACGAGTTCTACGCGGACTCGTTCACGAGCGCCGCCGATCTCGCGCATCCGGTCTGAGCCCCGGGCGCGCCCGCGCGCCCCGCTGCGCGCCGCCGTGTCACATCCGTGGCATCGCGGCGGTTTACAGTGGGGCGCGGGATGCCTTATGCTTGCGCACATGAACCGCTTCCTGTCCGCACTTCGACGTCGCCGCTCGCCGCTCCGCCCGGATGCCGCCGGCTCGTCACGGACTCGCGCGTAACCTACTCCTCCGCTTCACCGGTTACGCACAAGCTGTTCGACCCACCAGCCACGGCCTTCCGTGGCTTTTTTATTGCCCGTTTTCCTTTCAACGTCCGCTGGAGTCTGCTGCCATGCCCCTGAACGATTACCCGATCGACTCGCTGATGTACATCACGAACCGCCCCGACATCGTGTTTACGCACGGCAAGGGTTCGTGGCTCTACGATCACACGGGCAAGCGCTATCTGGACTTCATTCAGGGCTGGGCCGTCAACAGCCTCGGCCACTGCAACGACGGCATCGTCGAGGCGCTGAAGACGCAGGCGGAGAAGCTGCTGAACCCGTCGCCCGCGTTCTACAACGAACCGATGGCGAAGCTCGCGGGCCTGCTCACGCAGCACAGCGTGTTCGACAAGGTGTTCTTCACGAACAGCGGCGCGGAAGCGAACGAAGGCGCGATCAAGCTCGCGCGCAAGTGGGGCCGCAAGTTCAAGAACGGCGCGTACGAGATCATCACGTTCGACCACAGCTTCCACGGCCGCACGCTCGCGACGATGTCGGCCAGCGGCAAGCCGGGCTGGGACACGATCTACGCACCGCAGGTGCCGGGCTTCCCGAAGGCCGAGCTGAACGACATCAACTCCGTCGAGAAGCTGATCACCGACAAGACCGTCGCGGTGATGCTCGAGCCGATCCAGGGCGAAGGCGGCGTGATCCCGGCCACGCGTGAATTCATGCAGGCGCTGCGCGCGCTGACGAAGCAGCACGACCTGCTGCTGATCGTCGACGAAGTGCAAAGCGGGTGCGGCCGCGCGGGCACGCTGTTCGCGTACGAGCTGTCCGGTATCGAGCCGGACATCATGACGCTCGCGAAGGGCATCGGCGGCGGTGCACCGCTCGGCGCGCTGCTGTCGAAGGCCGACGTCGCGGTGTTCGAGGCCGGCGACCAGGGCGGCACGTACAACGGCAACCCGCTGATGACGGCGGTCGGCTATTCGGTGATCTCGCAGCTCGTCGCGCCCGGCTTCCTCGAAGGCGTGCGCGAGCGCGCCGAATACCTGAAGCGCAGGCTGCTCGAACTGTCGGAGGAACGCGGCTTCGAGGGCGAACGCGGCGAAGGCCTGCTGCGCGCGCTGCTGCTCGGCAAGGACATCGGCCCGCAGATCGTCGAGAAGGCCCGCGACATGCAGCCCGACGGCCTGCTGCTGAACGCGGCGCGCCCGAACCTGCTGCGCTTCATGCCCGCGCTGAACGTCACGACCGAGGAAATCGACCAGATGATGGCGATGCTGCGGTCGATCCTCGACACGCTCTAAGGAAACCGCCGCGATGGATGCCGCCGCCGATGCTGTCGCGATCCGCCCGTTCGAACGCGCCGACACCGATGCCGTGCTGGCCGTGTGGCGCGATGCGTTCCCGCAGTACGACGAAGCCGGCGCGCCGCCGCACCGCGACCCGCTGCGCTCGATCGAGCTGAAGCTCGCGACGCAGCCGGAGCTGTTCTTCGTCGCGACCCGCGGCGCGCGGGTCGTCGGCACGCTGATGGCGGGGTTCGACGGACATCGCGGCTGGCTCTACTCGTTCGGCGTGTCGAACGACGCGCGGCGGCTCGGCATCGGCCGCGCGCTGATCGCGCATGCGGAACGCGCGCTCGCCGCGCGCGGCTGCCTGAAGATCAACCTGCAGGTGCTGCCCGGCAACGACGATGCGTGCCGCTTCTATGCGGCGCTCGGCTATCGCGTCGAGGAACGCATCTCGTTCGGCAAGACGCTGCCGGCCGCGTGACGCCGCCGGCAGCCGCCACGTTCAGCGCGTGATCGGCCCCGCGTCCGGCAGCGGATTGCCGAGCGCGTCGGTCGGCACGGCCTGCTGCTCGAACGCCGCGAAATACGCGGCCCACTGCGACTCGCTCACGCGCACGATCAACGCGCCGTCCTGCCACACGTCGTTGTGATCGTTGTGGTCGTTGCCCGCGCGATGCAGGTAGTTCGAGCCTGTCGAACCCTGGTTCATGTGCGTGTCGTGGATGCCGTTGCCCTCCCTATACGTGCGGCCGAACACGACGACGTCGAGCCCCTGCGACTGCGCGGCATTGACGAGTCGCAGCAGCGACGGGATCGGCTCCGCGTTCTCGGTGCCGTCCATCACCGCGCTGGCACGCCATGCGCCCGTCTCGTTCAGGATGTCGCTGCGCAGATAGTCGAGCGCCGGCAGCGCGGTTTGCCCGGTGAGATCGGTATAGCCTTCGGCCGCGGCCGCGAGCATCGCCGTGACCGGATGATGGAAATCGTAGACGAGCTTGTAGTTCAGCAGGTCGTCCGCGTCGTTGGTGCCGACGTTGATCGCGACGTCCCAGTCGCCGGTCGGCAATGCGAGCGTCAGGTGGATGTGATACTGGATCTCGCTGCCGTGTGGCGAGCCTTTCAGCTGCGCCACCGACGTCACCTTCGCCTTCACGAAACCGTAATCCAGACTCATGGGTGCTCTCCGTGTCCCGATGGACCGACCATGCTACGCAGCCTGCGTGACGGTTGGTGGACGGCCGGTTTCGGAGGGCCTTCGCGCTACCGTGCCCCGCGCCGCATGGTCGGCGTCACTGTCGAATGCATGGAGTCGCATCCGCGCGCGCAGTTCGCCGCCGGGCGCGCCGCACGAAAAAAAAGCTGTCACGGTATCCCGTGACAGCCTTTCGAAAGCCCTTGCGCGGCACGCCGGCATCCGCCGCCGCGCCGCACCGGGCCCGCTCATTTACTCACCCAGATACGCAGCCCGCACCTTCGGATCGTCGAGCATCTGCTTCGCGTCGCCTTCCATCGTGACCGTGCCGGAATCCATCACGTAGCCGCGATCGGCCGCCTGCAGCGCGAGCCGCGCGTTCTGCTCGACCAGCAGCACCGTGATGCCCTCCTTCGAGATCTCGCGCACCACTTCGAAGATCTTCTCGACCATGATCGGCGACAGGCCCATCGACGGCTCGTCGAGCAGCAGCAGCTTCGGCTTCGACAGGATCGCGCGCGACATCGCCAGCATCTGCTGCTCGCCGCCCGACAGCGTACCCGCGAGCTGCGTCGCACGCTCCTTCAGACGCGGGAAGAAGCCGAACATCCGGTCGACGTCCTGCTTGATCTGCTCCTTGTCGTTGCGCAGGTACGCGCCCATCTGCATGTTCTCGATGATCGACATCCGCGCGAAGATCCCGCGACCTTCCGGCACCATCGCGAGGCCGCGCTTGAGCAGCTCGTGCGACGGCACGCCCTTGATCGACTTGCCGTCGTACTCGATGTCGCCCGCCGAGTACGGCTTGAGACCCGTGATCGCCTTCATCGTCGTGGTCTTGCCCGCGCCGTTCGCGCCGATCAGCGTCACCAGCTCGCCCTGGCGGACTTCCATGTCAACGCCCTTGACGGCCTGGATGCCGCCGTAGTTGACCTGCAAGCCCTTGATTTTCAACATTGCCGCTGCCATCAGTGCACCCCTGCGCCGAGATATGCCTCAATCACCTTCGGATTCTTCTGCACGTCCTGCGGCAGACCCTCGGCGATCACCTTGCCGTAATCGAGCACCGTCATCCGGTTGCACAATCCCATCACGAGCTTCACGTCGTGCTCGATCAGCAGGATCGTGCGGCCGTCCGAACGGATCTTGTCGAGCAGGCGCGTGAGTTCGACCTTCTCGGTCGCGTTCATCCCGGCCGCCGGCTCGTCGAGCGCGAGCAGCTTCGGGTCGGTCGCCAATGCGCGCGCGATTTCCAGCCGGCGCTGGTGGCCGTACGACAGGTTGCGCGACGTGTAGTCCGCGTACTGCAGCACGCCGACGTACTCGAGCAGCTCGATCGCGCGTTCCTTGATCTCGCGCTCTTCCTGGCGCTCGGCCGGCGTCTGGAACACCGCGCCGAGCAGCCCGTGCTTGGTCCGCACGTGGCGGCCCACCATCACGTTCTCCAGCGCCGTCATCCCGCCGAACAGGCGGATGTTCTGGAACGTGCGCGCGATGCCCGTCTTCGCGACCTGGTGCACCGCGGTCGGCTTGTATTCCGTGCCGTCGAGCTTGAACTCGCCGGAGTCCGGCGTGTAGAGGCCCGTGATCACGTTGAAGAACGTGGTCTTGCCGGCGCCGTTCGGGCCGATCAGGCCGTAGATCTCGCCTTCCTTGATCTGCAGGCCGACGTCGGACAGTGCCTGCAGCCCGCCGAAGCGTTTGTTCACGCCCGAGACGGACAGTCGGATTTGCTTGTCGCTCATGTGTGTATCCCCTTGTCCGTTGGTTAAGCGCGCACCGGCTTCTTGCTGTTGCGCTTCGCCAGTTTCGCGATCTTGTCCTCATGCTTCGGCGCCGGCCACAGGCCTTCCGAGCGATACAGCATGATGATCACCATCGCGAGGCCGTACAGCGCCTGACGGATCACTTCGGTGTCGACGATGTCGTGACCGAAGATCGCGTGCTGCAGCGGGCTCATCGTCGAACGCAGGAATTCCGGGAAGATCGCGAGCAGCACCGCGCCCAGGATCACGCCCGGGATGTGGCCCATGCCGCCGAGCACCACGCACGCCAGCACGACGATCGATTCCCAGAACGTGAACGACTCGGGCGACACGAAGCCCTGGAACGCACCGAACATCGCACCCGACAGGCCGCCGAACGACGCGCCCATCGCGAACGCGAGCAGCTTCACGTTACGGGTGTTGATGCCCATCGCTTTCGCGGCGATTTCGTCTTCGCGGATCGCGGCCCATGCGCGGCCGATACGCGAGTGCTGCAGGCGCGTACAGACCCAGATCACCAGCAGCGCGCAGAGCACGAACAGGTAGTAGTACATGTAGACCGACGGCAGCTGGAAGCCGAAGATCGAGTGCGTCTGCGACAGGTTGAAGCCGCCGACGTGCACCGGATCGATGCCCGTGATCCCCTTCGGGCCGTTGGTGATGTTCACCGGACGGTCGAGGTTGTTCATGAAGATCCGGACGATTTCACCGAAGCCGAGCGTCACGATCGCCAGGTAGTCGCCGCGCAGGCGCAGCGTCGGCGCGCCGAGCAGGATGCCGAAGGTCGCCGCCAGCGCCATCGCGATCGGCACGATGATCAGGAACGGGATGTGCAGGCCGTTCGGCGCGAGCGCCGCGATCCACTCGAACTGCGAGGTCAGGTGCGGCGAGCTCAGCAGTGCCGCCGTGTACGCGCCCACCGCGTAGAACGCGATGTAGCCGAGGTCGAGCAGGCCGGCGAAGCCGACCACCACGTTCAGGCCCAGCGCGAGCATCACGTACAGCATCGCGAAGTCGAGCACGCGGACCCAGTAGTTGCCGCCTGCCGAGCCGATGATGATCGGCGCCGCGATCACGAAGGCCGCGGTCAGGATGCCGATGACGACGGTCTTGGCGGTGTTGCGTTCTTCGACGAGCGACGTCGAGGATTCGATCGGTTGAATGGATGTCATGTTGTTTGCTCCCCTTCCGTTACGCGCGGTCCGCGACACGTTCGCCCAGCAGGCCCGACGGACGGAACACCAGCACGATGATCAGCACGATGAATGCGAACACGTCCTGGTAGTTACTGCCGAACACGCCACCCGTGAGGTTGCCGATGTAGCCCGCGCCGAGCTGCTCGATCAGGCCGAGCACCACGCCGCCGACCATCGCGCCGCCGAGGTTGCCGATCCCGCCGAGCACCGCCGCGGTGAACGCCTTCATGCCGGGGATGAAGCCCATGTAGAAGTGCACGTTGCCGTATTCGGACGCGATCATCACGCCGGCCAGCGCGGCGAGCGCGGAGCCGATCATGAACGTCGCGGAGATCACGAAGTTCGGGTTCACGCCCATCAGGCTCGCGGTGTTCGGGCTTTCGGCGATCGCGCGCATCGCGCGGCCGAGCTTGGTCTTGTGCACGAGCAGCAAGAGGCCTGCCATCACGATGAACGCCACCGCGATGATCACGATTTCGGTGACCGAGATCACGGCGCCGGGCGTCGTGTCGGTCGCCTTGATCACGTTGATCGGATCGGTCGGCAGCAATTGCGGGAACGGCAGCGGGTTGCGCGACCAGATGATCATCGCGGCCGTCTGCAGCAGGATCGACACGCCGATCGCGGTGATCAGCGGGGCGAGACGCGGCGCGCGGCGCAGCGGCCGGTACGCGACCCGCTCGATCGTGTAGCCCACGCACGCGCAGACGACCGCGGCGATGCCAAGGCCGATCGTCAGCGTCGCGACGTTGCCGAGTCCGGGAAAGTGGTTCTGCAGCACGGTGATCGCCGACAGGGCGACCATCGCGCCGATCATCAGCACGTCGCCGTGCGCGAAGTTGATGATGCCGAGAATGCCGTACACCATCGTGTAACCCAACGCGATGATGGCGTACACACTGCCGAGCACCAGCCCGTTGAGGATCTGCTGGACGAAAATATCCATTTAAAGCTCCTTGGCCCATGCTGCCGGAGGACGTTGCGCCCCGCGGGTAAGCGAGGAATCGCGCCTTCGCGGCGACACTGCGGGTACTAGTCGATACCGGTAAGGGTGGATCGCCCCGGCGCGCGCCGCCCGGCCTGTACGGCCGGACCTGCCGCCGGAACGGATACAGAAACGACACCGCACTGTTCCGGTGCCATCATGAGTCCCGTCGCTAAATCGTCACGACATCGAGGACGGTGTACTTGGCCTCCTTGAAGTCGTAGGGCAGCGTGCCGCAACGGCCGGTGTCCGGTTGCCCGAACGCCATGCCTTTTTCCGTCCGGGCCGGGGCGAACCCCGCGTCCGGGCAGATCAGGTTCCGCGCCGCGTCGCCCGCGGGCTCGACCACCTTGACGGCGCACATGCCGATGTCGCCAAGGGTTTGCGCTCCGATGCCGGACGCCGTCGCCTGCGGTGCAAGCGGGCCGTCCGCCGCCGCCCGCGCGGCGCCCGAACCGGCATCGCGAAGGTGGCGCCCGACTTTCGTCAGGACTGCGTCGGAATCCGTGAAACGAAGCAGACCGCCCGCCGCGACGCGATGGGTCGCGGCGACACGCTGTTTCGTCGAATCGAAATGAAAGGGAATCAGTGACATCTGCACGTCGCCTGCGTTGCCCCGAAACCCGGGCGCCCGCCGTGCGGCGCGCCCTGCTGCTGCCGCATCATGGCCGGCGGCTCGTTGTCGGGCAATCAGCTTGCCCGTCGCCCGGTCGATGGCAGCGCCGCCGGCGCGTGCTGCCCGCCGTGCCGAATGCATGCCGATCTTCGGGCCCTGCGCGTTGAAATCCTCGATCGCCAAACGTGCCCCGTTGTCCTTGTCACTGTCCGATTGCGCAATGCGGCACACCGACCGCGCCGCACGACCGGGTCCGGCAGCGCGCACGTCGCTGGCCGCCGGTACTGCGGGTGCCGCAGTCTCCCTGCCCGCCTCGTCGTCGCTCTTTTTGCTACAGCCGGCAAGCATTGCAACCGGTGCGGCGACGGACATGGCGTCAGCCAACTTCACATGCATCGAGTAGGTCTCCCGCGCCTTGCCAAAACCCGATTTCAAAGCCATTCCGGCCTGAAAACGGGCGCATTGTAACTCCATTTATAGGCCGCCAATAATCCTGATTCGATGGGGTTTTCCTGCATTGCAACCAATTTTGAGAAGCGGCTACGCGCAGCGATAGCAACCGGGTTGCACCATTGCTGTGAACAATGGTTGCATCTCGTTTTCGCGACGCAAAAAAAAAGCGCGCCGGGAGGCGCGCTTCGGGGGTATCGCGGGTGCGATGCGGCAATCAGGCGGCGGGCGGCAGGTTGAGCCCGCGCGGCAGCGGAAACGACACGTTTTCCTCGATGCCGTCGAGGGCGCGGACATTGCGCACGCCGAGCTCGCGCAGCCGCGCGATCACGGCCTGGGCGAGCACTTCCGGCGCCGATGCGCCGGCCGTCACGCCGATGCGGCGCTTGCCCGCGACCCAGGCCGGATCGATCTGGTCGGGTGCGTCGACCATGTACGCGGCCACGCCGCGCTTCTCGGCCACTTCGCGCAGGCGGCTCGAGTTCGAGCTGTTCGGGCTGCCGACGACGATCACGACGTCGCACTGCGGCGCCATGAACTTCACCGCATCCTGGCGGTTCTGCGTCGCGTAGCAGATGTCCTGCTTCTTCGGCTCGCGGATCTTCGGATACTTCGCCTTCAGCGCGCCGATGATCTCGGCCGCGTCGTCGACGGACAGCGTCGTCTGCGTGACGAGCGCGATGCGCTCGGGATCGGCGAGTGCGAGCTTCTGCACGTCCTCGACGCTTTCGACGAGATGCATGCCGCGCTCGACCTGCCCCATCGTGCCTTCGACTTCCGGGTGGCCCTTGTGGCCGATCATCACGATGTCGACGCCGTCCTGGCGCATCTTCGCCACTTCGACGTGCACCTTCGTGACGAGCGGGCAGGTTGCGTCGTAAATACGCAACCCGCGCACGTCCGCCTCGTCGCGCACGGCCTTCGACACGCCGTGCGCGCTGAAGATCACGGTGTTGCCGGCCGGCACTTCCTCGAGTTCCTCGACGAAGATCGCGCCTTTCTTCTTCAGATCCTCGACCACGTACTTGTTGTGGACGATCTCGTGACGGACGTAGATCGGCGCACCGTGCATCGCGATCGCGCGCTCGACGATCTCGATTGCGCGATCGACCCCTGCGCAGAAGCCGCGCGGCTGGGCCAGCAGGATTTCGGCATCGGCGGCGACGGTCTGCCCGGACAGCGTATCGGTGGTGCTCATGATTACAGGATTCCGATGATTTTCACTTCGAACGTGAGCGCTTGGCCCGCGAGCGGATGATTGAAGTCGAACAGCGCCGAGGTTTCGCTGACTTCCTTCAGCACCCCTGCATAGCGGCCGCCGTCCGGCGCGTTGAATTCGATCAGCTCGCCCGGCGTGAAATCGTCGCCGACCATCCCGTTCTCGCGCAGCGTCGACAGCGTCACGCGCTGGAGCATGTCGGGATTGCGGGGACCGAACCCCTGCTCGGGCGTTAGCTGAAAAGTCGAATGGTCACCGACCCTGAGCCCGAGCAGAATCTGTTCCAGCGAGGGCGCCAGTTGCCCGGCGCCGAGCAGCAGCGTGGCGGGCTTGTCGGAGAAGGTGTTGACGATGTCGGCGCCGTCGGCCAGTGCCAGCCGGTAATGCAGCGTGACATGGGAACCGGGCTTCACTTCGGATAGATCGATGATGCTCATGAATGACTCGTGTTCGTCGGCGCCCGAACTGGCCGAAAGGCCCGGCGCAAAGCCAATATTGTAAGTCACCT
The DNA here is from genome assembly GCF_000949135.2 of Burkholderia sp. USMB20. GTDB lineage: Bacteria > Pseudomonadota > Gammaproteobacteria > Burkholderiales > Burkholderiaceae > Burkholderia. Next base: position 557,892 of record NZ_JTAN02000012.1, on the reverse strand, counting down.
GAGCGCGCAAGGCTGAAAGTGCGACGACGTCGCGCACACGGCCGCCGCCAATGGAGTTTCGATCATGCCGTCATCCTCTCTCGCCGTCACGCCGGCCGAATGCCGCGACACCGCCGACGCACCGGCCGCTGCGCCGGGCCGCGTCGTCCCGATCCACCTGCGCAAGCGCCGCCCGGCCGACTGGCGCCCCGAGCGGCCGCGCGAACGGCTGCTGGAGCGCGGGCCCGCCGCACTGACCGACGACGAGCTGATCGCGCTGCTGCTCGGCACGGGCAAGCCCGGGCACGATGTGTTCGTCACCGCCCGCGCGCTGGTCAGGCAGTTCGGCACGTTGCGCGGCCTGCTCGAGGCGACCTCCGGCGACTTCGAGATGCACCCCGGCATCGGTCCCGCGCGTTCCGCACGGCTCGTCGCGGTCACCGAGATCGCGCGGCGCATGCTGGAGGAGAAGGCGCACGCGCGCCTGCAGATCGATTCGCCCGGCGCCGTCGAGGATTGCCTGCGGCTGAAGATCGGCTCGCGCCCGCACGAAGTATTCATTGCGGTGTACCTCGACGCCCGCAACGGCCTGATCGACATGGAGGAAATCACGCGCGGCTCGCTGACGCGCATGGCCGTCTATCCGCGCGAGGTCGTGCGCCGCGCGCTGCAGCAGAACGCCGCGGCGCTGATCGTCGCGCACAATCATCCGTCGGGCGCGGTCCAGCCGAGCGCGGAGGACCGCCGCCTGACGCGGGTGCTGAAAGACGCGCTCGAACTCGTCGACGTGCGGCTGCTCGATCACGTCGTCGTCGGCACCAGCGATACATTTTCGTTCGCGCGCGCCGGTTGGCTGTAGACTGTGGCCCGGCGACCCGCCCCACGGGCGCCACAACGACGATGCGAAATTGGGTTTGATTTTTCTGAACTTTTTCTGCTAGAATCGTCGTCTGTCTTTTTTCCAACCAGTTCTAGCCATCGAAGGGCCTTGTCTTTACAGGCTTCGGCGTTCTGAGTGCAGCCATGGATCACGTGGCAGTACGATGGAACCTTCATCGGCGATCGAACCCCGAATTTAGCGTATTAGGAGTGCTCTCATGGCACGCGTATGCCAAGTAACTGGGAAAGCGCCGATGAGCGGCAACAACGTTTCCCACGCCAACAACAAGACGAAGCGCCGCTTCCTGCCGAACCTGCAAAACCGCCGGTTCTGGGTGGAGAGCGAAAACCGCTGGGTGCGCCTGCGCGTCTCGAACGCCGGCCTGCGCCTGATCGACAAGAACGGCATCGATTCCGTGCTCGCTGACCTGCGCGCACGCGGCGAAGCCTAAGCCCAAGGAGCACAATCATGGCAAAAGGCGCACGCGACAAGATCAAGCTCGAGTCGACCGCTGGTACGGGTCACTTCTACACGACCACGAAGAACAAGCGCAACATGCCGGAAAAGATGGCGATCAAGAAGTTCGATCCCGTCGTCCGCAAGCACGTTGAATACAAAGAAACCAAGATCAAGTAATCTCCGGTTTCTGCCAGCCTGACGGCGACCGAAAAGCCCCGCACATGCGGGGCTTTTTGTTTTGCGCGGTTTCGCGCGCACGCTCGGGCCCGACGCGGTATGCTCTCCCCTTTCCGCGGCCAAGGTCGACGGAACGCACAAGATCTAAAGCGTAACGATGGAGATGCAGCATGAAATTCGACGTGGCGATCGTCGGCAGCGGCCTGGCAGGGCTGTCGGTCGCACTCAACCTGGCCAGCACGCGACGTGTCGCGCTGATCGCGAAACGTTCGATGATGGAGGGGGCAAGCGATAACGCGCAAGGCGGCATCGCGGCCGTCCTCGATTCGGCGGACAGCATCGAGAACCACGTCGACGACACGCTGGTCGCCGGCGGCGGGCTGTGCGACGAAGGCGCGACGCGCTACATCGTCGAGCATGGCCGCGAAGCGATCGAATGGCTGATCTCCCAGGGCGTGCCGTTCACGAAGGATGATGCGGCCGAACTCGGTTTCCACCTGACGCGCGAAGGCGGCCACAGCCACCGCCGGATCATCCACGCGGCCGACGCGACCGGCCATGCGGTGCTCGCGACGCTGTCCGACCGCGCACGCCAGCATCCGAACATCACGTTCTTCGAAAACCACCATGCGATCGACCTGATCACGTCGGACCGGCTCGGGCTGCCCGGGCGCCGCTGTCACGGGCTGTATGCGCTCGACGTCGACAACGACCGCACGATCACGATCGAGGCGCCGCACACGGTGCTCGCGACCGGCGGCGCCGGCAAGGTCTACCTGTACACGACGAACCCCGACACCGCGACCGGCGACGGCATCGCGATGGCGTGGCGCGCGGGCTGCCGCGTGTCGAACATGGAATTCATCCAGTTCCACCCGACCTGCCTGTTCCATCCGTATGCGAAGTCGTTCCTGATTTCGGAGGCCGTGCGCGGCGAAGGCGGCCTGCTCAAGCTGCCGGACGGCACGCGCTTCATGCCCGCACACGATCCGCGCGCGGAACTCGCGCCGCGCGACATCGTCGCGCGCGCGATCGACTTCGAGATCAAGAAGCGCGGGATCGACTGCGTGTATCTCGACATCAGCCACCAGCCGGAAGCGTTCCTGCGCGAACACTTCCCGACGATCCATGCGCGCTGCCTCGAATTCGGCATCGACATCGCGAAGCAGCCGATTCCGGTCGTGCCGGCCGCGCACTACACGTGCGGCGGCGTCGTCACCGATCTCGCGGGGCGCACCGATCTCGCGGGCCTGTATGCGGTCGGCGAGACGTCGTACACGGGGCTGCACGGCGCGAACCGGCTCGCGAGCAATTCGCTGCTCGAATGCCTCGTGATCGGCCGCGCGGCGGCCGAGGCGATCGAAGCGGCCGGCTTCGACGCTGCAACGCCGGCCAAGCTGCCCGCATGGGACGAAAGCCGCGTTTCGGATGCGGACGAGGAAGTCGTCGTCGCGCACAACTGGGACGAACTGCGCCGGCTGATGTGGAACTATGTCGGCATCGTGCGCACCGACAAGCGTCTCGAGCGCGCGAAGCACCGCTTGTCGCTGCTGCGCGACGAGATCCACGAGTACTACGCGAACTTCCGCGTGACGCGCGACCTGCTCGAGCTGCGCAATCTCGTCGACGTCGCGACGCTGATCGTGAAGAGCGCGTACTCGCGCCGCGAAAGCCGTGGGCTGCACTACAGCCGCGACTGGCCGCACACGCTGCCGAAGGCGCTGCCGAGCGTGCTCACGCCCCGCTCGCGCCGCTGACCGGTACGCCCTTCCCGGCTGCCGCCGCACAAAAAAAGCCGCTGGCGTCATGCGCGCCAGCGGCTTTTTTCGTCAGACGGTATGTCGCGCGGTCAGTCGACGATCCGCATCGAGTAGTCGGTCGCGCGCACGTCCTTCGTCAGCGCGCCGATCGAGATACGGTCGACGCCCGTCTCCGCGAACGTGCGCACCGTATCGAAATTGACGCCGCCCGACACTTCGAGCACGGCCTTGCCGGACGCGATGCGCACTGCCTCGCGCATCATGTCGAGCGTGAAGTTGTCGAGCAGCACCGACTGCGCGCCATGCGCGAGCGCCGTGTCGAGCTGCGCGAGCGTCTCGACTTCCACCTGCACCGGCACGCCTGATTCGAGCGCGAACGCCGCATCGAGCGCTTCGCCGACACCGCCGGCAGCCGCGATATGGTTTTCCTTGATCAGGATGCCGTCGTACAGCGCCAGACGCTGGTTCTCGCCGCCGCCGACCCGCACCGCGTACTTCTGCGCGAGCCGCAGGCCCGGCAGCGTCTTGCGCGTATCGAGGATCTTCGTGCGCGTGCCTTCGACGCGATCGACGTAACGACGCGTCGCGCTCGCGACGCCCGACAGCAGCTGCAGGAAGTTCAGTCCGTTGCGCTCGGCCGTCAACAGCGCGCGCGCCGGCCCTTCGAGTTCGCAGACGGTCGAATCCGGCGTCATCCGGTCGCCTTCGCGATAGCGCCACTGCACGACGATCGACGGATCGATTCGCGCGATGACGGCCTCGAACCACGGCACGCCGCACAACACGGCTTCCTCGCGCACGATGATGCGCGCACGGCGCCGCTCGCCGGCCGGCACGAGCCGCCCGGTCTGGTCGCCGGTGCCGACGTCTTCGGCGATCGCATCGGCGACGTTGCGCGCGATCGCTTCGTCGAACGCCGCGCCGTATTGTGCGCGGACGGCTTCGAACAGCGGAGAGACTGCGCCGGTCATGCAGCCCCCACGTTCGCGAACAGTTGCTGATCGCGCTGCAGATCGCCGCTCGCTTGCACGCGCTTCTTGTGCGCCGCGGCGAAATCGAGCATCCGGTCGATCGGCAGACGCGCGCGCGCGCCGATCGCCGGATCGACGAAGATCTCGTTGTGACCGCGCTCGAGCACGTCGGCGAGGTTCGCGAGGCCGTTCATCGCCATCCACGGGCAATGCGCGCAGCTCTTGCAGGTCGCGCTGTTGCCGGCCGTGGGCGCGGCGATGAAGGTCTTGCCGGGCGCCGCGAGCTGCATCTTGTGCAGGATGCCGAGGTCGGTCGCGACGATGAAGTGCGTCGCGTCGAGCTTCACGGCGGCATCGATCAGCTGCGTCGTCGAGCCGACGACGTCCGCCTGCGCGACGACGTTTTCCGGCGACTCCGGATGCACGAGCACCTTCGCGTCCGGATATTCGGCACGCAGCAGGTCGAGCTCGATGCCCTTGAATTCGTCGTGGACGAGGCACGAACCCTGCCACAGCAGCATGTCCGCGCCGGTTTTCTTCTGGATGTAGCTGCCGAGATGGCGATCGGGTGCCCAGATGATCTTCTCGCCCCGCGCGTGCAGGTCGGCGACGATTTCGAGGCCGATCGACGACGTGACCATCCAGTCCGCGCGGGCCTTCACGGCGGCGCTGGTGTTCGCGTAGACGACGACGGTGCGGTCGGGATGCGCATCGCAGAACGCGGAGAATTCGTCGACCGGGCAACCGAGATCGAGCGAGCATGTCGCGTCGAGATCGGGCATCAGTACGCGTTTGCCGGGGCTCAGGATCTTCGCGGTTTCGCCCATGAAGCGTACGCCGGCGACGACGAGCGTCTGCGCGTCGTGGTCGCGGCCGAAACGGGCCATTTCGAGCGAATCGGCGACGCAGCCGCCGGTTTCGTCCGCCAGTTCCTGCAGCTCGGCATCCACGTAGTAGTGAGCGACGAGCACGGCCTTTTCACGTGCGAGCAGCGCCTTGATGCGCGCCTTCAGTGCGGCGCGTTCTTCGGCGGACGGCGCCTCGGGCACTTTGGCCCACGCCTGGCCTACCCCACAGACGGTTCCCGCCGAGACCGGCCGGTCGTACTCGACGGGTTTGATCGTCGATTGCATCTCCATATCTCCTGTCGGCCCGAGTTAGCGCTTCAGCGCTTTTGCTCCAGCCCATCCCTACGCTCGCCCCGGGGCGGCACGTCAGCGCTGCCCCGAGCCTCATACGAATTCCGGGCTTCCGGTCGCCCTTCGAAAACCGGCCGCCCAAATGAAAAAACCCCGCCAACGCGGGGTTTGTGACGTCCTGAGATTCTAATCGATTTCGAATCAGGCGTAGCGACGCAGGCGCGTCGCGAATTCCTGCAGCGCCTTGATGCCGCTTTGTTCCGCGCGATGGCACCAATCCTGCAATTGCGCGAGCAGCTGTTCGCGCGAAGCGGTCGAGCGATCCCAGATCGCGGCCAGATCCTGGCGCAGCTGGAAGTACGTGTGCAGCTTCTGGCTGTTCGCGAAGATCTCCGGCAGCAGCTTCTTCTGCGGTTCGTCGAGGCCGTCGGCGTCCTTGTGGAACCACTTGCGCGCGCCGCGCATCAGCTGGTACTTCTCGCCGCCGATTTCCTTCAGGTGCGCGAGCTCCTGGCGATAGGCACGCTTCACGGCCTTGCCGTAGCGCGCCATCACTTCGTAGCGGTTCGACAGCACGGCCTGCAGCGTTTCCTGGTCGAGCACCGTCTTCGGCTTGTTCAGGCGCGGCGTCGGTGCAACCTTCTTCACCTTCGCGAGACCGAATGCCGACATGATGCGGATGTACATCCAGCCGATGTCGAACTCGTACCACTTGTTCGACAGCTTCGCCGACGTCGCGAACGTGTGGTGGTTGTTGTGCAGCTCTTCGCCGCCGATCACGATGCCCCACGGGAACAGGTTCGTGCTCGCATCGGCCGAGTTGAAGTTGCGGTAGCCCCAGAAGTGGCCGAAGCCGTTCACGACACCCGCGGCCCAGAACGGAATCCAGACCATCTGCACGGCCCACACGGTCAGGCCGAGCACGCCGAACAGCGCGACGTCGATCACCATCATCAGGCTCACGCCGAGGATCGGGTACTTCGAGTACACGTTGCGCTCGATCCAGTCATTCGGCGTGCCGTGGCTGAACTTGCGCATCGTTTCTTCGTTCTTCGCTTCCGCGCGATACAGCTCGGCGCCTTCGAGGAACACCTTCCAGATGCCGCGCGTCTGCGGGCTGTGCGGATCTTCCTCGGTTTCGCACTTCGCGTGGTGCTTGCGATGGATCGCAGCCCACTGGCCCGTCAGCATGCCGGTCGTCATCCACAGCCAGGCGCGGAAGAAGTGACTCGCGATCGGGTGCAGCTCCAGCGCGCGGTGCGCCTGGCAGCGGTGCAGGTAGACCGTCACGCCGATGATCGTGACGTGCGTGACGGCAAGCGCGAACAGCGCGACCTGCCACCACGAAAAGCGCAGGAGCCCGTGGGAAAGAAAATCGAGCAGGGAATTCAACAAGGCAGTTACCTGTGGTGAGAGCGATGCCGGCGCCGGCCGACGTCATAAAAATGAAAGCATACCGCGTGTAGACCGGAATTTTACTTCAACCGTTCCAAGTCTTTGTAAAAAATGAATATTCTCTTGTCTTGACGCAACGCAAACAGTCCATCGGCGGACCGGGAAAGGCGCGCGATCCGGTTCTGGCCGCAGGCCCCGCCCGATTCACGCCGTCGGCCGCGTCTACGCGGCCGACGCCCGCCCGTCCACCGACAGGCCATCGGCCACGGGCATGCCCTCGGCGACCACGCCGGTCGCGGCGAACCCCTCCGGCAAACCGACCACGCGCACTTCGCGCTGCGGGAACGGAATCGAGATCCCGTGCTCGCCGAACAGCCGCCAGATGTTGCGGTTCACGGACGAACGCACGCCCGACGTGCCCTTCGCCGCATCCTCGATCCAGAAGCCGAGCTCCAGGTCGATCCCGTCCGCGCCGAAGCCGACCAGATACGGCGTCGGCGCCGGCTCCGCGAGCACGCGCGGCACGCCCTTCGCGGCTTCCGCGAGCACCGCGAGCGCCTGCTCGACGTCGCTGGTATAAGCAATCTGCACGGCGACCTTCGCGTAGCCGCGCGTCAGGTACGACGACTGGTTCTGCACGACGTCGGTGATCAGCTTCTCGTTCGGGATCAGCGTCTCGTTGCCGTCGAGGCCGCGCACGACCGTATAGCGCGTGCGGATCTGCGTGACGACGCCCTGGAGCCCGCCGACGCTGATCGCGTCGCCGAGCCGCAGCGAACGGTCGAGCAGGATGATGAAGCCCGACACGTAGTTGCTGGCGATCTTCTGCAGCCCGAAGCCGAGGCCGACACCGACCGCGCCGCCGAACACGCCGAGCACCGTCACGTCGATGCCGACGAGCGACAGGCCGATCAGGATCGCCGCGAACACGAGCAGCGCGCGGCCGATCCGCGACATCACGACCTTCAGGTTCGCGTCGAGCGTGGTGGCGCGCGCGAGGCGTTCCTCGAGCACCGAGCCGAGCCACATCGCGACCATCAGTGTCACGCACACCCACAGCGCGCCGGAGATCACCGACAGCAGCGTGAGGTGCGCATTCGCGACGCGAAACTGCACGCTGTCGAGCCACGCGATCACGTCGCGCTGGATCCCGAGCACCGTCAGCACCATCGCCGCCCACACGATCACCGACACGATCTTCTCGACGATCGACAGCCACGCATGCGTGTGGCCGTCGCGGGCGAACACGCGCCGCGCGAAGAAGAACAGCACGTAGATCAGCCCGATGCCGAACAGCGGCACGAGCGCGAGCGACAGCAGCGACGTCGACATGAACGGGTCGAACCCGAGCTGCGCGGCCAGCACGAACAACCCGCCGAACAGCGGGAACAGCGCGCGCTTCAGGCTCTGCGCCCCGGCGCCCGGCATCCGGCCGGCGGCGCGCCGGCGCGCGTCGATGCGGCCGTGCACGAAGCGCGCGGCCACCCATGCGAAACACAGCGCGCCGACGAGGATCGCCGCCTGCCAGATCATCACCGGCTGGTTGAAGTCGCGGATCACCGACGCGAGCCGGTGCGACAGCAGGCGGTTCTGCAGATTCTCCATCGTCCGTGCGCCCCGCCGTTACTGCGCGGCGCGCCGTTCCAGCACCGCGGCGAAGAAGCCGTCGGTCGCATGGCGGTGCGGCCACAGCGACAGGTAGTCGCCGGTCTCGAGTTCGATGCGCTGGTCGGCCAGCACCTTCTGCGCGGGCACCAGCACGAAGTCCGGATGGTCGGCGAGGAACTGCTCGACGATCGCCTCGTTCTCCGCGTCGAGCACGCTGCAGGTCGCGTACACGAGCCGGCCGCCCTTCTTCACGAGACGCGCGGCGCTCGCGAGGATCGACGCCTGCTTCGGCGTGAGTTCCTCGATCGACGTGCGCGTCTGGCGCCACTTGAGGTCGGGGTTGCGGCGCAGCGTGCCGAGGCCGCTGCACGGCGCATCGACCAGTACGCGGTCGATCTTGCCGGCGAGCCGCTTGATCTTCGCGTCGTGTTCGCTGTCGATCAGCACCGGGTTCACGTTCGACAACCCGCTGCGCGCGAGGCGCGGCTTCAGCTTCGTGAGGCGCTTTTCCGACACGTCGAACGCATAAAGGCGCCCGGTCGAGCGCATCATCGCGCCGAGCGCGAGCGTCTTGCCGCCGGCGCCCGCGCAGAAATCGACGACCATCTCGCCGCGGCGCGGCGCGACCAGCGAGCACAGCAGCTGGCTGCCTTCGTCCTGCACCTCGATCTGGCCTTCCTCGAACAGCTTCAGACGCGTGAGCGCCGGCTTGCCGACGACGCGCACGCCTTGCGGCGCGAACGGCGTCTCGCCCGCGTCGATGCCGTTCGCGCGCAGCGCGTCGATCACCTGGTCGCGCGTCGCCTTCTGCGCGTTGGCGCGCAGGTCGAGCGGCGCCGGGTAGTTCAGCGCGGCGGCGAGCTGCGCGAGTTCCTCCGCGTCGAAACGGGCGGACAGCGCCTGGTAGATCCAGTCGGGCAGGTTCGTGCGCACGCGCACCGGCAGGCTCGCCGGATCGATCTTCGACACGTGCTCGAGCCACGCGGCCTCGGTGTCGGACACGAACGGCTTCAGCGCATTGCGGCCGAGCGTCTGCATCAGGCCGAGCAGCGTCAGGCGCCGCGCGGGGCTGCCCGTGCCGCTCTCGGCGAGGTGCGAGAACTCCATCTTGCGGCGCAGCACCGCGAACACCGCCTCGGCGATCACGCCGCGCTCGGCGTGGCCGAGCTTCGGGTGCGCACGGAAGAACCGGCTCGTCGTCGCGTCGGCGGGGCCGGTGAACTTCAGCACCTCGGCCAGCAAGGTCTCGGTCTGGCCAATCAGGAATCCGTGCAGCTTCATACGCCCTCGCTCGTTTCGGTATGCGGTTGATCCGCGAAAATCCAGCGCGCCTCTTCCGGCGCGACCACTGCCCTGCCGTTCTCGAGGCGCAGGCGCCCCTCGACGAACCAGCGGACCGCACGCGGATACAGCACGTGCTCGACCGTCAGCACGCGCCGCGCGAGCGCGGCCGCGTCGTCGCCCGCGCGCACGGGCACCGCGCCCTGCGCGACGATCGCACCGCTGTCGAGTTCGGGAATCACGAAATGCACGCTCGCGCCATGCAGCGCGACGCCGGCATCCAGCGCCTGCTGGTGCGTGTGGATGCCCTTGAAGCTCGGCAGCAGCGACGGGTGGATGTTCAGCAGCCGGCCTTCATATCGTCTGACGAAATCGGGCGTCAGGATGCGCATGAAGCCGGCAAGCACGACGAGATCGGGCGCGGAGCGGTCGATCTCGGCGGCGAGCGCCGCGTCGAAGCTGTCGCGGCCGTCGAACGAGCGATGGTCGACCACCGCGGTCGCCACCCCGTGCGACGCGGCAAAAGCCAGGCCGGCCGCGTCGGGCCGGTTGGCGATCACGGCGGCGACCTCGGCCGGCCAGCGTTCCTGCGCGCACGCGCGGACGATGGCCTCCATGTTGCTGCCGCGACCGGAAATCAGGATCACGAGTTTTTTCATCCGCGAATTTTACCATTCGCCCCTGCGTTTCCCCCCTTCTCGGCCGCCGGGCCGCCCGAACGTTTATAATCTTCTGCTTTGCGGCATCCCACCGCCCATTCCCCGACGCTGCATCCGCTATCGTGAAAGTCTTCCGCGGCCTGCCCAACGCCGAGAGCCGCGCGCCGTGCGCGCTGACGATCGGCAACTTCGACGGTGTCCATCGCGGCCACCAGGCCCTGCTCGCGCGCGTGCGCGCGGCAGCGGACGCGCGCGGCCTGCCCGTGTGCGTGATGACCTTCGAGCCGCACCCGCGGGAATTCTTCAACCCGGCCGGCGCGCCGCCGCGCATCGCGATGCTGCGCGACAAGCTGGAAGCGCTGCGCGAGCACGGGGTCGACCGCGTCGTCGTCGAGCACTTCAACCATACGTTCGCAAGCCAGTCGCCGCAGGCGTTCGTCGAGCGCACGCTGGTGAACGGGCTGCACACGCGCTGGATGATGGTCGGCGACGATTTCTGCTACGGCGCGAAGCGCGCGGGCACCTTCGACACGCTGAAGGCGGCCGGCGAGCAGTACGGCTTCGAGGTCGAGCAGATGGGCACGGTCGCCGGCAGCGACGGCACGCGCATCTCCAGCTCGGGTGTGCGCGCCGCGCTCGCGGCGGGCGATCTCGACGCGGCCGCGCAGGCGCTCGGCCACGGCTACGCGATCAGCGGCCACGTCGCGCACGGGCTGAAGCTCGGCCGCGACCTCGGCTTCCCGACCCTGAACCTGCCGATCGCGCACAAGCGGCCGGCGCTCGCGGGCATCTTCGTCGTGCAGGTGCACGGCCTGGGCCCCGCCCCGCTGCCGGGCGTCGCGAGCCTCGGGCTGCGCCCGACCGTCGACGATTCCGGCCGCGTGCTGCTCGAAGTCCACCTGCTCGACTGGCACGGCGACGCGTACGGCAAGCTCATCCGCGTCGAATTCCTGAAGAAGCTGCGCGACGAGGCGAAGTTCGACGATCTCGAGGCGCTGTCGCGCGCGATCGCGCTGGACGTCGCGAATGCACGTGCGTACTTCGTCGAGCGCGACCGCGCGCCGGGCAGCCGCACGACCGGCTTCTCGACCTCGGCGACCGACCGAATTAGCTGATCCGGCCGGCGGCGCCCCGCGCCGCACCCTCGCGCCGCCGACCCGCGCGCATCCCCGATTCACGACGCACGAGCGTCCCCCGATTTAGATAGCGATCCCATCATGAGCAACAAGAAAGCCGATTCGAAACCGCAGGCCAAGTATCCGGTCAACCTGCTCGACACGCCGTTCCCGATGCGCGGCGACCTGCCCAAGCGCGAGCCGCAGTGGGTCAAGGAATGGGAAGAGCGCGGCATCTACGAGAAGATCCGCGCGGCCAGCCAGGGCCGGCCGAAGTTCATCCTGCACGACGGCCCCCCGTATGCGAACGGCGACATCCACCTCGGTCACGCGGTCAACAAGATCCTGAAGGACATCGTCGTCAAGTCGCGCAACATGGCCGGCTTCGACGCGCCGTACGTGCCGGGCTGGGATTGCCACGGCATGCCGATCGAGATCCAGATCGAGAAGCAGTTCGGCAAGTCGCTGCCGGCGGCCGAAGTGATGAGCAAGGCGCGCGCGTACGCGACCGAGCAGATCGAGAAGCAGAAGGTCGGCTTCAAGCGTCTCGGCGTGCTCGGCGACTGGGCGAACCCGTACAAGACGATGAACTTCGTCAACGAGGCGGAAGAAATCCGCGCGCTCGGCAAGATCATCGAGAAGGGCTACGTGTATCGCGGGCTGAAGCCGGTGAACTGGTGCTTCGACTGCGGCTCGGCACTCGCCGAGGCGGAAGTCGAGTACAAGGATCGCACCGACCCGACGATCGACGTGATGTTCGCGTTCGCGGAACCGGAAAAGACCGCGCAGGCGTTCGGCCTGCCGGCGCTGCCGCGCGCCGAAGGCGGCATCGTGATCTGGACCACCACGCCGTGGACGATTCCCGCCAACCAGGCGCTGAACCTCCATCCGGAAATCGTCTACGCGCTGGTCGACACCGAGCGCGGGCTGCTGATCATCGCGGAAGAACGCGTCGAAGCGTGCATGACCGACTTCAAGCTGACCGGCCGCGTCGTCGCGACCACGCCGGGCGTGAAGCTCGCGAACCTGCGCTTCCACCACCCGCTCGCATCGGCCCACCCCGGCTACAAGCGCACCGCGCCCGTCTACCTCGGCGACTACGTGACGACCGACACCGGTACCGGCGTCGTGCACTCGTCGCCCGCCTACGGCATCGAGGACTTCCAGTCGTGCAAGGCGCACGGGATGACCGACTCGGACATCATCAACCCGGTGATGGGCGACGGCCGCTACATCGAATCGCTGCCGCTGTTCGGCGGCCTGTCGATCTGGGACGCGAACCCGAAGGTCGTCGACGCGCTGCGCGAGGCCGGCTCGCTGCTGCGCAGCGAGCACTACAAGCACAGCTACATGCACTGCTGGCGTCACAAGACGGCGATCATTTACCGTGCGACGTCGCAGTGGTTCGCCGGCATGGACGTGACGCCGCGCGACGGCGGCAAGACGCTGCGCGAAACCGCGCTCGAAGGCATCGACGCCACCGCGTTCTACCCGTCGTGGGGCAAGCAGCGCCTGTTCAGCATGATCGCGAACCGTCCCGACTGGACGCTGTCGCGCCAGCGCCAATGGGGCGTGCCGATGGCGTTCTTCGTGCACAAGGAAACCGGCGAGCTGCATCCGCGCACGCTCGAGCTGCTCGAGGAAGTCGCGAAGCGCGTCGAGCAGTCGGGCATCGAGGCGTGGCAGACGCTCGATCCGCGCGAGCTGATCGGCGACGACGCGAACCTGTACGAAAAGAACCGCGACACGCTCGACGTGTGGTTCGACTCGGGCACGACGCACTGGCACGTGCTGCGCGGCTCGCACAAGGATCAGCTGCAGTTCCCGGCCGACCTGTACCTCGAAGGCTCGGACCAGCACCGCGGCTGGTTCCACTCGTCGCTGCTGACCGCATCGATGATCGACGGCCGCGCGCCGTACAAGGGCCTGCTCACGCACGGCTTCACGGTCGACGGCGAAGGCCGCAAGATGAGCAAGTCGCTCGGCAACGGCGTCGATCCGCATGAAGTCGCGAACCGTCTCGGCGCGGAAATCATCCGCCTGTGGATCGCGTCGACCGACTATTCGGGCGAACTCGCGATCTCCGAGGAAATCCTGAAGCGCGTGACCGAAGGCTATCGCCGCATCCGCAACACGCTGCGCTTCCTGCTCGCGAACCTGTCGGACTTCGACTTCGCGCAGCACGCGGTGCCGGTCGACGAATGGCTCGAGATCGACCGCTACGCAGTCGCGTTCTCCGCGCAACTGCAGACGGAACTGCTCGGCCACTACGAGAAGTACGAATTCCACCCGGTCGTCGCGAAGCTGCAGACGTACTGCTCGGAAGACCTCGGCGGCTTCTACCTCGACGTGCTGAAGGACCGCCTGTACACGAGCGCGGCCGATTCGCGCGCACGCCGCTCCGCGCAGACCGCGCTGTACCACCTGACGCACGGGCTGCTGCGCGTGCTCGCGCCGTTCCTGTCGTTCACCGCGGAAGAAGCGTGGAAGGTGTTCCAGCCGGCCAGCGACACCGTGTTCACGGAAACCTACTACGCGTATCCGGAAGTCGCCGGCGCGGCCGCGCTGATCGAGAAGTGGGCGCTGCTGCGCGACGTGCGCGGCAACGTGACGAAGGCGCTCGAGGAAGCCCGCACCGCGAACCGCATCGGCTCGTCGCTGCAGGCCGAAGTGGCCGTGCATGCGAGCGGCGCGCGCTACGACGCGCTGACGAGCCTCGGCGACGACCTGAAGTTCGTGCTGATCACGTCGGCGGCAACGGTCGTGAAGGTCGACGACGAAGCGCAGGAAAGCGTCGACGTGGCCGCGTCCAAATACCAGAAGTGCGAACGCTGCTGGCACTACCGCGAGGACGTCGGCGCGCACGCCGATCATCCGACGCTGTGCGGCCGCTGCTTCTCGAACCTGTTTGAAAACGGCGAAATCCGGAGCGCTGCGTAAATATGGCGAAAACCCTGTCGAAACCGGCCAGCGGCGCGCTCGCGCCCTGGCTCGGCATTTCGCTGATCGTGATCCTGTTCGACCAGCTGTCGAAGATCGCGATCCTGAAAACGTTCGCGTACGGCGCGCAGCATGCGCTGACGTCGTTCTTCAACCTCGTGCTGGTGTACAACCGCGGCGCCGCGTTCGGCTTCCTGTCGACCGCGAGCGGCTGGCAGCGCTGGGCGTTCACCGCGCTCGGCGTCGGCGCGACGCTCGTGATCTGCTTCCTGCTGAAGCGCCACGGCCACCAGCGGCTGTTCAGCGTGTCGCTCGCGCTGATCCTCGGCGGCGCGCTCGGCAACGTGATCGACCGGCTGATCTACGGCCACGTGATCGACTTTCTCGATTTCCACCTCGGCGACTGGCACTTCCCGGCGTTCAACCTCGCCGATTCCGCGATCACGATCGGCGCGGTGCTGCTGATCTACGACGAACTGCGTCGCGTGCGCGGCTCGCGCTGAGCGCGCATACTCGGTGGCGACGGCCGGCTTCGCGCCGGCCGTTCCGTTTGACCCTTGGAGGCCTGAGTTGGCACACGCAGAACTCGCAGGAAAACACCTCGTTCTCGGCCTGACGGGCGGCATCGCCTGCTACAAGATCGCCGAGCTCACCCGGCTGCTGACGAAGGCAGGCGCGACCGTGCAGGTCGCGATGACCGAAGCCGCCGCGCAGTTCATCACGCCCGTCACGATGCAGGCGCTGTCCGGCCGGCCCGTCTACATGAGCCAGTGGGACGCGCGCATCGGCAACAACATGGCGCACATCGACCTGTCGCGCGAAGCCGACGCGATCGTGATCGCGCCCGCGTCGACGGACTTCCTCGCGAAGCTCGCGCACGGGTTCGCGGACGACCTGCTGTCGACGCTGTGCGTAGCGCGCGACTGTCCGCTGCTCGTCGTGCCCGCGATGAACCGCCAGATGTGGCAGAACCCGGCCACGCAACGCAATGCCGCGCAACTGCGCGCCGACGGCGTGTCGGTGCTCGGCCCCGATTCGGGCGCGCAGGCGTGCGGCGAAGTCGGCGACGGCCGCATGCTCGAGCCCGAGGCGATCTATGAGGCGATCGTCTCGCACTTCGCGCCGAAGGTGCTCGCACACCGCCGCGTGCTGATCACGGCCGGCCCGACGTTCGAGCCGCTCGATCCGGTGCGCGGGCTCACGAACCGCTCGAGCGGCAAGATGGGCTTCGCGCTCGCGCGCGCCGCGCAGCAGGCCGGCGCCGACGTGCATCTCGTCGCGGGGCCGGTCGCGCTCGACACGCCGTGGGGCGTGTACCGCCAGGACGTGCAGACCGCGCAGCAGATGTACGACGCGGTGATGCAGGCGGTAGCCGACGCCGACATCTTCATCGCGGTGGCCGCGGTCGCCGACTGGCGCGTCGATCAGCCGGCCGAGCACAAGATGAAGAAGACGGCCGACCGCAAGATGCCGGCGCTCGCGTTCGTCGAGAACCCCGACATCCTCGCGTCGGTCGCGGCGCTGCCCGATCCGCCGTATTGCGTCGGCTTCGCGGCCGAAAGCGGCGACCTCGACGTGCACGGCGACGAGAAGCGCAAGCGCAAGAACGTGCCGCTCCTGGTCGGCAACCTCGGCCCGCTGACGTTCGGCCGCGACGACAACGAAGTCGTGCTGTTCGAGGCAGCCGGCCTCACGCGCCTGCCGCGCGCGCCGAAGGACGAACTCGCGCACGTGCTCGTCACGGAAATCGCGAAGCGCCTGCCGGACAACCGCCTGATCTGATCACCCGCGCGGCGGCCCGCGCCGCCGCGCCCTTCCCGACCGATTCGACGACCGCATGAAACTCGACCTGAAGATTCTCGACGCGCGCATGCGCGACTACCTGCCCGCCTACGCGACCACCGGCAGCGCGGGCCTCGACCTGCGCGCGTGTCTCGACGCGCCCGTCACGCTGCAGCCGGGCGAAACGACGCTGGTGCCGACGGGCCTCGCGATCCACCTCGACGACCCCGGCTACGCAGCGCTGATCCTGCCGCGCTCGGGCCTCGGCCACAAGCACGGGATCGTGCTCGGCAACCTGGTCGGCCTGATCGATTCCGACTACCAGGGCCAGTTGATGGTGTCGACGTGGAATCGCGGCCAGACCGAGTTCGTGCTGAACCCGTTCGAGCGGCTCGCGCAGCTCGTGATCGTGCCGGTCGTGCAGGCGCAGTTCAACATCGTCGACGACTTCGCGCAAAGCGATCGCGGCGAAGGCGGCTTCGGCAGCACCGGCCGTCACTGAACGGCGCAACGCAAAAAGGGGCCTCGCGGCCCCTTTTCTTTCGTCGGTTCGGTCCGGCTTCGCTCACCGCTCGGCCGTCTGCGCGATCCGCGCGGGTACGAGTTCGCGGCGCCGCGCCTGCGCGATGCTCGCGTAGATCACCAGCGCGACCAGCACGCCGAGCAGCACCGCCGACGAGCCGACCGTGCCGAGCGCGAGTCCGCCCTTGGCGACCGGTTTCGTCAGCAGGTCGCCGACCGTCGCCCCGAACGGACGCGTGAGCACGAACGCCGCCCAGAACAGCAGCACGCCGGAAATGCGCGTGAAGTAGTGCGCGAGCACGATCGCCGCGAGCAGCCCGCCGATCAGCAGCGCGCCGCCGCCGAAGCCGAGGCCCGAGCTGTCCGCGAGGAAATCGCCGAGCGCGGTGCCGAGCGTGTTCGAGAACAGGATCGCGATCCAGTACAGCAGCTCGACCTTGCGCGTGCGGATCAGGTCGACCGACAGCGATTCGCCGCTCAGGCGCCACACCGTGAAGATCGCCAGCAGGATCGCGACGAGAATCGACGAGCCGGCCGCGTAGCCGAGGCCGAGCGTGCGATCCATGAAATCGGACATCGTCGTGCCCGCCGTGCTCGTCGCGACGATCACGGCCCAGTAGATCGCCGGGCGATACTGCGTCGTCCTGAGCTGCGCGCCCAGCGTGACGAGAAAGAAACCGAACAGCAGGATCGAGCTCACCGCATAGCCGACGTTCAGCGTCATCGAGAGCAGGTCGCCGCCGGTTTCGCCGAGCGTCGTCGCGCAGATCTTCATGATCCAGAACGCGAGCGTGATTTCGGGAAGTTTGTTCATTCGAACCCCTTTTACAGATGGCGCCGGGCTGGCGTGCGCCGGCCCGGATCGCGGACAGGTTCGAATGTAATCGCCGCCGGCTTAACGGAACCTTAGCGCGGCGGGCGTTGCGATGCCGCGCGGGCTGCAGCCCCGCGGCGGGAACGCACGCGTCAGCGCGCGTGCTGGTGCCGATAGTGCAGCGCGTACGCGAGCGTCAGCAGCACGACGAACACGACGCCGACCACCATCGTCATCCGGAATTCGCGCGTGAACGCGGTCGTCAGCAGGATCGCGCCGACGAGCCCGGCACCGAGCAGGCTGCCGAACGGGTGCCCCCACATCCGGAACGCGAGCGCCGGCCCGCGGTACCGCGCGCGAAAGCGCAGGTGCGTGACGAAGATCATCATCCACGTGAACAGCGCGCCGAACATCGCGATCGCCATCATCACGGTAAACGCGGTGTCGGGCGACAGCGCGACCAGCACGGCCGCGACCGCGACGCCGCTGGTCGAGATCCACAGCGCCGCGCGCGGCACGCCGTTGCCGCCGAGCCGGCCGAACACCGCCGGCGCGAGCCGCGCGCGCGACAGGCTGAACATCATCCGCGTCGTCACGTAGAGCTGGCTGTTCATCGCCGACAGCGCCGCGATCAGCAGCACGAAGTTGATCACGCCGGCCGCATACGGCACGTGCGTCGCGGCCATCACCTTCACGAACGGGCTTTCGTCGGTGCCGGCCTGGGTCCACGGCACGATCGCGAGCATCAGCGACAGCGTCAGCAGATAGAACAGCACGAGCCGGAACACCGTCGAGCGGAACGCGCGCGTGACCGCGTGCTGCGGATCGCGCGCCTCGCCGGCCGCGATCGCGACCGCCTCGATGCTCATGTAGCTGAAGATCGCGACGATCACCGCGACCCAGGTGCCCCACGGCCCTTTCGGCATGAAGCCGCCATGCGCGGTGTAGTTCGCGAAGCCGATGCCGGAAGCCGCCGGCGCCGACCACACGAGATACGCGCCGAGCACGATGAACACGACGATCGCCGCGATCTTCAACAGCGAGAATGCGTATTCGACCGAGCCGTACAGCGTGACGCTCGCCAGGTTCACCGCGATCAGCAGCGCGGAGAAGCCGATCACCCAATACCAGCCGGGCACGGCCGGAAACCAGTACTTCATGAAGACGGCGATCGCGCTGATCTCGGTGCCAATCGCGAACACTACCGCGAACCAGTATGCATAGCGCACGAGAAAGCCCGCGAGCGGGCCGACGTAGTGCTCGGCATACGCGCCGAACGAACCGGCCGTCGGATGCGCGACCGTCATTTCCGCGAGCGCGCCCATCAGCAGCAGCGCGATCAGCGCGCCGATCGCGTACGAAACCAGCACGCTGGGGCCGGCGAGCCCGATCGCGAACCCGCTGCCGAGGAACAGCCCCGTGCCGATCGCGCCGCCGATCGCGATCATCGCCATCTGCCCGGACGTCAGCGCATGGCGCAAGCCTTGTTCGCGCGCGACGATGTTGTCGAACGATCGTTGTTGTTGTTGTGTCACTGCGTTACCACTCCCCTGCACCACCATCGCGCCACCGGCGCCAGATAAAACGAAACGGCGCGGAGAACTTCCCGCGCCGTTCGCATGAACCACGAATTATCGCTTATTCGACTTCGACCGCCTCTTCGTTCGGCTTGTGCGGCGGATTCGCCAGCTTGTCGAACGACAACTGCACCTTGTCGTTTTCGTCCACGTCGACCGTCACATGGCCGCCATTGACGAGCTTGCCGAACAGCAGCTCGTCGGCCAGCGCGCGACGGATCGTGTCCTGGATCAGCCGCTGCATCGGCCGCGCCCCCATCAGCGGGTCGAAGCCGTGCTTCGCGAGATGCTTGCGCAACGCGTCGGTGAAGAGCGCGTCGACCTTCTTCTCGTGCAGCTGCTCCTCGAGCTGGATCAGGAACTTGTCGACCACGCGCATGATGATTTCCTCATCGAGCGAGCGGAAGCTGATGATCGCGTCCAGACGGTTGCGGAACTCCGGCGTGAACAGGCGCTTGATGTCGGTCATCTCGTCGCCCGTTTCGCGGCGCGTCGTGAAGCCGATCGTCGCCTTCTGCATCGACTCGGCGCCCGCGTTCGTCGTCATGATGATGATGACGTTGCGGAAATCCGCCTTGCGGCCGTTGTTGTCCGTCAGCGTGCCGTGGTCCATCACCTGCAGCAGCACGTTGAAGATGTCCGGATGCGCCTTCTCGATCTCGTCGAGCAGCAGCACGCAGTGCGGCTTCTTCGTGACGGCTTCGGTCAGCAAGCCGCCCTGGTCGAACCCGACGTAGCCCGGCGGCGCGCCGATCAGCCGGCTCACCGCGTGACGCTCCATGTATTCCGACATGTCGAAGCGGATCAGCTCGATGCCGAGCGTGAACGCGAGCTGGCGCGCCACTTCGGTCTTGCCGACGCCCGTCGGGCCGGAGAACAGGAACGCGCCGATCGGCTTGTCCATCTTGCCGAGGCCCGCACGCGCCATCTTGATCGACGCGGCGAGCGCGTCGATCGCCGGATCCTGGCCGAACACGACGCTCTTCAGGTCGCGGTCGAGCGTCTGCAGCTTGCTGCGATCGTCCTGCGACACGCTCTGCGCCGGCACACGCGCGATCTTCGAGATGATTTCCTCGATCTCGCTCTTGCCGATCGTCTTCTTCTGCTTCGACTTCGGCAGGATGCGCTGCGCGGCACCCGCTTCGTCGATCACGTCGATCGCCTTGTCCGGCAGGTGACGGTCGGTGATGAAGCGCGCCGACAGTTCGGCCGCGGCCGACAGCGCGCCCGACGAATACTTGACGCCGTGATGCTCCTCGAAGCGCGACTTCAGCCCGCGCAGGATCGCGACCGTCTGCTCGACGGTCGGCTCCGTCACGTCGACCTTCTGGAAGCGCCGCGACAGCGCCGCGTCCTTCTCGAAGATGCCGCGATACTCGGTGAACGTGGTCGCGCCGATGCACTTGAGCGTGCCCGACGACAGCGCCGGCTTCAGCAGGTTCGACGCGTCGAGCGTGCCGCCCGATGCGGCGCCCGCGCCGATCAGCGTGTGGATTTCGTCGATGAACAGGATCGCGTGCGGCCGTTCCTTCAGCTCCTTCAGCACCGTCTTCAGACGCTGCTCGAAGTCGCCGCGATACTTGGTGCCCGCCAGCAGCGCGCCCATGTCGAGCGAATACACCTGCGCGTTCGCGAGGATGTCCGGCACTTCGCCGCGCGTGATGCGATAGGCGAGCCCTTCCGCGATCGCGGTCTTGCCGACGCCGGCCTCGCCGACGAGCAGCGGATTGTTCTTGCGGCGGCGGCACAGCACCTGCACGACGCGCTCGACCTCGGGCTCGCGGCCGATCAGCGGATCGATGCGGCCGTCCTTCGCCATCTGGTTCAGGTTCTGCGTGAACTGCGCGAGCGGGGTTTCCTTCTGCGCGTTCGCGTCTTCGCTTTCCGCGTTCGCGTCGGACGACTTCGCGGCTTCGCCGCCGTTCGTCTTCGCGATGCCATGCGAAATGAAGTTCACGACGTCCAGGCGCGTGACGCCCTGCTGCTGCAGGTAGTAGACCGCGTGCGAATCCTTCTCGCCGAAGATCGCGACCAGCACGTTCGCGCCGGTCACTTCCTTCTTGCCGTTCGACGTCGACTGGACGTGCATGATCGCGCGCTGGATCACGCGCTGGAAACCGAGCGTCGGCTGGGTATCGACATCGTCGGTGCCCGGGACGGTAGGTGTGTTGTCGTGGATGAAATTGCGCAGGTTCTGACGCAAGTCCTCGATGTTGGCCGCACACGCGCGCAACACCTCGGCTGCCGTCGGATTATCCAGCAGGGCCAGCAGCAGATGCTCGACCGTAATGAACTCATGGCGCGCCTGGCGTGCTTCCATGAACGCCATGTGCAGGCTGACTTCCAATTCCTGGGCAATCATGCTTCCTCCATCACGCACTGCAGCGGATGCCCGGCCTGCCGCGCATGGGTAACGACTTGCTCAACCTTGGTCGACGCGATGTCCCGCGTATAGACCCCACAAACCCCTCGCCCTTCGCGATGGACCTTCAGCATGATCTGCGTGGCCGTCTCGCGATCCTTCTTGAAATACTCCTGTACGACCATCACGACGAACTCCATCGGCGTGAAGTCGTCGTTCAGCAGCACCACCTTGTACATCGAAGGCGGCTTGAGCTTCTGCTGCTTGCGTTCCAGGACGGTGCTGTCCTGCTTGTCCGGGATAATCGCCATACACCCATTCTAAACAACTCGGACAGGCCCGCAATCCTGCCGTTACCCGACCGACCGGCCGGTGCCCTCCCTGGTTCCCGACGACCCGCGATCGTCTTCGCACCATACGAAAGCCGGCTGCGGTGCCGGCTTTCACACGTGGCGCGGAACACGAACCGTCAGGGGGAAACTGCACCGGACGTCGCATCCGCGTCCAGTATCCCACAAGCCGGGACGACTCGATCGCGTGTCACTCGAGCCTGGTATATGAGCCGATTATGCGTCTTTTCAAGTCCGCGCGCTCGACGGGATGCTGCAAAGCAAAGCCGGAAAAACCCTGAAAATGGGTTCTTTACAACGTCCCTCTAAACGTCTAAAAATTCCCCTTGACACTCAAATAAAGAGCGCCAACAATCAAGCTGGCACTTTTTTCAACTCGCCGGTTGGCGAAATGAAAGAGGCCGAAGGTGAGCTTGTGAGGGGGGAACGGCTGTATTTTCCGGTCGTTTAGCTTTTCGAGCGTGCTCGTGGTAAGTAGCAGCGACTGTGTGACAGGGGAAGTAGGAAATGGCAACTGGTATCGTTAAGTGGTTCAACGACGCGAAGGGCTTCGGTTTCATCACTCCCGACGAGGGCGGTGAAGATCTGTTTGCGCACTTCTCGGCCATCAACATGCAGGGCTTCAAGACCCTGAAGGAAGGCCAGAAGGTGAGCTTCGAGGTCGTTCAAGGGCCGAAGGGCAAGCAAGCGTCGAACATCCAGGCCGCGTAAGGCACCGGATATCAGACGAAGAAACCCGGCATTGCGCCGGGTTTCTTTTTTTTCAGGCCGGCCACTCGTTAATTCGATTGGCCGGCCTTTTCGTTCAATCCCGATAATCGAACACGTATTGTCTTGTCGCACGCGCAGATCGAATGCCGTCATGCGCGTGAAACATATTCGATATCCGTTACACGACCTTCAGCGTGCCCATCATGCCGAGATCCTCGTGTTCGAGAATGTGGCAATGAAACATGCGCTCGCCGGGCATGTCTTGCGTGACGAGTAGCGTCACGGTCTCGCCGCGGCGCACGTTGACGGTATCGCGCCATGCGCGGAACGGTTCGCTCGTGCGTGTGCCGTCCGACGCGCGCTCGATCACCTGGAATTGCGTGCCATGCAAGTGGAACGGGTGATCCATGTCGGTGGCGTTGCGCAGGGTCCAGCGCTCGACGTCGCCGCGGCGGCTGGTCAGCGTCGTGCGATGCGGCGCGTAGGTCGCACCGTTGATCATGAAGCGCATCCCCGCCGGGCGGCCGTGTGCCGGCCCTTTCATCATCGCGTCCATGTCCATCTTTTCGCCGAACTCGATCGTCTTCTGCGCGACCGGCTCGCCGAGCGCGGGCACCATGCGCAGCGTCGCCGGCAGCGCGCGCGCCGCTGCAGGCGCGAACGCGACATCGGCGAGCGCCAGCGCCGGATCCGGCGGCAGGCTGCCGTGGCCGCCGTCGTGCGACATTGCCATCTTGCGGCGGTCGTACTCGGCCGCCTGCAGCACCGCGCGTGACGCGCGGTCGCCGGCGCGCACCAGCAGTTCCGCACGCTCGCCCGGCGCGAGCAGCAGCGACGTCGCGCGGCGCGGCGCGTCGAACAACCCGCCGTCGGTGCCGACCTGCTCGAACGCGCGACCGTCGTCGAATGCGACGCGCAGGTAGCGCGCGCTGCATGCGTTCCACACGCGCCAGCGCTCGTCGCTCGCGACGTCGATCCGCGGCCGGCGCGCCCCGTTGACCAGCACGAACTGGCCTTCGCGGCCGTTCATCCAGTCCATCATGTCGTTCGGCGGGATCGTGCCGTCGCGCGCGAGCTTCAGGTCGGATACGAACAGGTTGCGCTCGGGCCAGCCGGCGAGCGGGTCGTCGGCGGCGCGCACGATGAAGGGCCCCGCAAGCCCGCGGAATACCTGTTCGGCCGTCATCATGTGCGGATGGGGGTGATACCAGTAGGTGCCGGCGCTGCCCTTCGGCAGCGTGAAGCGGTACACATGCGACGCGCCCGGCGCGACCGGATCGGACGGATTGCCGTCCTGGTCGGGCGGCACCGGCAGCCCGTGCCAGTGGATCGTCGACGGTTGCGGCAGTTTGTTCACGAAGCGGATCTCGACCGTGTCGCCCTCGCGCACGTCGATCAGCGGGCCGACAACGGGCCCTTGCGTGTCCGTGCCGAACTGCCAGAACGTCGTCGGACGCGCACCGTGCAGCATCGGACGCGCGACCGGCTGCGCGACCAGCGTCGCGCGGAACGTGCCGGGTTCGCGGCTTTCGTTTGCCAGGGTGCGCAGCGACGCGAGCGGCGTGCCGGCCGGCAGCGCATCGGCCGCGGCGAGCGCGGCCGGCGCCGGCTTCGCGTGCTGCGCGTGGTCCGCCATTCCCGACATGCCCGGCATGTCGTCCATCTGATCCATGCCGGCCATGCCCGCGTGACCGGCATGCTGCGCCCATGCGGCGCGCGCAAACAGCGAAGCGGCCGCGACACCGATGGCGTGCGACAGGAAGGTTCTCCGTATCATCAATCGTTCCTCGTTATTCGTGCTGCATCGCGCGGCCGTCTCGACCTGCGCGCGTGCCGGCACGGGGTAGCGCCCGTGCGACGCGCAATCCGATGCCCGCGTCATCATAACCGCAGCACTCGGTCGAAACGCCGCGACACCGCGCGAGCGTCGATACGCCGCACGACGCGGCCGGCCCGACGATTCGCGCGCCGCGCGGGCCGCGTTTTCGCTCATCGAATGACGCCGCGGGCCCCGCTGCCCTCGCGCCGGCCGGGCCGATCGACGCCTTGCCTCACCCGCTTTGGTCACGCGCGATCGAAGGCATTTGCTGCCGCTGCGCATCGCGTCATCAACGCGTCGCGCGCCCTCTTTGCCTGAACCCCTCGATTTTTCACGATGTGGAACAAGTCTCTGCTTTATAAAAATTCGTGGTGCACGGCACAAATTCGCTGTTTCGCGATGCCAAAAATCATTCCGCAATACAAAACACACGAAATATCACATTGTTTTAAAAGGAGAATTTTTGTTTCGAGAAAGCGTTCTACGCGCACCATCGAGCGCGCTCGCGGACGTAGACTTTGTTCCATGCACTGACGCTTCGCCACGACGTTCGATACGGAACCCGGCGCAAGCAGCCAGTCGGGCCACAGCCGGACGCGCCGGCGGGCGGCACACCAGAATCGCTTGTGATCAGAAAGGGAGAACGGAAATGAAGGGATTTCGCTTTGGTTCAGCGCTCGGGTCGTTCTACATCCTGCCGGCAAACGGCGGCTGGGAAGCGACGTTCGGCAACGCCTCGCTCGGCGCGTTCTCGTGCCCGGAAGTGGCAGCCGACCACATCTCCCGCGGCGACTGCGAACAGCCGTCCGAACTGGATACGGCCACGCTCGAAGTGCCGCACGAAATCGCCGAATGGGAAATCGTTCACGTCTGAATGGTACGCCTGCAACGAAAAACGCCCCGGGCGACCGGGGCGTTTTCATTGTCGGCGGGACGGCGAGCCGCCAGGCCCGCCGCGTCGGCTGCCGCCGTTGCCAGGGCGCGCGCGGTGGCGCGGCCGGCGTCAGGCGACTGCGTCGACGATGCCGTTCAGCGTTGCGCTCGGGCGCATCGCCTGGCTCGTCAGCTCGACGCTCGGACGGTAGTAGCCGCCGATCGCCTGTGCCTTGCCCTGCGCGGCCGACAGTTCTTCCAGGATGCGCGCTTCGCTGTCGGACAGCGACTTCGCGACGCCTTCGAACTGCGCCTTCAGCGCGGCGTCCTCGGTCTGCTCGGCCAGCGCCTGCGCCCAGTACAGGCACAGGTAGAAGTGGCTGCCGCGGTTGTCGAGGCCGCCGACCTTGCGCGCCGGCGACTTGTTCTCGTCCAGGAACTTGCCGGTCGCCTGGTCGAGCGTCTTCGCGAGCACGAGCGCCTTCGGGTTCTGGTAAGCGTTGCCGAGGTGTTCGAGCGACGCAGCCAGCGCGAGGAATTCGCCGAGCGAATCCCAGCGCAGGAAGCCTTCCTCGACGAACTGCTGCACGTGCTTCGGTGCCGAGCCGCCCGCGCCCGTCTCGAACATCCCGCCGCCGGCCATCAGCGGCACGATCGACAGCATCTTCGCGCTGGTGCCGAGTTCCATGATCGGGAACAGGTCGGTCAGGTAGTCGCGCAGCACGTTGCCCGTGACCGAGATCGTGTCCTTGCCCGCGCGGATGCGCTCGAGCGAGAAACGCGTCGCGTCGACCGGCGTCATGATGCGGATGTCGAGGCCGTTCGTATCGTGATCCTTCAGGTAGCGTTCGACCTTCGCGATGATCTGCGCGTCGTGCGCACGTGCCGGATCGAGCCAGAACACGGCCGGCGCGCCGGTCGCGCGGGCGCGGTTCACCGCGAGCTTGACCCAGTCCTGCACCGGTGCGTCCTTGGTCTGACACATGCGCCAGACGTCGCCCGACTCGACCGCGTGCTCGAGCAGCACGTTGCCGGCTTCGTCGGTGACGCGCACGACGCCGTCGGCCGGGATCAGGAACGTCTTGTCGTGCGAACCGTATTCCTCGGCCGCCTGCGCCATCAGGCCGACGTTCGGCACGCTGCCCATCGTGACCGGGTCGAATGCGCCATGCTGCTTGCAGTCCTCGATCACGGCCTGGTAGACGCCCGCGTAGCAGCGGTCCGGAATCACGGCCTTCGCGTCGTACAGTTCACCGTCCGGGCCCCACATGCAGCCCGACTCGCGGATCATCGCCGGCATCGATGCGTCGACGATTACGTCGCTCGGCACGTGCAGGTTCGTGATGCCCTTGTCCGAGTTGACCATCGCGAGGCGCGGCCGCACCGCGTACTCGGCCTTGACGTCGGCTTCGATCGCTTCGCGCGTGTCGGCCGGCAGGTCCTTCAGGCGCGCGTACAGGTCGCCGATCCCGTTGTTCGGGTTGAAGCCGGCCTGCGCCAGCACGTCCGCGTGCTTCGCGAGCGCGTCGCGGTAGAACACCGACACGAAGTGACCGAACAGGATCGGGTCCGAGACCTTCATCATGGTCGCCTTCAGGTGCACCGAGAACAGCACGTCCTGCGCCTTCGCGTCGGCGATCTGCGCTTCGATGAAGCTGCGCAGCGCCTTGCGGCTCATCACCGAGGCGTCGATGACTTCACCGGCCTTCACGGCCGTCTTTTCCTTCAGCACCTTCTTCACGCCGTCCGCCGTCGTGAGTTCGATCTTCACGCTGCCGGCATCGGCGATCAGCGCCGACTTCTCGCTGCCGTAGAAGTCGCCTTCGGTCATGTGCGCGACGTGCGCCTTCGACGTGGCCTTCCATGCGCCCATCTTGTGCGGGTGCTTGCGTGCGTAGTTCTTGACCGACAGCGGCGCGCGACGGTCGGAGTTGCCTTCGCGCAGCACCGGGTTCACCGCGCTGCCCTTGATCTTGTCGTAGCGGGCCTTGACGGCCTTCTCTTCGTCGCTCGACGGCTCTTCCGGGTAGGCCGGCAGCTTGTAGCCCTGCGCCTGCAGTTCGGCGATCGCGGCCTTGAGCTGCGGCACCGATGCACTGATGTTCGGCAGCTTGATGATGTTCGCTTCCGGCTTCAGCGTGAGCTGGCCCAGTTCGGCCAGATCGTCGGAACCCTTCTGCTCCGGCGGCAGGACGTCGGCGAATGCCGCGATGATGCGGCCGGCGAGCGAGATGTCGCGCGTTTCGACGGCGACGCCCGACGAGCGCGTGAAGGCCTTGACGATCGGCAGCAGCGAATAGGTCGCGAGCGCGGGCGCTTCGTCGGTGAGGGTGTAGATGATCTTGGGCGAAGTGGACATGGTCGATGCGTTGCTACGTGAAAATTTGGGACTGAGGAGCGCCGGCGGTAACCGGCGGGGAGCGACCGGGTCGATCGCGAAAGGGGTGTGCCGGCTAGCCGGGCGGTGGTGTTGCGAGGGCCGTCATGTTCTACCTTGCAGGGCACCCGGGCCGCATCGCGGCGCCGCGGCCCGCATGCCGGACCGCCCTGCCAACAAACCTGCCGTTCATGAAACGCCCCGGCGCCGGCAGTAGGCGCCGGGGCGGCCGGCGGTCCGCCGGCCTGCCCCGGAAGGGACTTACATGTTCTCGATCAGCACTTCGCCGAAGCCGGAGCACGACACCTGCGTCGCGCCTTCCATCAGACGCGCGAAGTCGTACGTGACGCGCTTCTGCAGGATCGACTTCTCCATCGCGGCGATGATCGTGTCGGCCGCTTCCGTCCAGCCGAGGTGGCGCAGCATCATTTCCGCCGACAGGATCTCGGAACCGGGGTTCACGTAATCCTTGCCCGCGTACTTCGGCGCCGTGCCGTGGGTCGCCTCGAACATCGCGACCGAATCCGACAGGTTCGCGCCCGGCGCGATCCCGATGCCGCCGACCTGCGCGGCCAGTGCGTCGGAGATGTAGTCGCCGTTCAGGTTCAGCGTCGCGATCACGTCGTATTCGGCCGGACGCAGCAGGATCTGCTGCAGGAACGCGTCGGCGATCGAATCCTTGATGACGATCTCGTTGCCCGTCTTCGGGTTCTTCACGCGCATCCACGGGCCGCCGTCGATCAGCTCGCCGCCGAATTCCTTCTGCGCGAGCGCATAGCCGGCGTCACGGAACAGGCCTTCCGTGAACTTCATGATGTTGCCCTTGTGCACCAGCGTGACCGACTTGCGATCGTTGTCGATCGCGTACTGGATCGCCTTGCGCACGAGACGCTCGGTGCCTTCGGTCGACACGGGCTTGACGCCGATCCCCGAGGTTTCCGGGAAGCGGATCTTCTTCACGCCCATCTCTTCCTGCAGGAACTTGATGACCTTCTTCGCCTGCTCGGAGCCCGCGGCCCATTCGATGCCCGCGTAGATGTCTTCCGAGTTCTCGCGGAAGATCACCATGTCGATCTTTTGCGGCTCGCGCACCGGCGACGGCACACCCTTGAAATACTGGACCGGGCGCAGGCAGACATAGAGGTCGAGTTCCTGGCGCAGCGCGACGTTCAGCGAACGGATGCCGCCGCCGACCGGGGTCGTGAGCGGCCCCTTGATCGACACCACGTATTCCTTCAGCACCTGCAGCGTCTCGTCCGGCAGCCACACGTCCGGACCGTACACCTTGGTCGCCTTCTCGCCCGCGAAGATCTCCATCCAGTGAATCTTGCGCTTGCCCTTGTAGGCATGCGCGACCGCCGCGTCGACGACCTTGATCATGACCGGCGTGATATCGAAGCCCGTACCGTCGCCTTCGATGTAGGGAATGATCGGCTGATCGGAAACGTTGAGCGAGAAGTCCTTGTTGACGGTGATCTTGTCACCGCCCTCCGGAACCTTGATGTGCTGATACGGCATGATCGACTCCAGTGACGTGGCTGAGCAGGTGATGCTGGTCGAAACTGCGCGCGCGGCGAGGTGGCCTTGCCACCTTCGTGACGGCAACAGCGAGCCGCTATTCTAGCGCCCCAACCGGGGCCGGCGGCACGAAGCGCGACGCTGCGTATCAAGTCTTCCCTTATGTCTTATATAAGACAGAGGACTTGCCGTTCCGTATTATGCATTAAGATTCCGCCATTTGCCATAGACCGCCCGTCCCGCCGCCCCGCGGCACGCCGGGCGAGCGCCCCGCCATGACCCTGATCGCCCTCAACAAGCCGTTCGGCACGATTTGCCAGTTTTCCGCGCACGAGACGCGGCCGTCGCTCGGCGACTGGGTAACCACGCCCGGCGTCTACCCGGCCGGCCGGCTCGACGCGGACAGCGAGGGCCTGCTGCTGCTCACCGACGACGGCGCGCTGCAGGCGCGCATCGCCGAACCGCGCCACAAGCTCGTCAAGCGCTACTGGGCGCAGGTCGACGGCGCGCCGGGCCCGGCCGACCTGAAGGCGCTCGCGCGCGGCGTCGATCTCGGCGACTACGTGACGCGCCCGTGTCGCGCCGAATTCATCGAACCGCCCGAGGCGCTGTGGCCGCGCAACCCGCCGATCCGCTATCGCGCCGCGATCCCGACCACGTGGATCGAACTCGCGATCACCGAAGGCAAGAACCGGCAGGTGCGCCGGATGACGGCCGCGATCGGCTTCCCGACCTTGCGTCTCGTGCGTGTCCGCATCGGCGCGCTCGACATATTCGCGCTCGGCATTGCACCGGGCGAAACAATCGCGCTGCCGCAGCGGGCCCCGTGGGACGGTTTCACGCGCGCCGAATGACGAATTCGCGACGGGCGAATTTTTCGTCATCTTTTTCGTCAACCGCCGGCGAAGATCGTGCGTTAAACCACGCAGATGCCAACCTTAGCTATCCGGCATTGGCAGCCGAACCGGTATTTCCGTGTTTGCGTCACGAAAGCGACGTTTTCTTCGAATACGATTCGGCGCCCGCAGCGCAAAGAGAAATTTCTCGAAGCGTCTGTCAACCGAAAGGTGGATGGCACCGTTAGACGACATGACTCCTATTGCCGGGTCATTTGGTTAATTAACTAAAGCTGAGGAACACAACATGAACAAACTGATCGCCGCTCTGGTCGCTGGCCTCTTCGCAACGGCAGCATTCGCACAAGCTTCGGCTCCGGAAGCTGCTTCGGCTGCTGCTCCGGCAGCTGCTTCGGCACCGGCAAAGCACGCTGCCAAGAAGCACCACGCAAAGAAGAAGCACCACGCAGCTAAGAAGGCAGCTAGCGAAGCCGAAGCACCGGCAGCTGCTTCGAACTAAGCAAGCTGTTTGTAATAACGCAGTCAAGAACACGCAGTCTTGCCGTTCTTACGGCGTTGAAAGGCAGATCACCGCGAGGCGATCTGCCTTTTTCTTTTTTGTGCCCGCCGGCGCGCTTCGCGTACCATGCGGGTCTCGTTTTCCCGATAGGAGCCCTGCTGTGCGATTCTCCCTGCGCCCGTCGCTCGGCCGCCTTGCGCGCGCCGCCGTGTTTCCCGCCGCGCTCGCCGTCCTCGCACTCGGCATGCAGACCGCCCACGCCCAGATGCCGCCCGGCGCCAAGCAGCCGGGCGAGTTCCCGCGCGTGAAGCTGCGCGCCGGCATGTACGTGATCGACGCGGCCGTCGCCGCGAACGACGCCGATCGCGAACAGGGGCTGATGTACCGGTCGCAGCTCGCGCCGAACGAAGGCATGCTGTTCGTGTTCAACGAGAACGCCGTGCACTGCTTCTGGATGAAGAACACGCTGATCCCGCTGTCGATCGCGTTCGTCCGCGCGGACGGCACGATCACCGACATCGACGAGATGAAGGCCGAGACGACCGACAACCACTGCCCGCGCAACAACGGCGTCTATGCGCTCGAAATGAGCAAGGGCTGGTTCGCGGCGAAAGGCATCAAGCCGGGCATGAAGCTCGACGGGCTGCCCAAGGCCCAGTAATCGCCATCGCCGCGGCACCGCCGCGCATCGACCGCAGCCGGCCGCCCTGCTTGTTGGGCGCCGGCTTTTTTTTCGCCGGCCGGCGGCCGCGGCCGCCTTGATACGGCGCACCTTGCCCGCATCTGCAAAAGCCACGGACAAGCGCTATGCTTTAAATCTCGCTTGTTTCAGCCCGGGCCGGCGCCGCCGTCCCGCTTACGATCCGAACCACCAGGAGGTTCACGTGCCCCGCAAAACCCCCATCGAGCGCTATCGCAATATCGGGATCAGCGCTCACATCGATGCCGGCAAGACCACGACGACCGAGCGCATCCTGTTTTACACCGGCGTGAGCCACAAGATCGGTGAAGTGCACGACGGCGCGGCCACGATGGACTGGATGGAGCAGGAGCAGGAACGCGGCATCACGATCACGTCGGCTGCGACCACGGCCTTCTGGAAAGGCATGGCCGGCAACTACCCCGAACACCGGATCAACATCATCGACACGCCCGGGCACGTCGACTTCACGATCGAGGTCGAGCGCTCGATGCGCGTGCTCGACGGCGCGTGCATGGTCTACGACTCGGTCGGCGGCGTGCAGCCGCAGTCCGAAACCGTATGGCGCCAGGCGAACAAGTACAAGGTGCCGCGCATCGCGTTCGTCAACAAGATGGACCGCATCGGCGCGGACTTCTTCCGCGTGCAGCGCCAGATCGGCGAGCGCCTGAAGGGCGTCGCCGTGCCGATCCAGATTCCGATCGGCGCGGAAGATCATTTCCAGGGCGTCGTCGATCTCGTGAAGATGAAGGCGATCGTCTGGGACGACGAAAGCCAGGGCGTGAAGTTCACGTACGAAGACATCCCCGCGAATCTCGTCGAGCTCGCGCACGAATGGCGCGAGAAGATGGTCGAGGCCGCCGCGGAAGCCAGCGAGGAACTGCTCGAGAAGTACCTGCACGACCATGAATCGCTGACCGAGGACGAGATCAAGGCCGCGCTGCGCCAGCGCACGATCGCCAACGAGATCGTGCCGATGCTGTGCGGCAGCGCGTTCAAGAACAAGGGCGTGCAGGCGATGCTCGACGCGGTGATCGACTACCTGCCGTCGCCGGTCGACGTGCCGGCCATCCTCGGTCACGACTTCCACGATCCGGAGAAGCCGGCCGAACGTCACCCGAGCGACGACGAGCCGTTCTCGTCGCTCGCGTTCAAGATCATGACCGATCCGTTCGTCGGCCAGCTGATCTTCTTCCGCGTGTATTCGGGCGTCGTCGAATCGGGCGACACGGTGCTGAACGCGACGAAGGACAAGAAGGAGCGGCTCGGCCGGATCCTGCAGATGCACGCGAACGAGCGCAAGGAAATCAAGGAAGTGCGCGCGGGCGACATCGCAGCGGCAGTGGGCCTGAAGGAAGCGACGACGGGCGACACGCTGTGCGATCCGGCCAAGCCGATCATCCTCGAGAAGATGGAATTCCCGGAGCCGGTGATCTCGCAGGCCGTCGAGCCGAAGACGAAGGCCGACCAGGAGAAGATGGGCCTCGCGCTGAACCGTCTCGCGCAGGAAGATCCGTCGTTCCGCGTGCAGACCGACGAGGAATCCGGCCAGACGATCATTTCGGGGATGGGCGAGCTGCACCTCGAAATCTTGGTCGACCGGATGAAGCGCGAGTTCGGCGTCGAGGCGACGGTCGGCAAGCCGCAGGTCGCGTATCGCGAAACGGTGCGCACGACGGCATCCGATGTCGAGGGCAAGTTCGTCAAGCAGTCGGGCGGGCGCGGCCAGTACGGGCACGCGGTGATCACGCTGGAGCCGAACCCCGGCAAGGGCTACGAGTTCCTCGACGAGATCAAGGGCGGCGTGATTCCGCGCGAATTCATCCCGGCCGTCGACAAGGGCATCACCGAGACGCTGAAGAGCGGCGTGCTCGCGGGCTACCCGGTGGTCGACGTGAAGGTGCACCTGACGTTCGGCTCGTACCACGACGTCGACTCGAACGAAAACGCGTTCCGGATGGCCGGCTCGATGGCGTTCAAGGAAGCGATGCGCAAGGCCAAGCCGGTGCTGCTCGAGCCGATGATGGCCGTCGAGGTCGAGACGCCCGAGGACTTCATGGGCAACGTGATGGGCGACCTGTCGAGCCGGCGCGGCATCGTGCAGGGGATGGAAGACATCGCGGGCGGCGGCGGCAAGCTGGTGCGCGCCGAGGTGCCGCTCGCGGAAATGTTCGGCTATTCGACGTCGCTGCGCTCGGCGACGCAAGGCCGTGCGACGTACACGATGGAGTTCAAGCACTACGCGGAAACGCCGGCGAACGTGTCGGAAGCCGTGATCAACGCGAAAGTGAAGTAAGCACGGCGCGCCTGCGCACTGGTGCGCGGCAAGCACGAGCCCGTCCGGTTCCGGACGGGCTTTTTTTCGTCCGTCGAACGCAGCGATGCGACCGGCCGGCGACGTTTTTGATCGGCACGCCAGGCATTTTTTTCGCATGCCACAATGCATCGCGATTCGTCCGACGGAACCCTGCCGATGCCACGCCCCCCTGCCCTGCGCCGCCTGCTGATGCTGTATGCCGGCCTGATCGCCGCGAACGTCGCCGTCTGGCTGTGGGCACTCGCGGTGCTGCGCGACCATCCGCTGCTGCTCGGCACCGCGGCGATCGCGTACGGGCTCGGCCTGCGTCATGCGGTCGACGCCGATCACATCGCCGCGATCGACGTCGCGACGCGCAAGCTGATGCAGGAAGGCCGGCGTCCGGTGACGGTCGGCCTGTTCTTCTCGCTCGGCCACTCGACGATCGTGATCGCCGCGACGCTCGGCATCGCGCTGAGCGCGTTCGCGCTGCGCGACCGCTTCGACGCATTCCGCGAGATCGGCGGCACGATCGGCACGGCCGTGTCGGCCACCTTCCTGCTCGTGCTCGCGTGCATCAACCTGGTGATCCTGCGCGACGTGTGGCGGCGCTATCGCGGCGCGCCCGATCAGGCGCACGACGCCTCGCATGCACATCCGCCGGCCGGCCTCGTCGGTCGGCTGCTGCGTCCGCTGTTCCGCTTCGTGTCGAAGAGCTGGCACATGTATCCGGCCGGGGTGCTGTTCGGCCTGGGTTTCGATACTGCAACCGAAATCGCGCTGCTCGCGATCGCGGCCGCACAGGCGAGCCACGCGCTGCCGCTCTATACGGTCATGCTGTTTCCCGCGCTGTTCGCCGCCGGCATGACGCTGATCGACTCGACCGACAATGTCCTGATGATTCATGCGTACGGATGGGCGATGGACGACCCGCGGCGCAAGCTGCTCTACAACGCGAGCATCACGCTGCTGTCGGCGGCCGTCGCGCTGGCCATCGGCGGGATCGAGGCCGCCGGCCTGCTCGCCGACAAGCTGTCGTTGACGGGCCCCGTACGCGATGCGCTCGATGCACTCGGGGAACGCTTCGGCGCGATCGGTTACGGCATCGTCGCACTCTTTCTCGTCGCCTGGATCGCGTCGATCCTCTGCCATCGCTGGCCGCGCGCTGCCGACACGACGGCGCGCTAGACGTAGTCAGACGTTTCAGTTCGGAAACAAAAAGCTCACGACGACGTATCGCACGCTGTCGCGCACTACGTGCGCGCCTTGCGCCGCGGGCATAGCCGGCCGGTGGCACGAATCTCGCAATTAGGGATTCGCACGGCGGGCCCGCGTGCCGACTCGTGCTCGCGGCTGGCCTCTGGCGCCGGCCGGACACACGTCGGCCGCCGAAACGACACTGCATCGTTGCTGGTCCCCTGCTCCACACGTTGATGAACGCGCGTGTCGAGGCATCGCGCGCATCGGGAGGCCAATGATGAGCATAACGAAACAACTGTCCCGCACGACGGGACGGTGCTATCGCATGACCCTGCTGGCCGCAGCCGCGATTGCGTGCTGCTGCTCGTATGCCGTCGCGCAGGACACGACAACCGTCGTTCCTGTGACCGTGCTGCCGGGTGACGGCACTTCCACCCCCCCATCCGCCCAGATCGAGCAGAACGCGGCGCCTGACGCCACGTCCAGCGCGGACACCGTGATGATCTTGGCCGAAAACGCTGCGTCATGTGCGGCCAACCCGGCCGCTTGTGCGGTGCGTGTGTATGCCGGCGGCGGCAATGGCGGAAATGGCGGCCTCGGTAGCGGCGGAACGACCGGAAGCGGGAGCGCCAGCACGGGTAGCGGCGGAAACAACGGCAATGGCGCCGTCGGCCCCGCAGGCGTCGGCGGGACAACGGGCGGGACGAACGGCTCGGTTGGCTCGGGGGGCACCGGCCGCGGCGGCAATGCCTCCGGCAGCGGGGGCTCAGGCGGTGGTACTTCGGGCGGTGGTTCTTCCGGAGGTGGTACTTCCGGAGGTGGTACTTCCGGGGGCGGTACTTCCGGGGGCGGTACTTCCGGGGGCGGTACTTCCGGAGGCGGTACTTCCGGGGGCGGTACTTCCGGGGGCGGTACTTCCGGGGGCGGTACTTCCGGAGGCGGTACTTCCGGAGGCGGCCATGGTGGCGGTGGCGGCTCCGGCGGTGACGGAGGCCATGGCGACGGAGGCCACGGTGACGGAGGCCACGGTGACGGAGGTCACGGCGATGGAGGCCACGGCGACGGAGGTCACGGCGGTGGCGGCTCCGGCGGTGGCGGAGGCCACGGCGACGGGGGTCATGGTGGTGGCGGCTCCGGCGGTGGCGGAGGCCACGGCGACGGAGGTCACGGTGGTGGCGGCTCCGGCGGTGGCGGAGGCCACGGCGACGGAGGTCACGGTGGCGGCGGCTCCGGCGGTAGCGGAGGCTCCGGTGGCGGAGGTCACGTGGTGGCGGCCTCGGCGGTGGCGGGGCACGGTGGCGGTGGTTCCGGCGGTGTTCCGGTGGCGTTCCGGTGGCGGTTCCGGCGGCGGTTCCGGCGGTGGTTCCGGTGGCGGTTCCGGCGGCGGTTCCGGCGGCGGTTCCGGCGGTGGTTCCGGCGGTGGTTCCGGCGGTGGTCCGGCGGCGGTTCCGGCGGCGGTTCCGGCGGTGGATCCGGCGGTGGATCGGCGGCGGTTCGGGCGGCGTGTCGGGCGCGGTTCGGGCGGTGGTTCCGGCGTGGTTCCGGCGGTGGTTCCGGCGGTGGTTCCGGCACCGGCGGCCATGGCACCGGCGGCCATGGCACCGGCGGTCACGGCAACGGCGGTGGCGACGGTAATGGCAACGGTAGCGGCGGCGCTGGCAACGGTGGCGCCAATGGCGTCGGCAATGGCAATGGAAGCGGCAGTGCCGGCGGCAACGGCGGATCGTCCAGTGGCCATGGCCACTGACCGACGCGTCGCCTGCCCCCGACGCGGTCAGAGCATTTCGAGCGCGCGCTTGCTGCGCGGCGGACGGAAGTACCCGTCGAGTTGCGCGCGCTCGTCATCGCTCAACACGAGATCGAGCGCGGCGCTATTGTCCCGCACGTGCTCGATCCGCGACGTCTTCGGAATCGCGAACACGCCCGGCTGCGCAAGCACCCAGGCGAGTGCGACGCGCGTGACCGACACACCGCGCTGCCGCGCGATTTCATCGAGCGGAGAACGCTTCGGCAGCCGTCCGTGATCGACCGGGCTGTAGGCCATCGCCGGCATCCGGTGATCGGCGAGCCACGGCAGCAGGTCGAATTCCGGGCCGCGCCGCGCGATGTTGTAGAGAATCTGGTTGGTCGCGCACGCGCCCCCCGCCCGCCTCGTCGACGAGCTCGGCCATGTCGGCCGTATCGAAGTTGCTGACGCCCCAGTGGCGGATCTTGCCCGCGCGTCGCAGCGCCTCGAACCCCTCGACCGTCTCCTCGAGCGGCACCGAACCACGCCAGTGCAGCAGGTACAAGTCGAGACGATCGGTACGCAGACGCTTGAGGCTCGCGTCGCACGCGGCGACGACGCCGCGCCGGCTCGCATGATGCGGATACACCTTGCTGACCAGGAACACGTCGTCGCGCAGGCCGGCGAGCGCCTCGCCGACGAGTGCCTCGGTCGCACCGTCGCCGTACATCTCGGCGGTATCGACCAGCGTCATCCCGAGATCGATCCCCTCGCGCAATGCGGCGATCTCGTCGGCGCGGCGCGCGGGCCGCTCGCCCATTTCCCAGGTGCCCAGGCCGAGTTTCGGAATCGTCTCGCCGTCCGGCAGGACGACCGTGGCGATCGTGTCTGTCATGTGCTCCTCGCTGCGGATTCGTGGCCGCGCACCCGCGGCCGAAGCATCAAATACGACGCATCAGTGTAGTCAATCGGTGCGGCGTCCACCTGTTACGCGGCAAAAACCGGCTATAACGGCACCGCATGATGACTTAGAATGGCCGGCACCCTGATCGATACCCATTCCATGAAGGCTCCCACGGACGACCGCTGGCAGGACCTGCGCCCCGACCCCGACAACGACACGCCGCTCTACCTGCAGCTCGCCCGCAAGCTCGGCGACGCGATCCACGACAATCGCTGGGCGGCCGGCGAGGCGCTGCCGTCCGAACGCGTGCTGTCCGAAGCGCTCGGCGTGTCGCGCATTACCGCGCGCAAGGCGATCGCGCTGCTCGTCGAGCAGGGCCTGATCCGCCGCACGCAAGGCGCCGGCAACTTCATCCGGCCGCGCTACGAGGATCCGCTGTCGCGGCTGTCGAGCTTCAGCGAGATGCTCGAGCGCCGCGGCTTCAAGCCGAGTTCGCAATGGCTCGAGCGCGAAATCCAGCCCGCGAATCGCGACGAAGTGATCCAGCTCGGCCTGTCGCCGGCCGCCTCCGTTACACGGCTGAAACGCCTGCGCCTCGCCGACGGCATCGTGATGGCCGTCGAGAATTCGACGTTCCCCGCCACGCTGATTCCCGATCCGCAGGCGATCGGCGGTTCGCTGTACAGCTATCTCGAAGCGCGCGGCACGCCGATCGTGCGCGCACTGCAGCATTTCCGCGCGGTCAACGCGACCGACGAGATCGCGCAACAGATGGGCATCGCGCCGCACGATGCGCTGCTGCTGATCACGCGGATCGGTTATACGGCCGACCAGCGCGCGATCGAACTCACCGATACCTACTGCCGCAACGACTACTACGACTTCGTCGTCGAACTGCGCAAGTAACGCCGGCAATACTCACGGCGTACGGCGCCGCCGGCGCTCACAACCAGCATGCTTCGTCCGTGCCGAGCGGCACGGGCGGCCTCGAGAAGCGCGGCGGTGTCGCAGACAGGCGTTCGGCCGGACGCACGGCATCGATCGTGCCGAACGGCGACGCGCTCCGGTCGATCCGGTCGCGCACGTCGTCGAACGTGAAATCCGGCGCCCGCAGGGCGTCCGGCACCGTGCCGAACGATTGCAGCCAGCGCCCCGTCTGCGCGAGCGACAGCCGCACGTGCCAGCTCCCCCCTTGGGTCGCACGGCGCGCGAGCGCGATCATCGCGCCGAACGCCGCGAGATAACCCGTCGCATGATCGAGCGCCTGGCATGGCAGATGGCGCGGGCCGTCCGCTTGCGCGGCGTGCTGCTCGTGCCACGCGATACCGCTCGCCGACTGCACGAGACTGTCGAAGCCACGCCGCATCGACCACGGCCCTGCGTGCCCGTATGCGGACACCGACACGCAGACGATGCCGGGCCGCAGCTCCGCCAGCGCCTGCGGCGAAAACCCGCGCGCCGCGAGCGCGCCGGGGCGATAGGCCTGCAGAAATACGTCGGCGTCGCGTGCGAGCGCGCGCAATGTGGCGACACCGCCCGCCTCGCGCAGGTCGATCCACGTCGAGCGCTTGCCGCGCCCGTTGTCGATCACGAGCGACGCGATGTTCGGCAGGTGCGGGCCGTTGACGAGCAGCGTCTGTGCACCGTGCGATGCCAGCGTGCGGCCCGCGACCGGCCCCGCGATGATGCGCGTGAGATCGAGCACGCGCACGCCCGCGAGCGGCTGGTCGGGCGCGCCGCGGCCGATCGCCTCGACGGGCGCGTCACCGATCCGCTCGATCTCGAACAGCGGCAGCGACGCGAGTGCCCGTGCCTGGTCGTGCGCCGCCCATTCGTCAGGGGTTCTGATCAATGCCGCGCACAGGCCGGCCTCGGCGAGCGCGGTATCGAGGGCCGCGCCGTCCCACGTGCGGATCGCCGCGGCCACGTCATCGCGCTGCGGGCCGCTGCCGAGCACGTCGAGAATCCCGTGCAGGTGATGCGGAAAGTTCGCATGCAGCTGGATCCAGCGCCCGTCGCGTGTGTCGTAGAAGCCCGTCACCGGATGGCGCGGCTCGGGCGGCAGGCCGTCGTCCACGCGCAGGTAGCGTTCGCTGCGAAACGCGACGAGCGCGTCGCGCATCGACACGTCGACGCGCTGCGCGACGCCCGTGCGCAGCCGGTGGCATTCGGCCGCCGCGAGCCCGGCTGCCGCGATCGTCGCCGCGGCGAGCGTGCCGACGTGGAACGACGACGGCAGCGTCGGGTCCTGCCCCGCCACGGCCGCGCGGGCCAGTGCGCGCGGTTCGCCGTGCGCCAGTTGCCACAAGTGGGTCAATGCGAGTTCGGGGGTCATGGTGGAAGCGCGCCGTGGAGGAGATGCATTCGAGTCTAGAATTCGCGACAGGCGCGATCAATCTTGATTGCGCGAATCAATGCATAACGAATAGTTGTAGCCGGGCCGCGCTTCATGCGCCCCGACAGGAGCGATCGGCATGACGTCCCTCAGCGCGCCGGAAGCCGCCGGCATCCTCGGTGTCAGCGTGAGCACCCTTTACGCGTATGTGAGCCGCGGCCTGCTGCGCTCGCTGCCCGACGGCGCGAGCAAGCGCCGCCGCTACGACGCGGACGAGGTGCGCCTGCTCGCGCGCCGCCGCGCCGATGCAAAACGCGCGGGCGGCGTCGCCGAACGCTCGCTCGACTGGGGCGTGCCCGTGCT
Source organism: Burkholderia sp. USMB20 (assembly GCF_000949135.2). Classification (GTDB taxonomy): domain Bacteria; phylum Pseudomonadota; class Gammaproteobacteria; order Burkholderiales; family Burkholderiaceae; genus Burkholderia. Next base: position 517,944 of record NZ_JTAN02000012.1, on the reverse strand, counting down.
CGAATCGCGGATCACGCAAATCGCCGACGGGCGCCTGCACTATCGCGGCGCCGATGCGATCGCGCTCGCGAACGACGCGACGCTCGAGGAAACGGCGGCCCGCCTGTGGGATTGTCCGCCCGCACGGCTCGCTGCGGCAGCGCTTGCATCGACCGGTTTCGACGCCGCCCAGTGGGAAGACTGGGCCCGCCGCTGGGCCCATCTCGCGCCGCTCGAGCGCACGCTGGTGCTGCTCCCCGCCGCGGCCGCCTCGCTGCCGCGCCTGTGGGCGCAGGGGCGCGACGCGCAGTTCGACGCGGCCACGCTGCTGCTGCGCGTGACGACGGCCGCGCTGGCCGGCATCGCACCGGGCGACGCGCCCGTGCATCGACAGCTCGCCGCCGCGTGGCGGATCCGGCGGCGCGACGAAGCCGACCTGCTGCGCCGCGCACTCGTGCTGTGCGCCGATCACGAACTGAACCCGTCGACCTTTGCGGTGCGCTGCATCGCGTCGACCGGCACCCACCTGTTCGGTGCGATCGCGGGCGGGCTCGCGGCGCTGTCGGGCCCGCGCCACGGCGGCGAGACGTTCCGCGCGGGCGCCCTGCTCGACGAAGCCGCGCGGGCCGCCGACCTCGACCGCTACCTCGCGCTGCGCGTCGCACACGACGAACGCGCGGGCGGCGCACGCACGGCGCTGTCCGGTTTCGCGCATCCGCTCTATCCCGACGGCGATCCGCGCGCACGCGCGTTGCTCGACGCACTGCACGCGACGCTGCCCGCCCGGGCACCGCTGCGCATGGCCCGCGCGCTCGCCGCGCGCGTCGAGGCGGCGACCGGCCTGCGGCCGTCGATCGATTTCGCGCTCGCGGTGCTGGAGCGCACGCTTGCGCTGCCCGACGGCGCCGCGTTCACGCTGTTCGCGGCCGGCCGCACCGCCGGCTGGATCGCGCACGCGCTCGAACAGTACGCTAGCGCAAGCTCATCCGGCCCCGCGCGCGCTACGTCGGCAGCGACGCGGCGGCCTGGAGCGCGGCCGCCGCGCCATGCGGCGAGCCGCCGCCATGCGCTCGGCGCAGCCTGCACGGCCGGCGCCGCCTGCGGGCCGAACGCGAACACCGCGCCGCCCGCGCCGCGCTGATCCAAACGCGCATGCCGGGCAGCAGCGCGAGCGTCTCACCGGCATGCAACCAGTGATCGTCGGGCCGGCCCTCGATCGTCACCCACAGACCGCCGTCCGCGACCTGCAACGCGGTGCGATCGACAATCCGCCACCGCCCGGCCGGTTCGTTGCCGTCCATCTCGTAGAGTCGCAGTTCGCGCATGGCCGCCTCCGGGTCGTGTGGGTTCGATGACGCCAGTATTTCGGACAGTGGCGACCCACGGACAGATACGCCTGCAGACACTTTCGACTGAACTGTACCGGTCCGCCGCCGGACAGGCGTCCGGACCGATCCTGCGTGGCGCGGCGGCTTTGCCTACAATGGCGGCTGTCCCGCGCCACCGGTCCGTCCCCATGTTCCAACGCCCGCCCGCCGCCGCTCCCGGCGAAAAGAACCTCACCATAATGCTCTGGCTCGTTGCGACGGGCTTCTTCATGCAGACGCTCGATGCGACGATCGTCAACACGGCGCTGCCGTCGATGGCAGTGAGTCTCGGCGAATCGCCGCTGCGGATGCAGTCGGTCGTGATCGCCTACTCGCTGACGATGGCGGTGATGATTCCCGTCTCGGGCTGGCTCGCGGACACGTTCGGCACGCGGCGCGTGTTCTTCAGCGCGATCCTGGTGTTCTCGCTCGGTTCGCTGCTGTGCGCGAACGCGCATACGCTGTCGCAGCTCGTCGTGTTCCGCGTCGTGCAGGGGGTGGGCGGCGCGATGCTGCTGCCGGTCGGGCGGCTGGCCGTGCTGCGCACTTTCCCGGCCGAACGCTACCTGCCAGCACTGTCGTTCGTCGCGGTTCCCGGGCTGATCGGGCCGCTGATCGGGCCGACGCTCGGCGGCTGGCTCGTGAAGATCGCGTCGTGGCACTGGATCTTCCTGATCAACGTGCCGGTGGGCGTCGCCGGCTGCGTCGCGACCTTCTACTCGATGCCCGACGCGCGCAACCCGGCCGTCGGCCGCTTCGACCTGAAGGGCTATCTGCTGCTGACGATCGGGATGGTCGCGATCTCGCTGTCGCTCGACGGGCTCGCCGATCTCGGGATGCAGCACGCGGCCGTGCTCGTGCTGCTGATCCTGAGCCTCGCGTGCTTCGTCGCGTACGGGCTGTACGCGGTGCGCGCGCCGCAGCCGATCTTCTCGCTCGAGCTGTTCAAGATCCATACGTTCAGCGTCGGCCTGCTCGGCAACCTGTTCGCGCGGATCGGCAGCGGCGCGATGCCGTACCTGATCCCGCTGCTGCTGCAGGTGAGCCTGGGCTATTCGGCATTCGAGGCCGGGCTGATGATGCTGCCGGTCGCGGCGGCCGGGATGTTCTCGAAACGGATCATCACGCGCCTGATCACGCAGCACGGCTACCGCAAGGTGCTGCTCGCGAACACGATCATGGTCGGGGTGATGATGGCGAGCTTCGCGCTGATGCGCGACACGGTGCCGGTGTGGGTGAAGGTCGTCCATCTCGCGCTGTTCGGCGGCTTCAACTCGATGCAGTTCACCGCGATGAACACGCTGACGCTGAAGGATCTCGGCACCGGCGGCGCGAGCAGCGGCAACAGCCTGTTCTCGCTCGTGCAGATGCTGTCGATGAGCCTCGGTGTCACGGTCGCGGGCGCGCTGCTGGCCACCTTCACCGGGATGCTGCGCACGGTGACGCCGAGCAACACGCTGCCCGCGTTCCATGCGACCTTCATCTGTGTCGGGATCATCACGGCCGCGTCCGCGTGGATCTTCGCGCAACTCGCGCCCGACATCCGCGGGGGCACGCAGCACAAGACCGATCCGTCCGAACGCGCGTGACGCACGGCGCGCGCCGCCGCAATCGCCACGGCGGCGCGCCGCGCACCATGTCGGTGCAGCACGGCTGCACCGCGCGCGCCCTGCCGGCCGCGACGGCCCGCCGCACGGGGCACGATGCCGTGCATGCTTCTTGCTCGCCTATTCTGTAGGTAAACTGGCAGTCTTCCTTCGGCCGACATCATGAGCATGATCGACATCGATCCACCCGGCTTCCAGCCGCCCCGCCCCGTCGCCGGCGACGACGGGAAGCGGCGCACCGTGCTGTACGGCGCATACACCGTGTTCAGCGTGTTCCAGCCCGTTTTCTCGGTGTCGCACCGCCGCGCGATCGGCTATCACGCGTCGCTGCGCGCGCACGACGAGGACAGCCGCCAGGTCGCGTCGCACGAGGTGTTCACGCAGGCGGCGCGGCGCGGCGACCTGCTCGAGCTCGGCCGGCTCGCCGAATCGCTGCATCTCGGCAACTTCCACGCGTTCGACAGCCACGACGAATGGCTCTTCCTGAGCCTGCACCCGGCGGCACTGATGGACACCGTCTACGGCGACGCGCTGCTCGCCAACCTGAAGGCGCTCGGCCTGCCGCCGCATCGCGTGGTGCTCGAGGTGCCCGAGCAGGCGGGCGGCGAGACGCCGCGCTATGCGGCGATCGTCGACGGGCTGCGCAAGGCCGGCTTCCTGATCGCGCTCGGCGGCTTCGGCGCGAAACATTCGAACATCGACCGCGTGTGGCACCTGCACCCCGACATCGTCACGCTCGACCGCGGGATCCTCGCGCAGGCGAGCGAACACTCGCATCTCGAACGCGTACTGCCCGGGCTCGTGTCGCTGCTGCACGAATCCGGCCAGCTCGTGCTGATGGGCGGGCTCTCGACCGAGCGCGACGCGATGATCGCGCTCGAATGCGACGTCGATTTCGTGCAGGGACAGTACTTCGCGGGGCCGAGCGTCGACCCCGTGCAACCGCAGGCCGCCGCAGGCTGCATGGATACGCTGTCGGCCGCGTTGCGGCTGCGCGTCGCGCAACGCGAGCGCACGCAGGCCGAACGCCTCGCGCCGTATGTCGCCGCGCTGGAGGAAGCCAGCCGGAAGCTCGTCGCGGGCGAATCGCTGATCGACGCGGCCGGCGCCGTGCTCGGGTTGCCGGAAACCGCGCGCTGCTTCCTGCTCGATGCATCGGGCCGCCAGATCGGCGACAACGTGCTCGCGCGCGGCAGCGTCTCGCAGCGGGCAAAGCGCTTCCGGCCGCTGCTGCATTCGGAAGGCGCGAGCTGGGAGCGCCGCCCCTACTTCATCCACGCGATGCGCGCGCCCGGCCGCGTGCATCTGACGCCGCCGTACCTGTCGATCAACGAAGCGCACCTGTGCGTGACCGCATCGATCGCCGCGCCGGCCGCGACCGGCATGCAGGTGCTGTGCGTCGACATCAACTGGGAAGCGGCACTCAGCCGCGAATGAGTTCGCGCGGCCGCGCTCACGCGGCGCCGTCGAGGGCGTTGGCGCGGCGCGCGATCAGCCGGTGCACGCGCTTGCCGGACGACGCGCTGACCACCTCGTGCTCGTCGATCACGTGCATGCCGGCGCCGAGCGCCGCGTGCATGCGCGCCGAATCGAGCGGCGTATACAAGCGGCCGCGCTCGTCGCGCAGCGCGCCGTTGCCGGCCACCCGCCAGCTCAGGTACAGCGTGCCGCCGGGCATCAGCAGCGCGGCCAGCCGCGCCGCCGCCGCTGCAGCATCCGCCTGTTCGAGGTGCATGACGACCGTCTCGCACAACACGTTTCGAAACGCGCCGGCCGGCACGCCGGCGAGCGCCGGCAGCGCAGCCAGCTCGAAGGTCAGCGACGGATGGCGCAAGCGCGCCTCGGCAAGCAGCGCGGCGCTCGCATCGTAGCCGCGCACGTCGAATCCGCGCGAAGCGAGCCACGCGGTGTCGCGTCCCGCACCGCAGCCGACGTCGGCCGTCGGCCCGGGCGAGAAATATTGCTCGAGCAGCGCATACATGTCGTCGGGGGCGGCCTGGTCGAGCCAGTCCTGCGCGTATTGCGCGGCATGGGCTTCGTAGGCATCGAGAGTCGGGCGATCCACCATGGCGATTGCTCCGCGTACGCGTCCTGTCGTGCGACGCACCCCGCATCTTAGCCGTTGCGCGTCGCGCGTGGGATGGCGGGCGACGCGCGGCCCCGCGCCGCTCGCAGGTCGCCGGCGCGGTCAGTTCGGCCCACGGCGCATCGCCGCGCCAGGGCCGGCCGCGATGCCGCCGCGAACCGGCCGCCGAGGGCGCAGCCGACCGCGTCCGCGCCGAACCCGCAGGCCGACGCGGCCGACGCGTCAGACATGCGAATGCGCGCCGCCGTGCACGGGCCCCGCGCGCCGCTCGACCTCGCGGCGCACGTCGCCGCGCAGGCCCGCGAAAAACGCGACTTCGGCGACGACGAACAGCGGCCCGACCATCAGCCCGACCAGGTCGTCGACGAACGCGGGCTTGCGCCCCTCGAACCAGTGCCCGACGAACTGCACGATCCAGCCGACCACGAACGCGCCGATGCCGATCCCGAGCCATTGCGCGGTCGGCAGCAGCGCGAGCGTCTGCGCGGCCCACAGGCCGAGCGCGAACAGCGCGGTCATGACCGCCCCGAAGCGCAGGTCGAGGCGCAGGTAGAACACCGCGAACGCCACCGCGAGCAGCAGCGCCGGCGACAGCGCGACACCGGCCAGCGTACCGAGCGCCGGCCGCGACAGCAGCACCTCGACCGCGAACACGATCATCGGAATGCCGACCAGATGCGTCGCGATGTTGCGTGCGTCGCGATGGTAGGCCGCATACTGGGAAAGGTGGTCTTCGAGCGTCTTCATGGCGTCTCCTGAACGATCATTGGGCGCTATGATGCGCGTCACGCCCAGGAACCTCTGTCAGCTACCCGACATCGCGTGCCCATGCCCTCGCCGCTCGCCCCGTACCTGCCGCAGATCGAAGCGCACCCGTGGTTCGCCGCGCTGCCGCGGGCATTGCGCGACGACCTGCTCGCCCGCGCCGCGTTGCGGCACCTGCCGGCCGGCCACGCGCTGTTCCGCCGCGGCGACCCGCCATGCGGGCTGTATGCGGTGCTGGCCGGCGCCCTCACCATAGGCGCGGTCGATCCGCAGGGCAAGGAAGCGCTGCTGACGGTCGCCGAACCCGTCACGTGGTTCGGCGAGATCGCGCTGTTCGACGGCCAGCCGCGCACGCACGACGCGATCGCGCTCGACGACACGCTCCTGCTGCACGTCCCGCAGCGCGCGCTGCTCGCGATTCTCGACACGACGCCGCAATACTGGCGGCAGTTCGCGCTGCTGATGGCGCAAAAGCTCCGGCTGAGCTTCCTGACCGTCGAATCGATGAGCGTGATGCCGGCCGCGCAGCGGCTTGCCGCACGGCTGCTGATGATCGCCGACGGCTACGGCGGGATCAGCGCCGGCCGCACGCGCATCCGGCTGTCGCAGGAAAAGCTCGCGGCGATGCTGTCGCTCACACGGCAGACCACCAACCAGCTGCTGAAGGCGCTGCAGGCCGACGGCGTCGTGCGGCTGCATGTCGGCGAGATCGAACTCGTCGACGTCGATGCGCTGCGCCGGGCGAGCGGGCTGCCTGACGGCACTCACTGACGGCACGCACTGACGACGCGCCGCCTCCGTCCTGACGCGCCCGTCGTGACGCCATCGAGCGATCGCCGCAACGCCGCATTCCCGCCGTCATCGCTTCGCGCTATCGTGGCGGCTCGTTCGTCCTTCTCCCCGCACACGCGCTTGAACACGTCCACCCTTACCGCCCCTTCCCGCCACGCGTGGCCTGTCTTCGTCGCGTTCCTGCGGCTCGGCCTCACGTCGTTCGGCGGGCCCGTCGCGCATCTCGGCTACTTCCGCGACGCGTTCGTCACGCGGCGCGGCTGGCTGACCGAACGCGCGTATGCCGATCTCGTCGGCCTGTGCCAGTTCCTGCCGGGGCCGGCGAGCAGCCAGGTCGGGATGGCGATCGGCCTGTCGCGCGCGGGTTATGCAGGAATGTTCGCCGCGTGGCTCGGCTTCACGCTGCCGTCGGCGTTGCTGATGATGCTGTTCGCACTCGGCATGCACGCAGCGGGCATGCCGGTCGCGGCCGGCGCGCTGCACGGGCTGCGGATCGTGTCGGTCGCGGTGATCGCGCAGGCGGTGTGGGGCATGGCGCGCACGCTGTGCCCGGATGCGCGCCGCGCCACGCTGATGGCGGTCGCGGCCTGCCTCGCGCTGCTCGTGCCGGCCCCATGGCTGCAGGTGGCCGTGATCGTCGCCGCCGGCGCGGCCGGCTTGGTACTGTTGCCGCAGCCCGAGCGCGGCGCGCACGATCCGCTGCCGCTGCACGTGTCGCATCGCGCGGGTGCGCTGTGGCTCGTGCTGTTCGCCGCATTGCTCGTCGCGTTGCCGTTCGCGGCGGGCGCGCTGCATTCGCACCCCGTCGCGGTGGCCGACGCATTCTTTCGCACCGGCGCGCTGGTGTTCGGCGGCGGGCACGTCGTGCTGCCGCTGCTGCAGGCGGCCGTCGTCGCGCCGGGCTGGGTCGGCGATTCGGCGTTCCTCGCCGGCTACGGTGTCGCGCAGGCCGTGCCGGGGCCGCTCTTCACGTTCTCGGCGTTCCTCGGTGCGTCGCTGCGCGACGCGCCGAACGGCTGGCTCGGCGCGACGATCGCGCTCGTGTCGATCTTCGCGCCGTCGTTCCTGCTCGTCGCGGGCACCGCGCCGTTCTGGGAACGCCTGCGCCGCAGCACGCGCATGCAGGCCGCGCTCGCGGGCGTGAACGCGGCGGTGGTCGGGCTGCTGCTCGCCGCGCTGTATCACCCGGTGTGGAGCGAGACGATCGTGTCGCCGCGCGACTTCGCGGCGGCGCTCGTCGCGTTCGTCGCGCTCGTGTTCTGGCGGGTGCCGCCGTGGGCCGTCGTGATCGCGAGCGCGGCGCTCGGCTGGTTGGCGACGACGCTCGCGTGATCCGGCAAGTGCCACGCATCGATTCCCGCCCGACAAAAACAAAAAAGCCCTCGTGACGAGGGCTTTTCTTCGGGTGCCGCGCGCCGCAACGGCGCGCAGTACGCATGGACTTACGCGAAGTTCTTCGCTGCGAAGTCCCAGTTCACGATGTTCCAGAACGCTTCGACGAACTTCGGACGTGCGTTGCGGTAGTCGATGTAGTACGCGTGTTCCCACACGTCGATCGTCAGCAGCGGCTTGTCGGCCGTCGTCAGCGGCGTGGCGGCGTTGCTCGTCGACACGATGTCGAGCGAACCGTCGGCCTTCTTCACGAGCCATGCCCAGCCCGAACCGAACGTGCCGACTGCGGCCTTCGTGAACGCTTCCTTGAACGCGTCGTACGAACCCCACTTCGCGTTGATCGCGTCGCCCAGCGCGCCCGACGGTGCGCCGCCGCCGTTCGGCGACAGGCTGTTCCAGAAGAACGTGTGGTTCCAGATTTGCGCGGCGTTGTTGAAGATGCCGCCCGACGACTTCTTCACGATCTCTTCCAGCGACAGGTTTTCGAATTCCGTGCCCGGGATCAGATTGTTCAGGTTCGTCACATAAGCCTGATGATGCTTGCCGTAGTGGTACTCGATCGTCTCTTTCGAGATGGTCGGCGCGAGTGCGTCTTCAGCGTACGGGAGCGGCGGGAGCGTATGAGCCATGGCGATTCCTTCGTTGAGTATGTAGGGAGGCTGTGTTGAATGCTGCCGAGCGTCCGATTGTAGGCGAGTCCGAATATCCCCGCAAACTCACGGGCATTTATCCGCGGTATGCAGAAAATCGGCGTTCCCGCTTCATCCGGCAGGACCAGAAGACGGATGCGCAGCATCCGTTCCCGCGCCGGGCGCCGGACCATCCGGAGCGCCGGACGCGCGACCTTCGTTCCGCTTACGCCGCCGCCGTCAGATCGTGTCGGTCAGCCGCGGCTGCACGTCGGCGAGCGATACGTCGGCCGAGCCTTCGGCGAGATGCACGGTCAGGCGGCGCTGCGGTTTCAGCGCGTTCGGCGCGCGCACCGCGCGGCCGGTCTGCGTGTCGATCAGCGCCGCGTAGCCGCGCTCGAGCGTGCGCTGCGGGCTCAGCACCTCGAGCCGCGCCGCGCAGGCCGACACGCGCGCGGTATCGCGCTCGTGACGGCGCTGCAGCGCCACCGCGAGACGTTGCGACAGCCCGGCGAGTGCCTGACGCGCCTGCGCCGGGTCGGGCCGCGCGCGCTGCCAGCGCAATTGCGCGAGCGCGAAACGCGCACGCGCGTCGCGCACCGGCCGCGACGCGGCCGAGGCGAGCCGCACCGCCAGTTGCTCGACGTGGGTACGCTGCCGCTGCAGCCGCTCGGCCGGGCTGACGAGCCGGCGCGCGAGCCAGTCGAGCTGCTGCGCACGCTGCTCGAGCCCGCGTTCCAGGCTGCGCGCAAGCGCGCGCTGCCGGTCGGCCACCTCGCGCAACAGCAACGCGCGCTGCGGACTGGCGAGCTCGGCCGCGCCGGTCGGCGTCGGCGCGCGCAGGTCGGCCGCGAAGTCCGCGATCGTGAAATCGGTTTCGTGGCCGACGCCGCTGACGACCGGCAGTTCGCTCGCCGCGATCGCACGCGCGAGCGCTTCGTCGTTGAACGACCACAGATCCTCGATCGACCCGCCGCCGCGACAGACCAGCAGCACGTCGACCTCGCGCCGCGCGTTCGCCGCCTGCACGGCCGCGACGAGCTTCTCGGCGGAGCCCGCACCCTGCACGGGCGCCGGATAGACGATCACCGGGATGTGCGGCGCGCGGCGCGCGAGCGTGGTCAGCACGTCGCGCAGCGCGGCGGCCTGCAGCGACGTGACGATGCCGATCGCGCGCGGGTGCGCCGGCAGCGGCCGCTTGCGCTCGGGCGCGAACAGGCCTTCGGCCTCGAGCTGCGCCTTCAGCCGCAGGAATGCCTCGTACAGGCGCCCCTGGCCGGTCCGCCGCACGGCCTCGACGTTGAGCTGCACTTCGCCGCGCGGCTCGTACATCGTGACGACCGCGCGCACCTCGATCCGGTCGCCTTCGCGCGGCGTGAATTCCGCGTACTGCGCGCGACCGCGGAACATCACGCAGCGCATCTGCGCCTGCTGGTCCTTGATCGAGAAATACCAGTGGCCGCTCGCGGCGCGCGTGAAATTCGACACTTCGCCCGAAATCCACAGCAGCGGAAACGAGCGCTCGAGCATCGTCGAAATCGCGCGATTGAGCGCCGAAACGGGAATCACTTCGTCGCCGCCGCGGGTCGCGCCGGGAGCGGAAAAAGGAGAGTCGGAAAGCATGGGCGGTCGGATGAATGCTGGCGGCGACACGATAGTCCGACACGCGCGCGGCGTCCAGCGCCGGCCGCCCGCGCTGCACCATTTGGAAGGTGTCCACACTCTGGCAATCGTCCATCAAAAACGCTTCAAAACCGCGGAAAAACCCAGACGATTCCTCACAACGCATTGATTTTTATAGTTTTTTAAACCTTGCAGTTTGATTTGCCGCCGATTCGATGTCCGCCCGGCGGGCGTTTCACGCGGACAGGCCGGGAGTTTTTCACAGAGTTATCCACAGCCCGTTCCGTTCCGGCCCCATCGGGTGCGTCGCCCGGCCGCGCTTGCCGCGCCCGCGTGCGGCGCGCTAGAGTGCCGCCTTCCGAACCCCTAGCGGCATGCGCCGCCCCACGGAGAATCCGTCTTGACGAATCCGTCCCACGCCGCGGCGCACGACGCGCCGCGCCCGGCCCGATGAGCGCGCCCGGCGGCCCGCTCGCGCGGCTCGAAGCGCGCCTCACGCGCGAATGGCAGCGACGCGGCGCCCTCGCGTGGGCGCTCACGCCGTTCGCGTGCGTGTTCGGCCTGTGCGCGGCGCTGCGCCGCACGGCCTACGCGCAGGGCTGGAAGCAACCGGTCGACGTCGGCGTGCCCGTCGTCGTGGTCGGCAACGTGACCGTCGGCGGCACCGGCAAGACGCCGACCGTGATCGCGCTCGTCGACGCGCTGCGCGCGGCCGGCTTCACGCCGGGCGTCGTGTCGCGCGGCTACGGCGCGAACGTGACGGCGCCCACCGCGGTCACGCCCGCGTCGCGCGCGAGCGCGGCCGGCGACGAACCGCTGCTGATCGCGCGCCGCACCGGCGCGCCCGTGTGGGTGTGCCCCGACCGCGTCGCGGCCGCGCAGGCGCTGCGCGCCGCGCACCCGGACGTCGACGTGATCGTCAGCGACGACGGCCTCCAGCACTACCGCCTCGCGCGCACGGTCGAGCTCGTCGTGTTCGACCACCGGCTCGGCGGCAACGGCTTCCTGCTGCCGGCCGGGCCGCTGCGCGAGCCGCTGTCGCGCCACCGCGACGCAACGCTCGTCAACGATCCGTACAGCGGCGCGCTGCCGCCATGGCCCGACACCTATGCGCTCGCGCTCACGCCGGGCGCCGCGTGGCACCTCGACCAGCCGGCGCTGCGCCGCCCGCTGTCGCAGTTCGCGCACGAGCGCGTGCTCGCCGCGGCCGGCATCGGCGCGCCGGAACGCTTCTTCGCGACGCTGCGTGCGGCCGGCCTCGCGCCGGCGACGCGCGCGCTGCCCGACCATTACGCGTTCGCCGACAATCCGTTCGTCGACGACGCGGTCGATGCGATCCTGATCACCGAGAAGGATGCAGTAAAATTGGGCGCTTCCTGGCGCGACGCTCGGCTGTGGGTCGTCCCCGTCGAAGCCGCGCTCGATCCTCGCCTCATTGCCCTCGTTGTGGAGAAACTCCGTGGACGCTCGCCTGCTTGAAATCCTTGTGTGCCCTATCTGCAAAGGCCCGCTCCACTATGACCGCGCCGCGCAGGAGCTGATCTGCAACGCGGACAAGCTCGCCTACCCGATCCGCGACGGCATCCCCGTGATGCTCGTCGACGAAGCACGCCAGACCGTCGAAGGCACGCCGGTCGATCCCGCCGGCCCGGCCGGCAGCTAAACGCCGCACCGCTGCACCGGCGCCCGGCCGCGCTTCTTCGCGGCCGCGTGCCGGCCCTGCCGGGCGGCCCGCCTTCGACGCGCCGCCCGCCCCGCTCTTCTCACCGCTCAGCCCCGATGACTCATCCGCAGCCCTTCATCGCCGTCATTCCTGCCCGGCTCGCGTCGACGCGCCTGCCGAACAAGCCGCTCGCCGATCTCGGCGGCAAGCCGATGGTCGTGCGCGTCGCCGAGCGTGCGCGCGAAGCGGGCGCGCAGCAGGTGCTCGTCGCGTCCGACGCGCAGAGCGTGCTCGACGCGGCCCGCGAGCACGGTTTCGAAGCGGTGCTGACGCGTGCCGACCATCCGTCCGGCACCGACCGGCTCGCGGAAGTCGCCGCGACGTTCGGGTGGAGCGACGACACCGTCGTCGTCAACGTGCAGGGCGACGAGCCGCTGATCGACCCGGCGCTCGTCCGCGACGTAGCGTCGCACCTCGCCGCGCACCCGGACTGCGCGATCGCAACCGCCGCGCACCCGATCCACGACGCGGCCGACGTGTTCAATCCGAACATCGTGAAGGTCGCGCTCGACGCGCGCAACGTCGCGATGTACTTCTCGCGCGCGCCGATTCCGTGGAGCCGCGATGCGTACCAGCCGCACTGGCCCGACGTCGCGGCCATGCCCGCACCGGCCTTTCCGGTCTATCGCCACATCGGACTCTACGCCTATCGCGCGCGTTTCCTGCGCACCTATCCGTCGCTCGCGCAGGCGCCGATCGAGCAGGCCGAGCAGCTCGAACAGCTGCGCGCGATGTGGCACGGCGAGCGCATCGCGGTGCTGATCACCGAGCATGCACCCGAAGCCGGCATCGATACGCCGGCCGATCTCGCACGCGTGCAGGCCCTTTTTCGGCCGGGTTCAAAATAACCCGTGGCATAATCAGGCGATTGTGCGAGCCGTCCGCGACCCGCGCGTCCTAGCTTGACCCCGCCACGGCCTGTCCCGGCAGCCGCGCGTCGCCTTTCGCCGACGCGCCGCATCAGACCGGTCCGCCGCGCGCAAGGCAAGCCCCGCGCACGCTGTCGCCGACGCTTTTGCGTCTCGCCACACGAATCTACATACCGGAGATATCACCATGCGTTTGATCCTGTTGGGTGCGCCCGGCGCGGGCAAGGGTACCCAGGCAAACTTCATCAAGGAAAAGTTCGGCATCCCGCAAATCTCGACGGGCGACATGCTGCGCGCGGCCGTCAAGGCCGGCTCGCCGCTCGGCGTCGAGGCGAAGGGCTACATGGACGCCGGCAAGCTCGTGCCGGACGCGCTGATCATCGGCCTCGTGAAGGAGCGCCTGAAGGAAGCCGACTGCGCGAACGGCTACCTGTTCGACGGCTTCCCGCGCACGATCGCGCAGGCTGACGCGATGAAGGAAGCCGGCGTCGCGATCGACTACGTGCTCGAAATCGACGTCCCGTTCTCGGAGATCGTCGAGCGCATGAGCGGCCGCCGCACGCACCCGGCATCGGGCCGCACGTACCACGTGAAGTTCAACCCGCCGAAGGTCGAGGGCAAGGACGACGTGACGGGCGAACCGCTGATCCAGCGCGACGACGACAAGGAAGAAACCGTCCTGAAGCGTCTCGAAGTGTACGAAGCGCAGACCAAGCCGCTGATCACGTACTACGGCGACTGGGCGCAGCGCGGCGAGGAAAACGGCCTGAAGGCCCCGCAGTATCGCAAGATCTCGGGCCTCGGCAGCGTGGACGAAATCCGCGAGCGTGCGTTCGACGCACTGAAGTAAGCACCGCGTCGTGCACCGCAAGCCGCCCTTTCGGGGCGGCTTTTTTTTGGTTCATCGTGGAATTTCGTGAACCGGCGACGATGCATGTGCCTCTGGCCGCGCAAATCCCAACGCTGTCGCCGCGATGAACGTGGTCACCCGTTGTGCGCGAATGCCAGCACGATCGCGTTGCCCAGTTCATCGACAACCCTGGCCGACGCGCCCGGTGCCGCGAACATCGTGAACTCGACATCGGGCAGGGCCGGCAGTCCGGCATCCGGCGGAATCGCACGCAAGCCGTGCGCAAGTTGTGTGTGCACGATCGGCGTCACCGCAAGGCCCGCGTGCGCGGCGGCGCACAGGCCGGCGCCGCTCGGGCACACGAGCACGATCCGGTAATCCACGCCCGCTCGGGCCAGTGCTGCCAGCGAGGCCTCGCGATACGGGCAGGGTTCCGGCAGCAGCGCAATCGGCACCGGTACGCCAGGCGTGAGCGACGCCCAATCCGCACCGGCCCACACGAGCGGCTCGCGCCAGAGCACGCGTCCGGCGGGCCCGCCGTGGCAGCGCCCGCCCATCACCACATCCAGTTCACCGTGATCCAGCGCCTGGAGCAGATCGCCCGGGATACCCACTCTGATGCTGAATGCGATGCGCGGGTACCGCCCGGCAAACGCCTTCATCACATGCATCAGCCTGACGTTGGCGAGGTCTTCCGACAGACCCACGCGGATCGTGCCCGCGCTCGGTTCGCGCAGCAGTTGCGCCCGCGCGTCCTGATTGAGCGCGAGGATGGCGCGCGCGTAACCCAGCAGCAGCTCGCCGTCCACCGTGAGCGCGACCGAGCGCGTGGTGCGCACGAGCAGGTCACGGCCGACCTGTTTTTCCAGGCGGCGCAGATGCGCGCTGACCGCGGACTGCGTCAGATTCAGACGGGCCGCGGCATGCGTGAACCCGCCTTCCTGGACGACGGCCACGAAGGAGCGCAGCAAAACGGTATCGAACATGAGATGTCCCGCAATACAGTGCGAATGCTACTGAGTAGCGTGATGATACTTCGTTTATATTTCGAATCGAACTATGTTCTGATGAGGGCCGTCAACCCGTCAGGAGTCGTTCCATGTCGACCTTGCTTCATATCGAATCGTCCCCGCGCAAGTCGCGGTCCGCATCACTCGACGTTGCGCACGCGTATCTGGAAGCCTGGCGCGACGCGCATCCGGTGCATCGGGTCGACGTGCTCGATCTGTGGGCGACGCAATTGCCGGAACTCGACGGCGATGCGCTCGATGCCAAATACGCGGACTTGAGCGGCACGCCGCTCAGCGAAGGCCAGCAGCAAGCGTGGGCGGATTTCCGGCAGCTGGCGCAGCGGATGCACGACGCGGATACGCTGCTGTTCTCCGTGCCGCTGTGGAATTTTTCCATCCCGTACAAGCTCAAGCATTTCATCGACGCCGTGTCCCACCGCGGCCTCCTCTTCTCATTCGACGAGCGTGGGTTGGCGGGATTGCTGAACGGCAAGAAAGCCGTCGTGATCTATGCGAGAGGCCTCGACTATTCAAGGCAATCGAGCACGCCCGCCGAGTCGTTCGACTATCAGCGGCCGTTTCTTGAGGCGTGGCTGCGCTTCATCGGTATCACCGACATCGAATCGATCGTCGTCGAGAAAACGCTGTTTGGACTCGAAATCGATCACGCGGGCAGGGAGGCTGCGCGCGAACAGGCAGTGACGCTGGTACACGCGGCTTCAGCATCAGCTTCGGTTGACGGCTGAACTGGCCAACGGCTGGAGACCGCCGAGCGCCGACGGTCTTCCACGTGTTCGCCGGCAATCTTCGATGAACCTTTTTTCCGCCTGCGCCATCCGTTTCGTCCGACCTCGCACGACCTCGCACGACCGCGCCGGTCTCGCCGGCATCCGGCGGCGCCCCGTACAATCGATCGAATACGTGCGCCGCACGAACCGGCGCGGCGGCCGTGCCTCCGATCGACCGGCATCGGACCCAACCAAGGAGACAGTGATGGAGATTCGCGACAACGTCTTTCTGATCACGGGCGGCGCATCGGGCCTCGGCGCCGGAACGGCGCGCATGCTCGCTCAGGCCGGCGGCAAGGTCGTGCTCGCCGACCTCAACGAAGCAGCCGGCGCGGCGCTCGCGGGCGAACTCGGCGGCGTATTCGTGCGCTGCGACGTATCGAGCGAGGCCGATGCGCAGGCGGCCGTCGACGCCGCGACGCGCGCGGGCACGCTGCGCGGCCTCGTGAATTGCGCGGGCATCGCGCCCGCCGCGAAAACCGTCGGCAAGGACGGCGCGCATCCGCTCGACGTGTTCGCGAAGACGATCAACGTCAACTTGGTCGGCACCTTCAACATGATCCGGCTCGCGGCCGCCGCGATGGCCGCGACCGCGCCGAACGCCGGCGGCGAACGCGGCGTGATCGTCAGCACCGCGTCGGTCGCCGCGTACGACGGGCAGATCGGCCAGGCCGCGTATGCGGCGTCGAAGGCCGGTGTCGCTGGCATGACGCTGCCGATCGCGCGCGACCTGTCGCGCCACGGCATCCGCGTGATGACGATCGCGCCCGGGCTGTTCGAGACGCCGATGCTGCTCGGCATGCCGAAGGACGTGCAGGACGCGCTCGGCGCGATGGTGCCGTTCCCGCCGCGGCTCGGCAAACCGGACGAATACGCGATGCTGGTGCGCCAGATCGTCGAGAATCCGATGCTCAACGGCGAAGTGATCCGCCTCGACGGCGCGATCCGGATGCAGCCGAAGTAAGTGCAAGCAAGCAGCTGCAAAAAAAACGCCCGCGATGCGGGCGTGTCGACGTTCGGGGTGCCGGTGAGACTGCGACGGCTCAGTCCTCGCCGTCGCGCTGCATCCGCTGCCGCAACTCGGTCACCTGCGATTCGACGACGGTCGCGTCCTCCGCATCGGGCCGCTCGCCGAGATACTGCTCGAGATCCTCGAGCGCGGGGCGCAGGTAGTCGAGCCGCGCATACGCGAAGCCGCGGTCGCGCACTTCGTCGAGCTGTTCCGGCAGCAGGATCACGAGCCGCTGCTGGACCGCGAGCAGCCGCTGCCAGCGTTCCGTCTGCAGATAGATCGTCTTCAGGTTGCGCAGCATCCGCGCGATGATCTCGCGGCTCGTGGCCGGCTGCAGCAGCGCGCGCAACGCGCTGTCGACCGCGCCCGCCGCACGCGCGACGTAGGGCTCGAGCATCTCGACCATCTCGGCCTCGGACAGCGAATGGCCGTTGGTCGGATCGATGATCAGGTCGCCGTCCGGCAGCGTCACGCGCAGCAGGAAGTGGCCGGGGAACGACACGCCGCGCGCCGGCACGCCGATCTGCTCGGCGAGCTCCAGGTACAGCACCGACAGCGAGATCGGAATCCCGCGCCGCCGTTTCAGCACCGCGTTCAGGTGGCTGTTATCGGGGTCGTAGTAATCGTTGTGATTGCATGCGAAGCCGAGTTCGCGGAAGAAGAACTCGTTGAGCGCGGCGACGCGGTCCTTCAGGTCCGCATCGTCGGCGAGCCGGCGGCTCAGCCGCGCGGCCAGGATGTCGAGTTCGGCCAGCGTACCCTGCAGGTCGAGGTCGGGATACGCGTCCTGCGCAAGCGACAGCGCGGTTTCCGTGACGGGCAGACTGTCGTCGTCCGCCACGAGCGTGCTGAAGTAGTCGAGGACGCGGGTCATTGCGGTCGTCACTTGGCGCGCCTTCTGAAGTAAGCGTATTTGAAGCCCATCACCCACAACATACCGAAATATAGTGCAGCGAACAGCACGAGGCACGCGGCCATCAGTGCAATGCGATCGAGCGGCTGCGCACGCATGCCGGCCCAGTCGAAGTTGATCGCGCACCAGTGCATCAGGCCGGCGAGCACGAGCGCCGCGCCGATCAGCTGCACGAAGAAGCGCAGCCAGCCGGGCGACGGCTGGTAGATGCCGCGCTTGCGCAGCCCGAGGAACAGCAGCAGCGAGTTCAGGCAGGCACCGACGCCGATGCTCAGCGTGAGGCCCGCATGGCCGATCAGCGGCACGAACACGTAGTTCGAGATCTGCGTGACGATCAGCACGCCGATCGCGATCTTCACCGGCGTCTTGATGTCCTGCTTCGCGTAGAAGCCCGGCGCGAGGATCTTGATCAGGATGATGCCGACGAGACCAATCCCGTAGGTCGCGAGCGCGCGCGCGACCATCGTGACCGTATGCGCGTCGAACTTGCCGTAGTTGAACAGCGTCGCGGTGAGCGGCGTCGCGAAGAAGAACAGCGCGAGCGCGCTCGGCGCCGCGAGCAGGAACGTGACGCGCAGCCCCCAGTCGAGCAGCGCCGAATATTCATGCGAATCGGCGTCGACGTGCGCCTTCGACAGGCTCGGCAACAGGATCGTGCCGAGCGCGACGCCGAGCAGCGCGGTCGGGAACTCCATCAGGCGGTCGGCGTAGTTGATCCACGAGACCGCGCCCTGCCCGAGCCGCGACGCGATGTTGGTGTTGATGATCAGCGACAGCTGCGCGACCGACACCGCGAACGTCGCGGGCACCATCTTGGCGAGCACCCGCTTCACGCCGGGATGACGCAGCGCGCGCACCGGGTTGAGGCCGATCAGCGGCACCATGTCGATCTTCTTCAGCCCCGGCAGCTGCACGATGAACTGCAGCACGCCCCCCACGATGACGGCCCACGCGAGCGCGTAGACCGGCACCTTCAGGTGCGGCGCGACGAACACGGCCGCGGCGATGAACGCGACGTTGAGCAGCACCGGCGCGAACGCCGGCAGCGAGAAGCTCTTGTAGGTATTGAGCACGCCTGACGCGAGCGTCGTCAGCGAGATGAACACGATGTACGGGAACATGATCCGCGTCATCGTGACCGCGAGCGGAAACGCCTGCCCGTCGGTATGCAGGCCGGACGCGACCGCGAACACGACCCACGACGCGCCGGCGATCCCGACGACCGACAGCACGGCGAGCGCCCACGCGAGCACGGTCGACATCGCGTCGACGAGCGCCTTGGTCGCATCGTGCCCCTGCTGGTTCTTGAACTCGGCCAGGATCGGCACGAACGCCTGCGAGAACGCGCCTTCGGCAGACAGGCGGCGCAGCAGGTTCGGAATGCGGAAAGCGACGTAGAACGCGTCGGTGTATTGACTGGCGCCGAACGCACGGGCGATCAGCGTCTCGCGGGCCAGTCCGGTCACGCGCGACAGCAGCGTGAAGCCGCTGACCGTCAGCAGGGCTCGGAATAGATTCATGGGGCGCTTATTATACGGACGTTGCGAGGCCCGGCACGGACGGATGGCGAAAAGGGCGCGCGTCGCCGGCGCCCCCGTCCGGCCGACGTCACGTTGACCTTGCCACGCGCTTGATTTTGTTGCTATAATCGCCGGTTTCTGAGCCTGTTACATGCACGGCGCCTGTCGTTTTCATGTCTCGGCCTCGGTTAAAATCACCGTTTTTTATGCGCCCCTGGGCAATCGCTCTCAGGGGACGGATCGAAAAGCAGCGCTTGGCCGTCAGGCTCCAAGCTCTGGAAACAGGACAGGATAAGGAACCGTCATGGCTAACTCCGCACAAGCACGCAAGCGCGCCCGCCAAGCCGCGAAGGCAAATTCGCACAACTCGGCGCTGCGCTCGAAATTCCGTACCGCGATCAAGTCGGTTCGCAAGGCTGTTGAAGCCGGCGACCAGGCAAAGGCTGCCGAGCTGTTCAAGGCTGCCGTGAAGACGATCGACACGATCGCCGACAAGAAGATCGTTCACAAGAACAAGGCCGCTCGCAGCAAGAGCCGCCTCGCCGCAGCCGTCAAGGGTCTGCAGGCAGCAGCGTAAATCCGGCGTGCCCGCTTCGGCGGGCGCTCCTGTTTCCTGCGATCGCAAAAAAGCCCGCCTAGGCGGGCTTTTTTGCTGTGCGTCGCCCGCACATCGCGCCGGGCGACCGCCAGGCAGGGGCGCGGCACGCGCCCTCGCCCGTCGAACTCACTTCTTCTCGTGGTAGTCCGGCAGCTCGCACGCTTCGGTGACGACGAGGTTGTTGTCCTTCGCGAAATTCAGCACGAAATCGAACGCCATCGGCTCGACGTCGCGCAGCCGGGAATCGAGGATCACGCATTTGAGGTCGCCGAGCATCGTCGGGCGCACGTACAGCGAATATTTCAGGCGCGCGTTCGGCCCGCTCGCACCGGGCCCGAAGCAGGCCATCACGCCGGCCAGACGCTCCGACCAGTCGCTCGGGCGAAACTTTTTCCCGTCTTTCGTAATGCCCTGGATGAAGAATTCGGTCGGAGGGGTTTCAGCCATGTGGTTACCCAAGTGACGGCCCGGCGATGTCCAGGCGACAGCGCCCGGATACGCGAACACAAAGCTCGAGCGGACAGCGGCACTCGCGCTCCGATATCCCGAAAAAACAGGCTGTCGAGGCGTGCCGCCGACGCGCCGCACCGGATTTGTGCAGCGCATGGCTTGTGTCCGGCAGAGCGCGAAGAGGCTTGCCTGCCGGGCTGGAGAAGACTTTTGGATTATACCGCAGCGCGGCATCGCGCGTCGTCTCGCCGCCCGTCTTCCGGCGCCTTCCAGCGTGCGCCACGATCCCAACCCGGTTTTCGTCGCGGCTCGTCAAAGCACAGAAAATCCTTTATGCTGCTTTGAGTTATCCACACCCGACGGCGGCGCCGTCCGGCCCCGCGGCCGGTTCAGACCCGCCGTATTTCGTTTCATGACCGCCAAAACCATTCGTCACTACCTGCAGTTCAAGGATTTCTCGCTGGAAGACTACGAGTACGTGCTCGAACGCACGGGTATCCTGAAGCGCAAGTTCAAGAACTACGAGACCTATCACCCGCTGCACGACCGCACGCTCGCGATGATCTTCGAGAAGAGTTCGACGCGCACGCGCCTGTCGTTCGAAGCCGGCATCTTCCAGCTCGGCGGCCACGCGGTGTTCATGAGCACGCGCGACACGCAGCTCGGCCGCGGCGAGCCGGTCGAGGATTCCGCACAGGTCATCTCGCGGATGGTCGACATCATCATGATCCGCACGTTCGAGCAGGACGTGATCACGCGCTTCGCGCAAAACTCCCGCGTGCCGGTGATCAACGGCCTGACCAACGAATACCACCCGTGCCAGGTGCTCGCCGACATCTTCACGTACTACGAGCACCGCGGCCCGATCGCCGGCAAGACGGTCGCGTGGGTCGGCGATGCGAACAACATGCTGTACACGTGGATCGAAGCCGCGCAGATCCTCGGCTTCAAGCTGCGCCTGTCGACGCCGCCGGGCTATGCGCTCGACATGAAGCTGGTGGCGCCGGACAGCGCGCCGTTCTACGAGGTGTTCGACGATCCGAACGAAGCGTGCAAGGGCGCCGATCTCGTGACGACCGACGTGTGGACGAGCATGGGCTTCGAAGCCGAGAACGAAGCGCGCAAGCAGGCGTTTGCCGACTGGTGCGTCGATGAGGAAATGATGGGGCACGCGAATCCCGACGCGCTCTTCATGCACTGCCTGCCCGCGCACCGCGGCGAGGAAGTGACGGCCGGCGTGATCGACGGCCCGCAGAGCGTCGTGTGGGACGAGGCGGAAAACCGCCTGCACGTGCAGAAGGCGCTGATGGAGTTCCTGCTGCTCGGCCGCCTCAAGCACTGACCGCCGTACGCATCGCCGCCATCCGCGCGGCATGCGAAAAAAAGCGCCGATCGTCGTCGATCGGCGCTTTTTTGTTGGGTCGGACGAACGCGAACGAACCGCGCGGCGCAACACCGCGTTACAGGCACACGGGCTCGGGTTCGAGCTCGACGCCGAACCGTTCGCGCACGTCATCCTGGATCGCGCGCGCCAGCGCGAGCACGTCGGCGCCCGTCGCGCCGCCGCGATTGACCAGCACGAGCGCCTGCCGGTCGTGCACGGCCGCCGCGCCGAGCGCGCGCCCTTTCCAGCCGCAGCGGTCGATCAGCCAGCCGGCCGCGAGCTTCACCTGCCCGTCCGGCTGCGGATACGACACGACTTCGGGTGCGCGCGCGCGCAGCGCGTCGAACTGCGCGACGTCGATCACCGGATTCTTGAAGAAACTGCCCGCGTTGCCGAGCACGAGCGGATCGGGCAGCTTCGCGCGGCGAATCGCGACAACGGCGTCGAACACGTCGCGCGGGGTCGCGGCGTCCGGCGCGATGCCGCGTGCGTCGAGCTCGCGCGTGACGTCCGCGTAGCCGAGCCGCGGCGTCCAGCGCTTGGGCAGCCGGAACGTCACGGCGACGATCGCGAAGCGGCCGCGCCCTTCCCGCTTGAAGAAGCTGTCGCGATAGCCGAACCCGCAGCGCGCGGCGTCGAAGCGCTCGCTGCGCCCCGTCGCGAGCTCGACGGCGACCAGCGAATCGAAATAGGTCTTCATCTCGAGGCCGTATGCGCCGATGTTCTGGATCGGCGCGGCGCCGACGGTGCCCGGAATCAGTGCAAGGTTCTCGAGGCCCGGCATCCCGTGCTCGAGCGTCCACGCGACGAACGCGTGCCAGGTCTCGCCGCCGCCGGCCTCGACGTACCACGCGTCGTCGTCCTCGCGCACGACGCGGCGGCCGGCGATCTCGTCGAGCAGCACGACACCGTCGAAATCGCGCGTGAACACGATGTTGCTGCCGCCGCCGAGCACGAGCTGCGGCAGCGATGCGACGCGCGGGTCGCGGTGCAGCGCCTCGAACTGCGCCGCATGCGTGACGCGCGCGGCAAAGCGCGCCTTCGCGGCAATGCCGAACGTGTTGTGCGCGGCGAGCGGATGGTCGGGGAGCAGCGACAGGGCGGAATCGTCAGGAGGCATCGGCATTCGCGTTCACGTCCGCCGGGCCGGCAGACAGCCGGCCTTGGGCAAACGGAGGGGCATCGGTAAAATGGCAAACAGTCCGCAATTATAGCGAGTGCCCGCGCGCGAGCCGGGCGCCCGCATCTCAAGGGAGAATGCCATGCCATCGTTCGACGTCGTTTCCGAAGCGAACATGATCGAAGTGAAGAACGCCATCGAGCAGTCGAACAAGGAAATCTCGACGCGCTTCGACTTCAAGGGCTCCGACGCGCGCGTCGAGCAGAAGGAGCGCGAGCTGACGCTGTTCGCCGACGACGATTTCAAGCTCGGCCAGGTCAAGGACGTGCTGATCAACAAGCTCGCGAAGCGCAACGTCGACGTGCGCTTCCTCGACTACGGCAAGGTCGAGAAGATCGGCGGCGACAAGGTCAAGCAGGTCGTCACCGTGAAGAAGGGCGTGACGGGCGACCTCGCGAAGAAGATCGTCAGGCTCGTGAAAGACAGCAAGATCAAGGTGCAGGCGAGCATCCAGGGCGACGCGGTGCGCGTGGCCGGCACGAAGCGCGACGACTTGCAGAGCGTGATCGCGATGCTGCGCAAGGACGTGACCGACACCCCGCTCGACTTCAACAACTTCCGCGACTGATCGACGCGGTCGGCCGCGCCGTCAAGCGCGCCGTCGACCACGCCGTCGAACAGTCACGCCGCGCCGCCGGCCCCGCATGCGGGGCGCCCCGGCGGGCGGCGGCGGCAATCCCCTTCCTCAGGCCTTCCCGCCGTCCTGCGCGCCGCCGTCGGACGCCGCCTTCTTCTTGTCGCCGATCCGGCTTTCCTGCCCCGCCAGCAGCTTCGAGATATTGCCGCGGTGACGCCACACGAGCAGCACGCTCATCGCGAGCACGGCCCACGCGACCGGGTTGTGGCCGGTGCCGAACAGGAACACGTCGAACACCGGTGCGAACACGGCCGCCACCAGCGCCGCGAGCGACGAATAACGGAAGAAGAACGCGACGATCAGCCAGGTCAGCGCGGTCGCGAGGCCGAGCACCGGGTGCACGGCGAGCAGCACGCCGGCCGCTGTCGCGACGCCCTTGCCGCCCTGGAAGCGGAAGAACACCGGATAGAGGTGGCCGAGGAACACGGCGATCGCGACCCACGCGACGGCGACGTCGGACAGCCCGAAGTGCCGCGCGAGCCAGACGGCGAACCAGCCCTTGAACGCGTCGCCGACGAGCGTCAGGATCGCGGCCTTCTTGTTGCCGCTGCGCAGCACGTTGGTCGCGCCGGGATTCTTCGACCCGTACGAACGGGGATCGGCCAGGCCCATCGCGGCGCTGACGACGACGGCGAACGACACCGAACCGATCAGGTAGGCAACAAGTGCGGCGAGCAGGATCTGCATGCGGAAAACTCTTCTTCAACGTATCGGTAAAGGGACGGCCGGGCGCGGCGCCGCCGTCGCGGGCAGGCCTCGCCGCGGCGAACCGCCGGCAGGCCGTGGCAGCCGCCGTGCGGGCCGACCGGCCGACCGGCCGAAACGGCGCCCATTCTACCGAACGAGCGCGGCCTGCCACGAAGGTGAAACCCTCAGTCGACGCTCGCGCACTGCACGGGCGTCGCGCCGAGCAGCGTCGTGAGTACCGCCGGCGCGAGGCTGACGAGATAGCCGCGGCGGCCGCCGTTCAGGTAGATCGTCGGCAATTCAAGGATGGTCGACTCGACGTACACGGGCATCGTCTTGCGCGTGCCGAACGGCGACGTGCCGCCGACCAGATAGCCGGAATGGCGGTTCGCGACGTCGGGCTTGCACGGCTCGACGCGCTTCGCGCCGATCTGCCGCGCGAGGTTCTTGGTCGACACCGTGCGGTCGCCGTGCATCAGCACGATCAGCGGCTTCGCGTGCTCGTCCTCCATCACGAGCGTCTTCACGACGCTGTGCTCGTCGACGCCGAGCTGGCGCGCCGACTCGCCGGTGCCGCCGTGCTCGACGTAATCGTACGGATGCTCGCCGAACGCGACGCCGTGGCGGCGCAGCAGCTGGGTCGCGGGTGTCTCGGACACGTGTCTGGATTTGCTCATGGCGGCATTTTAATGGCGAACGACCGGCGGGCGGGCGGCGTTGCGGCCATCGCATGCATCGCACACCATTGCACACGAGCGCATCACGCCTTCGCCTTCGCCTTCGCCTTCGCCTTCGCCTTCGCCTTCGCCTTCGCCTTCGCCTTCGCCTTCGCGACAGCGTACCGGGCGCCGGCGGTATACTCGCGGCCCTTTTGTCCCGGGGCGAGCGCAGCCGCAGCCGCAGCCGCGTCGAGCCGATCCGCGCCGCACCGGCATCATTGCGGACATCGCGAACCGCTATTGCCCGATTGACCGATTGTGGCGCGCCCGCCGTCATGGCACGATCGTTCGCAAAACTTGCCGCGCCGCCGCCCGGCCCTTCTTCTGGAGACGCCATGTCCTCGCCTGTCCGCTCATCCGCGCCGCTCGACGTCGCGGCACTGCTCGCCGCGCTGCCCGGCCGCATCGCCGACGTGCCCGCCCGCTGGGCCGCGCAAGCGCCCACGCATCCGGCGCTGATCGAGGACGCGCGCCGCCTGTCGTACGGCGAGCTGGCGCGGGCCGTCGATGCGGCCGCCGAGCGGCTCGCGCGCCTCGGCGTGCGCGGCGGCGATCGCGTGATGATCGTCGCGGAAAACAGCGTCGCGCAGATCGTGCTGCTGTTCGCGGCCGCGCGCGTCGACGCTTGGGCGCTCGTGTCGAACGCGCGGCTGTCGGCCGGCGAGCTCGATGCGATCGCCGCGCACGCGCGGCCGAAGCTGATCGCGTTCGCGACGGAAGCATCGCCCGATGCGCGCACGCACGCGGCGCGCCACGGCGCGACGCCCGCCGACGCGCTGCCGGTCGACATCGGCGCGTGGTCGTACCGCGTCGACGCGAGCGCCCCCGACGAGCCGGTGGCACCCGACGGCGCCGCGCAGTGCGCGGCGCTGATCTACACGACCGGCACGACGGGTACGCCGAAAGGCGTGATGCTGTCGCACCGCAACCTGCTGTTCATCGCGGCGACGTCGAGCGCGCTGCGCGGCGTGTCGCCCGACGACGTCGTCTATACGGTGCTGCCCGTGTCGCACGTGTACGGGCTCGCGTCGGTCTGCCTCGGCAGCCTGTACGCGGGGGCGACGCTGCGGCTCGCGCCGCGTTTCGCGCCGGAGGCCGTGCGCGTCGCGCTCGCCGACGAAGGCGTGACGATCTTCCAGGGCGTGCCCGCGATGCACGCGAAACTGCTCGAGCACCTGCACACGCACGCGCACGCATGGCATGCGCCGCGGCTGCGCTTCGCGTATTCGGGCGGCTCGCCGCTCGACGCCGACCTGAAGGCCCGCGTCGAGCGCGTATACGGCGTGCCGCTGCACAACGGCTACGGCATGACCGAGAGCAGCCCGACGATCACGCAGACGCCGCTCGACGCACCGCGTACCGACTGCTCGGTCGGCGTGCCGATCCCGGGCGTCGAGATGCGGATCGTCGCACCGGACGGCACCGACGTGCCGCCGGGCGAAGTAGGCGAAATCCGCGTGCGCGGGCCGAACGTGATGCTCGGCTACTACCGCAACGCGGACGCGACGCGCGCGGCCGTGTCGCCGGACGGCTGGCTCAGCACCGGCGATCTCGCGCGCCAGGCAGCGGACGGCTCGGTGACGATCGCGGGCCGCAGCAAGGAGCTGATCATCCGCTCGGGCTTCAACGTGTATCCGGTCGAGGTCGAACAGGTGCTGAACGCGCACCCGGACGTCGTGCAGGCGGCCGTCGTCGGCCGTGCGATCGAGGGCAACGAGGAAGTGCTCGCGTTCGTCGAGCTGGTGCCGGGCGCGGCCGCGACCGAGGCCGCGCTGCAGGCGTGGTGCGCGGAACGGCTCGCGCCGTACAAGCGCCCCGCGCGCATCCGCGTGCTCGATGCGCTGCCCGCCGCATCGACGGGCAAAGTGCTGAAGCACAAGCTGCGCGAACTCGCGTGACGCGCGGCGCCGGCCGCATCCCGCCGCATCCCGCGCGCGGGCCGGCGCGCGGGCCGGCGCGCGCCGCGCTAGCCGCGCGGGTGGTGTTGCGCGTGCAGCGTCTTCAGCCGCTCGCGCGCGACGTGCGTGTAGATCTGCGTGGTCGAGATGTCGCTGTGGCCGAGCAGCAGCTGCACGACCCGCAGGTCGGCGCCGTGGTTCAGCAGGTGCGTCGCGAACGCGTGCCGCAGCGTATGCGGCGACAGGTGCGCGCGCACGTCGGCCTGCTGCGCGTGGCGCTTGATGATGTTCCAGAACTGCTGGCGCGTCATCCCGTCGCCGCGCGCGGTCACGAACAGCGCGTCGGCCGCGCGCGCGCCGAGCAACGCGGGCCGCGCGTCGCGCAGATAGCGCTCGATCCAGCCGTGCGCGACTTCGCCGAACGGCACGAGCCGTTCCTTCGAACCCTTGCCCATCACCCGCACGACACCCTCGTTGAGCCCGACCTCGACGGTCTTCAGCGTGACGAGCTCGCTCACGCGCAGCCCGCTCGCGTACATCAGCTCGAGCATCGTGCGATCGCGCAGGCCGAGCGGCGTGCCGATGTCGGGCGCACCGAGCAGCGCTTCGACCTGCGCCTCGGACAGCGTCGACGGAAACCGCGCGGCCTGCTTCGCCGACGTGATCCGCAGCGTCGGGTCCGCGCTCGCGTGACGCTCGCGCACGGCCCAGCCGTAATAGCGCCGGAACACCGACAGCCGCCGGTTCGACGACGTCGCCTTGCCGTCGCTGCGCGCGGCGATGTAGCCCGTCACCATCGCTTCGTCGGCCGAGTCGAGCGACGTGTCGTGCGTCGCGGCCAGCCATTGCGAAAACAGCGCCAGGTCGCGCCGGTACGCATCGAGCGTGTTGCGCGCGAGCCCGTGCTCGAGCCACAGCGCATCGCAGAACACATCGATCGACGCGCGGCTCGCGAGCAGCGCGGGCGATGCGTCGGACGCGGAATCGGAGTCGGAATCGGGGGAAAGCAACGGTTCGCTCATCAGTACGGCAAGCCTTCATGCGCCAGCAGCCAGCGCTTCACTTTCTGGTAATAGCCATTGTCGTCGTGATTCGCGAAACCGCCGAGGCCGCCGGCCGCGACGACGCGATGGCATGGAATCACGAGCGGGAAATAGTTCGCGCCGCACGCCTGGCCGACCGCGCGCGGCGCGCTGCCGATCCGCTTCGCGACCTGCCCGTAGGTCAGCACCGTGCCCGGCGGAATGTCGCTGATCACGTTCCACACGCGGTGCTGGAATGCACTGCCGACGTCGGCGAGCGGCAGGTCGAAGCGCGCCGACGCACGCTCGAAATACCGTTCGATCTGCTCGACCGCGCGCTTCGCGAGCGGCGAATCCGGATCGACCGACTTGACCGACTCGGGCAGATAGACGATCTCGCGCACCACCGCGCCATCGGTGCGGATGCCGACCTTGCCGAACGGCGCGTCGATGACTGCGTTGAACATGAACTTCTCCTGACCGGTGAAACACGCGGCGCCGCCGCGCGCCGACGACACTTTACGCCGCCTTCATGCGGCACGCAGCGCCCATTCGACATGCTCGCGCACGACCGGCGACGGATCGTCGGCCCGTGCGCGCAACGCGGCGACGATCGCGGTGCGCGCTTCGGGTGCGAGCCGATCGGCCGGCGCGCGCAACGCGTTGCCGAGCCCGACCGCGAGATTACGCAGCCAGCTTTCGTAACCGATGCGCCGGATCGCGCTGCCCTGCATCCGCGTGTCGAACGCGTCGGCGTCCCA
The DNA here is from genome assembly GCF_000949135.2 of Burkholderia sp. USMB20. GTDB lineage: Bacteria > Pseudomonadota > Gammaproteobacteria > Burkholderiales > Burkholderiaceae > Burkholderia. Next base: position 489,683 of record NZ_JTAN02000012.1, on the reverse strand, counting down.
CGCGAACAGCTCGACGAGCGTCGCGCGGTCGAGCCCGTGCCGCACGTCGAAATCGGCGACGGGCGCGGCCTGCGCGAACTTGTTCCACGGACACACGAGCTGGCAGTCGTCGCAACCGTACACGCGGTTGCCGATCAGCGGCCGCAGCGGCTCCGGAATGCTGCCTTTCAGTTCGATCGTCAGGTACGAGATGCAGCGGCGCGCGTCGACGCGATACGGTTCGACGATCGCGCCCGTCGGGCACGCGCCGATGCAGCGCGTGCAGCTGCCGCAGTGCGCGCCGGGCGTCTCGGGCGCGCGCTCGGGCGCCGTTTGCGCGTCGGTCGGCAGCGGCACGTCGACGTAGATTTCGCCGAGGAAGAACAGCGAACCCGCGTCGCGCTGCAGCAACAGCGTGTGCTTGCCGCGCCAGCCGACCCCGGCCTTCTGCGCAAGCTCGACCTCGAGCACCGGCGCCGAATCGGTGAACACGCGGTAGCCGAATGCGCCGATCTCGCGCTCGATGCGCTCCGCGAGCGTCTGCAGCCGGTTGCGCAGCACCTTGTGATAGTCGCGGCCGCGTGCGTAGATCGACACGACGGCCGCCTGCGGATCGTCGAGACGCGCGCGCTCGCGGGCGCGCCAGTCGTGCGGCGCGAGCGCGCCGGATGACGCATCGGGCGCGTCGGCGGCGAGCGTTTCGGCCGGCAGATAGGCGAGCCGCGCGGAAATCACGCGTCGCGTACCGGCCACAAGTTCGGCCGGCCGCGCGCGTTTCATCCCGTGTTTCGCCATATAATCCATTTCGCCGTGGTACCCGGCTTCCAGCCAGGCGGCGAGGCCTGCTTCGGCATCCGAGAGATCGGTATCGCTGATGCCTATCGCCCCGAAACCCAATTCGCGCCCCCACGCCCTGATGCGCGCGGCGAGCGCAGTCAACGTCGCATCATCGAGCGCGCACGGCGCCGCGCCTTCGGCACGAGTCGAAGGCCTGTCGGATGCGGCGAGTTCCGGTAATCGGTTCATCGCACTATTTTACGAGAATGCCAGCCACGTCCCATACGCCTCATGCCGACACGCTGCCCGCCCCGCTCGCGGAGCGCGTGATCGCACTCGCCGACGAAGCGGCGACCGAGGCCTTCGGCACCCGCTTCGCGCACGCGCTCGACGCGGCGCGCAGCGAACTCGCCCATGCACACGCGTTCAACGGGCTGCAGATCCAGCTGATCGGCGACCTCGGCGCGGGCAAGACGACCCTCGTGCGCGCGATCCTGCGCGGCCTCGGCCACCCGGGGCGCGTGCGCAGCCCGACCTACACGCTGGTCGAACCGTACGCGTTCGCGCGCGACGACGGGGAACTTGAGGTCTATCACTTCGATCTGTATCGATTCAACGATCCGGCCGAATGGTCCGATGCAGGCTTTCGCGAGTATTTCAATTCCAGCGCGATCTGCCTCGTCGAATGGCCGCAGCAGGCGGGCCCCCTGCTCGGCGTGCCCGATCTGGTTTTCTCGCTCGACGTGGATGGCGACGGCCGCGCCCTCACCGTCCGTGCGTACAGCGCTTCAGGAAAGGCATGTCTCGAAAGATGTTGATCAAACCGTTCCGCTCGATCGAATCGGCGGCCACCGCCACGCACAACTGGCGGCGCCGCCAGATCCTGTGCGCGGGCGCGTCGACGCTGGTGCTCGGCCTCGTCGCGCCGCGGCTCGCGCACGCGTCGTCGGTGCTCGGCGTGCGTGTGTGGCCCGCGCGCGATTACACGCGCGTCACGATCGAATCCGACCAGCCGCTGCAGAATAGCCAACAGCTGCTGCAGGGTCCCGACCGGCTCGTCGTCGACCTGAACGGGCTCGATCTCGACCAGGCGCTGCGCGACCTCGTGTCGAAGATCGCGCCGAACGATCCGCAGATCCAGTCGGTGCGCGTCGGCCAGTATCAGCCGCACGTGGTGCGGATGGTGTTCGACCTGAAAGGCTCGGTGAAGCCGCAGGTGTTCACGCTGCCGCCGGTCGGCACCTACAAGTACCGGCTCGTGTTCGACCTGTATCCGGCCGTCGCGCCCGATCCGCTGACCGACCTGATCGCGCAGACGGAACGCAAGGAACAGGCGCTCAACGACACCGCGCGCGCGCAGCAGGTGCAGCCGCCGAGCGCGCTGAACGGGCCGGCGACGCCGCCCGTCGCGGGCAACGACAACAGCGACGCGTTCTTCCAGCGCTTCGCGCAGAACACGCCGGCCGCACCGCGCACGCCGCCGGCCGCCGCAACGCCGTCTTCGCCCGCCACGCCCGCGAAGCCGGCCGTCAAGCCGCCGCCCGTCATCGCGCGCCGCGACGACAGCGAGGACGACGGCGACACCTACAAGTTCACCGCGCCGAAATCCGGCAAGGGCGGCACCGTGCGCCTGCTGACGGTCGCGATCGACCCGGGCCACGGCGGCGAGGATCCGGGCGCGATCGGCGGCGGCGGCACGTACGAGAAGCACGTCGCGCTCGACATCGCGAAGAAGCTGCGCGCGAAGATCGACGGCGCGCCGAACATGCGCGCGATGATGACGCGCGACGCCGACTTCTTCGTGCCGCTGAACGTGCGCGTGCAGAAGGCGCGCCGCGTCGGCGCGGACCTGTTCGTGTCGATCCACGCCGATGCGTTCACGACGCCGTCCGCGCGCGGCTCGTCGGTGTTCGCGCTGTCCGACCACGGCGCGTCGAGCGCCGCGGCGCGCTGGCTCGCGAACAAGGAGAACTCGTCCGACCTGATCGGCGGCATCAACATCAAGACGCAGGACGCGGCAGTCAGCCGCGCGCTGTTCGACATGTCGACGACCGCGCAGATCCGCGATTCGCTGCGCTACGGCAACTACGTGCTGAAGGAAGTCGGCGGCATCAACAAGCTGCACAAGGGCTCGGTCGAGCAGGCCGGGTTCGCGGTGCTGAAGGCGCCCGACATTCCGTCGATCCTCGTCGAGACGGCGTTCATCAGCAATCCGGAAGAGGAAAGCCGGCTGAACGACGACAGCTATCGCGACCAGATGGCCGACGCGATCTTCCGCGGCATCAAGCGTTACTTCGCCGCGAATCCGCCGCTCGCGAAGAGCCGGATGGCCTGACCGGCCACCCTTCCCCGCCGCCGGCACGCGCTGCGTGCCGGCGCGTCACGACGCCGCGAAGCGGCGCGCGAGCTTCCCGCCGAACACGTTCACCGCGAGCCCGCCCATCACGAGCGCGGCGCCGATCAGCTGCGCGTCCGTCAGATGCTCGTCGAGCAGCAGCGCCGACGACGCGAGCCCGACGATCGGCACCAGCAGCGAGAACTGCGCGACCTGGGCGGCCGGATAACGCGACATCAGGCGGCTCCACAAGCCGTAGCCGAGCAGCGTCGCGACGAACGCGAGATAGACGACCGCGAAGATCGACGCGCCGTTCAGCCCGAGCAGCGCGGCCTCGATCCGCTGCGGCCCCTCGAACCACAGCGACAGCAGGAAGAACGGCACCGGCGGCACGAGGCTCGCCCACACGACGAGCGACACCAGGTTGGCCTTGCCCAGCTTCTTCGTGACGATATTGCCGAACGCCCACATCGCGGCCGAGCAGAGGGTCAGCAGGAAGCCCGCGAGCGTCATCGCGCGGCCGCCCTGCGCAGCGATCACGACGAGTCCGGCCGCGGCGACCGCGAGCCCGACCAGGCTCTGCACGCGCAGCCGCTCGCCGAGGAACAGCATCGCGAACACCAGCGTGAAGAATGCCTGCGACTGCAGCACGAGCGACGCGAGGCCGGCCGGCATGCCGACGTACATGCCGGTAAACAGGAGCACGAACTGGCCGAGCTGGATCGTCGCGCCGTACAGGATCAGCATGCGCCACGGAATCTGCGGCCGGCGCACGAAGAACACCGCGGGCACCGCGGCGAGCGTGAAGCGCAGCGCGCCGAGCAGCATCGGCGGCATGCCGTGCAGGCCGACCTTGATCACGACGAAGTTCACGCCCCACGCCAGGATCACGACCAGCGCGAGCAGCAAGTCCTTCGGGGCCATCATCGGCGTCTCCTCGATTTTGTCGGATGGTTTCCTGAACGCCGCTCAGTCTACCGAATTTCGCCACGCGACCCGATACCCGCGCGGCGCACATGGAATCGGCGCCAGGCACGGCGACGTGGCCGCGCCGCACGACGCGTGCCTGCCCCGCGGCCGCATCGCGCGGCGGACATCCGACTGCCCGTTGCACGCGTGGCCGCCGTGCCGCCAGTACAATGACCGGCATTCCTGCCGTTCCCCACGAGGCCCGCCATGACCGATCCGATCAAAGCCCTGCTGAAGCCGCACATCCGCGACATCGGCAACCTGCAGGTGCGCCGCACGCTGCCCGCGCTCGCCGCACGCCTCGTCGGCCCGTTCATCTTCTTCGATCACATGGGGCCCGCGACGCTGCCGGCCGGCACCGGGCTTGACGTGCGCCCGCACCCGCATATCGGGCTCGCCACCGTCACCTACCTGTTCGACGGCGCGATCCTGCACCGCGACAGCCTCGGCTCGCTGCAGGAGATCGTGCCGGGCGACGTGAACTGGATGACGGCCGGCCGCGGCATCGTCCACTCGGAGCGCACGCCCGACGCGCAGCGCGCGAGCGGCCACACGGTGCACGGGATCCAGACCTGGGTCGCGCTGCCGGTTGCCCACGAGACCACCGAGCCGTCGTTCGAGCACCATGCGGCCGACACGCTGCCCAAGCGCGACGAGAACGGCGTGTCGCTCACGGTGATCGCCGGCGACGCGTTCGGCCTGCGCTCGCCCGTCACGACGTTCTCGCGCACGCTGTACGTCGCCGCCGAATTCGCGGCCGGCGGCCGCCTCGAACTCGACGCATCGCACGAGGAACGCGCGGTCTACGTGGTCGACGGCGACCTGTCGATCGACGGCACGCCGGTGCCGGCCGAGCAGATGGCCGTGCTCGCACCGGGCGCCACCGTCACGCTCGCGAGCGGCAACGGCGCGCGCGCGATGCTGCTGGGCGGCGACAAGATCGACGGCGAGCGCTTCATCGAATGGAACTTCGTCGCCAGCAGCCGCGACGCGATCGAGCGCGCGAAACGGGCGTGGACGAACCAGGAAATGGGCAAGGTGCCCGGCGAAACCGAGTGGATTCCGCTGCCCGAGTCGAAGCCGCGTTGAAAAAGGGGCACGCCGCCCCCATCCTGACGACATTCGAACCGAAGAGAACGACATGGACACCACGCTTGCCACTTTCGAGAAAGACGTCATCGAGGCGTCGCTGGACACGCCCGTGCTGGTCGACTTCTGGGCGCCGTGGTGCGGCCCCTGCAAGACGCTCGGTCCGCTGCTCGAAAAGCTCGAAGCCGACTACGAAGGCCGCTGGAAGCTCGTGAAGGTGAACGTGGACGAGAACCAGGAGCTCGCCGCGCACTTCCAGACGCGCAGCATCCCGCACGTGATCGCGTTCGCCGACGGGCGCCCGGTCGACCAGTTCATCGGCGTGCTGCCGGAAGGCCAGTTGCGCGCGTTCCTCGACCGGCTGCTGCCCGCGCCCGACGAAGCCGAGCGCCGCGCCGCACAATACGCGATCGCCGAATCGCGCTACGACGATGCGATCACCCACCTCGAAGCGGCGCTCGCGCTGAACCCCGGCTTCGACGACGCGCGGCTCGACCTGATCGAACTGCTGCTCGCGAACAACCAGGTGGACGCCGCACGCGCCGAGGCCGAACGCCTGTCGCCGCAGACCGTGCAGGGCACCGATCCGCGCTACCAGGCGATCAAGACCCGTTTCGATGCGCTCGACGCGACGGCCGACCTGCCGCCGACCGACGCGCTCGAGGCGCGTATCGCGGCGAACCCCGCCGATCTCGACGCACGCTTCGACCTCGCGCAGAGCCTGATCGCGCGCCGCGCGTACGAAGGCGCGCTCGAGCAGTTGCTGGAAATCGTGCTGCGCGACCGCGCGTATGGCGACGACCTCGGCCGCCGTACGATGATCTCGGTGTTCGAGCTGGCGGGCGATCGCCCGGAACTCGTCGCCGCGTGGCGGCGCAAGCTGAGCATGGCGCTCAACTGACGAACCACCGGCCGGGCCGCGATGGCCTGGCCCACTCGCCTCGTCGCGCGCGGCCGGTCCGCCGCGCCGCAACATTCCTTGACGCGTCGCTCGACGCCCCGATCAACCCGCGGCCCGCGCCGCGATCGCCCGCAACGCATGCGCGGCGGCCGCGAAACCGAAGCTCGCGGTCACGCACACGCTCGAACCGAACCCCGCGCAGTTGAGCCCCGCGACATGCGCGGCGGTCGACGGCTCCGCGCCATCCTCGATGTCGCACGCGGCCGCTTCCGGATAGATCAGCGGCTCGTCCGAATACACGGCGCTGACCTTGAAGCGCGCCTTCGGCCCGCGCGGAAAGCCGTGCTGCTTGCGCAACTGCGCACGCACCTTCGACAGCAGCGGATCCTGGATCGTCAGCGCGAGATCGTCGATGCGGATGCGCGTCGGGTCAAGCTGCCCGCCTGCGCCGCCGACCGTGACGAGCGGCTGCCCTTTCGCGACGCACCACGCGATCAGCGCGACCTTCGTGCGCACGCTGTCGATCGCGTCGATCACGTAGTCGAAGCCGCCGCCGAGCAGCGCGTCGAAGTTGTCGGGTTCCGCGAAATCCTCGATCCGGTTCACGCGGCACGCGGGATCGATCAGCGCGATCCGCTCGGCCATCGCGTCGACCTTCGGCTTGCCGTAATTGCCGTCGAGCGCGTGGATCTGCCGGTTCGTATTGCTTTCGGCGACGTTGTCGAGATCGATCAGCGTCAGCGTGCCGATCGCGCTGCGCGCGAGCGCCTCGGCCGTCCACGACCCGACGCCGCCGATGCCGATCACGGCCACGTGCGCGCCCTCGAACGCGGCCAGCGCCGGGGCGCCGTACAGCCGCGCGATGCCGCCGAAGCGGCGCTCGCGATCCACGTCAAGCTGGATTGTCGGGGTCGGGGTAAGATCAGAGGAACTGAGCGGGGCGGTGTCGGCAGCGGACATGGCAGCAAGGAAAACGTAAGTCGAGCAGCCCTCTATTTTGCCTGAACTCCCCGCCGGCACGCGCCACTGTGCACGCACGATTCTCGCGCGTTCGCTATACTGGCCCCAGATTGAAGCGTTTGCATAACATGACGACTCTCGCCGATCTCCGCATCAACTATTCGCGTGCTTCGCTCGACGAAGCCGATGCCGCCCCCGACCCCTTCGCCCAGTTCGATCGCTGGTTCAAGGAGGCGCTCGCCGCCAAGCTCCCCGAGCCCAATACGATGACGCTCGCCACCGTCGGCGACGACGGCCGGCCGTCGGCACGCATCGTGCTCATCAAGGCTGTCGACGAACGCGGGTTCGTCTTCTTTACCAATTACGAAAGCCGCAAGGGGCGCGACCTCGCCGCCCATCCGTACGCGGCACTGCTGTTCTACTGGATCGAGCTCGAGCGCCAGGTGCGCATCGAGGGCCGGATCGAAAAGACCAGCGCCGACGAAAGCGACCGCTATTTCGCGTCGCGCCCGCTCGGCTCGCGCATCGGTGCGTGGGCGTCCGAGCAGAGCGCCGTGATCGACAGCCGCGCGACGCTCGAAGCGCGCGAGAAGGACGTGGCCGAACGCTACGGCGAGAACCCGCCGCGCCCGCCGCACTGGGGCGGCTATCGCGTCGTGCCCGACGCGATCGAGTTCTGGCAGGGCCGCCCGTCGCGGCTGCACGACCGCCTGCTCTATACGCGCGACGCCGCTGCGGCGTCGGGCTGGACGATCTCGCGCCTGTCGCCGTAAGCCGAACCGCGGCCGCGGTGCCGCTCGCCGGTCGTGTCTCGTGTTGCATCCGGGCGCCCGCCTCGCAGGAGGCGGGCGCCGGTCAAGATACTTGGCTGTATTCGATTCAACGAACAAACGGAGAATCCAAATGTTCTGGGAAAAGAAGCTGGCACAGTGGGCGGACGAAGTACGGGCGAAAGCGAACATACCGGCGCGCCTCGTGCTGTGGAACGGCGATCAACTCGATTTCGGCACCTTCAGCGCACCGCAGGTCACGCTGAAGGTCAACAGCGCGTCGGCGCTGCCGCTCTTGCTCGAACCGAGCCTCGACAATCTCGGCGAGGCGTACGTGAAGGGCAAGATCGACATCGAAGGCCGGCTGTCGGACATCATCAACATCAGCTATTCGCTCGCGCGCAGCACGGTCACGAGCGCGAGCAAGCTCGCGCGCGTGAAGCGCTACTTCAATCACACGAAGAACACCGACCGGAAGGCGATCCAGTATCACTACGACGTCTCGAACGAGTTCTACCAGCTGTGGCTCGACGAGAACATGGTGTACTCGTGCGCGTACTTCGAGAACGGCGACGAGGATCTCGCGACCGCGCAGATCAAGAAGATCGACCACATCCTGACCAAGATCCAGCTGGAGCCCGGCCAGCGCCTGCTCGACATCGGCTGCGGCTGGGGCGCGCTCGTGCTGCGCGCCGCGCAGAAGTTCGGCGCGACGTGCCTCGGCGTGACGCTGTCGCAGAACCAGTTCGATCTCGCGACCGCGCGCGTGAAGGCCGCCGGGCTCGAGGGCCAGATCGAGATCCGCCTGCAGGACTACCGCGAGATCGACGGGCAGTTCGACCGCATCACGAGCGTCGGGATGTTCGAGCACGTCGGCCGCAAGAACCTGCCGCTCTATTTCTCGCGCGTGCACGACCTGCTGACCGACGACGGCGTCGCGATGAACCACGGGATCACGTCGACCGACGCGGAAAGCGGCGAAACGGCGCTCGGCGGCGGCGAATTCATCGACCGCTACGTGTTCCCGGACGGCGAGCTGCCGCACATCAGCCTCGCGCTCGAAGCGGCGCAGCGCGGCGGGCTCGAGGCGATTGACGTCGAAAGCCTGCGGCGGCACTATGCGCGCACGCTCGACATCTGGACCGAGAACTTCGAGGCGAAGGCGGACCAGGCGCGCGCGCTCGTCGACGACGAGAAATTCCGCATCTGGCGCGTGTACCTCGCCGGTTGCGCGTATGCGTTCGAGCACGACGACGTGTCGATCTTCCAGATCGTGTGCCGCAAGGCCGGACGCAGCGCGAAAACGCTGCCGTGGTCGCGGCGCTACATGTACGAACACACGCTGCCGCGCTAGGCGGCACTTCACGCTGGGCATGCATGGGTGACGGCAGGACGCGGCGCAATACGGCGCCGCAACGACAGCAGCGCGACGAACCGGACGGATCGCACGCCGACGGGCAGTTCGACCTGTTCGGTGGCGGTGGCGCGCCGCCCGCCGACGCGCGCGCGGCTGCGCCCGCGGATGACGACAACCCTGCCGGCGCCGACGCACGCGTGACGCCGGACGAGCACGACGCTGCGCGGCCGGCAAAGTCGCCCGCGCGCCCCGGCCGTGCATCGCCCCGCCCTTGCGCCGACCAGGAGCCGGTGGAACCGCCCCCCGCCTCCGGCCTGCTGTGGGACGAACCGTCTCCACCGGCCGCGCCGCCGAAGAAAAGCCGGCGCCGGCGCGGCGTGCCGCCCGCCCCGGTTTCCGCGGAAGTCGCCGCCGCCGCGGCCGCGCTGCCGCCCAATGTGCGGCTCGGCACGTCGTCGTGGTATTTCCCCGGCTGGGACGGCATCGTCTACGACGGCGATTTCGCGCAGACGAAGCTATCGCGCGAAGGGCTCCAGGCGTACGGCGCGCATCCGCTGCTGAAGAGCGTGAGCCTCGACCGCTCGTTCTACGGGCCGCTGTCGGTGGCCGATTACCTGCGCTACGCGCAACAGGTGCCGGACGACTTCCGCTTCGTCGTGAAGGCGCCGGCGTCCGTCACCGACGCGGTCGTGCGCGGCAGGCGCGGCGAGCCGTCGGGCCCGAACCCGACCTTCCTCGACGCGCAGCTCGCCACCCGGGAATTCGTGCAGCCGTGCGTCGAAGGGCTCGGCAGGAAGGCCGGCGTGCTGGTGTTCCAGTTCTCGCCGATGCCCGATCAACTGCTCGCCGAGCCGGCCGCGCTGATCGACCGGCTGTCGGCATTCTTCGCGGCATTGCCGCCGCTGCCGCCGGACGCCGACGGCACGCGCTACGCGATCGAGATCCGCGACGCGAGCCTGCTCACGCCGCGCTTCATCCGCGCACTCGCGGCGCTCGGCGTGCGCTACTGCGTCGGCCTGCACGCGCGGATGCCCGACCCGCTGCGCCAGGCGGCCGCGCTCGCGCTGCTCGACGGCGATGCGCCGGGCCCGCTGATCGTGCGCTGGAGCCTGCACGGCGGCTTCAAGTACGAACAGGCGAAGGCGAAGTACGAGCCGTTCGACAAGCTCGTCGACGAGGACCCGGCCACGCGCGCGGCGCTCGCCGAGCTGGCCGCGCGCTACGCGCTGGCCGGACAGCCGGTGATCATCACGATCAACAACAAGGCGGAAGGCTCCGCGCCGCTGTCGTGCCTCGCGCTCGCGCGCGAGATCGCCGCCGCGTGCGCGCACTGGCGCAGCGAGGCGGCGTAGGGGTCGCGGCGCGGGTGCCCGCGCCGCTTGCGGCCGACGTGCCGCTTGCGGCTGATGCGTCGATTACGCGCCGCGCTGCGACTTCAGCCGGTGCGAGAACTTCTGGCGGAATTTCGCGAGCTTCGGCCCGATCACGACCGAGCAGTAGCCCTGCCCCGGATTGCGCGCGTAATAGTTCTGATGATAGTCCTCGGCCGGCCAGTAGTTGCCGTCGAGCGGCACGACCTGCGTGACGATCGGCTGCCCGAACACCTGCTCGCGCTCCAGTTCGCGGATCACGTCGAGCGCGACGTCGCGCTGCGCGTCGGAATGCGTGAACACGACCGACCGGTATTGCGTGCCGACGTCGTTGCCCTGCCGGTTCAGCTGGGTCGGATCGTGCGTCGCGAAGAAGATCTCGAGGATCTCGCGATAACCGATGCGCGCCGGATCGAACGTCACGTTCACGACCTCCGCGTGACCGGTGTCGCCGTCGCAGACGTCCCGATAGCCGGGATTGCGCGTATGGCCGCCCGCATAGCCCGACTGGACGGCCGTCACGCCGTCGACGTCGAGAAACACGGCCTCCGTGCACCAGAAGCACCCGCCGCCCACAGTCGCGGTTTCAAGCATCTCGTTCACCATGAAATCAGTACCTCGTTGAAGACGGCGGCCGGCACGCAGGCGCGTGCCGGCGCCGCCGGTCCTTATCACCACTGCCCGGCCGCTGCCCGGTTGCCCGGCGCGCAGCGGCAGCGTTCAAGTATCTCACTCGCGCGCGAATCCGGCAGAACCGCATGCGCGGCGCGCACCACCGGCTGCACGTTTCTCGACTACACTTAGGCACGCTTCGCCGCGACGGCACACCGTCCGGCTGCACGCAGCGTCCGATGCATGCCCGCCCTGATGCCAACAACATCTGCCGGAACATCGATATGCACGCCTCAGCAGAAATCACCCGCATGGCGGGCCTGACCACCGGTGCCCCGCGCGCCGTCGCGTTCACCGCACCCTCGCGTCACCGTGCGCCCGTTGCGCCGCCTGCGCGACGATCCGGCGCGCCGCGTTTCCCCGCTTTCCCGACCTGATGCAGCGCACCGCGCGTCCTGCAATCGCGCGCAACCGCCGGCGCATTCCCGTCACGCAACCTGTTCGACCCGCACGCCCGCAGTGAACGGCCGTGCGCCGGTGATCCGATACAACCGAGAGAGGCACCACGATGAGCATGCGGCCTGACCCGACCTTTCACGCTTCGCCGGAACTTGCGATGCAGGCGCCGGCGGAGGAATTTGCCTATACGTTGTTGCTGAGCCCTGATTTTTCCAGGCCCGACGCGCTTGCCGTGATCGACGTGAAACCCGGCTCGGCGACCTACGGCAAGATCGTGCACACGGTGACGATGCCGAACACCGGCGACGAATTCCACCACTTCGGCTGGAATGCGTGCTCGTCGTCGCTGTCGCCGCTGACCGGTCACGCGTTTCTCGAGCGCCGCTTCCTGATCATCCCGGGCCTGCGCTCGTCGCGGATCTACGTGATCGACACGAAGCCGCACCCGACGCAGGCGCGCATCCACAAGATCATCGAGCCCGGCGAGGTGTTCGCGAAGACCGGCTATTCGCGGCCGCACACGGTTCATTGCGGCCCCGAGGGCATCTACGTGAGCACGCTCGGCGGCGCGGGCCCGGACGGCACCGACGGCGCGCCCGGCATCTTCATCATGGACTGCGAGACCTTCGACGTGCTCGGCCGCTGGGAAATCGACCGCGGCCCGCAGGACAAGCATTACGACTTCTGGTGGAACCTGCCGCGCGACTACATGGTGTCGAGCGAATGGGCGCTGCCGCCGCAATTCGAGAACGGCATCGTGCCGGAAGACCTGCTCGCGAACCGCTACGGCCACCGGCTGCATTTCTGGGACCTGCGCGCGCGGCGCAACGTGCAGACGATCGATCTCGGCGCGCAGCACCAGATGGCGCTCGAAGTGCGGCCCGCGCACGATCCGGTGCGCGAATACGGGTTCGTCGGCGTCGTGGTCGACACGACCAATCTCGAAGGATCGATCTGGACCTGGTGGCGCGAGGACGGCCAGTTCCATGTGGAGAAGACCGCGACGATCCCGCCCGAGCCGGCCGCCGCCGACGAACTGCCGCCGCTGCTCCAGGGATTCGGCGCGGTGCCGCCGCTCGTGACCGACATCGACCTGTCGCTCGACGACCGTTTCCTGTACGTATCGTGCTGGGGCACGGGCGAGATGCGTCAGTACGACGTGTCGGATCCGCGTCACCCGGTGCTCGCCGGGTCGGTGCGCATCGGCGGGATCGTGCGCCGCGCGCCGCACTCGAGCGGCCGCGCGTTCGCCGGCGGCCCGCAGATGGTGGAAATCAGCCGCGACGGCCGGCGCGTGTACTGGACCAACTCGCTCTACTCGACGTGGGACGACCAGTTCTATCCGGACGGCGTGCCGGCCGCGCAGGTGCTCGCGCATGCGGGGCCGGACGGCGGGCTGACGCTCGCCGACGACTACTGGGTCGAGTTCCCCGACGGCTATCGCGCGCACCAGATCCGGCTGGAAGGCGGCGACTGCTCGACCGACTCGTTCTGCTATCCGTCGGTCAAGCGTTGAGCGCCGGCCTCTCCGCGCCGCTCGCGCTGTGGGCGGCCGTGCTCGCGAGCGGCGTCTATCACGGGCTCAATCCGGCGATGGGCTGGCCGCTCGCGGTGTCGAACGCGTTGATGACGCGCCGCGGCGGCGCGCTCGTCGCGGCGCTCGGCTATCTCGCGCTCGGCCATGCGCTCGCGGTATTCATGGTGATGCTGCCGTTCGGGCTGCTCGCCGCGCTGCTCGCGTGGCAGACGGCGATCCGGATCGGCGCGAGCGCGCTCGTGATCGGCTTCGGCGCGGTGCTGCTGATCCGGCGGCGCCACCCGCGTGCACTCGCCCGGATTCCGCCCGCGCGGCTCGGGCTGTGGTCGTTCGCGGTCGCGCTCGCGCACGGCGCCGGGCTGATGCTGGTGCCGATCTATCTGGGGCTTTGCGGGCTCGACACGGACGCCGGCGATCGCGCGGCGGCCACGCTCGTCGACGCGCATCTCGGGATGGCGCTCGTCGTCGCGGCCGTGCACGCGGCCGCGATGATCGGCACGGGCGGCGTGCTCGCGTGGCTCGTGTACCGCTATCTCGGGCTGAAGTTCGTCGCGCGGAGCTGGTTCAACCTCGATGCGGTGTGGGCGTCGAGCCTGATCCTGACGGGTGCGCTGTCGCTCGGGCTGGCGGCGGCGCGGTAGCGCACGCGCGATGGCTGCCGCGGCGGTCGCGCGTGATGCAGGGCGTGGCGGATGGGCGGGCCGCCGACCGCGCGCGATAAAACACGCCAGAAACGCCTCCGCGGGCCCGATCGCGGCGCCGGGCGACTGTGTTCGCTACCTCACGCTGGCCCCGCAATGCACCGTCCGCACGGGCCCGGCGGTCGCGATTCCGCTAAAATCGCGCCATGCGCACCACTTCCCGACCGACCGCCCTGGCCTTGCCGCCTTTCGTCCGCCGCGCCTCCCGCACCCGCCGCGCGCCGCGCCTGTCCGTTTCGATCCGGATGGCCGCCCGATGAAGCATGCCACCCCGCCCGATTTCGACTCGGCCGCCTTTCGCCAGGCGCTCGGCCAGTTCGCGACCGGCGTCACGGTCATCACGACGCGTGCGCCGTCCGGGCAGCTGATCGGCATCACCGCGAGCTCGTTCAACTCGGTGTCGCTCGATCCGCCGCTCGTGCTGTGGAGCCTCGCGCACAAATCGGCGTCGACGCCGGTGTTCCGCAGCAACAGCCATTACGTGGTGAACGTGCTCGCGGCGTCGCAGCTCGACCTGTGCAAGCGCTTCTCGACCTACAAGGGCGACCGCTTCGAAGGGATCGCGCACGCGGCCGGCAACTCGGGCATGCCGGTGCTCGACGGTGCGCTCGCGTGGTTCGAATGCCACAACCGCAGCCGCTACGACGAAGGCGACCATGTGATCTTCGTCGGCGAAGTGGAACGCTGCGGCGTGCGTGCCGTGTCGGATGCCGCTCCGCCGCTCGTGTTCCACGGCGGCGGCTTCCACGGCCTCACACCGCTTTGATCGCCCCCATGCGCGCCAGCCCGACCGGCGCGCCCGCTTCGTCCTTCAGCGTCTGCAGCACGATGTTCGAACGGATGTCCATCACGCCCGGCGCCTTGTAGAGCCGGTTCAGCACGAAATCCGAATAGTGCTTGAGGTTGTGCGCGAGCACGCGCAGCAGGTAGTGGCTCTCGCCCGTCACGACGAACGCGCCGACCACCTCCGGCCATTCGCGCAGCGCCTCCGCGAAGCGCTCGTGCCATTGATTCTCTTCGTTGCGCATCGACACCTGCACAAACGCCTCGAGCTCGAAGCCGAGCTTCTCGCGGCTCAGGCACGCGCGATAGTGCTCGATCACGCCCTGCTCCTCGAGCAGGCGCATCCGGCGCAGACAGGCGGATGGCGAAAGCGAGATGCGCTCCGCCAGATCGAGATTGCTGATTCTGCCCTCTTCCTGCAGGACCGCCAGAATCCGGCAGTCGGTGGCATCGAGCGTGATCGCGTGCATTTTTGGTCCCCATTTTCCCTCTGAGTCGAATTATCTGCCAATCGGGCGGATTGTCCATGTTTATTTCGCAAGCACTTTCTGCGAGCGTCCACCTATCATTCGAAGCATCGATTCACCGACTCGTCATGCCATGGACACACTCTGGGACATCTCGCCGCCCGTCAGCCCCGCCACCCCCGTGTGGCCGGGCGACACGCCGGTTTCCGTCGAACGCGTATGGCGGATGGAGGCCGGCTCGCCGGTCAACGTCGCGCGCCTGACGCTGTCGCCGCATACCGGCGCGCACTGCGACGCGCCGCTCCACTACGACGCCGACGGCGCGCCGATCGGCGCGGTGCCGCTCGACACCTATCTCGGCCCGTGCCGCGTGATCCACTGCATCGGCGCATCGCCGGTCGTGCGCCCGGCCGACCTCGAGGCCGCGCTCGCCGGCGTGCCGCCGCGCGTGCTGCTGCGCACCTATGCGCGCGCCAGCGTCGCGCAATGGGACAGCGGCTTCTGCGCGGTCGCGCCCGAGACCGTCGACCTGCTCGCCGCGCACGGCGTCAAGCTGATCGGCATCGATACGCCGTCGCTCGACCCGCAGGAATCGAAGACCATGGATGCGCATCACCGCGTGCGCACGCACCGGATGGCGATCCTCGAAGGGATCGTGCTCGACGACGTGCCGCCCGGCGACTACGAGCTGATCGCGCTGCCGCTGAAGTTCGCGACGCTCGACGCGAGCCCCGTGCGTGCGGTGCTGCGCGCGCTGCCCGGCCGGTCCTCCTGATTCATCCAACCATCGACCCGCGAACCACTCGTCCGCGAACTACTGACCCGACATCATGATCATCAAGACCCGTGAAGACGCGCTCGCCCTCGACCGCGACGACCCGCTCGCCGCGCTGCGCGACCAGTTCGCGCTGCCCGACGGCGTGATCTATCTCGACGGCAACTCGCTCGGCGCGCAGCCGCGCGCATCGGCCGCCCGCGCGCAACAGGTGATCGGCGCCGAATGGGGCGACGGCCTGATCCGCAGCTGGAACACCGCCGGCTGGTTCGCGCTGCCGCGCCGCCTCGGCGACAAGCTCGCGACGCTGATCGGCGGCGCGCCCGGCGAAACCGTCGTGACCGACACCATCTCGATCAACCTGTTCAAGCTGCTGTCGGCGATGGTGCGCCACCAGGCCGAACGCGCGCCGGAGCGCCGCGTGATCGTGTCGGAGCGCTCGAACTTTCCGACGGACCTGTACATCGCGCAAGGGCTGATCGAACAGCTCGGCGGCGACTACGAGCTGCGCCTGATCGACGATCCGGCGGACCTGCCCGACGCGCTCGGCGCGGACACGGCCGTCGCGATGATCACGCACGTGAACTACCGCACCGGCTACATGCACGACATGCCGGCCGTCACGCAGCTCGTGCACGATGCGGGCGCGCTGATGCTGTGGGATCTCGCGCATTCGGCCGGCGCGGTGCCGGTCGACCTGAACGGCGCGCACGCGGACGGCGCGGTCGGCTGCACGTACAAGTACCTGAACGGCGGCCCCGGTTCGCCGGCGTTCGTGTGGGTGCCGCAGCGCCATCTCGCTCACTTCTCGCAGCCGCTGTCGGGCTGGTGGGGCCACCGCGCACCGTTCGCGATGCAGCCGGGCTTCGCGCCCGATCCGGGCATCGCGCGCTTCCTGTGCGGCACGCAGCCGATCGTGTCGATGTCGATGGTCGAATGCGGGCTCGACGTGTTCCTGCAGACCGACATGCACGCGATCCGCCGCAAGTCGCTCGCGCTGACCGACGCGTTCATCGCGCTCGTCGAAACGCGCTGCGCGGGCCTGTCGCTGAAGCTCGTCACGCCGCGCGCGCATCACCAGCGCGGCTCGCAGGCGAGCTTCGAGCATCCGCACGGCTACGAGGTGATGCAGGCGCTGATCGCGCGCGGCGTGATTGGCGACTACCGCGAGCCTTACGTGCTGCGCTTCGGCTTCACGCCGCTCTATACGCGCTTCGTCGACGTGTGGGATGCCGTCGAGACGCTGCGCGACATCCTCGCCACCGACGCGTGGAAGGCGCCCGAGTTCGCCGAGCGCGGCGCGGTGACCTGATCGCTTCCAGCCCGGCGCGCGCCGCCGCGACGTGCGGATTGCGCGCCGCGCCCCGTCATTCAAATCTGGAGAAAGTCGTGAATTCTGGTCATATTCAGCCACCCGGCGACGATGCGCCGGCGGGCTGCCCGTTCTCGGGCGCACGCGCGGCCCAACCGGCTCATGAAGCGCCGCACGTGCCCGGCGAAGCCACCGCTCAAGCCGGCTGGCACGATGCGCAGCTCGATTTCTCGAAGTCGATGAGCTACGGCGACTACCTGTCGCTGAATGCGATCCTCGACGCGCAGCATCCGCTGTCGCCCGATCACAACGAGATGCTGTTCATCATCCAGCATCAGACGAGCGAGCTGTGGATGAAGCTCGCGCTGTTCGAGCTGCGCGGCGCGCTCGACGCGGTGCGCGGCGACGCGCTGCCGCCCGCGTTCAAGATGCTCGCGCGCGTGTCGCGGATCCTCGAGCAGCTCGTGCAGGCGTGGAACGTGCTGTCGACGATGACGCCGTCCGAGTATTCGGCGATGCGGCCGTATCTCGGCCAGTCGTCGGGGTTCCAGTCGTACCAGTACCGGCAGCTCGAATTCCTGCTCGGCAACAAGAACGTGCAGATGCTGCAGCCGCATGCGCACCGGCCCGACATCCTCGAACAGGTGCGCGCGACGCTCGAGGCGCCGTCGTTCTACGACGAGGTCGTGCGCCTGCTCGCGCGGCGCGGTTTCCCGATCGCGCCCGAACGGCTCGAGCGCGACTGGACGCAGCCGATGCGTCACGACGAAACGGTCGAGGCCGCGTGGCTCGAAGTCTATCGTCACCCGCAGCAGCACTGGGAGCTCTACGAGATGGCCGAGGAACTCGTCGATCTCGAGGATGCGTTCCGCCAGTGGCGCTTCCGTCACGTGACGACCGTCGAGCGCATCATCGGCTTCAAGCAGGGCACCGGCGGCACGAGCGGCGCGCCGTATCTGCGCAAGATGCTCGACGTCGTGCTGTTCCCCGAGCTCTGGCACGTGCGCACCACGCTGTAACGCACGCCTCGCGCCCGCGCGTCACGACGACGTGCGGGCCGGCGCCTCCCCTTCGCGCGGCAACGCGCGTTCGTGCGCGAGCCGCGGAATGTGCCGGCGCGGCCGGGATCGCCGGCATATCGCCGTATCGTTGCGGCGCCGCACCATCCGCTGCGCATGCTCGCCGTGTTCCGACGGCGCCAAGGCATCCTGCCGGGGCGGCCAGCCCGCTCGCTGCTCGACGAACTCGTCGCATCGAATCTCGACGGACGCTTGCGCCTTGCGCCTTGCGCCTTGCGCCATCCGCCTTCCGCCTTCCGCCTTCCGCCTTCCGCCTTCCGCCTTCCGCCTTCCGCCTTCCGCCCACGCGCCGCCGCAGCGCACCATCGAAATGCCGCGTCCGCGCCTTGACTTTCGTTCGCCCGAATACGATCATTCGCTCACACAAAGAGCAAATGATCGTATTCGACAGGAAAAACTGGCACGAACAGGAGACACCGGATGAGCGAATCGCCCTCCGCCCACGCGCCCGTGCTGCTGCACATCGGCGCAGGCTCGTTCCACCGCGCGCACCAGGCGTGGTATCTGCACCGCGTGAACGCGGCCGTGCCGGCCGACGAACGCTGGTCGCTGACCGTCGGCAACATCCGCGACGACATGCGCGCGACGATGGACGCGCTCGCGGCGCAGCACGGCGCCTACACGCTCGAGACCGTCACGCCGCAGGGCGAGCGCGCGTACGAGACGGTCCGCGCGATCTCGCGCGTGCTGCCGTGGTCGATCGATCTCGCCGCGCTGATCGACGCCGGCGCCGACCCCGCGTGCCGGCTCGTGTCGTTCACCGTCACCGAAGGCGGCTACTACCTCGACGAACACAACCGGCTCGACCTCGCGAACGCCGATCTCGCGGCCGACCTGCAAGGCGCGCGCACGACGCTGTACGGCGCGCTCGCGGCGCTGCTCGCCGAACGCGCGAAACGCGGCGCGGGCCCGCTCACGCTGCAGAGCTGCGACAACCTGCGCAACAACGGCGCGCGCTTTCGCGCGGGCATGCGCGAATTCCTCGAACGGCGCGGCGAGGCCGATCTGCTCGCGTGGTTCGATGCGAACGTCGCGACGCCGAGCGCGATGGTCGACCGCATCACGCCGCGCCCGACCGCCGACGTGCGCGAACGGGTGCGCGCGGCAACCGGCGTCGACGACGCGTGTCCGGTGATGGGCGAGTCGTTCATCCAGTGGGTGATCGAGGACCGCTTCGCGGCGGGCCGGCCGCGCTGGGAGCTGGCCGGCGCGGAACTGGTCGACGACGTGCATCCGTACGAGGAAGCGAAGATCCGCATCCTCAACGCGACGCACAGCTGCATCGCGTGGGCCGGCACGCTCGCGGGCCACACGTACATCCACGAAGGCACGCACGACGCGGCGATCCGCCGCTTCGCGCACGACTACGTGACGCAAGACGTGATCCCGTGTCTCAGCCCGAGCCCGCTCGATCTCTGGCGCTACCGCGACGTCGTGCTCGAACGGTTCGGCAATCCGTACGTGCTGGACACGAACCAGCGCGTCGCGGCCGACGGCTTCTCGAAGATTCCCGGCTTCATCGCGCCGACGCTCGCCGAATCGCTCGCACGCGGCGCGGCGCCGGTCGCCACTGCCGTGCTGCCGGCGCTGTTCCTGCGCTTTCTCGAACGCTGGGCGCGCGGCTTGCTGCCGTATGCGTACCAGGACGGCGTGATGGACGACGGCGCCGCGCGGGCGATCGTCGAGGCCGACGACCCGGTCGTCGCGTTGTGCGCGAGCCGCGCGCTGTGGGGCTCGCTCGCCGGCAACGCGGCGTTGTTCGACGCGCTGCGCGCCGGGCTCGCACGCGTCGACGCATGGCTCGCGCAGCGCTGACGCACGGCGGCCCGCGGCCCCGCAGCCGGCCGCCCGCGAGCGGCCGCGCATTCGGGCGAACCTGCGTTGGCAGGCGCGCGCGCGTGCGGCTAAAGTAGCGGCTCCTCACTGACGGAACGGATCGCTCATGTATCTCGGCATCGACCTCGGCACCTCGGAAGTGAAGGTGCTGCTGCTTGCTCCGGACGGCACCGTGGTCGGCACCGCCGGCACGCCGTTCAGCGTGTCGCGGCCGCACCCGCGCTGGGCGGAACAGCATCCGGACGACTGGTGGCAAGGCACGCTCGCCGCACTCGCGGCGCTGCGCGAACGGCATCCGCAGGCCTTCGCGCAGGTGCGCGGGATCGGCCTGTCGGGCCAGATGCACGGCGCGGTGCTGCTCGGCCGCGACGACCGCGTGCTGCGCCCCGCGATCCTGTGGAACGACATGCGCAGCGCCGACGAATGCGCGCTGCTCACCGAACGCGCGCCCGATCTCCATGCGCTGGCCGGCAACCTCGCGATGCCCGGCTTCACCGCGCCGAAACTGCTGTGGGTCGCGAAGCACGAGCCCGACGTGTTCGCCGCAACGGCCTGCGTGCTGATGCCGAAGGACTACCTGCGCTTCCGGCTCACCGGCGCGAAGGTGTCCGATCCGTCCGACGCGGCCGGCACGTTGTGGCTCGACGTCGCGCGCCGCGACTGGTCCGACGCGCTGCTCGCCGCGTGCGACATGACGCGCGCCCAGATGCCGCGCATCGTCGAAGGCAATGCGCCGTCCGGCACGCTGCGCGCCGACGTCGCGCGCGAACTCGGGCTGTCGGAGGCCGTCGTGGTGGCGGGCGGCGGCGGCGACAACGCGACGAGCGCGCTCGGCATCGGCGCGATCCACGCGGGCGACGGCTTCGTGTCGCTCGGCACGTCGGGTGTGCTGAGCGTGGTCGGCGACCGCTTCATGCCGAATCCGGCATCGGCCGTGCATGCGTTCTGCCACGCGATTCCCGATCGCTGGCAACTGATGAGCGTCGTGCTGTCGGCCGCGAGCTGCCTGCGCTGGGTCTGCAAGCTGACGGGCACCGACGAGCCGGCGCTGCTCGCCGAAATCGCGGCGCTCGACGCGGACGCGCTCGCGACGGCGCCGCTGTTCCTGCCCTACCTGTCCGGCGAACGCACGCCACACAACGATCCGTATGCGCAGGGCGTGTTCTTCGGGATGACGCATGCGACCGAGCGCGCGCATCTCGGCTACGCGGTGCTCGAAGGCGTGACGCTCGGCCTCGCGGACGGCCTCGACGCGCTGCACGCGGCCGGCGTCGAAACCGACCGGCTGTCGCTGATCGGCGGCGGCGCGCGCAGCGCGTTCTGGGCGCAGCTGATCGCCGACGCGCTGGACGTGCGCACCTGCCAGCACGGCGGCGGCGAAACGGGTGCGGCACTGGGCGCCGCGCGGCTGGGCTGGCTCGCCGTCGGCGGCGATCCGCAAGTCGTGCTGACCAAGCCGCCGGTGCGCGCCGAATACGTGCCCGACGCCGCGCGTCATGCGCTGCTGCGCGAGCGCCTCGACGCGTTCCGCGCGCTGTATCGCCACGTGCGCCCGCTTTACGAACCGTCGCGCGCGCGGCTCGCGTAGGCGGCGACGCAGGGCGGCCGTCGGCCGCCCGCCGCGCATGCGTTACAGTGGATGCCGTTGCGCCGCCCGACGGCCGGTCCGCGGGCGGCCCCCCAGATCCGAACCGAACCGCTATCGTGTCCAAGTCCTCAGAAAAACTCGATCTCGCCACGCGTGCCGCGTGGCTCTACTACGTCGCGGGCGACACGCAGAACGAAATCGCCGAGAAGCTGCAGGTGTCGCGCCCGGTCGCGCAGCGCCTCGTCGCGTTCGCGGTCGAGAAGAACCTGATCCGCGTGCGCGTCGATCACCAGCTCGCCGACTGCCTCGAGCTCGGCGCGCAGCTGTCGAAACGCTACGGGCTTACGATGTGCGAAGTCGTGCCCGTCGATGCCGATGCGGCCGAAGCGATCGACCGCAAGCTCGCGGTCGCCGGCGCGCAGGTGATGGAGCGCTACCTGAACGAGACGCGGCCGATGGTGATCGCCGTCAGCAGCGGCCGGACGCTGAAGGCGGCGGTCGCGCAGATCGCCCAGATCGAGCGGCCGCAGCACCGGCTCGTGTCGATGGTCGGCGCGATCGCCGCCGACGGCTCGTCGAACCGCTACGACGTCGCGCAGTACATCTCCGAGAAGACCGGCGGCAAGCACTTCCTGCTGCCCGCGCCGCTGTTCGCCGACAGCGACGCCGAGCGCGCGCAATGGTGCAATCACCGGCTGTACCGGATCGTCGACGCGCTGTCGGCGCAGGCCGACGTCGCGTTCGTCGGGATCGGCAACATCGGTCCGCACTGCCCGCTCTATGAAGACGGCTTCATCACCGAACAGGAACGCGACGAGATGACCGCGCTCGGCGCGGTGGCCGAACTGCTCGGCGTGCCGATCGATGCGCAGGGCCGGCTCGTCGACGTGTCGACGAGCGCACGCGTGACGAGCGTCGCGCTCGACGCGCCGCCGAAGCGCCCGACGATCGCGTTCGCGGGCGGCCCGAAGAAGCGCGACGCGGTGATCGCCGCGCTGCGCGGCGGCTGGCTGTCGGGGCTCGTCACCGACGAAACCTGCGCGCGCGCGGCGCTCGACGCGAAGGCGGCCTGACGCCGCCGCACGCTCACGCGGCCGCGCGCGGCGCCGGAAACGCATGCCGGCGCGCGCGCCATGCGCCGAGCCACGCAGCCGCCAGCAGCGCGACCAGCACCCACGGAATCGCACCCGCGCCCGTCGCGCCGAGCAGCATCCCGCCCGCGATGCCGCCGCCCGCGATCGCGAGGTTCCACACCGTCACGAGCATCGACTGCGCGACGTCGGCCGCATCGCCCGCCGCGTTCGCGGTGGCCGTCTGGAACAGCGTCGGCGCGCCGCCGAACGCGAGCCCCCACAGCGCGACACCCGCATAAACGATCGTCATCCCGGACCCGGCACCGAGCATCGCCGCCGCAAGCGCGAACAGCGCGATGCTCGCGAGCGTCAGCCGCCGCTGCGCGGCGCCGATCCATGCGCCCGTCAGCGCGATGCCGACCAGCGACGCGATACCGAACACGAACAGCACCGCATCGACCTGCGCGCCCATCCGCACGCCGGCAAGGAACGGCGCAACGTACGTGTACAGCATGTTGTGCGCGAGCACATAGGCGAACATCACGACCAGCACCGGCCGCACGCCGGGCAGTGCGATCACGCCGAGCACCGGCTCGCGGGCGCCGGCGGGCTGCCCCGGATAGTCGGGCACGCGCAGCCGGATCCAGCCGATCAGCGCGAGCGCCGCGACCGTGATGCCCGCGAACGCGATGCGCCAGCCGAACATCGCGCCGAGCGCGGTGCCGGCCGGGATGCCGATCGACATCGCGACCGGCGCGCCGAGCATCGCGACCGCGATCGCCCGGCCGCGCAGCGATGCGTCGACCATCCGGCTCGCATAGCCGGCCAACAGCGCCCACAACAGCCCGGCCGACATGCCCGCGACGAAGCGCGCGGCGAGCGTCAGCGCGTAGTACGGTGACGCGGCCGTCAGCGCATTCGACACGACGAAGCCCGCCAGCGCCGCGAGCAGCAGCCGGCGCCTGCGCATCGCGCGCGTCGCGGCGACGAGCGGGATCGCCGCGACGATCGAGCCGAGCGCGTAGACGGTCACGAGCTGGCCGATCAGCGCCTCGGTCACGCGCAGGTCGATGCTCATCAACGGGAGCAAGCCGGCCGGCAACGCTTCGGTGAGGATCGTGATGAAACCGGCGGTCGCGAGCGCCAGCAGGTTCGCGACCGGCAGGCGTTCGCGCACCGGTGCGGACAGATCGGACGCAGGGTCGGCGACGCGGTCGGAAGCGCGGTCGGGAACGGATACGCACTCGCTCATGCCGCGCTCCGGTCGTCGACGCCGTACACCGCATCGCGCACGTCGGTCACGACACGCCCGTGCATCCCTTCGTACAACGTATTGGTCAGCGCGACGACCGTCAGCCCGGCCGCGCGGTCGACGAACCACGCATGCCCGTACGCACCGCCCCAGCGCCACGTGCCGACCGACTCCGGCGACTGCGCGGCCGCCGGATCGCGCAGCACCGAAAAGCCGAGCCCGAAACCGAATCCCGGCGCGTCCGGCAGGTCGTGCGCGCCCGGCTGCACGCGCGACATCTCGTCGATCCAGCGGCGCGCGAGCCAGCCGTCGCGGCCGGTGCGCAACGCATCGAGCAGCGTCATGCAGTCGCGCGCGGTGCCCACCATACCCGCGCCGCCCGACGGCCACGCGGCCGCGTCGAACGCGCGCGCCGGCGCGAAGCGGATGCCGACCGTGCCGTCGTACACCGGCGCGAGATCGTCGTCGGCCATCCGGCGCGGCGCGCCCGGCGTGCTGACGTACGGTGTCGCGAAGCGCGCGGCGTCATTCGAGTAGAACGCGGTGTCGGTCATCCCGAGCGGCGTCGTGACGAGCGCGGCCACGGCTTCGGCGAGCGGCCGGCCGTCGACCGCCTCGATCAGCGCGCCGACCACGTCGGTCGCGAGCGAGTAGTTCCACGACGTGCCGGGCGCGAATTGCAGCGGCACGCCGGCGATGCGCCGCACGTTCTCCGCGAGCGACAGGTCCGCGCGGTCCATCCCGTCGGACACGCCGGCACGCGCATACGGGCCGTCGGCGTCGGCTTCGAGGAAGCGGTAACCGAGCCCGGCCGTATGCGAAAGCAGATGACGCAACGTGATGTCGGCCGGCGTGCCGTCGGGCAGCGTCGGCCGGAACGCGGGCAACCAGCGCGCGACCGGCTCGTCGAGCCCGATGCGCCCCGCCGCGACCAGCCGCATCGCGGCGGCCGTCACGATCGGCTTCGATACCGATGCGAGCCGGAACAGCGCGTCCTCGCGCATCGGCGTGCCGGCCTCGCGATCGGCGAGACCGGCCGCGCGCGCATAGCGAAGTTGGCCGTCGCGGGCGACCAGCACGACCGCGCCGACCACGCGCGCATCGGCCAGCGCGCGATCGAGCGCGGCGTCGAGGCGCTCGGGCAGCGCGGCGTCGGCGTCCGGTTCGGCGCGGTGGGCGGTGACAGGCAGGGATGACATGGCGTGACCTCGAACAGTGAAGGAACGCCCATCGTAGGGAGCCGGCGCGAGAAGAAAAACCGGGTTAGAGTTCCGGACACTCCGGACATCGGTGTCCGCAATCGGGGACCAGCATGGAAAATCTTGGCGGTTTCGTCGTGTTCGTCCAGGTCGCGGAAACGCGCAGCTTCGTCGCGGCCGGCCGCGCGCTCGGGCTGTCGGCGTCGGCGATCGGCAAGCGCATCGCGCGGCTCGAGGCGCGGCTGAACGTGCGCCTCTTTCACCGCAGCACGCGCAGCATCACGCTGACCGCGGAAGGCACGCGCTTCCTGGAACGGTGCCGGCGCGTGATCGCCGAGATCGACGCGGCCGAGCAGGAACTGACGCACAGCGCCGAAGCGCCGCGCGGGCGCCTGCGCGTGAGCCTGCCGACGATCGGCACGCTGCTGCTGCCGCTGCTCGCCGATTTCATGGCCGCGTATCCGGAGATCGAACTCGACATCGATTTCAGCGACCGCCTCGTCGACGTCGTCGAAGAAGGTTTCGACGCGGTGCTGCGCACCGGCCAGCCGACGGATTCGCGGCTGTCGTCGCGGCTGCTCCGCCATTTCCGCCAGCACCTCGTCGCGGCGCCCGACTACCTCGCGCGGCACGGCACGCCGCGCACGCCGGCCGATCTCGCGCAGCATCGCTGCCTGCACTACCGCTTTCCGAGCAGCGGCAAGCTCGAGACCTGGCCGCTGCGCGTGCCGCACGCGAGTACGCCGCCCGAGGTGCCGGTCGCGATGGTCAGCAACAGCGCGGAAGCGCGCCTGTGCTTCACGCTGCGCGGGCTCGGCATCGCGTGCCTGCCCGAGTTCTTCGTGCGCGACGCGCTCGACGACGGCACGCTGTGCGCGGTGCTCGACGAACACGTCGCGAGCTGCACGCCGATCTACGTCCTGTGGCCGTCAGGCCGCCATCCGACGCCGAAACTGCGCGCCTTCGTCGATTACATGGCCGAGCATCTGCGGCTCTGACCGGCGCGCGCCCTCACGCCGCCTTCGCGTGCGCGCTCAAGCGCCGGAACGCCTGGCCTTGCTCGTCGAACAGGTGGCAGTGCTCGGCCTGCGCATGCACGTGCAGCGCCTCGCCGGTGCGGTACGTATCGAGCGGCGGAATCCGCGCGATCAGCCCGTCCGGCGCGACGGCCGACTCCGCATACAGGTACGCGGCATCGCCGAGCGATTCGACGGCCATCGTCCGCGCGGCCACGCCGGTCTCCGCCTGCCCCACGATCAGATGCTCGGGCCGCACGCCGACGGTCACCGCCGCGCCGCGCAACAGCCCGGCCGCCTCGACCGCGACGCGCTGCGTCTCGCCGCTGCCGAAGCGCACCAGCACGCCGGCCGCGTCGACCGACTCGACGGTGCCTTTCAGGAAGTTCATCTTCGGCGAGCCGATGAAACCCGCGACGAACTGGTTGGCCGGCGCGTGGTACAGCGCGTTCGGCGTGCCGACCTGCTGCACCGCGCCGCCCGACAGCACGACGATCTTGTCGGCGAGCGTCATCGCCTCGACCTGGTCGTGCGTCACGTAGATCATCGTGGTCTTCAGCTCGTCGTGCAGCCGCGCGAATTCCAGCCGCATCTTCACGCGCAGCGCCGCGTCGAGGTTCGACAACGGCTCGTCGAACAGGAACACCTTCGGCTTGCGCGTGATCGCGCGGCCGATCGCGACGCGCTGCCGCTGGCCGCCCGACAGCTGCTTCGGCTTGCGGTCGAGCAGGTGGTCGATGTGCAGGATCTTCGCGGCCTGCTTCACCGCCTGGTCGATCTCGGGCTTCTTCGCGCCGGCGAGCTTCAGGCCGAACGCCATGTTGTCGTACAGCGTCATGTGCGGGTACAGCGCATACGACTGGAACACCATCGCGATGCCGCGCTTCGCGCTCGGCACGTCGTTGACCTTCGCGCCGTCGATCAGCAGTTCGCCGCTCGAGATGTCCTCGAGCCCGGCGATCATCCGCATCAGCGTGGATTTGCCGCAGCCGCTCGGCCCGACGAACACGACGAATTCGCCGTCGGCGATGTCGAGGTTCACGTTGCGCAGCACTTCGGTGTCGTCGTAGCGCTTCGCGATGTTGCGCAGGAGCACGCTTGCCATGGTCTGTCTCCGTTCGTTCGTGATGCGCCGCGTTGAAGGCGGCGCGCATTCGTTCCTGGTTGCTAGTTCGGCAGCACCGCGCCGGTCGCCTGCCAGCGCGCGACGTAGCCGGGCAGCTCGTGCATGTCGTCGAATACGTGACGCGCGCCGATCCCGCGCAACGCGTCGATCTGCGCGGCCGACGCATGCCCGCCGCCGACGAAGCCGAGCACGGTCATGCCGGCCGCGGCGGCCGCGGTGATGCCGGTCACGCTGTCCTCGACGACGAGGCATTGCGCGGGCACCGCGCCGAGCGCACGCGCGGCCGCGAGATACACGTCGGGCGCCGGCTTCGGCCTCGCCACGGCGTCCGCGCAGAACAGCCGGTCGCCGAAGAAGCGCGCGAGGCCCGTGCGCGCGAGCGCCGCCTCGACGTACGCGCGGTAGCTGTTGCTCGCGCACGCGGTCGTCAGGTTGAGCGCCGCGAGGGCCTTGTCGATGCCATCGACCATCGGCGCGTTGACGGCCGCCGCCTCGACCGCGCGGCGGATCGCGTCGACGTCGCCGGCCGACAGCGTGCGGCCGACGGCCTCGCCCGCGCCGGCCAGCACGCGCTCGATGCGCAGCCCGAGCAGCGGCATCACCGCCGGCCGCGCGTCGACACCCGGCCAGCGCGCATCGAGCTCGCGCACGATCACGTCGGCGGCGACGGCCTCGCTGTCGATCAGCACGCCGTCGCAGTCGCAGATCAGCACGTTCATCCCGTGACCGAGCGCGCGTTCGCCGGTAGCACTCATTTGACCGCCCCGAACGTGAGCCCGCGCACGAGCTGCTTCTGCGACAGCCAGCCGACGATCAGGATCGGCGCGACCGCGAGCAGGGAAGCCGCGGACAGCTTCGCCCAGAACAGCCCCTCGGGGCTCGAGTACGACGCGATGAACACGGTCAGCGGCGCGGCGTTCGAGCTCGACAGGTTGATGCTCCAGAACGCCTCGTTCCACGACAGGATCACGAGCAGCAGCGCGGTGGACGCGAGCCCCGGCAGCGCCATCGGCATCAGCAGGTAGACGATCTCCTGCCACGTCGACGCGCCGTCGATGCGCCCCGCTTCGAGGATGTCCTTCGGGATCTCGTTGAAGTACGTGAAGGTCATCCACACCGCGATCGGCAGGTTGATCAGCGTGTACACGATCACGAGGCCCGACACGGTATCGAGCAGCCCCGCGTTCTTCCACAGCAGGTAGATCGGCACGAGCACGCCGACCGACGGCATCATCTTGGTCGACAGCATCCACAGCAGCACCTTCTGCGTGCGGTGGTTCGGGAAGAACGCCATCGCGTAGGCCGCCGGCACCGCGAGCAGCAGCGAGATCACCGTGACGCCCGCCGAGATCAGCACCGAGTTCCACGCGAACGCGAAGTAGTTGCTGCGCGCGAACACCTCGCGGAAGCTGTCGAGCGTCGGCATGAAGAACAGCGTCGACGCGTACGCCTGTTGCTCGGTCTTGAACGCGGTGATCGCCATCCAGAAGATCGGGAAGAACAGCAGCAGCGCGAGCAGCCACGCGAGCGCACCGGGCAGCGCGCGCCGCACGAGGTCGAATGCAGCCGGCGCGCGCCGGCCTTCCAAAGTCAGGTCGCTCATTTCTCGTACTCTCCCTTCAGGTTGCGCGCGAGCATCCGCACCAGGAAGAACGACACGACGTTCGCGACCACGACGGCGATGATCCCGCCCGCGGATGCGAGGCCGACGTCGAACTGCTGCAGGCCGAGCGCATAGATCAGGTACGACAGGTTGGTCGTCGCATCGCCCGGGCCGCCGCCCGTCGTCGTGTAGATCTCCGCGAAGATCGACAGCAGGAAGATCGTCTCCATCATCACGACCACGGCGATCGCGCGCTTCAGGTGCGGCAGCGTGATGTAGAAGAACATCGCGATCGGGCCCGCGCCGTCGATGCGCGCGGCTTCCTTCTGCTCCTGGTCGAGCGACTGGATCGCGGTGAACAGGATCAGGAACGCGAACGGCAGCCACTGCCACGCGACGATGATGATCACGGCGGTGAGCGGGTAATCGGCGAACCAGTCGATCGGCGTCATCCCGAGCGCGCGCATCGCGTTCGCGACGAGCCCGTACACCGGATGCAGGATCATGTTCTTCCAGATCAGCGCGGCGACCGTCGGCATCACGAAGAACGGCGCGATCGCGAGCAGGCGGGCCACGCCCTGCCCGTAGAACTTGCGGTCGAACAGCACGGCCATCAGCACGCCGCCGACCACGGTGATCGCGAGCACCGCGCCGATCAGCACGAGCGTGTGCCAGATCGCGGGCAGGAACGACGGATCGGTCGCGAGGAAGCGGTAGTTGTCGATCCCGGCGAAGCCCTTCACGTCCGGGTTCAGCAGGTTGTAGCGCGAGAACGAATACCAGATCGTCATCGCGAGCGGGATCGACATCCACAGCAGCAGCACCGCGACGGACGGCGACACGAGCCAGCTGGCGCCGCCGCGCGCGCGGCGCGGCGCGCCCGGCGGCGACGACGCGTCGCCGACCGGCGACGCATGGCTCAGGGGAAGACGCAAATGACGCATGATCGGAGTCCCTCCGGTTGAGACGCGGGCACGAACGGCCGGCCCGCCTTTCTGCATCGGCGACGCGCACCGTGCGCGGCAGCGCGCACGGTGCCAGCCGCGTTACTTCTTGTAGCCGGCCTGCCGGACCGCGCGGTCGGCCGCCGCCTGCCCGGCGGCGAGCGCCTGGTCGACCGTCATCTGGCCGGCCACCGCACCCGCGATCGCCTGTCCGACCACCGTGCCGAACGACTGGAATTCAGGAATCCCGACGTACTGCACGCCCGTGTACGGCACCTTCTTCAGCGACGGATCGTTCGGGTCGGCCGTCTCGATCGCCTTCAGCACGAAGTCCGAGAACGGCGCGGCGGCCTTGTACTCGGCGCGTTGGTAGGTCGACGTGCGGGTGCCCGGCGGCACCGACGCCCAGCCTTCGTCCTTGCCGACCATCTCGATGTACTGCTTCGACGTCGCCCATGCGATGAACTTGCGCGCGGCGTCCTGCTGCTTCGACGTCTTCGGCACGGCCAGCGCCCACGCCCACAGCCAGTGCGAGCCCTTCGGCGTGGCGGCGACCGGCGCGGCGGCGAAGCCGATCCGGTCGGCGACCTGCGACTGCTGTTTGTTATAGAGCATCCCGGCCGCGACCGTCGCGTCGATCCACATCGCGCACTTGCCCGACGCGGTCAGGGTCAGGTTTTCGTTGAAGCCGTTCGAGCTTGCCCCCGGCGGGCCGTCTTTCTTCAGCAGGTTTACGTAGAAGCCGATCGCCTTCTTCCATTCCGGCGACGTGAGCTGCGCGTTCCAGTTCTCGTCGAACCAGCGCCCGCCGAACGTGTTCACGACCGTGGACACGTACGCCATGTTCTCGCCCCAGCCGGCCTTGCCGCGCAGGCAGATGCCATAGGTTCCCTTCGCCTTGTCGGTGAGCTTGTCCGCGAACTCGGCGATCTGGTCGTAGGTCGGCTGGTCGGGCATCTTGAGCCCCTTCGCCGCGAACAGGTCCTTGCGGTAGAACGTCATCGAGCTCTCGACGTAGAACGGCAGCGCATACAGCTGGCCGTTGTACGACAGGCTGTCGCGCGCGGTCTTCACGATGTCGTTCAGGTCGTAGTCGGCGGGCAGCCCCGTGATCGGCGCGAGCCAGCCGCGCTTGCCCCACTGCGGCGTCTCGTAGGTGCCGATCGCCATCACGTCGAACTGGCCGCTGCCGGTCGTGATGTCGGTGGTCGCGCGCTGGCGCAGCACGTTCTCCTCGAGGATCACCCAGTTCAGCTTGATGTCAGGGTTCGCCTTCTCGAACGCCGGCGACAGCTTCTTCAACTCGATCATGTCCGGGTTGTTCAGCGTCGCGATCGTCAGCGTGCCGGCGGACGCCGCGCACGCGGCCGTCGCGAGCGCGGCCCCGGCGAAGCAGCGTACGGCGGCATCGAGCATCTTTCGTTGCATGGCATGTCTCCTGTGATTGTTCGAACTGTCGTCGGTGTTGCGTATTGCGTATTGCGTATTGCGTATTGCGTATTGCGTATTGCGTGTGTCGCGTTGCTGCACTTCCTTCGCGGCCCGTCACGCCGGCCGCTGCATCCCGCACGCGCGCGCATAGTGCGCGATCACGTCGCGTATCCGGTGGCGCACCCAGGCGCGCGGCTCCTTCGCGAGGCCGCCCGCGCGGCACGCCGTGTACACGTCCGGCAGCCACTGCGCGACGAGCGTTTCGGGCACCGGCTGCCGCGCGAGGTTGCCGAACAACTGCTCGACCGCCGCCACGACGGCCGGCTGCAGCCAGTAGTAGCGGATCCGGTCGCTGTAGCTGAACTGGCGCGCGAGCCGCTGCTCGGTCTCGTCGCCGCGGTAGTACGGCGCCCAGTGCTCGGGCTGCGCGCGCATCGCGGCGTCGACCACGTCGCGCAGCTGCGAGCGCTGCGCGCCGTCGCCGATCAGCGCGTCCTCGATGAAGGTGAGCGCGAACAGCGCCTCGCGCAGCGCGAAGGTCAGCGCGGGGCCGACCTTCAGCACCGCGAAGTGGTCGCGCACGAGCGCGGCGAGCGCGCCTTCGGTCTGGTAGTCGGTCGAATGCGCTTCGAACACGAGGCGCGGCGTGTGCAGGATGCTTGCACCGAGCGATGCGGCCTTCGCGCTGTCGTAGTCGAGCACGTGGCGATCGTCGAAATCGACGCCCGGTTGCGCGACGATCGCGACCACGCGCGTCCATGCGTCGTCGAGCCCGGCCGCCGCGAATGCGCTGCGATGCGCGTCGAGCGTCGCCGCGATGCTGTCGCTGCGCGTGACCGCGATCCGCGCGATCGCATCGCCGGCTGCGTCGCCGGCCACTTCGCCGCCCGGCGTCGGCACCTCGGTGCCGATCACGTAGACGGGCGCGACGCCGGCGCGCGCCGCCGCGTCTTCGGCCGCGCGGCACAGCCCGGCCGCGCGCGCGGCGATCGTCCGGTCGTCGAGCCGCGCCGGATCGTCCGCACACGCCATGCTCGCATCGAGGTGGATCTTCTCGAACCCGGCTTCGACATACGCGGCGACCATTGCCGCCGCTTCGCGCATCGCGTCGGCCGCGCGGCGGTGCCGCCACGGGTTCGGTCCCAGATGGTCGCCGCCGAGCACCAGCGCCGACGGCGCGAGCCCGCAGCGCTGCGCGATCGCATCGACGTCGCGCCGGAAATCGGCGGGCGTCATGCCCGTATAGCCGCCGAGATGGTTCACCTGGTTGCAGGTCGCCTCGATCAGGAGCGGCGAGCCGTCCGCGCGCGCGGCCTCGCACGCGGCCTCCAGCACGAGCCGGTGCGCGCTGCAGACCGAATAGATGCCGCGCTGCGCCTGCGCGCGGTTCGCGTCGAAGATCATCCGCAGCACGGCGCCGGCGTGCGCGCTGCGCGGGCGTTCGGCAGTGGAAGTCAGGCCGGGCATGCGACACCTCGTTCGGTCAGGAAGCGGTCGATCTCGGCCGCGCTGCTGTTGCCCTCCATCGGGCCGCGCCGCGTGACCGCGATCGCGCCGGCCGCGTTCGCGCGGCGCAGTGCGACGTCGATAGGCAGGCCGGCGACGAGACTCGCGACCAGCGTACCGCCGAAGCAGTCGCCGGCGCCGGTCGGATCGCGTTCGTCGACGGGATAAGCCGGCGCGTCGACGCGGCTCGCACGGTCGAACGCGACGCTGCCGGCCGCGCCGCGCTTGAGCACGACGCGTTCGAGCAGCGGATGCGTCGCGAGCAGCCCGGCGATCGCGCGCTCGGCCGGCTGCGGCCCGCAGAAGAACGGCAGGTCGGCCTCGCTCGGCAGGAACAGGTGACACGCGGCGAGCAGCGTGTCGAGCGCCGCGCGCATCGGGCGGAAGCTCAGCATCTCGGGCCGCACGTTCGGGTCGAACGACACCTTCGCGCCGGCGCGCGCCGCCTCGATCACGCCGCGCTGGACCGCCGCGATCGCCGATTCGCTCGTCAGCGACGAGCCCATCACGTGGAAGTAGCGGCAGCCGTCGAACATCGATGTATCGACGTCGGATGCGTCGACGCACGCGGCAGCGCTGGTCGACAGGCTGAACACGAAGCTGCGCGAACCGTCGTCGCGATACGCGACGAACGCGGTGCCGGTCGGACGTGCGACGCGACGGATGCGCGCGACGTCGACGCCGTCCCGCTCGAGCCGCGCGACGATCGCGTCGCCGAACGCGTCGCGGCCGACGCAGCCCGCATACGCGACGCGCACGCCGAGCCGCGCGGCCTGGTCGGCGAAGATCGCCGGCGCGCCGCTCGGGAACGGGCCCGCGAACAGGCCCGGCACGTCGAAGCCCTGGCCGCGCTCGGCGGCGACGAATTCGGCCAGCAGTTCGCCGGCAACCACGATCTCCGCCATCATGCGTGTCCTCGTGCGGCGGCGGCCGCGCGCGGCACGAACGCCAGGGGTAAGCGTGCGAGCGGCGCCACTTCAGCTCATCCAGTTGCCGCCGTCGACGTTCAGCGTCTGGGCGGTGATGTAGTCGGCGTCGGCCGACGCGAGGAACAGCGCGGCGCCCGTCAGGTCGCCCGGCACGCCCATCCGGCCGAGCGGCACGGCAACGCCGACGAGCCGCTTCTTCTCGCCGAGCGGCCGGTTCTCGTAGCGCGCGAACAGCGCATCGACCTGCTCCCACATCGGCGTGTCGACCACGCCCGGCGCGATGCCGTTCACGTTGATCCGGTGCGGTGCGAGCGCGAGCGCGGCCGACTGCGTATAGCTGATCACCGCGGCCTTGGTCGCGCAGTAGTGCGAAACGAGTGCCTCGCCGCGACGCCCCGCCTGCGACGACATGTTGACGATCTTGCCGCCGCGGCCCTGCTCGACCATCCGCTGCGCGACCGCCTGCATCAGGAAGAACAGCCCTTTCACGTTGACCGCGAACAGCCGGTCGAACACGTCCCAGGATTCGTCGAGGAGCGGGCGCATGTCGAACAGCGCCGCGTTGTTGAACAGGATGTCGACGCCGCCGAAGCGCTCGACCGCGGTCGCGACGATGCGCGCGATGTCGTCGCGGCGCGTGACGTCCGCGGTAACGGCCACCGCCCGGCCGGGATTTTGCTCGATCAGCTGCGCAAGCGAGCCGCTCGGCGGCTTCACGTCGACCAGCACGCAGCGCGCGCCCTCGTCCAGATAGCGTTGCGCGACCGCTTCGCCGATACCGCTTGCCGCGCCCGTCAGGATCGCGACCTTGTCTGCCAGTCTCACTGGTTGTCTCCGGTTCGTTCTGCTGCACGAAGGCCGCGAGGTGAGCGAACGCTCGCTGGCCGATCAATTGCTCTGTTGTTGATCGAATGATCGGATACGCGATTCATGCTGTCAAGGCGACACGGCGGCTTTCGATGATGCGCTGCGGCACGGCCGCGCCGTGCGCCGGCCGGCGACCCGCGCCCGGCAAGGCGCGGCGGGCTGGGTGCGGCGCGGCTGAAACGGCGCTGAAGGGGACGGAGCGCGCGCATCGGCAGGAATTCGGGCTGCACGGCATGGAGATACGTTATATCATCGCGATACTTCGTTTCATTGCCTGCTTCACGCCATGGCCACCTCATCGCCCATCGACGCCCGGCTGTCCCGGGCCGACGCATTCGCCGCCGAGCACGGGCTCGCGTGGACGCCGCTGCGCCGCCAGGTCTACGAACGCGTGCTGGCCGCGCAGCGCCCGATCGGCGCGTACGACCTGCTCGCCGAGCTCGAGCCGCAACGCGGCCGCGTGCCGCCCACGACCGTCTATCGCGCGCTGGATTTCCTCGTCGAGCACGGCTTCATCCACCGGATCGAATCGAAGAACGCATTCTTCGCGTGCTGCGAGATCGGCGTGCCGCACGAAGGCCAGTTCCTGATCTGCGACTCGTGCGGCGAGACCGTCGAGATCCCGGGCAGCGACCTCGCGAAACAGTTGTCCGCGAGCGAGCCCGCGCACGGGTTCGAAGTCCACCATCAGGTCGTCGAGCTGAACGGCCTGTGCGGGCACTGCAAGGGCAAGCCCGCGCAACGCTGACACCGCACCGCGCGGCGCACCCGCCGCCCCTTCCAACGAGGAGTTTCATGTCCATTGCCCTGAAGCGCGCGCCGCGGCGCGCCCTGCCGCTTGCCCGCCTGCTGGCCGCCGCTGCTGCCGCGCTGTCGATCGCGGCGCCCGCGTTCGCGCAGGCCGCGACCGTCAACGTGGTCGCCGCCGAGAATTTCTATGGCGACGTCGCGTCGCAGATCGGCGGCCGCCATGTCGCGGTAACCAGCATCCTCAGCAGTCCCGACCAGGATCCGCACCTGTTCGAAGCGAGCCCGAAGACCGCGCGCGCGCTGCAGCACGCGCAGGTCGTGATCTACAACGGGGCGAACTACGACCCGTGGATGGCCAAGCTGCTGTCCGCTTCGAAGCAGGCGAAGCGCGCGACGATCGTCGTCGCGGATCTCGTCGGCAAGAAGGCCGGCGACAACCCGCACCTGTGGTACGACCCGGCGACCATGCCGGCCGCGGCACGCGCGATCGCGGCCGAGCTCGGCCGGGCCGACCCGGCGAACAAGGCCGACTACGACGCGAACCTGCAGAAGTTCGTCGCGTCGCTGAAGCCGATCGACGACAAGGTCGCCGCGCTGCGCGCGCAGTACAAGGGCGTGCCGGTGACGGCCACCGAGCCGGTGTTCGGCTACATGTCGGATGCGATCGGCCTCGACATGCGCAACCAGCGCTTCCAGCTCGCGACGATGAACGACACCGAAGCCAGCGCGCAGGACGTCGCCGCGTTCGAGAACGACCTGCGCAAGAAGCAGGTGCGCGTGCTGATCTACAACAGCCAGGCCGAAGCGCCGATGACCAAGCGCCTGCTGAAGGTCGCGCGCGACGGCGGCGTGCCGAGCGTCAGCGTCACCGAGACGCAGCCGGCCGGCAAGACCTTCCAGCAATGGATGGCCGGCCAGCTCGACGCGCTCGCGGCCGCGCTTTCCGCCAGCAAGAAATGATTCACGCTACGACATGACCGCCACTCCCCACGCACTCGCACTCGATCGCGTCACGCTCGAACTGGGCGGACGCACGATCCTGCGCGACGTGAGCTTCTCGATCGAACCCGGCGAATTCGTCGGCGTGCTCGGGCCGAACGGCGCGGGCAAGACGACGCTGATGCGCGCGGTGCTCGGCCTCGTGCCCGTCACGGGCGGCACGCTGTCGGTCGGCGGCGTGCCGGTCGTGCGCGGCAACGCGTCGATCGGCTACATGCCGCAGATCAGAAGCGGCCTCGCGAATCGCCGGATGCGCGGCTACGACTTCGTCGCGATGGCCGCCGACGGCCACCGCTGGGGGCTGCCGCACACGAACGCCGCGACGCGGCGCGACGTCGACCGCGTGCTCGACCTCGTCGGCGGCCCGACGCTTGCGCGCCGGCCGCTGTCGGAACTGTCGGGCGGCGAGCGGCAGCGCCTGTTGCTCGCGCAGTGCCTGCTCGGCAGCCCGAAGCTGCTGCTGCTCGACGAGCCGCTGATCAGCCTCGACCCGAACCACCAGCGCGGCGTCGTCGAACTCGTGCGCAACGTCCAGCGCGAGCTCGGCATCACCGTGCTGTTTTCCGCGCACGAACTGAATCCGCTGCTGAACGCGCTCGACCGCGTGCTGTATCTCGGCAACGGCGTCGCGGCGCTCGGCACCGTCGACGAGGTGATCACGAAACCCGTACTGTCGCGCCTGTACGGCTCGCCGATCGACGTGATGCGCGTGAACGGCAGGATCTTCGTGATGTCGGGCGACGTCGAAATCGAGAAGCACGATCACGAACACGAGGACGACGACGGCCACTCGCACGGCGGCGGCGGTCACGATCACGGTCACCACCACCACGGACACGCTCATCCCGGGCATTCGCACGATGTTTGAATACGACTTCATGATCAACGCGTTCGCCGCGTCGGGGATCGTCGCGGTGCTCGCTGGCATCGTCGGCTACTTCCTGGTGCTGCGCGGACAAACCTTCGCCGGCCACGCGCTGTCGCACGTCGGCTTCACCGGCGCGACCGGCGCGGTGCTGCTCGGCATCTCGCCGATCTGGGGGATGGTCGGCTTCACGCTCGCGGCCGGGATCGGGATGGGCGCGCTCGGCGAACGGCTCGCGGGCCGCGACGTCGCGATCGGCGTGATCCTGTCGGGCGCGCTCGGCTTCGGGCTGCTGTTCCTGCACTTCTACACGTCGTTCGCGACGCAGGTCACCGCGCTGCTGTTCGGCAACGTGCTCGCGGTCAGCCACGATACGCTCGCGGTGCTGGCCGGCATCGGCGCGGTGAGCCTCGTCGCGCTCGCGCTGATCGCGCGGCCGCTGCTGTTCGCGTCGCTGCAGCCCGAGCTGGCCGAAGCCAAGGGCGTGTCGCTGCGCACGGTGTCGATGCTGTTCCTCGCGGTGTGCGCGCTCGCGGTGGCCGCGGCGACGCAGATCGTCGGCGTGCTGCTCGTGTTCACGCTGCTGGTCGGGCCGGCCGCGGCCGCGCAGAACGTGTCGACGCGGCTGTCGACCGGCGTGCTGCTCGCCGCGCTGTTCGCGCTGTTCGAAGCGTGGGCCGGGATCGCGCTTGCGTATCACACGGACTGGCCGACGAGTTTCTGGATCACCGCGCTGTCCGCGCTCGTGTATGGGGCGAGCCTGTTGCGGCGACGCACATGACGTTCAGCCGGCGCTCGACAGGGCGCCGCGCATGTCGCACGCACTCCAAAGGCGTGCATGGAATCAGCGGGGAATGCGTGACCATCGAATCGACGATCGATTACGCGCGACTGAGAAACTTGCTGATCGCGCAGAAGCCGGTTCAGATCCCCGGCTCCTCCGTGCGCGCGTACGGCACGATTACCGTCAAATGAAGCGAGTCGCGTACCGAGCCGCGGTGACCGCGTGGGTACTCGTGGCATCCGTGTCGCTTGCACGGCTGTGCCTCACTCACGAATCGTTCGCACTACCGATACCCGAGCGCGCGTGGGCTTGGCTCGTCACGCATGTTCCCGGGTTCTGGGATGGCGAGGCGGGAGATGATCTCGTCATCGTCATGCATTTGCTGATAGCGCTTGCGGTCGTGATACCGGTGACCTGGCTCGCCTTGCGCATGCTGCGAAAGCGGAAGCGCCACGCCACTCGCTGATGCGGGATGGCGCGGCCGGTTTACCGCACTAACGTGCCAGCACCCGCGCATGATGCGCGACGTGATCGGCGATGAACGTCGAGATGAAGTAGTAACCGTGGTCGTAGCCCGCATGGCGGCGCAGCGTCAGCGGCTGGCCGGCCTTCTCGCACGCGGCTTCGAACACGTCGGGGTTCAGCTGGTTCGCGAGGAACTGGTCGGCGAGGCCCTGGTCGACGAGAATGCCGTCCGCGAACTTCGGCGCATCCGCGCGCGCGACGAGCTCGCTTGCGTCGTGCTGTTTCCACGCTTCGCGATCGTCGCCCAGATAACCCGAGAACGCCTTCTCGCCCCACGGGCAGCGCGTCGGCGCGGCGATCGGCGCGAACGCCGACACCGACCGGTACAGGTCGGGGTGACGCAGCGCGAGCGTCAGCGCGCCGTGCCCGCCCATCGAGTGGCCGAAGATCCCGAGCCGCGCGCCGTCGATCGGCAGTTCGGCCGCGACGAGTTCGCGCAGCTCGCCCGTCACGTACGACTCCATCCGGTAATGCGTCGACCACGGCGCTTGCGTCGCGTCGACATAGAAACCCGCGCCGACGCCGAAATCCCACGCCTCCGACTCGCCCGCCACACCCGCGCCGCGCGGGCTCGTATCGGGCATCACGAGCGCGAGGCCGTGCTGTGCCGCGTACTGCTGCGCGCCGCCCTTGATCGCGAACGTCTCCTCGGTGCAGGTGAGCCCCGCGAGATAGAACAGCGCCGGCACGCGGCCGTGCGCCGCCTGCGGCGGCAGGTACACCGAGAACTTCATCGGCAGGCCGATCGCCTTCGAATCGTGGCGATAGAAGCGTTGCTCGCCACCGTGGCAAGCATGCGAAGAAACGAGTTCGAGCATGGGGTTCCCTTCCGTTCAATACAGCACGATCGGGCGAATCGATTCGCCCTTCTTCATCGGGTCGACGCCGTCGTCGAGCATCTCGCGCGGCAGCGCGTGCGTGATCAGGTCGAGCCGTACCGCGCGACACGGCGAAGCCGTATCGCGCCCGGCATGATCCCCGATCCCGCCGCCCGTCGCGCGCGGGAAACGGTCGCCGGCTTGCCGCGAGGCGTCACCGCTGTCGCAACAGGACAATCCAGGACAAGTGCCCGAGTTTAAACGCCGCTTGTGAACCACGCATCCGTTCGCGCATACAGATCGATGAAACGCGCATGGCGGGCGGCCAGCGCGCGATCGTCGCGCGGCGCGGCGACGGGCGACGCAGCCGGCGCCAGCGTGCGCAGCGCGTCGTCGCGCCAGTGTCCGATCGCGACGCCGGCGAGCAGCGCGGCACCGCGCGTCGCGGCATTCGGGCAATCGACCGCGTCCAGCGACGCGACGAGCGCATCCGCGAGCAACTGGCGCCAGCGCGGATCGACCGAGCCGCCGCCGGCGAGGCGCAGCGTCGTCACCGGATCGGCCGGGTTCGCAGCGCGGATCGCATCGAGCCCCGCGCGCAGCGCGAACGCGACACCTTCGAAGGCGGCGCGCATCATCGCGCCGCGCGTGTCGCCGAGCCCGAGCCCGAGCCAGCCGCCGCGCGCATCGGGATTCATCCACGGCGAGCGCTCGCCCGTCAGGTACGGCAGGAAGCAGAGCCGCCCGGACGCCGGCTGCGCGAACGCGTCGTCGTACGCATCCGCCCAGCCCGGATAGCCGAGCCAGCCGCGCACGGCTTCGAGCGCGAGCCCGACGTTCTGCATCGCGGCCATCGTGTAATAACCGTCGCCGGCCGCCGCGCGATAGCGGTGCAGCCCAAGCCGCGCGGGCGGCAGCGCATCCGCGAGCACGACGATCTGGCCGCCGCTGCCGGTGGTCAGCAGCGCATCGCCGGCCGCGACGAGCCCGCTGCCCAGCGCCGCGCACGCGGTATCGGCCGCCCCCGTCGCCAGCGGCACGCCGGCCGGCAGCCCGAGTGCCGCCGCGGCCTTCGCATCGAGCACGCCGCAGCGCGCGCCCGACGCCCGCACCGGCGCGAACCGGTCGAGCGGCAGGCCCAGCGACTCGATCAGCGCCGCATCCCATGCGCCGTCCGGCGTCGCGAGCGCGGTCGCGCACGCGTCGCTCGGATCGGCCGCGACCTCACCGCCCAGCGCGACGCGCAGCCAGTCCTTCGGCTGGACGGCCCAGCGGGCGGCCCGCAGCGCCTGCGGTTCGTGTGCGGCCAGCCAGCGCAACAGCGGGCCCGCCATGCCGGGCGCGACGGGATTCGGTGCGACGGGCAAACCGGCGCCTGCCCAATCGGCCGCGTCCGCTTCGCGCACCGCGCGCGTATCGGGCCACAACAGCGCGGGCCGCACCGGCTGCCCGGCCGCGTCGATCGGCACGACGCCGTGCATCTGGCCGGAGAAGCCGATCGCGGCGACCTGCGCGCGCTCGCCGGCCGGCAGCCGCGCGGCAGCGCGCACGAGCGCCTGCCACCAGACGTCGGGCGCGATTTCGGCCCAGCCGGGCTGCGGCGACGACAACGCATAGGGTTCGCTCGCCACCGCGCGCTCGACGCCATCGGCATCGAGCGTGACGAGTTTGACGGAGCCGGTGCCGAGGTCGATTCCGAGCAGGCGCATGACGGAGTGGCGTAGTCGAGTGAACGGATATCGATGATAGCGGGATCGCGCCATGCGCCCCGATTTTTGCGGCGCTTTCGGCCGCGCGGCGACGCAAAAACCCGGCCGTGCACGACCGGCTTCGCCGGGCTGCACCTTGCCCGCCAGAACAGCCGCTCGCGGGTTAACCCGGCACGATTTTTCGCCGGTCGTTTTTGCCACTATGCCGCGGTCGCGATACACACCATAAAGCGACCGATATTTGACACGGGGGTCCGCGCTATTTTGGAGGGCTATAAAACCGGGGAACCTCACTCCAGCGGCAGTTTCCCGATGATCGACACCCTGTTTCATGCCGACCTGGCATATCGAACCAGCAAAGAACGGAATAGAACCCAGCGCTCTTGTTGCGATGTGGCATTCCGCATAACTTCGTATCACCCCGAAAACAAGATCATGGAGTGAGACAGATGCAATCGAACACGGTCCATCCGTGCGATGAGGTGCTGCCGACCGGCAAGCTGGTAACGCTTGGCCTGCAACACGTCCTCGTCATGTACGCCGGCGCTGTCGCCGTGCCGCTTATCGTTGGCGCCGCACTCAAGCTGCCGAAAGACCAGATCGCGTTCCTGATCAGCGCCGATCTGTTTTCGTGCGGCATCGCCACGCTGATCCAGACGCTGGGCCTGTGGATCTTCGGGATCCGCCTGCCCGTCATCATGGGCTGCACGTTCGCGGCCGTCGGCCCGATGATCGCGATCGGCACCAACCCCGGCCTCGGCATTCTCGACATCTTCGGTTCGACGATCGCGGCCGGCATCATCGGCATCGTGCTCGCGCCGATGATCGGCAAGCTGTTGCGGTTCTTCCCGCCGGTGGTCGTCGGCACCGTGATCGCGGTGATCGGGCTGTCGCTGATGGAAGTCGGCATCAACTGGGCGGCCGGCGGCGTCGGCAACCCCGAGTACGGCAGCCCCGTCTATCTCGGCCTGTCGCTGCTCGTGCTCACGCTGATCCTGATGATCAACAAGTTCGGCCGCGGCTTCATCGCGAACATCTCGGTGCTGCTCGGCATCGTCGCCGGCTTCGCGATCGCGTTCGCGATCGGCCGCGTGAATACCGACGGCGTCGCGCACGCACCGTGGGTCGGCATCGTGATGCCGTTCCACTTCGGCATGCCGCACTTCGACCCGCTGTCGATCGTGACGATGGTCACGGTGATGTTCGTCACGTTCATCGAATCGACCGGCATGTTCCTCGCGGTCGGCGACATGGTCGATCGTCCGGTCAACCAGGAGCGCCTCGTGCGCGGCCTGCGCGTCGACGGCCTCGGCACGCTGATCGGCGGCATCTTCAACTCGTTTCCGCATACGTCGTTCTCGCAGAACGTCGGCCTGATCGGCGTGACGGGCGTGAAGAGCCGGTTCGTCTGCGCGACGGGCGGCGTGATCCTGGTGCTGCTCGGCCTGTTCCCGAAGATGGCGCAGGTCGTCGCGTCGGTGCCGCCGTTCGTGCTCGGCGGCGCGGGCATCGTGATGTTCGGGATGGTGGCCGCGAACGGCATCAAGGTGCTGTCGAAGGTCGACTTCGTGAACAACTCGCACAACCTGTTCATCGTCGCCGTGAGCGTCGGCATGGGCCTCGTGCCGGTCGTGTCGCCGCACTTCTTCTCGAAGCTGCCGCCCGCGCTCGCGCCGATCCTGCACAGCGGCATCCTGCTCGCGTCGGCCACCGCCGTGATCCTGAACATCGTGTTCAACGGCGTGAAGGGCGAGAAGGACGCGCGTTGCGACATCCGCCGCGCAGGACACGACTTCGACGGACGCCCGGCCGACGTGCATCACTGATCGGTCCGCCCCGGACGCGCCGAAGGACGGTGCGATACGGTAAAGGAAAAACGCCACGGCTTGCCGTGGCGTTTTGCTTTGCGGCGAGTGATTGAGCGACGATAGCGGAGGTGCCGGTGATGACGATCCGCGGTCGCGGCCAATCGAACCGGCCGCACATAAAAAAACGCCACGGACCTTCGTCCGTGGCGTTGTCTCATCCCGGGGACCGCGACTTCGGCGAACCGGCGCGGTCGCCCGCCCCTGCCCGCCGTCGTGCTTACCCGTTCGTCGCTGCCGCCGACGCAGCAGCCGGAGCGGCCGCCTTGTCGTAGTCGACCGTCTCGTCCGGTGCGCGCGGCGTCTCGCCCGCGTGCTGGATCCAGCCGCCGCCCAGTGCGCGGTACAGCGTGACGAGGTTCGTCCAGCGTGCCAGGCGCGCGCTGATCAGCGACTGCTGAGCCGAGTACAGGTCGGTTTGCGCGGTCAGCACCGACAGGTAGCTGTCGACACCGTTCTTGTAGCGCAGGTCCGACAGGTCGAAGCGACGCTGCTGCGCGTGCTCGTTGCGCTCGAGCGCGGCGATCTGCTGGTCGTACGTGCCGCGTGCGGCCAGCCCGTCCGACACTTCGCGGAACGCCGACTGGATCGCCTTCTCGTAGTTGGCGATCTCGATGCGCTTCTGCACGTTCGCGAGGTTCAGGTTCGCGATGTTCTGCCCGCCTTCGAAGATCGGCATCGTGATCTGCGGCGCGAACGACCACGCCGCGGTGCCGGCCTTGAACAGGCCGCCGAGCGTCGGGCTGCCGGTGCCGAACGCGCCCGTCAGCGAGATGCGCGGGAAGAACGCCGCGCGTGCCGCGCCGATGTTCGCGTTCGCGGCCAGCAGCGTCTGCTCGGCCTGCATCACGTCCGGACGACGCGTCAGCAGGTCGGACGGCAGACCGGCCGGCACGTCCGTCAGCAGGTTCTGCGCGTCGAGCGGCATGCCCGCCGGCAGATCGTCCGGCAGCGGCTCGCCGATCAGCAGCACCAGCGCGTTCAGTGCCTGTGCACGCGCGCGCGCCTGCGCCTGCTGGTTCGCGAGCGCCGTCTCGACGACCGTCTGCGCCTGACGCAGCTCGAGCTCGGAGCCCGTGCCGTTGTCGAACTGCAGCTTGGTCAGGTCGTACGACGCCTGGGCCGACTTCAGCGTGTTTTCCGTGACCTGCAGCAGGTCGTCGGTCGACAGCAGCGTCAGGTACTGATCCGCCACCTGCGACACCAGCGAGATCTCGGCAGCCTGCCGTGCGTACGACGTCGACAGGTACTGCGCGAGCGCCTGGTCCTTCAGGCTCTGCACGCGACCGAACAGGTCGAGTTCCCACGATGCGGAAACGCCGACGTTGTAGGCCCGCGAGATATACGGCGCCCCCGTCTGCGACAGGCCCTGCGGCACGCGCTGGATGCTGCCCGTGCCCGTGCCGTCGAGCGTCGGGAACAGGCCCGCGCGCGTGATCTGGTACTGCGCGCGCGCCGCCTCGATGTTCAGCACCGACACGCGCAGGTCGCGGTTGTTCTTCAGCGCGATCTCGATCAGCCGCTGCAGGCGCGGATCGACGAAGAATTCGCGCCAGCCGATGGCGGTCGCCGCCTGGCCGTTCGCGCTGCGCGCGCCGGCAGCACCCGGCTGCGTCGCATAGACGCCGCCGGCCGGGTACGCCTGCGCGACGGGCGCGTCGGGCCGCGTGTAA
Source organism: Burkholderia sp. USMB20 (assembly GCF_000949135.2). GTDB lineage: Bacteria > Pseudomonadota > Gammaproteobacteria > Burkholderiales > Burkholderiaceae > Burkholderia. The sequence goes on along the minus strand of NZ_JTAN02000012.1, from coordinate 445,093 downwards.
TGCGGCGCCATCGTGCAGCCCGTGGCCAGCAGCGCGACCGCGATTGCAGTCAAAGCGTGTTTTTGCATCATCACTGTCCCTTGTTGCCTTCGTCGCCGTTGCCCGGCTTCTCTTCGTGGTGCGAGTGCTCCTGAGCCAGACGCAGCGCCTGGTCGACGTCTTCCTTCTCGCCGCTGAAGATCGCGCGGATCTTCACGAAGAACATCGGGATCATGAAGATCGCGAGGAACGTCGCCGTGATCATCCCGCCGATCACGCCGGTACCGATCGCGTGCTGGCTCGCCGAACCCGCGCCGTTGCTGATCGCGAGCGGCATCACGCCGAGAATGAACGCGAGCGATGTCATCAGGATCGGACGCAGCCGCAGGCGCGCCGCTTCCAGCGCGGCCTCGATCGGGCCCATCTTCTCCGTCATCTGCAGTTCGCGCGCGAACTCGACGATCAGGATCGCGTTCTTCGCGGACAAGCCCACCGTGGTCAGCAGGCCGACCTGGAAGAACACGTCGTTCTCGAGGCCGCGCATCGTCGCCGCGAGCAGTGCGCCGACCACGCCGAGCGGCACCACCATGATCACCGAGAACGGGATCGACCAGCTTTCATACAGTGCCGCGAGACACAGGAACACGACGAGGATCGAGATCGCATACAGGATCGGCGCCTGCGAGCCGGACTGGATTTCCTGGAACGACAGGCCGGTCCACGAATAGCCGATACCGACCGGCAGCTTCTTCGCGAGCCCTTCCATCGCGGTCATCGCCTGACCGGTCGACTTGCCCGGTGCGGCCTGACCCTGGATTTCCATCGCCGACACGCCGTTGTAACGCTCGAGCTTCGGCGAACCGTACGTCCAGTGACCGGTCGCGAACGCGCTGAACGGCACCATCCCGCCCGAACCGTTGCGCACGTACCAGATGTTCATGTCCTCCGGCGTCATCCGGAACGGCGCATCCGACTGCACGTACACCTTCTTGATCCGGCCGTCGGTGTCGAGGAAGTTGTTCACGTACTTCGACGCCCACGCGATCGAGAACGTCTGGTCGATCGCATCCGCCGTCACGCCGAGCGCATTCGCCTTCTCGCGATCGATGTCGACCTTGTACTGCGGCGTATCGTTCAGCCCGTTCGGACGCACGCCCTGCAGCGTCGGATCCTTCGAGGCCATCCCGAGCAGCTGGTTACGTGCGGCCATCAGCGCGTCGTGGCCGAGACCGGCGTTGTCCGTCAGCTCGAAGTCGAAGCCGGCGGCGGTGCCGAGTTCCGGAATCGACGGCGGGTTGAACGGGATCACGATCGCGTCCTTGTAGCCCGAATAGCGCCCGAACATCCGGCCGATCAGCGCCTGGACCTTCTGGTTCGCGTGCTGGCGCTGCGAGTAGTCCTTCAGGCGCACGAACACGAGACCCGAGTTCTGGCCGCGGCCGGCGAAGCTGAAGCCGTTGACCGTGAACGCCGATTCGACGATTTCCTTCTCGTCCTTCAGCAGGTAGTCGGAAATGTTCGCGAGCGTCTTCGCGGTCGTTTCCTGCGTCGAGCCCGACGGGGTCTGCACGATCACGAACATCAGGCCCTGGTCTTCATCGGGCAGGAACGACTTCGGCAGGCGCACGAACAGCAGGCCGACCGCGACGATCACGACCAGGTAGATGATGAGCCAGCGACCCGAGCGCTTGATCACGTGGTGCACGCCGACGTGGTACTTGTCGCGGCTGTTGTTGAACGTGCGGTTGAACCAGCCGAAGAAGCCCTTCTTCTCTTCGTGATGGCCCTGCGGGATCGGCTTGAGGATCGTCGCGCACAGGGCCGGCGTCAGAATCAACGCGACCAGCACCGACAGCACCATCGCCGACACGATCGTCAGCGAGAACTGACGATAGATCGCGCCGACCGACCCGCCGGAGAACGCGACCGGCACGAACACCGCCGACAGCACGAGCGCGACGCCGACGAGTGCGCCGGTGATCTGGCCCATCGCCTTGCGGGTCGCCTCCTTCGGCGACAGCCCCTCTTCCGCCATCACGCGCTCGACGTTCTCGACCACCACGATCGCATCGTCCACCAGCAGGCCGATCGCGAGCACGAGGCCGAACATCGACAGCGTGTTGATCGAGAAGCCCACCAGCGACATGATCGCGAACGTGCCGAGCAGCACGACCGGCACCGCGATCGTCGGGATGATCGTCGCCCGCAGGTTCTGCAGGAACAGATACATCACGAGGAACACGAGCACGATACCTTCGAGCAGCGTCTTGACCACTTCCTCGATCGACAGCTTCACGAACGGCGTCGTGTCGTACGGATACTTCACGACGAGACCGTGCGGGAAGAACGGTGCGAGCTCGTCGATCTTCGCGCGCACGGCCTTCGCGGTCGCGAGCGCGTTTGCGTTGGTCGCGAGCTGGATACCGAGTGCCGCGGTCGGCTGACCGTTGTACTTCGTGTCGAAGTTGTAGTTTTCGCCGCCGAGGCCGATCTGTGCGACGTCCTTCAGGCGCACCTGCGAGCCGTCCTGGTTGACCTTCAGCAGGATGTTGCCGAACTGCTCGGGCGTCTGCAGCAGCGTCGATTCGGTGATCGTCGCCTGCAGCACGGTGCCCGGCTTGGCCGGCGTGCCGCCGATCTGGCCGCCCGCGATCTGCACGTTCTGCGCGGTGATCGCGCTCGTCACGTCGACCGGCGTGAGGCCGTAGTTCGTCAGGCGGGTCGGGTCGAGCCAGATCCGCATCGCGTACTGCGAGCCGAACAGCGTGACGGTACCGACGCCGTTCAACCGGCTGATCGGATCCTTCACGTGCGACGCCACGAAGTTCGCGAGGTCGTACTTGTTCATGCTGCCGTCTTCGGAGTTGAAGGCGAGCACCAGCAGGAAGCTGCTGCTCGACTTCGTGACCGACAGACCGAGCTGCTGCACGACCTGCGGCAGAACCGGCGTCGCGAGCGACAGCTTGTTCTGCACCTGGACCTGTGCGATGTCGGCGTTGGTGCCCGGCGCGAACGTCAGCGTGATCGTGGCGTTGCCCGAGTCGTCACTCGTCGACGACATGTACAGGAAGTTGTCGAGACCGCTCATCTGCTGCTCGATCACCTGCGTCACCGTGTCTTCCACCGTCTTCGCGGAAGCGCCCGGGTAGTTCGCGGTGATCTGGATCGATGGCGGCGCGATCGTCGGATACTGCGCGATCGGCAGCGTGAAGATCGCCGCGACCCCGGCCAGCATCAGGATGATGGCGATCACCCACGCGAAGATCGGGCGATCGATAAAAAACTTTGCCATGAAACAGGCTCCCTGTTATTGCGCGCTCGAAGCAGCGGCGGCGGCGCCGGAACCGGCGGCAGCCGGCGCGGCGGTGGCAGCGGCGACACCCGATGCGGCACCGGCCGCCGGTGCGAGTTGTGCCTCCACCGACTTCACGGTCGCGCCCGGACGCACCTTCTCGCCCCCCTGCACGATCACGTGGTCGCCCGCCTGCAGACCGCCTTCGACGATCCAGTCCTGGCCGCGCATGCCCGCCGTCTTCAGCGGACGCGGCTCGACCTTGTTGCTCGCGTTCACCACCATCGCGATCGCCTGGCCCTTCTGGTCATGCGTGACGCCGATCTGCGGCACCAGGAACGCGTTCTCGTTCACACCTTCCTCGATCCGTGCGCGCACGAACATCCCCGGCAGCAGCACGCGGCCCGGGTTCGGGAAGACCGCGCGGATCGTCACCGAGCCGGTGGCCTGGTCGACCGTCACGTCGGAGAACTGCAGCTTGCCGGCTTCGGAGTACGTCTTGCCGTCTTCCAGGATCAGCGACACCTTCGCCGCGCCCGGGCCGCTCGTCTTCAGGCGGCCGCTCTGCACGTCCTGGCGCAGCTTCAGCCCGTCGAGGCTCGACTGCGTCAGGTCGACATAGACCGGATCGAGCTGCTGCACCGTCGACATCAGCGTCGCCTGGCTCGCCTGCACGTACGCGCCCGGCGTCACCTGCGAAATGCCGACGCGGCCGGTGATCGGCGAGACCACATCCGTGTAGCCGAGATTGATCTGCGCGGTGTCGACCGCCGCCTTGCCGGCCGCGACGTCCGCCGCGGCCTGCCCTTGGGTGGCCACCGCGTTGTCGTAGTCCTGCTTGCTGACCGCGTTCGCGGCCACCAGCACCTTGTAGCGCGCGACCAGCGCGTTCTGCGTGACGAGGTTCGCCTGCGCCTTCGCGAGCGTCGCCTTCGCGCTGTTCAATGCAGCGAGGTACGGCGCCGGATCGATCTTGTACAGACGCTGGCCGGCCTTGACGTCGGTGCCTTCGGTGAATTCACGGCGCAGCACGATGCCGTCGACCCGCGCGCGGACCTGCGCGACGAGGAATGCGCTGGTACGGCCCGGCAGTTCGCTGTAGACCGGCACGGCTTGCGGCTGGACGGTGACGACGCCGACTTCCGGCGTTTGCGGCGGCGGTGCCGATTCTTTTTTTCCGCATGCAGCCAGGAAAACCGCGGCTGCCGCGACAGTGATCAAGCGGTATGGAACCCGTTCGACGCGCATGGAGCGACCTCTGTGTGTAACCAATGGAATGAGTGCGGCGCACGGACGGAGCGCCACACGGATGCGCCTCGCGGCGCAGATCGAACACCTGAATTACTGGACTACTGGATACAGCAAGTCGGCACGAGACCTCCATGCCGACGAGATGCCGCGAACTGCGGACTGGTACTTTGGCGGGAATCAGCAGAGTGGGATATTAACTGATTGCCACTTTGGTCATTCGATCGTAGGGTGGTATTGTATATACATTCACGAATGTATGTAAAAAGCCCGCTCGTCCGTCGCCAACCGCCAAGTCTTACGAATTATTACCAGTCGCAAGCATAGCCCGTCCGCACAGCCGCGACGAGGGTTACGGACCCTATATTCACCTACGATCGATCCATTCAGGCCTGCACATGGTCAGACGCACCAAGGAGGAGGCGCTCGAGACGCGCAACCGCATTCTCGACGCCGCCGAACATGTGTTCTTCGAGAAGGGCGTGTCGCACACGTCGCTCGCGGACATCGCCCATCACGCCGGCGTGACGCGCGGCGCGATCTACTGGCATTTCGCGAACAAGAGCGAGCTGTTCGACGCGATGTTCGACCGCGTGTTCCTGCCGATCGACGAACTCAAGCGGATGCCGCTCGATGCGCCCGGCGGCAATCCGCTGGATAAGATCCGCAAGATCCTGATCTGGTGCCTGCTCGGCGTGCAGCGCGACTCGCAGTTGCGGCGCGTGTTCAGCATCCTGTTCATGAAGTGCGAGTACGTCGCGGACATGGAACCGCTGCTGCAGCGCAACCGCGCGGGGATGAGCGAGGCGCTGCACGCGATCGATGCCGATCTCGCGGGCGCCGTGCGGCTCAAGCTGCTGCCCGAGCGGCTCGACACATGGCGCGCGACGCTGATGCTGCACACGCTCGTCAGCGGTTTCGTGCGCGACATGCTGATGCTGCCCGACGAGATCGACGCCGAGCAGCATGCGGAACAGCTCGTCGACGGCTGCTTCGACATGATGCGTTACAGCCCGGCGATGCTGAAGACGGGCGACTGACCGGCTCAGGCCGCCTTCGCGCGTTGCGCGCGGGCCCGCCGGTTCGACGCGGCCACCGAATCGCGCGTCGGCATCGCCGCGCCGCCGAGTCCCGCGATCCATGCGTCGGTCGACATCACGGCCGCGAAATTCGACTGGAACACCACCGTGTACGCGCGGTGAATCTCTTCGGCGCTCGCCGCGCCCGCTTCGTTCTCGTACGGCAACGCGCCGGTCGCGTCCGCCAGGTATTCGACGGCGAGCCCCGCGTGGGCCGCGTGATAGACCGTCGACGCATTGCAGTTGTGCGTCATGTAGCCGACGACCGCGAGCGTATCGATGCCGTGCGCGTCGAGCCACGCGGCGAGATCGGTGCCGGCGAACGAACTGGCCTGCGCCTTCACGATGAGGTGCGCATACGGCCGGTCGGCGACGACCGGATGCAGCGCGACACCGTCGGTGCCCGGTGCGAAGATCGGCGCGCCCGCCGGCGCGACGTGCTGGACGACGATCACCGGCACGCCGGCCGCGTGCGCGGCGTCGATCGCGCGGCCGATGTTCGCCAGCGACGCGTCGACGGGCGGATATTCGATCGGCAGGTTGCCCGTCACGTATTCGTTCTGGACATCGATCACGATCAGGGCACGGCGGGAAGCGGAAGACGATACGGCGTTCGACATGGCAGGCTCCGGGTTCGGCCGCGCCGCCCCGCTCCGGAACGGGGCGGACAGCAGCGCGATGCGATGCATTGTCGGATTGCATCGCGCCGGCGGACAGTGGCCCGATAGCCATTCTTCGATAGAATCGGGCCATCGCCACCCCGGAGCCCGTCATGCGCGCCGCTGCGTCGTTCGTTGCCCCCGCCCCGACCGTCGTCGCCGTGATCGCGTACGACGGCATCAGCCCGTTCCACCTGTCGGTGCCGTCCGTCGTGTTCGGCAAGGAGCGCGATGCGGCCGCGATGCCCGCGTTCGAGTGCCGCGTGTGCTCGGCCGAGCGCGGCCCGCTGTCGACGACGGGCGGCTTCACGATCACCGCGCCGTACGGGCTCGACGCGCTCGACGACGCGGACATCGTCATCGTGCCGGCATGGCGCGATCCCGACGAAGCGCCGCCGGACGTGCTGGTCGATGCGGTACGCGCGGCCGCCGCGCGCGGCGCGCAGGTGGTCGGCCTGTGCCTCGGCGCGTACGTGCTCGCCGCGGCCGGGCTGCTCGACGGGCGCCCCGCCACGACACACTGGGCGTGGGCCGACGACTTCGCGCAGCGCTTTCCGCACGTGAAGCTCGACCCCGACGTGCTGTACGTCGACGACGGCAACCTGATGACGTCGGCCGGCACGGCCGCGGGGCTCGACTGCTGCCTGCACGTCGTGCGGCGGCGCTTCGGCTCGGACGCCGCGAACCGGATCGCGCGGCGTCTCGTGATCCCGCCGCACCGCCAGGGCGGCCAGGCGCAATACGTGCCGCAGCCGGTCGCCGCGCATCCGCGCGACGCGCGCCTCGCGGGCCTGCTCGACTGGGTGCGCGCGCATCTCGACGTCGCGCACAGTGTGGATTCGCTCGCCGAACGCGTGCTGATGAGCCGGCGCACCTTCACGCGCCACTTCCGCCAGGCGACGGGTACGACCGTCACCGCGTGGCTGCAGGCCGAGCGGCTCACGCGTGCGCAGCATCTGCTGGAAACCACCGGACAATCGATCGACGCGATCGCGCAGGCGGCCGGCTACGGCTCGAGCGTGTCGCTGCGCCAGCATTTCGCGGGCGCGCTCGGCACGTCGCCGTCGGCATATCGGAAGGAATTTCGGGGCGCCGGGCCCGACGCCCGACGCTAGCGGCGGCCGCGCCGCCGACGAACGGCCGGCGATCGGCCGGACAATGAGGCAGCGCGGCGGCGCGCGCAGGCGCTCAGGTGCCGTTGATCCAGCGCGCCGCGTACAGCAGCAGCGCCACGAACACGACGATCGCGGCCCACGCCCAGACGGGCAGCGGGCCCGATTCGCGATGATGCACGGCGCTCGCGGCGCGGCCGCCGAGCGCGCCGCCGAGGTGCGGCAGCGGACGCTTCGCCGCGGCCATCAGCGACGCCGGCCGCAGGAACACGTGCTGGCGACGCTGCGGGCTCGAGCGCGCGCGGTTCGGCACGAGACCGTGCTTCGCCTGCACGACCGCGCAGAATTCGCGGAAGAAATCGTCCGTCCACTCGTGCAGCGCGTTCTCGATCTGCCGCGCCGGCAGTTCGGCGAGCGGCCCGCTCGCCGTCGCCCACACCACGTATTCGATGCACGTCGCGGCCGTGTCGTCATCGTCCGGCCGCAGCACCAGCTCGACCTGCCCGCGCAGCGCGCCGAGGCCGTCGGCCCGCGCCTTGAAGTTGAGCACGCGGCACGGCTGCCCTTCCGCGTCGCCCTGCTCGCTCGCCGAATGCGCACGCACGTCGTAGCGCGCGCGCAGCGGGCCGAGCGGCACCGTGATGGTCAGCGCGAACTCGCCGCGCGCGAGCTTCACGAACGATTCGCAATGATCGAAGCTCGCCCGCAGCAGCGCGAGATCCTCGAGCGCCGCCCGCACGACGGCCGGCGCGAGCGGTACGCGTAACGTGTCGTTCAGTTCCATGATGCCTCCCCGATGAACACGCGCCGCATCAGGACGTCTCGACGAGACTGTCGACCCGTGCGACGTCGAAGGCGACGTAGTGCGCAAGCGCGGACGCAGTCGCCCCCGGTTCCTCGTAACTCCATGCGGCGTTCTCGATCACGCCGTCTTCGGTCTGCAGGTCGAAATACACGGCCCGGCCCCTCAGCGGACAGTCCGTCGTGACGCTCGACTTCACGAGCCGGTGCATGTTCACGTCGCCGCGCGGCAGGTAATGGATATCCGGCAGGCCCGTTTCGCGCACGGTCAGCGCGCCGTGCGAATCGGCATACGTGATGCCGCGATGGATCACGCGCACGCGATGGCGGTTCGGCACGATTTCGAGGCGAGGGTCGGCGGCATCGGACATCGTTTCTCCTCCGGGCGGCGGTCCCGGCGCGCAAGCCGCGGGCCGGAAACGAAAAAGCCACGGCACAAGTGCCGTGGCCTTCATTATGGGCGAAACTGGGCCCGATTGCGCGGCCCGGCCGGGCCTGCGCGCGACGCGCTACTGCGCACTCCACTGGAACGCGACCTTCGCGCCGCCCTTCGCGCCGACCGTGACCGCGCGCGATTCGTCGCTGCCCTGGTACGACGCGTGCACGGTGTAGCGCCCCGGCGGCAGCTTCACGAGCATGTAGGGCCCGCGCGCGTCCGTCGTCAGCAGCTCGGTGCCCTTGCCGTCGACGATCCGCACATGGACGTCGGCCAGGTATTCGCCGCCCTTGCCGGTGAACCGCAGCGCCAGCGGCCACGCCGCCTCGTTGCTCTCGAATGCCGTCGATTGATCCTTGCCGATGCCGCCCGACACGTAGCTGACATCGCCCTGCTGGCTCGCCGCGGGCAAGCCGTCCGATTGCGCGTACGCGCCGGGCGCGGCGGCGGCGAAGCCGGCGGCCAGCGCCGCCGCGACGGCAAATCGGGACACGTTGCGTAGATATTGCATGGCTCCCTCCTTTCGGGTCGGAACACAGCACCACGGGCCGAACGCCGGCGACGCCCGCCGGGGCCGGCCACGCCGGCCCGCAACGGCCGCCGGTCAGCTCAGGTCGACCGGCACGAAGATCTGTGCATTATCCCGCTGGATCAGGAGAGCAAGACTGTTGCCTGCTCCCTTGACCGCGTCGCGCAACTGCTCGGGGCTCGTGACCGGGCGGCCGTTGACCGCGAGGATCACGTCGCCGGGCTGGATGCCCGCGCTGGCTGCCGGGCCGCCGGCCTGCTGCACGATGAGCCCGTGCGACAGGTTGGCGGCACTGCGCTCCTGCGGCGTGAGCGGGCGCACCGCGACGCCGAGGCGCCCCTGCTCGACCGGGCCGCCGTCGTTCGATGCCAGCTTCGCGTCGGTCATCGCGCCGAGCGTCACGCTGATCGACTTCGTCGACTTGTCGCGCCACACCTGCAGGTCGGCCTTCGAGCCCGGCTTCAGGTTCGCGATCTGCGCGGGCAGCGACGTGGAGTCGGCCACCGGCGAGCCGTTGACCGCGAGGATCACGTCGCCCGGCTGCAGGCCGGCCTTCGCGGCCGGGCCATTCGGGTCGACCGAGCTGACGAGCGCGCCGTCCGGCTTCTGCAGCCCGAACGAGCTCGCGAGCGTCTGGTTCAGCCCCTGCACGGCGACGCCGAGGCGGCCGCGGCTCACGTGGCCGGTCTTCACGAGCTCGTCCTTGACCTTGATCGCCTCGTTGATCGGGATCGCGAACGACAGGCCCTGGAAGCCGCCCGTCTGCGAGTAGATCATCGAGTTGATGCCGATCACCTCGCCCTGCAGGTTGAACAGCGGGCCGCCCGAGTTGCCGGGGTTCACCGGCACGTCGGTCTGGATGAACGGCGTGTAGTTCTCGTCGGGCAGCGCACGCGATTTCGCGCTGATGATGCCGGACGTGACCGTATTGTCGAAGCCATACGGCGAACCGATCGCGACGACCCACTGGCCGACCTTGCTCTGTGCCGGGTCGCCGATCTTCACGGTCGGCAGGCCGCTCGCGTCGATCTTCAGCACCGCCACGTCGGACTGCTTGTCGGCGCCGACGACCTTCGCCTTGTACTCGCGCTTGTCGGTCAGCTTGACCGTGACGACATTCGCGCCGTCGATCACGTGCGCATTGGTGAGGATGTACCCGTCCGAGCTGACGATGAATCCCGACCCGAGGCTCGCGCTCGGCTGGTCGTCCGGCTGCGTGTCGCCGCCCATGCCCGGCACCTGGCCGTAGAAGTGCTTGAAGAACTGGTAGAACGGATCGCTCGGATCCATCGGCAGCTGCGGCTGCGGCACGCGCCGCGACACCTGCTTCACGACGTGCTTCGCGCTGATGTTCACGACCGCCGGGCCGTAGGTTTCGACCAGCCCGGAGAAATCGGGAATGCCGGTCTTCGCCGCGGCCTCGGCCGGCATCAGCGCGGCGGCCTGCGCGGGCGTGATGATCTGCGGATCGGCGCGGCGGGTGCCCGCGACATAGCCGGCGGACAGGGCGGCCGCCACGGCGACCGCGACGGCGCCGCGCGCAAGGAATCGGGTGTTCATCGTAGGACCTCCTCGTTGTTAGGACGCAGCGTAACGACGCTGACTTAAAGGAGGCTTAATCGACCTTAAGCGGGGCTTAGGCCGCCGCTACCGCGCGGCGCCCGCGCGGTGTGCCGTTCGTCATACGGATTCGGACGCCTGCGGCGCCGGCTGCGGCAGCCCGGCATCACGGAACACGACGCTCACGAGCAGGCCGCCCGCGGCCGCGTCGCCGAGCGTCACGGTCGCGCCCTGCTGAGCCGCCACGCGCTTGACGATCGCGAGCCCCAGCCCGCTGCCCGACACGTCGGCCCGCGCCCGCGCGGAGCTGTCGCGGTAGAAGCGGTCGAACACGCGCTCGCGCTCTTCGGCCGGGATGCCGGGGCCGCTGTCGCCGATCTGCACGCACGCGCGGCCTGCCGCGTCGCGCGTCAGCGACACGTCGATGCGGCCGCCGTCCGGCGTGTACTTCACCGCGTTGTCGAGCAGGTTGCCGAACATCACGCGCAGCGCGCCGACGTCCGCGACGACGGTCGCCGCGCGCGTCTCCTCGAAGCCGAGATCGATGCTGTGCCGTTGCGCGAGCGGTGCATGCGCGGCCACGCATTCGACCAGCAGCGCCTGCAGGTCGACCGGCTCGCGCATCGTCGCGCCGTCCGGTTCGGCGCGCGCCAGCGCGAGCAATTGCTCGGCGAGGCGCGTCGCGCGCGTGACGCCGTCCTGCAGATCGGCGAGCGCCTCGCGGCGCGACGTGTCGTCCTTCGCGCGCGCGACGAGCTGCGCCTGGATCTGCACGGCCGCGAGCGGCGTGCGCAGCTCGTGCGCGGCGTCGGCGACGAAGGCTTTCTGCGTGTCGAGCGCGGCCGCGAGCCGCGCGAGCAGCCCGTTCAGCGCGCGCACGAGCGGCTGCACCTCGAGCGGCAGGCGCGCATCGGGCAACGGATCGAGCGCTTCCGGCCGGCGCGCCTCGACCGCGCGCGTGAGGCGCTCGAGCGGCGCGAGCCCTTGCCCGACGATCATCCAGACCGCCGCGCCGAGAAACGGCAGCAGCACGATCAGCGGCCACAGCGTGCGCAGCGCGACGTTCGCCGCGAGCCGGTTGCGCACCGACAGCGGCTGCGCGAGCTGCACGACGTTGTCGCCGACGATCGCGCCGTACACGCGCCATTCGCCGCGATCGGTGCGCTCGGTCGAGAAGCCGAGTTCCGCGCGCGGCGCGATCGGCGCGCGCGGATGCGAGAAGTACATCAGCACGCCGTTGCGGTTCCAGATCTGGATCACGATGCCTTCGTCGCCGTTGGTGCGCGAACCGAACACCTGTGAAAACGGCTCGGACGGCAGCGCCGCGGCGATTTCCTGCAGCTGGTAGTCGAACAGCTCGTTCGCTTCGGCGAGCGCCTGCCGGTAGATCAGCCAGCCCGCGGCGCCCACGCCCGCGACGACGATCGCGAGCAGCCAGATCAGTAGTTGATGACGAATCGACCGCACGCGTCAGCTTTCCTTGACGACCATGTAGCCGAGCCCGCGCACGTTGCGGATCAGGTCCGAGCCGAGCTTCTTGCGCAGCGCGTGGATGTAGACCTCGACCGTGTTGCTGCCGATCTCCTCGCCCCAGCCGTACATCTTTTCCTCGAGCTGGCTTTTCGACAGCACCGCGCCGGGCCGCGCGAGCAGCGCCTCGAGCAGCGCGAACTCGCGCGCGGACAGCGCGACGGGCGCGCCGTCGAGCGTCACCTGATGCGACGCGGGATCGAGCGTCAGCGCGCCGTGGCGGATCAGCGACTCGCTGCGCCCCGCCTGGCGGCGGATCAGCGCGCGCATCCGCGCGCCCAGTTCGTCGAGGTCGAACGGCTTGACGAGGTAGTCGTCGGCGCCCGCGTCGAGCCCCTTCACGCGATCGGCCACCGCATCGCGCGCGGTGACGATCAGCACCGGCAGCGACTGCCCGCGCGCACGCAGCGTGCGCAGCACGTCGATGCCGTCGCGCTTCGGCAGGCCGAGGTCGAGCAGCAGCAGGTCGTACGTCTCGCCGCCGAGCGCCGTGAGCGCGGCGTCGCCGTCCTGCACCCAGTCGACCGCGAAGCCGTCGGCGCGCAACGCCTTGCGTACGCCCTCGGCGATCATTCGATCGTCTTCAACAAGCAGAATCCGCATCGGAACCGGAACCCATCTGACGAGTAAGACATGGCGACCATTGTAGCGCCGCGAATCGCGTGCGCCGCCTGCAATGCAACAGAAAGGCGGATTGCAAGGGGCGTGTGCGCACTTGTCTCTACAATGTGCGCTCCGGCGCCGCGCGCGCCCTGCCCGAGCCCGATGCTTTTCCCGTATTCGCCCATGCCGATTTCCGATTTTTCCGCCCGGTTCGCCCCCCGCGCCCGCCCCTTCCTGCGGGCGGCCGCCGTCGTCGCCACCTGCACGGCCCTTGCGTTCGCACCGTCCGCCCAGGCCCGCAAGAAGTCCCACAAGGAAGCGCGCAAGACCGCCGTGGTGTCGCCCGCCGCGCGGGCGGCCGGCCTGCCGGCGTCCGTGCTCGTCGCACTGCAGCGCGCGAAGGTGCCTGCCTCGGCGATGAGCGTCGTCGTCGAGCGCGTCGGCGATCCCGAGCCGCTGATCGCGTGGAACGCGAGCCGGCCGATGATGCCGGCGTCGACGATGAAGCTCGTCACGACCTTCTCGGGGCTGTCGATCCTCGGCCCCGACTTCCGCTGGCGCACCACCGCGTATGCGGACGGCCCGGTCGATCCGGACGGCACGCTGCAGGGCAACCTCTACATCAAGGGCACCGGCGATCCGAAGCTCGTACCCGAGGAACTGATCGACCTCGTCGACAAGTTGCGCAAGGCCGGCATCAAGCGCGTGGCCGGCGGCCTCGTGCTCGACAAGAGCTATTTCGCCGCGTCGACACGCGACCTGCCGTCGTTCGACGACGACGTGAGCGCGCCGTACAACGTCGGCCCCGATCCGCTGCTGTATGCGTTCAAGGCCGTATCGTTCACGGTGACGCCGGGCGACGACGGCAAGATCGCCGTCGACGTGCTGCCGCCGCTCGCGAACCTGTCGATCGACAACCAGCTGGTCGAAGGCACCGGGTCGTGCGGCGCGGCGGCCGCGGCCGCGCGTCCGACGTTGTCGGCCGGCGGCGGCGGCATCATGACCGCCTCGTTCGCCGGCGACTATCCGCTGCGCTGCGGCGCGCACACCACGAACCTCGCGATCCTCGATCACACGACGTTCTTCGCACGCGGCTTCCTCGCGCTGTGGCAGCAGGACGGCGGCACGATCGCGGGCCCCGTCAGCGAAGGCAAGGTGCCGACCACCGCACGGCCGCTCGCGGTCCATCACAGCCCCGTGCTCGGCAGCATCGTCTACGACATCAACAAGTTCAGCAACAACGTGATGGCGCGCAACCTGTTCCTGACGATCGGCGCGGTCGCCGGCAAGCCGCCCGCGACGCCCGAGCAGTCGAGCCGCGCGATTCGCGCGTTCCTGCAGAAGAGCGGGATCGCGATGCCCGACCTCGACCTCGAGAACGGCTCGGGCCTGTCGCGCGAAGAACAGGTGAGCGCGCAGTCGCTCGCCGCGCTGCTGCAGGCCGCGAACGCAAGCCCCGTCGCGCAGGCGTTCATCGATTCGCTGCCGATCGCCGGCATCGACGGCACGATGAAGAACCGTCTCACCAACGCGGGCGTGCTCGGCAACGCGCACATCAAGACCGGCACGCTGCGCGACGTGCGCGCGATCGCGGGCTACGTCGCGGGCGCCGACGGCCAGAGCTACGTCGTCGTCAGCTTCATCAACGACGATCGCGCCGAAGGCGCGCGTGCCGCGCACGACACGCTGCTCGAATGGATCTACGCGGGCGCGCACTGACGACGCACGCGCCGCGACGCGGCGCACGCATGCCGCGCTGCCGGCTTGCGTCGATCGCGGGCGGCGCCACATGTCGGGGCGCCCCGCACCCCGGGCGTTCTCGCCGCGCGGTTTGAAACGGTCCCGGCCGCCGGCGCGCCGCGCAGCGCCCGCCAGCCGTGCCCATGAAACGGGGCCGCACCGCGCGGCCCCGTTCCGCATGGATTCCGTAGAAACCCTGTCCTCAAGAAAACGCCGGGCCGCCCCCAGGTTTTCCGCCCCGCAGGACGCCCCCTCGGCGGCCTGGCGCGAAGCGACCGGTTTGGGCCGCTCAGAGGGAACCCTCTACGCTGCCCCCTCGCCTAGCGCGTGCCGATTGCGTAGGCTGTTGGCCTGACCGATATCTACAACGGGCCATACGCCCGGCCTCACGGCTTGCAGGGGAAAGGAGGAGACACGTCCATGCGATTCGACGTCGAATTGCTTCTGCTCGCGCTGGCGCCCGTCTTCCTGCTCTGCATCGCGTGGGAGGCCTGGCACCTCGCCCGCACGCGCGCGCAGGATCATCTCTATGCGTGGCGCGACACGCTGTGCAATGCGGCGCTCGCGCTGATGCACCAGGCCGCCGACAAGCTCGCGTGGCTGTTCGTGATCCCCGTTTATGCGTACTGCTATGCACATTTCCGGCTGTTCACGTGGCACGACGGCTGGCTGTCGTTCGCCGTGCTGTTCGTCGGCCAGGATCTCCTCTACTACGGGTTCCATCGCGCGAGCCATCGCGTGCGCTGGCTGTGGGCCGCGCACGTCGTGCACCACTCGTCCGAGCGGTTGAATTTCTCGACCGCGTTCCGGCAGAGCCTGATGTATCCCGTCGCGGGCATGTGGGCGTTCTGGCTGCCGCTCGCGTTCCTCGGCTTTCCGCCGCAGCAGATCGTCGGCGTCGTGCTGATCAACCTCGCGTTCCAGTTCTTCGTGCATACGCAGGCGATCGGCAAGCTCGGCTGGCTCGAATACGTGCTCAACACGCCGTCGATCCATCGCGCGCACCATGCACGCAACCCGCGCTACATCGACCGCAATTACGCAGGTGTGCTCGTGATCTGGGATCGCCTGTTCGGCAGCTACGTCGAGGAGTCGACCGACGATCCGCCGCAATTCGGAATCGTCGAGCCGCTCGGCTCGAACAACCCGCTCGTCGCGACGTTTCACGAGTGGGTGTCGATGGCGGCCGACGCGTTGCGCGTCCATGGATGGCGCAACAAGCTGCGCGCGATTTTCGGCCCGCCCGAATGGGCGAGCGCTTATCATGCGCAGATCGCCGAGGCCGCAAACCACGATCCGCGCACCACGCCGCTCGCGGCCGCGCGCGACCAATAAACCGCTTCAGCCAACGGCCGCCGCGCAGCCAGTACCTGAGGAGACGCGCGGCAGATGAGAAATACATCGGGCCATATCTACGAGGAGATCGAACGATGCAGTCACAACGACAATTCCCGTCGCGCAACCGTCAACGCCTGCTGCGCACCGCGCAGGTCGCGATCGCGGGCGCCGCGCTCGCCCTGCTCGCCGCGTGCGGCGGCGGTGACGACAACAACAGCAGCAGCGCGTCGAACACGCCGCCGTCCGGCGTGAAAATGCAGATCGTGTCGTTCGGCGACAGCCTGTCGGACGCCGGCACCTACTCGCAGATCAAGCTCGGCTTCGGCGGCGGCCGCTTCACGACCAACCCCGGCCAGGTGTGGACCCAGGACGTCGCGCAGTACTACGGCGACACGCTGCAGCCCGCGAACCAGGGCGGCTTCGGCATTCCGCTGCAGGCGACGGGCGGCCTCGGCTATGCACAGGGCGGCTCGCGCGTGACGCTGCAGCCGGGCATCGGCCACGCGGACGCGAGCGTGCCGAACGCCGACTACGCGCAGGCGACCACGACGCCGATCGCCGATCAGGTCAAGCAGTACCTGACGCAGCACGGCAGCTTCAACGCCGGCCAGATCGTGCTGGTCAACGGCGGCGCGAACGACATCTTCTACCAGGCGCAGGTCGCGCAGGCGCAAGGCAACACGCCGGCCGCGCAACTCGCGGCGGCGCAGGCGATCGGCCTGGCCGCGCAACAGCTCGGCGGGATCGTCCAGCAGATCGTCGCGGCGGGCGCGGCGCACGTGTACGTGTCGAACGTGCCGGACATCGGCGGCACGCCGCTCGCGCTGCAGGGCGGCGCGCAGACGCAGGCCGCGTTCACGCAACTGTCGGGGCTGTTCAACCAGACGCTCGCCGGCACGCTGGCTGCGCTGAAGGTCGACACGACGAAGGTCGCGTTGCTCGACACGTTCACGTGGCAGGACGGCATCGCGGCCAACTACCAGGCGAACGGCTTCAGCGTGTCGAACACCGACACCGCGTGCAACCTGAAGGCGATGGTCGCCGCAGCGACGCAGTACGGCGTCGCGAACCCATCGGCATTCGGCCAGTCGCTGTTCTGCTCGCCGCAGACCTACACGACCGCCAACGCGGACCAGACCTACATGTTCGCCGACATGGTCCACCCGACGACGCGCCTGCACGCGCTGTTCGCACAGTTCGTGGAGAAGCAGATCGCGGCTTCGGGCGTCGGCAAATAAGCCGCCCGCCACGCGCGCAAACAAGAACGCCCGACCGGTTCGCCGGTCGGGCGTTATTTCATTCCGGAGCGGACGGCGTCGGAAAGCCGCGTCAGTCGCGCGCTTCGAACGCCGCGGCCGCACGACCGAGACGATCGTTGACCGCGATCCACTCGACGGTCTCGGGCAGCTTCTCGACGAGAATGCGGGCGACCTGCGCCCGATCGAGCGCGCGCAGCATCCCGTACAGATCGCGCGCATACGCCTGCGGATCTTCCGGCGCCGCGACGAAATGCACGCCGTCGGCCTGCGCCCAGCGTCCCGCGCGCGACGCGCGCGCGACGAGCGCGACGCGTTCGCCGTCGGTCTGCGCGGCCGCGAGCAGCGGCTCGAGCGCGTCGAACGGCAGCAGCGCGAGCGGCGTGCGCGGCGCGTAATGCGCCTTCAGCGTGCCGGACGCACGCGGCGCGGTCGCATCGCTGCCGTCGGGCAGGCGCGGCGCGCGGCCGAGCACGTCGGCGATCTGCTGCGGCGTCACGTGGCCCGGGCGCAGCAGCGCCGGAAAGCCGCGCGACAGGTCGAGGATCGTCGATTCGATGCCGACTTCCGACGGACCGCCGTCGAGCACGTGCACGGTGTCGCCGAATTCTTCGCGCACATGCTGAGCGGTAGTCGGGCTCACGTGGCCGAAGCGGTTCGCGGACGGCGCGGCGACGCCGCCGTGGCCGCCGCGCCGCGCGCTGAACGCGGCCAGCAGCGCCTGCGCGACCGGATGCGACGGACAGCGCAGGCCGACCGAATCCTGGCCGCCGCTCACGGCATCCGGAATGCGCGCATGACGCTTCAGGATCAGCGTCAGCGGGCCCGGCCAGAATGCATCGATCAGCGCCTGTGCATCGGCCGGCAGGTCGTCGGCCCAGTAGCCCGGGTCGCCGCCGGGCGGCAGATGCACGATCACCGGGTGGTTCGCCGGCCGCCCTTTCGCCGCATAGATGCGCGCGACGGCCTCGGGATTCGCCGCGTCGCCGCCGAGCCCGTACACGGTTTCGGTCGGGAATGCGACGAGTTGCCCCGCGTCGAGCAGCGCGGCAGCCGCGTCGATCTGCGCGGGCGTCACGGTGTTCGGGAGATCGATGGACATCGGCCGGTGCCTCAGTCGAGCGGCACGCGCAGCAGCTGCGCGCACGCGGTGGCCGCGGCAACCGCGTCGTCGCGCGTCTCGGCCGTGAAGTTCACGTGACCCATCTTGCGGCCGACGCGCGCTTCTTCCTTGCCGTACAGGTGCAGGTGCGCGGCCGGCATCGCGGCAACCGTGTCCCACGGCGGCGTGACGGCCTCGGCCGCACCGTTCGGGAACCACACGTCGCCGAGGATGTTCAGCATCGCCGCCGGCGAGTGCTGGCGCGGGTTGCCGAGCGGCATGCGCGTCATCGCGCGCACCTGCTGCTCGAACTGGCTCGTTGCGCACGCATCGACCGTGTAGTGGCCGGAGTTGTGCGGGCGCGGCGCCATTTCGTTCGCGACGAACGAGCCGTCTTCCAGCACGAAGAATTCGACGCACAGCACGCCGACGTAGCCGAGCGTATCGGCGATCCGCACGGCTGCCTGCTGCGCCTCCTCGACGCGCGCGGCATCGGCGGCCGGCGCCGGCACGACCGTCAGCGCGAGGATGCCGTTGTGATGCACGTTCTGCGCGAGCGGGAACGCGGCCGAGCGGCCGTCCGCGCCGCGCGCGATCAGCGCGGACACTTCGTATTTCAGCGGCAGGCGCTTCTCGAGCACGCACGGCACGCCGCCGAGCGACGCATGCGCGTCGCGCGCTTCCCGCGCGGTGCTCACGCGCACCTGGCCCTTGCCGTCATAGCCGAGGCGCGCCGTCTTCAGGATGCCCGGCAGCACCGCGTCGAGCGCGGCATCGTCGAGCGCGGCGAGCGCCGCCGCCGATTCGATCACGACGTGCGGCGCGACCGGCACGCCCGACGCCTCGATGAAACGCTTCTCCGCGATCCGGTCCTGTGCGACCGCGACGCAGCGGCCGGCCGGCGCGACGAACGTCGTGCGCGCGAGGAAATCGAGGCTCGCGGCCGGCACGTTCTCGAATTCCGTCGACACGGCATCGCACAGTTCGGCGAGTTCGGCGAGCGCGGCTTCGTCGTCGTAGGCCGCGCGCAGGTGACGGTCGGCGACCGCGCCGGCGGGGCTCGTCGGATCGGGATCGAGCACGGCGACGCGATAGCCCATCGACTGGGCGGCAAAGCAGAACATGCGGCCGAGCTGGCCGCCGCCGACCATGCCCAGCCACGCGCCGGGCAGGATCGGGGAAACGGAATCAGGAGTTGCGGTCATGTCAGTGGTCGGTCGCGGCGAGCAACGCCCGCCGCAGTGGGGAGGATCAGGCGGCCGCTGGCATCGCAGTGCGGCCGCCGGTGCGCCGTCACGCGAGCGGCGGCAGCACCATCGCGTGCGCGGCTTCGTTCTGGCGCACGCGGAACGCGGCGAGCCGGTTCGCGTAGTCGACCGAGTTACCGGACAGGATCGACACCGCGAACAGCGCGGCATTCGCGGCGCCGGCCTCGCCGATCGCGAACGTCGCGACCGGCACGCCCTTCGGCATCTGCACGATCGAGTGCAGCGAATCGACGCCCTTCAGGTACTTGCTCGCGACCGGTACGCCGAGCACCGGCACCGTGGTTTTCGCGGCCAGCATGCCGGGCAGGTGCGCGGCACCGCCGGCGCCCGCGATGATCGCGCGCAGCCCGCGCTCGCGCGCCTTCTCCGCGTAGTCGAACATCTCGTCGGGCATCCGGTGCGCGGACACGACCTTCGCTTCGTACGGCACGCCGAATTCCTGCAGGATCGCGACCGCGTTCTTCATCACGTCCCAGTCGGAACTCGAACCCATCAGCACGCCGACGAGCGGCGCGCTGTGCGTGTGGGCAGTCTGGACTTCACTCATTTCGTGCGTTCCTTCGTTCAGGCGAGCGGCTGGCCGGTGATGCGCTCGAGCGCTTCCTGGTACTTCGCGGCCGTCTTCTCGACGACGTCGGCCGGCAGTGCCGGTGCCGGCGCGGTCTTGCCCCACGGCTGCGCCTCGAGCCAGTCGCGCACGAACTGCTTGTCGAACGACGGCGGGTTGGTGCCGACCTGGTACTGGTCGGCCGGCCAGAAGCGCGACGAATCGGCCGTCAGCACTTCGTCCATCAGGTACAGCTTGCCGTGGTTGTCGAGGCCGAATTCGAACTTCGTGTCGGCGATGATGATGCCGCGCGTCGCCGCGTAGTCGGCTGCTTCCTTGTACAGGCGGATCGAGATGTCGCGGATCGTCGCGGCCAGCTCGGTGCCGATGCGGCGCTCGGTTTCCTCGAACGTGATGTTCTCGTCATGCTCGCCGAGCTCGGCCTTCGCGGCCGGCGTGAAGATCGGCTCGGGCAGCTTCTGCGCGTTCTGCAGGCCTTCCGGCAGCTTGACGCCGCACACGGCGCCCGACGCCTGGTATTCCTTCCAGCCGCTGCCGGCCAGGTAGCCGCGCACGACAGCCTCGATCATGATCGGCTCGAGGCGCTTGACGACCACGGCGCGGCCCTTGACCTGCTCGACCTCGTCGGCCGCGACGACCGCTTCCGGCGCGTCGCCCGTCAGGTGGTTCGGCACGATGTGCGCGAGCTTGTCGAACCAGAAATTCGCCATCTGGTTCAGCACGCGGCCCTTGTTCGGAATCGGCTCGCCCATGATCACGTCGAATGCCGACAGGCGGTCGGTCGTGACGATCAGGAGCTTGTCGTTGCCGACCGCGTAGTTGTCGCGGACCTTGCCGCGACCGAGGAGCGGCAGCGAGCGGAGCGTGGATTCGTAAAGGGTAGACATCGTCTTTTCGCAGATAAGGAGCCAAACAAAAAGGGAAACGCCGTTCCCCGCGGCAGGCGGGAACGGCGGTCTTGCAATGCGTCGGCGAACCGCCGGGAGATCACGCCCGTCGGTTGCCGGCCGGCCCTTGTTCGGCCGGACGGAACGGCTGCCGGAGCCGGATCCGATCCGGCCCCAAGGCAGTCAGCCCCGGCCCGGCGCGAAACCGGGCGGGGCAATCGTACTACAGTCTCAGCGCACGACCTGCGCGAGCGCGCCGGACTTGTACTGTTCGGCGATCTTGTCGAGCGACACCGGCTTGATCTTCGCGGCCTGGCCTTCGCAGCCGAACGCGAGGTAGCGGTCGACGCAGACCTGCTTCGCCGCTTCGCGCGCGGGCTTCAGGTAGTCGCGCGGATCGAACTTGCCCGGGTTCTCGAACAGGTAGCGGCGGATCGCGCCGGTGATCGCGAGACGCAGGTCGGTGTCGATGTTGATCTTGCGCACGCCGTGCTTGATGCCTTCCTGGATTTCCTCGACCGGCACGCCGTAGGTTTCCTTCATGTCGCCGCCGAATTCGCGGATCTCGGCCAGCAGTTCCTGCGGCACCGACGACGAACCGTGCATCACCAGGTGCGTGTTCGGGATGCGTGCGTGGATTTCCTTGATGCGCTGGATCGACAGGATGTCGCCCGTCGGCTTCTTCGAGAACTTGTACGCGCCGTGCGAGGTACCGATCGCGATCGCGAGCGCGTCGCACTGCGTGAGCTTCACGAAGTCGGCGGCCTGCTCCGGATCGGTCAGCAGCTGCTCGCGGGTCATCGTGCCTTCCGCGCCGTGGCCGTCTTCCTTGTCGCCCTTCATCGTCTCGAGCGAGCCGAGCACGCCGAGTTCGGCTTCGACCGTCACGCCGATCGAGTGCGCCATCTCGACGACCTTGCGCGACACGTCGACGTTGTATTCGTACGAGGCGACCGTCTTGCCGTCGGCTTCGAGCGAACCGTCCATCATCACGCTGGTGAAACCGCTGCGGATCGCGGCCGTGCAGACCGCCGGCGACTGGCCGTGATCCTGGTGCATCACGACCGGGATGTGCGGATACGACTCGACCGCCGCTTCGATCAGGTGGCGCAGGAACGGCTCGCCCGCGTACTTACGCGCACCGGCCGATGCCTGCATGATCACGGGCGCGCCGACCTGGTCCGCTGCCGCCATGATCGCCTGGACCTGCTCCAGGTTGTTCACGTTGAAGGCCGGCAGGCCGTAACCGTGCTCTGCCGCGTGGTCCAGCAATTGACGCATTGATACGAGAGGCATTGTGGAACTCCTTGGAATGAAAACCGGTGCGCCCTGACGCCGGCGCGGCGCTCGCTCCCCGTCGAATCCGGGGCGGCACGGCGCGGCTGAGCGTCGAATAGCCGCATTTTATCGCGAAGCGCCTCCGATTCCGACCGCCCGGTGGCGCGTACTCGCATTTTGTTACCTTCGCACGGCACAATGCGGCCAAAAAACAGAAAAAAAGCCGCGCGGGGCATCGAACCCCGCGCGGCTTTCGTCGAATAAACGGTGCCCGATCAGTTCGGGCGGCCGTCGGACCGGTCGACGGACCGGCCCGGTGCACGCCGGCGCTCAATAATGTTCGCCGACCCGCACGATCTTCAGCGTGTTGGTGCCGCCCGCCTGCCCCATCGGCTCGCCGACGGTCAGCACGACCATGTCGCCGTGCTGCACGTAGCCCTGCTTGACGACGATCTCGAGCGCCGCCTGCAGCGCCGAGTCGCGGTCGCTGTTGAAGTCGACGTGCAGCGGCGTCACGTTCCGGTACAGCGCCATCGTGCGCTCGCTGCCGACGCGCGGCGTCAGCGCGAAGATCGGCACGTGCGTGTAGTGACGCGACATCCACAGCGCGGTCGCGCCCGATTCGGTCAGCGCGACGATCGCCTTCGCACCCAGGTGATAGGCGGTAAACAACGCGCCCATCGCGATCGACTGGTCGATCCGCGTGAACGTGCGGTCGAGGAAATCCTTGTCGAGTTCGACGTGTTCCGACTTTTCCGCCTCGACGCACACGGCCGCCATCGTCTCGATCGTGACGACCGGGTACTTGCCGGCGGCCGTCTCGGCGGACAGCATCACCGCGTCGGTGCCGTCGAGCACCGCGTTCGCGACGTCCGACACTTCCGCGCGGGTCGGCACGGGCGCGTGGATCATCGATTCCATCATCTGCGTCGCGGTGATCACGAGCTTGTTCGACTCGCGCGCCATCCGGATCATGCGCTTCTGCAGCGCCGGCACGGCCGCGTTGCCGACTTCCACCGCGAGGTCGCCGCGCGCGACCATGATGCCGTCGGACGCGTCGAGGATGCTCTGCAGCGCCGGAATCGCCTCCGCGCGCTCGATCTTCGCGATCATCTTCGGCTTGATGCCGTACGGCGCGCCCGCGATGTTCGCGAGCTGGCGCGCCATTTCCATGTCAGTCGCGTTCTTCGGGAACGACACCGCGACGAGATCCGCGCCGAGCGACATCGCCGTGCGGATGTCTTCCATGTCCTTCGCGGTCAGCGCGGGCGCCGACAGGCCGCCGCCCTGGCGGTTGATCCCCTTGTTGTTCGACAGCTCGCCGCCCACCTTGACGATCGTGTGAATCTCGTCGCCGAGCACGCGCTCGACGGTCAGCACGATCAGGCCGTCGTTCAGCAGCAGCAGGTCGCCCGGCTTCAGGTCGCGCGGCAGCTCCTTGTAGTCGAGGCCGACCCGCTCGTCGTTGCCGAGCTCGCAGCCCGCGTCGAGGATGAAGGCCTGGCCCGGCACGAGCGTCGTCTTGCCGTTCTCGAACTTGCCGACGCGGATCTTCGGGCCCTGGAGGTCGGCCATGATCGCGATCTCGCGGCCGACCCTGCGGGCGGCCTCGCGCACCATCTCGGCGCGCTGGCGGTGATCGTCGGCCGTGCCGTGCGAAAAATTGAGCCGCACGACGTCGAGGCCCGCCTGCATCATCTGCAGCAGAATCTCCGGCGAACTGGAAGCCGGGCCGATCGTGGCGACTATCTTGGTGGCGCGCTGCATGAAACTCCTCATCTGGATCAAGGTGGATGCGCTGGGTGAAACGCTGCGAGAGCCGGAATCGGCGAGCCCAGCGGCGGCCGTTCCGGGGGGCGTGCCGGTGCTTGCGCCCGGCATCGCTTTGTTCTGAATCTCGTGGTGCTGCATGGCCGCGTCGCCGGCGGCCGCCGGTGCGCGCGGGGTTGAGTTCGCCCGCGCGGGCGCGCGTTTGCGCTTGCCCGCGCCGGCCGGCTGCTCCGCTTTCGCGGAGCGCGCGGCCTTCGTCACCCCTGCGCGCGCCACCACGCTCAGGCCGCCCGCGTTTCGAGCACTTCCACCGCCGGCAGCTTCTTCCCCTCGAGGAACTCGAGGAAGGCGCCGCCGCCCGTCGAGATGTAGCTGACCTGGTCGTGGATGCCGTACTTCGCGATGGCCGCGAGCGTGTCGCCGCCGCCCGCGATCGAGAACGCGGACGATTTGGCGATCGCTTCGGCGAGCGTCTTGGTGCCGTTGCCGAACTGGTCGAACTCAAACACGCCGACCGGGCCGTTCCACACGATCGTGCCGGCCTTCTCGAGCTGGCTGGCGAGCGCGCGGGCCGTATCCGGGCCGATGTCGAGGATCATGTCGTCCGCTTCGATGTCGGCGACCTGCTTCACCGTGGCTGCTGCCGTCGGCGAGAATTCCTTGGCGGTGACGACGTCGCTCGGGATCGGCACCGACGCGCCGCGCTCGCGCGCCTCGTCGATGATCGCCTTCGCCTCGGCGACGAGATCGGCTTCCGCGAGCGACTTGCCGATCGACAGGCCGGCCGCGAGCATGAACGTGTTCGCGATGCCGCCGCCGACGATCAGCTGGTCGACCTTGCCGGCCAGCGACTTGAGAATGGTCAGCTTGGTCGACACCTTGGAACCGGCGACGATCGCGACCAGCGGACGCGCCGGATTGCCGAGCGCCTTGCCGAGCGCGTCGAGTTCGGCGGCCAGCAGCGGGCCCGCGCACGCGACGGGCGCGTACTTCGCGATCCCGTGGGTGGTCGCTTCCGCGCGGTGCGCGGTGCCGAACGCGTCGTTCACGTACACGTCGCAGAGCTTCGCCATCTTCTGGGCGAGCTCGTCCGAATTCTTCTTCTCGCCCTTGTTCACGCGGCAGTTCTCGAGCAGCACGACCTGGCCCGGCGCGACGTTCACGCCGTTCTCGACCCAGTTCGAGACGAGCGGCACGTCGCGGCCGAGCAGTTCGGCGAGACGCTTCGCGACCGGCGCGAGCGAGTCTTCCGGCTTGAATTCGCCTTCGGTCGGACGACCGAGGTGCGACGTGACCATCACGGCCGCGCCGGCGTCGAGCGCGGCCTGGATGGCCGGCACGGACGCGCGCACGCGCGTGTCTTCGGTGATGTTGCCGTGATCGTCCTGCGGGACGTTCAGGTCGGCGCGGATGAACACCCGCTTGCCGGCGAGCTGGCCGGCGGCGATCAGGTCGGTAAGACGCTTGACTTGGCTCATGTTGAACAGATTGAAGTAGTGGATGGGGAAAGGGGGTTCACGCTGGACGTGCGCGGGCTGCCGCGAAAGGGCGCCGGATGCGGCCGTGGCTGGCGGTTCGCATGACGCGCACGGGTAAAAAATCTCGAACGGGCATTCTAGCCGATCCATCCGGCAGACTGACCCGTGCGGCGGCGAATTCCGCCTATTTGGGATCGCGCGTGGCCGTCGACACATTGCCGCAACGCAGCAATGTGCGCGCGCCAGCGGCCGGCCCCGGCCGGCCGGCGCGGCGATTCGTCAGAAGATCAGGCGCAGTACGGTGAAGACGAGCATCCCGACGATGATCGTACCGAGCATGCTGCGCCGCCACAAGAACCAGCCGAGGCCGGCGAGCGCCGCGTAGAACGGATGGTTGGACAGCGCGAACGACAGCCCGGCCGGCGTTTCGAGCACGTCGGGCAGCACGACCGCGACGAGCGCGGCGGCCGGCGCATAGCGCAGCGCGCGCTGGGCGCGCTCGGGCAGCACGGTGCGTTCGCCGCCGAGCAGGAACAGCGCGCGCGTGACGGCCGTGACGACCGTCATCCCGACGATCACGATCCAGATCTCGGTCGCGCTCATTCGATCTCCTTCTCGTGCACGGTTTCGGTACGGATGCGCCGCCAGTCGGCCCGTTCGACGAAGAAATCGGCCATGCTGCCGGCCGCGAGCGCGGCCAGCACCGCGATCGGCAGCGCGAGCCGGTACGGCAGGTCGAACGCGACGAGCGACACGATGCCGGCGACCGCGACGGCCGCGAGCGTCGAGCGGTTCGCGACCGCCGACACCATGATCGGGATCAGCGCGAGCGTGCCGGCCAGCTCCAGCCCCCAGCTCGCGGGAACGAAGCTCGCGAGCAGGATGCCGGCGAGCGACGACGCCTGCCACGACGCCCAGCTCGCGAGCGCCATCCCCCAGAAATACGCCTCCTTGCCCGGCACGTAGCCGTTCGCGAAGCCCTGTTTCTGGAACAGCAGGTAGATCACGTCGCCGTTGAAATAGCCGATCGCGAGGCGCCGCCACAGCGGCAGGTAGGAAAAATGGGGAGCAAGCCCGGCGCTGAAGATCACGAAGCGCAGGTTGACCATCGTGGCCGTGAGCAGGATCGTCCAGATCGGCAGCTTCGCGACGAGGAGCGGCAGCACCGCGAGCTGCGACGAGCCCGCGTAGACGAAGATCGACATCGCGCTCGCCTGCCCGAGCGTCATCACCGACTTGCTCATCGCGACGCCGGTGACGAGCCCCCAGGACAGGATCGCCATCAGGGTCGGGGAATAGTCGCGCGCGCCCTGGATCAGCGCGAAGCGGTCGGTGGCGGACAATCGAGCGAGCATGGGAAGGCGGGCCGCAGCGGGCGGTTCGTCCGGGCTCCGGCGTCTCCCGCCGGCACGGCCCGTCGTCGTTGGAATCGGTGCCGGACGATTATAGCCCCGGCCCTCGGCCGACCGACCGGCTCGACGCCAAATGACGCTAAAATATGCGTCTTTCCGGCTCAACGCTGCACACAACCCGCAGCACCTCACCGCTTCCAGGAGAATCCTATGTCAATGGCCGACCGCGACGGCAAGATCTGGATGGACGGCAAGCTGATCGACTGGCGCGACGCCAAGATCCACGTCCTGACCCATACGCTGCACTACGGCATGGGCGTCTTCGAGGGCGTGCGTGCGTACAAGACGGCCGACGGCAACACCGCGATCTTCCGTCTGCGCGAGCACACCAAACGTCTGCTGAATTCGGCGAAGATCTTCCAGATGGACGTGCCGTTCGACCGGGAAACGCTCGAAGCCGCTCAACTCGAAGTCGTGCGCGAGAACAAGCTCGAGTCGTGCTACCTGCGCCCGATCATCTGGGTCGGCTCGGAAAAGCTCGGCGTGTCGGCGAAGGGCAACACGATCCACGTCGCGATCGCCGCATGGCCGTGGGGCGCGTACCTCGGCGAGGAAGGCCTCGCGAAGGGCATCCGCGTGAAGACGTCGTCGTTCACGCGCCACCACGTGAACGTGTCGATGGTGCGCGCGAAGGCGTCGGGCTGGTACGTGAACTCGATCCTCGCGAACCAGGAAGCGACCGCCGACGGCTACGACGAAGCGCTGCTGCTCGACGTCGACGGCTACGTGTCGGAAGGCTCCGGCGAGAACTTCTTCCTGGTGAACAACGGCAAGCTGTACACGCCCGACCTGTCGTCGTGCCTCGACGGCATCACGCGCGACACGGTCATCACGCTCGCGAAGGACGCCGGCATCGAGGTGATCGAGAAGCGCATCACGCGCGACGAGGTCTACACGGCCGACGAGGCGTTCTTCACGGGCACGGCCGCCGAAGTCACGCCGATCCGCGAACTCGACAACCGCACGATCGGCAGCGGCGCGCGCGGCCCGGTCACGGAAAAGCTCCAGTCGGCGTTTTTCGATATCGTGTCGGGCAAGAACGCGAAGTACGCGCACTGGCTGACGAAGGTCTGAGTGCGCTGCGCCACCGACCGCCCCACAAAAGAGTGATAAGAGAAAGTCTCATGAGCGAAATCAAGGAAATGCCGCTGGTCGAGCTGACGGCCAAGGATCTCCCCGCCTACTGCCCGAACCCGGCCATGGCGCGCTGGAGCGCGCACCCGCGCGTGTTCATCGACGTGTCGCACGGCGAGGCGCGCTGCCCGTACTGCGGCACGCGCTACAAGCTGCGCGACGGCGAGGTGGTCAAGGGCCACTGAGCCCCGGCCGGCCGGGCCCGTGGGCCCGCCGCACGCAAGGCGGCGCAGCCGGAATCCCGGCGCGCCGCCCTTTTCCTGTTCTGACAACCCGAACGCGGTGCCTGTGCACCGTGCTTCATTACGACATCGGAAGTCGACCTGATGCGTCGAGCGCTGGTTATCGCACCGAACTGGATCGGTGACGCATTGATGGCGCAGCCGCTTTTTGCGCTGCTGAAGAAGCTCCATCCCCGCATCGCGATCGATGCCGTCGCGCCCACCTGGGTCGCGCCCGTGCTCGAGCGGATGCCCGAGATCCACGATGTCTACGCGACCGACCTCGCGCACGGCAAGCTGCAGCTGCTGCGCCGCTGGCAGCTCGCGAGCGACCTGCGCGACGTCGGCTACGACGCGGCGTACGTGCTGCCGAATTCGCTGAAGTCCGCGGTGATCCCGTGGCTCGCGAACATCCCGCTGCGGATCGGCTACACGGGCGAGCACCGCTACGGCCTGCTGAACGTGCGGCACGCGAACCCGGACAAGTCGGCCGAGCGAGCGCCGATGACGACCCACTACGCGGCGCTCGCGTATGCGCCGGGCGCGAAGCTGCCCGAGTCGATGAAGACGCTGCCCGCGCCGCGCCTCGACGCCGACCTGAACGAGACGGCGCGCGTGTCCGCGCGTTTCAATCTCGATACGCGCAAGCCGCTCGTCGTGTTCTGCCCCGGCGCGGAATACGGCCCGGCCAAGCGCTGGCCGCCCGAGCATTTCGCGACGCTCGCGACGATCGTCCACCAGTCGTTCCCGTACACGCAGATCGTCGCGCTCGGCTCGCAGAAGGATGCCGCCGCCGCGCAGGCGATCGCCGACCACGCGCCGAACGTGCGCAACCTGTGCGGGCAGACGTCGCTGTCCGAGGCATGTGCGCTGATCGCGCGCGCGAACGCGGTCGTGACCAACGATTCGGGGCTGATGCACGTCGCGGCCGCGTTGCGCCGGCCGCTCGTCGCGCTGTACGGATCGACCGATCCGCGCCACACTCCTCCGCTGTCTGACCTGGCGAAGGTACAATGGCTGCATCTCGAATGCAGTCCCTGCTTCGAACGCGAGTGCCCGCTCGGCCATCTGAAGTGCCTGCGCGAACTCGGTCCCGAGCAGGTATTCGGCGATTTGCGCGGCATGCTCGTCGGGCAGCGCTGACCCTGGCCGGCAGCGTCGCACGACGCGCCGGGCAATCCGATTCACCGGTGTACGGCGGCTCCATCCGGGCCGCCGTGCTGAATACGGCGCGCGACGCGCGCGAGAGATAACCCCGATGCCACGTTTTGCCCGCCTTTTCGAAGCCGCTGCCGATACGCTGAACGCCTACTACCAGGCCGTCGCCGATGCCAATCTCGACGCGCTGCTGGGGTTGTGGATCGACGAGGACTTCGCCAGCTGCGTCTGGGCCGACGGCGAGCATCTGCACGGCCTCGACCAGATCCGCAGCGGGCTGGCCAACCGGCTCGCGACGCGCCCCGTGACGATCGAACCGCTCGACATCCGCGTATACGACAGCCTCGGCACCGTCGTCTACACGATCGCCGAAGCGCATCAGCAGGCCGACCTGACGGCCGAACCCGACATGGTTTTCGCCACGTACGTGATGATTCACGAACGCGGCGAGTGGCGCATCGCGCATATTCACGCGAGCCCGATTCCCGAACAAGCGGCCGGACAATTCGCCGCGAAGATCCGTCACGGGCAGGGTCCGCTGCACTGACGAAGAACGAAGCAACGCATTAGCGGGGCGATCATGAGTACGGCTTCTCCGCCCACCTCGCCGCTGACCGGGGCCCCGGCCCCCGACGACGATTCACTGCGCTATCGCGCACCGCGCTGGCTGCCGAACAGCCATGCCCAAACCATCGTGCCCGCGCTGTTCGCACGGCGTCCGGCGGTCGCGTACCGACGCGAGCGATGGGAAACCCCCGACCACGACTTCATCGATCTCGACTGGGTCGCGCATCTCGACAGTGCCGCGCCGCCGCCCGACGCGCCGCTGTTCGTGCTGTTCCACGGCCTCGAAGGCAGTTCCGGCTCGCACTACGCGCTGGCAATGATGGCCGCCGCGCGCGCGAAGGGCTGGCACGCGGTCGTCCCGCACTTTCGCAGCTGCAGCGGCGAGCTCAACCGGCAGCCGCGCTTCTACCATCTCGCCGACAGCGCCGAGGTCGACTGGATCCTGCGCCGGCTCGCCGCGCGGCATCGCGGGCCGATCGTCGCGGCCGGCGTGTCGCTCGGCGGCAACGTGCTGCTGCGCTGGCTCGGCGAGCACCGCAGCGACACGTCGATCGTGCACGCGGCCGCCGCGATCTCGACGCCGATCGACGTGCACGCGGGCGGCCGCGCGCTGTCGCAGGGCTTCGCGATGGTCTATACGCGCAGCTTCCTGAAGACGCTGAAACGCAAGGCGCTCGCGAAGCTCGACCAGTATCCGGGGCTGTTCGACCGCGACGCGATGCTGCGGGCCGTGACGATGCGCGACTTCGACGAAGTCGTGACCGCACCGCTGCACGGCTTCGCCGACGCCGACGACTACTGGACCCAGGCCACGACGCGCCCGCTGCTGCCCGCGATCGACGTGCCCACCTTGATCCTCAACGCCCGCAACGATCCGTTCCTGCCCGAATCCGCGCTGCCGAGCGCCGCCGACGTGTCGCCGGCCGTCGAGCTCGACCAGCCGGCGGACGGCGGCCATGCGGGATTCATGACCGGGCCGTTCCCCGGCCGCCTCGACTGGCTGTCGGCGCGGGTGTTCGGCTATTGCTCGAAATTCGTCGACCATGGATGACATCGTCAGGCAGGCCCTCGCCAAGTGGCCGAACGTGCCGCACTGCACCGGCTGGCTGCTGCTCGACCGGCGCGGCGAATGGCGGCTGCGCGACGACGCCGCGCAGGCCGCCGGCGAGCTCGGCTCGCCGGTCCGGCATGCGGCGCTGAACGCGTTCATCGGGCGCAACTACGAATGCGATGCGCACGGCCAGTGGTTCTTCCAGAACGGGCCGCAACGCGTGTACGTCGAGCTCGCCTATACGCCGTGGGTCGTGCGCCTGGCCGAGCGCGACGGGCAGCTCACGCTGGCCGACCAGACCGGCGCGCCGTTCGAGCCGGACGCCGCATGGCTCGACGATGCGGGCGGCGTGCTGTTGCGCGCGCCCGGCACGCCGCCGCGCATCGCGGCGTTGCACGACCACGACCTCGGCCTGTTCGCCGATCACGCGGACTTCGACGCGACGCCGCCCGTGCTGCGCTGGCGCGACGGGCGCACGCTGCCGCTCGGCAGTCTCGCCCGTGCCGACGTGCCGGCGACGTTCGGCTTCGTCGCGAGTCCCGCGCAGCGGGCGCACGATACGTCGGGCGCGCCGAACGGCGGCAGCACCGGAAGCTGAAGCGCAACCGCCCTGCCCGCCTGACGGCCGTCATCCGCGGCCGTTCTTCTCGTCCTCGCGCTCTTCCTTGTAGCGCGCCTCGAATTCCAGCAGCCGCGCGCCGATGATCGACTGGTCGTAGAACGACACGTCCTTCGCGTCGCGCGCCTCCTTCAGCTGGCGAATCGCCGACGGCCACGCGCCGTCGAGCGCCAGCTTCTCCGCGAGCGCGCGGCGCGCGCGAGCACGTCGCCACGGCCGTCGCTCGCCTTCGCGAGGTAATCCCACCAGTCCGGCTGCTCGGGGTCCGCCCGCGTCTGGGTGCGCGCGAGCGCCTGCGCGTCGGCGAAGCGGCGCGCGGCGATCAGCGCCTGC
Source organism: Burkholderia sp. USMB20 (assembly GCF_000949135.2). Lineage (GTDB taxonomy): Bacteria > Pseudomonadota > Gammaproteobacteria > Burkholderiales > Burkholderiaceae > Burkholderia. The sequence continues at coordinate 413,085 of NZ_JTAN02000012.1, read as the reverse complement.
AGGTGCGCGAGATCGCCGCATGCGACGCCGGCCAGCGCCGCTGCGCGAGCGCGCGAGCCGCACCGCGTCGTCGGTCCGTCCCGCGCGGCGGGCGATGTCGGCCGCAAGCACGTCGAGGCTCGGCGAACTCGTCGCCGGATCGTCCGCGCGCCGCTCGCGCGCGTCGAACGCGGCGCGCGCCGACGCGAGCGCCTTGTCGGCCGCATCGTACTGGCCGAGCAGCGTGTTCGCGAGCGCGATCCCGTACGCGTTCGCCGCGACGTTCGGTGCCGTCCGATCGTCGAGCTCGAGCTGCATCCGGCGCGCCTCGGCCGCGATGTCGTTCGGCGCGCGGTTCTGCAGAATGCGCAACCGCGCGCGCACGAAGCCATATTCGGCCGACTGGCGCGGCTGCCGATACGGCGCGCGGCGTGCGCGATCCTCCATGTCGGCGATCCGCTCGCCCGTCAGCGGGTGCGTGCGCGCATAGGCCGGCACGCCCGCGTCGCCCATCGACGTGCGCTCGAGCCGTTCGAAGAAGCCCGGCATCCCGTACGGGTCGTAGCCGGCACCGGCGAGCAGCTGGAATCCGACGCGGTCGGCTTCGCGCTCGGCCGACCGCGAGAAGCGCAGCTGGTTGTCGACCGCATAGGCCTGCCCGCCCATCGCGATCGCGCTGCCGAGATCGCCGCTGCGCGCGAGCACGCCTGCCAGCACGCCGAGCAGCATCGTCGCGAGCGCGGTGTAGCCGGTCTTCTCGTTCGCGCCGATCATCCGCGCGATGTGCCGCTGCAGCACGTGGCCCATCTCGTGGCCGACCACCGATGCGAGTTCGGATTCCGTCTGCGTCGTGACGACCAGCCCGCTGTTGATGCCGATGAAGCCGCCCGGCATCGAGAACGCGTTGATCTGCGGATCGCGCACCGGGAACAGTTCGAAGTCCGGCATGTAGCCGCCGATGTAGCGCGCCGCCGCAGCCGCCGCGAGCCGCTTCGCGATCGCGTTCAGGTAATCGCGTGCGAGCCAGTCGTCGAGATAGTCCGGATCGCGCCGCACCTCGCGCATCACGCGCTCGCCGAGACGGCGTTCGGCCTGCGGCGTGAGCGAACCGCCGGAGCCGTCGCCGAGGTCGGGCAGCTCCAGCGTGCGCAGCGGCGCGCGCAGGCTCGCGCCGGGCGCGGACGCGCCGTCGGCGCCGGCAAACCGGCTTTCCGCGCCGCCGTAGGTGCCGAACACGCCGGTCGCGATGCCCGACGGCACCGTGGAGATCGACGGCGAGGCGCCGGTCGCCGGCTCGAGCGGCTGCGCGGAGGTGCGCTGTGCATGGCCGCTCGGCGGCAGCACGAGCGCCGCCGACAGCAACACGGCAAGCAACTGTTTGACACGCATGGCAGGATGAAAGCGACGCCGCCTCGCGCGCCGGGCGCGCATTGCGGCGTGTGGTCTGAATATTCGGGTCATTGTACCGGCGACATCGCAACTGTCCCGTGCGGCAAGCGCGCCATCTGCGCGCCCGGTGCTGCGTATGCCACTGCTATGATAGGCGCCCGTTGAAACGTTGGATCGGATCGGGGTGCAGAGTGGGATTCGGCGCCCCGGCCGGTCACGAAGCAGGATCGGGTGACGTGCTCGCGCACGCACGCCGTTCCACTGGAGCAAGACATGTCAGGACTGACCCATTTCGACGCTGCCGGCCACGCACACATGGTCGACGTCGGCGGCAAGCAGGAAACGCAACGCATCGCGATCGCGCGCGGCACGATCCGGATGCTGCCGGCGACCTTCGCGCTGATCCGCGACGGCAAGGCGAAGAAAGGCGACGTGCTCGGCGTTGCGCGCATCGCCGCGATCCAGGGCGCGAAGCGCACCGCCGACCTCATTCCGCTGTGTCACCCGCTCGCGCTGACGCGCGTGGCCGTCGACTTCGAACTCGACGATGCGCTGCCGGGCGTGCACTGCGTCGCGCAGGTCGAGACGTTCGGGCGGACCGGCGTCGAGATGGAAGCGCTGACGGCCGTGCAGGTCGGGTTGCTCACCGTGTACGACATGTGCAAGGCGGTGGATCGCGGGATGGTGATCACCGAGGTGAGCGTGCGGGAAAAGCGCGGCGGGAAGTCGGGGGACTGGAAGGCGGAGGATGTCGCGGGCTGAGCGGCCCGGGCCTGGTCGATCCGGCCTGAACCACCCACGCCCGATCATTGCCCGACCGGATGACGTGCGCACCCTGCCCCGTCAGGCCGACGCGCCGACCGCATTTGAAATGTCGTTGAAAGGCAAATTCGAGATAGCTGGCGTTTATCTCATACAATTGGCGGATTCCGCACGGGAGAGCGTGCGACCCAGCACAAAAAAAGCGAGCACGGGTGATGAATTCGCAAGCATTGAGAAACGCGCGGCTGGCCGGGCCGATCCAGGACGAACGACTCGTCCAGCTAGAGACGCCGCTCGGCCCTGACGTCCTGCTGCCCCATCGCGTCAAGGGACGCTCCCGGCTCGGGCGTCATTTCGAGTTCACCGTCGACGCCGTGTCGGTGTCCGACGACATCGAGCTCAAGAAGCTGATCGCGCAGCCCGTCACGCTGCGGATCCAGCAGGCCGACAAGTCGTACGCGCCACACCACGGGTACGTGCACGCTGCCCGCCGGCTCGGGTCGGACAGCGGCCTCACGCACTACCAGATCGTCTTCGCGTCGTTCCTGCACTTCCTGAAGTTCCGCCGCGACCAGCGCATCTGGCAGGACAAAGCCGCCGACGAGATCATCGCCGACGTCCTGAACCAGCACCCGCAAGCCAGGGGCTGCTTCGACTTCAGGCTCTACCAGCCGCTGCCGTCCCGCTCGTTCTGCATGCAATACGAGGACGACTGGAACTTCGTGCACCGCCTGCTGGAATCGGAAGGCCTGTACGGTTTCTGGGAGCAGGCGCAAGACGGCAAGTCGCACACGCTCGTCGTCGTCGACCGGATCGACGCGCTGCCCGCGCTGTCGCCGCCGACCGTGCGCTTTCATCACGCCGGCGCACGCGACGAGGCCGACACGCTCGTCCAGTTCTCCGGCACGCGCACGCTGCGCAGCGTCGAGCGTACGACGCGCACGTTCGACTACAAGCAGCCGCCTACCGCATCGAATCCGAAGGCGACTCATCTGCCGACGATCGCGAACCAGGGCGACCTGCCGCAGCAGCTCGAAGTCTACGAATACACCGGCGCCTACACGTACCCCGAACAGTCTCGCGGCGACCATCTGTCGAAGCTCTGGATGGAGCAGCAGGAGTCGCTTGCGAAGCGTTTTCACGGCATCGGCGGCGTCCGGCGCATGGATGCGGGACGCACGTTCGAGCTCGCCGATCACCCCGAACACGACAAGGACGACGCGGGCCAGTGCCGCTTCGCGGTGATCGAGACGGCCTGGCTGATCGCCAACAACCTGCCCGTCGCCGACCGACAGGCCGCGTTCCCGCACAGCCTGCAGGCCGACATCGGCGCGCTCGTGCGGGCCGACGTCGCGGACCTGTCGTACGTCCGGCATCCGGACGGCAGCGAGGGTATTTTCCAGGTCAACATCGAGGCGCAGCGCACGACGGTGCCGTTCCGCAGCCCGTTCGAGCACGCGAAACCACCGATGCACCTGCAATCCGCGATCGTCGTCGCACCGCAGGGCGAAGAAGTCCACACCGACGCGCTCAACCGGGTCAAGGTTCGATTCCATTGGGACCGCCTGAACGACGGCGACGAGAAGGCGTCGTGCTGGCTGCGTGCCACGGCGTCGGATTCCGGAAACGGCTATGGTGCCGTTCATCCGCATCGCAGCGGCGAGGAAGTGCTGGTCGACTTCCTCGGCGGCGACTGCGATCGTCCGATCATCGTCGGCAAGGTCTACAACGGTGCGACGAGCCCGCAATGGCACAGCAACGGCATCCTGTCCGGTTACCGGTCGAAGGAATATGCGGGTGCCGGCTACAACCAGCTGGTGCTCGACGACGCGACGTCGCAGAACCGCGTACACCTGTACAGCAGCCAGGCCAACACGCACCTGCACCTGGGCTACCTGATCGACCACACGGGCAACGATCGCGGCGGCTATCTCGGCAGCGGCTTCGACCTGCGCTCGGATGCATACGGCGCGGTGCGCGCGAGCCGCGGGCTGTACGTCACGACGCACCCGAAGCAGCCGGCAAGCCAGCCGCTCGACGTGAAGGAAACGCAACAGCAGCTCGTCCGCGCGGAAGGCCTGATGGAAACGATGTCGGAGGTCAGCGCGCAGCATCAGGGGGAGTCGCTCGACCCCGGCCACACGGCGCTGAAGCAGTTCAGCGATGCGACGCAAAACAGCGTGAGCGGCAGCACCGCGGGCGGCAGGACCGCCGGCGGCGGCACCGGCACGGCCAACGCGTTCACGGAGCCCGTGATGCTGTTCGGCAGCCCGGCCGGCATCGCGCTGTCGACGCAGCAGTCCGTGCAGTTCGCCGCGGACCGGCACGTCAACCTCGTCAGCGGACAAAGCACGCACGTCGCGGCCGGCAAGTCGCTGATCGCGAGCGTCCTCGACCGGATCAGCCTGTTCGCGCAGAACGCAGGCATGAAGCTGTTCGCCGGCAAGGGCAAGGTGGAAATCCAGGCGCAGGCGGACAACATCGAACTGACCGCGCAGAAGGCGCTGAAACTGGTGGCGGCCACGCAGTCGATCGAAGGCGCGGCAGCGAAGGAAATCCTGCTGACTTCCGGCGGCGCCTACATCCGCATCGCGGACGGCAACATCGAGGTGCACGCGCCCGGCAAGATCGACATCAAGGGTGCGCAGCACCTGTTCAACGGCCCCACGCACCTGTCGCAAACCATGCCGACGCTGCCGAACTCGAGCGGCAACTACGACCAGGCGTTCATCGCGCACTGGGCCGGCACCGACATTCCGGTCGCGAATACGCGATACCAGATGTTCTCGAACGGCACGCTGATCTCGGAAGGCGTCACCAACGCGGCAGGCGAGACCGGGCTCACGCAGAGCCACGTGCCGCACGACGTCGTCGTCAAGTTCTTGGGGAAATCGAATGGCTGACGTGCAACAGAAGGACAACGTGCTGGGTACCGGCGCGGGGATGCTGACGCCGACGGGGTACAAGGATCGGCCGAAGGTGGCGATCAATATCTGCGACAAGCATGTGACGCCGGCGGCGGATTCCATCGTTGGTACTTGCCCGTTCTACTACCTGCCGCTTCACGGCGAATACTGGGAAACGGTAGAGAAGGTCAGCGTGTCGAGCGCATGGGAGACCGTGAAGAAATTCGCAACGTCATGGGATCCGTGGAAAGACAAGAAAGTCGTCCATGAACTGCTGCATCGGCGAGAGGAACTGATCAAACCGAAAAGCACCGATTCGGACTGGTCCCGCCACGGCAATTTCATGATGCGTCATATCGGGTGCGGGCATAAGCCGCCCGATTACTATGTGAGTTACGGCTACTACTATTGCTCGGATTACGGCGCCAATCTGTATCCCGCCCTCACGATAAAAGGAAAGAAATGGCTGGATAACGCGCGCTGGTGGCTTCAGAAATACATCGAGATCGGGCTGTATCAGAACATGCAGGGAAACCAGATCGCATTCAATAGCGCGAAACCGGGAAACGGCAAGCTCTCGATGCAGGTGAAGCGATACGAACTGGAACTGGACAAGGGCGGAGATACGTTCAAGACCTTCGCCTTTGTCACTCACCCATTGGCGTATCTGGACGGAGGGCTGGCCGGCCTGCCGGTCTCGGATCTCATCAAGATCGGCAGGCGGCCGAACATCGAGGAATGGGCCGACGGGCGCACGCGCAAACAGGCAATCGACGCGGGCATTCCCGTCGCCAAGGCAAAAGCGCGCGAATGGAGCAAGGACGCGGTCGACAAAGCCCGCGAGTGGGGCTCGGACGCCACCGACAAGGCGCGCGAGTGGGGCTCGGACGCCGCCGACAAGGCACGCGAGTGGGGTTCGGATGCGGCCGACGAAGTTAACCGCGCGCTCGAACGTTTGCTGAAAAAGTGACATGCGAAAACACAAGCGCTGGAAATGGATCGCCGGTGGCCTCGTTGCCCTGGCCATTGCAACATACGGGTACGTGAATATGACGACGGGCTGGGAGACGATTTCGACAAGCTTCATGCGGGACGACGCGCCGTATGGCGGCGGCAACTTCCGCATCAAGGGCAACGACGTGATGAGCGTCAAGCTCGCCAATCCCGAGGTGACGTTCAAGCCGCAGGCCGAATCGAACGAGCCGCAGCGGCCCGAGCCGACCGAAGCATGGATGAACGACACCGGCGAGTTGCTGAACCGCATGACGATCAGCTTCTTCCGCGGCACGATCGACGGCGGGATGAAGCGCCATTTCCAGCAGGTCGGCCAGGAGGCCGCCTGGTGGTACTCGCCGGACTGGACCGTTCAGTTCATCAGCACGTCATGGATGAACTACAAAGCTCCCGAGGCGCACGGCGGCGACGCGCCGCAAACTACCAGGCTGTGGAAATCGAGCAATGGCGGCCAGACATGGTCGCAACTTCAATGGCCCGAAAACCGGAACATCGGCCGCCTGCTCTTTCTCGATCCGCAGCGTGGCTACGCGGCGGGCTGGGGCCCCCGCATATGGCGGACCGCGGACGGCGGAAACACGTGGCAGGCGATCGACGTGCCGGCCGATGCCCACACCGGCAGCGACACGCGCCAGGATTTCAATGCAATCAGCCTCGGCCCGGACGGGGTCCTGCGGATCGCCTACTACGTCGCACAGACTGCCGAAGCGCCGGGTCACAGCGTGGTCGATCGGCTCGACTGGGGGCAGCACGCATTCGTGACGGATACCGTGCTGCCAGGCCAGGTCGTCACTGCGCTCGACACCACGCCGCCCACGCCGGGATCAGGATCACGTTATTCGCTGTACACGCTGTCGCATCTCGACAAGCCGCAAAACGGCGAGGGTCCCGACAACGGCCGCCGGACGGGCGCCATTTCCACGTGGACGAACGACCATCCCGAGGCCGTGCAGCAACTGCGCACGTTCGACGAGAAGCTCACGCTCGACAGCATGAGCATCGGTCGCAACGGCCTCCTGCTCGTCTATGCGACCGATCCGAACTCCGGAAGCGGCGGCACCGGCGGCGGCGCACCGGTCGACCTGACGTTCAGCAGCACCGACGCCGGCAAGTCGTGGAATAAAACGACCGACAAGACCGCACAGGGCGGCTACTTCGACGCGCAGACCAACACGCTGTACTGGCTGCATGCCTATACGCTGAAGAAACGGACCTTCTGAAGCGCGCACCGGAAGCCTCGGTGGCCGGCCCTCGCTGCGGCTGCGCGATCGCGAGCCGCAGCGAACTGCCTCGCGTACGACGGCCCTGGCCGCACATGCATCAGGGGCCAAGGTGCCTCGCGTCACTCGCCGCGACGCGGCTCGAACACGAACGGTTGCGTGAGCAGGAACGGATTCGCGGTGGCGCCGGTCTGCGCGCAGCTCGCATGTGTCATCGCGTCGACGGCCGCGCGGTCTGCCGCGGCATTGCGGCTGCTCGTCGTCACGGTGACGTTCTGGGCTTCGCCCGAGGTCGTCATCAGCGCGCGCACGAGCACGGTGACGGGACGCGTGAGCGGCTTCGCGCCATCCGGGTAGACGGCGCGCGGAATGCGGCAGGTCAGCTTGCTTTCCTGCGACGACGACAGCATCGCGCAGCCGGAAAGCAGCATGGCGACGGCAGGCAGGATCAGGATGGTCGAGCGAAGAGCCATGGTCGAATATCGTTCTTGAGTACTGTTGTTGCGGACGATTGCCGCGCCGGCCGACATCGTCCGGCAGCATCGCGTGCATCGCCCCGCGCCGCGGCCATCGGACCGGCGCCCCGTTGCGGCCGCACGACCGATGGTTGCCCGGTCGCGATCCTGCTGCGCGGGTTCCCGGAAATCCGGGGGCAGCGTTCGTGCCGGCAGCCCGCTCCGGGCGGCCATGCTCGCGAACGCTTTCGCGCATTGTGCACGCGCCGCCTCGCGCGTGGCGGCGATTTGACAATGGTTGACGCGAATCGCGCCATATCCGGCGGGCATCCATTCTTCGCGGGAAGCAATCGCCGCACCGTCCCGGGCCGCCATCGCTCCCCTGCTCCACCGCAATCCGACCGACGCCGGGATTCCCCGCCCGGCGCCGCGCGGCGTCACTCCGAATCGTCGTCCGAGTCGTCGTCGTCCGCGTCGGCCGGGACTTCTCCGTACTTCGCGACCACCGCCGCCTTGAACGCCTTCAGCGCCGGCTGCTGGTCGCACAGCTTGTACAGCAACGCAAGCTGCTGCGGCCAATCCTTCAACTCCTTCGCGAACACATGCAGGCGCGCAACCGTATCGAGCGCGTCGGCGTCGCGGCCGGCCAGCGCCTGCAGCGCCGCATAGCGGCGCAGCACCGTCTCGCCGGGCAGCAGCGCGATCGCGCGCTCGTGCGCGACGAGCTTGAGCGGCAGGTTGTCCGGCGAAATCGTCAGCAGCGTGGCCGCGCCGTAATCGCCCCACGCGCCGAACAGCAGCGACGGCGCGTCGCGGTACTGCGCGGCCGGATCGCTGCCGTAGTACAGCACTTCCGCGCGCTGGTAGTCGCGCAGCACGGGCACTGCCGCCAGCACGCCGCCGACCGACAGCACCGCGAACAGCCCGAACGCCGCGCGGCCCGGCAGGATACGCAGCGGCTTCACGTCGAGCAGGCCGATCACGAACATCGCCGGCAGCAGGAAGAACATGTATTGCTGCGGATATTCGACGAGCGCATGCATCAGCAGGATGCCGATCAGCGCGAGGCCAAACACGCGCGTGCTCGACTGCGGCGCGCGCACCGCGCGCACGAACCATGTAACGAGCGCGACGACGAGCACGCCGAGGCCGACGAGGCCGGACTTCGCGAGCAGGTCGATGAAGATGTCGTGCGAGTTGTTCGCGATCTCGACACCGCCGAGCGTACGCACGAGCGCGAACTGATGCGACGGGAATTCGCCCCAGCCGACGCCGAGCAACGGATGCTCGCGGAACATCGCAAGCCCGTACTTCCACAGCGCGAGGCGCGGCGCGATCTGCCCCGCGTCGCGCATCCGGTCGGCCGCCGACTCGGCGAGCCCCAGGTGGAAGTGCACGTTGGCCCAGCGAACCGCGACGTTCACCGCGACGAAGATCACCGCGAGCGCGACCGGCATCAGCCATGCGCGGCGGTTGCCCGGCGCGCGGCGCGACTCGATCCATGCCATCCAGAAACCCGCGACGACCAGCACCGCGACCTGCAGCCACGGGCCGCGCGACACCGTCAGCGCGAGCCCGACCGACAGCGCGATCGACAGCGCGAGCCACGCCCATGCCGCGAGCCGGCGCGTCTGCGCCAGATACAGCGCGCCCGCGAGCGCGAACGCGATGTAGGTCGCCAGGTGGTTCGCCTGCGCCATGTTGCCGTACGGGCGGCGATCGACCGTGATGTTGTACACGACGACGAACGGCGACACCGCGGACTCGAGATGGAACAGCTGAACGATCTGGCTCGCGACCGCGAACACCCCGCCGACGAGCAGCGCGCCGGACATCATTCGCGCGACGGCTTCGGCGAGCCCCTCGCGCGCGAGCGTGTAGCCGGCCTGCATCGCGACCAGCGCGGCGGCCAGATAGCCGACCGCCAGCCAGTTCATCGACGGCACCTTCAGCGGCATCAGCGCGACCTGCGCGATCAGCACCGCCGCGAACCCGAGCGGCGCGACGAACGCGGCCGGCGCGGCGAACGGCTCGGCCGGGCGGCCCGTGCGCGCGAGCAGGACGACGGAGAGCCCCACCAGCAGATACAGCACCAGCGCGGCAAATTCTGAATAGAAGGTTGGAATCGGATACGTGTGATTCGTGATCGAGTACGGCACGATCAGGGCGACAGCCAGCGCAACGAGCGGCAACGAACGGGAAAAAGTAGAAGGCATGAGCGAACCGGATGTCAGCAACCGGCACTATACAAAACTTTCCCCGCTCTGTGCGGCCCGTCGCACGTCACCCGACGCGGCCGCGACCGGTGCGACCGGCGGAACCCGCCGGCACGGCGGGCGCCGTGCCGTGCGGGCGGCCCGGCACGCGCCGGCATGCCCCGCCCCTACGCGCGGCATTCCGCCGGCGCATATTTCGCGGGCAACGTCGCGGCTCCGGCAGCGGGCCCGCTCCCGGCGCCGGGAGCGACGACGCAGCCTTGCCGGCGGCAAAGCACTCCCATGCGATCGCCCCGGCCTGCATCGTGCCCTTTTTCAGCGGTACGCGCGCGGTCGGCGTATCGGCCTTGTCCGGCGCGGACGGCACGAGGACGAGCGTATTCGCGCCGGCCGCGGCGACGCGGGCGGTAAACGCCACCGTGATCTGGCCCGTGTCGCCGTCGATGACGACGGATTCGACGTTGCGGGTGGCGGCCGGCGGGCTGTAGCCGCCGTCGAGGCCCGCGCCGCTCGCGGCATTGTCGGCGACCGCGAGCCGCGCGGACGACGCGAGCGCGAGCCCCTCGCCGACACGCGAGCGCGCGAGGTAATCCTGGTACGCGGGAATCGCATAGGCCGCGATCACGCCAACGATCGCGAGCACGATCATCAGCTCGATCAGCGTGAAGCCGGCCGGCCGCCAGCGCGGCGCCGGCCGGCGCGCGCGCCGCAGATCGGCGGCGATGCGACGGAACAGGGAAACGGAAAAGGCTTCGAACATGACTGGCTCCGGAAACGAAAAACGCCTGCCGGATCAGGCAGGCGTTTCGATCGTAGCCAGCGGGCCGCGGCCCCGGCAGTCGGCCGGACGGCCAACGTCAATGCGCGCGCGGGACGCCGCGGCGGCGCCGGAGCGCGTAACCCGCGGTGACGACGAACAGCGCGCCGGCGATGCTCGCGCCGTAGATCGCGGCCTGCGTATCGAGTACCGGCCAGCGGTCGCCGACCGGGTCGTGCACCATCAGCCCGCCGGCGATCCAGCCCAGCAGCCCGGCGCCCAGCGCGACGACGACCGGAAAGCGGTCGAGCAGCTTCAGCACGAGCGTGCTGCCCCACACGATGATCGGCACGCTGACGACGAGCCCGAAGATCACCAGCGCCAGCCGGTGCGACGGATCGGCCTGCTCGGCCGCGCCGGCGATCGCGATCACGTTGTCGAGGCTCATCACGGCGTCGGCGATCACGATCGTCTTCACCGCGTCCCACAGCCGGTCGGCCGGCTTCACGTTGTCGTGCGCATCGGCGTCCGGCGCCATCAGCTTGACGCCGATCCACAGCAGCAGCAGGCCGCCGCCGAACTTCAGGAACGGCACGTCGAGCAGCACGACCGCGAATGCGATCAGCGCGACCCGCAGCAGGATCGCGCCGGCCGTGCCCCACACGACGCCGCGCAGCCGCTGGTTGGCGGGCAGGTTGCGGCATGCGAGCGCGATCACGACCGCGTTGTCGCCGCCGAGGAGAATGTCGATGATGACGATCTGAAACACCGCGCCCCAGTGGAGCGACGTCAGGAATTCAAGCATGAGCAGTATCGGGTGATCGGGTGCGGGGCAACGGCTGTCGAACAGGCGGCCCGGGTCAATGCCGGGACATGCATCGCGCAGCCCCGGGGCTTACAAATTCATTGCGCGAGCATAACAAAAAACGCCGGCGAAGCCGGCGTTTTCTGCAGGACGAACCCAGGGGAAATATTACAGCGCCTTCTTCAGCAGACGGCCCATCTCCGACGGGTTGCGCGTGACGGTGATGCCGCACGCTTCCATGATTTCCAGCTTCGCTTCGGCCGTATCCGCACCGCCCGAGATCAGCGCGCCGGCGTGGCCCATGCGCTTGCCCGGAGGCGCCGTGACGCCCGCGATGAAGCCGACGACCGGCTTCTTCATGTTGTCCTTGATCCACTCGGCGGCATTGGCTTCGTCCGGACCGCCGATTTCGCCGATCATCACGACCGCATCCGTATCCGGATCGTCGTTGAACATCTTCATCACGTCGATGTGCTTCAGACCGTTGATCGGGTCGCCGCCGATACCGACTGCCGACGACTGGCCGAGGCCCAGCGCCGTCAGCTGCGCAACCGCTTCATACGTCAGCGTGCCCGAACGCGACACGACGCCGATGCGGCCCTTGCGGTGGATGTGACCCGGCATGATGCCGATCTTCAGCTCGTCCGGCGTGATCGTGCCCGGGCAGTTCGGCCCGAGCAGCAGCGTCTTGCGGCCTTCGCGACGCATGCGGTCCTTCACTTCGATCATGTCGCGCACGGGGATGCCTTCCGTGATGCAGATCGCGAGATCGAGGTCGGCTTCGACCGCTTCCCAGATCGCAGCAGCAGCACCTGCCGGCGGAACGTAGATGACCGACACGGTCGCGCCGGTTTCGGCCTTCGCTTCCTTGACGCTCGCGTAGATCGGAATGCCTTCGAAGTCTTCGCCGGCCTTCTTCGGGTTCACGCCCGCGACGAATGCTTCGCGGCCGTTTGCGTATTCACGGCAGGCGCGCGTGTGGAATTGACCGGTCTTGCCGGTAATGCCCTGCGTGATGACCTTCGTGTCCTTGTTGATCAGAATCGACATGTATTTTGACCTCTGTTCGATTGGCGTCGCGTGCAAACCGCGCCGCCATACCTATTCATTGAGCGCGCTTACTTGCCTGCGGCAGCCGCGACAACCTTCTGCGCAGCCTCTTCCATGCTGTCCGCCGAGATGATCGGCAGGCCCGAATCGGCCAGCATCTTCTTGCCGAGGTCTTCGTTCGTGCCCTTCATGCGCACGACGAGCGGCACGTTCAGGTTCACGGCCTTCGAACCGGCGATCACGCCTTCCGCGATCACGTCGCAGCGCATGATGCCGCCGAAGATGTTCACGAGGATCGCCTTCAGGTCCGGGTTCTTCAGCATCAGCTTGAACGCTTCCGTGACCTTCTCGGTCGTCGCACCGCCGCCGACGTCCAGGAAGTTCGCCGGCTCGCCGCCGAACAGCTTGATCGTGTCCATCGTCGCCATCGCGAGGCCTGCGCCGTTCACGAGACAGCCGATGTTGCCGTCGAGCGAGATGTACGCGAGGTCGAACTTCGACGCTTCGATTTCAGCCGGATCTTCTTCGTCCAGGTCGCGGTACGCGACGATTTCCGGGTGACGGAACAGCGCGTTCGAGTCGAAGTTGAACTTCGCGTCGAGTGCGATGACCTTGCCGTCGCCGGAGACGTTCAGCGGGTTGATTTCAGCCAGCGATGCGTCGGTTTCCCAGAATGCCTTGTACAGGCCTTGCAGGATCGCGCGTGCTTGCGGGATCGAAGCAGCCGGCACGCCGATCTTCGCGGCGAGGTCGTCGGCTTGCGCGTCGAGCAGGCCCGTCGACGGCTCGACGATGACCTTGTGGATCAGTTCCGGGTGCTTTTCGGCGACTTCCTCGATGTCCATGCCGCCTTCGCTCGAACCCATCAGCACGATCTTCTGCGAGATGCGGTCGACGACGAGGCTGACATACAGTTCCTGCTTGATGTCGGCGCCTTCTTCGATCATCAGGCGGTTGACCTTCTGGCCTTCCGGACCGGTCTGGTGCGTGACGAGCTGCATGCCGAGGATCTGGTTCGCGTATTCGCGGACCTGCTCGATCGACTTCGCCACCTTCACGCCGCCGCCCTTGCCACGGCCACCCGCGTGAATCTGAGCCTTCACGACCCAAACCGGGCCGCCGAGCTCTTCTGCCACCTTGACGGCCTCGTCAACCGAGAACGCCGGCTTGCCGCGCGGTACCGCGACTCCGAATTTCCGCAGGATTTCCTTACCCTGGTACTCGTGAATCTTCATGCGTGATTCCCTTCAGTCTGAGAGTTGGATGAAATGTCGCTTAAGACGCTTCTTCGAATGATTTCCGTTCATTCCTTCGTGCTGCCCTCACCGGGCAGATCCGGCCGAAGCGGGCCGTACCACCGCGGGTAGTACTGCCGCACGACCTCGCCGTCGAACCGCAATGCCCGGCAGCGGCCGAGCTGGAAAGGCGGCTCGACGTGCTCGCCGTCATGGTCCGGCCCTTCGCCGCCCTCTTCGCGCACGTTCCACACGTCACCGGCGAACGCCTGGATCGCTGCCGTCGGCAGCACGGCGCACAGTTCGGTCAGATGGGAACAGCCCGCGACGCCGGCGAGCAGCCGGTTCGCGTTGCGGCGGAAATTGCGGAAGAGGTTGAGCCCGATGAGGGCCCGATAGGCGGGAGGGGCGGATTGACAGTGACCGGGATAGGGAACCCACTCCGAAGACGCTTCGGCGTCGACGACATTGAGGTCACGATCGATGGTCACGCGCAGCCAGAGTTCGTGGATCGGCAGGCCCTGGGGCCGGATGCCCGACGCAAGCGCGACATCGCGCGGCTTGTGGTCGGTCAGGCAGGCTTCGATGTCCCACAAGCCGTCGTCGCGCTCGTAGGCTTCCGCTCGGATTGCGCGTCGATGTCGCAACTGACGGGGCACGGGCTCGGATAGCGGCATGCTGGAGGTTGAGGCCGAAGAGGAAAACCCGTGGATTTTAGCATATTGGGTATTTGAGGCATCCGGCCGCGACGGCGGGTATTCCCGCCTGTCCGGAAACGGTTGCATTGCAGCAAAATCGCGCGCAGCGCGCGCGACCGAAGCGGTCAGTCGTCGATCGGGAAATCGTCGCCAACCTTCAGCAACTTCACGATGGTCGCGCTCGAAAAGCCGCGCGCGGCAAGGAAGCGCGCCTGCTTCGCGCGCTCGGCGGGCGTTTGCGGCAGTGCACCGAATTTCTTGCGCCAGACGGCCTGCGCGCGCGTCCACTCGGTCTCGCGCAACTGCGCATTCACTTCCTCGACGAGGTTGTCGCCGACCGCATGGCGCTTCAGTTCGCTGACGATGCGTGCGACGCCGACGCGCGATGCGCGGCGATGCACGAGGCTCTCGGCAAAGCGTGCATCGGACAGCCAGCCTTCCTGTTCCAGCGCATCGAGCACCGGCTCGACCGATTCGTCCTCGCAGACGTACGGCGCGAGCTTGCGCGCGAGTTCGGCGCGGCTGTATTCGCGCCGTGACAGATAGCCGAGTGCGCGGCCCTTCAGCGAACGCGGCGGTTTCGACGACTTGCGCCCGGTGGCGCCGGACTCGTCGCCGGAAGCAGCGCTGCCTGAACCGCCGGCCGCACGGCGTGTGCGACGCGGATGCTGGCTGCTGCGCGTATACACATCTTCCTTGATCGACGCCGCCGCATCGGCTGCGCGCTCGCCCGGGAAGCCGACACCGGACACGCGACGGCGCGACCGGTCGTGCGCGTCGAACGATTCGTCGTCGTCGAACGGATCGACCGGTGCGGTGATCTCAAACGAAACGAGGGCATCGTCGGATGCCCTCGTCGCGGTGCGGTGCGCGGACTGACTGCCCGCGCCCCGCCGGTCGGCACCCGAGGATGCGGCTCGCCGGCCGGAGCGGCCCGCCGTGTCGGGCGCGTCGCTCGGGTCCGGTTCGCCAGCGTGACCTCGGCGCCCGACCATCACTCTTCTTCGTCCATCGCCTCGGCTTCGTCGACTACGCCATCGGGCATCGCGGCAACGCCGAGCGACTCGCGAATGCGGTTTTCGATCTCGCGGGCGATTTCCGGGTTCTCGCGCAGGAATTCACGCGCGTTGTCCTTGCCCTGGCCGATCTTCTCGCCGTTGTAGCTGTACCAGGCGCCGGCCTTGTCGACGATCTTCGCCTGCACGCCGAGATCGATGATCTCGCCCTGGCGCGAAATGCCTTCGCCGTACAGGATGTCGAAGATCGCTTCGCGGAACGGCGGCGACACCTTGTTCTTGACGACCTTCACGCGGGTTTCGTTGCCGATCACCTCGTCGTTCTTCTTGATCGAGCCGATCCGGCGGATATCCAGACGCACCGACGAGTAGAACTTCAGCGCGTTGCCGCCCGTCGTGGTTTCCGGGTTGCCGAACATCACGCCGATCTTCATCCGGATCTGGTTGATGAAGATCACGAGGCAGTTCGTGCGCTTGATCGTGCCGGTCAGCTTGCGCAGCGCCTGCGACATCAGGCGAGCCTGCAGGCCCGGCAGCGAATCGCCCATCTCGCCTTCGATTTCGGCCTTCGGCACGAGCGCCGCGACCGAGTCGATGACGATCATGTCGATCGAGCCCGAGCGCACCAGCGCGTCGGTGATTTCGAGCGCCTGCTCGCCGGTGTCCGGCTGCGAGATCAGCAGCTCCGGCACGTTCACGCCGAGCTTCGCTGCATATTGGACGTCGAGCGCGTGCTCGGCGTCGATGAACGCTGCGGTGCCGCCCAGCTTCTGCAACTCGGCGATGACCTGCAGCGTGAGCGTGGTTTTACCCGACGATTCCGGACCGTAGATCTCGACCACCCGGCCGCGCGGCAGACCGCCGACGCCGAGCGCGATATCGAGACCCAGCGAGCCCGTGGAGACGACCTGGATGTCTTCGGCCGCTTCGCCGTCGCCCATCCGCATGATCGACCCTTTGCCGAACTGCTTCTCGATCTGCGCGAGTGCGGCCGCCAGCGCCTTGCTCTTCTCGGCGGTCATCCCGGAGCCCTTCTTGCTATCTTCCATGAATCGTCCTTTGCTATGATGAGCAGCGTCTGTCAGAGGCGCGCCCGCTTTCAAGCGCTGCCCACGAATGCAGACACTGTATAAAAAAACAGTGTTTTATGCAAGCCCGCAATGCAGGCTGCGTTGTACACGGATAACTTCGGAGACAGCCGCGCCGGCGCGCACGCCCCGCCGGCGATCGGTCAGCAACATGCGAATTCTCATCGCCGAAGACGACAGCATACTCGCGGACGGCCTCACCCGGTCACTCCGCCAATCGGGCTATGCGGTCGACCACGTGAAGAACGGTATCGAGGCCGATACCGCGCTGTCGATGCAGTCCTTCGACCTGCTGATCCTCGATCTCGGGCTGCCCAAGATGTCCGGGCTCGACGTGCTGAAGCGCCTGCGCGCGCGCAATTCCAACCTCCCCGTGCTGATCCTGACCGCCGCCGACAGCGTCGACGAGCGCGTGAAGGGGCTCGACCTCGGCGCGGACGACTACATGGCCAAGCCGTTCGCGCTCAACGAGCTCGAGGCGCGCGTGCGCGCGCTGACCCGGCGCGGCGCGGGCGGCGGCCCGACCGTCGTGCGCCACGGCTCGCTCGCGTTCGATCAGGTCGGCCGCATCGCGTATGCGAACGAGCGCGTGCTCGATCTGTCCGCGCGCGAGCTCGGGCTGCTCGAAGTGCTGCTGCAGCGCATCGGCCGGCTCGTGTCGAAGGAGCAGCTCGTCGACCATCTGTGCGAATGGGGCGAGGAAGTCAGCAACAACGCGATCGAAGTGTACGTGCACCGGCTGCGCAAGAAGATCGAGCCGAGCGGCGTGCGGATTTCCACCGTGCGCGGCCTCGGCTACTGCCTCGAGAAAGTCGCGCCCGCGGCGCCGGCCGACGCGGCCGCGCCCCAGCCCGCGGCGGCCGGCACGCCGCTGCGCTGAACCCGGCCGTCGCCGCGATGGCCACGCCGGCCCATTCCCGCCATCCGACCGGCGAGCCATCGTCCGCCGCCGACGCCGTGCGCGACGCGCGCTACGAGAACCCGTTCGCGCCGCCCGACGAAACCGATACGCCCGAGGCCGCGCGCCCGCGCTCGCTGTTCGGCGAAATCCTCGACTGGATGCTCGCGCCGCTCCTGCTGCTGTGGCCGATGAGCATCGCCGTCACCTATCTCGTCGCGAAAACGATCGCGAACGGCCCGTTCGACCGCGCGCTCGAGACCAACGCGTACGTGCTCGCGCGGCAGATCCATCCGGTCAACGGCGTCGCCGAGCTGACGCTGCCGCAGCAGACGCGCGACTTCCTGCGCGCGGACAACGTCGACAGCGTTTACTTCCAGGTGCTCGGCACGCGCGGCGAGCTGGTCGCGGGCGAGGCCGACATGCCGCTGCCGCGCGACGAGGACCGCCCGCCGCCGGGCGTCGTCGTGTTCCGCGACGACCTGCTGCGCGGCAACGACGTGCGCGTCGCGTATACGACCGTCGCGCTGCCGGAGTCGAGCAGCACGCAGCCCGTGCTCGTGCAGGTCGGCGAGACGCTCGACAAGCGCAACGCGCTCGCGAACGACATCATCAAGGGCGTGATCCTGCCGCAGTTCGTGATCCTGCCGCTCGCGATCCTGCTCGTGTGGTTCGGGCTGTCGCGCGGGCTCGCGCCGCTCAACGCGCTGCAGGCGCACATCCGCGCGCGGCGGCCCGACGACCTGTCGCCTGTCGAGGCGCAGCGCGCGCCGCCCGAGATCGAGCCGCTCGTCACGTCGTTCAACGACCTGCTCGCGCGCCTCGAACAGAACATGGCGCTGCAGAAGCGCTTCATCGCCGACGCCGCGCACCAGATGAAGACGCCGCTCGCGGGGCTGCGCACGCAGGCCGAGTTCGCGTTGCGCCATCCCGTGCCGCCCGACGTCCAGCGTTCGCTCGAGCAGATCGCGACGAGCTCCGAGCAGGCAGCCCGGCTCGTCACGCAGCTGCTCGCGCTCGCGCGCGCCGAGAACCGCGCGAGCGGGCTGACCTTCGAGCCGGTCGAGATCGGGGCGCTCGCGCGCCGCACGGTGCGCGACTGGGTGCAGGCCGCGCTCGCGAAGCGCATGGACCTCGGCTACGAAGGCCCGGAGGACGATACGCCGCTCGACGTCGACGGCAATCCCGTGATGCTGCGCGAGATGCTCGGCAACCTGGTCGACAACGCGATCCGCTACACGCCCGAAGGCGGCCGCATCACGGTGCGCGTGCGGGCCGAGCCCGCGGCGCGGCGCGTGCATCTCGAAGTGGAAGATACGGGCCCCGGCATCCCGGCCGGCGAACGCGAGCGCGTGGTCGAGCGCTTCTACCGGATCCTCGGCCGAGAAGGCGACGGCAGCGGCCTCGGGCTCGCGATCGTGCGCGAGATCGCCGCGCAGCACGGCGGCACGCTGACGCTCGACGATCACGTCTATCAGAGCGCACCGCGCCTCGCTGGCACGCTCGTGCACGTCAGCCTGCCGTTGTCGGATACCGCCGCGGATCGATCCTGATACGGGCGGATCCGAACCGCATACCGCCGCATACGCGCCGCGATCGCATCGAAACCGGCGTTTTACCGCCCTGCCGCGACACGATCGGGGCACGAAACGGCCGATTCGGCGCGGGTTAACGTGCAGTCGTTTTGCGCCCGCGAGTCAGTGCGCCGTAAGTTTCCGTGCCAATAATCGTCGACAGGCCCGCCCACCCAAGGCGGCCACACATCTATATCAAGGGACTTGGAGACGATTCATGGCAACGTTAGGCGGGCAAATTTCGCACTCGCCGATGACGGGCGAAGAGAAGAAGGTGATCTTCGCGTCGTCGCTCGGCACCGTGTTCGAGTGGTACGACTTTTACCTGGCCGGCTCACTCGCGGCCTACATCAGCAAGAGCTTCTTCTCCGGAGTCAATCCGACCGCGGCCTTCATCTTCACGCTGCTCGGCTTCGCGGCCGGGTTCGCCGTGCGTCCGTTCGGCGCGATCGTGTTCGGCCGGCTCGGCGACCTCGTCGGCCGCAAGCACACGTTCCTCGTGACGATCGTGATCATGGGCATCTCGACCTTCGTGGTCGGCTTCCTGCCCGGCTACGCATCGATCGGCATCGCGGCGCCCGTGATCTTCATCGCGATGCGGCTGCTGCAGGGCCTCGCGCTCGGCGGCGAGTACGGCGGCGCGGCGACCTACGTCGCCGAGCATGCGCCGGCGAACCGCCGCGGCTTCTACACCGCGTGGATCCAGACGACCGCGACGCTCGGCCTGTTCCTGTCGCTGCTCGTGATCCTCGGCGTGCGCACCTTCATCGGCGAGGAAGCGTTCGGCAGCTGGGGCTGGCGCGTGCCGTTCGTCGCATCGATCGCGCTGCTCGCGGTGTCGGTGTGGATCCGGCTGCAGCTGAACGAATCGCCGGTGTTCCTGCGCATCAAGGCGGAAGGCAAGACGTCGAAGGCGCCGCTGACCGAAGCGTTCGGCCAGTGGAAGAACCTGAAGCTCGTGATCCTCGCGCTCGTCGGCCTGACCGCCGGCCAGGCCGTCGTGTGGTACACGGGCCAGTTCTACGCGCTGTTCTTCCTCACGCAGACGCTGAAGGTCGACGGCGCCAGCGCGAACATCCTGATCGCGATCGCCCTCCTGATCGGCACGCCGTTCTTCCTGTTCTTCGGCTCGCTGTCGGACAAGATCGGCCGCAAGCCGATCATCCTCGCGGGCTGCCTGATCGCGGCGCTCACCTACTTCCCGCTGTTCAAGGCGCTCACGCACTACGCGAACCCGCAGCTCGAACTCGCGACGCAGAAGGCGCCGATCACGGTCCTCGCCGATCCGGCCACCTGCTCGTTCCAGTTCAACCCGGTGGGCACGTCGAAGTTCACGAACTCGTGCGACATCGCGAAGAGCGCGCTCGCGAAGGCCGGCCTGAACTACGAGAACGTCGCGGCACCGGCTGGCACGACCTCGCAGATCAAGGTCGGCGATACGGTGATCCCCGCGTATGACGGCAAGGCGGCCGACGCGAAGGCGCAAGGCGCGGCGTTCGACAAGACGCTCGCGTCGACGCTGAAGGCGGCCGGCTACCCGGCCAAGGCCGACCCGGCGCAGCTCAACTGGCCGATGACGATCGTGATCCTGACGATCCTCGTGATCTACGTGACGATGGTCTACGGCCCGATCGCGGCGATGCTGGTCGAGATGTTCCCGACGCGGATCCGCTACACGTCGATGTCGCTGCCGTATCACATCGGCAACGGCTGGTTCGGCGGCTTCCTGCCGGCGACCGCATTCGCGATCGTCGCGGCGAAGGGCAACATCTACTCGGGGCTCTGGTATCCGATCGTGATCGCGCTGGCCACGTTCGTGATCGGTGTGCTGTTCGTCAAGGAGACGAAGGACTCCAATATCTACGCGCAGGATTGAGGTCGGGTAGCGGGCGGCCACCCCGCCCGCTACACTGCCCGAACGGGCCGCCGGCAACTTTTTTCAGGGAAGATGAAAAAAGGTGTTGACAGCCCGGCGGCACATCAGCATAATTCAAGTCTTCGGCGAATTAGCTCAGTCGGTTAGAGCGACGGAATCATAATCCGCAGGTCCGGGGTTCGAGTCCCTGATTCGCCACCAAATGCGAAAAGCCGCTGTTCCGAAAGGATCAGCGGCTTTTTTCATTGCTCCGCGATCCGCGCGCGGCATCCATCGCCCTCCAGCCGACCACGCGGCGCCACGCACGCGACATCCAGCATCCGGTTCGCCCGAGTCGCGCATAGGCACGAGCGACCTCCGTCCTCCTCCTGCCAACCGAAATCCAGCGCCATTCATCACGCCGGGCCCATCCGTTCGGCCTCGCGAATCATCGTCGTCGACTACCTGCGTTACAGTGCGGTTCGAACGCCGAGCACCGACGGGCTCGCGGCCATCCCGATTTGATTCGAACCGAGGCAATCGGATCCGGTCGGCAACACAGATAACAACAATCCCATGACTGAACACAACGAATCGAAGCACGACCAGTCCGTTCGACGTACGCGAAAACCGTGGCTGGTGGCGGGCGTCGCGATCGCGGTCGCTGCATTTTTCGGCGCGCGCTTCATGACGACGCGAGACGATCTGGACAAGCGCACGATCGACGACATCCTGAAAGTCGCGCTCGCGGACAAGAACACCGCGCCAACGGACGCCTGCGTCGGCCTGGCCGGCGCCGAACTACCCGCGGACGTGAACGCGAAGGAATTGCTGAGAGTCGACGGTGTGGTGAGAAAGGACGTGCAGGCGTTGATCAACCGTGGCCTGATTACCGTGAAATTCAACGCGGGCCGGGGCAAGCCGACGATCAGAAATCCGGACTACGAGCCGCATGACACGAATGTCCCGCTGAGCCATATCGAGCTCACGCCGGCCGGCAAGGCGTTCTATCGGTACAGGGAATTCGAGAGCAAGGACGCGTCCGCTCCCGGCGGGAGT
Organism: Burkholderia sp. USMB20; assembly: GCF_000949135.2. Taxonomy (GTDB): domain Bacteria; phylum Pseudomonadota; class Gammaproteobacteria; order Burkholderiales; family Burkholderiaceae; genus Burkholderia. The sequence continues at coordinate 391,109 of NZ_JTAN02000012.1, read as the reverse complement.
GTCCTGTACATGATCAATTTGTTCTGCGCGCACGTGACCTACGGCGGCGTCGAGAAATTCATCGAGCCGATGAAGAATCCGTTCGACGACAATCCGCACCTGGTTTCGTGGGTCAACTTCCTGTGGAAACCGGATCAGCATGCCACGCCGTGGCTGGCAGACCCGGACCTCATGGACTCCCTGTCGTTCTACCCCGAAAAGGATGGCTGGGCGCACAAGGGGATTCTCATCGAACGTGACGGCAACGGACACTGGGCGCTCGGCGACAATCCGTACGCGATCCGCTGGTAGACGCGCCATTGCGCGGCACGGCTCACCAGCCCGACGACCGATGAAGACGAGATGAGGCGTTCACGACCTCACTCACCTTCATCGTCAACGCCCGGCAGCGTACCGCCGCCCTAAGCGACCACCGCCCCGCGCTGCGCGTCGGGCACCTCCGCCCGCACCTTCCCCCGCCAGTTCTCCCCGCCCTCCAGCGCCGGCGTCGACTCGAACAGCTCCGCGATCCAGTCCGCGAACACGCGCACCTTCTGCGACAGATGCCGGTTGTGCGGATACACGATCGAGATCGGCTTGGGCTTCGGATTGCAATCGGGCAGCACCTCGACCAGCGTGCCGTCGCGCAGGTTCGGCAGCACCATGAACAGCGTCGGCTGGATCATCCCGAACCCTTCGACCCCGCACGTCACGTACGCATCCGAATCGTTCACGGTGACACTGCCGTTCATCCGCACCTCGACCGGCTTGCCCTCGATCATGAACACCCACGGAATCGCACGCGCGCCGTGACTCGCGCGGAAATTCACCGCATGGTGGTCGGCCAGGTCGGCGATCTCCTGCGGCTCGCCGTGACGCGCGAGATAGTCGGGCGACGCGCAGGTCACGCGCTTGAGCATGCCGATCCGCCGCGCGACCATCGACGAATCTTCGAGCGGCCCGACCCGGATCATGCAGTCGATACCCTCCTCGACCGGATCCACGTAGCGGTCCGCCAGGCCGAGGTCGAGCGTGATGTCCGGATAGCGCTGCCGGAAGATCGACAGCGCCGGCAGCACGACGCGCCGCCCGAGCGAACTCGGCATGTGGACGCGCAGCACGCCGCTCGGCTTGCGGTTGCCGGTCTGGAAACTCGCGTCGGCTTCCGCGATCTCCGAGATGATCTTCACGCAGTGCTCGTAATACGCGGCGCCCTCCGGCGTCAGCGACAGCCGGCGCGTCGTCCGGTGCATCAGGCGCACGCCGAGCAGCGCCTCGAGATTCTGGATGATGGTCGTGACCGACGCGCGCGGCATCGCGAGCGTGTCGGCCGCGCGCGTGAAGCTGTTCGCGTCGACCACGCGGGTGAAAACTTCCATTGCCTGGATGCGGTCCATGCTGCGCCCCCTTCGAATCGCCAACGGAACAGAATAGAGCGCGCAACGCGCGCGGCACAAGCCCCCGCCCATTGTTCTCCTCGCCCGAATAGTCGCAGCGTTTCGGACTCGAAAGTGATCGCGATTCGTGCAGTTCCGAACGTCGACGGCTCCGTCCCCGGTTGCCACGCGCGGCATGCTCGCCGCGCACCGGCACGTTACCGCACGAACCGCTCGCGATAGCCCTGCGGCGACACGCCGAGCACGCGCACGAAACTGCGCCGCAGCGTCTCTTCCGAACCGAAGCCGCACCGCGTGGCGATCCGTTTGACGGGCCACGCGGTTTCGCCGAGCAAGCGCTGCGCAGCCTCGACGCGAATCTGTTCGACCGCGCGCGCGGGCGTGCGGCCGGTCCCCGCGCGGTAGTGCCGCACGAAGCTGCGTTCGCTCATGCTGACGCGCTCGGCGAGCGCCGGCACCGACAGGTCGGCCGTCAGGTGCTCGGCGATCCACGCATGCAGTTCGCCGAAGCGGTCGTCGGTGCGCTGCATCGACAGCATCGCGCTGAACTGCGCCTGCCCGCCCGGCCGCTTCAGGAACACGACGAGTTCGCGCGCGGCATCGAGCGCGATCGCCCGCCCGAGATCCTCCTCGACCAGCGCGAGCGCGAGATCGATGCCGGCCGTCACGCCGGCCGACGTCCATAGCGCGCCTTCGCGGATGAAGATCGGATCGGGCTCGACGCGCACGTTCGGATAGCGCGCGGCGAATTCGTCGCAGCGCGCCCAGTGCGTGACCGCGCGCCGCCCGTCGAGCAGACCGGCCTCGGCGAGCAGGAACGCGCCGGTGCAGACCGACGCGACACGTCGCGCGCGCTGCGCCTGCTGCCGGACCCAGCGCACCGTGCGCGCATCGCGCGACGCGGCCTGCACGCCCTTGCCGCCGGCCACGATCACCGTGTCGGGCCGCCCGGCCGAGCGCAGCGAATCGGCCATCACGACGAGCCCCGAGGACGTCTCGACCGGCCCCGCCTCGGCGGCCACGACGCGCGGCGCATACGGCGCGGGCCGACCGCGCTCCTGCGCGAGTTCGTTGACGGAGGCGAACACCTGCAGCGGCCCGGTCACGTCGAGCAACTGCGCACGGGGGAACGCGAGGATCAGGATCGAGCGCGGAGCGGCTGGCATGGCGATTGGCTGAAAACGTGGGCGATCTGGCAATTTCGCCAAACACTACGCGCCTAGAATCGATCTGTCCATCGTGCGCCGGCCGCGGCGCCTCCCCTTCCCCTCGGAGTGTTCGCATGACCCTGCATATCGGCTTTCTCGTGTTTCCGGGCGTCCAGCAACTCGATCTCACCGGCCCGCACGACGTGCTCGCATCGCTGCCCGACGCGGCGGTTCATCTGGTCTGGAAATCGCGCGACACCGTCGCGTCGAGCAGCGGCCTCGCGCTCGCGCCGACCTGCACGTTCGACGACTGCCCGCCGCTCGACGTCATCTGCGTGCCCGGCGGAATCGGGATCAACGAACTGCTGCTCGATGCCGAAACGATCGCGTTCGTGCAGCAGCGCGCGGCCGCCGCGCGCTACGTGACGTCGGTCTGCACGGGCGCGCTGCTGCTCGGCGTGGCCGGCCTGCTGCGCGGCCGCCGCGCGACGACGCACTGGGCGTTTCATGCGCTGCTCGCGCCGCTCGGTGCGGTGCCCGTGCGCGAACGCGTGGTGCGCGACGGCAACCTGATCACCGGCGGCGGCGTGACGGCCGGCATCGACTTCGCATTGACGATCGCCGCCGAACTGGTCGGCGACGAAGAGGCGCAGGCGATCCAGCTCGCGCTCGAATATGCGCCCGCGCCGCCGTTCGATGCAGGCTCGCCGGATACCGCGCCGGCATCGGTCCTGAAGCGCGTGACCGAGCGTTCGGCTGCGGGGCTGGAGAAGCGGAAGCAGACGATCGACGCAGCCTTGCGCGCGATGTCGCGCTGATCCCCGGTACACGGAAACCGGCGCGCGGCCGTGCAGCCTGCCCGCGCTCCGCAGCCTTCAAATTCACGGACCGGACCTACCGATGAACATCATCCGCAGCACCGCGTTCACCGCACAGCGCGCATGGGGCGCGCTGGACATCGCGAACCTGAACGGCATCACGGTCCGCCTGCACTGGACCGATCAGCCGTACCGGTGGCACATGAACGACGGCGAGGAAGTCTTTGCGGTGCTCGACGGCCGCGTCGAGATGCGTTACCGCGAAGCAGGCATCGAGCACGCGACGGTGCTCGAAACGGGAGACGTCTTCCATGCGACGGTCGGCACCGAACATGTCGCGCATCCGCTCGGAGAAGCGCGCATTCTGGTGATCGAGACCGCAGGCAGCGTCTGACGACGGGCGGCGCGCCGCGCGCGTCGCACGGAGTCGACGGGCATCAGCCCGAGATGGTGCCCGTCCCCTGCGACGGGATCAGCTTCGGCTGCGGCGCGCACAGGCACTGGCACAGGTCGTGTTCGAGCGCGACGACCTTGCCCATCACGGTCATCGTCCGCTCGCCGCCATCGGAGACGATCACCCCTTGGGTCTTGCACGCGGCGCAGAACACAGGCGCGCCGAGATAGGCAAGCTCGCGGCCGTCGAACGACGAATTGGCGATCCCGTCGAGCACGACGCCGCCGTGATCGGTCGTGTCGCCCTTCAGAATGAATTTGCGGCTCATGGTTCGGCTCTCCCTCGGAAACGCCGCGCAGCACGGCGTCGGGCCGCGTGCGGGCAGTCGGTATCCGCCCGTCGGTCGCGGGCGTTTCGCGAGGATATCACCGCGCAGCCGCTCGCCGTCGCCCTGATCAGAACTTGTGGCGCATGCCGATCCGCGCCTGGAACTGCCGGTCGTTCGCGGAGGCGCCGGGGCCGTTGATCGCCGCGACCGCCGCATGCCCGGTCGAGTCGGTGCCCGACGCACGCTGGAACACGGCGCTCACGTAGACGTCGGTGCGCTTCGACAGGAAATAGTCGAGCCCCGCGGCAACCTGGTGATACGTCGCGCCGTCGCGGCCGTCCACGCCGCCGCCGCGCGTGTAGTCGTACGCCACGCCGCCGAACAGGTAAGGCGTGAACTGATAGCGCAGGCTCGCCTCGGCGTTGTTGAACACTGCGTTGCCGGACACGCCACCCGGATTCGGCCCGGACGACAGATCGCCGAGCTGGCGAAACGACGTGTTCGTGTACATCGCGCCGAGCGTCACCGCGCCGATCGCATAGGTGCCGCCGAGCGCCACGACCTGCAACGTGCGCGCCGACGCATAGCCCGAATACACCGGCGACAGCATGTTGTTGCCCGGCACGCCGCCCACGGTCGGCGCGGGGCTGCCGGTCGTGCCGAAGAACGACACGTTCGGGTTGCGCGCATTCAGGTAGCCGGCCGCCACCGCGAGCGGCCCGCGCGTGTAGCCGGCCGTGGCCGACCACACCTGGTTGCGCGTCGTCGCGCCCGCCACGCCGCCGACCCCGTACATCGCCGCGACGCGCAACCCGCCGTAGTCGTTGCTGGTGAACTTGATCGCGTTGTTGGTCGAGTTCGCGTTGTTCAAGTTGTCGAGGTCGCCGGGGTGCGCGACCATGTAGCCGCCGAACAGCGCAGCGGCCTCGAGCGGGCCGAGGAAGTCGACGTTGGTGTCGTACTGCCGCCCGAGCGTGACGGTGCCGAGCGGTCCCGACAGCCCGACGAACGCCTTCTTGCCGAAGATCAGCCCGCCCTGCCCGAGCTTGCCGGTGCTCGGATCGAACCCGTTCTCGAGCGTGAAGACCGCCTTCAGCCCGCCGCCGAGATCCTCGCTGCCACGCAGCCCCCAGCGGCTCGCCTGCTGCACGCCGCCCAGCATCCGCAGCGCGGGCTTGCCGCTTGCCACGCCGTTCGCGCCGGTCACCGCGACGTTGCTCGAGTAAGTCAGCCCTTCATCGATAATGCCGTACAGCGTGACGCTGCTCTGTGCGTGCGCCGCACCCGCGATCAGCGCGACGCCCGCGCCTGCCAACAGCCGTTTTTTCATCGAGAGATCTCCATTGCGCGGGTCGAATGGCCAAACGCAGGCGTGCGCGCCCCCCGCAGGCGCGCGGCCTGCCGGCACGGACCGGAACGGTCCGCTATCAGCCGGGAAAAGTGGTCAGCGCAGCGCGTCGGCGACGACGGGCGGCAGCGTCCGGCGACGGCCGGCCGCGACTTCGTACGCATGGCCGAACTGGAGCACGTCCCAGTCGTCGCGGTAGCGGCCGACGATCTGCATGCCGATCGGCAAGCCGGTCGCGGAGAAACCGCACGGCACGGACAGGATCGGCGCCTCGGTCGACGACAGCAGCCAGCACACGCGCATCCAGTCGATGTAGGTCGTGTTCGCGATGCCGAGCACGTCGGCGGGCACGCGCAGCGCGGCGTCGAACGGCATCACCTGCGTCGTCGGCAGCACGTAGAACGCATAGCGCTGCATGAACGCACGCATCCGGTCGAACAGGCGTGTCTTGCGCACGAACATGCGGCCGAGATCCGCGGCCGAGAGCGACCGATGCAGCCGGTATTCGTCGAGGAGTTCGGGCTTCAGCGCGGCACGCTGCCGTTCGTCGAAGCCGTCGACCAGCGTGCCGATCATCCAGGCACGCTCGATGCGGAATACTTCTTCGGCCTCCGAAAGATCGGGATCGTCGAATTCGACTTCGCAGCCGAGCGACGCGAACACGCGCGCCTGCGCATCGACGGCACGCCGGATCTCCGGATCGACCGGCACGCCGGGCAAGCCGCGCGACATCGCGATGCGCGTGCCGCGGAAATCGCGTTCGAGCGGCTGCGCGAAGCGCGCGCCCGGCTCCGCGATTTCAGTCGCGGTTTCGCCGCTCGGCCCGGCGATCGCGGACAGCAGCAGCGCGGTGTCGGCGACGTCGCGCGCCATCGGCCCGTCGACGCCGAGCGTCGCCCAGCCGTTCAGGTCCGGCGCGCGCGGCACGCGGCCCGGCGACGGCCGCAGCCCGACCACGCTGTTCCACGCGGCCGGGTTGCGCAGCGAGCCGCCCATGTCGCTGCCGCATGCGAGCGGATTCATCCCGCAGGCGAGCGCCGCGGCAGCGCCGCCGCTGCTGCCGCCCGCGGAACGCGTCAGGTCCCACGGGTTGCGGGTCGCGCCGAACACCTCGTTGAACGTATGCGAGCCGGCGCCGAATTCCGGCGTGTTCGACTTGCCGATCATCAGCGCGCCGGCACTCGCGCAGCGGCGCACGATCAGCGCGTCGTGCTGCGGCACGTGATCGGCGAACAGCGGCGAGCCGAAGGTCGTGCGCACGCCGCGCGTCGCGGTCAGGTCCTTCTGCGACACCGGCAGCCCGTGCAGCGGCCCCACCCATTCGCCGCGCGCCCAGCGTGCGTCGATCTCGCGTGCGCGGGCACGCAGCGCATCGGGATCGACGACGGTGACGAGCGCGTTCACGCGCGGGTTGACCGTCGCGATGCGCGCGAGATGCGCATCGAGCAGGTCGCACGCGCTGATCTGCCGGGACTTCAGAAGTTCGAGCATGGTGCGTGCGGGCAGGTCGCACAGGTCGCCGGCGGCGACGTCGGCCGGCGACGACGAAAACGAAACGGTGGTGGTCATGGGCGAATGGAAGAAAAGGAAAGATCGGTCAGTCATCCTGATCGCTTCGGTCAGACGCAAACGCGAGCGCGACGAGCGACAGCACGCCGCAGACGATCACGTACCACGCCGGCGCGGCCGGATTGCCGGTTGCCCCGATCAGCCAGGTGACGATGAACTGCGCGAAGCCGCCGAAGATCGACACGCCGCCCGCATACGCGATCGACAGCGCGGTCGCGCGCGTGCTCTTCGGAAACAGCTCGGCGAGAATCACGCCGTTCGCGCCGGCATTGATCGAGTGCAGCGCGGCGAGCAGCATCACGACCGCGTACATCGTCGCGATCGACGGCACCGCGCGGATCAGCCAGAAGCCCGGCAGGATCAGCACGGTCAGCGCGACACGCGTCCACAGCGCGACGCGCTTGCTGCCGGTGCGGTCCGACAGCCGTCCGCCGATCGGCGCGGCGACGAACATCACCGCGCCGGACAGGATGCCGCACCACAACGCGGTATCCATCGGCAGGTGCAGCACGCGGATCGCGTACGTCGACATGTAATAGAGGACGATGAAGTGCGCCGCGGTGCCGCCGACCACGAGGCCGAGCGCGGTCAGCACGGCGCCGCCGTCGCGCCGCAGCACGGTGCCGAGTACCGCGGACGGGCGCCGCGCGGCCGCGGCCGGCGCGTGCTGCTCGATCGCATTGAAGCGCGCGCGCAGATACAGGCCGACCGGCGCGATCAGCACGCCGGCGAGGAACGGCACGCGCCAGCCCCACGATTCGAGCGCGGCGGGGGCGAGGAAATGCGACAGCAGGAAGCCGACGAACGAGCCGGCCAGCGCCGCTGCGCCCTGGCTCGCGAACTGCCAGCTCGTGTAGTAGCCGCGCTCGCCGGGCGGCGCGCGTTCGGCGAGCAGCGACGTCGACACGCCGACCTCGCCGCCGGCCGAAAAGCCCTGCAGCAGCCTGGCGAGCACGACCAGCACGGGCGCCGCGATGCCGATCTGCGCATAGGTCGGCAGAATGCCGATCATCCCGGTGCCGAGCGCCATCGTGACGAGCGTGAGGTTCATTGCCGGCACGCGGCCGAAGCGGTCGGCCACGAGCCCGATCACGACGCCGCCGACCGGCCGCGCGATGAAGCCGACGCCGAACGTCGCGACCGACATCAGCAATTGCTGCTGCGCGGACGCGGCCGGAAAGAACAGTTTGCCGAGCAGCACCGCGAAGAAGCTGAACACGGTGAGATCGAAGAATTCGAGGCCGTTGCCGATCGTGATCGCGACGATCAGCTGGCGATTGGACGGGGATGCGGCAACGTCGCCGACATGCCCGCCGAACATGCTGTCCGCTCGGGGCGCCTTCATGAAGATGAGTCTCCGTACTGGTTATGCGGGTCTGGTGCGCGGCCCGTTCGACGGCCTGCGCATGCAGTCTAGGCATTCAAAATACGCAGCCCGGAGCGACATTTTCCGATCGTGATAACGCCCGGTTATCGCGTGCTTTTCGCGCGCCGCCGCGGTGTAGGATGCGAAGGTCGCCACTGCCGCCGCGCCCTGCCACGCCGTGAAACACCACCAGCTCCGGGCGCTTGCCGCCATTGCCGAACACGGCAGCCTGCGCGCCGCCGCGCGCGCGATCCACCTGTCGCAGCCCGCGCTCACGAAAGCGATCCGCGAACTCGAGCAGGACCTCGGCGTGCCGCTCGTCACGCGCAACGCGCGCGGCGCGCAGCTCACGCGCTTCGGGCAGGCCGTCTATGCGCGTGCGCGCCTGATCCTCGCGGAGATGCAGCACGCGCGCGACGACGTGATCCAGCTTTCAGGCGGCAAGGAAGGCGCGCTCGCGTGCGCGCTGACGCCGCTGATGTCGCTCGGCTTCCTGCCGGCCGCGCTCGACGCGTTTCGGCAGCGGATGCCGACGATCCGCCTCGACGTGCGCGAAGGCTTTCTCGACACGGCGCTGCCGCGCCTGCGCGACGGCTCGCTCGACTTCGTGATCGCGATCGTCGATGCGACGCGGCTGTCACCCGAATTCACGTTCCGGCCGCTGCTCGAATCGGAGCTGATCCTGATGACGCGCGCGAGCAATCCGCTGCGCCACTGCACGTCGCTCGCGCAGCTGCAGGATGCGCAGTGGGTGCTGAACACGTCGCCGGAAAGCATCGGCCGGCTGCTGCAGAACGTGTTCGTCGCGCACGGCTACCGGGCGCCGCAGCCGATCGTCGAATGCACGTCGTTCAGCGCGGCGTTCTCGCTGTCGGTGCACACCGACACCGTGTCGTGCGTGCCGAAGCATTTCATGGAAGTCGACTGGATCCGGGAACGGATGGTCACGATCGACGTGAAGGAGACGATTCCGACCGTGTCGGCCGGCGTGCTGACGCGCCGCGACGCGCTCAACACGGTCGCGTGCGACTACCTGATCCACTGCTTCGTCGAGGCCGTGCGGCGGCACGATCCCGCGAAGCTGCTGTGGCGATAGCGACGCGTCTGATTTGATTCGGCCTGCATTGATCATATCGATCGTTTTATACGAAAACTTTTCACGCATTTTCGTACATTTACTAAATACAGACCGATAAAATTGGTTTATATCGAGTTGAATACGAAGATAAATCCGCTGAATCCAAATCCGTCAAACCGCTTATTCTGAAGCCAATTCAGCACCCAATCAACACATCATTTCATAATAATTATTCGTTAAAACAAGCCGCTCAAGTCCAACCATCGAAGAATAAAATTCAATAAACCAATTTCTGGTCTTCGATAAAAAAATGGACGAATTCCTCCCAATGCGGCTGTTCATCAAGGTCGCCGAACTCCACAGTTTCGCGCGCGCGGCGACGGAACTGAACATCTCCAACTCGTCGGCCACGCGCCTCGTGATGGGCATCGAGGACCGGCTCGGCGCACGCCTGCTGAACCGCACGACGCGCAGCCTGTCGCTGACCGACGCCGGTCATCTGTACCTCGCCCAGATCCGTCACGTGATCGAGGAAATCGACCGCGTCGAGGAAACGATCGCGTCGATGCACCACGAGCCGATCGGGTCGCTGAAGATCGCCGCGCCGGTGATGTTCGGCATGCACGTGCTCGCGCCTGCGATCGACGCGTTCAAGGCGCGGCATCCGGCCATCGTGCCGGAAGTCACGATGCTGGACCGCCATGTCGACCTCGTGTCGGAGGGCTTCGACGTCGGGCTGCTGCTGTCGCAGCACATCGGCAACAACACGCTGGTGAAACGCCCGCTCACGCGCCTGAAGCGGATCGTCTGCGCGGCGCCGTCGTATATCGAACGGCACGGCGCGCCAGCCCATCCTCACGACCTGGCATCCCACGCGTGCCTCGCGTTCCATGCCGACTTCGCGGGCGAGCATCTGTCGTTCGACCCGGGTTCCGCGTGTGTCACCGTGCGCCCGAACAAGTCCGCGTCGTCGAACAACATCGGGCTGATCCGCAACTGGGCACTGGCGGGCATGGGCATCGCGGTGCTGCCGGACTTCCTCGCCGCACCGGATCTCGCCGCCGGCCGGCTGCGCGAACTGCTCGCCGACTATCGGCTCGAGGAACTCGAGATGAACGTCGTGTACCCGAGCCGGCGCCATCTTCCTCGCAAGGCGCGGCTTTTCATCGATCACCTGATCGATCATTTCGCAAGATGAATGAAAGGCTGTAATCGCGCGCCGTTTCCACCGGCGCCGGCGACGCCATACGACCCGCGCCTCGGCGATTCGATGCCTCCCGCGTTCCAGCAGCAGCAACTTGCGCGCGGCTTCGTCATCAGCAAGCAGGCGCGCGATTCGGGCGTGCGACTACCTGACCCACTGCTTCGTCGAGGCCGTGCGGCGGCGCGATCCCGCGAAGCTGCCATCGCGATAGCGACCTGCTCAGACGAACAGCGCGACGCACAGCGCGGCGCCGCACAGATACGTGCCGAGCGCGCCGATGAAACGCAGGGGATTCGGCCTGGCCATGGTCGGCCACGCGAGCAATCCGATCACGAGCAGGCAGCGGCACGCGGTTGCCGCGACGATCAACGAGACGATCGCGCGCGATGGGTCGTGCGCGCCGAAATAGAGAAACAGCACCGCGAGAAACGGTGCGTATTCGGCCGTGTTGCCATGCGCGCGCACGATCTTGTGCAATCCGTCGCTCGGATCGGACGCACACCCGGAATTGGTGGTGCGCCGGAAGCGCGTGACGGACACGACCAGGCCGAGCCCGAACAGTATCAACCCAAGGATCGCCGTGCAAACGAGCGCGACGGGATGAATCGACATGGAACCCCCGGGCGAAAACGGACATGCGCCGCATATCCGGCGATCGTACCTCCGGCCCGTGCATCCGGCTATCGCGGAAACGCGTAGCCTCGTCGCGCATCGCGCCATGACGTCTGCAATACGATCGGACCCGATTTGTCGCGATTTCGCGATGCACAAGGCCGGTGCGTAAAAAGATCAACGCGATCGGCACGGCCACGCTCCGTCGCCCTTGAGACTCGCCCGCATGCACGCGGAACGCGCAAACGTTGCTTCACGGCCGGACACGCGCCACCGCCCCGCGGGCCGGTTCCCGCATGTCACAGGCATGCGCGTTGCGTCGACGCATCTCGGTAGTGAACCACCCTTGGCAGCCCGCTGCGGAGGACTACACTAATCCTTAATGGGGTGCGGCCGGAGCCTGCGCCTTCAGGGAGACGCCGCCATGAATCGGCCGCTGAATCGCATCCTGCCGCGCGTGACCGGGAGTGCATCGGTCTGGACGTGGATCAAGTGGTCCTTGCTCGCCGCGCTGGTGATCGCGGTGGCGATCATTGCCCGGCTCGTGATGACCGAGTTCGAGACGTCGCGCCTGCAGGCGCGCTACCTGTCCGAGCTCACCCGCGACATCGGCTATACCGTCGAGGCGGGCGCGAGCGATCACATCCGCTTCCCCGTCAACGGGCCGTACGACCAGCGCCTCGGCTATTCGCTGCTTCCCGCGTTCCAGCAACATCTGCTCGCGCGCGGCTTCGTCGTCGGCAAGCAGGCGCGCGATTCGGAACGGATGCTGTCGCTCGCCGATCGCGGCCTGTTCCTGCCTTACGAAGAGAAAGACCAGGCCGGGCTGATGCTGTTCGACTCGACCGGCTCGCCGCTGTTCGCGACCGTGTTCCCGCAACGCGTGTACGCCGACTTCGACACGGTGCCGCGCGTCGTCGCCGATTCGCTGCTGTTCATCGAGGATCGCTACCTGCTCGACGCGAACCAGCCGAACCGCAACCCGGCGATCGACTGGGGCCGCTTCGGCCGCGCGCTCGCCGACCAGGCGCTGCACGTCGTCAACCGTCATCAGGCACGCCCGGGCGGCAGCACGCTCGCGACGCAAATCGAGAAGTTCCGCCATTCGCCGGACGGCCGCACCGCGACGCCGCCGGAGAAGCTGCGCCAGATCGCGTCCGCGTCGATCCTCGCCTACATGAACGGCCCGCAGACGATGCTCGCGCGCCGCGCGATCGTCGTGCGCTACCTGAACTCGGTACCGCTCGCCGCGCGGCCGCACGTGGGTGAAATCACCGGCATCGGCGACGGTCTCGCCGCGTGGTACGGCCGCGACTTCAACGACGTGAACCGCATCCTGTCCGCGCCGACGACCGGCGACAACGTCGACGAACAGGGCAAGACATTCCGCGAAGTGCTGTCGCTGATCATCGCGCAGCGCGCGCCGTCGTACTTCCTGAATCGCGGCTATCCCGCGCTGCAGAAGCTGACCGACAGCTACCTGCGGCTCCTGTCGAACGGCGGCGTGATCTCGCCCGCGCTGCGCGATGCGGCGCTTGCCGCGCAGATCGAGCGCAGCGCGCCGCCGGCCGCCGCGCACGTGCAGTCGTTCGTGTCGCGCAAGGCCGTGTCGTCCGCGCGCGCGTCGCTGCTGTCGGCACTCGGGATCAGCGACCTGTACCAGCTCGACCAGCTCGACCTGGAAGCCACCAGCACGCTCGACAACGGCGTGCAGCAGGCGGTCGCCGAACGGCTCGCGAAGGCGTCGACCCGCGACGGCGCGCAGGCCGCCGGCCTGTACGGCTTCGAGATGCTCGCGCCGAAGGACGACCCGTCGCACCTCACGTACAGCTTCACGCTGTACGAGCATCGCAACGGCGCGAACATGCTGCGCGTGCAGACCGACAGCGTGAACCAGCCGTTCGACGTGAACCGCGGCGGCCGCATCAACCTCGGCTCGACCGCGAAGCTGCGCACGCTGATCACCTACCTGCAGATCGTCTCCGACCTGCATGCGCGCTACGGCAACCTGTCGAACGCGCAACTCGCGAAGGTGAAGCCCGACCCGCTCGACGGGCTGTCGCACTGGGCGCTCGACTACCTGTCGCATACGCGCGACCGCTCGCTCCAGGCGATGCTCGACGCGTCGGTCGAACGCAAGTACTCGGCGAGCCCCGACGTGTTCTACACGGGCGGCGGCGCGCAGGTGTTCTCGAACTTCGAGAAGTCCGACAACGGCCGCATCCTGACGCTGCATACGGCGTTCGAGCACTCGGTCAACCTCGTGTTCGTGCGGCTGATGCGCGACATCGTCCATTACGAGATGCTGCAGGCGGCCGGCCCGTCGTCGTCGTGGCTCGACGATCCGGCGCAGCGCAAGCATTACCTCGAGCAGTTCGTCGACGGCGAAAGCCAGGTCTACCTGAAGCGCTACTACACGCGCTATGCGGGCAAGGCGCCCGACGACGCGCTCGCGCTGCTGCTGCAGAACGTGCGCAAGTCGCCGCCGAAGATCGCGACCGTGCTGCGCAGCGTCGCGCCGAACGAATCGCTCGCGTGGTTCGATGCGCAGATGCGCGCGCAGCTGAAAGGCACGCCGGCCGCGACGCTGTCGGACGACGATCTCGCCGCGCTCTACGCGAAATACGCGATCGACCGCTTCAACCTCAACGATCGCGGCTATATCGCGAGCGTCCACCCGCTCGCGCTGTGGACGCTCAACTACCTGCGCGCCCACCCGAACGCGTCGCTCGCCGAGGTCCGGCGCGACAGCCGCGATGCGCGCTTCTACACGTACTCGTGGCTGTACAAGACGCGCTACCACGCGACCCAGGACCGGCGCATCCGCCGCATGGTCGAGCTGCGCGCGTATGCGGAAATCACGAAGGCGTGGCGCGCGCTCGGCTACCCGTTCGAGGAAGTCACGCCGTCCTACGCGGCCGCGATCGGCGCATCGGGCGACCAGCCCGACGCGCTCGCGAAACTGATCGGCCTGATCGCGACCGGCGGCCGGAAGGCGCCGACCGAGACGATCACGCGCCTCGACTTCGCGAAGGGCACGCCGTACGAGACGCGCTTCGTGCGCGCGGCCGCGCAGCCGCAGCCGATGCTGTCGCCGGAGATCGTCAACGTGGCGCGCACGCTGCTGCGCGACGTCGTGCTGAACGGCACGGCGCGGCGCCTGTCGGGCGGCTTCACGCTGCCCGACGGCAAGACGCTGCAGGTCTACGGCAAGACCGGGACGGGCGACCAGCGCTTCAATGTCTACGCGCGCGGCGCGCGGCTGATCGAGTCGCGCAAGGTCAATCGCAGCGGCACGTTCGTGTTCGTGCTCGGCGACCGCTTCTTCGGCGTGCTGACGGCGACCGCGCACGAGCCTTACGCGGCGCGCTACGACTTCACGAGCGCGATGGCCGTGCAGTTGCTGAAGTCGATGGCGCCGGCGCTCGCGCCGCTGATCGAACGCCCGGCCGCGGCCGGCACGCGCACGACAGGCCCCGCGCCGCAGGCGGAAACGCCGGCGCCGCAGGTCGAGCCGTCCTGACGGCGGCCCGCGCGCTCATGCAACGACGCGCCGCTCAGTGCGAGCGGCCGTCGTAGTGCGTGACGGGCAGCGCATCGAGATCGACATCCTCGAGGCATCGCACGTTGATCGCGGCCATCGCGGTGCCGTCCGGATGGGTCCCCTCGGCGAACGTGTGGATCCCGCAGCGCTTGCAGAAGCGATGGCGGATCACGTGCTTGTTGAACAGGTAGGTGGCGAGATTGTCGTCGGGCGTGAGGAGTGTCATGTGATCGCGCGGCACGAACCACATCAGCGCGCCCTTGCGCCGGCAGATCGAGCAGTTGCAGGCCATCACGCCCTGCAGGTCGCCTTGCGCCGCGAACTTCACGTCGCCGCAATGACAGCTTCCGTGATAAAGCATGGTCGTCTCCCGGGGCGGCCCGTGCGCGTCGGCGGTATCCGGGCGGACACCGTTGGCCAGGCCGGTCCAAACGCGTACAGTAGCGCTCGCATGCGCCGCACGCAACGTCCGGCGGCGCCCGTCCCGACCCTCTCCGACCAAGGAAAACCGTCATGCTCGAACTCCGCCCCGGCTGCGAATGCTGCGACAAGGACCTGCCGCCCGATTCGGCGGAAGCGCGCATCTGTACGTTCGAATGCACGTTCTGCGCGACCTGCGCCGACGACGTGCTGAAGGGCCGCTGCCCGAACTGCGGCGGCGACCTGGTCGCGCGTCCGCGGCGGCCGGCGAGCCTGCTCGCGAAGTACCCGCCATCGACGCAACGCATCGTCAAGCCGGGCGGCTGCGCGAACGCCTGACGGCGCCGCACCGCCCGTCCGTTTCCGTCACGCCATCTCGATCCGCGCGCGCGTCACCGCGAGCAGCGACGCCATCGCGCGGCGCGCGCCGTCCTCGTCGCGCACGCGGATCGCATCGCTGACGGCAACGTGCTCGGCGAGCGATGCGTTGTAGACGTGCGCCCGGCGCGCGTTCAGATGCAATTGCGCTTCCAGCGTGCGGTCGATCAGCGCGCCGAGCGGCACCAGCAGTTCGTTGCCGCCGGCCTCCAGCACGCTCAGGTGAAAACGCAGGTCCGCACGCACCCACTCGTCGACGTTGCGCGCGGCGGCCATCGCGCGCGCCGCGCCATCGATCGCATCGAACGCTTCGGGCGTATGCGTGCGAGCAGCCAGCGCGGCCGCATGCGGCTCGATCATCTCGCGCATTTCCTGCAGCTTCAGCGCGAACGCGAGCGGCGGCGCGACGCGCGCGTACCAGTCGAGCAGGTCGGCGTCGAGCAGGTTCCATGCGCGGCGCGGCCGCACGCGCGTGCCGACCTTCGGCCGCGATTCGACCAGTCCCTTCGACGTCAGCGTGCGCAGCGCCTCGCGCAGCACCGTGCGGCTCACGCCGAACATCGCCATCAGGTCCGGCTCGCGCGGCAGCAGCGACTCGGGCGGATGGTCGCCGCGCAGGATCGCCGTCGCCAGCCGGAAGGCCGTCTGTCCATGCAGGTCGCGTTGAATGATCGTTCTCCGGTGATGGGCAACGCCGCAGCTGCCCACTATCTGCACAATAGTGCTATTAATACTATTTTTTAACGCGCTACGCTAGGATCGTCGTCACGTACTCGACCGGCGCCGCGTCCGCACGTCCGCGCCGGTCCACCCTGGAGACAAGCGACATGAAAATCACCCGCCTCGAAACCTTCGTCGTCCCGCCGCGCTGGCTGTTCCTCAAGATCGAGACCGACGAGGGCATCGTCGGGTGGGGCGAGCCGATCGTCGAGGGCCGCGCGCACACCGTCGAGGCCGCGGTGCAGGAACTCGCCGACTACCTGGTCGGCCGCGACCCGCTGCTGATCGAGGATCACTGGCAGGTGATGTACCGCGCCGGCTTCTACCGCGGCGGCCCGATCACGATGAGCGCGATCGCGGGCGTCGACCAGGCGTTGTGGGACATCAAGGGCAAGCATCACGGCGTGCCCGTGCATGCGCTGCTCGGCGGCCAGGTGCGCGAGCGCATCAAGGTGTATTCGTGGATCGGCGGCGACCGGCCGAGCGACGTCGCGAACAATGCGCGCGCAGTGGTCGAGCGCGGCTTCAAGGCGGTGAAGATGAACGGCTCCGAAGAGCTGCAGATCGTCGACACCTACGACAAGGTCGAGCAGGTGATCGCGAACGTCGCGGCGGTGCGCGACGCGGTCGGCCCGCACGTCGGGATCGGCGTCGACTTCCACGGCCGCGTGCACAAGCCGATGGCGAAGGTGCTCGCGAAGGAGCTCGATCCGTACAAGCTGATGTTCATCGAGGAGCCGGTGCTGTCGGAGAACGCCGAGGCGCTGCGCGACATCGTCAACCAGACCAACACGCCGATCGCGCTCGGCGAGCGGCTCTACTCGCGCTGGGACTTCAAGCACATCCTCGCGGGCGGCTACGTCGACATCATCCAGCCCGATGCGTCGCACGCGGGCGGCATCACCGAGTGCCGCAAGATCGCGACGCTCGCGGAAAGCTACGACGTCGCGCTCGCGCTGCACTGCCCGCTCGGCCCGATCGCGCTGGCCGCATGCCTGCAGCTCGACGCGGTCAGCTACAACGCGTTCATCCAGGAACAGAGCCTCGGCATCCACTACAACCAGGGCAACGACCTGCTCGACTACCTGCGCAACCCCGAGGTGTTCCGCTACGAGGACGGCTTCGTCGCGATCCCGCAGGGCCCGGGGCTCGGCATCGACGTCAACGAGGAGAAGGTGCGCGAGATGGCGAAGACGGGCCACCGCTGGCGCAACCCGGTGTGGCGCCACGCGGACGGCAGCGTCGCCGAGTGGTGATGCCGTGGTGAGATGAGACGCGTTGCGCGGCGGGCATGCCGCGCATCGGCTTCGAGACGGCCGCCCGACAGGCGGCCGTTCTTGCATCCGCGGCTCGCGGCGCGCGGGCACCCGGCCCTGCGCCGCGCCGACCCGACCGTCAGCCGAGCGCCGCGAACCCCGGCACGCTGGACGCCAGCACGGCGGCCGCGACGAACACGCCGATCATCGTCAGCGCCTCGAGATGCAGGATGTTGCGGAACGTGTGCGCATCCTCGGTCGACGCGGTACGGCGCAGGCGCGGCAGCGCGGAGAAGCGGTTCAACCCGCCGAGCACGAGCGCGAGCGCGACGAGCAGCAGCTTGAGCAGCAGCACGCGCCCCCACGTGCTGCCGTCGAGCGGCGCGACCGAGCCGCCGAGCCCGCGCAGTGCATTGAGCACGCCCGTGCCGAGCACGAAGACGACCGCGATCACCGACGTACGCGACAGGTGCTGGCCGATCCGGATCAGCGCGCCGCGCGCGACCGACGAGCCGAGCACCGGCAGCACCGCGAGCCCGCCCGCGAGCACGAGGCCGCCCCACACCGCGGTGGCGAGCAGGTGCAGCGTCTGCACGCCGACCGCCGCGGACAGCGGGCCGGTATCGGCCGCATGGCCGAGCGACGCCTTGCCGACCGCGACCACGATCACCGCGAGCCACAGCACCGCGTGCGCGACCGGGCCGTCCGGCTTCGCGAGCGCGACGATCGCGAGCGCCACGGCGCCGGCGAACGCGACGCTCCACGCGAAGCCCGCGTGGGTCTGCGTGAGCATGACGGGAATCGCGGCGAACGCACCGCCGAGCCCCGCGCCGCTCATCGCCGCGGCTTCGTACACGAGCCAGCCGAGATCGGCGAGCACGAGCGCGAGCGCCGCCGCGACCAGCGAATGTTGCGCGCGCAGCCATGCGGGATGCGACGGCGCGACGACCGGCCGCGCGCCGTCCTTGCCGAGCCACGCCTTGAGCAGCGCCGAGCCGACCGCCATCGCGAACGTCGCGTCCATCAATGCCGCGAGCGCGACCTGGCCGATCCACAAGCTGTCGATCCTCATCGCGCGCACCCTCCCGGGAACGGCCGGCCGGCGGCGCGGCGGCAAGTGGAACGACAGCGGGAAGACGGCAACGGCACGGTAAGGAACGTCATCGATGAATCCGGAAACGGGAGAAATGACTGGATCTGCGGCGGAGGCGGCGCCGCGCGACCCGCGAGTGTACGGTCTTCGATGGCCAAAGCGCACGCCGGTTCACACGATGCGTGCAGATAGCGCGTCAAATTGTCGCAAGTCGTAAACAGGCAGGAACCGATGACCTTTTGCCAAATAGCCGTCATTACCCATCGATGATAGAATGCCGCGTCGCAGCAGCCCGGCTGTCCTGCCGTCCATGCGCCGAGCCGATCGTAGCCCGGACAGGTCCCCGACGAATAAACATGGAGTCTCGTGTGTCTTCAAGACGCCTCTTCCGTCCGTTGCTTGCCGTTCTCCTGATCGGTGGCGCGGGCCTTATGAGCGCTGCCCAAGCGCAGACCAAGCCCACGGAGCAAGCGCACGCCCAGCAGGCGCCGCTCAAGGCACCCGATACGATGGCCGAGCGTGTGCGCGGCTGTACCGCATGTCACGGCGTTCACGGCCAGGGCACGGACAACGACTATTTCCCGCGTCTTGCCGGCAAGCCGGCGGAGTACCTGTACAACCAGCTCGTCAACTTCCGTGATGGCCGGCGCAAGTACCCGCCGATGAACTATCTGCTGACCTACCTGAACGACGATTACCTGAAGGAAATCGCCGAGCACTTCTCGGCCGAGCGTCCGCCGTACCCGACGCCGGCCAAGCCGACGCTGCCGGCTGCCACGCTCGCGCGCGGCAAGCAGCTCGTCACGCAAGGCGATCCGTCGCGCAAGCTGCCGGCCTGCGTGGCCTGCCACGGCGCAGGGCTGACCGGCATGCAGCCGGCGATCCCGGGCCTCGTCGGCCTGCACGCCGATTACCTGAGCGCACAGCTCGGCGCATGGCGCTCGGGCAACCGCCACGCGAAGGCACCGGATTGCATGCACGACATCGCCGCGAAGCTTTCCGACGAAGACGTGACGGCCGTGACCGCATGGCTCGCCGCGCAACCGGCGCCCGCCAACCCCGTGCCGGCCCCGGCGCGTTCGATGAAGACTCCGCTCGCCTGCGGCAGCGAACCGCAATAAGGCAAGGGAGACAGACACAATGAAACGCAAGTCCCTGTTTGCACTCTCGGCTGTCGCGATCGTCGCGGCCGCCGCCCTCGTGCCGGTCCTGTGGCCGGGCAACGACACGCTGCACGGCGCTGCCGCCGTCGCGGCCACGCCGGCCGACCAGGCCGCGCTGATCAAGAAGGGCGAATACCTCGCGCGCGTCGGCGACTGTATCGCGTGCCACACCGTGCGCGGCGGCAAGTCGTTCGCGGGCGGCCTGCCGATGGCGACGCCGTTCGGCACGATGTACACGCCGAACATCACGCCGGACGACAAGGACGGCATCGGCAAGTGGACGTCGGACGACTTCTACCGCGCGATGCACACCGGCCGTTCGAAGGACGGCAGCCTGCTCTACCCGGGCTTCCCGTTCGCGAGCTACACGAAGGTCACGCGCGCCGACTCGGACGCGATCTACGCGTACCTGCGTTCGGTCCCGCCGGTCTCGGTGCCGAGCCGTCCGCACGAACTGAAGTTCCCGTTCAACAACCGCAACCTGCTGATCGGCTGGCGCACGCTGTTCTTCAAGGAAGGCGAGTACAAGCCGGATCCGACCAAGTCGGTCGAATGGAACCGCGGCGCGTACCTCGTCGAAGGCCTCGGCCACTGCTCGATGTGCCACACGTCGATCAACATGATGGGCGGCCCGGTGAACTCGGCAGCCTTCGCGGGCGGCCTGATCCCGCTGCAGAACTGGTATGCGCCGTCGCTGACGAACGACAAGGAACTCGGCCTCGGCGACTGGCACGTGCAGGAGCTGTCGGACCTGCTGCAGGCCGGCGTGTCGAACAAGGGTGCGGTGTTCGGCCCGATGGCCGACGTCGTGCACAACAGCCTGCAGTACATGAGCGACGAAGATACGCGCGCGATGTCGACGTACCTGAAGTCGATCCCGCAGAAGGCTGAAGCGCCGAAGAACATGCAGTACGAGCCGTCGAAGCAGTTCGGCAACACGCTGTTCGACCAGGGCAAGAAGATCTACGCGGACAACTGCGCGACCTGCCACGCCGAAACCGGCGCGGGCAAGCCGCCGGCGTATCCGCCGCTCGCGGGCAACCATTCGATCGTGATGGAATCGGCGGTCAACCCGATCCGCATGGTGCTGAATGGCGGCTATCCGCCGAGCACGTTCAAGAATCCGCGTCCGTACGGGATGCCGCCGTTCGCACAGTCGCTGTCGAACCAGGAAGTCGCGGCAGTCGTCACGTATATCCGGATGTCGTGGGGCAACAACGGTACGCCGATCTCGCCGCAACAGGTGAGCGACCTGCGTTCCGCGCCCCTTTGCTTTTTTGCGACGCCGTTCCCCGCGCTGGCCGCGCGAGGCGTCGCCGATCATAAAACTCAAGAGTGGTATCTATGTCTTTCGAATCTCTCGGCCTGGCCGAACCGCTGGTCAAGGCGGTCAACGAGCTCGGCTACACGTCGCCGACGCCCATCCAGCAGCAGGCGATCCCCGCCGTCCTCGGCGGCGGCGACCTGCTCGCCGGCGCACAGACCGGCACCGGCAAGACCGCCGGCTTCACGTTGCCGATCCTGCAGCGCCTGCACACGTTCTACGCCGAGCATCGCGGCGCGAAGCGCGCGGTGCGCGCGCTGATCCTCACGCCGACGCGCGAACTCGCCGCCCAGGTCGAGGAAAGCGTGCGCGCGTACAGCAAGTACCTGAAGCTGCGCTCGACCGTGATGTTCGGCGGCGTCAGCATCAATCCGCAGATCGATGCGCTCAAGCGCGGCGTCGACATCGTCGTCGCGACGCCGGGGCGTCTGCTCGATCACATGCAGCAGAAGACGATCGACCTGTCGGATCTCGACATCCTCGTGCTCGACGAAGCCGACCGGATGCTCGACATGGGCTTCATCCACGACATCAAGCGCGTGCTCGCGAAGCTGCCGCCGCAGCGCCAGAACCTGCTGTTCTCGGCGACCTTCTCCGACGAGATCAAGTCGCTCGCCGACAACCTGCTCGATTCGCCGGCGCTGATCGAAGTCGCGCGCCGCAACACCACCGCGGAAAGCGTCGCGCAGAAGATCCACCCGGTCGACCGCGATCGCAAGCGCGAGCTGCTCACGCACCTGATCCGCGAACACAACTGGTTCCAGGTGCTCGTGTTCACGCGCACCAAGCACGGCGCGAACCGGCTCGCCGAGCAGCTGACGAAGGACGGCATCAGCGCGATGGCGATCCACGGCAACAAGAGCCAGTCGGCCCGCACGCGCGCGCTCGCGGAATTCAAGAACAGCACGCTGCAGGTGCTGGTCGCGACCGACATCGCCGCGCGCGGGATCGACATCGACCAGTTGCCGCACGTCGTCAACTTCGACCTGCCGAACGTGCCGGAAGACTACGTGCACCGGATCGGCCGCACGGGCCGTGCAGGCGCGACCGGCGAAGCCGTGTCGCTCGTGTGCGTCGACGAGAAGCAGCTGCTGCGCGACATCGAGCGGCTGATCAAGCGCGAGATTCCGCAGGAAGTGATCGCGGGCTTCGAACCCGATCCGACCGCGAAGCCTGAGCCGATCCAGCAACGCCGCGGCCAGCAGCCGCGCGGCGGTAACGGTGGTGGTGGCGGTGGCGGCAATCGCCAGCCGCGTGCCGGCGGCTCGGCCAGCCGGCGCGAAGCGCGACGGCAATGCGCAGCCGAAGGCCGCGAAGGCGGCCAGCCGCGCGCGGCCGGCGGTGCGAGCGGCAACGCGGCGTGGCGCCGCCCGTCAGGCGGCAACGGCGCGCGCCCCGCGAACGGCAACGCGCCGCACGCGAACCGCAACCGTTCGTCGCGCAGCGGCCAGCGCGGTCACTGAAGCCGCGCGGCCGCGCGCCGCAGGTGCTCGACCTGGCGCTGCCAGCGCGCGAGCACCTCGGCGCGCGCCTCCCCTTCCAGCGCAAACGTGACGCCGGTCGCGAGACGCGCATAGCCGACCCGCTGCGCATCGCCGTGCGCGATCGTCGCAGCGAATCCGGCAAGGCCCCCGAAGTCCCCTTCGAGCGGCTCGATCCTCAGTTGTGCCTGAAAGAATGCGCCGTCCGCGACGAGCGTCAACGCGGCCGCGCGCCGTTGTGTCAGCGCGCGCGCCGCGCGCGATTGCGGCCAGAGCGCGAGCAGCAGCGTATGCGCGTCGCGCGCGTGGATCTCGCCGACGCTGAGCAGCGTCGTGCGCAGCTGGCCGTCGTCGGTCGCGACGATCAGCGATGCGGCGAAGTCGGCATGGCGTTCGAGCGCGGTGCCGTCGAACAGCGCAACGACGGCCGGCGGCCACGCGTCGAACGTCCATTGTTCGAGCGCGTGGCGATGGGAATCGGTCATGATGGCGGCCCCGGTGAAAAGCAGATGATGATCTGCGCAGCATACGCGCGCCGGACCGCGCGGTGACGATCAGCGCATGAACACGTGCCGCGTGATCTTCGTCAGCGGATAGTGGACGCTCGGCTGGATCTTCGCGGGCAGGTCGAGCGGCTTGAGCAGCATCTTCACGCACATGTCGGCCGACAGGTTGCGCCGCACGAGCGAGCTGATGCGCGCGGCACGCTCGCGGTTGTATTGACTGTCGCCGACGCGATCCGGGTAGCGGACTGCGAACACGTGGCGCAGCGCGATCTCGGAATCCTCGTTCTTGATTTCCATCACGCGGCGCATCAGCGCGCCGAGCACCGCGAGACGGCCGTTGCCTTCGAGCTTGTTGTACTTCTTGAAGAACTTGAAGAAGTGCTTGTAGTGACGCACTTCGTCCGAGCGGATGTTGTCGGTGATTTCCTTCAGCACCGGCTCGTCCGAGCATTCGTTGATCGCGCGATAGAGCGTGGCCGTGCCCGTCTCGACGACGCAGCGCGCGACCATCTCGAGCGCGCGGGTCTTCTCGAACGCGTCGACCGAGCAGGTCTTCGAATACTCGGCGAAGAAATTCGCGAACGCGGTGTCCCAGTCGAACTCGGGCCACACGTGCGCGATATACGCCTTCAGCGCGCGCCCGTGCTGCAGTTCCTCGTGCTCCCACGCATTGTTGAGCCACGCGGACACTTCCGGATCGTCGTTGAAGAACTCGCTCAGGTTGCTCGTGTAGAGATCCGAGCCGCTTTCGATGAACGACGACGCGCACAGCAACAGCAGCAGATCCTCGTTCGCGGCGGCGCGCTGACGATCGATCCGGTTCAGGTCGATGTCCTCGATACGCCACGGCATGACATGCGTCGTTTCAGTAGGCATGGTGGTGCGCTCCCAGTCGTCGCGCGGCCGGCCGGCCCCTCTCTTCGCACAGGCCCGGCGTACCCGCAGGCGACGTTTTGCTTGCATTTATTAGTGGATTGGTCCGGCCGAACCATGCTGGCATCTTAGCCGGACTTTTATGTTCGTGCTTCAAAGCACTGACCATGCCCGCCGCGCGCAGTTCCGCCGCGCATGTTGCGGATCGTTAGATGAGGTGTTCGAACCGGTTGCGCGCGCGCGACGGCATGCGCTGCATCCAGGCAAAACGGGCGGCCATCCGGCCGCCCGTCGGGCACCACGCTGGAAGCGTTCCGTCAGAAACCGGCCGCAAGACCGTCGCGACGGCTGTCGCTCGCGGCCACGTAGCCGCGGTCGGGATCGTCGCGATCGAGACGCCACACGAACTGCCCCGAACCGAAATCCATGTAAGGATCGTCGATCGACTTGATCGTATGGCCGCGCGCGGCGAGCCCGTCGACCGTCTCGCGCTTCATCGTCGACTCGACGTCGAGCGTGAAGTCGCGATTGACCTTCCAGCGCGGCGCGTCGCAGGCGGCCTGCGGCTGCTGCCCGTAGCCGAGCATGCGCACGACGGTCTGCAGGTGGCCCTGCGGCTGCATGTCGCCGCCCATCACGCCGAAGCTCATCACGGCCTCGCTGCGGCCGTCGACTTCCTCGGTGACGAACGCGGGGATGATCGTATGGAACGGCCGCTTGCCGCCCGCGACGACGTTCGGCGACGCCGGGTCCATCGAGAAGCCGTGCCCGCGGTTCTGCAGGGCAATGCCGGTACCGGGCACGACGAGCCCCGAACCGAAACCCATGTAGTTCGACTGAATGAAGCTCACCATCATCCCGCGTTCGTCCGCCGCGGACAGGTAGATCGTGCCGCCCGAATGCGGGCGGCCGGCAGCGAAGTGCGTCGCGCGCGCGCGATCGATCAGCTTCGCGCGTTCCGCGAGATACGCATCGTCGAGCATCTGCGCGGGCGTCACGTCCATCGCGCGCGGATCGGCGACGTAGCGATAGACGTCCGCGAACGCGAGCTTCATCGCCTCGATCTGCAGGTGCTGCGAGTCGACCGAATCGACCGGCCATTCGCCCAGGCCCGCCCGCTCGGCGATCCCGAGCGCGATCAGCGCGGCGATGCCCTGCCCGTTCGGCGGGATCTCGTGAATGGTATGACGGCCGAAGCGCTTGCCGATCGGCTCGACCCATTCCGGCCGGTACGCGCGCAGGTCGGCTTCGGTCAGCGCGCCGCCGCCTTCGCGCGCGAACGCCGCGAGCTGCGCGGCGAGCGCGCCTTCGTAGAACGCCCGCGGGCCGTCGTTCGCGAGCGTGCGCAGCGTCTGCGCGTGGCCCGGCAGGCACATGCGCTCGCCGACGTGCGGCGCGCGCCCGCGCGGCATGAAGGTGTCGGCGAAACCCGGCAGTCCCTGCAGCTCGGGCACCGCGGCCGCCCATTTGTGCGCGACGATCGGCGATACCGCATAGCCGCGCTCGGCGATCTCGATCGCCGGCTCGAGCAGGTCCGCGAACGGCAGCGAGCCGAACTTCGCATGCAGCGCTTCCCAGCCCGCGATCACGCCCGGCACCGTGACGGTGTCCCAGCCGCGCGTCGGCTTGTTCGCGATGCCGTGCGCGTCCTCGCCGTGGCGCTTGCGGAAATAGTCGGGACTCCATGCGGCCGGCGCGACGCCCGACGCATTCAGCCCGGACAGCCGCCCGCCGTCCCACACGAGCGCGAACGCATCGCCGCCGAGCCCGCACGACACGGGCTCGACCACCGTGATCGCGGCCGCGGCGGCCAGCGCCGCATCGACGGCATTGCCGCCCTTCCACAGCATCCGCAGCCCGGCCTGCGCGGCGAGTGGGTGCGACGTCGACACGACGTTGCGCGCGAATACCGGGATGCGGGTCGTCGGATACGGGTTGTGCCAGTTGAAGCCAGTCATCGGTTCCACCTCGTCGAAAGCTGAATGAACGCGCCGGACGCACGACCGGCATGCGCGGACAGTCCGCCATTGCAGCGCGATCCGCGCGATCGCACAAATTCATTTGTCACATGAATCCATGTACTTTCCGCATGAATTCCGGGCGGTGACACGCCGCAGGCCGGTCGAACGCCCTTCCCGCCCTTACAATACCCGCTCCGCCTCACGATCCGACCGCCGAGCCATGACCCGAGATCCCCGCCTCACCCTCAACGCGCGCCAGCAGGAACTGCTCGAATGGGTGCAGCGCGACGGCTTCGTGACCGTCGACGATCTCGCCGCGCACTTCGCGGTCACGCCGCAGACGATCCGCCGCGACGTGAACTGGCTCGCCGACCTGAACCTGCTGCGCCGCTACCACGGCGGCGCAAGTTTGCCGACCAGCTCGGAGAACGTGTCGTACACCGCGCGCCAGCGGATGTTCCACGACGAGAAGCGGCGCATCGCGGCGCTCGCCGCGTCGCACATCCCCGACCAGGCGTCGCTGTTCATCAATCTCGGCACCACGACCGAGGAAGTTGCGCGCGCACTGAATCGTCATCACGGGCTGCACGTGATCACGAACAACCTGAACGTCGCGTCGATGATGAGCGGCTATCCCGACTGCGAGGTGCTGATCACGGGCGGCATCGTGCGGCCGTGGGACAAGGGCATCGTCGGCGAACTCGCGATCGACTTCATCCGCCAGTTCAAGGTCGACTACGCGATCATCGGCACGTCGGCGATCGAAGCCGACGGCACGCTGCGCGACTTCGACACGCGCGAGGTGCGCGTGGCCGAGGCGATCATGCAGCATGCGCGCACGGTCTACCTCGTCGCCGATCATTCGAAGGTCGGCCGTCCGGCGCTGGTGCGCCAGGGCCACCTGAGCCAGGTTCATGCACTCTTCACCGACAAGCCGTTGCCGCCGGAGATGGCCGACGCGGTGGCGAACGCGGGCACCCAGGTGTACGTCGCGGAATGACCCCGCGGAATGACCCGCGCGATGCTGCACCGCACCTGAAACTTCAAGTGAAATCAAGAAGTTGGCGCGCCTGCTGAACCGCTAGCGGTTTGCGTGCCTGTCAAACTGAAAATTAACGGGGCACGATTTGTCGTTGCCCGCGCGCTCGACTAGACTCCAGTTCCCCGGCCCGTTCGCGCGATCCGCCCGTGCCAAGGCGTGTGCGAATCCGAAGGCCGGCGAATACAGCTTTCCCCCCAAGCCATACCCCGCCGGGTATCGCGCAGCGGCATTTGCGCCGGCTGCGCGGGCAAACCGATTGCCATGGAGAGAACGATGCTGAGTCCGCATGAATTCGCCACGCTACTGCTTGTGAAGGATGCCCCCGATCACGGGGACATGGATCGCGATGAACTCGACGCGCTGCTCGAACAGCAGCTCGTGCGGCTGGAAGGGCTGGGATCGGGACGCAAATACTGCGTGACCGAAACCGGCGACGCCGCGTTGCGATCCATCAAATGCCGCTATTCCTGAAGTCCCGCTGTTCCTGACTTGAGCGCGCCGGCCGGATTTCCGGCCGCGCCGCTTTTCCCACGCTTTTCCCGCCGCCCGCAGCGCTCCGGCGTCAGCCGCCGCGCAGCGTCGGATCGACCGCGGCCCGCCAGCTGACGGCCTGCGCGCGTGCGCCGTTGAAATACGCGACCCATCCGGCGCGCCCCGCCGCGTCGGGCGCCGCATAGTGCGCCGAAAGTTCGTTTACGAACGCGCAATAGTTCGCCTGCGTCAGCCCGCGATACCGTTTCGCCACATACGCGTCGTACAGCGTCGAATAGACCGGCTGCGCGTCCGCGCCCCAGTCGCGCGCGGTGCCGCCGCACGACGTTTGCAGGTCGACGAACGACGGCGCCCGCCAGTTGCCGGCAAGCGGCGGCGTGCCGGCGCTGCACCCTGCCAGGACGACGGCGCACGCGCCGGCCCACATCCCAATACGCATGAGTCACCTCGCGAAACGGTCGATTGCGCCAGTATCGTCCGGGATCGCGTCACGCGCTACTGGCCCCGCTTTTTCGAACTTTACTTTTTCGATTTCGTTCGTTAAATTTCGAATTCGAACATTTCATGTTCGCCCATTTCCATCAGACGATAAGGACAGCAGGTGACCCAACCGAATCGCTACGATCTGCTCGTCGTCGGCGGCGGCATCAACGGCGCCGGCATCGCGCGCGATGCGGCCGGCCGCGGCCTGTCGGTCCTGCTCTGCGAGCAGGACGACCTCGCGTCGCACACGTCGTCGTCCAGCACGAAGCTGATTCACGGCGGCCTGCGCTACCTCGAATACAACGAATTCGGACTCGTCCGCAAAGCGCTGCAGGAGCGTGAAACGCTGCTGCGCGCGGCGCCGCACATCATGTGGCCGCTGCGCTTCGTGATGCCGCACATGCCGAACCTGCGGCCGGCCTGGCTGATCCGCATCGGCCTGTTCCTCTACGATCACCTCGCGAAGCGCGAACTGCTGCCCGGCTCGCGCGGCATCGACATGCGCCGCCACGCGGCCGGCGCGCCGCTGATCGACTCGATCAAGCGCGGCTTCGTGTATTCGGACGGCTGGGTCGACGACGCGCGCCTCGTCGTGCTGAACGCGCTCGATGCGAAGGAGCGCGGCGCCGAGATCCTCACGCGCACGAAACTCGTGTCGGCGGAACGCCGCGGCGACGAATGGGAAGCGCGGCTGCGGCACGCGGACGGCTCGATCCGCGTGGTGCGTGCGCGCGCGGTCGCGAACGCGGCCGGCCCGTGGGTCGGCGAAGTGCTGCACGGCGCGCTCGGTCGCGGCGCGCAGCACAGCGTGCGGCTCGTGAAGGGCAGCCACATCATCACGCGGCGCCTGTTCGATCACGACCACGCCTACATCTTCCAGAACCCGGACAAGCGGATCATCTTCGCGATTCCGTACGAGCACGACTTCACGCTGATCGGCACGACCGACGTCGAATACACGAACGATCCCGCGAAGGTCGCGATCGATCGCGACGAGACGCAGTATCTGTGCGATTCGATCAACCGCTACTTCAAGCGCAAGATCTCGCCGGCCGACGTGCACTGGACCTATTCGGGCGTGCGCCCGCTGCTCGAGGACGAAAACGCGGCGAATGCGTCGGCCGTCACGCGCGACTATCGCCTCGAGATGGACGACGGCGCCGGCGCGCCGCTGCTGTCGGTGTTCGGCGGCAAGATCACGACGTTCCGCAAGCTCGCGGAGGAAGCCGCCGACCTGCTGTGTCGCGCGCTCGGCCGCGACGCGAAGACCTGGACGGCCGGCGCGCCGCTGCCGGGCGGCGACATCGCGAACGCGAAGTTCGACGTGTTCGCCGACGCATTCGCGAAACGCCATCCGTGGCTGCCCGCCGCGCTTGCGCGCCGCTATGCGCGCGCGTACGGCACGCGCGCGGAACGCGTGGTCGACGGCGCGACGTCGCTCGCCGACCTCGGCGCCGAGATCGCACCGGGCATCCACGACGCCGAACTGCGCTACCTGCGCGACGTCGAATGGGCGACCTGCGCGCAGGACGTACTGTGGCGCCGCTCGAAGCTCGGCCTGCACGTGGCGCCCGGCACGCTCGACGCGGTGACGGCCGCGGTCGATGCGTGGTTCGCCGCCGCGCACGCGCCGCACGCGTGATCCGTTTGCAGTTGCAGTTGCCTGACCGACGTTGATTCACCGACGCGCCGCGTAACATGCGGCGCGCATCACAACTACGCCAATCCACGGATGGAGATGAGAGACATGCAGGATCAGTACATCCTCGCGCTTGACCAGGGCACGACGAGCTCCCGCGCAATGCTGTTCGATCGCCAGGGCAACATCGTATCGATCGCCCAGAAGGAATTCGAACAGATCTACCCGCAACCCGGCTGGGTCGAGCACGACCCGCAGGAAATCTGGTCGACGCAGGCGGGTGTCGCCGCCGAAGCCGTCACGCGCACCGGCCTGAACGGCACGTCGATCGCCGCGATCGGCATCACCAACCAGCGCGAGACGACGATCGTCTGGGATCGCGAGACGGGCCAGCCCGTCTACAACGCGATCGTGTGGCAGGACCGCCGCACCGCCGACTTCTGCGATTCGCTGAAAGCACAGGGCCTCGAGGCGAAGGTGCGCGCGAAGACCGGTCTGCCGATCGACTCGTACTTCTCCGCGACCAAGATCCGCTGGATCCTCGACAACGTACCGGGCGCGCGCGACAAGGCGCGCCAGGGCAAGCTCGCCTTCGGCACCGTCGACAGCTGGCTCGTGTGGAATTTCACGAAGCACGAGCTGCACGTGACCGACGTGACGAACGCGTCGCGCACGATGCTGTTCAACATCCACACGCGCGAGTGGGACAGCGAGCTGCTCGAATTGCTCGACATCCCGCGCAGCATGCTGCCGGAAGTGAAGGCGTCGTCGGAAATCTACGGCCATACGAAAACCACGGTGTTCGCGTCGAAGATCCCGCTCGCGGGGATCGCCGGCGACCAGCACGCGGCGCTGTTCGGCCAGATGTGCACGACGTCGGGCATGGTGAAGAACACCTACGGCACCGGCTGCTTCCTGATGATGAACACCGGCGACAAGCCGATCGAGTCGAAGAACAACCTCGTCACGACGATCGCGTGGCAGATCGGCGACGATGTGCAGTACGCGCTCGAAGGCAGCATCTTCATCGCGGGCGCGGTCGTGCAGTGGCTGCGCGACGGTGTCGGCATCATCAAGACGGCCGCCGAGATCGAAGCGCTCGCCGCGAGCGTGCCGCATACCGACGGCGTCTATCTCGTGCCGGCGTTCGCGGGCCTCGGCGCGCCGCACTGGAACGCACGGGCGCGCGGTTCGGTGTTCGGCGTCACGCGCGGCACAACCTCCGCGCACCTCGCGCGCGCGGCGCTCGACGCGATCGCGTACCAGTCGCTCGACGTGCTGGCCGCGATGGAAGCCGACTCGGGCATCAGCATCGGCGAGCTGCGCGTCGACGGCGGCGCGAGCGCGAACGACCTGCTGATGCAGTTCCAGGCCGACCTGCTCGGCGTCGACGCGGTGCGTCCGCAGATCACCGAGACGACCGCGCTCGGTGCAGCCTATCTCGCGGGCCTCGCGATCGGCTACTGGAAGAACCTCGACGAAGTGCGCAGCCAGTGGCAGCTCGATCGCCGCTTCTCGCCGTCGATGCCGAAGGAGCAGGTCGAGCGCTGCATGGCCGGCTGGCAGCGTGCGGTGCGCGCCGCGAAGGCGTGGGCCGACGACGCGCAGTAAGCACCGCGGCAGCAATCACAAGAACTCCGAACGAAATACAACAACACCGGCGGACCGCGCAACGCGCGAGTCCGCCGCGACCTACGAGAGACAAACATGTCACCTTATATTGCAGAATTCATCGGCACCGCCATTCTCGTGCTGCTCGGCAACGGCGCGGTCGCCAACGTGCTGCTGGCGAAGACCAAGGGCAAGGGCGCGGACCTGATCGTGATCGTGATGGGCTGGGCGATGGCCGTGTTCGTCGCCGTCTACGTGACCGCATCGTTCAGCGGCGCGCACCTGAACCCGATCGTCACGATCAGCCTCGCGCTCGCGGGCAAGTTCGCGTGGTCGAAGGTCGGCGGCTACATCCTCGCGCAGATGCTCGGCGGGATGGCGGGCGCCTTGCTCGTGTGGCTCGCGTATCGCCAGCACTTTGCGAAGGAAGTCGATGCGGACCTGAAGCTCGCGGTGTTCTGCACGGCGCCCGCGATCCGCAGCACCACGCACAATGTGCTGACCGAAGCGATCTGCACGTTCGTGCTGATCCTCGGCGTGCTCTATCTCGCGTCGCCGCAGGTCGGCCTCGGCGCGCTCGACGCGCTGCCGGTCGGCCTGCTCGTGCTCGGCATCGGCATCTCGCTCGGCGGGCCGACCGGTTATGCGATGAGCCCGGCGCGCGACCTGTCGCCGCGCCTGATGCATGCGCTGCTGCCGATCCCCGGCAAGCGCGACAGCGACTGGCGCTATGCGTGGGTGCCGGTGATCGGCCCGCTGCTCGGCGGCGCCGCGGCGGCCGGCCTGTATCTGCGCCTGCACGCGATGGCCTGAGCGCAGGTTTGTTCATTCGGGCTCGGGTTCGAACCCGAGTCCGAGTCCGAGTCCGAGTCCGAGTCCGAGTCCGAGTCCGAGTCCGAGTCTGATTCTGAGTCCGAACCAGAACCCGAACCGAGCGCGCGGCAGCGACTGCCGCGCGCCTCCCCTTCTCCTTCGCCCGGCGCCGCTAGCGTTCACCCGCGGCCGACACCAGCGACTTCAGCTTCACCCCCGCATCCGCGACCGCTTCCGGCGTCACGCCGATCCCGCGCTCGACCAGCATGCGCGCAACGCGCATCTCCTTAACGAACCCCGACGCACGACCGAAGCCGCTCGCCGCGACGAGCCGCTCGCCGGCATCGAAGTGGAAATGGATTTCCGCATCGTCGCCGAGCACGCGCGCGACCGTCCGCACACCGAGCGCCGGTTCGCCGGCCACCTGCAGTTGCGCGTCGTATTGATCGGACCAGAACCACGGCATCTCGCGATACGGTTCGTCCGCGCCGAGCATGTTGCGTGCGGCGACGCGCGCCTGCGTTTCCGCGCCGTGCCAGGTTTCCTGACGCACGAGCCGCCCTGACGCCCCGCTCGGAAACACCGCGACATCGCCGGCTGCGTAGATGCCGCGTGCCGAGGTCTCGAGCCGCGCGTTCACGACGATCCCGCGCTCGGTGACGAGCCCCGCGTCGCGCGCCAGTTCGTCGGCCGGCTCGATCCCGATGCCGGCCACCACCGTATCGGCGAGCAGCGTGTCGCCGTCGTCGAGCACGACGGCCAGTGCGCCGCCTTGCGTGCGCTCGATCGCGACGGGCCGTCGGTTCAGGCTGATCGCGACGCCCCGCGCCGCATGCAGCGCATGCACGCGTGCCGCGATCGGCTCCGGCACCGCACGCCCGAGCAGGCGCGGTGCCGCGTCGAGCACGGTCACGCGACAGCCGCGCAACCGCGCCGACGCCGCGACCTCGAGACCGATGAAGCCGCCGCCGATCAGCACGACGCGCGCGTCGGGCACGAGCCGCGCACCGAGCGCCGCCGCGTCGTCGAGCGTGCGCAACGCGAATACGCCGGCGAGCTCCGCACCCGGAATCGCGAGGCGGCGCGCACGGCCGCCGGTCGCGAGCAGCAGCGCTTCGCAAGCGAAGCCGCGGCCATCCGACACATGCACCTCGCGCGCCACCGGATCGATCCGCTCGACCATCGCAACGATCGGCTCGATGCCGTCCGCGCGCCACGCATCCGGATCGCGCAGCCCGCATTGCGCGGCGCTGCGCTCGCCGGTCAGCACGCCCTTCGACAGCGGCGGCCGCTCGTACGGCAAGTGCGCCTCCGCGCCGATCAGCACAATGCGCCCGCGCCAGCCGCCCTCGCGCAACACCTGCGCCGCGCGGCCGCCCGCATGGCCCGCGCCGACGATCGCCATCACCCGGTCGTTCGCCATCGCGTCACACCTCGATCAGGATGCGGCCGTTCTCGATTTTCGCGCGGTAGGTGCGCAGCTTCTCGCAGGCAGGCGCCGACAGTGCCCGGCCGTCGCGCACGTCGAAGCGCCCGTTGTGCTTCGGACATTCGATCACGTGATCGATCACGAGCCCGTCCGCGAGATGCACGTGCTCGTGCGTGCACAGCCCGTCGCTCGCATACACGTTCCCGTCGATCCGGTAGATCGCGTATGTGCGGCCGTCGTGGTCGAAGCGCGCGACGTCTTCGTCGTCGATGTCGTCGAGGGCGCCGGTGTCGATCCATTGCGTCATGTTGCGTGTCTCCTTCGTTGGAATGTTCGATGCGCGGTCATGCGCGCGCCGCGTCGGGCACCGGCCGCACGACGTAATGCGACGGGTCGCGCGTCTGCCGGACGAGCGCCGGCACGATCTCCGCATACGCGGCCAGCGTGCTGCGGTAAGGCGGCGGCATGTCAGCCTTCACGGCTTCATGCAGTTTCGGCAGCGCGTGGAACGGCACCATCGGGAACATGTGGTGTTCGACGTGATAGTTCATGTTCCAGTACAGGAAGCGGAATACCGGATTCATCCTCACGGTCCGGCAGTTGCGCCGGTGATCGAGCACGTTCTCCGGCATGCCCGCGTGCTGCGTGAGGCCGAAGTACAGGTACAGCCACGCACCGTACAGGCTCGGCAAGCCGATGTAGAGCACCGGCAGGATCGTGTGCCAGTACAACGCCGCACCGATCACGCACGCATAAACGGTCAGATGAATCCGCACCTCGCGCACGGCCTTCGGCCACTCCGATTCGGGCACGTAGGTGCGCTCCTCGGCGTCGAGCCGGCCGGCGAACGCGAGCACGATCATCTTGCGCAGCTCGCTCGCGACGTGCTTCAGCGCCACCACGTTCAACATGAGCCCGAGCCAGTCGGTCGGCTTCGGCGCGGCGATTTCCGGATCGCGGCCGACGATCAGCGTGTCGGTGTGATGGCGCGCGTGGCTCCAGCGCCAGACCGTCGCGCGGCGGAACACCTGGAACGACGCGACCTGGTACAGCACGTCGTTCATCCAGCGCGTGCGGAACGCGGTGCCGTGTCCGCACTCGTGCCAGCGCGAGTCGGCCGGGCTGCAGTAGAGCGTGCCGTACACGAAGAACGCGAGGATCGCCCACGCGGAATGCGCACGCCAGGCGAGCCACGCGAGCACGCCACTCGCGACGATCGCCGCGTACCAGATCAGCGTGTCGCGGATCGCGCGCGCATCGTCGCGCTGCATCAGCTGCTTCATCAGCGGCCGCGGCACCGGGCACCGGTACCACGCGGCATTGACGAGGCCCGCGGCACGCGCACGCTCGCCGGCACCGCCGATCATTCGGTAATCCTGACGGCGTGCCGCCGCGTCGCGGTCGTGCGCCTGATCGTTCGTGTGGGCCACGCGTGTCTCCTGATTGTTCGTTTGCGGGAAGCGCGGCACGCGCTTCGCATGCATTCAAAATTAGGCGACGGCCATGACCCGCTCAATCGAAACGTTGACGAAATTTCGCCATCGCTTTAGCGTTCCGGACAGCGCCACACCCCGCTGGCGACGACAGACGAACACGGAGACGACCATGGCCGACCCGACCGGTCCGCGCTGGCGCAAGCGCACCGCGCGCTTCGACGAGATCGCGGCGCTCGCCGGGGTCAGCACGACCACCGTCGACCGCGTGCTGAACGAGCGCGGCAGCGTGTCCGCGCAGGCACGCGAGCGCGTGGTGGCGGCCGCGCGCCAGCTTGGCGTGCCGCGCCAGTTGCCCGACACGCGGCACGGGCTGCTTCACGTCGACGTGCTGCTGCCCGACACCGATGCACCGTTCTTCCGGCGGCTGCAGCAGGCGGTGCAACGCTCGCTGCAGATGCTCGACCGGCGCGTGGTCGTGCACCGGACCATCCTGCCCGCCGCGGACGACGAGCGCGCGGCCGCGCTGATCGAACGGCCCGCGTACCGGCGCGCGGCACTGATCGTCACCGCGCGCGACACGCCGCGCGTGCGCGACGCACTGGCCGGCGCGATCGCGCGCGGCGAGACCGTCGTCACGATGGTCACCGACATCGGCGGCGTCGGCCGCGTGCACTACGCGGGCATCGACAACTACCGCGCCGGACGCACGGCCGGCTACTACATCGGCCGCCTCGCGGCACGCCCCGGCCGCGTGCTGCTGCTCGCCGGACGGATGGGCTACCGCGCGCACGCCGACCGGATGGCCGGCTGCATCGACCAGTTGCGGGAAGCCTTTCCCGACCTCCGCTGCGACGACGCGCCGATCGAAACGCTCGACCAGGACGACCGCTGCTACCGCGCGGTGACGAACGCGCTGCACGCGCACGGCGACATCGTCGGGATCTACAACAGCGGCGCGGGCTCGGCCGGCATCGAGGCCGCGCTGCGCAAGGCGGGCGCGGCCGGGCGCGTCGTCTGGATCGGCCACGAGATGATCGACCTGCATCGCACCTACATCGAGGCCGGTTCGATGGACATTGCGATCGACCAGGATCCGGACGGCCAGGCGATTTCCGCGCTGCAGCACGTGCTGCACGCGTGCGGGATCGTCGAACAGCCGCCGCCGGGCGACCCGGTCGAATTCCGCGTGTTCTGCTCGGCCAACGTGCGCACCAGCGCGTACCTGCCGGCCTGACGCCCGCCGCGCATCGCGCGGACGCGCGCCGCAAAAAAAATCGACCGCCGCATGGGCGATTTTTCGTCAACGTTTGTCATGCAGCCCGCTCGGCACGTCCGTACATTTGGCAGCCATCCAGAACCGGAACGGACGGAGACGATGGCTGAAGCGATACTCATCGGCGTGAACCTCGACGGCGTGCTCGAACACGACGGCCTGCCGCTGCCCACGCCTGCCGAGCGGTTCCGGATGATCGCGGACGCCGGCGTGTTCGACTACGTCGAGAAGAACCCGGTGCACGGCGAGGACCTGTCGCCGTACTTCGCGCTCGTCGACCGGCATGCGCTGCCGATCCGCGTGATCGGCGGCATCTGGTGCGCCGGCCGCGACGAAGCGCACGTCGCCGAGATCGTCGATGCCGGCGCGCGGTTCGGCAGCACGGTACTCAACTGCCAGCTGTACGCGCACCATGCGGACGGCCATCCGCTGTCGGACCGCGAAGTCGCCGACTTCTACCTGCGCGCATACGAACGCGGCGAGCCGGTTGGCTGCCTGCCGAGCCTCGAAGTGCACGTCGACATGTGGAGCGAGGATTTCCCGCGGATCGCGCGCGTCGCGCAATGCGTCGAGCAAACAGGCGTGCCGTTCCGGATCACGCTCGACCATTCGCACCTGCTGTTCAAGCTCGGCAATCGCCCCGAACTCGATGCGTCGGGCCTGCGCGAGCCGGTCGAGCGCGTGCGGCAGCTGCTCGACCCGGCCTCGCCGTCGGCCGTCTACGCCGACTGGATCGCACGCGGCTGGGTCCGCCACGCGCATGCGCGCAGCGTGATTCCGAACAATCCGGAGAACCGCTGGATGCGCCGCGCGGACGGACGGCCCGGCCGCGGGATCCAGTACCCGTTCGTCGAACCGGCGCCGGGCGCGTATCACGGCGAATGGCGCGCGGCACCGCTCGACACGTGGAAGACGGCGCTGCGGCGCCTGCTGGAGTGGCAGGTGCATACGCGGCCGACACCGCTCGAGCAGATCAGCTGCGAGTTCATCCCGTTTCCGGACTACGGCGGCGGCGCCCGCTATTCGATCTTCGACAACAACGTCGCGTGCGCGCAATGGCTGCGCGCCACGTGGCACGCGCTCGCCGCGGAACCGGCGGATGTGCCGGCCGGCACCGGCGCACGCAGCTTCACCTGATTCGCCCCGCCCCATTCGACACCTGAGGACCGAACGATGACGCAACCCGCCTTTCACTTTTCGCTGAACCGGATGAGCGCGCCGCGCCTGCCGCTCGACCGCTATGTCGCGCTGTGCCGGCGGCTCGGCATCGACTCGATCGAGATCCGCAACGATCTCGACGGCGTCGAGATCACCGACGGCACGCCGGCTTCGGCCGTGCGCGCGACGGCCGAAGCCGGCGGCGTGACGATCCTGACGATCAACGCGCTGCAGCGCTTCGACCAATGGAACGCCGAGCGCGCGGACGAAGCGACCGTGCTCGCCGACTACGCCGCGCAATGCGGCGCACGCGCGCTGGTGCTGTGCCCGACCAACAGCCGCGGCGACACGCGCGAGCCCGCCGCGCGGCACGCCGATCTTGTGAAGGCG
Source organism: Burkholderia sp. USMB20 (assembly GCF_000949135.2). Classification (GTDB taxonomy): domain Bacteria; phylum Pseudomonadota; class Gammaproteobacteria; order Burkholderiales; family Burkholderiaceae; genus Burkholderia. The sequence goes on along the minus strand of NZ_JTAN02000012.1, from coordinate 353,383 downwards.
CTCAAGGCGCTCGAGCCGATCCTCGACGCGCGCGGCCTGCTCGGCTTCATCGAGCCGCTCGGCTTCGAGGAATGCGCGCTGCGCCGCAAGTCGGACGCGGTGAAGGCCATCTATGCCGCAGCCGGCGAGCAGGTATTCCGGCTCGTGCACGACACGTTCCACCATCATCTGTCGGGCGAGGACATCTTCTTCCCGAACCTGACAGGCCTCGTGCACATCTCGGGCGTCGAAGAAGGCGACCTGCCGGTCGACCGGATGCGCGACGGCCATCGCGTGCTGGTCGGCGGCGCCGACCGGCTCGGCAACGTCCGGCAGCTGCGCGAGCTGCTCGCGCGCGGCTATCGCGGGGCATTCTCGTTCGAGCCGTTCGCGAACGAAATCGCGGAAGCGGGTGACATCGAAGACCGGCTGCGCGCCAGCATCGACTACATCCGCGGCGAACTGGCGGCTCGCTGAGCGTCGCAGCGGCGCACGCCGCCGCGGCAATCGCCGCGCGGCACGTCGCGTCGCGCATCCTGCCGCGCATGATACGGAATGCGATGCGGTACACGACGTGACGTACGCGCGAGACACGCGCGACACGACGCAGGCAAGCAGGCAATCCACAACAAAACGACGACAGGTCTGGAGACGACATGAAACGAGTTTCGCCAACGGCACTCATCTGCTCAGGATTCCTCTGTTATTCGAGTGCTTTCGCGCAAACATCGGTCACGCTATACGGCGTCGCCGACGCCGGCCTCGACTACGTGAGCCAGGTGCAGGCCGGCAACGGCACCACCGCGTCGCGGCTGCGCGCGCAAAGCAGCGACTGGGGCGCGAGCCGGTTCGGGCTGCTCGGCCAGGAAGACATCGGCGGCGGCTATCGCGTGATCTTCAATCTCGAATCGGGCATCAACCTGATGTCGGGCACCGCGGGCGACGGCAACGGCAGCCTGTTCAGCCGCAAGGCGCTCGTCGGCGTGCGCCACGACCGGCTCGGCACGCTGACGTTCGGCCGCAACCTGTTCATCGCGAACGATCAATGGGACATGGATCCGCTGCTGCAGCAAGCCTATTCCGCGACCGCGCTGGTGCGCAGCCGCAACGTGCCGATCACCAGCAACAACGTCGAATACCGGTCGCCATCCTGGAACGGCTTCAGCGTGCACGCGCAGTACGCGCTCGGCAACCAGGCAGGCGGCTTCAATCTCGGCGCGGCGCACGAGTACGGCCGCAGCGACGGCATTCAGCTCACGTACCGCAACGACTTCGTGATGCTGCGCGCGATGTACGACGAGCTGCGCGACGCGAACGGCCGGATGAGCAACGTGTTCGCGAGCTCGCGCGAGGTCTTCGCCGGTGCGAACCTCTATTGGCGCGCGCTGACGTTGCAGGCCGCGTACACGCACCTGAACGCGCCCGACACGCCCGCCGGCCTCGCGCGCAATGCCGATCACTACTGGATCGGCGCGCAGTATCGCGTGACGCCCGCGCTATCGCTCGGCGGCGCCGCGTACTACGTGCACGTCGGCCCGGGCGCCGGCGACGCGACGCACGACCCGTCGGGCCACGCGTCGATGTTCGCGCTCGGCGGCGCGTACAGCCTGTCGAAGCGCACGCTGCTCTACGCGACCGCCGCGCACGTGCGCAACGCGAGCGGCTCGAATTTCTCGGTCGCGAGCAACAACCCCGGCACGGACAACGACAACCTCGCGAATCCGCTGCCGGGCCGTTCGCAGACCGGCGTGAACATCGGCATCAATCACTCGTTCTGACGAGCGCGACGGTGCGCGGCCGACGTGAGCCACGCAGCGTCCCACACAACGGAATCACCAGGAGAAAGGAGCACACCATGATCGAATTCGCGTTGTTCGGTGCGGGAAGAATCGGGAAGATCCACGCGGCGAATCTGGCGCGCCACCCGGGCGCGACACTCAAGTACGTGATCGACCACCATGCGCCATCGGCCGAAGCACTCGCGCAGGCGCACGGCGCGCAGGTCGCCGACCTCGAACGCGCGCTCGGCGACCCGTCCGTGCAGGCCGTCGTGATCGCATCGAGCACCAATACGCACGCGGACCTGATCGTCGCGGCGGCGAACGCGGGCAAGGCCGTGTTCTGCGAGAAGCCGGTCGACCTGAGCGTCGCACGCTCGCGCGAATGCGCGGAGGTCGTGCGCCGCCGCGGCGTCACCTGCATGATCGGCTTCCAGCGCCGCTTCGATCCGACCTTCGCCGCGCTGAAGGCGCGCGTCGAACGCGGCGAGATCGGCACCCCGGAAATACTGGTCGTCACGAGCCGCGACCCCGGCGCGCCGCCCGTCGAGTACCTCCGCAGCTCGGGCGGCATCTTCAAGGACATGCTGATCCACGACTTCGACGTGTTCCGCTGGATCCTCGGCGACGAAGCGCAGACGCTGCACGCAACCGGCAGTTGCCTGACCGACCCGGCCGTGCGCGACGCCGGCGACATCGATTCGACCGCCGTGACGATCCGCACGCGGCGCGGCCTGCTGTGCCAGATCAACACGTCGCGCCGCGCGGCTTACGGCTACGACCAGCGCTTCGAGCTGCTCGGCAGCAACGGGATGCTGCAGGCCGGCAACGTGCGTCCGACCGAAGTGAGCGCATGGTCGGCGAACGGCATCGCCACCGACGTGCCGGAGCCGTTCTTCCTCGAGCGCTACCGGCACGCGTACGCGGCCGAGATCGCGCACTTCGTCGACGCGCTGCGCGACGGCACGCCGGTCAGGACGACGATCGACGACGGGCTCGCCGCGCTCGAGCTGGCGGAAGCCGCGATGACGTCGTGGCAGACGGGGCGCGTGGTCGAGGTGTGACGCACGCGACGGCGGCCGGCGGCAGCACGCCGCCGCCGTGCGGCGGATTCCGGGCCGGATCCGCTACGCCGGACCGGCCCGGCCGCAGCGGCAGCGGCAGCGGCAGCGGCAGCGCGCCGAACGGCGCACGGCGCAGCCGTGAAAGCACGTATCATGGCGGCATGATCGGCGTCGCCGACACCCCGCTTCTTCACCATCATGCTCGATCACCTTATCTGCGACTGCGACGGCGTGCTCGTCGACAGCGAAGTCATTGCCGACCGCGTGCTGCTCGAAACGCTCTCCGCCACCTTCCCGCACCTCGATTTCGAAGCCGCCGCGAAGTCTGCGTTCGGCCAGCAGACGTCGCGCTTTCTCGCGGGGCTCGAAGCGCATTTCGGCATCCGGATGCCGGACAACTTCATCGAGACCGTCGAGCGCAACATCGAAACCGGTCTCGCGCAATCGCTCGCGCCGATCACCGGCGTGCGCGACGCGTTGCTGAGGGTCGGCCTGCCGGCCGCGGTGGTGTCGAACAGCCGGCTCGTGCGCGTGCGCAGCTCGCTGAAGCGCGCGTCGCTCACCGAAATCTTCGGCGAGCGCGTGTTCAGCTCCGAGCAGGTCGCGCGGCCGAAGCCCTACCCCGACGTGTACCTGCATGCGGCGCGCACGCTCGGCGTCGCGCCGGCGCGCTGCATCGTCGTCGAGGACAGCGTGTCGGGCCTGAACGCCGCGCGCGCGGCGGGCATGAAGACGATCGCGTTCGTCGGCGCGAGCCACATCCCCGACAACTACGCGGACGCGCTGCGCGCGATGGGCATCACGCGGATCATGCGCAGGATGGATGAACTGCCGGCGCTCGTCGCGGCCGGCCTGCGCGGCGAATTCGGCGACGTGCAGTCCTGACCGACCGCCGCGCCGAAGCGACATCACCGGCGTGCGGCTCGCTGCGCACGCCGTACCGCGGGCGCCACGGTGCGCCCGCCACGCCGGCCCTCAGGCCGGCTCGCAGCAACGCTCGCGCGCGGCCGCCAGCGCTTCGCGGAATTCGACGAGCTCCGCGATCGTCAGCATCGGCAGCCCGTGCTGCTGCGCGAAACGCTCGACGTCGTCGCCGCGCGTCATCGTGCCGTCGGGATTCATCAGCTCGCACAGCACGCCCGCCGGCTTCAGCCCCGCGAGGATCGACAGGTCGACCGTGCCTTCGGTGTGGCCGCGGCGCGCCAGCACGCCGCCCGGTTGCGCGCGCAGCGGAAACACGTGGCCGGGGCGCACGATGTCGTACGGCTTCGCATCGTCGGCGATCGCCGCGCGGATCGTCGTCACGCGGTCGGCCGCGGACACGCCGGTATGCACGCCTTCGCGCGCCTCGATCGACACGGTGAACGCGGTGCCGTTGCGGCTCTCGTTGGTCTGCACCATCGGCGGCAGCTCGAGCGCGCGGACCTTGTCGTCGGTCAGGCACAGGCACACGATGCCGCTGCACTCGCGGATCAGGAGCGCCATCGTCTCGGGCGTGATGCGTTCGGCGGCGACGATCAGGTCGGCCTCGTTTTCACGGTCGTGATCGTCCTGCAACACGACAGCGCGGCCCGCGCGCAACGCGTCGAGCGCGGCGGCGATGCGCGGCGGCACCGGTTCGGAATCCAGCAACGGGAGATCGGCAAAGGCGCCGGCGGGTGCCGACGAAACGGACTTGAAGGACATGTGAAACGCTCCTCGCGATTACGATTTGGGCGAAAAACGTTTCAGGGCATTGCAAACAGACAGAACGACAACCCGCTTCGCACGGTTGGCAAAGCGGCCCTGACGGACATGACTATCTGCACATCTTCTCTCATCCGGACTATGACCGTCGGCTCTGGCATTCGACCAGATCTGCTGACCCCGCGCGGATGCACGGGCGCTCGCGGGCTCGCCGGCTTTCGCCAGCCTACCGCCGGTGGGGAATTTCGCCCCGCCCTGAAGACGCACTGATTACCGGCCCGGGGGTCTCCCCGTGGAACGGCCGGCCAAGCATACATCAGCTGCGCGCACCGCGCAGCGAACCACACCTAAAACCTTACTGACGACGCCGTCTAACGGCATCGTCCGAACGGCCGACACCGGGCGTGCGCGCCCGTCCCGATGGAACCGGCGCCGGCCCGGCGACCCGCCCGCGCGCTCAGCCGGCCGCGTGCGCGGCGTCGGGCACGAGCCAGCGCGGCGGCACCTCGGGGCTCACCGTCACGCGGAACGCGCGCGCCTCGCTGTCGCCGGGATTGCGCAGGCTGTACGGCTGGTCGGCGTCGAACACGATCGCGTCGCCGGTCGCGAGCAACTGGCGGCGATCGTGCACGCTGACTTCGAGCGTGCCCTCGCTGACGACCAGGTTGACCGTCGTGCCGGGCGCGCGGCGCGTGCCGGGCTCCGTGTGCAGCGGCGCGATCCGCAGCTCGTGGAACTCGGCCGCGGCCGGCTCGCCTTCCGGATACAGCGCGCGCGCCGAGAAGCGGCCGTTCGAGCTGACGACGCGCGCCGCGCGCTCGGCTGCCAGGTGCTCGAAGCCGTTCACCGCGTGGCGGCGCAGGAATGCGGCGACCGAAACCTTGAGCGCCGCGGCGATCTTGCAGAGCACCTTGATCGACGGCACGCTGCGCGCGGATTCGATCTGCGCGAGCATCGCGCGCGACACGCCGGACAGCCGCGCGAGCGCATCGAGCGACAGCTGCCGCTCGGCGCGCAGGCGCGCGAGGTTCACGCCGACGACCTGCTCGAGGACGTCGAGCGACGCGGACGTCCGCGCGTCGACGGCATTGCCGGATTCGAAGGAAGACACGTCGCGCACCAGCGCAAGGGGTGAAGACATAGCATGGCCTCCGGGCCGCCGCGCGGCCCTGCGAATGGGGTAAGCCTGAATCGGAATCGGGTTGCGCCACGAACGGCGCGTATCGAGACGCTATCACCCGGCCCCGACCCGGCAAACGAAGTTATCTTCACACCGTTATCAGCATCGCGGAGGAATGCGTTTCTCGCGAACCTTTTCCTGTCGCCATAACGCCGGTGCACCGCCGCCCGATGCACCGTCAATGCGCGGCCGGTGCGGCGCCGCGCGCCGGCGCGCGCGCATCGAGCCGCATCGCGAGCCACGTGACGACGAGCGCCGCGAACGTCACCGCGACGGCGACCCACGGCAGCGCGTCGAGCGCGAAGCCGTGCCCCAGCGCGAGGCCGCCGAGCCACGCGCCGGCCGCATTGCCGACGTTGAACGCGCCGATGTTCAGCGTCGACGCGAGATGCGGCGCGCTCGCGGCCTTCTCGACGACGCGCGCCTGCAGCGGCGGCACCGTCGCGAACGCGGCGATCCCCCATACGAACACGGTCACCGCGGCCGCGACCGGCAGGTGGCTCGTCTTCGCGAACACGGCCATCATGGCCATCAGCGCGACCAGGATCGCGATCAGCGACGGCATCAGTGCGCGATCGGCGAGCTTGCCGCCGAGCGTGTTGCCGACCGTCAGCCCCGCGCCGAACAGCACGAGGATCAACGCGACCGCGCGCGGCGAATAACCGGTGACGGTTTCGAGGATCGGCGCGATATACGTGAACACGACGAACACGCCGCCGAAACCGAGCACGGTCATCAGCAGCGCGAGCCAGATCTGCGGCTCCTTCAGCACGCGCACTTCGTGGCCGAGGCCGACGGGCCCGCTGTCGTGGCGGTTCGGCACCAGCAGCGCGACGCCGCCGAGCGACAGCACGCCGAGCGCGGCGACGATCCAGAACGACGCGCGCCAGCCGAGCAGCTGGCCGACGAACGTGCCGAACGGCACGCCGAGCACGTTCGACAGCGTGAGGCCCGTGAACATCAGCGCGATCGCGCTCGCGCGCTTGTCGGCCGGCACGAGCGACGCGGCGACCACGGCGCCGATCCCGAAGAACGAGCCGTGCGCGAACGACGTGACGACGCGCGCGACCATCAGCATCGCGTAGCCGGACGCGGTCGCGCACAGCACGTTGCCGACGATGAAGATCGCCATCAGCAGCTGCAGCGCGGCCTTGCGCGGCATGCGGCTCGTCAGCACCGCGAGCAGCGGCGCGCCGGCCGCGACGCCGAGCGCGTAGCCGGTGACCAGCAGCCCGGCCGACGGCAGCGACACGGCGAGGTCGTGCGCGACTTCGGGCAACAGGCCCATGATGATGAATTCGGTGGTGCCGATGGCGAAGGCGCTGATCGCGAGCGCCAGGAGCGGAATGGGCATGACGTTCTCCGAAAGGGCGGCGGGCGCGGCGCCCGGTCGGTGCCGCACCGCACAAAAGGCGGGATCTGCGCGCATTGTCCCGAATACGCCTATCTTTGATAATTGGCGTGGCATTTGAACCATTTTCAAAAATTTCTGGAAAATCCGATGGATCGACTGGGCGACATCCGGCTGTTCGTCGAGGCGGCCGAACTGGGTAGCCTGTCCGCGGCCGGGCGCAAGCTGAACCTCACGCCGGCCGCCGCGAGCGCGCGCCTCGCGAAGCTCGAGGCGAAGGTCGCGACGCGGCTGTTCGAGCGCTCCACGCGGCAGCTGCGGCTCACCGACGAAGGCCGGCTCTACCTGAACTGCTGCCGGCAGGCGCTGCAGGCGCTCGACGACGCGCACGCGCTGCTGCAGGAAGGCCGCAACGTGGTGGCCGGCAAGGTGCGGCTGTCGTCGACGTCCGATTTCGGCCGCAACCAGCTGCTCGACTGGCTCGACGAATTCACCACGCTGCATCCGGGCGTCACGTTCTCGCTGACGGCGTCCGATTCGGCGTCGAACCTGTGGCAGGACGAGATCGACCTCGCGATCCGCTTCGCCGCCCCGCCCGACGGCGCGTTGATCGCGCGCCGGCTCGCCGCGAACCGGCGCGTGCTGTGCGCGGCGCCCTCGTTCGTCGAGCGCCACGGCGTGCCGGCCGATCCGCACGATCTGGCCCGCTTTCCCTGCAACGTGATCACGATCGCGTCGGGCCCGATGAACACGTGGCGCTTCACGCGCGGCGACGAGGTGCAGACCCACACGGTGCCGGTGTCGACCGCGTTCGAGACCAACGACGGCGGCTTGACCCGCGAATGGACGCTGCGCGGCCACGGCATCGCGCTGAAGTCGCTGTGGGACATCGCCGACGACGTGCGCGCCGGCCGGCTGCGCGTGCTGCTGCCCGACTGGCGGCACCAGGACGCGCCGCTGCACGCGATCTATCACAGCAAGCGCTACATGGCGCCGCGCGTGCGCGTGCTGCTCGACTTCCTCGCCGAGCGCTTCGCGCGCGAGGAAGCGGCGCTCGACGACCTGCTGAACGCGTGCCGCTGACGGCTGCCGCGCCGCCATATCAGGGTCGGAATGCAACGAAAGGCGTCGCGCGGCCGCAACCCGCCGCCCGCCCGGCACGGCGCGTAAAGCTATAATGGAAGGCTTTCCCGACGGCTTTTCACGCGTTCACGCGTTGCGCGAGAGGCTCGCCCGACGCGCGCTGCGCGCCCCGGTCCGCCACGCGGCACCGGCACGCGCCGCTGCATCGCCAGCAGCCGTCCCGATTCACCCTTGACGACGCCCCCAGGTCAACCACTGCGAACGGCGAATCCCCATGACCAAGAAAGTTTACGTAAAGACCTTCGGCTGCCAGATGAACGAGTACGACTCGGACAAGATGGTGGACGTGCTCAATGCGGCCGAAGGCCTCGAAAAGACCGATACCCCGGAAGACGCGGACATCATCCTGTTCAACACGTGCTCGGTGCGTGAGAAGGCGCAGGAAAAGGTGTTCTCCGATCTCGGCCGCGTGCGCGAGCTGAAGGAAGCGAAGCCGGGCCTGCTGATCGGCGTCGGCGGCTGCGTCGCCAGCCAGGAAGGCGCGTCGATCGTGTCGCGCGCGCCGTACGTCGACCTCGTGTTCGGCCCGCAAACCTTGCACCGCCTGCCTCAGATGATCGACGCGCGCCGCGAGAGCGGCCGCGCGCAGGTCGACATCTCGTTCCCGGAAATCGAGAAGTTCGACCACCTGCCGCCCGCGCGCGTCGAGGGGCCGAGCGCGTTCGTGTCGATCATGGAAGGCTGCTCGAAGTACTGCAGCTACTGCGTCGTGCCGTACACGCGCGGCGATGAAGTGTCGCGCCCGCTCGACGACGTGCTGACCGAAGTGGCCGGCCTCGCCGACCAGGGCGTGCGCGAAGTCACGCTGCTCGGCCAGAACGTGAACGCCTACCGCGGCGCGCTGGCGGCCGGCTCGTCCGAAATCGCCGATTTCGCGACGCTGATCGAATACGTCGCCGACATCCCCGGCATCGAGCGGATCCGCTACACGACGTCGCATCCGAAGGAATTCACGCAGCGCCTGATCGACACCTACGCGAAGGTGCCGAAGCTCGTGAGCCACCTGCACCTGCCGGTCCAGCACGGCTCCGACCGCATCCTGATGGCGATGAAGCGCGGCTACACGGTGCTCGAATACAAGTCGGTGATCCGCAAGCTGCGCGCGATCCGCCCGGACCTGTCGCTGTCGACCGACATGATCGTCGGCTTCCCCGGCGAGACCGAAGAGGATTTCGACAAGATGATGGCGCTCGTGCACGAGATGAGCTACGACACCAGCTTCTCGTTCATCTACAGCCCGCGCCCCGGCACGCCGGCCGCGAACCTGCACGACGACACGCCGCGCGAGGTCAAGCTCAAACGCCTGCAACATCTGCAGGCGACCATCGAGGAAAACGTCGCGCGCATCAGCCAGTCGATGGTCGGGAAGGTCGAGCGGATCCTCGTCGAGGGCCCGTCGCGCAAGGACCCGAACGAACTGTCGGGCCGCACCGAGAACAACCGGGTCGTGAATTTCCCGGCGCCGCTCGCGTCGCACCCGCGCCTGATCGGCCAGATGATCGACGTGAAGATCAACCATGCGTACCCGCACTCGCTGCGCGGCGAGCTGCTGCTCGTGAGCGACGACGCGAGCGCGGCCACCCACTGACCGACTGACGTTCCACAGGAGCCCGACGCTACTTTGAAGACCGTCCAAGCACTGGAATTCACCGCGCCGCGCGACGACAACGCGCGCCTCGCCAACCTCTGCGGCCCGCTCGACGAGAACCTGCGGCAGATCGAACAGGCGCTCGACGTCACGCTCGCGCGGCGCGGCCACCGGATCACGATCCGCGGCCGCGGCGCGAAGCTCGCGCTCGCGGCGCTCGAGAACTTCTACAACCGCGCGCGCGATCCGCTGTCGGTCGACGATATCCAGCTCGCGCTGGTCGAAGTGCGCCACACGTCCGGCAACGGCCGCCAGGACACGCTCGACGTGCGCTTTCGCGGCGATCCCGACCATCCGTTCGACGAGCCCGTCGTGCAGCTCGACGATGAAATGCCGGACGAAGAACCCGCGCCGAAGCTCTACACGCGGCGCGCCGACCTGCGCGGCCGCACGCCCGCGCAGCGCGAATACCTGAAGCAGATCCTGCAGCACGACGTGACGTTCGGCATCGGGCCGGCCGGCACCGGCAAGACCTACCTCGCGGTCGCGTGCGCGGTCGACGCGCTCGAGCGCGACCAGGTCAAGCGGATCGTGCTGACGCGCCCGGCCGTCGAGGCCGGCGAGCGGCTCGGCTTCCTGCCGGGCGATCTCGCGCAGAAGGTCGACCCGTACCTGCGGCCGCTGTACGACGCGCTGTACGACCTGCTCGGCTTCGACAAGACCGCGAAGATGTTCGAGCGCCAGATGATCGAGATCGCGCCGCTCGCGTACATGCGCGGCCGCACGCTGAACCACGCGTTCATCATCCTCGACGAGGCGCAGAACACGACGCCCGAGCAGATGAAGATGTTCCTCACGCGGATCGGTTTCGGCTCGAAGGCCGTCGTCACCGGCGACACGAGCCAGGTCGACCTGCCGCGCGGGCACAAGAGCGGCCTCGTCGAGGCGCAGCAGGTGCTCGGCGGCGTGCGCGGCATCGCGCTCACGCGCTTCACGAGCGCCGACGTCGTGCGCCATCCGCTCGTCGCGCGCATCGTCGAGGCGTACGACGACTTCCACGCGCAGCACAAGGACGCGTAGGAAGCCGGCGGCGCTCGCGCGCCGCACCGGCCGACGGCTCCAGCCCGGCCCGCCCGACGGCGCGCCGGGCATTTTTTCGCCTGCGCGCGGCCGGTTCGAATTCGGGAGCGATCGGCCGTTTGGTGTATCCTCAACGCGTTCCAATCGCCGCACCCGTCATGAAATCTTCCCGTTCTCGCAAGTCCGGGCGCGACCAGTCCGCCGCGCCCGATTCCCCCCGTCTTTCGCTGTTCGATGCGAAGGGCAAGGCCCGGACCGTCAACGCGCAAGGGCTTCGAATCGACTTCCCGGACGGCCGCAGCCTGATGTTCGACCTGTCGGGCAGCTCGGGCGAGGCGGCCGTCGCGATCGTCGCGCAGCACAACGATCCGGCGATGCGCGCGAAGCTCGCGCTGCAGCCCGAGCACTACGACAGCGTGACGCTGCACGTGGGTGCCGAACCCGCGCCGCGCGACGAGGAAATCGCGGAAATGGCGGACGAGCTGCGCGAGCTGGAGCTCGACCTGTCCGTGCAGTACGGTGACGAGGTCACCGCCGACATCCGCAAGACGCTGCCGAAGCGCAAGCTGATCGCCGAATGGCTCGAGCCGGCGCTGTTCGCGAACGCGCAGCTCACCGTGCGCTTCGTCGGCGAGGAAGAAGGCCGCACGCTGAACGCCGGCTACCGCCACAAGGACTACCCGACCAACGTGCTGACCTTCGCGTACGATCCGGCGCCCGACGGCACCGTGATCGGCGACCTCGTGCTGTGCTGCCCGGTCGTCGAGAAGGAAGCGCACGAACAGGACAAGCCGCTCATCGCCCACTACGCGCACCTGCTGGTGCACGGCGCGCTGCACGCGCAGGGCTACGATCACGAGACGAGCGACGAGGACGCCGCCGAAATGGAAGCGCTCGAAGTCGACATCCTCGCGAAGCTGGGCTTCCCGAACCCGTACCAGTAAAAGCCGTCCGCACCATGCACCACGCCGCGATGCTGCCGCCCGCCTACCCGCCGTCGATCGGCGAGGGACGGCTGCTGACGGAAGACGAACTCGCGGCGTCGCTCGCGCACACGATGCGCGACTGGGACGGGCGGCAGGATCTCTGGCTGTTCGGCTATGGCTCGCTGATCTGGAACCCCGGGCTGCCGACCGTCGCCGCCGTGCGCGGCAAGGTGCACGGCTACCATCGCGGGCTCTACCTGTGGTCGCGCGTGAACCGCGGCACGCCCGAACGTCCGGGCCTCGTGCTCGCGCTCGATCGCGGCGGCTCGTGCTCGGGCATCGCGTTCCGGCTCGCGGGCCCGACTGCGCAGCCGCATCTCGAGACGTTGTGGAAACGCGAGATGCCGATGGGGTCGTACCGGCCCGCGTGGCTGCCGTGCACGCTCGAGACCGGCGAACGCGTGAACGCGCTGGCATTCGTGATGCGCCGCGACGTGCCCACCTACACCGGCAAGCTGACCGACCCCGTCGTGAAGGAAGTGTTCAGCTGCGCGGCCGGCCGCTACGGCACGACGCTCGACTACGTGAGCCGCACCGTGGACGCGCTGCGCGCGAGCGGCATCCCCGACCGCGCGCTGGAAGGGCTGCTCGCGCGATGCCGGTGATGCCCGACCGGCCGGCTTGCGCGACACCGGCAGCCGCCCCCGTGCATTCGAAGGAGAATCCGCGCCGATGAACCCGTCACGCAGATCGCGCGTCATGCTGGCCGCGCTGCTCGTCGCCACGAGCGTCGCGCTGTCCGGCTGCGGCATGTTCGGCTGCGGCGGCGCCGCGACCAACGGCGCGGCCGCCGGCGGCTGTTCCGCCGGCATGCGCTTCTGATGGTCCGGGCACCCGCCCGGCCCGCCCGGCCCGCGACGAAATGCCGCCGACGCCGACCGGCCGGCCGGTCGCCTCCGCTTTTTTTGCCGCCGTGCCCCGCCGCCCCTTTCTGAGATAGGATGGATACACAGGACGGCGTCGCGCCCGGCGCGGCCGTTCCCGAGCGGGGCTCGCGTGCGCCGCCTGCCCCTGGCCGGACGGCCGGTGTGACACGGCCGCGCCATGCCCTTGGTGTATCCTTGCCTACTCCGTGACCGCGCGCCCCGGCATGACCCGGGCGCACCACCATGAACGATTCGTATCCCAGTCGTAAGCTCACCGACAAACCGCAAGAAAAGCGCTCGCTGCTCGAGCGCCTGACCGACTTCATCTCGCCCGAGCCGGAATCCCGGTCCGAGCTGCTGGAAATCCTCCAGGACGCCCACGAACGCAACCTGATCGACGCCGATTCGCTGTCGATGATCGAAGGCGTGTTCCAGGTGTCCGACCTGTGCGCCCGCGACATCATGGTGCCGCGCGCGCAGATGGACGCGATCAACATCGCCGACAAGCCTGAAGACTTCATCCCGTTCGTCCTCGAGAAGGCGCACTCGCGCTACCCCGTGTACGAGGAGAACCGCGACAACGTGATCGGCGTGCTGCTCGCGAAGGACCTGCTGCGCTTCTACGCCGAAGAGGAATTCGACGTGCGCGGGATGCTGCGCCCCGCCGTGTTCATTCCCGAATCGAAGCGCCTGAACGTGCTGCTGCACGACTTCCGCGTGAACCGCAACCACCTCGCGATCGTCGTCGACGAATACGGCGGCGTCGCGGGCCTGATCACGATCGAGGACGTGCTCGAACAGATCGTCGGCGACATCGAGGACGAATACGACTTCGACGAGGAAGCCGGCAACATCATATCGGGGCCGGACGGCCGCTTCCGCGTGCGCGCGCTCACCGAGATCGAACAGTTCAACGAGGCGTTCGGCACCGACTTCCCCGACGACGAGGTCGACACGATCGGCGGGCTGATCACCCACCATTTCGGCCGCGTGCCGCACCGCGGCGAGAAGCTGCAGCTCGGCAACCTCGTGTTCGAGATCCAGCGCGGCGATGCGCGCCAGGTCCACGTGCTGCTGGTGCGCCGCAACCCCCTCGCGAGCCGCCGCGCCGAAACCTCGCACGAGGACTGACCGTCTCGCGCCGGCCGCGTCTCCTTCAACCGCTCGCCCTCTTTCGCTTCACATGGACGATCCGATCCCGTCCCGCCCGGCTGGCGGTCTTCTCGCGCCGGCGCCCGGCCGCACGCTGCCGCGCTGGCACTATCCGGCCGCGCTGCTCGCCGGCGCGGCCAATACGCTCAGCTTCGCACCGACCCCGCACGGCGGCTGGCTGCAACTCGTCGTATTCGTCTGGTTTTTCGCGCAGCTGACGCGCACGTCGAGCTGGCGCGGCGCCGCGCTCACCGGCGGCGCGTTCGGCTTCGGCAACTTCATCAGCGGCATCTGGTGGCTCTACATCAGCATGCACGTGTACGGCGAGATGGCCGCGCCGCTCGCGGGCGGCGCGCTGGTGCTGTTCTCGCTCTACCTGTCGCTGTACCCGGCATTCTCGGCGGGGCTCTGGTCGTTTTGCGCGGGCCATGCATGGCATCGCCGCGAACCCGATCCGCGGCCGTTCTCGCCGACCTGGCACGGCGCGTTCGCGTTCGCGAGCGCCTGGGCGCTCGGCGAATGGCTGCGCGGCACCGTATTCACCGGCTTCCCGTGGCTCGCGAGCGGCTATCCGCAGGTCGACGGACCGTTCGCGGGCTTCGCGCCGGTCGTCGGCGTGTACGGGATCGCCTGGGTGCTCGCGCTGTTCGCCGCGCTGGTCGTGCAGGCGCTCGTCGCCGCGCGCCGGGCGCCCGCATCCGAACGCGGCGCCGCCGGCAACGCGCGCGTGCGCATCGCCGCGCCGGCCGGCATCGCCGTCGCGCTCGTCGCGGCCGGCATCGCGCTGTCGCAGGCCGCGTGGACCGTGCCCGCGAACGCGCCGCTCACGGTGCGGCTGCTGCAGGGCAACGTGAAGCAGGACATCAAGTTCGAGCAGGAAGGCATCGACGCGGCGATCAAGATGTACACGCAGATGATCGTCGAGAAGCCGGCCGACCTGATCGTCACGCCGGAGACCGCGATCGCGGTGATGATCCAGGAGCTGCCCGAACCGTTCGCCGTCGCGATCCGCAAGTTCAGCGACACGACCGGCTCGGCCGTGCTGTTCGGCGCGGTCGGCGCATCGGTCACGCCGGACGGCCACTACGTCGACTACACGAACAGCCTGTACGGCGTGACGCCGCACTCGCGCGACATCTATCACTACGACAAGCACCATCTCGTGCCCTTCGGCGAGTTCATCCCGTGGGGCTTCCGATGGTTCGTCAACCTGATGAAGATGCCGCTCGGCGACTTCGCGCGCGGCGCGCCGGTGCAGAAGCCGTTCCTCGTGCACAACCAGCCGGTGATGGCCGACATCTGCTACGAGGACTTGTTCGGCGAGGAAATCGCCGCGACGATCCGCGACAATCCGCAACCGCCCGGCGTGCTCGTCAACGTGACGAACCTCGCGTGGTTCGGCGACACGATCGCGCTCGACCAGCACCTGCAGATCGCGCGGATGCGCGCGCTCGAAACGGGCCGGCCGATGCTGCGCTCGACCAATACCGGGATGACCGCCGCGATCGATGCGCGCGGCCGCGTGCTCGGCCAGCTCAAGCCGTTTACGATCGGCTCGCTCGACGTGCGGATCGAAGGCACGAGCGGCTTCACGCCGTACGTGACGAGCGGCAACAACATCGTGCTCGCGGTGTCGCTGGTGCTGCTCGCGTTCGGCTTCACGTTCGGCCGGGCCTGCGCCGCGGCAACGGCGCGAAGGCCGGCGGCGACCGCAACGCCTGACGCATCGGGCGGCCGGCGCGCGCGGCGCAGCCGCCGCCGTCGATGCGGCATGCGGACCGCCCGCCCGCCGACGTTCGGCGCACGAGCGCCGAGTCCGCACGACACCCCGGCAAGCCGCATGCAGGAAGCAACGACGCGCGACGGCGCGCCGGCCAGCCGTTCAGGCCGGCCGCGGCGCGGCCGCGGCCAGGCCGCGCAGATCCCGCGCGAGCGCTTCCAGCACCGGCGCCCATGCGCCGAACGTCGGCTGCCGGTACAGCGTCGCGGTCGGATACCACGGGCTGTCGGTGCGCTCGAGCAGCCATGGCCAGTGCGGATTCACGTCGAGCAGCACCCAGGTGCGTGCGCCGAGCGCGCCCGACAGGTGCGCGACCGACGTGCATACCGTGATCACCAGATCCAGCGCGCCGATGAACGCGGCCGTATCGTCGAAACTCTCGAGTTCGCCGGTGAAGTCCTCGATCGCGAAACCGGCCGCGCGCGCCGCGGCGACATCCGCGTCCGCGCCCGGCTGCAGCGAGTAAAACGCGACGCCGTCGACACCGCGCAACGCATCGGCATAACGCTCGAGCCCGACGCGCCGCAACGGATTGCGCTGGTGCCCCGCGCTGCCCGTCCATACGAGCCCGACCTTCAGCCGGCCGTCGCCCGCGAGCCGCGCTCGCCATGCGTCGCGCGCACGCGGATCGGCATGCAGGTACGGCACCGCCGCGCCGAGCGTCGACGTCTCCATCCCGAGCATCAACGGCAGGCCGATCAGCGGCACTTCGTAGTCGAATGCCGGCAGTGCGTCGACGCCGCCGCCCGCGCTGAACGCATCCGCGTGCGCGCCGAGGCTGCGCCGCATCAGCGTACCCACCTGCGGAAACGTGTTCCACGCGAGCGCCGCCCTCGCGGTGCACGCGCTCGGCGAGCGGCGCGCGAAGCGCGCGAACTGCAGCACGTCGCCGAGCCCTGCTCGCCCAGACGAGCAGCGTCTTGCCCGCGAGCGCTCGCCCTGCAGCGCGGGCCGGCAGCACGCCGGCGCCGCGCAGCTGCCGGCGGCGTCCCAGCGCGCCTCATGCCGCGCCAGCCGGCCGCGTAGTCGCGCGCACGAGCTGGATGATCGCGAGGTTGAAACGGAACGACGCATCGTCGGGCGCGAGCTCGCACGCGCGCGCCGCATGGCGCTCGGCGTCGTCCCAGCGTTGCGCCTCCTTCATCGCCATCGCGATGTTGTTCTGCGCGAGCGCATTGTCGGGCGCGATCTCCGCGAGCCGCGCCGCGCACGCGAGCGCGCCGTCGAGGTCCTGCGTCGCGAGCCGCGCGACGACCAGGTTGGTCCACACCTGCACGTCGTGCGGGTCGGCCGCCACAGCCGCGTCGAGCAGCGCGATTTCTTCGTTGCGGTCGCCGCCCGACAGCCGCAGCGCGATCGCCAGGTTGTTGCGCAGCGACGGCCAGCCCGGATCGAGCGCATAGGCGGCGCGGTACGACGCGACGGCGTCGGCGTGACGGCCGAGCATCTGCAGCGCATAGCCATGATTGAAACTCGCGCCGGCGCCCGGATGCACGCGCAGCGCGCATTCGGCCAGCGCGAGCGCGTCGCCGCCACGCTGCCGTGCGACGAGCGCCGCCGTAAGCTGCGCGAGCGCGGCCATGTCGACGGCGTGCAGATGGCCGGCGGCGGCGAGCCAGAGCGCATGCGCGTCGCGCTCGCCGCGCGCGTGCGCGTCGGCGGCCTGCCCGAGCAGCGCAAGCAGCGGCGGCATCAGCGGAATGAGGAGGTCGTTCGAATCGTCCATGCGGTCCGGAGTGGGCAATCGGTCGCGCGGCAGGCGTCGCGCGCGCCGCAATACGCGCATCTTAACGCCCGCGCAAAGCGGCGCGGCAGGCGGAGCGAGCAGCGCATCGCGACACCGCGCGCGAGCGCACCGCGCGCATCGACGACCCGCGCACAGGCCGCGCACGGCTCGCCCGAAACACCGCCGACGCCCCCTTCGTCCGCGTTCCGGCCGCATCCGGCCGCCGATCCGGTAAAATTGCACGTTTCAGCACACTAACAAGCCGCGCCGCCGCGCGAGCCGACCCTCCGGGCCCCGCCCGGAGCGCCGCCCGCAACGGAGCGCCAGCGCCACGAAGGCTCTTCATGCTTACGTTTCAGCAAATCATCCTGACGCTGCAGTCCTACTGGGACAAGCAGGGTTGCGCCCTGCTCCAGCCCATCGACATGGAAGTCGGCGCGGGCACGTCGCACGTCCACACGTTCCTGCGCGCGGTCGGCCCCGAGCCGTGGCGCGCCGCCTACGTGCAGCCGTCGCGCCGCCCGAAGGACGGCCGCTACGGCGAGAACCCGAACCGCCTGCAGCATTACTACCAGTACCAGGTCGTGCTCAAGCCGGCGCCGGAAAACATCCTCGACCTGTATCTCGGTTCGCTGGAAGCGCTCGGCTTCGACCTGAAGCAGAACGACGTGCGCTTCGTGGAAGACGACTGGGAGAACCCGACGCTCGGCGCGTGGGGCCTCGGCTGGGAAGTGTGGCTAAACGGCATGGAAGTCACGCAGTTCACGTATTTCCAGCAGGTCGGCGGCCTCGACTGCAAGCCGGTGCTCGGCGAGATCACGTACGGCCTCGAGCGCCTCGCGATGTACCTGCAGAAGGTCGAGAACGTGTACGACCTCGTGTGGACCGAATGGGAAGAGCAAGGCCCGAACGGCCCCGAGCTGCGCCGCCTGTCGTACGGCGACGTCTACCACCAGAACGAGGTCGAGCAGTCGACCTACAACTTCGAGCACGCGAACGTCGACCTGCTGTTCACGTTCTTCAACAGCTACGAAGCGGAAGCGAAGAAGATGATCGACGCGCAGCTCGCGCTGCCCGCGTACGAGCTCGTGCTGAAGGCCGGCCACACGTTCAACCTGCTCGACGCGCGCGGCGCGATCTCGGTCACGGAACGCGCGGCGTACATCGGTCGCATCCGCGCGCTGTCGCGTCTCGTCGCGCAGGCTTACTACGACTCGCGCGAGAAGCTCGGCTTCCCGATGCTCGGCAACCCGCCGGGCGTGCCGGGCCTCACCACCGACGCCCAGGACGCCGCCCAGCCGGCATGGGCGCCGCCGCTCAAGGTCGAACGCAAGATCGATCAGGACTGACGAGACGAGATTCAATCCACACATGACGCACAATCATCCCGCCCCCCTGCTCGTCGAACTGCTGACCGAAGAGCTGCCGCCGAAGGCCCTCGCACGCCTCGGCGACGCATTCGCCGAAGGCCTCGCGCAACGCCTCGCGGCGCGCGATCTCATCGAAGGCGAACTCGTATTCGAACGCTACGCCACGCCGCGCCGCCTCGCGGTCGTCGTGCAGAACGTGCGCGCCGTCGCGCCTGAAAAGCAGGTCCGCGAAAAGGTCCTGCCGGTGTCCGTCGCGCTCGACGCCGAAGGCCGGCCGACCGCCCCGCTCGCGAAGAAGCTCGCGGCGCTCGGCCATCCGAACCTGTCGATCGCCGATCTCGAGCGCGCGCAGGACGGCAAGGCCGAAGCGTTCTTCGTCAACTACTCGGCGGCCGGCGCGACACTCGCCGACGGGCTGCAGGCCGCGCTCGACGAAACGCTCGAGAAGCTGCCGATCCCGAAGGTCATGACCTACCAGCGCCCGGACGGCTCCGACGTGAAGTTCGTGCGTCCGGTGCACCGCCTGACCGTGCTGCACGACGACCGCATCGTGCCCGTCACCGCGTTCGGCGTCGATGCCGGCGACACCACGCTCGGCCACCGCTTCCTGTCCGACGGCCTCGTCGCGATCCAGCATGCGCGCGCGTATGCCGACACGCTGCGCGACAAGGGCCGCGTGATCGCGCACTTCGCCGATCGCCGCGAAACGATCCGCACGCAGCTGAACGAACACGCGAACGGCGACACGGTCGTGATGCCCGAGTCGCTGCTCGACGAAGTGACGTCGCTTGTCGAATGGCCGGTCGTCTATCCGTGCCGCTTCGAGGACGAATTCCTGCAGGTTCCGCAGGAATGCCTGATCCTCACGATGCAGACGAACCAGAAATATTTCGCGCTGACCGACGTCGCCGGCAAGCTGCGCTCGCGCTTCCTGATCGTGTCGAACATCGAGACGAAGACGCCGGGCGAGATCATCGAAGGCAACGAGCGCGTCGTGCGCCCGCGCCTCGCCGACGCGAAGTTCTTCTTCGAGCAGGACAAGAAGAAGCCGCTGGCCGAGCGCGTGCCGCTGCTCGCGAACGTCGTCTATCACAACAAGCTCGGCTCGGCGCTCGCACGCGTCGAGCGCCTCGAGGCGCTCGCCGGCGAGATCGCGCCCGCGATCGGTGCCGACGCCGCGCACGCGAAGCGCGCCGCGCGCCTCGCGAAGGCCGACCTGCTGACCGACATGGTCGGCGAGTTCCCGGAACTGCAGGGCACGATGGGCACGTACTACGCGCGCCACGACGGTGAGCCCGACGACGTCGCGCTCGCCTGCGCCGAGCATTACCAGCCGCGCTTCTCCGGCGACGCGCTGCCGACCACGCCGGTGTCCACCGCCGTCGCGCTGGCCGACAAGCTCGAGACGATCGTCGGCATCTGGGGCATCGGCCTCGCGCCGACCGGCGAGAAGGATCCGTTCGCGCTGCGCCGTCACGCGCTCGGCGTGCTGCGCCTGCTGCTCGAGAAACAGCTGCCGCTCGATCTCGTGTCGCTGCTGCGCACGGCCCATGCGCGCTTCGAAGGCGTGCCGGGCGTCGCCGAATCGACCGACGCGATCTTCGCGTTCTTCATCGACCGCCTGCGCGGCCTGTTGCGCGAGCGCGGCTACTCGGCCGGCGAAGTCGACGCGGTGCTGAGCCTGAACCCGACGCGCGTCGACGATCTCGTCGCGCGCCTCGACGCGGTGCGCGAATTCACGCGCCTCGCGGAAGCCGAAGCGCTCGCGGCGGCGAACAAGCGGATCTCGAACATCCTGAAGAAGTCGGAAGGCGGCGCGAACGGCACGGTGCAGCCGACGCTGCTCGTCGAGGCCGCCGAGAAGGCGCTGCACGAGCAGCTCGCGGCCGTGACGCCGCACGTACAGTCGCAGCTCGAGGCGCGTGCGTACACGGGCGCGCTGTCGGCGCTCGCCGCGCTGCGCGCGCCGGTCGACACGTTCTTCAACGACGTGATGGTCAACGCCGAGGATCCCGCGCTGCGCGCGAACCGTCTCGCGCTGCTGTCGGCGCTGCATCAGCAGATGAACTGCGTCGCCGACATCTCGAAGCTCGCCGCGTAAAGGCCGAACGATGCCGACCAGCCCCAACCGCAAGCTCGTCGTCCTCGACCGGGACGGCGTGATCAACGTCGATTCGGACGCGTTCATCAAGACGCCCGACGAGTGGATCGCGCTGCCCGGCAGCCTCGAGGCGATCGCACGACTCAACCACGCCGGCTATCGCGTGGTCGTCGCGACCAACCAGTCCGGCATCGGTCGCGGGCTGTTCGACATGGCCACGCTCAACGCGATGCACCTGAAGATGCATCGCGCGGCGGCCGCGGTCGGCGCGCGCATCGACGCGGTGTTCTTCTGCCCGCATACGTCGGAAGACCACTGCGAGTGCCGCAAGCCGAAACCCGGCATGATGCAGATGATCGCCGAGCGCTTCGAGATCGATCCCGGTCACACGCCGGCCGTCGGCGACTCGCTGCGCGACCTGCAGGCCGGCGTCGCGGTCGGCTTCCGGCCGCACCTCGTGCTGACCGGCAAGGGCAAGAAGACGCTCGCCGCGGGCAACCTGCCGGACGGCACGCAGGTCCATGACGACCTGCGCGCGTTCGCACTCGACTTCCTTTCACACGAACACGAGTGATGCGGCCGCCGCGCGCATCCTCCCTACTGTCAAACCCACGCCGATGCGCTTCGTCCGCTCCCTGCTGCTGCTGATCTATTTCATCCTGTACACGGTGCCGTACGCCACCGCGTGCTTCATCGCCTTTCCGTTCATGCGTCCCGACGCGCGCTACTGGATGGCGGCCGGCTGGTGCAAGTCGACGCTGTGGGTCGTGCGCTGGCTGAACGGCATCCGCTACCGGATCGAAGGCTACGAGAACCTGCCCGACGGCCCGGCCGTGCTGCTGTCGAAGCACCAGTCCGCGTGGGAGACGCTCGCGTTTCCGGCGCTGATGCCGAAGCCGCTCTGCTACGTGTTCAAGCGCGAGCTGCTGTACGTGCCGTTCTTCGGCTGGGCGCTCGGGCTGCTGCACATGGTCAACATCAACCGCAAGGAAGGCAAGAATGCCTTCGTGTCGGTGATCCGCCAGGGCAAGAAGCGCCTGTCGGAAGGCGCGTGGATGATCATGTTCCCGGAAGGCACGCGCACGCCGGTCGGCAAGCAGGGCAAGTACAAGACGGGCGGCGCGCGCTTCGCGATCGAAACCGGCGCGCCGGTCGTGCCGATCGCGCACAATGCAGGTCGGGTGTGGCCGCGCAATTCGTTCACGAAGTTCCCGGGCGTCGTCACCGTGTCGATCGGCAAGCCGATTCCGGTCGAAGGCAAGACGCCCGACGTATTGAACTCGCAGGTCGAAGCATGGATCGAAGCGGAAATGCGCCGCATCGATCCCGATGCGTATCGCCAGCCGGGCAATGCCGGCACGCGCGATGCCGCACGCGTCTGAATCACCCGGATTGCAGCCGTTGCGTACGACGAAACGAAGCGAACTGATGAAAAAGCGTCCGCGGCCACGGCCTGCCATCGTGGCACTCGATCATCGCCAGATGGACCTGCCGCTCTTCGACGGGCCGGCAGCATCGCCGCCACCGTCGGCGCCCGCCGCGCTGCCGTCGCCGCCTGAAGCGGCTGCGGCTCCCGCGGTGCCGCTCGATCCGGGTCCCGCACCCGATCGCTCCCGCGTCCGCACGTTCGCACTCGACAGCCGCGTGCTCGAATATCGGTTGAAGCGCTCCGCGCGCCGCACGATCGGCTTCACGATCGACGGCAGCGGGCTGTCGATCACCGCGCCGCGCTGGGTCACGCTCGCCGACATCGAAGCGGCGATCGCCGAGAAGCAGCGCTGGATCTTCGCGAAGCTCGCGGAGTGGAAGACCCGCACCGAGCAGCGCGCGCTGCCGCAGATCGACTGGCGCGACGGCGCGCAACTCCCGTATCTCGGCAAGACGATCACGGTCGCGCTCGGCGCGGGCGCCGTCGCATTCGACGCCGATGCGCAACGGCTGTCGCTGCCGCTGCCCGTGCAAGCCGACATGCAGCAGATCAAGGATCGCGTGCAGGGCTGGCTGCAGGGCGAAGCGAAGCGGATCTTCGGCGAACGCCTGGCGGTCTACGCGGAACGGCTCGGCGTCACGTATTCGATGTATGCGCTGTCGTCGGCGGCGACGCGCTGGGGCAGCTGCTCGAGCGACGGCAAGATCCGGCTGAACTGGCGGCTGATCCACTTCCCGATGTCGATCGTCGACTACGTCGTCGCGCACGAGCTGTCGCACCTGCGCGAGATGAACCACAGTCCGGCCTTCTGGCAGACCGTCGAATCGATCTTCCCGGAATTCCGCGAAGCGCGGCACACGCTCAAGCATCACCCGCCCGAACTGCTGCCGGCGCTTTGACGCGATCGGCCGCACCAAAATACAAACGGGCGATGCGGATTCCACCACATCGCCCGTTTTTCCTGCCCGCGACGCACATCGTGCGCCGCGCGCCCGGCGCTCAGTGCGCCTTCTTCTGAATGAACTCGATCTTGTAGCCGTCCGGATCCTCGACGAACGCGATCACGGTCGTGCCGTGCTTCATCGGGCCGGCTTCGCGGGTCACCTTGCCGCCTTGCGCCTTGATCTTGTCGCAGGCCGCGTACGCGTCGTCGACTTCCACCGCCAGATGGCCGAAGCCGTTGCCGAGATCGTAGGACGGCGTATCCCAGTTGTGGGTCAGCTCGAGCACGGTGCCCGCGCTTTCCGCTTCGTAGCCGACGAACGCGAGCGTGAACTTGCCTTCCGGATAATCCTCGCGACGCAGCAGCTTCATGCCGAGCAATTCGGTGTAGAACTTGATCGAGCGGTCGAGATCGCCGACTCGCAGCATCGTATGCAGCAAACGCATGTGTTGTACTCCTGTGGGGACTTTCCAGAAGCGGAAATTCTACCGGAGTCGGGTCAATCCCGCCGCCGGCGCCCCGTCCGCCGCCGGCCGATACCAAGCATCTGCACGGCGAGCGCGAAGCCCGTGCGGCGGTGGAAATCACCGCGCCCGACGGCCCCCGGCAAGTCCATCGATCGGGTAACATCCTCCCACTTCGCACCAAAAACGGGCATGCCGCCCGAAGCTAGAACGCGACCACCGCCTCATTCCAGCCACACAGCCTGCCGTGAGAAATCGCCGATTCGAGCGCGCCGGACGCGCCGTCCGTCCGCCGCTGACCATGTCTTTGCCCAAGTCTCTGCCCATGCCCCAGCCCGCTTCCCGCCGCATCGGCGAGGTGCGCCGATGACCGCGCTCGCCGGCACGCCGGTGCGACGCGCGCTCGACACGCGCGCCGTCGGCGTGATGCTGCTGCTGTGCGCGATCTGGGGCTTCCAGCAGGTCGCGATCAAGAGCACCAACGCGGCGATCCCGCCGATGTTCCAGGCCGGGCTGCGCTCGGTAATCGCCGCGCTCCTGCTGTGGGGCTGGGCACGCTCACGCGGCACGCCGCTGTTCCGCGCCGACGGCACGCTCGGCGCGGGCATCGCGGCCGGTGCGCTGTTCGCCGGCGAGTTCATCTGCGTGTTCTTCGGGCTCACGCTGACGAGCGCGTCGCACATGGCGATCTTCCTGTACACGGCACCGTGCTTCACGGCGCTCGGCCTGCACCTGTTCGCGCCGGGCGAACGGCTGCAGCGCGCCCAGTGGGCCGGTGTCGGCCTCGCGTTCGCCGGCATCGCGCTCGCATTCGCGGACGGCTTCCTGACGCCGCGCGCGCCCGGCGCATCGGTGCTGGCCGGGCTCGCCGGCGACGCGCTCGGGATCCTCGGCGGCGCGATGTGGGCCGCGACGACGGTCGTCGTGCGCTCGACGTCGCTCGCGCGCGCCAGCGCGAGCAAGACGCTGTTCTACCAGCTCGCGGTCTCGGCCGTCGTGCTGGTCGCGCTCGCCGCGCTGCTCGGCCAGATGTCGTTCGCGCACGTCACGCCGATCGCGCTCGCGAGCCTCGCGTACCAGTCGGTGATCGTCGCGTTCGTCAGCTACCT
Source organism: Burkholderia sp. USMB20 (assembly GCF_000949135.2). Taxonomy (GTDB): domain Bacteria; phylum Pseudomonadota; class Gammaproteobacteria; order Burkholderiales; family Burkholderiaceae; genus Burkholderia. Next base: position 328,608 of record NZ_JTAN02000012.1, on the reverse strand, counting down.
GTCGTGGTTCTGGCTGCTGACGCGCTACAGCGCGTCGCGGCTGTCGGTGTTCACGTTCCTGTCGCCGCTGTTCGGCGTCGCGTTCGGCGTGCTGCTGCTCGGCGAATCGGTCGGCTGGCGCTTCATGTCGGCGGCCGCGCTGGTGCTGACGGGAATCGCGCTCGTCAACGCGCCGCCGCGCCGGCGCGCGTAGCGCGACGCGGACGCGGTCCGGCAGCGACGAAAGCGACGCGAAAAAAAAGCTGCCCGCTCAGGGCAGCCTCGTCGATCGCGCTCGGGCAGGCGCCAGGTGCGACGCCCGCGTGCCGTTACTCCGCGGCCTTGCGCACCGCTGCAAGCGCCTGCGCGACGCCGACATATTCGGCCACGCTGACATCCTCCGCGCGTCGCGCGAGATCGAAGCCGAGCCCGTCGAAATCGATCGTCTCGCGGTAGTCGCCGAGCGTATTGCGCAGCATCTTGCGGCGCTGCGAGAACGCGGCGGTGACGACTTCGCCGAGCAGCACGGGATCGACGTCCGGCAGTTCGTGCGGCTCGTACGGAATCATCCGGACGATCGCCGAATCGACCTTCGGCGGCGGCTGGAACGATTCCGGCGGCACGTCGAGCATCTTCTCCATCACGTAGCGGTACTGCAGCATCACCGACAGTCGCGAGAACGCCTTCGTGCCGGGCTCCGCGACCATCCGTTCGACCACTTCGTTCTGCAGCATGAAATGCTGGTCGATGACCGCGTCGGCGAACGTCATCAGGTGAAACAGCAGCGGGCTGGAAATGTTGTACGGCAGGTTGCCGACGATCCGCAGCGACGGCTTGTCGCCGGGTGCCGCGAGCGAGCGGAAGTCGAACGCGAGCGCGTCGCCCGCGTGCAGCTCCAGCAGCGCGCCGAAGCGCTGCTGCAGGCGCCCGATCAGGTCGCGGTCGAGCTCGACCGCATGCAGCGGCGACTCGGGCGTCGCAAGACGCGCGATCAGCGGCTCGGTCAGCGCGCCGAGGCCGGGGCCGATCTCGACCATCCGCTGGCCGCGCGCGGGGCCGATCGTCGCGACGATCGAGTCGATCACGCCGTGATCGACGAGGAAGTTCTGCCCGAAGCGCTTGCGCGCGAAGTGGCCTTGGTGCTGTCTGCTGTTCGACATCGACTGAGAAAAACGAAAAATACGACGAATGAGGTCAGGCTCGTGCGTGTCAGGCCGCGCGGCGATGGCGCGCCATCGTGACGGCCGTGTCGAGCGCGGCGACCATGCTGCCCGGATCCGCGCGGCCCGTGCCGGCCAGATCCAGCGCGGTGCCGTGATCGACCGACGTGCGGATGATCGGCAGCCCGAGCGTAACGTTGATGCCCTCGCCGAAGGCCGCATACTTCAGCACGGGCAAGCCCTGATCGTGGAACATCGCGAGCACGCAATCGGCGCCCTCGAGATGGCGCGGCTGGAACAGCGTGTCGGCCGGATACGGGCCGCGCGCGTCGATGCCCTGCGCTTGCGCGCGTGCGAGCGCCGGCGAGATCACGTCGATCTCCTCGCGCCCGAGATAGCCGTTCTCGCCCGCGTGCGGGTTCAGCCCCGTCACGAGGATGCGCGGCGCCGCGAGACCGAAGTCGCGCCGCAGGTCGCGATCGACGATCGCCAGCGTCTCGACGAGCCCGTCGATCGTCAGCGCGGCCGACACGTCCTTCAGCGGCAGGTGCGTGGTCGCGAGCGCGACGCGCAGCGGCCGCTCGCCCGTGCCTGCCAGCATCATCACGACGCGCGGCGTGTGCGTGCGTTCCGCAAGGTATTCGGTATGGCCGGTAAACGGCACGCCGGCATCGTTGATCGTGCTCTTCTGCAGCGGTGCGGTGACGATCGCGTCGAACCGGCCCGCCACCGCGCCGTCGATCGCGGCATCGAGCAGCCCGAGCACGTAGCGGCCGTTGGCCGCGTCGAGCTTGCCCGCCTGCGCGGGCACGGCGAGCGGATGATGCTCGACCGACACCGGCTCGCCGCCCGCGAGCACCGCCCGGTCGGCACCGACGGCCGCCGCGCGTGCGTCGAGCAGCGCGGCGTCGCCGAGCACGGTGAAATGCGCACCGGGCCAGCGCCGCGCGGCATCCTGCAACGCCTGCACGGTCAGCTCCGGGCCGACACCCGCGGGTTCGCCGGTCGTGATCGCGATCTGCAGCGCGGATGCCGTCATGCGAAGCTCGCTCAGTTCGCCGGGCCGACGCCGCCGATCTTGTACTGCACGTACGACGAATCGCGCAGTTCACGCAGCCAGTCGGCGTACGCCTGCTCGGCCTTGCGCTGGCCGATCGCCTGGCGCGCGATATCCATCTGCTGCTGCACCGAGCCTTCCGCCTCGCGGCGCTCGACCACTTGGATCAGGTGGTAGCCGTACTCGGTACGAATCGGCTGGCTGATCTGGCCGGCCTGCAGGTTGTTCATCGCGCGCTCGAATTCCGGCACGGTCTCGCCCGGGCTGATCCAGCCGAGATCGCCGCCCTGCGACGCCGAACCGTCCTGCGAGTAGGTGCGCGCGAACTTCTCGAAATCGCCGCCGGCCTCGACCTGCTTGCGGATGTCCTGCAGTTGCTGGCGTGCCTGGCCTTCCGACTTGCCTTCGCCGACGCGCAACAGGATGTGGCGCACGTGCGTCTGGACGATCTTCGGTGCCGCGGCGGTCGCGCCCTGGCTCTGGCGGCGGTCGACGAGACGCACGATCTCGAAGCCGTCCGGCACGCGGATCAGCGTCGGGTTGACCTGGCCGGGGCGGAGCTTCGACGCGGCTTCGACGACGTCGGCCGGCAGCGCGGACGGCGCCTTGAAGCCGAGGTCGCCGCCCTTCTTCGCGTCGTTCGCTTCCGAATTGTTCTTCGCGAGCTTCTCGAAATCGGCGCCCGACGTGGCCTGCTGCAGCAGCGCGTCGGCCTTCTTCTGCGCGGCTTCGATGTCGGCTTGCGGCGCGTTGGTCGGCGCCTTGATGAAGATGTGCTGGAAGCGCAGGTCCTGCTGCTGCGATGCGCTCGGCCCGCGCTGGCTCGCGATGTAGTTCGCGACCTCGGCGTCCGACACGGTGATCTTGCCGTCGACCTCGCGCTCGCGCAGCTTCGACAGCATCAACTCGGTGCGGGCGTCGCTCGTGAACACGCTCCAGGGCACGCCTTGCGCGACGATGCGCGCGCGGTACTGCTCGAGCGTCATCCCGTTCGCCTGCGCGAGGCGCTGCAGCGTGGACTGCACGGTGGCATCGTCGATGCGGATCCCGTCGTCCTTGGCCTTCTGCACCTGGATGCGTTCGAGCACCATCTGGTTCAGCACCTGCGCGCGCAGCTGGTCGGCCGGCGGCACGGGCGCGTTCTGCTGCTGCAGCCGGCGCGAGATCAGGCCGACGCGCTGGTCGAGTTCGCGGCCCGTGATCACGTCGTTGTTGACGACCGCGACGACTTCGTCGGCGAGCTGCGCGCCTTGCGAACCGAGCGCCTGCGCCGCGGCCGGCGCAGCGGCGAGCAGCGCGGCGGCGGCGGCGAGGCTGGACACGACTGCCGCGAAACGAAGGGTTTTCTTCATTGCCACTGATACTCCATTGAAATCGTGCTGACCGGTGCAGACAAGCCGGCGTTACTCGTAGTTGCTGAAGCGGGACATCGGCGGCGGCGCGGACGGCAGCGGCGTGTAGCCCGGCACCCCGGCGCGGAATGCGGCCACGAGACCGTTGTCGACGCTCGACAGCCCCTTCAACGTCAGCTGCATCATGAAGCGCGTCGACGAATTCTGCTGCCCCGACGTGTTCACGCCGTTCGCGTACCGCTGGACCCCGACTCCGAGCGCCCAGCAATCCGCGTCGTATTGTAAGCCGAGCAGACCGTCGACGACCCGGTCGGCGGCCAGGTCGTAGTTGAAGCGGCCGATCGCATACAGGCGGCGCGTGAGCGGCCACTGCGCGGACACCAGGAACTGGTTGATCGGCTGGTTGTCGAGCGTCGTGTTCGCACGCGTATAGCGGTAGCCGACGTTGATCACGCGGCGCTCGCCCGGGCTGAAACCGAAACCGATGCTCGACTTCACGAGCTGGTTGTTGTTCTGGTTGTACTGGAACGCCGTCTCCGACATGAAGCCTGAGCCGAGTTTCAGCGCGGCGCCGACGATCAGGTCGGAGTGGCGCGCCAGCACGGCGCTCTGGCCGGAGTTCAGCGTCACGCGCTGGTCGGCGAAATAGTACTGCTGCGCGACCACGAAGCGCGCGCGCTCGTCGCCGGTGCGCGGATCGATGAAACGCGACGTCAGGCCGGCCGTGATCCGGTTCGCATCGGCTATCCGGTCGTTGCCGACGAACGTGTTCGGCTGGTAGATCTCCGCGAGGCCGAAGTCCGATTCCGCGGTGTCGAACAGCGGCGCGTTCGACTGGTCGCGATACGGCGTGTACACGTAGTACAGGCGCGGCTCGAGGGTCTGGATGAAGTCCTGGCCGAACAGGCGCACCGAGCGGTCGAAGATCAGGCCCGAGTCGAAGCTCACGGTCGGGATCGACTCGGTGAAGTGCTTCGGGCTGTTCGGCGTACTCGACGACAGGTGGTTCAGGTCGTAAGACGCGAAGTGGTACTGGACCTTCGGCACGGCGAAGTAGCCGGGGCCGTACACACCGTACGCGATATACGGGTTGAAGACGATCCGGTCGCCTTCGGTCATGTCGGCGGTCGTGATGCGGAACCGCGAATAGTCGGCTTCCGCGCCGAAGTCGAAGCCGCCGACGTTGTACTTCGTGTACTTCACGTTCAACTGCGGCTCGCGGCTGTACGGCGCGATCGACGGCGGCAGCGTCTGCCAGTGCTGGTAGCGCGCGAGCACCGACCACGGGCCGTTGTTGTACGTGAGGCCGGCTTCCTGCTGGTACAGCGTCTGCGTCCCGTTGATGAACTGGTTCATCGACCCAAGGTCTTCGGGAAACGTGTTGTCCGAGACCTTGTTGTAGTAGACGTAGCCGCCGAAACCGCCGCCGAAGTTCTGCTGGTGCTGCCAGTAGATCGCGTAGCGGTCGCGGTGAGCGAGCCGGTCATCCGGCAGGTAATTGGCCGTAAACGTGCCCGAATACGACGGCGACAGGTAGCGGAACGTCGCTTCGGTCTGCACGCCGCGCCGCGAGATGATGCGCGGCGTGATCGTCAGGTCGCGGTTCGGCGCGATGTTGAAGTAGTACGGCAGCGACAGCTCGAACCCGTTGTTCGAGTTCATCGAGAACGTCGGCGGCAAGAGGCCGCTGCGCCGCTCGCCCGACAGCGGGAACGTCATCCACGGGCTCGCGAAGATCGGCACGCCCTGGAAGAACAGCACGCCGTTGCGCGCGGTGCCTTCGTCGGCGCCGGTATCGAAGTCGAAGCGGCTGCCCTTGATGTACCACGCGGGGTTCGTCGCGCACTGGCACGCGGTGTAGGTGCCGTTGACGAACACCGAGCGCTCGCTGTCGAGCAGGTCGACGCGCTCCGCGCTGCCGGACCCGCCCGTCACGTTGAAGTGGTACTTCGGCGCCGTCATGAAGCCCTGGTTCGCCTCGACCTTCAGATGCGCCTCGGGGCCCGCGAACGACGTGCCGCCGTTGACCACCTTGACCTGGCCGTACGCGTCGGCCATGTCGGTATCCTGATCGTAGTGGAGCGCGTCGGCCTTCACGACCGCGTCGCCGCGGCGCAGCTCGGCCGAGCCCTTCGCGGCGAGGTCCTGATCGGCCGTGCCGCTCGTATGGTCGGCAATCACGAAGGTGGCCGGCTTCGCGCCGTCCTTCAGCGGATGATCCTCGAGCTGCGGGGCGAGACGCAGGTCCCACGGCGAGTCGAGCGGCTGCGGCTGCGCGGCCGCGCCCGACAGCTGCGCGTACGACACGGCCGGCACGAGGCCGGGCACGGCCAGGAGCGCGAGCGCGAGCCGCCGTTTGCGCGGCGCCCCGTCACCGGGGAAGACATTCGGGAATAGCGGTTTGGGCGGCATCTATCGTTTGGCGAATCGCCCCTTGTCAACCGCAGCTGCACGGCACATTCGCGCGCGGCGGGCCGCACCGTCGCACCGCGACTGCGGCTGAGCGCAAACCGGGGAGGCGATCGGGCGGACGGCGCGACAGGCGGCGGGCCTGCACGGCGGAAGCTGACGCGGGGCGCGTCAAAAAAGTCGTGGGGTATTATATGGCAAGACGTTCCCCCCTCCGCCGAGTTTCATGACGCCCCCATCCGCCGCATCCCAGCCCGACGCCCGCCTCGAAGCCCTGACCGCGTGGCTGCGCCCGCTCGCCGAGCGCTTCGCCCTCGACCTGACGACCGTCGCGCCCGCGTCGTCGGACGCCAGTTTCCGCCGCTATTTCCGGGTCGCGTCGGCCACGAGCCCCGGCGGCACGCTGGTCGCGGTCGACGCGCCGCCGCCCGAGAAGTGCCGCGAATTCGTCCAGGTCGCGCAGCTGCTCGCCGCGGCCGGCGACCACGTGCCGGACGTGCTGGCCCACGATTTCGACGCCGGCTTCATGCTCGTGACCGACCTCGGCCGCACGTCGTACATCTCGGTGCTCGATCCGGCCGACCCGGTCGCCGCGCGGCCGCTGATGCGCGATGCGCTCGACGCGCTGATCCGCTTCCAGCTCAGCTCGAAGCCGGACGTGCTGCCCCCGTTCGACGAGGCGTTCCTGCGCCGCGAGATGGAGCTGCTGCCCGAGTGGTTCGTCGGCCGCCATCTCGGCAAGCCGGTCACCGACGCGATGCGCGGCACGCTCGACCGTACCTTCGCGCTGCTGGTCGCGAGCGCCCATGCGCAGCCGCAGGGCTTCATGCTGCGCGATTTCATGCCGCGCAACCTGATGGTGTGCGAGCCGAACCCGGGCGTGCTCGACTTCCAGGACGCCGTGTACGGGCCGCTGACGTACGACGTCGTGTCGCTGCTGCGCGACGCGTTCATCAGCTGGGACGAGGAGTTCGAGCTCGACTGCTTCGCGTACTACTGGGAAAAGGCGAAGAAGGCCGGCCTGCCGGTCGATCCGGACTTCGGCGAGTTCTACCGCCAGCTCGAATGGATGGGGCTGCAGCGCCACATCAAGATCCTGGGGCTGTTCGCGCGCATCAACTACCGCGACGGCAAGCCGCACTACCTGAACGACCTGCCGCGCTTCCTGAATTACGCGCGCAAGGTCGCGCTGCGCTACCGCCCGCTCGTGCCGTTCGCGAAGCTGCTCGACGAACTCGAGGGCAAGGGCGCGGCCGACGTCGGCTATACGTTCTGACCGCCCTCACCGTCCTTCCCCTCAGCCGAACATGAGCACTACCCTGACCACGGCGATGATCTTCGCCGCCGGCCGCGGCGACCGGATGCGCCCGCTGACCGATACCCGCCCGAAACCGCTGCTCGAAGCCGGCGGCAAGCCGCTGATCGTCTGGCAGATCGAGGCGCTCGCGCGTGCGGGCATCGAGACGATCGTGATCAACCACGCGTGGCTCGGCGAACAGCTCGAGGCAACGCTCGGCGACGGTTCGCGCTGGGGCGTGCGGCTCGCGTACTCGGCCGAAGGCGACGCGCTGGAAACCGCCGGCGGGATCGCGCAGGCGCTGCCGCTGCTCGAACGCGACGGCCGGCCGACGGTGTTCGCGGCAGTCGCGGGCGACGTGTACTGTGCGTTCGACTACCGGACGCTCGCGCCGCGCGCCGCGCAGATGGCCGCGCTCGACGCGCCCGCGATGCATCTCGTGATGGTGCCGAACCCGCCGTTCCATCCGGACGGCGATTTCGTGCTCCGCGACGACGGCCGGCTGGCGCTCGCCGGCGCCCCGCGCGTCACGTTCGGCAGCATCGGCGTGTACGACACGCGGATGTTCCGCGACATCGTGCCCGGCACGCACCGGCCGCTCACGCCCTACTTCAAGGCGACCATCGAGGCCGGCCGCGCGAGTGGCGAATTGTATGAAGGAATCTGGGAGAACGTCGGTACGCCCGCCCAGCTCGGCGAACTCGACGCGCGGCTGCGCGCCGCCGCGGGCTGATCGTTTCGCGGCTGACCGCGCCCGGGCCACCCGGCGCGGCAGCCACGCTCACGCGGCCTCGGCTGCTTCCCCGCCCGCCGCCGCGCGCTGCTGCTGCAGCGCCCACATCTGCGCATACAGCCCGTCCGCGCGCACGAGTTCGTCGTGCGTGCCGCGCTCGACGATCCGCCCGTGATCCATCACGAGAATCTGCTGCGCGTGCACGACCGTCGACAGCCGGTGCGCGATCACGAGCGTCGTGCGATGCCGCGCGATCTGGTCGAGCTCGTGCTGGATCGCGCGCTCCGAGCGCGAATCGAGCGCCGACGTCGCCTCGTCGAACAGCAGCACCGGCGGATCCTTCAGCAGCGTGCGCGCGATCGCGACGCGCTGCTTCTCGCCGCCCGACAGTTTCAGCCCGCGCTCGCCAACCGGCGTGTCATAGCCCTTCGGCAAGGTCTCGATGAAGTCGTGGATGTGCGCGGCGCGCGCGGCCGCGATCACTTCGTCGCGGCTCGCGGTCGGCCGGCCGTACGCGATGTTGTAGTAGATCGAGTCGTTGAACAGCACGGTGTCCTGCGGCACGATCCCGATCGACGCGCGCAGCGAGTCCTGCGTGACATCGCGAATGTCCTGGCCGTCGATCCGGATCGCGCCGCCCGCCTGCCGGTCGAGATCGTAGAAGCGGAACAGCAGGCGCGACAGCGTCGACTTGCCGGACCCGCTGTGGCCGACCACCGCGGTCGTCGTGCCCGCGTCGATCGTAAACGTCACGTCGTGCAGGATCTGCCGCGACGCTTCGTACGAGAAGTTCACGTGCTCGAAGCGCACCTGCGCGCCGGCCACCGCAAGCGGCCGCGCGTCGGGCGCATCCGCGACTTCCTTCGCCGCCGACAGCAACCCGAACATCCGGTCCATGTCGGTGAGGCTCTGCTTCAGTTCGCGATACACGACGCCGAGAAAATTCAGCGGAATGTAGAGCTGCAGCATGAACGTGTTGATCAGCACGAGATCGCCGAGCGTCAGCTTGCCGGCCAGCACGCCCTGCGTCGCGCGCCACAGGATGAACACGAGCCCGGTGCCGATGATCGCCTGCTGGCCGAAGTTCAGCACCGACAGCGAGTTCTGCGAACGGATCGCCGCCTTGCGATAACGCTTCAGGTTCTCGTCGTAGCGCTGCGCCTCCCACTCCTCGTTGCCGAAGTACTTCACCGTCTCGTAGTTGATCAGCGAATCGATCGCCCGCGAGTTCGCGCGCGAATCGAGCTCGTTCATCGTGCGGCGAAAGTGCGTGCGCCAGTTGGTGACCTTCACGGTGAACACGATGTACGTGACCAGCGCCGCGAACGTCACGTACGCGTAGTACGCCTCGTACTTGACCACGAAGAAGCCGAGCACGAGCCCGACCTCGACGAGCGTCGGCAGGATGCTGTACAGCGAATAGGAAATCAGTTGCTGGATGCCGCGCGTGCCGCGCTCGATGTCGCGTGACATGCCGCCCGTCTGGCGTTCGAGATGGAAGCGCAGCGACAGCCCGTGCAGATGCCGGAACACCTGCAGCGCGAGCTGGCGCACCGCGCTCTCGGTGACCTTCGAGAACAGGATCTCGCGCAGCTCGGTGAACAGCGACGTCGACAGCCGCACGAGCGCATAGGCGATGACCAGCAAACCGACGCCGCCCGCGAGCACGATGCCGGCCGACTGCTCCGCGCGGCCGAGCGCGGTGAGCTGCTGCACGGCGGACAGGTGATCGACGATGCGCTTCATCACGACCGGCACGCCGAGGTTCGCGACCTTCGCGCCGATCAGGCAGCCGAGCGCGAGCGCGACGCGCCATTTGTAGGTAGCGAGGTACGGCAGCAGCGACCGGATGGTCTGCCAGTCGTTGCGGGGCCCGGTCGGAGCCGGCGCGGGCTCGCCGGAAGCGGAATATCGGCGCATGGGGATCAGGATCGGCGGCGGTGCCGGACGCGTGCCACGGCGGCCGACTCGCCCGCTTTCTCGTACAATTTGCGAACGTTGTATTGTCGCAGAAGCCGCTACGCGCCGCTGCCGGCGCCCTCGCCGGCCGGCCTGCGCGCGGCGGCGCATTTATTACAGGATGAAAGCCCCCGCCATGACCGATTCGACCCTCGAACTCCCGCAAAAGCAGCCCGCGCTGCGCGTCGTCCCGCAACCGCACGACGCGAACGTCCACGGCGACGTGTTCGGCGGCTGGATCATGTCGCAGGTCGACATCGCCGGCTCGATCCCCGCGAGCCAGCGCGCGAACGGCCGCGTCGCGACGGTCGCGGTCAATTCGTTCGTATTCAAGCAGCCGGTGTTCGTCGGCGACCTGCTGAGCTTCTACGCGACCATCATGCGCACCGGCAACACGTCGATCACGGTCGACGTCGAGGTGTACGCGCAGCGCATGCGCCTGATGGGCGAAATCGTGAAGGTCACCGAAGCGACGCTCACCTACGTCGCGACCGGCCCCGACCGCAAGCCGCGCCAGCTGCCGCCGCTGTAACGACGCATGCGCGCCGCGCGGCGGCGCCGCATGCGGCCCGTCAGTGCGTGGCCGTCAGCCCGAACTCCCGCATCGCGGGCACGAAGTCGTGATTGAGCTTCGGCTTGCGCGACAGCTTCACCAGCACGTAGCGCTGGAACGGCGCGAGCCGCTGCCACTGCGCGAGCGCGGGCGCCGGCAGCCCGGCCAGCGCGCTCTGCTGCACGAGCGCGTCCGGCACCGAGTCGGTCGCGCGCCAGCTCGGCTGCTCGTCCGGCTGAAACCACGACGGTTCGAGGTCGGCATGCGTGCGCAGCATTTCGAACAGCGCGTGATCGAAATTGGGCTCGATCGCGGTGTCGTCGTCGGCCGGAAAGCGCGCGAGCAGCTTGCGGTCCTCGAGCGGCAGCAGTTGCCACTGCTCCAGCGAAATCCGCAGACCGAAACGGTCGAGATTGAAACGCACGATCATCGGGATGTACGTGAGGTTTTCCGACGAATCGTGTTCGAAATTGAATAGCAGCGGAGCGTCGCTGAGTCCCATGGTCGTTACCTGAGTGGCGGATGCCGGCGCGGCCGGCCTGCCTGAGGTATTTTAGAACCTCTGCGCGCGAGCGGCGGACCCGATCGCCGCCGCCCCTGCCTCGAATCAACGGGAGTGCTCGTGAATCCGACCGAAACAGAAGAGCCGCGCGGCGCGATCGAGCTGTCCGTGCGCCGCACGCGCGGCGGCGCCGTCGAGACCGCGCACGACTACGTCGGCCAGGAATGGCCGGTCGCGCTAGTCTTCAACGGCATCTCGCACGCGGTGATGATGTGCACGCCGCGCGACCTCGAGGCGTTCGCGGTCGGCTTCGCGATCTCGGAAGGGATCGTCGAGCGCGGCAGCGACATCAAGGACATCGACGTGATCCTGCACGCCGACGCGCCGCTGCCGCACGCGGAGGTGCATCTGGAAGTCGTCCAGCAGGCGTTCGCCGCGCTGAAGGACCGGCGCCGCGCGCTCGCGGGGCGTACCGGCTGCGGCGTGTGCGGCATCGAAAGCATCGACCTGCTCGACCTCGCGCCCGAACGCGTACCCGACACCGGTTTTCTCGCGCGCCTCGCGCCCGACGCGCTCGCGCGCGCGGCCCACGGGCTGCCGGCGCACCAGGCGCTCACGCAGCTCACCGGCGGCCTGCATGCGGCCGCGTGGTGCGACGCAACAGGCGCGATCCGGATGGCGTTCGAGGACGTCGGCCGCCACAACGCGCTCGACAAGCTGATCGGCGCGCTCGTGCTGGCGCGCGCCGACGCGACCGACGGTTTCGTGTTCCTGTCGAGCCGCGCGAGCTACGAGCTCGTGCGCAAGTCGGCGCGGGTCGGCATTCCGATGGTCGCGACGATCTCCGCGCCGTCGTCGCTCGCGATCGAGATCGCGAAGGCGGCCGGCCTGCGGCTCGTCAGCTTCTGCCGCGAAACCGGCCACGTCGATTACGGCACCGCCTGAGCGGTCGCGGCGGGCGCGTTGCCCGCGGCTTCGGGAACCGCCCCCTGCCGCGCGCCCGCCGCGGCCGGCGCGCGCACCTCGGGTGCCGCCTCGCTCGTCACGTTTCCGCGATAGTCGGTCCAGAGCTTGCGGTCGGTGTCATAGAGCTTGCAGCGGCGGGCCGTGTCGAAGTACCAGCGCCAGCCGAAGCGCTGCACGACGATCCGCCCGGGCAGCATGTCCTCGAGCTTCGCCTGCGCCGGCTTGAGCCGGTACAGCGGCACGCTCATGTCGACGTGATGCGCCGTGTGCTCCATGATGTGGTGCAGCAGGCCGCCGATACCGAACGGAAACGTCAGGTGCAGCGTGGTCGACACGAACGGTGCGGCATTCGACCATTCGGCGCGGTTCGCGTGCCATGCGATGCGCGGGTCGGTATGGTGGACATACACGACGAAGCCGATCATCGAGCACCAGAACAGGAACGGCACGAGCACGCCGGTCGCGAGCAGCAGCGCGACGGATTGCTGCGTCTCGATCGCCACCCCGACGACGGCGGCGATCCACACGGCCGCGAAGCCCGTCACCAGCAGGCAGTCGCGCCGGAACACCGGCCGCGACGCACCGATATAGCCCCGGGTCGGGAAATACATCCGCAGCCACCAGATTTCGACGAGATAGTAGAGGCCCGGCGCCCATCCGCTCCGGTAGACGCGATCCAGCCACCGCCGCGCCGGCGACAGTGCGGCGAATTCCGCCGGCGTATGCGGCGCCCACACGAAATCGAAGCCCTTCAGGTTCGTATAGCCGTGATGCACGACGTTGTGCCCGACTTCCCACAGGCTGTAAGGCGTCAGCGACGGCAGGAAGGCGATGCGGCCGAGCCAGCGGTTCAGCCGGCGGTCGGGCGTCAGGCTCTGATGGCACGCGTCGTGCCCGATGATGAACAGTCGCCCGGTGATGAACCCGGCGGCCATCCCGCAGGCGATCTTGCCGACCGTCGACGGAATCAGCAGCGCGCCGGCGAACGCCGCGAACAGCAACAGGTAGTCGAGCACGAGCAGCAGGATCGGGCGCACGATCTCGCGCGTGGCGAACGGCACGAGCCATGCGCGGATGACCTTGCGGTGCGGGATCGGCTCGTCGGCGCGAACCGGTGTCTGGGAATCGTTGTTGACCATGATGCAGAAAGGCATGCGATTCGCACGCCCGAAAGAAAAGGAGCCGTGCGGCACGCACGGCGCAGCGGGACGGGACGGACCGCGCCCCGGGCCGGTTATCGCGACATCATGTTCATGCTGACGTTGTGCATCACCCACAGCGTCCCGACGATCAGGATCAGCGCGGTCAGCACCGTATAGCTGAACGCCATCACGTTCCAGCGCTGGCTGGACGACGCGTTCATGTGCAGGAAGCAGACGAGATGCACGACGATCTGCACGAATGCGAGCCCCGCGAGCGCGATGATCGCCGCCTTCGGCGCCAGCATGCCGCCCATCACGAGGCCGAACGACGCGGCCGTCAGCAGCACCGACAGCACGAAACCGACGAGGTAGCCGCCGGCCGTGCCGTGCGCTTCATCGTGGTGGATGAGTTCCGAATGGGCCATTTAGAGCACGCTCGCGAGATAGACGAAGGAGAACACGCAGATCCAGACGATGTCGAGGAAATGCCAGAAGAGGCTCAGGCAGGTGAGGCGCCGGAAGTCGCGCTCCGTCATGCCGGGGCCGCGGGCGATCTGCACGACGAGCACGACCATCCACAAGAGGCCGACCGCCACGTGCAGCCCGTGCGTGCCGACGAGCGCGAAGAACGCCGACAGGAATGCGCTGCGCTGCGGGCCCGCGCCCTGGGCGATCAGGTGCGAGAACTCCCGCAGTTCCATCGTGAGGAACGCGGCGCCCAGCACGAACGTCACCGCGAGCCACACGAACACCGTGCCGCGCCGGCGGCGCTGCGCGCCGAGCATCGCGAACCCGTACGTGATGCTCGACAGCAGCAGCGCCGCCGTCTCGAGCGCGACACCCGGAATGTCGAACAGGTCCTTCGCGGTCGGACCGCCGGCGAACTGGTTGCCGAGCACCGCGAACGTCGCGAACAGCGACGCGAAGATCACGCAGTCGGTCATCAGGTACAGCCAGAAGCCGAACACCGAATGCGACGGCGGATGGTGGTGCGCGCCCGGATGACGGGCGGCGCCCGCGAGAGATTGATACGACATCAGTTCGCCTCCAGTTCGACTTCCGGCGCCAGCGTGCCGATCCGCACGCCCGCGCGTTGTTCCTCGATCTTGCGGACGGTATCCGCCGGAATGTAATAGCCGTCGTTGTCCTGTGCGCTGTACAGCACCACCGTCGCGACGATGCCGACGAGCGCGGCGATCGCGAGCCACCAGATGTGCCAGACGAGCGCGAAACCGAGCAGCAGGCTGAAGATCCCGACGAAGAAACCCGCGCTCGTGTTCGACGGCATGTGGATGTCCTCGTACCTGACGTTCTTGCCGAGGCCGAGTCCGAGGCCCTTCGCCTTGCGATACGCGAGCTCGTCGAGTTCGTGCACGTTCGGGAGCACCGCGAAGTTGTAGACGGCGGGCGGCGACGACGTCGCCCATTCGAGCGTGCGGCCGTTCCACGGGTCGCCCGTCGCGTCGCGATACTGCGGCTGGTTGCGATTGCGCCAGCCGACCCACACCGATGCGACCTGGCACAGCACGCCGATCGCGATCAGCGCGACGCCGCACGCGGCGGCGACCAGCCACGGATGCCATGCCGGGTTGTCGTAGTGGTTCAGGCGGCGCGTCATGCCCATGAAGCCGAGCACGTACAGCGGCACGAACGACGCGTAGAAGCCGAGGAACCAGCACCAGAACGCGCGCTTGCCGAACTTCTCGTCGAGCCGGAAGCCGAACACCTTCGGGAACCAGTAGTGAACGCCCGCGAAGTAGCCGAACACGACGCCGCCGATGATCGCGTTGTGGAAATGCGCGATCAGGAACAGGCTGTTGTGCAGCACGAAATCCGCGCCCGGAATCGCCATCATCACGCCGGTCATCCCACCGAGCGTGAACGTGACCATGAAACCGATCGTCCACAGCACCGGCGCCGTGAATTCGATGCGGCCGCGATACATCGTGAACAGCCAGTTGAAGATCTTCACGCCGGTCGGGATCGCGATGACCATCGTCATGATCCCGAAAAACGCGTTGACGTCGGCCCCCGAGCCCATCGTGAAGAAGTGATGCAGCCACACGAGGAACGCGAGCACCATGATCACGCACGATGCATAGACCATCGTCCGGTAGCCGAACAGCGGCTTCTTCGCGAACGTCGCGATGACTTCCGAATAGATGCCGAACGCGGGCAGCACGAGGATGTATACCTCCGGATGCCCCCACGCCCAGATCAGGTTCAGGTACAGCATCGCGTTGCCGCCGGCTTCGTTGGTGAAGAAATGCATGTCGAGATAGCGATCGAGGCCGAGCAGCGCGAGCGCGACGGTCAGGATCGGGAACGTCGCCATGATCAGCACGTTCGAGCAGAGCGCGGTCCACGTGAACACCGGCATCTTCATCAGCGTCATGCCCGGCGCGCGCATCTTGATGATCGTCACGAAGAAGTTGATCGACGTGATCAGCGTCCCGACGCCCGAGATCTGCAGCGCCCACAGGTAGTAGTCGACCCCGACGCCCGGGCTGAACTGCAGCTCCGACAGCGGCGGATACGCGAGCCAGCCCGTCTGCGCGAATTCGCCGATCACGAGCGAAACGTTCATCAGGATCGCGGCGACCGCCGTCATCCAGAAGGAGAGCGAGTTCAGGAACGGGAACGCGACGTCGCGCGCGCCGATCTGCAGCGGCACGATCAGGTTGAAGAACGCGACCAGCAGCGCCATCGCCATGAAGAAGATCATGATCACGCCGTGCGCGGTGAAGACCTGGTCGTAGTGATGCGGCGGCAGGTAGCCGGGGCCGTTGTACGCGAGCGCGAGCTGCACGCGCATCATCACGGCGTCCGCGAAGCCGCGCAGCAGCATCAGCACCGCGACGACCAGGTACATCACGCCGATCTTCTTGTGATCGACGGACGTCAGCCATTCGCTCCACAGCCATTTCCACCGGCCCGCGACCGTCAGCGCGGCGACGATGCCCAGCACGACGAGCCCCATGAAGGCGCTCGCCCCCATGATGATGGGCTGATCGAACGGGATCGCCGAAAGAGTCAGTTTTCCGAACATGCGTTACCCCTTCGTCGTGCAGGCGGCGTCCTTCGGGTCGAGGACGTGGCCGTTGTTGTATTTCGCGATGATGTTGTGGAACAGCTTCGGGTCGACCGACGAGAAATAGCGCACGGGCGCCTTCTCGCCCGGCTGCGCGACCGTGCCGTACGCGGTCATGTCGAGCCGGTCGGACGACGCCTTCACCTTCCGCACCCACGCGTCGAACTGTTCGCGCGGCTCGGCGAGCGTGCGGAACTTCATGTCGGAGAAGCCGCGGCCGCTGTAGTTGGCGGACACGCCTGCGTAGTCGCCCGCCTCGTCGGCGATCAGGTGCAGGCGCGTCTGCATGCCGGCCATCGCATAGACCTGGCTGCCAAGCTGCGGGATGAAGAACGAGTTCATCACCGAGTCGGACGTGATGCGGAAATTCACCGGCGTGCCGACCGGAATCGCGAGCTGGTTCACCGACGCGATGCCGAGTTCCGGATAGATGAACAGCCACTTCCAGTCGCTCCACGTTCTGCAGCACGGTCAGCCACGGAAACAGCGCGAAGGTCTGGAACACCATCGCGACGCCTTCGGCCGGGCCGCGCAGCGGCTTGCCGAGATAGGTCACGTCACCGCCGGTCGGCTCGATCAGCCCGGCGATGATCCGCAGCAGCGTCGACTTGCCCGAGCCCGAACGGCCGAGCAGCCCGACGATCTCGCCCTCGCGCAGCGACAGGTTCGCGTCGTCGAGCACCAGCAACTCGCCCTGCGTCTTGTTGAAGCCGCGGCAGACGTGATCGACGCGCAGGATTTCCTCACCGAGGCGCGGCGGCTGGGACGTCTGGACGGGGGCGTTTACAGCATTCGGATTGTGCATCGCGTTTCGCTCTCAATCGGTCTCAGTCGAGCCGCAGCTTCGCTTCGGCGAAGGCATACAGCGGGCGCCACAGCAGGCGGTTGAACAGGGTGACGAACAGGGACATCACGGCGATGCCCAGGATGATCTTCGGAAAGTCGCCGGCGGCGGTGGTCTGCGCGATATACGCGCCGAGGCCGTGCGCCTCGATCTTGGTCGAGCCCCACTGCACCGCTTCCGACACGATGCTCGCGTTCCACGCGCCGCCGGATGCGGTGATCGCGCCGGTCACGTAGTACGGGAAGATGCCGGGCAGGATCGCCTGGCGCCACCACTGCCAGCCGCGGATCCGGAAGTTCGTCGCGGCTTCGCGATAGTCGTTCGGATAGGACGTGGCGCCCGCGATCACGTTGAACAGGATATACCACTGCGTGCCGAGCACGATCAGCGGCGACAGCCAGATGTCGGGGTTCAGGTGGAAGCGCGCGATCACGATCACGAACACCGGGAACAGCAGGTTCGCCGGGAACGCGGCAAGGAACTGCGCGAGCGGCTGCAGCTTCTCGGCCAGCTTCGGGCGCAGCCCGACCCACACGCCGATCGGCACCCAGATCACCGACGCGATCGAGATCAGCACGACCACGCGCAGCAGCGTGATGAGCCCGAGCGCGACAACGTGCCCGACCTCCCCCATCGTCACGCCGGTCGACACGAAGCTGACGACGCGCCACACGATATAGGCCGTGCCGAGCAGCAAGAGCGCCGCCCATGCGATGTCGACCGTGCGCGATGCCTTCTTCTCGACCTTCGGCAGCGAGAAGCGCATTGCGCCCGACAGCGGCAGGCGCAGCGGAATCCGCGCCGCCTTCGCGAAGAACCAGCCGGCCGGCACGAGCAGCTGGTGAATCAGGCGCGTGCGGCGCACGAGGTCGAGCAGCCAGGATTGCGGCGCATCGCCCGATGCGGTGTTCTCCATCCGGAACTTGTCGGCCCATGCGATCAGCGGGCGGAACAGGAACTGGTCGTACGCGAGGATCACGACCGTCATCGTCAGGATCACCCAGCCGATCGCGCCAAGGTTCTTGTCCGAGATCGCCTGCGCGAGATACGCGCCGATGCCCGGCAGCGTGATGGTCTGGTTGCCGACGGTGATCGCCTCCGACGCGACGACGAAGAACCAGCCGCCCGACATCGACATCATCATGTTCCAGATCAGCCCCGGCATCGCGTGCCGACCGGAATCGCGAGCTGGTTCACCGACGCGATGCCGAGTTCCGGATAGATGAACAGCCACTTCCAGTCGAGCGCGACGACCTCGACATTGATCGGCTTGACCGACGATTCGATCGGCTTGTACGGGTCGAGCTCGTGCGTCGTCCGCCACGTGAGCACGCCGAGGAACAGGATGATCAGCGTCGGCACCGTCCAGATCACGACCTCGATCGCGGTCGAGTGCGACCAGTTCGGCGCGTAGGCGGCGTTGCGGTTCGATGCGCGGTAGCGCCATGCGAACCACAGCGTGAGCAGGATCACCGGAATGACGACGATCAGCATTGCCCACGTCGCTGTCGCGATCAGCGATTTTTCCGCGACGCCCACCGCGCCCTTCGGATCGAGCACGTGAAGGTCGCTGCATCCGGCGAGTCCAGCCAGCAGCCCGATGACGGGCGCCGCACGCGCCCCGCCGGTGATTCGTCCGATCATTGTTCGTTCGCCTGATTGTCGTTGAGAAGAACCGCTGGCCGCACGCCGCCATCGCGCGACGCATCCGGCCGCGGCGACCTGTGCGCGAACTGTACGGAAAATTGCCGCAGTGCAACTTGACGGGGGACAAGGTTTGCCGAGGTGAGTCGGAACTGCCCTGAGGGGGTGGGCGCTGGGGCTAGGCTAGGCTAGGCTAGGCTGGGCTGGGCTGGGCTGGGCTGGGCTGGGCTGGGCTAGGCTGAGGCTGGGCTGAGGCTGGGCTGAGGCTGGGCTGAGGCTGGGCTGGGGCTGCGGCTGGCGATGGCCTGCGGCAAAACGGTCACCGGGCCTTCTCTCAAGCGTCGCGAATAGCAGGCACTAACGGGACGGAAAGCATGACGGCGCTGCGCCGCAACATGAGGGCGCCGGCGCGAATTGCGAGGCGGTCTCGGCGGCGGAACTGCAGCGGATGCGGGAACGAGGAACACCACGAGAACGCATGGTGATTCAGAATCGAGCCGACCCGCCGCTTGATGCGTCGGCCACGAGGGCCAAACGCACGCCACGCGACGAGCGACGAGCAGCGCGCGGACGCAAGCGTTGCCGCACCGGACGGCCAAGGCGTCCGGCGCGACGAAGCGCCTGCGCCCCGTATCAGTCGAACTGACGGAAATCCGGCTTGCGCTTCTCGAAGAACGCCGTCATCGCCTCGCGCGCTTCCGGCGCGCGCAGCATCGCGGAGAAATGGCCGGCTTCCTCGCTCATCCGCGCGGCCACGGCCACCCCGCCCGTCTCCTTCAGCAGCGCCTTCGTCACGCGCAGCGACGACGCCGGCAGCGCCGCGAGCTTCGCGGCCTGCTTCGCCGCGAATGCGTCGAGTTCGGCGGCCGGCAGCACGCGATTGACGATGCCGATGCGATGCGCTTCCAGCGCGTCGAACGCTTCGCCGAGCAGCAGCTTTTCAGCAGCGACCTGATGGCCGGCCAGCCGCGGCAGCAGCACGCTCGATGCGGCTTCCGGGCACAGCCCGAGCTGCGCGAACGGCAGCGAGAACGTCGCGGTGTCGGCCGCGTAGACGAGATCGCAGTGCAGCAGCATCGTCACGCCGACGCCGACCGCGACGCCCGGCACCGCGGCCACGATCGGCTTGGTCGCGCCGCTGATCCGCGCGAGGAACTGGAACACCGACGCGTTCTCGTCCTTCGGCGGCGTCTTCAGGAAATCCTCGAGATCGTTCCCCGCGCTGAAGTTGCCGTCGCTGCCGCGCAGCAGGATCACGCGGATCGCCTTGTCTTCCTGCGCGTCGGCGAGCGCATCGGCCATCGTCTGGTACATCGCCGCCGTCAGCGCGTTCTTCTTCGCCGGGCGCGCAATCGTGATCGTCAGCACGCCGTCGGCGCGTTCCACTTGAATTTCGGCCACAACCGTCTCCTTTGACTTTCCTCTTCCGGAATGAAAAACGGTGCGCAAGCTCGTGGCTCGCGCACCGTGATCGCTACTGTCCCGCTCCGCTTACAGGCGTTCGATGATGCCCGCCGCACCCATGCCGGTGCCGACGCACATCGTGACCATCCCGTACTTCAGGTTGCGGCGGCGCAGGCCGTGCACGACGGTCGCCGCGCGGATCGCGCCGGTCGCGCCGAGTGGGTGGCCGAGCGCGATCGCGCCGCCGACCGGGTTGACCTTCGACGGGTCGAGGCCGAGATCGCGGATCACCGCCAGCGACTGCGCGGCGAATGCCTCGTTCAGCTCGATCCAGTCGAGATCGTCCTGCTTCAGGCCGGCAGCCTTCAGCGCGGCCGGAATCGCTTCCTTCGGCCCGATGCCCATGATTTCCGGCGGCACGCCGCGCACCGCGAAGCTCACGAAGCGCGCGAGCGGCGTCAGGTTGAATTCCTTGAGCACCTTCTCCGACACGACCAGCAGCGCGCCCGCGCCGTCCGACGTCTGCGAGCTGTTGCCGGCCGTGACCGAGCCCTTGTTCGCGAACACCGTGCGCAGCTTCGCGAGGCCTTCGAGCGTCGTATCCGCGCGCGGACCTTCGTCCAGCTTGATCTCGCGCGTCTTCACGTCGATTTCACCGGTCGCAAGGTTCGGGAAACGCTCGGTGATCGTGTACGCGGCGATTTCGTCGCCGAACTCGCCGGCCTGCTGCGCGGCGAGCGCCTTGCGGTGCGATTCGACCGAGAACGCGTCCTGGTCTTCGCGGCTCACCTTCCACTGCTCGGCGACGCGCTCGGCGGTCAGGCCCATCCCGTACGCAATGCCGAAATCCTCGCTGCGATCGAAGATATGCGGCGACATCGACGGCTTGTTGCCCATCATCGGCACCATGCTCATCGATTCGCAGCCACCCGCGAAGATCGCGTCCGATTCGCCGACGCGGATGCGGTCCGCCGCCATCGCCAGCGCCGTGATGCCCGACGCGCAGAAGCGGTTGACCGTCACGCCGCCGACCGTCTGCGGCAGGCCGGCGAGCAGCGCGCCCATGCGGGCGACGTTCAGGCCCTGCTCGGCTTCCGGGATCGCGCAGCCGATGATCGCGTCCTCGATCACTTTCGTGTCGAGGCCGGGCACCTGCGCGACTGCCGACTTGATCGCGTGAACCAGCAGCTCGTCGGGGCGCGTGTTCTTGAAGACACCGCGCGGGGCCTTGCCGATCGGGGTGCGGCTGGCGGCGACGATGTATGCGTCTTGCAGTTGTTTGCTCATTTCAGACTCCTTGTCGTCTGCTCGCTCAGTTACGCACCGGCTTGCCGGTCTGCAACATGCCCATGATCCGTTCCTGCGTCTTCTGCGTGCCGAGCAGCTCGACGAACGCGCGGCGCTCGAGCGCGAGCAGCCACTCTTCGTCGACGAGGCTGCCGGCTTCGACGTCGCCGCCGCACACGGCTTCGGCGATGCGGCTCGCGATCAGGTAGTCGTGGTCGCTGATGAAGCGGCCGTCACGCATGTTGACGAGCGATGCCTTGATCGTCGCGATCGCCGAGCGGCCTGCGACCGGCACGTCCTTCGCGCGCAGCGGCGCGCGGTAGCCGACGGCGGCCAGCGCACGCGCTTCCTTCTTCGCGGTGTCGAGCAGTTCGAACACGTTGAAGACGATCGTGTCGGACGGCTTCAGGTAGCCCATCGCACGCGCATCGTGCGCCGACGACGACACCTTCGCCATCGCCGCGTTCTCGAACGACTTCGTGACGAACTTCAGGATGTCGGTGGTCGCGTTCGCGGCCGTGGCCGCCTCCGCCGCGCGCAGCGCCGCTTCCTTCAGGCCGCCGCCCGCGGGCACGAGGCCGACGCCCACTTCGACGAGACCGATGTAGCTCTCGACGTGCACGACGCGCTTCGCGCTGTGCAGCATCAGCTCGCAGCCGCCGCCGAGCGCGATGCCCGATACGGCCGCGACGACCGGCACGTTCGCGTACTTCACGCGCAGCATGCCTTCCTGGAACTTCTTCACGAACGGCTCGATGCCCTTCGCGCCGCCCATCATGAACGCGGGCATCGCCTCTTCGAGGTTCGCGCCGGCCGAGAACGGGCCGCCCGGCGTGCCGAGCTTCAGCGACGTCGGCTGCCAGATCACCACGCCCTTGTAATCCTTCTCCGCGAGTTCGATCGCCTGCACGAGGCCGTCGATCACGCTCGGTCCGATCGTGTTCATCTTCGACTTGAACGACACGATCACGACGTCGTCTTCACCGGCACGATCGTCGACCCATGCGCGCACCGCGTCGGTTTCGAACAGCGTCTTGCCGTACGTCTTCGGATCGGCGCCGGCTTCGCCGACGAGCGGCGCGCGGAACACCTGCTTGCCGTAGACGGCCAGGTCCGAGCGCGGCACGAAGCGCTTCGACGCCGGCGCCCACGAGCCTTCGGCCGTGTGCACGCCGCCCTTCTCCGCAACCGCGCCTTCGAGCACCCACGACGGCAGCGGCACGTTCGCGAGCGCCTTGCCGGCCGCGATGTCTTCCTGCACCCACTCGGCGACCTGCTTCCAGCCGGCGGCCTGCCAGCCTTCGAACGGGCCTTCGTTCCAGCCGAAGCCCCAGCGGATCGCGAGGTCGACGTCGCGCGCGTTGTCGGCGATCGACTCGAGATGCACGCCGATGTAGTGGAACACGTCGCGGAAGATCGACCACAGGAACTGCGCATGCGGATGGTCCGTCTCGCGCAGCAGCTTCAGGCGTTCCGCCGGCGGGCGCTTCAGGATGCGGCCGACGGTTTCGTCCGCCTTCGCGCCCGAATCCACGTAGGTGCCCGTCTTCGCGTCGAGCACCTTGATCGCCTTGCCTTCCTTCTTGTAGAACCCGCCGCCCGTCTTCTGGCCGAGCGCGCCCTGCTTCACCAGTTCGGCGAGCACGGCAGGCGTCTGGTAGACCGGGAAGAACGGATCGTCGGCGAGGTTGTCCTGCATCGTCTTGATCACGTGCGCCATCGTGTCGAGGCCGACCACGTCCGCGGTGCGGAACGTCGCCGACTTCGCGCGGCCGAGGCGGCTGCCCGTCAGGTCGTCGACTTCGTCGAAACGCAGGCCGAACTTCGCGGCCTCGGTGATCACCGCGAGGATCGAGAAGATGCCGACGCGGTTCGCGATGAAGTTCGGCGTGTCCTTCGCGCGCACGACGCCCTTGCCGACGATGCTCGTCAGGAAGGTTTCGAGCTGGTCGAGGATCTCCGGACGCGTATGCGCGGTCGGGATCAGCTCGACGAGGTGCATGTAGCGCGGCGGGTTGAAGAAGTGCACGCCGCAGAAGCGCGACTTCAGCTCGTCCGAGAATCCTTCGGACAGCTTGGTGATCGACAGGCCCGACGTGTTGGTCGCGAAAATCGCGTTCGGCGCGATGTGCGGCGCGACCTTCTTGTACAGGTCGTGCTTCCAGTCCATCCGCTCGGCGATCGCCTCGATCACGACGTCGCACTCGGCGAGCTTCGCGATGTCGTCCTCGTAGTTCGCGGCTTCGAGGTATTTCGCGTCGTCCTTCACGCCGAACGGCGCGGGCGACAGCTTCTTCAGGTTCTCGATCGCCTTCAGCGCGATCGCGTTTTTCGGGCCTTCCTTGGCCGGCAGGTCGAACAGCAGCACCGGCACGCGCGCGTTGACGAGGTGCGCGGCGATCTGCGCGCCCATCACGCCGGCGCCCAGCACGGCGACCTTGCGAATCAGGAAATTGCTCACGGGATGTCTCCGGATAGTGTCGTGCAGCGCGGGTTGTGAGGGCTGCACGGCGAAGTGAGTACCAGGAACCGTTGGGTTCGGGCGGCGCGCGGCGCGCACCGCCCGGACTCGCGTCAGAACAGCGATTCGTCGACTTCCATCAGCGTCTTCGAACCGGCGCGCGCGGCGCGGATCGTCGCGGCCGTTTCGGGCAGCAGACGCGCGAAATAGAAGCGGGCCGTCGCGAGCTTCGACTTGTAGAACGGGTCGCCCGACGCTTCCTTGTCGAGCGCGAGACGCGCCATGCGCGCCCAGAAGTACGAGAACACCAGGTGGCCGACGGTGCGCAGGTACGGCACGGCGGCGGCGCCGACTTCGTCCGGGTTCTGCATCGCCTTCATGCCGATTTCCATCGTCAGCTTCTGCACCTTGTCGCCGATGTCGGCGAGCGGGTTGATGAACTCGGCCATCTCCGGCTTCACGCCTTCGGCTTCCGCGAATTCGGTGACGAGCTTGCCGAACTTCTTCAGCTTCGCGCCCATGTCGCCGAGCACCTTGCGGCCCAGCAGGTCGAGCGACTGGATCGAGTTCGTGCCTTCGTAGATCATGTTGATCCGCGCGTCGCGCACGTACTGTTCCATGCCCCACTCGGAGATGAAGCCGTGGCCGCCGTAGATCTGCATCGCGTGGTTGGTCGACTCGAACGCGTTGTCGGTCAGGAACGCCTTGATGATCGGCGTGAGCAGCGCGACGAGGTCGGCCGCTTCCTTGCGCACCGCTTCGTCACCGTGCGACAGCTCCTTGTCGATCTGCAGCGCGGACCAGTACGTGAACGCGCGCGCGCCTTCCGCGTAGGCCTTCTGCGTGAGCAGCATGCGGCGCACGTCCGGGTGCACGATGATCGGATCGGCCGGCTTGTCCGGTGCCTTCGGGCCCGTCAGCGAGCGCATCTGCAGGCGTTCCTTCGCGTACGTCAGCGAGTTCTGGTACGCGACTTCCGTGAGGCCCAGGCCCTGCATGCCGACGCCCAGACGCGCGGCGTTCATCATCACGAACATCGCGTTCAAGCCCTTGTTCGGCTCGCCGACCATCCAGCCCTTCGCGTTGTCGAGGTTCATCACGCACGTCGAGTTGCCGTGGATGCCCATCTTGTGTTCGATCGAGCCGCACTTGATGCCGTTGCGCTCGCCCGGCTCGCCCGCGGCGTCCGGAATGAACTTCGGCACGATGAACAGCGAGATCCCCTTCGTGCCTTGCGGCGCGTCCGGCAGGCGCGCGAGCACGAGGTGGACGATGTTCTTCGACATGTCGTGCTCGCCGCTCGAGATGAAGATCTTCGTGCCGCTGATCGAGTACGAGCCGTCGCCGTTCGGTTCGGCCTTGGTGCGCAGGATGCCGAGGTCGGTGCCGCAGTGCGGCTCGGTCAGGCACATCGTGCCCGTCCATTCGCCCGACACGAGCTTCGGCAGATACTGTTTCTGGAGCTCCGGCGCGCCGTGCGCGTGCAGGCACTCGTACGCGCCGTGCGACAGGCCCGGATACATCGTCCATGCCTGGTTCGCCGAGTTCAGCATTTCGTAGAGCGCGTTGTTCACGAACGCGGGCAGGCCCTGGCCGCCGTAGTCCGGATCGCAGCCGAGCGCCGGCCAGCCGGCCTCGACGTACTGCCGATACGCTTCCTTGAAGCCGGTCGGGGTCTTCACGACGCCGTCGCCTTCATACGTGCAGCCTTCGCGGTCGCCGACCTGGTTCAGCGGGAACAGTACCTCGGAGCAGAACTTGCCCGCCTCCTCGAGGACCTGGTTGATCGTGTCGGCGTCGAGGTCCGCATGCCGCGGCATTTGCTTGACCTCGGCCTCGACATTCAGAAGCTCGTGCAACACGAATTGCATGTCGCGCAGCGGCGCGGCGTACTGTCCCATGACTCTCTCCAAAGGTGGGCAAACGGCTCGAGCTCCTGGCGGGCGGATCACGCGCCGCTAACGGCTCTCGCTCTGATACGAAACGATCGTCTTTTCCAGCGCGGCCCACGTGAGGCGCACGGCATCCGGCGAATGCAGGAATCGTGCGTCGTGATGCAGGCCGAGCGTGAAGCTGTACAACTCGAAGAGCATCAGGTCCGGATCGGTATCCGCACGCAGATGGCCTTCTTCCTTCGCCTGCGAAATGGCACGCAGCATCGCGGCACGCCAGGCCGTCACGCTCGCGATCAACTGCTCGCGCACCGGGCTGTCAGGCCGGTCGTCGTACTCGACCGCACCGCTGATGTAGATGCATCCGGTCGTCACCTCCTGGATGCGCTTCTCCGTCCAGCGGGCCAGCATCGCCCGAAGGCGCGGCAAGCCTCGCGGCTCGCGCAGGCTCGGAAAGAACACCTCGTTCTCGAAACGATGGTGATACTCGCGGACGACCTCGACCTGCAGGTCCTCGCGCGATCCGAAGTGCGCGAACACACCGCTCTTGCTCATCTGCATGCGCTCGGCCAGCAGGCCGATCGTCAGCCCCTCCAGCCCGTCACGGCTGGCGAGGTCCAAAGCAGCTTCGAGTATCGCGGCACGCGTCTGTTCGCCTTTTCGCATAGCTATTTCTGTAACCGTTCGGGGGTTCGAATAAAATCGAACGGCCGTACTATTATTGAGTGCGGCCGCTCGCGAAAACAAGGAAATTATTAGAAACCGGTGTCTAACCGAGCCGCTATTTTGCGCGATTCCGGAGGACCGGAGCGGCTTTTCCGCACGAACGTGCGGACAGATTGATGAAGCGGATGCTGAATCCGTGTCAGTCGTAACCGCCGACCGTCAGCGCCTTCATCACGAGGCGGTACGTGTTGTATGCGAGCCAGTTCAGCATACGCTCGATGCGCGGCCGTGCGGCGTACCGGGCGGCATCGATTTCGCGGCCTTCGGAGAAGGCGGCCGCAATCGCGTCGCGCAGCTGGTTCGTGACCGCATCGTAGCGCACCAGCACGACGTTCGCCTCATTGTTCAGCATCAGGCTCAGCGCGTCCAGGTTCGACGAGCCGACGGTCGCCCAGTTGTCGTCGATCACGGCCACCTTGCCGTGCAGCATCGTCTTGTCGTATTCCGCCACGCGCACGCCCGCGCGCAGCAGCGCGTGATACAGGAACGGCACGGCCGTATCGAGCGCCGCGAATTCCTTGCGGCCGATCAGGATCCGCACGTCGACGCCGCGACGTGCCGCGCCGGTCAGCGCGCGGCGCAGCTTGCGGCCCGGCATGAAGTACGGATTCGCGAGCAGGATCCGCTGGCGCGCCTGGCCGATCGCGGCGAGATAGGCCTTTTCGATCGCGCGGCGGTTGACGACGTTGTCGCGCGCGACGAACGCGACGCTCGGCTCGGTCACGACCCGCAGCGCACCGGCCTTGATCCAGCGGTGGCTGCGCATCCAGCGCCGGAACATGTCCGGAAACGCCTCGCCGCCGTGCAGCCCCGCCGCGTACTGCGCGTACGGCTTGTGGCCGAACTGGATCCGGTGCCACTGCAGCTCGAACGCGGCGCGCACGTCCGACACCGCCGGCCCCGCCATCTCGACCGCGAAATCCCAGCGCGGAAACGGCAGCGTCGCGCTGCCCTGCGTGAAGTCGTCGACGATGTTGATGCCGCCGCAGAACGCGACCGCATGATCGATCACCGCGAGCTTGCGGTGCGTGCGCGAGAAGCCGAAGCGGCCGAACAGGTAGCGGTTGTAGATGCAATGCTCGACGCCGGCCTCGGCCCACGTGTCGAACAGCGGCAGGCGCGCGGTGCCGATGCCGTCGGTGATCACGCGCACGCGCACGCCGCGCTGCGCGGCGCGGATCAGCGCATCCGACACCGGCCGGCCGGCCGCATCGTCGCAGAAGATGTAGGTTTCGAGCATCACCTGCTCGCGCGCCGCATCGATCCGTTCGATCAGCGCGAGGAAGAATTCGTTGCCGGTCTCGCAGAGGCGCACCGTGTTGCCGGCCGTGAACGCGAGCCGCGACGCGGAGCCGCGCTCCTGCAGGAACATCTGCCGCAATTGCGCGAAGCGCTTGCGGGTTTCCGCATTCATGCGGACGAGCCGTGCGGTGCCCGCGCGAGCGACACGCGCACGGGCAATTGCAGGATCGCTTCGGCATTCGACGGCGAGAAGCAGCGCGCGGCCGCTTCGCGGAACGGCAGCCACGCGTAGTCGACGTGCTCGCGCGGCGACAGCGTCACGTCGACGCGATGCGGCACGCACAGGCCGAACCAGTGCTCGACGTTGCGCGTGACGCCCGGCGCATAGCGATGCAGGTATTGCGGATAGATCGCGTATTCGATCCGGTGGTGCCAGTCGACCAGCGCGGTGGCCGGCACGTCGTGCGACCCGACCGCGATGCCGGTTTCCTCGGCGACTTCGCGTGCGGCCGTGAGCGCGAGCGGCTCGTCGGGCGCGTCCTTCGACCCGGTCACCGATTGCCAGAAATCGGGCTGGTCGGCACGCTTGATCACCAGCACGTCGAGTTCGGGCGTGTAGATCACGACGAGAACGGATTCGGGGATTTTCGGCGGCTTCGTCATCTTGGTTTCATGCGGCACAGGGCCGTGCGTCGGGCCTGTGCCCGAACGTGCGGCAAGTGCTGCGACTGTACCGCAAAAAGCGAAAAAGGCGCACCAGGCGCCTTCTTCGTTGGGCGTCGTGCGCGCGTCGCCGCGCACACGATCGTTGACAAGCGTTACGCCTTCGGCTGTTCCGGCTGACGCAGACGAATGTGCAGTTCGCGCAGCTGACGCTCGTCGACCGGGCTCGGCGCCTGCGTGAGCAGATCCTGCGCACGCTGCGTCTTCGGGAACGCGATCACGTCGCGGATCGAGTCGGCACCGGCCATCATCGTGACGATGCGGTCGAGACCGAACGCGATACCGCCGTGCGGCGGCGCGCCGTACTGCAGCGCGTCGAGCAGGAAGCCGAACTTCAGTTGCGCTTCTTCCGCGCCGATCTTCAGCGCGCGGAACACCTTGCTCTGCACTTCCTCGCGGTGGATACGCACCGAGCCGCCGCCGATTTCCCAGCCGTTCAGCACCATGTCGTAGGCCTTCGCGAGGCAACGGCCCGGGTCGGTCTCGAGGTACTCGAGGTGCTCGTCCTTCGGGCTGGTGAACGGGTGGTGTGCCGCGACGTAGCGCGCGTCTTCGTCGTCGTATTCGAACATCGGGAAGTCGACGACCCACAGCGGCTTCCAGCCGGCCTGGACGAGACCGTTCGCCTTGCCGAATTCCGAATGGCCGATCTTCAGGCGCAGCGCGCCGAGGCTGTCGTTGACGACCTTCGCGCGGTCGGCCGCGAAGAAGATGATGTCGCCGTCTTCAGCGCCGGTGCGCTCGAGGATCGCCGCGATCGATGCGTCGTGCAGGTTCTTGACGATCGGGCTTTGCAGGCCGTCGCGGCCCTTCGCCTTTTCGTTGACCTTGATCCACGCGAGGCCCTTCGCGCCGTAGATGCGCACGAATTCCGTGTAGCCGTCGATGTCGCCGCGCGACAGCTCGCCGCCCTTCGGCACGCGCAGCGCCGCGACACGGCCGTCCTTCGCGTTGGCCGGCGTGCTGAACACCTTGAAGTCGACGTCCTTCATCGCGTCGGTCAGCTCGGTGAATTCGAGCTGCACGCGCAGGTCCGGCTTGTCCGAGCCGAAACGCGCCATCGCTTCCGAGTACGGCATCACCGGGAATTTCGCGTCGAGTTCGACGTCGATCGTCGTCTTGAAGATGTGACGGATCATGTCTTCGAACAGGTCACGGATTTCCTGCTCGCCGAGGAACGACGTCTCGCAGTCGATCTGCGTGAATTCCGGCTGACGATCGGCGCGGAGGTCCTCGTCGCGGAAGCACTTGGTGATCTGGTAGTAACGGTCGAAGTTCGCGACCATCAGCAGCTGCTTGAACAGCTGCGGCGACTGCGGCAGCGCGAAGAACTGGCCCGCGTTCACGCGCGACGGCACGAGGTAGTCGCGCGCGCCTTCCGGCGTGCTCTTCGTCAGCATCGGCGTTTCGATGTCGATGAAGCCCTGCTCGTCGAGGTACTTGCGCGCTTCGATCGCGACACGGTAGCGCAGGCGCAGGTTGTGCTGCATCTGCGGACGGCGCAGGTCGAGCACGCGGTGCGTGAGGCGCGTCGTTTCCGACAGGTTGTCGTCGTCGAGCTGGAACGGCGGCGTGACCGACGCGTTCAGCACGATCAGCTCATGACACAGCACTTCGATCTTGCCGCTCTTCAGGCCGGCGTTGACCGTGCCTTCCGGACGGTTGCGCACGAGACCCTTGATCTGCACGCAGAACTCGTTGCGCACGCCTTCGGCGGTCGCGAACATTTCCGCGCGATCGGGGTCGCACACCACCTGCACGAGGCCTTCACGATCGCGCAG
Source organism: Burkholderia sp. USMB20 (assembly GCF_000949135.2). Classification (GTDB taxonomy): domain Bacteria; phylum Pseudomonadota; class Gammaproteobacteria; order Burkholderiales; family Burkholderiaceae; genus Burkholderia. The sequence goes on along the minus strand of NZ_JTAN02000012.1, from coordinate 298,404 downwards.
GTCGATGAAGATCACACCGCCGTGATCGCGGCGGCGCTGCACCCAGCCGCACAGCGACACGGTTTGGCCCAGCAGGTGTTCGGTCACGAGACCGCAGTATTCAGTACGCATCGACATGATGTTTGCTTTCGTTCGGTTTGATCAACGGGCGCCGCAACGCGCGGCCCGGGCGATGATTCTTTACTTACAGCGGCGGCTCGACGGGACGGCGGGCGGGCGCCGGAGCCGGCGCCGAAGGCGCCACGACGCCCATCGAGACGATGTACTTGAGCGCGGCATCGACCGACATGTCGAGTTCGATGACTTCGCTCTTCGGCAGCATCAGGAAGAAGCCCGACGTCGGGTTCGGCGTCGTGGGCACGTACACGCTCACGTACTCTTCCGTCAGATGGTTGACCACGTCGCCGCCGGGCGCGCCGGTCAGAAACGCGATCGTATACGAGCCGCGGCGCGGGTATTCGATCAGGAGCGCCTTGCGGAACGCATTGCCGCTGCTCGACAGCAGCGTGTCCGACACCTGCTTGACGCTCGTGTAGATCGGCCCGACGACCGGGATGTGACGCACGACCGCGTTCCACCACGTGACGAGCTTCTGGCCGATGAAGTTCTGCGTGGCCAGCCCGACGACGAAGATGAACGCGAGCGTCAGCACCGCGCCGATCCCCGGCAGATGGAAGCCGAGCATCCGCTCCGGCTGCCACGATTCGGGCAGGAGCAGCAGCGTCTGATCCATCGTACCGATGATGAGGCCGAGCACCCACAGCGTGATCGCGAGCGGGACGAGAACCAGCAGGCCGGTCAGAAACACCGTTTTCAGGGTCGTCTTTTTCATCATCTGCCGTCAATGAACCGCGCCGGAAGCGCGGGTTGGTCGCGACCCGGCCGGGCCGCGACGGTCAACTGCCGGCGGCGGGCGCTGCGGCCGGGGCCGGCGCGGCGCTCGTCGTCGTACTTTCGGAACCCGACGCAGCGGGCGCGGCTGCCGCCGGCGCCGCGGCGGCCGGTGCTGCCGTGCCCGTGTCGCCGGACGCCGTCGCCGGCGCGCTGGTGCCGCCCGAGCCACCGCGGAAATCGGTGACATACCAGCCGGAGCCCTTCAGCTGGAAGCCGGCGGCGGTAACCTGCTTGCGAAAAGCATCCTTCCCGCATTCGGGGCACTGCGACAGCGGCGCGTCGCTCATCTTCTGGAGCACGTCCTTCGCGAAACCGCACGCTTCGCATCGATAGGCGTAGATCGGCATGATATTTTTCCCGCAGAAACTGGAAACGGCTTGCAAAACCTTGAATTATATCCGAAACCCCGGCGCACTCCGGCAACGGCCGCGACGCGCGGGCTTCAGCGACGGCGCCATGTGAGCCAGCGCTCGTTTCCGTCGAACACGGCCAGCGAATCGGTCACCGGCAGATCATCGATCAGCTCGAAGTGCGGCGCGAGCAGCGCATCGAGTTCGGCGCGCTCGACGCCGAACGGCGGCCCCTTCGGTTTCTTCGTCACGAAGAAATACCCGGCCAGCAGCGCACCGGCGGGCAGCAGTTCGGCCATCCGCGTCGCGTAACGGGCGCGCAGGCTCGGCGGCAGCGCGCACAGGAACGCGCGCTCGTACACCCACTGCACGTCGAACGGCGGCCGGTACGTGAAGAAATCGGCCTGCTCGACGACGTCCGCGTGCGCGCCGAGCTGCGCCTTCGCGGCCGCCACCGCCTGCGCGGCGAAATCGATCGCGCGCACGGGCCAGCCGGCCTGCGCGAGCCAGCCGGCTTCCTGCGCACTGCCGCAGCCGGGGATCAGCACCGCGCACGGCTCGTGCCGCTGCGCAAACGCGCGAAACCCGTCCGGCACGCCGCCGAATTCCCACGGCGTCACGCCGCGTGCGAAACGCTCGTCCCAGAACGCGGCATTGCCGGGGTCACGCGTCGCGAAATCGGCGGCGCTCGGAGCGGACGGTTGTTTCGGTTCGGACATCGCTCCGTCCCCTTCGGTCACGCGCCGTACGCGAGCGCAAGCAGCACGCGCGCGACGAGCGCCCCGACGCCGACGGCAAGACCGAAGATCAGCAATGCCTGCATCAGCCGGTTGGTCCGTTTCTGCTCGATGAGGATCTGGCGCATCAGGTCCTCGCTCGCCGCGCGCGGCGCATCGTGGCGCGCCGCCATCGCGTGGTGGATCAGCCGCGGCAGTTGCGGCAGCGTCTTGCTCCACTGCGGCGCCTCGACCTTGAAGCGCTCGTACCAGCCGCGCAGGCCGATCTGCTCGGTCATCCAGCGCTCGAGATACGGCTTCGCGGTCTTCCACAGGTCGAGTTCGGGATCGAGCGAACGGCCGAGCCCTTCGACATTCAGCATCGTCTTCTGCAGCAGCACGAGCTGCGGCTGGATCTCGACGTTGAAGCGGCGCGACGTCGAGAACAGGCGCATCAGCACCTGGCCGAGCGAGATGTCCTTCAGCGCGCGGTCGAAATACGGCTCGCACACCGCACGGATCGCGCTCTCGAGCTCCTCGACGCGCGTCTCGGGCGGCACCCAGCCCGATTCGAGGTGCAGCGTCGCGACGCGGTGGTAATCGCGCTTGAAGAACGCGAGGAAGTTCTGCGCGAGGTAGTTCTTGTCGAAATCGGACAACGCGCCGACGATCCCGAAATCGAGCGCGATATAGCGGCCGAACGTGTTCGGATCGAGGCTCACCTGGATGTTGCCCGGGTGCATGTCCGCGTGAAAGAAACCGTCGCGGAACACCTGCGTGAAGAAGATCTCGACGCCTTCGCGCGCGAGCTTCTTGATGTCGACGCCGGCCGCGCGCAGCGTCTCGACCTGGCTGATCGGCACGCCGGTCATGCGCTCCATCACGAGCACCTGCGACGTCGAGAAATCCCAGAACATCTCGGGCACGAGCAGCAGGTCGAGGCCCGCGAAGTTGCGGCGCAGCTGGCTGCCGTTCGCGGCCTCGCGCATCAGGTCGAGCTCGTCGTGCAGGTACTTGTCGAATTCGGCGACGACTTCGCGCGGCTTCAGGCGCCGGCCGTCGGCCCACATGCGCTCCGTCCACGTCGCGATGTCGCGCATCAGCGCGAGGTCGGAATCGATCACCGGCAGCATGTTCGGGCGCAGCACCTTGACCGCGACGGCCTTGCCCGCGTGCACGCCCTGCTTCAGCTTAGCGAAATGCACCTGCGCGATCGACGCGCTCGCGACCGGCTCCCGCTCGAATTCGTCGAACAGCTCGTCGACCGGCGCGCCGAGCGACTTCTCGATGATCGCGATCGCCACCGCGGAATCGAACGGCGGCACCTGGTCCTGCAGCTTCGCGAGTTCGTTCGCGAAATCGACCGACAGCAAGTCGCGGCGCGTCGACAGCACCTGGCCGAACTTGACGAAGATCGGGCCGAGGCTTTCGAGCGCGTGACGCAGCCGTACGGCGGGCGGATCGGAAAAGCGGCGGCCGATCGTCGTGATCCGCAGCAGCAGCTTCACGCGCCGGTCGTCGATCCGGGACAGCATCACTTCGTCGAGGCCAAAGCGGATGACGGTGTAGACAATCTTGATGAAACGGAAAATGCGCATGCCCTGCGGCCCTCAGTGCGCGCCGCGCGGGCCGGAGCCCGTGCGCGCGCCGATTTTTTGTTCGAGTCGCTCGACCCGCTTTTCGACCCGCGCGAGCGCATCGCGCGCCCGCGCCAGTTCGGCGTCGAAGCCGCCGAGCACCGTGCGCCGGACGACTTGCGGGTTCTCGTCGAGCAAGTACTCGGCGACGGAATCGAGCACGTTGCGGCCGGTGCGGCGCGCGCGCGCGCCGGCGTCGCGCACGACCGTCGCGATCCGGTACGCCGCCGCGTCGCCGACCAGCTTCGCGAGATCTTCCTCAGGTTCCCAGCGCAGGTGCTCGGCCAGCTTCGCGATCTGGGTCGCGAACTCGGCGTCGCCCTCGATCTTCACGTGCTTCATCACGGCCGCCTGGCCGCCCTGCAGGAATGCGGCGACCGTGTCGCCCGCGAGCGCGATCGACACGTCGACGTGTTGCGCATCGTGCGCTTCCACCGCGGACAGGTAGCCGTCGGGCTGCACGAGCAGCGTGAGCGTGACGGGCGGCACGTCGAGCCGGGCGGTCTTGCCCGCGTAGGGGATCAGGCGATCGCGCGCCCACGATTCGCGCGCGAGCAGGTGATTGACAGCAGCAGCAAAAGGCTTGGCGGCAAAGGTCATCGGGCTGGGAAAGAAAAAACCCGCGCAGGCCGGGCGCCCACGCGGGTTTCTATTGTAACGTCGGATCGTCGGCAGCCCGCGGCCAACCGCACACCCGGGCGGCAAGCGGTCGCAGTGCGGCGGCCGTCGCCCGGCCAGCCGGCAAGCCGGCCGCCGGTCACGCTCAGTGCGTGTTGATCTGCTGGATACCCGCGAGCAGCCAGCCCTGGCCACCCGACTTCGACAGGTTCCACACCTCGTCGAACGGCGCCGCCGACGCATTCGCCGATTCGCGGATCAGCCCGTGGAAGCGCACGCTCGCCGACTGCTCGATGCCGCGATCCTCGATCGCGACCAGTTCCGCGTCGAGCTGCACGACATCGGTCTGGTTCGCCTCGTTGCCGCGCGAATCGAGGTCGATCTTGATCTCGGCGAACATTTCCGGCGTCGTGAACTCGCGGATGTCGGCCAGGTTGCCCTGGTCCCACGCGGCCTGCAGGCGCACGAAGTAGACCTTCGCGCTGCGCAGGAACGCTTCGGTGTCGAAGCCGGCCGGCACCTGCAGCGGTGCGGCCGCCATCGCGCCTGCCGCGCCGGCGGCTGCTGCGCCGCCGCCGAACACGCCCTGCGCTTCGTTCGCGTAGCTGCTGCCGCTGCCGGCATAGTTGCCGCCGGTGCTGCCTTGCTGGAACGACGGGCTCTGCGAGTAGCCGCCCGACGACGAGGCCGAGCCGCCCACCGAGTACGCCGGTTCCTGCGGACGGCGACGGTTCATGAACTTGCGGATCAGCCAGATGCCGACCATCGCCAGCAGCGCGATCACGATGACGTTCGCCATCATGCTCGCGAACGCGCCGCCGAGGCCGAAGTGCGACAGCAGCGCCGCGATGCCGAGGCCGGCCGCGAGGCCGGCGATCGGCCCGAGCCAGCGCGAGCGGTTCGGCTGCGCGGCCGGTGCCGGTGCGGCCGGGTTCGCGCGCTGCGCCTGCGCCGGCGCGGCCTGCTGCATCGGCTGCTGCGCGGGCGGCGTGGCCTGGCGCTGCGTGACGGTGGAACTCTGGCGGCCGATGCTGCGCCCGCCGCCCATACGCCTGGCTTCGGCGTCGAGCGATGCGAACGTGCCGGCCGTGAGCAGGCCGACCATCAGCAGCGTGCCGACCCGTCGAGCCCACGGCTTCGACGGCTTGCTACGGTTGAACAACGAACGCGATTCGGACATCAGCTTCTCCAGATGTAAGGCGAATGTATGGGAAGAACCCCTTAGTACTTGGTTCCTAGGTGTAAAGCTACCACGCCACCTGACAAATTGTAATATTTGACGGCGTCGAGGCCCGCTTGTTCCATCATCGTCTTCAGCGTGTCCTGATCGGGGTGCATCCGGATAGATTCAGCAAGATACCGATAACTTTCAGCATCTTTCGCGAACTTGTCGCCAAGCCACGGTAATACTTTGAAAGAATACAGGTCGTACGCTTTTTTCAGCGGATCCCAGACTTTCGAGAATTCCAGCACCATCACGCGGCCGCCCGGCTTCGCGACGCGGCGCATCTCGGCCAGCGCCGCATCCTTGTGCGTCATGTTGCGCAGCCCGAACGCGACCGTGACCACATCGAAGTAGTTGTCCGGAAAGGGGATTTTCTCGGCGTCGCACAGCAGCGACGGCGTCACGATGCCCTTGTCGAGCAGCCGGTCGCGGCCCACGCGCAGCATCGATTCGTTGATGTCGGTGTGCCAGACTTCGCCGGTCGGCCCGGCCGCCTTCGCGAACGCCTTGGTCAGGTCGCCGGTGCCGGCCGCGATGTCGAGCACCTTGAAGCCGGGGCGCACGTTCGCCTGCGCGATCGTGAACGCCTTCCACGCGCGGTGCATGCCGGCCGACATCAGGTCGTTCATCAGATCGTAGTTGCTCGCGACCGAATGGAACACGCCCGCCACTTTCTTCGCTTTTTCGGTTTCCTCGACGCTCTCGAAGCCGAAGTGGGTTTTGCTCATCGCGTTGATCCTCAGTAAATGGCAAGACGGCGCCGAGCGGGCGCCGTCGATTTCAGTGGCAGTGGCCGTGCGGCGCGGGGGCCGCCGGCATCGGCGCGTCGCGCTCGATGCCCGCCGCCTGCAGTTTGTCGAAATAGTCGCGCCACAGCGCGTCCTGCTGCGTCGCCAGTTCGTACAGCAGATCCCACGAGTAGATGCCGGTCGAATGACCGTCCGAGAACGTCGGCTGCAGCGCGTAGTTGCCCACGCCCTCGAGCGCGGTGATCGTCACCTCGCGCTTGCCGGTCTGCAGCGTCTCCTGGCCCGGCCCGTGGCCGCGCACCTCGGCCGACGGCGAATAGACGCGCATCAGCTCGAACGGAATCCGGTAATTTTCGCCGTTCGGGTACTGCAATTCGAGCACGCGCGACACCGCGTGCACGACGACGCCGGACGGAATCGGCGTCGTGGAAGTCAAACCGCTCATGGCTGCCTCGAATCGGTCATGCGTTGAATTTCCTCGCGCACCGCATTGTGCAGCAGCGAGGCCTGCGCCGCGCGCGTGCGCAGCAGCGCCTCGGACACGCTGCGCTGGCGCGGCGCCCAGACGGGCTGCGGAAAATGGGCGTCGTTGGAGAAGCGCGGGATCACGTGCCAGTGCACGTGCGGCACCATGTTGCCGAGGCTCGCGAGATTCACCTTGTTCGGCTGCATCACACGGCGCACGGCGCGCTCCACCGCGTACACAACGCGCATCAGATGTGCCCGCTCGGGCTCGCCGAGATCGGAAAACTCGGCCACGTGCGTGCCCCAGATCACCCGGCAGAAGCCAGGGTAATCGTGTTCGCCCGTCGCGAGCACGACGCGCAGCGCATCGTCCTGCCAGAGCACCTCGCCGCCGTCTTCACGGCAAAACACGCATTCCATCGTCGCTCCCATGTGGACGGGCGCCGGCGCATCTGCGCCGGCGCCCGCTCATTCCTGGCCCGATCGGGCGGTCGTCATGCCCGCATTAGACCAGCACGCGCTCGATCCCGCCATTGTTCGCGTGTGCGACATAGTCGGCCATCCAGTTCTCGCCGAGCACCTGGCGCGCGATCTCGACCACGATGTAGTCGGCCTCGAGGTTCGCATCCTCGTTGTAGCGCGACAGGCCCTGCAGGCACGACGGGCAGCTCGTCAGGATCTTCACGTCCGGGCCGTTCGCGCTCGCGGCGACCGGCGCGGGTGCGCTGCCGGCCACGACCGGGATGCTGCGCAGCTTCGCGGCGCCCTTGCGGATTTCCTCTTCCTTGCGGAAGCGGACCTGCGTGGAGATGTCCGGACGCGTGACCGCCAGCGTGCCCGACTCACCGCAGCAGCGCTCGTTCTTCTCGATCTTGTAGCCGTCCTTCTCCGCGCCCATCAGCTCGTTGACGAGCTTCACCGGGTCCATCGTCTTGATCGGCGTGTGGCACGGGTCGTGATACATGTAGCGCGTGCCCGTCACGCCGTCGAGCTTCATCCCCTTCTCGAGCAGGAACTCGTGGATGTCGATGATCCGGCAGCCCGGGAAGATCTTGTCGAATTCGTAGCCCGCGAGCTGGTCGTAGCAGGTGCCGCACGACACGACCACCGTCTTGATGTCGAGGTAGTTCAGCGTGTTCGCGACCCGGTGGAACAGCACGCGGTTGTCGGTGACGATCTTCTCGGCCTTGTCGTACTGGCCCGAGCCGCGCTGCGGATAACCGCAGCACAGGTAGCCCGGCGGCAGCACGGTCTGCACGCCCGCTTCCCACAGCATCGCCTGCGTCGCGAGGCCGACCTGCGAGAACAGGCGCTCGGAGCCGCAGCCGGGGAAGTAGAACACCGCTTCCGAATCGACGGTCGTCGACTTCGGGTTGCGGATGATCGGCACGATCTTGTTGTCCTCGATGTCGAGCAGCGCGCGCGCCGTCTTCTTCGGCAGGTTGCCCGGCATCTTCTTGTTGACGAAGTGGATCACCTGCTCGACCACGGGCGGCTTGCCGACCGTCGCCGGCGGGTGCTGCGTCTGCTTCGTCACGACCTTCTTCAGCATGTCGTTCGCGAAGCGCTGCACCTTGTAGCCGACGCCCATCATCACGCCGCGCGCGGCGTTGATCGTCTGCGGATTGGTCGCGTTCAGGAAGAACATGCCCGCCGCATTGCCGGCGTTGAACTTCTTCTTGCCCATCTTGCGCAACAGGTTGCGCATGTTCATCGTGACGTCGCCGAAGTCGATCTTCACCGGGCACGGCGTCGCGCACTTGTGGCACACCGTGCAGTGATCGGCCACGTCGTTGAACTCGTCCCAGTGCTTGATCGACACGCCGCGGCGCGTCTGCTCCTCGTACAGGAACGCCTCGACCAGCAGCGAGGTCGCGAGGATCTTGTTGCGCGGGCTGTACAGCAGGTTCGCGCGCGGCACGTGGGTCGCGCACACCGGCTTGCACTTGCCGCAGCGCAGGCAGTCCTTCACCGAATCGGCGATCGCGCCAATGTCGGACTGCTGCATGATCAGCGACTCGTAGCCCATCAGCCCGAAGCTCGGCGTGTACGCGTTGCGCAGGTCGGCGCCGTCGAGCAGCTTGCCCTTGTTGAAACGGCCGTTCGGGTCGACGCGCTGCTTGTACGCGCGGAATTCGGCGATCTCGTCGTCGGTCAGGAACTCGAGCTTCGTGATGCCGATCCCGTGTTCGCCGGAGATCACGCCGTCGAGCGAGCGCGCAAGCGTCATGATGCGCGCGACCGCCGCGTGCGCATCCTGCAGCATCTCGTAGTTGTCGGAGTTGACCGGGATGTTGGTGTGGACGTTGCCGTCGCCCGCGTGCATGTGCAGCGCGACGAACACGCGACCGCGCAGCACCTGCTTGTGGATCGCCTGCGCCTCATCGAGGATCTGCTTGAACGCGCCGCCGTTGAAGATCGCGCGCAGCTCCGCGCGGATCTCCTGCTTCCACGAGATGCGGACCGTGCGGTCCTGCGTGACGTGGAACACGGTCGCGCCCGGCTGCTCGTCCGCGCGATCGGCGAACTTCTCGGCAAGCGCCTCGTAGCCGAGCTGCACGAGGTAGTGCTGCGCCTCGCGCAGCGGCTGGTCGAGCCGGTCGCGCACGAATTCCCAGCGTGCGCGCACGCGCTTGAGCAGCTCCAGCGCCTGCTGCACGCGATCCTCGAGCAGTTCGGCGCTCGGGATCTCGTTTGCGTCGTCGGTCTTGCCGAGCGGCAGGTTGCCGGCGCGGAAGAACGCTTCGAGCGCGTCGACCAGCTGCAGCTTGTTCTTCAGCGACAGCTCGATGTTGATCCGCTCGATGCCGTCGGTGTACTCGCCCATCCGGTTCAGCGGGATCACGACGTCTTCGTTGATCTTGAACGCGTTGGTGTGCTTCGCGATCGCGGCCGTGCGGCTGCGGTCGAGCCAGAAGCGCTTGCGCGCCTCCGCGCTGATCGCGACGAAGCCTTCGCCGCTCTTGCCGTTCGCCATCCGGATCACTTCGGACGTCGCGTGCGCGACCGCGTCGGCGTCATCGCCGACGATGTCGCCGATCAGCACCATCTTGGGGAATGCGTTGCGCTTGCTCTTGGTCGCGTAGCCGACCGCGCGCAGGTAGCGCTCGTCGAGGTGCTCGAGGCCCGCGAGGATCGCGCCGCCCTGCTTCGACGTTTCGAACAGGTAGTCCTTGATCTCGACGATGCTCGGGATCGCCTCGCGCGCCTGGCCGAAGAATTCGAGACAGACGGTGCGCGTGTGCGCGGGCATCTTGTGCAGCACCCAGCGCGCGGACGTGATCAGCCCGTCGCAGCCTTCCTTCTGCACGCCCGGCAGGCCGGCGAGGAACTTGTCGGTCACGTCCTTGCCGAGGCCTTCCTTGCGGAACCGGCGGCCTTCGATCTCGAGCATCTCGGTCTTCAGCAGCTTCTCGCCCGGCGCATACGCGCCGTCGAACCACTTCAGCTCGAAACGCGCGACCGCGATGTCGTGGATCTTGCCCTGGTTGTGCTCGTGGCGCGTGACTTCGAGCCAGTTGCCGTCCGGGTCGACCATCCGCCACCAGGCCAGGTTGTCGAGCGCGGTGCCCCACAGCACGGCCTTCTTGCCGCCGGCGTTCATCGCGACGTTGCCGCCGATGCACGATGCGTCGAGCGAGGTCGGGTCGACCGCGAACACGTAGCCGGCCGCTTCGGCCGCTTCCGTCACGCGGCGCGTGACGACGCCCGCGCCGGAGAAGATCGTCGGCACCTTGTGCGCGACGCCCGGCAGTTCGGTGAGTTCGACCGCGCCGAGCTGTTCGAGCTTCTCGGTGTTGATCACCGCGGAGAACGGCGTGAGCGGCACCGCGCCGCCCGTGTAGCCGGTGCCGCCGCCACGCGGGATCACGGTCAGGCCAAGCTCGAAGCAGGCCTTGATCAGGCCCGCGATCTCGGCTTCGGTATCGGGGGTCAGCACGACGAACGGGTATTCGACGCGCCAGTCGGTCGCGTCGGTCACGTGCGACACGCGCGACAGCCCGTCGAAACGGATGTTGTCCTTCTGCGTGCAGCGGCCGAGCGCCTTGGTCGCGCGGCGGCGCAGGTCGGCCATCTTGTCGAATTCATCGGCGAACTCGTCGACCGCGCGCTGCGCGGCGGCCTCGAGCATCTCGACGCGCTCGGCGCGTTCGCGGCCCGCGTCGTCGTGGTGCGCGGTCAGGTCGGCGCGGCGGCGTTTGCCGATCTCGGTCAGGCGGTGGTTCAGCGCCTCGATCAGCAGCGCGCGGCGCTTCGGGTTGTCGAGCAGGTCGTCCTGCAGGTACGGGTTGCGGCGCACGACCCAGATATCGCCGAGCACCTCATACAGCATCCGTGCCGAGCGGCCCGTGCGGCGTTCGGCGCGCAGTTCGTCGAGCACCGACCACGCCTCCGCGCCGAGCAGGCGGATCACGATCTCGCGGTCGGAGAAGGACGTGTAGTTGTAGGGAATCTCGCGCAGACGGGGCGCGGGGTCGGCGGCGACGGCGGCGGCCGCGCCATGCGGATCGAAAACTTGTGGTGCGTTCATGTTCGGACGACTCGGAGGGCCGATACACCGTGCAGGGGCGTCGGCAAGCGCGTGGGCGCAATCTTGGGGAAATCTGTTCTGTTGCCAGGCGTGCGACTAACTCGCATGGGGCCGAAACGGGACTGAACTCACCGTTCCCGACGGGTGGGGCCTGGCGGCACTCGGAGCCATCAGCACGATCGCGCGCGGCGCGCATGCCGCTCCGCCGCGGGGCTGGCTGCGCGCGGCGTCGGCTTCAACGGGGCGATCCGAGGGTGCCTCTGCATCTTCCGATCCTTGATTCAAAACGGAATTCTAACCCATGATCGGGCCACGCGTGACACGCCGGACAGGTCGTGGGGCTATCGCCGCAAGCCGCGCCGGGCTTGGCTCGGCACGTTTTCGCGCCGGAATTCGCCGTCCGTCCGGTCGGTAACCATGCGGTTAAACCGGTAAAAAGGGACGCCTCATGCGGCCAACACGCCCGCCGGCGCGGTTCCGCGACCGTGCGCCCGGCATGCCGCTTGCGTGCGGACCGACCCTTGGCGCTATCATTGATCCTTTACCGTCTGCTTCCGCACTGCACGCGAGCGCCCATGGCATCCCACGATTACCTGAAGAAAATCCTCACCGCGCGCGTCTACGACGTCGCGCTCGAGACGGAACTCGAACCCGCCCGCAACCTGTCGGCCCGGCTGCACAACCCTGTTTACCTGAAGCGCGAGGACAACCAGCCGGTGTTCTCGTTCAAGCTGCGCGGCGCGTACAACAAGATGGCGCACATTCCGGCCGACGCGCTCGCGCGCGGCGTGATCACGGCATCGGCCGGCAATCATGCGCAGGGCGTCGCGTTCTCGGCGGCCCGGATGGGCGTGAAGGCCGTGATCGTCGTGCCGGTCACGACGCCGCAGGTGAAAGTCGATGCGGTACGCGCGCACGGCGGCCCGAGCGTCGAGGTGATCCAGGCGGGCGAGTCGTACAGCGATGCATACGCGCACGCGGTCAAGGTTCAGGCTGAACGCGACCTCACGTTCGTCCACCCGTTCGACGATCCGTACGTGATCGCCGGCCAGGGCACGATCGCGATGGAAATCCTGCGTCAGCACCAGGGTCCGATTCACGCGATCTTCGTGCCGATCGGCGGCGGCGGGCTCGCGTCCGGCGTGGCGGCCTACGTCAAGGCGGTGCGGCCGGAGATCAAGGTGTTCGGCGTGCAGGCCGAGGATTCGTGCGCGATGGCGCAGTCGCTGCAGAAGGGCGAGCGCGTCGAACTGAGCGAGGTCGGCCTGTTCGCGGACGGCACGGCGGTAAAGCTCGTCGGCGAGGAAACCTTCCGGCTGTGCCGCGAATTCCTCGACGGCGTACTGACGGTCGACACCGACGCGCTGTGCGCGGCGATCAAGGACGTATTCCAGGATACGCGCAGCGTGCTCGAGCCGTCCGGCGCGCTCGCGGTCGCGGGCGCGAAACAGTATGCGGAACGCGAAGGCATCGAGAACCAGACGCTCGTCGCGGTCACGTCCGGCGCGAACATGAACTTCGACCGGATGCGCTTCGTCGCCGAACGCGCGGAAGTGGGCGAGGCGCGCGAAGCCGTGTTCGCCGTCACGATCCCCGAGGAGCGCGGCAGCTTCAAGCGCTTCTGCTCGCTCGTCGGCGATCGCAACGTGACCGAGTTCAACTACCGGATCGCCGATGCGCAGTCCGCGCACATCTTCGTCGGCGTGCAGATCAAGCGGCGCGGCGAGTCGGAGGAGATCGCCGCGAACTTCGAGTCGCACGGCTTCAAGACCGTCGACCTCACGCACGACGAGCTGTCGAAGGAACATATCCGCTACATGGTGGGCGGCCGCTCGCCGCTCGCGCTTGAAGAGCGCCTGTTCCGCTTCGAATTCCCGGAACGGCCGGGCGCGCTGATGAAGTTCCTGTCGTCGATGGCGCCGGACTGGAACATCAGCCTGTTCCACTACCGCAACCAGGGCGCGGACTACAGCTCGATCCTCGTCGGGCTGCAGGTGCCGCAGGCCGATCGCGCCGAGTTCGAACGCTTCCTCGCGGCGCTCGGCTATCCGTATGTCGAGGAGAGCGCCAATCCGGCGTACCGCCTCTTCCTGTCGTAAAGGCTTCGTGCAATGAATCCCGAACATTCCCCGCTCGGCAAGGCGACCGTCTACGCAGCGCAGTACGACGCGTCGCTGCTGTTCCCGATCCCGCGCGCCGGGGCGCGCGAGCAGCTCGGCATCACGTCCGCGCTGCCGTTCTTCGGCACCGATATCTGGAACGCGTACGAACTGTCGTGGCTCAACGCACGCGGCAAGCCGCAGCTCGCGGTCGCGACGTTCTACGTGCCGGCCGAATCGCCGAACATCGTCGAATCGAAGTCGTTCAAGCTGTATCTCGGCTCGTTCGCGCAATCGAAGTTCGACTCGCTCGACGCGGTGCGCGATGTGCTGAAGCGCGACGTGTCGGCCGCATGCGGCGCGAGCGTGTCGGTGCAGTTGGTGTCGCCGCACGATTTCGGCAAGCTCGAGATGGAAGAGCTCGACGGGCTGTCGCTCGATCGGCTCGACCTCGACACCGACGTGTACGAACCCGATCCGTCGCTGCTGTCGGCCGCCGACGCCGAGGACGAAGCGCCGGTCGAGGAAACGCTCGTGTCCGACCTACTGCGCTCGAACTGCCCGGTCACCGGCCAGCCCGACTGGGGCAGCGTGCAGATTCACTACGTCGGGCCGCAGATCGATCACGCAGGGCTGCTGCGCTACATCATCTCGTTCCGCAATCACACGGGCTTTCACGAGCAGTGCGTCGAGCGGATCTTCCTCGACATCCTGCATGCGTGCAAACCGGTGAAGCTCGCGGTGTATGCGCGCTACACGCGGCGCGGCGGGCTCGACATCAATCCGTTCCGCACGAATTACAACCAGCCGATGCCGGACAACGCGCGGACTGCGCGGCAGTAATAGCGGCCCGCCTGTTACGAAACAGCCCCGCCGGCTCGCGCCGACGGGGCTGTTTCACTGTGCGCAGGGGATGCCCGCCCGCATTACTTCACCGGCGCCTTGTAAGCGATGCAATCGACCTCGACCTTGCAGTCGATGACCATGCTCGACTGCACGCACGCGCGTGCCGGCGGATGCTCGCCGAAGTACGACACGAACACCTTGTTGAACGACGCGAAATCGCGTGCGTCGTCGAGCCACACGCCGCAGCGCACGACGTGTTCCAGGCCGTAGCCGGCTTCCTTCAGGATCGCGATCACGTTCTCGATCGTCTGCTTCGACTGCGTGACGATCCCGCCTTCGACGACCTCGCCGTTCACCATCGGCGTCTGGCCCGACACGTACAGCCAGCCGTCGGCCTCGACCGCGCGTGCAAACGGCATCACCTGCCCGCCGGTACCCTTCGCTTCGCCTACGCCATATCGCTTCATCGTTTCACTCCTGGTTGGTCGACCGGCCTCGGCGCGCACGCGCCGGCGCCGGTCCCATGCAACGCACGGTTGCGGATGCGCGCGCCGGCATGGCGCACGCGGCAAATCGGATCAGGACCGCGTTCAGAACGCGGCGTCGGCACTCGCCGGCACGCGCTCGCCGCGCGCGACGAAACCGCCGGCGCGCTCGCCGGTCGGCTGGCCGTTCTCATAAGTCAGCACGCCGTTCACCCACACCGCGTCGATCCCGTGCGCGGGCTGCTGCGGCTTCTCGAACGTCGCGGCGTCGATCACGCGCGCGGGATCGAACAGCACGAGATCCGCGTGGTAGCCGACGTGCACTTCGCCGCGCCGCGCGATCCCGTAGCGGCGCGCGGACAGCGACGTCATCTTGCGGATCGCCTCCTCGAGCGGCAGCAGGTTCGTGTCGCGCACGTAATGGCCGAGCACGCGCGGGAACGCGCCCCACAGCCGCGGATGCGGCAGCGGATCATTCGGCAGGCCGTCCGAGCCGACCATCGTCGCCGGATGCGACAGGATGCGGCGCACGTCGTCCTCGGACATGTTGTGGTACACGGCGCCGGCCGGACGGATCCGCTGCGCGGCTTCCTGCTCGGTCACGCCCCAGTCGGCCGCGATCGCCTTCAGCAGCTTGCCGGCGACTTCGGGATGCGGTTCCGACCACGTGATCGTGATGTCGATGTCGCCCGTCACCTGCTTCAGGTCGAGCGTCGACGAGCTGCGGCTGTACGGATAGCAGTCGCAGCCGACCGGCTGGTAGCGGCGCGCGCCTTCGAGCGACGCGAGCACCTCGGTGCTGCGGCCCCAGTTCGACGGGCCCGCGCACTTCAGGTGCGAGATCACGACCGGCACCTGCGCGTGACGGCCGACGCGGTAAGCCTCGTCCATCGCGTCGAGGATCGCGTCGAACTCGGTGCGCATATGCGTCGTGTACAGCGCGCCCGCGTTCGCGAGCGGCTCGGCAAGCGCCATCACTTCCTCGGCCGGCGCCGCGAACGCGGAGCCGTACGCAAGGCCCGACGACAGCCCGAGCGCGCCGTTCGCGAGCGCTTCCTCGAGTTGCGTGCGCATCCCGGCGATTTCGCCGTCGGTCGCCGCGCGGTCGAGGCGGTCCATCTGGTTGTTGCGCAGCGCGGTGTGCCCGACGAGCGCCGCGACGTTCACGGCCGGACGCGCGTCGTTCACCGCCGCGACGTAGGCAGCGAAGGTCGGATAGCGGAACGCGTCGCGATCGCCGAGCAGGTTCATCGGGTCGGGCGGATCGCCCGCGAGCGTCACCGGCGACGCGCTGATCCCGCAGTTGCCGACGATCACGGTCGTCACGCCCTGCGAGATCTTCGGCAGCATCTCGGGCGCGCGGATCACGTGCGTGTCGTCGTGCGTGTGCACGTCGACGAAGCCGGGCGCGAGCGCGCGGCCGTTCGCATCGACGACGGTCTCGGCAAGCCAGTTCGACAGGTTGCCGATCGCCGCGATCACGCCGTTGCGGATCGCGACGTCGCGCGTGACGGGCGGTGCGCCCGTGCCGTCGTACAGCTGCGCGCCGACGATCAGCGTATCGGCGGCTTCGGGATGCGAATGCATGGTCAGTCTCCTACCGGTTGACGGTCTCCGCCGCCGCGGTGCGCATCGAGCGCATGCTTGATGCGGCGCAGCGATTCTCGGCCCGCATCGCCGAGCCGCAGCGCGACTCCGGTGACGAGCACGTCGATCGCCATCATCATCGCGTAGCGCGATGTCGAAGGCTTGTAGATGAAATCGGTTTCGAACGCGACGACCGGGATCAGGTGGTCGGCGAGCTTCGCGAGCGGCGACGCCGGCGCGGTGATCGCAATCAGCTTCGCGCCGTAGCGCTTCGCGAGGCGGCAGCTCTCGAGCAGCTCGGGCACGCGCCCGCTCACCGACAGCGCGACGACCACGGTGTCGCGCGACAGCGTCGCCGACACCATCCGCTGCAGCAGGCTGTCCTGGTAGCTCGCGACCGGCCGCCCGAAGCGCACGAGCCGGAAGCGCAGTTCGTCGGCGAGCGCGGTCGAGCCGCCGCCCTGCCCGTACACGTAGACCATCTTCGCGCCGGCGAGGAGATCGGCCGCGGCATCGAACGACGTGTTGCGCAGCAGCTGGTGGTTTTGCGCGAGCGCGACGCGGATCTCGTCGTAGACGACCGATGCCGGGCTCGCGTCCACTTCCGCGGGCTCGCCGGACGGCACGAGAAAGCGCTGGCCGACCGCCGCCGCCTGCGCGACGAGCACCTTCAGTTCGCGCACGTCGCGGCAGCCGACGGCCTTCGCGAACCGCGTGACCGTCGCGACGCTGACTTCCGCGTCGCGCGCGAGCGCGCCGATGCTCGCATGCGCGGCGCGCGCGAGATCGGCAAGGATGAAGGCCGCGACCTTGCGTTCGGCCTCGCGCAGCTCGGGCGCGCATTCGGCGATCCGCGCAACGATGTCGAGGACCGGCTGGGCAACCGGTTGCTCGGCGGTGAACGGAACGGACGGAGTGGCGGACGAATTCATCTGCTGAAAAGGGTGTGGCGCTTTATGTTACTAAATAACATCACCGCGCCGATGCTACTTTCTGTACCATCTGCATGTCAACTTCAGTGCAATGCATAGTGATGATGGAGCGGGATGACATGAAAGTTACAAACTATCAGGAACCGACAATCAATCCGTTGGGCAAGGGCCTCGGCAACCTGCCGAGCGCGAGCGTGCCGCTCGACGACGCAGGCCGCCTCGAGTGGAACCTGCTCGCGGAAGACGTCAGCCTGCCGGCAGCGGTGCTGTACGAGGATCGTATCGAACACAATCTGAACTGGATGCAGGCGTTCGTCCAGCAGTACGGCGCGCAGTTCGCGCCGCACGGCAAGACGACGATGGCGCCGCAACTGTTCCGCCGCCAGCTCGCCGCCGGCGCGTGGGGCATCACGCTCGCGACCGCGCACCAGACGCAGGCCGCGTATCACGGCGGCGTGCGCCGCGTGCTGCTCGCGAACCAGCTGGTCGGCCGCCAGAACATGACGATCATCGCGGGGCTGCTGTCCGATCCCGACTTCGAATTCTTCTGCCTCGTCGACTCGGCCGACAGCGTCGACCAGCTCGGCCGCTTCTTCGGCGAAGCGAAGAAAACGCTGAACGTGCTGATCGAACTCGGCGTGCCGGGCGGCCGCGCGGGCGTGCGCGACGCCGCGCAGCGCACCGCCGTGCTCGACGCGATCGCGCGCTATCCGGAAACGCTGAAGCTGGCCGGCATCGAACTCTACGAAGGCGTGCTGAAGGAGGAAGGCGAGATCCGCGCATTCCTGCAGGACGCGGTCGCGTTCACGCGCGAGCTGGCCGAAGCCGGCCGCTTCGCGCGCACGCCGGCGATCCTGTCGGGTGCCGGCTCGGCGTGGTACGACGTGGTCGCGGAGGAATTCGCGAAGGCGTCCGATGACGGTTTCGCGGAAGTCGTGCTGCGTCCGGGCTGCTACCTGACGCACGACGTCGGCATCTACAAGAAGGCGCAGACCGACGTGTTCGCGCGCAACCCGATCGCCCGCAGGATGGGCGAAGGGCTGCTGCCGGCTCTGCAGCTGTGGGCGTACGTGCAATCGGTGCCGGAAGCCGACCGCGCGATCATCGCGCTCGGCAAGCGCGACGCGGCGTTCGACGCGGGCCTGCCCGAGCCGGCGCGCCACTTCCGCCCGGGTCGCGACAGCGCGCCGCGCGATGTCGCCGCGAGCGAAGGCTGGGCCGTCACCGGGATGATGGACCAGCACGCGTACCTGCAGATCCCGCCGGGCGCGGACGTGAAGGTCGGCGACATGGTCGCGTTCGATATCTCGCATCCGTGCCTGACGTTCGACAAGTGGCGCCAGCTGCTCGTGCTCGATCCGCAGTTCCGCGTGACGGAAGTCGTCGAAACCTTCTTCTGAGGCCTGGCGCGCCATCGCGCCGCCTCGCCGCCCCACCGCAGCGCGGGGCGGCCGTCACGCGCGCTTCAATCTGCCGGAGTACACTGCGCTTTCGTCCTTGGGGCTGCTTCGCCGCCGCAGCGCATGCCTGCCGCGCCCGGCGCGAACGGCCCCTCAACGCTGTTCAATGGAGAAAGCCATGGCCGCGAAGAAGATCCTGTTCCTGACCGGTGATTTCGCCGAAGACTACGAAACGATGGTGCCGTTCCAGGCGCTGCAGGCCGTCGGTCATCACGTCGATGCAGTCTGCCCGGGCAAGCGCGCGGGCGACAAGGTCAAGACCGCGATCCACGATTTCGAGGGCGACCAGACCTACACCGAGAAGCCCGGCCACAACTTCACGCTGAACGCGACGTTCGACGACGTCGATGCGGCGGGCTACGACGCGCTCGCGATCGCGGGCGGTCGCGCGCCGGAATACCTGCGTCTCGACGCGAAGGTGATCGCGCTGGTGCGCGCGTTCGCCGAAGCCGGCAAGCCGATCGCCGCGATCTGCCATGCGGCGCAGCTGCTCGCGGCCGCCGACGTGATCCGCGGCAAGCGCATCTCGGCCTACCCGGCCTGCGCGCCCGAAGTGAAGCTCGCGGGCGGCGAATATGCGGACATCCCGGTCGACGCGGCCGTGACCGACGCGCCGTTCGTCACCGCGCCCGCGTGGCCCGCGCATCCGGCCTGGCTCGCGCAGTTCCTCGCGCTGCTCGGCACGCGCATCGAGCTGTGAACGAGGTGGAGTGAATTGAAGTGAAACGCCGGCCGGCGGCGGGTTCGCGCAGCCCGCATGCCGTGCCGATCAAGACCGGCCGACGGGGCGCATCCCGTCGCGCCGCTTCCGCCCCGCCCTTCAGCGCGATGCCGGCGTCGAGCCGACATCCGCAATCCGCGACTCCAGCATCGCCAGCGCGCCCGACAGGGCGGTCAGCACGTCGTCCGGCAGTTGCGCCATCGTCTGGTCGAGGAACGCCTTGCGGCGCGGCAAGCACGCGTCGAACGCGGCGCGGCCCTCGGCGGTCAGCGTGACGTTGGTCACGCGGTTGTCGCGCGCATCGGACGCGCGCTCGATCCAGCCGAGCGCGTCGAGCGACTTCAACTGGCGCGTGAGCGCGCCCGGATCGATGCGCAGCACCTCGACGAGCTTCTTCTGCGACGAATGCCCGTCCATCGTGTGCAGCGCGACCATGATGCGCCAGCGCGGCATCGGCTGCCCGACGTGCGTTTCGAACGCGGTCATGAACGCGCGATACGTGCGTCCGAATTGCTGCAAGATCGCGACGCGGTCCTGTTCTTCCATGCGCTGATGCCTACTCGTTCAATCGGTGAATCGTTCAATCGGCCGCGACATGCGGCTCGATCTTGTGCCGCAGCGCGATCGGCGGCACGCGGCGGGACTGCCACACCGACACCACGGCGACGACGGCCGCCATCGCGACACCCAGGTGAATCGCGCCGACCAGCGATTCGCGGGCCGTTTCCAGCAGCAGCGCGCCATTATGCCCGGCGCGGGTCAGCTCCGCGACCAGACCGCCTTGCGCGGCGCGGTCGATCAGGATCTGCGGATCGGCGAGCTGCGCGTGCCACTGCAGCGCATGCTCGCCCGACAGCGCGTCGCGCACGCCGCTCGAATACATCTGGTTGACCAGCGTGCCCGTGAGCGCGGTGCCGATCATCCCGCCGACCATCCGCAGCGACTGCAGCAGCGCGGTCGCGATGCCGAGGTGCTCGCGGCCGGCCGTCTGCTGCGCGAACACGGTGAGGTTCGGCAGCACGAAGCCGAGGCCGATGCCGCCCGCGACCATCAGCGCCATCAGCATCCAGGTCGGCGTCGTGTGCGTCGACACGACGATGCCCGCGCATGCGATCGCGAACAGCACGAAACCGACGTGCAGCATCGCGTTCGGATTGCGGATGCGCGTGACGACGCGGCCGTTCATGATGCTGCCGATCGTGATGAACACGACGAGCGGCGTGATCACGAGCCCCGCCGCCTTCGGCGACATCCCGAAGCCGCCCTGGAACAGCAGCGGTGCGTAGAACAGCAGCGAGAACATCGAGAAGCCGGCGAGGATCGCGAGCACGAACAGCGCCGACAGCGCGCGGTTGCCGAACATGTCGAACGGCAGAATCGGCTGCGCGCAGCGCTTTTCCCAATGCCACAAGCCGATGCCGGCGCCGACCGCGACGACCAGCAGCAGCGAAGCCCAACTCATCACGCCGTACTTCGGCAGCCATTCGACGAACAGCTGCAGCGCGCCGAGCGAGACCGCGATCAGGAGCGCGCCGGGCCAGTCGAGCCGCATCTTGCGGTCGTGCTCGACGTGCCGCAGGTGCGGCAGGTAGCGCCACACGAAGAACAGCGACAGCAGGCCGACCGGCAGGTTGACGTAGAACACCGAGCGCCAGCCGAACGACTGGGTCAGGATCCCGCCGAGCGACGGTCCGACCGCGTTCGCGATGCCGAACGCGGAGCTCATCAGCACCTGCCAGCGCAACCGCACGACGGAATCGGGGAACAAATCGGGAATGCACGCGAACGCGGTACCGACCAGCATCCCGCCGCCGATCCCCTGCAGGCCGCGCGCGAGCACCAGGAACAGCATGTCGTTGGCCATCCCGCACAGCACCGACGCGCCGGTGAACACGACGATCGACGCGATCACGAACGGCTTGCGGCCGTAGTAGTCGCCGAGGCGGCCGAAGATCGGCACGGTGATCACGGAACTGAGCAGGTACGAGGTCGCGACCCACGCATACAGGTCGAAGCCCCTCAACTCGGCGACGATGGTCGGCAACGCGGTGCCGACGACCGTCTGGTCGAGCGCGACGAGCATGGTGACGAACGAGATCCCGATCATCGCCAGCAGCGACTCGCGGAACGGCAGGACTTGCCCGCTCGAATGGTGGGCGGCAGTATGGACGGCCATTTTTTGTTGATGCAACTTTTGACGAGTCAAACAATCTCAAAATTCTAGCACGGCGGAGTAATCTAGGCCGGCGAAGGTGCGGGGCCCGTTCCCCACCATCAAGGAGAAAGATGGAACCGATTTCAATCACGCCTGCCGCGACGCTGTCGCCGGAAGACCAGGACGCGTTGCGACGCGCGAAACAGGTGCTGGAAAGCCCGTCGCTGACGATGAAGCTGACGGGCGTGCTGGGCGCGCCGGTCGAGAAGATGATCGCGCGGCTGCCGGACTTCGCGACCGGCAAGATCAACGACGCGACGCAGCTTGCGCTGCGCAAGTGCCTGAACATCGCGCTGCGCACGCTCGGCAAGCCGCAGACGCCCGATGCCGAGCCGGACAAGCCGAGCAACCTGCTGCACAAGCTCGCGGTCGCGACGACCGGCGCGGCGGGCGGCGCGTTCGGCTTCCTCGCGCTGCCGGTCGAGCTGCCGGTCACGACCACGCTGATCTTCCGCTCGGTATGCGACATCGCGCGCAGCGAGGGCGAGGACCTGGGCTCGGTGGACACGCAGCTGCAGTGCCTGGCCGTGCTCGGCATGGGCGGCAACCCGGACAAGCGGGAAGAAGACGCCGATCTCGGCTATTTCGTGCTGCGCGGCGCGCTCGCGCAGGCGATTTCGAAGGCGTCGTCGGACATCACGACGAAAGGGATCGCCGCGCACAGCTCGGCGGCGGTGTTCAAGCTCGTGCAGACGGTGGCATCACGCTTCTCGGTGCAGGTCACCGAGCAGATGGCCGCGAAGTCGATCCCGGCGATCGGCGCGGTGCTCGGCGCGACCGTCAACACGCTGTTCATCGACCACTTCCAGCAGATGGCGCACGGCCATTTCACCGTGCGCCGGCTCGAGCGCAAGTACGGCTCGGTGGCCGTGCAGGCCGCGTATCAGGCGATCGACGGCTCGCCCGCGCGCTGAACCGCCCGCTCGACCGCGACGCGGCGCAGGAATGCGGCCGCCCGGTCGAGCGCGGCGCGCGACTCCGGCACCATCGGCGTGTACAGCTGCCACACGTGCGGCATGTCGGGCCACACCTCGATCTCCACCTGCACGCCGGCCGCTTTCGCGCTGTCGGCGACGCGGCGGGCGTCGTCGAGCAGCACCTCGGTGCTGCCGGCCTGGATGAAGAGCGGCGGCAGCCCGGTGAAGTCCGCATAGAGCGGCGACGCGTACGGATGCGTCGCCGATGCGTCGCCCAGATACAGCTGCGCCGCCTTCGGCAGCGCCGCGGCCGCGAACATCGGGTCGAGACCGTCGTTGCTGCGCATCGTCGCGCCGGTGCCGGCCAGGTCGGTCCAGGGCGAGAACAGGATCGCGCCGGCCGGCAACGGTTCGCCGCGATCGCGCAGCGCGACGAGCGTCGCGAGCGCGAGGCCGCCGCCCGCGGAATCGCCGCCGAACACGACCGACTCGGGCGGCGTGCCGAGCGCGAGCAATTGCCGGTACGCGGCCAGCGCGTCGTCGAGCGCGGCCGGGAAGCGGCTCTCGGGTGCGAGCCGGTAATCGAGCGAGAACGAGCGCACGCCCGCGCGCTTGGTGAGACCGAACACGAGCGGCCGATGGGTTTTCGCCGAACAGAAGTAGTAGCCGCCGCCGTGGAAGTACAGCAGCGTGCGGCCGGGCCCGCGCGCGCCGATCGCATGGGTGCGTTCGAGCCATTCGCCGCGCAGCGGCGCATCGCCGGGACGGTAGCATTCGCGCAGCCGGTAGCCCGACGGCGCGCGACGCGGCACGACCATTCTCAGGTCGGTGAAGCGCCGCGCGCGGGCGGGATCGAGCACCGGGCGCGTGGTCTCGGGACGAAACTGCCGGCGCAGCAGCCAGCACACGAACTTGCTTTGCCAACTCATCGAACCTACTCCGTCATCGCCGTGTCACGATGGTACGTGCGATCGTTGCCGCGCCGCTCGACGGGAGCCTCTACATCAAACGCCAGCCTCGGTTTGCCGGCCTAGGTTCGCCTGCCTCAGTTCGCCGGCATCACCTGGCCGCGGATCTCGCCGGCCGGATGCTCCTTCGTGTGCACGTTGAAGTACCACTTGCCGCTCATCAGGTCGGTCACCTGCGCGTCGGTAAGCGCCTTCGATCCCTTGATCGGGCTCGCGAGCTCGTCCTTCGGGATCGGCACCTGCACGCCGGCGTTCTGGCCGACCGGCGCGGGCCCGTGGAAGTGCGCGGCGGTCGCCGGCCCCGTGAGGTGTTCGTAAGTCACCGTCCACTGCAGCAGGTGGCTGGCCGTGTCGTAGGTCGCATCGACGGCGCCGGCGCCCTTGGTCGCGGTGGGCGGCACTTCGCTCGACGGCTGCAGGTTGGCGGACAGGCGCACCGTTTCGGCGGCGGCGCTGCCGGCGGCCAGCACGCCCGCGAGCAACGCCACCTGGAGCAAACGCAGCTTCGGCATGAATTCTCCTTGTACGACGTGGTACGCCACCCGGCCGGGGGACGCTCCATGATGGTAGTCGATCGCCGCCGATCCGGCAGCCCGCGCGTCGCGCGCCAGCCTGACGGAACCTGGAAGAGACCTTTGCAGCACGCGCCCTGAATCTGCGCGCGGCCTTTCGCTACACTTCGTCTCACAGTTGCTTGTTTCCTTCGTCCGAAGGAGTCTGCGAGTATTCACGCGGCCATCCGGCCGCGTTTTTTTTGCCCGTGTCGCACGGGCATGCGGGCATCGTCCGGCACATTCCGCTGCGCTCACCATCAAGCGTCGCGAATCGATTTCGCCGCGGCGGTCGAGCCCGGCACCGCGCCGGCACCGCGCCTCACGCGCGATAGCCGGGATCGACGCGATCGACGATGCGCTGCAACGCATCGAACGCGTCCTGCCCCGCGCCGTGCTTCGGATCGAAATTCAGCGAATCGCGCACGCAGCCCTCGAGCACCAGCGGCGCGATCGGCAGTGCGTCGCCGATCGCATGGGTCGCGACCTGCACCTCGCACGCGCGATTGAGCAGCCACATCAACGAGAAGGTCTGCGCGAGCGTCGCGCCGATCGTCACGGGCCCGTGGTTGCGCAGCAGCAGCACGGGCCGCCCGCCGGCGCTCTCGACGATGCGCCGCCCTTCCTCGAGATGCACGGTGATGCCCTCGAAATCGTGATACGCGATCTTCCCGTACAGCTGCGCCGAATAGAAGTTCGAGAACGACAGCCCGTCGCGCGAGCAGCACACGGCCATCGTGGGTGTCGTATGCACGTGCATCACGCAGTGCGCGTCGGGCAGCGCCGCATGGATCGCGCTGTGGAAGGTGAAGCCGGCCGGATTGATCGGCCAGTCGGAATGGCCGATCACGTTGCCGTCGAGGTCGATCTTCACGAGGTTCGACGCGCACACCTCGCGGTAATGGAGCCCGAACGGATTGATCAGGAAATGACCGTCCTCGCCCGGCACGCGCAGCGAGATATGGTTGTAGATCAGCTCGGTCCAGCCGAGATGGTCGAAGATCCGGTAGGCGGCCGCGAGCTGCACGCGCGCCTGCCACTCGGCTTCGGAAAAACGGGCGGGACGCGTGAACGGCTGGTTGGGTACACGTTGCATGGGGCACTCCGGTTGCGGGCTTGCGCGGCCGCGCGGGCGGCGCGCGTATCGTCCCTCGTCTCCTGGCGGCGCACGCGGCGTGCTTGGCGCACATGGCGCGTGCGGCGCGTCGTTCGGCACCGCTTCCGCCCGCATTGCGCGAGCCGTCCGGCGGCACCCTTCACGATACGCATATCGTTGCGCGCACAACCATATCACCTTTCCCCGCGCACCGGTATCGCGGGTTTGGCCCGAGCCGTTCCGGCCCTTACAACTGGTCGTCGACCGGCAGCAGCATGAAAAGGCCGGTCATCACGTTGCGCAGCAGCCCGGCATGCGGATCGACGTGATAGAGGGTCGACTGGCCGCCGTCGACGCCCGTCCATTCGAGTGCCGGCGGCCCGCCGTCCATTTGCTTCACGAGCGTGACGCGATAGCTTTCATCAGGCTGCGTCACCCGTGCGAAGATCTCCGCGGCCTGCTGCGCGAGCACCGGGCTGTGGATCACGAGCGCGAGCTCGGTGTTCAGGTGCGCCGAGCGCGGGTCGAGATTCAGCGAGCCGATCACCAGGATGTGCCGGTCGATCACGTACGCCTTCGCGTGCAGGCTCGCACGCGAGCGCGAGCCGAACAGCCGCGTGGGCTGCTGGCCCGGCTGTGCCTTGAACTCGTACAGCTCGACGCCGCGCTCGAGCAACGGCACGCGGTACGGCGCGTAGCCGGCCTGCACCGCGACCGCATCGGTCGCCGCGAGCGAATTCGTCACGATCGCGACGCGCACGCCGCGCCCGACCGTATCGCCGAGGATCTTCACGCCGGCATCGTGCGGCACGAAGTACGGCGAAAACGCGAGGAATTCCTTCTGCGCGCCGCGCATCAGTTCGACGAGGCGCTGCATCGGCGGGCTCACGTATGCGTCGGTCGGCTGCGCGACCTTGGTCGGCGCATCGACCTTGAATTCGGCCGGCGCCCACACGAGCGCGAGCTCGTCGCGCGCGATCTGCTGCGCGAGCGGTGTCGCGTTCAGCGGCTTCGCGTTGTACGGGTCGGCATTCTTGCGCCAGTGGTCGCGCAGCTCGTCGCGCATCGCGTCGAGATCCTTCGGAGCGAACGTCTGATGATTCAGCACGCGCAACGGATAGCTGCTCGCGCTCGCCCAGTAGCCGTCGAAGCTCTTCGAGACATCGTTCGTCACGGGGCCTGCGGCGAGCACGTCGAGATCGCGAAACTGCAACGTCGGGCTCGCACTGAAGTATTCGTCGCCGAGATTGCGGCCGCCGACGATCGCGAGCTGGTTGTCCGCGATCATCGCCTTGTTGTGCATCCGCCGCGTGAAGCTGTCGATCCGCGTGAAGTAGTTGGCCGTGCGCTCGACCATCCCGTATTGCGACGCGCCGAACGGGTTGAACACGCGAATCTCGATGTTCGTGTGCGTGTTCAGCGCGGCCATGACGCGATCGATGTCGTGGAAGTTCAGGTCGTCGACCAGCATCCGCACGCGCACGCCGCGATCGGCCGCATACAGCGCCGCGCCCAGGAGCAGCTTGCCGGTCGTGTCCTCGGTCGCGATGTAGTACTGCATGTCGAGCGTCTTCGTCGCCGCGCGCGCGAGCGCGATGCGCATCTGCAGCGCGGTCGCGCCGTCGGGCAGCAGCCGGAAGCCCGACTGCCCCGGATGCGCGGCTTCCGGCGCGGCCAGCGCGGCGCGCAGCGGCGTCGCGGTATCGGTCGGCAACGCGTGCGAGACGGGACGATCGAGCGTGGTGGCGGGCGGATGCGTCGCGCAGGCGGTGGCCAGCGACAGCAGCGCGCACACGGCGAGCGCGCAGGCCGGGCGGCCGACGGCGCGCCACGACAGCGCGGCCGGCGCGCACCGGATCAAGGACGTGAGCACGGAAACTCCCTCGACAGGCGGATCAACGGGTCCGCAATCGCCGCGGCGCGCGGCTGACGGGCGGGTTCAGTCGATTCTAGGGGGCGCCCGATGAACCGGTCAATCGCGCGCCCGGCGCATGCGGCGCCGAGCCGCCACGCACGCCGCGCGCGGCCGCGGCCCTGCGCGGCCCGGGACCGCGGCCGGCGGGCGTCCTCGGATTCGACCGCCAGGCGGACCCGCCGCGCCCATGGTCCAACCAATCTCACGGCGCGTCGTCGCTTCGCTCGAAGTGGCTGCGCACGTAGTCGATATGGGTCTGCATCGCCGTGCGCGCCTCCTCGGGCCGGTGCGCGCAGATCGCGTCGCAGACCACCCGGTGCTGCTGCAGCAGCAACTCCGATGCCTGCTCGTCGTGCGTCGTCATCCCCGCGACGTTGATCGAGATGTGCTCGCGCAGCATCCCGAGCACGCTCGTGTGCAGGTGCAGGAACATCGTGTTGTGCGACGCGAGCGCGATCGCCTCGTGCAGCTTCGCGTCGGCCGACGCCTCGAGGGCCGCGTCGTCGTTCGCGTGCGCGGTCTCGAGCTCGCGCAGCAGCGCGCGGATCCGGCGCCGGTCGTGCCCGTCGGCGCGCAGCGCGGCGAAATACGCGGTCGCGCCTTCAAGCACGCGGCGAAACTCGAGTATGTCGTCGCGCAGCGCCGGATGGTCGGCAACCAGCTGGCCCCACGGCGACGCGATGCCCGCGCGCAACTGGTCCGTCACGTAGACGCCCGCGCCGCGCCGGCTCTGCAGCAACCCGCGCGCGACGAGCCGCTGGGTCGCCTCGCGCACCGTATTGCGCGCGACGCCGTACTGCTGCGCGAGCACGCGCTCGGCCGGCAGCCGTGCGCCGGCCGGCCACGTGCCGTCGAGCAGCGCCGTCTCGATCTTGCGCATCACCACTTCGGTCCGGCCCCGTGCCGTCATCGCCGCCATCGCCGTCTCCCCATCCGGAATACCCGTCGCGCCGATTGGCCCAACCAATTTGAGCTGCGGCGCCGTCGCGGGAATTATGCAGCGAAATCGTCGTCCCGCATTCGCATGCCGGGCCGGCACCCCTGGAGCGAGACATGAACGAAAGGCACTACCCCGCCGCCGCCGCCGCGCACGTCTATCTGTTCGCGACCTGCCTGGTCGACCTGTTCGTCCCCGAAGCCGGGCTCGACGCGGTCCGCCTGCTGGAACGTGAAGGCCTGACCGTCCACTATCCGCGCGGCCAGAGCTGCTGCGGGCAGCCGGCCTACAGCAGCGGCAATCCGGACGAAGCACGCCGCGTCGCGGCCGCGCAGCTCGACCTGTTCGCCGAGCCGTGGCCCGTGATCGTGCCGTCCGGCTCGTGCGCGGGCATGATCCGGCACCATTGGCCCGCCCTGTTCGCCGACGATCCCGTGCACGGCCCGAAGGCTCGCGCGATCGCGGAGCGCACCTACGAACTCGCCGAATTCCTCGTCCATGTGCTCGACGTGCGGCTCGACGCCGTCGTCGCCAGCGCCGGCCCGGACGAGCGCGTCGTGCTGCACACGTCGTGCGCGGCCCGCCGCGAGATGGGCACGCGCGTGCATGGCGTCGCGCTCGTCGACGCGCTGCCGGGCGTCACCCGCATCGAACATGAACGCGAATCGGAATGCTGCGGCTTCGGCGGCACGTTCTCGCTGAAGCATCCCGACATCTCCGGCGCGATGGTGCGCGACAAGGTCGCATCGGCCTGCGCGACGGGCTGCGACCGGCTCGTGTCGGCGGACTGCGGCTGCCTGCTGAACATCGGCCACGCTGCGGCCAAGGCCGGCGCCGCGCTGCCCGTCGAGCATCTCGCGAGCTTCCTGTGGCGCCGCACGGCCGGTGCCGGCTCGCTGCGCGGAGACACGCAATGAGCGCGCGCGACGCCATCCTCGCGCGCCTGCGCGCCGCCGCCCCCGGCGTCGCCGTGAACGCCGCGCCCGCGCTCGATGCGCGCATCGACATGCATTACGCGGCGCGGCGCGCGGCAGTCGCCCCCGATCCTCGCGCGCTCGCGCAGACGATGCAGGCCGCGCTCGCCGCGTCGCACGCCGAAGTCTGGTGCGCCGCCGCCGACGCATGGCCCGCGCAGCTGGCCGCGCGTCTGGCCGAGGCCGGCGTGCGCCGCCTGCTGCTCGACCCGGCCCGCCCTGAAGCCGCGGCCCTCGTGCGTGCGCTGCCCGACGCGGTCGCGCCGGTCCCGTTCGACCGGCCGATCGACGCATGGAAAGCCGAGCTGTTCGACACGATCGACGCGGGCTTCACGGTCGCGCGCTCGGGCATCGCGGCGACCGGCACGGTCGTGCTCGCGCCCGATGCCGGCACGCCGCGCACGGTGTCGCTGGTGCCGCCGCTGCACGTCGCGCTCGTGCATGCGAACACGCTGCACGCGGACCTTCACGCGGCCGCGCACGCGGAGCGCTGGCACGCCGGCATGCCGACCAACGTCGTGCTGGTGTCGGGCCCGTCGAAGACCTCCGACATCCAGCAGACCCTCGCGTATGGCGCACACGGCCCGCGCAACCTCTGGGTCGTGATCGTCACCGAACCGACCGCAACCGCCTGCCAGGACCTGCCGCGATGAGCAACCAACCGCTGCAATTCGTCGCCCCCGGCGACTTCAAGGCCCGCGCGCGCGCCGCGCTCGACGATCCCGCGCTGCGCCGCAGCTTTCGCGGCGCGATGGATTTCCTGCAAGGCAAGCGCGCGACCCAGTTCCCCGACGACACCGAGCTGCAGCAATTGCGCGATCTCGGCGAAGCGGTGCGCCAGCACGCGCTCGCGCAACTGCCCGCGCTGCTCGAGCGGCTGGAGGCGAAGCTCACCGCGGCCGGCGTGCACGTGCACTGGGCCGAGACGGCCGCCGACGCGAACGCGATCGTGCTCGGCATCGCGCAGGCGAAGAAGGCGCGCCGCGTGATCAAGGGCAAGTCGATGGCGAGCGAGGAAATCGAGCTGAACCATTACCTCGCGGATCACGGCGTCGACTGCATCGAGTCCGACATGGGCGAGTTCATCGTGCAGCTCGCGGGCGAAAAGCCGTCGCACATCGTGATGCCGGCGATCCACAAGACGCGCGGCGACATCGCCGAGCTGTTCGAGGAACACATCCCGGGCACGCGTTACACGGAGGACGTCGACGAGCTGATCCAGACCGGCCGGCGCGCGCTGCGCCGCGCGTTCGCGGAAGCCGACATCGGCCTGTCCGGCGTGAACTTCGCGGCGGCCGACACGGGCACGCTGTGGCTCGTCGAGAACGAGGGCAACGGCCGGCTGTCGACCACCGTGCCCGACACGCACGTCGCGATCATGGGGATCGAGAAGGTCGTCGAGAAACTCGAGCACATCGTGCCGCTGTCGAGCCTGCTCACGCGCTCGGCCACCGGCCAGGCGATCACGACCTACTTCAACCTGATCTCGGGCCCGCGCCGCGACGGCGAACGCGACGGCCCGCGCGAGCTGCATCTCGTGCTGCTCGACAACGGCCGCACGCAGGCCTACGCCGACGAGCAGCTGCGCGCGACGCTGCAGTGCATCCGCTGCGGCGCGTGCATGAACCACTGCCCCGTCTATACGCGGATCGGCGGCCACGCATACGGCACGACCTACCCGGGCCCGATCGGCAAGATCATCTCGCCGCACCTGCTCGGCCTCGACGCGACGGCCGACCTGCCGACCGCATCGACGCTGTGCGGCGCGTGCGGCGAGGTGTGCCCGGTCCGGATTCCGATCCCGCAGCTGCTGGTGCGGCTGCGCACCGAGGCGAACCGCAAGCCCGACGAACCCGTCGCGCATCCGCTGCGCGGCCAGGGCGCGAACTACAACCGCGCGGAAGACCTCGTGTGGCGCTTCTGGTCCGGCGCGTTCGCGCATCCGCGCGCGTATCGCGCGTTCCGCTGGAGCGCGACGCGGCTGCGCGCGCTGACGCCCGCGAAGCAGATGGGCTGGACCCGGCATCGCACGCCGCTCGAGCCGGCGCCGCGCAGCCTGTCCGACCTGCTGCACGCACGCGGCCAGCCCGAATAGACCACCCCGCTTTCAAACCCGTACCGATAGAAATCCATGGAGGAGACAACCATGCAGGTTTGGCATCAGATCTACACCCCGCTCGGCAGCCTCGGGCTGTCGGCGTTCGTCGCCGCGATCCCGATCATCTTCTTTTTCGTCGCGCTCGCCGCACTGCGGATGAAGGGGCACGTCGCCGCCGCGATCACGCTGCTGCTGGCGCTCGGCGTCGCGATCCTCGCGTACGGCATGCCCGTGCCGCAGGCGCTCGCCTCAGCCGGCTTCGGCTTCGCGTACGGCCTGTGGCCGATCGCGTGGATCATCGTCGCGGCGGTGTTCCTGTACAAGATCGTCGTGAAGACCGGCCAGTTCGAGATCATCCGCGCGTCGGTGCTGTCGATCACCGACGACCAGCGGCTGCAGATGCTGCTGATCGGCTTCTCGTTCGGCGCGTTCCTCGAAGGCGCCGCCGGCTTCGGCGCGCCCGTCGCGATCACGGCCGCGCTGCTGGTCGGCCTCGGCTTCAAGCCGCTGCACGCGGCAGGATTGTGTCTGATTGCAAACACCGCGCCGGTCGCGTTCGGCGCGATGGGCATCCCGATCATCGTCGCCGGACAGGTGACCGGCATCGACGCGTTCCACATCGGCGCGATGGCCGGCCGCCAGCTGCCGCTGCTGTCGCTCGCGGTGCCGTTCTGGCTCGTGTTCATGATGGACGGGCTGCGCGGCGTACGGCAGACCTGGCCGGCCGCGCTCGTCGCCGGCGGCAGCTTCGCGATCACGCAGTACTTCACGTCGAACCATATCGGGCCCGAGCTGCCGGACATCACGTCGTCGCTCGTCAGCCTCGTCTCGCTCGCCGCGTTCCTGAAGGTCTGGCAACCGGGCAGCGCGAAGCAGACGGCCGGCGGCCTCGTCGCGTCGGGCGGCGGCGCGGCGCTCGCGGGGTTCGGTGCGGGCGGCAACGGTGCGGGCGCGAGCCGCCAGGCGTCGCCGTACTCGCTCGCGCAGACCGTGCGCGCGTGGTCGCCGTTCCTGATCCTGACGGCCGTCGTCACCGTGTGGAGCATCGCGCCGTTCAAGGCGCTGTTCGCCGCGCACGGCGCGCTCGCGTCGACCGTCCTCAAGTTCCACGTAGCCGGGCTCGACCAGCTCGTCGTGAAGACCGCGCCGATCGCCGCGACGCCGAAAGCGCTCGACGCGGTGCTGAAGCTCGACCTCGTGTCGGCGGTGGGCAGCGCGATCCTCGTGACCGCGCTGATCTCGATGGCGCTGCTGCGGATGAAACCGCGCGACGCGCTCGTCACGTTCGGCGAAACGCTGAAGGAGCTCACGCGCCCGATCCTGTCGATCGGCCTCGTGCTCGCGTTCGCGTTCGTCGCGAACTACTCGGGGATGTCGTCGACGCTCGCGCTGATGCTCGCCGCGACCGGCGCCGCGTTTCCGTTCTTCTCGCCGTTCCTCGGCTGGCTCGGCGTGTTCCTGACCGGCTCGGACACGTCGTCGAACGCGCTGTTCTGCTCGCTGCAGCAGGCGACCGCGCACCAGCTCGGCGTGCCCGAGACGCTCGCGGTCGCCGCGAACACGACGGGCGGCGTGACCGCGAAGATGATCTCGCCGCAGTCGATCGCGGTGGCATGCGCGGCAACCGGGCTGGTCGGCAAGGAATCGGAGCTGTTCCGCTTCACGGTGCGCCACAGCCTGCTGTTCGCGGTGATCGTCGGCCTGATCACGCTCGTGCAGGCGTACGTGCTGCCGGGGATGGTGCCGTAAGCACGCGGCGCGGCCGCTTTCCGGCGGATTTCCGGCCGCTTTCCGCTTCCCCGGAAAACAAAAAACCCCACGCCCGCAAGAGCGTGGGGTTTCGTTCATCCCGGGCGCCGGACGAGACCGGCGCCATCAGGCGGCGCTCAGCTGCCCTTCGCGATGCGATCCTGGATGTGCTGCGCCCGGCTCGTCGACGACGGGTGCGAGCTCATCATCGAGCTCTTGCCGCCATCGAGCTGCGCGAGCTTCTGGAACGCGGTGACGAGGCCCTTCTGGTTCATGTTCTTCTGCTTCATCAGGTCGAACGAGTAGTCGTCGGCCGCGCTTTCCTGCGTCTGCGAGAACTGCGCGTTGATGAACTTCTCGGTGATGTCGCCGAGCTGCGAGCTCGTCAGGGCCGCGACGCCCGGCGATGCCGCGCCGGCCGCCGTGCGTGCCGCGCTGACCGCGTAGGCAGTCTGCATCGCCTTCTTCGAGTGACCCAGCGCGACGTGGCCCATTTCATGGCCGATCACGCCGCGCAGCTCGTCGTCGTTCATCATGTCCATCAGGCCGCTGTACACGCGCACGCAGCCGTTGCCCATCGCCCACGCGTTGACGTCCTTGGTCATGTAGACCTTGTAGTTGATCTTCTGGCCGTTCAGCGTCATGTCGCCGAAGCCCTTCATCACCTTCGTCAGGCGCTTCGCGTACGCGCTGTTCGGCGCGGCGATCTTCGATTCGGCGTCGCTCGCCTTGCACGAGTCGTTCGACAGTGCCGCGATGTCGCTGTCCGACAGCGTCGCCGCCTTGAACAGGTTGGTCCCCGCCGACGTCAGGCTGTTCGCGTCGAGACTCTGCACGCCACCGCATGCGCTCAACAGGAAAACCATGCCGCACGCGGCCGCCGCTTTCTTGATATGCATCCCGGATCCCTCGATAGTTGTATTTGGGAGCGGCGATTTTGCATAATCCGGCAGAAAATTACCAGATGTTTACATCGAATGACAGCTTGATTACTGACAAATACGGAACGAACGGCGCGATTGCTCAGCCGATTGATGACAATCGGGCCATCAATCGCCACGGCCGGACGACCGGCCGAACGCGGAACGCGACCGGCGCGTCAGCCGCCGCGCGACCAGCATCGGCAGCCGCACCACGAAACCGGCGAACAGCCGCAGGTGCATCCACGCGAGCAGCGCGTTGTCGCGGCCGTAGTGGAAATGCGACACGCCGCCCTCGTGCGCGCCGAAGTAGCGCACCGGCGCTTCGATGCGGATCGGCCGCACCCCGGCCCAGCACAGCCGCACGGCGGCTTCCGGATCGAAGTCGAAGCCGCGCATCCACGGCTGGCGATGCATGATCGCGGCGAGCGGCGCGACCGGGTACACGCGAAAGCCGTACAGCGAATCGCCGATCCCGGCCCACAGCGTCTCGAGGTCGGCCCATCCGTTCGACAGCCGCCGGCCCTGCACGCGCAGCTGCGGCGCGCTCGCGTCGAACTTCGGCAGGCCCAGCACCATCGCATCCGGCGCCGCCTGCGACGCGGCCATGAATTCGGGAATCAGGTCGGCCGGATGCTGGCCGTCGGAATCCATCGTCAGCACGTGCGTGAAGCCGCTCGCGGCCGCCGCATCGAGCCCGGCCAGCACCGCGGCGCCCTTGCCGCGGTTCGCCGGCAGCACGATCACGCGCAGCCCGGGGTCGCGCCCGGCCATCGCCTGCAGGCGCTCGGCGCTGCCGTCGGTGCTGCCGTCGACGACGACCCACACCGGATTCCACTGCGCGCGGGCGTTGCGCACGGTCGTGTCGACCTTGACGCCCGGGTTGTAGCTCGGAATCAGTACGAGATGGGTGGACGAGGCCTGCAGCGTGGACATGGGAACGGCCGATTGCGAAGACGAGGATCCTGACAAAAGTTTATGACCTGCAGGCGACGGCCGACAGGCTTCGTCGACGCCGCCCGCGTGCGGCGACGGTTCGCGCAGCGACAGGCCCGCGCGCTTCACGACAGGTGCTCCAGCGGATGGCCGGCGCTCGCCTCGATCTCGACCAGCAGATCGTCGCGGCACACGTCCGCGTGGACGAACAGCGGCCGCACGCCGGGGCCGGCCGCATCGCGCAACGCGCGTTCGACCGCGGCGAGCGCCGCGGCATCGCCGGCGTCGCGCACGTAGACGCGGTAGCTCAGGTCGGCAAGCGTGAACGGGCCGTGCCCCTGCCGCGCGGCCTGCTCGAGCACGGCGGCCAGGTTCGCGATCGTCTCGCGCGTTTGCGCGACGACGTCGCCGTGATGCACGGTGCGATGCCCGACGATGCTGGCGGTGCCCGACACGAACAGCAGCGGCGCGGCAGCGTCGCCCGGCCATGCGGCCGCGCGCGCGAACGTCGGCGCACGCGGGCCGTACTCGGCCGGGTAGTGATACGCGCTGACCTGGCGCGGGTTCTCGACCGGATCGGCCGGCGCACGGCTCGCGATGAAATGGATCGCGAGCGGCGCGGCCGGCGGCGTGTCGCCCGCGACCGGCACGACCGAACCGAGCGCGCAGGCGGCCGGCACGCCGCCCGTCAGCGCGCGGCGGCATGCGTCGAACGCGCGCTGCCTGCCGATATTGAACTGACGATAGCGTTCGATCCCGAACTGCTGCGCGTTGATCGCCGGCACGGTGTTCCAGATCCGCAGCGGATGCGGGATGCCGAGCGTATCGAGCACGTCGAACAGCGCGCGGTACGCGTCGTAGGTCGCG
This sequence comes from Burkholderia sp. USMB20, assembly GCF_000949135.2. Lineage (GTDB taxonomy): Bacteria > Pseudomonadota > Gammaproteobacteria > Burkholderiales > Burkholderiaceae > Burkholderia. The sequence continues at coordinate 262,946 of NZ_JTAN02000012.1, read as the reverse complement.
CGCTCGAGCGGCGTGCCGCCGTCGCGATCCGCATCGGCCGATTCCTGAGCCTCCTGCGCTGCCTGCGCTTCCTGCACGACGATGCTGCCGAACACGAGCCCCGCCGTTGCGCTGTAGCGGTACTGCAGCGCGCCGCGTCGCTCGCCGCGCAGGTCGCGCGCGTCGCACTGCCAGATTTCGCAGACCGCATCGGCGCGTGCATGGCTGCCGGCATCGAGCAGCGCCATCTGCACCGGTGCGAGCGGCAGGTCGGGCGCGGCGGCGGCGAGCACGCGCGCCATCGCATCAGCCGGCGACCCGGCCGCGCCGATGCAGACCGCGCCCAGCGCACCCGGAAACACGCGGTCGAATGCGTCGCCCCGCTGCTGCGCATCGTGCAGCAGCGCAGCCAGCCGTGCCTGATCGATCTGGACGAGCCGCAACGCACGATTGCCGCCGTTCGCGGTGGACGTGGCCGCCATGGGTCCGCGTGCGACCGCGCTGGTGGCGGACGACGGGGAACACGCTCGCCGTTCGGCGTCGACTGGATGCACTGACACTTCGATTTCCTCACTATGCGGCGCGGGCTCGCGGCATCGTGGCCACGCGCCGCGTTGCGCGCCGTTGCTACGCGTCAAGCCGACGCCGCGCGCGTCGTCATGCGAGGCCGCCGTTGACGGACAGCACTTGCCCCGTCACATAGGCAGCCGCATCGGATACCAGATACGCGACCATCGCCGCGACTTCGTCGGGCCGGCCGGCGCGCTGCGCGGGCACGAGCTGCTTGATCCGTTCGGCGGGAAACGCATGTTCCGCCATCGGCGACTCGATGATGCCGGGCGCGACCGCGTTCACGGTAATGCCGCGCGACGCGAGTTCCAGCGACAGCGACTTCGTCGCGCCGATCAGCCCCGCCTTCGCGGCCGCGTAGTTGACCTGTCCGCGGTTGCCGGTCACGCCGGCGACCGACGCGATGTTGACGATCCGGCCGCGCCGCGTGCGGATCATCGGCAGCAGGAGCGGTTGCGTCACGTTGAAAAAACCGTTGAGCGTCACGTCGATCACGCTGTGCCATTGCCGGCGCGACATGCCGGCCATCGGCGCGTCGTCGTGAATGCCCGCGTTGTTGACGAGGATCTGCACCGGCGCGTCGTCGACGAACGGTGCGAGCGCGGCGAGCGTCGCATCCGCGTCGGTCACGTCGAATGCGATCGCATGCGCGATGCCGCCGGCCGCGACGATCTGCTGCGCGACGGCTTGCGCCTGCGCGAGATTCCGGTTCGCGTGTACCCAGACTTCGTGGCCGGCCTGCGCGAGCGTCGTGCAGATCGCCTGCCCGAGTGCGCCGCTGCCGCCCGTTACGAGCGCCCGCATCGAATTGCTCCGTTCATCGCGTTCCTCCTCGATCGACGCGGCGGCGGTGCATCCAGCCACCGCCGCCGCGTGCCGTCATCCTCTGCGTGCCGCGTCGCGCCCGCGCGCGCCGCCGTCACTTCGTGCGATGCGCGGCGACATACGCGGCAAGCGCGCCGAGCGTCGCGAAGATCTTCTGGTTGTCCGGATTGTCCGAGCGCAGCTCGAAGCCGTACTTCTTCGAGATCAGCAGCGCGATTTCCAGGATGTCGATGGAGTCGAGCCCGAAGCCCTCGCCGTACAGCGGGGTCCCGGCCGTCACCGTTTCGAGCGGGACGTCTTCGAGATTCAGTTCGCCGATGATCAGCGTGGCGAGCTCTTGTTCCAGTGCGTTCATCATGCTTGCGGGCAGGCGGCCCATGGCAGCGGGAGGCGCCCGGAAAACGGCAACCGTCGTGCACGCCCGGCGCGGTGCGAGGCGCGCGAATCTCCGTCCCTCCGGCGTCTGCCGGCTTCCCCGCCTGCGTTATTGGGGATCGTTTGTAAAAGTTACGCGGATTCTAGACGATGGGTATCGGCACGTATACGGGGAATGGTTACAGACTGAAGGGCCCCCGCCGCGGCCGGTTTCGGGACCCGATCGCAGCAGACGCTTGAGCCGCTTCGGATGGAAATGGATCGTCGCCGCAAAAGCTTCAGTGCGCTGCCATACATTCGGTTACAAAACCCGGCTGCACCTGCCTCGAACCGCCGCGCCGCGGCCCTAAAATGTGCGTGCACGACAGCCGGCCCGGACTAGCGTCCCGGCCGCCATTCATATGATGTTTGACGGCCCGACGCACGCGTCCGGCCCCGATCCGCCCGATGTTTCCAGCAACCATGCCGCGCCCGTTCCGCTCCCTCGCTTCCGGTTTTTGTCCGCTAGTTTGTCCGTCGTTTTTGCCGCCGTGCCGCGGCAGCCGCGGGCAACGCGCAAACCGCCGCCGCGCGCCGGAGCGGCCGGATGAGCCACGCCGCTCCGGCATTCGCCCGCGGCGCCGGCGCGGTCGCCGCGTGGCGGCGTACCAGATCGGCGCGCAACTACGCGGCGGCCCGCGACGCCGGCGCGCACGGCTTCGCCTCGCGATGGCGCTCGTGCCGCCACTGCTGCTTCGCGCCTTCGGCCGCGGCACTTGCGCTCGCCGCGGCGCGCCTGGCTCGTCCGGCGGTGCGCTGGCCGCCCGTCGCGCTTGTGTTGGGCCGTGCGCATCCCGCTTCGCGCGCCATTTCGAATGGGGCCTGTATCTGGAGCACGCGAGCTTCAACCTCGCGATGGCGCTGCTGTTCGGCCGCACCCTCGCGGCCGGCCAGGTGCCGCTCTGCACGCGCTTCGCGACGCTGATCCACGGCACGATCACGCCGGCCGTCGCGCGCTACACGCGGCACATCACGCTCGCATGGACGCTGTTCTTCGTCGCGATCGCCGCAGTGTCGACACTGCTGTTCGCGACCGCGCCGATCGTCGCGTGGTCGACATTCGCGAACTACCTGTCGCTGCCGCTGGTCGCCGTGATGTTCGCCGCCGAGCATGCGTGCCGGCGCTTCGCGCTGCCGCACGACGCGCGGCCGCGGATGGTCGACGCGGTGCGCGCGTACCGTGCGTCGACGCAGCCGTCACGATGAATTCATGGCCGGCGCGGCGCCGCAGCGCGGCCGCGCCGGTGACCGCCTTTCGCTTTGACCGATTTATGCCGACTCACCCGCTGGTATTCCATTCCTCGCCGGACCAGACGATCGCCTGGCGCGACGGCACGCCCGTCACCGTCCGCACGTTCGTCGCCGACGTCGCGCGCGTGGCCGCCGCATTGCCCGCCGGCCGCCACGTGTTCAACGTGTGCCGCGACCGCTACCGCTTCGCGGTCAGCCTGTGCGCGGCGCTCGTCACCGGCAGGATCAGCCTGCTGCCGTCGACGCACACGCCCGAGATGGTGCGCCAGCTCGCGTCGTTCGCACCGGACGCGTTCTGCCTGCACGACGCGCCGGACTGCACGATCGACCTGCCGCGCTTCGCGTATCCGGACGCCGCACCCGGCGAACTCCCCGGCGACGCACCGTGCGTGGTGCCGCAGATCGACGCGTCGCGGATCATGGCGTACGTGTTCACGTCCGGCTCGACCGGCGCGCCGGTGCCGCACCGCAAGACCTGGGGCTTCCTGGTCGGCTGCGTGCGCGCGGCGGCCGAGCGCCTCGGCCTGCTCGACGGCCGCGCGGCCACGCTGATCGGCACCGTGCCCGCGCAGCACATGTACGGCTTCGAATCGACGGTGCTGCTCGCGCTGATCGGCGGCCTCGCGTTCAGCAACCGCCAGCCGTTCTACCCGGTCGACATTCGCGACGAACTCGCCGCGATCCCGCAGCCGCGCGTGCTCGTCACGTCGCCGATCCACCTGCGCGCGCTGCTGTCGGCCGGCGATGCGCTGCCGCCGGCCGCGCTCGTGCTGTCGGCCACCGCGCCGCTGTCGGAAAAACTCGCGTGCGAAGCCGAAGCCGCGCTCGAGGCGCCGCTCGTCGAGATCTACGGCAGCACCGAAACCGGCCAGATCGCGACGCGCCGCACGTCGCAGGGCGCCGCGTGGCAACCGTTCCCGGACATCCGGCTCGACGCGCGCGCGGCGCACGACGCGTCGGACCACGATGCCGCGGGCGACGACAGCGGCCCGACCGTGTGGGTGTCGGGCGGACACGTCGAAACCCCGGTGCCGATGGGCGACGCGCTCGAGCTGCTCGGCGACGGCCGGTTCCTGCTGCACGGCCGCAAGGCGGACCTCGTCAACATCGCCGGCAAGCGCACGTCGCTCGCCTACCTGAACCATCAGCTGAACGCGATTGCCGACGTCGTCGACGGCGTGTTCTTCATGCCGGACGACATCGCGCCGGCCGACGCCGATGCGACCCGCGAACCGGTCACGCGCCTCGTCGCGCTCGTGGTCGCGCCGACGCTCGCCGCGGCCGACGTGCAGCGCGCGCTGCGCGAACGGATCGATCCCGCGTTCATGCCGCGCCCGCTCGTGTTCGTCGACGCATTGCCGCGCAACGAAACGGGCAAGCTGCCGCGCGACGTGCTCGCGGCGCTCGTCGCACGGCACACGCGCGCCGCCGGAGCCGACGTGCGCGAGCGCGCCGCGACGGACGCGCCCGACGCGCCGCTCGCGTTCACGATTCCCGCCGATCATCCGGCGCTGCCCGGCCATTTCCCCGGTCGTCCGATCGTGCCGGGCGTCGTGCTGCTCGATCACGCGATCGCCGCACTCGGCGCATCGCTGAATCGCCCGCTCGATACGTGGCGGCTGGCTTCCGCGAAATTCCTGAGCCCGGTCGCGCCGGGCGAGGCGCTCGATCTCGCGTTCGATGCTGCGGTCGGCGGTGCGATCCGCTTCACGCTGCGCGCGGGTGCGCGCGACGTCGCGACCGGCGTGCTGTCCGCGCCGCCGGCCGCGCAGGACGGCGCGCAGCCATGAAGCGCACCGCATGGGCCGAGCGCCAGGAACGCAGCAACGCCGGGTTGCTGCGCGTGATGACCTGGATCTCGCTGCGTTTCGGCCGGCGGCCGTCGCGCATCGTGCTGCATGCCGTCGCGACTTATTTCGTGCTGTTCTCGCCGGTCGCGTGCGCCGCGTCGCGCGACTACCTGCGCCGCGTGCTCGGCCGTCCCGCGCGCTGGCGCGACGTGTACCGGCACGTGTTCACGTTCGCGGCGACGATCCACGACCGCATCTACCTGATGAACGGCCGCTTCGACCTGTTCGACATCCGGCTGCACGGCGAAACGCGGGTCGACGCCGCGCTTGCCGGCGGGCGCGGCGCATTCCTGATGGGCGCGCATCTCGGCAGCTTCGAAGTCGTGCGCGCGATCGGCCGCACGCGCCCGGACCTGCGCGTCGTCGTCACGATGTTCGAAGAGAACGCGCGCAAGATCAACGCAACGCTCGCCGCCGTCAACCCGGCCGCGAAGCCGGAAGTGATTCCGCTCGGGCAGGTCGACTCGATGCTGAAGGTGCGCGAACGCCTCGACGCGAACTGCATGGTCGGGATGCTCGCCGACCGCACGCTGCTCGACGACGCGACCGCGTCGCTGCGGTGGCTGCCGCTGCTCGGCGCGCCGGCGGCATTCCCGCTCGGGCCGCTGTACATGGCCGCGATGCTGCGGCGTCCGGTGCTGTTCATGACGGGCCTCTATCGCGACGGCAACCGCTACGATGTGCACTTCGAGACGCTCGCCGATTTTTCCGACGTGCGCCGCGACACACGCGCGGCGGCCGTCGACGCGGCGCTCGCGCGCTACGTCGCGCTGCTCGACCAGTACTGTCGCGCGGCGCCGTACAACTGGTTCAACTATTTCGATTTCTGGCAGACCGGCACGGCCGCCGCGCGCCGCGACCCGGCGCACGCGTGCGCCGGCCTGTCCGCCACGAGGGATTCCGACGCATGACCGCCGTTCGCCGCTTTCCGCCGATGTCGCTGCCGATGTTCCCGCTGCCGCACCCGCGCGCGCTGCGCCGAGCAGCACGCACGTTCGCCGTCACGGCCGCCGTCGCGCTCGCCCTGCCCGCGCACGCGGCCGACACCGGTTCGGCATGGACCCTCGACCGGCTGATGTCGACGCTCGCGCAGCACAAGTCGGGGCGCGCGACGTTCACCGAGACGAAGACGCTGTCGATCACCACGCAGCCGCTCGAATCGTCGGGCGAGCTCGTGTTCGTCGCACCCGACCATCTCGAGAAGCACACGCTGAACCCGAAGCCCGAACATCTCGTGGTCGACGGCGACATGCTCACCGTCGAGCGCAACAACCGCAAGTACACGCTCGCGCTCGCGCGCTATCCGGAGCTCGGCGCGTTCATCGACAGCATCCGCGCGACGCTCGCCGGCAACCGCTATGCGCTCGAGCAGGTCTACAAGGTCGCGCTCGCCGGTCGCGGCGACGACTGGACGCTGACGCTCACGCCGCTCGACTCGCGGATGCTGAAGGTCGTCAGCACGATCACGCTCGAAGGCTCGCGCGACGTGTTGCGCAGCGTCGCGATCCGGCAGGCCGACGGCGACCGTTCGACGATGCGCCTGCAACCCGTCCCGGCGAACTGATGGACGATCGCACCCGGCCGCCCGCCCCCGTCACGCACCGCCTGCCCGCGTGGCGGCAACGCGCGGTGCTCGTGTGGCTGCTCGCGCTCGTCGCATGCGGGATCGCGATCGCCCGCGCGAACTTCACGGCCGACCTGTCCGCGTTCCTGCCGCGCGCACCGAGCGCGGGGCAGCGCGTGCTCGTCGATCAACTGCGCGACGGCATCGTGTCGCGGCTGATCCTCGTCGCGATCGACGGCGGCGATGCGGCCACGCGTGCCGCGCTGTCGCGGCGCGTCGCCGGCACGCTGCGCGCCGACCGGCAATTCTCGGCGATCAACAACGGCGAAGCCGTCGACGACACACACGACCGGCAGTTCGTGTTCGACCATCGCTACCTGCTGAGCCCGGCCGTCGCGCCGCAGCGCTTCAGCGCGGACGGCCTGCACCAGGCGCTCGGCGACAGCCTCGACCTGTTGAGTTCGTCGGCGGGGCTCGTCGCGAAGGCGCTGCTGCCGCGCGACCCGACCGGCGAAGTGACGGCGCTCGTCGATCAGCTCGACAGCGGCGCGCAGCCAGCCAGCCGCGACGGCGTATGGGCGTCGCGCGACGGCACGCGCGCGGTGCTCGTCGTGCAGACGGCCGCGCCCGGCTCCGACACCGATGCGCAGGCACGCGCGATCGACGCGGTGCGCCGCGCGTTCCCCGCCGCGACGCAGGCGCTGCCGAACCCGGCCGCGTACACGCTCGCGATGACCGGCCCAGGCGTGTTCTCGGTCGACACGCGCGACACGATCCGGCACGACGTCGAGCGGCTGTCGACGGCGAGCGTCGTGCTGATCGTCGCGCTGCTGCTGACGCTGTACCGCTCGCCGCGCACGCTCGCGCTGGGGCTGCTGCCGGTGCTGACGGGCATCGCCGCCGGCATCGCGGCGGTCGGCATCGCGTTCGGCACGGTGCACGGGCTGACGCTCGGCTTCGGCACGACGCTGATCGGCGAAGCCGTCGACTATTCGATCTACCTGTTCGTGCAATCGGCGCAGGCCGGCTCGCGCGGCACCACACGGCCCGCCGACGCGACGCGGGCATGGATCGCCGCTTATTGGCCGACGATCCGGCTCGGCGTGCTGACGTCCGTGTGCGGCTTCGCGTCGATGCTGTTCTCCGGCTTTCCGGGCCTCGTGCAGCTTGGGCTCTACTCGATCGCCGGGCTGACGGCCGCCGCGCTCGTCACGCGCTTCGTGCTGCCGCACCTGCGCGGCGAGCACGTCGCGATTCGCGACGTGTCGCGCGTCGGCGCGGTGCTCGCGCGGGCGGCCGCTGCCGCGCCGCGGCTGCGCTGGCCGCTCGCCGCGCTCGTGCTCGCCGCGTGCGCGACGCTCATGCTGCATCGCGACGGCCTGTGGAGCCGCGAGCTTGCGGCACTGAGCCCCGTGCCCGCTCGCGCGCAGGCACTCGACGCACGCCTGCGCGCCGATCTCGGCGCGCCGGACGTGCGCTATCTCGTCGTGATTTCCGCGCCGACCGAACAGGCCGCGCTCGAACGCGCGGAACGGGTCGCCGCGCAATTGCAGCCGCTCGTCGAGCGCGGCGCGCTCGCGGGCTTCGAAAGTCCCGCGCGCTACCTGCCGAGCGACGCTGCGCAGCGCGCGCGCCAGGCGAGCCTGCCGGACGCCGACACGCTGGCCGCACGCATGCGCGCGGCCGTCGCGAACCAGCCGATCCCGGTCAGGCCCGAGCTGTTCGCTCCGTTCATCGCCGATGTCGAGGCCGCACGCCACGCGCCGCTGCTCACGCGCGCGGACCTGCGCGGCACGTCGATGGCGCTCGCCGTCGACGCGCTGCTGACCGAGCGCGCGGGCCGCTGGCGCGCGATGCTGCCGCTGCGCGCGCCGGACGTCGCACGCACCGGTCCGGCGGCTCCGGCGCTCGATGCCGCGCCGATTCGCGCGGCCGTCGCGCGCGCCGGCGTGCCCGACGCGCTGTTCGTCGACATGAAGGCCGAGGCCGACCGCCTGTACGTGAACTACGTGCACGAGGACATCCGGCTGTCGCTCGCGGGTTTCGCGGCGATCGCCGTGCTGCTGCTGATCGCGCTGCGCTCGCCGCGCCGCGTCGTACGCGCGCTCGCGCCGCTGGTCGCGGCCGTGCTGGTGGTGACGGCCGGCTTCGCGCTCGCCGGCGTGCCGCTGACGATCCTGCACCTCGTCGGGATGCTGCTGATCGTCGCGGTCGGCTCGAACTATGCGCTGTTCTTCTGCAAGCGCGACGACGCGCAACCCGTCACGCCGCACACGCTCGTGTCGCTGCTGATCGCGAACCTCGCGACGGTCGCCGGCTTCGGCCTGCTCGCGCTGTCGCGGGTGCCGCTGCTCGAAACCTTCGGGCTGACCGTCGGCCCCGGCGCGATGCTCGCGCTCGCGTTCGCCGCGATTCTCGCGCCGCGCGCGGCGGCGGCGGCCGCTGGCAGCCTTCATCGTGAGCCGACAGGAGGTCGCGCATGAACGCCCCGTCGTCCGTTCCGCCTCGCCAGCCCGGCGATGCGCGCCGCTGGAAACCGACGCCGCTGATCGCGGGCACGGCCGCGCTGCACGCGGGCGCGCTCGCGGCCGTCGTCGCGCAACCGGCCGCATGGCCGTGGGCCGCCGGTGGCGTGGTCGCGTCGCATCTCGCGCTGACCGCCGCCGGCCTGTGGCCGCGCAGCGCGCTGCTCGGGCCGAACTGGACGCGCCTGCCGGCCGGCGCCGGCCGCCGGATCGCGCTGACGATCGACGACGGCCCGGACCCCGACGTCACGCCGCGCGTGCTGGACCTGCTCGATCGCCACGACGCGCGCGCGACGTTCTTCTGCATCGGCGATCTCGCGCGCCGCCATCCGCAGTGGATCGAAGCGATCGTCGCGCGCGGCCACGCGGTCGAGAACCACAGCCAGCGGCACCGGCATACGTTCTCGCTGTGGGGGCCCGCCGCGCTGCGCCGTGAAATCGCGGCCGCGCAGCAGACGCTGACCGAGATCGCCGGCACGCGCCCGCGCTTCTTCCGCGCGCCGGCCGGCATGCGCAATCCGTTTCTCGAGCCGGTGCTGTGCGAGTTCGGCCTGCAGCTCGCCAGCTGGACGCGCCGCGGCTTCGACACCCGCGCGCGCGATGCGGATACCGTCACGCACCGCCTGCTGAACGGCCTGGCTGCGCGCGACATCCTGCTCGTGCACGACGGCCACGCGGCGCGCGACGCGCGTGGCGAACCGGTCGTGCTCGACGTGCTGCCCGCGCTGCTGCACGCGGCCGCCGATGCGCAGTTGCACTGGACCACGCTGCGCGCCGCGCTCGCCCCCGAACCGTCCGATCCGCCCGCCGGGCCGGGCATGCCAGCCGCCCCGTTTGATAAAATCTGACCACGCCCGGCGCGCCCGCCAGCCCCGCTGCGGCGCCCGTTCCGGCCACCGGATACGACCCTCGTGAAACCTCTCCTGCTCTCGCACTTCACCGCCACCAGCTGCATCGGCCGCGGCCTCGACGCGACCGTCGACGCGCTGCGCCACGCACGCGGCGGGCTCACGCCGTGCGACTTCGAACGCGCCGATCTCGACACCTGGATCGGCGCCGTGGACGGCGTCGATGCGCAGCCCGTGCGCGCGGATCTCGCCGACTTCGACTGCCGCAACAACCGCCTCGCGCAACTCGGCCTCGTCCAGGACGGCTTCGACGCGGGCGTCGCGGCGGCCGTGTCGCGCCACGGCGCCGCGCGCGTCGGCGTGTTCGTCGGCACGAGCACCTCCGGCATCCTCGAGACCGAGCGCGCGTACGAGCAGCGCGATCCGGCCAGCGGAGCCCTGCCCGCCGGATTCCGCTACGCGCACACGCACAACCCGTATTCGCCGGCTGCGTTCGTGCGCGCGTATTTCGCGCTGCGCGGACCGGCAATGGCGATCTCGTCCGCGTGCTCGTCCGGCGCGAAGGTGTTCGGCTCCGCGCGCCGGATGATCGAAGCGGGGCTGATCGATGCGGCCGTCGTCGGCGGCGTCGATTCGCTGTGCCTGACGACGCTGTACGGCTTCAATTCGCTCGAACTGCTGTCGCGCCGGCCGTGCCGCCCGTTCGACGTCGCGCGTGACGGCATCTCGATCGGCGAAGCGGCGGCGTTCGCGCTGCTCGAACGCGTGCCCGACGCGCCCGCCGCGCTCGACGGCGACGCGATCCTGCTGCTCGGCATCGGCGAATCGAGCGATGCGCATCACATGTCGTCGCCGCATCCGGAAGGGCTCGGTGCGCGCATCGCGATCGAACAGGCGCTCGCGTCGGCCGGCCTCGCTGCAAGCGACATCGACTACGTGAACCTGCACGGCACCGCGACGCCCAGCAACGATGCCGCCGAAAGCCGCGCGGTGGGCGCGCTGCTCGCGCGCACGCCGTGCAGCTCGACGAAGGGCGCGACCGGTCACACGCTCGGGGCGGCCGGCGCCCTCGAAGCGGTCGTCGCCGCGCTGGCGCTGCGCGAACAGTTCGTGCCGGCCGGCGTCAACACGACGCAACCCGACCCGGCGCTGGCCGCCGACTACGTGCTCGCGAGCCGCGATGCGCGCGTGCGTGCGGTCCTGTCGAATTCGTTCGGCTTCGGCGGCACGAACTGCAGCCTGATCCTCGGCCGCGCCGGGCATGCGAGCCGCCGGGAGCCGACATGACCGTCACCGCCTTCATCGAAAGTGTCGGCCTCGTCGGGCCGGGACTGAACGACTGGCCGCACGCGGCCGACGTGCTCGCGGGCCGCGCGGCCTATGCGAGCGCGCGCACCGTGCTGCCGCCGCCTGCCGGCCTGCCGCCGGCGGAGCGCCGCCGCACCGGCCCCGTCGTGCGCGTCGCGCTCGCGGTCGGCCTCGAAGCGGCAGCCGCGAGCGGGCGCGATGCGGCCACGCTCGCGACCGTGTTCAGCGCGTCCGGCGGCGACGGCCAGAACTGCCACGCGATCTGCGAGACCCTCGCCGGCGACGATCGCCACCTGTCGCCCACGCGCTTTCACAACTCCGTGCACAACGCGCCGGCCGGCTACTGGAGCATCGCGACCCGCGCGATGGCGACGTCGAACGTGCTGTGCGCGCACGACGGCAGCTTCGCCGCGGGCCTGCTCGAGAGCGTATGCCAGGTCATGGTCGATCGCGTGCCGAGCCTGCTGATCGCCTACGACACCGACTATCCGGAGCCGCTGCACGCGGTGCGGCCGATCGTCGACGCATTCGGCGTCGCGCTCGTGCTCGCGCCCGACGCGAGCGAACGCACGCTCGCGCGCATCGACGTGCGGCTCACCGACGCGCCGGCGACGACGCTCGCGAACCCCGAACTCGACGCGCTGCGCACCGGCAATCCGGCCGCGCGCGCGCTGCCGCTGCTCGACGCGCTCGCGGCGCGGCGCGCGGCGAGCGTCGTGCTCGACTATCTGGAAGATACGCGCGTGCAGGTCGATATCGCACTGCCGAATGCCGCGGCGAGGCACGCGCGATGACGACGCCCGTTTCGACGCCGATGCCTGCGCCGGCGCCGGCCACGCTCGATCGCGCATGGATCGCCGCGCACATTCCGCACGACGGCGCGATGTGCTTGCTCGATCGGGTCGAAGCGTGGGACGCCGCGCGCATCCGCTGCAGCGCGACGAGCCACCGCGACCCGCACAACCCGCTGCGCTCGCGCGGCCGGCTCGCGTCGGTCTGCGGGATCGAATATGCGGCACAGGCGATGGCCGTGCACGGCGCGCTGCTCGGTGCGCAGCAGGCGCAGGCGGAACCCGCGCGGCCGCGCGCCGGCTATCTTGCGAGCGTGCGCAACGTCGACGCGTTCGTCGACCGGCTCGACACGTTCGACCTGCCGCTGATCGTCGATGCCGAACGCATCGGCGGCGACGACCGCTCCGTGCTGTACGGCTTCACGCTGCGCTGCGGGGAGCGCGTGTTGCTCGGCGGCCGCGCCGCGGTGATGCTCGATGCATCGGCAGCCGGCATACGTGTTGCGCCGCCCGCGGGCCGCGCGGACCCTAGATGAACCAGCCCCAAGGAAACCAGGCCGTGAAAGCACGTCAGTTCATTTGCACCGCGTTCGTTCTCGCGCTGATCAGCCCGATCGCGCACGCGGACATGTCGGAAGTGAAGCAGGACATCAAGCGCGATTCGAAGGAAGCCGCGCACAAGACCGGCGAGGCCGCGCGCAGTTTCGGCCACGCGACCGCGAGCGCCGCGAAGACGGTCGGCCACGGCATCGCGCACGCGTCGCGCGAAGGCTGGGATGCCACCAAGCGCACGACGAAGCGGATCTTCCACAAGAACGATTCAGGCGAAGGCGCGCGAAACAGCGATTGAGTGCGAACGTCCCGCGCACCGCATACGGATGCGCGGGACGCGGCACGACGCGTGAACGCGGCGGTGCCGCACCGCCGCCGTCAGCGCGCGCCGCCGCGCGTGCGACGCGCCGGCCCGCGCGCGAAGCACTTGCCGTACGCGACCAGCCAGCAATCGCGATGATCGAAGTTGCGCAGCAGCCGCGCGCGGCGCCGCTCGAGCCAGTGAAGCGCGATCGCCATCGTCAGCGCGACGGCCAGTGCAGAGCCGCCGATCGCGAGTCCCATCCAGGTGTCACCCATGCCTCCTCCGGAATGCGAGGCCGGTGCGGCGTGCGTGCCGTGACGCGGTAGCCGGCGCGCGGGCGCACCCGGCCCGCCGCATGCACGGCGAACCTGCGTCCGTGTTCCGTCACCGCGCGCGTGCGCGCCGCCCCGGCGCTGGATACAGCGGGAGCACGGCCCGGACGCGCGCGCGAACGCCGCCCGGGCCGCCGCGCGTCAATGCATGTGCTGGCCGCCGTTGATCGCGATGTTGGAGCCCGTCACGAAACCGGCCTCTTCCGAGCACAGATAGGCGACCAGCGCTGCGACTTCCTCGGGTTTCCCGAGCCGTCCCGCCGGAATCTGCGGAAGGATCTTGGTATCGAGGATGTCCTGCGGGATCGCCGTCACCATCTTCGTCGCAAGGTAGCCCGGCGACACCGTGTTCACCGTCACGCCCTTGCGCGCGGTCTCGAGCGCGAGCGATTTCGTGAAACCGTGCATGCCGGCCTTCGCGGCCGCGTAGTTGGTCTGGCCGACCGATCCCTTCGAGCCGTTGACCGACGCGATGTTGACGATGCGTCCCCAGCCGCGCTCGACCATGCCGTCGCAGACCGGCTTCGTCATGTTGAACACGGAATCGAGGTTGGTGCGGATCACCGCATCCCAGTTGACCTTGTCGAGCTTGCGCAGCGTCATGTCGCGCGTGATGCCCGCGTTGTTCACCAGGATGTCGACCGGGCCGACGTCCCGGACGATTTTCTCGACGCATTGCTGGCACGAATCGTAATCGGCCACGTCCACCGGATACGCGTGGAATTCGCGACCGGCCGCGTGCATCTCGGTCAGCCAGCGATCGGCGCCGGTGTTGTTCGGCGAATACGTGACGACGACCTGGTAGCCCGCATCGTTCAACCGGATGCTGATCGCTTCGCCAAGACCGCCCATCCCACCCGTCACAACTGCAATTCGCTTAGTCATCCTATGAGTTACCGACAAGAAAAGTAGTCAAAGGTGCGGGGCGACGGCATGGCACATGCTGCCGCCCCGCCGCTGCGATGCGCTGGCGCCCGCAGGGCGGACGTGGCGCGCACCGGAACATCACGCTTGTTGTTGGCAGCTTGTTACGCGCGAAGTTTGCTGCATGTGTGTACGGCGCTGGCCGGCGCCGCATGCGTGCACTATCGTCAGACTCTGCTCAACCGCGCTCGACCGCGAGCGCGACGCCCATCCCGCCGCCGATGCACAGCGACGCCAGCCCGCGCTTCGCATCGCGCTTGGCCATCTCGTGCAGCAGCGTCACCAGGATCCGGCAACCCGACGCGCCGATCGGGTGACCGATCGCGATCGCCCCGCCGTTCACGTTCACCTTCGACGTGTCCCAGCCCATCTGCTTGTGCACCGCCAGCGCCTGCGCCGCGAATGCCTCGTTGATTTCCATCAGGTCCAGGTCGCCCGGCGTCCAGCCCGCGCGCTCCAGCGCACGGCGCGATGCCGGCACCGGCCCCATGCCCATCACGCTCGGATCCACGCCCGCGTTCGCGTATGCCTTGATCCGCGCCAGCGGCGTCAGGCCGAGCGCCGCCGCCTTCTGCGCCGACATCACCAGCACCGCCGCCGCGCCGTCGTTCAGCCCCGACGCGTTCGCCGCCGTCACCGAGCCGTCCTTCGAGAACGCCGGCTTCAGCCCCGCCAGCGATTCCGCCGTCACGCCGTGGCGCACGAACTCGTCCGTCGCGAACTGCAGCGGCTCGCCCTTGCGTTGCGGGATCGACACCGGCACGATCTCGTCGTCGAAGCGACCGGCCTTCTGCGCGGCTTCCGCCTTGTTCTGCGACAGCGCCGCGAATGCGTCCTGCTCCTCGCGCGTGATCCCGTATTCCTTCGCGACGTTCTCCGCCGTGATGCCCATGTGGTACTGGTTGTACACGTCCCACAGGCCGTCGACGATCATCGTGTCGACCAGCTTCGCGTCACCCATCCGGAACCCGTCGCGCGAGCCCGGCAGCACGTGCGGCGCCGCGCTCATGTTCTCCTGCCCGCCCGCGATCACGATCTCCGCGTCGCCCGCCGCGATCGCGTTCGCCGCCAGCATCACGGCCTTCAGGCCCGAGCCGCACACCTTGTTGATCGTCATCCCCGGCACTGCGCTCGGCAGGCCGGCCTTGATCAGCGACTGGCGCGCCGGGTTCTGCCCCGAGCCCGCCGTCAGCACCTGGCCCATGATCACTTCGCTCACCTGCTCGGGCTTCACGCCCGAACGCTCCAGCACCGCGCGAATCACCGTCGCACCCAGCTCCGGTGCCGCGATCTTCGCGAGCGAGCCGCCGAATTTGCCGACCGCGGTCCGCGCGGCCGATACGATCACTACGTCCGTCATGTTTTGTTCCTGCGTCGAAATCAGTGGGTCGATCCGTGTTGCATGCTGTATCGCGTGCCGGGGCCGGGCGGCACGGCGGCCGACGTCGGCGCTTGAGCGCCATACGACCCGCGATGCGGCTCAGGGCTCGCGCCTTCATGCGCGCCCCCCGTTCGCCCGCTCCAGCCGGGCCCGGACACGCTGCGGCGAGCCGGACGCCGCCGGCCACCACGCGGCACAGGCCGGCGCCCGCCGGCGCCGTTCGATCAATGGTGTCGCGCCTGCGCGCAACACGCGGTCATGCAGCCGATTCGCGCGAAGCGGCTTCCTTGCGTGCGGCAGCCGCCGTCTGCTTGGCACCGCGCGTCGCCGTTTCGCTGACCGCGTCGAAACCGCTTTGTGCGGCTTCGATTGCCTGCCCCGTCGCTGCGCGCACGGAGTCTGCCGCGGCAGTCGCCGCGGACAGCGCCGAATTCAGCGCGGCGACCACCGCGCCCGAACCGGCCGGCGCATGCTTCGTCAGCTCGCCGACCACCTCCTTCACGCGCTTGTCGTTCTGCTCGTATTGCGCCTGCGCGACCTTCGCCCACTCGGCCTGCGTCGACACCGCGATGTCGAACAGATGGCGACCGTACGCGACGGCCTTGCCGGCCGCTTCCTGCGGTGCGGCGACTTGCTGCGCGAAGCCCGCAGCCGGGTTGCTCGCGTTGAACGCGTTCTTCAGCTTGTCCTCGTATTCCTCGAGCGCCGTCTTGGCCGCTTGCAGGTTGAGTTCGACGACGGCCTCGAAACCATTAATTGCCGGACGGGCAATCGCGAACCAGGCGGCAATTCCGGACTGATAATCGGCGGCGAATTTTTCGGGGGCAAATACGGACATCGGGCACGCTCCTGTTAGCAATGCGAGAGACGAACGAAAAAAAATGGAAGCCAGATCGAGGTCCGCTTCCTTATTCACAACCCGCAGGCACGATTGACTGCGGGGAGTTGAAGATTGCCATTCTAGATGGATTAATTGTCAATTAAATGGCATTAATACTAGGTGAAAACCCTGATCGATCGGGTTGATCTCCTCGCAATCTGCGCCCGCACACAATGGGGCCGCGTCGCAACGCCTTGTCCCGAAATGATTTTTACTTTTTTACGGCATGGCGCACCGCGACGTCCGTAACATTTACCCCGTCATTATTCCGGTTATTTGAAAAACAGGTGCGCATTGGAAAATAGGGCGGATTCCCCTGTAATCGTTTTTCCAGATTTATTTTGAAATCGTTACCGGGATTATTAATGACGAATTCAATGATCGTATATAAACCGCCGGGCCGGGCCAGCGGCGACACGCTCACCCGACCAGTTCGCGATGCAGCGCGCGAAACTCCTGCGCGAGCTTGTGTGCCGGCTCGAGATGGATCACCGGCGTCGACTGCTGATGCGACTCGCGGATCTTCACCGATGCCGAGAGCCGCGACGCCAGCACCGGCAGCCCTTCCTCGACGAGTTCGTCGACCAGCCGCTGCGGCAGGCTCGCGCGCGGCTGGAACTGGTTGATGACGATCCCTTCGACCTCGAGCGCCGCGTTGTGGTCCTGCTGGATTTCCTTCACGTTCTCGAGCAGCGTGTACAGCGCGCGGCGCGAGAAGTCGTCGCAGTCGAACGGAATCAGGCAGCGCTCGACCGCGATCAGCGCCGAGCGCGTGTAGAAGTTCAGTGCGGGCGGCGTGTCGATGTAGACGGCATCGTAGGTGTCGAGCTCGTTGAGCGCGTCGCGCAGCTTGTAGATCTTGTAGCGCGACTCGAGCTTGCCGTGCAGCGTGTCGAGGTCCGGATGCGCGGGCATCACGTCGAGCCCGTCGAACGGCGTCGGATGGATGAACGATGCGACGTCGACCGGCCGGAAGTTGAAGGTCAGCGCGGTCTCGAAGAATTCGGCGACGCCGGGATGCGCGTCGGTCGCCCGGTCGCCGAGCAGGTAGTGCGTGGAATTCGCCTGCGCGTCGAGGTCGATGACGAGCGTGCGCAGCCCTTCGCTCGCGCTGATCGCCGCCAGGTTGCAGACGATCGTCGACTTGCCCACCCCGCCCTTCTGGTTGAATACGACCCGCCGCATTGTGTCTCCTTCGATCGAAACGTCGAAAAATCGAGCTTAGCCGGTCAATCGTGGCGGCCGCGTGACATCGATCAGATACACGAACCGCCCGGGAGATTTGCTGAGCGGCGCGACGAACGACTGGAAATCACGACGGAAGACGCGCACACGAGGAACGGGCACAAGAGCTAATGTTGCGACGCAACATCCGAACTGTTAAACTAGGGAAAACCCGTAGTTCAAGCTTGCGAAGGAGCAGTCGTGTACCCCGTATTTTCGTTCCTGATGGATCTGCTGCCGGGCCGCAGCGCGGCTTCGTTTTCGCCGTCGGCAAAAGTAAACCGTGTCACGTTCACGGGTGCCGTTGACCGCAGCGATGGCGTGATCCTGTCGATCAACGGTAGCGACGCGCTGGTCCGTTGGCCGAAGGGTGGGAAATCCGTCGAGCGCGTCAGCAATCTGGTCGCGATCGTCACGGAAGCGTAAGCGGTTCTGTTCTGCGGCGGCCACGGCGCCGCTCTTGTCATGGTTCGCACCGTCCGAAGCAGGTGACTCGGGTGTGAATGCCACGGCCCCCATGTCGGGAATGCGCCGTTGCAGAGCTTCAGGAAACCTGCTCACCGGCGCGGTCGCGTCGGTTGAAGTTTGCGGTCGGCATGCTCGCCACGTAAGCACAACAGACGTCAGGGCCATCGCGCCCGCGACGACGAACGTCCGCTGACGGGGAGTCCATTCTCAAGTCTCGCCCATCCGACGCGGCCGGCGCCAGCGGCTTCTCCCCGCCTTGCACGACGCCACCACGACGCTCCTCACGCCCGATCGGGCACGTTCCGCCCACACCCCAAAAAACGCGTAAACGAAAAAAGGACCCGAAGATCCAGGCTGAACCAGTGATTCAGCGTGGAGATTCGGGCCCCTCTTTACATCGGGAACCGGTGTTCCGCTTAGAACGGAATATCGTCGTCCATCTCGTCGAAGCCGCCGCCTGCCGGCGCGCTCGGACGGCTCTGGCCGCCGCCTGCACCGCCGCGCGGCGCGCCGCCGGCACGACCGCCGCCACCGCCGCGTTCCATCTGTTCGCCGCCGCGGCCGCCGCCACCACCACCACCGTAGCCGCCGCCGTAACCGCCTTCGTCACCGCCGCCACCGCCGCCGCCCGAACCGCCGCGGCCGCCGAGCATCTGCATCTGGTCGGCGACGATTTCGGTCGAGTAGCGATCCTGGCCGTCCTGGCCCTGCCACTTGCGCGTGCGGATGCGGCCTTCGATATAGACCGACGACCCCTTCTTCAGGTACTCGCTGACGATTTCGGCGAGACGGCCGAAGAACGCGACGCGGTGCCACTCGGTCATTTCCTTGAAATCGCCGCTTGCCTTGTCCTTGTAGCGATCGGTCGTCGCGAGACGGATGTTCGCAACCGCGTCGCCGCTCGGCAGGTAACGGACTTCAGGATCGGCGCCGAGATTGCCGACGAGGATGACCTTGTTGACGGATGCCATGTGTTTCTCCAGTAAATTCGATGCCGGGCCGCCCGCGAATGTCGTCGGAGCGGCCCGCCGGGCAAGCCGGCGAGCGCCGCCGGTGCCTGCCCGAAAAGAAGGTTCAGGCCTTGCGCGGCGGCGCTTTCATGCTGGCCGCGATTATAAGCCACGCCGCCACGAGCCCCGAGCACGCGTAGAAGACGGTGTTCGCGCCGCCGTGCTTCAGCAGCCAGCCACCCACGATGCCGCCGAGCGCGAGCCCGATCGATTGCGTGGTGTTGTAGACGCCCGTGGCCGCGCCCTTGCGCGAACCGGGCGCGAGCTTCGACACGAGCGACGGCTGCGACGCTTCCAGGATGTTGAAACCCAGGAAGTACACGAACAGGATCGCCGCCACAATCAGGATGGTATGCGGAGCGCTGCCGAGCAACAATTGGCCGATCAGGATAGCCAGAATGCCGCCGAGCAGCACCGGCTTCATCTTGCCCCGTTTTTCCGCGACGATGATCGCCGGGACCATCATCACGAACGCGAGCCCCATCACCGGCAGGTAGACCTTCCAGTGCGCGGCGACCGGCAGCCCGCCGTCGACCAAGAGGCGCGGCACGACGAGGAACAGCGCCGTCTGCGTCGCGTGCAGCACGAGCACGCCGAAGTTCAGGCGCAGCAGCTCGCCGTTGTGCAGCACCTCGCCGAACGGCGCCGGCACGTGCACGGGCTTCGCCGCGTCGGGCACGATCCACACCACGACCCCGATCGCGAGGATCGACAGCACGCCGACGATCGCGAACAGCCCGCTCATCCCGACCCAGTGGAACACGATCGGCGCGCCGACGATCGCGACCGCGAACGACACGCCGATCGAGCCGCCGACCATCGCCATCGCCTTCGTGCGGTTCTGCTCGGAGGTCAGGTCGGCGATGAACGCGAGCACCGCGGACGACACGGCGCCCATCCCCTGGATCACGCGGCCGACGATGATCCACGTGATGTCGTGCGCGAACGCGGCGACGAAGCTGCCGAGCGCGAAGATCAGCAGGCCGGTGGCGATCACGGGCTTGCGGCCGAACTTGTCCGACGCCCACCCGTAGAAGATGTACAGCAGCGACTGCGTGACGCCGTAGGCCCCGAGCGCGATGCCGACGAGCAGCACGTTGTCGCCGCCCGGGATGGTTTTCGCGTAGACCGAGAACACCGGCATGATCATGAACAGGCCGAGCATGCGCAGCGCGAAGATCGCCGCGAGCGACGTGGTCGCGCGCAGTTCGGGCGCACTCATGCGGGAAGACGTGGCGGACGGATTGGACATCGGGAATGAATTTCGAATGATCGGAATGTCCGCCCGGCGGCGGGCGGCGGAAGATCAGGGCCACCGGCCCGGCAGGCCTGGCAGGCGCTTTCCGGGGCCGCTTTCCGGGACGTCGGGCAGGCAGCCTGCGGGCCGCCTCGCGCCGTGCGGCGCGGCCGCCTTCCCGGCGTGGACACCGCCCTTGCTGCCAGCTGCTGCAAAGGCTGGGGGCCCCCAACGACGGCCTCGAAAAGCCGTTATAGTAGCAGGTTTGGTTCCCTCCATTTTCGCCAGGTTCATGGAACAGATCCGTATCCGTGGGGCACGCACCCACAACCTGAAAAACGTCAATCTCGACCTGCCGCGCCACAAGCTGATCGTGATTACCGGGTTGTCCGGGTCGGGCAAGTCGTCGCTCGCGTTCGACACCCTTTATGCCGAAGGCCAGCGCCGCTACGTCGAGAGCCTGTCCGCGTACGCCCGCCAGTTCCTGCAGCTGATGGAGAAACCCGACGTCGACCTGATCGAGGGCCTGTCGCCCGCGATCTCGATCGAGCAGAAGGCGACGTCCCACAACCCGCGTTCGACCGTCGGCACGGTCACCGAAATCCACGACTACCTGCGACTTTTGTTCGCACGGGTCGGCACGCCGTACTGCCCCGACCACGACATCCCGCTCGAGGCGCAGAGCGTGTCGCAGATGGTCGACGCGGCGCTCGCGCTGCCCGAGGAAACCAAGCTGATGATCCTCGCGCCGGTCGTCGCGAACCGCAAGGGCGAGCACGCCGAGCTGTTCGAGGACATGCAGGCGCAGGGCTTCGTGCGCTTTCGCGTGCGCTCGGGCGGCGGCACCGCGAACGAAGGCGTCGCGAAGATCTACGAGGTCGAGTCGCTGCCGAAGCTCAAGAAGAACGACAAGCACACGATCGACGTCGTCGTCGATCGTCTCAAGGTGCGCCCGGACATGAAGCAGCGCCTCGCGGAATCGTTCGAGACCGCGCTGCGCCTCGCCGACGGCCGCGCGATCGCGCTGGAGATGGATACCGACCACGAACACCTGTTCAGCTCGAAGTTCGCGTGCCCGATCTGCTCGTACTCGCTGCAGGAGCTCGAGCCGCGCCTGTTCTCGTTCAACAACCCGATGGGCGCGTGCCCGGAATGCGACGGCCTCGGCCAGATCACGTTCTTCGACCCGAAGCGGGTCGTCGCGCACCCGTCGCTGTCGCTCGCCGCGGGCGCCGTGAAGGGCTGGGATCGCCGCAACCAGTTCTACTTCCAGATGCTGCAGAGCCTCGCGGCGTTCTACGAATTCGACATCGACGCCGCGTTCGAGGACCTGCCGGAAAAGATCCGCAAGGTGCTGCTGTTCGGCTCGGGCAAGCAGACGATCCCGTTTTCGTACATCAACGAGCGCGGCCGCACGACGATCCGCGAGCACGTGTTCGAAGGGATCATCCCGAACCTCGAGCGCCGCTACCGCGAGACCGATTCGGTCGCGGTGCGCGAAGAGCTCGCGAAATACCAGAACAACCAGCCGTGCCCGTCGTGCGACGGCACGCGGCTGCGCCGCGAGGCGCGCCACGTGCGGGTCGGCACCGGCGACTACGCGCGCGGCATCTATGAAATCAGCGGCTGGCCGCTGCGCGACGCGCTCGGCTATTTCGACGGCCTGTCGCTCGACGGCGCGAAGCGCGAGATCGCCGACAAGGTGATCAAGGAAATCGTCGCGCGCCTGACCTTCCTGAACAACGTCGGCCTCGACTACCTGTCGCTGGAGCGCAGCGCTGAAACGCTGTCCGGCGGCGAGGCGCAGCGGATCCGGCTCGCGTCGCAGATCGGCTCGGGCCTGACCGGCGTGATGTACGTGCTCGACGAGCCGTCGATCGGCCTGCACCAGCGCGACAACGACCGCCTGATCGCGACGCTCAAGCACCTGCGCGACCTCGGCAACTCGGTGATCGTCGTCGAGCACGACGAGGACATGATCCGCACGGCCGACTACGTCGTCGACATGGGCCCCGGCGCGGGCGAGCACGGCGGCGTGATCGTGGCCGAAGGCACGCCGAAGCAGGTGCAGTCGAACCCGCAGTCGCTGACGGGCCAGTATCTGGTCGGCAAGCGCACGATCGAATACCCGGACGAGCGGCTCGCGCCCGATCCCGAGCGAATGCTGCGCATCGTCGACGCGCACGGCAACAACCTGAAGCACGTCGATCTCGAACTGCCGGTCGGCCTGCTGACCTGCATCACCGGCGTGTCGGGCTCCGGCAAGTCGACGCTGATCAACGACACGCTGTATCACGCGGTCGCGCGCCACCTGTACGGCTCGTCGGCCGAGCCGGCGCCGCACGAGGCGATCGAGGGCCTCGAGCACTTCGACAAGGTGATCAACGTCGACCAGTCGCCGATCGGCCGCACGCCGCGCTCGAACCCGGCCACCTACACGGGCCTGTTCACGCCGATCCGCGAGCTGTTCTCGGGCGTGCCGACCGCGAAGGAGCGCGGCTACGATCCGGGCCGCTTCTCGTTCAACGTGAAGGGCGGCCGTTGCGAGTCGTGCCAGGGCGACGGCGTGCTGAAAGTCGAGATGCACTTCCTGCCGGACGTCTACGTGCCGTGCGACGTATGCCACGGCAAGCGCTACAACCGCGAAACGCTCGAAGTGCAGTACAAGGGCAAGAACATCAGCGAAGTGCTCGACATGACGGTCGAACACGCGTACGAATTCTTCAGCGCGGTGCCGGTGATCGCCCGCAAGCTGAAGACGCTGCTCGACGTCGGCCTCGGCTACATCCGCCTCGGCCAGTCGGCCACGACGCTGTCGGGCGGCGAGGCGCAGCGCGTGAAGCTGTCGCTGGAGCTGTCGAAGCGCGACACGGGCCGCACGCTGTACATCCTCGACGAGCCGACCACCGGCCTGCACTTCCACGACATCGCGCTGCTGCTCGAGGTGATCCACCGGCTGCGCGACCAGGGCAACACGGTCGTGATCATCGAGCACAACCTCGACGTGATCAAGACAGCCGACTGGGTGATCGACCTCGGCCCCGAAGGCGGTGCCGGCGGCGGCCAGATCATCGCGCAGGGCACGCCCGAGCAGGTCGCGAAGACCAAGGCGAGCTTCACCGGCAAGTATCTCGCGCCGCTGCTCAAGCGCCCGGCCCGCAAGGCGGCGGCCGGCTGACACTTTCCGTTCCCGCGCGCGGCTGCCCGGCCGCGCGCGCCCGGCAGCGGGGCGGCGCCGGCCTCCTCGTTTTCCCTTCTGCGGTTTTCCCCTCTGCGTTTACACCACGAGCCAAACAGCCCCGTGGCGGACCATAATGGCAGCTATACTTTACGGTCGTAAGGTTCGCCATCCGCACCAATCCGGTGCGGCGCCGGGCGATCGCCGCCGTGTCGCCCACCGCGCGGCACGGCACACGAACGACAGGAATCCATGATGGAGAAGCAACAAGAGTCGCGCGACGCGCAGAACCGCGAGCCGCACCTGCGCAGCGTGCGGCTGACGAGCGACTTCAGCCTGCCGAAGCTGTCGGCGATCGAGATCGGCAGCTACCTGTTCGCCCTCGTCGCGATGGTGCTCGTCATCGAACTCAAGCTGCTGGGCGGGCTGCTGGCCGGCATGCTGGTCTATCAGCTGATCCACACGATCGCCCCGGTGATCGAACGCCACACCACGAGCATGCGCGCGCGCTGGGTCGCCGTCGTGCTGCTGTCGATCGCGATCGTCGGCGGGCTCACGGGCCTCACGATCGGCATCATCGACCACTTCGAGCACACGGTGCCGAACCTGCAGAGCCTTCTTGGCCAGCTGATGCAGATCGTCGAGCAGACGCGCGCCCGCACGCCGGCCTGGATTGCGAACCTGCTGCCGGTCGACGTCGAACAGATGAAGACCAAGGCGGCACTGCTGATGCACTCGCACATGGACCAGCTCCAGCAAGGCGGCAAGAGCGTCGCGCGCGGCTTCGGCCACGTGGTGTTCGGGATGATCATCGGCGCGATGATCGCGATCGGCGTCGAGCACGGCAAGGTGCGCCGGCCGCTGTCGACCGCGCTCGTCACGCGCGTGTCGCGCTTCGCCGAATCGTTCCGCCGGATCGTGTTCGCGCAGATCAAGATCTCGGCGATCAACGCGACCTTTACCGGCATCTACCTGCTCGTCGCGCTGCCGATCTTCCACCAGCGGCTGCCGCTGTCGAAAACACTGGTGCTCGTCACGTTCATCGTCGGCCTGCTGCCGGTGATCGGCAACCTGATCTCGAACACGCTGATCGTCGCGGTGTCGCTGTCGGTCAGCATGGGCACCGCGATCGCGTCGCTCGCGTTCCTCGTCGTGATCCACAAGCTCGAATACTTCCTGAACGCGAAGATCATCGGCGGCCAGATCGAGTCGCGCGCGTGGGAGCTGCTGCTCGCGATGCTGATCATGGAAGCCGCGTTCGGGCTGCCGGGCGTGATCGCCGCGCCGATCTTCTATGCGTACATGAAGCGCGAGCTGTACATGCTGCGGCTGATCTGACGCGCCGTACCCGACGCAACCCGATCCCCGCGCATCACGCGATAAAAAAACGCCGCGCCCCGTCAAGGGCGCGGCGTTCTTGTTTGCGGCAACCGACGGCCTGCGCAGGCCGGCCGGCGCGCATCACCGATCAGCCGATCAGCGGAACACGACGGTCTTCGTCCCGTTCAGCACGATCCGGTGCTCGACGTGCCACTTCACCGCACGCGCGAGCGTCACGCACTCGACGTCGCGGCCGATCGCGGTGAGCTGGTCGGGCGTCATGCTGTGGTCGACGCGCTCGACTTCCTGCTCGATGATCGGGCCTTCGTCGAGGTCGGTCGTCACGTAGTGCGCGGTCGCGCCGATCAGCTTCACGCCGCGGTCAAACGCCTGGTAGTACGGCTTCGCGCCCTTGAAGCTCGGCAGGAACGAATGGTGGATGTTGATCGCGCGGCCGGCGAGCTGCTGGCACATGTTCGGCGACAGGATCTGCATGTAGCGCGCGAGCACGACGAGATCGGCCTGGTGTTCATCGATCACTTCCAGCACCCGCGCTTCCTGCGCGGCCTTCGCCGCATCGGACGAACCGCCGACGAGCGGGAAATGATGGAACGGGATGTTGTAGCTCGCGGCGAGCTGGTAGAACTCCTTGTGGTTCGACACGATCGCCGGAATCTCGATCGGCAGCTGGCCGGTGCGGTAGCGGAACAGCAGGTCGTTCAGGCAGTGGCCGATCTTCGACACCATGATCACGACGCGCGGCTTCACGGCCGCGTCGTGCATTTCCCAGCGCATCCCGAACTGCTCGGCGAGCGGCGCGAATTCCTCGCGCAGCGTGTCGAGCGCCGACGCGGCATCCGCGCCGTCGCCGTCCTGCACGAAGTGCACGCGCATGAAGAACTCGCCGGTGCGGCTGTCGCCGAACTGCGCCGAATCGAGGATGTTGTTGGCGCGCTCGAACAGGAAGCCCGAGACCGCGTGGACGATGCCATGCCGGTCGGGGCACGACAGTTTCAAGATAAAGCTGTGATCGGTCGACATGACCGCTACTCCCTTCGTTTCGGTATTCGTCAAATAGGCCGTTCGTCCGGCCTCACCCTGGGGCCCGAGCCCGGGCAGGCAGGCGGCGCCTTCAGGTGGCTCGCCAGGTGGCGCGTCAGGCGGCCGGCGCGAACAGCGCGTCGATGCCCGCGGCGTCCGCCGCCGATAGCCAGCGGTGGCGCAGCAGCGTGTCGAGCATCGCGAGGCTCGCATCCATCGTCGCGCGGCCTTCGCGCAGCCAGCCGATCACCTCGGGCACGCCGGCCAGCAGGTGCTCGGCCACTTCGCCGTCCTGGTTGTGCGGCGCGAAGTCGCGCGGCAGCGGCAGGTCGTACACGAAGATCAGTTCGGACTGCGTGCCTTCCGGCAGCGAACACAGTACCTGCACCGCGCGGCCCGCGATCGCGCGTGCCGCCAGTTCGGCCGGCATGCCGGCCTCTTCCCAGCATTCCTTCGTGAGCGTCTCGTGAACGCCCAGGCCCCAGCCGATGCCGCCCGCGACGACGTTGTCGAGCATGCCTGGGTCGGTGGCCTTGGTCGCGCTGCGGCGGCCGAGCCACATCTGCGGCGCGGCGGGCGAACCCGGCGCAGCCGCATATTCTACGATGCCGTTCAGGTGCACCGCATAAGTCTGCGTGCCGAAGAAGCGCGACGCGGCGCGCTCGATGTACGCGAGCGGCGGATCGTCGAAGCGGTTGCGGATCGCATAGATCTCGTCGCGCCAGCCGGGAATCGCGCCTTCGGCCGCCAGCGCGCCGATCGCGCTCGCGAGCGCCATGCTGCGCGCGTCGACCGTGTCGTAGCGCGCCGACAGCACGACGCGCGCGTCCGTCAGCTCGAACACGTCGGGCCAGCGCGCGAGCTTCGCGATGTCCTGGCGGCGCACCCAGCCCACGGCCACGCCGGCGATCTCGAAACGCAGGTGCGCGGCCGGATCGAAGCGGCGCGCGGCCGCAATGCACGGAAACGTCATCGGGCTCAGTCCTTCAGCGCGACGCGGATGCCGATCGCGATGAAGGTCGCGCCGGCGATCCGGTCGAGCCACACACCGGCCTTCGGGCGGCGCTTCAGCCACGTGCCGATCGCGCCCGCGCCGACGCCGAACAGCGAGAAGATCGCGGCCGTCTGCAGCATGAACAGCGCGCCGAGCTCGAACATCTGCAGCGTCACGCCCTGCACGCCGTGCGGATCGACGAACTGCGGCAGGAACACGACGAAGAACAACGTGACCTTCGGGTTCATCAGGTTGCCGATCACGCTCTGCCGGAAGATCGCGCCAAGCGGCTGCGGCGGGCGCTCGTGCGCGTTCGCGAGGCCCTGGCTGCGCAGCGCCTTGATGCCGATCCACACGAGGTACGCGGCGCCCGCGAGCTTCAGCGTCTGGAACGCGACCGGCGACGAGCGCAGCACCGCCGCGACGCCGAGCGCCGCGAGCGTCGTATGGAACAGGATTCCGGCCGTGAAGCCGAGCGCGGCGACGAAGCCGGCCGCGCGGCCCTGCGAGATGCCGCGCGCGAGCACCTGCAGGTTGTCGGGACCCGGCGCGAACGTGATCGCGATCGACGTGGCGAGAAACAGCATGAAGTTGGGCATCGTGACCTCGCGGCGTGGGCCGGCTCCGGTGGTTCAGTGGCCGGCGAATTCAGTGACGGTATAGACGGGCAGCCCCGCGTTGCGCAGCAGCGTCGAGCCGCCGAGATCGGGCAGGTCGATGATCGCCGCGCCTTCGACGACGACCGCGCCGAGCCGCTGCAGCAGGTTGCGCCCCGCCATCATCGTGCCGCCGGTCGCGATCAGGTCGTCCATGATGATCACGCGGTCGCCGGGGCGGCACGCGTCTTCATGGATCTCGACGGTCGCGCTGCCGTATTCGAGGTCGTACGATTCCGAGCGCGTCTTGTACGGCAGCTTGCCGACCTTGCGGATCGGCACGAAGCCGACGCTCAGCTCGTACGCGACGATCGGCGCGATGATGAAGCCGCGCGCGTCGAGCCCCGCGACGTAGTCGAGCTTCGCATCGACATAGCGTTCGACGAACAGGTCGACGAGGATGCGCAGCGCCTTCGGGCTCTGCAGCAGCGTCGTGATGTCGCGGAACTGCACGCCCGGCTGCGGCCAGTCGGGCACGGTGCGGATCTGGCTGTGGATGAAGGCGACCGGATCGAGCGGTGCGCCCGGCGACGAATGCGGCATGAAACTCTCCGAAAAAAACGGTGCGCGAAGATCGGGCACCGTTTCGAATAAATACGGGTCAGGTTATCGAAGCGCGACTCAGGCGAGCGCGGCCGGCGGCTCGCGCCGATGCCGCGACAGCCGTTCCTCCGCGAGCGCGAGCGCTTCGGGCAGCCCGCGCAGCACGACGATGTCGCTCGCGCGCAGCTTGGTCTGCGGGTCGGGTTCGACGCCGCGGATGCCGTGCCGGCGGATCGCCGTGACTTCCAGCCCGAGCGCATACAGCCCGAGTTCCTCCAGCGAGCGCCCGACCGCATCCGCGCGCGCGTCGACCGGCACCGATTGTAGCCGCACCTGCTCGTGATCGTCGTCGTCCGTGTCGTCGGCGCCGCGGAAATAGCCGCGCAGCAGGCTGTAGCGCTCGTCGCGCATCTCCTCGACGCGCCGCACGACCTTGCGCATCGGCACGCCGACCAGCACCAGCGTGTGCGACGCGAGCATCAGGCTGCCCTCGACGATCTCCGGAATCACCTCGGTCGCGCCGGCCGCGAGCAGCTTCTCGAGATCGGCATCGTCGACCGTGCGCACGATCGCCGGCAGCGTCGGCTCCAGCTCGTGCACGTGGTGCAGCACGCGCAGCGCCGACGGCGTGTTCGCATACGTGATCGCGACGGCCGCCGCGCGATGAATACCGGCCGCGAGCAGCGACTCGCGGCGCGCCGCGTCGCCGAACACGACCGATTCGCCGGCCGTCGCGGCCGCGCTCACGCGATCGGGGTCGAGGTCGAGCGCGACGTACGAAATGCCTTCCTGCTCGAGCATGCGCGCGAGGTTCTGCCCCGCGCGGCCGTAGCCGCAGATGATCACGTGGCCGCGCTGCTTGAGGCTTTGCGTCGCGATCCGCGTCATCTGCAGCGACTGCTGCATCCATTCCGTCGACGACAGCCGCATCACGATCCGGTCGGCGTTCTGGATCAGGAACGGCGCGGCGAGCATCGACAGCAGCATCGACGCGAGGATCGCCTGCAGCAGCGTCGAATCGACGAGATGCCGGTCGAGGATCAGGTTCAGCAGCACGAAGCCGAATTCGCCGGCCTGCGCGAGGCCGATGCCGGTGCGCATCGCGACGCCCGGCGTCGCGCCGAACAGCCGCGCGAGCCCCGCGATCATCGTCCCCTTGAACAGGATCTGCCCGACGAAGAAGCCGAGCACCAGCAACGGATGCTCCCAGATCACGCGCGGATCGAGCAGCATCCCGGTCGTCACGAAGAACAGGCCGAGCAGCACGTCGCGGAACGGCTTGATGTCCTCTTCCACCTGATGCCGGAACGGCGTCTCGGAGATCAGCATCCCCGCGATGAACGCGCCGAGCGCGAGCGACAGGCCGAAGCGGTCGGTGATGAACGCGGCGCCGAGCGTGACGAGCAGCAGGTTCAGCACGAACAGTTCCTGCGAGCGGCGCCGCGCGACGACGTTGAGCCAGCGCGTCATGAAACGCTGGCCGACGATCAGCAGCAGCGCGAGCGCGATCACGATCTTGACAGCCGCGAACCCGAGCGTGAGCGCGAGATCCTTCGACGACTCGGCGCCGAACGCGGCGATCACGATCAGCAGCGGCACCACCGCGAGATCCTGGAACAGCAGCACGCCGAAGATGTTGCGGCCGTGCGCGGTCTCGATCTCGAGCCGCTCGGCGAGCATCTTCGACACGATCGCCGTCGACGACATCGCGAGCGCGCCGCCGAGCGCGACGCTGCCCTGCCACGTGATGTGCACCCAGCGCTCGAACAACGCGCCGAGCACGACCGCGAGCGCGAGGGTCGCGACCACCTGCAGCAGCCCGAGCCCGAACACGAGCCGCTGCATCGCCCGCAGCTTCGCGAGCGAGAATTCGAGGCCGATCGAGAACATCAGGAACACCACGCCGAATTCCGCGAGATGCTCGGCCCGTTCGAGGTCCGCGGCGATGCCGAACGCGTGCGGGCCGACCAGGATGCCGACGGTCAGGTAGCCGAGCATCGGCGGCAGGTTCAGCGAGCGAAATACAACGACGCCCACTACCGAGGCCAGCAGCAGCAGCAGGGTCATTTCGAGCGGGGAAATCACGGGCGAAGCGTCCTCGTTCGTCGGGGCCACGGCAAGGCGGGCGCGGGTGGTGGCGGTAGGCAAGCGGCATCGGACGAGTCCGAGGGCGCGGCGCGGCGAACAAACGCCTTTGCTATACTCCGCGCATGATAGCGAAAATCAATGATGATCGGGCGCTCGCGCTCGCCCGCGACGTGCTCGACATCGAGGCGGACGCCGTGCGCGCGCTGCGCGACCAGCTCGACGGCGACTTCGTCCAGGCCGTCGCGCTGCTGCTCGGCTGCCGCGGCCGCGTCGTGGTATCCGGCATCGGCAAATCGGGGCATATCGCCCGCAAGATCGCGGCCACGCTCGCCAGCACCGGCACGCCGGCCTTCTTCGTCCACCCGGCCGAGGCCAGCCACGGCGACCTCGGCATGGTCACGTCGGACGACGTCTTCATCGGCATCTCCTATTCCGGCGAGTCGGAAGAACTCGTCGCGATCCTGCCGCTCGTGAAGCGGATCGGCGCGAAGCTGATCGCGATCACGGGCCGCGCGGAATCGAGCCTCGGCACGCTCGCCGACGTGAACCTGAACGCCGCGGTGTCGAAGGAAGCCTGCCCGCTGAACCTCGCCCCCACCGCGAGCACGACCGCCGCGCTCGCGCTCGGCGACGCACTCGCCGTCGCGGTGCTCGACGCGCGCGGCTTCGGCTCCGAGGATTTCGCGCGCTCGCATCCGGGCGGCGCACTCGGCCGGCGCCTGCTCACCCACGTGCGCGACGTGATGCGCTCGGGCGACGACGTGCCGCGCGTCGGGCTCGACGCGACGCTGTCGGACGCGCTGTTCCAGATCACCGCGAAGCGGCTGGGCATGACCGCCGTGGTCGAGCCCGACGGCCGCGTGGCCGGCATCTTCACCGACGGCGACCTGCGTCGCGTGCTCGCGCGCGACGGCGATTTCCGAACGCTGCCGATCGTCGACGTGATGACGCGCGAGCCGCGCACGATCGGCCCCGACCATCTCGCGGTCGAGGCCGTGGAACTGATGGAGCGCCACCGGATCAACCAGATGCTGGTGGTCGATGCCGACGGCGCGCTGATCGGCGCGCTGAACATGCACGACCTGTTTTCGAAGAAGGTGATCTGATGAGCGCAGCGCTGACTGCGGCCGAACGCGCGAGCCGCGTGAAGCTGATGATTTTCGACGTCGACGGCGTGCTGACCGACGGCGGGCTGCTGTTTACCGCGGCCGGCGACGCGATGAAGTCGTTCAATTCGCTCGACGGCCACGGCGTGAAGCTGCTCGGCGAGGCCGGCATCGCGACCGCGATCATCACCGGCCGCCGCTCGGAGATCGTCGCGGCGCGCGCGAAGGAAATGAAGATCGCGCACCTGTTCCAGGGCGTCGAGAACAAGCTCGCCGTGTTCGCCGACCTGATCGCATCGCTCGGCATCACCGCCGACGCCTGCGGCTACATGGGCGACGACTGGCCCGACCTGCCGGTGATGCTGCGCTGCGGCTTCGCGACGGCACCGGCCAACGCGCACCCCGAGGTGATCGCGCGCGCGCACTGGGTCGCCGAGGCCCGCGGCGGCCACGGCGCGGTGCGCGAGGTCTGCGACGCGATCCTGCGCGCGCAGCGCCGCTACGACGCGCTGCTCGCGGCTGCCTGCGGAGCCTGACGGATGAACACGCATTTCCGCTGGACCCAGCTGCTGCCGCTCGTCGCGGTCGCCGCGCTCGCGGGCATCACGTGGTGGCTGCTGCAGGCGACGCTGCCGCCGCCCGGCGAAGGCGCCGTGCGGCCGAAGCGCCACACGCCCGATTATTTCGCGGACAACTTTTCCGTCACCGAGCTCGACCAGTCCGGCTCGACGCAATACCGGCTGACGGCCGCGAAGCTGATCCACTACGAAGACACCGACAACAGCGACCTGACCGATCCGGCCATGCGCGCGTTCCAGCCCGGCAAACCGGTCGTGACGACCACCGCGAAGCGCGGCACCGTCAACGGCGACGTGTCGATCGTCGACTTGTACGACGATGCACGCATCCTGCGCGTGGCCGGCGGCGGCGATCCGCAGATGCAGGCCGATTCCCAGCATTTCCGGATCTTCGTCAATGACGATGTGATCCAGACCGAAAAGCCGGTTAAACTTCAGCGCGGCCTGTCGCTCGTCAACGCGACCGACGGCATGAAGTACAACAACGTCACCCGGGTCATCGAGCTTTACGGCAACGTGCGCGGCACGATCGCCGCGGCGGACACGTCCGGCGGCTCGAAAGGTCAATCCAGGTGACGCATCCCTCACGTGACTGCATGAACGAACCGTTCCCTCGACAGAATTCCGGCGGCGCTGCGCGCGCCGTCCGCGCCGCGCTCGCCGCGACGCTCGTGGCGCTCCCGCTCGTCGGGCTGGCGCCGCTCGCCCATGCCGAGAAGGCCGACCAGAACAAGCCGATCAACGTCGAGGCGGACAACCTGACCTATGACGACCTGAAGCAGGTGACGGTCGCGACCGGCAACGTCGTGATCACGAAGGGCACGATCATCATCAAGGGCGACCGCGTCGAAGTGCGCCAGGATCCGGAAGGCTATCAGTACGCGACGTCGTTCGGCAGCGGCAAGAAGCACGCGACGTTCCGCCAGAAGCGCGAAGGCCTCGACGAATACATCGACGGCGACGCCGAGCGCATCGACTACGACGGCAAGCAGGACCTGACGACGCTGACGACCGCCGCGACCGTGCGCCGCCTGCAGGGCACGTCGACGATCGCCGACACCGTGCACGGCAGCGTGATCACGTACGACGGCCAGCGCGACTTCTACACCGCGAAGGGCGGCAAGGACGTCGCGGCGCCGGGCAACCCGAACGGCCGCGTGCGCGCGATGCTGTCGCCGAAGAACGGCGGCCCCGGGCAGCTGAACGGCGCGCCGGCGAAGCTGTCGCCGTCGACCACGATCCAGGGAGCGCCGGCCCAATGAACGCGCTTCCGAACCGCCAGCCGGCCGGCACGACGAGCTCGCTCGTCGTGCGCAACCTGAAGAAACGCTACGGCTCGCGCACCGTCGTCAAGGACGTGTCGCTCGACGTGAAGAGCGGCGAGGTCGTCGGCCTGCTCGGCCCGAACGGCGCCGGCAAGACGACGTCGTTCTACATGATCGTCGGCCTCGTGCCGACGGATGCCGGCGAGATCTCGCTGAACGGCAGCTCGATCAGCCTGCTGCCGATCCACAAGCGCGCGTCGCTCGGCCTGTCGTACCTGCCGCAGGAAGCGTCGGTGTTCCGCAAGCTGACCGTCGAGGAAAACATCCGCGCGGTGCTCGAGCTGCAGCACGGCGAAGACGGCAAGCGCCTGTCGAAGGACGCGATCGCGTCGCGCACCGAGGCGCTGCTCGACGAACTGCAGATCGGCCACCTGCGCGAGAACCCGGCGCTGTCGCTGTCGGGCGGCGAACGCCGTCGCGTCGAGATCGCGCGCGCGCTCGCGACCAATCCGAACTTCATCCTGCTCGACGAGCCGTTCGCCGGCGTCGACCCGATCGCGGTGCTCGAGATCCAGAAGATCGTCAAGTTCCTGAAGCAGCGCAACATCGGCGTGTTGATTACCGATCACAACGTCCGCGAAACGCTCGGCATCTGCGACCACGCTTACATCATCAGCGACGGTTCGGTGCTCGCCGCCGGCGCGCCGAGCGAAATCATCGAAAACGAAAGCGTGCGCCGCGTGTACCTCGGCGAACACTTCCGCATGTAAATCCCCCGTGGCTGGCCGCCCCCGCCCGGCATCGCCGCGCGGGGCGCGCCCGCGTGTCCTGCGGCCCCGCCGCGGCCGGGTGCCGCGCCGCGCGTAATCGCGGATGGCTCAAGGCGCCTGGGTCGTGGCAAACTGCCGGTATGACTCCCTCTCTGCCATGAAAGCCAGCCTTCAACTCCGCCTGTCGCAACACCTGGCGCTGACACCGCAACTGCAGCAGTCGATCCGGCTCCTGCAGCTGTCGACGCTCGAACTGCAGCAGGAAGTCGCGATGGCCGTCGCGCAGAATCCGCTGCTCGAGAACGATGACGAATGGATCGCGAGCCCGCTGCGCGTCGCGGCGGACGGATCGCTGATCGCGCAGACGCCGCCCGGACAGAACACCGAACCGGGCATCACGAACGGCAGCAGCCAGTCGAGCGAACGCGCCGAGCGCGACGAGCCGGCCGGCGCCGACGAATACGACGGCTACGCATCGGGCGACGCCGGCGACGGCCCGCAGTGGAATCTCGACGAGTTCGGCCGCTCGAGCGGCGCCTCGGACGATGACGACCTCCCGCCGCTGCAGGTGCAGGAAGCCGCGACGTCGCTGCGCGACCACCTGTCCGCGCAATTGCGCGTCACGCAGGCCGGGCCGCGCGACCGCGCGCTCGTGATGTTCCTGATCGAATCGCTCGACGACGACGGCTACCTGACCGCCACGCTCGACGAAGTGCTCGCCGACCTGCCGCCCGAACTGGAAATCGACTGCGACGAACTGAATGCGGCGCTCGCGCTGCTGCACAGTTTCGATCCGGCCGGGGTCGGGGCCCGCTCGGCGTCCGAATGCCTGAAGCTGCAGTTGCTGCGCCTCGATCCGTCCCCCACCCGCACGCTCGCGCTGGAGATCGTGTCGCAGCACCTCGAACTGCTCGCCGCGCGCGACTTCACGCGGCTGCGCAAGCAGCTGAAGGCGAGCGACGACGCGCTGCGCGACGCGCACGCGCTGATCCGCTCGCTGGAGCCGTTCCCCGGCGCTGCCTACGGCAAGGCCGAGGCCGACTACGTCGTGCCCGACATCATCGTGAAGAAGGCTGGCCAGGGCTGGCTCGCGGAACTCAATCCGGAAGTGATGCCGCGCCTGCGGATCAACAACCTGTACGCGAACATCCTGCGCAACAGCCGCGGCGATCCGTCGGCCGGATCGTTGAAACAACAGCTCCAGGAAGCACGCTGGCTGATCAAGAACATCCAGCAGCGATTCGACACGATCCTGCGTGTCGCGCAGGCTATTGTCGAACGTCAGAAGAACTTCTTTGCGCATGGCGAAATTGCCATGCGCCCCTTGGTTTTGCGGGAAATAGCTGATACGCTGGGCCTACACGAGTCGACTGTCAGCCGTGTGACAACCGGGAAGTACATGCTGACCCCGTTCGGGACGCTGGAATTTAAGTACTTCTTCGGATCACACGTTTCGACCGACACCGGAGGCGCCGCATCGTCGACCGCCATCCGAGCCCTGATCAAGCAACTGATAGGAGCTGAAGACCCAAAATCGCCACTTTCGGACAGCCGCATTGCCGAGCTGCTGGCAGAACAGGGATTCGTGGTTGCGCGCCGCACGGTCGCCAAGTATCGCGAAGCCCTCAAAATCCCGGCAGTGAATCTGCGCAAGTCTCTTTAAGCCTGCTGCCTGCCCGGCGGCAGGCGTGTTCCGGCCACCGCGCATTCGGGGAACAGGCCGGGCGACTTGTCCGCGAATTTGCCGCGCCATGCGGCAGGGGCAAGTCGACCGGAGCGCCGCCTCGATGCGGCCGCGTGGTCACTCGCTTGGAGAAGCACTATGAACCTGAAGATCAGTGGACATCATCTCGAAGTCACGCCTGCAATTCGCGAATACGTGATCACCAAGCTGGACCGGGTGCTACGGCATAGCGATCAGGTGATCGATGGCACTGTGATCCTCTCGGTCGACAATCACAAGGAAAAGGACAAGCAGCAGCGCGCGGAAATCAACCTGCATCTGAAGGGCAAGGACATCTTCGTCGAAAGCGCAAACGGCAACCTGTACGCTGCGATCGATCTGCTGATCGACAAGCTGGATCGCCAGGTCGTCAAGCACATGGAGCGTCTGCAGACCCATGCGCACGACCCGATCAAGCTGCAGCCGTCGATCGACCAGATCGAACTGCCGCCGCAATAACGTTCACCGCAACACACACGCCGCCCGGTTCGCCGGGCGTTTTTTTTGCGTCCACGCGGCAGTGGTGCGACCGGTCCGTCCATGCCGCGCCACGCACGCGGCTGTGCTCTATAATGTTCCGGTTATCGCCGGGGGGCGTTGGGTGCGGTAGCTGTCGTGCAGGTTTCCGATGCCGAACGCCTTGATATCGCCGAACATGGAAAATCAGTCTGCCGCCGCAAGGAGACCCCAGGCCGCCCAATCGCCTGCCAACATGAATCGCCTAGCCAAAATCCTGCCCATAGAGAACGTCGTCATCGACCTCTCCGTCACCAGCAAGAAACGCGTCTTCGAACAAGCCGGGCTGATGTTCGAGAATCAGAACGGCATCGCCCGCAGCACCGTCACGGACAACCTGTTCGCGCGCGAGCGCCTCGGCTCGACCGGGCTCGGCGAAGGCGTCGCGATTCCGCACGGGCGCATCAAGGGGCTCAAGCATCCGCTCGCCGCCTTCGTGCGGCTCGCCGACGCGATCCCGTTCGAAGCGCCCGACGGCCAGCCGGTCGGTCTCCTGATTTTCCTGCTCGTCCCCGAGCAAGCCACCCAGCAGCACCTCGAGATCCTGTCGGAAATCGCGCAACTGCTGTCCGATCGCGACGCGCGAGAGCGTCTGCACAACGAAACGGATCTCGCCGAGTTGCATCGCCTGCTCACTCAGTGGCAACCTTGAGTTGATCCGGGCGGATTATTTTCCCGAACGAGGCGGCACACGCCGCCGACCAGGGCCGCCCGGCGCCGGTCCGGCATGGCGACGCCCGTCGCCGCGCGCATGCACCGGCTCATTGGAGTGACGAGAGTCATGGATACGTCCAGCATCAACGCCCAGAGCATCTTCGACGACAACGCGGCCACGCTGAAACTGAGCTGGCTGACGGGGCATGAAGGCTGGGAGCGCGGTTTTTCGGCCGACACCGTCGGCAACGCGACGTCGAGCGCCGACCTCGTCGGCCACCTGAACCTGATCCACCCGAACCGGATCCAGGTGCTCGGCGAAGCCGAAATCGACTACTACCAGCGGCAGACCGACGAAGACCGTTCGCGCCACATGGCCGAGCTGATCGCGCTCGAACCGCCGTTCCTCGTCGTCGCCGGCGGCGCCGCCGCGCCGCCCGAGCTCGTGCTGCGCTGCACGCGCTCGTCCACGCCGCTGTTCACGACGCCGATGTCGGCCGCCGCGGTGATCGACAGCCTGCGGCTCTACATGTCGCGCATCCTCGCGCCGCGCGCGACACTGCACGGCGTGTTCCTCGACATCCTCGGAATGGGCGTGCTGCTCACCGGCGACTCCGGGCTCGGCAAGAGCGAACTCGGCCTCGAACTCATCAGCCGCGGCCACGGCCTCGTCGCCGACGACGCCGTCGACTTCGTCCGACTTGGCCCCGATTTCGTCGAAGGCCGCTGCCCGCCGCTGCTGCAAAACCTGCTCGAAGTGCGCGGCCTCGGCCTGCTCGACATCAAGACGATCTTCGGCGAAACCGCGGTGCGCCGGAAAATGAAGCTGAAGCTGATCGTCCAGCTCGTGCGCCGCCCGGACGGCGAATTCCAGCGGCTGCCGCTGGAAAGCCAGACGGTCGACGTGCTCGGTTTGCCGATCAGCAAGGTCACGATCCAGGTCGCGGCCGGCCGCAACCTCGCGGTGCTGGTCGAGGCGGCCGTGCGGAACACGATCCTGCAGTTGCGCGGCATCGACACGTTGCGCGATTTCATGGATCGGCAACGACTCGCGATGCAGGATCCCGACAGCCAGTTCCCCGGCAAGCTCGTGTAACCGCCCCGCGCCGGCCTCGCAGCGCCGACGCGTCGAGCCGGTGCTATGATGAAACGTCAGGATTCTCTGCTTCCCATGCGCATCGTCCTCATCACCGGCATCTCCGGCTCAGGCAAGTCCGTCGCGCTGAACGCGCTCGAAGACGCAGGCTACTACTGCGTCGACAACCTGCCGCCGCACGTGCTCCCCGAACTCGCCCGCTACCTGGCCGACGGCGGCCAGCACCGGCTCGCGGTCGCGATCGATGCGCGTTCGAGCGCATCGCTGGACGAAATGCCCGGCCTGATCCGCTCGCTGTCGCTCGAGCACGATGTCCGCGTGCTGTTCCTCAACGCAAGCACGCAGGCGCTGATCCAGCGCTTCTCCGAAACGCGCCGGCGCCACCCGCTGTCCGGCTCGCCGTCGCACGACGCGAACGTCGGGCTGCTGTCGTCGCTCGAGGAAGCGATCGAGCGCGAACGCGAGCTGGTCGCGCCGCTCGCCGAATTCGGCCACCAGATCGATACGAGCACGCTGCGCGCGAACGTGCTGCGCACGTGGGTCAAGCGCTTCATCGAGCAGAAGAACAACGACCTGATGGTGATGTTCGAGTCATTCGGCTTCAAGCGCGGCGTGCCGCTCGATGCCGACCTGATGTTCGACGTGCGCGCGCTGCCCAATCCGTACTACGACCATGAGCTGCGCCCGCTCACCGGGCTGGACCAGCCGGTCATCGCCTTTCTCGACGCACTGCCGATCGTCCACCAGATGATCGACGACATCCATGCGTTCCTGATGAAATGGCTGCCGCACTTTCGTGAAGACAACCGCAGCTACCTGACCGTCGCCATCGGCTGCACGGGCGGTCAGCATCGCTCGGTGTTCATCGCGGAAACGCTCGCCGCGCGCCTCGTGCACGATGCGAACGTGATCGTGCGGCATCGTGACGCGCCGGTGGATGTCGACGCGTCGTCGCGGCTCGTCACCGAGGTCGAACGACCTTAGCGACACCGCCCTCTCGCCGGCGCGCCATGTCCACCCTATCGACCACCCTGATCGACCTGCCGCTGTTTCCGCTGCATACGGTGCTGTTCCCCGGTGGCTTGCTGCCGCTCAAGGTATTCGAGGCGCGCTATCTCGACATGTCGCGCGCGTGCCTGCGCGACGACGCACCGTTCGGCGTGTGCCTCCTGAAGAGCGGGCCCGAAGTCGCGCAGGACGGCGCCGTGTCGGTGCCCGAGACGATCGGCTGCATGGCGCGCATCACCGAGTGCGACACCGGCGAATTCGGGATGCTGTACCTGCAGGCGATCGGCACGCAGCGATTCGAGTTGCTGTCGTATCGCGTCGAAAGCAACGGGCTGCTGGTCGGGATCGCGGAGCCGCTGCCCGACGACATTCCGCTCGAAGGCGAACAGGCGCTCGCACAATTCGGCTCGTGCGCCGAGGTGCTCGAGCGCATCATCGAAGCGCTGAAGAAGTCCGAACCGGACAAGATGCCGTTCGGCGAACCGCTCCGCCTCGACGACCCGAGCTGGGTGTCGAACCGACTCGCGGAACTGCTGCCGCTCGACCTGCGCGCACGGCAGAAGCTGATGGAGTTTCCGGATGTCGGCGCGCGGATCGACGCCGTGCACCACGTGCTCGACCGGCACGGCTGGCTGTAAGGCGCGGCCGGCCAGCCGCGTCGCACCGGCGTCGCCGGGCGGATCATCCTGACGGGCGAGCCGACCGCGTCGGCGCGGCACTTCCGCAAGCACGGCCCGCGCCGCGCCCTTTCCCCATCGTTACAGCAGCGACCCGCTCAGCGCATCGAGCAGCTTGCGCACGGGTGCCGGTACGCCGTACGCATCGAGCCCGGCGAGCGGCACCCACGCCGTCTCGGCATCCCGTGCATGCGCGAGCGGAAGGCCGCCGTTCGTCATGTCGCTCAGCCGCGGCTCGATCTCGAGCCGGAAATGCGTGAACGTGTGCGTGAACGGCGCGAGCGGCACCGGGCCGCCGCCGCCGAAGCCACGCGCGAGTTCCGAGAGTGCCGCATCGCCGTCCGCCTGCGGCAGGCACCACAGGCCGCCCCAGATGCCGGCCGGCGGACGCCGTTCGAGCAGCACGGCGTCGCCGTCGCGCAGCACGAGCATCCAGGTCTTGCGCGTCGGCACGGCCTTCTTCGGCCGCGCGGCCGGCAGTTCGCGCTGGCGGCCCGTCGATTGCGCGACGCAGTCGCCCGCGAACGGGCAGCGCGCGCAATCCGGCTTGCCGCGCACGCACAGCGTCGCGCCGAGATCCATCAGCCCCTGCGTATAGGCACTCACGTCGGCCGCGTTCGCGGCATCCGGCAGCAGCGATTCGGCGAGCGCCCACATGTCGTTCTCGACGCGCTTCTCGCCCGGAAAGCCTTCGACGCCGAACACGCGCGCCAGCACGCGCTTCACGTTGCCGTCGAGGATCGTCGCGCGTGCACCGTATGCGAACGACGCGATCGCCGCGGCTGTCGAACGGCCGATGCCGGGCAGTTCGGCGAGTGCTTCCGGCGTCGACGGGAATACGCCGCCGTGCTCGGCGACGACGACCTGCGCGCAGCGGTGCAGATTGCGCGCGCGCGAGTAGTAGCCGAGCCCGGCCCACAGCGCCATCACGTCGTCGGACGGCGCGGCCGCGAGCGCGGCGACGTCGGGAAAACGCTCGAGAAAGCGCGTGTAATACGGGACGACGGTCGAGACCTGCGTCTGCTGCAGCATGATTTCCGACAGCCAGATCCAGTAGGGATCGCGGGTGTTCTGCCACGGCAGGTCGTGGCGGCCGTGCTCGCGCTGCCAGGCGATCAGGCGCGTGGCGAACGTGCGATGCAGCGGCGTGACTGGGAACGGAGCGGGGGCGATGCGGGGCGGCTTCAAGTGTTCGAATCTTCGGAAAAAGGTTGCAACGCGGGGCTCAACGCTGGCAGGTCGGGCAGTAATAGGTCGAACGCTGACCCTGCACGATCTGGCGGATCGGCGTGCCGCAGACGCGGCAAGGCAGCCCCGCACGGTCGTAGACGAAGCAGTCGAGCTGGAAATAGCCGCTTTCGCCGTTGCTGCCGACGAAATCGCGCAGCGTGCTGCCGCCGCGCTCGATCGCGTCGGCGAGCGTCGCGCGCACCGCGTCGGCCAGCCGCTCATAGCGTGGCAGCGACACCTTGCCGGCGGCGGTCGTCGGCCGGATGCCCGCGCGAAACAGGCTCTCCGACGCATAGATGTTGCCGACGCCGACGACCATGTCGCCCGCGAGCAGCGCCTGCTTGACCGACACCGTGCGGCCGCGCGTGCGTGCGTGCAGCAGCGCGCCGGTGAACGCCGGCGAGAACGGCTCGACGCCGAGGCTCGCGAGCAGCGGATGCGCATGCACGTCGCCGGCTTCGCGCGGGTGCCACAGCACGGCGCCGAAACGGCGCGGATCGCGGAACCGCAGCACGAATTCGTCGAAGATCCAGTCGATGTGGTCGTGTTTCGCGGCCACCGGCACGCCGGCCGCGGGCAGCACGCGCAGCGTGCCCGTCATCCCGAGATGGACGATGAACCAGCCTGCGTCGACCTCGAACAGCAGATACTTGCCGCGACGCTCGACGGCGAGCACCTCGCGCGCGCGCAACTGCTCGGCGAGCCCCGCCGGCACGGGCCAGCGCAGCATCGCGGTACGGACGTCGACACGCTCGACGCGGCGGCCCGCGACAAAGGGCTCGATGCCCCGGCGCGTGACTTCGACTTCTGGCAACTCTGGCATGTTCTACGGGTCTGAAACTGGATTCACGATCGTGCGTGTATTGTAGCGAGCGCGTTACAATCGGTTGAAACATCGAACGGATTTCCATGACCCTGCCCTCGAAGCTGCTTCTGAAGCGCCCCGCCGCCGAGCGTGGCGCGCGTGCCTTCCCGGTCCGCCGCGCGCTCGGCGCCGCGCTGTTCGCCGCCTGGACCCTCACCGCCATCCCGGCTCACGCGCAGGATCCGGCATCGGACGACGCGGAGCCGCAGGGCGCGTTCGAGCACGTGATGCCGGACGAGCAGAAGAATCTCCCGGGCGTCCCGCTGACGAGCCAGATCGTCTACCAGGTACTGGCCGCCGAAGTCGCGCTTCAGCGCAACCAGCCGGCGCCGGCCTACCAGACCTACCTCGCGCTCGCCCGCGACACGCGCGATCCGCGCATGGCGCAGCGTGCGACCGAGATCGCGCTCGGCGCGCAAAGCCCGGCCGACGCGCTGTCCGCGGCCA
The DNA here is from genome assembly GCF_000949135.2 of Burkholderia sp. USMB20. GTDB lineage: Bacteria > Pseudomonadota > Gammaproteobacteria > Burkholderiales > Burkholderiaceae > Burkholderia. The sequence goes on along the minus strand of NZ_JTAN02000012.1, from coordinate 220,954 downwards.
ATCTCTGGCGCCAGTACGCACCGGATTCGAACCGCGCATCGCAAGTCGACGCCGCGCTGCTGGTGCTCGCCGGCAAACCGGCCGACGCGCAGCCGATGCTCGCGCGCGAACTGGCCCGCGCGAGCGGCGAAACGCGCGGCCCCGCGATCCTCGCGCTGCAGGCGCTGCTGGTGCGCGGCGCGGACCGCGTCGGCGGCCTCGCGGTGCTGAAGGACATGCTGAAGAACGACATGAACCGTCCCGAGGCGCAGCTCGCGATCGCGCGGCAGCAGCTCGCGGTCGACGACAAGGAAGGCGCCGCGCAGTCGCTGAAGCAGGCGCTGCAGATCCGCCCGGACTATCTGCCGGCGGCGCTGATGCTGTCGCAGATGGGGCCTGCCGAGCGCGCAGCCGGCATCACGTCGTTCGAGAAATATGTTCAGCAGAATCCGAAGTCGCGCGATGCGCGCCTCGCACTGTCGCAGCTCTACCTCGCCGACGACCGCCTCGACGACGCGCAGAAGCAGTTCGAGACGATGCGCAAGCTCGACGCGAAGGACCCGACGCCGCTGATGGCGCTCGCGCTGATCAAGATTCAGCAGAAGAAACTCGACGACGCGAACGCGTACCTGAAGCAGTACGTGCAGCTCGGCAACAAGCAGCCGAACCTCGACGTCGGCCAGGGCTACATCTACCTCGCGCAGATCTCGATCGAACAGGGCAATGACGCGCAGGCGTCGCAATGGCTCGACAAGGTCGACCAGACGAGCCAGCACTACCTGCCCGCGCAGATCACGCGTGCGCAGCTCCTGCAGAAACAGGGCAAGACCGACGAGGCCCGCAAGGTGCTCGACGACCTGCCGATCAGCGATCCGCGCGATGCGGCCGTGGTCGCACGCACCGACGCGTCGATCCTGTTTACCGCGAAGCGCTATCCGGAAGCCGAGGCGCGACTCGCGCAGGCAGTCCAGGACTTCCCGGACGATCCCGACCTGCGCTACGACTACGCGATGGCAGCCGAGAAGACGGGCCACTACGCAGCAATGGAAAAGCAGTTGCGCGAGCTGATGCGCACGCAGCCCGACAACCCGCAGGCGTACAACGCGCTCGGCTATTCGCTGGCCGATCGCAACCAGCGCCTGCCCGAAGCCAGCAAGCTGATCGACAAGGCGCTGTCGCTCGCGCCGAACGACGCGTACATCATGGACAGCCTCGGCTGGGTGAAGTACCGGATGGGCGACGCGGCCGGCGCGGCGAAGGTGCTGCGGCGCGCGTACGAGCTGCAGCCGAACGCCGAAATCGGCGCGCACCTCGGCGAAGTGCTGTGGAAGAGCGGCGCGCAGGACGACGCGCGCACCGCGTGGCGTGCCGCACAGAAGCTCGAGCCCGACAACGACACGCTCGTGCAGACACTCAAGCGCCTGCAGATCAACGGCCTCTGATGCGAATGTTCCCGATGCTTTCCCTGTCTTCCCGCGCGCTGCGCACGCTGGCCGCGGCCGGCGCCGCGCTCGCGCTCGCCGGCTGCGCGAGCACGCCGCCGTCGGCGAATGCGCCGGCGGCCGCGGTGCTGCAGACGGCCGCGACGCACGCGTACCACGGCCGTTTCGCGGTGCAGTACAACGATCGCCTCGGCCGACCGCAGAACGTGTACGGCAACTTCGACTGGCAGGAGTACGGCGACGACGTGTCGCTGGAGCTGCGCAGCCCGCTCGGCCAGACGCTCGCGGTCGTGAAATCGACACCGCAGGCCGCGTCGCTCGAACTGCCGAACCGCCAGCCGCAATACGCGACGGACGTCGGCGAGCTGATGCAGAACACGCTCGGCTTCTCACTGCCGCTGGCGGGCCTGCGCTACTGGCTGCTGCCGACGCCCGCGCCCGCGACGCCCGCGCAGACGGTGCGCGACCCGGCCGACACGACGCACGTCAAGCAGATCCGCCAGGACGGCTGGACGATCGACTATCTCGCCTACGCGGACGCACCGGCCACGGGCGTCAAACGCGTCAACCTCGTGCGCGCGACGCCGCCGCTCGACATCAAGCTCGTGCTCGACCAGTAAGCACGTGAACCTAGCCCCGACATACGCATGACCGATTCGATCCGCTCGCTGCGCAACTGCCTTGCGCCCGCGAAACTCAACCTGTTCCTGCACATCACCGGCCGCCGCCCGAACGGCTATCACGATCTGCAGAGCGTGTTCCAGCTGCTGAACTGGGGCGACACGCTGCATTTCACGCTGCGCGACGACGGTCGCGTTGCACGCGTCACCGACGTGCCGGGCGTGCCCGAGGAATGCGATCTCGTCGTGCGCGCGGCCAACCTGCTGAAAACGCACACGGGCACCGCGGCCGGCGTCGACATCGAGATCGACAAGCGCCTGCCGATGGGCGCGGGCCTCGGCGGCGGCAGCTCGGATGCGGCAACGACGCTGCTCGCGCTGAACCGCCTGTGGCAACTGAACCTGCCGCGCGCGGAACTGCAGTCGCTCGCGGTGAAACTCGGTGCCGATGTTCCGTTTTTTGTTTTTGGAAAAAATGCGTTCGCAGAGGGTATCGGAGAAGAATTAGCTGAGGTAGAATTGCCGACTCGCTGGTTTTTGGTTGTGACGCCGCGAGTTCATGTCCCCACCGCTGAAATTTTTTCAGATGAGTTGTTGACAAGAGATACAAAGCGAGTCACAATTACAGACTTTCTTGCACAGCAAAACAGCGATGCGGGATGGCCAGACAGCTTCGGCCGGAACGATATGCAGCAAGTTGTGACAAGTAAGTACGCGGAAGTTGCGCAGGTGGTCAAATGGTTGTATAATGTGACCCCCGCGAGGATGACCGGCTCCGGAGCAAGCGTGTTTGCAGCGTTTCATAGCAAGCACGAGGCAGAAGCGGCGCAAGCCAAGCTGCCCACCGGTTGGAACGGTGCAGTTGCCGAGAGCCTGAACGAGCATCCGCTCTTCGCTTTCGCGTCATGAAGTTTTGCTTTGCCGGATGGCCTACAAGTCCGGTGAAGTTATCAGTTGAGTGTAGGGGAGTCGCCAAGTTGGTCAAGGCACCGGATTTTGATTCCGGCATGCGAGGGTTCGAGTCCTTCCTCCCCTGCCAAAAATTTTCCCGCATTTCCCGCCTAAGCCTGAAGCAGGTGCACGATGAGCAGCCACAGCCATGATGGCTTGATGGTCTTTACTGGCAACGCGAATCCCGCGCTCGCCCAGGAAGTCGTCAATATCCTTGGAATCCCCCTCGGCAAAGCAATGGTCAGCCGTTTCTCCGACGGTGAGATCCAGGTCGAGATCCAAGAAAACGTGCGCGGCAAGGACGTCTTCGTCCTGCAATCCACGTGCGCGCCGGCCAACGACAACCTGATGGAACTGATGATCATGGTCGATGCGCTCAAGCGCGCATCCGCCGGCCGGATCACCGCTGCCATCCCCTACTTCGGCTATGCCCGCCAGGACCGCCGCCCGCGTTCGGCGCGCGTCGCGATCTCGGCGAAGATCGTCGCGAACATGCTGGAAATCGCCGGCGTCGAGCGGATCATCACGATGGATCTGCACGCCGACCAGATTCAAGGCTTCTTCGACATCCCGGTCGACAACATCTACGCAACGCCGATCCTGCTGGGTGACCTGCGCAAGCAGAACTACTCGGATCTGCTCGTCGTGTCGCCGGACGTCGGCGGCGTGGTCCGCGCCCGGGCACTCGCGAAGCAACTCAACTGCGATCTCGCGATCATCGACAAGCGTCGCCCGAAGGCGAACGTCGCCGAAGTGATGAACATCATCGGTGAAGTCGAAGGCCGCACCTGCGTGATCATGGACGACATGGTCGATACGGCCGGCACGCTCTGCAAGGCCGCGCAAGTGCTGAAGGATCGCGGTGCGAAGCAGGTGTTCGCGTACGCGACGCACCCGGTTCTGTCGGGTGGCGCCGCCGAGCGTATCGCCGCATCGGCACTCGACGAGCTGGTCGTCACCGATACGATCCCGCTGTCGGCCGAATCGCTGTCCTGCTCGAAGATCCGCTCGCTGACGAGCGCGAGCCTGCTGGCCGAAACGTTCTCGCGGATTCGCCGCGGCGACTCGGTGATGTCGCTGTTCGCCGAATCCTGATCGCGGAACGACACGATATAGCATGCGCAGAAAGCGAAGCGGCAACGCTTCGCTTTTTGCACAATCGGACGGGATAGACGAAACCCCGTCCGTTTCATCGGGGGCCGCCATTTCGCCGGCCCCGTTTTACTGCCTGGTCGCGGGCAGCAAATGGAGAATCACATGAAAGTCGTCGCTTTCGAGCGCCAACAGCAAGGTACGGGTGCGAGCCGCCGCCTGCGCAACGCCGGTAAGACCACGGGTATCGTCTACGGTGGCGAAGCAGCCCCGCAAAAGATCGAACTGGATCACAACGCGCTGTGGCACGCCCTGAAGAAGGAAGCCTTCCACTCGTCGATCCTCGACCTGGAAGTCGCTGGCCAGTCGCAACAGGTTCTGCTGCGCGACGTGCAATACCACCCGTTCAAGCAACTCGTGCTGCACGTGGACTTCCAGCGCGTCGACGCGAAGAAGAAGCTGCACACGAAGGTGCCGCTGCACTTCCTGAACGCTGAAGTCAGCCCGGCAGTGAAGCTGTCGAGCGCAATCGTCTCGCACGTCGCGACGGAAATCGAAGTCGAGTGCCTGCCGTCGGCTCTGCCGGAATTCCTCGAAGTCGATCTGTCGAAGATCGAAGCAGGTCAGTCGCTGCACGCGAAGGACATCGCACTGCCGAAGGGCGTGACGCTGGTCGCGCACGTCGACGCGGAAAACCCGGTTGTCGCATCGGCGACGGTCCCGGCTGGTGCCGTGTCGGACGCAGCAGGCGAAGGCGAAACGCCGGCTGCCTAAGCGGCTGCCCACGCGCCATTCGATCCGTTTCGCGAAACGGTCGATGCAACCCGCCGCGGCTTGCCCGGCGGGTTTTTCTTTTTCTGCGCCCAGGCGGGCGCTGCCGCCTACGAAACGTCATGATCAAACTGATCGTCGGCCTCGGCAATCCCGGGGCGGAATACACCGCGACGCGCCACAACGCCGGCTTCTGGCTGATCGACCAGCTCGCCCGCGAAGCCGGCACGACGCTGCGCGACGAGCGCCGCTTTCACGGCTTCTACGCAAAAGCGCGCCTGCACGGCGAGGAAGTCCACCTGCTGGAGCCGCAAACCTACATGAACCGCTCCGGCCAGTCAGTCGTCGCGCTCGCGAATTTCTTCAAGATCCTGCCCGACCAGATCCTCGTCGCCCACGACGAACTCGATCTGCCGCCCGGCACCGTGAAGCTGAAGCTCGGCGGCGGCAGCGGCGGCCACAACGGCCTGAAGGACATCTCCGCGCATCTGTCGTCGCAACAGTACTGGCGCCTGCGCATCGGCATCGGCCATCCGCGCGACCTGATTCCGGAAGGCGCGCGCGCCGGCGCGAAACCCGACGTCGCGAACTTCGTGCTGAAGCCGCCGCGCCGCGAGGAGCAGGACGTGATCGACGCATCGATCGAACGCGCGCTCGCCGTGATGCCGATGGTCGTCAAGGGCGAACTCGACCGCGCGACGATGCAGTTGCATCGCAACTGAACCCGCGCTGCACCGGCGCGGTGCAATGTGCCGCCCGGTTGCGCCGGGCAGCGTCGCCCTGCCGCGCAATTGCGCACTGCAACGCCCACATGCGGTAATCTGGTCGCTTTTGCCCGTCAGGAGCCAAGCGGTGAGCCGTTACTGGAGCGACGTCGTTCAGCAACTCGTGCCTTACGTGCCGGGCGAACAGCCCGCGCTCGCACACCCCGTCAAGCTGAACACCAACGAGAATCCCTATCCGCCTTCGCCGCGCGTCGTCGCGGCGATCGCACGCGAACTCGGCGATACCGGCGACACGCTGCGCCGCTATCCCGATCCGCTCGCGCGCGCACTGCGCGAGACGGTCGCGGCCCATCACCGCATCAAGCCCGAGCAGGTCTTCGTCGGCAACGGCTCCGACGAAGTGCTCGCGCACGCATTCCAGGCCCTGCTCAAGCATGACCGGCCGCTGCGCTTTCCCGACATCTCGTACAGCTTCTACCCGACCTACGCGCGCCTGTATGGCGTAGAAACTTCGATCGTGCCGCTCGCGGACGACTTCTCGATCCGGGCCGAAGACTATCTCGACGACGCAGGCGGCGTGCTGTTCCCGAACCCGAACGCGCCGACCGGGCGCGCGCTGCCGCTCGCGGACATCGAGCGGATCGCGGCCGCGAACCCGTCGTCGGTCGTGCTGATCGACGAGGCGTATGTCGATTTCGGCGCGCAATCCGCGATCACGCTGATCGACCGCCATCCGAACCTGCTCGTCGTGCACACGACGTCGAAGGCGCGCTCGCTCGCGGGCATGCGCGTCGGCTTCGCGTTCGGCGATGCCGCGTTGATCGACGCACTGAACCGCGTGAAGGACAGCTTCAATTCCTATCCGCTCGACCGGCTCGCGCAGGCCGCGGCGCAGGCGGCATACGAAGACACCGACTATTTCGGCGCGACCTGCCGGCGCGTGATCGACAGCCGCACGCGGCTCACGCACGCGCTCGAGGCGCTCGGTTTCGAGGTCGTGCCGTCGGCCGCGAATTTCGTGTTCGCGCGCCATCCCGCGCACGATGCGGGGACGATCGCGGCACAGCTGAAGGATCGGGAAATTTTCGTGCGGCACTTCCGGGCGCCGCGCATCGACCAGCACTTGCGCATCACCGTCGGCACCGACGCCGAATGCGACGCGCTCGTCGCGGCATTGCGCGAGCTGATCGGCTGAAACGGTAGCGGAAGCTGAAACGGAACCGGCGCCGAACGGCGCCGGGCAAGGAAATCGTGACGTCGAGACGCGCGCGACGTCACCAGCGCGTCACTGCGCGTCGTCGCCCTTCGCGGCGGTCAACGCGTGATACTTCGCCATCAACTGCGCGTGCGATTCGTCGTGCTGCGGATCGCGCGGAATGCATTCGACCGGACACACCTGCTGGCACTGCGGCTCGTCGAAATGGCCGACGCACTCGGTGCACTTGTTCGGGTCGATCACGTAGATATCCGGGCCCATCGAAATCGCGCCGTTCGGGCACTCGGGCTCGCACACGTCGCAATTGATGCACTCGTCGGTAATCATCAAAGACATACTGATCTCACTTCTTCAGGCCGGCGGCCGGCTTCACGACGAAACCGGCCGGCGCCGCGTCACGCGGCCGGGCCTCCCATCGCAGTGACTTTCTCGGTCAGCCACTTCTCGACGGACGGGAACACGAACTTGCTGACATCGCCGCCCAACTGCGCGATTTCGCGCACGATCGTCCCCGAGATGAACTGGTACTGATCGGACGGCGTCATGAACATCGTCTCGACGTCGGGCAACAGATAGCGGTTCATCCCCGCCATCTGGAACTCGTATTCGAAATCGGACACGGCACGCAGGCCGCGCACGATCACGCGCGCGTTGTTGATGCGGACGAAATCCTTCAGCAGGCCCGTGAAACTCATGACCTTCACGTTCGGATAATGACCGAGCACCTCGTTCGCAATCGTCAGACGTTCTTCCAGCGAGAAGAACGGCTTCTTCGCGCGGCTGTCGGCGACACCCACCACCAGCGTATCAAAAATACTCGAAGCACGCCGCACGAGGTCTTCGTGCCCGCGCGTCAGCGGATCGAACGTACCGGGATACACGGCGACTACCATGTCGCTCCTCCTGTCATCACGCAAACGGGGTGGCAGCCGTGCGACGCGCACGCCACTGCCGAGATGGGCATGCGTCGCCTTTGCCGCGCGCCGCCTCGTATGGAACGCGCATTATTCATCATTTTCGCGCCGCAGCAAATGATAGTGAACCGCACCGGCCTTGCCGTGCTTCACCACCTGCCAGCCGGCCAGTGCGTCGTGCGCGGCCGGGTCGAGCTCCGCCCCCGTTTCGACGTACAGCGCGCCATCCGGCGAGACGAGCGGCGCCGCCAGCGCGATCGCGCGATCGAGCACGGCCGGCTCGCCGAACGGCGGATCGAGGAACACGACGTCGAACGCGCCCGGGGTCAGCCCGGCCGCGAGCCGCAGCGCGTCGGCTTCCGCGACCTCGACCGAGCGTGCGCCGAGCTTGTCCTTGATCGTGCGCAGCTGCTGCGCCGCGCGCGGGTGGCGCTCGACCATCACGACGCTCGTCGCGCCGCGCGACGCGGCCTCGAAGCCGAGTGCGCCGGTGCCCGCGAACAGGTCGAGGCAGCGCCGGCCTTCGAGATCCTGGCCGAGCCAGTTGAACAGGGTCTCGCGCACGCGATCGGGCGTCGGCCGCAGGCCGTCGAGATCGAGCACGGCGAGCGGTGTGCGTTTCCAGTCACCGCCGATGATGCGGATCGTGTGCGGCTTGCCACGGCCGGCGGGGGCCGCCGGGCGGCCGGAAGAGGAACGGGACATACGGAATATCGACAACGGAGGGAACGGGTGCGCACGCGGGCGCACCGCCAAACAGGCGCACGTTACCACAGCGGCGGCACCGACTGACGCGAGTGCCTCGCCGCACTGATAAAATGCACGGTTTCGGCCGTCGTGCGCACGCGCGCCGGCCTCTCCGGCGCTCCGCCCTGGCGGCGCCCCGCCCTCTTCCCGACGTCAGACCATGTTCAGCTTCTTCAAACGATTCAAGAAAACGCAGGAGCCCGACTCCGCGGAATCGCAATCAGCCGACGCGCCGCAACCGGACGAGCCGTCCGACGCGCCCGCGCCCGCCCCCGAGCCCCGCCGGGCGGTCGAAGCACCGCAAGCGCCCGCGCAGCCGCGACAGGCCGCGCCGGCCGTCGTGATGACGGTCACGCCGACCAACGACGGCAGCGACGAAGTCGTCGAAGCGGTCGAGATCGTGCCGCCGCCGACGCAGGACGCGACCGCGAAGAAGTCGTGGCTCGCGCGCCTGAAGTCGGGGCTCGCGAAGACGGGCTCGAGCATCACCGGCGTGTTCGTCAACACGAAGATCGACGAGGATCTGTACGAGGAGCTCGAAGCCGCGCTGCTGATGTCCGACGCCGGCGTCGACGCGACCGAGTACCTGCTCGGCGCGCTGCGCGAGAAGGTGCGCGCGGGCCGGCTGACCGATCCGCAGCAGGTGAAGGGCGCGCTGCACGACCTGCTCGTCGAACTGCTGACGCCGCTCGAGAAGTCGCTGATGCTCGGTCGCGCGCAACCGCTCGTGATGATGATCACGGGCGTGAACGGCGCGGGCAAGACCACCAGCATCGGCAAGCTCGCGAAGCACCTGCAGAGCTTCGACCAGTCGGTGCTGCTGGCCGCGGGCGACACGTTCCGCGCGGCCGCGCGCGAACAGCTGGCGGTCTGGGGCGAGCGCAACAACGTGACGGTCGTCCAGCAGGAAAGCGGCGACCCGGCCGCGGTGATCTTCGACGCGGTCAGCGCCGCGCGCGCACGCAAGATCGACGTGATGATGGCCGACACGGCCGGCCGCCTGCCGACGCAGCTGCACCTGATGGAAGAACTGAAGAAGGTGAAGCGCGTGATCTCGAAGGCGCACGACGGCGCGCCGCACGAGGTGCTGCTCGTGATCGACGCGAACACGGGCCAGAACGCGCTCACGCAGGTGAAGGCCTTCGACGATGCGCTCGGCCTCACGGGCCTGATCGTCACGAAGCTCGACGGCACCGCCAAGGGCGGGATCCTCGCCGCGATCGCGCGGCAGCGCCCGGTGCCCGTCTACTTCATCGGCGTCGGCGAGAAGGTCGAGGACCTGCAGCCGTTCAACGCGGTGGAATTCGCGGACGCGCTGCTCGGCTGAACGCCGCCGGCCCGCATCGCACGGGGCGCCTCCGGGCGCCCTTTTTTCATGCGCGGCCGGCAGCCGTCAGCCGGAAGCCGGCGGCCCCGCGACGTCATTCGATGTCATTCGGCGTCGGGCTGCACGCCAGGCTCGGCGGCCTTGAACGCATCGAGCGTCGACGCATGATCGGCGATCCGCTGGATCGTCGGAAAGCGCGTCGTGTCGATCGAGAAACGGTTCGCGTTGAACACCTGCGGCACGATGCAGATATCGGCGAGCGTCGGCGTGTCGCCGAAGCACAGCTTGCCGGTGCGCGGATCGCTCGCGAGGCGCGTCTCGAGCGACGCGAAACCCGCCTCGATCCAGTGCCGGTACCATTCGTTCTTCGCTTCCTCCGGCACCTTCAGCGTGTGCTTCAGGTACTTCAGCACGCGCAGGTTGTTCAGCGGATGGATCTCGCACGCGACCTGCAGCGCGATCGCCCGCACATACGCGCGGTCGACCGGCGCCTTCGGCAGCAGCGCGGGTTCGGGATGCGTTTCCTCGAGATATTCGATGATCGCGAGCGATTGCTGCAGCGTGGCATCGCCGTCGATCAGCGTCGGCACGACGGCATCCGGATTCACCGCGCGATACGCGTCCTTCAGTTGCTCGCCGCCGTCGCGCAGCATGTGCACGGGGACCGTGTCGAACGGCAGCTGCTTCAGGTTCAGGGCGATCCGCACGCGGTACGACGCGGAACTGCGGAAATAGCTGTAAAGCTTCATGGGTGTCTCTCTGTTGGTCGTATTCGGCCGGTAACGGCGCCTGCAGCGCACGCACGGCACCGCCGGGAACCCGAGTTTAGCGCGCCGCGCGGCGGTGGCGCGCAGCCGCGCTTGGGCGAGCCGCGCCCATGCGATACTCGGGGCATTCCTTACCGCTCACCGCGCGGCCCGATGCCGGCCGCCCGCCCCACGCCCCGATGACCGCTCCCCACGACTCCGCCGCCTCGCCGTTCCCTTGCGCCCGCTTCATCAAGGAAATCGGCCGCGGCCCGAACGGCGCACGCGCGCTGTCCGCCGAAGACACGTTCGAGCTCTATCGCGCGATGCTCGATGCACGCGTGTCGGACGTCGAACTCGGCGCGATCCTGATCGCGTATCGCCTGAAGGGCGAAAGCGCCGACGAACTGTCCGCGATGCTCGCCGCCGCGCAGGCGTCGTTCGAACCGGTGCACGTGCAGGACGCCGCCTTCCGCCCGGTATCGATCCCGAGCTACAACGGCGCGCGCAAGCAGCCGAACCTGGTGCCGCTGCTCGCGCTGCTGCTCGCGCGCGAAGGCGTGCCGGTGCTCGTGCACGGCGTCGAGCGCGATCCGGGCCGCGTGACGAGCGCGGAGATCTTCTCGGCGCTGTCGATCGCGCCGTCGAAGTCGCACGACGCGATCGAGGACATGCTCGCCGAGCGCCGCGTCGCGTTCGCGCCGATCGACGCGCTGGCGCCGCGCATCGCGCGTCTGCTGGCGCTGCGTGGCGTGCTCGGCGTGCGCAACTCCACGCACACGCTCGTGAAGATCCTGCAGCCGTTCGCGCCGGCCGGGCTGCGGCTCGTCAACTACACGCATCCGCCGTACCGCGACAGCCTCGCGCAACTGTTCCGCGATCATCCGGACGCCGCGCGCGGCGGTGCGCTGCTCGCGCGCGGCACCGAAGGCGAAGCGGTGGCCGACACGCGGCGCCAGGTGCAGGTCGACTGGCTGCACGACGGCGTGTGCGACACGCTGATCGAGCCCGAACGCTCGTCGAGCGACGCACCGCCCGTCGCGCTGCCCGAATCGCGCGACGCGGCGACCACGGCCGCGTGGACGGACGCCGTGCTGCGCGGCGAAGTTCCGGTGCCCGACGCGCTTGCGCGGCAGGTCGACACGATCGTGCGGATCGCCCGGATCACCCGGATCGCACCGTGACCGGCATCCCGGGCCGGCGTGCTGTCGCGCCGGCCTTTCAACCGACCATTTGACACGCACCCGCATCCTGGCATAGAGTTGTCGCCATGCGTTCCTTTCCGAACACCCTCCGAATTACCTCCGGCCGCCTAGCGCGGTCGCTATCGCTACGACTAGCCTAAGGCTGTCTTAGCGCCGTGTGCTGTCCGCACGGTCCCTCCCTGCAGTTCCTCGCAGCACCCTTCTCGCAGTTTTTACAACCCGAAGTCGTCAGCATTCGTCCGTCTATCCGTCGGTCGATTCGCGAAGATCATCCGCATCCGCAGCGCGTTTCCGGCGCCACGGTGCGAGGCAGCGCCTACCGTCGCCCATGCCGCCCGTCTTCGCTCGCGACTTGAGACCCGAGGTCCAGAAGATGAAGCGCAACCCGCAAGACAAGTATCGTCCGTTCGAACCCGTCCGCATCAATGGCCGCCGCTGGCCGACCCGCACCATCGAGCGTGCGCCGGTCTGGATGAGCACCGACCTGCGCGACGGCAACCAGTCGCTGATCGAGCCGATGAGCATCGAACAGAAGCTGGAGTTCTTCGACATGCTGGTCGCGATCGGTTTCAAGGAGATCGAAGTCGGTTTTCCGTCGGCGTCGCAAACCGACTTCGATTTCGTCCGCAAGCTGATCGACGAGAAGCGGATCCCCGACGACGTGACGATCGAAGTGCTCGTGCAGTCGCGCGAAGACCTGATCGCGCGCACCTTCGACGCGCTCGACGGCGTGCCGCGCGCGATCGTGCACCTGTACAACGCGATCTGCCCGTCGTTCCGGCGCATCGTGTTCGGGATGTCGAAGGCCGACGTGAAGGCGCTCGCGGTCGACGGCACGCGACTCATCAAGGAACACGCGGCGGCTCGCCCGGACACGCACTGGACCTATCAGTACTCTCCTGAAACCTTCAGCATGACCGAGCTGACGTTCGCGCGCGAAGTGTGCGACGCGGTCGCGCAGGCGTGGCGTCCGACCCGCGATCACAAGATGATCGTCAACCTGCCGGCGACCGTCGAAGCCGCGAGCCCGAACGTGTTCGCCGACCAGATCGAGTGGATGGACCGCAACCTCGCGTATCGCGACAGCATCGTGCTGTCCGTGCATCCGCACAACGATCGCGGCACCGCGGTCGCCGCCGCCGAACTCGCGCTGCTCGCGGGCGCCGACCGCATCGAGGGCTGCCTGTTCGGCAACGGCGAGCGCACCGGCAACGTCGACCTCGTCACGCTCGCGCTGAACCTCTATACGCAGGGCATCGACCCGGGCCTCGATTTCTCCGACATCGACGCGGTGCGCCGCGTGGTCGAGCGCTGCAACCAGATTCCGGTGCATCCGCGCCATCCGTACGCGGGCGACCTCGTGTTCACCGCGTTCTCCGGCTCGCACCAGGACGCGATCCGCAAGGGCTTCGCGCAGCAGCGCCCCGACGCGGTGTGGGAAGTGCCGTACCTGCCGATCGACCCGGCCGACCTCGGCCGCAGCTATGACGCGGTGATCCGCGTGAACAGCCAGTCCGGCAAGGGCGGCGCGACGTTCCTGCTCGAACGCGGGATGGGCTTCACGCCGACGCGCCGCGTGCAGATCGAATTCAGCCACGCGGTGCAGACGCTCGCCGACGCATCCGGCGAGGAAGTGACCGGCGACGCGATCTGTGCGCTGTTCGCGCGCGAATTCTTCGAGACCGACGGCCCGGCCGCGCGCCACGGCAACGGCGCGCGCTGGCAGAACCGCGACATCGCGAGCGCGCCGCCGGCCGATGCGACGCCCGAAGACGCCGTGCAACGCGTGGCCGCGGCCTTCGCGACGGCAGCCGGCGCGACGATCGACGTCGCCTCGTGCGAACACGCGCGCACGACGGACGGCCGGATCGCGGTATCGGTCGGCTGCCGGGTCGGCGACGCGCCGCTGCGGCATGGTGTCGGGGTGCACGACGACGCCGCGAGCGCCGCGCTCGATGCGGTCGTCAGCGCGATCAACCGCTCGGCCTGGCATCGCGCCGACCGCCGTGCGGCGGCCTGACGGCAGGTTTCGCTTCAGGGTTCGAACGTCAGCGAGCGGTGCGTGACCGCCCGTGCGCCGCGCGATCCGCGCCGCACGGGCCAATGAAAAGCGGCCCAGAAGGCCGCTTCGGTCGGGACATGAAAAGGAGCGCCAGGCGCGCTCATGTCTCGGTCGCGCACCGCGTCGCCTGCCACGCGAGCAGGCGCCAGTGGCCCTGCTCATGCGTGTGGACGGCCGTATAGGCGATCGGAAACACCAGCCCGCCGTTGTTCGTTTCCATCTCGATCAACGCGCGCCCGGTGACGACGCAGGTCGCGTCGCCGACGGGCAGCAGGTCCTGCGACTGGATTTCGATCTGGCGATAGCGGCGGCGGCCGGCGACGATGGCGTCGATGAACTGCTGCTTGGTTTCGCGTTTGCCGTTGGTGTGCACGAAGAACACCTTGTCCGACAATTGCGCATCGAGCGCCTCGCCGTCTCCGTCGACCATCGCCCGGAACCGTTCGCGCTCGAGCGCGCGAATCGCATCGACCACCTTCGCCATCGCCTGACTCCTCGGCAACGCGCCCGCCGTGCGCCGGCGTGCGGATCAGAAGTTGTACTGCACGTAGAACTGGTGGAAATTTATACCAGGATTCGGCTCTTTGATACCCGCGTTAGACACATGTTGAAAACGGTAACCGACCTGATACTGTTGCCGTTCTCCGAACTGGGCGCCAACGCCGGCGACGTCCACGAACTGGAACGACGTCGCCAGCGACAGATTGTTGGAGATCGTCGGGGAAGTCAGGAAGCGGATGCCGGCACCGGCCTCGATGAACGGACGCACCTGGCCCGCGCTCTTGATGAAGCGGAACATCGGCTGCGCGCCGAATTCGCCGATGCTGCCATGAACATTGCCGCCCGTATGCCAGTAGCCGGCGTGCCCTTCCACCACGAACGCGAAGTGCCAGCCGCCGATTTCCCACCAGTTCCAGCCCGGATCCCACACGACGCCGAGATCGCCCTTGTCGATCCCGTGGCGATCGGAAAACCCGCCGCCGGCCTGGATTCCCCATCGATCCGCGAACGCGGCACCCGATCCGCCCAGCAGCGACGCCGCCAGCAGCGCGTGCAGCGCAAGCCGACTATGGGGCCGGCAATTCTTCTTATTGTTCATCTGACACTCCAACTTTGTGGGTTGAATGGAGCCTTGCCGCAGCGGCCGGGCCCGAGCGAACTGAATGGTATGGTAAAGGACTTTTCGGATCGGCATCGCGAAGCGAAATTGTTTGCTTCCAAAACTACAAAAATCGAAATCGTCTACTGATTACCATCAGAAACAATGGCTTACGGAACTTCCCTCCGCCAGCCCGGTCGCAAATTAGACTATCGACTCGACAAGTTCGATAGAAAACCGGGAACTTGGATGCCCCCGTGCCCTCTAAGGAATTAGCACTCGGATTACGGGAGTGCTAAGATGGGCCCCGGAATCTCATCCGAGACCAGGGGTTTGTCCCTGATTCCAAAGGAGTTTTTTAGTGAGCCACGCCCTGACCCTTCCGAATACCCTGAGCCCGACGCCGGCCAAGGCCGAATCGGCAGGCTCGCTGGCGCTCGCGACTCAATCGATGTTGCCGGGCCAGCTTGGCAACATCGACGCGTATATCCAGGCCGTCAACCGGATCCCGCTGCTGAGCGCCGAAGAGGAACGCCAGTACGCGACCGAATTCCGCGAAGACAACAACCTCGACTCGGCACGCCGCCTCGTGCTGTCGCACCTGCGGCTCGTCGTGTCGATCGCGCGCAACTATCTCGGCTACGGCCTGCCGCACGGCGACCTGATCCAGGAAGGCAACATCGGCCTGATGAAGGCAGTGAAGCGTTTCGACCCGGCGCAAAACGTGCGTCTGGTGTCGTACGCGATCCACTGGATCAAGGCCGAGATCCACGAGTACATCCTGCGCAACTGGCGCATGGTGAAGGTCGCGACGACGAAGGCGCAGCGCAAGCTGTTCTTCAACCTGCGCAGCCACAAGAAGAGCATGCAGGCGATGACGCCCGAGGAAATCGACGGCCTCGCGCAGGAGCTCAACGTCAAGCGCGAAGACGTGACCGAAATGGAAACGCGCCTGTCGGGCGGCGACATCGCCCTCGAGGGCCAAGTGGAAGACGGCGAGGAGTCGTACGCGCCGATCGCTTACCTGGCCGATTCGCACAACGAGCCGACCGCCGTGCTTGCCGCGCGTCAGCGCGACATGCTGCAGACGGACGGCATCGCGCAGGCGCTCGAGGCGCTCGACGCACGCAGCCGCCGGATCATCGAGGCGCGCTGGCTGAACGTCGACGACGACGGCTCGGGCGGCTCGACGCTGCACGATCTCGCGGCCGAGTTCGGCGTATCGGCGGAACGCATCCGCCAGATCGAAGCGAGCGCCATGAAGAAGATGCGCACCGCACTTGCCGAATACGCCTGAATCCGCGATTTAGAGCGCTTCACCCAAAACCGCTGCCCGCCCGGCAGCGGTTTTTTTTCGTCTGTCGTTTTTAGCCTCGATCGTGTCTGATTAATCGACCTTGTTGATCGGGTATCGGGCGAATTCCGGCCCCTTCCGCATAACCTTGATCTGCCTCAAGTTTCGACACGCGCTTCGCGACGGTCTGCCGCATCGCCGCACTCGGCATCGGAAAGCCGGCATTTTAAAATTGGCATGTCGGCTCAAAAGGATTAAAACAGCTTAACTGCCGTCATAAATCCGACGTAAAGTCGCCCCAAAACCGATGTAAATCGATTCAGGATAATCACCTTGATCTCGATCAATAAAGCGCCTGCGCCGCGTCCCCCGCAGGCCACAGGCTGCGGCTGGCGCGCACGCATCGCCGCGTGGGCGCGCGGGCCGACCCTCATGCGCGACATCACGCTGGTGCTGATCGTCAAGCTGATCCTCCTGATGTCGCTCAAATACGCATTCTTCAATCATCCGCAGGCCGAGCACATGTCGCTGCCGCCTGCCGTCGTCGCCGAGAAGCTGCTCTCGGTGCCGGCGCCTGCATCTACCGAGGGAGACCACCATGATAAGTAGCGAAGTCGTCGATCTGTCGCGTCTGCAGTTCGGCATCACGGCGCTCTACCACTTCCTGTTCGTGCCGCTGACGCTCGGCCTGTCCTGGCTGCTCGTCATCATGGAAGCCGTCTACGTGATGACCGGCAAACAGGTCTACAAGGACATGACGCAGTTCTGGGGCAAGTTGTTCGGGATCAACTTCGCGATGGGCGTGACGACCGGCATTACGCTCGAATTCCAGTTCGGCACGAACTGGTCGTACTACTCGCACTATGTCGGCGACATCTTCGGCGTGCCGCTCGCGGTCGAGGGCCTGATGGCGTTCTTCCTCGAGTCGACGTTCGTCGGCCTGTTCTTCTTCGGCTGGAACCGCCTGTCGAAGGTCAAGCACCTGATGGTCACGTTCCTCGTCGCGCTGGGCTCGAACCTGTCCGCGCTGTGGATCCTCGTCGCGAACGGCTGGATGAACAACCCGGTCGGCGCCGAGTTCAACTACCAGACGATGCGCATGGAGTTGACGAACCTGTTCGACGTGCTGTTCAACCCGGTCGCGCAGGTGAAGTTCGTGCACACCGTGTCGGCCGGCTACGTGACGGCCGCGATGTTCGTGCTCGGCATCTCGTCGTGGTATCTGCTGAAGAAGCGCGACACCGATTTCGCACTGCGCTCGTTCGCGGTCGCGGCCGGCTTCGGTCTCGCGTCGACGCTTTGCGTGATCGTGCTCGGCGACGAGTCGGGCTATACGACCGGCGAAGTGCAGAAGATGAAGCTCGCCGCGATCGAATCGGAATGGGAAACCCAGCCGGCGCCGGCGTCGTTCACGCTGATCGGCATTCCGAACCAGAAGGAAGAGCGCACCGACTACGCGATCAAGATCCCGTACGCGCTCGGCCTGATCGCGACGCGCTCGATCGACGAACCGGTGATCGGCCTGCGCGAGCTCGCGAAGCGCAGCGAGGAGCACATCCAGAGCGGGATGGTCGCGTACGGCGCATTGCAGAAGATCAAGCAGGGCGATACGAGCGACGCGACCCGCGCATTGTTCGACCAGCACAAGCAGTATCTCGGCTACGGGCTGATGCTCAAGCAGTTCACGCCGAACGTGACCGATGCGACGCCGGATCAGATCAAGGCCGCCGCGAAGAAGACCATCCCGCCGGTCGCGCCCGTGTTCTTCTCGTTCCGGATCATGGTGTTCCTCGGCTTCCTGTTCCTCGCGACCTTCGTCGCCGCGTTCTGGTTCTGCGCGCGCCGCGAGCTGCTGCAGGACAACCGTCGCTGGTTCCTGCGCTATGCGGTGTGGGCAATCCCGCTGCCGTGGCTCGCCGCGGAATTCGGCTGGGTCGTCGCCGAGCTCGGTCGCCAGCCGTGGACGATCGCGGGCATCCTGCCGACGCATCTGTCCGCGTCCAGCCTGACGTCGACGGACCTGTACCTGAGCCTCGCCGGTTTCATCGCGTTCTACACGGCACTGTTCGTCATCGAGATCAAGCTGATGTTCAAGTACGCGCGCCTCGGCCCGTCGTCGCTGCATACCGGCCGCTATCACCACGAACTCGCCGCAGCCGGCGAGCGTGCCGCGGTTTGAGCACGCCCCCGCAACGGAACAAGGAATCGCTATGGACTATGCAACTCTCAAGCTGATCTGGTGGCTGCTCGTCGGCGTGCTGCTGATCGGCTTCGCCGTCACCGACGGCTTCGACATGGGCGCGACCGCGCTGCTGCCGTTCCTCGGCAAGACCGACGAGGAACGCCGCATCATCGTCAACACGGTCGGCGCGACGTGGGAAGGCAACCAGGTGTGGCTGATCACGGCCGGCGGCGCGATGTTCGCCGCCTGGCCGCTCGTCTATGCCGCGTCGTTCTCCGGCTTCTACTTCGCGATGCTGCTCGTGCTGTTCGCGCTGTTCTTCCGGCCGGTCGGCTTCGACTATCGCAGCAAGCGGCCCGACCCGCGCTGGCGCGCGGGCTGGGACTGGGGCCTGTTCGTCGGCGGTTTCGTGCCGGCGCTGGTGTTCGGCGTCGCGTTCGGCAACCTGCTGCAGGGCGTGCCGTTCAAGTTCGACAGCGACCTGCGCGTCACCTACTACGGCGGCTTCTGGGCGCTGCTGAACCCGTTCGCGCTGCTCTGCGGGCTCGTCAGCCTCACGATGCTGGTCGCGCACGGCGCGGCATTCATCAAGATGAAGACCGACGGCGTGATCGCACGCCGCGCGTCGATCGCGCTGCGGGTGTCGGCGCTCGTCGCGGTCGTGCTGTTCGTGCTGGCCGGCGTGCTGATCGCGTCGACCATCGGCGGCTTCCACATCACGCACGCCGCGCCGACCGACACGGTCGCGAACCCGCTGCTGAAGGACGTGGCGGCCGGCTCGGGCCTGTGGCTCGCGAATTACGGCGAGTATCCGTGGATGATCGCGGCGCCGGTCGTCGGGATCGCGGGCGGCCTGCTCGCGCTGCTGCTCGCCGGCTCGAAGCAGGAAAAGACGGCGTTCTTCTGCACCGGCCTGATGATCGCCGGCGTGATCCTGACCGCGGGCTTCTCGATGTTCCCGTTCATCATGCCGTCGTCGCTCGACCCGCGCAGCAGCCTGACCGTGTGGGATTCGACGTCGAGCCACATGACGCTGCAGGTGATGCTGTTCGCGGTGATCGTGTTCCTGCCGATCGTCCTGCTCTATACGAGCTGGGTGTACCGCGTGATGCGCGGCAAGGTCACGCACCAGTCGCTCGAAGAGAACAAGCACTCGATGTATTGAACCCGGCCGGGGCGCGCACGCGCCCTCGCCCACCGTTTCGCAAGGAGTCGGATCATGTGGTACTTCAGCTGGATTCTCGGTATCGGCGTCGCGCTGTCGTTCGGCATCGTCAACGCGATGTGGCTCGAAGCGCGGCAGAAGCCGCAGGAAGCGCCGGTGCGCGCACGCCGCGACTGACCGCTCATATGCGGCGGCGGTTGATCGCCCCGCCGCGCGCCATCGGGAACGAACCTCGCTACGTGCGAGGTTTTTTTCGTCCGGACATTCGTTCGGCACGCGCGGCACGTCGATGCCAATTGAGCGCGATGCCGATGCACGCATCGCAACCGCGCGCCACCAATGAAAAACGGCTTGCGACACACGCGTCGCAAGCCGTTTTCGTTTTACCGACCGGCGGCCGCATCCGCGAGGCGGATCAGGCCGGTCTCATCGCATCATGCCGGTTGCACGGCCGCACCACCGCCCGTCGACGGCAGGCGCGCGCCGAGCTGTTCGGCATAGCGTGCCGCCGCGTTGCCGCAGACGATATGGAACGTGTCCGGCGTCACCCATGCGACATCGAGCGCGCCGAGCCGATCGCGATCGACCGCCGCTGCATCGCGCACGACGACGCGCAGGCGCGTGGTCGCGATCGCGTCGAGCGATGCGACGTTGGTCGCGCCGCCGAACACCGCAAGCCAACGCAGCGGATCGGGATCGAGCGGACCGGCCGCCGCGCCGGTGACCTGCTGCGCGGCCGCGACCGGGGCCGTCGCCGCGGCACCGGCCGCACCGCTGCCGATCGCCGAACGCATCTCGTCGGCGATGATGTCCGCCTCCGGCCCGATGATCACCTGCACGCTGTTGCCGCCGCGCTTGAGCACGCCGCGCGCGCCGATCGACTTCAGTTCCGGCTCCGACACCTTCTCCGGATCGACGACGCTCAGGCGCAGGCGCGTCGTGCAGGCGTCGACGACCGTCAGGTTGCCCGCGCCGCCGAGCGCGGCGATGTAGCGCTGCGCACGCGGCGCTGCCGCCGCGGCACCGGCCACCGGTGCGACGAAGCCGCCCGAGCCGAACGACTCGGTTGCCGAGTCGGCCGAGGCCGGCTCGCGACCGGGCGTCGCCATGTTGAACTTGCGGATGAAGAAACGGAACAGCCCGTAGTACGCGACGCCGTACGCAATGCCGAGCGGCACCGCGATCCAGCCCTTCGTCGACAGCCCGTAGTTCAGCACGTAGTCGATCGCGCCGGCCGAGAACGTGAAGCCGAGCTTCACGCCGAGGATCTGGCAGATCGCGAGCGACAGACCGGTGAGCACCGCGTGGATCACGTACAGCACCGGCGCGAGGAACATGAAGCTGAATTCGATCGGCTCGGTCACGCCGGTCAGGAACGACGTGAGCGCCATCGAGAACAGCAGGCCGCCGACCATCGCGCGGCGCTCCTTCGGCGCTTCGTGCAGCATCGCGAGACACGCGGCCGGCAGGCCGAACATCATGATCGGGAAGAAGCCGGCCATGAAGGTGCCCGCGGTCGGATCGCCCGCGAAGAAGCGGTGCAGGTCGCCGTGCACGAGCTCGCCGCCGGCCGGCGGCGTGAAGTTGCCGAACACGAACCACGCGAGCGAGTTGATGATGTGGTGCAGGCCCGTAACGAGCAGCAGGCGGTTCAGGAAGCCGAACACGAACGCACCGATCGCGCCCGCCGTCGTCAGCCACTGGCCGGCCGCGTCGATCAGATGCTGGACCGGCTGCCACACGTATCCGAACACGATGCCGAGTACCACGCACACGAGCCCGGTGATGATCGGCACGAACCGCTTGCCGCCGAAGAACGCGAGGTAGTCGGGCAGCTTGATGTCCTTGTAGCGGTTGTACAGCAAGCCCGCAACGACACCCGCGATGATCCCGGACAGCACGCCCATGTTCAGCTTGGGATCGATGTCCTTCATGATCGCGGTTTCGATCAGATAGCCGATCGCGCCCGCGAGTGCCGCCACGCCGTTGTTGTCCTTCGCGAAACCGACCGCCACGCCGATCGCGAACAGGAGCGGCAGGTTGTCGAAGATCGCGCCGCCGGCGTCGGCGATCATCTTGATGTTGAACACGTCCGGCTGCCCGAGCCGCAGCAGGATGCCGGCGACCGGCAACACCGCGATCGGCAGCATCAGCGCGCGGCCCAGGCCCTGTATCTTCAGAAACGGATTCCCGTCCATTCAGTCCTCCAATCCATGTCTCGTCATTAAGCGTCGTTGACCTAATTGCTTGCGTAGTGAAACGGGTCGCGCGCCCGCCGTCGACGTTCAGTCGAGCGGCCAGACCTCGCGGCTTGCTGCCCTTACCGCCTGTGCCGAGTCGAGTGCGAGCAGATCCTGCGCACGCTGGCGACACAGCTGGTAATCGAGACGGCGCACGCGCGCCTTGATGCCCGGCACCGACACCGGGTCGACCGACAGTTCGGTCACGCCGAGGCCGACGAGGATCGGCACCGCGAGCGGATCGCCGCCCAGCGCGCCGCACACGCCGACCCACTTGCCGTGCTTCGCGGCGCCGCGCACCGCGATGTCGATCAGGCGCAGCACGGCCGGATGCAGGCCGTCGGACTGCGCGGCCAGATCGGCCTGGCAGCGATCCATCGCGAGCGTGTACTGCGTCAGGTCGTTGGTGCCGATCGACAGGAAATCCGCGTGCTGCGCGAGCTGGTCGGCGAGCAGCGCCGCCGACGGCACCTCGATCATCACGCCGACCTCGATCGGCTCGGTGCGGCCCTGCGCCCGCGCGAATTCGTCGATGCGCTGGCGCAGCCGCACGAGTTCCCCGGCATCCGTCACCATCGGCAGCAGGATGCGCACCGCGCCGAACGGCTTCACCGCGAGCAGGCCCTGCAGCTGATCGTCGAGCAGATCGGGGCGCACCTGCGCGAGGCGGATGCCGCGCAGGCCGAGCGCCGGGTTCGGCTCGGGCGGCAGCGTCAGGTAGTCGACTTCCTTGTCGGCGCCGACGTCGAGCGTGCGGATGATCGCCGTGCGGCCCTGCAGCGCATCGACGATCGACTGGTAGCTCTGCTGGTGCTCGACGACGCTCGGCGCGGCCTGGCGATGGATGAACATCAGCTCGGTGCGCAGCAGGCCGACCGCGTCCGCGCCGTTGTCGACCGCGGTGTTCGCGTCGTCGAGCGTCGCGATGTTCGCGGCGACCTCGATTGCGCGGCCGTCGACCGTCGCGGCGGCGGCGCCGGCCAGCTGCCGGTTCGCTTCGCGCACGCCGTCCAGGCGCTGGCGCTCGTGGCGCGCGCGTTCGACGTCGAGTGCGGTCGGCGCATGTTCGAGACGGCCCGCGCTCGCATCGACGACGACCTGCGTGCCGTCGGGAATCGCATACAGCGCGTCGCCGACCGCGACGAGCGCCGGAATGCCGAGCTGGCGCGCGATGATCGCCGCATGCGACGTCGCGCCGCCGCGCGCCATCACGAGCGCGGTCACGCGCTGGCGATCGAGCGACGACAGGTCCGACGGCGTGAATTCCTCGGCGGCGAGCACGGCCTCGGCGGGCAGCGTGCGGGTCGCGCCGCTCGTGTGGCCGAGCGCGCGCAGCACGCGCTTCTCGATGTCGCGCAGGTCGGCCGCGCGCTCGGCGAGCAGCGCATCGTCGAGCTTCGACAGCGTGTCGATCTGCGCGCGGATCGTCGCGCGCCACGCGAAGCCCGCGCTCTTGCCGAGGCTGATCTGGTCGCGCGCCGCGTCGACCAGCGTCGGGTCTTCGAGCAGCACGCGATGCACCGCGAAGATCCCCGCCTCGCCGACCGCGCCGCGCGCCGATGCGTTGCGCACCGTTTCGTCGAGTTCGGCGTCGACCGCCGTCAGCGCCTGGTCGAGCCGGCGGCTTTCCGATGCCGGCGTGCCGGTTGCCTGTTCGGGCGGCACGATCTCCGCATCGTCGAGACGCACCAGCGTGCCGACCGCGATGCCGGGCGCCGCACACACGCCAGCGAGCGTGTTCGGGTCGAGTGTCGCGCCGGTATCGTGCACGATCGGCTGCGGTGCGGGCGAACGCAGCCGCGCCGGCTTCTCCTCGACTTCGCCGTGCGCTTCGCGCAGCAGCTCGTGCTCGACCGCGTCGACGGCCTGCTGCGCGTGCGCGCCGCGGCCGATCAGCTCGATCGTCGCGCCTTCGCCGGCACCGAGGGCCAGCAGGCCCACGACGCTCGCGATCGACGCCTTGCGGCCGTCGAACTGCACGTCGACCGTCGCGTCGAAGCCGCGCACGGACTCACGTGCGCGTGCGGCCGGGCGGGCATGCAGGCCGCCCGGCTGCGTCAGCACGAGTTCGCGACGCACTTCGTTCATCGCCGCGGCGCCGGCCTGCGCCGCCTGCGCGGCCGCTTCGCCCTTGCCGCGCAGCGTCAGGAGCGGCGTCTCGCCGGCCGTCGCGAAACCGCTCGCGCGCTCGACGACGTCGAACGCGTCGGAGTTCGCGATCGCAATCACCGAAACCAGCGAATGCGCGCTGCGCGCGACCGCGTCCTGGTCGAACTCGATCAGCAGGTCGCCCGCGTCGACGCGCGCACCGGCTTCGACGTGGGCGGTGAAACCCTGCCCGTTCAGCTCGACGGTGTCGATGCCGATGTGCAGCAGCACTTCCGCGCCTTGCGGCGTCGTGATCGTCACCGCATGCCCGGTGCGCGCGAGATGCGACACGACGCCGGCGCACGGCGCGACGAGCTGGCCCGCGAGCGGGTCGATGCCGATGCCGTCGCCGAACATCCCGCCGGAGAACACCGGATCGGGCACATCGGCCAGCGCGACGATCGGCCCGGTCAGGGGGCTGAGCAGGACGATCTGATCATGGGTGGAACTCTTCAACTGGGACTCCTCGGCGCGTCTCATCGGCTGTCTCGGCTATCAGTGCGTTTCGGTGACTTTGTTCAGGTGGCGCGGCGTGTCGGGATTGCGGCCGCGCGCGACGGCGAGATCCGCCGCCATCACGTAGAACGAAAGAATGGCGGCGATCGGGTCGAGCGCCGAATGGGCGGACTGCGCGAGCGGCAAGGTCGCGCCGGGCGTGCCGGCGGGCGCCGCGAGCAACACGGCCGCGCCGCGTGCGCGCATGTCCTGCGCGAGCTGCAGCAGCCCGGCCTGCTCGGGCCCCGGCGGCGCGAACACGAGCAGCGGATAGTCGCGGTCGATCAGCTCCATCGGGCCGTGCCGGACTTCGGCGCTCGAGAATGCCTCGGCCTGGATGCCGGAGGTTTCCTTCAGTTTCAGCGCGGCTTCCTGCGCGATCGCAAGGCCCAGGCCGCGGCCGATCACGATCATCCGCTCGATGCCCGCGAGCGCGGCGACGGCCGGCGACCAGTCGAGCCGGCCGGCTTGCGCGAGCACGTCGGGCAGGCCGCGCAACGCCGTCATCAGCGCGGCGTCGCGCTGCCAGTACGCGACGATCTGCGCGGACAGCGACAGCATCGCGATGTAGCTCTTGGTCGCGGCGACCGACAGCTCGGGGCCGGCGAGAAGCGGCAGCTGGTGCTCGCACGCGTCGGCGAGCGGCGACGGCAGCACGTTGACGGCGGCGACGGTGCGCGCGCCGGCTTCGCGCAGCGCGGCCATCGTGTTGACGAGATCGGGGCTCTTGCCCGACTGGGAGAATGCGAGCGCGAGCTGGTCCTGCACCTTCAGCGGCGCCTGCTGCAGCGTCGCGACCGACATCGGCAGCGACGCGACCGGCACGCCGAGGCGGCTCATCGTCAGGCTCGCGAAATAGCAGGCGGCGTGATCCGAGCTGCCGCGCGCGACCGTCAGCGCGACGGCCGGCGGGTGATCGAGCAGTTGCGCGGCGAGCGTTTCGACGCGCGTGGTGTCGGCGAGTTGCGCGGCGACGACCTGGGCGGACTCGCGCGCTTCCTTAAGCATATTCGACAATCGATTCTCCTTCGACGTAGGTCGCGGTGAGGTTCAGGTCGCGATCGAACACGACGAGGTCGGCCCATGCGCCGCGCTCGAGGCGACCGCGATCGGTGACGCCGAGGTAGTCGGCCGCATAGCGCGACATCCGGTTCGACACGTCGGCGATCGGCAGGCCGAGCGACACGAGGTTGCGCAGCGCCTGGTCCATCGTCAGCGTGGAGCCGGCGAGCGTGCCGTCGGCGAGCCGCACGCCGCCGAGGCACTTCGTCACGTGCTGGCTGCCGAGCCGGTATTCGCCGTCGGGCATGCCGGTGGCGGACGTGCTGTCGGTCACGACATACAGGCGCGGAATCGCGCGCAGCGCGGCACGAATCGCGCCCGGATGCACGTGCAGCAGGTCGGGGATGATTTCCGCGTACTCGGCATGCGCGAGCGCGGCGCCGACGAGGCCCGGGTTGCGGTGATGCAGCGGCGACATCGCGTTGAACAGGTGCGTGAAACCACACGCGCCGTGCTTGAGCGCGGCGACGGCATCGTCGTAGGTCGCGAGCGAGTGGCCGAGCTGCACGCGCACGCCGCGCGCGGCCATCTCGCCGATGATCTCGATGTGGCCGGCGATCTCCGGCGCGAGCGTGACGACGCGGATCGGCGCGATCGACAGGTACTTCAGCACTTCGTCGAGCACGGCCGACACGGCCGCGTCCGGCTGCGCGCCGAGCTTGCCGGGGTTGATGTACGGCCCTTCGAGGTGCACGCCGAGCACGCGCGCGCCACCCTGCGTGCGGGTGCGGGCGACGGTGCCGAGGTTCGCGACGACCTGCATCAGTTCGTCGCGCGGCGCGGTCATCGTCGTCGCGAGCAGGCTCGTCGTGCCGAACTGCGCGTGCGTGCGCGCGATCGTCTCGATCGCGTCGCCGCCTTCCATCACGTCGGCGCCGCCGCCGCCGTGCACGTGCAGGTCGATGAAGCCGGGCAGGATGTACGGCGCGTCGTTTTTCGCGGGATCGGCGGGCGTGCCGTCGAGCGTGGTGATGCGGCCGTTCTCGCTGTCGAGCGAGCCGTGAATCCAGCCGTCGGGGGTGAGGATGTTTCCAGTCAGCATGACGTTTCTCTTGATGATCTGGTGACGCGGACATCCGCGTCGCGATTTGCAAATGCGTTGTGCTTCGTTGCACGTGGCGCGCGGGCAGTCTCGCGCGTCAGCGTTTCAGTTCGGCGACGAAGTCGTAATAGTCGTCGCGGCAATACGTTTCGGTCACTTCGATCGCGCGCTGGTCGACGCCGTAGCCGATGCGCGTGATCACGAGCAGGGCCGAGCCCGGCTTCACCGCCATCCACTTCGCGATGTCGTGCGTCGCGTTCGACGCGCGAAAGTGCTGCAGCGCGCGCACGACGGTCATCCCGCGGGCGTCGAGGTATTCGTACAGCGACGCGCCGAGCGCCTGCGGATCCGGCACCGCCGCGGCCGGCAGCGTCGAATGCTCGACGGCCATCACGATGCCGTCCGCGCGGCGCAACCGCTCCAGCCGCGCGACCGTCGCGCCCGGCGCGAGGCCGAGACGCGTGATCTCGTCGCGGCGCGCGGCGCGCAGCGTGCGCGACAGCCACACCGAATCGGGCACGAAACCGCGCTGCTGCATCTTCGCGGTGAAGCCGACGAGACGCGACAGCGGATCGGCGACGCGCGGCGTGATGAAGCTGCCCGCCCCGCGCGCCCGCTTGATCAGCCCCTGCTCCACCAGCAGCGCGAGCGCACGGCGGGCCGTGATCCGCGACACGCCGACCGACCCCGACAGCAGCCGCTCCGACGGCAGCGCCTCGCCGGCGCGCCACGCGCCGGCGTGAATCGCGCGCGCCAGGTTGCGGGCGAGCTGCAGATACAGCGGCGTGTCGTCGAGGGGATCGGGCGCCAGTTCGGACCAGCCGGTTTCCATGTGCCTCCGGGTGTCGGACGACGATCTCGGACCGTCGAAAGTGAACGCATTATATAACCACAATAATACCAGTCAACGAACTGGTATTAGAGAGGTGAAAATCGCCGGAAGCCTTGCCAGGCAAGCGGTTTAGTAGCGGGAAAGCCTTTGTTTACAACATGATGCAGGATAGGGATTTACCCGGATTGGTATGCAAGGGGACAGTTCCGGTGCCGGATTTGACGGGTTTGGGGCGCTGAAAACGATACCTGAATAGAACCAGTTCGGCCGACTGGTATGCATCCGGCGGTATGCCGGCGCGCCGCGTCAGTGGAACTCGCGGCTCGACGTGCGCAGGCCGCCGAGCAGCGGCGTCAGGTCCTCGAAATGCTGCGCGACGAGGTGCCGCACGTCGCTGACGACCTGCCACACGCCCGACGCCGCGAGCAGCCGCGAATCGAGCGTTTCGCGGCGCTGCCGCGCGAGCAGTTCGGGCCGCACGATCACGTTCACGCAGCCCGTCTCGTCCTCGAGCGTCATGAACATCACGCCCTTCGCGGTGCCCGGCATCTGCCGCGCGATCACAAGCCCGCACGCGCGCGCGAGCCGGCCGTCGGGACGGTCGCGCAACTCGGCCGCGGACGACAGCCGCTGCGCGCGCAACGCGGGCCGCAGCAGCGCGACCGGGTGGCGGTTCAGCGTGAGGCCGGTGGTGTGATAGTCGGCGAGGATGTCGTCGGCTTCCGACGGCGCGCCGAGCACGGGCTGCTCCGTTTCGTCGATCGGCGCGGCGGCGAGCAGGTCGCGTTCGGGGGCCGCGGCGACGGCTTGCCATAATGCATCGCGGCGATGGCCGGCGAGCGTCGCGAGCGCGTTCGCGGCGGCGAGCGCTTCGAGATCGCGCCGTTCGAGCTGCGCACGGCGCGCGAGCGCGTCGACGTTCTCGAACGGGCCGGCCGCGCGCGCGGCCTCGATGCGCCGCGCGGCGGCCTCGCCGAGACCGCGCACCAGCGACAGGCCGAGCCGCACCGCGGGCTGGCCGTGCGGCGGCGGCTGGCCGGGCAGCGCTTCGAGCGACGCTTCCCAGCCGCTGCGCGTGACGTCGGCCGGAAACACCTTCACGCCGTGGCGCTTCGCGTCCTGCACGAGCTGCGCGGGCGCGTAGAACCCCATCGGCTGGCTGTTCAGCAGCGACGCGACGAAGATCGCGGGTTCGTGGCATTTGAGCCAGCTGCTCGCGTACGCGAGTTTCGCGAAGCTGGCCGCGTGGCTCTCGGGGAAGCCGTATTCGCCGAAGCCCTTGATCTGCTCGAAGATCTGCTCGGCGAATTCGCGCGTGTAGCCGCGTTCGAGCATGCCGTCGACGATCTTGTCGTGATACGGGCCGAGATCGCCCCTGCGCTTCCACGCCGCCATCGCGCGACGCAACTGGTCGGCCTCGCCTGGCGTGAATCCGGCCGCGACCATCGCGATCTGCATCACCTGCTCCTGGAAGATCGGCACGCCGAGCGTGCGAACGAGCACTTCCTTGAGCGCCTCGCTCGGATACGTGACTTCCCCCTCCTCTTCGCCGGCCACGATCCTGCGCCGCTTCAGATACGGATGCACGGCGCCGCCCTGGATCGGCCCCGGGCGCACGATCGACACCTGCACGACGAGGTCGTAGTAGTTGCGCGGCTTCAGCCGCGGCAGCATCGACATCTGCGCACGCGATTCGATCTGGAACACGCCGACCGTATCGGCGCGGCAGATCATGTCGTAGGTTGCTTCGTCATCCTGCGGAATATGCTTCAGCGTGAATGGCTCGCCGTCCTGCTCTGGCCCGCGCCATGCGGTGCGCATGTCGAACGCGCGATGCAGCGCCGACAGCATGCCGAGCGCGAGCACGTCGACCTTCATCAGCTTGAGCGATTCGAGATCATCCTTGTCCCACTGAATGACGCGCCGCCCGTCCATCGCCGCGTTTTCTACCGGCACGAGCCGCGTGAGCTTGCCGCGGCTGATCACGAAGCCGCCCGAATGCTGCGACAGGTGGCGCGGAAAGTTGAGCAAGCGCCCCGCGAGTTCGGCCCATGCGCGAATGATCGGCGTGGCCGGATCGAGCCCGGTCGACGCGAATTGCTGCAGCAGGTCGCGGCTGCCGTCGAACCAGCGATGCCCCTTCGCAACGCGATCGACCAGCATCGGATCGACGCCGAGCGCCTTGCCGATTTCCCGCAGCACGCCGCGCGGGCGATACGTCGAAACGGCCGCCGCGAGCGCGGCGCGATGCTTGCCGTATTTTTCGTAGATATGCTGAATGACTTCCTCCCGGCGCTGATGCTCGAAGTCGACGTCGATATCGGGCGGCTCGCCACGTTTCTCGCTGATGAAGCGCTCGAACAGCATCGTGCTCTGGTCGGGATCGACTTCGGTGATGCCGAGGCAATAGCAGACGACCGAGTTCGCCGCAGAGCCGCGTCCCTGGCACAGGATGTTCTGGCTACGTGCGAACTTGACGATGTCGTACACCGTCAGGAAGAACGGTTCGTAGCTCAGCTTCGCGATCAGCGTCAACTCGTAGCCGATCCGCTCCATGACATGAGCCGGCGGCTCCCCGGCATAGCGACAGCGCGCGCCCGCCAGGGTTTCCTGTTCCAGATAGCTCGTCGGCGTATGACCTTCAGGCACGATCTCGTCCGGATACTCGTAGCGCAGTGAGTCGAGTTCGAAATCGCACGCATCGAGAATCGCGCAGGTCTCCGCGATCTCGTCCGGCGCAAACAGCTTCGCAATCCGCCCGCGCGCACGCAGATGCTGCTCCGCATTCGGCGCGAGCGCATAGCCGCATTCCGACACCGGCATCCCGACGCGAATCGCCGTCATCACGTCCTGCAGCGGCTTGCATGAACGCCGATGCATCGTCACGTCGCCGAGCGCGACGACAGGTACGCCGCGCCGCTCGCCTGCGTCCCGAATCTCGTCGCGCTGCGGGCCGTCCAGCGCGCGCTGCAACTGCACGAGCCCGAGCCGCGCACGCTCGCCGAAGGTCGCGCGAAACCATGCGACCTGCGCATCGAGTACCTCCGCACGCACCGGATACGCGGGCACGAGAATCGCGAAACAGTCGGGCATGCCGCGCAGATGAGCGAAAACCTCGGGCGGCCTCGACAACATTCTCGACGTCAGCCGGTAGGTTCCCTTCGGCGCCTCCATCCGCCGCCATGAAATCAGCTCGGACAGGTTGCCGTAGCCCTCGCGGTTCTGCGCCAGCAACACGAGTCCGAACGCACCGGGGCCCGGATCGTGACCCGGGGCGACTTCATCCGGCGTGACGTCGAAATACGAACCGATGACGAGCGGCAGCCCTTGCGCTTTTGCCGCGACATGCATGCGCGGCGCGCCGGCGAGCGAGCATTCGTCGGTGATCGCGATCCCTCGATAGCCGAGTTCCACCGCGCGCTCGACCAGTTCCTCCGCATGCGACGCGCCATGCAGGAACGAGAAGTTCGAGCGGCAGAACAACTCCGCGTAATCGGGCAGCAAACCGAATTCCGCAACCATCGCCGCTCACCCGAACAGACCGTGCAGGAACCAGTGCGGTTCGGACTCGCTCCCCGCTCGCTCCCTGAACACCCAATAGCACGCGCCCTCTTCGTCCTGCGCGACGCAATAATCGCGCGCCACGTGCTGACCGTCGAACCACCCTGCCTCGATCCGTTCGGGCGACGACATCATTCTCAGCGGCGTATGAAATACCGGCCGCTCCCCGCGCATCAGCAACGGCAGCGGCTCGGCCAGCAGCCACGCGGGACGCGGCGGCGCAGCC
The DNA here is from genome assembly GCF_000949135.2 of Burkholderia sp. USMB20. Lineage (GTDB taxonomy): Bacteria > Pseudomonadota > Gammaproteobacteria > Burkholderiales > Burkholderiaceae > Burkholderia. The sequence goes on along the minus strand of NZ_JTAN02000012.1, from coordinate 189,811 downwards.
GGCAGTCCGTCAGCCGGCTTGCCCGCCGGCGCATCGAGCGGCAGCCAGCGGTTCGCGGCCTCGGGCCGATAGTCGGCCACCGGCGCCGCGCGCAGCACGTTATCCGCGCCGAGCCGCGCGACCAGCAGTTCGAACAGCCGCGCGCGCGTCTCGCGCGTGCCGCCCGGCTCGGGGAAGAGATCGTCGGCCGGCGGTGCGACCGATTCGACGCGCGTGGCCTTCAGCCGCACCGCGATCACCGCGGCCGGCAACTCGACGCGTGCGAGCCGCTCGCCGAGCAGCCGCATGAAGTGCGTCTCGTCGCGCACGGGTGCGGCGAACGCGAGTTCGAGCGGCGTCGGCGGCACCGCCTGGCGGCCGCGCTCGTGCTCGAGATCGAACGTCATCGCGGCCAGCGACAGCTGCCGCGCGGCCAACCACCCGCAGAGCTGCACGACGAGCCGCCGCGCGGCGAACAGCACGGCTTCCGCGTATTCGACGCGCTCCGGCAATTCGAGCCGCACGTCGAACACGGGCGGCACCGCCATCCACGCGAGCGGCTCGACCGCATCGCCGTACGCACGATCGAGCGCGGCCAGCAGCGCAGGACCGCAGCGCCGCTGCAGCCCCGCGCGCGGCAGGCGGCGCAAATCGGCGAGCGTGCGGCAGCCGAGGCCGTCGAACCAGCCCGCATACGGGCGCGCGTCGGGCAGCAGCACGCACGGCAAGCGATCGAGCGTACGAACGAGCGAAGCAGGCCCGGCCACGCGGCGCCGGCTGCGCGCACGCGCCGACATGCGCGCGAGCAGCCACGCGCCGCGCCCGGTCGGCGCGGCGGACAGGCGCGCCGCGTAGCCGAGCGCCGCGAGCGTCGCGCGCACCTGGCGGCACAGCGACGGCAGGCCGCCGAACAGGCGCAGGCTCGGGCCGACGTCGACGATCAGCGTCGCTTCGTCGTCGAGCGCGACGCACGGCGAGAAGCGCAGCAACGCGAGCGCGACCGCGCGCAGCGCATCGGCCTCGCGGGCGGGATCGCGTTCGACGAGCCGCGTGTCGGGCGAAAGCGTCAGCACGCCGCCGCGCTTCATGCCCGCGCGCACGCCCTGCCGGCGCGCCGGCGCATCGGCAATCAGCACGACACCCTGCTCGAGCACCGCGCAGCCTGCGTCGTCTGCGTCGCCTGCGCCGTCCGCCGCGCCGTCAGACGGCGGCGGGGCGCACACGTCGAGCGGCAGGCGCGGCAGATGGATGCCGAGCAAGACGCGCATAGCGGCTCTCCACGATGGGCGACGGCAAATCGAGCGCGAGCGGCTCGCCGCGCGCGGGCCCGCGACGCTTGACGATGTCGAGCGACACGCCGCCCGGCACCGGATGCAGCGCGACGCGCAGCACGGCCGGCGACGGCTGTTTGGCCGCCGACAGCGGGCGCAGCATCACGAACAGCGTGTCGCCGGTGCGCGCGGCCGCGAGATGCAGGCGGCGCAGCGCATCGGGCCGCGCGTCCTGCCAGAGCAGCAGCGCACCGCAGCAGCCGGTCCTGAGCGCCTGCTCGGCGGCCACAATGCATCGGTGCGGCTGCCGGCGCGCAGCCACAGCAGCGCGTCGGCCGGCACGCCGAGCGCGGCCAGCGCGGTCGCATGCGGCGACTGCGGCGGCGCCACGAGCGCGAGCGGCGCCGCGCGCTGACGGTGCGCGCGAGGCCGGCGCGAGCAGCCGCATCTCGCCGCAGCCCGGCTGCGCGCCAGCAGTTCGACGAGCCCGCGACCGGCCAGCCGCCGCCCGGCAGCTCGGCGGACAGCGACGCGAAACCCGTGTCGATCGTGCGCGCACCGCCGCGCGCGAGCTGCGAGCCGCGCCAGAGCGATGGATGAAGGGATTCGGGAGAAATGGAGGATGCGAGCATGACGCCACCCACAACTGTATGGATATACAGTATATGGCAATGCGTTCATGTCGCACAGTACTAGTACGAAACGGGGGTTTCGTCAGAGGGAAGCATGGAGGCGGCCAGGACGTTCGTCACGATCCGGCACGCACGCCGCACAAACGCGCACGGCGTGAGCTTGATGCGGGCCTCGGGCACGCGATCGCCGACCGGATGCGGCAGCCTGCGGCGCAAACCGTCCGCTCGAATCCGCCGCCTGCTGCATCCCTTTCACTTCGAAACATCGGGCTGCCGGCCTGTCGCCCGCGCTTGCGGGTTCAATGGGCCAGGCCTGAATCGCGATCCCAGGCTATAGCGATGGGCCGGATGAAAAAAGCGTGCGAACGTGACGGGAACGCCAGCAGTCCAGGTTCGGCGCGTAAGAATGAGACACGGTTCGTTGACCTCGATCTCCAGCAGAAGCGCCTGCGCCTCCGACGGATGTGCCGCATCGACAACGTGCTCGATCTCGAGTTCGTGATGGGAAATATTGTTGAACAGATATTCCGACGGCGGCTCGACCGTAAAGTCCTGCGCGAGAAACGCCGGCGCGGCAGCCGGGTTCACATAGCGATCTTCGAGCTGAAGCGGTCGGCCATTGTCCAGGTGCACGCATATCAAGCGAAAGATCGGCGCGTTGGGCTCGATACCAAACGCGCCGGCGATTTCGGGAGGTGCGAATTCCGGCCGCTGCATCACGACGCGACAGGAATAGTCGTGCCCGCACGCCCGAATTTCGTCACGGATGTGCGTAATCACCAGCAGGTTCAATTTCGGCTTGCTCACCGCGACAAACGTGCCGATGCCCGCCACGCGCTCGAGCACGCCCTCTTCGGTCAGTTCCCGCAACGCCCGGTTGACCGTCATGCGTGCGACTCCATACGTCGTCGCCAAGTCGACCTCGGATGGAATGCGATCACCTGTATTCCATTCGCCTGCCCTCACCTTATCCCGGACAATCGCCTTGATCTGCTGAAACGGCACGCCTGCTTTAAGCATTGTGTTGTGAAATCCTGTCTGGATGGTCAACGTAACCGGTTGTCGCAGTGCCGACCCGCCGGCGGCGGCGTACGGCGTCGGCATTCAATCGCTTCGCTCGCCGAACAGCGCGTCGAGGAAGATGCGATTCTCCTCGTCCGTTCCGATCGTCACGCGAATGAAATCGTCGAGCCGGTACGCGCCAAGCGGCCGGACCACAACGCCCTTCTCAAGCAACCGCTGCGTCGCGGATTTCGCATCGGGAAGACGAATCGCGATGAAGTTTGCGTGCGTCTGAATGTATTCGAGTTCGCGCGCCTCGAGCGCGCCGGCAATCTGTGCGATCCCGGCGCGATTGCTCTCCTGCGTGCGACGCAGAAATTCGCGGTCCGCGAGGGCCGCCGAAGCGGCGCGCTGTGCCAATGCATTCACGCTGAATGTCGGCCGGATACGCGCGACCATATCGGCCATGTCCGCGCTCATCACACCATAGCCAATACGCAGCGATGCGAGTCCATAAGCTTTCGAGAACGTACGAGCGACGACCAGGTACGGATAACGCGCGACGAGCGACATCGCATCGACCCGCAACGACGGCGCCACGTAATCGATATACGCTTCGTCGAGTACGACGAGACGATCCTTGCCGGCCGTCGCGACGATTCGCTCGACGTCAGACGGCGTCATCAAGGTTCCCGTCGGGTTGTTCGGATTGCAGAGATAGACGAGGCGAATCAGCCTCTCCCTGTCGGCCTCGAGTTCCGCGCACATTGCATCGACATCGTGCGCATAGTGCCGCGCGTCGACCGCCCAGGCCTCGGCGCCACGCATCCGGATACTGATCGGATACGCCTGGAACGCATACTGCGAATACAGCCCCACGCGCCCCTCACGCAGTACGAGCGCCGCGCACAGATCGATCAGCTCATGCGAACCGTTCGTCACCGCGATCTGGTCCGGCGACACGCCGTGATAGCGGCCGAGTTCCGCCCTCAAGTCCGGCGCGTCGCTTTCCGGATAGCGCGCCAGACTTGCTTCGTCCCGCGACGCCAGGTCCGTCAATACAGCCGCGACGCGCGGGCTGCACCCCAGCGGATTTTCGTTCGACGCAAGCTTGATGATCCGCGACAGGCCATATTCGCGGGCAACCGATTGCGCCGAGCGTCCCGCGACGTATATCGGCAAGCTCCGGATATACGGTGGCACGCCGTCCAGGTTCGTTTGAATATGAGTGTTGCCCATCGATTCTCCTGTCGTTGCACGGGCTTACGGTTCACGACGATACGCATCGCATCCACCGAAAACGCGCGCCCCGGTGGGCGCCAGTCGCCCAATGACCGGTCCGGCGATACCTGGCCGCCGCTAACGGTGCGTCGTCAGCGCTCGACCGCGCGCAAAAACTGGCCGATTCGCCCCCGCACGTCATGATCGACCGCGAGAATCATGTCGGGCGCCCCGGATTCGAGGATGACGCCGTCGGCGACGAAATGAATCCGGTCGGCGAGCTTGCGCGCGAAACCCATCTCATGCGTGACGATCGCCAGCGTCATGCCGGCTTCCGCCAGCGTCCTGATCGTATCGAGTACGCCAGCGACCAGTTCCGGATCGAGCGCTGACGTCGGCTCGTCGAACAGCACGACCTTCGGCTCCATCGCGAGCGCACGAGCAATCGCAACGCGTTGCTTCTGCCCGCCCGAGAGCTGATCCGGATAGTGATCGAGGCGCTGGGCGAGACCGACTTCGGCGAGAATCGCTTCGGCATCCGCTATCGCCCGATCACGCGCGCGGCCGAGCACATGAATCGGTCCTTCGATCACGTTCTCGAGAACGGTGCGATGTGCGAACAGATGGAACTGCTGGAACACCATCGGCATCTTGCGGCGCGCGGCGCGTAGCCGCGCCTCCGGCTTCACCCGGAACGAGCCGCCGTCGCTCCCGCACAGCGCTTCACCGTCGAACCGAATCTCTCCGCCGGTCGGCACGTCGAGGAAGTTGATACAGCGCAGCAGCGTCGATTTCCCTCCGCCGCTCGGCCCGATGAAGAAATTGATCTCGCCGGTCCGGATGCTGAGGTCTACCCCTTTCAGCACCGCGAGATTCCCGAACGATTTTTCCAGACCGCGCACCTCGATGATCGGCGTCGAACCGTCAGTCATGTCAGCCATCAAGAGTCACCCCCGCGCCGCGCTTCGTCCCGAACGTGCCGATTGCGCCTGCGGACGGGACGCGCGGCACCATGCGCAGGCCCCCACGATGCGCGGGGGTAAACTTCCGTTCGACCCATCGCACCGCGCGCGCTGCGGCAAAACTCATTGCGAAGTAGATGATCGCGACCATCAGATAAACCTGCATGCTCGCGAAGGTCTCCGCGATGACGATCGTGCCGTGCCGAAGCAGCTCGTTGACGGCGATGAACGACACGAGCGACGAGTCTTTCATCAGCGATATGAAGTAGCCGCCGACGGTCGGTAGCGCGACCTTCATCGCCTGCGGCAGGATCACGCGCCGGTATATCTGCGCGTTCGACATGCCGATGGTCATGCCAGCCTCACGCTGCCCCGTGTCGATCGACTGGATCGCCGCCCTGAACACCTCCGACAGATAGGCGCCGAGATTGAGCGTCAGGCCGAGCACGCCGGCCCAGAAGCCCGGCAGTGTCAGTCCAATCTGAGGCAACGTGAAATAGATCACGAGCAGCTGGACGACCAGCGGCACATCACGCCAGATCTCCACGTAGCAATTCAGTGGCCAGACGATCCAGCGGCGCGGCGACAACCTGCCGATCGCAACGACGAGCCCCAGTGCAATCGCGCAAAGCATGCTGATCAGGGAAAGCTCGATCGTGATCAACGCACCTTTCAACAGAAACGGGAAGTACCGCGGGATCATGTGAAAGAGGAACTCGTTCATGTCACCGCCCTACTTCGTCAACGATGCCTGTTCGGCCGACCATGCGCCGTATTGGCTCAGAATGCGCTGCCGCGTCCCGTCCTGGTCCATCGATTGCAACGCGTGATTGACCGCGTTGAGCAGGTCCGCGCATTCGGTCCGAACGGCGACTGCGCTGGCCCCGAACCGGTAGTTCGCTTTCGCCTCGGCATCGACCCATTCGGGTTTGGGATGATAGAAAATCGGCTGGCCTACCACGCGGAGATTCTTCATTTTCTCGCGCTGACCAAGCAGCGTGCCTTGATCGAGCAGGACCGCGTCGACCTGATTGTTCTGCAGCGCGACGAACGGCTCGCCGAACGAGTTGAAATCCATCACATCGCCGATCTTGCCCTCGTCCATCAGGCGATGCGCATTCACCGAATCGTTCGTACCAAGCGTCGTGCCAACCTTCTTCCCCTTCAGATCGGCCGGCGACCGGATCGGCGAATCGTTCTTCACGATGATCTGGTCATAGAGCAGGAAATACGGGCGGGAGAACTGCACGTTCGCCATCCTGATGCGTTCCTGCGTCGCCGACATCGACGAGAAGATCACGTCCCATCGCTTCGACTTCAACCCCGGAATCAGGGTGCTCCATTCGGTGACCACGTACTCCGTCCTGGGCACGCCGATGCGCTTGCCGACCTCCTTGAACAGTTCCGCCTCGAAGCCGCCATAAGAGCCGTCCTCGTTCTGCCAGACAAACGGGCGCGTTCCCATCAGGCCATTGCCCGAGCGCAGCACGCCAGCGGATCTGACATCGTCGAGACATCCCGCGTGGGCGCCCGGCACGGCATTCGGTAGCAGCGTGACGGCAGACAGGACGAGCAGACGCTTGATGGCTTTCATGGCAAGGACTCCGAACGTGAGGGTAGACGGGCGTCAAAAGGAGTTCACCGCATGCGACGTCGCGTTCGCCTCTGCCGGGTGACTCTGCAAGCGGTCTAGACCAGACTAGACCACGGCCGCTTATTTTCAAGATCGTTTCCTTTGCAAGCCCCTCATAAAACCTTAAAAAAATCTCAACGCACTGATTTATATGCATATTTTCAGCATTGGTAATTTCACCAATAGGGCCTTCACCCATATCCAAACCGGACTAGACTGTCAGATCGTACCGGCACTGCACGCCGGACCGGCCAGCATCACCGTACGCGGGAGCCGAGATCGGAACACCGTCGCGATGGCGATGCATCGAGCCAGTCATCCTTGCCGCGAGGACGAGCGATCACTTATGGAAACGATCCTGCACACCCTGATGTCCACACTCGGTAACGACGCGATACGGACGGGCGCGGCTATCGGCGACCGTTATCTTGGTGACTGGAGTCGAAAGTCCGCGCATCGTCCACTTGCGGTCGTGCTCCCCCGAACGACCGAGCAAGTCGCGACGACGCTGCGGCTATGCAACGACGCACGCCAGAGCGTCGTTCCCCAGGGCGGACTGACCGGCCTCGCGGGCGGAGCCGTACCGACCATGCGGGACATCTGCATTTCGCTGGAACGGATGACAGGCATCGAGGAGATTGACGCGTCTGCGTCGACGATGACGGTACTTTCGGGAACGACGCTTCAAACGATTCAGGAAGCCGCATCAGAGGCTGGCTTCGAATTCCCGCTCGATCTCGGCGCTCGCGGTACCTGCCAGATCGGCGGCAACCTTGCCACGAATGCGGGCGGCATTCGCGTCATCCAGTCCGGAATGGTCCGAGACCAGGTGCTCGGGCTCGAGGTCGTCCTGGCGGACGGCAGCGTGCTGAGCGGAATGGGCAAGATGGTCAAAAACAATACGGGCTACGATCTGCGCCATCTGTTCATCGGATCCGAAGGCACGCTCGGCATCATTACGCGTGCGGTATTGCGGCTCGCGCCGCGCCCGACGCATCGCAACACCGTGCTGTGCGCACTGCCTGGCTATCGCGGCGCGGTCGATCTGTTGCAGTTGCTGAGAACGCGCTTCGGCAAGGAACTCAGCGCGTTCGAACTGATGTGGCCGGACTTCTTCACACTGGGTGTATCGCTGTCGCGCAGCGAGCACAGCCCGCTTTCCGCTGCGTACCCGCTGTACGCATTGATCGAACAGACCGGTCACGCCGATGGCAACGATGAGCGACTCGCCGACGTGCTGGGCGAACACCTCGAATCGGGCCTCGTGCTCGACGCCGTGCTCGCGCAATCCGATACGCAAGCACACGCGCTTTGGGAGATCCGTGAGGCAACGTCCGAATTTCCGGTCAAGCTCGCCCCGATCAATTTCGACATCAGCATACCGATCGGCACGATCGGCCAATTCGTCGACACATGCCGCGGCGTGCTCGCGCAACGCTGGCCAAGCAGTCGGGCCTATTTCTTCGGCCACATCGGCGACTCGAACCTCCATATCACCGTCGACGGGCACACAATCCCCGATGTGCCGCCCGACGCGGTAGAAAGCGCGATCTATGAACTGGTCAGAAACTTTCAAGGCTCCGTCTCAGCCGAACACGGCATCGGCACGCACAAGCGCGCATTTCTCGGCTATACGCGAAGCAATACGGAACTCGCATGCATGCGGGCGATCAAGCATGCGCTCGATCCGAACGACATCCTCAATCCCGGCAAGCTCCTTTCTTGAGTCCGCATCGGACATCAGCGCCGATGAATGAATCCGGCGCGATGCAGCCCCTGCATCGCGCCGGTCCACCTGCAGCAATCAGCCGAGCAGCAACGCGTCGTCGTCGAACTGCTCGTGCCGCACCTTCTCGAACATCTGCAGCAGGTCCGGCACGTCGAGCCCACGGCGCTGGTCGCCCGACACGTCGAGCACGACCTGCCCCTGGTGCAGCATCACCGTGCGGTCGCCGTAGTCGAGCGCCTGCCGCATGCTCGTCGTGAGCTTGCTCTCGGTGACGATGCGCGCCGTCAGCTCCAGCACGAACGCGGCCGTCTTCGGGTCGAGCGCGGCCGTGTGCTCGGCGAGCAGCAGGATCCGCGACGGCCGCAGCGACGCCATCAGCAGGCTCATCGCATGCCGCCGCGCCGCCGCGAAGCGCGCGCGACGCCCGGCCGGCGGCGCTCCGCGCCGATCCCGCCGCAACGCACCAGCCGCCCTTTCCGCTTTACGTTATGCTGTCCGCCGACCCGATCCACACCATCGGAGGGCCTATGAAACGCGGGATCCGTGCGATCGCATGCGCGGCCGTCGCGCTGGCGCTGCCGGGTGCGGCATTCGCGCTGACCGACGGCTACGCGCAATACGACGACTGCATGCTGGGCGCGCTGCGCGAGAGCCGCAACGGCGTGGCCGCGCAGCTGATCCAGCGCTCGTGCGACGCGCTGTACCGCAACAACGCGATGCTGCTGCCGCGAGAGCGGCGCTTCCACGAGTGCGTCGTGCAGTCGCTGCCGGGCGTGCGCGACAACTACGCGATCCAGCAGATCATGGCGATCTGCTCGCGGCGCGGCGAGATGTGAGCCCGCGCTGAACGCCGCGCGCCGCGCAATGGTCTGCCGGCCGCACCAACGAAAAAGGCCTGCGCGATGCAGGCCTCTTCGTTTCAACGGTCCGACCGGTGTGCGGCGTTCAGAACGACGCGACCATCGAGCCCTTGAACTGCTTCTTGATGAACTCCCGCACTTCCGCCGACTGGTACGCCTTGACCAGCTTCTTCACCCACGGCTGATCCTTGTCCTTCGCGCGCACGGCGATCAGGTTCGCATACGGGCTCGTCAGCGATTCGAGCGCGATCGCGTCCTTGGTCGGCTGCAGGTTCGCGGCGAGCGCGTAGTTCGTGTTGATCACGGCGGCGTCGACGTCCGACAGCACGCGCGGCAGTTGCGCGGCGTCGAGTTCGGAGATCTTCAGCTTCTTCGGGTTCTCGGCGATGTCGAGCACCGTCGCGTTGTTGCCGCCCGTGCCGGCGCCCGTCTTCAGCTTGATCACGCCTTGCGTCTGCAGCAGCAGCAGCGCGCGGTTCTCGTTCGACGGATCGTTCGGCACCGCGAGCTTCGCGCCTTGCGGCAGGTCCTTCAGCGCCTTGAACTTCTTCGAGTACACGCCGATCGGCGAGATGTAGGTCAGGCCCGCGCTGACGATCTTGTAGCCGCGCTGCTTCACCTGGCTGTCGAGGTAGGGCTGGTGCTGGAAGCTGTTCGCGTCGAGGTCGCCCGAGTCGAGCGCCGCGTTCGGCTGCACGTAGTCGTTGAACTCGATGACCTTCACGTTCAGGCCTTCCTTCTCCTTCGCGACCTTCTGCACGACCTGCCACACTTCCGCATCCGGGCCGGCCACCGTGCCGACCTTGATGACCTTGTCCTCGGCGTGCGCGCCCGCCGACAGCGTCAGCGCGGCACCGGTGGCCAGCACGGAAAATACCTTCAGGAGACTGCGACGCTTCATCTGTTTCTCGCTTTCTTGCTAACTGAAAATGGGGCGCGATACGGGTATCCCCGGACTCGCAGGAAGGGGCAAATGGTGTCACAGGATCGGCCCGAAGTGAAATACATCCCGCTCATATGGGTATGCACCGCGGCGGTGCTGGTGGACGATGCGCGACGACGGCCGGCACGACAGGGAACGGCCGCTGTGCTAAAAAGACCGGCCGACCGGCACACCACGCGCCGGCGACAATTCCAGGGCCATCCATGTACGTCATCGACATCCACTACAACGCATCGCTCGAGCGCATCGACGATGCACTCGAACGCCACCGCGCGTATCTTCAGCCGCTGTTCGAGCGCGGCATCTTCATCGCGGCGGGGCCGAAGGTGCCGCGCGAAGGCGGCGTGATCCTCGCGGCCCGCATCGACCGCGACGAACTGGACGCGATCCTCGAGACCGATCCGTTCGTGACCGAAGGGCTCGCGACGTATCGCGTGACGGAATTCCGGATCACGCGTGCCGCGCAAGGCTTCAACGTGCCGGCGCTGCCGTAACGCGCGCAAGCGCGTCAGCGCACGAATGTTCATACGCAGCCGCCCCGCGAGGCGGCGCATGCAGATCGAGGGGAAGAAGGAGGAATGCGTGACGGCGCGTCGCGGCCGTCACGCGTAGCGCCGGGCGAGCGCCCGGGCGAACCTGCGGCGTACGCCGTTCAGTCGACCAGCAGCTTCAGGTCGTGGACCCACGGGCCGGGGCCCTGGCCATCGCGCACGAACAGGCGCAGCTTGCCGTCGCGATCGAACACGTAGCTCGCGGCGGTGTGATCCATCGTGTAGCTGCCGGGCGTCTTGCCGGGCACCTTCGCGTAGTACACGCGGAAATCCTTTGTAACCTTCTTGAGCGCCGCCTCGTCGGCCGGCCGCAGCCCGATGAACGACGGATCGAACGCAGGCACGTACTGGCCGAGCAGCGCGGGCGTGTCACGCTCCGGATCGATGGTGACGAACAGCACCTGCACACGCTTCGCGGCATCGGGGCCGAGCTGCTTCAGCGCTTCGGACAGTTCGGCCATCGTCGTCGGACATACGTCCGGGCAGTGCGTATAGCCGAAGAACACCACGACCGCCCGGCCCTTGAAGTCGCCGAGCGTACGCACCTTGCCCGCCGTATCCGGCAGCGAGAAATCGCTGCCGAACTGCGTGTTGCCGGTGATGTCGAGATTCTGGAATTTCGGCGCGTTGTCGCAGCCGGCGAGCAGCGTGGCTGCCGCGAATGCGCACGCGAGCATCCAGCCTTGGCGCGCGCGGCGCCCGAACCATGAATGGAGCATTGCGTTCAAACCGTGCGGTTACACGCCGAGCAGCGGGCGCGCATAGTGATCGACGAGCAGCGCGGCGAACAGCAGCGACAGGTAGACGATCGAGTAACGGAAAGCCTTGCGGGCGAGTTCGTCCGAATAGTCGCGATGGATCTTCCACGCATACGCGAGGAACACCGCGCCGAGCAGCACCGCGCTCGTCAGGTAGACAGCCCCGCTCATCCCGGAGATGAACGGCATCAGCGTGACCGCGAACAGGATCACCGTGTACAGCAGGATGTGCAGCCGCGTGAACTTCTCGCCGTGCGTGACGGGCAGCATCGGCAGGCCCGCGTTTTCGTAGTCCTTGCGGCGATAGAGCGCCAGCACCCAGAAATGCGGCGGCGTCCACACGAAGATGATCAGCACGAGGATCCACGCGTCGCCGGGCACCGCGCCGGTGACCGCGGCCCAGCCGAGCGCCGGCGGCATCGCGCCCGATGCGCCGCCGATCACGATGTTCTGCGGCGTCATCGGCTTGAGCAGCAGCGTGTAGATCACCGCGTAGCCGACGAACGTCGCGATCGTCAGCCACATCGTCAGCGGGTTCGTGAAGGTATAGAGCGTCCATGCGCCGACGCTGCCCAGCACGGCCGAGAACAGCAGGATCTGCGGAGTCGTGATCTCGCCGCGCGCGGACGGACGCCACGCGGTACGGCGCATCATCGCGTCGATCTTCTGCTCGACGAGGCAGTTGATCGCGAACGCGGCGCCGGCCAGCAGCCAGATGCCGACCGTGCCGCCGATCAGCACATGCCACGGCACCATGCCCGGCGTCGCGAGAAACATGCCGATCACCGCGCAGAACACCGCGAGCTGCGTGACACGCGGCTTCGTCAGCGCCATGTACTGCGAGAACCGGCTACCGGGCGATTGGGAAAGGGTGCTTTGCATGGGGACGGTCACGCCGGGGCGGCGTCGCGCGCGGGCTGCACGACACGGCCGGGGCGGCTTGAAAGGATGCGAAAGTTTAACATGACGACGAGCAGCAGCAGGATCGCGGCGCCGCCGTTGTGCGCGACGGCGACCGGCAGCGGCCACTGCAGCACGATGTTGGTCAGGCCCGTCAGGAACTGCAGCAGAACCACCAGCAGCACGCCGTTCGCGGGCCGGCGCAGCGACTCGAAGCGGCGCATCTTCAGCACGAACGCGACCAGGTATGCGACGACGACGAACGCGAACGTGCGGTGGGTCCAGTGGATCGCGACCAGCGCGTCCTGCGTGATCGCGTCGCCGTCCTTCGTCATGCCGAGCGCGCGCCACAGATGGAAGCCCTGGCCAAAGTTCATCGGCGGCATCCACTGACCGTTGCAGGTCGGGAAGTCGGTACACGCGAGCACCGCGTAGTTGGTGCTCACCCAGCCACCGAGCGCGATCTGCACGACCAGCAGCACCAGCGCCGCGAGCGCGGCCGCGCGGTAGCGGCCGGCCTCCGGGTCATGCGACGGCAGCGGCGTCTGCCGCGCCGCGAGCCAGCCGAGCGTGCCGAGCAGCATGAGGCCGAGCAGCAGGTGGGTCGTGACGATCACCGGCTGCAGCTTCATCGTGACCGTCCACGCGCCGAACACGCCCTGCACGACGATCAGCAGCAAGAGGCTCGTCGGCCACCACGGCGACACGTGCAGCGGGCGGCGGCGCAGCCGCGCGGACCAGGCGATCACGACCTGCGCGATGATCAGCACGCCGATCGCCATCGCGAAATAGCGGTGGATCATCTCGATCCACGCCTTCGTCATGCTGACGGGGCCGGTCGGCATCGCCTGGTGCGCGGCCGTGATCGCGGCGTGCGCGATGAACGGCGACGACGTGCCGTAGCAGCCGGGCCAGTCGGGGCAGCCGAGGCCCGAATCGGTCAGCCGCGTGAAGCCGCCGAACATCACCAGGTCGAGGGTCAGGAACGTGGTGATCCACACCAGCTTGCGGAACTTGTCGTCATCGGCCTTCACCCACACGTACGACAGCGGCAGCAGCGCGATGCAGAGGCCGATCAGGCCGAGTTGCAGTAGATACGACATCGAATGGTTGCCTCGTCGTCTCGCCTTAGCCGATGCTCGACCACTTCAGCAGCTTGGTCACGTCCGACTTGATCTTGCTGGGATTCGGGTCCTTCGGGAAACGCATCATCAGGTTGCCGTTCGGATCGACCATGTAGAGGTGGTCGCTGTCCTTCGTGCCGGCGTCGGCCGGCAGCCATGCAGCCACCGCGGCCGGATCGGCGACCAGCCGGCGCGTGTCCGGATAGGCTTCCAGCACCTTCGGCGGAATCGCGCGCGCATCGCTGCGCAGCCACACCATCGTGATCCGGTGCCGCTCGCCCGCCTGCGTGACGCGGATCTGGCGCATGAAGTAGAGCTTTTGCGCGCATGCATCGTCGCACGCGCTGCGGTCGGTCATCACGAACAGCCACACGCCGCGCAGCGACGACAGCGGCACCGTCTTGCCGGTTTCGTCGGTGACCTGCAGGTCGGCCGGGATCGGCCGCTGCGGCTCGATCAGCGTGCCGTAGTTGGTCGAGCCGCCCTTCGGCTTGATCACGTAATAGGTGAAGTACGACGCGATGATCGGCGCCGCGCACACGAGACCCAGCAGCACGAGCATCCAGCGGCCGCGCTTGCGGGCCGCGGGCGAGATCGGCGCAGCGGCCGGACCCTGACGGGAAGATTGCATGGACAAATCAGACCTCTCGAAACGAACCCGCGGCGCGTGCGCCGCGTCCTGCCATGGCGCTCACGCGCCGGCCGACTTCTTCGCCGCACGCCGCGCGGCGTACAGGCCGAAGCCGAGCGCGACCGCCGCCATGGCCCACCACTGAAACATGTAACCGTAATTGCGCTCGACGCCGGTCGTCGCCGCCGGCCAGTCGCGCACGAGCTTGTCGCCGTCGTCGCTCGTCTGCTGGATCACGAACGGCTGCAGCGGCAGCCCCGTTTCCTTCGCATACGCGGCGACGTCCAGGTTCTGCCGGATCTTCTGGTGCGCGGCCGAACCGCCTTCGCCGAGCTCGAACGCGCGCGACGCGTCGGCGCGCGCGATGCCTTCGATCTCGATCTCGCCGTCGGGCGTCGGGAACGGCTCGATCGCCGTGCGATCGGCGATGTTGCGCGGCAGCCAGCCGCGGTTCACCAGCACGGCGCCGCCGCCCGTGAGTTTAAACGGCATCACGACGTAAAAACCCGGCTGGTCGTTATACGGCCGATTGTCGAGGAACACCGCCTGCTCCGGCAGAAAGCGGCCCTTCGCCCGCACGCGGTGGAACTCGATCGACGCGAGCGGAATCGGCTGCGCGCCGACGTCGACCGGCGCCGCGTGCTCGTAACGCACGACGTTCGCCTGCAGCGCTTCCTTCTGGTGCGCGCGGTCGCGCTGCCAGAACCCGAGGCGAATCGTGACCGCGACGACGACGAGAATCAGCAGCGCAGGCAGCCAGCGGATCTTCATCGGGCCACCCGCGAGGCGCATTCGCGAAAGCGAAGTGCGATAATTATCCTCTTCCTTTCGAATTGCCGTCGTCCGGTTCGTGTCATGCACATCCTCGTTCCCATCGCCTTCGTCCTCATCGTCGCCAGCATGGGCTCGGCGCTCTACTTCATGATGCAAGACCGCGGCCATACGAAACGCATGGTGTGGTCGCTTGCCACCCGTGTCGGGCTGTCGATCTCGCTGTTCCTGTTCATCCTGTTCGCGAACTGGATGGGCTGGATCCATTCGACCGGCCTGCCGATCGGGCGTTGATGCCTTCACCGCGCCGGCCTCTATAACGCTGTGACATTTCGCCGCACAGCGGCGCTACCAAGCAAAAGCGCCGCCTGACTGAGTCGCGGCGGCGCCGGATTGGCGTTGAGCGCAAGCAGCCGGCCGCTGCCCCGTCCCCGCCAATGAAAACGGCCCGCGCATCGCTGCGCGGGCCGTTGTTGCATTTACAGCCAGTAGACGACGACGTACAGGCCGAGCCAGACGACGTCGACGAAGTGCCAGTACCACGCGGCGCCTTCGAATGCGAAGTGGTGATCCGGCTTGAAGTGGCCGCGGATCATCCGCACCAGCACCACCGCGAGCATCGTGCCGCCGAGGAACACGTGGAAGCCGTGGAAGCCCGTCAGCAGGAAGAACGTCGAGCCGTACACGCCCGAGTTCAGCGTCAGGTTCAGTTCGTTGTACGCGTGGTAGTACTCGAAGCCCTGCGTGAACAGGAAGCAGACGCCGAGCACGAGCGTCGCGGCCAGCCACGCGATCGCCTTGTTGCGATGATTGTCGCGCAGCGCGTGGTGCGACACCGTCAGCGTCGCGCCCGACGACAGCAGCAGCGCCGTGTTCAGCGTCGGGATCGGCCACGGGCCCATCGTCTTGAAGTGACCGGCGAGCGCGGCCGGGCCTTCGTTCGGCCACACGGCGGAGAAATCCGGCCAGATCAGCTTGTAGTCGAGGCTGCCGAGCTGGTGCAGCGCGATTTCACGCGCGTAGAACAGCGCGCCGAAGAATGCGCCGAAGAACATGACTTCGGAGAAGATGAACCAGCTCATGCTCCAGCGGTACGACTTGTCGACGTTCTTGCCGTAATGACCGCCTTCCGATTCGGCGATCGAATCGCCGAACCAGTGGTACAGCGTGAAGAGCAACCACAGCAGGCCAAGCAGCGCCGTGTACGGAGCCCAGTCGTGACCGTTGATCCACAGCGCCACCGACGCGAGCATGACCAGCAGGCCGCAGGCCGCGCTGATCGGATGCTGCGACGGATGCGGCACGAAATAGTACGGGGTCTGGTTTTGACCGCTCATGCTTGATTCTCCACTTCAGTCCAATTTGTGTACCGGAAACCGCTCCGGCTTTATTTCTTGCACGGCACGACCGCCGCCGCTCTTTCTCGCACGCAGCGCCCGGGCGCTACGCACTGCATTCTTTCGTGGCCGCGAGCCTCAGCCCACGACCGCACGCACGATCAGGATCAGCACGCCGATGAACACACCGGCCGCGATCAACGCGACGATCAGCACGTGCAGCGGATTGAGCTGCGTCGCGTCGGCCTCCAGGTCGCGCCGCTTGCGCACCCCGAAGAACGACCACAACACCGCTCGCAACGCCTGGCCGAACGACCCGCTCCGCTTGCTCTCTGTCACTGCCCCGTCTCCGTCGTCATGCGTCCGGCTTCGCGTCGCCCTGCGCCGCCGTCTTGCGCGGTGCCGGCGCCGGCGCGGCCGGCGTGTTCAGCTCGAAGAACGTGTACGACAGCGTGATCGTCTTCACGTCCTTCGGCAGCTTCGGATCGATCACGAACACCACCTGCATCTTGCGCGACTCGTTCGCAGCCAGCGTCTGCTGCGTGAAGCAAAAACACTCGATCTTCTTGAAGAACTCCGTCGCCTGCTTCGGCGCGTAGCTCGGAATCGCCTGCGCCACCACCGGCCGGCCCTGCCCGTTGGTCACGTCGTATACGATCGTCGTCAGCTCGCCCGGATGCACGTCGAGGCTGTTGCGCTCCGGCTTGAAACCGAGCGGGCCGCGCGCATTCGCATCGAACTCGACCGACACCGTGCGGCTCATGTCGACCTGCGAGTTCTTCACCTCGCGTTCGCTGACATCGCGCTGCACCAGGTTGTTGATGCCGGTGATCTGGCAGATCGCGCGATACATCGGAATCAGCGCGAAGCCGAAGCCGAACATCAGTCCGGCCACGACGAAGAGCTTCACCAGCATCGAACGATTGAATGCGCGATCGACGGCGCCCTCTTCCGGCTTCGACATACGACGACTTCCTCGCTACTGCGTCAGTTACTGCATATCAGTGAGTGGACAGCCACCACTGCTTGATCACGACACCCACAAAAAAAACGGCGGCGATGACGAGCAGGATGAGGCCGAGCCGCTTGTTGCCCGCGCGAATCTGCTCGGGCGTTCGTCTTTGTTGTGGATTCCGGTTCATCTGAAACTTCGCTGAAACTTCGCTGATACATCGATTCGGCGCCCGCCGCGCCTGCCTGCGCGGCAGGCAGCGGCGGAACGCCGGGTGAAACTTATTCGACGTGCGGCGGTTGTTCGAACGTGTGGAAGGGAGCCGGGCTCGGCACCGTCCACTCGAGACCCGTCGCGCCATCCCACGGCTTGTCCGACGCCTTTTCCAGGTCGCCGCCGCCACGGTAGGCCGGCAGCGCGACCGCGAACAGGAAGTACACCTGCGCGAGGCCGAAGCCGAATGCGCCGATCGTCGCCACCTGGTTGAAGTCCGTGAACTGCGCCGGGTAGTCCGCATAACGGCGCGGCATGCCCGCGAGACCGACGAAGTGCATCGGGAAGAACGTCAGGTTGAAGAAGATCATCGACGACCAGAAGTGGATCTTGCCGCGCGTCTCGTTGTACATCCAGCCCGTCCACTTAGGCGCCCAGTAGTACCAGCCGGAGAACAGCGCGAACAGGGAGCCTGCCACCAGCACGTAGTGGAAGTGCGCCACCACGAAGTAGGTGCCGTGGTACTGGATGTCGAGCGGCGCCATCGCCAGCATCAGGCCCGTCAGGCCGCCGAACGTGAACACGAACAGGAAGCCGATCGCGAACAGCATCGGGGTCTCGAACGTCATCGAGCCGCGCCACATCGTCGCGAGCCAGTTGAACACCTTCACGCCCGTCGGCACCGCGATCAGCATCGTCGCGTACATGAAGAACAGCTGACCGGTGACCGGCATGCCCGTCGCGAACATGTGGTGCGCCCAGACCATGAACGACAGGATCGCGATCGACGCCGTCGCATACACCATCGAGCTATAGCCGAACAGCGTCTTGCGTGCGAACGCCGGGATCACCTGCGACACGATCCCGAACGCCGGCAGAATCATGATGTACACCTCGGGGTGGCCGAAGAACCAGAAGATGTGCTGGTACATCACCGGGTCGCCGCCGCCTGCCGCGTTGAAGAACGACGTGCCGAAGTGGCGGTCGAACAGCACCATCGTGATCGCGCCTGCCAGAACCGGCATCACGGCGATCAGCAGGTACGCGGTGATCAGCCAGGTCCATGCGAACATCGGCATCTTCATCAGCGTCATGCCCGGTGCGCGCATGTTCAGGATCGTCACGACGATGTTGATCCCGCCCATGATCGACGATGCACCCATGATGTGGACCGCGAAGATCGCGAAGTCCATGCCCGGGCCCATCTGCGTCGACAGCGGTGCGTACAGCGTCCAGCCGGCAGCCGTCGCGCCGCCCGGCGCGAAGAACGAACCGACCAGCAGCACGGCCGCGACCGGCAGCAGCCAGAAGCTGAAGTTGTTCATCCGCGCGAACGCCATGTCGGACGCGCCGATCTGCAGCGGAATCATCCAGTTCGCGAAGCCGACGAACGCCGGCATGATCGCGCCGAACACCATGATCAGGCCGTGCATCGTCGTGAGTTCGTTGAAGAACTCCGGACGCATGATCTGCAGGCCCGGCTCGAACAGCTCGGCACGGATGCCGAGTGCCATCACGCCGCCCGACAGGAACATGATGAACGAGAACAGCAGGTACAGCGTACCGATGTCCTTGTGGTTGGTGGCGAACAGCCAGCGCCGCCAGCCGTGCGGCATTTCGTGCGCGTGGTCGTCGTGCGCGTGGTCCGCGGCTACGTCGTGCCCGATGCTAGACATGAGAATCTCCTAATGCGAATACGTCGACTAACTCAGCGACACGTCAAGCCGCCGGC
The DNA here is from genome assembly GCF_000949135.2 of Burkholderia sp. USMB20. Classification (GTDB taxonomy): domain Bacteria; phylum Pseudomonadota; class Gammaproteobacteria; order Burkholderiales; family Burkholderiaceae; genus Burkholderia. Next base: position 170,610 of record NZ_JTAN02000012.1, on the reverse strand, counting down.
CCGATCTCGACCCGCCGGGCTTCCTTCGCGTCAGCCCCGCCCGTGATCGTTTCCGGCTTTTTGAGAATAATGTGGTCTTCCGCCACGCCTGCTGCCTTCAGCGCGTCGCGCACGGCCTGTGCACGATGCTTGGCCAGTTCGGCGTTCGCGTCGGCCGAGCCCGTCTTGTCGGTGAAACCCGACAGCGCGAGCTTCGCGTCCGGATGTGCCTTCGCATAGTCGGCCGCTGCGGCGATCGCCGCCTTCGCGTCGGCCGGCAGCACGCTCTTGCCCGTTTCGAAGTAGATCGTCGACACAGCCGTCGATGCCGACGCTGCCGCCGGTTGCTCGGCCGCACCCGACGCGGCTTGCGCCGGTGCCGAGGCCGCTTCGGCCGGCGCCGCGGCGCCCGCCACGTCTTCCGGCATCTTGCCGTTGCGCGCGTCGGTCACTTGCTTCGGCTGCAGCAGGTCGTTCTTGTGGTTGCCCCACGAGTTGCGCTCGTACGTGATGACCGATGCGATGTCGAGGTCCGACAGCGACGCCCACGACGGCATCGCACCCTTGCCGTGCAACACGCGCTCGACGTGGCCGGCGATCGGGCCGTTCACGATCGGGCTGCCGTCCATCGCCGGGAAGGCGCCGAGGCCCTTGCCGTTCACCTGGTGGCAGGCCGCGCAGTTCGCCTTGTAGACTTCCTCGCCGTGCGCGACGAGTTCGGCCATCGTGTAAACCTTGTTCGGATCGACCGACGCGCTGGCCAGCTTGGCCTTCTGCGCGCTCACCCACTTCGCGTAGTCGTCGTCCGACAGCACCACGACCACGACCGGCATGAACGCGTGTTCCTTGCCGCACAGTTCGGTACAGAAGCCGCGGAACGTGCCGACCTTGTCGGCCTTGAACCACGTATCGCGCACGAAGCCGGGGATCGCATCCTGCTTCACGCCGAACGCCGGCACGTACCACGAGTGAACGACGTCGTTCGCGGTCGTGATGATGCGGATCTTCTTGTTGACCGGCACGACGAGCGGGTTGTCGACTTCCTGCAGGTAGGTCTCGGTGATCGGCTTCTTGCCCATCACTTCGTCACGCGGGGTGCTGAGCGTCGACAGGAAGCTGATGCCCTCGCCCGGACCCTTCACGTAGTCGTAGCCCCACTTCCACTGGTAGCCGGTGACCTTGATCGTGAGATCGGCGTTGGTCGTGTCCTTCATCGCGACGACGGCCTTCGTGGCCGGCAGCGCCATCAGCACGACGATGATGAACGGCACGATCGTCCAGATGATTTCGACGGTCGTGCTTTCATGGAAATTGGCGGCCTTGTGGCCTTTGGATTTGCGGTGCGCGAAGATCGAATAGAACATCACGCCGAACACGCCGACGAAGATCACCGTACACAGGATCAGCATCATCGTGTGGAGATCGTAGAGCTCCTCGGCGATCTTCGTGACAGGCGGCTGAAAGTTGATCTCGTTGACGCGGGGGCCGCCCGGGCTATCACCGACCGCCAGAGCCGCGCCGGCAAAGAGCAATCCGCTGCATGCCAGCACGCCCGTGAGGGCTCGCTTGATTGTTTTCATAGCATCCTTACCCAAAATTTCCATTCAAACCCTCCCCCGTCGCAAGGCGCCGGCCTGTTCCGGCCGGTGCCCGCGCCTCGTCAGCCGCAGCGCCTGAGCGACACGCGCAGTTCGTCGGCGAACTGCGCACGCTTGTGCTGCGCGAGATGCTGCCCGATTACGACGGTCTGCCCGCGCGATACCAGTCGAATCGGATCGCGTGGCGTCGCACCCGGCTCGACCCGCACCCAGCGCGGATTGAATTCGATCTGCGTGAGCCGCTCCGCATCCATCCGCTCGATCACGAGCCGGTGCGGAAACAGCCTGATGCGCTCGTAATCGACCGCATGACGGGCATGGATCGCAAACGCGACGCCGACCGCCAGCAATTCGATTCCCGTGAAGGGCATGACGAGCCAGGCCCCCCGCCACATCAGCACTGCCGCGATCACCAGCGAGAAGCCCGCGAGCGACGCGTAAAACAGCACGAACTGGCGCGGCGACACCGAACAGTTGCGTTTCATGAGCCAGTCTTCGAGGACCGGTTCATCGTTCGTCTCCGCCGACACCCTTGCTGCTTCCATCGCCGCCTCACGCGAATGGCATGCGATGCATGCCTGCATCGGACTCGTCGGCCCGTATTGCGGGGACCCCGGGACGACAAGCTGACGCATTATAGGCGGGTTCAATGGCATCCACAAGCAAGCGGCTATCGGCCCGCGAGCCAAGCGCCACAAGCTTCCCGGCCGTTTTTGGCGTCTATTCGACCCCGCTTTGCGCCGCTAATTTCAGACATAACAAAACCCCTCTTTACCGCTTTACCGATTCTTCGGACGCCCCTTTCCGATATCTTCGATGCGCACGATGCCGTGCCCCTCGGCGGTCGTGCGCGGCACGGCCTTCCATGCGTGGCCGTAGATCACCTCGAACGTCAGGGCAATCGTGCCGTCCGCGCGCCGGCGCGCTTCCAGCGCGTCGCCGAGCGCCGCGCGAAAGCGCCGCGCCGCATGCTGCGGCACCGCGCGATCGAACGGATAGGCGCCCCAGCGGCGCACGTCGGCCAGCAGGGAATCGGGGGTCTTGTACGTGACGGTCAGCACTTCCTGGTCCATCACCGGAATCTCGAAGCCGCTCTCGACGAGCATGTCGCCGAGGTCGTGCATGTCGACGAAATCGACGACGCGCGCGGCCGGCGGTGCGATGCCGAGCGCCGCTTCGGCGTCCGCGCAGGCCGCGCGCAGCTCGCGCAGCGTGTCGGGGCCGAGCGTGCTGAACATCAGCAGGCCGTTCACGCGCAGCACGCGCTGCCATTCAGGGAACACCGTATCGGGACGCGAATGCCAGTGCAGCGCGAGATTCGACCAGATCAGGTCGAACGCGCCGGCCGCGAACGGCAGCACCGAGAAGTCGGCCTGCGCGACGCGCGGGCCGCGCTGGCCCAGCGCCCGGCCGAGCGACGCGGGCAGCCAGCGGCGCCAGCTCGCCTGCTCGACCTCGCGCTGGCCCGCCCGCGCGAGCATCGCGCCGGACAGGTCGACGCCGAACACCGGGGCTTCGGGAAAGCGCGCGCGCAGCGCCGGCAGGTCGTCGCCCGGGCCGCAGCCTGCGTCGAGCACGGCCGCGGGGCTCACCTTGATGTATTCGAGGCGCTCGTTCATCCGCTGCGCGATCTCGCGCGGCAGGAACGCGACCGCGTCGAACGTGGCGGCGCGGCGATCGAAGATCCGCCGCAGACGCCGGGCGTCATTGGCCGGACGGCCGGTTGAAGTCGAAGCTGGGGACATGTCGGGCACACTGGCGAAGAGCCCGAAGTATACTCGCTCGCCTCGTAGCCTTCATCGAGACGGGGCCGCCAGGAGTGTTCGCGATGGATCGCAGTTCCGCCCCGCGCCCGATGCGCGTCGTTTTGTCGCAGGTTCGCGCGCTGGCCGTGCGCGTCGTCGCACTCGCCTTGCCGAATCGGTGCGCGCTGTGCGGCAATTTGTCACATCCGGTGATTTGCAGCGCTTGCGACGCCGCGTACTGGAACGAAGCGCGGCTGCGTTGCGACGTCTGCGCGGTGCCGCTGGGCGTCGGGCGGCCGCGGCCGCGCGCAGCCCGCGGCCGGCACGGCGGCGCCGGTTCCGCGTCCGCGTACCGGTGCGAAGCATGCCGCGCGACGCCGCCGCCGTTCGATGCGACGCTCGCGCTCGCCGATTACCGCGCCCCGCTCGACGGGCTCGCGCGCGGCCTGAAGTTTCATGCGCGGCTCGCGCTCGGCGCGGAATTCGCGGCCCGGCTCGCACAGCGGATCGACGACACGGACGCGTTGCGCGCCACCGGCGCTTCGACGTGATCGCGCCGGTGCCGTTGTCGCACGGGCGGCTCGTCGCGCGCGGCTACAACCAGGCGTGGCGATCGCGCGGCCGCTCGCGCGCCGCTCGGCGTGCGCGGCCGACGCGGCGCTGCTGGCACGCGTGGCCGAAACCGCGCCGCAGTCGCGGCTCGACCGGCGCGCGCGGCGCGACAACGTGCGCGCGGCGTTCGCGGTGGCGGGCGACCTCACCGGCCGCCACGTGCACTCGTCGACGACGTGATGACGTCCGGCGCGACGCTCGCGGCGGCCGCGCAGGCATTGAAGGCGGCGGCGCCGCACGCGTGACGAATCTGGTTGCGCTGCGCACCGCCAGGGATTAATTAGATAGAGAAGCCGCCGCCCGCGCGCGGCGCCGGCCGTCACGAACCGGCGGCCGGGACGAGTGCACGTCGCTTCGTCCCGGCCGGCCCAGCCAGACCCCAACATGTTCAACGTCGTCTCGTCGCCCCGAAATTCCGCCGAACACCGGCAACGTGATCCGCCTGTGCGCCAATACCGGCGCGCGCCTGCATTTGATCGAGCCGCTCGGCTTTCCGCTCGACGACGCGAAGATGCGCCGCGCGGGCCTCGACTATCACGAGTACGCGGAAATGCGCGTGCACCGCGACTGGGACGCGTTCGTCGCGACCGAAGCACCCGATCCCGCGCGGATGTTCGCGTTCACGACCCGTGGCTCGGGCCGCTTCCACGACCATGCCTTCGTGCCGGGCGACTGGTTCGTGTTCGGCTCGGAAACACGCGGCCTGCCGGCCGAGGTGCTCGAACGCTTCGCGAACGAACAACGCGTGCGCCTGCCGATGCGGCCGGGCAACCGCAGCCTGAACCTGTCGAACACGGTGGCGGTGGTCGTGTTCGAGGCGTGGCGCCAGGCCGGCTTCGAAGGCGGCGCCTGACGCGCCCGCCCGGGCCACGCTGCGCGGCCGGATCCGCTCACGCGCTAGATACGCGCGAGCCGCGCGCGATACAGGTCGTAGATGTCGGATGAAAAGCACGCGAACACCACGCGTGCGAGGTTCGGCGCCTGCGGCAGCATTTCGGCGACCGTGCCGACCGCGATGTCGACGGCCTCCTCGGCCGGATAGCGGTACACGCCGCAGCTGATGGCCGGGAATGCGATCGAGGTTGCCGCAACCTCCTCGGCCAGCTCGATCGCACGCCGGTAGCATGCCGCGAGCAACTCGGGCTCGCCGCGCCCGCCGCCGTGCCACACCGGGCCGACCGCATGAATCACGTACCGGGCCGGCAGCCCGTGGCCGCGCGTGAGCTTCGCGTCGCCGGTCTCGCAGCCGCCGAGCGTGCGGCACTCGGCCAGCAGGCCCGGGCCGGCCGCGCGATGGATCGCGCCGTCGCCCCCGCCGCCGCCGAGCAGCGAACCGTTCGCAGCGTTGACGATCACGTCGACGTCGAGCGTCGTGATGTCGACGCGTTGCGCGTCGAGCGTGGTGGAACCGATCTGCAGCATGACACCCTCCCGAAACGCCGGAGACGGTTCAAGCGTAGTGCGCTTTGGCGCCGCCCGCTTTGCGCGAGCGCGCCAGGCCGCAAAAAATCGGTGTGATTCGTCGGCGTTATTCGGCGCGCGCGTCGCGCCGCAGCAGGCCGCTGACCGCATCGCGCGGTGCGACGCCGTCGAACAGCACACCGCACACGGCTTCGGTGATCGGCATTTCGATCGCCTGTGCGCGCGCGAGCGCGAGCACGGCCTGTGCGCAGCGCACGCCTTCGGCCACGTGGCCGAGCGCGCCGAGGATGTCGTTCAGCGAGCGGCCGGCCGCCAGTTGCAGGCCGACCGTGCGATTGCGCGACAGGTCGCCCGTCGCGGTGAGGATCAGGTCGCCGAGGCCCGTGAGGCCCGTGAAGGTCTCCGCGCGGCCGCCGAGCGCGACGCCGAGGCGCGACATTTCGGCGAGACCGCGCGTGACCAGCGCGGCGCGCGCGTTCAGCCCGAGCCCGAGGCCGTCGGCGATGCCGGTCGCGATCGCCAGCACGTTCTTCACCGCGCCGCCGACCTCGACGCCGACCACGTCGTCACCCGTATAGATCCGCATCGCGCCGTGATGGAACGCGGCGAGCGTGCGCTCGCGGCATTCGGCGGACGTGCTCGCGACCGTCAGCGCAACGGGCAGCGCGAGCCCGACCTCGCGGGCGAAGCTCGGCCCCGACAGCACGCCGTTGCTGTGCTGCCCCGGCAGCTCGGCCGCGATCACCTGGTGCGGCAGCAGATGCGTGTCGGCCTCGAAGCCCTTGCAGACCCACACGACATGCGCGGGCACGCAGCCCGCGTCGCGCATCGCGCCGAACAGCGTGCGCAGCCCGGCCACGGGTGCTGCGATCACGCACAGCGCGTCGTCCGCGGCGCCGTGCGCGAGCGCCGCGCCGAGATCGGCGTCGTAGCGCAGCGCATCGGGCAGCGCGATGCCGTCCAGATAGCGGGAATTTTCGTGCCGGGCCTGCAGCCCGGCGATCAGCGCGGCGTCGCGCGCCCAGAGAAGCGTATCGTGCCGCGCGGCCAGATGGCCCGCGAGCGCGGTGCCCCAGGCACCGGCGCCGAGAACGGCTACTTTCATACCCAGCACCGGTCCGGAGTGAAACGTCAGTTCAGCGTCGTGCCGTTCGGCGCGCCTGCCGCACCGGCCTGCTGCTGCTGAAGCTGCGCGAGACGCTGCTCGTACAGCGCCTGGAAGTTGATTTCCGCCAGGTGGATCGGCGGGAAGCCCGCACGCGTGATCGCGTCGGCGATGTTCGAGCGCAGGTACGGGAACAGGATCGTCGGGCAGGCGATGCCGACGAGCGGGTCGAGCTGTTCGTCGGGAATGTTGCGAATGTCGAAAATGCCGGCCTGCTTCGCTTCGATCAGGAACGCGACCTTGTCCTTCACCTTCGCGGTGACGGTGCCCGACACGACGACTTCGAAGACGCTTTCCGCGAGACGTTCGGCCTTGACGTCGACTTCGACTTCAACCGACGGCATGTCCTGCTCGAGGAAGATCGCCGGCGAATTCGGCTGCTCGAGCGACATATCCTTCAGGTAGACGCGCTGGATGTTGAAGAACGGTTGGTTTTCGACGTCGGACATGGTGTTTCCCTAAAAGTGGTGACGCGGCGGCCCGGCTTCACGCCGGCCGCCTCGGTTGAATCCTGCGCGCTCATGCCGCGGCGCGGCCGGCGGCCATTCTGCCCTAATCAGGCCGCTTGCAGAAGCGGCACGAGCCCGCCTTCGCGGTCGAGCTTCGACAGATCGTCGTAGCCGCCGACGTGCGTGTCGCCTATGTAGATTTGCGGGACCGTGCGACGGCCGGTGCGCGTCATCATTTCCTCACGGCGGGCCGGATCGCGGTCGATCAGCACCTTTTCGATCTGCTCCACGCCGCGCAGCTTCAGCAGGCGCTCGGCCTGAATGCAATACGGACACACCTGCGTGCTGTACATCAAAACCTTGCTCACTTCGCCACTCCTTGTTTGACGACCGGCATCCCGGCCTGCTGCCAGGCGGCGACGCCGCCCTCGAGCACATGTACCTCGGCATAGCCTGCCGCCTCGACCTCGCGCGCCGCCTTCTGCGACTGCTGGCCGTTCTGGCAGACGAGCAGCACGGGGGTGCTCTTGTTTTTCGCAACCTGCGCAATTTTCGCGCCGATCTCGCCGGCGGCGAGCTGGCGCGCCGACGGCAGGTGGCCGGCGGCGAAGTCGGACGCGGTACGCAGGTCGATCACAACCGCGTTGCGGCGATTGATGAGCTGCGTCGCCTCCGCGGCCGACAGGCCGCCGCGGCCGCGGCGCAGGGCCGGCCATGCGAGCAGGCCGCCGGAAACCAGAAGGATCGCGATAAGGGCCAGGTTCGTGTAATTGGTAAAGAACGTCACGGAATGCCGCCGGAAAAAGAGAAATCGGATGAGGACAATCGCGCCATTATAAAATAACCGCCTTGCGCGATGGCGGACCCGGGCCGGGTACCGCGCGACGCGCCCCGCTTCCCTATCACTACCGACCGCAAGATCCATGTACAAACTCGTTCTCATCCGCCACGGCGAATCGACGTGGAACAAGGAAAACCGCTTCACCGGCTGGGTCGACGTCGACCTGACCGAACAGGGTCGCAACGAGGCCTACCAGGCCGGCGAATTGCTCAAGGAGGCCGGCTACACGTTCGACATCGCCTACACGTCGGTGCTCAAGCGCGCGATCCGCACGCTGTGGCACGTGCAGGACAAGATGGACCTGATGTACCTGCCGGTCGTCCACTCGTGGCGCCTGAACGAGCGCCACTACGGCGCGCTGTCGGGCCTGAACAAGGCGGAAACGGCCGCCAAGTTCGGCGACGAGCAGGTGCTCGTGTGGCGCCGCAGCTACGACACGCCGCCGCCGGCGCTCGAGCCGACCGACGAGCGCGCGCCGTTCGACGATCCGCGCTACGCGAAGGTGCCGCGCGAGCAGCTGCCGCTCACCGAATGCCTGAAGGACACGGTCGCGCGCGTGCTGCCGCTGTGGAACGAGTCGATCGCGCCGGCCGTCCGTGCGGGCAAGCAGGTGCTGATCGCCGCGCACGGCAACTCGCTGCGCGCGCTGATCAAGTACCTCGACGGCATCTCGGACAGCGACATCGTCGGCCTGAACATCCCGAACGGCGTGCCGCTCGTGTATGAGCTCGACGAGAACCTGAAGCCGATCACGCACTACTACCTGGGCGACCAGGACGCGATCGCGAAGGCGCAGGCCGCCGTCGCGAAGCAGGGCAAGGCGGGCTGATACCCGTCGTGCCGGGCGGGCCGCCTCGCGCGCGGCCTGCCCGGCTGCTCCGGCGCGCGGGCGCGAACCTTCGCGGCCCCGGTGCTGTCGAACCCGCTTTCGAATCCGCTGCGCATCCGGCGCCCCCGCCGGGACCGGGCTCCCGGACCATTTCGCACCGGTCCACTGAGCAATCGGGCGAACAGTTATACTTGTCCGCTACATCCCCGCTACCGCCACGCGCTTCCCGACCGCACCAGACTCTCTATGCGAATGAAATTGAAGAACATCGGCCTGATTGCCGCGGGCCTCGCCACGGGCGTATTCGCCACGCTGCAGGTTTCGGCATCGGCCGAGCAGACCGCCACGGCACCGCTTCCCCTCGACCAGCTCCGCCTGTTCGCGGAAGTGTTCGGCCAGATCAAGCGCGAGTACGTCGAGCCGGTCGACGACAAGAAGCTGCTGACGGCGGCGATCAAGGGCATGGTGTCGAGCCTCGACCCGCACTCGTCGTTCCTCGACAAGACCGACTACGACGAGCTGCAGGAGCAGACCAAGGGCCGCTTCGCGGGTCTCGGCATCGAGATCTCGCAGGAAGACGGCCTCGTCAAGGTGATCTCGCCGATCGAAGATACGCCCGCGTTCCGCGCCGGCATCCGTCCGGGCGACCTGATCACGCGCATCAACGACAAGCCGGTGCGCGGCATGACGCTCGACAAGGCCGTCAAGCAGATGCGCGGCGAGCCGGGCACCAAGGTCACGCTGACGATCTTCCGCAAGAGCGACGACCGCACGTTCCCGATCACGGTCACGCGCGCGATCATCAGGGTCCAGAGCGTGAAGATGAAGCTGCTCGACCCGGGCTACGCGTATATCCGGATCACGAGCTTCCAGGAGCGCACGACGCCCGATCTCGCCGCGAAGCTGCAGGACATCGCGCGCCAGCAGCCGAACCTGAAGGGCCTGATCGTCGACCTGCGCAACAACGGCGGCGGCCTGCTGCAGAGCGCGGTCGGCGTCGCCGGCGCGTTCCTGCCGCCCGACTCCGTCGTCGTGTCGACCAACGGCCAGATCCCGGATTCGAAGCAGGTCTACCGCGATACCTACGACAATTACCGCCTGCCGTCCTTCGACGGCGATCCGCTGAAGAGCCTGCCGCCGATCTTCAAGACCGTGCCGATGGTCGTGCTGACGAACGCTTACTCGGCGTCCGCGTCGGAGATCGTCGCCGGCGCGCTGCAGGATTCGAAGCGCGCGCAGATCATGGGCAAGACGACGTTCGGCAAGGGCTCGGTGCAGACGGTCCGTCCGATGACGGCCGACACCGCGCTGCGCCTGACGACCGCCTACTACTACACGCCGAGCGGCCGTTCGATCCAGAACAAGGGCATCACGCCCGACGTGCCGGTCGATCAGTATGCGGACGGCGATCCGGACGACGTGCTCGTGACGCGCGAGGTCGACTACACGAATCACCTCGCGAACACGCAGGATCCGAACGAGAAGAAGGAACAGGAAGAGCGCGAGCAGCGCCGGATGGATCAGCTGCGCGTCCTCGAGGAGCAGAACGACAAGAAGACGCCGGAGCAACGCCAGAAGGACCGCGATCGCAAGCCGATCGAGTTCGGCAGCGCCGACGACTTCATGATGCAGCAGGCGCTCAACAAGCTCGAGGGCAAGGCGGTGCAGGAATCGAAGTCGCTGCTCGCCGAGAGCACGACGAAGAGCCCTGCGACCAAGGCCGCGTCCCCCGCGAAGGCGTCGGGCGCGAAGGCCGCCGCACCGAAGCCCGCGTCGGCACCGCAGTAAGCGCCGGCCGGCATCCGACGGGCCATCGCGGGAAGACCGCGATGGCCCGTTTTTCATGTGCGCCTAGAATACGCAGATGGACGCAGAGGCGTCCGCGCCGCCGCCGGCGGCATGCCTCACCCGACCTCCCCCATGAACGACGATCAACTCCTCCGCTACTCCCGCCACATCCTCGTCGACGAAATCGGCATCGAGGCGCAGCAGCGCTTCCTCGACGCGCATGCGATCGTCGTCGGTGCCGGCGGTCTCGGCTCGCCGGCCGCGATGTATCTCGCGGCGTCCGGGGTCGGCACGATCACGCTCGTCGACGCCGACACGGTCGACCTCACGAACCTGCAGCGGCAGATCCTGCACGTGACGGCCTCGGTCGGCCGCAGCAAGGTCGAATCGGGGCGCGACGCGCTCGCGCAACTGAACCCCGAAGTGACCGTGCATGCGGTCGCGGCGCGCGTCGACGATGCATGGCTCGACGCGCACGTGCCGCAGGCGACCGTCGTGCTCGACTGCACCGACAACTTTGCGACGCGCCATGCGATCAACCGCGCGTGCGTCGCGCACGGCGTGCCGCTCGTGTCGGGCGCCGCGCTGCGCTTCGACGGCCAGATCAGCACGTTCGACTTCCGCGACCCGGCCGCGCCCTGTTACGCGTGCGTGTTTCCGGAGGACCAGCCGTTCGAGGAAGTCGCGTGCGCGACGATGGGCGTGTTCGCGCCGACGGTCGGGATCATCGGCGCGATGCAGGCCGCCGAAGCGCTGCGCGTGATCGGCGCGATCGGCACGACGCTCAACGGGCGGCTGATGATGCTCGATTCGCTGCGGATGGAATGGACGACGATGAAGATCGCGCGCCAGGCCGACTGCCCCGTGTGCCAGGGCCGGCACTGACGCGCGCGGGATGCATGAACGCATGCGCCGGGCGGCGCATGCGCGACGTTTCGCTACCTTCGCGACGCGCGCGACGGTTTCGCCGCGCAGTCCGCGCCGCCTAGGCGGCCGCGTCCGCGCGCGGTTCCGCGACCGACAGGCGCTTGAGCGCGGCCTGCACTTCCTCCGGCTCGAACGCGGCCAGCACGTCGGCCGTCGGCTTCTCGAGCGCCTTCAGGTGCGCGCGCAGGATCTCCTGCTTCACGACCAGCAACTGGCTCGGGTGCATCGAGAACTCGGTGAGCCCCATCCCGAGCAACAGGCGCGTGAGCGCCGGATCGCCCGCCATCTCCCCGCACACCGACACCGACACGCCCGCGCGCTTCGCTTCGCGCAGCGTATAGGCGATCAGGTGCAGCACCGCCGGATGCAGCGGGTCGTACAGGTGGGCGACCGCGTTGTCCGCGCGGTCGATCGCGAGCGTGTACTGGATCAGGTCGTTCGTGCCGATCGACAGGAAATCGAAGCGCTTCAGGAACAGCGGCAGCGCGATCGCCGCGGCCGGGATCTCGATCATCGCGCCGACGCGCACGTTCGGATCGTATGCGAGCCCCGCGTCGTCGAGCTGGCGCTTCGCCTCGCGGATCAGGTCGAGCGTCTGGTCGATCTCCTGCGCGTGCGCGAGCATCGGGATCAGGATCTTCACCTGCCCGAACGCGGACGCGCGCAGGATCGCGCGCAGCTGCGTGAGGAACATCTGCGGCTCGGACAGGCTCCAGCGGATCGCACGCAGGCCGAGCGCCGGGTTCGGCGCCGTCTCGTAGCCTTCGTCGAGCGCCTCGAGCGGCTTGTCCGCGCCGACGTCGATCGTGCGGATCGTCACCGGCATGCCCTTCATCCACTCGACCGCGCGCTTGTACGCGGCGAACTGCTCCTCCTCCTCGGGCATCTCCTTCTGATGCATGAACAGGAACTCGGAGCGGAACAGCCCGACGCCGACCGCGCCGGCCTCGACCGCCGCCTTCGCGTCGTCGGGCAGCTCGATGTTCGCGTAGAGGTCGATCTTCGTGCCGCACAGGGTTTGCGTCGGCGAGAACTTCAGGCGCTGCAGCTTGCGCTGTTCGAGCAGCTTCTCGGACTGGCGGTACGAATATTCCTCGAGGACGATCGGCGCGGGATCGACGATCACGATCCCCTGGTCGCCGTCGACGATGATCAGGTCGTCCTGGCGGATCAGCGAACTCGCATGCTGGACGCCGACCGCGGCCGGAATGCCGAGGCTGCGCGCGACGATCGCCGTGTGCGACGTGCGGCCGCCGAGATCGGTGACGAACGCCTGGAACGACTGCGTCTTGAACTGCATCATGTCGGCCGGCGCGATGTCGTGCGCGACGACAATCATCTCGTTCGTACCGTTCTTGGCCGCGCGATCGAGCGCCTGCGACGCCGACGGCGCACCGGCGAGCGCCTTCAGCACGCGCTCGACCACCTGCTCGATGTCGGCCTTGCGCTCGCGCAGGTATTCATCCTCGATATCGTCGAAGTGGCGCGTGAGCAGCTCGAGCTGCTCGGTCAGCGCCCATTCGACGTTGTAGCGTCGCGTGCGGACCAGGTCGATGGTTTCCTGCACGAGCATCGCGTCGCTCAGGATCATCGCGTGGACGTCGATGAACGCGCCCACTTCGGTCGGGGTGTCGTCGGTCAGGTCGGCGCGCAGCGCCTCGAGTTCGCGATGCACGACCTCGCGCGCCGTGCTGAAACGCTCGACCTCGGCGTCGATCTGGTTCGCCTCGACCAGGTAATGGGCGACGTCGAGCGCCGCCGGCGCGATCAGATACGCTCGCCCGATCGCGATACCACGTGAGACGGGAATGCCATGCAGCGTGAAGGACACGCGCACCTCCTCTGTACATGTAAAGCCGCGGCACACTGCTGCGATGCGCTTATGACCCCGGTTAGCGATTATAAATTCCGCACCTCCGTGCTGACTGCATGCAGCGCAGCATTGCGATTTCCGCATCAATGCTACGGACGAAAAAAATGCCGCGACATACGCGGCATTCTGCTTCGAAACGGCAACGATCGCGGGGCAGCCCCCCGATCACTGACCTTCGCCGAACTTGTCCGCGATCAGCTTGAGCAACGCGTCCATCGCCTCGCGCTCGTCCGGACCTTCGGTCTCGATCGTCACGCTGCTGCCGATGCCCGCCGCGAGCATCATCACGCCCATGATGCTTTTCGCGTTGATCTTGCGTCCGTTGCGCGTCATCCAGACTTCCGACTGGAAGTTGCCGGCCAGTTGCGTAAGCTTGGCCGATGCGCGCGCATGGAGCCCCAATTTGTTGACGATGGTGGTTTCTTGTTGAAGCATGATTCTCGGTCGGGTCGGTCGAGGCCGCCGGCGACGTGCGTCGGCGGGTCGGTCTAAAACGGAAAACGGGACGGTCAGTGCGATTCGGTGCGCGGTTGCGGCTCGGGCGGAATCGGCGCGCACTGGCCGCAGCCGGTTTCCGAAGGCGGCGGCGGCGTGCCGGCAGACACCTCGTGGACGCCCTTCGCGCCGCCGGACAGCGCCTTGTCGACGAGCTTGTCGAGCGGCACGGTACGGTAGCAGACGGCGCGCACCAGCATCGGCAGGTTCACGCCCGCCAGCACGCGCACGTTGTCGAGCTTCGCGAGCTGGCCCGCGATGTTCGCGGGCGTCGCGCCGTACATGTCGGTCAGCACGACGACGCCGTTCTCTTCCCTGAGCCGCGCGAGCTCCGCGTGCGCGAACGCCATCACCTGGGTCGGGTCGCTGTCCGCCAGCACGTCGATACAGCCGATGCGCGCGGGCACGCCGCCGTAGATGTGCGCGATGCAGTCCCGCAGCGCGGTGGCGAGCGGCGCGTGCGCGATGATCAGAATCCCGGCCATGTCAGACTGCCCCCGGCCGCCCTTGGCGGGCCGACGCCCCGCAGCGGGGCAACGAGCATAGCGAGTATGGGAAACGTTTCATGTTCAGCCTTGCAACGGTTTCGGCCCGACCGCCGGGCCTTCGGCGCGCTGGTCGCGGCACCGGGCAAGCGGGCATTGTAGCAGGCCGGTCGAACCGCTCCGGCGACGGGGGGCCTGCGCGGCCGCCGCCGGGCTTGCGCGGAAAGCGGGCTACGCGGCCGCCCGCTCCAGCGCGTCGATGAACATCGCGGCGACGTCGAAACCCGTCTGCTCCATGATTTCGCGGAAGCACGTCGGGCTCGTCACGTTCACCTCGGTCAGCCAGTCGCCGATCGCGTCGAGCCCGACCAGCAGCAGCCCGCGCGCGGCGAGCACCGGCCCGAGCGTCGCGGCGATCTCGCGGTCGCGCGGCGTCAGCGGCTGCGCGACGCCGAGCCCGCCCGCGGCGAGATTGCCGCGCACCTCGCTGCCCTGCGGAATCCGCGCGAGCGAATACGGCACCGGCTCGCCGGCGATCAGCAGAATGCGCTTGTCGCCCGCCGTGATCTCCGGAATGAACTTCTGGATCATCAGCGAGCGCGTGCCGTCGTGGCCGAGCATCTCGATGATCGCGCCGAGATTCATCCCGTCGGCCTTCACGCGGAACACGCCCATCCCGCCCATGCCGTCGAGCGGCTTCACGATCACGTCGCCATGCTCGGCATGGAACGCACGCAAGCGCGCGGCGTCGCGCGTGACGAGCGTCGGCGCGACGAACTGCGGAAACTCGCCGATCGCGAGCTTCTCCGAGTGATCGCGGATCGACTGGGGCTTGTTGAACACGCGCGCGCCCGCCCGTTCGGCAAGCTCGAGCATCCAGGTGGCCGTCACGTATTCCATGTCGAACGGCGGATCCTTGCGCATCAGCACCGCGTCGAACGACGTCAGCTGACGCGATTCGTGCGCGGCCGCCTCGAACCACGGATGGCGATGCAGGTCGGCCGTGTCGCCGACGATCGTCACGCGCTGCACGTCCGCCTCGACGCCCGAGCCCGTCCATGCGAGCTGGTGCGGCTGGCACGCGTACACCGCATGCCCGCGCCGCGCGGCCTCCGCCATCATCGCGTAGGTCGAATCCTTGTAGATCTTGAAGCGCTCGAGCGGGTCGGCGATAAAGAGAATGTCCATGCGGGTCCTGTACGTAGCGAAGCCGTTACACCTGGATGGCTTCGGGATCGGTCTTTTCCAGTTCGATCGACGACGCGATCAGCGACAGGCGCGCGACGACGCCGTACATGTAGAAACGGTTCGGCGGCGCGGCGCCCGGCTTCGCGCCGGCATCCGGCAGCGCGGTGTGCTCGAAGCCGAGCGGCACGTAGTGCATGCCGGGCGCGTTCAGGTTCTGGTCGCGCTCGCGGCCGCCGTGCGTGCGGTAGAAACCGCCGACCACGTAGCGGTCGATCATGTACACGACCGGCTCGGCAACTTCGTCGCCGACGCGCTCGAACGTGTAGACGCCTTCCTGGACGATCACGTCGCGCACCGCGAGCCCGGCCTTCGACTCGGCCATCTGCGCGCGCTCGGCCTTCGACATGCGGCCGATCTCGGCCGCGTCGTGCACGGTCATCACGCCGCGCCCGGCGGTGCCCGCGTCGGCCTTCACGACGACGTACGGCTTCTCGCTGATGCCGTATTCGCGGTACTTGCGCGCGATCTTCTTCAGCACGCCGTCGATCGCGTCGGCGAGCGCCTGCTCGCCTTCATGCGCCTGCCAGTCGACGCCTTCGACGTGCGCGAAATACGGATTCACCATCCACGGATCGACGCCGACCATCTTCGCGAACTTCTTCGCGACGTCGTCGTAGCACGAGAAGTGCGTCGACTTGCGGCGCACGGCCCAGCCCGCGTGCAGCGGCGGCAGCAGGTACTGCTCGTGCAGGTTCTCCAGCACGGCGGGAATCCCGGCCGACAGGTCGTTGTTCAGCAGGATCGAGCACGGATCGAAATTCTTCAGGCCGAGGCGGCGCTGCGAACGCTCGAGCGGTTCGAGCACGATCTTCTGGCCGTCGGCCAGCGTGATCGGCGTCATGTCGGTGATGCTCGGGTCGAGCGAGCCGAAGCGCACGTTCAGGCCGGCCTGGCGCATGATCGTCGCGAGCCGCGCGACGTTTTCCAGGTAGAACGCGTTGCGGGTCGGCAGCTCGGGAATCACGAGCAGGTTCTTCGCGTCCGGGCAGATCTTCTCGATCGCGGCCATCGCGGCCTGGACGGCGAGCGGCAGCACTTCGGACGGCAGATTATTGAACGCGCCGGGGAACAGGTTCGCGTCGACGGGCGCCAGCTTGAAACCGGCGTTGCGCAGGTCCACCGAACAATAGAACGGCGGGGTGTGTTCCTGCCATTCGAGCCTGAACCAGCGTTCGATCGCAGGCGTCGCGTCGAGGATCTTCTGCTCGAGCTCGAGCAGCGGACCGTTCAACGCGGTAACGAGGTGGGGAACCATGAATCACTCGCGAGCGGGAGAATGAAGATTGTAGAGCAATTGCCTTGCCCATTTGGGGATTGTTCCCGGCTTCACAAGGATATGGAGGAAGTTTTCGGCTATTGACCCGATAGCCTGAAGGGTTATGCGCTACGGCAGCACGCGGCAGGAGAAAAAAAGCCCGCCGGGTGGCGGGCCGAAGTCGCTGCGCTCATTCGTGGCGGGCGCCGTCTGCGCGGCGGCCCGCCGTCATCCTTGTGACTTATTCGACATGTTCGCCGTGCAGGATCACGTCGAGGCCCTCGCGCTCTTCCTCTTCGGACACGCGCAGGCCAATCGTCAGGTCGATCAGCTTCAGCAGCACGAAGCTCAGCACGCCGCTGTAGACCAGCGTGATCAGCACGCCCTTCGCCTGCAGCAGCAGGCTGCCGTCGGCGCCGCCGATGTCCTTGACCGCGAACACGCCCGTCAGCAGCGCGCCAAGAATCCCGCCAATGCCGTGCACGCCGAACGCGTCGAGCGAATCGTCGTAGCCGAGCTTCGACTTGAGCCACGTGGCCGACCAGAAGCAGATCACGCCCGCCGCGATGCCGATCACGAGCGCACCGGCGACGCCGACGAAGCCGGCAGCCGGCGTGATCGCCACGAGACCCGCGACCGCGCCCGACACGATGCCGAGCACCGACGGCTTGCCCTTCGCCACCCATTCCGCAAACATCCAGCCGAGCGCCGCGCAGGCGGTCGCCACTTGCGTGGTCAGCATCGCGAAGCCGGCACGGCCGTCGGCCGCGACCGCGGAGCCCGCGTTGAAGCCGAACCAGCCGACCCACAGCATCGAGCCGCCGATCATCGTCAGCACCAGGTTGTGCGGCGCCATCGATTCGCGGCCGTAGCCGACGCGCTTGCCGAGCACGAGGCACGACACGAGGCCCGCGATACCGGCGTTGATGTGCACCACCGTGCCGCCCGCGAAGTCGAGCACGCCGTCGGCCGACAGCCAGCCGGTCGGCTCCCACACCATGTGCGCGATCGGCACATAGACGATCAGCGACCAGAGCGTCATGAACACGAGCATCGCCGAGAACTTCATGCGATCGGCGAACGCGCCGCAGATCAGCGCCGGCGTGATGATCGCGAACGTCATCTGGTAGACGAAGTAGACCGATTCCGGAATCGTCGTCGCGAGATGGCTGACGGTCAGCGTGGTCGCCTTGTCGCCCTTGATGTAGTTCATGCCGTGCAGGAACACGCGCGACAGGCCGCCGATGAAGCCGTTGCCCGGCGTGAACGCGAGGCTGTAGCCCACCACCGTCCACAGCACCGTGATCGCGGCGGTGATCGCGAAGCTCTGCATCACGGTCGCGAGCACGTTCTTCTTGCGGACCATGCCCGCGTAGAACAGTGCGAGGCCGGGGATCGTCATGAACAGCACGAGCGCGGTGGACGTCAGCATCCACGCGGTGTCGCCGGCACTGATCTTCGACGAATCGACGGAGAACGGCTCGGTCGGGGCGGCGGGTGCGCCGGCGCGGACGCGGCGCGGCGGCCGATGCGTCGGAGGCGGCGCCCGAAGCGGGTGGCGGCGCAGCGGCCGATGCGTCGGAGGCGGCGCCCGAAGCGGGTGCGGCGGCAGCGGCAGGTGCGATGCGTCGGTGGCGGCCGGCGCCGAAGCGGCGGGAGCCGCGGCTGCCGATGCATCGGACGCCGTGGCGGCGGGCGCGGACGCTGCGCGGCGGAGGCCGCGTCGTCGGCGAGCGCGGACCGACGCCAGCCGCGATCAGCGAGCCAGCCATCAGCAGGGACATCAGAAGTTTGCGCATCTCGGGTTTCCTCTTGTCGCTTGTCTTGGTCTGTTACAGCGCGTCTGCGCCGGTCTCCCCGGTCCGGATCCGGATCACTTGCTCGATCGGCGTGACGAAGATCTTTCCGTCGCCGATCTTGCCGGTGCGGGCCGCACGCTCGATCGCCTCGACCGCCTGGTCGACGAGATCGTCGGACACGGCCGCCTCGATCTTCATCTTCGGCAGGAAATCGACCACGTATTCGGCGCCCCGGTACAGCTCGGTGTGCCCCTTCTGGCGCCCGAACCCTTTCACCTCAGTGACCGTGATGCCCGAGACGCCGAGCGCGGAGAGCGCTTCGCGCGTCTCATCGAGCTTGAACGGCTTGATGATTGCGGTAATCAGTTTCATGGAGTCCTCTCGCAGGTTGATCCCGTCGAATTGGTTGGAATGGTGTGACCGTCTCTCCTCAGCAACTCGCATGCCATGTTCGCGCGAGCACCGCCTCGAACGGCTCCGAAACGGGGTTGCATCGCGTGCTGAAAGGTACGGAAAGATGCGAAAGCCCGGCCGAATGGCCAACGTGGCCCAGGTTTGCTGGCGCGCCGAAAGGATCATTGCTAGAGTGCACGCACGTCCCGGATCTCCGGGCCATTCACCCATGCGGGCGCCATGCCCGGAATTCGCGCCACGCGCGCACCATTTCCGGTCATGCGTGCATCATGGGCACGTACGCAACTGAAGATGCACACTTTTTGTGCAAGGAAGGAAATCTCATGAAGCAACCCAGCGATGTTTTCAACGACCTGCAGTCGCGCGTCAGCGACCTGCTGAAAAACTCGCCGGCCAAGGATGTCGAGCGCAACGTGAAGGCCATGCTGTCGCAAGGCTTCTCGAAGCTCGATCTCGTCACGCGCGAGGAGTTCGACACGCAGGCACAGGTGCTCGCCCGCACCCGCGTGCGTCTCGAGGAACTCGAGAAGCGCGTCGCGGAACTCGAGCAGAAGCTCGCAGCGTCCCAGGCCTGACGCCCAACCCGACCGACAGGTCCGGGCGCGGGCCGCCTCGTGCGGCCCGCGCCTGACATCCGAAGTCGGCCGGTCAGCCGTTCCGTCGTTCCTCGCAATCCCCCGCTCTTCGCTGTTCGCTGTTCTTCGCTGTTCTTCGCTCTTCGCTGTTCTTCGCTCTTCGCTCTTCGCTCTTCGCTCTTCGCTGTTTTAGCGCTTCGCTGTTCGTCGTTCCTCGTTCTTTTCCGCGCCACGCCGGCAAGCGCGCACCGATTCCTCCGATTCCCGCGGCATGCGGCCCGAATGGCCGTTGCCCGTCCGATTCATTTAAAGGAGCCTCGCCATGTCGCTCGCCGTGGTGCGCAGTCGCGCGCCGGCGGCCGGCCGCGCGCCGGACGTCACCGTCGAAGTCCATCTTGCCAACGGATTGCCGTCGTTCTCGATCGTCGGCCTGCCCGATCTCGAAGTCCGCGAAAGCCGCGAGCGCGTGCGCGCCGCGCTGCAGAACTGCGGATTCGACTTCCCCGTCAGGCGCATCACCGTCAATCTCGCGCCGGCCGACCTGCCGAAGGAGTCCGGCCGCTTCGACCTGCCGATCGCGCTCGGCATCCTCGCCGCGAACGGCCAGCTCCCGGCCGACGCGCTGGCCGGCCGCGAATTCGCGGGCGAACTGTCGCTGACCGGCGCGCTGCGGCCGATGCGGGGCGCGTTCGCGATGGCGTGCGGCGCGGCACGGGACTGGCGCGTCGCGGCGACTGGAGCGGGCTTCGGGTCCTGCGCTGCGGAGACCGGATCCGGCTTCGGCCGCCGCCGCGGGCCCGCGCGGGCTTCGGGTCTTGTGCCGCGGCCGTCGCGCCGTCCGGGCCGGCGGCCGCAGCCCGTCCGCCCGAGCTGTACCTGCCGCTCGACAGCGCGGCCGAGGCCGCGCTGGTGCCCGGTGTCACCGTGTTCGGCGCGCCCGATCTGCCGCGCTGTGCGCGCATCTGGCCGGTGCGCCGGATGCCGGCTCGCGCCGGTCGAGGCGCCCGGCCTCGACGGCGTGCGGCGCCGGCCGCCCCGATCTCGCGGACGTCGTCGGCCAGCGCGGCGCCCGGCGCGCGCTCGAAGTCGCCGCCGCGGGCGGGCACCACATGCTGATGGTGTGTTGGTAGGACCCGCATTATACTCCCGGCATGAAAGCCTATTCCTATCTCCGGTTCTCGACCCCTGAGCAGGCCCAGGGTGATTCCTTCCGCCGACAGACCGCTCTCGCCGAAGCCTACGCGCAGCAACACGGCCTGGAGCTAGACACGGAACTTCGGTTTGCGGACCGGGGCGTGTCAGCCTTTCGGGGCAAGAACGCAGCCACGGGGGCACTCAATCTGTTCTTACGGGCCGTGGAGGATGGAGATATAGACTCGAACTGCTACCTCTTGGTTGAATCCCTGGACCGCATCTCCAGAAACGTCGCCACTGACGCTCAAACCCTGTTCCTGCGCATTGTGAGCCAGGGCGTTACCTTGGTGACCCTCGGGGACGGCAAGGTGTACAGCAAGGCCGCGATTGACGCCAACCCGCTCGACCTGATCATGTCGCTCCTGGTCATGATCCGCGCTCATGAGGAATCGCTGACCAAGTCCAAGCGGCTCAAACAGGCATGGTCGGCCAAGCGGGCAAGGGTCCAGTCTGAGGGGGCAGTTCTCACGTCCAAGGTTCCCGCTTGGCTCCAGGTGGTCAAGGACGATAGCTCGCCTCGCGGTCGAATCGAAGTGATCGAAGACCGCGCCGCCCTGGTCCGTAGGGTCTTCGCGCTCACCCTGGAGGGCCAGGGGAAAGAGACCATCGCCCGGACGTTCAATGAAGAGGGGATCGCCCCGTTCGGTCATGCCCAGCAATGGCACGGGTCCTATGTTCACAAGATTCAGACGAACCCCGCCGTGATTGGTACGCTGACTACCCGCACCCTGGAGCATGTCGACGGCAAGGCGCAACGCCAGCCACATGGCACCGTCCCGGACTATTACCCGGCCGTGATCGACCAGGAGACCTTCGCCCGCGCCCAGGCATTGAAGGCAACCTCGGGGAACACCAAGACCAAGGGCGCGGTGCCGCTTCAGAACGTGTTGGCGGGTCTGGCGGTCTGCCCCCTGTGCGGCTCACGAATGACCCGGGTAACCAAGGGCAGAGGCTCCAAGGCAGGCAAGCCCTATCTGGTCTGCGCTCGGGCCAAGGGCGGCGCGGGGTGCGATTACAAGGCCGTGCGGCTCGATTATGTGGAGATCGCCGTGCGCTCGAGCTATGACGAGATCGCCGCGTCCCTATCCGCGTACGGGTCCGAAGGTCTCGCGGACGAGATCACCAAACTAGACGCCACCGCGATGGCCCTGGGAGATCAGATTGAGGAACTGGTCGACACGCTCGCGACAGTCGGCCGCTCCCCCGCGATCACTAAGCGACTCCGGGAACTGGAGACCGAGTTGGAGGAATTGCAGGAGACGATAAGGGGCAAGCGGACCCTGCTCGGGACTCGGAGCCTTGCGGCACGCCTCGGAGACCTCCGGGGGGCGCTCGACGGCGGCGGGGTCTCAGCGGCCAATACCGCGTTGCGCGAGCTATTCGCCTCGGTGGTGGTCGACTACCAGACCGGCATGTTGGTCATGACCGCGCATAGCGGGGCCGTGGTGCGGACCACGTATCAGTGGCTGGAGACTGACGAGACTCAGGACCCCGCACTAGCGGGTGTCCCGGCGTAGCGGCTACAGGGCCGCAATGTAGTCCGTCAGCGGGCGGAGTTCTTGATGCTGCAAGTCGAAGTAGTTCTGCTGCGCAGCGATTCCCATACGCCCCTGCGGGTCGATCATTGTCGACAGTAGTGCGCAAATGCGTGCCTTGTCGACATTTCTAGGCGCACGCCATCCGTCTGGCCCATCCGGTCTCGCACCGTTGTCTGCGGGTGGGAGGATTCCCCGACATCGTGTAAGAAAGGTTTCCGCCTCTTGCGCAATTTGGGTGGTTTCAACCGTGCGCCAAACCAGCGTCTCCAGCATGCCCGGCTGTCCGTTGCCCGGCAAAATGAGCACCGAGGTCGTCAAAGCTCCCACTGTATTCGGGTTGCTCGGGGCGTCTGGCATAGGCAATCCGTGTTGCCGCAGCCCATGCTGGACGCTTGTGAAAGCGGCGTTCGCATCGCCATCAGCATCGCGAATGACACCAAAATGCGTAACATCATCGAAACCCTCGAAGAACTTCATCGCACCGATGGCCCGGTTGATGTTGTCCTTCCCTTCGCTTTGGAAAATTTCGACATCAGTTCTATCCGCACGGCGAAGGATTTTGTTAATGAGTTCCTCCTCATCGCGCCCTTCGACCAGCAAGACCTTTTGTTTTGAGATTTTCTTTGATTTCGGTCGAGTCATTATCTAACTTCCCATTCGCTATCAAGGGCATAGGCTAATGCTTCCTTGGGATAGGTCTTTGCCACAACTCTCGATTCTTTGTTTCTTTCAAGTCGATGATAGGCAAACCGCTTTTCATCAAACTGTTCGAAGACATTAAAGGCGGCTCTTATGCACTCATAGCTGTGGCTCGTCGCTACAACTTGGCACTTGCTACTGAAAGCGGCCTCACTCAGCGCCTTGATGACGATTTCCAGCGAGCTATGATGAATGCCAACTTCCAATTCATCCAGCAGGACCATGCCGCCCGGCGCTGTTAGTATCGCAAGAACTGCGTTTACCACAACAGAGACGCCCGATCCCAAATACGATAATGGGACTTTTTTCGGCAAGTCTTTAATCGCGACGTTAATAAACGTTGTTCCATTCAATCCCGCGCCGACACTCAACCCCTCAACTCTCGGCTCGATCAGCTTTGCCGCCGCTAAGACTTGGTCGGTCTTTCCCTCGGAATCCAATTGCGTCAAACGAATAGGTCCATTCGCATCATTGAGGCGTCCAGGAATAGTCAAATAGGCGGCTTGCGCTGCTTGACTTTCTTGAATGCTGCCGGTTGCCGAAAATCCG
Organism: Burkholderia sp. USMB20; assembly: GCF_000949135.2. Classification (GTDB taxonomy): domain Bacteria; phylum Pseudomonadota; class Gammaproteobacteria; order Burkholderiales; family Burkholderiaceae; genus Burkholderia. Next base: position 147,131 of record NZ_JTAN02000012.1, on the reverse strand, counting down.
CCGGCATTGAAAGTAACGAAAGTCTCCTGCAGCGTCTTTGTGCCGCGCTTCGCGCGAACCGCAAGCGCAACCTGCCCAGGTTCGCTCTTGAGAGTACCTATGTTTGCAACTCCGCCGGTGAACGGGGTGAAAGCCGTAGGGCGAACGTGGTTCCTGTCGAGACGGAATGTAACTATATCGGTAATCCCGTTCGTATCGGTGCCTGCGATGCTCATGATTCGGCTTAGATCGAACTGGCTGAATGCCGGTCCCCAAAGATTCTCCGGGGTTCCTGCGACCGTAGTTATGCCCCGCCACCCCAAATGACTAAAAAGCGCAGTGGGGTTGACGCGGTCAAAGTACGCGAAGATGGCCTCCAGCAAGGAGGACTTGCCGACATCGTTCCGCCCCCCGACGAGGTTGAAGTACGCCATATTCGGCACCTCGAGATGCTCTAGCCCCTTGTAGTTTTCGATAACGACACTCTTGAGCACGTTTTCTCCTTGTTTTTCGGAAGTGTATCCGGATATCGCGAGCGGCGGCGCGGGTGCCTTATTCTAGGGAGATTGTGTGTCCGTTCGATTGGGCGCATAGCGGCCGCCAGCCGGGCAGGATTCATATAGGGGAAGTTTCAATCTACAGCCAGTCGCTTCCGAGGTCACGCACGGTACCTCTATGACCGGCCACAAGACCCCGGGCATGGGCGCGAACTACGGCAAGGGATACCCGCTGGAGATGCGGGCGGTGTGGGTGAGCAAGGCAGCCGCGCCGTTGTGTGATTAGAACCCAGCGCCCACGGCTGCAGACAGCCCTGCTAGACACTCCTGCGCGGCCAACTCGGCTTGCAGGGCCTCCAGGTGTTCCTCGGCCTGTTCTGCGACCATCTCATCAAACCCCTCTACGACCGTCTCCTGGAGTCCCTGGTCCTCGACCAGGGCCATGGCGACCTCGCCCGCACGTTCCGTGTATTGGCCCAGGGCGATCCCAAGCGCCCGCGCTTTCGCCTTGGAGCTGAGGGGTCCCAGGGCGCTCCGCAGCTTCTCAGCGAACTGTCGGGCCATGCGCTCTTCGGCGCTCTCAGACTCGCCCTCGTCCGTTGCCCACGCGCCGCCGTTCCACTTCTCAGGGATCGGGAGGCCCGCATCCGTACAGCGCCGAATGAACCGCTCCATATGCTCGGCCAGACGTGGGGTCCTGTCTGCGGCCTCGGCACATTGTTTGTGGGTCATGCGCTTGTCGCTGGTTGCACTCAGGCGCTCCAGGATGAGCTGGTAAAGGTATTGCGACTTTTCCGCTGAGGACCATTCAAGGCGCTTCTTCGCGTTGTCGCTGCGCCCTGCGGCCACTCGGGCCTCGTCCAGCGTCCCGGTAAAGACCCGCACGGGGATGTTTTGGCGCTGCCTGCGGTCATATGCGGCCCTGCGGTGCGTCCCGTCAACGATAACAAACCGGTTAGCGCTAATGGGCAGGACCAGGATAGGGTCTAAGTCGGTCTCTTTGTCCAGGCGCTCCGCCAGCTTCGTTACATGGTCGTTGTTAGTTATACCGGCTTTCGACTTGGTGCGGAGGTCGCGTACCTGGAATACCTTCGGGCAGACCAGCACCTTTTTGAGGGGGACGGACAGGGTCTCAGGGGCGCTTTTTTTCCACTGAATCTGCAAAATTCCGAGGTCGGCCGCAGTCCACTCATGCGGCTTGCGGGCCTTATCTGACAAGGGGTTTGGCATGTTTTTGTATCTCGATATGACGCCCAGAGGAACCCGAAATTTCGGGTCCAAGGGGCTTCGGGATTGGTGAGGAGTTGTGTAGTGGGTGCAACGGGCGCTAAGGCCCGCCGCTGCTAGGGTTGCTGGGTTCGTCACTTACCGTAATTGACCAGCGGTTTTACATAGGTCGTGAGATAGGAGCGTTCAGACGGGGACGCCTTCTTCATCACGGCATTAATCGCTTGCTGTTTCACTACAGGGGAGCTGGTGGCCCCGAGTTGATGAGCCACGGACGCAAGGTGCGGGCTGGGAGCGTTCGCAACTGCGTGGTCGACCATCGCCTGATTGCGGCTGACGGCTGCGGCATAGGCTGCCGGGTTGCGAACCGTGGGGGCTTGTGCGAACTGCGCGGCCTGGAGTGCCGGGGACGCGGTCTGTGGAATTGCTCCGTTGCTCTGAAGTCCCCTAAGCCCGTTCTGCAGCGCATAGAACTGCGTCGGATCTGCCACGCCGCCCGTCTGCCGCATTTCGTTCGCGATGGGACCAAGCACCGGGTGATTCGAGAGGATCCGAAGCCCTGCGTTGGCCTGCTGCGGCGTGAGGTTGAGACCAGATTGCCCGCCCTGGAGGAGGGTCTGGTATCCGCCGCCCAGCGGCATCCGGGTAGCAGCTTGGAGCGTGTTCCGTTGCTGCTGGGCCGCTGCTGCCTGGGCTGCTGCTTGGGCCGCTGCCAGCCGCTGTGCGGGTCCCTGGGCCAAGGTTGCCCGCTGGGCCGCTGCCGCCTGCATCCCGCGACCGATGAACGCGCCGGCCTGGGTGTTCACTGCCGCTGCCTGCTGAGACGCCTGGGCCGCTGCTCGCGCCGCTTGGGCACTCCGGGCCATCTGTGCCAGTCCTGCGGCACTCTGGACCGCTTGCCCTGGTCCCTGCTGGGCCAAGAACGCTCCCGCGTTGTTTGCCTGTCCGATTGCGCTGGCGATGTTTGCCGTGCGATTCTCGCGGCCCCCGAGGAGTCCCGTGATTCCCTCGCGGATCGACTTGAGGTTCAGGAGCGGACCGATACCAGGGATGAGATGCAAGGCTCCGTTATCAACGGCCATACGGGCCACGCTCAGGAGCGGGTTGCTCGACACCGGGACCGCTGCCGTAATCGCAAGGGTTCGTTGCTTCTGCTGGATCGCGTCCGCTACCGCATCCCCCACGCCCTGGGGCAATCCCGGCATATTTCGAATCCCGGCGACCTGAGCATCGTTGAGACCCCGAGCGCCCTGGAGCGCCCCGAGCAACTGATTGCCGGATTGTTGGTCGACAACACCGTTACCGACAAGCTGGCGGACGTTCGCCCCGGCCTGCTGGGCGTATCCGTTGGCCAGTGCGTTCGCGTCTGCTGCTCCCAGCTTGGCCCCGCCCTGGGTCGCTCGGTTCTGCAGGGCGCTAAGGTCCTGAATGATCCCGGCGTCCCGCTGGGCTGCGGCCATGGTCCCGGCGTTCGCTTCCGCCCCTGTCTGCCCCAGGGTCCCAAGCTGCTTTAGGGCGCTCGCAACGAGACCGGGCTTCGGTCCTGCCGCTGCCTGGGCGGCTGCGGTGTCCTGGAGGAACTGAGCGGCCCGCTGGGCTTGGGTCGGACCCGTGAAGAGGCCGGGGAGCATGCCGCCTGCGGCTCCCAGCGTCATCGCCGTGTTGAGGTCGTCCGGGTTCTGCTGCCCGTCGTTGTGGCCCAGGTAGCTGGCCCCGCCCTCGACACCGCCAGCGACCGCCCCCGCTGCCATACGGGCAATCTTGCTAGCGGTCGGCACAAGCTCGGCTGCTTTACCTGCCAGCGAGACTGCGCCGGCTCCTGGGACGAGTGGCGCAGCGAGTTGACCGGCCGTGAATGCCGCCCCGCCCGCTTGGTCCTGCTGTCGCTGTTTCAGCAGCTCGTCCTGGTAGGAGGTCCCGTTACGGACGGACTCGGCCAAAGCTGCCAGCTTGTCTGCTGCGCCGAAGGTGAGACCGTCGGCCGCGCCTCGGACCGCTGAGTCCACCGTGTGGAGCGGAGCTGTTTCCAGGCCGTGGCCAATCTGCTGCGCCCCCTTGGCGATTGCGCTGCCGATATTCGAAAGCGTCGACCCCGGATGCTGCCATAGTTGGTTCGCGAACTGCCCGAGGGCCTCGCCCAGGGTCGGATTCTTGGCTGAGGCCGGGGGGCCTACGTTGTCGGCTGTCCCTGCGACCGCTAACGGCGCTCTTTGCGGCTGTGCCGTGGGACTGCGGGGCCGCAATAGGATGCCCTGTGGGGTTGCCTGCCCTGGAGCCTGCGCGGCCGTCGGAGGGCTTCCTGCGGCTACGCCTGCGGGGTGCATCTGCGCCTGCGGCGACCCGGCTCCGCCGATCTGGGCAATCATCCCCTGAATCTGGCTCACGGCGTCTGAATCGTTAGCCGACTGCGCTCGCTGGAGACCGTCCACCAGCCGAGGTCCGAGGGCATCCGAGAGTTGGCCCATGGCGTCCGAGTCCTTGGCCGCTGAGGCTCGCTGATAGGCGGCTAGAAGCTTGGAGACCGGGACTGTCGAGAGGTCCGTGGGTGCGGGTGCGGCGCTCGACTGTGCGGCTTGGACCTGGGCAGGCGCGTTGGCTGCTGGGTCATCGCCTGCGGGCTGGGTGTCGACCGTGGGCGAGGTGTATCCTGCGGGGGCGAAGGCTGCCCACTTCCCTAAGGAATACTGAGGATGTAACGGGGCTTGGGGGGCGGGAATATCGGTTTGATCGGGCATGGTGTTGTGTGGTTAGGCTGCGTTGTTTTGGAGGTAGGTTTCGCGCTGGCGAGCAACCTGCGCTTGGATGGTTCGGACGGAGGCGTCCCGGTCGCAACCGTATCGACGGACTAACAATTCGACCCGCGCCCACTCCCGCTCGGTCAGCTCAGGGTCCCAAGCGCCTCCGGGGAACGCGTTGGCGGGCCTTTGGTCGCGGAAATTGTCGGGATCGAAGTGCGTCGCCTTCATGCGGTTGAGCTTGGCAGGGACTGCCCTGAGGTTGCTCAACGTGTGCAGACCGCTGGCGACGTGGTTCCCCTGGTGATCCTTGGCTACCTTGGGCGTCCTGTGGTCGCCGTGGTGGCCCTCGGGCAGAGCTGCATAGAATGCCCGGAGAGTTTCACGCTCGGCGTTATAGCTGGCCGGGAGATTGCCGCCTGTGGCCTTGCAGTAGGCCTGCGCCGCGCGGTTCTCGCGCCCGTTGCCTCTGTAGCTGGCGCTGGTATTGCGCAAGCTCCGCTGGTACGCCCGCTGATGCGTGTTGTGTGCTTCGCGGCCCTCTGGCGTTGAAACACGCTCTGCGTACTTCTTAGCGCTTAGTGCGGCCTTGCACGTCGCGCACTTGCCGTTGCTCGTATAGTGGGCGGTCCTGCCATGCTGCTGGCAGCGCCATTGGAACGTCTTCAGGCCGACCGCTTTGGCGCGTGCTGCTGCTGCTTTCTTCGTGGTCTTCATGGTCGTTACCCGTTGGTGTCGTAGGTGGTGTTCGCTGCTGCCAGCTCGGCTCGTTTCTGGCGTTCGTAGGCGTCTCGCTTACGATCTGCGGCGCATGCTCGACAATGGCCTTGTCCAGCGGTCCCAAAGGCCGTGAGTCCGTGCTTGTGACAGGTGAACGTGAACGTTTTCTGACCCGCCTTGCGGGCCGCTTCGCGAGCTGAGGTCTTGGTCCCGCGTTTCGCGTAAGGGCGCACGACCGGCGCTTGCGTCGCGGTCGGTGGGTTTGTCTGTCGGGTGTTCATTGGTGCTCCTTTTGGTGCGTGATTCAGCAAAAAATGATGGGAATGTCGCCAAGGCTCGGGCGCGTGACTGCTACGGGCGTGCGAATGCCTCCGCGCGGGTCCGCATGGGGACCGGGAACGGGCTGGCGGTGATTGATTGGGGGATGGGTGAGGCTTAGGGCCGCGAATGGCTCCTAGCGGAAAGGCTGCTTAAAACGTGGGCACCCGTGGTGGCGGTCTTCCTTCTTTAAGTACGGCCTAATTGGCTCGCCGCGTCCCGTAGGGTTCCGAGAGGCCTTCTATACGAGTGGGTAATTCCGCCTGGGTCCGGGGCGTTCTTAGGATGGTGTCGACTAAACCCGCCGCTGTTGCGCTCGGCCTTGGAGTCCCCGGTAATCGCCTCGGCGCTCGGCTGCCTTTTCCATAAGTGGCGACAAATTCACCGGGTCGCTTGGCAGAAGGGAAATTTTCTTCTCTGACAATCGCGGCCTCTTCTCTTACAGGAGGATAAATTCCATGTCCTTGTTTCTAAAGCAGAAAAATTAGAGATTCGCGGAAACCTGAATATTCCTCAAATCAGCCAATATGCAGCATATTTTTCTACTATTGGTCGCTATCGGAGAGTACCGAGGAAAGCCCGTCCGACTGGCGAAAAGCCATGTTGCAAAAGCGCAATAAGTATTACCAGGGCCTTTCTCTTGTTGCAGTGGCGACTAAATGCAAAACGGCCCCGAAGGGCCGCTAGGTGGTCGTTGGTCTTCTATACCGGGCCGTTATTGCTCAATCACATAGCAAATGTCTTCCGACCACTCGGCCTCATTCCCCGCGTCAATCACATAGCAAATGTCTTCGTCCTGCGCTGCTGCTGCTGCCCCGTCAATGATGGTGTAAACGTTCTGGTCCATTCGTTCTTGCTTCTTTGGTTGGTGGTTTGTTGGTGTTTCCGAGGGCCTCGCGGCCCCCTGGGTTACTTCGAAAGGTACTGATACAGCGTCTCGCGGCTGATGCCGAAGTCCCGCGCAACTTGGGCCTTAGGTTCCCCCGAGTTCACCCGGGCCAGCATCGCCGTTACCTGCTCGGCCGATAGCTTGGCCTTGCCGCCCCGGTACTTCCCCTCGGCCTTAGCTACCGCGATGCCCTCGCGCTGCCGCTCCAGAATGATCGCCCGCTCAAACTGAGCCACCGACCCGAGCATCGACAGCATGAGGGTCTGGAAGGGGTCCGCACGGTCTGCGGTGAAGTTGAGACCTTCTTTCACAAACGACAGCGCTACACCCTTGGCGGTCAGCGTTTCGACCAGTTGCAGGAGGTCTGCCGTGTTCCGTGCCAAGCGGTCAATTGAGTGGACATACACATGATCTCCAGACCGAGCGTGGCGCATGAGGGCCTCAAGCTGGGGGCGCTTCGTGTCCTTGCCGCTGGCCTTGTCCGTGAACTCGGCATCAAACGTCATACCGTCAAGCTGGCGGGCCGTGTTCTGGTCGACCGTGCTAACCCTGCGGTACCCGATGCGTTGCCCCTTGCTCATGTCCTGCTCCCGTTGGTAAGTGTCAGGACGAAGTCTAAGATGTGGTCGACAGAGTGTCAAGCAAATCGGAAAACAACTTCGACCTGACACATTCCGCCTATGCGCCTGACGTCAGGTCATGGTGTAGTCTGGTCTGACAGTGCCCGCTGGCGCTTCTCAGTTGGCGTGTTGCATGAAGGTGGCGAACAGCTCGATCCCAAACAGGACCAAGACACCCAGGAACACCCAGCCAATGTGCTTGTACAAGAACGCGCTGGCGCTACGGGCCAATAAGAATGGAAGACTGAGCACCAGGAGCGTCAGGCGACCAAGGTTCAGCAGTAGGTCCAAGGGCCACGCGACTACCAGAGCGAGCCTGAGCAACAGGGACGGTGCAGCAATCGCGAGGAGGATCAGGAACAGCAGAACGACAATGATGGTGAGCATGGTTGGTCTCGTCGGTGTTTGGTCCGCATCCGTGCTGGCGGCGCGGGTTTCACTTGGCTGATTTATTTCGGGCGGCGCTTTCTGAGGTACCCCCCTATCGGCGTTTCAGGGCACTTCAAAAACTCCGGTAAAGCTCGAGTCGCCGTTGTTGTTGTTCAGGTCGCGTGAGTGGAGTTGTCCGCCAGAGATTTCCGTTTGGATTTCGCAAGGTACCCCCTACCTACCCCAGGGGGTCCCTGCAGAACAGGGGGGCCTTACTCTCCAAAGGGGCCACCCCCGGTAGGGGCGCGGCCTCCAGTGGGCGTTTCCGGTCGGGTCTCATCGTCCCTCCATGCTGATGATCGGGCCGCCCGGCGCCGGCAAGTCGATGCTCGCCGCGCGGCTGCCCGGCCTCCTGCCGCCGCTGACCGACGACGAGGCGCTGGCGTCGGCCGCGCTCCTTTCTGCGAGCCGCATCGGCTTCTCGCCCGCGCACTGGCGGCGGCGCCCATTCCGCGCGCCGCACCACTCGTCGAGCGCCGCCGCGCTGGTCGGCGGCCGCAACCCGCCGCAGCCGGGCGAGATCACGCTCGCGCACCTCGGCGTACTGTTTCTCGACGAGTTGCCCGAATTCGACCGGCACGTGCTGGAGATGCTGCGCGAGCCACTGGAAGTCGGCCGCATCACGATCTCGCGCGCGGCGCAGCAGGCCGACTTCCCTGCCGCGTGCCAGCTGATCGCCGCGATGAATCCGTGCCCGTGCGGCTGGCATGGCGATCCGTCCGGGCGCTGCCGCTGCACCCCGGAGCTCGCCACGCGCTATCTGCGCAAGCTGTCGGGGCCGTTGCTCGACCGCATCGACATCCAGATCGACCTGCCCGCGCTATCGCCGGCCGAACTCGCGTCGCGCGCGACGGCGCCCGGCGAGCCGAGCACCGCGGTCGCCGCGCGGGTCGCCCGGGCGCGTGCGCTGCAGCTCGACCGGCAGGGCAAGACCAATCACATGCTGAGCGGGCGCGAGACCGACGACCTGTGCCGGCCGACCGACGACGGCGAGCGACTGCTGCGCGAGGCCGGCGAGCGCTTCGGCTGGTCGGCACGCGCGTATTTCCGCGTGTTGAAGGTCGCACGGACGATCGCCGACCTGGCCGGCGACCCATTGCCGACGGCCGCGCAGATCGCCGAGGCGATCCGCTACCGGCGTGCGCTCACGGCACTGTGAATGCCCGCGGAGGACAAAATATGACTGTCAAGACTTGACTTATGCACAATTTCACGAATCCGGCCCCTCATCACCCGGCGCGGGCACCTCTTCGTCATGAGATTCGTATCCCTTTGTTTTTATTGATTTTTCCTAAATTAATGGCCAACCGTCAAATGCGCCGGAAGGCCGTCCGGCGCGGCTTTGCGGGCGATTCGGTCAACTTTTCAACAAAGTTATCCACATGCGCTGTGGATAGCCGAAAAATCCCCGCAAAATCCGGCGATTAGCGTCGAAAGCTGCGAATGAACTTTCAATTGTCATGAAGTGTCCGAGCGCCCGCGCCGGCCGCTGTTCAGTCGAGTTTGAACGAGCCGAAAAACTGGTCGAGCTGCTCCTGCGCGAGCGGCCCGTCGGCGATCGCGACGGCCTGGTACGCGTGCCGGCCGCGCGCCACGAGCCGCGCGACGATCGTCTTGCGCGAGCGGTCGCCGCCGCTCGCCGCGCCCGCGATGCGCAGCTCGAGCCCGTTCACCGCGCCACCGGCCGCGAGCGGCACCGGCACCGAGGCCGTCTGCGGCACGCCTTCGAGATTGCGCGACAGCCCGGAACGCAGGAACTCGAGCGCCGCGCGGCGCGTGTCGTCGCGGTCGTCGGGCAGCGTCAGCGTGCCGACCGCGAACACCGCGCCGTCGACGTGCGCGGCCTGCATCCGCATCGGCATCGACGCGCCGCCGACCGCCACCGGCTGGTTCTCGACGGTCGGCTTCGCCGGCAGGTCGATCGTGTAGCCGGCGTCGTTGTGCAGCGTACGCCAGTCATATGACGGCGAGCACGCGGCCAGCGCCGCGCTCACGCACGCGAGCGCGGCGAAGTGTCGCAGCGGACGAAAAAGGGGGCGCAACGAATCGATGACTTCCTTCGGCATGGCAGTGATGGGGACAGGCAAAAGGCCCATTATCCGCCGAAGCCGACACCCGGGATGTGTGGCGGCCGCCGGTGCGTGCGCCGCATTCGCGCTAAAATAACTGCCGAATTTCGACGTCCTTTGCATCGACCCGCGTCATCGACCGACTCCGAGAGCACCGCAGATGAACACCACGCCTCCCGCCCAGCGCCGCACCGGCCCCGCCCGCTATATCGTCGCGGCCGTCGTCGTCGCGGCCATCGCCGTTGCCGGCTTCTTCGCGTTCAACGGCAAGTCCACCGTGCCGGACGCCACGTTCACGCTGCTGTCCGGTCAGAAGGTGTCGACGGCCGGCGACCTGAAGGGCAAGGTCTACCTCGTGAACTTCTGGGCGACGAGCTGCGCGACCTGCATGCAGGAAATGCCGCAGATGGTCGATACCTACAATCGCTTCAAGGGGCAGGGGCTGGAGTTCGTCGCGGTCGCGATGAACTACGATCCGCCGATGTACGTCGCGAACTATGCGCAGACGCGCCAGCTGCCGTTCAAGGTCGCGCTCGACGACGGCAGCGTCGCGAAGCAGTTCGGCAACGTGCAGCTCACGCCGACCACCTTCGTCGTCGACAAGGACGGCAAGATCCTGAAGCGCTACGTCGGCGCCCCGCAATTCGCGGAACTCGACGCGCTGCTCAAGAAGGCGCTCGACGGCAACGCGGCCTGAGCGCCGCCTCCGCACGACACGACGCGCAGGGCCGCCCGCCGCGCCCTGCTCCACATGACGGACCGCACGACCGGCCAGCCCGGTTCCGCGGTCCGTCTCTTTTTCAGCGCTCGGTTTCGCCTTTCGCCGACAGCCCGTAGCGCTTCATCTTCTCGTACAGCGTCGCCTTGCCGACATGCAGCCGGTCGGCCGTCGCGGCGACCGCGCCGCCCGTCTGGTTCAGCGCCTCGGCGATCACCGCGCGCTCGAACTGCTCGATGCGCTCCTTCAGCGTCTGGTCGCTCTCGGCGTCGTCGCCGCTCGCACCGGCTTCCTGCGGCATGTCGGCGACGCCGAGCACGAAGCGGTCGGCCGCGTTGCGCAGCTCGCGCACGTTGCCGGGCCAGTCGCGCTGCATCAGGCTCGCGCGCTGCCGGTCGGTCAGCACGGGGGCCGGCCGCCCGTAGCGCACGGCCGCGTCGAGCATGAAGTGCTCGAATAGCGGCACGATGTCCTCGCGGCGCTCGGCGAGCGGCGGCAGCGCGATCGTCACGACGTTGAGCCGGTACAGCAGGTCGCGCCGGAACGTGCCGGCCGCGACGAGTTCGCTCATGTCGCCTTTCGCGGCCGCGACGACGCGGCAGTTCACGCGGATCGGCTGATTCGAGCCGAGCCGCTCGAGCACGCCGTCCTGCAGCACGCGCAGGAGCTTCACCTGCAGCGCGAGCGGCATGCTTTCGATTTCGTCGAGGAACAGCGTGCCGCCGGACGCATATTCGAGCTTGCCGACGCGGCGCTTCGCGGCGCCGGTGAACGCGCCGGGCTCGTAGCCGAACATCTCCGACTCGAACATCGGCTCGGGCAGCGCGCCGCAGTTCACCGCGATGAACGGCTTGTCGCGGCGCGGCGACAGCTCGTGCAGGCTGCGCGCGATCAGCTCCTTGCCGGCGCCCGTGTCGCCGTTGATCAGCACCGATGCGTCGGTGGGCGCGACGTTCGCGATCAGCTTGCGCACCTGTTCGATCGCCGGACTGCGGCCGATGATGCGCGGCGCGACGATGTTCTGGCCGGCCAGCTCGCGCCGCAGCGCATGGTTCTCGAGCACGAGCTCGCGCCGCTCGAGCGCGCGGCGGACCGTCTCGATCAGCCGCTCGGCCGCGAACGGCTTTTCGATGAAGTCGTACGCGCCGTCGCGCATCGCCTGCACGGCCATCGAGATGTCGCCGTGGCCGGTGACGAGGATCACGGGCACGTCGGGCACGCGCTCGCGGCACTGCGCGAGCAGGTCGAGCCCGCTTGCGCCGGGCAGCCGGATGTCGCTGACGATCGCGCCGGCGGTTTCCGCGACGATCGCCTTGTCGGCCGCCTCGGCCGATTCGAACCCGACGACGTCGAACCCGGCGAGCTGGAGGCTCTGCACGCTCGCCCGGCGAACGAGCGCATCGTCTTCGATATAGATCACTTGCAGCCGGTTGGCCATCGTAGTCACTTGCTCCTGACAGACCGCGCGGCGGTGGTGCGCGCGGCTCTCGTTGATGCGGTCGTGCGGTGCCTAGCGCGAGCCCGCCGGCTCGGACACGGCGTCCGGATGATGCGTGCGCGCGCGCCGCAGCGTCAAGACGAACAGCGCGCCGCCGGACGGCGCATTGCGCGCGGTCAGCGCGCCGCCCGCGTCGCTCGCGATCGACGACGAGATCGCGAGCCCGAGCCCGAGCCCGCGCCCCATTTCCTTGGTCGTGAAGAACGGTTCGAACAGCCGCGGCAGCAGCTCGGGCGCGATGCCGGAGCCGTTGTCGCGCACCTCGACCGCGAGCGTCGCGACCGACACCGCGATCGTCACTTCGATCGCCGGCGCGGCGACGCCCGCGACCGCGTCGAGCGCGTTGCCGAGCAGGTTGATCAGCACCTGTTCGAGGCGCAGGTCCTCGCAGCGGGCGACGAGTTCCGGATAGTCGCGCGCCAGGTCGAGCGGCGCATCCTGCGCGGGCGACACCGTCGCATCCTGCAGCGTCAGCGTGAGCGCGACGCCGCGCAGCCGGTCGCCGAGCAGCGACAGCACGCTGCGCAGCGCGCGCACGACGAGCGCCTGTTCGTTGCGCGGCTTCGCGCGGCCGACGAACAGCTTCAGCTGGTTGGTGATCTTGCCCATCCGCTCGGTGAGCGCGGCGATCGCCTCGAGATTCTCGCGCGCGGCCGCCTGCTCGCCACGATCGAGCAGCACGCGCGTGTTGTCCGAGAAGCTGCGCAACGCCGCGAGCGGCTGGTTCAGTTCATGCGTGATGCCGGCCGCCATCTGGCCGAGCGCGGCGAGCTTGCTGGCCTGGATCAGTTCGTCGTGCGCGGCGCGCAATTCCTGCTCCGCGCGGATCCGGTCGCCGACTTCCTTCTGCAATTGCTCGTTCGCTTCCGACAGGTCGGCCGTGCGTTCCTCGACGCGCCGGTTCAGCTCCGCATACGCCTGCTGCAGCAGCGCGCGGCCGCGGATCATCTCGCGCACGCGCGCGCGGCGCATGCGCCAGTAGAACGCGAGCAACGCGACCGACACGAAGCCGAAGCCCGTGACGATCGTCGCGTTGCGCGCGTCGGCGTCGATGGGCGCGATCGGCGCGAGCGTGACGAGCAGCCAGTCGGGCTCGCCGATCCGCCGCTTGCTGGCGAGGAAACGCGGCGCGCGCAGGCCAGGGCCTACGCCGGCCGCACCGAGGCGCACGATCTCCGCATCGGCGCCGAGCACCTGCTCGACGCGCAGCGGCAGCGGCGTGACGGGCTGCTGCGCGTACTGGCGCGTCTCGTAGATCGACGCGGCGACGGGCCCCGTCAGCGGATGCAGCGTGTGGTACTTCCAGGCGGGCACGGACGACAGGAACACGACGCCGTGATCGTCCGCGACGACGAGCGGCTCGGACGCATCGGCGCCCTGGAACCATTCGAGATTGAGCTTCACGACGACGACGCCCGCGATCCTGCCGTCGCGCCACACCGGCTGCGAGATGTAGTAGCCGGGATCGCGCGAGATCGTGCCGATCGCGAAGAAGCGGCCGACCCGGCCGTTCATCGCGTCGATGAAATACGGACGAAACTGGTAGCCGTTCCCGACGAAGCTGTCCGGCGCGCGCCAGTTGCTGGCGGCGACGCACAGACCGTCCGCGCCGATCACGTAGGTGACGGTCGCGTGCGCGTGTTCGTTGAGGTCTTCGAGATAGCGGTTCGCGCGTGCGGTGAAATCGGCGCGCTTCGGCTCGGCGAGCAGGTCCAGCACGTACGGATGGCTGCCGAGCAGATAAGGCAGCGATTCGTAGCGGTCGAGCGTGCTCTTGAGCGCGTTGGTGGTGCGGTCGACCCGCACCGCGGCGTTGCGCTGCAGCTCGGCGACGCCGCGCTGCCACGTGATGGTCCAAGTCAGCGCGCACGCCGCCGCGAGCGCGGCGGCAAGCACGACGAGGATGAGCAGGCGGCGCTTCACGGACGTGACTTCCTGGCGATGCGGATCGCCTATTGTGTCATAGGGCGCCTCGTCGCTGCCCCGGCCGCCGCGCGGCGCACCGCCCGCGGGCGGTGCCGCCGCCTGCTCCTTCATGACGTCAGACGCCGGCCGTCTCGGTCGGCGTGACCTCGCCGCCGCCCTTCAGCGCCTGGCGCAGCTTGTTGCGGTCGAGTTCCTTCTCCCAGGCCGACACGACGACCGTCGCGACGCCGTTGCCGACGATGTTGGTCAGCGCGCGGCATTCGCTCATGAAGCGGTCGATGCCGAGGATCAGCACCATGCCCGACAGCGGGATCGTCGGCACGACGGCGAGCGTCGCGGCGAGCGTGATGAAGCCCGCGCCCGTGACGCCGCTCGCGCCCTTCGACGTCAGCATCGCGACCGCGAGCAGCGTGAGCTGCTGCATCCACGTCAGTTCGATGTTGGTCGCCTGCGCGATGAACAGCACGGCCATCGTCATGTAGATGTTGGTGCCGTCGAGGTTGAACGAATAGCCGGTCGGCACGACGAGGCCGACGACCGAACGCGAGCAGCCGGCCTTCTCGAGCTTTTCCATCAGTTGCGGCAGCGCGGCTTCCGACGAGCTCGTGCCGAGCACGATCAGCAGCTCTTCCTTGATGTACGACACGAAGCGGATGATCGAGAAGCCCGTGAAGCGCGCGATCGCGCCGAGCACGACCAGCACGAACACGACCGACGTCAGGTAGAACGTGCCGATCAGCTTGAGCAGCGGCACCAGCGAGCCGACGCCGTACTTGCCGATCGTGAACGCCATCGCGCCGAACGCGCCGATCGGCGCCAGCTTCGTGACGATGTGCACGATGCCGAACAGCACGCGCGTGAGGCCGTCGATGAAGTCGGTCACGACCTTGCCGCGCTCGCCGAGGTGCGCGAGCACGCTGCCGAACAGCAGCGCGATCAGCAGGATCTGCAGGATTTCACCCTGCGCGAACGCATCGACCATCGTGTTCGGGATGATGTGCATCAGGAAGTCGACCGTCGACTGCCCGTGCGCCTTCGCCGCGTACGACGCGACTTCCTTGCCGTTCAGCGTCGCCGGATCGATGTTGAAGCCGACGCCCGGACGCAGGATGTGCGTGGCCGCGAGGCCGAGCAGCAGCGCGAAGGTCGACACGATCTCGAAGTACAGCAGCGCCTTGCCGCCGACGCGGCCGACCTTCTTCATGTCCTCCATGCCGGCGATGCCGGTGACGACCGTACAGAAGATGATCGGTCCGATCACCATCTTGATCAGCTTGATGAAGCCGTCGCCGAGCGGTTTCATCTCGGTGGCGAGCGACGGATAGAAGTGGCCGAGGATCACGCCGACGATGATGGCGAAGATCACCTGCACATAGAGCACTTTGTAGAAGGGTTTCTTCTTCACGATGGTTCCTGCTGAAGTAGATGAGCCGGTGGAAACGGCGTCACGCGCGCAGGCGAATGTCTCAGGGGAGAAGGCATTCGCCCGCGCGGCTGCCGTGCCGCAACAAGCGATGCCTCAGGACATCCGGAGGGGGAGGAAGGCATTGGTCATCGGTTGTCTCCTTGCTTGCTGTAGTAGTTCGGCCGGGGGATGGCCGTGCGCTTTATATCGCAAGGTCGATGCCAGGTTTCCGGAGCCCCTCAAGCCGTTGTTTTCATTGTATTTCTCATAATGCGGCAGGCAAGGAAATCCGGGATTCCGGATTTCCGGAAAATATCCGTCCGGCGATCCGGACGGAGCGATCGTTTCATCAGACGAATCAATGCTGCACGGCTTCACCGGCCAGCACGCCCGTCTGCGCATAGAACTCCTGCTGCGCGAACGCGTCGCGCTCGCGCCGCGCGCGCTCGCCGCGGTCCGCGAGCGAACCGACGACGATCCCGACGAACGCGAGCGGCACCGACACGAGCGCCGGGTTGTCGAGAAACACCGGCGCGTGCGCCTGGTGCAGCACGTCGACCCACACCGACTTCGACAGCACCGTCAGCGCCACCGCCGACGCGAGGCCGAGGCCGCCGCCGAGCACCGCGCCGCGCGTCGTCATCCCGCGCCAGAAGATCGACATCGCGAGCACCGGGAAATTGGCGCTGGCGGCCACCGCCGCGACGAGGCCGACCATGAACGCGACGTTGACGTGCTCGAACAGGATCGACAGCGCGATCGCGACCGCGGACAAGCCGATCGTCGCCGCGCGCGAGATGCGCATTTCCAGCCGCTCGTCGGGCTTGCCGCGCGCCCACATCTGCGCATACAGGTCGTGCGAGATCGTGGTCGCGCCGGCGAGCGTCAGCCCGGCAACCACCGCGAGGATCGTCGCGAACGTGACGGCCGCGATGAAGCCGTAGAACCAGTTGCCGCCGACCGCCTGCGCGAGCTTCACCGCGACCATGTTCGAGCCGCCGAGCAGGTCGTGCGTCAGGTTGAAGGTGCCGTTCGCGCCGAGCCGGAAGAATTCCGGATGCTGCGCGAGCAGCACGATCGCCGAGAAACCGATCACGAACGTCAGCAGATAGAAATAGCCGATGAAGCCGGTCGCGTAGAGCACCGACTTGCGCGCCTCCTTCGCGTTCGGCACCGTGAAGAAGCGCATCAGGATATGCGGGAAGCCGGCCGTGCCGAACATCAGCGCGATGCCGAGCGACAGCGCGTTGGCCGGATCGCGGATCAGCTTGCCGGGGCCCATGATCGACAGCGCGCCCGGATGCACGGCCACCGCGCGACGGAACATCTCATCGACGCTGAAGCCGAATTCGGCGAGCGCGAGCAGGACGAGCAGCGTCGCGCCGCACAGCAGCAGCACGGCCTTGATCACCTGCACCCAGGTGGTCGCGGTCATTCCGCCGAAGAACACGTAGACGACCATCAGCACGCCGACGATCAGCTCGGCCGTGCCGTACGACAGCCCGAACAGCAGCTGGATCAGCTTGCCCGCGCCGACCATCTGCACGACCAGGTACAGCACGACGATCGTCAGCGCGTTCGCGGACGTCAGGAGCCGGATCGGCCGCTGCGCGAAGCGGTACGCGACCACGTCGACGAACGTGAACTTGCCGAGGTTGCGCAGCGGCTCGGCGATCAGGAACATCACGAACGGCCAGCCGACCAGGAAGCCGATCGAGTAGATCAGCCCGTCGAAGCCGAACATGAACACCATCCCGGAGAGCCCGAGGAACGACGCGGCCGACATGTAGTCGCCCGCGATCGCGAGCCCGTTCTGCAGCCCGGTGATGCCGCCGCCGGCAGTGTAGAAGTCGCGCGTCGAACGCGTGCGGCGCGCGGCCCAGCGCGTGAGCGCGAGCGTCGCGAACACGAACGCGAAGAACATCGCGATCGCCACCGGGTTCAGCTCGACCTTGTCGGGCATCGGGCCCGCGACGCCGGTCGCGTGCGCGGCGGAGGAAACGAGAACGGCCAGCGCGCCGAGCGCGCTCGAAGTGCGTCGCATGTCGGCCTCCGTCACGAACGCTGCAGGATCGCGTCGACGCGGCGGTCGAACGCACGGTTCGCGCGCAGCACGTAGCACGCGGTCAGGCCGATCGCGACCAGGATGATCGCGACGCCCGCGGCGATCCCGACCGTGGTCGTCGCGCCACGGTACAGCGGCGCCGCAAGCACGTGCGGCGCGAGCGCGACGAGCAGGATGAAGCCGTAGTACGTGGCGATCATCAGTGCCGTGAGCGTGAAGCTGAAGCGGCGCCGTGCGCGCACGAGCTGCTGGTAGTCACGGCGCGCCGTGACCGATTCGATGACGGAAAGCTCCATGGTGTCTCCAATGTCTCCTCGTCGTTTCGCGAGAAGTGTCTTGTGGATGGCCGGCGCGCCAATCGATCCGCCCGCGCCGTGGCGGCACGTCAATGCGTTACACGACGCGATCCGCGCGCAGTCGCGCGACCTCGTCCGCCGACATCCCGAGCCAGCCGCCAAGCACCGCGTCCGTATCCGCGCCGAGCACCGGCGGCGCGCCGCGCACCGGCAGTCGCGCACCGTCGAAGCGATACGGCGGCGCGAGCACGTCGACGCCGCCCGCGACCGGATGCGGCTGCCGCGTGACGAGCCCCGCCCGGGTCGCGCGCTCGGAGGTCAGCGCCTCGTGCAGCCCGAGCACTTCGCCGCACGGAATGCCGCCGGCGGCGAGCGCCGCGAGCAGCGTCGCGCGCGGCCGCCGCGCAAGTTCGCCGCGAATCTCCGGAAGCAGCGCGGCGCGGTTCTCCGAGCGGCCGAGATTGGTCTTGTAGCGTTCGTCCGCGGCGAGGTCGGGCCGCTCGATCGCATCGCAGAAACGCGCGAACTGCGGGTTGTTGCCGACCGTGATCACGAGCGGGCCGTCGGCCGCATCGAACACGCCGTACGGCACGATCGACGGATGCGCATTGCCGTAGCGCGGCGGATCCTCGCCCATCAGCAGCGCATCGAGCCCGTAGTACGCGGTGATCATCAGCCCGCAGTCGAACAGCGCCATCTCGATGCGCCGCCCGCGCCCCGTCGCATGACGCTCGTACAGCGCGGCGAGGACCGCCTGCGCCGAATACATGCCGGTGAACAGGTCGACCGCCGCGACACCGAATTTCAGCGGCGGCTGGCCGGCCTCGCCGTTCAGCGCCATCAGCCCGGCCTCGCCCTGCACGACGAGGTCGTAGCCGGGCCGGGCGCGGGCTTCCGGCCCGACCGGTCGTAGCCGGAAATCGCGCAATGCACGAGCCGCGGATTGAGCACGGCCAGCGCGTCGTAGCCGAGCCCGAGTTTTTCCGCGCCGCCGAACTTGAAGTTGTGCAGCACCACGTCGGCCTGCGCGGCCAGCTCGCGCGCGAGCCGCCGCCCTTCGTCGGTCTGCAGGTCGAGACAGATCGAGCGCTTGCTTCGGTTCACGCTGTTGAAGTAGGTCGTTTCGGTGTCGCCGATCCGCAAGCCCCAGTCGCGCGTGTCGTCGCCGCGCGCCGGATGCTCGACCTTGATCACTTCCGCGCCGAAATCGGCAAGCACCATCGCGCACCACGGGCCTGCCAGCACACGCGAGAAATCGAGCACCTTCACGCCGGCCAGCGGCAACGCGCGCGATTCGTTCGTCATCCTTGTCTCCTCCATTCGCGTCGTTCGTCTTTATTGTTTCGACAGCGCGATGTAGCGCGCGAGATGGTGATCCTCGTCGCCGAGCTGGTGATCGATCATCACGAGCCGCTTCGCGTAATGCGACAGCGGCAGCTCCCACGTCATCCCGATCCCGCCGTGCAGCTGGATGCTCTCCTCGGCGACCAGCGTGCCGATCCGGCCGATGGTGTACTTGGCCGCCGCGAGCGCGCGTTCGCGCACCGCGCGCGGCGCATCGAGCTGCGCGGCCGCGTTGATCACCGCCGAGCGCGCCTGCTCGACTTCGAGCAGCAGGTCGGCCATCCGGTGCTGCAGCGCCTGGAAGCTGCCGATCGGCATGCCGAACTGCTTGCGCGTGCGCAGGTAGTCGAGCGTCGCTTCCTTCGCGACGTCCATCGCGCCGAGCGCCTCCGCCGACAGCGCGAGCAGCCCGTAGCCGAGCACGCGTTCGAGCAATGCGGCGCCTGCTTCGTCGTCTTGCGTTTCCGGCACGCCGAGCGCCGCATCGCCCGACAGCACGACGCGCTCGAAGCGCACCTCGGCCGCGCGGCCGCCGTCGATCTTCTTGTAGTCCCGCAGCGACACGCCCGGCGCGTCGGCCGGCACGACGAACAGGCCGATGCCGGCCGCGTCGTCGTCCTGACCGGACACGCGCGCGCTGACGACGAAGAACGCCGCCTGCGCGGCCTGGTCGACGACGCCCTTCGCGCCCGTCAGCACCCAGCCGTCGCCGGCACGCTCGGCGCGCGTGCGCACGGTCGTCAGTTCGTAGTGCGAGCCCGGCTCGTCGTGCGCGAACGCGGCGCTCGCGCTGCCGTCGATCAGCGCGGCCAGCCGCGCGCGATGCGCGTCGCCGCCGGCCAGCGCCAGCGCGCGGCCCGCAAGCAGCGTGCCGAGGAACGGCTCGACCACGAGCCCGCGTCCGAGGCATTCGAACACCACGGCGATGTCGAAACCCGCGCCGCCGAAGCCGCCATCGGCTTCGGCAAACAGCGCGCCGACCGCGCCGAGCTCGGCGAAGCGCCGCCACATCGCGCGATCGAAGCCTTCGGTCGACTGCGCGATGCGGTCGCGCACCGGGAACGCGTACCGTTCGGCGATGAAGCGGTTCAACGTGTCCGCCAGCATCCGGCGGTCTTCTGTGTGCTGGAAATCCATCGTCGCGTCCCTCGTTACAGCCCGAGCATCATCTTCGCGATGATGTTCTTCTGGATCTCGTTCGAGCCGCCGAAGATCGACAGCTTGCGGTTGTTGAAGTACTGCTGCGCGGCGCTCGCGGCCTCGTCCGGGCCGACCGGCTCGCCGTCGTAATCGGCATCGAGCGCTGCGTCGACGAACGGCTGCGCGTACGGCCCCATCGCGCGGCGCATCAGCGCGGTGATCTCCTGGCGGATCTGCGTGCCGCGGATCTTCAGCATCGAGCTTTCCGCGCCCGGCACGCCGCCGCCCGCGACCGCCGCCAGCACGCGCAGGTTGGTCGTGCGCATGTTCTCGAGTTCGATCTCGACGCGCGCGATGCGCGCCGCGAAGAACGGATCGTCGGCGAGCGGCCGGCCGTTCTTCGTGACCTTCGCGGCGACCGCGCGCAGCCGCTCGAGCGCGGCCGTCGAGAAGCCGATCCCGGCGATGTTGGTGCGCTCGTACGTGAGCAGGTATTTCGCGCAGGTCCAGCCGCGGTTTTCTTCGCCGACGAGGTTCGCCACGGGCACGCGCACGTCGGTGAAGAACACTTCGTTCACTTCGTGCTCGCCGTCGAGCGTGATGATCGGGCGCACCTCGACGCCCGGCGTGTTCATGTCGATCAGCAGGAAGCTGATGCCCTCCTGCTTGCGCACGTCGGTTGCGGTGCGCACGAGGCAGAAGATCATGTTCGCGTAGTGGCCGAGCGTGGTCCACGTCTTCTGGCCGTTGACGACGTAGTGATCGCCATCGCGCACCGCGCTCGTCTTCACCGATGCGAGGTCGGAACCGGCGCCCGGCTCCGAATAGCCCTGGCACCACCAGTCGGTGCCGTCGAGAATGCGCGGCAGCCAGTGGCGCTGCTGCGCTTCGCTGCCGTACTTGATCAGCACGGGCCCGAGCATGTTGACGCCGAACGGCACGATGCGCGGCGCGCCGGCGAGCGCGCATTCGTTGTCGAACAGGAACTTCTGCGCGACGCTCCAGCCGGGGCCGCCGTATTCGCGCGGCCAGTGGCTCGCGAGCCAGCCGCGGGCGTTCAGGATTGCGTGCCATTCGCGCATGTCGTCGCGTGTCAGGTGCAGGCCGCCCTTCACCTTGCGCGCGGTGCGCGCGGGCAGTTCGGCGGCGAGGAAGCGCTGCACTTCGGTGCGGAACGCTTCCTCTTCGGGAGTGAAATTGAGGTCCATCGTGGGTCCGTTGCGAATGCGGTGGGCGTTCAGTCGATACGGTTCAGGCTCGCGAAATCCGCGCCGCGCCCGACCAGCTCGACGAGCAGCGGCGACGGTTTCCAGAACAGCGGATCCTCCTGCGCGAACGCGCGGATGTCGGCGAGCACGTTCGCGAGGCCGACCGTGTCCGCGTAGTGCATCGGGCCGCCGCGATGGCGCGGGAAGCCGTAGCCGTACAGGAACACCGCGTCGACATCGAGCGGGCGCAGCGCGACCTTCTCGTGCACGACGTTCGCGCCTTCGTTGATCATCGCGGCAAGGTAGCGGCGCAGGATCTCGTCGTCGGTGAACGTGCGCGGCGTGACGCCCTTCTTCGCGCGTTCTTCCGCGACGATCGCCTCGACTTCCGGATCCGGCGTGCCGATGCGCGCGCCTTCCGGATACAGGTAGTAGCCGCGCCCCGTCTTCTGGCCGAACCAGCCGCGCTCGCACAGCCGGTCGGAAATCTCGACGTAGCGCGCGCGCGGGTCGCGCGTCGCCGCGCGGCGCTTGCGGGTCGCCCAGCCGATGTCGCCGCCCGCGAGGTCGACGACCTGGAACGGCCCCATCGGGAAGCCGAATTCGCGCACCGCGCGATCGATCTGGTACGGCGACGCGCCGTCTTCCATCAGGTAGTCGGCCGCGGTGCGATAGACGGCGAGGATCCGGTTGCCGATGAAGCCGTCGCACACGCCGGCGCGCACCGGTGTCTTTTTCAGCTGTTTGGCCAGCGCGAATGCGGTCGCGACGACGTCATCGGCGACGCGCGCCGGCACGACGATCTCGAGCAGCTTCATCACGTTCGCCGGCGAGAAGAAATGCAGGCCGATCACGTCGGCCGGCCGATCGATGCTGGCGGCCAGCTCGTCGATGTCGAGATACGACGTGTTGGTCGCGAGCACCGCGCCCGGCTTGCACGCGCGCGCGAGCTCGGCGAACACCGCCTTTTTCACGGCCATGTCCTCGAACACTGCCTCGATCACGACGTCGGCCTGCGCGAGCGCGTCGTACGACGTGCTGCCCTTGAAGCGCGCGAGGCGCGCCGCGTGCGCGGCCGGCGTCATCCGCCCCTTCGCGACGAGCCCGTCGTACACCTTCTCGACATGCGCGCGGCCGCGCGCGAGCGACGCTTCGTCGCGCTCGATCATCGTCACTGGCAGCCCGGCGTCGAGTGCCGCGACCGCGATGCCCGCGCCCATCGTGCCGCCGCCGACCACGCCGATCCGCTCGACCGGGCGCGCGCTCGCGCGGCGCGCCTCGGGCGCCTTCGCGGCCTCGCGTTCCGCGAAGAACGCGTGCACGAGGCCCGCGCGCTGCGGGCTGTCGACGCATTGCAGGAACAGGCTGCGTTCGAGCTTCATCCCCGCGTCGAACGACAGCGTGAGCGCGGCCTCGACCGCGTCGACGATCTTCGCCGGCGAGAACAGGCCGCGCGACTTCTTCGGCAACTCGGCGCGCGCCGCGTCGATCGCGGCCTGCGCGGCCGCGCGGTCGGCGAGGCCCTGCGCATCGCGGGTGCGCCGAGCCGGCGCGCCGAGCGACACGAGTTCCTGCGCATAGGCGAGACCTTCGGCGAGCGTGTCGTCGCTGTGCGCGACGCGATCGACGAGGCCGAGCGCGAGCGCTTCGTCGGCGCTCGCGTGACGCCCCGTCAGCATCAGGTCGAGCGCGGCCTGCGCGCCGATCAGGCGCGGCGCGCGCTGCGTGCCGCCCGCGCCGGGCAGCAGGCCGAGCGTGGCTTCGGGCAACCCGAGCTTCGCGCCGGGCACCGCGAGCCGGTAATGCGCGGCGAGCGCGACTTCGAGGCCGCCGCCGAGCGTCGCGCCGTGCAGCGCCACCACGACCGGCTTCGCGCTCGACTCGATCCGCTCGCAGACCTCGGGCAGCGACGGCGGCACGGGCGGCTTGCCGAATTCGCGGATGTCGGCGCCCGCGATGAAGTTGCGGCCGGCGCCGACGATCAGCACCGCGCGGATCGCGGCGTCGGCCTGCGCAGCGTCGAGCGCGTCGGCGAGGCCGCGCCGCACATCGGCGGACAGCGCGTTGACGGGCGGATGGTCGATCGTGACGACGAGCACCTTGTCGCGCCGTTCGCGCGTGACGGTGCCGGTGTGGGCGGGTTCGGGGGAAGCGGTTGAATTCATCGTGTCTCCATTGCGGTGCGCCATGCGGGCGGGACCGGTCGCCGGGCCGGCGAGCGGCGCCGCGTCCCGAGCCCGATCCCGCGCGGCGGGAAACGATCCGGCGCATGTGCCGGGCATGACTCGATTCTCGATTGATCGAGATTCATTGACAATTCCCGCTCGACTTTACAAGCTGTCAAGTCCGACTTGACATTGAATGCTTTCGGACCGCTTCGGGTCCTTAAGCGGGACGGATCAGGAGACACCGGGCATGGACCTGAACGCGCTGACGCTGCTCGTCGAGATCCTCGACGCGGGCAACCTGAGCAAGGCCGCGCAGCGGCTCAAGATGAGCCGCGCGAACGTCAGCTACCGGCTGAACCAGCTCGAGCGCTCGATCGGCCAGCAGCTCGTGCGCCGCACGACGCGCCGCATCGAGCCGACCGAAATCGGGCTGAAGCTGTACGAGCACGGCCGGCGCATCCGCAACGAGCTGCTCGCCGCGCAGGAATCGGTGACGACGCTCGGCCAGGACCTGCAGGGCCGCGTGCGGCTGTCGGTGCCGAGCGGCTACGGGCAGATGGTGATGTCCGACTGGCTGCTCGCGTTCAAGCGGCTGCATCCGGGCATCGTGCTCGACGTGGTGTTCGAGAATCGCGTGGAGGACCTGATGCGCGACGAAGTCGACATCGCGATCCGCGTGATGTCCGAGCCGCCGCAGAACCTCGTCGCGCGCGACATGGGCGCGGTGCGCTACGTCGCGTGCGCGTCGCCCGCGTTCGCGGCCGTGCACGGGATGCCCGCGAGCCTCGGCGCGCTGGCCGCCGCGCCGGTCGTCACCGCGACGGTGCTGGGCCGGCAGCTGCGGATCGCCGCGTACCTCGGCGACGAACGCCACGAGGTGCTGCTCGAACCGACGCTGATTTCGGAGAACTTCCTGTTCCTGCGCCAGGCGATCCTCGCCGGGATCGGCGTCGGCATCGTGCCCGACTACGTGATGCAGGACGACATGCGGCGCGGCACGGTCGTCACGTCGCTCGACGCGTATCGTCTCAGCATCTTCGGCACGCACATGTACATGCTCTACATGCCGAACCGGCACCACACGCGCGCGACCGCGACGTTCATAGAGTTCATCCTCGAACAGGCCGGAAAGGCCGGCCGGGGCGGGCCCGGCGGGATGCGTCAGGGTTTCCTGTCGGATGACAATCCGCCGGCCGCACGGCGACAATAGCGCGCCGTCCGTGCGGAGCGCGTGCCGCGCACACGCCGCCTCCTTCGAATTCACTGTTGCCGAGGGTTTCAATGTTCGACCGGATCCGTCCGCATTCGCGTCCCCGGACGCTCGTCGCCACGCTCGCGCTCGCCGCGCTCGTCACGTTCGGCGCCGGCTGCACATCGCCGTCCGCGCCGTCGGGCGCCGTCGTCCCGGTCGCTGCCGCATCGGGCGCCGCGGTGCCGCTGCCCGGCGTTCACGCACCCGAACTGTCGTCCGGCTGGACCGACAAGCCGGGCTGGACCTCGCAGCGCTTCATGATTGCGGCCGCGAACCCGCTCGCCACGCAGGCCGGCTACGAGATGCTGAAGGCCGGCGGCACCGCAATCGACGCGGCGATCGCCACGCAGATGGTGCTCGCGCTCGTCGAGCCGCAATCGTCGGGGCTCGGTGGCGGCGCGTTCATGCTGTACTTCGACGGCCGTGCGACGCAGGCGTACGACGGCCGCGAGACCGCACCGGCCGCCGCGACCGACCGGCTGTTCTACGGCCCGACCGGCCAGCCGATGGGCTTCTACGAAGGTGTCGTGGGCGGCCGTTCGGTCGGCACGCCGGGCGTGCTGCGGATGCTCGACGCCGTGCACCGCGCGCACGGCAAGCTGCCGTGGCGCCGGCTGTTCCAGCCCGCGATCCGGCTCGCCGAGCACGGCTTCACGATCAGCCCGCGCCTCGCGATGCTGATCGCGAACGACAAGTACCTGATGAACGACCCGGCCGCGCGTGCGTACTTCTACAACAAGGACGGCACGCCGAAGGCGGCCGGCACGGTGCTGAAGAACCCCGCGCTCGCGGCCGTGCTGCGCCAGGTCGCCGATCGCGGCGCGAATGCGTTCTACACCGGCGCGATCGCGCGCGACATCGTCACGAAGGTGCGCAAGCACCCGACCAATCCGGGCCTGCTGTCGCTGCAGGATCTCGCGCGCTACAAGGCGAAGGTGCGCGCGCCGCTGTGCACCGACTACCGGCGCTCGGTGGTGTGCGGGATGCCGCCGCCGTCATCGGGCGGCCTCGCGATCGCGCAGATGCTCGGCATCCTCGAGGCGATGCCCGACTGGCAGCAGATCGGCGCGCAGAAGCCGGTGCGCAACGACGTCGGCTACGAGCCGACGCCGTTCGCCGCGCACCTGTTCAGCGAAGCGGGACGCCTCGCGTATGCGGACCGTGCGCGCTACGTCGCCGATCCGGATTTCGCGCCGCTGCCGGGCGGCAGCTGGGCGAGCCTCGTCGACCGGGCCTATCTCGCGCAGCGCGCGCGCCTGATCGGCGACACCAGCATGGGCGTCGCGCAGGCCGGCACGCCGCAGGGCGCGACGCTCGCGCTGGCCGACGACCGCAGCCCCGAATTGCCGTCGACGTCCGACATCGCGATCGTCGACCGCTACGGCCAGGCGCTGTCGATGACGACCAGCGTCGAGGACGCGTTCGGTTCGCGGCTGATGGTGCGCGGGTTCATGTTGAACAACCAGTTGACCGATTTCTCGTTCGTGTCGAACGAGAACGGGCGGCCGGTCGCGAACCGCGTGCAGCCGGGCAAGCGGCCGCGCTCGGCGATGTCGCCCGAGCTCGTGTTCGACCAGAAGACGAAGCAGGTGACGATGATCGTCGGCTCGGCCGGCGGCCCCGCGATCATCAATCACGTCGCGAAGACGATGATCGGCGTGCTCGACTGGGGGATGACGATGCAGCAGGCGATCGCGCTGCCGAACGTCGGGTCGATGAACGGGCCGACCCAGCTCGAACGCGGCCGCGTGTCGGACGCGCTCGTCGACGGGTTGAAAGGGCGCGGGCACGACGTGCGGGTCGTCGAGATGAATTCGGGACTGCAGGGGATCCAGCGGCTGAACGTGCAGGGGCAGACGGTGTGGTTCGGCGGGGCCGACCCGCGGCGGGAAGGCGTCGCGATGGGCGAGTGACGCGACTGGCACGACCGGCACGGGCGGTGCGCATGCGCCGCCCGCGGGTCTCATCCGGGCATCACCCGCGGCCCTTCCACGGCACTACCCGCCGCTCGACCCACCGCATCGCGAGATCGAACAGCCATGCGATCGCGCCGATGATCAGGATCCCCATCACGACGAGATCGGTACGCAGGAAGCTCGACGCGTTGAGCACCATCTGCCCGAGCCCGGCCGTCGCGGCGACCATTTCGGCCGCGACCAGCGTCGTCCAGCCGAACCCGATCGCGATCCGCAAGCCGGTGAGGATTTCCGGCAGCGCGGCCGGCAGCACGACATGGCGCACGATCTGCGCGAAGCTGCCTCCGAGCGAATACGCGGCGTTGATCTGCTCGACGGTTGCCGCGCGCACGCCGGCACGGGCGGCCATCGCGATCGGCGCGAAGCATGCGAGGAAGATCACGACGAGCTTCGCCGTCTCGTCGATGCCGAACCAGATCACGACGAGCGGCAGATACGCGAGCGGCGGCAGCGGCCGGTAGAACTCCAGCAGCGGATCGAGCACGCCGCGCGCGATGCGGCTCACGCCCATCAGGATGCCGGCCGGCACGCCGATCGCAGTGGCGAACACGAAGGCGCCGAACACGCGCGCGGCGCTCCACAACAAATGCTCCGACAACGGCAGGCCGCCCTGGATGCGGCCATGCCACGCGTCGACGAACGCGGCCCATACCGCTTCCGGCGCCGGCAGGAACAGCGGCGGCAGCCACTGCCGGTGCGTCGCGACCCACCACAGCACGGCCAGCGCCGCGACCGTCGCCGCGCTGAGCGCGGCCGTCCTGCCCTGCCCCGGCAACCGGTAACGATGCGATGCGCGAGCCGGACGCACCGCGTGACGCCGTTGCGTCGCGCGTTGATCCTGCCCGACCTCCGCGGCCGCTCGATCGGCTGCCAACGAATCCTGCGTGCTCATGTCGTCCTGCCTGTGCAAAGTACTGATCCGGCCGCGCCCGACGGACGCGCCCTGTCGCGCGAACTCATGCATCACGCGCGCTCCGCCACCGCCTCGTCGCGATGCAGATACGCGATCAGCCGCTCGCGCCACGCGATGAATTCCGGTGACGACTTCACCGCGCGCGCATCGCGCGATTCGACGTAGCGCCGCGCGAACGGCAGCTCGAACGTTTCCGCGATCCGGCCGGGGCCCGGCGTCATCACGACGAGACGCGTCGCGAGGAACAGCGCTTCCTCGACGTCATGCGTGATGAAGAACACCGTCTTGCCGGTGCGTGCCCACACGTCGAGCACGAGCGCCTGCATCGTGCCGCGCGTCATCGCGTCGAGCGCGCCCATCGGCTCGTCCATCAGCAGCACGCGCGGATCGCTCGCGAGCGCACGCGCGATGCCGACGCGCTGCTGCATCCCGCCCGACAGCTCGTACACGCGCGCGTGCGCATGCTTGTCGAGCCCGACCAGCGCGAGCATCTCCCGCGCCCGCGCTTCGCGTTCGGCCTTCGACACGCGTGCGAAGCGCAGCCCGAGCGCGACGTTCTCGAGCACGTCGAGCCACGGCAACAACGCGTATTTCTGGAACACGACGCCGCGATCGGCGCCGGGGCCCGTGACCGGCACGCCGTCGACGCGCACGTCGCCGGTCGTCGGCGCGACGAAGCCGGCCATGCAGTTCAGCAGCGTCGTCTTTCCGCACCCGGACGCGCCGAGCGCGACGACGAATTCACCGGCTTCGATGCGCAGGTCGACGCGCGCGAGCGCCTGCGTCGTCGGCCGGCCGCGTTCGCCGGGATAGTCGACCGATACCTGACGGACTTCCAGCGTGCTCATGCTCGGGACTCCGCGATGATCGCCGCGTTCAGCGCCCGGCCTTCTGCACGAACTGCGGATCGACGCCGACCGAATAGTCGGCGAGCACCGTCTGGATCGTGCCCTGCGATTTCAGGAACGCGGCGGTGGCCGCGAGCGACTTCGCGGCGCCCGACTGCGCACCGCCGCCGAGCCACGTCGGCGACGCCTGCTCGGCCGGCGTCGGGAACGCGTAGAGCGCGAGGCTCGCGGGCACGTCCTGCGCGTCCGCGCCCGATACCTTCGCGACCGCCGCGACCTGCGGCGAGCCGACCTTCCACGCCGCCGCATGCGCGCGGTAGTCGGCGTCGGCGGCCGCGAGCACCTTCACGAAGCGCGCGACGAACTCGGGGTTTTCGCGCGCGAACTTGCGGCTCACGACGAAGCCGTCGAAGGTCGCCTTGCCACTTTCTTTCGCAACCTTGCCGGACGTCGTCAGCACGGTGCCCGACTGCTTGACCTTCGCGAGCACCGGATCCCAGATGTAGGTCGCGTCGATGTCGCCGCGCGTCCACGCGGCCGCGACCTCGGGCGGACGCAAGTTGACGATCTTCACGTCGTTCGGGTTCACGCCGGCGGCCTGCAGCGCGACGAGCGTATGGAAATGCGACGTCGACACGAACGGCACGCCGATCTTCCTGCCCTTCAGCGCGGCGACGCTGGTCACGCCCGAACCGTTGCGCGCGACGAGCGCCTCGGCGTCGTTGATGTTGTCGAGCACCCAGAACAGCGAGATGTCGAGCCCCTGCGACAGGCCGGCCGCGATCGGGCTGGAACCGGCCTCGCCGAGCTGCACGGAGCCCGACGCGAGCGCGCGGATCACGTCGGCACCGCTGTCGAGCTTGCGGAACGTGACCTTGTAGCCGGTCGCCTTTTCGACTTCACCGCTCGCCTGCGCATAGCGCCACGGCACGACCATGTCCTGGTACGCGATCACGACCTCGCGCGATTCGGCGTGCGCCGCGCCCAGCGCGGCAAAGGCGGTCAGCGCGACGACGGCGCGGCGGACGAAGCTGAAACGGGACATGCGGCTCTCCTTCGGAATGCGGGCATTGCTGCGGGAGAGCCGACTTTACGAGCTTTGCGCGCGGCGGGAGCGAACTTATCCTGCGAAGCTATCGATGCCGTTTCAGCTTTGCTTTCCATGCTCGACCGGATTGCGTGTCCGGTCGGGTGACGATTGCCGTGCGCGTGCGCGGATGGCCGCCGCGCCAACGAAAAAGCCCGCATCGCTGCGGGCTTTTTTCGACTGCGCGAGACAATCGCGGCATCGCGACGCTCAGACCACCCCGGCCCCATGCGCCTGCAGATCGGCGTGATAGCTCGAACGCACCATCGCGCCGACGGCCGCGTGCGTGAAGCCCATCTTGTACGCCTCTTCCTCGTACATCTTGAACGTATCCGGATGCACGTACGCACGCACCGGCAGGTGGTGCTCGGACGGTTGCAGGTACTGGCCGATCGTCAGCATGTCGACGTCGTGCGCGCGCAGGTCGCGCATCACCTGAAGGATTTCCTCTTCGGTCTCGCCGAGGCCGACCATCAGGCCCGACTTCGTCGCGACGTCCGGATGCAGCGCCTTGAAGTCCTTCAGCAGCTTCAGCGAGTGCGCGTAGTCCGAACCCGGGCGCGCTTCCTTGTACAGGCGCGGCACCGTTTCGAGGTTGTGGTTCATCACGTCGGGCGGCGCGGCGTTCAGGATCGAGATCGCGCGGTCGAGACGGCCGCGGAAGTCCGGCGTCAGGATCTCGATGCGCGTCTCCGGCGACTGCTCGCGCACTTCACGGATGCACTCGACGAAGTGGGCGGCGCCACCGTCGCGCAGGTCGTCACGGTCGACGCTCGTAATCACCACGTACTTGAGCTTGAGCGCCGCGATCGTGCGCGCGAGGTTCTTCGGTTCGTCCGCGTCGAGCGGATCGGGACGGCCGTGGCCGACGTCGCAGAACGGGCAGCGGCGCGTGCACTTGTCGCCCATGATCATGAACGTCGCGGTGCCCTTGCCGAAGCACTCGCCGATGTTCGGGCAGCTCGCTTCCTCGCACACGGTATGCAGGTTGTGCTCGCGCAGGATCGTCTTGATCTCGTTGAAGCGCGAGCTGCCGGTGGCCGCCTTCACGCGGATCCACTCCGGCTTCTTCAGCTTCTCGATCGGAACGACCTTGATCGGGATGCGCGCCGTCTTCGCCTGCGCCTTCTGCTTGGCGGTGGGATCGTAGGCAGCGGTCGCGGCCGAGTCGGCCGGTGCGGGGGAAGCGGTAACGTCAGTCATTCGAATGTTCCAGTGCCTGCGGCTTGTCGGCGGCCGCGGATGCGCCATCGAGGTTGGCAATCAGACGACCCACCAGCGTGTGGGCGACGTCGTTCCAGTCGGCGGCAACCTCGAGGCTCGCCATGTCGACGGTTTCCAGTCCGGCATAGCCGCACGGGTTGATCGCGAGAAACGGGCGCAGATCCATCTTCACGTTCAGGCTCAGCCCGTGATAGCTGCAGCCGTTGCGGATCTTCAGGCCGAGGGCCGCGATCTTCGCGCCTTCGTGCACGCCGGATGCCACGTAGATGCCCGGCGCGCCCGCCTTGCGGACCGAAGCGAGATTATACGCCGCGAGGGTTTCGATCACGGCCTCCTCGATCTTCGTCACGAGCGTGCGCACCATCAGCTTGCGCCGGCGCAGGTCCAGCAGCAGGTAGGCGACGATCTGGCCGGGGCCGTGGTAGGTGATTTGCCCGCCGCGGTCGACCTTCACGAGCGGCACGCCGCTGTCGGCCACCAGCAGGTGGGCCGGGTCGCCGGCCTGGCCGAGCGTGTAGACGGGCGGATGCTCGACGACCCAGATTTCGTCGCCGGTGTCGGCCGTGCGCGTGTCGGTGAACGCGCGCATCGCGTCGAAGCTCGTCTCGTAGGCCTCGCTGCCCCGCCAACGCACGGTGACCGGCACGACGGGCCGGACCGGAGACCCGGCGGGCGATTCGGAAACAGCGACAGGCGTGGACACGATGGCAACCGGCGAGACGGACATGGGCGCTAGTTTACCGAAAACCCATGCGTCTCGCCGGCCCGGGAAGGGGACGGATCGCGAGCATCCGTCGGAGGAAAGGTCGGTCAGACGGTGCGCCAGCCGTCGTGGAACAGCGCGTTCACGCGGTTGCGCAGCCGCGCCAGCGCGCCGCGCGCGACTTCCCCGGCCGGCCGCGACACCGAGAACGCGACCTGCGCGCCCTGCCGGCCTTCCGCGCTGAGCCACAGCCGCTCGCCGCGACGCAGCCGGAGCGTCTCGCCGTCGACCAGGAAGTAGTCTTCGACGTCGTTGCTGCGCGTCGCCCACACCGGCCCGCATTGCACCGTCAGACGCGTGCTGCGCTGCACCTTCATCGGCACGGTCTCGCCCGCGGGGATTTCGAACGTGATGCTTGAAGAAATTTCTTGCATGATCGACTCCGCCAATAAATGCTTCGATGGCTACAATCGTAGTCACTTCAAGGCACCCGACCAAACGACCAATTTTCACGTCGATGTGAGGAAAATTAGCAAATGGACCTCCGCCAGCTGCCTGCGCTGAACGCGATTCGCGCGTTCGAAGCCGCCGCCCGTCACGAGAATTTCTCCCGCGCCGCCGACGAGCTGTACGTCACCCACGGCGCGGTCAGCCACCAGGTTCGCGCGCTCGAGGAGGAGCTCGGCGTGCAGCTGTTCACGCGCAACGGCAAGCGGCTGTGCCTGACCGACGCCGGCATGCGCTACGCGCAGCAGGTGCGCACCGCGCTGATGCAGATCGCCGATGCGACGCGCGAGGTGCGCGCGAGCGACCGCGGACGGCGGCTGGTGGTGTCGATGCTGTCGTCGTTCGCCGCGCGCTTCATCACGCCGCGCATCGGCACGTTCATCGAGCGGCATCCGGAAATCGACGTCGAGCTGCAGTCGACCAACTCGCTCACCGACTTCGCGCGCGACGACGTCGATCTCGCGATCCGCTTCGGCTCCGGCAGCTATCCGGGGCTGCACGTCGAGCCGCTGTTCGAGGAAGTGTTCTTTCCGGCGTGCTCGCCGACGCTGAACGGCGGCAAGCTGCCGCAGACGCCCGCCGATCTCGTGCACTACAACCTGCTGCGCTCGGACGACGAGCTGTGGCGGCCGTGGTTCGACGCGGCGGGGCTCGATACATTGACCGAGCCGAAACGGGGGATTCTGTACCAGGATTCGTCGAACCTGCTGCTGGCCGCGATCGACGGCCAGGGCATCGCGCTGGTACGCCGCTCGCTCGCGGTGCACGATCTGCTGGACGGGCGCCTCGTGCGCCTGTTCGACATCGACGGGCAGAGCCCGTGGCACTATTTTTTCGTGTGTCCGCCGCCGCTCGTGAACACGCCGCGCGTGCAGGCGTTCAGGACCTGGCTGCTTCAGGAAGTCGCGGAGTACCAGCAGCTGTGCGACGAGCTGGACGCGCGGCGCGCGGCGGGGAAAACCCCCGCCGAGTGCGCGCAGGAAGGAGGATGGAAAGCGGCGCTCAGAGCACGACCTTGACCATCGGATGGCCGGTCAGTGCGCGGTAGATGTCGTCGAGCTGTTGCTGGCTCGTGGCGCGCACGGTGATCGTGAGGCCGGTGTAGTTGCCGCCGCTCGAGGCACGCTCCTCGATCTTCTCGACGTCGATCTCGTTGTCGTGGACGGCCACGACCTTGAAGATCGTATCCTTGAACTCCGGGTGCGCCTTGCCCATGATCTTGATCGGGAAGTCGCACGGAAACTCCAGCAGCGACTCCTTCCGGGCATCGATCGCGCCGGTGACCTCGATGGTTTTGGTCGGTTCGCTCATCACTTTCTCCGGGTTAGGTCAAACTGTTCAAACTCGCGTGCCTTCGCACGCTGGTACGCGTCGTACAACGCCGCGAACACGGGGCCCGGCTTGCCGCCCTGCACAGGCAGGTCGTCGAGCGACGTGACGGGCAAAATCTCCTTCGTGGCCGACGTGATCATGATCTCGTCCGCCGAGCGCAGCTCGGCTTCGCTGATCTCGCGCGCGACGAACGGAATGCCGCATTCGTCGGCCAGCTGCTCGACCAGCGCGTAGCGGATCCCTTCGAGGATCCTGTTGCTGCGCGGCGGCGCGTACAGCTCGCCGTTCTTCACGATCCACACGTTCGACGACGAACCTTCGGTCACGTTGTCGTCGCGCAGCTGGATCGTCTCGAACGCGTCGCGTTCGGCCGCATGCTGCGCCATCAGCACGTTGCCGAGCAGCGAAATCGACTTGATGTCGCAATGCAGCCAGCGGCGATCCTCGGCCGTCACGCAGCGCACGCCCTGCGCGCGCTCCTCGTCCGACGGCAGGCGCAGCGGGCTCGTCATCGCGAACACCGTCGGCACCGTATTCGCCGGGAACGCGTGGCCGCGCTTCGCGACACCGCGCGTCACCTGCAGGTAGACGAGCGCATGGCCGTCGCCGAGGCCTTGCGCATTCGCGGCAACCACGCGCTCGATCAGCGCGCGCCAGCCGGCCGCGTCATGCGGATTGTCGATGCCGATCTTCTTCAGGCTGCGCGCGAGCCGGTCCAGATGCTGTTCGATCCGGAACGGCACGTGCGCGCCGTCATGCGCATAAACGGGGACGACTTCATACACGCCATCGCCGAAGATGAACCCGCGGTCGAGCACCGGCACGCGGGCTTCCGACAGCGGCACCAGTTCCTCGTGCGACGACACGCTGAGGTAGACGATCGGTTCGAATTCGGCTTGGCTCATGGCAATGACAGATGGGGATGAAGTCGTGAAAACAAAGGCCCGTCGCGCTTACTTCTTCTTGCTGA
The DNA here is from genome assembly GCF_000949135.2 of Burkholderia sp. USMB20. Taxonomy (GTDB): domain Bacteria; phylum Pseudomonadota; class Gammaproteobacteria; order Burkholderiales; family Burkholderiaceae; genus Burkholderia. The sequence goes on along the minus strand of NZ_JTAN02000012.1, from coordinate 113,068 downwards.
ACATCAGCAGGATCGAGTCCCAGATACGGCCGAAGATACCCGCTTCCGGCACGGCCTGCAGCGCGACGACCGGGAACTCCGACAGCGTCTTGCCGTCGGCGACGATCTTCACGGTACCGACCTGCTGGCCTTCCGCGAGCGGCGCGATCAGCGGCGCGTTGACCTCGACTTCCGGCTTGACCTTGTCGCCCAGGCCGCGCGGCACGGTCACCCACTGGTCGCCCTTCACGCCGACCTGCACGGTGTTTTCCTTGCCCTTGTAGATGCGCGGCGTCGACATCGCCTGGCCGCCCTTGAACAGGCGCACCGCGTCGAACGCGCTATAGCCGTAGTTCAGCATCTTCATGCTGTCCTGCGTGCGCTCGCCTTCCTTCTGCTCGCCCATCATCACCGACACGAGACGGCGCTGGCTGTCGACACCCGGGATCGCGCGCTTCGCCGACGCGATCAGGCAGTAGCCGGCCGCCTGCGTATGGCCCGTCTTCAGGCCGTCGACCGTCGGATCCAGCCACAGCAGGCGGTTGCGGTTGCCCTGGCGGATGTTGTTGTACTTGAATTCCTTCTCCGAGAAGATGCTGTAGTACTGCGGAAAATCGCGGATCAGGTGCGCGGACAGCTTCGCGAGGTCGCCGGCCGTCGTGTAGTGGTTCGGGTCGGGCATGCCGTTCACGTCGGCGAAGTGGGTGCCCTTCATGCCGAGGCGCGCCGCCTCGTCGTTCATCAGCGTGACGAACTGCCCTTCGCTGCCGCCGACCAGTTCGGCCAGCGCGATCGCGGCGTCGTTGCCCGACTGGATGATCATCCCGTACACGAGGTCGTGCACCGACACCGGCTTGTTCGCCTCGATGAACATGCGCGACTCGTCGGTGCCGACGCGGCGTACCGCAACGCTCGGCGTGACGATCTGCTCCATCGAGATCTTCTTCTTGTCGAGCGCCTCGAACACCAGGTAGGCCGTCATCAGCTTCGTCAGCGATGCGGGCTCGACGCGTTCGTCGGCGTTGCCCGATGCGAGCACCGTGTTGCTCGTCGCATCGACGAGCACCCACGAGCGCGCGTTCACGCCCGGCGGCGGCACCGCGCCCGGCATGAAGGTCGCGGGCGCGCCGGTGAACTGCTCGGCGGCGGCGGCCGGCGCGGCATGCGCGGCCTTGGCCTTGGCGGCCGGCTTCGCCTCGGCGACGACGATCGTCGACGCGAGCGCGACGGGCAGCATCACGCCCAGCGCGACGTTGCGCGCGGCGGTGCCGAAGGCGATGGAAGAAGCGAGGGACTTGAGGCCTTGGGGAGACAGACGCATGATCGATTCAGGCTGATGGCAGAAAGTGCGGCGCGAAACGCGCAAGGGTTGAACGGCAAGGCGGCGGGCGTTCCGGCGTTCGTCCGACTGCGTCGGACGGCGCGAAACGCGCCGGTTGGACTCGTGCGGACGCGTTCGGTTCGCGGCCGTCGCGAGCGGGCGGACAGGCGCGAAACGAGCGCCGCATGGGCCCAGCCGGGCCGCGGGCGACGCGAATTGCGGCCATTATACGTGGCCGCGAACGACGTTTTCGGGAACCGTGGCCCGGGTGGCCGCACACCGGCTTCGAGACGATGGCGTGGCTTCGCTGCGAGAGAGGGTGATCGAAGCCGCGCGAAAGGCGTGCGCAGGCGCCGCGCAAGTCGGGGTGCGCCGCGCCGCAGCGGGCATGGGCGACCGTGCCGTGACACGATGCGGCGCGATGTCGCGCGAGCGGCGACATCGCACGCGTGCGGCAGCGGCGCCGCACGCCGGGTTCAGCGCATCAACGCCACGCGTCGACGATGATGCGCTTCAGCACGTGCAGCTTGCGATGGAAGAAATGCTCGGCGCCGGGGATCACGACGACCGGCAGTTCCTGCGGCCGCGCCCAGTCGTAGACCGACGCGATCGGCACCGTGTCGTCGGTTTCGCCGTGGATCACGAGCGTGTTCTCCGGCACTTCGGCGACCTGCCAGCGGCTCGCGGCCGTGCCGACGAACACCATCCGCTCGATCGTCTCGCCCGCGTCGCGCAGCCGCTTCGCGACATGCGACAGCACGAAGGTGCCGAACGAGAAGCCCGCGAGCACGAGCGGCAGGTCCGCATACGCGGGCTGCGCGCGCATGTGCGCGAGCACGGCGAGCAGGTCGTCGGCCTCGCCGACACCGTTGTCGTGCACGCCCTCGGTCGCGCCGACGCCGCGGAAGTTGGACCGGTACACCACGTAGCCGAGCTGGACCAGCGTGCGCGCAAGGGTTTGCGCGACCTTGTTGTCCATCGTGCCGCCGAACAGCGGATGCGGGTGCGCGACGAGCGCGATGCCGCGCGGCGCGGCGCTGGCGTCGCGCATGGCGTCCGGCAGGTCGACCGCGATTTCGATCTGCCCGACCGGGCCGGCGATCAGCGACTTCTGCGTATGAACGTTCATTCGGCCGGCCCGCTCAGATCTTCAGGCGCTCGACGACCTTGCCGTCGCGCAGGTGCGATTCGACGATCTCGTCGATGTCGGCCTGGTCGACGTACGTGTACCACGTGCCTTCCGGATACACGACCATCACGGGCCCTTCCTCGCAGCGGTCGAGGCAGCCGGCCTTGTTGATGCGGACCTTGCCGGGCCCCGCGAGGCCGAGTTCCTTCACGCGCTTTTTCGCGTATTCCTGCATGGTCTGCGCATCGCATTGCGCGCAGCTCGGACGCTCGGCGCCCGGGTCGCGCTGGTTCAGGCAGAAGAAGACGTGGTGCTGGTAGTAGGAATCCATGATGGTGACGAGCGGCCCGGCGCGGTGCCGGGCGGAAAGAGGGGCGATCGCCGTTGCGCGCGGCAACGGATGTGCGGACGATTATAACGAGCGGCGCGCGCCGCTGCCCGCGACCGAACCGCGGCCGCCCTGCCCGGCGTGCCGCGTCAGCGCCGCGGCGCGGCCGGCAGCCACGCGCGCTCGACCCGCTGGCCGAGCAAGATCAGCGCCGCGTAGGGCCAGATCCACGCGAGCCAGCGCGCGATGCTGTTGAAGTGCACGTAGCGGCCCTGCCGCCAGCCCGACAGCGTGAAGTCGAAGAACGGGTTGACGGGCAGCAGGTTGACGAGTGCCACGCCGGCCAGCAGCGCGAGCGCCGCGAGCAGCGCGCGCCACGCGGCCGGCACGCGCAATGCGAGCAGGGCCGCCGCGAAGCCGAGCTCGATGCCGAGCCGCGCACCGGGCGTTGCCCACACGACGACGAGGCCGGTGCTCGACTGCATGAAGGTCGCGGCCGCCTTCAGCGCGAGCGTCGCGACGACGAACCCGATCAGGAGCCGCACGCGCGGCGCGCGCTCGCGCATCGCGAGCGACGCGATCGCCAGCGCGGCGAACAGCATCAGCCCGCCGAGCGCGGCTTCCCACGCGGAGTCGGACAGCCAGCCGTCGACACGCTCGGGCCATTCGCTCACGCGCCACGCGGCCGGCAGCCACGCGAGCAGCGCGTCCTGCATCGAGCCGTCGGCACGTTCCCACAGCGCGGCCGGCCAGTCGCCGATGCCGAACAGGAACGGCGACGGAAACAGGATCGCGAACGGCCACAGTCCGGCGAGCAGCAGCGGCGTCGCGCCGTCGGGCTCGAACCACGCGAAGCGCAGCCGGCGCAGCGCGCCGCGCTCGAGCAGCGCGCCGGTGGCCGGTGCGGCGAGCGCCGCGCCGAGCAGCGCGCCGAGCGCGTTGGCCGCGAGGTCGAGATTCGACGCGACACGCGTCGGCAGGTAGGTCTGCAGCGCCTCCATCGACCCCGACAGCAGCACGCCGAGGCCGCCGACGATCAGCGTCGCGGCCACGCCGCGCCAGCGCGGATGCAGCGCGAGCACGCCGAGGGCGCCGAACGGCAGGTAGCCGAGCACGTTGGTGACCACGTCGAACGCGGTCACATAGCGCTGCATCGGCGCGAACAGGTAGTCGAACGGCCCTATGCCGAGTGACACCCAGCCGTCGAACGGATACAGCGATGCGTAGACGACGAGCGCCGCATACGCGGCGAACGCCTGCCGCGCCAGCGACGACGCGCGCGACGTGCCCGGCGCGCTCATCGCGGCTGCGCGCGGTGCGTCACGGGTTGCCCGCGTACGCCTGCACGCCGACCCACGCGGCGATCTGCGACACGAGCTCGTCGCTCGCGGCCGCGAGCGCACGCGCGCCGCCCTCCGCATCGGGCGTGCTCGACGGCGCGCGCGCGACGAAGGTGCGCTGGCCGAGCACCTTGCCGTCCTGCATCAGCGTCGCGCGCGCGGTGACCGCGCCGTGGCTCTGCGACTGCCCGTCGAACACCTGCTCGAATTCGTTCAGGTCGACCTTCAGCGTCGGCGCGCGCACGCCGTCGGTGCCTTCGAGCACCGCGCCGCGCGACGACAGCGCGCCGCGCAGCCGCTGCGTGAGCAGTTGCGCGGGTGGCGCGGTCCAGCGGCTGTCGCGATAGACGGCCATGCGCTGCGCATCCGCATACGCGAGGCGGTAGACGAACTTGTCCGTGTCGAGCGCGTCGGGCGCGGCGACGTCGAGCACCTTCAGCGCGGGCCCGGTGCCGGCCGTGACGACCGATGCGGCCGGCCCGAGGTCGTAGCGGACGTTCGACAGCGCCGCGGCGTTGCCGGCGCAGCCGGCGGCGAACGCGAGCGTCAGCACCGCGAGCGCGGTCGCGGCCGGACGCAGCGCGCGGTCAAGGATTCGTGGCATGGCATGTTCCTGCATGATGTTTCCGGTTTCGATGGCGTGATGGCCCGGTCTCGCGCCGGGCCGGTCGAGCGGCGGGCGGGCGATGCGCTTCATTTCCCGGCCGCGGCCCCGGCCCCCGGCCAGACGAAGCCCGCCTCGCCGGGCCCGGGCGCGGAACCGGGCGAGCCGAACAACAGACTGCGCGGGTTGCGGCCGAGTTCACCGGCGACGTCCTTCAATTGCCGCGACGCATCGCCGACGCTGCCGGCCAGCGCGTTGAAACGCGGCAGCGTGTCGTACTGGACCCGCGCGTTCAGGTCGTTCAGCGCGACGCCGACCTGCTCGGCAGCCGAGCCGGCCTTGTTCAGGTTAGACACGAGCGGCCCGTTCGGCTGCAGCAGCGTGTTCGCCGATGCCATCGCGCGATCGACCTGGTGCATCGTCTCCGGCAGCGCGGCCACCGCCGGCGCGAGCTGCTTCGACAGCGTCGCCGCGCCGTCCGCCGCGTGCTGCAGGCTTTCGGCCGTCGCGCGCAGCTGCTCGCGCATCTCCGGCGACATCAGCGCGTTCGCGCTTTTCGCCGCCAGCTCGAGCTGCCGCAGCAGCACGTCGCCGCGCTCCTGGATCTGGTCGAACAGGCTCGGGCGCATCGGGATCTGCGCGATCGCCTTCGGCGACGACGGCAGCGGCGCCAGGTCGCGCCCCGTATCCTCGAGCTGCACGAACGCGATGCCCGTCACGCCCTGGAAGCCGAGGCTGCCGTAGGTCGACTGCGTGATCGGCGCGTCGCGATCGACGAGGATCCGGATCCGGATCTGGCCCGGATGCGCGCGATCGAAGCCGATCGACTGCACCTTGCCGACGTCGAGGCCGCGAAAACGCACAGCCGCATCGGGGAACAGGCCCGTCACGTTGGTGCGCGCGAGCAGGTCGTACGGCACGCGCACGGTACGGTCGACGTTGAACCAGAACACGGTGCCCGCGATCGCGAGCGTCAGCGCGATCGTGAACAGGCCGGCCCAGAACGCATGTGATTTGTTTTCCATTCGCGGGTTCCTTGCTTCTTGCCTTGCTTACAGATCGACGCTCGACGGCGCCGGTTCGAGGGCCGCCTTCGGCAGCTTCGCGCGCCGCTCGGGCGGCAGCGCCTGCAGTGCGCGGCGCCCGCGCAGCCCCAGGAAATATTCGTGGATGAACGGATGGTCGACGTTCGCGGCCTCCTCGACGGGAGCCGCGACCAGCACCTTGCGGTCGGCCAGCACCGCGACGCGCGTCGACAGCGCGACCATCGTGTCGAGATCGTGCGTCACCATCACGACCGTCAGCCCGAGCGTGCGGTGCAGCGTCGCGATCAGCTCGACGAATTCGTCGGACGCCTGCGGGTCGAGGCCGGCGGTCGGCTCGTCGAGGAACAGCAGCTCCGGCTCGAGCGCGATCGCGCGCGCGATGCCGACCCGCTTCACCATCCCGCCCGACAGCGCGGCCGGCATCTTCGACGCGTGCTTGCACGGCAGCCCGACCATCTCGAGCTTCAGCATCACGATGTCGTGCAGCAGGTCGGGCGGCACGCGGCCGAGCTCGCGCAACGGCTGCGCGACGTTGTCGAACACCGTCATCGACGAAAACAGCGCGCCCTGCTGGAACAGCATCCCCGAGCGCGTGCGCATCATCCGCGCGGTCGCGTCGTCGATCTTCGACGTGTCCTCGCCGAACACCTTGATCGTGCCCGACGTCGGCCGCTCGAGGCCGAGGATCTGCCGCACCAGCGTCGTCTTGCCCGAGCCCGAGCCGCCGACGATCGCCACGATCTCGCCGCGCCGCACGTCGAAATCGAGCTTCTGGTGAATGATGTTGCGCCCGTAGCGCTTCGTCAGGTTGCGCACCTCGATCACGAGGTCGTCGCCGGGCACGGCGGCGCCCGGCGACGTGCCGACCGAGCCTGCGCCGATTGCCGCGGCATGCGCGCTGGCGGCACCGGCCGCCGGTTCGTTCGACGCGTTCATCCGAGCCCCACGTTCTGGAACAGGATCGCGAACACCGCGTCGGCCAGGATCACGACCGTGATCGACGAGACGACCGATGTCGTCGTCCCTTCGCCGAGGCTCTGCGAGTTCGCCTTGATCCGGAAACCGAAATGACAGGCGACCAGCGCGATCAGCATGCCGAACACGACGCCCTTGCCGATGCCGATGTACAGGTTCGCGATCGGCACGACGCCCGGCAGCGAGCGCACGAAATAGTTGACGTCGATGCCGAGCACCAGCTTCGCGGCGAGCGCGCCGCCCGTGAGCGCGATGATGTTGGTCCACATCACGAGCAGCGGCATCGCGACGCCGAGCGCGAGCACGCGCGGCAGGATCAGCCGCAACCCGTGCGGGATGCCCATCACGCGCATCGCGTCGAGTTCCTCGGTCACGCGCATCACGCCGATCTGCGCGGTGATCGCCGACCCGGAGCGGCCCGCGACGAGGATCGCCGACAGCACGGGCCCCAGCTCGCGGATCACCGACAGCCCGAGGATGTTCACGATGTAGCGGTTCGCGCCGAACATCTGCAGCTGCTGCGCGGACAGGTAGCTCAGCACGATGCCGATCAGGAACGCGACCAGCGCGGTGATCGGCAGCGCCTGCGCGCCGGCGCTGTAGATGTTCGCCGAGGTTTCCTTCCACGGCATCGTCTGCGGGCGGCGCAGCACCGACAGCGCATCGAGGATCACGAGGCCGAACATCGCGATGCCGCCCTGCAGGTGTTCGGCGAACGCGAAGATCGCCTGGCCGAGGCGCGTGACGGGATCGAACCGCACGACGCGCTCGGGCGCCTCGCGCTGGCTGTCGAGGCGTTCGATCCGCTCGAAGATCGTGCGCTGCGTGGCGGACAGCTCGACGCCGGCCGGCAGCTTGCGGCCCCACACGCGCCACAGCGCCTGGCCGCCGACGTGGTCGAGTCGCTCGATGCCGGACAGATCCCATTCGTTCACGCGCCCGGACGCGATGCCCGCGATACGGCGCGCGACCGCACCGCGGTTGCGCGCAAGCGCGAGTGCGGTCCATTGGCCGTACAGGCGCACCGTCTGACCCTGGCCGCCGGCGTCGACCGACAGGCCGGGAGGAGTCTCGAAGTCCAAGGGCGGATTGTTTGCAAAAGGATGACAGCGGCCATTGTAGCGAACCGCCCGGCGCCGCGACGTGAGGATTTCCGTCGGGGCGTGCAGCCGGGCGCGCGTGGCCGGGGCGTCGGGTCGGCAGCATCCGGTTGCGGGTGCCCGGCCCGCCACGGCGCACCGTTCGCCGCCGGACCGGCATGCCGGGCGCGCGACCTTTCATTCTTCCGTCACGTTTCCTTTCGATACTCTCACGCGCCGCACGTCAGGCCGTCGGCGCCCGCGCCGCCATCTCGCGGCGCGCCTCGCGATTCATAGAACAGAACACCGAACAGGACAATCGATGCGTCTCCCCCCGCTTTCCCGCCGCCGCGCGAGCGCCGCCGCCGCGCTCGCCAGCCTCGCCTTCGCCCTCGCCGGTTGCGGCGGCGACGACGTCACCGCTCCGCCGTCATCGCAGACGCAGGCCCAGGCGCCCGCCGGCACGACCGCCACGCTCGCGCTGCTCGAAACGACCGACCTGCACACCAACGTGCTGGCGTACGACTATTTCAAGCTCGCCGCCGACAAGTCGCTCGGCTTCGAGCGCGTGTCGACGCTGATCGCGCAGGCGCGCGCGCAGTACCCGAACACGCTGCTGCTCGACAACGGCGACACGATCCAGGGCACCGCGCTGTCGGACTACCAGGCGCTCGTGAACCCGATCGGCTGCGACCAGACGCTCGCGATCTACAAGGTGATGAACGCCGCGAAGTTCGACGGCGGCGGGATCGGCAACCATGAGTTCAACTACGGGCTGCCGTACCTGTCGCAGGTGACCGGCAACACGTTCGACGTCGACGGGCTGCCGGCCCCTGCACAGCAGAAGAAGTGCGCGGGCCCGAACTTCCCGCAGGTGCTCGCGAACGTGATCAGCGCGAGGACCAACGCGCCGCTGTTCTCGCCGTACACGATCCTCACCCGCACGGTGACGGCCGTCACGCCCGACGGCAAGACCGTCAGCGCGCCGGTGAAGATCGGCATCATCGGCTTCACGCCGCCCGCGATCATGAGCTGGGACAAGCGCTGGCTCGACGGCAAGGTCTACACGACCGGCCTGAAGGAAGCGGCCGAGAAGTACATTCCGGAGATGCGCGCGAAGGGCGCCGACCTCGTCGTCGCGATCTCGCACGGCGGCCTCGACAACACCGCGTACTCGCCGACGATGGAGAACGGCAGCTGGTGGCTGTCGAAGGTGCCCGGCATCGACGCGATGCTGATCGGCCACTCGCACCAGGTGTTCCCGGACGCGAACAGCACCGTGGCGCAGTTCAACCTGCCGGGCGTCGACAAGGCGAAGGGCACCGTCAACGGCGTGCCGACCGTGATGGCCAACTACTGGGGCAAGCATCTCGGCGTGATCAAGCTCGGTCTTAAGTTCGACGGCAAGACTTGGAGCGTCGACAAGTCGCAGACGACCGTCGAGGCGCGGCCGATCCAGAACGCGGACAAGAGCTACGTCGCCGCCGATCCGTCGGTGTCCGCCGCGATCGCCGCCGAGCACCAGGCGACGATCGACTACGTGAAGACGCCGATCGGCTCGACCGACTACCGGATGAACTCATACTTCGCCGACGTCGGCGATCCGGGCGCGATCCAGATCGTCAACGAGGCGCAGGCCGACTACGTGAAGACCTACGTGCAGGCGAACCTGCCGCAATACGCGTCGCTGCCGGTGCTGTCGGTCAGCGCGCCGTTCAAGAGCGGCTTCGGCGGCGGCAGCGACTACACCGACGTCGCGCCCGGCGCGCTCGCGATCAACAACGCGGCCGACCTGTACCTGTATCCGAACACCGTGTACGCGGTGAAGGTGAGCGGCAGCGACGTGAAGAACTGGCTCGAGACGGCCGCGAAACGCTTCAACACGATCGACCCGACCCAGGCGACCGTGCAGCCGCTCGTCAGCAGCTTCCCCGGCTACAACTTCGACATGTTCACGTCCGCCGATCTCGCGTACGAGATCGACGTCACGCAGCCGGTCGGCAGCCGGATCAGGAACCTGACGTACAAGGGCGCGCCGATCGACCCGAACGCGCAGTTCATCGTCGCGACCAACAACTACCGCGCGAGCGGCGGCGGCAACTTCCCGGGCCTCGACGGCAGCAAGACGATCTTCGCGTCGCCCGACGCGAACCGCGACGTGCTGATCGCATTCATCAAGAAACGCGGCGCGATCACGCGCGCGGCCGACGGCGCGCAGCGCAGCTGGCGCTTCACGAAGCTCGCGAGCTCGGTCGCGCACGTGCGGTTCACGTCCGCGCCGAACCGGCTCGGCGACGCGGCGGCTGCCGGCCTGAGCGGCCTCACGCAGGTCGCGGCCGACGACGGCTCGGGCAAGAACCTCGCCATCTACGAGATCGACCTCACGCAATGACCATGAGACCCGCGATGCAACCGATCCGGACGATGCGGCCGGCCGAGGCCGGCTTCACCGCCGCCGTGCGGCGCCTGCTGCGCGCGAAACTCCCACCGGCCGCGTTGCTGGCGGCGGCGGCCGTGACCGTCGCGGCCGTGGTCGCCGCGACCGGCTGGCGCTCCGCCGGCCCGCGCCGAGCGCCGCGCAGCTCGACGAATGGCAGGCGATGGTCGCGCAGGCCGTCGAGCCGCACGCGCTCGCGCAGTTGCGCACCCTCGCGCGCCGCGGGTCGGGCGACGCGCAGGCGCGCTCGCATCGCGCTGGTCGATGCGCGCCGAGCCGGGCTGCGCGACGAGGGACGCGGCTGGCTCGAAACCGCCGCGCAGGCGGACGGCCGTGCCGACACGCCGGCCGCGCGGCGTGCGCAGCTGGCGCTCGGCAAGGCTCTGCTGCTCGGCAGCGGCGACATCCCGAAGGATTACGCACGCGCCCGCGCGCTGCTCGGCGCAGCGGCCGGACAGGGCGATCCGGCCGCCGCGTATTACCTCGGGCTGATCTATCGGAGTGGCTACGGGATCGCGGCCGATCCGGTGCAGGCTGCGCACTGGTTCGAGCTCGCGTCGCGCGCGGACCTTCCGGCCGCGGACTTCATGCTCGCGAACGCGTACCGCGAAGGCAGCGGCGTGCCGCGCGACGAAGCGCGCGCGCTCGCGCTGTATCGCCGGGCGGCGGAACACGAACTGCCGGAAGCCGTGCAGACGCTCGCGATGGCGTATCGCAACGGCGAGCTGGGGCTCAAGCCCGACGCGGACGAATTCCACGCGCAGTGGATCGAAACCGCGCATGCGCTGAAGCACCCGGTCATCGCGCCGTGATGCGCGCGAGCCGCCTGGCCGGGTGCCGTCGCGGCATCCGGCGTCAGGCGGCGCCGCTGCGCGCGGGTCGCTCCAGGCGCATGTACGAGTCGGACACGATCAGTCCGAAGACGATGTGATCGAGCGCGCTCACCCAGCCTCGCGCGTCGGCGAACCACGGGAACAACTGCGTCATGCCGTAGTAGTTGACGACGTACAGCAGCACGCCGAATACGGCCCCCGCCACGCTGGCCATCCCGATGCTCGAATCCAGGCTGAAACACGCGATGATCACGGCCAGGACCAGCGCAAACACGATCGACAACGCGAAGTGCACGCCCAGCGCGGCCAGCAGCGTCCCCACTTCGACCGTGGCCGACGGCGCGAGCGCGTCATCGCCGAAGTAGATGGCCGCGATCATGCGCAGCGGCGCCCACGCGTCGTGTCCGATGATTGCCGCCGCGACGACCTGGACGACGAGGAAAACCGCGCCGGCCACGCACCCGCCGATCACGGCGGCTCGCCACACCGGAATGCGGCGCACGTAATGGTGCGAATGCATGTGGAGTTGCATGGCCACCTCCTTGAAAACGGTCGGCCGCCGCATCAGCGCCGGTGCCTATGCTACGTACCCGCTCGCACCACCGACCATGCCGACTCGAGCGAGTCCATCAGCCGCGACAGGCACACGTCGTCGGGAGCCCGGCGGCATCGGCGATCCGGCGCGTCTTGCGGTGAAGGCGCTCGAACAGGCTGGACGGGCTCGAACCCGAATGAAGCGGGTTCATCGCCATTTCCGTCGATGCGGCAACGACGAGGACGCGCCGGCGCGCGCCGATTCGTCTGCGTTACTGCCGGCAACACCGTCGAACGCGCCGCCAGAGCGGATACTTCGAACGTAGTCGTGCCGGTCTCCAAATTCAAGATGCCGGCCGGCGGCGGTACGCGACTGTGCCGGGTTCGGCAGGCGCAAGCGGCAACAGGCCCGCGGTCAAGCAGGACACCGACCGCGAGCATTCGCGCATCCGTGCAAGCCGAGCCTGAAAAACAGGTAGCCGCGCCGGATGCGCGGCCATCATCGTCGATCTTGCTGCCGGTGCTTCCACGCGCCCCTTGCGCCCCTGTCGCTACAATAGCCACCATGAACGCCCCCACCTCCTCCGACACGCCCGATTCCGGCGACGCGCACATCGCGCGCAACCGGCTCGAGGCGCACCTGGATGCCGCGCCGCGCGCGTGGCCGCTCGACATCGTTGCCGCCACCGGCTCGACCAACGCCGACGTCGCGACGCGCCTCAAGGCGCTGCCGCGCGCCGCGAACGCGCTGCCCGCGCCGCTCGTGCGCGTCGCGTTCGAGCAGACGGCCGGCCGCGGCCGGCAAGGCCGCCCGTGGTTCGCGCAGCCCGGCAACGCGCTGCTGTGCTCGGTCGGCTGCATCGTGCCGCGCCCCGTGGACGCGCTCGGCGGCCTCAGCATCGCGATCGGCGTCGCGCTCGCGGAAGGGCTCGCCGCGCTGCCGCTCGACGCCCGCACGCGCGTCGCGCTCAAATGGCCGAACGACCTGCTGCTGACGGTCACCGACGACGGCACGCCGCGCATCGTCGGCAAGCTCGCCGGGATCCTGATCGAAACCGTCTGGACCACCGCCGACGCGACCGCCGTCGTGATCGGCTTCGGCATCAACGTGCGCGGCGCGGAAGCCGTCGCCGCGCAGGTCGACGCGCTGCGCGCGCGCGAAGCGACGCTCGCGAGCGGGCTGCCGCCGGCCGCGCTGTCGGCCGCGTGCGCATCGGCCAACCTCACCGATACGCTCGCCGCCGCGCTGAACGCGCTCACCCCCGCCCTCGCGCAGTTCGGCACCGACGGGCTCGCGCCGTTCCTGCCGCGCTGGCACGCGCTGCACGCATACGCGGGGCGCGAAGTCGTGCTGCTCGAACAGGGTGTCGAACGCGTGCGCGGCATCGCAACCGGCATCGACGCGACCGGCCAGCTGCTGCTCGACACGCCCGATGGCGTGCGGGCGATCGCGGCCGGCGACGTATCGCTGCGCGAAGCGCAATGAACGAACCGCATCTGCTGATCGACGCCGGCAACAGCCGGATCAAGTGGGCGCTCGCCGACACGCAGCGTACGCTCGTCGACACCGGCGCGTTCGGCCATACGCGCGACGGCGGCGCCGATCCCGACTGGTCGGCCGTGCCGCGTCCGCGCGGCGCATGGATCTCGAACGTCGCGGGTGCCGACGTGGCCGCCCGGCTCGACGCGCTGCTCGACGCCCGTTGGCCCGGCCTGCCGCGCACGACGATCCGCTCGCGGCCCGCGCAATGCGGCGTGACGAACGGCTATACGACGCCCGAACAGCTCGGCAGCGATCGCTGGGCCGGTTTGATCGGCGCGCATGCGGCGTTTCCGGGCGAGCATCTGCTGATCGCGACGTTCGGCACGGCGACGACGCTCGAAGCGCTGCGTGCGGACGGTCGTTTCACCGGCGGGCTGATCGCGCCGGGCTGGGCGCTGATGATGCGCGCGCTCGGCACGCACACCGCGCAATTGCCGACGCTGACCACCGACATCGCGAGCGGGCTGCTCGCGGGTGCGCAGGCCGAGCCGTTCCAGGTCGATACGCCGCGCTCGCTGTCGGCCGGTTGCCTGTACGCGCAGGCGGGGCTGATCGAACGCGCGTGGCGCGATCTCGCCGATGCGTGGCAGGCCCCCGTGCGGCTCGTGCTGGCAGGCGGTGCGGCCGACGACGTCGCGCGTGCGCTGACGCTGCCGCATACGCGGCACGATGCGCTGATCCTGTCCGGGCTTGCGCTGATCGCCGCGGAAGCGGCGGCGCAGGATTGACGAAAAACCGGCCGGCATCGCGCCGACTGAACGACCGAACGACTGAACGACTGAACGACTGAACGACTGAACAACGACGAGGAGTGTCGACGATGCTGCGCTGGCTGATCGCTGTTCTCTTTCTCGCGAACCTGCTCGCGTTCGTCGCCGTGCGCGGCGTGTTCGGGCCGCTGCCGGCGGCCGGTCCGCGCGAACCCGGCGTGCTGTCCCGGCAGGTGCGGCCCGAGGCGCTGCATGCGATGCCGCTCGCGCAGGCGGCCGATCAGCCGGTGATCGGCGGCCCGATCGGCGCGCCGGCCGTCCGGCCGAGCCGTTCGCGGCATCCGCGCCCTGACGGCGCGGCACCCGCATCAGGACTGCTGCGCGCGCACCTTCTTCAGCAGCGCGGTGGTCGAGCGGTCGTGCTCGAACGGAATCGCGAGCGCCCGCCCGCCCCAGCCGCGCACGAGCGCCGATTCCGGCAGCGCGTCCATGTCGTAGTCGCCGCCCTTCACGAGAATGTCCGGACGGACGGCCTCGATCAGCGATACCGGCGTCTTCTCCTCGAACTTCACGACCCAGTCGACGCTTTCCAGCGCCGCGAGCAGCGCCATGCGGTCTTCCTCGCGGTTGATCGGCCGGTCATCGCCCTTGCCGAGCATGCGCACCGACGCATCGCTGTTCACGCCGACGATCAGGCATGCGCCGAGCGCCTTCGCGTCGGCGAGATAGGTGACGTGGCCACGGTGCAGGATGTCGAACACGCCGTTCGTGAACACGACGGGCGAAGGCAGCGAAGCGCGCAGCGCAACCAGGGCGTCACGGGTGATCAGCTTGCGTTCGAAGGTAGCGGGCATGATGGATTTCGGATGGCGTGAGCGGCGCGCGGTGCACGTCGCGACGGAACACGGCGGCGCCAGATAAAAAGCCCGCCGGATCGCCGGGCGGGCTTCATGCGGGAATACGGGGCGGCGAGCGCGGCCGGCGGCGCTTCACGCCGGCTGCGACGCCGCGCGGCCTCAGGCCGGTTGCGCGGCCGACGACGGGCCGCTTTCGGACTGCAGGCGGCCGGTGACTTCCTTGCGATAGCGGTTCAGTTCCTGCGCGGTCGCGAAGGTTCGCTCGAACAGGATCGACAGGTTGTGCAGGATCCGCTCGACGACCTTCTTTTCCCACTCGCCGTCGAAACGGATCTGCTCGTCGAGCCAGCGCTCGAGCCATTCCGGATCGGGCAGGCGCGACTGCACGGTGTCGCGCGGGAACAGCGCCTGGTTCACGTGCAGGTTGGTCGGGTGCAGCGGCTTCTCGGTGCGGCGCGCCGACGCCATCAGCACGCCGATCTTCGCGAACGCCGCGCGCGCGACGTCGCCGCAGTTGTTCAGCGCCTTCTTCATGTAGCGCAGGTAAGCGCCGCCGTGGCGCGCTTCATCGCGCGAGATCGTTTCGTAGATGTGCTTGATGACCGGCTCGGTGTGCCAGTCGGCCGCGCAGCGATACCAGTGGTTCAGGCGGATCTCGCCGCAGAAGTGCAGCATCAGCGTCTCGAGCGGCGGCGCCGGGTCGAACGCGAAGCGCACCGCGTGCAGTTCCTCTTCGGTCGGCACCATTTCCGGCCGGAAGCGGCGCAGGTATTCCATCAGCACGAGCGAATGCTTCTGCTCCTCGAAGAACCACACGCTCATGAACGCGGAAAAGTCGCTGTCGTGCTGGTTGTCGCGCAGGAACATTTCCGTCGCGGGCAGCGCCGACCATTCGGTGATCGCGTTCATCTTGATCGTCTTCGCCTGCTCGTCGGTGAGCAGCGAAGCGTCGAACTTGTCCCACGGAATGTCCTTCTCCATGTCCCAGCGGACAGCTTCGAGCGACCTGTAAAGTTCCGGATAAAGCATGGTGTTCATGATGGTCCCACCCCTGTTCTGCGCAATGCGACTTCTCTAAACGTGACTGTTGCCGCGCGGGCGCGCGAACGCGCTTTTTGCAGCCAAGACTCTAATTTTACGCGTGAATCCAGCCCCCGGACGCAGATTCCGCGTTCGGCAGCCGGGCGGCCGCGCCGCCGCCTTGAAGCACGCCGCGACCCCGCTCCGCTCGAACGGAACCGACCGCGCGTGCCTGATGTGGGGGCCGGCGCAGGCCGGCTCGGTGGCGAGCCCGCCCGGCGCCACGCGGTCCCCGGACGGGTTCCCGTGCGACCGCCGGACCGGCGGGCTGCTCGATATGGTGTATACGGCGGCGGCCATGATAGCACGCACACATGACGGTTCCGAGACGCGGAACCGGTCGCGGGCCGCCAACGGCGGTGCGGCGATCGGTCGCAGGCCCCGTCGCGAAAACGCAACCGAAATGTAAGCTGGGTCGCTTTCGGGCCTGCCCGGGCCTGTCGGTCAGACCCGTATTTCGCCTGTCGCGAGACCGCCTTCGGGCGGCGTGCCGGCCGCCGGCGCACTGCCGCCGTCGGCCCGGGCGATCCAGTCCGCCAGCGTGTCGCGCTGCGCGCGCCCGTCGCGGTAGCCGAGTTCGATCAGCTCGCGCGTGAACGCCTCCTCGAACAACAGGTAGCTCGCGAACGACGCGCCGGCCGGCTGGCTGCCGCCGATCGCGCCGAGCAGCCCGCGCATCGTCGCCGGCATCTGCTTCAGGTGTTTCGCGGCGATCAGCTCGATGCGCTCGGACGGCGCGATCGCGAGCACGTCGACGTGCCGCCAGCCGCTGTCGACTTCGACCTGGTGCGGCAAATGCTCGATCATCCGGTTGATGTGCTCGATCCGCTCGATGTCCGAGCCGATCGAGTCGAGAAACACGCTCGCGAGCACCTGCTGGCCGATCTGCGCGGGCGTCGGGTAACCGCGCACCAGCCCCGAGCCGTTCGCGGCGGGAATTTCGGGCCGCGGATCGGCCGCGCCGACGACGACGATCCGGTCCGCGCCGAAGTGGATCGCCGGCGACAGCGGCGCGACCTGGCGGATCGACCCGTCGCCGAAGTATTCGATCTGGCCGTCGAGCACGAGCGGCACGGCCGGGAACACGAACGGAATGGCCGACGACGCGAGCAGGTGCGACGCCGACAGATCGACGAGCCGCGCGGTGCGCTGCGCGCGCCGCCATGCCTGGATCGGTTCGGCGGCCTGGTAGAAGGTGAGGTGCCGGCCGCTCGAATAGCTGAGCGCCGTCACCGACAGCGCATGCAGCAGGCGGGCCTCGAGCATCTGCTCGATCCGGTGGAAGCTCAGCTCGCGCTGCAGCAGGTGCGCGAGCGGCGCGTTGTCGAGCAGCCCGCGCGGCGAGCGGCGCGCCGCCCAGCCGAAGGTCATCGTCGCGAGCCAGCGTGCGCCCGCCGCGGCGATGCCGAGCCAGTCGGTGCGATACACGTAGTCCGCGCGCAGCGGCTCCCAGAATTCGAGCAGGCGCCGCACGCCGTGCGAAAAGTCGTCAGCATGGCTTGCGATCGACGTCGCATTGATCGCGCCGGCCGATGACCCGCAGACCACCGTGAACGGCACCGTCTGCCGGTTCGGATCGGCCTCGCGCGCGATTTCGGCCAGCGCCTTCAGCACGCCGACCTGATAGGCGGCGCGTGCGCCGCCTCCCATCAGCACGAGCGCGAGCCGCATGATCGACCTGCTATCCGGTTCGCATCACGTCGAGCGCTTCGGCGGACGCGTTTCGGGCGACGAAGCGGCTGCCGCGCGCGCCGCGGCCGAATCGGCCGGCTTCGCGCGCTTCGCGGCCGGCTTGCGCGGCGGGCGGCAGGGCCGGCGCGGGCTGTGCCGCCGCGGCCGTGCGGCTGCTCGGGCGGTGCGGCGTCGTCCGGTGCCGCGGCTGCGCCCCCGCTGCGTCATCGCGAGGCTCGCGAGCTGGTTGAACTGCGCCTGCAGCAGGTTCCACCAGCCGGCCGGATCGAACGCCTGTTGCGCGCGTCGCCAGCGGCGGCGCGTCCGCGGCGGCGGCGTCCGGCGCTTGCTGCGCGTCGGCGCGCGGCGCGGACGCCGTTGCGCGGCCGCAACCGCGCCTCCTCGGCCGCCGACATCGAGCTTTGCGCGAACGCGCCGAACGCGCGCAGCGTCGCGAGCGTCGCGCGCTGCACCTCGAGTGCCTGGATCGCGGACTGCAGCATCCCGAGATTGAGCTTGAGCCATTGCTCGACCGCACGCAGATCGGTGATCCGCTTGTCGAGTTCCTCGACGCTCGTGAGCGGCGCCATCATGTCGGACATGCTCGACAGCGAAGGCGGCAGCCCCGACGCGGTGCCGGGAAACGACGCCATCCCGCCGAACGGCGTCATCCGCATCATGTCCCACATCCGGTCGAGCATGTCGGCAGGCTTGAAACCGGCAAAGCCGGCGAAAGGATTGGAGCCGGGGGCATCGGTCGTCATACGGGCGTCCTGGTTGACTGGGGGAGCGAAGCGGCCGGCACGGATCGAGCGGCCGCCTTTGGTTCGATCATAACGCGCGTCAGAACGGTGCGTCGCCGGGGAAGTCGGGCGGGCGCCGCTCGCGCAGCGAGCGGATGCCTTCCTGCACGTCGGCCCCGGAGAAGCCCATGAATTCGAGCGCGAGCGACGTATCGAACGTCGGCCCGGCGCCGCGCAGCCAGTTGTTCAGCGCGTACTTGGTCCAGCGGATCGCCGACTGCGATCCGTGCGCGAGCCGCTCCGCGACTTCGTACGCCTTCGGCAGCAGGTCGGCCGGCTCGACCGCGAGCGACACGAGGCCGATCCGCTCGGCCTCCTCGCCGCTCACCGGTTCGCACAGCAGCAGGTAGTACTTCGCCTTCGCCATCCCGCACAACAGCGGCCACACGATCGCCGCGTGATCGCCGGCCGCGACGCCGAGCCGCGTATGGCCGTCGATGATGCGCGCGTCCTTCGCGGCGATCGAGATGTCGGCGAGCAGCCCGGCGACGAGCCCCGCGCCGACGGCCGGGCCGTGCATCGCGGACACGATCGGCTTGCTGCAGTTGATCACGTTGTAGACGAGGTCGCGCGCCTCGCGCCACACGCGCGCGCGCACGTCGAAGTCGTTCGCCATCGCCTCGACGAGCGCGAGATCGCCGCCCGCCGAAAAGCCCTTGCCCTCGCCGCGGATCACCGCGACGCGCGTGTCGGGATCGCGGTCGACGTCGCGCCAGATGTCGGCGAGCTCGCGATGCATGCGCTCGTTCGCAGTCGCGAGGCCGCTGCGGTTCGCGCCCTCGCCGCTCATCACGATGTCGAGCACGCCGTGATCGCGGCGTGTCACCTTCAGTGCTTCGTAACCGCCGTATGCGGCGAGATCGGCCATGCGCAGCTCCCGGGTTCTCGAGACGCCTGAAGCGCCTGAATCGAGTGTAGCCAAGCCCGCGCGGGCAAACATCAGGCGAAACCCGGCGCGCGGGCCGGGGCCGGGTTTCGCGTCGGCTGGCGCGTTTGCGTCAGGCCGCGCCGTCGGGCGGGGCGACCGCCTGCTCGATCGCGCCGAAGATCGACTTGCCGGCCGCGTCGAACATCTCGATGCGCACGGTGTCGCCGTAGCGCATGAATTCGGTCTGCGGCGCGCCGTGCTCGATCGTCTCGAGGCAGCGCTTCTCGGCGATGCAGCAGTAGCCGCGCTTCGCGTCCTTGTTCGACACCGTGCCCGAGCCGACGATCGAGCCGGCACGCAGGTTACGCGTCTTCGCCGCGTGCGCGATCAGCTGGCCGAAGTGGAACACCATGTCGGTGCCCGCGTCGGGCTGGCCGACCTTCCTGCCGTTCCAGTGGACGATCATCGGCCGGTGCACGCGGCCTTCGCGCCATTCGTCGCCGAGCTCGTCGAGCGTCACCGCGACCGGTGCGAACGCGGTGGCCGGCTTGCTCTGGAAGAAGCCGAAGCCCTTCGCGAGTTCGGCCGGAATCAGGTTGCGCAGCGACACGTCGTTCACGAGCGTGACGAGCCGCACGGCCTTCAGCGCGTCGTCCGGCGATGCGCTCATCGGCACGTCGCCGGTGATCACCGCGACTTCGGCCTCGAAGTCGATGCCCCATTCCTCGGACGGACACATGATGTCGTCGCGCGCGCCGAGGAAATCGTCGCTGCCGCCCTGGTACATCAGCGGATCGGTCCAGAACTCCGGCGGCATCTCGGCGCCGCGCGCGCGCCGCACGAGCTCGACGTGGTTCACGTACGCGGAGCCGTCGGCCCACTGGAACGCGCGCGGCAGCGGCGCCATGCAGTTCGCCGGATCGAACGCGAACGCGTTGCGTGCGCGGCCGTGGTTCAGCGCGTCGTACAGGTCGCGCAGTTGCGGCGCGTAGAACGCCCAGTCGTCGAGGACGCGCTGCAGCGTCGGTGCGATCGCATCGGCGATCGCCGCGGTGTGCAGGTCGCGCGACACGACGATCAGCTGGCCGTCGCGCGTGCCGTCCTTCAGCGATGCAAGTTTCATGGGGTATCTGCCGTTTTAGTGACGATGGAGGGAATCTATTTTACGATGGTGAATCCGTGCGGCGCGCCACGATCGTGCGCGCCGTTTTCGTCCCGACCCTTGCCGCCTTGTCGCGCCCCCGTTGCCCATGCCTGCCAGCCCGCTTCCCGACGACGATCCCGCCGATTCCGACACCGACGACACCGGCGCCGGCGAACACGGTGAAGGCGGCGAGAAGCTCCGTTCCGGCATCCAGTCGATCGAGGTCGGCTTCCGCCTGCTCGATGTGCTGACGAGCGAGCCGCGCGCGATGATGCTGCGCGACCTCGCGCAGCGCGCGGGCATGAGCCCGGCGAAGGCGCACCGCTACCTGGTCAGCTTCTCGCGGCTCGGCGTCGTGTCGCAGGATCCCGTGTCGGGCCGCTACGAACTCGGCGGCTTCGCGCTGCAGATGGGGCTCGCGCGGCTCGCGCGCGTCGACGGCGTGAAACTCGCGCGGATCGCGCTGACCGAGTTGCGCGACCGCGTCGACCAGACGGTCGGCATCGCGGTGTGGGGCAACCAGGGACCGACGATCGTGCACTGGATGGAATCGAGCCATCCCGCGAAGGCGTCGCTGAAGCTCGGCGACGTGATGCCGCTGCTCGGCTCCGCGACGGGCCTGCTGTTCGCCGCGTACCTGCCGCGCAGCAAGACCGCGGCGATGCTCGAACGCGAACTCGCCGACACGCGCCGCTCGCCGCATCACGGCGGCCCGCGCACGCTCGACGAGGTCGAGGCGGTGCTCGCCGACGTGCGTGCGCATCAGGCCGCGCGCGTCGAAGGGATGCTGCTGCCGACGATCCATGCGTTCTGCATGCCGGTGTTCGACGCGGTCGGCGAACTCGCGCTCGCGATCGTCGCGCTCGGCCAGGAAGGCATGTTCGACATCGCGTGGGGCGGCGAAATCGACACCGCGCTGCGTGCCTGCGCGCAGAAACTGTCCTACGAACTCGGCTATAGTCCGGACGCGCGCGACGCCTGACACGCCTGACACGCCGGGCGCGCTACACACGTGCGACACCCGCGCGATGTACCGCGAACGCGCGGCGCATCCGGCGGTCCGACGGCTGTGACGCGCGCTGCGCGCCGCGACCGCCCCAACCCTGTACCGTTTCGCCGATGCCGCCTGCCGACACCCGTCCTCGTCACGCCCCGCCCCGCCGCTGGCTGCGCGTGGGCATCGCGCTCGTGGTCGTGCTGGTGCTGCACGCGCTCGCGGCCTTGTGGCTGACGCGCAGCCGCGACGCGTTCACGCCGCCCGCGCCCGCCGCGATACCGGTGCAGATCGAATTGCTGAAGCCGCAACCGATCGAGCGCCAGCCTGCGCCGAAGCCGGCCGAACATCCGGCCGCACATCCGGCCGAGCAGGCGCCGGCGAAACCGGCTCCCCGCCACGCCGAAGCCTGCACCGAAGCCCGCGCCGTCGCCGAGCCGGTCCTCACGTCGACGCAGACGGCCGAGCACGGCGAGCCGCCGCGCCGCCGCTCCGCCGCGAGCGGCACGACAGGCGCATCCGGCGCGCACGCGCATCGTCCGCGATGCCGCCAGTGGCGCCAGTGCGCGACGCCGGGCCCCGCGACGAGCGGCGGTGAAGTTCGCGGCGCCGCCGCCCGGCGACCTGCAGTACGACACGTTCTACAACGGGATGCAGAACATGATCGGCACGATCCACTGGCGCACCGACGGGCGCACCTACGATCTGTCGGTGTCGATGCCGGTGCCGTTCGTCGGCCCGTTCTCCTACCGGAGCGAAGGCCGCATCGACGCGTTCGGCGTCGCGCCCGACCGCTATGTCGAGAAGCGCGGCAAGCGGCCCGAGGACATCGCGATCTTCAACCGCGAGATCCGCCAGGTGGTCTTCACGCGCACGCCGAACAACGCGCCGCTGCCCGACGGCGTGCAGGATCGCTTCAGCATGCTGATGCAGCTGTCGGGGCTCGTGCGCGGCAATCCGGCCGCGTACAAGCCGGGCGTCACGCAACAGTTCTTCGTGATCGACAACAACAGCGGCGAGACCTGGCCGATCACGGTGATCGGCGACGAGGACGTGCAGACGCAGGCCGGCATCATCCGGGCACGCCATTTCATGCGGCTGCCGCGCCGCGACGGCGACACGCGCCGCATCGACATGTGGCTCGCGCCGTCGCTCGACTGGCTGCCCGCGAGGCTCGTACAATCGGAACCGAACGGTTCGCAGATCGAGCTGCTGTGGCACGGCCGGCTTGCCCCGCCGGATGCACCGACCGCCGGCGCGACGCAAGGCGCAACGAAGGAAGGCGCAACCAACGCGCCTGCCAGCGCACCGGCCGCGGAGCCGGCACAACCCACGCCGCCGCCCGCCGTGCAACCGCCCGCGCCAGCGTCTGCACTGCCGGCCTCGGCGCCGGCCGCGCCGTGACGATCGACCAATCGGCAATTTCGACCGATTAAAGGACTTGCCGAAATGGCCGATGACACTCTTTAACAACTATTTCAGTCCACCGGATCACAATAAGAAACGTTTGATAGACATTGGTTTCTAACCGATACACCCCACGCAAACGGGAGAACGGGGTGTGCAGCGCAAGCCCCTTGAAACCGGCACAGCCCGCCCCACCTACGGGACAACAAGGCCAGATGCCACTGCGAAGAGGAGTGCCGCCATGCAAATGATCTACAACAGCCCCAACTACTGCGTCGTCGAATTTGCGCCGCAGGCCGGCCACCATCTGATGAATGCCGGCGGATACGAAATCGTCGACAAGAACGCCCAGCGCGAGATCTTCATCGACGGCGAGCTCGCCGAGCGATTCCGCGCGCACGTGAAGCAGCTGATCGAGGATGAACCGTCGCTCGACGAAGTGGACGAATTCCTCGGACAGTTCGACAGCCTGATGATGATGCCCGTCGTCCTGCACTGACGACCCGCGGCCCGGCGCATCGCCGGGCCATTCGCCGCACTAAGCGGCGCCGCGAGCACTCCGATCCAAGCCCCCGTCCGGTTCGCCGGGCGGGGGTTTTCGTTTGGTGCCACCGGTGCGCGCCTCGCACACAGGTACGCGCGTTCATTGCGCGCAGACCGCGCGCACGCAGGCATCGGGCCCGCACCGTTGCCTGCACCACGACCGTGCGCGCCACCCGCATGCCGCGCCGGGCGGCTGCACGCCGCGCGAGGCCGGGCGGCGCCCCGGCGCACCGGCTACAATGACGGTTTTCCCGTCTTCGCCGGTCTCTCGCCCATGTCTGCGACTCCTCTCGCCGCTTCCGCCCCGCTCGACGCGCCCTACACGCGTGGCGCCGCACTGCCCGCGCTGCTGAAATCGCGCATCCTGATCCTCGACGGCGCGATGGGCACGATGATCCAGCGCTACAAGCTCGACGAGGCCGCGTATCGCGGCGAGCGCTTCAAGGATTTCCCGCGCGACATCAAGGGCAACAACGAACTGCTGTCGCTCACGCAGCCGCAGATCATCAGCGAGATCCACGACCAGTACTTCGCGGCCGGCGCGGACATCGTCGAAACCAACACCTTCGGCGCGACGACGGTCGCTCAGGCCGACTACGGGATGGAAGACCTCGTCGTCGAGATGAACGTCGAATCGGCGCGGCTCGCGCGCGAATCGGCGGCCCGCTACGCGACGCCCGACAAACCGCGCTTCGTCGCGGGCGCGATCGGGCCGACGCCGAAGACGGCGAGCATCTCGCCGGACGTCAACGACCCGGGCGCGCGCAACGTCACGTTCGACGAGCTGCGCGACGCGTATTACCAGCAGGCGAAGGCGCTGCTCGACGGCGGCGTCGACCTGTTCCTCGTCGAGACGATCTTCGACACGCTGAACGCGAAGGCCGCCCTCTTCGCGCTCGACGAACTGTTCGAGGACACCGGCGAGCGCCTGCCGATCATGATCTCGGGCACCGTGACCGACGCATCGGGCCGCATCCTGTCGGGCCAGACGGTCGAGGCGTTCTGGAATTCGCTGCGCCACGCGAAGCCGCTCACGTTCGGCCTGAACTGCGCGCTCGGCGCGGCGCTGATGCGCCCGTACATCGCCGAGCTCGCGAAGCTGTGCGACACCTACGTGTCGTGCTACCCGAACGCGGGCCTGCCGAACCCGATGAGCGACACCGGCTTCGACGAGACGCCGGACGTCACGTCGGGCCTCCTGAAGGAATTCGCGCAGGCCGGGCTCGTGAATCTCGCGGGCGGCTGCTGCGGCACGACCCCCGAACACATCGCCGAGATCGCGAAGGCGCTCGCCGACGTGAAACCGCGCCGCTGGCCGAGCCAGTACAGCGACGCCGCCTGACCGACCGCATCAACGCCCGCCCTACCTCATACGAATTCGCACCGCCATGACCGATCACATGATGCGCCTTGCCGGCCTCGAGCCGTTCAACGTCACGTCCGGAACGCTCTTCATCAACGTCGGTGAACGCACCAACGTCACCGGCTCGAAGGCATTCGCGCGGATGATCCTCAACGGCCAGTTCGACGAGGCGCTCGCGGTCGCGCGCCAGCAGGTCGAGAACGGCGCGCAGGTGATCGACATCAACATGGACGAGGCGATGCTCGATTCGAAGGCGGCGATGGTGCGCTTCCTGAACCTGATCGCGTCCGAGCCGGACATCGCGCGCGTGCCGATCATGATCGACTCGTCGAAGTGGGAAGTCATCGAAGCCGGCCTCAAGTGCGTGCAGGGCAAGGCGATCGTGAACTCGATCTCGCTGAAGGAAGGCGAGGACGCGTTCCGCCGCCACGCGAACCTGATCCGCCGCTACGGCGCAGCCGCGGTCGTGATGGCATTCGACGAGACGGGCCAGGCCGATACCTACGCACGCAAGACCGAGATCTGCAAGCGCTCGTACGACTTCCTCGTGAACGAAGTCGGCTTCCCGCCGGAAGACATCATCTTCGATCCGAACATCTTCGCGGTCGCGACCGGCATCGAGGAGCACAACAACTACGCGGTCGACTTCATCGAGGCGACCCGCTGGATCAAGCAGAACCTGCCGTACGCGAAGGTGAGCGGCGGCGTGTCGAACGTGTCGTTCTCGTTCCGCGGCAACGACCCGGTGCGCGAGGCGATCCACACCGTGTTCCTGTATCACGCGATCCAGGCGGGCATGGACATGGGTATCGTGAACGCAGGCCAGCTCGGCGTGTACGCCGATCTCGACCCGGAGCTGCGCGAGCGCGTCGAGGACGTGATCCTGAACCGCCGCGACGATTCGACCGACCGCCTGCTCGAGATCGCCGACAAGTTCAAGGCGGGCGGCGCGAAGAAGGAAGAGAACCTCGAGTGGCGCAACCAGCCGGTCGAGAAGCGGCTTTCGCATGCGCTCGTGCACGGCATCACGAACTTCATCGTCGAGGATACCGAGGAAGTCCGCGCGAAGATCGCCGCGGCCGGCGGCCGTCCGATCAACGTGATCGAAGGCCCGCTGATGGACGGGATGAACATCGTCGGCGACCTGTTCGGCCAGGGCAAGATGTTCCTGCCGCAGGTCGTGAAGTCGGCGCGCGTGATGAAGCAGGCCGTCGCGCACCTGATCCCGTTCATCGAGGAAGAAAAGCGGCTGCTCGCGGAAGCGGGCGGCGACGTGCGCGCGAAAGGCAAGATCGTCATCGCGACCGTGAAGGGCGACGTGCACGACATCGGCAAGAACATCGTGTCGGTCGTGCTCCAGTGCAACAACTTCGAAGTGGTCAACATGGGCGTGATGGTCCCGTGCAACGAGATCCTCGCGAAGGCGAAGGTCGAGGGCGCGGACATCATCGGGCTGTCGGGCCTCATCACGCCGAGCCTCGAGGAAATGGCGTACGTCGCGTCCGAGATGCAGCGCGACGACTACTTCCGCGTGAAGAAGATCCCGCTGCTGATCGGCGGCGCGACGACCTCGCGCGTGCACACGGCCGTGAAGATCGCGCCGCACTACGAAGGCCCGGTCGTCTACGTGCCGGACGCGTCGCGCTCGGTGTCGGTCGCGTCGAACCTGCTGTCGGACGAAGGCGCGGCGAAGTACCTCGACGAACTGAAGTCCGATTACGAACGAATCCGCGACCAGCACGCAAACCGCAAGGCGCAGCCGATGGTCACGCTCGAGCAGGCGCGCGCGAACAAGACGAAGATCGACTGGGCGGGCTACCAGCCCGTGAAGCCGAAGTTCATCGGCCGCCGCGTGTTCAGGAATTACGACCTGAACGAACTCGCGAACTACATCGACTGGGGCCCGTTCTTCCAGACCTGGGATCTCGCGGGCCCGTACCCGGCGATCCTGAACGACGAGATCGTCGGCGAATCGGCGCGGCGCGTGTTCTCCGACGCGAAGTCGATGCTTGCGCGCCTGATCCAGGGCCGCTGGCTGACCGCGAACGGCGTGATCTCGCTGCTGCCGGCGAACACGGTCAACGACGACGACATCGAAATCTACACCGACGAATCGCGCTCGGAAGTGCTGATGACGTGGCGCAACCTGCGCCAGCAGAGCGTGCGTCCGGTGGTCGACGGCGTGATGCGCCCGAACCGCTCGCTTGCCGACTTCATCGCGCCGAAGGAATCGGGCGTCGCCGACTACATCGGCATGTTCGCGGTGACGGCCGGCCTCGGCGTCGACGTCAAGGAAAAGCAGTTCGAAGCCGACCACGACGACTACAGCGCGATCATGCTGAAGGCGCTCGCCGACCGCTTCGCGGAAGCGTTCGCCGAAGCGATGCACGCGCGCGTGCGCCGCGAGCTGTGGGGCTACGCGAGCGGCGAGACGCTCGACAACGACGCGCTGATCGCCGAAAAGTACGCGGGCATCCGCCCGGCGCCCGGCTACCCGGCCTGCCCCGACCACCTCGTGAAACGCGACATGTTCGCCGCGCTGCACGCGGACGAAATCGGGATGAGCGTGACCGATTCGCTGGCGATGCTGCCGGCGGCGAGCGTGTCGGGCTTCTATCTCGCGCATCCGGACAGCCGCTACTTCTCGGTCGGCAAAATCGGGCAGGATCAGCTCGACGACTACGCGCAACGGATGCAGCTGTCGCTCGACGACGCGCGCCGCGCGCTCGCGCCGCAGCTTTAACCGCATCGACCGCGGCGCCATCCGCGGCTTCCATCGCCACGCGCCCCGATCAAGGGGCGCGTCGCACAACGACACGATTCATCAGGATACCTAATCTCGATAACCGGAAGCGAAGTCGCGACAACGCCAAGCCTCGGGGCTTGCGCGCGTGGGCGGCACGGCACCCTTCTCCCAAAATCGTTCCCGCATGCCGACCTTCGAAATCCGGATCACCGAAACGCCAGCTGACAGTGCGAGCTCGTTCCCGCCGACGATCTACCGCGGCGAGCGCTGGGATCTGAGCCATTTGCGCCCGCTGACGTTCATCTGCGATCTGGAAACCGGATTCGACGTGACGGTCCTGGTGCTGTTCTCGTGCCACTGCTTTACGCGCAGCTTCAAATGGGACCAGCGTGATCGCGACGCGATCCCGGATGACGAAATCTACGACGACGGCCGCGAGACACGTGTGCTGTGCGCCGACCGGTATCACGGGTCGCGACGACTGTTGCGCGACGTGATCGTCGGGCTGCCGGCACGCCGGATCGTCGTCGCGGACGAACGGCAACGCAATTTCGTCACGGTGGAAACGGTGTTGTCGGACGGCACGCAGCGCGTGTACGCGGTGTTTTTCGAGGTGTCGAAGGATCGGGCGAGAAAGCGCAGGCTTGTCCTGCGGGTCCAATCCGCCTATCTGCTGGAGGGCGACCTGACGAAACGCCAGCGGGACGCCCGGAAGGTGGCGTTGCGCACCTTGCTGCGCGCGAGCCTGGAAGGCCGGAAGATTCGTGCGTAGAAAAACCAACGGCCGCCTTTCGGCAGCCGTCGCATGCGGGATTCTCTTTTCGTCCATCGACGAAATACCCACTCCAGGTGGGACCCGGTTGCCCGGGCGGCACTATGTTTTCGCACCCGCTTTCACATAGTCTTGCGTTGAATTATAAGGAATTTCCCTTGCCGGTCAAGGCGAGCGGCCAGCCGCCCGGCCCGGATTTCATCAGACAAAAGAAAAGCCTGCATCGAGCAGGCTCGTTGTTGCCTTGCCGACCTCGCGATCCGCGTCGGCCAGACTACGGAGTTCAGAACCCCCAATGCACGTCGGCCTGACCGGCCTTCGCTTCGCGCAGCATCGTCAGGAACGGTGCGACGCGCTGCGCCAGGCTCGGCGGCACTTCGTGGTGCGCGTGGTCGTCTTCGTCCTCGTGGAAATGGCCGGCGTGCTCGGCACGCTCCTGCTTCGCCTGCGCGACCGCGCCTTCCAGCTTCGCGATCGCGTGGTCCAGTTCGTCGTGCGTAATGACACCGCGTTCGCCCAATTGCTTGCCGACGAGGCCCAGCACGTATACGGCGAAATCCTTCAGCACGTCGAGATCCTGTGCCGCCTTGCTCTTGAACGTAATCATGACTATTCCCTTTTCATCTTGTTGTGCCTGCGCGGCGCGGTTGGGGGACGCCGGCAGGCCGGCGTCCGGCCTCGCGGACGCGGGGCGCCTGAGCGGCATATTAGCACCTGTTAAAATTCTGCGATCCCTGAAACGCGCGCTTAAAAAGCGCGCCGGCCGGCCGGCGTTTCCGGCCGCCACCAACGAAGCCTTCTACCAGCATGCTGCCAGCTCACAAACAGACCCTCGAAGCCCTGCTCGCGGATAGCGTCACGCAGGTCGCACACGCGCTGAAAGGCGCCGACGCAGCGTTCGTCGCCCCGGCCATCACGCTCGAGCGCCCGAAGGTCGCCGCGCACGGCGACGTCGCGTGCAACGTCGCGATGCAGCTCGCCAAGCCGCTCGGCACGAACCCGCGCCAGCTCGCCGAGCAGATCGTCGCCGCGCTCACGGCCCAGCCGGCCGCGCAAGGGCTCGTCGACGCGGCCGAAATCGCCGGCCCCGGCTTCATCAACCTGCGCCTGACGGCCGCCGCGAAGCAGGCGGTGATCGCCGCCGTGTTCGACCAGGGCCGTGCGTTCGGCACGTCGGATCGCGAAAAGGGCAAGCAGGTGCTGCTCGAATTCGTGTCGGCCAACCCGACCGGCCCGCTGCACGTCGGCCACGGCCGCCAGGCGGCGCTCGGCGACGTGCTCGCGAACGTGATCGCGAGCCAGGGCTACGCGGTGCACCGCGAGTTCTACTACAACGACGCCGGCGTGCAGATCGGCAACCTCGCGATCTCGACGCAGGCGCGCGCGCGCGGCCTGAAGCCGGGCGACGCGGGCTGGCCGGAAGCCGCGTACAACGGCGAATACATCGCCGACATCGCACGCGACTACCTGAACCGCGAGACGGTTGCCGCGAAGGACGGCGAGCCGGTCACCGGCGCGGGCGACATCGACGATCTCGACGCGATCCGCAAGTTCGCGGTCGCGTACCTGCGTCACGAGCAGGACATGGACCTGCAGGCGTTCGGCGTGAAATTCGACCAGTACTACCTCGAGTCGTCGCTGTACAGCGAAGGCCGGGTCGAGAAGACGGTCGACGCGCTGATCAAGGCCGGCATGACCTACGAGCAGGACGGCGCGCTGTGGCTGCGCACGACCGACGAGGGCGACGACAAGGATCGCGTGATGCGCAAGACGGACGGCACGTACACGTACTTCGTGCCGGACGTCGCGTACCACGTGACGAAGTGGGAGCGCGGCTTCTCGAAGGTGATCAACATCCAGGGTTCGGACCACCACGGCACGATCGCGCGCGTGCGCGCGGGCCTGCAGGGCCTGCACATCGGCATCCCGAAGGGCTATCCCGACTACGTGCTGCACAAGATGGTCACCGTGATGCGCGACGGCCAGGAAGTGAAGCTGTCGAAGCGCGCGGGCAGCTACGTGACGGTGCGCGACCTGATCGAATGGTCGGGAGGCGCGACGCCGGGCCAGGAAGCGGCCCCCGACCTGATCGACGAGGCGACCATCACGCGCGGCCGCGACGCGGTCCGTTTCTTCCTGATCTCCCGCAAGGCCGACACCGAATTCGTGTTCGACATCGACCTCGCGCTGAAACAGAACGACGAGAACCCGGTCTATTACGTCCAGTACGCGCATGCGCGGATCTGCTCGGTGCTCAACGAACTGAAGTCGCGTTACAACGTCGACGCGGCGCAGCTGCCGGGTGCCGACCTGTCGCAGCTCACGAGCCCGCAGGCCGTGTCGCTAATGCAGAAGCTCGCCGAGTATCCGGACATGCTCACGCACGCGGCCAACGAACTGGCGCCGCACGCGGTCGCGTTCTACCTGCGCGATCTCGCTGGTGAATTCCACTCGTTCTACAATGCGGAGCGCGTGCTGGTCGACGACGAAGCGCCGCGCAACGCGCGCGCCGCGCTCCTCGCCGCGACCCGGCAAGTGCTCGAGAACGGCCTGGCGGTGCTCGGCGTGTCCGCGCCCGCCAAGATGTAAGCGGCCCGGACCGGGCAGCGAATGGCTGCGGCAGGCGCGCCTGCGACGGGAGCACCCGCCGCCGGATGCCCGTCGCAGCCTTTTCACGATTCTTTTTGCAGGTGACTCAAGCAATGGCACAACCACGCCGAACTTCGAAGCAATCGAAACAAGCCGGAGGGACATTTCTTGGAATCGTGCTGGGCCTGATCGTCGGCCTCGCGATCGCGGTGGTGGTGGCGCTCTACATCACGCGGTCGCCGTCGCCGTTCGTGTCGAAGGTCGCGCCGCCGCCGGCCGACAACGCCGCGAGCCAGCCGCAGCAGTTCGACCCGAACCGCGCGCTGCAAGGCAAGACGCCCGGCCAGCCGGTGCCGCAGGCCGCGCAATCCGCGCCGCCCAACACCGCGCCCGGCCAGGCCGCGAACCAGACCCAGGGCGGCCTGCTGCCCGAACCGCAGATCGTCGAAGTGCCGCCGTCGGGCAACACGAACGGCTCCGGCAACACCAGCGGCTCGAGCAACACCACCGCATCGAACAACGCGTCGTCGGGCAACGGCGTCGCCGTCGCGCCGAAGCCGGCCGACAACCCGCCGCCGCCGAAGAAGACGCAACAGGCGCAGCAACAGCAGCAACAGCAGCAGCAAGGCGGCGAGGACGACCTCGCGCGCTTCGCCGCGCAGAAGCAGGCGCAGCAGGCTGCCGCGCAGAAACAGCAGCAACAGCAACTGGCCGCGAACACGCCGAAGCCGGCGCCGTCCGCGACGTCCGCCGCGGCAGCGAAGCCGCCGACCGCAAGCGACGCGAACACCGGCTACTTCCTGCAGGTCGGTGCGTACAAGACGGAAGGCGACGCCGAGCAGCAGCGCGCTCGGCTGGGCTTCCAGGGCTTCGAGTCGAAGGTGTCGAAGCGCGATGTCAGCGGCGTGACCTATTTCCGCGTGCGCGTCGGCCCGTTCTCGAAGTTCGAGGATATGAACTCGGCCCGCCAGCGCCTGTCCGATGCAGGTGTCGACACGGCGGTGATCCGTTTCACGAAGCAGTAAGCAACCGGCCGCGCCCACGCAGAACCCGTTACGTTTCGTAACCCGAGCAACTGATTCGACGTCCACAACATGAAAAAACTGCTTAGCACGCTCCTTCTGTCCCTCGGCCTGGCCGCAGCCGGCTTCGCCCAGGCTTCGCCCGCGGCACCGGTGTCCGGCAAGGACTTCGAGGTGATGAAGTCGCCGCAGCCGGTGTCCGCGCCGGCCGGCAAGGTCGAAGTCATCGAGTTCTTCTGGTACGGCTGCCCGCACTGCTACGAATTCGAGCCGACCGTCGAGGCCTGGGTGAAGAAGCAGGGCAACAACATCGACTTCAAGCGCGTGCCGGTCGCCTTCCGTGACGACTTCCTCCCGCACTCGAAGCTGTTCTACGCGGTGTCGGCGCTCGGCATTTCGGAGAAGGTCACGCCGGCGATCTTCAACGCGATCCACAAGCAGAAGAACTACCTGCTGACGCCGCAGGCGCAGGCCGACTTCCTGGCGACGCAGGGCGTCGACAAGAAGCAGTTCATGGACGCGTACAACTCGTTCAGCGTGCAGGGCCAGGTGAAGCAGTCGGCCGAGCTGCTGAAGAACTACGCGATCGACGGCGTGCCGACGATCGTGGTCCAGGGCAAGTACAAGACGGGCCCGGCTTACACGAACAGCATCCCGGGTACCGCGCAGGTGCTCGACTACCTCGTGAAGCAGGTTCAGGACAAGAAGCTCTGATCCCCGCCCGCGCGCCGGCATGACTACTCCGCTGAAGGTCTTCATCACCGGCGCGTCGAGCGGGCTCGGCCTCGCGATGGCCGAGGAATACGCCCGCCAGGGCGCCACGCTCGCCCTCGTCGCGCGCCGCACCGATGCCCTCGATGCGTTCGCGCGACGCTTTCCCAAGCTGTCCGTCTCCGTCTATTCCGCCGACGTGCGCGACGCCGACGCGCTCGCGACGGCCGCCGCGTCGTTCATCGCCGCGCACGGCTGCCCCGACGTCGTGATCGCGAACGCTGGCATCAGCCAGGGCGCCGTCACGGGCCAGGGCGATCTCGCCACGTTCCGCAACGTGATGGACATCAACTACTACGGGATGGTCGCGACGTTCGAGCCG
The DNA here is from genome assembly GCF_000949135.2 of Burkholderia sp. USMB20. GTDB lineage: Bacteria > Pseudomonadota > Gammaproteobacteria > Burkholderiales > Burkholderiaceae > Burkholderia. The sequence continues at coordinate 80,258 of NZ_JTAN02000012.1, read as the reverse complement.
TTCGTCGGCCCGATGACGGCCGCGCGCCACGGAACGCTGGTCGGCGTCGCGAGCGTCGCCGGCGTGCGCGGCCTGCCCGGGTCAGGTGCGTACAGCGCGTCCAAATCGGCCGCGATCAAGTATCTCGAGGCGCTGCGCGTCGAACTGCGCCCGGCCGGTGTCGGCGTCGTGACGATTGCGCCCGGCTACATCCGCACGCCGATGACCGCGCACAACCCGTACCGGATGCCGTTCCTGATGGACGCCGACCGCTTCGCGGCCCGCGCCGCGCGCGCGATCGCGCGGCAGCACGCGTTCCGCGTGATTCCGTGGCAGATGGGCGTCGTCGCGAAAGTGCTGCACGTGCTGCCGCGCTGGCTCTACGACCGCCTGTTCGAGAAGGCGCCGCGCAAGCCGAAGGCCGGCGCGCATTGAGTGCGGCGCCAACGTCGCACGCACCGCTCCTCCTTCCACACGACTCGCCGCAGCCGGCGCGGCGATTCTGCCGATTCTGCCGATTCTGCCGATTCGGCGATTCGGCGATTCGGTGATTCGGCGATTCGGCGATTCGGTGATTCGGTGATTCGGTGATTCGGTGATTCGGTGATTCGGTGATTCGGTGATTCGGTGATTCGGTGATCCAGCCGATTCGCGTCGATCGGCACCGATCCTCGCCGATCCGCTTTGGCCTGCGCTCTCCCCGCCCCCCAAATCTCGGCCGCCGGTCGTTCGCCGTCGCGCCTGTCTCATCTCCCCGCGCTGCGCCGCCCCAGCACGCATTCCGTCGCGAACGCAGCCGTTTCTCGCTCAATTCGCTGCGTTCCGGCGCCTTTTTTCACGCACCGCGCGCTTTGACGGTATGCTATCCGCCAGCCGCGCCGGCCCCGCCTGTTACCGGGCCACGCCCGCATTCCGACACCCAGCAAAAATCACAAGCAACGTGGGAGAACCTATGCACGTCAAGCTGTTCGCCGCGGCCGCCGTCGCCGCCGCCCTCGCCGCCCCCGGCCTCGCCGCCGCCAAGCCGCTCACCGTCTGCACGGAATCGAGCCCGGACGGCTTCGACGTCGTGCAGTACAACTCGCTCGTCACGACCAACGCATCGGCCGACGTGATCTTCAACACGCTCGTGTCGTACGACGAAGCCGCGAAGAAGGTCGTGCCCGCGCTCGCCGACAAATGGGAAGCGAGCGCCGACGGCCTCACGTACACGTTCCATCTGCGCCCGAACGTCGCGTTCCAGACCACCGACTACTTCAAGCCGGGCCGCCCGCTGAACGCGGACGACGTCGTGTTCACGTTCTCGCGGATGCTCGACGATGCGAACCCGTGGCACAAGGTGGCCGGCGCGAGCGGCTTCCCGCACGCGCAGTCGATGGGTCTCGTGAAACTCGTGAAGTCGGTCACGAAGGTCGACGACAACACGGTGAAGTTCGTGCTGAACGAGCCGAACGCGACGTTCGTGCCGATCCTGACGATGGGCTTCGCGTCGATCTACTCGGCCGAATACGCGGACCAGCTGCTGAAGGCCGGCAAGCAGGCCGACCTGAACGCGAAGCCGATCGGCACCGGCCCGTTCGTGCTGAAGAGTTACACGAAGGACGCGCTGATCCGCTACGACGTGAACCCGGCCTACTGGGGCGCGAAGCCGAAGGTCGACCGGCTGATCTACGCGATCACGCCCGACCCGTCGGTGCGCATGCAGAAGGTGAAGGCCGGCGAATGCCAGATCGCGCTGTCGCCGAAACCGCAGGACGTGCTCGCCGCGAAGGGCGAAGGCGCGCTGAAGGTCGTGCAGACGCCCGCGTTCATGACCGCGTTCGTCGCGCTGAACACGCAGAAGAAGCCGCTCGACAACGACAAGGTGCGCGAGGCGCTGAACCTCGCGTTCGATCGCTCGACCTACCTGAAGGTGGTGTTCGACAACACGGCGACGGCCGCGAACAACCCGTATCCGCCGAACACGTGGAGCTACGCGAAGGACGTCGCGCCGTATGCGTACGATCCCGCGAAGGCGAAGCAACTGCTCGCGTCGGCCGGATTCCCGAACGGCTTCTCGACGACGATCTGGACGCGCCCGACCGGCAGCGTGCTGAACCCGAACCCGAAGGCCGGCGCGGAACTGCTGCAGGCCGACCTCGCGAAGATCGGCGTGAAGGCCGAGGTGAAGGTGATCGAGTGGGGCGAGCTGATCAAGCAGGCGAAGCTCGGCCAGCATGACATGCTGTTCATGGGCTGGGCCGGCGACAACGGCGATCCGGACAACTACCTGTCGCCGCTGTTCAGCTGCAACGCGGTGAAGTCGGGCATCAACTTCGCGCGCTTCTGCGACGCGCAGCTCGACAAGCTGATCGCCGACGGCAAGTCGACCGCCGACCAGGGCAAGCGCGCGAAGCTGTACGAATCGGCGCAGAAGATCATCCATGACGAGGCGCTGTGGATTCCGCTCGGCTACCCGACCGCGGCCGCGCTCACGCGTGCGAACGTGAGCGGCTATCACGTCAGCCCGTTCGGCCGGCAGAACTTCGCGGCAGTCGCCGTGCAGTAACCGCGCGTGGCGCGCAAGCGACGGCGCCCCGGCCCGTCGCTTGCGGCCCGCGCGCCGCGCTTGCTACACTGCGCGCTCATTCCTCATACCGGACGCCAGCCGAAGTGAACAACTAAGCCTTCCCAAAAATGTTTTCGCCGCCGTGCCACGCACGCCGCGCGCGAAGGGTTTCACGCATTTTCGGAGGTGCTTATGGCTGCTGCCACGCCGACCGGCGCGCTCGTCGCGCTTCATCACGTTTCCTTCCGCTTCGACGACGGCGTCACGCTGTTCGATTCGCTCGACCTTTCCATCGACCGCACGCCGACGGGCATCGTCGGCCGCAACGGCGCCGGCAAGAGCCTGCTCGCGCAACTGATCGCCGGCCGGCGCACGCCGAGCGCGGGCGCGATCGACCGGCAGACGTCGGTCGTCTACGTCGCGCAGCAGCACGACGACGCGCCGGACGCCACGCAGACCGTCGCGGAAATCGCCGCGCTCGATGCGCCGCTCGCGGCCCTCGCGCGCCTCGCGGACGGCCGTGCGAGCGCACACGACTTCGACCTGATCGGCGACCGCTGGGACCTCGCCGAGCGGCTGCGCGCGGCGCTCGACGCAGCCGGCCTGCACGACGTGCGAGCCGATACACCGGCACATGCGTTGAGCGGCGGCCAGATGGCGCGCGTCGCGCTGGTCGGCGCGTTGCTGTCGGAGGCCGGGCTGCTGGTGCTAGACGAACCGACCAACCACCTCGACGCGCCGGGCCGCGCGTGGCTGCGCACGGCGCTCGACGGCTGGCGCGGCGGCATCGTGATCGTCAGCCATGACCGCGCGCTGCTCGCGCACGTGCAGCGCATCGTCGAGCTGACGCCGCACGGCGTGCGTACTTACGGCGGCAACTACGCGCTGTATCGCGCGCAACGCGACGCGGAACAGGATGCCGCGCAGGCCGCGCTCGAGCATGCGCGCACCGAGCGCGGGCGCACCAGGCGCCGGCTCGAACAGGAACACGACACGATCCAGCGCCACGCGGCCGGCTCGCTGCGCGATGCGAAGACGGCCAACCTGTCGTCGGGCGCGAAGCAGCGGCGCAAGGGCGCCGCGCGCAACATCATGGGGCAGGTGCGCCGCGACCAGAGCGCGTTCAAGGCGACGCTCGACGAACGCGTGCAGGACGCAGCCGCGCGCGTCGAAGCCGACGCGCCGGTACTCGTGTCGCTGCCGGGCACCGAGGTCAGCGCGCGCCGCCAGCTGTTCACGCTCGAGCGCGCCCGACTGCCGTGGCGCACCGCCGGGCGCGCGGACGCGATCACGTGGTCGGCCAGCGGCCCGGTGCGCATCGCGCTGACGGGCCCGAACGGCTGCGGAAAATCGACGCTGCTGCGCATGCTCGCCGGCGAACTCGCGCCGCGCTCGGGCGCCTGCGCGACGCACGTGAGCGCCGCGTATCTCGACCAGCGGCTCGCGCTGCTCGATCCCGAGCGCTCGATCGTCGAACAGCTGGGCAGCCTCGCTACGCCGCTCGCCGAAGGCGAGCTGCGCAGCCGGCTCGCGCTGCTGCAGCTCGATGCCGCGCGCGCGACGCAGCCGGTGCAGCGCCTGAGCGGCGGCGAGCGGTTGAAGGCCGCGCTTGCGTGCGCGTTGTGGCGCGGCACACCCGCGCAGCTGCTGCTGCTCGACGAGCCGACCAATCACCTCGATCTCGAATCGGTGCGCGCGATCGAAGCCGCGCTGGCCGGCTTCCCCGGTGCGCTGGTGGTCGCGTCGCACGACGCCGCGTTTCTCGCGGCGCTCGCGCCGACGCACACGATGCAATGGCAGCGCGACGGGTGGCGTTACGAACCCGTCGCGTGATTGACGCTCACGGTCGTTCGTCGTTTCGCGTGATGTCCGATTCGACGAACCGCTGCCAGACGAGCCGCTCCGATTCGAGCAGGCCTTTGCCGATCGGGACGACGGATTTCGCGTTGTTGGAGCGGCACGGACCGGGTTGAACGCTGAAAACGAGGGGACGTCAGGCCGGCAGCGCTCAGGCCCGCGCGAAGCGAATCACGCCGTCGTCGCCCTGCTCGCGCACGAGCTCGCCCGCAAGCCACAGCAGGTTCAGGTGCGCGAGCGCCTCGCCGAGCGCGAACGTCATCTGGTGGATGTCGAGTTCGCGGCGGCGGAACATGATCGGCACGATGTCGGCGGCGCTCGCCGGCTTCTCCGCGCAGGCGACGCGCACTTCGTCGAGCCGCGCGTCGTGGTGCGCGCGCAGTTGCGCGATGCGGGTGCGCACGCCGCGGAACGGCTTGCCGTGCGACGGCAGCACGAGCGTGTCGGGCGCCATCGTCTCGTAGCGGCCGAGCGATTCGAGGTACAGCGCGAGCGGGTTCGCTTCCGGCTCGAGATCGAACACGGACACGTTGGTCGAGATGCGCGGCAGCACCATGTCGCCGGAGATCAGCACGCCGTCCGCTTCGCTGTAGAGCGCGCAATGTTCAGGCGAATGGCCGTAGCCGGTGACGACGCGCCACGTGCGCGCGCCGATCGTCACCGGGTCGCCTTCGCGCAGGCGCCGGTAGCGCGGCGGCACGGCCGGCACGAGGTCCGAGTAATAGCTGCGACGGTTGCGCAGCTTGTCGAGCGCGGCCGGATCGGTCAGCCCGTGACGCGCGAAGTGATCGGCGGCGGCCGCGCCGCCGGCGTTCGAGCCGTTGCCGGCCGCCATCAGGCAGCCGAACATGTATTCGCCGAGCGTCATCCACAGCCGCACGTTCCAGCGGCGCCGGTCGCCGCCTTCGCAGATCCAGTTCGCCAGGCCGAAGTGATCGGGATGGCAATGCGTGACGAGCACGCGCAGCACCGGCAGCCCGTCGAGATGCGTGTCGAAGATCTGTTCCCAGTGCGTACGGATCGCATCCGACGAGATACCGCAGTCGACGATCGTCCAGCCGGCCTGTCCGTCGATCTCGTCGCGCAGCAGCCAGAGATTGATGTGATCGAGCGAAAACGGCAGTGGCATGCGCAGCCAGCGCACGCCGGGCGCGACCTCGAACGTGTCGCCCGCGGCGGGCAGCGTGTCGGCGAAGGGATAGTCGAGTTGGTGTTCCAGTGCGTTCATCGGTGGGGTGTCTCGTCGTTATCGGTGCGAATGCGAATGCGGGTGCGGGCGCGAATGCAAGTGCAGGTGCGCGCGGCATGCCGCGGCAGGCATCGCGTCGATTCTATCGCCGTCGCGCGAAACGCGTGCCGGCGCGCGCCGGACGGCCAAAAAAAGTTCGTGTCAGAATCCGTTCCGTACCCGTATCTTTACGCGAAGATGCACCGAACGGCGTGCAACGGCGAGCAACCCGCCCATTGACGGCGCTTGGGCGCCGGACCCCGAAAGTCATTGAAACGCCGACTTGGGCGCTAAAATGGCGAGTGCTTACAGCCCCTCTTCAACGAGCCTGCACGCGATGAATCACTTCCCCAAACTGCTGTCGTCGCAAATCGGCTTCGACGTCGCGCAGACGATGCTCGAATACTTCGACCGCCACTACCGGATCTTCCGGGAAGCCGCCGTCGAGGCGAAGACGCTATTCGAGCGCGCCGACTGGCACGGCCTGCAGCGGCTCGCGCGCGAGCGGATCACGTCGTACGACGATCGCGTGCAGGAGTGCGTCGAGCTGCTGGAGGACGAATACGACGCGGAGAACATCGACGACGAGGTGTGGCAGCAGATCAAGCTGCACTACATCGGCCTGCTCACGTCGCACCGCCAGCCCGAGTGCGCGGAAACGTTCTTCAATTCGGTGTGCTGCAAGATCCTGCACCGCTCGTATTTCAGCAACGATTTCATCTTCGTGCGGCCCGCGATCTCGACCGAATACCTCGAGAACGACGAGCCGGCCGCGAAGCCGACCTATCGCGCGTACTACCCGGGCACCGACGGGCTCGCGGCCACGCTCGAGCGCATCGTCACGAACTTCCAGCTCGAGCCGCCGTTCGAGGATCTCACGCGCGACATCGGCTGCGTGATGCAGGCGATCAGCGACGAATTCGGCCAGTTCGACGCCGCGCCGAATTTCCAGATCCACGTGCTGTCGTCGCTGTTTTTCCGCAACAAGAGCGCGTACATCGTCGGCCGCATCATCAACGCCGATCGCGTGCTGCCGTTCGCGGTGCCGATCCGCCACGTGCGCCCGGGCCTGCTCGCGCTCGACACCGTGCTGCTGCGCCGCGACCTGCTGCAGATCATCTTCAGCTTCTCGCACTCGTATTTCCTCGTCGACATGGGCGTGCCGTCCGCGTACGTGGATTTTCTCTGCACGATCATGCCGGGCAAGCCGAAGGCCGAGATCTACACGTCGGTCGGCCTGCAGAAGCAGGGCAAGAACCTGTTCTACCGCGACCTGCTGCACCACCTGTCGCATTCGAGCGACCGCTTCATCATCGCGCCCGGGATCAAGGGCCTCGTGATGCTCGTATTCACGCTGCCGTCGTTCCCGTACGTGTTCAAGATCATCAAGGATCAGTTCCCGCCGCCGAAGGAAACGACGCGCGCGCAGATCATGGAGAAGTACCAGCTCGTGAAGCGCCACGACCGTCTCGGGCGGATGGCCGATACGCTCGAGTATTCGAGCGTCGCGCTGCCGCTGTCGCGGCTCGACCATGCGCTCGTGCGCGAGCTGGAAAAGGAAGTGCCGTCGCTGCTCGAATACGAGGACGACAACCTCGTGATCAAGCACCTGTACATCGAGCGCCGCATGACGCCGCTCAACCTGTACCTGCAGAACGGCACCGACGCGGACGTCGAGCACGGCGTGAAGGAGTACGGCAACGCGGTGAAGGAGTTGATGAAGGCCAACATCTTCCCCGGCGACATGCTTTACAAGAACTTCGGCGTCACGCGCCACGGCCGCGTCGTGTTCTACGACTACGACGAGATCGAGTACCTGACCGACTGCAACGTGCGGCGCGTGCCGCCGCCGCGCAACGAGGAAGACGAGCTGTCCGGCGAACCGTGGTATACCGTCGGCCCGCACGACATCTTTCCGGAAACCTACGGACCGTTCCTGCTCGGCGACCCGCGCGTGCGGACGGTCTTCATGAAGCATCACGCGGACTTTTTCGAACCCGCGCTGTGGCAGGCCAGCAAGGACAAGCTGCTGCAGGGCGAGTTGCCCGATTTTTACCCGTACGACGTGTCGCTGCGCTTCAGCGTGCGCTACCCCGAGCGCTTCGACGCGACGCCGGACGCCGGCGACGACGCAAGCGACGCGCAGCGCGCCGCCTGACGCACCGTCCGATCGAACCTAGACCGTTATCGACCTGATTTCCGCCAACGGAATCCACACCGATGAATATCCAAGACAATCCGCTTTCACATCTGTTCGACAACAACGACGCCTGGGTCAAGCGCCAGCTCGCCGACGATCCCGACTTCTTTGCGCGTCTCGCCGACCAGCAGGCGCCGGAATATCTGTGGATCGGCTGCTCGGATTCGCGCGTGCCCGCGAACCAGATCATCGGCCTGCCGCCGGGCGAAGTGTTCGTGCACCGTAACATCGCGAACGTCGTCGTGCACAGCGACCTGAACTGCCTGTCGGTGATCCAGTTCGCGGTCGACATCCTGCGCGTGAAGCACATCATGGTCGTCGGCCACTACGGCTGCTCGGGCGTGAACGCGGCGCTGCACAACCGCCGCGTCGGCCTCGCGGACAACTGGCTGCATCACGTGCAGGACGTGCGCGAACGCCACGCCGCACTGCTCGACGAATGGCCGGTCGGCGAGGCGCGCTATCGCCGCCTGATCGAGCTGAACTCGATCGAGCAGGTCGTCAACGTATGCCGCACGACGATCGTCAACGACGCATGGGCGCGCGGCCAGTCGCTCACCGTGCACGGGCTCGTGTACGGCGTGCACGACGGGCGGATGCGCAACCTCGGGATGGCCGTGTCGGGCTTCGACGCGCTGGATGCAACCTACAAGCGCTGCGTCGCGGCGCTGACCGCGCGCGGCCAGCACGCGCCCGACAACGACATGGTCGCGGCGGACGCCGCACGGCTCGACGACGTCGCGCAGGCGGTCGCCGACACGCTGAAGCCGTGCGACGACGCGAAGTAACCGACTCGAAGTAGCCGACGCGCGCGGCCGCGCGGGCGCGGCACGCCAGCGCCCCGCCGCGCGCCATCCGGCTGAAGGCGCATCATGATGGCGGGGCCGCGCCCCCTGCATCCCGTCGCCCGACGGGTGCGCCGTGCGCACACGCCAGCCGGCGCAACGGCGGTCATGCGGCCGCGACGGCCGTCGAACTGATCTGACACCGGCACTGCCACGACGGCGGTGCAATGCAAAGGAGCGGCGAACATGAAAACCGTACTGATCGTCGGCGCATCGCGCGGCCTCGGACGCGAATTCGTCCGGCAATACCGGCGCGACGGCTGGAACGTGATCGCGACCGCGCGCGACGACGCATCGCTCGCCGCGCTGCGCGAACGCGGCGCGCACGCGCATGCGCTCGACATCGCGCAGCCCGAACAGATCGCGGCGCTCGGCTGGAAGCTCGACGGCGAACGGCTCGACGCGGCGGTGCTCGTGTCGGGCGTGTACGGGCCGCGCACCGAAGGGGTCGAAACGATCGGCGCCGAGGATTTCGACACGGTGATGCATACGAACGTGCGCGGGCCGATGCAACTGCTGCCGATCCTGCTGCCGCTCGTCGAGGACGCACGCGGCGTGCTGGCGGTGGTTTCGAGCCGGATGGGGAGCATCGCCGAGGCGACCGGCACGACCGGCTGGCTGTACCGCGCGAGCAAGGCCGCGCTGAACGACGTGCTGCGCATCGCATCGCTGCAGACGCGCCACGCCGCCTGCATCTCGCTCCATCCCGGCTGGGTGCGCACCGACATGGGCGGCGCGCAGGCCGCGATCGATCCGGAGACCAGCGTGACCGGCATGCGCCGCGTGATCGCGGAAGCCGGCGCGGACGTGTCGCAGGCCAACGGCCGTTTCTTCCAGTACGACGGCGTCGAGCTCAGCTGGTGAGCCGGCATGACAACCCGGCGTCGTTAATTCCCGAATCGCATGATTTTGAACCGACCTGACGCGTGCCCGTGCGGCGGCGCGTCCCCCGTCCCTGCCGGCAAAGCCCCGGCGCCACGCTATGCGGCCTGTTGCGGCCGCTTCATCGACGGCGGCGAAGCCGCGCCGACCGCGCTCGAATTGATGCGTTCGCGGTACAGCGCGTACGTGCTCGGCGCGACCGACTACCTGCGCGCGACCTGGGACGCGCGCACCTGCCCGGCCGATCTCGATGCGGACCCGAATGCGCCCGACGCGCCTCGCTGGCTCGGCCTCGCCGTCAAACGCCATGCCCGGCTCGACGAACAGCACGCGGAGGTCGAATTCGTGGCCCGCTACAAGGTCGGCGGGCGTGCGTACCGGCTCCACGAGACGAGTCGTTTCACACGCGACGAGCACGGTTTCTGGCGCTATGTCGACGGCGAAGTAAGTGAACGCTGACAAATAGTTGCCATGTCAGACGCCGGGTAATTCCCGCATTGCACAACCTGAATTTGTCGGGCTAGGATGGCCGTCAGATTGGTCATGTTGCATGGCAGGGCTTACGAATGGCGTTCAGCAAGGTATTGGTGGGATGGATGGCGGCCTGCGCGCTGTCGGCCGCTCAGGCCGGTACGGCGCCGAACGCCCCTGCGGGCGCGGCCACGGCCAGCGGCTCGCTCGCCCACGCCGAGCGCTTCGATTACGGCGATTCGGGCCTCCCGCAGGTCGCCGCGAACCTCAACGAACAAATCGTCAGCATTCCGGCCGATGCTTCGGGCGCCGTGATGCTCGAGGCCACGCTGTTCAAGCCGAACGGCCCCGGCCCGTTCCCGCTTGTCGTCTTCAACCACGGCAAGAACACCGGCGATCTTCACCAGCAGCCGCGCAGCCGGCCGCTCGCGTTCGCGCGTGAATTCGTGCGCCGCGGCTATGCGGTCATCGCGCCGAACCGCCAGGGCTTCGCCGGTTCGGGCGGCGCGTACCAGCAGGAAGGCTGCAACGTCGGCAAGAACGGCCTCGTGCAGGCCGCCGACGTCGACGCGACGGTCCGCTACATGTCGCGTCAGTCGTACATCGATGCGTCGCGCATCGTCGTCGCGGGCACGTCGCACGGCGGCCTCGTGTCGGTCGCATACGGCACCGAGGCGGCGCCCGGCGTGCGCGGCATCATCAACTTCTCCGGCGGGCTGCGCCAGGACCTCTGCGACGGCTGGCAGCGCAATCTCGTCGACGCGTTCGACCAGTACGGCGCGCATACGGCCGTGCGGTCGCTGTGGCTGTACGGCGACAACGATTCGGTGTGGACGCCCGCGCTCGTCGCGCAGATGCACGACGCCTACGTGTCGCACGGCACGCAGGCGCAGTTCATCGATTTCGGCCGCTACAAGGACGACGCGCACCGGCTGATCGTCGATCGCGACGGCGTGCCCGTGTGGTGGCCGGCCGTGCATGCGTTCCTCGCGGAACTGAACCTGCCGACGTCGGTGCGCTATGCGGTCGCGAACCCGCACGAGCCGAATGCGACCGGCTATGCGTCGATCGATGCGGTCGAGGCGGTGCCGTTCCTCGACGCAGCCGGCCGCGAAGGCTATCGCCGTTTCCTGAGCCAGCATCCGAGCCGTGCGTTCGCGGTGTCGGCTGAAGGCGCATGGTCGTGGGCCGAAGGCGGCGACGATCCGATGGCGCTCGCGCTCGACAACTGCTCGAAGCAGGGCGCGGGCGCATGCAAGCTGTATGCGGTCAACGACCGCGTCGTGTGGAACGCGAACGCGACGCAGACGGCCGACAACGGCGACGCCGACGCGCGCGCATTGGCTTCGCGCTGACGCGCGCGGGTCGCGACGCGCGTCAGGATCGCGTTCTACCCGCGTCTCTTTCCCCTCTTCCGTTTCGTGAGCGCGCGGTCCGCAACGGCGTTCGCATGCCCGTTCTCGCGCTCTTGTGAGTCAGCGGGCTGAGCACCCCGCTCGTAACATCCGCTGAGAGCCTTTGCGGGACTTTTCCCGCCTTTTCCCGCCTTTTCCGAACGCCAGCGGCGCCTGATTCAACGCGCCATTTGCCGGTCGCCGGTCGCCGGTCGCTAGTCGCCATTCGCAGGTCGCAGGTTGCTAGTCGCCGGTCGCATTGCGCCACACTTCGCGCCCCTTTTCCCTTCCCGCCCCGATTTTTTCACCCCTCCCGCGCCCGCCTGCCCGACGATTTTTTTCTGTCGGGGGGTGTCACTCGAACGTCGTCATCTGCGGTCATTTCTGGGCATCTGGCGCGTACCGTCCCGAGCACCCCGGATCTGCGCCGAACTCCCGCCCGGCAAGGCTTTGCGGTGTTTGTAACCGGTAGTGCAACGCGCGGCGGAACACGCTAATCTCAGCGCGTTTTCCGTCTGTCGCCGCGCGGTGTCCCGTTCGATACCCGCCGCCGTTTTACTCCCCGGAGTCGCCTTGAGTACGCCAGCCACCGATGACTGGGTCGCGCGCAGCCTGCGCGCGGTCTGGCATCCCTGCACCCAGATGAAGCACCACGAGCGCCTGCCGCTCATTCCCGTCGCGCGCGGCGCGGGCCTGTGGCTGTACGACCGCGACGGCCGCCGTTACTTCGACGCGATCAGCTCGTGGTGGGTGAACCTGTTCGGCCACGCGAACCCGGACATCAACGCGGCGCTGAAGGACCAGCTCGACACGCTCGAGCACGCGATGCTCGCTGGCTGCACGCACGAGCCGGCGATCGAGCTCGCCGAGCGGCTGCACGCGCTCACCGCGCGCACGCTCGGCCATGCGTTCTTCGCGTCGGACGGCGCGTCGGCGGTCGAGATCGCGCTGAAGATGAGCTTCCACGCGTGGCGCAACCGCGGCCGCGCGGACAAGCGCGAGTTCGTGTGCGTCGCGAACAGCTATCACGGCGAGACCATCGGCGCGCTCGGCGTGACCGACGTCGCGCTGTTCAAGGACGCGTACGACCCGCTGATCCGCAACGCGCACGTGGTCGCGTCGCCCGACGCGCGCGGCGCGCTGCCGGGCGAGACGGCCGCCGACGTCGCGGGCCGCGCGCTCGACGACGTGCGGCGCCTGTTCGCCGAACGCGCCGACCGGATCGCCGCGCTGATCGTCGAGCCGCTCGTGCAATGCGCGGCCGGCATGGCGATGCACGATCCGTCGTACGTGCGCGGGCTGCGCGCGCTGTGCGACGAATTCGGCGTGCACCTGATCGCCGACGAGATCGCGGTCGGCTGCGGCCGCACCGGCACCTTCTTCGCGTGCGAGCAGGCCGGCGTGTGGCCCGATTTCCTGTGCCTGTCGAAAGGCATCAGCGGCGGCTACCTGCCGCTGTCGCTCGTGCTCACGCGCGACGACGTGTTCGCGGCGTTCTACGACGACGACACCACGCGCGGCTTCCTGCATTCGCATTCGTACACCGGCAACCCGCTCGCGTGCCGCGCGGCCGTCGCGACGCTCGACCTGTTCGCACGCGACGACGTGCTCGCCGGCAACGCGCGCAAGTCGGCCGCGATGCGCGCCGCGCTCGCGCCGCTCGGCGCGCACCCGCAGGTGCGTCACCTGCGCGAGCGCGGCACGCTGTTCGCGTTCGACGTCGCGCTCGACGGCGACGCGGCACGCGGCTTCTCGCGACGCTTCTTCGAGCGCGCGCTCGAACGCGAACTGCTGCTGCGCCCGATCGGCGCGACCGTGTATCTGATGCCGCCGTACGTGATGAGCGACGACGACATCGCGTGGCTCGCACAACGCACGCGCGACACGCTCGACGCGACACTCGCGGAGGCGGCGTGATGAAACAGCCGTCACCGAAAACGAACACGCCACTGCTCGACACGCTGCAGCGCGGCCTCGCCGAACTCGATGCGCAGGGCCTGCGCCGCGTGCGCCGCACCGCCGACACCGCGTGCGACGCGCACATGCGCGTCGACGGCCGCGACATCGTCGGCTTCGCGAGCAACGACTACCTCGGCCTCGCCGCGCATCCGGCGCTCGTCGCCGCATTCGCGGAAGGCGCGCAGCGCTACGGCTCCGGCAGCGGCGGCTCGCATCTGCTCGGCGGCCATTCGCGCGCGCACGCGACGCTCGAGGACGAGCTCGCCGGCTTCGCGGGCGGCTTCTCCGATGCGCCGCGCGCGCTGTACTTCAGCACCGGCTACATGGCGAACCTCGCCGCGATGACGGCCCTCACCGGCAAACACGCGACGATCTTCTCCGACGCGCTGAACCACGCGTCGCTGATCGACGGGATCCGGCTGTCGCGCGCGAACGTGCAGGTCTATCCGCATGCGGACATGGTGGCGCTCGCCGCGCTGCTCGATGCGTCGGACGCCGAAACGAAGCTGATCGTCAGCGATACGGTGTTCAGCATGGACGGCGACCTCGCGCCGCTCGCCGAACTCGTCGCGCTGGCCGAACGCCACGGCGCGTGGCTCGTCGTCGACGACGCGCACGGCTTCGGCGTGCTGGGCCCGCAGGGCCGCGGCGCGCTCGCGGCCGCCGCGCTGCGCTCGCCGAACCTCGTGTACGTCGGCACGCTCGGCAAGGCCGCCGGCGTCGCGGGCGCGTTCGTCATCGCGCACGAGACCGTGATCGAATGGATGATCCAGCGCGCGCGCAGCTACATCTTCACGACGGCGGCGCCGCCCGCGGTCGCACATGCGGTATCGGCAAGCCTGAAGGTGATCGCCGGCGACGAAGGCGATGCGCGACGCGCGCACCTCGCCGCGCTGATCGAGCGCACGCGCGCGCTGCTGCGCATGACACGCTGGCAGCCGGTCGATTCGCACACGGCCGTGCAGCCGCTCGTGATCGGCAGCAACGACGCGACGCTCGCGGCGATGCGTTCGCTCGACGCGCACGGCCTGTGGGTGCCCGCGATCCGGCCGCCGACGGTGCCCGCCGGCACGTCGCGCCTGCGCATCTCGCTGTCGGCCGCGCATTCGTTCGACGATCTCGCGCGGCTGGAAACCGCACTCATCGAAGCCAGCGAGCAAACCGCATGAACGCACCGCTTTCCCTCTTCGTCACCGGCACCGACACCGAGATCGGCAAGACCTTCGTGTCGGCCGCGATGCTGCACGGCTTCGCACGTCACGGCCTGCGCGCGGCCGCGCTGAAGCCCGTGGCCGCCGGTGCGGTTGAACGCGACGGCGTCTGGCGCAACGAGGACGCCGACCAGCTCGACGCGGCCGCGAACGTCGTGCTGCCGCCCGAGCTGCGCACGCCGTTCCTGCTGAAGGCGCCGGCCGCCCCGCACATCGTCGCCGCGCAGGAAGGCGTGACGATCGACCTCGACACGATCGTCGCGAGCCACCGCGAGGCGCTGACGCGCGCGGACGTCGTCGTCGTCGAAGGCGTCGGCGGCTTCCGCGTGCCGCTGAACGACACGCAGGACACGGCCGATCTCGCGGTCGCGCTCGGCCTGCCGGTCGTGCTCGTGGTCGGCATGCGGCTCGGCTGCATCAGCCACGCGCTGCTGACGGCCGACGCGATTCGCCAGCGCGGCCTCACGCTCGCCGGCTGGGTCGCGAACCACGTCGACCCGGCGATGTCGTACGCCGACGAGAACGTCGCGACGATCCGCGACTGGCTCGCGCGCGAACATCGCGCGCCGCTCCTCGGCCGCATCGCGCACTTGGCGCCGGCCGCCCCCGAATCCGCCGCGGCGATGCTCGACATCGCCGCGCTCGTCGACACGCTGCGCCGCGCGCAGCATTGACGCCCCGATCCCCGCATTCACGACAGGAAAACCACCATGACCCAAGCCCAGACCGCCGCCGTGCAACCCGACGCGATCCCCGTGGCCGCCCCGGCGCCGCAGCGCTGGCGCGTCGCCGACGTCGTCGCGCTGTTCGAGCTGCCGTTCAACGACCTGATGTTCCGCGCGCAGCAGGTGCATCGTGAGCACTTCGACGCAAACGCGGTGCAGCTGTCGACGCTGCTGTCGATCAAGACGGGCGGTTGCGAGGAGGATTGCGGCTACTGCTCGCAGTCGTCGCACCATGAGACGGGCCTGAAGGCCGAGAAGCTGATGGACGTCGACGCGGTGCTCGACGCCGCGCGCGCGGCCAAGGCGAACGGCGCGAGCCGCTTCTGCATGGGCGCCGCATGGCGCAACCCGAAGGAGCGCCACATGCCTGCGCTGACCGAGATGGTGCGCGGCGTGAAGGAACTGGGCCTCGAGACCTGCATGACGCTCGGCATGCTGGAGGACGAGCAAGCCAGGGAACTCGCCGACGCGGGCCTCGATTACTACAACCACAATCTCGACACGTCGCCGGAGTTCTACGGCCAGGTGATCTCGACGCGCACGTACCAGGATCGTCTCGACACGCTCGACCGCGTGCGCGACGCGGGCATCAACGTGTGCTGCGGCGGCATCATCGGGATGGGCGAATCGCGCCGCGAACGCGCGGGCCTGATCTCGCAGCTCGCGAACCTGAACCCGTATCCGGAGTCGGTGCCGATCAACAACCTCGTCGCGATCGAGGGCACGCCGCTCGAAGGCACCGCACCGCTCGACCCGTTCGAGTTCGTGCGCACGATCGCGGTCGCGCGCATCACGATGCCGAAGGCCGTCGTGCGGCTGTCGGCCGGCCGCGAGCAGCTCGACGACGCGATGCAGGCGATGTGCTTCCTCGCGGGCGCGAACTCGATGTTCTACGGCGACCAGCTGCTGACCACGAGCAATCCGCAGACGCAGCGCGACCGCGCGCTGTTCGAGCGCCTCGGCATCCGCGCGAGCCAGGCCGACGCGCTGGCGGAGAACGCGTAAGCGCCGGCCTCGCGTCGTTCAGCGAAGGTTGCAGACGAAAAAACCGGGGCATGCCCCGGTTTTTTTTCGTCCGATCGTCTGCGCCGGGCCGGCCTGCGCGTCGCGCATCGCGGTCTTGCCCGCGTGCCGGATCGAAGCGTCGAGCCCGCCCGTCGGCGTGCGCTTCGGCGCAACTTCCGCCCGCGCGTCACACGTGTGCGGCCGCGCCGTCGAGCGCCGCGCGCACGCGCGCGACGCGCTGTTCGTCGACGGGTGCCAGCACCTCGCCGCGCGGCCGTACGCCCGAGCCGAAGTGCACCGCGCGCACGCCGGTCGCGCGAACGAAATCGCCGACCGCGTCGATCGTGAGGCCCGAGCCGGCCAGCACCGTGCAGGTCGAGCCTGCCGCCTGGCGCACCAGCCGCGTGATCGTCGCGACCGCGTCGAGCACCGACGGATGGCCGCCCGAGGTCAGCACCGACGTGACAGCCGGCACGCGCAGCAGCGCGTCGAACGCGGCATTGAGGTCGCGCGACACGTCGAACGCGCGATGGAACGTCAGGTCGCGCCCGTCCGCGGCCGCCGCGATGCGCTGGAGCGCATCGAGATCGACGTCGCCGCGCGCATCGAGCGCGCCGAACACGACGCCGTTCGCACCAGCCGCGACGGCCGCGCGCACGTCGCGCTCGATCACGCGCAGGTCGTCGGCGTCGTAGACGAACGCGCGGCTGTGCGGGCGCACGATCACGTTCACCGGGATCGCCACGGCGGCCACGACGGCCTCGATCAGGCCGACGCTCGGCGTGAGCCCGCCTTCGCTGATCGCGGTCACGAGCTCGAGCCGGTCGGCGCCCGCGCGGGCAGCGGCCTTCGCGTCGCCGACGGTGGTGGCGATCACTTCGAGGAGAACGGAGGAAGCGGCGGTGCGGTTCATCGGCGGCTCGCGAATCGTCAGGACAATTCGCGCATCCTAGCCGAGCGGCATGAACCGCGCCAGCATGCCGGCCGTCGCTATGCGCCGCCCGCTTCCTCGTCGATCCAGTCGATATCGCCGCACAGCACGTGCTGCGCATCGCCGATGCGCACCGCCACCGACAGCGTCACGCACGGCTGCGCCTCGTTGATCGACAGGTACGGGCGCGTCACCTGCACGCGTCCGGGCTCGGCGATCGCCGTGCGGAAATACGGCCGGCGCAGCCAGTTCGCACCCTGCGCATCCGACAGCGGCGAGAAGCGCGCCTCGGCGAGCGCGCGGTCCGCGCGCAGCACGACGTTGCGGCCGGCCTGCCGGCCGCGCGCGTCGAGCAGGAAGCAGCGCGCGGCATCGTCGAGCGCGAGGAAGTTCCAGCACACCTCGTCGAGCGGCTCGCCGGCCGCCACCCGCTCGGCCGCGCGCTCGAACGCGCGCAGGTACGGCGCGAGCCGCTGCGCGTCGCGCCGCTCGCGCGCTTCGGTCTGCTGGCGAAAGCGCTCGGTCAGCTCGCCGATGCAACCGGTCGCGGCCGCGCTGTCAGGTAGCCCGGGGGCCGGGCGGCCGAAGAAATAGCCCTGCACGAAATCGGCCTCGCACGACAGCGCGATCTGCGCGTCGTGCTCGGTCTCGATCCCCTCGACGAGCACCAGCTTGCCGGCCTCGTGCAGCAGCGTGACGAGCCCGTGCAGGATCGCGGTGAGCCCCGTGCGGTGCGCCGCGTGGGACAGCATGATCCGGTCGAGCTTCACGATGTCCGGGTTCAGCTGCCAGATCCGCTCGAGGTTCGAGTGACCGGCGCCGAAATCGTCGAGCGCGATCAGGAAACCCTGCGCGCGGAATTCGCGCACGGCCTCGGCGAGCCGCTCGACGTCTTCCGCGCGCTGTTCGAGCACTTCGAGCACGACGCGGCGCGGCGGCATGCCGATCCGCTTCAGGTTCGCGAACAGCGCGGCGGCCTGGAACGGGTCGGTCAGCACGCCCGGATGCACGTTGAGGAACAGCCACTCGCGCTCGGCGCCGAGCAGCGCGAAGTTCTCGAGATGCAGCGCCTGCGCGAGCCGGTCGAGCTGCAGCAACTCGCCCTGGCGCGCGGCCTCGCCGAACACGTCGAGCGGCGACACCGCGCGGTCGAGCGCGTCATGCGCGCGCAGCAGCGCCTCGTAGCCCACCGCGCGCTGGTGCGACAGGCTGAAGATCGGCTGGAACACGGTCGTGAGCGACAGGTCGTGATGCTGCGTCGCCAGGCGCTCGAGGCCGGAGCTCATCTCCCGCTCGAAACGATACGGCGATGCGGTGGCCGGACGCTCCTGTTGCGCGATCGTCATGGCGCCCTCCTGGTGATGCAGCCGAACGCGGCGGTTGGTTGAGACGGCGCGCGCAATGTCATGGTGGAATCCTCGGTTGTCCGGCCGGTGCCGGACGGTAGGCAAGCATCAAGCAAGGTCCGTGCAAGGGCCGAACGCGCGCGCCGCGCCTGCGTGCGGCGCCGCCGCACCAGCATGGCGCAGGCCGGATGCACCGTTCACGTGCATGCGCACCGGCGCACTCGAACGCACCCGCCGCATCGTCACGCTAAACTCCGTACGGTCGTTTCATTCTCCGCAATCGCCGTCTCGATGGAAATCGTCTTCACAGTCCTGATCCTGCTGCTGACCGTCGCGCTGTCCGGCGCGGTCACACGCATCCTGCCGTTGCAGCTTCCGCTGCCGCTGATGCAGATCGCGTTCGGCGCGATGCTCGCGTGGCCGAAGCTGAACCTGCACGTCACGTTCGATCCCGAAATCTTCATGCTGCTGTTCATTCCGCCGCTGCTGTTCGCGGACGGCTGGCGGATTCCGAAACGCGAGCTGTACCTGCAGCGCCGCGCGATCCTGATGCTCGCGTTCGGGCTCGTGTTCATGACGGTACTCGCAGTCGGCTATTTCGCGCACTGGCTGATACCCGAGTTGCCGCTGCCGATCGCGTTCGCGCTCGCGGCCGTGCTGTCGCCCACCGACGCGGTCGCGCTGTCCGGCATCGCCGGCAAGGGGCGGATCCCGCCGCAACTGATGCACATCCTGGAAGGCGAGGCGCTGATGAACGACGCGTCGGGCCTCGTCGCGCTGAAGTTCGCGGTCGCGGCCGCGCTCACCGGCATGTTCTCGCTGCGCGATGCGTCGATCACGTTCGTGATCGTCGCCGCCGGCGGGCTCGCGACGGGCGCGCTCGTGTCGTGGGGATTCAGCGCGCTGTCGACGCGCTTCCTGAACGCCGAGCAGGAAGGCGATCCGGCCCCAGGCATCGTGATGACGCTGCTCGTGCCGTTCGCCGCCTATCTGTTCGCCGAGCATCTCGACCTGTCGGGCGTGCTCGCGGCCGTGTCGGCCGGGATGATGATGAACTACACGAGCTTCTCCCGCAAAAGCACCGTCGCGTCGCGCGTGCGGGCCGAAAGCACGTGGGCGATGATCGAGTTCGTGTTCAACGGCATGGTGTTCATCATGCTCGGGCTGCAGTTGCCGCACATCATCGGCCGCGCGCTCGTCGACGCGCACCACACGAGCGACGCGCTCGTCGGCCGGATGATCTTCAACGTGTGCGCGATGATGATCGCGCTGTATGCGATCCGCTTCCTGTGGGTCTGGCTGCTGCGCTGGATCGCGAGCCGCCGCGCCGCGCGCCAGGGCCTCGCGGGCACGATGGCCGGCGTGCGCACGATCGCGGTGATGACGGTCGGCGGCGTGCGCGGCGCGGTCACGCTCGCGGGCGTGCTGTCGATCCCCGTCGCGCTGTCCGACGGCGCGCCGCTGCCCGGGCGCGACACCGCGATCTTCGTCGCATCGGCGGTGATTCTCGGTTCGCTGATCGTCGCGGTGATCGGCCTGCCGCTGCTGCTGCGCGGCGTGCGCTCGACGCGCAACCCGCTCGCCGACGAGGAGCGCACCGCGCGCGCGGCCGCCGCGCAGGCCGCGATCCGCGCGATCGACTCGTCGCACGACGCGATCTCGGCCGATCTCGACGAATCGGGCGCCGCGCGCTGCGCGGACATCTCGGCGCGCGTGATGGACCAGTACCGCCGCCGCCTCGCCGCGCTCGCCGACGACGGCCCGACCCCGCGCGCGCAAGCCAAGCAGGCGGAGACGATGGAACTGCAGATGCGGATCGCGGCGGTGCGCGCGGAACGTTCGGTGCTGTACCGGCTGCGCAGCGAAAGCAGGATTTCCGACGAGACGCTGACGAAGCTGATCCGCGAGATCGACCTGTCGGAAACGGCGCTGTCGACGCGCAAGAAAGGACTCGTCTGAGCGGCTGCGCCGCGGTGCGATCGCACGGCCGCTCAAAAGAAACGGCGACGCACGAGCGTCGCCGTTTTCACATCCGCCCGCCGCGGCGTTACTTCGCGACGACGACCGGAATCCCCTTCAGCATTCCCGCGCCCTTCATCTCGTCGAGCGCGTGCTGCACTGCCGCACTCGTCGCCGCGTCGATGCCGAGCTGCAGCGCGAGCTCGCGCTCCGCACGCTTCACGCCCGCGAGGTTGCGCACCTTCACGTGACCGAAGCCGCGCACGCGAGCGTGAAGATCTGCCAGTTGCGCGACCTGCGCCGCATTGCCGGCGGTCACCGCGGCGAGCGCGCGCGTGAGCGTGGTTTCGTAGTCGTCGGCGAGCGCGCGCTCCATCCGGCGCTCGGCCGTGCGGTCGAACGGATCGAGCCACGTGCCGCGCAGGCTGCGCACGCGCGCGAGCGTGCCGAGCACCGGCCACATCCACTGGCCGAACACGCGCTTCTTCGGCACGCTGCCGTCGCGGCCGGCCTTCGCGACCGTCGGCGGCGCCAGGTTGAACTTCACGCGATAGTCCTGCCCCGGCACGCCTTCGAACTGCGCTTCGAGCGCCGTGCGGAACGCGCCGTCCGCATACAGCCGGGCAACCTCGTATTCGTCCTTCACCGCGAGTAACCGGTAGAACGTCGTCGCGACCGCGCGCGTCAGCGCATCGTCGCCCTTCGCGCGCGCCGCGTTCACCAGTGCGCGGTAGCGCTCGACGTAACGCACGCCGCCGTAGGCGTCGAGGCGCGCTTCGCGATCGGCGATCAGCTCGGCGAGCGTCTCCGGCGCGGCCTGCACGGCCACCGCGTGACGCGCGTTCCACAATGCGTCGAGGCCCGCCGCGTCGCCGGCCGCCATCCGGCCGATCGCGAACGCGAGCTTGTTCATCGGCACCGCGACGTTGTTCAGCTCGATCGCGCGCATCATCGCGGCGAGCGACACCGGCACGAGGCCGAGCTGCCACGCGTAGCCGAGCATCAGGATGTTCGCGCCGATCGAGTCGCCGAGGAATTTCGCGGCGAGCGCCTGCGCGTCGCAGCTCGACAGGTAGCCGTCGCCGGCCGCGTGATGCATTTTTTCGAGCAGCGCATCCGCGTGCAGGTTCGCGTCGGGGTTCTGCACGAACGACGCGTTCGGAATCCGGTGCGTGTTGACCACGATCCGCGTGCGCTCGTGGCGCACCGTCTGCAGCGCCTCGGCGCTCGCGCCGACGACCATGTCGCACGCGAGCAGCACGTCGGCCTGCTGCGTGTCGATGCGCACCTGGTTCAGCCACCGGTCGCTCGACGCGATCCGCACGAACGACAGCACCGAGCCGCCCTTCTGCGCGAAGCCCATGAAGTCGAGCACCGACGCGCTCTTGCCTTCGAGGTGCGCGGCCATGCTGATCAGCGCGCCGACCGTCACGACGCCCGTGCCGCCCACGCCCGTGACCAGCATGTCGTACGGCGCCGCGTCGAGATGGGTCGCGGGCACCGGCAGCGCGTCGACGCGCACGGCGAGCGCGGCTTCGTCGAACGCCGCGCCCGCGGCCTTCTTCAGCGCCGCGCCTTCGACCGTCACGAAGCTCGGGCAGAAGCCGTTCACGCACGAGTAGTCCTTGTTGCACGACGACTGGTCGATGCGGCGCTTGCGGCCGAGCGGCGTCTCGAGCGGCTCGACCGACAGGCAGTTCGACTGCACGCCGCAGTCGCCGCAGCCTTCGCATACGGCGTCGTTGATGAACAGCCGCTTGTCCGGGTCGGGGAATTCGCCCTTCTTGCGGCGGCGGCGCTTCTCGGCCGCGCAGGTCTGGTCGTAGATCAGCACGGTGACGCCCGGCGTCTCGCGCAGCTCGCGCTGCACCGCGTCGAGTTCGCTGCGGTGATGGAACGTCGTGCCCTTCGGGAACAGCCCGTGATGACCGTCGTACTTCTCCGGTTCGTCGGACACCACGACGAAGCGCGACACGCCTTCCGCCTCGACCTGCCGCGCGATCTGCGGCACCGAGATGCTGCCGTCGACCGGCTGGCCGCCCGTCATCGCGACTGCGTCGTTGTAGAGGATCTTGTACGTGATGTTCGCTTTCGCGGCGACCGCCTGGCGGATCGCGAGAATGCCTGAATGGAAGTAGGTGCCGTCGCCGAGGTTCTGGAACACGTGCTTCGTGTTGGTGAACATCGCGTGCGCGGCCCAGTCGACGCCCTCGCCGCCCATCTGGATCAGGCCCGTCGTGTCGCGCTCCATCCACGACGCCATGAAGTGGCAGCCGATGCCGGCCTGCGCGATCGAGCCTTCCGGCACCTTCGTCGACGTGTTGTGCGGGCAGCCTGAGCAGAAGTACGGCGTGCGCTTCACCGCGTCCGCCTCGTTCGACAGGATCTGCGGCGCGACGAGATCGACGACGCGCTCGCGCCGGTCGAGCGCCGGCTTGTGCCGCGCGAGCCAGGTGGCGAACACCGGCAGGATCCGCGACGGGCGCAGCTCGCCGAGTTCGGACAGCAGGCACGCGCCTTCGGCGTCGTGCTTGCCGAGCACGCGCGGGCGCGCACCGTCCGCGCGGTTGTACAGGTAGTCCTTGATCTGCTGCTCGATCACCGGACCCTTCTCTTCGATGACGAGCACTTCCGACAGGCCGTCGACGAAGGTTTCGATCCGTGTCATCTCGAGCGGATACGACAGGCCGACCTTGTAGATCCGCACGCCGGCCGCTTCCAGGTCGGCGACGGTGAGGTCGAGCCGGCGCAGCGCCTCCATCAGGTCGAGGTGCGCCTTGCCGCACGTGACGATGCCGACGTTCGCGTGCGCGCTCGGCGCGATCCATTTGTCGATGCTGTTGGTGCGCGCGAAGTGGCGCACCGCGTCCAGCTTCGCGGCGAGGCGCGCTTCGATCGTGAGGCTCGGCAGGTCGGGCCAGCGGTTGTGCAGGCCGCCCGCCGGCGGCGTGAAGCCCGCCGGCGCCGGCCATTGCGTCTGCAGCGCGTCGAGATCGACGGTCGAGCCCGATTCGACGGTCTCCGAGATCGCCTTGAAGCCGACCCATGCGCCCGAGTAGCGCGACAGCGCCCAGCCGTACAGGCCGAACTCCAGCATGTCGGCGATGTTCGACGGGTTCACGACCGGCATGTGCCACGCGATCATCGCGAAGTCGCTCTGGTGCGGCATCGACGACGACACGCAGCCATGGTCGTCGCCGGCCACCACCAGCACGCCGCCGTGCGGCGACGAACCGTATGCGTTGCCGTGCTTCAGCGCGTCGCCGGCGCGGTCGACGCCGGGACCCTTGCCGTACCACATCGCGTACACGCCATCGACGGTGCGCTCCGGGTCCGCCTCGACGCGCTGCGTGCCGAGCACGGCGGTGCCGCCGAGTTCCTCGTTGATCGCGGGCAGGAAGCGCACGCCGCTGCCGTCGAGCAGTTTCTTCGCCTTCCACAGCTGCTGGTCGACCATCCCGAGCGGCGAGCCGCGGTAGCCGCTGACGAAGCCGGCCGTGTTCAGGCCCTGCGCGGTATCGGCTGCGCGCTGCATCAGCAGCAGGCGGACCAGCGCCTGCGTGCCGGTCAGGAAGATCCGGCCGCGCGTGGCGGTCAGGTTGTCGGTCAGGCGGTAGTCGGATAGAGCGGGCGTGCCGTCGACGGGCAGGCGGGCGGTCATGGGGATGTCTCCTGATTGTGTGTTCTGGGCCGCGCACGGGGCGTCGGGCGACGCCGGCCGGGCTGCGGCTGGATGGCTCTATTTTTTCGCGGGGAGACGAGAAAGTTTTTTCTCATCTTGCTCGGATGACGCCGGAGCGAGAAAAACTGCGCAGGTTTCGGTCGGAAATCGAGAGATTTTTCGCGCGGGGTGGCGGGCGGCTGTTCGGGGCGTGTCGGGGTGGGCAGGCGGGTTGCCTCGAAAAGGCCGGAATGCGCGGGAGGCGGACCGCGGGCGCGGCGGCGGGCGCTCGCAGGCCGTGCGGCAAGGGCTCGGGTGGCGGAACGGGCGAGCCCTCACCCATCGAATGCACAGCGTTCGGATTGGTCGCGGGTGTGGGATGTCCACAATGCCGGGGCTGCGTTTCGGGCTGGCCCGCGCGCTCACCATTCGGTTGCACAGGGTTTCGAGTCGAGCCGGAGGCCGGATGTCCACACCTCGATCGGTCCGCGGTTCGAGCGGATGCCGACGCTCACCGTCGAAATTCACAGCGCGGCGAGTCGATGTTGGCGGGAGATATCCACACCGTCGGATTCCTGCCCCGACGACGCGGCGTTCGTCCTCACCTGTGGGATGCACAGGTTTGCGATTCGATTCGGCAGCGCGATATCCACACCGCCGTCCGCCCTCGCGACGTTTCGGAGCGTCCGGGCGACGCGGGACAGCGCACTTCAGTGTGGATGGGCCCGCCTCCGCAAGCGCCCGCACGGCCTTGGCGTTCATCGGCGCATGCAGTCGCGTCGCCGGACGAGGTGCCGGCACGGGTGGGATATCGTCCCAACCAGGCGCTGAAAATCCAGTGAATTTCGATGATGAGCATCGGCACGCAATCGAACAAGGATGCCGATCCGGGGGTGGACAGCCCAACCCGCGACGACTCGAAACGCTGTGCATTTCGACGGTGAGCGCTGATCCGGATGCGAACAGGCCGCCCCACGACAACGCCAAACGCCGTGATTTGCAACGGTGAGTGACGGCACGGCGATCGAATGAGGGTGCCGATTCGGGTGTGGATAGTTCGATCCGCGACCACTCGAGACGCTGTGACTTGCAACGGTGAGCGACGGCACGGCAGTCGAACGAGGGTGCCGATTCGGGTGTGGACAGCTCGATCCACGACCACTCGGAACGCTGTGAAATTCAACGGTGAGCGACAGCACAGCAGTCGAACGAGGACGCCGATTCGGGCGCGGATAGCTCGATCCGCGACCACTCGGAACACTGTGAAATTCGACGGTGAGCGACGGCACGGCAGTCGAACGAGGGTACCGATTCGGGTGTGGATAGCTCGATCCGCGACCACTCGGAACCCTATGAAATTCGACGGTGAGCGACGGCACGGCAGTCGAACGAGGGTGCCGATTCGGGTGTGGATAGCTCGACCCGCGACCACTCGGAACACTGTGAAATTCGATGGTGAGCGAAGGCACGGTGTCGCACGAAAGCGCCGATTCAGGCGTGACCGGCAGCACATGCAAACCACGCCGAAGCCCACGCATCCGCAGTCGCACCGACGCGGCAGAGCAGCACGCGCGCGCCCTCTCCACCGAAAGACACAGCACGTCGACTGCTTTAGGCGACCGGATATCCACATCGCGGCAAGCACGCGAATGGCACGCGCGATCGCGTGTGCGGTTAGAATGCGCGACCCCGAAGCCGCGTCGAAGATCGGGAACGGGCACGCAAGTCGACACCTGGCCCGTCCGGGTACCGACGCGCACCATTGAAATACACAGCGCTTCGAGTGAATTCCCCGGCAGGTTATCCACACCGCGATGCGTGCGCGGCTCTATCGCCGATCCGCACTCGCCGTTAGAATGCGCGGCGCTCCGGATTTCGTGCGACGCCCGGAAGTCCGCACCAGGCAAGTCTCACGCGCGATCGGTCGGCGGCGCTCACCGGTCAAAGGCACAGCATTTTTCGTCGTCGCGATTCCCGGTTGTCCACACCCTGCATCGCGCATCCGGCCGCACTCACCGGTGAAATGCACAGTCTGCCGAGTGGTTTCGAGGCCGGGATATCCACAACCGACGCGGCGAAAAAATTCATCGCGGGCGCTGCGGCAACGTCGGTTCACGCACCTGCCCGCGATCGGCGCCGGATGCCGGAAAGCCCCGCAAATTCGGCCTCCGGACGCACGCTCACCGTTCGAATCCACAGCGTTTCGAGTGGGCGGAAACCCGGTTGTCCACATCCGCGCCGAAGCGGACGGCGCCCGCAAGCGCCGTCACTCGGCAATCGAACGGATGATCCGCGCCGGGTTTCCGCCAACCAGCGTATTCGGCGGGACGTCGCGCTTCACGACGGCACCCGCGCCGACAACCGAGTTCTCGCCGACCGTCACGCCGCCGATGATCGTCGCACCCGCGCCGATCCACACGTTGCTCCCGATCACGATCGGCCGGGCGACGACGGCGTCGCGCCGGCGGGACGGCTCGACCGGATGGCCCGACGTGATGAGACTGACGTTCGGCCCGATCATCACGTCGTCGCCGATGTCGAGGCCGCCGAGGTCATAGAACGTGCAGTTCTGGTTGATGAACACGTTGCGGCCGATCCGCGTATCGGCGCCGCCCGTCGCATAAAACGGCGGGATCAGCAGAAAACCGTCGTCCATCGCCCTTCCGATCAGTTCTCCGAACAATGTCCGGACGTCGTCCGCATCGTCGAACGTCAGACGGTTGAGCCGCGCGGTGATCGCCATCGTCCGCTCGAGCTCGGCGCGCATCGCGGCCGATTCCGGCGTGCGCCGGGGAATGATCGTGGTGCGATCGTCGTTCGCCATTCGTTGCCGTTCTCCGTGCGCGCTCGAACCGGCACGCCGCGCATCACGCAGCGCCTGACTCGCCGAATACGATCGCATCGCCTTGAATTCAGTCATTCGGTCGACCCGCGCAGGGTCACCCGGTTTCCACGTTTCGCGCCCCGCCGACGGCCATCGTCCGGGCTCGTGCGGGCAGCCGACGACGCTGCTGCAAAGCCGTGGAACAGCACGGTCGTGACCGCTTCAGCCGAGCACGCATACGTCAATCTCAAACTAGTTCTTTAATGACTAGTTAATTCATGAACTTCCGCCATACAAGGCTTTGCGGGAAATTCCCTACCCGCCCGCATCCGCCCGGACACGCACGACACGCGCCCGCGCCAGGCTCCGCCATTCTCGCCGTCCGCCCCTGTCCGAACCTCTCCCGCTCGGGTACGCTTGAGCATCCACCGACCCGACACGCACACCCATACGCGGAGGCGCGATGAAGCTCTACTACTGGCCGAAGACCCGGGCATTCCGGGCGCTGTGGATGCTGGAGGAAATCGGCGCCGTCTACGAGCTCGTGCCGATCGACTTGCGATCGCACGAACAGGGCAGCGACGCGTTCGTCCAGGTCAATCCGATGGCCAAGCTGCCCGCGCTCGACGACGGCAGCGAACCATTCGCCGAATCCGGCGCCGTGCTGCTCTATCTCGCCGATCGCTGCCCGGGCGCCGGGCTCGGCATTGCACCGGACGATCCGCTGCGCGGCCGCTTCCTGCAGTGGATGTTCTTCACGCCCACCTGCCTCGAGCCGGCGATGGCCGAGAAATTCACCGGCGCGTCGGGCAATCCGGTCGCCTTCGGCTGGGGCAACATCACGCGCGTGCAGCGTGCGCTCGCACAAACGCTCGCCCACAGCCGCTGGCTCGTCGGCGATCACTTCACCGCGGCCGACCTGCTGCTCGCCAGCACGCTGAAGATCGCGTTCGACGCGCACCTGCTGCCGCACGAAGGCGTGCTCGGCGACTACGTCGCGCGCGCCGAGGATCGCGACGGCCATCGCCGCGCGGTCGCGGTCGAACAGCGCGAAGCGGCGCGCCTGCTGCATGCGTGACGCGTGAACGGCACGGCCTTCCGTCGCGGCAGCCGCGCCCGAAGGCCGGCGCCCGTTCGCGCCGTTCACGGCCGTCATGCAGCCGGCCCGGGCGTATGCGCGGCCGTGCCGGCCTCGACCACCACGCCCGGCGAGCCGCGCTCGTCCGTATCGGTGTCGACCGGCACGACTTCGTGAAAATGCGTGTAGTCGATGTGCGTGATGCCGCCTTCGTCGTGCATCAGGTCGACATAGCGGTGACGCCAGCGGATCTCCGCATGCGTCCATGAGTAGCGCGCCTGCATGACTTGCGCGGTCGTCTCGTCGGAGCCCTCGATCGTGATCAGCAGCGACGCGTCGCGCGCGGCGAGCGACTCGGCCGTCTCGCCGAACAGCGGGCTCGTTTCGTCGATCACGTGCATCAGGTTCCAGCCGAGCAGGAAGATCGGATGCTCGTTGCGCACGAGCGGCAGGTCGTGGATCTTGCGCAGCATATAACCCTCGTGCGTGCCTTCGACGCGCATCAGCCGCAGTTTCGCCTGCGCTTCGGCGATCACGTTCTGGCGCGCATTCGCGGCGCGCACCATCAGCGTCATCCGCCCGTTCAGCGGACGCACGATCGCGTAACGCGCGAACAGGATCTTCGCCTGCGGCCGCGAGAAGCGCGCGAACACGAGGCCGGTCGCGAGCGCGATGCCCGACATCCCGATGAAGATCTCGAAGGTCGAGACGACGTGCGCGTAGACGGTCTGCGGATGCATGTCGCCATAACCGACCGTCGCGAGTGTCTCGACGCTGAAGAAGAACGCGCCGGCGAACCCGGCCGGCGACTGGTTCGCGATCGGCGCGTGGCCGAGCAGGTAGAGCGTCGCGAAGCCGCCGTTGAGCAGCAGGAACAGCACCGCGAGCGACAGGAAGAATACGGGCCAGCTCACCGTCAGCGCGCGGTGATAGAGGTCGCGCCAGCCGAGCGGCGGCATCCCGTACGCGATCACGGGGCGGGTGCCCGACCAGATCTTGCGGCCGCGGCCGCGGGTGGCTGGGGAGGACGAATCGACGTTCATCGCGCAAGGGCCTGGAGCAAGGAGGCGATGAGCGTAGCACGCGCGGGCGGCGGCCGGGAATGCGCAGCGATGCGGAGCGGGCTCGCGCGTGCGGCGCGAAAAAAAGCCGGCCGCATGGGCGGCCGGCTTCGCGGTCGTTCGGCGTGCTCGCGGCGCGGCCTGGGGCTTGCGGCTTGCGGCTTGCGGCTTGCGGCTTGCGGCTTGCGGCCTGCCGCCGAACTTACTTGCGGTCGACGATCACGCGGTCGAACGTGCCGCCGTCGGCGAAGTGGGTCTTCTGCGCATTCGCCCAGCTGCCGAAAACCTGCTCGACGCTGAACGTCTTCAGCGGCTTGAACTCGGCCGCATGCTTCTTCAGCACGGTCGCGTCGCGCGGGCGCAGATGGTGCTGCGCGATGATCTCCTGCGCCTGCGGCGTGTACAGGTAGTCGAGATACGCCTGCGCGACCTTGCGCGTGCCCTTCTTGTCGACGACTTTGTCGACGACGGCGACGGGCGGCTCCGCGAGGATGCTCGCCGACGGGTACACGGCGTCGAATTCCGCGCCCGACGCGCCGGTGTCCATCAGCGCGACTTCGTTCTCGAACGTGACGAGCACGTCGCCGATGCCGCGCTGCGTGAAGGTCGTCGTCGCGCCGCGGCCGCCGGAGTCCAGCACCGGCACGTTGCGGAAGATCGCCTTCTCGAAGTCGAGCGCCTGCTGGTCGGTCGCGCCCTTCTGCTTCTGGTAGCCCCACGCGGCGAGGTACGCGTAACGACCGTTGCCCGACGTCTTCGGGTTCGCGATGATCACCTGCACGCCCGGCTTCGCGAGATCGCTCCAGTCCTTGATCGCCTTCGGATTGCCCTTGCGCACGAGGAACACCATCGTCGTCGAGTACGGCGAGCTGCCGTCGGGGAAGCGCGCGCGCCAGTCCTTCGGCAGCAGCTGGCCGCGCTCGGCGAGCAGGTCGATGTCGTTCGGCTGGTTCATCGTCACGACGTCGGCCTGCAGCCCCTGCAACACCGACAGCGCCTGCGCGCTCGACGCGCCGTGCGACTGCTTGATCGTCACCGTTTCACCCGTCTGCTGCTTGTAGGCGGCGGCGAAGCTCGTGTTGATGTCCTTGTACAGCTCGCGCGTCACGTCGTACGACACGTTCAGGATCGACGTGTCCGCATGCGCGGCCGTGGCCGCCACGACCAGCGCCGCCGCGGCGCCCGTGTGCAGCCAGCGGCCGATCCCCTTGATGCTTGCCATCGTGATATGCCCCGTTTCCAGTGGTGGTGGATATGCGTGACGGCACGCGTACGCGCTGTCATCGAAACGTAAGCGGGCATTTTAACGGCCGGGCGCGACGCACTTTCCAATCTGTCGTGGAAAGCAAATCTCTAATTCTGCTAAGCGGCGCGCGTCGCTCGCGTACGCGCCGGATCCGGTGTTAAGATCGCCGTTCAGCCCCTTTCACGGTTCATCCATGTCCGTTGCCCCGCGTTCGCCGTCGATCCTTGCCGCCATCGCGGCAGGCGCGCGCGCGGCCGGGCTGAAACTGAAAAAACGACACCTCGACTGACGGGGGCGTCGCGTCCCGTCAGGCGAATGCCGGACGGGATGCCCGCAGGTCGTTTCTTTCTCCTTGCTCGCACGCCTCGCTCCGGCACCCCGCCGGCGGAACGGTTCCTTCCCACTCCGTTTCCACCATGAGGCTTTGCATGCACACACGTTTCGAAGGTATCTGGCTGCCGCTCGTCACGCCGTTCCACGACGGCGAGGTCGACCACGGCGCGCTCGCGCGGCTCGCGCGTCACTATGCGGCGGCGGGCGTCGCCGGGTTCGTCGCGGGCGCGACGACCGGTGAAGGCGTGCTGCTCGACGCGCGCGAACAGGACGCCGTGTTCGCGACGCTGCGCGATGCGGTGCCCGACCTGCCGATCGTCGTCGGGCTCACCGCGAGCGCGACGCACTTCGCGGCCGCCCGCGCACGCGAACTCGCCGCGCTGCGGCCCGACGGGCTGCTCGTCACGCCGCCCGTCTACGTTCGGCCGACGCAGGACGGGATCCGCCGCCACGTCGAGGCGATCGTCGAGGCGGCCGACCTGCCGGTCCTCGTCTACAACATCCCGTATCGCACCGGCGTGAACGTCGAACTGGAGACGCTGCAGGCGCTCGCGCGCGATCCGCGCGTCGCGGGCATCAAGGAATGCGGCGGGACGCTCGACCGGTTGAGCCGGCTCGTGCACGAGACGCCGCTCGCGATCCTCTCCGGCGACGACAACCAGAACTTCGCCGCGCTGTGTGCCGGCGCGCATGGCGCGATCGCCAGCAGCGCGCACGTGCTGCCCGAATGGCACGTGCGCATCCACGCGCTGCTGCGCGACGGCCGGCTCGCCGACGCGCGACGGCTGTCGGTCGCGCTGCAGCCGCTCGTCGCGGCGCTGTTCGCCGAGCCGAATCCGGCGCCGGTGAAGGCGGTGCTGGCTGCGCAGGGGTGGTGCGAGGACGGGCTGCGGTTGCCGTTCGTGCCGGCGAGCGCGGGGTTGCGGGAGAGGCTCGGCAAGCTGTGCGCGGCGCTGGAGGCGTCGACGCAGACGGTCGCGGCAGCGTAGGATTTCGCTCCCGAAACTGTTTCAGACCGTCAGAATCCGCGACGCGCCATACTGCGCAAGATGGCCGTCGGCGGTGATGAGCAGCATCGGTTCGGACCAGGCCTGTGCGACCAGCAAGCGGTCGAATGGGTCGCCATGGTAATGGGGAAGATGACGTACGGCCGCACCATGTGCGGCCCGAACCGGCAGTTCGCGATATTGGCTCGCGTTCAGTTTGTCGACCAACCGATCCACATCGACGTCCAGCTTCCCTTTCCCGGCCTTGATCGCGACTTCCCAGATGCTCGCGCTGCTGATGAACACTTCGTCGGCTGCGACGATCAGCTTGCGCGCCCGAGCGCTCAACTTCGGATCATTCGCCACCGCCCAGAGAAAGATGTGCGTGTCGAACAGCAGCCGCATTACTCACCTTCGAACGCCGCGAGCTCCTCGGCGGAAAGCGGTGCATCGAAATCGTCCGCAATCCAGATCTCGCCCTCGAGGGCGCCGAATGGATGAATCGGCTTGAGCGGCACGAGCCGGACCGACTGCTTGCCGTCCTGCATGATCACGACGCGTTCGCCGGCGATCGCGGCATCGAGAAGCCGCTGAAGATCGAGCGCGGCTTCCGGGACAGTGGCAACTTGCATGATGGCCTCCGTTGAGTGATCCACCATTGTCACGACATTCGCCGCGTCCCTCCAATAGGCCGAACGCCCAGCCGGGCGCAGGCGTGTCGATCGCCATCACGCCGCCAGCGCTCCAGCCTCCCCTCGCGTCGCGTCCCGCACCGCCTGCGTGACGATCCGCGCGAGCCGCTCGACGGTCGGCGTCGCCGACGACGTCCGCCGCAGCAGCATCAGCGGCAGGCCCGGCAGTGCCGGCAGCCCGGACGACACCGCGTCGAGCACACGCACCGACGCGGGCAGCCCGTAGTGCGAGCGCACGGTCAGCCCGAGGCCGGCCGCCGCCGCCGCCCACAGCCCGGCCAGGCTCGGCGTCGTGAACGCGACGCGCCACGGCACGCCCGCGCGGTCGAGCGCATCGGTCGCCGCGCCGAAGAAGCGGCACGGCCGGTCGAACACGACGAGCGGCAACGGCTCGCCCGATGCGCGCATCGCACGCAGACGCGCGGCGCCGTCGTCGACCGCATCCGCCGGTCCGTCCGCGTCCGGCACGCCGAAACCGCTCGCGCCGCCCGCCGCGATCCACTGCATCGGCACCTGCGCGATCGCGTCGCTGTCGATGCCCGCGCGCGACACCAGCGCCGCCGACGCCGGGTCGCCCCACACGAGCGCGAGATCGAGCTGGTTCGCGTCGAGCCGCTCGAGCAACTCGGCATTGCGCGCGACGCGCGCCTCGATCCTCACCTTCGGATGCGCACGCGCGAAACGCCCGAGCACGTCGGGCAGGATCGCTTCGCCGAAGTCCTCCTGAAGGCCGACCCGCACCCAGCCGTCGAGATTCACGCCGCGCACGGCCGCGGCCGCTTCGTCGTTCAGCTCGATCATCCGCCGCGCATAGCGCAGCATCGCGTCGCCGGCGTCGGTCAGCGCGAGCCCGCGGCCGGCCTTCACGAACAGCGGCGTGCCGGCCTGCTCCTCGAGCTTGCGGATCTGCGCGCTCACCGCCGACGACGAACGCGCGACGCGATCGGCGGCCTTCGCGAAGCTGCCGAGATCCACACCCGCGACCAGGCTGCGCAACGCCGCGACGTCGAAGTTCGGCCGGGCCAGCGTGGCGTCGGGTGCCACGAGCGACGCCTCGCCGGGGGCAGGGTCTTGTCCGGACATCTCAATCATCCCGTTTTATCGAACGATTCATCAAAAACTTTCCGATTTTCAGGATGAATGTAGGTCGCCACACTGGCGATGTCAATTTCCACACGGGCCCTGTCGCCATGGATACCTCCTGCCTAGCATCCCTGTCCCTGTCCTTGCCCGCGCGCGACGCGCGCGGCCCGGCCCATCGCTGGCGCGTGCTCGCGGCCGGCGTCGCCGCGAACATGAGCTTTTCCGCCGCCGCGGCGGGCATTCCGACCACCGCCGTGTGGATGCGCTCGGCCTATCACCTCGACAACGGCGCGCTGGGCCTCGTGCTCGGCGCGCTCGGCTTCGGCGTCGCACTGTCCGAACTGCCGTGGGGGATCGCCGCCGACCGCTTCGGCGATCGCCGCGTACTGCTCACCGGCCTCGTCGCGACCGCCGCGATGCTGGCGCTGATGGTGGCCACGATCGTCCCGGCCGCGCACGCGGTGCCGCCGCTCATGCGCGTCGTCGCGGCGATGGGCTGCGTCGGCCTGCTCGGCGGCAGCGTGAACGGCTCGAGCGGACGCGCGGTGATGCGCTGGTTCGGCGAGCGCGAACGCGGGCTCGCGATGAGCATCCGCCAGACGGCCGTGCCGCTCGGTGGCGGCGTCGGCGCGGCGCTGCTGCCGTCGCTCGCGTCGCATGCGGGCTTTGCCGCGGTGTACGGCGCGCTGATGCTGCTGTGTGCCGGATCGGCCGCGCTCACGTGGCGCTGGCTGCACGAACCGCCCGACACGGCGGCCACCGCGCCCGCCGCCGCGAACCGCGCCGTCGGGCAGCAACCGCCGGCCGCGCCCGCGCGCAGTCCGCTCGCGAGCGGCCGCGTCTGGCGCATCGTGCTCGGCATCGGCGCGCTGTGTGCGCCGCAGTTCGCGGTACTCACGTTCGCGACCGTGTTCCTGCACGATTTCGGCCGGCTCGGCCTCGCCGGCATCAGCGCGGCGATGGTCGCGCTGCAGTTGGGCGCGATGGTGATGCGCGTGTGGAGCGGCCGCCATACCGACCGGCACGGCAACCGGCGTGCGTACCTGCGCGGGTCGGTCTGCGTCGCGTCCGGATCGTTCGCGCTGCTCGCGGCCGCGACCGCCGGCAGCCCGCACGTGCCGCTCGCCGCGATCGTCGCGATCCTCGTGTTCGCCGGCATCTGCGTGTCGGCCTGGCACGGCGTCGCGTACACCGAACTCGCGACGCTCGCGGGCGCGAACCACGCAGGCACCGCCCTCGGGATGGCGAACACGGTCGTCTATCTCGGGCTGTTCGCGACGCCGCTCGCGATTCCGCCGCTGCTCGCCGTCAGCT
The DNA here is from genome assembly GCF_000949135.2 of Burkholderia sp. USMB20. Lineage (GTDB taxonomy): Bacteria > Pseudomonadota > Gammaproteobacteria > Burkholderiales > Burkholderiaceae > Burkholderia. The sequence continues at coordinate 45,440 of NZ_JTAN02000012.1, read as the reverse complement.
CGTGGAGCGTGGTGTGGCTCGCGACCGCGCTGATCGCGGCGGCAACGTACCCGTTGTTTGCCCGCTAGCCAGCAAGCGGGCGCCAGCGGCGACGCCCGTCCTGCCGACCGCATGGCGCGGCATTCAGAACTTGTACACGGCCGACAGCATCGCCGAGCGGCCGTCGCCGAACTCGACGGCCGACGATTGCGATGCGTTTCCCACCACCTGCCGCACGCGTTCGACATAGGCGCGATCGAACAGGTTGTCGACGTTCAGCTGGAAGCGCAGCCTGCGGCTCACGTCGTACGACGCCATCAGGTTGTGCACCCAGTACGCGCCGAGCTTGCCGTCGCCTTGCGACGTCACGTTGCGCCGGCCGACGAAGTGCGAACCGTAGCCGACCGTCCAGCCGGCCGGCAACCGATAGGTCGTCCACAGGTTGAACGCGTGCCGCGGCGTGTTGCCGAGCGCCTGTCCGTCGCGGCGCGGCGTGGCCGGTGAACTGAGCGTGACGCTCGCGAGATACGTGTAGTTGGCGAACACGTCCCACTGCGGCGTCACCTTGCCCGCGGCCCCGAGCTCGATGCCGCGAACGCGCTGCCGGCCCACGAGCGCGTAGCTGCCGTCGGCCATGCGTTCGCGCGCGTTGTTCTTTTCGGTCTGGAACAGCGCGCCGTTCAGCGCGACGCCCGCGAGCCCCTCCCATTTCGCGCCGAGCTCCAAACTCTCGTTCTTCTCGGGCGCGAGCGCACCGGTCGCCGCGCTCACGCCGGAGCCGGAGGTCACGAGAAATTCGGCGGACGGGTTGAACGACGTGCCATACGCGAAATACGCGCGACCGTTGTCGGTCGGCTTGAACACGAGCCCCGCGCGCGTGCTCAGGTGACGGTCGGAACTGTCCGCGCGCTCGGCGGGCTTGCCGGCCGCGGCCCCTTTCGCCCAGCCGTCGATCCAGTCATGCCGCAGCCCGACGTCGATGTCCCAGTGGCGGCCGACCGAGATCGTGTCGAACGCGTACAGCGCCTTCACGACCAGCGCGGTGTCCTGGCGGGCACTGTCCTCGCGCTGCGCCGGGCCGCGCCACACGCCGGGCGGCGCCGCGAGCGCAAAGCCGTCGGCTGGGTAGAACCGGTTGAGCCCGTACGAATAGGTCGTGCGGCCGTACGTTTCGCGCGAGATCTCGAAGCCCGTGACGAGCGTATGCCCGACGCCGAACGTCGTGAACGTGCTCGTCACGTTCGTCTGGTTCGCCCACATCGCGGTCGACGCGTCGCGGCCGTAGCCTTGCGGCCCGGCCGGCTTGTAACGCCCGGGCGGCAGCCCTTCCAGGCTCACGCGCGCTCCCGAAATCACCGTATCGCGATTCAGGTGCGCGTAGCGGCTCAGGTTCTGCACCTTCAGGCTGGACGACACGTCGTGCTCGGCCTTCACGGTGACGGCATCCGCAGCGATCCGTTCGCGATCCAGATTGCGCCAGCCGAAATAGCGGTCGCGCGACATGCCGGCCAGCACCTGGCCGTTGTGCGCAGGCAGCCCGTAGTCGGGCAGGTTGTTGTCGTACTGGTGAAAATAGCCGAGCGTGACGCGCGTCGGCGTGCCGAGGCCAAATGCGAGCGACGGCGCGACGCCCCAGCGGCGCTTGCGGATGTCGTTGCGGCCCGGCACGTCGTTCACATGCGCCATCGCGTTCAGGCGGAACGCGGCCCGGCCTTCGGTGCCGGGCACCGGCCGGTTCGCATCGAGCGTCACGCGGCGGTAGCCGGACGTTCCGAGCATCGTGCCGGCCTCCGTGAGCGCGCCGGCTTTCGGCGTCTTGCTGATCAGGTTCACCGAGCCGCCCGTCGTGCCCGCGCCGCCGAATACCGAGTTCGGCCCCTTGATCACCTCGACCGCCTCGATGTTGAACAGGTCGCTGCGATTGTTCTGCGCACTGTCGCGCAACCCGTCGAGCTGCATATTCGCGTTCGCGCCGAAGCCGCGGATATTGAACATGTCGCCCGACCCGCCGCCGCCCTCTCCCGCGTTGAACGTGATGCCCGCGACGTTCGACAGCGCGTCGCGCAGGCTCAGCGCCTGCTGTTCGTCGAGCACCGCGCGCGGCACGACGGTGATCGTCTGCGGCACGTCGAGCAGCGGCGTCGCGTATTTGGCGGAACCCGACCGGTCGACGCGCGTACCGGCGTCGCGATTGCCGTGGACGAAGATCGGGCTCAGGTGCGGCGCGTGGCGCGGCTCGTCCTCTTCCGCGCACGCAGGCGCGGCGGCACAGGTCACCATTGCGAACGCAACGGACGCGGTCGCGCGACGCGGCGGCGTCGCGCTCGACAGAATGCAACGACTCATGTTCACTCCACCCCATTAACGAGAATGGTTCTCATTCAATAGAAATGGAGTCGACGTGGCAATTGGACACGTACGAACTTCGGGATCCGAATGAATCGTCGAACGACGCGGGCATGGCGCAGGCCAGCATGACGCAGTGTGGCGTCTCGATCATTCGCACGGAGCGTGCGACAGCTGGCTGCGTGCGGTCTTCGCGTTCCGGAGGCCGCCGACTGTACACGCCACCGATGCGCGGCACCGTGAAATGGCAGCCGTTCGTCACACGCGGGCGCAGCACGCCCCACGGCGCCCGCGCATCCGTCAGGCCGCCTCGCGCGCCAGCGCGCGCCGCGCGGCCGGCCGCGTACCTGCGACGTGACGCTGAACGTCAGCGTGCTGCCGAGTGTCGCCGAGCGCTGGCTCGCACCACGCCTGCCGCGCTTCACCGCCGCGCATCCGCACATCGCGATCGCGCTGCACCCGGACGTGGCGCTCGCGCCGCTGCGCAAGCGCGACCGCATCGACGTCGCGCTGCGCTACGGGCCCGGCAGCTGGCCGGGCGTCGTCGCCGAAAAGCTGATGAACGAGACGATCTTCCCGGTCGCGAGCCCCGCGTACCGCAATCGCGACGGCATTGCGCCGCGCGTGCCGGCCGATCTCGTGCGCGCGACGTTGCTGCGCCATCCCGCGCAGCCATGGGAACCGTGGCTCCAGGCTGCGCGGCTCGACCTCACCGAATCCGCTCGCGCGCCGCGTTTCACCGATGCGAATGCGCTGATCGACGCGACGCTGAAAGGGCGTGGCGTCGCACTCGCGCGCCGCTCGCTGATCGAGCCCGAGCTCGCGGACGGCACGCTCGTGCGCGTATCGACGGTGCGCGTGACCGACGTGTATGCGCACTACGTCGTATGGCGCCCCGGCCATCCGCAGGAAGCGGCGATCCGCACGTGGCTCGACTGGCTGCGCAGCGAAGCGCGGCGCAGAACGCCGCGCCGCTGACGCTGCGGCTGACGCTCACGCGCGCGTCGGCATCGCCACCTTGTCGAGCGTGATCGGCAGATCGCGCACGCGCACGCCCGTTGCGTGATAGATCGCATTCGCGATCGCCGCCGGCACGCCCGTGATGCCTATTTCGCCGATGCCGCGGATGCCGAGCGGGTTGAAATGCGTGTCGCGCTCGTCGACGAAGCTCACGTCGAGATCGCCGATATCCGCGTTCACGGGTACGTGATATTCGGCGAGGTTCGCATTCGTGAAGCGGCCATGCCGCACGTCGAGGAACGAGCCTTCCTCGAGCGCGGTGCCGAGCCCCCACACCATCCCGCCGATCAGCTGGCTGCGTGCGGTCTTCGCATTCAGCAGGCTGCCGACGCTGTACACGCCGACGATGCGCGGCACCCGGATCGTGCCGAGTTCGGCATCGACGTGTACTTCGGCGAACACCGCGCCGAACGAATGAGATGCATAGCGCGACTTCTCGTCGCCCGGCTTCGCGGTCGCCTGCGCTTCGAGCGGCCGTCCGCCCGCCGCGCGATCACCGCGGCGGCCGGATCGCGCCGCGACGGCTCGCCGCGATGCACGAGCCAGCCGTCGTCGACCGTCACGTCGTCCGCCGCGACGCCGTGCAGCGGCGAGCCCGAATCGGCGATCGCCAGCGCGATCAGCATCGCGCGCGCCCGCAGCGCGGCGTCACGCACGGCCGGCGCGACGCTCGCCGCCGATTGCGAACCGCCCGACACCGGCGCGCGCGGCAGGCTCGAATCGCCGAGCACGAAGCGCACGTTCTGCGGCGCGAAGCCGAGCGCGTCGGCGGCGACTTGGGTCATGACCGTGTAGGTGCCGGTGCCGATGTCCTGCGTGCCCGACGCGACTTCGGCCGTGCCGTCCGGCAGGATGCGCGCACGCGCAGACGCCTCGCTGCGATTCGCCGGATACGTCGCGGCGGCCATCCCGAGACCGACCAGCGTGTCGCCGTCGCGCATCGTGCGCGGCCCGCCGGTGCGCCGCGACCAGCCGAAGCGTTGCGCGCCGGCCTGGTAGCACTCGCGCAGCTTGTTGCTCGACCACGGCTTGCCATCCTCCGGGTCGACCTCCGCGTAATTCGCGAGCCGCAGCGCGACCGGATCCATGCCGAGCCGCCACGCGAGCTCGTCCATCGCCGATTCCAGCGCGAACGAACCGGACGCCTCGCCGGGCGCGCGCATGAACGTCGGCGTGCCGACGTTCAGCGACACGATCCGGTGCGTGGTCGCCTGGTTCGGCACTGCATACATGATCCGCGACGGCATCCCGCACATCTCCGTCCAGTCCTCGAACGTCGACGTGGTGACGATCGAGTCGTGGCGCAGCGCGGTCAGCGTGCCGTCGGCGCGCGCGGCCAGCACGACGCGCTGCTCGGTGAACGGGCGGCCGCCGACCGGGCCGAACATCTGCGGCCGCGTCAGCGCAAGGCGCACCGGGCGCCCCACCTGGCGCGCGGCCATCGCGCACAACGACACGTGCGACCACGACGATCCCTTGCAGCCGAAGCCGCCGCCGAGGAACGGCGAGATCACGCGCACCTGCTCCGGCGCGATGCCGAACACCGCGGCCACCGCCGTGCTGGCGCCCGACACGCCCTGCGTCGCGTCGTGCAGCGTGAGCGTCGGGCCGTCCCAGTGCGCCATCGTCGCGTGCGGCTCGAGCGGGTTGTGATGCTGCATCGGCGTCGTGTAGGTGGCGTCGATGCGCACCGCGCCCTCGCGCAGGCCTGCATCGACGTCGCCGCGCTGCGTGTCCATCGCGCGCCCCTGCTGCTTCGGCGGCACGCGCGCGCCGCGCTTCGCGCGCGCGAAATCGAGCGTGGCATCGCTCGCGCGATAGCGCACCTGCACGGCATTCGCGGCGTCGGTCGCCTGCTCGAGCGTTTTCGGCGACGACGACCGCGACAGGTTCGTTGGCTGTAGCGCACCGTGTCGTCCTGCAACAGCGTGAGCCGGCGCCGGCCGGGGCGACAGCGGCGTGCGGCCGCCGTTGGGCAACCGCATCGCGTTCTCGTGCGTCATCACGAGCAGCACGCCGGCATCGCGCGTGCGCGTGCCGCGTCAATCGATTCGATGCGCCCCGCTGCGATCGTGCTCGTCACGAGCACCGCGTGCGCGAGGCGCGTATCGGCGAATTCGGCCGCATAGCGCGCGCCGCCCGTCACTTTGAGTACGCCGTCGACACGGTCGAGCGGCTGTCCGGTCACCGTGTTCATGCCGCATCTCCCGTCGTGCCAGCGGCCGCATGCACCGCACGGACGATCGCGCGCTGCGCGAGCGCGACCTTGAATCGATTGCCGTCGAGCGGCCGCGCGTCGCGCAACGCGAGCGCAGCCGCCTCGCGCAGCGCCGCATCCGTCGGCGCGCGGCCGACGAGATGCCGTTCCGCGGCCGTCGCGCGCAGCGGCTTGTGCGCCACGCCGCCGAGCGCGATGCGCGCCTCCGTCACCTGCGCACCGTCCAGCCGCAACGCGGCGGCCACCGCGACCAGCGCGAACGCGTAACTCGCGCGGTCGCGCACCTTCAGGTAGTGCGCATGGTCCGCAAAGCGCGGCGGCGGCAGATCCACCGACGTAATCAGTTCGCCCGGTTCGAGCGTCGTGTCGAGATCGGGCCGATCGCCGGGCAACCGGTGAAACGACGCGAACGGAATCTGCCGCGCGCCGCGTGGGCCGCTCACCTGTACGACCGCGTCGAGCGCCGCGAGCGCGACGCTCATGTCCGACGGGTTCACCGCGACGCACTGCTGGCTGGCGCCGAGAATCGCGTGCATCCGGTTGTGCCCGCCGATCGCCGCGCAGCCGCTGCCCGGCTCGCGCTTGTTGCATTGCGCGAACGCGGGATCGTAGAAATACGGGCAGCGCGTGCGCTGCATCAGGTTGCCGCCGACGGTCGCCATGTTGCGCAATTGCGCGGACGCGCCGGCGAGCAGCGCCAGCGACAGCAGCGGATAGTCCGCGCGAATACGCGGATGAGCGGCCGCATCGCTGTTGCGCACGAGCGCACCGATACGCAGTCCGCCATCCGGCAACGCGTCGACCGTATCGAGGCCCGCGATGCGCGTGATGTCGATGAGCGTGACGGGCCGCGCGACGCCGCCCTTCATCAGGTCCAGCAGGTTCGTGCCGCCGCCGATGAAGGCCGCGCCCGGCCGCTGCGCCGCCCGCACGGCGCCCGCGACGTCGGTTGCCCGTTCGTAGGAGATCGCTTCCATGGCCGGGTCCTCCCGCGCTAGCCGTTCGCCGCGTGCGCGGCGCGCACGGCGGCGACGATGTTCGGGTACGCACCGCAGCGGCACAGATTGCCGCTCATGCGCTCGCGGATCTCGTCGTCCGACAGTTGTGCGGGCCGGCGTCGCACGTCGTCGGTGACGGCGCTCGCCGCGCCCGCCGAAAACTCGTCGAGCAGCGCGGTCGCAGAACACAGCTGGCCGGGCGTGCAGTAGCCGCACTGGAATGCATCGTGATCGACGAACGCACGCTGCATCGGGCTCAGCACGCCGCCGCGCGCGAGCCCCTCGACGGTCGTGATCCGCTCGCCTTCGTGCATCACCGCGAGCGTCAGGCACGCGTTGATGCGCCGCCCGTCGACGAGCACCGTGCACGCGCCGCATTGCCCGCGGTCGCAGCCTTTCTTGGTGCCGGTGAGGCCCGCGTATTCGCGCAGCGCGTCGAGCAGCGTGACGCGCGGTTCGAGCTGCAGCGTGTATTCGCGCCCGTTGATGTCGAGCCGCACGGGCCGCGCCGGGACCGTATCGCGATGTGTCGCCGCAGGCGTGGATGTCGTGTGCGGCTGCTGCGGATGAACGTGCGATGCGGCGCCGACGGTCGCGGCCGCCGCCGATTGCAGAAAGCGGCGCCGTGCGGCGCTGGACGGCGTATCGTGCGGCAACGGCGGCGACGCCGCATGGCCGGCCGCGAGCGGCGACGGGGCAGCATCGCTTGCGGGTCCGGTGGACGGGGGGATGGGTCGATCGCTGGACATGGCTTCTGCTCGCTCCCTGGTTGATGGATGCGGATACGCCGCCCGTGCCCGGTTGGCCGCGCGGGACAGCGCGTGCATCGGCGCTGCGAGCAATTCCGGTGCCGCAAGCCGACACGGGTCTTCGCCTGCGCCGGGCAGATTGCGTTCATGCGTTGCGAACGGACCGCACGCAGGTATCGGTTGCCGCTCCTGTCACGTGCGTGCCGCTACGCTGGCGCGTGGCTGACCGCCGGCTGTCGATGCGGTAAAAAACACGCATTCGGCAGTGGCGCGGGCGACACATCGACCGACGCTGGCCAAAAGCGTCCGCACCGCCGTGCACGACACGTCGCATCGCGTACATGGTTCGTTGCGTTGCACGCGCGTGTAAATGCGCGCGGCCACTACATCCGCCATGAAAATTCGGCGGGTCGACCCGGCTCCGCCGCCGTGAAAGCATATGGTCAGCATCACGAAAGCCGTTCGCGATCACGCGCCGGTCGCAAACGATTCACCGAATCGTCGCATCGCACGGGCATACTCGAAAACGTTTCCCGATCCGCCTGCCAGGAGAGAAGTGATGCGTCGTGTTGCCCTCGTCGTCGTTCTATGTGCCGCCGCCTTCGCCGCCGCCTGCAGCGACGACGCGCCGCACGACGCGCACGCAACCGACGCCTCGCAACAGGCCGGCGCATCGTCCGGCGCCGCGAGCGCGTTCAACAGCGGCGCGGGCGCGAAAGCCGCCGCGTCCGATGCCGCGCCGCTCGCGCCGCCCGTCGTCCACTACCCGCCCGACGATGACGACGACGCAAAGCCCGCGACGAACGCGGGCGCGTCAAGCGTCGCCGCATCGTCGCCGCACTGATCCCGCCGTTCCTGTTGGTGTCCCCAGTCCCCGATCGCAGAACCGAGGTGAAATAACATGACGTCATCCAGCCGCCGCCGTTTCCTGCATACCGTCGCACAGTCGGCGGGCGCGGCCGTCGCGCTCAACGCGTTCCCCGAATCGATCCGCCGCGCGCTCGCGATTCCGGCCGCGCGCGGCACCGGCACGATCCGCGATGTCCAGCACATCGTCGTGTTCATGCAGGAGAACCGCTCGTTCGACCATTACTTCGGACACCTGCGCGGCGTGCGCGGCTACAACGACCGCTTCCCGATTCCGCTGCCGAACGGCAAGCCGGTGTGGTACCAGCCGTCGAAGGAAGACCCGGCGAAGCCCGTGCTGCCGTTCCGGCTCGACACGAAGACGACCAGCGCGCAGTGCCTGGGCGCACTCGACCACTCGTGGGCGAAGACCCATGCGGCGATCGACGGCGGCCGCTACGACCAGTGGCCCGCGAACAAGACCGACATGACGATGGGCTATCACGTGCGCGAGGACATCCCGTTCCATTACGCGCTCGCCGATGCGTTCACCGTGTGCGACAACTACTTCTGCTCGCTGCCGGGGCCGACGCACCCGAACCGTTCGTACCTGATGACGGGCACGGTCGACCCGACCGGCAAGTTCGGCGGCCCGCTGCTCGACAACGCCGACTACGTCGACGGCGACCTGCCGCCCGCGTACCAGCTGCTGTCGTGGACGACCTTCCCCGAACGGCTCGAGGCGCACGGCGTGTCGTGGCAGATCTACCAGCAGGGGCTCACGTGGGCCGACCCGTACAACGGCAACTACGGCACGAACATCCTGCAGAACTTCACGAACTTCATCAACGCGAAGCCGGGCTCGTCGCTGTACCAGCGCGCGCAGACGGTGCGCACGCTCGACAACCTGAAGGACGACGTGATCAACGACCGGCTGCCGCAGGTGTCGTGGCTGCTGCCGCCCGCCGTGTTCTCCGAGCATCCGAAATACACGCCCGCGTACGGCGCGAACTACACGTCGCAGATCCTCGACGCGCTGACGTCGAACCCGGACGTCTGGGCGAAGACGGTGCTGTTCATCATGTACGACGAAAACGACGGCTTCTTCGATCACGTCGTGCCGCCGCAGCCGCCGACCTCGGCCGCGCAGGGCGCATCGACCGTGACCACCGACGGCGAGCTGCATACGGTCGTGAATCCCGGCCGCGGCGGCAGCTACACGGCCGACGGGCTGCCGTACGGCCTCGGGCCGCGCGTGCCGATGACGGTCGTGTCGCCGTGGTCGAAGGGCGGCTTCGTGTGCTCGCAGGTATTCGACCACACGTCGGTGATCCGCTTCATCGGCGAGCGCTTCGGCATCGACGAGCCGAACATCACGCCGTGGCGCCGGACCGTCTGCGGCGACCTCACCGCCGCGTTCGACTTCCGCTCGTCCGACGCGACGTTCCCGACGCTGCCCGATACGAGCCAGTACCGCTCGATCGCCGACCAGCAATGCACGTCGCAACCCGCGCCGAGCGTGCCCGCGACGCCGTCGCCGATCGACCCGCAGGAACCGGGCGTGCGCCCGGCGCGTGCGCTGCCGTACGAACTGCACGTGAACGCGAGCCTCTACGGCGGCAACACGCTGCGCATCGAGTTCGCGAACCGCGGCAACCAGGGCGCGCACTTCCAGGTGTACGCGACCAACCGCACCGACGGCCCGTGGCGCTACACGGTCGGCGCGCGCCGCGTGCTGCACGCGGACTTCGACCTGACGGAGACGAACGGCGCGTATGCGTTCTCGGTGTACGGGCCGAACGGCTTCGTGCGGATGTTCGCGGGCAACGTGTCGGCCGCGACGGCGCGCCGGCGCAACCAGGCGCAGCCGGAGGTGAAAGCCGGCTACGACATCGCGAACGGCAACCTGTACCTGAAGCTGCGCAACCACGGCAGCGGTCACGTGACGCTGACGCTGACCGACAACGCGTACGGCACGCCCGCGCGCCAGGTGACCCTGCACGGCGGCGACGAACGCGTCGAGCAATGGGCGCTCGCGTCGAGCCACCACTGGTATGACGTGACGGTGAGCGACGGCGTGAACGGCACGTTCTCGCGCCGCTTCGCGGGCCACGTCGAGAACGGCCGGTCGAGCTACTCGGATCCGGCCGCGGTGCGCCCGGTCTCCGCGTCGTAAGCGCGGCGGCACGACGGTGCGCGGCGTCGGCCGCGCGGCGCGTGCCGTCGAATCTCAGATCGCGTGCGCGAGCGCGCGCTCGACGGGTGCGACGTCGAAGCCGTCGTCCGCGTCGCGAAAGCGCAGCGGCGCCGCGCAATGCACCAGCGTGTCGATGAAATACTTCGCGCGCGGCCACGGCCCGAAGCCGGCCGCGGTGTTGATGTGGCCCGCGTCGCCGAGGTTCACGAATGCGCTGCCGAGCCGCTGCGCGAGCGTGCGCGCATCGGCGAGCGGCATCCACGGGTCGGTTTCGCTGCCGATCACGATCGACGGCACCGCGAGCCGGCGCGCGTCGAACGGCCCGGCGAACGTGAATTTCTTCGGACTGGCGGGCGCGACGAGCAGCACGCCCGCGACGTCGGCCGCCTGCGGCCATTGCGCGAGCGCATGCGCGGCCGCGAGGCAGCCGAAGCTGTGCGCGGCCAGCACGAACGGGCCGCGCTCGCGTTCGAGCAGCACGCGCACGGACTGCGCCCAGCGCGCGAGATCGGGGGCGTCCCAGTCGGCCTGCTCGACCCGCAGCGAACGCGGGAACTGCCGCTCCAGCCAGGTCTGCCAGTGGGCGCCTTCGCTGCCGTGCAGGCCCGGAACGGTCACGAGCCGCGGCGGCCACGCCGATTTGCTGCATGCGCGCATGATTGCCCTCGCTTGCTTTGCTTGGAGACGAGGTTCGATTGTGGCGTGGTGTGCGCGGCGGCCGAACCAATATTTTGTGCTTTGCTTTTGCGCGCGACGGTAGCCGGGCGACCGCCGGCGCGGGCCCCGCGGTGCGGGCCGGCAGCCTCGCGGCGGCGCAATGCGCCGCGAAACCGTAGAATGTGGGCTTCCCGCTTGCCTTACATCGGATCGAACCGGGGCGCCCCGCGCCGGTTCCGATCGACAGGAGACGCCCGATGTCCGCTACGCCCGCCGGCGCGCTGCGCCCGTTCCATCTCGCCTTCCCCGTGTCGAGCCTCGCCGGCGCGCGCGCGTTCTACGGCGGCCTGCTCGGCTGCCCCGAGGGCCGCAGCTCCGAGCACTGGGTCGACTTCGACTTCTTCGGCCATCAGCTCGTCGCGCACCTCGCGCCGGACGAAACCGGCAAAAGCGCGGTGAACCCGGTCGACGGCGACGACGTGCCCGTGCGCCATTTCGGCGTCGTGCTGTCGATGGACGAATGGCATGCGCTCGCCGACAAACTGAAGGCCGCGCATACGCGCTTCGTGATCGAGCCGCATATCCGCTTCAAGGGCGAGGTCGGCGAGCAGGCGACGATGTTCTTCCTCGATCCGTGCGGCAACGCGCTCGAGTTCAAGGCGTTCGCCGACATCGGCCAGCTGTTCGCGAAGTAAGCGCATGAAGATCCTGTTCTACTCGCCGCACCAGGAAGCCGGCGCCTGGCGCGACGCGATCGCGCAGGCGCTGCCCGAGGCCGAGCTGCGCGCGTGGCAGCCGGGCGACACGGCTGCCGCCGACTACGCGCTCGTGTGGCGCGCGCCGCGCGAGCTGTTCGCGCCGCGCGACGGCCTGCGCGCGATCTTCAACCTCGGCGCGGGCGTCGATGCGCTGCTCGCGCTCGATCGCGCGCATCCCGGCACGCTGCCGCGCGACGTGCCGCTGGTGCGCCTCGAGGATTCGGGCATGGCGCGGCAGATGATCGAATACGTGACGCACGCGGTGCTGCGCTACCTGCGCCGCTTCGACGAATACGACGCGTTGCAGCGCGAGCGCCGCTGGCAGGTGCTGGAGCCGCATCCGCGCGCGAGCTTCACCGTCGCGGTGCTCGGCCTCGGCGTGCTCGGCGCGCAGGTCGCGCAGGCGCTCGCGGCGCTCGGCCTGCCGGTGCGCGGCTACAGCCGCAGCCCGAAACGGCTCGACGGCGTCGCGACCTTCGCGGGCGACGACGCGTTCGACGCGTGCGTCGACGGCGCGAAGGTGCTCGTCAACCTGCTGCCGAGCACGCACGATACCGACGGGATCCTGTCGGCGCGGACCTTCGCGAAGCTGGCGCCGGGCGCATACCTGGTGAACGTCGCACGCGGCGCGCATCTCGTCGAAGCCGACCTGCTCGACGCGCTCGCGAGCGGCCAGGTCGCCGCCGCGACGCTCGACGTGTTCCAGCACGAGCCGCTGCCGGTCGACCACCGGTTCTGGCACGCGCCGCGCATCACGATCACGCCGCACAGCTCGGCCGAGACGCTGCGCGACGAAGCCGTCGAGCAGATCGCCGGCAAGATCCGCGCGCTCGAGCGCGGCGAGCGCGTCGGCGGCATCGTCGACTACGCGCGCGGCTACTGAATTCCACCTACACGAGACCGGAGACAACCATGACGTTCCCCACCGCCGTCAAGATCGTCGAAGTCGGCCCGCGCGACGGGCTGCAGAACGAAAAGACCTTCGTACCGACCGACGTGAAGATCGCGCTCGTCGACCGGCTGTCGCGCGCCGGCTTCCGCAATATCGAGGCCGCATCGTTCGTGTCGCCGAAATGGGTGCCGCAGATGGCCGACGGCGCCGACGTGATGGCCGGCATCGAGCGTCGCCCGGGCACCGTGTATTCGGTGCTCACGCCGAACCTGAAAGGCTTCGAGAACGCGCTCGCCGCACGCGCCGACGAAGTGGTGATCTTCGGCGCGGCGAGCGAGGCGTTCTCGCAGCGCAACATCAACTGCAGCATCGCGGAGAGCATCGCGCGCTTCGAGCCGGTCGCGAAGGCCGCGAAGGATGCCGGCCTGCGGCTGCGCGGCAGCGTGTCGTGCACGCTCGGCTGCCCGTACCAGGGCGAGGTGCCGGTCGCGTCGGTCGTCGACGTCGTCGAACGCTTCGCCGCGCTCGGCTGCGACGAGATCGACATCGCCGACACCATCGGCGTCGGCACGCCGAAGCGCACGCGCGAAGTGCTGTCGGCCGTCACGCGCGTGTTCCCGCGCGAACGGCTGTCGGGCCACTTCCACGACACCTACGGCCAGGCGCTCGCGAACATCTACGCGGCGCTGTTCGAAGGGATCGAGATCTTCCACGCGTCGGTCGCCGGCCTCGGCGGCTGCCCGTACGCGAAGGGCGCGACCGGCAACGTCGCGACCGAGGACGTGCTGTACCTGATGCAGGGCCTCGGCATCGACACCGGCATCGATCTCGCGCAGGTGGTCGCCGCCGGCGACTTCATCTCGAACGCGATCGGCCGCGCGAACGTGTCGCGCGCCGGTCGCGCGCTGCTCGCCAAGGCGCAGAGCGCGGCCGACGCGCCGAGCTGCGCGTGACCCCGACACTCACCGGACTCCCCATGACGACACCCGCTTCATTCGACTCTCTCCCCGATTCCGCGCGACGCGTCGCGCTGCTGCTGCGCGAACGCGGGCATGCGAAAGGGATCGTGATGCTCGCCGAAACCGGCAAGACCTCCGCCGAAGCCGCGGCCGGGCTCGGCTGCTCGGTCGCGCAGATCGCGAAGTCGATCCTGTTTCGCCGCGAATCCGACGGCCTGCCGGTGCTCGTCGTCGCGAGCGGCGTGAATCGCGTCGACGAGAAGAAGGTCGCCGCCCAGGTCGGCGCGGTCGGCCGCGCCGATGCGAAGTTCGTGCGCGACCATACCGGCTACGCGATCGGCGGCGTGTGCCCGATCGGCCATCTCGTCGAACCGGTCACGCTGATCGACGCCGACCTGCTCGAGCTCGACAGCCTGTGGGCCGCCGCCGGCCATCCGCACGCGGTGTTCAACCTGTCGCCGCAGGAACTCGTCGCGCTGACGGGTGCGCCGGTCGCCGACGTCGCATTGCGTAACGACGCATGAGCGACGTGCCGGTACCGGTCGGCACGGTCGCCTCGCCGTGCACCGACGTCTGCAGGATCGATCCGCGCACCGACTGGTGCGCGGGCTGCCTGCGCACGCGTGACGAGATCAAGGGATGGCGCGCGTCGGACGACGACGCGAGACGCGAGTTACTCGCGCGGCTCGACGCGCGGCGGCGCCTGCTCGCGCGGAGCGGCGCATAAAAAAATGCCGTTCGGCCTGCTTGGCGAACGGCATGAGATCGGAATCCTGTGAACGTGATCAACGTCACAGCCGCATCATACGAGCGACGCTGCAGCGTCGCATCGGGTGTTTCCCTACAACTCCTTACGGCCTGTCTGGCGCGCAATCCGCGTGCCCGGAGGCGACGCCGACGGGCCTGGCGGCAAGCCGTAGCGGCAAGCCGAATCGCACAACCGTTTCAGTTGCCGACCGCCGCGCGACGCGCCGGCACGATGCGCCAGCCGAGGTTCACGCCGGCCGCCGCGAGCAGGATCAGCAACGCGCCGAGCACCTGCGTCCACGCGAGCGTCTGCCCGAACGCGATGCGATCGACGATGATCGCGACGACCGGATAGACGAACGACAGCGCGCCCGTCATCGCGACCGGCAGCTTCTGGATCGCGCCGTACAGCAGCACGTACATCAGGCCGGTGTTGACGACGCCGAGCACGACGAGATCGAGCCACTGCGCGGCCGTCGCCGGCAGCGTGTCGAAGTGCGCGAACGGTGCGAGCAGCACGATGCCGAGGCCGGCCTGCAGCAGTGCCAGCAGATGCGGCGGCGTGCCCTTCAGGTGCTTCGTGACGATCGACGACACCGCGTACAGGAACGCCGCGCCGAGCGACAGCGCGACGCCTTCGAGATATTCGCCGGGCACCGCGAGCACGGCCGGCTCGACCCGCACCACGCAGACGAGCCCGATGAAGGCGAGCGCGAGCCACGCGATCGTCGACGCGCTGATCCGTTCGCGGAACACGAGCGCGCCGAGCGCGACGAGCATGAACGGCTGCGTGTTGTAGACGGCGGTCGCCATCGAGATCGACGCGCGCGAATACGCGGCGAACAGCAGCAGCCAGTTCGCGACGATCGCGACGCTGCCGAGCGTCGCGAGCGCGAGCATGCGCGGCGAGAACAGCGCGCGGCGCAGCAAGCCGAGCGCCGCGCAGACGATCGCGAGCGTTGCGGCGCCGAACAGGCAGCGGAAGAACACGACATTGGTGAGCGGTTGCTGCGACGACATCACGAGCCAGCCGATCGTGCCGGACATCAGCATCGCGACGACCATCTCGGCGGCACCGCGGCGGATTTCGTTCGAGGCCATCATGGACTCCGTTTGGCGAGAGAAGATGACTTCATTCTAGAAACTTGCTTTCCGTGCATCCACGGCTAAACTGAAGCGAAACGACCGATTCACCTTCGAAAGCAAAGCGATCATGTCGAAACGCCTTTCCCCGCCCGCCGTCGCGTCGCTGGACGCGACCGACCGCGCGATCCTCGCGGCGCTCGCCGAGGATGCGCGCATCGCCACCAGCGAGCTGGCGCGGCAGATCGGGCTGTCGGCGCCCGCGACAGCCGACCGCGTGCGGCGGCTCGAAGCGCAGGGCGTGATCGCGGGCTTCACCGTCGAGCTCGACCCGCGCGCGCTCGGCTACACGCTGCAGGCGATCGTCCGCGTGAAGCCGCTGCCAGGGCAGCTGCATCTGGTCGAAGAGGTGCTGCGGCGGATTCCGGAATTCGTCGAATGCGACAAGGTGACCGGCGAGGACTGCTTCATCTGCCGGCTCTACCTGCGCACGATCGAGCACCTCGACGACATCCTGTCGAAGGTGACGGAGCGCGCGGAAACGAGCACGGCGATCGTGAAATCGACGCCCGTGCCGCGCCGCCTGCCGCCGCTGGTCGAAGACGACGCCGCGCGCCGCTGAACCGCGAGCGCCGATCGTCGACGCGCGGTAAGCGCCGCGCGACCCGCCGCGGCCGGCCCCGCTCACGCGGCCGCGTCGCGCGCTTCGAAGAACGCGAGCAGCTCGTCGATCAGCGCGACGGGCGCCTCTTCCGGAATGTAGTGCCCGCAATCGAGCGCGCGGCCGCTGACGTCGCGCGCGACGCGCCGCCATTCGTCGAGCGGATCGAAGCAGCGGCCGACGATCCCGTGCTCGCCCCACAGCACGCGCAGCGGGCACGCGACCTTGTTGCCGCGCTCGAGATCCGCGCGGTCGTGTTCGAGATCGATCGTCGCCGATGCGCGGTAGTCCTCGCACATCGCGTGCACGGCGCCCGGCTGCGCGAGCGCGGCGCGATACGCGGCGAGCGCCTCCGGCGCGAACGGCGCGAGCCCGGCCGAACGGTTGCCCATCACGCGCTCGATGTACGCATCGGTGCGGCCTTCGATCAGCGTTTCGGGCAGCGGCGCCGGCTGGATCAGGAAGAACCAGTGGAAATACGCGGTCGCGAACGCGCGGTCGGTCTGCTCGTACATCGCGAGCGTCGGCGCGATGTCGAGCAGCATCATCCGCTCGACGGCCGCCGGATGATCGAGCGCGAGCCGGTGCGCGACGCGCGCGCCGCGATCATGCGCGCACACATGGAATTGCTCGAAACCGAAATGGCGCATCACGGCGACCTGGTCGGCCGCCATCGCGCGTTTCGAATACGGCGCATGCCGCGCGTCGCTCGGCGGCTTGCCCGACGTGCCGTAGCCGCGCAGGTCGGTCGCGATCACCGTGAAGTGATTCGCCAGCGTCGCGGCGACGCGATGCCAGATCATGTGGGTCTGCGGGTGGCCGTGCAGCAGCAGAAGCGGCGGCCCCGCGCCTCCTTTGACACCGAAGATGTCGGTGTCCTGCACCGTCACGCGAAACGGAGCAAACGCCTCAAACGACATGGTTTGTTTCTCGTTGGTTTGTTATGGCGGATATTGTAGGAGCGCCCGGCCGGCTGCTGCGCGCGCCAGATGCCCGAATACGTAGAAAGAGAACACTCACTCGATTGTCGCCACGCCGCGCAGTTTGTTAAGCTCGCGTAGAATCGCACGACCGTTCGTATTAATATGAACGCGCGGCTGTACCGCTACACTCGAAGCACCGTTCGACCGCCAAGCATGCATGCCGGCGTCGGCGCGCCCGCGCCGGGCCCGGCCGCCCCTCGAGACTGGAGACATCAACATGGCATTGCCCGCCGTCCTGCAGAACCTGACGCTGCCCGTCATCGCGTCGCCGATGTTCATCGTCAGCTACCCCGAACTCGTGCTCGCGCAATGCAAGGCGGGTATCGTCGGATCATTTCCCGCGCTCAACGCCCGTCCGGCCGAACTGCTCGACGAATGGCTGACGCAGATCCAGTCCGAACTCGCCGACCACAAGGCGAAGCACCCGGACGCGGTGATCGGCCCGATCGCGGTCAACCAGATCGTCCACCAGTCGAACGTCCGGCTCGAGCACGACGTGCGCGTGTGCGTCGAGCACAAGGTGCCGATCTTCATCACGAGCCTGCGCGCGCCGGCGCGCGAGATCGTCGACGCGGTGCACAGCTACGGCGGCATCGTGCTGCACGACGTGATCAACCTGCGCCACGCGCAGAAGGCGCTCGAAGCCGGCGTCGACGGGCTGATCCTCGTCGCGGCCGGCGCCGGCGGCCACGCGGGCACGACGTCGCCGTTCGCGCTCGTGGGCGAAGTGCGCAAGATGTTCGACGGCCCGATCGTGCTGTCCGGCGCGATCGCCAACGGCGGCTCGATCCTCGCCGCGCAGGCGATGGGCGCCGACTTCGCGTACATGGGCACGCGCTTCATCGCGACGCAGGAGGCGCACGCGGTCGAGGACTACAAGCACGCGATCCTCAACGCGAAATCGTCCGACATCGTCTACACGAACCTCTTCACCGGCGTGCACGGCAACTACATCCGCGAGAGCATCGAGAAGGCCGGCCTCGATCCGGACGCACTGCCGGAATCGGACAAGTCGAAGATGAATTTCGGCGGCGACAAGGCGAAGGCGTGGAAGGACATCTGGGGTGCCGGCCAGGGCGTCGGCCTGATGGACGACCTGCCGAGCGTCGGCGCGCTCGTCGAGCGCCTGAAGCGCGAGTACGACGACGCGAAGGCACGACTCGGCATCGCGCGCTGACGCGGGCGGCGGGTTGCGCCACCGGCGCGCACGACGTCGGACCAAACAAAAAAGCGCGAACCGCAACGGCTCGCGCTTTTTTCATGTCCGCCACGCGGGCGGCCGGCGCCGGTCAGCCCGCGCGCTTGATCCGCGTGATCGGCAGCACGCGCAGGCGCGACTCGATCGACGGGCACAGCGACTGCCCTTCGAATCGTGCCGCGAGGAAGTCGACGAACGAGCGCACCTTCGCGGACACGTGGCGACGGCTCGCGTACACCGCATAGATCGGCGCCTCGTGCGGCGGCACGGCGTCGAGCAGCACCGGCACGAGCCGGCCGGATTCGATGTCGTCGCCGACCACCTCGGTGCCGAGCAGCGCGATGCCCGCGCCCGCGAGCACGGCCGCGCGCAGCCCCTCGAGATGGTTCACGATCAGGTTGCCGTTCAGGTTCACGCGCGACGCGGCGGCCGCGTCGATCACCAGCGAATCGAGCATCGTCGAATTCGAATCGCGACGCAGGTAGTTGTGATGCGCGAGATCGGCGATCGTCTGGGGCGTGCCGTGCTTGTCGAGATACTCGGGCGACGCGACCAGCAGGATGTGCGCGGTCGCGATCTGCCGCGCGACCAGCGACGACGATTTCAGCCCGTTCGGCGCCGCGCGCACCGCGACGTCGTAGCCTTCCTCGATCAGGTCGACCACGCGATCGGACAGCGTCACGTCGACGGTCACGTCCGGGAACCGACCCGCATAATCGGTGACGGCCTGCATCACGTGCCGCAATCCGAACGCGGACAGCGACGTCACGCGCAGGCGGCCCTGCGGCACCACGCTCGCGGCGCCGACCGCCTGTCCGGCTTCGTCGAGTTCCGACAGCGCCTGCACGAGGCGCTCATAGTATTCGCGTCCCGCCTCGGTCGGCGCGACACGTCGTGTCGTGCGATGCAGCAGCCGCGCGCCGAGCTGCTGCTCGAGATGCATCACGTGCTTGCTCGCCATCGCGGCCGACATCTGCATGCGCTCGGCCGCGCCGACGAAGCTGCCCACTTCGACGACGTAGCGAAACACATTCATGCTGACGAGGGTATCCATCGAACTAGCTCGCAATTCCTGGGAATTATGCAATTACGAGATAGGGTAACAAAGGCGAGGAAACAAAAAGGTCAACAAAGGCAAAACGGCGCCGCGAAAAGCGGCGCCGTTTTTCGGGGCGGAATGCCGGCAGACGCGACGCGCGTTGCGTGCGCGTCCGAACCGACGAATCGTCAGAACTTCGCGCGGATGCCTGCGCCGAACGTATTGCCGCTCGACAGGCCGCTGATGTGGTCGTTCATGTACGCAGCGTAGACATCGGTGCGCTTGGACAACGGATAGTCGTAGCCGACGGCCCAGGTCTGGCGCGTCTGGTCGAGGCCGCCGCCGTCGCGCGAGTACGCGTACGACGCCATCGCGTTGCCGACGCCGAGCGGCACCGACACGCCGCCCTGCGCGGTGTTCACGTGCCAGCTGCCGGCGACCTGGTCGTTCTTCGTATACATGTACTGGCCGAACAGCTTCACGTACTTCAGATCGTAGGTCGCGCCGACCAGCCCGATGCCCTGGCTTTTCATGCCGGTCACGAGCGAGCTCAGGTCCTGCGGGCCGTTGTTGAAGTTCACGTACTGGTAGACGGCGGTCGCCGCGAACGGGCCGTTCGCGTAGTTGAACTGCGCGCTCCACTTCTTCGAGCGGTTGTCGCCGGCCGTGTTGCCGAGCGCGTACATCGCCGCGAAATTCAGGCCCCCGAACGAAGGCGACGTGTAGGACAGCGCGTTGTTCCAGCCCGAATCGCCGACCGCGCCCTGGTCGCTCGGATAGGTCGGGAACGTGCCGAGGCCCAGGAACACGTGGTACACCATCGGCGAGAAGGTGTACGAATCGTAGAACGGGTTGAACAGGATCGTCGACAGGAACAGGTGCGTCGTCAGGCGGCCCGCCGTCACCGTGCCGTACGGCGAGCTGACGCCGACGTATGCGTTGCGCGCGAAGAACGTGTCGCCCTGGAAGCGGCCGAACTGGCCGTTCTGCGCACGGAAGAAGCTCTCCAGCGTGAAGATCGCCTTGTAGCCGTCGCCGAGATCCTCGGCGCCGTGCAGGCCCCAGTAGGACGTCGACATCCCGCCGCCCGACACGTTCCATGCGCGATCGCCGCCCGGAAACTTGGTGGCGCCGACCCATTCGTCGACCTGACCGTAGAGCGAGACGCTCGACTGCGCGTGAACGGGTGCGGTTGCGGCCACGCAGGCGGCCGCGGCGATCAGCTTGACGGACGTGCGCGACGCACGGCGAGCGAATGCTTTCATGGGATCTCCAGGGTTTTGTCGAATGTCGATAAGTGGCGCGAGCGTTGTTGTTTGGAGCCGATTGCTTGCGTCGTATGGGGCGCAGCCATCTTTACGGAACCTGCGTCCCGTCAAAATTGCGCACACTTATTGCGGGTATAGCGGCAGCATTAACTTCGCGGAATCGGCACATGGCCAGGCGCGCCGCAGCGGCCCCGCGCGGTGCGGGCACGCGACGGGACGGCCGCGGGGGGCGCGCGTGCCGGGCGCGAAAGATAGCGCAATGCGACGGGAAAATCAGCGGAAATCTATGCGCGACTGTGGCGAATTCGCATCACAGCCGGCGGGGGAACGAACGCGCGGGGCGCGCTCGGCGAACGCGCGGGGCGCTCAGTTTCGGTAGAACGGGGAGAAAAACGGCGAGTGGGAAGGCTCTTCCTGCGCGCGGGGCGGCGGCATCGGACGGCCGCCACGCTCTTCGTTGTAGCGCGCGACGTCGGCGCGGATCGAGCCGGCCCGCAACGGAACGTTGCCGCCGCCCGGCGGGCGCGGCATCTGGCGGGACTCGGCGCTGATCGGACGATACGGGCTCTGCGCGGCGTAATGCCCGTAAGACGGCGTCGGACGCAGGCCCCAGCGAGAACCATAGCCGCTCACGCCGCCGGCACGCGCGCCGCCCGGCGGCAGCGCCCGGCGCCATACCTGCGCGTTGCCGGCCGGCTGGCCGTACATGCGCATGTCGCCGCCACCGAAACCGTGACCGAAGCCATGACCGCCGCCGAACGCCTGACCGCCATGCGGCGGTTGCGCGAGCGCGAGCGGCATCAGCAGCGCGCCGAGCACGCCTGCCACCCATCGTCCGACCTTCAGTTTCACCCGTTCCGTCATCATTCAGTGCCTGTTGCCGCTCGCCGCCGGCTGTTTCCGGCCGACGCAAGCCTTTCAGCAGTAATTTATGAGCGGTCCCAAACGGTGTCGAGCCAAAAAGTGTTATGTCGCGGGCATCGGTGTAACACCATGTTACTGCTAGGTTTTTTCACTTCAGGGTGGGATCGCGACAGAACATTCTTCTGCCGCTTCGCGCGGCGCCGGGCCGCCGTGGGCGTGCCGTGTTGCGCAGCCGCATCATGCAATCGATTCATCAATGGATTCGTACAATGAATTTGTTTATTGAATGACCAACCGGGACAATACCGGCTTCGCGCGCGCGCGACATGCGCGCCCGCCGTTTCCGAAGCGAGTTCCCCGATGGCCCGTCCCCGTTTCCTTCCCGACAACTTCACGCTCGCGCTCGTCGGCACCGTCGTGCTCGCGAGCCTGCTGCCGTGCCGCGGCCCGGCCGCCCATGCGTTCAACTGGGCGACCAACATCGCGGTCGGCCTGCTGTTCTTCCTGCACGGCGCGAAGCTGTCGCGCGAAGCCGTCGTCGCGGGCGCGACCCACTGGCGGCTGCATGCGGTCGTGCTGCTCAGCACGTTCGCGCTGTTCCCGCTGCTCGGCCTCGCGCTGAAGCCCGTGCTGCAGCCGCTCGTCACGCCGACGCTGTATGCCGGCGTGCTGTTCCTGTGCACGCTGCCGTCGACCGTCCAGTCGTCGATCGCGTTCACGTCGATCGCGAAGGGCAACGTGCCGGCCGCCGTGTGCGCGGCATCGGCGTCGAGCCTGCTCGGGATCTTCGTGACGCCGGCGCTCGTCGGGCTGATGATCACGTCGCAGTCGGCCGCGGCCGCGTCGCCGTGGAGCACCATCGGCAGCATCGTGATGCAGCTGCTCGTGCCGTTCATCGCCGGCCAGCTGCTGCGGCCCGTGATCGGCGGCTGGATCGAACGCAACCGCGGCGTGCTGCGCTTCGTCGACCAGGGCTCGATCCTGCTCGTCGTCTACGTCGCGTTCAGCGAGGCCGTGAACCAGGGGCTGTGGCACCAGATTCCGGCGCGCGCGCTCGGCGGCCTGCTGGTCGTCAACGTCGTGCTGCTCGTGATCGCGCTGGGGCTGACCGCGTTCGTCAGCAAGCGGCTCGGCTTCAACCGGGCCGACCAGATCACGATCATCTTCTGCGGGTCGAAGAAGAGCCTCGCGGCCGGCGTGCCGATGGCGAAGGTGATCTTCTCCGCGCAGGCGGTCGGCGCGATCGTGCTGCCGCTGATGCTGTTCCACCAGATCCAGCTGATGGCCTGCGCGGCGCTCGCGCAACGCTGGGGCGCGCGCGACACGAGCGGCGAGCGCGACGGCGACGCGGGTGCGGCCGGTGCCGCACGCGGGCGCGGTGCGCTGAGCGCGGGCAAGCGCTGACGCGGGAGGCTGCGCGGCCGGCATGGCTGGCCGCGCTGGGGTGTTCGTCTTGTTCCTTTCGTCCCTGCCTCTCGCCTCTCGCCTCTCGCCTCTCGCCTCTCGCCTCTCGCCTCTCGCTTCTCGCTTCTCGCTTCTCGCTTCTCGCTTCTCGCTTCCCGCTTCCCGCTTCCCGCTTCCCGCTTCCCGCTTCCCGCTTCCCGCTTCCCACTTCCCGCCTCCCCGCCGCGCAGCCCGCCGCGACGCATGCACCATCGACGCGCATCGCGTCACGAAATCTTCATTCAATTCTCCGCGCGCACTGCCGTTAAAGTCGGGCGTCCCGTCGTCTCGGCCGCCTTCGTCCATGCCCGCGCCCCATCCCGACTCGCCCGCCGCCCCCACCACCCGCCTGATCGCGGAACGCGCGCTCGCGGCCGTGTTCCAGCCGATCGTCGATCTCGGGTCGGGCACGGTCGTCGGCTACGAAGGCCTGATCCGCGGCCCGCGCGGCACCGACCTCGAGCCGCCGGCCGCACTGTTCGCGCAGGCCGCCCGCGACGGCACGACCGTCGCGCTCGAACAGGCGGCCGCGCGCACCTGCCTCGACGCATTCGCGGCGCTCGGCTGCGACGGCAAGCTGTTCCTCAACTTCAGCGCGGGCACGATCCTGCAACTCGCGCGCGAACGCGAGCGCGCGCGGCAACTGCTCGTGCGCGCGCGGATCGGCGCCGAGCGCATCGTGATCGAGCTGACGGAGCAGACCGCGCTGCCGGACGTCGCGCGCATCGGGCCGGCGGTCGCCTCGCTGCGCGACGCCGGCATCCAGTTCGCGCTCGACGACTACGGCACCGCGAACGCGAGCATGAACCTGTGGCTGCGCCTGCACCCGGATGTCGTGAAGATCGACCGCTTCTTCATCCACGACATCGCGCGCGATCCGCTCAAGTTCGAGGCGGTCAGGGCGATGCAGCACTTCGCGCAGGCAAGCGGCGCGCAACTGATCGCGGAAGGGATCGAGAACGAGTGCGACCTGCTCGTCGTGCGCGACATGGGCATCGGCTGCGTGCAGGGCTTCCTGCTCGGCCGGCCGGACGCGCAACCCTCGCCGGTCGTCGCGCCGGCCGCGCGCGACGCGATCCGCGCCCCTCACATCGCGGTGTTTCCCGGTGCGACCCGCGCCGTGCGGCCGGCCGGCACGATCGCGGCGAAGATGCTCGTCGCCGCGCCGGCGCTGCCGCGCGACGCGACCAGCAACGACGTGCTCGACCTGTTCAACCGGATGCCCGCGCTGCACGCGGTCGCACTCGTCGAACGCGGCCGGCCGGTCGCGCTCGTGAACCGGCGCGGCTTCATCGACCGCTTCGCGCTGCCGTACCACCGCGAGGTGTTCGGGAAGAAGCCGTGCCTGCAGTTCGCGAACGACGCGCCGCTGATGATCGACAACGCGACGACGGTCGAGCAGCTCGCGATGCTGCTCGCGAGCCACGACCAGCGCTACCTCGCGGACGGCTTCGTGATCACCGAACACGGCCGCTACGTCGGGCTCGGCACCGGCGAAAGCCTCGTGCGCGCGGTGACCGAAATGCGCATCGAGGCCGCGCGCTACGCGAATCCGCTGACGTTCCTGCCCGGCAACATCCCGATCAGCGCGCATATCGAGCGCCTGCTGGCGCGCGACGCCGGCTTCCACGCGTGCTACGTCGACCTGAACCAGTTCAAGCCGTTCAACGACCAGTACGGCTACTGGCAAGGCGACGAAGTGCTGAAGTTCGCGGCGACGGTGCTGGCCGGCGTGTGCGATCCGCAACGCGACTTTCTCGGACACGTCGGCGGCGACGATTTCCTCGTGCTGTTCCAGCGCGACGACTGGCACGCGCGCGCGGCCGACGCGATCGCGCGCTTCAACGACGGCGCGCAGCGCTTCTATACGCAGGCCGACCGGCTGGCGGGCGGGCTGCGCGGCGAGGACCGCTACGGCAACCCCGCGTTCTTCGGCTTCGTGACGATGGCGATCGGTGTGGTCGGCGTGCCGGCCGGCGCGAACGGCGCGATACGCTACGGCAGCGACGAGATCGCATCGGTCGCGGCGCTCGCGAAGCGGCGCGCGAAACAGCAGCCGGGCGGGCTCGCGGTCGTCGATCTGGACGCGGGCCGCGCGGCGCTGCGCGATCGCGGCGAGCCGCCGCACGCGGCGGCAGGCTGAGTGGCGGGCGGTTGCCGGTCGCAGGCAGGTCGCCAGCCCGCCCGAGCGACGTTGCGGTGCCGCGCCGGCCGGGCCGGGCCGCGCCCCGGCAAGCGCCGGCGATCGCCCGCCGCCCCCGTTCACGCCGGGCAGCGGAACGTGCCCGACGCTCCACCTGCCGGCACCGCCACATTCCGCGTGATCACCTTGCCTTTTCCGCGTTTTGTTTAGTATTTTTAGTAACGGCGTTTTCGCAGATTAGCTCGCAAAAACCCGCTATTTCCGGGTATTCCCCGGTTATCCGGCCCGAATTAGGCGCCGCGTTTACTATACAATCGCCGTCACCCTAAACAAACCGGATCCCGAACGATGGGCACCACCATTCGCGACGTAGCGCGGGCGGCAGAGGTCTCGATCGGCACCGTCTCCCGCGCGCTGAAAAACCAGCCGGGCCTGTCCGAAGCCACGCGAGCGCGCATCGTCGAGATCGCGCAGCGGCTCGGCTATGACCCGGCCCAGTTGCGGCCGCGCATCCGCCGGCTCACCTTCCTGCTGCACCGCCAGCACAACCGCTTTCCCGCCAGCCCGTTCTTCTCGCACGTGCTGCACGGCGTCGAGGACGCGTGCCGCGAGCGCGGCATCGTGCCGACGCTGCTCACGGTCGGCCCGAACGACGACGTGCTGCGCCAGATGCGCCCGCACGCGCCCGACGCGATCGCGGTGGCCGGCTTCATCGAGCCCGAGACGATCGAGGCGCTCGCCGCGACCGGCCGGCCGCTCGTGCTGATCGACCTGTGGGCGCCCGGCCTGCGCTCGGTGAACATCGACAACGCGACGGGCGCGGCGCTCGCGATGCGTCACCTGCTCGCGATCGGCCGCTCGCGGATCGCGTTCATCGGCGGCTCGGCCGCGCACTACAGCATCGCGCAGCGCGCGATCGGCTACCGGCGCGCGTTCTTCGAGGCCGGGCGGCTGTTCGATCCCGCGTACGAAGTGACGATCGACGCCGGGCTCGACCCCGACACCGGCGCCGCGCGGGCGATGCAGCAGCTGCTCGACGCGCCGGGCCCGCGCCCGGACGCCGTGTTCGCGTACAACGACGCCGCCGCGCTGGCCGCGCAGCGCGTGTGCCTCGCGCGCGGCGTGCGGATTCCGGAAGACATCGCGATCGTCGGCTTCGACGACATCCCGGCCGCCGCGCACGCGAACCCGCCGCTCACGACGCTCGCCGTCGACAAGGAAGCGCTCGGCCGCCGCGGCGTCGAACTGCTGCTCGCGGAAGCCCCCGAGCGCACCGAGATCTCCCTGCCCGTCGAGCTGATCGTACGGGCCAGCAGCCAGCCCGCCGGCTCACCGGCGCTCGATACCGCCACGGTCACCGAATCATGAACATGCCCCCGGCCCAATCCCGCACGGCCACGCCGGCCAACCACGCGCAAGCGGCACCGTTCGTCGCGAGCTTCCGCGATCCGTCGTTCCTGCTGTCGCACGTCGAGGACACGCTGCGGTTCTACGCGACGAACGCGTTCGACCCGACGGGCGGCTTCCACCACTATTTCCGCGACGACGGCAGCGTCTACAACCGCACGTCGCGACATCTGGTCAGCAGTTGCCGGTTCGTCTTCAACTACGCGATGGCGTACCGGCATTTCGGCGATCCGCGCCATCTCGACTACGCGCGCCACGGGCTGCGCTTCCTGCGCGACGCGCACTGGGACGAGGCGCTGCAAGGCTACGACTGGGAGCTCGACTGGCGCGACGGCACGAAGCACGCGACGCTCGACGGCACGCGCCATTGCTACGGGCTCGCGTTCGTGCTGCTGGCCGCCGCGCACGCGACGATGGCCGGCATCGACGAAGCGCGCGCGCTGATCGCGTCGACCTACGAGCTCGCCGAACACCGCTTCTGGGATGCGGCCGCCGGCCTCTACGCGGACGACGCGACGCCGAACTGGATCGTGTCGTCGTACCGCGGCCAGAACGCGAACATGCACATGACGGAAGCGTTGCTCGCGGCGTACGAGGCGACCGGCCACCTCACCTACCTCGACCGCGCGGAAAAGCTCGCGACCCACATCACGCAGCGCCAGGCCGCGCTGTCGGGCGGCCTCGTGTGGGAGCACTACCACGCGGACTGGTCGATCGACTGGGACTACAACAAGGAAGACAGCTCGAACATCTTCCGTCCGTGGGGCTTCCAGCCCGGGCACCAGACCGAATGGGCGAAGCTGCTGCTGATCCTGGAGCGGCACCGCCCGCTCGACTGGCTCGTGCCGCGCGCGGCCGAGCTGTTCGACGCGGCGCTCACGCACGCGTGGGACGCCGATCACGGCGGCCTCTGCTACGGCTTCGGCCCCGACTTCACGATCTGCGACCACAACAAGTATTTCTGGGTGCAGGCGGAGACCTTCGCGGCGGCCGCGATGCTCGGCGCGCGCACCGGCAGCGAGCGTTTCTGGGATTGGTACGACGAGATCTGGCGCTACAGCTGGGCGCATTTCGTCGATCACCGCTACGGCGCGTGGTACCGGATCCTCACCTGCGACAACCGCAAGTACAGCGACGAGAAAAGCCCGGCCGGCAAGACCGACTATCACACGATGGGTGCGTGCTACGACGTGCTCGCGACCCTCGCGCGCGCGGCGCGCAGCGAGCCGACGCAATGAGCGGCGGCACCTTTCCGGCCTTCGTGTCGGCGGGCGACATCCTGACCGACATGGTGCGCGCAGGCGACGCGCAGTGGACCTCGGTGCCGGGCGGCGCCGGCTGGAACGTCGCGCGCGCGGTCGCGCGGCTCGGCCTGCCGAGCGCGCTCGCGGGCGCGATCGGCGAGGACTGCTTCTCCGACGTGCTGTGGCGCACCAGCGAGGCCGCCGGGCTCGACCTGCGCTTCCTGCAGCGGGTCCCGCGTGCGCCGCTGCTGGCGATCGTCCACGAGACGCGGCCGCCCGCGTACTTCTTCATCGGCGAAGCGAGCGCGGACCTCGCGTTCGACCCGGCGCGGCTGCCGGCCGGCTGGGCCGGGCACGTGAAATGGGCGCACTTCGGCTGCATCAGCCTGGTGCGCGAGCCGCTCGCGGGCACGCTCGTCGCGCTGGCGGCCGACCTGCACGCGCGCGGCGTGAAGATCAGCTTCGATCCGAACTACCGGAACCTGATGACGGCCGCGTACCGGCCGACGCTGGAGAAGATGGCCGCGCTCGCCGACCTGATCAAGGTCTCCGACGAGGACCTGCGCCACCTGTTCGGCGGCGACGGCCCCGACGCGGTCGCGGCGGTGCGCGCGCTGAATCCGCGCGCGGCCGTGCTCGTCACGCGCGGCGCGCAGGCGGCGACGCTGTACGCGGACGGCGACGTGCTCGAGGCCAGCCCGCCGCGCGTCGAGGTGGTCGACACCGTCGGCGCCGCGACGCGTCGATCGGCGGCATGCTGTTCAGCCTGATGGCCGCGCCGCAGCGGTCGTGGCGCGAGCATCTCGCGTTCGCGCTCGCGGCGGGCGCCGCCGCATGCCGGCACACGGGCGCGCACGCGCCGACGCTCGACGAGGTCGTCGCGCTGCTCGAAGGGTGACGGGATGATGACGGCGCGCTGATCGGTCGCCGATATGCGGCGCTGTACATGCTGCGCCGCAGTGCTACGATGAAGTGTCCTATTGCGGGAGAGGCACGATGGACACGAACACGTTCACGAAGGGCATCTACACGGCCAAGGCGCATACGCAGCACGCCGCCAACGGACAGTTCCAGGGCTACGTGATCCTCGCCCGGGACGACGGCGACGAGACGGAGAACGTGCGCTACGACGTCCACACGACGAGTCCGAGCGAGGAAGAGGCGTTCGACGAGGCGAAGGCGCTCGCGCACCGGATCCTCGGCGAAATCGAGCTTTGACGCGCGAATCGTCATGCGCGATCCGTCGCGCGCCGAACCTTCACGCGCGCGCCGCGGCCGGACCGCGACGCGCCGCCGCATCCGGCACGGCTCAGAGCAGCCGCGCCACCACCGACACCAGCATCGTCAGCACCAGTGTCGACATGAACGGGAACGGATAACGCCGCCCGCCGAGCGTCAGCGTGACGTCGCCCGGCATCCGCCCGATGCCGAACTTGCCGAGCCACGGCCAGCAGCGCGTCAGGATCATCACCGCGACGAACGACGCCATCAGCCAGCGCAGCATCCCGTGCTCCCGTCAGAGCGCGTGCGAGCGGTCGCCGCGCGCGAACGCGTCGAGCGTGCCGTCGATGCCGCGCGAGAACGCGATCACCTTGAACAGCTCGCCCATCTCGGCTTCCGAGATCAGCTTCTGCACCGCGTTCGCGGCCGGCAGGAACTGGTGGATGTCGGACGGATCGATCGCGGCGAGCGCGTCGGTGATGCCCGCGTTCAACAGGAAACGCGCCTGCGACGTGTAGCCGAGCAGGTCCGCGCCGGTCGCGACGCCCGCGTCGTAGATGCCGGTGAATTCGACGTGCGCGGTGATGTCCTGCAGGCCCGGGTACAGGAAGGCGTCGTCGTGCGCGTGGTGGCGGTAGTGGCACATCAGCGTGCCGCGGTCGCGCTGCGGGTGGTAGTACTCGTGCGCGGGGAAGCCGTAGTCGACCAGCAGCACCGCGCCGCGCCCGAGCATCGTGCACACGGTGCGCGTGAACGCCAGCGCGGCTTCATGTGTTTCGGTCACGTAGCCGTCGTCGACGTCGAGCGTCGCGAGCACCGGCGGCAGGCCGGCCGCGCCCACGGGCCGGTCGTCGAACACGAACGCGTGCCGCGCGTCGAGCGCGACGCCGCGCTCGCGCCACGCGCCGCCCGCCTTCGCGAAGAGGCGCACCGGCATCGCGTCGAGCACCTCGTTGCCGATCACGACACCGTCGAAGCGCTCGGGCAGCGCGTCGAGCCAGCGTACTTTCCCGGCGAGCGCCGACGCAGCCGCCGCGATCGTGTCGCGCTGCCGTTCGCGCAGTTCGCCGGACAGGTCGACGATCAGGTATTCGTCGAGCTCGACGCCGAGCGCATCGAGCGCCGCGAGCAGCCCGGCCGCGAGCTTGCCGGTGCCCGCGCCGAATTCCATCACGCGGCGCGTGCCGCTCGCCTCGAGCGCGTCGGCGACGGGATTCGCGAGCGTCTGCGCGAACAGCGGCGACAGCTCGGGGGCCGTGACGAAGTCGCTGCCGTCGTCGGCGCGGCGCCCGAACTTGCGCGCGCCGCCGCTGTAATAGCCGAGGCCGGGCGCGTACAGCGCGCGCTCCATGAAGCGGTCGAACGGCAGCCAGCCGCCGGCCGCCGCGATCTCGTCGCGCAGTTGCGCGGCGAGGGTTTCGGACTGCGCGAGCGCGTCAGGGCCGGGAGCAGGTAAACTAGCGGGTTCGTGAGCTTTCGGGTTCATCCCGGCATTGTAAATGACCGTTTCAGCCGATACGTCGCCCCCGCGCATCGCGCTCGTCGCGGGCGCGCTGGGCAGCGCGGCCGACGCCGCGTCGCTCGGCCGCGCGCTCGCGACCGGATTCGCGCAGCGCGGCTGGGACGTCGCGCTGCAGCGCAGTCCCGGCGCGCCGCGCGCGGCTGGCGACGCGCTGGTCGCCGAAGTCGCCGCACTGGGCCGCCGCGCGGCCGTGCTCGACGCCGATCTGGCCCTGGAAGCCGATGCGGCCGCGCTCGTCGCCGCATGCGGCGCGGCGCTCGGCCGGCCCGCCTGTGCGGTGTTCGTGAGCGCTTGCGCCGGCACCGACGACGCGCATACCGTGGACGGCGCGTCGCTCGCCGGCGCGCTCGCGCGCAACGTGACGGCGCCGCTCGCGCTGGCCCGCGCGCTCGCCGACGCGACGCCCGATGCCGCGCGCGACGACGAATCGCTGCGCGCCTGCGCGATTCACGTGCTGGATCAGGCCCTGTTTCACCCGGCGCCGGCGCAGCTGTCGCACGCGCTGATGCAGGCCGCGCTGAACCGCGCGACCTCGGCGCTCGCGCTGGCGCTGGCGCCGAAGGTGCGCGTCGCGGCGCTCGTGCGCGGCCACGCGCCGCACGCGAACGACATCGCGGCGGCGGCCTGCTATCTCGCGAGCGCGCCCGGCGTCACGGGCGCGACGCTGACCGTCGACGGCGGCGAGCACCTGGTGCCGCCCGCCGCCGGCCCGAATGACTGAACTGCGCGGAGCGCGCGGCCCGACCGCCGCCGCCCGCGCCGCTTTGCGTGCGTGCACGCCAATTTGACTGGGACGACCATGTTTTCCGCTCTCCTGCACCCCCGCCTCGCGGACTGCCGCAGGCTCTACCTGCGCGACTACGAGGTGCACATCAACATCGGGGCCTTCGAACACGAGAAGCGCGGCGAGCAGCGCGTCGTCATCAACATCGACCTGTTCGTGCCGCTCGCGCTGTCCACCCCCGTCGACGACCGGCTGCATGAAGTCGTCGACTACGACCTGATGAAGCAGAGCGTCGCGCAGTGCCTGGCGCGCGGCCACATCCACCTGCAGGAAACGCTGTGCGACGCGATCGCCGCGAACCTGCTGGCGCACGACACCGTGCGCGCGGTACGCGTCTGTACCGAGAAACCGGACGCCTATCCGGACTGCGACGCCGTCGGCGTCGAAGTCTTTCGCATCAAGGACGAGGAGCGCGCATGAACGCCCCCCACATGAACGACACGGCGGCCGATGGCGCCGCCATCGAAGCCACCGCCGCCGACACCGGCCGCCGCGCGCTGACGCGCCGCGAGCAGAAGGAAGCGTACGAGAACAACAAGCTGTTCAAGCGGATCGTGCGCCAGGTCGGCCAGGCGATCGGCGACTACAACATGATCGAGCAGGGCGACAAGGTGATGGTGTGCCTGTCGGGCGGCAAGGACAGCTACGCGATGCTCGACGTGCTGCTGCGCCTGCGCGAGCGCGCGCCGATCGACTTCGACATCGTCGCGGTCAACCTCGACCAGAAGCAGCCGGGCTTCCCCGAGCACGTGCTGCCCGAGTACCTGACGCAGATCGGCGTGCCGTTCCACATCGAGAACCAGGACACCTACAGCATCGTCAAGCGGCTCGTGCCCGAAGGCAAGACGACCTGCTCGCTGTGCTCGCGGCTGCGCCGCGGGATCCTGTACCGCGTGGCGGGCGAGCTCGGCGCGACCAAGATCGCGCTCGGCCATCACCGCGACGACATCCTGCAAACCTTGCTGCTCAACATGTTCTACGGCGGCAAGCTGAAGGGGATGCCGCCGAAGCTGCAGTCGGACGACGGCCGGAACGTCGTGATCCGCCCGCTCGCGTACGTGAAGGAAACCGATCTCGAGAAATACGCGGAGCTGCGCGAATTCCCGATCATCCCGTGCAACCTGTGCGGCAGCCAGCCGAACCTGAAGCGCGCGGAAATGAAGGCGCTGATCCGCGAATGGGACAAGCGCTTCCCGGGCCGCGTCGACAACATGTTCAGCGCGCTCGCGAACGTCGTGCCGTCGCACCTGATGGATACGACCCAGTTCCCGTTCGCGTCGCTGCGCGCGACCGGAGAAGCCGATCCGCAGGGCGACATCGCGTTCGACGAGGAGCCGTGCGCGTCCGGCGAAGATACCGCCGTGCCGGGGGCCGCGAAACCGATCTCGATCGTCCAGTTCGACGACCTGTGAGCAGGGCGGGAACATGCGCCGGCGCGGGGGCGCAAGCCCCCTTTCCGGCACTGTCGCCCCGTCGCGACAGGCCCGGAACGCCAGGGGCCGCATGCTAAAATGGACGGCTTCGAACTCCTCTGACAAGCTGGCGCCATGAATATCGTGATTTTGGCGGCAGGCACCGGCAAGCGCATGCGTTCCGCGCTGCCGAAAGTGCTCCACCCCCTGGCCGGCAGGCCGCTCCTCTCCCACGTCATCGCCACCGCGCGCACGCTGCAGCCGTCGCGGCTCGTCGTCGTCGTCGGTCATGGCGCCGAGCAGGTCCAGGCCGCCGTCGCCGCGCCCGACGTCCAGTTCGCGGTACAGGCCGAGCAGCTCGGCACCGGCCACGCGGTGCGCCAGGCGCTGCCGCTGCTCGATCCCGCGCAACCGACGCTGGTGCTGTACGGCGACGTGCCGCTCACCCGCGCGTCGACGCTGCGGCGTCTGGTCGACGCCGCGCGCGAGGGCCGCTACGGGATTCTGACGGTCACGCTCGACGATCCGACCGGCTACGGCCGCATCGTGCGCGACGCGTCCGGCTTCGTCACGCGCATCGTCGAGCAGAAGGATGCGTCGCCCGAGCAACTGAAGATCGCCGAGATCAACACCGGCATCATCGTCACGCCGACGGCCCAGCTGTCGATGTGGCTCGGCGCGCTGAAGAACGAGAACGCGCAGGGCGAGTACTACCTGACCGACGTCGTCGAACTCGCGATCGAGGCCGGCTTCGAGATCGTCACGGCGCAGCCCGACGAGGACTGGGAAACGCTCGGCGTGAACAGCAAGGCGCAGCTCGCGGAACTCGAGCGCATCCATCAGCGCAACGTCGCCGATGCGCTGCTCGTCGACGGCGTCACGCTCGCCGATCCGGCGCGCCTCGACGTGCGCGGCACGCTCCGGTGCGGCCGCGACGTGTCGATCGACGTGAACTGCGTGTTCGAAGGCAACGTGACGCTCGCCGACAACGTGACGATCGGCGCGAACTGCGTGATCCGCAACGCGTCGATCGGCGCGGGCACGCGCATCGACGCGTTCACGCACATCGACGGCGCCGAACTCGGCGCGCACACCGTGATCGGCCCGTACGCGCGGCTGCGCCCGGGCGCGCAGCTCGCGGACGAAGCGCACGTCGGCAACTTCGTCGAGGTGAAGAACGCGGTGATCGGCCACGGTTCGAAGGCGAACCACCTGACCTACATCGGCGATGCCGACATCGGTGCGCGCGTGAACATCGGCGCCGGCACGATCACCTGCAACTACGACGGCGCGAACAAGTTCCGCACCGTGATCGAGGACGACGTGTTCGTCGGCTCGGACACGCAGCTCGTCGCGCCGGTGCGCGTCGGCCGTGGCGTGACGATCGCGGCCGGCACGACGATCTGGAAGGACGTCGCCGAGGGCGTCCTCGCATTGAACGAGAAGACGCAGACCGCGAAGAGCGGCTACGTCCGACCGGTCAAGAAGAAAAATTAACATCATGCGGGCGCCGCGCGGCGTCCGTATCCACATTGAGAGGGTAGATTTTCATGTGCGGCATTGTCGGCGCAGTTGCGCAGCGTAATATCGTTCCGGTGCTGATCGAAGGATTGCGGCGCCTCGAATACCGTGGCTATGACTCGTGCGGCGTCGCCGTGCTCGAGCCGGACGCGCCGAAGCGCGCACGCAGCGTCGCGCGCGTCGCCGATCTCGACGCGCAGGTGCAGGAATCGCACCTCGAAGGCACGACCGGCGTCGCGCACACGCGCTGGGCGACGCACGGCGCGCCCGTCACGCACAACGCACACCCGATCTTCTCGTCGAACGCGCTCGCGCTGGTGCACAACGGCATCATCGAGAACTTCGAGACGCTGCGCGACGCGCTGCGCGCGAAGGGCTACGAATTCGTGTCGCAGACCGACACCGAAGTGATCGCGCACCTCGTGCACAGCCTGTATCGCGGCGACCTGTTCGAGGCCGTGCGCGAAGCCGTGCAGCAGCTGCACGGCGCGTATGCGATCGCGGTGACCCACAAGGACCAGCCGCACATCGTCGTCGGCGCGCGCCAGGGTTCGCCGCTCGTCGTCGGCCACGGCGACGGCGAGAACTTCCTCGCCTCCGACGCACTGGCGCTGGCCGGCAGCACCGACCATTTCACGTTCCTCGAGGAAGGCGACGTGTGCGAGCTGTCGCTCGACGGCGTGAAGATCGTCGACCGCCACGGCGCGCTCGCGCAGCGCGAGATCCGCGTGGTCAGCGCATACGGCGGCGCGGTCGAGCTGGGCCCGTATCGCCACTTCATGCAGAAGGAAATCTTCGAGCAGCCGCGCGCGATCAGCGATACGGTGCCGCAAACCGAAGCGTTCGACGCGACGCTGTTCGGCGACGCGGCCCCCGCCGCGTTCGCGGACATCGACAGCCTGCTGATCCTCGCGTGCGGCACGAGCTACTACTCGGGCCTCACCGCGAAGTACTGGCTCGAATCGATCGCGAAGATTCCGACCCAGGTCGAGATCGCGAGCGAATACCGCTACCGCGAGTCGGTGCCGAACCCGCGCCAGCTGGTGCTGGTGATCTCGCAGTCGGGCGAGACGGCCGACACGCTCGCCGCGCTCAAGCACGCGCAGTCGCTCGGCCACACGCACACGCTCGCGGTGTGCAACGTCGCGACGAGCGCGATGGTGCGCCTCACCGAGATGCAGTTCCTGACGCACGCGGGCACCGAGATCGGCGTCGCGTCGACCAAGGCGTTCACGACCCAGCTCGTCGCGCTGTTCGTGCTGGCCGCGACGCTCGGCAAGCTGCGCGGGCACGTCGACGCCGCGCAGGAAGCGCAATTCCTGAAGGAGCTGCGCCACCTGCCGGCCGCGCTGAACAGCGTGCTCGCGCTCGAGCCGCAGATCATCGCGTGGTCGGAGGAATTCGCGCGCAAGGAAAACGCGCTGTTCCTCGGCCGCGGGCTGCACTACCCGATCGCGCTCGAAGGCGCGCTGAAGCTGAAGGAAATCTCGTACATCCACGCGGAGGCCTATCCGGCCGGCGAACTGAAGCACGGCCCGCTCGCGCTCGTCACGGAAGCGATGCCGGTCGTCACGGTCGCGCCGAACGACACGCTGCTCGAGAAGCTGAAGTCGAACATGCAGGAAGTGCGCGCGCGCGGCGGCGAGCTGTACGTGTTCGCGGATGCCGACACGCAGATCGTCAACGACGACGGCCTGCACGTGATCCGGATGCCGGAACACTACGGCCAGCTGTCGCCGATCCTGCACGTCGTGCCGCTGCAGCTGCTCGCGTATCACACCGCGTGCGCGCGCGGCACCGACGTCGACAAGCCGCGCAACCTCGCGAAGTCGGTGACGGTGGAGTAACGCCGGCTTGCCGGGCTGCGTAGCGGCGGGAAGCAGGCCATTCGGCCAGGTCGAAATATGTACCACATAGTGGTATATAATCCTGTGCTGACTCGACTGGCTCGACATGTCTGCTTCCGTACGACGCGTATTCAAGACGAAGTGGTTTCACAAGGCAGCAGGAAAAGCGGGAATCGCCGATGGCGAACTGTGCCGCGCGGTGCGCGAGCTGGCGCGGGGCCAGGGCGTCGATCTCGGCGGCAACGTCTGGAAAAAGCGCCTGGACGGAAATCGGCAGCGCGGCATCGTGCTGGGCAAGCTCGGGCATACGTGGGTGTTCGTGTTCCTGTTCGCGAAGCGCGACCGTGACGACATCGACGCTCGCGAACTGCGCGCCTTCAAAAAGCTCGCTGCGGACGTCGGTCGGCGCACCGACGTCGACATCGAGACACTGGTCGCACTGAACGAGTGGGTGGAGATTTGCAATGGCTAAGAGCCGATTCAAGACCGACGCGACGGAGGCGGTCCACAGCGCCGCGTCGGGCCTCTATCGCGCACGGCTGATCGACAAGAAGACGATGCGCGAATACGACGCACTATGCATCGAAGCGGCGCCGAAGTTCGATCCGGAAGAAATTGCCCGCATCCGCAAGTCGGTCAACGTCAGCCAGAGCGTGTTCGCGCTCTACCTGAACACGACGACGTCGACGATCCGCCAATGGGAACAGGGCGACAAGCGGCCGAGCGGCATCGCCGCGCGCATGCTGCAGATCGTCGAGAAGCACGGGCTCGAGGTATTTTCCTGAACCGCGTTCCCCGAACGCCGATGAGCGGCCGCCGCCCCGGGCACCGCAACACGACGCAAGCCGCAAGCAAGATGACGGAGAGACCATGGTAAGACTGTTTGGATGCGGATTGCTGGCGCTGAGCTTCGCGTCGACGGGCTGGGCGACCGAGCACTACGTCGAAGTCTGGAACCCGCCCGAGGCGCGCGTGCCGGCGGCACGTACGCCGACCCCGCGCGCGGCCGCCGACGCGCACGCCGGCAACAAGACCGCGGAAAAGCACGCGAGCGTGCAGCCGAAGGTCGCCGTCAAGCCGCACAAGCGCCGCGTCGCACAAGCCGTGAAAACCGCGCCGCATCGACCGACCGCCGCGACGGTCGATGCGCCCGCCGCGCCGCGCCCGGTCGCGCAGCCCGCGCCGGGCCGGCTCACCGTGATGCAGCCGACCGTGCCCGACACGCCGCACGCACTCGGCTACTCCGATATCCCGCGGCAATACACGCCGGACGGCAACGTGCTGCGCGTCGGCGCGAGCCGCCGTTCCGCGGAGGTGACGCGATAATGGAAGCGCAGACCTATCACGGCTACCAGATCTGGGGCCATTCGATCCTGCAGCAGGACGAAATCCTGCAGCCCGAGCGCTTCGCGGCGAGCGGCACGATCACGCAGAACAACCGGCTCGTCGAAGCGTCGGGCGTGCTCGGCGTGTTCGATACCGAGGACGAAGCGCGCGAAGCGGGGCTCGAATGGGCCCGCGCGTGGATCGACAGCCATCGCTGAACGGCCCGCGAACCGTCAACGCAAGTAACAAGGGGCGTCCACGACGCCCCTTTTTGCATTCGGCCCCGCCCGCTCAGGCGACGGGCCGCGGCGGCGGCACGACCGTCCGGGGCCGGCCGACGAGCCGCGCGAGCACGACGATCGCAACCAGTGTGACCAGGTACGCGGCGATCTGGATCCCCGCCGGACGCGCGGTATAGCCGATCAACGTATGCAGCGCCTTGCCGACGATGCTCGTTTCCTTGAGCAGCCACGAGGTATCCCAGACCGCGTCGCCCCACGACGGCACGAGGCCCGCGGCAAGCAGGAAGCCGACGCACTGGCTCGCCATCCCTGCCGCGAGCAGCACGATCAGCGCATTGGTGACGGAAAACAGGCGCTTGAGCGGAATCTGCAGCAGGCCCGCATACATCGCATAACCGAGCCCGGCGCCGCCCAGCACGCCGAGCAGCCCGCCGACGATCATCTGCGGCGTCTGTCCCGGATCGCCCGCCGCGATGCCGTACAGGAACAGCACGGCCTCGGAGCCTTCGCGCAATACCGCGACGCCGACCACGATCGCGAGCCCCGTCAGCGGCCGGCTGCCGGCCGCGACGGCCCGCCCGACCTCGCCCATGTGCAGCGCCATCTCGCGGCCGTGGCGGCTCATCCAGATGCAATGCCACGCGAGCATCAGCGTCGCGACGAACATCACGCCCGCGTTGAAGACTTCCTGCCCCATGCCGGATGCCCACTGCGAGATCACGTCGGCGAACGCGGCGATCAGGCCGGCGCCGATCACGCCGCCGACGAGCCCGCCGCCGACCCACCAGCCGCGCCGCGGCACGCCCTTCGTGGCGGCCATCACGATCGAGACCACCAGCGCGGCCTCGAGCACTTCACGAAAGACGATCAGGGCAGTAGACAGCATGGCGATATCCGCTTACTTGACGGTCAGGTGCGTCTTCGACTGCGCTTCGTGATACTCGTCGTGGAACTCGTAGGTGCCGGCCTTCAGCGGCCCGACGAGGATCTCGACCGACTTGCCGGCCGGCACGACCTTCTCTGCCTTGAAATCGTCGCTTTCGAATTCCGCGGGCGTCGCGTCGAGGTTCTTCACGACGAACTTCACCTTCTTGCCGGCCGGAATCGTCACGCCGTCGGGCGAGAACTTGTGGTCCTTCAGGGTCAGGTTGACGACGTCGTCGGCAGCGAAGGCGGACGTTGCCGATGCGCCCAGCAGGGCCAGTGCGAAACCGAAAGCGAAGCGATTCATATGGGTAACGAAATGAAATATCGAGGGGGAACCGATAGTAAGATCGATTCGCATTTCCCTCCCGAAGTACCCTTACTGTCGGCATGGGCATCGGGCGTCGTCGACGCGACACGCACCTTGTCGTGCAAGGCTCCGCCAGATTTCGCCGACAATGCGCGACCGTCAATCGGGAAAAATTCGGACTGACGTACATCCGCGGATTACGATTCGTCTGACATCAGCTTTACAAACAGCTTGTGCGATACCGAACGCGACGAATGGCTTGACCTTCCCACCATGGCAAGCTTCATGCTGGCGACGTTTGTGAATCGCCACCCAACCCAGGAGAACACGATGGAATTCGAAGTCCAGGACATGACCTGCGGCGGCTGCGCCAACGCCATCACGCGTGCCGTGACGGCAGCCGACCCCGCTGCGAAGCTCGACATCGACGTGGCCGCGAAGACGGTCAAGGTCGAATCGGCGCAAGGCGC
The DNA here is from genome assembly GCF_000949135.2 of Burkholderia sp. USMB20. Classification (GTDB taxonomy): domain Bacteria; phylum Pseudomonadota; class Gammaproteobacteria; order Burkholderiales; family Burkholderiaceae; genus Burkholderia. Next base: position 6,162 of record NZ_JTAN02000012.1, on the reverse strand, counting down.
CGAACGCGTGCAGTCGATCATCGAAGCCGCGGGCTTTCACCCGGCGCTGCGCACGGCTTGACGCGCGCATGCGCAGCACGGGCGCGGCGCCCGTCGGCACCGCGCCCGCACACCGGCCGCGTCAGCGCAGCCGGATCAGCGTCGACTTCAGTTCGGTGTACTTCTCGAGCGCATGCAGCGACTTGTCGCGGCCGTTGCCCGACTGCTTGTAGCCGCCGAACGGGAAGTTCATGTCGCCGCCTTCGTCGTAGCAGTTCACCCACACGGTGCCCGCGCGCAGCCGGCGCGACACGTCGTGCGCGGTCGTCAGGTCCGACGTCCACACCGCCGCCGCGAGCCCGTACTCGGTATCGTTCGCGATCCGCACCGCCTCGTCGACATCGTCGAACACGATCACCGACAGCACGGGACCGAAGATCTCCTCGCGCGCGATCTTCGCATCGGGCTTCACCTCGAACACCGTCGGCTCGACGTAGAAGCCGCCCGTCTCCGCCTTCACGCGCGCACCGCCCGTGACGAGCGTGCCTTCCTTGCGCCCGGCGTCGATGTAGCCGAGCACGCGCTCGAGCTGGATGCCGTCGACGATCGCGCCCATCGATACCGACGGATCGAGCGGGTTGCCCGGCACGTACGCACGCGCGGCCGCGACCAGCTTCTCGATGAACGCGTCCTTGATGTCGCGATGCACGAGCAGGCGCGAGCCGGCCGTGCACATCTCGCCCATGTTGTAGAAGATCGCGCCGGCCGCGGCCTGCGCGGCGCGGTCGAGGTCCGGGCAATCGGGCAGCACGATGTTCGGCGACTTGCCGCCGAGTTCGAGCCATGCGCGCTTCAGGTTCGACTGCGCGGCGTACTGCATGATCAGCTTGCCGACTGCCGTGGAGCCGGTGAACGCGATGCAGTCGACGTCGCGATGCAGCGCGAGCAGCTTGCCCGGTTCGCCCGCGCCCGGCACGACGTTGAACACGCCGGCCGGGATGCCGGCCTCGTACGCGAGCTGCGCGACGCGGATCGCAGTGAGCGGCGATTTCTCCGACGGTTTCAGCACGACGCTGTTGCCGGCCGCGAGCGCCGGGCCGAACTTCCATGCGGCCATCAGGATCGGGAAGTTCCACGGCACGACGGCCGCGACCACGCCGACCGGCTCGCGCGTGACGAGACCGACGAGATGATGGTCGGCCGGCGCGACTTCGCCGCCGACCTTGTCGATCGCTTCGGCGAACCACTCGACGCAATACGCGGCGCCCGGCACGTCGACCGTCGTCGTGTCGCCGATCGGCTTGCCGGCGTCGAGCGTCTCGAGCAGCGACAGTTCGTCGAGATGCTCGCGCATCAGTGCGGCCCAGCGCAGCAGCACGGCCTTGCGCGCGCGCGGGTTCAGTCCGGCCCACACGCCGGCGTCGAACGCGCGGCGGGCGGCCGCGACGGCGGCGTTCACGTCGGCCTCGCCGCAATCGGCCACCTTCGCGAGCACGCGGCCGTCGATCGGGCTCACGCAGTCGAACGTCTTGCCGCCGTGCGCGTCGCGCGACGCGCCATCGATGAATGCGCGCCCCTCGATCTCGAGCGACGCCGCCTTGTCCTGCCAGTCAGCCAAAGTCAACTTGTTCATTCAGGATGCCTCAACGGTTGTAGCATTCGCGCTGCGGCACGCCGTGCAACGGCAACGCTGCCGGCGGTGGCGAATGCGGTGATGCGCGGTCAGAAGGTGGCCGGCGAATTGGCCGACACGACCTCGCAGAGCTGTTCCGCGCTGGGATTGCGAAAACGGTGCGGCAAACGGCTTTCGAAGTAGTAGCCGTCTCCGGGGTCGAGCAGCCAGGTCGCGCCGTCGACGGTGAGCTCGAGCCGGCCCGACACGACCACGCCACCCTCGTGCCCCGCGTGCACGAGCATCTCGGGCCCCGTATCGGCGAGCGGCTGGTAGACCTCGCGCATGATGCACATGTTGCGGTCCTTCACGCCCGCGCCGACGAGGTGAAACGCGAGCGCGTCGTTGCCGAGGTTCGGCATCTCGTCACGTCGCGACACGACCGAGCGCGATTCGACCAGCTCGAACGTGAAGAACTCCGCGAGACTCATCGGGATGCATTCGAGCAGTTTCTTCAGCGAGCCGACCGACGGGCTCACGCGCCCCTGTTCGATCAGCGAGATCGTGCCGTTGGTCACGCCGGCCCGCTTCGCGAGTTCGCGCTGCGACAGGCCATGCTTGTTGCGCACGAAACGCAGGCGCTCGGCGACTTCGGTGGACATCGATTCGGTTTCGGACACGATAGAAGTGCGGTGAAAAAGTGAAACGACGCGTTGGACAGCATTGAGCAGCCGTTGAATATTCTAATCACTTTATGCCGCACATCAGCGGGGAAAACCCTGAAAGGCGTTCGAAATAATGAACACCTCGTGCGTCATTCCATTTACGAATATTTTGTTCGCAGTGCCTCGGGAAAGCCCTGACACGAGACCGTCAAAAAACATTTGACGCCGTTTTTGGCTCGTATATGCTGGCTCTCAGGTCAGCGTCATTGGCCATTCATCGGCACCGAAAAACGTTATTGCAACGTAAAAATTGATGCCCATCAATGTAAATGACGCAGGCCGGGCACCTTGATTATTTTAAACGCCTCGCGCGCCGAAACGATCAGGTGTTCAATACTTTCAACAAACCAGTCGAGTGTAATCGTGAGAGTCCGTGGCCCTCTGGTGAGGTGGGATCGAGGCGATGTGCGAAGTTTGCGCAGCGCTGCTCCCGCTTCCGATGGCAGTTGCGGCTGGCATAGTCCTCGCCTGCTGCATCTGTCGATCTACACCATCCTGTCCCGTCGTTCCGTTCGCCGTCACAACGCCGTTTCCGCACGCGCGTTCGTGGCCGTCGATACCGACGAAGTCGCGTCGCTGCTGCCATAGCGCCTCTCCTCCTTTTCTCGTCGTTCGTTTCAACTGCCTGTTCGTCAGCCGCGTCGTCTGCGCGGTGACGGAACGCGTTCGCGCATTCATTGCCGCGTCGCACGGCACAACGAAACGAACGATGGCCTGACCGTCGCGCGCAGCGCGGATCGCCATGCGAACCCGTTGCGCCCATTCACCAGCGGCCTTGCGCGTTTCGCGAGGCTGCGGGGTCGTGTCGCGCCTGCATTTTGCGGTTTTCTCGCGTCATGCACGCAACGGCCCTACGGACAACTGATTGACGTCATGGAAAGGAAACCCCTCGTCGGCATCACCGCCGACTTCACGCAGATCGGCGCACATGCGTCGCACACGGTCGGCGACAAGTACGTCGCGGCGATCGTCGACGGCGCACACGCGCTCGCGATGGTGCTGCCCGCGCTCGGCGATCGCCAGTCGGTCGACGACGTGCTCGCCACGGTCGACGGCCTGTTGTTTACCGGCAGCTATTCGAACGTCGAGCCGCACCTGTATGGCGGCGAGCCGAGCGCGCCCGGCACGAAGCACGATCCCGCACGCGACGCGACGACGCTGCCGCTGCTGCGCGCGGCGATCGTCGCGGGCGTGCCCGTGCTGGCCGTGTGCCGCGGCTTCCAGGAGCTGAACGTCGTTTGCGGCGGCACGCTGCATCAGCGCGTGCACGACGTGCCGGGCCTCGCCGATCACCGCGAGGACGACGACGCGCCGATGGACATGCAATACGGCCCCGCGCACGTCGTGCACCTGACGCCCGGCGGCGTGCTGCACACGCTCGCCGGCGGCCGCGACGACGTGCACGTGAACTCGCTGCACAAGCAGGGCATCGCGCAGCTCGGTTCCGGCCTCGCCGTCGAAGCCGTCGCGCCGGACGGCCTGATCGAGGCCGTCAGCGTCGTCGATGCCCCGGCCTTCGCCCTCGCCGTGCAGTGGCACCCGGAATGGCGGCATGCGCATGACCCGCTGTCGAGCGCGATCTTCCGCGCCTTCGGCGACGCCTGCCGCGCGCGCCGCGACGCCCGCACACGTGCCACGGCCGCCGCCGCGCTCGCCTGAGCGCGCCGCCCCACATAACGAGAACAGACATGCAAGACATCGAAGACTTTCTGAAGCAGCACCGGATCACCGAGATCGAAGCGATCATTCCCGACATGGCCGGCATCGCGCGCGGCAAGATCACGCCGCGCAACAAGTTCACGTCCGGCGAATCGATGCGGCTGCCGCAGGCCGTGATGGTGCAGACCGTCACCGGCGACTATCCGGAAGACGGCTCGCTGACCGGCGTGACCGATCCCGACATGGTGTGCGTGCCCGACACGTCGACCATTCGCCTGATCCCGTGGGCCGTCGATCCGACCGCGCAGGTGATCCACGACTGCGTGCACTTCGACGGCTCGCCGGTCGAGATCTCGCCGCGCTACGTGCTGCGCCGCGTGCTCGACCTCTACAAGGCGAAGGGCTGGAAGCCGGTCGTCGCGCCGGAGCTCGAGTTCTACCTGGTCGACATGAACAAGGACCCGGACCTGCCGCTGCGTCCGCCGGTCGGCCGCACGGGCCGCCCCGAGACGGGACGCCAGTCGTATTCGATCGAGGCGGTCAACGAGTTCGACCCGCTGTTCGAGGACATCTACGAGTACTGCGAAGCGCAGAACCTCGACATCGACACGCTGATCCACGAAGTCGGCGCCGCGCAGATGGAGATCAACTTCATGCACGGCGACGCGCTGTCGCTGGCCGACCAAGTGTTCCTGTTCAAGCGCACGGTGCGCGAGGCCGCGTTGCGCCACAACATGTACTCGACCTTCATGGCCAAGCCGATGGAAAACGAGCCGGGCTCGGCGATGCACGTGCACCAGAGCATCGTCGACGAGGAAACGGGCCGCAACCTGTTCACGTCGCCGGAAACGGGCGGCGCGACCTCGCTGTTCTACAACTACCTCGCGGGGCTGCAGAAGTACACGCCCGCCCTGATGCCGATCTTCGCGCCGTACATCAACTCGTATCGCCGGCTGTCGCGCTTCATGGCCGCGCCGATCAACGTGCAGTGGGGCTACGACAACCGCACGGTCGGCTTCCGCATCCCGCACTCGGGCCCGGCCGCGCGCCGCATCGAGAACCGGATTCCGGGCGTCGACTGCAACCCGTACCTCGCGCTCGCGGCGACGCTCGCGGCCGGCTATCTCGGCATGACGCAGCGTCTCGAGCCGACCGAACCGCTCGTCAGCGACGGCTACGAGCTGCCGTACCAGCTGCCGCGCAACCTCGAGGAAGGGCTCACGCTGATGGCCGCGTGCGAGCCGCTCGGCGAGATTCTCGGCCACAAGTTCCTGAAGGCGTATTTCGCGCTGAAGGAAACCGAATACGAAGCGTTCTTCCGCGTGATCAGTTCGTGGGAACGCCGCCATCTGCTGCTGCACGTCTGAGCGTGCACACGACCGAATACGGAATCACGGAGGAAACATGACGTACCGCAACGAATCTGCCTGGATCCAGCCGGCCGCGCCGGCCACCGCACCGCGCACGACGCAGGCACGCTCGACCGCCGAATACCGCGCGCTCGACGCCGCGCACCACATCCATCCCTTCTCGGACATGGGTGCGCTCAATCGCGCGGGCAGCCGCGTGATCGTAAAGGCCGACGGCGTCTATCTGTGGGACTCGGACGGCAACAAGGTCATCGACGGGATGGCCGGCCTCTGGTGCGTGAATGTCGGCTACGGCCGCAAGGAACTTGCCGATGCCGCATATCGCCAACTGCAGGAACTGCCGTTCTACAACACGTTCTTCAAGACGACGCACCCGCCGGTGATCGAACTGTCGGCGATGCTCGCCGAAGTGACGCCCGCGGGTTTCAACCACTTCTTCTATTGCAACAGCGGCTCGGAAGGCAACGACACCGTGCTGCGCCTCGTGCACCAGTACTGGCGCGTGCAGGGCAAGCCGCAGAAGAAATACGTGATCTCGCGCAAGAACGGCTATCACGGCTCGACGATCGCGGGCGGCACGCTCGGCGGGATGGGCTACATGCACGAGCAGATGCCGTCGAAGGTCGAGAACATCGTGCACATCGACCAGCCGTATTTCTTCGGCGAAGCGCAAGCCGGCGAGACGCCCGAAGCGTTCGGCCTCGCACGCGCGCAGCAGCTCGAGGCGAAGATCCTAGAGCTCGGCGCGGAGAACGTCGCGGCGTTCATCGGCGAGCCGTTCCAGGGCGCGGGCGGCGTGATCTTCCCGCCGTCGACG
>NZ_JTAN02000011.1 GCF_000949135.2 Burkholderia sp. USMB20 | reverse complement strand
GCCGGCCGAACGCCGCCGCTTCGCGAACGGCGGCGAGGTCGGCACGATCTGCCGCGACTTCTGCTTCAACGGCAACCTGATCATGCGCGCGACCGGCGACCGGATGCTGCTGTCGCCGCCGCTCGTGATTTCGCGTCAGGAAATCGATGAACTCGTATCGAAGGCGAAGAAGGCCGTCGATGCGACCGCCCAGCAACTGGGCCTTTCGTAACGACTTTGCCTACAGGCGTGCGGCGGGTGCCGCGCGCCGCCATAACCCAGGGGAATTCCACCATGCGTGCCTGCTTTCTTCGCCAAGCCTGTTCCATCGCGGCCCTTGCCGCGGTGGCCGCGTTCACGTCGGTCGCCAGCCCGTCGGCGCATGCCGACGAGCTGAACGTCTACAACTGGTCCGACTACATCGCACCCGACACGATCCCGAACTTCCAGAAGCAGACGGGCATCCACGTCAAGTACGACAACTACGACAGCGACGACACGCTGCAGGCGAAGCTGCTGGCGGGCAGCTCGGGCTACGACATCGTCGTGCCGACCTCGAACTACATGGCCAAGCAGATCCAGGCCGGCGTGTACCAGAAGCTCGACAAGTCGAAGATCCCGAACCTCGCGAACCTCGACCCGCTGCTGATGAAGATGATCTCGGACGCCGATCCGGGCAACCAGTACGGCGTTCCCTGGGCCTACGGCACCGACGGCATCGGCTACAACGCGCAGGCGGTGAAGAAGGCGCTCGGCGACAAGGCGCCCGTCGACAGCTGGGCGCTGGTGTTCGACCCGACCAACATGGAAAAGCTGAAGAGCTGCGGCGTGTCGTTCCTCGACCAGGCCGTCGACGTGTTCGCGGCCACGCTGCAGTACATGGGCAAGGATCCGAACAGCAAGAACCCCGGCGACTACCAGGCTGCGTTCGAAGTCCTGAAGAAAGTCCGCCCGTACATCACCCAGTTCAACTCGTCCGGCTACATCAACGACCTCGCGAACAACGACGTGTGCGTCGTGCTCGGCTGGTCGGGCGACGTCGGCATCGCGCACCGCCGCTCGTCGGAGGCGAAGCGCCCGTACGACATCAAGTTCTCGAACCCGAAGGAAGGCGGCCTGCTGTGGTTCGACGTGATGGTGATCCCGAAGGATGCACCGCACCCCGAGGCCGCACTGAAGTGGATCAACTACGTGTCCGACCCGAAGGTCAACGCGGCGATCACCAACACGGTGTTCTACCCGACCGCGAACAAGGCCGCGCACCCGTTCGTCACGCCGGCCGTCGCGCAGGATCCGACCGTCTATCCGCCCGAGGACGTGCTGAAGAAGATGGTGCTGATGAAGCCGATGCCGGCCGACATCCTGCGCCTCGAGAACCGTCTGTGGGCGCAGCTGAAGACGGGCCACTGATCACGAACCATCACGGCGGCGCAGGCATCGGCTGAACGCCTGCCCGCCAGAGATCCGCGGACGCTTCGTCCGCCCGCGCGCACCGCGCGCTGTTCCATCCGGCACGAGCCGTTGTCCGCGAGTCGCGTTGTACGCCTCGCGCGGGGACGCTCACGCCTGCAATCCGTGAAGAACGAATGGTGACTCCCATGCAATCGATACCCTCTTCCGCTGCCGCACGCCACACCCAACCGGCCGCCGCGGCCCGCACGAAGAACGACGCGTTCGTGCGCATCGAAAACGTCGTGAAGAAGTTCGGCGACAGCACGGCCGTCGACAACGTGAACCTGACGATCGCGAAGAACGAGCTGTTCGCGCTGCTCGGCAGCTCCGGCTGCGGCAAGTCGACGCTGTTACGCATGCTCGCCGGGCTCGAGACGGCGACCTCCGGCAAGATCTTCGTCGACGGCGAGGACCTCGCGTCGCTGCCGCCGTACCGCCGCCCGGTCAACATGATGTTCCAGTCGTATGCGCTGTTCCCGCACATGTCGGTCGAATCGAACGTCGCGTTCGGGCTGAAGCAGGAAGGCACGCCGAAAAACGAGATCAAGGAACGCGTGGCCGACGCGCTCGCGCTGGTGCAGATGAGCAAGTACGCGAAGCGCAAGCCGCACCAGCTGTCCGGCGGCCAGCAGCAGCGCGTCGCGCTCGCGCGTTCGCTGGTGAAGCGCCCGAAGCTGCTGCTGCTCGACGAGCCGATGTCCGCGCTCGACAAGAAGATCCGCCAGAAGACCCAGCTCGAACTCGTGAACATCATCGAGAAGGTCGACGTGACCTGCGTGATGGTCACGCACGACCAGGAAGAGGCGATGACGATGGCAAGCCGCCTCGCGGTGATGAGCGAAGGCAGGATCGTGCAGATCGGCACGCCGGGCGAAGTGTACGAATACCCGAACAGCCGCTTCTCGGCCGAGTTTATCGGCTCGACGAACCTGTTCGAAGGCCGCGTGGTCGAGGACGAACCCGATCACATCTTCGTCGAAAGCGACGACCTCG
>NZ_JTAN02000010.1 GCF_000949135.2 Burkholderia sp. USMB20 | reverse complement strand
GCGTCTTGAAGCCGAACACCGAGATCGTGCCGACCGGCGTCAGCACGAGCTGCGACATCGTCTGGCTCGGCGTCGGCGTGACCTGGAACACGCCCTGCTGCGACTTCTTGCCGCCGAACGTCGCGACGAAGCTGTCGGTGAAGCGGTCGAAGTCTTCCGGCGCGACGCACACGTGCGTCGTGTCGTATTGCGGGCCGACCGCGACGGCCAGCACCTTCCCTGACGAGGTATCGAGCAGGCGCGTCTCGTCCGCGTGGGCCGGCGCGCTCGCCAGCAATGCGCCGAACATGGCCGTCGATGCGGCCATCATCCGCAATACCTGTCGCAACTTCAGTGCAATCATCGAAATCTCCTTGAAAATGACAAGCGCGGCCATACGCCGCGCGCGGATTCAGCGTGACGCCGGCCCGTCGTCGGGCCGGCCGGATCGGTAGGCGAGGAAGCACAAGGCCGCGAGCGGCAACGCCAGCGCCCAGAACGCGGCGGACACGTAGGCTGCGGCCCCCGCGCCGGCCCCGAGCGCGAAGCCCGCGACCGGCGGCAGCGTGCGCCGCAGCCGCACGCGCGCGGCTTCGCGTTCGGCCGGCGCGGCAAGCGGCACGAGCCAGTCGAATGCATCGATCACCGCCTGCGTGACGTTGCCCGTCATCACCGTGTTGGCGACGACCGAGCGTGCCGTCAGCCGGCCGTGCGCGTTCTGGACGCCCATCGCCGCGGCGCCGAGCAGGCCGCACAGGATCGTGCGCGGCGCGTCGGCGTCCGCGATCGGCGACGCCATCACGCCGGCCAGCATGAACCCGGCCAGCAGCACGGCCTGCAGTGCATACAGCGAACGCGCGCGCGGGCCGTGGCCGAGCGATCGCATCCTATGGTCGAGCACGCGCGCGCCGACGATGCCGGCGATGAAGGCCGGGAATGCGAGCCACTTGATCACGAGCCCTTGCCCGACGCCGGCCAGCCCCGAGCCGATCAGGATGAAATTGCCGGTGACGTGCGCGGTGAACAGGCCGAACAGCGCGACGAAGCCGAGCGTGTCGACGTAGCCGGCGATAGACGCGAGAAACACGTCCTCGCCGCGCACGTGATCGGGCGCCGCGGCCGCGGTTACCGGCTGCGTCGGCATGGCCCGGCTTCCTGGATGGCGACGGTTGCGCCGGCGCACGTGCTGCCTGCGTCCGGCGAGTTCAGATAACGCATGTTCCGCTCCGGTTACGCCGAACGGCCCGGGGGCGCCGACTGGCGTCCGGTCCCAACGGCGGTTCGGAAGCAAGACTAGTTAAGGAACGTCTTAATGTCATGGCGGCGGCCCTGAATTTTCCTGAATATGCCGCCCGGACGCCCGGCCGGACTGCGGGGTCGACGCGACGCGGTACGCTTAGGCAAACGCTCCCGCATCGCAGCGACCTCGGCGCAGCGATCGGCCCGCACGGTCCGATCGTGTTATTTTTCGATCGATAGCTTAAGCGCGCCATCAGGAGCCGATGCATGACCGAAAGAAAACGCAGCACACCGGCCCGCGAGCGCGGGACGGACGCCGACGGCAACGCCGTCACGCCGGGCCGCCGGCTCGCGCCGGAAGCGCGCGAGCGGCAGATCGTCGAGAAGGCGATCGAGCATTTCGCGACGCACGGCTTTTCCGGCAGCACGCGCGAACTCGCGCGGCAGATCGGCGTCACCCAGCCGCTCTTGTACCGGTACTTCCCGAGCAAGGAAGCGCTGATCGACCGCGTGTACGACGAGATCTACACGTGGAACTCCGACTGGGAAAAACTGATCGCGGATCGCACGGTCCCGCTGCAGGAACGGCTCGTCACGTTCTATCGCGCGTACGCGCAAACCATCCTGCGGCGCGAATGGATCCGCACCTTCATCTTCGCGGGCCTCAGCCGCGAGGGTTTCAATACGCGCTACCTGTCGCGGTTGCGCGAACGCGTGTTCCTGCCGGTGCTGCGCGAGTTGCGGCACGAGTACGACATTGCGACGCCGGCGACCGAGGCACAGCGCAACGCGGAAATCGAACTGGTCTGGAGCTTGCACGCGAGCATCTTCTATTTCGGCGTCCGCAAGTGGGTCTATGGCCTGCCGGTGCCCGACGATCTCGACACCGAAATCGAACGGCTCGTCGATGCGTTTCTCCACGGCACCCCCGCTACGCTGAAGCAGCTCGCGTCCGGCGCGGGTGGCCGGCGCCGCCGGCGCGCGTAATCCGGCGCGCCGCACGCCGCCAGACGATTTCAGAACAATTTATCCGGCGCGCCGATCGCTTCGCCTATCCTCGAACGGCATCTGCGCCCGCCTCCGGCTGCGCGCACACCGAACCGGACAGGGACCACCCGATGACCCACGACGCGCCTTCGATCACGCATCACACCGTCACCGCGAACGGCATCCGCCAGCACTACATCGATGCCGGCAGCGGGCCGGTCGTCGTGCTGCTGCACGGCTTCCCGGAAACCAGCTTCGCGTGGCGCTTCCAGATCCCGGCGCTCGCGCGGCGCTACCGCGTGATCGCGCCCGACCTGCGCGGCTACGGCGAAACCGACAAGCCGGCCGCCGGCTACGACAAGCGCAACATGGCGCGCGATCTCGCCGGCCTGCTCGATGCGCTCGGCATCGGCCGCATCGCGCTCGTCGGCCACGATCGCGGCGCGCGCGTCGCGACGCGCTTTTCGAAGGACTTCCCCGAGCGCGTCGACCGGCTCGTCGTGATGGACAACGTGCCGACGCGCATCGTCGCGCAGAACATGACTGCGCAAACCGCGCGCGCGTACTGGTTCTTCCTGTTCCATCAGGTGCCCGACCTGCCCGAGGCGCTGATCGCCGGCAAGGAAGCCGAGTGGCTGAGCCATTTCTTCGCCGACTGGTGCTACAACCCGCACGCGATCTCCGGCGACGCGTTCGACACGTACGTGCGTGCGTACCGGCGCCCGGGCGCCGTGCGCGGCGCGCTGGCCGACTACCGCGCGAACGCGGAAGACGTGCAGCAGGATCTCGTCGACGCCGACGTCCCGATCGCCTGCCCGACGATGGCCATCTGGGGCGAGGATTTCTATGCGGTCGGCAAGCTGTTCGACATGAAGTCCGTGTGGGAAAGCATGGCGACGAACCTGCGCGCCGAGCCGATCGCGCAGTGCGGGCACCTGCCGCAGGAGGAGCAGCCGGAGCGCGTGAACGCGTTGCTGCTCGACTTCCTCGCGCACTGGGAAGGTTGAACCGCCGCGTGCGGCGAATCATCGGGGGAAAGCAATCATGAGCGATGTTTCGGGCCCGTCGGCGATCGTCGTCGGCGGATCGGTCGGCGGACTGTTCACGGCAACCGCGCTGCGGGCGGCCGGCTGGCGCGTCAAGGTGTTCGAGCAATCGCCGAACGATCTCGACAGCCGCGGCGGCGGCATCGTGCTGCAGCCGCCGATCGAGCGCGCGTTCGCATTCGGCGGCGTGCCGGTGCCGCGCGATGCGGGCGTCGATTCGGGCGACCGGATCTACGTCGACGAACACGACCGGATCGTGCAACGCTTCTACATGCCGCAGACGCAGACCGCATGGAACGTGATCTATACGGCGCTGAAGCGCGCGCTGCCCGCCGACGTCCTGCACGCCGGCGTCGCGTTCGACCGGTTCGAGCAGGACGGCGCGCGCGTGATCGCGCACTTCTCGGACGGCCGCGTCGAGCAGGCCGACCTGCTGGTCGGCGCCGACGGCGGCCGCTCGGCCGTGCGCGCGCAGCTGCTGCCCGATGCGCGGCCCGCATACGCGGGGTATGTCGCGTGGCGCGGGCTCGTCGACGAGCACCTGCTTCCCGACCCGGTGCTGCAGGTGATGCGCGACCGTTTCACGTTCCAGCAAGGCGACGCCCACCTGTTCCTGACCTATCTGGTGCCCGGCCGCGACGGCGCGATCGCGCCCGGCAAGCGGCGCGTGAACTGGGTCTGGTACCGGCGGCTCGCGCAGGATCGCCTGCCGTCGCTGTTTCTCGGCCAGGACGGCATGCAGCGCGACGGCTCGCTGCCGCCCGGCGCGATGCGCGACGACAACCGGCTCGAACTCGTGAACGCCGGCCGCCGGATGCTCGCACCGACGCTCGCCGCGCTCGTCGACGCGACACAGGCGCCGTTCGCACAGGCGATCCTCGATCTCGCGGTCGAGCGCATGGCGTTCGGCCGGGCCGTCCTGCTCGGCGACGCGGCCTGCCTCGTGCGGCCGCATACGGCCGCCGGTGTCGCGAAAGCGGCGGACAACGCGGTCGGTCTTGCCGAGGCGCTGCGCGGCGGCGTGCCCGCCAACGCGTTCGACGCCGCGCTGTCGCGCTGGGAAGCCGCGCAGCTCGCGGCCAATGCGTCGCTGTCCGCGCTCGGCATCTCGCTCGGTACGCGGATCATGGGACGCGCGTGACGGCACACTGGCCGTGTGCCGCATCGCTCGATCACGCAATGCTCTCGACCACGCCGCCATCGACCCACAACGAGGCGCCGGTGGTCGCCGACGCCTGCGGCGAACGTACGTAGACGACCAGGTTCGCGACCTCCTCCGGCGTGATCGGCCGCTGGAGAATCGAGCTGCGCCGATGCGCGCACACGAAGTCGATGCCGAACTGCTCCACGGACTTGCCCTGCCGTGCCGCGGTCGCCTCAACCATCGAGCGGAAGCCGTCCGACAATGTCGGCCCCGGCAGGACCGCGTTCACAGTCACGCCGCTGCCGGCCGCCTGCTTCGCGATGCCGCGGGCGACGCTCAGTTGAGCGGTCTTCGAGAAGCCGTAGGCGAGCATGTCCGGGGGAACGTTCAACGCGGACTCCGACGATACGAACACCGCGCGCCCCCGGCCGCGTGCCATCATGCCCTTCCGGTAAGCGCGCGTGAGCCGCACGCCGGACATCACGTTGACGAGGAAGTACCGCTCCCATGCGTCGTCGTCGGCGCTGAAAATCGTGCCCGGCGCATCGAAACCGACGTTGTTGACCAGCAGGTCAGCCGCGGGAAACGCCGCGACGATGGCATCGCACGCGGCGCGCGTGCCGAGATTGCCGACGTGACCGTCGACCTGCGCGTCCGCGACGCTCGCGCGGATCGCGGCAAGCGCGGCTTCAACGCTTGCCGGCGTCCGGCCGTTGACGATCGTCTTCGCCCCCTACGCGGCCAGCCCCGTCGCGATCGCGAGCCCGATGCCGGCGGTCGAGCCGCTGACGACGGCGAGCTTGCCGGAAAGATCGATATGCATGATGTGACTCTCGTTCGTGTCGCCTGAAACGTTCTTAAACGTCGCGGCCGCCCCGGCGGGCGCAGGCGGCACACGCGTCACAGACGTGCGATACCGGTGGCGTCATCCCGTTGATCGATGCACGCGCGGACTGCATTTCCTTGGCCCCGCTCACGAACGCGCGCCGCGGGGCCGATGAATGGCGCAAAGGCGCCTCAGTGCTCATCTGCGCGGTTCAGGAAGAACCGGATGTCGACCGTCTTCCAGATGCCTTCCGTATGGAACGGATCGTCGAGCACGAGTCGCCGTACTGCTTCGATATCGTCGGCGTCGTAAAGAAACAGGCTCCCGCCCACCGAGCCGTCCGGATCGATGAGCGGCCCGGCAATGCGCGCCTTCAACGGCGAAGCGAGCAACCGCGCCTTGTGTGCGGCAAAGTGGGCCTGGCGCCGCTCCGCCATACCCGGGTGATCGAGGCAGTAGACAATAAATAGCATGTTCTTTCCTAATTTTCAGAATCCGTCATTTGATTCGGATTCCTCCAATATCACCAAGCATCCTATGAATTCATGAACGAAGCCGTTTCATCAGAGCGAGCGCATCGACGCGATCAGCGGCCGTAGCGCAGCAGGAAATCCCGCAGCTTCGGATTGACATCGTGAGCATGGGTCAGATTCGGCGTGTGTCCGGCCCCCGCCACGCCGACTATTCCCTTGGAGTTCGGCAGCCCTTCGGCAAGCGCCTCGCCGCAACGCAGCGGAATGGCCGCATCGGCCATGCCGTGAACGACGATCGACGCATGCGTGATCTCGGCGAGCCGCGGTGTGATGTCGTCGCGCGACGTCAGCGCATCGACCGGGTATTCGAAATGGTCGCGCGGAATCTTCAGCCATTTCTCGATCCACGCCGACGCGGGAAAGCCGGCGCCGAGCAGGAACCCGGCGAGCTGCTCGGCGACGTTCGCCGCACCATTTCGCGCCCACTCCGCCTTGAGTTCCTCGAACGACGCAATCACCGGTGCCTCGTCGAGATCGCTGCGCGTCGCGATCAGCGCGAGCGCGCGGAACCTGGCGGGTTCGAGCAGCGCCGCACGCATCGACACGAACCCGCCCTGCGACATCCCGACCAGCGAAGCCGTCGCGATTTCCAGGTGATCGAGCAGCGCGATCAGGTCGCGGGCCGAGTCCCAGTAGCTGAACGCGCGGTCGATCGGCCCGGTCGTGCCGAAGCCGCGCTGATCCCAGACGACACACCGGAACGTGTCGTCCAGTGCGTCGACGTTCGGGCGAAACATGTCGCCGTCCATCAGGAAACCGTGACTGAAAACGACCACCGGCGCTTCCTTCGGGCCGGACTCTTCATATGCGAAACGGATACCCTCGCGTTCAAACCATGCTTTCATCCTCAGCCTCTCGTCAACTCGGACTAGCCGGGGCAGCGCCGTGCGGCCCACTCGCTTCACACTCTATCTTTCGGGCGGCCGAGGCGATGGTCGATTGAAGCGACGGCTTACCGGATCGTCCGGATTTTTTATCGCGAGGCATGTCGATGCGTTGCGCAATGCGCGTCTGCGATCTTCCCCGGATTGACGGGCCGCCGCGCATTTGATTTAGTAGATGGCTTGTGCGGACGTTCAGGCGCCACCGCTTTATCGCAACGGTGCCAGCCGTTTGCATCGAAGCGGAGCGAGCGAAACCTGCGACGGCGCTCCAGCCGCGGCGATACCGGAGAAGGTTGAAATGGCGCAAGCAGCAATGGAATCGGAAAAGCCCGTCTGGATTCTGCAAGGCGAGTTCGGCCGTGCCACGGTGAACTTCATCAGCCGGCCGCTGGTCGCCCATGCGCACTCGCAGTACCAATTCTTGTTCAAGCTGGGCGGCAGCGACTGCGATTTCCGGATGGGTGCGGAGGACTGCACGCTCAGTGCCGACTCCGCGATCTGCCTGAATCCGTGGGTCGAACACGCAAAGTGCGCGAACAAGGACACGCCGTCGCTGATCCTGTCGCTCGTGATCGAAACGCCGTGGCTGCGCAAGCGGCTCGGCCTCGCGGACGGCGGCCCGGCCGACATCTTCCCGCGCAGGATCGTCGTCGTGACGCCGGACGTGCAGCATCACGTCGATCGGCTGGCCGCCGCCATCACGAATCATCTCGTTGCGCAGGATGCGGGCTGCCTGCCGATCCTCGACGATCTCGTGACGGCACTCGGGCGCGATTTCGCCGATCCCGAACTGACGACGCGCATCGCGCCGTCGACGCGCCCGGTCGACTTCAGAATCCGGAAGGCGCTCGACTTCATCAAGCGCGCGCCATCCGCGAACATGACGGTCACGCAGGTCGCCGCGGAGGTAGGGTTGTCGCGGTCGCGCTTTTTCGAGCAGTTCCGGCGCTGCATGGGCATCTCGCCGCAGCACTTCATCGACTGGGTGCGAATGTCGCACGCCATCCGGCTGCTCGCGGAGAGCGACCGGCCGCTCGCCGATATCGCGGACGAGCTCGGCTTCGAGGAACACAGCCACTTCACCCGCTTCTTTGCGCAGCACATGGGCGTGCCGCCGAGCGATTTTCGCCGGCATTCGGTCACGCTCGATCTCGAGCGATTCGACTGACCGGCGCGGCCGGTCTGCCGCATGCGCGCGCTTGCGCACATGCGGTACCGGTCAGGCGAGCAGGTCGGTCGGATCGGCAATCACTGGATTGCCCAGCACGCCCAGCCCGTCGATCTCGATCTCGACCCAGTCGCCCGGACGCATGTGCACGAGGCCCGGCGTCGGGAACGGTCCGTACTGGCGCGTCAGGTCGTTGCCCTCCACATCGTCCGGTTCGGGCTTCAGCGCGCCCGGCGTCCCCATCGCGATCAGGTCGCCGGGGCGCAACCGGTAGCCGCGACTCAGGTAGCTGACCGTGCGCGCGACGTCGACGAGCATGTCGTCGAGGGGCGCGCGCTGCCGCACGACGCCGTTGATTCGCGTGAGCACGGTGTGCTTCGCCGGGTTGCCGAATTCGTCCGCGGTCATCAGCCACGGACCGTAAGACCCCGACGCCTCGAAGCATTTCCCGAGGCCGAACTGTCGGTTGTGCACCTGGTATTCGCGCACCGAGCCCTCGTTCAGGCACGTGTAGCCGGCGACGTATTCCAGCGCGCGCTCGACGGGAATGTAGCGCCCCGGCTTGCCGATGATCACGCCGAGTTCGCCCTCGTAATCGAATGCGCGCGCAACCGGTTCCGGCGGCGCGACGATCGGCTCGCCCGCGCCGACATACGACGCGGCCGTGCGCAGGAACAGGTGCGGATAGTCGGGATTCGTTTGCAGGCCGGTCTCGGCGATGTGGCTCTTGAAGTTCAGCGCAAGCGCCCACATCGCGTTGGGCCGGCCGAGGAACGGCTTCAGCGTCACGGACGCGAGCAACCGGGTGCCGGTCCGGCCGGCGGCCGATGCGCGCAGACGGTCGAGCCCGTCGTCCATCTCGAGGATCTCGATCAGAGTCGCGGGCAAGTCCGGCGCGATCTCCGCGACCGGGATGAACTGCGTATCGCTGGTGACGACGCCGAGCGCTTGAGTGCCCGCGTCCGAATAAGCAATGATTTTCATGGTTGAGCGTGATTCCGCTGGTTGCGAGGAAAATGTGTCGAAAACGACTCAGTGCACGGTCGACGCGCCGCCCGCGGGCGCTTCGCGTTCGGGCGTGCGGCGGCCGATGATCGCCAGCGCGCCGAGCGCGGCAATTGCCGCGATCGCCGGCACCACGGCCACGAGCACGATGTTGCGCGGCTCCCAGCCGGTCGCGAGCAGTGCGCCGCCGATCGCGGGGCCGATGAAAGAACCGATCCGCCCGATCGCATGCCCCCAGCCAACGCCGGTGGCGCGGATGGCCGGCGGATAAAACGCCACCGCGAGCGCCGTCTGGCCCATGATTCCGTTGACGAGCCCTGCGCCGATCACGCCGATCGACAGCAGCACGGTCGACGGCGGCAACGCGGCCTGGCTCAACGCGCCGATGCCGGCGATCACGCAGACGATCCCGACCGCCAGCGCCGACTTCACGCGCAACCTGCCCGCAACCGTCATCGCCGTCACCGCGGCCGTCATCAGCAGGTTGCCGCTCAACCCGCCGACACTGAACGCCGCCATGCCGGCCGGTGCCCGATCGAGCGAAAAGCCGAACGAGAGCAGCAGGGTCGGCAGCCAGAACAACAGCGCATAGACGTCCATGAAGATCAGGAACGAGAACAGCCACAGCACGCCGGTATAGCCGGCACGGCCGTCGGCGAACAGCGCGCGGACCGGATTCGCGACCGGCCGCTCCGGATGCGTCGCGCCCTTCTCCTCGACGGTGGCCGCCGGCAGGATCCTGAAGAACGCCGGCGCGACCACGAACGGCAATGCGCCGCCGATCAGGAATACCGACTGCCAGCCGAAGCCGTGCATCAGCGGCCCGCCGATCACGCCCCCGGTCACGGCACCGACCGACATCCCGGTCGTCACGAGCACCGACGCGGCGACCTTGTGCTTCGCGCCGATGATCGAAGCCGACGCCGTGATCGCGATCGGCAACGCCGCACCCAGCCCGATCGCCGCCAGGACGCGCATCACTGACAGCAGCGCCACGCTGCCCGCAACCGCCGTCAGCAGCGTGCAGCCGCCGAACAGCACGACGCTGGCCATCCCGACGGCGCGATGCCCGAAGCGATGGGCGAGCGATCCGGTGACAATGAAGCCGATCGCCGCGCCGACATTCGTCGCGACGAAGACCGGCGTGAACGCGGCCGGCGCGAGATGCCAGTCGCGCGCCAGCGTCGGCACGACGAACGAGATCGACGTCGTGTTGAAGCCGTCGAGAACGACGACGAGAAAGCAAACGAGCAGTGCGACAGCCCGGCGCATTCCGCCGATGTCCTGGCTGCCGGCGTCGGCCGTGGTGTGTTGGTCATGCGAATTCACTACGCAACCTCCTGCGGCGCGCGCGGGCCGGCTCGCCGTGAAGCACGGCCGCGGCCCGCGCGGCCGCTCGTTCCAAAGCGGTAAGGAACGTGCGCTTACGCGCGCACGTAATCGGACAGGCGCCGCAGCATGCCGGCGGAGAATATGTTCTTCGGCACCATGCAGTGCACGCCTTTCGGCGGCTCCGTCTTGTAGACCGTGCCGGTCTGGTGCGCGTACTGCGTGATCCGGAAGCTGCCGGCCACGCTCAGGATCCCGTAGCAATCGACCGCCGGGATTCCCGTGGCCGACGACATCCAGCCGATCGTCTGGCGAATGCACGACACGAGCGCGTCGTCGAGGCTGTCGGCGAAGCCGAAGGCGATCCAGTGTTCCGGGGTCTCGGCCAGCGGGCCGTTGAGCGCCGATCGCTTGTGGAGCAGGAACTGGATGCGCATCTCCTCGAACGCGGATTCGATCGACGTCTGATCGATGTTGCCCTCGCCCGATGCGCCCATGGAACCGCCCGTCCACACACGCGCGCCGGCGACCTGCACGGGCAGAAACACCGACGTCCCGACACCGAGCACGGCGCAGTCGAGATTGCCGCCGTAGCTGCCTGCGAAGTTCGCGCTGGTCACCCGGTCGCCGGGCGGCTGGGTGCCGAGATAGGCCTGGAACGGCTTCAGCGGAATCCGCACGCCCGGTACGTACGATGCGTAGGTACGCGCGTCATCGAACTTCAGGTACCGCAGATACGGGCCGAAATCGCCGGGCAGCGCGCCGACGCCCGGCGGCGCCGAATTCCAGCCCCAATCGATCGGCCGCATCTTCAGCATCCGGCATTCGACGACGTCGCCCGGCTCGGCGCCGTCGATCTCGACGGGCCCGATCAACGAGAATGCGCCGTTCGGATATTTCTTGCGGATGGGCTCGCGCTCCTTGAATCCCATCCCGTACTTCGCTTCATTGCCCCAATTGGTCCACGTGCCGTCGTACCAGACCGTGTCACCCGACCGGATCGAAGCCGCCGCCTCGGCGTCCGGCGTCATCTGACCGACCTGCACCGTCTTCCACGACGGCACGAGCTTCACCGTCTTGCCGCCCGGCAGGACGTGCGGCGTGGCCGCCCGCGCGCCGGGGGCGGCCGTTTGCGCGCGTGCCGCGCCGGCCAGGCCTGCCGCGATCGCGCCGAAGCCGAGCTTCAGCATCGTGCGCCGGCATTGCGCGGTGCCGTCCATCGTCATCGCGCCGCTCGTTTCCGTGCCGCTCGCCGGCGTGCCGGCCGCGTGTTCGATTTCCATGTTGTGTCTCATACGTCTTCCAGACTGGGTTTCAAGGACAATGCGCGTTCAACGCGCGGATTGGGCACCGAGCCCCGCAATCGCCTTCAGCACCACCTGATCGTCGATCTCGGACGGCGCGCCGGCGGCGCCGATCGCACCGAGCAGATGACCGTTCATGAAGACGGGGAACGTGCCGCGGCCGGGCAGGAACGGCGCGTAATAGCCGGCGCCGGACATGTTGCTGTACTCGGACGGATCGTCCCGATAGCGGTGTTCGAGCGTGACGCCTGACTGGCCGCCGAGCGCGACGGACGCGAACGCCTTGCCGCGTGCGAAGTCGATGCTCGAAAACGACGCACCGTCCATCCGCACGGCGGCGAGCAGATGGCCGCCGGGATCCACGACCGCGAAGCCCATCGCCAGATGTCGCGCATCGGCCTCGGCAATCGCGAGCGACAGCAGCGTCTGCGTCTGCGCGTAGCTCAGCGCATAGGTCGGGGTCGCGGCGTCACTGCGCACCTCTTGCGCGCACGCAGCGTGCATGGCGACCACGCAGCCGGCTCCCACGCCTGCCCGCGTCAACCATCGCCGAGCCCGTAACCTGCTGAATTTCACTTCCATCTCCTGACTCCATGCCATCCGGTACGCCCAAGTCCCCGCGCTCGTCCGGCCAGGCCGTTTCAGCCGACCATCGGGCCTCGCGATCGACCGTCGAGTCCGATATCCGGTTGCGCGCAGCAGTCGCTCGCGGTGTACAAAAAAGTCCGCGGGAGCCCGTCTCCCGCGGAAAATCACCACACTGGAGCCGTTACTCCGTCGCAAACACCGCCACACCGGTTCCCGGGAACTGCTCGGAAGAGCCGGCACCGTACGGGACGAACACGTGATGCGACGCACCGTCGACCGCGACCGAATGCGAGAACTTGCCGGTCGGCACGATCGCGACGAGGCTGCGGGTGCTCGCGTCGACGATCCCGAGCGCGGAGTCGAACTTCGCGTCCTTCGCGCCCACCCGCGAGACGTTGTCCGCCGAGTGGTGGCCAGCGGCGAGGAAGTAGCGATTCGACACCGGGTCGTAGGCCACCTCGTCGGCGCCGCCGAACGGCAATTGCGCGAGCGGCGTCCCGTTCGTGCGATCGATGATGACCGTCGTCTGCTTCCCGCCTTCGTCGGGATCGCAGCCGATCAGCGCGTCGTTACCCGGCCCGAGCGCGATGCCGGTCGGGCCTTCACAGCCCTTCAGCTTGAACACGGACTGCACGACCGGCTTGCCTTCGAGCACCGACTTCGCCGGAATCAGATCGACCTCGCCCTTCGGGTTCGCCTTCGTCCCGTCGTTGTTCAGCACGAAGTTGTCGTTCTTCGCATCAAACTCGCACGCCTCGAGTCCGGTCGAGTCGGCAAGCGGCATCTTCGCGATCACCGACTGCGTCTCGGTGTTGATGAAGGTCACGAACGGCGGCTGCTCGGCACCGCTCGAGAACATCGCGACATGGTGCTGCGGGTCGAGGCAGCCCTCGTCCGCGCGAATGCCCGACGCGCTGACCTCGATGCGCTTGACGAGCTGCTTCGACGCGACGTCGATCACCTTGACCGCGTTCACGTCACCCACGTACACCTGCGACGTGCCCGGAATCGGCAACACGCCCGACGGCCCCGACTTGTCGTGCGTCGGGCCGATACCTGCGAAATCGGCCTTGATCCGGTCGCGCAGCTTCATCGTGGTCGCATCGAATACGTCGAGCGTCCCGTTCGCGCCGTCGGCGAGGTAGTAGTTGCCGTCCGACGCGGCGCTGATATCGAAGCCGAACGATTTCTCGCTCGTGACCGGGATGGTCGTGATCAGCTTCGGGCCGCCGGCATCGGCGCCCCACGCGATCGCGGCGGCAGCGGTCAGGCTCATCATCGCGAGTGCGATACAGGTACGTTTCATCTTTGTCTCCTCGTGGTACTCATGGATAGACCCGACGCAAGCCGGGAAGCGATGCATTCGCGGGCGACCGGCACCGTGCCGGCCGAGCGCCGCGCGATACGGTCAGAACGTGTGCGCGAGGCCGATCCGGACGTCCGCCTGATGGCCTGTCGGTGCCGGCGCGAAACTCGCGCCGATCACGGCGTCGACTCCGCCGGACGCCTTCAGGTAATCGGATGACAGGTAGACCGTCGTGCGCTTCGACAGGAAATACAGCGCAGCGGCCGTGACCTGGTTCCACGCGTGCGCTTCGAAACTGGTGTGCTGATAGCCGCCGACGAGCTGGAACGCCGGCGTCACCTGCCACGTCGCGCCGCCCTCGTAGACGTTCATGACCGACTTCGCGTCCTGGAACTTCAGCACCGTGTTGGTGTAGTTCGCATACAGCGTGACGTCGCCGATCGCATACGAGCCGCCGACACCCAGCGTGCCGAGCGAACGGATCTGGAAATTCGGCGCGGTGTCGGTGACGCTGTCGCCCGCACCCGTCGCGACCGGCAGGCCGAAGAACGAATGCACGCCGATCTGCGCGTACGGATCGATCGTCGGCGTGGCGACGAACGTGTACATGGTCGCGAGCGTCAGCGGGCCGTTCGTGTACTGCAGGCCCGCGCTCCAGCCGCTGCCGTCGTGGAAGCTGCCGGGGGTATTGCTGAACCCGTACATCGCGCCGAACTGGAATCCGCCCCACGTCGGGCTCATGTACTTGATCGAATTCGTCAGCCGATCGTTGTTCGTGCGGTCGAAATCGCCGAGGTGAATCGCATAGCCGCTGCCGGCCGAACTGACGTTGAGCGGCGCGAGGAATTCGGCCGTGAAGTCGAACTGCTTGCCCAGCGTGACCGAGCCGTAGGGTGTCTGTACGCCGACATACGCCTGTTGCCCGAACAACGTGTTGGCCTGGTTCAGTTGCCCGTTGTTCATGTTGAACAGCGAAGACAGCTTGAAGATCGCGCGGTTGCCACCGCCCAGATCTTCCGCACCCGACATGATCCACACGTTCGGGAACAGCACGCCGCTGTCCATCTTGTAGTTGTGATGCCCGCCTTCGTTCGTCACGAATGTCAGGCCGTTGTCGAGCTTCCCGGAGAGCGAGATGCTGCTCTGTGCGAAGGCCGATCCGCTCAACGCCGCGCCGATCAGTGCGGCGATCGCTGTCTTTTTCATCTCCACCACTGTCTACCCCTCCATTTCAGTCTTTCGATACCGGATGCCGATGCACGAAATGATTTTCTGATCTGTATAACTAATCATTTCGATGGCCACTTCGGAAGTGAAAGGTCGTGCGATCCGATCTGACGGCCCGACCGGACCGGATCGCAAGATGTCGATCACCTGGCATTCATGTTAAGGACACTTCGGCCGGCGACCATCGCCGAAGAGTCTCACCGCTTGTCAAATCGTCTCTTTGTTTTCGCCGGGAAAACCCGGCGTCGCGGCCGTCAGCCGATCCGCTCCGCATGCCGGCGGCCGAGCGCGTCGGTAAGCACGGCGACCAGCAGCACCACGCCGACGACGAGCGGTTGCCAGTTGGCATTGAGGTTCAGCAGATTCATCCCGTCGATGACGAGCGCGAGCGTCACGCAACCGAGCAGCGTGCCGAACAAGGTGCCAGTCCCGCCGAACAGCGATGCGCCGCCGATCAGAATGGCCGCGATCGCAGGGAGCAGGATCGGCTCGCCCATCGCCGAATCGGCCGCATTCACGCGCGCGAGATAGACCACGGCCGCGATGCCGGCCATCAAGCCGCTGATCGTATAGACCGCGATCCGGCGGCGGCGCACCGGAATCCCGGACAGCCGCGCGACCTCCGGACTCGCGCCGATCGCGTAGATCTCGCGGCCGAAGTTCAGTCGCGCGGTGACGATCGATCCGACGACGAGCACGAGCAGCATCATGTAGACGGGAATCGGCACGCCCCACCAGAACCCGGTACCGAGCGCGCGAAAGCCGGCCGGAAAGCCGAAGATCTCGTTGCCGCCCATGTAGTGAAAGGCAAGGCCCTGCACGACCCAGAGCATCCCGTAGGTCGCCAGGAACGGCGGCAGCCTCAGGAACGTGACCGCCAGGCCGTTCAGCAGTCCGATCGATGCGCCGCACGACATCGATATCGCGACGGCGAGCCACGGGGACACGCCCGCCTTCATCGCACCCGCTGCCAGACAGGCGGACAGCGTGAGATTCGCGGCGATCGACAGGTCGAACCCGCCCGACAGGATCACGATCGTGAGGCCGGACGCCAGCAGGAACATCAGGCTCGCCTGCCGCAGCACGTTCAGCAGGTTGCCGGACGTCATGAAGCCGTCCGATGCGAACGCAAGCGCGATCGCAATCGCGCCGACGAATACCGCGCGACAGATCAGCGCGTTCGCGTCGTCGGACAGGCGGCCTCGGCGTTCGATGCGCCCGACGCGCACCGCCGCCGACGGAGAGGGATTCTGGAGATTCATGCTTGCGCTCCTGCGACACGGGATTGACGGACGCTATCGACGACGACGACCGCGAGAACCAGCAAGCCGATCGTCACGACCTGCAGCGACGATTCGATGCCGACCAGGTTGAGTGCGTTGCGCAGCACGCCGATCGTCAACACACCGATCGCCGTGCCGGGCAACCACCCTGCACCGCGCTCGAACGACGTGCCGCCGAGCACGACGGCCGCGATCGCATCGAATTCCATGCCGATCGCGGCATTCGGCTCCGCCGCGTTCATGCGCCCGACGAGCAGGAGTGCGGCGAGGCCCGCGAACAGCCCGCTCATCGCGTAGATCGCGACGTGATGGACGCGCGCACGGACACCGGCCAGCGTGAGCGCGTCGCGGTTGCCGCCGATCGCGAACACATAGGCACCGAACCGCGTGTGGTAGAGCAGCAGATGCGTGACCGCGTAGGCCGCGACCGCGCACGCGATCGGGAACGGCACACCGAGTACCGACGCCCCGTACAGCGCGCCGACCGCGGGATTCGCGACGACGACCGCATTGCCGTCGGTCAGCACGAGCGCTACGCCGTGCGCGACACCCAGCGTGCCGAGCGTCACGACGAACGGCGGCAGCGCGAGTCGCGCGACGAGCATCCCGTTCAGGAAGCCGATCGCGATCCCGACCGCGGCGGCAGCGCCGAGTGCGGCACCGACACCCGCGCCCGCACCGAGCATCTGCGCGAACACGACGCCGCACAGGCTCAGCAACGCGCCGACCGACAGGTCGAGCCCCTCGCTCAGGATCACCAGCGTCATCGGCATCGCGATCATCACGAGGATCGCGACCTGGAGGCCGATGTCGACCAGGTTCGCGCGCGACGCGAATCCCGGTACGCCGAATGCCGCCGCCGCGACCAGCGCGACGCTGGCCCATACGATCGAAGGCAGCGGCCGTTTGCGCCGTGCCGCCGGATCCCTGCCATTTCGTTTCGTTTCAATCGACATCGCCACCTCCATGCATCGCCAGACCCAGAATGCGTTGTTCGCTCAATTGTTCGCGCGGCAGTTCGCCCGAGATCGCGCCGCTGCGCATCACGTACGCGCGGTCGCAAACATGCACGATCTCCGACAGCTCCGAGCTGATCAGCAGCACCGCCGCGCCCTGCTCGACGAGCCGCTCGATCAGGTTGAAGATCTCCGTCTTCGCACCGATATCGATGCCGCGCGTCGGCTCGTCGAAGATGTACAGCCGACAGTCGGCGCTGAGCCATTTGCCGATCACGATCTTCTGCTGGTTGCCGCCGCTCAGGTTGCGCGCCCGTTTCGCCGGATCGCCCGGCGCGATCCGCAGCCGCTCGATCAGGTCGCGTGTCGCGCGCCTCGCGCGGGCCGGGCGATACCAGCCGTTCGGGAACAGTCGCCACAGGCTCGACACGAGCAGGTTCTCGTGCACCGAGCGGCGCAGCGCGACGCCTTCGTGCTTGCGGTTTTCCGGAATCAGGCCGACGCCGCGCCTGACGACCTCGTGCGGGCCGCCCGATACCGCCTTGCCGAAGATTTCGATGCGCCCGCCCTGGATCGGGTCGGCGCCGATCACCGCGCGCGCGACCTCGGTCCGCCCGGCGCCGACGAGCCCCGACAATCCGACGATCTCGCCGCAGCGCACCTGCAGGTCGACGCCGTTCACGCCCGTCGACGTCGTCAGGCCGCGCACGTCGAGTGCCATCTCTCCGCATGCGCCGAAATAACGGCGCTCGTAGACCGCGCCGACCTTGCGCCCGACCATCAGCGCGATCAGCTGCTCAGGGGTCGCATCGCCGGCCGGCATCGACGTCACGAGGCGCCCGTCGCGCAAGACGGTCACGCGATCGCCGAGATCGAACACTTCCTTCATCCGGTGCGAGATGTAGACGATCGCCACGCCGGAGGCGCGCAACCGATGCACGACCGCGAACAGCGCGTCGGCTTCCCGGTCCGAGATCGCGGCGGTCGGCTCGTCCATCACCAGCACGCGCGCATCGTGCGACAGCGCTTTCGCGATCTCGACCATCTGCTGCTGCGCGACGCCCAGGTCCGCCGCGTGGGTGCGCGTGTCGTACGCGAGCCCCAGTTGCGCCAGCACGGCCGCCGCGTCCGCGTGCATGCGCCGGTGATCGACGAGGCCGAGACGGTTGCGCGGCTCGCGGCCGAGATAGATGTTCTGCGCGATCGACAGATGCGGCACGAGCGAGAACTCCTGGAAGATCACCGCGATGCCCAGGCGTTTCGCATCGGCAGGCGATTCGATCGCGACGGGCGTTCCGTCGTAGCGAATCTCTCCGCCATCGGCACGGTAAGCGCCGAACAGCACCTTCATCAACGACGACTTCCCGGCGCCGTTCTCGCCGAGCAACATGTGCACTTCACCCGGATACAGCGCGAGGTCGACGTCGGTCAACGCCGCCACGCCAGGAAAATGCTTGCAGATCTTGCGTAATTCGAGACGCGGAACGCGCCCGGTCGAGGTTTCCATGTTCATCTCCACGGTGCGGTTCGGCGGTCGGCCGTGCATCATGCGACGGCCGGCGCACGTACCGCGATACGGGCCGTCAGGCCGGCCCGCCTGCACGCGTCAGTTGCTGGCCACGTCGCTCCACGCCGGGCATTGGCGCTGATCGCCCGGCTGCTCGAACGGCGCATAGTTCGTCTTGTCGATCACGATGCCCTTGATCAGCACCGTGTCGGGCACCGGCTCCTTCCGCAGCGTGCGGACCGCCGCCATCGTCGCGACGCAACCCATCCTGAAGCCGTTGAATTCGGCGGTCGCGAGCAGGCGCCCCTCCTTGATCGCCTTGACCGATTCGGGCACGCCACCGATGCCGACGACCTTCACCTGCTTCTGGCCCGCGGCCTCGAGGGCCTCGATCGCCCCCATCGCCATCACGTCGGCCGCCGCCAGTACACCGTCGATCTTCGGATTCGACTGGATCAGGTTCTCCATCACCTGCAGCGCCTGCAGGCGCTGATAGTTCGCCGGCTGCGCCGCGAGCAGGCGAATGCCCGGAAATTCCTGAAGCGCCTTCCTGAAACCGCGCTCGCGTTCGTCGCTCGTCGTCGAGCCTTTCACGCCTTCGAGGATCACGACATTGCCCTTGCCGCCGAGACTCCTGAACAGGTATCGCGCGACGTCGAGACCGAGGTTGTAGTCGTCCGCGACGACGACCGACGAGAACTTGCCGCCCGCCACGCGATCGTTGTAGTTGACGACCGGGATGCCGATCGCGTTGATCTTCTGGATCGCCGGCACGACGCCGTGCGGATTCACGCCCATGAACAGTACGGCGTTCGGCTTCTTCACGCCGACGTCTTCGAGCTCGCTCAGCTGCTCGCCGAGATCGTTCGGGCGGGTCGGCGCGTAGTGCGTGACCGTCACGCCAAGCTGCTTCGCCTCGGCGTTGACGCCGGCGCGAACGAGCGCGAAATGCGGATCAACCTGGTTCTTGTAGAAGGCCGCGATCGTTTCGTTTGCCGCAAGCGCGCTCGCGCCGTGAGCAAGGCCGAGCGCCGCCGCACACGCGGCGGCGATGCGCATCGCCGCCCGACTGCCTGCCGGCTGCCGCGCGGAATTGTGGTTCGTCTCCATCCACTGTCTCCTGTCCGTCGTTCACGTTGGCCATGCCGCTAGCCGGCCTGGCATTCTGGGTGATCAAATGCAACCGTTTGCATAAATCCAGACAAAAACATCCACGCAACGCATCGGCGCTACTTACCGGTCGACGTCAATGAATCTGCATTTTTTCCCGGAATTTGCGGCATCCTTGCCGCGCGTGGTTTTCCCGGTCCTGCTACCGCTTCGATCGATCACGTCGAGCTCGTGTTTTTCTTTATGCAAACGTATGCACATCGTACTTGACGCAAAACCTCTGTCAATGAGGTTTAGCGCTGAAAACATTAGGGTTTTACCTGCAACATTGATCGCAACCCATTGCATCGATACAATCGGATCCCTATCCACCGGCAGGTTCCATGAGCCCATCCTCCGACACGCGCGGCACCGGCCGCGTCACGATTCGCGAAGTCGCCGCGGCGGCGTCCGTCAATGCGTCGACGGTG
Organism: Burkholderia sp. USMB20; assembly: GCF_000949135.2. GTDB lineage: Bacteria > Pseudomonadota > Gammaproteobacteria > Burkholderiales > Burkholderiaceae > Burkholderia. The sequence continues at coordinate 388,014 of NZ_JTAN02000010.1, read as the reverse complement.
TCGCGCGTGCTCAACCCGGCCACGCGTCACCTGATCGGCGACGAGGTCGTGCGCCGCGTGCTCGCGGCAGCGAAGTCGCTCGGCTATCGACAAAACCGCCTTGCCTCCGCGCTGCGCGGCGGGCAATCGAAGGTGATCGGCGTATGCCTGCCCGACATCTCGAACCCCGTGTTCCCGCCGATGGTCTGCGGAATCGAGGAGGAGCTGTCAGCCGAGGGCTATGGCGTACTGATCGCGAACATCGTCGGCAATCCCAGGAATCAGGAACGGATGCTCGAGCAGATGCTCGAGCGCCAGGTGGACGGCCTGGTCCTCGCGACCGCCGCGCGGCACGATCCGCTCGTGCGACGCTGCATCCTCGACGGCGTGCCCGTCGTGCTCGTCAATCGCGGCGAGGACGGCGGTCACGTGCCCGAAGTCGTCAACGACGACTTCCTGTCCATGCGGCTCGCGGTCGAGCATCTGGTCGGGCTCGGGCATACGCGCATTGCGCACCTGTCGGGACCGGAACGGCTCGCGACCGGCCTGTCGCGACTACAGGGCTTCCAGATCGCGACCCAACAGTACGACCTTGCGGCCAACGTCATCGTGGAAGCCACCGAGTTCACGCGCGAAGCCGGACGCGCCGCCTGCGCGGAACTGCTCGACGCGCACCGCAACGTGACCGCCATCATCGCGGCGAACGACCTGATCGCGCTCGGTTGCTACGACGTGTTCGCCGAGCGGCGGATTGCCTGCCCGAAGGACATCTCGCTGATCGGGCACAACGACATGCCGCTGCTCGACATGCTGAATCCGTCGCTGACCACGCTCCGGATCCAGCATCGCGAGATGGGTCGACAAGCCGCACGCCTGCTGCTCGGCATGATCACGACGCCGGGCAAGGCGCCGCTGCGCATCACGCTGCCGCCCGAACTGGTCGTGCGCGGCTCGACCGGCGCGCCGCGTGCGGCGGGCGGCCGTGCGCGTTCGAGCTGACGTATCGCACCGCGTTGCGCATGCGCCCGCCGCACGCGCACTGCCCGCCGGTCAGAACAAGCGCGTCACCCTCATGACGACGGATCGCCGATCGATAATAACGGGGGGAGCCGCTTCGAAAGGTGACCGAAATGGTCTGCGGCTTGTCGGATCGTCCGATAATCATGACCGGGCGCGGCCGGTCGCCACCGCGCTCGATCATCGGCGGCATTGCACCGCCCGGCCTGCGGCCGCAGCTAGTCGTGCGAAGGACGCGCGAACGGCATCGCGAGCAGGATCCTGGCGGGACGGTCCGAGCGGTTGCGCAGTGCACGCCGCTCGCCCGGCGCGAGGCGGCACGAATCGAACACCTGCAAGTCGACTTCGGCACCATCCGTCTCGACGCACACCTGCCCCTCCAGGACGACGTAGTGCTTCTCGACGCCCGATCCTTCCATCGTCGTGTGGCCGCCCGGCTCGATCGTCGATACGCCGAGCCACAACGATTCGGCCGGACCTGCCTCGCGCCCCTGCAACCGTACGCAGCGCATCCCGACGTGATTCGGCGGGAAGTATTCGGGGGCATCCCGAAAGCGCGTCACGTTCATGGCTTGAGCAACACCCGGTTCGCGGTACCGCTGAATACCGTCCGATAGGCGTGCGCTGCATCCGCAAGGTCGAACACCGAGCCGGGATCGATCGGAAACGGCTTCAACACACCTTGTTCGAACGACGGCAACAACCTGTCGAGGATGTTCGCGCAGTGCCGCGTGTCGAGCGCGAGCGTGTCGATTCCGACGTAGGTGTGCTGTCCGCGGTAGAACGCGAAGATGTCGAACGGTACCGCGCGCTCGATCGTCGAGATGAGGATCTGCGTGCCGCACACGGCCATCGCGCGATTCGCACGCTCGAAGTACGGACTCCCGACCGTGTTGTAGACGATGTTGGCGCCGCGGCCCGCCGTCATCTCGAGCACGAGTTCGTCGAACGGCTCCGCGGATGCGTTGATCATCGTCACGTCGCCGCTGGCGTGCCCGACGTACGACGGATCGTCGCGCACCACGCCGATCACTTCCGCCCCCGCCATGGTCGCCAGCTGGACGGTCGCTTGCCCGACCTTGCCGTTCGCACCCAGCACGAGCACGACGTCGCCGCGCCGCACGCCGCCGGCACGGTGCAGGCCCTCGAATGCCGTGACGAACGGCACGCCGATCGAGCCCGCCTCGTCCATCGTCAGGTTTGCCGGTTTCTCGCGCACGGTATGTGCCGGCACGACGAGATGGCTCGCGTGCGTGCCGTCGCGCCGGATGCCGAGTTCGCCGCTGCTGCCCCACACCGCCTTGCCGATCAGGTCCGGCGGGCCGTCGATCACGCGTCCCGCGTAATCGCGGCCCGGCGTGCGCGGCCACACCGCGTGCGGCATGAAGCCGAGCACGGCCTTGACATCGCTCGGGTTGACGCCCGCGCTCTCGATTGCGATCACGCAGTCGGTCGCATCGATCCGCGGCACGGGCTGCGTGTCGATGTGCAGCGCGAGCGCGTTGATATCAGTACTTTTCTGCTGGACGCGAATGCATTTCATGCTCGATGGCCTCATGGAAAATTCGGATTCCGGCGCACGACACGATGCCGTCGGCCGATCGTGCCTGCGTGCGCCGTTGCCGCATGTCGTTCGCAGCGTTGCGCTCAGGACGCGAGACCGAGGCTCGCGCGCGCATCGCGGCACGTCGCGATCTCGCCGCCGAGCAGCGTGACGATCTCGCGGGCCCGCGCGACAAGCGCCGCATTGCTCTCGGCGAGCACGCCCTTCTCGATATAGATGTTGTCCTCGAGGCCGACGCGCACGTGCCCGCCCGCGAGCCATGCCTGCGCGACGATCGGAAACTCGAAGCGCCCGATGCCGAACGCGGACCATATCGCGCCCGGAGGCAGCAGCCCGCGCGCATACAGCAGCGTTTCGGGCGACGCGGCGAAACCGTACTTGACGCCGCCGACGAACGTCCACAGGCCGGGGCCGTCGAGCACGCCGCTCGCCATCAGGTCGCGCGCGAGGTGGATATCGCCGGAGTCGAAGATCTCGAGTTCCGGCTTGACGCCGGCACGGCGTATCACCTCGGCCATCCGCGTGACGCTCTTCGGCGTGTTGATGACGACCTCGCCCCCCGAATTCATTGTGTTCAGGTCGAGGCTGCAGATATCGGGCTTCAGCGCGAGAATGTGCTCCACCCGCCGTTCGGGCGGCAGGAGCGTGGTGCCGGGAGCGGCCACCCGCGGGTCGTCGTCGCTCGGAATGAAACGTCCGCCCGGGCCCGTCGTCAGATTGATGATCAACTCGCGATCGACCGCGCGAATTCGCTCGACGACGTCGCGATAGAGTTCGATGTCCATCGACGGCCTGCCGGTGGCCGGATCGCGGACGTGGATGTGCACGACGGCGGCACCGGCCTGCGCGGCTTCGAGCGACGCGTTCGCGATCTGCTCGGGCGTGACCGGCAGCCCCGGATGCTGGTCGGGCCGCGTGATGTTGCCCGTGACGGCGCACGTGATGATGGTCTTGCGAGCATGCATGAGAAGCGCTCCTGGCAATCAGTTCAGACGGCGGCCGCCATCGACGACGATCGTGGTGCCGGTAGTGAACGTGAGCGTCGTCGCACACGCGACGATGGCGGCCGCGACATCGTCCGGTGCACCGATCCTGCGCAGCGGTGTCGTCGCCGCGGCCTTCTCGTTGAAATCGTCGCCGCGCCCCGGAACGAACTGCGTATCCACGACGCCGGGAGACACGTTCACGACGCGAATGCGCGGCGCCAGCGCGCGTCCGAGCGACAACGCCATCACGTCGATCCCCGCCTTCGCCGCGCAGTACGCCACGTTGCTGCCGTTGCCCGTCGTCCCCGAGATCGACGACACATTCACGACCAGCCCGTCGCCCGATTCGTCGAGCAGTGCGCGAAATGCCCGGATCGCCGCGAACTGGCCGCGCCAGTTGACCTTCATGATCTCGTCGATCAGGTCGTCCGTCAGCGCGTCGAGGTCCGCATGCCGGACCGGCTTCGTGAAGCCGGCGGCATTCACCAGGACGTCGGCCCGCCCGTAACGCGTGCGCACGTCGTCGGCGAGCGCGGCGAGCGTCGCGCTGTCGGTGATCGTCGCGATCGCGCCCGAGTGCCCTTCCCCGGGCAGCTTGTCGGCGATGTGCCGCGCGGCGTCGAGGTCGCTTCGTCCGACGACGACGACGCGCGCGCCCGCTTCGGCGAACTGCATGGCGGTCGCGAAACCGATGCCGCCGGTGCCGCCGAGAATGACGGCGACTTTATCGTTCAGATTGCGTGACACGGCCTGCTCCTGTTCAGTCGATTGGCGGCGTCGGGTACGTCGGCGTGCCGTCAGCCATCACGAATTCGAAATCGAGCGTGTAATACGCGTCGCCCGTTTCCGCGTGCGGCCCCGTCCCGGGCTCGTGACGCGCGAACGTGCCGACGAGGCGACGATTTACACCGAACACGACATCCGAGTCGAGATGCTCCGAATCATCGGCGAACACCTGCGACACCAGCGTCGCATGACCTTCCGCGACGATCACGAAATGGATGTGCGCGGGTCGATACGGATGGCGGCCCTGCGCGGCGAGCAGCGTGCCGACGGGGCCGTCGACGGGCACCGGGTAACCGGCGGGGCGCACGGTCCGAAAGTTGAAACGCCCGTGCGCGTCGGTATGAAAGCGACCGCGCAAATTGCGGTCGGGCTGCTCCGGATCCTGGTTCTCGTAGAGACCGACGGGCGATGCCTGCCACACATCGACCATCGCGTTCGCGACCGGCCGGCCCGACACGTCGAGCACACGACCGCGCATGAAAAGCGGCGAGCCGGGCGACCCGGGGCTTGCGATCGACCGGCCATCCTCGTAGACCGGCGACCCGCCGCGGTAGAACGGCCCGAGCAACGCGCCCGGCGTGCGATCGGTCGCGTCGGAATTGTTCAGCAATGCGACCAGCGTCGAAAAGCCGAGGACATCCGACAGCAGCACGACCTCGTTGTGGCGCTCGTTGCATGCGTGCCCCGCGGCCCGGATGAACGACAGGCCGCGCTCGAACTCCTCGTCCGTCAGCTTGACCTGCTTCAGGAACGCATGGCCGTGATCGACCAATGCATCGATGATCTCCTTCAGCCGGGCGTCCCGGGTTCCCGCCATCGCCGCCTTGACGATCGCGGTAACGGACGCGGAATCGTCGGTAATCGCACTCAATGTTGCCTGTTCCGTCATGATATCCTCCATGCAACCGTTTGCATAAGTTGATGCAATAGTACCTGCCTGACCGTAACGGGCTAGAGAGCGTTAACCCTGAATTTCGGCAATTTTTCAGTGAATATGGGTATGCTTCGATTTGCAACCGTTTGCACGCAATCGAGCGAGAATGGACGCGGAGCCTGTCGGTTGCATCGCGCCAGCATGCACGGGCGGCCACCGGCGGACGCCGTCACCCGCCACGCCACGCCGGGGTGCGGATACGGCGCCGGATCGTCATTGCCCGGGCGCGGACGCGCCGGCGGCAGCCTTCTGTGCGTCGACCTTGTGTTCCGCCCTTTGGAGGCTCTGCGGATAGTGATCGTCCTTGCTTACGCGATAACCGTTCTTCTCCAGCGCACTCAGTTCCTGGTTACGCTTCAGGCGAGCCTGCTTGCGCTGTGCCTTGCGTTGCGCTTTCAGTTCCTGCTTCGACATCGGGGCACTGGCCGCTGCCGGAGCGGCATCCGAATCCTGCGCGTACGCGGCCGGCGCACCCAGCAGCGCAACACCCGTCAGCACTGCAAGCGCGAGCGGCATCATGCCGGACTTGATCATGTCGATTCTCCTTTTTTGTCGATGAGCGAATGTCACGGTTCCGCGTGCCCGCCCCTCTCGATCCGCATCGTCCGCGGTTCCGGCCGAGGCCACGCCTATAAAACTTACATGATGGCGAGACGGATGTTCTTAAGATCACCTGAATTTTCCTGATCGATGACGACAACGACAGCAAGCCGCCCGGCGCACGGGCAACACGCCGTATCGCCCGCCGTGCGCTGCTCACGGGACACGACGATCGCCGAATGCACGCCGGACATGCACACACCATTGCGCTGAGGAAAGCGGAATTGAAACTGTCACTCGAAGCCCTCGAAGCCCTGGATGCGATCGACCGGACGCATTCGTTCGCCGATGCGGCTACCTTGCTGCACCGCGTGCCTTCGACCCTCAGCTATCTCGTGCAGAAGGTCGAGAGCGACCTTGGCGTCGTCCTGTTCGATCGCAGCGGCCGCCGCGCGAGGCTGACGCACGCGGGGCGTGTCGTCGTCGAGGAGGGCCGCCGGCTGCTCGCGGCCGCCGAGCAGCTCGAACTGCGAGCGCGCCGGATCCAGGACGGCTGGGAGACCGAATTGCACGTGTGCGTCGACGAAGTGCTGCCGTTCGCAGGATTCTGGCCGTACGTGCATGAATTCGACGCGCTCGAAATGGACACGCGCCTGCGCTTGTCGACGGGCGTGCTCGGCGGAACGTGGGATGCGCTCGTCTCGGGACGCGCGGATCTCGTCGTCGGCGCGACCGGCGAGCCGCCCGCGCTGACGGACATCGTCGCGCGCCCGATCGGCACGCTGCGTTACGTGTTCGCGGTCGCGCCGCATCACCCCCTTGCAACGATGCCGGAACCTATCTCACTCCTCGCCGTGACGCAATTTCGATGCGCGGTGGTCGGCGGCCCTTCGCGCGAATCGCTGCTGCGCTCGGCGGCGTTCCAACCGTCCCAGCCCTACCTCGCGGTGCCGACCCTCGAGATCAAGCTCGCGGTGCTGTGCGAAGGGCTCGCCGTCGGCACGCTACCCGCGGGCCTGGCCGCCCGCGCGATCGAGGAAGGCAAGCTCGTGACGCGCCAGGTGACCGGGATGCGAGAAACGACGCCATGCTATCTGGCATGGCGCGACGACGAAGCCGGACGCGCGCTGCGATGGTGGCGCGACAAGTTCGACCACCGGGATCTGCTCGAGCAATTCATTGCGCTGCAGTAAGCACGAGAAACTCGGTCGATCGCGTATCGTTCGACGCATCATTCGCCTTTTCGAACAAGCACGGCATCGCTCGGACGATGCCACGCACTGTTCACGCGCCGATACTTCGAACGTTTCGATCGAATCAATCCGGTTTTTCGAAATGACATCCGGATAATCTGAATTGCACGTTCGAGCAATCATGTTTTACCAGCATGCGGATGCAGTCTCGGCTACACTGTTCTTACCGGTGACTGACAGGAAGGTAGAGAGCGCCATACGCATCCGCATCGGAGGTAAATCACTATGGAATCCTTTATTAATACATTCGCAATCGCCGCGATGATCGCCATTCCCGCCGTGTCGTTCGCCCAACCGCAGAATCCGGCGAAGACCCGCACGGAAGTTCGCAACGAGCTGATCCAGATCGAGACGGCGGGTTACCGGCCGTCCATGGCCAGACGAACGCAATTCCCGGAAAACCTGCAGGCCGCCCAGGCGCGCGTTGCAGCGGTGAACGGCCGGAACGCGGACCATCAGTGAGCCGGCAGCGGCCGGCGGCACCACCGCGCCCGACGCGCAATGACGAAGCGTTCCGCACATTCACCCGCACTGACGGCTGTCGCCGCCTCCTGATCACCGAAATCGTCGCTCCGGGGCTTGATCCGATTCGCGATCGGCAATCCAGGATGTTGATGAAGATCGTCGAGCGCGCACTTCGAGAGGCGAATGCAGCCGACCGGGTATTTCGATAGATCTTCCCGGATCGGCCGACCCAAACGCTGCTTCCTGGAGCAGAGCCGGCGCTCGCGCTATGCGGTCGAGCGTAAGTTTTGCCGCGAATGGTCTCCAGAGCAAGTGAGCGGTTGGCTTAAGAACCGATATGCCGATGACGAGGCGATGCGCGTGTCTCACGAGACGATCTATCGCGACCAATGCGTCGCTGTCCGCGCTCGGCATCTCGCTCGGCGCCCGGATCATGGGACGCGCGTGACCGGCCGGCCGCCGTGTGCGGGCCCGATCGTTTGCATCGACCGCCGATTCGTGATTCCAGGTCAAAAATGATTTCGCCGGCGGCCCGTTTTTCCGCGGCGTCGGGATACCTATATTGACAGCACTCGCAACGACGACGACGTGGTTGCGGTTCACTCGACCCGATAGGTACCCATGATGAAAACGCTCGTTTCTTCCACGCTTGCCGCACTGATCATCGCCACGCCGGCCGTTTCGTTCGCGCAGCAGCATGACCGCCCGCTGACCCGCGCCGAAGTGAATGCCGAAATGGCCCGCCTCGCGGCCGTCGGCTATACGCCGGCACTGGACCACAACCAGTATCCGGTCGCGATCCTCGCCGCCGAAAAGCGCGTGCGTGAAAACGCCGTCGCGCAAGCGCCATCGAACGCGGCTCCGAACACCGCACCGGCAGCCGACACGACCGGCTACGGCAGCGAAGGCACCGGCACCAGCGCATCCGGCCGCGCACTGACGACCAACGGCCGCGACGCGATCTATCGCGGTCATTGAGCGGCGTCGACGCGCGCGCGAGCACCTTGCCCGCCACGCGCCCCCGCTCGTCCGTCCCCTCCGCATCGCCGGCCCGAATCGCCTGAACCGGCATTCGGGCCGCGCGTCGTCGCGCCGCTTCCCGCATCACGCCCCTGCCGCGCGCATCGTCGCCGCACCGCGCGATTCGTGACTGCGCAGTACAAGTTCTTATGACGCCGCGTCCGTTTATCCATCGCGCGCCACGCACGATACTGCGCACCATCCGGCGCCGTGCGCGTCATTCGATACCCCGAACAACATGAACAGCTACCCAGGATTGAAGCGCTTCGCGCGACCGGCCGTGCTGGCCGCCCTTCCGCTCGCCGCATTGCTCGCGTTGACGGGCTGCCGGTCGGACGACACCGCGCCGGCCCCGAAGCCGAACGTGATCGTCAGCGCGCCCGTCGCGCGTAACGTGAACGACGTCGACGTCTACACGGGCCGTTTCGAAGCGGTCGACACGGTCGACGTGCGCCCGCGCGTGAGCGGCTATCTCGAACGCGTCGCGTTCCAGGACGGCGCGACCGTGAAAAAAGGCGACCTGCTGTTCGTCATCGATCCGCGCCCGTACCAGGCGGCGGTGACGGCCGCGCAAGGCACGCTCGAGCGCGCGCAGTCGCAACTGAAGCTGAGCCGGCAGGATTTCGAGCGGGCCAGCGTCCTGATCAAGACCGACACCATCGCGCAGAGCCTGTACGACCAGCGCCGCCAGGCCGTGCAAAGCGCGCAGGCCGACGTGACGAGCGCGCAAGGCGCGCTCGAACGCGCGCGGCTCGACCTGTCGTTCACGCGCATCGTCGCGCCGATGTCGGGGCGCATCAGCCGCAAGCGCGTCAGCGAGGGCAACCTCGTGAAGGGCGGCGACAGCGAAGCCACGGTGCTGACGACGATCGTGTCGCAGGACCCGATCGACATCTACTTCGACGTCGACGAGGAAAGCTACCTGCGCTACACGCGCGAAGCCGCGCAACATGGCGGCAGCGCGTCGTCGCGACAGGTGGCGATCGCGCTGCCGGGCGACGCGAAGCCGTCGCTGTCGGGCACGATGGATTTCGTCGACAACCGCCTCGACAACTCGACCGGCACGCTGCGCCAGCGCGCGCGCGTCGCGAATCCGGACGGACGCCTGAGCCCCGGCCAGTTCGGCCGCGTGTCGCTGTCGAGCCGCGTCGCACACGCGGCGCTGCTCGTGCCGGATTCGGCCGTCGCGACCGACGCGACGCGCCGCGTGCTGTATTTCGTCGACGCGAACGGCACCGTGTCGGTGCGCCCGGTGACGCCCGGCCGCCTGTTCGGCAACCTGCGTGAAATCGATGCGGGGCTGAAGGCCGGCGACCGCGTGATCGTCGACGGCTTCCAGCGCGTGCAGGCCGGCGATCAGGTCAACGCGGTGCCGCGCGCGATCGATGCGGCGCAGATGGTGAATGCGACGAATTCGGATAAGGTTGCGAACGCAACCGCTTCGTCCAGCACCGCGACCGGGAGCGCGCAATGAACCTCGGCCGCCTGTCCGTCCAGCAGCCGGTGCTCGCGATCGTCCTGTCGATCGTGCTGACCATCGCCGGCGCGCTGGCCTATTTCTCACTGGCGGTGTCCGAGTATCCGGACATCGCGCCGCCGACCGTCGTGATCCAGGCGAGCTACCCGGGTGCGTCCGCGGAAACCGTGTCGCAAACCGTCTCGACCCCGATCGAGCTGGAAGTGAACGGCGTCGAGGACATGCTGTACATGTACAGCCAGGCGACCTCCGACGGCAGCCTGAACATCACCGCGACGTTCAAGCCCGGCACCGACGTCGACAAGGCGCAGGTGCTGGTGCAGAACCGCGTCGCGCTCGCGACGCCGCGCCTGCCCGAGCCCGTGCAGCGCAGCGGCGTGTCGGTCCGCAAGTCGTCGCCGACGCAGCTCGGCACGATCTTCATCTACTCGCCCGACCAGTGCTACGATCCGCTGTACGTGTCGAACTACGCGATCCGCAACGTCGCCGACGTGCTGAAGCGGATCGACGGCGTCGGCGACATCAACCCGCTCGGCGCGCGCGAATACTCGATGCGCATCTGGCTCGACCCGGAGCGTGTCGCGTCGTTCGGCCTGAGCCCGCGCGACCTCATCGCCGCGGTGCGCGCGCAGAACACGCAGCTCGCGGGCGGCGTGGTCGCGCAGGCGCCGATCACGAACCAGGCGTTCCAGCCGAACCTGATCTTCGAAGGGCGCCTGAAGCGGCCCGAGGATTTCAGCGACATCGTCGTCAAGCAGGGGCAGGACGGGCGTCTCGTGCGGCTGAAGGACGTCGCGCGCATCGAGGTCGGCGCGCTCGCGTACGCGACCGACAGCTACATGCTGCGTCACCCGACCATCGCGCTGCAGGTGCTGCAGCAGCCCGGCGCGAACGCGGTCGCGACGATGGACGCGGTCGAGAAGAAGATGACCGAGCTCGGCAAGGCGTTCCCGAAGGGCATCGTCTACAACATCGGCTACAACCCGACCGCGTTCATCGGCGACAGCATCCACGAACTCGTGAAGACCATCTACGAGGCCGTCGTGCTCGTGGTGTTCGTCGTGCTGCTGTTCCTGCAGGGCTGGCGGCCGTCGATCATCCCGATCCTGTCGATCCCGGTGTCGCTGGTCGGCACGTTCGCGGCGATGGCCGTGCTCGGCTACTCGATCAACAACCTGACGCTGTTCGGCCTCGTGCTGGCGGTGGGGATCGTCGTCGACAACGCGATCGTCGTGGTCGAGAACGTCGAGCGGCACCTGGCGGCCGGCACCGCGCCGCGCGATGCGACGCTGCTGACGATGAAGGAAGTCGGCGGTGCGCTGTTCGCGATCACGCTGGTGCTGTGCGCGGTGTTCGTGCCGACCTCGTTCATTCCGGGCATCTCCGGCCAGTTCTTCCGCCAGTTCGGCGTGACGATCGCCGTGTCGACCGCGATCTCGTTCTTCACGTCGGTCACGCTCGCGCCCGCGCTGTCCGCGATGATGCTGAAGGCGCACGACCCCGCGCACGATGCGCCGGCGTCGACGTCGCGCACGGCCGCGCTGCTTGCGCCGCTCATGCGCGCGGTGCAGCGTTTCGCGGATGCATTCAACCGCGTGTTCCAGCGCGTGTCGGACGCCTACGGCGCGCTGGTCAGGAAGCTCGTGCGGATCATCCCCGCGATGAGCGTGCTGTACGTCGTGCTGATCGCGGCGACCGGCTATCTGCTGGCATCGAGCCCGAAGGGCTTCATTCCCGCGCAGGATCGCGGCTACCTGGTGGTGCTGGTGCGCACGCCCGACGGCGCGACGCTCGAACGCACGAGCGCGGTCGCGCGCAAGATCGAGGACATCGCGCTGTCGGTGCCGGGCGTCGCGCGCGTGCCGGTGTTCTCCGGCGTCAACGCGGCCACCGGCACGAATTCGGCGAACAGCGCCGGCCTGTTCCCGGTGTTCAAGCCCTGGCCCGAACGCAAGGCGCAGGGCCTCACCATCGACACGATCGCGGCCGAGCTGCGCAAGCGCGTCGCGGGCATCACCGAATCGTCGATTGTCGTCGCGATGCCGCCGCCGGTGCAGGGCCTCGGCAGCACGGGCGGCTTCGCGATGCGGCTCGAAGACCGCAACGGCCTCGGCACGGCCGCGCTCGCGAAGGCAACGCAGGATCTCGTCGAAGCCGCGAACCGCACGCCCGGCATGGTCGGCGTCTACACGCCCTACTCGGCGACGAGTCCGCAGGTTCACGTCGAGCTCGATCGCGAGAAGGCGGAGATGCTCGGCGTGCCGAGCCAGGAGATCAACGATGCGGTCGAAACGTATTTCGGCTCGACCTACATCAACGACTTCAACATCGTCGGGCGCACCTATCGCGTCACCGCGCAGGCCGACCTGCCGTTCCGCGTGACGGCCTCCGACCTCGGGCGCCTGAAGGTGCGCAACCGCGACGGCGACATGGTGCCGATCGGCAGCGTCACGCGCATCGACGACACGCTCGGCGTCGATCGCGCACCGCGCTACAACCTGTATCCGGCCACCGAGATCAACGGCGATACCGCACCCGGCCTCGGTTCCGGTTTTGCGATCAAGACGATGGAGACGCTCGCGAAGCAGGTGCTGCCGCCGGGCATCTCGTTCGAATGGACCGACTTGTCGTACCAGCAGACCACGGCCGGCAACACGGGGCTGCTCGTGTTCCCGCTGTGCGTGCTGCTCGTCTATCTGGTGCTCGCCGCGCAGTACGGCAGCTGGAGCCTGCCGGTGTCGATCCTGCTGATCGTGCCGATGTGCCTGCTGGCCGCGTCGCTCGGCGTGCGCGCGCTCGGCCAGGACGTGAACATCCTCACGCAGATCGGCTTCATCGTGCTGGTCGGGCTCGCCGCGAAGAACGCGATCCTGATCGTCGAGGTCGCGCGGCAGCTCGAGGCCGACGGCCGGGAGCTGGTCGACGCGGTGGTCGACGCGTGCGTGCAGCGGCTGCGCCCGATCGTGATGACGTCGCTCGCGTTCATTCTCGGTGTGCTGCCGCTCGTGATCTCCGAAGGCGCCGGCGCGGAAATGCGCCAGGCGGTCGGCGCAGCCGTGTTCTTCGGGATGATCGGCGTGACGTTCTTCGGGCTGCTGTTCACGCCCGTGTTCTATGTGCTGGTCCGCCGGCTCGCGACGCGCAAATCCGGCGTCGCGGCGGCGGCCGCGGAGGTGGTGCAATGAAATTCATCCGACTCGTGGCTGCGCTGTCCGCGGCGGCCGTCCTGACCGCGTGCACGAGCGCGCCGGTCGCCACCGTCGCCCCGCCGCCGCTCGCCGCGACCTACGCGAACGCGGATCTCGTCGCCGCCGGCCCTGCCGCCGCGACCGACGCGTGGTGGCACGGCTTTCACGATCCGATTCTCGACCGGCTGGTCGATCGCGCGCTCGCGAACAACCTCGACCTGAAGGCAGCGGTCGCGCGCATCGACGCGGCGCGCGCGGTACGGATCGGCGCCGCGTCGCAGTGGTTCCCGTCGCTCGACCTGAATGCGGATGCCGGCCGCCGGCGGCTGTCCGCGTCGCAGGCGTTCCCGACCGACACGCCGACGACCGGCAATGCGTTCGACCTGAATGCGAGCGTCGCGTGGGAAATCGACATCTTCGGGCGCATCCGCCAGGGCGTGTCGGCCGCCGACGCCGACATCGCGTCCGCGCAGAACGACGCGGCGGCCGTGCGGATCGCGACGATCGACGAAACCGTGCGCACCTACGTGACGGTGCGCGGGCTCGAGCAGCGGCTCGCGCTGGTCGAGGCGAACGCAGAGAGTCAGCGCGGCACCGAGGCATCGACGCGGCGACTGTTCGACGCGGGCGTCGTGCCGATCGCCGACGTCGACCGCGCCGCCGCGCAGGCGGAAACCACGCTCGCCGAGTTGCCCGCGCTGCAGTTGCAGCGGCAGGCCGCGATTCACCGCTTGTCGATCATCACCGCGGCGACGCCGCAGGACGTCTATGCGCAACTCGATCCGCCCGCGCCGGGGCCGGTGTGGACGGCAGCGGCGCCGGGCATCGGCACGCCGGCCGACCTGCTGCGCCGCCGGCCCGACGTGCGCGCCGCCGAAGCGAGGGTCGTCGCCGCGTATGCGCGCATCGGCGTGGCCGAAGCCGATCTCAGGCCGCACCTGCAGCTGATCGGCGTGATCGGCGCGGCCGTCGACGGCTTCTCCGGCGCGACGCTCGCGCGTTCGCTCGCCTGGATGGCCGGCGCCGGCGCGAGCGCGCCGCTGTTCGACGGCGGACGGCGCCGCAGCATCGTCGCGTTGCGACGCGCGCAGGCCGATCAGGCCGTCGCCGCCTATCGCTCCGCCGTGCTCGGCGCGGTCAGCGACGTCGAAACGTCGCTGGCCGCAACCGCCCGCGATCACAGCCGGACCGAGCGCCTCGAACGCGCGGCGTCGAATGCGCGCGATGCCTATGCGCGGATCAACCGGTCGTGGCGCAGCGGCGAATCGGCGTTCATCGACACGCTCGAAGTACAGCGCTCGCTGCTCGCGGCCGAGGATTCGCTCGCGCAGGCGCGCACGGACGAGATGCTCGCGCAGGTCAGGCTGATGACCGCGCTCGGGCAGTAGGCGGGTTGGTGCGATGCGGCTGGTGCGGCGCATCGGTCGCGTCGGTCGCCATGAAAAAAGGGCGACGTGCCCGATATCGATCGAACACGTCGCCCTTCGCACGAGACGAGCGGCGGTTTGCGCGCCCCTTCAGTCGATATCGCCGCCTTCCTTCAGCTGTGCGCTCAAGTAGTCCAGAAAACTGACGATGCGCGACGACAGCGTCGCGTTGCGATAGTAGACCGCATGAATCGGCTGGCGAAATTCGGTCGTGTCGTCGACCAGCACCTCGACGAGGCTGCCATCGCGGCGATGGGTGCCCGTCATGTAGTCGGCGAGGCACACGATGCCCGCGCCATTCAGCGCGAGCGTCAGCAGCGTCTCGCCGCTCGACGCCTGCAGCGCGGGATAGATCCGGTATACGTCGCCGTCCGCGGTACGCAGCGGCCAGTGGTTCAGCGTTTCGGGCTGCACGAAGCCGAGCAGCGTATGGTCCGCGAGATCGGCCACGCGCGTCGGCACGCCGGACTTCTCCAGATACGCGGGGCTCGCGAGAATGCGCAGCCGGCTGCTGCCGAGCTTGCGCGCATGCAGCGTCGAATCGCGCAGCTCGCCGATCCGGATCGCGACGTCGGTGCGCTGTTCGAGCAGGTCGATGATTTCGTCGCTGGTATGCAGTTCGGCCGCGATCGCCGGAAACGCTTCGCGAAAGCCCGGCATCATCGGCGCGATCACGTGCTGCATGAACGGCATCGCCGCGTTGATGCGCAACCGCCCGGCCGGCTTCTCGCGCTGGCTGGCGAGCTGTTCCTCGGCGAATTCGACCGACGCGATGATCTCGCGCGCGTATTCGAGGAACAGCGTGCCCTCTTCCGTCACTTCGAGCCGGCGCGTCGTGCGGCGAATCAGCGTCGTGTCGAGCTTTTCCTCGAGACGCCGCAGGATCCGGCTCATCACCGACGTCGGCTGGTGGAGCTTGTCCGCCGCCCCCGTCAACGAGCCGGTATCGGCGATGGTCACGAATGCGAGCATCTCGTCGAGGGTGGTCTTCATGGTCGGGAATCGGTGACGGTTTCAGAATCGTCACGATAGTGCCGCAGCGCCCGTTTGATAAGCGGGAGCCGGCGCGAATCATAGTTGATTCAGATTCAAGAATGCGCGGCTAATATTGTCCGATCAATGCGATCGCAGGCCGGGGGGCGCACGCGCCCGGGAGGGCGCGTGTTGCGTGTTGCGTGTTGCGTGTTGCGTGTTGCGTGTTGCGTGCTGCGTGCTGCGTGCTGCGTGCTGCGTGCTGCGTGCTGCGTGTTGCGTGCTGCGTGCTGCGTGCTGCGTGCTGCGTGCTGCGTGCTGCGTGCTGCGAAGCAATTCTGCGTCGTCAGGCCGCGATCGGCATGTCGTGGCGGATCCAGTCCTGCATCGCGCCGTGCCGCGGCGTCCAGCCGAGTTCCTGCCGCGCGCGCACGGCTTTCACGCGGCTGTTCGACGCCAGCGAGAAATGCGCGCGCGAGTGGCCGAGCACCTGCTCGGCCTCGGCGATGTCCCACTCGACGACCGACGGCAAACCGAGACGCGCGGCGAGCGCCGCGCCGATGTCCGCGAACGACGCTTCGCCGTTCTCCGCGAAATACAGCGCGCCTGGCGCCGCGTGCCGCATCGCGCGCACGTAGAGATCGGCGACGTCCTCGACGTGCACGTTCGACCAGCGATTTAGCCCCTTGCCGATCACGCGGACCGCGCCGGCCTCGCGCGCAATGCTCGCGAGCAGCGGCAGTTGCGCGCTGTCGCGCCGGATGCCGAGCCCGTCGCCGTAGATCATGCTGTTGCAGATCACGGCCGAACGAATGCCGAGCATCGCCGCCGACATCACCAGCTGATCGATCGCGCGGCGCTCGGGCTTGGCCGGCGCGACGACCGGCGTCGCTTCGTCGAACACCGGTGCGTCGCCGTGCGCGCCTTGCGCGTCGTCGGCGATCACGCTGGTGCCGCTCGTATGCAGGAACGTCTTGCCCGAACCGCTCAGCGCCGCGATGATCGTCTCGACGGACGCGCGGTGATCGCTGCTCGCCGCGTTGATCACGCAGTCCGCATCGCTCGCGAACGCATGCAGCAGCGCCGTGTCGTCGAGCGTGCCGACGACCGGCATGATGCCGGCCGCCGCGAGCGTCGCGGCCTTCTCGCCGTCGCGCGCCAGCCCGGTGACGACATGCCCTTCCGATACCAGCCGTGCGGCCACCGAGCCGCCGATGTAGCCGGCCGCGCCCGTCACGAATACCTTGATGCCCTTCATCCACCGCTCCGATGGCGAGGCCGCGAAACTGCCCGCGCCTCGCGGAAATGAGTCGGCCCGCGCGCACCGGTGTTCGGATGGGCGCGGGCCGTCGATGCCGACCGTGCGGCGCGTCGAACCTGCGCAACGCGGCCTGTCGCGTCAGTATCGATGCCGCGCGCGCGCGGCGAAAGAGGCTGATCGTGAAAAGAGTTTTGATCCGGGCGGGAAGATCGGCGGCGGCGCCGCCTCAGTGCCGGATCCTCCAGGCTACGGCTTGCCGCCCAGCGACTCGACGATCCGGTACGCAGTCTTCACACGATCCTCGATCGGGAAGCTGCGATTCGCGAGCATCACGATCGCGAGCCGCTTCGCGGGCACGAACGCGACATAGGTACTGAAGCCGTTGGTCGACCCCGTCTTGTTGATCCACGCGTCCGGGCGCGGTGCGAGCGGCGGCTTGAGTTCGGTCGCGGGCGTCGCGTCGTGGAGCATCGGCGGCGCATTCCCCGCGAGCAGCGTCGGCAATGCGACCGGATACGGATACTGTTCCCAGATCAGGTCCTGCGTGAACGGCCCCGCGCGAAAATAACCGGTGTGCGTGCGTTCGAGCGCACGCTGCAGCCGCGGCGCCGTTTCGACGAGCCCCATGTTCGCCTGCACGAAGCGCAACAGGTCGGCCGCCGTCGTCCTGACGCCGTACGCCGGCTGCCACAGCATGCCTCCCGTCATCCGGATCGGCTTGCCGTCCTGCGTATAACCCTGCGCATAGTCGGCCTGCCGCGCGGCGGGCACGTTGATGTAGGTGTGCGTCATCCCGAGCGCGGGAAACAGCCGCTGTTCCATCAGCCCCGCGAAGTCGCGATTCATCGCCTTCGCGGTGAGCTGCCCGAGCATGCCGATCGCGACGTTCGAATAGGTGCGGCGCGTGCCCGGCGCGTACGCGGGACGCCACGCGTCGAGATAGCGCATCAGGCCCGCGTCGTCGCGGATGCTGTCGGGCACCTGCAGCGGCATCCCGCCGGGCGTGTGCGTGCCAAGCTCGAGCAGCGTCACGCGGCCGAACGGCTTGCCCCGCAGCGCGGGCAGATACTTGCCGGCCGGATCCGTGAGCGACAGCTCGCCGCTTTCCTGCGCGTCGGATGCGAGCGTCGCGGTCAGCGTCTTGCTGACGGAGCCGATCTCGAACAGCGTGTCGCCGGTCACCGGCTGGCCGGTTTGCGTCGACATCACGCCGTAGTCGAACACATAAGGCTTGCCGTCGGCGACGATGCCGATCGCCATGCCGGGAATGGCGAACTGCTTCATCAGCGGTGCGACGTGGCGGGTTACGGTGTCGTGAATCTCGTCCTGCGTGGCGGCGGCCGCGCGGCCGGCCGTGGCGGCGGCGCATGCGGCGACGAACAGGGTCGCGGCGATGCGGATCGCGTTGAATCGCATGGGTGCGGTTCCTTCGATTTTCAGATGGTTGCATGAACAACGGATTCGGCCGCGCCGCGCGGACGCCGCGCCAGCCGTCCCGTCGAAGCAGGACTATCCGCTGCCGGCCGCCAACCGACAATCGACGATATGTTGCGCGAGCCTAAAGAAAATCTTATGCGGCGCGTGAACCGGTCCCGCGCATGTCAGTCCGGCAAGCGGTCGAGAAACGCCAGCATCGCGGCATTGAAGCGCGCCGGCCGCTGCAGCGGCGCGAAGTGGCTCACGCCCGGCAGGATCGTCAGCGTTGCGCCCGGAATCGTGCGCGCAAGATACGCTGCATGGTCGGGGCGGATGAACTCGTCGTGCTCGCCCTGCACGATCGCGACCGGCACGGCGACCGCCGCGAGGTCGGCCGCGCGGTAATCCGGTTGCGTGCGCATCATTTCGCTGACGGCGGCAACGAACGCGTCGAAACGGTCCGGCGTCGCGGACAGCCGCACGTAGTCCTTGCGGTGCCGCGCGAAGCAGCGGTCGATCAGCGGGCTCGGCACCATCTCCTTCGTGCCGCCCGGATCCATGTTGCACGCGAAGAAGAACACGCCCGCCGCACGCGCCGGCGCGCGGGCGGCCAGCACGAGCGACACGCACGCGCCATCGCTCCAGCCGACGAAGCGTGCGCGCCCGATGCGCAGCGCATCGAGCACCGCCAGCACGTCGGAGGCCATGCGTTCGTAGGAATAGGGGCGATCGTCACGCGTGCTGCGGCCGTGGCCGCGGCTGTCGATCACGATCGCGCGGTAGCCGGCCGCGAGCAGCGCCGGCACCTGGTTGCCCCAGTTGCCGCCGTGGCCGAGGCCGCCGTGCAGCAGCACGACGGGCGGGCCCTGGCCGAACGACGCGTGCCAGATGCGCGCGCCGTCGTGGTCCAGCCATCCTTCGGCGTCGGCCGCCGGCAGCGGCGCGCCGCCTTGCGCGTCGAAGCGGACGAGGTCGTCGTCGGCGAATTCCGCGTTCATCGTTCTGCCGTCCTTGCGAGGGAGACGAGCTTGCGATTGTAATGCGCGCGACGGCGTGCCGCGACGCGTCCACGCGCTGCGGTGCGCGACGGCGCGGCGCCGTGCCCTCAGGCCTGCGTCGACACCAGCGCGCCGGACGTCGAGCCACCCGACTTCTGGATCGCCTGCGCAAGCTGCGCGATCGCCGTCGACAGCGCGGCGGAGATCGTGCTGGCTTCCGCGCCCAGCGTCTGCTGCTCGAGTGCCGCCGCCGGATCGTGCTTCGCGCGCTGCGCGGCCGCCGCCATCTGCTGCTGCAGTTGCGCAAGCTGTTTCTGCAAGCGCTCGATGAGTTGCTTCAACTGCTTGACCGCGGGATCCTCGGCCGAGGATCCCGACGCGCCCGGCGTCTGCCCTGCGCCGTCCGACTGCGCGGCACCGCCCGCCTGCGACGACGCGGCGGACGTCGCCGTCGACGCGGCACCGGTGCCGAACGGATCGGCGGTCGCGTTGCCGGCGGCTGGCGAGGTCTGCGCGGCGGAAGAAGGGTCGATCTGCAACGTGTCGGTCCGTAGTGAGTGTGCGACTCGGGTCGGTTGAACAGGGGATACCTTGCAACCGGTTTACGGTATTCGTCGGATGAAACTTGAGCCCCGCCTTTCCAGCTGCCCTGAGATGCCCAGAGATGCCCGCGCCGTGCGCGTACCGCCGATCGTCGCGAAGGGGCCAGATTGGCCGGCCGTCGACGCTGGTAAAATCGCCGGCTGGCCTGCTGCCGCAGCACACCGGCTGCTTCCGGCAAGGCCTCGCGGGCTGCCCCGCGTCGGCGCCCGTCCGGTCGGGCCCGATACGCGATGCCGTCCGGCGCCGTCGCAACGCGAGCCCCGCGCCCGCATCGACATGCGACGCGCCGACTTCGGCACGCTCCCCCTTCATCACGCATTTCGAGGAATTCACGATGGCCCGCATCGGCGCCTTCTGCCTGACCACGTGGCTCGCGGCCGCGATTCTCTATTTCGGCCAGCATTCGGTCGCGATGATTGCGCTCAGCGGCGTGGTTGTGTTCGGCGGATTCGACCTGCTGCGTCCGTAACGACGGCGGCGCGCACGGCAGCGGCGGACGCGCTTCGCCGCCGCATTGAAAAACGCCGACCGGCGGGCCGCGACGCAGGGTAAGATGCGGGTCGGAGTCGTCATTCTCGCGCAGCACGAACAGGGCACCGCCCACGCAGGCCGTCCGATCATGAAACAAGGCATTTTCGTCGCCACGCCCGCCTACGGCGGCATGTGTTACCTGCCCTACGTGAACGGGCTGCTGGAGCTCCAGCATGCGTGCCTGAGCACCGGCCTCGCGTTCGAATACTTCTACCTGAGCGGCACCGCACTGTTGCATCAGCAACGAAACGTCGCGGTCGAGCGCTTCCTGCACAGCGGCCTGTCGCACATGATGTTCATCGATGCGGACATCGGCTTTCGCGGCAGCGACGTGATCCGGATGTTCGAACAGCAGCACGACGTGATGCTCGGGCTGTATCCGTCCAAGAGCATAAACTGGGCGGCGGTCGCCGAGGCCGCGCGCTCGGATCCGTCGGCGCCGCCCGAGCGGCTCGCGCTGTTCAGCGCCGATTACAGCCAGACCGCGTATGCGGTGGACGGTGCACAGTCCCGGATCCAGCTCGATTCGGTTTCCGAAATCCACTCGGGCGGCGCCGGCCTGATGATGATCGCGCGCCCCGTGTTCGACACGATGGCGCAGGCCTATCCCGAGACGCAGGTCCAGTTTCCGCCGAGCTATCGGAACCTGTCGCCGAATTCGACCTCCATGTACGAGCATTTCGAATTCCTGAGGGAACCCGACGGGCGCTCGCTGTCGGAAGATCTGTCGTTCTGCAAGAAATGGCGGATGTGCGGCGGCAAGCTGTATGCGTGTTCGTGGTTCCAGACCGTCCACGCCGGCGTTCATCTCTATGAGGGCAACCTGCCGGCGTTGCTCGGTCAATGAGCCGCGGGCGCGAACGGCTGGCGCTGCGCAACGCGTAGCGGCGCGAGCAGTTCGGCTAGCGGATGGCGGCTGACCGTCGCCGTCGTCGCGACTTCGGGCTGCGTGCGCAGCCCGGCATCCCGGACCGGCGCGACGCACGCGTCGGCCAGCCCGTCGAACGCTTCAACCCATCACCGCGGCAACGTCCGCAGCGACGACGGCCCGCCCGACAGCGCGATGCGCTTGCCCGTATCGCGCAGTTTGCCGCCGTCCACCGCATACAGCGCGAGCTGCCGCTCGACGTTGAACTGCACGATCACGTGCCGGCTGTCGGCGGTAAACACGATGCCCTGCGCGGCTTCGCCGCCCGGCACTTCACTCGTCTGCACCGCACGGCCGTTGCGGATCTCGAACAGCACCACCTTGCCGAGCTTGTGGCGACCCGGGTTGTCGGGCGTCAGGTTCGAGCCGTCCATCGCCTGCACGGCGATCCACTTTCCGTCCGGCGAGATCGCGACGCCTTCCGGCAGCGACGGCACCGTCAGGTACTGGACCGTGCGGAACGGCGTGCGCGACACGTCGATCAGCGCGACCGAATCGGCATCGCCCGCGAGCGTGCCCGTATAGCCCGGCAGCCCCGCGAGCCCGACGTTGCTGACGACGGCCCAGCGATTGTCGCTCGACACGTCGATCGTGTAGGGCGCGACGCCCGTGCTCAGCCGCGTGCCGCTGTCGGTCACCTTGCCGTCGTCGACGTTCAGCACCGCGATGCCCTGCTCGTCGCGCAGCGACACGAGCGCATGCTTGCCGTCGTGCGTGAAACTGATCCCGGCGAGCCGCTTCTTGCCGATCTTCAGGTTGCCGTCGAGCGTCACCTGCGTTCCGTCGATCCGCAGGATCGACACGCTGCCGTCGACGTTCGCCGCCAGCGCGAGCCGGCCCGACCGATCGATCGCGATCCCCTGCGGGTGCGTGCCGAGTTCGATGCGCGTGATCGCCGGCGGCGACGCAGCGAGGTTCACGACCTGCGCAAACGTGTCGAACACGAGCTGTTTCGCGGTCTGGTCGTAGCGCGTCGGCGCGCCGACCAGCGCGAGCTTCGCGTCGGGTGCGATCGCGACGGCCTGCGGCGGGCCCTGGATGCCGTTCTCGACGTCGACCTGCAGCGCGACCTTCGGCGGAAACACGCTCGCGTCGAGCAGCGTCAGCGTGTCGGCGGGCGGCGACGCGAGATAGGTGTCGCGCCCTTCGACGCGCTGATACTTGCCGTCGTTGCCGGACACGATCCAGTCGGCCGCGTGCGCGGTGACGGTGGTGGTAGCGAGCGTCAGCGCGGCGAGCAGGCGGGCGCGACGAAGGCGAAAGCGATTCGAATGCATGGCGGTCGGTTCTCCGGATCGGTTGCGGACGCAAGGACTGGCACGACCCTGCTGCTCGACGGGTCGATGCCACCGCATGATGCACGAAAGCGCGCGAAACCGGCGTCTCGCGCCCGCCGCTCAGGTCGTGCGCACGTCCGCGCTGTCCCACCGATCGACGTCGTCGAGCGGATACACGGGTCGCGCGAGCCGCTCGTAGCGGAACAGCCCGTAGTCCGATCCAGTCACGCCGCGGCTGTCGCACTCGACGAGCGCGGCCGCGATCGGCACGAACACCGGCCGGCAGTACATCCGCGACTTCAGCAGCAGGAATCGCGCGCGGCGCGGATCGATGCCGACGCTCTCGAACACGCCGAGATCCCACGGCTCCTGCGTGCGCTCGGTGACGACCAGCGTCGCGTCGCCGATATCGAGCACCGCCGCGCGGCCCATGTATGCGCGCTGGCCCGTATACGTCGGCCCGGTAATCACGTATTCGCCGTCGGTGATCGCGCGCACGATGCCCGTCGCCCGAAACGGCGCGCGCCGCGCGCCGCCGTGCGACGGCATCCGGTTGCCGACCAGCACGGTCACGGTCGCGCCGACGCCCGCGCCGATCAGCGCCGCGACTGCATCCGGGTCGCACAGCGGCCCGCTGACGATCCCGTCGAGCCCCTGCGCGAGCGCCTCCTCCAGCAGGTCCATCGTGTCGCACGGGCCGCCCGACATGCAGTTGTCGCCGTGATCGAGCATCAGCACCGGACGGTCCGCACCGCGCGCCAGCGCCGCGGCCTGCGCGACCGATTCCGCGAGCGGCGCGCTGCGGTAGACGAACGCGTCGCGTGCGTCCCAGATCTGCCGGGCGATGCGTTCGGCCACCGCGTCGGCCGCCGCGCGGTCGCCGTCGGCGACCACGACGATGCTGATGCACGGCGCGGGAATGTCAGCGAGCGAGAAGCCGGGCAGCACCGATACAGCCAGCATCCCGTCTGCTTCGGCCGCGCGCGCGGCCTCCACCGCGCGCCGCATCGCGCCTTCGGCGCTCGCGCTGCGCAGCGTCGACGTCATCAGCGGCGGCTGCCGCCACGCGAGCACGGGCCGTGCGCGGCCGTGCAGCCGGTCGAGCAGCACACGCGCCGCGTGCTCGCCGGTTTCGTACATGTCGACGTGCGGATAGGTCTTGAAGCTGACGATCACGTCCGCGTGATCGATCATCTTCTGCGTGACGTTCGCGTGCAGGTCGAGCGCGACCGCGATCGGCGCATCGGGCAGCGCGGCGCGCACGCGCGCGAGCAGGTCGCCCTCGCCGTCCGCGCTCTGCTCGGCGACCATCGCGCCGTGCAGGTCGAGCATCACCGCGTCGCAGCCGGGCGCGGCCGCGACGATCGCGTCGCAGATCGTTGCGTACGCATCGGCTGCGACCGGCCCGCTCGGATTCGCAGCGGCCGACACCGGCGTGACGATCTCCGCGCCCTCGCGCGCGGCTGCGTCGATGAACGCCGCCATCGCGGTGCGCATCCCGTGATTCGCGCGATACGCGTCGTCGCCCCAGTCGGGGCCGTTGCGGCCGAACGCGGCGAGCGGCGTCGGCACCGGCGAGAACGTATTGGTTTCGTGGTTCATCCGGGCGATCAGGATCTTCATCGCGTGGCGCCCTCCGCCACGTCCGCCGCGCCGAGCATCGCATGCAGCAGCACGTTGCAGCCCGCTTCGAGGTGGGCGGGATCGGCGTCCTCGATTTCGTTGTGGCTGATCCCGTCCTTGCACGGCACGAAGATCATCGCGGTGGGCGCGACGCGTGCGAGATACACCGCGTCGTGACCCGCGCCACTGATCACGTTCATCGACGACAGCCCGAGCGCACCGGCGCCCGCGCGCACCCGCTCGACGAGTGCCGCGTCGAACGGCTGCGGAGCGAAATACACGACCTGCTCGACGTCGATCCGCATGTCGGCCACCGCACCCAGATCGGCGCAGGCCGCGCGCAGTTCCGCATCCATCGCCGCCAGCGTCGCATCGTCGGCCGCGCGCAAGTCGACGGTCAGCGTCACGCGGCCCGGAATCACGTTGCGCGAATTCGGATGGACGTCGACCCAGCCGACCGTGCCGCGCCCGTGCGGCGGGTGCGCACGCGCGATGCCGTTCACCGCGCGCACGAGATCGGCCGCGACCAGCAGCGCGTCGCGCCGCAGTTCCATCGGCGTGGGTCCCGCATGCGCCTCCATCCCGTGTACGGTCACGTCGTACCAGCGCTGCCCGAGCGCGCCCTCGACCACGCCGATCGTCGTGTCGTGTGCCTCCAGCACCGGCCCCTGCTCGATATGCGCTTCGAAATACGCGCCGACCGGATGCGCGCCATTCGCGTCGCCCGCATAGCCGATCGCGGCCAGCGCATCGCCCACCGATGTGCCGTCGCGATCGCGTTGCGCGAGCGCGTGGTCGAGGGTGAACGCACCCGAGAACACGCCGGAGCCCATCATCACGGGCACGAAGCGCGAGCCTTCCTCGTTGGTCCACACGGCGACCTCGAGCGGCGCACGCGTACGCACGCCCGCGTCGTCGAGCGTGCGCAGCACTTCGAGGCCGGCGAGCACGCCGTAGTTGCCGTCGAACTTGCCGCCGGTCGGCTGCGTGTCGATATGGCTGCCCGTCGTCACGGGCGGCAGGTCGTCGCGTTCGCCCGCACGTCGCGCGAAGATGTTGCCGATCGCATCGATGCGTACCGTGCAGCCGATTTCCTTCGCCCACGCGACGAACAGGTCGCGCGCCTCGCGATCGAGTTCGGTGAGCGCGAGGCGGCACACGCCTCCCTTGTCGGTCGCGCCGATTCGCGCGAGACGCATCAGGCTGTCCCACAGCCGCGCGCCGTCGACGCGCAGGCCGGACGCCGTGGCGCCCTGTGTCGAATCCAGAACTTGCATCGGTGGAATTCCTCGCAATGAACGGGCCCGGCGCTTACGCGACGCCGACACCCAGGTAACGGTCCTTCACCTCGTGATCGGCCGCGAACGCCGCGTTGCTGCCTTCGTAGACGATCACGCCCTGTTCGATCACGAAGTGGCGGTCCGCAAGCTGCGTGCACACTTCGAGGTTCTGTTCGACGAGCAGGATCGCGACGCCGGCCGCCTTGATCTGCTTCAGCTGCGCGACGATCTCCTCGACGATCACCGGTGCGAGCCCTTCGACCGGCTCGTCGAGCATCAAGAGCCGCGGGTGGTTCATCAGCGCGCGGCCGATCGCGAGCATCTGCTGCTCGCCGCCCGACAACTGCGCGCCGCCGTTGCGGCGCCGCTCCTTCAGGCGCGGGAAGATCCGGTAGATGTCGTCGAGCTGCCACGGCGAATCGCGGCGTGCGCCGAGCCGCAGGTTTTCCTCGACCGACAGCAGCCGGAAGATGCCGCGATGCTCGGGCACGAAGCACAGACCGCACGCGGCAATCCGGTGCGCGGGCTGCCCGGACACCGGCCGACCGGCGAACGTCACCGTCCCGCCGGTCGGCGCAACGACACCCGCGATCGCCTTGAGCGTGGTCGATTTGCCCGCGCCGTTGCGGCCGAGCAGCGTCACCGTCTCGCCTTCGTTCACGTTCAGCGAAATGCCCTGCAGCACGTGGCTCTTGCCGTAGCAGGCGTGAACCTCCTTCACGTCGAGCATCATGCGCGGCCTCCGGTGATCATGTTGCCGAGATACGCGCTGCGTACGCGCGCGTCGCCGCGAATCGCATCGGGCTTGCCTTCGACCAGCACGCGCCCCTGCTGCATCACCGTGATCGTGTCCGAGATGTCCATCACGATTCCCATGTTGTGTTCGATCAGCACGACCGTGTAGTCGTCGCGCAGGCCGCGGATCAGCGCCTTCATGTCGTCGAGGTCGTCGATGCCCATGCCCGACGTCGGCTCGTCGAGGAAGATCGCGCGCGGCCGCGCCGCCAGCGCCATCCCGACCTCGAGCCGACGCTGCTGGCCGTGCGACAGCACGCCGGCCGCCGTGTCGGCGAAGCGCTGCAGGCCGAGCCGCTCGAGCACCTCGTCGACGATGCCGCCATGCGCGAGTGCGCCGCGCGGCGGTGTCCACGGATTCAACGCGCGCCGCGATTCGACGCCCTGCGCGGCGACGCGCAGGTTCTCGCGCACGCTCAGGTTCGGAAACAGGCTCGTCACCTGGAACGAACGTGCGATGCCGCGCCGCACGCGCTTGTGATCGGGTTCGCGCGACACGTCGTGACCATCGAACAGGATCGAGCCCGACGTGATCGGCAGTGTGCCGGTCAGCGTATGGAACAGCGTCGTCTTGCCGGCACCGTTCGGGCCGATCACCGAATGCACGGTGCGCGGCATGATCCGCAGATCGACGCCGCCCAGCGCCGTGAACTTGCCGTAGCGCTTGACGATGCCGCGCGCTTCGAGAATCGCTTCGCTCATTGCCGCTCCCTGGCCGTAGCCTCAGTGCGATCGGCGCGCCGCAGCGATGCCGCGACGCGTTCGCCGAGTCCCCACAATCCGCGCTGCATGAACAGGCTGACCGCGATCAGCACGAGGCCGAGCAACAGCAGCCAGCGCGGCCACAGCGTCGACAGCCAATCCGCGAACAGCACGTAGAATGCCGCGCCGAGCACCGACGCGAACAGGTTGCCCGTGCCGCCGATCACCGTCATCACGAGGATCATCTCGCTCGTGTGATAGTCGATGTTCGACAGCGGCGCGATGCCCGTCATCAGCGCGTGCAGCGCCCCCGCGAGGCCCGTGACCGCGCCCGAGATCACGAACGCCGCGAGCTTGAAGCGCTGCACGTCGTAGCCGGCCGCCGCCGCGCGTGCCTCGTTGTCGCGAATCGCGAGCAGCGTCCGGCCGAACACCGAGCGCGATACGCGCAACAGCAGCCAGAACACCGCGACGAACAGCACCGCGACGAAGCCGTAGTAGCGCCACGGCGAATCGAGCGAGACGAGCGGATGCCCGAATGCGGCGAGCGCGGGGCGCGGGATGTCGAGCAGCCCGTTGTCGCCACCCGTCACATCCGGCGTCGTATACGCGAGGAAGTAGAACAGCTGCCCGAACGCGAGCGTCAGCATCACGAAGTAAGTGCCGCGCTGCCGGATCGAGAACCAGCCGACGAGCGCGGCCGCGGCGGCACCGAGCACGGCGGCCGCGACGAGCGCAACCGTCATCGACCGGATGCCGTGCGTCAGGACCAGCCCCGCCGCGTAACTGCCGAGCCCGAAGAAGATGCCCTGCCCGAACGATAGCAGCCCCGTATAGCCGAGCAGCAGATTGCAACCGAGCGCGGCGAGCGCGAACACCAGCACTTCGGTCGCGAGCGAGCCCGAGCTCAGCGCCAGCGGCAGCACGCACGCGACGGCCACCGCGAGCCAGCCCTCCGGCCGCCGCAGCGCGCCGTGCCACGGCCGCGCGCGCGGCGAGGCTGCCGCCGCGGGCGGCAGCGGTTTCGACGATTCGATCATGCAGCCCTCCCCAGCAATCCGTTCGGACGCAGCAGCAGCACGGCCGCCATCGCGACGTAGATCATCAAGCGCGCGCCTTCCGGCCACAGCGTGCTCATCAGGCTTTGCACGATGCCGACCAGCAGCCCACCGACGAGCGCCCCGAGAAAATTCCCCATCCCGCCGACGACGACCACCACGAACGCGACGCCGAGCGCCTCGATGCCCATGAACGGATCGACGCCGCGGATCGGTGCCGCGAGCACGCCGGCGAGCGCGGCGGTGGCCGCGCCGAGTGCGAATACGAGGCTGAACACGCGCGTCACGTTGATACCGAGCAGCGACACCATCTCCGTCGATTCGCTGCCCGCGCGCACCGTACTACCGAGCCGCGTGCCTTCGAGCACCCACCACAGCAGTCCGGCAAGCAAGGCCGTGAACGCGATCACGAACAGCCGGTATTTCGGGTAGACGAAGCCGCCCCAGATCACGACGCCGTTCAGCGCGTCGGGCGGCGGCACGTTGTCGCCGAGCGGGCCCCACGCGAGGATCGCGCACTCCTGCAGCACGAGCGCGAGCCCGACGGTCGCGAGGATGTGGAATTCATGCTGTTGCGCATACACGTGACGCAGCACGAGCTTCTCGACGATCCACGCGAACGCGCCGACGACGAGCGGCACGACCGCGAGCGCAACCCAGAAGTTTGCCGACCATTGCAGCGCCTGGTAGCAGAGGTACGCACCGAGCAGATAGAACGCACCGTGAGCGAAGTTCACGAAGCGCAGCAGGCCGAACACGATCGACAGGCCGACGGCGAGCAGGAAATACAGCATGCCCACGCCGATGCCGTTGACGATCTGCAGCAGATAGACGTTCATGGCTTCCGTACCGGAAAGGAGTGAAACGGACGTCCGCGGCGCGCGACGGCCGCGAACGCGAGCATCGCGTTACGCGAGCTTGCACCCCGTCTTGTCGACGGACAGGAACGATTGACCCGAGCTGACGATATCCGCGTAGTCGTCCGCGTTCTTCATCCGGCTCTTCGGCTTGCCCTTCAACAGGTAGTAGTTCTTCAGCACCTGGTGGTCGCCCTTGCGGATTTCCTCCGGGCCCGTGAGACCGTCGTACTTCATGCCTTCCATCGCCGCGACGACCTTCTTCGGATCGGCACTGCCGGCCTTCACCATCGCGTCGAGCAGGATCTTCGAGCAGATGTACGAACCCGCGAGGCTGTAGTTCGGGTTCGCCTTGAACGCGGCGTTCGCCCGCTTCACGAAGTCGCGATTCAGCGGCGAATCGATGCCGTGCCAGTACTGCGCGCCGAAATACACGCCGTCGCAGATGTCGGGGCCGAGCGCCTCGAACTGCTCGAGGCCCGACGCCCACGCAAGCAGGATCGTGCAGTTGCGCTTCATCCCGAAGCTGACGGCCTGGCGCAGCGTGTCCGACGATTGCGAGCCGAAGTTCAGGATCAGCAGTACGTCCGGTTGCGCGGCCGCCGCGTTCGTCAGGTAGCCGCTGAACTCCTTCTCGGCGAGCGAGTGGTAGCTGTTGCCGACATGCTCGATGCCCTTCTCCTTGAAGATCGCCTTCGCGGCAGACAGCAGGCCCTCGCCGAACACGTATTGCGGCGTGATCGTGTACCAGCGCTTCGCTTTCGGCAGCATCTGGAGCAACGGCCGCACCGTCTGCTCGATCGCGCCGTAAGTCGGCACCGACCAGCGGAACGTCGCATCGTTGCAGTCCTTGCCGGTCAGTTCGTCCGCGCCCGCCGTCGTGATGAACACGCCGCCCGCCTTCTGGACTTCCTTGCCCATCGCCAGCGATTCGGACGACAGGATGCCGCCCGCAAAAAAGCGGGCCCCCTTCTGCTGCGCGATCTCCTGCACGCGCCGCACGGCGGTCGCGGGCTTGCCCTCGGTGTCGAGTGCCGTATACGCGAGCGGCGCACCGAGCACCTTGCCGTATTGCCTGACGGCGAGCTGCATGCCGAGATCGGCGTACTTGCCATTGGCGGCGAACGGCCCCGACATCGGCACCGGGCAGGCAAGCTGGATGGTCGAACCCTGCGCGAACGCGGCACGGGACGACATGCTGCCGAGCGCACCCGGCACGGCCGACAGCGCGGCCAGTTTCAACAGTTCTCGGCGATTCAAGTTGACGCTCCTGATAAAGGGGGACACACGATGCGACCGACTGCCAAACCCAAACCGTATCCACGCCCTGCAGGATGCGCGTTGCCGGTTGATCCTATTTATCATGATAAATAGAATGAACCTGATGCTAGAGTTGATCAAAATTGGTGTCAATCAGGCAAAATTCCGTACCCCGCGCCCGAACGGATCGTCGACGACGATGTGGCGCGCAGTCAGACAAAGGAGTCTTGAAGATGGTCATGGACCGAGCCAGGGCGGGCCTCGCGGTCGAAATCAAGCAGCCGAAGCGGGCCGACCTCGTCGCCGAGGAAATCAAGCGGCTGATCACCGAGAAGGATCTGAAACCGGGCGACCGCCTGCCGCGCGAGGCGGAACTGCAGCAGCTGTACGCGGTGAGCAAGAGCACGATCCGCGAGGCGCTGAAGTCGCTCGAGGTGCAGGGGCTCATCAAGGTCACGACGGGGCCGTCGGGCGGCGGGATGGTCGTCGAGGTGCCGCTCGACCGCACGCTGCAACTTCTGCAGAACTACCTGTTCTTCAAGGACGTGACGATCGACGACATCTACACGGTGCGCAAGCTCCTCGAACCCGAGCTGGCGGCGGGCGCCGTGCCGCACCTGACCGAGCGCGACTTCGCGGCGCTGGAGGCGAACATCGCGTGCTGCGACGGCGCGTCGGGCGTGCACGACCGCGGCCACATGCTGCGCCAGCGGCAGGAGGACACGACGTTCCACGACATCCTCGCGGCCGCGAACCCGAACCCCTTCCTGCGCTTCAGCTGCGAGCTGATCAACGAGATGATCCGGCAGCTGATCGAGTTCAGGAACGATACGCCGCTCGCGGAGCACAAGCGCTTCGGCGAAGCGAACGTGTCGATCCACAAGGAGATCCTGCTGGCCGCGCGAGCGCGCGATGCCGAGCGCGTACGTGCGCTGATGGTCGAGCACATGACCGAGGCGCCCAAGCACGTGAAACGGATGAAAGGGAAGCTGCGCGGGCGCTTGATCCTCGACTCCGAAATCCGCAGGCGGGCCGCCGCGCCCGTTCCGGGCGCCGACGCGGCCGCGGCGGATGGCGAGGATAACTGACTGTCGGCACACGCGAAGCCGGCTCGCGGCAAAAGCCGACCGTCCGGCGACGGTCGGCCACCGCCGCTCACGCGTACCCCGTCGTGCCTTTCGTCTCCAGATATTCGACGAGGCCGAACTCCGCATACTCGCGTCCGTTGCCCGAACGCTTGTAGCCGCCGAACGGCGCGGCCGGGTTCCACGCCGGATAGTTGATGTGCACGTTGCCCACGCGCAAGCGCGCCGCGATGCGGCGGGCGCGCTCGAGATCCTTCGTCTGCACGTAGGCCGCGAGCCCGTAGACCGAATCGTTCGCGAGCGCCACGGCTTCATCCTCGGTCCGGTAGGTCAGGATCGACAGCACCGGCCCGAAGATCTCCTCGCGCGCGATCGTCATGTCCGGCGTGACATTCGAGAACACCGTCGGCTTCACGTAGAAGCCGTCGCCGAGCCCGTCCGGACGGCCGGGCCCGCCCGCGACGAGCGTCGCGCCCTCGTCGATGCCGCGCCGGATCAGCTGCTGGATGTGGTCGAACTGCGTGCGGCTGACGACCGGCCCGATGCCCGTTTCCAGCGAACGCGGATCGCCGACGACGGTGCGCGCAGCCTCATCGCGCGCCGCCGCCTCGGCCGCGGCCAGCTGATCGACGTGCACGAACATCCGCGTCGGCGCGTTGCACGACTGCCCGCTGTTGCTGAAGCAGCTGCGCGCGCCGCGCGTGACGGCGTCTTCGATGTCGGCATCGGGCAGGATCAGGTTCGGACTCTTGCTGCCGAGTTCCTGGTGCACGCGCTTCACGGTATCGGCCGCGGCCTTCGCGACTTCGACACCGGCACGCGTCGAGCCCGTAAACGACACCATGTCGACGTCCGGATGCCGCGACAGCGCATCGCCGACCTCATGCCCGTAGCCGTGCACGAGGTTGAACACGCCCGGCGGCACGCCGGCTTCGTGCAGGATCTCCGCGAACAGGATCGCGCTGAACGGCGCGATCTCGCTCGGCTTGAGCACCATCGTGCAGCCCGCCGCGAGCGCCGGCGCGACCTTGCAGACGATCTGGTTGATCGGCCAGTTCCACGGCGTGATCAGCGCGCACACGCCGATCGGCTCGTGCGACACCAGCAGCGCATCGGTCTGCGTGCTGAACCGGAACGACTGCAGCGCGCGGATCGTCTGTTCGAGATGCGCGGTGCCGACCGCGGCCTGCATCGCGCGCGCGAACGCGATCGGCGCGCCCATCTCCTGGCTGATCGTGCGCGCGACTTCGTCGTAGCGGCGCCGGTAGATCTCGAGCACGCGCTGCAGCAGCGCGACGCGCGCGTCGACCGTCCAGCGCGAATACGCGTCGAATGCCCGCTTCGCCGCGCCGACCGCGCGGTCGACGTCGGCCGGCCCGCCGATCGCGAGCCGCGCATACGGCTTCGCGGTGGCCGGATCGATCACGTCGATCGCGCGCGCATCGGCCGGATCGCACCACTGTCCGGCGATATAGCTCTGTTGTGAGGTTCGCATCGAAGGCTCCTGGAATGACGAACGGTGCTGCCGCGCTCAGCGCGTCGCACGCACATAAGTGTCGGCGAGAATGTCGCGGATCTTGGCGACGAACCACACGATCTCGTCGCGCGACATCACGAGCGGCGGCGAGAACTGCACGATCGGCGTGCCTTCGTGATCGACGCCCGCGCGGCACAACAGCCCGGCTTCGAAGATCGCGGGCGCGAGCAGCGTCGACACGAACGTCTGCGCGCTGATGCCGGCCGCCCAGCGGCGCGTGGCCTTGTCGGTCACGAGTTCGAGCGAGTAGTGGTAGCCGTCGCCGCGCACGTCGCCGACACACGGCAGCTCGAGCAGGCCGTCGAGCGTCTCGCGGAACACCGCTTCGTTGGCGCGGACGTTCGCGAGCACGCCTTCGCGCTCCATGATCGCGAGGTTCGCGAGCGCTGCCGTGCACGCGACCGGATGGCCGCCGTAGGTCGCGCCGTGCAGGAACATCTGCTGCGGGCCGGCGAGCACCGTGTCGACCACCGTGTCGCTCGCGATCACGCCTCCGAGCGGCACGTAGCCCGACGCGATCCCCTTCGCGAACGTGATGAGGTCCGGCTTCAGCCCGTAACGCGTCGACCCGAAATATTCGCCGAGCCGGCCGAACCCGCAGATCACTTCGTCGGCCACGAGCAGCACGCCGTGCCGGTCGCACAGCGCGCGCAGCCCCTGCGCATAACCGGCCGGCGGCGTCAGGCTGCCGCCCGCGTTCTGCAGCGGCTCGACGACGAGCGCAGCGACGGTGTCCGGCCCTTCCTGGACGATCAGCGCTTCGATCTCGTCGAGCAGATGGCGCGTGAACTGCGCCTCCGTCTCGCCTTCCGGTCGCCCGTAGCGCTTCGTATTGCTCACGTGCCGCACGCCCGCCATCAGCGGCTCGAAATGCTTGCGAAAGTTGGTCATCCCGTTCAGCGCGAGCGCGCCGAACGACGTGCCGTGATACGCGACGCGCCGCGCGATGAACTTGCGCCGCTGCGGCTCGCCGCGCGCCTGGTGATACTGGCGCACCAGCTTGATCGCCGATTCGTTCGACTCCGAGCCGCTCGACGTGAAGAACACGCGATTCAGGCCGTCCGGCGCGAGCGCCGCGAGCTTGTGCGCGAGGCGGATCGCCGGTTCGTGGCCGTAGCCCCAGTTGGTCGCGAACGGCAGCCGCACCATCTGCTCGCGGATCGCGTCGCCGATCTCCGCGCCGTGGCTGTAGCCGACCTGCACGCAGTACAGCCCGGCGAGCCCGTCGAAGTAGCGCTTGCCGTTGCGATCGACGAGCCAGCAGCCTTCGCCGCGGTCGAACACCGTCAGCGCGTGGTCGCGATACGCATCGGCGTGCGTGAAGTGCATCAGCAGATGGCGCTTGCCGAGCGCCTGCAGGTCCGCATCGAGATTGACGTCAATACCGTTCATGGGTCATTCCTCCTTCAGGGATTCGAGACCGGCGGCCCGCAGCCGGAAGCCGCCGGCCGGTCATTCAGTTCATCGACAGCGTCGGCGCCGGGCGCGTGAAGCCGCGCGTGAGCCACAGCAGCTGGCACAGCCCGATCACGAGCCAGCCGATGCCGACGTAGAAGGTCTGGCGCGACAGGCCCGACCACAGCCAGACGTTCATCGCGAAGCCGAGCGCCGGCACCGCGCCGAACCTGATCCAGCCCGCGAAGCGGCGATGTTCCGGGCGGCCGAGATAGCTGCGCATCACGCACAGGTTCACGACCGCGAACGCGACGAGCGCGCCGAAGCTGATCATCGTCGACGCGAGATCGAGCGAGATGAACAACGCGGACAGCGACACGACGCCGACCGCGAGCGTCGCGCGCACCGGCGTGCGCAACCGTGCATGCAGGTGGCCGAACACGCGCTCGGGCAGCACGCGGTCGCGGCCCATCGCGAACAGCACGCGCGTGACGCTCGCCTGGCCGGCCATCGCGCTCGCGAAACAGCCGGCCACGTAGACCGCGACGAACAGCGCCGACAGCGTGCCGCCGCCGATGCGCCGCATCAGTTCGAGGCTGGCCGAATCGAGATCCTTGAACGCATGCCAGTCCGGGAACACCACCTGTCCCGCATACGCGATCAGCATGAACAGCAGGCCGCTTGCGAGCGTGCAGAGCAGGATCGCGCGCGGCACCGTGCGGCGCGGCTCGCGCGTTTCCTCCGACAGCGTCGACACCGCATCGAAGCCGAGGAACGACAGGCACAGGATCGCGGACCCGGCGAAGATCGCCCGTGCGTCGTCCGACGACGGCAGCGCGAGCGTCGGCGCCAGCCCCTCGCCGCTCGCGACATGCGCGGCCGCCGCGACGAAGACCGCGATGAACACGAGCTGGCTCGCGATCAGGATCAGGTTCACGCGGTTGACGAGCCGGATGCCGACGATGTTCAGCCCGGTGACCAGCGCGATGCTCGCGACGATCCACACGCTGACCGGCACGGCCGGGAACAGCTGTTTCATGTAGATGCCGATCGCGAGGTAGCTGATCATCGGGATGAACAGGTAGTCCATCAGCAGCGCCCAGCCGACCATGAAGCCGGCCGAGGTGCCGAAGTTGCGGCTCGCGAACGTATAGGCGGAACCGGCGCTCGGCATCAGCCGCGCCATGTGGCCGTAGCTGCGCGCGGTCAGCAGCATCGCGACCAACGTGACCGCATACGCGATCGTCAGGTGTCCGTTGGTTTCGCGCGTGACGATCCCGTAGGTCGTGAACACCGTCATCGGCAGCATGTATGCGAGGCCGAAGATCACCAGCGTGAACAGCCCGAGCGAATGCGCGGCGCGTGGCCCTGCGTCGGCGTGCCCGTCCGTGCGTGCCCGCACGTCGTCTGTCGCGGCGCTGGGCGTGTGCTGCTCCGGCCTGGTGTCTTTCATGCTGTCCTCACGTGGCGTGGTCCATGACATCAACACTCGTCTCGTCGGCAATGCGGGCATTGCGCGATCCGGAAACGAGTGTGGTGCGCCAAAAAATCGACGACGAATGAGAAAAGCGGACGTAATCGGGGGATATTTCCGGACGCGTGGCGGGCGGCCGCCCCCCCCCCGGTGATGCGTACCCTCTGGCGTTTCGCCGACATTCCGGCTATGTTCTACGCGAACCCGTTGCCGCCCCTCGCCATGGACAGCAAGTCCCATCGACCCCAAAGCCGCGCCGAACGCAGCCTGCGTTCGGCGCTCGGCCTCGCGCGTCCGGCCGGACGCCAGGAAGACATTCCCGCCACCGTGCACGCGATCGCGGTCGCGCTCGACGAATGCCGCGTCCGGCACATCGACGGCGCCGCGCTGCTCGAGGGCACCGGCCTCGGCGCGGCCGAAGTCGCGTCGCCGAACCTGCACGTGAATCGCGGCCAGGAGCAGCGTTGCTTCCGCAACCTGCTGCGCTGCAGCGGCGTACCGTCGATCGGCCTGTCGATCGGCGCGCGGCTCCATGTGTCGACGCTCGGCCTCGCCGGTTACGCGATGCTGATCAGCGGCTCCGTGATGCAGGCGTTCCGGTGCATGAGCCAGTTTCCGCTGTTCATGGGGCTGTATTTCGACGTGCGCGTGCACGCGCACGCGGACGGGATGAGCGTGACGATCGGCCGCTACAACGGCGAACCCGACCTCGAGGTGTTCCAGACCGACATGTGCCTGTCGAGCCTGCGCCTGATCGTGTCCGATCTGGTCGGCAAGCCGGTATGGCCCGCGCAGCTGCATCTCGCCCGCCGCACGCCGCGCAACGGCGCGGACTACGCACGCCACTTCGACTGCCCGGTCACGTTCAATGCGGGCGAGAACCGGCTCGTGTTCACGAGCGTGAACGGCACGGAAGCCCCGCGGCTCGCGAACGAAGTCAGCTTCAATGCGCTGCACGGGCAATGCGAAGCGCTCGAACGGCAGTGGGCCGCGTCGGTCGGCACGCGTTTCGCCGATCGCGCGAAGGAGTTGATGGCGCGCGACCTCGCGCGCTTCAAGTCGATGACGTCGCTCGCGAACGCGCTGCACCTGACCGAGCGCACCTTGCGACGCCGGCTCGACAAGGACGGCATCACGTTTCAGTCGCTGCTCGACGACGTGCGTCGTCAGGAGGCGGTGCGGCTGCTCGACGAGCCGGCGCTGAGCGTCGCCGCGATCGCGGAGCGGCTCGGCTACAGCGAGCCGCGCAGCTTCCGCCACGCGTACCGGCGCTGGACCGGCAAGACGCCGCGCGCCGGCGCGAACGACTGAAATCGCGCGGCGCGCGAACGTCAGCCACTCCGCGCCGTACCGGCACTTCCCGGCCCCGTCATGGGCGATGTGGGCGCGCAAAGGCAAGGCGAAAAACGCCTGCCCTTGAACTTCACTTAAAGGTTACGGTTTGCCTCGGCAAGCGTATCGAGGCCATGGGTATGTGTCCTGCCATCCGACAAAATGGCGGCGCGTCGATTCCTGTCGACCCGGACGCGTGCGCCACGCGCTCAAAGCACCTCGAAACGCAACCCGGCATGACGCACGAGGCGCTCGACGAAGCGCTCGTCGAACATCGTCGCGGGCGTCCAGAAGCCGCCGCCGCGCCCGGTCTTCTCGCCGTCGCGGCTGCAATCCAGCGCAAGGCTGAGCGCGGCCTGGCCCAGCATCTTCCCGGTCGAGCCGTAGCCCGGATCGCGATCGCCGGTGACTTTCACGCGCAGCGTCCGCCCGTCGTCGGCGCGGCCGAAGAAGCGCAGGTCGAAACGGCCGGCCAGCTGCGCGGCGACGCTCGGCCCCTCGCCGGGCTTCGGCAGCAGGAAGCGCTCCATCAGGCTGCGCACCGGCTTGACGAGAACGCCCGCCATGAATGCGCCGAGGCCGGCCACCATCGTGAGCGCGGCGAAGCGGCCCATGAAACCCGTGCCCGTGATGACCGCCTCGTCATACGCGAACCGGCTGCCGTACGCGTCGTCCGCGAGCGCGTTCGAGCGATGCACGACGCGCTCGTTGATGGCCGCCATCACGAACGGCGCAATCCACGTGCCGCCGTCGCGATCGAATTCCGCCGACCGGACCGCGTGCTGCCGCACCGTAAAGCGATGATCGTTCGGACACAGCGCATACGGATCGAGCAGTTCGCGGCGCAACGCGGGATCGGCCGCGGCTTCGCGCACGACGTTGATCACGCTCGCGACCGTTCCGCCCGACGCGCCGCCCTTCAGCGTCTTCACGCGCATCTTCACCTGCGTAGCCGGCCGGCCCCACTGCCGCCGCGCGTGCTGCTGCAGGAACAGGACGCCGATGTCCGACGGCACCGAATCGAAACCGCAGCAATGCACGATGCGCGCGCCCGATTGCCTGGCCGCCGGTTCGTACCGTTCGATCATCCGCTTGATCCACTGCGTCTCGCCGGTGAGATCGCAGTAGTCCGTGCCGGTCTGCGCGCAGATCCGCACCAGCGGCTCGCCATACAGTGCGTACGGGCCGACGGTCGACACGACGACGCGCGTGCGCTCGCACAACGCACGCAACCGCGCTTCGTCGGCCGCATCGGCCACGATGATCGGCAGCGCCTGCCATGCGGCGCCCAGCGTGCCCCTGACCTGCCGGAGCTTCGCCTCGGAGCGGCCGGCGATCGCCCAGCGCAGCGTTTCTCCGCTGCCCAACAGGTATTCGGACAGGTAGCGCGTCAGGATCTGCCCGACGAAGCTGGTGGCACCGAATACGACGAGATCCAGATCACGGGTCGGCTGGGTCATTGATGTTTCCTCTGAAACGGGTTGGTTACGAGCAGCCGGATTCATCGAACGGATTCATCGAACGCTCCCCAATGGCGTCGGCAGATTCAGCACCAGCTGGGCATCCTTGACCACGTCGAACCGCACGATGGTGGATACACCGAGCCCGTCGAGCAGCTGACTCAGCGGCCCACCGTGCCGCACCAGCTCGATGCCGCGCGGCAACACGCGCTGTGCGAACGATAGCGTATTGGTCTGCAACGAACTCTGGTGCCACACGCCGTCGACGAGATTGACCATGGTATTCGTGCCCATCCGCGACTGCGACGGCACGTCGATCAGCGCGGGCGACGGTGCGTTCAGCGTCAGGTCCGGCCGGCCGTCCATCCCGGCGATCCGCGCGCTCACGCGTGCGCCGATGTTCATGTCGATATCGGCGAGCCATTTGGGCAGCTGATAGCCGTGCACGCCGCGCACCCGCGCGATTTCCGTGGTGACGGGCAGCGCCAGCACATGCGCGAAGAAGCTCCGGCGCCGCATCGCGTCGAGCAGCTCGAGTGCATGCGAGCCGCGCGCACCCGGCCGGCGAATCACGACCGCGACGGACACCTCGTCATACGGATCGTTGTCGCAGACCGAATACGAAAAGAACGTCAGCGCGACCAGCCCGTAACCGGGAAATGCGCGCAGCGGTTCGAGCGGCACCGGCAGCGTGGTACGCAGGCGCTCGAGCGGCGCGAGAAACAGCAGCTGGATGCTGCTGGAGCGATAGTAGAAATTTGGCGCCCAGGTCGGACCGACGCGCGACGCGACCTGACGCTTCGGAATCCGACGGAAAAAATCGATGTTCCCCGCGGCGGGATCCCGCGCGACCGCGTCGAGATCCGGATTCATCCGGAACCGGTCGTAGTACCCGCCTTCGGGCACATCGACCTTGTGTGGCCCGAATTCGACCTGTGTAAAGCGCCTGTCCATCTGCGTTGCCTCTCGTCGAAGATTGATCGTCGCAGGCAACGTGCGGGCCTGCCGATTCACTACCGTCAGCAGGCACTCTAAGATTCAACCCGACTTCAAGGTCAAGGCCTCGACTAGAGGAAGCGGTCGGAACGCGCGGCCGCGATGTGATCGGCCGCGACATAGCCGAACGTCATCGCCGGCCCGATCGTCGAGCCGGGGCCCGGGTAGGTCTTGCCCATCACGGCCGCCGACGTGTTGCCGAGCGCATAGAGGCCGTCGATCACCGAACCGTCGGAACGCAACACGCGCGCATGCGCATCGGTACGCAAGCCGCCCTTCGTGCCGATCTCGCCCGGGTCGACCCGCAGCGCATAGAACGGCGCACGCTCGATCGGCCCGAGGCATGGATTCGGCTTCGACGACGCATCGCCGTAGTAGCGATCGAACAGGTTGCCGCCCTTGCCGAATTCGGTATCGATGCCGGTGAGCGCGTAACCGTTCATCCGCTCGACCGTCTGCGCGAGCCCCTGCGCATCCACGCCGATCTTCACGGCCAGCTCGGCCAGCGTGCCCGCGCGATAGATGACCGAGTCGAGCCAGCCGGGCGGGATCCTGCTGTCCGGCTGCACGCTGCCGGGCAGCAGCACGCCGCATGGATAACGCTTGCGATATTCGGCATCGAAGATCAGCCACGCGGGCACGTTGGCCTGCGTGTTCGCATGGTCCGCATACATCGCGTGGATCACGTCCGGATACGGCGCCGATTCGTTGACGAAGCGCCGCCCGAGCCGGTTGACCATCACGCAGCGCGGCGCCGAGCGCTCGACGAACAGCCCGCGCTGCTTCTCCTCGCCCGGCACGCGCACCGTCGGCACGCCCCAGACGAAGTCCATCAGCGCGACGTCGGCCCCGAGCGCGAGCCCCGCGCGGATGCCGTCGCCGGTGTTGATCGGCGGCGCCGCGCTCCACTCGGCGCGCGTCGGCTTCGGCAGGTATTGGTCGCGCATCGCCTGGTTCGCCTCGAATCCGCCGCACGCGAGCACGACGCCATGCGTCGCACGGATGCCGAACGGCCGGCCGTCGCGCTCGACGACCACACCGTTCACGCGTGCGCCGTCGGTGTGCAGCGAGCGCATCGGCGTTGCGAGCCACAGCGCGATGCCACGCTGCTCGAGCGCCGCGCGCAGGCTCGCGACGAGCGCATTGCCGAGCGTCAGGCGCCGGTCGCACGGCGTGCGGCGCCGCCATTTGAAATCGGTGGCATAGCGCAGCATCAGGCGCACGGCGAGCCGCAGCCAGCCGCGCTCCTTCGCGAGGATCGTGTGCGCCTCGATCTGCGTCATCGCGATGCGCCCGCCGATCAGCGTCGCCGGTGAAGGCGCGCGCAACGTGTCGAAATGCGCGCCGAGACGCGCGGCATCGAACGCCGCCGGCTCCATCGTCCGGTAGCCGGGCTTGCCGCCCTTGCGGTCCGGGTAGTAGTCGGGATAACGCGGCACCGCATTGAACCGCGTGTGTGCGTGCTTCGCGAGATACGCGACCATCTTCGGGCCGTTGTCGAGATACGCATCGATGCGCTGCGCGTCGAA
Source organism: Burkholderia sp. USMB20 (assembly GCF_000949135.2). Classification (GTDB taxonomy): domain Bacteria; phylum Pseudomonadota; class Gammaproteobacteria; order Burkholderiales; family Burkholderiaceae; genus Burkholderia. The sequence continues at coordinate 347,009 of NZ_JTAN02000010.1, read as the reverse complement.
ATCCTCGCCGACCACGTCGCGCAAATACATGATTGCTTCGTCATACGAATCGCTGTCGCCGAGCGCGGCGATCTGGTCGTTGCACGGAATCCAGATGCCGCCGCCGGACACCGCCGTGGTTCCGCCATAGACGGTGCTCTTCTCGACCACCAGTACCGACAGCCCCTGGTCGTGCGCGCGCAGCGCCGCCGTCATCGCGCCCGCGCCGGAACCGACCACCACCACGTCGTACGTGGCGTCGCCGAACGAATCGTGTCGATCGTCGTACATGATCGCCTCCGCTCAGATCGTGGCAAGGCAGCTTGCCGCATCGGCCGGCACGTCGGCGAGCTGGCGCCAGGCGCCGTGCTCGCCGCGGTATTCGTGCACCTCGACGCTCGCGTGCCGCGCGGGCAGCTCGCCCACGTCCGTGTAGAACTGCTGGTACCACTGGCGCAGCCGATAGATCGGGCCGTCGCCTTCGCACAGCAGCGGATTGTCGACGCGCGTCTTGTGGTCCCAGATCGCGACGTCCTCGCGGAATGCCGACTGCGCGGCCAGCACGTAGCCGTCGACCATCGCGCGATTCTGTTCTTCCGTCAGCGCCGGATTCTTCTCGACCATCACGCCGAAGCGCAGCTCGAAGCTGTTCGTATCGATCGGCACGTGGCTGTTGAGCAGGATCGACCTGAGCGGCTGCCCCTGCGCTTCACCCGTCATCAGCGTGACGTGGTATGCCGGGCCGAAGTAGGCCGAGTCGGCCGTCAACCCGCCACTGCCGGCCAGCCGCGTGCTGCCGCCGCGCAGCTTCTGGTAGGCCACCGGGCCCGCGAACGTGTTGCAGAAGTAGTCGATCGGCGCGCCATGCACGGGGCCGAAGTGCGCCATGTCGGACTGGTTGTCGATCAGCTCGCGGCAGTTCGTGTCGATCACCCACTTGACGATCGCCCAGTCGCTCCACGCATCGGAGAAGCACGCGTCGATGCGCGGAATCTCGACCGCCGGATCGGGCTCATTGCCCTCCGGATCGTTCCACACGAACAGCAGGCGGTTCTGCTCCATCACCGGCCACGACTTGATGCGCGCCTTCGGCGGGATGCGCTGCGAATACGGAATCGCAGTGCAGGTGCCGTCGCCGGCCCACGACCAGCCGTGAAACGGACACACGAGCGCGTTGCCGTCGACGTGGCCGCGCCCGAGGTCGGCGCCCATGTGCGGGCAGTAGCCGTCGAGGATTCGCAACTGCCCGTCCTCGCCCTGGAACACCGCCACGCGCGTGCCGAAGATCGACAGGCCGTGCGCACGGCCGTCGCGGTAGTCGTCGGCGAGCCCGAGGCAATGCCAGCCGCGCGCGTAGCGCGCGTCGATGGGTGCGGCATGAATCCGGTGAACGGGATGCCGGGTGGCCGGCGCGGATGATTCGGTCATGGATCGTCTCCTTCCAGTCGAAAGGCGCAGCCCTGCACCTGCGTGGCGGACCTTGCCGGGAATGCGCCGGGCGGGTCGATGCACCCGGCGCTATGGCACAAACAACTTATTTTGTGACGCATAATGGCACAAATTCCATTTTTGTGACAACGTGTGCGAAAATTCCGAACCGACGTATTCGGTCGGCTCATCGGCACACGCCGCGCGACGCACGGCAACGAGGAAAGGTATGGATCGGCAACTGCGCTGGGGCGACGCCAGCAGGATGGACAGCGTCAACGACGGGCGAAGCGCGATCCTGCGCGCCACGCTCGACGCGATGATCGAGCACGGGATCGACCGTTTGTCGATCGACGACGTCGCACGCCGCGCGAACATTTCGCGGCGCACGCTGTACCGCTACTTCGGCACGAAAAAGGAGCTGATCCAGGGCGTGATCGGCATCCAGAACGCCGAGTTCTTCGACGAGATGCAGCGCGCGCTCACCGCCTTCGAGCACGACTTCGAGGCCTACTGCGAAGTGAGCGTGTGCTTCGCGGTGCGCTATCGCGATCGTCATCACGGCGGCTTTCACCACAACTATCTGGCCACGAGCCTGTCCACCGACGTGTTCGGCTACATCGTCGAGAACATCGCGCCGATGTGGCAGCGCGTGCTCGAAAAGCCGTACCGCGAATATGTCGCCATGCACGGCGCGCGGGTGCCCGCGCTCGACGACATCATCGCGCTGATCAGCCGTATCGGGCTCGCGTACTGCCTGGTTCCGGCTGACGAGCAGGCGATGCGCGCGCAGATGCGCATCCTGTGGACGTTCCAGCGCGAGCCGGCCGGCAAGCCGGTCGCGGCCCGCATGAAGGCCGCGCGCTGAGCGGCGGCGCCCGCGCGATGTCGCGCAGCCCGGCCGATACCATCCGATACCGGCCTCGAACATTTCAACTCACACCGGACTACCCCATGACGACCTGCGGAGTTTCCGTCTCCGGCCGAACGCTCGATCGCGCCGACCTGCTGCTTCTCGTCGAAGGCTCGCCTGCGCCGCTTCGTCTCGAAGACTGCGATCTCGAAGGTGCGGACCTGTCGCGGCTCGATTTGCGCGGCGTGCGATTCGAGCGCTGTGCGCTCGCGGAAGCGTCGTTCGTCGGCGCGACGCTCGCGCAGACCGCGTGGATTCGCTGCCGCGCGCGCCAGACGAGCTTCGCGTCGGCCGACCTCGAGGACGCGCAGTTTCAGTCCTGCGATCTCAACAACACGAGCTGGCGCCGCAGCAAGCTCGGCTCGGCGCGCTTCGACGAATGCAGGCTGACCGGCGCCGATTTCGAGGAATGCAAGTCCCTCGGCATCGAATTCGCGAACACGTTGCTGGTCGGCGCGAGCCTGCGCCGCTTCTCGTTCCGGAAAACGCGGCTCGTGGCGCTCGACTTCTCGGATGCCGATCTCGCCGGCACGGACTTTCGCGACGCCGTGTTCGAAGGCGGCAGCCTGCGCAACGCGCATCTGAACGGCGCCCGGTTCGACGGGGCCGACCTGCGCGACGTGGAGCTCGGCGGCACGCCGAAGCTGCTCGCGTCGGGCGTGCTGCGCGGCGCGACCATCTCGTATGACCAGGCCGCGATGCTGATCGAGAATCTGGGGATCCGGGTCGCCTGACGACCGCACGCGCGTTGCTTCTCCCCGCGGCCGACATTCGTGACGCCGGCCGCGAACCGCAAATGTCGCATGTGCTGCCGGCAATCTGTCGAATATTCTCATCACTTCAGCCGCATCCCGACCGGCACACGTCACGCACGCCTTGGCACTCACGCTCGACGGCCCCGATCCATCGACGTGCGAATCACTAGGGAAAATCCGGAGACATCCTTACAGCGATTTACCTGATGATTCACAGGAACGCGATGTTTCGGCGATTTCGCTTTGCATCATGCTTTCGTTTTGCTTGACGGTCCCGATGCCCCCGCGCGGCAAATGCGACGATCGACACGTGAAACGGCCAGCGTCCGCGAGTCGCCAGGTGTTCAATACTTTCAACAACCCGGTCGAGAGCAATCGTGAGAATCCGTGGCCCGCTGGTGCGGTGGAGACGAGGCGATGCGCGCAACGTGCGTGCATCGATCTCGTCCACCGACGACAGTGACCGCCGGCAAAGTCCTCGCCTGCATCTGTCGATCTACACCATCCTGTCCCGCCGTTCCGTCCGCCGTCACAACGCCGTCGCCGCGCGCGCATACGTCGCGATCCACACCGACGACGTGGCGTCGCTGCTGCCTTAGCGCCCCCCCTCCGTTCCGTTCGACCTGCGCATCGTGTCGCGTGACTCACGACAGGATCGGCTCGCGTTGCGTGTCGGCACGATTCGCTGCGCAGACCGAACGGACTCCTGATCATCATGCGCCGCCGGCGTTCGTTTCGCGCGCCGGCCGGTTGCACACGTCCATCCCTTGAACCGTGGCGCGGCGAGCAGCCAACCGCCGAGCCCCCCGATACGAACGACAAGCCATGCAACTCCGCACCCTTCGCCGCACCATCGCAACCGCCGCCATGATGTCCGTCGCGGGCATCGCCGCCGTCGTCACCCCACACGCCCAGGCCGCCGGCGAGCTGAACATCTACAACTGGTCCGACTACATCGCGCCGGACACGATCCCGAATTTCCAGAAGCAGACCGGCCTGCACGTGCGCTACGACAACTACGACAGCGACGACACGCTGCAGGCGAAACTACTGTCGGGCAACTCCGGCTACGACATCGTCGTGCCGACGTCGAACTACATGGCCAAGCAGATCCAGGCAAACGTCTACCAGCCGCTGGACAAGACGAAGCTGCCGAACCTGTCGAACCTCGATCCGCTGCTGATGAAGATGGTCGCCGACGCCGATCCGGGCAACCAGTACGGCGTGCCGTGGGCGTATGGCACCGACGGCATCGGCTACAACGTGCAGGCGGTGAAGAAGGCGCTCGGCGACAAGGCGCCGGTCGACAGCTGGGCGCTGGTGTTCGACCCGGCCAACATGGCGAAGCTGAAGAGCTGCGGCGTATCGTTCCTCGACCAGGCCGTCGACGTGTTCGCCGCGACGCTGCAGTACATGGGCAAGGATCCGAACAGCACGAATCCGGCCGATTACCGCGCCGCATACGAGGTGCTCAAGAAGGTGCGCCCGTACATCACGCAGTTCAACTCGTCGGGTTACATCAACGATCTCGCGAACAACGACCTGTGCGTGTCGTTCGGCTATTCCGGCGACGTCGGCATCGCGCATCGCCGTGCGGCGGAAGCGAAGCGTCCGTACGAGGTCCGCTTCGCGAATCCGCGGGAAGGCGGGCTGCTTTGGTTCGACATGATGGTGATTCCGAAGGATGCGCCGAACCGCGATGCCGCGCTGAAATGGATCAACTACCTGCAGGACCCGAAGGTCAACGCGGGGATCACCAACGCGGTGTTCTACCCGACCGCGAACAAGGCCGCGCGCCAGTTCGTGAAGCCCGCGATCGCGCGCGATCCGTCGGTCTATCCGGCCGACGAGGTGCTGAGCAAGATGACGCTGCTCAAGCCGATGCCGCCCGAGATTCGCCGGCTCCAGAACCGGTTGTGGGCGCAACTGAAGACGGGGCGCTGACCAGCGCGGGACGGCCAGTCGAGCCGCACCGACAGATCGCCGGCACGCACCGACGCGCTCCCGCGCCGATCACCCACTTTTCGGGAAACGGCCGCGGACGCGCGACGCGCCGATCCGAACGCGCCGCGCTCGACCGGCTGCACGACCAGCCGCCGTCGGCACCCGCACCCGGCGACTGACGCCCGGCCGCGGCCGCACTATCGCTGCGCCGGCTCCGCATGCGGCAACGCCGCCGCGAACGCTGCGTCGATGAAGCGGATCACGTCGTCGAGCGACGACGTGCACGTCGCGCCCGCGGCGAGCTCACGAAACGCGCCGTCGGGCCCGAGGCAGATGAGCGGCTTGCGCCAGCGCTGCGCCAGCGCGATCTCCTCGGCGGTCCCGTGCCCGCCGGGCAGCGCGACGATCAGGTCGCTGCTCAGCACGTTCACGTAGTTCCGGTTGATGGTGTGCGGATCGGCGCCCGGTTCGCGGCGCGGCAGCGGCGTGAGGATCGGGATCTCGACGAACGGATGCGGGTAGCCGTCGAGCGGCACGAAGCCCGCGTGCGGATCGGCCTGCGTCGGCAGGATGCCGATCGATCGGCCGGCCCGCCCCGGCACGCCGGCGAACGCGCGCGCGACCGCCAGCATCACGCCTTGGCCGCCGCCCGTCAGCAGGTTGAAGCCGGCCTGCGCGAGCCATGCGCCGAGCGGCTCGGAGAATGCGAGCCACGGCTCCTTGCCCGAGCCCATCACGCCGATCGTTCGGTGGTTGCGTTGCATCGTGTATTCCGGTGATGTGATGAATCGTTGAATTGAACCGCGGCGCGCCACCTGGCTGCGAAACCCGACCGCGCGCCGCGCATCGTCATTCGAGTTCGACGCCCTTGAGCTCGGGGATCAGGAACAGCGTCGCGACCATGTCGAGCACGTAGAGGCCGGCGAGCAGCGCGATCGCCGTCTGGAACGAGTAGCGCGCGGCCAGCGCGCCGACCGCCACCGGCCCGAAGCCGCCGACCGCACGGCCGATATTCCACAGCACGTTTTGCGCGGTCGCGCGCGCGGCGGTCGGATAGCCTTCGGACATCAGCGTGCCGTAGCCGCCGACCATCCCGTTGACGAACATCCCCATCAGCGCGCCGGCCCACAGCATCGCCGTCGGGTCCGACAGGCGCGCGTAGGCGATGACCGTCACGACCGAACCGAGCTGGTACAGCAGGAACGTCGGCTTGCGGCCGATGCGATCGGCGAGTTGCCCGAAGGTCCAGACGCCGATCATCATCCCGACGACGGTCACCGCGGTCCACAGCCCCGACTTCGTCAGCGAGAAGCCCATCTGTTTCGACAGGAAGGTCGGCAGCCAGATCATGATCCCGTAGTAGCCGAAGTTCTGGACCGAGCACAGGATCACGATGCCGAGGCTCGTGCGCGCGGTGCGCGCGTCGGCGACGAGCATCCGGAACGCGTTGGCGCGCGGCCGCGTCGCGCGCCGCACGAAGACTTCCGGCTCGTGCAGCCGGTTGCGGAGCACCCACGCGAGCAGCGCGGGCAACACGCCGACCACGAACATCCCGCGCCAGCCGATATGGAGCAGCAGCAGCGGCGTCAGCAGCGCGGCCAGCAGCACGCCGGCCTGCCAACCGAGCGCGACGTAGCACGACACGCGCGCCCGCTTGCTCGCCGGCCACGCTTCGGCCGCGAGCGCCATGCCGATGCCGAATTCGCCGCCGAGGCCGATGCCCGCGATGGTGCGATACACGAGCAGGTCCCGGAAGCCCTGCGCGAACGCGCACAGGCCGGTGAAGACCGCGAACAGCATGATCGTCCAGGTCAGCACGCGCACGCGGCCGTAGCGGTCGCTCAGGGTACCGAACAAAATGCCGCCCGCGACGGCGCCGATCAGCGTCCACGTGACGAGCGCGCCGCCCTGCCCGGGCGTCAGCTGCAACGCCGCGGTGATCGCCGGCAGCATGAAGCCGAGGATCAGCAGGTCGAAGCCGTCCATCGCGTAGCCGATCGCCGAGCCGGCCAGCGCCTTCCACGCGTACGCCCCGACCTGCCCGCCGCGCGGCGCCGCCGGATCGTCGAGCGCCGAAGATTTCATGTTTGCTGCCATGGTGTCCCGCCGGAAATGTCCGGGCGACATTCTAAAGCCTGTTCCCGCGCATGACGGGCCCGTGCACGGTCGCACGCAGAAAGCGCCGCGCTGCCCGCTTCCGGGAACGGAAGCGGGCAGCGGCGGTAATAAATTTGAAAGATGTTGAAGCCGGCGATCCCGCAGTCAGGCCGGGACACCGAAAGAACGGGATGAAGCGGGAGTGGTGAGGCCGGCGCGGGTCGAACGGCACCGGCGCGGTGCCGGCGCGGTGCTGACTCAGCCCTGATCGTCCCCGGGCCACCAGGTTTTGGCCTCGCGGTCGACGAGCAGCGTATCGAGATCCCGGCCTTCGAGCCATTTGGGTCGCGGGCCGCGGCCCGACCACGAGCGGCCGGTCGTCGGATCGTAATACTTGGCAGGCGCCTTGCGTTTCCGCTGGACGATGTAGCCGAGGGCGCTCAGCACTTCCTGCTGCGAGATGCCCAACAGCTGGACCTGCTCCCTGAATGCCGCGAGTGCGGCTTGCTTCTCCTTCTGCTTGGCTTCCGACAGCTTGATGTTCAGGTCCCGAAGTTGTGCTTCGAGTTCCTGCAGAGCCTGGGTCATGTATTCATCCTCTTTGGGCATGTTTTTATTCAAAAAACCTCCGATGGCAGAACCTATCACGAAGTTCCGCCAATCTGTGTTGCGATGTGTGAATCGTTTGCCGGCGTCTGTCAGGGTTTCGAAGTGTGCCGAACGCAACACCATCGTCGAAAACCGCATGACATCGGCACGCAACACCTGGCGCGCCGCGTTCGAACGCGCGGCGAGCCTTCGGCGGCGACCTCCTCGCCGCCTGGCGCCGCACCCTGGCACAGGCGCGGCATGGCGCGAATGATAGCAGTGCGCATCCGTCATGTTCGAGGACTTTTGCGGTCCGGCGCACACTCGCCGGCCTTGGCCCGCGAGCCTCGACGCCGGCACGGCGTTTCACGTGCCGAAGCGGCACCCGTCCCGCGCGATCCGCGCATGCAGCTTCGCACCGCGCGCGGCGTTCGGCGCGCTCGCGTGGGCGACGCGTCCGGCCAGATGTCCGCGGAAATCCGGATGCGCGGCGCGGTTCCGCGACGCCGGCCCGTGGCGGATGCAGTTGGTCAGGATCAGGCGGCAGCCGCCGCGACGCTTGTCGTAGCCCGCGTACGCGCAGTGATGCAGCGGCGAGTCGCTGCCGCTCGCACTCCTTCGCATGCGCGCCACGACGGAAGTCGTCGAGCCGGCGATCGTCGATGGCCGTCATGCCGCTTGACCGGTTGACGTGCGTCAAGGCCGGGCGCACGGCCAAACCTAGACTGGACCCATGCCCTCTCACCGGATGTCGGCAGTCACTCATCACAGGAATCCACCATGCGCATTACCGTTCATCTCGACACGTTCGCGCATGCCGGCCCGTCGGCGTATGCGATCGTCTGGCTTGATTTCGACGAGCAAAAGTGGTCGTGTGAAGGCCACTACGCGATGGCAATGCCCTCATGGGGGACGCTTGCCCGGACCGGCGACGGCATCCGGCTTGCCGTGCCCGATGCCAGCCGTCCGCTCATCGTCCTTGACGGCTTCGCGTCCGGCAATGCCAAAGCACCGAGTGTCGGCGCATCCGGCATGGCACGCTGGTACCCGCATGCCCATCACGCGCCGGATGCCGGTCGCTGGCGCGTGCAATGTCTCGATACCGAGCAGGCCGAACCCGAGCACCGGCTGTTTGCAGACGACGCACGCTGAGCGCGTCGCACACACGGAGCCGGCATCCTGGCTCGGTCGAGAGCCTCGGCCGAGACTGACGCGCGAACCGCTAATCTTCCGTTTCCGGAATCGCGTTGACGATCATCGAGAACAGCTTGCCGAGATCGGCTTCGAGCTTGACCCCGTCGAATGGATCGCGATTGGCTCCGAAGGCGAGATCAAGTTCCGCCCAGTCCTCGTTTGACAGCAAACGTCTCGCGGCCGGCAAAATCAGCGTCTCCTCGGTAAACCGGTGATCCGAATAGAACTCGGCATATTCATCCACCAGCGCCACCAGTGCCGCTAATGCGGGCGCCCCCTTCAACTCGTACCGGGTCAGCGCGTGTTCGAGATTGGTCAACATCCCGTCACCTCGCGCGTGCTGAGTCTCCAGTTCGTCGATCACGCCGTCGAATTCGGAAGCCACATCCCGCAATGGTGCAAACAGGTAGCGCTCCTCTTTCGGATGATGTATCTGCTCGGGGTACTCTCGAATGTAATAGAGCATCGCCCGGAACACCATGAGACCCGGAACGGGCTTGCCACCCGCAAGCAGATGGACATAGCGCCGCATGCCCTCGACGACGGCAGACAGCCGCTCGTGCTCACGGAGGATGACGGTGATCGCGGCCCGTGGCCCCAACGACGACATACCAGACCTCACGGAAACAGGCGGAATGCACTGGCGATCGTTCGATCGACTCGCTTGCTCGGCGAGCCCGTCAGCCAGTGCCCACAATTTCCATCTTGGTCGGCTGCGGCTCGACATCAAAGTGTGCCGACGCGACGGCTTTGAGGGAGATCAAAGAGTGTGCCGGCCCGGCAACGCGCGAAGTCGGCATGCGTCGGCCGATTCGAACAGGCGCCCTGCCGACCGAATCGCTCGTGCTTGTCATCGATCCGGCACCTGGTTTTCGAGGTCCGGATGCGCTCTGCCGTCAGCGCGATCGTGCAAAGATGGGCCACAGCGATGGACCAGCGAGACACCCACGGCGAGCGTCGAAATACACTCGTATTTGACTTCAATCAAGATGCCCGTCTCCGGCGCTCTCACACTGTATTCAGTATCGCTACGCAAGTATGAGCCCGCCAGGGAAGACATCGATACCAACGCAAGCGACCGATACCGGCTGTTTGGCTGTACCGCGGTTCGACTGGAAGCAAAGAAAGATGAACAAGATATTTTTCTTGCCAATGTCACTGCTACCGATCGTCATCGCGATCGGCAGCGTCCCGTCGCATGCACGCGCCGAGGACGGGGAGCAACTGGCTCGGCAGGTCTGTGCCACTTGCCACGGTGCACGGGGACACAGCGAATCACCCATGTTCCCGCGCCTAAGCGCTCAGACACCGGAATATCTCACTGTGCAGCTCAAGGGCTTCCGCGAGCACACGCGGGGCGAGACGCATGCGCGCGAGTATATGTGGGGCATTGCGTCGCGGCTCGACGATACGACGATTGCATCGCTTGCCGCCTATTACTCGCATCAGGAACCGGTGCATGGCAAGGCAGGCAACGCCGCGCTGATGGCAAGGGGGAAGGATATTTTCGAGCATGGCGTACCGCACCGGGGGACCCCGGCATGCGCGTCGTGCCATGGCCCGCAGGGCCAGGGTGCCGGCGCGTTCCCGCGGCTTGCCGGACAACACGTGAACTATCTGCTTCGGCAGATCGAGTTCTTCAAGAACGAGACACGTGCCAATTCCCCCGTCATGACAGCCGTTGCTCATACGCTGGATGCCGACGACGCCAATGCGGTCGCCACATGGCTCGAATCGCAGTAGGGTCGTCAGCGCGAAATCCTCCGCACGTCGCCGGCACTGCTGAATCGATCCACGATTGCGTCCGCAACCCACAGTTGCGGATGCAACCACGATGACAGGTGACACGATCGATCCCGATTCAGCCGGGCTCGTCCCGAGCCACGGCGCATGGAACGTGTCGAGATCGATATGGATGACGTAACGTTTCGCTTCGTCCGGCAACGCGGCCAGAAAGCAGTCGGCCGGGAACGGGCACGCACGAGGTCGCGCGCGCGATCGCATCCGATACGAAGACACGCGACGATCGGCTCTCGCTTGCTCGCGTGATTTTTCGAATGCGCCAGGGTATCGGCGAACCGGACGGGCCGCCTCGCGGCCCGGACGCTTCCCGCCAAACGGGAATGTTGCGCAGTGTAACGTCCAGCCGCGCCCCGGCGCCGACCGCTGCCACACGTTGCGGCATTGCGGCGCGCCGCGCTTACGGCAGCGGCAGCGCGTCACGCAACACGGCTTGCAGCCCCGTCGCGAACGGCGTCGCATGATCGATCCCGAGTGCACGCACGCGCGATGCATCCAGATGGCAGTCGTACGGACGCGGCGTCGCATCGGCCGGCGTGTCGATCCGCGCGAGCGCGGCGTCGATGCCGAGCGCGGCCGCGATCCGTTGCGCGATGTCGTACTTCGTCATCGGTTCCTCACCCGACCAATGACGGATACCTGTGACCGGCGAGCCCGCGAGCTGGCGCAGCGTCAGGTCGCGGATCACGTCCGCCACGTCCGGCGTGTAGGTCGGATAGCGGATCGCCCACGCGTCCATGCCGACCGCATCCGCGCCCGCTCGCGCGGACGCGACGATCGCCGGCACGAGGCTCGTGACGGCCGACTCGCGCCAGTCGACGATCGGGCCGTAGAGCAACGGCAGGCGCAGCACGCAGGCAAGCGGCGACGCGGCGAGCAACGCGGCCTCGCCTTCCAGCTTGGTGCGGCCGTAGATGTTCAGCGGGTTCGGCACGGCATCCTCGCGGTACGGTGCGGCCTTGCCGTCGAACACGTAGTCGGTGGAGATGCCGAGCGTCCACGCGCCGTAGCGCGCGGCGAGCGCGCCGATGCGGGCCGGCGCGTCGACGTTGATCGCGCGCGCGGCCGCGGGGTCGCGTTCGCAGACGTCCGGGCGGCGCTCGGCCGCGCAGATGATCACGGCGGCCGGGCGGCGCGTGTCGAACAGACGTTCGAGTGCCGGCTGATCGAGCACGTCGAGTCGGACGATGTTGTCCGGCGGCAATGCGAGGCGCCGTGCGCCCGCGGTGTCCGGATTCCGGATGGTTGCGACGAGCGTCAGCGACGCTTCGCGGGACAACGATGCGGCAACCGCACGGCCGAGGAGGCCGGACGCGCCGATGAGAAGGATGGTCGGGTGCGACACGGTAGCCAACGATGAAAGCGGACGAGGGGCCCCAATCTATACGAGAACCGGCAACCGATGTCGATTTCGCGCGCACCTCGACGACGCGCGGATGATGAAACACGGGCCCGGTGCGCTTCCACGCACCGGGCCCGTCGTGCAGCACGAATTCTCGCGCCGCTTACTTCCGGTCGAACGAATACCGCCCCGGCCCGCTCACCGCGAGCAACAGCAGCCCGCCGATGATGCTGATGTTCTTGTAGAAGTTGATCATCGCGAGGTACTGGTCCATGCCCTGCAGCGCCCAGTAGCGATGCCCGATCAACGCGGTCGCGAGCGTATAGACCGCGAACACCAGCGCGAGCGGACGCGTATAGAACCCGACCGCGATCAGCGCACCGCCGACCAGCTCGACCGCCACCGCGATCACCGCCGACAGCTCCGGCGACGGCGCACCCGTCGACGCCATGTACGCGACCGTGCCCGAGAAGCCGTTCAGCTTCTGCCAGCCGAACAGCACGAACAGGATCATCAGCAGCACGCGAGCCGCCAGCAGCAGCTCGTCCTTCTTCGACTCCAGCGAAACGTAACGCATAGCAATCACCTTGATTTGACGGTTTGACGCATTCGGTGCCGACGTCCGCCGCAACGGCGAACCCACGGATCGACAACGAACCCGCCTCGCACGATCGAACCGCGGGCCGGCCGGCCCGCTGCCGAAGAATCCGTCCGGTCGCGCCGTCGTGGCGCGCTGCGGAGCGGTTCTGGCGAAGCACGGGTGCAGTCTACTGTCTCACCGGAAATCATCAATCCGTCACAACAAGATTGGCTGTCTCAATTTAGTGGACAATTGTCACGTAACAAACGCGTCATAGGCGGCCGGCGGGGCATCGCACACGAAAGGGCTATCGCGGCTTTCCCTTCCATGCAAAGGCAGCTGGCGATCGGCGGTGGGCCGGCCAGCGCAGCTTCGAGGCCCCCTCGGCCCGCGAATACGCCGAACGGCACCCGCCGGACATGCCGATGGCATCGGCCACGGCACGACCTCAGGTGACGATGGCCTGGCGGATCGAGACGCCCTGGGCCGCATTCGATACGGCCTCCCATTGCTCCCACTCGGCCAGTCGCGCCGCATAGGCCGCGCGCACGACGGGCATGCCCTCGGTGCCCAGGAACAGACGCAACGGCGGCTGGTCCGTATCGACCACCTGCAGCACGGCCTGCGCCGTGGCCTGCGGTTCGCCGAATTCCATGGCCGCACCCCGCGCGAACGCTTGCTGACGCAGCGCGGCGTAGGCCTCCAGCCCCTCGGAGATCTTCAGGGACGCGGGACTCGCGAAGTCGGTCGCGTACGCACCGGGCTCGATCAGCGTCACTTTGATGCCGAAGTTGGCGACTTCCTGCGCCAGGCTGTCGTGCAGGGCTTCCAGCGCCCACTTGGAGGCGTTGTAGAAGCCGGAAATGGGACCGGCCACGATGCCCGCTACGCTGGAGACGCCCAGGATATGCCCGCTGCCCTGGCTCCGCAGGACAGGCAGCGCCGCCTGGATGACGCGCAGCGCGCCAAAGAAATTCGTCTCGAATTCGGCTTTCACGTCGTCGACCGTGGCTTCTTCGATGGCGCCGACCAACGCGTAGCCGGCGTTGTTCAGCACCACGTCGAGTCGCCCGAAATGCTGGTGCGCCTGCGTGACTGCGTCCGCAACCTGCTGCGCATCGGTCACGTCCAGGGCCAGGGGAAGTACGCGGTCGCCATGGCGCTCCGCAAGCACGTCCAGTGAGCCGGCGTTGCGGGCCGTTGCAGCCACCCTGTCGCCGCGCGCCAGCGCGGCTTCTGCCCAGATGCGCCCGAATCCGCGCGCAGCGCCCGTGATGAACCAGACTTTCGATGTCATATCGCATACCTCCATGTTGGGGAAAAAAGCCGTACGGTCTGTCAGCGCGTCTGACTGAGGATGATGCGGTCGAACATGCGGTCGCCCAGCCAGACGCGCATGCGGATCAGCATCTTGGCGAACTTGCCGGCCGCATAGCGCGTGCGCGGCTTGCGACTGGAGACGGCCTTGGAGACCACATCCGCGATCACGCGCGGATCGCTACCGGTGCCGTGTCCGTAGGTGTTCTTGATCGACTTGGCCACCATCTGCACCAGCCGGCCATACGGGCCGCTGGCCGAGCGCTTGACGATGCTGTCGGTGGCGGCATCACCGAAGCCCGTCTCGATCACGCCGGGTTCGACGATCACGACCTTGATGCCAAACTCGGCCACTTCCAGGCGCAGGCAGTCCGACCAGCCTTCCAGTGCGTGTTTGGTCGCGTGGTACCAGGCCCCCAGGATGCTGTACATCTTGCCGCCCATCGAGGTGATGTTGACGATGTATCCCGAGCGCCTGGCCCGCATGGCCGGCAGCAGGAGTTGCGTGAGCCGCGCGGCGCCGAACAGGTTGACCTCGAACTGGTAGCGCGCCTCGTCGATGCCGATTTCCTCGACCGGCCCATACAGGCCGAAACCCGCGTTGTTGACCAGCACGTCCACCCCGCCCGTCCGGGACAGGATGAACTTGACGCCATCGACGATCTCGTCGTCCCTGGAGAGGTCCATGCGCAGCGGCTCGGCGCCGAGTCGCGCCAGGTCGTCCATCTTGTCGACACTGCGTGCAGCGACATAGACCTGATAGCCGTCCTTGATCAGACGCTGCGCAATGGCCTTGCCCATGCCTGACGATGCGCCGGTGACCAGGGCCGTTTTTCTCTTTCCTGTGGTGGACATGTCGCACCTCGTTTTGTTGAATTGCCGCTAGCTTTTCAGGAAAAGCAGGCCGCTTGCCTCGCGTCATGTGCCAAACGGCTTGCGATCCGCGCCGCCGCACGGGGCGCGATGTTCATCGGCCGGCCTCCTGCACACGGCTGCGCAGTGCCTTGAGCGTCCCGTACGGCGTGTCCACCACTGTCCGGTTGGCCAGCCAGTCGGGAATGGCGCCGCCGGGGGATGCATGCATCTGATAGGTGACTTTCACACCCTCCGCGTCGGGCACCAGCTTCCACTGACCTTTGGCCTGCGGAATCCGCACCTTGCCCTCGCGCAACGGCAGGTAGTCGGGGACCGCCTCCACGCGCACGGTGACCGCGCCGTCGCCGGCCTTCGTGTAGGTGAAGTGGTAGATGCCGTCGCGGTTGGAAACCGGCCAGGGCGCCTTGTTGTCGAGGTAATGGAACTGCTCGGTGTCGGTGGCCTTGAGCAGTTCGGAAGCGGCCACGTCGGGCATCCATTGACGGTAGGCATCGGCGTCACGCAGCACCTTGACGACGTCATCGGGGGTAGCCCGGATCTGCACCTCGCCGCGAAATTCGCGCAGCGGCGATCCGTCGACGTTGCGCACGTAGACCCTGATGCCATCGGCCTGCCTGGCGAGCGACCAGCCGTCCTGCGCGAAGGTCGTCTGGCTGGCCAGCAGCCCAATCAGCAGGGCGGCGGAAAGAAGATTGCGTCGGGCGATCATCGCGAAACCTCATGGAGTGAAGATGCCTTCACCATAGAGGGCCACGCTGCGCAGCGAACTCGCCACGCGCGCCAGAGGGATGGCGATCGGCGCCAGCCTGAACGTGGCTCAGCGCAATTTCGTTCGCGCCTGTGCAACCTGGGCTGCAAGGCCGTGGCGTTGCAAGACCGACCGGATGGCAGGCAATTGCGCGACGACAGCCTCGTAGCCCAGGCGCCGTGCCGTTTCCCGGCCCTCGGCATCGCCCACGCCCGCGGGCGCGATCGGCGGAGCGATCAGCACGTCGATCGCCAGCATCAAAGGCAGGCCTGCGCGCAGCCGACGCGTTCCCATCTCGCTCAATTCTGCGCGGCGCCGAGCCGGGCCAGCTCGGCAGAAGGCAGGACCACCACGCCCCGGGACGTGGGAACGGTTCGTACCAGCGCCTGGGCAACGGCCTCGGCGTGTACGGGCTTGTAGGCGCCGGGCAGGATCGGCGCGAGCAGTCTGGCGACGGGGATCGCGATGATCTCGCCGTACCGCGTGGCCTGGCCCAGGCCGTCCCGGTAGTCCAGCAGCAGCGAAGGTTGCGCGATGACCAGCGCCGTGAAGGGCATGGCCCTGAGCGCATCTTCCAGTTCGCCCTTGACGCGGGTATAGAACATGGACGACCGGGCATTCGCCCCTGCTGCGCTGACCAGCCCCACGCGCCGCGCGCCCGCCGCAAATGCGGCCTGCGCCACGGCCAGGTTGGCATCGAAGTCCACCGCTCGGAAGGCCGCCTTGCTGCCCGCCACCTTGATCGTGGTGCCCATGGACAGGTACACCTCGTCGACCTGCGCCAGCGTGGGCAAGCGGCCGAAATCCACCTGGTGGACCTGGAGCCTGGGGTCGTGCACAGCCAGCGGGCGGCGGCTCAGCGCATGGACCTCCGAGACAGTCCGGTCGGCCAGCAGGGCCTTCAGCATCAGGCCGCCCACGAGTCCGGTGGCACCTGCCAGCAGCACTTTGCGTTGTTTCTCTTGCAGGGTCATGAGTGTCGTTCTCAGTTCAGGCGCATGGCATTGCGCGCGGTATCCGGCGTCTGCCCGGTCCATTCCAGGAAGGCGCGGTAAAAGGAGTTGGGATCTTCGAAACCGAGCAGGAAGGCGATTTCGCCGGCAGTCATCGTCGTGCTCCCGAGGTAGTGGCGGGCAAGACTTTCCCGGGTGGTGTTCACCAGCGAGCGGAAATTCTCCCCTTCGTCTTCGAGGCGGCGCTGTAGCGTGCGCTTGCTCAGCCCCAGGCGCTCGGCGGCTTTCTCGATGGTGGCCGTGTTGCCGGGCAGCAGCTCCAGCAGCACCGCACGCACGCGCTCGGCCATCGTGGCTGTGGCGTCCAGTTCGCTGAGCCGACGGCGCAGTTCGGGCTCGAACACGCGCCACATGCCTTCGTTCACGGTCAGGAACGGGCGCAGGGCATCGGCGGCGCCAAAGGTAATGGCCGGACGCTCGCCACGTTGAACGGGCACGCCGAAGAAGCGCTGGTAGCGCGGCGCACAGCTGGCGGGCGGAAGCTGTGGCAGGGCCACCCGCAATGCCTGCACGGGCTCGCGTGTGGCCAGGCGAGCCAGCCGCAGGAAGAACGCGACCTCGGCCACCTGCAGCGAACAGGGCAACTCGGTCTGCACCGACAACCAGCGCGGCGACACCGTCAGCGATCCGGCCTCATCCACGTCGACCTCGAGCCTCATGGGCGCCACAAGTTGCTTGTATTTGGCCAGGCGCTGCACCGCCTGCATCAGGTTGGCACTGCACAGGGCGGCGAACAGCGGCGGATCGAATACCTCGGCCGAGACCATCTCGACGAGGCGCAACGGAAACATGGGGTCGTTCGCTTCCAGCTCCAGCGCGCGCCAGAAGCGGAAGTACTCGTCCGTGTCGAGCCCGCGATCTGCGCGATGAAACAGGTCTTCAGGCAGACGCGCCCTGCGCAGCACGTGGTCGGGCTGCACGCCGAAGTCCTTCAGCAGCGTGCGCCATGCGATATCCAGAGAGAAAGTGAGGTTACGTGCCATGGGTGTGCACCAAAAGTCGATGATGGCCGGACCTGGTCCGGTGTGCGGTAACAGCTTAGCTGTTGAACCGCGATCGGATACATGCAATGCGCGCCAAATCGATCGCAAGATGTGACATTCGAGGGGGGCGGCAGTTGCACAAGAGATAGCGGGCGGGCGCAAGGCATGCGAAGAATCCAAACGATTCTTTACGGCATGCTTACTGTCAACCGTCGCGTCGCGATGACCGTTCATACTCGGCAAGGCGGCTTTCTCCCGGCGGCCCGTTCATCGTGCGACGGTCCCGGTTCGAATCCATGCCGATTCTTTTTCGGCAAGACCGCGCGACCATTATCGGAGCCATATGGCATTTCGTCCGTCCTTGCGAACAGCAGCCACCATTCCCGTTCTTTGCGTGGTGATGCTGGGCGCGTGCGCCGCCGTGGCGCAGCACCCCACCGACGCGACCGTTTCATCTCGGTCGCCCACCGGCACGCAACTGAAGACCGTGCCCGGCGCCCGGATGGCCGGCGCGCCTTTTGTGCACCCCGGCCTGCTGCATACGGAGAGCGATTTCGCGCGCATGCGCGAGAACGTCGCCGCGCGGCGGCAGCCCTGGTTCGACGGCTGGCAACGCCTGGTTGCCAATCGGCATGCTTCGCTCGACTGGAAGCCGAATCCGCAGCCGGCCATCTATCGCGGCCGAAACCCCGACCACCCGGAAAATTACGCGACGCTCTTCAATGATGCCGCCGCGGCCTACGCGCTTGCACTTCGGTGGAAGATCACCGGCGACGACGCCTACGCGCAACACGCGATAGGAGTCCTGAACGCGTGGTCGCGCACGCTGACGACGATCGGCGGCAGTTCCGACAAGTTCCTGGCTTCCGGTATTTACGGCTACCAGTTGGCGAACGCGGGCGAAATCCTGCGCACCTCTCCCCTGTGGCGCGCCGACGACTTCCGGCGCTTCCAGTCGATGATGCTCGGCGTGTTCTATCCGATGAACCACGACTTCCTGGTTCGGCACAACGGCGCAAGGATCGACCACTACTGGGCCAACTGGGATCTCGCCAACATGGCGTCCATGCTGGCGATCGGGATCCTGACCGATCGCCACGACATCTACGCCGAAGCGGTCGACTATTTCAGGCATGGCGCCGGCAACGGCTCGATCGAACACGTGGTGTGGAAGTTGTATCCGGACGGGCTGGGTCAGCTGCAGGAAAGCGGGCGCGACCAGGGGCATGCCATGCTCGATATTGCGCTGCTCGGGGCGTTCTGCCAGATGGCCTGGAGCCAGGGAGACGATCTTTACGGATATGACGACAACCGGTTCCTGCGCGCAGCGGAATACGCCGCTCGATACAACCTCGGGAGGGACGTGCCTTACACGCAATACACGAACAGCGACGTCACGCAGCCCGTCATCTCGCCGAATTCGCGCGGCAACGAGCGCCCTGTATGGGCACTCGTCTATAACCACTACGTCGTGCTGAAAGGGCTCTCCGCGCCGGACGTCGAGGCCTTTGCCCGCAAGGTCGCGCCGGAAGGCGGCGGTGGCGACTATGGTCCCAACAGCGGCGGCTTCGATCAACTGGGATATGGCACGCTGACGTATACGCTCGAATGACGGGCAGCTGTCAGCGATCAGCGAATCGTGGACGCACGGTTCGCCGCCGAATTTGCCCCACCCCGAGACAGCGAGGTAGATCGCTTCCGGTGCGGACATCTTGCCAGATGCCGCTCGCATCACGGCCGAGCTTGAAGACAGTCGCCAGGATGGCCGGCCGTCGATCGCGAAGAGCGTTGGCCCAAGACCAGGGCCTCGTCACGCCCGGCGCATCCGCCCGCCGGATCACATCAAATCGATCGGCAGCGTCTTGTCGAGATTGTCGTGCCAGGCGCGAATGGTCTTCGGCACGGTCTTTTTCCACGCCGGCACGTTCGAGTAGTAGCGCATGCGCACCTTGTCATGGGCATCGAACACGAGCAGCCCGATCCACAATTCTGTGTCCCGGCGCATCACGATCGCGGCGTTCGTCGTCGCGATGCCGCGCACCCAGTACGACTTCACGTCGGCGTTCAGGCCGTCAAGATCCTGCTCGTCCGCGCTGGTGTTGATCGTATCGACGAGCGTCTGATAGTCGGCGCCGAGCAGCGTGTGCGCGATCGCGTTCTGGTGCGCGTCGGCCAGCACCTTCAGCGTCACGAGGTCAGCCGCCTGGCTCGCCTGCGCCTTCGACGCCGTCACGTACTCGCCGGAATACACGACGCCCGCACCGGCGCCGCAATCGGCATCGCCGCCCTGCTGCGCGACCTGGACGCGGCCGCCCTTGCGGCTGAAATCGAGCCGGCATCGATCGTGGCGAAACGTGCCGCGCTCGCCGTGCAGGTCGATATCGCCGCCGAGTCCGCCGGTATTCGCGCCATTGTTGCCGCTCAGTTCGAAGTGCAGACGCGGTGCCGTGCCGGTGAACGTCAGCACGCCGCCGAGCGACGGGTTGTCGCTGTCGCGATACCACGTCTGTTGCCAGCGGTCGGCCGCAAGCGGCGCGCCGTTCAGGCTCGCGAGCCGCTCGCGATAGCGATCGCCGAGGCACGATGCATCGTTGCCGCAACGATCGCGCTGCTTGAGCCATTTCAACTGCGCCGCCTTCAGCGCGGCGGTATCGCCGCCTTTCGCGAGCGTCTTCTTCCACGCCGCCGCCAGCTGGCCGTCGAGCGACGACAGCCCGGCGTCCGCGCAGATCGTCTTCTCGGTCGGCGAAGCGGCTTTCGCGCAGTCGAAGCCGGCCGCATGCGCGGCCATCGGCGCGATCGTCAGTATTGCCAACATCATGGCGGCTCGCGGGCTCACGCTCCACGCATGCCGGCCGCGAAGCGCGGCTTGCCCTCGCTCGCCGGCGCGAGCATTCGATCGGTTCTGGGTTGTCATGGCCTGGATCGTCGCTGGTTCGCGGGCCTGTAGAAACGCCATGCCCGCAACGTTCGAGGTAAAAATGCCCGGCGCGGCATGCGGCACTCGCCCCGCCCGCCGAAGCGTAACCCGAACCGGGCGCGCCATCCACACCGATCACGCGCACGATGCCTCGGCCTTGCCTGTTTGCGCCGTGATGGCGACGCGTGAACGCCGGCAGCGCGAGCAGGCGTCAGCCGTCGAATGGCACCAGTTCGTAACTCGTGCTCCGGCCACCGGACGACGAGCGATGCAGCACACCGCGCGCGACGAGTTGCTCGATATCGCGAAGCGCCGTGTCTTGCGAGCACTTCGCGAGGGCGGCCCACTTGCTGGTCGTCAGCTTCCCTTCGAAACCATCGAGCAGGCGATTCATCACCTTGACCTGACGTTCGTTCATCGCGAGGCCCGCACATCGCTGCCAGAAGCGCGCCTTGATCAGGACCGCATCGAGCGTCGTGTGCGCGTGATCGACGGCCCGACCCAGCGCATCCAGAAACCACGCGAGCCATGCCGTGACGTCCAGCGAACCGCGCTGCGTGCGCTCCAGCACGTCGTAATACGCATTGCGCTCGCGCTGGATTTGCGCCGACAGGCTATAGAAGCGCTGCGGGCTCCGATCAGCGCGCGCCAGAACCAGATCCCCAAGCGCGCGTGCGATACGGCCGTTGCCGTCGTCGAACGGGTGGAGCGTGACGAACCACAGGTGGGCCAGGCCGGCCCGGATCAGCAAGGGCTCGACCGGCGTCGCATTGAACCACCGCAGGAAGCGCTCGATCTCGTTCGGCAGGCGCGCGGCAGGCGGCGCTTCGAAATACACGCGTTGCCGGCCGATCGGCCCGGACGCCACCTGCATCGGCCCGCTCGCATCCGTACGCCACGCGCCGACGGTGATCCGCGACATCCCGGAATAGCCGGTCGGAAAAAGCGCCGCATGCCACCCGCGCAGCCGGGCTTCGGTCACCACCTCCGCCGAACGGGCCGTCGCGTCCAGCACCATGTCGACCACGCCCTCGACATGGCGATCAACCGGCGCCAGCGCCCCAATATCGACGCCGAGCCGGCGCGCAATCGATGATCGGACCGATGCGACGTTCAGGTTGTCGCCCTCGATGGCGCTGGTCTTGACGACATCCTCCGTCAATGCGGCCAGGCTGGCCTCATCGCGCAGTGCGAGGCCGACATCCGCCAGTCTCCCGGCCAGCGCACCTTGCGCACGGCTGACATCGACCAGTGACGTCGCGAGTGCCGGGAGGTCGAAGCGCCAGGCGGGCCAGTCGGACGACTGCCAGATGAAGGTGTAATCTCCGCTCATGATGCGGAGATTATCCCACCGATTCACCGCATGACTCAACAATCTCCGCAAATCCTGCGGAGATTACGCTTCGATTCACCGCACGCGCCGCACGCCCGCGCCTCTACCGCCGCCGGTCCGCGCCGCCGTTCGCCGCCGGCACGGCCTTCCCCAGCCGCTCGGCCAGAAACCCGATGAACGTCCGCAGCGTGACGAATCCTTCCCGGTGCTGCGGAAACACCGCGTTCAGCGTGATCGGCGGCGGCGCGTACGCGTCGAGCACCGGCACGAGCGCGCCGCTGTCGAGCGCCGCGCCGACGATGAAATGCGGCAGCAGCGCGATGCCGAGCCCCGCGATCGCCGCGTCGCGCACGACTTCGCCGTTGTTCGCGACGAGCGGCCCCTGCACGTCGAAGGTGCGCGCCACCCCGTCGACCCGGAATTCCCAGCCGACGCGCCGCTCGCGCCCGTACATCAGGCACGTATGGCCGGCGAGGTCGGCCGGCGTCGCGGGCGCGCCGTGCCGCTTCAGGTAAGCCGGGCTCGCGCACGCGATCATCTGCCACGCGCCGAGCGCTCGCGCGATCAGCGTCGAATCCTCGAGCGTGCCGATCCGCAGCACGAGATCGAAGCCCTCGCCGATCAGGTCGACCCGCCGGTCGGTCAGGTCGACGTTCAGCCGCACGGCCGGATGCGCGGACAGGAATTCCGCGATCAGCGGCGACACGTGCGTGATCCCGAACGACAGCGGCGCGCTGATCTTCAGCGAGCCGTGCAGCTCGGTGCTGCGCACCGACATCGCCTGCTCGGCGTCGGCGACCTCGGCGAGGATCCGCTGCGCGCGCGCATAGAACTCCTGCCCCGATTCCGTGACCGCGAGATTGCGCGTGTTGCGATGCAGCAGACGCACGCCGAGCGACGCCTCGAGCGCCATCGTGCGCCGGCTCACGAACTGCTTGGACAGCATCAGCTGGTCGGCCGCCGCCGTGAAGCTGCCTGCATCGACGGTCGCGACGAAGATCCTCAGGTCGTTGAGTTCCATATTGTCCACTCCATAGCGACAGTCATTATCTCCACGGCCATTTATTTGTCAAATAGATTGACCTAAGATTCATCTCAACGAACGGCCGGGCCCACTTCCGAGGTCCGGCGACATCCAGGAAAAATCATGATCGAGACTCGTGCAGCAAACCAACGTGGCCGTGCCGAGCATGGCTGGCTCAGCTCCCGTCACACGTTTTCTTTCGCGAACTACTACGATCCTAAGCAAGTCGGCTTCTCCGACCTGCTGGTGATCAACGACGACCGCGTCGCGCCGGGCCGCGGCTTCGGCACGCACCCGCACCGCGACATGGAAATCCTGTCGTACGTGCTCGACGGTGCGCTGGAGCACAAGGATTCGATGGGCACCGGGTCGGTGATCGTGCCGGGCGACGTCCAGTTGATGAGCGCGGGTACCGGCGTGCGTCACAGCGAGTTCAACCACTCGCACGAGACGCCCGTCCACTTCCTGCAGATCTGGGTCGGACCGTCCGAGAAGGGTGCCGAGCCGCGCTATCAGCAGACGAACATCGCGGAAGCCGACAAGCGCGGCAAGCTCACGCCGATCGTGTCGCCCGACGGCAACGGCGGTTCGCTGAAGATCCGCCAGGACACGCGGATCTACGCGGGCCTGTTCGACGGCGACGAGCGCGCCACGCTCGAACTGGCACCGGGCCGCTTCGCCTACGTGCATGTCGCACGCGGCAGCGTGACGGTCAACGGCGTGACGCTCGGCGAAGGCGACGGCGCGCGCATCCGCGACGAACAGGCGCTGACGTTCGCCGACGGCAAGGATGCCGAAGTGCTGGTATTCGACCTGCGTCCGGTCGAAGTGACGGCCGAGTGGGCATGACGCCTGCTTGGAACCTCGGGCCCCGCTGAAGGCGGGGCCTTCTTAATCGGAGATTCGCAACATGGCCAAGGTACTCGTTCTTTACTACTCGTCCTACGGGCACGTCGAAACGATGGCGCAGCACGTCGCGGAAGGCGCGCAATCGGTGCCCGGCGTCGAGGTCACGCTCAAGCGCGTGCCGGAAACCATTCCCGCCGACCAGGCGAAGGCGATCGGCGTCAAGGTCGACCAGGCCGCCCCCGTCGCCACCGTGGACGAACTCGCGGGCTACGACGCGATCATCTTCGGCACGCCGACCCGCTTCGGCAACATGGCCGGCCAGATGCGCACGTTCCTCGACCAGACCGGCGGCCTGTGGATGAAGGGCGCGCTCGTCGGCAAGATCGGCAGCGTGTTCGCGTCGACCGGCACGCAGCACGGCGGCCAGGAAACCACCATCACGTCGTTCCACACGACGCTGCTGCACCACGGGATGGTGATCGTCGGCGTGCCCTATGCGTGCAGCGGGCTCGTCAACATGAACGAGATCACGGGCGGCACGCCGTACGGCGCGACCACGCTCGCGGGCGCGGACGGCAGCCGTCAGCCGAGCGCGAACGAACTCGACATCGCCCGCTACCAGGGCAAGCACGTCGCGGAACTCGCCGCGAAGCTCGCGTCGTAACGCGAACGAATGCCGCGCGTGCCGGGAAGCCCCGGGGCCGCGGCGCGTGGCGCTTGCGCGGCACACACACGAGCGAACGGCGCCGGTCGAACCCGGCGCCGTTTTTCATTGAACCAACGTCGGCCCTTGCCGGCCGCCTGCGGCCGTTTGCAGCCGTTTGCGGCCGTTACTGGCCCGATGCAGGCGCGGCCGGCGCCGGCGCCGCCTTCGTCGCGGGCGCCTTCTCCACCGCGTTCTGCGGATAGTTGCTCTGGTCGTTGGTGAGCCGGTAGCCGGTGCCCGTGCCGATCGCCTTCAGGTCCTTCGCGTGACGCGCGCGCGCTGCCTTGCGGGCAGCTTTCTTCTGCGCCTTGTCGAGTTGCTTCTGCGTCGGTGCGGATGCCGGATTCTCAATGGGCGCGGACGCCGGATCCTGCGCATATGCCGCCGGCGCCGCGGTCAACAGCAGACCGAACGACGCCGTTACTGCCACTGCCACCGAAACCACGCGAGACTTCGTCATGACCGGTTCTCCTTGTCGATTGTTGGATGTGGGTCGAACGCCGGCCCGCACGCGACGGACGTCGGCGTGCCGCCACGGCGCCGATGCAACGTTAGCCGATCGCTGCACAAATGTCCGTGCCGGTTCCTGAATTCTCCCGATAACGGCCACGATACATCCGCGGCAGGCGCCCGGCGGGCCGGCGCGGGGGGCTCGGCCATCAGGGAAACCGATAGCATCGCGCGCCGCCGCTGCCCTGCGCCGCTCAGATCCAGCGCGACAGCACCGGCAGCAGGATCGGCACGACGAATGCGGTCAGCACGCCGTTCAGCCCCATCCCGAGGCCCGCGAACGCGCCGGTCTCCTCGCTGACCTGGAACGCGCGCGCGGTGCCGATCCCGTGCGACGCGACGCCGAGCGCGAAACCGCGCACGGCCGGCTCCTCGATGCGCAGCGCGTTCAGGATCGCGCGAGCGCACACGGCGCCGAAGATGCCGGTCGAGATCACCAGCACGGCGGTCAGCGACGGAATCCCGCCGATTTCCTGCGCGACGGCCATCGCGATCGGCGTGGTCGCGGATTTCGGTGCGAGCGACGCGATCGTCTGGTGCGACGCGCCGAACAGCGCGGCGATGCCGACCGCCGACACGATCGCCGTCAGCGAGCCCGCCAGCAGCCCGACGAGCAGCGGCACCGCGGCGCGCCGCAGCTTCGACCACTGGCGGTACAGCGGCAGCGCCAGCGCGACGGTCGCCGGGCCGAGCAGGAAGTGGACGAACTGCGCGCCCTCGAAATACGTCGGATACGGCGTGTGCGTGATCGTCAGCAGCACGACGATCAGCGCGACCGCGATCAGCACCGGGTTCGCGAGCGGGTTGAAGCGCGTCCGTGCATAGATGGCCTGCGCAATCAGGTACGCGATCAGCGTGATCGTCAGGCCGAGCAGCGGGGTCGCGGCGAGGTAGACCCAGATCGCGCCGAGTTTCGGGAAGGCCGTCATTGCGTGCCCTCCGCCGCGCCGTCCGCGCGCCGCTGGCGCCGCAGCAACGCGCGCGTGACGAGCGCCGTCACGGCGATCGCGAGCGACGTGCTCACCGCCAGCGCGACGACGACCGCCAGCGCATCGCCGCGCACGCGGTCGGCCGACACCATGATGCCGACGCCGGCCGGCACGAACAGCAGCGACAGATGGCGCAGCAGCTCGAGCGCGGTCGGCTCGATCGCGTCGGCCACCCGCGGGCGCAGCATCACGAAACCGAACAGCAGCAGCATGCCGATCACGGGGCCCGGCACCGGCAGGCCGAACAGGTAGGACACCCCTTCCCCGAGACACTGGAAGGTCAGCAAGACCGCGAACGCCTGCAGCATGAAGCGCTTCTCCCGAACGTGGCCGCGTGACCGTGCAGCCGATGGGCCGGCGGCATGCGACGCCGGCGTGGACGATACGCGCGATCGTACCAACAATGCGCGCGGCGGGCACCGCGGGCCAACACGCGATCGGGATCGGCATCGGGCCGCTTCGATCCGGCCGCCGGGGTCGCGTTTCGACGGCCCTGCAGCCCCGCTCCCCATGCGAAAGCGGCGGACCCGAGCCCGCCGCTTCGCCGTTCGCATTCGAACCCGTTCGAATGCCGCCCGCAGCCCTACTTCAGGCGCGTCGCGATTTCGTTGGCCATCGCCTTCATCGCCGCCTTGGTCGGCGCATCCTCGGCCAGCGCGTTCAGCAAACCGAAGTCGTGAATCGTGCCGTCGTAGCGCGTCGTCGTCGCATCGACGCCGGCTGCGTCGAGCTTGCGGCCGTACGCTTCGCCTTCGTCGCGCAGCACGTCGAACTGCGCGACCTGGATCAGCGCGGGCGGCAATCCCTTCAACTGCGCGGTGCTCGCACGCAGCGGCGATGCGTAGATCTCGTTGCGTTGCGCTTCGTTCTTCGTATAGGCGTCCCAGAACCACTTCATCATCGGCCGGGTCAGGAAGTGCCCCTGCTGATACGCGTTGTACGAACCGGTATTGAAGTCGTGGTCCGTCACGGGCCACAACAGGCCCTGGAAGCGGATCGCCGGGCCGTCCTTGTCCTTCGCCATCAGCGCCACGACGGCCGCCATGTTCCCGCCGACGCTGTTGCCGACCACCGCGAGGCGGCTGCCGTCGACGCCGATTTCCGCGCCATGCGCGGCGACCCACTTCGTCGCCGCATACGCCTGGTTGATCGCGACCGGGTAATGCGCTTCCGGCGACGGCGTGTAGTTCACGAACACCGCGACGGCGCCCGATTGCACCACCAGATCGCGCACCAGGCGTTCATGCGTCGGGAAGTCGCCGAGAATCCAGCCGCCTCCATGGAAGAACATGAACACCGGCGGCGTGCCCGCCACTCCTTGCGGACGCACGATCGTGATCGGCACCGACAGGCCGTCCTGCTCGATCGTGCGGTTCGATACGTCGATGCCGGACAGGTCGACCTTCGCGCCGCGCTGGGCATCGACCAGCACCTGACGCGCCTTCGCGGGGCTCAGCGTTTCGAGGCCCGGCCCCTTCTGGCCGTTCAGCACGGCGAGCAACCCGCTGGTCGCCGTATCGGGACGGACGCCGTCGCTGCCGGCGGCAAAGGCGGCGGGGGCGGTGAACAACGCGGCCGCAACGGCAGCGGCGATCAGCAGCGGCTTGACGATCTTCATGATGAGACTCCTTGGCTCAACCGGTGAATGCAATGAATGACGACGGATTACTTCGTAGTACGTGCGATCAGACGAGCGTCAGCGTGACGTCGATGTTGCCGCGCGTCGCGTTCGAGTACGGGCAGACGATGTGCGCGCGGTCGATCAGCGTTTGCGCGGTTTCACGGTCGAGGCCCGGCAGCGAGATCTTCAGTTCGACTTCGATGCCGAAGCCGTTCGGGATCGCGCCGATGCCGACGCTGCCTTCGATCGCGGCGTCCGCGGGGATCGCGATCTTGTCGCGGGCCGCGACGAACTTCATCGCACCGATGAAGCACGCGCTGTAGCCGGCCGCGAAAAGTTGTTCAGGGTTCGCGCCGGCGCCGCCCGCACCGCCGAGTTCGCGCGGCGTGGTCAGCTTCAGGTCGAGACCGCTTTCGGGCACCGTGGCACGGCCGTCACGGCCGCCGGTGGCTTTTGCATGAGCGCGGTACAGCACTTTTTCGATCGACATGACAGACTCCTTTTCAATGATGATGAGTGAGTGAAACAGCCTTCCAACCCGGGATCGCGCGCGACGGCCTGGCCGTCGGCATCGCGTTTGTTTATCTACTCATAGATAGACACATATCCCCAAAAAATGCGGATGATCGAATCCATCCGCCCGATTATCTATCTACTACGAGATAGATAACTAACCCCAACAAAAGGCGGCGAACCGCCTGACTGCCTGCCCCGTCCGTCAGGACCGGGTTTTCCAGACGGCCTCGACATCCTCGAGACGCGCCCGCGTATGAAACAGCCGACTGGCCAGCACGCTGCCCTGGAACGCCGCGTACAACGTGCGCGCCGCCGTTTCCGGCGTGCCGCTGAACTGCAGCGTGCGCTCCTTCGCGCCCTGCGCCAGCAACTCGGCGAGCCAGTTCTCGTTGGCCTTGAAAAAGGCCTGAACCGCCTGCCGCACGCCCTCCGGCAACGATTCGATGTCCGCCGCGAGCATGCCGCACAGACAGATCTGATTGCCGTCGCCGAGCGTTCTGCCGAACAGCTTCGTGTAGAGGCTCAGCTTGACGTCGGCCGGCAATGCCGGATCGATCGCACGCATCGCCGCAAGTACTTCGTCGCTGTACGCCGCCACCGCTTCCAGAACGAGATCGTCTTTCGACGGGAAGTAGTAGTGGATGCTCGACGTCTTCACGCCAACCAGATCGGACAGGTCTCGATAGCTGAAGCCGTTGTAACCGCGCAGCATCATCAGCGTGATCGCGTGGTCGAGAATCTGTTCGCGGACGGTCGTCTTCGTTTCCATGGATCGAACTTTATCTACTCGTAGATAGATAGTCAAGGCTTTTTTGTGGGGCGCGATGAAAGGCCCGGCGGGTCCCGGGTGCCGGCTCGCGTGGCGCCGTGCCGCCGCGATTGCTTACAACCGTCCTGCGGCGCGGACGAATCGATGCGACACTCGCAGCCGGGCGCCGCCGTAACTCGACTCGCCTGATCGTACAAGGAGAAGGTGCAATGTTTTCGTGGTTTGAACGGCGCTTGCCGACATTCCCGCTCGAGGATCCCGTCACGCCGCCGAAGGGGTTCTTTTCGTTCGTCTGGGCGTGCACGACAGGCGCGCGCGGCTGGATCCTGCTGATCGCGCTGACGTCGGCCGCGCTCGCCGCCTACGAGGCCGCGCTCTTCGCGATGATGGGACGTGTCGTCGACTGGCTGTCCGCGTCGACGCCGGCCGACTTCGGCGGCCGCCATTTCGGCACGCTCGCCGGCTTCGCGGCGATCCTCGCGGGCAGCGCGCTGCTGATCTCGCTGCATACGATGGTCAAGCACCAGGTGCTCGCGATCAACTTCCCGATGCGGCTGCGCTGGCTGTTTCACCGGCTGATGCTCGACCAGAGCCTGTCGTTCTACGCGAACGAGTTCGCCGGGCGCGTGACGACCAAGATCATGCAGACCGCGCTCGCGGTGCGCGATGCGCTGTTCATGTCGGTCGACGTCGTGATTGGCGTCGCCGCGTACCTGATCGGCATTCTCGCGCTCGCGGCCAGCTTCGACTGGCGGCTGATGATTCCGCTCGTGCTGTGGGCGCTCGGCTATGGCGCCGCCTGTGCGTTCTTCGTGCCGCGCCTCGGGCGCGTCGGCAGCCAGCAGGCGGATGCACGTGCGCTGATGACGGGCCGCATCACCGACGCCTATTCGAACATCACGACCGTGAAGCTGTTCTCGCACACGCGCCGGGAAGCCGATCACGCGCGGCGCGCGATGGAGGCGTTCAAGGCGACCGGCGATGCGCAGATGCGGCTCGTCAGCGCGTTCGAGATCGTCAACCATCTGCTGTCGACGCTGCTGCTGGTCGGCTCGAGCGGTCTCGCGCTCTACCTGTGGCTGCACGGCGAGGCGAGCGCGGGCGTGGTCGCGGCCGTGATCGCGATGGCGTTGCGGCTGTCGAGCTATTCGCACTGGATCATGTGGGAGATGACCGAGCTGTTCGAGAACGTCGGCACGATCCAGGACGGCATCAACACGCTGACGAAGGTGCGCAGCGTGGTCGACGCGCCCGACGCGAAGGCGCTCGCCGTGCAGCTCGGCGGCATCGTGTTCGACAACGTGCGCTTCGCGCACGAGGACAACGACACGCCGGTGTTCGACGGCCTGAACCTGACGATCCGGCCGGGCGAGCGGATCGGCCTGATCGGCCGATCGGGCGCCGGCAAGTCGACGCTCGTGAACCTGCTGCTGCGCTTCTACGACGTGGATGGCGGCGCGATCCGGATCGACGGGCAGGACATCGCGCACGTGACGCAGGACAGCCTGCGCGCGGCGATCGGGATGGTCACGCAGGATACCTCGCTGCTGCACCGGACGATGCGCGAGAACCTCCTGTACGGCCGCCCCGACGCGACCGAGCGCGAGATGCACGACGCGGCCGTGCGCGCGGAAGCGTCCGACTTCATCGGCCGGCTGCGCGACCGGCACGGGCGCAGCGGCTACGACGTCGAGGTCGGCGAGCGCGGCGTGAAGCTGTCGGGCGGCCAGCGGCAGCGCGTCGCGATCGCGCGCGTGATACTCAAGGACGCGCCGATCCTCGTGCTCGACGAAGCGACCAGCGCGCTCGACTCCGAGGTCGAGGTCGCGATCCAGCGCAGCCTCGACGGCCTGATGAGCGGCAAGACGGTGATCGCGATCGCGCACCGGCTGTCGACGATCGCCGCGATGGACCGGCTGATCGTGCTCGACGAAGGACGCATCGTCGAGGAAGGCACGCATCTGCAGCTGCTGCAGGCTGGCGGCATCTATGCGGCGCTGTGGGCACACCAGAGCGGCGGGTTCCTCGGCGAGACGGCGGAAGCGGAAGGGGCGGCGCAGTAACGCGTGCGCGGCAGGCAGGCAAACGCCCGCCTGCCGCGCCTGCGTCACAACCGCACAATCGTCGATTTCAGCTCGGTGTATTTGTCGAGCGCGTGCAGCGACTTGTCGCGACCGTTACCCGACTGCTTGTAACCGCCGAACGGGAAGTTCATGTCGTCGCTGCCGTCGCCGTAGCAGTTGACCCAGACGGTGCCGGCGCGCAGGCGCCGCGCAACCGTGTGCGCCGTCGTGTAGTCCGCCGACCACACGGCCGCCGCGAGCCCGTATTCGGTGTCGTTGGCGATGCGTATGGCCGTCTCGACATCGTCGAACGCAATCACCGACAGCACCGGCCCGAAGATTTCCTCGCGCGCGATCGTCGCATGCGCGTCGACGTCGAACACGGTCGGCTCGACATAAAACCCGCCCGTCTCCTCTCGCACGCGCGCACCGCCCGTCACCAGGCGCCCCTCCTCGCGTCCGATGCCGATATAGCGCATCACGCGTTCGAGCTGCACGCGATCGACGATCGCACCCATCGCCACCGCGGGATCGAGCGGATGCCCGGGCGCGAAGCGCCGCGACGCGGCGACCACCTTGTCGACGAACGCATCCTTGATGTCGCGATGCACGAGCAAGCGCGAACCCGCCGTGCACACTTCCCCCATGTTGAAGAAGATCGCATCGGCGGCCGCCTGCGCGGCGCGATCGAGATCGGGGCAATCGGGCAGCACGATGTTCGGCGACTTGCCGCCCAGTTCGAGCCACACGCGCTTCAGGTTCGACTGCGCGGCACACGCCATGATCTGCTGCCCGGTGCGCGCCGAACCGGTGAACGCGATGCAGTCGACGTCGCGATGCAGCGCCAGCAGGCGACCCGGCTCGGCGCCGCCGGGCACGACACTGAAGACGCCGGGCGGGATGCCGGCCTCGTAGGCGAGCTGCGCGACGCGGATCGCGGTCAGCGGCGATTTCTCGGACGGCTTGAGCACCACGCTGTTGCCGGCCGCGAGCGCCGGCGCGAATTTCCACGCGGCCATCAGGAGCGGGAAATTCCACGGCACGACCGCCGCGACGACGCCGATCGGCTCGCGCGTGACGAGTCCGACGAGATGACGATCGGCGGGAACGACCTCGCCACCAACCTTGTCGATGGCCTCGGCATACCAGTCGACGCAGTGCGCGGCAGCCGGCACGTCGATGGCCGTGGTGTCGGCGATCGGCTTGCCGGTGTCGAGTGTCTCGAGCAGCGCGAGTTCGTCGCGATGCTCGCGCATCAGCATCGCCCAGCGCTGCAGCACGGCCTTGCGGGCACGCGGATTCATGCCGGCCCACGCCTGCGCGTCGAACGCGCGGCGGGCGGCCGCCACGGCCGCATCGACGTCGTCGACGCCGCAGTCGGCCACGTGCGCGAGCACGCGGCCGTCGATCGGGCTCACGCACGCGAAGGTTGCCCCGCTGTGCGCGTGGCGCGTGTCGCCGTCGATGAACGCGCGCCCTTCGATCGTCAGCACGGCAGCGCGGGCCTGCCAGTCTTCGAATGTGAATGGATTCATGGGTGTCCCCTTCCCGTCAGCGGTTGGCCATCACGATCCGGTCACCGGATCGATCGGCGTGAACGTACCGGCGCGCGCCTCGATCGCCGCGCCGGCGGCGAGGCACAGCGCCTCCTGGAAACGGCCTGCGACGAGCTGCACGCCCGTCGGCACGCCGCCGCGCACGCCGGTCGGCACCGACAGCCCCGGCAGCCCGAGCAGCGCGGTCGCCAGCAGCGGCCCCTGCATGTCGACGATGTGGCGCATCGCGTCGTCGCCGTTCTGGTCCGCATCGATCGCGAACGGCTGCGCGCACGACACCGGCATCAGCAGCAACGGGTAACGCGCGAAGAACTGCTGCCAGTCGCGCAGCAGCGCGGTCCGCCGCGCCAGGCCGTTCATGTAACCGGCCAGGTCGAGCGGCGCCGCGAGGTTGCGCTGGCTCGCGAACGCGGTCCGGATCGCCGCGTCGCCGTGCTGCATGATCACGTCGCCGAGCCCGCTGCGCGCTTCGTTGGTCACGAGGTCCAGCCACAGCACGCACGCTTCGGCGATTCGCGGCGGTTCCGCTTCCTCGACGATGCAGCCAGCCTCTTCCAGCCAGCGCGCGGCCTGCCGGACCGCATCGACGACCACCGGATCGGACCGCACGCCCGGCAGTGCGGGACACACGGCGACCCGTGCGGGAAACGTCACGTCGCGACCGGCCGGTGCGACCGGCATCCACCATGCGTCGCGTGCGTCGCCCGCCGCCATCGCGTCGAGCGCGAGGCGCAGGTCGCCGACCGTGCGCGCCAGCGGCCCCTGGACGGACGCGAGCTGCACGGCGAGCGTGCGGTCCTTCGATTGCGTCGGGTTGTAGGCGGGAACGCGGCCGGTGCTCGGCCGCAGACCCGCGACGCCGCATGCGTAGGCCGGGTAGCGAATCGAGCCGCCGAGATCGTTGCCGTGCGCGATTGCGCCGATGCCGGCGGCGACCGCCGCGGCCGCGCCGCCGCTGGAGCCGCCTGGCGTCAGCGACGGATTCCACGGATTCGACGTGCGGCCGTGCAGGTCGTTGTCGGTGAACCACCGATACGAAAACGCCGGCGCGTTGCTGCGCCCGATCACGATCGCGCCCGCGTTGCGCAGGTTCGCGGTCACCGGGCTGTCCTCTTGCGCGACCAGGCCCGCAAACGCACGCACGCCGTTCGTCGTCGCGCGGCCGGCCGTATCGACGTTGATCTTCACCGTCACCGGCACGCCGTGCAGCGGGCCGACGGGCGCGCCGCGCGCGATCGCGGCATCGGCGTCGGACGCCGCCTGCAACGCGCTGTCGGCCAGCACGTCGACGATCGCGTTGATGACGGGGTTCACCTGCTCGAGCCGCTGCAGGCAGCTGTGCACGAGTTCCGTCGACGACACGTCGCGCCGCGCGACGCAAGCGGCCATCTCGGCCGCGCTCAGCCGCCACAATTCCTGGGTCATGGGATGCTCCTCGTTGATGATCGGATCGGGTGGATTCGGCCTTGCGCTACGCACGCGACGGCTCGGCCCGCGGCGCATGCGACGCGTAGATCTTCCGGCATGTCTCGACGACCTCCCAGGTGCCGCGAAAGCCCGGCGGAATCACGAAGCGGTCGCCGGTACGCAGCACGCGTTCGCCGCCCTCGGCATCGCGCACGATCGCGACGCCGCTCAGCATCTCGCAGTACTCCGACTCGTCGTAGTCGATCGTCCAGCGTCCGGGCGTGCATTCCCAGATCCCGCAACTGAAATGCCCGCACGGGCTGATGTAGTGATGCGAAAGTGTCTGCATCGGATTGCCGTCGAGCAGCAGTCCGGCCGGCACGCGGCTTTGCGTGAGCCTGGCCGGCGCCTGCAGCAGGTCGACTAGACGGGTGACGTCGGTCATGAATGCCTCCAGCGTATGAGTGAGTGGTTCGAAACGATTCGTCGCGCGCGTCAAAGCAGGTCCATCGTCCGGTGCCACGCCATCGCGAGCGCCAGCATCGGCGTGCGCAGCGCGCGGCCGCCCGGAAAGTCGCGATGGCGAATCCGGCCGAACAGGTCGAAGCGCGCGGCCTGCGCGTCGATCGCTTCGGCGATCAGCCGCCCCGCGAGGCCGGTCACGTTCACGCCGTGTCCGGAGAAACCCTGCGCGAAATACACGGTGGGCTCGAGCCGCCCGAAATGCGGCGCACGGTTCATCGTCGCGTCGATCAGGCCGCCCCATGCGTAGTCGATCCGCACGTCGGCCAGCTGCGGGAACGTCTTCAGCATGTCGCGCCGCATCGCCGTCGCGAGATCGCGCGGCGTGCGCGTCGAGCTGCTCGCCTTGCCGCCCCACAGCAACCGCCGGTCGCGCGTCAGCCGGAAATAGTCGAGCGCCGAATTGCAGTCGCTGATCGCCGCGTCGGCCGGCATCGTCTCGGCCGCCCGCGCTTCGCCGAGCGGCTCCGTCGCAATCAGGTAGGTCGCCACCGGGATGATCTTGCGTGCCAGGCCGGGCGCGAGCCGCCCCAGGTATGCATTGCCGGCCAGCACGACGTAGCGGGCGTCCACGTGCCCGCGCGCGCACCTGACGCGGTGGTATGGCGCGGCTCGATCGAGCGCGAGCGCGGGCGTGTCCTCGTGGATCGTCACGCCGGCCGCGCATGCCGCGCGCGCGAGGCCGAGCGTGTAGTTCAGCGGATGCAGGTGGCCGCTGCCTTCGTGACGCAGGCCGCCGACATAACGATCGGATGCGACGAAGCGCGGCATGTCCGCGCGCTCGACGATGTCGTAGCCGCGATAGCCGAAGCGGCTCGCCGCGGTGTCGCGCCATTTGCGGAGCGCGTCGATGTGGCGCGTCTTGTTCGCGGCCGTGAGATAGCCGAGGGTCAGGTCGCAGTCGATGCCATACCGCTCGACCCGCTGCCGGACGATATCGACCGATTCGAGCCCCATCGCCCATATCTGCCGCACGTCGTGTTCCGGCAGATGGGCCGAGAACGTATCGATGTCGCATGAGTACCCGGCGATCAACTGGCCGCCGTTTCGGCCGCTGGCGCCCCAGCCGATTCGCGACGCCTCGACGAGCACGACCGAATGGCCGCGCTCGGCGAGATCGAGCGCCGCGGACAGGCCGGTGAGCCCGCCGCCGATCACGCACACGTCGGCGGAAACGGCACCGTCGAGCGACGGATGGCGGGTCCGGTCGTTGGCGGTATCTGCGTAGTAGGACTGAGCATGTTGCTGGTATTCAAACTTGAGCATGAGTGACATTCGCGTGCGGCGTCGCGTCAGAACGCGTAGATGAGTTGGGTCGCGAGCAGGTCGTTCGACTTCGCGTACGACCCGTCGTGACGCAGGAATACCTTGTTGCTCGCCCAGTCGTGCCGGTACTCGACCTTGACCGTCACCTGCTGGGTCGGATAGAACAGCAGGTCGAATGCGGCCGCCTGCCGCGTCGCGCCCTTGCACTCGAAGCCGACGCCGCCGTTCGCCTTCGACATCGCGAGGCAGTCCGCATCGATGCCGAAGCCGTTGTACGGGTCCATTCCGTTGCCGTTCAGGCCGATCGACGATCCGCCGCCGCCGTTCCTGCGATTGACGAGCAGGTCGTAGCGCAACGTCGCGCCCATGCGACCGACCACCGGCACGTTGAACTTGCGATGTGCGAGCAGCGACAACCCGAACCACTGCGCCAACCCGCCGTTGAACGCGCCGTGCTGTTGCTGGCCGTAATCGAGCTCGGCGTTGTACTGCGCGTCGGCGAGCGTGTAGGTCGCATCGGCTTCCGCAAAGAAGAACGCGCCATAGGCACTCGGCGCATTGCCGCCCACGCCGTAGTGCACGTTGCCGGTGGCCGGGTCGATCGCGCTCGGCAGCGTCTGGCGGCCGATGTTGATCGACCCGCCGATGTCGAGCGCGCTGCCGCGCAGGTAGTCGACGCGCGCGGTGAAGGTCGGCACCTTGTTGCTCGTCGTGATCGGGTCGCCGAGCGCGTTCACGCCGGTCTGCGTGACCGCGCCGGCGCTGCGGAACTGTTCGTTGCCGACGAAGAACTTCCACGCCCACTGGCCGCTCGGGCTCAGGTAGTTGATGCCCGCGCCGATCGACGAACCCGGATCCGAGAAGTCGTACAGCAGGTTGTGCGTGAGCGTGAGCATCTGGTTCGACTGCTGGTACTCGTAGCCGCCGAAGCCGAGCACCAGCCCGCCGACGAACGCGGTCGTGCCCGACAGGGGCACCGTAACGACCGCCGTATTCACGATGTCGAGCCCGCTCGCGCCGCTGCCCGTCATCATCGACAGGCCGGCGCCGCGGTTCGGCATCAGCGTGATTTCAGCGGACGGTGCGCTCGGCCCGACACCGAACGTCTTCTTGATGTCGAGGAATACGTCGCCGAACGTGCTGTTGTAGTACGTGTAGGCATTCTCGTGGTTCGCGAACTGGAACGACGACGTGCCGGCGCCGCGGTTGTATACATAGGTCGGATCGAGATAGCCGGTCACCGACAGGCCCGCGATCGGCCCGGTACGCGCGGCGTCGGTCAGCGAGTCGACCTTCAGTTGCTGGTTCGCGACCTGCTGGCGGATCTCGGTCACGTCGTCGTTGGTCAGCACGGCCGGCGCCTGCCCGTAGCCGGACGCCGACGGGTCGGCCGCGGACGCACCCGCCGCCACGGTGGACGACACCGGAGCAGCCGCCGGTTTCGCGGCCAGTTGTGATTGCAGCGCGCTCATCTGCCGCTGCAGCACGGCGATCTGCTGCTGCAGCGTCCTGATCTGGTCGGCGCTCGAACTCGCGGCCGCCAACCCCGGCAACGCGCCGGCGACCAGCGCGCAAAGCATCTTCTTTTTCATCCAGCGTCTCCTTGTCGTTGTTCACTTCACGGGATGCGGTGCGGGGTCGTGCCGCGCGTGCGCGGCCGACGGACGAGCGGGCGGCGACGCGGACGGCGCAGCCGGCGTGTCCGGCGCGGCGGCCGCGTGCCATGCACGCGCCTCGCGAGCCTGCCGCCCTTCGCGAGCCAGCATCGAGCGGTTCACGACGACGACGCCGATCGTCACGACCGCGATGAACACCGTCGCGAGCGCGTTCATCCTCGGGTTGAGTCCGAGCCGAACGCGCGAGAACACGACGAGCGGCAGCGTCGTCGAACCGGGGCCCGACAGGAAGGCGGAAAGAACGACGTCGTCGATCGACACGGTGAATGCGAGCAGCCAGCCCGACACCAGCGCCTGCGCGATCAGCGGCAGCGTGATCACGAAGAACACCTTCAACGGCCGCGCGCCGAGATCGAGCGCGGCTTCCTCGATCGAGCGGTCGAGCTCCTTCACGCGCGACTGCACGATCACCGCGACGAACGAAAGGCACAGCATCACGTGGCCGATCCAGATCGTCAGCCAACCGCGCCCCGCGGGCCAGCCGAAGGTTTGCTGCATCGCGACGAACAGCAGCAGGAGCGAGATGCCCTGGATCACTTCGGGAATCACCAGCGGCGCGTTGATCATCGCCGCATAGAGCGTGAAACCGCGAAAGCGCCCCATGCGGGCCAGCACGAAGCCCGCCCACGTGCCGATCGCGACCGACGCGGTCGCCGTCAGCAGCGCGATCTTCAGCGACAGCCATGCGGCCGTCAGCAGTTCGCCGTCGTGCAGCAGCGCGCCGTACCAGCGCCACGAGAAACCGGACCACACCGTCACCAGCTTCGACGCGTTGAACGAGTACACGACCAGGCTGATGATCGGGATGTACAGGAACAGGAAGCCCGCACCCAGCACGCCGGCGGACCACATGCGATTCGCGCGGGTCATGAGCGCCCCTCCGCTTCGGCCTGGCTGTAGTGGAGCAGCGCCATCGGCACGAGCAGCAGCGCCACCATCGTCACCGTCACCGCGGACGCCATCGGCCAGTCCATGTTGTTGAAGAACTCGTCCCACATCACGCGGCCGAGCATCAGCGTGTTCGCGCCGCCGAGCAGTTCCGGAATCACGTATTCGCCGACGGCCGGAATGAACACGAGCAGGCTGCCCGCGACGATCCCGTTTCTCGACAGCGGCAGCGTGATGCGCCAGAACGCCGACCACGGTGTCGCGCCGAGATCGTGCGCGGCCTCGAGCAGCGTGAGGTCCATCTTCACGAGATGCGCATAGAGCGGCATCACCATGAACGGCAGGTACGAATAGACCATCCCGATGTAGACGCCCGCATCGGTGTGATAGAGGCGCAGCGGCGTGTGGATGATGCCGAGCGCCGCCAGCGCGTGATTCAGCAGGCCGTCGTCCTTCATGATCCCGACCCACGCGTAGACGCGAATCAGGAACGACGTCCAGAACGGCAGCAGCACGGCCATCATCAGCAGGTTTCGGCGTGCCGGCGCCGCGCGAGCGATGCAGTACGCGATCGGATAGCCGGCGAGCACGCACATCAGCGTCGACGCGGCGGCCATCTTCAGCGAACTGACGTAGGTGTTCAGATACAGGTCGTCCTGCAGCAGCAACGCGTAATGCTTCAGCGACAGCACGACCCGTAACGTGCCGGCTTCGAGGCGTGCGAGCGCGGTGTATGGCGGGATGCCGAGCATCTGGTCCGCGAAGCTGATCTTCAGCACCAGCACGAACGGCAGCGCGAAGAAGATCACGAGCCACAGGAACGGCACGCCGATCGCGACGCCGCGGCCCGACGGCAGCGCCCGAAGCTGCTGCTGCTCGACGAGCCGATGTCCGCGCTCGACAAGAAGATCCGCCAGAAGACCCAGCTCGAACTGGTGAACATCATCGAGAAGGTCGACGTGACCTGCGTGATGGTCACGCACGACCAGGAAGAGGCGATGACGATGGCGAGCCGCCTCGCGGTGATGAGCGAAGGCAAGATCGTGCAGATCGGCACGCCGGGCGAAGTGTACGAATACCCGAACAGCCGCTTCTCGGCCGAGTTCATCGGCTCGACGAACCTGTTCGAAGGCCGCGTGGTCGAGGACGAACCCGATCACATCTTCGTCGAAAGCGACGACCTCGAGGCACGCATGTACGTGAGCCACGGCGTGACCGGCCCGCTCGGGATGCCGGTGGGCATCTCGGTGCGGCCGGAGCGCGTGCACGTATCGCGCGAGAAGCCGGGCTCGCATCACAACTGGGCGCGCGGCGTGGTGACCGACATCGCGTACATGGGCGCCTACTCGCTGTATCACGTGCGTTTGCCGAGCGGCAAGACGGTCGTGTCGAACCTGTCGAGCTCGCACCTGATGCACGACAGCGCGCCGGCGTGGAACGACGACGTGTTCGTGTCGTGGTCGCCGGCCAGCGGCGTCGTGCTGACGCAGTGAGGACGACATGATGAGAACTTCCGCCTCCACGCCGTCCGCGCCGGTTTCGACCGGTGCCGCCGCAACGACACAGGCTTCGAAGCGCCGCAGCCGCTTCGCCGCGCTGTCGCGCTTCCTGCCGTCGGGCCGCGGCGTCGCGATCGGCGTGCCGTTCCTGTGGCTCGTGATCTTCTTCGCGCTGCCGTTCGTGCTGGTGTTCAAGATCAGCTTCGCCGACCAGGTGATGGGGATCCCGCCGTACACGTCGCTCGTCGAGATCAAGGACGGCGTCGTGCACTTCGCGCTGCAGCTGTCGCACTACGCGTTCCTGCTGCAGGACGACCTGTACATCGCGACCTATCTCAGCTCGCTGAAGATGGCCGCCGTGTCGACGCTGCTGTGCCTGCTGATCGGCTTCCCGATGGCGTACTACATCGCACGCTCGGAGCCGGGCCGGCGCAACGTGCTGATGATGGCCGTGATGCTGCCGTTCTGGACGTCGTTCCTGATCCGCGTGTACGCATGGATCGGAATCCTGAAGGATGACGGCCTCCTGAACCACACGCTGATCGCACTCGGCATCATCCACACGCCGCTGCGCCTCTATCACAGCGACGCGGGCGTCTACATCGGGATGGTCTATTCGTACCTGCCGTTCATGGTGATGCCGCTCTACGCGCACCTCGTGAAGATGGACCTCACGCTGCTCGAGGCCGCCTACGACCTCGGCGCGAAGCCGTGGGTCGCGTTCACGCGCATCACGCTGCCGCTGTCGAAGAACGGGATCATCGCCGGCAGCCTGCTGGTGTTCATCCCGGCAGTCGGCGAGTACGTGATTCCGGAACTGCTCGGCGGCGCCGACACGCTGATGATCGGCCGCGTGATGTGGGATGAATTCTTCAACAACATGGACTGGCCGATGGCGTCCGCGGTGACGGTCGCGATGGTGCTGCTGTTGCTGGTGCCGATGGCGCTGTTCCAGTACTACCAGGTCAAGGAACTGGAGGAAGCGAAATGATCAAGCCGAGCAAACCGCTGTCGACGGGCGTCCTCGCCTTCGGCTTCCTGTTCCTGTACATCCCGATCATCAGCCTGGTCGTGTACTCGTTCAACGAGTCGAAGCTGGTGACGGTGTGGTCGGGCTTCTCGCTGAAGTGGTACGCGGCGCTGTGGCAGGACGACGAGCTGCTCACCGCCGCGTGGCTGTCGCTGAAGATCGGCCTCCTGACCGCCACCGCGTCGGTCGTGATCGGCACGTGGGCGGGCTTCGTGCTCGCGCGCTTCGGCCGCTTCAAGGGCTTCACGCTGTACACGGGGATGATCAACGCGCCGCTGGTGATTCCGGAGGTGATCCAGGGGATCTCGCTGCTGCTGCTGTTCGTTGCGCTGGAGCAGATGTTCGGCTGGCCGAAGGGCCGCGGGATGGTGACGATCTGGATCGGCCACGTGATGCTGTGCGTGTCGTACGTGGCGATCATCGTGCAGTCGCGCGTGAAGGAGATGAACAAGTCGCTGGAGGAAGCCGCGCTCGACCTGGGTGCGACGCCGCTGAAGGTGTTCTTCGTGGTGACGCTGCCGCTGATCTCGCAGGCGCTGCTGTCGGGCTGGCTGCTGTCGTTCACGCTGTCGATCGACGACCTGGTGCTGTCGGCGTTCCTGTCGGGGCCGGGCTCGACCACGCTGCCGCTGGTGGTGTTCTCGCGCGTGCGGCTCGGGCTGAACCCGGAAATGAACGCACTGGCAACGCTGTTCATCACCGCGGTGACGATCGGCGTGATCGTCGTGAACCAGATGATGATCGCGCGCGAACGGCGCCGGGTGGCCGACATGAAGGCGGCGTTCGCGGCGGCCTGACGCCCCGCTTCCCTTTTCATCGATAACAAGACCCGCGCGCCGCGAGACGCGGCGCGCAGGCCGATCACAGATTGACCAAGCGCACGACAAGGAGAATCCGCAATGAAGAAGAAACTGATCTGCCTGCTGGTGGCCGGCGCGTTGCCCGGCATCGCGCTGGCCGACTCGACCTCCGCCGAAATCAAGGCCTTGCAGGCGCAGGTCGCCGCGCTGCAGAAGCAGATGAAGGCCATGCAGGCGCAGCTCGCCGCGAAGCCGGGCGGCACCCCGGTCGCGCAGGCCGGCGCGACGACCGCGGCTAAGCCGGTGATCGTGGCCGCCGACCCGTCGTCGCCGGACTACGGCAAGGCTCAAGCCACGCTGACCAACGACGAAGTCAGTGAAATGAAGCAGCAGATCGCGAACCAGCAGCTGAAGGTCGACTCGCTGACGGACGCGGCCAACACCGGGCCGCTCGCGGGCCTGTCGGTCACCGGCTACATCGACCCGACCTACATCTACAACCGCGCGGCCGGCACGTCGTCGTTCCTGTTCGCGAACCACGAGAACGCGTACAACTACTTCAACAGCACGTTCGGCGATCTCTACCTCGACATCAAGAAGACCTTCGGCGTCGGCCCGATGGCGCCGTCGGCAGAGATCACGCTGATGCCGAACCGCGGCAACGGCATCACGCTGCTGCAGAACTCGCGCGGCTCGATCACCGACAACCTGCTGAACACCGCGGTCGTCAACGTACCGATCACCGCCGAGACGACACTCGTCGCCGGCCTGATCCCGAGCTTCGGCGGCTACGAGGTGCAGCAGTCGAACCAGATGCTCACGCTCACGCACAACCTGCTGTACGATTTCTCGGATCCGGGCAGCTACGTCGGTATCGGCGCGAACTACACGAAGGGCGCCTGGGCGTGGAAGTTCTTCCTCGGCAACGAGCAGTACCGCACGTACGGTTCGGTCACGCAGACGGGCACCAACGCACTCGGCGATCCGATCTCCACCAGCAACAAGGTGCCGACCTTCACCGCGCGCGCGGACTACACGTGGTCGAGCGCGCTCGACATCGGCGGTTCGTTCAACATCGGGCGGCAGACGCTGGCGAGCGCGATCGACGACCAGGGCAACGTCCACTACGGCCCGGGCGGCGCGGCACCGAGCGCGTACGGTTCGTTCTTCTTCGGCGAACTCGACGCGACCTACACGCTCGCCGACATTCAGTACAACGCCGAAGTCGACTACGGCCGGCAGCAGCATGCGGCGTTCAACGGCGGGCTCGCGCAGTGGTACGGCCTGTCGCTGCTCGCGCACCGCAAGTTCAACGCGCCGGTGGTCGGCCGCATGGGCGTGACGCTGCGCTACGACCTGCTCGCCAACTCGAAGAACGGCGGCGGCGGCGGCGGCATCGCGCTGAACGGCAACGGGATGGATCCGAGCAACGGCTTCGGCGTCGACGCGGACTGCCTCGCGCAGTCGAAGGCCGGCGGCGGCCTGGGCTTCGAGTGCAAGGGCGCGGTGCGCCAGGACGTCGCGCTCGACCTGCTGTTCTATCCGACCCAGCAGATCACCGTGAAGGTCGAATACCGGCACGACTGGGCGAACAACAAGGTGTTCCTGCGCAACGACGGTTCGTACGGCAAGTCCAACGACCTGCTCGCGACGCAGTTCATCTATTCGTTCTGATGCGGGCCGCGCGGGACGCCGTGCCGCGCGCATGGCGTCCCGCATCGTTTCACCCGGCCGGATCGCGGTGCGTCGCGCACCGGCGCCGGCCGTCTTCGACGGAGTCGGTTTGATGACGCAGTCTTTCACCCGCCGCGCCGACGCGCTCGCGCGCGACTCGTACTACGAAGCAACCGCCACGCGCCCCGTGGCCGACGACCCCG
Source organism: Burkholderia sp. USMB20 (assembly GCF_000949135.2). GTDB lineage: Bacteria > Pseudomonadota > Gammaproteobacteria > Burkholderiales > Burkholderiaceae > Burkholderia. The sequence goes on along the minus strand of NZ_JTAN02000010.1, from coordinate 303,631 downwards.
TGCTCGAGGAAGCGATCGACGTCGACGTGTGCGTGATCGGCGCGGGCTTCGCGGGCCTGTCGACGGCGCTCGATTGCCGTGCGCGCGGGCTGTCGGTCGCCGTGATCGATGCGCATCGGCCCGGCTGGGGCGCATCGGGCCGCAACGGCGGACAGGCGATCACGGGTTTCGCGAAAGACGAGGTGATCGAGCAGCAGCTCGGCGCGGCCGGCGCACGCGCCGCGTGGTCGCTGTCGCTCGACGGCGTCGCGCTGATCGCCGAGCGGATCGCGCGCCACGGCATCGACTGCGACTTCACGCGCGGCTACCTGACGGTCGCGACCAAGCCGCGCCGCATCGACGACCTTCGCGCCTGGATGGATGCCGCGCGCTCGCGCTGGGGCCATCCGTCGCTGTCGTGGCTCGACACCGGCGAAATCCGCGCGCGCATCGCGTCGCCGCGCTATCTGGCGGGCGTCTACGATCCGCTGTCGGGCCACCTGCATCCGCTCAAGTATTGCCTCGGCCTCGCCGAGGCCGCGCGCCGCGAAGGTGTCGCGCTCCACGCGCACACGCCCGCGCTCGACGTCGTGCGCGGCGCCCGGCCGGTCGTGCGCACGCCGTCGGGCGAGGTGCGCTGCCGCTTCGTCGTGTCGTGCTGCAACGCGGGCCCCGGCGGCATCCTGCCGGCCGCGACCGCCGCGCGCATCGCGCCGATCGCGTCGTACATCATCGCGACCGAACCGCTCGGCCGCGCGCGCGCCGACGCGCTGATCGCGCAGCGCGAAGCCGTGTGCGACAACAACTTCTTCCTCGACTACTTCCGGCTGTCGGCCGACCACCGGATGCTGTTCGGCGGCCGCGCGAACTCCGCGGGCGCGTCGCCCGACACGCTCGCCGACACGATCCGGCAGCGCATGGTCGGCGTGTTCCCGCAGCTCGCCGACGTGCGCGTCGACCACGCGTGGGGCGGCTTCGTCGACGTCACGCGCAACCGCGCGCCGGACTTCGGCGCGCTCGATCCGAACTTCTTCTACGTCCATGGCTTCAGCGGGCACGGCGTCGCGCTGACCGGCATCGCCGGACGCGCGATCGCCGGCGCGATCGCGGGCGACACGCGCGCGTTCGACCTGTTCGCGCAGCTGCGCCACCGGCGCTTTCCCGGCGGCGACGCATGGCGGCAGCCCGCGCTCGAACTCGGGATGCTGTACCACCGCGTACGCGAGCTGTTCTGAGCCCCCTTCATTCGTTTTCCTGATCATGCAGACATTCGCCAACCAGCCGCACGTCGCGTCGTACTACGCGGCGACCGCCAACGATACGACCCGCCATGCGCCGCTCGCCGGCGCGACCGACGCCGACGTGTGCGTGATCGGCGCGGGCCTCACCGGCTTGTCCGCCGCGCTCAACCTCGCCGAGCGCGGCCATTCGGTGACCGTGCTCGAGGCGTCGCGGGTCGGATGGGCGGCGAGCGGGCGCAACGGCGGCCAGCTGATCGGCGGCTTTGCATGCGACATCGACACGTTCGGCAACTTCATGCCGGAAGGCGACGTGAAGCGGATCTGGGACATGGGGCTCGAAACGCTGTCGCTCGTGAAGTCGCGCATCGCGAAGCACGACATCGACTGCGCGCTCGTGCCCGGCTACCTGACCGCCGCGAACACCGAGCGCGACGCGGATGCGCTGAAACGCTGGCGCGACGAGGCCGCGAAGCGCTTCGGTTACGACCGCTTGCATTTCGTCGAAGCGGACGAACTCGGCGACTACGTGCAATCGGCGCGCTATCGCGGCGGCCTGTACGACCCCGACAGCGGCCACCTGCATCCGCTGAACTACACGCTCGGGCTCGCGCGCGCGGCCGCCGACGCGGGCGTGCGGATCCACGAGGACAGCTGCGTGACGCGCGTGCGCGACGTGTCGGGCGGCCACGTCGTCGAGACCGGCCAGGGAGAGGTGCGCGCGCGCTTCGTGGTGCTCGCGTGCAACACGTACGTCGGCACGCTCGCGCCCGCGCTGTCGAAGAAGATCATGCCGGTCGGCACCTACGTGATCGCGACCGAGCCGCTCGGCGCGGCGCGCGCCGCCGCGCTGATGCCCGCGCGCGCGGCGGTCTGCGACAGCCGCTTCGTGCTCGACTATTTCCGGCCGGCGCCCGACACGCGGCTCGTGTGGGGCGGCAAGGTCAGCTATTCGACGCGGCCGCCGCGCAATCTCGCCGACGCGATGCGCGCGGACATGCTGAAGACGTTCCCGCAGCTCGCGGACGTGAAGGTCGACTACGCATGGGGCGGCTTCGTCGACATCACGATGAACCGCGCGCCGCACTTCGGGCGCGTCGCGCCGACGCTGTATTTCGCGCAGGGTTTCTCGGGGCACGGCGTGAACACGACCGCGCTCGCGGGCAAGCTGATCGCCGAGGCGATCGACGGCCAGGCGAGCCGCTTCGACCTGTTCGGCAAGATCCGGCATCGCGACTTCCCCGGCGGCGCGACGCTGCGCACGCCGGCGCTGGTGCTCGCGATGAGCTGGTACCGGCTGCTCGACGCGTTCGGCATGCATTGAGCGGCGGCGCCGGCACGACGCACGCGACGTACCGGCCACGCAAAACGGCCGCGCAAGCGCGGCCGTTTCATCGAATCTCGCGGCTTCGGCACGGCATGCAGGCGACCTTGCCTGCCCGACGCGCCGAAGCCGTGGTCCGCGCGCCGGTCAGTCGGTCCCGTACTTCGGCGAACGCGGCCCGTACAGCAGCCCGTTCGGCGGCCCCGCGGACAGCAGCCTGCTGCTCGTCAAACCGGCCACATCGTGCGCTTCGTCGGTCAGCGAATGCGCGACCTGCTTGACGGCCGCCTGCACCAGCATGCCGACGACCCCGAACGCGTTGACGCTCATGTTGTTGCCGACTTCCTTGCCGGTCGCACGGCCCTCGCCCTGCCACAGCACGTCGCCGGTCTTCAGGTCGACGAGCTTCGCCGACGCCGCGACCACCGTCGTGCTGTCCACCACCTGGTAGACGGAGCCGTATTGCGTGATCTTCGCGTACAGCGCGGCGTCCGCGCCGAAGATTTCGCGCAGCTTCGCCGGCGACGTGCCCTGGATTTCCGCGGCGTTCGTGAGGCCGTTCTGCTTGAACGTCTCGTCCATCACCGCGACCGGCACCACGTAGTAGCCCGACTCGGCCAGCGGCTGCGTCATCTGCGACAGCACGCCGTAGGTCGCGCCGACATCGGTCGTCTCGTTGAGCGGCGGCAGCACGAGGATCGAGCGCGGCTGGCTCTTCTTGAAGGCCGTGTAGTCGGGGCGTTTGACGGGCTGCGCGCACGCGCTCAACAGCGCGACGATCGACAGCACGGACAGCAGCTTGAATGAAAGTGTCTTGATCATGGCAGGCACGTCACTGTTTGGCGGGAGTCGGATCGGCATTCTTCTGGCCGGCGATCGTCTGGCCGGCAGCCGACGGATTCGCGGCCTTCGCGGCCTTCGCATCGCCGGCTTTCTTCTTCATCAGGAAATCCATGAACGACGCGGATTCCGGAAAGAGCGCCTTCTCGGCCTGGAATTCCTGCCCGGCCTGCTGTTCGCTGCCGACGCTCGCGTAGAGCATCCCGAGATGCGCATGGAAGCCCGGCGGCGGCGTCTTGCCCTTCGCGCGGATCTCCTGCAGCGCTTTTTCGAGCGCGTCGATCTGCTCCTGCGGGGACTTCTGCCCCTTGAAGTATTCGTACACCTGCGGCTGATAGCCGTTCCATTGATAGAGCGGCGGCGTGGTCGGCGCCGCGCAGCCCGCGAGCAGCATGACGGCCGCCGTCGCCGGCAGCCAGATTCCCCGTTTCATGGTCTTGTCTCTTCTGGTTGATGAATGATTCGTCGCGCCGAACTGCGCACGGCGCCTATTGCGGCACCTTCAGCGTGCCCGCGTCGACCTGGTCGACGAGATGATTCACGGCCTCCTGGATCGCGAGGTCCAGCACCTTGCCGTTGAGCGTCGAGTCGTAACCGGCCGTGCCGCCGAAGCCGATCACTTCGCGGTTCGACAGGCTGAACTCGCCCGCGCCCTGGCTCGACGCGACGACTTCCGACGTCGTCGTGTCGACGATGTTCAGGTTGACCTTCGCGTACGCGACTTGCGTCTTGCCGCGGCCGAGAATGCCGAACAGCTGGTGATCGCCGACGTCCTTGCGGCCGAACTCGGTCACGTCGCCGGTCACGACGTAGTTCGCGCCCTTCACCGCCTGCGCCTTCTTCATGAAGCCCGCTTCCTGCTTGATCTCGTCGAGGTTCTCGCGATCGAGCACGTTGAAGCGGCGGCTCTGCTGCAGGCGCGTAACGAGGATCGTCTTCGCCTGTCCGCCGAGGCGGTCGATGCCGTCCGAGAAGATGCCGCGCATGTAGCTCGAGCGGTTGTCGAACTTGCCGACCGCGATCGCGACGGGCTTGCCCGCGTACGGCTTCTGCGCGCTGCTCACGGCCGGCACGTCGAGCGTGCGCGACGATTCGGTCGCGCAGCCGGACAGCGCCGCGACGAGCGCCGCTGCCACGAGAACGGTGCGTCGTGTCTGAATGTTCACTGCGGGTCTCCTTACGTGAAAAGATTGCCCGGAACGGGCTCGCCGGCTTGCCGACAAACCGGCGGTCGATGCGATGATCGAAGCGGCCGGGGCGCGCATCGGCGCGCGCGCGACTTCATCGCCCGGACGGCGATGGAGATGGCGGCATGCGAAGGGAAAGTGCGCGCAACGGACGTGTTGCGGCGAGACGCGAACGCGCGGCGCATGGATCGACGACCCCGCTTGCGCCGGCTACCGCGTGATTCTGGTTACTGCGCTGTTGATCGCGCATGATCGGCCCCGTATATGATTTTGGCCGATCATACCAAGTCTGATTATCGAGACGGGATTTCTTTAGAAGAATTGACGATCTTTACAAATCGCCGCGGATCCATGGTGCGTCACACGCCAGCGGAGCGTGCGCGGGACGCCCGCGCCGGCCCGCGAGCCGGCGCGCCGCTGGCGGTCAGTCGGCCGCCGTCTGCCGCATCGTCACGAACTCCTCGGCCGCGGTCGGGTGAATGCCGATCGTGTCGTCGAATTGCGCCTTCGTCGCGCCCGCGCGAATCGCGATCGCGATGCCCTGGATGATCTCGCCCGCGTCGCGGCCGACCATGTGCGCGCCGATCACGCGCTGGCTGTCGCGCGCGACCACCAGCTTCATCAGCGTGCGCTCGTTGCGGCCCGACAGCGTGTGGCGCAGCGCCTTGAAGGACGTGCGGTAGATGTCGACTTCGCCGTGCACGCGACGCGCATCGGCCTCGGTCAGGCCGACCGTCGCGACCTCCGGCTGGCTGAACACGGCCGACGGGACGTAATCGTGATCGGCCGCGACGCGCGCGCCGCCGAACAGCGTGCGCGCGAGCAGCGCGCCGTCGCGCGTCGCCACCGGCGTGAGCTGCGGCCGCGACGTGACGTCGCCGAGCGCATGGATCGAAGGCACCGACGTCGCCGAATACGCATCGACCGCGATCGCGCCGCGCGCGTCGAGCATCACACCGGCGCGCTCGAGGCCGAGCCCTTCGACGTTCGGCACGCGGCCGGTCGCATAGAGCACCGCGTCGTACGGCCCGTGCTGCGCGTCGCCGACGTGCACGGAGAGCGTGCCGTCGTCCGCGCGCGCGATCGACTCGACCACTGCGCGCGCGTGGATCGCGACGCCCTGCTTCGTCATTTCGTCGGTGAGGAACTGGCGCACGTCGTCGTCGAAGCCGCGCAGGATCTTCTCGCCGCGATAGAACAGGTCGACCTGGCTGCCGAAGCCGTTGAAGATGCCGGCGAACTCGACCGCGATATAGCCGCCGCCGACCACCGCGATGCGCTTGGGGCACGCCGGGAGCGACAGGGCCTCGCGCGACGTGATCGCATGCTCGATGCCGGGACGGTGCGGCAGCGCCGGCCGCGAGCCGGTCGCGATCGCGATGTGGCGCGCGCGGATCGTGCGCTCGCCGATCGCGACCGTATGCGCGTCGACGAGGGTCGCGCGTCCTGCGTGCATCGCGACGCCGGATTGCCGCAGCAGGTCGATGTAGATGTCGCTGAGCCGGTTGATCTCGCGATCCTTCGCGGCGATCAGCGCGGACCAGTCGAGCGTGCCGGCGCCGAAGGTCCAGCCGAAGCCCTTCGCATCCTCGAGTTCGTGCGGATAGTGCGATGCGTAGACGAGCAGCTTCTTCGGGATGCAGCCGCGCAGCACGCAGGTGCCGCCGATCTGCTCCTGTTCCGCTATGCCGACGCGCGCGCCGTATGACGCCGCCATCCGGGCGAGCCTCACGCCGCCGGAGCCGGCCCCGATGACGAACAGGTCGTAGTCGAAATCCATCGCAAGCCCTCATCGCAGTTCGGATGACGGCACGATAGCAAGATTCGGGAATTCGTGCGGAACGTGGCGGCGCAGGACGCGCGCGCCATAAAAAACGGCGAGAGACGTCGCCTCTCGCCGGTCAAACCGGCTGCCGGGTGTGCCATGCGTCACCGATCGACCACATGCCCGGCCTGCCGGCCGCGCGGCACCGGTCCGCCCGGATGCGCGAACGGCGCACCCGCGGCGGGACCAGCCGCCTTGCTCAGGCCTGCGACGTGTCGCTGCCGTCCGTCGCCTGCGTGTCGTCTGCCTGCTGCGGCTGCTCTTCCTTCTTCTCGAGCATGCCTTCGATCGCCTCGGCGCCCTTGAAGCCGGCGACGGCCGCCGCCGCCTTGGTCAGCAGGCCCGCATCCGGATCGACCTTCTCGGCTGCCTCGACGGCTGCCACTGCGCCAGCGATTTCACCCACGGTGTTCAGGATACCCATCGTCATCCCCTTTCAAGAAAATCGTGAGCGCATCGTCCCACGAAAAAAAACCGGCGGACCGTGTTTGTCATCACCGGATACACAAGTTACGCACCAGGCCGGCCGCACGCGAAACGCGCGCCGGAACGACGCCCGCGCGTGCGTTTCGGCACGCGGCGGACCCTGCACGCAGCGTAGCGGAATCGCTTCGCGCGCACTGTCAAAGTATGTTCTGGAATGCCGACGGAACCCTTACGGGCGGCGTGTTCCCGATGGAGCAATCGCTGAATGGTCGTCTGCGCGCAGGAAGGCGCGTGGCGAAAAAAAAGAGGCTCCTTCCTGGAGCCTCTTCGATGCGCGCCGAACCGGGGCCGGCGCACGCGTTGACGATTTTCGTCAGAAGATATTGCGCAGGCCGATCGCGATGCCGGTCTGGTTGCTGCGACCCGGCAGCTCGACGTTCGCCGCGCCGTTCGTCTTGTTGAAGTCGACCGTGCCGTAGACTTCCGTGCGCTTGCTGAGCGCGTATTCGGCGATGCCGACGATCGCGTAGCGGTTGCCGCTCGCGAGCGTGCCGTTCGCGGTCATCGCGTTGCGCATGTGGTCGTAGTAGAACGCGCCCGTCAGCGTCAGCGGCGTGCTGACCTGCCAGCTCACGCCCGCGAACGGACCGTCGTCGATCCGGCCCGTGCCCTTCGCGACCGGGATCGACTGCTGCGCGAGCAGGCTGTCGACGAAACCGGTGTCGTCCTTCGAGCGCAGGTAGCCCGCATAGATCTTCGCCTTGCTGAACGCATACACGACGTTCGCGTGGTAGATCGTCTGCTTGCGTGCGGAGTTGTCGCTGTTCTGCTGCGCGCCGGCCGCGATGCTGAGCGGGCCCGTCACGTACGACAGCGACACGCCCCATGCATTGCCCTTGCCGAGCGAGCCCGGGATCTGGCCCGAGAAGCCGCCCGCGCCGGTCGATTCGTAGTTGGTGCCCGTCGAGTACATCGCCTTCGCGGTCAGGCCCGCGAACGTGCCCGTGTACTTGATCTGGTTGTCCGCATACAGGCCGCCGCCGAGTGCGACCGGCAGCCAGGCATTTTCGAGGTAGTTGCCGACCGTCAGCGGATCGTAGGTGTCCGACAGCAGGTCGAACAGCGGCGTCTTCTGGCGGCCGAGGGTCACCGTGCCGTACGGGCTGTCCAGGCCGACGTATGCCGCACGGTTGAACAGGCGGCCGCTGTCGGCGAATGCGCCGTTCTGCAGGTTCACGCCGCTTTCGAGCTTGAACACGGCCTTCAGGCCGCTGCCGAGGTCTTCCGTGCCGTAGATGCCGAAGCGGCTGTTGGTGATCGCGCCGTTGGACATCGACAGCAGGCCGTCGTTCTTGGCGTTCGCGTTGGTCAGGTAGCGAACGCTGACGTCGGCGACGCCCCACAGCGTGACCGAGCTTTGTGCTGCTGCGTACTGGCTGGCGAAGGCCAGCACTGCGCCCCCTGCGATGGCTGCGAGCCGGGTGGTCTGCTTCATGAGCTTTCCTTTTTGTAGGTGTCTCCATTCATGGCCGGCCGCGTGCGCAGCCGGGTGGCGATCGCGGACGCTCATGGCGCGCGCGATGTGGGCTGAATCATAAGACCAGTGCGCACGCTGAAAGAAATTGAAACGCGCGGTCGCGCGCGATTGTCGCCCTGGAACAACGTTTCCCGCGCCGGGCTTGCCTGTCGCGCGACGGATGCGGGTCGCGGCGATGGCGGGACGAAGGCTGGCGCTGTAAGGCGCGGCCGGAGCAACGGGTTGCGCTGGGGCAGCGTGGCGGATGGTGCCGCAATGAGCCGGTGATTCGGTCGCGCGGCGGACCGGCCGGCCGCATGGCGGCGGCCCCTGCGCGCGTCAGGCCGGCCGCGGCGTCCCGCCGTCGGGGTTGCTGCCGTTACTGCCGTTACTGCCGTTGCTGCCGCGAACTTCGGCGCCCCCGTTGCCGGCCGCCCCATCGCCACTGTCGCGCCCACCGCCCGCGCGCCGCCGCGCCCGCCGCACGATCTCCGCGAACGCACCGGCGAGCAACAACACGGCGCCCCACAGCGCGACGTCCGGCACGAGCCGCGTCACGAGGCCGCCGACCACCGCGCCGGCCAGGAAGCAGAAGCTGATCGTCGCAAGCAGCGCCGAATCGTGCAGCGCGCCCGCGTCGTAGCGGGGAATCAGCCCGACGAACAGCTTCTGCGCGGCGCGCCGCAGGTTGCCGGTCGTCATCACCGACGTGTACGACAGTTCCTCGAGATGAGTAAACGACAGCGTCTGCAGCGTCGCGACGAACGAGATCCCCGGAATCAGCCACGCGCTCGACGCGCCGACGAGCCCGCTCGCGGCGACGCCGAGAAACGCGATCTCGACGATCAGGCTCGCGAACGCGGTGTGCCGCATCCAGCCGCGCTGCGCGGCGAGACCGAGCAGGTGCGCGACGAACACCGCGACCACGAAACCGCCGAGCGGCGGCACGTGATGCAGCGCGGCCGCCCATTCGCCGGCCGACACGTTGATGCCGAGCAGCGCGACGTTGCCGGTCATCGTGTTCGCGAACACGTGGCCGTGACCGACGTACGTGTACGCGTCGAGATAGCCGCCGGACAGCGTGAGCAGCGCGGCGACGGTGAGATTGCGGCTGGCGCCGTCGAGATCCATCAAGCCTCCCGTGAAGAGTCGCGCCAGTATCGCGCACGGGACGCCGGTTGTGCGCCGCTCACTGGCCGATGCCGGTGAGCCCGATCAGCGCGCCGGCCGCGAGCAGCCACAGCGGATGGATACGCGTGCGCCACGCGAGCACCGCGCATGCGGCGGTGATGCCCCACTGGATCGCGGTGCGGTTCGACGCTTCCGAGATCAGCACCGCGCTGGCCGCGACGAGTCCGGCCGTGACCGGCATCAGCCCCTGTTGCACGTAGCGGCGCCACGGCCGGTCGCGAAAGCGTTCCCACGCGTGCAGCGCGAGCACCGTGACGATCGACGACGGCCCGAACTTCGCGATCGATGCGACCAGCAGCCCGGCCCAGCCGGCCACATGCCAGCCGACCAGCGGCACGATCATCATGTTCGGCCCCGGCGCGGCCTGCGCGAGCGCGAACAGCGCTGTGAACGCGTGCGCGCTCATCCAGTGGTGCACGTCGACGACCTGCCGCTGCATCTCCGGCAGGATCGTGTTGCCGCCGCCGAATGCGAGCAGCGACAGCTGGCTGAAGATCGTCGCGATCGCGATCAGCGTGTCGTTCATGACCGGCCTCCGTCGCGCACGGTCGCGCGCTGCGGTGCCGGCGTCTCGCGGCGCCGCGACGCGAGCCAGATGCTCACGGGCGTCAGCACCAGCATCGCGCTCAGGAGCGGGATGCGCAGCACCGCGATCGCGGCGAATGCGAGGGCCGCGATGCCGGCCGCGGTGCGCGGCGCGTGCAGCAGCGGCTTCGCGACCTTCACGGCCATCGCGACGAGCAGGCCCGCTGCCGCGGCGGCGAGCCCGCCGAACAGGTGCTGCACGCGCGGATCGCCCTGCGTCTTCGCATACAGCACACCGAGCCCGACGACCACGAGCGTCGGGCCCGCGATCAGCCCGAGAATGCCGGCGAACGCGCCCGCGACGCCGCGAAAGCGCATGCCGACGGCGACCGACAGGTTGATCACGTTGCCGCCCGGCAGGAACTGGCACAGCCCGAGCAGATCGGTGAATTCGTCGGCGGTGAGCCATTTGCGGTCGTCGACGATCGTGCGCCGCGCGAACGGCAGCGCGCCGCCGAACGACATCAGGCCGAGCGACAGGAAGCCGGTGAACAGCTCGGCGAGGCCGACACGAGGTGGGGACGCGGCAGGCGGCGGAGAAACGGATTGCATGGGGCTCTTCATCAAACGATGCCCCGAGGTTACCGCCGTGCGGCACGCCGGCAAAACGATTTTATCGGCGCGTCCTTGTGATCTAGAATCACAAGCATGGCACGCGATCTCCCGCCCTTTTCCGCGCTTCGGGCCTTTGAAGCAGCGGCACGACATGAAAGCTTCAGCGCCGCCGGCGACGAGCTGCATGTGACTCATGGTGCCATCAGCCGGCAGATCGCCGGGTTCGAGGCGTGGCTCGGCAAGCCGGTGTTCCACCGCTACGGCAAGCGCGTGAAGCTCACCGACGAAGGCCGCCGCTATCTGGATACCGTCCGCGCCGCGTTCGACAGCATCGCGCTCGCCACCGAGCAGTTGCGCAACACCGGGGCCGCGCGCGTGCTGCGCATCAATGCGCTGCCGACCTTCGCGATGAAATGGCTGCTGCCGCGCCTGTCGCGGTTCCAGCGCGACGTGCCGAACGTCGAGCTGAAGCTGTCCACGTCGAACGCGCCGCTCGATGCGCTCGACGGTTTCGACGTCGCGATCCGCCGCGGCCCCGGCCACTGGCCGAACTGCACGAGCGGCCACTTCCTCGACGAAAGCGTGATTCCGGTCTGCAGCCCCGCGCTGCTCAAGCGCGCGCCGATCGCCCGCGCGGACGATCTCGCGCGGCACGTGCTGCTGCATTCGGACACGCGGCCGGAAGGCTGGCGCGACTGGTTCGCGGCGGCCGGCGTGACGATGAAGGGGCGCAAGCGGCAGTCGTTCGACCACTTCTACCTGGCGCTGCAGGCGGCCGTCGACGGGCTGGGCGTCGCGCTCGGCCCGCTGCCGCTGATCGACGACGAGCTCGCGAGCGGGCGTCTCGTGATGCCGCTCGACGGGCCGCGCATCGCGACACGCAGCTACTGGTGGATCGCGCCGGGCACGCCGGCCGACGATCCGCTGGTCGCGCAGTTCTGCGCGTGGCTGGAAGCGCTGGGGAATGCGAACGGATGACGCGCGCCGCGTCGCCGCTACCCGATCGAAACGACGCGGCGTGCCACCTCACGTCCCCGTCCGCGTTGCAGGAATGAAACCGATCCGCGCGCAACGCCCGCGATTCCCCTGCGGAATCGATGTCGCGCGCCCCTGCGTTTCCCCGTCGTGCGCGCCACCGCACGTAAGGCCTGGCATGCGGCCGACCGGCCCACCGCCGCACGTTTCAGCGCTGAAACATTTTCGCGTGCGCCACCTTGCACCGGCGTCACGCGGCCCCCGCCGAGCCCCTGTCTGCGCGAAAGTCCGCGTGCTGGCCCGTTGCTTGCTGATGCAGCCGTGCAGACGACGAACCCTGCACGGGCGAACGACCCGATGCAGGTGACAAACATTCATCCAGCGGGTCGGGGGAAATCATGTCGAAACTCATATCGGCCGTCACACGGCTGCTGTCCTGCATCACTGCCGCTGTTGCGCACCCGCTGATGCCGACGGCGCGACTTCGCACCGTCGAGATCCGCTGCGCCGACACGGTCCGCAACAGCACACGACGTCACGACACCGCGATCCGGTAAGCGAAATCCGCAGCCCCGGCGCGCGCGCGCTACGACGATCATCCGCGCCGTTCGCGCGGGCATTGCCGCCGGCGCCGCGGCTCACACCACCGGCCCCGGCTCCTTTTCCTTGCGCAGGATCGCGTACAGGATGATCGCGCCGAAAGTCGCGGTGCCGATCCCGCCGAGCCCGAAGCCGCCGATCTTCAGCGAGAAGTCGCCGGCGCCGAGCACCAGCGTGACGGCCGCGACGATCAGGTTGCGGTTGTCGGAGAAGTCGACCTTGTTGACGACCCAGATCCGCGCGCCCGTCACCGCGATCAGCCCGAACACGACGATCGACACGCCGCCGAGCACCGGGCCCGGAATCGTCTGGATCACCGCGCCGAACTTCGGCGAGAAGCCCAGCCCGATCGCGATCAGCGCGGCGACCGCGAACACGAGCGTCGAATAGATCCGCGTGACGGCCATCACGCCGATGTTCTCCGCATAGGTGGTCACGCCGGTGCCGCCGACGCTGCCCGACACGATCGTCGCGAGCCCGTCGCCGATGAACGCACGACCGACGTAGCGATCGAGGTTGGTGCCCGTCATCGCGCTGACGGCCTTGATGTGGCCGAGGTTCTCCGCGACCAGGATCACCGCGACCGGCGCGAGCATCAGCATCGCGTGCGGATCGAACACCGGCGCGCGGAAGCTCGGCACGCCGAACCACGCGGCATGCGCGACGATCGCGAAATCGACCGGCTTGCCGAGGCCCATCCCGTTGGTCGCGATCGCATAGATCACGTAGGCGATCACCAGCCCGACGAGGATCAGCAGGCGCTGCATCATCCCGCGCGCGAACACCGCGACGCCGCCGACGCACAGCACCGTGACGAGCGCCATCACCGAGTCGAAGGTCGATGCCGACACGCCCTTGACCGCGATCGGCGCGAGGTTCAGCCCGATCACCGCGACCACCGCGCCGGTGACGACGGGCGGCATCAGCGTCTCGATCCAGCGCGTGCCGATGGCCTGCACCAGCGCGCCGAGCGCGACGTACACGACGCCGCACGCGACGATCCCGCCGAGCGCGACCGGGATGTTCGGGTTCGGGCCGCTGCCGCCGTAGCCCGTCACCGCGATCACGAGGCCGATGAACGCGAAGCTCGAGCCGAGGTAGCTCGGCACGCGGCCGCCGACCAGCACGAAGAACAGCAGCGTGCCGATACCCGACATGAAGATGCACAGGTTCGGGTCGAAGCCCATCAGCAGCGGTGCGAGCACGGTCGAGCCGAACATCGCGACGACGTGCTGCACGCCCATCGCGACCATCTGCGGCCACGCGAGGCGTTCGTCGGGGCCGACCACGCGCGAGACCGCGCCGGTCGGTTGCACCCGCCAGCGCGGGAAGTAGGAATCGGACATGGGGAAAGGGCTCCTGTCGTACGCCGGCTGCGGGACGGTGCGCCGGTCTGGAATCTGGCGCGAGTTTACGGAGCGGAAATGGGGCTGGCAAGCGCGAACCGCCGGGGCGGCGGGCGTGCCTGCCGGGCGGGCATCGGCGCGGGAATCGGCGCTGCGCGACCGCATCGGCGGCGGCCGGCCGGCGCACCGCCCGATGTGAGCGGGCGCTCACATCGCAGCGGACGCCACGCGGATCACGGATTGATGTACTGGAACAGCGACATGTTCTGCAGCTGCGCGTAGGCCTTCTGCGCGCCGCTCAGCGCGTTCTGCACCTGCAGGTACTGGCTGATGGTCGTGACCATGTTGGCGCTCGTCAGGTCCGACAGGTTGCTGGTCGTCTGCAGCGCCGCGGTCTGGTTGACGGTCTGCATCGCCTTGACCTCCTGCTCGCGGCCGCCGACCGACGCCAGCACGGTCGTGACGTTGCGCATCGAGTTGCCGATCTTCGTCGCGGCCGTGCTCAGCGTGTTCGACAGCGCGGCGGTCGCCGTCGGATTGCCGGCGACGGGCGTCTTCAACGCCGTGATCATCGAATCGAGCGTCGAGAACACGTCGACCCCGCTCGCCTGCGGTGCGGGCGTGACCGAAAAGGTGTCGGTGGGCGACGGCGTGCCCGACACGGCGACCTTCATCCCGTTGCCGAGCGCGATCGCGGCGCCCGACGTATAGGCCTGCGCGGGCCCGGGCGTCGGGGGCGAAATCGAGTTGTCGGTCACCGTGTAGGTCGGCGCGGCCGCGGTGCCGCCGAAGGTGATCGTGAACTGATGGCCGTTGGTCGCGGCCGACGGATCCGTCACCGTGACGTTGCCGATGGTGGCCGTGCCGGTGTTGGCCGCGCCGGCCGCCTGGACGGGCGAGTTGCCCAGCGCCTGCACCGACATGAACACCGAGAGGCCCGAGTCGCCCTGCGGCACGCTGCGCGAATCGTCGATCTGCACGGTGCGCGTGCCCGTATCGCCGACATAGCTGATGCTGCCGGCGGCGTCCTTCGTGAACGGCGCCGTAGAATTCTGGTAGCCGGCGAACAGGTAGTTGCCCGCGCCGTCGGTCGAGTTCGCGAGCGACACCAGCTGGTCGCGGTAGCCCTCGAGCTGCGCCGCGAGCGCTGCGCGGTTATTGTCGGCGAGCGAACCGTCGCCGGCGCGCACGATCGTCGACTGGACGCTGCCGAGTACGTTGCCGACGCTCTGCAGCGCCTGGTCCTCGGCCTGCAGCGACGCGAGCGCCGTGCTCTGGTTCGCCGCGTACTGCGACAGCGTGGCCGACGTCATCGACAGCTGCACGGCCTGCGCCGCGCCCAACGGGTTGTCGGCCGGCGTCGACAGGCTCACGCCGCTCGAGATCTGCTGGTAGAGCTGCGCGAGCTGGGCCTGCTGATCGTTCATCTGGCCGACGTTCAGCTGGTAGAACTGGGTCGTGGAAATCCGCATCGTTTCTATCCTCTCGAATCCGCTCAGCTGAACAGGCCCAGCACGGTCTGAAACAGCGAAGCCGCCGTCTGGATCACCTTCGCGTTCGCCTGGTAGAGCTGCTGGTACTGCATCAGGTTCGCGGCTTCCTCGTTCTGGTTCACGCCCGACACCGACTGCTGCGCGGACGTGATCTGGCCGACCAGCGCCGTCTGGGCGGTACTCGACGACTTGAGCTGGCTCGCCGCGTTGCCGATGTTGTTCACGTAGTTCGCATAGGCACCCGTGAGCGTCGTCGTGCCGCCGCCGAGGGTCTTCGCGTTGACGAGCCGCGACAGCGCGAGCGCGTTGCTGCCGTCGCTCGTGCCGCCCGCGTACGGCCCGATCGTGAACGAATCGCCGTCCGACGGCGTGCCAGACAGCGTGACGGTCACGCCGTTCAGCGCACCGGCGGCCGTGCCCGACATCGTCATCGCCGCGCCGGTCGACGGGTCGTACGGCACGGGGTCGGTCGGATTGCTGATCGTCACCGACGTCGGCGGCGTGCCCGGGATCGTCACCGTGGTACCGACCGGGAAGCCCGACAGCGACTGCGTCGCCGCGTCGTAGGTCAGCTTGGTCGACGGCACCTGATAGCCGGAGCTCACCCCGCTCAGCGCGATCTTGCCGGTGCCGATGTTGGTGCTCGACGCCGACGTGACGACCGGCGACGCGGCCGCGATCGCCGAGCCGCTCGTCGTCGCGAGGCCGAAGCCCGTCAGCGCGCCGCGCGTCGGCAGCACGGTGAACTGGTCGCCGGCATTCATCGCGCCGGACGAGAACGAGAAGTTCAGCCCGCCGAGCGAGACCGGCATCGGCCCCGCCTTCTGGTCGACCACCGACCCGCTCGCGCGGTCGGTCAGCGTGTAGTTCGTGCCGTCATACGACAGCGTGTAGTCGCTCGTCGTCGGCTGCGACGCGTTGGCGAACGAGACGGACAGCGCCGCGTTGCCGGTATTGCCCTGGTTCGAATAGACGGTCGGGTTCGCCACCGTGAACAGGTTGCCGCCCGGATTGCCCGCCAGGTCGACGCCGAGCGCGTTCTGCCCGTTGACCTGCGCGGCGAAGCTGGTCGCGAGCGCGCCGAGCTGCGCCTGCGCGGGATCGAGCGTCTGGCTGCGGAACGCGAGCAGGCCGCCAAGCGTGCCGCCCGACAGCGACGCATCGGGCAGCGCCTGGTTCGGCCCCGGCGGGTTCGCGCCGGCGATGCCCTGCGACACGACGGTCAGCTCGCTCGGATCGGACGACGACGTGACGGTCGCGAGCTGGTAGCTCTTGTCGGCAAGAACGAGCGGCTGGCCGCCCGCGAGGAACACGCTGTAGCCGCTGTCGTTGCGCACCACCTGCACGCCGGCGAGGCTCGACAGGTTCGACACCGCGAGGTCGCGCTGGTCCATCAGCTGGTTCGGCGGCTGCCCCTGGCTGCTCGCTGCCGAGATCTGCTGGTTCAGCTGCGCGATCTGCTTGGTGTACGTGTTGATCTGCGACACGGTGTCGGTGAGCTGCGTATTCACGCTCTGGCGCAGCGCGTCGTACTGCTGGCCGGCCGCGTTGAGCTGGTTCGCGAGGATTTGCGCGTTGCTGACCGCGGTCTGCCGTACCGACGGATCGGACGCGTTGTTCGCGACGTTCTGCAGCCCGGTGAAATAGCCCGTGATCCCGGTCGAGATGCCGGCCGTCGGGCTGCCGACGTAATTGTTCAGCTGCGCGACGAGCGAATACCACGTCGACAGCGAGCCGCCCTGCGACTGCGCGCTGTTCAGCTGGTCGCTCAGGTACTGGCTGTACTGCCGCTGCACGGTGACGGTATTCACGCCCTGCGGCATGTAGCCGCTCGCCGTGTACTGACCGCTCGCCTCGGCATAGACCGGGCGCTCGACCGAATAGCCGGGCGTCGCGGCGTTGCTGATGTTCTGGCCGGTCGTCGTGAGGCCCCAGAGCGCGGCATTGAGGCCGCTGACACCGAGGTTCATGAGTGAGTTGGACATGCGCGATCCTGATGAGCCGGCCGCGCTGCGGCCGCCGGGTTGCGTGACTCCCGGTATAACGGCCGCGGATCGGAAAAATTGAGGGAAAAATGCGTGCGCGACGCGCGAATGCGCGTCGTCCGGCGAGCGGCCCGGCGCACGCTGCCGGCGCCGGTGCGAAAGCGGCCCAGAACCGGGCCGCGAGCGGATGCGTCAGGCCCGCGCGAGCGAGCGGCGCTTCATCTCGAGCTGCGTGATCAGGCGCTGCAGCGTGTTCTCCGCGCTGCCCGGCAGCGACATGAAGCGAAAGCCGAGCTGGTAGCGGCGCGAGCCGTTCGGCATCTGGGTCGAACGCTGCGACACGAGCTGCAGGTCGAGCGACAGCTTGCCGTGGCCGTTCAGCTCGAGCTCGACGCCCGGCAGCAGCGTGCCGACATCGAGCGCCTCGACGCGCTCGTCGGCGGTCCGCAGGCCGACGCCGCCGAGCGACAGGTTATGCACCTCGAACATGAAGCCCTCGCCGTCCGGCAACCGGCCGCGGCACAGGAACGGATCGACGATCGGTGCATCGACGCGGAAATACTCGCGGCGCTGGATGCACATCAGCACGTCGGGGAAATCGGCGACGAACGCGGGCAGCCCCTCGTAGCGCGTCTCGCGCGGCGTATTCGTGGTGAATTCGACGCGCACGCCTTCCGGCGCGGCCGCGAAGGTGCAATGCGACGCGCCGAGGATGCCGGCGTTCTGCTCGGACAGCGCGCCCCAGTCGAACGTGAACGTGCGCGCGCCGACGTCGACCTCGAGCAGGCGCGTGACGAGCTGGCCGCCCGGGTACTGGACGGTCAGGAAGTCGCCCCGGTTCACGAGGTTGCGCAGTTGCACGCCGATCTCCAGCGGATTGCGGCGGGCGTAGTCGGGCCCGGAATGGCCCGCATCCAGGCTCGGATCGGTCGACGTTTCGATATTCATGGCTAGCCGGTTTTCTTTTCAGGGCGCCCGGGCGACCGGTGCGCAGTAAAACCGGGCCAGAACATGGCCCGGTTACAGGTCTCTCACACTTAGCGGCAGTGCTCACCGAAAGTTTAGATCGAAACGCCGGTATTTTTCGCGCAAACGTTGAAAACCGCGCGCGGCGGGATGCCGGGCACGGTTCGTAAGATTGTAAAAACGGCGGCAGGCGGGGCCGTTGCGGCCCTGCCCCGTCAGCCGATCTGCTGCATGATCGAGATCAGCTTCTTCGCGTAATTCGGGTCGGTCGCGTAACCGGCCTTCTGCATTCCGTGCGCGAAACCCTCGACGCTGCGGCTCGCGCTGAGCACGCCCGCATAGCGCGGGTTGTTCTTCAGCAGGTTCGCGTAGTCGGTCATCGCGTGCTCGTACGAGTCGTACGCGCGGAATTTCGCGACGACGCGGCGCGGCGTGCCGTTCACGTATTCGGTCGTCAGCGCCGACACCGTGCGGCCCGTCCAGCCCTTGTTCGCCTTGATGCCGAACACGTTGTAGCTCGTCGAGCCGTCGCTCGCGCGGATCTCGCGCTTGCCCCAGCCCGATTCGAGCGCGGCCTGGCCGACGATGAAGCGCGCCGGGATGCCGGTGGTCGCGCTCGCCGCCTGCGCCGGGCCGGCGAGCCGGTCGACGAACGCGTCGGCGTCCTGCACGCCGCTCGCGCCCTTCAGCGGCGGCGTCAGTGCGCTGCCGGCCGTGTAGCCGCGCGAGCCGGCGAGCCCGCCGTTGTTCGCCGCGTTCGCGTAGGCCCGCGCCATCGCGTTCATCGCGGCGAGGCTGCCTTCGTTGCCCGACGTGCCCGAGCCGGCCGCACCCAGGCCCGCCGCAGCGAGCCCGGCCGCGCCCGCGTCGGCCGCCGTGTCGCTGCCCGTGCCCTGCCCCGCGTTGCGCAGCAGCTGCTTCATCAGCGCGTCGGCCACGCCGATCCCGCGCTTCGACATCTGCTGCGCGAGCTGCTGGTCGAGCATCGACGTGTACATCTTCGACGTGTGCGAATCGAGCAGCCCGCCGTCGGGCGACGCGTCGCGCATGCTCTTGAGCATCATCTGCGTGAACATCGCGTCGAACTGGCCCGCGACCGCCTTCGCACCGGCCTGCGGCGACTGCTTCGCCTGCGCGCGCAGCGCGTCGAAGCCCTGCACGTCGAGGGCGAAGCGCTGCGTCAGGTCGTTCGCGTTCGGAAGATTCGCCGCCATTCAGATCACCTCCAGGTCTGCGCGCAGCGCGCCGGCCGCCTTCATCGCCTGCAGGATCGACATCAGGTCCGCCGGCGTCGCGCCGAGCGTGTTCAGCGCCTTCACGACGTCGGCCAGGTTCGCGCCGGCCGTCACCATCTTGAGCGCGCCGTTGTCCTGCTTCAGCTGGATCTGCGACTGCTGCGCGACCACCGTCTGCCCGTTCGAGAACGGCCCCGGCTGCGACACCACCGGCTGCGTGTTGACGACCACCGACAGGTTGCCGTGCGCGACCGCGCAGCTCTGCAGCGTGACCATCTGGTTCATCACGATCGAGCCGGTGCGCGCGTTCAGGATCACCTTCGCGGCGGCCTTGTCCGGGCTCACGTCGAGGTTCTGCAGGCGCGCCATGAACGCGACCTGCTGCGCGGAATCCGCCGGCGCGGCGAGCTGGATCGTGCGGCCGTCGAGCGCCGTCGCGGTGCCCGGGCCGAAGCTCGAATTGACCGCGGACACGATCCGCTGCGCGGTGCCGTAGTCCATGTCGTTCAGCTGCAGCTGCAGCACGCCGTTCATCTGCGCGATCGCGTTCGGCACCGCCCGCTCGACGATCGCGCCGCCGACGATCCGGCCGGCCGCGAGCTGGTTCACCTGCACGCGGCTGCCGTTCGCGCTGGCGCCCGCGCCGCCGACCGCCATGTTGCCCTGCGCGAGCGCGTACACCTGCCCGTCCGCGCCCTTCAGCGGCGTGAGCAGCAGCGTGCCGCCGCGCAGGCTCTTCGCGTTGCCGAGCGACGACACGGTCACGTCGAGCGCCTCGCCCGGCCGCGCGAACGGCGGCAGCGTCGCGGTCACCATCACGGCCGCGACGTTCTTCAGCTGCATGTTGTTCAGCGACGACGGCCCGCCGTTGGCCGAGCCGTTGTTGATCGAGATGCCGAGGTTCGCGAGCATGTTCGCGAGCGTCTGCGTCGTGAACGGCGTCTGCATCGTCTGGTCGCCCGTGCCGTCGAGGCCGACGACGAGGCCATAGCCGATCAGCGGGTTGTCGCGCACGCCCTGGATCTGCGCGAGGTCCTTCAGGCGCTCCGCGTGCGCGGGTGCCGCGCCGAGCGCGCACGCCGCCAGCACGAACGCGGCGGCGATCCGCGCGACGGCACGCGCACGGGACGACAGGCGGTGGAGAAGAGGCTGCTGCATCGTCATCACCACGGTGCGATGTTGAGGAAGAAGCGCTGCAGCCAGCCCATCGTCTCGGCTTCGTTGATGTAGCCCTTCGACGAGTATTCGATCTTCGCGTCGGCGACCTGCGTCGAATAGACGGAGTTCGCGCCCGAGATCGTGTTCGGGTTGACGACCCCCGAGAAGCGCACGAATTCGTTGCCCTGGTTGATCAGCATCTGCTTCTCGCCGCTGACCACGAGGTTGCCGTTCGGCAGCACGTTGGTGACGGTCACCGTGATCGTGCCGTTGAACGTGTTCGCCGCGCTCGCGCCGCCGGTGGCCGCGAACTTGTTGGTGCCGGCCGCCGACAGGTTCGCCTTCGCGAACAGCCCGCCGAGGAAGCCGGCCGTCGGCACGTTGAAGTCGGTGTTGCCCTGGCGGTTCGTGTTCGCGCCCGACGACTTGGTCGCGTTGATGTTCTCCGCGATCATGATCGTCAGGATGTCGCCGACGTTGCGCGGCCGCTGATCCTCGAACAGCGGCCGCCCCGCATAACCGGGGTTGTAGATCGAGCCGGGCGCCTGCATCGACATCGGCATCGGCGGCTGCGCCGTCATCGGCTGCTGGATGATCGGGTCGCGCGGAATCTGCGCGCAACCGGCGAGCGCAGCCACCGCGACCGCGCACGCGGCGCGGACGGGGGCTGACGGGAGGAGGCGAACCTGCTTCATGGCGACGACGGGACGTTCCGGTTAGCTCTTCATCTGCGTGACGGTCTGCAGCATCTGGTCGGACGTCGTCACGGCCTTGCTGTTGATCTCGTAGGCACGCTGCGTCTGGATCATGTTGACGAGCTCCTGCACGACGTTCACGTTCGACGCCTCGACATAGCCCTGGTTGAGCACGCCCGCGCCGTTCAGGCCCGGCTGCGACACGTTCGGCGCGCCCGACGACGTGGTCTCGGCGAACAGGTTCTCGCCCTTCGCCTCGAGGCCGGCCGGGTTGATGAAGGTCGCGATCTGCAGCGAGCCGATCTGCACCGCGTTGCTCGAGCCCGGCTGCGTGACCGACACGACGCCGTCCTTGCCGATCGTCAGCGACTGCGCGTTCTGCGGCACCGTGATCGCCGGCAGGATCTGGTAGCCGCTCGACGTGACGAGCTGGCCCTGTGCGTTGGTCTGGAACGATCCGTCGCGCGTGTACGCGTTCGTGCCGTCCGGCATCAGCACCTGGAAGAAGCCCGCGCCGTTGATCGCGACGTCCTTCGAGTTGCCGGTCTGCGTGAGGCCACCCTGCGTGTACAGACGCTCGGTCGCGACCTGCTGCACGCCGGTGCCGAGCTGCAGGCCCGACGGCAGCTCGGTCTGCTGCGTCGAGTTCGCGCCCGGCTGGCGGATGGTCTGGTACAGCAGATCCTCGAACACCGCGCGCGACGCCTTGAAGCCGTTCGTGCTGGTGTTCGCGAGGTTGTTCGAGATCACGTCCATCTGCGCCTGCTGCGCATTCATGCCGGTGGCGGCAATGTAGAGCGAACGGTTCATGTTGAATCTTCTCCTGGGTGCGAGGGCCGGGCCGCTCAGCTGAAGTTGAGCAACTGGTTCGCCGACTGCTCGTTCTGGTCGGCCGTCTGGATCAGCTTCGACTGCAGCTGGAACGCCCGTGCGTTGTCGATCATCGCGACCATCGCGGTCACCGGGTTCACGTTGCTGCCTTCGAGCGAATTCGGTGTGACGACCACGGTCGGGTCGGCGTCGGCCGGATTGCCGTCGGCGGTGCGGAACAGCCCGTCGTTGCCGCGCGCGAGCGTGGCCGGGTCGGGGTTCACGAGCTTCATCTGGTCGACGATCGCGACCGCCGTCGGCGGGTCGCCCGGCATCAGCGCGGACACCGTGCCGTCCTTGCCGATCGTCACTTCCGCGTTCGGCGGCACCGAGATCGGGCCGCCGTTGCCGAGCACCGGCAGGTTGCTCGCGTTGACGAGCTGGCCGTTTTCATCGACGTGCAGGTTGCCGGCGCGCGTGTAGGCCTCGCTGCCGTCGGCGGTCTGCACCGACAGCCAGCCGGCGCCCTGCACGGCGACGTCGAGCGGGTTGCCGGTGCGCGTGATCGGACCCGGCGCGTAATCCGCGCCGGGCGTCGACGCGAGCACGTAGGTGCGCGTCGTCGTCGGGTCGATGTTGCTGCCGTCGCCGAAATTCATCGGCACCGCGCGGTAGGTCGCGAGCTGCGCGCGAAAACCCGTCGTCGACGCGTTCGCGAGGTTGTTCGCGACGATCGCCTGCTGGTCGAGCGACTGCGACGCGCCCGTCATCGCCGTGTAGATCAGTCGGTCCATGGCTGCCGGTTATCCGCGCGTTACAGGTTGATGAGCGTCTGGTCGACGGTCTGCTGCGTCTTGATCGTCTGCGCGTTCGCCTGGTAGTTGCGCTGCGCGGTGATCAGGTTGACGAGCTGCGACGTCAGGTCGACGTTCGAGTTCTCCAACGCGCTGCCCTGCAGCGTGCCGTGGTTCGTGCTGCCCGGCGCGGAGATCTGCGGCACGCCCGACGCGGCCGTCTCGGCGTACTGGTTGCCGCCGAGGCTGGTCAGCCCGTTCGGGTTGTTGAAGTTCGCGATCGCGATCTGGCCGAGCACCGCCGTCTGGCCGTTCGAGTAGTTGCCGGTCAGCTTGCCGTCCGAGCCGATCGAGAAGGTCGTCAGCGTGCCGCTCGCGTAGCCGTCCTGCGCGAGGTTGTTCACGCCGTCCTTGCCGCCGTACTGCGTGGTGCCGGTCAGGTCGAGCGTGAGGTTCTGCGGCGTCGCCGAGCCGTCGGTGGTCGGCACGGTGAACTGGAACTGGCCGAGCGACGCGGTCGGCGTCGCGGAACCCGGCAGCGTCGTGCTCTGGATCGCGCCCGACGTGTCGAACGTGACCGTGCCGAGGTCGGTCGCGGTGCCGCCCTGCACGCCCGCGTAGGCTTCCCACGAGCCGGCCGCCGACTTCACGAAATACATGTTGACCGCCTGCGAGCCGCCGAGCGAGTCGTACACCTGGATCGACGTCGAATAGTTGTACGTCGTGGTGTCGGTCGGGTCGAACGGCGTCTTGGCCGGCACCGTGTCCTGCGAGTTCAGGTTGAACTGGCCGGTGATCTTGGTCGTCGGGGTCGGCGCGATGTTGGTCGTCGGCGCCTGCAGCGCCACGGTCTGCGCGGTGTTCAGCACGCCGTTCTTGCCGGCCGCGTAGCCCATCAGGTTCGCGCCCGCCGAGTTGACGATGAAGCCGTTCTTGTCGCGCTGGAACGTGCCGTCGCGCGAGTACGTCGTCACGCCGTTGTTCGACATCTGGAAGAAGCCGTTGCCGTTGATCGCGACGTCGAGCGACGAGTTCGTCGTGTTGATCGTGCCCTGGCCGAACTGCTGCTGCACCGACGCGAGCGTCGTGCCGATCCCGATCTGCGTGTTGACCGACGTCGCGAGCGAGTTCGCGTACATGTCGGAGAACTGCGCGGTGCTCGACTTGAAGCCGACCGTGTTCGCGTTCGCGATGTTGTTGCCGATCACGTCGAGCGCGTTCGATGCGCCGGCGAGGCCGCTCAGACCCTGTTGATAACCCATTTCGGTCTCCGTTTTCGAGAAAGCTGGATCAGTTGCTGGTGGTCGTGCCGCCGGACGACGACGACGCGGTGTTCGGGAAAATCGACGCGACCTGGGTCAAGCCCACCGTCGTGCCGTTCGACAGCACGAGCCCCGCCGTGCCGTCGGCCTGCTTGATCACGCTCTGTACCTGTGCGGCCGCGAGCACGGTCGGCGCGTACGTCTTGCCGTCGCTGCCCGTGTACTGCGCGCTCACGGTGTACTTGCCGTCCGGCAGCGCGTTGCCGGCCGTATCCGTCGGCGTCCAGTTGAACGGCACCGTGCCGGCCGACTGCTGGCCCGCGTTGATCGTGTTCACGACGACGCCCGCGCTGTTCTTCACGGTGATCGTCAGGTTCGACACGTCGCTCGTGAGCGACACGCCGAACGGCGATGCCGCGCCGCTCTTCACCGCGACGCTGTTGCCCGGCGCGAGCACGTTCGTGCCGATCAGCAGCGCGGCCTGCGTCTGCTGGCCGGCCGCGAGTTGCGTCGACAGCGACGTGAGCGACGTATTCAGCTGCGCGATGCCGCTCACCGTGTTGATCTGCGCGAGCTGCGACGTCATCTGCGAGCTGTCGACCGGGCTCGTCGGATCCTGGTTCTGCAACTGCGTGACGAGCAGCTTCAGGAACGTCGCCTGCAGGTCGCTCGCCGAGGTGCCGGTCGTCGACACGTTGTTGGTGTTCATCGTGTCGGTCGGCAGGGTCGACACGTTGGTGCCGCTGCTGCCGATCGTCGTGCTGGAGGAAGTCATCCTGGGTAGCCTTGTGTCGAAACGGTCGGGTCTGGGCCCGGGTGTGGAAGGTCGCTCGGCGCGCGGCTTACGTGCCGATCGTCAGCGTCTTGAGCATCAGCGTCTTCGCGGTGTTCAGCGTCTCGACGTTGGCCTGGTACGAGCGCGACGCCGAGATCATGTTCACCATCTCCTGCACCGGATCGACGTTCGGCATCTGCACGTAGCCGTTCGCGTCGGCGGCCGGGTTCGCCGGGTCGTAGGTCGACTTCATCGGCGACGGATCGTCGACGACCTTCGTCACGCGCACGCCGCCCACGCCCTGGCCGGACGCGGTGCGCGCGCCGCCCATCGGGTCGGTCGCGAATACGACCTGCTTGGCCTTGTACGGCTTGCCGTCGGGGCCGGTCGCGCTGTCGGCGTTTGCGAGGTTCGACGCGGTGACGTTCAGGCGCTGCGATTGCGCGGACAGCGCCGAACCGGCGACGCCGAAGATGTTCATCAACGAGGGCATGGAGGCTCCTGGTGCTTGTGCTCGGGTTCGGTTGCGCTTACGAGTTCGTCGAGATCGCGGCGATCATCGCCTTGATCTGCTGGGTCATCACGGTCATCCCGGTTTCGTAGTGCAGCGCGTTGTTCGCGAACTGCACGCGCTCGACGTCGAGATCGACCGTGTTGCCGTCGAGCGACGGCTGCAGCGGCATCCGGTACTGCGCGCGGCCGTAGTCATCGGCCGGGCCGCCGGTCGGCATCAGCTTCGCGGTGCCGGCCATGTGGCCGGGTGCCGTCGACGCCATCGTCATCCCGCTCGCCACGCCGGCCGGCTGCGCCATCGGCAGCTGCGCGGCGTTGCTCGGCGCGAGGCCGCCGCCGGCCTGCTTCAGCGAGCGCGCGAGGGTCGACGCGAAATCGGCGTCGCGAGCCTGGTAGCCGGGCGTGTCGGCGTTCGCGATGTTCGACGACAGCAGTTCCTGCCGATAGGCGCGCACGTCGAGCGCCTGTCGGCCGAACGCGAATTCGGCATCGAGTTTGTCCAGCATGTGTGCGTCTCTCCGTATGAAGCGCTGCACGCCCGTTGCGCCGGATGGCGACCCAAGGGGCTTTTTTCCATGACAGCGATGGTAGGCGGCGGGCGCAACCGGCAATCGGACGAATAACGCGGCAAAGGCCCCCTCTATTCATCGTTTGCGCGACGGCCCGGCTCCCTAGAATGCGAATCGGATCAACGGCTTCGAGGACACGGCGATGACAGGCAGCGCACTTCGCGGCAACCACGGACGCGGCACGCGCAGGTCGCGTGCGTTCGCGCTCGCCGCGGCGCTGTGGCTCGCGGTGCCGGCCGCGCACGCGGACGACGGGATGATCGTGATTCCCGGCCGCGGCGAAACGGCCGAGACCGCGCTCGCGCAGGCGAACGCGGCCAGTGGCGGTCAGTTCGGCGGGAATGCGGGGACGGCTTCGGGTACGGGTACAGGTGTGGCCACGACGGTCGGTGCAGTCGGTGCAGTCGGTGCGGGTGGCGCAGGTGGCGCGGGTGGCGCAGGTGGCGCGGGTGGTGCTGCCGGCGTGACCGGCGCGGCCGCGGCCGGCTACGCGGCGCAGCCGGCTGGCTCGATGGTCGTGATGAACGTCCCGCCGCCGGCTGCGTGCGCGCGACGCGGCGCGCTACGCCGCCCGCGCACGAACGCCACGACGCCGCGAACACGCGAACGCCGCGACGCAGTTTGGTCCCAGCGCGCCCGACCGGCGCGTCGCGACCCGTCGTCGCCGGGCAGCGACGCCATCGAATTCCACGCGACGCCATCGCCGCGCGCCTGCGCGCCCGCTCCGCTCAGCCGCGCCCCCCCGCGCGCACCTCGGCGCGCTCCCACGCGGCTCGAGCCGCCGCCGCGCCAGCGGCGACACCGCCCGGCCAGCAGGACCCCGACACGATCCGGCGCACGGCGCTCGCATTCCTGCAGCAGCAGGTCGCGGGCCTGCCGGGCAAGACGACCGCGACCGTCGCGGCCGCGTTTCCGCGCGGGCTCGCCGCGTGCACGACGCTCGAGCCGTTCCTGCCGACCGGCGCGCGCCTGTGGGGCCGCACGACGGTCGGCGTGCGCTGCGCGGGCGAGCGGCCGTGGACCGTCTACCTGCAGGCGAAGGTCGCCGTGCAGGCCACCTATTACGTCGCCGCGCGCCAGATCGCGCCCGGCGAGCCGCTCACCGCGGCCGACCTCGTCGCGCGCGAAGGCGACCTGACGGTGCTGCCGCTCGCGGTGATCACCGATCCCGCGCAGGCGGTCGGCGCGACCGCGCTGGCGCGGATCTCGGCCGGGCTGCCACTGCGCCAGGACATGCTGAAGAGCGCCGCGTCGGTGTCGGCCGGCCAGACGGTACGGGTCGTCGCGGCCGGGCCCGGCTTCACGATCTCGGCCGAGGGCAGCGCGCTCGCGAATGCGGCGCCGGGACAGTCGGTGCGGGTCCGGATGGCCGCGGGGCAAATCGTCACGGCGATCGTCAAGGATGCCGGGACCGTGGAAATTCCGCTGTAGGGCCGGATCGCACCGCAAGATTGTAAAGAATTGTTTATTCGGAGAATTTCGGGCTCACGATGCTAAAGTTCGGGCCGACCCGGCCGTTATCTGGGTCATACCGTCCAGGAAACCCCATCGTGAAGATCGATTCCACTCCGAACCCGAGCCCACTCGCGTCGACCGGCAACGGCGCGGCCCGCGCGCAATCCGGCGCGGCTTCGTCGTCGTCCGCGCAGGCGGCCGACGCAGGATCGACCGGCGGCGACACGAGCGTGAACCTGTCGGGTCTGTCCGGCCAGCTGCGTTCGCTGTCGGCCTCCGGCAGCGCCGACATCGACACGGCCCTCGTCCAGTCGATCAAGGACGCGCTGAACAACGGCACGTTGACGATCGACGTGAACAAGATCGCCGACGGCGTATTGAATACCGCCCGCGACCTGCTGCAACAGCAGCGCTCGCAGGGCAACTGAGCCGGCCCGGGGCCCGTCACGCCCTGACCGGTCCCCTGGTTTGCCGGCATGCGGCCCCGCGTGCCGGCGCGACGAGCATGACGCGATGAGAGAAGAGCTGCTGGCCACGGTCAACGACGAACACGCGACGGTCGAAGCGTTCGCGTCCCTGCTCGCCTACGAGGAAAAGGCGCTGACGACGCCGGAGCCGCTTGAAATGCTGCCCGGCATCGTCGAGAAGAAGAGCGCGCTGATCGACCGGCTCGCGCAGCTCGAACGCACGCGCGACACGCAGCTGTCCGCGCTCGGCTTTCCGGCCGGCAAGAAAGGGATGGACCAGGCCGCCGAGCGCGACGCACGCCTCGCCGGCCGCTGGCAGTTGCTGCTGCAGGCCGCCGAACGCGCGCGCCAGGCCAATGCGACCAACGGGATGCTGATCCGGATCCGGATGGACTACAACGAGCGCGCGCTCGCGGTGCTGCGCTCGGCGCCCGCGCCGGCCGGCGTCTACGGGCCCGACGGGCGGGTATCGGCGCTGATGCGCTGATTCTCCGACGTACTGATTCCCTGACGTACGGATTCCCTGACGCACCGATTCTCTGACGTACCGTTTCACTGACGTACCGTTTCACGGACATACCGATTCTCTGACGTACGGATTCCCGACGGACCGATCACGCCGGCGCATCGACGCGCCGCGCGTGCATCGCGCGGCCCGCCTGCGGCCGCGCGCCCCTTCCCCGCCTTACAGCAGCGGACACGCAGTGACCTGCGTGCCGCGTTCCACGCAAAGCCGTTCGTAGTCGCGCAGGTACGCGCGCTCGTCGTCGTTCAGCAGTTCGACGTCGATCAGGTCCCAGTCGTAGCCGACCGTGACGATGTTCTCGAACGCGACGGTGTCCGATGCGTCGTCGTCCGCGCGCACGATCACGATGTTCTCGATCCGCACGCCGCCCTTGCCCGCCACGTAGATGCCCGGCTCGACCGAAATCACCGCGTTCGGCACCAGCCCGTACTGCGCGCCCGGCGCGAACCGCACGCCGCCCTCGTGCACGTGGATCCCGACACCGTGCCCGGTGCCGTGACCGAAATCGTAGCCGTGGTCGCGGCATACCTGACGCACCGCCGCGTCGACGTCGCCGCCCGTCGCCGTCTTCGGGAAGCGCGTGACGAGCCCCTTGATGCAGGCCTTCAGCGCGACCGTGTAGATCTCGCGTTGCCACGGCTGCGCGACCGTCTCCGGCCGCGTGCGGCGCAGCACGACGCGCGTGCAGTCCGTCGCGAAACCGGCGTCGTAATACGCGCCGCTGTCGAGCAGCACGAGTTCGCCTTCGGTCAGCTCGACGTCGGCGCTCGCCGCCGTGTAGTGCGCGAACGCGCTGTTCGCGCCGTTCGCCGCGATGGACGGGAACGTCAGCGCGACCGCCGAGCGGGCGCCGTACGCGTCGTTGATCGTGCGGGCCAGGTCGTACTCGGTATGGCGCTGCCCCGGCTCGCCGGCCTTCGCCCAGCGCATCGTTTCGGCGATCGCCGCCGAACTGCGCGCGAACGCGTCGCGGAACCGGTCGAGCACCGCCGGCGTCTTGCCGGCGCGCAGCGCCTCGACCGGGTTGAAGTCGGCGTGCCGCGCGTGCGGCCACACGCGGCGCACCGACTCGACGAGCGCGCAGTTGACCGACTCGAAGCCGTAACACACGTGCTCGACCGCGAACCGCGCGAGGAAGCGCTCCAGTTCGGCGAAGTCGCGCCGGATCACGTGCAGCGCCGGATACGACGCCAGTTCGACCGGGCAGCGGTCGCAGCCCTCCGGCAGGAACAGCGCGACCTGCTCGCCGATAGCGAACAGGAAGCCGAGGTGCGACGACGCATTCGGGATGTGATAGCCGCGGCTGTTCAGCAGGTACGCGAGGTCGTCCGACGCGCACGTGAAGAACGCGGTCGTGCCGGGCGCAGCGCCGGTGTGCACGGCGAGCCGCCGGTTCAGCGCGTCGAGGTTCTGCGCGACGCTCGCGCCGGTCATCGCGTCCGGCAGCTCGAAGATCGGCCGCTCGACCACCCAGCCCGGCAGCGCGATCGCGCGGTCGATCTCGCGCTCGACGAGGCCCGTCCAGTCGAGCGACGCCGCCTGCGTCTGCTCGACCAGCCGGTCGCGCTGCGCGACGCTGATCCGCAGCGCGTCGTAGCCGACCCGTGCGAGCCGGCTCGCGTGCGCGAGCAGCCAGTCGGCCAGCGCCTGCCAGATCGTCACGCTCATCCCGAGCTTCTCGATGCGCACGCGCGCCGGGTCGCACTGCTGTTCGGCCTGCAGGTGATAGCGGCCGTCGACGAACAGCACGAACGGCGGCACACCGAGCGCCTCGGCGGTCGCCGCGCTCAGGAAGATGCCGCAGCCGGCCGAGCCGTCGAAGCCCGACAGCGCGTAGCGCGGATTGTTGCGGCGCGGCAGGTATTCGGTGATGTACTCGTCCTGCGACGTGACCACGACCGCGTCGAGCCGGGCGGCGTCGAGCAGGCGCGACAGGCCGGCCTGCGTGTCGGCGACGGACGCGTCGTACGGGGGAAGGCCGGAGAAGCTGTATTTCAGTCGATCGATCATCGGATACCCGTTATGGATTGTTGTCGGCGGCCGGCGGCGTCACGCGGCATGGCGCCCGCCTCACCCGGCACGCTGCCCGCGCGCGGACGACTCGCGGCCCGGCGGGCAGCCGGGCCGTGGTGCCGTTCCCGCAGCAGGCTCTCGGGAAAATTTTTGTCTCACTTAACTTTGTTTGATGCGTGCGACAGAATCTAGAGCACGGTGAAATTGAGGTCAAGCTAAAATTTTCGTAGGGCTAAAATTACCGGTGCGTGCGGTGCGCGACGGCGGCACCGCCGTGCGCGGCGTGGCGGCGGACCGGCGCGACTGCGCGGTACAATGCGCCCGCATCGTCGTCCCGACGGCCGTGCTTCGTGCGATTCGCGGAACGGCAACGTCCGGCGACTGCACCGCCCCCCTCGCTCGCCTCCCGACTCGTTGCCACGAAAGAGATCCATGGATTCAGACATCATGCGTATCGGCCAGCGCATTCGCCGCCTGCGCCGGGAAGCGAAGAAAACGCTGCTGGAAGTCGCGACCGAAGCGAACCTGTCGGTCGGGTTCCTGTCGCAGGTCGAGCGCCATCTGACCGGCATCTCGCTGTCATCGCTCGTCAACGTCGCGAAAGCGCTCGACGTACCGCTCAGCACGCTGATCGACCAGCCGCGCCAGGCGCAGCCCGACTCGCACGCGGGCCGCCGCGAACCGTACGCGGTCGACGCCGCGTCGCAGTGGTACGAGCGGCTGTCCACTACCTTCGACGGCAGCCAGATCAACGCGCTCAAGGTCCGGATGATGGAGGGCTACCGGTCGGAATGGGTCGCGCACGGCGGCGACGAGTTCGTGTACGTGCTGACCGGCCGGCTCTGCTACACGATCGGCAAGAAGGATTACCCGCTGTCGCCCGGTGATTCGCTGCACTTCGACGCGAGGAAGCGCCATCGCGTCGCGAACGTCGGCGACGGGCCCGCGGAGCTGATCGCGGTCGGCACGCTGCCCCTCTTCGACGACAACTGCGCCGAGTTGGGGTCCGCCGCGATGAAAATCAGGCTGCTCGCGCGCGATGCCGGCGCGACGCCGGGCGAGCCGCGCGTGAGCCGCCGCGAACCGGCACCGAAGCGGGAGCGCGACGCGGACGCCGCGCAGCCCGCCGACAAGCCGGCCCGCGCCGCGGCCAAGACGGCTGCCGGGAAGTCCCGTTCGGCCACCGGCAAACGTCCGGCTGCCGCCACGCCGGCGCGCCGCACCGCCGAGCGCATGAAGAAATGACGGCTGCCGGCCGGGCGGCGCACCGCTCGGCGCGGTCCGCACGATTTGCGGAATCGATTCACGGCCTGATTCACGGCCTGATTCACGGCCTGATTCACGGCCTGATTCGCAGCCGGATTCGCGGCCCGGTTCGCAAGCCGGTTCCCAGCCCCGGTTCCCAGTCCGATTCCCGGCCCGGTTTGCAACCCAGTTCACAGCCCGGTTCCCAGCCCCGGTCCGCGCCCCGATTCCCCCAACTCCCCCGCCTATTCCGCGATCGCCAGCGCCTGCTTGACGGCCTCGACCCGCGCGCGATGCACGGCGTCCTTGATCTGCATCGCATCGTTGCCGACACCGCGCGCGATCGCGCCCGCGTCGACGCTGCGCGCCGCCACCAGCGCCACGCGCAGCCGCTCGGCCTGCGGATACGGCTGCGTGTCGAGCCCGAGCCGGCCGCGCGCATCCGCTTCGCATGCCTGCAGCATCTCGGCGAAGCGCGCCGGCTTGCGCAGCGCGTCGCTGCGCTCGAAGAAGCGCACCAGCGCGGCCGCGCCCATTTCCATCACGCGATGCAGGTTGCCGTGCTCGCGCGCGACCACCAGCGCGAGATCGCGGCAATCGTTCGGCACGCGCAGCCGCTCACACAGCGGCTTGATGAGGTCGACGCTGCGGCCTTCGTGGCCGACATGGCGCGGCAGCACGTCGGCGGGCGTCGTCGCCTTGCCGAGATCGTGCGTGAGCGCCGCGAAGCGCACCGGCAGCGAGTAGCCCTGCTTCGCCGCATAGTCGACGACCATCATCACGTGCACGCCCGTATCGACTTCCGGGTGGTAGTCGGCGCGCTGCGGCACGCCCCACAGCGCGTCGACCTCGGGCAGGATGCGCGCGAGCGCGCCGCAGTCGCGCAGCACCGCGAACATCCGCGACGGTTTCGCCTCCATCAGCCCGCGCGCGATCTCCTGCCACACGCGCTCGGGCACCAGCGCATCCGCTTCGCCCGCGTCGACCATGCGCCGCATCAGCGCGAGCGTGTCGTCCGCGACCGTGAAATCGGCGAAGCGCGCGGCAAAGCGCGCGATCCGCAGGATCCGCACCGGATCCTCGACGAACGCGTCGCCGACATGCCGGAACACGCGTGCGCGCAGGTCGGCCTGCCCGTCGAACGGATCGATCACCGGGCCGACCAGCGCGCCCTCCGGGCTCACTTCGCGCGCCATCGCGTTGATCGTCAGGTCACGCCGCGCGAGGTCCTCTTCGAGCGTCACGTCCGGCGCATAGTAGAACTGGAAGCCGTGATAGCCGGCCGCCGTCTTGCGCTCGGTGCGCGCGAGCGCGTATTCCTCCTGCGTGCCCGGATGCAGGAACACGGGGAAATCCTTGCCGACCGGCCGGAAGCCCTGCGCGGCCATCTGCTCGGGCGTCGCGCCCACCACCACGTAGTCGCGGTCCTGCACCGGCACGCCGAGCAATTCGTCGCGGATCGCTCCGCCTACTGCGTAGATGTTCATGGCGTCGGTTCGTATTCGGCGATCACGTTGGTTTCGCGGCGCGCGCCATCGATCCAGCGCTGCACCGCCGGCAGTGCCGTCACGCGCGCCGCATACCCGGCCGCTTCCGGCGACAGCGCCGGCGCATACGTGTTGAAGCGCATCACGACGGGCGCATACATCGCATCGGCGATGCCGAATTCGCCGAACAGGAACGGGCCGCCCGAGGCCTCGATGCACGCGCTCCACAGCGCGTCGATGCGCGCGACGTCGGCGAGCGCCTCGGGCGTCGCGCCGCGCCCCGGCATCGACGCACGCACGCTCATTCCCATCTGCGTGCGCAGCGCGGCGAAGCCCGAATGCATCTCGGCCGAGATGCAGCGCGCATGCGCGCGATCGAGCGGATCGGCCGGCCACATCGGGAACTGCGGATAGCGCTCGGCGAGCGTCTCGGCAATCGCGAGCGAATCCCAGATCGCGACGCCGTGGTCGTCGATCAGGCACGGCACCTTGCCGGTCGGCGAATACTCGCGGATGCGCGCGGCCGTGTCGTCGCGACGCAGCTCGATCGCGATCTCGTCGAACGGGATGCCGAAATGCGCGAGCAGCAGCCACGGCCGCATCGACCACGACGAGTAGTTCTTGTCTCCAATGACGAGTTTCATGGCGGTGTTCCGGAAAGCGCGAAAGTGAATGAAGGAAGCGACGGTCCGCGGCGCCTAGCGGCGGCGCGAGCGGAACCAGTCGAAGCGGGAGCGCCGCGCGGCATGGCCGAGATACGCGGGCGCGATACTCTCGAGACTCGCGGGCGAGATCCCGAGTTCCGGTGCGAGCGGCCCGGACAGCACGTTCGGCACCGACATCGACGCGAGATTGTCGCGCGTGATCACCGGCTCGCCGGGCAGGCATTCGAACACGCTCGCCTGCAGCCGCGCGAGCGCGTCGGGCAGCCGCACGATGCGTGCCTGCCGGCCGACCAGCGTGCCGCAATAACGCACCAGCTGCTCGAGCGTGTAGACGGTCGGGCCGCCGAGTTCGTAGGTCTTGCCGTGCGCGGCCGCGAGATCCAGCGTGTTGACGAACGCGCGCACGACATCGCCGACGAACACCGGCTGGAAGCGCGCGTCGGGCATCGCGAGCGGCAGCACCGGCAGCGTGCGCTGCAGGTTCGCGAACGTGTTCAGGAATGCGTCGCCGGGGCCGAACACGACCGACGGGCGGAAGATCGTCAGCGCGAGCGAATCGGTCGCCGCGACCGCATGCAGCGCGGCCTCGCCGTCGCCCTTCGAGCGCTGGTACATGCTCGGGCCGTGCGAATCGGCGCCGAGCGCGCTCATGTGCAGCACGCGCCGCACGCCGACTTCGACGCACGCGGCGGCCAGCGCGGCCGGCAGCGCGACGTGCGCGCGCTCGAACCCGGGCCCGTACGGCGTGCCGCGGCCGCCGTGCAGCACGCCGACGAGATTGACGGCCGCATGCGCGCCGGCGACGAACCGGGCGAGCGTGCGCGTATCGAGCGCGTCGAGCTCGACGATCTCGACCGGCAGCATCTGCAGGTGGCGTGCGTGCTCGCGCCGCCGCGTGCCGATCCGCACCTGCTTGCCGGCGTCGATCAGCGCGTTGACGAGCCGGCTGCCGATGAAGCCGGTGCCGCCCAGCAGCGCGACGGTCTGGCGATCCATGTTCGGGTCCTCAAAAGAACACTGCCGCGTCTCGCGCGGCAGTGTGAAGATTGCGGATCAGGGCGAGATCATGCCTAGGCGTTTCTTCAACGACTGCGGTTTGCCCTCGAAGAGCGCCGCGTAGTAGACGGTATTCGACAGCACGTTCTTCACGTAGTCGCGCGTCTCGTTGAACGGAATCGTCTCCGCGAAGATCGCGCCTTCGACCGGCTGCGTCAACACCTGGCGCCACTGGCGCGGCCGGCCCGGGCCCGCGTTGTAGCCGGCGGTTGCCAGCACCGGCGAGCTGTCGAAGTTGTTGTAGATGTCCGCCAGATACCAGGTGCCGAGCTGGATGTTGGTATTGATGTCGTGCATCTGCGCACGCGTGATCGTGCCCATCCCGAGCTTCTTCGCGACGAGCTGCGCGGTAGCCGGCATCAGCTGCATCAGGCCGCCCGCGCCGACCGACGAACGCGCGTTCGTGATGAAGCGCGACTCCTGGCGGATCAGCCCGTATGCCCATTCGATGTCGAGGCCCGACGACTGCGCGTAGCGCTCGACGATGTCACGGTACGGCGACGGGTAGCGCAGCGTGAAGTCGTGCTCGGCCTTCGTGCGGTCGGCCGTGTTGACGGTGCGGTCGAGCAGGTCGATGCGCTTGCCGTATTCGGCGGCCGCGAGCAGCTGGCGATCGGTCATCCCGCGCAGCGGCCAGTTCCATTCGCGGTTGCCTTCGAGACGCAGGTTCAGCCCGTAGAAGCGTTGCGCGAGCGCGAAGCCCGGGATCTTGCTCATCGCGTCGACGTCGCCATCGCTCACCTTCGTGCGCGGCGGGATCGACGTGCGCTGGCCGAGCTCTTCGCCGGCGAGCTGCCCGTAGAAGTTGTACTGGCCCGCGACCTGCTCGAATTCCTGGTTCGCCTGCAGCGTGTCGCCGCTCTGCTTGAGCGCGCGCGCATGCCAGTAGATCCATGCCGGATCGTCGCGCAGTGACGGCGGCATCTGTTCGATCGACCAGCGCACCATCGGCCAGTTGCCGGCGAGCAGCGCGGCGCGCGTGCGCCATTCGTAGCCCGGGTTCGACAGCGGCGCGTTCGCGGATTTCGCATACCAGACCGACGCGAGCGCCGAGCGCTTGATCGCGCCCTGGTAGCCGATCGCGCCCCACGCGATCGCCTGCTCCTGCTTCGTCAGCGAGCCGGCGATCGAGGTCAGCATCCCGGCCGCCGCGTCCGGATCGTTGCGCGCCATGCGGCCGAGCGCGATCAGCGCGAGCTGGTGCGATGCCGCGTCGGGGCCGACGCCGCGCGCGAGGTACAGCGGCGGCGCGCTGGTCGCCTGGTCGAAACCGACCGGGCGCGCGCCGAGCGCGTCGACGATCTTGCCGCCGAGCGTCGTGTAGTTCTGCTCGTACGCGAGGCGCGCCTGCTGCCACACGTCGTCGCTCGTGAACTGCTGGTTGACGGTGAGCGCCGTAATCAGGTCGACACAGGCGTCGCCGTAGTATTTCGGCTCGACGAGCAGCGCACGCGCCGCCTCGGCGACGTTCTCGCCGCGCGCCGCGCGCGATTCGAGCGCGTAGCACTTGACCTGCGTGTCGTCGTCGAGCACGAAGCGCTTGTACTGGTCGTCGAAGTTGCGCCAGTCGTGACGCGCGCCGAGCACGAGCAGGTAGTCGTTGCGCAGGCGGTCGGCGATCGCCTGGCCGTCGTAGCGCTGCAGGAACGACTGCACCGGCGCGTCCGGTGCGTCGACGCGTGCGCGGCCGGTCGAATCGAACAGCTGCGGCTTGATCTGGAAATACTCGACGTAGGACGGGACCGGATAGTTCGGGATCATCGACGCGAGCTGCGCGGCCTTCGCGGCGTCGTTGCGGCGCGCGGCCTCGCGCAGCTGCACGAAGATCTGGTCGTCCCCGGCGAGCGTGTCGTCGCCCGGTGCGGCGCACGCGGCCGTGCCCGCGACGAGCGCGGCGGCCGAAAGCGTGAGCGCGACCGCGCGATATACTCGGAAAAGGCTGTTCGACATCGTTATGAATGGAGCACGAAGTGAGCGAAAGCATAGCATGCAACCCTGTGCCGAACCCGAAGGTTGCACTGCGCAAAACGCTGTCCGGCGCGCGTCGCGACGCCGCGTCGCAGCCCGCTGCGAACGCCGCGCTCGACGCGCGGCTGCGCCTGTTGCTCGAGCGCCTCGCGCCCGCGACGGTCGGCTTCTACTGGCCGCTGCCGGGCGAATTCGACGCGCGCGACGCGGTGCTCGCGTGGGCCGCGGCCGGCACGGGCCGCCGCGCCGCGCTGCCGGTGATCGGCGAGCGTCACACGCCGCTCGCGTTCCATGCGTGGGATGCGGATACGCCGATGCGCGAAGGCCATCACCGGATTCCGGAACCGGCGTCGGGCGTCGTCGTCGTGCCCGACCTGCTGCTGATTCCGTGCGTGGGATTCGATCTGCAGCGCTACCGGCTCGGCTACGGCGGCGGCTACTACGACCGCACGCTCGCGGTGTGGCCCGGCGACACGCTGCCGGTGACGGTCGGCATCGCGTATGAAGCGTGCCGCGTCGATGCGCTGCCGGCCGAGGCGCACGATCTCGCGATGCGCTGGATCGTGACCGACGGCGCGCTTTACCCCGCCGCCTGATGACGCGGCGCGCGCTGCTGCGTGAGCGGCATGCCGCGCGTCACCGCGCTCACCGCGTTCACCCTCCCGTCCGCAATCGTTTACAGCGACGCCGCCGCGCGCGCGGCCGTGTCGTAGAGGCCCGATGCGTGGCGCAGCAACTGCGCCGCGTCGCCGATCTGCTCGTTGGTGAGGCCGCTGTCCTTGAGCGTCTCGATCAGGCAGTGCTCGCGCACCTCCCGATACTTCAGGCACAGCTCGCGGCCCGCGTCGGTCGCGAAGAAGAACACCTCCTTGCCGCTCTTCTCGCTCTTCACATAGCCGCGCGCGATCAGTTTTTTCAGCGCATAGGTCGCGACGTGCGTATCCTCGATATTGAGCACGAAGCAGATGTCGGCGAGCTTCTTCTTGCGTTCGCGGTGGCTCACGTGATGCAGCAGCGACACCTCGACCGCCGTCATGTCCTTCGCGCCCGCGGCCGACATGCAGCGCACCATCCAGCGGTTGAATGCGTTGCCGGCCATGATGAGCCCGTATTCGAGTTCCGACAGCTCCGCGCTCGAATCGGAAACGAGGTGTTCGGATGACACGATCTTGGTCGCAGGACGCTTCATGGAAAGGCGGAGCAAGCCGGATGACAGGGTGTGCCGAGTGTACGCCAGAAGCCCGGACATACGGGCTAGGCGAAAACGCTTATTGGGAAGTTGTCGATATTTTATTGACAATGTGCGCTAACATTGCCGTCCGAACCGTGCCAGTCCGATGACGCAACCCCGCATTTATCCGCTCGGCGATGCCGCCCTCGTCTGCGAGGTACCGCCGCCCGCCACGCTCGATTGCCAGCGCCGCGTCTGGGCCGTCGCCGAGGTCGCGCGCGCGTGGCCCGACGTGATCGACGTCGTGCCGGGCATGAACAACCTGACGATCGTGTTCGACGCGCTCGCCACGACGGCCGACTCGCTCACGCCGGCGCTGCGCGACGCGTGGGAAACCGCCGACGTCGAGCACGCGGACGGCCGGGAAATCGACATCCCGGTCGAATACGGCGGTGCCGCCGGTCCCGACCTCGCCGCCGTCGCCGCGCACACCGGGCTGTCGGCCGACGAAGTCGTCGCGCGCCACGCGGCCGGCGCCTACGTCGTGTTCTTCGTCGGCTTCCAGCCGGGCTTCGCGTATCTCGGCGGCCTCGATGCGTCGCTGCACACGCCGCGCCGCGCGGCCCCGCGCCTCGAGGTGCCGGCCGGCTCGGTCGGCATCGGCGGTGCGCAGACGGGCATCTATCCGGCCACATCGCCCGGCGGCTGGCAGCTGATCGGCCGCACGTCGCACGTGCTGTTCGACCCGGCGCGGCCGCAGCCCACGCTGCTGCTGCCCGGCGACCGCGTACGCTTCACCATTGCCGGAGTCGACGCGACATGAGCCAGAACACCGCACCGGGCACGATCGAGGTCGTCCGCGCCGGCCCGCTGTCGACCGTGCAGGATCTCGGCCGCCGCGGCACGCGCCATCTCGGCGTCGCGCAGGGCGGCGCGCTCGACGGCCTCGCGCTCGAGGTCGGCAACCGGCTCGTCGGCAACCGCCCCGACGCGGCGGCCGTCGAAATCACGATCGGCCCGGCCGCGTTCCGCTTCACGCGCGCGACGCGCATCGCGATCACCGGCACCGAATTCGGCGCGACGCTCGACGGCCGGCCCGTGTATTCCTGGTGGAGCCTGCCGGTCGACGCCGGCCAGACGCTGTGCTGCCGGCCGCGAAACGCGGCATGCGCGGCTACCTGTGCATCGCGGGCGGCATCGACGTGCTGCCGATGCTCGGCTCGCGCAGCACCGATCTCGCGTCGCGCTTCGGCGGCCTTGCGGCGGCGCGCGCTGCGCGACGGCGACCGGCTCCGGTCGGCGTGCCGCCGGCCGGCGCCGGCTGCCTCGCGGCGACGCGCCCGAATTCGCGTGAAGGCGCCCGCGTGGTGCGCGTTCGTGCCGTCGACGAACCGCCGCGCCGCCACCGGCCCGCGCATGCGCCGTGGGCGATGCCCGTGCGCGTGCTGCCGGGCCCCGACTACGCGTCGTTCGCGGCCGATTCGCAGCAGGCGTTCTGGGACGAGGAATGGCTCGTCACCGCGAACAGCAACCGGATGGGCTATCGTCTCGCCGGCGCCGAACTGGTGCGCGAGCGGCCGGTCGAGCTGCTGTCGCACGCGGTGCTGCCCGGCACGATCCAGGTGCCGCCGAACGGCCAGCCGATCGTGCTGATGCACGACGCGCAGACCACCGGCGGCT
Organism: Burkholderia sp. USMB20; assembly: GCF_000949135.2. Lineage (GTDB taxonomy): Bacteria > Pseudomonadota > Gammaproteobacteria > Burkholderiales > Burkholderiaceae > Burkholderia. The sequence continues at coordinate 264,056 of NZ_JTAN02000010.1, read as the reverse complement.
ATCCGAAGATCGGCACGGTGATCCGCGCGGATCTCTGGAAACTCGCACAGGCGCGGCTCAACCTGCCGATCCGCTTCGTGCGCACGACACCCGACGCCGCGCGCGCCGCCCTGGTCGCAGAACGTGCCTATCTGCGCCAGATCGACGTCGCGATCGAGATGCGCGAGGAAACGCGCCGCCGCGCGCAATCGCGCGCGGCGTGACAATGACGGAAGCAGGACGAAGGACGCGCCACGCACCCGTGGACGAGGAACATCATGGAAATCGATCTGAATGCCGATCTCGGTGAAGGATGCGGATCGGACGAGGCGCTGCTCGACCTCGTCACGTCGGCGAACATCGCGTGCGGCTGGCATGCGGGCGGCGCCAACGCGATGCGCGACTGCGTGCGCTGGGCCGTGCAGAAAGGCGTGTCGATCGGCGCGCACCCGAGCTTTCACGACCCGGAGAATTTCGGCCGCAAGGAAATGCAGCTGCCGGCCGGCGACATCTATGCGGGCGTGCTGTACCAGCTCGGCGCGCTGTCGGCGATCGCGCAGGCCGAGGGCGGCCGCATCGCGCACGTGAAGCCGCACGGCGCGCTGTACAACCAGGCCGCGCGCGACCCGCTGATCGCCGACGCGGTGGTGTCCGCGATCCACGACTTCGATCCGTCGCTGGCCGTGTTCGGGCTCGCGAACAGCGTGTTCGTCGCGGCCGCGCGCCACGCGGGGCTCGCCGCGGTGGAGGAAGTGTTCGCCGATCGCGGCTACCGCGCGGACGGCTCGCTCGTGCCGCGCAGCCAGCCCGGCGCGCTGATCGACGATGAAGATGCGGTGCTCGCGCGCACGCTCGACATGGTGCGCGAGCGGCAGGTGCGGGCAGTGAGCGGCGAGTGGGTGCCGCTCAACGCGCAGACGGTCTGCCTGCACGGCGACGGCCCGCATGCGCTCGCGTTCGCGAAACGGATCCGCGCGGCGCTCGAAGCGGCGGGGGTCGACGTCGTCGCGCCCGGCGCGCTGCAGGCCGGGGAAGACGCATGACGGCGTGACGCGTCGTCGAAGCGCTCAGCCGTCGCAGGTCGAAAACCGCCGCCACAAAAGAAAAAAGCGCCCTCGTGGCGCTTTTCTGTTGGCGCAATCGCCGCGGACTTCGCCGTCTGTCGATTCGCCCCCCGAAACCGTCTGTCGACGGTGACCGGAAACATGCTCCGGATCAAAAAACGTCCGCCGCCGCCCGCTTGCTGCTTCCCCCGGTCGGACGACGGAACGTTGCTTATGCCGCAAGTCTGTCGCATGCATTTGTTGTGCCGACGATGTTTGGCCCCGCCGTGCATGCAGACACTCCGCGGCCGGCACGTTACATACGTGCCGGCTACGCTAACCCCGCGCTTTGTTTTCTGCTACCCCGTAGAACTTATCTATTCTTTTCATTTTTTCAACTTGTGGGATGAAGAATAGAGATTGGCAGAACCGGATGTCAATCGTTTTAAACGCTATTTCCTGAAGATTCGAGGGTTTTCCTTATCGAGCCGCGTGGCCGCGCGGGCGCCTCGCAGCGCGTGCATCTCGTCGATCAAACAGGGGAGGATCGGCGCGCGGTGCGCGGCGCAATCAGTTCGCGTCGACCTGATACCCTTGCTGGCGCAACAATTCGAGCACGCCGCGCGGGCCGCCCAGATGCAGCGCGCCGATGGCCACGAATACCGGCCGGTTCGGCGCGGCGATTGCCGTCATCCGTGCAACGAAGCGCCGGTTGCGCTCGTACAGGATCTTGTTGTCGATCGACGCCGACAGCGCCTTCGAACGGGCCAGCCGCTCGCTCTTCGCGACCGCCCACGCCGAGATCGCGTCGGCGTCGCCAATTCGCCACAGCCGGTGCAGCGCCTTGATGTCGTCGGCGTTCTGCGCCGGGGTCTGCACCATGTCCTGCGCGAGCATCTCGCGCTGCTCGGCGAGCGTCAGCCCGGTGAACGCGCGCATCTGCTCGGCGAGCGTCTCGAGCCCGATCACGCGGCCGCCCTTCTTCTTCAGGAACACGTTCTGCAGCTGCGCCTCGGTGCCGTACTCGGTCTGCAGGCCGGCCGCCAGCGAGTCGTAGGTTTCGACGACCAGCGCCGCGAGCCACGGCCGCATCCGGCGGATCTCCGCGAGCGCGGCCGGGTTGCCGCGCAGGCGCGCCGCTAGGCGCTGCCACTGCGGCTCGGGCAGCAGGCGCTGCAGGCACGGGTAGCGGCACACGCCGTACTTCGACACGTCGTCCTGCGATTCGAGGAGATCGTCCGGCGACAGCTCGAGCGCGAGCGTCGGCGACGCGGCGAGCGCCGCGAGGATGCGCGGCCGGAACGGCTGCGCGGGCGGATAGTCGGACGGGTCGCCCGTGTGCAGCGTGCCGAGCACGTACAGCGTGACCCTGCCCCGGGTGGCGACATAGAACGGCATGCGCGCCGGCTGCACGCGCACCGTGCCGCGCGCGACCGTGCCGTTCGACACGGACGGCACGTGGAAGCCCGGCAGGTTCATGCCGGGCGGCGGAACCTGCGACGGATGGATCGGCGAACTCGCCGGCGCGCGCCCTTCGGCACGCGCGGCGTCGACCGGGACCAGCACGCTGGCCGCCACGCACGCGCCGGCCAGCGCCGCGCCCGTGACCGTGCGCACGCTCCAGCGCCGTGCATTGCGACACGCGCGCATCACGCGCGCGCGGCCGCCCCCCGAACGGCGCACGCCAGGCGCGCGCGCCGCCAAACCATCAGGCATTCACCTCCCCTACCTCCTCGGCGCGATGGCAGGCCACGCGGCGTCCGTCGACGTCGCGCAGCTGCGGTTCCTCGACGCGGCAGCGCTCGACCGCGTACGGGCAGCGCTGGTGAAACGCGCAGCCCGACGGCGGATTGAGCGGCGACGGCAGCTCGCCCTGCAGCTTGATCTGCACGCGGCGGTCTTCCTCGAAGATCGCCGGCGTCGCCGACATCAGCGCGCGCGTGTACGGATGGCGCGGATGCGCGTAGATCGTCGCCTTGTCGCCGAGCTCCGCGACGCTGCCGAAGTACATCACCATCACGTCGTCGGCGACGTGCTCGACCACCGACAGGTTGTGCGAGATGAACACGTAGCTCGTCTTGAACTGCTCCTGCAGGTCCATGAACAGGTTCAGGATCTGCGCCTGGATCGACACGTCGAGCGCGGACACCGGTTCGTCGGCGACTACGATCCGCGGATCGAGGATCATCGCGCGCGCGATCGCGACCCGCTGGCGCTGGCCGCCCGAGAACATGTGCGGATAACGCTTCGCGTGCTCGGGCCGCAGGCCGACCGTGCGCATGATCTGCGCGACGCGCTGCGCGCGTTCGGCGGCCGTCAGGTTCGCGTTGATCTCGAGCGGCTCGGAGAGCGTCTGCTCGACGGTCTTGCGCGGGTTCAGCGACGCGAACGGGTTCTGGAACACCATCTGCACGCGACGGCGCAGGTCGGCGACCGTCTCGCGGCTCGCGCCGGCCACGTCCTTGCCGTCGATCGTCAGGTGGCCCGAGGTGGGCGTCTCGATCATCGTGAGCTGGCGCGCGAGCGTCGATTTCCCGCAGCCCGACTCGCCGACGACGGCGAGCGTCTTGCCGCGCTTGAGCGTGAACGACACGCCGTTCAGCGCCTTCACCGTGCCCTGCCCGAACATCCCGCGCTTGACCGTGTAGTGCTTCGCGAGCCGGTCGGCGACCAGCACCGCTTCCTCGTCGTGCGGCGTGGCACGCGTTTCGTGGACTGCATTCATCGTGCGCCTCCCGTCAGGTCGAGGTTGGAAACATTGAGCGGCTTGATGCAGCGCGCGCGCATCGCATCGTTGGCCGGCACCAGCGTATCGAGCGCCGGACGCGCCTTGCGGCAATCGTCGACGACGTACTTGCAGCGCGGCGCGAACAGGCACCCGGACGGGCGATCATCGCGGCCCGGCACCATGCCCGGCAATGCGGCAAGGCGACGCGCCCCCTGATTGTGCTCGGGAATCGCCGCGAGCAGCGCTTCGGTATACGGATGATGCGGCGCACGGAAGATGTCCGGCACGCGATTGGTCTCGATGACCTCGCCCGCATACATCACCGCGACGCGCTGCGCGACCTCCGACACGACGGCCAGGTCGTGCGAGATCAGCACGAGCGCCATCCCGCGCTCCTTCTGCAGCTTCACGAGCAGGTCCATGATCTGCGCCTGGATCGTCACGTCGAGCGCGGTGGTCGGCTCGTCGGCGATCAGCAGCTTCGGGTTGCACGCGACCGCCATCGCGATCATCACGCGCTGGTTCATGCCGCCCGACATCTGGTGCGGGAACGCCGTGATGCGGTTCTTCGCATCCGGAATGCCGACCTGGTCGAGCAGCTCGAGCGCGCGCCGGTGCAGCGCGTCGCCGCGCAGGCCTTCGTGCAGCTTCAGCACCTCCTTGATCTGGTAGCCGACCGTGTAGCTCGGGTTCAGGCTCGTCAGCGCGTCCTGGAACACCATCGCGATGTCCTTGCCGACGATCTTGCGGCGCGCCTTCGGCGACGCCTTCAGCAGGTCCACGCCGTTGAACGTGACCTCGTCGGCCGTCACCTTGCCCGGCGCATCGATCAGGCCCATCAGCGCCATCATCGTCACGCTCTTGCCCGAGCCCGATTCGCCGACGACGCCCACCACCTCGCCCGGCGCGATCGACAGGTTGATCCGGTCGACCGCGGGCAGGCCGTTGAAGTTCACCGCGAGATTGCGGATAGTCAGTAGATCTTGGCTCATGGTCACGCCATCCGCTTCAGTTTGGGATCGAGCGCGTCGCGCAGCCCGTCGCCGAGCAGGTTGATCGCGAGCACCGAAATCAGGATCGACAGGCCCGGCATCGTCACGATCCACCATGCGTTGTCGATGTAGTCGCGCGCGGACGCGAGCATCGCGCCCCACTCGGCGGTCGGCGGCTGCACGCCGAGGCCGAGGAAGCCGAGCGCGGCCGCGTCGAGGATGGCCGACGAGAAGCCGAGCGTCGCCTGCACGATCAGCGGCGCCGTGCAGTTCGGCAGCACCTGCGAGAACATCAGGCGCAGCGTGCCGGCACCGGCCACGCGCGACGCCGTCACGTACTCCTTCTGCAGCTCGCCGAGCGCGGATGCGCGCGTGAGGCGCACGTAGGCCGGCAGCGCGACGATCGCGATCGCGAACATCGTGTTGGTGAGGCCCGGGCCGATGATCGCGACGACCGCGACCGCGAGCAGCAGCGACGGCAGCGCGAGCAGCACGTCCATGATGCGCATCACGGGCGTGTCGGCCCACTTCTGGAAGAACGCGGCGATCAGCCCGAGCACGATGCCGGGGATCAGCGCGAGCACGACCGACACGAAGCCGATCCAGAACGACATGCGCGCGCCGAACATCAGGCGCGAAAGGATGTCGCGGCCCGCTTCGTCGGTGCCGAGGATGAACTGCCAGTTGCCGCCCGCGAGCCATGCGGGCGGGATCTTCACGTAGTCGCGGTATTGCTCGACCGGGCTGTGCGGCGCGATCAGCGGCGCGAACAGCGCGACGAGGATCAGCACCAGCACGACGATGCCGGCGCCGACGGCGCCGCGGTTGCGCGAGAAATTGGCCCAGAACTCGCGCAGCGCGAGCGCACGGCCGCCGGCCGGCGCGGATTCGCTCGGCAGGGTGTTTTGCAGATTGCTCATGGGATTACCTCGTGTGGCGGATGCGCGGATTCAGCACGCCGTACAGCAGGTCGACGACCAGGTTCACGACGATCACGAGCGTCGCGATCAGCAGGATGCCGCCCTGGACGACCGGATAGTCGCGGCGGCCGATCGCATCGATCAGCCACTTGCCGACACCGGGCCACGAAAAGAGCGTCTCGGTCAGCACGGCGCCGGCCAGCAGCGTGCCGATCTGCAGGCCGATCACGGTGACGACCGGGATCAGCGCATTGCGCAGCGCATGCACGACGACCACGCGCACGGGCGACAGCCCCTTCGCGCGCGCCGTGCGGATGTAGTCCTCGCGCAGCACTTCGAGCATCGACGAGCGCGTCATCCGCGCGATCACCGCGAGCGGGATCGTGCCGAGCACGATCGCCGGCAGGATCAGGTGGCTGACCGCCGATTTGAACGCGCCTTCGTCGGGTGCGAGCAGCGCGTCGATCAGCATGAAGCCGGTCGGATGCGGGAAATCGTATTCGACCGCGATGCGGCCCGACACGGGCGTCCAGCCGAGGTACGACGAAAACACCATGATGAGGATCAGCCCCCACCAGAAGATCGGCATCGAGTAGCCGGTGAGCGCGGTGCCCATCACGCCATGATCGACGACCGAGCCGCGCCGCAGCGCGGCGATCACGCCGGCCGGCAGCCCGACCGCGAGCGCGAACACGAGCGCGCACAGCGACAGTTCGACGGTCGCCGGGAAGCGCGCGAAGAATTCGCCCGCGACGCTGGTGTTGGTGATGATCGACGTGCCGAGGTCGCCATGCAGCGCCCGGCCGATGTAGTGGATGTACTGCAGGGGCAGCGGCTGGTCGAGCCCGAGGCGTTTCATGGCCTCCGCATGCATCGCGGGATCGACGCCGCGCTCGCCCATCATCACTTCGATGGGGTCGCCCGGTATCAGGTGAATCAGCGCAAACGCCAGGATGGTGATGCCGATGAAGGTCGGGATCACCATGCCCACGCGGCGCAACACGAATGTGAACATGATGCGTCTCGTATTTTCTTGTGGGAAATGTACGACCGGCGACGAGGGGCTTTTGGCCCCTCGTCGCCGGATGATTTCAAGCCGGTCTTCTCAAGACGACAGCTTACGCCAGGCCGGTTACTTCACGCTGACACCGTCGAAACGCGCATAGCCGAGCGGCTCGATGCGCATGTCGACCACGTTCTTGCGTACCGGCTGGTAGACCGTCGAGTTCGCGATCGGCGAGAACGGCAGCTGCTGCGCGAAGATCTGCTGGGCCTGCGTGTAGATCTTCGTGCGCGCGTCCTGGCCCGTCGTCGTGCGACCCTTCTGGATCAGGTCGTCGAACGGCTTGTAGCACCAGTGCGAGAAGTTGTTGCCCTTGATCGCCTCGCAGCCGAGCAGCGTGCCGAGCCAGTTGTCGGGGTCGCCGTTGTCGCCCGTCCAGCCGATCAGCATCGTGTCCTGCTCGCCCGTGTGCGCGCGCTTGATGTACTCGCCCCACTCGTACGTGACGATCTTCGCCTTCACGCCGATCTTCGCCCAGTCGGCCTGGATCATCTCGGCCATCAGGCGGGCGTTCGGGTTGTATGCGCGCTGCACCGGCATCGCCCACAGCGTGATGTCGAAACCGTTCGGATAGCCGGCCTTCGCGAGCAGCGCCTTCGCCTTCTCGGTGTCGTTCGGGGCCATCTTCAGGTTCTTGTCGTACGACCATTGGGTCGGCGGCATCGGCGCGCTGGCGGCCTGGCCGGCACCCTGATAGACGGATTCGAGAATCGCCTTCTTGTTGATCGCCATGTCGAGCGCCTGACGCACTTCGAGCTTGTCGACCGGCTTGTGCTCGACGTTGTACGCGAGGTAGCCGAGGTTGAAGCCCGGCTGCGACGGCATGTCGATGCCCGAGTCGGCCTTCAGCGCCGCGATGTCGGCCGGACGCGGATAGCTCATCACCTGGCACTCGTTGCGCTTGATCTTCTGCACGCGCACGCCCGGGTCGGGCGTGATCGAGAAGATCAGCTTCGACAGCTTCACCGCACCCTTCTTCCAGTAATCAGGATTGCCATCGAAACGGATCGTCGCGTCCTTCGTATAGCTGCGGAAGATGAACGGGCCCGTGCCGACCGGCTTCTGGTTGATGTCGGCGGCCTTGCCGGCCTTCATCAGCTGGTCGCCGTACTCGGCCGACAGGATCGACGCGAATTCCATCGCCATGTTCTGGATGAACGGCGCGTTCGGCTCGGACAGCGTGAACTTCACGGTGTACGGATCGACCTTCTCGATCTTCGTGATCAGCTTGTCGAGGCCCATGTCGGTGAAGTACGGGAACGACACCGGGTAGGCCTTGCGGAACGCATTGTTCGGATCGAGCATGCGCTCGAACGAGAACACGACGTCGTCCGCGTTGAATTCACGCGTCGGCTTGAAGAAGTCGGTCGTGTGGAACTTCACGCCATGACGCAGGTGGAACGTGTACACCTTGCCGTCGGACGAGACGTCCCACTTCTCGGCGAGGCCGGGCTCGACCTTGGTGCCGCCGCGCTCGAATTCGACGAGGCGGTTGTAGACGGTGAACGTGGCGGCGGTGAAATCGACGCCGGTCGTGAATTGCGCGGAATCAAAACCCGCCGGGCTGCCTTCTGAGCAGTAGACGAGCGTTTTGTTCGGGATCTGTGCGAATGCAGAACCCGCGACGCCGAGCGATGCCGCTGCCACGCCTGCGATGGCGGTAACACGCAGGGTGTGCAACAGACGGTTGTATTCCATGTTTCCTCCAGGTCTCCAGATCGGAACCGGTCCCCCTGGGGGCCGGGTACGCGGATATTACTTGAGCTAGCGATTTTGCAACAAGCTGGAGAAAAAACTCTTCTAGACGCGCATCCACGCGGGTTTTTGCCGATGTCTTGCACACGCGAAAAGTGCCTCTGCGCGCGCGAGCGGCCATTTCGTTCATCCCGCGCATGTTTCGTTCGACAACTAAACAATTCGGGCGCGAACGCAGAGGGTTGTCGCGCCGTGCTCGGGGCCAGGCCGCACATCGTTGCGGCTTCCGAAACGATGCATGCGATGCAATGCAATGTCAGGCCGGCGCGTCGAGATCCGCGCTGCGCGCGGGCACGAACGCGACCGCGACGATCGACAGTGCGATTCCCGCCATCACGTAATAGGTCGGCGCGAGCGGCGTGCCCGTCACCTTGATCAGCCACGTGACGATGAACTGCCCGAAACCGCCGAACAGCATCACCGCGACGTTGTACGCGATCGACAGCCCGGTCGAGCGCACGTTGGCCGGGAACAGCTCGGCGATCATCGCGCCGAACGGCCCGTAGTAGCCGGCGAGCGTCACCGACAGCACGGCCTGCACCACGATCAGCCGCGCGATGCTCGGCGCCGCGTCGAGCCACGCGAACAGCGGATACATCAGCACGAGCGTCAGCCCGAGCGACCACAAAGACAGACCCTTGCGGCCGATGCGGTCCGACCATGCGCCCGCGACCGGCGACAGCACCATCAGCAGCAGGTTGCCGATGATCACCGCATAGAACGATTGCGCATACGGCAGCTTCAGCTGCTTCACCGCGAAGGTCGGCAGATAGCTGATCAGCACGTAGACCGTCACCGTCAGCGCGATCACCGAGCCGAGCCCGCACAGCACCTCGCGCGGATGGCGCGTGAACACTTCGCCGAGCGTTGCGCGGCGTGCGCTTTGCTGCGCATGCAGGAACGCTTCGGAATCGGCGAGATGACGGCGGATGTAGAAACCGATCGGGCCGATCACGAGCCCGAGGATGAACGGCACGCGCCAGCCCCAGCTGCGCAGCGCGTCGTGCGACAGCCCGCGCGTGACCGCCGCGCCGACGAGCGCGCCGATCAGCAGCGCGCCCGCCTGGCTCGCCATCTGCCAGCTGCCGTAGAAGCCGCGTTTCGAGAACGGCGCGGCTTCGATCAGCAGCGCCGTTGCGCTGCCGAATTCACCGCCCGCCGAGAAGCCTTGCAGCAGGCGGCCGAGCACGATCAGGAGCGGGCCGCCGATGCCGATCGCCGCATAGGGCGGCGCGATCGCGAGCAGGAAGATGCCGGCCGTCATCAGCAGGATCACGAGCGACAGCGCGGCCTTGCGGCCCGCGCGGTCGGCGTGAAGCCCGAACACGATGCCGCCGATCGGGCGCATGAAGAACGCGACGCCGAAGGTCGCGGTGGTCAGGAGCAGCGACGAGTATTCGCTGGTCGTCGGGAAGAACAGTTCGGCGATCACGACGGTCATGAAGCCGAACACCGTGAAGTCGTACCACTCGAGCGCGTTGCCGATCACGGCGGCGACTACCGCGCGGCGGTTCAGCGCGCGCTCGGGCCGGATCGTTTTCGTTGAATTCGCAATCGTCGCCATGCGAGCCTCGTTCTCGTGAATCCGCCGTATCGGGCGCGGCGCGCGGAGGGCCCGCGGCGCGTTGGTTTGCAGCGAGTGTAGAAAGCGACGGAACCGTTTTCAAGCATAAAAAACGCCCGCCATCGTCCGATGGCGGGCGTTTTGCGGTTTTCGCCACATTGCGGCATCGCACGATGCCGCCGCGGGCATCAACCCATCTTCGAGAATGCGCTGCACCAGCCCTTCGCCGATACCTGCTTGCCCGGGAATGCACCGCACGGGCCCGACGCCGAGCCCTTCTTGCCCTGGTACAGCATGCAGGCCGCGCAATCCTGGCCCGCTGCGTATTTCGGATACTTCGTCTTGTCGACCTTCGTCGCATCGGCCTTGTAGCCGAGCGCCACGGCGGTCGGATCCGTTTCCGACAGCATCGGCGCATCGGCCAGCGCTTCGCGCGACAGCGCCAGCGCGGACACGGCGCCGATGCTCGTGATCAGGAAACTCCGACGGGATGTTTTCATGGGGGACTCGCTCCAACGTTATCGGTTTGAAAGCCGTTCTGGCGACGGCCGTTCAACAGAATAACGCTCAAGCGCATCAATGTGCGCGCCGAAATGCCGGAGATAAGGGATTTCACACGGGTCTCGCCCGGGGTTTCGCACGGCCGACCCGCACGGATGCGGGCCGTGTGCGTCAGCCATGCGACGTCATGTCGGCGACGCGCTGCGCGAGCGCGAGCGACGCGGTCAGCCCCGGCGACTCGATGCCGAACAGGTTCACGAGGCCGCGCACGCCGTGCTGCGCCGTGCCTTGCACGATGAAGTCGGCCGGCGGCTCGCCGGGCCCTGCGAGCTTCGGCCGGATCCCCGCGTAGGCCGGCTGCAGCGCGTCGTCCGGCAGGTCGGGCCAGTACGTGCGGATCGACGTGTAGAACGCCTGCGCGCGCGCCGGATCGACTTCGTAGCGCAGCGCATCGACCCACTCGACGTCCGGGCCGAAGCGCGCCTGCCCGGCGAGATCGAGCGTCAGATGCACGCCGAGCCCCGCGCGGTCGGGCATCGGATAGACGAGATGCGAGAACGGCGCGCGCCCGGACAGGCTGAAGTAGTTGCCGCGCGCGAGATAGAGCGGCGGCACCCAGCGCGGATCGAGGCCGCGCGTGCGGCGCGCGAGCGCCTGCGCGCCGAGGCCCGCGCTGTTGATCACGCACGCGGCCTCGATTTCGGTCGGCGCGTCGCCGCCGGTGCGCACGACGAAGCGGCCGCCGCGCAACACGTCGATCGACTCGACCGGGGATTTCAGCGCGCACACCGCGCCGTCGCGCTCCGCGTCGCCGAGCAGCGCGAGCATCAGCTGGTGGCTGTCGACGATGCCGGTGCTCGGCGAAAACAGCGCCTCCACGCAATCGAGCGCGGGCTCGAGCGTCTGCGCCTCGGTGCGCGTGAGCGGCATCAGGTCGAGCACGCCGTTTTCCGCCGCGCGCGCGGCGATCGCCTTCAACTGCTTCACCTGCGCGGCGCTCGTCGCGACGAGCAGCTTGCCCACGCGCCGGTGCGGCACGTGACGCGTCTCGCAGAACTCGTACAGCAGGTCGCGCCCGCGCACGCACGACATCGCCTTCAGCGAGCCGCGCGCGTAGTAGAGCCCCGCGTGAATCACCTCGCTGTTGCGCGAACTCGTGCCCGTGCCGATTGCGTCGGCCGCCTCGAGCACGATCGTTTCGCGTCCGCGCGCGGCCTGTTCCCGCGCAATCGCAAGACCGACGACACCCGCGCCGATCACCACACAATCCATCTGCTCCATGGCGTTTCGCGTCGCTCACGCGTCGAGGGGAGAGAAGAGAATTGTACGTCCCGGTTCGCCCGCCTGCCGAACGCGCGTGCATCGGCATGTCGCGTGCGCCGCGCCGCACGGCGCGACGCGCGCAGGCCGCGGCGAGGCGCGCGCCGCCGGCTCAGAACCCGATCGGCCGGCGCTTCGCCGCGCCCTCGTCGGCGCGGATGTCGGACGGTGCGATCACGTCCCGGCCGTCGAGCCGCGCGGCGCCGAACGCATGCAGCAGCGCACGGCGCATCGTGCGCGGCGGCGTCGCGGCCAGCACGTCGAGCGCGTCGTCGTCGAGCGTGTCGGGGAAGCGCCGCCCCCACGCGTGCGACGTGCGGATCTCGTCGTAGATCGTCTGCGCGATCCGGCGCGCGCCGGCCGCGTCCGGCGGCGCGATCTCGTACACGTTCATCCGGTTCAGCAGCGGCTCCGGGATCGCCTGCGCATCGTTCGCGGTCGCGACCCAGATCACGTTGCCCGCATCGATCGGCACCTCGGCGAATTCGTCGACGAACGCGCGCGCGGTGTCGTGCTCGAGCAACGCGTACAGCGCGCCGAGCGGATCGTATTGCGCGTCGCTGCCCGCCTTGTCGATCTCGTCGACCGCGATCACCGGGTTCGCGTAGCTGCCGTTGACGAGCGCTTCGAACACCTTGCCGGGCTTCGCGTTCTTCCATTGCGACGACGCGCCCGACAGGATCCAGCCGGCCGTCAGCGAACTCATCGGCACGTAGTGGTACGCGGTGCCGAGCAGCTGTGCGAGCGCCTTCGCGAAATGCGTCTTGCCGATGCCGGGCGGCCCAAGCAGCAGGATCGGCATCAGTTCGAGCCGGTCGTCGGTCTCGAGGCACAGCGCGACCTGCTTGCGCACGTCGTCGAGGGGCTCGGTGAAATTGGGCAGCGCGTCGCCGAGTTCGTCGAACGACGGCATCCGGTTCGGCTTCACGCAAAAGCGCAGATTGCCGGTCTTGAGCATCCGCTCGTAGGTAGCGCGCAGTGCGTCGCTCGCGCTCTCGTTCAGCTCGTTCAACGCGGTCTCGACCTGCTCGAGGTCGTACACCGTGCTGAAGGACGCCACCGCCAGTTCCTGTTTCACCATCGCCGTCGTCATACCAACCTCGCCGCTGCTGCCGTCACTCGATCATCAGACCCTTACGATTTCAGTGTAGCGATCCCGCATCGGCGTGCAAGCAAGCAGCCACCGCGGTCTGCTGCTAACACCGTGCGCGCGCTGCGGCGTCGCGCCGCGCGGCGTATGATCGAAGGTTCACCGGCCGTCGCGCCGGCCTCGCCACGGCGCCCGCGCGGCGCCGCGCGCTTCGTCTCGAAGGGTTGCCGATGTCCGTCCCCGCTGCTGTCTCGCGCGTCGATCCCGACGCGATCCACGCCGTCGACGCTGTCGACGCCGCGCTCAAGTCGCGCCGCGCGATTCGCGCGTTCCTGCCGACGCCCGTGCCGCGCGACACACTCGAGGCGATCCTCGAAGCCGCGAGCCGCGCGCCGTCGGGCACCAACATCCAGCCGTGGCACGTGTACGTCGCGACCGGCGCGACCCGCGACGCGCTCGCCGCGGCCCTCACCGCGGCATACGACGATCCGGCGCGCGACGAGAAATACGTCGCCGAGTACGACTACTATCCGCGCGAATGGGTGTCGCCGTACCTCGACCGGCGCCGCAAGGTCGGCTGGGACCTGTATGGTCTGTTGAACATCGGCCGCGACGAAAAGGCCCGCATGCACGCGCAGCACGCGCGCAACTTCCGCTTCTTCGATGCGCCGGTCGCGCTGTTCTTCACGCTCGACCGCGTGATGACGCACGGCGCATGGCTCGACTGCGGGATGTTCCTGCAGGGCGTGATGACGGCCGCACGCGCACGCGGCCTCGACACCTGTCCGCAAGCCGCGTTCGTGCCGTTCCACCGGATCGTCGCCGAGCATCTCGGCATCCCGGCCAACGAGCAACTCGTGTGCGGGATGTCGCTCGGCCATGCGGACCCGCACGCGATCGAGAACCGCCTCGTCACCGAGCGCGCGAGCGTCGCCGAGTTCGCGCGCTTTTTCGCTTGAAAACGCGTGACGCGCACCTACCTTTCGATCAGGACCAAATCGTGCTGCGAACCCGCGGCGACGCATCGTGTCACGCGACCGTCCGGATCGATCGGGCGTAAGATGTGCGTCCGTTCCCCGCTACCCCCGCGTTTCCGGAGAAGTTTCATGCTGAAACACGGCCTGGCCGTCCTGCTCGCGAGCGCCGCGCTCGCGGCCCATGCGCAGAGCGCCGCACCGGCAGCCGTCGCATGGGAGATCCAGGTGGTGCGCGACGGTCAGACGATCGACACGTTCCAGCAACGCACCACCGTCGGTCAGACCCGCACCGACACCCATCGCTATCCGTCCGCCGTGCCCGTCGGCTGCGGCAACGCCGCGCGCGTCGTGCCGACCGAGCGCTCGCGCTCGGTGACGGTCGCGCCGCTCACCGTCGACGACGCCGCCCGCACCGTGTCGCTCGCGCTCGACGTGCAGGAAACCCTCGACGACGAAAACGCGACGCGCAGCGATCCGTGCGTGCCCGCGTCGCCGCGGCAAATCGTCGCGAGCCATCCGGGGCTGTCGGTCGGCGGCGACGCATGGACCGACTGGACGCTCGTCGAGCAGCGCCCGCATCTCGTCTACCGCGTGCGCGCGCACGTCGCGAAGGACTGAGCGCCATGTCCGCCGACGCCCTGTCCCTGCCGTTCGCCGAACCGCACGCCGCGCCCGACGAAATCACCGCGGTCAGCTGGAACCTGCACAAGGGCCGCTCGCCGCTCGGCTTCACCGCATGGAACGCGATGCGCAACTGGATGCAGTCGACGCACGCCGACGTGTATTTCCTGCAGGAAGCGATGGCGCGCCGCATGCCGCGCCCGATGCTCGCCCCCGGCTTCGGCGCGCCGATGGACGACGCGGTCGACGACGTGTGGCACTGCCAGGCCACCGAGATCGCGCAGGCGCTCGACTGGCAGATCGCGCTCGGACCGAACGTGTTCAAGCCGTCGTGGCGGCACGGCAACGCGATCCTGTCGCCGCACCCGCTGGACCTCGGCGGCCGCTGGGACATCTCCGCGCACCGCTTCGAGCGGCGCGGGCTGCTGGTCGCGCGCGCGACGCTCGCCGGCGCGCGGCCCGTCACGCTGCTGTGCGCGCACCTCGCGCTCACGCGTGCGGCGCGGCTGCGCCAGATGCACTGGATCGCGCACTGGATCGTGCGCAACGCGGGCGACGACCCGCTCGTGCTCGCCGGCGACTTCAACGACTGGCGCAACGATTCGGTCGCGCTGTTCGGCGAGATCGGGCTGTCCGAAGTCGCAACGCTGCTCGGCGAGTCGGGCCGCACGTTCCCCGCGTTCTCCCCGGCGCTCGCACTCGACAAGATGTTCGTGCGCGGGCTGACGCCGCTCGAATGGCAGGCGCCGTCCGGCGAAACCGCGTGGCTGTCGGACCACCTGCCGTATATCGCGCGGCTGCGCCTCGATTCGCAGTGACGCGGCAGCACCGCATGCCCGCGACGACCTGCGCGCGTATCGCGGCGGCCGGTTCACCTGCCTGACCGGCTCGGAAGCGTGCGCGTTCCGGACCCGCGTGTTCGCGGCGCGAAGCTCGCTGCAGATTACCGAAAGCTGTTTGCAAGATTCCGTTGCGCCAAATCCGCGCAGCCGCGCGGGTCAAGCCCGCATCTGCCCCAAGCAGGGTAAAATAACGAGTTCCTCAAACGTCTGTCATCGAGAAGGCGCGTGTCCGACGCGCCGGCCGGCCGATCCGCGATCGGGCCGACGCACTCGGTTTTTTTGCCCGTTTTTGGGCCCGTTACACGCGTCCGCTACGCGCGTCCGTTTTCAAAGCCATGAGCAAATACGACACCGCCACCGTCCAATCCGTCCATCACTGGACCGACACGCTTTTCAGCTTCACCTGCACCCGTGAGCCGAGCCTGCGCTTCAACAACGGCGAATTCACGATGGTCGGCCTCGAGGTCGACGGCAAGCCGCTCGCGCGTGCCTACTCGATCGTCAGCCCGAACTACGAAGAGCACCTCGAATTCTTCAGCATCAAGGTCCAGAACGGCCCGCTGACGTCGCGCCTGCAGCACCTGAAGGTGGGCGACTCGGTGCTGATCGGCAAGAAGCCGACCGGCACGCTCGTCGCCGACAACCTGCTGCCCGGCAAGACGCTGTGGATGCTGTCGACCGGCACGGGCCTCGCGCCGTTCATGTCGATCATCCGCGACCCGGACATCTACGAACGCTTCGACAAGGTCATCCTGACGCACACCTGCCGCCTGAAGGGCGAGCTGGCGTACATGGACTACATCAAGCACGACCTGCCGGGCCACGAGTATCTCGGCGACATCATCAAGGAAAAGCTCGTCTACTACCCGACGGTCACGCGCGAAGCGTTCGACAACGAGGGCCGGATCACCGACCTGATCGCGACGGGCAAGCTGTTCGCCGACCTCGGCGTGCCGGCGTTCTCGCCGGAAAACGACCGCGTGATGCTGTGCGGCAGCACCGCGATGCTGAAGGACACGACCGACCTGCTGAAGCAGGCCGGCCTCGTCGAAGGCAAGAACAACGCGCCGGGTCACTACGTGATCGAGCGCGCATTCGTGGACTGATCGAGCCCCGAATTTGTGCCGTATCAAGAACCGGAGCAAAAGCTCCGGTTTTTTTTCGTCCCTACTTGGCGAATTCGTAACAAACTGGGACCATTCCATGTCAAATCGTTACATTTGGATACGCGCAGCGCCGGTGCTTTCGTGTCGGTGTTTTTCCTACAGCCAGCTTCATTCCGATTATTCACATTTACCCTTAAACCTCCGTCTGACATGACCTTTTCAAAATTTTTGAGATATTATTCGGCCCGCATGGTTGGCGTCGGGACGGTCATCGAAGGGTCGGACTCAAACGTTACAAATTGTAACTTCTGTTACCTCGGCAAGGGACGATTCTCTGACGGCGACCGTCATCGAAACGGCAGCCGATCCACGCAGCCGGCCGGTGCCCGAACCGCTTTCTGACAGCAGGGAGAGTCATGGATACGTCGCTCAACGCGCCCCCGGGCGCCCACGCCCCGTTCCCGTCGCAGCCGCGCGTGCCTGGCGACGGCGCGGCAGCCCCCGTGGCCGAAGCCCTGCCCAACCGCGACACGTCCGCCGCCCGGATCGCGGCGCTGTCTCTTCAGCTGACGGCCGCCGACGAAGCGGCCCGCCGCCATCTGGCCGGCGAACTGCATGACGGGCTCGGCGCCGAACTTACCGCCGCGCGTTTCGCGCTCGCAAACGTTCAAACGTGGCTGCCGGCCGATGCGCCGGAGGGCTGCCTGCGCGCGCTCGAGCTGGCGCAGCGGTCGCTCGACGCCGCGACCGACGCCAACCGCCGGCTGATCGACGAGCGCGACACGCCAGCACTCGACGGCGGCGTCGTCGGCGCACTGTCGACGTGGGCCGACAGCCACGCGGCCCGCACCGGCCTGCGTACGAGCTTCGTCTGCGCGGCCGACGCGCGGCTCACGCAACTCGGCGGCGCCGGCGCGCTCGCGATCTTCCGTGTCGCGCAGGAAGCGCTGTCGAACGTCGCGAAGCATGCGCGCGCGGCGTCCGTCGACGTGCAGATCGACACGGACGCCACGCATCTGTCCCTGATCGTCACCGACGACGGGACCGGTTTTACCCGCAGCCGGCGCGCCGGCTACGGCCTCGCCGGGATGCGCGCACGCTGCGAGGCGTTCGGCGGCAGCTTCGACGCGCGTGCGCCGGAAGCGGGCCGCGGCACGCGCGTCATCGCGCGCTTCGCGTGGGACTCGCTGTTCGCGGTGCCGGCCGCCGCGCGCCGCGCGTCGCTTTCGTGAGGTCGTCATGAGCCTGAACATCCTGCTCGTGGACGATCATGCGATCGTCCGCCAAGGGATCCGCCACCTGCTGATCGACCGCGGTGTCGCGCGCGACGTGACCGAAGCCGAGACCGGCAGCGATGCGATGGCCGCGGTCGACCGCCAGGCCTTCGACGTGATCCTGCTCGACATCTCGCTGCCGGACGCGAACGGCATCGAGGTGCTCAAGCGCATCAAGCGCAAGCTGCCGGGCGCGCCGGTGCTGATGTTCTCGATGTACCGCGAGGATCAGTACGCGGTGCGCGCGCTGAAGGCCGGCGCATCCGGCTACCTGTCGAAGACGGTGAATGCCGCGCAGATGATCGGCGCGATCCAGCAGGTCGCGGCCGGCCGCAAGTACGTGAGCCCGGCGATGGCCGAGGCGCTCGCCGAATACGTGTCGTTCGAGAACGAACCGCTGCCGCACGAGAAGCTGTCCGACCGCGAATACCAGACGCTCTGCATGCTCGCGTCGGGCAAGCGCCTCACCGACATCGCGAACACGCTGTCGCTGTCGGTGAAGACGGTCAGCGTGTACCGGTCGCGGCTGCTCGAGAAGATGCGGCTGTCGAACAACGCGGAACTGACGTTCTACGTGATGAGCAACCGGCTCGTCGAGATGACGCCCGCGTCGGGCGCCTGATCCGCCGGATTCACCGGAATCGCGCCGTTCACCGCGCCGACCTGCGCCGCGCCGGCGCCGGCCGCCGAATGCTGCGCGCAAGCGCTTGTTTTGTCGGGCGATTCCGGAGCACGCCGCTGCGCCGCAGCGGGTCTTTCACGCCAAATCGGCTAAAATTGCGGGTTTTCACTCACTCGGCGCCGCCGCACTCGCGCGCGCCGGAGACACATCCGCAATGTCCCTCTTCCGCAAGAAAAACGTCGATCGCATGATCGCCGGCGCGCACGGCGCCGGGCTCAAGAAAGCGCTCGGCGCAATCGACCTCACCTTCCTCGGCATCGGCGCGATCATCGGCACCGGTATCTTCGTGCTGACCGGCACGGGCGCCGTGCAGGCCGGCCCCGCGCTGATGCTGTCGTTCGTGATTGCCGCGATCGCATGCGGCCTCGCGGCGCTGTCGTACGCCGAATTCGCGTCGACGATTCCGGTCGCGGGCTCGATCTACACGTACTCGTACGCGACGCTCGGCGAGCTCGTCGCGTGGATCATCGGCTGGGACCTGATGCTCGAATACGGCCTCGCGGCGTCGGCCGTGTCGGTCGGCTGGTCGGGTTACCTGCAGTCGCTGCTGCAGGGCTTCGGGCTCTCGCTGCCGACCGTGCTGACGGCCGCACCCGGCGCGATTCCGGGCGTCGTCACGTGGTTCAACCTGCCGGCGTTCCTCGTGATGGTGGTGATCACGACGCTGCTGTCGATCGGCATCCGCGAGTCGACCCGCATCAACAACATCATGGTGTTCATCAAGGTGTCGGTCGTGCTGCTCGTGATCGCGGTCGGCGTGTTCCACGTGACGCCCGCGAACTGGAAGCCGTTCATGCCGCACGGCTGGAACGGCGTGTTCGGCGCTGCGGCCGTGATGTTCTTCGCGTTCATCGGCTTCGACGCGGTGTCGTCGGCGGCCGAGGAAGTGAAGAACCCGAAGCGCGACCTGCCGATCGGCATCATCGCGTCGCTCGCGGTGTGCGCGGTGCTGTACGTGACGGTCGCGGCGGTCGCGACCGGCATCGTGCCGTCGGCGCAGTACGCGAACGTGTCGCACCCGATCTCGTATGCGCTGCAGATCGCCGGCGAGAAGTGGGTCGCGGGCTTCATCGACCTCGGCGCGGTGCTCGGCATGCTGACCGTGATCCTCGTGATGAGCTACGGCCAGACGCGGATCATCTTCGCGATGTCGCGCGACGGGCTGCTGCCGGCGACGCTGTCGCGCGTGCATCCGCGCTACGCGACACCGTTCCTGACGACCTGGCTCGTCGGCCTGTTCTTCGGGCTGATCGCCGCGCTCGTGCCGCTCAACGTGCTCGCCGAGCTGATCAACATCGGCACGCTCGCCGCGTTCTCGATGGTGTCGATCGCGGTGCTGGTGCTGCGCCGCACGCACCCGGAACTGCCGCGCGCGTTCCGCTGCCCGGGCGTGCCGGTGGTGCCGATCCTCGCGGTCGGCGCGTGCCTGTTCCTGATGCTGAACCTGCAGCCCGTCACGTGGGCCGCGTTCGGCATCTGGCTCGTGATCGGCCTCGTGATCTACTTCCTGTATTCGCGGCGCCACTCGAAGCTCGCGCACGGTCACCACGACGCGCATTGACCGCCGCCGCTGCGCGCGCACACCGCGCGCAGCACCCAGCGTGTAGCGGTACGACGCCACGCCGGGCCGGCACCGGCCCCATGCGCCCCGCTCCCTCCCGCCTGAATCGTCCCCGCCCGAATCGTCCCTGCCACAGGCGCACCCGCGCGGGCGGCGCGACATGCGCCGCTTCGCCCCGCCCGCGCACGATCGCTGCCCGATCGTCGCGATTTCTTGCCCGATCGTCCGGATTTTGCCGCCACGATCTGCACGCTGCCGGCACGCGCGCGCCGGCCGGTTCATAATCCCGCCATCGAACGACGGCCCGGCCCGGCGGGCCGTCCGGCAACAGGAACAGGATGATGGAAAGCGTCGATCTCGATGTACTGAAATCCAGCGCGCGCTGGCTCGACGAAGGGCGCCGCGTGCTGCTCGTGACGGTCGTGAAGACGTGGGGCTCGTCGCCGCGCCCCGAAGGCGCGATGCTCGCGGTGCGCGAGGACGGGCTCGTGGTCGGCTCCGTGTCCGGCGGATGCATCGAGGACGACCTGATCGCCCGCGTGCATGCGAGCGGGATCGCGGCCGACGCGCGCCCGGAAGCCGTCAAGTACGGCGTGACGGCCGAGGAAGCGCACCGCTTCGGGCTGCCCTGCGGCGGCACGATCCAGCTCGTGCTGGAGCCGCTCACGCGCGACAGCGGGATCGCCGCGTTGTGCGCGGAAGTCGAAGCCGGCCGCCTCGTCACGCGCACGATGACGCTCGCGACCGGGCGCGCGTCGCTGTCACCCGCGCAGGCGACCGACGGGCTCGCGTTCGACGGCGAGCGGCTCGTGACGATCCACGGGCCGCGCTACCGGATGCTCGTGATCGGCGCCGGGCAATTGTCGCGCTATCTGTGCCAGATCGCGGTCGGCCTCGACTATCAGGTGACGGTTTGCGATCCGCGCGAGGAATACACGGATGCGTGGGATGTGCCGGGCACGCGCGTCGTGCACACGATGCCCGACGACACGGTGCTCGACATGAAGCTCGACGCGCGTTCGGCCGTGATCGCGCTCACGCACGACCCGAAGCTCGACGATCTCGCGCTGATGGAGGCGTTGAAGACGCCCGCGTTCTACGTGGGCGCGCTCGGCTCGCGACGCAACAATGCGGCGCGGCGCGAGCGGCTGCTCGAATTCGACCTGAGCGAGGCGGAACTTGCGCGGCTGCACGGGCCGGCCGGCATCTACATCGGCAGCCGCACGCCGCCCGAAATCGCGATCTCGATCCTCGCCGAAGTGACGGCCGCGAAGAACAACGTGTCGCTGCCGACGATCCTGCAGGTCGAGGGCGCGAAGGCCGCCCGCGAAATCGCGGCAAACGGCGGCGCGGCCTGCGGCCTCTGAGGCCCCCTCCAAACCGGTCGCTTCGCGCCAGCCCCCCAAGGAGACTTCCTTCGGGGCGGAAAACCTGGGGCGGCCCGGCGTTTTCTTGACGCCGTCGCTGCGGTGCAAGGCCGCGCCGGATGGCCGTCATGCGTCGGCGGAAAACCGGCGCGCGTCGATGCCGACGTCAGGCAAGGCCCGCGGCGAGCGCGGCGGCGACCGAGCCGGCCACCAGCACGACGCCGACCGTGCGGCGCTTGTTCAGCTCCGTCCACAGCAGCACGCCCGTCAGCGATAGCAGGATCAGCGAACCCGCGATCGTGTCCATCAGCAGCACCCAGCCGAGATTCATGCCGACGCCGCGATGCAGGTTGTTCAGCGTCGTCAGGAACGTGTTGCCGCTGCGCTTCACCGACACGTAGCCGTTGCCGACCCAGTATTCCGCCTGCAGGTTCTGGTGCGGACCGAACAGGCCCATCTGCCAGTGCTCGGGCTGCATCACGCGCTTGTCGCCCCAGGCGACCGGCTGCGCAGGCTCCTTGCGCACGCGGCCCGGCCGGCCGTCGAAGTGCAGTTCCTGCTGGAGCCACTTCGTCATCGCGGCGGGCGACTTCGGCACCGGGTCCGGCAGCGCGATCTGCATCTGTTCGACCTGCGGTTCGCCGGTCGGGATCTTCAGCGGCGGCGCACGGTGGTTCAGCAGCACGCCCGTCACGCCGAACAGCAATCCGAGCACCGCGCCCCACAATCCGACCCAGCCGTGCACCTTGCGCAGCCATTTGATGAAGGTCGCGCGGCGCGAGCGCTGGCGGCGCGCCGCCAGTTCGGCGTCGCTCAGGGGCCGTGCGGCCGGATGCAGCACGGTAACGCCCGCGGGGGGCCTGCCCGCCTGCGGCGGGGCGATCGTTTCGGGCGCGTTCACGCGAGAGTATCCATTCGTTCAAAGCAACGGGCGGCGCACGGAAAACGTACGCCGCCCGGACAGCATGAAAATGAGAATGGATATCATTACACAAATGACGCGACCGCTCAATCCGCCGGCACACGACGGAGCGGGCGAGAAAGTCCAGAGATAACCGAAAAAGCATGCTGATCGCGCGCAGATTCCGGTCAATAGACGAAAAATGACGACGAAATGATCGCGAAAGCCCGGACAGCATTTCGCAAGAAAACCGGGTAGGCGGGCGGCTGGGCGAGCTTCGGCTTCGGCTTCGGCTTCGGCTTCGGCTTCGGCTTCGGCTTCGGCTTCGGCTTCGGCTTCGGCTTCGGTGCGGGCGCGGGCGCGGGCGTAGGCGCAGCGCCTCAGCGCCTCAGCGCCTCAGCGACTACTCAGCGGCGCAGCGGCGGCAACGGAAAGCGCGGCGCGGCGTCACCCGGTTCGGGCTCGGTGCGATCGAGCGCATACAGCCACGCGAGCAGATCCGCGACGGCCTGGTAAAGCTGCGGCGGAATCCGGTCGTCGAGGTCGACCTGCATCAGCAGCGACACCATCTCCGGCGCGGTATGCACGTACAGCCCCGCATCACGGGCGCGCGCGACGATCATCTCGGCGAGCAGGCCATACCCCTTCGCGACCACGCGCGGCGCGGCATCGCCGCCTTTCGGATCGTAGACGAGCGCGGCCGCGCGCTTGCGCGACGTCATGCTCATCGCGGCACCTCGTCGTCGGTGCCCGGCATGCCGCCAGCCGCACTGCGCGCATACGCGGCAGCGGCGGCCTGCGCGACGAGCGGATCGAAGCCGTCCGGCTCGTCGCCGACCGCGCGGATCGACAGTCCGCCGAGCTGCAGGCCCGATCCCTCGAACCGTTGCCGCAACGTCGCCTCGTTTCGCGTGAGCCGGTCGGCGCCGGCCGAATTCGCGCGCAGCCGCGCGACGAGCTGCTTGCCGTTCAACACCAGCTCCGCGTCGACCGTGCCGAGCGACGGCAACGTGAGCGTCAGCCGGGTGCGCCAGGCGATCCCGTCCCCCGTGTCGTCGCCGCCGCGCGACGCGCGGCCGCCCGGCTCGTCGGGCTCGATCGTCCAGTCGAGCCGCGCGCCGGGCCATGCCTCGCCCGCCCAGC
Source organism: Burkholderia sp. USMB20 (assembly GCF_000949135.2). Lineage (GTDB taxonomy): Bacteria > Pseudomonadota > Gammaproteobacteria > Burkholderiales > Burkholderiaceae > Burkholderia. The sequence goes on along the minus strand of NZ_JTAN02000010.1, from coordinate 240,627 downwards.
GAAACTGGTCCGTCGCGAGTGCGTCGAGCTGCTGCCGGACGATCGGCACGGCGGCCGGATGCACGGGAGCCGATGCCGGCGCCTGCGGATCGGCCGACGCGGCGGCCAGTTCGGCGCGCGCCGGCGTCCAGCGCGGGTCGGGATGGTCGCCGAGCGGGTCGGTCAGCGCGGCCGTGGCCGACGCGGTACCGGGCCGTGCGGCCGGCTGCGTGTTCTGCACGAGCTCGTGCGGCACCGCACCGCCCGGCGCGGGCGCGCCCGGCTGCATGGCGGATCGCGGCGCGGCCGCCGGCAACGGCAGACGCGGCGCGAGCAGTTCGTCGAGCACATCGGGCGCATCGTGCTGCGCGGCATCCGGGGCGGGCTGCACCGGCACGGTCGTGAGGCGCGCCTGCGGTTCGCGCATCAGCGCGGCGAGCGGGCGCTGGCCGGCCAGCCACTGCGCGAGATGGGATTCGTAGAAGAGGCCGCTTTCGCTCACGGCCTGCGCGAGCGCGGCGCGCAGCGCCGCGACGGGCGGTGCGGCAGCCGCAGCGCGCGTGGCCGCGACGTCGGATGCGGGCGACGCGGTTGAAGAAGTGCTGGAAGAAGCGGTGTAGGAAGCAGTGGAAGAAGCGGCGGCCGAAGCGGCCGGATCGGAGGCGCTCTGCCCGACCGGCGGCGCGGTCGCCGCGACGCCCAGCAGCACGGAAGGTCGGCCAGCAGCGGCGTGCGCCCGGCGATCACGGCGTCGCGACACCGCCCGAGCGCGAGATCGCATCGAGCACGAGCGCGACATCGGACAGCGCGTCTGCGCGGACGCCGGCGGCGCGGCCGGCGTGGCCCCGCCGCGGCGGCGACGACGCGCCGCACCCGGCGTGCCGACTTGCGCGGTCGCGCGCCGCCGGCGGGCGCCGTCACGGTGCCGGCCAGCAGGCTGTCGAGGCGGCTCGCCAGCAGGGCGGCCGCAACGGAGTCGATACCGGTCATGATCGAAGCCTGCTCACCTCAGCCACATCGTTGCGAAGCCGGGCGCGCGGCTACCGCCGCCCCGGCAAACGGGCACTATCCGCGAGCGCGGTAGAGATCGGTCAATACCTCGGTCGAGCGCCGCGCCTCGAACAGCGCGGACAACCGCGCGACTTCCGGGCTCGCGAGATCGCGGATCGCGGCGTCGTCGGCGAGGATGCGGCGAATCAGCGCGAGCTTGCGGCCGAGGTCCGCTTCGTCGAGCGCGACGCCCGGAGCGGCCGCCTTCAATCCGTCGACGAGCCTCAGGAATTCGGCCTGCAACTCCGGCAGCGCCCGCCAGTCCGCGCCGCGCGCCGCGCACAGCATGCGGCCGGACACGGCCGCGAGCGCCTCGTAGCGAGCGAAGTATTCGGCCTTGAGATTCATCGCGCCGCGCCCGCCGCCTGTTGCGCGGCCATGCGCGCGACTTCCGGAGCGATGCCCGTCCACGCTTCCTCGAGCGTCGCGAGCAGCCCGTCGACCTCGACCAGCATCGCGTCGCTCGCGTGCATGTTGGCTTCCAGCAGGCGCCGGCCGATATAGGTGTACAGCGCGTCGAGGCGCTCGGCGATCTGGCCGCCCGCGTCGCGATTCAGCGACACCTGCAGGCCGTTCTCGACGATCCCGATCGCCTTGCCGATCGCTTCGCCGCGTGCGGACACGTTGCCCTGCTGCAAATGCATGCGCGCGAGCGCGATGGCCTGCCGCGCGCCCTGATACAGCATCGCGATCAGCCGGTGCGGGGAGGCGCCCATCACCCCCGTCTCGACGCCGACACGCGCGTACGCACTGGCTCCAGCGTGTCCTGGGGAAAACATGCGCTTCTCCTTGTGATGCGTTGGCTATGCGGTGGCCGCCGCCTTGCGATGCACGACGCGGCCTCGTTCCAGAGTTATCGGAACGGAATTGGAAAGCTTTAGGTGCGCGGGCCGCCGGCGCGGCAGGCAGGCTGCTCCCCTGGGCGGCTGCCCCGGGAAGCCCGTCGCCGGATGCCCGTCGCCGGTTGCCCGCGGGTCAAACCGACATCTGCATGATGTCGTTGTACGCGCTCACGAGCTTGTTGCGGACCTGGAGCCCGAACTGGAAACCGATGTTGGCCTTCTGCATGTCGACCATCACGTCGTTCAGCGACACGTTCGCCGCGCCGACCTCGAACGCGTGCGCCTCGCCGAGCGCGTGCTGCTGGTCGCCGCTGATCTTGTCGAGCGACGCCTTCATCGCGCTCGCGAACGTGCCGGCCGTCGCGGCGCCCGAGCCGGCGAGCGCTGCCGCCGGGCTCCCGACGCCGCCGCTCGCCTGCGCGGCCATCGCCTGCATCTGTTGCAACACCGAACCGATTCCGCTGACGTTGGCAGCCATGCTGTCCCCAGACCTGTAAGAAATGAGACCCGGGCACACCGGGCGTTTCCGACGGCGCCGCACGACGCGCACCATGCCGGATCGCGAAAAAGGATAGCAGCGCGGCGCGCGCCAAAGCCGCGAAAGTACGGGGGAAACCCCGCTCTTTTCGGTCGATCGGAGTCGCGCCCGGGTCCCGATAATCGCATCGTGTCATTGTCCGTCCGCTCGTCCGAGCGGCTCAGTCGTCCCGCTCCGGAGAAACTCCACGCATGGATTCGCAGGCCAACTCGCTGATCAACCCCGACGCCCGCACGGGCCTCGCCAGCCCGGTGCCAGGCGCCACCGCGGCCGCCGCGTTGCCGGGAGCAGGCGGCGCCGGCGCGGACTTCGGGTTCGGCGGCTTCGCGGAACGCATCCCCGGCATCTCGCGGATGAAGGGCAACCCGAAGCTGCCGTTCGTGATCGCGGTCGCGTTCGCCGTCGCCGCGATCACCGCGCTCGTGCTGTGGAGCCGCGCGCCCGACTATCGCGTGCTGTACAGCAACCTGTCGGACCGCGACGGCGGCGCGATCATCACCGCGCTCCAGCAGGCAAACGTTCCCTACAAGTTCGCCGACGCGGGCGGCGCGATCCTGGTGCCGTCGAACCAGGTGCACGAAACGCGCCTGAAGCTCGCCGCGATGGGCCTGCCCAAGGGCGGCTCGGTCGGCTTCGAGCTGATGGACAACCAGAAATTCGGCATCAGCCAGTTCGCGGAGCAGGTGAACTACCAGCGCGCGCTCGAAGGCGAGCTGCAGCGCACGATCGAGTCGATCAACGCGGTGAAAACGGCGCGCGTGCATCTCGCGATCCCGAAGCCGTCGGTGTTCGTGCGCGACAAGGAAGCGCCGAGCGCGTCGGTGTTCGTGGACCTCTACCCGGGCCGCGTGCTCGACGAGGGCCAGGTCCAGGCGATCACGCGGATGGTGTCGTCCGGCGTGCCCGACATGCCGGCCAAGAACGTGACGATCGTCGACCAGGACGGCAACCTGCTGACCCAGACGGCGTCGGCCTCCGGCCTCGACGCGAGCCAGCTCAAGTACGTGCAGCAGGTCGAGCGCAACACGCAGAAGCGCATCGACGCGATCCTCGCGCCGATCTTCGGCGCCGGCAACGCGCGCTCGCAGGTCAGCGCCGACGTCGATTTCTCCAGGCTCGAGCAGACCTCGGAAAGCTACGGCCCGAACGCTTCGCCGCAGCAGACCGCGATCCGCAGCCAGCAGACCAGCACGGCCACCGAACTCGCGCAGGGCGGCGCCTCGGGCGTGCCGGGCGCGCTGTCGAACACGCCGCCGCAGCCGGCCTCCGCCCCGATCGTCGCCGGCAACGGCCAGAGCGGGCCGCAGTCGACGCCCGTCAGCGACCGCAAGGACCAGACGACCAACTACGAACTCGACAAGACGATCCGCCACGTCGAGCAGCCGATGGGCAACGTGAAGCGGCTGTCGGTCGCCGTCGTCGTCAATTACCAGCCGGTGGCCGACGCGAAGGGCCACGTGACGATGCAGCCGCTGCCACCCGCGAAGCTCGCGCAGATCGAGCAGCTCGTGAAGGACGCGATGGGCTATGACGAGAAGCGCGGCGACTCGGTGAACGTCGTGAACAGCGCGTTCTCGACCGCGAGCGATCCGTACGCCGACCTGCCGTGGTGGCGCCAGCCGGACATGATCGCGATGGCGAAGGAAGCCGCGAAGTGGCTCGGCATCGCGGCGGCCGCGGCGGCGCTCTATTTCATGTTCGTGCGCCCGGCGATGCGCCGCGCGTTTCCGCCGCCCGAGCCGGCCGCGCCGGCGCTCGCGGCGCCGGAGGATGCGGTCGTGCTCGACGGCCTGCCCGCCCCGGACAAGGCCGACGAGCCCGATGCGCTGCTGCTCGGCTTCGAGAACGAAAAGAACCGCTACGAACGCAACCTCGACTACGCGCGCACGATCGCCCGCCAGGATCCGAAGATCGTCGCCACCGTCGTGAAGAACTGGGTGTCCGATGAACGCTGAAGGCCTGACCAAGAGCGCGCTGCTGCTGATGTCGATCGGCGAGGAAGAGGCCGCTGAAGTATTCAAGTTCCTCGCGCCGCGCGAGGTGCAGAAGATCGGCGCCGCGATGGCCGCGCTGAAGAACGTCACGCGCGAGCAGGTCGAGGACGTGCTGCAGGAGTTCGCGAGGGAAGCCGAGCAGCACACCGCGCTGTCGCTCGATTCGAGCGAGTACATCCGCTCGGTGCTGACCAAGGCGCTCGGCGAGGACAAGGCCGGCGTGCTGATCGACCGGATCCTGCAGGGCAGCGACACGAGCGGCATCGAGGGCCTGAAGTGGATGGACTCGGGCGCGGTGGCCGAATTGATCAAGAACGAGCATCCGCAGATCATCGCGACCATCCTCGTGCACCTCGACCGCGACCAGGCGTCCGAGATCGCATCGTGCTTCACCGAGCGGCTGCGCAACGACGTGCTGCTGCGGATCGCGACGCTCGACGGCATCCAGCCGGCCGCGCTGCGCGAGCTCGACGACGTGCTGACCGGCCTGCTGTCCGGCAGCGACAACCTGAAGCGCAGCCCGATGGGCGGCATCCGCACCGCGGCCGAGATCCTGAACTTCATGACGAGCAATCATGAGGAAGGCGTGCTCGAAAGCGTGCGCCAGTACGACGCGGAGCTCGCGCAGAAGATCATCGACCAGATGTTCGTGTTCGAGAACCTGCTCGACCTCGAGGATCGCGCGATCCAGATGGTGCTGAAGGAAGTCGAGTCGGAAACGCTGATCATCGCGCTGAAGGGCGCGCCGCCCGCGCTGCGCCAGAAGTTCCTCGCGAACATGTCGCAGCGCGCGGCCGAACTGCTCGCCGAGGACCTCGACGCGCGCGGCCCGGTGCGCGTGTCCGAAGTCGAGACGCAGCAGCGCCGCATCCTGCAGATCGTGCGCAACCTCGCCGAAAGCGGCCAGGTCGTGATCGGCGGCAAGGCGGAAGACGCGTATGTCTGATTCCGCGCGCGAGCCCGCCGGCACCCTCACCGCGTACCAGCGGTGGGAGATGGCGTCGTTCGATCCGCCGCCGCCCCCGCCGCCGCCCGACGCTGCCGCAGCGGCCGCCGCCGCGCTCGCCGCGGACCTGCAGCGCGTGCGCGACGCCGCGCATGCCGAAGGCCATGCGGCCGGTCACGTCGAAGGGCAGGCACTGGGTTACCAGGCCGGTTTCGACCAGGGCCGCGAGCAGGGCTTCGAAGCCGGCCAGGCCGAAGCCCGCGAACAGGCAGCGCAGCTCGCGGCGCTCGCCGCGTCGTTCCGCGAAGCCGTGTCGAGCGTCGAGCACGATCTCGCGTCCGACCTCGCGCAGCTCGCGCTCGACATCGCGCAGCAGGTCGTGCGCCAGCACGTGAAGCACGATCCCGCCGCGCTCGTCGCGGCGGTGCGCGACGTGCTCGCCGCCGAACCGGCGCTGTCCGGCGCGCCGCATCTCGCGGTGAATCCGGCCGACCTGCCCGTCGTCGAAGCCTATCTGCAGGACGAACTCGATACGCTCGGCTGGAACGTGCGCACCGACGCGTCGATCGAGCGCGGCGGCTGCCGCGCGCACGCCGCGACGGGCGAGGTCGACGCGACGCTGCCCACCCGCTGGCAGCGCGTCGCCGCCGCGATCGGCAAGGTGAGCGCATGGTGACGCCCACGCCCGCATCCATCCTGCACGACGGGATGACGCCGCTCGAGCGCGAACTCGCGCTCGCGTCGTTCGGCCCCGACGGTCCGCACGACACCGCGCACGACGCGCCGGCACACGCGACGGATGCCGCCTGCGACACGCCGCGCGCGCCGCACAATCCGCATCTCGCGCACTGGCGCACGCACCTGAACGGGCTCGCGACACGCAGCCACCGCGCGCTGCCGCTGCGGCCGTGCGGGCGCCTCACGCGCGCCGCGGGCCTCGTGCTCGAGGCGATCGGGCTGCGCCTGTCGGTCGGCGCCGAATGCACGATCGAATTGCCGCCCGGCAGCACGCTGCCGCACGCGGAAGCGGAAGTCGTCGGGTTCTCCGGCGATCGCCTGTTCCTGATGCCGACCACCGACGTCGCCGGCGTCCTGCCCGGCGCGCGCGTATGGCCGCTGGAGGCCGCGCCCGTCGCCGATCCGCTCGCGGGCGCCAAGCGGCTGCCGGTCGGCTGGGAAATGCTCGGGCGCGTCGTCGACGCGTCGGGCCGCCCGCTCGACGGCCTCGGCCCGCTCGGGTCGAAGGTCGATGCGCCGCTGTCGGCGCCGTCGATCAACCCGCTCGATCGCGAGCCGATCCACCACGTGCTCGACGTCGGCGTGCGCGCGATCAACGGCCTGCTCACCGTCGGCCGCGGGCAGCGGATGGGCCTGTTCGCCGGCTCCGGCGTCGGCAAGTCGGTGCTGCTCGGCACGATGGCGCGCTACACCAGCGCGGAAGTGATCGTGATCGGGCTGATCGGCGAACGCGGCCGCGAAGTGAAGGAATTCATCGAACAGATCCTCGGCGAGGACGGGCTCGCGCGCTCGGTCGTCGTCGCGGCGCCGGCCGACGTGTCGCCGCTGCTGCGGATGCAGGGCGCCGCCTACGCGACGTCGCTCGCCGAGTATTTCCGCGACCAGGGCAAGCACGTGCTGCTGCTGATGGATTCGCTGACGCGCTACGCGATGGCGCAGCGCGAGATCGCGCTCGCGATCGGCGAGCCGCCCGCGACCAAGGGTTATCCGCCGTCGGTGTTCGCGAAGCTGCCCGCGCTCGTCGAGCGCACCGGCAACGGGCCCGAAGGCGGCGGCTCGATCACCGCGTTCTACACGGTGCTGACCGAAGGCGACGACCAGCAGGACCCGATCGCCGACTCGGCGCGCGCGATCCTCGATGGCCACGTCGTGCTGTCGCGCGCGCTCGCCGAGGCCGGCCACTATCCGGCGATCGACATCGAGGCGTCGATCAGCCGCGCGATGACCGCGCTGATCGACGAACCGCATCTCGACCGCGTTCGGCAGTTCAAGCAGATGCTGTCGCGCTACCAGCGCAATCGCGACCTGATCGCGGTCGGCGCCTATGCGCCCGGCCGCGACGCGCAGCTCGACCGCGCGATCGCGCTCTACCCGCGCATCGAATCGTTCCTGCAGCAGGGCTTTCGCGAATGCGCACCGTTCGAATCGAGCCTCGCCGCGCTCGATGCGCTGTTCGACGTACACGGAGGCTGATCCCGATGGCACACGGCTTTCCCCTTCAACTGCTGCTCGATCGCGCGCAGGAAGATCTCGACACGGCCGCGAAGCAGCTCGGCACCGCGCAGCGCGACCGCACCGCGGCCGCCGAGCAGCTCGATGCGCTGCTGCGCTATCGCGACGAATACCACGCACGCTTCGCGCAGTCCGCGCAGAGCGGGATGCCGGCCGGCAACTGGCGCAATTTCCAGGCGTTCATCGACACGCTCGACGCTGCGATCGCACAGCAGCGTAACGTGCTGGCCGCAGCCGAACGCCGCATCGACGAGGCGCGCCCGAACTGGCAACAGAAGAAACGCACCGTCGGCTCATACGAAATCCTGCAGGCGCGCGGCGTCGCGCAGGAAGCGCAGCGTACCGCGAAGCGCGAACAGCGCGACGCCGACGAACACGCCGCGAAGATCCTGCGCATGCGGGCCGACGCGGCCCGCTCGGCGTAGCCGCTCACCGCTTTCGAACGAGAGGATCGTCATGCCTCCCCTGCCCCTGCTCGGCGCGCTGCTCGACACCGCCGGCACCGCACTCAAGGCCGTCCGCGACGCGGGTTCGTCGGCCGCCGCCGGCAAGACCGCCGGCAACGATGCCGCCACCAGCCCGGCCGCCGTGCCGTTCGCGCAGACGCTGAAGCAGAGCGTCGGCACGCGGCACGACGCGGCGAATGCCGGCAAGCCGGACGCCACGACGAAACAGTGTCGGCAGGCCGCCGCCGGCACGAAGCCGTCAGGCACAGGCGAACAGCCGACGACGACGCGAACGGACGCCCAATCCGACGCCGCCGCGCTCGCAGCGGCCGCCGCCGTGCAGGCGAGCTGCTGGCTCGCACGACGACGCGGCGCCGGCCGATGCCGACAGCACCGGCACTGCCGCCAGACGCGGCCTGTCGGCCCGACCGCCCAGCCGCGTGACAATCATGCGCAGGGATGCGGCGCCGACCGGCTGCCCCCGCGGGGTCCGGACGCGCTGCAGACCGCACTCGCGAAGCTGACCGGGCGGGCGCGATCGGATGCCGCGACGGGCGCGCGGGGGCGCGGCGGCCGCAGCGCCCGACCGCAGCGACGACGTGGCCTCGGCGCGCCCCGCTGACGCGAAGGTCCGACGTTCGACCGCGCGCTCGCCGAGCCAAAGCGCGCCGCGACGCAGCAGCCCGCACGCAGCCGCCCACCGGCGTGCAGGCCGGCGCAACGGCCCACCGCGCGCAACATGATTCGCGGCCGCCGAAGAAACCGCCAGCGGCGCCGACGCAACGGTCGCTGCCGCCGCCACGGCTGCGGCAGCCGTCCAGGCGAACCTCCAGGCATCGCCCGCCGCAAGCACGATCGCCGCGGCCAACCCGCACGTGCTGGCCCCGCACGTCGGCACCGCCGACTGGACGGATGCGCTGAGCCAGAAGGTCGTGTTCCTGTCGAATGCGCACCAGCAGAGCGCCGAGCTGACGCTGAACCCGCCGGACCTCGGCCCGCTGCAGGTCGTGCTGCGCGTCGCGGACAACCACGCGCATGCACTGTTCGTATCGCAGCACGCGCAGGTGCGTGACGCGGTGGAAGCCGCGCTGCCGAAGCTGCGCGAGGCGATGGAAGCGGGCGGGCTCGGCCTGGGCAGCGCGACGGTCAGCGACGGCGGCTTCGCGTCGCAGCAGCAGAACCCGCAGCAAAGCTTCGCCGGCGGCCGGTCGTCGCCGCGCGCGCGCGCCGGATCGTCAGCCGTCGACGCACCGGTCGACGCCGCGCAATCCGCATCGGCCGCCGCCACCGTGAACCGCGCGGGCCTCGTCGATACGTTCGCCTGAGCATCGCGTCGCTCGCGTGCCGGTATGTGCCGGTATGTGCCGCTCAGCGGCCGTGCGCGGCCGCGGCCGCCTCGCCGCGCGGCACGCCGCCCCGGCGCGCCGCGACGATGAAGTCCGCCGCGCGTTCGCCGATCATCACCGACGGCGCATTCGTGTTCCCGCCGATCAGCGTCGGCATCACCGACGCATCCACCACCCGCAGCCTTTCGACACCCCGCACGCGCAGTTGCGGATCCACGACCGCGCGCGCATCCGAGCCCATCCGACAGGTGCCGACCGGGTGATAGATCGTGTCGGCGTGCGCGACGATCGTCGCGCGCAGCTCGGCTTCGCTCTGGCCCGCCCGCGTGTACAGCTCGCGCCCGCCCTGCGACGCGAGCGGCGCCTGCGACAGGATCCGGCGCATCGCCTGCGCCCCGCGCACGAGCAGGTCGAGATCGCGCGTATCGCTGAAGAAACGCGGATCGATCAGCGGCGCGTCGCGCGCATCGCCGCTCGCGAGCGCGACCGTGCCGCGGCTGAACGGGCGCAACGCGCACACGTGCAGCGAATAACCGAAGCCCCAGTGCATCTTGCGGTTGTGATCGTCGACGAGCGCCGTGCAGAAATGCAGTTGCAGGTCCGGACGATCGAGCGACGGATCGCTCTTGATGAAGCCGCCGGCCTCCGCGACGTTGCTCGTCATCATCCCCGTGCGGCTCGAGAAATAGCGCGCGAGCGCCGGCGTCATCTTCGCGATCCCGCGCAGGCAGATGCCGACCAGCTCCGACGAATTCACGCGCGTGTTGATGATGAAGTCGATATGGTCGATCAGGTTGGTGCCGACATCCGGCGCGTCCTGCACGACCGCGATCCCGTGCCGGCGCAGTTGTTCCGCCGGCCCGATCCCCGAGCACATCAGCAGTTGCGGCGAATTGAACGCGCCGGCCGACAGGATCACTTCCGCGCGCGCGCCGAGCGTCTCGACGCGTCCGTCGCGCGACACCACCACACCGACCGCGCGCTTGCCGTCGAAGCCCACACGCAGCACCGTCGCATCGGTGATCACATGCAGGTTCGGTCGGTCGCGGTCGTAGATGTATGCACGTGCAACGCTGCAGCGCGAGCCGTCGCGATGCGTGACCTGATAGAAGCCGACGCCTTCCTGCGTCGCGCCGTTGAAGTCGTCGTTGAGCGGATAACCGGCCGCGTGCGCGGCCTGGATGAATCGTTCGGAGAACGGATTGCGAAAGCGCAGATCGGACACCGTCAGCGGCCCGTCCGCACCGTGCCAGGCGTCGGCGCCGCGCGCGTTGCCTTCCGCGCGACGGAAATACGGCAGCACGTCCTGCCAGCCCCAGCCCGTCGCACCGAGTTGTGCCCACTCGTCGTAGTCGCCCGGATGGCCGCGCGTGTAGATCATCGCGTTGATCGCGCTCGAACCGCCCATCCCGCGTCCGCGCGGCTGGTAGCCGCGGCGGCCGCCGAGGCCCGGCTGCGGCACCGTTTCGTAACCGTAGTTCGTGCCGAGCTTGAACGGCACGAGCGCCGCGATCCCCACCGGCATGTTGACGAGCAGGTTGCGCGCCGTGTGCGAACCGGCCTCGATCAACGCGATCGTCGCGTCGGGGCATGCATCGGCGAGGCGGCTCGCGAGGCTCGACCCGCCCGATCCTCCGCCGACGATGATGTAGTCGTATTGCATGTCACGTCTCCTTCGTGTCATGAACGGCACCCGGCGCGGCCCGGCTCCCGCTTGTAATGTTCGGGCATTGTAGGAATGGCCGTCGCGCGCGCGGCACGCCGATTCAAGAGCGATTCCTCTAAACGCCCGCGTGAACTAAATTTAAGATGTATCGAGGAATTCGACGCGATGCAGCGGCCGCCAGAAGCCGCGCCGTCGCGAAACTGGGGAGACGACGATGCAGCGCGACGTACTGCAGGCCGCGTGCCGACCGGATTGCCCGGACGCACCGTGCGCGGCCCGCATTTCATTTCAAACGGGTGCCTTGGCGGTGACGTGCAACACCGTGCGCGCGGCCGGTCGAAATCGAACGACGCCGCGTATCGCCGACCGTTTGAACGGCGCGTCGCATGCGCGGCTCGACCGGCCGATTCATGCGTCGTCGCGCGCATCGCGTCATGCCGCTTCGGTGCGCCGGCAAGCATCGGCAATTCGCGATCGCGCACCATTCGGAAGTCGCAGCGAGCCGTACGCGCACCCCGGGCGATCCCGTTTTCGAACACGAATACCGTCGCGCGGATACGACGCTTGCCGCACGTTGCACCCTGTTTTCGACCGTGCATTGCATCCGGCCCCGTGCCGCGCGACGCGCGCCATCCCGACCCGCCCCACCACGCTCGCCGAGCGGGTACGTGCGGCCTGACTGCTGGCCGACGTGCCACGCCCAACTGGAGTAGACGACATGAAGAACGACCTGCCCGAACTGGCCCCGCAAACGGCGCCGTCGGTCGATGCGCTGACGTCGCTGCTGCGCGACCAGCGCGCGGCCTACCTGCGCGCGCCGTATCCGGAGTGGGACACCCGCGCGCAGCACCTGCGCGCGCTGCGCACGATGCTGCTCGATCACGCGGATGCGCTCGCCGATGCGATCAGCGCCGACTTCGGGCATCGCGCGAAGCAGGAAGTGCTGCTGTCGGAAATCTGGATGGCGAAGGAAGAGATCGACGATGCGCTCAAGCACGGCAAGCGCTGGATGAAGCCCATCCGCAAGCCGATGAACAAGTGGCTGCGGCCGGCGCGCGCGAAGGTGCTGCCGCAGCCACTCGGCGTGGTCGGCATCGTCGTGCCGTGGAACTATCCGCTCCTGCTCGCGGCCGGGCCGCTGATCTGCGCGCTCGCGGCCGGCAACCGCGCGATCATCAAGATGTCCGAACTGACGCCGCGCACGTCGGCGCTGTTCGAGCAACTGATTGCGAAGACCTTCTCGCGCGACCACGTCGCGGTCGTGAACGGCGATGCGGAGATCGGCGCCGCATTCAGCGCGCTGCCGTTCGATCACCTGCTGTTCACCGGGTCGACGCACGTCGGCCGCCATGTGATGCGCGCCGCGGCCGACAACCTCACACCCGTCACGCTCGAACTCGGCGGCAAGTCGCCGGCGATCGTCGGTCCGAATGCGCGCTTCGATGCGGCCGTCGACGCGATCATCGGCGGCAAGACGCTGAACGCGGGCCAGACCTGCATCGCGCCCGACTACGTGCTGCTGCCGCGCGGGATGGAAGCCGCGTTCATCGAGCGGGCACGGGCGCGCTTCGCGAAGCTGTATCCGGACCTGTCGACCAACGGCGACTACACGACGATCGTGTCGCCGCGCCATTACGCCCGGCTGCAGCAACTGGCGACCGACGCGCAGGCGGCAGGCGCGCAATTGCATCCGCTGTCGGACGCGCAGTCCGATCCCGCGTCACGCCGCTTCGTGCCGTGCGCGGTCACGCACGTGCCGGCCGCGTCGCAACTGATGCAGGAGGAAATCTTCGGGCCGTTGCTGCCGCTCGTGCCGTACGAGCGGCTCGACGAGGCGATCGCGTACGTGAACGCGCGGCCGCGGCCGCTCGCGCTGTACCTGTTCGACGAGGATGGCGGCACGGTCGAGCGCGTGATGCGCGAAACGATCTCGGGCGGCGTGACGGTGAACGACGCACTGCTGCACATTGCGTGCGGCAGCCTGCCGTTCGGCGGCGTCGGCGCGAGCGGGATGGGCGCGTATCACGGCTACGACGGCTTCGTGACGTTCTCGAAGATGAAGCCCGTGCTCACGCAGGCGCGACTGAATACCCGTGGGCTGATCGCACCGCCTTACGGCAAGCGCTTCGCCGCGGTCATCAGGATGATGCTGAAGTTCTGAGCGATGCGGGCCGCGCGGCGACGCTGCCGCGCGCGCCGTCGCACGTCACACGGGCCAGAGCGGCCCTTCCTGCATCGCGCCGATCTGCTCGCGCAGCTCGAGCACGCGTGCCTCCCAGTAGCGATGCGTGTTGAACCACGGGAACGCGGCCGGAAACGCCGGATCGTCCCAGCGGCGCGCCAGCCAGGCCGCGTAGTGGATCAAGCGCAGCGTGCGCAGCGCTTCGACCAGATGCAGCTCGCGCGGCTCGAATTCGCAGAAGTCCTCATAACCGGCGAGCAGGTCCGCGAGCGCGCGCGACGCGCCTTCGCGATCGCCCGGCAGCAGCAGCCACAGATCCTGGATGGCGGGCGCCATCCGGCTATCGTCGAAGTCGACGAAATGCGGGCCTGCGTCGGTCCACAACACGTTGCTCGGATGGCAGTCGCCGTGCGTGCGCAACAGGCGAATCTCGCCCGCACGCTCGAACGCGGCCTCGACGCCTTCGAGCGCGAGGTTCACCGCCGTCTCGTAGGCGGGCCGGACATCGTCGGGAAGAAAATCGTGCGCGAGCAGGTAGTCGCGCGGCTCGTAGCCGAACGTGCGGATGTCGAGCACCGGACGCGCGACATACGGCTCGGTCGCGCCGACCGCGTGAATCCGGCCGATGAAGCGGCCGAGCCATTCGAGCGTGTCGCTGCGGTCGAGATCGGGCGCGCGGCCGCCGCGCCGCTCGAAGATCGAGAAGCGGAAGCCGTCGAACGCGTGCAGCGTGCGGCCGTCGAACACGCGCGCGGGCACCGCCGGAATCTCGCGCGCGGCGAGTTCGGCGACGAACGCGTGTTCTTCCAGGATCGCGTCGTCCGACCAGCGCGCGGGCCGGTAGAACTTCGCGACGACCGGCGGGCCGTCTTCGATGCCGACCTGGTAGACGCGGTTCTCGTAGCTGTTGAGCGCGAGCAGGCGCCCGTCGGTGCGCAGCCCGGACGGCATCAGCACGCTGTCGAGCGCGTCGAGCACGCACTCGGGCGTGAGGCCGGCGAACGGCGGGCCGGCAGGAGCTGCGGGGGCGGAAGTGTCGTCTTTCATGCCCCGCATTGTGCCGTCAGCCGCGCCGAAACACGAGCGCCCGGTGCGGCACGCGCGCTCAGTGGATCGCGGCGCCGGCCGGCAGCACGGATTCGCCGGTGTCGATCAGGTCCTCGAGAAAGAACGGCTCGGTGTTGAGTTCCTTCGACTCGCCCGGCACGCCCGCGTACCAGGTCACCATGGCCATGTCGCCCAGAACGCGCTGAACGATGCCGCGCGCGCCCTTCGGCACTGCGATATGGGTAGTGCAGACAATCGACCCGACATGCATGATGGTTCCCCACTCTTGAAACTTGAAACCCGGCTCGCTGGCGAGCCGGCAAATGCACGATCCGCGCCGCCCTCGTCGGGGTGTTGCGCGTGATCCCATTGTTCACGGTTTATCGAAGCGCGAAAAGAAGAAGAAGCAGGCGTAGTGCCGCGAATTCGTCGAATGTCTCCAATCAACCACTGCGCCGCGCGTGCGCTTGCACGGGCGGATACCCCCATCATACCCTGTCGAATGTGACCGTCCGCCGAATCCGGCCATACGCGCGGCGCACACGCGAATCGCACGACACGCGTATCGTCTGCCCTTTGCCCGGTCGCGAGGAAACTTCGCGTGAGCGCAGCGAACGGAACCACGCCCGCGGCCTCGCGCCTCAATGCCGCGTCTCCTTTCCTCGAACAAGACTCACGCGGCTACCGACGCGCGGCGTGCGGCGTGATGTCGTAGTGTCATCGTGTCGTGGCGCCATAGCGCATGGCGATGCCGGTGCGCCGCCGGTTGCGCTGCACGACCGCCTTGCGTTACCTTTGACGTTCATTCGCGTTCAAGCGCATTTCGACACGATGCATCCGCTCACGTCCGCTCTCGCAAAATCCCGGCCGCAGTTCGACTCGCGGCCGCAGGCGTGCGCGCATCCGTCGGTCCTCCCTCCTCCTGTCGCACCGCCGCTCGTCGGCGCCGCGCCGCCCCCGCCGGCGGCACACGTCGGCTGACCAGCCGGCTTTCGGTTTCCGTTTTCCATTTGCCCGTTTGGGCCGTTCGTGCGTGATCGCGCACGACGCGTTCCCGCACGCGCGACATGGAACGTTTCGATCCGTTCGACAGGTGGATTCACATGGTTTCGTTCAAACGCGCGCTCGCCGCGCATGGCGTGACGTCGCTCTTCGTCCTGCTGTGGAGCAGCGGCGCGATCTTCGCGGAACTCGGTCTGCATCACGCATCCGCGTTCGTCTTTCTCACCGCGCGATTCGCGCTCGCGTCACTCGTGCTGCTCGCGCTGGCCGTCATGCGCGGACGCTGGCTGCCGCCACGCGGCGAGCGCCGCATGGCCGCGCTGACCGGCCTGCTGATGATGGGCGGCTATTCGATCTTCTACCTGCTCGCGCTCGACCGCGGGATCGCGCCGGGCGTGCTCGCGACGATCCTCGGCGTGCAGCCGATCCTCACGCTCGCGATCGTCGAGCGGCGCTGGCAACCGATGCGTATCGCCGGGCTCGGGCTGTCGCTGGCCGGTCTCGCGCTCGTCGTGTGCCGCGGCGTGGGCGGTGCCGGCCTGCCGGTCATCGGCGTCGCCTGCGCGCTCACGGCGCTCGTCGCGCTGACCGCCGGCTCGCTGCTGCAAAAGCGCGTGCGCGCGGCGCCTGCCGACGTGCTGCCGCTGCAGAACGCGATCGGCCTCGTGCTGTGCATGGCGATCCTGCCGTTCCGGCCGATCTCGCTCGAGATCGGCTGGGCGTTCGTCGTGCCGCTGCTGTGGCTCGGGATCGTGATCTCGGTGATCGCGCAGTTGCTGTTCTACCGGTTGATGCAGCGCGGCGATCTCGTCAACGTGACGAGCCTGTTCTATCTCGTGCCCGTCGTCACCACGCTGATGGACGCGCTCTGGCTCGGCAACCGGCCCGAACCGCTCGCGCTCGCCGGCATGGGGGCGATCGTCGGGGGCCTCGCGCTCGTGTTCCGCACGCCCGCCGTTCGCGCGCAACCCGATCGCGCGTAAGCGGCCAAGCTGCCGCGCCCGCGGGTGCGGCAGCCCGTAGCGAACACGTACGACGTTTCCGCGCCAATCGAAAGGAACGGGAAAGACTGGCGCAAGGCATTCGTCCAATTCGCGGGAAAAATGCGGAATCCCCCGGGTTTTCCGCATACTTTTAATGGTTCGGATAGCGAAAAACGCGGCGAGCTTGCCTATACTCGAACTGTCCGACCCGCTCGCAATCGCGAATCGGTCGGCCCAACAAGAGAAATGCCCGGCATGGGGCTGGAAGACGCGCATGCGCCTGTTCCGGCCGACTACGGAGACACGCATGACGACCTATTTCACGATCGGCGACTTCATCCTGTTGATTCCGATGGCGCTGGCCGGAGCGCTATTTCTCGGCGCGGTGCCGTGCGCAACCGAATTCCGCCACAACCTGCTGCGCGTGCTCGGCGTCATCCTCGGCGTCGGCGTTGCGGTATTGCTCGTCGAGGGCCTGCCTGCACTCCTCTAGCGACGCGTCGGCGCGCGGCGGTCACGTCGCTGCATTGCAGCGACGCGACGGCGTGTGTGCGTGCGCGTCGATACGGCATGCAATGCGTCGCATCCCGTATCGACGGTCGTTGCTGCCGGTCAGATCGCCTGATCGGTGGACGGCTTTTCCCACAGATTGATGCCGCCCTCGATCGCGTGGCGATCGATCTCCGCGAGTTCGTCGGCCGAGAATTCGAGATTCTTCAGCGCGCCGACGTTTTCACGCACCTGCTCCGCACGGCTTGCGCCGATCAGTGCGGACGTCACGCGGCCATTGCGCAGCACCCACGCGAGCGCCATTTGCGCGAGGCTCTGCCCGCGCCGCTCGGCGATGCCGTTGAGCTTGCGCACGTGCTCGAGGTTCTCCGCGCTCAGGTGATCCTGCTTCAGCGAGCCGCCGCCCGGTTTGTTCACGCGTGCGTCGTCCGGCACGCCGTTCAGGTATTTCGACGTCAGCAGCCCCTGCGCGAGCGGCGTGAACGCGATGCTGCCCGTGCCGATCTCGTCGAGCGTGCGGAGCAGGTCCGGCTCGATCCAGCGGTTCAGCATGTTGTACGACGGCTGGTGGATCAGCAGCGGCACCTTGTATTGCGCGAGCAGTTCGGCCATCTCGCGCGTCTTCGCGGCCGAGTACGACGAGATGCCGATATACAGCGCCTTGCCCTGCTGCACGGCCGATGCGAGCGCGCCGGCGGTTTCCTCGAGCGGCGTGTGCGCGTCGAAGCGGTGCGAATAGAAGATGTCGACGTAGTCGAGGCCCATGCGCTGCAGGCTCTGGTCAAGGCTCGCGAGCACGTACTTGCGCGACCCGCCGCCGCTGCCGTACGGCCCCGGCCACATGTCCCAGCCGGCCTTCGTCGAGATCAGCAGCTCGTCGCGGTACGGCCGGAAATCTTCCTTCAGCAGCCGGCCGAAGTTGGTTTCGGCGCTGCCGTACGGCGGCCCGTAGTTGTTCGCGAGGTCGAAGTGATTGATGCCGAGGTCGAACGCGGTGCGCAGGATCTCGCGCTGCGTCGCGATCGGCGTCGAGTCGCCGAAGTTGTGCCACAGGCCGAGCGACAGGGCGGGCAGTTTGAGCCCGGATTTGCCGCAGGTGCGGTATTGCATGTCGGCATAACGTTCGGAAGCTGCTTCGTAGGCCATGAGTCGGTTCCGTCAGGACGTCGGGGAAGGGACGCGCGCCGCGCGCGAACATCACGCGCCGGCGGCGAAGGAAACATACGACGGCTATGGTAGCGAACGTGGCCGATGCGCGCACGGCAATGGACGCGGCTGCGCGCGTCGCCTACACTGCGGCGTCTCGAATCACCGTTACAGCGAGGTTGGTATGTCCCGGGTCATCTCGGTTGCGCTGCTCGTCGGCGGCGTCGTGCTGCTGTATTTCGGCGGCCAGTCGTTCCATTCGATCAACGACAACGTGTCGCGCTTCTTCACCGGCTCGCCCGCCACGAAAACGATCCTGCTGATCGCCGGCGGCGCCGTCGCGATGCTGATCGGCCTGATCGGCCTCGCGATGCCGGCCAACAAGCGCTGATCACGCAGCCGCGCGACGCACGACGACGTGCCCGCCTCGCGCGATGCGGGCCGCACAAAACGCAACGGGCGGCCAGGCCGCCCGTTTCTTCATCCGCTCATGCGGCCGCCGCGCCGCATCGAACCATCGACGCGGCTGCAGCGCCGCCCGAACCGCTGCTAGAACTGCACTTCCGGCTTCGCCGCCGAACGCGTGCCCGGCACCGGCCGGTTGCTCACGCCGTGATACGTGTAGACGAGCGAGAACTTCACCTGGTCGGAGCGGTTCTGCCCCGCCGAATGCAGCGTGTTGCAGTGGAAAAACACGACGTCGCCCGTCTGGAGCGGCGGGCAGGTTGCCGCGTCGATCATCTTGCGGTTTTCCGGCAGGTCGCTGCGGAAGAACTTCGCGTCGTCGAACGCTTCCGGCCCGAATTCGGCCGTGTGCGAGCCCGGCACCAGCCAGAGCGCCCCGTTTTCATTCGTTTCCGGGCCGAGCGCGAGCCACACCGACACCATGTCCGCACGTTCGAACGACCAGTAGCGGAAGTCGCGATGCCAGCCCGTCAGGCTGCCGTACGCCGGATGCTTCGTCATCATGCAGTTGTGATGCGCGCGCGACAGCACCGGCTGCTCGCCGAAGTACTCGCGCATCCACGCGCCGATTTCCGGCGCGATCGCGCGCTCGGCGAACGCCGGATCGCGCGTGTAGGCGTCCAGCAGCCGCCGCACCGTATGCCCGCCCGGCGCATGCTTCGACTCGGGCGCGCCCGGGTAGCGCAAATCCGCCTCGAACTCGATCGGCTCCGCCGCTTCCTGCAACTGGCGCGCCGCGATCTGCTTGAGCGTCGCGCACTGCGCTTCGCCGACGAGGCCGCGCGCGACGACGAAGCCGCGTTCGCGCAATTCCGCGACTTGCGCGCGGATCGATTCCGACTGCAATGAAGACGACATGGGATGCCAGACGTTTATTGTGTGAATGTGACGATTGTAAATCGGCGCCGGATGCCGCGAACAGCGCCATTGTCGTACGCAGGGGCATGCCAATCGCCGATTTGATCTGGCTCAAGGGAACTGTGCGGCGCCGCGCGAGCCTCAGCGACAGGCGGTATGCGACGACACGCTTGCGGCACAAGGGTTTATCGCGACTTTTGCACGTCATGAAACCCCGGTAGCCTGTCGCGGCCTGTCAATTCTGGCGGGCGCGGCGCGCAACGACTTTCGGTAAGATCCGTTGCGCCATCCGAGGCCGTTCATACCAGTGCGCTCTTCAAGGGCGCCATCCATACAAGCGAAGCATCGTTCACATGCCATTCCGTCTGACTTCCCGTCTCAGCCGCGCTGCGAAGCGCGTCGTGCCGTCCGCTCCCGCCCGCCCGCTGCGCCATCACCGCGCGCGCACGCAGGCGCTCGCCGAGCACACGCACGCGCACAGCCGGCTGGACGGCATCCGCGCGTGGTTCCACGCGTTCTTCTCGATGATGAGCGCACAGGCGTTCGCCCGCCGCGCCGGCCTGCGCTCGCTGCTGCAGAAGCCGTCGTCGCTGCGCGCGCTCGCGCTGCGCCGCACGCTGGGCCCGCAGCGCCGCGTCAATCGCCCGCGCCGCCTCGCGGCGAGCAACGGCTGGTTCGGGTTCGGCGCACGCTGAAGCCGAGCCGGCGGCACGCTGCCCGCCACGATCGTCGCGCGCGCCGTCATTCCGCCGGCGTGCGACGCGCATAAAAAAACCCCGGCATGCCGGGGTTTTTCGTTTCAGGCGGACGACGCTTATGCGACGCGTGCCGTCGGCTCCACGCCAGCCGCTTCGGCCAGCGCGAGTGCCTTGTCGGTTGCTTCCCACGAGAATTCCGGCTCGTCGCGGCCGAAGTGGCCGTAAGCGGCCGTCTTCTCGTAGATCGGGCGCAGCAGGTCGAGCATCTTGATGATGCCCTTCGGACGCAGGTCGAAATGCTCGCGCACGAGCTTCGTGATCACCGCATCCGACACGCGGCCCGTGCCGAACGTGTTGACCATCACCGAGGTCGGCTCGGCAACGCCGATCGCGTACGACACCTGGATCAGCGCGCGCGACGCGAGGCCTGCCGCGACGATGTTCTTCGCGACGTAACGGCCGGCATACGCTGCCGAACGGTCGACCTTCGACGGATCCTTGCCCGAGAACGCGCCGCCGCCGTGCGGTGCGGCACCGCCGTAGGTATCGACGATGATCTTGCGACCCGTCAGGCCGCAGTCGCCCTGCGGGCCACCGATCACGAACCGGCCGGTCGGGTTCACCAGGAACTTGATGTCGCCCTTGATCAGGTCGGCCGGCAGCGTCGGCTTGATGATTTCCTCGATCACGGCTTCGCGCAGCGCCGGCAGCTCGATGTCCGGTGCGTGCTGCGTCGACAGCACGACGGTGTCGATCGAATCGGGCTTGCCGTCGACGTAGCGGACCGTGACCTGCGACTTCGCGTCCGGGCGCAGCCACTGCAGGCGGCCGTCGCGGCGCAGGCTGGCCTGGCGCTCGACGAGACGGTGCGACAGGTAGATCGGCAGCGGCATCAGTTCCGGCGTTTCGTCGCATGCGTAACCGAACATCAGGCCCTGGTCGCCCGCGCCTTGATCGAGGTTGTCGTCATGCGCGCGGTCGACGCCTTGCGCGATGTCCGGCGACTGCTTGTCGTACGCGACGAGCACCGCGCAGCCCTTGTAGTCGATGCCGTAGTCGGTGTTGTCGTAGCCGATGCGCTTGATGGTGTCGCGCGCGATCTGGATGTAGTCGATGTTGGCCGTCGTGGTGATTTCACCGGCCAGCACGACGAGACCCGTGTTGCACAGCGTTTCGGCCGCAACGCGGGAGTATTTGTCCTGCTCGAGGATGGCGTCGAGAATCGCGTCCGAGATTTGGTCCGCGACCTTGTCCGGATGGCCTTCGGAGACGGATTCGGACGTGAAGAGATAATCGTTTGCCACTTTTTCAGGCTCCTGTGTGGTTACGGTGGGTTTCACGTAGCCAGCTTCGTTGGCCTGAAGCGGCGACGCTTTAGCGGATTACCAGGACCGGGCAGCGCGCTTCGCGCCAGCCGGCTTCGCCCCGCAAGTTGTCAGTTAACTCGGCGAAGCCCGTATTATAGCGGCTTTCGTGAATTGTCACAGAGCGCCACACGTGCTGCATCGTCCGCTGTCCTACCCCCCTGTTCGCAACGCGCCGGCCAGCCGGCCCCACGGAGATTCCGCATGCTAGGCCGCCTCGGCACGCACCTCGCCATCGGCTTGCTGAAGCTGCTCGCCCTGCTGCCGTACGGTCTGACCGCACGGTTCGGCGACGGCCTCGGCTGGCTGCTGTACCAGATTCCCAGCCGGCGAAAGCGCATCGTACATACCAATCTGAAACTCTGCTTCCCCGACTGGAGCGACGAACGGCGCGAGGAAGTGGCGGGCCGGCATTTCCGCCACGCGATCCGCAGCTACGTCGAGCGCAGCGTCCAGTGGTTCGGCTCCGAGCGCAAGCTCGCGAAACTGATCCAGGTCGACAGCGCGGTCGATCTCACGGACCCCGATCTGCCCCCGACGCTGTTCCTGGGCCTGCATTTCGTCGGCATCGAAGCCGGCTCGATCTGGCTGAACCGTTCGCTGCAGCGCCGTTGCGGATCGCTGTACCAGCCGTTCTCGAATGCGATACTCGAGGAAGAAGCGAAGAAGGCGCGCGGGCGTTTCGACGCCGAGATGGTCGGCCGCGCGGACAGCGCGCGCGTCGTGCTGCGCTGGCTGCGCGACCGCAAGCCGGTGATGCTCGGCGCCGACATGGACTACGGGCTGCGCAATTCGACGTTCGTACCCTTCTTCGGCGTACCCGCGTGCACGCTGACGGCCGTCGGCCGGCTCGCGAAGACGGGCCGCGCGCAGGTCGTGCCGTTCATCGGCGAAGTGCTGCCGAACTACCAGGGTTACCGGCTGAAGGTGTTCAAGCCGTGGGATCACTACCCGACCGGCGACGACGATCTCGACGCGCGGCGGATGAACGAATTCCTCGAAGAGCAGATTCCGCTGATGCCCGAGCAGTATTACTGGGTGCACAAGCGCTTCAAGACGCGCCCGCCCGGCGAGCCGAGCCTCTATTGAGTCGAACCGCGGGCGCGTCGTCAGATACGCGCCTGCACCCTCGCCACTTTCGGCGCGCCTTTCGCGCGCGCCTGCCAGAGATCGTAGGCCGACTGCTGCGCCAGCCACAGATCCGCCTTCCCGCCGTTTTCCTCGCCTAGCCACGCTTCGAGACGCAGCGCCATTTCAGGCGAGATGCCGGCATGGCCGTGCAGGATGCGCGACAGCGCCGCGCGCGTGACGCCGAGCTGCGCGGCGGCTTCGGTGACGGTCAGGCCGAGCGCCGGCAAGACGTCGTCGCGCAGCGCCTCGCCCGGATGGGGCGGATTGAAGATGCGAGTCATGGCGTTGAATGACCTCAGTGATAGTCTTGATAGTTGACCAGGACGACATCCGGGCCCTCGAATCTGAACGTCAGGCGCCAGTTGACGCTCACGCTCACCGAGCAGTAACCCTCCAGCCCGCCGGCGAGGCCATGCAGGCGCCAGCCGGGTACGTTCATGTCAAACGGCTGGCTCGCCATGTCGAGACGGGCAAGCTGGCGCCGCAACCTCGGGGCATGATCCGGCCGGATGCCAGCCTTGCTCCCGTTCGTGAAAAACGCTTCCAGCCCCTTGTGCTGCCATGACTTGATCATGGGCCTCCCACACTCGAGTGCGATTCGACGGCATGGCCCACATGGCGTATAGCCAGACTATACGAATCGCCTGATTGATTTGTCAATTTGACCGGTACGAAAACAGGCACGCGGCAAAATCCCGTGCACTGGCAACGCCGGGCAGCATGCCGCCGGATTCACCTGTCCCGACAACGCTCGCCACACCGCGCCACCTCAATCTGCCGACTCGGTGCCCACGCGACCAGTCAGCCGATCGGCCTGCATCGCCGCGCTCCGCCGCCCGAACGACGCCCGGCGCCCCGCCCGCGCAGGACGCCCCTGTCGGCTGCATGTATCATTTGCGGTTGAGATCAGCACGACGAACGACGCCGCCCGGCATGACGGCGCGCCGCGTCCGTCGTGCCGGCCGCCCTGTTCGCCATGGAATTCCGGACCCAGTGAAACTCTCGTTCACCAAGATGCACGGCGCGGGCAACGACTTCGTCGTGCTCGACAGCTATTCGCGCGCGCTGCCGCCGCTCACCGAGGCGCAGGTGCGCGCGCTCGCCAACCGACATTTCGGCATCGGCGCCGACCAGTTGCTGCTCGTCGAGAAACCGACCGTCGACGGCGCGGATTTCAAGTACCGGATCTTCAATTGCGACGGCGGCGAAGTCGAACACTGCGGCAACGGCGCGCGCTGCTTCGTGAAGTTCGTCAGCGACCGCGGCCTGACCGACAAGCGCAGCGTGCGCGTGCAGGTGATGAAGGGCCTGATCACGTTGACGATGCAGGACAACGGCGAAGTCGTCGTCGACATGGGCGCGCCCGTGTTTGCGCCGGCGGAGGTGCCGTTCGACGCCGCGGGGCTCGACGGCCGGACGGAAGGCAACGACACGCTGTGGCCGCTCGACGTCGGCGGCCACACGCGCTGGATCTCGACGGTGTCGATGGGCAACCCGCACGCGGTGCAGGTCGTCGACGACGCCGAAGCGTATCCGGTGCTCGACGAAGGCCCGCTGATCGAGCGCCACGCCCGCTTCCCGCAGCGCGTGAACGCCGGCTTCATGCAGATCGTGTCGCGCAGCGAGGTGAAGCTGCGCGTGTACGAACGCGGCGCGGGCGAGACGCTCGCGTGCGGCACCGGCGCGTGCGCGGCGGTGGCGGCCGGCATCCGGCGCGGCCTGCTCGATTCGCCGGTGACCGTGCACACGCATGGCGGCACGCTGACGATCGGCTGGGGCGGCGCGCGCGACGAAGCCGCCGCGCTGATGATGTCCGGGCCCGCCACCACCGTGTTCGAAGGCGAGATCGACCTGAACGTCTGACCCTTCAACGTCCCGATAACCGAAGAACGCTCCAGCCACATGAACGATCGCGAAGTCGCCGACTACCTGCTCGCCAATCCCGAATTCTTCGCGCAACATGCGGAATTGCTCGCGACGATCCGTCTCGCGAACCCGCACGGCAAGGCCGCGATCTCGCTGCAGGAGCGGCAGATGGAGATGCTGCGCGACAAGAACAAGCATCTCGAGCGCCGGCTCGCCGAGCTCGTGCGCTACGGCCACGAGAACGACAGCCTGTCCGCGAAGTTCAGCCGCTGGACCGCGCGCGTGATCGCGGAACGCGACCCGTACGCGCTGCCGCGCACGATCGCCGACGGCATCGCCGACGTGTTCGACGTGCCGCAGACCGCGCTGCGCGTTTGGGACGTCGCCGAGACCTATGCGCAGGCCGATTTCGCGCGCCAGGTCGGCGAGGAAGTGCGCCTCTTCACGAACGGGCTGTCGACGCCGTACTGCGGCGCGAACACCGGATTCGAAGCGGCCCAGTGGCTCGCGCCCGCGCTCGCGGCGCCGGCCGCGAATGCGGCGGAAGGCGCCGAAGCCGCGCCGGCCGGCGACGGCGCGGCCACGTCGGTCGCGCTGCTCGCGCTGCGTGCGCCGCTCGGCGGCACCGATGCGCCCGCGTTCGGCCTGCTCGTGCTCGGCTCGCCCGATCCGCGCCGCTTCCACGACGGGATGGCGACCGACTTCCTCGCGCAGATCGCGACGCTCGCGAGCGCCGCGCTCACGCGCCTGCTGCCGCATTGAGATCGCTCCCGCGATGACCGACGATCCGATCGCCGCCTACCTGTCGAACCTGAAACACGTCAGGCAGCTGTCGGAACACACGCTGCGTGCGTACACGCACGAACTCGACGAATTGAAGAAACTCGCCGCCGGCCGCCCGCTCGACGCGCTGACGGCCGCCGACATGCGCGGCGCGGTCGTGCGCGCGCACGCGGGCGGCTTGTCCGCTCGCTCGATCTCGCACCGGCTTTCCGCATGGCGTGCGTTCTATCGCTGGCTCGCGCAGCGCATCGAGATGCCCGCGAATCCCGTTGCCGGGGTGCGCGCGCCCAAACGCGAGAAATCGCTGCCCAAGGCGCTGTCGGTCGACGATGCGGTCGCACTCATGGATACGCCGCTCGCCGGCACGACCGAAGGCATCCGCGATCACGCGATCCTCGAGCTGTTCTATTCGTCCGGGCTGCGCCTCGCGGAGCTGGTCGGGCTCGACGTCATGTACACGCAGGCCGACGGCTACCGCTCGGCCGGCTGGCTCGATCTCGCCGAAGCCGAAGTCACCGTGCGCGGCAAGGGCAACAAGGAGCGCAAGGTGCCGGTCGGCCGCAAGGCGATCGAGGCGCTGAACGCGTGGCTCGCCGTGCGCGGCGAATTCGTGAAGCACGATCCGCATCCGCTGTTCGTGTCCGTGCGCGGCAACCGGATGGCGCCGGGCGTCGTGCGCGACCGCGTGAAGCGCGCGGCGCTGGCCGCGGGCATCCCCGCCAACGTTCACCCGCACGTGCTGCGCCATTCGTTCGCGACGCACGTGCTGCAGTCGAGCGGCGACCTGCGCGCGGTGCAGGAGTTGCTGGGCCACGCGAGCGTCGCCGCCACGCAGGTCTACACGTCGCTCGACTTCCAGCATCTCGCGAAAATTTACGACAGCGCGCATCCGCGCGCGAAGAAGCGCGACTGACGCGCGTCCCGCCCTACCCGCCGCGCGCGGCGGCCGGCAACGGCCGGCGCCGTCCGCGGCCCCAATCGATCCGATCATGCAAACCGTCACACTCAGACCGTCCAAGGAAAAATCGCTGCTGCGCCGGCATCCGTGGATCTACGCCAATGCGATCGACCGCGTCGACGGCACGCCCGCCCCCGGCGCGACCGTGGTCGTGCGCGCGCACGACGGCCGCTTCCTCGCGCGCGGCGCGTACAGCCCGCAGTCGCAGATCCGCGTGCGCGTGTGGAGCTTCGACGAGAATGAGCCGATCGATCACGCCTTCTTCAAGCGCCGCGTGCAGCGCGCGGTCGCGCACCGCACGACGATGGTGTCGGGCACGGGCGCGGTGCGGCTCGTGTTCGGCGAAGCCGACGGGCTGCCGGGGCTGATCGTCGACTACTACGTCGCGGACACGGCCGAGCCGGGCGCCGCCCCGCGCGGCCAGCTCGTGTGCCAGTTCATGGCCGCGGGCGTCGAGGCATGGAAGGATGCGATCGTCGCGGCGCTCAGCGGCGCGACCGGCTGCCCGAACGTGTACGAACGCTCGGACGTGTCGATCCGCGACAAGGAAGGGCTCGCGCAGACGACCGGCGTGCTCGCCGGCGACGCGCCGCCCGCGACGCTGATCGCGAACGAAAACGGCGTGCGTTATCACGTCGACGTGCCGAACGGCCACAAGACCGGCTTCTACGTCGACCAGCGCGACAACCGCGCGCTCGTCGCGCAATACGCGGACGGCCGCGACGTACTGAACTGCTTCTGCTACACGGGCGGCTTCTCGCTCGCGGCGCTCAAGGGCGGCGCGAAACGCGTCGTGTCGATCGATTCGTCGGGCGACGCGCTCGCGCTCGCGCAGCAGAACGTCGTCGCGAACGGTTTCGATCCCGACCGCGCGACCTGGCTCGACGCGGACGCGTTCAAGACGCTGCGCCGCCTCGTCGACGAAGGCGAGCGCTTCGACCTGATCGTGCTCGATCCGCCGAAGTTCGCGCCGACGCGCGACAGCGTCGATCGCGCGTCGCGCGCCTACAAGGACATCAACCTGAGCGGCTTCAAGCTGCTGCGTCCGGGCGGCCTGCTGTTCACGTACTCGTGCTCGG
The DNA here is from genome assembly GCF_000949135.2 of Burkholderia sp. USMB20. Taxonomy (GTDB): domain Bacteria; phylum Pseudomonadota; class Gammaproteobacteria; order Burkholderiales; family Burkholderiaceae; genus Burkholderia. The sequence continues at coordinate 213,498 of NZ_JTAN02000010.1, read as the reverse complement.
GCGCGATCGACATGGACCTGTTCCAGAAGATCGTCGCGGGCGCGGCCGCCGACGCGAAGGTCGACGCGCGCATCCTGAAGCGGCTCGGCGCGGGCGTCGATCACCCGCTCCTCGCCGCGTTCCCGGAAGGCGAATATCTGAAGGGGCTGCTGTTGCAAATCGTCTGATCGCCCCGATCTAGACGCACACCCGTTCGCCGGCCGTTCGTGCGCTGGCGGAACCGCGCTCTCGCCTGTCGTCCGGACGACGGGCGAGGGCTTGACAGGTATGTTTCAATGGATGGTTGTGCGCCCCGGCTCGCGAGTCGACGGCGCGACGCACACATCCTGGTTTTGACCCCGATTCACGAACCACAGGCGACCGACATGGCCACTCCCGTCACCATCCTTACCGGCTTCCTCGGCAGCGGCAAGACGACGCTGCTCAAGCGCATCCTGAACGAACAGCACGGCATGAAGATCGCCGTGATCGAGAACGAGTTCGGCGAAGAGAACATCGACAACGAGATCCTCGTCCAGGACACGAACGAGCAGATCATCCAGATGAGCAACGGCTGCATCTGCTGCACGATCCGCGGCGACCTCGCCCGCGCGCTCGGCGATCTGGCCGCGAAGAAGCGCGAAGGCAAGCTCGACTTCGACCGCATCGTGATCGAGACGACCGGCCTCGCGAACCCGGGCCCCGTCGCACAGACCTTCTTCATCGACAGCGAGATCGCCGACGATTTCCTGCTCGACGCGGTCATCACGCTGGTCGACGCGAAGCATGCGAACGCGCAGCTCGACGAACACGAAGTGGTGCAGCGCCAGGTCGGCTTCGCCGATCGCCTGTTCATCACGAAGTCGGACCTCGTCGACGACCAGGCCGTCGCGGCGCTCAAGCACCGCCTGATGCACATGAACCCGAAGGCGACGATCAAGGTCGTGAATTTTGGCGAAGCCGACATCAAGGAAATCTTCGACCTGCGCGGCTTCAACCTGAACGCGAAGCTCGAGATCGACCCGGACTTCCTCGCCGAGGACGACCACGCGCACCATCATCACGATCACGACCATGATCACGCGGATTGCGACCACGATCACGGTCAATGCGCGCACGATCACGCCCACGGCCATCACCATCACGCGCACCACGACGACAAGATCAAGTCGTTCGTGTACCGCAACGATCGCCCGTTCGACCCGAACAAGCTGGAGGATTTCCTCGGCGGCATCCTGCAGATCTATGGGGAACGGATGTTGCGCTACAAGGGCGTGCTGTACATGAAGGGCGTCGACCGCAAGGTCGTGTTCCAGGGCGTGCACCAGATGATGGGCAGCGACCTCGCCGCGAAGTGGCTGCCGGTCGAGAAGAAGACCAACAAGATGGTGTTCATCGGCGTCGACCTGCCGCAGGACCTGATCACCGACGGCCTCGACGCCTGCCTCGCCTGAGCGGTCGGGCCGGCGTCGCAGGCCTTCCGTGCGGCCGCCTTCGCGGGCGGCCGCGGCGCTTGCGGGGTGCCGTTTCCGGGCAGGGTTTCGCCGTCATCGCTTTTTCGCGATTTGCGCGTTATATTTTCTAGATATTGGCGCAGCCGACGGGGATCGACCCGATACGGCGCCCGCTTGCGATTCAGTTACAATACGTGCCCGCTGGAGTACGGCAATAACAGGCCCGGTTCTTGCAGAACCAATACCCGGGCATCGCAACCGCGCCGGATCGCCCATCCGCCACCCGGCCGCGGCCGATGCGATCTGCCGCGCAGTACCGGTTCGCCGCGCGCGCAAATCCGCGCCAGGCCTGTCCTGGTATTTGAGAACCGGTTTTCCAGAGGCTTTCGGCCCCGCGGCGGCAAATCGCAAATGATTGCAAGCGGCAGTTGCGGGTAATCCCAAAGTGCAGGCACTATCTCCTGATTTGCCGCACATTGAAGAAGCAAGCAGATGACGAAGAAACTCTTGACCGAAGCCGAAATCCTGAAGATGAGCGACAAGGATTACATGAATGAGGATCAGCTCGCCTTCTTCAAAAATCGGCTCGAACAGTTGCAGGCGGACATCCTCAAGAACGCAGGCCAGACGACCGAGAACCTGCGCGAGACGGTGATCGTCCCCGATCCCGCCGACCGCGCGACGATCGAGGAAGAGCACGCGCTCGAGCTGCGCACGCGCGATCGCGAGCGCAAGCTCCTCAAGAAGGTTCAGCAGTCGCTCGCCCGCATCGATTCCGGCGACTACGGCTGGTGCGAGGAAACCGGCGAACCGATCGGCATCCCGCGCCTGCTCGCGCGTCCGACGGCCACGCTGTCGCTCGAGGCGCAAGAGCGCCGCGAGCTGCGCCAGAAGCTGTTCGGCGACTGATCGAGCGGCGTTCCGCTCCGACACGCTGCTTCCCGAAAGCGCGCGGCCTGCCGCGCGCTTTTTGTTTTTCCGGCACCGGTTCCCGGGCCGCCGGCCGATTTGCGTCCCCCTCTTGATATCCCGGCGCCCGCCCTAAAATGAAACGGACGCGCGCCGGGCCGCTCCCCGGCGCACTGCGGATTCACGCGGCGGCGCGTCGCGCCGCCCGACTCTTCCCCGTTTTTCTCAAGGAACGCAGATGGAGCAATTTCACGGCACGACCATCGTTTCGGTCCGGCGCGGCGACAAGGTCGCGCTCGGCGGCGACGGCCAGGTAACCCTCGGCAACATCGTCATGAAGGGTGGCGCGCGGAAAGTGCGGCGGATCTACAACAACCAGGTACTGGTCGGATTCGCGGGCGGCACCGCCGATGCGTTCTCGCTGCTCGATCGCTTCGAGGCGAAGCTCGAGAAGCACCAGGGCAACCTGACCCGCGCGGCCGTCGAGCTCGCGAAGGACTGGCGCACCGACCGGATGCTGCGCCGCCTCGAGGCGATGCTGATCACGGCCGACGCGACCACCACGCTCGTGATCACCGGCAACGGCGACGTGCTCGACCCGGAAGGCGGCATCTGCGCGATCGGTTCGGGCGGCGCCTATGCGCAGGCCGCGGCCCGCGCGCTCGCGGAGAACACCGAGCTGTCGCCGCGCGAGATCGTCGAGAAGTCGCTCGAGATCGCCGGCGACATGTGCATCTACACGAACCACAACCGCATCATCGAAACGATCGAGTAAGGACCGCCCCATGAGCACCATGACCCCTGCCGAGATCGTCTCGGAACTCGACAAGCACATCATCGGCCAGGCCAAGGCGAAGAAGGCCGTCGCGGTCGCGCTGCGCAACCGCTGGCGCCGCCAGCAGGTCGCCGACCCGCTGCGCCAGGAAATCACGCCGAAGAACATCCTGATGATCGGGCCGACGGGCGTCGGCAAGACCGAAATCGCACGACGCCTCGCGAAGCTCGCCGACGCGCCGTTCATCAAGATCGAAGCGACCAAGTTCACCGAAGTCGGCTACGTCGGCCGCGACGTCGACAGCATCGTGCGCGACCTGATCGAGATCTCGGTCAAGCAGACGCGCGAATCCGAGATGCGCAAGGTGCGCAGCAAGGCCACCGACCAGGCGGAAGACCGCATCCTCGACATCCTGCTGCCGCAACCGCGCGCGGTGGGCTTCGGCGGCAATGCCGACCACGCGAACGACGACAACAACGCGACGCGCCAGACCTTCCGCAAGCGCCTGCGCGAAGGCCAGCTCGACGACAAGGAAGTCGAGCTCGACCTCGAGCAGCCGTCGGCCGGCATGGACATCATGGCGCCGCCGGGGATGGAAGAGATGACCGAGCAGATCCGCTCGATGTTCTCGAACCTCGGCAGCGGCAAGAAGCAGCGCCGCAAGGTGAAGATCAAGGAAGCGCTGAAGCTGCTGACCGACGAGGAAGCGGCGAAGATGCTCAACGACGAGGAAGTGAAGACGAAGGCCGTGCAGAACGTCGAGCAGAACGGCATCGTGTTCCTCGACGAGATCGACAAGATCACGTCGCGCAACAACGAAGGCAGCGGCGGCGAAGTGTCGCGTCAGGGCGTGCAGCGCGACCTGCTGCCGCTCGTCGAGGGCACGACGGTCAACACGAAGTACGGGATGGTGAAGACCGATCACATCCTGTTCATCGCGAGCGGCGCATTCCACCTCGCGAAGCCGAGCGACCTGATTCCCGAACTGCAGGGCCGCTTCCCGATCCGCGTCGAGCTCGACTCGCTGTCGGTGAAGGATTTCGAGGCAATCCTCGTCGCGACCGATGCCAGCCTCGTCAAACAGTACCAGGCGCTGCTCGCCACTGAAGACGTGCAGCTCGAGTTCGCCGAAGACGGCATCCGCCGCCTGGCCGAGATCGCGTACGCGGTCAACGAGAAGACCGAGAACATCGGTGCGCGCCGGCTCTACACGGTGATCGAGAAGCTGCTCGAGGAAGTGTCGTTCTCGGCCGGCAACCACGCCGGCGAGCGCGTGACGATCGACGCGCAGTATGTCGACCGTGCGCTCGGCGAAGTGTCGCAGGACGAAGACCTGTCGCGCTACGTGCTGTAACGCGCGCGGCGGCGAATGCGAAACGGGCGGCTCCTTCGGGGCCGCCCGTTTTCGTTGGGGGCGGCCGGCCGCTGCCGCCGCGCCGCTTACTGCCGCACCGGCTTCTTCGCGAGCTTGCGCTGCAGCGTGCGACGGTGCATGTTCAGCGCGCGCGCGGTTGCCGAAATGTTGTTGTTGTTCTCCGCGAGCACGCGCTGGATGTGCTCCCATTCGAGCCGGTCGACCGACAGCACGACCGGATTCTCGAGCGCCTCGTCGGCCTGCACCTCGCTCGCGTTGGTCTGCAGCGCGGCCAGGATCGACTCGATGTTCGCCGGCTTCGCGAGATAGTTGTCGGCGCCTTCCTTCACGGCCTGCACGGCGGTCGCGATGCTCGCGTAGCCGGTCAGCACGAGGATCCGCGCGTCGGGCTGCAGGTCGCACAGCGGCGCGATCAGGCTCAGCCCCGAATCGTCGCCGAGATGCAGGTCGACGGTGATGAACTGGAACTTGCCGCCGGCCGCGAGCCGCAGCGCCGCCTCCTTGTCGTGCGCCTGCTGGACCGCGTAGCCGCGGCGCTCGAGGCCGCGCGCGAGCGTGCCCGCGAACACCTCGTTGTCGTCGATCACCAGGAAATTGTTCTCGCTCATGTGGTTTCTCCGTCTACGTGTTGGTTGAGGCGGCGGGCGCCGTGACGCGCGCCACCGGCAGGCGCAGCACGCGCGGGTGCCGCGGCCGGTGACGCCAGCCGGGCGGCTGTCCGGCGCGGCTGCGCTCGTTCGCTCGCGCGCTGGCCCGACGCAGCAGCGCGTGACGTTCGCACCGCCACCGCGCGCCCGTTGCCCCCGCCCGCGCGGCGTGACATCGGACAGCTCGACCTCGCCGCCGAGGCGCGCAGCCGCGCTGAACGCAAGATACAGGCCGACCCCGTGCCCGCCCTGCGTGCTGTCGACCGGCATCGCGCCGAGCGATTCGCGCAATGCGGCCGGAATGCCGGGGCCGTCGTCGCATACTTCGAATTCGATCTGGTCGCCCGCCCGGTCGTTGTGCGCGAGCTTCGCGGCCAGCGTCACGCGGTGCGGGCTCGCCCGCGCGGCATTGTCGAGCAGAATCGTCAGGATCTGGCCGGCCGCCACCGTGTCGTCGAGCGCGACGCCTGACGGGCGCGCACCCAGCAGCTCGAACTGCACGTGCGGATGCCGCAGGCGCCAGTGCTCGACAAACGTGTCGAGCCAGTCATCCACCGGCTGGCGGCTCGCCGGCGCGCTCGCGCGACTGCGCAGCCGCGCGAGCGCCGACGTGCAGAGCGTCATCTGTTCTTCCAGCACCTTCAGGTCGCCCTCGTAGCGCGCGAGCCCCGGATCGGCGCGTGCCGCGTCGCGCAGTTCCTCCGCGAGCATCGCGATGGTCGACAGCGGCGTGCCCATCTCGTGCGCGACGGTGGCCGCCTGCACGCCGAGCGCGACCGCCCGCTCGTCGCGCAGCAGGTGCGCCTGCGCCTCGCCGAGCGCCGCATCGCGCTGGCGCAGCGCGTTCGACATGCGCGCGACGAACCATGCGATCAGCCCGACGCTGACCATGAAGTTCGCCCACATCCCGGTGCGGTAGTAGTCGAACAGGTTCGCCGGGTTATCCATGTTGAGCGGCACCGAATCGAAGCCGAGCGCCGCATAGCACGCGACCGCGAACGCCGCGAGCCAGATCATCAGGTGCCACGGCAGCACGGCCGCCGCGATCGCGAGCGACGGCAGGTACAGCGACACGAACGGGTTGGTCGTGCCGCCCGACAGGAACAGCAGCGCCGACAATGCGCCGAGGTCGACCCACAGCTGGCCGAGCAGCTCGAAATTGGTCTCGGGCCGCGCGCGCAGCACGCGCACCCAGGTCAGCGCGTTGAAAACGATTTCGAGCGCGATGACCATCAGCATCGCCGGCAGCGGCAGATGCACGCCGAAATAGGTCTGCACGACGCCGATCGTCACGAGCTGGCCGATGATCGCGAGATTGCGCAGCCAGAACAGGTGACTGAGGTTGACGCGCCCGGTGGTGGTGATTCGTTGCATCCGAGCAGTTTACCCGTTTAGCGCCCGGCGCCTCTACCGGGGGCCGGATCGGTGAGGACGAACGGAGCACCGGGCGAGCCGGCGTCGCATCGGGTTGCACGGGCCGGCAACCGTCAGCCGGCCGCACCGGCCATGCGTTGCGCGATCTCGTCGGCGAGGCACTCCGGACAGCGGCAACGCGTACCGGCTGCCGGCGGCGCGCCGCCGGGCACGGCCGGCATCGACGCACACCAGCACTCGAACGGCTGCGTGCCGGCGCCGCAGTCGAAGCCGCGCCCGCAGTGCGGGCAACGCGCTCGGCGCGGGGTCGAACGGGCGGCGGCGGCGGAATCGGTCATGGCTCAAGCGTGAAAGCGGGCATGCACGTCGCCCTACGCGACAAGCATAGCGCGGCGCACGGATTTTGCACGTCTGCCGTCCGGCCGATGCGTGCCGCCGACACCGCCGCACGCGCCGGGCGTCGCCCGGCTCGCGCCGCTGGCGCGGAGCCGCCGGGGGCCGGCTCAGAGCCCGGCGCAGGGTTCGGCCGCAGGGTCCGGCGCCATGGCCGGCGGGCCGCCGCGCGTGGCGCCGGGCCGCGCGATCGGCCGTCCGGCCAGCCCAAAAACCCGATGCTGCGCTGCGCCACTCCTGTACAATTCGCCCTGTTTCAACCGTTCCCAGCCAGAGCCGCCGCCATGTCCGAGCCCATCGACCTCTCGCAGATCGCCCCCACGCTGAAGGCAGAAATCCTCGCCGAGGCGCTGCCGTACATCCGCCGCTACCACGGCAAGACCGTGGTGATCAAATACGGCGGCAACGCGATGACGGAAGAGCGGCTCAAGCAGGGTTTCGCGCGCGACGTGATCCTGCTGAAACTGGTCGGCATCAATCCGGTGATCGTCCACGGCGGCGGTCCGCAGATCGATCATGCGCTGAAGAAGATCGGCAAGGCCGGCACCTTCATCCAGGGCATGCGCGTCACCGACGAAGAAACGATGGAAGTCGTCGAATGGGTGCTGGGCGGCGAAGTCCAGCAGGACATCGTGATGCTGATCAACCACTTCGGCGGCCATGCGGTGGGCCTGACGGGCAAGGACGGCGGCCTGATCCATGCTCGCAAGCTGCTGATGCCGGACCGCGACAATCCGGGCCAGTACATCGACATCGGCCAGGTCGGCGAAGTCGAGGCGATCAACCCGGCGGTCGTGAAGGCGCTGCAGGACGACGCGTTCATCCCGGTGATCTCGCCGATCGGCTTCGGCGAGGACGGCCTCTCGTACAACATCAACGCCGATCTGGTCGCGGGCAAGCTCGCCACGGTGCTGAACGCCGAGAAGCTGCTGATGATGACCAACATCCCTGGCGTGATGGACAAGGACGGCAACCTGCTGACCGACCTGTCGGCGCGCGAGATCGACGCGCTGTTCGAGGACGGCACGATCTCGGGCGGCATGCTGCCGAAGATCTCGTCGGCGCTCGACGCGGCGAAGAGCGGCGTGAAGTCGGTGCACATCGTCGACGGCCGCATCGAGCACTCGGTGCTGCTGGAAATCCTGACCGAGCAGCCGTTCGGCACGATGATCCGCTCGCATTGAGCGCGCGCCGCAAAACCACCGGTCCCGACCTGCCGGCGTCGCTGCGACGCCGGCGCATCTCCCGCAGCCGGCCGCGCGCCGGCTCGCCTGTCTGGCTGTTCGATCTCGACAACACGCTTCATCACGCATCGCACGCGATCTTCCCGGAGATCAACCGCGCGATGACGCAATACATCATCGACACGCTCCACGTCGGGCGCGTCGAAGCCGATCGCCTGCGCACCGGCTACACGCAGCGCTACGGCGCCGCGCTCCTCGGCCTTGCGCGCCATCATCCGATCGATCCGAACGACTTCCTGCGGGTCGTGCACACGTTTTCCGACCTGCCCGCGATGCTGCGCGCCGAGCGCGGCCTCGCGCGCATCATCGCCGCGCTGCCGGGCCGCAAGTTCGTGCTGACCAACGCGCCCGAGAACTACGCGCGCGCGGTGCTGCGCGAGCTGCGCATCGAACGGCTGTTCGAGCGCGTGATCGCGATCGAGCACATGCGAGACCGGCGTGCGTGGCGCGCAAAGCCCGATCACACGATGCTGCGCCGCACGCTGCGCGCCGCGCACGCGCGGCTCGCCGACGCGATCCTCGTCGAGGATACCCGCAGCCACCTGAAGCGCTACAAGCGCCTCGGCATCGGCACCGTGTGGATCACGGGCCACCTGCCGGGTCATCTGCCGAACATCGGCCGGCCGCATTATGTCGATCAGCGCATTCGTTCGTTAAAATCGCTGCGACTGGGCACACGATCGGGGCGACAAAAATGCAGCCGACTTACCCGCAGGACCAAGCCGTAACGGAAGACCAGGCCACGCCGTCCCGCCCGCGCCCGAAGCCGGGCGAGCGGCGCGTGATGATCCTGCAGACGCTCGCCGCGATGCTGGAGGCGCCGAAGCCCGAAAAAATCACGACGGCCTCGCTCGCGGCCCGGCTCGACGTGTCGGAAGCCGCGCTGTACCGGCACTTCTCCAGCAAGGCGAAGATGTACGAAGGGCTGATCGAGTTCATCGAGCAGGCGCTGTTCGGCCTCGTCAACCAGATCGTCGCGAAGGAGCCGAACGGCGTGCTGCAGGCACGCACGATCGCGCTGACGATGCTCAATTTCGCCGCGAAGAACCCCGGCATGACGCGCGTGCTGACCGGCGAGGCGCTGGTCGGCGAGGACGAGCGGCTCACCGAGCGCGTGAACCAGCTCGTCGACCGAATCGAGGCGACCGTCAAGCAGTGCCTGCGGGTCGCGCGCACCGAATCCCAGGCGCCCGACGGCGCGGCGCCGTTCGTGCTGCCGGCCGATTACGATCCCGCCGCGCGCGCAAGCCTGCTCGTCAGCTATGTGATCGGCCGGTGGCATCGCTTTGCAAAAGGCGGGTTCCAGAAGCCGCCCGGGGAACAGGCCGATGCGCATTTGCGGTTGATTCTGCAGTGATGCCCGGCGCGCACGCGCAAATCGACGCACGATCCGGCACATCCGCGTAACGGCCGCCCACCACTGAATCAAGCGCCATTTCCGGTTTGAGCGGCCCGATGCAGGCCACGCCCATCCATGCGCACTTTGCCCGGGCGTCGTCAGCCTTTGTGACGATCGACACGACTGACGAACGAACCGATGCAGCCACGCACTTGAATGGGCGCCATTAATTATCAGGATTCCTCTTCATTAACCTGCATCTGTGGCGCCCGCTCAAGGCCACATCCCGCCAGCATCCGCCGCCAACTCGCCCGGGCGTTCGCAACGTCCCCCCCTCAACCCCACTGAATGCCCCCTGCCCCGCTCCGACTGCACCCGCGCCCAGCGACGATGTGCACCGAGCCCGTATGTCTGACGATTTTTAAAAGAAATTAGTACTTGACCTAATAAATCCACAAGCAGATTAGTAATCGTCCAATTCTTTCAACTCCCTTAAAAATCAACAATATCCCCCGTTTCCTGTCGCCGCTTCAGTTCCGTTTCAACGACGTCGACAGACAGCGTTCAGGAAACGTCGGTGCGTCGTCCTTCGACGCAGGACTCCTTACTAACGGGTACTTTCATGTCCAAAAAAGCACTTCCCATTCTGATCGCGGCAGCGGGTCTCCTGGCCGTTGCTTCGTCGGCCCAGGCAGCCGACGGCACGATCACGATCACCGGCGAGATCACTGCCCAGACCTGCAACATCTCCGGCGACGGCGGCGGCAAGGACTTCACCGTCACGCTGCCCAACGTGTCGACGTCGGCGCTGAGCGCGCCTGGCTCGACGGCCGGCCGCAAGCCGTTCCGCATCGCACTGTCGAACTGCTCGCCGAACTCGGGCAATGCATCGGTGTACTTCGAGCCGGGCACGACCGTCAACGCGCAGACGGGCCAGTTGTTCAACGCGACCGGTGATGCGAAGAACGTCGAGGTCGGCCTGCTGAACAAGGACGGCTCGAGCATCAAGCTCGGAGCGGCCCTGGCGCAGCAAAACTCGCAGGTCGTTCCGATTTCCGGCGGCGCGGCAACCCTCGACTACTACGCGCAGTACGTCGCAACCGGCGGTTCCGCCACGGCCGGCTCGGTCGGCACGTCGGTCATGTACTCGGTCTCGTATCAGTAATCCGGTCTCGCGACGGCGGCCCGTGCGCAGCGCACGGGCCGCACCCAACCGGCGGTATGCGATCTGTCTATCTACAAGGAGAATTCGGTGATGGTGATGCCAATCAACTGGCGCTCGAGCGTGGGTGCCGCGGCGCTGGTCGCATCGATGTCCGGCATGGGCGCGGCAGACGCGAGCGTGGTCATCAGCGGGACACGCGTGATCTATCCGGAGAAGGAGCGCGAAGTCACGGTCAAGTTGACCAACAATGGCGACAGGCCGTCACTCGTGCAGGCCTGGGTGGACGACGGCAACGCGAACGCGCTACCTGACGATTCGAAAGTGCCGTTCACGCTGACCCCGCCGTTGTTCCGCCTCGATCCGAACAAAGGCCAGAGCCTGCGGCTGATCTACACGAAGGAACCGCTCGCGCAGGACAAGGAAACGCTGTACTGGCTCAACGTCCTCGACGTTCCGCCACAGGCCACCGACGATCCGGACGCCCCCAACTTGCTGCAGCTCGCGTTCCGTTCGCGCATCAAGCTGTTCTTCCGTCCTGCCGCACTGCAAGGCGTGGCCGACGAGTCCGCGGAGAAGGTGACCTGGAACTTCGCGCCGCAGGCCGACGGTGGCTATGCATTGCAGGCGAAGAACCCGACGCCCTACCACGTGACGTTCACCAGGCTGACCGTCAAGTCCGGCGGCGCAACGTGGAGCAACGACAAGGGCGGCATGGTCAAGCCCGGCGCCACCGAGCAGTTCGACGTCGGCAACGTGCCGTCGCTGCCTGGCGGACCGATCGAGGTCGACTACACGTTCCTCAACGACTACGGCGGCGGCGTCGAAGGCAACTACGCGCCAAGGAAAGCGCACTGACGCCACTCGCCCGTCCCTGACTCCACCCGTCGCTGGCGCGCCGACGCAGCAATCGCATCGGCGCAGGCAATCCGTCGTTCGCATCATGCAGATGCGGCATTAATACATCTCATTCATGCGAACAAATTATCAGCACCGAACACTCGAAGCGCCACCGCGTTTCCCGCTCAAGCCGGGCTATCTGCTCGTCACCGCGGCGCTCGGCAGCTGGGCTGCCGATACGCTCGCCGCACCGGCGGACGGTCTCGAAGTCGCGCAGGTTCAGTTCAACGACACGCTGATGATGAAGCCGCGCGGGCAGCGGCTCGACCTCGATCGTTTCTCGAAAGGCAATCCGGTTCCGGCGGGCGACTATCTGGTCGATCTCTACGTCAACGGCACGTGGAACGGCCGTTCGACGGTACGCTTCAGCGCGGCCCAAGGCACGGACAACGCGACGCCATGCTTCGATCGCGCGCTCGTGACCCGGCTGGGCCTCGACGATCAGGCGCTGACCGACACCGGGCGCGCCGAACTGGCCCGCGTGCTGGCAGGAGCATGCACGGACGTCGACAAGCTGGTCGCCGACGCGACGGTCGAATTCGACATGTCGGAACTGCGCCTGAACGTGAGCGTTCCGCAGGCGGCGCTGTTGCGCAATCCGCGCGGCTACGTGAGCCCGGAACTGTGGGACAACGGCGTACCGAGCGCGACGCTCAAGTACAACGCGAACGCGTACCGCAACGCGTCGTCGGGTTACGCAAGCACGCAGGCGTACGTGGGGCTGAATGCGGGCGTGAACGTCGGGAACTGGCATTTCCGGCACAACGGCTCCTATACGTCGCAATCGCAGGGCGAGAACCGCTATCAAGCGCTGAACACGTACGTTCAGCGCGACCTGCCGGCCTGGCGCAGCCAGTTGAAGATCGGCGAGACGTACACCGACGGCACGCTGTTCAACAGCGTGGGCATGCGCGGCGTCACGCTCGAGACCGACGATCGCATGCTGCCCGATTCGATGCGCGGCTATGCGCCGGTGATTCGCGGCGTCGCGACCAGCAACGCGCACGTCACCGTCGTGCAGAACGGCGCCGTGCTGTACGAAACGAACGTCGCGCCGGGGCCGTTCGAAATCAACGACCTGTACGCGACGGGCTACGGCGGCAACCTGCTCGTCACCGTCACCGAGGCCGACGGCAAGAAGCGCAGCTTCACGGTGCCGTATTCGGCCGTCGTGCAATCGCTGCGCCCTGGCGTCTCCCGCTTCGGCATCGCACTCGGCCAATTGCGCGAGCCGCAACTCGATCGTCATCCGAATTTTGCTCAGGCCACCTATCAGCGCGGCATCAGCAACCTGATGACGGGTTACGTCGGCGCGATCGTCGCTGAAAACTATCTGGCCGGGCTGGTCGGCGCGGCGTTCAACACGCCGGTCGGCGCGCTCGCCGTCGACGTCACGCACGCCAGTGCGCGCATCGCGGGCGTGTCGGCGGCGAGTGGGCAAAGCGTGCGCGTGAGCTACAGCAAGTCCGTCGAGGCGACCGGCACGAACATCGCAGTCGCCGCGTATCGCTACTCGTCCCGCGGCTACTGGGAGCTGCGCGACGCGATGTACGCTCGCGAACAGGCGGCAGCAGGCGCAGATCCGAACAACGCCTACCGGCAACGCAACCAGGTTCAATTGACGCTGAACCAGACGCTCGGCGAAGGGCGCGGCAGCCTGTTCGCCGTGGGCTCGACTTCCAGTTACTGGAATCGCAAGGGCACGACGACGCAGTTCCAGCTCGGCTACAACAACAGCCTGCGGATCGGCGGCGTCAACCTGAGTTACAACCTGTCCGTTTCGCGGCAGCGCGACGGCTACACGGGCCGCCTGAACAACCAGGTGTACGCCAACGTGACGGTTCCGCTCGGCCGGCGGTCGTACGCGCCGACACTGTCCTCGAGCATCGCGCACGACAGCAATGGCGGTGCGACCGGGCAAATGTCGCTGACCGGTTCCGTCGGGCAGTCCAATGCGTTCTCGTATGGGGTCAACGTCAACACCGGTGGGCGCACGACTTCGGGCGGCGGCAACGCGCAGTATCGCAGCCCGTTTGCGACGCTCTCGGGCAGCGCGAGCGGTGGCAACGGCTACTCGAGCGTGTCCGTCGGCGTGTCGGGTGCTGTCGTCGGCCATGCGGGCGGCCTCACGCTCGCCAACGACCTCGGAGAAACGGCTGCGATCGTCGAGGCGAAGGATGCCGTCGGCGCGCGCGTCACGAACGGCACGGACATCCGGATCAACCGGCGCGGCTATGCGGTGCTCCCGTACCTGACGCCGTACCAGATGAACACCATCGAGCTCGATCCCAAAGGCATTCCTCTCGATGTCGAAATGATCTCGACCAGCGAACGGATCGCGCCGCGCGCGAATTCGGTCGTGAAGGTTCGCTTCGCGACGGTCAGCGGGCGAGCGGCGTTGTTGACAGTGCGCCAGCCGAACGGGGCGCCGCTGCCATTCGGGACCAGCGTTACTGACAGCGAAGGCAAGCATGTCGGGACCGTGGGGCAAGGCGGACACCTGTTCGTCCGAGGCGCGGAAGAAACCGGCACGCTCACGGCGAAATGGGGCAATCGATCCACGGACAACTGCGCATTCACCTATCAGTTACCGATCAAGGACGTGAAGGGTGTCGCTTATGCGCGTACCGATGCGGTCTGTGACTACAGCGTGCCGAAGGCCCACACGCCCGTCGATACGATCGAGCCGAGTGCGTTGCCGCATACCGGTGCAGAGACTCGCCTAATCGAACGCAAGGGCATCGCGAGCAGCGTCCGCGGCAACGCAAGCGCCGATGCGCTGAATGGAGAGAAATTTAAATGAAATTTCATGTTAACAGTCGAGCGATCGGCGCCCTTAAATTCATTATCTTTTTATTTTTTTCATGGATAGACGCCAATCAGCTTGCACACGGTCAAATGTGCAATTTTCCGGGTAACAATAATACGGCCAGCTTTCCGTTCTTCACCTTCAATAACCCGTCCCTTCCATTCGACGCACCGGACGGAGCAGTGCTTGCAACAGCGATAATCGAACAGCCATTCGAATGCCCAGCCGCGCCGGATGGTATTGGAGGTTACAGCCTGGAATACCTCACCCTGCTACATCCGACACAGTTCCCCGATGTCGGCAGATACGGCGGCACAAGCAATGCGCACTGGTACGTTGGTTATAGAGTAACCAATATGGCCACTGGAAAGGTATTCAATATATCTGGCTACACTCCCCAGGAGTGGGCTCCGCCAATTACCTCCACCAAGCCAGTTACGGGTTCGTTCAGAGCGAAGATAGAACTGATAAAAATAAGCGACAACCTATACAACGTAAAAGAATGGCCATATGGACTAGCACATGTTGGCCGTTTCAGCATCAGAAAACGAGCGCAACCCAGCGCATATATCGACCGAAATTTAACGCTTGGACCAAAACGCGAAAATCTCAAACCCATGCCCGAGAGTTGCACCATCGTGAATTCGTCGGTGGACGTGCGATTGCCGCCGGTCAGTTCGGGCAAGCTGGGTCATGTGGGCGCTTCCGCAGGCGAGACGGGTTTCAACATCGGACTGAATTGCAGGTCCGGCTCGAATGTATACGTGACCTTGACGGATCTGACCGACCCAGGCAACACAGGTGACCAGTTGACGCTGACCCAGGATTCGACGGCGAAAGGCGTGAAGTTGCGCATATCGCGAAATGGGCAGCCGGTTCGCTATGGTCCCGATTCGCGTCTTCCCGGCAATCCGAACCAGTGGTATGTCGGCCCGTCGGTTTCGACGTCGAATATTCCTCTGACCGCGCAATACATCGCCGACGGTCCGGTATCCGGTGGAACCGTGAAGGGAGTCGCCACTTTCACCATGAGCTATCAGTGATCGCGCGGGTCCCTTGTTATCCCGAATTCCAGGGTAGCGATGCGTGTTCGAGACGAAGTCGCGCAACGCAAGATTTCCCCGGCAAGCCGCCGACAGGCGGCTGAAACAGGCTTCTGGTTAGCAATCCGAAGGGGCTGAATCAGGAGGCCATCGAAGGAAGAAGTCGCGAGTCACGGAAGGTACCGCGAAGTCGGCGGCAGGGACTCGACGACGGAATCCGCTTTTCTACTCACGTACTAAAGGAATTGACATGAAACTCGCATTCTCCAGCATCGCCGTTCTCACCGTCGCTGCCGCGGCAGCAATGCCTGCCGTATCGCACGCCGCGGACGGCACGATCACGATCAACGGCAAGATCGGCACGCAGACCTGCACGATCGACGGCAACGGCACCGGCGGCAAGGACTTCACCGTGGCACTGCCGAAGGTGTCGACGTCGGCGCTCGTCAACGGCGGTTCGACGGCCGGCCGCACGCCGTTCAAGATCAGCCTGAAGAACTGCTCGCCCGCAAGCGGCAATGTCTACACGCACTTCGAGGCGGGCACCACGGTCAACTCGACGACGGGTCAGCTGTTCAACGTAACGGGTACCGCGAAGAACGTCGAAGTCGGCCTGCTCAACGGCGATTCGTCCAATATCGCCCTGGGCAAGGCCGATGCAAACTCGAAGGCTGTCGCGCTGGCGAACGGCTCCGCGGAACTCCCGTACTACGCGCAGTACGTCGCAACGGGTGGGTCTGCGGGCCAGGGGACGGTGAATACGTCGGTGATGTACTCGATCATGTACCAGTAAGAAACGGCGATCCGGCGCGCGTCCCGCGTGCGCCGGTTCGTTCCCGGGGCGCGACAGGATGCGCGCCCCCGCCTTCCGATGGCTGTCGTATACACACAGTCGCTCGGCGGCCGTCCATTCGCGCCCGGACAACTTCGGCACTCGCGCGGCCAGCACCGCACACCATTCGTTTCGCATCGCCCCCCGAATCGGCTGGAAACATGCACGCCCGATCGCGTGCATCCGTCCAGTACGCCATCCGCTCTCGTCGAATACCCCGCAGGCAATCACGACCGATCGAATAGCGCGCGTCGAAAGATCCGCACATTTCGCGCGTGCTCCGTGCCGCCGCCCGCCAGGCAGGCAACCGCAAAAATTCGAACTCGTCCAATTTCAAAATAGCCTTAACAAGATCATCTTCATCTACTTGAGATAAATTAAGGTGATCAGGTGAACCGCAGTCATTTCACTTTTTTTCACGCGCGCATCGGCCGGCGTGTCTTGCATTCCGCGCTGCTTGCCGGCGCGGCAATGCCGTGGGCGTCGACGGCGCAGGTCGTCGGCGGCGGCCCGCAACGCGCGGACGGCATCGCGCTCGAAGTCGCACCGGGTGACTATTCGACGACCGAATCCGCCAAGGCAGTGCTTTCCGCCGTCAACGGCGGGACGCTGACGACCCTCGGCAAGACCCGCCTGTTCACGACCGGCTACGGCTCGGCCGGCGCTGCCGCAGAGGGCACCGGGTCGCGCGTCGTGCTGCGCGATACGGAAATCCGTACGCGCGGCGGATCGAGCTCGGGCATCGAGCTTCGTTACGGCGGCAGCGCATCCGCCGAGCGCATCTCCATCGATACCGACGGCGACTACGCGCACGGCACATTCATCGACGGCACCAACGGCCGGCTGTCGCTCTCCGACAGCGTGATCGTGACGCGCGGCAAGGACGCATCGGGCATCGCGACGATCCTGGTTCCGGGTGGCACGATCGACGTGGCCGACACGCTGATCCGCACCCTGTTCGGGACCGGCCTGTCCCTCAGCTACGGCGGCGTCCGGGCCACGCTGAAGCGCACCGATATCCGCACCGATGGCGACTATGGGTCGGTGCTGTACATGCCGGGCGCATCCACCGTCGCCTTCAGCGACTCGCATCTCGAAACGAGCGGATACGCGGCGCTCGGCGTGGATACCCGCGAGGGTAGCGTCGAGCTCGAACGCACGGGCGTCGTCACGCACGGCATCAGTTCGCACGGCCTTTACGCGTCGAAGGAGTACACCGACACACCCTTCATCGACGCCACCGATACGCACGTGACGACCACCGGCAAGGGCTCGATCGGCGTGGTCGCCCGGCTCGGCGGCAAGGTCGCGATGACACGCGGCGACATCGTGACGAGCGGTGAACGCTCGCTCGGCGCGCTGTCCGCTGGTGCGGGCTCCGTCGCCTCGCTCGCCGATACGAGCGTCGAGACGCACGGCACCGCAGCCTCCGCGTTGTATGCGAGTGTCGGCGGCGCCGTCGATCTGCTGCGCAGCGACGCCCGCACGACCGGCGCCGGCGCCTATGGGGCGGCCGTCTACGGCGGCACGCTGACGATCGACGACGGCACGCTCGTCAGCGAGCGCCATGGTGCAATCGACGCATCCAATGCGACGATCACGCTGCAAAACGGCACACGCGCGATCGGCGGCAACGGCAAGCTGCTGTCCGTCCATGCCGAGTCGGGTGCGCCCGTGCGCCTGACGCTCGACACGAATGCCGTCGCGGACGGCGACATCGTCAACCATCCGGCCGACGACGGCAGCCCGACGCCCTCCGTGACCGACGTCACGCTGTCGAACGCGTCCGCATGGACCGGCGCGACCCACGCCGTCCGCACACTGGCGCTCGACGCGGACAGCCTCTGGACCATCACCGACGACTCGTCGGTCGGCACCGTCGCGCTGAACGATTCGACGATCGCATTCGACGCGCCGCTGGCCGGTGTGCCGCCGACGCCGCGCACGCTCGTGGTGACGGGCGACTATGCGGCGCGCAACGGCAAGCTGGTCCTCCATACGACGCTGCAGGACGATGCGTCGCCCACCGACCGCCTCGTGATCGACGGCGGCCACGCATCGGGCGACACCGGTATCGTCGTGAAGCGCGCGGGCGGCGACGGCGCGGCGACGACCATCGGCGTCCCGCTCGTCGAAACGCGCAATGGCGGCACGACAGATGCGACTGCGTTCACGCTCGATGCAGCGTCGGACGGCTACCGGACCGGCTTCGGCACGTTGTCGGCAGGCGGCTACGATTACATGCTCAAACGTGGCGGCGATGGCGGACAGGCGGAAGACTGGTATCTCGTCTCCGCGGCAAAGCCACAGCCGCCGGAACCGCCCGATCCGCCGGCTCCACCGATCGAGCCGGAAGTCATCCCCCCGCCTCCGCGCGCCGCCGCCCCGGAACCCGACGCGTATCTGGCAAACGCGGATGCCGCAGCGACGATGGCGATTCATTCGCTGCATCAGCGCAACGATCGCTCGCTACGCACCGAAGCCACAGGCCCGCTCGACGGCGCCATCTGGCTGCGTGCCGAAGGCCAGACGACATCGATGTCCGGCGGCAACCGCAGCGTGTCGGGCAACGGTCGCCTGATTCACGCGGGCGCAGACCTCCTCCGCTTCGACGACGGCCGTGGCGGCAGCGTGCGCATCGGCGCAATGGGCATGTACGGCAGCCAGACCAACTGGTCGACACGCCCGCTGTGGAATGCGATCGAGGGGCGTGTCACGAACGCCACCGCGCGCGGCAGCGTGGCCGGCTACAACGTCGGTGTGTACGGCACGTGGTACGGCAGCCGCGACATCCTGACCGGCCCTTACGTCGATGCCTGGTTCATGTACGGCGCCTACGCGAACAGCGTCGGCGGCAGCCTTGCGGCCGATTCGTACCGGTCGCGCACCGTGACCGGCTCGATCGAGACCGGCTATTCACTCGGGTTCTACGAGCGCGGCGACACGCGGTTCTTCGTCGAGCCCGAAGCGCAACTCGTCGTGACCGACTATCGCGCGGACGCGCACGGCACCGCCGGTGGCCGCCTCGACGGCCAGGGCGCAACCGACGTGCTCACCCGCCTCGGCGTACGCGTGCACGGCGTGACCGCGATGTCGCTCGGCCGCGAGCTGCGCCCGTTCATCGAGGCGAATTGGTGGCACGGCCCCGGCTCGCGCACGCTGACGCTCGACCGCAATGCGTTCTCGTTCAGCGTGCCGCGCGACCGCGCGGCGTTCCGGGTCGGCGCGACGGGCCAGGTGTCGAAGCGCTTCGCGATATCGGCGAGCCTCGGCGTGGAGGCAAACCTGTCCGACTATGCGGTGGTCAAGGGCGAGCTGGCCGCGAAGTATCGCTGGTGACGGGGCGCGCCTGGCGCCGCCTGTTCCCCACGCAGGCGGTTCCGGGCGGCCCGGTGGGTCCACAGGGCCGGGCCGCCGGCCGCCCAGCACACCTCCCGAATCCGCGCCCCGCAATTTCCGCTATACTTTGCCGACTTGCCGCCCCCTTGGCGGCAGGCCGGAAGCGCGCCGATTTGCTGACTCGATTGCGGGCGCGCGAACCGGCCGGGGCCTTGACGCGTCGATGCGTCGTTCCCCGGCGGTTCACTACAAATGCGGCTAAAGAGGTCGTCAGCCGCGCACCTTCGACTCCGCGCCTCGCCGACACCATTTAGCCGCCCAGTCATATGGCATAAGGCGGAACGAATGGAATCGATCGGCATCGTCGCTCCACAGACCATGCACTTCGCCGAACCGCTGCGCTTGCAAAGCGGCAGCGTGATCGGCAACTATCAGCTCGTCGTCGAGACGTACGGCGAGCTCAACGCCGCGCGCTCGAACGCGGTGCTCGTCTGCCACGCGCTCAACGCGTCGCACCACGTCGCCGGCGTCTACGCGGACGATCCGCGCAGCACCGGCTGGTGGGACAACATGGTCGGCCCCGGCAAGCCGCTCGACACCAACCGCTTCTTCGTGATCGGCGTGAACAATCTCGGGTCGTGTTTCGGCTCGACCGGCCCGATGAGCATCGATCCGTCGACCGGCAAACCGTACGGCGCGCGCTTCCCCGTCGTCACCGTCGAGGACTGGGTGCACGCGCAGGCGCGCGTCGCCGACGCGTTCGGCATCGAGCGCTTCGCCGCCGTGATGGGCGGCAGCCTCGGCGGGATGCAGGCGCTCGCGTGGAGCCTGATGTATCCGGAGCGCGTCGCGCACTGCATCGACATCGCGTCGACGCCGAAGCTGTCCGCGCAGAACATCGCGTTCAACGAGGTCGCGCGCTCGGCGATCCTGTCCGATCCCGACTTCCACGGCGGCGACTACTACGCGCACGGCGTGAAGCCGAAGCGCGGCCTGCGCGTCGCGCGGATGATCGGCCACATCACGTACCTGTCCGACGACGACATGGCCGAGAAATTCGGCCGTGCGCTGCGCCGCGCGGACGGCGCGCTCGACGCGTACAACTTCAGCTTCGACGTGGAGTTCGAGGTCGAGTCGTACCTGCGCTACCAGGGCGACAAGTTCGCCGACTACTTCGACGCGAACACCTACCTGCTGATCACGCGCGCGCTCGACTACTTCGATCCGGCGAAGGCGTTCGACGGCAACCTGACGGCCGCGCTCGCGCACACGCAGGCGAAATACCTGATCGCGAGCTTCTCGACCGACTGGCGCTTCGCGCCGGCGCGTTCGCGCGAAATCGTGAAGGCGCTGCTCGACAACAAGCGCACGGTCAGCTACGCGGAAATCGACGCGCCGCACGGCCACGACGCGTTCCTGCTCGACGACGCGCGCTATCACAACCTGCTCCGCGCGTATTACGAACGAATCGCCATCGAGGTGGGGGCATGAACCAGCAAGCACTGAATTCCCTGTCCGCCCGCGCGGACTTCCGCGCGATCGCCCGCTGGGTCGAACCGCGCGCGACCGTGCTCGACCTCGGCTGCGGCGACGGCTCGCTGCTGTCGCTGCTGTCGGAAGAACTCGACGTGTCCGGCTACGGGATCGAACTGAACGACGCGGGCGTGCTCGCGAGCGCGAAGAACGGGATCAACGTGATCCAGCAGAACCTCGAGGACGGCCTGCGCCTGTTCGAGGATCACAGCTTCGATTTCGCGATCCTGTCGCAAACCCTTCAGACGATCCACCAGACGGCCGCGATCCTGCGCGAAACCGCGCGCGTCGGACGCGAATGCATCGTGTCGTTCCCGAACTTCGGCTACTGGGCGCACCGGTTGTCGGTGCTGCGCGGCCGGATGCCGGTGTCGAAGTCGCTGCCTTACCAGTGGCACAACACGCCGAACGTCCGGGTGCTGACGATCAAGGATTTCGAGGCGCTCGCGCCCGAAGTCGGCGTCACGATCCTCGACCGCATCGTGCTGCACGAAGGCCAGCCGATTCGATGGGGAGCGAACTGGCGTGGTAGTCTTGCTGTCTATCGCGTCAAGCGCAGCTGAGCCGGGGGGCCGTTGACGGACGCCGACGGCCCGCACGCACGTACGGCCGCGCTCCTGTGCTACCCGCGCTGCCGCCTGCGCTGCCGCCGCCATCAGTCAACGCTACCCAGTTTCCGTCCATGTCCAAAACGCCACACGAGGCGCCCGCACTCACCGCTCACGAGGATCACCCCGGCTGGCGCGCCTATCTGAACACGCACATGCTGATCTGCGTGTTCCTGGGCTTCACGTCGGGGCTGCCCCTGTTCACGCTCGTCTACCTCGTGCAGGCATGGCTGCGCTCCGAGGGCGTGAACCTGAAGGAAATCGGCCTGTTCGCGCTGATCCAGTTCCCGTATACGTGGAAGTTCCTGTGGGCGCCGCTGATGGACCGCTACATCCCGCGCCTGCCCGGCTGGCGGCCGGGCCGCCGGCGCGGCTGGATGGTGCTCACGCAGGTGCTGGTCGCCGGCGCGATCGCCGCGCTCGGCTTCGTGTCGCCGCGCGACTCGATCTGGACGGTCGCCGCGCTCACGACGCTCGTCGCATTCTTCGGCGCAAGCTCCGACATCGTGATCGACGCCTATCGCCGCGAACTGCTGCGCGACACCGAGCAAGGCCTCGGCAACGCGGTGCACGTGAACGCATACAAGCTCGCCGCGCTGATCCCCGGCTCGCTGGCGCTGATCCTGTCCGACCACATGCCGTGGGACGCCGTGTTCGCGCTCACCGGCGCGTTCATGCTGCCGGGCATCCTGATGACGCTGCTCGTGCGCGAACCGGAAGTCGTCGGCGCGCCGCCGCGCAACCTGCGCGACGCGATCGTGCTGCCGTTCCGCGAATTCATCCAGCGCGACGGCTGGAGCGGCGCGCTGCTCGTCATCGCGTTCATCTTCCTGTTCAAGATCGGCGACACGATGGCCACCACGCTGTCGACGTCGTTCTTCCTCGACATCGGCTTCACGCGCACCGAGATCGGCATCGTCGCGAAGACCACCGCGCTCGTCGCGAGCGTCGCCGGCGGCATCATCGGCGGCGTCTGGCTCGTGAAGATCGGGATCGGCCGCGGGCTATGGATCTTCGGCGCGCTGCAGATGGTGTCGACGCTCGGCTTCGCATGGCTCGCGCAACTCGGCCCCGGCTCGCCAGTGCTCGCGATGCTGTACGACTTCACGGTATCGACGAGCCACGCGATCGCGGCGGCGCTGTCCGTGTTCGGCATCACCGTCACGCCGCAATTCAGCCCGATGACGGTCGCGCTCGCGATCGTCTACGGCGTCGAAACCTTCACGACCGGCCTGACGATGGCCGCGTTCGTCGCGTATATCGCGAGCACGACCGATCCGCGCTACACGGCCACGCAGTTCGCGCTGTTCACGAGCCTCGCGTCCGTGCCGCGCACCCTCGCATCGGCCGCGAGCGGCTTCATCGTCGCGAAGATCGGCTGGTTCGACTACTTCATCGTGTGCACCGCGCTCGCGATCCCCGGCATGCTGCTGCTGTTCAAGATCGCGCCGTGGAACGGCACCGCGCGCAACGGCGAGGCCAGCCGTGCGCAATGACCGCCTGCATCGC
The DNA here is from genome assembly GCF_000949135.2 of Burkholderia sp. USMB20. Lineage (GTDB taxonomy): Bacteria > Pseudomonadota > Gammaproteobacteria > Burkholderiales > Burkholderiaceae > Burkholderia. Next base: position 190,274 of record NZ_JTAN02000010.1, on the reverse strand, counting down.
GTGGCGCGCGTCGTCGCCGCGCTGGGCGTCGGCTTCGCGACGCTCGGTGCGGCGGGAAGCGCTCATGCGTCCGACACCGTTGCGGCCATGGCCGGCTCCGCGCCCGCTGCCCCGGCATCGCCGTCCACGCCGGCTGCAGCCGCTCCCCCGCCTGCAGCCGAAGCCGCGCAGCCGACCGGCGCCGCCGTGCCCGCGAAAGCCTATACGCCGACGCCGCAGCAGGTTCGCTACGGCAATGCGATCGCGTTCCGCACGCTGATCCCGTCGCCGCTGCTCGAACAACTCACCGCGAACGAATACGCGCAGATCGTCCAGGCCGCCGCCGACAGCGACCGCCTGCTGCCCGCGAACCAGCCGCGCGTGAAGCGGCTGCGCGCGATCGTCATGAAGCTCGCGCCGTATTCGGTGAAGTGGAACGATCGTGTGAAGAGCTGGGCGTGGGACGTCAACGTGATCCGCTCGCGCGACATCCGCATCACCTGCCTGCCGGGCGGCAAGGTGCTCGTGTACGGCGGGCTGCTCGATCGCGTCCGCCTGAACGACGATGAGTTCGGCGTACTGATCGCACACGGCATCGCGCACGCGCTGCGCGAACACGCGCGCAGCAATTTCAGCGCGACGTCGCAAACGTCGCTGCGCGCGGCCACGCTGCCGCCGCTGTTCGGCGTCGGCGATCCGCTGCCGCAGGCGCTGAACCTCGGCGAACGCCTGCAGACGCTGCGCTACGACCCGACCGACGAAACCGAAGCCGACGTGATCGGCGGCGACATCGCCGCCCGCGCGGGTTTCGATCCGCGCGCGGCGATCACGCTGTGGGACAAGCTCGCGGCGGCGACGCGCGCGAACAAGACGTCGGGCTTCATCTACATGCATCCGTACAGCGCCGCGCGGCGGCAGGATCTGCTGAACCGCCTGCCGGACCTGATGCCGCTGTATGCGAAGGCGACGGCCAAACGCGTCGACACGCTGCCCGACTACGCGGGCATCAGCGCGCAGCGGCGCAAGGTCGTGCGGCGCTGAGCGCCGCACCCGGCGGCTCCCCGCCGGGAATCGCCGGCACGCATCACCGGCGCACGAGGCCAGGCGCTACGCGCCGACTTCCGACTCGACCGGCCGGCTGCCGATTTCGCGCATCCAGCGTACTTCGTCTCCCGGGCTGCGGCCGAACAGCCGCTTGAACTCGCGGCTGAACTGCGACGCGCTCGCATAACCGACCCGTGCCGACGCCGCACCCGCGCCGAGACCGTCCTGCACCATCATCAACCGGGCCTGGTGCAGGCGCGCGGCCTTCACATACTGCATCGGCGACGTCGCCGTCACGTGCTTGAACTGCGCGTGGAACACCGCAACGCTCATCCCGGCCTCGCGCGCGAGCGTCTCGACGTCGAGATCTGCCTTCAGGTCCGCATGGATGCGCCGCAGCGCCTTCGCGATGCGGCCGAAATGATGCTGCTGGACGAGCGCCGCCCGAATCGCGTCGCCCTGCGCCCCCGTCAGCACGCGGTATGCGATCTCGCGCATGATCGCCGGCCCGAGCACGCACGTGTCGTGCGGCGACGCGAGCGCTTCGAGCAGCCGCACCACCGCGTCGGCGAGCGGCGCATCGAGCGGCGTCGAATAGACGCCGTGCGGCTCGCTGACTGAAGCACCCAGCGTCTCGTCGAGCAGGATCGCGAGTTCGGCGATCACCGCGAGATCGACGCGGATCGAGATCGCGAGAAACGGCTCGTCCATGCTCGCGAAGGTCTCGCATTCGAACGGCAGCGGCACCGACAGCACGAGATACTGCTGCGCGTCGTAGACGAACGAGCGGTCGCCGAGATAGCCGAGCTTGCGGCCCTGGCACACGACGATGATGCTCGGTTCGTACAGCACCGGCATGCGCGGCACGGGGCGGTTCACGCGGAAGAAGCGCACGCCGTCGAGCGCCGCCGGCGTATCGCCCTCGTTCGGCGCGAGACGCGCATGCAGCTCAATCATGCGGCGCCGCACACGGTCGCCCGTGTCGTCGAAAAGGGGTTGGAAGCTCACGGGCGTCGTCCTGTCCGGCAAGAGAATCAGGCTCGCAATGTAGCACCTTGAAAGCGTTTTGACGGCCGTTCGCGTGCAATTCGAGAGGAATAGGCAAATCTTCGAGACCTTCGTGTATTTCGCCGACGCGGCTCGCTCCTTACGATGGGCACCTGTCTCGCCGCGTCGCCACATGATGCGGTGGCAGTCTGATTCGCCGGACTTTTTGCCGGACAAGGAGCCCCCTGCATGAGCACAACCTACGCTTACGCGGCGACCGACGCGCGCTCGCCGCTCGCCCCGTTCGAATTCCAGCGCCGCGCGCTGCGCGACCTCGACGTCCAGATCGCGGTGCTCTACTGCGGCGTCTGCCACTCGGACCTGCACCAGGCCCGCAACGAATGGCGCAACACGATCTACCCGGTCGTGCCGGGCCATGAAATCGTCGGCCGCGTGACCGCGACCGGCCCGCAGGTTTCGCGCTTCAAGGTCGGCGAGCTGGCCGGCGTCGGCTGTCTCGTCGATTCGTGCCGCACCTGCCCGAGCTGCGCGGAAGGCCTCGAGCAGTATTGCGAGAACGGCTTCGTCGGCACCTACAACGGCCAGGACCGCGTGACCGGCGACATCACGTACGGCGGCTATTCGACACAGCTCGTCGTCGACGAGGCGTTCGTGCTGCGGGTGCCCGAGACGCTCGACCCGGCCGGTGCCGCGCCGCTCTTGTGCGCGGGGATCACGACTTATTCGCCGCTGCGCCAGTGGAACGTCGGGCCCGGCAAGAAGGTCGGGATCGTCGGCCTGGGCGGCCTCGGTCACATGGGCGTGAAGCTCGCGCGCGCGATGGGCGCGCACGTCGTGCTGTTCACGACGTCGCCGTCGAAGATCGAGGACGGCAAGCGTCTCGGCGCGCATGAGGTGGTGATCTCGAAGGACGAAGCGCAGATGAACGCGCACCTGAACAGCTTCGATTTCATCCTGAACACGGTCGCCGCGCAGCACGACCTGAACCCGTTCCTGCACCTGCTGAAGCGCGACGGCACGATGACGCTCGTCGGCGCGCCGGAGCACGATCACCCGTCGCCGCAGGTATTCAACCTGATCTTCAAGCGCCGCCGCCTCGCGGGCTCGCTGATCGGCGGGATCGCGGAAACGCAGGAAATGCTCGACTTCTGCGCGGAGCACGGCATTACGTCGGATATCGAAACGATTCCGATGCAGCAGATCAATGCCGCTTACGAGCGGATGCTGAAGAGCGACGTGAAGTACCGGTTCGTGATCGACATGGCGTCGATCAAGCAGTAAGCGACGCACCAAACGAAACGGGGCCGCATGTTCGACATGCGGCCCCGTTTTGCGTCCGGTGACCGGACGACTTGGCAGCGACGCGAAGCGCGCCGCGCCGACGCTCACTTCTTGTAGTCGTAATCCACCGTCAGCGGCGCGTGATCGCTGAACTTGATGTCCTTGAAGATCGACGTGCGCTTCGCGGTGCCGGCCACGCCCGGCGTCGCGATCTGGTAATCGATCCGCCACCCGACGTTCTTCGCGTACGCCTGGCCGCGATTGCTCCACCACGTGTACTGCTCGGGGCGCGGATCGAGCGTGCGGAACACGTCGACGTAGCCGACATCGTCGAACAGCTGCGTGAGCCACGCGCGCTCTTCCGGCAGGCAGCCCGAATTCTTCTGGTTGCTCTTCCAGTTCTTGATGTCGATTTCCTTGTGCACGATGTTCACGTCGCCGCACAGGATCACCTCGCGCTTCTTCTTCAGCTCGGCGAGGTGCGGCATGAACTCGTCCATGAAGCGGTACTTCGCCTGCTGGCGCTCTTCGCCGCTCGAGCCGGACGGCACGTACACCGACACGACCGACAGCTTGCCGTAGCGCGCCTCGACGTAGCGCCCCTCGGAGTCGAATTCGCTGCTGCCGAAGCCGATGATCACGTCATCGGGCTCGTGGCGGCTGTACACGCCCGCGCCGCTGTAGCCCTTCTTCTCGGCGTGATGGAAGTAGCTCCTGAAGCCGTGCGGCTCGACGAATTCGGCCGGCAGGTCGTCGGCCGATACCTTGATTTCCTGCACGCACACGCAGTCGGCATTCTGTTCGCCGAGCCATTCGAAGAAGCCCTTCTTCGCGGCGGAGCGGATGCCGTTCAGGTTGGCGGTAATCACTCGCATCATGTCGGGTTCCGTTGTTCAGTTCAGTTCGATGTGGTTGCGGGATCGCAGCCTAGCGGATCTTCACGCCTTCGAGTTCCGGCTTCGGCGGCGGGAATTCGAGCTTCATGTCGGTCATCGTGCGCAGCAGCAGCTCGGCGATCATCACGTTGCGGTGCGTCTTCGAGTTCGCCGGGATCACGTACCACGGCGCATGCTCGGCCGACGTCGCGGCGAGCGCATCGCGGTACGCCGACTGGTACGCCTCCCAGTGCTTGCGCGCGTCGAGATCGGCGATGTCGAACTTCCAGTGCTTGGTCGGATCGTCGATGCGCGCCTGCAGCCGCTCGCGCTGCTCGTCCTTCGAGATGTGCAGGAAGCACTTGACGATCGTCGTGCCGTTCTCGAACAGCATCGTCTCGAAATCGCGGATCTGCCGGTAGCGGCGCTCGCATTCCTTGTCATCGATCGCGCCGATCACGCGCGGCACGAGCACGTCTTCGTAGTGGCTGCGGTTGAAGATCGCGAGCTCGCCCGCGGCCGGTACCTGCAGATGCACGCGCCAGAGGAAGTCGTGCGCGGCCTCGATCGGCGTCGGCGCCTTGAACGACACGACGCGCAGGCCGAGCGGATCGACCTCGCGGAACACGGCGCGCACGGTGCCGTCCTTGCCGCTGGTATCCATCCCCTGCAGCACGAGCAGCACGCGCTTCTTCTGCTGCGTGTGCAGGCGCTCCTGCTGGACGTCGAGCTCGGTCGATACGGCGGACAGCCGTTCGCGGTCGGCGTCCTTCGACCCCGACGAAAACGGCTTCGCGGCCGGATCGAACGCATCGAGCTTGAATGCGGCAGCTTCCTTCTCGCGCGTGCTGTACGGCACGCGGAAATCGTCGAGCGACGGTTGTTTCGCCATTCGTTCCTCCGTTGGACGGTGCGATGCACACGCGCACACGATAACGCATGCACCAAAACGACGGGCCGCCCCGAACAGGTTCGGCGGCGGCCCGTGGTCAGGCGCGGTTCAGGCGCGCGGCCATGCTCAGCCGAGTTTCTTCTTCAGCAGCTCGTTGACCTGCTGCGGATTGGCCTTGCCCTTGGTCGCCTTCATCGCCTGGCCGATCAGCGCGTTGAACGCCTTTTCCTTGCCCGCGCGGAACTCCTCGACCGACTTCGCGTTCGCCGCCAGCACCTCGTCGATGATCGCTTCCAGCGCGCCGGTGTCGGAAATCTGCTTCAGGCCCTTCGCGTCGATGATGCGGTCGGCCGCGCCTTCGTCGGTCGCCTTCTCGTCCCAGATCGTCGCGAAGATTTCCTTCGCGATCTTGTTCGAGATCGTGCCGTCGGCGATGCGCTGCAGCACCAGCGCGAGCTGCGCGGCCGACACGGGAATCGCGTCGATCTCGATGCCGTCGCGGTTCAGCTGCGACGACACGTCGCCCATCAGCCAGTTCGCGGCGATCTTCGCGTTCGCGGCGCCGGCCTTCGCGACCACCGCCTCGAAGTAGGCAGCCATCGCCTTGCTCGACGTCAGCACGCCCGCGTCGTACGCGGACACGCCGTACTGCTCGACGAAGCGCTGCTGCATCGCGGCCGGCAGCTCGGGCATGCCGGCCTGCACGCGCTCGACCCAGTCACGGCCGATCACGAGCGGCATCAGGTCGGGGTCGGGGAAGTAGCGGTAGTCGTGCGCGTCTTCCTTGCTGCGCATCGAACGCGTCTCGCGCTTGTCCGGATCGTAGAGGCGCGTTTCCTGCACGACTTCGCCGCCGTCCTCGATCAGCTCGATCTGGCGGCGCACTTCGTAGTTGATCGCCTCTTCAAGGAACCGGAACGAGTTCAGGTTCTTGATCTCGGCACGCGTGCCGAACTTTTCCTGGCCGACCGGGCGCACCGACACGTTCGCGTCGCAGCGGAACGAGCCTTCCTGCATGTTGCCGTCGCAGATGCCGAGCCACACGACGAGCGCGTGCAGCGCCTTCGCATACGCGACGGCCTCGGCCGCGCTGCGCATTTCCGGCTCGGTGACGATCTCGAGCAGCGGCGTGCCCGCGCGGTTCAGGTCGATCCCGGTCATCCCGGCGAAGTCTTCATGCAGCGACTTGCCCGCATCTTCCTCGAGGTGCGCGCGGGTCAGGTTGACGGTCTTTTCGTACGCTTCCTTGCCGGCCTTTTCGTTGGCGGGCACCTGGATCGTGATCTGGCCGCCCTGCACGACCGGAATCTCGTACTGGCTGATCTGATAGCCCTTCGGCAGATCGGGGTAGAAGTAATTCTTGCGCGCGAAGATGCTGCGCGGCGCGATGGTCGAGCCGATCGCGAGGCCGAAGCGGATCGCGCGCTCGACCGCGCCGCGGTTCAGCACCGGCAGCACGCCCGGCAGCGCCAGGTCGACCGGGCAAGCCTGCGTGTTCGGCTCCGCGCCGAACTGCGTCGACGCGCCCGAGAAAATCTTCGAGACGGTCGACAGTTGCGCGTGCGTCTCGAGACCGATGACGACTTCCCATTGCGTAGTCATTGCTTACACCCCTGCCGGAACTTGCTTGTGCCAGTCGGTCGCGCGCTGGAACGCGTCGGCGACCTGCAGCATCCGGGCTTCGTTGAAATAGTTGCCGATGATCTGCAGACCGACCGGGCGCTTCGCGTTCGCGCCGGCGCCGAAGCCGCACGGCACGCTCATGCCGGGAAGACCCGCGAGGCTCACCGACAGCGTGTAGATATCCGCGAGATACATCTGCACCGGATCGTCGCCCTTCGCGCCGAGATCCCATGCGACCGTCGGCGACGCCGGGCCCATGATCACGTCGCAGGACTTGAACGCTTCCTGGAAATCGTTCGCGATGATGCGGCGGATCTTCTGCGCCTGCAGGTAGTACGCGTCGTAGTAGCCGTGCGACAGCACGTAGGTGCCGACCAGGATCCGGCGCTTCACCTCGGGGCCGAAGCCTTCGGCGCGCGACTTCTTGTACATGTCGAGCAGGTCGCCGTACTGCGCGGCGCGGTGGCCGAAGCGCACGCCGTCGAAACGCGACAGGTTCGACGAGGCTTCCGCCGGTGCGATCACGTAGTACACGGGAATCGACAGTTCCGTCTTCGGCAGCGACACCGGCACGAGCGTCGCACCGAGCGCCTCATATTGCTTGAGCGCCGCGTCGATCGACGCACGCACGTCGTCGGCCAGACCATCACCGAAATACTCGTTCGGCAGGCCGATGCGCAGCCCCGCGAGCGGCTTGGCCGCGTCGTTGCCGGCCGTCCACGGCTGGCCGAGATGACGCGTGAAATCCTCGTCGTCGCGCTCGAGGCTCGTCGAGTCGCGCTCGTCGAAGCCGGCCATCGCGTTCAGCAGCAGCGCGCAGTCGGACGCGCTCTGCGCCATCGGGCCGCCCTGGTCGAGCGACGACGCGAACGCGATCATCCCGTAGCGCGACACGCGGCCGTAGGTCGGCTTGATGCCCGTCACGCCCGCGAACGACGCGGGCTGACGGATCGAGCCGCCGGTGTCGGTGCCGGTCGCGGCCGGCGCGAGGCGCGCGGCGACGGCCGCCGAGCTGCCGCCCGAGCTGCCGCCCGGCACGGCGTTCGTGTCCCACGGGTTCTTCACCGCGCCGAACGCCGAGTTCTCGTTGGACGAGCCCATCGCGAACTCGTCCATGTTGGTCTTGCCGAGCGTGACCATGCCGGCCGCCTGCAGGCGGGCGACGACGGTCGCGTCGAACGGGCTTTCGTAGTTCGCGAGCATCTTCGAGCCGGCGGTCGAGCGCCAGCCGCGCGTGACGAACACGTCCTTGTGCGCGATCGGCAGGCCGGTCAGCGCGCCGCCCGCGCCGCGCGCGAGCTCGGCGTCGGCGGCCTTCGCCTGCGCAAGGGTGAGGTCGGCATCGACATGGACGAACGCGTTCAGGTCGCGTGCCGCGTCGATCCGTTTCAGGTAGAGCTGCGCGAGCTCGACGGCCGAGCATTCCTTGGCGGCGAGCGCGGCGCGCAGTTCGGTCAGGCTTTTTGCGTGCATTGAGTGGTTTTCCTGGGAATTCTGGGTGGCGCGCGGCGCAGGCCGGCCGGCGCGCTTCTCATCGAATGCTTACTCGATCACCTTCGGCACGAGATAGAGGCCGTCCTGGACGGCCGGCGCCGGACGCTGGTTGTCGTCGCGATTGACGACTTCCGTCACGGCGTCGTCGCGCAGGCGCTGCGCGACTTCCTGGATCTGTTCGATCGGGTGGGCGAGCGGCGCGATGCCGGCGGTGTCGACCGCCTGCATCTGCTCGACGAGGCCGAAGAATTCATTGAGCTGGCCGAGCGTATGCTCGGCGTCGGCGTCGGCCATTTCGAGTCGCGCGAGGTGCGCGATGCGTTTCACATCGGTCAGGGTCAGGGCCATGCGATCACCGGAAAAACAAGGCTGCGCAGCGCATTAAAAACCGCGCTGCGGCGGGGGGTTGGAGGGTACGATCCCACCCTCAAAAATCAGGGCCGAAGCGGCAAAAATACCGTCCGTTTCGATTCAAATACCGCGAAATTATAAGGTATCATTACGCGTTCGACCCAAACCCGGCAGCCTTTTCCCGCACCGTTTCGCCCCGCTTCGGCAAGCCGTGCGTGCTTCGTGCGATTCCCGGTAGACATCACTCGCAGCTTCGTGCGCCGCGGCGGCCGCTTCCGCCACGCTTCCCGAGGCTGTTATTTTTTCCGCTGCCCGCCCTCAGCGTTCGCTATGCAGGGCCGGCCCAGAGCGAAACAGGATTCTGAATGTTCGGTTTTTTGCGCAGCTACTTCTCCAACGATCTGGCGATCGACCTCGGCACCGCAAACACCCTGATCTACATGCGCGGCAAGGGCATCGTGCTCGATGAGCCGTCGGTCGTGTCGATCCGCCAGGAAGGCGGCCCCAACGGCAAGAAGACGATCCAGGCAGTCGGCAAGGAAGCCAAGCAGATGCTCGGCAAGGTGCCGGGCAACATCGAGGCGATCCGCCCGATGAAGGACGGCGTGATCGCCGACTTCACCGTCACCGAGCAGATGATCAAGCAGTTCATCAAGACGGCGCACGAGTCGCGCATGTTCTCGCCGTCGCCGCGCATCATCATCTGCGTGCCGTGCGGCTCGACCCAGGTCGAGCGCCGCGCGATCAAGGAAGCCGCGCACGGCGCCGGCGCATCGCAGGTCTACCTGATCGAGGAGCCGATGGCGGCCGCGATCGGCGCGGGCCTGCCGGTGTCGGAAGCCACCGGCTCGATGGTCGTCGACATCGGCGGCGGCACCACGGAAGTCGGCGTGATCTCGCTCGGCGGCATCGTCTACAAAGGCTCGGTGCGCGTCGGCGGCGACAAGTTCGACGAAGCGATCGTCAACTACATCCGCCGCAACTACGGGATGCTGATCGGCGAGCAAACGGCCGAAGCGATCAAGAAGGAAATCGGCTCCGCGTTCCCGGGCTCCGAAGTCAAGGAAATGGAAGTGAAGGGCCGCAACCTGTCGGAAGGCATTCCGCGCAGCTTCACGATCTCCAGCAACGAAATCCTCGAAGCGCTGACCGATCCGCTGAACCAGATCGTGTCGTCGGTGAAGATCGCCCTCGAGCAGACGCCGCCGGAACTCGGCGCCGACATCGCCGAGCGCGGGATGATGCTGACGGGCGGCGGCGCACTGCTGCGCGACCTCGACCGCCTGCTCGCGGAAGAAACCGGCCTGCCGGTGCTCGTCGCCGAAGATCCGCTCACCTGCGTCGTACGCGGTTCGGGCATGGCGCTCGAGCGCATGGACAAGCTGGGCAGCATCTTCTCGTACGAGTGATCGACGAGTGATCGCCTAAGCAGTCCCGTTTGATATGGCGCACCCGCGGCGTGGCCGGATCGCTCGTTCAGAACGAACCGCCACGCCGTTCGCGCGTCTGAGCATTATTTAACCGATCGCCACGCGCCCGGCGCCGACCATGGAATACAGTCCGCCGCCCCTCTTCAAGCAAGGTCCGCCCGCGCTCGCGCGGCTCATCTTCTTCGTCGCCCTCGCCATCGCGCTTCTCGTATCGGACGCGCGCTTCAGCACGCTCGAAATCGTCCGCGGCGTGCTCGGCACCGTGCTGTACCCGCTGCAGCGCGCGGCGCTCGTGCCGCGCGACCTGTTCATGGGCGCGGCCGACATCGCCGTCACCGGTGCGTCGCTGCGCCACGAGAACGACGCGCTGCGCAAGCGCAACCTGCAGCTGTCCACGCAGGCCAACCAGGCCGCGGTGCTCGCGCAGGAGAACACGCATCTGCGCGCGGTGCTCGAACTGCGCCAGCACATCGCGACGCATTCGACGCCGGTCGAGATCCAGTACGACACCAGCGACCCGTTCACGCAGAAGATCGTGATCGGCCAGGGTTCGCAGCAGGGCATCCAGAACGGCGCGCCGGTCGTCAGCGAGGACGGCGTGATCGGCCAGGTCACGCGCGTGTTCCCGCTGCAGGCCGAAGTCACGCTGATCACCGACCGCGATCTCGCGATTCCCGTGCAGGTGCTGCGCACCGGCCTGCGCAGCGTGATCTACGGCACGCCGAAGGGCGATTCGCTCGACCTGCGCTTCGTGCCGACGAGCTCGGACCTCGTCGCGGGCGACGAACTCGTCACGAGTGGCCTCGATGGCGTCTATCCGCCGGGCCTGCCGGTCGCGAAGGTCGCGAAGGTCGACAAGCTCGCCGATACCGCGTTCGCGCGCGTGACCTGCGCGCCGGTCGCCGCCGTGCGCGGCGCGCGGCAGATGCTCGTGCTGCATTACCAGAACGATGTCCCGCCGCGCCCGGCCGAGCCCGAGCCGGCCGACAAGAACGCGAAGGGCAAGAAGGGCGCCAAGGCCGCCGCGAAGGGCGACAAGTCCGACAAGGCCGAGAAGGCCGACGCGAACGCGAAGCCGGCCGCCGCGGCCGCACCCGGCGCGAAACCGGCGGCGGCTGCACCTGCCGCCCCCGCCGCCCCCGCCGCTCCGGCCAAGCCCGCCGCCGCGCCCGCGAAGCCCGCGGCCGGGCAACCAGGAGCCCAGCGATGAACCGCCCGCAATACATCCTGCAGCCGGTCAACCCGTACTTCATCGTCTTCAGCCTCGCCGCCGCGTTCCTGCTGAACCTGATGCCGTGGGGCCGCCTGCCCGGCGTGCCCGACTTCGTCGCGCTCGTGCTGCTGTTCTGGAACATCCACCAGCCGCGCAAGGTCGGAATGGGCGTCGCGTTCGCGCTCGGCATCCTGATGGACGTGCATGACGCGGGGCTGCTCGGCGAGCATGCGCTCGCCTATACGCTGCTGTCGTACGGCGCGATCACGATCCACCGCCGCGTGCTGTGGATGCCGATCGGCGTGCAGGTGCTGTACGTCACGCCGCTGCTCGTCGTCGCGCAGCTGGTGCCGTTCGTGATCCGCCTCGTGATGGGCGCCGCGTTTCCCGGCTGGCGCTATCTGGTGGACGGCTTCGTCGAGGCCGCGCTGTGGCCGATCGCGAGCCACCTGCTGCTGATGCCGCAACGCCGCCCGGTCGACCCGGACGATACGCGCCCCATCTGAGTCGGACCGACCTTGAATACCCGCCGCTCCCACGCCCGCGCGCCGCGCTCCGGGGCGGCTCCTCGCCCGCGCGCGCTCGCCGCGCACGGGCCAGATCGATCGTAACCGCATGACCGAATTCAACGACACCCAACAGCAGCTCTCGAAGTTCCGCCTGCGCGTCGCGGCGGCGGGCGTGTTCGTGTTCGTCTGCTTCGGGCTGCTCGCGAGCCGCTTCTTCTACCTGCAGCTGATGCAGCACGGCAAATACGCGCTGCAGGCCGAGGAAAACCGCATCTCGGTCGCGCCGATCGTGCCGAACCGCGGGATCATCACCGACCGCAACGGCGTGGTCCTCGCGAAGAACTATTCGGCCTACACGCTCGAGATCACGCCGTCGAAGCTCGACGACACGCTCGACAACACGATCGACAAACTGTCCGAGATCATCCCGATCGACGCGCGCGACCGCCGCCGCTTCAAGAAGCTGCAGGAAGACTCGAAGAACTTCGAGAGCCTGCCGATCCGCACGCGCCTCACCGACGCGGAAGTCGCGCGCTTCACCGCGCAGCGCTTCCGCTTTCCCGGCGTCGACGTGCGCGCGCGGCTGTTCCGCCAGTACCCGCTCGGCATGACGGCCGCGCACGTGATCGGCTACATCGGCCGGATCTCGAAGCGCGACCAGGATCGCATCGACGCGATGAGCGACGACAACGACAGCGACCAGGAACACTACGATCCGCGCCGCGACGCGAACAACTACAAGGGCACCGACTACATCGGCAAGATCGGCGTCGAGCAGAGCTACGAAACCGAGCTGCACGGCCTCACGGGCTTCGAGGAAGTCGAGGTGACGGCCGGCGGCCGGCCCGTGCGCACGCTGTCGCGCACGCAGGCGACGCCCGGCAACAACCTCGTGCTGTCGCTCGACATCGCGCTGCAGCAGGTCGCCGAGCAGGCGTTCGCCGGCAAGCGCGGCGCGCTCGTCGCGATCGAACCGAAGACGGGCGACGTGCTCGCGTTCGTGTCGTCGCCGAGCTTCGACCCGAACTCGTTCGTCGACGGCATCGACCAGCAGACCTGGGACGAACTGAACAACTCGCCCGACAAGCCGCTCCTGAACCGCCCGCTGCACGGCACCTACCCGCCCGGCTCGACGTACAAGCCGTTCATGGCGCTGGCCGGCCTGACGCTCGGCAAGCGCACGCCGGGCTGGGGCTTCCAGGATCCCGGCTACTTCACGTTCGGCGGGCACACGTTCCGCAACGACGTGCGCTCGGGCCAGGGCTGGGTCGACATGAACAAGGCGATCATGGTGTCGAACGACACCTACTTCTACATGCTCGCGCGCGATCTCGGTGTGAACGCGATCGCGAACTTCATGAAGCCGTTCGGCTTCGGCCAGATCACCGGCATCGACATCCAGGGCGAGGCGCGCGGGATCCTGCCGTCGACCGACTGGAAGAAGAAGGCGTTCAAGAAGGCCGCGCAGCAGAAGTGGTTCGACGGCGAGACGATCAGCCTCGGGATCGGCCAGGGCTACAACTCGTACACGATCCTGCAGCTCGCGCATGCCACCGCGACGCTCGCGAACAACGGCGTCGTGATGAAGCCCCACCTCGTGAAGGAAGTCGAGGATCCGATCACGCGCGGGCGCCACCTGACCGTGCCGAAGGAAAGCGAAACGATCCCGCTCAAGCAGGCCGACATCGACGTCGTGAAGCGCGGGATGGAGAACGTGATCGAGAATCCGTCCGGCACCGCGTACAAGGTGTTCCGCGGCGCGTCGTACCTCGCGGCCGGCAAGACCGGTACCGCGCAGGTGTTCTCGCTGCAGGGCTCGAACTACAAGGGCCACCTGCTCGCCGAGCACCTGCGCGACCACGCGCTGTTCATCGCGTACGCGCCGGTCGACCATCCGCAGATCGCGCTCGCGCTGGTCGTCGAGAACGGCGGCTGGGGCGCGCAGGCCGCGGGCCCGATCGCGCGCCGCGTGCTCGACTTCTACCTCGTCGAGCGCCAGAAACCGGAGAACGAGGCGGCTGCCGTCGCCGCCGCCGCGTCGGCGACCGAGCCGATCAGCGCACCGGTGATCGGCGATGCCTCGAAGGCCGTGTCCGTTGCGGCCGGCTTCAAGGCGCTGCCGCAGCCTGTCGTGCCGGCCGCGGCCAGCGCGGCGGATGCGGCATCGGCCGCGTCGGCGCCCGATGCGTCGGGTGCGGCCGCGGCAAGCGCGGCGCAGCCCGCCGACGCGAGTGCCGCGGCGCCGAGGGCCGCGAGCCTGCCGCCGATCCGGCGCCCGCACCGGCCGCGCCGGCCCGCCAGCGACGCGCAACCGCTCGCCGCCGCGCCGCGCGACGACAACTTCCGTGTCACGGCCGCCGCGAAAGCGGTGAACGCCGGCACCGCTCATTAACGGAGAAAGGCATGCAATTCGACAAGCGCGCCTGGCTCGACAAGATCAAGCAGATGTTCGCGGGCTTCGACCGCCCGCTCGCCCTCATCGTGTTCCTGCTGCTGTGCGTCGGCATCGTCACGCTGTACAGCGCGTCGATCGACATGCCGGGCCGCGTCGAGGATCAGCTGCGCAACATCCTGCTGACGTTCGTGCTGATGTGGGTGATCGCCAACATCCCGCCGACGACACTGATGCGCTTCGCGGTCCCGCTCTATACGTTCGGGGTCACGCTGCTGGTCGCCGTCGCGCTGTTCGGGATGACCAAGAAGGGCGCGAAGCGCTGGCTGAACGTCGGCGTCGTGATCCAGCCGTCGGAAATCCTCAAGATCGCGACACCGCTGATGCTCGCGTGGTACTACCAGCGCCGCGAAGGCGGGCTGCGCTGGTACGACTTCATCGCCGCGTTCGCGATCCTGCTGGTGCCGGTCGGCCTGATCGCGAAGCAGCCCGACCTCGGCACGGGCCTGCTCGTGTTCGCGGCCGGCTTCTTCGTGATCTACCTCGCGGGCCTGTCGTTCAAGCTGATCGTGCCGGTGCTCGTCGCGGGCGTGATCGCGGTCGGCTCGATCGCCGTGTTCGAAGAGCGCATCTGCCAGCCCGAAGTGCAGTGGCCGCTGATGCACGACTACCAGAAGCACCGCGTGTGCACGCTGCTCGACCCGACCTCCGACCCGCTCGGCAAGGGCTTCCACACGATCCAGGCCGTGATCGCGATCGGCTCGGGCGGCGCGCTCGGCAAGGGCTACCTGAAGGGCACCCAGGCCCACCTCGAATTCATTCCGGAGAAGCACACCGACTTCATCTTCGCGGTGTTCTCGGAAGAATGGGGGCTCGCCGGCGGCCTCGTGCTGCTGACGCTGTACATGGCGCTGATCGCACGCGGGCTCTATATCGCCGCGCAGGGCGCGACGCTGTTCGGCCGGCTGCTCGCGGGCTCGCTCACACTCGCGTTCTTCGTCTACGCGTTCGTCAACATCGGGATGGTGAGCGGCGTGCTGCCCGTCGTCGGCGTGCCGTTGCCGTTCATGAGTTACGGCGGCACCGCACTCGCGACGCTCGGTGTCGCGATCGGCATGATCATGAGCGTCGGGCGACAGCGGCGGCTGATGAAGAGCTGACGGCGCGGCACGACACTGCACGCAGTCGCAAGTAATGAAAAACGGCGCCTCGGCGCCGTTTTTTCGTTCTGCGCGTATCGCATGGCGCCCGCGCTGCCTGCTCACTGCGGTGGCGTCGCGCGCGGGCTCCCATGATCCGTACCCGCGCCCGAAGCAGGCTCCTGCGCTCTCAGCCGCGCGCTCAGTTCCTTGAATTTCAGCCCGGCCGTCTCGTCGCCCTGCGCGGCCGCGGCCGCGTAATACGCGCGCGCGATGTTCAGGTTCTGCGTGACGCCGTCGCCACCGCGCTCGTAGAACGACGCGGTCACGTACTGCGCGGTCGGCTCGCCCGCGTCGGCCGCCTGCTTGTACCACTCGAACGCCCGCCGGTTGTCGCGCGGCGTGCCGCGCCCGTCGAGGAACTGGTTCGCGAGCGACAGCTCGGCCTGCACGTGCCCCTGCTTCGCCGCGCGCAGGAACCAGCGGTGCGCTTCGGCCGGGTTGCGCGCAACGAACTCGCCGTCGTCGAACATGCGCCCGTACACGTACTGCGCATGCGACATGTTCGCGTCGGCCGCCCGCTTCAGCCAGCGCAGCCCTTCGTCGACGTTCGCGCTCACGCCGACACCCGTGAGCAGCATCATCGCGTAGTTGAACTGCGCGAGCCGGTCGCCGCGTTCGGCCGCGTCGTGGAACTGCACCAGCGCCGCGCGATAGTCGCCCGCGTTGTAGTCGGCCACTGCGGATTGCGTCTCGCGCGCCGGGTCCGGCTTCGCGTGCGGCACATTCTGCGCAACCGCCGCGACGCATACGGCCCACAGCCCGAGCAGCGCGCCGATCCGCCCGCGTACGCCGGCCGTAAGCCGCACACCTTCGTGCCCCGCGCCGTCGCCATCGTTCATGACCGCACCTCCTGCAATGCCTGCCGCGTCGCACGCAGCAGCCAGCTCACGTCGGCCGACAGCGTGATCATCCGGAAGCCGGCCTCACGATACTGGCGCGCGGTTGCGGTATCGCTCGCAAAGATGCCGACCGCGACGCCGGCCTGCTTGCCGGCCGCGAGCACGCGCGCGATCGCGGTTTCGACGTCCGGATGGCGGCTGTCGCCGAGGTGCCCGAGGCTCGCCGCCAGATCGGCCGGGCCGACGAACAGGCAGTCGACGCCCGGCGTCGCGGCGATCCGCTCGACTTCGTCGATGCCGCGCGCCGATTCGATCTGCACGATCACCGCGACCTGCGCGTTCGCCGTCTGCAGGTAATCGCGGCGCATGCCGAACGCCGCCGCACGCACCATGCCGGCCACGCCACGCAGCCCGTCGGGGGAATCCGGCGACGGGAAGCGCGTGAGCCGCACCGCGTGCGCGGCCTCGTCGGGCGTCTCGATGCACGGGAACATCAGCGTGCGCGCGCCGGCGTCGAGCGCGCGCTTCACGAGCCACGGCTCGCGCCCCGGTACACGCACGACGGGCTCGCTCGGCAGGTGCGCGGCGGCCAGCGCGCGCAGTTGCGACGCGACGTCGCGGCTGTCGTTCGGCGCATGCTCCATGTCGATGCAGAGCCAGTCGTAGCCGGCGTGGGCGAGCGCTTCCGCGGCCGAATCGCAGCCGAGCGACAGCCACAGGCCGTACAGCGGCTCGTCGCCGTCGTGCAGGCGTTGTTTGAGGGAATTGGTGAGCGTGCTCATCGATACGGGCTCCTGGACGGAACGGCAATCGAACGGGACAAGCAACGGGCGAAGCGGGCGCGATACGCCGGGCCGCGATGCCCGGCGGCGCCGGACCGGGCCCTGGAACGTCAGTCGGTCGTGAGCAGCCGATCTGACAGCGCGGGCCGCGCGATGTCGCACGGATGCGTTTTCCGGTGCCACGCAACGATCATAGCGCGGCGTCACGCGGAATGTGGGACCAGGCGGGGAACGGCGCCGGGCGAGGCCGCGCGGCGCGGCGGCAGGCAGCCCGCGCTGGCTGGCGGGGCTGCCGGGAAGGCAGGATCAGCGGCCGGGCTGGCGCTCGACGTCGGCCCAGCAGTTCGGCGTTTCGTACAGGCGCACGCGCTCCAGGCGCAGGTTCACGCCGTAGTGCGCGTCGTACACGTTCGCGAGGATGTCGAACGCGATCGCCGCGAGGTTCTCGACGGTCGGGATCCGGTCGAGCACGACGGTCTTGTGGTCGGCCATCTGCTCGAGGAACGAGCGCACGACTTCGTCGCGCGCGTAGACCAGGAACGCGTGATCCCACTTGTTGACGAGGTGCTCGACCGCGAGCGCCTTCACGTCGGCGAAGTCCATCACCATGCCGCGGTCGGGCGCCCCCTCGGTATCGACGAGATCGCCGCGCAGCGTGACTTCGAGCACGTAGCGATGGCCGTGCAGGTTGCGGCACTGGCTGCGGTGATCGGGAATGCGGTGGCCCGCGTCGAATTCGAGTTTTCGGGTAATCAGCACGATGTCAAAAGCCGTGGCTCAGGGAATGTTCAGATATTTGTGGGTCTGCATCGACAGCCGCCACTGCGGATGCCGCTTGCACCAGTCGATCGCGAGCTTCGTATTGAGGTCGCGCGACGGGCCGTCCATCGGCTGCACGAGAAAATACTCGAAATCGAGCTTCGCGTAATCGGCCAGCCGCTGGTTGTCCTGCGGGATCACGACCTTCAGTTCGTTGCCCTTCGTGACGACGAGCGGCGCGTCGGCCTTCGGGCTCACGCAGATCCAGTCGATCGTCTCGAGCACCGGCAGCGAGCCGTTGGTCTCGATCGCGATCTCGAAGCCCGCCGCGTGCAGCGCGTCGACGAGCGGCTGGTCGAGCTGCAGCATCGGCTCGCCGCCCGTGCAGACGACGAAGCGGTGCGCCTCACCGTCCGGCCACAGGCCCGCGATCGTCGCGACGAGCGCGTCGGCGTCCTTGAACTTGCCGCCGTTCTCGCCGTCGGTGCCGACGAAGTCGGTATCGCAGAAGCGGCACACGGCGTCCGCCCGATCCTCTTCGCGACCCGACCACAGATTGCAGCCGGCGAACCGGCAGAACACGGCCGGACGGCCCGCGTTCGCGCCCTCGCCCTGCAACGTGTAGAAAATTTCCTTGACCGCGTAAGTCATCGTGCTTCGTCCGGCTCGCGCCGCTCGTTGTCGATCAGAATCCGTTATCCATCCGGCGCTGCCGGCGCACCCGCGTCACAGCGGTGCTTCGGTCACGCGCTCGCCCTTCAGGTAGGCCTCGTAGCCGCGCTTGCGCAGCTTGCAGGCCGGGCATTCGCCGCAGCCGAAGCCCCAGTCGTGCAGTTCCGCGCGCTCGCCCACGTAGCACGTGTGCGTCTCGACGCGGATCAGCTCGACGAGCGCCTCGCCGCCGAGCTGTTCGGCGAGTTGCCAGGTCTGTGCCTTGTCCAGCCACATCAGCGGCGTCTCGAGCACCATGCGCGTGTCCATGCCGAGGTTCAGCGCGACCTGCAGCGCCTTCATCGTATCGTCGCGGCAGTCCGGGTAGCCCGAGAAATCGGTCTCGCACATCCCGCCGACCAGCACGCGCAAGCCGCGGCGATAGGCGATCGCGGCCGCGATCGTCATGAACAGCAGGTTGCGGCCCGGCACGAACGTGTTCGGCAAGCCGTTCGCCGCGGTCTCGATCTCGATCGTGCGGGTCATCGCGGTATCGCTGATCGCGCCGAGCACCGACAGGTCGACCATGTGATCGTCGCCGAGACGATCGGCCCACGCGGGAAACTGACGCTTCAGCGCGTCGCGCACGCCTTCGCGACATTCGAGTTCGACGCGGTGGCGCTGGCCGTAATCGAAGCCGAGCGTCTCGACCGTCTGGTAGCGTTCGAGGGCCCAGGCCACGCACGTGGCCGAGTCCTGCCCGCCGGAAAACAACACGAGCGCGCCGTCTTTAGCGTCTGTCCGAATCACCGTGATACTCCGTGAATGTGTAGGCTCGCGTCGCGCTGCGCCCCGGGGCCGGCTGCCGCCGGGCGGCCCGACGCGTGCCGGCCTGCGCCGGCTCGACCAGTATAGGCAGCGCGGTCGGCCGCGAACGCGGCGGAGCGCTTATACCGCCCATCGCGCGGCATCGTTGCCGCACATCACGGCAGCGCCTGCGGGCAGCCTTGCCGTGCGCATGAAGCGATGCGCTAAGTCATTGAGCGGGCACGGATTTTATCACGCCCCGACGAATGCTGCCGGGCGCGCCGCCAATGCCGCGCAAACCCACCACAAACGAAAAACCCCAAGAACCTTCCGATTCTTGGGGTTGGAACTGCTGGTGGCCTGGGACGGAATCGAACCATCGACACGCGGATTTTCAATCCGCTGCTCTACCAACTGAGCTACCGGGCCAACGAAGAAACAAAGTATATCGAGCTTTATTGTGTCGCACAAGGGGTTTCGTGAAATTTCTTATACGGCCCCTTCCGACGGCTTCTTGCCGAGCTCGACGCCGAGCTGCTTGAGCTTGCGATACAGGTGCGTGCGCTCGAGGCCCGTCTTCTCCGCGACGCGCGTCATGCTGCCGTTCTCGCGCGCGAGGTGATATTCGAAGTACGCGCGTTCGAACGCGTCGCGCGCTTCGCGCAACGGGATGTCGAACGGAATCGCGGCCGTCTGGCCCGCGAGGCCGAGCGCCGCGGCCATGTCGTCGCCGAGCGTCGGCAGCGCGGCCGCGGACGCGACCGCCGCCGGGCCCGATGCCTGGCCGCCGCCCGCCTTCGCCGCCGCATTGGCAGACACCGGTGCCGCGCCGCGCGCGAGACCGTGCTCGACCGACTTCAGCAGCTTCTGCAGCGCGATCGGCTTCTCGAGGAAATCGAGTGCGCCGATCTTCGTCGCCTCGACGGCGGTATCGATCGTCGCGTGCCCGGACATCATGATCACGGGCATCGTCAACAGGCCCTGCGCCGCCCATTCCTTGAGCAGCGTGACGCCGTCGGTATCGGGCATCCAGATATCGAGCAGCACGAGATCGGGCGCCTGATTCAGACGGTATTCCCGCGCGGCCTGCGCGTTTTCCGCCGCCTCGACGACATGTCCTTCATCGCTGAGGATCTCCGAGAGCAATTCCCGGATGCCCATTTCATCATCTACCACCAGGATGGTTGCCATTTACGCTGCCTTTGTCTGCACACTTGCTTTTGTCTTGGCGGGAGCCGCCCCGCCCTGCGCGCCGGATTCGACGCCTGGCGTATCGCTCGCCATCTGCAGGAACAGGATCGACACCTGCGCACCCTCGACGGTCTCGCCGTGCATGCGATTGCGCAGATCGATCCGCGCGCCGTGCTCATCGACGATTTTCTTGACCGTGGCCAATCCGAGCCCCGTGCCCTTCGCCTTCGTCGTCACGTAAGGCTCGAACGCACGGGTCAGGATGCGTGCCGGAAAACCGGGCCCGTTGTCGGACACGGTAAGACGTACCGCGACGCGCGTTTTGCCCTCGGCGTCGGGGTCGCCATATTCTACTGTCTTGGTTTCGATCAACACACGCGGATGCGCGACTTCCGCGACCGAATCCTGCGCGTTCTGCAGCAGGTTGTGAATCACCTGGCGCAGTTGCGTCGCGTCGCCGCGGATCACCGGCAGCGACGGCGCGAGTTCGGCGACGATCGCGCTCTTGCCTTCGCCGACACCATACAGCCCGAGCACCTCGCTCGCCAGTTCGTTCAGCTGCAGGTTGGCGAGCACCGCCGGCGGCGTGCGCGCATATTCGCGGAAGTCGTCGACCATGCGCTTCATCGCGGCCACTTGGTTGACGATCATCGTCGCGCCGCGCTTGAGCACGTCGGCATCGGGCGGCGCGAGCTTGTCGGACAGCTTCATCTGCAGGCGCTCGGCCGACAGCTGGATCGGCGTCAGCGGGTTCTTGATCTCGTGCGCGAGCCGCCGCGCGACCTCGCCCCACGCGACCGAACGCTGCGCGGAAATCACGTCGGAGATGTCGTCGAACACGACGACGTAGCCGGACGTTTGCGGATCGTCGGCCTCGCCCTCGACGGTCGATACGAGGCGCGTGCCGCGTACGAGCAAGGTCAGCGGATCGGCTTCGCCCGGCACTTCGATCGCGAACTGCTGCTGCCAGTGGCCGCGGTCGCCGCCGCCGTCGTCGGACGCCGCTTCGCGATCGGCGAACGCCTTGCGCACCATCGCGCCGAATTCCGCGACGACGCCGATCCGGTCGAGCGCCGTGCCGATCATCGCGCCGAACGGCTGGCGGAAAATGCGCTCGGCGCCGCGGTTGGCCGTCGTCAGCCGGAACTGGCGATCGAGCACGAACACGCCGGCGGTCAGGTTCGCGAGGATGCTCTCGAGATAGGTCTTCGAATGCTCGAGCGCGACCCGGTTCTTCTCGACCGCGAGCCGCGCCTCGGACAGCTGGCGCGTCATCGCATTGAACGACTGCGTGAGGAAGCCGAGCTCGTCGCGCGACTTGATCTCGCGCTTCGGCGTGTAGTCGCCTTCCGTGATCTCCTTCGTGCCCTGCGCGAGCAGGAACAGCGGCCGCGCGAGCTGCTGGCCGAGCGCGAGCGCGAGCATCATCGCGATGAAGGTCGCGAGGAACAGCGCGAGCGTCAGCGTGCCGATGTACATCTTGCGCAAGCCCGTGCGGCCGAGCGATTTTTCCTGGTACTCGCGATACGCGCGCTGCACCGCGTCCGCATTGTGCGCGAGCGTGGGCGGCACCGGCTGCGTGAGCTGCAGGAACCGCTCCGCCGGCTGCAGCAGCGACGTCGTCGCGTCGGGAATCGGCCGCACGACACGCAGCCGCAGCGCGCCCTTCGCGCCGTGCGCGCGCGGGTCGCCGTCGACCTCGCCCTCGATCGCCGCATACGCGCCGTGTTCGCGCGCCTGGCTCAGCATCAGCGGCGTCGGCAGGTCGTCCGGAATCAGCGCGGCGAAATTGCCCGATGCCTGCGCGACGATGTGCAGGTCGGGCGCCGCGCCGGAGCCGCCGCGGCTCGGCTCGACGATCGTCGCATCCTGCACGCCGAACTGGTCGCGCAGGCGCAAGAGCGTGAGCGTCGTGCCGTTCGTGTTCGCATCGACGCTCGCGAGCTGGTCGGACATCAGCCGCGCCTTCGTCTGCAGGTCGGACAGCGACGCGTCGAGCATCCCGCGGCCGAGGTTCAGGCCGGCCGTCAGCGCGGTCTCGACGTTCACGTCGAACCACGACTCGATACTGCGCGACACGAACTGGTACGACACGATGTAGATGATCCCGCCCGGCACCACGCCGACGAGCGCGAAGAACACCGCGAGCTTCGCGAGCAGCCGCGTGCCGAACTTGCCCTTCCTCAGGCGCACGACGATCATCCCGATCAGCCCGAGCACCACGAGCAGGAACACGAGCGCGACGACAATGTTCGTCGCGTACAGCCACGAGTAGTAGCGGTCGAAGAATTCGGTGTTCGCGCTCGCGGCCGCGAGCAGCACGAGCAGCAGCAATGCGGTGATCGCGACGGTCGAGACGATCACGCGAACGAGGAGGCTCTTCCCGCTGGCCGCGCGGCGCACTTTATTTAGCACGTTCGGTCACCGTGAAGGTAAAGCGCTTCCAGTCCGACCCGAGCGTCCAGTCGCGGTTGTTCACCGCGTCGACCTGGAACGGCTTCGGCATCAGCGCCGTATCGAGCTGCATCCGCACCGAGGCCGTGTAGGTTTCGCCGGCACGCACCTGGTTGCGGTCGATCACGTGCCACGACGTGATGTGCCGGACGACCGCGAGCGCGTCCTTCAGCGACGGGAAGCCGAGTTGCAGGCCGCCCGTCGACACGCGGTACTCGCGCGTGAGCGGCTGGAACGACAGCCGGATCGTCTGCGACACCGACACCGGCTGCTCGTCGAACCAGTACCAGCGCGCGCGGCCCAGTTCGAAGTCGGTCGTGAAGTAAAGCGGGATGCCCTTGTTGACGGCATCCTCGAGGTTCGGATTCAGCTCGAAATCGAAGCGGGCATCGAGGCTCCAGCCGCTTCCGTCAGCCTGCAGCGATGCGCGCTGCACGGCGATCGACTCGGCGCGCGCCGGCCGAACGACCGTCAGGCACAGCGTCAACGCGACCAGCAGGACGGCCGCAAGCCGAAGTGGAAATAGGTGTTTGATCGTCACCGTTTCTGAAACCGCGCGTAGAAAAATCCGTCGTGATCGGTGTTCTGGTCGCGTGCGCCGGCCGCCCCGCCGTGCACGCCGCCCGGCAGCAGTTGGCCGGGCGCGTCCAATCGTACCGCATCTTCACAGGCCGCTTCAAACCAGCGCGCCTGCAATTCACCTTCCTCGGGGAAGATCGAACAGGTCACGTAGAGCAGTTCGCCGCCCGGTTTCACCAGCGGCCACAACGCGCTCAGGATGCGGCGCTGTTCCGCGACGAGCGCGGCGATGTCGGCTTCGCGGCGCAGCCAGCGGATGTCGGGATGACGGCGCACGATGCCGGACGCCGAGCACGGCACGTCGGCCAGGATGCGATCGAACGGACGGCCGTCGTACCACGCGTCCGGTGCGCCCGCGTCGCCGACGCGCACGTCCGCCGCGAGCGACAGGCGCGCGAGGTTCTCGCCGATACGCGCCGCGCGCGTCGCGTCGCTTTCGAGCGCAACGACTTCCGCGTCGGCCAGTTCGAGGATATGCCCGGTCTTGCCGCCCGGTGCCGCGCACGCGTCGAGCACGCGCATGCCGTCGCGCGCACCGAGCCATTCGGCCGCGAGCTGCGCGCCGGCGTCCTGCACCGACACGACGCCATCGGCGAAGCCCGGAATGCGATCGACCGGCAGCGCCGACGCGAGCCGCACCGCGTGACGGCCGATCGCGGTCGCGTCGATCCCGCTCGCACGCAGCGTGTCGAGATACGCGTCGACGCTCGCGCGGCGCGCGTTCACGCGCAGCGTCAGCGGCCCCTGGCGCTCGCCGGCCGCGAGGATCGCCTGCCATGCATCGGGCCATGCGCGCTTCACTGCATCGACCCACCAGGCGCGGTAATTCCAGCGCGCGACCGGATCGTCCTGCAGCGCCGCGACGAGCGCATCGCGCTCGCGCAGGAAACGCCGCAGCACCGCGTTGACCAGCCCCTTCGCGAACGCGTATTCGCGTCGCGCGCCGATTACAGTCACGGCCTGGTCGACGATCGTGAACGCCGGATATGCAGCCGTTTCCTCCGGATCGAGCAGCAGCGCGAATGCGCCGGCGAGCACCGCATGTACATGCGCGGGCGGCGCTTTGCTGACGAGCCGGCCGATCAGCCAATCGGCGCTCCCGAGACGACGCATCGTCCGATACGCAACGTCCTGCGTCGCGCCGCGCGCGAGCGCCTGCGTGCCGGCCGGCATCTGCGCGAACACCGCGGCCAGTGCCGCCGGCAGCGCGGTGCCGCGCCGCACCGCATCGACTGCCTGCGCGGCCGCGTCGAGCGCGAAGCCCAGCGAATCGGGCGCGAGATGCAGCGCGGACGGGCGCGCCGGGCGGCCGGAGGAAGACGGGGCGGAGGAACGGGTTCGTGTCATCGGAACGGAATCGGCAATCAAGCGCGGCAAGCAGGCACGGCAAACACAGGCGGCAAACGGCGGGATCGCAACGGCCCCGAGGCCGCGCGATTCCAAACCGCGCATTGTAGCGTGCGACCGCGCGAACCCTTTGGCCCCTTTACGGCGCGCAGAAATGAAAAACCCCGCAGCGCGAAGCGTGCGGGGTGGCATCGCGCCCCCGCGCGGCAATGGCCGCGCGATGCGCCGGGGATCAATCGAAGCGGCCGGTACGGGCCATCTCCATCAGGCGCGCGATGCGTTCCTCGGTCGCCGGGTGCGTGGAGAACAGGTTCTGCAGGCCGCCGCCGTGCAGCGGGTTCATGATCATCATCTGCGCGGTGGCCGGATGCGCTTCGGCCGCCTGGAACGGGATGCCGGCCGCATAGCGATGGATCTTGTCGAGCGCGGTGGCGAGCGACTGCGGATCGCCGGAGATCTGCGCGCCGCCGCGGTCGGCCTCGAACTCGCGCGCCCGCGAGATCGCCATCTGGATCAGCGCACCGGCGATCGGCGCGAGCAGCGCGACCGCAATGCCCGCGATCGGATTGGCCGGACGGCCGTTTTCGTCGCGGCCGCCGAAGAACATCGCGAAGTTGGCCAGCGCCGAAATCGCGCCCGCCATCGTCGCGGTGATCGTCGAGATCAGGATGTCGCGGTGCTTCACGTGCGCGAGCTCGTGCGCCATCACGCCGCGCATCTCGCGCTCGGACAGCACGCGCAGGATGCCCGTCGTCGCGGCGACCGCCGCGTGCTCGGGGTTGCGGCCCGTGGCGAACGCGTTCGGCGCGTCCTCGTTGATCAGATAGACGCGCGGCATCGGCAGGTTCGCGCGCGTGGCGAGCTCGCGCACCATCCGGTAGAACTGCGGCGCCGTGTTCTCGTCGACTTCCTGCGCGTTGTACATGCGCAGCACCATCTTGTCGGAGAACCAGTATGAGAAGAAATTCATGCCGAGCGCGAACAGCAGCGCGATCGTCATGCCGCGCGAGCCACCGATCATGCCGCCGATCACGATGAACAGGGCCGTGATCGCGGCCATCAGCATCGCCGTTTTGACCCAATTGAACATACCCACTCCTTATCCGTCAGGGGACCCGCCGACATCACAGTGCGCGGCGGAAAATTGTAAGCGATTTGTTAGATAAGGTCTTGCCGGAAAAATTCAATTTCAGCGTTGCGTCGCCGCGAGCCGCAGCCCGAGGCCGACGAAGGCGCTGCCCACCGTGCGATCCAGCCATTTCCTGACGCCCGGCTTGCCCGAAAAGCGCTGTGTGACGCTACCCGCGACCCACGCGACGATGCAGCTCCAGACGGTGCTCATCACGAGGAACACCGAACCGAGGGCCAGGAACGCCAGCGCCTTGTGCGGGCTGTCGGCCGACACGAACTGCGGGAAGAACGACACGAAGAACAGCACGACCTTCGGATTCAGCACGTTGGTCCAGAAACCCTGCATGAACAACTGGCGCAGCGGCTTCGCGGCCGTGGCCTGCGCCGCCTCGGCGCCTGCCGGCGCGGCGGCCTGCTTCGTGACGATCATGCGCACGCCGAGGTAGATCAGGTAAGCGGCACCGACCAGCTTGATCGCCGTGAACGCGGCCGCCGACGCCGCGAGCAGCGCGGTCAGGCCGAATGCGCACGCAAGCGTGTGCACGCAGCAGCCGGCCGAGATGCCGAGCGCCGACATCAGCCCCGCGCCACGGCCCTGCGCGACGCTGCGGCCAACGATATACGCCGTATCGGGGCCGGGCGTGACGTTCAGCAGGAAGACCGCGAGCACGAAGAAGCCGAAATGGGTGATGCCAAGCATGAGAACCTCGAAACCGGAATGCGCAGGGAAATTCTACGCGCGCCTGCCGCGCTGCGCGACTCGGCCATCCGGCCGATTGCGCGCGGGCGCGATGCCGTGTCGAATGACGCTCAGGCCGCGTCAGGCAACGCGAAGCGCTGGCCCGCGGCGAGCGGCGAGCCGGCCAGGAATTCGCGCGCGGGCAGCCGCTTGCCGCCCGGTTTCTGCAGTTGCGTGACGCGCAGCGCGCCGCTGCCGCAGGCGACGACCACGCCCTCCGGCGCAGCCTCGACGATCGTGCCGGGCGCCACGTCGACCGTCGTGCCGCGCGCCGCCACCGGTTCGGCCGCCCACAGCTTGATGGCCGCGCCGTCGAGCGTGGCGACGCCGCCCGGGAACGGGTCGAACGCGCGCACCTGGCGCGCGAGCACGTCGGCCGGCTTGCGCCAGTCGAGCGCCGCTTCGTGCTTGCCGATCTTTTCCGCATAGGTCACGCCGTCGGCCGGCTGCGGCGTGGCGGGCAGCGTGCCGTCGCGCTCGAGCCGCACCAGCGCATCGACGATCAGCCGCGCGCCGTCGGCGGCGAGCCGGTCGTGGAGCGTGGCGGTCGTGTCGTCGGACGCGATCGCGACGCGCGCTTCCTCGATCATCGCGCCGGTGTCGAGGCCGACGTCCATCTGCATCAGCGTGACGCCCGTCTCGGCGTCACCGGCCTCGATCGCGCGGTGGATCGGCGCGGCGCCGCGCCAGCGCGGCAGCAGCGACGCGTGGATGTTGATGCAGCCGGCACGCGGAATGTCGAGCACTTCCTGCGGCAGCAGCAGGCCGTATGCGGCGACCACCATCACGTCGTGCGGGGTCGCGCGCAGCAGTTCGATCGCGTCGGCCGCCTCCGCCGGGTACTTGCCCGCGCGGCGCAGCGACGGCGGCTGCGCGACCGGCATCCCGTGCTCGACGGCATAGCGCTTCACGGCGCTCGCCTGCAGTTTCATCCCGCGCCCGGCCGGGCGATCGGGCTGGGTGAGCACGAGCGGCACCGGAAAACCGGCCTCGTGGATCGCGGCGAGTGCGGCCGCGGCGAATTCCGGCGTGCCGGCAAAAATCACGCGCAACGTATGGGTCATGACAGCGTTCGGGATCGGGCTGGGCACACGCGCGTCACATCGCGCGTTCGAGTTTCTTCATCTTCGTCTTGATGCGGGTCTGCTTCAGCGGCGACAGATATTCGACGAACACGCGCCCCATCAGGTGATCCATCTCGTGCTGCACGCACACGGCCAGGAGGCCCTCGCAGTCGAGCTCGAAGGTCTCGCCGTGCTCGTTGAGCGCACGTACACGGACGTGGTCGGGACGCTCGACTTCGTCGTAGATCCCGGGCACCGACAGGCAGCCCTCCTCGTAGACCTGTTTCACGTCGCTCGACCAGACGATCTCGGGGTTGATGAACGCGCGCAGCTCGTTCTTCTCCTCGGAGACGTCGATCACGATCACGCGCTCGTGCACGTCGACCTGCGTCGCCGCGAGGCCGATGCCCGGCGCGGCGTACATGGTTTCGGCCATGTCGGCGACGAGCTTGCGGATCCGGTCGTCGACCTTGTCGACGGGCTTCGCGACCTTGTGCAGCCGCTTGTCGGGGTAATGAAGAATGTTCAGCAAAGCCATGGTATTCGGTATTCGGTGGAGCGGCGTGCCGCATCGGCCATCCGGCCGGCTGGCGCCGCCGCCGGGATGCAATGAAGATGAGGCAGACGCGCGGCATATCAACGCCGCGGGTCATGCCTCCTGCAATTGGCCGGGCGCTCGTGCGCGCGGCCCTGTCGAGTATTTCGGATGATGAAAATTTTATCATGGCGCCACGCGCTCCGCTGGCCGCCGCGTTCGAGGGGAACCTCATGTCGCCGCAAGCGCTGACGACTTCCGCGTTGCGCGCGTGGCTGCAGCTCGCGCATGCGCCGGGCATCTCCCCCGCCGTGCTGCACGCGCTGCTCGACGCATTCGGCTCGCCGGCAGCGCTGCTCGCCGCGTCCGACCAGGCCATCGGCGCGGCGAGCAGCGCTGCCGCCGCGCGGGCGGTGCGCGCCAGCGAGCGGGACGACCTCGACGCATGCACCGACGCCGCGCTGGCATGGCTCGACACACCGGGCAACGCGATCGTAACGCTCAACGATCCCGTCTATCCGCCACGGCTGCGCGACCTGCACGACCCGCCGCCGCTGCTATATGTAAAGGGCAGGCTCGACCTGCTGCACGCACGCGGGCTCGCCGTGGTCGGCAGCCGCCATGCGACGCCGCAAGGGCTCGCCGACGCCACCCGCTTCGCCCATGCGCTGTCCGACGCGGGGCTCGCGATCGTCTCCGGCCTCGCGCTCGGCATCGACGGCGCCGCGCATCGCGGCGGGCTCGACGGCCGCGCCGGCACGGTCGCGGTGATCGCGACGGGCGCCGATCTCGTCTATCCGGCGCGGCACCGCACGCTTGCGCACGACATTGCCGCGCGCGGCGCGATCCTGTCCGAATGGCCGCTCGGCACGCCTGCGCGGGCGTCGCATTTCCCTCAGCGCAACCGGCTGATCGCCGCGCTCGCGCTCGGCGTGCTCGTCGTCGAAGCCGCGCCGCGCTCCGGCTCGCTGATCACCGCACGCCTCGCGAACGAGCTGGGCCGCGACGTGTTCGCGATGCCGGGCTCGATCCACGCGCCGCTCGCGCAGGGCTGCCACGCGCTGATCCGCGACGGCGCGAAGCTCACCGCGACACCGCTCGACGTGCTCGAGGAGTACGGGCTGGACGAACCGGCAACGCACACCGCCCACGCCGCGGCGAATTCGCGTACGCGCCCCGATAACGGCGAAACAGCCGGCACGCTGGGGCGACGCGCGGGTGAGCATGTCGGGAAACCGGATTGCGCCGTTCCATCCATCGCATCGGCCGGAACCGAAGGCGTGCCGCCCGACGACCCGGCCGAGCGATCCGTGCTCGCCGCACTGGGATACGGCCCCGTTACTTACGAGTGGCTCGCCGAGCACAGCGGCCTGTCGGATGACGCGCTGCATCGCGCGTTGCTCGCGCTCGAACTGGCCGGCCGCGTCGCGAGCGTGCCCGGCGGACGCTTCGCGCGGCTTGACGTGGCGCCCACTCCGCCCGCGTCCGGCGTGCTACAGTCCCCCGCATAGGGCGGCCCGTGCCGCCGCCGCTACCCAAGGAATTCCATGCCCGCGCTGAATCTCGACACCGATGCCGATCGGATCGCCGAGCGCCTCGCCGATCCCGACACGCTGCTGGTCGCCTGCCTGTGCGCCGAGTGGTGCGGCACCTGCCGTGACTACCGGACGGCCTTCGACCAGCTCGCCGATACCCATCCCGACGCCTGCTTCGCGTGGATCGACATCGAAACCCATGCCGACCGGCTCGACGATCTCGACGTCGAGAATTTCCCGACGATCCTGATCGAGGACGCGAACACCGCGCGCTTCTTCGGCACGGTGCTGCCGCACGCGACGATCGTCGAACGAATGCTGTCCGACCTGAGCGCCGTGCCCGGCGCGCCGCACGCACCGAAATTGCGCAATATCCTGAACGTCGAGGCGTGAACCGCGCACCGGCCGGGCGGCTTTTCGCGCCGTTGCGCGTGCCGCCGCGCCGGGTGCGCTTGCCGCCGTTGCGCCCCCCCTCTATGATGAGCCGCTTTTTGCACGCCGAGCCGCCGTCGCTGCGGCGTGTGCTATAAAGCCGTCGTAAAAGGGACCCACGCCGGCGAACCCGGTCTACCAACACACATCTGTCATGTCCAAAGCTCTGATCATTGCGGAAAAGCCTTCTGTCGCGAACGACATCGCGCGCGCTTTGGGCGGCTTTACCAAGCATGACGAATACTTCGAGAGCGACGAATTCGTCCTGTCGTCCGCGGTCGGCCACCTGCTGGAAATCGCCGCCCCGGAAGAGTACGAGGTCAAGCGGGGGAAATGGAGCTTCGCTCATCTGCCCGTCATCCCCCCGCATTTCGACCTGAACCCGATCGCAAAAAGCGAGTCGCGCCTGAAAGTCCTGACCAAGCTGATGAAGCGCAAGGACGTCGACCGCCTGATCAACGCATGTGACGCGGGGCGCGAGGGCGAGCTGATTTTCCGCCTGATCGTGCAGCACGCGAAGGCGAAGCAGCCGGTCCAGCGCCTGTGGCTGCAGTCGATGACGCCGCAGGCGATCCGCGACGGTTTCGCGCACCTGCGCACCGACTCGGACATGCAGCCGCTCGCCGACGCCGCACGCTGCCGCTCGGAAGCCGACTGGCTCGTCGGGATCAACGGCACGCGCGCGATGACCGCGTTCAACAGCAAGGGCGGCGGCTTCTTCCTGACGACCGTCGGCCGCGTTCAGACGCCAACCTTGTCGATCGTCGTCGAACGTGAAGAGAAAATCCGCCGCTTCATCCCGCGCGACTACTGGGAAGTGAAGGCCGAGTTCGCATGCGCGGGCGGCTTCTACGAAGGCAAGTGGTTCGACCCGAAATTCAAGCGCGACGAATTCGATCCGGAAAAGCGCGACTCGCGCCTCTGGAGCCTGCCGGCCGCCGAAACGATCGTCGCCGCGTGCCGCGACCAGGTCGGCACCGTGTCCGAGGAATCGAAGCCGTCGACCCAGCTGTCGCCGCTGCTGTTCGACCTGACGAGCCTGCAGCGCGAAGCGAACAGCCGCTTCGGCTTCTCCGCGAAGAACACGCTCGGTCTCGCGCAGGCGCTGTATGAAAAGCACAAGGTACTGACGTACCCGCGTACCGACGCGCGCGCGCTGCCGGAAGACTACATTTCGACGGTGCAGTCCACGCTCGAGATGCTCAAGGAGAGCCACAACTACCTGCCGCACGCGAAGCAGGTGCTCGACAAGGGCTGGGTGAAGCCGAACAAGCGGATCTTCGACAACTCGAAGATCAGCGACCACTTCGCCATCATCCCGACGCTGCAGGCGCCGAAGTCGCTGTCCGAGCCGGAGCAGAAGCTGTACGACATGGTCGTGAAGCGCTTCCTCGCGGTGTTCTTCCCGGCGGCCGAGTTCCGCGTCACGACGCGGATCACCGAAGTCGCCGGCCATCACTTCAAGACCGAAGGCAAGGTGCTCGTCGAGCCGGGCTGGCTGCAGGTGTACGGCCGCGACGCCGAAGGCGCGGACGCGAACCTCGTGCCGGTGCAGAAGGACGAGAAGGTGAAGACGGACGAGATCGCCGCGGTCGCGCTCGTGACGAAACCGCCTGCACGCTACTCGGAAGCGACGCTGCTGTCCGCGATGGAAGGCGCGGGCAAGCTCGTCGAGGACGACGAGCTGCGCGAGGCGATGGCCGCGAAGGGCCTCGGCACGCCGGCGACGCGCGCGGCGATCATCGAAGGCCTGCTCGGCGAGAAGTATCTCGTGCGCGAAGGCCGCGAGCTGATCCCGACCGCGAAGGCATTCCAGCTGATGACGCTGCTGCGCGGGCTCGGCGTGAAGGAACTGACCGCGCCCGAGCTCACCGGCGAATGGGAATACAAGCTGTCGCAGATGGAGCGCGGCAACCTCGGGCGCGACGCGTTCATGCAGGAAATCGCCCGCATGACGCAGCAGATCGTCAAGCGCGCGAAGGAATACGATTCCGACACGATCCCCGGCGATTACGCGACGCTCGAGACGCCGTGCCCGAACTGCGGCGGCCAGGTGAAGGAAAACTACCGCCGCTTCGCATGCACGAAGTGCGAGTTCTCGATCTCGAAGATTCCGGGCAGCCGGCAGTTCGAGATCGCGGAAGTCGAGGAGCTGCTGCGGGAAAAAACCATCGGCCCGCTGTCCGGCTTCCGCAGCAAGATGGGCCGTCCGTTCTCGGCGATCCTGAAGCTCTCGTTCGACGACGAAACGAAGAACTACAAGCTCGAGTTCGACTTCGGTCAGGACCAGGGCGGCGAGGAAGGCGAAGCGCCCGACTTCTCCGCGCAGGAACCGGTCGGCGCATGCCCGAAATGCAAGGGCCGCGTGTTCGAGCACGGGATGAGCTATGTGTGCGAGCACTCGGTCGCGAATCCGAAGACCTGCGACTTCCGTTCGGGCAAGGTGATCCTGCAGCAGGAAATCACGCGCGAGCAGATGGCGAAACTGCTGGCCGACGGCCGCACGGATCTGCTGCCGAACTTCAAGTCGTCGCGCACGGGCCGCAACTTCAAGGCATTCCTCGTGAAGCAGCCGGACGGCAAGATCGGTTTCGAGTTCGAGAAGAAGGAGCCGAAGGCCGCTGCCGCGAAGAAAACGGCAAAATCGGCGACGAAGGATGCCGAAACCGTGACGGAAGGCGCCGACGAGAAACCGGCACCGGCGCGCAAGACCGCCGCCCGCAAGACGACGGCGCGCAAGACGGGCTCCTGACGCTCCGGGCGCCGGGGTTTCCCCGGCCCGCAGTACGCCGGTGAAGCGGCGATAAAAAAACGCGGATCGATCGCTCGATCCGCGTTTTTTCTTGGTGCCTGCTGCCGGCCGTGCCGGTGCGCGGCCGCCGCGCCGTTACAGCGGCGACGGCACCGCGACGCGCGCGCGCGGCGAACGCGCGAGCCGCGGCTGCAGGTTCGGGTCGGTCGACTCGGGCGGCTCGGCACGCATCTCGACGCCGATCGGCGCAGGCGCCGCGCTCTGTGCGGCCCACTGTTCGCCCATCATCGCGTCGGTCGAGTGGCTGAAATATTCGACGAGGTGGTCGATGAACGTGCGCACCTTCGCGGGCAGGTGGCGCCGGCTCGGATACGCGATGTTGATCTCGACCTGCGGCAGCCGGAAATCCGGCAGCAGCCGGACCAGCGCGCCGCGCGCGATGTCGCTGCCGATCAGGTAGCTGGGCAGGATCGCGACGCCCATCCCGAGCAGCGCGAACTGGCGCAGCATCGCGGTATTGTTCGCGACGATCACGTTGGTCGGGCGCACGCGCACTTCGCCGTCCGGCCCGGTGAACACGCGCTCGTCGCCCCAGTATTCGGTCGGCAGGCTCAGCGCCGGGTGTTCGGCGAGATGCTCCGGATGGGTCGGCACGCCGTGCTTTTCCAGGTAGCTCGGCGTCGCGCACACGGTCATGCAGCCCGTGGTCAGCCGACGCGTGACGATGCTCGCGCTGCGCATCTGGCGCGTGACGACGATGCCGACGTCGAAACCTTCCTCGACGAGATCGACCTGGCGGTCGACCAGCGTCAGATCCGGCACCACTTTCGGGAAATTCTCGGTGTACGACTGCAGGACGGGGGCGAGGTTGTGCAGGCCGAACACGACCGGAGCGACGATGCGCAACGTGCCGACCGGCTCGTGATTGCGCGCGACGACCATCTGCTCGACATCCTCGAGCTCATCGAGAATCTGGCGCGCCCGCTCCAGATAGACCTGGCCCGACTCCGTCAGCGAAAGGCTGCGCGTGGTGCGGTTCAGCAGGCGCGTGCCTAGCCGGCCTTCCAGATCGGCGACGTGACGCGTCGCGACCGCGTTGGAAATATCCATTGCACTCGCGGCCCGCGCGAAACTGCCGAGATCCGCAACCTTGACGAACACGCGCATCGACTGCAAATGATCCATAACGACTCCTGCCGCTGTTACAACTTCAAAAAGTTGAAGCAAATGCGTAATTCTCCTACGACAGCGGAAATGATGCAGAGTTGCTCAACAAGGGCCGCCTTGACGATAAAAATAGTCAAAAATCCTCACTCATCGCGAATGGATGATCCAATTATTCTGATTGAAGCAACAATTGGGTGAACCTCGTCGAGGAAACGTCCGAATCAGGAAGGACGTATTTGACGCGACACGGCAGCGCACCCCGCCGCACCCGACGGGAGCGGCGCCGGCTCAGGCCGGCGCCGATTGCGGCGGAGCGTAACAACCTGTTAAAAAGACACCACGACGTGCGCCGACGTAGCATCATGTCGGCCCCGGCCGGGCGGGACGGGTGCGCGACCTGCGCCGCCGCCGCTGCCGCTTTCAACGCGCGACTCCCGCTGATCATGAAAATTGCCATCCTCGACGACTACCAGGACGCCGTCCGCAAGCTGAACTGCTTCGAGATGCTCGCCGAGCACGACGTGAAGGTCTTCAACAACACGGTACGCGGCCTGGGGCAACTCGCGAGCCGCCTGGCGGAAGTCGAGGCGCTCGTGCTGATTCGCGAGCGCACACCGATTTCGTCGCAACTGCTCGCCAAGCTGCCGAACCTGCGCATGATCAGCCAGACCGGCCGCATCTCGAGCCACATCGACCTCGAAGCGTGTACCGACCGCGGCATCGCGGTGCTCGAAGGCACGGGTTCGCCGGTCGCGCCCGCCGAGCTGACCTGGGCGCTCGTGATGGCCGCCCAGCGCCGCATTCCGCAATACGTCGCGAACCTGAAGCAGGGTGCGTGGCAGCAGTCGGGCCTGAAGACGTCGGCGCTGCCGCCGAACTTCGGCCTCGGCCAGGTGCTGCGCGGCCAGACGCTCGGCATCTGGGGCTACGGCAAGATCGGCCGGCTGGTGGCCGGCTACGGCAAGGCGTTCGGGATGAACGTGCTGATCTGGGGCCGCGAGCATTCGCTCGAGGCCGCGCGCGCCGACGGCTACACGGCCGCCGAGAGCCGCGAAGCGCTGTTCGAGCAGAGCGACGTGCTGTCGCTGCACCTGCGCATGCACGACGACACGCGCGGGATCGTCAAGCAGGAAGACCTGATGCGGATGAAGCCGACATCGCTGCTCGTCAACACGAGTCGTGCCGAGCTGCTCGAGG
This sequence comes from Burkholderia sp. USMB20, assembly GCF_000949135.2. Classification (GTDB taxonomy): domain Bacteria; phylum Pseudomonadota; class Gammaproteobacteria; order Burkholderiales; family Burkholderiaceae; genus Burkholderia. Next base: position 155,020 of record NZ_JTAN02000010.1, on the reverse strand, counting down.
AAAACGCGCTCGTCAACGCGCTGTCGCACAACCGCCCGGGGATGGTCGCGATCGACGTGTTCGAGAGCGAGCCGATCCTGCAAGGCTACAGCCTGCTGCGGATGGAAAACGTGATCTGCACGCCGCACATCGGCTACGTCGAGCGCGAAAGCTACGAGCTCTATTTCAGCGCGGCGTTCAAGAACATCCTCGCGTTCGACCAGGGCGATATGTCGAGCGTCGTCAATCCGGAAGCGCTGACGCCGCGCCGCGTGCGCTGACCGACTCCGACCGACTCCGACCGGTGCTGACCGGCACGGGCCGCGCTTGCCGCGCGGCGCTGCTGCCGGGCTTCCCGCCTTCCCCGCTTCAGGCGGCCACGCGGCCGCCCGTCATCGCGTCGACGCGCGTGAGGAAATGCTCGCCGTCGCGCCGTCCGAGGTCGTACGCATGCCGCATCTGCGACGGACTCGTGTAATCCCAGCTCGAAATCGGCACCTTGCTCGACGGCTGTACATACAGCCGCCGCTGGTCGCCGTGCGCGACCGTGAACATCTGCGGGCGCGGATACAGCCGCGTGACGAGCACCAGCACGTCGCCCGGCGACGCGTCGAGCGCGTCGACCGGCACGTTGTCGACCATCCCGCCGTCGAGCACCGGCCGGCCGCCGCGGCGCAGCACCGGCGTGAACGGCGGCGTGCACGACGACTGCAGGATCAGGTCGGCGAGTTCGTCGACACTCGCGCACGCCTGCGCGCGCACGAACTCGGGCCGGAAACCGAGCGTGCGCCCGAGCGTCGGGTGCAGCGTCTTGCGCAGGTACTTTTCGATGTTGTATGCGACGAGGCCCGCGGCGACCGCGCTGCGCGCGCCGAGCCAGCGCGGCACGTGCGACACGCCGATGCGGATCTCCGGCGCGTCGGCGAGCCGCGCGAACGGCTCGCCGTAGATGTCGAGCAGCGCCTGACGGTAGATCCGGTAATGCGGAAACACCGGCTCGCGGCCGAACAGGTTGCCCCAGTACGCGTTCTTGCGGTTGTGGCGCAGCGCTTCCTCGTAATAGCGCATCACCCACGCGGCGTCGCGTGTATACAGCATGCAGGCGGTCGCCGCGCCGGCCGAGATCCCCGCGATCACGCGCGGGCGCAGGCCGAGCGCCGGCTGCGCGACGTCCCAGAAGCCGGCCTGCCACCAGCAGCGATTGCCGCCGCCCGCGAAGACGATCTGGTCGAACATCGCGCCGCTCAGCTGACGAGCGCGTAGGTCGACGTCGCGTGAACGGCCATCTTGCCGTCCTCGTCGAACAGCTCGACTTCGCCGAATACCAGGTTGCGGCCCATCCGCAGCACGCGCGCGGTGACGAGCACGTCGCCCTTGCGCACCGGACGCATGAAGTTCGTGTTCAGCGAGACGGTGGTCATCGGCCGGAACTCGCCGAGCGCGGCCGAGATCGCGACCACCATCGCGGTGTCGGCGGCGGCCGTGAACACCTGGCCGCAGATGACGCCGCCCGAATGACGGAATTCGCCGGAAAACGGCAGGCGCATCGTGACGCTGTCGTCGCCGATCGATACGGGAACCAGACCGAGCGAGCGGACCCACGGGGCCAGCAGGCGATCCAGCAATTCGCGGACTGCGTTTTCGTCCATCTTCGAATGTCCAGAAAACGTTGCGCGACCGCCGCGCAACGGGTGTGGACGTCATCATACCGGGAGCGCGCCAACTGCGATGGCTCATTACCGCGGCGACGGCCGCCGTCGCCGCCACGAAATATTTTGAGGAAATTCGCAGAAAGGGCTTGCCAAGTCCAAAATACACGGGCATAATCTTTCTTCTGTTGGGGGCGTTAGCTCAGTTGGTAGAGCAGCGGACTCTTAATCCGTAGGTCGAGTGTTCGAGTCACTCACGCCCCACCAGGAATTTCAAAGGCCGGTCAGCGCAAGCTGACCGGCCTTTTTCCATTTCCGGCGCCGCCCGGCCTCTCCCCCTCCTCGCGACAGGCAATCACATTGATGCCTCGCCCAGATACTTTCCGCTAGAATCGTCCGACAAAATATCACACGACCGGACGGCGATCGCCGCATCGCCGCCGGCACTGAGAGAGCATGGGACGTCAGACATGGAATCATGTGAACGAGACGCGACCATTCAGAGGGCATGGTCACGCCGACAACGGCACGCACATCGTGTCGCCTCCTTCCCCCGATCGCATCCGGGCCCGTCGCGTGACGCGCACTACGGATCCGGCCATGCCGCGTAAGGACGCGCTCGTCGCACTCGCGCTCGGCGTTGCGCTGCTCGTGGTCGCAGCCATGCTCGCCGTCACCGCGAGCCATGCGGCCGGCGACCTGATCCGCACGCCGGGCACGGTCGTGCGCATCGTGCAGGACAGCGACGCGATGCGTGCATACCGCCCGATCGTCGCCTATTTGGCGAACGACGGCCGCCGCCGCGAAGTCGCCGGCAATACCGCATCGGTGGTCCCGGCCTACGACATCGGCGAAAGCGTGGACGTCCTGGTCGATCCGGCCCATCCGAACCGTCCCGCGCTCATCGACGATTTCACGCAACGCTGGTTGCCCGTCGCGGTGCCGGCGCTGCTTGCAGTCGCATCGCTGGCGATCGGCAGCCTGCTATACGTGAACGCGCGCCGCGGCCGGCAGGCCGACGCGCTGCCCGCGCCGGCCGCCCGCAAAGGGGTCCGGCGCCGCTGGAACATCGCGATCGCGCTGATTCCGATCGCGATCGGCACCGGCTTCCTGGCCGGCGCCGGCGCCGCCGGGCTGCGCCAGTGGCAGATCGCCCGCCATTACGCGCACTCGACCGGCCATGTGGTCGAGATCGCCGAAACCGCCCAGTCGTCCCGCACGCGCACGTCGCTCTATTCGGCGACCATCGCGTTCACGACCGACAGCGGCCGCCCCGTCACGTTCGCGCAAGGCTCGACCTCGTCGCGCCCCGGGCTGTACGAAGGCGAGGTGGTCGACGTGCTGTACGACCCCGTCACGCCCGAGCGCGCGGTCATCGACCGGTTCTGGGACCGGTGGGGGCTCACGGCCATCCTGTTCGCGATCGGCGCGCCGTTCCTCGTCGCCGGACTGTTCGTCGTCGGGGCGCTGTGGCCCGAGCCTCGACCGCACGAACTCGCCGAATGACGAACGCGGAAGAACCGGGCCGTCAACGTCGCGGCCCCGGCTTCACCGCTCCCTGAACGCCTCCACCTTCGCGCGGTTGCCGCACGTGCGCATGTCGCACCAGCGGCGTCCGACGCCGCGGCCGCGATCGACGAAGAACCACGTACAGCGGCCGCACTGCCGCACGCGCGCGAAATCGTCGCCGCGCAGCAGATGCTCGAATCCGAGCGCGGCCGCGTCGATCCATCGCGACTCGGCGCGCGCATCGGGCCGCCACGCGAAGCGGCCGTCGACCGCGTCGAATCTGCTGCGCCCGATCGCATCGCGAATCGCCTCGGCGAGCCGGTCCGCCGCTCGCGCGCCGGCACTGCCGCCTTCGCCGGCCGTCAGGTGCGCGAGCGCCGCATACGCATCCTCGCGAAAACCGTGCAGCGCGGCGAGTTCGTCCGCGCCGTCCTGCCGCGGATGACGCAGAAACCGCGTCAGGTCGGCCTCCGCCAGCAACCCCGACTTCCCGGCCCAGGCACGCACGGCCGGCCAGTCGACGAGTTTGTCCTCATCGCGCGTCTTGCCCGTGTCGGCCACCGTGTTCAGGAAATCGAGCGCCGGATGGCCGCCGACGAAATCGGCCGCACACCATGTATGCGCCGCTCGCGCAGGCTCGTGTCGAGTAACCATTTATTTTCACCTATCGGTTTCACATCCGAGTGAACAGGCGTAACCTGTTAACAACCAAAACAGGTTAGCACGGAGGCGCCGATGCTCGAGCTCGCCAATCGCTACAATTTTGAAGGTCACCGGATCGCATGGGGCGCGCTCGGTGAAGGGCCGCCGCTGGTGCTCGTGCACGGGACGCCGTTCTCGTCGCAGGTGTGGCGCCGCATCGCGCCGTGGCTCGCACGGCGTCATCGCGTGTTCTTCTACGACCTGCTCGGCTACGGCCAGTCGGACATGCCCGACACGGACGTCTCGCTCGGCCGGCAGAACGTGCTGTTCGGCGCGCTGCTCGACGAATGGAGACTTTCACGCCCGCGCGTACTCGCGCACGACTACGGCGGCGCAACCGTGCTGCGCGCGCATTTCCTCGACGGCATCGCGTATTCGGACCTGACACTCGTGAACCCCGTCGCGATCGCGCCGCAAGGCTCGCCGTTCGTGCGCCACGTCGCGCAGCACGAAGCCGCGTTCACCGGGCTGCCGGCGTATGCGCATCACGCACTCGTGTCGGCCTACATCGGCAATGCAGTCGCACGGCCGTTGAGCGACGACGTGCTGTCGATCTACCGCTCGCCGTGGCTCACGCCGGCCGGCCAGCCGGCGTTCTATCGGCAGATCGCGCAGATGCGCCAGCGCTATATCGAGGAAGCCGAGGCGCGTTATGCGCCGCCGGACTTTCCGGTGCGCATCGTGTGGGGCGAGGACGACGCGTGGATTCCGCGCGAACAGGGGCAGGCGCTCGCCGATCGCATCGCGGGCGGAAAGCTGATCCGCGTGCCGCGCGCGGGGCACCTGGTCCAGGAGGATGCGCCCGAGGCGATCGTCGCCGCGGTGCTCGACACACACGGACAGGAATGATCGCCCACGCAGCCGCGTGGCGTGGCAGATCAGAAGGCCGGCACGCCCTGCGCGAGCGTCGCGACGAACTTCGCGGTGCGCGGATCGCGCGGCCGCCCGAACAGCTCGCGCGATGCGCCGGCCTCGACCACGCGGCCATCCGCGAGAAACACCGCATCGTGCGCGACCGACGCAGCCAGGCGCAGGTCGTGCGTGGCCATCAGCATCGTCGTGCCTTCCCGCGCGAGCTGGCGCAACACTTCGACGACTTCGACGGACAATTCGGGATCGAGCGCGGACGTCGGCTCGTCGCACATCAGCACCTGCGGCGACGGCGCGAGCGCGCGTGCGATGGCCACGCGCTGCTGCTGGCCGCCCGACAACGTCGCGGGCCATGCGTCGGCCTTGTCGGCGATACCGACCTTGTCCAGCAACGCGAGCGCGCGTTCACGCGCCTGCTCGCGCGGCCAGCGCTGCACGGTCACGAGCCCTTCCATCACGTTCTGCACGACGCTCAGGTGCGGAAACAACTGGAAGTTCTGGAACACCATGCCGGTCTGACGGCGCACCGCGAACACGTGATCGCGCGACGGGCGGCGCCCCGCCGCGAAGTCGATGCGGGCGTCGCCGACCGTGAGCGCGCCCGCCTCCGGCACTTCGAGCAGGTTCACGCAGCGCAGCAGCGTGCTCTTGCCGCTGCCGGACGGCCCGATCAACGCGGTCACGCTGCCGGGCTGCAATGCGAGGTCGATGCCGGTCAGCACGCGCTGCGCGCCGAACGACTTGTCGATGCGTTCGAGACGGATCATCGCAACTCCGCGTGGAACAGCGCATGGCGCCCGAACCGGAGCTCGAGCCGACGTTGCAGCGACGAGAGCACCGAGCTGAACAGCAGATAGATCAGCGCGGCTTCGGTATAGAGGATCAGCGGCTCGTAGGTGACGGCCGCGATGCGCTGCGCGGCCTGGAATATCTCGGGAACGGTCAGTACAGCCGCGAGCGACGTGTCCTTTACCAGCGAGATGAACGAATTCGACAGCGCGGGCAGCGCGACGCGCGCGGCCTGCGGCAGGATCGCGCGGCGCAGCGCCTGCGCGCGCGTCATCGCCATCGAGTACGCGGCTTCCCACTGCCCTTTCGGGATCGATTCGATCACGCCGCGGATCACCTCGGCGTTGTACGCGCCGACGTTCAGCGAGAAGCCGATCACGGCGGCGGTCAGCGGATCGAGCACGATGCCGACGTTCGGCAGTCCGTAGAAGATCACGAACAGCTGCACGAGCAGCGGCGAGCCGCGAAACAGCCAGATGTAGAAACGTATGGCGGCCTGCGCCCAGCGCGGCCCGAACAGGCGCGCGAGCGCCGCGCCGAACGCGAGCAGCAGGCCGATCGCGAACGACGCGAGCGTGAGCGGAACCGTGAACACGAGCCCTGCCACCAGCAGGGGCCGCAGCGATTCCGCCATCAAGTGCAGCCAGGGCGGCATCGGTCAGCCCCGCGTCACGGCTGCGACACGTCGCGGCCGAAGTACTTCTGCGAGATCTTCGCGTAGGTGCCGTCGGCCTTGAGGTCCGCGAGCGCCCTGTCGATCGCCGCCACCAGCGCGGGACTGCCCTTGCGCAGCAGCACGCCCGATGCATCGCCGGCGCCGCTCGTGTCGGTCGCCGCGATCTTCAGTTTCGCGTCGGGCTTGTGCTTGCGGAAATCGAGGTACGACAGCGAATCGTTGATCGTCGCGTCGACGCGCCCCGCGCTCAGCAGGTCGATCGATTCGTTGAAGCCCTGCACGGGCACCACGTCCGCGCCGTGCGCGGCCGCGAGCTTGCCGAAATTGCTGGTCAGCGTGTTCGCGGATTTCTTGCCCTTCAGGTCGTCGAACGAGCGGATCGACGTGTTGTCCGCACGCACGATCAGCACCGCGCGGGACGTGATGTACGGCGTCGAGAAATCGTATTTCGCCTTGCGCGCATCGGTGATCGACACTTCGTTGACGACCGCGTCGTAGCGGTTCACGTCGAGGCCCGCGATCAGCCCGTCCCACTTGCCTTCGACGAACTCCGCCTTCACGCCGAGCCGTTGCGCGATCGCGCTCGCGATGTCGACGTCGAAGCCGGTCAGCTTGCCCGACGCATCGTGATACGTGAACGGTGCGTACGTGCCTTCGGTGCCGACCCGGAACACGCCGGCCGACTTGATCTGCGCGAGATCGTCGGCCGCCAGCGCGCTCGTGACGGCAGTGGCCTGCAGCAATGCGACGACCAGGATGGAGCGAAGGAATTTCATGGTGCGGACCCCGAACGATGGAAGGGAGTGGACCCGCCGGCCCGAACGGCCGCGCGAGAGGTCCGCGAATTCTACCGACGCGCCGATATCCGGCAAAAACGCAAATCCGCTAACGATATGAGCGCGTCGAATAACGCGCCGGCGAGTCGCGCCCATTCCGCAGACGAAATCCCACGCGATGCAGCGCGGCGATCGTCTGACGAATCGTTACCTGCGGTTACAGAAGCGACACTGCGGTATCACCCATCGGGCATGCGCTACGTACCATGAAGGCAGGTAAAACGATTGCTCGCGGGCCTGGTCCCCGCGGACGGAGTGAACGGCAAATGAGACGCATCCTGTTGTCCAGTGCCGTCGGCATCGCGGCCGCCTGCCTGTCGGCAAGTGCGTTCGCGCGTGCCGACGTCGGCGTGTATTTCGGCGTGCCGGGGCCCGTGATCGAGGCGCCGCCGCCTGTCTACTACGCGCCGCCGCCGCCCGTCGTGTACGAGCCGGCGCCCGCCTATTACGGCCCGTACTACGGCGAATACCGCTACCGCTACTACCGGCACGACAACGGCTGGCATCGCGGCTGGCGTCATCACCATCACGACGACGATTGACCGTCGCGAGGCGGCTGTCGCGGCCGCCTCCCGCCATCGGGAAATTGCGCGCGCCGGCCTTCGAGCCGGCGCGTGTGTATCACACACCGCTTACCACGGCAGCGAGTAGGTCTTCGTGTTCGTGAAGCTCTTCATCGCCTCCTGCACGCCTTCCTTGTAGCCGAGGCCCGAATCCTTCACGCCGCCGAACGGCGTCAGTTCGAGCCGGTAGCCCGGCACCTCGCGCACGTTCACGCTGCCGACTTCCAGCTCCGTGATGAAGCGCGTGATGCTGTCGAAGCGGTTCGTGCAGACCGACGACGACAACGCATAGTCGGTGCTGTTCGACATCCGGATCGCCTCGTCGATGTCGCGAAAACGCATGATCGGCGACACGGGCCCGAACGTCTCGTACTTCACGAGCGGCATGTCGGGCGTCACGCGATCGACGACGGTCGGCGAATACAGCGCCCCGTCGCGCACGTTGCCGACCAGCAGCCGCGCACCGCGCGCAATCGCGTCGTTCACCTGCTGCTCGCAGAACTTCGCGGCCGCTTCGTCGATCACGGTGCCCATGTCGACCGACGGATCGGCCGGGTTCCCGTAGGCCCACGCGCGGGTTTTCTCGACGACCAGCTCGGTGAAGCGATCGGCCACCGCCTCGTGCACGAGCATCCGCTTGATCGCGGTGCAGCGCTGCCCCGAGTTCTTGTACGAACCCGACACCGCCAGCGTGCTCGCTTCGTCGAGATCGGCGTCCTCCATCACGATGATCGGATCGTTGCCGCCGAGTTCCAGCACCGCGCGCCGGTAGCCCATCCGCGACGCGATCGACTTGCCGATCGACACGCCGCCGGTGAACGTGATCAGGTCGATCGCCGGGTTCGTGATCAGCTCGTCGGCGATCTCCTTCGGGTCGCCGGTGATCACCTGCAGCATCTGCGGCGGCAGGCCGGCTTCATACAGGATGTCCGCGAACAGGTAGCACGACAGCGGCACCTTCTCCGACGGCTTCACGACGATCCGGTTGTTGGTCGCGACCGACGGCACGACCTTGTGCGCGACCTGATTCATCGGATGGTTGAACGGCGTGATCGCGGAAATCACGCCGAGCAGCGGTTCGCGCTGCGTGTACACGCGGCGCTTCTTGCCGTGCGGCGTCAGATCGCACGAGAAGATCTGCCCGTCGTCCTTCAGCACTTCGCCCGCGCCGAATGTGAGCACGTCGGCCACGCGCCCGGCTTCGTACGTCGAATCCTTGATGCACAAGCCGGCCTCGGCCGTGATCAGCGCCGCGATCGCGGCGGTGCGCGCACGCACGATGTCGGCCGCGCGGCGCAGGATCGCCGCGCGTTCGTGGCGCGTGAGCGACGGCCGGTACGCACGCGCGACCGCGAATGCGCGCCGCACGTCGTCGAGCGTCGCCTTCGGCACGGTGCCGACGAGCGAGCCGTCGTACGGGTTGCGTACCTCGATCACCGCATCGCGCTGAATCCTTTCACCATCGATTCGTAGTGCTTCACGATGAACCGTGCGAACCTCCGTCGATGCTGCAATGGCGTTCATGAGTGTCTCCTGGCGGATGCGTCCGCGTCACTGCAGATGGTTGAGCGCGATGTCGATGATGTCGAAGTTGCGCAGCCGCGCCCGGCCCGCGACGTCGGTCGCGACCGGCTTGCTGAAGATCAGCGGCACGATCTGCTCGGAGATCCCGCCGTGCGAGCGCAGCGGCACGTCGAGGCCCGACAGGTCGTGCTTGATGCGGCGCGTGCCGAGCACGACGTCCTGCTTCGAGATCACGATCAGGTCGCCCATCCGCTCGGGCGGCAGCTCGAAGCGCGCGCAGCCTTCGGCGCCCGTCAGCACGACCTCGATGCCGTCCACCGCGGCGAGCCGCGCGCGCAGCGCGTCGGGATCGGCGTCGTCCGGCACGTAGACGGTCGCGAACGAGCCGAGCGCGCCGTGGTGCACGACGTACGGATCGGTGATCGGCAGGATCACGCGCGCCGCGTCGTGGCCGAGCCAGTCGTCGAACAGCTCCTGCAGATAGATCACGTTCGGCTCGCCGGTCTCGCCGTCGTGCTTCGCGTTCATCCCGTGGTCGGCCGTGATCGCGACGATCGCGCCGAGTTGGTCGAGCCGCTTCAGGTACGCGTCCATCATCTGGTAGAACGCGTTCGCGCCGTCGGTGCCGGGCGCGCACTTGTGCTGCACGTAGTCGGTCGTCGACAGGTACATCAGGTCGATCGGGCGCGTCTCGAGCAGGCGCACGCCGGCCGCGAACACGAACTCCGACAGGTCCGCGCTGTACACGCTCGGCACCGGCTTGCCGACCAGCTCGAGCACGTTGTCGATGCCGTTTTCCTCGAGGCTCGCCTCGTCGGCCTTCTCCGACGAGAAGCAGATGCCCTTGAGCCCCTTGCCGAGCAGGCGGCGCAGCTTGTCCTTCGCGGTGACGACCGCGACGCGCGCGCCCCGTTCCGCGAAAGTCGCGAGCACGGTGGGCGCGACCAGGTACTTCGGATCGTTCATCAGCACCTCGGCGCCGGTGTCGCGATCGTAGAAGTAGTTGCCGCTTATCCCGTGGATCGCCGGCGGCACGCCGGTAACAATCGACAGGTTGTTCGGGTTCGTGAAGCTCGGCACCACGCACTCGCCCTTGAGCGCCGTGCCCGGCTTCAGCAGCGTGCGCAGGAACGGCGCGACGCCGGCCTCGGCCGCCATCTCGAGATACTCATAGGCGCAGCCGTCGACGCAGACCACCACCACGGGGCGGCGCATCCAGTTGTAGCGGCGGCCGTTCACTTCCACGGATACAGGCGTTTCAGTCATGACGTTCAGTCCTTTCGGTTCGAAGGGGGTTGAGCTGTCGGCGCCCGCGCCGCGCCGAGGAGGTGTTTTCCATGCTTGACATTAAAATTGATGATTTGTAGATTGTCAACAACATGCAGAGAACAGAAAGCAAAAGACGGAAACACGAGGCAGTACGAAGAGGGCTGGTCTCCACTCATCCGCCGCAGCCCGCGGCGCCACGGTCAAGGGGTCTGAAGATGAACGAAGTGCCGGTACAGAAGCGTTTCAATGGATGGGCGACGGGCGCGGCGCGCGTCGCGCTGGCCGCCGCGGTCGCGCTCGCCGCGGCGCAGGCGGCGCATGCGAAGACGTCGCTGCTCGTCTACACCGCGCTGGAGGACGAGGCGATGAAGCCCTACAAGGACGCCTTCGAGAAAGCGAACCCCGACATCGAGATCCGCTGGGTGCGCGACTCGACCGGCTCGGTCACCGCGAAGCTGCTCGCGGAGAAGAACAACCCGCGCGCGGACGTCATCCTCGGCCTCGCCGCCTCGAGCCTCACGCTGCTCGACCTGCAGGGGATGCTGATGCCGTATGCGCCGAAGGGCTTCGACCAGCTCACGCGCAAGTACAGCGACGCGAACACGCCGCCGCACTGGGTCGGCATGGACGTGTGGGGCGCGACGATCTGCTACAACCGCGTCGCCGCGCAGGCGAAGAACATCCCGAAGCCGACGTCGTGGGAAGACCTGACGAAGCCGGTCTACAAAGGCGCGATCGTGATGCCGAGCCCGGTGTCGTCGGGCACCGGCTATCTCGACGTCACCGCGTGGCTGCAGACCTTCGGCGACGACAAGGGATGGAAGTTCATGGACGCGCTCGACAAGAACGTCGCGCAGTACGTGCATTCGGGCTCGAAGCCGTGCACGCTCGCCGGCACCGGCGAATTCCCGATCGGCATCTCGTTCGAGTTCCGCGGCCATGAACTGCAGGCGCAGGGCGCGCCGATCGATCTCGTGTTCCCGAAGGAAGGGCTCGGCTGGGACATGGAAGGCACCGCGATCATGAAGACGACCAGGCAGCCCGACGCCGCGAAGAAGCTCGCGGACTTCATGGCGAGCAAGGACGCGAACCAGATCACCGCGCGCTGGTGGGCGATCGTCGCGTACCCGGGCGTCGCGCGCAAGCTCGCCGGCATCCCCGACAACTATGCGGACCTGCTCGTGAAGAACGACTTCGTGTGGTCGGCGAAGAACCGTCAGTCGATCCTCGATACCTGGCAGAAGCGCTACGGGGCGAAAGCACAGCAATGACGCGGCGCTAACGCCGCACCAGGCAGCGGGGCCGCGACACGCGCCGCCCCGCCTCCCTTCCGATCGTCGTATCCGGCCCGCATCCGGGCCGCCCGCAGCGTGGAGGCGTGCATGGCACCCTATCTGAGCGTAGAACGCATCGAAAAGCGGTACAACGACACACAGGTCCTCACCGACATCAACCTGAGCGTGATGAAGGGCGAGATGATCTGCTTCCTGGGGCCGTCCGGCTGCGGGAAAACCACGCTGCTGCGGATCATCGCGGGGCTCGAGGCGCAAAGCGCCGGCCACATCATGCAGGACGGCCGCGACATTTCGCGGCTGCCGCCGCAACTGCGCGACTACGGGATCGTGTTCCAGTCGTACGCGCTGTTTCCGAACCTCACCGTCTTCGACAACGTCGCGTACGGGCTCGTGAACCGCAGGATGAAGCGCGACGCGATCCACGAGCGCGTGCATACGCTGCTCGCGCTGGTCGGCCTGCCCGACAGTCATCGCAAGCATCCCGGTCAATTGTCCGGCGGCCAGCAGCAGCGCATCGCACTCGCGCGCGCACTCGCGACGTCGCCCGGCCTGCTGCTGCTCGACGAGCCGCTGTCGGCGCTCGATGCGCGCGTGCGCGTGCGGCTGCGCCAGGAAATCCGCGCGCTGCAGCAGCGGCTCGGCGTGACGACGATCATGGTCACGCACGACCAGGAAGAGGCGCTGTCGATGGCGGACCGCATCGTCGTGATGAATCACGGCGTGATCGAGCAGATCGGCACGCCGCTCGAAATCTACCGGCAGCCCGCGTCGCCGTTCGTCGCGGACTTCATCGGCCGCGTCAACACGATTCCCGCCGAAGTCGCGCAGGACGGCACGCTGCGCGCGGGCGGCGTCGGCTTCGACTGCCGGCATGGCGCGACCCGGCCGGCCCAGGGCGCGGCCGTGTCGGTCTACGTGCGGCCCGAGGATCTGCGCATCCGCATTCCGGGTGAAGCGGCCGACAACGTGCTGGCCGGCCGCGTCGAGAAGCTCGAGTTCCTCGGCGCGTTCTGCCGCGTGAGCTTCCGGATCGACGGGCTCGACGGCCAGGAAATCGTCGCCGACCTGTCGTATCGCGACGTCGACCGCACCGGCGTGCAGGCCGGCGCGCGCATCGACCTCGCGCTCGATCGCGAGCATGTCCGCGTGTTCCCGAGCGCGAAGGAGCGACTGCAATGAGCGCCGTCCTCACCGAACGCCGCCGCGGCGCGGCCGCCTCCGCCGACGTGCGGCAGCTCACGCACTGGCACGACCGCATCGCACAGCTCGCGCTCGTTGCGATGGCCGCGCTGATGTCGCTGTTCCTGCTGCTGCCGCTCGCGCTCGTCGTGCAGAAATGCTTCGTCGATACGGACGGCCGTTTCGTCGGCGCACACAACTTCGTCGAGTATCTCGAGGACAGCGGCGTGCTGCGCTCGATGCTCCATTCGCTGACGGTCGGCGCGCTCGTCACGATGATCGTCGTGCCGATGGCGTTCACGTTCGCGTATGCGCTGACGCGCTCGTGCATGCCGCTGAAGAACGCCGCACGCACGATCGCGCTCTTGCCGCTGCTCGCGCCGACGCTGCTGTCCGCCGTGTCGTTCATCTACTGGTTCGGCAACGCGGGGCTGCTCAAGCCGCTGCTGCACGGCCACTCGATCTACGGACTGCCGGGCATCGTGCTGAGCATGGTGTACGCATCGTTTCCGCACGTGCTGATGATCCTCGTCACCGCGCTGTCGCTCGCGGACGGCCGGCTCTACGAAGCCGCCGACGCGATGGGCACGAGCCGCATCCGCAAGTTCTTCACGATCACGCTGCCGGGCGCGAAGTACGGGCTGATCAGCGCGACGATGGTGGCCTTCACGATGTGCATCAACGACTTCGGCGTGCCGGTGGTGATCGGCGGTTCGTACAACGTGCTGTCGACCGACATCTACAAGCTGATCATCGGGCTGCAGGACTTCAACCGCAGCGCGGTCGTGAGCCTGATGCTGCTGTGCCCGGCGCTCGTCGCGTTCGGTGTCGACTTCTTCATCCGCCGCCGCCAGCAGTCGCAGCTCGGCGCGCGCTCGACGCCGTACCAGCCGAAGCCGTCGCGCGGCTTCGACGCCGCGATGCTCGCATACTGCGCGCTGGTGTGCGCGTTCTTCATCGCGGTGGTCGGCATCTCGGTGTTCGCGTCGTTCGTGAAGTTCTGGCCGTACCAGATGAGCGTCGGGCTGCAGCACTACGAGATGGGGCTGATCGGCGCCGGCATCTTCGACGCGTACAAGAACAGCCTGCGGATGGCCGCGACCGTCGCGCTCGGCGGCACGATCGTCGTGTTCGGCGGCGCCTACCTGATCGAGAAGACCCGCGGTGCACGCTGGCTGCGCGGCTTCATCAGCCTGTGCGCGATCCTGCCGATGGGCGTGCCGGGCCTCGTGCTCGGCATCAGCTACATCTTCCTGTTCAACGCGCCCGGCAATCCGCTGAACGGGCTGTACGGGTCGCTGTGGCTGCTCGCGATCGTCACGGTCGTCCACTACTACGCGTCGAGCCACCTGACCGCCGTCACCGCGCTGCGGCAGATCGACAGCGAGTTCGAGGCCGTGTCCGCGTCGCTGAAGGTGCCGTTCTACAAGACCTTCCTGCGCGTGACCGTGCCCGTGTGCCTGCCGGCGATCCTGCTGATCGCGCGCTACCTGTTCGTCAACGGGATGACGACGGTCTCCGCCGTCGCGTTCCTGTACTCACCGGACACGCAGCCCGCCTCCGTCGCGATCCTGAACCTCGACGACGCGGGCCAGATGGGCCCGGCCGCCGCGATGGCGACGCTCGTGCTCGCGACCTCGTCGTTCGCGTGCGTGCTGTTTGCCTGCATCTCGCACCGCCTGTTGCGCCGCACGCAGGCCTGGCGCACCCCGCACCGCCGCTGATCCGTTCGCCGCATTCACGTGACGTCCCGACTTCACCAAGGAGACACCATGACGCTCGCCACCCAGCCCATCCTGCTCACCCCCGGCCCCCTGACGACCTCGGAGCGCACGCGCGACGCGATGCTGCGCGACTGGGGTTCGTGGGACAGCGACTTCAACGCGATCACCGCGCGGCTGCGCGAACGGCTGCTGCAGATCGTGCACGGCGAAGGCACGCACGAATGCGTGCCGCTGCAGGGTAGCGGCACGTTCTCGGTCGAGGCGGCGATCGGCACGCTCGTGCCGCGCGACGGCCACGTGCTGGTGCCGAACAACGGCGCGTACTGCCAGCGCCTCGCGAAGATCTGCCGCGTGCTCGGCCGCAAGCTCACGACGATCGACTACAGCGAGGACCGCCGCGTCGATCCGGCCGACGTCGAGCGCGCGCTCGCCGGCGATCCGACCATCACGCACGTCGCGCTCGTGCACTGCGAAACCGGCGCCGGCGTGCTGAACCCGCTGCACGAGGTCGCGCAGGTCGTCGCGAAACACGGCCGCGGGCTGATCGTCGACGCGATGAGCTCGTTCGGCGCGATCGACATCGATGCGCGCACGACGCCGTTCGACGCGGTGATCGCCGCGTCCGGCAAGTGTCTCGAAGGCGTGCCTGGGCTCGGCTTCGTGATCGCGAAGCGCACCGCGCTCGAACGCTGCGAAGGCAACAGCCACTCGCTCGCGATGGACCTGTACGACCAGTGGGTCTACATGCAGCGCACGACGCAGTGGCGCTTCACGCCGCCCACGCACGTGGTTGCGGCGCTCGATGCGGCCGTCGCGCAATACGTCGACGAAGGCGGCCTCGCCGCGCGCGGCGGCCGCTACCAGCGCAACTACCGTGCGCTGATCGACGGGATGCGCGCGCTCGGCTTCCGGCCGTTCCTCGATCCGGCGATCCAGGCGCCGATCATCGTCACGTTCCATGCGCCGGACGATCCGAACTATGACTTCAAGCGGTTTTATCAGGAGGTCAAAAAGCGCGGCTACATTCTGTATCCGGGCAAGCTGACCGAAGTCGATACGTTCCGCGTCGGCTGCATCGGCCACTTCGGCGAGGCCGGCATTCCGGGCGCGGTCGCCGCGATCGCCGACACGCTGAAGGCGATGGGCGTGCGCCGCGTGTCGGCCGAAGCGGCGGCCTGACGCGCTGCATCCGCCACACCGCGGCGCGCGGCCGGTCGCCGTGCGTTGCGGTGCGGCGGGTTCGCTTTCGTTTTGCGTTTTACCGCCGTGTGCGGCACGGCAATTCTCTCGACCCTTACCGGCACTACATTCGATGCGACCCTTCTGGATCGAACAAGCACTGTTCAACGACGGCGATCTCGCCCCCGCGCTGCAGGGCGCGACGCAGGCCGACGTCTGCATCGTCGGCGGCGGCTTCACGGGACTCTGGACCGCGATCCAGGCGAAGCAGCAGAACCCGGCGCTCGACATCGCGATACTCGAGGCCGACCTGTGCGGCGCCGGCGCGAGCGGGCGCAACGGCGGGTGCCTGCTCACGTGGTCAGCCAAATTCCTGACGCTGCGGCGCCTGTTCGGCGAAGCGGAGGCGATCCGGCTCGTGAAGGCGTCGGAGGCGGCCGTCCAGCACATCGCCGACTTCTGTCGCACGCATCGCATCGATGCCGAACTGCGGCTCGACGGCACGCTGTACACCGCGACGTCGCGCGCGCAGGTCGGCACGCTCGCGCCGGTGCTCGACGCGCTCGCCGCGTGCGGCATCCACAGCTACGAGCCGCTGCCGGCCGCTGAAGTCGCGCGCCGCTCGGGCTCCGCCCGCAATCTCGACGGCGTGTATTCGCCGATCGCCGCGACCGTGCATCCGGGCAAGCTCGTGCGCGGGCTGCGCCGCGTCGCGCTCGAGATGGGGATCCGGATCTACGAGCGCACGCCGCTCGTCGACTTCACGCCGGGGCAGCCGGCCGTCGTTCGGACGCCGTCCGGCAGCGTGCGCGCCGGCAAGCTGGTGTTCGCGATCAACGCGTGGATGGCGAGCCGCTTCCCGCAGTTCGAGCGCACGATCGCGGTCGTGTCGAGCGACATGGTCATCACCGAGAAATGCCCGGGACTGCTGGAACGGACCGGGCTCGTCGACGGCGTGTCGGTGCTCGATTCGCGGATCTTCGTGTACTACTACCGCACGACCGCCGACGGCCGGCTGATGCTCGGCAAGGGCGGCAACACGTTCTCGTGGCGCAGCCGCATCGCGCCGGTGTTCGACCGGCGCTCGCCGTACGAGGCGCAGCTCACGCAGAGCCTGCGCGAATTCTTTCCTTCGCTCGCGGGCGTGCCGGTCACCGCGAGCTGGAACGGCCCGTCGGACCGTTCGGTGACGGGCTTCCCGTTCTTCGGCCGCCTCGACGGCGCGCCGAACGTGTTCTACGGCTTCGGCTATTCAGGCAACGGCGTCGGGCCGACCTACATGGGCGGACAGATCCTGTCGTCGCTGGTGCTCGGGCTCGACAACGCGTGGACGCGCAGCCCGATCGTGCGCGGCCCGCTCGGCCATTTCCCGCCGGAGCCGATCCGCTATGTGGGCGCGCACGTCGTGCGCAATGCGATTCGTCGCAAGGAGCGTGCGGAAGACGAAAGCCGGCGGCCGGCGATGGTCGACACGTGGCTCGCGAAGTTCGCGAGCGCGGCGGGGAAGGCGGACAAGGCGTGATGGCGGGCGCCATGCAATAAAGGGGCCTACACACAGGTGCGCTGCGAGACTGGCACCGGCTGGGTCCTGGACGATTTCTTTGATAAACGGAGCGGCAAATGATCAACGCGCCGACGATCACCCCAATCGGCTCGGATCTCGTCATCTTCGGCAGGAACTGAACCCGCCAGGCACAACGCGCATCGCGCACCGCACGTCACCATGCGAACGATGTAAACACAAAAGGCGCTGACCGACCGGTTCAGCGCCCTGTCGCTATCGACGCGTGGTGAAACCCGCGCCGCAACCCGCTCACGCGCCGGCTTTCTCGCGCGCCGCCTTCCCCGCCGCAGGCAATCCCTGCTCGTGCGTGCGGCGCATCCGCGCGAGGCCGTGCGCGACGTGCTCGCGCACCAGTGCGACCGCCTTCTCCTCGTCGCCGCTCGCGAGCGCCTGCACGATCTTGTCGTGCTCGGCCGCCGACACCGCGATCGCATCCTCCTCGGCCTCGATCGCGGCCTGGCGCAGCAGCCCGAGCTGGCGCACGAGCCGGCGATAGGTGTCGGTGAGATGCGTATTGCCGACGCCGACCACCATCGCGTCGTGGAATTGCACGTTCAGCTCGGTATAGCGCGTGACGTCGTGCGTCTTCGCGGCATCCTTCATCGACTGGATGATGCCCTTCAGCACCTTCAGCGTGTCGGGCGAAATGCGTTTCGCGAGCGCGCGCGCGACCGACTCGTCGAGCATCGCGCGCACTTCGTAGATCTCTTCGGCCTCGCGCAGCGGCACGACACGCACCGTCACGCCGCGGTTCTTCTCGTTGCGCAGCAGCCCGGCCTGCTCGAGCGCGCGGAATGCTTCGCGCACGGGGCCGCGCGACACGTTCAGCTTGGTCGCGATATCGACTTCGTTGAGCTTCTCGCCCGGCGCATATTCGCCGGACACGATCGCGCGCTCGAGCATGTCCTGGACAATCATCGCGAGCGACTGGCTTTGCAGGAGTTCGATGGCGTTGAGCGCGTTCGGGGCAGTCATGGTCGGGCAGGCAGCGACGCTGCGGAAGAAAAACGAGGGCGCCATGTCGGCGAATGATCGTTATATACCCTCGGCCCGATACATTGTCAACAGTTTTCAGTTTCCAAAAACCGGTTCCGCGTGCCGGAATGCAACCGGCACGCGGCATCGTGCGGCCGGCGTGAGCACGCCGGACCGCTCGATGCGGACCTGTCGTCAGGCCGTCTGCTTCACCGGCCCCGGGTCGCTCTGGCTCGGCCGCCCCGTCTCGACGTGGCCCGCGAAGCGGCGCACGACCTTGTCGTCGCCACCGCGCAGCGTGGTCGCGGTGATCGTCAGATCGTACCAGCCGTGGCTCGACGACAGCTCGAAGTGATCCTCGATGCGCTCGCCCGGCTCCAGCGTGTAGCTGCGTGCATGCGCATGGCTGTACGCGTTGTCGACGACCACGCGGCACGCCGCGCCGCCGCTGTTGCGCAGCTGCAGGTATACGTGGCGGTTGCGCACGTCGTAGCCGACCTTCGCTTCCGGGTTCGCGTGGCGGCCGTCCGCGGCCAGCCGCGTGTTGCCCTGGAATTCGCACAGATAGCCGTTCGGGCCATACGCGGCGAGATGGTAGTCGCCGCGCGCGGCCGACGTGCTCCAGGTATCGGCGAAGCGGTCGTGCGACGACACCGCGTAGCGGCGCGGCGGCGTCGCCGGATTGCGGCGGTCGTACACGTAGAATGCGGCGCCCGCGTCACCCGAGTTCGCGAAATCGAGCGACACGCTGTCGTCGCGGCCGTTCACGCGGGCATGCACGAACAGCTCGTACGGCAGCGCCCGCGCCGGACGCGTGCCGGGCTCCTGCGCCGGCATCGACTGCTGCGCGGGCACCTGGTACGCCTGGCCGGCCGTCTGGATGTGCTGCGGCACCGCGAAGCTCACCGTGCGCGTATCGGGTCGCGCGGAGAAATCGAATGCCGACGTGAGATCGCCGCAGATGGACCGGCGCCACGCGCTGATGTTCGGCTCCTGCACGCCGAAGCGCGCTTCGAGGAAACGCAGCACCGACGTGTGGTCGAACGTCTCCGAGCAGACCCAGCCGCCCTTCGTCCACGGCGAGATGATGATCAGCGGCACGCGCGGCCCGAGGCCGATCGGCTGGATGCCGCCCGGGTCCGCACCCGGCACGAGCGGGCTCATCTCGCCCGGGTACTTGTTCAGGTCGAGCAGTTCGTCGCCGAGGTTCGACAGCAGGTTCGACGACACGATGCCCTGGCCGCCCACGCCGCTCGTGACCGGCGGCACCGGCGGCACGACGTGGTCGAACAGCCCGTCGTTTTCGTCGTAATTGAGGATGAACACCGTCTTCGCCCACACCTCCGGGTTCGACGTCAGCGCCTCGAGCACCATGTTGATGTAGAACGCGCCGTCGGTCGGCGACGCCTGCGGGTGTTCGCTGTACTTGTACGGCGACACGATCCACGACACCTGCGGAAGCCGGTTCGCCTGCACGTCGGCCTTCAGCTCGGCGAGCGTATGGTCCGACGCGCCCTTGTCGACCAGCGGGCCGCTCGCGCCTTCCTTCACCTGGAAGCGCTTGAAGAACATCAGCGAGTTGTCGGTGTAGTTGTCGGTCGGGTCGCCCGGGATGCCCGTGCCGCCCTGGTACAGCTTCCAGCTGATCTTCGCGTTCTCGAGGCGTTCCGCGTAGGTCGTCCACGTGTAGCCGTTCGTGTTGTTGCGCTCGCCGATGCCGGGGCCGTTCGGCTGCGTGCCGTACACGTTGCGCGAATCGATCGTGCCGGTCCACAGGTAGATGCGGTTCGGCGCCGTGTCGGCGTGCGCGGAGCAGAAGTACGAATCGCAGATCGTGAACGCGTCGGCGAGCGCGTAGTGGTACGTGAGGTCCTGGCGCTTCAGGTAGCCCATCGTCAGCACGTCCTGCTTCTGGTTCACCCACTGGTCCCACTGGCCGTTGTTCCAGGACAGGTGGCCGCTGCTCCAGCCGTGGTTGGTGCCCGGCTGGAATTCGGTCGTCTGCTTCGGGTCGAGGTAGAACGGCAGCACGTACGGCGCGGACGGGTCGAGCCCGCGCGAGTGGTAGTTCTTCGTGAACACCGACGCCGGCGGCTGCTGCCACACCGGCGCGCCGTTCGGCAGCAGGTGCGGGCGCGGGTCGTTGAAGCCGCGCACGCCGCGCAGCCCGCCGAAGTAATGGTCGAACGAGCGGTTTTCCTGCATGAAGATCACGACGTGTTCGACGTCGCGGATCGTGCCGGTGCGATAGGCGGCCGGCATCGCGAGCGCCTTGCGGATCGCCGGCGGGAAGCCGGCGTAGGCGGCCATCGCGCCGGCCGACTGGGCGGCGAGGCGCAGGAAATCGCGTCGATTGGTGGCGGACATGAAGAGGATCCTGTGGGTCGGTAAGGGTGGCGCCGGTCGAGCGGGGCCGGCGGTCGGTGCGTTGCCGCTATTACTCCGCACCGGCATGTCCCGGCCGTGACCGGTTCCAGCAGGTTTCTTGCGGTCACCCCCAGCTTTTTTTCGAAGCGGCGCACGACGCACCTTTCATGTGGCCGACACACGCATGCGCTACGCTGACGCGCGATGAAGAGGGGGGAGAAGCCGAGTCGTGTTCGATCAGCTGAAGGCGTTCCATGCGACCGTCCGGCAGGGCAGCATCACGCGCGCCGCGCGCCACCTGGGCGTGAGCCAGCCGACGATCGCCGCGCAGATCCGGCAGGTCGAGCAGCTGTACGGCGTCGAGCTGTTCTATCGCAGCGGCCGCAAGCTCGAGGTCACGGAGACCGGCATCGAGCTGCTGCCGCTCGTCGAGAAGATGATCGCGCTCGAGGCGCAGGCCGACATCATGCTGCGCAACGTCGGCGGCCTGTTCGAAGGCCATCTGCGGATCGGCGCGACCGGGCCGTACTACATCATGGACGCGGTCGGCCGCTTCTCGCACGCGCATCCGTCGATCGCGCTCACGTGCCGGATCGGCAATTCCGAGGAAATCCTGCAGGCGCTGCACGAGTTCCGCATCGACCTCGCGGTGTCGTCGCAGCGCAATGACGCGGACGGCCTCGAACGCAAGGTGATCTCGACCGATCCGCTCGTGCTCGTCGTGCATCGCGACCATCCGCTCGCACGCTTCGACGCGATCGACGCCGCGCAGCTCGCCGACGTGCGGCTCCTGATTCGCGAGGAAGGGTCGGTCACGCGTCGCTGCACGGAGACGATCCTGGCGGCGGCCGGGGTCGCGGCCACGTCGGTCGCCGAGATCGGCAGCCGCGAAGCGATCCGCGAGGCGATCCTGCATGGCGTGGGCGGAAGCCTGTTTCCGCGCGGCGAGGCCGAGCGTCACCCGGACCTGCGCGTCGTCGCGCTGCGCGGCGTCGACACGACGATCGACGAATACGTGTACTACCTGAAGGCGCGCCGCCAAAGCCCGGCGATCGATGCGTTCCTCAGGTGCATCGTACCGGCGCAGTCCGCGACCCGCGACGCAACGCACGCGACGCGGCCGGTGCACGCGCGCTGAGCCGCCGCGCGTCACTTCGCCAGCGCGGGGATCATCCACGTCAGCACGTGCTGCTGCAGGAACACGAGCACGCCGAGCAGCAGCGTGAGGATCACGCTGTGCCAGAAGGTGCGCGCGAACACGATGCCTTCCTGCCCCTTCAGGTCGGTCGTCGAGACGCCCGTCGCGATGTTCTGCGGCGAGATCATCTTGCCCATCACGCCACCCGACGAGTTGGTCGCGGCCATCAGTACCGGATCGAGGCCGAGCTGCCGCGCGGCGACCACCTGCAGGTTGCCGAACAGCGCATTGCCGGACGTGTCGCTGCCGGACAGGAACACCGCGATCCAGCCGAGCGACGCCGACACGAGCGGGAACAGCGCGCCGGTCGACGCGACACCGGTGCCGAGCGTGTAGCTGATTCCCGAGTAGTTCAACAGGTACGCGAGCCCGACGATCATCATCACCGTGATGATCGCGATCCACGTCTGCCGCCACGTCTTCACCACGCATTCGAGGAACGCGCCGGCGCCGGTGCGCGTCAGCACGGCCGTGATGATCGCCGACAGGAGGATCGCGGTGCCGGTGCCGAGCGGCTGGAAGTCCCAGATCGCCGCATACGGCTTGTGGTACAGCGACACGAAGACCGCGTTGTGCAGACCCGGCCACTTGATCTTCACGTCGCCGATCGCCGCGATGTTCGCGTGCACCCAGACGATCACGACCACCGACACGACGATCCACGGCAGCCAGCCGCCGAACCCCGCGCGCGCGGCGCCGGCCGTCGCGGGCACGCTGCGCGCGAGCGCGTATTGCGGATCGGGCTGCGGCTTCCACACCTGCAGGAAGCCGATCGTGACGATCAGCGACGTGAGCGACGACAGCACGTCGGTGAGCTGGTAGCCGAGGAAGTTCGACGTGACGAACTGCGCGATCGCGAAGCTCGCGCCCGACACGAGCAGCGCGGGCCACAGTTTCGAGATCGAGCGCAGGCCGCCGTACGCGCCGACCACGTAGAACGGCAGCAGCAGCGCGAAGAACGGCAGTTGCCGGCCGACCATCGCGCCGAGCGTCGCGGGCGGCAGCGACGTGACCGCGCCGAGCACGGTGATCGGCACGCCGAGCGCGCCGAACGCGACTGGCGCCGTGTTGAACAGCAGCGTGTAGGTGAGCGCTTCGAGCGCGGGGAAGCCGAGCGCGATCAGGAGTGCGCTGGTGATCGCGACCGGCGTGCCGAACCCGGAGATCCCTTCGAGCAGGCAGCCGAAAGAGAACGCGACGACGAGCAGCACGAGGCGGCGGTCGTCGGGCAGGTGGTCGAGCATCCACTGCCGGAACTGGTCGAAGCGGCCCGACTTCACCGCGATGTTGTACAGCAGCAAGGCGTTGAACACGATCCACATCACCGGCACGACCGCGAGCGCCATGCCGGCGCCGACCGCGTTGAACGCGAGGCCGGCCGGCATGCCCCACGCGCCGATCGCGACCGCGAGGCCGGTGACGAGGCCGGCGAGCGACGCCTGCCATGCCGGCCGGCGCAGCACGCCGAGCGCGATCAGCGCGACCGCGATCGGAATCACCGCGACGAGGAACGACAGGAACAGCGAGTTGGCGACGGGCGTCAACGGCTGCGCGAACAGGATGCCGGGCGGCAGGGTTACGGTGGGATTCATCGTGTCTCGTGTCTCCGTGTCGACAGGAGTTAGCGCTTTAGCGCTTACTCCTGTCCCATGCTTCGCGGTCGACAAGCGTTAGCGCTTTAGCGCTTGCCCCTGTCCCGTATCAAACGTGCGTTCCACGACGGCGAAGATCGCCCGACGCTTGCGCATGCAACCATGCCGCAGCGCCGACCGATCGGTCGCTTAAAAAAGGTTAGGAGGCGCATCGCGCTTGCACAAGGAGGGCAAGCCCGATGCGCGCGGCGTCGACACACGGAATCCGCCGCACGCTGAACGGCGGCTGGCGCCGCACTGACTCGCACGCCAGCAAGCCGCCGACGCAATGTTGCTCAGGCGACAAAGGTGACTGACGGTGCGCGGGGTGTTTCGTTTGGCGTCCGAAGCCTAGACTGGCTGCATCGATTCCGCCCGCGCCGACGAAGGGCGCGGCGCCGGATACCTCACGGAGCAAACACGATGAAGACCATGAAACTTGCGGCGTGCGCATTCCTGCTGATCGGCTCGACTGTCGCCGCCCAGGCCCAGGCCGCGTCGACGCTGACGCGCGCGCAAGTTCGCCAGGAACTCGCGGAACTGCAGGCCGCCGGCTACCGGCCGAGTCTTGCCAGCAGCCCGGACTTTCCGCAAAACATGCAGGCGGTCATGCAGCGCGCCGCGCATGCGCGCGGCGACGCGGCCGGCTACGGCAGCAACGGCCATGCGAATGTGGAATCAGGAAAACCGGCACTGCCGCACGTGGTCGATCGCGACACGTACGCGCATCACTGAAGCGGACGAAACCGGGCCGGGCGCGTGACTGCGCAACCGGCCTGCCCGCCGCGCGACGCGCAGCGGGCCGCGGCCGTCAAACGCTGAAGCGGTTCAGCGTATACGCACGATAGGCCGCGACGAACGCGTCGAACGATCCGGCCTCCTTCGCTTCGAGCTCGGCCTGCTCGGCCAGCGACTTCGCGGCGAGCGCCTGCTCGGCGCGCATCGTCTCCGCCGACGGCGGGTTCGCGCGGAAATGCGCGGCATGCGCCTCGCTGTGCGCGCACGCGAACGCGAGGAACGACTGCCCGTTCTCGCGCATCGTGCGCAGCACGCGCGCCGACGGCGTGCGCTCCGGATCGGCGAGCTTCTCGCGCTGCGCGGCAATCGCTCGCACATGCTCGTCGCCACCGCGGATCTCGTCGAGACGGCGCCCGATGGTTTCGATATCGGTCATCAGGTCGTCCGCCCAGGCCTGCAGCGTGACCGGCTGGCCGTCGCGCGTCAGCGTCAGCCCGGGCTTGCGCCCGTCCATCGTCACGCTGCCGAAGTTCGCGTTCGCTTCCTTGTACGCGTCGCAGTCGAGCGCGGGGCTCTCGTCGAGCGCGCAGGCGAGCAGGAATGCGTCGATGAAGCGCGCGGTCTCCAGCGCGATGCCGGTCGGCTCGAACGGATCGATGTCGAGGCAGCGCACTTCGATGTACTGCACGCCGCGCGACGCGAGCGCATGCAGCGGCCGCTCGCCCGAATACGTGACGCGCTTCGGCCGGATCGTCGAGTAGAACTCGTTCTCGATCTGCAGCACGTTCGTGTTGATCTGGATCCACTCGCCGTCGCGATGCGTGCCGATCGCCTCGTACGGCGGATACGGCTCGCTCACGGCCTTCGACAGCGCGTCGAGATAGCCGGGCAGCGTGTTGTAGTCGACTTGCAGCGCGGCCTGCGCGGTCGTGTTCGAGTAACCGAGGTCGCTCATCCGCAAGCTCGTCGCATATGGCCGGTACAGCGTATCGGCGTCGAACGTGTCGAGCTTGTGCGGCTTGCCGCGCAGGAACTTCGTGTCGAGCGCGGGCGACGCGCCGAACAGGTACATCAACAGCCAGCTGCGGCGGCGGAAGTTGCGGATCTGCGCGAGATAGCGCTCCGACTGGTAGTCGACCAGCGTGGCAGTCGAGCCCTCTTCCGCATGCAGGCGCCGCCACACTTCCTCGTGCAGCGAGTAGTTGTAGTGGATGCCGGCGATGCACTGCATCGTGCGGCCGTAGCGATACGCGAGGCCGCGCCGGTACACCGTCTTCAGGCGGCCGATGTTCGACGTGCCGTAGTCGGCGATCGGGATTTGATCGTCGGCCGGCAGCAGGCCCGGCATCGAGTCGTTCCACAGCATCTCGTCGCCGAGCGACGCATACACGTAGCGGTGCAGATCGTCGAGGCGTTCGAGCGTGATCGACGCGTCGGCTTCCGCCGGCGTGATCAGTTCGATCAGTGCTTCGGAATAGTCGGTCGTCAATGACGGGTGCGTGAGTGCCGAACCGAGCGCGCGCGGATGCGGCGTGAACGCGATCATCCCGTCGCGCGTCACGCGCAGGCTTTCCTTTTCGATGCCGCGCAGGCCGTCGGGCAGATGCTGCCGCGTCGGGCCCGAGCTCAGCGCTTCGAGACGATTCAGCAGCAGTTCGGACTGGCGGTGAGTCATGGTGTTCGACATGGAGACGCAAGTGCGTGACGGCCGCGCGCAGGATGCCGCGCGGCCGGCTGGATTATTGGTCGCTTCGTTGGTAGCGGGCACTTTAACATCTCGCCGTCACGCGCGCTTGAGGTGACTCCGGGTGGTGCGCGCCCGCCGCGGCGGGCCGCCGGGCGGGCCGATGACGACGATCGCCGCGCGCGCGGCGGACCGTCCGTCGGCACCGCCGGACGCGACGATCACGCGAAATTCGTCGGAAGTAACATGAGCCGTGCACGCCACGGCGCCGCCAGGTGCAACCCGCGCAGCCGAACCCGCGATGCGTCGCCGTCACGCTCGAGCCGCCCGCACGCCGGGGGATGACGGCCGCCGGAACGGGTGATCGCCGTCAAGCGTCGCAACCGTGAGCACCGCCGACCGATCGCTGCCGGCCCGTCGCCGTTTGCGGGTCGCAGCGCGGCCCTGCCCCGCGCACCCGCCGGCCGGCCGCGGCGGCCGTCATCCGCCGCGCGCGCCGCCGGCCCGGTCGGCCACGTCGTTCCACAGATGCAGCGCCGCATACGCGCGCCACGGCCGCCAGCCTTCGGTGCGGCGCTTCTGGCTCGCGAGCCGGTCGAGCGACGGATCGCGCGCGGTGATCGACTGCATCAGCACGAGATCGGACGCCGGCCATGCGTCCGGGTCGCGCCACGCACGCATCGCGATGTATTCGACGGTCCACGGGCCGATGCCGGGCAGGTCGAGCCAGGCGCTCCGCAGCGTCGCGAGATCGGCCTGGGCGGGATCGAGCGGCACGTGGCCGGCCGCCACCGCGCGCGCCACGCCCGTCAGCGCCGCGGCCCGCTTGCCGGGCATTCCGATCTTCTCCAGATCGCAGGCGGCGAGCGCGTCCGGCGTCGGGAAACGCCAGGCGGGCACGCCGTCCGGCGCCGCCATGCCGTCGTCGTGCGCGACGCGCTCGCCGGCTCGCTGGACGAGCCGGCCGACGATCGTCGTCGCCGCCTTCACGCTCACCTGCTGACCGACGATCGCGCGCACCGCGAGCTCGAATCCCGACCAGGCGCCCGGCACGCGCAGCCCCGGGGCTGCATCGACGAGCGGCGCGAACCACGGATCGCGCGCAAGCCCGCTCCCGATCGCGGCCGGGTCGGCGCCGAGGTCGAACATCGACGCGACGCGGCGCGCGAATGCATCGTCGACATGCCGCGCGGCCGCCCCGTCGACCGTCGCGATCAGGCAATGCCGGCGCGGATGCTTCGTGACGGTCAGCCGGCCCGCTTCGCCGTGCAGGTCGACGATGCGGCGATACACGCCGTCGACGACCTGTTCGACGCCCGGAATCGCCCGTCCGCTGAAGAAGCGCAGCACGCGCGCCCAGTCGTACGGCGCCTTGAAGCGCAGTTCCATCTGCGCGGACGGCGGCACCTGGCCGCCATCCGCGCTCGACGTAATCGTGTTTTTTTCGATGCTCAAACTGCGTTGCCCTCCGCAACGGCTTCGGTTTCATCGTCGTGCGCATGGCGCGCCTCGGACGCGAGCAGCGTCGCCTTGCGGCGCACGCCCCAGCGATACCCGGCGAGCGCGCCGCCCTTCTGCACGACACGGTGGCACGGGATCGCGAGCGCGACCGGGTTCGACGCGCAGGCCGATGCGACGGCCCGCACCGCACGCGGCGCGCCCAGTGCCTCGGCGATCTCCGAGTAGCTGCGCGTTTCGCCGTACGGGATGTGCGTCAGCGCTTCCCAGACGCGCTGCTGGAACGCGGTCGGCGCGATGTCGAGCGGCAGGTCGAACGCGTGCCGCGTGCCGTCGAGGTAGGCGCGGATCTGCGCGACGAACGGCGCGAGCCGCGACGGCGATTCGACCAGTTCCGCACGCGCGAACGCATCCGTCAGTTCGCCGACGAGCGACGCCGGCTCGTCGCCGAACGCGATCCGGCAGATGCCCTGTTCGGTCGCGGCGACGAGCACCGTGCCGAGCGGCGTCGACGCGGTCGCGTAGTCGATCCGCAGGCCGGCGCCCTGGCGACGGAACGCGGACGGCGCCATGCCCAGTTCGCGCGGCACCGATGCGTAAAGTCGCGACGGCGAGTTGAAACCCGCGTCGACGGCCGCCTGCGTGACCGGCTGCCCGCTTTGCAGCGCCTCGCGCAAGGCGGCGCCGCGCTGCGCGGCCTGGTACTGCCGCGGCGACACGCCGACCACGCGCTTGAACAGCCGCTGCAGGTGGAACGGGCTTACGTGCACGGCGTCGCTCAGTTGCTGCAGCGTGAGCCGCTCCGCATGCGCGTCGAGCACCGCGCAGGCACGATTGACGATCTCGAGCTCGCGCGGCAGCCCTTCCGGCTGGCAGCGCTTGCACGGACGAAAACCGGCCGCGCGCGCGTCGGCTGGACTGGCAAAGAAGGACACATGCTCGCGCCGCGGCAGCCGCGACGCGCAGCTCGGGCGGCAGAACACACCGGTCGTGCGCACGGCGTAGAAGAACGCGCCGTCCGCATGCGGGTCGCGGGCGGTCACGGCGCCCCAGCGGGCATCGTCGGTCGGATAGGCGGTTTTCATCTGAACCTCGCACTCTCTAGTGTAGATGGTGCCTACTCTAGACATCGGCATGGGCCGTCGCGCCCTGAATCTTGCTCTGTGATTCGCACCGGCGAAACCGGGGGCACATCGCAATCGATCAATCGGACGAAACACCGCGCAAAGCGCTGCTCCGGCACCGCTTTCGTCATCGTCGCGTCACCATTTTGCTGCAGTGCGGCTGCGACCAATCGCCGTCCTGACCATTTTTTACACTCGGAATATTGCAACGCACCATCGCCGTGTGTATAGTTGGAACTGTCTCCTCCATGTCTCCTCCTGATATGGATTAAGCCCGTTCCGCTCTGCGTGAACGGGCTTTTTTTCGTCCGTCGATCGTGCAGCATTGCGGCATCCGTCGCCGGCGCGGTCTACACTCGGTGCACGCCATCCGAAGGAGTGCCCCGCTCATGAAACCGACCATCCGCGCGATCGATCACGTCGTGCTGCGCGTGACCGACATGGCTGCGATGACGCGCTTTTACTGCGATGCCGTCGGCTGCCACGTGGAGAAGGAACAGCCCGACCTGGGCCTCGTGCAGTTGCGCGCCGGCGACGCGCTGATCGACCTGCTGTCGGTCGGCGGCCCGATCGATCGTCCCGACAGCGGACCGCCCGGCACCGGCCGCAACCTCGACCATCTGTGCCTGCGCGTCGAGCCGTTCGACCCCGACGCGCTGATCGAGCATTTCGCCGCGCATGGCGCGCGCCCCGGCGCCCCCGCCGATCGCTACGGCGCCGGCGGCTACGGGCCGTCGATCTATCTGTTCGATCCCGAAGGGAACATGCTGGAATTCAAGGGGCCGCCCGCCGCGTTCGGCTGAGCGGCGCGCCGGCGGTCACGCGTCGGCGAATGGCTTCAGCACTGTCCATTCGACCGCGACCGGATCGTGGTCGGCGCTCGAGATCCAGGCGGCGCCGTCCTGCACCGTGCACTGCAGGCGCATCGTGCGCTCGGCGAGACGCCCGAGCGCGGCCGCGACGCCGTCGGCCAGCGACAGCACCTGCACGTTGCGCAGCCGCTCCACCTTGCTGCGCACGCCCTGCCACCAGATATCCGAAGTCTTGCCGCCGTACGCGATCACCGTGACCTGCCCGGCGCGGCCGGCCGCCTTCGAGATGCGCCGTTCGTCGGGCTGGCCGGCCTCGATCCATACGTCGATCGCACCCGTCAGGTCCTTCTGCCACAGATCGGGCTCGTCGACGTCCGACAGCCCCTTGCAGAATTCGAGGCGCTCGTGCGCGAACAGCGCGAACGCGACGATGCGCACCATCATCCGGTCGTCAGTTTCGGACGGGTGACGGGCGACCGTCAACGCGTGATCGCCATAGTAGTGCCGATCCATGTCGGCGATTTGCAGCTCGGCTTTGTAGATCGTGGATTTCAGCGCCATGCGGATACGGCCCGGGCGGGCATTCGGTTCGGTCGGGCCGTGATGATACCGAATGCGCGCCGCCCGGCGCGTGACGGGCGCGCCACAGCACGACGGCCCGGCATCGGCCGGGCCGTGTTCAGGTCGCGCCGCCGGCGGTTCCGGCAGGCGCGCGGGGGCGAGAGGTGCGCGTGCGGGTTACTGCTTGACGAAGCGCGAATCGGTCCAGAGGCCCTGCTGGTCGCTGTTGTCGGCGCTGACGAACTGGACGTCGCCCTGATCGACCGACACCACGCGGAAGCGCTGGCCTTCCGGCACCGACAGGCAACGGTAGTCGTCGAAGTACTGCTGCTTCGCCTGCGACTTGCCGTCACGTTCGTGACTCAGTACGGAGTCCAGATTGTCTTTCGACAGACAGCCCCACGCATTCTTCGTCAGCTGGATTTCCTGCTTCGGCTGGACAGCCGCATCGCCGCCCGCCTGGGCGATCGACACCACGGAAAATGCGCCGACGAGGGCAAAAAGGACACCGGTACGCTTCATCATGTTCTGTCTCCAGGCTTGCGGGCACCAGGCTCGGTTAGCTATGTGTTTAAAGGTGATCGTGAACCCGCGTTTTTCACTTTAGAAGACCGGCAAGCGATATCAAGCACATTTGTTGTGCGATCGCAATAGCGGCGAATTGTCGCACCCTGCACGCACCCGGTTTTTCACTTGCGGCGGCGTCTGCCGTCCGGCGGATTCGCCCGCGCCGCCGGAAGCAAAGCCTCATCCGGCAAGCCTTTCGGAGAAACTACAGTCCATCGGCTGAACGGTTTGGATAATTCATTTCAATAGCGGGACCATTTTGATGCGTTGCACATAAAGTCATCCGAAACGATCTGAATTTACCGCAGTGCGGGACCGGATTTACCTGATACAAGAAAAATGCCAGGTATAAGCGCACTCGTATTTACCCGTATTTTCCCCGGCAGGCTTGGCGCCCGCTGCAGCGGAGCCGCAGCGGGGCGTTCGCCAGTGTTTTTACCCCCACCTTATTTAGATCGCTTGCGGGCGCTCGAAATAATCGCGCTGGAAAATGCACATGCGATAAGCGTTGTGATATGCGCCGTTTCCGAAAAATTCTTCCTTCAATTCCGCCTCGTGCTGGAATCCGCATTTCTCGTACACGTGGATGGCCGCCGCATTCGACGTGTCGACGATCAGGTACAGCTTGCGCATGTTCAGCACCTTGAACGCATATTCGATCGCGAGGCGCGTCGCCTGCCCCGCATAGCCGCGCCCCTGGCATTGGGGCGCAATGATGATCTGGAATTCGCCGCGACGGTGAATGTAGTCGAGCTCGATCAGCTCGACGAGGCCGACCAGTTCGTCCTGCGCATCGACCGCGACGAAGCGGCGCTCGCGCTGGTCGTGCACGTGACGGTCATACAGTTGCGACAGCTCGGAGAAGGTTTCGTACGGCTCCTCGAACCAGTAGCGCATGATCTTCGCGTCGTTGTTCAGCTCGTGAACGAAGCGCAGGTCCTGGCGCTCCAGCGGCCGCAGTGCAAGCGTGTGCTTGTCGTTCTGGAGTTGCATGTTCGTGTCCTTTTTGATGCCCGCGCGCGCATGAAACACCCGTGCGGCGGCGCCGCGAACGGGGCGCGTTCCGCGCTGTAAGAAGTTGACCGCGGGCGAAGGTCAGAGCCTAGAATGGACACAAGGGTTCCTGCCACCGCAAGGAGGCTATCGTGATCGAGCAAGTCATACTCGGCATCTTCCTCGTGCTGCCACTCATGATCGTGGCTGCGCTGTTCTCCGACGAACTGTGGCAGGAACATCGGCGCCAGCATCCGCGCGACGAAAATGCACCGCATATCGATTGGAAGCATCCGTGGCGCCGGGTGCGGCGCGGACACTGAGCCGATCGCCATCCCCGCAGCGCACCCGCGCGGGCGGGGCGCTGCACACGGTGCAAACGGTGCAACCGCTTTCCGCCACGAACCGCCTCGAACCGAATCCCGCCCAACCAGCGAGCCGCCGCCGTGAACGACAAACCCGCTCTCCCTCCGCACGATATCCCCGGCGAAGCGATCGACCTGCAGATTGCCGACGTGCTGGCGGCCGTCCGTTACCCGGCCAACAAGGATGCGATCGTCGACGCCGCACGCGACGCCGGCGCCAGTAACGAAGTGCTGTCGATGCTCGACGGCCTGCCCGAACAGGACTACGCGGACGTCGATGCCGTCACGCGCTGGGTCGCCGGCAACTTCGGCCCCGGCCTCGGTATTTGAGCGCACGCCAATAACGCGATAGGATCGGGCCGCACCGGTTGCGCTGCGGCCGGATGCTTGCTGCCCGGCGCCAAGACCGGGCGTGACCGCACGAGTGCCCGGGGGAATCCATGGAAGGCATCCTGATCCAGCATACGACGCGTCGTCAGCTTTGGTTCGGCGCGCTCACGGCACTCGTCATCGTGCTCGCGCTGGCGATCGCCGTGCCGCACGCAAACGTCACGCTGCCGGCCGTCGAGCCGTTCATGCCGATGTGCGCGCTGACCGTGTTCACCACCGCGAGCATCGCCGCCTTCTTCCTCGGCGCGCAGTTCACCGTCACGCGCCAGCCCGTGCTCGGTGCGCTCGGCGGCGCCTATGCGTTCACCGCACTCGCCGTCGCGCTGCAGCTGCTCACCTTCCCCGGCGTGTTCGCGCCGCAAGGGTTGCTCGGCGCGCGTCCGCAAAGCGCCGCGTGGATGTGGGTCTTCTGGCATGCCGGCTTTCCGTGCTTCGTGATGGCCGCGCTGCTCGCGCGCGAGCGGCTCACGCATGCGCCGGTCGGCGCGGCGCAGACGCGCATATGGACCTTCGCGCTGGTCGGCGGCCCGGCCGTCGCGGCCGCGCTGCTGTGCGTGCTCGCGCTGAACGTGGCGCTGCCGCCCGCGTTCCATCCGCCGGGCGACACAGCCGCGCTGCCCGTCAACGGGATCGCGCTGGTCGTGTGGTTGCTCAATGCGCTCGCGCTCGTCGCCGTGCTGGCTTCCGGCCGACTGCGCACGACGCTCGACCTGTGGCTCGCGATCGCGGTGCTCGCCTGCCTCACCGACACGACGCTGAACCTGCTGACCACGAGCCGCTTCACGGTCGGCTGGTATCTCGCACGCGTGTTCAGCATGTTCACGCCGGGCGTGCTGGTGTGCGTGCTCGCCTGGGAAGTGACGAAGCTGTATCAGCAGCTGTTCGAGGCGCATGCGACGCTGGTTCGTTCGTCCGCGCGCGACGGGCTGACCGGCGCGTTCAATCGCAGCCACTTCAACGATCACTTCCACACGCTGTTCCTGCAGGCGCGGCGGCAAGGCGAGCCGTTGTCGCTGCTGATGGTCGACGTCGATCACTTCAAGGCGTACAACGACGCGTTCGGTCACGTGAAGGGCGATGCGTGCCTGATCGCGGTCGCGAATGCGCTGGCCGGCGCGGTGCGGCGGCCGGCCGATATCGTCGCGCGCTACGGCGGCGAGGAGTTTGCCATCGTGCTGCCGAACACCGGCGCGCGCGGGGCACGGGTCGTTGCCGAGGAAGCGCGCGAAGCGGTGCTGCGGATCGATCTCGCGATGCCCGGGTCGCCGGCCGGGCGCGTGAGCGTCAGCGTCGGTTGCGCGACCGTGTCGGCCGACGACCTGTCGACGCCCGATGCGTTGATCGAAGCCGCCGATGCCGCGCTGTATCGTGCGAAGGATGCGGGGAGAAACCGCGTCGTGGCGGCGTGAAAACGTCTGCGGATTGGGGATTTGTTACGGTCATTGTGACCGGAATAATCCGCCGTTACGGATTGCCGCGCCGGGAAACGATCGCTTACAGCCGGTGTTGAAGGCGCTCGCTATGCTGGATTCATGTCGAATCCGAGCAGGTGAGCGTGATGAAAAAAACCCTTTTGCTGATTGCCGGTGTCGCCGTGCTGTTGAGCGGCTGCATCGTGGTGCCGGATGGCGGCGGGTATGGGTATTACGGTGATGGCGGGTATTACCACCATCATCATCGGCATTGGGATTGATGCATTCCACCCCGGCTGTCGCGACGACGCCGTCCGGATCAGTCGATTGATCCGGACCGCTGAGGACGGCAGCTGCGTCCTTCCTCAACGAGCCGTCGGAAAGTCTTCGTACGACTTCGGCCCATATCCCCAGATTCTCACCACCTCGCATCTGGCCTCGAACTCGAAGCCGATCTCTGCAAGCTTTCCCAACACTCGCGCGGATTGGTCCGCCGCTTGATGCCTGGCGGACGCCTGGGCATTCAACCCGATGTCGAACCATTCGACGCCCACGAACGGGAATGGCAGATGGTAGAACCACTCGACGTCCCAATCCGTCACATGACCATTGACCCACTTTGACCGGTACGAAGGCCGCCACCCGCTCAGATCGCGCACGAAGGTAATCAGCTCGTTCCACTTGGTGTCGTTGGCCAGCGAGCCGGCAAATTTCCGACGCGCGAGGGCTGCAACTTTTTCCTTGTCCACGCCGCGCGGCACGGCGTCCGCCATTGGAAAGGCACTCATCTCGGAACGTGGGTCGATGTGGAAAAGGGAAAACAGCGGGAATTCGAAGCGCCGGTATTTCGTTGAAATGCCCGCTTACTTCCCAATACAAAACCTGCTGAAAATCACGCCCAGCAGATCATCCGAAGTGAATTCCCCGGTAATCGCATTGAGTTGCTCCTGCGCGAGCCGCAGTTCCTCCGCAAACAGATCGAGCGATTGCGCGCGCTGCTCGGCGTGATCCGCCGCCTGCGCCAGATGCTCCTGCGCAGCCCGCAGCGCAATCAAGTGCCGCTCGCGCGCCAGATAAACGCCTTCCGCCCCCGCCTGCCACCCCGCGATCCGCAGCAGTTCCGCGCGCAACATGTCGATGCCGTCGCCGCGCTTGGCCGACAGATGCACCTCGGTCAGGTCGCCTTCCGCCGGATGCTCGACGCACGCCGGCACGCCGGTGAGGTCCGTCTTGTTCAACACCCGCACCACCGGCACACCATCCGGGAACCGGGCCGCGATCGTCTCGTCGTCCGCCGTCATCCCCGTGCGCGAATCGAGCAGATGCAGCACGACGTCGGCGCGCTCGATCTCGCTCCACGTGCGCGCAATCCCGATCCGCTCGACTTCGTCCTCTGTCTCGCGCAGCCCGGCCGTATCGATGATGTGCAGCGGAATCCCTTCGACCTGGATCGTCTGCGCGACCTTGTCGCGCGTCGTGCCCGCGATCGGCGTGACGATCGCCAGCTCCGCGCCGGCGAGCGCGTTCAGCAGCGACGACTTGCCGACGTTCGGCTGCCCCGCGAGCACGACCGACAACCCTTCGCGCAGCAGCGCGCCCTGCCGCGCGTCACCGAGCACGTGCGCCAGTTGCTCGCGGATCCTCGCGAGCTTGCCGCGCGCATCGGCCGCTTCCAGGAAGTCGATTTCCTCTTCCGGGAAATCGAGCGTCGCCTCGACCAGCATCCGCAGCGTGATCACATCCTCGACGAGCGCGTGGATCTGCCGCGAGAACGCGCCGTCGAGCGAGCGCCCGGCCGAGCGCGCCGCCGCTTCGGTACTCGCCTCGATCAGGTCGGCGACGGCCTCGGCCTGCGCAAGATCAAGCTTGTCGTTCAGAAACGCGCGCCGCGTGAATTCGCCCGGTTCCGCGAGCCGAAGCCCGAAGCCGCGCCCCGCATCGAGGCAACGCTGCAGCAGCAGCTGCATCACGATCGGCCCGCCGTGCCCCTGCAACTCGAGCACGTGCTCGCCGGTGTACGAATGCGGCGCGGGGAAATACAGCGCGATTCCGCGGTCGAGCGGCGCGCCGTGCTCGTCGAGGAACGGCACGTAGCTCGCATGGCGCGGCGCGAGCCGCTGCCCGCACAACGCGTCGATCAGCGGCAGCGCGGCCGCCTCGCCGCCGCGCCCGAACGACACGCGGACGACGCCGATGCCCCCCCGGCCGGCAGCAGTGGCAATGGCGACGATCGGATCGGAATCGGTAGCGAGCATGGGAATCGGATGAATCGGGTGAACAGAGCGTCAATGGTGCGCCCGCACAACAGTTCGGGCATCGGGACGCCGGCATTGTAGCCTGCCGGCCCGCACGCCACCGGACGCCTGATCGGCGTCGAACTTACCCGAATTTATCCCGACGGGGATAAGTCGAGTATCAATGCCGGACAATCACGTCCTGTCCATTTCGGACGAGTATGCCTTTCCGAACGGTCCGACACTGCGGCCCCCAATTCCGCCGCACGGTCCACGGCAGGTTGGGATTCGTCCGAACAGGCTATGTTTAGCTTATATGGTTGTCTGAGACGTGTCGGTGGAATTGCACAATCACCCCCATGCCGACACCCGAAGAAAAAGCAGCGTTCTCGGAACGCCTGAAATTCGCCTTGCGGCGCAGCCCGGACAAGGTCACCGGCGCGACGGAACTCGCGAACCGGTTCAATCTGCGTCACCGCGGTGCGCAGCCGGTTTCGCCGCAAACCGCGCACAAATGGCTGACGGGCCGCACGATTCCGACGCCGGACAAACTCGAAACGCTCGCCGACTGGTTGCGCGTCGAACTGCATTGGCTGCATTACGGGCCGTCGCCGAGCGTGACCGAACACACGACGCCGCAACCGCTGCCGCGCGACGAGCGTTATCCGCCGACGCCCGAGACGATCGAACTCGCGTCGAAGATCGAGGCGCTGCCGCCGCATCAGCGTTACCTCGTTCAGGAACTGATCGAGCAGTTCTACGGCGGCGACACGAAAGTCGAAGCGAAGAAGGCCTGAACGGCAGCGGTCCACGTCCCCGCGCCGCCCCCGCCAGAAACAAAAAAGCCGCATGGATGAAACCATGCGGCTTTTTTGCGTGCATCGCGGGCGGCTGGCCGCCCGCGTGTGCAACGGGCGTCAGGCCTTCTTGCCGCCGCCGAGCTTGCGCGTGATGTAGTACTGCTGCGCGATCGACAGCACGTTGTTCACGACGTAGTACAGCACCAGGCCGGCCGGGAAGAAGAAGAACATCACCGAGAACGCGATCGGCATAAACTTCATCATCTTCGCCTGGACCGGGTCCGGCGGCGTCGGGTTCAGGCTCGTCTGCACGAACATCGAGACGGCCATCAGCACCGGCAGGATGAAGAACGGGTCGCGCTGCGACAGGTCGTGAATCCACAGAATCCACGGCGCGCCGCGCATTTCGACCGACGCGAGCAGCACCCAGTACAGCGAGATGAACACCGGGATCTGGATCACGACCGGCAGGCAGCCGCCGAACGGATTGACCTTCTCGGTCTTGTACAGCTCCATCAGCGCGGCGTTCATCTTCTGCGGATCGCTCTTGAAGCGTTCGCGCAGCGCCTGCATGCGCGGCGTGATTTCCTTCATGCGCGCCATCGACTTGTAGCTGGCAGCCGACAGCGGGAAGAACACGGCCTTGATCAGCACCGTCAGCAGCACGATCGCCCAGCCCCAGTTGCCGACGACGCCGTGGATCTTCTCGAGCAGCCAGAACAGCGGCTTCGCGATGATCGTCACCCAGCCGTAGTCCTTCACGAGTTCCAGGCCCGGCGCGACGCCTTCGAGCATGCGCTCTTCTTCCGGACCGGCGAACAGGCGTGCCTGCACGTCGGCCGACTGGCCCGGCGCAATGGCTGCGACCGGTTGCTTCACGCCGACGCGATACAGCGTCGGATCGATCTTTTCAGCGTAGATGTCGCGCTTCACGCCCTGCTGCGGAATCCAGGCCGACGCGAAGTAGTGCTGCACCATCGCGACCCAGCCGTTGTCGGCGGAGTTCACGAAGTCGGCCTTGTTCTTGTCGAGGTCGCTGAAGTTGATCTTCTGGAAGTGCTTCGCGTCCGTGTAGACCGCCGGCCCGAGGAACGTATGCGAGAACATCGGCGTTTCGACGGCCGTGTTGTCGCGCACCAGTTCCATGTAGACCGTCGGCGTGACCGGGGCCGTGCCGACGTTGTCGATCTTGGTGTCGACGCCGATCACGTAGCTGCCGCGCGTGAACGTGTAGGTCTTCACGACCTTCACGCCGCCCTTCACCGGCGATTCGAACGACAGCTTCAGCGTGTTCTGGTCACCCGTCAGCGACGTCGGGCCCGCGTTGACCTGCGTATAGACGTCGTTGTGGTTCGGGAAGTCGCCGCCGAGCAGGCCCGAGCGCGCGAGATACGTGTGGCCGGCCGTATGGTCGAACAGCGTGATGTACAGGTCGGGCTGCTTGCCGTCGCCCTGCTTCTTCAGCGTCAGCTTCGCGAGCGTGCCGCCGCGCGTGTCGATTTCGCCGTCATACACGTCGGTCGAGAACTTCACGAGCTGCGCCTGCGCGGCCGGTGCCGTCGTCGACGGTGCGGTGCCTGCGGCTGCCGCAGGCGCGTCACCTGCGGTCGTCGTCGCGCCCGTGCCCGATGCACCGCCTGCAGCCGCGGGGGCCGTTTGCGTGGCGCTCGGGAAGAACATCGACGGGCGTCCATGGTCGCGCTGCCAGTTGTCGTACAGCATGACAGCTGACATGAAGAAGATCACCCATAGGACGGTGCGTTTGATATCCATGCGTTGTCTCAGAGTCGATGGGACCGCGCGTCGGCTTCGCCGCGAGCGCGAGTGTCGGAGTTGGGCGGCGGGACGAGGTCGATACCGCCCGCGGAAAACGGATGGCATCGGCACACGCGCCTGACGGCGAGATACGTGCCGCGCGCGGCGCCATGATACTGGATTGCCTCGCGCGCGTAATCAGAACAGGAAGGATAAAAACGGCAACGGTTGCCGAGCATCGGGCTCACGGCAACCTTGTAGAAGCGCAGCAAGGCGATCAATACCGTTTTCATACCTTGGGCGGCGCCGTTCGACGCCGCGTCAAAACCAACCGGGCAGGCGCGAACGCCGCACCGGACACGGATGCGTCACTCGGACGCGGGCTTCGACGCCCGGCGGGCGATTTCCCGGACTGCCCTGTCGAGCAGTTCGCGGATCTCGGCCGCGCACATCGCCGCGAGCGGGGCGGAAGCCGCGCTCGGCAGCGCTTTCTTGTCGAAGCGCGTGTGCTGCCGCAGCAGCAGGTCGTAACCGGCGAATTCGGCCCGGCGCAGGCGAAACTGATCGCGCGCCAGCCGCTTCACGAGGTTACGTGTTACTGCACGCGGCGCATACTTCTTGCCGACGACGAGCCCCAGACGCGCGGGCTGACCGGTCGGCTTGCCGTAGATCACGAAGTGCGCGGAGCGCCGCCAGGGGCGCAAACGAAAAACGGATGAAAATTCATCCGTTTTCAGAAGTCGCGCAGCTTTCGGGAAGGCGGCTTTCGTCTGCGACGGATTCGCACCCGGCTCGACGGCACCTTCCGCAGGACTGCGGACGGCGGACACAGCGCGCAACCTGCCTTAGATGGCGAGGCGCTTGCGGCCCTTCGCGCGGCGAGCGTTGATGACCTTGCGGCCACCTGCCGTCTTCATGCGGACACGGAAGCCATGGGTGCGCTTGCGGCGCGTCACGGACGGTTGGTAAGTACGTTTCATGATGTTCTCACTTGTTCGAGAATGTCGAAATTCAGGGGACCGCGTGCCCTTAACCGGAGGCATTCGGGCGAACGCAATCGCCGGGAATACAGGATTGGTTTTCGCGGAACCCGCTATTTAAACCGTTTTTCTCTTGACGGTCAATACTTTAGGAGTCGCTCGCCTGTGCCGGCCCGCGCCGATCCGGCCCCGCGACCCACAATCCCGGCCTGTGGATAACTCGCGCTGTGGCCGCGTTTGGCGGTAGAATCTCGCCTTATCTCCAAGAATCCCGCACGCCGCCTCGGCCCGCGCCTGCCCCTCCAACACTGTGACGCAGGCGTCCGAGGCACGCTCGCACGACCGCTTCGGGCCTTGTTGCGCAACCGCGACAAGGGCGCCGGCGAGCCGCGCTGTGCACGCAAAAAACGACAGTTACTTGATGAACGATTTCTGGCAACACTGTTCCGCACTGCTGGAGCGCGAGCTGACGCCCCAGCAGTACGTGACGTGGATCAAACCCTTGGCCCCGGTGGCCTTCGATGCGTCGGCGAACACGCTGTCCATCGCCGCGCCGAACCGCTTCAAGCTGGACTGGGTCAAGAGCCAGTTTTCGGGACGGATCTCCGATCTGGCCCGGGATTTCTGGAATGCGCCGATCGAAGTCCAGTTCGTCCTCGATCCGAAGGCAGGCATGCGTAGCGCCGCGGCCAGCGCCGCACCGGGCGCAGCCGCGCCACGCGCGCCGCTCGCACCGAGCGGCCCGGCCGCCACGGTGGCCGCGATCGCCGCCAATCTGACCGCGAATGCATCGGCTGCACCGAGCGCGCCGGCCGACGTGCCGATGACGCCGTCGGCGGCCGCCGCACACCACCTGAACGCCGACGACGCCGACATCGACCTGCCGAGCCTGCCCGCGCACGAAGCGGCGGCCGGCCGCCGCACGTGGCGCCCGGCCCGGGTGCGGCACCGCGAACGGCGGCGAAGCCGATTCGATGTACGAACGCTCGAAGCTGAACCCGGTGCTCACGTTCGACAACTTCGTGACCGGTAAGGCGAACCAGCTCGCGCGCGCCGCCGCGATCCAGGTCGCGGACAACCCGGGCATCTCGTACAACCCGCTGTTCCTGTACGGCGGCGTCGGCCTCGGCAAGACCCACCTGATCCACGCGATCGGCAACCAGCTGCTGCTCGACAAGGCCGGCGCGCGGATCCGCTACATCCATGCGGAACAGTACGTGTCCGACGTGGTGAAGGCGTACCAGCGCAAGGCGTTCGACGACTTCAAGCGCTACTACCACTCGCTCGACCTGCTGCTGATCGACGATATTCAATTCTTCTCCGGCAAGTCGCGCACGCAAGAGGAATTCTTCTATGCGTTCGAGGCGCTGGTCGCGAACAAGGCGCAGGTGATCATCACCAGCGACACGTATCCGAAGGAAATCTCGGGTATCGACGATCGCCTGATCTCGCGCTTCGACTCGGGCCTCACCGTCGCGATCGAGCCGCCCGAGCTGGAAATGCGCGTCGCGATCCTGATGCGCAAGGCGCAGTCGGAAGGCGTGAACCTGTCGGAGGACGTCGCGTTCTTCGTCGCGAAGCACCTGCGCTCGAACGTGCGCGAACTCGAAGGCGCGCTGCGCAAGATCCTCGCGTATTCGAAGTTCCACGGCCGCGAGATCTCGATCGAGCTGACCAAGGAAGCGCTGAAGGATCTGCTGACCGTGCAAAACCGGCAGATTTCGGTCGAGAACATCCAGAAGACCGTCGCCGACTTCTACAACATCAAGGTCGCCGACATGTATTCGAAGAAGCGCCCCGCGAACATCGCGCGGCCGCGGCAGATCGCGATGTATCTCGCGAAGGAACTCACGCAGAAGAGCCTGCCGGAAATCGGCGAGCTGTTCGGCGGGCGCGATCACACCACCGTGCTGCACGCGGTGCGCAAGATCGCCGACGAGCGCAGCAAGGACGCGCAGCTCAACCACGAGCTGCACGTGCTGGAACAGACGCTGAAGGGCTGAGCGCGCACCGCGCTTGATAATTCGGCATCCGCCCCAAATTAAGGGGGGCGGTTCGGTTTTGAGGCACAATACTGGTTTGACCGCCCCGGTGGTGGCGGGCCAAGAGCCCGGCCGGCGGGGCGCTGCGAGGCTGCTGCGCTGCAGGCCGTTACTCAACGAAGGAACTCTATGCAACTGGTCAAGACCGAACGAGACACCCTCCTCAGGCCGCTGCAAACGGTCAGCGGCATCGTCGAACGCCGCCATACGTTGCCGATCCTCGCCAACCTGCTGATCACCAAGAACGGCCCGGACGTTTCGTTCCTGTCGACCGACCTGGAGCTGCAGATCACCACGCGCGCCGATTTCGGCGTCGGCGGCGACCAGGTCGCGACCACCGTCGCCGCCCGCAAGCTGCTCGACATCCTGCGCGCGATGCCTGACGGCCAGGTCACGCTGTCGCTCGCCGACAAGCGCCTCACCGTTCAATCGGGCAAGAGCCGTTTCGCACTGCAGACGCTGGCGGCCGACGAGTTCCCGACCGTCGCACAGGCGAAGGATTTCGGCGCGACCCTGACCGTCCCGCAGAAGTCGTTCCGCCAGCTGCTCGGCATGGTCCACTTCGCGATGGCGCAGCAGGACATCCGCTACTACCTGAACGGCATGCTGCTCGTCGTCGACGGCGACCAGCTGATGGCCGTGGCCACCGACGGCCACCGCCTCGCGTTCTCGTCGATGAAGCTCGAAGGCGGCACGTTCGGCCGCCAGGAAGTCATCGTGCCGCGCAAGACGATTCTCGAGCTGCAGCGCCTGCTCGAAGACATCGACGACACCGTCACCATCGACATCGCGCAAACCCAGGCCAAGTTCACGTTCGGCCAGGTCGAGCTCGTGTCGAAACTCGTCGAGGGCAAGTTCCCCGACTTCCAGCGCGTGATCCCGAAGGCGCACAAGAACACGTTCGAGATCGGCCGTGAAGAACTGCAGCGTTCGCTGCAGCGCGCGGCCATCCTGACCTCGGACAAGTTCAAGGGCGTGCGCTGCATCATCGCGCCGGGCCAGCTGAAGATCATGTCGACCAACGCCGATCAGGAAGAGGCGCAGGAAGAACTGGAAATCGCCTACCAGGGCGATACCGTCGACATCGGCTTCAACGTCACGTATCTGCTCGACGTGCTCGCGAACCTGAAGGTCGACACCGTGCAGGTGAGCCTCGGCGACGCCAGCTCGAGCGCGCTGATTACCGTGCCCGAGAACGACGAGTTCAAGTATGTCGTGATGCCGATGCGCATCTGACGCGCACGACATCAAGACACACACCAGGGGGCGGCAAGCCCCTTTGGCGTTTTTATGGCGAACCGACAACCCGTCCCTTTGGTGCCTTTTCGGCGCTTGGGGCGGGCCAGGAAACTGGAGCGGCCCGGCGATTTCTCTCGCTGAAACGCACCGCGCCGCCACCTGAGTGGCCTCGCAGAACCGGAAGATATCCATGAGTGAACAGCACAATTCGCAACCCGATAACAGCAGCTACGGCGCCTCGTCGATCCAGATCCTCGAAGGTCTGGAAGCGGTGCGCAAGCGCCCCGGGATGTACATCGGCGACACGTCTGACGGCACCGGTCTGCACCACCTCGTGTTCGAGGTGCTCGACAACTCGATCGACGAAGCGTTGGCCGGGTACTGCAACGACATCCACGTGACGATTCACGCCGACAACTCGATTTCCGTGACCGACAACGGCCGCGGGATTCCGACCGACGTGAAGATGAACGACAAGCACGAGCCGAAGCGCAGTGCTGCGGAAATCGTGATGACCGAGCTGCACGCCGGCGGCAAGTTCGACCAGAACAGCTACAAGGTGTCGGGCGGCCTGCACGGCGTGGGCGTGTCGTGCGTGAACGCGCTGTCGAGCTGGCTGCGGCTGACCGTGCGTCGGAACGGCAAGAAGCACTTCATGGAGTTCCATCGCGGCGTCGCGCAGGAGCGCGTGCTCGAGACGGTGGACGGCGTGGAAGTTTCGCCGATGCTGATCACCGGCGACACCGAGAACCGCGGCACCGAAGTGCACTTCATGGCCGATCCGACCATTTTCGGCACGGTCGAGTATCACTACGACATCCTCGCGAAGCGGATGCGTG
Organism: Burkholderia sp. USMB20; assembly: GCF_000949135.2. Lineage (GTDB taxonomy): Bacteria > Pseudomonadota > Gammaproteobacteria > Burkholderiales > Burkholderiaceae > Burkholderia. Next base: position 111,549 of record NZ_JTAN02000010.1, on the reverse strand, counting down.
AACTCTCGTTCCTGAACAACGGCGTGCGGATCCGTCTCACGGACCTGCGCTCGGGCAAGGAAGACGATTTCGCGTTCGCAGGCGGTGTGAAGGGCTTCGTCGAGTTCATCAACAAGACGAAGACCAACCTGCACCCGACGGTGTTCTTCGCCAACGGCGAGAAGGATGGCGTGGGCGTCGAAGTCGCGATGCAGTGGAACGACAGCTACAACGAAAACGTACTGTGCTTCACGAACAACATTCCGCAGCGCGACGGCGGCACGCACCTGACCGGCCTGCGGGCCGCGATGACGCGCGTCATCAACAAGTACATCACCGACAACGAAATCGCGAAGAAGGCGAAGGTCGAGACGACCGGCGACGACATGCGCGAAGGGCTGTCGTGCGTGCTGTCCGTGAAGGTGCCGGAGCCGAAGTTCAGCTCGCAGACGAAGGACAAGCTGGTTTCGTCCGAGGTTCGTGCGCCGGTTGAAGAGGTTGTGGCGAAGGCGCTGGAAGAATTCCTTTTGGAAACGCCGATCGACGCGAAGATCATCTGCGGGAAGATTGTTGAGGCTGCTCGGGCGCGTGATGCTGCGCGGAAGGCGCGTGAGATGACGCGACGCAAGGGTGTGCTCGATGGCGTTGGTCTGCCGGGCAAGCTCGCGGACTGTCAGGAGAAAGACCCGGCGAAGTGCGAAATCTACATCGTCGAGGGTGACTCGGCAGGTGGGTCGGCCAAGCAAGGGCGTGATCGGAAGTTCCAGGCCATTCTGCCGCTGCGCGGCAAGGTGCTGAACGTCGAGAAGGCGCGCTACGACAAGCTGCTGTCGTCGGAACAGATCGTCACGCTAGTGACCGCGCTTGGGTGCGGCATCGGCAAGGAAGACTACAACCTCGACAAACTGCGCTATCACCGCATCATCATCATGACCGACGCGGACGTGGACGGTGCGCACATCCGGACGCTGCTGCTCACGTTCCTGTATCGACAGATGCCGGACATGATCGAGCGCGGGTACGTGTATATCGCGCAGCCGCCGCTTTACAAGATCAAGGCGGGCAAGGACGAGCGGTATCTGAAGGATGATGTCGAGCTCAACGCGCATATGCTGCGGTTGGCGCTGCAAGGGTCGGAGCTGGTGCCGGGTGAGAATGCTGCGGCGATTTCGGGCGATGCGCTTGGGGAGCTGGCGCGGTCGTATCTGCTGTCGCAGAGCGTGATCGAGCGGTTGAGCCGGTTGTATGACCCGGCCGCGCTGGAAGCGGTCATGGATGGGGTGGTGATCGATCTCTCAACTGAGGCTTCGACTGAGGCTTCGGCAAAGGCTTTGCACGCTGCGTTGCATGACGAGGCTTTGAAGAACGAAGTGCGCGTGGTGCCTTCGTATGACCCGGTTCGCGAACAGCGGTCGCTGCATGTCGAGCGTACGCATCACGGTAACGTGCGGGTTTCGGTCATCGACCAGGAATTCCAGCACACGGCGGATTATCAGCAGCTCGTGACCACCGCGAATACGTTCAAGGGGCTCATCGGCGAAGGTGCGGTCATCAAGCGCGGTGAGCGCAGCATGGCCGTGGCGGACTTCAAGAGCGCGATGAAGTGGCTGCTGGCGGATGCCGAACGGAACGTTTCGAAGCAGCGGTATAAGGGGCTGGGGGAGATGAACCCCGAGCAGCTGTGGGAAACGACGATGGATCCGGCGGTGCGGCGTCTGCTGCGTGTGCAGATCGAAGACGCGATTGCCGCGGATGGGATCTTTACTACCCTCATGGGGGATGATGTGGAGCCGCGGCGGGCATTTATTGAGAGCAATGCGTTGCGGGCGGGGAATATTGACGTTTGACACTGTAGGTTGTCAGAGATAGTGAAAAATTTGTCACTGAGATGAAAAAAATTTCTCATTGTTCGTGAAAATTTGGTCACTTTTGTAGCCCGGTCGACTGCCAAAATCTTCCGGGCTATTTTATTTTTTGCCACCAAATCGAGCAGCGTATCGATAGCGCAGGACCACATATATTCCCGCCCAGTCGTCGAACTGCAGTGACGTGATGACACACAAGGACCAAATCCAGTCGAACACACCCCGCGACTAGCAGCACGTCGCAGACGCGCGAGCACTCATGTTTTCACTCGTGCTGCCGTAATAGAATTGGGATATAAAAACTGGACAGCCTGTGGCGAAATATTCGATTAGGGTCGGCTGGAAACGTCTTGCGGAAGAGCGCTACCACAAGGCGCTTTTCGACCATCTCAAAAACTCGACGCTTGTAGTTGCTCTTGCCGTAGCTGCCGCGAAGGTTTTTTCGGCTCATGTGGCCAGCATCATCACCGTCACAGGAAAGGGTCTAGCCGTTTTGTTGGCGACAGCACTTTTTATCGGCTTCTTCTCGTTACTGTGGTACAACACATGGTATTACATTAGACAGGTCTTGTTCCCTCAACTTGCGATTGAGCAAACCCGTCCAGTGGTTAAGATGCGAATCCGACTTAAGATGGGGGCAAGGCGACCGCTCTACAGAAGATTGGTGACATGGCTTCAGCGATACAGAAGCCATTTGGCTATTACCGCGTTCATAACGGCCCTTTGGGGATCGGAAGTGTACGCATTCTTCTCCTCCATGGATCATCTCGGCTCCTCCGAAGCAAGCGCGCCGGCCGGTGCACGCGAAACTACGGACCAACTGCATGAAGAACCTTCCTCGTCATACGGCGGGAAAACGCGACCATTCCCGAGTCAAAACCGCCTTTCGATCAATAGCATCCGATGCTAGAGAAATCGAAGCACTGAGTCGACTGCCCTGTCTGTCGTGAGGTTTATCGAGTTTGAGACAAATGCCCGTATCAACGTGAAGTGATCACTCAATGCATATAACAAATTTCACGGACTTGCACAACGCATTCTCGAAATACCGTTCTGACAATCGTTGGATGTTCAGAGGGCAAGCTCGTGCAGCATGGCCTGTAATACCTAAGGCGGGCCGTGCACCGTACGGCGCTGCGAATGATCTCGTGAACCTCGAGGCATGGAAGCGGCGTGCGATGGAGTTCCTGGAAGTCGAGCCCGTTGACGATTGGGAATGGCTTGCGCTCGCTCAGCATCACGGTCTACCCACCCGATTGTTGGACTGGAGCTACAACCCACTTGTAGCGGCATTCTTTGCTTCGCTTGAAGAGACACTTGCCGATGGTGCAATTCATTGTCTTTTGCCGCATTGGGCGATCAAGCCAGAGCATGCGAAGCCGGGAAGTCACCCGAATGTAGCACGTTACAAACCTCGGATAGTCGCGAGCCGCATCGCAAGGCAGAGTGGCTTATTTACCGCACACCCGGATCCTAAGGTTCAACTTTCGGAGTGCTTAGACCACCGCGACCGTTACGAAGTACACACGATTGCTTCAAACTACAAGCGGCAACTGCAGTTCGAACTGAATCACTACGGAATTAATCGCCTGACGTTGATGGGAGACCTCGACGGCCTCGCAGCACACATGCGCTGGACCCAGGAAAATAGAGGATACTGGACAAATCACGACGAATTCATGCAGGAACTGAACGAACACATTACAAATCCTCCAATTTAAGCGAAATCTTCCGGAATACTGTGGATAATAGGCGCGACACCGAGATCGATATGTGTTGTCACCCATCAACCTCTGCCCTCTATCAGGGGCCGCCAAGCACCTTCAATGGCCGACTACGCGAAGAATGTTTGAACCAGCATGCGTTCGTCAGTCACTTCCGAGCGTCTAGCAATACTTGCTCAAGTCGATCTATCAGCTTCTTCGCACGCCGTACTTCTTCCTCGTAGAGCGGCGTTGTGTTTCCATGGGATGCCGGATTCAGCACGCGTTCAGTCATCTCGAGCACGCGGTCAACCGCCTCCACCGCTTCCATTTTCTTCCACCCGTCGTGGTTCAGAACATTGCCCAGATCGCGGCGTTTTGACTTCAGCCTTCCCTTGTCGGCCGGCTGTAGCGCAGCGTTATTGTCCAGGTCCGTATTTTCAGATGGAAGCAAAAGCCCTCGATGCTCGACGGGCGTGTTCTTCAGAACATTTTTGTAAAGAGTAGTAGGGATGCTTTCTATCAGCTTGTTTCGCGCAGCACGCAGATTCTCGGTTAGCGAGAAAAATTGGCCTGATGGCAGGGTCGTGCCTTCCGCCCATTCACGATAGCGCTTCGCCGTGTCTTCCGCCGCCTTTCGCAAGAACATCGCGGCCTCTTCAATATCGTGCCCATTGAGATAGTCCTCGGCTTTCTCGATATCCTCCTTTTCGCTTTTGACCTCTATATTCTGTGCGGCGGTTCCTTGCAAACGAACAAAACTCCATTCGGCATGGCAAACCCCAATCCGTCGACGAAACTCCCGAAAAAAACCTAACTCATGAGTAAGAATTATTTTCTGATAGTTCCTAAAAGTGTCTGACAAAAGGATGTCAACCACTTTCATGCGATTGCTCATATCCAAACTCACCAACAGGTCATCCAGCACTAACAGCTTGAGATCTGAATCATGTAAATTAACCAAGGATGCGGCGAATCGAACTGACAATGCCAGTTGAGTCAGTTTCGCCTCATTCAAGAAACTTTGAGGTCGCTTGATTTCTTCATCATCAATCTTGATACCAAATGACACCACTGGATTCGTAAATACAAATGTGCTATTAGACGTTCCAGAGGCGCGCGGCGCCGTCGTAACACCAAGCTTTACAATTACTTCAGCCGGGCCATCATCGGCAAAATGTTCATTATAAAACTCCTGAGCCTTCGTACTAATGGAGTCAACCACACCAGCAAGAACAGTCGCAAAATCCTTCGTCTTCTGCCTAATAATTTCGTAGGAATTTTCCGCCGCCTCTTCATTCAAACCGAGAGTATTTTTTACTGCGGATTTTATACCTTCCCACATCTGCAAAGGATTCTCCCCACTGGTTGACACACAGAATGGCAGAATCTCTTTCTCGAACAGCGGCCACAAGTCGAAATTTTCAGAGTTTCTAAAATGCGAGAAACCGAAGAAAAACCGATAGGTAATGAAATCGCTCGCCAAATCACCTTTCAAAATCGCAGGCTGATTGAACGTCCCGTGATCAGCCTGACTAATTCGAAAAATCGAATCATTGCGAGTTTCTCCATCGCGTAGTGTCAGCGCAATTTCACCGAGCCTCGGCTTTGCCGTTTTCTGCTCATGAATATTGAGCAAATTCTCCGATTCAGTGGGATCAAAATACTTTGCAATGCTGTTCTTCGATTTACGAGCGCTTTGAAGAAACGTGTAAAGCGCCCAATAAAGCGAGGATTTCCCCGCGCCATTTGCACCATACACCAGCAAATGCCGGCCTTCGAGTTTGAGAGTAAATTCGCGAAATGCCTTGAAATTTGTAATGGCGATGTCGTGCAATCTGGTTTTCATTCCACCTCCTCGTTCTTAATGACCGCGAGAAGTTCGGGGCTATCAGCGGAAATGCGAAGCAGGCGATTGCGGATAATCGACGCAGGAGCATTTAGCGCTCGATACAGTTCCAATATGAAATTGTGTCGCACCGCTTCCGGTGCACTCATGTCGTAAGCAGACACTTGCGAAGCCAAGTCTTCGAGAAAGAGTATGTCTCGTTCGGCCATGTGTTCGTGGAAATAGCATTCCATAACACAAGCATCGACAAGGTCCTCGAGGAATCTCGCAGGTGCAAGTTCACCAACTTTTTTGGACAGAATGAGCATATTGACCAGGCTACCAAATACGCCCAGAATTCGCTCGCTCGCTGGAATTTTTATAGGGATTTGACCTACATATTCCTTTGAGAGATTAACGGTCAATTTTGAATTATTCGTAAATCTCTTTCGATAGAACCAGTTGCCAATCTTTGAGTTCAAAACCGCAAGAATAAACTCGTACTTATCACTATGCTGCGGCATCAAGATCAAATTCAAGATCGATTCTTTATTGTAGAAATTCTCATCATCAAGAGTTGCCTTGAGTGGAGTTTGCCCGCCAGTGATTCGTAGAATCATGATCTTTCTGCACTCGAAAATATCCCGCGTGCGACTTCGATGCAAAAGCGCCGGGTCGTAATTCAAGAAGCGGCCGCGATATTGGAGCGTATACGGACCAATTTCATCACCTTCCAGAAAAGGTTTCCAGCCATCGCCGTGAGAGACATCATCAACGACCTCTGCCAAATTCCCCGAAATAACGACGCCGAATCGAATACGACTACAAAGCTCCCCCAGACACACACTTCCCGACTCGAGGTGCTCGATAATATTTCGATCCCGTTCGTTCGAAAAAATGTCGATCGTACCGCCGTTCGCGAGCCAATCTGACTGCCGGGATCGCTTTTGTTCTACGTCATCAAGACCATGCTTAATTTCGGCCATCCAATTTACTTGAGGCCTACAACGCTTGAGTCTGATAACAATTGTCGATGCAGTTACCGCATCGAATACCCCAACATCCAAATCGAGAACCTCATCGATTTGAAGATTTTCGAGGATGTAATTTCGAATATTTTTATACGACGTCACTCGAAGAAGCGTGTTCGGTAAGATATATGTGAGAACACCTCCTGCCTTCAGAAGTTGCGAGCCACGCTCAATGAAAATGGTGAAAAGATTTATTTTCCCGCTACCGGATACATAAGTTTTTTTATAAATTTTCTTATTTTTTTCGGATATACCAACGTTCCCGCCGAAGACGTAAGGTGGATTTCCAAGAACTATGTCGAAACCGTCACTTAGAGATTTCCCGAACATCCAATGTGGGTCGAAGAAATCGCAACTGGTCTGCGGGTCGAAGGGGTCCCAGTCTGCTATATGTCGAGCTTTCTCTGACGATCCAAGGCTTTCTGACAGGAGTCTACCCAGCTCTTCGCGCAGGACCTTAATCTTCTTCTGGATAACAAGCTTATGATCGTGTCGTTGAATGGCAAAATAATTGTGGTAAAGGGCTTCAATTTCGCCTTCGACTTGGAAAACCCTACCGGGCAGTAGCGCGAATTGATCTATTTCCGGCAACTTGGTAAGTGTGTCGGCGACGACAAACTTTGTTTCAAGATTCGGCAAAGGACGAACGCCGTGATTTTCCCTTTTATTGCGATTGGTTCGTTGATCGCATATGAGAGAAATAAAGAAGCGAAGCTTTGAAATTTGGATCGCAATGGGTTGAATATCGACACCATAAAGGCAGTTCTCAATAAGGTAGAGCTTGCGACCGTAATCATCCTCATTGTCAGCAAAGTCACGCTCGATTGCAGAGATAGCAGCATCTCGCGCAGAGAAGTCAGGAATCTTAGTGGCGGCATCAATCTGGATCTGCTTCCAGCGGGCGTTGTCCGGATCGAGCTTGTGAATGATGTAAACAAGCTTGTGCAGCATACCCATTGGGAAAGCGCCAGATCCGCAAGCTGGGTCAAGAATCTTGCACGTGTGGATAGCGTCCAGCAGAGTAGCGACGTCTTTCTCCGAAAACGGGTGTACTCGTTCGCTGTAGGAAAAAAGAATGTCGAGACCAGCTCGTGCGTCCTGGTCACCCTTTCCGCCCTTGATGAGAGCATTTGCAAGGTGCGATTTAAGGGCTCCATCCACCATATATTCGACAATGGGGCGCGGCGTATAGAAGGAACCCGTCTGCTTACGAGCGGTCGTTTTCGTTTCCTCATTGTAGGAAGCGAGTAGATTTTCAAAGACCTTGCCCAGCAATTCAGGATCAAGGGCTATTTCCTGGTCAACAGGTGTGTTTTCTACAATAGTGAATTTGTAAGCATGCAGTATGCGGAGGAGACCTCGCACCTTCTCCTTTTTGCGTTTTTTGTCTCCATAGGCTGCGGAAAGATCCTCGTCATGCTCATTACCAAAAAAGACGCGATTCGGAATAACAGGACGTTTTTCTGGATCGCGTGAAAAACCGTCGAGATAGCGTTTCTCGTTGGTACTCTCGTCGATATAATCGAGACATTCGAAAAGACCACCATTCAAAAATGGCACATCGGCAAACTGATCGAGCGCTGCATCCGGATCGAGAAAATGGTCTTCGTAGCGATACAGAGCGTCTCCGCGCATAGTTGCGCGGTTTTGCTGCACGCTGACATCATCGATAAAAGCACGAAATGGCACGCCTTTTGCGTCCTTTCCCATTCGCTGATTGAGCGTAGCAAAGAAAAGATTTTGCAGAATGGCTTCGTGGTAAGTAGAGATCTCGGGCGAAAGATCTTTGAGAATGTCCTTCAGGGCGGTTTCAGAAAACAGCTTGTCTGGAACAAGGCCCTTCTCCCTGAGAAACCAGCAGAAAATGAGGCGAGTGAGCAGGCGAATCAAGCCAGTGGCGCGGCGCTTCTCGTCATCTTTCTCAATGTCCGCCGGGAAGTCGACTTGCGGGAGTGCCCAGAAATACCAGTTGGCGAGTTCACGGTAGAATCGTTTGTTGAGCAACTCAACATTGAATACCTCTTCCCAAGCAGCGTGCATCTGGTCGAAATTCTCGATAACACGGCGGCCTTCAGTTAGTTCGGCCAGCGAGAATGATGCCAAGATATCAAGGTGGCCCGGATGTGGTTTTTCGATCGCGATGTTTTGAATCAGCGTGACCTTGCCCAGCACGTCCCTGCTTTCGTCTCTCTTATTTTGCCGACGGTTGATAACGGCAATCGAGAGCAGCTCCCCTATCTTGAACAGCACCATGACAGGCATGGGGAATATCTGGTTGATCTGGCGCGCGATGCCTGCGAGCTTGCCGCGTGCATAGTCGCCTTCAGCCAGTTCGATAGCAATGAAGATGTAGGACTGCAGCAAGGATTTCTTGATAGATTCATCCTTGAACAGCGCGGTATTGCCGGAAAGCTCTTCGTCGGTGAGCTGAAACAACAGGTGGGCGGATTGCCAGTTCGTGACAAATGCTGCCGGATGCTCCAGTCGGGATTCAGGGTCGAATTTCGAACGAAAATCAGCGACCGACTGGCTTTCCACAGTGCGGTCAGACTCGTAGCCGAGCGTGGAGAACAGCGACAGCGCCGCCTCGCGTAAAGGCTCGGAGCAGAAAGCCTGGATTCGCTGGCTGATGCTTTGTTTGAGTTGTGGGTTACTAGGCATTCTTGATTACCAGCCAAGTGATGAGTTCGAAGTCGGTGGCGTTGTGGATGGCATTCTGACTAGCCAGCAATTTGCCTCCCCTCCCGGCAAACAGGTTGCCTGCGTTCTTGCGCCCGAACTGCGCTGCAATGGCAGCCACGGCCAGGTCGAGTAGACCGCTGTAGCGGCTCATGTCTTGACCGTGCCCGGTTTCCTCGTCAAACAGGTCACATAGCTTTGCGTGTGGCTCGGCTTCGCCCTGGCAGACGGTGCGGAATATCTCCAGCACCTGCTTAGGCGCCGTGAAGTTGTAGCGCACCTCACCATCGTCTCGGATGTACACGAGAAAGTAGGGCTGCATCGGATTCACCGCTTCGTTGCCGGTGACTTCGGTACGCTGCTTTAAGCAGTAGATGACGCCAGGCCGGATGAATTTGTATCCGGTGTGGGGCGGTACCACGGCGTAGAGGCCGAACGGAGTTTCTTCCAATTTTTCACGGTTCGCCTCGATGTACGCGGCCAATTCCATGCGGAAGTCGTCAAGTGTGAATTCATTGAGGGCGACGGACTCATTAAAGTCTTCAAGATCGAGCACTTCGTCCTTCAGTTTGAGCAATTGCTTGTCGCGGTAGCGCAGATCTTCCTTGATGAGATCTTGCAGGTCTTCGACTTGCAGGATGTTATCTTCCGCCGTGGCCGCGATGTCCACCAGAGCCATGCGTGCTTCGACGCGGTTCTTGAGGTTGATGTATTTGTTGAGGTCGGGTGTCGGCCAGAAGTTGACGAGCTGGACCGCCTCATTGAGGCTACCGATGCGGTCAATTCGCCCGAATCGCTGGATGATACGCACCGGATTCCAGTGAATGTCGTAGTTGATAAGGTAATCGCAATCCTGCAGGTTCTGGCCTTCAGAAATGCAGTCTGTTGCGATGAGGATGTCGATTTCGCCATCCTGAGGCATGGATTTCATCTTGGCCCGCTGTTTGGCGCGGGGGGCAAAATTCGCAAGAATGTGTGTGAACTCGGCGTTGCCAAAGGTGCTGCGGTTGAGGCGAGTCCCTCCAGACACCAAGGCGATGTGCACACCAAGCTGCTGGCGCGCCCAGACTTCGAGCTGTTCGTAGAGATAAGCTGCGGTGTCGGCAAAAGCGCAAAACACGATGACTTTGCGGTTTTCCTCACCACGCGTATTGACGCCAGGGTGACGAACCTTGTGTCCAATACGCATTTTGAGTTCCGCCAACTTGGCATCGCGTGCAGCGTCGACTGCCTGGGCGGCGTCGGCCAGCAGAGAAAGTTGCTGCTTGTCGCGCGTCAGATCCTGTAGCCAGCCAGTGACATTTAGATGAGCCATTTCGTACTTGAGCTTGGTGCCCACCTGGAACACTTCGGCCAGTTCTTCGTCGTCTCCCGGCTCGATGAAGAGGTCAGGTTGAAGATCGGTGATCTTGACATCTTGATGTTCCTGGAATGCCTTTAGCCGAGATTCCAGATCCTCGATCTTGGCAACCGTGCGCTCCATCGTGATGGCAAAGGCATGAACAGAACTCTCCAGCCGCTTGAGAAAGTTAACTTTCATCATGCCAATGAGGAATCGCTCACGGCTTGCTTGACTAAAATTACCCACATTGCCGATGTCGTATTTCGCCTTGAAAGGTTCAAGAACGTAGCGTGATGGGTTGTACAGCGAAAGCTGATAGTTGTCGATTTCGTCGTTCAATCGATCGTAAGAGAGAAATCGCCCCTTGAGATCGATTTCGGAAAAGACGGCTTCCGGCTTCCTGCGCTTTGGGAATTGGCCGATCTGTGCAATCGAGGCACGATAGTATTTCTGGATGTGCTTGCGCGACCGCGCGATGGTAAGTTCATCCAGTAAGGTAAAAAAGCCTGCCGAGAGTCGTTCCATCAGGTCGCGTGCGTCCTTCTCCCCCGAGCGCTTAGCCCATTCCGTGAAGGTTCTCTGGGCAAGGGTGAGCGTGTCCTTGATACTGTGAATTCCGAAGCTCTGCGAAAAAGCGGCATCTCGCCCCTCGGTCACGAAATAGATCTGGTTGCGCAGATCTTTCAAATCGTTGTTGACTGGAGTGGCAGAAATCAGCAGCACTTTGGTCTTGACGCCCGCCCGGATAATGTCGTCCATTAAACGATCGTAGCGACTCTTGCGGATGAGGTTTCCCTCTTCGTCGTGTTTGCCCTTGGTGTTGTTACGGAAGTTGTGCGATTCGTCAATGACGATCAAATCGAAATTGCCCCAGTTGAGCGTTGCCAAATCAACTCCATCAACACGACCGCGATCACGGGACAAGTCGGTGTGCGAGAGTACGGTATAGGCAAAACGATCTCTCAGAAATGGATTCAATTCACTGTTGTTCTGTGCGAGATAAACCGTCCAGTTGTCACGCAACTTCTTGGGGCAAAGTACGAGAACTCGGTGGTTGCGCAGTTCGTAATACTTGATGATCGCCAACGCAGAATAGGTTTTACCCAGCCCCACGCTGTCGGCCAGGATGCATCCGTTATGGTTGTTGATCTTGTGGATAGCGCCTTTGACGCCGTCCTTCTGGAAGTCGAATAACGCTTTCCAGATTTCTGTATCCACGATGGCAGTCTGATCGAACAGAGCAGCGTCGGCCTCCTGGCCTGACAAGTAGCGCTCGAAGACGTGATAAAGGGTCTTGAAGTAGACGAACTCCGGTGCATGATTGACGTAGAGCTGCTCCAAGTAGCGCAGAACCTCCGCCTTCACGTCAGCAACTAGCTTGTCGTCGTTCCAGATGTCGTCAAACCACTGCTTGAGGTCAGCGCGGTCACGGTCACTGTCGACAATAAGATTGAGTTCGATGTTAGACGTGGCGGACAGACCCAAGCCACGACGAGTGAAATTGGAACTACCCAGAAGGGCGTGCTCGCGCTTGCCATCATCAATGTGGTATAGCTTGCCGTGCAACAGATTGGCTTGACGCACCGAGCGAATGTCCACTTTGTTGCGGATCCATTCGGAGCAGCGGCGTGCGATCTCCTTTTGCTGGAGACGGTTCGCAAGTTCCAGACCATCGTCCTCAATCTGGAAAGATTTCTTGCTGGTCTTTTCTGGGTCAAGTGAGGCAATGAAGCGCGGCTCACCGAACAGGAAATTAAGGTGATCGATCTGGTCCAGTTCGTTGGACAAGGCTTCATAGGCATAAATGGTGAAGTAAGCCGAGACGATCGAAAGTCGACTGTTGGTGGCGATTTTGTCAGCCAAGAACTTGGCAACCTTGCCACGGCCGTGGTTGTCCCTAATGCCGAAGTGGTGCTTGTGGTTATCGACCATCTTTCTCACCTCCGTTTTCAGCGTCATCCGCGCCACCTGCACGCACCCAGCCATCCACCTCCGACACCTGGAACTTCCACAACCGTCCAACGCGGTGTGCAGGGAGGCCCTTGCGGTCGATCCAGCGGTAAATGGAATCGCGCTTCACGCCCAAGTGTTCTGCGATCTGTTCAACGGATACCCATGGCTCGGTCACGGTATGCTCCAGCAGCAATAATTTTGGTGGCACAAAGTCGCACCAAATCGGAAAAACTCGAATCTAGCAGGTAAATTTCGAGTTGACCATTGAGCGCGAGGCTCCGGGCGGAACCGGTTGTTATATGCGCTATGCCGGAGCTTTGCCCACTCCTAAGCAGCATTCATGCTCTTACGGTATGGCCTCTCGCGCCGGTTGTCCTCGGCTGGGATGCCGCGCATATGTACGCGCATTGAAGAATTTGATCGTCGTGCCGTAGGGCAACCACTCGCCTAGCTCGGACTGCTTGCAGAAGTAGCAATCCGTCTTGAGACGGACTTGAATGAGCGCTGATGCTGTGGTTGCCATTCGCCATTCGTCGCTACGATTTGCGAAGCCCCGTTACCGCGGGAGAACTGGACCCACGCACGGCAATGCTCGCAGGGCAAGCTCTCCCATCCCTGACCTGCCTGATTTCTTCGGGCCATTGCCTCGCAGGACTCGTCGGGCATCGATACCTAGACCTACGCCGCAATTTTCTGCAATGAAAACTCAAGAAGCTATGCCGATTGGCCATCCCTCGAATTTTCCATATTTCGAGATGCCCAGTTAGGTAAACTCAAGTGGCATCACCGCAAAAAGCGCGGGCCGCATGGGCTGCCACCCATACGACCCGCTGACCACAACCAACTCAATACCGGAGTCGGAAATGGCTAACGCCAATCATAAGTCACGCCTCGTCGTAACGGAACGCTTCGTCAAGATTCAAGAGTCAGCACGTCATCACTCCTTGTCTAGAGTCCTCCGTGCCATCAGAGCACACCGGAAACTGAACACGACGTATTACCCGTGGATCAAATTGGCTGGAGTATGGCTTGAGGACGCGGGATTCGAGGCAGGAGAACGCGTCCGGATTACTGTCGAGCACCAGCGACTCATCATCACGCCGATGTGAGCGGCGCATTGCCCATGGTGGGCGTCGCAAGTCACGATCCGTCTAGGTAACTCGGTGCCCGATACTCCGCACCGTTAGTAACTGTGACAAGCGACGATCGTGCTGCAATCGCAGCGGGCCGGCCACTCAGGTCCGCTGCCGTGTAGCCTTTCAGCACGAGCTGCAACCCACACCAGGCGCACCACACATTTCCGTCGCGCAAATGCAAAAACCCCCGCCTTTCGGGCGGGGGTTTCTGGCTTAGGGAGCCTGACGATTACCTACTTTCACACGGGAATCCGCACTATCATCGGCGTAGAGTCGTTTCACGGTCCTGTTCGGGATGGGAAGGGGTGGGTTCAGTTAAGAACCGGTCGCTCACTCAAAGCTGACAGGAATATGAATCACTTCATAAACCTGACTTACTTTAGTGTGAGACTCTTGATACTTTCGCTTTTCTGATCCGAAGATCAGCTCGCGGCCATCAAGCGCCCACACTTATCGGCTGTTAATTTTTAAAGAGCATTTCTGCGAGAAACTTCGTGTTTCTCAGCAGCGCCGCGTTTTCAGCAGCAGAGAAGCGAGATTATGAACCGTCTTTTTCAGTTCGTCAACAACTTTTTAACTGCTTCGTTGCGACGACTGGGGTTCAACTTCCTGCACCGCCGAGACCGCTACGACCCGCCCGACAGCACCGCTTCCCTTCTTCTCCCGCGCCGCGTTTCCGTTAGCGCGAAAGAGGCGTGATTCTAAGCACCTGCCCTCGTCTGCGCAACCCCTTTGTGAAAATATTTTGAAAAGCCCCCGTGCGCTGCCGCGCACGGGGGCTTGGGGTTCGATGAACTACGTGCCTCCGGCGACCTTGAAGCGGCCGGCAATCCGTCGTTCTATATATATGGCGAGTTTACTTGCCGCCAGCCACGGCCTGCAGCCGCTCCACCGGCACCGCGTCGGCCATCGCCGCGTAACCGGCGTCGCTCGGGTGAATGCCGTCGCCGCTGTCGTAGCGGCGCTGCAGCACACTCGGGCGCGCCGGATCGCGCAGTACCGCGTCGAAGTCGACCACACCATCGAACCCGCCGCCGCTTCGGATCCACCGGTTCACCTCAAGCCGGATCGCCTCGCGCCCGGCCGGCAACGCCGCGGGCGTGAGCGTCGCACCGAAGATCTTCACCCCCTGGCGGTGTGCAGCCTCGATCAACCGGCGATAGCCGTCGATCAACGATGCCGCCGTGACCTGCGTATGCGGGTTGTCGCAATCCAGCCCCGCGCGCGGCGGCATCGCAGCAAAGTTGATGTCGTTGATACCGATCAGCACGATCGCCGCCTTCACCCCCGCGCGCGACAGCGCATCGCGCTCGAACCGCGACGCCAGCGACGTGCCGTAGCACGCCGAATCGCTCAGCAGACGATTGCCGCTGATCCCGAGATTCACGACGCCAAGCGAATCCGAACCTGCCGCTGACAGCCGGCGCGCCAGCGCGTCGGGCCAGCGACGGTTGCGGTTCAGGCTCGAGCGCAGCCCGTCGGTGATCGAGTCCCCGATCGCGGCGACGCTCGCCCGCGCGGCCCCGGCCTCGACGGCCAGTTCGGTCACCCACGCATACTGAGTAAAGCGCGCACGGAATGCACCGCCGCCCGGATCGTTCACGTGATCACCCGGCGCCGATACGTAATTGAGCTGGTTCGACACGCGGTGCCACACGGTCATCCGCTGGTTCGCGCCCATCCGCAGACTGATCGCATACGGCTGCCCGGCCATCACGTCGATCGCCACCGCGTCGCTTTCGAGTTCCTGGCCCGGCGCGAGCGTCACCGACGCCTTGCCGCCGAAGCGCACGGCCGAACTCGCCCCGTCGGCAAGCGCCGCGCCGTCACCCGCGCGCGCAAGACCGGCGCCCTCGATCACCAGCGGCGCGCGACCGTACGCATTGCTCACGCGAATCCGCGCGGCATGCCCCGATACCGTCGGGTAGACGATCTGACGGACCGTACGTCCGCCCACGTCGGGCGCGCGATAGAGCGGCGGCGGCGCAGCCAGGTCGGGAATCGGCTGCAATGCGGTCGCCCACGCGGCGACCCACCCGGCCGGTGCGGCCGAGGCGGCAAGCGGCGACAGGAACACGGACGCGCCCAGCACGGTCGCGACGAAACTGCTTCGAAATGACATCGGCGAAATCCTTATCGGAAAGCGGGCATTGTGCCGCAGAAGCCGCCCGTCTCACGCGCCGGACCGTCTTCTTGCCCTGGCGATCGCGCCCCGACGCCCCACGTTTACCCGAATCTCCCCGCAAATCCGCGAGAAATTTATTAACCGACCGGTCGGTTGATTTATACTTCGCACACATTCAACCGGACGAGATCCTCCGCCATGTACACGCAATCCCTCGACATCCCCGGCAACGTCGCATCGCTCGACGCCGCAGCCGAGTCGCCCGAGCAGGCGCGGTTCGACGCGGTCATGGCCGCGGACGGCAAGATCGAACCGCAGGACTGGATGCCCGACGCCTATCGCAAGACGCTGGTGCGCCAGATTTCGCAGCACGCGCACTCGGAAGTCGTCGGCATGCTGCCGGAAGGCAACTGGATCTCGCGCGCGCCGAGCCTGAAGCGCAAGGCGATCCTGCTCGCGAAGGTCCAGGACGAAGCCGGTCACGGCCTCTATCTATATAGCGCGGCGGAAACGCTCGGCGTCTCGCGCGATTCGCTGATCGACGCGCTGCACGCCGGCAAGGCGAAATACTCGAGCATCTTCAACTACCCGACGCCGACCTGGGCCGACGTCGGCGTGATCGGCTGGCTCGTCGACGGCGCCGCGATCATGAACCAGATCCCGCTGTGCCGCTGCACGTATGGCCCGTACGCGCGCGCGATGATCCGCGTCTGCAAGGAAGAGTCGTTCCACCAGCGTCAGGGCTTCGATGCGCTGCTGTCGATGATGAAGGGCACCGACGCGCAGCGTGCGATGGTCCAGCAGGCGGTGAACCGCTGGTGGTGGCCCGTGCTGATGATGTTCGGCCCGAGCGACGCCGATTCGGTCCACAGCAACCAGTCCGCGAAATGGGGCATCAAGCGGATCACGAACGACGACCTGCGGCAGAAGTTCGTCGACGCGACGGTCGACCAGGCGAAGGTGCTCGGCGTGACGCTGCCCGACCCCGACCTGAAATGGAACGAGGCACGCGGCCACCACGACTACGGCGCGATCGACTGGGACGAATTCTGGCGCGTCGTCAACGGCGACGGCCCGTGCAACAAGGAACGCCTCGCGACCCGCGTGAAAGCGCACGACGACGGCGCATGGGTGCGCGAAGCCGCGCTCGCGCACGAGGCGAAGCGCCGCGCCCGCGCCGAACAGCACGCCGCCTGAGCGGCAACCATCGAATACAGGATTCAGGAGAGAGTGATGAACAAGGAATGGCCGATCTGGGAAGTGTTCGTGCGCAGCAAGCAAGGCCTCGACCACAAGCATTGCGGCAGCCTGCACGCGGCCGACGCGTCGATGGCGCTGCGCATGGCGCGCGACGTCTACACGCGCCGCCAGGAAGGCGTGAGCATCTGGGTGGTGCCGTCGTCGGCGATCACCGCGTCGGATCCGGCCGAGAAGGCCGAGCTGTTCGAACCGGCGGGCGACAAGATCTACCGTCACCCGACGTTCTACACGCTGCCCGACGAAGTCAACCACATGTAACGCCCGCGCCATGACGATCACGCCCGAACACCTCTCCTACGTGCTGCGCCTCGCGGACAACGCGCTGATCCTCGGTCAGCGCAACGCCGAATGGTGCGGCCACGGCCCGATCCTCGAGGAAGACATCGCGCTCACCAACATGAGCCTCGACCTCATCGGCCAGGCCCGCATGCTGTATACGCACGCAGCCGAACTCGAGCGCCAGCTGAACGGCGCGACGAAGACGGAAGACGATTACGCGTACTTCCGCACCGAGCGCGAGTTCGCGAACTTCACGCTCGCCGAGCTGCCGCACTACGGCCCGATCGCCGGCACCGCGCACGCCGACAAGGATTACGCGGTGACGATCGTGCGCAACTTCCTCTACGCGACGCTGATGCTGCACGTGTGGACCGCGCTCGAAACGTCGACGGACGCGCAACTGGCCGCGATCGCCGCGAAATCGGTGAAGGAGACCCGCTATCACGTGCAGCACGCGCGCGAATGGCTGGTGCGCCTCGGCGACGGCACCGACGAATCGCATCGCCGCGCTCAGGCCGCGCTGGACTACCTGATTCCGTACACGCGCGAATGCTTCGCGGCCGACGCGATCGACGACGCGGTCTGCGCATCGGGCGTCGGCCCGGCACCGGCCGCGCTCGAAGCCGCATGGCGCGCGGACGTGGACGAAGCGCTCGCGGAAGCGACGCTCACCCTGCCGGCGCCCGTGCAGCACGTGAGCACCGGCAAGCAGGGCGAGCACTCGGAGCACATGGGCTACCTGCTCGCGGAAATGCAGAGCCTCGCGCGCCAGCACCCTGGCGCGACCTGGTAACCCGCCGCCCCAACGGAGCCCGACGATGTCCGTCCAGACCGCCGCCCCCGCCGACCCGACGCCCGCCGCGCACCGCAACGATCCGTTGCTCGCGCGCGCGTGGGACGTGCTCGAAGCCGTGCCCGATCCCGAGATTCCGGTCGTGTCGATCCGCGAGCTCGGCATCCTGCGCGACGTCCGTCGCGCGGACGACGGCCGGCTCGAAGTCGTGATCACGCCGACCTACTCCGGCTGCCCGGCGATGTCGCAGATCGCCGAGGACATCGCCGCGGCAATGCAGGCCGCCGACCTGCCGCCGCACCGGATCGAGACGGTGCTCGCCCCCGCGTGGACGACCGACTGGATCACGCAGGAAGCGCGCGACAAGCTGCGCGCGTACGGCATCGCGCCGCCCGTCGGCCAGTGCGGCAGCGCCGCGCCGCGGGAAAACGTCGTGCGTTTCGTGCCGCGCCCCGTCGCGGCGCCCGTGTGCCCGCGCTGCGGGTCAGCCAACACCGAGCGTCTCGCGCAATTCGCGTCCACGGCCTGCAAGGCGTTGTATCGCTGCGTCGACTGCCGCGAACCCTTCGACTACTTCAAACCTTACTGAAATGAAACAGCCCCCACGCTCTCTTCATTCGCTGCCCCCCGAGGGGGCCGACGCCCCCGTTGGGGCGGCCCGGCGGGGGTCGTCAACCCCGCAATTTCACCCGCTGCGTATCCGCGACGTACGGCCCGAGACCGCCGACGCCGTTACCGTCTCCTTCGACGTGCCGCCCGAGCTGCGCGACGCGTACCGCTTCACGCAGGGCCAGTTCGTCACGCTGAAGACCCACATCGACGGCGAGGAAACGCGCCGGTCGTACTCGATCTGCGTCGGCACGACCGACTACGACCGCGACGGCGAACTGCGCATCGGCATCAAGCGCGTGCGCGGCGGCCGTTTCTCGAATTTCGCGTTCGACACGCTGCAGCCGGGTCACACGATCGACGTGATGACACCGGACGGCCGCTTCTTCACGCATCTGAACGCGGACCACGGCAAGCAGTACGTCGCGTTCTCCGGCGGGTCGGGCATCACGCCGGTGCTCGCGATCGTGAAGACGACGCTCGAACTCGAACCGCGCAGCACGTTCACGCTGATCTACGGCAACCGCAGCGTCGACGCGATCATGTTCGCGGAGGAACTCGAGGACCTGAAGAACCGCTACATGAGCCGCTTCGTCCTGTACCACGTGCTGTCGGACGACCAGCAGGACGTCGAGCTGTTCAACGGTGTGCTCGACCAGGCGAAATGCGCGGAATTCCTCGCGACGCTGACGCCGGCCGACGCAATCGACGAAGCGTTCATCTGCGGCCCGGCGCCGATGATGGACGCGGCCGAAGCCGCGCTGAAGGCAGCCGGCGTGCCGCAGGCGAAAGTGCACGTCGAACGCTTCGGCACGCCGCTGCCGCAGGCGGGCGCGCCCGTCGTCGAGATCACCGACCAGACGCCGGCTGCCGACCTCGAAATCGTGCTCGACGGCAAGAAACGCAAGCTGCGCCTGCCGTACGAAGGCGTGAGCCTGCTCGACGTCGGCCTGCGCGCGGGCCTCGCGCTGCCGTACGCGTGCAAGGGCGGCGTGTGCTGCACGTGCCGGGCGAAGGTGGTCGAAGGCGAGGTCCGGATGGAGAAGAACTACACGCTCGAGGAACACGAAGTGAAGGACGGCTTCGTGCTCACGTGCCAATGCCACCCGATCAGCGACAAGGTCGTCGTGAGCTTCGACGAGCGTTGAGCGGCGTCGCGCCGGCGCGCCGCGCCGGTTTCTCGTCGTCACACATCTCGCTTACACTAGGGGCCGCCGGCCGGCTGGACGTCTTCACGTCCGCCCGGCCGGCGGTTTTCTTTTGTTGACGACAGACCGATGAGTACCATTCACGTGATTCAGGGCGGCACCGCCGCCGCGTCGCTGCGCGAGGCCCTCGCGCAAGCCGGACGCGACGAGCGCGTCGTCGGATTGCTCGACGATCTCGCGGTCGGGCCGCTGAAGGGCGCCGACGAGACGCCCGACACGCGCGCCGCCTTCTGGCAGCGCGTGCTCGGCGACGCGATTCCCGACTGGAACGCGGAAATCGAAGGCGAATTCGACCGCCTCGACCAGCTCGCGACCGAGACGGGCCAGGTGGTCGTCTGGCACGCGCCGAGCGTCGGCGACAAACTGCTGCTGCGCCGCGTCGCCTATCACCTGCGCAACGTGCCGCAGCGCCTGAACGAGGTGCGGCTGTCGGCCGCGGACCTCGACGCGCCGCAGCGCGCGGCGCTGACCCGCACCGACCAGGCCTGTTCGACCGGGATGTTCTCGCCGGCGGCGCTCGCGCGCAAACGGCCGCTGGCCGCACCGATCTCGGTGCTGCGCATCGGCCGCCTCGCACTCGAATGGCAGGAGGCGAAGCACCTGAATGCCGAGTTGCGCTACTGGGTCAGCAACACCATCAAGAGCGGCCAATACGCGGACCTCGACGCGCTGATCGTCGCGCACGCGGAAACCGGCTGGCTGCCCGCGCGACGCGTCGTCGGCGGCATCATGGCCGGCGCCGACCGCGGCGGGCTGTTCGTCAGCGACTCGATCGCCTGGTGGCGCTGCCGCGAACTCGCGGCAGCCGGCCGGCTCGAGCTGCAGGACGACGCGCCGGCCGCCCTTTCTTCCACGCAGGTGCGCGCGCCCGCCGCGCCTCGCTAACGCTACTCTTTCGCATTCGACCATGGCCCGTACCCGAGCGCCCGACCACGAATCCCAGCGCGAGCAGATCCTCGATCTCGCCGCCGAGAAATTCGCGCAGACGAGCTACCCGAGCACGTCGATGTCCGATCTCGCGACCGCGAGCGGCACGTCGAAGGCACGTCTCTATCACTATTACGAGAGCAAGGAAGCGATCCTGTTCGACCTGCTCGACCGCTACACGAAGCGGTTGATGCTGATCATCGCCGAGGTCGAAGGCGCGAGCCAGCGGCGCGGCCTCACCGAGCGCGACGCGTTCGCCGAGCTGGTGCGCGCGTTCCTCGCCGAGTACGAGACGTCGCACAGCCGCCATGTCGCGCTGCTCAACGACGTGAAGTATCTCGAGGACGCGCAGCGCGAGATCGTGCTCGACCGCCAGCGCGACATCGTCGCGGCATTCGCGCGCCAGCTCGCGCGCGCCTATCCGGACCGGATCTCGAAGGAAAACCAGACGTCGGTCACGATGATGGTGTTCGGGATGATCAACTGGACGTTCACGTGGCTCAAGCCGGGGGGCCGCCTCGGCTACCGAGACTTCGCCGAGCAGGTGATCGACCTGATGGAGCACGGGCTGTCGTCCGGCGCGTGATTGCCGCGCAGCAGCATGCGTTGCGCGGCGGGTACACTGCGACAGGCCGCCGTGCATTTCATGTGATGAATTTTAAATCACTTATAAATCAAATAGATAGCAAATGAACTAAGCGGATTTAGAATTCACCCTCGGCACAAATAACGTCAAATACGGGTTTTCCCCAACCCGCTCGGGTAAAATGCTGTTGCATTGCACAAGCTGCTTGTGCGGCTACAGACTGAGGAACCCACGATGAACACGCAACTCGACCGCCGTGCCGATGCTGTCGGCCACGCCGGGACTGCGCCGGTTCTCGTCAGGGAACTGGCTTCCAAAGACCGTGAGCGAATGCTCACCCACTTTCTCTCGCTCAACGAAGAGGACCGCCTGCTGCGCTTCGGCCAGATGGTGCCCGATCACGTGATCGAGAACTATGTCCGTACGATCGACTTCGGTCGCGACACGGTGTTCGGCGTGTTCGACCATGGGCTCGAACTGATCGGCGTCGGCCACCTGGCGTACCTGCCCGCGGAAGGCGACAAGCGCACGGCCGAATTCGGCGTGTCGGTGCTCGAAAGCGCCCGCGGACGTGGCGTCGGCTCGAAGCTGTTCGAGCGCGCGGCGATCCGCAGCCGCAACACCCGCGTGACGATGCTGTACATGCATTGCCTGTCGCGCAATGCGACGATGATGCACATCGCGAAGAAATCCGGGATGCGAATCGAATACGCGTACGGCGAAGCCGATGCGTACCTGTCGCTGCCGCCGGCCGACCACGCGACGATCCTCGCCGAGATGCTGCAGGAACAGGCCGCGGTGTTCGACTACGCGCTCAAGCGCCAGGCGCACCGCACGTCGAAGTTCATCGAATCGCTGATGCCCGCCGCGCTGACGGCATAACATCGGCCGACCGGGCTGCCCTGCGGGGCGCCCGGCCTTCCCTTCCTTCTCGCCTTCCCCCGCCGCGCACTAGCGCACCGAGCGGATCGGCAACGCCGTCGTCTCCTTGAAGCACTCGAGCGAGAAGCTCGTCTTCACGTCGATCACCGACGGATGGTGCAGCAAGTGCTCCTGCACGAAGCGGGAGAAGTGCGCCATGTCCTCGACCTGCACGCGAAGCAGGTAATCCATGTCGCCCGTCATTGCATGACACGCGACCACTTCCGGCCAGGTCTGCACGGCCGCGCGAAACAGTTCCGCGTGGGTCGCGCCCGCGCGCGCCGACGTCTCGTCGGCACGGACCGGCGCCAAACCACCACGCTTCTCGAGCCGCACGCTCACGTACGCCAGCAGGTCGAGCCCGAGCTTCTGCGGATCGAGCAGCGCGACGTAGCCGGTGATCACGCCGATCTCCTCGAGCCGCCGGATCCGCCGCAGGCACGGGCTCGGCGACAGGTTCACGCGCTCGGCGATCTCCTGGTTCGACAGGCGGCCGTTCTCCTGAAGAATCGCCAGAATCCGCCGGTCGATGGCATCCAATTCGGCGTGCGCCATTTTCTGCCCTCCGTTGATTATTTCCAGACTGGAAATTGCGCCATCGTAGGCAGGGACGATTAAGTTCGCAAGTTTTCGCTCGCGCCCGCCCGCTACACTTTGTCGCACGTACCGATTCGTTGCGCACGCCGACGCGTGCGCCGCGTTCGACATCGAACCGGGCCGCACACGCGCACGTCGCGCCGGCCGATCGCCCCGCACAGGAGACACGACATGCAGATCCCCAACTGGGACAACCCCGTCGGCACCGACGGCTTCGAATTCATCGAATACACCGCGCCGGATCCGAAAGCGCTCGGACAACTGTTCGAGCGGATGGGTTTCACCGCGATCGCCCGCCATCGTCACAAGGACGTGACGGTCTACCGCCAGGGCGACATCAACTTCATCATCAACGCCGAGCCCGATTCGTTCGCGCAGCGCTTCGCGCGCCTGCACGGCCCGTCGATCTGCGCGATCGCGTTTCGCGTGCAGGACGCCGCGAAGGCATACCGGCACGCGCTCGAACTCGGCGCGTGGGGCTTCGACAACAAGACGGGCCCGATGGAGCTGAACATCCCGGCGATCAAGGGCATCGGCGATTCGCTGATCTATTTCGTCGACCGCTGGCGCGGCAAGAACGGCGCGCAACCGGGCGCAATCGGCGACATCAGCATCTATGACGTCGACTTCGAACCGATCGCCGGCGCGAACCCGAACCCGGTCGGCCACGGCCTCACCTACATCGACCACCTGACGCACAACGTGCATCGCGGCCGCATGCAGGAATGGGCGGAATTCTACGAGCGGCTGTTCAACTTCCGCGAAGTGCGCTATTTCGACATCGAAGGCAAGGTGACAGGCGTGAAGTCGAAGGCGATGACGTCGCCGTGCGGCAAGATCCGGATTCCGATCAACGAGGAAGGCTCGGACACGGCCGGCCAGATCCAGGAATACCTCGACGCCTATCACGGCGAAGGCATCCAGCACATCGCGCTCGGCACGAATGACATCTACGGCGCGGTCGACGGCCTGCGCGGCAAGGAAGTGAAGCTGCTCGACACGATCGACACGTATTACGAGCTGGTCGACCGCCGCGTGCCGAACCACGGCGAATCGCTGGACGAGCTGAAGAAGCGCAAGATCCTGATCGACGGCGCCCGCGACGACCTGCTGCTGCAGATCTTCACCGAGAACCAGATCGGCCCGATCTTCTTCGAGATCATCCAGCGCAAGGGCAACCAGGGCTTCGGCGAAGGCAACTTCAAGGCGCTGTTCGAATCGATCGAGCTCGACCAGATCCGCCGCGGCGTGGTCCAGGACAAGGCCTGACGCAGAAGGCCGCGCGGACCCCGGCTGGCCCGGGCGTCCGCGCGAACATCGGCGGCACAAGGAAAAAGGGCGGGAATCCTGCGATTCCCGCCCTTTCGTCGTTCCGGCGCGGCCCGGCGGCCGCGCGAACGGATCAACGCACGTTCGCCTTCGACACGACGGCACGTGCGGCCGCCGGCTGTGCGTCGGCATCCTGCGCCGGCGCGATCTGACGCATCTGCGCGCCGGCTGCCGCCAGTGCGCTCGCGCCGCGCGCGTGCACCGGGCCGGTCATCGCGAAGAACGCGGCGGACACGATCAGGAAACTCTGGATATGACGTGTGTTCATTGCACCTCCTGTAAAACTGCCGGCGCCTCCCCGGTTGCGTCGAAACGAGCCGACGCGACCGGGCACCTCCGGCAGGCCGACAAGATTAACGGCATTTGTCCGATGATGGGCGCGGCTTTACATGCCTTTACATGATGTAACGCATCGTCGCGCCATTTCGTCGGCGTGCCGCGGCACGCCGGCCGGTGGTCGGCGGGTTTATACCAGTGCTACCATCACTTAAAACCGGCCAATATGCCGGCCACTGCCGACACGTTCACAAGACGTCGACGCAATCGAAGCTTTGGTGATCCCAAACTGGGTGGAGGAGACTGTTAATGAATGCCCCGCTAGACGCAGGCCAACGCGCGTCGCTCGAAGCCGCGCTGAAGTCCGTCACGCTTGACGACAAATACACGCTCGAACGCGGCCGCGCGTACATGAGCGGCATCCAGGCGCTCGTGCGCCTGCCGATGCTGCAGCAGGAACGCGACCGCGCCGCCGGCCTCAATACGGCCGGTTTCATTTCCGGCTACCGCGGCTCGCCGCTCGGCGGCCTCGATCTGTCGCTCTGGAAAGCCAAGCAGCACCTGGCGGCCCACCAGATCGTCTTTCAGCCCGGCCTCAACGAAGATCTCGCCGCCACCGCCGTGTGGGGCTCGCAGCAGGTCAACCTGTACCCCGGCGCGAAGCACGACGGCGTGTTCGGCATGTGGTACGGCAAGGGCCCGGGCGTCGACCGCACCGGCGACGTCTTCAAGCACGCGAACTCGGCCGGCTCGTCGAAGCACGGCGGCGTGCTCGTGCTCGCCGGCGACGACCACGCAGCGAAATCGTCGACGCTCGCGCACCAGTCCGAACACATCTTCAAGGCCTGCGGGCTGCCGGTGCTGTTCCCGTCCAACGTGCAGGAATATCTCGACTTCGGCCTGCACGGCTGGGCGATGAGCCGCTATTCGGGCCTGTGGGTCGCGCTCAAGTGCGTGACGGACGTGGTCGAATCGTCGGCGTCGGTCGACATCGACCCGCATCGCACCGAGATCGTGCTGCCGACCGACTTCATCCTGCCGGAAGGCGGCCTGAACATCCGCTGGCCGGACCCGCCGCTCGTGCAGGAAGCACGGCTGCTCGACTACAAGTGGTACGCGGCGCTCGCCTATGTGCGCGCGAACAAGCTCGACCGGATCGAGATCGACTCGCCGAATGCGCGCTTCGGGATCATGACGGGCGGCAAGGCGTACCTCGACGTGCGCCAGGCGCTGACCGACCTCGGCCTCGACGACGAAACCTGTGCGCGGATCGGCATCCGCCTGTACAAGGTCGGCTGCGTGTGGCCGCTCGAAGCGCAGGGCGCGCAGGCGTTCGCGCGCGGCCTCGACGAAATCCTCGTCGTCGAGGAAAAGCGCCAGATTCTCGAATACGCGATCAAGGAAGAACTGTACAACTGGCCGGACGCGCAGCGCCCGCGCGTGTTCGGCAAGTTCGACGAGAAGGACGGCGCCGGCGGCGAATGGTCGGTGCCGATGGGCAACTGGCTGCTGCCCGCGCACTACGAGCTGTCGCCCGCGATCATCGCGAAGGCGATCGCGACGCGCCTCGAGAAGTTCGAGCTGCCGTCCGACGTGCGCGCGCGCATCGCCGCGCGGCTCGCGGTGATCAACGCGAAGGAAATGGCGCTCGCGAAGCCGCACGTGCAGACCGAGCGCAAGCCGTGGTTCTGCTCGGGCTGCCCGCACAACACGTCGACCAACGTGCCGGAGGGCTCGCGCGCGATCGCCGGGATCGGCTGCCACTACATGACGGTGTGGATGGACCGCAGCACGAGCACCTTCAGCCAGATGGGCGGCGAAGGCGTGCCGTGGATCGGCCAGGCACCGTTCACCGACGAGAAGCACGTGTTCGCGAACCTCGGCGACGGCACTTATTTCCACTCGGGCCTGCTGGCGGTGCGCGCGGCGATCTCGTCGAAGGCGAACATCACCTACAAGATCCTCTACAACGATGCGGTGGCGATGACGGGCGGCCAGCCGGTCGACGGCGTGCTGACGGTGCCGCAGATCACGCACCAGCTCGCGTCCGAAGGCGCCAAGAAGATCGTGATCGTCACCGACGAGCCGGAGAAGTACGACAGCCAGAAGGCGCTGCTCGCGCCGGGCGTGACGATCCATCACCGCGACCAGCTCGACGACGTGCAGCGCGAGCTGCGTGAGATCGAAGGCACGACGATCCTGATCTACGACCAGACCTGCGCGACCGAGAAGCGCCGCCGCCGCAAGCGCGGCACGTATCCGGATCCGGCGAAGCGCGTCGTGATCAACGACGCGGTGTGCGAAGGCTGCGGCGACTGCTCGGTGCAGTCGAACTGCCTGTCGGTCGAGCCGCTCGAAACGGAATTCGGCACGAAGCGCCAGATCAACCAGTCGAGCTGCAACAAGGACTTCTCGTGCGTGAAGGGCTTCTGCCCGAGCTTCGTCACAGTCGAAGGCGGCCAGCTGAAGAAGCCGAAGGCCGTGTCGGTCGACGGCGGCGCGCTGCCGCCGATTCCGGAGCCGACGCTGCCGGCGATCGACCGTGCGTACGGCGTGCTCGTCACGGGCGTCGGTGGCACGGGCGTGGTCACGATCGGCGCGCTGCT
This sequence comes from Burkholderia sp. USMB20, assembly GCF_000949135.2. GTDB lineage: Bacteria > Pseudomonadota > Gammaproteobacteria > Burkholderiales > Burkholderiaceae > Burkholderia. The sequence continues at coordinate 84,517 of NZ_JTAN02000010.1, read as the reverse complement.
CGGGATGGCCGCGCACCTGGAGAACAAGGGCGTGACCGTGCTCGACGTGACCGGCCTCGCGCAGAAGGGCGGCGCCGTGATGAGCCACGTGCAGATCTCGCACGCGCCGACCGACATCCACGCGACGCGGATCGCGATGGGCGAAGCCGACCTCGTGATCGGCTGCGACGCGATCGTCACGGCCGGCGACGAATGCACGTCGCGGATGCGGCACGACACGACGCGCGTGGTCGTCAACAGCGCGCAGACGCCGACCGCCGAGTTCATCAAGAACCCGAACTGGGCGTTCCCTGGCCTGTCCGCGGAGAACGACATCCGCGCGGCAGCCGGTGAAGCCGTCGACTTCATCGACGCGAACCGCTTCGCGGTCGCGCTGCTCGGCGACGCGATCTACACGAACCCGTTCGTGCTCGGCTACGCGTGGCAGAAGGGCTGGCTGCCGCTCACGCTCGCGTCGCTCGAACGCGCGATCGAGCTGAACGCGGTGTCGGTCGAGAAGAACCGCGCGGCGTTCGACTGGGGCCGCCGCGCCGCGCACGACCTCGCGAGCGTGAAGCAGGCCGCGGCCGGCGATGCACGCCACGCGCAGGGCGCCACGGTGATCGCGCTGCACACGAAGAAGGCGGTCGACGCGCTGATCGCGAAGCGCGTGGAGTTCCTCACCGCGTACCAGAACGCCGCGTACGCGTCGCGCTATGCGGCCTTCGTCGACACGGTGCGGGCGGCCGAACGCGCGCTGGCGGACGGCGACGCCGTGCAGGAGCCGTTGACCGAAGCGGTCGCGCGCAACCTGTTCAAGCTGATGGCGTACAAGGACGAGTACGAGGTCGCGCGGCTGCAGTCCGATCCCGCGTTCCTCGCGCGCCTGTCGTCGCAGTTCGAAGGCGACTGGAAACTGAAGTTCCACCTCGCGCCGCCGCTGTTCGCGAAAACGGACGCACACGGCCATCTCGTGAAGAAGGCGTACGGCCCGTGGATGCTGTCGGCGTTCCGGCTGCTCGCGAAGGCGAAGTTCCTGCGCGGCACGGGGCTCGACCCGTTCGGCCGCACCGCGGAGCGCCGCACCGAGCGCGCGCTGATCAGCGAGTACGAAGCGCTGATCGGCGAAGTGCTGGGCAAGCTGAACGCGGCCAACCGGCCGCTCGCGCTCGAGCTCGCGGCGCTGCCGGACGGCATTCGCGGCTACGGCCACGTGAAGGAGAACAACCTGCGCGCGGTACGCCAGAAGTGGGACACGCTGCTCGCGAAGTGGCGTTCGCCGACGGGCGGCCAGTCGCATCAGCAGGTCGCGTGACGGCGCGCGGCGGGTGTTCGCGGTCGGGACGCCCGCCGCCGCGTAGCCTCGCCCACGGCAGTGCATAAAAAAACGCCACGGAACGCAGGTTCCGTGGCGTTTTTCATTGCGCCGCGCATGACGCGCGGCGCACGCGGGCGCGAACTTACTTCGTGTTCGCGTTCGCGGCGGCCACTGCCGTCATGTTGATGATCCGGCGCACGGTCGCGGCCGGCGTCAGGATGTGGACCGGCTTCGCGGCGCCGAGCAGGAACGGGCCGACCGTCACGCCTTCGCCGCCGACCATCTTCAGCAGGTTGTACGCGATGTTCGCCGCTTCGACGTTCGGCATGATCAGCAGGTTCGCTTCGCCCGACAGCGTCGTGCCCGGGAACGCGGCCTTGCGGACTGCTTCCGACAGCGCCGCGTCACCGTGCATTTCGCCGTCGACTTCGAGGTTCGGCGCACGCTCGCTGATCAGCTTGCGGGCCTCGGCCATCCGGCGCGACGACGCCGACGGCGCGCTGCCGAAGTTCGAGTTCGACAGCAGCGCGGCCTTCGGCGCGATGCCGAAACGCTCGATCTCGGCGGCCGCCTGGATCGTCATGTCGGCGAGCTGTTCCGCGCTCGGCACTTCGTTCACGTACGTGTCGCACAGGAACAGGTTGCGGCCCGGCAGCATCAGCAGGTTCATCGCCGCGTAGTGCTCGGCGCCCTGCGCACGGCCCAGCACCTGCTCGATGAACTTCAGGTGCGTGTGGTACGTGTCGATCATCCCGCAGATCATGCCGTCCGCGTCGCCCAGGTGCACGAGCATCGCGCCGATCAGCGTGTTGAACTTGCGCAGCGCGGCCTTCGCGACTTCGGGCGTGACGCCGTCACGCGCGCCGATCTCGTGGTATGCCTGCCAGTAGCGGTGGTAGCGCGTGTCGTCTTCCGGATTCACGATCTCGAAATCGACGCCGGCCTTCAGCTTCGAGCCGATCTTCGCGAGGCGCATCTCGACGACCGACGGACGGCCGACGATGATCGGCTTCGCGATCTTTTCCTGCAGCACGAACTGCGCGGCGCGCAGCACGCGCTCGTCCTCGCCCTCGGCGAACACGATGCGCGCCTGCTTCGTCTTCGCGGTCGCGAACACCGGGCGCATCACCATGCCGGTGCGGTAGACGGTCGCGCCGAGTTGCTCGCGGTATGCGTCCATGTCCTGGATCGGACGCGTGGCGACGCCCGAATCCATCGCGGCTTGCGCGACGGCCGGCGCAATCTTGATGATCAGGCGCGGATCGAACGGCTTCGGAATCAGGTAGTCCGGCCCGAACTCGAGCGAGTGGCCTTCATACGCCTTCGCGACTTCCTCGCTCTGGTCGGTTTCCTGCGCCAGCTCGGCGATCGCGCGCACGCACGCGAGCTTCATTTCTTCCGTGATCGTCGTCGCGCCGACGTCGAGCGCGCCGCGGAAGATGAACGGGAAGCACAGCACGTTGTTGACCTGGTTCGGGTAGTCCGAACGGCCGGTCGCGACGATCGCGTCGGGGCGCACGGCCTTCGCGTCTTCCGGGCGGATTTCCGGTTCCGGGTTCGCGAGCGCCAGGATCAGCGGGCGCTCGCCCATCGTCTTGACCATGTCCTGCTTCAGCACGCCCGCGCTCGAGCAGCCGAGGAACACGTCCGCGCCGACGATCGCGTCGGCGAGCGTGCGCGCGTCGGTGGTCGCCGCATAGCGCTGCTTCGACGGGTCGAGGTTGCCGCGCCCTTCGTAGATCACGCCCTTCGAATCGGCGACGAGGATGTTCGACTTCGTGAGACCCAGGTTCACCAGCAGGTCCAGACACGCGATCGCTGCCGCGCCCGCGCCGGAACACACGAGCTTCACTTCGGACAGCTTCTTGCCGACGACCTTCAGGCCGTTCAGGATCGCGGCCGACGCGATGATCGCGGTGCCGTGCTGGTCGTCGTGGAAGACGGGGATCTTCATGCGCTCGCGCAGCTTCTGCTCGATGTAGAAGCATTCCGGCGCCTTGATGTCCTCGAGGTTGATGCCGCCGAGCGTCGGCTCGAGCATCGCGATCGCCTCGACGAGCTTGTCGGGGTCGGACTCGGACAGTTCGATGTCGAACACGTCGATGCCCGCGAATTTCTTGAACAGGCAGCCCTTGCCTTCCATCACCGGCTTCGCGGCCAGCGGGCCGATGTTGCCGAGGCCCAGCACGGCCGTGCCGTTCGTGATGACGCCGACGAGGTTGCCGCGCGACGTGTACTTCTGCGCGTCGAGCGGATCGGCGTGGATCGCCTCGCACGCCGCGGCGACGCCCGGCGAATACGCGAGCGACAGATCGAGCTGGTTCGACAGCGGCTTGGTCGGGGTGACCGAAATCTTGCCGGGTTTCGGGTTCAGGTGATAAGCGAGAGCGGCCTGCTTCAGTTGTTCGTCCATGATTGACCTGCGAGAGACATGCGAAATTTTTGACGGTTCAGTACACAGCACCTTGGGCCGCGTCTGCTTGAATCGAGGGGGTGGTCGACTGCGAGACGGCACGCGACGCGCCGGGTCGGCACGCCATCGAACCTTGGCGGGTGGCAAGAGAAAAGTACAAAGTACTGAACGATTTCTAAGGGTCGCCTAGTGTACACCCCCTAAATGCCGCCTGTTGGTGCAGCGCGGCATCCTCGCCATCAGCATCGGGCTGGTCGTGCCCCGTTTGTTTCACCGGTGGCGAGCCGCACGTCGAACCTGCGCGAATTCCGCCGAAAACCGGCCTGAATCGGGTAAAATAGCGGGCTACGCGCGCAGCGATGCGATTGTTGGCCCGATGGGTCCGTCGATCGCACCCCGGCCCCTCGGGCAGGTTCCCCTTGCTGCGCCACCGGGCCCGCGCCCGCTCTTCGCTCATCACCCAAGGAATGCCCATGACAGGCTACGATCGTCAGTCGATCTCGGATACGACCGCCAAAATCCTGCTCGAAGTGCAGGCGGTGCACTTCAACGCCGAAAAACCGTTCATCTTCACGTCCGGCTGGGCAAGCCCCGTCTACATCGACTGCCGCAAGCTGATCTCGTATCCGCGCGTGCGTCGTGCGCTGATGGAAATGGCGGAAACGACGATCATGCGCGACGTCGGCTTCGAGCAGATCGACTCGGTGGCAGGCGGCGAGACGGCCGGCATCCCGTTCGCGGCATGGCTCGCGGACCGCATGATGGTGCCGATGCAGTACGTGCGCAAGAAACCGAAGGGCTTCGGCCGCAACGCGCAGATCGAGGGTCATCTGGAAGAAGGCTCGCGCGTGCTGCTGGTGGAAGACCTGACGACCGACAGCCGCAGCAAGATCAACTTCGTCAACGCGCTGCGCACCGCGGGCGCGACGGTGAACCACTGCTTCGTGCTGTTCCACTACAACATCTTCAAGGAAAGCGTGTCGGTCCTGAAGGACATCGACGTCGACCTGCACGCGCTGGCGACCTGGTGGGACGTGCTGCGCGTCGCGAAGGCGTCGGGCTACTTCGAGACCAAGACGCTCGACGAAGTCGAGAAGTTCCTGCACGCGCCGGCCGAGTGGTCGGCCGCGCACGGCGGCGCGACGGCCCCGAAGGAGTAACGCCGAGCCGGCACGCAGCCGGCATCCTGGCTGAAAAAACCGCTCGCGTGGTCGCGAGCGGTTTTTTTTCGTCCGTCGATCGACATCGCGGCCGGCCCGAATCGCGGGCCGCGGCATGCATCGCTCATCGAACCCTAATGCTAGACTTGATCCATCGCAGCCATCAGCTGCGCGGGCAACGCACAACGCCAACAATGCCGGGAGCATCGGCCCGGCCCACGTGACGGGAGAAGCGCCATATGCGTGTGGATCGCCGGATCACTTCGCCTGCGTCCCCGGGTCGTTCGTCCCCGTTCATCGCCGTCCTGCTCTGCGCCGCCGCCGCGTGCGCTGCGTTTACCACCCTGCCCGCGCGCGCGGAAGGCCCGTTCACCGTGTCGAGCGACGAGCTGACGCCCGGCGGGCGCGTCGGCGCCGCGAACGTGTTCGACCGCGGCGACTGCAAGGGCGACAACCGTTCGCCGCAGCTCAGGTGGCGCAACCCGCCGCCCGGCACGCGCGGCTACGCGATCACGATCTTCGATCCCGATGCACCGGGGCACGGCTGGTGGCACTGGGCCGTCGCCGGCATCCCGGCGAGCGTCACGAGCCTGCCGGCCGACGCGAGCGCATCGGGCTTCCTGCGTCGCATCGGTGCGAGCGAGGCGCGCAACGACTTCGGGATCGACGGCTACGGCGGCCCGTGCCCGCCGCCCGGCAAGCCGCACCGCTACGTGATCACCGTCTACGCGCTGAAGGGCACGGACCTGCGCATCGGGCAAGGACGCCCCGCCCCGATGTTCGAGCACGAAATCGGCACGCTGACGATCGGCACCGCACAGCTCACGGTCACGTACGGGCAGTAAGCGCTCGCGTGTCCGCCGTGAGGCGTGTGGCGTGTATCGCCGACCGCCCGTCGCCCGTCGCCCGTCGCCGATTGCCGATCTCCGGTCGCCGGTCGCCGGTCGCCGGTCGCCGATCTCCGGTCTCCGGTTGCCGGTTGCCGGTTGCCGGTTGCCGGTTGCCGGTTGCCGGTTGCCGGTTGCCGGTTGCCGGTTGCCGGTTGCCGGTCGCGATTGTCCGCGCCTGCGAATTTCTGTGCGCCGCCCGCGCGCTTTTCTCCCGTCATTTCGGCTTGCTAGACTCGGCGGCACCGGTCGCGGCATCCCGCCGCGCATCCGTCGCGCCGCCCGACCGCGGCGCGTGACGCGGCTGGCCGCGGTGCCCGCCGTTTCGTCCCCTTCCGGAGAACGCTTCATGTCGAACATCGTCATCGTCTATCACAGCGGCTACGGTCACACGCAGAAACTGGCCGACGCCGTCCATGCAGGCGCGCAGGACGCCGGCGCCACCGCACGCCTGATCGCCGTCGGCGAGCTCGACGACGCGGGCTGGGCCGCGCTCGATGCGGCGGACGCGATCGTCTTCGGCGCGCCGACCTACATGGGCGGCCCGTCCGCGCAGTTCAAGCAGTTCGCCGATGCCACGTCGAAACCGTGGTTCACGCAGAAATGGAAGGACAAGATCGCCGCGGGCTTCACGAACTCCGCGACGATGAACGGCGACAAGTTCTCGACGATTCAGTATTTCGTCACGCTGGCGATGCAACATGGGATGGTGTGGGTCGGCACGGGCATGATGCCGGCCAACTCGAAGGCGGCCACCCGCAACGACATCAACTACGTCGGCGGCTTCACGGGCCTGCTCGCGCAGTCGCCGGCGGACGCGACGCCCGACGAGGGCCCGCTGCCCGGCGACCTCGAGACCGCGAAGGCGTTCGGGCGGCGCGTCGCCGAAGCGACCGCCCGCTGGCTGGCCGGCGGCCGCTGAACGCGGCGGCACGCGCGAGCGCTCGCGCCGCCGGTGACACGGCAACGCAGCGCAGGCGCGTGACAGGGACACAAGACGGCCCGCGGGCCGTCTTTTTTTCGCCCCGTGCGGTGCAGGCCCGCCGGATGACGTCTTAAAATGGCGGTTTCAGGGCGCCGCGGCTCCCGTTTCATTCAGTGAGAGCGAAATGAGCACCAAAGTTTTTGTCGACGGCCAGGAAGGTACGACCGGCCTCAAGATCTTCGAATACCTGTCGGCGCGCAGCGACATCGAGATCCTGCGCATCGATGAAGCGAAGCGCAAGGACGTCGACGAGCGCCGCCGCCTGATCAATGCGTCGGACGTCACGTTCCTGTGCCTGCCGGACGTCGCATCGCGCGAATCGGCATCGCTGGTCGAGAACCCGAACACGACGCTGATCGACGCGAGCACCGCGTTCCGCACGAGCGCCGACTGGGCATACGGCCTGCCGGAGCTGACCCGCGCGCAGCGCGAGAAGATTCGCACGTCGAAACGCATCGCCGTGCCGGGCTGCCACGCGTCGGCCTTCGTGCTCGCGATGCGTCCGCTCGTGGATGCCGGCATCGTCGCGCCGACCTTCTCCGCGCACAGCTACTCGATCACCGGCTACAGCGGCGGCGGCAAGTCGATGATCGCCGAATACGAAAACGCAGCGCCGGGCGGCAAGCTCGCGAGCCCGCGTCCGTACGCGCTCGCGCTGGCGCACAAGCACCTGCCGGAAATGGCCGCGCACACGGGCCTCGCGCACGCGCCGATCTTCACGCCGATCGTCGGGCCGTTCCTGAAGGGCCTGGCCGTGACGACCTACTTCTCGCCCGAACAGCTCGCGAAGCGCGCGACGCCGCAAGACGTGCAGCGCGTGTTCGCCGAGTACTACGCGGACGAGCCGTTCGTGCGCGTCGCGCCGTTCAACGCGGAGGCGAATCTCGACAGCGGCTTCTTCGACGTGCAGGCGAACAACGACACGAACCGCGTCGACCTGTTCGTGTTCGGCAACGAGGAGCGCTTCGTCACGGTCGCGCGCCTCGACAACCTGGGCAAGGGCGCATCGGGCGCCGCGATCCAGTGCATGAACCTCAACATCGGCGCCGCCGAGGATGCAGGCCTCAAGCGCTGATTCAACTTGCATGCGATGCAAAGCCGGCCGCTGGCCGGCTTTTTATTTGCCCGCATCAAGCAATAAATCAAAAATCCGGATCACGCATTTACAAATATTTACAAGCTTTCCGTTGCGTAATTGCCGGCAAATTAATTTACCCATTTCTCCAGTCAATCCCGAATAGGGATAAACCGGATATCGCCGCTTTAAACGCTGCCGTTATACGCGTGAAGGCCTCGAGCGCCGTCCATGCGTGGCAGCCGCCCCACTCCAGCAGCACTCTAGCGCCCTCCGCGCGTTTTAATTCTTACTGAAAGCGCTATCCCGCAAGGATTCATCGCGCGCACGTTGTTTCAATCGTCTTTTTTAGACGAGTTCATCAATTGACAGCAAAAATCCTGGCAGCGACATTAGCTCGCACAATTAAACGATTGGAGACAGCGGCATGTCGCACGCCTTATCAAAGGGGGTGGCAACGGCCTTTGCCATCGCCCCTTTCCTGATTGCCTGTGGGGGAGGAGACGGCGGCTCGCCCGCGCCGATCGAGGCCCCTCAATGTTCCGGATCGAGCTGCGGCACGCAAGGGCCGCCGCCGTCGCAGCCCGTCAACGGCGCGCTGTGCCCGGCCGATGCCGACATCGTGAAGAGCACCTACCTCGGCGGCGCCGGCAGCGGCGAGATCGTCAGCGTCAACATCGACGCGGTCGCGATGACGTACACGCTCAAGTGGCTCGAATCGCCGATTCCGCTCGCGACCGGCACGGTCACGCCGAGCCGCGCCGGCACCACGATCACCGGCAAGGTCATCCACCCGCCGACCGGCGCGCTGCCGACCGCGGAGCAGACGCGCTGCGCGTTCGTCTTCACGCCGGGTTCGGGCAAGGCACCGAACGGCTCGACCTATTCGACGGCCGCCGACTTCAACCAGGCGAACCCGCCGATGCTGCTGGTCGGCATGGGCGTCGCGGGCGGCGGCATCCCCGGCGCGACGGTGCAGTACGACGGGCTGACGATCACCGTCGCCGGCGTCCCGATCTACAAGAACGTCGGCCAGGTGCCGAACCGCCACTTCGACTTCTACCCGTTCCTCGGCTTCGCGAACACGACGACCGACCTCACGAAGCTGCCGGGCACCTACAACGCGCTGCTCTACCACCTCGTGCCGTCGGGCAACTACGCGACGAAGGGCACGAATTCGAGCGAGACGTTCGATGCGAACGGCGCGTGCACGTCGACGAGTGCGGGGGGCTGCCAGACGACCGGCGATCCGTGGACCGTCAACACCGCGAACGGCGGCTACCTCGACAGCACGAAGGCACCGCAGATCCTGCCGCAGACGGCGCTGCCGATCGTCGGCACGACCGGCAAGTCGGCGACCGCGCACATGGTGATCGGCCAGCTCAACGGCGCGACCGTGCCGGTGGTGGTCCGCACGGGCTACGTGTATCTGGGCACCGACCTCGCGCTGCACACCGACGCCAAGGTCGACGACGAATCGGGCATCGCGGTGCTCGGCAAGGCAACGGCGATCCAGTCGGGCGCGATCGACGGCGGCTACGCGGGCGCGGATTCGAACTTCAAGTACACGGCGGCACTGATCCGCGGCAGCAACGCGTCGTTCATCAACCCGACCACGCAGGCCGAGGAAGACGCCTTCACGCTCGACTACGGTCAGGGAACGCCGGGCCTGCTGAACACGACGACGACGCCGACGAACGGTGCGACCTATCCGTCCGCATCGGGCGTGGTGATCGCGACGGGCGGCCTGTACGCGGCGCTGATCCAGGGCACGGTGAACGGCGGCGTCACGTCGACGTCGGCGAACTCGAGCACGTCGTCGACACCGTACTTCGGCGTGGGCGCACAGATCAGCAAGTAGCGATCGAGGACGCGGCGGCCGGTGCGCCGCCGCGGGATGCAGGGAAGGCACGCAACGACGGCGCCCGGCACGGCGCAGCAGCACGAGCACAAGCAACAGAAGCGGCCGACAGGGAGCCGGCCGCCCGACAAGACAAATCTGGAGGAGCAACATGAAGCGCAACCTCGTTCTCGCGGCGGCCCTTGCCGCCCCCCTTCTTTCCGCATGCGGCGGCGGCGGCGGCGACAACCCGCCCCCGCTCGTCGAAGACCGGCTCTGCCCCGCCACGCTCGACTACAACACCGTGTACACCGGCGGCGCGGGCAGCGGCGAACTGGCCAAGGTCCAGCTCGACACGACCAAGATGACCTGGCAGGTCACCTATGTCGAATCGCCGGTGCCGCAAAAGACCGGCACCGTCACGCCGACCCGCGCGGGCACCGTCGACAGCGGCACGCTCACGCAGGAAACGATGCTGCCGACCAACAAGCTGAACCAGTGCGCATTCCGGCTGAACGGCGCGAGCCTCGATGCGTCGCGTCCGGCGCGCATCTTCGTCGGCTTCGGTGTCGCGGGCGGCACGATTCCCGGCAAGGAGATCCAGTTCGACGGCGTGCTCGGCCAGGCCGCGGTGCCCGACACGAAATTCCCGTACTACCCGTTCATCGGCTTCTCGTCGATCGAAACCGACATCACGAAGGTCGCGGGCACGTACAGCCACATCGGCTTCGGCGAAGTGCCGTCGCAGAAATTCGCGCCGGCGTCGATCGATGCGAAGGTGACGATCAACGCGGACGGCACGTGGACCAAGTGCGACACGACCGGCCAGTTCGCCGGCGGCGCGTGCATGCAGCAGGGCACGAACTTCGTGCAGTCGGCCGACGGCAGCGGCGCGTTCCAGAGCAACAACTACCGGAGCCAGCTGAGCCCGACGCTGTCGGCGACGCCGCAAGGCAAGGGCTTCATGATCGTCGGCAAACTGCGCAACCAGCTGGTGCCGATCCTCGTGCGCACGGGTGTCGCGAACCCGAACCCGACGCCCGACAGCAACGGCGTGCCGGGCCTGACCGCCGACGACGAATCGAGCATCTCGATCCTCGCGCCGCAGACCGCGATCGCGGCCGGGTCGCAAAACGGCGAATACATCGGCGTCGACAGCCAGTTCGACTACCGGACCACCGCGCTGATCAACAACCAGGCCACGCTGCTCGATCCGTTCCAGCCGTCGCAGGCCTCGCTCGCGACCCCGCTCGACCTGGACTACACGCAGAAGGTGCCGGGCACGGTCACGACGATCCACACGGGTTCGGGCAGCACGTCGCCGACCGGGAAGTTCATCTTCACGGGTGGCGTGTTCGGTTTCCTCGACAACGCGGGTTCGACGCCGTATTTCACGATCGGCGCGTTCGTCCAGTAAGCGGAGGAAGCCGTGATGAAGAAGACCCTTCTCTGCGCGGCGGCCGGCGCCGCCGCCCTGGCGCCGCTCGCGGCGCACGCGCAGAGCGCCGGCAGCAACGTCGTCACGCTGGGCTGGTTCCACGTGATGCCTCAGCAGAGCAGCACGCCGATGACGACCAACGTCGCGCCGACGCCGATCAACACGCCGCTGCGGCTGCCGCCGTCGTTCACGTCGCCGGGCACCGGGCTGCGTACGAGCGGCGCCGACACGGTCGGCCTGACGGTCAGCCACTTCCTGACCGACCACATCGCGGTCACGTCGGTGGCGGGCGTGCCGCCGGTGTTCAAGGTGTCGGGTCAAGGCACGATCAAGCCGCCCGGCCCGGCCGGCGCGCTCGGCACGCAGAACATCGGCCTCGCCTCGGTGAACCCGATCGTGAAGAGCGTGCGGCAGTGGAGCCCGGCGGCGATCCTGCAGTACTACTTCGGGGCGGCGACCGCGAAGTTCCGGCCGTTCCTCGGCCTCGGCGTGTCGTACAACTGGTTCAGCGACCTGCAACTCAACACGAACTTCATCAAGCAGACGCAGGACAACCTCGGCGCGATTCTCGCCGCGGGCGCGGGCAAGCCGGGTACGACATCGGTGGAAGCGAAGGCGTCGTCGTCATGGCAGCCGGTGTTCAACGCGGGCCTGCAGTACAACATGACCGAGCATTTCGGGCTGGTCGCGTCGGTGACCTACATCCCGCTGAAGACGACGTCGACGGTGACGATCAAGGCGGCCGACGGCACGGTGCTCTCCGAGTCGAAATCGGACCTGAAGGCCGACCCGATCATCAGCTACGTCGGGATGACCTACAAGTTCTGACGGCGGCGACGGAGGACGGTGGATGAATGGACGGCCCGCGCAAAAAACGCGGGCAAAAAAAAGCCCGCCTAAGAGGCGGGCTGAATCCATATCAGAGGAGACATGGAGGAGACAGGTGTAACTATAGCGAATCAGTTTCCGCATTGCAACATTTCCGTAGAGAAAATAAGGATTTTCCCTCGAATGCGCACTCTAGATCGCTAGTTCGAATCCGACCCCTTCCCGTTCTCCCGGTCGAGCACCTCGCCCAGCGTGTCGCGCAGCAGCGCGACCGGCCGCGTCAGGCGGCCCGGCAGCGCGCCGTGCACGATCCATACGTTGATCCGCGTTTCCAGCCCCGCCGTTTCCACCACCCTCAGCGCATCGCGATGCTTGCTGCGCGCCAGTGCGTTCGGCGACGCGATCCCGATGCCGGCACCGCGCGCGACGAGCGACAGCTGCAACTCCGAGCCGAACGCCTCGACCGCGACGTCGAACGGCAGCCCCGCGGCGCCGAGCGCACGGCTCAGTGCCGAACGCATCCCGCAGCCGTCCTGGCTCAGCACCCACGGAAAACCCGACAGCACGTCGAGCGACAGCGGGCCGGCCGGCAGCGGGAAATCGCGCGCGGCGACCAGCACCGTCGGCTGCGTGCCGAGCGGCGTGGCCGTCAGCGTGTCGGGCAGCGCCGCGCTGGCCGGCACCATGACCGCCGCGACATCGAGCGTGCCGCGCTCGATGCCCTGCACGAGCGCCGGCGACCAGCCGGCCGTCACGCGCAGCGTCAGCCGCGGAAACGCGTCGCGCAGCCGGTCGATCGGCCGCTCGAGCGCCAGCTCGGACAGGAACGGCGGCACGCCGATGCGCAGTTCGCCCGACGGCTCGCTGTCGGGCGCGCCGGCCGCCATCAACGCGTCGACCGCACCCAGCACGTTGCGCGCGAGCGCATAGACGTCGCGCCCGGCGGCGGTCGGCTTCAGCGGCTTGCTCTGCCGCTCGAGCAGCGGCATGCCCAGGAGCGTCTCGAGGTTCTGCACGCGTCGCGTGAGGCCCGGCTGCGTCAGATGGAGCTTCGCCGCGGCCGCGACCATCGACCCGCTGTCGACCACCGCGACGAACGCCTGGAGATCACGCGTATTCAAAGCAAACTCGCATAATCATGTTAGACATATTTCAATTGTCGCATAAACATCCGGCACCTACGATGGGGATTCCTTCGCTCGACGCTCCAGGCTTCCGATGAACTGCCCTGCCGACTCCTGCCCCGCCCCCGGCCGCGCCGCGCGCGGTGCACCGCCCGTGCTGAGCACGGGCATGACGCTCTTCTTCGCCGCGACGGTCGGCGTGATCGTGATGGACCTGTTCGCCGCGCAGCCGTTGACGGGCCCGATCAGCGCCGACCTGCACCTGCCGCCCGGTCTCGCGGGCCTCGTCGCGATGCTGCCGCAACTCGGCTACGCAGCCGGCCTCGTGCTGCTCGTGCCGCTCGTCGACCTGTTCGAGAACCGCCGGCTGATCGTCGCGACGCTCGTCACATGTGCGGCCGCGCTCGCGTTGCCGGCGTTCACGCGGTCCGGCACCGTCTTCCTGCTCGCGACGCTGGCCGCCGGCGCCGCGTCGAGCGTGATCCAGATGCTGGTGCCGATGGCCGCGTCGATGGCGCCCGAAGCGCAGCGCGGCCGCGCGGTCGGCAACGTGATGAGCGGGCTGATGCTCGGCATCCTGCTGTCACGGCCACTCGCCAGCCTGATCGCGGGCACGGCCGGCTGGCGCGCGTTCTACGCGCTGGCCGCGCTCGCGAACGCGGCGATCGCGGTAGTGCTCGCGCTGCGCTTGCCGCCGCGCGTGCCGCCGGCTTCGGCCGGCTATCGCGCGCTGCTCGCGTCGATGGGCCGGCTGCTGGCCGACGAAGCGGTGCTGCGCCGGCATGCGCTGTCGGCCGCGCTCGCGATGGCCGCGTTCAGCGCGTTCTGGACCGCCGTCGGGTTGCGGCTCGCGCAGCCGCCGTTCGGCCTCGACCTGCACGGCATCGCGCTGTTCGCGTTCGCCGGCGCGAGCGGCGCGATCGTCACGCCGCTGGCCGGCCGCGCCGGCGATCGTGGCCACGGCCCGGCCGCGCAGCGCATCGCGCACGTGACGATGCTCGCGGCGCTCACCGTGCTCGGCATCGCCGGCGCCGGCTGGTTCGGCTTCGATGCGCACGCGCATCGCGGTGTCGCGCTGGCGCTGCTCGCCGGCGGCGCGGCGCTGCTCGACGCGGGCGTGATCGTCGACCAGACGATCGGCCGCCGGGAAATCAACCTGTTGAACCCGGCCGCACGCGGGCGGCTGAACGGGCTGTTCGTCGGGTTGTTCTTCGTCGGCGGCGCGCTCGGCGCGGCGCTGGCGGGCAACGCATGGGCGTGGGGGGGGTGGGGCGGTGGAGCGCCGTGTGCGGCGTCGGCTTCGCGTTTCGCGGGCGCGGCCGCGGGGCGTTCGCTTGTCGGGGGGGCGCCGGAGCGGCACCGCGGCGTGTGCCGCGCGCGTAACGCGGGCCCGGACATGAAAACGCCCCGCCCTCTGACGAGGCGCGGGCGTCCGGCGGCCGCGTGGCCGCGCTGGCCAAAATCAGTGACGGACCAGCGCCATCATCGCGCCGAAGCCGACGAAGATCCCGCCCGTCAGCCGGTTGAACACCTTCGCGACGCTCTGGCTCTTCAGCGTCGCGCCGATGCGCGTGCCGAACGACGCGTAGACGAGATACCAGCTGACCTCGATCACGGCGAACGTGACGACGAGGATGCAGAACTGCGGCAGCGTCGGCTCGGCTGCATTGATGAACTGCGGCAGCAGCGCGGCCGCGAACAGGATCGCCTTCGGGTTGCTGCCCGCGACCAGGAAACCGTTGCGGAACAGCGCCCAGCGTGATGCCGACGCGCCTTGCGAAACCGCATCGACGTCCGCGGCCGGCGCGTCGTCGACGCGTGCGCGCCACGCCTTCACGCCGAGGTAGATCAGGTAGGCGGCGCCCGCGAAGCGCAACGCATCGAACGTCGCCGGCCACGCCTCGAGCACCGCCCCGAGCCCCGCCGCGGACACCGCGAGCATCAGCACCAGCGCGCTCAGGCAGCCGGCCATCGTCGACGCCGAGCGGCGCAGCCCATGCTGCGCGCCGTGCGTCATCACGAGCAGCATGTTCGGACCCGGAATCGCCGACACGACGAACACCGTCGCCACGAAAAGCCACCACGTATGCAGGTTCATGACCGCCCCGACCGAAAGAGAATTGAAATGTCGATTATGCCGTGCGCGCGGCGTTTTTGTCCCGCGTCGGCTCAGCGGCCCGCGCGGCGCAGCGCGACTTCGCCGAGCACCGCGAAGTCCTGTTCGCCGCCGCCGTGCGCGAGCGCATCGAGCAGGCTGTCGCGCACGACGCTCGCCACCGGCAGCGGCACCGACGCCGCGTCGCCGGCCTCCAGCGCGAGCCGCACGTCCTTCAGCCCGAGGCGCGCCTTGAAGCGCGCGGGTTCGTAGCTGCGCTCGGCGATCATCCCGCCGTAGCCTGCGTAGACCGGCCCCGGGAACACGCTGTTCGTGATCACGTCGAGGAAATCGCGCATCGCGACGCCGTGCGCGCCGAGCAGCGCGGACGCCTCGCCGAGCGTCTCGATCGCCGACGCGAGCGTGAAATTCGCCGCGATCTTCGCGACGTTCGCATGCTGCGGCAGCGAGCCGAACCGCCAGGTCTTCTGGCCGATCGCGTCGAACAGCGGCTGCACGCGGTCGATCGCCTCGGCCGGCCCGCCGGCCATGATCGTCAGGCGCGCGGCCGCTGCGACGTCCGGGCGCCCCATCACGGGCGCGGCGACGTACTCGAGGCCGCGCGACGCATGCGCGTGCGCGAGCGACTCGGCCAGCGCGACCGACACCGTCGCCATGTTCACGTGGATCAGGCCGCGCGGCGCCTGCGCGAGCAGCGCGTCGTCGAATACTTCGCGCGCGGCCGCGTCGTCGGCGAGCATCGAGAACACGGCGTCGCCGCGAAACGCGTCGGCCGGCGTCGCGACGATCTGCGCGCCCAGCGCGGCGAGCGGCTCGGCGCGCTCGCGCGACCGGTTCCAGACCCGCACGGCGTGCCCCGCCTTCAGCAGGTTCGTCGCAATCGCCTGCCCCATTTCGCCCAGCCCGATAAATCCGAGATCCATTTCCCCGCTCCTTCGACCCGTGAAGCGGGGAGTTAAACACAGATGGCGGCGGCCTGCAGCCCCCGGCGACCGGCCGGGCGCGGTGCGATACTGCGCCAATGGCGACCGCGACCTTCCGCTTCCACGGCGAACTGAACGCGTTTCTCGCGCGCGAGCAGCGCGAGTGCGCGTTCGCGCACGCGTTTGCGCGCGACGCGACGGTCAAGCACGCGATCGAGGCACTCGGCGTCCCGCATACGGAAATCGGCCTGCTCTGCGTGAACGGCACACCGGCCGCCCTCGACCGGCCGCTCGGCGACGGCGACCGCGTCGACATCCATCCGGAACGCGCGCAGCCGGCGGCCGCCTCGCCGCTGCCGCAACCGGACCGCTGGCGCTTCGTCGCCGACGCGCATCTCGGCGGCCTCGCGCAGCTGCTGCGCCTCGCCGGCTTCGACACCTGCTACGACAACCACTACCGCGACGACGAACTCGCGGCGCTCGCCGCGCGCGAAGGCCGGATCGTGCTGACCCGCGACCGCGAGCTGCTGAAGCGCCGCGCGGTCGTGCGCGGCTGCTACCTGCATGCGCAGCAGCCGGACGCGCAGCTGCGCGAGCTGTTCGCGCGGCTCGATCTCGCGCCGCACATGCGGCCGTTCCGGCTGTGCCTGCGCTGCAACGCGCCGCTGCACGCGCTCGATGCGGCGGACGCCGCGCCGCGCGTGCCGCCGGGCGTGCGCCAGCGGCACCGGCGCTTTGCCGCGTGCGACGTGTGCCGGCGCGTGTTCTGGGAAGGGTCGCACTGGCGGCGCATGCGCGCGGTGGTCGATGCGATGCGCGCGCCGCCGCCCGATGCCCTCGAGTTTCCGGACGTGGCGGACGCCTGAAAAAACAAAACCCCGCAGGCCGGAGCATGCGGGGTTTCGCGACGGCCGGCCGGCAGCGGCGCCCCCGGCGGAGCGTGCTTAGTTCTGCGTGCCTGCGTCGTTCGTGCCGGCGGCCGAAGCGGCTGCAGCCTTCGCCTTGCCCTTGGCCGAACCGTGTTGCTTCAGCTGGTGCTTCGGCTTGCTGTGATCCTTCTTGGCCGGTGCCGGTGCAGCGGCCGACGTGTCGGCTGCCGGCGCCGACGCCTGTGCGAATGCCGAAACCGATGCGAGAGCGAATGCTGCGGTCATGATCGAAGCGAGCGTCTTCTTCATTGTTCTTCCTTTAGCGGAGAAAAAGTCAAACGTACCGGTAAGAGATGCGAGGCATCCGCATCGGAACATCAGTCGCGCCGGGTTGCCGGTCGCCGCCGGACGGGTCGGCTCTCGCCTTTCCGCCTCGGCAAATACTGACGCACAGGCTCCATAACGCATCGCCCGCGCGGCGAGTTGACATGCAGCTTGCATCGTTCGGGTTTCCCCGGGGGCACGGGTTCCGCGCCCGCGCGACGCGCCGCCGGGACCTGCGTCAATCGTCCGACAAACCGGCTCTCGCGCCCGTCGCCCCGACGCTATACTGGCCACCTTCCGTCCCAACCGGACGCGGCCGGTCACGAGACCGCCGCCGTCGCAAGGCGCCCAAATTGCCCGATCACAATCTGGACAAACTGAAAATCGACCGGCGTCCGATCGCACCCGCGCCACGCCGGCGCCGGTGGGTCCGCTACGCGGTCGCCGCCGCGCTCGTCATCGTCGCGATCGTCGCCGCGCTGGCGCTCACCGGCCGGCCGACGGTCGACACGACCTCCGTCACGTCCGCCTACCCGTACCAGAACGACACCCAGCTCAACGCGACCGGCTACGTCGTGCCGCAGCGCAAGGCGGCGGTCGCGTCGAAGGGCCAGGGTCGCGTCGAGTGGCTCGGCGTGCTCGAGGGCACGCGCGTGAAGAAGGACGAGATCATCGCGCGGCTCGAAAGCCGC
Source organism: Burkholderia sp. USMB20 (assembly GCF_000949135.2). GTDB lineage: Bacteria > Pseudomonadota > Gammaproteobacteria > Burkholderiales > Burkholderiaceae > Burkholderia. The sequence continues at coordinate 66,546 of NZ_JTAN02000010.1, read as the reverse complement.
GACGTGCAGGCGTCGCTGGCACAGGCACGCGCGCAGGCGCAGGTCTCCCGTGCGAACCTCGGCGTCGCGCAGGCAGAACTGAAGGATGCGGAGATCGCGCTGCGCCGCACCGCCGCGCTCGCGCCGAAGGGCGCGGTGCCGGCCGCGCAGCTCGACATCGACACGGCCCGCGTGAACAAGGCACGCGCGTCGGTCAACAGCGACGAAGCCGCGATCGCGTCCGCCGAAGCCAATGCGCAGGCCGCGCAGGTCGCGGTCGACCAGACGGTGATCCGTGCGCCGTTCGACGGGATCGTGCTCGCGAAGCACGCGAACGTCGGCGACAACATCACGCCGTTCTCGTCCGCGTCGGACAGCAAGGGCGCGGTCGTGACGATCGCCGACATGGACACGCTCGAGGTCGAGGCCGACGTCGCCGAATCGAACATCGCGAAGATCCGCGCGGAGCAGCCGTGCGAGATCCAGCTCGACGCGCTGCCCGACATGCGCTTCGCGGGCCGCGTGTCGCGCATCGTGCCGACCGTCGACCGCTCGAAGGCGACCGTGCTGGTGAAGGTGCGTTTCGTCGACCGCGACGAGCGCGTGCTGCCCGACATGAGCGCGAAGATCGCGTTCCTGTCGAAGCCGGCGTCGCCGCAGGACCGGCAGCCGGTGACGGCCGTGCAGGCGAGCGCGGTGGTCGAGCGCGACGGCCGCCCGGTCGTGTTCGTCGTGAAGGACGACACGGTGCGTGCGACGGCGGTGACCCGAGGCGCGCGGATCGGCGAACTCGTCGCGATCCGCGGCGTGAAGCCCGGCGACACGGTCGTGCTCGCGCCAGGCGCGAAGCTGAAGGACGGCGCTAAAGTCGCCGTCGCGAAGAAGTAGCGTGGCGCGCGTGAACGACGCCTCGCCGCCCCTCGTCGAGATCAGCCACGTCGCGAAGTCGTACCGGCGCGGCAACCAGGTCGTGCCGGTACTGACCGACATCACGCTCGACATCGGCGCAGGCGACTTCGTCGCGCTGATGGGGCCGTCGGGTTCCGGCAAGAGCACGCTGCTCAATCTCGTCGCCGGCATCGACCGGCCCGACAGCGGCGAGCTGCGCGTGGGCGGCCTCGACATCTCGCGGCTCGAGGAAGCGCAACTGGCCGAATGGCGCGCGGCGAACGTCGGCTTCATCTTCCAGTTCTACAACTTGATGCCGGTGCTCACCGCATTCGAGAACGTCGAGCTGCCGCTGATGCTCACGCACCTGTCGCGCCGCGAACGGCGCGAGCGCGTCGAGCTGGTGCTCGACATGGTGAATCTCGGCGACCGGACCAGCCATTACCCGTCCGAGCTGTCGGGCGGCCAGCAGCAGCGCGTCGCGATCGCGCGCGCGCTGATCACCGACCCGCTGCTGATCGTCGCCGACGAGCCGACCGGCGACCTCGACCGCGCGTCGGCCACCGACGTGCTCGCGATGCTGCAGCGGATGAACGCGGAGCTCGGCAAGACGATCATCATGGTGACCCACGATGCGCACGCGGCTGCCGCCGCGCAGTCGCTCGTGCATCTGGAGAAAGGAGAGTTGATCGATGGGCACGCCGTCTGACGGACGGGAGCGCGCGCGATGATGGTGTTCAAGCTGATCGCGCGCAACGCGCTGCGGCACCGGCTGCGCACGCTGCTGACCGTGCTCGGGCTGACCATCGCGGTGCTGGCGTTCGGGCTGCTGCACACCGTCGTCGACGCGTGGTACGCGGGCGCGGCCGCCGCGTCGAGCGGCCGGCTCGTCACGCGCAACGCGATCTCGCTCGTGTTCCCGCTGCCGGTCAGCTACGAGAACCGGATCCGCGGCGTCGACGGCGTGACGGCCGTGGTCCGCTCGAACTGGTTCGGCGGCATCTACCGCGACCCGAAGAACTTCTTCGCGAGCTTCGCGGTGTCGGAAAACTACCTCGACCTGTATCCGGAATTCATCCTCCCGGCGCAGCAGCGCGCCGACTACGTCCGCGACCGCCGCGGCTGCCTGGTCGGGCGCCAGCTCGCGACGCAGTTCGGCTTCAAGGTCGGCGACGTGATTCCGCTGAAGGGCACGATCTATCCGGGCACGTGGGATTTCGTCGTGCGCGGCATTCTCGACGGCCGCGACGACTCGACGATCACGCGCCAGCTGGTGTTCCACTGGGACTACCTGAACGAGACGGTGCGCAAGCGCACGCCGAAGCAGGCCGACCAGGTCGGCGTGTTCGTGCTCGGCGTCGCGCACGCGGACGACGGCGCCGCGATCGCGCGCAACGTCGACGCGGTGTTCAGGAACTCGCTCGCCGAAACGCTGACCGAGACCGAACAGGCGTTCCAGCTCGGCTTCGTCGCGATGTCGAACCAGATCATCGCGGCGATCCGCGTCGTGTCGTACGTGGTGATCCTGATCATCATGGCCGTGATGGCGAACGCGATGGCGATGAGCGCGCGCGAACGCACCGCCGAATATGCGACGCTGAAGGCGCTCGGCTTCGGCCCCGGTTTTCTCGCGCTGCTCGTGTTCGGCGAATCGGTCGTGATCGCGGTGGCGGGCGGCGGGCTCGGGATGCTCGCGACGCCGCCGGCCGCGAGCCTCTTCAAGCAGGCCGCGGGCGGCATCTTTCCGGTGTTCAGGGTGTCGGACGGGACGATGGCGCTGCAGGCCGCGTGCTCGATCGCGGTCGGCTTCGCGGCCGCGCTGGTGCCGGCGTGGCAGGCGGCACGCGTGCGCGTGGTCGAAGGCCTGCGGGCGATCGGCTAGAGGCGCGCATCGATGGCCATTCCGCTCACCTACATCGCGCGCAACCTGTGGACCCGGCGGCTCACCACCGCGCTCACCGCGGGCGGGATGGCGCTGGTGATCTTCGTGTTCGCGACCGTGCAGATGCTCGACGCGGGGCTCACGCAGACGCTCGTGTCGACCGGCGAACCCGACAACGTCGTGGTGATCCGCAAGGGCGCGGAAACCGAGATCCAGAGCGCGATCGACCACCAGCAGGCCAACGCGCTCGAGATGCATCCGGCCGTCGCGCTCGGCCCCGACGGCCGGCCGCAGGTGTCGAAGGAAGCCGTCGTGCTGATCTCGCTCGTGAAGACGTCGACCGGCAAGCCGTCCAACGTCGTGATCCGCGGCGTGTCGCCGGCCGGCCTCGCGCTGCGGCCGCGCGTGAAGCTGGTCGCCGGCCGCACGTTCACGCCGGGCTCGTCGGAGATCGTCGTCGGCAGCGCGATCGCGAAAGGCTTCAGCGGCACGCAGCTCGGCGACCGCCTGCATTTCGCGCAGCGCGACTGGACCGTCGTCGGCATCTTCGACGCGGGCGGCAGCGGCTTCGATTCGGAGATCTGGGGCGACGTCGACCAGCTGATGCAGTCGTTCCGGCGCACCAGCTATTCGTCGATGGTGCTGCGCATCCCGAGCGCCGACGGTTTCGCGCGCTTCAAGGCCGACATCGACGTCGACCCGCGCCTCACCGACGAAGCGAAGCGCGAGCAGACGTTTTACGGCGACCAGTCGAAGGCGCTGTCGACCTTCATCAACATCCTCGGCATCACGCTGTCGACGATCTTCTCGATCGCCGCGATGATCGGCGCGATGATCACGATGTATGCATCGGTCGCGAACCGCACCGCCGAGATCGGTACGCTGCGCGCGCTCGGCTTCAAGCGCATGAACGTGCTTGCCGCGTTCATGCTGGAGGCGCTGCTGCTCGGCTTCGTCGGCGGCGTCGCGGGGCTCGCGTGCGCGTCGCTGATGGAGTTCGCGTCGTTCTCGACGACCAACTTCCAGACTTTCTCCGACCTGTCGTTCCGTTTCGTGCTGACGCCCGCGATCGTCGTGAAGACGCTGCTGTTCTCGCTCGTGATGGGGCTCGTCGGCGGGTTCCTGCCGGCGATGCGCGCCGCGCGGCTGAGCATCGTCGACGCGCTGCGCGCGCAGTGACGCGCGCGGCCGCTCACGCTGGGCGCTCGCTCGGCACCCACGCGCCGTGGAACCCGGCCGGCACGCGGCGCGGCAGGTGCACGGTCGCGACCGGCGCCGCGTCGATCGCGCGCGCATCGAGGATCACGACGTCGCTCGTATCCGTCGCCGCGCGGTAGACCACCACCAGCAGCCAGCCGTCGTCCTCGTCGGTGCCGCCCGGGCGCGGCACGAACACCGGCTCGCCATTCTGGTCGCCGGCCGGCACCGCGTAACGCGTCGTCGTGCCGCGCATGTGATCGAAGCGCATCACGCCGCGCATCTCGGTGTGGTTCGGCTGCTCGGCCGCATACAGGTAACGGTAGCGGCGCCCGGTCCGGCTTTCGTTGATGCGCGGCAGCTCGATGCCCCCATCGGCGAGCGGCCCCTCGTCGACCAGCCCGTTCGCGGTATCGATCACGTAGCGCCACAGTTCGCCGACCGGGTTGTCGGCGAACCGGCCGGTGCGCGCGTCGAGCCGCAGGAACCACGGATAGCGCACCGCATCGAGCACGATGCACGACGCATCGCAGTCGTACGCGTTCACCACGTGCTGGATGAAGCACGGCTCGATCCCGAACCAGCGCACGTCGCCGCCGTGGCGCGGCATCACGCCGATCCGCGCGTCGCGGTCGTCGTGCCAGCGCAGCGGCATCCGGTGCCCGTGCTTCAGCATCGCGAAGTCGTAACCCACGTTCAGGTCGAGCAGCAGGCTGCGGGTCTCGGTGATCGCGAGGTCGTGCATCATCGACGGCGCGCGCACGTCGACCGCGAGGTCGACGCGCTGCACGCCCTGCGCGTCCGCGACACCGTAGCGCAGCCACGGCGCGCGCCAGTCCGCGCGAAACAGGATCAGTTCGCCGGTCACCGGATCGACCTTCGGATGCGCGGTCATCGCGCCGCCGAACGCCGCGTGCCGCGCGGGCGCACCGAGCGTGTCGAGCGCGGCCGTGATCGCGAGCGGCGCGCCGCCTTCGGCCAGCGCGAGCAATTCGCCCGCGTGCTGCAGCACGTTCACGTTCGGATTCGTGTCGGGCAGATGCGGCGCCTGCTCCGGCGCGTGAACATCGGCCCAGCGGCGCGTGCGGGCCCAGCGGTTCCGGTAACCCGCGGCGCGGCCGCGTTCGAACGCGATCGCGTGCAGCATCGCCGCTTCCGGCCACCACGACAGCACGTCGTTGCCTTCGAAACGGCCGCCCGGCGGATTCGGGCCGTTGCGCAGCAGCGTGCCGTCGAGTTCGGGCGGGATCGTGCCGGTCACGCGCAGGTCGACGAGGTCGGCTTCGTCGGCGACCGGCGCGATCGCGCCGTGGTTCAGATCGAACGTCGTCATCGCGTCGTGTGCTCCTTCAGCAGTCTTCGGTCGACGGCGGCAGATCGCCGCGCGCCAGCGCGAGCGCATGGTCGCGCACGTCGTCCGGCCAGCCGGCGACCCACTCGGCCAGCCGCGCGAGGTCGTTCGCATACAGCGCGCGCGCGGCCTCCTCGAAACCGGGCAGGTCGCCCGCGATCGCGGACATGAAGTGATAGGCGCGCGCCTGCGCGTCGCGGCGCCGGTCGGCCGCCGCATGCGTGCGCCGCGCGTCCTCGACGAGCTTGCGCAGCGCGACGGACGCGCCGCCCGGCTGCGCGGCGAGCCACTCCCAGTGACGCGGCAGCAACGTGACCTCGCGCGAGACGACGCCGAGCTTCGGACGGCCGCGGCCGCGTTGTTCGCCCGCCCCGCCTCCCTGCGCGGCGGGCGCGGATGCATCGCCCGGCGCAGCCGCGTAACGCGCGCGGATATCGTCCGCCGTGCCGCGCAGGTCGAGGTCGATCGAGCGGCCGGTCGCGTCGTCGAAGATCACGATCGTGCCGGACATGGCGTCGCCGGCCGCCTGCCGGACCGCGACCGCCACCGTGGCGAGCGGGCCCGACGCGACGCGCCGGTGGCCGTCGAACGCCGTGTAGGAAGGGAGAAGTGTGGAGAGCGTCATCGTGGTCGCCCGTGGGCAGAAATCGGAATGACGCTATTTTTATCCGGGTATAAATTGAATGTCAATATCACCCGGGTAAAAATTTGCCGACGCCGTGCGCGCGTCGGGCGAGCGCGCTGTCCGGTCTTCAGGGCGTCGCTGCCGGCATCGCGGTCACGCGCGCGCTGGCGAGCGCATCGTCGAGCGACACATGCCCTTCGAAGGCCGACGACGCCGGTAGCGGCCGGTTTTCCTCGATCGCGTGAGCGAACTGCACGCCGGCGTCGTCGGCGAGCCGTGCGCGCAGCGCGGCGACGTGCGGAAACGCATCCTGCTCGAACACCGCGTGATAGTCGGCCCAGCGGGCGATTCCCGCGAAATACGCGTCGGCCAGCGTGCGTTGCGCGCCGAGCAGCCACGGACCGTCGCCGCGCTCGAGCAGCGCTTCGAGGTGACGGTGCGCCTTCAGCACCTTGCCGCGACCGTATGCCTGCAGCACGGCTTTCTCGGCGCCTTCGGCGCCGTGTTCGTACACGTACCAGAGCGCGCCGAACGCGCTGAAGAACGTCGTGTTCAACCACGCGAGCATACGGTTCAGACGGTCGAAATCCGCGCTGCCCTGGCGGAACGCGAGGCCGCTGTCGAGTGCCTGTGCGCCGACATGGCCGAGGATCGCGACGCTTTCGGTCAGCACGTCGCCGTTCGCGGTCACGAACGCCGGCGTCTCGGCGGCGGGGTTCAGCGCGAGGAACGCGTCGCTCGTCACGAGGCCCGGCATCGTGATGCGCGACAGCCGGTAAGGCCGGCCGGCCCATTCGAGCGCGACGATCGAGCCGAACGAGCAGCCGGCGGGAATGCCGTAGAGAAGGATCGGAGACATGGGGATTTCGCAGAAGTTGATCGAGCAATCATGCTCCCATGACGAACGATCGCGCAGTAGCCGCTAGAATCGAAACCCGTCGTTTCTCCTGGTGGACGCTGACAGTGAATCTGAACGATCTCTACCTCTTCGTACAGGCGGTCGACGCGGGCAGCATGTCGGCGGCCGCACGTCGGCTCGACCTGCCGAAATCGACGGTCAGCAAGCGCGTGGCCGAGCTCGAGCGCACGCTCGGCGCGCGGCTCGTGCATCGCACGTCGCGCAGCTTCCGGCTGACGCCGGTCGGCGCCGAATTCTTCGAGCATGCGCGCGCGGCGGTGATCGAGGCCGAAAGCGCGCGCGACGCCGTGCTGCGGCAGGCGGCCGAACCGGCCGGCGTCGTGCGGATCACGAGTTCGGTGCCGGTGGCGCAGCACATCCTCGCGCCATGCCTGCCGGCGCTGGCGATCGCGCACCCGAAGCTGCTGCTGCAGATTCACGCGAGCGACCGGCTCGTCGACATCGCGCAGGAAGGCTTCGACATCGCGGTTCGCAGTCATTTCGCGCCGCTCCCCGATTCCGCACTCGTGCAACGGCCGCTGGCCACGTCGTCGATCATCGCCGTCGCGTCGCCGGCGTATCTCGCGCGTGCCGGCACACCGGACGCGCCGGCCGACCTCGCGCGGCACGACGGGCTTCATCCAGGTCCTCAGCCATGGCGGCTGCTGCGCGCCGGCGACACCGTCGACGTCGCCCCGCGCATCCGGATGCAGGCGGACGAGTCGACGCTGCTGCTGCAGGCCGCGACGGCCGGCCTCGGGATCGCATGCCTGCCCGACTGGATCGCCGGCGCCGCGCTCGCGTCGGGCGCGCTCGTGCGCGTGCTGCCCGGCTGGCGGGCCGGCACCGTCACGACCACACTGCTGATGCCGCACCGGCGCGGCCAGTTGCCTGGCGTGCGCGCCGCGGTCGAGTTTCTCGCGGAACATGTCGCGGCCCACCACGGCGCCGGCCCGGACGACGCGCACGCGTGAACGGGCCTTCCGCCGAATCGCGCCCACAATTCGCGCCCGCCTCCAATCGATTCAATTCCTGAATCGATCAAGTCAGTAATTGGCATGAAAGCGCATATTTCGCCGTGACAGAATGATCCGGACGCCGCGCCCCCGGGCATCGGCGTCCAACTTCCGGCCACCGGCCGGCAACACCGCCACGAAAAAATGCGCGCACCCGACGCGCAGCCGCACGACGGCACCTTCCGCCCTTCGGAGGAGACACTGATGAATCCGCTTCACGCATTGCCGGCGTCCGCGTCGGCAACGGCCCGGCGCACCCGCGTGCGCTGGCTCGTGCTGACCGTGCTGTTCGCGGTCACGACGATCAACTACGCGGATCGCGCGGCGATCGCGATCGCGGGCCCGGCGCTGGCCCGCGCGCTGCACCTGAGCCACGTGCAGATGGGCTTCATCTTCTCGGCGTTCGGCTGGTCGTACGTGATCGCGCAACTGCCGGGCGGCTGGCTGCTCGACCGCTTCGGGTCGCGCATCGTCTATGCGTTCAGCATCTTCTTCTGGTCGCTGTTCACGCTGCTGCAGGGCGGCATCGGCTTCTTCGGCGGCGCGGCCGCGTTCGCGCTGCTGTTCGGATTGCGCTTCCTGGTCGGCGCGGCCGAGGCGCCGTCGTTCCCGGCCAACAGCCGGATCGTGTCCACCTGGTTCCCGGCCGCGGAGCGCGGCACCGCGTCGGCGATCTTCAATGCCGCGCAGTACGCGGCGACCGTCGTGTTCGCGCCGCTGATGGGCTGGCTCGTGCACGCGTACGGCTGGCAGTCGGTGTTCGCGGTGATGGGCGTGCTCGGCTTCGCGTTCGTGCTGGTGTGGAACCGCACGATGTACGACCCGAAGGCGCACCCGCGTATCAACGATGCGGAGCTCGACTACCTCGCCGAAGGCGGCGCGCTCGTCAACATCGACCAGGCGACCGGCGCGCGCGACGGCGGCCCGTCGATGCGTCACGTGAAGGCGCTGCTGGGGAACCGGATGCTCGTCGGCGTGTACGTCGCGCAGTACTGCATCAACGCGCTCACCTACTTCTTCATCACGTGGTTCCCCGTCTATCTCGTGCAGGCGCGCGGGATGTCGATCCTCAACGCGGGGCTCGTCGCGTCGATCCCCGCCGTGTGCGGCTTCCTCGGCGGGATTCTCGGCGGCATCGTGTCCGACGCGCTGCTCAAGCAGGGCCAGTCGCTGTCGGTCGCGCGCAAGGTGCCGATCGTGATCGGCATGCTGCTGTCGATGTCGATGATCGTCTGCAACTACACCGATTCGCACGTGGTGGTCGTGCTGTTCATGGCGCTGTCGTTCTTCGGCAAGGGGCTCGGCGCGCTCGGCTGGGCCGTCAACGCCGACACCGCGCCGCGCCAGATCGCCGGCCTGAGCGGCGCGCTGCTCAACACGTGCGGCAATCTTTCCAGCATCACCACGCCGATCGCGATCGGCTATATCGTCGACCGCAGCGGCTCGTTCAACGGCGCGCTGGTGTACGTCGTCGCGCACGCGCTGGTCGCCGTGATCTGCTACCTGTTCGTCGTCGGCGAGATCCGCCGCGTCGAGCTGAACTGAACGGCGCGGGCCGCGCCGGCGCATCCGGCGGCCCGTGCATCACCGGAACCAGGAGCGAACCGATGTCCGAATCCCGCTGTGCCGGCACGCCGCGCGTCACGCGCATGCAGGTGATCCCCGTCGCCGGCCGCGACAGCATGCTGCTGAACCTGTGCGGCGCGCACGCGCCGTATTTCACGCGCAACCTCGTGATCCTCGACGACAGCAGCGGCCACACGGGCGTCGGCGAAGTGCCCGGCGGCGAAGGCATCCGCCAGGCGCTCGAGCGGATGACCGGCCTCGTGGTCGGCCAGTCGATCGGGCGTTACCAGGCGACGCTCAACGCGGTGCGCGCGGCGTTGTCCGGCGCCGGTGCGACGGCCGGCCGGACGATCCGGCACGAGGTGACGTCGGCCGGCGAGGCGGCCGTGCTGCGCCAGCCGCACGAGATCAACCTGCGGCTCGACAACGTGATCACCGCGATCGAGGCCGCGCTGCTGGACCTGCTCGGCCAGCATCTCGACGTGCCGGTCGCGGCGCTGCTCGGCGAAGGCCAGCAGCGCGACGCGGTGCCGATGCTCGCGTACCTGTTCTACATCGGCGAGCGGCGCCGCACCGACCTGCCGTATCGCGACGAGACGCACGCCGCCGATCCGTGGTTCCGGCTGCGCAACGAAGCCGCGCTCACGCCGGCCGCGATCGCGCAGCAGGCCGAGGCCGCGGTCGAGCGCTACGGCTTCGCCGATTTCAAGCTGAAGGGCGGCGTGATGGCCGGCGCGGACGAGATGGAAGCGATCGCGGCGATCAAGGCGCGCTTTCCCGACGCGCGCGCGACGCTCGACCCGAACGGCGCGTGGTCGCTCGACGAAGCGGTCGCGCTGTGTCGCGGGCAAGGTCATCTGCTCGCGTACGCGGAGGATCCGTGCGGGCCGGAAGCCGGTTATTCGGGCCGCGAGGTGATGGCCGAGTTCCGGCGCGCGACCGGCATTCCGACCGCGACCAACATGATCGCGACCGACTGGCGGCAGATGGATCATGCGGTGCGGCTGCAGGCGGTCGACATCCCGCTCGCCGATCCGCACTTCTGGACGATGCAGGGCTCGGTGCGGCTCGCGCAGCTGAGCCGCGACTGGGGGCTCACGTGGGGTTCGCACTCGAACAACCACTTCGACGTGTCGCTGGCGATGTTCACGCATGCGGCCGCGGCGGCGCCCGGCACGATCACCGCGATCGACACGCACTGGATCTGGCAGGAAGGCGACGCGCGGCTCACGCGCGAGCCGCTCGAGATCGTCGGCGGCCAGGTGGCCGTGCCGGAGCGGCCGGGGCTCGGGATCGAGCTCGACATGGCGCAGGTCGAGGCCGCGCATGCGCTGTATCGCGAGGTCGGCGGCACGGCGCGCGACGATGCGATGGCGATGCGGTATCTGGTGCCGGGCTGGACGTACGATCCGAAGCGGCCGAGTTTCGGGCGGGGGTGACGGCGGCGGAGCGGGACACGCGGAAAAACAAAAGGGCCCGGTCTTGCGACCGGGCCCTTCGGAATCCGTTGGTGGAGCGGAGGAGGATCGAACTCCCGACCTTCGCATTGCGAACGCGACGCTCTCCCAGCTGAGCTACCGCCCCAACAGACAACCATCATACACATGCATTTCCGCGCTTGGCAATAGGGGTTCCGTCACCCCGGCGCGTCACTTCGACGGCGCGCCGGCCAGCACCCATTCGACCACGGCGCGCAGATCCGCGTCGCTCATGCGCGGGTGTGCCGGCATCGGAATCGCGCCCCACACGCCGGAGCCGCCGTCCTTCACCTTCTTCGACAGCTTCGCGACGGCCTGCGGATCGGACTTGTAGCGCGCGGCGATGTCCTTGAACGACGGACCGACGAGCTTGCGGTCCACTGCGTGGCAGCCCATGCAGGCATTGCCGCGCGCGACCTTCAGGCCGTCGCCGACGTCCGCATGCGCCGTGCCGAGCGCGCCGGCCGCGAGCGCGGCCGCCGCGGCGCCCTGCACCATCCATTGCTTCAACTTCATCTGCGTCGACTTCATTGCGGCGTGGCCTTCGGGTTACCCGGATGCACGCTCGACGAATTCGAGATCGGCGCCGGCGGTTGCAGCGGCGTGGACTGGACCGACGCATCGGGCACGGCACCGACCGTCGCGGCATCCGCGGGCGCGGCGGCGGGCTGCGCGCCGGATGCCCCGCTCGGCGACGCGGCCTGCAGTGCCTGCGCGTCCTGCGGCTGGATGTACTGGAACACCTTCACGACCTTCTCGACGCCCGGCACCTGGCTCGCCGCATCCGCGCCGCGATTGCCTTCGTCGACCGTCACGAGACCCAGCAGGTAGATGTTGCCGCGCTCGCTGACGACCTTGTAGTAGTTCGCCGACAGCCCCTTCGTCGCGATGAACTCGGACTTCACGCGTCCTTCGAGATACGAGTCGTTCGCGCGCGACGACAGCGACGATGCCGGCTCGACCGACAGCTCGTTGACGATGCCGTTCACGTTGTTGATGCCGCGCACGATTTCCTCGGCGCGCTGCTTCGATGCGTCGTTCGGCACTTCGCCCGTCAGCAGCACGCGGCGGTTGAACACCGTCACGTTCACGTGCGACTGGTCCGGCAGCCCGTTGTTGATCTGCGTGAGCGACTTGACCTGGATCTCGCGATCCTCGGTCTGCGCGCCGAGCGTGCGGCGATCGGTCGCGATCAGCGCGCCGCCGCCGGCCGCCGCACCCAGCACGCCGAGCACGCAACCCTGCAGCGACATCGCGAGGCCCGCCGTCAGCGCGGCGAGCAACGTGGTTCTGACGAGCGTCTGTTTGACGCGGCTTTGGTTCATCGACGGCTCTCCTTCGTTCAATCCTCACCCAGCAGCATCGCGTCGATGCCGTCGCACAGGCAGTGGATGGTCAGCAGATGGACTTCATGGACGCGCGCCGCGCGCGAGGCGGGCACGCTGATCGGAATATCGGTATCGGACAGCGCGGCCGCGACGGCTTGGCCGTCGCCACCCGTCAGCGCGACGACGGTCATCTCGCGCTCGTGCGCCTCGTCGATCGCGGCCAGCACGCGCGGCGACGCACCGCTCGCGTCGAGCACCAGCAGGATGTCGCCGGTCTGCCCGAGCACGCGCACCTGCTGCGCGAACAGCTGGTCGGCGGCGGATGCCCCCATGAGGCCGCCCTGCGACGCATCGGTGGCCAGCGCGATCGCGGGCAGGCCCGGACGCTCGCGCTCGAAGCCGCCGACGAGCGACACGGCGAGGTAGTGCGCGGCAGCGGCCGACGGGCCGTCGCCGCACGCGACGATCTTGTTGCCGTTCGCCAGCGCGGCGAACATCGCATCGACCGCGGCTGCGATCGGCAGCGACAGCGCGTCGGCCGCTTCGGCGTGTAGCGCGGCGCTGTCACGGAAATGTTGCTGAATACGTTCGACTGACATCGATTCCTGGTGAACTGGGCGCGTGGGCACACCGCGCGCAACGTCATGGGTGCGGCGAGTTTACCGCACTCCGGCACCCTCTCCGGGGGTATGACGAGAACTCTTTACATCTCGTCACAGCTCGCGGCTACGCATCGTCGGCACGAAATGCATCGCGCAGCCACTCGAGCCGGCCGGCCTCGAACGCGACGACGTCGAAACGGCACGCGGCACCCGCGCCATGCCGTACCCAGAAATGAAGCGCGGCCGCAACCAGACGCCGCCGCTTGCGCCAGCCGATGCTCGCGGCCGCGCCGCCGTGCCGCGTGCTGCGCCGCGCGCGCACCTCGACGAACACGAGCGTGCCGTCGGGCGTGCGCATCACGAGGTCGAGTTCGCCGCCGCGCATCGTCACGTTCGCCGCGACGAACGCGAGACCGCGGCGCTCCAGGAACTGCCGCGCGCGCTGCTCGAACGTCGCGCCGACCGACCTGGATCGCGCCGCGCCGGAAAAGTTGCCGCCGCCGGGCGGCAAACCGCGCTCGCCGCCCGGCGCGGCCGGCGCCGCGTGGCACAATGCCGTCCTTGTTCCGCTTGCGCCGCGATTGCGCGCATTGCCTGCCATGACTGCCCTCCTCGAACTCGCGCAAACACAGCACTACCCGGACGCCGCGCTCTACGTGGTCGCGACGCCGATCGGCAACACCGCCGACATCACGCTGCGCGCGCTGCACGTGCTCGGCCTCGCCGACCGCATCGCGGCCGAAGACACGCGCAACACGGGCCAGCTGCTGGCCCGCTACGGGATCTCGAAGCCGCTCGTCGCCGTGCACGAGCACAACGAACGCGAAGCCGCGCTGCGCGTGATCGAGCTGCTGCGCGCCGGCGAACGCGTCGCGTACGTGTCGGACGCCGGCACGCCCGGCATTTCGGACCCGGGCGCGCGGCTCGTCGACGCCGTGCGCGCGGCCGGCTTCGCGGTGATTCCGCTGCCGGGCGCGAGCGCGGCCGTGACCGCGCTCAGCGTGGCGGGCGACTGGGCCGGCACGTTCACGTTCGCGGGCTTCCTGCCGCCGAAGGCGAAGCAGCGTGCGAGCGCGCTGCAGGCGCTCGTGCAGCACCCGTACGCGCTGGTGTTCTACGAAGCGCCGCACCGGATCGCGGACACCGTCGCCGCCCTCGCCGACGTGTTCGGCCCCGCGCGCCGGCTGCTGATTGCGCGCGAGCTCACCAAGCTACACGAGCAGCTGTTCCAGGGCACCCTGGCCGAAGGACAGAGCTGGCTCGACGGCGATGCGAACCGGCAGCGCGGCGAGTTCGTGCTGGTCGTGGAAGGCGCGCCGGCCGACGGCGGCGAAGCCGACGACACCGCGCACGACGCGCTGCTCAAGCTGCTGCTGGAAGAAGTGCCGGTGAAGAGCGCGGCGAAGCTCGCGGCCGCGCTGACGGGCGCGTCGCGCAACGCGCTGTATGCGCGCGCGCTGGTGCTGAAGGAAGGCTGACGCGCGAGCACGGACAGCCTCTGCCTCCCGGCACGCGGAAATGCAAAAGGGCTGCCCGAAGGCAGCCCTTTTGCGTAGGCGGACGAACCGCCGCGTTACCTCGCCGAGACCGACGCCAACATTTCGTCGCGTGCCTCGCGCGCTTCCTGCGGCGACAGCCCTTCGATCTTCACGCGGCCCGTGCCGGCGTGCACGAGGCCGATCATCCGGGCAGCGGCATACGACAGGTCGAGCACGCGGCCGCGCTTGTACGGCCCGCGATCGTTGACCTTCACGACGACCCACTTGCCGGTCGACGCGTTCGTCACCCTGATGTACGACGACAGCGGCAGCGTGCGGTGCGCGGCGGTCAGCGCGTTCATGTTGAAGCGCTCGCCGTTCGCGGTGCGGCGGCCGTGGAAATCCCGGCCATACCACGATGCCCGGCCCGTCTGGCGGAAGTCGGACACATCCTTGCCGTCGATCGGCTCGGCGTCCGCCAGCGACGACTTCTTCGCGTCCTTGCTGTCGGCAGCCGGCATCGATGCCAGCGCGGAATCGAAATTCAGTTGCTGCTTGTCGTCATCCGCTTTCGCGGCCGCGGCCGTCTTGTTGGCCGCGTTCTTCTGGTTGTCGCTGCCGGTGGTCTGGCTGGGTGGCACCGCACAGCCCGTCAGCGCAAAAAATAAAGCAATGGTCCCGAATCGAGTCGGAAATCGAAAATTCATCGACGTGTCGCCTTCTGGTTCGGGCCGCACCAGTACAACGCTGCTCAACAACGCAGATATGCGGCCCGGACGGCAAATGCGTGCACGCCCCGCTCGGCTACGCGAGCAGGCGGCTAGCATGGGCGCGGCTTTCGTTTCTGCCGCAACCGTCCTGATTAGTTTTCACGTCTGGCGCAACCTGTCCCCGGCAGCCTGACCAGACCCCACATGCCGCCATCGAACATGGCTTTCAGGTTCGCGCGCGTCGCGTACAGCCAACGCACAGGAACGGCGGCACAGGCCTCATCCGGCGGCGCGGCAGCAGGGCCGCAGACGGGCGCGCAGCACCCGGCCGGACAAGACGTGAGCACCGAATGCTCGGTGCTGGATACACCGCCGGACTCCCCGGCGGTCGATGCTTGACGGTGAATCCGACACCCCGTTTAACGGGGTCGAAACACCAGCGAATTGCGTGAAATTCACGCGCAATGGGGCGCATTATACATAAACCAAAAGCCTGTCTCGAAAAGGCCCCCGTCCGGACCATTGATTCTCGCTATGGCTGTAACAATCGGGATGCTCCGGGATTGCCCGCACGAGCGGCGTCCGACACCGCACCGCAGGGCCGGCATGCCGCGCGCGCGACCGGTACAATCGCTCCTTTTAGCCGCCGCGGTGCCTCCATGAAAGTCACGCTCATTCCGGTCACGCCGTTCCAGCAGAACTGCTCGCTGCTCGTCTGCGAAAAGACCGGCCGCGCCGCCGTCGTCGATCCGGGCGGCGATCTCGAACGGATCGAACAGGAGATCGCGCGGCAGAACGTGCAGGTCGAGAAGGTGCTGCTCACGCACGGCCACGTCGATCACTGCGCGGGCGCGAAGGCACTCGCGACGCACTACGGCGTGCCGATCGTGGGACCGCAGGAAGACGAGCGCTTCTGGATCGAGCAACTGCCGATGCAGAGCCAGCGCTTCGGCTTCCCGGCCGCCGAAACGTTCGAGCCGGACCACTGGCTGAACGACGGCGACACCGTGCAGTTCGGCGACGAAACGCTCGAGGTCTATCACTGCCCCGGCCACACGCCCGGCCACGTCGTGTTCTTCAGCCGCGCGCATCGCGTCGCGATCGTCGGCGACGTGCTGTTCGCCGGCTCGATCGGCCGCACCGATTTCCCGCGCGGCAACCACGCGGACCTCGTGCGCTCGATCAAGGAGAAGCTGTGGCCGCTCGGCGACGACGTCACGTTCGTGCCGGGCCACGGCCCGGTGTCGACCTTCGGCGACGAGCGCCGCACGAATCCGTTCGTGTCCGACAAGGTGTTCGGATGAACCAGACCGCCATCCCCGAAATCTACGTCAGCACCGACGTCGAGGCCGACGGGCCGATTCCCGGCCCGCACTCGATGCTGAGCTTCGCGTCGGCTGCCTATACGGAGGACAAGCAGCTGATCGCGACGTTCTCCGCGAACCTCGAGACGCTGCCCGGCGCGCAGGCCCATCCGGTGCAGGAAGCGTGGTGGAAGACGGAGCCGCAAGCGTGGGCCGCGTGCCGGCGCGACCTGCAGGCGCCGGCGGCCGCGCTCGTCGCGTACGTCGAATGGGTCGAGGCGCTGCCCGGCAAGCCGGTGTTCGTCGCGATGCCGGCCGGCTTCGATTTCACGTTCATGTTCTGGTACATGATGCACTTCGCCGGACGCTGCCCGTTCTCGTGGTCGGCGCTCGACATCAAGACGCTCGCGTTCGCGATGACGGGCCTGCCGTACCGCAAGGCGATCAAGCCGCGCTTTCCGAAGCACTGGTTCGACGATCATCCGCACACGCACGTCGCGCTCGACGATGCGATCGAGCAAGGCGCGCTGTTCTGCAACATGCTCGCCGACCTGCGCCGCCAGCAAGCCGCGCTCGCGGGCCTCGCGGTGGCCGACACCGATCGGTCGGAACAGGCGGGAGCGGGACAAAACCCAACGGATCCGCGGGCAAATTAGCGAATCTCGCTCAACGGCGCGCCGCCAGATTGCCTTTCCTTTCCCGGGCCTCTAACATTCAGCGTGTTGTAGCTGCCGCATGGAGGCGCAGGTGACGCTCGATTCCTTTTCGCAAAAAATCCTTCGCCTGTTGCAGCTCGACGCGCGCCGTTCCGTGCAGGAAATCTCCGACCAGGTCGGCCTGTCGAGTACGCCGTGCTGGCGCCGCATCAAGGACATGGAACAGTCCGGCGTGATCCAGCGCTACACCGCGCTGCTCGATCGCGAGAAGCTCGGCCTGCACGTCTGTGCGCTCGCGCACGTGCACCTGACCCGCCACAACGAAGGCGGCGTCGAACAGTTCGAGCGCGAGATCGCGACCTGCCCGGAAGTCACCGAGTGCTACAGCACGACGGGCGAAGCCGATTACATCCTCAAGATCGTCGCCCCCGACATCAAGGCCTACGACGTCTTCCTGCACGAACGGATCTTCAAGATCCCGGCCGTGTCGCAGGTGCGCACGAGCGTCGTGCTGCGCGAAATCAAGTTCGACACGCAACTGCCGCTGTAACGCGCGGCCCGCGGTCGCGGGCGCCGCTCACGCCTGCGCCGGCAGCCCGCGCGTGAAGCCGATCCGGCGCGCGCCGAACTGGCGCTTCAGCGCGTCGACATCGAGCCGGCCGGCCAGTGCCGCGTCGGTGTCGCCCGCGCCGGCGTCGAGCGTCACGTCGATCTCGAGCCCCGTACTCAGGTAGTGCAGGTTGATCGCGGCCGGATGCAGCCCGCGCTGCGCGAGCGCGGCCTCGAGCCGCGCCGCGATCTCGGCGCGCGGCGGCAGCGCGAGCGCCGGACGGCGCGCCACATCGTTCTCGGGGTCGACGTGGATCAGCGCGTCGAGCACGCGCGGGTCGCGCAGCACGCGCGCTCGTGCGGTTTCCGCGATGTAATGCCCTTCGGAGACGGAGATCATCGGATCGACGAGGATGTGCGCGTCGACGAGCGCCGCATCGCCCATCTTGCGCGTGCGCAGGTCGTGCACGTCGCGCACGCCCGGCGTCGCGGCGAGCAGCGCGCGGATCTCGGCCGTGTCGGTGGTGTCGAGTGCGCGATCCGACAGGTCCTGCAGCGCGTCATAGCCGAACGTCCAGCCCATGCGCGCGACCATGAAGCCGACGATCGCGGCGGCGATCGGGTCGAGCAGCCGCACGCCGGCGAGACTGCCGACGATACCGATCGCGACGACGAGCGACGATGCGGCGTCCGAGCGCGCATGCCATGCGTTCGCGACGAGCATCGCCGAACGCACGCGCCGCGCCTCGCGCAGCATGTAGCGGAACAGCGCCTCTTTCGACACGAGCACCGTGAGCGCGACGATCAGCGCGGAAAAATGGACAGCCGGAATGTTTTCGAGATTCACGAGACGGTTGCCGGCGCGCCAGAGCATGCCGATGCCGACCGCGATCAGGATCGCGCCGAGAAACAGCGACGCGACGGTCTCGTAGCGGCTATGTCCGTAATTGTGATCGGCATCCGGCGATGCGCCACTATGGCGATTCGCAACCAGTACGACAAAATCCGAGATCAAATCGGAAATCGAATGGATACCATCGGCAATCAATGCCTGCGAATGCGCAACCACGCCGACGACGATCTGAAACGTCGCAAGCACCACATTCAGCACGATACTGACGAGGGTGCTCTTGCGCGCGACCGCGTGCTTATCTGCGCTTTGTGCGTCGTCGGAAAACGTGGACATGAAATACGAGATATCGGTTGGGATACGTAATTCTACCAAACGACCCTCGCGGGGCATTCCGATAACCCCAAATTTTCCATTTAAATCAATCGCTTATGCGAACGGGTCGCATTTTCATTCACGCGCCGTTTCTGACATTTCCATGACAGAACGCATACATTCCGATCCCACGATACAAAAAAGCCGCGCTCCTGCACGGATACGCGGCTCTTTTCGAGGCAATGATTTAAACAGCCGTTTAAATCGAGAACTGTTCACGGTCCTTGCCGGCGATCCAGCGCGGCGGCTTGCCACGGCCCGACCACGTCGCGCCCGTTTCCGGATCGCGGTACTTCGCTGCCACGCCTGCGCGCGGACGACCGACCTTGCCTACCTTCGCGCGGCTGAGGCCGAGTTCGGCGAGCGAAAAGCCGTAGTCGGCAATTTTCTGCTTCACGTCATTCAGCACTTCGGCGTATTCGCGCGACTTCGCTTCTTCGATTTGCTTCTCCAGCTTCTCCCGCTGGGCCAGCAGGTCCTTGTAAGAAGACATAGTTTCCCTTTCGATATGACCAATGGCGCCGATCTGCTGCCGGCTCACCATTCATGAAATATTTGTGCCTCGGATTTTGAAGGCAGAGATTAGCACAAAAAAGATTTGATAGAAGCAGGATTCATGAAAATCCCGAGACCAATTGTAATTCACGCATGTCATTTTGACCGGCCACGGCCTTTTCTCAAATTTTTACGCGCTTGCATAGAGATTAGGACATTACCGATCCGGAAATAGGTCTATCAACATACGCAATTACCCGCATTCGGAAAAATCAAAGCTTTCATCCGGCGACATGTTTGCGAAAATCGTACGGCGCGTGACGCTAAACAGACAAAGCTGAATCCGCGGCCTCACGTCACATCCCGCGCGCAGGCCATCAACCGCTCGCGCAGCGCGCCGGCATCGCCGGGCACCGGGTCGAACGGCGTGCGCACACGGCGGCCGTCGCAGCGCCAGTCGGCGCCGTGGCGGTCGACGCCGAGCAGGTCGAGCCCGGCGCGGCGCGCAGCGCTCGAGTCGTATGCGTCCCACAACGCCCGTTCGTCGTCGAACCCGAGCGGCGGCAGCGCATCGAGGCCGGTGCCGTCCACCCAGCCCATCCGGCCGAATCCGCCGATATAGCGCAGCCGCTCGATCTCGAGCGCCCAGAACGTGAAATCGCCGAGCGCGAGATAGCGCGCGGCGTCGGGTTCGTAGCGCAGGTAGCGCGCGGCGACATGCGGCGCGTCGCCGAGCGGCACGAAGCGGCCGAGCAGCGTCGCGCGCTCGGCGTTCAGCACGTCGCCGTCCGGCGCGTCGACGACCAGGAAGCCCGCGCGCGGATCGGCGGCGAGGTTGCGTGTGTGCTCGGCGAGGCCGCTCACGAGAATCACGGGCCGATGATCCGCATCGGGTGCGAACGGCACGACCGTCGGATAGGGAAAGCCTTGCGGGTCGCGCGCGTGGGTCGCGAGCGTGCCGAGCGCGCAGCGATGCAGCAGGTGCAGGGCAAGGACGGGATCGATGTTCACGGTGACTCCTGCGTTCGGAAGGCCTGATGGCAAGGGTGGCGAAGGCGGGCCGCGCCGGAACGCGTCGGGCACGCCGCCTGCGCATCGATGTTACCCGCGGCGGCGGCTTGCCGGGCATCGGCCGGATGGCCGACGCGCCGCGTGAAGGCGAAGTGCGCGCCGATCACGACCGGCCGCACGGCCAGCGCGCCGGCAAGACCGTAAACGGTTCGATAGAATCGGACGAATCCGACGGGCGCGACGCGCCCGCGCATCGTCCATTCAAGAGCGTTCCGTGTCCGAATCCTCCTCCCGATCCTCGTCCGACTTTTCCGCGCCGCCCGACGCGCATCGCGTGCTGGCGTTGCCGGTCCGCCAGCGCGCACGCACGGCCACGATGGCGCTGTTCTTCGTCGCCGGCATGATGTACGCGTCGTGGGGCGTGCACGTGCCGACCGTGCGCGACAAGTTCGCGTTGAGCCCGGGCCTGCTGTCGATCGCGCTGTTCGCGGTCGCGGGCGGCTCGATCGCCGCGATGCTGACGATCGCGCGCTGGATCGCGCGCGTCGGCTCGCGCACCGCGTGCCTCGCGGGCGGGCTCGTGATGTCCGCCTGCGCGGCGCTGATCCTCGTGGTCCCCGATTACTGGATGCTGCTCGTCGTGCTCGCGCTGTTCGGCTTCTCGATGGCGACGCTCGACGTCGCGATGAATGCCGAGGCGAGCGCGGTCGAGATCGCGCTCGGCAAGCCGATCATGTCGTCGCTGCACGGGATGTTCAGCATCGGCGGGATGTCGGGGGCGGCGGCCGGCGGCGCGCTGCTGTCGGCCGGCATGGCGCCGGCCGTGCATCTCGCGCTCGCGGCGGCCGTCAGCGCCGCGGTGCTGCTCGCCGCGAGCCCGGCCGTGCTGCCGCACGTGCCGCATCACGAACACGCGCACGGCGGCGGCAACCGCTGGCGCTCACCCGCGCTGTGGATGCTCGGCGGCATCGCGCTGATCGCACTGATCGCCGAAGGCGCGATGTACGACTGGGCGACCGTCTACATGCGCGACGTCGTCGCGGCGAGCCCCGCGCTCGCGAGCGCCGCGTATGCGGCGTTCTCCGGCGGAATGGCGGTCGCGCGTTTCGCCGGCGACGCGGTGCGCGCGCGCTTCGGCGCGCCGCAGCTCGTGTTCGCGAGCGCGTCGCTCGCGTGCGCCGGGATGATCGGCGCACTGCTGCTGCCGAACCCGATCGCCGTGCTGACGGGCTTCACGCTGATGGGTCTCGGCCTCGCGAACATGATGCCCGTGCTGTTCGCCGCCGCCGCGCGCGTGAAAGGCATCCACGCGGCCGAAGGCCTCGCGCACGTGGCCGGGCTCGCGTATTTCGGACTGCTGTTCGGTCCGGTCGTGATCGGCGCGGTCGCGCAGACGGCGAACCTGACCATCGGGCTGGCGGTCGTCGCGCTGTGCGCGGCGCTCGTCGCGGCCGTCGCACCGAAGGTCCTCGCACACCTGAAGATCTGACCGCGCGGCGGGCGCGCCAAAAAGAAAGCGCGCCTGCGTTGCCGCAGGCGCGCTTTCACCCCTTCTGTCGACCGCTGTTCAGCTTACATCTTCACTTCGTCGAGCAGCGTCTTCTTGCCGCTCTTGTAGTTGTACAGCGAGATCACGCCGTGCTGCAGGTCGCCCTTCGAGTCGAAGGTCGTCGTGCCGATCACGCCCGAGTAGTTCGTCGCCGGCATCGCAGCGAGAATCTTCGCCGGATCCGTCGAGTTCGAGCGCTTCATCGCATCGACGATGATGTACACGGCGTCGTACGTGAACGGTGCGTAGATCTGGATCGGCTGGCCGAAGCGCTTCTCGTACTTCGCCTTGAACGCCGCGCCGCCCGCCATCTTCTCGAGCGAAGCACCGGCTTCCGAGCACACGACGTTGTCGGTCGCGTCGCCGGCCAGGTCGGCCAGCTTCTCCGTGCACACGCCGTCGCCCGCGAGGATCTTCGCGCGCAGGCCGAGCTGCTTCGCCTGTTTCGCGAACGGGCCGCCGGTGGCGTCCATGCCGCCGTACATGATCGCGTCCGGATTCTCGCCCTTGATCTTGGTCAGAATCGCGCGGAAGTCGACCGCCTTGTCGTTGGTCGCGTCGTGCGACATCACCTTCAGGCCGAGCGCCTTCGCCTTCTTCTCGAACTCGTTCGCGAGACCCTGGCCGTAAGCGGTCGAATCGTCGACCACCGCGACACTCTTGATGCCCTTCGAGTGCGCGTAGTTCGCGAGTGCCGGGCCCTGCTGCGCATCGGTCGCCACCACGCGATACGTGGTCTTGAAGCCTTGCTGCGTGTACGCCGGGTTGGTCGCCGACGGCGAGATCTGCACGATGCCCGAATCGCTGTAGATCTTCGAGGCCGGGATCGACGTGCCCGAGTTCAGGTGGCCGACCACCGCGACGACCTTGTCGTCGACGAGCTTCTGCGCAACCTGCGTGGCCTGGCGCGGGTCGGCCGCGTCATCCTGCGCGTCGAGTTGCAGCGTGATTTTCTGGCCGCCGATCGTGAGACCCTTGGCGTTGATCTCCTCGACTGCGAGACGTGCACCGTTTTCGTTGTCCTTGCCCAGGTGTGCAATACCGCCCGTCAAGGGCGCGACGTGGCCGATCTTGACGACTTGATCGGCGGCCGCGTTGCTTGCCGCTGCAACGCACAGCATCGCCGCTGCGGTGATAGGCAACAGCTTTTGCATCTTGATATTCATGTAAGTCTCCAGTTTCGGTCCCAATAAACGCCATCGCCCGGTGCCCCGCTGCCATCCCTGTGTTTGCATTCACTGGACGATTCGCCGGTTGCATCGTTCATGCACTTGGCCTCAAGCACGTGGGAAGCAACCGCTTTTAGCAGCCGCCCGCCCGTACTTGCGCGCAAGTGTAGGTGATCAAATTAATTTGTGGGACTTTTTTGGGGTAGTGGTAACACTACCGATACGGGCGCTTTGGAATGACTGCTCGAATGTCGCCGCAAGCCCCGCCGGATAAGGGTTTCCGCTAGTTCCACGCGGCCTCGCGAAAGGTTGATTTAAAGCATTCCCGTGTCATTTCGATTCGGTATTTTGTGCGCGGGATCATTGAATGAAACGTGCGTGACAACGCGCACGTTTCGCGCGCCGACGCGAGCCGCTCCGGCGGCCGTCGAATCGTTTACGCAGGCACCGCGCGCCATTCGGCGTCGAGCGCGTCGACGAGCTGCGACGTCGTCAGCGCGGCGTCGCGCCGCCTGGCGAGCGGCGCGCCCTGCCCGGCCCACAGCGACAGGTAGTCGCCGTCATTCGCGCGCGCGGCGGCCTGGCGCAGCGGCTGCGTCAGCGCGTTCTGCACCGGATACGGCGCGGCATCGGCCACGCGCTCGCCGAGCCGCATCATCAGCGCATTGCGCAAGCCACGCGCATGGCGGCCGGTGATCGCTCGCGTGACCTGCGTCGACGTATCGGCGCTCGCGAGCAGCCGCGCCTTCCAGTCCGCCGCGATCGCGCTTTCCGCACACGTCAGGAACGCGGTGCCGAGTTGCGCGCCCTGCGCGCCGAGCGCGAGCGCGGCGGCGATCCCGCGGCCGTCCATGATGCCGCCCGCGGCGAGCACGGGCAGCCCGGTCGCATCGACGAGCTGCGGCACCAGCGCGAGCGTGCCGATCAGCGCATCGTCGGCCGGGCCGATGAAGGTACCGCGATGGCCGCCGGCTTCGGCGCCCTGCGCGGACAGCGCGTCGGCGCCGGCCGCCCGCCACGCGAGCCCTTCGGCGACGTGCGTCGCGGTGCCGATCACGTAAGTGCCGGCGGCCTTCAGGCGCGCGACGTCGGCCGCGTCGAGCACGCCGAACGTGAAACTCGCGACCGGCACGCGCAGCGCGACGAGCGCGTCGAGCTGCGCGCGGAAGTCGGGTGCGTAACGCGCGGGCGCGCTGCCCGGCGGCAGCCCGAGCGTCGCGTTCAACGGATCGATCGCGGCGAGCGCGCGAGCGACGGTCGCCGCGTCGGGCGCGGCCTCGGGCAACACGAACAGGTTCACGGCGAACGGACGCGACGTCGCCGCGCGAATCGCGGCGACTTCGGTCGCGAGACGGTCCGGCTCGAACGCGCCGGCGCCGAGACTGCCGAGCGCGCCGGCATTGGACGCGGCCGCGACCATCGCGGCCGTGGTCGCGCCGACCATCGGCGCCTGCACGAGCGGCAGGCGCAGGCCGAAGCGTTCGGAAAACGGGGTGGAAAATGTACGGGCTGGCATGGCGAATCCTTCGGGGGCGATGCGCGAAAGCGCTTTGTAAAGGCCGACACTTCGACTCTATCGAAGCCGCCCGCCGCCGAAAAATGAATAATCGAGATCGAAACGATCGCTGCGCGAGAAGCGGGTTCGGCACGCGGGTTCGAGCCGCGCATACCCGGCCGGCGCGCCGCTTGCGCGCGCTGCAGCGTCCGGGGATTGGTGGCACACTGGGCCGCCTCCATTTCCATCCGCGGCGCGCATGTCGCGCGCCCGTTCGCCAGGAGTTCAAACGTGACAGCCCAATGGATCGACATCCCGACCGGTAACGACAGCTTCGGCGGCTATCTCGCGCTGCCCAAGCGCGGCAAGGGCCCTGCCGTCATCATCATCCAGGAAATCTTCGGCGTGAACGCGCACATTCGCGCGGTCGCCGACCAGTACGCGGCCGACGGCTTCGTCGCGCTCGCGCCGGACGTGTTCTGGCGCACGCAGCCGCGCGTCGAACTGACCTACGAAGGCGCCGATCGCGACAAGGGCATCGAGCTGATGAAGAAGACCGACGTCGGCCTCGCGGTCGCGGACATCGGCGCGGCCGCCGACGCGTTGCGCGCGCGCCCCGAAGTCGCCGGCAAGGTCGCCGCGATCGGCTACTGCTTCGGCGGCCAGCTCGCGTACCGCGCGGCCGCGGCCGGCAAGGTCGATGCGGCGGTCGCCTACTACGGCGGCGGCATCCAGAATGCGCTCGACCTCGCCGGCAAGATCACGCAGCCGATCCTGTTCCACTACGCGGAGAACGACCACGCGATCCCGCTCGCCGCCGTCGAGCAGGTGAAGGCCGCGTTCGCGGGCGGCCACAACGCGTCGTTCCACCTGTACCCGGGCGCCGAACACGGCTTCAACTGCACCGACCGCGCGTCGTACAACCAGCGCGCCGCGGCGCTCGCGCACGGCCGCACGCTGACGTTCCTCGCCGAGCACCTGTAAAGGCCGCCGGCGGCGGGTCCGGCGCGCCGGGCCCGCGTTATCCTCCTTTCATCGCCACGAGTCACAACGGGGGTGACCGCGATGCACTCGGACTATCTCGCGCATGACGCGATCGGCCTCGCCACGCTCGTGCGCGAACGCAAGGCGAGCCCGCGCGAACTGCTCGACGCCGCGATCGGCCAGGCCGAGGCGGTGAACGGCGCGATCAACGCGATCGTGCTGCAGGACTACGACGCCGCGCGCAAGCGGGCCGAGCAGGCCGGCGACACCGGCACCGACGCGCCGTTCGCGGGCGTCCCGTATCTCGTCAAGGATCTGGGCGCGGCGGTCGCCGGGCTGCCGCTGTCGATGGGCAGCCGGCACTACCGCTACTTCGCCCCCGCCGACGATTCGCCGCTGATCGCGCGCAGCCGCGCGGCCGGGCTCAACGTGTTCGGCAAGACCAACACGTCGGAAATCGGCCAGATGCCGTACACCGAACCCGAGCTGTTCGGCGCGTGCCGCAATCCGTGGGACATCGATCACACGCCCGGCGGCTCGAGCGGCGGCGCGGCCGCGGCCGTCGCGGCCGGCATCGTGCCGCTCGCGCATGCGTCCGACGGCGGCGGCTCGATCCGGATCCCCGCGTCGTGCTGCGGGCTGTTCGGCCTGAAGCCGAGCCGCAATCCGGTGCTGGTCGACCTGCCTTCGAACGGCGAGCTGGTCGTCCAGCATGCGGTGTCGCGCAGCGTGCGCGACAGTGCGCTGCTGCTCGACGTGACGACCGGCCAGACGCTGCCGCCCGGCGCGCCCGGCACCTTTCTGGGCGCGCTCGACGCGCCGCCCGGCCCGCTTCGGATCGGCCTCGTCGTCGACCCGATGCTCGCGCCGGCGCTCGCCGGCGACACACGCGCGGCGCTCGACGACGCGGCCGCGCTGGTCGAATCGCTCGGCCATCACGTCGAACCGGCGACGCTGCACATCGACTACGCACGCGCGGCCGAAACCTTTCTCACGCTGTGGGCGACGATCGCCGAGGAGCTGGTGCTGGGTGCGCGCGCGCTGACCGGACGCACGCCGAAGCGCGCGGAGTTCGAGCCGGCGACGTGGGCGATGGCCGTCGTCGGCAAGCGCGTCGCCCGCGCGCGCCTGCCGGACGTGCTCGAATGGCAGCGCCAGCTCACCGTGCAGGTCGCGGGCCTCGTGTCGCGCTACGACGCGATCCTGTGCGCGACGCTCGCGGGGCCGCCGGTCAAGATCGGCGAGCTGCAGCCGACGCCGCTCGAAGCCGCGCAGATGAAGCTGCTCGGCGCGCTGCCGGTGAAACCGCTGCTGCGCGAGATGCTCGCGAAGGCGTCGGAGAAGGCGTTCGCGTGGGCGGGCTGCACCGAGCTGTTCAACCTGACGGGGCAGCCGGCGATGTCGGTGCCGCTCTGGTGGAACGCGCGCGGGCTGCCGATCGGCGTGCAGTTCGTCGCGCGCCACGCCGACGATGCGTTGCTGCTGAAACTCGCGCGCCAGCTCGAACAGGCGCGGCCGTGGTTCGACCGGCGGCCGCCGCTGATGCAGGCGCAGCGCTGACGCCGGCGCGGCGGGCGGACCGGCCGACCGGCAGCGAAAAAAAAGCCCCGCCGGTTTTGCCGACGGGGCTTTTGACGCATGCAACCGCGTGATGACGCTTACATGGAGAGCCGTTCGCAGATCGTCCGCGTCGCGGCCGCCGCGTTCAGCGTATAGAAGTGCAGGCCCGGCACGCCTGCGTCGATCAGGCGCTGGCACAGGCTCGTGACGACGTCCGCGCCGAACGCACGGATCGCGTCGCGATCGTCGCCGAAGCTCTCGAGCCGGCGCGCGACCCAGCGCGGCACTTCCGCGCCGCACATTTCCGAGAAGCGCATCAGCTGCGAGAAGTTCGTGATCGGCATGATGCCCGGCACGATCGGCACGTCCACCCCCAGCTTGCGCGCATCCTCGACGAAGCGGAAATACGCGTCGGCGTTGAAGAAGTATTGCGTGATCGCGGAATTCGCGCCGGCTTTCACCTTGCGCGCGAAGTTCTCGAGATCGGCCTTCGGCGAGCGCGATTGCGGGTGGTATTCCGGATAGCCGGCGACTTCGATGTGGAACCAGTCGCCATGCTCGGCGCGGATGAAGCTGACGAGCTCGGACGCATAGCGCAGCTCGCCGACCGCGCCCATCCCCGACGGCAGGTCGCCGCGCAGCGCGACGATATGCCGGATGCCGTGCGAGCGGTACTGGTCGAGGATCGCGCGCAGGTTGTCGCGCGACGAGCCGATGCACGACAGGTGCGGCGCGGCCTCGAGGCCGTCCTTCTGCATGTCGAGCACGGTATCGAGCGTGCCCTGCTGCGTCGAGCCGCCGGCGCCGAACGTCACGGAGACGAATTTCGGCTTCAGCGGCAGCAGCTGCGCACGCGTCGCGCGCAGCTTCTCGACGCCCTCCGCCGTCTTCGGCGGGAAGAATTCAAACGAGAGTTCGATCGGTTTCATGATTCGCAAGAGTGGGCCCGGCCGTCAGCCGATGTCGCGCTGCCCGAAGATCAGCGCGGACAGCAGCCACGACACGATGCTGTACAGGATCGAACCGAAGAACGCCGACCAGAAACCCGACACCTCGAACCCTTTCAGCAGCGACGACGCGAACCAGAAGCACAGCGCGTTCACGACGAGGATGAACACCCCGAGCGTGACGATCGTGACGGGCAGCGTCAGCAGGATCAGCACCGGCCGGATCACCGTGTTGATCAGGCCGAGCACGACCGCGATGATCAGCGCGGTGCCGAAGCTCTTGATGTGGATCGACGGCACGAGGTACGTGATGATCAGCAGCGCGAGGGCGTTGATGACCCAGGTGAGGATGACGCTCATGGAGGGCTCCGGTTCGGTTGTCGATCTGGTCGATCTGGTCGGTCAATGCTCGGTGACCGCCGCCGGCCGCCGCGCGTGCCCGTGCAGCGGCGGACATGACGCGACGGCCGGCGATCCGGCACCGTGCCGCCGTACCGCGCCCGCCCGATGCGGGACGCACGCGGCACGGCGGCGGCGGCGCATCAGTAGCGGTAGTGGTTCGGCTTGAACGGGCCGTCCTTCTGCACGCCGATGTACGCAGCCTGCTCGTCCGACAGCACGGACAGGTTCGCGCCGATGCGCGCGAGGTGCAGGCGCGCGACCTTTTCGTCGAGATGCTTCGGCAGCACGTACACCTTGTTCTCGTACTCGTTGCCGCGCACGAACAGCTCGATCTGCGCGAGCGTCTGGTTCGCGAACGAGTTCGACATCACGAACGACGGGTGGCCGGTCGCGCAGCCGAGGTTCACGAGGCGGCCTTCGGCCAGCAGGATCACGCGCTTGCCGTCCGGGAAGATGATGTGGTCGACCTGCGGCTTGATGTTTTCCCACTGGTACTGGCGGGTCGACGCGACGTCGATTTCCGAGTCGAAGTGGCCGATGTTGCAGACGATCGCGTTGTGGCGCATCGCCTTCATGTGATCGTGGTTGATCACGTGGTAGTTGCCGGTCGCCGTCACGAAGATGTCGGCCTTGTCGGCCGCGTATTCCATCGTCACGACTCGGTAGCCTTCCATCGCCGCCTGCAGCGCGCAGATCGGGTCGATTTCGGTGACCCACACGGTCGCGCCCAGGCCGCGCAGCGACTGCGCGCAGCCCTTGCCCACGTCGCCGTAGCCCGCGACGACCGCGACCTTGCCCGCGATCATCACGTCGGTCGCGCGCTTGATGCCGTCGACGAGCGATTCGCGGCAGCCGTACAGGTTGTCGAACTTCGACTTCGTGACCGAGTCGTTCACGTTGAACGCCGGGAACGGCAGGCGGCCGTCCTTTTCCATCTGGTACAGGCGGTGCACGCCGGTCGTGGTTTCTTCGGTCACGCCCTTGATGTGCGCGAGGCGCGTCGAGTACCAGGTCGGGTCCGCGTCGAGGTGCTTCGCGATCGACTTGTACAGCGCGACTTCTTCCTCGTTGGTCGGCTTCGCGATCACCGAACGGTCCTTCTCGGCCTTCGAGCCGAGGATCAGCAGCAGCGTTGCATCGCCGCCGTCGTCCAGGATCATGTTCGCGAATTCGCCGTTCGGCCATTCGAAGATGCGGTGCGAGAACTCCCAGTATTCGTCGAGCGACTCGCCCTTGAACGCGAACACCGGCGTGCCGGCTTCGACGATCGCCGCTGCAGCGTGGTCCTGCGTCGAGAAGATGTTGCACGACGCCCAGCGGACATCGGCGCCGAGCGCCTTCAGCGTCTCGATCAGCACGCCGGTCTGGATCGTCATGTGCAGCGAACCGGCGATGCGCGCGCCCTTCAGCGGCTGCTGCGCCTTGTATTCGTCGCGGATCTGCACGAGGCCCGGCATTTCGGTCTCGGCGATGTTCAGTTCCTTGCGGCCCCAGCCTGCAAGCGCCATGTCGGCGACGATGTAATCGGTGGAAGCCTTGGAATCGATAATGGCGTTCATCACGCCCTCCTTTCTAAAAAAGTTCTAGAAATTGGTGACGTGAGCGCCGTTCAGGAAGCGGGGCCGGTGCGAATATCGCCGCACGGCTGCTTGGTGAAGCTTTCCGAGCCTGGCGGACGCAGGATGGTCCGTCGCAACGCTCCTCGGAAAACGGGAGGGATTGTAGCAAATCGGCGCGGGAAATGCGCGCCGCGCGCGGCATCGGCGCGCGTGGGCGCAATGAAAGGGTCAGTTCTCCGCGCCGACCCAAGCCTGTTCGCGCAACCGCGCGCGCAGGCGCGCGACGGCTTGGCTGTGCAGCTGGCACACGCGCGACTCGCTGACTTCGAGCACCGCGCCGATCTCGCGCAGGTTCAGCCCGCGCTCGTAGTACAGCGACATCAGCAGCTTCTCGCGCTCGGGCAGCCGGTCGATCGCGTCGACGAGCGCCTCGCGCAGGTGGTCGTCGAGCAGCGCCGACAGCGGATCGGCATGATCGACGCGATAGCGGTCGAGGAACGGCTCGTCGTCGGCCGCGCGGTCGAAATCCTCGTAATAGATGAGCTGGCTGCCGTGCAGGTCCTGCAGCATCCCCTGGTATTCGTCGAGCGGCATCTTCAGGTGCTGCGCGATCTCGGTCTCGCTCGCCGAGCGGCCGAGCTGCTGCTCGACCTGGTGCACCGCGTGCTCGACCTCGCGCGACGTCTTGCGCAGGCTGCGCGGCAGCCAGTCGTTGCTGCGCAGCTCGTCGAGCATCGCGCCGCGGATGCGCTGGGTCGCGTAGGTCTCGAACTGCGCGCCCTGGTCTTCCTTGTAGCGGCCGGCCGCGTCCATCAGGCCGATCATGCCGGCCTGGATCAGGTCGTCGAGGTCGACGCTCGCCGGCATCTTCGCGACGAGCTGCAGCCCCAGGCGCCGCACGAGCGGCGCGTATTGCGCGAGCACGTCGGCCTGGGTCATCTTTCCCTGAGCGTTGTACATCATGGCTCTCTCCTTGCGGTGGCGCTCACGCGGCGTGCGCCGCACCCGCCTCGTAAGACGGCTTGCCGCCCGCATGCACGGCGCGCCCCGCGCCCGTGCCCGGGCGCATCGGCCAGTACAGCAGGTCGGCGGCAATCTGCCGGTAATCGCGCGCGGCGGCCGACGACGGAAACGCGTCGACCGCGGTATGCATCAGGTCGCGCGCATGCTCGACGAGCGGATCGGCGTTCACGCAGCCGGCGTCGGCGATCGACACCGTCAGGTAGCGGCTCGCGACGCCCGCGAGGTTGTCGAATGCGGTCCTGGCGTCCGCGTGGCTGCCGACGTGATTGGTCAGCACGCGGAACTGCGCGACCGCGTGCGCGAAATGCAGGCGCTTCATGCACGCGTACGCCTCGGTGATCGCCTGCGCGGCAACCCGCGTGACGATCAGCACGTCGTGCGCCTCGCGCGCGAGCGCGGAGAACCCGCCGTCGGCGCCGAGCTGCGCGTCGACCAGCACGATGTCGGCCTGGCCGTCGACGAAGTCGCTCAGTTCCGTATCGTCGTAGCCGTCGCGTGCGAGCCGCGCGGCCGCGCACAGGCCGAAGCCGGCGGCGACGCGCGTGCGTTCGCCGTCGCGCAGCCACGCGCCCGCGAGCGTCGCCGTGGCCGACTGCACGTCGGCGCGCTCGTCGACGACGAGCACGTCCTTGCCGAGCGCGGTCAGCGCCGCCGCGAGGTTCACGACGGTGGACGTGCAGCCGACGCCCGCCGGCCCGCCCGTCACCGCGACGATGCGCGACGCGCGCCCGGCCAGCAGGCGCCGCAGCCCTTCGGCCTGATCGATGATCCGTTTATCCAAATCGCACCTCGTGCAGCTCGGCGGTGGAACGTGCGGTCAGTGCGGACAGCAGCGTCGGCATGTCTTCGTCTTGCGGCACGAAGGGCGAGCCGTCGCGCGGCACACAGAACGCGCTCTTCAGCAGGAATTTGGTCGACGCGACGTACAGGTTCTCCGGCACCTTCTGGCCGGTCGACACGTAGTGGACCGGCAGCTTGTAGCGGATCACCGTGTCGAGCACGCCGCCGAGGTGGGTCGCCTCGTCGAGCTTGGTCAGGATGCAGCCGGCGAGATCGGGATGTGCCGCGTGCGGATGGTCGGCCGCGCTGCGGTAGGCCTGGACGACCTCGTTGAGCGTGTCGCCGTGGCTCGTCGCGTTGAGCAGCAGCAGGCGCTGCACCGGCGCGTTCGCACCGTGCAGCATCGCGATCTGGTCGGACAGCGCGCGGTCGCGCTGGCTCATGCCGATCGTGTCGATCAGCACGATGTGCTTGTTGCGCAGCTCGGACAGCGCGAGCTCGAGATCGCCCGCATCCTTCACCGCATGCACGGGGACGCCGAGGATCTTGCCGAAGATGCGCAGCTGCTCGTGGCCGCCGATCCGGTAGCTGTCGGTGGTCAGCAGCGCGACCTTGCTCGCGCCGAAGCGCATCACGCAGCGCGCGGCGAGCTTCGCGGTGGTCGTCGTCTTGCCGACGCCGGTCGGCCCCATCAGCGCGAACACGCCGCCGCGCTCCATCAGCGCGTCTTCGCTGTCGAGCACCGGCAGGTTCGCCGCGAGTACCGACTGCGCCCAGTCGGCGGCCTGCTCGAAGGTCTGCGCGCCGTCGCCGGACGGCAGGTTGTCGACCAGCATGCGCACCAGCTGCGCGGAGAAGCCGGCCGAGAACAGGTGCCGGGTCAGCGCACCGTGCACCGGGCTGCGGCGCTGGCGGTCGTGCCACATCAGGCTGTCGAACTGCGCTTCCATCATCCCGCGCATCGCGCCGAGCTCGTGCATCACCGTGTCGTTGACGATGCTCTCGACGCGCGCCTTCACCGCGTCTGCCACCGCGGCGGCAGCCTCGGCGGACAGGCGCGTGCGTTCGGCCGGCTTCGCGGCGCCCGTTTCGCCCTGGCGGGCCGTCGCAGCGGCGGCCGGCGGCATCCGGCGCTCGGCGTCGCGCACGATGTCGCGCGCCCAGGCGGCCGGCGTCGCGGGTGCGGCGTCCTGCTGCGTGCGGGCCGGCGCTTGCGGGGCGGCCGGCGCGGCCTGCGCGCGGGCGATCAGCGCTTCGCGCTGCTGGGTCAGGCGTTTCGCGTGCTCGACGAGCCACGGCGCGGGTTCGGACGCTGCCGACGGCGTGCCGGCAGCGGTGATCGGCGCAACGGGCGCAGCCGATGCCGCGGCCGTTGCGTGCGCGTCGGCATCCGCGTCGAAGGCGGTCGGTTCCGCGGCCGGCTCCGTCGCTTCGGCGCGCGCGCCGAACACCGAGGAAAACACGTCCGGGAGCCCGCCCTCGCCTGCCGCATACGGATTGACGGCCGGGCGCGCGAGCCCGGCACCCGGGCGCGACACGATGCCCGGCACGGCTGCGGCCGGCACGGATTCCGGCGTGCGCGGCGGAAGGCTGCGCGCCCGGGCCGCGGCCGGCGGCGCGACCGCGGCGAGATCCGAATCGGCGAGCGCGACGATTTCGACACTGCCGTCATCGAGCGTGCGGTTCGACAGCACGACGGCGTCGGCACCCAGTGCCTCGCGCACGAGGCGGAGCGCGTCGCGGCTGGTCGCGCCGGTGAATTTGCGAATGTTCAAGCGGAACCCCCGATGACGTTAACGACTTTGATCGTGCGCGTGTCCGGCACTTCGGCATACGACAGCACTTTCAGTTGCGGCAGGCTGCGGCGCAGGAAACGCGCGAGCATCGCGCGCAGCGCGTGCTGCACCAGCAGCACGGGCGGCAGCCCGAGATTCTGTTGACGCAGCATCGCTTGCTGCGTGCCGGTCAGAAGGTTGTGCGCGAGGCCGGGTTCGAGGCCCGGGTTCGCGCCGGTGGCGAGCGCCTGCGACAGCACGCGCTCGAGATTCGAATCGAGGCCCATCACCTGCATCTCGCCCGCGCCCGGATACCACTGCTGCGTGATCGCCCGGCCGAGCGACAGCCGCACCGCGGCGGTGATCTCGTACGCGTCGCCGCGGCCCGCGTGTTCGGACACGGCCTCGAGGATCGTGCGCATGTCGCGGATCGGCACGCCTTCCTCGAGCAGGTTCTGCAGCACTTTCTGCAGCGTCGTCAGCGAGATCGTCTTCGGCACGAGGTCCTCGACGAGCGACGGCGCATCCTTGCCGGTGCGCTCGACGAGCGACTGCACTTCCTGGCGGCCGAGCAGCTCGGCCGCGTGCTGCACGACCAGATGGTTCAGGTGGGTCGCGACGACCGTGCTCGCATCGACGACCGTGTAGCCGTACACCTGCGCCTGCTCGCGCATCGCGACGTCGATCCACACGGCCGGCAACCCGAACGCCGGATCCTGCGTCGTGGCGCCCGGCAGCGCGGCCGTCACCTGGCCCGGGTTGATCGCGAGCCACTGGCCCGGGAACACTTCGCCCGTGCCGATCTCGACGCCCTTCAGCGCGATCCGGTATGCGTTCGGCCGCAGCTCGAGGTTGTCGCGGATGTGGATCACCGGCGGCAGGAAGCCGATTTCCTGCGCGAATTTCTTGCGGATGCTCTTGATGCGCTTGAGCAGCTCGCCGTCGCTGTTCTTGTCGACGAGCGGAATCAGTCGGTAGCCGACTTCGAGGCCGAGCGGATCGATCAGCTGCACGTCGTCCCAGGTCGCCTCGTGGCTGTCGCCCGGCAGCGCGGCGGGCGGTGCGATCTCGGTCACGTCGCCGGCCGCCACTCGGGCCGCCGCGCGACGCGTCTGCGTGCGGGCCAGCCAGATCGCGCCGCCGCCGAGCGCGAGGAACGCGACGTGCGGCATGCCCGGGATCAGCCCCATCAGCACGATGATCGCGCCGGTGATGTTGAGCACGCGCGGGTTGGTGAACAGCTGGCCGGTGATCTGCGTGCCGATGTCCTCGTCGGTCGCGACGCGCGACACGATCACGCCGGCCGCGGTCGAGATCACGAGCGACGGGATCTGCGCGACGAGGCCGTCGCCGATCGTCAGCAGCGTGTAGTTGGTGCCGGCCGCGGCGAAGCTCATGTCGTGCTGCACCATCCCGACGATCAGCCCGCCGATCACGTTGATCGCCATGATGATCAGGCCGGCGATCGCGTCGCCGCGCACGAACTTCGACGCGCCGTCCATCGACCCGTAGAACTCGGCTTCCTGCGACACGGCGAGGCGGCGCTTGCGGGCCTGCTCTTCGTTGATGAGGCCGGCGTTCAGGTCGGCGTCGATCGCCATCTGCTTGCCGGGCATCGCGTCGAGCGTGAAGCGCGCGGACACTTCGGCGATCCGCCCCGCGCCCTTCGTGATCACCATGAAGTTGATGATCATCAGGATCACGAACACGACGATGCCGACCGCGAAGTTGCCGCCGACGAGGAAGTGGCCGAACGCCTCGATCACCTGGCCGGCCGCGTCGGGGCCGGTGTGGCCTTCGAGCAGCACGACGCGCGTCGACGCGACGTTCAGCGACAGCCGCAACAGCGTCGAGAACAGCAGCACGCTCGGGAACGCCGCGAAGTCGAGCGGCTTCATCGTGTACATGCTGACGAGCAGCACCATCACCGACAGCGCGATGTTGAACGTGAACAGCAGATCCAGCAGCAGCGGCGGCAGCGGCAGGATCATCATCCCCAGGATCATGCAGATGAGGATCGGGCCCGCGAGCGCGCGCAGGTTGGTGCCCGCGAACGGGTTCGGGCGTTTGGCGAACAGGCCGGTGGTCGGGGTGCTCATGCTGCGTTCCCTTGCTTGCCGAGCGTGTCTTCGGCTTCTTCACGCTCGTCGTCGGCGGCGACCGACGACCCCTTGTCGAGGTCGGCCGGCACGTCGAGATCGACCGGCGCGGCCGGGAAGGCGCCGCCTTCCGAGCGGAAACGCTTGAGCTGGTAGACCCACGCGAGCACTTCGGCGACGGCCGAGTACAGCGAGCCGGGAATCTCGCGTTCGAGTTCGACGTTGTGATACAGCGCACGCGCGAGCGGCGGCGCCTCGAGCAGCGGCACGTTGTGCTCGGCCGCGAGTTCGCGGATGCGCGCGGCGACGAGGTTCACGCCCTTCGCGACGACCTTCGGCGCACGCATCTCGCCGTCCGTGTACTGCAGCGCGACGGCGAAGTGCGTCGGGTTCGTGACGACCACGTCGGCCTTCGGCACGGCGGCCATCATCCGGCGCCGCGCGATCGCGCGCTGCTGCTGGCGGATGCGGCCCTTCACGTGCGGATCGCCTTCGTTCTCGCGATGCTCGCGCTTCACTTCTTCCTTCGTCATGCGCAACTTCTTGTTGTACTGCCAGAGTTGGTAAGGCACATCGAGCGCGGCGACCACCAGCATCCCGGCGACCGTCGTGCCGCAGCACACGGCGACCAGATGCAGCGCATCGGCGAGCGCCGAGCCGAGCGGCTGGGTCGCGAGGCCGAGCAGCTCGTCCTTGCTGCGCCAGATCGCGATCCCGCCGATCCCGCCGACGACGAGCGTCTTCGCGAGCGACATCCCGAGCTGGATCGGCCCCTGGATCGAGAACATCCGGCCCAGGCCCGAGATCGGGTTCAGGCGGTCGAACTTCAGCTCGAAGGTCTTCTGCGAGATCAGCCAGCCGCCGAGCGCCATCGGCGCGAGCAGCGCGGCGAGGCCGGTGAGCGCCAGGATCGGCAGCAGCGCGGCGAGACCCTCGAGGCTCGCGCTGCCGGCCGCCGACAGCATCCGGTGCGGGTCGAACGCGGTGGCGCGGTCGAACGCGAACGCACCGCGCAGCATCGTCTGGAGGTGGGCGCCCGACGGACCCGCGAGCAGCCACGCGCCGTAGAACCCGGCCGCGAGCAGCGCGAACGAAGCCAGCTCGCGCGAACGCGCGACCTGCCCCTCCTCGCGCGCCTTCTCGCGGCGCCTCGGAGTGGCGGCTTCGGTTCTGTCGAGATCGCTCTCGTCTGCCACGGGGCCTCCAGTCGGGTACGGCGAAATGCCGTTCTCCAGTGACACCGATTATTCATGCGCTCGTCAAACGCCGATCGGTCGAGCAAAGCCGGGAAAGGGGGGTATTTCGAGGAATCGGGCGAGCGGGGGCGGCGGACAGCCGGCGGGCAGCCGGCGGGCGGGTGCGGCGCGCGGGGAGACGATGGAAACCGCGTTCGCGGGCACGGCGGCGCGGCGGCGCGGTGGCGCGGTGGCGCGGTGGCGCGGTGGCGCGGTGGCGTGGTGACGTGGTGACGTGGCGATGTGGTGATGTGGTGATGTGGATGAAGGTGTGACGCGGCGAAGCGGCGAAGCGGGAAATGGGGAAACGGTGAAGCGTGGGATCTGCCAAGCAGCCAAGCAGCGAAGCAAGGCAGCCGTGAAGCGATCGTCGGCCCGCCCCGACACGACGGCGTCGCGCGTCGCGCGTCGGGGGGGCGGCGCTCAGATCGCCGGAATCGGATCCGAGCCGAAACGGTTCGGGCCGTTGGTGCCGCGCGAGCACATCCACACGAGCAGCAGAATCCCGCGACGAGCGGAATGAGCGCGATCAGCAGGAACCAGCCCGAGCGGCCCGTATCGTGCAGGCGGCGGACGGTGACCGCGAGGCTCGGCAGCACCAGCGCGAGCGACACGACGGCCGCGACGATCATCAGCAGCAGCGAGATCGCGCTCGTGTCCGGCCCCACCATGGTGATCGCCTGGCAGAGGATCGACACGACGCTCGTGAGCAACGCGAAATACCAGTATTCCGCGCGGCGCGCGCGGCCCTCGAATTTCGCGTATTGATTGAGTGCGGCACGAACGGCTTCACTGAAACTCATCTTATTGCCCTCATGTTTTATATCGACGACCTCGGAAACAACGCGGGCATTATAAGTTTGAATTTCTTCGCATCGCATCCCCTTTCGCATGCTGACCGTCTCTCACGCCGTCTTTCGCATTACTGGAGCGGCCGCAGCGGCGGCGTGCCGTATCGCCAACGCGCATGTCACGTCATTTTTATAATCGCGACGACCTGACGTAAATAGCAGCAAGATAATCCACAACTTGATTACACCAGCGTGAAACGCATCTCGATCGATAATCGAAACGTTCGTTCTGCGCTGATTGACCGACCGGCCGGGAATATCGCCGGACGTCGCGCGCGCACGTCGAAAACGGCGCGTCCCCCGGCCGGCGTTCGCTAGCCGGCCGCCGCCTGCTGCAACGCGCCGAGATCGAGCTTCTTCATCTTCATCACCTGCGCC
The DNA here is from genome assembly GCF_000949135.2 of Burkholderia sp. USMB20. Classification (GTDB taxonomy): domain Bacteria; phylum Pseudomonadota; class Gammaproteobacteria; order Burkholderiales; family Burkholderiaceae; genus Burkholderia. The sequence continues at coordinate 28,502 of NZ_JTAN02000010.1, read as the reverse complement.
ATCACGCGTTCGGCGCGTGCCGGGTCGCCCGCCATCAGTTCGGGCATCTGCACCGGCACCACCTGCCACGACACGCCGAAGCGGTCGCGCAGCCAGCCGCACTGCTGCGCGCGCTCGTCGCCGCCTTCGGCCAGGGCCGCCCAGTAGCGGTCGATCTCCTGCTGGTCGCGGCAGTTGACGACGAACGACACGGCCGGTGTGAGCGGGAACGCCGGGCCGCCGTTCAGCGCAAGAAACGCCTGCCCGTCCAGTTCGAACGACACCGTCATCACCGCGCCCTCCGCCTGGCCCGACGCCTGCGCGCCGGACTTGCCGTAACGGGCGACGTGCAGGATGCGCGCGTCGTCGAACACCGACACGTAGAAGCGGGCGGCCGCCTCGGCGTCGTGGTCGAACCACAGAAACGGCGTGATGCGTTGGATACGCTGGCTCATGGCGCTGTCTCCTCGATGTCGTGCCGGCACCGGTGCCGGCACCGGTGCCGGTGCCGGTGCCGGTGCCGGTGCCGGTGCCGGTCTTATATCGTAGGCGCTGGCGCAGCGTTCCCCGGGAATCCGCGACGAACCTAAAAAAAAGGGGGCGATCGCTCGTCCCCTTCCTGCTGCTGCCGTCCGTGCGCGATCAGAACGCGACGTAAGGCTGCGCGCCGCCGGTCGCGGTCCGGTCCATCCCGAAGTAAATCGTCTTGCCGTAGAAGTGCGGCATGCCGAGATCGAGCCAACCGGCCGCGCCGAACGGGCCGGCGATGTCGTTGAACGCGAACGTCGACGCATTCGCGAACAGCAAATCGGCGTTCGCGACGGGCATCGACACGCCGCCCGACTTCCCGTTCTGGCCGGTCAGCGTCGCCGTATAGGTGGTCGTCGACGACGGGCAGTAGAACTGCGTGTTGGTCGTACAGGCCTTCTGCGCCGAATCGTTGAAGAAGTACGCGTTCGAGCCCGTATCGAAGAACGCGGTCACGTTGCCGCCGAGGAACGTCGCACTCACGTCGCCCGTCGTCGTCGACGTCAGCACCGTCGACGCCCCCAGCGCATTGTTGCCCTGCGTGCCGATCCCGAACGTCAGCAGGCCCGTCGCGCTGCCCTGCCCGCTGCTCGAGATGTTCGGCATCTGCACGATCACGCCGTTGTTGTCGGTCGCGAAGCGATGGACCGGGTTGGCCACCTGCTGCGCGACCGGCACCAGCGCCACGGCGCAGCTCGCATTGCCGTTCGGGCACGCGTAGTAGTTGTTGGACGTGGCCGACGTCGACGTCGCACAGCTCGTGCCGCAATCGACCGGCGCCGGCCCGATGCCGAGGATGCCGTTCGCGCCGAGGTCGCTCGCCGTATTGGCCGACGTCCTGGCGCCGTTGTTCGAGCACGAGCTCGGCACGTTGGTCGTGCCGAGATCGCCGATGATCTGCACCGGCAGCGAACCCGCCTGCTCGGTACCGATCGACAGGTCGACGGTACGCACCGAACCCCACGTGAAGCTCGACACGAACTTGCCGCACTCGGCGACCGGCGCGCCGCCGCTCGTCGTCTGCGGCAGGTTGTTCAACACGCCCGACGACAGCGCGCTGCTGACGAGCCGCAGCCCGTACGACGCGGTGTCGACGAGCACGTTGTTGACCACCTGGCAGTTCGTCGTGCCCGGCACGCAGATCTTCACGTTGACGGTCGGGATGTTGATCACGTGCGCGACGCCGGTGCCGACCGTGATCACGGCCGTGTTCGCGGTATTGCCGTCCGATACGTTGGAGCCATTGCCGCCGCCGCTGCCGCCGCTGCCGCCGCCGTTGTCATCGCCGCCGCCGCAGGCGGTCACGAGCATGGCCGTCACGGCCGCGACGCTCAGCAGCCCGAGCCAGCGCCTGAAGGTACGAGGAATTCTCAAGATCGCTCTCCCGCTGTCACTGGATGTCGTTGCCGGTCAGCCCGGCAGGCAGCGCCGCCGGCAGCCATGCCTGGCCCGCGAAGGCGCCCATGTGGCCGCCCGTGCGGATCACGAGGCTGCTCGTGTCGACGGACACGGGCGCGCGCCAGCCGCGCGCCGCATGCGCCGCCTGGACGCCGGCGGTGTACTGCGGGAAATAGCTGCCGAGCAGCGACTCGAGATCCGGCATGCTCGGCCCGCGCCAGGCGAGGCCGAACACGGTGCCGGCCGCGCTCGCGTATTCGTGGATGACGGTGCCCGATCCGAGCGTGATCTCGCGGACGGTGTAGGCGGCCGCGCTCGCCTGCGCGCCGTCGGCGGAGCGCATCGCGCGCTGCAGCGCGCGCACCGTGGCGGCGTGATCGTCCGCCGGCGGCGACATCGGTGCGCCGCCCAGTTCGGCCTGTGCGTGGACGGCCCACAGCACACCCATTGCAGCCGTCGCGTGCGCGGCGGCCCAGCCCAAGCGTTTCAGCTTCACGTTCCCCCCCAAAGGGACTGGCTTCGTTGCCGGCGGTGCCGCCATCAGGCACGGCGCCGCGGGCCAACAAATCAAAGTCTTAAGAATGACGCTTCGTTGCTGCTGATGCGTAGTATGCCTGCGGAGTGTGTCGGAGTGTCAAATCAACAATGCATGACGCGGCGCAGCATGACGAGCGGCACGACCCGCGCGCGGGGGGCTCGGCGGGAGAGGCAGGGTGAAAGCCGCGCACACCGGGCGCTCCACGAACGGAAGCGGCCCGGTGGCGTGCGGTGCGGCATGGTCAGAAGCCGAGACTCGCGAGCAGGTCGTCGACCTGCGCCTGGTCCTGCACGACGTCGGACTTGCCTTCCGGTGCGATCTGCGGCCCGTTCAGCAGCGACTCGGGGCTGCCGGTCGCGCTGATCTGCTCGGCCGCGAGCGCGGCCGCGGTCGCCGCGAACTGCTCGCGCCGCTCGGGTGCGATGTTCTCGACGAGCACGGTGAGCAGCTGCTGCTCGATCAGATAGACCATGTCCATGATCTTCTTGATCACCTGCCCGGTCAGGTCCTGGAAATCCTGCGCGAGCATGATCTCGAGCAGCTGCGCGCTGGTCGCGGACGTCGCTTCGGGCAGCGCGCGCAGGAACGTGCGCGTGTCGTCCATCAGCGCGCGCACTTCCGTATGCTCGATCGGCGCCGCGTACCACTGCGCCCAGCGCGCGTCGAGCGCCTCGGCCTCGTTCTGGATGCGCGCCTGCACCGGCTTCGCGACCTCGATCGCGTTCAGCACGCGCTCGGCCGCCTGCTCGGTCATCGTCGCGACGTAGCGCAGCCGGTCGCGTGCATCGGGCACGGCTTCCGCCGCGCGCTCGACATGCTTGTCGAGCCCGAGCTCGCGCATCGAATCGCGCAGCGTGCGCGTGACGTGGCCGATGCGCGCGAGGATCCGGTCGCTCGCGTAATCGGCGCCTTCGGCGTGGCCGTCGGCGCTGAACGCAGCGCCGGCGAGCGCCGCATGGATCGGCTCGTTCACGTCAGCTCCCGGCCTTGGCCATCTTGTCGATGATCTTGTTCAGCTTCTCGTCGAGCGTCGCGGCCGTGAACGGTTTCACGACGTAGCCGCTCGCGCCGGCCTGCGCGGCCGCGATGATGTTCTCCTTCTTCGACTCGGCCGTGACCATCAGCACCGGCAGATGCGTGAGCGTCGCGTCCGCGCGGATTTCCTTCAGCATCGCGAGGCCGTCGAGGTTCGGCATGTTCCAGTCCGAGATCACGAAGTCGAAGCCGCCGCCGCGCAAGCGCGCGAGGCCGGCCGCGCCGTCCTCGGCTTCGTCGACGTTCGTGTAGCCCAGTTCCTTGAGCAGGTTGCGGACGATCCTGCGCATCGTCGGGAAATCGTCCACCACCAGGATTTTCATGCTCTTGTCCATCGTCGTTCCTTTGCAGATTCGTTACCGTCGGGGCCCGCGGCTTCGCACGCGCCCCGTGACATTTCATTCAGACGCGTTGCACGCGGTCACCCATCGTCGCCAGCCGCGCCATCACGCGCCGGCTCATCTCGGCAAGCGGCGCGACCTCGTCCGCGCCGCCGAGCGCGATCGCCTCGCGCGGCATCCCGAACACGATGCAGCTCGCCTCGTCCTGCGCGAACGTGTGGGCGCCCGCGCGCTTCATGTCCAGCAGGCCGGCCGCGCCGTCGCGGCCCATCCCCGTGAGGATCACGCCGATCGCGTTCTTGCCCGCGTGCTGCGCCGCCGAGCGGAACAGCACGTCGACCGACGGCCGGTGGCGGTTCACCGGCGGCTCGTCGGACAGCTGCGCGATGTAGTTCGCGCCGCTGCGCGCGAGCAGCAGGTGCGCATGGCCCGGCGCGATGTACGCATGGCCCGGCAGCACGCGCTCGCCGTGCTCGGCTTCCTTCACCGCGATCCGGCACAGGCCGTTCAGCCGCTGCGCGAACGACTTCGTGAAGCCGGGCGGCATGTGCTGCGCGATCAGCACCGCCGGCGCATCCGGCGGCAGCGGCGTCAGCACCTCGCGGATCGCCTCGGTGCCGCCCGTCGACGCGCCGATGATGATCAGCTTCTCGGTACTGACGAGCGGGTTGTTGATCATCGGCGCGGCCGGCTGGCCGCTCGCGGTGCGCGCGGCGGCCGCCTGCGGCTGCGGTGCCTGGCGCACGCGGGCGCGCGACGCCGCGCGGATCTTGTCCGCGAGTTTTTCCGCGTAGTCGAGCATGCCGTCGCGGATTCCGACGCGCGGCTTCGTGACGAAATCCACCGCGCCGAGTTCGAGCGCGCGCAGCGTGATCTCGGAGCCGCGCTCGGTCAGCGACGACACCATCACGACCGGCATCGGCCGCAGGCGCATCAGCTTCTCGAGGAAGTCGAGGCCGTCCATGCGCGGCATTTCGACGTCCAGCGTCAGGACGTCCGGGTTGTGCTGCTTGATGAGTTCGCGCGCGACGAGCGGATCGGGCGCGGTCGCGCATACCGTCATGTCGGGCTGGCTGTTGATGATCTCCGTCATCAGGCTGCGGATCAGCGCCGAATCGTCGACGCACAACACTTTGATCTTCTGCACTGCGGTCATGCCTCCTGCTTTCTCGAATGGTTGGCCGCGTACGGGCTGCCGGCGTTCGGGCTGCCGGCCTTCGCGTTCCCCGGCTGCGCGCCCGCGCCGCCGCGTGCGCCGAACAGCTCGATGCGCGGGCGCGCCGGCGGCGGCGCGGCCGGGCGCTTCGCCGCGAACAGCTCGACGTGCGCGCGCGTCCGGGCGGCGTGCACGCGGTCGGCCTCGCGCGCCAGCGCGGCTTCGCGCTCGGTCACGCCCGGCACCTGCAGCCGCAGCTTCTTCACCATCGCGCGCCCGCTGCGCGGCATGAACGCGACCTTGCGCGGGTGCACGCCCTGCAGGTCCTCGGCGGTGATGCGGATGCGCTCGAGCGCGAGATAGCGGCGCACGAAATCCGCGTTGCGGTCGCCGATGTTGATGGTCGTCATCCCCGCCAGCACGGCCGCACCGCCGAACACCTTCGCCTCGAGGCGCTCGCGGCGCCCGCCGGCCTTGATCAGTTCGTTGATCAGCACTTCCATCGCGTAGGCGCCGTAGCGCATCGACTCCGATGCGGCCGCGCCGGCGTCGGCGCCGTCGTCGGGCAGCATGAAGTGATTCATCCCGCCGATGCCCGCGATCGGGTCGTGCAGGCACGCGGCGACGCACGAGCCGAGCACGGTCATCAGCACCATGTCCTCGGACGTCGTGTAGAACTCGTTCGGCAGCAGCTTCACGCCGGGGCGTTCGAAGTGGTTGTCGAAGTAACGATTGGTGGCGATCGGCAGCGCGCTCATCCGCGTTCTCCGTAAGCGGGCGCGGCGCCCGCGGCACGCGCATGGGCGCGCGGCGGCACCGCCGCGGCCGGCGCCGCGCCGCGCGGGCGCAGGCCCGGCGCGGCATCGTGCCCCAAGGGCACTTCCTTCGGGGCGCGCGTCAGCTCGTACACCGTCTGCCCGCGCAGCCGGAACGCCTGCGAGACGTAGGTGAAATTCTCCGAATGCCCGGCGAACAGCAGCCCGCCCGGTTTCACGAGCGGCTCGAAGCGCGACAGCACCTGCCCCTGCGTCGGCTTGTCGAAATAGATCATCACGTTGCGGCAGAAGATCGCGTCGAACGGCTTCGCGATCCCGTAGTCGGCATCGGTCAGGTTCAGCTGCTCGAAGCGGATCATCGCGCGCAGCTCCGGGCGCACCTTCACGCGGCCGGCCTGCGCGCCGGTGCCCTTCAGGAAGAAGCGCTTGAGCCGCTCCGGGCTCAGGTGCTTGACCTGGTCGTACGTATAGATGCCGGCCTCGGCCTTCGCGAGCACCTGCGTGTCGAGGTCGGTCGCGAGGATCGATGCGCCGCGCGCGGCCGATTCGCCGAGCGCCTCGATCAGCGTGATCGCGATCGAATAGGGCTCCTCGCCGGTCGACGCCGCCGAGCACCACACCGACACGGGCGCCGTGCACCCCTTCACGAAGTCGGCCAGGATCGGGAAATGGTGCGACTCGCGGAAGAACGCGGTCAGGTTCGTCGTCAGCGCGTTGGTGAACGCCTCCCACTCGAGCGGATCGTCCTCCTGCTCGAGCAGGTCGAGGTAGTCGCGGAACGTGTCGAGGCCGCGGGCGCGCAGCCGGCGCGCGAGCCGGCTGTACGCCATGTCGCGCTTGTGCTCGGACAGCGAGATGCCCGCGCGTTGATGAATCAGCGCGCGGATGCGTGCGAAATCCGCGCCGGTGAACGCGAAGTCGCGCCCCGGCTCGCCCGCGCGGGGCGAGGCATCCGGTGCATCGAATCGAAACGGTGCGCGCGCGGACGGCATGGCTTAGAAGGTCTCCCAGTCGTCATCGGACGTGCCGGCCGCGGCCAGCGCCGGCTTCTCGCCGCTCAGCGCCGGACGCACCAGCGCGGGCTTGTCGGCCGGCTTGTGCGCCGGTTGCGGCGCCGCCTTCGCGAACGCGGCCGTAGCCGCCGCGGCCGGCGCTTCCTTCGCCGCGCGTGCGGCGGCGTCGGGGCGCGCTTCGTTTCGTGGCTCGGGCGTGCCGATGCATGTGACCGCATGCGACGCGGGCGCAGGCGACGCGCGGCGCCCCGGCTGAGCGGCCGTCTGCGGTGCCGGCAATGCGGCCGGCGCGGTTCATGGCGGCGTTCCGACGGCGACGCCAGCGCCGCGCCGCTGCGTGCGCGGCCGGGGCGTGCGGCGCGCGCGCCGGCGCGAGCGCGATGCGCCCGCGACGCGCCACGCCGACACGACCCCTTCATCTGGCGCGTCTGCTCCTCGAGCGACGCGGCGGCGGCCGCGGCCTGCTCGACGAGCGCCGCGTTCTCTGCGTGACGGAATCCATCTGGCCGACCGCGCGATTGACCTGCTCGATGCCGGTCGACTGCTCGTCCGACGCGGCGCTGATCTCGCCCATGATGTCGGTCACGCGGCGCACGGCCTGCACGATCTCGTCCATCGTCGAGCCGGCCCGCGCGACGAGCGCCGACCCGCTGTCGACCTTCTCGGCCGAATCGCCGATCAGCTGCTTGATTTCCTTCGCGGCGCTCGCGCTGCGCTGCGCGAGCGAGCGCACTTCGCCCGCGACCACCGCGAAGCCGCGGCCCTGCTCGCCCGCGCGCGCGGCTTCGACCGCCGCGTTCAGCGCGAGGATGTTGGTCTGGAAGGCGATGCCTTCGATCGTGCCGATGATGTCGACGACCTTGCCCGAGCTGGCCGCGATGTCCTGCATCGTCGACACGACCTGGCCGACCACCTCGCCGCCCTGCGTCGCGATGTCGGACGCGTTCACCGCGAGCTGGCTCGCCTGCCGCGCGTTCTCCGCGTTCTGCCGCACGGTGCCGGTGAGCTGCTCCATGCTCGATGCGGTTTCCTGCAGCGACGCGGCCTGCTCCTCGGTGCGCTGCGACAGGTCGGTGTTGCCGGTCGAGATCTCGCGCGCGCCGACGTCGATCGATTCGGTGCCGCGATGCACGGCCTGCACCATCGCCGTCACGGCGTCCTGCATCCGCTTGATGCCGCCGAACAGGCGGCCGATCTCATTGTTGCTGAACACGTTCACCGGCTGCGTGAGGTCGCCGCCGGCGATCCGCTCGAAGTGCGCGATCGCGTCCTCGAGCGGCTTCACGATCAGCCCGCGCAGCACGAAGCGGATCGCGATCACGACGACGAACGCGATCGCGATGCCGGCCGCGATCAGGCCGATCATCAGCGAGATCTGCGACTGCGTCGTGGTCTGGCGTTCCTCCGCGCGCTTCTGCAGCGACGCGACCACGGCCGATGCCGCCTGGTCGTACGCGACGAACATCGGGCTGATCTTCGTGTCGGCGACCGCGTGATACGCGGCCATGTCGCCCGCGCGCGCCGCCGCGAATTCCGGCTCGACGCCTTCCTTCACGATCGTCGCGTAGCGTGCGGAGAGCTCGTCGACGAGCGCCTGCTCGATGCCGAGCTTCGGCGTGGCCTGGAACGCCTGCCAGTTCTGGTTCGACTTCGCGTACAGCTCCTGCGCGCGGTCGAGCACCTTGCCCGCGTCGGCCGTGTTGCCGGCTTCGGTCAGCGAGCGGAAGCGGTCGAGCGACACGCGCGCGCGCAGCAGGTACGACGACGTGTCGTCGAGCGTGTGGATCGCCGGCAGGTCGACATGCGCAATCTCGTCGAGCGAGCGGCTCGCGTGATTCAGCGCGTACAGGCCGAGCCCGCCGACGGCTGCGGCCAGCGCCACGAGGATGAGTCCGACCGCCGTGAGCGTCGTGCGGATCGACCAGTTATGCAACATTGCAGATTCTCCCGAAATTGCTGCGCGCGCGGCGCGCTTACCCGCCGAGCGTCTCGATCAGCGCCATTTCCCGGCTCGACATCAGCTTCTCGATGTCCATCAGGATCAGCATCCGGCCGTCGACCGTGCCGAGGCCCGTGAGGTACTCGGTCGTCAGCGTCGCGCCGAATTCCGGCGCCGGCATGATCTGGTCGGTCTGCAGCGTCAGCACGTCCGACACGCCGTCGACCACCATCCCGACCACGCGGTTCGACACGTTCAGGATGATCACCACCGTCTGGTGGTCGTACTCGACGCGGCCGAGATGGAACTTGATCCGCATGTCGACGATCGGCACGATGATCCCGCGCAGGTTGATCACGCCCTTGATGAAGTCCGGCGCGTTCGCGATGCGCGTGACGCTGTCGTAGCCGCGGATTTCCTGCACCTTCAGGATGTCGATCCCGTACTCCTCGTCGCCGAGCGTGAAGACGAGGAATTCCTGGCCCGTCGCATCGCCCTGCTCCGCATCGCGGCGGCTGGTTGCCGCGTTCGCCGCGGCCGGATTGATCATTTGGACTTCAGCGGACACGTTTGCCCCCAATCGGTTGAATGGCGAGAGTCAGAAAATGGCGAGCTCGGCGCCGGCTCGGGCGCCGTGCGTCGCACGGGTTTCGCGGTTCAGCGCCGCGACGTCGACGATCAGCGCGACACTGCCGTCGCCGAGAATGGTCGCCGCAGAGATGCCGTGCACCTTGCGGTAATTGGTTTCGAGGTTCTTCACGACCACCTGCTGCTGGCCGACCAGCTCGTCGATCAGCATCGCGAAGCGGCGCCCCTCGGTTTCCATGATCGTGACGATGCCCTGGGTCGGATCGGTGCGCGCGTCCTCGACCGAGAACACCTCGTGCAGCGCGACGAGCGGCAGGTATTCGCCGCGCACGCGCACCACGCGCTCGCCGTTGCCGACCGTGTAGATGTCGTCGTTCGACGGCTGCAGCGACTCCATCACGAAATTCAGCGGCAGGATGAAGATCTCGCTGCCGACCTTCACCGACATCCCGTCGAGGATCGCCAGCGTGAGCGGCAGCACGATCCGCGTGGTCGTGCCGCGACCGGCCTGCGACGTGATCTCGACATGGCCGCCCATCGACTGGATGTTGCGCTTCACGACGTCCATCCCGACGCCGCGGCCCGACACGTCGGTCACGGTCTCGGCGGTCGAGAAGCCCGGCGCGAAGATCAGCTGCCAGACTTCGTCGTCGCTGATGTTTTCGGAAATCTGCATGCCCTGCTTCGCGGCCTTCGCGAGGATCCGCTCGCGGTTCAGGCCCGCGCCGTCGTCGCTGACCTCGATCACGATGTTGCCGCCGTGATGCGCGGCCGACAGCACGAGCTGGCCGACGCCGTCCTTGCCGGCGGCGACGCGCTTGTCGACCGTCTCGATCCCGTGGTCGAGGCTGTTGCGCACAAGGTGCGTGAGCGGGTCGATGATCCGCTCGATCAGGCTCTTGTCCAGCTCGGTCGCCTGGCCGAACGTGACCAGCTCGACCTGCTTGCCGAGCTTGCCGGCGAGGTCGCGCACGAGCCGCGGGAAGCGGCTGAACACGTAGTCCATCGGCATCATGCGGATCGACATCACCGCTTCCTGCAGGTCGCGCGCGTTGCGCTCGAGCTGCGCCATCCCGTTGAACAGGCGGTCGTGCAGCGCCGGATCGAACGCGCTCGCGGTTTCCGCGAGCATCGCCTGCGTGATCACGAGCTCGCCGACCAGGTTGATCAGCTGGTCGACCTTCTCGACGCCGACGCGGATCGAGCTGCCTTCGGCGCCCGATGCGGCGGCGGCCGGGCGCGGACGCTTGTCGTCGTGGTGCGCGGCAGCCTGGGCAGCCTGCGCGGCGGGTTCTGGTGCGGTTGCGATGCCTGTTGCGGCGCGGTTGCGTGGCGGCGCTCGCTGCGCCTGTAGTGCGGCGGCGGCCGGGCGGCACCGGTCTTTCGCGAAGACTGACCCGCGCGGCGGCTCCGGCGCGGGCCGGTTCGGCGGCGGGCCGGCGTGGCGGAAGGCGCGCCGGTGCGGCCGGGCGCGGTGCCGCGGCATGCGGATCTGGCTGTCGTCGATCACGAAGCACACACGGCGGACTATGTCGTCGGACGGCACGTCCGATTCGAGCCACAGCGTCAGGTCGGCGCCCGCTTCCTCGCGGCGACGATCGCCGGATTGCCGAGCTCCTCGGTGAGCAGCGCCTGGTCCTTCGCGTCGACGCCGAGGAGCGTGATCTTCAGGTGCGGGCCGTCCGTGCCGGCAGCCGCCGCCGGATGCGCGGCCGCGACCGCCTGTTCGACCACGTGATCGGGCGCGCGGTCGCTGGCGGAGGTAGCGGCGGCCGGTGCCGGTGCCGGTGCAGTCTCCACGGCAGGCGCGGCAGGTGCGACGTCCGCGGGCGCGCCCGCGCCGCTCTCGGCCTTCAGGCGTTCGAGCTTCGCGCAGATCGTCGCGGCAGCCGCCGCGTCCGGTTCCGCGCTCGCGCGATAGTCGACCAGCTGGTCGGACAGCACGTCCTTGGTCTCGAGGAACGCGTCGACCATTTCCTTGGTCAGCGTCAGCTCATGGTTGCGCGCGCGGTCGAGCAGCGACTCGAGGATGTGGGTCGTCTCGGTCAGCGCGGAAAAGCCGAACGTCGCCGCGCCGCCCTTGATCGAATGCGCGGCGCGGAAGATCGCGGCCAGGTCCTCGGGGTCCGGCGAGCCGACGTCGAGGTTCAACAGCAGTTGCTCCATCTGCGCGAGCAACTCGTCCGCTTCGTCGAAAAAGGTCTGGTAGAACTGCGTGATGTCGAGAGTCATGCCCGGTCACCGGTTGGATTCGTCGCGTTCATGTCAGGAGGCGGTCTGCTCGGACAGCGTCGCGACCAGGTCGATCAGCACGGCCGGATCGATCGGCTTTTCGATCCAGCCGGTCGCACCCGCGTCGCGCGCGGCGTCCTTGAACGCATCGCTGCCTTCGGTCGTCAGCACGAGGATCGGCGTGTCCGCATACGCCGTCAGCTTGCGCAGCGCGGCGATCACCTCGAGGCCGTTCCTGCGCGGCATGTTCTGGTCGGTCAGCACCAGGTCGTACGGCACGGTGGCCGCCATGTCGAAGCCGGCTTCGCCGTCCGGCGCCACCGTCACGTCGTAGCCGGCCTGCGCAAGCGTCGCCTGCAGCAGCGCACGCATGGTCGCGGAGTCGTCGATGGCGAGAATGGTTCGGATCATGTCGGGCTCCGCAGGACCGCTCCAGGGTGGCTGACCGCCCCCTCGGGGGGCAGCGAACGAAATGAGCGTGAAGGTTGTTTCATACGCGTCTCGAAATCTTGGAAACGTCAGGGTTTCGGCACCACGGCGACGGCGCTCGCGAGCACCGGTCGCGCGGCCGGCGCCGTGCCGTCGAGCTGCTGGGCCAGTTGCTTCGAGCCCGCGGCGTCGGCCGACAGCGTCGTGGTCGTCGTGTCGTCGCGCATCAGCGCGTCTTCGGATTTGCGGTTCAGCACGATCACGCTGATCCGGCGGTTTTCCGGATCGAGCGGATCGGCCTTGTTCAGGTTCTGCGTCGACGCGAGGCCGAGCACGCGCAGCACCTTCGACTCGTCCATGCCGCCCGCGATCAGCTCGCGGCGCGACGCGTTCGCGCGATCGGCCGACAGTTCCCAGTTGCTGTAGCCGCCCTCGCCGCCCGCGTACGGCACCGCGTCGGTGTGGCCCTGGACGATGATCCGGTTCGGCACGTCGTTCAGCGTCTTGCCGATCTCGCGCAGGATGTCGCGCATGTACGGCTCGACGTGGTCGCTCGACATCGCGAACATCGGCCGCTTCTGCGAATCGACGATCTCGATGCGCAGCCCCATCAGCGTCGAATCGATGCGGATCTGCTGCTTGAACTGGCGCAGCGTCGGATTCGCCTCGATCGCCGCCATCAGCTTGATCTGCAGGTCGTGCAGGCGCGCCTGCTCGAGCCGGTCCTGTGCGCCCTGCGCCTGCGAGCGCGTCCTGTCGTCGCCGGCCTTCGCGACGCGATCGGCGAGCGACGTCGTGCCGTCGGTACGGCGCAGCGTGCCGGCATCGAGGCTCGACAGGTCGCGGCCGCCGCCGTTGATGATGCTCGAGTCCTGCGAGCTGCGATCGCCGCTGCCGAACAGCGCGGCCTTCAGCGGTGTGTTGAAGTACTCGGCGATCCCCTTCAGCTGCACCGGCGTGACCGAGCTCAGCAGCCACATCAGCAGGAAGAACGCCATCATCGCGGTCATGAAGTCCGCATACGCGAGCTTCCAGGCGCCGCCGTGGTGGCCCTTCTTCTGCGGGGCCACCCGTTTGACGACGATCGCGCGATCCTTGCTCTTGCTCATCGAATGCTCCGCGTCACTTCGCCTTCACGCGGCGCACATGCTCTTCGAGCTCGGTAAACGACGGCCGCTCGGTCGAGAACAGCACCTTGCGGCCGAACTCCACCGCGATCGCCGGCGCATAGCCGTTCAGGCTCGCGAGGATCGTCACCTTGATGCACTGGAACATCTTGGTCGACTCGGCGACGCGCTGCTCCGCGAGGCTCGCGAGCGGCCCGATCAGCCCGTACGACAGCAGGATCCCGAGGAACGTGCCGACCAGCGCCTGCGCGATCATCGCGCCGAGCACCGCGGGCGGCTTGTCGGCCGACGCCATCGTGTGCACGACGCCCATCACCGCCGCGACGATCCCGAACGCCGGCATCGCGTCGCCGACGCGCATCAGCGCGTGCGCGGGGCCTTCGCCTTCCGCGTGGTGCGTCTCGATTTCCTCGTCCATCAGGCTCTCGATCTCGAACGCGTTCATGTTGCCGCCCACCATCAGGCGCAGGTAGTCCGTCAGGAATTCGACGATGTGGCGATCCGCGAGGATCTTCGGGTATTGCGTGAAGATCGGGCTCTTGTCCGGATCGTCGATGTCGGCCTCGAGCGTCAGCGTGCCTTCCTTGCGGGCCTTCGCGAGCAGCACGTACAGGAGCGCCATCAGTTCCATGTAGACGTCCTTGGTGTACTTCGAGCCCTTGAAGAGCGTCGGCAGCACGCGCAGCGTCGCCTTGATGGTCTTCATGCCGTTGCCGAGGATGAACGCGCCGACGCCCGCGCCGGTGATCATCAGGATCTCGAGCGGCTGGACCAATGCGCCCAGATGCCCGCCTGCCAGCGCGTAACCGCCGAAGACGGACAACAGCGTCACGAGTGTTCCCACGATAATCAGCACTGCCTGTCCCTCACGAAAGACCGGCGGGGAGACCGCCGTTAATCAGGTTTACGGCAGTCGGCAGGAAAACTTTGGCGGTCGCGCCGCGACCGCGCGGCGGTGTTTACCAGCAGGCCCCGGCCGGTTCGCGCGGCGCGCGGCAGGCGTGCGGAAGGCGTGCAGCTCCCGCCCGGCCCCGCCCGGCGGCGCTCAGGCCGCGGCGGCGGTCAGCCCGGCGCGCGCGGCGGCCGCCTTGCGGGTCTTGCCCGCGCGCGACGGCGGCTGGCACAGGCCGCACACGAAACCTTGATGCGGATCATGCGCATGCGCGACGAAATGGCCGCCGCAGCGCGTGCACGGCGTCATCTGCAGCATCCCCGAGTCGAAGAAGCGCACCAGCGTCCACGCGCGCGTGAGGCTCAGCGCGGCCTCGTCGCCGGACAGGTTCACGTGCTCCAGATAGAGCCGGTACGCCTTCACGATCGACTGGATCGGCTCGCAGCGGCCGTGGTCCTGCATGAACCGGTAGATGTTGTAGAACAGCGACGAGTGGATGTTCGGTTGCCACGTCATGAACCAGTCGGTCGAGAACGGCAGCATCCCCTTCGGCGGCGACGCGCCCTTCAGTTCCTTGTACAGCTTGATCAGGCGGTCGCGCGACAGGCTCGTCTCCGCCTCCAGCAGCTGCAGCCTGGCGCCCAGTTCGATCAGTTCGATGGCGAGGGTGATTTCCTTCACCTCGATCACGACGCTTTTGCTTGCCATGGTGAATAACCGTCCGCTGACGTTGTTCGGATGAATCGCCAATACGCCGCCCGCCGACGCGGCGCGCCGGCACGAACGCAAGGCGGGGAGGGATCAGCGGACGCTTTCGACCGGCTGGCCGGCCATCAGGATCGCGGAATGCGCATGCGTGACGACGTCGCTGCGGCCTTTGTCGGCGAGCGACGACAGCAGCGCGTGATCGTCGAAGCGGAAACGGCACAGTATCTGGTTCGACGCGGCGAGCTTCACGGTCTGGGCGAGCGTGAGGTTCGCGAGCACGTCGGCCAGTTCCTGGGAAACTCCCATGCGGAACATGCCCATCGCCTTGTCTTCCCGCAGCAGGCGCTGCGCGAGGAGGAGGTACGACAGGTTGACCTCTTTGATCTCACTGAGCATTTCGCTGGTGGCGCTCATGATTCCCCCGTTAAGAGCTTTTGCTTTGGCCTTTCATTGTGAAAACGTTTGCTCGATCGGGCGCCTGCTGACGCGCTGCCGGCACGTTTATAGTCTTACAGGGCGAATTCTGGCCAAACGGCATTTATGCCGGTATCAGCGAAGTGGCGCACGCCACGCAGGAATTGTCTGTAAACCGTGTAGGAATTTTTCCGACAAGGCGAATTGAAAGGGAACGAACGGCGGGGGCGAATGGGGCGCGAATGCGTCGGCGATGCGGTCCGCATGGGACGAATCCGGCTGAAGGCCATCCGGCAAGGCTGCCGGAAGTTGAATCGGTAAAAATTATAGTGGTTTTTCATGATAGCGCAACAATTGTGGTGGCTATCTCGTTTTATGTTTTCGCACCCTTTTTATCGGGGTTTTCTCGTATTTCATGGTGTAACAAGCCTTAAGTGTTTGAAAAAACACTCGAACCCCTGAAGGCGATATCGATAATGGACTCAAATGGGCGGCGGCGGGAGCCGCGCCGGCCCGCCCCGCAGCTTGCCGCCCGGCGTCCCGCGCACCCCGCCACGGACCCGGCCACGCACCGCAGACAGCGTGCGTCGGCGAGTTCCGCAACCCTGCAGCGGACCAGCATGCGCGCTCGAGCGCTTTGCGCTGGTCGACACCGGAGAACGTCCATGCGTATTGCCCAGATCGCGCCGCTTTACGAAGCTGTCCCGCCGAAACTCTATGGCGGCACCGAGCGTGTCGTGTCCTACCTCACCGAGGCGCTCGTCGAGCTGGGGCACGACGTGACGCTGTTCGCGAGCGGCGACTCCGTCACGTCCGCCCGTCTCGAGGCGGCATGGCCGCGCGCACTGCGGCTCGACCCGTCGATCCGCGACTCGATGGCGCCCCATATGCGCCTGATCGAGCAGGTCGCCCGTGTCGCGCACGAATTCGACGTGCTGCACTTCCACCTCGACTACCTGCCATTCCCGCTGATGTCGCGCCTCGACACGCCGTACGTGACGACGCTGCACGGCCGCCTCGACCTGCCGGAGCTGCAACCGGTGTTCGACGCGTTCCCGGACGCGCCGGTCGTGTCGATCTCGAACAACCAGCGCAAGCCGCTGCCGCAAGCCGCCTGGGCCGGCACCGTGTATCACGGGCTGCCCGACACGCTGCTCACGCCGCAACCGGACGTGAAGCCCGAATATCTCGCGTTCCTCGGCCGGATCTGCCCCGAAAAGCGGGTCGACACCGCGATCCGGATCGCCGCGCAAAGCGGGCTGCCGCTGAAGATCGCCGCGAAGGTCGACAAGGCCGACGCCGACTACTTCAAGGAAGTGATCGAGCCGCTGCTCGGCGAAGCGCATGTCGAATTCATCGGCGAGATCAACGAGGCGCAGAAGCCGGCGTTCCTGTCCGGCGCCAAGGCGCTGCTGTTCCCGATCGACTGGCCGGAACCGTTCGGCCTGGTGATGATCGAGGCGATGGCCTGCGGCACGCCGGTCGTCGCGTTCAACCGCGGCTCGGTGCCGGAGGTGATCGAGGACGGCGTGACCGGCTTCATCGTCGAGGACGTCCAGGGCGCGGTCGGTGCACTGCACCGGATCGACAGCCTGTCGCGCGACGCGATCCGCGCGCGCTTCGATACGCGCTTCAGCTCGAAAGCGATGGCACGGCGCTATGTCGAAACTTACGAATCGCTTTGCGCGACGGCAAAGCGGCCGACCTTGCGTCGCGTCGCGAGCGCGTGACGGCGAAATTCGTCAGAAATATTCGGTGAAATTCGCGCCGAAATCGGCGCGTAAAACCCAAAGGCGCCAAAGAGCCGCAGTCGATGCGGCTCTTTCTTTTTGCGCGCTCATTCGATCAGGAAACGATCGCGGTTTTTCCCGACGATCCAATTCGGCGGCTTGCCGCGCCCGCTCCAGGTTGCACCCGACTTCGGGTCGCGGTATTTCGGGGGGAGCGGTGCCTTTTTCGGCGGACGGCCGCGCCGCGCTCGCTCCGCGAAGCCCAGATCCTGGGCCGTCAGGCCATATTCGGCAATCATTCGCTGGACGTCGGCGATCACCGCCGCCACTTCCTGGCGACGCACGTCATCCGCCTGGGCCTGCAGATCGGCGATCTGCGCCTTGAGTTTCGCGTATTGAGACATTTTTCGGCTCCCTTTTCCATGATGCGGCGCCGGCAGTTCCGGCCGGAACGCCAACACCCGTTACGTCATCCGCACTGCCGCCCTGCCCTTCAAAATTAATGCTGCCATCTTTAACCGAATCGGCTATATCGAGAATGCGGACTTATTCTAATAAAAGCCATTCGTCAGCCATTCGAATTTAACAATCGTTGACCCTCACCCAGCCGATTCATTTCCTATAATCCAGACCAATTCGGGGTGACGGAATAAATCATCCGGTCATCCGTTTGTCTTCAACCCACTTGAACGGGATCCTTACATGAATCTTTCTCAGCGTCTGGCTGCAGAGGTATTCGGCACGTTCTGGCTGGTGCTCGGCGGGTGCGGAAGCGCCGTGCTGGCCGCAGCCTTTCCGGGCCTCGGCATCGGCTTCGCCGGCGTCGCGCTCGCCTTCGGCCTGACCGTGCTGACGATGGCATTCGCGATTGGCCATATTTCGGGTTGCCACCTGAATCCGGCCGTCAGCGTGGGCCTGACGGTCGCCGGCCGCTTCCCGGCACGCGATCTCGCGCCGTATATCGTTGCGCAGGTCGTCGGCGCGACGCTCGGTGCGTTCGTGCTGTACCTGATCGCGACCGGCAAGCCGGGCTTCGACGTCGTCGGCAGCGGCTTTGCGACGAACGGCTTCGGCGAGCGCTCGCCCGGCCACTACTCGCTCGGCGCGGCGTTCATCTGCGAAGTCGTGATGACGGGCTTCTTCCTGTTCGTGATTCTCGGCGCCACCGACAAGCGCGCGCCGGCCGGCTTTGCGCCGATCGCGATCGGCCTGTGCCTGACGTTGATCCACCTGATCTCGATCCCGGTCACCAACACGTCGGTGAACCCGGCCCGCTCGACCGGCCCCGCGCTGTTCGTGGGCGGCGAGGCGATCGGCCAGCTGTGGCTGTTCTGGGTCGCGCCGATCATCGGCGCGGCAATTGCGGGGATCGTCTACCCGCTGATCGCGGGGCGCGACGATGCCGTCGGCCTCGTGCCCGCATCCGCTCGCACCAGCGAATAAAACACTACGGGGTCACGCGAGCAGAGCAGCGAGCCTCACGCTGTCGAACAACATCGAGGCAGGTAATTTGAACGGGCGCCGCTGGCGCCCGTTTTTCATGGCCGCTCAGGAAGCAGCGACGCCGTCGAGCGTGCCTTCGAGCGCGAACAGCGTGCGCAGGTGGCGGGCGACGCCCGCATCGAAGTTGTTGCCGATCCGCGGGATGTGCGGCAGTTGCGCGATCAGGTCGGGGTTCGCGTTGTTCATCATGAACGCGTGGCCGGCCGTTTCGAGCAGGTCGATGTCGTTCATGTTGTCGCCGAATGCGATGCAGTGGCCGGCGTCGACGCCGAGTCGCGCGAGCACCGTACGCAGCGCGCGGCCCTTCGACACGTTGGCGGTCATCACTTCGAGACAGTCGGGCAGCGAGTACGTGACGTACAGCGCATCGCCGAACCGCACGCGCATCTGCTCTGCAACCACCGCCAGATCGGCCGGCTCGCCGATGTACAGCACCTTCGCGATGTCGGCGCCGTCGTGCGCGGTCATGTCGATCACGTCGTACCGGAAGCCCGAATCCTGGTGGAATTCGAGCAGGTGCGGCGCGTCGCGGTCGATCAGCCAGCCGCGGTCGGTGAACAGGTTGACGATCACGCGCCCGTGCGCACCGGTCACGCCCGGCTGCACGAGGCCGCGGACGATCGCGGGATCGATGTCCTGCGCATGGATCGCCGTGTCGTCCGGCGCATGCACACGCGCGCCGTTCGACGTGATCAGGTACGGCCGGATGCCCAGCACGTCGCGGATGCCGGCGACGTCCGCGTAGTGACGCCCCGTCGCGATCACGAACTGCAGGCCGTCGCGGTCGAGCCGGCGGACGGTCTCGATCGTGTACGGATCGAGCTGGTGGTCGCTGTTCAGCAGGGTGCCGTCGAGATCAGTGGCGATGACTTTGTACATGGGGATGGGGGAGTGGCACGCAGGACGCTGCGGAGCCGTCATTTTAACGTCGTGCCCGGCCGGGCGCCGGGCGGTTGGGGGAACGGGCGCGACGCCCTGTTCTCCCCGCTCCGACCGGCTCGACCGTTCACCCTGCTTCAGCCGCCCTCAACGCGTGCAGCGCGAGCCGCAACGCGCCGTGCGCGGAATCGTCGAGCGGCGCGCGCAGCCGCGCCGCATGGCGTGCCGGCACGGCCGGTGCCAGCGCGTCGGCCAGCCCGCCGCACAACGCGACCGGCAGCGCCTGCTGCGGATCGAGCGCGTCGATCATCTTGCCGATCTCGTCGCCGGCCTGCGCGATCAGCGCCGCCGCATAAGAATGGTCGCGGTGCGCGAAGACGATCGGCGCGAGGCGCGCGTAGATCGTCTGGTTCGCATCGCACGACCACTGGACGAGCGCGTCGCGATCGTGCGCGCCCGTTTCCGCGAGCAGCGCGCCGGCAAACGCGTCGCGCGGCACGCGGCCGTCGAGCGCCTGCTGCGCGTACGCGAGCGCGCGCATGCCGAGCCACGCGCCGCTCGCCTCATCGCCGGACGGAAAGCCGAAGCCGCCCGCGATGCGGCAGTCGCCCGCCGCGTCGAGCGCCGCCGCGATGCTGCCCGTACCGAGCGCGACGATGAGCCCCGGCGCACCGCCGTGCGCGCCGACGACGGTCGTATAAGCGTCGCTCTCGATCGCGAGCGCGTCGAGCGGCGCCTGCGCGCGAAACGCGGCGAGCCACGCGGCATTGTTGACGCCCGCGAGCCCGCAGCCGAGCGCGCACTGCGACCAGTCGAACGCGAGCCCCGCCCGCGTGAATGCGTCGGCACAGGCCGCGCCGATCGATGCCCACGCGCGCTCGATGCCGAGGCCGAGCCCCGACGGGCCGCCGCGCCCCTGCGCGAGTTCGCGCCCGTGCCGGTCGGCGAGTACCGCGCGGGTGCCCGTGCCGCCGCCGTCGATGCCGATCGCAAAAAGGAATGCCGTCATGCGTTGATCCTGCTGATTCGAACAGGCGCCAAGCTTAACCGGATCGGAGCCGCGCGCCCATCTGCCGTTCGGCCAGCTATACCGTGAATGGGCCTTCCGCTATGCTGGCACGATCGAATCGACACTGGAACGAGGCCGGCGATGTCGCAGCGGTGCAACTGGGTAAAGACGGAAGCGGATGCTCACTATCACGATACCGAGTGGGGCGTGCCGTCGCGTGACGATCGCCATCTGTTCGAAATGCTGATTCTGGAAGGCGCGCAGGCGGGGCTGTCGTGGTCGACGATCCTGAACAAGCGCGCCGGCTATCGCGAGGCTTTCGCCGACTTCGATGTCGACGCGGTCGCGCGCTTCACGCCGAAGCGCATCGAGAAGCTGCTCGAGAACCCCGGCATCGTCCGCAATCGCGCGAAGGTGGAATCCGCGGTCACCAATGCACGGGCCGTGCAGCGCATTCGCGAGGATCACGGATCGCTCGCGCAATTCCTGTGGTCGTTCGTCGACCACACGCCGGTCCAGAACGCGTGGCAGTCGTATCGTGACGCGCCCGCGTCGACTGCCCAGTCGGATGCGCTCAGCAAGGCGCTGAAGGAGTACGGCTGCAAGTTCGTCGGCTCGACGATCTGCTATGCGCTGATGCAGGCAACCGGGATGGTCAACGACCACGAGACCAGTTGCCCGTGTCACGCCCAATGCGCGGCGCTCGGCGGCAAGCAGCAGCCGGCACGGCGCCGCAAGGCGGGTTGACGGCGACGAAGCTCACGGGCTGGTCGGCTTGCCGCACCGGCACGTCAGCACGCGCCGCCAGGTGATCCGCGCAAGGCGAGCCCGAATGCGGCGCCGATTTCCAGGTGAACACGTCGGCGGCTTTGCCTGTTGGCCGCCGGTGGAACCGCCGTGCGGCCGTACCGCCATGCCGCCATGCCGCCGTCTGACAGTCGATCGGCCACTTTTCCGCCACGATCCGCAACCTTTTCCGGCCCCGAAAAGCAAAACGGCGGAGCGGCTTCTTTCGAAGCACGCTCCGCCGTTTCGCGGCGAACCGTAGACGCTCTTAGTGGAGCTTCTTCGGCAGCATCTGGCTGCGCAGGCGCTTGTGCAGGCGCTTGACGGCTGCTGCCTTCTTGCGCTTGCGGACTGCGGTCGGCTTTTCGTAGGACTGGCGTTCGCGCAGTTCAGCGATCAGGCCATTTTTTTCGATAGCACGGCGAAAGCGGCGAATCGCCACTTCGAACGGCTCGTTTTCCTTCAGAAGAATCGTCGTCATGTCGTTCCTAAATTGCTTAAACGGTCAAAAACGTAGCGGCCAAGCGCCACGCACCGGCCATCCGGGCGTCCCCACAACAGGCGAAACGAGCGGAAATACGGCCTCGGAGGCCGGAAAAGAGAGGCACAAAGCACCGCGGGTACGCTTCACAAGCCGCGTGCAGCGCCGCGTTTGACTGCCAGCAGGAATGCCGAGACGGCATAGGCGTGACAGAAAATCTCAATTCAGCCCGCCATCATACCAGTTAAACGCAGCTTCGCCTACAGGTTTACCGCTTTTCCGTTGCAATTCAGCACGAGCCGCTCGCCATGTCCGATCGGCGAAGGCCAGGCGCGCCCTCCCATGCGGGCCGACCTCACTGCCCGACGAAGCGCATTGCCGCGCCACGATGCGCCGCACCCCACCGAGGCGACACGCACGAGACACATGCGCGGCATCGCGCCGCAAGAATAGTGTTCGATGCGGCCCTAAAGTTTCCCCGAATCAGCGCCGACAACCAGGAAAGGCGGGCAGCGCGGGACACGGAAAGCGCGACGCCGAACCCCGAATCCAGTCAATCAAACGGCGTTTTCCAAACGAGGATCCAAATGCTGAACATCAACACCAACATCTATTCGCAGACCGCTCAAACGAACCTCTCGTCGACGCAGAACGCGCTGTCGCAAGCGATCAACCGCCTGTCGTCGGGCAAGCGCATCAACTCCGCGGCAGATGATGCGGCAGGCCTCGCGATCTCGACGACGATGCAAGCGTCGATCAACGCATACACGCAGGGTGTGTCGAACGCGAACAACGCCGTGTCGATGGCTCAGACCGCATCGAGCGGCCTGTCGGCAATCACCGCCAACCTGCAGCGTATCCGCCAGCTCGCTGTTCAGGCATCCGATTCGTCGATCGGCACCGCTGCTGCAAGCAACCTCGACACCGAAGTGCAAGCGCGTATCACCGAAATCGGCCGTATCGCGAGCCAAACGACGTTCAACGGCATCAACCTGCTCGACGGCAGCGCGAACGCCACAGGCACGCCGCTGACCTTCCAGATCGGCGAAAAGTCCGGCCAGCAACTGTCGCTTGACCTGAGCGGCAAGTACGACACGACGACGCTCGCCCTGACCGGCAGCGTGACGAACGTCACCAACGCGCAAGCGATGATGAACACGATCGACACCGCGCTCGGCACCGTCAACACCGCGCAAGCTCAGCTCGGTTCCGACATCAACATCTATCAGGCAGCGATCTCGCAGACCACGGCGCAATCGACGAACCTGAACGCAGCAAGCGCGCAGATCACCGACGCGAACTTCGCGCAGGAGACCGCCAACCTGTCGAAGGCACAGGTGCTGCAGCAAGCCGGCATTTCGGTCCTCGCACAAGCGAACTCGATGCCGCAGCAAGTGCTGAAGCTCCTGGGCTAAGCAAACCGGACGGCGCGCGCCGCGGGATCGCGAACGACGCGGCGGCGCCATCGGAACGGGAACGCCCTTCCTCCCAATGCTTATCCGATCACGTCGGGTAAGCATTTTGCTTTTCGTGCTTCGCGCATTACGTCGCGCCCTGCCCGACCGTTGCGCAGGACTAATCTCATCGAATGGAGTCCTACATGTCGACGACTACCACCACATCGGCGAACAGCGCACTGGCGGCAGCCGCCCAATCGATCATCAGCGGTGTGACGAATTCGAACACGGACGTCTCGTCGCTCGTGTCCGCACTGGTCGCAGCGAAGACGGCCGCACAAACGACCCAGAACACCAATCGGCAAACGCTCGACAACACGACGCTGTCCGCGATCGGTTCGCTCAAGTCGTCGCTTTCGTCGCTGCAAAGCGCACTGTCCGGCCTTACGGACGGCTCGGCGCTGTCAAAATTCACGGCATCCGCGAGCGGCAGCGGCCTCACGGCCACGACGTCGACGGGGGCGGTCGCGGGCAGCTATTCGGTCGCAGTGACGCAGGTAGCGACGGCGCAAAAGCTCTCGTCGATCACGGGAATTCCATCGACGAACCAGGTCGGCACCGGCAACCTGACGATCCAGCTCGGCAGCGGCACGCCGATGACCGTCGCGATCAAGTCCGGCACCAACACGCTCGCCGACATCGCAAATGCGATCAACACGGGAAGCGGCAATCCGGGCGTGACCGCCACGGTCGTCACCGGCACGGACGGCTCGCACCTCGTGCTGACGTCCAACGTCACGGGCGCGGCGAACACCATCAAGGTGTCGACCAATTCGACGGACGGGCTGGCTGCGCTGGCAACCGTCGATAACACGGGTGCAGCGACAAACAATTACAACGAGACGATCCCCGCGCAGGACGCGCAGCTTTCGATCGACGGCACCAGCGTGGTTAGCGCGAGCAACACCATCACGGGCGCGATTACGGGCGTGACGATCAACCTGTCTGCTTCGTCGGCCAAGACGACCCAAACGCTCTCGGTCTCGCCGGACAACACCTCCGCCACCAATACGATCAACGCGTTCGTCTCCGCATACAACTCGTTCGTCAGCACCGCATCGTCGCTGTCGAGCTTCAATTCGAGCGCAGCCGCCGGTAGCCAGGGGGGCCCGCTCATCGGCGACTCGATGCTGAATTCGATCGTCAACACGCTGGCCACCAAGGTGGCCCAGGGCGTAACGAGCGGCGGCAGCACGATCAGCCTGAGCGCGATCGGCCTCAATCTTCAGCCGGACGGCACGCTCAGCGTCGACAGCGCGGCCCTGTCGTCGGCGCTGGCGAACAATCCGTCATCCGTGGCGACCGCGTTCAACGCGACCAACGGCGTAGGCGCGACGCTCAACAGCAACATCACGACATTCCTGCAGACGGGCGGCATCATCGACACGCGCGTCACGGCGTTGAACCAGGATCTCGCCGCTGCGAAAACGCAGGCCACGGCGCTGCAGGCATACGCCAGCCAGCTCACCGATCAGTACAATACGCAATTCACCGCGCTCAATACGCTGATGGCAAAGATGCAAAACAATTCGCAGTACCTGACGCAACTGTTCGGCGGCACCAACAGCGCGGGCGCGCTGGCCACGAACAAGGCATAGCGGCAGGCGTTGCCGCGGCCGGATCAACATGGGAGAGAACATGACGACGGACCCGATCACTCTGCTGGAGCGCGTGTGGTCGCTCACGCAGGCAATCGAACATGCGGCATCGATGGCCGACTGGCCGGGCGCGGCGAGCCTCGTCGAACAGCGCTCGCCGCTGCTGATGTCCCTGGCCGCCCCGCAATCGCCCGACGCGCTGGCGATCCTGAAGCGCATCGAGGCGATCGACGCGGCCGTGATGGCGGACGCACAAACGACACAACGGGAGCTGCAGGCCGAGTTCAAGACGGCTATCGGCCGCACGGAAGCAGCGCTGCAATATCAGCGGATCGCGGGTTTCTGAACGAACGCCCCGGTGCCCGCCGCGCCTGATGATCTCGCGTCATCGCCCGGCGGGAATCGCTCGCCGGGCGAGCGGATTCCACTCATTACCGGTTCATCGTGTTTACCGTCATCATCGCCACCCACGACCGGCCACTGCTGCTGCGCCGGACGTTGCAGTCCCTGATCGACCAGACGTGGCAGGACTTCACCGTCATCGTCGTCTCCGATAGCGCGACATACATGCCGCCATTCGAGGAGCTTTCCGCATTGCAGGGGCGCTACGTCCACGTGATCCGCAGCGGCGCGCCCGGGCCGGCCGAAAGCCGCAACATCGGACTCTCGCTCGCCAAATCGCGCTACGTCATGTTCCTCGACGACGACGACACGCTTGAGCCGACGCACCTCGACGCGCTGGCCCGAAGCATCGGCGCCGACGAGCCGGAAATCGTGTTTTGCGATTTCAAGGTGTGTTACGAGAATCGCACGACGCATCCGCCACGCACGACTTCGATCGACACGGTGCGCATCGGCGATGTCGACGCAGACAGCGTCTACGTGCTGAATCGCGTGCCGAACAGCTGCATCGCGTATCGCGACGACGTCGTCGCGCGCGTCCGATATGCGACCGATCTCGAGATTTACGAAGACTGGGACTTCCTGCTCGCGTGTCTTTCCGGACGCGCAATGGTTCATGTCCCGCTCAGCTCCGTCGTCATTCACAAGAGCCCGGCCGGCGCGCAGGAGAACATGCGACGCGGCAATACACGCGACGACCTGATCGCCTCGACGATGCTCGCGCTTTACCAGCGGCATCCAGCCCCCAATACGGACGTCCGCCTGAACCGCCAACGGCTGATGGCCTCGGCGGGAATCGTGCTGGATCTCGACCGCTTCTGACCTGCGGCGCGATCCGGCGGCCGGCCTGCCCGGGGAGGCGGCCGACCGGCGCGCCGATCAGTCCAGCGCGCCGACGAGACGCGAAAAATGCGCCTCGAGATTGTTGACGAATCGCGGCGTGTCGAACAATACGCCATCCCTGCGCTCGGCGTTCAGCACCTTTCGCAGGCGCTCGCACTCATCCGGCGCACTGGCGAGCGCCACCGCCTTCTCCTCGTATGCCTGCAGATCGTAGGTGATCAATTCCTCGATACCCGCGGCGGTCAACATCGCACCCGCCATCCGCGATGCGAAGCTCCTGCCCGAGAGCGTCAGAACCGGCAGCCCCATCCAGAGCGCGTCGTTCGCCGTCGTGCCGGCGTTGAACGGGAAGGAATCGATGAACAGATCCGCGACCGCAAACCGGGCAAGATAATTCTCCGGCGAGACGCGGGACGCAAAGACGAGGCGACCGCCGTCGATGCCGTGCCTGGCCGCTTCCTTGCGCAGGTTGGCCTCGGCCCATGGATTGTCGGCAAGCAACCAGAGCACGCTTGCCGGCACCCGCTGCAGGATCCGCATCCAGGCGCCGAACACCTCGGGCGTGAACTTGTAATTGTTGTTGAACGAACAAAAGACGAAGCCGTCTTCCGGCAGGCCGCAGCTTGCGCGCGACGGCGCCGGCGCACTGACCCGCTTGCGATCGCTGACCTGGTAGATGTCCGGCATGTACAGCGGCTTCTCCGAGTAGAAGTGCGCGTACGCTTCCGGAATCAGGAACCGGTCGGCGATCACATAATCGATGTACGGCAGGCCGGTCGTGGCCGGCAAGCCCAGATATGTGATCTGGATGGGCGCCGGCCGATAGGCAAGCAAGTCCGTGCGTGCGCCGAGCGTCTGCCCGTGCAGGTCAACGACGATGTCGATCTCGTGTTCACGGATCAGCCGAGCGGCGGCCTCGTCGCTCATCGCGTCGATGCGATGGAAATGATCCATCGACTGGATAATCCGCTTGCGCAGCGCGGAGCCGTCGTCGCGCGACCAGCAATAGCCGTACACCTCGAAACGCCGCCGGTCGTGCAGTTCGAACAGCTCGGCCGTGAGCATCGAAACGGGATGCAGGCAGAAATCCGACGAAAGATACGCGATCCTGATCTTCTCGTGACCGTATGCCTTGTTGCCGGACAACGCGGGCACGTCGACGTTGATCTTGGTGTCGACGTAATGCCGGGCCGCCGACAATTGCTCCGCCGGATCGTCCGACTGGCTGATCATCGCCAGCGCGGAAGTCGACTGTCGCATGAGGTCCGGATCGACGCCCTCGACGGGCGCAAACACGGGCCACTCGCACTGCTTGCCGCGCAGGAACACCCAGTGGTGCAGCACGTCCGGCTGGTTCGGTTCCATCCGCAAACTTTCCGTCAGGCACGCCAGCGCATCGGCGTAACGCCGCTGGTTTTCATGGACGCGCCCGAGGTTGTTGAGCGCGGACAGCCGCAGCGGCCGTTGCTCGGGATGATCAGCCGACGCGTGCTCCACGACCCACGTCCATTCCGCGATCGCCGTGTCGAGCTCGTTGATGCGCTCGCACATGACACCCAGATTGAAATGCGGATGAATGAAATCGGGCGCGAGCTCGATGGCCGTGTAGTGTGCCTTTTTCGCGGCCTCGATGTCATTGGCGTTGAAAAGCGCGACGCCAAGGTTGAAGTACACGAAATGATTGAACGGCGCGACGTTGCGCTCGAGCCAGGTCCGGTAAAGGACCGCCGCCAGCTCGAACTGCCGGTTCGCTTCGAGCGCGCCCGCGCGCTCGAAGAGACCCGTCATGTCGATCTTGCCGTGCCACGCGAGCAGAAGATCGGCAGCAAAATTTTCTTCAGACGAAACCATGACTTCACTCATACGCAATACCGTAAAGTACGGCAGTCCGCCGGACGGCTGCCTGTCAGCCGCCGCGCGGGCACGACGGCGCGCCGCCTCCTCGCCTGCCCGTGACGCGCGGCTGCCGCCACGTCACGCGTGGCCGGCAGTTTAACCTGCCAGTACTCACGCCTTGCCCGATGCCGGCGAGGCGGGATGGCGCCGGGAACCCCGGCGCCATGCAACGCGACTGATCAGAAGTGGAGCTGCTGGATCTGATCGGTCGTCATTGCCCCCACCTGCGCCGACGTCAGCGCATGCACCTGGGTCGTCGTGAACGCAGCCACCTGATCGGTCGTCAGGTTATGCACCTGAGCCGTCGTCAGCGCAATCACCTGGCTCGTCTTCAACGCCACGATCGACGCCGTGGACAGCGCCGCGGTCTGCGTCGTCGTCAGCGCCGCGAGATCAGCCGTCGTCAGTGCCGCCACCTGCCCCGTCGTCAGCGCCTTGACCTGATCGGTCGACAGGCCGTTCTGCACCTGGTTCGTCGTCAGCGACGCGATCTGCGTGTAGCTCAGCGCTGCCGCCTGAGCCGTCGTCAGGTTCTGCAGCTGGTCCGTGCGCAGTGCCGCGACCTGATTCGTCTTCAGCGCGGCCACGTCAGCCGTCGTCAGCGCGCTCGATTGCGCCGTCGTCAGCGCCACGACGTCGGCCGTCGTCAACGCGGCCGCCTGCGCGGTCGTCAGCGCCTTGACCTGGTCGGTCGTCAGGCCGTTCTGCACCTGATTCGTCGTCAACGCGGCCACTTGCGCGGTCGTCAGCGCGCCGGCCTGCGCCGTGCTCAGGTTGGCGATCTGCGCCGTCGTCAGTGCCGCGACCTGCGTCGGCTTCAGCGCC
>NZ_JTAN02000009.1 GCF_000949135.2 Burkholderia sp. USMB20 | reverse complement strand
TCAGTGCTGCCGCCTGAGCCGTCGTCAGGTTCTGCAGCTGGTCCGTGCGCAGTGCCGCAACCTGATTCGTCTTCAGCGCGGCCACGTCAGCCGTCGTCAGCGCGCTCGATTGCGCCGTCGTCAGCGCGGCGACCTGCGCGGTCGTCAACGACGCCGCCTGTGCGGTCGTCAGCGCCTTGACCTGGTCGGTCGTCAGGCCGTTCTGCACCTGATTCGTCGTCAACGCAGCCACTTGCGCGGTCGTCAGCGCGCCGGCCTGCGCCGTGCTCAGGTTGGCGATCTGCGCCGTCGTCAGTGCCGCGACCTGCGTCGGCTTCAGCGCCGCGAAGGCGGTCGTCGTCAGCGCGTTCACCTGATCGGTCGTCAGCGACTTGACCTGATCGGTCGTCAGCGACGTCACCTGCGCGCTCGTCAGTGCCTTGACCTGGTCGGTCGTCAGGTTCTGCACCTGCGTCGTCGTCAACGCTGCGATCTGCGTCGCCTTCAGCGCCGCGACGTCGGCCGTCGTCAACGCCGACGCCTGCGCGGTCGTCAACGCCGCGACGTCAGCCGCCGTCAGTGCCGCTGCCTGCCCCGTCGTCAGCGCCTTGACCTGATCGCTCGACAGGCCGTTCTGTACCTGGGCCGTCGTCAGCGATGCGATCTGCGTGTAGCTCAGTGCTGCCGCCTGAGCCGTCGTCAGGTTCTGCAGCTGGTCCGTGCGCAGTGCCGCAACCTGATTCGTCTTCAGCGCGGCCACGTCAGCCGTCGTCA
>NZ_JTAN02000021.1 GCF_000949135.2 Burkholderia sp. USMB20 | reverse complement strand
CTGGAGCTGGGACCCGAAGGAAACCTGGGCGCTGATCGTGTGGCTCAACTACGCGGCCTGGCTGCACATGCGCCTGATGAAGGGCCTGCGCGGCGCGGTGGCCGCCTGGTGGGCGCTCACCGGCCTGCTCGTGACGACGTTCGCGTTCCTCGGCGTCAACATGTTCCTGTCCGGGCTGCACAGCTACGGCAAGCTGTAAGATTTCCGACGCGGGTCCGACAAAAGACCGCCGGCGCACTGCGTGCCCGGCGGTTTTCTTTTGTAACGGGCGGGCGGTCCGGGCGTCGAACGGCGCAGGATGGGTCGGGTCGAACGCTCATGAAGCGTGCGCGCCGCGCATCCAGGAGGAGCAGCACGATGTGGATCAAACACCCTTTGCGTACCGTACTGACCGGCGGTGACATCGCGCAGAGCCAGATTACGCCGCGCGCGGTGTTCGAGAACCGGCGGCGCGTCTTGCAGGCCGCCGGCCTGGCGGCGGCGGGCGGATTGCTCGGCGGCAGCGGCGCTGCGTTCGCCGCCTATGCGTCGCCGGACGCGCGGGCCGCGAAGCTCGTGGCGAAAACCAACCCGAGGTTCGTCGCGGCCGACCAGGTGACGCCGTTCAAGGACATCACGTCCTACAACAACTTCTACGAGTTCGGCACCGACAAGGGCGACCCGGCGCAAAACGCCGGCACGCTGCGGCCGCGCCCGTGGCGCGTGAGCGTCGAAGGCGAGGTGCTGCACCCGAAGGTGTTCGATCTCGACGAACTGCTGAAGCTCGCGCCGCTCGAAGAGCGCGTGTACCGGCTGCGTTGCGTCGAAGGCTGGTCGATGGTGGTCCCGTGGATCGGCGTGCCGCTGTCCGAGCTGATCAAGCGCGTGCAGCCGACCGGCAACGCGAAGTACGTGCAGTTCGTCACGCTGGCCGATCCGTCGCAGATGCCGGGGCTGTCGACGCCGGTGCTCGACTGGCCGTACTCGGAAGGGCTGCGGATGGACGAGGCGATGAATCCGCTGACGCTGCTGACGATGGGCGTGTACGGCCAGGTGCTGCCGAACCAGAACGGCGCGCCGGTGCGGATCGTCGTGCCGTGGAAGTACGGCTTCAAGAGTGCGAAGTCGCTCGTGAAGATCCGCTTCGTCGACAAGCAGCCGAAAACGAGCTGGAACACGTACGCGTCGAACGAATACGGCTTCTATTCGAACGTGAACCCGAACGTCGATCACCCGCGCTGGAGCCAGGCGACCGAGCGCCGGATCGGCGAGGACGGCTTCTTCACGCCGAAGCGCAAGACGCTGATGTTCAACGGCTACGGCGATCTCGTCGCGTCGATGTATCAGGGCATGGACCTGAAGAAGAACTTCTGAGTGCGCCGGTGAGAAACGACATGCCTCCTTCGACGCTGACGCCCGCGCGCGCGTCCGGCACGCGCACGGCTGCCGCCGGCAGTTCCCGGGGCGGCGCAGCGCGTGCTGCCGCGCCGCGCTGGCTTGCCCCCGCCAAGGTACTGGTTTTCGCGGCCGGACTCTATCCGCTCGCCCGTCTCGTGCTGTTCGGGCTGACCGACCGGCTCGGCGCGAACCCGATCGAATTCATCACGCGTTCGACGGGCCTCTGGACGCTGGTGATGCTATGCCTCACGCTCGGCGTCACACCGCTTCGGCGCGTGACGGGCGTTCCAGCGTTGCTGCGCTTTCGCCGGATGATCGGCCTGTTCGCGTTCTTTTACGCGACGCTGCATTTCACGACGTATCTGTGGTTCGACAAGTGGTTCGACGTGCTCGCGATCCTGAAGGACGTCGGCAAGCGTCCGTTCATCACGGTCGGCTTCGCCGCGTTCGTGCTGCTGATTCCGCTGGCCGCGACCTCGCCGCGCGCGATGGTGCGCCGGCTCGGTCGTCACTGGGCGACGCTGCATCGCGCGATCTATGCGATCGCGCTGTTCGGCGTGCTGCATTTCTGGTGGATGAGGGCCGGCAAGCACAATCTCGCGCAGCCGAAGCTCTACGCGGTGATCGTTGCGGTGCTGCTCGGCTGGCGCCTGCTCGAATGGGGCTGGCGGCGCATCCGCGCGTGACGAGGCGGGCCCGGAAAAACAAAAGGCGATGACGGGCAGTCATCGCCTTGGTCGCGAAGGAAGCCGCGCGAGCGGCGGCGCGCGCTTACTGCGTGGCGGCCGGGCCGGATGCCGGCGTCGCGGCCTTCGATGCATCGCTCGACAGCTCCGGTGACAGCGTGAGCGGCGTGCCGGAAGAATCGGGAATGCTGTCGGACGACGCGCTTTCATCGCTCGGCGTGACGTCGGACGGCGCCGTGTCCTGCTGCTGGATGGGCTTCGCCGGCAACGGGGGCACGGTGGGCAGATAGAGCGGACCGCGTTGACCGCAGCCGGCAAGAATCGCCAAAGCCGCTACAATCGCGCTCATCCGGAAAACGACTCGCATGATCGTCCCTGAACAATTTAACCGATAGAGTTTAGCATGTCCGATACTGAATACCTGGCCCGTGCCGAGGCCGTGCTGGCGGCCGTCGAGCGTACCGTGGATGCCGCGAACGACGGCGATCACGACATCGATCTGGAGCGCAACGGCAGCGTGCTGACGCTGACGTTCGAGAACGGCTCGAAGATCATCGTCAACCTCCAGCCGCCGATGAAGGAGCTGTGGATCGCCGCGAAGGCGGGCGGATTCCATTACCGTTTCGTGGACGGCGAATGGCGCGATACGCGCACCGGCACCGAGTTCTTCGCGGCGCTCACCGAGTACGCGACGCAGCAGGCCGGCCTGCCGATCACGTTCGACGCGTAACGCGTCCGGCGCTCGCCCGGCCGGGCGCCGATACGCCGGATCGAAGCACAAGGAAAAAGCGCCCCGCGGGGCGCTTTTTTCATGCCCGGGCCGTTCGTATCAGTGGCCGCGGAACAGGTTCATGATGTCCTGCTTCTCCTGTTCGTCGACGTGCGGCACCGCTTCGTCGGTGCTCTGCACCGCCGGCGCCTGCGGCACGCCGACCGTCGACACGAAGCCGTGCCCCGGCGTGAAGTCGGTGAAGTACAACTCGCTGCCGAGCGCCTGGACGTCGTCCGGCATCGTCGGCTTGAACTCCGGCACGCCCTTCAGCGCCGCACCCATATAGTCGATCCAGACCGGCAACGACAGGCCGCCGCCGGTTTCGCGATCGCCGAGGCTGCGCGGGTTGTCGTAACCGATCCACGCGATCGCCGCGAGCGTGTGCTGGTAGCCGGCGAACCACGCGTCGTGCGAGTCGTTCGTCGTGCCGGTCTTGCCTGCGAGGTCGGTGCGCTTCAGCACGTTGGTGCGCGCGCCCGTGCCGCGCTGCGCGACGCTCTGCAGCAGGCTGTTCATCACGTATGCGTTGCGCGCGTCGATCGCGCGCGGCGCGTTCTGCTCGGCGATGAGCGGCTGCGCGCGGGCGACGACAGCGCCGTTCGGATCGGTCACTTCGGCGATCAGGTACGGATTCACGCGGAAGCCGCCGTTCGCGAACACCGAGTACGCGCCGGCCATCTGCAGCGGCGTGACCTGGCCCGCGCCGAGCGCCATCGGCAGGTAGGCCGGATGACGGTCGGCGTCGAAGCCGAAGCGCGTGATGTACTGCTGCGCGTACTTCGTGCCGATGTGGTTCAGGATCCGGATCGACACGAGGTTGCGCGAGCGCTGCAGCGCGGTGCGCATCGACATCGGGCCTTCGAAACCGCCGCCGTAGTTTTTCGGTTCCCACGGCTGGCCGCCGGTTTCCGCGGCGCTGAAATACAGCGGGCCGTCGTTGATCACCGTGGCCGGCCCGAGGCCCTTGTCGAGCGATGCCGAGTAGATGAACGGCTTGAACGACGAGCCCGGTTGCCGCCACGCCTGCGTGACGTGGTTGAACTTGTTCTTGTTGTAGTCGAAGCCGCCGACCAGCGAGCGGATCGCGCCGTCCTGCGGAACGATCGAGATGAACGCGCCTTCGACCTGCGGCAACTGCGTGATCGACCACTTCCCGGCGTCGTTCTTCACGACCCGGACGATCGCGCCCGGGCGGATGCGGCGGTTCGGCTGCGCGCCGGCCGACAGCGCGCCCGACGCGAAGCGCAGGTTGTCGCCTTCGATCGTCGCGCTGCTGCCGTCGATGAAGGCGATGGTGATCTGGCGCGGGGTGGCCGCGGTGACGACCGCCGCGATCAGCTCGCCGTTGTCGGGGTGTTCGAGCAGCGCATCGTCGATCGCCTGCTCGCGATCGTCGGCGCCGGCCGGCAATTCGATGAAGCCTTCCGGCCCGCGATAGCCGTGGCGGCGCTCGTAATCCATGATGCCCTTGCGCAGCGAGGTGTATGCAACCTGCTGGTCGGCGGAATCGATCGTCGTGACGACGTTGAAGCCGCGCGTATAGGTTTCCTCGCGGTACTGCGCGTACATCATTTGCCGGACCATTTCCGCGACGTACTCGGCGTGCACGCTGAACTCGCGGCCGGCACCCTTGACGGCGAGCGGCTGCGCGACGGCTTGGTCGTACTGCTCGCGCGTGATGAAGTTCAGCTCGAGCATCCGCTGCAGGATGTATTCCTGGCGCACCTTCGCGCGCTTCGGATTGACGACCGGGTTATACGCGGACGGCGCTTTCGGCAGCCCCGCGAGCATCGCCGCTTCGGCGAGCGTGATGTCCTTCAGGTCCTTGCCGAAATAGACCCGTGCGGCGCTCGCGAAGCCGTACGCACGCTGGCCGAGATAGATCTGATTCATGTAGACCTCGAGAATCTGATCCTTCGTCAGCGCGCGCTCGATCCGGTAGGCCAGCAGCATTTCGTAGATCTTGCGCGTGTAGGTCTTTTCGCTCGACAGGAAGAAGTTGCGCGCGACCTGCATCGTGATCGTGCTCGCGCCCTGCGACGCATGGCCATTCGTCAGTGCGACGAAGCCGGCGCGGGCGATGCCGGTGAGGTCGACGCCGCCGTGATCGTAGAAGCGTGCGTCCTCGATCGCGAGGATCGCCTTCTTGAGCGAGTCGGGCACGTCCTTGAAATGGACGATGTCGCGGCGTTCCTCGCCGAATTCGCCGATCAGCACGTGATCGGACGTATAGATGCGCAGCGGTACCTTCGGACGATAGTCGGTCAGCGCGTCGAGCGACGGCATGTTCGGCCACGCGACGACGAGCGCGTAGCCGAGCACGAGGCCGCCGGCCACGACGAGGGCCACGCACATCGCGGCGAGGCCGATCAGGACTTTCAGCCACCAGGACCGCTTCTTCGGCTCGGGCGCGGGAGGCGGGGACGTAGGAGACGTGGATTGCATAGGCATACCGGAAAACAGTCCCGCGATTATAGCTGCCCGGTAAGACCGGTCCTGACGCGGGGGGCGGCGGCCGGAAACCGGCTGATCGCGGTGCCGCCGGCATAGTGTCCGCGAGGTCGCCCCGTGCCACAACTGGCCGTCCGGCCGACTGTCGGGCACACGCGCCGCTTTGCAGAATCAGGCCTCGGAAACGCGGCGTGGGCCGCAACGATCGCGGGAGGCTGGGATGACAGGACGATGGGCGGCGCGGTTCGCGCCGGGCAGGCACCGTTCGACGGGCATCGACGTCGGGGCGGACGAGGTGAGGGTGGCCGTGCTGAGCCGGCGCGGGCGGGCCGTGGAGGTGCGGGTCGAAGGACTCGAGCGGGAGCCGGTCGGATTGCAGGACGGGCCGGAGGAGGCGCGCTGGGCAGCGGTCGCACGCG
This sequence comes from Burkholderia sp. USMB20, assembly GCF_000949135.2. GTDB lineage: Bacteria > Pseudomonadota > Gammaproteobacteria > Burkholderiales > Burkholderiaceae > Burkholderia. Next base: position 1,211,293 of record NZ_JTAN02000021.1, on the reverse strand, counting down.
CGTTGGCGGCGGCCGTGTCGCGATTGTCGGCGGCGGGCGTGCGCTGCGACACGCGCGGCGTGATGGCGCTGCGCGACGACGAAATGCGGACCGCGACGCTCGATCTGGCCGGGCGCGACGACGTCGCGGACGCCGCCCGGCAGGCCGCAGAACGGATCTCGGGGCTGCCGCCCCACAGCCTCGCGTTCGACTGGCGGCAGGACGACGGCGCGTGCTCGGGCGAGATCGAGGTCGCCGTGGCGCCGCAGGCATTGCTCGAACGGCGGATCGACGTCGCCGCGCAGGCCGGCGTCGACCTGACGGCCGTCGACGGCGAGTCGGCCGCCGCGCTGCGCGCGTTGCGCTATGCCGCGCAGTTCGAACCCGATGCCCACGGCCCGTACGCCGCATTCTGGTTCTGCGACACGGGCGTGCGCGGCTGGCGGGTCGACGGTTCGATCGCCGTACCGGTGCTCGCGGTGTCCGGCGACGTGCAGGCGGCGTTCCCCGACGCATTGCGCCAGTGCGTGTTCGAGCCGGTGCGCTGCGTGCTCGTGGCCGGCGACGCGCGCAGCATCGCCCGCTGCGGTACGTCGGCCGCCGATATCGGCGATGCGCTCGGCGTGGCCGCGGTGCCGTTCGACTGCACCGGATGGGACGGGCTGCCGGGCGTGCCCGCCGGAACGCAGGGCGGTCCGGCGTTTGCCCTCGCGATCGGGCTGGCGCTGCGCGGGGTGTGGGAATGATGGCCGATGTGGGGTTCGGGCGAACTGCCGCCGGCCACGCCGTGCTCGGCGGCTTCAATCTGCTGCCGTACCGTGAGCGGCTGGCGCAGGCGTTGCGGCGGCGCCGTGCCGCGCAGTGCGGGGCGGCGATCGTGCTCGGCGTGCTCGGGGCCTGCATTTGGACGGGGGCGGCGACGGCGTGGCGATGGCGCGTGGATGCGGAGCGTACGCGTGTGGAGGCGCGGCTGCGGCAATTGCAGCCACGGATCGATGCCGAACGGCGCGCCGCCGGCGTGGCCGCCGACCTCGCGCGACGCGATGCACGGGCGGCCGCGCTTGCCGCGCCTTGCCGGCGTGTCGCCGGGCTGCTCGCGACGCTGGCGCAGGTGCGCGACGACACCGTCCGGCTCGACGCATTGCGCACGACTGCGTCCGGCGCCGTGCTCGACGCGCGCACGACGAGTTACCGGGCGGCCGCGCGGTGGCTCGCACGGATTGCGGTCGAGCAGCGTGACTGGCGATTCGATGTCGGTGCGCTGACACCTGCTTCGGCCACGCCGGTCACGGGTTCGGCCGTGCCGTTCCGGTTTTCCGTGCAGGCGCGTTGGCACGACGCGCCGCCGCGGCAGAACGCAGCGGGAGGCGACGCATGACGGCGATCACGCATCGGTCCATGCCAGCCGGTGCCGGGCGGCGCGGCCGCATGGCGCGGATGTCGCCGGCCGCGGCGCATGCCATCGGCTGCGTGACGGCATTCGCGTGCGTGACGATGGGCAGCATTCATCTGATGGATGCGGTCGACGCGAGCGGACTCGCACGCAGTCGCGCGTTGCTGGCAACGGCACAAGTGCGTGCCGCCGACGCACAGCGGCTGCTCGCGACCGCGCCACGGCGCGACCCGGACCCCGCTGCCGGGCACGCCTCCAGCGTGCCGCGTGCATCGGGGTGGCCCGCACTGATGCTCGAACTGGCGGACCTGGCCGGCGCGAGCGGACTGCGGATCGTGTCGATCGAGCCGCGGCGCACTGACGAAGCGGCCCCGGATGGCCGGCGCACGGTGCGGATCGTCGCGGACGGCGGCTTTCCGGCGCTGCTGCGGCTGATGGGCGGGCTGGCGAGTGTTCCCGCGCTGGTGGTGCCGACGAGGCTGCATATCGAGCGGAAACCGCCCGCGTTGCGGGTGGACATGACGATCGACGTGTTTCCGGCGCTGTCGGGGGCTCGTGCTCCCGATGGCACGGTGCGGCTGCTTGCCGGCGTGCCGAGCGACGATCCATTCGGCGGCGATGGCTCGCCCACGCGGGCCGACGATGTGACGCCGCGCCTGGCCGGCACGATTCGCGACGTACGCGCCGGGCTCGCGCTGTTCGACGCGGGCGATGGCGCATTCGCGACCGTTGCGCCGGGCGAAGCGTTCGGGATGTCACGCGTGGTGAGCATCGATGCCGGTGCGGTGACGCTTGCGACAGCTGATGGCGCGCGCCGGTTCGTCATGGATGACGGAGGTCGCCCATGACGAAGTACGGACGGCGGGCGATCGCATTCTGGGTCGGATCGGGCGTGGCCGCGGCACACGCGGCGCTGCCGCCGTTGCCCCTGTTGCCGCCTTTGCCGCCGGCTGGCTGGCCGATCGCATCGATGCAGGCGCATGCCCAGGACACACCGCTGCCGCAGGGTGCGCCCGACGGTGCGGACGGCGCGGACGGTGCAGCGCCCGCGCATGACGGCCCGCCGCCGTTCGATCAGGCCGTGCGCGCGGCGCTTCAAGCGGACACAACCGCACCGGTGCCCCGGCTGGAAGGGCCGCCGATTCCATTGCCGCCGCCGATGCGCATGAGCGACGCCGCGGCGCGGCACCCCGGCGATGCGGATGACGCGCGGCGGATCTCGCTGAATCTGCAAGGCGCCGGGCTCGCTGCCGCGTTCGACGCGCTCGCGCGATTCACCGGGCTGAACATCATCGTCGGCGAGCAGGTGCGCGGCACCGTGACGTTACGTCTGAACAATGTCCGCTGGCGCGATGCGTTCGACACGTTGCTCGACACGCACGGGCTGGCGATGTCCCGGCGCGGCAACGTGATCTGGGTCACGCCGGCGGCCGAACTCGCCGCGCGCGAGCGCGAGCGCTTCGAAACGCATGCACGCGCGGCCGAGCTGGAGCCGCTCGCGAGCCGGACCTTCGCGCTGCATTACCCGCGCGCGCAGGACGTGCAGCGGCTGCTGGCCGGAGCGACCGGCCAGCGCCTGCTGTCGAAACGCGGCGCCGCGGCGGCAGATCCCCGCACGAACCTGTTGTTCGTCACCGATCTGGCGCCGCGCATCGCGCAGATCGCGGGCTTGATCGACGCGATCGACCGGCCATCGCGGCAGGTCCGGATCGAGGCGCGGATCGTAGAAGGCGAGCAGGGCTTCTCGCGCAACCTCGGCGCACGCGTCGCGCTGCGCGCGCAGGGACGGGCGCCCGCGGCCGACGGCGCGGCATTCGCGACGGACACGCGCAACGCGCTCGACCTGGCCGCACGACCGCTCGGCGGCTACGAGGCGGCGACGGCCGGCTTCACGTTGTTCGCCGCGCCGCTCAGCCGCGTGCTCGACGTTGAATTGAGCGCGCTCGAGGCGCAGGGGCGGGGCCAGATCGTTTCCAGCCCCCGCGTGGTGACGGCCGACCGCGTGAAGGCGATCGTCGAACAGGGCTCGGAGCTGCCGTACCAGGCCAAGGTCGGCAACGGCGTGAGCGGCGTGCAGTTCCGCCGCGCGACGCTGAAGCTCGAGGTCGAGCCGCAGATCACCCCCGACGGGCGCGTCGTGCTGGACCTGGACGTGACGAAGGACAGCATCGGCGAGCCGACGGCGGCCGGCCCGGCGATTCATACGAAGCACGTCCAGACACGCGTCGAGGTCGAGGACGGCGGAACGGTCGCGATCGGCGGGATTTACGAGCAGTTGAACCGGGACGATGTGACGCGGGTGCCGCTCTTGGGCAAAATACCGGTACTGGGCGCGCTTTTCCGGCACCGCGCACGGCGCGACCAGCGCAGCGAATTGGTCGTCTTCATCACGCCGACGGTCGTCGGCGCGCGTTGCGAAACGGCCGGCGCGGGCGACGCGGATGCGGGAAAAACGGGGCCTGAAGCCGGCGGCGCAGGCTCGACAAGGCAGCCGCTTTGCCAGTAAGCTGCGCCACACACCAGCAAGATTCAAGCAGAGGAAGCCGTTGCAAGCGCGGGACCCACATGCAAACGTATTTTTCGTCGGCCTTATGGGAGCGGGTAAGACCACCGTGGGCCGTGCGGTCGCGCGCCGGCTCGACAGGACGTTCTTCGACTCCGACCACGAAATCGAGGCCCGCACGGGTGCGCGCATTCCGGTGATCTTCGAGATGGAGGGCGAGGCCGGGTTTCGCGACCGCGAATCGCAGGTGATCGCCGATCTCACGCAGCGCGAGAACATCGTGCTCGCGACGGGCGGCGGCGCGGTGCTGCGGCCCGAGAATCGCGACTGCCTGAAAAGCAGCGGCATCGTCATCTATCTGCGCGCCAATCCGCACGATCTGTGGCTGCGCACCCGCAAGGACAAGAACCGCCCGCTGTTGCAGACCGACGATCCGAAGGCGCGTCTCGAAGCGCTCTACGAAGTGCGCGACCCGCTGTATCGCGAATGCGCGGACTTCATCATCGAGACCGGCCGCCCGTCGGTCAACGGCCTCGTCAACATGGTGCTGATGCAACTCGAACTGGCAGGCGTCATCGCCAAGCCGCTACAAGCATGATTACCGTCAACGTCGATCTGGGCGAGCGCGCCTACCCGATTCACATTGGTGCCGGCCTGATCGGCCGCACCGAGCTGTTCGCCCCTCACATCACCGGTTCGTCGGTCACGATCGTCACGAACACGACGGTCGATCCGCTCTACGGCGACGTGCTGCGCGCGGCGCTCGCGCCGCTCGGCAAGCGCGTGTCGACGGTCGTGCTGCCGGACGGCGAGGCCTACAAGAACTGGGAAACGCTGAACCTGATCTTCGACGGCCTGCTGACCGAGCGCGCCGACCGCAAGACGACGCTTGTCGCACTCGGCGGCGGCGTGATCGGCGACATGACCGGCTTCGCCGCCGCGTGCTACATGCGCGGCGTGCCGTTCATCCAGGTGCCGACGACGCTCCTGTCGCAAGTCGATTCGTCGGTCGGCGGCAAGACGGGCATCAACCACCCGCTCGGCAAGAACATGATCGGAGCGTTCTACCAGCCGCAGGCCGTGATCGCCGATATCGGCGCGCTGACCACGTTGCCCGATCGCGAGCTGGCGGCCGGCGTGGCCGAGGTCATCAAGACGGGCGCGATCGCCGATGCGGCATTCTTCGACTGGATCGAGGCGAACGTCGAGGCGCTGAACCGCCGCGAGCCGGCCGCGCTCGCGCATGCGGTGAAGCGCTCGTGCGAGATCAAGGCGAGCGTGGTCGCAGCCGACGAACGCGAAGGCGGGCTGCGTGCGATCCTGAATTTCGGCCATACGTTCGGCCATGCGATCGAGGCCGGGCTCGGTTATGGCGAGTGGCTGCACGGCGAAGCGGTCGGCTGCGGGATGGTGATGGCGGGCGACCTGTCGGTGCGGCTCGGCCTGCTCGACGAAGCGTCGCGGCAGCGGCTCGACGCGGTGATCGCCGCCGCACATCTGCCGGTGCGCGGGCCGGCACTCGGCGATGCGCGCTACATGGACCTGATGCGCGTCGACAAGAAGGCTGAAGCCGGAGCGATTAAGTTCATCCTGCTGAAGCGATTCGGCGATACGCTGATCACCCAGGCGCCCGACGAAGCCGTGTTCGCTACGCTGGCGCAGACGACCCGGTAACGGCGCCCCGGATGCCCCGGCGCCCCTGACATGGAGGAGACGTGAGCGAGACATCCAGCAGCAAACCGACCCGAGCCGGCCGCGCATCCGCTGCGGCGCTGGCCGAGCCGCCGACGCTGGCGGCGCTGGAAGCCCATCTCGCTCCGTATGCCGCCCACGCGTCGCAGTCGCGCGGCCGCCGCCATCAGGAAACCCCGCCGGCGGCGCGCACCGAATTCCAGCGCGACCGCGACCGCATCGTTCATTCGACCGCGTTCCGCCGGCTCGAATACAAGACGCAGGTCTTCGTCAATCACGAAGGCGACCTGTTTCGCACCCGCCTCACGCACAGCCTCGAAGTCGCGCAGATCGCGCGTTCGGTCGCGCGCAACCTGCGCCTGAACGAGGATCTCGTCGAAGCGATCTCGCTCGCGCACGATCTCGGCCATACGCCGTTCGGCCATGCCGGGCAGGATGCGCTGAATGCGTGCATGCGCGAGCACGGCGGCTTCGAGCACAACCTGCAGAGCCTGGCGGTGGTCGACGAGCTCGAGGAGCACTACGGCGCGTTCAACGGCCTGAACCTGTGCTTCGAGACGCGCGAAGGCATCCTCAAGCACTGTTCGCGCGAGAACGCCCGCAAGCTCGGCGCGCTCGGCGAGCGTTTCCTGCAAGGCCGCCAGCCGTCGCTGGAAGCGCAGCTCGCGAACATCGCGGACGAAATCGCGTACAACAACCACGACGTCGACGACGGCCTGCGCTCCGGCCTGATCACGATCGAGCAGCTCGCCGAAGTCGAGCTGTGGCAGCGCCACTACGACGCGGCGCTCGCCGAATTCCCGCATCTCGAAGGCCGCCGCCTCGTGCACGAGACGGTGCGCCGCATCATCAACACGCTGATCGTCGACCTGATCGACGAGACCACGCGCAATCTCGCGCGTGTCGCGCCCGCGTCGCTCGACGACGTGCGCGCCGCGCCGCCGCTCGTCGCGCACAGCGAGCCGATCGCCGCGCAGGCGGCGGCCCTCAAGCGTTTCCTGTTCAAGAACCTGTATCGCCACTACAAGGTGATGCGCATGGCGAACAAGGCGCAGCGCGTCGTCACCGGGCTGTTCGACGCGTTCATCGACGATCCGCGCCTGCTGCCGCCGCCGTACCAGTCGGACGACGAAGCGCAGCAGCCGCGCCTCGTCGCGCACTACATCGCCGGCATGACCGACCGCTTCGCGCTGAAGGAATACCAGCGCCTGTTCGTCATCAACGACAACTGACTGTCACAAACGATCACTAGACTTCGCCGGTTCAATGGCGACGGGAATGTTGCACACGCTGTTGGTAACGTTTTCACAGGAGAGAGATCGATGAAGAAGAAGCCCGCGGGGACAATGGTTCGCTCGATCGCGCTGGGCGGCGCGCTCATGTTCGGTGTGCAGCATGCGGCGTTCGCCGCGACGGAGATCCAGTTCTGGCATGCGATGGAGTCGGCGCTCGGTGAGCGCGTCAACGAGCTCGCCACGCAGTTCAACGCATCGCAGAGCGACTACAAGATCGTGCCGGTCTTCAAGGGCACGTACGACCAGGCACTCGCGGCGGGCATCGCCGCCTATCGCAGCGGCAACGCGCCGGCGATCCTCCAGGTCTATGAAGTCGGCACCGCGACGATGATGCAGGCGAAGAAGGCCGTCGTGCCGGTCTACGACGTGTTCAAGCAGGCCGGCGTGCCGCTCGACGAAAAGGCGTTCGTACCGACCATCGCGAGCTACTACAGCGACGCGAAGACGGGCCATCTCGTGTCGATGCCGTTCAACAGCTCGACGCCGGTGCTGTACTACAACAAGGACGCGTTCAAGAAGGCCGGGCTCGACCCGAACCAGCCGCCGAAGACGTGGGCCGACGTGCAGGCCGCCGCGGAGAAGCTGCGCAAATCCGGGATGACGTGCGGCTTCACGACCGGCTGGCAGGGCTGGATCCAGCTCGAGAACTACAGCGCGTGGCATGCGCTGCCGTTCGCGAGCCGCAACAACGGCTTCGACGGCGCCGACGCGGCGCTCGAATTCAACAAGCCGCAGCAGGTCGCGCACATCGCGTTCCTGCAACAGATGCAGAAGGACGGCACGTTCACGTACGCGGGCCGCAAGGACGAGGCATCGGCGAAGTTCTACAGCGGCGACTGCGGGATCCTGACGACGTCGTCGGGCGCGCTCGCGAACGTGCAGAAGTTCGCGAAGTTCAGCTACGGCACCGGCATGATGCCGTACGACGCGAACGTGAAGGGCGCGCCGCAGAACGCGATCATCGGCGGCGCGAGCCTGTGGGTGCTGGCCGGCAAGGATCCGGCGACCTACAAGGGCGTCGCGAAGTTCCTCGCATTCCTGGCCTCGCCGCCGATCGCCGCGAAGTGGCACCAGGAAACCGGCTACCTGCCGGTCACGACGGCCGCGTACGAACTCACGCGCCAGCAGGGCTTCTATGCGAAGAACCCGAGCGCGGAAACCGCGATCAAGCAGATGATGAACAAGCCGCCGCTGCCGTATACGAAGGGGCTGCGCCTCGGCAACATGCCGCAGATCCGCACGGTCGTCGACGAAGAGCTGGAGCAGGTCTGGGCGGAGAAGAAGTCGCCGAAGGAGGCGCTCGATTCGGCGGCGTCGCGCGGCGACGAGCTGCTGCGCCGCTTCGAGAAGTCGGGCGGCTGAGCCTGCATCGCGTTCGTGCCGCCGGCCGCCGCATCGCGTATGCGCGCGTGCGGGCCGGCGGCACGGTTCCCTTCCCGTTTCGCCTCCGGACACCCGCGATGCAATCCCGTTCCCGTTTCGGCGCGAGCCTGCTGCCGTACCTGCTGATCGCGCCGCAGCTCGCGATCACCGCCGTGTTCTTCCTGTGGCCGGCCGGCGTCGCGCTGTGGCAGTCGACGCAGATGCAGGACGCGTTCGGCACGTCGAGTGAATTCGTCGGTTTCGCGAACTTCACGCACCTGTTCGCCGACCCGCTGTACCTCGACTCGTTCCGCACGACGCTGGTGTTCAGCTCGCTCGTCACGGTCAGCGGGCTCGTCGTGTCGCTGCTGCTCGCCGCCTGCGCCGACCGCGTGATCCGCGGCGCGCGCGTATACCGCACGCTGCTGATCTGGCCGTATGCGGTCGCGCCGACGATCGCGGCCGTGCTGTGGGCGTTCCTGTTCAACCCGAGCATCGGCCTCGTCACCTATGCGCTCGCGAAGGGCGGCATCGTGTGGAATCACGCGCTGAACGGCGGCCAGGCGATGTTCCTCGTCGTGCTCGCGTCGGTATGGAAGCAGGTGAGCTACAACTTCCTGTTCTTCTACGCAGGACTGCAGGCGATTCCGCGCTCGCTGATCGAGGCGGCGGCGATCGACGGTGCCGGGCCGGTTCGGCGCTTCTTCCACATCGTGCTGCCGCTGCTGTCGCCGACGAGCTTCTTCCTGCTGGTCGTGAACCTCGTCTACGCGTTCTTCGACACCTTCCCGGTGATCGACGCGGCCACCGCCGGCGGCCCCGCGCAGAGCACGAAGACGCTGATCTACAAGATCTTCACGGAAGGCTTCCAGGGGCTCGACATCGGCAGCTCGGGTGCGCAGTCGGTCGTGCTGATGATCATCGTCGTCGGCCTGACGGTGATCCAGTTCCGCTTCGTCGAACGCAGGGTGCAATACGCATGATCGAAAATCGCAAGGGCTTCGACCTGTTCTGCCACGCGGTGCTGATCGCGGGCGTCGTGCTGATCGTGTTCCCCGTGTACGTCGCGTTCTGCGCGGCGACCATGAACGCGCAGGAAGTGTTCACGATCCCGCTGTCGCTGGTGCCGAGCACGCACCTGCTGGAGAACGTCGCCTATATCTGGGGGCACGGCAGCGGCGGCACGACGGCGCCGTTCGGCCGGCTGCTCGTCAACAGCTTCGTGATGGCGCTCGCGATCGCGGTCGGCAAGATCGCGGTGTCGATCCTGTCCGCGTACGCGATCGTCTACTTCCGCTTCCCGTTCCGCAACACGGCGTTCTGGCTGATCTTCATCACGCTGATGCTGCCGGTCGAGGTGCGGATCTTCCCGACCGTGCAGGTCGTGTCGACGCTCCACATGACGAACACCTACGCGGGGCTCTCGCTGCCGCTGATCGCATCGGCGACCGCGACGTTCCTGTTCCGCCAGTTCTTCATGACGTTGCCCGACGAGCTGATGGACGCCGCGCGCATCGACGGCGCGGGGCCGCTGCGCTTCTTCCGGGACGTCGTGCTGCCGCTGTCGAAGACGAGCATCGCGGCGCTGTTCGTGATCACGTTCATCTACGGCTGGAACCAGTATCTGTGGCCGATCCTGATCACGACGGAGGCGTCGCTGTCGACGGCGGTGGTGGGCATCAAGACGATGATCGCGAGCGGCGACGCCGCGACCGAATGGCAATACGTAATGGCGGCGACGCTGCTGGCGATGATCCCGCCGCTCGTCGTCGTGCTGGCGATGCAGCGCTGGTTCGTGCGCGGCCTCGTCGATTCCGAGAAATAACTGACGTAACCGGGAGAAGGACAAGGTATGGCTGCGCTGAGCTTGAAGGGCGTCAGGAAATCCTACGACGGCAAGCAGCACGTGCTGCATGGCATCGACGTGGAGATCGCCGACGGCGAATTCATCGTGCTGGTCGGCCCGTCGGGCTGCGGCAAGTCGACGCTGCTGCGGATGATCGCGGGGCTCGAGACGGTGACGGACGGCGAGATCGCGATCGGCGAGCGCGTGGTCAACGCGCTGGAGCCGAAGGATCGCGACATCGCGATGGTGTTCCAGAACTACGCGCTGTATCCGCACATGACGGTCGCGCAGAACATGGGCTACGGGCTGAAGATCCGCGGCATCGAGCGCGCGACGATCGACGCGCGGGTGGCTGCCGCCGCGAAGATCCTCGAGCTCGAGCCGCTGCTCGCGCGGCGGCCGCGCGAACTGTCGGGCGGCCAGCGGCAGCGCGTCGCGATGGGGCGCGCGATCGTGCGCGAGCCGTCGGTATTCCTGTTCGACGAGCCGCTGTCGAACCTCGACGCGAAGCTGCGCGTGCAGATGCGGCTCGAGATCCAGCGGCTGCATGCGCGGCTCGCGACCACGAGCGTGTACGTGACGCACGACCAGATCGAGGCGATGACGCTCGCGCAGCGCGTGATCGTGATGAACCGCGGTTATGCGGAGCAGATCGGCGCGCCGGTCGACGTGTACGAGAAGCCGGCGACGGTGTTCGTCGCGGGCTTCATCGGCTCGCCGGCGATGAACCTGATGCACGGCCGGCTGTCGGAGGATGGCGCGACGTTTACGGTCGCGGGCGGCGGCCCGGCGCTGCCGGTCGCCGGCGCGCCCGGCATCGGCACTGCGATCGCCACCGGGCGTGACTGGGTGCTCGGCGTGCGGCCGGAGTACATGACGCCGCAGCCGGGCGTCGCGCAGGCGACGCTGCCGGTCGACTCGTGCGAGCTGCTCGGCGCGGACAACCTCGCGCACGGCCGCTGGGGCAACCACGACGTCGCGGTGCGGCTGCCGCACGCGGATCGTCCCGCGCGCGGCACGGCGCTGGGTGCCGCGCTGCCCGCGCACCGGCTGCATTTCTTCGATCCCGAGACCGGCAAGCGGGCCGGCTGACCCTGACGAACCCGTTGCGAGGCGCATGATGACTTCCCGAACCGACTGGCCCTATCCGCGCGTCGTCGCCCATCGCGGCGGCGGCACGCTCGCACCGGAGAACACGCTCGCCGCGTTCGACGAGGGCGCGCGGCGCGGTCACCGGATGGTCGAGTTCGACGCGAAGCTGTCCGCCGACGACGTGACGTTCCTCCTGCACGACGACACGGTCGACCGCACGTCGAACGGCCGCGGCCCGGCGGCGGGCATGCGTTATGCGGCGCTGGCCGCGCTCGACGCCGGTGCCTGGTTCGACGCGCGTTTCGCGGGCGAGCGGATGCCGACGCTCGAGGCGGCGGCGGCGCGCTGCGTCGCGCACGGGCTGGCGGCGAACGTCGAGATCAAGCCGTGCCCGGGCCGCGAGCGCGACACGGGGCAGCGGGTCGCGGCCGATGCGGCCGCGTACTGGCATGGCGCGGCGGTGCCGCCGCTCTTGTCGTCGTTCTCGTTCGAGGCGTTGCAACAGGCGCGCGCGAGCGCACCGGCGCTGCCGCGCGGGATGCTGTACGAGGCGGTACCGGACGACTGGCACGCGCAGGTCGTCGATGCGCTCGGCTGCGTATCGTTGCACGCAAGCCACAAGGAGCTCGACGAACCGCTCGTGCGCGCGATCAAGACGGCGGGCCTGCGGATCCTGGTGTACACGGTCAACGACCTCGCCCGGGCGCGCGAACTCGCGCGCTGGGGCGTCGATGCGGTCTGCACGGACCGGATCGACCTGATCGCCGCCGATGCGCTGGACGACATCGCGTAGCGACCGGTCCCGCGCGATGCTGGTCGCGGGAAAACCCTGAGGCAAAAAAACGACGCCCCGGCGGGTTTCCGCCGGGGCGTTTTCCATCGTGGAGACGTTACGTCACGAAAAATCGGCTACAAATTGCAGCAGGATTAACCATTCCCCAAATATTCGACTACGCTTAGAAGCGGTAGCCGATGTTCAGGTACGTGACGATCGGGTTGAGCGAGATCTTCGCTTTCGACGTTTCGGTCAGGGTGCCGACCGGGGTCCGGCGGGCCGTCGTGAAGGTCGCGGTGACGCTGATCGGGATGTACGAGATCGACAGGCCGCCGAACCAGTGTTTCGTGAAGTTGTACGTGAAGCCGGCGTTGAACACAGGCGCCCACTGGTTGCTGGTCGTCGCGCTGGTCGGGCCGCCGAGCACGCCGTTCTCGAAGCTGCTGTTCGTGATCTTTGCGCCGGTGAACCACGTATATGTCGCGCCGACGCCGACATACGGACGGAACTTCGCGTTGGCGTCGTTGAAGTGGTAGCGCAGCAATACGGCGGGGCTCCACTGGTACGCACGGCCGAGTACGCCGAAGTTTTCGAACCGACCCTTGCCGGTAATGTCGAACTTCGGCGGTATCCCCATCACGAGCTCGGTGGAGATATGGTCGGTGACGAAGTAGCCCGCTGCGAGACCGAGCGTATCGGCGTCGTTGATGCCGGCGCCGGTGTTGGGAATCGATTGGTTGATGGGCGTGCCGCCGACGCCGTAGACGAACAGCGGGTCGCTGCTGTCCTGCGGCGAAAAGTGCAGCCAGCCGGTGCTGACGTAGAAATCACCTGCGGATTGTGCGTGTGCCGTACCGCCCGCAAATGCGAGCGCCACGGCCCCCGTAATGGCCAGTTTTCGTTTCATTGTGTCTCCTCCGATCAAAGGCGTGCTCATTATGACGACTGCGTTTAAAACCAAACAAGCTCGCAAGTTAGAGCTTTCTCCCTAGGATTCGCACGACCGTACGCTTCCGCGCCCCGCCAGGACAGGCATTCTACGCAGGTGCGCATTTTCGGACCTTCGGGTATTTCCTAACGCGTTCAAACGGACATTCAGCATGGCACGGTTAGCACGACTCTACGTTCCCGACCAGCCGCAGCACGTGATACTGCGCGGCCTGGATCAGCAACCCGCGTTTGTCGACGACCAGGACTACGAACTCTTCATCGATTGTCTGAAGGCCGCGGCACGCGATCACCATCTTTCGGTGCATGCCTACGTGCTGCTGCCGCGTCAGGTGCAGCTCCTCGTGACGCCGAGCGACGAGGCGAGCCTGCCGAAGGCGATGCAGGCGGTCGGCCGCCGCTACGTCGCGCATTTCAACCGGCGCTATTCGCGGCGCGGCACCCTGTGGGAAGGCCGCTATCGCGCGACCGTGATCGAAGGCGAGCGCTATTTCCTGCTCGCGAGCCGCGTGGTCGAGATGAGCCCGGTGCGCGCGCAGCTGGTCGCGACGCCCGACGCCTATCGCTGGTCGAGCTACCGGCACCACGTCGGGCTCACCGTCGACAGCCTGATCACCGACCATCCGCTCTACTGGGCGCTCGGCAACACGCCGTTCGACCGTCAGCGCGCGTACAAGGAGCTGTGCGAGCAGCCGCTCGACGAGCGGCAGGCCGATCAGCTCCAGCAGGCGACGCTGAAGGGCTGGGTGCTCGGCGGCGAGAACTACCGCGAGTGGGCGGCGCGCACGGCGAACCGCCGCGTGTCGCCGCTGCCGCGCGGACGCCCCAGAAAGGTGCGTGAAAACACGCCGCCGATCCAGCAGTAACGCGGGAAAGGCGGATCACGAGGCGGCGCTGCGGGCGCCGCTTCTTTTTGCACCAAAACGATACGGCCCCAATAAAACGGCACCAGATCCGAGCATTGGTTTAAATGGGGTTCGATCAAGCGGTTTTTGTTGCTATTCCTTTGATTCGTCGCGTATATTCCGAATTCCGGTGGCCCGGGTGAAGCTCGCCCAACCACTGTCGGCCGTGCCGTCTCCCGTCGGGAGCGGGATCGACGGCAACAAAAAATGGTTCAACGGCCCTCGAGGCCCCTTTACGACGGTGTCCCCATGAACGACCACCAGCAGCCGCTCGCCGCGGTGCCCGCCGCACAAGGTCTGTACGACCCGCAAAACGAACACGACGCCTGCGGCGTCGGCTTCGTCGCTCACATCAAGGGCAAGAAGAGCCACGAGATCATCCAGCAGGGTCTGAAGATCCTCGAGAACCTCGATCACCGCGGTGCGGTCGGTGCCGACCCGCTGATGGGCGACGGCGCCGGCATCCTGATCCAGATTCCGGACGCGTTCTATCGCGAGGAAATGTCGAAGCAGGGCGTGACGCTGCCGCCGGCCGGCGAATATGGGGTCGGCATGATCTTCCTGCCGAAGGAAAACGCATCGCGTCTCGCGTGCGAGCAGGAGCTCGAGCGGACGGTGCGGGCAGAAGGGCAGGTCGTGCTCGGCTGGCGCGACGTGCCGGTCGACCATACGATGCCGATCTCGCCGACGGTCAAGGCGAGCGAGCCGCTGATCCGCCAGATCTTCATCGGCCGCGGCAAGGACATCATGGTGACGGACGCGCTCGAGCGGAAGCTGTACGTGATCCGCAAGACCGCGAGCCACCGCATCCAGGCGCTGAAGCTCAAGCACGGCAAGGAATACTTCGTGCCGTCGATGTCGGCGCGCACGATCGTCTACAAGGGGCTGCTGCTCGCGGGCCAGGTCGGCGTGTACTACCGCGACCTGCAGGACGCGCGCGTCGTGTCGGCGCTCGCACTCGTGCACCAGCGCTTCTCGACCAACACGTTCCCGGCCTGGGAGCTGGCGCACCCGTACCGGATGATCGCGCACAACGGCGAGATCAACACCGTGAAGGGCAACGTGAACTGGCTGAACGCGCGTACCGGCGCGATCGCGTCGCACGTGCTCGGCGACGACCTGCCGAAGCTGTGGCCGCTGATCTACCCGGGCCAGTCGGACACCGCATCGTTCGACAACTGTCTCGAACTGCTGGTGATGGCCGGCTACCCGCTCGTGCACGCGGTGATGATGATGATCCCGGAAGCCTGGGAACAGCACACGCTGATGGACGAGAACCGCCGCGCGTTCTACGAATACCACGCCGCGATGATGGAGCCGTGGGACGGCCCCGCCGCGATCGCGTTCACGGACGGCCGCCAGATCGGCGCGACGCTCGACCGTAACGGCCTGCGCCCGGCGCGCTACATCGTGACCGACGACGACCTCGTCATCATGGCGTCGGAAGCCGGCACGCTGCAGATCCCCGAATCGAAGATCGTCAAGAAGTGGCGCCTGCAGCCGGGCAAGATGTTCCTGATCGACATGGAACACGGCCGCATCATCGACGACAAGGAGCTCAAGGACAACCTCGCGAACGCGAAGCCGTACAAGAGCTGGATCGACGCCGTGCGCATCAAGCTCGACGAGATCGAGCCGAAGGCCGAGGACGTCGCGGCCGGCCGCACGCAGGGTGCCGCGCTGCTCGACCGCCAGCAGGCGTTCGGCTATACGCAGGAAGACCTGAAGTTCCTGATGGCACCGATGGCGCAGCAGGGCGAAGAGGCCGTCGGTTCGATGGGCAACGACTCGCCGCTCGCGGTGATGTCGAACAAGAACAAGACGCTCTATCACTACTTCAAGCAGCTGTTCGCGCAGGTCACGAACCCGCCGATCGACCCGATCCGCGAGAACATGGTGATGTCGCTCGTGTCGTTCATCGGCCCGAAGCCGAACCTGCTCGACACGAACAACATCAACCCGCCGATGCGTCTCGAAGTGTCGCAGCCGGTGCTCGACTTCAAGGACATCGCGAAGATCCGCGCGATCGACCAGTACACGGGCGGCAAGTTCAGCGCGTACGAACTGAACATCTGCTACCCGGTCGCATGGGGCAAGGAAGGCATCGAGGCGCGCCTCGCGTCGCTGTGCGCTGAAGCCGTCGACGCGGTGAAGTCGGGCTACAACATGCTGATCGTGTCGGACCGCAAGACGGACGCCGAGCACGTCGCGATTCCGGCGCTGCTCGCCACGTCGGCGATCCACTCGCACCTCGTCCAGCAAGGGCTGCGCACGAGCACGGGCCTCGTCGTCGAGACGGGCTCCGCACGCGAGACGCACCACTTCGCGCTGCTCGCGGGCTACGGCGCGGAAGCCGTGCACCCGTACCTCGCGATGGAAACGCTCGCGAAGATGGCCGAAGGCCTGTCGGGCGACCTGTCGCCGGAGAAGGCCGTCTACAACTTCACGAAGGCGGTCGGCAAGGGCCTGCAGAAGGTGATGTCGAAGATGGGCATCTCGACGTACATGTCGTACACGGGCGCGCAGATCTTCGAAGCGCTCGGCCTGTCGAGCGACCTCGTCGAGAAGTACTTCAAGGGCACGGCCTCGAAGGTCGGCGGCATCGGCCTGTTCGAAGTCGCGGAAGAAGCGATCCGCCTGCACCGCGATGCGTTCGGCGACAACCCGGTCCTGCGCGACATGCTCGACGCGGGCGGCGAGTACGCGTATCGCGTGCGCGGCGAAGACCACATGTGGACGCCGGACTCGATCGCGAAGCTCCAGCACGCGACGCGCAGCAACTCGTACCAGACCTACAAGGAGTACGCGCACCTGATCAACGACCAGACCAAGCGTCACATGACGTTCCGCGGCCTGTTCGAGTTCAAGGTCGAGCCGACCAAGGCGATCCCGATCGAAAACGTCGAACCGGCGAAGGACATCGTGAAGCGCTTCGCGACGGGCGCGATGTCGCTCGGTTCGATCAGCACGGAAGCGCACGCGACGCTCGCGATCGCGATGAACCGGATCGGCGGCAAGTCGAACACCGGCGAAGGCGGCGAGGACGAGAAGCGCTACCGCAACGAACTGCGCGGCATTCCGATCAAGTCGGGCGAGACGCTGAAGTCGGTGATCGGCGACGAGATCGTCAGCGACATTCCGCTGAAGGATGGCGATTCGCTGCGCTCGAAGATCAAGCAGGTCGCGTCGGGCCGCTTCGGCGTCACCGCCGAGTACCTGGCATCGGCCGACCAGATCCAGATCAAGATGGCGCAGGGCGCGAAGCCGGGCGAAGGCGGCCAGCTGCCGGGCCACAAGGTGTCCGAATACATCGGCAAGCTGCGCTACTCGGTGCCGGGCGTCGGCCTGATCTCGCCGCCGCCGCACCATGACATCTACTCGATCGAGGATCTGGCGCAGCTGATCCACGACCTGAAGAACGTGAACCCGAGCTCGAGCATCTCGGTGAAGCTGGTGTCGGAAGTCGGCGTCGGCACGGTCGCGGCCGGTGTCGCGAAGGCGAAGGCCGACCACGTCGTGATCGCCGGCCATGACGGCGGCACGGGCGCGTCGCCGCTGTCGTCGGTCAAGCATGCGGGCACGCCGTGGGAACTCGGCCTCGCCGAAACGCAGCAGACGCTGGTGCTGAACCGCCTGCGCGGCCGCATCCGCGTGCAGGCCGACGGCCAGATGAAGACGGGCCGCGACGTCGTGATCGGCGCGCTGCTCGGCGCGGACGAATTCGGCTTCGCGACGGCACCGCTCGTCGTCGAAGGCTGCATCATGATGCGCAAGTGCCACCTGAACACGTGCCCGGTCGGCGTCGCGACGCAGGATCCGGTGCTGCGTGCGAAGTTCAAGGGCCAGCCCGAGCACGTCGTGAACTACTTCTTCTTCGTCGCCGAGGAAGTGCGCGAGATCATGGCGCAGCTCGGCGTCGCGAAGTTCGACGACCTGATCGGCCGTGCCGACCTGCTCGATACGCGCAAGGGCATCGAGCACTGGAAGGCGAAGGGCCTCGACTTCTCGCGCGTGTTCTACCAGCCGGAAGAGTGCGAGGACGTCGCGCCGCGTCACGTCGACGTGCAGGATCACGGCCTCGAGCGCGCGCTCGACCACGTGCTGATCGAGAAAGCGAAGGCCGCGATCGAGAACGGCGAGCATGTGTCGTTCATCCAGCCGGTGCGCAACGTGAACCGCACGGTCGGCGCGATGCTGTCGGGCGTGATCGCGAAGAAGCACGGCCACGAAGGCCTGGCCGACGACGCGGTGCACATCCAGCTGAAGGGCACGGCCGGCCAGAGCTTCGGCGCGTTCCTCGCGAAGGGCGTGACGCTCGACCTCGTCGGCGACGGCAACGACTACGTCGGCAAGGGCCTGTCGGGCGGCCGGATCATCATCCGTCCGACCAACGACTTCCGCGGCAAGTCCGAGGAAAACATCATCTGCGGCAACACGGTGATGTACGGCGCGATCGAAGGCGAATCGTTCTTCCGCGGCGTCGCGGGCGAACGCTTCTGCGTCCGTAACTCGGGCGCGACGGCGGTCGTCGAAGGCACGGGCGACCACGGTTGCGAATACATGACGGGCGGCACGGTCGTCGTGCTCGGCGAAACCGGGCGCAACTTCGCGGCCGGCATGTCGGGCGGTCTCGCGTACATCTACGATCCGGAAGGCACGTTCGCGGCGAAGTGCAACAAGTCGATGGTCGCGCTCGAGCCGGTGCTGCAGCAGGCCGAGCAGGAGCGCACGGTCGACCGCGCGCTCTGGCATGCGGGCACGACGGACGAAGCGCTGCTCAAGGGGCTCGTCGAGCGTCATTTCCAGTTCACGGGTTCGCCGCGCGCGAAGTCGCTGCTGGAAAACTGGGACGCGGCGCGCCGCCAGTTCGTGAAGGTGTTCCCGCACGAATACAAGCGCGCGCTGGGCGAGATCGGTGCGAAGAAGGCGGCGAAGGAAGTGCTGGCCGCCTGAGCGACGAACGACATAGCGAATGCCGCGCGCGCCTGACGGCCGCGCGCGGCTCCCCCACCCGATACACCGAACAGAAGAGCACCTTATGGGCAAGGCAACCGGTTTTCTGGAGTTCGAACGCCGCCACGAGGCGTACGAAGCACCGCTCACGCGCGTGAAGCACTACAAGGAATTCGTCGCGGCGCTGACCGACGCGGACGCGAAGGTCCAGGGCGCACGCTGCATGGACTGCGGCATCCCGTTCTGCAACAACGGCTGCCCGGTCAACAACATCATTCCGGACTTCAACGATCTCGTTTACCGCCAGGACTGGCAGCAGGCGATCGAAGTCCTGCATTCGACCAACAACTTCCCCGAGTTCACGGGCCGCATCTGCCCGGCGCCGTGCGAGGCAGCCTGCACGCTCGGGATCAACAACGATCCGGTCGGCATCAAGTCGATCGAGCACGCGATCATCGACAAGGCCTGGGCCGAAGGCTGGGTGAAGCCGCTGCCGGCCGAACACAAGACCGGCAAGAAAGTCGCGGTCGTCGGTTCGGGCCCCGCGGGCCTCGCCGCCGCGCAGCAGCTCGCGCGTGCCGGCCACGACGTGACGGTGTTCGAGAAGAACGATCGCGTCGGCGGCCTGCTGCGTTACGGGATCCCCGACTTCAAGCTCGAGAAGTGGCTGATCGATCGCCGCATGCGCCAGATGGAAGCGGAAGGCGTGACGTTCCGCACCAGCGTGTTCATCGGCAAGGATCCGCTGCCCGAGTCGATCGGCAGCCTCGCGAAGGAAACCATTTCGCCGGACACGCTGAAGGAAGAATTCGACGCGGTCGTGATCGCGGGCGGTTCGGAAACGCCGCGCGACCTGCCGGTGCCGGGCCGCGAACTCGCGGGCGTGCATTTCGCGATGGACTTCCTGCCGCAGCAGAACCGCGTGAACGCGGGCGACAAGCTCGCCGACCAGCTGCTCGCGAAGGGCAAGCACGTGATCGTGATCGGCGGTGGCGATACGGGTTCGGACTGCGTCGGCACGTCGAACCGTCACGGCGCGAAGCAGGTCACGCAGTTCGAGCTGCTGCCGCAGCCGCCGGAAGAGGAAAACAAGCCGCTCGTGTGGCCGTACTGGCCGATCAAGCTGCGCACGTCGTCGTCGCACGAGGAAGGCTGCGAGCGTGACTGGGCGGTCGCGACCAAGCGTCTCGAAGGCAAGAACGGCAAGGTCGAGAAGCTGATCGCGGTGCGCGTCGAGTGGAAGGACGGCAAGATGCAGGAAGTGCCGGGCTCCGAGTTCGAGATGAAGGCCGACCTGGTGCTGCTCGCGATGGGCTTCACGCAGCCGGCAGCCACCGTGCTCGAGGCATTCGGCGTCGCGAAGGATGCACGCGGCAACGCGCGCGCGGCGACCGAAGGCGATCGCTCGTACTACACGTCGGTCGACAAGGTGTTCGCGGCAGGCGACATGCGTCGCGGCCAGTCGCTCGTCGTCTGGGCGATCCGCGAAGGCCGCCAGTGCGCGCGCTCGGTCGACGCGTACCTGATGGGGCATTCGGAACTGCCGCGCTGAGCTGAAGCGCGCGAGCGGGTTTCGAGGAAAACCGGGCGTCCGAAAGGGCGCCCGGTTTTTTTATTGGGCCGAGCGCTGCCGGCAATCAATAAAGCAGCAATTAAATCGACAATTTATAAAAACAAAAATATCAAACGATATATTGAGGTAGAGATTGAATCGCGGTCTATCGCCGCCTATAGTGATTTTCGCCTGATTAATTCAGGTGCATGAAAAAGGTCTGGTTTTCATACTTTTTGGAGAAAATCATGGCGTATATATCGATGTCGTTTCAGTTTACGCAAGACCCCACGCGCGTCCTCGGTGTTGCCCAGAACAATACCAACGGCAGCGTGATCGGCCCCAATGCCCCGGTACAACTGCGCTACTTCACCGACCCGAATGTGCAGACCCTGTGGGACTACGATCCCACCCACGGTTGCATCATTCTGGATTTCAGCGATTCGAACGGCGGCGGCAAGCTGGCGGTCGACTTCGCAGACGGGAAGGTCGCGCCCGAGACGCCGCTGGTCCTGCGTCCGTTCACGGGGGCGCCGTCGCAGCGCTGGAGCATTTCGATTCGCCCGGGATATATTACGTCCCTCGCCAACACCGGCCTCGTGATCGACGACCATTACGATAGCCTGCAAGCGAACAACCTCGTCTGGGCATTCCCCTACAACGGGACCCACGCACAGCAATGGACGCCGGTTCATGCCTTCCAGGCAGTGGCCGAAAGAGCGCCGCAATCGCTACGAGCATAAGAACGGTTCGTTGTCGCCACGGGAAGGTGGTGCCCGTGGCGGCAAGGGGGGCGGCCCATTCCGTGCGCGAATGCCGTGACCTGGAAAACCGCTTCGGTTCGCCGCATTAATTTCTGCTTTGGCATGCTCGCGTTTTGAGAAATTTTCCATGGCTAATCGGATGGCATGAAAAGCCGGTTCAATGGCGGGTTCTGTTTTTCGTCGTGATTTCTATTTGGCGCTCCGCTATTGCGAACGTTTTCCGGTGCGAAAAGCCGCGAATCGCCCACCGCGCTATTTTCGGACTGGATCGCTACTTGGCGCCGCGCCAACCACTCCGCGTGACGAAGTGCGTGGCTTCGCGGCACACACGAGTTCCAGGCATGCATGCGCCGCTCGCTCCCCCCGTTGCGCGTCCCGCATCTTCCCGAAGCGTCGCCTAACCTGATCACATCGGGCGTTGATGTTTCGTTTCGCGATTTCGAAGCCTTTCGTTTTGTAATACCCATTGAGAACTGTCTTCGCCGCGTTCGCACGGCCGCCGCGTATGACGACCCCATTTACAACGACTCTGGATGGAGGCATTCGTGCATGGGTTGATCGACGCCGCCAACGGCGTGTTGTGGAATGACGTGCTGATCGCACTGCTGCCCGGCGCCGGCAACATGGCCGGCGTCGCGGTCGCGCTGACGGTCGGCGGGGCGGGCGCGATCTTCCGGATGTGGATGACGGCGCTCGTCGGGATGTCGTCGGCGTTCGTTCCCGAACTCGCTCACGTGCTGCCGGCCGACGTGTGGGGCGAGCACGGCCCGCTGCCGCAGCGAGCGGCGCCTGTCGAAGTGGTGGCCGAAGCACGCGTGGCGGTGCGCGAGTCATGAACGGCGACCGGCTCCGTGTGTTCGTCGCACTGATGCCCGATACGGCGTCGCGCGATGCGTTGCACGCGCTGCCGGTCACCCGCGGCGCGCGGCGCACGCTGCCCGCGCAACTGCACGTGACGCTCGCGTTCATCGGCGCGATCGAACGCGCGCGTTGCGACGCGCTGGCCGCACGCCTGCCGGCGCTCGCGGCCGCGCATGCTTTGCCGTTGCAGCCGGTCGAGCGGATTGCATGGTGGCCGAGCCTGCCGCGCGCGAGGCTGATCGTCGCGGAACTCGCGCCCGATCCCGCCTGTGCGGCGCTGAATGCCGAGTTGTCCTCGCTGCTGCGCGAGCTGGGCGTGCCGGCCGACCGCCGGCCGTTCCGGCCGCACGTCACGCTCGCGCGGCTGCCGCGCGACGCGGACGGGCAGCCCGCGCACGGCGGCGCGACCGGGCGGCCGGTTGCGCTGCGTTTCGTCGCGCTGACGCTATTTGAAAGCCGGTTGTCGCACGACGGCGTGTCGCATGTGCCGATCGTGTCGGTGCCGATCGTGCCGGCGTAGCGGGAAGGCGGGAAGACGGGAAGACGGGAAGACGGGAAGACGGGAAGACGGGAAGGCGGGAAGGCGGGAAGGCGGGAAGGCGGGAAGACGGGAAGACGGGAAGACGGGAAGACGGGAAGGACGCGGAAGAGAAGGCCGGCGCGGCATGCGCCGGCCTTCTGTTGTGCGGTTACGCGGCGACCTTGTCGCTGTCGTTCACGCGTTCGACGTTGATCGTGCCGACGTGGAACGCGGCCAGCGACTCGCGGTGCGCGATGCTGACGATCGCTGCCTTCGGCAGCCGTTCGGCGAACAGGTGGTAGAGCCGCGCTTCGTTGTCGGCGTCGAGCGCGCTCGTCGCTTCGTCGAGGAACAGGAAGTCCGGCTTGTGCAGCAGCACGCGCGCGCCGGCGAGACGCTGCTGTTCGCCCGGCGACAGCACGCGCGTCCAGTGGCCGGTCTCGCCGAGGCGCTCGACGTAGTCTTCGAGGCGGCACGCGCGCAGCGCGTCGCGGCACGCGTCGTCGGTGAACGTGTCGGGCGCGGCCGGATACGTGAGCGCTGCTTTCAGCGTGCCGATCGGCAGGTAACTCGTCTGCGGCACGAACATCATCCGCGCGCCGACCGGCGCGTCGATCGCGCCGTCGCCGAACGGCCAGAGGCCCGCGAGCGCGCGCATGAACGTGCTCTTGCCGGAACCCGACTTGCCGATCACGAGCCAGCGCGAGCCGGGTTCGATCGTCACGTTGCCGATGTTCGCGAGCGCGTTGCCGTTCGGCAGCGCGAGCTTCAGCGACGACGTCGACAGCTTCGCGGCATCGACGTAGTGCAGGTTGATGCCGCCGTGCTCGGTCGCGGGCGACAGGCTTTCCTTCAGGTGAGACGTGCCCATCACGCGCTTGAATTCACGCAGACGGTTGACGGTGGCGCGCCATTCGACGAGGGTCGAGTAACTGTTGATGAACCACGAAAACGAATCGCTGACGGTGCCGAACGCGGACGAGATCTGCATCAGCACGCCGAACGAGAACGCGCCGGCGAAATAGCGCGGCGCCGCGACGACGAGCGGGAAGATGATCGCGATCTGCCCGTAGAAGCTCAGCACGAACGTGAGGCGCTTCGTGTACTTCATCACGCGCCACCAGTTGTCGCGAATGCGCGTGAACAGGCTCTGCGCGTTGGCGGTCTCGGTTTTCTCGCCGTCGTAGAACGCGATCTGCTCGGCGTTCTCGCGCACGCGGATCAGCCCGAAGCGGAAGTCGGCCTCGACGCGCTGCTGCTGGTAGTTGATCGACACGAGCGGGTGACCGACCTTCTGGATGATCAGCGAGCCGACCACCGCGTACAGCGCGGCCGCCCACACCATGTAGCCGGGGATCGTGATCGGCGTTGCGCCGAGCGAGAGCGTCAGCGCGCCGGCGAGCGACCACAGGATCGTGATGAACGACACGAGCGTGACGACCGTCGACAGCAGGTCGAGCGACAGCGCGAGCGTCGTCGTCGCGAACGACTGGAGGTCGTCGGTGATCCGCTGGTCGGGGTTGTCGGCGAGGCGGTCGCGTTCGATCCGGTAGAACGCGCGATCGCCGAGCCACTGGCCGAGAAAGCGGTCGGTCAGCCACTGGCGCCAGCGGAACCCGAGCATCTGGCGCAGGTAGCGGCCGTACACCGCGAGGATGATGAAGCCGAACGCGAGCGCGGAGAACTGCATCAGCAGGTTCGGGAAGTCGTGGACGTCCTTCGACTGCAGCGCGTTGTAGAACTGCGCGTTCCACTTGTTCAGCTTGACGTTGATCCAGACCACGCAGAGGTTGATCGCGATGATCGTGACCAGCAGCCCCCACGCGACTTTCCATTCGGACGACA
This sequence comes from Burkholderia sp. USMB20, assembly GCF_000949135.2. Classification (GTDB taxonomy): domain Bacteria; phylum Pseudomonadota; class Gammaproteobacteria; order Burkholderiales; family Burkholderiaceae; genus Burkholderia. The sequence continues at coordinate 1,187,008 of NZ_JTAN02000021.1, read as the reverse complement.
CCCAGTAGGGCTTGATGAGGCTCCATGCGGATACCGGGCGCTCGTCCTGCGGCGCGTCGGAGGCGGAGCGGACGGGATCGATCGATTGGGTCATGTGCTTCCTGATGAGTAGCCGGCGCGCGGGCCGGGCGGAGCCGGACGCGCGCCGCGATACGGCATGCCGGGACGAGGTGCCGACTGACGGCGGGCGTCCGGATGGTGGCCCGCGCGTCTTAAACGGCACTTAAGGCCGGCGGTGACGCGGCAACCGGCCGCTCGCGCGGCCGGCCTGCGGGCATTGTGCCAGAGCGGCGCGGCGCGACGGCGAATTTGCCGCAAGGGGACAGTTTGCGGCGCTTTCCGCTTTTATGGTCTAATGGCCGACGACGAAACAGGGGTGCTTCGAGCGCGGCCGACGGACAGTTCCGGGCAACGCGGCGAGGCTGAGAAAGACCCTTCGCACCCGATCCGGGTAATACCGGCGAGGGAAGTTTCTGATCCCGCCGGGCCGCGCTGGCCGCCATCCCACATGGTCAGCGCCCGAGTCCCGCCCGGCCGGCCTTTGCTGCCGGTTTCGTCCTTTTGGGTACGCGCGTCGCGCGTTACGGAAGGAATGATGACCGCTCAATCTTCAGTCTTTTGCGCTGTTCCCGATCCGCTGTCGCGTGCGTCTGCACGGGACCGTGTGCGCGCGTCGACGTCCGTCGCATGCGCCCGCCTGGTTCGCGGGGAGGGGGCGCGATGAATCTCCATGCTTCCCGGCCGGATTTCGCGGTACTCGGCGGCGGCCTCGTCGGCCGCCTGATCGCGTGGCGGCTCGCGGGCGACGGGCATCGCGTCGCGCTGTACGAACGCGGCGGGCCGGACGGCGAGCAGTCGGCCGCGTGGGTCGCGGCCGCGATGCTCGCGCCGCTCGCCGAGGCGGCGAGTGCCGAGCTGCTGATCACCGAGCTCGGCGCCGCATCGCTCGCGCGCTGGCCGCAATGGCTCGCGGAACTGCCCGAACCGGTGTTCTTCCAGCAGCACGGCACGCTCGTCGTCTGGCATCACGCGGATCGTGCCGAGGCGCCGTTGTTCGAGCGGCGCGTGCGCGCGAACGCGCCGGCCGAGCTGTTCGACGGCGGCTTCGTCGCGCTGGCCGGTGCGCAGGTCGACGCGGCCGAGCCCGCGCTCGCGGGGCGCTTCGCGCGCGGCCTGATGCTGCCGCGCGAAGGGCAGCTCGACAACCGGCAGGCGCTGCGCGCGCTCGCGGCGGGCCTCGCGCAACGCGGCGTCGAGCTGCACTGGCACGCGACGATCGACGACGCGAACCGGCCCGACGCGCATTTCACGATCGATTGCCGCGGGCTCGGCGCGAAATCCGCGCTGCCCGCGCTGCGCGGCATCCGCGGCGAGGTCGCGCGCGTGCATGCGCCCGGCATCGGGCTCACGCGGCCCGTGCGGTTGCTGCATCCGCGCTATCCGCTGTACATCGCGCCGAAACAGGACGACCTGTACGTGATCGGCGCAACCGAGGTGGAGGGCGAGGACATGTCGCCCGTCAGCGTGCGCTCGGCGCTCGAACTGCTGAGCGCGGCGTTCTCCGTGCACCCGGCATTCGGCGAGGCACGCATCCTCGAACTCAACGCGCAGTGCCGCCCGACGCTGCCCGACCATCGCCCGGCGGTGATCTGGGACGGCGCGACGACGCTTGCCGTCAACGGCCTGTACCGGCACGGCTTCATGATCGCGCCGGAAGTCGCGCATGCGGCGGTCGCGTTCGCGCAGGCCGCGCTCGGCGGCACGTTCGCCGATGCCGACGCGTTCGCCGCGTGGCGCGATGCCGCGCGCTGGCCGACGCTCCTTCATCACCGCGACGACGCGCGCCAGCCGGCCTGACGCGCGCCGCCGACCGAATTCGATCAAGCCTCATGGATATCCAGATCAACCAACAGACGCTGACGCTGCCCGACGGCGCGACGGTGGCCGACGCACTCGCCGCGTACGGCGCGCGTCCGCCGTACGCGGTCGCGCTGAACGGAAATTTCGTCGCGCGCACGCAGCATGCGGCGCGCGCGCTCGCGACGGGCGACAAGCTCGACGTGGTGCACCCCGTCGCGGGCGGCTGAGCGCCGCCGGTTCGCCCCCGCTCTTCCAGGAAAACGACATGACGTCCCTCACTTCCGCCGACGCGCTGACGCTGTACGGCGAAACCTTCGCAAGCCGCGTGCTGCTCGGCACGTCGCGCTATCCGTCGCTGCAGTCGCTGTCCGACTCGATCGCCGCGTCGCGCCCCGGGATGGTGACGGTCGCGCTGCGCCGCCAGATGACCGGCGGCACCGCCGAGGCCGGTTTCTTCGACCTGCTCAAGCGTCACGCGGTGCCGTTGCTGCCGAACACGGCCGGCTGCCAGACCGTCGCCGAGGCGGTGACGACCGCGCACATGGCGCGCGAGGTGTTCGACACCGAATGGATCAAGCTCGAGCTGATCGGCGACGACTATACGCTGCAGCCCGACCCGGTCGGGCTGATCGAGGCGGCCGCGCAACTGGTCAAGGACGGCTTCAAGGTGCTGCCTTACTGCACCGAGGATCTCGTGATCGGCCGGCGCCTGCTCGACGTCGGTTGCGAGGCGCTGATGCCGTGGGGCGCGCCGATCGGCACCGGCAAGGGCGTCGTGAACCCGTACGGGCTGCGCGTGTTGCGCGAGCGGCTGCCGGACGTGCCGCTGATCGTCGACGCGGGGCTCGGGGTGCCGTCGCACGCGTGCCAGGTGATGGAGTGGGGTTTCGACGGCGTGCTGCTGAACACGGCCGTGTCGCAGGCCACGCACCCGGAGATCATGGCGCGCGCGTTCGCGCAGGGCGTCGAGGCCGGCCGTGCGGCCTACCTCGCCGGGCCGATGGATGCGCGCGAGACCGCGCATGCGAGCACGCCGGTCGTCGGGATGCCGTTCTGGCATCAGGACGGGGGCGGCGCATGAGCGCGCGCTTCGTCGATGCCTTCTGGCCGCCGGCCGACGAGCTGGCCGAAGCGGCCGAGCGGATTCGCGCGCGCCTCGGCGACTGGCCGGCCGGCACGACGCCGTGGCGGCTCTGCGTCGTGGCGCCCGACGTGCCGGCCGACGGCGACGTGCTGATCGTGTCGGCCGGTGACCGTGCCGCGCAGGCGCGCGCGTCGGCCGCATCGCGCCCCGCATCGCCGGATGCGGTCGCGATCGAATTCGACGAGCGCGGCGCCGTGCTGCATGCCGCGGGCGTGCGCCACGCGCTGGAAGCCGCGCATCCGCTCGCCGACGACTGGATCGCGGCGCTCGCCGCGTTCCTCGACTGCGGTTTCGCGCCGATCGACGCGCTGGTGCTCGCGCTGGCGTGGCGCGACGGCGACGAAACGCGCGATGCCGATGCGTGGCCGGTCGACGCGGCACGGTTTCCGCGTGTCGCCGGCCTGGCCGCCGCGCCGGAGCCGGCATTCCCGCCGTGCCCCGCGCAACTGGGCCTGTATCCGGTCGTCCCGGATGCCGAATGGGTCGAGCGCGTGCTGGATTGCGGCGCGCGGACCGTGCAGCTGCGCGTGAAAGGCGCGGAGCCGGACGCATTGCGCCGGGAAATCGCGCGCGCGGTCGCGGCAGGGCGCCGCTATCCCGATGCGCGCGTGTTCATCAACGATCACTGGCAGATCGCAGTAGAAGAGGGTGCGTACGGCGTACATCTGGGCCAGGAGGATCTGGAAACGGCCGATCTGGCCGCGATCGCGCGCGCCGGCCTGCGGCTCGGGCTGTCGAGCCACGGTTATTACGAGATGTTGCGGGCCTTGCACGAGCGCCCGAGCTATCTGGCGCTCGGTCCCGTCTACGCGACCGCGACCAAGGCAGTCGCGGCGCCGCCGCAGGGCCTGGCGAGGATTGCCCGCTATGCGCGCTTCGCGGGGGCGCGGGCGCCGCTCGTCGCGATCGGCGGCGTGGGGCTCAACGCGTTGCCGGACGTGCTGGCGACGGGCGTCGGCAGCGTCGCGGTCGTCAGTGCGGTAACGGGCGCGATCGATTATCGGGCGGCGATTGTTGCGTTGCAGCAATGCTTTGCCCGACAATTTGACAATCATTGACCGCAGGGCCCGGAACGGCGTCACGACATCATTCCAATGCAGGCCCTATAATTCGGCGTTCTGCGTAAAAGGACTGTCAGCTCCGTGAGCCCCACTCCTACCGAGACCCTGCTGGAACTTCGCGACGTCGACTTTGGCTACGGCGACCGCCTCGTCCTGTCGAACCTGAACATGCGCTTCGGGCGCGGCCAGGTCGTCGCCGTCATGGGCGGGTCGGGTTGCGGCAAGACGACCGTGCTGCGCCTGATCGGCGGGCTGGTGCGCGCACGCCGCGGCCAGGTGCTGTTCGACGGCGCCGACGTCGGCGCGCAGACGCGCGACGGCCTGTACGCGCTGCGCCGCAAGATGGGCATGCTGTTCCAGTTCGGCGCGCTGTTTACCGACATGTCCGTGTTCGAGAACGTCGCGTTCGCGCTGCGCGAACACACCGACCTGCCCGACGACCTGATCCGCGATCTGGTGCTGATGAAGCTCAACGCGGTCGGCCTGCGCGGCGCGCGCGACCTGATGCCGTCCGAGGTGTCGGGCGGGATGGCGCGCCGCATCGCGCTGGCGCGCGCGATCGCGCTCGACCCGCAGCTCATCATGTACGACGAACCGTTCGCGGGCCTCGATCCGATCTCGCTCGGCATCACCGCGAACCTGATCCGCACGCTGAACGAGGCGCTCGGCGCGACGTCGATCCTCGTCACGCACGACGTGCCGGAATCGTTCGCGATCGCCGACTACGTGTATTTTCTGGCCAACGGCGGCGTGCTCGCGCAGGGTACGCCCGACGAGCTGCGCGCATCGACCGACCCGAGCGTGCGCCAGTTCATCGACGGCGCGCCGGACGGCCCGTTCAAATTTCATTACACGAGCCCGCCGCTGGCAGCGGATTTCGGGCTCGGCGGAGGGCGCGCATGATCAGCGCGATCGGACGTTACGTCATCGGCGGCCTCGTGCGCGCGGGCTACGGCACGCGGCTGTTCGTGCGCCTCGTGCTGGAATTCTTCCCGCTGTTGCGCCGGCCGCGACTGGTCACGAAGCAGATCCACTTCCTCGGCAACTATTCGTTCGTGATCATCGCCGTGTCGGGCCTGTTCGTCGGCTTCGTGCTCGGCCTGCAGGGCTACTACACGCTGAATCGCTACGGGTCCGAGCAGGCGCTCGGCCTGCTGGTCGCGCTGTCGCTCGTGCGCGAGCTCGGCCCGGTCGTGACCGCGCTGCTGTTCGCGGGCCGCGCGGGCACGTCGCTGACGGCCGAGATCGGCCTGATGAAGGCCGGCGAGCAGCTCACCGCGCTCGAGATGATGGCCGTCGACCCGGTCAAGACGGTGATCGCGCCGCGCTTGTGGGCCGGCATCATCGCGATGCCGCTGCTCGCCGCGATCTTCAACGCGGTCGGCGTGCTCGGCGGCTATTTCGTCGGGGTCGTGCTGATCGGCGTCGATCCGGGCGCGTTCTGGTCGCAGATGCAGGGCGGGGTCCAGGTGTGGGCCGACGTCGGCAACGGCGTGATCAAGAGCATCGTGTTCGGGTTCGCCGTGACCTTCATTGCGCTGTTTCAAGGGTATGAAGCGAAGCCCACGCCCGAGGGCGTGTCGCGCGCGACGACCAAGACGGTCGTGTTCGCGTCGCTCGCCGTACTCGGCCTCGATTTCCTGCTGACCGCGCTGATGTTCAGCTAAGCCTCAGCCAAGCCAAATTTTGGGATGACGATGAAAAAGACTGCTCTCGACTTCTGGGTCGGCCTGTTCGTGGTGGTGGGCTTCCTTGCGGTGCTGTTCCTGGCGCTCAAGGTCGGCAACATGAGCTCGCTGTCGTTTCAGCCGACCTACTCGGTGCGGATGAAATTCGACAACATCGGCGGGCTGAAGCCGCGCGCGGCCGTGAAAAGCGCGGGCGTCGTGGTCGGCCGCGTGAAGGCGATCGGCTTCGATCCCAACACCTACCAGGCGCTGGTGACGATCGATATCGACGGCCAGTATCCGTTCCCGAAGGATTCGTCCGCGAAGATCCTGACGTCGGGCCTGCTCGGCGAGCAGTACATCGGCCTCGATCCGGGCGGCGACACCGAAATGCTGAAGGCGGGCGATACGATCACGATGACGCAGTCGGCGATCGTGCTCGAGAACCTGATCGGCCAGTTCCTGTACAGCAAGGCAGCCGACGCGGGTGGCGCGAAGCCGGCATCCGGCGCCTCGGCCGCACCGGCGGCGCCCGCACCGGTCGCGGTGCCGGCCTCCGCGGTGTCCGGTTCGGCCGCCCAATAACCACACGAGAGAAAGACCAGAGGGTAATGACCATGCAGACGATCCGCATCAGGCACGCCGCGCTCGCGGTGGCGGCAGTCGCCGCGTTGAGCGGTTGCGCGACCGTGCAGACGCCGACCAAGGGCGATCCGCTCGAAGGCTTCAACCGGTCGATGTACAAGTTCAACGACACGGTCGACACGTACGCGCTGAAACCGGTCGCGAAGGGCTACCAGTATGTGGTGCCGCAGCCGGTGCGCGACAGCGTGACGAACTTCTTCTCGAACATCGGCGACGTCTACATCGCGGCGAACAACATCGTGCAGCTGCGGATCGCGGACGGTGTCGGCGACATCATGCGCGTCGTGATCAACACGGTGTTCGGCGTCGGCGGCCTGTTCGACGTCGCGACGATCGCGAAACTGCCGAAGCACACGGCCGACTTCGGGATCACGATGGGTCGCTACGGCATGCCGTCGGGTCCGTATCTCGTGCTGCCGCTGCTCGGCCCGAGCACGCTGCGCGACACGGCCGGCCTCGGCGTCGACTACGTCGGCAACCCGCTCACCTACGTGAAGCCGGACGGCCTGAGCTGGGGCCTGTTCGGCGTGAACCTCGTCAATACGCGTGCGAACCTGCTCGGCGCGGGCGACGTGCTGGATGCCGCGGCGCTCGACAAGTATTCGTTCGTGCGCAACGCGTACCTGCAACGCCGCCAGATGCTGATCGACAACGCGCGCGGCGAGGCCTCGACGACCTCGGAGCAACGATGCGCTGCCGAAGTACGACCTGCCGGACGACGGCGCGGCGCCGGCGGCAGCCGGTGCGGCCGGGACGGCGGCGCCGCGGCAGTCGGTGGCGCGACGGCGCCGGCCGGCGCATCGGGCGCGGCCGTTGCCGCACCGGCGTCGGGCGCCGCCCAGGCGCCGAACCCGGCCAGCGCGACGACCGTGCCGCCGATGCAGGTGGCGCCGCCGTCGCCGGGCGGATTCCGCTTCCCGAGCATCCGGCTGCACTGACGCGCTTACATTCGTTACAGCCGGAAACGATTCAGTCGGTAGCGCACGCGAACCTTCGCGTAATCTACCGGCTCCAACCTTCGCATCGACTCTTCATGCAGGTCTCCATGATGAAAAAACTGTTCCTGATTCCCGTTTTCGCGGCGCTGTTCTCGTTCGGCAGCGCAGCTCACGCGCAAGTCGACCAGTCGAACCCGCAGGCGCTGATCAAGACGGCGACGCAGCAGGTGCTCGACGAGGTCAAGCAGCAGACGATCAAGCAGGGCGACACCAACCGCATCATTACGATCGTCAACAAGGACATCCTGCCGTACACCGATTTCCGCCGCACCACGCAGCTCGCGATGGGCCGCAACTGGCGCACGGCGTCGGCCGAGCAGCAGCAACAGGTTCAGGAGCAGTTCAAGCTGCTGCTGATCCGCACGTATTCGGGCGCGCTTGCGCAGCTGAAGCCGGACCAGCAGATCCAGTACCCGCCGTTCCGTGCCGATCCGGCCGACACCGACGTCGTCGTGAAGACGGTCGCGATGAACAACGGCCAGCCGGTCCAGATCGATTACCGCCTGTACAAGACGGCCAACGGCTGGAAGGTGTATGACCTGAACGTGCTGGGCGCATGGCTGATCCAGACGTACCAGCAGCAGTTCAACGAGAAGATCCAGCAAAGCGGCGTGGACGGCCTGATCAAGTTCCTGACGCAGCGCAACCAGGAACTTGCCGCCGGCAAGCAGGCGTCGTGAGCGGCTTCGCGGCCGGCTCCTCGCTGACCGTCGCGAGCGCGAAGTCCGCGCTCGCGGACGGTCTCGCGCGCATCGACGCGGGCGAAACCGCCGTCGATTGCGCTGCGCTGACGCAATTCGACTCGTCCGCGCTCGCCGTGCTGCTCGCATGGCAACGTGCCGCCAAAGCGCGCGGCGCGACCCTCGACATCCTCAATCTCCCTTCGAAGCTCGCCAGCCTCGCGCGCGCCTACGGCGTCGACGCGCTCATCGACGGCACCGGGCGACATTGACCCTGTCCGACCGAAGCCTGCCGCGCCAGCCGGCGCGCGCACGCTTCAGGCCGCGCGCCTTAGGCGCCGGCTCCACCAGCCGGTTTGCCCTATAATCAAGCGTTTTGCGGGGCAGCCAATCGGCGTCCGGCCCCCATTTTCTTTCGCAGCAAGCACAGAATAGGCGTCGCGGCCCCTGCGCCGCGCACAGTCATGTCAGCCATAGAAATCCGTCACGTCAAGAAGCGCTACAAATCGCTTCAGGCGCTCAAGGGCGTCAGCCTGTCGGTCGAGGAGGGCGAGTTTTTCGGTCTGCTCGGCCCGAACGGCGCAGGCAAGACCACGCTCATCAGTATCCTCGCCGGGCTCGCCCGGGCCGATGAAGGCAGTATCTCGGTGCGCGGCCACGACGTCGTCAAGGACTTCCGCGGTGCACGCCGCGCGCTCGGCGTCGTGCCGCAGGAACTCGTGTTCGACCCGTTCTTCACCGTCCGCGAGACGCTGCGGATCCAGTCCGGCTATTTCGGGCTGCGCCGCAACGACGACTGGATCGACGAAGTGATGGCCAATCTCGACCTCACCGAGAAGGCCGACGCGAACATGCGCGCGCTGTCGGGCGGCATGAAGCGCCGCGTGCTGGTCGCACAGGCGCTCGTGCACCGGCCGCCCGTGATCGTGCTCGACGAGCCGACGGCCGGCGTCGACGTCGAGCTGCGCCAGACGCTGTGGAAATTCATCTCGCGGCTGAACCGCGAAGGCCACACGATCGTCCTGACCACGCATTACCTCGAGGAAGCCGAGTCGCTGTGCGACCGCATCGCGATGCTGCGTCGCGGGGAAGTCGTCGCGCTCGACCGCACCGACGCGCTGCTGCGCCGCTTCGCGGGCTTGCAGCTGTACCTGCGGCTGGCAACGGGCGCGCTGCCCGCCGAGCTGCGCGGGCTGGAGACCGATCCGGCCGCACGCGCGCCGGGCGAGCATTTGCTGCGTCTCGCGAGCTACGACGATGTCGAGCGGATTCTCGCGCAGTGTCGCGCGGCGGGCTGCACGTTCGACGAGATCGAGGTCCGCAAGGCCGACCTCGAGGATGTGTTCGTCCAGGTGATGAACGGAGCAGAAGTCGTCGAGGGATTGGCATGAGCGGTTTTCAAACGCTGTTCTACAAGGAACTCCTGCGTTTCTGGAAGGTGTCGTTCCAGACGGTGTGCGCACCGATCGTGACGGCGCTGCTGTACCTGACGATCTTCGGCCACGCGCTGTCGGGCCGCGTCGAGGTGTATCCGGGCGTCGAGTACGTGAGCTTCCTGGTCCCCGGCCTCGTGATGATGAGCGTGCTGCAGAACGCATTCGCGAACAGCTCGTCGTCGCTGATCCAGTCGAAGATCACCGGCAACCTCGTGTTCGTGCTGCTGCCGCCGCTGTCCTACAAGGACATCTTCGGCGCGTACGTGCTCGCGTCCGTCGTGCGCGGGCTCTCGGTCGGCGCGGGCGTGTTCGTCGTGACGATCTGGTTTATCCCGATGCATTTCGCGGCGCCGCTGTTCATCATCGCGTTCGCGCTGCTGGGCTCGGCGATCCTCGGCACGCTCGGGCTGATCGCCGGGATCTGGGCCGAGAAGTTCGACCAGCTCGCCGCGTTCCAGAACTTCCTGATCATGCCGCTGACGTTCCTGTCCGGCGTGTTCTATTCGACGCATTCGCTGCCGCCCGTGTGGCGCGAGATCTCGCGTCTCAACCCGTTTTTCTACATGATCGACGGCTTCCGTTTCGGGTTTTTCGGCGCGTCCGACATCAACCCGCTCGCGAGCCTCGCGATCGTCACCGGTTTCTTCGTGCTGCTCGCGATGTTCGCGATGCGGCTGCTCGCGACCGGCTACAAACTGCGCCATTGATATCGACGGCGGCGGCCGCCACGGGCGGCGCGCGCCGACAGGAGCCCCTCATGTTGCCGACTCCCGAACAGGTCAAGCAATACATCGCCGGCGGTCTCGCCTGCACTCATCTGGAAGTCGAAGGCGACGGCCAGCATTTCTTCGCGACGATCGTGTCGGCGGCCTTCGAAGGCAAGCGGCCGATCCAGCGGCACCAGCTCGTCTATGCGGCGCTCGGCGATCGCATGAAGCAGGAAATCCACGCGCTCAGCATGAAGACGCTGACGCCCGCCGAATGGCAGAACGCATAAACCGGAACCACTGAGTGCAAGTCACCGTCAACGAGCGCGACGCCGTCCAGAGCGTCGCCACGGCACACCCGGCCGCCAACGGGGAATCGCAGGGACATGGGATGGACAAGCTGGTGATCGAAGGCGGTCGCCGGTTGTCGGGCGAGATCGTCGTGTCGGGCGCGAAGAACGCCGCGCTGCCGATCCTGTGCGCGGGGCTGCTCAGCGCCGAGCCGGTCGAACTCGACAACGTGCCGAACCTGAAGGACGTGCGCACCACGCTGAAGGTGCTGAACCAGATGGGCGTGAAGAGCGCAACGGACGGCTGCCGCGTGCAGCTCGACGCATCGCGCGTCGACAACCTCGTCGCGCCGTACGAGCTCGTCAAGACGATGCGCGCGTCGATCCTCGTGCTCGGGCCGCTGCTCGCGCGCTTCGGCGAGGCCAAGGTGTCGCTGCCGGGCGGCTGCGCGATCGGCGCGCGGCCGGTCGACCAGCACATCAAGGGCCTGCAGGCGATGGGCGCCGAGATCAGCATCGAGCACGGCTTCATCGAGGCACGCGCGAAGCGCCTGAAGGGCGCGCGCATCGTGACCGACATGATCACGGTGACGGGGACGGAAAACCTGCTGATGGCCGCGACGCTGGCCGACGGCGAGACGGTGATCGAGAACGCGGCGCGCGAGCCGGAAGTGAGCGATCTCGCACACTTGCTGGTCGCGATGGGCGCGAAAATCGACGGCATCGGCACCGACCGCCTCGTGATCCAGGGCGTCGAGCGGCTGCACGGCGCACGCCATTCGGTGATTCCCGACCGCATCGAGGCCGGCACGTTCCTGTGCGCGGTCGCGGCGGCGGGCGGCGACGTGATGCTGACGGGCGTGCGCCCGCACATCCTCGACGCGGTGATCGACAAGCTGCGCGAGGCCGGCGTGTCGATCGAGGAAGGCGACAGCTGGCTGCGCGTGAAGATGGACCGCCGCCCGCAGGCGGTGACGATCCGCACGTCGGAATACCCGGCGTTCCCGACCGACATGCAGGCGCAGTTCATGGCCCTCAATTCGGTCGCGACGGGTACCGCGCAGGTCGTCGAGACCATCTTCGAGAACCGCTTCATGCACGTGCAGGAGCTGAACCGGCTCGGCGCGAACATCACGATCGACGGCAACACGGCGCTCGTGACGGGCGTCGACAAGCTGTCCGGCGCGAACGTGATGGCGACCGACCTGCGCGCGTCGGCGAGCCTCGTGATCGCCGGGCTGCGCGCCGAAGGCGAAACGCTCGTTGACCGCATCTATCACCTGGACCGCGGCTACGACCGCATGGAAACCAAACTGACCGCCGTCGGCGCGAACGTGCGCCGCCTCTCCGGGAGCCAAGCATGACCGCGCCGCTGACCCTCGCCCTGTCGAAGGGCCGGATTTTCGAGGAAACCCTGCCGCTGCTGGCGGCCGCCGGCGTGCAGGTGGCCGAGGATCCGGAAACGTCGCGCAAGCTGATCCTGCCGACGACCGATCCGAACCTGCGCGTGATCATCGTGCGCGCGAGCGACGTGCCGACCTATGTCGAATACGGCGCGGCCGACTTCGGCGTGGCCGGCAAGGACGTGCTGGTCGAGCACGGCGGCTCGGGCCTCTACCAGCCGATCGATCTGAACATTGCACGCTGCCGGATGTCGGTGGCCGTGCCGGCCGGTTTCGACTACGCGAACGCGGTGCGCCAGGGCGCGCGCCTGCGGGTCGCGACCAAGTACGTCGAAACGGCACGCGAACACTTCGCCGCGAAGGGCGTGCACGTCGACCTGATCAAGCTGTACGGCTCGATGGAGCTGGCGCCGCTGGTCGGGCTGGCCGACGCGATCGTCGACCTCGTCAGCTCGGGCGGCACGCTGAAGGCGAACAATCTGGTCGAGGTCGAGGAGATCATGGCGATCTCGTCGCGCCTCGTCGTGAACCAGGCTGCGCTGAAGTTGAAGCGCGCGGCGCTCAAGCCGATTCTCGACGCGTTCGAACGCGCGTCGCAGAATGGCAATTGAGCGCATCACCGTAACGGAACTTCCATGGCTATCACCATCCGCAAACTCGATTCGACCAGCGACGGCTTCGACGCCGCGCTGCGTGCGGTGCTCGCGTTCGAGGCGAGCGAGGACGAAGCGATCGAGCAGTCGGTCGCGCAGATTCTCGCCGACGTGAAGTCGCGCGGCGACGCCGCGGTGCTCGAGTACACGAACCGCTTCGACCGGCTGGACGCCAGCAGCGTCGCCGCGCTCGAACTGCCGCAGGACGCGCTGCAGACGGCGCTCGACGGCCTCGCGCCGAAGGCGCGCGCGGCGCTGGAAGCCGCCGCCGCACGCGTGCGGGCGTACCACGAGAAACAGAAGATCGAGTGCGGCACCCATAGCTGGCAGTACACGGAAAGCGACGGCACGGTGCTCGGCCAGAAGGTCACGCCGCTCGACCGCGTCGGCCTGTACGTGCCGGGCGGCAAGGCCGCCTATCCGTCGTCGGTGCTGATGAACGCGATTCCCGCGCGGGTCGCGGGCGTCGGCGAGATCGTGATGGTCGTGCCGACCCCGGACGGCGTGAAGAACGACCTCGTGCTCGCCGCGGCGCTGCTCGGCGGCGTCGATCGCGTGTTCACGATCGGCGGCGCGCAGGCGGTCGGCGCGCTCGCGTACGGCACGGCCACGGTGCCGGCGGTCGACAAGATCTGCGGGCCGGGCAACGCGTACGTCGCGTCGGCCAAGCGCCGCGTGTTCGGCACGGTCGGCATCGACATGATCGCCGGACCGTCGGAAATCCTCGTGCTGTGCGACGGCACGACCGATCCGAGCTGGGTCGCGATGGACCTGTTCTCGCAGGCCGAACACGACGAACTCGCGCAGTCGATCCTGCTGTGCCCGGACGCCGCGTTCCTCGAGCGCGTCGAGAAGGCGATCGACGAGCTGCTGCCGACGATGCCGCGCCAGGACGTGATCCGCGCGTCGCTCGAAGGCCGCGGCGCGCTGATCAAGGTGCGCGACATGGCCGAAGCGTGCCGGATCGCGAACGACATCGCGCCCGAGCACCTCGAGATTTCCGCGCTGGAGCCGCAGCAATGGGGCCAGCAGATCCGCCACGCCGGCGCGATCTTCCTCGGCCGCTACACGAGCGAAAGCCTCGGCGACTACTGCGCCGGCCCGAACCACGTGCTGCCGACCTCGCGCACCGCGCGCTTCTCGTCGCCGCTCGGCGTGTACGACTTCATCAAGCGCTCGAGCCTGATCGAAGTCAGCGCCGAAGGTGCGCAGACGCTGGGCGAGATTGCTTCCGAACTCGCATACGGCGAAGGGCTGCAGGCGCACGCGCGCAGCGCCGAGCTCCGGATGAAGGGGTGACCCGCGCGCCGGAGCCGATGCCGACGCATCGACTCCGGACGACGAGGAGACCGAGCGCAGGGCGGCAGCCGCCGCCCTGCCGACCAATTTGACGCCGGCGCGACGCACGCCGGCTTGAGACCATGACGACGCCACAAGACATCATCCGCCGCGACGTGCTCGCAATGACGAGCTACCCGGTGCCCGACGCGAGCGGGTTCGTGAAGCTGGATGCGATGGAGAACCCGTATTCGCTGCCGGCGCCGCTCGCGGCGGCGCTCGGCGAGCGCCTCGCGCAGGTCGCGCTGAACCGCTACCCGGCGCCGCGCCCGGGCGCGCTGCTCGACAAGCTGCGCCGTGCGATGGGCGTGCCGGCCGCGTGCGACGTGCTGCTCGGCAACGGTTCGGACGAAATCATCAGCATGATGTCGGTGGCATGCGCGAAGCCGGGCGCGAAGGTGCTCGCGCCGGTGCCGGGCTTCGTGATGTACGAACTGTCCGCGAAGTTCGCGCAGCTCGAATTCGTCGGCGTGCCGCTCAAGGCCGATCTGACGCTCGACGCCGACGCGATGATCGCGGCGATCGCCGAGCACCGGCCCGCGATCGTCTATCTCGCGTACCCGAACAACCCGACCGGCACGCTGTACGACGAAGCCGACGTCGAGCGGATCATCGCGGCCGCGCGGCACAGCCTGATCGTGATCGACGAGGCGTACCAGCCGTTCGCGGAGCGCTCGTGGCTGCCGCGCGCCGCCGAGTTCGACAACGTCGTCGTGATGCGCACGGTGTCGAAGCTCGGCCTCGCGGGAATCCGCCTCGGCTATCTCGCCGGGCTGCCGACCTGGCTGACCGAGTTCGACAAGGTGCGCCCGCCGTACAACATCAACGTGCTGACCCAGGCGACCGCCGATTTCCTGCTCGACCACCTCGACGTGCTCGACGCGCAGGCGGCCGAACTGCGTGCGGAACGCACGCGCCTCGCGCAGGCCGTGGCCGCGCTGCCGGGCGCGACGGTGTTCCCGAGCGCCGGCAATTTCCTGCTGGTGCGCGTGCCGGACGCGGCGGCCGTGTTCGATGCGTTGCTCACCGAGCGGGTGCTGGTCAAAAACGTGAGTAAAATGCATCCGTTGCTGGCCGAATGCGTGCGGCTGACCGTCGGTTCTCCCGACGAAAACGCGCGCCTGCTGGCTGCCTTGAAACTCGCGCTGCCCGGTTGACCCCAGGGCGCGGCGGCGCGCGACGATCAATCCCCATTTACATCAGACTCAATCAAGGAATTGCCATGCGTGTGGCGGAAGTCGTTCGCAATACCAGCGAAACGCAGATCCGTGTGAAGCTCGATCTCGACGGTACGGGCCGGCAGAAGCTGGCCACCGGCGTGCCGTTTCTCGACCATATGCTCGACCAGATCGCGCGACATGGTCTGATCGATCTCGAGGTCGAAGCGCATGGCGATACGCATATCGACGACCACCATACGGTCGAGGACGTCGGCATCACGCTCGGCCAGGCCGTCGCGAAGGCGATCGGCGACAAGAAGGGCATCCGCCGCTACGGCCATTCGTACGTGCCGCTCGACGAGGCGCTGTCGCGCGTCGTGATCGACTTCTCGGGCCGGCCGGGTCTCGAATTCCACGTGCCGTTCACGCGCGCGCGGATCGGCACGTTCGACGTCGACCTGTCGATCGAATTCTTCCGCGGGTTCGTGAACCACGCGGGCGTCACGCTGCACATCGACAACCTGCGCGGGATCAACGCGCACCACCAGCTCGAAACGGTGTTCAAGGCCTTCGGCCGGGCGCTGCGTGCGGCGGTGGAACTCGACGAGCGCGCGGCGGGGCAGATTCCGTCGACGAAGGGCAGCCTCTAACTTTCGAACGGACAGGACGCCACGGATAACCTCACGGCTTCGGCGCGGCGCGCCGGCTTGCGATGGATCTGCTCAAATCGTTCATTTCCCTGCTCGCGCTGATCAATCCGGTCGGCGCGGTGCCGTTCTTCCTGAGCCTGACGGCGCAGCAGACGGACGACGAGCGGCGCCGCACGATCCGGATCGCGTCGGTGTCGGTGTTCTGCGTGATGACGGTGACGACGCTGCTCGGGCAGCAGATCATCGACTTCTTCGGCATATCGGTCGGCTCGCTCGAAGTGGGCGGCGGGATCATCATGCTGCTGATGGCGATCAGCATGCTGAACGCTCAGGCCGGCAACACCCGCTCGACGCCGGAGGAGCGCCACGAAGCCGAGCAGAAGGACAACATCGCGGTCGTGCCGCTGGCGATTCCGCTGCTGACGGGCCCCGGCTCGATCAGCACGGTGATCATCTATGCGGCGAACTCGCATCACTGGTATGAGCGAGCCGGGCTCGTCGCGATCGGCGCGGCGCTGGCTCTGCTGTGTTTCTTCGCGATGCGGCTTGCCGAGCCGATCGCGAACTGGATCGGCCGACGGCATCAACATCGCACGCGGCTGATGGTTTGATGCTGTCGGCGCTGGCGGTGGAATTCATCGTCAATGGACTGAGGGCGCTACTGCCTGCACTGAGATGAAAACTTCGATTGCGATTGTGGATTATGGGATGGGCAACCTGCGCTCGGTCGCGCAGGCGCTCAAGAAGGCCGAACCGGCCGCCGACGTGGCGATCGTCGACACGCCGGCCGCGATTCGCGCGGCCGACCGCGTCGTGCTGCCCGGCCAGGGCGCGATGCCCGACTGCATGCGCTGCCTCGGCGAATCGGGGCTGCAGGAAGCGGTGATCGAGGCGTCGCGCACGAAGCCGCTGCTCGGCGTGTGCGTCGGCGAGCAGATGCTGTTCGACTGGAGCGCGGAAGGCGACACGAAGGGCCTGGGCCTGCTGCCCGGCAAGGTCGTGCGCTTCGAGCTCGACGGCCGGCTGCAGGACGACGGCTCGCGCTTCAAGGTGCCGCAGATGGGCTGGAACCGCGTGCGCCAGTCGCAGCCGCACCCGCTGTGGGACGGCGTGCCCGACGACGCGTATTTCTACTTCGTTCACAGCTATTACGTGAGCCCGGACAACCCGGCGCACACGGTCGGCGAAACGGCCTACGGCGCGCCGTTTACGTCAGCGGTCGCGCGGGACAATCTCTTCGCGACCCAATTCCACCCCGAGAAAAGCGCGGAAGTCGGGTTGCGTCTGTATCGCAACTTCGTACACTGGAAGCCGTGAACGTGGTGCGCGAGCCACAGTTGACAGGGCGCAAACGCCTGTCGTGCGGGGCTCGCACGCTTAAGCACCGAAAGAGTTGTACTAAACTAGCGAGACGGCGCGGCACCGGTTTGGCCGGTGCGCGCCGGATTCTTTTCATTTTCCACGACGACACCCGATTGCTATGTTGCTGATTCCGGCCATCGATCTCAAAGACGGTCAGTGTGTGCGCCTCAAACAGGGCGATATGGACCAGGCCACGATTTTCTCCGAGGACCCGGCGGCGATGGCCCGCAAGTGGGTCGATCTCGGCGCCCGGCGGCTGCATCTGGTCGACCTGAACGGCGCATTCGCCGGCAAGCCGAAGAATCTCGAGGCGATCGAAGCGATCCTCGACGAAGTCGGCGACGAAATCCCCGTTCAGCTCGGCGGCGGCATCCGCAGCCTCGAGACGATCGAGAAGTATCTCGACGCGGGCCTGTCCTACGTGATCATCGGCACCGCGGCCGTGAAGGATCCGGGCTTCCTGCAGGACGCGTGTACCGCGTTCGCGGGCAACATCATCGTCGGCCTGGACGCGAAGGACGGCAAGGTCGCGACCGACGGCTGGAGCAAGCTCACGGGCCATGAGGTGATCGATCTCGCGCAGAAGTTCGAGGACTACGGCGTCGAGTCGATCGTCTACACGGACATCGGCCGCGACGGGATGCTGCAGGGCATCAACATCGAGGCGACCGTGAAGCTCGCGCAGGCGGTCGGCATTCCGGTGATCGCCAGCGGCGGCCTGTCGAACCTCACGGACATCGAGAACCTGTGCGAAGTGGAAGAGCACGGCGTCGAAGGCGTGATCTGCGGCCGTGCGATCTACTCCGGCGATCTCGATTTCGCGGCCGCGCAAAAGCGCGCGGACGAACTGAACGGCGAACTCGACAACGCGTAACCGCGGTGTCCCGTTCGCCGGGGCTGCCCGCAGGCGGCCCCGACCGGAAGCCTCGCGCGAGGCTTCCGTAACCGGCCGTTCCACCGCGGCCTATGGCGTACATCATGGCTCTAGCTAAACGCATCATCCCCTGCCTGGACGTGACTGCCGGGCGTGTCGTCAAGGGCGTCAATTTCGTCGAGCTGCGCGATGCCGGCGACCCCGTCGAAATCGCCCGCCGCTACGACGACCAGGGCGCCGACGAACTGACGTTCCTCGACATCACCGCGACCTCCGACCAGCGCGACCTGATCCTGCCGATCATCGAAGCCGTTGCGTCGCAGGTGTTCATTCCGCTGACCGTCGGCGGCGGCGTGCGCGCCGTCGAGGACGTGCGGCGCCTGTTGAACGCCGGCGCGGACAAGGTCAGCATGAATTCGTCGGCGGTCGCGAACCCGCAGCTCGTGCGCGACGCGGCCGACAAGTACGGCTCGCAGTGCATCGTCGTCGCGATCGACGCGAAGCGCGTGTCGGCCGACGGCGAGGCGCCGCGCTGGGAAGTCTTCACGCACGGCGGCCGCAAGGGCACGGGCCTGGATGCGATCGAATGGGCGCGCAAGATGGCCGAACTCGGCGCGGGCGAGATCCTGCTCACGAGCATGGACCGCGACGGCACGAAGTCGGGCTTCGACCTCGCGCTCACGCGCGGCGTGTCGGACGCGGTGCCGGTGCCGGTGATCGCATCGGGCGGTGTCGGCTGCCTGCAGGATCTCGCGGACGGCATCAAGGACGGCCGCGCGGACGCGGTGCTGGCCGCCAGCATCTTCCACTACGGCGAGCACACGGTCGGCGAGGCGAAGCGCTTCATGGCCGAGCAGGGCATCGCGGTGAGGCTGTGATGAATACGGAAACGAAATCCCTGCCCGCGTGGCTCGACAAGGTCCGCTGGGACGACAACGGCCTCGTGCCGGTGATCGCGCAGGAAGCGTCGACGAACGACGTGCTGATGTTCGCGTGGATGAACCGCGAGGCACTGGCGAAGACGATCGAGACGCAGCGCGCGGTCTACTATTCGCGCTCGCGCAAGCGCCTGTGGTTCAAGGGCGAGGAGTCGGGCCACGTGCAGCACGTGCACGAGGTGCGGCTCGATTGCGACGAGGACGTCGTGCTGCTGAAGGTCGAGCAGGTGTCGGGCATCGCCTGCCACACCGGCCGGCATTCGTGCTTCTTCCAGAAATTCGAAGGTACGGTGGACAGCGGCGACTGGGTCGCGGTCGATCCGGTGCTGAAAGACCCCGAACACATCTACAAATGACGCAATCGACCGAAGACACGCTGCTGCGCCTCGCGGCCGTGATCGATAGCCGCAAGGGCGGCGACCCCGAACAATCGTACGTATCGCGCCTGTTCCACAAGGGCGACGACGCGGTGCTGAAGAAGATCGGCGAAGAGGCGACCGAAGTCGTGCTGGCCGCGAAGGACGTGCGCCAGGGCGGCGCGCCGACAGCGCTGGTCGGCGAGGTGGCCGATTTGTGGTTCCACTGCCTCGTGATGCTGTCGCATTTCGACCTGAGCCCGGCCGACGTGATCGCCGAACTCGAGCGCCGCGAAGGGTTGTCGGGCATCGAGGAAAAGGCGCTGCGCAAGCGCCGCGAGCGCGAGGAAAACGGCGGTTGACGGCTCGCGGCCTGCCGCGCCGGCGACAGTGCGGTAAGCTGTAAGAATTGTCATCCAACGGGGGTAGCATCATGACCGATACGCCGAGCCAGCTTCCGACGCCGTCGGTGCCGGGTGCAGCGGACGCCGAGCGGCTGAACGGTTTGCGCACGTTGACGCACGTGCTGTACGGCCTCTACGCGATTCATTGGCTGACGGGCGGCGTCACCGGCCTCATCGCGATCATCATCAACTACGTGAAGCGCGGTGACGTGGCCGGCACGCCGTACGCCGACCATTTCGAGTGGCAGATCCGCACGTTCTGGCGCGCGCTGATCGCTTACGTGATCGGCTTCGCGCTGATGTTCGTGGGCGTGGGATTCGTCATCATGTTTGTCACGTGGATTTGGACGCTGTACCGTATCATCAAAGGTTGGCTGTACCTAAACGACAACAAGACGCTCGATTCGCAGGCCTGGTTCTGACCGGCGCGCGGGCGTTTCGCAGGAGCAACATGAGTCACGATCCGAATTGCCTGTTCTGCAAGATCGCGGCGGGCGAGATCCCGAGCACGAAGGTGCACGAGGACGACGAATTCGTCGCGTTCCGCGACATCCGCCCCGCGGCCGAGACGCATGTGCTCGTGATTCCGCGCCGGCACGTGCCGACGCTGTCGGCGGCGAGCGAGGCCGACGCGCCGATGCTTGGCCGGCTGATGCTGCTGGTCGCGCGTCTGGCCGACCAGCTCGGCGTCGCGTACACGGGTGGCGAAACCGGTTTTCGCACGGTGATCAACACGGGGCCCGGCGGCGGGCAGGAGGTTTACCACCTGCACGCGCACATTCTGGCCGGCCCGCGCCCCTGGCTGCGGATGGGTTGACGTCGCGGGGCGTTTCCCCGCATCGATAGTCGAAGCCGGCGTGCCGCCGGCGATTTGCGCCGCGACGCGGCGTGGTTGAGGAGAGGTTTCATCATGGGTGGATTGAGCATTTGGCACTGGCTGATCGTGCTGCTGATCGTCGCGCTGGTTTTCGGTACGAAGAAGTTGCGCAACATCGGCAACGACCTCGGCAGCGCCGTGAAGGGTTTCAAGGACGGCATGAAGGACGGCGAGACGCCGGCGGACGCGCAGCAGCTGCCGCGCAACGGCTCGGTCGACGTCAACGCGAAGGAAACGACGCGTTCCGACTCGAACAAGGCGTAACGCCGGCACGCTGACAGGCATTCGCGATGCTGGATCTCGGTCTTTCGAAGATGGCGCTGATCGGCGTCGTCGCGCTCGTGGTGCTCGGCCCCGAGCGCCTGCCGCGCGTCGCGCGTACGGCCGGCGCACTGTTCGGCCGCGCGCAGCGGTACATCAACGACGTGAAGGCCGAGGTCTCGCGCGAAATCGAACTCGACGCGTTGCGGACGATGAAGACCGATTTCGAGACGGCCGCGCGCAATGTCGAGACGACGATTCACGACAACCTGCGCGAGCACGAGAAGGAGCTGAACGACACGTGGAACTCCGCGGTCGGCGGCCTTAACGAAGGCTCGGTCGATGCCGGCACGTACGGCTCCGACACGCCCGCGGCGCCGTCGTGGCGCGGCAGCACGGCCGCGCTCGCGCCGAAGCGTCGCAACTGGCGTGTGAAACAGGCGGCGACGCCTGTCTGGTACAAGCGCGCGACGACCCGCCGCACGCACGTGCAGTCGGGCGCCGCGCGTGTCGCGCGCCACCAGCCGGCCAGCCTGCGCCGGCCGACGCGCTTCTTCTGAGCCGAGCGCATGCTCGCTCGTCAATCCTACCGAGGGCCGGTGTGAGCGACCCCCAGCAGAACCCGGGCGACGCCCCGGAAGAAACCTTCATTTCCCATCTCGTCGAGCTTCGCGATCGCATCATTCGCGCGGGGCTGGCCGTGATCGTCGTGTTCCTCGGGCTCGTGTACTGGGCGCCCGACATCTTCCGGCTGCTCGCGCGGCCGCTGATGGAAAACCTGCCGAAGGGCGGCAGGATGATCGTGACCGATGTCACCGGCTCGTTCTTCGTGCCGATGAAGGTCACGATGCTCGTCGCGCTCGTGATCGCGCTGCCGATCGTGCTGTACCAGATCTGGGCGTTCGTCGCGCCGGGGCTGTACCAGCACGAGAAGAAGCTCGTCGCGCCGCTCGTCGGCAGCAGCTATGTGCTGTTCCTGTGCGGGATGGCGTTCGCGTACTTCCTCGTGTTCCCGACGATCTTCCGCGTGATGGCGCACTACAACGCACCGCTCGGCGCGGAGATGTCGACCGATATCGACAACTACCTGAGCTTCGTGCTCGGGATGTTCATCGCGTTCGGCGTCACGTTCGAGGTGCCGATCGTCGTCGTGCTGCTCGTCCGGATGGGCGTGCTGACGTTGAAGAAGCTGAAGGAGATGCGGCCGTACGTGATCGTCGGCGCGTTCGTCGTCGCGGCGGTCGTCACGCCGCCGGACGTATTCTCGCAGTTGATGCTCGCGTTGCCGCTCGTCGTGCTGTTCGAGATCGGGCTGCTGGCCGCGCGATTCTTCGTACCGAAGCCGACGGAAGAACCCGAGGCGGAGAACGGCGCCGCGAGTTGATGCGGGACCGGTGCGCGGCGGCCGGCATGATCGCGGTCGTCGATACGGCCCCTCGACAGCGTTGAAGCCGCGCGCGCCGACCGGATGGCGCAGATCGCGAGGGCGCCCGCAGCTTCTTCACCGTGAAGAAGGCATGCCGGAGCAACGCCGCCGGACCAAAGCAACAGGGCAGCCGATCAGGCTGCCCTTTTTTGTTTCCGTCCTTGGCCGGCAAGCGGCGCCGGTACGCCGCCCGCCGGAGGTCATTCGCTGTCGCTGTCCTGTTCGTCGAGCGCCTGCTTCGGCGGCGGCGGGCGCTTGCCGATCACGACCTTCACGTCGAACTCCTTGCCCTTGCGTACGACATGCACCTTGGTCGGCGTGCCCGGCTTGATCTGCGCGACGGTGTTCAGCAGTTTCGTCGTGTCGGTGATGTCGTCGCCGTTCACGCTCACGAGGATGTCGCCCGGCTTGATGCCGGCCTTGTCGGCCGGCCCGCCCTGCAGCACGCCCGCGACGATCGCGCCCGACTTCTGCTGGAGCCCGAACGATTCGGCGATTTCCGGCGTGACGTCCTGCGGCTCGACGCCGATCCAGCCGCGCGTGACCGAGCCCGTCGTGATGATGCTTTCGAGCACGGTGCGCGCGGTCGACACGGGGATCGCGAAGCCGATGCCGAGCGAGCCGCCCGAGCGCGAGTAGATCGCCGTGTTGATGCCGAGCAGGTTGCCGTTCACGTCGACCAGCGCGCCGCCCGAGTTGCCCGGGTTGATCGGCGCGTCGGTCTGGATGAAGTTCTCGAACGTGTTGATGCCGAGGTGATTGCGGCCGAGCGCGCTGATGATCCCCATCGTGACCGTCTGGCCGACGCCGAACGGGTTGCCGATCGCGAGCACGACGTCGCCGACCCGCGACTGGTCGGAACGGCCGAGCGTGATCGTCGGCAGGTTCGTCATGTTGATCTTCAGCACGGCGAGGTCGGTTTCCGGGTCGCTGCCGATCACCTTCGCGGTGCCCGTGCGGCCGTCGGCGAGCGCGACTTCGATCTGGTCGGCGCCGTCCACGACGTGCTGGTTCGTTAGAATGTAACCTTCAGGGCTCACGATAACGCCCGAGCCCAGGTTGGCGGCCGGCTCGTCGTGCTGCTTGCGCGCATTGCGGTCGCCGAAGAAGTAGCGGAACAGCGGATCCTTCGCGCGCGGATCGGGCGGCAGCGAGCCGTCCTTGCTGGAGAAGACGTTGACGACGGCGGGCATCGCCTTTTGCGCGGCCTCGGCGTACGACGTGGTCGCGGGGGCGCCGCCGATGCCCGGTGCGACTTCGCGCAGCGCGACGATCGGCGTGGCGAGCTGCTTGCCGAGCTGTCCTTGCCGTTGCAGCCATTGCGGCTTGAGCGTCACGACGATGAACATCAGCGCGAGCAGTACGGTCACCGCCTGCGCGAAGAACAGCCAGAAGCGTCTAAGCATCTGAAAGGATTAGAGGTTTATATGGATCGGATCGAACTTGAATTGTACTTGAACAATACCCTTGAAATCGCGCGCTTCAAGGACTATTGCCCGAACGGCCTCCAGGTCGAGGGGCGCCGCAAGATCGAGAAGATCGCCACCGGCGTGACGGCGTCGGTCGCGTTCCTCGAAGCCGCGCTCGAATGGGGCGCGGATGCGGTGCTCGTCCATCACGGCTATTTCTGGCGCAACGAGGCGCCGCAGATTACCGGCCGCAAGTACCAGCGGCTGAAGCTGCTGCTCGCGAACGACCTGAACCTGTTCGCATTCCACCTGCCGCTCGACGCGCACCCCGAGTTCGGCAACAACGCGCAGCTCGGCGAGAAGCTCGGGCTGCTCGGCGAGCAGCGTTTCGGCGATGGCGACCTCGGCTGGATGGCCACGCTGCCGATGCCCGTCTCGCTCGAGCACTTCGTCGCGAAGGTCGAGCGCACGCTCGGCCGCACGCCGCTCGTGCTCGGCGATCCGGAGATGCAGTTGCGCCGCATCGCATGGTGTACGGGCGCCGCGCAAAGCTATTTCGACGCGGCGATCGACGCGGGCGCCGACGTGTTCCTGACCGGCGAGGTGTCGGAATCCGTCACGCATGCGTCGGCCGAAAGCGGCGTCGCGTTCGTTGCGGCAGGGCACCACGCGACCGAGCGCTACGGAATCCAGGCGCTCGGCGCCCACTTGTCCGAAGAATTCGATCTCGAACACCTTTTTATCGATATTCATAATCCGGTCTGAACGCCGGATTTGCGGCGGTGCATCGAAATTTCGCAATGTAGCGTATGCTTAAAAGCAAAATGATTTAATCGCTCCGATAGTGGGGGAAAACCCTTAACTATCAATTACTTCGAAGGGATTTTCGTCTCCGGGCCTTGTAAATGGCGACTCCATTCGCGCAAACTAGCGGCGGAATGAAAAGTCGTGACGGAAAATCCAACTCAGAAGTGGGGCGTGTGATGCGAGACAAGGAAGAGAAACGCGTCGACAGCGGCCGCCGTACCTGGCTGATTGCGACATCCGTAGCAGGTGGCGTGGGAGGCGTAGCCACCGTCATACCTTTCGCGGCGTCGCTTGCGCCGTCCGCGAAAGCGAAAGCGGCCGGAGCCCCGGTCGAGGTCGACATCAGCGGCCTGAAGCCCGGCGAGATGGTCACGGTGCCGTGGCGCGGCAAACCCGTCTGGATCCTGAATCGCACCGATTCGATGCTGGCCGACGTCGTCAAGGCCGACAAGGAAGTGGCCGATCCGACCTCGAAATCCCCGTATTCGATGCCGTTGCCCGCGTATTGCGCGAACGAATATCGCTCGCGGGCCGATCGCAAGAACATTCTCGTCGTGATGGCCGTGTGTACGCACCTCGGCTGCACGCCTAGCCAACGCTTCACGCCGGGTCCGCAGCCGAACCTGCCGGACGACTGGCCGGGCGGCTTCCTGTGCCCGTGCCACGGTTCGACCTACGACCTCGCCGGCCGCGTGTTCAGGAACAAGCCGGCGCCCCAGAATCTCGACATCCCGCCCTACATGTTCACGTCGGCGACGACCCTCGTGATCGGCAAGGACGAGAAAGGAGAAGCGTGATGGCCGACAACAAGGAAGTCTCCACGACAGGTCTCACCGGCTGGGTCGACCAGCGCTTCCCGCTCACGTCCACCTGGAAGAAGCACGTTTCCGAGTACTACGCGCCGAAGAACTTCAACTTCTGGTACTTCTTCGGCTCACTCGCGCTGCTGGTGCTCGTCAACCAGATCGTCACGGGCATCTTCCTGACGATGAACTACAAGCCCGATTCGACGCTCGCGTTCGCGTCGGTCGAGTACATCATGCGCGAGGTGCCGTGGGGCTGGCTGATCCGCTACATGCACTCGACCGGTGCGTCGATGTTCTTCGTCGTCGTGTACCTGCACATGTTCCGCGGGCTGATGTACGGGTCGTACCGCAAGCCGCGCGAACTCGTGTGGATCTTCGGCTGCGCGATCTTCCTGTGCCTGATGGCCGAGGCGTTCTTCGGCTACCTGCTGCCGTGGGGCCAGATGTCGTTCTGGGGCGCGCAGGTGATCGTGAACCTGTTTTCTGCGATCCCGTTCGTCGGCCCGGACCTGTCGTTGTGGATCCGCGGCGACTACGTCGTGTCCGACGTCACGCTGAATCGCTTCTTCGCGTTCCACGTGATCGCGATTCCGCTCGTGCTGGTCGGCCTCGTGATCGCGCACCTCGTCGCGCTCCACGAAGTGGGGTCGAACAACCCTGACGGCATCGAGATCAAGGCGAAGAAGGACGCGGACGGCATTCCGCTCGACGGCATCCCGTTCCACCCGTACTACTCGGTGCACGATTTCTTCGGCGTCTGTGTGTTCCTGATGGTGTTCGCGCTGATCGTGTTCTTCTCGCCGGAGATGGGCGGCTACTTCCTCGAGTCGAACAACTTCGTCCCGGCGAATCCGCTGCAGACGCCGCCGGAAATCGCGCCGGTGTGGTACTTCACCGCGTTCTACGCGATGCTGCGCGCGACCACCGACCCGTTCAAGATCGTGCTGATGATCGTGATCGCGCTGCTCGGCGTGCTCGCGCTGATCCGTGCGCGCGGCAAGTGGAAGGTCGGGCTGCCGGTGCTGGCCGCGGCGATCGTCGTGTTCATGTTCTTGACGGAATCGAAGTTCTGGGGCGTCGTCGTGATGGGCTCGGCGGTGATCACGCTGTTCTTCCTGCCGTGGCTCGACCGCAGCCCGGTGAAGTCGATCCGCTACCGGCCGCTGTTCCACAAGGTGTTCCTCGGGATCTTCGTCGCGGCGTTCCTGATCCTCGCGTTCCTCGGCACGCGGCCGCCATCGCCGGTCTCGACGCTGATCGCGCAGGGCTGTGCGCTGATCTACTTCGCGTTCTTCCTCGGCATGCCCGTCTGGACGCCGCTTGGCACGTTCAAGCAGCCGCCGGAGCGGGTGCGCTTCAAGCCCCATTAACGAGAGCGAGGAGAGAACGACATGAAGAAACTGCTTTCGACGCTCGCGCTGATCGGGGCGACGGCCGTCGCGCTGCTGGCGGCGCCGGCCGTGCGCGCGGAGGGTAATTTTCCGCTCGACCGGGCGCCCGATAACACGGAAAATCTCGTTTCGCTTCAGCACGGCGCGCAATTGTTTGTAAACTATTGCCTGAACTGCCACAGCGCGAACCTGATGCGCTACAACCGTCTGACGGATCTGGGCATATCCCAGAAGGAGATCGAAACGAATCTCCTGTTCGCGACCGACAAGGTCGGGAACACGATGTCCGTCGCGATGCGGCCCGAAGACGCGAAGAACTGGCTCGGCACGACGCCGCCCGACCTGTCGGTCGAGGAACGGGCGCGCGGTCGCGACTGGCTGTACACGTATCTGCGGAGTTTCTACCGCGACGATACGCGGCCGAGCGGCTGGAACAACGCGGTGTTCGAGAACGTCGGCATGCCCCATGTATTGTGGCAACTGCAGGGGCAGCGCACTGCCAAATTCGAAGACAAGACGGACGAGGAGACGGGCGAGAAGGTCCACACGCTCGTCGGCTTCCAGCAGGTCACGCCGGGGACGTTGTCGGCGCCGGACTATGATGCTGCGGTGGCCGACCTGGTGGCCTATATGACATGGATGTCCGAGCCGGCCCAGCAGACCCGCAAACGCCTCGGCGTGTGGGTGCTGGTCTTTCTCGGTGTCCTGACTTTCCTGGCCTGGCGGCTCAATGCCGCGTACTGGAAAGATATCAAGTAAACACGCCTGACCGGCGTGGGGCCGGCGCAAGGCGGAACCCGTGAAAGGGGTTGCGCCGCGTGCCGGCCCTCGGCTTTTTTGAGGAAACGCAAATATGATGGTTCTGTATTCCGGCACAACTTGCCCGTTCTCCCAGCGTTGCCGGCTGGTGCTGTTCGAGAAGGGGATGGATTTCGAGATCCGTGACGTCGACCTGTTCAACAAGCCGGAAGACATCTCGGTGATGAACCCGTACGGTCAGGTGCCGATTCTGGTCGAACGCGACCTGATCCTGTACGAATCGAACATCATCAACGAATACATCGACGAGCGCTTCCCGCACCCGCAGCTGATGCCGGCCGACCCGGTGCAGCGCGCCCGTGCACGCCTGTTCCTGCTCAACTTCGAGAAGGAGCTGTTCGTTCACGTCAGCACGCTCGAGAACGAGAAGGGCAAGGCAGCGGAGAAGAACCACGAGAAGGCACGCCTCGCGATCCGCGATCGCCTGACGCAACTCGCGCCGATCTTCGTGAAGAACAAGTACATGCTCGGCGAGGAGTTCTCGATGCTCGACGTCGCGATCGCGCCGCTGCTGTGGCGTCTGGATCACTACGGCATCGAACTGTCGAAGAACGCCGCGCCGCTGATGAAGTATGCCGAGCGGATCTTCAGCCGTCCGGCCTATATCGAAGCACTGACGCCGTCCGAAAAGGTCATGCGTCGTTGATGATGCAATGAGGGCAAGACGGAGCGGGCGGCGCGGCGTGCCGCGTGCCCGCTCCGGGTTCGAGGATTGTGATGCAAGAGATTTCAACGAAGCCTTATCTGCTGCGCGCGCTGTACGAGTGGTGCACCGATAACGGTTACACGCCGCATATCGCGGTGAGGGTCGACAACTCGACGCGCGTGCCGCGTCAGTTCGTGCGTGACGGCGAGATCGTGCTCAACATCAGCTTCGAGGCGACGAGCCAGCTGCAGATGGGTAACGAGTGGATCGAGTTCACCGCCCGGTTCTCCGGGAAGGCGCACAAGATCGAGATTCCGGTGGCCAACGTGCTCGCGATCTACGCGCGCGAGAACGGCCAGGGGATGGCGTTCCAGGTCGATGCGGTGGCGGGCGAGGGCGCGGATTCGGGCGCGTTCGAGGACGATGCCGAGCAGGCCGATGAGGTGCGGCGCGACGAGTCGCCTGTCGTGCTGGCGCCGGTTGCCGATCAAGGTGCGAACGAAGAACCGTCCGAAGGCGCCGACGAACCGCCGAAAACCGACGGGGATGGCTCGAAAGGCGGCAGCAGACCTCGCCTCAAGATCGTGAAATGAGGTAGAATCTCGCGCTTATGCCGGCTTAGCTCATCTGGTAGAGCAGTTGATTTGTAATCATCAGGTGGCGGGTTCGAGTCCTGCAGCCGGCACCATATCCGAAAAGGGGTTACGGAGTTTTCCGTAACCCCTTTTTTCGTTCGTGGCGACCACCGGCGTGCACACTGCACATCCGGGCAATGGTTCCCGACTGTGCTTTATCGCCAATCCGCGGGGACGGGCGTCGGCCCGCGGATTCCGTCGCCCGCGCGACGCCCCGGGCCTTCGCGCGGCAATCGAACTACTTCATCGCTTCCAGACGTACCACGGCGCGACTTCCCGTCGCCTTCGCATAGCGCGCCAGCGTGCGCAGCGACGGCATCGTGCGACCGCTCTCCATCCGCGCGATGGTCGATTGAGTGGTCTGCATCCGCTCGGCGACCTGTTCTTGCGTCAATCCGGCGCGCACGCGTGCGGCGACAAGTTCGCGGGCAACGGCGAACTCCGGTGCCTGCGCGTCATACTCGGCCTGCGTGGCCGGGTCGGCCAACAGGCGCTTCTTCAACGTTGCAAGGCTGGTCATTGCTCAATCCTCCTTATCCGGGCGCACGCCATTTCGATAGCGCGACGCGGTGTTCTCTGCGTCTTCTTCACGAACATGTGCAGCACGATCAGGCGTTGCTTCGTCCGCGCGACGTAGATCGCCCGCGCGATGCCATCACGCCCGGTCATGCGGATTTCCCAAAGCTTTCCCGTCAGCGCGCGCACATGGGGCATCCCGACGCGTTGCGGGCCGAACTCCGCCAGCATCTCCGCGATATGGAGGAAGCGGGCGCGCATATCGGGAGGCAATGCCAGCAATTCGGCCGTTGCCTCGGGTATCAACTCAACATGCCAGGTCATCAGTTTATCGCTTTTTTGATATATCGGGTGAGTGAGTGGCCCACTGCATGCAATCCACGGGGATTGCATCGACGCCCATCCCTTGATGTGCGGATATTCGCAACAGTGAGGGCGGCGGTGGCGGCTATGCAGTGCTCATGAAGCGCATTCGCCGTCGACACGACCTTTCACAATCTCGGTGAAGATTTGCGGAGAGAAAAATACTTTGGTGTCCGTTCAATGTAGGCGGTTTCAATTGCTTTGAGTGCAAATTGGCCGTTCGGTATAGAAACCCTGACCAAACGGCAGACGAGGTGAGGCGAAGATTCCTGGGGCGGGGGGCGCTGCGAGAGACGGTTCGATTTCGAGCGACGAACGCTGCGTATCGCGTCAGCGGAATCGTGCCGATATTGGTTGGAGTGCTAGAAGTTTGAAGGGGAGAATTTTGAGGCGCATGGGCAATGGAGGCTAACGTCTCGACCGCATGGCACGTCAATCCAGCTCGGCCACAGGCATCGCCATCGAGGCTGAAGATGCCTGCGCTCCCGCCCCGATCCGCACGACGTGCGCTGCGCTGGCAATCCGAGCGCGCATCGCACATCGTTGCGCCCCCCTTTCCCTGTCACGCCCGCGTCACGCTGCGCCCCTAACGTTGCACGTTCCCGCCGCGGCGCCACCGTCGCGATCCGGGCGTGCGTGACCCGCACGCGACGCCGTGCCCGCGTTGCGCAACGGTCAACCGGGGTCTCGCTCCCGGCAGCGCATCGACTATGCCTCGCACCATTCCATTCGAAAACACGATCGACGCCGTTCGAACCGGATCGCGGACGATCAGGAGACAAGGACCATGTTGAGTCCGCATGAATTCTCGATGCTGCTGCGCATAGCCCGCGCACCGGACAGCGTCGACCTGGCGAACCCCGCGTTCGCCGTGCTCGTCGAAAAGCGGCTCGTCGACGATACGCAGGTACGCGTGAACGAGGTGGCTGCGCGCCCGGCGCTGACGCCGATCGGCCAGATGCTGCTCGCGCGCTTCGACGAAGCGGCCTGAGCGAAGAGAGCGGGAGAGAAGAGGCGTCACGCCTTCGCCGCAGCGAGTGACGTGACGCAATGCAAGCGCGGCGAACCGCTTACTGCGCGACCGGCACCGTCACGTCGCTGCCGAACCAGTGCATCGAGATCTTCTTCAACGTGCCTTCCTTGCGCAGCGACTCCAGCGCATCGTTGATCGCCTTCTCGAACTTCGGATTGCCCTTGCGGAACGGGATCGCCATCTCCTGCTTGCCGCCGTTCAGCACCGCGCCCGAGCGCAGCGGCAGGTTCGACGTCTTGATCATGTACGGCAGCATCAGGCGGTCGTCGAGCGTCGCCTCGATCCGGCCTGCCGCGAGATCACGCAGCTTTTCCGGTGCGCCAGGATACGTCTGCACCTCGATGCCCGGCACGCTGCGCGCCATCTGGTCGTAGTTGGTGCCGAGCGTCACGCCGAGCTTCTTGCCCTTGAAGTCCTCGAGCGACTTGAAGTTGCGCGTGTCGTCCTTGCGCTGGATCAGCTGCGCGGCCGAGTACGTGTACGGCTCGCTGAAGTCGAGCGCTTCCTTGCGCTGCGGCGTGATCGTGACCTGGTTGACGATCACGTCGAACTTGCCGGCCTGCAGCCCCGCGATGATCCCGCTCCATTCGGTCGGGACGAACTGCGTCTTCACGCCGAGCTTGCCGGCAACCGCATTCGCGACGTCGACGTCGAAGCCCTCGAGCTGACCCGACGTGCCGCGCGAGTTGAACGGCGGATACGTGCCTTCGAGGCCGACGCGCAGCACACCGGCTTTCTTCACCGAGTCGAGCAGGTCTTCCGCGTGCGCGGCGACGGCCGTGAAACCGAGGGCCGACGCGAGCAGCAGGCCAGATAGCAGGAACTTCGAACGTTTCATCGTGGATCTCCAGTGTTCAGTGTGGTGATGGCGCACCGGGCATCGATCGTGCCCGGGCCGGGCCGAATGACGGGCACGTAGACACTACTCGCAACCGGGCGGCGCCGGAAGTCGAATTGGCCCTGATTGCAATCGATTTCAGCGGGCGGCGGGGTGGCAGCGCTGTGTGACGACGTGGCACGTGAGCGCTGGACGAGCGTTAGAAAGGTTTGCCGTGGACGTTCGGACCAACGATTAAAAAATACTCTTTTAAATCAGGTCATTTTCCGAGTCGGCTAGTAATTTGTCTGTAAAATCGCGCGAGCGAAAATCGCATCACGCGCCATCCGAGGGCGCGTCAAAAGAAGAAAAGGCCGTTGCCATGAACATGCAGAACACTGTTGCCGCATTGCGCGGCGGGTTGCTTCAGCAGGACCGGCTGCTGAAGCTCGATACGCCATTGGGCGCCAACGTGCTGACCGTGCAGCGGGCCGTCGGCCGGTCGCGCATCGGGCGCGCATACGAATTCACGCTCGATGTGCTGTCGATCGACAGCGATCTGGAACTTAAAAAGCTGATCGCGCAGCCGGTCACGTTGTGGATCCAGCAGGGCGATCGCAGCTACCGGCCGATCAACGGGTACGTGCACACGGCGCGCCGCCTCGGCGCCGACGGCGGGCTCACGACCTATCAGCTCACGTTCGCCGATTTCTCCCATTTCCTGAAGTTTCGCCGAGACCAGCGGCTCTGGAACGACACGACCGTCGACCAGATCATCAGCGACGTGCTGAACCAGCATCCGCAGGCGCAGGGGCATTTCCGCTTCGCGCTGTCGAAACCGCTGCCGAGCCGTTCATACACGCGTCAGCACGACACCGACTGGCATTTCGTGCATCGGCTGATGGAGAGCGAAGGCCTCTACAGCACATGGCAGCAGGCCGACGACGGCAAGTCGCATACGCTCGTGATCACCGACAACCTGCAGGCGTTCGCGCCGCTGTCGCCGGAGACCGCGCGCTTCTATCGGGGCGGCGCGGCGAGCGAAGCCGACGCGTTCACGCAATGGTCGGGCTCGCGCACGCTGCAGAGCGTGACCCGGACGACGCGCACGTTCGACTACAAGAATCCGTCGCAACCGTCGAACCCGAAGGGCACGACGCTGCCGACGATGGGCGGCCAGGGCGAATTGCCCGACCAGCTCGAAGTCTACGAGTACACCGGTGCGTACACGTATCTGGACCAGACGCGCGGCGACCATCTGACGAAGCTGCGGATGGAGGAATGGGAGTCGCAAGCGAAGCGCTTCCACGGCGCGGGCGGCGTGCGCGCGATCGATGCCGGCCGTCGTTTTACGCTGGCGGATCATCCCGAACACGATCGCGATCCGGCCGACCAGCGCGAGTTCGCGGCGATCGGCGTCGAATGGTGGATCGAGAACAACCTGCCCGTCGCGAGCAGCAGCGCGGACTTTCCGTACAGCCTGCGCGACGCGTTGACGCAAGCGCAGGAGGGCTACGGTGCCGACGCCGCGTTCCGCGTGCCGCACGACGACGGCTCGGTCGGCTTCTATCTCGTCGAGGTCGAAGCGCAGCGCGTGAGCGTGCCGTATCGCAGCCCGTTCGAGCACGAGAAGCCGAAGATGCATCTCGAGACGGCCATCGTCGTCGGGCCGCAGGGCGAGGAAGTCTATACGGACGAGCTGAACCGGATTCGTGTGCAGTTCGTATGGGATCGTCTGAACCCCGGCAACGAGAACGCGTCGTGCTGGGTGCGCGTCGTGCAGTCGGATACCGGCGGCGGTTACGGTGGCGTGCACGTGCCGCGCATCGGCGAGGAAGTGCTGATCGACTACGTGGGTGGCGATTGCGACCGGCCTTTGGCAGTCGGGCGCGTGTACAACGGCGCGAACCAGCCGCAGTGGCATAGCGACGGGATTCTGTCCGGGTATCGATCGAAAGAGTATTCGGGCAGCGGCTACAACCATCTCGTGATGGACGACGCGACCGGGCAGAACCGCGTGCAGCTGATGAGTAGCAGCGCGAACAGCCTGCTGCATCTGGGCTACCTGATCGACCAGAACGGCAATTCGCGCGGGTCGTATCTGGGCAGTGGCTTCGATCTGCGTTCGGATGCGTATGGCGCGGTGCGGGCGAGTCAGGGCCTGTACGTGACCACGCACCCGAAGGCGCCGAACAGCCAGCCGCTCGACGTGAAGGAAGCGCAGCAGCAACTGGTGACGGGCGAAAGCCTGGTCGAGGCGATGTCGGGCGTGAGCGAGCAGCATCAGGCGGAAAGCCTCAAGGAAGCCCACGACACGATGCGCGCGTTCACCGACGCGACGCAGGACAGCGCGTCGGGCAACGCGTCCGGCGGACGCACGGCAGGCGGCGGCACGGGCAGCGCGAATGCGTTCAAGGAGCCGGTGATGCTGTTCGGCAGTCCGTCCGGGATCGGGATGTCGACGCAGCAGTCGCTGCACGTGGTCGCGAACGATCACGTGAACGTCGCGAGCGGACAGAGTGTGCACGTCGCCGCGGGCAAGTCGCTGATCGGCAGCATCGGGCAGAAGCTGAGCCTGTTCGTTCAGAACGCGGGGATGAAGCTGTTCGCCGGCAAGGGCAAGGTCGAGATCCAGGCGCAGTCGGACAACGTCGAGGTGACCGCGCAGAAGGCGGTGAAGGTTGTGTCCGCAACCGACCGGATCGAGATCGCGGCCGACCAGGGGATTCTGCTGACGAGTGGCGGCGGGTACATCCGCATCAAGGACGGCAACATCGA
The DNA here is from genome assembly GCF_000949135.2 of Burkholderia sp. USMB20. GTDB lineage: Bacteria > Pseudomonadota > Gammaproteobacteria > Burkholderiales > Burkholderiaceae > Burkholderia. The sequence continues at coordinate 1,152,798 of NZ_JTAN02000021.1, read as the reverse complement.
GATTCATACGCCGGGTGCGGTCGATGTGAAGGGCGCGTCGCATACGTTCGCGGGGCCGGCGAGCATGGGTTATCCGCTGCCGAGCCCGCGGCCGGACCAGCCGGGGCAGTTGGAGCTGTTTCACAAGTACGTGAACGGCGAGGCGGTGAAGGGCGGCCTGTTCACGGTGAGAGACGTGAACGGCGCCGTGCTGAAGAAAGGGGCGCTCGACAACAGCGGCTATACGGCGGTGAGCGGTTTGCCGCCGGGTGCGGTGCGTGTCGAGTTCGGGAAGGATCCGCGCGAGTCGGCTCAACCCGCAAATTACTTCAAGCAGGCGCAGTGGCCGGTCGAGCCCGTCGAGCCGTCGCCGCAGGCGGCGCAAGCCGCGGCGACGGAGCAGCTCGCGAGCCAGTTGAAGGGGATGGCGCCTGCGGCGACGACGGCTGCGATGGGGCTTGCGAGCGGAGGTGGAGCCGGTGCTGCGTTGGGCGGACTGGCGAGTTCCGCATTGCCGGCTGCCGCAAGTGCGCTGGGTGGGGCAGGCGCTGTTTCCGCGCTACAGACGGCATCGAGCCTGGGCAGTGCCGCGAAGCAGGTGGCCGGGATGGTGCAGGCAGCTCGCCAAGGTGGGCTCGCGGCGCTGGCCGCGCCGGCTGCGAAGGCGGCATCCGGTGCGCTGCAGGGCGCGCTACCTGGTGTCGCCGGTGTCGCCGGAAAGGGTGCTACGACGGTGGCGTCAGCCGCCGGTGCGACCGGCATGAAGCTTCCGACGAGCGGGTTCGGCGGACCGCTGAAATCCTGAGAGGGCGGCTCGTCAGCGTCTTGAAAAAACGAATTGAACGAACAACGACATGGCACAACAACTTCCACCGGGCGCCGAGAAGGAACAGGCCGTTTCCTGGCTCAGCGATATTTCGCCGAAAGATGTAGCGGCGGGAGGCGACCGTTTCAACAAGTGGCTGCTCAAGATCAGCGGCAATCACATTTCGTTCGAGGGTCTCAAGACCTTCGCAAGCGCGGTGCCGATCATCGGCAACCTGATGGCGTTTTACGATGCGGTGTGCGACATCGTGATGATCGTCGAGAAGCGCCACGCCAATCTGCTCGATTACCTTGGGCTTGCGATCAACCTGATCGGCGTCATTCCGGTTCCGCCGCCGCTGGCATCGTTTCGACTGTCGGCACGGCCGCTGCTGGCGCTCGTGCGCAATCAATTGCTGGTGTCTCGCGGCAATCTCGGCGCGGCGCTCATTTCGGTGCTCGTCACGCATGTCAACGCCGCGGCCGCGACCGAAATCGAGAACTTCCTGAAGACCCTGCAGGACGTTCTTGTCGAACTGCTGAACGACTGCGCGCATAAGGCGCAGGAGTTGATGCTCGGTATTGCTACCGGGCTGGAACTCGCCCTCAAAGGGCAAATTTTCGACAGCAGCGCCAACGTGCGTCGTACTGCGCAGATCGCCCGGAAGATGGACAAGCGGTCCTGGTACAACCCGATGCTGGTGGTTGATGCGATCGAGTACGGTTACGAAGGTTCGATCGCGTTGGGGAAGGAAGCCGGGAACGCGACGGTCGGGACCGCTGCGAAGCTTGCTCCGGATTCGTGGCTGCAACCGTTCCGCGATATCGTCGCGTTCCTGAAGGACGAGGCGCCGAAAGTCGCGAAGGCGATCCGCGATCTGAACGGCAGCGAAGAAGGCAAGATGCTGTGGCTGATCGCGCAAGTGATCGAGGCCGTGGCAAGGGTGCGCGCACGCGGGAAGCTTCACGAAAAGACCGCCGACGTGCCGCCCGGCGGCAAGGGGCGCGCGCAGCACGATCGTCCTCAGGAGCCGGCGGGTGCGATCGGACAGCAGGCGCATGCGGAAGGTGCCGGCCAGAGTCCTTGTAAAAGTTGCGGAATTGGCGCGTCAACCGGGTCGATCGATTTTGCTTTCGGCGATGAGACTTTCACTCACACGGACTTTGAACTGCCCGGCGCACTGCCGCTCGTCTGGGCGCGCACGTACCGGTCGCGCCTTTCCGCATACGACAACGGGGAACTTGGCGCGCGGTGGCTCACGCCGTACACGACGCGCATCGATGTCGAAGGCGATACATGGTTCTTTCGCGATGCCAGCGGGCGCAGCATCGAATATCGAGCGCTTGCAGCCGGAGGTGTGCATGACGATCTCGCGGAAAACCTGACGCTGACGCGTCTGGACGAGACGTGGGCCGCGATCGCATACGGCCACGACGAGCTTCACGTGTATGAACGGCGCGGCAATGCGTTCCGGCTGGCGATGCAGAAGGACCGTGTGGGCAATACGATCACGCTCGATTACGACGCACTCGACCGCGTGGCACGCCTGATCGATGCGAGCGGCAACGTGCTGTCGTTCGAGCACGACAAGCAAGGCCGGATCGTGCTGATCGAGCAGGTGCTCGACGATGGAAAGCGCCGTACGCTTGCGAGTTACGCCTATGACGAAGCGGGCGACCTCGTGCGCGCAACCGACCGGTATGGCAACGCGTGGAGCTATCAGTACCACCGTCATCTCGTGACGCGCTATACCGATCGCACCGGCCGCGGGATGACGCTCGAATGGGACGGCGCGGACGCTGAAGACAACGCGAACGCGAAATGTGTGCGCGAGTACGCGGACGACGGCAGCCTCGATATCCGCCTTGCATGGCATCCGAACATTCGGCTGACCTACGTGACCGATGCGCTCGGTCAGATGTCACGCTATTACTTCAACATCAAGGGATACGTTTATCGAATCGCCTATCCGGACGGCAGCGAGGAATGGTTCCGGCGCGACGAGCATAACAATCTGACGCTGCACATTCTGCAGGACGGCAGCATCGAGCAGATGCGTTATGACGCACGTGGCAACCGGACATGGCACGAGCGCGCGGACGGCAGCATCGTCGAGATGGCATACGACGGCAAGGATCGGATGATCCGGCTCGTCGATCCGAACGGCCATGTGTGGCAGCGCAAGTACGACGATGCGGGCAATCTCGTCGAGGAAATCGATCCGCTCGAGCATGCGACGAAGTACGCCTACAACGACAAGGGGCTGCCTACGCAGATCACGGATGCGAAGGGCGGCTCGAAGGCGCTTGGATACAACGACGCCGGGCAATTGACGAGCTACACGGACTGCTCCGGAAAGAAGACGGAGTGGCGGTACGACGATATCGGCCGCGTGATCGAGACAAAGGACGCGTCCGGTGGCGTGGTTGCCTATGGTTATGGCCCGAACGGCCAATTGACGGAGACGCGTTCGCCGGCGGGTGTCGAGCACGTGCAATACGACGCTGAAGGTCGGTTGTTGCGGCATACGGATCAACTCAATCGATTGACCCGATACGGCTACGATGCAGCGGGTCGTATTGCGAGCCGCGCGGATGCGCTCGGGCAGACGATTGCGTATCGCTACGACCGTCTCGGCCGCTTGACCGCGCTGACCGATGCTAATTTTGCGACGTATCAGTTCCGCTACGATCCGGCGGGGCGGTTGATCGAGGAAATCGGTTTTGACGGCAAGTCGACGCGTTATCGATACGACCCGGACAGCGGCAGCCTTGTTTCGGTCGATGAAGCGGGTTGTGTGACGTCGATCGACGTCGACGCGAACGGCCGTCTGATGAAGCGCATCGCGGGCGAAAGCGAGGAACGGTTCGCCTACGACCCGAGCGGCAGGCTGATCGACGCGGTGAACCGCTACAGCCGCGTGCAGTTCTTCTTCGATCCGGTCGGCAATCTGGTGCGCGAACATCACGCGTACGATTTGTTCGGCGAGCGGCGTAGCTACGTCTGGCACCACGAATACGACGAACTCGGCAACCGACGACGTACCGTGCGGCCGGATGGGCATGCGGTTGACTGGCTGATGTATGGCTCGGGGCATGTGCACGGGATGCTGCTCGATGGCGAGGAGCGTGTGCAATTCGAGCGCGATGACCTGCATCGCGAGACGGTACGCGTGTTGTCCAGCAAGGTCGGACAGCGCACGCATTACGACCCGGCAGGACGCGTACTGCAGCAGACGATCCAGCGATCGACATCGCCCGCGCCGCTCGCCGAGCGGCGGTATCGCTATGACGCGGCCGGGCAATTGTCGCGGATCGAGGACAGTCGCAAGGGCGGGACGGACTATCGATACGATCCGGTCGGGCGGCTGATCGAGGCGATCAGTCCGGTCGCGAAGGAGCGATTTGCGTTCGATCCGGCGAGCAACATCATCGATCCGGTGCGATCCACCGAAACGCCGGCCTCCCGTTCGAGCCCGGTGCGGGAAAGTAGGTAATCGTCAGGCTCCCTAAGCCAAAAACCCCCGCCCGAAAGGCGGGGGTTTTTGCATTTGCAGCGCAGAAATGTGCAATCACCGCCGGGCGTTGGCGGCGGCGGCGCAAGCAAGCAAGCAAGCAAGCAAGCAAGCAAGCAAGCAAGCAAGCAAGCTGGCTGGCTGGCTGGCTGGCTGGCTGGCTAGTCGGGCGGGACTTTCATGTACGCCGCGCGCCGTGTCGCGAATGGACGAGTGGCTCGACCCCGCTGCTGCCGGTAACTCCGCGGCCAGGGCGGCCAGTCTTGCACCGCTCGCAGCGCGAGAGTCTGATCGGCGCCGAATTGTTTGAGCAGATGGCGGCTCATTGACGCATCCTGCTCCTCATCATCGTTGACTGCATCGAACCCGCGCAGCGAGATCTACCACGTCTATCATCTCGCTTGCCACTGGCTTCGAGCTCCGCGCGGTTTCCATCCTGTGATGAACCGACCAGGGGCGCGGCAGGGGTCACCCTTGCGCGCAGCCGAAGGCTCCGTCAATCGCCGGGGTGCCGCCGATGGCCGCGTCATGCTCGAAGTGATCGCGCCTCCGCTCGTTCTCCCATTATTTACCTCCTCGAGCACATTGCACGGCAAGTCTAGCCATCGCAAATCGGAGTCCATTATCTCGGGCTATTAATTGGTGTATATCGGTTATCTCTGCCCAACGTCGTCGATTCCGTTTCGAGGTTGCTGGTGTGTGATTGGCGCGTTTCAGGGCAAATCCACGGCTGCCTCGGCGACAGCGCGAGGCCGAGATCGCGCGCCCGTCGGCATATGCGCCATGAGGCCTTCCGTCGGCGCGAAGGCGTCGCGGAGGCGAATTTCTTCGACGAGCGAATAGACGGTGCCCCCGAAATAGTGGCGGCCTTCGCCCATCAATCCGAAATGCGTACCGTCCGCGTTGACGCCGGACGACCGCACCGTGCATGCAGTGCTTGGACTACCCCGTGCCAAGCGCTCGATCGGGCGAATCGGCGGATCGTGCTACTGCCATGGCTCCGGGTCGACATGAGCATCGCCGGGCAGTGAGTAGTCGATGTCGACGAACCCGCGTTGAATGTCGGCTTCCCTGCCGCCTGGTTCGTACGGGGCGACGTACAGGCGCCCCGGTCAAAGCCGATGCAGCTCCGCGCTTGACTGAACGAGGTTCCATTCGTATCCACACGTCGGATGGCGCGTGTACAGCGCAGCCTCGCCGCGATAGGCCGCCCAGACATTCATGGTGGTCGGCTTGCACGAAGGACGGTTCGACACAAGGCGCGCTGCACTGCTGAACGTTCGCAGCGACGGCGACACGCAAGCGATGTGGCAGCAGGCGTGCGGGCGCAGATCGTCGCGCATCAGCGGCACCAAGACATCTAGGCAGGCCGAGCTGTTGGACCTTCTCGCAAGGTGCCAGCGTCGCTATCAGCCGCGATAACGTAGGTTGACGCTCGTTCGGCAACCACGCGTACGCGATCGCTTCCGGAGTCGCGACTCGCGGGCGTCGCCGCGTGCTGGTGGCCAACAAGCAGCCGGCGTCGACGGCCGGTTTTAAAGTCTCATGCGTCGCGCGAGCCGCGGCGCCTTTCGCGCGCCTGGCGGTGTGGTGCCCGGAAAGCGTCGGCTCTCGGACTGCCGCGATTCCTTCCCGTGCTGCACCACGCGTTGTCGATGTTGCCCGCATGTGCCACGGAGGAAGCAAAGACCAGTGCGAAGGCAAGACGGACGACAGGGTATCGCGTGGAGGCAGGGAAACGGGAGAGCGGTCGGCATGATCGCGGGACACGGGATGGTACCGCGCGTGCCTTCCGTCAGTGGTGATGAGGGGAGGGGGCGAAGATGGCCCCTAGGTGCTTTCCGGGTTCGATTCCGGTGTCGCAACGGAGCAAGCGGGAACGGCGACGCTTTCCCTGGAATCCGGCTTCGGCACCCCGTTTGCCGGAAACCCTTGCGCGCAGAAGCCGGTTGTCCCGGGTTTGGCGGGGTGCTGATGTGTCGCCATTAATCAACCTACCCCCTGGGCTCGCGTCGGAAGCCTTGCAGATTCCTCCGGCATGGAAATTGCAAATTTTTTGCGTTTACCCGCTTGGCATTATGCGTGAGAGGTCGTATCATGGCGGTCTTTCGTTTTCAGCGAAGATGCAAATCGAAGCTGAAGACGGAGTCTGACGAAGATGTGGGCGCCGATCGGCGATCCTCTTGTGCTTGCCTCAGCCGGGTGAGCGCGGGTGTCGGGTGAGTCGCCAGGGTGCGCTGGAAGAGAATGAAAATAATCTTCCGGATGTACTTGACAAGAGTGCGATGCACCCCCATAATCGTCAGTTCTCTACGGAGGGGTGCCCGAGTGGCTAAAGGGGGCAGACTGTAAATCTGTTGGCTTACGCCTACGTTGGTTCGAATCCAACCTCCTCCACCAGAACATCAGCGCAGAGAGCGGTAGGGAATCGTTAGTGGCCCGTGCGGGTGTAGCTCAATGGTAGAGCAGAAGCCTTCCAAGCTTACGACGAGGGTTCGATTCCCTTCACCCGCTCCAGTCCGTGTAGTTGAAGCGTAATACCGCCCATGTGGCTCAGTGGTAGAGCACTCCCTTGGTAAGGGAGAGGTCGGCAGTTCGATCCTGCCCATGGGCACCAGCAGTAAAAAGTCAGTGTCTGTTTGCGCGCGGCGCAACATGTGAAATTCCTTTCGGGAGTTGAAAATGGCCAAGGAAAAGTTTGAGCGGACCAAGCCGCACGTCAACGTTGGTACGATTGGTCACGTTGACCACGGCAAGACGACGCTGACGGCAGCGATCACGACGGTGCTGACGAAGAAGTTCGGCGGCGAAGCGAAGGCTTACGACCAGATCGACGCGGCACCGGAAGAAAAGGCGCGCGGCATCACGATCAACACGGCACACGTCGAGTACGAAACGGCTAACCGCCACTACGCACACGTCGACTGCCCGGGCCACGCTGACTATGTGAAGAACATGATCACGGGCGCGGCACAGATGGACGGCGCGATCCTGGTTTGCTCGGCAGCAGACGGCCCGATGCCGCAGACGCGTGAGCACATCCTGCTGGCACGTCAGGTTGGCGTTCCGTACATCATCGTGTTCCTGAACAAGTGCGACATGGTGGACGACGCTGAACTGCTCGAGCTGGTCGAGATGGAAGTTCGCGAGCTCCTGTCGAAGTACGACTTCCCGGGCGACGACACGCCGATCGTGAAGGGTTCGGCCAAGCTGGCGCTGGAAGGCGACACGGGCGAGCTGGGCGAAGTGGCGATCATGAGCCTGGCAGATGCGCTGGACACGTACATCCCGACGCCGGAGCGTGCAGTTGACGGCGCGTTCCTGATGCCGGTGGAAGACGTGTTCTCGATCTCGGGCCGTGGTACGGTGGTGACGGGTCGTGTCGAACGCGGCATCGTGAAGGTCGGCGAAGAAATCGAAATCGTCGGTATCAAGCCGACGGTGAAGACGACCTGCACGGGCGTTGAAATGTTCCGCAAGCTGCTGGACCAAGGTCAGGCAGGCGACAACGTCGGTATCCTGCTGCGCGGCACGAAGCGTGAAGACGTGGAGCGTGGCCAGGTTCTGGCGAAGCCGGGTTCGATCACGCCGCACACGCACTTCACGGCTGAAGTGTACGTGCTGAGCAAGGACGAAGGCGGCCGTCACACGCCGTTCTTCAACAACTACCGTCCGCAGTTCTACTTCCGTACGACGGACGTGACGGGCTCGATCGAGCTGCCGAAGGACAAGGAAATGGTGATGCCGGGCGACAACGTGTCGATCACGGTGAAGCTGATCGCTCCGATCGCGATGGAAGAAGGTCTGCGCTTCGCAATCCGCGAAGGCGGCCGTACCGTCGGCGCCGGCGTCGTCGCCAAGATCATCGAGTAAGCCAGTTATTCGTTGATCGACAGTTTTGGGGCTGGCAACAGCCAGCCCCAGCATGGTTTAGGGGTATAGCTCAACTGGCAGAGCGTCGGTCTCCAAAACCGAAGGTTGGGGGTTCGATTCCCTCTGCCCCTGCCAAAAATCGCCACGTGTCCCACGTGGCATTTGTTTTAAGGTGTTATGGCGAATCCATCCGTCGAAACTGTAAATACCTCCGGCGATAAGCTGATGCTGGCCCTGGGCGTATTGCTGGTCTTGGCCGGATTCGTGGGCTTCTTCTGGCTGGCCAACCAGCAGTGGTATGTCCGCGGTGCCGCATTGGCGGTAGGTATCATCGCCGGCGTGGCCGTCGGCCTGATGTCCGCACCTGGCAAGAGCCTCATCGCGTTTGCCAAGGACTCGTACAAGGAAGTCCGCAAGGTCGTTTGGCCCACCCGCAAGGAAGCAACGCAAACCACACTCGTCGTGTTCGGTTTCGTGCTCGTGATGGCGATTTTCCTCTGGTTGAGTGACAAATCGATCGAATGGGTGATTTTCTCGGCGATTCTGGGTTGGAAATGATATGAGCGATACTCCGGCATCCCCGAGCGGAAAGCGTTGGTACGTCGTGCACGCCTACTCCGGTATGGAGAAGAGCGTGCAGCGTGCGCTTCAGGAGCGCATCGAACGTGCTGGCATGCAGGATAAATTCGGTCAGATCCTGGTTCCGACCGAAGAAGTGGTCGAAGTCAAAGGTGGCCACAAGGCAGTAACCGAGCGTCGTTTCTTCCCCGGCTACGTGCTGGTGGAAATGGAAATGACGGACGAAACGTGGCACCTCGTGAAGAACACGGCGAAGGTCACGGGTTTCGTCGGCGGTGCGCGTAACCGCCCGACTCCGATTTCCCCGAAGGAAGTCGAAAAGATCATGTCGCAGATGCAGGAAGGCGTCGAGAAGCCGCGCCCGAAGACCCTGTTCGAAGTTGGCGAGATGGTGCGTGTCAAGGAAGGCCCGTTCACGGACTTCAACGGCACGGTCGAAGAAGTCAACTACGAAAAATCGCGCGTGCGTGTGTCGGTCACGATCTTTGGCCGATCCACTCCGGTCGAACTCGAGTTCGGCCAGGTCGAAAAAGTTTGATCCCGATTCGGTGGGCAGCCTCGGCTGCCCACCTTCGCGCTTACGGTCCGCGTTATGGCCGTTGAGGAGCGTCAGTAGCCAGCGGCGAACGCGCGTTATCACTCACCGAACGCCGTCTGGCGTTCCAACGAGGTTTACAAATGGCAAAGAAGATTGTCGGCTTTATCAAGCTGCAGATTCCTGCAGGTAAAGCCAACCCGTCGCCGCCGGTCGGTCCGGCACTGGGCCAGCGCGGCCTGAACATCATGGAGTTCTGCAAGGCGTTCAACGCGCAGACTCAAGGCATGGAGCCGGGTCTGCCGGTGCCGGTGGTCATCACGGCATACGCTGACAAGAGCTTCACGTTCGTGATGAAGACGCCGCCGGCAACCGTCCTGATCAAGAAGGCGGCGAAGGTGGACAAGGGCTCGAGCAAGCCGCACACCGACAAGGTCGGTTCGATCACGCGCGCTCAAGCCGAAGAAATCGCGAAGACCAAGATGCCGGACCTTACGGCAGCTGATCTGGACGCAGCCGTTCGCACCATCGCTGGTAGCGCACGCTCGATGGGCATCACTGTGGAGGGCGTGTAAATGGCTAAGATCTCCAAGCGCCGTCAGGCATTTGCCGCCAAGGTCGACCGTCAGAAGCTGTACGCGATCGAAGACGCACTGGCACTCGTGAAGGAATGCGCGAGCGCGAAGTTCAACGAATCGATCGACGTCGCAGTCCAGCTCGGCATCGATGCGAAGAAATCGGACCAGGTCGTTCGTGGTTCGGTCGTTCTGCCGGCAGGTACGGGCAAGTCGGTTCGCGTTGCCGTGTTCGCGCAAGGCGAGAAGGCCGAGCAGGCTCGTGCAGCAGGCGCGGAAATCGTCGGTATGGAAGACCTGGCTGAGCAGATCAAGGCTGGCCAGATGGACTTCGACATCGTGATCGCTTCGCCGGACACGATGCGTATCGTCGGTACGCTCGGTCAGATCCTCGGCCCGCGCGGCCTGATGCCGAACCCGAAGGTCGGCACGGTCACGCCGGACGTCGCAACCGCCGTCAAGAACGCGAAGGCTGGTCAGGTGCAATTCCGTGTCGACAAGGCCGGTATCATCCACGCGACCATCGGCCGTGCATCGTTCGAATCGACCGCACTGCGTTCGAACCTGTCGGCGCTGATCGAAGCGCTGCAGAAGGCGAAGCCGGCAACGAGCAAGGGCGTCTACCTGCGCAAGATCGCACTGTCGAGCACGATGGGCGTCGGCGTGCGTGTCGACCAGGCTACGCTGGCAGCGTAAGAAAGTATTCGGGCCGCTTCGTTCGCGAAGCGGCCTACATGGGCTTTGGGCGGTTGTTCGTGCAGTTGGGCGGGCAACCGGTTATCAAAGACCGTTGGTGGGACGCAGCAGGCAGGCGATCCCTTAATTCAAGCCAACGCAGATGGCGAACCCGAAAAAGTTTTGCAGTGGTGAAGCCGCAGGTCGTGAAGCGATTCACGGCGTGAGGTGGAAATACTCCTAACGAGGTCGGACGCCGTTGTTGAACGAGGTACGTGAGGTTTCGGCCATGCCGGCCGCGCCGAACGTATCGTTTCTGGAGGCTAACCGTGCCGCTTAATAGAGAAGACAAGCAAGCCGTCGTCGCTGAGGTTTCCGCGCAAGTCGCGAAGGCCCAGACCGTTGTGCTGGCTGAGTATCGTGGAATTGCGGTTGGCGATCTGACCAAGCTGCGCGCGAAAGCGCGTGAGCAACAGGTTTACCTGCGCGTGTTGAAGAACACGCTGGCGCGTCGCGCTGTTGAAGGTACCCCGTTTGCTCCGCTGGCAGAGCAGATGACTGGTCCGCTGATCTACGGCATCTCGGAAGATGCAATTGCCGCTGCTAAGGTCGTCAACGACTTCAGCAAGAGCAATGACAAGTTGGTCATCAAGGCTGGTTCGTTCGATGGCAAGGTGATGGACAAGGCTGGCGTGCAAGCGCTGGCAAGCATCCCGAGCCGTGAAGAACTGCTCTCGAAGCTGCTGTTCGTTATGCAATCGCCTGTTTCGGGCTTCGCGCGTGCTCTGGCCGCGCTCGCCGAGAAGAAGCAAGCGGAAGCTGCGTAAGCGAACGTGCATCAGCGTTACTGATCGCTGGCTGTATCCGAATTCAATTTAGGAGTATTTCAAATGGCAATCGCAAAAGAAGACATCCTGGCAGCAGTCGAAGGGATGACCGTTCTGGAACTGAACGAACTGGTCAAGGCGTTCGAAGAGAAGTTTGGCGTGTCGGCAGCTGCAGTGGCAGTCGCTGGCCCGGCAGGCGGCGGCGCTGCTGCTGCTGCAGAAGAAAAGACCGAATTCACGGTCGTTCTGGCTGAAGCAGGCAGCAACAAGGTTGCAGTCATCAAGGCAGTTCGCGAACTGACGGGCCTGGGCCTGAAGGAAGCGAAGGACGTCGTTGACGGCGCACCGAAGGCTGTCAAGGAAGGCGTCGACAAGGCTGCTGCTGAAGAAGCCAAGAAGAAGCTGGAAGAAGCAGGCGCGAAGGTCGAAGTCAAGTAAGTTTCGACGCGCTGTGCGAAGGCTGGCGGTATTTTCACCGCCGGCCTTTTTGTGCTTTGTGGGGACGTTATTCTGGCACTCATTCGGGAGCCCGAATAATCGGCCCCAGAAGCCAAAGAAAACCGCCGAATCGTTGTCAATGCATCGATTGGCGTTTCTCTTTGTCTTCTGAAGCGACTGCAGAAGGCAAGTTTGGTCGGGTAGCGGGCAACACAGGCATCCGCTGCCGTCAGCCAGCGGTTGGTAGCGGCCAACCACCAAGCTTCTCGGCTCGTTCAAGCCATCGGGCGGCCATCGGGTCTCAGTCGGTGAACACTCGGGTTTGAAACGTCCAGGTATCCCGCCTCGACAGCACCCGCCGTGATTCGGAGATCGTATGCAATATTCCTTCACCGAGAAGAAGCGCATTCGCAAGAGTTTCGCGAAGCGCCCCATCGTTCACCAAGTTCCGTTCTTGCTGGCCACCCAGCTTGAATCATTCAGCACGTTTCTGCAAGCCGATGTGCCTGGCGCGCAACGCAAGCCTGAAGGTTTGCAGGCCGCCTTCACATCGGTATTTCCCATTGTTTCGCACAACGGCTTCGCGCGCCTCGAGTTCGTGAGCTATGCGTTGTCCGCGCCGGCATTCAACATCAAGGAATGCCAGCAGCGTGGCCTGACGTACTGCTCCGCGCTGCGCGCGAAGGTCCGCCTCGTCATCCTCGACAAGGAATCGCCGAACAAGCCGGTCGTCAAGGAAGTGAAGGAGCAGGAAGTGTACATGGGCGAAATTCCGCTCATGACGCCGACGGGCTCGTTCGTCATCAACGGCACCGAGCGTGTCATCGTCTCGCAGCTGCACCGTTCGCCGGGCGTGTTCTTCGAACACGACAAGGGCAAGACGCACAGCTCGGGCAAGCTGCTGTTCTCGGCACGGATCATTCCGTACCGCGGCTCGTGGCTCGACTTCGAATTCGATCCGAAGGACATCCTGTACTTCCGCGTCGACCGTCGCCGCAAGATGCCGGTCACGATCCTGCTGAAGGCCATCGGCCTGACGCCGGAACAGATCCTCGCGAACTTCTTCGTGTTCGACAACTTCACGCTGATGGGCGAAGGCGCGCAACTCGAGTTCGTGCCCGAGCGCCTGCGTGGTGAAGTCGCGCGCTTCGACATCACGGATCGTGATGGCAAGGTCATCGTCCAGAAGGACAAGCGGATCAACGCGAAGCACATTCGCGACCTCGAAGCCGCGAAGACCAAGTTCATCTCGGTGCCGGAAGACTATCTGCTCGGCCGCGTGCTGGCGAAGAACGTCGTCGACGGCGACACCGGCGAAGTGATCGCGAGCGCGAACGACGAAGTCACGGAAAGCGTGCTCGAGAAGCTGCGCGAAGCGGACATCAAGGACATCCAGACGCTCTACACGAACGATCTGGACCAGGGTCCGTACATCTCGTCGACGCTGCGTGTCGACGAAACGACCGACAAGACGGCCGCGCGCATCGCGATCTACCGCATGATGCGTCCGGGCGAGCCGCCGACCGAAGAAGCGGTCGAGGCGCTGTTCAACCGTCTGTTCTACAGCGAAGAAGCGTACGACCTGTCGAAGGTCGGCCGCATGAAGTTCAACCGCCGCGTCGGCCGCGACGAGATCGTCGGCCCGATGACGCTGCAGGACGACGACATCCTCGCGACGATCAAGATCCTCGTCGAGCTGCGCAACGGCAAGGGCGAAGTGGACGACATCGACCACCTCGGCAACCGTCGCGTGCGTTGCGTCGGCGAACTGGCGGAAAACCAGTTCCGCGCGGGTCTCGTGCGTGTCGAGCGCGCGGTCAAGGAACGCCTCGGCCAGGCCGAAAGCGAAAACCTGATGCCGCACGACCTGATCAACTCGAAGCCGATTTCGTCGGCGATCCGCGAGTTCTTCGGTTCGTCGCAGCTGTCGCAGTTCATGGACCAGACCAACCCGCTGTCGGAAATCACGCACAAGCGCCGTGTTTCCGCACTGGGCCCGGGCGGTCTGACGCGCGAACGCGCAGGCTTCGAAGTGCGTGACGTGCACCCGACCCACTATGGCCGCGTGTGCCCGATCGAAACGCCGGAAGGTCCGAACATCGGTCTGATCAACTCGCTCGCACTGTACGCGCACCTGAACGAGTACGGCTTCCTCGAGACGCCGTACCGCAAGGTCGTGGACAGCAAGGTGACCGACCAGATCGACTACCTGTCGGCGATCGAGGAAGGCCGCTACATGATCGCGCAGGCGAACGCCGCGATCGACGAAAACGGCACGCTGATCGACGAACTCGTGTCGTCGCGTGAAGCCGGCGAAACGATGATGGTCACGCCGGACCGTATCCAGTACATGGACGTCGCGCCGTCGCAGATCGTGTCGGTTGCAGCTTCGCTGATCCCGTTCCTCGAGCACGACGATGCGAACCGTGCGCTGATGGGTTCGAACATGCAGCGTCAGGCCGTGCCGTGTCTGCGTCCGGAAAAGCCGGTCGTCGGTACGGGCATCGAGCGCACCTGCGCGGTCGACTCGGGCACGACGGTCCAGGCGTTCCGCGGCGGCGTCGTCGACTACGTCGACGCAGGCCGTATCGTGATTCGCGTGAACGACGACGAAGCGGTCGCGGGTGAAGTCGGTGTCGACATCTACAACCTGATCAAGTACACGCGTTCGAACCAGAACACGAACATCAACCAGCGTCCGATCGTGAAGATGGGCGACAAGGTCTCGCGCGGCGACGTGCTGGCCGACGGCGCCTCGACGGACCTGGGCGAGCTCGCGCTCGGCCAGAACATGCTGATCGCGTTCATGCCGTGGAACGGCTACAACTTCGAAGACTCGATCCTGATCTCGGAGAAGGTCGTTGCGGACGATCGCTACACGTCGATCCACATCGAAGAGCTGAACGTCGTTGCACGCGACACGAAGCTCGGGCCGGAAGAAATCACGCGCGACATCTCGAACCTGGCGGAAGTCCAGCTCGGCCGTCTCGACGAATCGGGCATCGTGTACATCGGTGCTGAAGTCGAAGCAGGCGACGTGCTGGTCGGCAAGGTCACGCCGAAGGGCGAGACCCAGCTGACGCCGGAAGAGAAGCTGCTGCGCGCGATCTTCGGCGAGAAGGCTTCGGACGTGAAGGACACGTCGCTGCGCGTGCCGTCGGGCATGAGCGGCACCGTGATCGACGTCCAGGTGTTCACGCGTGAAGGCATCCAGCGCGACAAGCGCGCGCAACAGATCATCGACGACGAACTGAAGCGCTACCGTCTCGACTTGAACGACCAGCTGCGCATCGTGGAAGGCGACGCGTTCCAGCGTCTCGCACGCATGCTGGTGGGCAAGGTCGCGAACGGCGGTCCGAAGAAGCTCGCGAAGGGCACGAAGATCGACCAGGCTTACCTGGAAGACCTCGACCACTACCACTGGTTCGACATCCGCCTCGCGGACGACGAAGCAGCGGCATCGCTCGAAGCGATCAAGAACTCGATCGAAGAGAAGCGTCACCAGTTCGACCTCGCGTTCGAAGAGAAGCGCAAGAAGCTCACGCAAGGCGACGAACTGCCGCCGGGCGTGCTGAAGATGGTCAAGGTGTACCTCGCGGTCAAGCGTCGCCTGCAGCCTGGCGACAAGATGGCGGGCCGTCACGGTAACAAGGGTGTCGTGTCGAAGATCGTCCCGATCGAAGACATGCCGTACATGGCCGACGGCCGTCCGGCAGACGTCGTGCTGAACCCGCTGGGCGTTCCGTCGCGGATGAACGTGGGTCAGGTTCTGGAAGTGCACCTCGGCTGGGCCGCGAAGGGCCTCGGCTGGCGTATCGGCGAAATGCTGCAGCGTCAGGCGAAGATCGAGGAACTGCGCGTGTTCCTGACGAAGATCTACAACGAGTCGGGCCGCCAGGAAGACCTGGAAAGCTTCACCGACGACGAGATCCTCGAACTCGCGAAGAACCTGCGCGAAGGCGTGCCGTTTGCAACGCCGGTGTTCGACGGTGCGACCGAGGAAGAAATGGGCAAGATGCTCGACCTCGCGTTCCCGGACGACATCGCGGAACAGCTCGGCATGAACCCGTCGAAGAACCAGGTCCGCCTGTACGACGGCCGCACGGGTGAAATGTTCGAACGTCGCGTGACGCTCGGCTACATGCACTACCTGAAGCTGCACCACTTGGTCGACGACAAGATGCACGCACGTTCGACCGGCCCGTACTCGCTCGTCACGCAGCAGCCGCTGGGTGGTAAGGCGCAGTTCGGTGGCCAGCGTTTCGGTGAAATGGAAGTGTGGGCACTCGAAGCGTACGGCGCGTCCTACGTGCTGCAGGAAATGCTGACGGTGAAGTCGGACGACGTGACCGGCCGGACGAAGGTTTACGAGAACCTCGTCAAGGGCGATCACGTGATCGATGCAGGCATGCCGGAATCCTTCAACGTGCTCGTGAAGGAAATCCGCTCGCTCGGTATCGACATCGATCTCGACCGCAATTAATCGGACTACGGAGAGAAGGCAATGAAAGCTCTGCTCGATCTATTCAAGCAAGTCCAACAGGAAGAAGTTTTCGACGCGATCAAGATCGGTCTGGCCTCGCCGGACAAGATCCGCTCGTGGTCGTTCGGCGAAGTGAAGAAGCCGGAGACCATCAACTACCGTACGTTCAAGCCGGAACGCGATGGTCTGTTCTGCGCGAAGATCTTCGGGCCGATCAAGGACTACGAGTGCCTGTGCGGCAAGTACAAGCGCCTGAAGCACCGCGGCGTGATCTGCGAGAAGTGCGGCGTCGAAGTGACGCTGGCGAAGGTGCGTCGCGAACGGATGGGCCACATCGAGCTGGCCTCGCCGGTCGCGCACATCTGGTTCCTGAAGTCGCTGCCGTCGCGTCTGGGCATGGTGCTCGACATGACGCTGCGCGACATCGAACGCGTGCTGTACTTCGAAGCATACGTGGTGATCGAACCGGGCATGACGCCGCTGAAGGCGCGGCAGATCATGACCGAAGAGGATTACTACAACAAGGTCGAGGAATACGGCGACGAATTCCGTGCCGAGATGGGCGCGGAAGGCGTGCGTGAACTGCTGCGTGCGATCAACATCGACGAGCAGGTCGAGACGCTGCGCACCGAGCTGAAGAACACCGGCTCGGAAGCGAAGATCAAGAAGTACGCGAAGCGCCTGAAGGTCCTCGAGGCATTCCAGCGCTCGGGCATCAAGCCCGAGTGGATGATCCTCGAAGTGCTGCCGGTGCTGCCGCCGGAACTGCGTCCGCTCGTGCCGCTGGACGGCGGCCGTTTCGCGACGTCGGACCTGAACGACCTGTATCGCCGCGTGATCAACCGTAACAACCGGTTGAAGCGTCTGCTCGAGCTGAAGGCACCTGAAATCATCGTCCGCAACGAAAAGCGGATGCTGCAGGAAGCCGTCGACTCGCTGCTCGACAACGGTCGTCGCGGCAAGGCGATGACGGGCGCGAACAAGCGTCCGCTGAAGTCGCTCGCCGACATGATCAAGGGCAAGGGCGGTCGTTTCCGTCAGAACCTGCTGGGCAAGCGCGTCGACTACTCGGGCCGTTCGGTCATCGTGGTCGGCCCGACGCTGAAGCTGCACCAGTGCGGTCTGCCGAAGCTGATGGCGCTCGAGCTGTTCAAGCCGTTCATCTTCAACAAGCTGGAAGTGATGGGCGTCGCGACGACCATCAAGGCTGCGAAGAAGGAAGTCGAGAACCAGACGCCGGTGGTGTGGGACATCCTCGAAGAGGTGATCCGCGAGCACCCGGTGATGCTGAACCGTGCGCCGACGCTGCACCGTCTCGGTATCCAGGCGTTCGAGCCGGTGCTGATCGAAGGCAAGGCAATTCAGCTGCACCCGCTCGTCTGCGCGGCGTTCAACGCCGACTTCGACGGTGACCAGATGGCCGTTCACGTGCCGCTGTCGCTCGAAGCGCAGATGGAAGCGCGTACGCTGATGCTGGCGTCGAACAACGTGCTGTTCCCGGCCAACGGCGATCCGTCGATCGTGCCGTCGCAGGATATCGTGCTGGGTCTGTACTACGCGACCCGCGAAGCGATCAACGGCAAGGGCGAAGGCCTGTCGTTCACCGGCGTGTCGGAAGTGATCCGCGCGTACGAGAACAAGGAAGTCGAGCTGGCCTCGCGCGTCAACGTGCGGATCACCGAAATGGTCCGCAACGAGGACACGTCGGAAGGCGCGCCGGAATTCGTGCCGAAGATCTCGCTGTACGCGACGACCGTCGGTCGCGCGATCCTGTCGGAGATCCTGCCGCACGGCCTGCCGTTCTCGGTGCTGAACAAGCCGCTGAAGAAGAAGGAAATCTCGCGCCTGATCAACACCGCATTCCGCAAGTGCGGTCTGCGTGCGACGGTCGTGTTCGCCGACCAGCTGATGCAGTCGGGTTTCCGCCTCGCGACGCGTGCCGGCATTTCGATCTGCGTGGACGACATGCTCGTGCCGCCGCAGAAGGAAACGATCGTCGGCGACGCCGCGAAGAAGGTGAAGGAGTACGACCGCCAGTACATGTCGGGTCTCGTCACCGCGCAGGAACGCTACAACAACGTGGTCGACATCTGGTCGGCAACGTCGGAAGCGGTCGGCAAGGCGATGATGGAGCAGCTGTCGACGGAGCCGGTGACGGACCGCGACGGCAACGAGACGCGCCAGGAGTCGTTCAACTCGATCTACATGATGGCCGACTCGGGCGCCCGGGGTTCGGCGGTGCAGATTCGTCAGCTGGCCGGTATGCGAGGCCTGATGGCGAAGCCGGACGGCTCGATTATCGAGACGCCGATTACCGCGAACTTCCGCGAAGGCCTGAACGTGTTGCAGTACTTCATCTCGACCCACGGTGCACGTAAGGGTCTGGCTGATACGGCACTGAAGACCGCGAACTCGGGTTACCTGACGCGTCGTCTCGTCGACGTCACGCAGGATCTGGTGGTGGTCGAGGACGATTGCGGCACGTCGAACGGCGTCGCGATGAAGGCGCTGGTCGAAGGCGGTGAAGTCGTCGAAGCGCTGCGCGACCGTATCCTCGGCCGCGTCGCGGTCGCGGACGTCGTGAACCCGGAAACGCAGGAAACGCTGTACGAATCGGGCACGCTGCTCGATGAAACGGCGGTCGAGGAAATCGAACGCCTCGGCATCGACGAAGTGCGCGTGCGCACGCCGCTGACCTGCGAAACGCGCTACGGTCTGTGCGCGGCCTGCTACGGCCGTGACCTCGGCCGCGGCTCGCTCGTGAACGTCGGCGAAGCAGTCGGCGTGATCGCGGCACAGTCGATCGGTGAGCCGGGCACGCAGCTGACGATGCGTACGTTCCACATCGGTGGTGCGGCATCGCGTGCGGCAGTGGCGTCGTCGGTCGAAGCGAAGAGCAACGGTATCGTGCGCTTCACGGCGACGATGCGTTACGTCACCAACGCGAAGGGCGAGCAGATCGTCATTTCGCGTTCGGGCGAGGCGCTGATCACCGACGATTTCGGTCGCGAGCGCGAGCGTCACAAAGTGCCGTACGGCGCGACGCTGCTGCAACTCGACGGCGCGACGATCAAGGCCGGCACGCAGCTGGCGACGTGGGACCCGATGACGCGTCCGATCATCACCGAGTACGGTGGTACGGTGAAGTTCGAGAACGTCGAGGAAGGCGTGACCGTCGCGAAGCAGATCGACGACGTGACCGGCCTGTCGACGCTGGTCGTGATCGACGTGAAGCGTCGTGGTTCGCAAGCTTCGAAGAGCGTGCGTCCGCAGGTGAAACTGCTCGACGCGAACGGCGACGAAGTGAAGATCCCGGGCACGGAGCACGCAGTGCAGATCGGCTTCCAGGTCGGCGCACTGATCACCGTGAAGGACGGCCAGCAAGTGCAGGTGGGTGAAGTGCTTGCACGTATCCCGACCGAAGCGCAGAAGACGCGTGACATTACCGGCGGTCTGCCGCGGGTGGCGGAACTGTTCGAAGCGCGTTCGCCGAAGGACGCCGGCATTCTCGCGGAAGTCACCGGTACGACGTCGTTCGGCAAGGACACGAAGGGCAAGCAGCGTCTCGTCATCACGGACCTCGAAGGCAATCAGCACGAGTTCCTGATCGCGAAGGAAAAGCAGGTCCTGGTCCACGATGCTCAGGTCGTCAACAAGGGCGAAATGATCGTGGACGGCCCGGCCGATCCGCACGACATCCTGCGTCTGCAGGGTATCGAGGCGCTGTCGCGCTACATCGTCGACGAAGTGCAGGACGTGTATCGTCTGCAGGGCGTGAAGATCAACGACAAGCACATCGAGGTGATCGTTCGCCAGATGCTGCGTCGTGTGCAGATCACCGACAACGGCGATACGCGCTTCATCCCGGGCGAACAGGTCGAGCGTTCCGACATGCTGGACGAGAACGATCGCATGATCGCCGAGGGCAAGCGCCCGGCTTCGTACGACAACGTGCTCCTCGGTATCACGAAGGCGTCGCTGTCGACCGACTCGTTCATCTCCGCGGCATCGTTCCAGGAAACGACCCGCGTGCTGACCGAAGCGGCGATCATGGGCAAGCGCGACGATCTGCGCGGCCTGAAGGAAAACGTGATCGTCGGCCGTCTGATCCCGGCCGGTACGGGTCTCGCGTTCCACAAGGCACGCAAGGCGAAGGAGATGTCCGACCGCGAGCGTTTCGACCAGATCGCAGCGGAAGAGGCATTCGACTTCGGTACGCCGAGCGCACCGGCGGAAGAGCCGCAACACCCGGCAGCCGAATAAGCGCGGGCGGCGCGAGCCGCCTCACGCTGCCGTATTCGCTGTCATCGAAACCGCCCGGTCCGCCGGGCGGTTTTTTTTATCCGTCGTTCACGTGCATGACGGGCTTGCCGCACGGTCGCGCAGGCCCGTCATGCGCGCGCTCGAACCCTGTCCGATCGGCCAACGTTGCACGATTCGCCGCGCGCTGCGCGAGCGGGTTGTTAAAATTGCGGTCATCCTTCCGCCGTCCTCGTTCTCACTCATGTCCCGCGCCCTCGAAATCCTCGACGAAGTTTTTGGTTATTCCGCCTTTCGCGGCCAGCAGGGCGAGATCGTCGAACACGTCGCCGGCGGCGGCGATTGCCTCGTGCTGATGCCGACGGGCGGCGGCAAGTCGCTGTGCTACCAGATCCCGGCGCTGCTGCGCCGCGAGGCCGGGCAGGGCGCGGGCATCGTGGTGTCGCCGCTGATCGCGCTGATGCAGGACCAGGTCGCCGCGCTGAGCGAAGTCGGCGTGCGCGCGGCCTACCTGAACTCGACACTGTCGGGCGCCGAGGCCGCGGCGACCGAGCGCGCGTTGCGCGAGGGCGAGATCGACCTGCTGTACGTCGCGCCCGAGCGGCTGATGACGGGCCGCTTCCTCGACCTGCTCGAGCGCGCGAAGATCGGCCTGTTCGCGATCGACGAGGCGCACTGCGTGTCGCAGTGGGGGCATGACTTCCGTCCCGAATACATCCAGCTGTCGGTGCTGCACGAACGCTTCCCGTCGGTGCCGCGCATCGCGCTGACGGCCACCGCCGACGCGATCACGCGCGACGAGATCATCCATCGCCTCGCGCTCGACGACGCGCGCGTGTTCGTGTCGAGCTTCGATCGCCCGAACATCCGTTACCGGATCGTCGAGAAAGACAACGCGCGTTCGCAGCTGCTCGATTTCATCCGCGCGGAACACACGAACGCGGACGGCACGACCGACGCGGGCGTCGTCTACTGCCTGTCGCGCCGCAAGGTCGAGGAAACGGCCGAATGGCTGAAGGCTCAGGGTGTGCGCGCGCTGCCGTATCACGCGGGGATGGAGTTCGAGGTACGGCAGAAGCACCAGGAAATGTTCCAGCGCGAGGAAGGCATCGTGATGTGCGCGACGATCGCGTTCGGCATGGGCATCGACAAGCCGGATGTGCGCTTTGTCGCGCACCTCGATTTGCCGAAGAGCGTCGAGGGCTACTACCAGGAAACCGGCCGTGCGGGCCGCGACGGGATGCCGGCGAACGCGTGGATGGCGTATGGGCTCGGCGACGTCGTCCAGCAGCGCAAGATGATCGACGAGTCCGATGCGGACGACGCGCACAAGCGCGTGCAGACGTCGAAGCTCGACGCGTTGCTCGGGTTGTGCGAGACGATCTCGTGCCGGCGCGTGCGGCTCCTCAACTATTTCGGCGAGGCGAGCCAGCCGTGCGGCAACTGCGACACGTGCCTCGAACCGCCCGATTCATGGGACGCGACGCGCGAGGCGCAGATGGCGCTGTCATGCGTATTCCGCGCGCAGCGCGCGAGCGGCTTCAATTTCGGCTCGAGCCATCTGATCGAGATCCTGCGCGGCGGCCGCACGGAGAAAGTGTTGCAGCGCGGCCACGACCAGCTCAGCACGTTCGGGATCGGCGCATCGCTCTCCGAACCCGAGTGGCGCGCGATTTTCCGGCAACTCGTCGCGTACGGCTATCTCGCGGTCGACCATGGCGGCTTCGGCGCGCTGATGCTGACCGAGGCCGCGAAGCCGGTGCTGAAGAACGAGGAGAAGGTCACGCTGCGCCGCTACGTGAAGCCGCAGCGCACGCGCCAGTCGTCGAGCCGCAGCGGCACGCGCGTCGACCCGACGGCCGGCATGGGCACGCGCGAGCGCGCACGCTGGGACGCGCTGCGCGCGTGGCGCGCGGAAACCGCGAAGTCCGACGGCGTGCCGGCCTACGTGATCTTCCACGATGCGACGCTGGCCGAAATCGCGCGCAACGCGCCGGAGACGATCGACGACCTGCGCCATATCCCCGGCATGGGCGTGCGCAAGCTCGAACGCTTCGGCGACGAGATCATCGACGTCGTCGAATCGGCGTGACACAGGTGTTCCGACCCTTCCGGTAAACCGCCCGCGCGGCTGGCAAATCACGCAAGCCGTTGACTTAGTTGGCATTTCCGGAATATCATGCTGGGTTCCGGTATTCGGTGGGCCGTGTCGCGTTCGAAAGCTCGCACCCGATTCGCCGGTTCGGAAGTCAACTGTGCGTCGATTCTCGCTTTGCCCGAAATCGATGTGCAGATTTTGTTCAATTTCAGGAATAAACAATGCCAACCATCAACCAACTGGTTCGCAAAGGCCGTCAGTCGGAAACGACGAAGAGCAAGAGCCCGGCCCTGCAGGACTGCCCCCAGCGTCGCGGCGTGTGCACCCGTGTGTACACGACGACGCCGAAGAAGCCGAACTCGGCACTCCGTAAGGTCGCCAAGGTTCGTCTGACGAACGGCTTCGAAGTGATTTCGTACATCGGCGGTGAAGGCCACAACCTGCAGGAACACTCGGTTGTGCTGATCCGCGGCGGCCGTGTGAAGGACTTGCCGGGTGTGCGTTACCACATGGTTCGCGGCTCGCTGGATACCCAGGGCGTCAAGGACCGTAAGCAAGCGCGCTCGAAGTACGGCGCGAAGCGTGCAAAGGCTGCCAAGTAAGCAGTTTTTGATCAGGGATCGCCGCAGGGCGGTCAAGGCGGGAGTGCCGGATTGCCGGTGCTGTCGAGTAAGTGGTCACCCGGCCAAGCTGGTTAGTCGTGAAGATGTGATCGGGTTTGTTGGTGGCCGCGGAGCTGGAACCAGCTCCAACTGAACAAGTAAAGGAAGAATCATGCCGCGTCGTCGCGAAGTCCCCAAGCGGGAAGTGTTGCCGGATCCGAAGTTCGGCAACGTTGATGTTGCCAAGTTCATGAACATGCTGATGCTGTCCGGCAAGAAGTCGGTTGCAGAGCGCATCGTTTATGGCGCATTCGAACAAATCCAGACCAAGGGTGGCAAGGACCCGCTGGAAGTGTTCACGGTTGCGCTCAACAACGTGAAGCCGGTGGTCGAAGTGAAGAGCCGCCGCGTTGGTGGTGCCAACTATCAAGTTCCGGTCGAAGTGCGCCCGTCGCGTCGTATGGCATTGGCGATGCGCTGGCTGCGTGAGGCTGCGAAGAAGCGCAGCGAGAAGTCGATGGCTCTGCGCCTGGCAGGTGAACTCTCCGAAGCGGCCGAAGGCCGTGGCGGCGCGATGAAGAAGCGCGATGAAGTTCACCGCATGGCAGAAGCCAACCGCGCGTTCTCGCATTTCCGTTTCTAAGCGCCTGGCTGGGCTGTTTGCGGAAATAAATTCCGGGCGGGTGCGCTTTTCAGGCGCCTCGCCCGTTTGTGTTGAAGCATGATGCAGCTGGGCTGCATCATGTCATCCCAGTAGAGGATCAAAGTGGCTCGCAAGACTCCTATCGAGCGCTACCGCAATATCGGTATTAGCGCTCACATCGACGCCGGCAAAACGACGACGACCGAGCGCATTCTGTTTTACACCGGTGTGAACCACAAGATCGGTGAAGTCCACGACGGCGCAGCAACGATGGACTGGATGGAGCAGGAACAGGAGCGTGGCATCACGATCACGTCCGCTGCTACCACGGCCTTCTGGAAGGGCATGGGCGGCAACTATCCGGAACACCGCATCAACATCATCGACACCCCGGGCCACGTCGACTTCACGATCGAAGTGGAGCGTTCGATGCGCGTGCTCGACGGCGCGTGCATGGTGTACTGCGCAGTGGGCGGCGTGCAGCCGCAGTCGGAAACGGTGTGGCGCCAGGCTAACAAGTACAAGGTGCCCCGTCTCGCGTTCGTCAACAAGATGGACCGTACCGGCGCGAACTTCTTCAAGGTCTACGACCAGCTCCGTCTGCGCCTGAAGGCGAACCCGGTTCCGGTCGTGGTGCCGATCGGCTCGGAAGAAAACTTCAAGGGCGTGGTCGACCTGATCAAGATGAAGGCGATCATTTGGGACGAAGCGTCGCAAGGCACGAAGTTCGACTACGTCGACATCCCGGCCGAGCTCGCCGAGACCTGCAAGGAATGGCGCGAAAAGATGGTCGAAGTGGCTGCTGAAGCCAGCGAAGACCTGATGAACAAGTACCTGGAAGAAGGCGATCTGCCGGAAGCCGACATCGTCAAGGCGCTGCGCGACCGTACGATCGCGTGCGAAATCCAGCCGATGCTGTGCGGTACCGCGTTCAAGAACAAGGGCGTGCAGCGTATGCTCGACGCCGTGATCGACTTCCTGCCGTCGCCGGTCGACATCCCGCCGGTCAAGGGCGAGCTCGAAAACGGTGAAGAAGCAGAGCGCAAGGCGTCGGACGAAGAGAAGTTCTCGTCGCTCGCGTTCAAGATCATGACCGACCCGTTCGTCGGCCAGCTGATCTTCTTCCGTGTGTACTCGGGCGTCGTCAATTCGGGCGACACGCTGCTGAACTCGACCAAGGGCAAGAAGGAACGCCTCGGCCGGATTCTGCAGATGCACGCGAACCAGCGTGAAGAAATCAAGGAAGTCCGTGCAGGCGACATCGCTGCTGCAGTCGGCCTGAAGGAAGCGACCACGGGCGACACGCTGTGCGACCCGGCGAACCCGATCGTTCTCGAACGCATGGTGTTCCCGGAGCCGGTGATTTCGCAGGCTGTCGAGCCGAAGACCAAGGCTGACCAGGAAAAGATGGGCCTCGCGCTGAACCGTCTGGCGCAGGAAGATCCGTCGTTCCGCGTGCAGACCGACGAAGAGTCGGGCCAGACCATCATTTCGGGCATGGGCGAGCTCCACCTCGAAATTCTGGTCGACCGGATGAAGCGTGAATTCGGCGTGGAAGCGACCGTCGGCAAGCCGCAGGTTGCATACCGCGAAACGATCCGTTCGACGGCGAAGGACGTCGACGGCAAGTTCGTCAAGCAGTCGGGTGGTCGCGGCCAGTACGGTCACGCGGTCATTACGCTCGAGCCGAACGAACAAGGCAAGGGCTACGAGTTCTTCGACGAGATCAAGGGTGGTGTGATTCCGCGTGAATACATCCCGGCGGTCGACAAGGGTATCCAGGACACGCTGAAGTCGGGCGTGCTGGCTGGCTTCCCGGTCGTCGACGTGAAGGTTCACCTGACGTTCGGTTCGTACCACGACGTTGACTCGAACGAAAACGCGTTCCGCATGGCCGGTTCGATGGCGTTCAAGGAAGCGATGCGCAAGGCGAACCCGGTCGTCCTCGAGCCGATGATGGCTGTCGAAGTCGAGACGCCGGAAGACTACATGGGCAACGTGATGGGCGACCTGTCGGGCCGTCGCGGCATCGTCCAGGGCATGGAAGACATGGTTGGCGGCGGCAAGATCGTTCGCGCCGAAGTGCCGCTGTCGGAAATGTTCGGTTACTCGACGTCGCTGCGTTCGCTGACGCAAGGTCGTGCAACGTACACGATGGAGTTCAAGCACTACGCTGAAGCTCCGCGCAACGTTGCTGAAGCGATCATCAGCGCGAAGTCGAAGTAAATCTGCAGCTACCAACCGATATTTTTTGAAAGAAGAGAATCATGGCAAAAGGTAAATTTGAGCGGACCAAGCCGCACGTCAACGTTGGTACGATTGGTCACGTTGACCACGGCAAGACGACGCTGACGGCAGCGATCACGACGGTGCTGACGAAGAAGTTCGGCGGCGAAGCGAAGGCTTACGACCAGATCGACGCGGCACCGGAAGAAAAGGCGCGCGGCATCACGATCAACACGGCACACGTCGAGTACGAAACGGCTAACCGCCACTACGCACACGTCGACTGCCCGGGCCACGCTGACTATGTGAAGAACATGATCACGGGCGCGGCACAGATGGACGGCGCGATCCTGGTTTGCTCGGCAGCAGACGGCCCGATGCCGCAGACGCGTGAGCACATCCTGCTGGCACGTCAGGTTGGCGTTCCGTACATCATCGTGTTCCTGAACAAGTGCGACATGGTGGACGACGCTGAACTGCTCGAGCTGGTCGAGATGGAAGTTCGCGAGCTCCTGTCGAAGTACGACTTCCCGGGCGACGACACGCCGATCGTGAAGGGTTCGGCCAAGCTGGCGCTGGAAGGCGACACGGGCGAGCTGGGCGAAGTGGCGATCATGAGCCTGGCAGATGCGCTGGACACGTACATCCCGACGCCGGAGCGTGCAGTTGACGGCGCGTTCCTGATGCCGGTGGAAGACGTGTTCTCGATCTCGGGCCGTGGTACGGTGGTGACGGGTCGTGTCGAACGCGGCATCGTGAAGGTCGGCGAAGAAATCGAAATCGTCGGTATCAAGCCGACGGTGAAGACGACCTGCACGGGCGTTGAAATGTTCCGCAAGCTGCTGGACCAAGGTCAGGCAGGCGACAACGTCGGTATCCTGCTGCGCGGCACGAAGCGTGAAGACGTGGAGCGTGGCCAGGTTCTGGCGAAGCCGGGTTCGATCACGCCGCACACGCACTTCACGGCTGAAGTGTACGTGCTGAGCAAGGACGAAGGCGGCCGTCACACGCCGTTCTTCAACAACTACCGTCCGCAGTTCTACTTCCGTACGACGGACGTGACGGGCTCGATCGAGCTGCCGAAGGACAAGGAAATGGTGATGCCGGGCGACAACGTGTCGATCACGGTGAAGCTGATCGCTCCGATCGCGATGGAAGAAGGTCTGCGCTTCGCAATCCGCGAAGGCGGCCGTACCGTCGGCGCCGGCGTCGTCGCCAAGATCATCGAGTAATATCGACGATCCGCGGATCCCTCCGGGGTCCGCGATTCCACGGTAGGCAGTCGTACCGTCGAAACCGGGTGTCCAGTTCGATCTGGCACCCGGTTTTTCTTTGTGGCGTGCGCGTTGCCGTATTGACAGACGCACACCACCGCTTCGATTTTTCGTGTAGAATCGCGGGCTTAGCAGTGGAAGTACCGTTCGGGACCGGGCGCCTCGCTCCCCGCAGGCAACAGGTTTCGCGTTCTTTTAGTGTCCGGCGATGCAACATCGCCTCGCTCTTTTCAAGGAATCGTCATGCAGCAACAGAAAATCCGCATTCGCCTGAAGGCTTTCGACTATCGTCTGATCGATCAATCGGCTGCCGAGATCGTCGATACCGCGAAGCGGACTGGCGCAATCGTCCGTGGCCCGGTGCCGCTGCCGACGCGCATCCAGCGTTTTGACATCCTGCGTTCGCCGCACGTCAACAAGACGTCGCGCGATCAGCTCGAAATCCGTACCCACCAGCGCCTGATGGACATCGTCGATCCGACCGACAAGACGGTTGACGCGCTGATGAAGCTCGACCTGCCGGCTGGCGTCGACGTGGAAATCAAGCTGCAGTAAGGCTTTCGGCGCCTCCCGGCGTGCCGGGCGGTGCTAAGTCTTTGTATTGCTTGCGGAAATCGAGAAGTCGGGCTATACTGCTTGGCTTTTCGCGTATTCGCGTAAAAAAGTTGGGCCTTGCGTGCCCGGCATTTTGTAAATCAGCCCCGACCAATCGCAGTCGGGAATGGAGAAAATGATGAGCCTTGGACTCGTAGGTCGCAAGGTTGGCATGACCCGTATCTTCACGGCTGAAGGGGATTCGATTCCCGTCACCGTGCTGGACGTGTCGGACAACCGCGTGACGCAGATCAAGACTGTTGAAACCGACGGCTACACGGCCGTGCAGGTTGCATTCGGCTCCCGCCGCGCATCGCGCGTGACGAAGCCGCTGGCAGGTCATCTCGCCAAAGCCGGTGTCGAAGCCGGTGAAATCCTCAAGGAATTCCGCATTGACGCGGCCAAGGCAGCTGAGCTGTCGAATGGCGCCGTGGTCGGTGCTGATCTTTTCGAAGTAGGCCAGAAGGTCGACGTGCAAGGCGTGTCGATCGGTAAGGGCTACGCCGGTACGATCAAGCGTTACAACTTCTCCTCCGGCCGTGCTACCCACGGTAACTCGCGCTCGCACAACGTGCCGGGCTCGATCGGTATGGCGCAGGATCCGGGTCGCGTTTTCCCGGGTAAGCGCATGACGGGTCACCTCGGTGACGTTACGGTGACGGTGCAGAACCTCGAAATCGCTCGTATCGACGCAGAGCGCAAGCTGCTGCTCGTCAAGGGTGCGATTCCGGGCGCGAAGGGCGGCAAGGTTTTCGTGACGCCGGCCGTCAAGACCAAGGGGGCGAAATAATGGAACTCAAGCTCCTGAACGAAAATGGTCAGGAAGGTGCAGTGGTCAACGCGTCGGACGTCGTGTTCGGTCGTGACTACAACGAAGCGCTGATCCACCAGGTCGTCGTCGCGTACCAGGCGAATGCTCGCCAGGGTAACCGCGCACAGAAGGACCGCGAGCAAGTCAAGCACACCACCAAGAAGCCGTGGCGTCAGAAGGGTACGGGCCGCGCTCGTGCCGGTATGTCGTCGAGCCCGTTGTGGCGTGGCGGTGGTCGCATCTTCCCGAACTCGCCGGAAGAAAACTTCTCGCACAAGGTCAACAAGAAGATGCATCGCGCAGGTCTCTGCTCGATCTTCTCGCAGCTGGCCCGCGAAGGCCGTCTGTCGGTCGTCGAGGACATCATCCTCGAAGCGCCGAAGACCAAGCTGCTGGCTGACAAATTCAAGACCATGGGTCTCGACTCCGTTCTGATCATCACGGACACGGTCGACGAGAACCTGTACCTGGCTTCGCGCAACCTGCCGCACGTGGCGATTGTCGAGCCGCGCTACGCTGACCCGCTGTCGCTGATCTACTTCAAGAAAGTGCTGGTCACGAAGGCTGCGGTCGCCCAGATCGAGGAGTTGCTGTCATGAGCGAGATTCGCAAGAACGATCATCGTTTGATGCAGGTCCTGCTCGCACCGGTGATCTCGGAAAAGGCGACGCTGGTTGCCGACAAGAACGAGCAAGTCGTGTTCGAAGTCGCACCGGATGCCACGAAGCAGGAAGTGAAGGCGGCTGTCGAGCTGCTGTTCAAGGTTGAAGTTGATTCGGTCAACGTGCTGGTTCAGAAGGGCAAGCAAAAGCGCTTCGGCCGTTCGATGGGCCGCCGCAAGGACGTGAAGAAGGCGTACGTTTGCCTGAAGCCCGGCCAGGAAATCAACTTTGAAGCGGAGGCCAAGTAATCATGGCAATCGTGAAAGTTAAGCCGACATCGCCGGGTCGCCGCGCGATGGTCAAGGTGGTCAACAAGAACCTGCACCAGGGCAAGCCGTTCGCGGCACTGCTCGACTCGCAGAGCTCGACCGCCGGCCGTAACAACAACGGCCGTATCACCACGCGTCACAAGGGTGGTGGTCACAAGCAGCACTATCGTATCGTCGATTTCCGTCGCACGAAGGATGGCATTCCGGCAAAGGTCGAGCGTCTCGAGTACGACCCGAACCGTAGCGCGAACATCGCGCTGGTGCTCTACGCAGACGGCGAGCGTCGCTACATCATCGCCCCGAAGGGCCTGACCGTCGGCCAACAGCTGATGTCGGGTTCGGAAGCGCCGATCCGTGCAGGCAACACGCTGCCGATCCGCAACATTCCGGTCGGTACGACGATCCACTGCATCGAGATGCTGCCGGGCAAGGGCGCGCAAATGGCGCGTTCGGCTGGCACGTCGGCCATGCTGCTGGCACGTGAAGGCGTCTACGCGCAGGTTCGTCTGCGTTCGGGCGAAATCCGCCGCGTGCACATCGAGTGCCGTGCAACGATCGGTGAAGTCGGTAACGAAGAGCATAGCCTGCGCCAAATCGGCAAGGCTGGCGCGAACCGCTGGCGCGGTATCCGCCCGACGGTGCGTGGCGTTGCGATGAACCCGGTTGATCACCCGCACGGTGGTGGTGAGGGCAAGACGGCTGCAGGTCGCGACCCGGTGAGCCCGTGGGGTACGCCGGCTAAGGGTTACCGCACCCGCAGCAACAAGCGCACGACGACGATGATCGTCCAGCGCCGTCACAAGCGTTAAGGAGTAGGCAATGGCACGTTCTGTAAAAAAAGGTCCGTTCTGCGACGCCCATTTGCTGAAGAAAGTTGAGGCGGCTGCAGCTTCGCGCGACAAAAAGCCGATCAAGACCTGGTCGCGTCGCTCGACGATTCTGCCGGATTTCATCGGCCTGACGATCGCTGTTCACAACGGCCGTCAACACGTTCCGGTGTACATCTCGGAAAACATGGTCGGCCACAAGCTTGGCGAGTTCGCACTGACCCGTACGTTCAAGGGTCACGCGGCCGACAAGAAGGCCAAGAAATAAGGGGCAATCAAGATGGAAGTGAAAGCAATTCATCGCGGTGCCCGCATCTCGGCGCAAAAAACGCGCCTTGTGGCTGACCAGATCCGCGGTTTGCCGGTCGACAAGGCGCTGAACGTTCTGACGTTCTCGCCGAAGAAGGCGGCTGGCATCGTGAAGAAGGTTGTGCTGTCGGCAATCGCGAATGCGGAGCACAACGAAGGCGCTGATATCGACGAGCTCAAGATCAAGAGCATCTACGTCGACAAGGCGGCATCGCTCAAGCGTTTCACCGCGCGCGCCAAGGGCCGCGGTAACCGCATCGAGAAGCAATCCTGTCACATCACTGTGACGGTCGGGAATTAAGGAGCCATACGATGGGACAGAAAATTCATCCGACTGGCTTCCGCCTGGCTGTCAGCCGCAATTGGGCTTCGCGTTGGTACGCGAACAACAACAATTTCGCGGCGATGCTGCAGGAAGACATCGGTGTTCGTGAATACCTGAAGAAGAAGCTGAAGAACGCTTCGGTCGGTCGGGTGGTCATCGAGCGTCCGGCGAAGAACGCGCGCATCACGATTTACAGCTCGCGTCCGGGCGTCGTCATCGGCAAGAAGGGCGAGGATATCGAACAGCTGAAGACGGAACTGCAACGCCGCATGGGCGTGCCGGTTCACGTCAACATCGAAGAAATCCGCAAGCCGGAAACCGATGCGCAACTGATCGCTGACTCGATCACGCAACAGCTCGAGCGCCGGATCATGTTCCGTCGCGCGATGAAGCGTGCGATGCAGAACGCGATGCGTCTGGGTGCCCAAGGCATCAAGATCATGAGCGCAGGCCGTCTGAACGGTATCGAAATCGCTCGTACGGAGTGGTATCGCGAAGGTCGCGTGCCCCTTCACACGCTGCGTGCCGACATCGACTACGCGACCTCGGAAGCGAAGACGACCTACGGGATCATCGGCGTCAAGGTGTGGGTGTACAAGGGCGACACGCTCGGCCGCAATGACGCGCCGGTGGTCGAAGAAGTAGCCGAAGACAAGCGTCCGCGTCGCAATGCGCGTCCGGGCGACCGTCGTCCGCGC
Source organism: Burkholderia sp. USMB20 (assembly GCF_000949135.2). Taxonomy (GTDB): domain Bacteria; phylum Pseudomonadota; class Gammaproteobacteria; order Burkholderiales; family Burkholderiaceae; genus Burkholderia. Next base: position 1,120,917 of record NZ_JTAN02000021.1, on the reverse strand, counting down.
CGTGACGGCGAAGGCGGCGCTCCGGGTGCTCGTCGTGGCGCACCGCGCCGTGGCGCCGGCAAGCCCGAAGACGGCAAGACTGGAGAATAACGATGCTGCAACCGAAACGCAGAAAGTATCGTAAAGAGCAGAAGGGTCGTAACACCGGCAAGGCGACGCGCGGCAACGCAGTGTCGTTCGGTGAATTCGGTCTGAAGGCGATCGGTCGCGGTCGTTTGACCGCACGTCAGATTGAAGCGGCGCGTCGTGCAATGACGCGTCACATCAAGCGTGGCGGCCGCATCTGGATCCGGATCTTCCCGGACAAGCCGATTTCGCAAAAGCCGGCAGAAGTGCGTATGGGTAACGGTAAGGGTAACCCGGAGTACTACGTCGCCGAGATCCAGCCGGGCAAGATGCTCTATGAAATGGACGGCGTAACCGAAGAACTGGCACGCGAAGCGTTCCGTCTGGCTGCAGCCAAGCTGCCGCTGAAGACGGCATTCATCGTGCGCCAGCTCGGCGCCTAAGGAGAAAACATGAAGGCTTCCGAACTTCTCCAGAAAGACCAGGCCGCGCTCAACAAGGAGCTGGCGGACCTGCTGAAGGCGCAATTCGGCCTGCGCATGCAACTCGCGACCCAGCAGCTCACGAACACGAGCCAGCTGAAGAAGGTTCGTCGCGACATCGCACGTGTGCGGACCGTCATGACTCAGAAGGCGAACCAGAAATGAACGATAGCGTGAAAACCTCGCTGAAGCGGACGCTGGTCGGTCGGGTCGTCAGCAACAAGATGGACAAGACCGTCACCGTGCTGATCGAGCACCGCGTCAAGCACCCGATCTACGGCAAGTATGTCGTGCGCTCGAAGAAGTACCACGCGCATGATGAAGCGAACACCTGCAACGAAGGCGATCTCGTCGAAATCCAGGAAACTCGTCCTGTTTCGAAGACGAAGGCCTGGACGGTGTCGCGCCTCGTCGAAGCAGCTCGCGTCATCTAAGCGGGCAGAGCAGTAGGCAGTAACAAGCACTTCGCCACGAAGTGCTTGAAATCGCAAAGTTTTTGCTTGCGTGACCAGGGTTATTTGTTATAATCCTGGTCTTCCCTCTTTATGGGAGCCCCGTCGCGGGCGAAGTTGGTGGGGGAAGCGGACTGGCGCCAGCCTGTCCGAAAGATTCACCGAATTGCGATGGCGGGTTTCGTTTGCCGTCGCTGCTGTTCCAACCCAAGCAGCCGATTGGCTGACGGGACCAAGACTGACCGAATGCATCATGGTGGTGCAATCGGATTAAGTTGGGAAAGACAAACCATGATCCAGACCGAATCTCGGCTCGAAGTAGCCGACAACACGGGTGCACGTGAAGTCATGTGCATCAAGGTGCTCGGCGGCTCGAAGCGTCGTTATGCCGGCATTGGCGACATCATCAAGGTGACCGTCAAAGAAGCAACGCCGCGCGGGCGCGTGAAGAAAGGCGAAATCTACAACGCCGTGGTGGTCCGCACCGCCAAGGGTGTTCGCCGTCAAGACGGCTCGCTGATCAAGTTCGACGGCAACGCCGCTGTGCTTTTGAATAACAAGCTTGAGCCGATCGGCACCCGTATCTTCGGGCCGGTGACGCGTGAGCTGCGTAGCGAACGATTCATGAAGATCGTTTCGCTGGCGCCGGAAGTGCTGTAAGGAGTCGCGATGAACAAGATTCGCAAAGGTGACGAAGTCATCGTCGTCACTGGCAAAGACAAGGGCAAGCGCGGCGTCGTGCTGGCTGTCGGTGCAGAACATGTGACGGTTGAAGGTATCAACCTCGTCAAGAAGCATGTGAAGCCGAACCCGATGAAGGGTACGACGGGCGGCGTGGAAGCGAAGACGATGCCCCTGCATATTTCGAACGTCGCACTGGTCGACGCGAATGGCAAGGCGTCGCGTGTTGGCATCAAGGTCGAGGAAGGCAAGAAGGTTCGCTTCCTGAAGACGACCGGTGCCGTACTGAGCGCCTGACGCAGCGGAGTAAAAAATGGCTCGTTTTCAAGAGTTTTACAAAGAAAAGGTTGTGCCCGGCCTGATCGAGAAGTTCGGTTACAAGTCGGTCATGGAAGTGCCGCGCATCACCAAGATCACGCTGAACATGGGTCTTGGCGAAGCGATCGCTGACAAGAAGATCATCGAGAACGCCGTCGGCGACCTCACGAAGATCGCTGGTCAGAAGCCGGTCGTCACGAAGGCGCGCAAGGCAATCGCAGGCTTCAAGATCCGCCAGGGTTACCCGATCGGCGCGATGGTGACGCTGCGTGGCCAAGCGATGTACGAATTCCTCGACCGTTTCGTGACCGTTGCCCTGCCCCGCGTGCGTGACTTCCGCGGTGTGTCGGGTCGTGCCTTCGATGGCCGCGGCAACTACAACATCGGTGTGAAAGAGCAGATCATTTTCCCCGAAATCGACTACGACAAGATCGACGCACTGCGTGGGCTGAACATCAGCATCACGACGACTGCGAAGACCGACGACGAAGCAAAGGCTCTGCTCGCCAGCTTCAAGTTCCCGTTCAGAAACTGAGGTTACCGTGGCTAAACTGGCACTGATCGAACGTGAAAAGAAGCGCGCCCGCCTGGTCGCGAAGTTCGCAGCAAAGCGCGAAGCGCTGAAGGCGATCGTCGAAGACCAAAGCAAGTCGGAAGAAGAGCGCTACGAAGCACGCCTTGAGCTGCAGCAACTGCCCCGCAACGCAAACCCGACCCGCCAGCGTAACCGCTGCGCGATCACGGGCCGTCCGCGTGGCACGTTCCGTAAATTCGGCCTCGCGCGTAACAAGATTCGTGAAATCGCATTCCGTGGCGAGATTCCTGGCCTGACCAAGGCGAGCTGGTAATAGGAGAAACGTAAATGAGCATGAGTGATCCTATCGCCGATATGCTGACTCGCATCCGCAACGCGCAGATGGTCGAGAAGGTATCGGTCGCGATGCCCTCGTCGAAGGTCAAGGTTGCAATCGCGCAAGTCCTGAAGGACGAAGGTTATATCGACGATTTCGCCGTCAAGGCGGAAGGTGCGAAGTCCGAACTGAATATCGCGCTGAAGTACTACGCAGGTCGCCCGGTCATCGAACGCCTCGAGCGCGTGTCGAAGCCTGGTCTGCGCGTGTACCGCGGCCGTAACGACATTCCGCAGGTCATGAACGGCCTGGGTGTGGCAATCGTGTCGACGCCGAAGGGCGTGATGACCGACCGCAAGGCGCGCGCTACCGGCGTCGGCGGCGAAGTCATCTGCTACGTTGCTTAAAGCCGAGGAGAGAGAAACATGTCTCGAGTAGGTAAGAGCCCGATCGCGCTGCAAGGCGCGGAAGTCAAGCTGGCCGACGGTGCGATCACCGTCAAGGGCCCGCTGGGCACCATCACGCAAGCGATCAATCCGCTCGTGAACGTGGCGAACAACGACGGCACGCTGAATCTGTCGCCGGTCGACGAAAGCCGCGAAGCAAACGCACTGTCGGGCACGATGCGCGCGATCATCGCGAATGCCGTGCACGGCGTGACCAAGGGTTTCGAGCGCAAGCTGACGCTGGTTGGCGTCGGTTATCGTGCGCAAGCGCAAGGCGACAAGCTGAACCTGTCGCTGGGTTTCTCGCACCCGGTGGTGCACCAGATGCCGGAAGGCGTCAAGGCTGAAACCCCGACGCAAACCGAAATCGTGATCAAGGGGATCAACAAGCAACAAGTCGGTCAAGTGGCTGCGGAAGTCCGCGGTTACCGTCCGCCGGAGCCGTACAAGGGCAAGGGCGTGCGCTATTCCGACGAGGTTGTGATCCTCAAAGAAACGAAGAAGAAGTAAGGGTGCGCAATCATGGATAAGACTCAATCTCGCCTGCGCCGCGCTCGCCAGACGCGTATCAAGATCGCTGAGCTGCAGGTCGCGCGTCTCGCCGTGCATCGCACGAACACGCACATCTACGCTCAAGTGTTCTCGCCCTGCGGCACCAAGGTGCTCGCCAGCGCGTCGACGCTCGAAGCAGAAGTGCGCGCTGAACTGGCCGACAAGTCGGGCAAGGGCGGCAACGTTAATGCCGCGACGCTGATCGGCAAGCGTATTGCCGAGAAGGCAAAGGCTGCCGGCATCGAATCCGTCGCCTTCGACCGCTCGGGCTTCCGCTACCACGGCCGCGTCAAGGCGCTGGCTGAGGCAGCTCGCGAAGCTGGGCTCAAGTTCTAAGGAAGGAATTCGTCATGGCAAAGATGCAAGCGAAAGTTCAGGCTGACGAGCGCGACGACGGCCTTCGCGAAAAGATGATTTCGGTCAATCGCGTGACCAAGGTCGTGAAGGGTGGCCGTATTCTCGGCTTCGCCGCACTGACCGTGGTTGGCGACGGTGATGGCCGCATCGGTATGGGCAAGGGCAAGGCGAAGGAAGTGCCGGTCGCTGTCCAGAAGGCAATGGAACAAGCTCGCCGCAACATGTTCAAGGTGCCGCTCAAGAACGGCACGCTGCAGCACGAAGTGCACGGCAAGCATGGCGCATCCGCTGTCCTCCTCGCTCCGGCGAAGGCAGGTACGGGCGTGATCGCCGGCGGCCCGATGCGCGCAGTGTTCGACGTGATGGGCGTTCAGAACGTCGTGGCGAAGAGCCACGGTTCGACGAACCCGTACAACCTCGTTCGCGCCACGCTGGACGGTCTGCGCAAGCAGTCGACCCCGGCAGACATCGCGGCGAAGCGCGGCAAGTCCGTCGAAGATATTTTGGGCTAAGCCCGGGTGGTCACCATGTCTGAAAAAACTGTCAAGGTTCAGCTCGTCAAGAGCCTGATCGGGACCCGCGAATCGCACCGTGCGACCGTGCGTGGCCTGGGCCTGCGCCGACTCAACTCGGTTAGCGAGCTGCAGGATACGCCGGCGGTCCGCGGCATGATCAACAAGGTCTCGTACCTCGTTAAGGTCATCGCGTAAGCGGCCCTACGGATCAAGGAGTTGATATGGAATTGAATAACCTGAAGCCGGCCGCTGGTGCAAAGCACGCCAAGCGTCGTGTCGGCCGTGGCATCGGTTCGGGCCTCGGCAAGACGGCTGGCCGTGGTCACAAGGGTCAGAAATCGCGTTCGGGCGGCTTCCACAAAGTCGGTTTCGAAGGCGGTCAGATGCCGCTGCAACGTCGTCTGCCGAAGCGCGGCTTCACGTCGCTGACGAAGGAATTCGTCGGTGAAGTGCGCCTGGGCGACCTCGAGAAGCTGCCGGTCGATGAAATCGATCTGCTCGCACTGAAGCAAGCCGGCCTGGTCGGCGAGCTGACGAAGAGCGCAAAGATCATCGCGACGGGCGAACTGAAGCGCAAGATCGTCGTGAAGGGTCTCGGCGCCACCAAGGGTGCGCGCGCTGCGATCGAAGCGGCTGGCGGTTCGTTCGCCGAGTGACACGCGTAGCGCGTCGTTACTTGCATTCATCGGAGAAGGTACTTGGCTAACAGCCCGAGTCTTGCAAAACCCGGTCGAAGCACGGCGAAATTCGGCGATCTGCGTCGGCGAGCGATGTTCCTGCTCCTGGCGCTGATCGTCTATCGCATCGGCGCGCACATCCCCGTGCCGGGCATCGATCCGGATCAACTGGCGAAGCTGTTCCAGAGCCAGGCGGGCGGCATCCTGGGCATGTTCAACATGTTCTCGGGTGGCGCGCTTTCCCGCTTCACGATCTTTGCGCTGGGGATCATGCCGTACATCTCGGCGTCGATCATCATGCAGTTGCTGGCGATCGTCTCGCCGCAACTCGAGGCGCTGAAGAAGGAAGGGCAGGCAGGGCAACGGAAGATCACGCAGTACACGCGGTATTTCACCGTGGTGCTCGCGACCTTCCAGGCGTTCGGTATCGCGGCTGCGCTGGAAAACCAGCCGGGCCTCGTGATCGACCCCGGCATGCTGTTCCGGCTGACGACGGTCGTGACGCTGGTTACCGGCACGATGTTCCTGATGTGGCTGGGTGAGCAGATCACCGAGCGTGGTCTGGGCAACGGCATCTCGATCATCATCTTCGGCGGGATCGCAGCAGGGTTCCCGAATGCCGTCGGTGGGCTGTTCGAGCTGGTGCGTACGGGTTCGATGAGCATCATTTCGGCGATCATCATCGTCGTTCTGATCGCCGCGGTGACTTACCTGGTCGTGTTCATCGAACGCGGTCAGCGCAAGATCCTCGTGAACTACGCGAAGCGCCAGGTCGGCAACAAGATCTACGGTGGCCAGTCGTCGCACTTGCCGCTGAAGCTGAACATGTCGGGCGTGATCCCGCCGATCTTCGCATCGTCGATCATCCTGTTCCCGGCCACGATTCTCGGCTGGTTCAGCACGGGTCAGCCGTCGGGAAGCTGGATCTCCAACACGTTGCATAACGTCGCGGAGGCGCTGAAGCCGGGCCAGCCGGTCTATGTGCTGCTGTACACGCTGGCGATCGTGTTTTTCTGCTTCTTCTACACCGCACTGGTGTTCAACAGCAGGGAAACCGCGGACAACCTGAAGAAGAGCGGCGCGTTTGTTCCGGGCATTCGTCCGGGCGACCAGACCGCACGATATATCGACCGCATCCTCACGCGTCTGACGCTGGCCGGTGCGATCTACATCGTCTTCGTGTGTCTGCTGCCGGAATTCCTGGTGCTGCGCTGGAACGTGCCGTTTTATTTTGGTGGAACGTCGCTGCTGATCATTGTCGTCGTCACGATGGACTTCATGGCGCAGGTGCAGTCGTACGTTATGTCGCAACAGTATGAGTCGCTGCTCAAGAAGGCAAACTTCAAGGGCGGCAACATCCCAATGCGTTAATCAAGGACTATGGCCAAAGACGATGTAATCCAGATGCAAGGTGAGGTGATCGAAAACCTCCCGAATGCGACCTTCCGCGTGAAGCTGGAAAACGGCCATGTCGTGTTGGGGCATATCTCCGGGAAGATGCGGATGCACTACATCCGCATCCTGCCGGGCGACAAGGTGACGGTTGAATTGACGCCTTACGATCTGTCTCGTGCGCGGATCGTGTTCCGGGCGAAGTGATTTGAAAAAAGGGTATTATCATGAAAGTGATGGCATCGGTTAAGCGCATTTGCCGCAATTGCAAGATCATCAAGCGCAAAGGCGTCGTTCGCGTGATCTGCAGCTCGGATCCGCGCCACAAGCAGCGCCAAGGCTGACCGCGCGTTTGTTTGCGCTTTTTGTTTGAGGAAAAACAATGGCTCGTATCGCAGGGGTTAACATCCCGAATCACCAGCATACCGAGATCGGCCTGACGGCAATCTTCGGTATCGGCCGCACGCGCTCGCGCAGCATCTGCACGGCAGCTGGCGTGGAATTCTCGAAGAAGGTCAAGGACCTGACCGACGCAGACCTCGAAAAGCTGCGTGAAGAAGTGGGCAAGTTCATCGTCGAAGGCGATCTGCGCCGTGAAGTGACGATGAACATCAAGCGCCTGATGGACCTCGGTTGCTACCGTGGCGTTCGTCATCGCAAGGGCCTGCCGATGCGCGGTCAGCGTACGCGTACGAACGCACGTACCCGCAAGGGTCCGCGTCGTGCAGCGCAAGCGCTGAAGAAGTAAGCGGAACTGACAGTTACAGGAAAACGTAATGGCTAAGGCTTCGAACACCGCGGCGCAACGCGTTCGCAAGAAGGTTAAGAAGAACGTCGCTGAAGGCGTGGTTCACGTTCACGCGTCGTTCAACAACACGATCATCACGATCACCGATCGCCAGGGCAATGCACTGGCATGGGCGACGTCGGGCGGCCAGGGCTTCAAGGGCTCGCGCAAGTCGACGCCGTTCGCTGCTCAGGTTGCTGCTGAGTCGGCCGGTCGCGTGGCGATGGAATATGGCGTGAAGAATCTGGAAGTGCGGATCAAGGGCCCGGGCCCGGGTCGTGAGTCGGCAGTGCGTGCACTGCATGGCCTCGGCATCAAGATCACCGCGATTTCGGACGTCACCCCGATTCCGCACAACGGCTGCCGTCCGCCGAAGCGCCGTCGTATCTAAGAATGCTGCTGGCACGTTCGTGCTGGCGCATTTGCCTGTCGCCGCGTAGCGTCGACGGGCGTTGCTTTTTTGATTGACTAAGCCCACCGTTCGCCCCAAAGGGCGCGAACTAGCGCGGATTCCGGTCCGCGTGACTGATTGATAAAGGAATGCAAAGTGGCACGTTATATCGGCCCTAAGGCCAAGCTGTCCCGCCGTGAAGGCACCGACCTGTTCCTGAAGAGCGCGCGCCGCTCGCTCGCCGACAAGTGCAAGCTCGACAGCAAGCCGGGTCAGCACGGCCGTACCTCGGGCGCACGTACGTCCGACTATGGTACGCAGCTGCGCGAAAAGCAGAAGGTCAAGCGTATTTACGGCGTGCTGGAGCGTCAGTTCCGCCGCTACTTCGCTGAAGCCGACCGCCGCAAGGGCAACACGGGTGAAAACCTGCTGCAACTGCTCGAGTCGCGTCTCGACAACGTCGTGTATCGCATGGGTTTCGGCTCGACCCGCGCTGAAGCGCGTCAGCTGGTGAGCCACAAGTCGATCACGGTGAACGGCGTCGTCGCGAACGTGCCGTCGCAGCAAGTGAAGGCGGGTGACGTCGTCGCGATCCGCGAAAAGGCGAAGAAGCAGGCGCGTATCGTCGAAGCGCTGTCGCTGGCCGAGCAAGGCGGCATGCCGAGCTGGGTTGCAGTCGATGCGAAGAAGTTCGAAGGCACGTTCAAGCAAATGCCGGAACGCGCTGAAATCGCAGGCGACATCAACGAAAGCCTGATCGTCGAATTGTATTCGCGTTAATCCGATTGACGGCCGAGGTACCCCGATTGCGTTATGCAAGGAGGGGCCTCGGCTGTTTATTTTCTGGTTGTTACCGGTCAGCCTTATCGGTGTAACGAGCCGAGGGTATTGAAAAGGAAAGCCCATGCAAACCAGTTTGCTGAAACCCAAGATCATCGCCGTGGAATCGCTGGGCGAGAACCACGCGAGGGTGGTCATGGAACCGTTCGAACGCGGTTACGGCCACACCTTGGGCAATGCGCTTCGCCGCGTGCTGCTGTCGTCGATGGTTGGCTACGCGCCGACCGAAGTCACGATCGCTGGCGTGGTGCACGAGTATTCGACGCTTGACGGCGTGCAAGAGGACGTCGTCAACCTGCTGCTGAACCTGAAGGGTGTGGTGTTCAAGCTGCACAACCGTGACGAAGTGACGGTGACCCTGCGCAAGGAAGGCGAAGGCGTCGTCACGGCCGGCGATATCGAGCTGGCGCACGATTGCGAAGTCATCAACCCGAATCACGTGATCGCACACCTGTCGAAGGGCGGCAAGCTCGACGTTCAGATCAAGATCGAAAAGGGTCGCGGCTATGTGCCCGGCAACGTCCGTCGCTACGGCGAAGACACGGCCAAGATCATCGGCCGCATCGTCCTCGACGCATCGTTCTCGCCGGTTCGCCGCGTGAGCTACGCCGTTGAAAGCGCACGTGTCGAGCAGCGTACCGACCTCGACAAGCTCGTGATGAACATCGAGACGAGCGGCGTGATCACCCCGGAAGAGGCGATCCGTCAATCGGCCCGCATCCTGGTCGACCAGCTGTCCGTGTTCGCGGCGCTGGAAGGCACGGAAACGGCTGCCGAAGCACCGTCGCGCGCACCGCAGATCGATCCGATCCTGCTGCGTCCGGTGGACGATCTCGAGCTGACGGTTCGTTCGGCGAACTGCCTGAAGGCCGAGAACATCTACTACATCGGCGACCTGATCCAGCGCACGGAAAACGAGCTGCTGAAGACGCCGAACCTCGGTCGCAAGTCGCTCAACGAGATCAAGGAAGTGCTCGCTTCGCGCGGTCTCACGCTGGGCATGAAGCTCGAAAACTGGCCGCCGGCTGGTCTCGACAAGTAAGCCCGGTTGTAGCCCGGCTGTAGCAGTAGTTGGCAAAGATGCGGATTTTCCTTTAAAATCCGCATCTTGCTTTTTTCTCTACCGGCCCGTGCACCCCAGAGGTGCGATAGAAGAGCTGGATCAAAACTTTGAATCAAGGAAACTGAAATGCGCCATCGTCATGGTCTGCGGAAACTGAACCGCACGAGCAGCCACCGTCTGGCTATGCTCCGTAACATGTCCAACTCGCTGATCGAGCACGAAGTCATCAAGACGACGCTGCCGAAGGCGAAGGAACTCCGTAAAGTCGTCGAGCCGCTGATCACGCTCGGCAAGAAGCCGTCGCTGGCAAACCGTCGCCTGGCGTTCAACCGCCTGCGCGATCGTGACTCGGTGGCGAAGCTGTTCGACGTGCTCGGTCCGCGTTTCGCGAACCGTCCGGGCGGCTACCTGCGCGTGCTGAAGTTCGGCTTCCGCGTCGGTGACAACGCACCGATGGCACTGGTCGAGCTGCTCGATCGTCCGGAAGTCGACGAAACGGAAAACGTGCAAGAAGCCGAGTAAGCTTCCGGTACGCAGCAGGATCCGAAAGGGCCGAGCAATTGCTTGGCCCTTTTTGTTTTTGGCGGCGCCTCGGCTGCGATCGATTGTCGCAGGCCGGTGCCGGCAGCGTCGCGCGGGCTGCGCTACGATATGCAGTTATCGGCGCGCGCCCTCGATGGGCGATTCGTGGCGGCGGAAGCCGGTAAAGGCCAGTCAGGAGGGCGCGTATGGTGGTGGTATTGATGCTGACGACGGTGCCGGATGCGGCGACGGCCGCGGCGCTCGCCGACGGCGCGCTCGACGCGCGGCTTGCCGCGTGCGTGTCGGAGCTTGGTGCGATCAAGTCGCGCTATCACTGGCAGGGCAAGGTCGAGACGGCCGACGAGATCCAGTTGCTGTTCAAGACGAGCCCCGTCCGCTCGCTCGAACTGGAGCGATTTATTCTCGCGCATCATCCGTACGAGACGCCGGAAATCGTCTCGTGGCAGGCGACGGCTACGGCCGCGTACGGCCAGTGGGTGACCAGCGAAACTCAACGTCTATTTCATGTTTAACGGTATGGCGCTTTCCGTGCGCGTGCGCGTGCTGCGGTTTCTCGCAGTCCTGATGTCGTTCATGTTCGTGCTGGGCGGCCTGTCGGTCGCGCGCGCGGCCGACGATTTTCTCGATCCGTCGGTCGCGTTCAAGTTCAGCGCGAGCGAATCGCCGGGGCAGGTGGACGTCCGTTTCAAGGTTGCCAGCGGCTATTACCTGTACCGCGAGCGGTTCGCGTTCGCGGTGAAGGGCGGGCAGGCGACGCTCGGCGATCCGCAATTCCCGGCCGGCCACGTGAAGTTCGACCAGACGTTCCAGAAGGAAGTCGAGACCTATCGAGACGAGGTCGTGATTCATGTTCCGGTCAAGCAGGCGGCGGGGCCGTTCGAGCTCGCGGTGACGTCGCAAGGATGCGCCGACGAAGGAATCTGCTATCCGCCTGCGGAGCACGTCGTGAAGGTCGACGGCGCAGCGCTGGGCGCGGCCGCGCCGGTCGATCGCACGGCGGCTTCGGGCAGCTGGTTCGACAAGGTCACGAGCGCGGATTTCGCGCAGTCGCTGCTCGAGGGGCACGGTTTCTTCACCATCGTCGCGCTGTATTTCGTCGCCGGCGTCGTGCTGAGTCTCCTGCCCTGCTCGTATCCGATGATTCCGATCGTGTCCGCGATCATCATCGGCCAGGGCACGCGCGCGACGCACGCACGCGGTTTCGCGCTGTCGCTGACGTACGTGGTCGGCATGGCGCTCGTCTATACGGTGCTGGGCATCGCGGCGGCGCTGGTCGGCCAGAGCCTGGGCGCATGGCTGCAGAACCCGTGGGTGCTCGGTGCATTCGGCGTGCTGCTCACCGCATTCGCCGTATCGCTGATTTCCGGCAAGGACATCGCGCTGCCCGAGCGCTGGCAGAACGGCGCGGCGGAAGCCTCGAGCGCGCGCCGGGGCGGCCACTTCGTCGCGGTCGCCGCGATGGGGGCGTTGTCGGCGCTGGTCGTCGGCGCATGCATGACGGCGCCGCTGTTTGCGGTGCTCGCGTTCATCGCGCACACCGGCAATGCGCTGCTCGGCGGCGCCGCGTTGTTCGCAATGGGGCTGGGGCTCGGCGTACCGCTGCTCGTCGTCGGCATCGGTGCCGGTACGGTGCTGCCGCGCGCGGGCGCATGGATGGACGGCGTGAAGGTGTTCTTCGGCATCGTGCTGCTTGCCGCCGCGCTGTGGATCGTGTGGCCGGTGCTCGCGGGCGCGCTGAAGATGGTGCTCGCCGCATTGTGGCTGCTTGTCGCGGCCGCGGCGCTCGGCCTGTTCACGCCGCATGCCGGCGCCGCATCGATCTGGCGCCGTCTCGGCCGCGGCCTCGGTGCCGCGCTCGCGATCTGGGCTGCAACGCTGCTCGTCGGTCTTGCCGCGGGCTCCAACGACCCCGTGAAGCCGCTGGCCGTGCTCGCGGCGCGCACGGTTGCGTCGGGCGATGCGTCGGCAGCCGGTGCGGCGGCCGGAGCGCAGGGTCCCGCGTTCGCGTCGGTGCGCTCCAGTCGCGAGCTCGACGCGCTGCTGAAGACGTCGGGCCAGCCCGTGATGCTCGACTTCTACGCCGACTGGTGCGTGAGCTGCAAGGAGATGGAGCATCTGACGTTCACCGATTCGCGCGTGCAGGCGCGGCTCGCGCAGCTTCACCTGGTGCGTGCCGACGTCACCGCGAACAATCCGGACGACCAGGCGCTGCTCAAGCGCTTCAACCTGTTCGGGCCGCCGGGAATCATCTTCTTCGATCGCAACGGCAACGAAATCGGCCGTGTGGTCGGTTATCAGGCGGCCGAGACGTTCCTGCGCAGCCTCGATCGCGCGGCGGTACCGACGGTGTAACGCGCGCTGGTCGGCGCACGGGCGGCCAGCTGCGCCGGCCGGACGATGCAAAAAAACGGCGGGACACCGAAGTGTCCCGCCGTTTTTCCTTGTGCCGGCCGGCGCGCGGCTCAGCGCTGCGCTTTCAGCAGACGCGCGGCATCGAGCGCGAAGTACGTGAGCACGCCGTCGGCGCCTGCGCGCTTGAATGAGAGCAGCGATTCGAGCACGACTTTGTCGTGATCGAGCCAGCCGTTCATCGCGGCGGCCTTCAGCATCGCGTATTCGCCGCTCACCTGGTACACGTAGGTCGGGAAGCGGAACTCGTCCTTCACGCGGCGCACGATGTCGAGATACGGCATGCCGGGCTTGACCATCACCATGTCGGCGCCTTCGTCGATGTCGAGGCGCACTTCGCGCAGCGCTTCGTCGCTGTTCGCCGGATCCATCTGGTAGGTCATCTTGTTGCCCTTGCCCAGATTGGACGCCGAGCCGACCGCATCGCGGAACGGGCCGTAGAACGCCGACGCGAACTTGGCCGAATAGGCCATGATGCGCGTATGGATGTGACCGTCGCTTTCCAGCATTTCACGGACCGCGCCGATGCGGCCGTCCATCATGTCCGACGGCGCGACGATGTCGACGCCGGCTTCGGCCTGCGCACGCGCCTGGTCGACCAGGATCTCGATCGTGTCGTCGTTGATCACGTAGCCGTTCTCGTCGAGCACGCCGTCCTGGCCGTGGCTCGTGTACGGGTCGAGCGCGACGTCGGTCAGCACGCCGAGTTCGGGGAAGCGCTTCTTCAGCTCGCGCACCGCGCGCGGGATCAGGCCTTCCGGATTGGCCGCTTCGCGGCCGTCAGGCGTCTTCAGCGACGGCTCGATGGCCGGGAACAGCGACAGCACGGGCACGCCGAGTTCGACGCACTGCTCGGCGACATGCATCAGCAGATCGACCGACACGCGCTCGACGCCGGGCATCGACGGGACGCTCTGGCGTTCGTTGGTGCCGTCGACGACGAACACCGGATAGATCAGGTCGTCGGTGGTCAGGCGGTTTTCGCGCATCAGGCGCCGGGAGAAGTCGTCGCGGCGCATCCGGCGCGGACGGTGAAGCGGATGGAAGCTCATGGCGATTGGGCAGAAATCAGGGTAGTAAGAACCTTACGGAACCCTTAGGTCATTTTCGAGAGCGTTGGTATATGATAGCGATCGAGCGGCACGCGTCGCGTGCAGCTCCCCGCTTCTCCTCCCTGAGCGGGTGCCTGTCGTTATTCGATTAGGCTGTTTGACCCGCCGTTCAACGGCGGGTTTTTTTATGAGCCGGCCGAATCCGCAGGTGCCGTCAGGTGCGCACGGCCGGTCCCGGCCGCGCGTTGCCCGCTCATTGTGCTACAGGCTCGCTTTTTTCGTCGGCGACGGACGGCCGCACCCAGCTCTCGATCAGTTCATGGGCCTCGTCGAGCCCCGTGCGCTTCAGCGCCGAGAACAGCTGGACCGTCAGCTTGCCCTTCACGCCCTGGTCACGGTACGCGTCGAGTCCCTTCTGCGTGTTGCGCAGCGCGTTGATGCTTTCCTGCCGCGTCAATTTGTCGCACTTCGTCAGCAGCGTGTGGATCGGCTTGCCGGTCGGCGCGAACCACTCGATCATCCGGCGATCGAGGTCGGTCAACGGGCGGCGCGAATCCATCATCAGGATCAGGCCGCACAGCTGCGAACGCGTCGCGAGGTAGGACGACAGCAGCATTTCCCAGTGGGCCTTCGCGGCCCCCGGCACTTCCGCGTAGCCGTAGCCGGGCAGGTCGACGAGGTTCGCGACGGGCTCGGCGGCCGGGCCGACGGAGAAGTAGTTGATGTGCTGGGTGCGGCCGGGCGTCTTCGACGCGAAGGCGAGCCGCTTCTGGTTGCACAGCACGTTGATCGCCGTCGATTTGCCGGCATTCGAGCGGCCCGCGAACGCGATTTCCGGTTGTACCGTCGGCGGCAGGTCGCGCAGATGGTTGACGGTCGTGTAGAAGCGGGCTTGGTGGAGCAAAAAGGCCATGGGGAAACCGGTGGGACGGGGCGGCGCGAGCCGCTTGGTGGAGGCGGGGTAGCCCCGATAGGCGCGGGAGCTTTCAGCGCGATATTGTACAATACGGCGGTTTTGCCGAAGGGCTGCGGGCGCCTGCCTCGCGCTTTTATGCAGCTTCTGCGGTAGACTGGTCGACGTCGTTTTTTGCAGAACCTCAAATTCCCACAAGACGAAACAGGGTGTGCGAATGAATCGACTGTGCAAGTCTCTGATGGTGCTTCAGGTTGCAGCAGGGTTCGTAGGTTTCGTAGCGGAGGCAAATGCGGCGGATGCGGCAAAGCCGGATCTGGACCGCGGCAAGGCGATTGCCGGGCAAGTTTGCGCGTCGTGTCACGGCGCGGACGGCAATAGCGCGTCGGGCAGTTTCCCGAAGCTGGCCGGCCAGCATCCTGACTATCTGGTCAAGCAATTGAACGACTTCAAGGCCCAGCCGGGCGCGAAGGGGCCGGCGCGGACCAATCCGGTGATGGTCGGGTTCGCGAGCGCGTTGAGCGCGGACGACATGCGCAACGTCGCTGCGTATTACGGATCGCAGACGACGAAGCTCGGCACCGCACGCGACGCGGCGACCGTGCCGATCGGCCAGAAGATCTATCGCGGCGGCATCGCGGAAAAGGGTGTACCCGCCTGCGCGAGCTGCCACGGGCCGACGGGGCAGGGGATTCCGGTCCAGTATCCGCGTCTGTCGGGGCAATGGGCCGATTACACGGTTGCCCAGTTGACCGCGTTCCAGCAGGGTGTCGGTGCGCGCAACAACAACGAGGCGATGCATCAGATCGCAGCGCGTCTGTCGGACAACGAGATCAAGGCCGTCGCGGATTACATCGCGGGCCTGCGTTGACCGGACGGTCGCGAATGGAATGACCGGGCGCCCGAAGGGCGGCCGGCGTCAGAACAAGAAAAAGGGTGGGGCGCCGCGTGATTGCGGTTGCCTCGCCCTTTTTTGTCGGCATTCGCCGGGTCGTCCCCAGCGTGCTGACCGCCCCCTCGGGGGCAGCGAACATAGTGAGCGTAGGGGCTGTTTCCCCTTAGTCGGAGTTTGAATGAGCGTTACCACGTCGGGGTTGCAGTCGAAGTCGGGTCAAAGTGCGTCCAGGCGCGCGATCGAGCTGCTGAGCTCGATGCGCTTCGCGATCGCGCTGCTGGTAGTGCTGTCGATCGCTAGCATCGTCGGCACGGTCCTGACGCAGGACGACCCGTATCCGAACTACGTGAACCAGTTCGGGCCGTTCTGGGCGGACATTTTCCGCTCGCTGGGCCTGTACAACGTGTACAGCGCCTGGTGGTTCATGCTGATCCTGATCTTCCTCGTCGTGTCGATCTCGCTGTGCGTGATCCGCAATGCGCCGAAGATGCTTGCCGATGCGAAGAGCTGGAAGGACAAGGTCCGCGAAGGCAGCCTGCGCGCGTTCCACCACAAGGCCGAATACTCGGCGTCCGGCACGCGCGCGACCGTCGCGGCCACGCTCGCCACGTTCGTCACCAAGGCCGGCTACAAGCACGTCGTGCGTGAAACCGACGGCGCGACGCTGATTTCCGCGAAGCGCGGCGCGCTGACGAAGTGGGGCTACATCTCCGCGCACCTTGCGATCGTCGTGATCTGTATCGGCGGCCTGCTGGACAGCAACCTGCCGATCAAATTCCAGATGTGGATGTTCGGCAAGAGCCCGGTCAACACGAGCGCGACGATCAGCGAAATCTCGCCCGACCACCGGCTGTCCGTGTCGAACCCGACGTTCCGCGGCTACGCGTGGGTGCCGGAAGGCCAGTTCGTGTCGACCGCGATCCTGAACCAGCCGAGCGGCTCGCTGATCCAGGACCTGCCGTTCTCGATCCAGCTCAACAAGTTCATCGTCGACTACTACACGACCGGGATGCCGAAGCTGTTCGCGAGCGACATCGTCGTGATCGATCGCGAGACGGGCCAGAAGATCCCGGCGCGCGTCGAGGTCAACAAGCCGTTCACGTACAAGGGCGTGTCGATCTACCAGTCGAGCTTCCAGGACGGCGGCTCGCAGATGGAGATGACGGCCTACCCGATGACGGGCGGCAACGCGAAGACCTTCGCAGTGAAGGGCACGATCGGCAGCACGGCGCCGCTGCAGATGCCGGGCAGCGACGGCGACACGATCGAGTTCTCCGACTTTCGCGCGATCAACGTCGAGAACATGGCCGACGCGAACGGCAAGCCGGACGTGCGCGGCGTCGCGAAGACGGCGTCGCTGAAGGAAGCGTTCGACGAGCGGCTCGGTTCGGGCGCGAAGACGTCGAAGCCGGTGCAGCTCCACAACATCGGCCCGTCGGTGCAGTACAAGATTCGCGGCAAGGACGGCCAGGCGCGCGAATTCAACAACTACATGCTGCCGGTCGACATGGGCGGCACGCGCGTGTTCCTCGCCGGCGTGCGCGCGAGCCCGAACGATCCGTTCCGCTACATGCGGATTCCGGCCGACAGCCAGGATTCGATCGGCGAATGGATGCGCCTGCGCGCCGCGCTCGAGGATCCGGCCGTGCGTGCCGACGCCGCCGCGCGCTTCGCGCAGCGTTCGCTGCCGACGACCGAAGCGTCGCTGCGTGGCCGCCTGCAGGACAGCGCGTTCAAGGTGCTGACCCTTTTTGCGGCGAGCGACGACAGCATCGGCCGCGGCGCCGACGGCCAGCCGGTCGGCGGCTTCCAGGCGGTGGCGACCTTCATCGATCGTTCGGTGCCGAAGGCCGAGCAGGAGAAGGCGGCGAGCCTGCTGCTGCGCATGCTCGAGGGTTCGATGTGGGAGGTCTGGCAGATCGCGCGCGAGCGCGCCGGCGAGCCGGCTGCCCAACAGGGCGCCGACACGATCCGCTTCGTGCAGAACGCGATCAATGCGCTATCGGACAGCTTCTTGTATGGATCGCCGGTCTATTTGCAGCTTGACTCCTTCAAGCAGGTGCAAGCTTCGGTATTTCAGTTGACGCGCGCACCCGGCAAGAATCTGGTGTATCTTGGCAGCCTGCTGCTGGTCGCCGGCATCTTCTCGATGTTCTACGTGCGCGAGCGGCGCCTCTGGTTCTGGCTCAAGGATGCCGGTTCGGGCGTCGATGTGGTGATGGCGATGTCCACGGCCCGCAAGACCTTCGATTTCGAGAAAGAATTCGTGCAGACGCGCGACGCGGCCGGCGCCGCCTTGCGCGCCGCACCGCGCGACGCCGCGCCCGCCGGTGCGGCAGCGACTGCCCGTCCGCCTGCCGGCGGCGATTCCGAGAATTCCACCCGGTAACATCATGGATCTCACGCAAGTTTCCTCTTCCCGTTCGGGGCCGGTCCAGGCCCCGAATCCGGCGCCGTTGTTCGACGACCGTCCGTTCCTCGCGCGCCTGTCGGTCATCGACTGGCTGTTCGCACTGGCACTCGTGGTCGGCGCGGGCTATGCGTTCGTGCATTACAACGAACACATGAATTACTACGACAAGGCGGTGATGATCGGCACCGTGCCGGCGCTCGTCGTGCTCGGCTGGCGCTGGAAGCCCGCGCGGCTGATGATGGCGTCGATCGCCGTGCTGTCGCTGCTGTCGATCCAGATCTACCAGGGCGATCTCGCGCGCGCCGATGCGGCGTTCTTCCTCAAATACTTCCTGTCGAGCCAGTCCGCGATCCTGTGGATGAGCGCGCTGTTCGTGCTCGCGACGATCTTCTACTGGATCGGTCTGCTCGCGCGCTCGGAGTCGGGCGCCGCGATCGGCCAGAAGCTCACGTGGGTCGCCGTGCTGATGGGCTTCACCGGCCTGATGGTGCGCTGGTACGAGTCCTACCTGATCGGCGCCGACGTCGGGCATATCCCGGTGTCGAACCTATACGAAGTGTTCGTGCTGTTCAGCCTGATCACCGCGCTGCTCTACCTGTATTACGAAGGCCACTACGGCACGCGCGCGCTCGGCGCGTTCGTGCTGCTGGTCATCAGCGCGGCCGTCGGCTTCCTGATGTGGTACTCGGTCGCGCGCGACGCGCAGCAGATCCAGCCGCTCGTGCCGGCGCTGCAGAGCTGGTGGATGAAGATCCACGTGCCGGCGAACTTCATCGGCTACGGCAGCTTCGCGCTGTCGGCGATGGTGTCGGTCGCGTACCTGATGAAGGAGCGCGGCGTGCTCGCCGATCGCCTGCCGACGCTCGAGGTGCTCGACGACGTAATGTACAAGTCGATCGCGGTCGGCTTCGCGTTCTTCACGATCGCGACGATTCTCGGCGCGCTGTGGGCCGCCGAAGCATGGGGAGGCTACTGGAGCTGGGACCCGAAGGAAACCTGGGCGCTGATCGTGTGGCTCAACTACGCGGCCTGGCTGCACATGCGCCTGATGAAGGGCCTGCGCGGCGCGGTTGCCGCCTGGTGGGCGCTCACCGGCCTGCTCGTGACGACGTTCGCGTTCCTCGGCGTCAACATGTTCCTGTCGGGGCTGCACAGCTACGGGCAACTCTGACGCATGCGCGGCGTTGCCTACCATGTTCTACCCATGCACTTCGGCGAGCATTACCCCTACCCGCCGCCGGCGTGCCGGACCAGAATGTCCGAACGAGCATCGCCGCATTCCGGATGCGACGCAGGAGGAACTGCCATGAGACGCGTCTATTTTCTGTTGCCGACGGCGCAATGCGCGCGGTCGATCGTCGGCGAGCTGCTGTCGCTGCGAATCGAGTGGCGACATATCCATTGCCTCGCGAATCACGATGTCTGGCGCGACGACTTGCCGGAAGCCACGCTGGTGCAACGCAGCGACCTGCTGCCGTCGCTCGCGCGCGGCACCGCGGTCGGCTCTGCGACCGGCATGCTGATGGGGCTGATCCTGCTGCTGGTCCAGCCCGCGGGTTTGCCGATCGGCGGCGGCATCGTCGTGGCGATCACGCTGTTCGGCGCGGCCTTCGGCGCATGGGTGGCGACGATGATCGGCATCGACATGCCGAGCACGCGCCTGAAGCGTTTCGAGGAGGGCATCGAGCACGGCGAGCTGCTGATGATGATCGACGTGCCGACCGACCGCGTTCGCGAGATCGAAGACGCGATCAGGCTTCACCATACGGATGCGCATCTGCAGGGAGAGGATCCGACGGTCCCGGCATTTCCATGAGTGGCGGGGCGGCCCGAATGCCGGCCGCTACGGCGCTACACGTTGCCGGACGCCATCGCTTCATGGCGCCCGGCAGCGCGCCGTGCGCAGGCTGCCGGCAGCGTTGCCGCGCGCAGGCTGCCGCGGGTCGCGCGTGTTGCGCGTTTTTCCGCGTTTTTCAATTCGCGGCGAGCAGCCGCTTGTAGCGCGCGAGCACGCGCGGCACGTACTCGCGCGTCTGCGGCATCGCCGGGATGCGATACCCGGCCCGAATCACGGCATTCTCTCCGGCGTTGTACGCAGCGAGCGTGAGTTCGACGTTTTCCTTGAACAGGTCGAGCAGGAAGCGCAGATACCGTGCGCCGGTCAGCACGTTGGCGCGCGGATCGAACATGTCGCCGCCCGAGAAGCGCCGGGCCGTTTCCGGCATCAGTTGCATGAGCCCGAGCGCGCCTTTGTCCGATACCGCCTTCGGGTTGTATCCCGATTCGACGTCGATCACGGCGCGAAGGAGTTCGGGCGGAACGTTGAACGACCGGCTCGCTTCGGCGATCACGTCCTCGAACGACGACGCGACGACGTGTTTCGGCGCGACACGCTTCGTCGTGGATGCGGCCGGCCTGGCGGCCGGCCTCGCGGCCGCGACGATCACTTTCAGATTGACCGTAGTGGGCACGTTGGTCAGGACGATGACCCCGTTCTTTGCCACCATGCCGAATATCTGCGCGTGAGCGGCGCACGACCATGCCGAGCCGATTCCCGCGCATGCTGCGACGATGATGGTCTTTCGTAATCCGGACGAAGGTTGGCAGTGCATCTTTCAGGCCTCCTGCATCTGCATTTTCGTGGTCGGTTGATCGCATCGACAATGGGGCATCCTCCTACAATTCGATGCCGGCGGAGACGCTGCCGAGGTGGCGGTGCAAAACTGTTACACAAGGAATCGCCGGTAAGATTCGGTAATCCGGCGAAGTTGACGATCCTTACGCGCAACAGTTGTTTTCTGCTCGATGCAACCGTGGTTGCAGAAGAAATCATTTCTCGCGCGGCGAAAGCGATCGGATAGTCCCGCCATCCGTAGTCTTACTGATGCGACGCACCACCCCGAAACGATTCACGCCTGAAACATTCCCGTCGTCGCACGACGTTTCCGCAGATGCATGCCCGGCGCGGGCGCTCGCGCGCCGCGCGGTGGCGCGATCCTTGCTCGGACGAGGAGCGTGGCCAATCGCTCGCGAGGCGGGCCACCAGACCGGACCGAGGAAATCATCAGAAAGGGCGTCCGGCACCGTGCAACCGAGGCATCGATGTCCAACGGGGGTGCAAGCGCGGGAACACTTGGGGGAAGTCGTGAATACTAAATATCGCGTGATAATTGCAGAAGATCACGATCTGCTGAGAAACGGGCTCCGGTCGATGCTTTGCGCACAAGGCGATTACGAAGTCGTCGGCGAAGCGCGGGACGGCAAGGAGGCATGCCATCAGGCAATGACGCTCGCGCCGGACCTGATCCTGATGGATCTGTCGATGCGCGGGATGAACGGCATCGATGCGAGCGCGACGATCAAGCGTCGAACGCCGTCCGTCCGGATCGTCGCGCTCACGGTGCACCAGAGCGAAGAGTATGTGCGCGAGGCGCTGCGCGCGGGTGTCGACGGCTACGTGCTCAAGGACGTTTCGTTCGACGAATTGCTGCTCGCGATGCGCATGGTCATGCAGGGGAAGAAGCACCTGAGTGCCGACGTATACGGCTACATGGTCGACTCGTTCGTCAGCGGTCGCGAAATGCCCGCGCCGAAAAAGGCGTGGGACATCCTGACCGCACGCGAACGCAGCGTGCTGAAACTGATCGCGGAAGGGCGCACCAACCGGCAGGTCGGTCAGTACCTGAACCTGAGCCCGAAGACGATCGAGAAGTATCGGGCAAGCATGATGCACAAGCTCCATCTCGCGAATCTGACGGAGCTGGTGCTCGTCGCGATGAACATGGGTCTGTTGACGACACTCGCGGCGAAATGCGCGGAGCCGAACGTGGACGAGGTGTCGACGCACGCGGTCGCCGACGGCGTGCAGGCGGCAGGCGCCGTCGCGCGGCTGGACGACTATCCGGCGGGCGGCGTGAAGGGCTGAGCGTGGCTGCGCGTCAGAGCGGCCAGGTTGCCGAGACGCGCGTACCCGTCGCGGCGGACGACTGGATCGCAAACGTGCCGCCGTGCGCCTCGACGCGGTGCTGCATGCCGATCAGGCCGAGCCCCGCCGTGCGCGCGTCGTCCGTCGCAAGCGGGCGACGCTCGTAGCCGACGCCGTTGTCGTCGATCGTCAGCAGCAGGCCGCCCGCATCGTGTTGCAGGCTGAGCACGATCTCGGTGGCCTGTGCATGCTTGACGATGTTGTGGAGTGCCTCCTGCGCGACTCTGAACGCGTCGGCCTTCAGATGATCCGGTATGTCGTCGTCGTCGACGTCGCAATTGAACTCCACCGACAGCGGGTCCGCGTCGCGCTCGATGCGCCGGCACAGCGAAGCGAGCGCGGCCGGCAGTCCGAGCTTGTCGAGTATCGGCGGCCTCAGTTCGCCGCAGATCTGGCGGACTTCGCCGATCGTCTCGCGGATGCGCAGCACGGCGTCGTCGAGCAGCGTCGTCGCGTCGGCGATCTCGCCGCGGCGAATGCGCATGAGCGCGTCCTCGTTCATCAGCTTGATGAGCGTCAGCGCCTGGCCGAGCCCGTCGTGCAATTCCGCGGCAAGCCGATGCCGTTCCTTCTGCTGGCCCATCAGGAGATAAGTGTTGCAGGCATGCACGCCCGCATCGTTCGCCGCGGCGCCGCGCCGTTCGGGCTCGGGCGTCGACGGTTCCTCGAACAGCGTCAGCGACAGGTGCGCGTCGGGAAGTGCCTGCTGATGTACGACGAATCGCGCGGGATGGCCGCTTCGCCCGCTGAGCATCGCAGTAAACGAATGATGCTGAAGGGCGACGCTCGTGGACAGCTCGCTCGCCAGCTCGGCGTGGGCGTCGTCGGGCGCCAGGTCGGACAGATGCCGGCCGACGAGTTCGGCGGCCGTATAGCCGAACAGCGCCGCGGCACTGCGATTGACCGATACGAAGGTGCCGTCGTCGGCGAGAATGGCGAGCGCCGCTCCACGCGCATCGGTGACGACAGCGCTGCGGCGATCATCGGTACGCAGCGCACTGCGCAGCTTGCGCATCGCATCGATCAGATCGAGCAGCCTGATCCGTAGCCCTTCGGGCTGGCGTTCAGTCATGGTAGCTCCCGAAGCGCAGTTTTCAGGAAACCGTAAGGTTTCGATCATTCTAGGACGTGACCGACTCGGCCCGCAACATGGGGATTTCGCGCGTAGGTCCTGGGGAAATACCTTCCGTATGCAACGGGAAATCCCGCCAAGCGGGCATGTCCTACCGGCGTTTGGGGGGCGTCATCCCATGACGCTCGCGACCGGATTCATGACACTTCAGTGGCGGGGCACGGAATTGTCCGCTGCCTGGGCGCGTCTCAGGGAGGCTGGTATGAACAGGATCGGAAGATCGACGATGGGCGCACTCGTGGTCGCGGGCGTTGCGCTTGCCGCGACGCCCGCATGGTGTGCGCCCGACGGCAGCGCGATCGAGAACGCCGGCGGTGCGGCCGCGGAAAACGCCGCCGCGAACACGAGCGTCACGCAGAATGCCGCGCCGGATGCCGTCGAGAGTATGACGGGAATGACCATGCAGAACGGTGGCGAAGATCCCGCCGGAAACGCCGCCGACAGCGCGTCGACGCACGCCGCGGAGCACGCGATGGAGCCGGCCACCGAGCCCGCGATGCAGCCCTCCGCGGAGCACGCGATGGAGCCGGCTACCGAACCCGCGATGCAGCCCGCCGCGGAGCAGGCGACGGAGCCCGCTACCGAGCCCATGACGCAGCCCGCCGCGGCGCCCGCCGACGATAGCCCCGCGGCGCCCGCACCGGCCGCACCCGCCGCAAAACCGGCGGACAAGGCCGCCTCGCAGATGACCGACGGCGCGACCGAAGCCGCCGGCATGCACATGCATCATCACGCCGTGATGCCGGGCACCGTGCACACGATGGTCCAGTATGCCGAGCCGTCGGTCCAGCTCGTGCGCGACGACGGCCGGACCGTCTCGCTGGTCAAGGAACTGGACGACGGCCGGCCGGTGATCCTGACATTCATCTACACCAGTTGCACGACCATCTGCCCGATGATCAGCCAGACGCTCGAGCAGCTGCAGGGCGAACTCGGCGCCGATCGCGACAAGGTGCACATCATGTCGATCTCGATCGATCCGGAGGCGGACACGCCCGAGCGGCTCAGGACCTACGCGGCACGCTTCGAAGCCGGCCCCGAATGGCAGCACTACACCGGTACCGTCGACGCGAGCGTCGCCGCGCAACGCGCGTTCAACGTGTATCGCGGCGACAAGATGAACCACACGCCGGTGACGTTCGTGCGGGCCGCGCCGGGCCAGCCGTGGCTGCGTATCGACGGCTTCGCGACGCCGACCGAGCTGCTCGCGGCCTATCGCGATGTCGTCGCGTCCAACTAGGTATCGCGTCTCTGAAAGGAGCGTCGAAATTGGACAACAAGCACCGTGTGCTGATCGTCGAGGATCAGCATCTGTTGCGGGTCGGCCTGAGTCACCTGGTTTCCGAGCTGGCCGACTACTGCATCGTCGGCGCGGCGAGCGGCGGAGTCGAGGCCTGCCGGCTCGCCGAGAAGACGCGGCCCGACCTGATCCTGATGGATCTGTCCATGCCGGGCGGCAGCGGCTTCGAAGCGATCGCGACGATCAAGCGCGACGTGCCGCATGCGCGGATCGTCGTCCTCACGGTCCATCGCAGCGAAGACAACGTCAGGGAAGCGTTTGCCGCCGGCGCGGACGGTTACGTGGTCAAGGATTCGCCGTTCGCCGACCTGGTGCGCGAGATGCGCTTCGTGATGCAGGGCAAATGCGTGGTCAGCCTCGACGCCTATCGCGCCCGCGCCGGCCTGCACGGGCTGCACGACGCGAACGCGCACCGGGCGCGATTGTGGAATGCGCTGACGAGTCGCGAGCGCACGGTGTTGCGCCTCGTCGTCGAAGGGCACACGAGCCGGCAGGTCGGCGAGTGCCTGAAGGTCAGTCCGAAAACGGTGGACAAGCACCGCGCCAATCTCATGCGCAAGCTCGGCGTCGTGAACCTGACCGGCCTCGTTCACTTCGCGATCGACGTCGGTGTGCTCGCGCTGAACGACGACGACCGTGTGTAAACCCCCTCCATTGGGGCAGGGCCCAACAGGGGGGGATTTACCCATGGGGATGGACGGCACTCCCTACTTCTGACCCGTACCGGCGTGAACAAGAATGCAATCAACGGCATCGGCGGCGCCGGTGCCGCGGGTCGATACAGGGAGGCAGCCGTGAGCCACGAATCGTTCTCGTTCCCGGCCGGCGCGCCGGGCCGGCGGCAGCGTGACGAACGACGCGTGTGCCGCGCGTGTGCGAGTCGCGGCTTCACGCTGCTCGAGCTGCTGGTCGTGATGGTCATCATCGGGTTGCTGGCAGGGCTCGTGGCGCCACGGTATTTCGAACAGGTCGGCAAGTCCAACGTCAAGATCGCGCGTGCGCAGATCGTGTCGCTCGGTCAGGCGCTGGATCAATACCGGCTCGACGTCGGTACCTATCCGACGACCGAGGAAGGGCTGGATGCGCTCGTGAACAAGCCGCAAAGCGCATCGCGGTGGAGCGGCCCCTATCTGCAGAAGGCCGTCCCGGCGGATCCGTGGGACCGGCCCTATCAGTATCGTTCACCGGGCGAGCACGGCGACTACGACCTGTTCTCGCTCGGCAAGGACGGACGCGGCGGCGGTACCGGCGAGAACGTGACGATCTCGTCGTGGTAGGGGCGCGTGGCCGCGACCGCGGCGCGCGTCGTGAGCAGTTCGCAAGGAGACCCGACGTGAAATTCGTGCTGCATGTATTCGATACGAGCGGCTCGGTGCAGACGCTTCGCATCGACAGCGATTCGCCGGCGAACGCGGCCTCGCTCGCGCGTGCGCGGGGCCTTCGCGTCGTATCGGTCAGCACGGACGCCGGGCGGCAGCGGCGCGGCGCGAACCGGCTCGGCATGCCGCGTGCGCGGTTCGACGTCGACATGTTCGCGCGCGAACTGGCGGCGCTGCTCGATGCGGGTGTGGGCCTCGTCGACGCGTTGCGCACGCTCGGCGGCAACGCGCGGCGCGAGGCGTCCGCGCAGGTGTGCCGCGATCTGCTGCGGCAGCTCGAGGAAGGGCAGTCGCTGTCGGCGGCGCTCGAGCATGCGAGCCCGATCTTTCCGCCGGTGCTGGTGGCGTGCGTGAAGGCGAGCGAGCAGACCGGCGGCCTGGCCGACAGCCTGACGCGCTATTCGCACAACAGCGCGACGCTGCGCGAGTTGCGCGCGCGGGTCGTGTCGGCGGCGATCTACCCGACGGTGCTGCTGTTTGTCGGTGCGGCCGTCGTGCTGTTCCTGCTCGGCTTCGTGGTGCCGCGCTTCGCGACGCTGCTCGAACACAGCGGACGCGAGCTGCCGCTGATGTCGCGGCTGCTGATGGCGTGGGGCGGCATGGTGCACGCGCACGGCACCGAGCTGGCCGGCGGCCTCGCGGTGCTGGCCGTGGCCGCCGGTATCGCGCTGCGGCGGCCGGCTCTGCGCATCTGGCTCGCGGATCGGCTGCTGGCGCTGCCCGGCATCGGGCAACACTTCCGCGTGTTTCGCCAGTCGCAGTTCTATCGCACGACGGCGATGCTGGTCGACGGCGGCATTCCCGCCATTCGCGCGTTCGATCTCGCACGCGGCCTGGTCGGCCGCGCGGACCAGGCCGCGCTGGCGCGCGCGCTGCAGCAGGTCCGCAACGGCGCGAAGATGTCCGACGCGTTCCAGCAGGCCGGTCTCGCGAATGCAATCGGCTACCGGCTGCTGACGGTGGCCGAGAAGACCGGCGGCCTCGGGCCCGTCCTCGACCGGATCGCCGCGTTTCAGGAAGCGCAGGTGTCGCGCACGATCGACCTGATTTCGCGCCTGATCGAACCCATGATGATGATCGTGATCGGCGTGGTGATCGGCGGCATCGTCGTGTTGATGTACATGCCGATCTTCGAGATCGCGTCGAGCATTCAGTAGGCCGCCCCGGAGACGCGCGTGGACACCCTCACATCCTCCCCCGACAACCCGCCCGACGCGGACGCCGAACTGCGCGACCTGCTGCGCACGCTCGGCGAACGGCACGGTTCGGGCCTGCGCGCGCTCGAGGCATTGACGGCGCAGACGGCGCTGGGCGCGGACGAGATGCGCGAGCGGCTCGCGGCGCAATTCCGGATGAAGCCGATCGGCATGCGTGAACTGAATCGCCTGGTGCCGGATTTCGAGCTGGTGCCGTTCGTCGAGGCAACGGCGCGCCTTTGCGTGTGCCTGCGCGATCCCGATTGCGGCGCGCTGCTGTTCGCGATCGCCGATCCGCTCGATGCGCGCACGCGCGGCTGGATCGAGCACCGGATGCGTGCGCACCCCGCGCTGCCGTACGGATGGGCGCTCGCGAGCGCGGGCGACCTGGGCGCCTATCTCGCCGTGCGCGAGAAGGACATCCGCGCGATGGATTCGCTCGCGTTCGACGATCCGATCCAGAATGCGCCCGATCCGGCGTCGCTCGCCCTGACGCTGCAGGGCATCAGCAGCGACGACAGCCCGGTGGTGCGGCTGCTCAATTCGACGATCTACGACGCGCTCAAGATGCTGGCGAGCGACATCCACCTCGAATGCCGGGCGAACGGCTTGATGATCAAGTGCCGGGTCGATGGCGTGCTGACGGTGGTCGGGCGCGTCGAGGGCCGCGACGTCGCGGACCAGGTGCTGTCGCGCGTGAAGGTGATCTCCGAGCTCGATATCGCGGAGCGCCGCATTCCGCAGGACGGGCGCTTCAAGGCGATGTACGCCGGACGTGAGATCGATTTTCGCGTATCGATCATGCCGAACCAGTTCGGCGAGGACGCGGTGTTGCGGATTCTCGACCGCTACCAGCTGTCCCAGGCGTCGGGCGGCCTGACGCTCGAGGCGCTGGGGTTCCAGCCCGCCGACACGCGCTTCATGCGGTCGGTCGCGTCGATGCCGTACGGGATGCTGCTCGTCACGGGCCCCACCGGCAGCGGCAAGACCACGACGCTTTATGCAATCCTCACCGAAATCAACAACGGGCTCGAGAAGATCGTGACGATCGAGGATCCGGTCGAATACCAGCTCGGCGAGATCCTGCAGATACCGGTCAACGAGGCGAAGGGCCTGACGTTCGCGCGCGGCTTGCGGTCGATCCTGCGGCACGATCCGGACAAGATCATGGTCGGCGAAATCCGCGATCCCGAAACCGCGCAGATCGCCGTGCAGGCCGCGCTGACCGGCCACCAGGTGTTCACCACCGTGCATGCGAACAACGTGTTCGACGTGATCGGCCGTTTCACGAACATGGAGGTCGATCCGTACAGCTTCGTATCGGCGCTGAACGGCGTGATTGCGCAGCGGCTGCTGCGCCAGTGCTGTCCGGACTGCCTGGACGAGGACAAGGTCGACGCGGATGCGCTCGCCCGCTCGGGCATCGACCCCGACACGGCCGGCAGCTACCTGTTTCGCCGCGGTACCGGGTGCGCGATGTGCCGCGGCAGCGGCTATCGCGGCCGGCGCGCGATCGCGGAGGCGCTGCGCATGAACGACGAACTGCGGCAACTGCTGTCGGAGCGCGCGCCGCTCGGGCACATCAAGGCGGCGGCGCTGCGCTACGGCATGACGACGTTGCGCGCATCGGCGATCGACCTGGTGAGGCGCGGCGAAACGACGCTCGAGGAGATCAATCGTGTCACCATGGTCGAATGATCGGCTCGCGATCGGCGTCGGCACGCGCGAGATCGTCGTCGGCATCCGCCCGCGCGCACCGTGGCGGCCGGGCCGGAGCGGGTTCGCCGCCGATCCGCTCAGCGTCGTCATCCCCGACGAACGGTTCGGGAGCGAGACGGGGGTGCTCGACGCGCTGGGTGCCGCGCTGGCCGCGACGGCCGGCAGCGACGGCAACGCGAAGCGGCCGCCCAAGCGCGGCGCGCACGTCGTGCTCGACGATTTCTGGTGTTGCCATGCGATCCTGCGCGGCGACTTCCGCGCGCTGCACGCGCGCGAGCTCGAGGACATCGCGCTCGCGCATTTCTCCGACACCTACGGGGTCGCCGCCGAGTCGCTGGTCACGCGCTTCGACGTGCGGCGCGGCGGCCGTGTGCTCTTTGCCAGCGCGCTGCCGCGCACGCTGTACGACGGCATTCTCGGGACGGGCGCAGCCGGCGACGTCCGCATCCGCTGCCTGCGCGCGGGACTTCCGGAGACGCTCGATCGGGTTGCGGTGAAGCCGGACGGCGACGCGATGCTGCTCGTCGTCGGCGAGGCGTTGCTGCAGGCGGTCATGATCGAGCGCGGCGAGTGGACCGCGTACGACGCGCAGCGCCTCTTTCCGGGCGAGTCCGGCGATGCGGCGAGGCTTGCCGAACTCGCCGAGCAGCTGTTCGAGCGCTCGGCGACGCGCACGGGCCTGACGCGCGACGACTGCAAGGTCTATCTGTGCGGCGTCGACACGGATGCCGCGCCGTTCGAGGCGCGTTTTGCCGCGGCCGTGCTGCCGGGCCGCGCGGCGCTCGACGGTTCGCCTGCGCGCCGGTTGCTGGAGTACGCATCATGAGCCGCACGCTCGACATCGATTTTTGCCGGCGCCGCGCCCGTATCGGCGTGAGCGGCGCGATCCTGCTCGGCGTCGCCGCGCTGCTGTGGGGCGCGTGCGCCGTCCGGCTCTGGCACGCGTATGCGGAGAACGATCGCATCCGGGACGCGCTGGCGCTCGTTCAGCATCGCACGTTCGCGCAACAACACGTTGTGAAGCCGCCGCCGACCGCGGCCGCCCGGCTCGCGGAAAAGCAGAGCCAGGCCGTGCTGCGCGAACTGACCGTGCCGTGGCAGACGCTCTTCTCGATCGTCGAAGACTATCCGGGCCATGACGTCGCACTGATCGGCATCGACCAGAACCCGGCACAGGGCCAGATTCGCATCACGGCCGAAGCGAAGGACCCGGACGCGATGATCGCGTACCTGAAGTACTTGCAGACGAGCGACGTGCTGCGCGAGGCGACGCTCAACGGCCACCTCGTCGAGGAGAACGTGGCGGGAAAGCCGGTGCGTTTCCAGATCACGGCCGTCTGGAGGAAATCATGAAAGCCGATCGTTTCGCGGACCGCCTGCTCACGCTTCGGTTCGCGTGGCGGCGCGCATTCGGTCTGCCGGGGCTCGCCGGGATCCTGATGCTCGGTGCCGCGGGCATCACGTATGCGGCGCTCGCCGGCGTGGAGGCCGACACGCGCGCGATGCAGGTTCCGGCGGGCGTCGCGCGCGCCGCACGCGGCCAGCGTCCGGCCGACGTGCGCGGCACGGCGGCGGACGCGACGATGCTCGACACGTTGCCGGCGCTCTTTCCGCGCTTTTCGCAAAGCGCGGACGACATCGCGTCGATCTTCGAGCAGGCGCGCGACAGCCATCTGGCGCTCGGCTCCGCCGAGTACCAGATGACGACCGAGTCGGGGGCGCGCTTCACGCGCTACCAGGTGATGCTGCCCGTGAAGGATCAGTACGGCGCGATCCGGCATTTTCTCGCATCGGTGCTGAACCACGTGCCGAACGCGGCGCTGCAGGAAATCCACGTCGAGCGTCCGGCGGTGGGCAGCAGCATTCTCGACGCGCGGGTTCGTTTCGAACTCGTCTATCGGAGCGCCCAGCCATGATCTCCGCCGTGATCAAACCCGCTTCGCGCAATCGACTCGTGCTTGTGCTCGTGCTGGGCTGCCTCGTCGTCGCCGGTACCGGATATCGCGTGCTGGTGGCGGCGATGCAGCAGCCGGCACCGGCCGCGGCAAGCGGCATCGTCCATCGCGACGGTGCGCGCGTGGCGCCCGCGCCGGCACGCGCACGCGCAGGCCTTGCGGCGGCCTCGCATGCCGCCGCGCCTGCGCCCGCGTCGTTGCCCGCGGCGCATGACGTACCCGCGCCGCATGACGCGGCGGCGACCGCGCGGGAACAGCTCGCCGCATTGCGTGCGCCCGTGTCCGTCGAAGCTGCGCACGATCCCTTCACGGCGTCGTCATGGCTGCCGCCGCCGCCCGTCGTGCCGCCGCCGCCCGAAACGCGTCCGGCGCCGCCGACCGCGCCGCCGGTGCCGTTCGTCTATCTCGGCCAGCAGGATGCCAAGTCGGCGAAGCCGCAAGTGTTTCTCGGCAACGGAGACCAGTTGCTGATCGTTTCGCCGGGCGATGTGATCGACAGCCAGTATCGCGTCGAGTCGGTGTCCGAGGCGAACGTGGTGCTCACCTATCTGCCGCTGAACCAGATCCAGATGGTGCCCATTTCAGTGGAAGGAAAGTAAATGGAAACCGTACTGACACGGAATGTGCGCCGCAACGGGGACGGCGGCCCGTCGACACGCCTTGGCTCCGTCACCCCGGCCGGTGCGCGACCCGCACCGGCGCCCCGCTGCGCGACGCAACGCGCGCTGGCGATCGCCGTGGCGCTGCTCGCATGCGGCGGCTGCGCGCATGTGCCGAACCTTCAGGACGATCCGACCAATGCGCAGGTGAAGATCGACGCGTTGCACGAGCGCAACGACTCGGTCGC
The DNA here is from genome assembly GCF_000949135.2 of Burkholderia sp. USMB20. Classification (GTDB taxonomy): domain Bacteria; phylum Pseudomonadota; class Gammaproteobacteria; order Burkholderiales; family Burkholderiaceae; genus Burkholderia. The sequence goes on along the minus strand of NZ_JTAN02000021.1, from coordinate 1,089,309 downwards.
CCAGCTGCTCGACAACGCGGACGCGTTTCGTCAGCAGAACGAATTCGACGACGCGGCGCGCTCCGTCTACATGGCGAAGCAGCTCGATCCGACCAGCGAGCGCGCGCGCCGGATCGGCGCGATGATCGACCAGGACCGCAAGCATCTCGCGATCCTGCAGGAAGCGGACCGCATGATGAAGCGCGGTTCGTACACGCAGGCCGCCGAACGCGTGCATCGCGTGCTGGTCGAGGATCCGGCCAACGCGATGGCGATGCGGATGCAGGCGGAACTCGACGAAAAGCGCCGCCAGCAACACGCGGACCGCGACGACAAGCTCGCGGCGTCGTCGATCATGCGCACGCCGGTGTCGCTGCAGTTCCGCGACGCGAACGTGCGGATGGTGTTCGAGGCCTTGTCGCGGACGTCCGGGCTGAACGTCATTTTCGATCGCGACGTGCGCGCCGACCTGAAGACGACGATCTTCGTGCAGAACGCGTCGCTGCAGGACACGGTCGACATGATCCTGTTGCAGAACCAGCTCGACAAGAAGCAGATGAATGCGAACACGCTGTTCATCTACCCGGCGACGCCGGCCAAGGAGCTCGAATACCAGGAGCTCAAGGTGCGCACGTTCCAGCTGTCGAACGTCGATGCGAAGCAGATCCAGTCGCTGCTGAAGAGCCTGCTGAAGGTGAAGGAGGCCGTGATCGACGAGCGCGCGAACTCGGTGACGATCCGCGGCACGCCGGACACGATCAAGGTCGCCGAGGAAATGATCACCGCCCAGGACTTGCCGGAGCCGGAGGTGATGCTCGAGGTCGAGGTGCTGGAGGTATCGCACGACCGGATATCGCAACTCGGCATCAACTGGCCCAACTCGTTTACGGTGTCGACGCCGAGCTCGGCCGATACCTGGGGCGTGCTGCATCATCTGCCGATCAATGCGCTGAACGTGAGCGGCCTGTCGGCCACCGCGGACTTCAAGCTGACCGACACCGACGCGAACCTCCTCGCGAGCCCGCGCATCCGCGCGCGCAACAAGGAGAAGGCGCGCATCATGATCGGCGACAAGGTGCCGGTGATTTCGAGCTCGAGCACGCCGAGCACCAGCGGCCCGTCATTTACGCAGATGATCCAGTACCTCGACGTGGGCATCAAGCTCGAGGTCGAGCCGCAGGTTTATCGCGACGGCGACGTCGGCATCAAGCTGAATCTCGAAGTCAGCAACATCACCAACACGATCTCGAGCGGCAACTCGCAGGGGCTGAGTTCGCTCGCGTATCAGATCGGCACGCGCAGTGCGTCGACCAGCCTGCGGCTTCGGGACGGCGAAACGCAGATCATGGGCGGCCTGATCTCGGACGAGGACCGCCGCAACGCGAACAAGGTGCCGGGCCTTGGCCAGTTGCCGGTGCTCGGCCGCCTGTTCTCGGATCACGGCGGCGATCACAAGAAGACCGAGATCGTGCTGCAGATCACGCCGCATATCGTCCGCCCGCAGGTTGCGGCGGATGCGGACACGCAGGAAGTGTGGTCGGGCACCGACGTCAACGTGCATGCCGACCAGTTGCGACTCGACCCGGTGGCGCTGAATGCGGAGGCGCCCGCGGCGACGGACGCGAAGGCGCCGGCGGCGCCAGAGGCGAAGGCCCCCGCGGCGCCGGAGGCGAAGGTCGTTCCGGGCAGCGTGGCGGCGGGACGTCGGGCGGCGCGCCGTCGCCGCTGGAGGCCGCGGCGAACCGTGCGCAGCCATCGCCGCAGAGCGGCGCGTTCGGGCAGCTGCCGGCCGCACCGCGCACGACGCCGCGCCCGACCCGTACGGCGGCGGTTTTCGAGGTCTCAGCCGGGATTGCCCGCGCCGGCCCGGGCCGCCGCGGCGGAGCAGCCGGCTGCGGCGCGGCGCAGGCGCCGCGCGGCGGCAATGAAGTGGCGCCCGCGCCGGGCACCACCGTGACGCCGGTTGCGTCGCCGGCACCGGCCGAGCAGGCGCCGCGGCGGCCAATGCGCCGGCCGCCGCGCCGGCGTCGCCCGCTCCGACGCTGCAGATGCCGGCGGGCGATATCCCGAACGAAAACCCGCTTCGCCCGATCGGGAAGTGAGCCGTGAACGCCCGCCGCGCAGCGCCTCGCATTGGCCGCGTCGGCCGGCGCGGCTTCACGTTGATCGAGATGGTCATCACGCTCGCGCTCGTGTCGATCCTCGCGCTCGCGATCATGCCGTTCTCCGAACTGATCGTGCAGCGTCAGAAGGAGCAGGAGCTGAGTGCCGCGTTGCGCGAGATTCGCACGGCGCTCGATGCGTACAAGGATGCGAGCGATGCGGGGCAGATCGAAAAGGAGGCGGAAGCGTCCGGCTATCCGCCGTCGCTGGCCGTGCTCGTGACGGGCGTGAAGAACGTCCGCGACCCGAAGGGCGGCATGATGACGTTCCTGCGCCGCGTGCCGCGCGATCCGTTCTTCGCCGGCGATCCTGATACGCCGGCCGAGGACACCTGGGATGTGCGCGCGTACGGCACGCCGCCGGACCCGTCGGCCGACGCGGCTCCTGCCGGCATGGAGCCCGGCAAGGACGTGTTCGACGTGACCTCGAAATCCGCTCGCGTCGGCATCAACGGCATTCCGTACAAACAATGGTGACGGTTCATCATGAAACCCGCTCGCATGCGCAGGATCCGCGGCTTTACGCTGATCGAAATCGTGGTCGTGATGGCCATCATCGGGCTGCTTCTGACCTTGGCCGTGCCGCGCTACATGCACAGCATCGAGCGCGGGAAGGAACAGGTGCGGCGGCAGAACCTCGCGGTGATGCGCAATGCGATCGACCAGTATTACGGTGACAACGGGCAATACCCCGACACGCTCGACGAACTGGTCGCGAAGCACTACTTGCGCGCGGTTCCGGTCGATCCGGTGAACGGCGACGACAAATGGGCGACGATCGCATCGCCGGACGACACCAAGCCGGGCGTCTACGATGTGGGGCCCGCGAGCGGTGTGCAAGGCGCGCCGCCGGGCGTGGCGGGAACGGCGGGAACGGCGGGCGTGGCCGGGGCGGTGAAATGAGCCGGTCCGGCCGGGCCGCGCGCGCGCGTGCGATGCATGCGCGCCTGCGCGGCGGGCGGCAGCGCGGGCTCGTGCTGCTCGCGCTGCTGATCGCGCTGATGCTGATGTCGATCGCGCTGGCCGGCGCGCTGGATGTCTGGTCGCTGCAGCGGCGCCGCGAACAGGAGCGGCAACTGCTGTTCGTCGGCGATCAGTACCGCAGGGCCATCGTCGCGTACTACCGTGTCGGGCGCGTATATCCGCAAACGGTCGACGACCTGCTGGACGATACGCGCTTTGCCACGCCCATGCATCATCTGCGCCGCGCATATCCGGATCCGGTCAGCGGCAAGAACGACTGGTCGTTCCTGTGGCGGGCCGACCGGTTCTACGGCGTATCCAGCAGCTCGGATGGCGCGCCGATCAAGCGCGCGGGATTTCCGGATCGATACAGGGACTTCGAGGGCCTCGAAACCTATCGGCAATGGAAGTTTCTTTACCTCGCACCGGGTATGGCCGCATCGGCTGACGAAGCGTCGCCGGCGGCGCCGGCGCGGCCGGCCAGTGCGCCGAGCCTGTCCGGTTTTCCGGGCGGCTCGCTGCCCGGACAGGTGCCGACGGGCTTGCGTTGACGCGGATTCGGTACCACGCGATAGAGGCCGCACGCAAAAAAGCGCGACGCCCGCAACGGGCATCGCGCGTAAAACGGCGTGGAGCGCCGACGAATGAAACGTGATGAAGAAAGGGGCGCCCGGCTAGGGGCGCCTGGTTAGGGACGCCCGGTTAGGGACGTCCGACCAGGGACGCCCGGTTAGGTGCGCCCGGCCAGGGACGCCCGGTCAGAGGCTCAGGCCTTCGCGAGCTTGATGCTGGTCGGCTCGGCCGTCAGGTAGCCGACGCTCGCGCCGAAGCGGTCCTTGTAGTTCGCGCGCACCAGCGGGTCGAGCGTCGCCTTGACCTTGTCGTGCAGCGGCGTCTCCCAGTCGCCCACGTGCTGGAAGTTGCTCATCACGTAGGTCCAGCCATTGATCTCGTCGACCGCGTGCAGGCCCGTCGATTCGGCGCCGGCCGGGCACGACAGCACGCGCGCGAGCGATTTCGTGTCGACGTTGTACGCCCACAGGAAGTTGTTCACGTGCATGCCCGAGTCTTCGCCGATGAACAGCGTGCGCAGCTTTTCGGAGAACTTCAGGTTGTCGGGGTTCGCGATCTTGTCCGGGTTCGCGAGGTTGCCGAGCGCATCGGCCGCGGCGAGGTCCTCGCCGACGAGCGCGGCCGGCGCGCTCATGTCGACCGGCACCCACTCGCTGTCGATCGCGCTGCCCGACTTGTCGCGCTGGCCGGCCTTCAGGTTCAGCGCATAGACGGCGCCCGCGGCGATCTTCTTGTCCACCGCGACGTCGCGCGACACCGCATTGCCGCTGACCATCGACGTCTCGATCCGCGACATCGCCGTGTAGACGATCTTGTCCTTCGCGTTGACCGTCGTGCCTTCGAGCTTCGTGAACGCCATGCTGCCGCCGATCAGCGCCGCGTAGCGGTGCGTCTCGAGGAACGCGGCCGCCTTTTCCATCCCGGGCTTCACGCGCATCCAGTTGAACTTGCCGCCGAAGTGGATCTTCGTGTAGCTCGCGTCGTTCGGGTCGGTCGTCGTCAGGTCCATGATGTCCGACGCCTTCAGCGTGTTCGCGAGCGTCTCGATCTCGCTGCTCGTCGCGTGGCCGATTTTGATCCAGGTGAGCGTCGCGCTGCCCGCGCCGGCGGACGACGTCTGCGTCCACTTCGCGACGTACAGCGTGCCGGCCGACAGGTCGGCCGCCTTGTCGGCGACGAACATGAACAGGCCGCCGTTGGTGGCGTCGTCACCCATCATCACGGTGCGCTGGTCCGGCATCACCTGGATCAGCTCGTGCGAGATGCGGCCGAGGCAGTAGTGCTTCTTCACCGTGCCGGTGCCGTCCGGATTCACCGTGATCTCGGGCAGGTGGCCGTAGTGGTAGGGGTTCGCCTTCGTCTCGTCGCCGAACGTGTTCCGGCTGAATGCCTTGAACTGGGCGTCGGTCGCGGCCTTCGTCGCATCCGGCTCGTATTCCTCGCTCGACAGGTGCGTGCCCCACGGCGACAGGCTCGCGCCGCACGTGATCCACAGGCCGTGCGCCTTCGACGTGTCGACGTTGTGATACTTGACGACCTTCAGCGCGCCGCTGGACGGATCCTGGTCGAGCGTGATCACCGCGATCGGCGACGGCAGCTGGCCGTACTGTGACGCGCTTGCCTGGTCGCGCGTCGTGTATTCGAACTGCACGACCGCGAACACCGTGTTGCCCTTCACGCCGGCGACGCTGGCGTTCTTCAGCGTCAGCAGCGAGCTGCCGTCCGGGCAGTCCGAGTAGAACTGGCGCTCCTTGCCCGCCACCGAGCGGTCGATGATCGGCTGGTTGTTGATGTCGTAATAGCCGCCCGCGAGGGTCGTGCCGCCCTTGCCGTCCGGCACCATGTCGCCGGTCACGAAGAACGGTCGGTACGCGAGCTTGAAGTTGCGCGACGAGCCGTCCGAGAACGACACCGACAGCGTCGAGCCGACCGTCGTCGTGGCCATCGCGGCCGCGTTGTCGAGCGTGGGCGCGGCCATCGCCGAGAACGCCGCCGACGTGTACGCGGCGGCCGGCGTCGCCGCCACCGGATTGTCGTCGCCGCCGCAGCCGGTCAGCAGGGCCGGCAGCGCGAGGCCGGAGAGGGGCAGCATGGGCGCGCCGGCGAGGATCTTCAGGGCCTGACGACGGGAAGCATTGGGCAACGCGGGCATGTGGAGTCCAGTTTCAGATATTGGAAGAATGGCCTTCCGCGAAGCAGGCGATCAGCAAGCAAGGCGAAGGCAAGTTGAAAACTGGACCGAAGTGTAGGGACGCTAGATGAAAGTTTTTTGAATAGAAAACGTAATGATGTGTCGGGCGTCCGTCAGGCGGGCTGCCGGACGCCGGTCGCAAGCGTTTGCGCTCAGTCGCGCTCGGGCGTCGCCGAGATGCGGTGGATCGACAGGTCGGCACCGTCGAATTCGGCTTCGCGATCGAGGCGCAGCCCGACGGTCGCCTTCAGCGCGCCGTACACGAGCGTGCCGCCCGCGCTGGCGATCGCGATGCCGCCGAGCGTGCCGATCAACTGCGACACGAACGACACGCCGCCGAGGCCGCCGAACGCGGGTTGCCCGAACACGCCGGCCGCGAGGCCGCCGAGCGCGCCGCACATCCCGTGCAGCGGCCACACGCCGAGCACGTCGTCGATGCGCCACTTGTTCTGCACGCAGGTGAACATCGCGACGAACAGTGCGCCGGCCGCGGCACCCGTGACGAGCGCGCCGATCGGGTGCATCACGTCGGAGCCCGCGCAGACGGCGACGAGGCCCGCGAGCGGGCCGTTGTACGTGAAGCCCGGATCGTTGCGGCCGGCCATCCATGCGGCGAGCGTGCCGCCGACCATCGCCATCAGCGAGTTCACGGCGACGAGGCCGCTGATCTTGTCGAGCGTCTGCGCGCTCATCACGTTGAAGCCGAACCAGCCGACCGCGAGCACCCACGCGCCGAGCGCGAGGAACGGGATGTTCGACGGCGGATGCGCGGCGATCCGGCCGTCCTTCGCATAGCGGCCGTGGCGGGCGCCGAGCAGCAGCACGGCCGGCAGCGCGACCCAGCCGCCGAATGCGTGCACGACGACCGAGCCCGCGAAATCGTGGAACGGCGCGCCGAATGCATGCGTGAGCCAGGCTTGCACGCCGAAGCGTTCGTTCCATGCGATCCCTTCGAAGAACGGATAGATGAAGCCGACGATGATCAGCGTCGCGACGAGCTGCGGATTGAATTTCGCGCGCTCCGCGATGCCGCCGGACACGATCGCGGGGATCGCCGCCGCGAACGTCAGCAGGAAGAAGAAGCGCACGAGCGCATAGCCGTTGTGCTGCGACAGCGTGCCGATGTCGTCGAAGAACTCGACGCCGTACGCGATCGTATAGCCGATGAAGAAGTACGCGAGCGTCGACACCGAGAAGTCGACCAGGATCTTCACGAGCGCGTTGACCTGGTTCTTCTTGCGGACCGTGCCGAGCTCGAGAAATGCGAAGCCCGCGTGCATCGCGAGCACCATGACGGCGCCGATCAACAGGAACAGTGTATCGACGCCGGATTTCAGACCATCCATGCCGTGGCTTCCTTGCGCAAAAAACGGGCGAGGAATGCAAGTATCGGGCCAACTTGGTGAACGGCTGCGTGCAATTGGTGCAGGGGGCCGTTTGGTGCGGCATTCCGGTGATGCCTGCACGATGGCGGGGCAGGCCGCGTGCGCCGCGGCTGCCATAACGGATGCACGTGCGTGGTGCGATGCGTGCGCAACTGGTGCGTTCGATGCGCGCCGCGGTGCGGCGTGGTGCGCCGCGATGCACCGGTCTGGCGCGTCAGCGGCGCGCGAACAGCGCGCGCGGGCGCCGCAGCCGCCACGCGCTGGCGCACCAGTAGACGGCGACGCTCGAGAGCCCGAGCGCCGCGAACGACAGCGCGGCGAGGCCCGCGCGCGACGGGTCGTCGCCGTCGGCGCCGAGGATGCCTTGCTGGACGATCAGCGCGGCCGTCCAGAAGCCGATCACCGCCTGCGCGAGCAGCCGGGCGCACGCGACGCGGCGCCTGTGCCCGGCATCACGCAGGCGTGTCGCGGAGGGGGCGCGAAGACACAGGAACAGGGTGGCGGCGAGCACGGCGGCCAGCGTGATGAACCAGTCGATGAGGAAAGCCATGAAGGAAGCGGAAAGCGCGTAGAGCGGATTGGAGCCTGCCCAATTCAGTGTCGGCGCGCGTGCGATTGAATCAGACAATTCCGAAATTGAAAGGCATTCTTAATCGGGAGTCGGCGTTGGCCCCGTTGCGGAGGCGGTATCATCGACACCGGTCCAACCCTGCAGGCCGTGCGGCGCACGGCCGGAGATTGCTGATGAAGATGAAGACTTCGCGGGCGCGTCGCATGCCCGGGTCCGTGCTGGCGGCCGCGGCCGTCGGCGCGCTGTTGTTGCTCGCAGGCTGCGAGAAGTCCGGCACGCCGGCCACGCAACCCGATACGGCCGCGAGCGCGGCCGCCGACGCCGCGAACAACGCGGCCAAGGCGCTCGACCAGGTGGCGAGCACCGTCAACCAGCAGATCAATGCCGCGAAGGCCGGCATCGCGAGCGCGGCATCGGCGGTGCCGCCGCTGTCGGCGAGCGGCCTCGCGTCCGCCGCGCAGGCGCAGATCGATGCGGCCGCTTCCGCGGTCGTCGCGCACGCGGCATCGGAAGCCGGCGCGAAGATCGCGGAGGCCGGCAAGAAGCTCCAGCAGTGGAGCCAGCAGAACGCATCGGGTGCGAAGCCGGCCAGCGGCGAGTAGCGGCCCTTGCGCAATCCGAGAAATGTAATTATAGTGGTTACACATTGTCGCCGGCTGCCGTTCGGGCCGGCGTCGCCGAGTGAGTGAGGAATGAATACCAGCAGCCGGTTCGCGTTTGCCGTTCACGTGCTCGCCTTGCTGTCGATGCAGGAAGGCGCGCCGCTGTCGTCCGACATCATCGCGGGCAGCGTGAACACGAATCCGGCGCTGATTCGCCGTCTGTTGTCGATGCTGGCGGCCGCGGGGCTGACCACGTCGCAGCTCGGCGCGGGCGGCGGGGCGCTGCTGGCGCGCGAGCCGGGCGAGATCACGCTGCTCGACGTGTATCGCGCGGTCGACGATGCGCAGCTGTTCGCGCTGCACCGCGAGGCGCCGAATCCCGCGTGTCTCGTCGGGCGGCACATCCAGGGCGTGCTGATCGACTATATCGGCGACGCGCAGCGCGCGATGGAAGCATCGCTTGCCACGCGCACGCTCGCGGACGTCACGGCCGACGTGCTCGCATCGGAGCAGCGCGGCCGGCCGGCGGGGAGCGCGAGCGGCTGAGCGCAGGCAGCGGATGAGGCAGGGCAGGAGGCCGGATGGCGCGCATTGCGCGGCGCCCGGCGCGACGGAGTGCGGCTCCGTTTTTTTTCGGTCTTATATGTAATTGCTGTAGTTACTTATTTATTTCTGGAGAATCGACATGACGCAACGTTCCTTGAACATCGCACTGTTTGGCGCCACCGGGATGATCGGCTCGCGCATTGCTGCGGAAGCCGCGCGCCGCGGCCATCGCGTGACCGCGCTGTCGCGCCATCCGGGGGCGGCGGCCGACGGCATCACCGCGAAGGCGGCCGACCTGTTCGATGCGGCCAGCATCGCGGCCGCGCTGCCGGGCCACGACGTCGTCGCCAGCGCGTACAGCCCGAAACAGGACGATCCCGCGAAGGTCGTCGCCGCGGCGAAGGCGCTGGTGGAAAGCACGCGCCAGGCGGGGCTGAAGCGGCTCGTGGTGGTGGGTGGCGCCGGGTCGCTCGAGGTCGCGCCGGGCAAGCAGCTGGTCGACACCGAAGGTTTCCCGGACGCGTACAAGGCGGTCGCGCTCGCGCACCGCGATGCGCTCGACTATCTGAAGACGGTCGGCGATCTCGACTGGACGTTCTTCGCGCCGGCCGCGCTGATCGCACCGGGCGAGCGCACGGGCACGTTCCGCACGGGCGTCGGCAAGCTGATCGTGGACGCACAGGGCAACAGCAAGATCTCGGCAGAAGACTATGCGGTCGCGTTCGTCGATGCGCTCGAGCAAGACAGCTTCGTGCGCGAGATCGCGACCGTCGCGTATTGAGCGGCATCGTGGCGAGGCGGCACGCGAGTGCCGCATTCGCCGTGAGCGGCGCGCGGCACGCAGCGCAGCCGCAGTGACCACGGGCGATTCCATCTCGACGGGTGGAATCGCCCGTTTCGTTTGGGCGCCGATGATTCATGGAGCGATGCGCACGCGACCCGTGCGCGACGCGGATCCGTCCCAGCCTGATTGGTATTTATCCCGGTCGACGCCGCGCAGCGGTTTCCATATTGTTCCCCGTCATGCAGGATGCATAGAAAAAATTTCTATCTACGAGGGACTGGGTAAATGGATGCCATCGATCGCAAGCTGCTGGAGCTGTTGCAGGCAGATGCCACATTGCCGATCGCGGAACTCGCGCAGCGCGTGAACCTGTCGCAGACGCCCTGCTGGAAGCGCGTGCAGCGGCTCAAGGAAACCGGCGCGATCCGCGCGCAGGTCGCGCTGTGCGATCCGCGCAAGCTCGGGGTCGGCACGACCGTGTTCGTCGCGATCCGCACGAACCAGCACACCGAGGAGTGGGCGCAGCGTTTCACGCAGGTCGTGTGCGACATGCCGGAAGTCGTCGAGGTCTACCGGATGAGCGGCGAGACCGACTATCTGCTGCGGGTGGTGGTGGCCGGCATCGACGATTTCGATCGCGTGTACAAGCAACTGATCCGCGCGGTGCCGCTGTTCGACGTGAGCTCGTCGTTCGCGATGGAGCAGATCAAGTATTCGACCGCGCTGCCGGTGCGCGATCTGGCCGAGCCGGCGTAGCGCGCGGAACGGCAATGCATCGCGTCGGTACGGGAGGGTGGATTGCGTGTTCCTGCCGCCGAGGCTCGCCGTCGTCGTGATGGCCCGCTCAGCGGCCGCGCGACATGGCGCGTGCACGTTCGTCCGCCAGCGCGTCGCGGCGCACGAACTCCGCGACGAACGGGCTGGCCGGATGGTGATGCAGCGCGTACGGCGTGTCCCATTGCGCGAGCCGACCGTCCTTCATCACGCCGATCCGGTCGGCGATCGCGAACGCTTCAGCCTGGTTGTGCGTGACGAGGATCGCGGTGTGACCCGTGCGCTTGAGGATGTCGCGCAGCTCGAACGCGAGCCGCTCGCGCGTATCGACGTCGAGATTCGAGAACGGCTCGTCGAGCAGCAGCAGCTCAGGCGACGGCGCGAGCGCGCGGGCGAGGGCGACGCGCTGCTGCTGGCCGCCCGACAGTTCGTGCGGATACGCGCTGCCTGACGCGGCGAGGCCGACGAGTTCGAGCAGGTCCGCGACGCGGGCGCGCCGCTCGGCCTTCGGCATGCGCCGCAGGCCGAACGCGACGTTGTCGGCCGCGCTCAGGTGCGGGAACAGCGCATAGTCCTGGAACATCATGCCGATGCGCCGCCGCTCGGGCGGCACGTCGAGCGACGGTGCCGAGACGGGCGTGCCGTCCAGCACGATGCGCCCCATGCGCACGGGCTCGAAGCCCGCGATCGCGCGCAGCACGGTGGTCTTGCCGCAGCCCGATGCGCCGAGCAGGCAGCCGATGTCGCCGCGCGGCAGCGCGAGGCTCAGCCCGTCGACCACCGAGCGGCGGCCGTGCGGCGTATCGTAGGCGACGCAGAGGTCGTCGAGTTCGAGCAGGTTCACGGTGTCAGGCTCCGATCTTGTGACGGGTGCGTGCGAGCAGGATCACGGGCACGAGCCCGGCCAGCACGATCGCGAGCGCGGCGACCGCGCCTTCCTCGTAGGTGCCGCGCGCGGCTTCCGCATACAGCCAGGTCGCGAGCGTGTCGAAATTCAGCGGACGCAGCAGCAGCGTCGCCGGCAGCTCCTTCATCGCATCGACGAAGACGAGCAGCGCGCTCGTCGTGAGCGCGGGCCGCAGCAGCGGCAGGTGCACGCGGCGCAGCGTGCCGCCGGCCGTCTCGCCGAGCGAGCGCGCGGCCTGTTCGAGCGACGGCGGAATGCGCGCGAGGCCGGCTTCGATGCTGCCGGCCGAGATCGCGAGAAAGCGCACGGTGTACGCGATCACGAGCGCGGCCGCCGACCCCATCAGCAGCAGCCCGTCGCGGCCGAGCGCGGCACCCAGCAGCCGGTCGGCGGCCGCGAACGGGATCAGCAGGCCGATCGCGAGCACGGTGCCCGGCACCGCGTAGCCGAGGCTCGCGATTCGCGCGCACACGCGGGCCGGGCCCGCGCGCGCGCTGTCGCGCTGCGCGCGCGCCGCCCACGCGACGACCAGCCCGCATGCGAGCGTCGCGACCGTTGCGGCGGCGGCGATCGTCAGCGTATTCGCAAGCCCGGTCAGCAACTGCGCGGATACGCCGCCGACGAGATGCAGCCGCTTGCCGGTCTCGACCGCGAGGTACGCGGCCGGCGCGCCGAAGCCGAGCAGCACCGGCAGCCAGCCGAGCGCGGCGGCGCTCCACGCGGCCGCGCCCGTCAGCTTGCGCGGTGCGAGCGGACGCATGCGGCGGCCGTGCGCGTAGCGCTGGCGGCGGCGCCCGTGGCGTTCGAGCACGATCATGCCGACCACGATCGCGAGCATCGCGAGCGCGACCTGCGCGGCGCCCGCGAGATCGGAGCGCGTGATCCACGTGGTGTAGACCGAGACGGTCAGCGTCTGCACGCCGAGGAATTCCGACGCGCCGATGTCGTTCAGCGTTTCGAGCAGTGCGAGGCTCACGCCGACCGCGATCGCGGGCCGCGCGAGCGGGACGACGACGCGCCAGAACGTCGCGATGCGTCCGGCGCCGAGCGTGCGCGCGGCTTCGAGGAGGCTCGCGGACTGCGTGACGAACATCGCGCGCGTGCTCAGGTACACATACGGATACAGCACGAAGCCGAGCACGAAGATCGCGCCGGGCAGCGAGCGCAGGTCGGGCAGGCGGAACTGGCGCGGGCGGTCGAAGCCGAGCAGCCAGCGGATCGCGCCCTGCACGGGGCCGATCGGGTGGAGCAGGTCGAGATACGCGAACGCGACGATGTAGGTGGGCACCGCGAGCGGCAGCAGCAGCGCCCAGGTCAGCGTCCGGCGGCCCGGAAAATCGTACGCGGTGACGAGCCACGCGCAGCCGGTGCCGACGACCGTGACAATCGCGCCGACGCCCGCGAGCAGCAGCAGCGTATTGGCAAGCGCCTGCGGCAGCACGAATTCGGCGAGGTGCTGCCAGTGCGCGAGATCGGCGCCGAGCGCGGCGGCGACCAGCACCGCGAGCGGCGCGGCGACCACCGCGGCGATCGCGACGGCCGCGCCCAGCCAGAGGCTGCCCGCGCGCGAACCGAGCGGCCGGTGGCGCGCGCGCACGAACGCTGTATCAGTTGTCAAAGCCGACCTTGTCGACGAGCTGGCTGGCCGCCTTGCGGTGCTTCGCGATGTCGGCCAGCGGCAGCGGGTCGACCTTCAGCGTGCCGAAGCTCGCGATCACCGGGTCGAGCTTCACGTTCGCGCGCACCGGGTATTCGTAGTTCGCCTGCGCATACAGCGCCTGCGCTTCCGGCGACACGAGGTACTCGAGCAGCTTCACCGCGTTGGCCTTGTGCGGCGCGTGCTTCGCGACCGTCGCGCCGCTGATGTTGACGTGCGTGCCGCCGCTCTTCGCGTTCGCGAACGTCGGCCGCACGACCTTGATCGCGTTGCCCCACTTGCGCGCGTCGCTGCCGGCTTCCGCGTTCTTCATGTGACCGACGTAGTACGCGTTCGCGAGGCCGACGTCGCAGATGCCGCCGAGAATGTCGCGCGCGACGTCGCGGTCGCCGCCCGTCGCCTTGCGCGCGAGGTTCGCCTTCACGCCGCGCAGCCACTTTTCGGTCGCGGCTTCGCCGTCGTGCGCGATCATCGCCGCGACGAGTGCCGTGTTGTACGGATGCTGCCCCGAGCGGATGCAGACCTTGCCCTTCCATTTCGGATCGGCGAGATCCTCGTAGCGGAACGCGTCGACCTTCAGGTCCTTCTCCACGTACAGCACGCGATCGCGCAGCGACAGCGCGTACCAGTCGCCCTGCGCGCCGCGCAGGTTCGCGGGGATCGCGTCGTCGAGCACCTTCGAGCGCACCGGCTGCGCGAGCCCGCCGTCGACGAGATCGAGCAGGTTGCCGATGTCGACCGTCATCAGCACGTCCGCCGGCGACTGCGCGCCTTCCGCCTTCACGCGCTCGAGCAGGCCGTCCTTCACGAACACCGTATTGACCTTGACGCCGCTCTGTTTCGTGAACGCGTCGATCAGCGGCTGGATCAGCTTCGGTTCGCGGGTGGTGTACAGGCTCACTTCCTCGGCCGCGTGGGCCAGCGACGCGAACGCGGCGGCAAGGGCGAGGGCGCCGGCGAGCGGCAGCAGGCGGGTGCGCGGATTCGACATGGAGACTCCGATGAGGCAGGCGGACGAGGAAGCGTTCCGGGGCGTGCCTGCCGCCCGAGCGACCCGAAACATTACAAAGCGAAAGATTTCGGATTCTAGATCGAAATGGGAATGATTATCAAATGAAAGGTGATGGAAAGTGATGCGGAAGGAACGGGGAGGGACACGGAGACGGGGCGTCGCGGCACGGGCGCAAGCGCGTAGAATGCCCGCTTCAACGAATTCGACGGAGCCGCACCGACCATGAACGATCAGCGCAAGAAGAACCCTGTCCGCAACGTGAGCATCCTGATCGTCGTGGTCGTGCTGTTCGTGATCGGGACGATCCTGTACAACGCGATCTCGCAGAAGCGTGCGTACGACGAGGCCCATCCGGCCGAGGCCGCGAGCGCCGCGTCGCACTGACGCCGACGCCGACGCCGACGCCGACGCCGACGCCGACGCCAACGCCAACGCCAACGCCAACGCCAACGCCAACGCCAACGCCAACGCCAACGCCAACGCGGATGCGCATGATCGCTTCGTGGCCCGGTCGGGCAGCCGGCGATGCGCGGAAACGGCGGGAAGGGTAGAAGCCGCGGCGGGCGATGCGCGAGGCGTCGCGCCGTGCCGGGGGAGACGCGGGCGCCGAAGCCGGCGCGCCGCATGCAAGGATCAGGTGTGCGTCATCGTGACGCAGGCGCAAACTTCGGGCGGATCCGAGCGTAGAACACGGCCGCGAGCAGCGCGAGCCATGCCGCACCGACGTAGAGCGCGACACGCGTATCCTCGAACCAGCCGAGCATCACGATCACGAAGCCCATGAACGCGATCGTCAGCGCGGGCGCGACGGGCCACAGCGGCACTTTGAACTTCAGCGCCGCGACTTCCGCGCTCGACAGGCGACGGCGCATCGCGACCTGCGACAGCAGGATCATCAGCCACACCCACACGGTCGCGAACGTCGCGATCGCCGCGACCACCAGGAACACGTCCTTCGGCATCAGGTAGTTGAGCAGCACGCCGACCAGCAGCGCGCCGGCCATCACGAGCACCGTGACCCACGGCACGCCGTGTCGCGACGTCGTCATCAGCACGCGCGGCGCCTGGCCCTGCCGCGCCATCCCGAACATCATCCGGCCCGCGCCGAAGATGTCGCTGTTGATCGCCGAGATCGCCGCGCTGATCACCACGAGGTTGAGGATCGTCGCGGCCGACTTCACGCCGAGCGCCGAGAAGATCTGCACGAACGGGCTGCCGTCGCTGCCGACGCCGGTCCACGGGCTGATCGACATCAGCACGACCATCGTCAGCACGTAGAACAGCAGGATGCGCGCGGGCACCGCGTTGATCGCGCGCGGAATCACGCGCTCCGGGTCCTTCGCCTCGCCGGCGCTCATCCCGATCACCTCGATGCCGCCGTACGCGAAGATCACGACTGACAGCGACGCGATCAACCCGCCGATCCCGTTCGGGAAGAAGCCGCCATGGTTCCACAGGTTCGCGAACGTCGGCACGTCGGCCGAATGGCCGAAATGCATGCCGCTCAGCAGGATCGCGCCGCCGCCGCCGATCATCGCGACGATCGCGCCGACCTTGATGATCGACAGCCAGAATTCGAGCTCGCCGAACACCTTCACGTGGCACAGGTTCAGCCCGCAGATGACCGCGACGACGCCGAGCACCCAGATCCATTGCGGGACATCCGGAAACCAGAAGCCCATGTAGATGCCGAACGCGGTGATGTCGGCGATCGCGACGATCACCATTTCGAGCGTGTAGGTCCAGCCGGTGACGAAGCCCGCGAACGGCCCGAGGTTTTCCGTCGCGTAGTGGCCGAACGAGCCGGCGACGGGCTCGCGCACGGCCATCTCGCCGAGCGCGCGCATCACCATGTAGACGGCCGCGCCGCCCAGGATATAGGCCAGGATCACCGCCGGGCCCGCGAGCTGGATCGCGGACGCCGAGCCGTAGAACAGGCCGGTGCCGATCGCCGAGCCCAGCGCGAGAAAGCGGATGTGCCGCGCGCTCAGGTGGCGCTGCAAGTTTTTCATCGAGTCTCCGATATCGTTTTATGCGACGGACCGGGCAAGCGGGGCCGGTCCCGATGGCTCAAGTTGTCTATACAACTTAAATGTGAACGAATGATAACAAGCCGGGCCATGTGACCGGAATCGGGTATTCCCTGACTGGCGCAACCAGCGGAATCGGGCGTGGGGCCATCGCGCGGCGGGCGCGCGGGCCCTGTGGGGCGTGCGGGGCGGGCGGGGCATGCGTCGGAAGGGGATTGCGGGAGCGGGGCGCGCCGCCGGCCGGCCTGCATGCGCGGGCGGCCGGTGGCGGGACAACTTCATGCCGTCATGCGGGCAGGCGAATGACGCTTGCGTCCTTGCGGATCAGCAGCGACGACGCGAGCATCTGCTTGCACTGGTGCGCGAGCACCTTCAGGTCGTGCGTGAGCTCGGCGCCCACCGCGTCGGATTTTTCCGCGGACACGACCATCGCGTCGAGCTCGCGCGTGATCTGCTTCGTCGCGTCGAGCTGGTCGGCCGGCGGCGGCTCGCCGGCTTCCGCCTTCTCGAGATTCTCGAGCACGGCGGACAGGCCGCGGCGCAGCGCATCGTCGTGGACGAGGTGCGCGTCGGCCGCGCATGCGCTTCGGATCAGCGGTGCGGCGGCGGTGATCTGCGCGCCGAGCACGTGCGTCTGCACGAGCAGGTCGTTCAGTTCGGGCACGAAGCGCTGGTGCGCCTTCGGCTCGATCATCATCCGCTGGAACGCCTGGCCGAGGTTCGCGAACGCGATGTGCACGTCCTTGCGCGCGAGGCGGTAGCGGTAGTCGTCGTCGAGGGCGGCGGCCGGTGTCTCGATCGCCGCGGCGACGACCGGCACGACGGCCGCGCCGTCGGCGGCCGGCACCGGCGGCGGCGATGCACCGCGCCCGGCGCGCCAGACGGCCTCGAAATACTTGCGGGTCGACGTCAGCATGTCGGTGACGAGCTTGCCCATCAGCCGGTATTCCCAGTACGGGAACAGGCGGCTCGCGGCGATCGCGATCATGCAGCCGACCACCGTGTCGATCGCGCGCTCGCCGATGATCCGCATGCTGCCCGGCGCGAGCAGGTGGAACATCAGCAGTACATAAGACGACGTGAATACGACGCTCGCCGCGTAGTTGAACAGAAGCAGGCTGTAGCTCATCACCATCGACCCGAACATGATCGCGATCAGCAGGTGCGGCTCCTTGACCGTGTAGATCAGCGCGATGCTCGCCGCGCAGCCGATCAGCGTGCCGACGATACGCTGGGCGTTGCGCTGCTTGGTGAGCGAGTAGCCGGGCTTCAGGATGATGATGGTCGTCATCACGATCCAGTACGCGTTCGTGAGCGGCAGCAGCCGGCCGAGCCAGAAGCCGACCGCGACCGCGATCGTCACGCGCAGCGCGTGGCGGAAGCTCGGCGAGCGCATGTTCAGGTTCGAGAAGATCAGCAGCGGCGACATCCGGCGCCGCTGCAGGAAGCGCGTGAGCGCCTTGTCGATCTTCAGTTCGGTCTGCTGCGGGTCGGCATGGCCCGACAGGTTGCGGCGCATCCGGTCGATCAGGCGCGTCGCGCTCCAGATGCGCCGGAACGTCGCGAGCACGGCCGCGTAGGCTTCCGCGTTGGTGGCCGGGAAGCTCTTCTTGCGCATCAGCTCGATCTCGTACTCGATCGCGCGCAGTTCGGCCTTCACGCTGATGCGCGAATGCGGCGCGCGGTTCTCGAGCACCGCGAGACCGATCTCCTCGAGATCGGCGGCCGCCTTGCAGATCAGGTCGCGATAGAAAATGATCAGGTCGGAGCCGCCGAACGTGTTGCGTATGAGCGGGTAGTCGGTGTGTGCGCCAACGAACAGTTCGTGCAGGTCGACGCTGTTGATGAACAGGTTGTACATCGTCGCGCGGCCGGGATCGAGCTTGCCGCGGCGCAGCTTCGGCAGGTTGCGCAACACGATGTCGCGCGCGGTTTCCTGCGTTTCGACCGCGGTGATCTGCTTCGCGACGAGATTGCGGTAGCACTCGTCGAGATCGGCGTCGAGATCGTAGAACCGCGCGCGCGCGAGCAGGTAGTCGGCGCACGCGAACAGGCTTTCGGCGAGCGCCTGCTGCTCGATCCGGCGCGCCTGCCATTGCGACACGAGCGTCGCCCAGTACGTGTACCAGAGGCCGCCCGCGAGAATCCAGCCGGCATTGATGAACGCCTGCAGCGGCGTGAACTTCTCCTCGAGCGTCATCACCATCATGAACAGCGTCGCGAAGCTGATCTGCGGCCAGCGGTTGCCGTAGACGACGATCAGCGACAGCACGAACGTGAGCGGCACGATCGTCAGCCACAGCGCAAAGATGTTCGGCGTGGCGAGGCCGGTCGCGAGCGCGGCCAGGAAGCCGATCACGCTGCACGCGAGCATTTCGTTGTGCTTGTACTTCAGCGGGCCCGGCATGTCGACGACGCACGCGCCGAGCGCGCCGGTCGAGATCGTGAAGCCGAGCTCCCGGTTGTGAAACACGATCAGGCACAGCACGGCCGGCAGCGATACGCCGACCGCGATCCGCAGGCCGCCGAAAAAGTACTGGCTGTAGAAAAACTTTCTGATTTCGACCGAATAGCGCATCGATGGGCTGAATGACAGACGAAGACGCCCGGGGCGGCGTATTGACTGGCGACGAGTCTATCGTATTTCGCGGTCCGCAAAACCTGGCCGTTCGGACGACGTTCATCGCGACGGCCCTTTTGCTATCCTTGGTGCTCCCGTTCGCCCGGCCCGTCCGGCGCGAGGCTCCGACACCCGCTTCATGCTCCATCTCTTCTATTCGAACCGTCACGAGACGCTGGCCGACGCGCTGCTCGACGACCTGGCCGCGTTCCCGGCCCGCAACGGCCCGTGGGCGCCGCAGCAGGTCATCGTGCCGAGCGCGGCGCTGCGCCGCCGTCTGGAACTCGACATCGCCGCGCGCCACGGCGTGTGCGCGAACGTCGAGTTCACGTATCTCGCGCAATGGCTGTGGGCGCAGATCGGCCGCGTGCTGACGGTGCCGGCGCGCTCGCCGTTCGCACCCGATCGCCTCGTGTGGCGCTGCTACCGGCTGTTCGCGCAGGGCGCGGGCGGCGCGCCGTGGCTCGCGTCGCCGCGGCTGGCCGCGTATCTGTCCGCGTCCGACGATGCAATGCGCTATGAGCTCGCGCAGCGCGTCGCGGCCGTGCTCGATCATTACCTGACTTACCGGCCCGAATGGCTGGCCGCGTGGCAGGCCGGCGAATCGGTGCTCGCGGGCGACGCCGCGCCGCGCGGGATCAGCGACGCCGCACGCGACGACGAGCGCTGGCAGGCCGCCCTGTGGCGCGCGCTGCTCGCGGAGCTGAGCGACAGCGGCACGCCGCCCGCGCATCGCTTCCTCGTGGAGGCGCGCAACCTCGATCCCGAAACCGTCCCGCGTGCCGACTGGCCGGAATCGGTCAGCGTGTTCGCGCTGCCGACGATGCCGCCGCTGCACGTCGCGCTGCTGCGCGAGCTGTCGCGCTGGATCGACGTGCGCGTCTATGCGCTCAACCCGTGCCGCGAATTCTGGTTCGACATCGTCACCGCCGCGCATGCCGAGGCGCTCGACGCGGCCGGCCGGCTCGACTACCAGGAAGTCGGCCATCCGCTGCTCGCCGAGTGGGGCCGGCAGACGCAGGCGCAGCTGCACATGTTGCACGAACTGACTGAAAGCGCCGCGTCGGGCGATGCGTCGCGTTTCGTCGGGAATCCCGCGCCGACCTGGCTTGCGCGCGTACAGAACGCGATCCTCGACCTGCAGCCGGAGGCCGCGCTCGGCGAAGCGCCGGTCGAGCGCGGGATCGAGGTGCACGTGTGCCACAGCCTCGCGCGCCAGCTCGAGGTGCTGCACGACCGCCTGCTCGCGTGGTTCGATGCGGACGCGACGCTGCAGCCGTCCGACGTGCTGGTGGCGGTCGCCGATCTAGCCGCGGCCGGGCCGCTGATCGATGCCGTGTTCGGCACGGCGGGCGCCGGCGGCGCGCGCGTGCCTTACCGGATCACCGGCCTGCCGCCGTCGCAGGCGAACCCGGTCGCGCGCGTGCTGCTCGAATGGCTCGCGTTGCCGGAACGGCAGGTCGGCGCGCCGGAGCTGGTCGAATGGCTGCGCGTCGACGCGGTGGCGGCCCGTTACGGCATCGACGCGGCCGCGCTCGAGACGGTGCAGACCTGGCTCGCGGCCGCCGGCGCGCGGCGCGGGCTGTCGCCGACGGCGAGCGACGATGCGGCGGTGCCTGCGCCGCGCCATACGTTTTCCGATGCGCTCGCGCGGCTGTTCCTCGGCTATGCGATGCCCGAAGGCGCGGCACCGGTCGGCGCGTGGCTGCCGATCGAGGCGGCCACCGGCAGCGAGGCCGAACTGCTCGGCCGGCTCGCGCGCTTCACGGACGATCTCGACGGCTTCTCGCGACGGCTTGCCGACGCACACACGCCGCGCGCATGGAGCGAACTGTTCGCCGACACGCTCGCACGGTTCTTCGACTCAGGCGCCGCGTATGCCGATGCGCTCTCGGGCGTGCGCGACGCGCTCGACGCGATGCTCGCCGCGATGACGGAAGGCGCGCCCGACGAGGCGTTGCCCGCGGCCGTCGTGCGCGCGGGGCTGGCCGCCGCGCTCGACGATCCGGCGCGCGGCGGGGTGCCGTGGGGCGGCGTCACGTTCTCGTCGCTGACGAGCTTGCGCGGGCTGCCGTACCGCGTCGTGTGCCTGCTCGGGATGGACGACGGCGTGCTGCCGAGCCTCGCCCGCGCGGACGAGTTCGACCTGATGGCCGTGTTGCCGAAGCTCGGCGACCGGCAGCGCCGCGACGACGAGCGCAACCTGTTCCTCGACCTGCTGCTCGCCGCGCGCGACCGGCTGCTGATTGCGTATACGGGGCGCAGCATTCGCGACAACGCGCCGTTGCCGCCCGCGGCGCTCGTCGACGAACTGCTCGACCATCTCGCGCTCGTCACGGCCGGCGAGGACGCCGCGCCGGACGCGGTCGATGCCGCGCGGCGCGCGTTCATCGTCGAACATCCGCTGCAACCGTTCGCGGCCGAGTATTTCCGGCCCGGCAGCGAACTGGCTTCGTACGACGCCGAGCGCGCGACACTCGCGTCGCTGCTGGCAGCCGAAGCCGCGCGCGACGCGACGCGCGAGCAGCCGTTTTTCGCGCAGCCGCTGCCGGCCGAGCCGGTCGAGCCCGTCGCGTTCAGCGAATTCGAACGGTTCTGGCGGCATCCGGCCCGCGCGCTGCTGCGTGCGCGGCTCGGCATCGTGCTGTCCGACGCGCAGGCCGAACTGCTCGATACCGAACCGTTCGCGCTCGACTTCGCGGGCAGCGACGCGCTCGCCGAGCGCGTGCTGCCGCTTTTGATCGAATCGGACGAAGGCGGCGTGCACGATCATGCGCTGCGCATCGCGGACGCCAGCCCGGAACTGCCGGGCGGCGCGACGGGCGCGGTGTGGCGCGACCAGGCGCTCGGCTCGATGACGCAGCTTGCGTCGAACGTGCGGCGCGCGCTGGCCGACGGCATGGAACGGCGGCCGTTCGCGCTCGCGATCGCGCCCGCATGGCCCGACACCGACCACGCGCTGTTCGGCGCCGACGACGCGATGCTGTCGCGCGATGCGGTGAGTGCACCGCTCGAGCTGCACGGCACGCTGAACCGGCTGACGCCGGCCGGCCAGATCATCTATCGCTATGCACGGCCGAGCGCGCGCGACTACCTGTCCGCGTGGCTCGCGCATCTCGTCTATTGCGCGGTGGAGCCCGAGGGTCCGCGCCGCACGCTGTGGTTCGGCAGCGGCGGCGCCTTCGAGCTGACGCCGGTCGCGGCGCCGCTCGAGCACCTCGCGCCGCTGGCCGCGCTGTTTCGCGCGGGGCGGCGCATGCCGCTGCGCTTCTTCCCGCGCAGCGCATGGGCGTGCGTGTCCGACGGCGAGGCGAAGGCCGCGAGCGTATGGATCAACGAGCGCGTGGTGAGCGAAGCCGACGATCCGGCCATCGCGATCGCATGGCGCGGCGCGCATCCGTCGCTCGACGAGCCGTTCGGCACGCTCGCGCGGCTCGTGTTCGAGCCGATGCTGGAACACCTGAAGGAGGTCGCATGAGCGCCGCATCCCAGCCGCAGGCGGCGCTCGAACTCGACGTGTTCGCGTGCCCGCTCGACGGCGTCAACCAGATCGAGGCGTCGGCCGGTACCGGCAAGACCTGGAACATTTGCGCGCTTTACGTGCGCCTGTTGCTGGAGAAGGATCTCGGCGCGGACGAAATCCTCGTCGTGACCTTCACGAAGGCGGCGACGGCCGAATTGCACGAGCGGATCCGCGGCCGGCTGGCGCAGCTCGCCCATGCGCTCGATACCGGTGACGACGGCGGCGATCCGTTCGTCGCGCGCCTGCTCGAGACGACGCTCGGCACAGCCGGCGCGCTCGACCCCGAGACTGCCGCGAAGCGGATCCGGCGTGCGTTGCGCGCATTCGACCAGGCGGCGATCCACACGATCCACGCGTTCTGCCAGCGTGCGCTGCAGGAAGCGCCGTTCGCGGCCGCGATGCCGTTCGCGTTCGACATGCAGGCCGACGATGCGGCGCTGCGCTTCGAGCTTGCGGCCGACTTCTGGCGCACGCGTGTCGAACCGATGGCCGCACGCTGGCCGGGCTTCGCGACGTGGCTCGTCGATTCGGGCGCGGGGCCTGCCGCGCTCGACGCGCAGCTGGCACGCCGGCTGAAGAAGCCGCTCGCCGCACTGCGCTGGGACGGCGTCGTCGAACCGGACGAATCGGCCGAGGCCGCTGCCGCCGAGTGCTTTGCGGAGGCCGCACGGATGTGGGCCGCCGAGCGCGACGCGATCGATGCGTTGCTGCGCACCGCGCAGCCCGCGCTCAACCAGCGTTCGCACAAGCCCGACGCGCTCGCCGATGCGCTCGCAGCATGGTCCGCGCATTTCGCGCAGGGCAATGCCGCGGCCGCGCTGCCGAAGGCGGCGCTCAAGCTCACGCGCACCGCGCTCGTGAAAGCGACGAAAAAGGGCGGCGCAACGCCCGAGCATGCGTTCTTCGATGTCGCCGATGCGCTCGAAGCGGCGGTGGCCGCGGCCGAGGCCGCGCAGCGCGCGCGCTGGCTCGCGCTGATCGCCGACTGGCTCGACACCGCGCCGGGCGCGCTGGCCGAACGCAAGCGCACGCGCCGCGTCGTGTCGTTCGACGACCTGCTCGCGAACCTGTATCACGCGCTGCATGCGCATCCGTGGCTCGCCGAGACGCTGCGCGCGCGCTATCCGGCCGCGCTGATCGACGAATTCCAGGATACCGACCCGCTGCAGTTCGCGATCTTCGACCGGATCTTCGCGCCGGGCGGCCCGCTCTTTCTCGTCGGCGATCCGAAGCAGGCCATCTACAGTTTCCGTGCGGCGGATCTGCACACGTATCTCGCCGCGCGAGCCAGCGCGAGCGCGTGCTACACGCTCGCGGTCAACCAGCGCTCGACGCCGGCGATCGTCGATGCGTGCAACCGCTTCTTCATGTCGAACCCGCGCGCGTTCGTGCTCGACGGGCTCGACTATTACGCGGTGCGAGCCGGCACGCGCGTGCGCGCACCGTTCGTCGACGGCACCGATCCAGTCCCGGCCGGCGATTTCCGGATCTGGGCGCTGCCGGGCGGCGACGGCACGCTGCTCAAGCGCGACGCGCAGGCACAGGCCGCGCAGGCGTGCGCGGCCGAGATTGCCCGGCTGATGCGCGGCGCGCGCGAAGGGCATGTGCGGCTCGGGCGTACGCCGCTGTCGCCGGGCGACATCGCGGTGCTGGTGCAGACGCACCGGCAGGGCAGCCTCGTGAAGCGCGTGCTCGCGACGTGGGGCATCGGCAGCGTCGAGCTCGCGCAGGCGTCGGTGTTTTCGACCGGCGACGCGGAGCAGCTCGAGCGCGTGCTGGCGGCGATCGATGCGCCGGGCGACCTGCGGCGCCTGCGCGCGGCGCTGGCAGCCGACTGGTTCGGCCTCGATGCGGGTGCGCTGTGGCGAATGGAGCAGGGCGACGGCGACGCGTCGCGCGAAGCGGACGACAGTGCGGACGCGATGAGCTGGGTCGAGCGCTTCTCGCGTTATCGGCTGCTGTGGCGCGAACGCGGCTTCGCGGTGATGTGGCGCACGTTCACGCGCGAGTTGCGGATCGCCGAGCGGCTGATGGCCGGCGCGGACGGCGAACGCCGCGTGACCGACATCAACCATCTGGCCGAGCTGACGCAGGCGCGCGCGTCCGCGCAGCCGGGCATCGCGCCGACGCTGCGCTGGCTCGCCGCGCAACGGCTCGACGGCGGCGGCGAGGAAGCCCAGTTGCGTCTCGAATCCGATCGCAACCTCGTGCAGATCGTGACCGTGCACAAGTCGAAGGGCCTCGAATACGCGGTCGTGTTCTGTCCGTTCCTGAACGACGGCGGGCTGCGCGAGCCGCCCGCGTCGGCGCTGCCCGACGCCCGCGAGTATCACGACGACGCGGGCGACGCCGTGCTGCATTACGGGTGCGACGACGAGGCCGCCGAGCATGCCGCGCGCCAGGCGCTGCGCGAACAGGCGGCCGAACGCGCGCGGCTCGTCTACGTGGCGCTCACGCGCGCGGTCTATCGGTGCTATCTCGTCGCCGGGCCTTATCTGTCGTCGCGCTCGACCCGCGAGGCGCGGCGCAGCGTGCTGAACTGGCTCGTGGCCGGCGCCGGCCAGTCGTTCGACGCGTGGCTCGACGAGCCGCCCGACGAAGCGGCGCTCGACGCGGCGTGGCAAGCACTCGCGAGCGGGCCCGTGAGCGTTGCACCGTTGCCGGTGCCGGCGCGCCGTGAGCGGCTCGCGGCCGGGCACGATGCATCGCAGACACTCGCGGCACGTCATGCGACGCGCGTGTTGCGCGATGCGTGGCGGATGGCGAGCTTCAGTTCGCTGACCGCGTCGATGGCACGCGAGGAAGCAGGCGTCTCGCTCGTGCCGGACGACGAGCTGCGGCCCGATCACGATGCCCTTGCCGCCGTGGCGCCGGACGGCGCGTTCGTCGTGGCCGACACGGCGGCGGTCGAGCCGCCGGACGACGACATCCTCGTGTTTCCGCGCGGTGCGGCAGCGGGTGAATGCCTGCACCGCCTGTTCGAACTCAGCCGGTTCACCGAGCCCGATTCGTGGCACCGGGCGGCGCTCGGCGCGCTGCACGACCGGCCGGTCGAGGCCGAGCCCGAACTCGCGACGCGCCTGCCGGCGATGATGGCGCGGCTCGTCGGCGATGTCGTGCGCACGGAG
The DNA here is from genome assembly GCF_000949135.2 of Burkholderia sp. USMB20. Taxonomy (GTDB): domain Bacteria; phylum Pseudomonadota; class Gammaproteobacteria; order Burkholderiales; family Burkholderiaceae; genus Burkholderia. The sequence goes on along the minus strand of NZ_JTAN02000021.1, from coordinate 1,063,902 downwards.
CTCGTGCCGGGCATGCGGCTTGCGGATCTCGATCCCGCCAGGCGGCTCGACGAAATGGGTTTCCTGTTTCCGGCGCCGTCGCTCGAGCTGGGCGCGCTGCGCCGGCTGCTGGTCGCGCACGGCTATCCGGACGTTGCGCTGGACGCGGGCATGCTCGCCGGTTTCATCAAGGGTTTCATCGACATGATCGTCGAACACGACGGCCGCTTCTGGATCGTCGACTGGAAGTCGAACCACCTCGGCAATACGCCGGATGCCTATGGTCCGCGCGCGCTCGACGTCGCGATGGCCGATCACGCGTATCACCTGCAGGCACTGCTCTATACGGTCGCGCTGCATCGCTATCTGCGCGGGCGGCTGCCCGACTATGACTACGACACGCACATGGCGGGCTACCTGTACCTGTTCGTGCGCGGCGTGCGGCCCGGCTGGCGCAGCGGCGGCGAACCGGCCGGCGTGCATGCGCGGCGGCCCGCGCGCGAACTCGTCGACGCGCTCGACCGGATGATGGAAGGGGGCCGCGCATGAACGTCACCGACGATACGCTCGAATTCACCGGTGGCCTCGTCGCGCGCCTGCCTGAGCCCGCGGATTTCGGCATCGCGCTCGCGGAAGGGTTCGCGCGGCGCATTGGCGACCTGTCGCGCCGCGCGGGTGCGCCGGCCGCGGCCGCGCGCTGGGCGGCGCGCGCCGCGTTCGCGACGAGCCGGGCGACCGCGGGCGGTCACGTGTGCGTGTCGCTCGGCGCGCTCGCGCAACGCTACGAGGAACCGGTCGACGACGTGCGCGCGGCGCTTGCCGCGAGCGGCGTGGTGGCGTTCGGCACGCTCGCGCGCGGCGACGAGCGGCCGCTGATCGTCGACCGGCTCGACCATCTGTATCTGTCGCGCTATTTCGACTACGAACGTCGGCTCGCCGATGCGCTCGTCGCGCAGGCCGGCGTCGCCGCGCCGGGCGACGCGCTGTCGCCGGACCGGTTGCGCGACAGTCTCGCGCGTTACTTCGGGCCCGCGACGGGCGACGTGGACTGGCAGCGCGTCGCGGCGATCGCTGCGCTGACGGGACGCGTGACGATTGTCAGCGGCGGCCCCGGCACCGGCAAGACGACGACCGTCGTCGGCGTGCTGGCGTGCCTGCTCGACGCGCATCCGGGCTTGCGCATCGCGCTGGCGGCACCGACCGGCAAGGCCGCGCAGCGGATGCAGGAAGCGCTGCACGCGCGGGCGGGCGACCTGCCGCCGGAACTTGCCGCGCGCCTGCCGGACACGTCGTACACGCTGCACCGCCTGCTGGGCGGCGGCGGCGCGGCGGGCTTCCGCCATCATCGCGACAATCCGTTGCCGTACGACCTGATCGTGGTCGACGAGGCGTCGATGATCGACGTCGCGCTCGCCGCGCATCTGCTCGATGCGCTCGCGCCCGGCGCTCGGCTCGTGTTGCTCGGCGACAAGGACCAGCTTGCCGCGGTCGAGGCCGGCGCCGTGTTCGCCGAACTCAGCGCCCGGCCGACGTTTACCGCCACGGCGCGCACGCGCATCGCGGACGCGCTCGGGATCGACGAAGCGGCTTTCGTCGCGGCGTTGCCGGTGCCGGACGGCGAGGCGGCGGGGGCGGCCGGGGCGGTTGCCGCGCCAATTCCAGCGCCAGCATCCGTTCCGTTACCGGCTGCTCCCGCGCGCAAGGCGTCGGCGCGGCGGAACGTGGATACGCGCCAGGCGTCGCTGTTCGACGACGAGCCGCAGGCTGAAGCGGTTTCGCCGGCCGATGCCGCGCCACCCGCGGCTTCGTTGCCGCCTGCGGCGCTTGCACCGACCGACACCGATCGCACCTCGGCGGCCACCGATCCTGCATGGATCGAGGCCGGCGAACTCGCGTGGCTCGACGCGGTCGAGCTCACGCCGTTCGATCCGGCCGCTGCGGGCGATTCGGCATGGGCGTCGACCGTTGCAACGCGCGCCGCCGAAGGCGTTGCCGCCGCGTCCCCCGCACCCGCACCGCTCGCGGACTGCGTCGTGTGGCTCGAACGCAATTACCGCTTCGGTCTCGATTCGGCGATCGGCCGCCTGTCGCTCGCGATCCGTCGCGGCGACGTGCAGGGCGCGCTCGACGCGTTGCCGACGGACGAGGCTGCGGCCGCGTCGTTTCATGACGATGCGGGCGACACGCTTGCGGCGTCGACCGTCGAGCGGCTCGCGCGCCGGTTCGGCGCCTACCTCGATGCGTTGCGCGCCGCGTTGTCCGCGCCGGTGCCCGACCCGTTGCCGTTGTTCGATGCGCTCAACCGCTTCCGGATCCTGTGCGCGACGCGCACGGGCTCGCGCGGCGCCGAGCACGTCAATGCGCTGGTGGCCACGCATGTGCGGCATGCCGCGCGCGTGCCGCTCGCGGTCGGCGCACACTGGTTCACCGGGCGGCCGATCATGGTGACGCGCAACGACTATGCGCTCGGGCTGTTCAACGGTGACATCGGCATCGCGCTGCCGGACGCGCACGGCGTGCTGCGCGTGTGGTTCCGCCGCGCGGACGGCTCCGCGCGCGCCGTGTCGCCTGCAGCGCTGCCGCCGCACGAAACGGCGTTCGCGCTGACCGTCCACAAATCGCAAGGCTCCGAATTCGACGAGGCCGCGCTCGTGCTGCCGGCGTCGTTCAGCCGCGTGCTCACGCGCGAACTCGTCTATACGGCCGTCACGCGCGCGCGTGCGCGCGTGCAGGTGATCGGCCCGCGGCGTGTGCTGGCGCAGGCGGTCGCGACGCGCACGCAACGCGATTCGGGCCTCGCGGCCCGCGTCGACGAGGCGCTCGCGCGGCGCCGCAAGGAGACGTCGCGATGATGATCCGCTACACGCTCGATCCGGCCGAAGTCGAATGGACCGCCGTGCGCGCGCAGGGCGCGGGCGGCCAGAACGTCAACAAGGTATCGAGCGCGATTCACCTGCGCTTCGACATCCGCGCGTCGTCGCTGCCGCCCGTCATCAAGGAGCGGCTGCTCGCGCTGTCCGACCAGCGCATCACGCGCGACGGCATCGTCGTGATCAAGTCGCAGGAATACCGCACGCAGGAGAAAAACCGCGAGGCAGCGCTCGCGCGGCTCGATGCGTTGATCGGCAGCGTCGCGTTCACGCCGCGCGCGCGCGTGGCGACACGGCCGACGCGCGCATCGAAGGAGCGGCGGCTCGAACACAAGTCGCGCCGCAGCGTGGTGAAATCCGGAAGAGGGAAGGTGATCGACTGACGGAAGATCGACCCGGCCGGCATGGCGGGCGCCGCCGCGCCCGTCAGCGCATCACGGTGCCCGCGCTGTCGAGCACGAAGTCGACGCAGAACACGACGAGGCGGCTTTGCGCACGAATGGCGACGGCCGCCGTGTAGCAGTCGCGGCCTTCGGTCAGCGAGAAGTGCGGGCCCATCAGCGCGACGCGCCCCGGCGCCGCGATCGCGCGCTGGAAGTACGGGCGCCGCGACCAGTTGCTGTGCGTCTCCGGGAACAGCGGTGCGAGCCGCGTGCCGCTCGCCTGGCCATCCTCGGGGCGCGCGCCGATCGACGGCAGGAACTGTTCGCCGATCTCGTCCGTGACGAACACGCGGCGCGCGGCCGGCACCGCGAATACGCGCTGCGCGGCGTCCTGCAGGTTGCCGCTCGCGGAAAAGGCAGCCGCGCCAGTGAGCACGAGCCGCTCGATCGCATCGAAGCCCGGTTGCTCGGCGATCGCCGGTGTATGCCGGCGCGCGATGAAGCGTTGCCACGCGGCGTCGAGCATCGCGGGCGCCGCGGCGCTCGCGTGCGCGATCGACGCATCGGGCTGGCCGAACTGGAAGCCCTGGACGAAATCGATATCGGCTTCCATCAGCGTCTGCAGCGCGTCGTCGCTTTCGACACCCTCCGCGAGCACCATCGCGCCGGCCTGGTGGAGCATCGATACCAGGTGATGCATGATGCGGCGATCGTCGGCCGACGCGTTCGCGCGCTCGACGAGCGAGCGATCGAGCTTGACGATATCGGGTCGCGCGCGCCACACGCGGTCGAAATTCGAGAATCCGGTGCCGAAATCGTCGATCGCGATCAGGAAGTCGCGATGCTGGATCATGTCGATCGTGCGGGCGAGCGCGGCTTCGTCGCGCGACGGCTGCTCGACGACTTCCAGCACGATGCGGTTCGGCGGCAGCGCGAAATGACGGCACAGCGCCTCGACGAATTCGCGCTGCACGAGGCCCGAATCGAGCACGCGTGGCGTCACGTTCAGGAACAGCCAGCCGTCGCCGATGCCCTGCGCGACGAAGTTGGCCGTATGCAGGCAGCGGGCGAGCCGGTCGAGCAGCAGCGCGTCGGCAGCGGCACGCGTCTTGTCGAACAGCGCGACCGGCGAAGCCAGCGTACCGTTCTCGTCCACGACGCGCAGCAGCGCTTCATAGCCGACCACGCGCTTGTGCGTGATCGACAGCACGGGTTGGAACACGCTGCGCAGCGTCGTGTCGCGATACGTGGCGATCCAGCCGCTGGGCGTCGGTGTCAGGCGTTCGAGCAGGGAATCGAGAGAGATGTCGCGGGCGGCCTTCATGTCAACGACGCCCTGGGGCGATCGGGGGACGGTATCGTGCGCGCCACGCAGAAGCCGTCGCACGCGCAGGTGGACGCGAAAGAACGTGGTGCATCGTGACCGCCTTCTGCGGATGAGTGTTACGAGTGTAACGGGAATGGCGCGGCGCGCGTATCAGGGTAACTCCAGACGCAAACGCTACACCGTCGCGTGGACCGGGCTGTCCGCCCGCAAGCGCGACACGCAAGGGCCGCCGGTCGTGCACGCGGCGACAGCGCCGCGTGTGCCGCGTGCATTGCGTGCGAAGAAGACCGGCGGATCGGGAAAACGGAAAAACGGGCAAGCCATGCGGCTGCATCGGCATCAGGTGAAAACGACCTGCGCCGTCGCGCACCGGTCCATGCGCGGCGCTCGACGAACGGTGGCCGCCGCCTCGCGGGAAACCGGCAACCGGCAACCGGCAGGCGCGGGGCCCTGCGCGTCGCTCAGGCCGCTTCGCCGCCGCGCGGGCCCAATCCGGGAATCCGCTTGATCACGCCGGTCGCAAGCGCGGTGCCGACGAGCACGATCGCGCAGCCTTCGATCATCACGACCGACACATGTTCGCCGAGGAACAGCGCGCCCCACAGCAGGCCGAACACCGGGATCACGAACGTCACCGTAATCGCGCGCGCCGGGCCGACATGCGCGATCAGATAGAAGAAGATGAAATACGCGATGCCCGTGCAGGCGATGCCGAGCGCGAGCACGGCGCCCCACGCATGCGCGCCGACGGCAGCCGCGGGCCAGGTCGCGATCGCGAACGGCAGCAGCAGCACGGTCGAGCCGATCATGCTGCCGGTCGCGTTGACGAGCGGGTCGACGCCGCTGAGCGTGCGCTTCGTGTAGTTGGCCGCGATGCCGTACAGCAGCGTCGCGCCGAGCGCGGCGGCGGCGGCCAGCGCGGTCGCGCTGGCGCCGGTGCTGCCGCTTGCGTTGGCGACCTGGTCCCACACGAGCGTGAGCACGCCGGCAAAGCCGATCACGAGGCCGAGCGCGCGCGGCAGCGACAGCTTGTCCTTCAGCCAGAGGTAGGCGACGAGCGCGCCCCACAGCGGCGTCGTCGCGTTGATCACCGACGTCACGCCGGCCGACAGCGTCAGTTCGGCGAATGCGAACAGGCAGAACGGGATGCCCGAGTTCAGCGCGCCGACGACGAACAACGGCCATGCGCGACGGCGCAGCTGCGCGCCGAGCTCGGCGGGCTTGAAGCGCGTCAGCGCGAAGCCGGTGAGAAACAGCGCGCCGATACCCACGCGCAGCGCCATCAGCGGCGCGACACCGAAGTCGGCGACGCCGACCCGGATGAACAGGAACGACGCGCCCCACAGGGCGGCGAGGACGGTCAGCAGAAAGGCGTTCTTGGGTGACATCGAGCGTGGCGGGCGAGGGGACGGGATGCAAAGGATCTTACACCGCGTTACCGCGCCGTCGTTTCACGATCGGATGAAACGGCAAGAAACGGCAAGAAACGGCAAGAAACGGGAATGTCGCCGGTCGCCGCTCGCCGGCCCGGGGCGACCGGCCGCGCGAGACCGGCTGCGCATGGAGCGGCGCGCTCAGTGATGGTGGTGCCAGCCGCCGCGTCCGCCGAAGCCGAAATTGAGCGACAGCGCGGGTCCCCAATAACCGCCCCATGCCGGCGCATACGCAGGCGCCGGGTAGTAGTAGGCGGGGCCCGGATCGACGTACACGGGCGCCGGCTGTACCGGTGCGGCCGCGTAATAGCCGCCGGGATAATAGCCGTACGGGTAGTAGCAGCCGGCGAGCGTCGTGCACGCGAGCGCCGCGGCGGCGAGTGCGACGAGGGTCCTGTTCATGATGTCTCTCCGGCGGAGCCGGCAATCGGCAGATGCTTAAGCTTAGGCCGCGCGGCGATGACAAGATGCGCAAAACGGTAACGGATCATTTCCGGGCCGCTGCGTCGTGTTGCGGCGCCGCATACGAAAAACGGCGCTTCCGCCGCGCGGAAACGCCGTCAGGCCGGAGCTTGCCGCGCGTCGCGCGGCAGCCGGGTAAGCCGGCCGGCTTATTTGCCGACCTGGTTGCCGATGATGCCGCCGGCGGCTGCGCCGCCCAGCGTCGACAATGCGTTGCCGCCGATCGCCGCGCCCGCGACGCCGCCGACACCCGCACCGATTGCCGTATCGCGCTGGCGCCGCGTCATCGAATCGCAGGCCGACAGGCTGGCCACCGTCGTGACGAGCAGCGCGCATACCCCAAAACGCCGAATCGAAGCATTCATGATGGTTGTCCTCGCGATAGTGAACGGAAGGTCGCACGAGCGCATCGCGGCCGCGCATGAAACCAATCTACCTGCCGTCCCACCGGGCTGCTGTAAGGACTTGTTAAGGCTCGGGCGGTTTCGTAATCAATTGTTTCCCTTGCGCCGGCAGGCACGACGCATGCGCGCGCACGCAAAAAAGCCCGCTCGAAAGCGGGCCTGGTGCAGTGCGCCACGATGCGGTCCGTGCGGACCGCCGCGTTCGCTGGCCGGCTTACTGACGGTGATAGATCTCGGCGCCGGTCTTCACGAACTCGACCGCCTTGACTTCCATCCCCTTCTTCAGCGCTTCGCTTTCCGACACGCCCTGTTGCGCCGCGAACTCGCGCACGTCCTGCGTGATCTTCATCGAGCAGAAGTGCGGGCCGCACATCGAGCAGAAGTGCGCGACCTTCGCGGAATCCTTCGGCAGCGTCTCGTCGTGGAATTCGCGCGCCTTGTCCGGGTCGAGGCCGATGTTGAACTGGTCTTCCCAGCGGAACTCGAAGCGCGCCTTCGACAGCGCGTTGTCGCGGACCTGCGCGCCGGGGTGACCCTTGGCGAGGTCGGCCGCGTGCGCGGCGAGCTTGTACGTGATGATCCCTTCCTTCACGTCGTCCTTGTTCGGCAGCCCGAGGTGTTCCTTCGGCGTCACGTAGCACAGCATCGCGGTGCCGAACCAGCCGATCATCGCGGCGCCGATGCCCGACGTGATGTGGTCGTAGCCCGGCGCGATGTCGGTGGTCAGCGGCCCGAGCGTGTAGAACGGCGCTTCCTTGCACCAGTCGAGCTGGAGATCCATGTTCTCCTTGATCAGCTGCATCGGCACGTGGCCGGGGCCTTCGATCATCACCTGCACGTCGTGCTTCCACGCGATCTGCGTGAGCTCGCCGAGCGTCTTCAGCTCGCCGAGCTGCGCTTCGTCGTTCGCGTCGTAGATCGAGCCGGGGCGCAGGCCGTCGCCGAGCGAGAAGCTCACGTCGTACGCCTTCATGATCTCGCAGATCTCTTCGAAGTGTTCGTACAGGAAGCTTTCCTTGTGATGCGCGAGGCACCATTTCGCCATGATCGAGCCGCCGCGCGACACGATGCCCGTCATCCGGTTCGCGGTGAGCGGCACGTACTGCAGGCGCACGCCCGCGTGGATCGTGAAGTAGTCGACACCTTGCTCGGCCTGCTCGATCAGCGTATCGCGGAAGATTTCCCAGGTCAGGTCCTCGGCCTTGCCGTTGACCTTCTCGAGCGCCTGGTAGATCGGCACCGTGCCGATCGGCACCGGGCTGTTGCGGATGATCCACTCGCGCGTTTCATGGATGTGCTTGCCGGTCGACAGGTCCATCACCGTGTCGCCGCCCCAGCGGATCGCCCACGTCATCTTGTCGACTTCCTCGCCGATCGACGACGTGACGGCCGAGTTGCCGATGTTCGCGTTGATCTTCACGAGGAAGTTGCGGCCGATGATCATCGGCTCGGATTCCGGGTGGTTGATGTTCGCGGGGATGATCGCGCGGCCGCGCGCGACTTCGTCGCGCACGAACTCGGGGGTGATCTCGGCCAGCGCGTTCGCGCCGAAGGCCGCGGCGCCGAACGCCTGGCCCGGGTGCTGGCGGCCCATCATCGCGGCGAGCTTCGCGCCGTTCGGGCCGCTCGACTTCAGGCTCTCGATGTATTCGGCGCGGCGCTGGTTCTCGCGGATCGCGATGTATTCCATTTCCGGCGTGATGATGCCTTGCCGCGCGTAGTGCATCTGCGTGACGTTCTTGCCGGCCTGCGCGCGGCGCGGGTTGCGGTGCAGGCCCGGGAAACGCAGGTCGGCGGTAGCCGGGTCGGCCGCGCGCTCGAGGCCGTACTGGCTCGACAGGCCGTCGAGCACTTCGGTGTCGCCGCGTGCCTCGATCCAGCGCTGGCGCAGCGCGGGCAGGCCCGCGCGGATGTCGATCTTCGCGTCCGGATCGGTGTAGGGGCCCGACGTGTCGTACACGTAGATCGGCGGATTCTTTTCGCCGCCGAAGCCGGTCGGCGTGTCGGCCTGCGTGATTTCACGCATCGGCACGCGGATGTCGGGCTGCGAGCCGGTTACATACACCTTTCGCGAATTGGGCAGCGGCGCGACGGCAGCAGCGTCGACGTGGGCGTCGGCAGACAGAAACTTCGGATTGGCGTTCATGCAATCTCCTGTGTGAGCGCCGGGCAGGCGCTTCGGCGCTTGCCCGGAGCCCTTGACGAATGTGGGGCTCGAGCTAAGCAGGAGACGAGGCTTGGTGAGGCGGCGGATTTCGTCAGAAGGATGGCGGTGAAATCCGTACGCTTCCCTGCGCTGGCATTATCCAGATCAGGTTCAAAGGGTATTTCTCACCCGCAATGCCGGTTGTTTGACCGAACGCATTGCAGGACCCCCGCGTTAGCAGCGCACACGATACACTGGCTTGGCGGCGGTTTCAACCGGGACGGGATCGGCCATCCCGGTGCGGCCGCAGCATGGCGGGCGGTGTGATGGCCCGTCGAAATGACAGCGCGCGTCGCCGCCGCGCGGCCCCACGGCTCGGCCGGCCGCGGCGAAGCGGTGCAACATGGCGCGCCTTCGCGCGACCTCACAAAAAAAATTTCGCAGCGGCTGTCATTTCCCGCGATGTCGTCCGTCTATTCGGCTCCTTAAACCCATGTTTTGGAGAGATGTCATGAAAAACGTACTGATCGCCACCTGTGTCGCTGCTTTCGCCACGCTTGCAACGGGCGCGTATGCGCAGAACGACGCGATGTCGCAAAACGGCTCGTCGATGTCGAAGGACGCGATGGGGCACGACGCGATGGCGAAGGACGGCGCAATGAAGAAGGACGCCATGAAGAAGCATGCGATGAAGAAGGACGCGATGAAGAAAGACGCGATGTCGCACGACGAGATGGGCAAGGCGAAGTCGGACGACAAGATGGCGCCGTCGAACTGACGGAGCCGGGCAGGGCGTGCGGCCGGCGCATGTGCTCGACGACGGCCGCCCGCGTCTCGTTTTGTCTCGACTCGACTCGTCTCGTCGACGCGTTCCGGGAGTTTTCATCATGCAAACCGTTCCCGCCACCGGGCGCGCGGCCGTCACGCCGCCCGCCCGCAAGATTCATCCCCTGTGGGTGCGCGTGAGCCACTGGCTCAACGCGCTCGCGGCGATCCTGATGGCGCTGTCCGGCTGGCGCATCTACGATGCGTCGCCGATCTATCCGCCGTTCGTGTTTCCGCACGGCATCACGCTCGGCGGCTGGCTCGGCGGCGCGCTGCAATGGCATTTCGCGGCGATGTGGCTGCTGGTCGGCAACGGGCTGTTCTACCTGGCGATGTCGATCGCGACCGGGCGCCTCGCGCGCAAGATGCTGCCCGTCACGCCGGCGTCCGTGTGGCGCGACGTGCGCGCCGCGCTGCGCGGCCGGCTCGCGCACGACGATCTGAGCGTCTACAACGCGGTGCAGCGTGCCGCGTACCTGGTCGCGATCGTCGATCTGATCGTGCTGGTGCTGTCCGGGCTGACGATCTGGAAGTCGGTGCAGTTTCCGCTGCTGCGCGAACTGTTCGGCGGTTACGACAACGCGCGCGTCGTGCATTTCTGGGCGATGTCGCTGCTCGTCGCGTTCTTCTTCGTGCACGTCGCGATGGCGCTGCTGGTGCCGCGCTCGCTGCTCGCGATGCTGCGCGGGCGCTGACCGGTCAACTCCGGGTGAAGGAAATCATCATGTCGGATTCCGAATACAAGCGCGCCGATTCGCGCTGGACGCTCGACCGCAAGTCGCTCGAACTCGACGTGCGCCGCGAGCTGGAGATGCCGTCGCGGCGGCTGTTCAACCGCCGCATCCTGACGCTCGGCGGCCTGACGATGCTGACCGGCTGCACGCTGAAGGACGACGCGTCGGTCAACACGTTCCTCGAGAAGGTGTCGCGCATGAACGACCGCGTGCAGGCGTGGCTCTTCAGCGGCGAGCGGCTCGCGCCGACCTACACCGAGGCCGACATCACGCGGCCGTTCCCGTTCAACGCGTATTACGGCATCGACGAGGTGCCGCACGTCGACGCATCGACGTACCGGCTCGTGCTGTCGGGCCGCGTGACGGGCAAGCGCGTGTGGACGCTCGACGAGCTGTATGCGCTGCCGCACGCGGAGCAGATCACGCGGCACATCTGCGTGGAAGGGTGGAGCGCGATCGGCCGCTGGGGCGGCACGCCGTTCGGCGCGTTCCTGGCGCGTGCCGGCGCCGATACGCACGCGAAATACGTCGGCTTCAAATGCGCGGACGACTACTACGAAAGCATCGACATGCCGACCGCGCTGCATCCGCAGACGCTGCTCGCATTCGACTACGACGGCCATCGCCTGCCGCCGGAATTCGGTTTCCCGATGAAGCTGCGGATGCCGACCAAGCTCGGCTACAAGAATCCGAAGCACATCATGGAAATCTTCGTGACCGATACCTTCCCGGGCGGCTACTGGGTCGATCAGGGGTACAACTGGTTCGGCGGATCGTGAAGCGGCGGCGCGCGAACGCGTGCTGCCGTGCGTCGCGGCGTGTCACACGGATTCGCGCACCTGCAGGTCGACGCGCAGGCCGACCGCCGCCGCCATGTTCACGAGCGCGTCGAGCCCGAACAGGTTGATCTTGCCGCGCAGCAGATCGGACACGCGCGGCTGCGTGACGCCCAGCCGTTGCGCGGCCTGCGCCTGGCTGAGCTCGAGCTGCGCGATGCGCTGCTTGAGCGCGATCATCAGCTCGGAGCGCAGCTTCATGTTCTCGGCTTCGGCCGGCCGGCCTTCGATTGCGTCCCAGACGCTCGCATGACGTTCGTTGCTCATCGTTTCCTCTCCATCATCAGCGCCCGGTAGCGTCGGGCCGCCAGGTCGATATCGGTCTTGCAGGTGCGTGCCGACTGCTTGCGGAAGCAATGCAGCACGTAGATCGCGTCGGCGAAGGTCGCGACGTAGACGATCCGGAACGCACCGCTCGCGTCGCGCAGGCGAATTTCCCGCACGCCCGGGCCGACGGTTCGCATCGGCTTCCAGTCGTCGGGCGCGAGGCCGCGCTGCACCTGGTCGATCTGGTGGCCGGCTTCGCGGCGCGCGAGAAGCGGAAAGCCGCGCAGGTCGTCGAGTGCGGTGCCGACGAACACGACGGGCTTCGGCGGAAGAATGGTGGAATTATACAAAATTTTGTATGGGCGGTGTGCGGGTCGAAAGGGCGAATGTCGGCGGCCGGACGCGCCTGCCGACCGTCGCCGATCATCACCATAAGCGCGAAGCGACCGCTGAAGCGCATGACTGGCCATCAGGCCGATGGAGCGATCGCTGCTGCAGGACGGGATGCCGGGCGGCCCGCGCGACGCCCGCGCCGCGCGTATCGAGCCCCCCATCCGGTTGGTCCGGATGCCGAAAAATGTCGCGCCGAAACGTCAGTCGATAAGCTTTCAGACTGGTCTGATGATGCTTTCGAATCCTTGATGCCATAATGCCGAGCGTGCGCAGCCGAAGCGGCTCGCGCCCGCTTTTCGACCCTCTGCCGCCGCTTGCCGGTTCTTATTCGTCGCCGTTCGCACTGCCATGTCGTTCCGCACGTCCGTCTCCGCCTTCCCGGTCCACTCAGGGCCGTTTGCCGGTCTCTCCGGCGTCTTTCAGCGGAGCACGCGACACGTCGTGCGGGCGGGCTGAACGATGACCCCGCTCGACCGCCTCCTCGATTTCCTCGCCCGCCTGCCGATCCGGATCCGCCTGCCGCAAAGCCGCGGCGGCCGCGTCGCGCTCGCCCTCGTCTTCATCTATTTCGTCTGGGGTTCGACCTACAGCGGCCTGCATTTCGCGCTGCAGTCGTTCCCGCCGCTGCTGCTGTCGGGGCTGCGCAACCTGCTCGGCGGGATCGGCCTGTTCATCTTCGCGCTGCGGCGCAAGCCCGAATGGCCGACGCTGCTCGAAATCCGCAACTCGGCGATCGTCGGCACGATGCTGGTCGCGCTGTCGTCGGGCACGATCGCGCTCGGGATGCGCACGGTCAGCAGCGGCTCGGCCGCGGTGATGGTCGCGACGGTGCCGCTGTTCGCGACCGTGATCGCGGCGGTCGCCGGGCGCGCGGTGACGAAGGGCGAGTGGGCGGCCGTCGCGCTCGGGATGGTCGGCATCGTCGTGCTGAATTCGGGCGGCGCGGCCGCCGCGAACTCGGCGCTCGGCACGATCTGCGTGCTGGCCGGCGCGCTGTTCTGGGCGGGCGGCGCGCATCTCGCGACGCGGCTCAAGCTGCCGTCCGACCTGTTCCTGTCGACGTCGCTGCAGATCGGCCTGGGCGGGTTGATGTCCACGATCGGGGCGTGGCTGATGGGCGAGCGCATCGAGCAGGTCGCGGTCGCGCCGGTGTTCGCGTTCGTGTACCTGATGGTGTTCTGCACGATGGCAGCGTACGTCGCGTACGGCTACCTGATTCGCCACACGAGCCCGATCATCGCGAGCAGCTGCATGTATGTGAACCCGATCGTCGCGGTCGCGCTCGGCGCGCTGATGCTCGGCGAGCCCGTGACGACGGCAACCGTGGTCGCCACCGTCGCGATCCTCGGCAGCGTCGGGCTGTCGTTCCTGTTCGATCCCGCGCGCCGGCCCGCGGCGCGCGCGGCGGCCGATGCTGCGCCGGGCGTGGTGACCGTGGCGACCGCGGCAACCGTCGCCGCCGAATCGACGGCGGATGCGGCGTCAGTACCGGCTCAGGCGGCGATGCCGGAGCCGGCACCGATCCTCGCGCCTTCCGCGGTACCGCTTGCGGTGCCCGCACCGGCCGCCGTCGTGGACCCGGCCGCGGTCATGGATCCCGCGCAGGCATTCACGCCGCCGCCAGCCGTCAATCCGGCCGCGTCGCGGGCCGACGCATGACGCCGGTGCGCGACGCGGCGTTCAGTCGCGACGTGCGCCGCGATGGTGGGACCAGCCGGCGAGTGCGGTAAACAGCAGGCCGGCCGCGCACATGCCGATCCAGCCAAAGGCGTGCCACGCGGCGACGCCGGCCGACGAGCCGAGCGCGCCGCCGATGAAGTAGCACACCATGTACACGGTATTCACGCGGCTGCGCGCCTCGGGCTTCAGCGCGTAGATGCGCGACTGGTTCGAGATCTGCGCGGCCTGCACGCCGACATCCAGCACGATCACGCCGATCACGAGCCCGACGAGGCTCGTCCCCGACAGCGCAAAAATCACGAACGACGCCGCGAGCAGCGCGATTGCGAGCGAGATGATCGCGCGCGGGCCGCGCGTGTCCGCGAAACGGCCCGCGTACGGTGCAGCCAGCGCACCGGCCGCGCCGACGATCCCGAACAGCCCTGCGGCCTGCGGGCCGAGGTGGAACGGCGCACCGGCGAGCAGCAGCGTGAGCACCGGCCAGAACGCGCTGAACGCGGCGAACAGCGCGGCGCCCGTCAGCGACGCCTCGCGCAGCCCGCGCAGTTCGACCGCCAGGTGCCACATCGAGCCGAGCAGCTTGCCGTACGGCAGCGTCGACGTCGGCGAGCTGCGCGGCAGCCGCAGCACGATCACCGCGGCCAGCGCGACGAGCGCCGCGACCGACGCGCCGAACACCGCCCGCCAGCCGAAATATTCGGCGACGAAGCCGGCCGCCGTGCGCGCCAGCAGGATGCCGAGCAGCAGGCCGCTCATCACGGTGCCGACCGCATGCCCGCGCTCGGCCGGCGGCGCGATCTCGGCCGCGAACGGCACGGCCTGCTGCGCGATCGTCGCGAGCACGCCGATCGCGAGGCTCGCCACGGCCAGCACTGCCAGCGACGGCGCGGCCGCGGCGACGATCAGCGCGATCGACAGGCCCGCGATCTGCATCAGGATCAGCCCGCGGCGATCGAAGCGGTCGCCGAGCGGCGCGAGCAGGAACATCCCGGCTGCATAGCCGAGCTGCGTCGCGGTCGGCACCGCGCCGATCCATGACGCGCCGTCCGGGAAGGCCGAGCGGAAGCTGTCGAGCAGCGGCTGGTTGTAGTAGATGTTCGCGACCGACACGCCCGCGATCGTCGCGAGCAGCAACAGCAGGCTGCGCGAGTAGTGGGGCGAGGCGGCGTCGGTCGGACGGTCGGTGGAGGCGGCGGACATGGCGGCAACGGAACGGAGTTGGGCGGCGTGGCGCGCGGCGCGGCGTCGTTGGCGCAGGCGGCCGGGCGCCGATCGAGCGTGCCGATCATACCGGAGCACCGGGAATCGTGCCGGCGGTGCTGCGGCTCAGCGGCCCAGCAGCCCAGCAGCCCAGCAGCCGAGAAGCCCGGAAGCGCAGAAGCGCAGAAGCGCAGAAGCGCAGAAGCGCAGAAGCGCAGAAGCGCAGAAGCGCAGAAGCGCAGAAGCGCAGAAGCGCAGAAGCGCAGAAGCGCAGAGGCGCAGAGGCGCAGAGGCGCAGAGGCGCAGAGGCGCAGAGGCGCAGTCGGCTGCGCGGCTGGCGCGATCGCAGCATGGCCGGCCCGCTCAACCGCAATCAACCGCAATCATTCGACGCGGCCCTCACCGGCCGCAGCCGCTCGTCATGCATCCGCGATTGCGTACGGTTCAATCGACCAGTTCCCCGCTCGGCTCATAGAACGGATACGGCCCGTCGCCTTCGTCCACGTACACGTGATGGGACGTCATCCCCATGTCCGGCGTATGGACGTGCACCGCGAACGCGGGCGGCTCGAGCCGGAACGCGGACGGCGCGTCCGCTCGCAAATCGAACGCGACCTGGTGCGCGGGCGCCGGCACGGCCGACGCGAGCGTGCCGCCGAAGCGCGTGAACATCGTCCGGTGCACGTGGCCGCACAGCACGCGCTCGACGTTCGGATAGCGGCGCAGCAGCGCGTCGAGTTTCGCGGCAGCGGTGGGCGCGAGGCGCAGCGCGTCCATATGTCCGATCCCGGACACGAACGGCGGGTGATGCAGCGCGACGATCACCGGCCGGTCGCGCGCAGCGTCGAGTTGCGCGGTGAGCCACGCGAGCCGCGCATCGCACAGGTCGCCGTGGCTCGTGCCGGGCACCTGCGAATCGAGTGCGAGCACGCGCACGGCGCCGACGTCGAGCGCGTACTGCACGAACTCGCCGTCCTGCAATTCGGGACGATCGGCGAACGCGCGGCGCAACCCCGCACGATCGTCGTGATTGCCGACCATCAGGTAATACGGAATCTCGAGCGGCGCGAGCAGGTCGCGCAGGTGGCGGTATTCGTCGTCGTGGCCGAAGTCGGTCAGGTCGCCGGTGACGAGCACCGCGTCGGGGCGCGGCACCAGCGCGTTCAGCTTCGCGATGCAGCGCGCGAGCGCGGCGGCCGTGTCGACGCGCCGGTACGCGAGCTGGCCCGGGCGCTTGATGTGGAGATCGCTGATTTGAGCAAGCAGCATCGTCGTTCCTCGGAATGTGTGGTTATCGTGGGGCGGTGTTACGCGGCGAGTGCGATCAGGCCTTCCGGCGCGATCGTGAGGCCGACCGCCGTGCCGCGCGCGAGCTCGATGCGGCCCGGCACGTCGATCACGAGCGCGTCGGGTGCCGCATGCTCGATCGTGAGCCGCGTGCGTTCGCCGAGGAACGCGCACGCGCCGATCGCGCCGCGCAGCGGCGCATGCGCGGGATCGGCGAGCTGCGCATCCTCCGGACGGAAGAACCACTCGTCGGCGGCGTGCGGCGTGACGATCGAGCCCCCCGTCGTCACGAGCGCGCCGTCCTGCCATTGTCCTGCAAGCCGGTTCAGCGTGCCGATGAACTGCGCGACCGTACGGTTCGCCGGGCGGTAGTAGATGTCGCGCGGCGTGCCGATCTGCTCGATGCGGCCCGCGCCCATCACGACGATCCGGTCGCCGAGCTCCATCGCCTCGGCCTGGTCGTGCGTGACGTAGACGGTCGTCACGCCGAGCTCGCGCAACAGCGCATTCATCTCGCGGCGCAGCACGTCGCGCAGCTTCGCGTCGAGCGCGGTCAGCGGCTCGTCGAGCAGCAGCACGCGAGGGCGCACCGCGAGCGCACGCGCCAGCGCGACCCGCTGGCGCTGGCCGCCCGACAGCTGATCGACGGGTTTGTCCGCATGCGCGTCGAGCCGCATCATCGCGAGCAGCTCGTCGACGCGTTCGCGCAGCGCGCGCGGCTCGGTCTTGCGGATCTTCAGTCCGTAGCCGACGTTGCCGCGCACCGTGAGGTTCGGGAACAGCGCGTAGTTCTGGAACACCATGCCGACCTGGCGGCGCTCGATCGGCAGCGCGGTCACGTCGTCGCCGCCGAACCGGATCGTGCCGCCGGCATCCGGCGTGTCGAGGCCCGCGATCAGGCGCAGCGTCGTCGTCTTGCCGCAGCCCGACGGGCCGAGCAGCACGAGCGTCTCGCCCGCGCCGATCGACAGGTCGAGCGGTTCGAGCACGCGCGTGCCGCGGAACGTCTTCGCGCAGCGGGTCAGGGTGATGGGGGTGGAATCGAGTTTCATGGGAAGGGTAAGGTCAGCGCAGGGTCAGCGCGGGCGACGCTTCAGCGCGCGCGTGCCGGACGGATCGACGCCGAGCCACTGCATCGCGACGAGCAGCGGCAGCGTCATCAGCAGGAACACGATCGTGTACGCGCTGCCGACTTCGAGGCGCAGCGACGCATAGGTATCGGCGAGCCCGACGGGCAGCGTCTTCGTGTCGGGCGTATGCAGCATCCAGGTCAGGTTGAATTCGCCGATCGACAGCGTGAGCACCGCGAGCGCGCCCGCGACGATGCCGGGGCGCAGGTTCGGCAGCACGATCGTGACGAAGCGCGTGACGAACGACGCGCCGAGGCTCGCCGCGCCTTCCTCGAGCGTGCGCAGGTCGGCGCCGGCGGCGACCGCCGCGACCGCGCGCACCATGAACGGCAGCGTGAACACGACGTGGCCGACGACGATGAACCACAGGCTCATCCGGAACGAGGTGAAGCCGCCGTACACGACCAGCAGCGCGAGCGCCGACGCGAGGCCCGGCAGCGCGACCGGCAGCACGAGCGCTTCCTCGATCACGCGGGCGACGCGGCTCTTGCTGCGCGCGAGCGCATAGCCGGCCGGCACGCCGACGGCGAGCACGATCGCGAGCGTCGCGAACGCGACGCCGAGCGACAGCGCGACCGAGCCCTGGTACTGCTGCCACACCTGTTCGAGCCAGCGCAGCGTGAGGCCGCTCGACAGCCCGCGGAAATAGTTGACGGTGAGGCCCGCGAGTACCGACATCACGACGGGCACGATCAGGAACGCGCACAGCAGCAGCGTGACGCCCCATTGCAGCGCGGCGATCGCGCGCGCGCCCGACACGCGCGGCGCGCGTCGGGCGGCGCCGTTCGCGTGCGACGGAGCGGGCGCCGGCGACGGCGCGGACGAACCGGAAAGCGATTGCATGAAGGAATCCTCAGGCCGCGGCGGCGGCGGTGTGGCCGGTGAACCGGCGCGCGAGCGCGAGCACGGCCCACGTGACGATGCCGAGCACGATCGACAGGCCGGCAGCCGTCGCGATGTTCGCGTTCAGCGTGAACTCGGTGTAGATCGTCATCGGCAGCACGTTCAGGTCGGTGGCGAGCGTGAAGGCGGTGCCGAACGCGCCCATCGCGGTCGCGAAGCAGATCGCGCCGGCCGCGACCAGGCCCGGCGCGAGCGCCGGCAGCACGATGTCGACGAAGATGCGCCACGGCGACGCGCCGAGCGAGCGCGCGGCTTCCTCGAGCGACGCGTCGAGCTTCGACGCGGCCGCGATCACGGTGACGATCACGCGCGGGATCGAGAAGTACAGGTAGCCGACGAACAGCCCGGCAACCGAATACGCGAACACCCACTTGTCGCCGGTCAGCTTCGCGGACAGCATGCCGATCAGCCCTTGCCGGCCGGCGAGCATGATCACCATGAAGCCGACCACGACGCCCGGGAACGCGAGCGGAAAGGTGAGCAGCGCGAGCAGCACGCGCTTGCCGGCGAATTCGCGGCGCGCGAGCAGCAGGCCCGAGATCGTCGACAGCGCCAGCGTCGCGAGCGTGACGCCGGCCGACAACGCGATCGTTTCGCCGAGGCTCGTCATGTAACGCGCGTTGCCGAGCAGCGCCGCGTATTGCGTGAAGAACGCGCCGTCGGCGGACACCCGCACGAGCGCCGCCATCGGCAGCAGCCAGAACGCGGCGAACACCGCGAGCGCCGGCGCGACGAGGGCGACGCGCCAGCGCAGCGGGAAAGTCAGGTCGAGCATGGCGTGGTCCGGCGCTTACTGCATCACTTGCAGGTATTGCTGGCCGAACGCCTGCTGGCCGGCCGCCATCTTGCCGAAGTCGACCGATTTCGCCCGGGCGTATTCGCTCGCCGGCAGGAACTTCGAGGCGACGTCGGCGCCGAGCGTCTGCGCGCGCACCGGACGCAGGTACGCATTGGCCCACAGCTTCTGGCCTTCGTCGGACAGCACGAAGTCGAGCACCTTCCTGCCGTTCGCGTCGTGCGGCGCACCCTTCACGAGGCTCATCACGTACGGCACCGCGATCGTGCCTTCCTTCGGAATCACGAACTCGACGTTCGCGTGATCCTTGTACTTCGCGCGATACGCGTCGAAGTCGTAGTCGAGCAGGATCGGAATCTCGCCGGACAGCACGCGCGCATACGCGGTCTGCTTCGGCACGATCGGCGCGTTCGCCTTCAGCTTGCGGAACCAGTCGAGCCCCGGCTTGAAGTCGTCGAGGCTACCGCCGAGCGCCTGGTTGACGGCCACGGCGCCTGCATAGCCGACGAACGCGCTCGACGGATCGAGGTAGCCGACCATCCCCTTGTATTCGGGCTTCAGCAGGTCGGCCCACGAGCGCGGGACCGGCTTGCCGTCGAGCGCGTCCTTGTTCACGAAGAAGCCGAGCGTGCCCGAGTGGATCGCGAACCAGTAGCCCTGCGGGTCCTTCAGGTTCGCGGGGATGTCGTTCCAGTGCGCGGGCTTGTACGGCGCGATCACGCCCTTGTCCTTCGCCTGGAACGCCGACGACACGCCGAGATAGACGACGTCGGCGACCGGGCTCTTCTGCTCGGCGATCAGCTGCGCGATCGCCTGGCCCGAGTTCTTGTTGTCGAACGGCACGCGGATGCCGGTCTTCTGCTTGATCGCCGCGATCTGCGCGGCCCAGTCGGCCCATTCGGGCGGGCAGTTGTAGCAGATCGCGGATTCGTCGGCATGGGCCGCGGGTGCGAACGCGACGAGCGCGGCGCAGGCGACGGGGGCTGCGAGCACGCGCAGCAGCGAGGTCAGGCGAAAGGACACGATGGATCTCCGGGCGGGGTCGGGGTAGCTTGCGCGCGCCGTGCACGATGGCGCGGCGCGCGCGTTCAGGCTTGGTGCAACTGCAGGTCGGCGGCCGGCGGCGCGACCGTCGCGCCGTCGCGTACCGTATGCGGCAGGATCAGCGACGTGCGCTCGATCGTCGCGCCGCCGATGCACTCGACGAGGCGCTGCCATGCATGACGGCCGATGTCCTGGTTCGGCGTCGCGACGCTCGCGAGCGGCGGCGCGAGCAGCTCGCCGATCGCGATGCCGTCGAAGCCGAGCACCGACAGGTCGTCGGGAATCGAGAAGCCCGCGCGGCGCAGGCCGCGCATCACGACCATCGCGAGCAGGTCGTTGCTGCAGAAGAGGGCGGTCGGGCGCGTGGCTCGCGCGGTGAGGTGCGCGAGCACCGCGTCGGGCAGCTCGGCCGCGTTGAAGTCGACCTCGACCGGCGGCAGCGTCGCGACGCCGGCCTCCTCGAGCGCCTGCGCGTAGCCGAGATGGCGCTGGCGAGCGCGATCCGACGCGGCGAGCGAACCGGCCAGCATCAGCACGCGGCGATGACCGCGTGCCGTCAGCATGCGCACGCCGTCGTAGGCGGCGCTGCGGTTGTCGACCGACACCGACGGGCGGCGTTGCGTGTCGTTGTGCATCAGCACGTAGTGCGGGCCGTCGCGGTCGAGCATGTCGAGCAGCGGATGCGTGTCCGCATCGGCGACGGTCAGGATCAGCCCCTCGACGCGCTGCTCGCGCAGCGTCTCGATCGCGTGGCGCTCGCGCGCCGCGTCGTATTCGGTCGTCATCAGGATCAGCTTGAAGCCGGCCGCGGTCGCGAGTTCGTCGATGCCCTGCAGGCAGTCGGCGAATACCGGGTTCGACAGCGTCGGCAGGACGACGCCGACGAGCCGCGTGCGCTCGCCGCGCAACTGCCGGCCGAGCGGGCTCGGGCGGAACTGCAGCGTGTCGATGGCGGTGCGGATGGTCGCCAGCGTGGCGGGGCTGACGGTATGCGGCGCGTTGATCGCACGCGAGACGGTGGCGATCGAGAAGCCGGCGAGCGCGGCGACGTCCTTGATGGTCGGGGGCATGAAGTTACGCGATGTAAACGTTTTCGACGGGAGAATTATCGAAAGCGTTTGTGACTTCGCGATGACTGACGAGACGTCTGTTTCGTAAAAACTGCGATACAAACATCAGACGGTTGGCGCCCGGCGAGCGGGGCGGATTCGATTGTATCGGCGGATGCTGCGGCGCGGGAGGAAATCGGCGACGGTGTCGCGCCGACGTCGATTGCGGTGCTCGGGTTCGGGTGTGGACAGGGCAGGCCGACATGCTGCATCGCGATGCAATGCACGCGAATCAGCTAATGCATGTGCAAGCAATGGTAGAATCGCGTCCGCCCTTTTGCCGGGGTGATGAAATTGGTAAACATAGCGGACTTAAACGATTGAGTGCCCGGCCGGAAACGACCGGTGCAGAACCCTTCAAATTCGGTGAAACCCCTGACGCGCGCCGTGCGTCGAGGCAACGCCGAGCCAAGCCTCGCGGTACGACTGCGGCGAGGAAGGTGTAGAGACTAGACGGGGGGCGCCTAAGGCGCACGAGCGGCAACACCGCCCGCGCGCGACGGCGAAGGCATAGTCCAGCGCACGAACGGCTTCGTTTCGACGACGCCGGCTTTGAAAGAAGCAGTGTGACGAAAATCCGCCGCCTTAACTGGCTTGCCGGTTCGAGTCCGGTCCCCGGCACCAAGATCGCTTCCGTGCGATTCCATGAAGTTCCGAAAACCCGCGAGAAACCAGCCGCTCGCGGGTTTTTTGTTTTTCAGGTCCTGCTTCGATGGCGGCGGCCTGTTCCTGTAGCTCCCCCGCGCTGGCCAAACGCAAACGTACCGGCGATTGAAATATCGATTCCCCGCGATTTGCTTCAGGCGTCCGCTCGTCGCCCGAATGAGGCGCGCTTCAACACCCGGCTATCCGCTTTCCGCGCCGAAAAACAGCCGGCGTTCTGGAGAGCACCTTTCCGCTGCAGGCCGCTAACAGCAGAAAAACGGCTCATTACACTGCGCCCGTCGCATCGCCGGGAAACATCGACGCGACGCACCTTCGCAGCACGCAACCGTTGCGACCAGCAAACAAAAGACCTGGGGGTAAATCGTCATGAACATGCGTTTGGGGATCATCGCACCCGCCGCCTTGCTTGCTGCCGCGGCGCATGCACAAAGCAGCGTGACGCTGTACGGCAAGATCGAGGACGGTATCAACTACACGAGCAACGCACGCGGCCACGGCACCGTGCAATTGCAAAGCGGCTACGACTACGGCAGCCGCTGGGGCATCAAGGGCACCGAAGACCTCGGCGCAGGCTACCAGGCGATTTTCACGCTCGAGAGCGGCTTCGACGTCAACAACGGAAAAATGAGCCAGGGCGGCCGGGAATTCGGCCGTCAGGCGTTCGTCGGCATCGCGTCGGACCGATACGGCACCCTGACGTTCGGTCGTCAGTACGATCCGAGCGTCGACATCTTCTCGCCGCTCACCGCAAACGGCAACTGGACCGGCTACCTGTTCTCGCATCCGTACGACAACGACAACACCGACTACTCGTTCCGCGTGAACAATGCGGTCAAGTACGTGTCGCCCGCGTGGCACGGTGTTACCGCGGAGGCGATGTATGGCTTCAGCAATCAGGCGGGCGGCTTCGCGAACAACCGTCTCTATGGCGCCGCGCTGCAATACCAGCAGGGCGGGCTGACGGTCGGCGCGTCGTATCTGAAGATCAACAACGCACGCAATGCCGATTCGACCGGCGCGATCACCGGCGACAACACGTTCGATGCGTCGTCGCAGCAGAACATCGGCATCGGCGTGAATTACGCGTTCTCGAATGCGCTCGTGGGATTCACGTATTCGCACGTCGACGTCTACGATCCGACTTCGAACGCGTATTTCACCGGTACGACGCAGCCGGCGGGCGGTGCGTGGCAGTCGTGGAAATTCGACAACTTCGAGGTGAACGGCCTCTATCACTTCACGACCGCGTTCTACGTCGGCGCGGCATACACGTACACCCAGGCCCGCGTGGCGTCGACGGTCGGCTCGTTCAATCCGAAGTGGCATCAACTGAGCGCGAAGCTGAACTACGACTTGTCGAAACGCACGTCGGTATTCGTCGAAGGTGTCTATCAGCATGCGCTGAACGCGCACACTGGAACCGACTTCGACTACGCGTACGTTCCGGGCGCCGCCGATATCTCGTCAGGCCCGAATCAATACGTCGCGCGTGTCGCGCTGCTGCATCATTTCTGACGCCCGTGCCGTTCGCGGAGACTGCATGGTTGCGCGAGCGATCCCGGGGCCCATCGAACGGATCGTCGCGGCGGGACCCGATAGCGGGGCGCCTCACTGCGGCGAAGCCGACACCGAAACCGGCGCCATGTGATACTGGCACGCGCGTCGCGCCGGACACGTTTGCCGCCATCGGCATACGCGCCCCGCCGACGGACTTCAACGCAGTTTCCCTCCCGCAAGACCACCCGCCATGACCGATTCGAACTACCACTATTACGAACCGTCGCAAGGCCACGGGCTGCCGCACGATCCGTTGAACGCGATCGTGGGCCCGCGCCCGATCGGCTGGATTTCCTCCCGCGGCAACGACGGCACGCTCAACCTCGCGCCGTACAGCTTCTTCAACGCATTCAACTATCGTCCGCCGATCATCGGCTTTTCGAGTACCGCCGCGAAGGACAGCCTGCGCAACGTGCAGGAAACCGGTGAGTTCGTCTGGAACCTCGCGACGCGCGACCTTGCCGACCGGATGAACCAGACCTGTGCCGCCGTGCCGTACGGCGTGAACGAATTCGAACTCGGCGGCCTGACCGCGATTGCGTCGCGCCTCGTCGGCGTGCCGCGCGTGGCGGAAAGCGGCGTCAACTTCGAATGCAAGGTGACCGACGTGATCCGGCTGCGCGACCACCGCGGCGTCGAGACGCCGGCCACGCTGGTGCTGGGCGAGGTCGTCGCCGTGCATATCCGTCACGACCTGCTGAAGGACGGCCTCTTCGACACGTTCGGCGCCGGCATCATTCTGCGCGCGGGCGGCCCGTCCGCATACGTGCACGTGACGCCCGACAGCCGCTTCGACATCGCGCGCCCCGACGCGTGATGCATCGCATCATCGACGCATCGCGCCTTCGCGCCTTCGCGCGCCGGAACGATCCAGCGCGTGAGCGCTGAAGCACGCGGACGCGCACCGACGAAGCAAAAGACCCCGTCGAAATCCAGGATTTCGCGGGGTCTTTCGCTTCGTACCCTCCGACACGCGTGACAGACGCGCATCGATTCCGCGCTCGCCGACGCGTTGACGCAACGCAGCACACGCAACCGTCCTTCAAACCCACCGGCAACGCCGCTCGCCCATCGTCGCCGCCATGGCAAATCTGCTCACCCCGAACGAGCGGGTTGGGCATCGACGTCCGGCACGGCAAGGCATACATTCCCAAGGTTGGCGTGCTTATCCGCGCGCCAGCCTGCGCGTGAGCCGGCAACCGGCCGCGCGCCTTTATCAGCGTGAGACACAATCGAGCGTGGAGACGACACGATGAGCCTGTCAGAGCCATTGCGTCTGCATGTGCCGGAGCCCACCGGGCGCCCGGGCTGCAAGACGGATTTTTCCTATCTGCATCTATCGCCGGCCGGCGCGGTTCGCCGCCCGCCGATCGACGTAGCGCCGGCGGACACCGCCCATCTCGCCCGCAGCCTGGTGCGCGTGCTCGACGATCACGGCGAAGCCCTCGGCCCGTGGGCGCCGGATCTCGACGATGCGCGCCTGATCGCCGGGATGCGCGCGATGCTGAAGACCCGCATCTTCGACGCGCGCATGATGATCGCGCAGCGTCAGAAGAAAATCTCGTTCTACATGTTGAGCCTCGGCGAAGAGGCGATCGGCGCCGCGCATGCGATGGCGCTGCGTCACGGCGACATGTGCTTCCCGACCTACCGCCAGCAAAGCATCCTGATCGCGCGCGACGTGCCGCTCGAACGGATGATCTGCCAGCTGATGTCGAACGAAGGCGACCCGCTGAAGGGGCGCCAGCTTCCGGTGATGTACTCGGACCGCGAAGCCGGCTTCTTCTCGATCTCCGGCAATCTCGCGACGCAGTTCATCCAGGCGGTCGGCTGGGCGATGGCGTCGGCGATCAAGGGCGACACGAAGATCGCGTCCGCCTGGATCGGCGATGGCGCGACCGCGGAAGCCGACTTCCACACTGCACTGACGTTCGCGCACGTGTATCGCGCGCCGGTCGTGCTGAACGTCGTCAACAACCAGTGGGCGATCTCGACGTTCCAGGCGATCGCGGGCGGCGAGGGGACGACCTTCGCCGGGCGCGGCGTCGGCTGCGGCATCGCTTCGCTGCGCGTCGACGGCAACGACTTCCTCGCGATCTACGCGGCGTCGACCTGGGCCGCCGAACGCGCGCGCCGCAATCTCGGCCCGACCTTGATCGAGTGGGTGACCTATCGCGCCGGCGCGCATTCGACGTCGGACGATCCGACGAAATACCGGCCGGCCGACGACTGGGCCCATTTCCCGCTCGGCGATCCGATCGCCCGCTTCAAGCAGCACCTGATCGCGAAGGGCATCTGGTCGGACAGCGCGCACGACGCGCTCACGGCCGAACTGGAAGCCGAGGTGATCGCCGCGCAGAAGGAAGCGGAGAAGTTCGGGACGCTGGCCGACGATCGGATTCCGTCGCCGGCCTCGATGTTCGACGACGTGTACAAGGAGCTGCCCGCGCATCTGCGCCGTCAGCGCCAGGAACTGGGAGCGTGATCATGGCGCAACATGAAACAACGACGGCGTCGGCCCAGCCGATGACGATGATCCAGGCGCTGCGCTCCGCGATGGACGTGATGCTCGGCCGCGACGACGACGTGGTCGTGTTCGGGCAGGACGTCGGCTACTTCGGCGGCGTGTTCCGCTGCACCGAGGGGCTGCAGGCCAAGTACGGCAAGTCGCGCGTGTTCGACGCGCCGATCTCGGAAGGCGGGATCGTGGGTGCTGCGGTCGGGATGGGCGCGTATGGCTTGCGGCCGGTCTGCGAGATCCAGTTCGCGGACTACTTCTACCCGGCGTCCGACCAGATCGTGTCGGAAGGCGCGCGGCTGCGCTATCGCTCGGCGGGCCAGTTCACCGCGCCGATGACGATCCGGATGCCGTGCGGCGGCGGCATCTACGGCGGCCAGACGCACAGCCAGAGCCCGGAGGCGATGTTCACGCAGGTCTGCGGACTGCGCACGGTGATGCCGTCGAATCCGTACGACGCGAAAGGACTGCTGATCGCGTCGATCGAGAACGACGACCCGGTGATCTTCCTCGAGCCGAAACGCCTGTACAACGGGCCGTTCGACGGCCATCACGAGCGTCCGGTCACATCGTGGCTCAAGCATCCGGGCAGCGAGGTGCCGGACGGCTATTACACGGTGCCGCTCGACACGGCCGCCGTCGTGCGGCCCGGCAACGACGTGACGGTGCTGACGTACGGCACGACCGTCCACGTGTCGCTGGCGGCTGCCGAGGAGACCGGCATCGATGCGGAAGTGATCGACCTGCGCACGCTGTGGCCGGTCGATCTCGACACGATCGTCGCGTCGGTGCGCAAGACCGGCCGCTGCGTGGTGGTGCACGAGGCGACGCGCACCTGCGGCTACGGCGCGGAGCTGGTGTCGCTCGTCCAGGAACACTGCTTCTACCATCTGGAGGCACCGGTCGAGCGGACGACGGGCTGGGACACGCCGTATCCGCACGCGCAGGAATGGGCGTATTTCCCCGGGCCGGCCCGGGTCGGCGAAGCGTTGCGCCGCGTGATGGAGGCCTGAGATGGGGATTCATGTCATCAAGATGCCGGATATCGGCGAAGGGATCGCCGAGGTCGAGCTGGTGGCCTGGCACGTTCAACCGGGGCAGACGATCGCCGAAGACCAGCCGCTCGCCGATGTGATGACCGACAAGGCGGCGGTGGAGATTCCGTCGCCGGTGGCGGGCAAGGTGCTGGAGCTCGGCGGCCGGATCGGCGAGATGATGGCGGTCGGCAGCGAGCTGATTCGTCTCGAAGTCGAAGGCGACGGCAACCTGAAATCGGGCGCGAAAGCACACGATGCAGGCCCGGATGCGACGCGGCGAGCGGCGGCGGTCGACGTGCCTGCCGAGTCATCTTCCATCGCTGAGGGATCCGAAACACATGCGTCGTCGAAGGCGGTGACGCACGCCGCGTCCCGCGCGCCGGCCGAGCCGCGCCGCGCGGAACATGCGGCGGCGCCGCGCGCGGCGCTCGCGCCGGGCGAACGGCCGCTCGCGTCGCCGGCGGTGCGCCAGCGCGCGTGGGACATGGGCATCGAGCTGCGCTACGTGCGCGGCACCGGCGAGGCCGGGCGGATCCTGCACGCGGACCTCGACGCGTATGCGCGCACGGGCGGGGGCGCTGCGCGCGGATCGCAAGCGCGAGGCTACGCCGAGCGCAACGACGCAACCGAGGTGCCGGTGATCGGCCTGCGGCGCGCGATCGCGCGCAAGATGCAGGAAGCGAAGCGCCGCATTCCGCACTTCAGCTACGTCGAGGAGATCGACGTCACCGAGCTCGAAGCGCTGCGCGCCGAGCTGAACCGGCGCCACGGCGACACGCGCGGCCGGCTCACGCCGCTGCCGCTGCTGATCCGCGCGATGGTGATCGCGCTGCGCGACTTCCCGCAGATCAACGCGCGCTACGACGACGAAGCCGGTGTCGTCACGCAATACGGCGCGGTGCACATGGGCGTCGCGACGCAGACGGACGGCGGCCTCACGGTGCCGGTGCTGCGTCATGCGGAGGCGCGCGACGTATGGTCGATCTCGGCGGAAATCGCGCGGCTCGCCGACGCGGTGCGCGCGAACCGCGCGCAGCGCGACGAGCTGACCGGCTCGACGATCACGATCTCGAGCCTCGGCGCGCTCGGCGGCATCGTGTCGACGCCGGTCATCAACCATCCCGAGGTCGGCATCGTCGGCGTGAACCGGATCGTCGAGCGGCCGATGATCCGCGACGGCGCGATCGTCGCGCGCAAGATGATGAACCTGTCGTCGTCGTTCGACCATCGCGTCGTCGACGGCGCGGACGCGGCCGAATTCATCCAGGCCGTGCGCGAGGTGCTCGAGCGCCCGGCGCTGCTGTTCGTGGAGTGAGCCCGATGAAGAACGAACACACCACGCTGCTCGTGATCGGCGGCGGGCCGGGCGGTTACGTCGCCGCGATTCGCGCGGGGCAGCTCGGCATTCCGACGGTGCTCGTCGAGCGCGACCGGCTCGGCGGCACGTGCCTGAACATCGGCTGCATTCCGTCGAAGGCGCTGATCCACGTCGCCGACGCGTTCGAGCAGGCGCGCGGGCAGGCCGGCGAGGGGATGCTCGGGATTCGCGTGCGCGCGCCGGAGATCGACATCGCGAAAAGCGTCGCATGGAAGGACGGCATCGTCGAGCGGCTCACGCGCGGCGTCGGCGCGCTGCTGAAGAAGCACGGCGTGCGCGTGCTGCACGGCGACGCGCGCGTCGTCGACGGCAAGACGGTCGACGTCGTCGCCGGCGACCACACGACGCGGATCGCCTGCGAGCACCTGTTGCTCGCGACGGGTTCGGAGCCGGTCGAACTGCCGTCGATGCCGTTCGGCGCGCACGTCGTCTCGTCGACCGAGGCGCTGTCGCCCGCGTCGTTGCCGAAGCGGCTGGTCGTCGTCGGTGCCGGCTACATCGGGCTCGAACTCGGATTCGTCTATCGCAAGCTCGGCGTCGACGTCAGCATCGTCGAGGCGGCCGAGCGCGTGCTGCCTGCATACGACGCGGAACTCGCGAAGCCGGTCGCAGATTCGCTCGCGCGGCTCGGCGTCGGGCTATGGACGGGCCACAAGGTGCTGGGCCTCGCGAGCGACGGCGCGGTGCGCGTGCAGGCGCCCGACGGCGCGGAGAAAACCCTGCCGGCCGATCGCGTGCTGGTCGCGGTCGGTCGCCGGCCGCGCGTCGACGGCTTCGGGCTCGAATCGATGCCGCTCGATCGCAACGGTCGCGCGCTGCGCATCGATGACGAATGCCGGACGTCGATGCGCAACGTATGGGCGATCGGCGACGTCGCCGGCGAGCCGATGCTCGCGCATCGCGCGATGGCGCAAGGCGAGATGGTGGCCGAGCTGATCGCGGGACGGCGCCGCAAGTTCACGCCGGCCTCGATCCCGGCCGTGTGCTTCACCGATCCCGAGGTCGTCACGTCCGGCTGGTCGCCCGACGACGCGAAGGCGGCCGGTGTCGACTGCATCAGCGCGTCGTTCCCGTTCGCGGCGAACGGCCGCGCGATGACGCTGCAGGCGACCGACGGTTTCGTGCGCGTCGTCGCGCGGCGCGACACGCACCTGATCGTCGGCTGGCAGGCGGTGGGGCGCGGCGTGTCGGAACTGGCCGCCGCGTTTTCGCAGTCGCTCGAGATGGGCGCGCGGCTCGAGGACATCGGCGGCACGATCCACGCGCATCCGACACTCGGCGAAGCGATGCAGGAGGCGGCGTTGCGCGCGCTGGGACATGCGCTGCACGTGTGAGCATGTGCCGACCCGTGCGGCTGATCGAAGCCCCGCCACGGCGGGGCTTTTTTGCGTGCGCGGGTCGCAGGCGTCGGCGTCGGGTCTCTCGCGCCGGATTCGATGTTGCTTGTCGCGCCGGCAATATCCGGGTCGCCGACGATCGATCAACGTCGAGGCTGCGCATGCGGGCCTTGCCGCGGAAGGTCACGAAGGCACCCGCGTGTGCGCGGGCTGCGCCGTCACGTCGCGATAGAACGCATCGATCGCGTCCACCATCTGCGCAAGTCCCGGCTGTTCGAGCGGATAGTGGCCGGCGTTGTCGAGCATCACGACCTTGACGGGCACGTTGCGGATCCGCGCGAGGAATGGCTCGCTCAGGTGCTTCGGCGTCCAGCGGTCCGCGGCCGGCTGCGTGAGCAGGATCGGGCAGACGCGGAAGTTCTCCGGTTCGATCGCCGGCCGATACGACATGTACGAATCGAGAAAGGCCATCGTCATCGCGTTGCCGGCCGACGTGCGATCGGACAGCCACACCTTCAGCGCGTCGTCGCGGTTGACGAGCGCGTGCATCTTGCTCGCGAGCGACATCGGGATGCGCATCGCGCGCAGCGGCGTCTTCGCGGTGAAGTGCGTCATCGGGCCGCCGACCCGGCTCATGAACAGGTTGCGTGCGGTTTCGTCGCGCACCTGCCGAAGGCGCTGATCGAGGAACGTCATGCCGACGATGCCGTCGACCCTGCCGTTGAGCGCGGCCACATGATAGGTCAGCATGCCGCCCGCGCTCAGCCCGTAGAGCACGATGGGGCGATCGTCCTTCGCGCGCTCCGCGTCGATCAGGTCGCTGCCGGCGCGCACCCAGTCGTCGTAGCGCACGAGCGCGCCGCGCGCCACTTCGGTCATCCCGTATTCGGGCATGTCCACCGCGATCGTCTCGTAGCCGCGTCGCGCGAGCTGCTCGCCGACGATCATCGACATCTGCCGCCCGTTGGTACCGACGCCATGGAACAGGATCACCTTCACTTTCGCCAGAGGATCGCGATACGTGTCGAGGTGGAGGCGATGACCGTTCCAGCGCCACCATGCCTCATTCGGCTCGCGGTCGGCGGTCCACTGGAAGTCGGACGGCAGGAATGCCTGCATGGCACGCCAGACGGGTTGGTCGGCATAGGTCTTGGACATGGCGGCGGACTCCGGTCGATTGCACGAAAGGGCGGGTTGCGATGGAGCCCATCTTGATCCGGCGGCCGGTCGCCGGCCATGCTGGCGTGGGCCAACCGCTTTAGAATCTAGGCCAACACACGTCACGAGGCGTCCGATGAACGTCTGGAACTTTGCCCGCAGCCCGGCTTCCGTCCTGCTGATGATCGCGTTCGGGCGAGCGCGTGCGATCGCGCCGGCGGCCTTGCTGAAGGGCTCGCAACTCACGCTGAAGCAGCTCGCCGATCCGGACTTCACGGTGCTGACCGCGCAGGAACTGACGGTCGCGTCGAACCTGCTCGCGCTGACAGGCGACGAGCCGGGCGTCGGCCTGACGGTCGGCCTGTCGTATCAGCTGTCGGCCTACGGGCTGCTCGGGTACGGGCTGCTGAGCAGCGCGACCGGCATGGACGCCGTTGCGCTCGCCGGCCGCTATCTGGCGCTGACCTATACGTTCGTCGGGATGACGTACCGTCGCGCCGGTCGACACGACGCGATCGTATTCGACGCGTCGCCGGAACTGTCGACGCCGCTGCAGCGCTTCTTCGTCGAGCGTGCGATGGGCGCGACCTGTCGCGTGCTGCGCGACGTGACCGGCGACGCGTTCGAACTCGCGACGTTCGACGTCGCGTATGACGCGCAGCCGGGCGGCCGGCAGGTACTCGGCACGCGGGTCCGGTACGGGCGGCCCGGCAATGCGATCACGTTCGGGCATGCGCAGCTCGAACGGCCGTTGCCGCAGGCCAACGCCGCGACCGCCGCGATGTGCGAGCGCATGTGCGCGGAGCTGGTCTCGCGCCGGCGCACGCGCGTCGACTTCGTGTCGTTCCTGAACGAATACCTCGCTACGCGGCCGTTCGACCGGCCGCCGCAGCTGAAGGACATCGCGACGCTGCTGAACACGAGCGAGCGCACGCTCAAGCGCCGGCTGCGGGAAGAGGGCGCGTGCTTCCGCGACATCTCGAATGCGGTGCGCAGGACGCGTGCGCAGACGCTGATCGCCGAAGGGCGGCTGTCGATCAAGGAAATCGCGGAGGAACTGGGGTTCAGCGACATGTCGTCGTTCTCGCAGGCGTACAAGCGCTGGACCGGTGTCGCGCCGAGCGTGTCGCGGCTGGCCGGAACGGGCGCGTAGCGGGCGGGATGCGGGTTGCGGTTGACCCTCCCGCGCGAACCGTTCATCGTGGCGGTTCCACGCCGATTCACTGGCCTCGCACGGATTGTCGTCGGATCGGAGCAGCTCGCCTGAGCCGCGGCGGGCGGTGACCGCCGAAAGCGCTCTCGCAAGACTGTTTCGTCATACCAGGCGACCGCGCAACCGTGGCGTGCGCGCTGACCTACGATGAAGACATCGCGTCCATCGTCTGCCCAACCATGTGTACCCACTACCGCGCCCCCGATGAAGACCCGGGCATCAGCGAGCTGAGGATCGGCATCGGCGACCTGTTTCGCCGCGACCCGTGGGAACCCGACGTGTATCCGGACTATGCGGCGCCCATCGCACGTGCCGACGGCGACGGTCTCGCGGTCGTCAGCGCGGTGTTCGGTTTCTGGCCGAAGTTCATGCAGCCCGAGCGTCTCGACGAGCGCGGCCGCAAGCGAAAGAAGCTCGATACGGTGAACGCGCGCGCGGAGACGGTCGGTGAGTCGCGACTCTACGGCAACGCCTGGCGCAATGGCCAGCGCTGCCTGATTCCGGCGCGCTGGATCTTCGAGCCGTGCTACGAGACGGGCCGCAACGTGTGGCACCGGATCGGCGTCGACGGCTGGCAACCGTGCTGCGTCGCCGGCCTCTGGCGGCGCTACGAAGCGGCCGACGGCCACGAGCGGATCGGCATGACGATGCTCACGGTCAATGCGGACGATCATCCGGTGTTCGCGCGCATGCATCGGCCCGGCGACGAGAAGCGGGGCGTCGTGATCCTGCGTCGCGACGACTACGACGAATGGCTGCATGCACGCGACGTCGAGGCCGTGCGGCGCATGCTGACACTCCTTCCTGCGGCCGACATGGTCGCCGCACCCGATCCCGTGTCGCCCGCCGGCGCCTGAGCTTTCGTTTTCCATGCATTTGTCATACGCACAACCGACTGCTCCGCGGGTCGGACGTATCCCGTTTTCTCAGACGATTTCCAAAATTCCCGGATTCCGGGTAATCACCGATATCAGCCAAGTTGTATATACAAGATCATCCGCTGGCAATGTCGGCACACGTCGTGCCCATTGCGCGCCAGCGTGCTGACCGTGCGTGCGTGGCGCATGCCGGCGATCCACGGCGCCCCGCACCCGACGAGCCGAAAGGGCGGCTCGGCACGTTTTCCGTCTCGTCCCAACCATTTGTGATCCTCAGTATCTTGGAGATTTACCCGTGTCAACGAATCCCAGTGGAAAAGCCGGCGGTCTGATCGAGGTACGCTCGATCGATTTCATTCCCGACGCCGAACGCCACGGCGGACTGCTGAGCCAGTTCACGCTGTGGCTGTCCGCGAACATGCAGATCACGGCCATCGTCACGGGCGCGCTGGCGGTCGTGCTCGGCGGCGACGTGTTCTGGTCGCTGGTCGCGCTGCTGCTCGGCCAGTTCATCGGCGGCGCGGTGATGGCGCTGCACGGCGCGCAGGGGCCGCAGCTCGGGTTGCCGCAGATGATCTCGAGCCGCGTGCAGTTCGGCGTCTACGGCGCGATGATCCCGATCGTGCTCGTGTGCCTGATGTACATCGGCTTTTCCGCGAGCGGCTCGGTGCTCGCCGGGCAGGCCGTCGCACAATTGCTGCACGTCGACGACGCGGCCGGCATCCTGCTGTTCGCGGCCGTGATCGTCGTGCTGACGGTGTTCGGCTATCGCGCGATCCACTTCGTCGGCCGGATCGCGAGCGTGATCGGCATCGTCGCGTTCGTCTACATGTTCACGCAGCTGTTCGCGAACCACGACGTCGGCGCGCTGCTCGCGAACAGGCACTTCTCGCTCGCGAGCTTCCTGCTGTCGATGTCGCTGTCCGCGTCGTGGCAGATCGCGTTCGGCCCGTACGTCGCCGACTACTCGCGCTACCTGCCGCGCTCGACGTCGTCGGTCGCCACGTTCCTCGCGGTCGGCCTCGGCTCGGTGATCGGCGCGCAGGCGGCGATGGTGTTCGGCGTGTTCGCGGCGGCGCTGGCCGGCAGCCAGTTCGCGCACCACGAGGTGTCGTATATCGTCGGCCTCGGCTCGACGGGCGCCGTGGCCGCGCTGCTGTACTTCAGCATCGCGTTCGGCAAGGTGACGGTGACCGCGCTCAACGCGTACGGCAGCTTCATGTCGATGGCGACGATCGTCAGCGGTTTCCGCGGCAAGGGCGCGGTGTCGTCGAAGAGCCGTCTCGTGTACATCTTCGGGATGATCTGCGTGTCGACGCTGATCGCGCTCGCCGGCCGCCATTCGTTCCTGAAGGAATTCACCGCGTTCATCCTGTTCCTGCTCGCGTTCTTCACGCCGTGGAGCGCGATCAACCTGGTCGACTACTACTGCTTCACGCGCTCGCGCTACGACGTGCCGGCGCTGTCCGATCCGGATGGCCGCTATGGCCGCTGGAACGTGATGGCGATCACGATCTACGTGGTCGGCATCCTG
Organism: Burkholderia sp. USMB20; assembly: GCF_000949135.2. Lineage (GTDB taxonomy): Bacteria > Pseudomonadota > Gammaproteobacteria > Burkholderiales > Burkholderiaceae > Burkholderia. The sequence continues at coordinate 1,029,418 of NZ_JTAN02000021.1, read as the reverse complement.
GTGCAGCTGCCGTTCATGTCGACGCACATCTACACGGGCCCGCTCGTCGACGCGCTCGGCGGCACCGACATCTCGTGGATTCTCGGCCTCATCGTGCCGGCCGTGCTGTACTACGTCGGCGCGCGTGCGTCGCGGCGCAGCATCCCCGAGCGCCTGATCCTGCCGCTCGAACGCGGCGAGGTTCATCACTGACGCATCGCGTCGTCCGCCGGGCCGGCTAGCAGCCGGCCTGAGCGGCCCGCCGCCGCGAGCCCGGCTCGACCGGCAGCCGCGTCGTACCTCACCTTCGTTATCCGCGATGCCGGCATGGCAGACCACCGTGCCCGGCGTCGTTCCATTCTCTTTTCATTGAATAGTAGGACTAAGCAGATGAACGCACGAGACATTCGTTCCCGGGCGCGATCGGCGCATGCCGGTCTTCGCATGGCCGTTACGGCCGCATGCCTGGGTGGGTCGGGCGCCGCGCTCGCGCAGGACGGCGTCACGCTGTACGGCGTGATCGACGAATTCGCGCAGTACGTGAATACCGGCAACGGCTACACGGCGGCGATCGGCTCGGGCGGCCAGTGGGGCAGCCGCTTCGGGCTGAAGGGCGGCGAGGACATCGGCGGCGGCCAGAAGATCGAGTTCGCGCTCGAGAACGGCTTCAACCCGAACGACGGTTCGCTGGCAAGCTCGGGCAGCATGTTCAACCGGCAGGCGTGGGTCGGCATCGCGGGGCAGTGGGGCAAGGTGCGTGCGGGCCGCCAGAATTCGCCGCTGTTCAACGACCAGGGCGGGCAGGACGCGTTCGGCGGCGTCACGCAGGCGTCCGGCATGGACAACCTGACCGTGTTCGCGTTCCGCACCAGCAATACGCTGTCGTACCAGAGCCCCGAGATCGCCGGTTTCCAGGCCGGGCTGTATTTCGGATTCGGCGACGCGGGCGGCGTGCGCTCGGCTGGCTCGAGCCAGCAGTTCGACGTGACCTACGAGCACGGGCCGTTCGCGGCATTCGTCGCGGGCCAGTGGCTGAAGAACAAGACCGCGACCACGACCGATCGCACGATCATGGCCGGCGCGTCGTACGCAATCGGCAAGGCGACGGTGTACGGCGGCTTCTCCGCGGTGAAGTGGGCAGACCTCGGGATCGATTCGCGCGTGTACGGGCTGTCGGTCAAGTACCAGCTCAATCCGGCGAACTACGTCGCGCTCGGCTATGCGTACCTGCACGACCAGAGGTCGCAGGGCGACAACGCGGACCAGTTCGGGCTGATGTACGAATACGACCTGTCGAAGCGCACGAGCTTCTATGGCGCGCTGTCGTACCTGCGCAACCGCAACCAGGCTGGCTACACGCTCGCCGGCGCGGCGAACCCGGGCCTGCCGCTCGCGTATCCGGGCGCGAATGCGCGCGGCGTGCAGCTCGGCATCGTGCATCGCTTCTGACGGTGCATCGGGCGCCGGGCCGCGCGGGCTGGCGCCTGTTTCCCGTCACGGGTGCGCGCAATCGCGTGCCTGCATGCGCGCGCCTACATCCCCAGCCGTTCCGCGAGCGAATGACGCTGCATGCAGCGCTCCATTGCGTCGAGGAACGCCTGCTCCGCAGCGTTCATCTTGCGGTCGCGATGCCACAGCAGGAACACGTCGACGTCGACGAGGCCCTCGTCAGGCGGCAGTCGCCACAGGCGTTGCTGCGCGATGTCGTCGCGCACGATGTGCTCCGGCAGGCAACCGATGCCGTAACCGGCGAAGATCAGCCGCCGCACTTCCTCGAGGCTCGGCGACGACGCGACGATGCGTCCGGTGAAGCCCTTCTGGTCGCGGAACACGGTGAGCGGCGACAGGCTGTCGCCGATCTGGTCGCTCGTAAACGACACGAAGTTTTCCGCGAGCAGGTCGTCCATCCGCAATTGGGTCTGCCCGAACAGCCGGTGATGGCGGCCGCAGTAGATCGCGTAGCGCTGCCGCAGGAAGCAGCGCATCTCCAGCTTGTCGTGCGGCGTGCGGCATAGGCCGAGCCCGGCGGTGGCCGTCTTCTGCAGCAGCGACGACAGGATGTCCGACGAGCGCATCACCTCGATCTGCAGGTCGATGCGCGGATACGCGCGATGGAAGTCGGCGAGGAATTCGTCGTAGACGGGCGACTCGATGCGGCTCACCGTCAGCAGCCGGATCGAGCCGGTCAGGTCGGCCGTGCTGTCGTCGAGCTCCGTTTCGAGCCGCGACACGCCGCCGTAGATGTCGCTCGCGATCCGGTACACGGCTTCGCCCGCCGGCGTCGGCGCGAAGTGCGCGCCGCGCCGCTCGATCAGCTTGCGCTCGAGGGCCTCCTCGAGCCGCCGCAGCGCCTGGCTCACGGCCGGCTGCGTCACGTGCAGGCGCGCGGCCGCGCGGCTCACGCTGCGCTCCTGCATGATCACCAGGTAGGTGCGCAGCAGGTTCCAGTCGAGGCGGTCGTTGAGGAAGGGGGCGAGGTCGGCGCGCATCGGGTCAGTCATTAGCTGAATTTATACGCGAAATAATAACTTGAAATTTGACTAATGATGTGCGGTCGCCGATAAAGGAGGGGCGCCGCACCGTGCGGCGCGAGGCCGCGACAGATGGCCGGCCATCACGATATCGCGCGTGCCGCGGCGCGCGCCAGGAGCCCGCATGACCCAGTCCCTTCCTTCCGCCCGCCAGCCGGCGCGTGCCGCGACGGCCGCGTTCATCGGCACGATGATCGAGTGGTACGACTTCTACATCTACGCGACCGCCGCCGCGCTCGTGTTCGGGGAACTCTATTTCCCGTCGCATGACCGCTTCGTCAGCACGATGGCGTCGTTCGCGACGTTCGCGGTCGGCTTCTTCGCGCGCCCGCTCGGCGGCATCGTGTTCGGCCACCTCGGCGATCGCATCGGCCGCAAGAAGGCGCTGATGACGACGCTGATGATGATGGGCGTCGCGACCGTTTGCGTCGGGCTGCTGCCCGACTATTCGAAGGTCGGCATGCTCGCGCCGGTGCTGCTGGTCGCGCTGCGCGTCGTGCAGGGGATCGCGGTCGGCGGCGAGTGGGGCGGTGCGGTGCTGATGGCGGGCGAACACGCGCCGCAGGGTCGCCGCACCTTCTTCGCGTCGTTTGCGCAACTCGGCAGCCCGGCCGGGCTGATCCTGTCGCTGGTCGCGTTCCGCGCGGTCACGTCGATGGACAAGGCCGACTTCCTCGCCTGGGGCTGGCGCCTGCCGTTCCTCGCGAGCTCGGTGCTGCTCGTGGTCGGCATCCTGATCCGGCTCGGCGTGAACGAGTCGCCGGAGTTCGCGCGCGTGAAGGAGACGAACCGTACCGTGAAGCTGCCGGTCGCCGAAGTGTTCCGCTCCGCATCGGGGCTCGTGCTGCTCTGCATCGGCGCGAACACGATCGGGATCGCGGGCGTCTATTTCACCAACACGTTCATGATCGCGTACACGACGCAGTACGTCGGCGTGTCGCGCTCGCTGATCCTCGACAGCCTGTTCGCGGTCGCGATCATCCAGTTCATCGCGCAGCCGATCGCCGCGTGGATCGCCGAGCGCATCGGCGGCGCGCGTTTCCTGAAGATCGCCGCGCTGCTCGCGATGCTGTCGCCGTACCCGATGTTCATGCTCGTGCAGGGCGGCACGTCCGCGTCGCTCGTCGCGGGCATCGCGCTCGCGGTCGTCTGCATGGCCGGTTTCTATTCGGTGATCGCCGGCTTCGTGAGCGGCGTGTTTCCCGCGCACGTGCGCTATTCGGCGATCTCGCTCGCTTATCAGATCTGCGGCGCGATCGCGGGCGGCCTGACGCCGCTCGTCGGCACCTGGCTCGCGCATCGCTTCGCGGGGCAGTGGTGGCCGCTCGCGGTGTTCTACACGGGTCTCGCCGGCGTCTCGCTGCTTTGCATCGTCGCGCTCGACGCGCGCCGCGCGGCCCGGCCGGCCGCCGCCGAAGCGCTCGGCTCGCGCTGAAACTCAACGAACGAATTCATCGGAGTGCAAATGAAAGACCTGCTGGAAATCGACGGTGCCCGCCTGTGGCGGAGCCTGGCCGACATGGCGCGCATCGGCGCGACGCCGCGCGGCGGCGTGCGGCGCCTTGCGCTGACCGACGACGATCGGCGCGGGCGCGACCTGTTCGCGCAGTGGTGCCGCGACGCGGGAATGACGGTGAGCGTCGATGCGGTCGGCAACCTGTTCGCGCGGCGCGCCGGCACCGATGCGCAGGCCGCGCCGGTGCTGATCGGCAGTCATCTCGACACGCAGCCCGAAGGCGGGCGCTTCGACGGCGTGTACGGCGTGCTCGCCGCGCTGGAGCTCGTGCGCACGCTGAACGATGCGGGCATCGCGACCGACAAGCCGCTCGAGATCGTGTCGTGGACCAACGAGGAGGGCGCGCGTTTCGCACCGGCGATGCTCGGCTCGGCGGTGTTCACGGGCGCGCTGCCGCTCGACGACGCGCTCGCGAAGCAGGATGCCGACGGTGTCACGCTCGGCGCCGCGCTGGACGCATGCGGCTACCGCGGCACGCGCGCGCCGGGCGGCGCGCTCGACGCGTATTTCGAAGCGCATATCGAACAGGGCCCGGTGCTCGAGGCGAACGGCACGACGATCGGCGTCGTCACGGGCGGGCAGGCGATCCGCTGGCTCGACGTGAGCGTGACGGGCGTGGCCGCGCATGCGGGCACGACGCCGATGCCGTATCGCAAGGACGCGTATTTCGCGAGCGCGCAGATCGCGCTCGAACTGGAACGGATCGTCGCGGGCTACGCGCCGCGCGGGCTCGCGACGATCGGGCAGGTCGGCATCCGCAACGCGTCGCGCAACACGATCGCAGGCGACGTGACGTTCACGGTCGACCTGCGCCATCATGACGATGCGCAGGTCGACGCGATGGAGCGAGACCTGCGCGACGCCTGCGCGCGCGTGGCCGCCGCGCGCGGCGTTCAGGTGTCGATCGACACCTGCTGGCGCAGCCCGGCGACGCCGTTCGACTGCGCCTGCGTCGAACTGGTCGCGCAGGCGGCGGACGCATTCGGCTACACGAACGAGCGGATCGTCAGCGGCGCCGGCCACGATGCGATCCTGCTCGCGCGCCGCGTGCCGACCGCGATGGTGTTCATCCCGTGCGTCGGCGGACTGTCGCACAACGAGGCCGAAGACGCGTTGCCCGACGACGTGACGCGCGGCACGAACGTGCTGCTCAACGCGGTGCTCGCGCGCGCGGGCGTTGCGACGCGCGTGGCCGCGGCCGCGCACGACGCATGACACGGCGAATCGACGAGGACCCACGATGAAAACCTATTTCCACCCCGAACAGTTGCTGCACCATCCGCGCACCTACCTGTCGCGCGGCAGGATGCGCGAGCCGCAGGAGGTGCCCGAGCGCGCGGCGCGGCTGGTCGCGGCGGTGCATGCGCTCGACTTCGACGTGCGCGAGCCGGCCGACCGCGGCACCGCGCCGATCGCGGCCGTGCACGACATGAACTACCTGCGTTTTCTCGAGGAAGCGCATCGCGACTGGAAGCGGATGCCCGACGACTGGGGCGACGAAGTGATGTCGAACGTGTTCGTGCGCGACCCGAACCCGCTGCGCGGCGTGCTCGCGAAGGCCGCGCGCTATCTCGCCGACGGCAGCTGCCCGGTCGGCGCGAACACGTGGCGCGCCGCGTACTGGTCCGCGCAGAGCGCGCTCGCGGCCGCGTCGGACGTGAACGACGGCGCGCGCGATGCATACGCACTGTGCCGGCCGCCCGGCCATCACGCGCGCCGCGATGCGGCCGGCGGCTTCTGCTACCTGAACAATGCGGCGATCGCCGCGCAGGCGCTGCTCGGCCGCCATCGCCGGGTCGCGATCCTCGACACCGACATGCATCACGGGCAGGGTGTGCAGGAGATCTTCTACGGCCGCGACGACGTGCTGTACGTATCGATCCACGGCGACCCGACCAATTTCTATCCGGTCGTCGCCGGTTACGAGGACGAGACGGGCGCGGGCGCCGGCGACGGCTACAACCTGAACCTGCCGATGCCGCACGGCGCGCCCGAGTCGGCGTTCTTCGAGCGGCTCGACGACGCGCTGCGCGCGCTCGCGCGGTTCCAGCCCGACGCGCTCGTGCTCGCGCTCGGCTTCGACATCTACAAGGACGACCCGCAATCGCAGGTGGCCGTCACGACCGACGGGTTCGGCCGGCTCGGCGGCGCGATCGGTGCGCTCGGCTTGCCGACGGTGATCGTGCAGGAAGGCGGCTATCACCTCGAGAGCCTCGACGTGAATGCGCGCGCGTTCTTCGGCGGGTTCGCCGGCGCGCGCTGAGCGCTGAGACGTCGATACGTCGATACGTCGATACGTCGATACGTCGATACGTCGATACGTCGGTACGTCGGTACGTCGGTACGTCGATGCGTCGATGCGTCGATGCGTCGAAACGTCGAAACGTCGAAACGTCGAAACGGCGGCGCGCGATGCGCAGGCCGTCAACGAAAATGCCCGCACCGGAATCTCGGCGCGGGCATTTCTCAATCGCGGTGCCGCGTATCGGCGCCACGCGGATCACCGGGCGCTCACGAATTCGCAGCGACCGGCGCGCGGCGGCGCTGGATCATCTGCAGCGCGACGAGCGCGAGCCCCGCCGCCGCGATCAGCCCGCCGACGAGCGGCACCGCCGCGTAGCCGAAGCCGGCCGAGATCGCTGCGCCGCCCGCTGCCGCGCCGACTGCGTTGCCGAGGTTGAACGCGCCGATGTTGACGGCCGACGCGAGGCCCGGGGCTTCGTGTGCGGCACGCATCACGCGCATCTGCAGCGGCGGGACCACCGCGAACGTCGCGACACCCCAGACCAGCAGCGTGACCGCGGCGCCGGCATGGGTGCGCGCGAGCAGCGGGAACGCGGCCATCGTCACGATCAGCAGCACCAGGAAGCCGATCAGCGTGCCGTCGAGCGAGCGGTCGGCGAGGCGGCCGCCGGCGATGTTGCCGATCGAGAAGCCGACGCCGATCAGCACGAGCATCGCGGTGACGAAGCCGGGCGTCGCGCCGGTCAGGTGTTCGAGCGTCGGGGCGACATACGTGTACAGCGTGAACATCGCGCCGGCGCCGAGCACCGTGGTCCCGAGCGCGCCGAGCACGACCGGGCGCGTCAGCACCGACAGTTCGGCACGCAGGTTCGGCATCCTGCCGGCTGCGCCCTTCGGCAGCGCGGCGAACAGGCCGGCGATCGCGATCAGGCCGAGCACCGCGGTCGCCGCGAACGACATGCGCCAGCCGATCATCTGGCCGAGCCAGGTCGCGGCCGGCACGCCGCCGACGTTCGCGATCGTGAGGCCCATGAACATCGTCGCGACCGCGCTGGCCTGCCTTTCGCGCGGCACGAGGCTGGCCGCGACCACCGAGCCGAGCCCGAAGAACGCGCCGTGGTTCAGGCTCGTGACGAGTCGCGCGAGCAGCAGCGTCGTGTAGTCGGGCGCGACGGCCGACAGCAGGTTGCCGATCGTGAAGATCGACATCAGCGCGATCAGCGCCGAGCGGCGCGACCAGCGCGCGAGCAGCAGCGTCATCAGTGGCGCGCCGACCATCACGCCGATCGCATACGCGCTGATCAGCATGCCGGCCTGCGGAATCGACACGTGGACGCCGTCGGCGATTACGGGCAAGAGGCCCATCGGCGAGAACTCGGTCGTGCCGATGCCGAACGCGCCGGCGGCGAGCGCCAGCAGCGGCAGCGCGGCGCTGCCGCCCGGGCGGGAAGGGGAAGAAGTCGTGGTGTTCACGCGATGCGCTCCGGTAAGCATGGGGCAACGGCACCGGGCCGTTGTGGACAGGGTGAAGTGTGCCTGCGTTACTTTTGCGGAAAAAGCCGTGCTCGGGCGAAATTATCTTGATTTCATGTCAACAATGCGCGATTGGGGCGGCACGCGCATATGGCCCGCCGGGCGGCGCGGCTTGCCGCCCAAAAAAATCCCCGGTCACAGGGGGACCGTGACCGGGGCGGAAAGGCATCCTCTCTTTGGCACGAGGGTGGATGCGGGCGCAGTATATTTCGGTGCATAACGTTTCGAAGTGACGTTAAACGGCCCTTTTTGGCGTCAATTTGAAAATTCCGGCGTGATGGCGTCGATCGTCACCGATTCGAAAGATTGGTCGTGCGCTCGGACGGACGTTCCGGGTGCGCGAAGACGCTAATACCGGCCGTCGTCCGAAGCGACTGCGCGCAGACGGCCGAATCCGCTGCCGCGCGACGAGGCGAAATCCGCCGGCGTCGCGCGGGTCGCGCATGCCGGGCCGGTCGGTCAGTCCGCCTGCCCGGCCGCATCGCGCACCGCCTCGAGAAACCGCGCGACGACGGGCGAAGCCGGCGCCGCCGCACCGTCGAACACGAACTCGATGTCGAAGCGGCTCGCGAGTTCGTCGAGTGCGACGAGCCGGACCGTGCGCGGGCACGTCGGCGACGCGCTTTCCGGCACGAATGCGCAGCCCATGCCGGCCGCGACGAGACCGATCAGCGTCGGGATGTCGCTGCCGACCTGCGCGATGCGCGGCGTGAAACCGGCCTGGTCGCACTGGGCCATCAGGAAGCGGTGGTGCGCGGCGGAGCGCTGCGCGTCGAACCAGACGAACGGCTCGTGTGCGACGTCGGCGAGCGTGCGCGGCGCGTGGAAGCGGCCGCCGGGCGGCGCGGGCATCGCGAGCACGAAGCGGTCGCTCAGCAGCCGCACGCCCGACAGATGCGGCGCCTCGTCGCGGCGCCACGCCATGATGCCGCCGTCGAGCTGGCCGCGCATCAGCGCCGCCGCCTGTTCGGCCGACAGCATCGGCGCGATCGACAGCTTCACGTCCGGACACGCGTCGCGAAACGCCTTCAGCACGTTCGCGACGACCGGCAGCGGCAGACAGTTCGGCAGCGCGCCGAGGCGCAGTTCGCCGAGCTGGCCGGCCGCGCTGCGCAATGCGCGTTCGCGGCTGTCCTGCAATGTCGCGAGCAGGCCGGTGGCATCCTGCAGGAAACTCGCGCCGGCCGCCGTGAGCGTGACGCCCGTCGCGCGGCGGATCAGCAGCGGCGTGCCGATCGCATCCTCGAGCTCGCGGATCTGCCGCGACAGCGCGGGCTGGACGATGCCGGCCGCGCGGGCGCCGGCCATCACGCTGCCGGCTTGCGCGACGGCCACGAAGTAACGCAGGTGACGCAGTTCGATCTGGCGCATGCGGTGTCGGCTCCGGTGTTCGGTCTCGATTCGGTGGATATGCCTGTCAAGCATAGCAAGTGCCATCCGATGGTATTGGAAAGCATGGCGGGCGTGCCGTACGATGGTCGTCGTTGCCGGGCCGGTTCACTGGCCCGTGCGTTCTCCTTGCCCCGATTCCCGACCGTGTCCCGCACCATGCCGCTTCATATCCAGACCCCCTATATCCGCTCGCAAATCGCGTCGCGCCGTCTCGGCAAGAACATCCGGCTGAAGCTCGACGCGCTGCAGCCGTCCGGCTCGTTCAAATTGCGCGGCATCGGCGCGGCGTGCGAAGCACGGCATGCGGCCGGCGCGCGCCGGTTCGTGTCGTCGTCGGGTGGCAATGCGGGCATCGCGGTCGCGTATTGCGGCCGCGAACTCGGTGTGCCGGTGCTCGTCGTCGTGCCGGAAACCGCGTCGGCCCGCGCGCGCGAGCTGATCCGCGTCGAGGGGGCGGAGGTGGTCGTGCACGGTGCGAGCTGGGCCGAGGCGAATGCGTTCGCGCTGTCGACCGTCGGTACGCAGGACGCGTTCGTGCATCCGTTCGACGACCCGGTGCTGTGGCAAGGGCACGCGACGATGATCGACGAGATGGCGTCGGTCGGCCCGAAGCCCGACGTGGTCGTGCTCGCGGTCGGCGGCGGCGGGCTGCTGTGCGGCGTGCTCGAGGGGCTCGCGCGCAACGGCTGGCACGACGTGCCGGTCGTCGCGGTCGGGACGGAAGGCGCCGACAGCTACGCGCGTTCGGTCGCGCACGGACACCCGGTCGAATTGCCGGCGATCACGAGCATTGCGACGTCGCTCGGCGCGAAGCGGCCGTGCGACGCGGCGGTCGCATGGGCGAAGCGGCACGCGATCCATCCGGTCGTCGTGTCGGACGCGCAGGCGGTGGCTGCGTCGCTGCGGTTCCTGGACGAGCACCGGATCGTCGTCGAGCCGGCGTGCGGTGCTGCGCTGGCCGCGCTCGAAGAACCGGTGCCGGTGCTGGCTTCGGCGTCGGAGATCGCGGTGATCGTGTGCGGCGGCGTGACGGCGACGGCCGAGCAGATGCGGACGCTGAACGCGACGCTGCGGTAACGCGCACGGGCATGTGACTCAGCGCAGCCGGAGCGTGATGCGGACGAAGACGTCGCGGTGAAGTGACGGCGAAGTGACGGCGGGGCGGGACCGATCGCGGGCATGCGCGGAATCGGGGGCGTGTCGTCTGTCGCGACGGGCTGTTTCCGCTCGCGGGTTACGTCACGCCGGGCGCGCGCAGCCAGTGGCCGGGGGCAAGATCTTCTCGCCGGAGGGTGACGGGGCGGGGATCGGCCGGCGCACCGCGCACACGGTGCACGGCGCGGCGAGGGCGCGCGCGGTCAGTTCGCGGACGGCGCGCTGGCGCCGGTCGGCGCGGACGACGCGACGGGGTCGGCAGCAGCGGGTGCGGACGTCTTGCCTGCCGGCGTCGGAGCAGCGTTCGAGGGCGTCGGCGCGGACGCCGCCGGCGCAGGCACGGACGATGCCGCCGTGGTAGCGGCAGACGTCGACGTGGCCGGCGTCGAGGCGGACGTAGGCGCCGAAGCGGAAGTGGGCGTCGAAGCTGAAGCGGGTGCGGAGGCCGACGCGGGCGTCGAAGCCGAGGTGGGCGCCGAGGTCTTGGCAGGTACCGCAGCCGAAGCAGGCGCCGAAGCCGAAGCTTGTGCCGAACCCGAACCCGAACCCGAACCCGAACCCGAACCCGGCGCGGCACCCGCCGCAGCTCCCGAACCCACCCCGGCTCCCAACCCCGACCCGACGGCCCGCATCGTCCCCGGCGCGACCACGGCCGATGCCGCAGCAGGCACGGCCGGCACGACCGACGTGCCCGACGTCGGCGCGACGCTCGGCACGGACAGCGGCACCGGCGCCGCCGGCGGCGTCGGCACGACCGGCGTCGTCATCTTCATCGGCTCGCCCTGCGGCGTCGGCGCAGGCTCGGGCAGCGGCGTCACGGGCTCCTTCTCGGCCGCCTTCACGGTCGCGCGATCGCGGCGGGCCGGATCGATCTTCAGGAAATGCTCGACGAGATTGAAGAAGCGCTCGTAGAACACGCCGGCGGGAATCGTCTCGCTCGCGGTCTTCACGAGCGCGTCGTCGCTCGACCCGATCGGCAGCGACAGCGAACCGAACACGCTGAGCCCGACGCTCGCCGACGTATTCGACTTCTTCAGCGTGTAGCGGTCCTGCACCGCGTTCACGTACGCGATGCTCGACGAGCCGTCGGCAGTCGCGTCCGCGCACACGACGTGAAACTCGATCACGACGTGCATGTCGTTGCTCGGCTGGAAATTCTTGCTGCCGTCGACCGCATCGTTGCGCGACGACGACACGACATAACCCTGGCTCAGCAGCGCGCGCCGCGCGGCCTCGCAGGACGCGTCGGATTTCGAGTGGAACGTGTGCGCATACGGGCTGCTCGTCGCGTCGAACTGCTCCTGCTGGTAGATCGGCTTGGGTGGCGACGAGCACGCCGCCAGCACGGTCGCGGCCGCGAGCGCGCACGAAACGGAAAACAGGCGAAATCGGTTGTGCATGGCGTCTTTCAATAGGCTCGGCGAGATGCCGCGCGGGGCTGCGGGCGCAACGCACGCGGCGGCGGGGTCGGTGCGATGCGCGTGGCAATCTCGTATGGCCGGGGCGTCATTATAGTTTCGTTTGATGTCGCGCTCGCTTCAGCCGGCCGGCGCCGGCCGCGCGGCGGCGAGCAAGCGCGACGCCAGCGGGTGGTGTTCGCCGCGCCGCGAGCGGATCGCATGGATCTCCTCGGTCACGTCGCCCGCGCGGCCGAGCCGGCGCAGCCCGCGCAGCAGCGATGCGTCGTTCGCGCCGAGTTCGCTGAGCGGAAACACGCCGAGGCCGCGCGCCGCGAACACGGCCATCAGCGCGCTGTCCTCGAATTCGCCAGCGATGCGGGGCACGATCCGTTCCCGCTCCAGCCACAGGTCGAGGCGCGCGCGCAGCGCCGAGTGGGCGGTCGGCAGCAGCACCGGCAGCTCGGCGAGGCACGCCGGAAAGCGCTGTCGCGCGGCCGGCGTGACGAGCGCCGCGGGCCCGTACCAGTCGACCGGCGACGCGACGAGCCGCTCGCTCGTCACGCGCAGGTTCGACCCCGACGGCGCGCCCTGGCCGGCCAGCACGAGGTCGAGGTGATGCAGCGCCAGTTCCGCGAGCAGCGCGTCGTGCTCGCCCTCGTGGCACAGCAGCCGCAGCGTGGGCGTGTCGAGCACCGGCGCGAGGAGCGCATGCGCGGCGAGCTTCGAGATGCCGTCCGCGAGGCCGACCGCGAGCCGCACGGTCGGCTGGCTGGCCGCCGCGCGCACTTCGTCGGGAATCAGCCGGCCCATCTCGAAGATGACCTCCGCACGCGCATACGCGGCCTGGCCGGCGTCGGTCATCGCGACACCGCGCCCAGCCGGGCGCAGCAACTGGTGGCCGAGCGACTTTTCCAGCTCGCGGACCTGCGCGCTGATCGTCTGCACGGCCATGTCGAGCCGCTCGGCGGCGCGTGCGAAGCCGCCTTCCTTCACGACGACCCAGAAATAGTACAGATGGCGGAAATTCAGCATCGGATTCGTTATTTCGTAAAAACCGAACCAAAGATCAGATTTTCTCTGATTTTTGCGAAGTCGTGCGCTACCTATCATCGGGCTTTCCACCTTCGAATCGGCCCTTTTCATGGACTCCCTGCTGACGCTTGCCGCCGACCCCGCCGTCTGGGCCGCGCTCCTGACGCTCGTCGTGATGGAAGTCGTGCTCGGCATCGACAACCTGATCTTCATCTCGATCCTCAGCAACAAGCTGCCGGAAGCGCAGCGCGCCCGCACGCAGCGCCTCGGCATCGCGCTCGCGCTCGTGATGCGCCTCGCGCTGCTCGGCAGCGTCGCGTGGATCGCGAGCCTGACCGAACCCGTGTTCACGCTGTTCGATCACGCGTTCTCTTGGCGCGACATGATCCTGCTGTCGGGCGGCCTGTTCCTCGTATGGAAGGCGACCACCGAGATCCATCACCACGTGTCGCATGACGGCGACGGCGCGGGCGCGTCCGGCGGCGCGGCCGGCCTGACGATGTGGGCCGCGATCGGCCAGATCGTGATGCTCGACATCGTGTTCTCGATCGACAGCATCGTGACCGCGATCGGCATGACCGAGCACGTGCCGATCATGTTCGTCGCGGTGATCGTCGCGGTGTCCGTGATGCTGTTCGCCGCCCAGCCGCTCGCACGGTTCATCGACCGCAACCCGACCATCGTGATGCTCGCGCTGTCGTTCCTCGTCGTGATCGGCATGACGCTGATCGCGGAAGGCTTCGGGTCGCACGTGCCGAAGGGCTATATCTACGCGGCCATGGCGTTCTCGGCGTTCGTCGAGGGCATGAACATGCTGGCGCGGCGCGCGAAGGCGAAGCGCGTGGCGCGCGGCGAAGGTCGCTGAGCCAGGCGGGCGGGCCGTGGCCCGCCCTCGATTCGGAATGTCCGACGAAAGGAGAAACGCGATGAAATGTCCGGTCTGCAAGACGCCCGACCTGCTGATGGCCGAGCGGCAATCGATCGAGATCGACTACTGTCCGACGTGCCGCGGCGTGTGGCTCGATCGCGGCGAACTCGACAAGCTGATCGCGCGCGAAACCGGCGATGGGCCGGCGCGCCGCGACGAGGTGCCGGTGCGGCACGATGCGCAGGCGCCGCGCGGGCGTGACGACGGCTGGGGGCGCGACGGCCGCGCGCACGACGACCGTTACCGGCACGACGGCCGGCGTCGCAAGAAGTCGGTGTTCGACCTGTTCGATTTCGATTGAACGCGACAGCGAGCGTGTCCTGCTCGGCACATCGAAAAAAAGCCCCGCCGCGCGTCATGCCCGGCGGGGCTTCGTCATTCGTCATGCGCGTCGCGTGACGAACACGCGCCGACGTTACGCGTTGCCGGCCGTCACGTCGATGCGGCGCGGGCGCGTTTCCTCGCGGCGCGGAATCGTCAGCGTGAGCACGCCGTCGCGCAGGCTCGCATCGATCCGCGACGTGTCCAGATCGGGGCTCAGCACGAACGTGCGCACGTAGCGCGGCGCGCGGACTTCGGCGTGACGCACGCGCAGGTCGGCCGGCGTGTCGATGCGCGTGTCGGCTTCGATCGTCAGCGTGTTGTCGTGCACCTTCACGTCGAGGTTTTCGCGCGGCACGCCGGGCAGGTCGGCACGCAGCGTGACGCGCTGCCTGTCTTCGACGATATCGACGGCCGGCGTGATCGCGGGCCGGCGCGCGGCTTCGGCGGCGGCTGCCTGCGCGGCACCGGTCTGGCGTTCGGTCAGGGTCTGGCTCTGGCTCGTATTCATATCGTTCTCCTGAAGGTTACTGAACGGTGATCGCGCGCGGCTTCGAGGCCTCGCGCCGGCCGACGCGAATCAGCAGGCAGCCGTTCTCATAACGGGCGCTGACGTTGTCGGCGTCCGCGTTCTGCGGCAGCTCGACCACGCGGCGGAACGCGCCGTGAAAGCGCTCCTGCGCGTAGGTGCGCACGTCGTCGCCGGCGTCGTGCGGTGCGGGTTTGCGCTCGCCGCTGATCGTCAGCAGGTCCTTGTCGATCGAGACGTCGAAGTCGGCCGCGGCCATGCCGGGGGCGAACGCGACGATCTCGATCGCGTCGTCGGTCGCGCCGACGTTCAGCGCGGGGAACGCGCTCGGCCGCACCGCGCGGATGCCGGTCGGGGGCTCGCCGAACAGGCTCGCCATCTGCCGCTGCACACGGGCGAATTCGTCGAACAGGTCGTGACCGAAATGAATACCGCTCATGAGGATCCTCCGGAACATGAGACGCGAAAGACACGATGGCGCGACGCCGATGGCGAGTGCGACGCACGGTTTTCCGCTGAGTCGAAACGGGGGCAGTGCGCGTGACGGGCACTGCCTGGCAACGGGTAATTAGAGGCCGCCGCGGCGGTTTTCAAGAGGGCAAGTGCAATCGGCATCAACGCGTCGTGACGGGGATCGATGCGACAATCGTCGCGCTATCCACAGACCACGGAGACGGAACGGACATGGAGATTCAACGCATCGCGATCGTCGGGGCCGGCGTGATCGGCGCGAGCTGGGCGGCTTTCTATCTGTCGAAGGGCTTCGACGTCGTCGCGACCGATCCCGCACCGCAGGCCGACGCGCGGCTGCGCGACGCGCTCGCGGCCTTCCTCGGCGAGCGGGCCGCCGAACTTTCCGCGCGGCTGTCGTTCGATGCCGATCTCGTGCGCGCGCTCGACGGCGTCGATTTCGTGCAGGAAAACGGCCCCGAGCGGCTCGACCTGAAGCGCGCGCTGTACCGGCAGATGGACGACGTGCTGCCCGCGCGCGTGCCGATCGCGTCGAGCTCGTCGGGCCTGAAGATGTCCGAGATCCAGACCGGGTGCGACAGGCATCCGGAACGCTGCCTGATCGCGCATCCGTTCAACCCGCCGCACCTGATTCCGCTCGTCGAGCTGGTCGGCGGCAGCGCGACCGACCCGAGCGTGATCGCGCGCGTGAAGGCGTTCTACGACGCACTCGGCAAGCAGACGATCGTGCTCAACAAGGAGATGACCGGCCACGTCGCGAACCGGCTCGCGGCCGCGCTGTTTCGCGAGGTGTATCACCTCGTCGGCGAGGGCGTGGTGAGCGTCGCCGATGCGGACAAGGCGGTCGCGTGGGGGCCGGGCCTGCGCTGGGGCTTGATGGGGCAGTGCCTGACCTATCACCTCGGCGGCGGCGCGGGCGGGATCGCGCACTTCCTCGAACACCTGTCGGGGCCGATCACGACGTGGTGGGACGATCTCGGCACGCCGTCGTTCGACCCGGCCGTCGATCGCAAGCTGAACGACGAACTGCGCGCGATCCAGGGCGAGCGTTCGATGCAGGAACTGGCGGCCGAGCGCGACCGGCTGCTCGTCGAGCTGGTCGACGCGCGGCGCCGCAGCTTCCTGCCCTGAGCGCTTGGCCGCGGAGCGTTCCGGTCGCGCGGTGAAAGGCTATTGCTGCGCGGCCGTTTGCGGTGCCCGCGGCGTCTGCGCGAGCCATGCGGGCTGCGCGGCCTGCACCAGTTCGCGATTGCGCGCGCGCGTCGCGGCATCCGGCGGATAGTTACCGTCGTTGGTCGGCAGTTCGCCGTCGAGGTAGGCCTGCTTCAGCTGGGCGACGACTTCCGCGCGCGTGAGGCCCTGCGCGGGGGCGGCGGCATCGGTTTGTGCAAAGGCGGGGGACAGCAGCGCGGCTGCGGCGGCCGCGACGGCGATTCGCACGACGTTCATGGTGTGCTCCGATCAAGGGGACGGGACAGCGGACGCGCGGCACACTGCCGTGCGTTCCGATGCGGCCCATTGTCGCGAGCGGGGACTGCGCGGACGCTGACGCGTTCCGGGCAAGATGGTCAGTTGCGCGCGAACACCGCGGCGGCGTTGGCGTGAAGGCGGCAGCCAGCGTTACAGCTCGGCCGCCGCCGCGATCAGCGTCGCTTCGAGCGCGAGCGTCGAGCGCGACGCGGCCGCCGGCCGGTCGATCACGTATTCGAGTTCGCCGAGTTCGGGGAGCCCCGCGTCGAGCCGCGCGAGCCCGGCCGGAATCACGTAGCCGGCGAACGCGCTGACGCCGAGCCCCGCGCTCGCGGCCGCGCGCAGCACCGCGATGCTGCTGCTCACGACGGCGATCCGGTAAGGGCGGCCGACCGCCTCGAGCGACTCGAGCACGCGGCGGCGCGATACGCTCGGCTCCGGATGCATCGCGAGCGGCAGCACGGCCTCGTGGCCGGTGATCCGCGAATCGGGGCCGGTGCACCAGTACAGCGGCTCGCTGCGGATCACGCGGCCGCGCCGGCTGCCCGCGACGCGTTTCGCGAACACCAGGTCGTGACGGCCTTCGTCGAGCGCATCGAACAGGTCGCCCGACAGCCCGGTCGAGATCGCGAGCTCGACTTCCGGATTGCGCTGCACGAAGCTCGCGAGCGCGGCCGTCAGGTGCGCGGACGCGAAATCCTCCGACATCGCGAGCCGCACCTTGCCCGACAGCGGCGGGCCGCACACCGACGTGACGGCCTCGTCCATCAGCTCGAGGATGCGCACCGCGTAGCGGAACAGCGCGTCGCCGTGCTGCGACAGGTGCACGTTGCGCGTGTCGCGCTCGAACAGCGGCCGGTCGAGCAGTTCCTCGAGGCGGCGGATGTGCTGGCTGACGGTCGACTGCGACAGGCTCACGCGTTCGGACGCGGCGGTGAAACTGCCGGACTGGGCGACGGCGACGAAGCTGCGCAGCAGCTCGGGCGGTAATGGACGCATTGCTAAATCCACTGAATCGGTTTCGACAACTTCATAAATGGCCGGATGGTGCGGCGCTAGTATCGGATCACGCGCTGGTGCGGCCCATGCAAACGGGGCGCACCGGACGCGTAGCCCGTGTCGCGCCGCCGGCTCCATCGGTCAGTCTAAGCCATCCGGCGTCCGGCCCGAAACCGCATCATCCCATCGACCGCCTGAGAACGCGCTCGCACGACGAGCCGCCGGGCCGCGGCGCCCCGCCGCAGGAGACACCCAGTCCGCGCCCGGAACCGGCATGCGGGCCCGACTCCCGCACGCGTCAGGCACCCGTCACGAAGAGACTGGAGACGACTCATGATCATCTACGGAACCGCGCTGCTGGCGTTCTGCCATCTGGCCGGACTGTTCCTCGGCGACCTGCTGGGCGCCGCGATCGGCGTGAAGACCAACGTCGGCGGCGTCGGCATCGCGATGCTGCTGCTGATCTGCCTGCGCCTGTGGCTGCACCGGCGCGGCTGGCTGCCGAAGGAGACCGAGGCCGGCGTCGGTTTCTGGGGCGCGATGTACATCCCGGTCGTCGTCGCGATGGCCGCGAACCAGAACGTCGTCGCCGCGCTGAAGGGCGGGCCGGTCGCGCTGCTCGCCGCCATCGGCGCGGTCGCGATCTGCGCATGCTGCATCGCGGTACTCGTGCGCACCGGGCGCGACGACACGGCCTTCGCGGGCGTGCCGCAATTCGAAGAACAGTAACGGAGGCCGCGATGCTGCAGATGCTCGAAAAAACCGTCGCCCACAACGGGCTCGTCGCGTCGTTCGCGCTGGTCGGCCTGATCATGTGGCTGTCGTCGCTCGCGTCGCGCAAGCTCACCTTCGGCCGCGTGCACGGCTCCGCGATCGCGATCGTGATCGGCCTCGTGCTTGCGTACGTCGGCGGCGCGTTCACCGGCGGCGAGAAGGGGCTGGCCGACGTCAAGCTGTTCGCCGGCGTCGGCCTGATGGGCGGCGCGATGCTGCGCGATTTCGCGATCGTCGCGACCGCGTTCGAAGTGCAGCCGACCGAGGCGCGCAAGGCCGGCCTCGTCGGCGTCGTGTCGCTGCTGCTCGGCACCGTGCTGCCGTTCATCGTCGGCGCGTGCATCGCGCGCGCGTTCGGTTATACCGATGCGGTCAGCATGACGACCATCGGCGCGGGCGCCGTCACCTACATCGTCGGGCCCGTGACGGGCGCCGCGATCGGCGCGAGCTCCGACGTGATCGCGCTCAGCATCGCGACAGGCCTCGTGAAGGCGATCATCGTGATGATCGGCACGCCGGTCGCGGCGAACTTCATGGGCCTGAAGACGCCGCGCTCCGCGATGATCTTCGGCGGCCTCGCCGGCACCGTGAGCGGCGTGAGCGCGGGCCTTGCGGCGACGGATCGCCGGCTCGTGCCGTACGGCGCGCTGGTCGCGACGTTCCATACCGGCGTCGGCTGCCTGCTCGGGCCGTCGGTGCTGTTCTTCACGACACGCGCGCTGGTTGGCGCATAGCCGCCACGCGTGCGATCCGGGCGATCGGTGCGCAAGCGCCGGCGCGTGCGGGCCGCGGCGGGGCCGCATCCATCGCGGCGTCCTCTGAGTCGCATTCGTCAACATCATCAATCGGCGGCGGCGCCAGGCTTAGAATGCCGCTGAACCATCGAAGCGGGAGAACTGTTCATGACGGGATGGAATCACGCGCGGCAGGCGCGCGATGCACGGCTCGCGGCCGGTGCGGCTTACGCGCACGGCAAGCGGGTCGATGCGCGCGACACCGTCGCGTTGCTCGAAGCGGTGCTGCGGCCCGGCGACCGCGTTTGCCTCGAAGGCGACAACCAGAAGCAGGCCGACCTGCTCGCCACCGCGCTCGCCGACGTCGACAGCGCGAAGATCCACGACCTGCACATGGTGCAGTCGGGCGTCGTGCTGCCCGAGCATCTCGACGTGTTCGAGCGGGGCATCGCGAAGCGTCTCGACTTCGCGTATTCGGGCCCGCAGTCGCAGCGCATCGCGAAGCTGCTGTTCGGCGGCAAGATCGCGCTCGGCGCGGTGCACACCTATCTTGAACTGTTCGCCCGCTACTTCATCGATCTCACGCCGCAGGTCGCGCTGATCGCCGCGGTCAGCGCCGATGCCGACGGCAACCTGTACACCGGCC
Organism: Burkholderia sp. USMB20; assembly: GCF_000949135.2. Lineage (GTDB taxonomy): Bacteria > Pseudomonadota > Gammaproteobacteria > Burkholderiales > Burkholderiaceae > Burkholderia. Next base: position 1,009,764 of record NZ_JTAN02000021.1, on the reverse strand, counting down.
CGAACACGGAAGACACACCGACCGTCGTCGAGGCCACCGCGTTCAAGGACGGCATCGTGATCGCGCAGGTCGACCGCATCGTCGACAAGGTGCCGCGCGTCGACATTCCGGGCGACCGCGTGCATTTCGTCGTCGAGGCCGGCCGGCCGTTCTACGTCGAGCCGCTGTTCACGCGCGACCCGGCCGCGATCACCGAGACCCAGATCCTGACCGCGATGCTCGCGATCAAGGGCATCTACGAACCGTACGGGATCAAGCGCCTGAACCACGGGATCGGCTTCAACACGGCCGCGATCGAGCTGCTGCTGCCGACCTACGGCGCGAAGCTCGGGCTGAAGGGCAAGGTCTGCACGCACTGGGCACTCAATCCGCACCCGACGCTGATTCCCGCGATCGAATCGGGCTGGGTCGAGCAGGTTCACTGCTTCGGCTCGGAAGTCGGGATGGACGACTACATCCGCGCGCGCTCCGACGTGTGGTTCACGGGCCCCGACGGGTCGCTGCGCTCGAACCGCGCGTTCTGCCAGACCGCCGGCCTCTACGCGTGCGACATGTTCATCGGCTCGACGCTGCAGATCGACCTGTCCGGCCATTCGTCGACGGTCACGGCCGAGCGGATAGCCGGCTTCGGCGGCGCGCCGAACATGGGCAGCGACGCACGCGGCCGGCGTCACCCGAGCGAGCCGTGGCTGAAGGCCGGTGCGGAGGCCGACCCCGACACGCCTGCGGCGCTCAGGCGCGGCCGCAAGCTGGTCGTGCAGATCGGCGAGACGTTCGGCGACAAGAACGTGCCGATGTTCGTCGAGAAGCTCGACGCGTTGAAGCTCGCGGACAAGCTGCAGCTCGACCTCGCGCCGATCATGGTCTACGGCGACGACGTCACGCACATCGTCACCGAGGAAGGGATCGCGAACCTGCTGATGTGCCGCGACAAGGACGAACGCGAGCATGCGATCCGCGGCGTGGCCGGCTATACGGAAGTCGGCCGCGGCCGCGATCGCAGGCTGGTCGAGCGGCTGCGCGAGCGCGGCGTGATCCGCCGCCCGGAGGATCTCGGCATCGATCCGCTCGACGCCGACCGCCGCTGGCTTGCCGCGCGCTCGATCAAGGATCTCGTGCACTGGTCGGGCGGCCTGTATGCGCCGCCGGCCCGGTTCCGCAACTGGTGAGGAAGAGGGCATGGAACAGTTGAACTATCGCTTCACCGCGCGCGAACGCGCGCAGGGCGAACTGGCCACGGCGCTCGTCGGCGTGGTCGCGTCCGGCAATCTCGAGGTGCTCGTCGAGCGCGTGCTGCCGGGCAACGAATGCGAGATCGACATCCGCACCGCGGCGGTCGGTTTCGGCGCGGTGTGGCAGGCCGTCGTGTCGGACTTCGTCGAACGGCGCGCACCGGGCGGCCTGAAGCTGTCGATCAACGACGGCGGCGCGCGGCCCGACATGGTGTCGCTGCGGCTCGCGCAGGCCGTGCGAGCGATCGAGGGAGGCGCATGATGACCGACGCGATCCACGACGCACCCGCATTCGTCGCGAACCGCGCGAGCTGGTACGAAGCGTCGGCGCGCCAGCGCGTCGACGGGCTGCTCGACGCGGGCAGCTTCACCGAATTTCTCGGACCGGGCGATCGTGTGACGAGCCCGCACTTGCCGCTGTTCGACCTGCCGCAGCAGTTCGACGACGGCATGGTGGTCGGCCGCGGCCGGCTCGACGGCACGCCGGTGTTGGTCGCCGCGCAGGAGGGCCGCTTCATGGGCGGCGCGTTCGGCGAAGTGCACGGCGCGAAGCTCACGGGGCTGCTGCGTGCGGCGCGCGACCTCGGCACGCCGGTGCTGATCCTGTTCGATACGGGCGGCGTGCGGCTGCAGGAAGCGAATGCGGGCGAACTGGCGATCGCCGAGATCATGCGTGCGCTCGTCGACGCGCGTGCGGCCGGCGTGCCGGTGATCGGGCTGATCGGCGGGCGCGCGGGCTGCTACGGCGGCGGCGGTCTGCTCGCCGCCTGCTGTTCGGCGCTCGCGGTGTCGGAGCAGGGGCGCATCAGCGTGTCGGGGCCCGAGGTGATCGAGACCAATCGCGGCGTCGAGGAATTCGATGCGAAGGACCGCGCGCTGATCTGGCGCACGATGGGCGGCAAGCACCGCCGTCTGATCGGCGGCGCGGACCGCTACGTGGCCGATACGCCCGACGCGTTTCGCGCGGCCGCGCTCGACCTGATCGGCCGTGCGCCGAACTTCGACGCGGCGATGCTGCGCGCGGAGCAGGCGCGTCTCGAAGCGCGCGTCGAACGGTTCGGCGCATGCAAGGACGCGCTCGACGTGTGGCGCGCGCTCGGGGCGAGCGAGCCGGAAGCGATTCCCGGCATGCCCGACGATGAATTCGCGAAGCTCGCCGATCAACTGCAGGAGCCGCAGCATGACGCTCGATGAAGTTCTGACCTCGCTGTTCCCGAACGGCCACGCGATCACGCGGACCGGCGGCTTGCTGGCGGGCCACGCTGATCTGACCGGCACGCGCGTCGACGTGATCGGCGTCGCCGACCGGCTGCCGTTCGGCATTGACGAAGCCGTGACGCTCGCGTCGCACGTGCTCGACACGATCGGGCGCGGCGGCGACACGCCGATTCTCGTGCTCGTCGACAGCGACAGCCAGCGGATGAGCAAGCGCGACGAACTGCTCGGCCTGAACGAAGGCTTGTCGCATCTCGCGAAATGCCTGATGCACGCGGAGCTCGCCGGGCACCGGACGATCGGCCTGCTGTACGGCCATACGGCCGCGGGCGCGTTCATCGCGACCGCGCTCGCGACGCGCACGCTGCTCGCGTTGCCGGGCGCGGAGCCGGAAGTGATGGACCTCCCGTCGATGTCGCGCGTGACGAAGCTGCCGATCGACGTGCTGAAGGAGATGGCTCGCTCGACGCCGGTGTTCGCGCCGGGGCTCGACAATCTCGTGAAGATGGGTGCCGTCGACGCCGTGCTCGACCCGGCCCGCGCGCTCGACGCGCAGGTCGCCGAATGGCTCGGCAAGCCGGCCGATCGCAACGACGTGCGTGCGGCGCGCGGCCGGCCGGTCGCGGCCGACGTCGCGCGGCGTGTCGAGGCACTCGCGCGTGCCGCACGCTGACACGCCGCTGCGCCGCCACACGCTCGTCACGCTGACGGCGGCCGGGTGGGGCGCGGCCTGCGCGCGCGATCCCGCGCTGGCGGCCGATCCGCTCGTGCAGGCGTGGGCCGCGCACGGCTGGCCGCTGATCGTGCGCCGCGCGTCGCCAGACGAGGCCGATGCGGGGCGCATCCCGCTCGGCTTGCCGCTGCCGCCTTCGGCGGGCAAGCGGCGCATTGCAATGAACGTCGCCGCCGACGCGCTCGCGTCGGTCGGTCCGCTGCCCACGCTCGCCGATGTGCTCGCTGTCGCGCCCGACGCATGGCACGCGACGCTGCGCGACCTGGCTGCGCTCGGCGCCCGCTGCGGCGTGCAGGGCCGCGTATTCGGCAGCCTCGCATGGCAGGCGCTGACGGGAGAGCGCTACCTGAGCGCGTCGTCCGATCTCGACCTCGTGTTTCCGCTGCCGGACGCCGCATCGCTCGCCGCGCTGCTCGACGGCCTGGCGACACTCGACGCACGCGCGCCGATGCGCATCGACGGCGAACTGCTGCGCGACGACGGCGCCGGCGTGAACTGGCGCGAGCTGCATGCGCGGCTGCCTGAAGTCGCGGTCAAGACGGCGATCGCCGTCGAATTGATGCCTGCCGACGCATTCACCGGAGGCACGCGATGAGTGCGTGGGCCGCCTGCCGCGCGCCGGCGCCGTCCGATGCCGAGCGCATCGCCGAACTCGCCGAGCACAGCCTCGTGCTGGAAATCGACACCTATCCGAAGCCGGGCCTCGTCAGTCACGTCGACACCGGCAGTCACGCGGACATGGATGCCACGATGTTCGTGCGCAGCGCGGCCGTGCTGCGGCCGTACTTCGCGGAGCTCGCCGATGCCGGTGCGCGTGACGCCGACATGGCCGTGCTGCGCAAGATCGGGCTGCGCGCGGAACACGCGATGCTTGCCGCGACCGGCGGCGTCAACACGCATCGCGGCGCGATCTTCGGGCTCGGGCTGCTGTGCGCGGCCGCCGGCCGCCGCACGGTGCCGGGCACCGCGGCACGCACGCTGACGCTCGGCGCGTTCGTCGCGCGGCGCTGGGGCACCGAGATCCTCGGCGGCCCGCGGCTGCCCGACAGTCACGGCGAGCGCGCGAGCCGCCGCTACGGCGTCGGCGGCGCGCGTCGCGAGGCGGCCGACGGGTTCACGACGTGTACGGCGTCGGGCTGCCGGCCCTGCGCCGCGCGCAGCGCTGCGTGCCGGACGATCCGGAGGCCGCGCGCGTCGACGCCTGCTTCGCGCTGATCGCCGCGCTCGACGATACGAACCTGCTGCACCGCGGCGGGCAGGCCGGCCTCGATTTCGCGCGTGCCACGGCACGCGCATTCGTTGCCCGCGGCGGCATCCGCGCCCGCGACTGGCGACTGCACGCGGCCGCTGCGCACCGCGCGTTCGTCGCGCGCCGGCTGAGCCCGGGCGGCGCGGCCGACCTGCTGGCGATGAGCGTGTTCGTCGATGCGCTCGAGACGGATGAAACGGACGAGACGGGCGAAACGGGCGAAACGGGCGAGACGAACGAGGCGGGACGATGACGCTGGCGATCCTCTGTTCGGGGCAAGGTGCGCAGCGTGCGGACATGTTCGAGCTGACCAGCGCGGCGCCGCAAGCCGATGCGCTGTTCGCGCACGCCGGCCGGCTCCTCGGCGACGATCCGCGCGACTGGGTGCGACACGCTGAACCGGATGCGCTGCGTGAGAACCGCGCTGCGCAGATCCTCTGCACGGTGCAGGCGCTTGCGGCGACGATGTTGCTCGAGGCGATGTGGCCGCGGCGTCGTTGCGTCGCGGGGTACAGCGTCGGCGAAGTCGCATCGTGGAGCGTCGCGGGGATGATCGATCCGCACGACGCGCTGGCGCTGGCCGAGGCGCGCGCGCGCGCCATGGATGCCGCGAGCGGCGGCGATGAACGGATGGCATTCGTGCGCGGGCTCACGCGTGCGCGGCTCGCGCAACTCTGCGACGGCCGCGATGCGGCGATCGCAATCGCCAATCCGGGCGATGCGTTCGTGCTGGCCGGGCGGCAGGCCGACGTCGCCGCGGTGGCCGACGCCGCCGCACGCGACGGTGCGCTGCGTGTCGCGCCCGTGTGCGTGCGGATCGCGTCGCACACGCACCGGCTCGCGGCGGCGGTGCCCGCGTTTCGCGCATCGCTGGCCGCCGTGAACGTGCGCCGGCCGCTGCCCGGCACGCGACTGTTTTCGGGGATCGACGGCGCGTCGGTGCTCGATGTCGACGCCGGGCTCGACAAGCTCGCGCGCCAGATCGCGGAGCCGGTCGAGTGGGCGGCCTGCCTGGCCGCGTGCGTCGAGGCCGGCGCGACCGCGTTTCTCGAACTCGGCCCGGGCCGCGCACTGGCCGAGATGGCGGGCAGCGCGTATCCGGCGCTGCCGGCACGCAGCGTCGCGGATTTCCGTTCCGTCGACGGTATCGCGAGCTGGCTCGCGCGCGTCGCGGCCGGCTGACCGGCGGCGGGCGAGCGGCCGGATCACGCGCCGGAACCGCTTCGAATCTGCGTCGAATCCAGTTCGAAATCCGGTTCGAAATCTGCCTGCCGACCGGTCGTTACGCGCCAGGTGTTGCGCCGGCGCAGCAGCGCTGCAGCAGGCGCTTGTCATGCGAATTGGCGTCGCTACAATGGCGCCCGCCATGAGACCAGCCGCCTTCCTCGTCGCCGCGCTTTGCTGTGCGGCGACCGTCCACGCCAGCCCGATTCCGTCCGACGCCGCCGCGGTCGGCAGGTACTTTTCGTATGACAATGCGGCGGCCGACGCGACCGTCGACCTGATCGGTCAGGCGCAGCGTCGCGTGCTGCTGGCCGGCTACGCGTACGTGCCGCCAGCGGTCGCGGCGGCGCTGCGCGCGGCGCGTTCGCGCGGGATCGACGTGCGGGTCGTGCTGGTGCGCTCGCCGCGTGCGGGCAAGTACAGCGGCGCCGGCTATCTGAAATCGGCCGGCATCGACGTCGCGATCGATTCGCGGCACGGCGACCCCGCACCGCGCTTCGTGATCGTCGACGACAGCGTCGCGCTGACGACGCTGTCCGACGACGCGGCCGCGCACGCGGAAACGGTCAACGTGTTCCAGCGCGCGCCGGAACTCGCGCAGTCGTACGCGCAGTCGTTCTGGCGGCTGTATCGGCAGGCCGGCGGGCTCTGAGCGCTTGACGGCGGCCCGCCCCGGGCGAACACCACCCATCCTTTTCCGTGCAGCGATCCGCCTGCCGCGCACGCCGGTATGACCCCGCTTGCATCGGCGTGTCCGATGAACCATGCTCGTTGAACAGGTGCCGGCGCGCAGGTCGCGCATCCGGCCCAACGGCAGGGAGCCGATCTTGACCGAGTGTTTTGCCGATCGCGCCGACGCGGGTCGCCAGCTTGCGCTCGCGCTGCACGACTATGCGGGGCGCCGCGACGTCGTCGTGCTCGCGCTGCCGCGCGGCGGCGTACCGGTTGCATTCCCGATCGCGCAGGCGCTGCGCGCGCCGCTCGACGTGCTGGTCGTGCGCAAGCTCGGCATGCCCTCCGATCCCGAATTCGCGATCGGCGCGATCGCGACCGGCGGGGCGATCCACCTGCAGCACGCGGCGATCCGCGCGATGGGCGTGTCCGATTCCCAACTGGCCGACGTGATCCTGCGCGAGACCGCCGAACTGCAGCGCCGCGACACGCTGTATCGCGGCGCGCGGCCGCCGCTGCCGGTCGACGGGCGCATCGCGATCGTCGTCGACGACGGCATCGCGACCGGCGCGTCGATGCGCGTCGCACTGCAGGCGCTGCGCAAGCGCCATCCCGCGCGCATCGTGGCCGCCGCACCCGTCGCGCCGGCTGGCGCCCAGCATGCGTTCGACGATCTGGCCGATGCGTTCGTGACGGTGTCGCAGCCGCTGCGCTTCTTCGGGATCAGCCAGTTCTACGCGCGTTTCGACCAGACCGGCGACGACGAGGTGCGCGCGCTCCTCGATGCGGCCCGCGGGCCGGACGACGACCTCACGTCCGCCTGACCCGGCGCCGGCGCGATCCCGGGCGAACGGCTTCGGCCTGCGCGAACACGCGCTGCAGCGCCGGATGGACGTTGCCGTGCCAGCGCGCACCCGTGAACAGCCCGTAGTGATCGCAATCGTCGATATCGAGACGCTGGCGCTCGCCGGCCTTGAGGCCGCGGCACATGTCGAGTGCCGCATGCGTCTGGCCGGCGCCGGTGACGGCGTCTCGACCGCCTTCGACCGTCAGCAGCGCGACGCCGCGCAGCGCGGCCGGCTCCACGCGCTGGCCGCCGACTTGCCACGTGCCGTTCGCGAGGCACATCCGCTGGAACACGATATCGACGGTATCCAGGAAGTATTCGGCCGGCATGTCGAGCAGCGCCGTGTATTCGCGCAGCGCGCGCCGCGCGTCCGCCAGCGCCGTCAGGTCGAAGTGCGACGCGGCGCGCGCGTAGTCCTCGATCAGCGTCAGGAAGCGTTGCGGATACAGCAGCGCGATCTCGCCTTGCTGAAGATAGGTCGGGAACACGTGCCGGCCACGGCCGGGGAAGCGGGGCGGCACGATGTCGATCAGGTGGCGGCGGCACCACGTGAGCGAACGGGACGCGGCCGTGGTGCCGAGCGTGGTCGGGTTGATGCGTGCGTCGAGCGGCCCGCCGATCAGCGTGACGCTCGCGGGCGGTGCGTGGCCGCGCGCGGCGCGCAGCGCGAGTGCGCCGAGTGCGGGAACGGTGGCCTGGCATACGGCGACGACGTGCAGCGGCCGGTCGTCGCGGGCGAGCGCGTCGACGAAGCCGTCGAGCGTCGCCACGTACTCGTCGAGCCCGAAGCGGCCCGCCGCGAGCGGGACGTCGCGCGCATTGACCCAGTCGGTCACGCAGACGTCGCCGTCCGCGAGCAGCGCCTCGACGGTCTCCCGCATCATCACGGCCGCGTGCCCCGCGAGCGGCGCACACAGCAGCACCGCGCGCCGCGCATCGTCGCGTGCGAAGCGCCGCAACTGGCAGAACGGCGTGCGCGCGACGATCCGCTCGTCGACGGCCGGCCGCCGGATCTCGAAGCGCGGCGGCCCGGCGGCCGGCCCGAGGAGCGGCTCGAACAGGTCGTCGTAGCACGACGACGCGGCGTGCGGCAGCGTCGCGGCGGGCCATACGTCGAACGCGTGGCGCGTCGCTTCGCGCCAGGCGCGCATCCATTCCCGCTGCTGCTCGACGACGTCGTACCACATGGCGAACCTCGAGGCGGAAGGGGGGTGAATCTGCATTATGGTCACTCCGGGCGCGCAGCGGGTGTCGGAAACGTGACCGGACGACGCGGATTTCGCCGCGCGTTTCGGCGGCATCGCGCTAGGCACCGGCGCACGGCGCTGCTACAGTCGTCGGTCCCATTCCCTCAAGCGGAGCGTTTGCGATGAAGCTGATCGGCATGCTGGATTCCCCGTTCGTGCGGCGTGTCGCCATATCGGCGAAGCTGCTCGACCTGCCGTTCGAACACGAGTCGGTCTCGGTGTTTCGTCAGTTCGACCGGTTCCGGTCGTTCAGCCCGGTCGTGAAGGCGCCGACGCTCGTGACCGACGACGGTGCGACGCTGCTCGATTCGTCGCTGATCGTCGACTACCTCGACCATCGCGTCGCGCCGGAGCGGCGCCTGTTGCCCGACGCCGCCGACGCGCGGCTGCGCACGCTGGTGCCGGTCGGCCTCGCGCTGGCGGCGGCCGAGAAGACGGTGCAGGTGGTGTACGAGCACGCTTTGCGGCCGACCGACAAACAGCACGCGCCGTGGCTCGAGCGCGTGCTGAGCCAGCTCGAAGCCGCGTACGGCGAACTCGAGCCGCTCGTCGCGGCCGCGAACGGCTGGTTCGGCGGCGCACGGCTGCTGCAGTCCGACGTGACCGTCGCCGTTGCGTGGCGCTTCACGCAGTTCATGGCCGCCGATTATCCGGCGCTCGCGCGGATCGATCCGGCCCGGTATCCGGCGCTGGCCGCGCATTCGGCGCGTGCGGAAGCGCTGCCGGCGTTTGTCGAGACTCCGCTCGCCTGAACCCGGCGTCGATCCGGGCGGCACCGAAACGACGGCGGGCGAGGGCGGCGCGTCTGGCCCCGCCGCGTTGGAACCGGGCCGGCATTCGGCGCGTATCGACTCAACCGCAGTCCGCGGCGCGTCCGACCGCGCGTTATTGTTCGGCGCGGCGTGCTGAAAACCACGTCGCGCCGCTGCGTTTTATGCGCCCGCGCGCTCGTGCGCTGCCCGCCCGGCCCCGTCCGGCAAGGACGAGCCGATTGTTCTCCGCCGCTGACAAGTGACTTCGCATTCGCGCTGTTTATCCGGATGCGGGCCGTCCCTAGAATCCACTCCATCGAATATGCATTGCCTGATGGAGCCGATGATGAGAGCGCTGATCGAATCGAGTCTGTACCACCCCTCCGTCGTGTTGCCGCTTGCCGCGCTGACGCAACTGATGGTCGAGCGCGACTTCAATCTCGGCCAGGTCGGCCTGATCGTCGCCGCGCGCGGCGCGCAGGCAGCCGTGTCGCGTTCGCGTGCGCTGATCTTCTGCCGCCACTGCGAAGCGCACGCATGAACCCGCGTCACGTCTACGGATGAAAAAACGCCCGGCCGGCGCAAGCCGGTCGGGCGGATCGGGTTCGATCGAGCCCCGGCTTCGGCCGGGGCTTTTTCATGGGCGAGCGGGCGACGCTCAGGCGCGTGCGGTCGACACGACGCCGTAGATTTCCGTGTCCTCTTCCTCGCGCAGCTGGCGCGCCAGCTGGTGTGCCTCGCGGCGCGACGCGACGGCCGGCGGCGAGCCCTTGAGCGGCTGGCGTGCGGTTTCGGCGAGTGCGACGACCGACACGATGCCGATCACGGCCGCGCCCATCATGTAGTACGCGGGCATCATCAGGTTGTGGGTCACGTCGACGAGCCACGCGGTGACGAGCGGCGTCGTGCCGCCGAACAGCGACACCGACACGTTGAAGCCGATCGCGAGCGCGCCGTAGCGGATCTCGGTCGGGAACAGCGCCGGCAGCGCCGACGGCATCACACCGGTGAAGCACGACAGCAGCACGCCGAGGATCAGGAGGCCGCCGAACACCGACGCGGTGGTGCCCGCATGAATCAGCATCATCGACGGGATCGACAGCGCGAGCAGGCCGACGCAGCCGGCCAGCATCACGGGCTTGCGGCCGACCTTGTCCGACAGGCGGCCGGCGGCGAGCGTCAGCGGCATCATCAGCACCATCACGATCAGCACCAGCACGAGGCTGTGCGACTCGTCGAAGTGCAGCGTCGACGACATGAAGCTCGGCAGGTACGACAGCACCATGTAGTCGGTCACGTTGAAGATCAGCACGAGGCCGACGCAGAGCAGCAGCGCGCGCCAGTTGCGCATCAGCGTCTCGCGGAAGCGCGCCTTCGGCACGGCCTTGTCCTGCGCTTCCCGCTCCTCGGCCTGGCGCTTGAACGCCGGCGTTTCCTCGAGCTTCATCCGGATGTACAGGCCGATCAGGCCGAGCGGGCCCGCGATCAGGAACGGCACGCGCCAGCCCCACGACAGCAGCGCTTCCTGCGACAGCGACGCGGTGAGCAGCGCGACCACGCCGGCGCCCATCACATAGCCGATCAGCGTGCCGAACTCGAGGAAGCTGCCCATGAAACCGCGGCGCTTGTCGGTCGAGAACTCGGCGATGAAGGTGGCGGCGCCGCCGTATTCGCCGCCGGTCGAGAAGCCCTGCACGAGGCGGGCGACGAGCAGCAGCACGGGCGCCATGATGCCGATCGACGCGTAGCTGGGGATCAGGCCGATCGCGAAGGTGCCGACGGCCATCATGATCATGGTGGCGGCGAGCACGCGCTGGCGGCCGATGCGATCGCCGAGCGGGCCGAACACCATGCCGCCGAGCGGGCGCACGAGGAACGCGGCCGCGAACGTGCCGAAGGTCGCGAGCAACTGCGCGGACGGGCTGCTGGACGGGAAGAACACCTTGCCGAGCGTGACGGCGATATAGCTGTAGACGCCGAAGTCGAACCATTCCATCGCATTGCCGATGGCCATCGCGCTGACGGCGCGCTTGAGCAGGCTCTGGTCGACGACGGTAATGTCGTCCGCGGCGAGCGGAGCCTCGCCGGACGACGTGGAGGAAGAAGCAGCGGTCGGGCTGACGTGTGTTGCGGTCAAGGTCATGTACTCCTTTGACTGCGCCGGAACGGGCGGGCCGTCCGACACGGTTTGCCGGCGAGCGCGATGTCGTGTGCTGCGCGTCGGGGCAGGCCATTTAAGCGCTTACTGCACATGAGGCGGTAAAGGGCCGTAAGGGACTGCTTCGACGCGGGCCCGATGGGCCGTCGCGACGGTGCGCTCATGAAGAATGGGCCGCGTGATGCGAGCGGCAGATGCCGGCGCGGACGGAGTCCGGCGTTCCGGCAAGCGCCCCGGAGGGGCAACGAAACGAGAAAAGCGGGCCTGTCGGGCGGGCTTTCCTGTGGATGCAATTTCGGTCGAAGCACCGGCCCGCAATGCGCGGACGGACTTCTTGCGAAATCGAATAGACAGAGATTGAATGTTGAAACAGGCGACATGATAGCACGATGGCAGACGATCGTGCAAATTGCCGGGAATCCCCCGTCCGGCGGCGGTTCCGGCGGGGTCGGCTCCGGTATGATCGGCGGCGCGCGGCGGGGTCGCGCGGCCCGCCGGATGGGGGCCGAATCTGCGGGGGAACCGGATGACCGAACTGATCAGGATTGCGGCGTTGTTCGCCGTCACTGCACTGGCCGAGATCGTCGGCTGCTACCTGCCGTGGCTCGTGCTGAAGGGCGGGCGGCCCGTCTGGCTGCTGGTGCCGGCCGCGCTGTCGCTCGCGTTGTTCGCGTGGCTGCTGACGCTGCACCCGAGCGCGGCAGGGCGCACGTATGCGGCGTACGGCGGCGTGTATATCGCGGTGGCGCTGATCTGGCTGCGGGCGGTCGACGGCATCGCGCTGACCCGCTGGGATGTGGCGGGCGCGATGCTCGCGCTCGGCGGGATGGCCGTCATCGCACTGCAGCCGCGCGCTTGAGCACGGCTGCAGGCACGGCTTCGGCTCGTGAGACGCCGCGTCAGGCGGCTTCGGCGGCGTCCGCGTCGGCGGACTTGCGCCATACGCAGGCGCCCTTGACCGACTTGTCGAGTTCGTCGAGCTGGGTCTGATGCGCGGCCAGTTCGTCGTCGCTCGCCGCGAGCACCGGCAGGTCGAGCGACGCGAGCGCCACGCGCTGGCCGTTCGCCGCGCCGCCGTCGGCGCCTGCGTCGTCGAGCATGTCGATCACGAGGCTGTCCTGGCCGCGCGTCATTGCGAGATAGACCTCGGCGAGCAGCTCCGAGTCGAGCAGTGCGCCGTGCAGCGTACGGTGCGCGTTGCTGATGCCGAACCGGTCGCACAGTGCGTCGAGCGAATTGCGCTTGCCGGGGAACATCTGCTTGGCCTGCACCAGCGTGTCGATCACGCCGCCGCAATGCTCGGTGAACGGCGGCAGGTCGAGCCGCGCGAATTCGGCGTCGAGGAACCCGAGGTCGAACGGCGCGTTATGGATGATCAGCTCGGCGTCCTTCACGAAGTCGCGGATCTGGTCGACGACTTCCGCGAACTTCGGCTTGTCGCTCAAGAATTCGGTCGTGAGGCCGTGCACGGCCAGCGCGCCCGGATCGCTGTCGCGCTCGGGGTTCACGTAGATGTGCAGGTTGTTGCCGGTGAGCCGCCGGTTCAGCAGCTCGACGCAGCCGATTTCGATCAGGCGGTCGCCCGTGCGGGGGTTCAGGCCGGTGGTTTCGGTATCGAGAATGATCTGGCGCATGTCGGATAAATCGGGAAAGACGGTAGGGCGGCCTGCGTTCAGGCTGCGATTCAGGCCGCGAGCGATGCGACGCCGCGGTTCGCGAGCGCGTCCGCGCGTTCGTTTTCGGGATGGCCCGCATGGCCCTTCACCCAGCGCCACTCGACCTCGTGCTGCGCGACGAGCGCGTCGAGCCGCTTCCACAGGTCGGCGTTCTTCACCGGGGTTTTCGCCGCGGTGACCCAGCCCTTCTTCTTCCAGCCGTGGATCCACTCGCTGATGCCTTTCTGCACGTACTGCGAGTCGGTATGGACGATCACGCGGCACGGCCGCTTCAGCGCCTCGAGCGCGGCGATCACGCCCATCAGCTCCATGCGGTTGTTGGTCGTGTTCGGCTCGCCGCCGAACAGCTCCTTTTCGCGGTCGCCGTAGCGCAGCAGTGCGCCCCAGCCGCCGGGGCCGGGGTTGCCCTTGCAGGCGCCGTCGGTATAGATGTCGATGGTGTCGGTGGTCATGAGTGTTCTTGATGGGTGGTCGGGGTGGCCGCCGGCGTCAGGCCCGGCGCGAGCACGGGCTTCTTCATCTTGATCGGGCCGACGAGACGCATGCCGCGCACGCGCTTGACGGCGGTGACCATGTAGACGGCGCCGAAGATCGGCCACCAGCGGTCGCCGGCGGCTTCCATGAAGCCGTAGCGGGCAAGCCATTTGTCGGTGACGAGCGGCGGCCGGTAGCAGCCGAAGCGGCCGCGCTCGAGATCGAAGCCGAGCAGCTTGATCCAGTCCTTGAGCCGGATGAACGCGATCTGGTCGCGTGCGGCCGGCACGAACGGGCGGTTGGCCATGCGCCCGAACGACTGCCGCATGCCCCACAGGCTCAGCGAATTGAAGCCGGTGATCACGAGCTGGCCTTCCGGCATCAGCACGCGTTCGGCCTCGCGCAGCAGGCGGTGCGGGTCGGACGTGAATTCGAGCGTATGCGGCATCACGATCAGGTCGACGCTCTGCGACTCGAACGGCAGGTCGAGCAGGTCGCACCAGGTCGTGCTGCGATCGGCCGGCGCATGCTCGGGCGCATGCGCCTCGCGCGCCCACGGATACTGGTAGGGCGCGCTCGCGCCGCTCGCCGGGTCGAGCACGAGGCCGCGATACGGCATGCGGTTCTCGCGCAGCGCGTCGAGCTGCGGCAGGCCGAGCTGCAGCGCGTGAAACCCGAAGACGTCGGACACGATCCGGTCGAGCTGCGCCTGCTCCCAGTCCAGCACGTAGCGGCCGGGTGGCGAGTCGGTCCAGGCGGGCCAGTCTATAATTTGACGATCGGACATAACGATGATTGCGTGCCCATGAACGAGCTGGAATATGTGCCGGTGCCGGCATTCGAAGACAACTATATCTGGCTCGTCTCGGACGGCCGCGATGCGATCGCCGTCGATCCGGGTGAAGCCGCGCCGGTACGCCGTGTTCTTGCCGAACGCGGCTGGCGCTTGACCGCTATTTTACTCACGCACCATCACGCCGACCACGTCGGCGGTGTCGCGGCGCTGCGCGATGGCCAACCGGACGATGTGCCGCTGGTCGTTTATGGCCCGGCGGAAGAATCGATCGACGTGGTCACGCGCCCGCTCGCGGGCGGCGATCGCGTGACGCTCGGCGCACCGGCGCTTGCGTTCGACGTGCTCGACGTGCCGGGTCACACGCGCGGCCACATCGCGTATTTCCAGGCGGCCGGGCAGGGCGCGGCCACGCCTCACGTGTTCTGCGGAGATACACTGTTCTCATGCGGTTGCGGCCGGCTGTTCGAAGGCACGCCCGCGCAGATGCTCGCGTCGCTCGACGCGCTCGCGGCGCTGCCCGGCGACACGCGCGTGCATTGCGCACACGAATACACGCTGTCGAACATCCGCTTCGCGCTCGCGTGCGAACCGGGCAACGCGGCGCTCGCCGCCTGGCGCGACGATGCGCAGGCGCTGCGCGCGCGCGGCGTGCCGACGCTGCCCACGACGATCGCGCACGAACGTGCCGTCAACCCGTTCATGCGGGCGGACAGCGCGGCCATCCATGCGACGCTCGAGGCCGAGCTGCACGAAACGGTGCCGGATCGTCTGGCGGCATTCACGCTGATGCGCGAGTGGAAAAACCGGTTCAGATGACGATTTCGGGAGGACTCCAAACCTCAGGTGGTGTCTGTAAAAATTGCTGCAAATGTAGGATTTCGCTGAGTTTTCGGTGTTTTTATTGACGTGAAGCACGCACTTCCGTAGTATCGCCAGCAATTTCCAGCCGTCGGAAGCCGAGATTTTCATGCGACTTATATTGAGTGCGATGGTGGTCCTGCTGCTCGCCGCTTGCGCGAGCCAGGCCCCTGTCGCCAACAACGCCGCCGATTCGCAGGCGACGTCCAACTACCTCCGTAAATCAGCCACCGCCAAAGAAACTGTCGACGTCGACAAGCAATCCGTCGGCGACCTGACCAGTGCCGACCCCGATCTCTGGGGCCGCATTCGCCGCGGCTTCCAGATGCCCGACCTGCAGAGCGACCTCGTCGACATGCAGACGACCTGGTACACGCAGCGTCCCGATTACGTGCAGCGCATGACCGAGCGCTCGCAGAAGTACCTCTATCACATCGTCGAGGAGCTCGAGGCGCGCCACATGCCGACCGAGCTCGCGCTGCTGCCGTTCATCGAATCCGCGTTCAACCCGCAGGCGCTGTCGGTCGCGAAGGCGGCCGGCATGTGGCAGTTCATGCCGGGCACGGGCCGCACGTACAACCTGAAGCGCAACATGTGGCAGGACGAGCGTCGCGACGTGCTCGCGTCGACGAGCGCCGCGCTCGACTACCTGTCGCGCCTGCATGACATGTTCGGCGACTGGTACCTCGCACTGGCCGCGTACAACTGGGGCGAAGGCAACGTGCAGCGTGCGATCGCGCGCAACCAGGCGGCCGGCCTGCCGACCGATTACCAGAGCCTGCGGATGCCGAACGAGACGCGCAACTACGTGCCGAAGCTGCAGGCGGTGAAGAACATCATCGCGAATCCGCAGCAGTTCGGCCTGACGCTGCCGGAGATCCCCAACCACCCGTATTTCGTGACGGTCACGACGGCGCGCGACATCGACGTGGCGGTGGCCGCGAAGCTCGCGAACCTGTCGCTCGACGAGTTCCGCTCGCTGAACCCGTCGTTCGCGAAGCCGGTGATCCTCGGCGCGACCGAGCCGCAGATCCTGCTGCCGTTCGACAACGCGGCGGCGTTCGAGAAGAACCTGAAGGCCTACAACGGCCAGTTGTCGACGTGGACCACCTATACGGTCAGCGAGCGCGCGCGCCCGGCCGCGATCGCCGAGAAGATCGGCGTGGACGCCGACACGCTGATGTCGGTCAACAAGATTCCGGCCGGCATGCGCCTGAAGCCGGGCTCGACGATCGTCGTGCCGCGCGGCGATGACGACGACGAGGACATCAGCGCGGACGTCGCGGAAAACGGTGTGCTCGCGATGGAGCCCGACGTGCCCGACACGCGCAAGATGCTGATCCGCGTGCGCCGCAAGCAGTCGATGGCGGCGATCGCCGGCCGCTACGGCGTGTCGGTCGCGCAGCTGAAGGCATGGAACCGCACGCATCGCGATCTCGCGATGCCGGGCCAGGCGCTCGTGCTGCACGTGCCGGTCGGCCGCGCGGTGCCGGCCGAGCCGGGGCCGGAGCGGATCGCGACGTCGACCGCCGGCGCGCATATCGAGCGCGCGAGCCTGTCGGTCGGCGGCAAGTCGCGCGGCGCGAAGCACGGTGCCGCGAAGCCGGCGGCCCGCGTGGCCAAGGCCGCGCCCGCGAAGGCTGCACCGAAGGCCGCTGCGCACAAGGGCAAGAAGTAACGCGGCCGCGATCGCGGCGCGGCGGCCCGACCGGGGCGCGCGATTGCGTTATCATCCGACGAAACGCGTAGCAACGCCGTCACCGAGGTGACGGCGTTTTCGTTTGTGCGCGGTAGCGCGGCCGTTGCTGCGCGCTGCGCGCAGTCACAAGGAGAAGCGATGTCGTCGGTGCAGGTGAGGGTGCTCGCGCTGTTTGCGATCGGATATTTCGTGTCGTACGTGTTCCGCGGCGTCAATCTCGGCTTCGCGCCGTTCGTCACGCACGAGCTCGGGCTGTCGGCCGCCGATCTCGGGCTGCTCACCAGTCTCTATTTCCTCGGCTTCGCCGGCGCGCAGATTCCGGCCGGCGTGCTGCTCGACCATTTCGGCCCGCGCCGCGTGGCGGCCGGGATGCTGCTGTTCGCGGCAGCCGGCGCCGCCGTGTTCGGCATCGCGCACGACCTCGGCACGATGATGGTCGGCCGGCTCCTGATCGGCGTCGGCGTGTCGGTGTGTCTCGGCGCGGCGTTCAAGGCGCTCGCGCAGCATTTTCCGGTCGGCCGGCTGCCGCTCGTCAACGGTCTCGTGATGGCCGTCGGCGGCCTCGGCGGCGTCGCGGTCGGCTCGCCGCTGACCTGGCTGCTCGGCGTGACGAGCTGGCGCGTGATCTGCGGCGGCCTCGCGGTGCTGACGATCGTCGTCGCGGCCGCGATCGGCCTCGGTGCGCCGGAAGCCGAGCGGCCGCGTCAGCAGGGCGGGATCGTCAGCCAGTTCAAGGGCACGTGGCACATCCTGGGCAGCCGTGCGTTCTGGAAGATTTCGTCGTTCTCGATCGTCACGCAGGGCGTGTTCTATGCGATGCAGTCGCTGTGGGTCGGCCCGTACCTGCGCGACGTCGCGGGGTTCGATGCGCAGCACGCCGCGCGGCTCGTGTCGGTGCTCGGCTTCGCGATGATGGCGGGCTGCGTCGGCTTCGGCGCGGCGGCGCGCGTGCTCGAGCGCCGCGGGGTGTCCGTCCAGGCATTTTGCGGCATCGGCATGGTGCTGTTCGTCGCCACGCAGGGCGCGATCGTCGCGCGCGTGCCGCTGCCGCCGGCCGTGCTGTGGGCGGCCTACGGGATGTTCGGCGGCGTCGGGATCCTGACCTACGCGGTGCTGGCCGGTCACTTTCCGGCGCATCTGATCGGCCGCGCGAATACGACGCTGACGCTCGTGATCTTCGTGCTGATCTTTGCGTTCCAGATCGGCATCGGCGCGGTGCTGTCGCACTGGCCGGCCGTCGACGGCCATTACCCGGCCGCCGCGCACGTCACCGCGTGGAGCGTGCTGCTCGCGCTGCAGCTCGCGAGCGCGGTCTGGTGCGTGTGGCCCGCGCGCAGCGCTGGCAAGCACGTTGATCCGGCGGTACGCTGACGGGTAGGGCGGCTGCGGAAACGGGGCCGCAGCAACGAGTGTCGTGCGCGACCGCGCGCCGTCACGCGCGCCGCATGCACGCCGCATGCACGATCGGACGGCCATATCGATTGAAGATAAGGCCATTTTCGGGCTATAATTTGAAAGTTTGTGCTGATCAACCTCGCACCCTAGCGCCTACCTCACTCATCCCGTTCATCCGCCGCACGCCGCCTGTCGGGCGATGCCGCGAAGCCTCGTGCGCCACGCGCCGGGTTCGCGTCTCGACAACGCAGGTCGCGTCCAGCTAGCGATTCCGCGCGCCTACGCAGCGCGGCGCTCGCGCGGCAGGGTAAACAGGTCGGCAGCAGGGTGTTCCCCAAGGAGCCTCCCGTGTTGCCGTCTTTTTCTCCCGCCTTGCTTGCACTCGCCGACGGCACGGTCTTTCGTGGTTATTCGATCGGGGCCGAAGGCCACACGATCGGTGAAGTCGTGTTCAACACCGCGATTACCGGCTATCAGGAAATCCTGACCGATCCGAGCTACGCGCGTCAGATCGTCACGCTCACCTACCCGCATATCGGCAACGTCGGCGTCAACGCCGAAGACGTCGAAGCCACGAAAGTCCATGCCGCCGGCCTGATCATCCGTGATCTGCCGACGCTCGCATCGAACTTCCGCATGGACCGCACGCTCGGCGATTACCTGCGCGACGAAGGCGTCGTCGCGATCGCCGGCATCGATACCCGCAAGCTGACCCGGATCCTGCGCGACAAGGGCGCGCAGAGCGGCTGCATCCTGGCCGGCTCGGACGACGAGGCGAAGGCGATCGAGCTCGCGCGCTCGTTCGCGGGCCTCGCGGGCATGGATCTCGCGAAGGTCGTGTCGACCACCAAGCCGTTCGAGTGGAAGCAGACCGAATGGCGCCTCGGCAGCGGCTACGGCATGCAGGAAGCGCCGAAGTACCGCGTCGTCGCGTATGACTTCGGCGTCAAGTACAACATCCTGCGCATGCTCGCGGAGCGCGGCTGCCACGTGACGGTGCTGCCGGCACAAGCGAGCGCGGAAGATGCGCTCGCGCTGAATCCGGACGGCATCTTCCTGTCGAACGGCCCCGGCGATCCGGAACCGTGCGACTACGCGATCGCGGCCACGAAGCAGTTCATCGAGCGCGGCGTGCCGACCTTCGGCATCTGCCTCGGCCACCAGATCATGGGCCTCGCGGTCGGCGCGAAGACGCTCAAGATGAAGACGGGCCACCACGGCGCGAACCATCCGGTGAAGGATCTCGGCGACGGTCGCGTGGTGATCACGTCGCAGAACCACGGCTTCGCGGTCGACGCGGATTCGCTGCCGGCCAACGCGCGCGTGACGCACGTGTCGCTGTTCGACGGCACGCTGCAGGGCTTCGAGCTGACCGACAAGCCGGCATTCTGCTTCCAGGGCCACCCGGAAGCGTCGCCCGGCCCGCACGACATCGGCTATCTGTTCGACCGTTTCACCGCACTGATGGACGCGGCGAA
Organism: Burkholderia sp. USMB20; assembly: GCF_000949135.2. GTDB lineage: Bacteria > Pseudomonadota > Gammaproteobacteria > Burkholderiales > Burkholderiaceae > Burkholderia. The sequence continues at coordinate 990,059 of NZ_JTAN02000021.1, read as the reverse complement.
GCAGCGCAACGCCTGACGCAACTGAAGCAACCGAAGAACGGGAGATTCGCATCATGTTCGGCCACGCACTCGGCATCACGGATATCTGGACCTACGTGTTCGGCGTGATCTTCATCATCCTGCTGCCGGGGCCGAACTCGATGTACGTGCTGTCGCTCGCGGCGCAGCGCGGCGTGAAGGCCGGCTATCGCGCGGCCTGCGGCGTGTTCGTCGGCGATACGGTGCTGATGGTGCTGTCCGCCGCGGGCGTCGCGTCGCTGCTGAAGGCGAACCCGCTGCTGTTCTCCGTCGTGAAGTACGGCGGCGCCGCGTATCTGCTCTACATCGGCTCCGGCATGCTGCGCAGCGCGTGGCAGAAGCTGCGCGCGCGCAGCGATGCGCCGGCTGACGCGCCGCAGGCGGTCGACGGCGAACAGTCTTTCGACAAGCCGTTCCGCAAGGCGCTGATCGTGAGCCTCCTGAATCCGAAGGCGATCCTGTTCTTCATCTCGTTCTTCATCCAGTTCGTCGACCCGGCATTCCCGCATCCCGCGCTGTCGTTCGTCGTGCTCGGGGCGATCGCGCAATGCGCGAGCTTCCTGTACCTGAGCACGCTGATCTTCGCGGGCGCACGGCTCGCCGAGCATTTCCGCCGCCGCCGCAGGCTCGCGGCGGGCGCGGCGAGCAGCGTGGGCGGCCTGTTCATCGGTTTCTCGGTGAAGCTCGCGCTCGCCACCATGAGCTGAGCGCGGCCTGCCGACCGACGACAACGCCACGACAAAGATTACTTACTGAATTCACAAGCCATGCCAAAACGCACAGACATCAAAAGCATCCTCATCATCGGCGCCGGCCCGATCATCATCGGCCAGGCTTGCGAGTTCGACTATTCGGGCGCGCAGGCTTGCAAGGCGCTGCGTGAAGAGGGCTACAAGGTCGTCCTCGTGAACAGCAACCCGGCGACGATCATGACCGACCCGAACACGGCCGACGTCACGTACATCGAGCCGATCACGTGGGAAGTGGTCGCACGCATCATCGAGAAGGAGCGCCCGGACGCGATCCTGCCGACGATGGGCGGCCAGACCGCGCTGAACTGCGCGCTCGACCTGCACCACCACGGCGTGCTCGAGAAGTTCGGCGTCGAGCTGATCGGCGCGTCGCCGGAAGCGATCGACAAGGCGGAAGACCGCCAGAAATTCAAGGAAGCGATGACCAAGATCGGTCTCGGTTCCGCGAAGTCGGGCATCGCGCACTCGATGGAAGAAGCGACCCAGGTGCACGCCGAGATCATGGCCGGCACCGGCGGCAGCGGCTACCCGGTCGTGATCCGTCCGTCGTTCACGCTCGGCGGCTCGGGCGGCGGCATCGCGTACAACCGCGAAGAGTTCGAAGAGATCTGCAAGCGCGGCCTCGACCTGTCGCCGACGCGCGAACTGCTGATCGAGGAATCGCTGCTCGGCTGGAAGGAATACGAGATGGAAGTCGTGCGCGACCGCGCCGACAACTGCATCATCGTGTGCTCGATCGAGAACCTCGACCCGATGGGCGTGCACACCGGCGACTCGATCACGGTCGCGCCGGCGCAGACGCTCACCGACAAGGAATACCAGATCCTGCGTAACGCATCGCTCGCGGTGCTGCGCGAGATCGGCGTCGACACGGGCGGCTCGAACGTGCAGTTCTCGATCAACCCGAAGGACGGCCGCATGGTCGTCATCGAGATGAACCCGCGCGTGTCGCGTTCGTCGGCGCTCGCGTCGAAGGCAACCGGCTTCCCGATCGCGAAGGTCGCGGCGAAGCTGGCGGTCGGCTACACGCTCGACGAGCTGAAGAACGAAATCACCGGCGGCCAGACGCCGGCGTCGTTCGAGCCGACGATCGACTACGTCGTCACGAAGATCCCGCGTTTCGCGTTCGAGAAGTTCCGCGAAGCCGATTCGCGCCTGACCACGCAGATGAAGTCGGTCGGTGAAGTGATGGCGATCGGCCGCACGTTCCAGGAATCGTTCCAGAAGGCGCTGCGCGGCCTCGAAGTCGGCGTCGACGGTCTCGACGAGAAGTCGACCGACCGCGACGAGATCGCGATCGAGATCCACGAGCCGGGCCCGGACCGCATCTGGTACGTCGGCGATGCGTTCCGCATCGGCATGACGGCCGAGGAAATCTTCGCGGAAACCGCGATCGACCCGTGGTTCCTCGAGCAGATCGAGCAGATCATCCTGAAGGAAAAGGCGCTCGCGGGCCGCACGCTCGCGTCGCTGACGTTCGACGAGTTGCGCTTCCTGAAGCAGAGCGGCTTCTCCGACCGCCGCCTCGCGAAGCTGCTCGGCGCGACGCCGGAAGACGTCCGTCGCCGCCGCATCGAACTGAACGTTCGCCCGGTCTACAAGCGCGTCGACACCTGCGCGGCCGAGTTCGCGACCAAGACGGCGTACATGTACTCGACCTACGAGGAAGAGTGCGAGGCGCAGCCGACCACCAACAAGAAGATCATGGTGCTGGGCGGCGGCCCGAACCGGATCGGCCAGGGCATCGAGTTCGACTACTGCTGCGTGCATGCGGCCCTCGCGATGCGCGAGGACGGTTACGAAACGATCATGGTCAACTGCAACCCGGAAACGGTGTCGACCGACTACGACACGTCCGACCGCCTGTACTTCGAGCCGCTGACGCTGGAAGACGTGCTCGAGATCGTCGACAAGGAAAAGCCGGTCGGCGTGATCGTCCAGTATGGCGGCCAGACGCCGCTGAAGCTCGCGCTCGACCTCGAGGCGCACGGCGTGCCGATCGTCGGCACGTCGCCGGACATGATCGACGCGGCCGAAGACCGCGAACGCTTCCAGAAGCTGCTGCAGGACCTCGGCCTGCGCCAGCCGCCGAACCGCACCGCGCGCGCCGAAGACGAAGCGCTCGCGCTGGCGGCCGAAATCGGCTACCCGCTCGTCGTGCGTCCGTCGTACGTGCTGGGCGGCCGCGCGATGGAAATCGTCCACGAGCCGCGCGACCTCGAGCGCTACATGCGCGAGGCCGTGAAGGTGTCGAACGATTCGCCGGTGCTGCTCGACCGCTTCCTGAACGACGCGATCGAATGCGACGTCGACTGCATCTGCGACGGCGAGTCGGTGTTCATCGGCGGCGTGATGGAGCACATCGAGCAGGCGGGCGTCCACTCGGGCGACTCGGCATGCTCGCTGCCGCCGTACTCGCTGTCGAAGGAAACCGTGGCCGAGCTGAAGCGCCAGACGGGCGCGATGGCGAAGGCGCTGAACGTGGTCGGCCTGATGAACGTGCAGTTCGCGATCCAGCAGGTGCCGCAGGCGGACGGTTCGAAGCAGGACATCATCTACGTGCTCGAAGTGAACCCGCGCGCGTCGCGCACGGTGCCGTACGTGTCGAAGGCGACCAGCCTGCCGCTCGCGAAGATCGCGGCGCGCGCGATGGTCGGCCAGAAGCTCGCGCAGCAGGGCGTGACGAAGGAAGTCGAGCCGCCGTACTTCAGCGTGAAGGAAGCGGTGTTCCCGTTCGTCAAGTTCCCGACCGTCGATCCGGTCCTCGGGCCTGAAATGCGTTCGACCGGCGAAGTGATGGGCGTCGGCCAGACCTTCGGCGAAGCGCTGTTCAAGTCGCAGCTTGCGGCCGGTTCGCGCTTGCCGGAGTCGGGCACGGTGCTGCTCACCGTGATGGATGCGGATAAACCGAAGGCGGTCGAAGTCGCGCGCATGCTGCACGACCTCGGCTACCCGATCGTCGCGACCAAGGGCACGGCTGCCGCGATCGAAGCGGCCGGCGTGCCGGTGAAGGTCGTGAACAAGGTGAAGGACGGCCGTCCGCACATCGTCGACATGATCAAGAACGGCGAGATCGCACTCGTGTTCACGACGGTCGACGAGACGCGCCAGGCGATCGCCGATTCGCGTTCGATCCGCATGAGCGCGCAGGCGCACAAGGTCACGTACTACACGACGATGTCCGGCGCGCGCGCGGCCGTCGAAGGCCTGCGCTACCTGAAGGATCTGGAAGTCTATGATTTACAAGGTCTTCACGCTCGCCTAAACTAAGCAGTCAGTTACCTGTCGAAGCAACACGTGCCGCGATTAAGCGGTGTTTCCGGTTCACCGGAAATACGTTTAATCGCGGTGATTTTTTTTATAGCCGTTTTTAGCGATTGAGCCGTTTATGAGCACCATTCCGTTGACAAAGCGTGGCGCAGAGCAACTGCGCGATGAATTGCAGCGTCTCAAGTCCGTCGAGCGGCCGGCCGTGATCAACGCGATCGCGGAGGCCCGCGCACAGGGCGATCTGTCCGAAAACGCCGAATACGACGCTGCGAAAGAAAAACAGGGCTTCATCGAGGGTCGCATCGCGGAAATCGAATCGAAGCTGTCGGCCGCGCAGGTCATCGATCCCACCGTGCTCGACGCCGAAGGCCGCGTGGTCTTCGCATCGACGGTCGAACTCGAGGATCTCGAGTCCGGCGACACCGTCAAGTACCAGATCGTCGGCGACGACGAAGCCGATATCGATCACGGCCTGATCTCGGTCAGCTCGCCGATCGCCCGCGCGCTGATCGGCAAGTCCGAAGGCGACGTCGCGGCCGTGCAGGCGCCGAGCGGCGTGCGCGAGTACGAAATCATCTCGGTCAGCTATATCTGAAGCGGGGAGACGTGATGCCGCATCGCGTGTTCCGCCTGCTGTCGGCCGTGTGGGTCGGCAGCCTGCTGACGATCGGGTATGCGGTCGCGCCCGTGCTGTTCAGGACGCTGGAGCGGATGACGGCCGGCTCGGTCGCCGCCCAGCTGTTCCGCATCGAGGCGATCCTCGGTGTCGTATGCGGCGTGCTGCTGCTCGCGCTGTCGAACCAGCAGGTGCGACGCGGCAGCGGCGATTATCGTCGCGTGCGCTGGATCGTCGCGGCGATGGTCGCGTGCGTGCTGGTCGGGTATTTTGCGTTGCAGCCGTTCATGAACGCGCTGCGGGTGGCCGCGATGGAGGCGGGCACCGATATCGCGAACTCGCCGTATGCGAGCCGCTTCGGGATGCTGCACGGCGTCTCGAGCCTGTTCTATCTCGTCGAGAGCGTGCTGGGGCTGATGCTGATCTGGCGTCTGCCGGCGCAAGACGCCTGAATGGCCTGAGCGCCGCGCGGGCAACGCGGCACGGGGTGCCCCGTGCCGCGCGGCGGGATTACTTGCCCTGGTGCGGCCGCTTCGTGCTGGCCTGACGCTTTTTCGCGCGCTTCACCGTGCCGCCTGCCGTCACGCGCTCGTTGCCGCGCACCGTGACCTTCACCGGCCGCGGACGGCGCACCGGGCTCGCGTTCGGCGACACCTTGACGACCTTGACGGTGCGCGGTGCACGGCCTTTCTTGTCGTCGACGGCTTCGGCCGCGCTCGGCAGCGCGCCGGCACGACGGCCGCGGGCCGGGGCCGCCACGGCAGCCTCGGGCTTCCAGATCACCAGCAGCTTGCCGATGTGCTGGATCGGCGCCGCGTTCAGGCGGTCGCAGATCTCGTCGTAAATGGCGACGCGCTCGTCGCGCTCGTCACCGAACACACGGATCTTGATCAACTGGTGCGCGGCGAGGTGCACCTTGATTTCCTTCAGCACGGCGTCGGTGAGCCCTTCGGCGCCGATCAGCACGACGGGCTTGAGCGCATGGGCCTGGGAGCGCAGCGCGGAGCGCTCGGCGGGGGAAAGCGAAAGGGCGGGCATGGAAATGTCGAAATCTAAATAGGGGCGCGCTGCGTCAGAAGCGAATCGCGGGAAGTTACCGCATCAGCCGCGCGCCGAAACCACGTAAAATCGCGGCTTGGGCCCGGAAGGGGCCGCAGCCGCGCGAAGAAGACGCGTATTATCCGCCAAAAGCACGGCTTCACGAAGCAAATAGCAGCAATCTCTCTCTCGAATGGCAAAAAACCGCTTTAACCAGCACTGGCTGCACGACCACATCAACGACCCGTACGTCAAAATGGCGCAGCGGGAGGGCTATCGCGCGCGCGCCGCGTACAAGCTGAAGGAAATCGACGAGCAGGACAAGCTGATCCGTCCGGGCCAGGTGATCGTCGACCTCGGCGCGACGCCGGGCAGCTGGAGCCAGTATGCCCGCAACAAGCTCGCGCAGGGCAAGAAGCGCGACGCGGAGCGCGAAGGCGGCATCGACGGCACGATCGTGGCGCTCGACATCCTGCCGATGGAGCCGATCGCGGACGTCCACTTCCTGCAGGGCGATTTCCGCGAGGACGAGGTCCTTCACCGGCTCGAAGAAGTGCTCGAAGGTCGCGCGGTGGACCTTGTTATTTCCGACATGGCCCCCAACCTCTCCGGCGTGGCCTCGGCGGACGCGGCGCGCATCGAGCATCTGTGCGATCTGGCGCTCGAATTCGCGCAGAATCATCTGAAGCCGGACGGTGCGCTGCTCGTGAAGTGCTTTCACGGCAGCGGCTACAGCCAGATCGTCGAAAAGTTCAAACAGCAGTTTAAGACTGTCGCGCCGCGCAAGCCGAAGGCGTCCCGCGACAAATCGTCCGAAACGTTCATTTTGGGTCGGCATCTGAAGCATCCGCGGTGACGCGGAGCGGGGTGCCGCAAACGGGCTCCGGCCCTTGCCAGACAAGCGAAGCGCTATCGCGGCGGTTGTCAATCCTTATGGCAGGGGTGGTCGGACTGGATTAGAATGACCGAGGAGCGCCGCAAGGAAAATGTAGGCGCTCGTCTACGAGTGAAGGAGTGGTGCTTTGAACAACAATATGTTTTCGAAGGCAGCAGTGTGGCTGGTGATCGCACTGGTGCTGTTTACGGTGTTCAAGCAGTTCGACAAGCCCCGCGTCCAGGAAGGTGTGTCCTATTCGCAGTTCATGGACGACGCCAAGAACGGCAAGGTCAAGAACGTCATCGTTCAGGGGCGCAACCTCACCGTCACTCCGGCTGATGGCCAGAAATACCAGATCGTGTCGCCCGGCGACATCTGGATGGTCGGCGATCTGATGAAGTACGGCGTGCAGGTCAGCGGCAAGGCCGACGACGAGCCGAACGCGCTGATGTCCGCGCTGTACTACCTCGGGCCGACGATCCTGATCATCGTGTTCTGGTTCTACATGATGAGGCAGATGCAGGGAGGCGGCAAAGGCGGCGCATTCTCGTTCGGGAAATCGCGTGCGCGGCTGATCGACGAGAACAACAACGCGGTGAACTTCTCCGACGTCGCGGGCTGCGACGAAGCGAAGGAAGAAGTGTCCGAGCTCGTCGACTTCCTGCGCGACCCGCAGAAATTCCAGAAGCTGGGCGGTCGCATTCCGCGCGGCGTGCTGCTCGTCGGCCCTCCGGGTACCGGCAAGACGCTGCTCGCCCGCGCGATCGCCGGTGAAGCGAAGGTGCCGTTCTTCAGCATCTCGGGTTCCGACTTCGTCGAAATGTTCGTCGGCGTCGGCGCGGCCCGTGTGCGCGACATGTTCGAGCAGGCGAAGAAGCACGCACCGTGCATCGTGTTCATCGACGAAATCGACGCGGTCGGCCGTCATCGCGGCGCCGGCATGGGCGGCGGCAACGACGAGCGCGAGCAGACGCTGAACCAGATGCTGGTCGAGATGGACGGCTTCGAAGCGAACTCGGGCGTGATCGTGATCGCCGCGACCAACCGTTCCGACGTGCTCGACAAGGCGCTGCTGCGTCCGGGCCGTTTCGACCGCCAGGTCTATGTCGGCCTGCCGGACATCCGCGGCCGCGAGCAGATCATGCGCGTGCACCTGCGCAAGGTGCCGATCGCGAACGACGTCGACGCAGCGGTGATCGCGCGCGGCACGCCGGGCTTCTCGGGCGCCGATCTCGCGAACCTCGTGAACGAAGCGGCGCTGTTCGCCGCCCGCCGCGGCAAGCGCATCGTCGAGATGCAGGATTTCGAGGACGCGAAGGACAAGATCTTCATGGGTCCGGAGCGCAAGTCGGCGGTGATTCGCGAGGAAGCGAAGCGCGCTACGGCTTACCACGAGTCGGGCCACGCGGTGATCGCGAAGCTGCTGCCGAAGGCCGACCCGGTGCACAAGGTCACGATCATCCCGCGCGGTCGCGCGCTGGGCGTCACGTGGCAGCTGCCGGAGCATGACAACGAGACGTATTCGAAGGATTACCTGCTCGACCGCCTGGCGATCCTGTTCGGCGGCCGCGTGGCCGAGGAGCTGTTCCTGAACCTGATCAGCACCGGCGCGTCGGACGACTTCAACAAGGCGACGCAGACGGCACGCGCGATGGTGGCCCGTTTCGGCATGACCGACGCGCTCGGGCCGATGGTCTACGTCGACGACGAGAGCGACAACGGCCCGTTCGGCCGAGGCTTCACGCGCACGATCTCGGAAGCGACGCAGCAGAAGGTCGACGGCGAAATCCGCCGCGTGCTCGACGAACAGTACGGCCTTGCACGCCGCCTGCTCGAAGAGAACCGCGACAAGGTGGAGGCAATGACGGCCGCGCTGATGGAGTGGGAAACGATCGACGCCGATCAGATCAACGACATCATGGAAGGGCGTCCGCCGCGCTCGCCGAAGAGTTCGCCGGCTGTCGGCGGCGATTCGTCGGGCGGCGGCACCACCGCCGAAGTGAAGCCCGGCAACGCGCCGGCGCCTGCTTCGCCGGCCTGACCTTCGCCGTAGCACCGTTCACGGGCTGGTGTGGCTTCACACCGGCCCGTTTTGCATTCATCAACGCCTCCCGCCCGTGCCCGATTCCGCTGTTTCAGCATCCATTCCCGCGCCGCTGCAGTGCGGCCGTTTCTCCCTGACGTTCGAGCGCCCGCTCGTGATGGGCATTCTGAACGCCACCCCCGATTCGTTCTCCGACGGCGGCCGCTTCCTCGCGCGCGACGATGCGCTGCGCCAGGCCGAGCGGATGATCGCCGAAGGCGTCGACCTGATCGACATCGGTGGCGAGTCGACCCGTCCCGGCGCGCCGCCCGTGCCGCTCGACGAGGAACTCGCGCGCGTGATCCCGCTGGTCGAAGCGTTGCGGCCGCTGAACGTGCCGCTGTCGATCGACACCTACAAGCCGGCCGTGATGCGCGCGGCGCTCGCTGCCGGCGCGGACCTGATCAACGACATCTGGGGTTTCCGTCAGCCGGGCGCGATCGATGCGGTGCGCGAGGGTAACAGCGGGCTGTGCGCGATGCACATGCTCGGCGAGCCGCAGACGATGCAGGTCGGCGAGCCCGATTACGGCGACGTCGTGAGCGACGTGCGCGATTTTCTCGCCGCGCGCGCGCAGGCGCTGCGCGACGCGGGCGTCGCGCCGGAACGGATCTGCGTCGATCCGGGCTTCGGGTTCGGCAAGGCGGTGGTCGACGACAACTACGCGCTGCTGGCCGCGCTGCCGGACACGGCGCCGGCGCGGCCCGACGGGCGCGCGTATCCGATTCTCGCGGGCATGTCGCGCAAGTCGATGCTCGGCGCGGTGATCGGCGGCAAGCCGCCGATGGAACGCGTCGCGGCGAGCGTGGCGGCCGCGTTGTGCGCGCTCGAGCGTGGAGCTGCGATCGTGCGCGTGCACGACGTCGCGGCGACGGTCGATGCGTTGAAGGTCTGGAACGCCGTGCGCGAAGCCGCGCGGCAACGATAAGTCAGAAATCAGAAAGACGAAGGAGGAAGGTTCGCCATGGGACGTCGATATTTCGGCACGGACGGCATTCGCGGCACGGTGGGCGAGGCGCCCATCACGCCTGATTTCGTGTTGCGTCTCGGCTATGCAGCCGGCAAGGTACTGGCCGGTGCGGCCGACGTCGCGGCCGGTGCGCGGCCGACGGTACTGATCGGCAAGGACACGCGCGTGTCGGGCTACATGCTCGAGGCCGCGCTCGAGGCCGGCTTCTCGGCGGCAGGCGTCGACGTGATGCTGGCCGGCCCGATGCCGACGCCGGGCGTCGCGTATCTCACGCGCGCGCTGCGCCTGTCAGCCGGCGTCGTGATCAGCGCATCGCACAACCCGTACCAGGACAACGGGATCAAGTTCTTCTCCGCCGACGGCAACAAGCTGCCCGACGAAACGGAAGCCGAGATCGAGGCATGGCTCGACAAGCCGCTCGAATGCGCATCGTCGGACCGGCTCGGCAAGGCGCGCCGCCTCGACGATGCGGCCGGCCGCTACATCGAGTTCTGCAAGAGCACGTTTCCGGCCGCCTACGATCTGCGCGGGCTGAAGCTCGTGATCGACTGCGCGCACGGCGCCGCGTACCAGATCGCACCGCACGTGTTCCACGAGCTCGGCGCGGACGTGATCCCGGTCGGCGTCGCGCCGAACGGCTTCAACATCAACGACGGGGTCGGCGCGACGGCGCCCGACGCGCTGATGCGCGCGGTGCGGGCGAACCATGCGGACCTCGGCATCGCGCTCGACGGCGATGCGGACCGCCTGCAGGTCGTCGATTCGACCGGCCGGCTGTACAACGGCGACGAGCTGCTCTACGTGCTCGTGAAGGACCGCATCGCGACCGTTGGCAAGGTCGACGGCGCGGTCGGCACACTGATGACGAACCTCGCAGTCGAAGTTGCGCTGCAGCGTGAGGGCGTCGAGTTCGTGCGCGCGGCGGTCGGCGACCGCTACGTGCTCGAACAGTTGCGCGAGCGCGGCTGGCAGCTCGGCGCGGAAGGCTCGGGCCACATTCTGTCGCTCGACCGCCATTCGACCGGCGACGGCATCGTGTCGGCGCTGCTCGTGCTGGCCGCGCTCAAGCGCAGCGGCCGCACGCTCGCGCAGATGCTCGACGGCGTCACGCTGTTCCCGCAGAAGCTGATCAACGTGCGGATGAAACCGGGTGCCGACTGGAAGGGCAACGCATCGATTCGCGCGGCGATCGACGCGGCCGAAGGCGCGCTGGCCGGTCACGGCCGCGTGCTGATCCGCGCGTCGGGGACCGAGCCCGTGCTGCGCGTGATGGTCGAGGCCCGGCATGCGGCCGACGCGACGCGTCACGCGGAAGCAATCGCCGACGCGGTGCGCGCGGCGACGGCCTGAACCGGCTCGGCGACGGCGCGCGACGGTCCGGCCGTCTGCGCGCCGCCGCCCCGGTGATTCGACATGCGGCGTCTGCGGGCGCCGCAATTCGTCAGACGCAAAGGTTTGCGCTATTAGATAGAAGGCGCTTTCGACGCGGATTTCGTCTGATCAAAGAAACCATCCGACCTGAATCGCGACAGCCGCGGCAACGGGGCTTTCCGGCCCGCGTGCGCTGCGATACGATTCGCTCGCATGCCGCATCGGCGGTGCCGATCTGCCTCTTCCCGGCCGGCAATTCTTGCCGCCAACCCCGCCACGCCGCGCTTGTGCGGCTGCCCGAACCGGGCCCGCTACACCCTTTCAACCAGTCATGTTACTGTCACGCCAGTTTCATCGATTGTCACATTATCGTCATGAGGAGCCCCTAACCTTCGCGGTGCCGTAGTCATCCGCTCACACACTGGAGGTCTCATGAAATTGATGCAAACCGCGATTGCCGGCCTGGCTGGCGCGCTTTTCGCAGTCGCCGCGCAAGCTGCCGACATCACGGGCGCAGGCAGCACGTTCGCGATGCCGATCTATACGAAATGGGCTGCGGACTACCAGCAGTCCGGCGGCGCGAAGGTGAACTACCAGGGTATCGGCTCGTCGGGCGGCCTGAAGCAGATCGTCGCGAAGACGGTCGATTTTGCCGGTTCGGACGCGCCGCTGAAGGATGAAGAGCTCGCGAAGGAAGGCCTGTTCCAGTTCCCGACGGTGGTCGGCGGCGTGGTGCCGGTGATCAACGTGCCGGGCGTGAAGGCTGGCGAACTGACGCTGTCGGGCCCGGTGCTCGGCGACATCTATCTCGGCAAGATCAAGAAGTGGAACGACCCGGCGATCGCCGCGCTGAACCCGAAGGTCAAGCTGCCGGATACGGACATCGCGGTCGTTCGCCGCGCTGACGGCTCGGGCACGAGCTTCATCTGGACGAACTACCTGTCGAAGGTCAACGACGAATGGAAGTCGAAGATCGGCGAAGGCACGACGGTCAACTGGCCGACGGGTACGGGCGGCAAGGGCAACGACGGCGTCGCGGCGTTCGTGCAGCGCCTGCCGGGCGCGATCGGCTACGTCGAGTGGGCGTACGCGAAGAAGAACAACATGATCTACACGGCCCTGAAGAACTCGACGGGCACGGTGGTCGAGCCGAAGACCGAAACGTTCAAGGCTGCTGCTGCAGGCGCGAACTGGTCGAAGTCGTTCTACCAGATCCTGACGAACCAGCCGGGCAAGGAAGCATGGCCGGTCGTCGGCGCGACGTTCGTGCTGCTGCACGCGAAGCAGGACAAGCCGGAGCAGGGCGCCGAAACGCTGAAGTTCTTCAGCTGGGCGTTCAAGAACGGCGAGAAGGCCGCCGACAACCTCGACTACATCTCGCTGCCGGCATCGGTCGAGACGGAAATCCGCAAGCAGTGGAAGACGAAGGTGACGGACGCATCGGGCAAGCCGGTCGCCGCAGAGTAAGCCATCCAGCGGTTCGCTGCCCGGTCGTGCCGGCCGGGCAGTGTGTGCGGTAAGGCCGGGCGTTACGGCGCCCGGCGATCCAGAACAGGCGCCCATGTCTGATATTTCGTACACGTCCTCCCGGTCCGATGCCGCGCAGCAACGCGCGCCGAGCCGTCTCGGAGACGTTCTGTTCGGCGGCCTCGCACGGCTCGCCGCGATCGTGACCCTGCTGCTGCTGGGCGGGATCATCGTTTCCCTCATCATTGCGTCGCTGCCGACCATCCAGAAGTTCGGCCTCGGCTTCCTGTGGCAATCCGAGTGGGATCCGAACTCGGATGTCTACGGCGCAGTCGTGCCGATCTACGGCACGATCGTGACGTCGTTGATTGCACTCGTCATCGCGGTGCCGGTCAGCTTCGGCATCGCGCTGTTTCTCACCGAACTGTCGCCCGTGTGGCTGCGCCGCCCGCTCGGCATCGCGATCGAGCTGCTCGCCGCGATTCCGTCGATCGTGTACGGCATGTGGGGCCTGCTCGTGTTCGCGCCGATCTTCGCCGAATACTTCCAGAAGCCGATCGGCCATCTCTTCAAGGACGTGTGGGTGCTCGGTCCGCTGACGGCCGGCGCGCCGATCGGCATCGGCATTCTCGCGGCCGGCGTGATCCTCGCGATCATGATCATCCCGTACATCGCATCGGTGATGCGCGACGTGTTCGAAGTCACGCCCGTGCTGCTGAAGGAATCGGCGTACGGGATCGGCTGCACGACGTGGGAAGTGATGTGGAAGGTCGTGCTGCCCTATACGAAGACCGGCGTGATCGGCGGCGTGATGCTCGGCCTCGGCCGCGCGCTCGGCGAAACGATGGCCGTGACCTTCGTGATCGGCAACACGAACCTGCTCGACAGCGTGTCGCTGTTCGCACCGGGCAACAGCATCACGTCGGCGCTCGCGAACGAATTCGCGGAAGCGCAACCGGGCCTGCATACGTCCGCCCTGATGGAACTGGGCCTGATCCTGTTCGTGATCACGTTCATCGTGCTGTCCATCTCCAAACTGCTGCTGCTTCGTCTCGAGAAGGGAGAGGGCAAGAAATGAGCGAGCCCATCATGAATTTCCCGGGGCCGAACGGCGCCGCGCTCGACGCGATGCGCAACCGCCTGCAGCGCAAGCGCAAGGTGACCAACGCGATCGCGCTGACCGCGTCGCTCGCCGCGATGGCATTCGGCCTGCTGTGGCTCGTGTGGATTCTCTACACGACGGTGCATCTCGGTGTCGGCGGCCTGTCGCTGCAGCTGTTCACCGAATCGACGCCGGCACCGAACACCGAAGGCGGCGGCCTGGCGAACGCGATCGTCGGCAGCCTGCTGCTGTGCGGTTTCGGCACGCTGGTCGGCACGCCGATCGGCATTCTCGCGGGCGTCTATCTCGCCGAATACGGCCAGAAGAACCTGCTGGCGAGCACGATCCGCTTCATCAACGACATCCTGCTGTCGGCGCCGTCGATCGTGATCGGCCTGTTCGTGTACGCGATCGTCGTCGCGAAGTCGGGGCGCTTCTCGGGCTGGGCCGGCGTGATCGCGCTCGCGCTGCTGCAGATTCCGATCGTGATCCGCACGACCGAGAACATGCTGAAGCTCGTGCCGAACGCGCTGCGTGAGGCAGCCGTCGCGCTCGGCACGCCGAAGTGGCGCATGGTGCTGAAGATCACGCTGCGCGCGTCGGTCGGCGGGATCGTGACGGGCGTGCTGCTCGCGGTCGCGCGGATCGCCGGCGAAACGGCGCCGCTGCTGTTCACGGCCCTGTCGAACCAGTTCTTCTCGGTCGACATGAGCCAGCCGATGGCCAACCTGCCCGTCACGATCTACAAGTTCGCGATGAGCCCGTTCGCCGAATGGCAGTCGCTCGCATGGGCGGGCGTGTTCCTGATCACGCTCGGGGTGCTCGGACTCAACATCCTGGCGCGCTCGATCTTCTCGAAAAAGTAACGGCGGAGCAATCCGATGAATATGGCAGAAAGCCACCTGAATCCCGTCGAGCGCACCGCTGCGCCCGCCGGCACGCACGATGCGGCGCATGGCCGTCCACTGGCGCCGCTGAACGCGAAGATCGAGGTCAACAACCTCAACTTCTTCTACAACAAGTTCCACGCGCTGAAGAACATCAACCTGCGCATTCCCGAAGGGAAGGTGACGGCGTTCATCGGCCCGTCGGGCTGCGGCAAGTCGACGCTCTTGCGCACGTTCAACAAGATGTTCGCGCTCTATCCGGAGCAGCGCGCCGAAGGCGAAATCCTGATGGACGGCGAGAACCTGCTGACCACCAAGCGCGACATCTCGCTGCTGCGTGCGCGGATCGGCATGGTGTTCCAGAAGCCGACCCCGTTCCCGATGTCGATCTACGACAACATCGCGTTCGGCGTGAAGATGTTCGAAAAGCTCACGCGCTCGGAGATGGACGACCGCGTCGAGTGGGCGCTGACGAAGGCCGCGCTGTGGAACGAAGTGAAGGACAAGCTGAACCAGAGCGGCTACGGTCTGTCGGGCGGCCAGCAGCAGCGTCTGTGCATCGCGCGCGGCATCGCGATCCGTCCGGAAGTGCTGCTGCTCGACGAGCCGTGCTCGGCGCTCGACCCGATCTCGACGGGCCGCATCGAGGAACTGATCGCGGAGCTGAAGAGCGACTACACGGTCGTGATCGTCACGCACAACATGCAGCAGGCCGCGCGCTGCTCGGACTTCACGGCCTACATGTACCTGGGCGAGCTGATCGAATTCGGCGAAACCGAAAAGATCTTCATCAAGCCGGTGCGCAAGGAAACGGAAGACTACATCACCGGCCGTTTCGGCTGATGACGGAGAATCACAACCATGTCGGATAAACATCTGTCGAGCCAGTTCGACGCGGACCTGAATGCCGTGTCGTCGAAAGTGCTGGAAATGGGCGGGCTCGTCGAGTCGCAGATCGTCGGTGCGATGCATGCGCTGAACGAATTCGACCGCGATGCGGCCGAGAAGGTGATCGCGGCCGAGGAAACGCTGAACGCGATGGAAGTCGACATCGACCAGGAGTGCGGCAACATCATCGCGCGGAGGCAGCCGGCCGCGCGCGACCTGCGTCTTCTGATGTCGATTTCGAAAACGATTACGAACCTCGAGCGCGCCGGCGACGAGGCCGAGAAGATCGCGAAGCGCGTGCGCCGCCTGATCGAAGAACCGGCCGCGCGTGCGGTGAACATTGCCGAGATCAAGGTGTCGGGCGAGATGGCCGTGACGATCCTGCGCCGCGCGCTCGACGCGTTCGCGCGCCTCGACACGGTGGCGGCCGCGCAGATCGTCAAGGACGACAAGGAAATCGACCTCGAATTCCGCGCGTTCGTGCGCAAGCTCGTGTCGTACATGCAGGAAGATCCGCGCACGATCTCGGTCGGCCTCGAGTATCTGTTCATCGCGAAGGCGATCGAACGGATCGGCGACCACGCGAAGAACATCGCCGAATTCATCATCTACATCGTGAAGGGCACCGACGTGCGGCACCAGCCGCGCGACACGCTCGATCGCGAAGCCAACAGTTAATCGACTCCGTATAGGAAGAACAGAGGTGCCGATGCCCAGCAACATTCTCGTCGTCGAAGATGAGCCAGCGATTTCCGAACTGATCTCGGTGAATCTCCAGCATGCCGGTCACTGCCCGATCCGCGCGTACAACGCGGAGCAGGCGCAGAACCTGATCAGCGACGTGCTGCCCGATCTCGTGCTGCTCGACTGGATGCTGCCGGGCAAGTCCGGCATCGCGTTCGCGCGCGACCTGCGCAACAACGAACGGACCAAGCACATCCCGATCATCATGCTGACCGCGCGCGGCGACGAGCAGGACAAGGTGCTCGGCCTCGAGATCGGCGCGGACGACTACGTGACGAAGCCGTTCTCGCCGAAGGAACTGATGGCGCGCATCAAGGCCGTGCTGCGCCGCCGCGCGCCGCAGCTGACCGAGGACGTCGTATCGATCAACGGGCTGCGCCTCGATCCGGCCACGCATCGGGTCGCCGCGCACGGCGACGGCAGCGAGATCAAGCTCGATCTCGGCCCGACCGAATTCCGCCTGCTGCATTTCTTCATGACGCATCCGGAGCGCGTGCACAGCCGCACGCAACTGCTCGACCAGGTCTGGGGCGATCATGTGTTCGTCGAGGAACGCACCGTCGACGTCCATATCAAACGATTGCGCGCGGCCTTGAAACCGGCCGGCTGCGATGCGATGATCGAGACCGTGCGCGGCAGCGGCTACCGGCTCGCCAAGCACGCGTAACGTATCCGGGCATGCCGTGTGCCGCGGCATGCCGTTCATTCTTTCGGACGCTGAATCATGAACATCATCTGGGCGCGCTTTCTGGTGTCGCTCGTGCTGCTCGTGCTGATCAGCGTATTGGTCGGCGTATTCGCCGGCCCGACCGCGGCCCTCGGGTTCGCGGTCGTGATGCTGGTCGCGCAGGGCTTCTTCAGCACCTTCCATACGCAACGCCTGTGGCGTCTGCTCGATGCGCCCGTCTACGGCGAGGTGCCGAGCGCACCGGGCATCTGGGGTGAAATCTACTACCGGCTGCACAAGCTCGCGAAGCAGTGGCATGCGCAGGTGCGCCAGGTCGAGCAGCAGCATTCGCGCTTCATCCAGGCGATCCAGGCGTCGCCGAACGGCGTCGCGATGCTCGACGACCATGACCAGATCGAGTGGTGCAACGCGATCGCCGAGGTGCACTTCGGCCTCGATGCGAAGCGCGACCTGCGCCAGCACATCACGAACCTGGTGCGTCATCCGGAGTTCGTCCGTTACCTGAACGCGCAGCATTACGACGAGACGCTCGTGATGCGCGGGATGGGCGACTCGCGGCAGAACGTGCTGGAAGTGCAGGTGTTCCCGTACGGCGAGAACCGCAAGCTGCTGCTCACGCAGGACATCACGGAGCTCGAGCGGACCGACGCGATGCGGCGCGACTTCGTCGCGAACGTGTCGCACGAACTGAAGACGCCGCTCACCGTGCTGTCGGGCTTCCTCGAGACGATGCGCGAACTGCCGCTGAACGAGGAAGATCGCGCGCGCTATCTCGAGATGATGGAGCAGCAGGCGTCGCGGATGCGGCACATCGTCACCGACCTGCTGGTGCTCGCGAAGCTCGAGGGCGAAAGCAAGCCGCCGATGGATCACGCGATCGACATGCGTGCCGTGTTCGACCATCTGAAGGAAGATGCGCAGACGCTGTCGAACGGGCATCACGAGATCGCGTTCGCGATCGACGAGACGCTCGGCGTCACGGGCGCGCAGACCGAAGTGTTCAGTGCGTTCGCGAACCTCGTGACCAACGCGATCCGCTATACGCCGGACGGCGGCAAGATTTTCGTGTCGTGGCGGCGCGAGGGCGCGCAGGGCGTGTTCTCCGTCACCGACAGCGGCTTCGGCATTCCGGCCGCCGACCTGCCGCGGCTGACCGAACGCTTCTACCGCGTGGACCGCAGCCGCTCGCGCGATACGGGCGGCACGGGGCTCGGCCTCGCGATCGTCAAGCACGTGCTGCAGCGGCACGACTCGCACTTGTACGTGCAGAGCGAGGAAGGGCGCGGCAGCACGTTTACCGCGCGCTTCCCGGGCTCGCGGATCATCGCGATCCGGCCGGCCGCGTTCGAGGCGTGAGCGCGTCACGCGAAGCGGCGCCTCACGTCGGCACCCCGGCGGAATGAAAAAAGCACAGCCCTCGGGCTGTGCTTTTTCGTTGGGTGCGCGGCACGCGAAACCGTGCGCCGGGTGCCTACGAACAGAACTTCGCGAGCAGCCCGAGCTGTGCGTTGCGGATCGTCTTGCCTGCGCGCCGCCGGCGGTAGTGGCCGTCGCTGAGCATCTGCCAGGCCGACTGGTTGTCGCCGAGACAGACCGACAGCCCTTCGGCGATCACGCGGCGCTTCAGCTTGCGCTCGCGGATCGGGAACGCGACTTCGACGCGGCGGAACAGGTTGCGGTCCATCCAGTCGGCGCTCGACAGATACACGTCCTCGGCGCCGCCCGCGTGGAAATAGTAGATGCGGTGGTGTTCGAGGAAGCGCCCGACGATCGAGCGCACCGTGATGTTGTCCGACAGCCCCGGCACGCCCGGCTTCAGCGCGCACACGCCGCGCACGATCAGGTCGACCTTCACGCCGGCCTGCGATGCTTCGTACAGCGCGGCGATCACCGACGGCTCCAGCAGCGCGTTCATCTTCGCGACCACGCGCGCGCGCTTGCCGGCGCGTGCATTGTCGATCTCCGCGCGGATCGATTCGATGATGCGCGGATGCAGCGTGAACGGCGACTGCCACAGCTCGTGCAGCGTGAGCTCGCCGCCGATCCCGGTCAGCTGCTGGAACACGTGATGGACGT
Organism: Burkholderia sp. USMB20; assembly: GCF_000949135.2. GTDB lineage: Bacteria > Pseudomonadota > Gammaproteobacteria > Burkholderiales > Burkholderiaceae > Burkholderia. The sequence continues at coordinate 971,212 of NZ_JTAN02000021.1, read as the reverse complement.
CTTCGCAGATCTTCTGGTCGGCCGTCATCAGCCCGAAGTCGGTGTAGAGGCGGGCGGTGCGCGGATGATAGTTGCCGGTGCCGAGGTGCACGTAGCGGCGCAGCGACGCCTTGCCGTTCTGCACGACGCGCCGCACGATCAGCATCATCTTCGCGTGGCACTTGTGGCCGACCACGCCGTACACGACGTGCGCGCCGACGGCTTCGAGCTGCGACGCCCAGTTGATGTTGGTTTCCTCGTCGAAGCGCGCGAGCAGCTCGACGACGACGGTCACTTCCTTGCCGTTGCGCGCGGCTTCCATCAGCGCGTCCATCAGCGGCGAATCGGTGCCGGTGCGATAGATCGTCTGCTTGATCGCGACGACGCTCGGGTCCTTCGCGGCCTGCTGCAGCAGTTCGAGCACCGGCTGGAAGCTCTCGTACGGGTGATGCAGCAGGATGTCGCCGTCGTCGATCGCGTCGAACATCGTCGGCGCGTTCGCGATCGCGGGCGGGATCGATGCGGTGAACGGCGCGAACTTCAGGTCGGGTCGATCGACGAGATCGGGGATCTGCATCAGCCGCACGAGGTTCACGGAGCCGGACACGCGGTAGCAGTCCTTCTCGCCGAGCAGGCTTTCCTCGAGCAGGCGTCGCACGATATGCGCGGGCGTATCGGCCGACACTTCGAGCCGTACCGCATTGCCGAGGTGGCGCGCGGGCAGTTCGCCCTGCAGCGCGACGCGCAGGTTGGTGATTTCGTCCTCGTCGACGAACAGCTCGCTGTTGCGCGTGATGCGGAACTGGTTGCAGCTCTTCACGACCAGTTGCGGGAACAGTTCGCCGACGAAGCGCTGCATGAACGAGCTGAGCAGCACGAAGCCGTGCTCGAAGCCCGACAGCGCCTGCGGCATGCGCACGACGCGCGGCAGCGCGCGCGGCGCCTGCACGATGCCCATCACCGCCTGGCGGCCGAACGCGTCGCGGCCTTCGAGCTCGACGACGAAGTTCAGGCTCTTGTTCAGCACGCGCGGGAACGGATGCGCGGGATCGAGGCCGATCGGCGTCAGCACCGGCAGCAGTTCGTCGAGGAAGTAGCGGCGCGCCCATTCGAGCTGCTCGTCGTTCCACGAGTCGCTCGCGTGGAAGTAGATGCCTTCCTGTTCGAGCGCGGGGAGCACGGTTTCGTGCAGCATCGTGTACTGGCGGTGCACGAGCCGTTGCGCGCGCTCGACGACGAGATCGTAGGCGTGCTGCAGCGACATGCCGTCGGGCGTCAGGGCGCCCGGGTTGTCGCGGATCTGTTCCTGGAGGCCGGCCATCCGGACTTCGAAGAACTCGTCGAGGTTGCTGCTGGTGATGCAGATGAAGCGCAGTCGCTCGAGCAACGGAATGTGCGGGTCGGCTGCCTGGGCCAGCACGCGCTCGTTGAAGCCGAGGATGCCGAGTTCACGATTGAGAAGCGGATAGCGGACGGACATCGGCAGAGTAGGGGGTGATTCGGGCGATGATTCGAAAGGACGCTCGGAAACTCTCACGGTACGATGACGTGCTGATGACAATAATGTATTTATATCGGGAAATTCTACGCTTGAACCGATTCGTCTCATAAATGTTTCGGCCATATACTTTCTACCCGAGTACATGCCCGTGAAGCGTGGCAATGGCAAGCGTTCCACGCTTAAAATATCGCCTTTGATTGATCGTCCAGCGAGGCCGGAGCGGCTGCCGCGGGCGAACGCGCACGGAGCCCCCTTCTGATGGTTACATCCCCCCACTTGCTGGCTGCCGTGGATCTCGGCTCGAACAGCTTCCGGCTGATCGTCGGGCGCGTCGAGGAAACGCCGGCGGGCAGCCAGATCTATCCCGTCGATGCGCTGCGCGAGCCGGTTCGACTGGCTGCGGGGCTGTCGAGCGACAAGATGCTCGATCGCGCGTCGCAGGAACGTGGCTGGGAGGCGCTCAAGCGGTTCGGCGAGCGCCTGCGCGATTTCCATCCCGATCATGTGCGCGCGGTGGCGACCAACACGCTGCGCGTCGCGAAGAACGCGGGCGAATTCCTCGGCGAAGCCGAAGCGGCGCTCGGTTTTCCGATCGAAGTGATCGCGGGCCGCGAAGAGGCGCGCCTGATCTATGCGGGTGCCGCGCATTCGGTGCCGGCGAGCGCGGGCAAGCGGCTCGTCGTCGACATCGGCGGCGGCTCGACCGAATTCATCATCGGCTCGCACTACACGCCGCTCGTGATGGAGAGTCTCTACATCGGCTGCGTGAGCCATAGCCGGGCGTTCTTCCCGGCCGGCAACGTCGACGAATACACGATGCGGCAGGCCGAACTCGCGGCCAAGCGCGAGATCCAGATCATTTCCAGCGAGTACAAGAAGGCCGGATGGGACCAGGCGATCGGTTCGTCGGGCACCGCGCGTGCGCTCGCGGAGCTCGTCGAGGCGAACGGTTTCAACGACGCCGGCATCACGCACGGCATTTCGCGCGGCGGGCTCGAACGCCTGAAGCGCGCGCTGATCAAGGCCGAGAACGTGAACCGGCTGAAGCTGATCGCGCTGAAGCCCGATCGCGTGCCGGTGCTTGCCGGCGGCCTCGCGATCATGCTCGCGGTATTCGAGGAACTGGGTGTCGACTACGTCGACACCACCGACGGCGCGCTGCGTCTCGGCGTGCTGTACGACCTGCTCGGCCGGGCCCAGCACGAGGACATGCGTGCGGTGACCGTCGAGGGTTTCACGCGCCGCTACGGCGTCGATCGCGCGCAGGCCGAGCGGATCGCCGCACTGGCGGTGCGGTTCTACGACGAGCTCGAGGCGTCCGACGACGAAGAAGCGCGCGAGGAAGGCCGGATGTTCCTCGGCTGGGCCGCCGCGCTGCACGAGATCGGCCTGTCGATCTCGCACAGCTCGTATCACAAGCATTCCGCGTATATCGCCAGCAACGCCGACATGCCGGGCTTCTCGCGCACCGACCAGGCGCGCCTCGCCGCGCTCGTGCTCGGGCATGCGGGCAAGCTCGGCAAGCTGTCGCAGGCGCGCGACGTCGAATGGCCGCTGCTGTTTTGCCTGCGGCTCGCCGCGCTACTGTGCCGGCGCCGGACCGATGCCGGGCTGCCGGACATTTCCGTGTCGCAGATGAAGAAGGGCGGGTATGAAGTGCGCCTGCCGAGCGCATGGGTCGAGCAGAACCCGTTGACCGACTACAGCCTCAGCCAGGAAGCGGCCGAGTGGGAGAAGGTCGGGATTCCGTATCGCGTGGTTTATACGGGCGCGTAACGAGACGCCATCGAGGGCGCGGCGCGCTCGCGCCGCTTGCCTCGCGGTGTGCTCAGTCGGAGCACACGATCGCGGTCAGGAACGGGAACGCCTGCTTGACGGTTGCGTCGCTGCCGGCATTGCGAACGGCCTGTTCGACCGCACTCTTCGTGCCGCGTACCACGACGCCGTACGCCCATTTGCCGATCGGCGTGCCGTCGCCCGGCTGGAAGATCGGATCGTTCGCCTGGTAGCCGAGCACGACGTAGACGCCGAAGCCGTAGGCGGTCAGCGGATGGTTCGTGCGAAACGCGTTCACCGAATTCGCTTCGACGTGCATCGGCTCCGACTGGATGTCGCCGGCCGCGAGCAGCGGCGCGACGAACTTGTGGCCGTTCGAATGGCAGTCGAGCGCGTCGTCGAGCGACTTGGCCGACGCGGCGCCGGACGCGCCGAGGGTGCCGAATGCGCCGATTGCGAGCAGCGCGCCGAGCAGGGCGGTCTTGAAAACTTGGTTTTTCATGCGCGGTTGCGGGTTGGGTCGCGGACATTATCGCGTGTTCCCGCAAGATTCGTGCGCGGGCTCTGCATGGGGCGGCAGCGGTTGAGAAGGCGCACGGCGGAGCAAACGAAAAAGGGCTGCAAGCGCGATGGCTTGCAACCCTTATCGTGTATCGTGGTCGGAGCGATAGGATTCGAACCTACGACCCTCTGATCCCAAATCAGATGCGCTACCAGGCTGCGCTACGCTCCGACGAGCCAAAAATTGTATCGTCTAATGGGTGACCGGGTCAATCACGTTTTGCATACGGCGCACATCATCACGAACCGCTCGCGATTGGCGACAATTCGAAGTGTGATCGTCCGGCCCGCGGGTGGTCGGCCGAACCATTCGTCGAAGCATGGAGGGAGACATCATGATGAACCTGATCCTGTGGCGCCACGCCGAAGCCGAAGACTACGCGGCAAACGACCTCGCACGCCAGTTGACGGCCCGCGGGCGCAAGGAAGCGCAGGCCATGGCCAAATGGCTGCGCAGCCGCCTCGAGTCGAACAGCGTGATCCTCGCGAGCCCGGCGGCGCGCACCGTGCAGACGGTCGAGGCACTGACCGACCAGTACCGGACCGTCGATGCGCTCGCGCCGGGCGGTAGCGTCGACGACGTACTGGCCGCCGCCGGCTGGCCGGACGGCATCGCGCCGACGGTCGTGATCGTCGGACACCAGCCGACGCTCGGCAGCGTCGCGGCGCAATTGATGGCCGGCAACGACGACAGCTGGAGCATCAAGAAGGGCGGCATCGTGTGGCTCGCGAGCCGCACGCGCGACGGCAACCATCAGGCCGTGCTGCGCGCGGTATTGACGCCGGAGCTGGCCTGAAGGGGTTTGCGGGCTTTGATCATACGGTTTCGCAAGCTTTCTGCTAAAGTCAATTCGGCGACACGTCATTGAAAGGACACGGTCGTGCCACAGAACGGTAACGACCGGTTACTACATTGGCTGGCATGTCGTCCTATTCCTTACGATCAGGAAAGCCTAATGCGAGAACTGCCGACGCCTACGCTCCCTTTTGCCTCGCTTCCCCTCGACACGACGCGGCGTCACCTGCCGCGCGCTGCTGAAACCGTCACATCCGAGTACCGTCTGCGTGCCGCCTGGGCGCGCACGGAAGACGAACTGCGCGAGGCCCAACGCCTGCGCTACACCGTGTTCGCCGAAGAGATGGGCGCGCAGGTCAGCGGTCCGTCCGGTCTCGACGTCGATCCGTTCGATGCCTACTGCGACCATCTGCTGGTGCGCGATCTCGACACGCTGAAGGTGGTCGGTACGTACCGCGTGCTGCCGCCGCACGAGGCCGCTCGGGTCGGCCGCCTGTATGCCGAGGGCGAATTCGACCTGTCGCGCCTCACGCACCTGCGCGGCAAGATGGTCGAGGTCGGCCGCTCGTGCGTGCACAGCGACTACCGCAGCGGCGCCGTCATCATGGCGCTGTGGGGTGGTCTCGGCGCATACATGATGCAAAACGGCTACGAGACGATGCTCGGCTGCGCGAGCGTGTCGATGGCCGACGGCGGCCATTACGCGGCGAACCTGTATCAGTCGCTGCCGGCGAACGCGCTGACGGCGCCGGAATACCGTGCGTTCCCGCATACGGCGCTGCCGGTCGACGAACTGCAGACGGGCACCGTCGTCGCGCCGCCGCCGCTGATCAAGGGCTATCTGCGTCTCGGCGCGAAGATTTGCGGCGCGCCGGCGTGGGATCCCGATTTCAACTGCGCGGACTTCCTGACGCTGTTCCGGCTGTCGGACATCAACGCCCGCTACGCCCGGCACTTCCTGGGCTGAGCCATCCCGATCGCGGCGCGCTGCTCCGGGCGCGCGCAAGCGAACGCCGTCGCGCGGCAAGTTGTCGCGCGACGGCGTTCGACCGTTCCGGGGATGTTGTCTTACCCGACCCTGTTAATTCGAGCGATATGCGCCGACCCCCGTGCGGGTGGGCGCACGTTCGCAGCGGGCCCCGCGCGCGGCGGCCCGGACGACACGGCGGGCTTGCCTAGTGCTTGCGCCGCCAGTCGAGCAGATGGTGTTCGGCCATCCAGTGATGGACCATCCCTTCGCCGCCATGGTTGCGCTTGTATTCGCGCGACTCGAAATAGGACAGGGCGACGAGCACCATCAGGCCGATGAACAGGCCGATCAGGCCGGCAATCTCTTCAGACGACATGGCTGCCTCCTTTCAACGGCACAGCGCCATGGATTCATATTAGGACACGCGCGGGACGATCCCTAACCCGGAATTCCGCTAGACTCGGCGCGGTCCTGGCGCGCGATGGGCGCGCCGTCTTACGGAGCCTTCCCGATGACCCGTTTCATGCTGGCCGTGCTGGCCGCGTCCATTCTTGCCGGCTGTGCCAGCGATCCCCGCCAGGCCCGTCGTGGCCACCCGCCGCAAGATCCGGCCGATTACCACGGTGTGCCGACCGACATGACGCCGCCGTCGATGCTCGGCGAGCCGGCGTCGTCGGCACCCGCAGCCGTGCAGTGACGATAGCGGCAGGCCGTCGCGGTCGTCAGGTGCCGGCCGCGGCCGCGTCGGCGCCGATCCGCCGCGTCAGCGCCGGCAGGTAGCGCGCGAGCGTCGCGCCGCGCGCGACCATGAACAGCAGCAGCGCGAACCACAGCCCGTGATTGCCGAACGGGCCGACGGCCGCCAGCGTCGCGGCGATGAAGATCGCGAACGACGCGACCATCGCACGCATCAGCGATTGCGTCTGCGTTGCGCCGATGAACACGCCGTCGAGCAGGAATCCCCACACGGACACGATCGGCGAGACCGCCGCCCAGGGCAGGTAGCGCAGCGCGACCGCGCGGATCTCGGCCTGGTCGGTCAGCCGCGCGACGATCCAGCCGCCCGCGACCCAGTAGACGAGCGCGAACAGCAGCGCGCCGAGCGCGGACCACAGCAGCGTGACGCGCACGGCCTGCCGGAAGGCGGCGCGGTCGCGCGCGCCGGCGGCGGCGCCGACGAGCGCCTCGGCCGCATGCGCGAAACCGTCGAGCCCGTAGGCCATGAAGGTCTGGAAATTCAGCAGCAGTGCGTTGGCCGCGAGCGTCGCGTCGCCCTGCCGGGCGCCGAGATGCGCGAACCAGCCGAACGCGCCGAGCAGGCACAGCGTGCGCAGGAAGATGTCGCGATTGAGCGCGATCAGCCGCTTGAGCGCCGCAAGGTCCGCGAGCGCCCGCGCGGCCAGCGGCGCGAGGCCGCGCGGCCGCAGCCGCCACAGCATCCAGGCGCCGAGCGCGAAGCCGCATGCGTCGGCGGTCGCGGTCGCCGCACCGATTCCGGCGATGCCCCAGCCGAAGCCGTACACGTAGAGCAGCACGGCCCCGATATTCACCGCATTGATGAAGACCTGCGCGACGAGCGCGAGCCGTACGCGTTGCACGCCGAGCAGGTAGCCGAGCACGACGTAGTTCGCGAGCGCGAACGGCGCGCTCCAGATCCGTGCGTGGCCATAGGCCAGCGCCGTCGCGCGCACGGCCTCGCTGCCGCCCAGCGCGGTCAGCGCGAACGACAGCAGCGGCACCTGCAGCGCGAGCACGGCAGTGCCGAGCGCGAACGCTACGATCAGCGCGCGCAGCACGTTCAGCCGGATGCCGGCGGCGTCGCCGGCGCCGTGCGCCTGCGCGACGAGGCCGGTCGTGCCCATGCGCAGGAAGCCGAAGCCCCAGAACACGAAATTGAAGAACAGCCCGCCGAGCGCGACGCCGCCGAGATACTGGGCGCCGTCGAGGTGGCCGGCGACGGCCGTGTCGACCGCGCCGAGGATCGGCTGGGTCAGGTTCGCGAGGACGATCGGGAAGGCGAGCGCAAGGACGCGCCGGTGCGAGACGGCGGCCGACCCGGTGCCGGCCCCGTGCGGTAATGCGGATTCGGACATGGCGAACGCGTCAGGCGCGTTCCTGCACGCAGACCCACGGCGACACGACGACCGCCCACAGCTCCGGATTGCGCGCCGCGAAGTCGGCGGCGGTTTCCGCCGGCATGCGTGCGACGAGGCCGGACGACAGCCAGCGCGTGACCTGTTGCGCGTCGTCGCCGGCGATCGCTTCCGCGACGCTCACGAGATCGAGATCGCGTGCGACCGACAGCAGCTTGCCCTGTGCGAAGAAGCGTTCGAGATCGCACCAGTCGATCTTGGCGGTTTCGCCCAGGAGTTTGGCGTAAAGCGGGCTGTGCGACGCGCCCGCGGCGGATTCGTGTTGGTGGGAGGACATCGGTTGTGTGCTGGAAAGACTGCGTGGCGCCACTATAAACCATCCGGGCGCGCGGCCGGCCGCCCGGTACGGCCACGACCGTTTCAGGCGTCGCGCAACGCGCGCCGCACGATCTTGCCGGTCGGCGTCATCGGCAGGCCGTCGACGAACGCGATCGCGCGCGGGTACTCGTGCGCGGCCAGGCGCGTGCGCACGTGCGCCTGCAGCGCCTGCACGAGCGCGTCGTCGCCGACGTGGCCGGGGTTCAGCACGACGAACGCCTTGACGATCTCGGTGCGCGTCGGATCGGGCACGCCGACGACGGCCGCCATCCGTACCGCCGGATGCGTGAGCAGGCAGTCCTCGATCGGCCCCGGGCCGATCCGGTAGCCGGCGCTGGTGATCACGTCGTCGTCGCGGCCGACGAAGCGCACGAAGCCGTCGGCGTCGATCGTGCCGGTGTCGCCGGTGAGCAGGTAGTCGCCCGCGAACTTGTCGCGCGTGGCGGCGGGATTGCGCCAGTATTCGATAAACATCACCGGGTCGGGGCGGCGCACCGCGATGCGCCCCTCGACGCCGGGCGGCAGCGGCGTGCCGTGCTCGTCGACGATCGCGACCACGTGGCCGGGCACGGCCTTGCCGATCGCACCGGGCTGCGCATCGAACAGCGCCGCGCACGACGACAGCACCATGTTGCATTCGGTCTGTCCGTAGAACTCGTTGATCGTCACGCCGAGCGCGTCGCGCCCCCAGGCCGTCAGCCCGGTGCCGAGGGATTCTCCACCGCTCGCGACCGATTTCAGCGACAGCGCGTGGCGCTCGCGCGGCGCCGGCACCGCGCGCATCAGCTTCAGCGCGGTGGGCGGCAGGAACGCGTGGGTCACGCCGTGCCGCGCCATCAGCGCGAACGCGGCTTCGCCGTCGAACTTCTCGAAGCGGCGCGCGAGCACGGGCACGCCGTGATGCCATGACGGCAGCAGCACGTCGAGCAGCCCGCCGATCCAGGCCCAGTCGGCGGGCGTCCAGAACAGGCGTGCGTCGCGCGGGAAGCATTGCTGCGACATCTCGACGCCCGGCAGATGGCCCAGCAGCACGCGATGCGCATGGAGCGCGCCTTTCGGCTTGCCGGTCGTCCCGGACGTGTAGATGATCACCGCCGGATCGTCGGCCGCGGTGTCCGCCGGCACGAAGTCCGGCGATTCGGCGGCGAGCGAGGCGTCGAAGCGCAGCACGCCGGGTGCGTCGGGTGCATCGTCGCCGATGCAGTAGCACGTGCGCAGCATCGGCAGTTGCGCGCGCAGCGGCGCGATCTTCGCGTAACCGGCTGCGTCGGTGACGAGCGCGGCGGCTTCGCTGTTCGCGAGCCGGTATTCGAGTGCGTCGGCGCCGAACAGCGTGAACAGCGGCACCGCGATCGCGCCGAGCTTGTACGCGGCGAGATGCGCGATCGCTGTTTCCGGACCCTGTGCGAGGAAGATCGCGATCCGGTCGCCGCGTTGCAAACCTGCCCGCGCGAGGCTGTTCGCGAAACGGTTAGAAGCATTCTTCAGGTCGTCGAACGTGACGCGCGACACGTCGCCTTGCGCCGCTTCGTGGATCAGCGCGAGCCGTCCGCTGCCGTCGGCCCACTTGTCGCAGACGTCCACGCCGATGTTGTAACGGGCCGGAACGTCCCACCGGAAGCGGGCGAGCAGGTCGTCGTAGCGGTCGGCGGCGGGCAGCATGCGAGTCTCCTTGGCGTCGATCGTCGGCATCGGTCGATAGATTACATCGGCATTTCACGCGACCGAAACCACAATGGCGTCTGATAGATAGGGAATGTGCGGACTCGTGCAACCGGTGCGGCTCAGTGCACGATTCCGTCATGACGCATAAGATCACGACAAAACAGTGATATGACCATGGATTTGCTTCTGATAGCTGCGGGGTTCAGCCTCTTCGGAATCGGGGCGCTGGTGGCGTTCGCCAGCCGCGTCGATCCGCTGTCCGGCCGGTTCACCGGCCGTCTGCGCAAGCGCTGACCCAACCTTCCCGATCTCCCTCGCGACGACATGCGATGCGTGCCGGCATCGCGTGTCGTCCGTCGCCTGCCGTCGCCTTCCGTCGACGCTGGCGCGCTCAGCGCGCCGGCAGGTAGCGTGCCGGATCGATCGAGCGGCCACCGTAGCGCAGCTCGAAGTGCAGCGCGGTGCGGTCGCTGTCGCTGTTGCCCATCTCCGCGATCGTCTGCCCTTGCGTGACCGGCTGGCCTTCCTTCACGAGCAGCGCACGGTTGTGCGCGTAGGCCGTCAGGTAATCGGCGTTGTGCTTGAGGATGATCAGGTTGCCGTAGCCGCGCAATCCGTTGCCCGCATAGACGACGGTGCCCGGCGCGGCGGCCAGCACCGGCGTGCCCGCAGCGTTCGCGATATCGATGCCCTTGGATTTCGAGCCGTCGAAGCTGCGCACCACGTTGCCGGCGGCCGGCCAGATCAGCGCGATGCTGCTGGCCGGCTTGACCGCCGATTCGACCGGCGCGGAAGGCGCGGGGCGGCTGCGGCCCGCGCTGCCGGTGCCGGTGGTCGACGCGGTCGTCGTGCCGGGCGGCGGCGCGACCCGCAGCACCTGGCCGACCTCGATCGCGTCGGGGTTCGTGATCTGGTTCCAGCGCACGATGTTGGCCGTCGACGTGCGATTCTCGCGCGCGATCTTGTAGAGCGTGTCGCCGCGCTCGACGCGGTAGTAACCCGGGCCGACGGGAGCGGAGCCGCACGCGACGAGCAGCGCGGCGCAGGCGGCCGCGACGAGCCGCTTCGTTGTTGTTCCGATCATTGAACCTCGCAAAACCCTGCCGCGCGCGACGCGGCAGGCGATACAAAACGTCCGATTTTAACGGGTTCGACCCGCGCACCGCAGTTTCGGGCCGCGGGCGCGGCCGGCGCGCACCGGTTCGGCGCGGCCGATGTCAGCCGGCGAGCGGCAGCACGCGAATCCGCAGTGTGGCCGTTTCCGTCGCGCCCGGCGCGAGCATGCGCAGCCCGAGGCCGTTGTGGATAGCGTCCGGCAGGCCGAGCCAAGGCTCGACGCAGTAGAAGTCCGATTCCGGTTTTTCCGTCCAGGTCGTGACCGCGTACCACGGGATCGAGCCCGGTACGTCGAGCGCGATCTCGATCGTGCGGCGGCGGCCCGGCATCACGATGCGTACCGGCGTGGACGGCGCGCCGTCGAGACAGTGGAAGCGGTCGAGGATGTCCGGATCGCCGAGGCTGTACGACGCTGCGCCGGGCTCGAGCGGGCTGATCGAGCCGTCGGCGCGCTGCATGCAGCGGCGCGTCGGCGGCAGCTCGAGCGTGGTTTCTGCACGTTCGCCGTGCGGCAGCGCGAAATAGAAATGATGGCCCGCGTAGTAGGGCAGCGGCGTGTCGCCGCGGTTGGTCGTGGTGAGCGCGACGTCGAGCGTGTGCGCATCGGCGAGCCGGTAGGTCGTCTCGAACCGGAAATCGAACGGATAGCTGTCGCGCAGCGCGTCGTTCGCGTCGAGCGTCATCGACAGCGCGGCGCCGTCGGCCGACGGGCGTGCCGCGAACGGCAGGTCGCGCGCGAAGCCGTGCATCGGCAGGTCGCGGACCACGCCGGCGGCATCGCGCCAGCGGCCCAGTTCGCCGTCGACGCGATGGCGGCCGAGGAACGGAAACAGCAGCGGATTGCCGCCGCGCACGCGCGCGAGGTTGCTCCAGTCGGCCGCGTCCGGCCAGAAGATGACCGGCTCGCCGTCGACGTGCCACGACAGCAGGCGGCCGCCGAATTGCGGGGCGACCCGAACGAGCGACGGGCCGGCGTGGAGTTCATGAATGTCGTGCTGCTGGAAGATCGGCATGGCGAATCGGTATGAACGGGTGGGCGGGGTGCGCGATGGCGCGCTCCATTATCGGGTTGCGAGGCGGTCGGGGAAAACCCTTCTCGGGGAAATTGCGAGTTTTTCAACCTGCCGACGGTCTGGATAATGCCTCTAAACCGGTGATGTTGCCGGGTCATGACACTTCGTGGAGGGGGCCATGGATCTGGCAATGGCAATGGGAATCGCACTGTTCGGCATGTTCACCGGCAGCACGGTATTGTTTTTCTATCAGCTCGGCCGCTGACGGCAATTTCTGCCGGAATCGCAAGGCCCGCCATGCAAATGGCGGGCTTTTTGCTTTCTGCGCGCTTACAAATTGCAAGCGTTTGTGTGCATTGCCGCAATAACCAGTCAAATGCCTTGGCGCAGTAATCTGGGCTGGGCATAATCGGGGCGCGTTTTTTCGGACGCGCGATGCGTCGTCCGCTCCTCTTCCCGACTGATCACCACCAAAAGGACCGACGCGTGAGTCTCTGGTTTCTGGTATTCCTGAGCGTCCTGCAGGGCGTTACCGAACTCTTCCCCGTCAGCAGTCTCGGCCACACGCTGCTCGTGCCCGCGCTGTTCGGCATGCACATCGACAAGCATGCGCCGCAGTTGCTGCCGTTCCTCGTCGCGCTGCACCTCGGCACCGCGCTCGCGCTGCTGTGGTATTTCCGCGCGCGCTGGATCGCGCTGATCAGCGGCTTCTTCGCGCAGCTCGGCGGCCGCAAGAACGACGACGGGCACCTGATGTGGGCGCTGATCATCGGTACGATCCCGACCGGGATCGTCGGCCTGCTGCTCGAGAAGCGCATCGAGCGCGTGTTCCACGACCTGCGGATCGTCGCGATCGCGCTGATCGTCAACGGCGTGCTGCTGTGGATCGGCGACCGGATCCAGCGCAGCCGTGCGCATCAACCGCCCGAGAAGATGACGTTCAAGCAGGCGTTCTTCGTGGGCCTGGCGCAGATCGGCGCGCTGATCCCGGGTTTCTCGCGCAGCGGGCTGACGATGATCGCCGGCAACGTGGCCGGGCTGACGGCGGAGAAGGCCGCGGAGTTTTCGTTCCTGCTCGGCACGCCGATCATTTTTGCCGCGGGCGTGCTCGAACTGCCGAAGCTGTTCCATGCGCGCGACCAGCTCGCGGATGCGCTGCTCGGCGGCGTGCTGACGGCGATCGCGGCTTATCTGAGCGTGCGGTTCCTGATGCGCTATTTCGAAGGGCGCGGGCGCCTGGCTTCGTTCGGCGTGTATTGCGTGATTGCCGGGGTGTTCTGTCTCGGCTGGTTCATGCTGCATCCGCAGCCGGTTTGAGGGTTGCGGTGCCGCCGGTCGCGCGTCGCGCGTGATGTGACGCGATGATCGGGTATAATTTCGGGCTCGGCTTCATGCCGGGCCCGTTTCGTTTCGGAGTTTCGAGTTTTGCGGTGTGGTGGTGGCGCTCGAAGCCTTTCGCGTGGAATGCGGTCCGGGTTTTGTCTTGTCGCCGTGTCTTTTCCCCTCGACCGCCCTTAGCTCAGTTGGATAGAGCAACGGCCTTCTAAGCCGTAGGTCACACGTTCGAATCGTGTAGGGCGGGCCAATGGAATCAGTGCGTTAGCTGATATTTATTTTCAAATTTCTCATCCTCTGTCGGCGCGCTCGTGTGGGCAGCATGTAGGTGTTTGTAGTCAACCACGATCGCAACCAATCCATGTGAGACCGGCGGCTCACTCTGACAAGCATTTTTGACGGCGTCGTAAGCTGAAATGCCGAGCCGGTCGCACGACAAGATCGAGGCGTGGATGCTTGGTAGGCTGACCTCTGAATGGTTGGGATTCTGGCTGTAGTACGCGTGTGCGACTTCCCGGAATCTGCCGCCGTGCGATTGGAGCACCTCATTGCGACGCACCGACACTTCGACCGAATCCGCGCCGAACGTCGCGACCTTCCCGGCTATCGCAATCGAGGTTGCGGACCATTGCACCGCCGCTCCGCCATTCACGCCGACCTGTACCTTGGCGAACTTGAGGTTGTTCTGAAACATATCGCATCAACGATGCACCTTCGATGGTGAACGAAAGCGCGACGACTGTCGGCGCATTCGTATTGGACACTGGTGTTCCCGTGGTCCGCTGGTCGGATTTCCCGCACTCAGTCAATAGTCCAATGGCTACACACGCCAATGTCATTGTCCTCATGCTTCCCCGAGATGTCGTTATTGTGTTGATTTGAAATTGTGAGGCGCGCTGCAGGGGGCCGATGTTCGGCGACACCTATAGATTGAAGCTACTGCTGCCGTTAACCTATTCGAGCTATCTCCTTTAGCGGGATGGCTTACAAAATGAATGAGTTACGGGGAATGCTATGCGATGGATCAAATCACTAACCGCTCTTGCAGTGGTTAGTCTGTGTTCGGGTTGCGCTTATAACGTGCAAGTGTCGTCCCAATCAGGGGCTGCTGAAGTAATGAGCACCAAGGTCAAGCAGGACAAGGCGTATGTGGTGTTCAGTGACAACCTAGCGACTGCCGGGAAGGAGGTGAAGCCGGGGTTCCAGTGCGGCGCTCACCGATACCCCATGTATATCGGAGAGACCCTCGAAAATTCCTTGTCGAAGACGGTTGAAGCGGCCTTTCCTCACGCGGTCAGGAACGGCGGTGCAATTCCCACATTGGGTGACGGACTGGTTTTCAAGTTCGACCTCGCTGAGTTCGATCCGCGCGTCCGTTTTACCCCCGGCTTCTTCGTCCCGACAGCAGATGCGAACGTAGACATAGCAATTCGCGCCCGCGTATCTGATAAGGCGGGTAAGGAACTGATTGCGACGACGTTTCGCGGACAGGGACATTCGAGTCAAGATGGGTCTTGCGGCGTAGGTGCAGACGCGTTGGCGGACGCCGGACAGAAGGCAATCGCGAATGCGATGGAGAATTTCGTGGACAAGGTCATCAATACCGGAATCCTCGATTCGTCAACGACGGCGAGCAAATAGCCATTCGACTTGCGATCCCTCTTGATTGATAGATCGCGGTTGCGCCAATTGAGGCTTCGGGCGGTGACGGGAAACGTTCCCCGTCCCGCCCCTTGCTCGGAGTCTGTCAGTCTAGCCTCAGAGCGAAGTCGTCGGCTCGCAGGTGCATATACCGCCGCAGCATGGCAAGCGTCTTGTGCCCGGTGATACTGGCAACTTCCATGATGTTCAGTCCGTGTTCAAAAAACGGCTTGTCGCTTCGTACCGGGCGCGTGCCCGCTGCGTGGGCCGACGGAAAGCCCGCCCGAACGCGTTAGCGGTTAGCCGCTTGACGAGGCGGTTTCTCACCGGTGCCGAAGTACAAGTCCGCCGAGGATGATGTCATTCCACCAAAGTTGCATGGAAAGAGCCGCTACTTGGTCCTTGGCGTTAGTGACCATCGCTGCAACTTTGTCGAGCATTGCGGCATCCGTCGGCGGCGTTGACTCATCGAGTTCTTACTTTCGCCTGAAGGCGAGAATAACGGGCAGCATGGTGGTGCTGCATGTCCGTAGGCATGCAATTTTTCAAGATAAAGAAAATGCGGGCCATTATCGAGCGCCATATGACATCGCGTGGCAAATGTGCGCGCGCATTATGGAAATGCCTGAACCTGAGGTTAGGGTTGTCCGATCTCGAAAAGAGCGGAGAAAGCGAGCCCGATGCACACCCGGGCCGTACAGTTGCCATTCAGGCGTGAAATAATCTTTGTTCAAAAACGAGAACAGTTTTCCGAGAGAACAAAGAGAAACGCAGCATGAAGGAAATCGAAAGCCAGCGCCATGAGGCCGTGACGAATCAGGAGGGGCAGTATTCGATCTGGCCGACTTCTACGGAGATTCCGTCCGGCTGGAAAAAGGCCGAATTCGGCGGCACCCGGGAACCATGTCTCGACCACATTCGAAGCGCCTGGACCGACATGCGTCCGCTGAGCGTGCGTCAGGCGATGGCAGGCGAGGGAGCCGCGTGAACGCCGCGAGGCAGGCCGGCTTGCCGGCCGCGAACGTGCGGGCATCGAGGACGCTGATAGGTTGGCGCATGAAGGCCTATTCGCGTGTGGTCGCACAGGCTGTCGCGCGTCATGCGAAGACGCTGGCGATCATCGTCGGCATCTTCGTGTTCGGGCTGCCGTTGAATGCGCAACTCGACCTGCTCGGCATGCCGATGAAAGTGTTGCTGGCCGAACACGCAACCGGACTCGGCGTGGCATCGGTGCTGGCGACCTTGTCGATGCTGGCTGCCGCGTCTGTGGCCGTGCAGGGCGATACGGTGTTCGGTGGCGCCGCGCGCCGCTGGAGCGCGAGTTTGCCAGGCGGGATCCGCGCGCATCGTGCGGCCGATCTCATCGTGACGGGCGCTGCTCTGTGGCCGTTCTGGATCATGCTCGCTGCCGCGATTGCGCGACACGTGCTGGGCGCGCGCGACACGGTGACCGGCGCAACCTTTGCGCTGGTCGTCGCGACGCTTGCGCTCGCCTGGACGGGCGCGCCGCTCGCGCTGCTTGCGCGGTCGCGCGCGGCGTTGACGGCGGTGTTCGCGGCCAACGCATTGTTATGGATCGTCCTTCGCTTCGGCGTCGCAGGGACCGCCTGCGCGGCACTTGCCCTGGCGTGCGGCGTTGTCGCACTGTGGCGCGCGCGGCTTGACGCGTTCGTCGAGCGCGAACAGCACGGAGCGACGTTGCTCCGCGGTGGGAATCCGTTCGAACTCGTTCGTGCGGTGATGGTGAACGTCTACGGTCATTCACTGCGGCTGGGCGGCTTGATGCTGGCCGTGCTGGCGATGATCTGCGGATGGATCGTCTCGATGCCCGACTATCTGTCGCGACATTGGGGCATCGTGAACGTGGTGCTGCCGTTCGCGCTGTACCAGATCGCGATCCTGCATGGGTGGATGCGCGACGAATCAGGCCGGCTGACCAGTTGGCTGGGCAGCTTGCCTCGCGCGATTGCCCGCTTCAATCGGGCGGCGGCGATGAGCATCGTGGGGCTGTCGAGTGCCTATGTGCTGGCGATTTGCGTTCCGTTCGCAATTGCAACCGACGAAGGCCGTCGCTACGCCATCGTCTTTGCATGCTACGCCGGCCTCGCCGTTGCATTGGCGGCGTGTCGCTGGTGGGGCGCGCGGGCGTCTCGCATCGTCGATACGTTTCTGACGGCGGGCTGTGCGATCGCTTGCTACGGCATGTTGAAATAGATGGAAAACGACATGAGCATCCTGAGAGTAGCGGGGCTGGGCAAGCGATACGCCGGACGGACGATCTTCAGCGACGTACAATTGGAACTGCAGGCAGGCGTCTATGCACTGAGGGGCAAGAACGGCAGCGGCAAATCGACGTTGCTGAAATTGCTGGCAGGCGTGGTCCGGCCCGACGAGGGCGTCGTCGAAGTGGGCGGTCACGCGATCGACCGTGCAGCGGACAAGGCCAAGGCCTGTACTGGCTACATGCCGGACAGTGAGGAGTTCTACGATTTCGTGACACCATCGTCGGTATGGCGGCTGATTGCCGATGCGCGGGGGACGAATCTCGAGCAGGGTCTGGTGACGGCCGACCGCCTTGGGTTGACGCGATACGCCGACGAACCGCTTGGCGCGCTGTCGCAGGGAACGCGCCGCAAGGTATTTCTGGTCGGTGCGTTCATGGGCCCTCCGGCCTTGATACTGCTCGACGAACCGAGCAATGCACTCGATGCCGCCGCACATGCGCAGCTGTGCCGGATGATTGCGGCCGCGGCGCCGACGTCGGTCGTGCTGATGTCGACCCACGACGCGGAACTGGTCGCCGCGACCCGCGCGTGCATCCTCGAACTGACGGCACACGGTATCGTCCTGTCGAGACCGTCGAACGTTGCAATGCATGTCGAGCAGTGATGACGGGACCGGCGCGACGCGCATGATGCGCTGCGCTTCCTGGCGCCGTGGGCCGCACGCCAGGATGGCTGCTCGGACGACGACTTTCGCGGCTACATCGGCAGGATCGAATCGGCGGCCCCGTGCTGGTTCGGCGAGACGCCGCTGTCGTCGCAGCGCAAGTACCTGCTGAAGCAGACCGCGAGCACGGCGTTCGCGAAGATCTGCCGTTTCTCCTGTCGCGTCACGGGATACACGTGCGCTCCCGGTGCGTTGCACATTCTGCAGAAAATGCGAATGTCCCCCGGATGCCAAAGTGTTTTCGCGGAATAGCCCTTCCGCGGCACAGCGTCGGCCACGGATACTGACAGCCATACACGTTCCGCATTCGCGGACGCCACACCGATTCCTGCATGATCGATGCCGCGGACACCGGACGACTATGCGACGCCGCTCGGCGGCGTCGGCGAGCCGGGGCTGCCGCCGGTCGCACCGGCGCTGACCAACGCGATCTTCGCGGCGACGGGCACGCGCATCCGCAGCCTGCCCGTCGCGGACCAGCTCGCGAAGCCGAAAGCGGCGTGATGCGGTGCTGCGCGCCGGGCCGTCTGCAAGGCCCGGTGCGTACATCCGCTCGCGCGCTCGCCGTTGCGTGCGACCTGTTCATGCACTCTGTTTGCATATCAATTCGACGGATTCCATCGGGCAGATCGGCCGCCACGACAATCGCTTTCCGGCATCAACTGCGGGAATTCAATCTCCATATTTGCGCCCCGAATTCCACCTGAAAATAGAATCAATAGCCCGCTGATATCGGGTTTGCCCGATGGTGCGGTATCGTACAAAGAGGGGCCGGAAAGTGTCGGATCATTGGCCCGTGAATTCATTTTTTGTAAGAAATTCATTGAGCAAAAACTGACGCGGCTCAATCATTTCTTGATGGTTGATTGGGCGGCTGGTAATCGGTGCGTATCTGATTTTTTGCTGATTATCGGGCAAGTATTCATTCGCGTTTTCATTCTTTTGTTCCGCGACGCGCATGGTGCCGTGAGGTCCACGCACGGGGTGTCTGCTCGTCTGCAGATTGAAGTCGTCGAACCGGATGCCGGGCGGCTCGAGGATTAATTGCATATCGACAAACAGCCGGTTTGTCGAATGCTGACCGATCGTGAGGGCGTTGCGAAAGAATTCATCGCGATATTCGATTCGATGGGACGTCGCACGCCATCTGGCTGGAATGATCGATGAAATATAAAAGGGCGATGGAGTCGTTTCGTTCATAAATTTAACATATTTAACGTATTGATCTGCGTCGCGATTCGCGGCGTGGTTCGATGCCCCGCTAGATGGGTTATCTAGCATTCTCAATCTGGAGAAACGCAATGCAAGAACTGAATCAGCAGGAAATCGCACAAGTTTCCGGCGGCTACTACGGCGGCGGCTCGATTTTCGACACGCTGGGCAACGTGGTCGAGCTGTACGGCCAGACGCTCTACAACGTCGGCGAAGCGCTGACGACGGCTGTCGTGGGCACGGGCAACGCACTGCTCGGCCTGCTGGGCGGTCAGCACGCGTAAGCCGGACGCGATCTCCGTGCGATGGCGCGCGCTGCGCCGCCATCGCGTGAATCGCGGACCGCCGCGGCACCGAAGCGGGGTGCCGCGGCGATCTTCCCGGGCAACCGGAACGCATCCCGTCGAACCCAACTGACTGTCTGTCATCCCGTATCTTGACGAACCCGACTTCTCTCTTCCGGCACGAAGCACAACAGGCGCAGCGCGCCGGCGCGCTGGGCGAGATCGTGCTGGTGCGCCCCGTGTCGCTGACGCTGCTGGCGGCCGCCGCGGTCGCGATGGCCGCGTGCGTGCTGCTGTTCTTCACGTTCGGCACCTACACGCGTCGCACGACGGTCAGCGGCGTCGTGATGCCGGATGCGGGGCTGGTGAAGGTCTATGCGCTGCAGCCGGGGATCGTTGTCGAGCGCGACGTGAAGGAAGGGCAGCACGTCGCACGCGGGCAGACGCTCTATACGGTGTCCACCGACCTGCAGAGCGCGGCGCAAGGCGCGACGCAGGCCGCGCTGATCGCGCAGGCGCGGCAACGCAAGGCGTCGCTGCTCACGGAAATGGACAAGACGCGCAGCCTGCAGCAGGACGAACGCGCAACGGTGCGCGCGAAGATCGCGAGCCTGGGCGGCGAGCTTGCGCAGATCGACGATCAGCTCGCGGCGCAGCGGTTGCGCACGTCGATCGCGGCTGACGGCGCGAAACGCTATCGCGGCCTGCTGGCCCAGGACTACATCTCGAAGGATCAGGCGCAGCAGCGCGAAGCCGACCTGCTCGACCAGCAGTCGAAGCTGAACGGGCTGCTGCGCGAGCGTGCGTCGACGGCGCAGTCGCTGACGGAAGCGAACAACCAGCTGGCCGGCCTCGACCTCAAGCAGCAGAACCAGCTCGCGCAGATCGACCGCAACGTGATCGACGTCGACCAGAACCTGATCGAAAGCGAGGCGAAGCGCCGGATCGTCGTCACCGCGCCGGAAGCGGGCGTCGTGACGGCGGCGATCGCCGACGTCGGCCAGTCGGTCGATACATCCCGGCCGCTCGCGAGCGTGGTGCCGGGCGGCGCGCGCTGGCAGGCGCACCTGTTCGTGCCGAGCACGGCGATCGGTTTCGTGCGGGTCGGCGAGCCGGTGCTGGTCCGCTACCAGGCATTTCCGTACCAGAAATTCGGCCAGTATCGCGCCGAGGTCGTGTCGATCGCGCGCACGGCGCTGTCGGCGGCCGAACTCGCGAACGACGGCGGCCCGGCGGCGACGCCGGGCGAGGGGCGCGATGCGACCTTCTATCGCGTGGTCGTCGCGCTCGATGCGCAGCACGTCACCGCGTATGGCGCGCAGCAACCGTTGCAGGCGGGCATGACGCTGCAGGCAGACATCCTGCAGGAGCGCAGGCGCCTGTACGAATGGGTGCTGGAGCCGCTTTACAGCCTCACCGGCAAACTCTGACGAGGTCGCGCATGGCACTACTCGATCGACTCTCGTTCGGCCTCGGCCGCCAGCTGCCGATGATCCTGCAGACGGAGGCCGCGGAATGCGGGCTCGCGTGTCTCGCGATGGTGGCCGGCTATCACGGCCATCACGTGGATCTCGCGACGCTGCGCGGGCAATTCCCCGTTTCGCTGAAGGGCGCGGGGCTCGGGCGCGTGATCGAGGTCGCGCAGCGCCTCGCGCTCGGCACGCGCGCGGTGAAGCTCGACCTGGCGCAGCTCGGCCAGCTTCGCCTGCCGTGCCTGCTGCACTGGAATTTCAACCACTTCGTGGTGCTGAAGGAAGTGAGCGGCAAGACCGCGACGATTCATGACCCGTCGCACGGCATCCGCAAGGTGCCGCTCGCGGAAGTGTCGCGCGCCTTCACCGGCGTCGCGCTCGAACTGTGGCCGGCCGCCGGGTTCGCGCCGCGCGCGGCGCGGCCGGCGGTGAAGCTGCGCGAGCTGCTCGGCCCGGTGTCGGGGCTTTCGCGCTCGCTCGCGCAGATCCTCGCGCTCGCGATCGCGCTCGAAGTCTTCATGCTGGTGCAGCCGTTCTTCCTGCAGTGGGTGATCGACGAGGTGATCGTCAGCGCCGATCGCGACCTGCTGACGGTGCTGGCGCTCGGTTTCGGCCTGTTGCTGCTGATGCAGCAGGCGACCGGCACGATTCGCGCGTGGGCGCTGATGTACGTCGGCGTCACGCTGAACATCCAGTGGCGCGCGAACGTGTTCACGCACCTGCTGAGCCTGCCGGTGCGCTACTACGAGCGGCGCCACCTCGGCGACGTCGTGTCGCGCTTCGGTTCGATCGACACGATCCAGCAGACGCTGACCACGTCGTTTCTCGGCGCGGTGATCGACGGGCTGATGACGATCGTGACGCTCGCGATGATGTTCGTGTACAGCCGCGTGCTCGGCCTGGTCGCGCTGGCGACGATGGCGCTGTACGCGCTCGTCCGGTGGCTGTGGTACGGCCCGCTGCGGCGTGCGACCGAGGACCAGATCGTGCACGCGGCCAAGCAGCAGAGCCATCTCCTCGAAACGGTGCGCGGCGTGAAGACGATCAAGCTGTTCAACCGCCAGACGGAGCGCCGCGCGAGCTGGATCACGCTGCTGGTCGAGCAGGTCAATGCGAGCCTGCACGTGCAGAAGCTGCAGATCTTCTACCAGCAGCTCAACGGCCTGCTGTTCGGCATCGAGAACGTGCTGATCATCTGGCTCGGCGCGCGCATGGTGATGGACGGCCAGTTCACCGTCGGCGTGCTGATGGCGTTCAACGCGTACAAGAACCAGTTCGACAGCCGGGTCGGCAGCCTGATCGACAAGTACTTCGAAGTCAGGATGCTGCAGCTCCAGGGCGAGCGGCTGGCCGACATCGTGTTCGCGGCAAGCGAGCCGGACGCGAGCCTGCGCAACGTGCCGGGAGAGGCCGACGCGCTCGACGCGAGCATCGAGATCGACGCGCTGTCGTTCCGCTACGCGGAAGGCGAGCCGCTCGTGCTGGACGGCGTGAGCGCGACGATCGCGGCGGGCGAGTCGGTCGCGATCGTCGGGCCGTCGGGTTGCGGCAAGACGACGCTGATCGGCGTGCTGCTCGGCATCCACGAACCGACGGGCGGCACGGTGCGGATCGGCGGGCTCGACGTCGGCCGGCTCGGCATCGAGCGGCTGCGCGCGCTGGTCGGCACGGTGCTGCAGGACGACGTGCTGTTCGCGGGCTCGATCGCGGACAACATCAGTTTCTTCGATCCGGACGCGGACCCGCGCTGGGTCGCCGAATGCGCGCGCGTCGCGGCCGTGCACGACGACATCGCCGCGATGCCGATGGGCTACAACACGCTGGTCGGCGACATGGGCACGGTGCTGTCCGGCGGGCAGAAGCAGCGCGTGCTGCTCGCGCGTGCGCTGTACAAGCGGCCGGGCATTCTGGTGCTCGACGAAGCGACGAGCCATCTCGACATCCAGCGCGAGATGCAGGTCAACGCGGCCGTCACGCAGCTCGCGATGACGCGGCTGATCGTCGCGCACCGGCCGGAGACGATCGCGTCCGCGCAGCGCGTCATCATGCTGCAGGGCGGCAAGGTCGTGCTCGACCAGTCGACCGCCGCGATGCGCGCGGCGATGGCGGCAAGGACGTCCGCCGCTGCACCCGTCGCGCCGCAGCCGGCGACACACGACGCCGGCGCGGCGGAACCGGTCGCGGGGCGCTGAGCGATGAAGCGTCCCCTCGCTACCGTGCTGGCTGTCGTCGCGCTCGCGGTGTCCGCGCCGCCGGCACGCGCGCAGCTGCTCGACGTGTACGGCACGCGCAATGACGTCGCGGCCACGCCGGCCGGGGCGATGGCGTCGGCCACCGCGTGCGGCGCACAGCCTGTCGACGCGCGGCCGCTCGCTCTGGAGGACGCGATCCTGCTGGCGATCTGCTCGCATCCGCAACTGAGCCGGACATGGTCGGATGCGCGCGCGGCCGCGGCCGAGGTCGGCGTGTCGAAGGCCGCGTACTGGCCGACGCTCAATGCGACGGCGGGTATCGAGCGAGACAACCTGACGACGAACTACAGCGGCGGCTACTCGCAGGACCAGCGCAGCACCAGCCGCTACGGCATGCTCAACCTGAGCTGGGTGCTGTTCGATTTCGGCAAGCGCGGCGCGACGCTCGACCGTGCGCGCGCGCTGCTGCGCGCGGCCAACGCGGCGCACGACGATGCGCTGCAGAGCGTGTTCTACGATGCGGCGCAGGCGTTCTACGCGCTGCGCGACGCGCAGGCGGCGCTCGCCGCCGCGCAGGCGGTCGAGCACGCGGCGCAGGAGAGCCTCGCCGAGGCGAGCGCGCGGCACGACGGCGGCGCCGGCACGCTCGGCGACGCATTGCAGGCGCAGACCACCTACCGCAAGGCGCTGCTCGATCGCGTGAGCGCGGAGGGCGACCTGCAGAGCGCGATCGGCACGCTCGCGACGACGCTGGGCGCCGACGCCGATACGCCGCTGCGCATCGCCGACGCGGAACCGTCGCCCGATCGCGACGACTTCACGCGCGGTGTCGCCGACCTGATCGCCGAAGCGAAGCGCCATCACCCGAAGCTGATCGCCGCGCGCGAAAAGCTCGAAGCGGCGCGCGACGAGGTGCGTGCGGTGCGCGCGCAGTCGTTGCCGACGATTTCGCTGACGGGCAGCGTCGCGCGCAACAACCCGTCCTACCAGCAGCAGGCGTCGTTTCTCCAGTTGCAGAGCAGTCACAGCAACTCGATCGGCATCCAGGTTTCGATTCCGCTGTTCGAAGGGTTCGCGTCGGGCTACCGGGTCGCGCAAGCGAAGGCGCAAGCGGATGCACAGGAAGCCGACGTGCGCAATACCGAACTGAAGGTGTCGCTCGACGTGTGGAAGAGCTACCAGAGCCTGCAGACCGATACGACGAACCTGGACAACTCGCGGCATCTGCTCGATACCGCGCTGCATTCGCTCGACATCGCACGTGGGCGCTACAAGGCCGGCGTCGGCACGTTCACGGAATTGCTGAACGCGCAGTCGGCGCTCGCGGATGCGCGTCGGCAGCGCGTGCTCGCGGTGTCGAAGTGGCGGATCGCGAGACTGAAACTGGCGGAGAGCCTTGGGAGGTTGGGATTATGGAACGACGCGGGCTGAACGGCGCCGGGCCGGACGCGAGCGGCGCGCAAGCGCGCGGCTGCGCGTTCCTGTTCCCGGGACAGGGCGCATTTTATGCGGGCGTGCTGCGGCAGCTGGGTCGCGAACACTCGAGCGTGCGGCTGACGCTCGACCTGCTCGACGCGGTCGCGAGCGAGCGCCTCGGCCACCCGCTGACGGGCGCGCTGTGGCGTGACGATGCCGGGCTCGACGTCTGGCTGCACGAAGCGCCCGATCTGCTGCAGCTCGGGATTTACGGCGCGTCGGTCGGGATGTTCGGCGTGCTGCGCGAGCGCGGCGTGACGCCCGACGTGCTGATCGGACACAGCTTCGGCGAGATCGCGGCGCTGGTGTGCGGCGGCATGTATTCGATCGAGCAGGGCGCGCGGATCGTCTGCGACCGGATAGCGTCGTTGCAGGCGGCGGCGCCGGCCGACGGGATGATGGCCGCGATCGCCGCGGGTGCCGACGCGACGCGCGAGCTGATCGGCGCGAGCGCCGTCACGCACGCGGTGCGCAACGTGTGCGTCGCGGTCGAGAACCATCCGTCGCAGACCGTCGTGTCCGGCCCGCGCGACGCGCTGGAGCGCTTCGTCGCGGCATGCGCGGCACGCGGCGTGACAGCACAGACGCTCAGATCTCCGTATGGATTTCATCACCCCGATCTGGCTGGCGCGCGCGAACAGTTCGCCGCGCGGCTCGCCGCGTATCGGCACGGCCCGCTCGCAATTCCGGTGTATTCGCCGATCCTCGGCCGCCGCTACAGCGGCGCCGACGATCCGGGCGCGCGGCTCGCGTCGCATTTCGTGCTGCCGGTGCGGTTCGCCGATGCGATTCGCGCCGCGTGCGCGGACGGCATCGGGCGCTACGTCGAATGCGGCGCGCTCAACGCGCTGGCGCGCATCGTCGTGCGCATCGCGGGGCCCGGCACGGCCAGGACGTTCGGCGGCCCGTCGAATGCGACCGAGGAATCGAGCGTCGTCACGACCATCACCCGTTATTTCCAGGAGGACAGCATCATGAAGGACGATATTCGCATCGGCAACGCCGGCTCCGGGTTCGACGCGTTCTGGCATGCGCGCGGACCGCACATCGTCGACTGGCTCAAGGGCGAGCTGCGTCACGCGTTCGATGCGGCGAGCACGGCGCCGGCCGGCGCCGCGCCGGTCGCGGCACCGACGCTCGCCGCATTGGCACCTCAGGCCGAGCCGCTCGTCGCGTCCGCGCCGCGCCTGTCGGCGGTGGCCGTGGCCGCGCCGACCCTGACGGCGGTGCCGGCGCCGTCGGCGCCTCACAAGCCGCTCGCGGCGGCGAAGCCCGCCCACGTGCCGCGCGAGCGGCTGTTCACGGAGCTCGTCGATATCTACGCGCAAGCGATGGAGTATCCGGCCGAGGTGTTCTCCGAAACGATCGAGCTCGAAGCCGAACTCGGCATCGATTCGGTCAAGCAGACCGAGATCATCCAGCGCATCACCGCGCGCTACGCGCTGCCGCCGCTGGCGGCCAATTTCCGCAGCGGCGATTTCAAGGCGATGGGGCAGATCGTCGATTTCGTCTACGAGAACCAGGGGAAGGCGGCCGCCTGACGGCCGTGGGCTGAAACGTTGGTCGGCAGGGGGGGGCCTGCCCGTAATGACAAGTTCTCGATAGGCAGGCGATCCATGTCGAATACCAGCATGCGCGGCAAGCTCGTCCTCGTGACGGGCGGCGCGAAAAACGTGGGCAAGGCGATCTGCAGGCGTTTCGCCGAGCAGGGCGCGCACGTGATCCTGAATTTCTTCCACTCGCTCGACGCGTCGAAGCAGACGGCCGACGAACTGCGCGCGCTCGGCGCGACGGTCGACGTGATCCGTGCGTCGGTCGCGCAGCAGGCGCAGGTCGACCGGATGTTCGACGAGATCGAACGGCGCTACGGCCGGCTCGACGTGCTCGTCAACAATGCGGCGTCCGGTGCGTTGCTCGGCGTCGACGAGATCGGCGCCGAGCATTTCGATCGCGCGCTCGATACCAACCTGAAGGGCGCGTTCTGGTGCGCGCGTCGTGCCGCGTCGCTGATGGCGCGCTCGGGCGGCGGCGCGATCGTCAACGTGTCGTCGGTGGGCGCGACGCTCGTGCCGGCGAACTACCTGGTCGTCGGCACCGCGAAGGCAGCGCTCGAATCGCTGACGCGCTATCTCGCGGTCGAGTACGCGGGCCGCGACATTCGCGTGAACGGCGCGTCGTCGACGCTGATCGACGGCGACGTCGCCGCGCAGTTTCCGGACCCGGAGAACACGAAGCGCTCGAGCATCGCCGCGACGCCGCTGAAGCGGCTCGCACGCGCGGAGGACCTCGCCGATCTCGTGGTGTTTCTCGCATCGGATGCGGCGCGCTGGATCACCGGGCAGGTGGTCGTCGCGGACGGCGGGCTGTCGCTGTGCAGCGAAGGGTTGTCGCCACGCGCGGAATGGGCGGGCGCGGCGCGTGCCGAGGGCGCGGGCGAGGCGGCGCCGGCCGCGGTGCCGCCCGTCTCCGTGAACGCGCAGCGGGCCGATGGTCCCGCCGCGCCGCCGGACGACGCGCCGGACAGCGACGACATCGCCGTGGTCGGCATGGGTCTCGCGTTGCCCGGCGCGAGCGACCCCGATGCGTTCTGGCGCGCACTGCTCGACGGCCCCGAACTGTTCGGCAACGTGCCGCCGGATCGCTGGGATTACCGCTCGTTCTATTCGCCCGACACGTCGGCCGAGGACAAGAGCTATCAGTCGCGCTCGGTCTTCATCGAGCAGCTCGAGCCGTGCCCGACGGTGCGCGCCGAACTCGACGCGGGTACCGCGCCGCACGAGCTGACGACGCTGTGGCTGCGTCACGCGCTGTGCCAGTCGCTCGACGGCGTGACGCTGCGTGACGCCGATCGCGTGGCGTTCCTCGTCGGCTACACGGCGGACGGCAGCCAGCATCTCGAGGAGGGGATGGTGCTGGCCGCCGCGCGCGAACGCCTGAACGCGGTGCTGATCGAGGCGGGCGCGGACGCGGCCGAGCGCGAGCGGCGCGTGGCCGCGATCGATGCGGTGCTGAGCGCGCGTTATGCGCGCGGCGCCGGCGATCTCGCGTCGTTCTTCCCGCACCGGGTCGGCCTGAACGCGATGCAGGGCGTGCTGCCGGACGACGCGCAATGCATGATGGTCGACACCGCGTGTTCGTCGTCGCTGTATTCGATCGATCTCGGGATCAAGGCGCTGCTGCTCGGCAAGCAGGACGTGGTCGCGTGCGGCGGCGCCTTCGCGCTCGCGCCGCGCGGCTCGGTCCTGTTCTCGAAGCTGCACGGGCTGTCGCGCAGCGGCGAGGTGCGGCCGCTCGATCGCGACTGCGACGGCGTGCTGTTCGCGGACGGCGCGGGCGTCGTGATCCTGAAGCGCGTCGCGCGGGCGCGCGCGGACGGCGACCGCATCCTCGGCGTGCTGAAATCGTTCGGCTCGTCGTCCGACGGCAAGGGCAAGGCGATCTACGCGCCGAATTCGGCCGGCCAGCGCATCGCGATCGACCGCGCGTACGCGCGCACCGCGACGGTGCCGGCCGACGTCGACTGGGTGGTTGCGCATGCAACCGGTACGCCGGCCGGCGATCTCGCGGAATTCCAGAGCCTGCGCGACGCGATCCGGCGCGACCGCCCGGTGCAGGTGACGTCGAACAAGTCGCTGGTCGGGCATACGGGGTGGGCGGCCGGCGTCGTGTCGGTGATCCAGGTGCTGCTCGGGTTGCGGCATCAGGTGATCCCGCCGCAGCACCGCTTCAGCGAGCCGCCGCCTGAGTTCGACATCGCCGGCACGAACCTGCGGATTCCGGTGGCGCCGGTATCGTGGCCGGTCCGGCGTGAATCGGCACGCGTCGCGGCGGTGTCCGGGTTCGGCTTCGGCGGCACGAACGGTCACCTGATCGTGTCGGAATACCGCGCGGATCTGCCTGCCGGCGAGGCGAGCGGGCGGTTCGCGCGCGAACCGCTCGCGATCGTCGGCTGGTCCGCGAAGTTTCCGGGCCTCGACGGCGACGCCCAGGTCGCCGCGTGGCTGCGCGGCGAAGGCCGTGCGCCCGACGCGAGCTTCGGAACCGGCTACCCGCTGCCGAGCTTCGCGCGCGTGAAGATGCCTCCGGCGGTGCTGCGCGCGCTCGATCGCTGCCAGCTGATGGCGCTCGACGCCGCGCACGACCTGCGCGAACGCCTCGGCACATTCTGGCACGCGCATGCGGACACGATCGGACTCGTGATGGGGCACATGGGACCCACGCGCAATGCGGCGCTCTATGCGAGCCGCTGCTATCTCGACGACATCGCGGCCGCGGTGCTCGACGCGACGCGGCCGGACCAACGCGCGGCGACCGAACGCGTGCTGGACGGCTTGCGCGAGGCGACGAAGCAACTCGTCGCGCCGACGACCGAGAATTCGTTTCCGGGAATGATGCCGAACGTGATCCCGGCGCGCGTCGCGAACTATCACGACCTGCACGGAATGAACATGACGGTCGATGCGGGCCACGCGTCGACGCTCGCGGCATTCGAGGCGGCCGAGCGTTTCCTGTGCAGCGGCGAACTCGACATGGCGATCGTCGGCGGCATCAACGGCAACTCGGCGGAAGAGGTGCGGCCCGCGTTCGGGCTGCCGCTCGCGGAGGGCATCGTGCTGTTCGCCGTCACGACGGTGCGGCGTGCGCAGGCCGAAGGGCTGCCGGTGCTCGCGGTAGTGGGCGGCGGCGACGCGCGGGCTGCTGTCGAACCGGCTGCGCCGTGCGATGCGACGGGCCGCGCGGTCACGTATGCGGGGGCCGACTCGGCGATCGACGTGCTGCGCGCAATCGTCGCGCGCGATGCCGGCACGACGCTCACGCGCGACGGCGGCGGCGACCGCGCGCGCTACGCGCTGCACGTTGCATGCGAGCCGGCCGGCCCGCACGGGACCACGCCGCACGAGCCGCATCGCTACGCGCTGCGTGTGCCGCCCGCCGATGCGACGGCGCATGCCGCCGCGACCGCGGAACCGGCCGCATCGACAACCTCGGCGACCGCACCCGTTGAACGCGGCACCCTGATACCCGGCCCGCTGCGCCGGACCGGCGTCGCGGCCGACGGCGAGCCGCTCGGCGTCGCGCGTTACCGGATCGAATGGCGCGACGCGCCGTGGCGGCCCGCGGGCCGGTCGACGCCGTTCATCGCGCCGCGCTGCGTGATCGTGACCGACATGCCGGACGCGCTGGCCGCACAGGCCGCACACGCCGATGCGGGCCCCGGCTGCGTGGTGCTGTCGACGCGGCCGTTCGCCACGCACCGGCCGGGCTGGCACTGGATCGAGCGGATCGATGCGGCGGCGCTCGATTTCCTGCCCGACGACATCGGCCACGTGCGCGTGCTCACGTCGCTCGACGCCGGCACGCTCGCACCGGGCGCAGCAGCGCCGGCCGCGTCCGCGCGGCTCGCGCTGCACGACCTGGCGTTTCTCGCGATCAAGCGCTGCCATGCGGCACTCGAGCGCGACGGCAGCTTGATCGTATTGCTGCTCGACGCGCTCGCGGGCGACGTGCCGCATCCGGATGCCGGCCTGTTCACGGGCCTCGTGAAGGCGCTGGCGATCGAGATGCCGGAAGCGCGCCCGGTTGCCGTGCTGACCGATGCGCGCGCGCTGCCGGACGCGCTGCGCGACGCGGAGCGGGAAAGCGGCGCCCGTCACTGGCTGCCGGTCGTCGCGCTGGGCGCCGGACGGCGCCGCACGCCGCGCGTGATCGCGGACGCGGGCGAACTGCGCGCGGACGAGCGGCTGTCGCTCGGCCAGGATTCGGTCGTGGTCGCGGTCGGTGGTGCGCGCGGGATCACCGGCGAGCTGATGAAGACGCTCGCCGCGCAGGTGCGCCCGACGCTGTACCTGATCGGCAGCAGCGCGCTGGACGCGATCGACGCGGAACTGCTCGCTATGGATGACGAAACGTTCGCGAAGAGCCGTCCGGACTACATCCGCCAGCAGAAGGCGCTGCATCCGCAACGGTCGTTGCCCGAGATCATCCGCGCCTTCGAGCGACGTGCCGACGCGCGCACGGCCTGCATGAACATCGAGGCGATGCGCGCGTTCTGCGGCGCGCACCGCGTGACCTACCTGCGCGCCGACGTGCTCGACCCCGACAGCGTGAAGGCGGCCATCGACACGATTCTCGCGCGCGAGCCGCGCGTCGACCTGCTGGTCAACGCGGCCGGACTGAACCGTTCGGCCTCGGTGCGCGTGAAGTCGCTGGACGATTTCGTCGCGGTGCGCGACATCAAGGTACGCGGCTACTGGAACCTGCGCCGCGCGTTCGGCGCGCGGCAGCCGCGCCTGTGGTGCAACTTCGGCTCGTTCATCGGGCTGACCGGGCAGGCGGGCGAAACCGACTACGCGTCGGGCAACGACTTCCTGAACACGCAGGCGTCGTATCACCGCGCGGCGCTCGGTCACGACGAATTCACGATCGGCTGGACGCTGTGGCGCTCGGTCGGGCTCGGCGCGAACCCAGTCACGCGTGCGTTTCTCGAGAAGAGCGGACTGTTCACGAGCATGCGCACCGCGGAGGGGCAGCATCACTTCATGCGCGAACTCGGCCTCGGCGAGCGCGCGGCGATGTCCGTGCATCTCGGCGACGCCGAGCGGCGCGCGATCGAAACGCACCTGCCCGGTTACTTCGACCTCGACGAAGGCGCGCCGGCCGCCGTCGCCGCGTCGCGCGATCCCGATTTCTATCTCGGCGCGGAACGCGCGCGAACCGACGACAGCGTGACGTTCGAGCGCGTGTTCGACCTCGAACGCGACGCGTACCTGCAGCATCACGTCGTCAACGGCTTTCCGACGCTGCCGGGAACCTTCGTGCCCGAAGTGGCCGCCGAGGCCGCGCTGCGGCTCGTGCCGGGGCTCAAGGTCGTCGGCTTCGCGGACGCGGCATTCCTGCACTTCCTGCGTGTGTACGACGCGAAGCGGCCGAGCGTGAAGCGCATCCGCGCGTGGATCGCGTCGCGCGACGGCGACGCGGTGCACGTGCGCGTGCGGATTTCCGGCGACGTGCTGGCGCCGGACGGGCAGGTGCTCGTGCGCGACAAGCCGCACTTCGAGATCACCGTGCGCCTGGCCGACGCCTACGCGCCGGCGCCGGTTTGGCACGAACCGGCCATGGCGACGTTCACGCCCGTCGCCGATCCGTATCACTTCGATGCGGCGCCGGTGCGGCTGACCGGCATGTTCGTGTCGACGACCGACACCGGCATGAGCGACGCGGGCAAGCAGGCGCGCTTCCGGCTGAACGTGCCGGACGGCGACCCGGTGTTCTCGCGCTTCGTGGTGCCGAGCATCCTGCTCGACGGGCTCGCGCGCGTGGCCGCGCTCGATCACGTCGCCGGCGACTACATTCCGCTCGCGGCGCCGATGTCGATCGGCCGCATCGATATCTACGAAGCCGGCAACGACTGCGAGCTGGCGAGCCGCCACGCGTCGATCGCGCTGCGCGTGAGCCCGCGCGCGTTCGCGCTGGAAGGGCCGGCGAGCAGCGGCAACCGGTTCGTCGCGGTGCGCCCGGACGGCAGGATCCTGATGCAGATGCGCGACGTGACGGGCATCGTGATCGGCTACGTGCATCGCGTGACCGGCGCGTTCGCCGCGCGCGGCGAGATCGACGCGCAACTGGCCGGGCGCGCGTCTTCCGAACAGGTGTCCGCATGAGCATGAAGCGACTCGCGCCCGGCCCGCGCGGCAGCGTCGTGATGGGCAACCTCGCGGCGTACAAGCGCAATCCCGTCACGATGCTGCTGAAGCTGCAGCAGCAGTACGGCGACATCGCGCGCAACCGTCTCGGCCCGTTCCTCACGCACGCGCTCGCGCATCCCGACGGCGTGCAGCACGTGCTGCAGGACAACCATCGCAACTACGTTCGTGGCCGCTTCTACGACAACTTCAAGATGTTCTTCGGCGACGGCCTGCTGACGACCGACGGCGAGTTCTGGCGGCGTCACCGCCGCGTGGTGCAGCCGCTGTTTCACCGCAGGCAGGTCGAGTCGCACACGGCCGCGGTCGGCGCTGCGGCGCTTGCGCTCGTCGAGGCGTGGCTGAAGCGGCCGGCGCATGCGCCGTTCGACGCCGTCGAGGAAATGATGCGCGTGAGCCTGCGCATGCTCGGGCTGATGCTGTTCAACGCGGACATCTCGCGGCATGCGGACGACGTCGGGCCGGCCGTGCGCTTCGGCATCGCGGCGATGATGCCGCAGGGCAACCTGAACGATTTCGTGCCGCGCTGGATGCCGACGCCGTTCAATCGCCGGATCGCGCACGCGCGCCGCGGGATCGACACGATCGTGGACGCGATCGTCACCGAGCATCGCGCGGGGCGCTCCGACACGAGCGACGTGATCTCGCTGCTGCTCGCCGCGCGCGACCCGGACACAGGCGCGCCGCTGACCGAGCGCGAGGTGCACGACGAGGTGATGACGGTGTTTCTCGCCGGCCACGAAACCACCGGCAGCGGGATGGCGTGGGGGCTCTATGCGCTCGCGCAGCATCCGCAGGTGTTGCGCCGCTTGCGCGAGGAGCTCGATGCGGTGCTCGGCGGCCGCGCGCCCGATGCGGCCGATCTCGAACGCCTGCCGTACCTCGCGCAGACCGTTGACGAGATCCTGCGCCTGTACCCGCCGATCTGGGGCTTCACGCGCGATCTGGTCGACGACGACGAGATCGGCGGCTATCACGTGCCGGCTGGCTCGTCGGTGTTCATGTCGCCGTACGTCACGCATCGTCATCCGGCGCTGTGGGCGAACCCCGACGCGTTCGATCCGGAGAACTTCGGATCGCATGCGCCGGAGCGCCACAGGTACGCGTACTTTCCGTTCGGCGGCGGGATGCGCAAATGCATCGGCTACCAGACTGCGTTGCTGCAGATGCGCGTGCTGATCGCGGTGGTGGCGCAGCACGTCGACCTGAGCGCGGTGCCCGGTCATTCGCTCGACACCGGCGCGACGATCTCGCTGCGTCCGCGCGACGGGATCCGGTTGATCGCGAAGCCGCGCTTGCGCGAGCGGGTGTCCGCGGGGCAGGCCGGGGGGGATGCAAGCGCGCCGGCTGTCAGGACATCGGTGTGTCCGCTTACGGGCACGCAAGCGCTGGGGGCTACGTCGTTGCCGTCGCCGTCGCCATCACCATCGCAGTCGCCAACGCCAACGCCAACGCCAACGCCAACGCCGACACCGACACCGACACCGACACCGACACCGGCACCCGGCGCCGAGCAACCGGCGAGCGTGGCATCACCCACGCCCGTTCATTCCGCCGGCCCTACGCTGGCGCCGGACGTGCTGGCCTTTCTGCAGCGCGACGCGATCGCGGACGACGCGCCGCAGCGCACCGACGCCACGCCGACGCACCGCTTCACCTGGCGGCCGGTCGAGATCGAGCCGTTGCCCGACCTGCCGGCGGCCGAGCTGAGCGGCAAGCGGATCGCGATCGTCAACGGCCGCGGTCGCACGGTCGAGCGCGTGGTGGCGACGCTCACGCGCGCCTGTGCGAAACCGGGCGTGTTCGCGCCGGCCGACGGCGTCGATCCGGCAACCGCCGCGAGCGCGTTCGTCGCGCAGTCGGGGCCGTTCGACGGGATCGTCGATCTCGGCATCGAAGCGCGGTTCTCGCTCGACGCGCGCGATCAATGGGAAGCGCCGCTGCGCCGCACGGTCGCGCTGCTGCAGGCGTGCTACGGCGACTGGTGGCAGGAAGAATCGACGTCGCGGCTGTTCTATCTGGCGCTCACCTGGCAGGACGGCCTGATGGGCCATGGCGACGGCCCGCTCGTGCAGCCGCTCGGCGGACTGTGGGCCGGCCTCGCGAAGACGCTGCCGCAGGAACTGCCGAACTGCAACGTGCGCGTGCTCGACATCGCGCCCGACGAAACGGGGCGCGTCGACCAGCTGATCGCGCGCGAACTGTACCGCTGGGGACGCTTCGAGATCGGCCACCGCGGCGGACGCCGCCATACGCTCGTCGCGACCCGCGACGACCTGCCGGCCGACGCGGCGCCCGACTGTGCGCCCGACGACGTCGTGCTGTTCTCGGGCGGCGCGCGCGGCATCGGTTTCCTGGCCGCGTGCGCGCTCGCAAAACGCCATCGCTGCACGGTGATCGTCACCGGGCGCGATGCGTTGCCCGCCGGCGACGAGCCGTGGCTCGCGCTCGACGACGCGGGCTTCAAGCGCTACGGGCTCGAGCAACTGCGCCAGGCGACGCCCGAGCGATCTCCGAAGGCGATCCGGGATGCGCTGCGGCAGCTCGAACGCCGCCGCGACCTGAAGGCGTCGCTCGACGCGGCGGCCGCGCTCGGCCTGCCGGTGCACTACCGCGTATGCGACGTGACCGACGCGGAGGCCGTGCGCACGCTGTGCGACGCATTCGGCGACCGGCTGCGCGCCGTGATCCACAACGCGGGCATCGATCAGCCGGTGCGCTTGCCGCGCAAGAGCGCCGACGAGTTCATCGGTACCGCGCGCGTGAAGGTGCTCGGCTTTCTCAATCTCTACGCGGCGGTGCGCAACCGGCCGCGCGTCGACTGTTTCGTCAACGTCGGCTCGCTGACCGGCCGCTGGGGCGGAATGACAGGCGAGACCGACTATGCGGCCGCGAACGAGGCGCTGGCGCGGCTCGGCTGGTGGGCGCGGCGCGACGCCGGCGAGCGCGTCGTGAAGACGATCGCGTGGCCGACGTGGGACGGTGTCGGGATGATCACGAACCTCGCCGTCACGCGGCGCTACGTAACGCCGATGCGAATCGACGAAGGCGTGCGCCACTGGCTCGCGGAACTCGCGGCGCCGGCGAATCCGGCGAATCCGGCGAATCCAGCGAATCCAGCGAATCCAGCGAATCCAGCGTCATCCGGCAGCGGCGAGCCGATGTACATGGGCGCGGTCGGCCGCGCACTGACGCCGATCCAGCTGCGCGGGTTCGACGCGGTGGAAGGCTTGCCGAACCTCGGCGAACTCGCGACGCGCCGGCATCACGCGGGCGCGCCGCGACGCTTCCGGCCGTTCGCTTGCTTCTCGACGCGCTATCGCACGGCCGGCGCACCGTACACGCATGCCTTTCGCGTCGACGGCCGCGCGGCCGTGCCGGCGTCGCTGTTGCTCGAGCACGCGCGCGTCGTGGCCGACTGGGTCGCGCCGCCCGGCGGCGAGCGGGCCTGCCTGCAGGAAGCCGTCGACATCACGATCGCGCTCGACGCGCTCGCCGACGCGCTCGACGGCCACGGCGATCTCGCGCTCGACACCGACGTGAGCGGCCGCACGGTGGACGACGGCTGGCACGTGACGGTGCGCTGCGCGTCGCTTGCCGGCCGCGTGCTGCTCGATGCGACGTTCGTGTACCGCAGTCATCCACCCGGCGGCACGACCGTCGCGCTGCCGCGCGAGACGGAGGACGGCCCGGCCCGGCGGTCCGCACGCGCGAGCTGGCGCGACGACCTGTTGCCCGAGGCCCGATGGAGCGGCGGCATCGCGCAGGCGAAGGCCGCCGACCCCGCCGCGCTATGGGGTGTACAGGGTGTGCAGGGTGATGCAGGGCGCGTGCCGTGTCCGCAGCTGTGGCTGCCGGTCAATCACCTGGAAAACGTGCTGCGCGTGCTGCTCGGCGCGTGGCCCGCCGACGGCGAGCCGCCGCGCGCATGGCGCATCGGCCGCATCGTGTTCGGCGCCGCGCAGGCGGGCGACGCCGACATGCTGCTGCGCTATCCGGACGATCGCTTCGCGATCGCGGATCGCGCGGGCGCATCGATCGCCGACCTGTACGACGCGCGGCTCGCCGGCGCGACCGACACGCAAGCCGTGACGGCGTCGGCTACTTGAACGGGAAGAGGAGGTTCACCATGACGGAGCGCAACGACGGCGCGCGGTACTGCATCATCGGCGCGGGCGCGGCGGGCATCACCGCCGCGAAGAACCTGCTCGCGGCCGGCATCGGCTTCGACGTGATCGAGCGCGAGGACGACGTCGGCGGCAACTGGTACTACGGCCGCCCGAGCGGCGCGGTGTATCGCTCGATCCACATGATCAGCTCGAAGCGGTTTTCCGAGTACACCGACTTTCCGATTCCCGACGACTATCCGACCTATGCACGCGGCGACCAGGCACTCGCGTATCTGCGCGCGTACGCGCGGCGCTTCGGCGTGTACGACCGGATCGAGTTCGGCCGCTCGGTGCTCGAGATCGCACCGGTGCAGGGCGGCACGCAGTGGCGCGTGGAACTGGATCGCGGCGAGGTGCGGACCTATCGCGGCGTGATCGTCTGCAACGGCCACCTGTCGCATCCGCAACTGCCCGACTATCCGGGGCGGTTCGACGGGCTGCAGCTGCATTCGTCGCAGTACCGCACGCCGGAGATCTTCGACGGCAAGCGCGTGCTCGTGGTCGGCGCCGGCAATTCCGGCTGCGACATCGCGGTCGAGGCGTCGCATCGTGCGCGCGCGGTCTTCCACAGCACGCGCCGCGGTTACTACTACTGGCCGAAATTCCTGTTCGGGATGCCGGCGGACGAGTGGGCGGAATGGCCGCTGCGGCTGCGCATGCCGCTGTGGGCGCGGCGCTATTTCGGCGAACGGCTGCTGCGCCTGACGACGGCCGGGCAACCCGAACACTACGGGCTGCGCAAGCCGGACCACAAGCTGTTCGAATCGCATTTCATCATCAATTCGACGCTGTTCTATCACCTCGGACACGGCGACCTCGACGCGCGGCCGGACGTGCGCGAACTGAAGGGCGATCGCGTCGTGTTCGTCGACGGCAGCGAGGAGGCGATCGACGTGATCGTGTACGCGACGGGCTACCAGCCGAGCTTCCCGTTCATCGACCAGGCGCACCTGCAATGGCGCAAGCGGCAGCCGTCGCTGTACCTGAACCTGTTCGACGCGCAGCATCGCGACCTGTTCTTCATCGGGCTGTTCCAGACTTCGACCGGCAACTGGCCGTTGATGGACTACCAGGCGCAGCTGCTCGCCCGCTACCTGCATGCGCGCGACGCGGCGCCGCGCAAGGCCGCGCGCATCGACCGGCTGATTCGGCGCGGCCGCTCGGACTGGAGCGGCGGCATCGCGTTCCATCGCACGCCGCGGCACGTGATCGAGGTCGAGCATTTCGCGTATCGGCTGCAGCTGCGACGGCTGATACGCGGGTTGCCGGCCTTGCCCGGCGGTGCGAGCGCGGTGGCATCGAAGGCGGCGCCGGCGCACGCGGTGCGCGCGGGAGGTGCGTCGTGAGCCTCGTGCATGTCGAACACCTGTCGAAGACCTACCTGCTCGACAGCGTGCGCGTGACCGGGCTCGCCGACGTGTCGGCGACGCTCGACGCGGGCCGCTTCACCGTGCTGAGCGGCCCGTCGGGCAGCGGCAAGACGACGCTGCTGAACCTGATCGGCTGCATCGACCGCCCCGACAGCGGGCGCGTGACGATCGCC
The DNA here is from genome assembly GCF_000949135.2 of Burkholderia sp. USMB20. Classification (GTDB taxonomy): domain Bacteria; phylum Pseudomonadota; class Gammaproteobacteria; order Burkholderiales; family Burkholderiaceae; genus Burkholderia. The sequence goes on along the minus strand of NZ_JTAN02000021.1, from coordinate 933,388 downwards.
GGTCACGACACGGCGTCGCTGTCGGACGATGCGCTGTCGGATTTCCGCGCGCGTCATGTCGGCCACGTGTTCCAGACCTTCAACCTGCTGCCGGTCCTGTCCGCGTACGAGAACGTCGAGTATCCGCTGCTGATGGCGGGCTGGGCACCGGCGCGGCGCGCGGCGCGGGTGCGCGACCTGCTCGACGCGGTCGGCCTGGCCGACAAGGCGCGGCACCGGCCGAGCCAGCTGTCGGGCGGCCAGCGCCAGCGCGTCGCGATCGCGCGTGCGCTCGCGGCCGAGCCCGCGATGGTCCTCGCGGACGAACCCACCGCGAACCTCGACAGCGCGACCGGGCACGCGATCATCGCGTTGATGCGCGCGATCCAGCGCGAGCGCGACGTGTCGTTCATCGTGTCGTCGCACGATCCGCAGGTGGTGAAGGTGGCCGACGCCGTGATCCGGATTCTCGACGGCCGCATCGTCGGCCACGAACGGGCCGGCGACGACACGGCGACGCAGGAGGTGTGCCGATGACCCATACGCTGATGCTCGCGCTGCGCAACCTGCAGCGCAACCGCCGGCGCTCGCTCACCACGCTGCTCGCGATGATCGTCGGCGTCAGCGCAATCCTGTTGTTCGGCGGCTTCAGCCGCGACATCACGCTCGGCCTGCAGACCGACTTCGTGCAGCGCAGCGGCCACCTGCAGATCCAGCGGCAGGGCTATTTCCTGTACGGCACGGGCGACCCGGCCGCGTACGGGATTCGCGGCTACCCGGCGCTGATCGAACGGTTGCGGCACGACCCGCAGCTCGCGCCGCTGCTGCAGGTCGTCACGCCGACGCTGCAGTTCGGCGGGATCGCCGGCAACTTCGCGGCCGGCGTGTCGCGCACCGTGATGGGCTTCGGTGCGATTCCGGACGACCAGTACCGGATGCAGCAATGGAACGCCTACGGGTTCCCGCTGCAGCTGCGCACATTCGCGTTGCGCGGCAGCACCCCCGGCGACGCGCGATCGTCGGCCTCGGCGTCGCGCGGCGTGCTGCACGTGTGCGGCCCGCTGGCGTGCCGGATTGCGCGATGCGCCGCCGGCCCGGCCGAGCCGCCGCGCCGACGGCCGGCCGCGACCGCGCGCCCGACGTGCTCGCGCTCGCACAGGCCGAGGCCGGCACGCGGCCGGCCGCCGACGCGCGCCCATGTCGAAGTGCTGACCGCGAGCGCGGGCGGCGCGCCGAACGTCGCCGCCTTCTCGGTCGTGAAGGCGGACCAGCAGGGCGTGAAGGAACTCGACGACGTGTATCTCGCGGTGCACCTGCCGCAGGCGCAGCGGCTCGTCTACGGCGGCGCCGCGCCGCGCGCGACCGCGATCGAGATCCAGCTCGCGCGCACGGCCGAGCTGCCGGCGGCGCGCGCGCGCATCGAACAGCTGCTGCACGGCGGCTTCGACGGGCAGGCGCTCGACGTCGTCGATTTCGCGACGCTGAACCCGTTCTACGACCAGACCAACCGGATGTTCTCGGTGATCTTCGGTTTCGTGTTCGTGCTGATCAGCGCGATCGTGCTGTTCGTGATCAGCAACACGATGAGCACCGCGATCATCGAGCGCACCGTCGAGATCGGCACGCTGCGCGCGATGGGCATGCGGCGCGGCGGCATCCAGGCGCTGTTCGTCTGCGAGGGCGCGCTGCTCGGCGTGGCCGGCGCGTCGCTCGGCGTGCTGGTCGCGCTCGCCATTGCCGCGATCGTCAATCGCAGCGGGCTGGCCTGGACGCCGCCCGCGCGGATCGACGCCGTCGCGCTGACGGTGCGCGTGTGGGGCGAGTGGCGAACCATCGCCGTCACGTTCGCCGGGCTAGCGTGCGTGGCCGGGCTGTCCGCGTGGCTGCCGTCGCGGCATGCGGCGCGGCTGTCGATCGTCGATGCGCTGCGGCACGTGTGAGGTCGCCCGATTGCCGCGTTTTTCGTTCACTTCACTTTCGGGAGAGCGCCCGTGCGTCGCCTGTTCGTTTCATGCTGTCTGAGTCTTTCGTTCCTGGCCGGCGTCGCGCGTGCGCAGCCGGCGCCCGATCCGCAGAAGGTGCTCGCGGCGAGCGACGCGATCCGCACACCGGAGAAATCGTTCGTGCTGACCGCGACGCTCGTCGAGTACCGGTCCGGCAAGCAGGTCGACGGCAATACGCTGTCGATCTATTCGAAGCCCGACGCGCCCGGCGGTGCGTTCCGCACGCTGGTGCGCTTCGTCGCGCCGGCGCGCGACACGGGCAAGCTGATGCTGAAGAACGGCAACGACCTGTGGTTCTACGATCCGGCGAACCAGGCCAGCGTGCGGATCTCGCCGGACCAGCGGCTGCTCGGCCAGGCCGCGAACGGCGACGTCGTGACGGTCAATCTCGCGCACGACTATACGGCCGCGCTGAAGGGCGTCGAGGACATCGTCGACGGCGATCGGCAGACCCGTCGCGCGTACCGGCTCGCGCTTGCCGGCCACGGCGACGGGCTCACGTATCGCCGCATCGAGATCTGGATCGACGCGGCGAACAACCGGCCGCTGAAGGCACGCTTCTATTCGGAAAGCGACCGGCTGCTGAAGACCGCGTTCTATCGCCGCTACACGATGCAACTGGGCGTCGAGCGGCCGACCGAGACCGTCATCGTCGACGGGCTCGACAGCAACTGGGTCACGGTCATGCGTTTCTCGGACTACGCGTGGCGCGACATTCCCGATGCATGGCTGCAGCGCGACTACCTGTCCCGCTTCCAGGCGCAATGACGGCGCGGCGCCGAGGCCGGATCGCCGCGCTCGCGTTCGTGCTGCTGCCTGCGCTCGTGCGTGCAGCGGATGCGGGTGGGGCGGGTGGAGCGGGTGCGGCGGATGGCACGGCCGGCGTCGACGCGGCCGACGCCGCGGCGCTCGCGCTGGCCGACCAGCCGGCCGCGACGCCCGCCGACACCGCGAAGCCGTGGAAGCTGAACGTGCAGGACGCGCTGCGCGCGAGCCGCTATCGCGACGGCGGCGAGGCCGGCCGCAACCAGCTGTCGATCGAGTTCGAATACGGCCAGTGGCTGACGCCGTCGTTCGCCGCGCATTTCTCGATGCGCTTCGACCGCTTCGATCCGCTCGGCACGTCGCGCACGTCGTCGCGCGACGTGACGCTCGTGAAGGAAGCGTATGCGAGCTGGCGCGCGTCGCCCGCGTTCGTCGTCGACGCGGGGCGCGTGAACGAGCGGCTCGGCGCGGCGATCGGCTACAACCCGACCGACTTCTTCCGGGCCGGGGCGGTGAGTCTCGACGTGCCGCCCGATCCGGACAGCCGGCACACGAACCGGCTCGGCACGGTCGGGCTGCGCGCACAACAGGTGTGGGACTCGGGCTCGCTCGCGGCGCTGCTGTCGCCGCGGCTCGAGCGCCGCAGCCTGCCGGGCGATCCGGCCGCGTCGTCCGACCTGCAGCGCACCAACGGCGTCGACCGCTGGATGCTCGTCGCGAGCCAGCGGCTCACTGCGGCGATCCAGCCGCAATGGATCGTCTACGGCGAAAGCGGGCAGGCGCCGCAGTTCGGCCAGAATCTGAGCGTGCTGCTCGGCAACTCGGTGGTCGCGTACGTCGAGTGGACGGGCGGCTACCGGCGTTCGCTGATCGCGCGTGCCACCGGCGCGGCCGACGATCGTGCGTTTCGCACCAGTTCATCGGTGGGCGCGACGTGGACGCTGCCGGTCGACCTGTCGCTGACCGCCGAATTCCAGAGCAACGGCGGCGGCGCAAACGCGGCGCAATGGCGGTCGTTGCAGCGCGCGAACCCGCTCGCTTGGAGCCGTGCGGTGCAGACCTCGATTGCCGCGCAGGAACTGCAAACCCGTCACGGCGTGTTCGTGATGGCGGCGTGGCGCAATGTCGGCGTGCGTCGCCTCGACCTGTCGGGCTTCGTGCAGGCCGATCTCGGCGGCGGCCGGCAATACTGGCTCGAGTTGCGGCGGCGTTTCGACCGCTTCGACGTCGCGCTGCAATGGCTGCATCAGGGCGGGCCGTCGTGGAGCCGCTTCGGCGCGATGCCGGAGTCGACGAGCGTTCAGGTGCTGGGCATTTTTTATCGATGACGCAAGGAGAATTCGAATGAGCAAACGCGCGCTTCAGGCGGCGACCGCCGTGCTTGCGCTGGTTCCGACGATCACCGGAGTGCTCGGCATGATGGGCATCCATGATCCGCTGTACGCGTCGCTCGGCATCGCGCTGCCGGCCGACGCGACGCTGGACGGCAACCTGCGTTTCCATGCGGGCGTCTGGCTCGGGCTCGGGCTCGCGGCGTTTTCGGTGATCCCGCGCATCGAGCATCAGGGGCGGCTGTTCGCGACGCTGTGGATGATGATCTTTCTCGGCGGTATCGGGCGGCTGATTTCGCTCGCGGCGCTCGGGCTGCCGTGGCCGCCGTTCGTCGGCTTCACGGCGCTCGAAGTCGTCGGCGCGCCGCTGTTCATCGGATGGCAGCGGCGCGTGGCCGCGCATGCCGCATGGGAGCACGCGAATGCATGACTTCGACATCGACCAGCGCATCGCGCCGCGTCGTCGCGCCGATGCGGCCGTGCGGGGCATCGCGGCAGCGTTCCTGGACGTCGTGGCGGCGCGACGCGTATCGCTCGGGTACGCGCGGTTCATCGCCCGTATCGCGCTGCTCGCGTGGGTCCTGCTGGGTCCGGCGCAGGCCGGCGCGCAGACGGCCGTCGACGACTACGCGGCGACCCGCTATCCGATCGTCCTCGTGCACGGGTTGACCGGGACAGACGACTATTTCGGCATCCTGCCTTACTGGTACGGCATCCAGGCCGATCTTCAGCGGCATGGCGCGACCGTCTACGTCGCCGACCTGTCCGGCTTCCAGGGCGACCTCGGCCCGAACGGGCGCGGCGAACAGTTGCTGGCCTACGTCAAGCAGGTGCTCGCGGTCACGGGCGCGGCCAGGGTGAACCTGATCGGTCATAGCCAGGGCGGGCTGACGTCGCGCTACGTGGCGTCGGTCGCGCCCGCGCTCGTCGCGTCGGTCACGACGATCGCGACGCCGCACCGCGGCTCGCAGTTCGCCGATTTCGTGCTGGGCGCGCTGAAGCTCGACCCGACCGGCCTGTCGACGCCGATATTCGGTGCGCTGCTGAACCTGTTCGGGATCCTCACCAGCGACACGCACAACACGAACCAGGATGCGATCGCCGCGCTCAACGCGCTGAGCACGCCCCGTGCCGCGCAGTTCAACCAGCTGTTCCCGAGCCCGGGGCTCGGCGCCGGCGCGTGCGGCACCGGCGCACCGGTCGAGACGATCGGCGGCAACGTGCATCTGCTGTACTCGTGGAGCGGGGCCGCGTATCAGCCGGTATCGCTGCTCGGCATCGTGACCGGCGCGGTCGACACCAGCGTGATTCCGGTCATCGATCCGGCGAACGTGCTGGATCCTTCGACGCTCGTGTTCCTGACGGCCGGCAACGTCATGGCGCTGGCCGGCGCCGGCCCGAACGACGGTTTCACGTCGACCTGCAGTGCGCGGTTCGGCACGGTGATCTCGACGCGCTATCGCTGGAATCACTTCGACGCGATCAACCAGCTGCTCGGCGTTCGCGGCGCCTATGCGGAAGACCCGGTCGCCGCGCTGCGCGTGCAGGCAAACCGGCTGAAGCAACAGGGCGTCTGAGCGATGAAGGTCCGGACCATGCTGTCCCGCGCGGTGTTGTACGGCGCGACCGGGGCGATCGCCGCGGCCGCCGTTTGGCACGCGTTCGGTCGTCAGGCTGCGTCGGCGGCTGCCGTGGCCGCCACGGATACCGCGCCGCCCGGCCACGCCGCGCCGAGCGGTGCGGCGGTGCCGCGGCCGGTGCTTGCCGTGTCCGATTTCGCGCTGCCGGCCTCGCTCGCGGGCGCGCGTGCGCCGCGCCTGCCGGTCGGGCCCGGCGGGCGCCTCGCGCACGTGCATGCGGTGCGGGAATTCTTCGATTACTTTTTGCTTGCGCAGCATGACCTGACGCCCGCGGCGCTCGATGCGCTGGTCGCGCACGAAATCGCATCGCAGCCGATCGGCGAGCCGGCCCGCCGCGATGCGCTCGATCTGTGGCCGCGCTATCGCGCGTGCATTGCCGCGTTCGACACGCTGCCGGGCGCGCTGCCGGCAGGCGCCGGTCTCGATCCGGACGGCATCGCAGGCGAACTCGAGCGGCGTGCGGCGCTCGCGCGCCGCTGGCTCGGCGACTGGAGCGCGCCGTTCTTCGACGCGGAATTGCGGCGGCAGCGCGGCGATCTCGACCGGATCAGGATCGCGCGCGATCCGACGCTCGATGACGCGCAGAAGCGCGCACGCCTCGCCGCACTCGATCAGGCGTTGCCGCCGGACGAGCGCGACGCACGCGAGCGCGCGGCGCGCCAACGCGATGCGCTTGCAACGCTCGCGCGGCTCGACGGCCAGCGCGCGACGCCCGATGCGCTGCGTGCGCAGCTCGGCGCCGAGGTCGCCGCGCGCGTCGAGCGGATGCAGCAGGGCGACGATGCGTGGCGGGCACGCTATCGCGATTACGCGGCCGAACGCGACCGGCTCGACGCGCAGCCGCTTGCGCCCGACGCGCGCGACGCGCAGCTCGCGCAATTGCGGCAACGCGACTTCCCGGATCCGGCGGACGCGTTGCGGGCCGCATCGCTCGACGCGGGCCGGGCCACGGCATCGGCGCACTAGCACCCGTCTCGGACGTGCACGCCGTCACGGCGCTCACACCTGACGAGGGAGAAGTGTGGGATAACCCACATTTTCCGCATTCTTTTCGATTCGGGAATGATTTTAATTTCCAGTGTAAATCGCATTACCGCGCATTGACATTCATGCGCCGTTTTCAATGATTCATTGCGCAATCCGTTTTATATGGGTGGGATTTAAATCGCTAATTTTTTATTGACAATGCAAGTATCTTCGGATGGCGAGCCGAACTGTCAAATTACTTCATGTAACAAAAGCGGAGTGTCGCGTACGGTTGGGCTGCGTGATACCTTTTTGCTCAATGTCACCGCGCTGAAAAGGCGGAGAAACCGTTAAACCGGTGCGGTGAAAACAGCAGGAAAGTCCGGTGGCCGAGGGGCAGGGATACAACGTACGAGGTGCGCCGTGATACATCAGGCCAACAACGTCATCGAGTTGCCGCATGCACTTGGTGCCAATCATTTCCTGTCAGCGCTCGACGGAATTAACCGTTCCGAATTGGCGCCTCATCTGATGCTTTCGAATCTCGAGACCGGCCAGGTGCTGTGCGATGCCGGCGAGAATCTGGAGGCCGTCTATTTTCCGGTGACGGCGGGCATTTCCCTGCAATACACGGCGGGCGGCAAGACGACACTCGGCGTGACGGAAATCGGCCGCGAAGGCATCGTGTGCGACGACGTCGTCGGCAGCGCGATGCAGCGCCGCGTCGTCGTCTACCGCGGCGGGTTCGCGTACCGGCTGTATGCGCGCCGCTTCGCGGACGCGTGCGACGTGTCGGCGGCGATCCGGCGGCAGGTCTTCGTGCGGATGCAGCTGGCGTTGTCCCAGGCGTCGCAGGTCATGTTCTGCAGCCGTCATCACGTGATGCGGCAGCAACTGGGCCGCTGGCTGCTGATCGCCTACGAGCGCGCACGCAGCATCGAAATCCCGGTCACGCACGGCATGCTGGGGCAGATGCTGGGCGTGCGCCGCGAGACCGTCACCGATGCCACGCGGCAGCTTCACGAGCTCGGCCTGATCCATCAGCATCGCGGTGCCATCGTGCTCACGGATCTCGCCGGTCTCGAACGGCAGGGCTGCGATTGCCATCGGGTCGTGCGCGACGAAACACGCCGCATTCTCGCGACCGATGCCGGTACGGATGCCGGCGCCGAGTTGTCGCGCCGCGTCCGGACGACATAGTCGCCGGCACCGCGTCGTGGCGCGATGGCATGCACGGCGGCGCGGCGCGCAAAGGGAACGGGGAGGTGCCTGGCGCAGGCGGTGCGGCGACGCGTCGGGCAGGCGGCATCGACAAGAATCAGAAAAACAGTCATTCAGGTATGGAAAACATTTCGAAGCTCCAGAGTCAGCGCAGCTCGTTCCACGTGTGGCCATGGAGTCCGGCGCTCGGCATCCTGCCGATCGTCGTCGTGGTCGTTGCGCTGGCCGGGTTCGTCGCCGTCAGCCTGATCGTGATCATGTCGTTGCGCGTGTACGTCGGCGGCGAAAGCAGCTGGTCGAAGGCGCAGAAGGACGAGATCCTGCTGCTGAGCCGCTACGGGCAGACCGGCGACGAAAAGCTGTTCGACGAATACCTGGCGGTCGACCGGACGCTCACCTTCCTCGGCGCCGCGCGCCGCGCGATGACCAGTACGCCGCCGGACCACGGCGTGGCGCGCCAGGCGCTGATCGAGGCGGGCATCAATCCGGTCGATGCGGCGGCGGTGGTGTGGTTCTACCCGATCCTGAGCAGCTTCGCACGCCTGAACGCCGCGTTGCAATACTGGGAGGACGCGGACCGGCAACTGGTCGACCTGCGCAGGATCGCGAACGCGCTGCACGCGTCGGTGCATGCGGACGACGTCCGGCGCACGAGCAGCCTGAACCACGCGATCTGGGATCTCAACGCGCACATCGAACCGCTTCCGAAGCGCTTTTCCGACGAACTGAGCGCCGAATTCCGCTCGGCCGTCATCCAGCTGTTCCTGTCGTACATCGTGGCCTCGCTGCTGATCATCCTGCTGTCGGTGCGGTGGGCGAGCCGCGCGCAACGCCAGCAGGTGTCGATGCAGACCGAGCTGGACCGGAGCCAGGCATTCGCGGCAGCCGCGCTGCGCTCGGTCGCCGATGCGATCGTCACGATCGGCCTCACGCGCGGTATCGAGACCGTCAATCCGGCGGCCGAGCAGCTGCTCGGCACGTCGTCGCGGCAGTGTGTCGGCAAGCCGATCAACGACGTGCTGGACCTGATCGACACGTCGACGGGCATGTCGATCAAGCTGCTCGCGTCGCTCGGCAACCGCAGCGACCCCACGTTCACCCGCGATCTCGACCTGATCCGCGTGTGCGGCTCGGCGGTGTCGGTGCGCGCGTCGCTGTCGAAGATGGACAACGCCGCGGGCCGCTGCGTCGGCTACGTGCTGATCCTGCGCGACATGACGCGCGAACACCAGTTGATCGAGAAGCTGACCTGGCAGGCGTCCCACGATGCGCTGACCGGCCTCATCAATCGCACGGCGTTCGAGCGGCGCCTGGGCGACGCGCTGGTGCAGCGCGGCGGCGGGATGCTGCTGGTGCTCGACCTCGACGGCTTCAAGGAAGTCAACGACGTGTGCGGCCACGCGGCCGGCGACGCGCTGCTGCGCGACGCGACCGCGGTATTCGCGCGCTGTCTCGGCCACGACGACGTGTTCGGCCGGCTGGGCGGCGACGAATTCGGCATCCTGCTGCCGGCCGGCCGCGACGGCGCGCCGGACGGCGGCAAGGCGGAACGCCTGCGCGCGAGTCTCGAGGACTTCACGTTCCTGTGGGAAGGCGAGCCGTTCAAGCTCAGCGTGAGCATCGGCGTGCTGGATCTCGCGTGCCGGCCCGAGAGCGTCGAGAAGGCGATGCAGATGGCCGACGTCGCGTGCTACGTCGCGAAGGATCGCGGCCGCAACCGCGTGCATGTCGCCGATTCGCGCGACATGCATTCGAGCCGCCAGGCATATCACACGCAGTGGAGCCGGCGCGTGAAGACGGCGCTCGAGACGAATTCCTTCCAGTTGTATGCGCAACCGATCGTGCCGATCCAGCCCGCGCTCGGCGCGCGGGAGCGCGCGGAGATCCTGCTGCGCATCCCGGACGCCGACGGCAAGCTGATCTCGCCGGTGTTCCTGCCGGCCGCCGAGCGCTACGGCCACATGACGATGATCGACCGCTGGGTCGTGCGCACCGTGATCCGGCGCCTCGCGCGACTCGAACAGCGCCGCTACGTCGAATACAACGTGAACCTGTCGGCGATGTCGATCACCGACGAGCGCTTCGTGGAGTTCGTGATCGCCGAACTGTCGGCGTCGGGGCTCGACCCGTCGCTGCTGTGTTTCGAGATCACGGAGACGAGCGCCGTGCGCAACCTGGAGGTCGCGTCGCGCTTCATGTGCGAGCTGCGCGACCTCGGCTGCCGCTTCGCGCTCGACGACTTCGGCGCCGGCATGTCGTCGTTTTCGTATCTGCGCCAGTTGCCGATCGACTACCTGAAGATCGACGGCGGCCTCGTGTCGACCATGACGTCCGACAGCATCAAGCGCGGCATCGCGTCCGCGATCAACGACATCGCGCACGTGATGCAGTACCGCACCGTCGCCGAGCACGTCGAGGATACGGCGACGGCCGAGATGCTTCGCGCGCTGGGCGTCGACTATTGCCAGGGCTATTACTTCAGCCGCCCCGCGCCCTGGCAGGAAGGGGGATTCCATTGAACCAAGCGAGGAACGAACGCATGAGTGCTCCATTTGAACTGACCGGCGACCTGATGGACCTGGCGAGCTATCCGGCCTGGCTGCGCGACGTGGTCGGCGCGACCGACGAACTGAAGGCGCGCGTCCGTGCGCATCCGGTGTTCGCGGCGATGAGCGGCGGGACGCTGCGCGCGTCGCAACTGCGCGCATTCTTCGTGACCGGCTGGGCGGTGGTCAGCCAGTTTCCGGAATACATGGCGATGAACCTGGTGAAGACCGCCGCCTACCGGTCGCGCGGCGACGAGAAGGCGCGGCGCTATCTGATCCGCAATATCCGCGTCGAGCAGAACCACGTCGATCACTGGGCCAACTGGGCGGCGGAATCGGGCGTGACGATCGACATGCTGCTGCGCGGCGACGCGCCGCTGGCCGGATTCTCGCTGAGCCACTGGTGCTGGAAGAGCGGCAGTACCGACGCGCTCGCGCCGAGCATCGCCGCGACCAACTATGCGATCGAGGGCGTGACGGGCGAGTGGAGCGCGCTGCTGTGCGCATCGCCGTACGAACGGCAGTTCGATCCGGCCGTGCGGCATCGCGCGATGCGCTGGCTCAAGCTGCACGCCGACTACGACGACCGGCATCCGTGGGAGGCGCTCGACATCGTCGCGACGCTGCTCGGCCAGTCGCCCGCGGCGCGCGACGTGCGGGACGTCGAGACGTCGATCCGCAAGAGCCTGAGCTATTTCCTGACGAGTCTCGATTGCTGCATGCATGTGTAGTCACCGGCGTCGTGCGCGCGCGGGTTCGTGCGGGCCGCACCCGGCCGTTCCGGCTGGACGGCGGGCCGGCGTGACGTCGCGATGCGCCGTGCGGGCCGTCGTGCTGGACGATTTTCCATGGCCACCCAAGTTCTCGTCGTAGAGCCCGATCCGCGCATGCGCGACAGGATCCGCGCGCTCCTGCGCGGCTGCCAGATCGATACGTCGGCGCTCGACGATGTGTCGATGCTGCTCGCGCACGTGAGCGCGGCACCGCCCACCCTGATCGTGTTGCGGGTCGAACGGCCGGCCACGACGTTCTACATGGCGCTCGGCGCACTGCGGCGCGCCGGTTACGACATGCCGGTGATCGTGATCAGCCGCGACGCGCAGGTGGTCGACAAGGTCGTCGCGCTCGAGATCGGCGCGGACGACTATGTCGTGGAGCCGTTCGAGCCGATGGAGCTGGTCGCACGCGTGCGCAGCGCGATGCGCCGCTACGCGCCGAACCGGCCGGAGTCGCCGCGCGGGCCGCGGAATGCCGAAACCTATGCGTTCGGCGACATCGAGGTGAATTTCGTCACGCGGCGCGCGACCCGCGCGGGAGACGACCTCGGGCTGCGCGCGAGCGAATTCGCGCTGCTCGAACTGTTCATCTCGCAGCCGCTGCGCGTCCTGTCGCGCGCGGAGATCCTCGCGCTGCTGGGGCTGACCGTGGCCGGACGCTCCGAGCGCGGGCTCGACGTGCTGATCTTCCGGCTGCGCAACCTGATCGAGCAGGCGGTCGGTGACTATCGCTACATCCGCACGGTGCGCGGCAAGGGCTACATCTTCGTGCCGCTCGGCACGCTGGCGGACGACGCGGACCCGCCGCCGCACGCGTGAGCGGGGCGCGGGCACGTCGGGCATCGCGGCCGGCGTGTCGCGCGCCGGCATCGACCCACCTTCACCTGCGCATGCCGCCATCGCCCCGGTTCGCCATCGGGGCGACCCGCCATTGTCGGTTTAGAACGACCGTGCTAAATTTCCCGCCAGCATTTGGCAGTCACCGACCCGATCATCCGGCTGCGGGGCGTTCGGCCGTCGGGTCGTCGTGTGGCCGTGGCTCGACGTGACGCTCGCCGCGCACGGGCGCGATGGCGATTTCCACGCCGGCAAGCGTGCCGCCGCGCGGTACTTCTTTCGCCGGGAGCTGCCGAAGGTGGGCGCGCAGCTCGACCTGCTGGCGAGCGCCGATACGACGACGCTCGAGATGCGCGACGCGTGGTTCAGAGCGCCGCGCAGCACGAATGATGGTGACGCGGCGCGGGCCGATGCGCGTGCGCTGCGCGCCGATCGCGCGGGCGCGTCCCGCTGCCGTATCGATGCCGTATCGCTGCGCGACGACGTCGCGCGAGGAGAGAGGAGAGCATGAAAGCCCTGTTGTGTACCGCATTCGGCCCGATCGACCGCTTGCGCATCGAGGACGTCGCGGTTCCCGAACCGGCCGCCGGCCAGGTGCGGATTCGCGTGAAGGCGGCGTCGCTCAACTTCCCCGATGCGCTGATCGTCCAGGGGCTCTATCAGGTGAAGCCGGCGCTGCCGTTCTCGCCCGGCGCGGAATTCGCCGGCGTGATCGACGCGGTCGGCGACGGCGTGAGCGCCTGGCGGCCCGGCGACGAGGTGGTTGCGTTCACCGGTCATGGCGGTTTCGCGGAGCATTGCGTGGCCGACGTGCAGCAGATCGCGGCGCTGCCGCCGGGGATGACGTTCGAGCAGGGCGCGGCGCTCGTGCTGGCCTACGGCACGTCGCTGCATGCGCTGCAGCAGCGCGCGCGCCTGCAGCAGGGCGAGACGCTGCTGGTGCTGGGCGCGGCCGGCGGCGTCGGGCTGGCCGCGATCGAGATCGCGAAGGCGCTGGGCGCACGCGTGATCGCGGCCGCGTCGAGCGCGGACAAGCTCGCGCTGTGCCGCGCGGCCGGCGCCGACGACACGCTCGACTATGCAACCGAGGACCTGCGGCGTCGTGTCGACGAACTGACCGGCGGACGCGGCGCGGACGTCGTCTACGATCCGGTCGGCGGCGCGTACAGCGAGGCGGCGCTGCGCGCGACCGCGTGGCGCGGCCGGTTCCTCGTGGTCGGCTTCGCGGCCGGCGAGATTCCGAAGATCGCGCTGAACCTCGCGCTGCTCAAGGAGCGCGACATCCTGGGCGTGTTCTGGGGCGACGCGGTACGGCGCGACCCCGCGCAGCATGCGGCGAACATGCGCCAGCTCGCGCAATGGTTCGCGGCCGGCAAGGTGCGGCCCGCGATCACCGAGCGCGTGCCGCTCTCGGGCGCGGCCGACGCGATCGCGCGCATGGCGAGCCGGCAGGTGAAGGGCAAGGTCGTGATCCTGCCGGACGCGTGACAACGCTGGCGCGGCATCATGCGGCGGCGTCCCGAGCGGGCGCCGCCTTCGAGCGGGTTTCTTTCGTGTGACGTTACCGGAGTCGTTGAGCATGCAACCCCTGTCGAAACTGCAACCCGCCGTCGCGGCATCGCTCGCGACGTGGCACGCGATGCTCGCGCGCAAGGATTTCAGCGAACTCGACACGATCGTCCATCCGGACGCCGTGTTCCGCTCGCCGATGGCGTTCAAGCCGTACGGACCGGCGCCCGCGCTGCTGCTGGCGCTGCGCACGGTGCTCACGATCCTCGAGAACTTCGAATACCACCGCGCGTTCGCCGACGACGACGGCACGAGCGTCGTGCTGGAATTCAGTGCGACGGTCGGCGACAAGCGGCTGAAGGGGATCGACATGATCCGCTTCGACGTCGACGGGCGGATCGTCGAATTCGAGGTGATGATCCGGCCGTTCAATGCGCTGCAGGCGCTCGGCGCGGCAATGGGCGCGCGGCTCGGGCAGCAGTTGCCAGGATTCAAGATCGGCGGGTGAGCGGCGGGCCGCCGGCCGGCGCGGAAAATGTCGCCGGCGCAACGCGACGGTCGCGCTCGCGTGCGGCGCCGGCCGGGCGCGCGTCAGTGAGTCTTGATCCTGACGCTGTAGCCCGCATCCTCGAACGCGACGACGAATTCCTCGGGGAACAGCCACGACTCGACCTTCACGTGCGACGTCGCGCGATCGATCTCGACCTTGGCGTCGGGATCGACGCGCCAGATTTCATGTTCGACCGCGCGGGCGGTATCCTCGTCGAGCGAGTGGTCCAGTACGAATTCCATGATCAATTTCCTGTTTTGACGGCCGCGTTCACACGTGCGAGAGCGGCCGGTTGGCGAACGAAGCCGATGACGTCGACGGGATCGGACAACATGGGTCGACGATACGCGCGATCGCGTCGAACGATAAGCCGGTATGCGCGTGACGCACTGTCGCTCGTTGATCAACGAATCCGGTGAAGCGTGTGCGAACGGGCTTCCGGAGTGCGAAAGATGCGTTGCAGCCAAGATCGACTTGGCTCGCGGCGATGCGCGGCTCGCTTCGCGCCAGTGAATTGCCGATGCAGCAAGTACCGTTCCGCGCGATCAATGTTGCACGACACGGCGCCGCATCACACCACGTACCACGCACAACGCAACGCGCAACGCACAACGCAACGCGCTCCGCACAACGCACAACGCACAACGCACAACGCACAACGCACAACGCACAACGCACAACGCGCAACGCGCTCCGCGCATCACGCATCGAGCGACGCCACCGCATCTGCCGCGATCATCGCGAGGTGATTCGCGGGCCGCGGCCGGCCGGTCGGACGAAACACGGCCTCGCCCTGCACGATGGCGCGGCCCGAATACGCGCACCGTCCGTCGCGCCGGGCGACCGCGCGGCGCCATTTCTGTTCGCCGTAGTGCAGGCGGCCGCTTTCGACCCAGCGGACCAGCAGCGATTCGTGCGACCACTCCAGCAGCGTGACGTGAATCTGGCTGCGACCGGGTGACGAGATGCGCGGCGCGATGCCGACGGAAGAGACGGTCAGCATGATCGATTGCTTTCGGCGCGACCGCCGCGGCGCCGATCCGCATCGCGCGGCAACGAACGGCACTGCATCGGCCGCCCGGTGCGGCGCCGGAGTTCGTGAGTTACGCTGAATGCCATTGCCAGTCTCCTGCCGGCCGGCGAGGCCGGCGCGGGGTCGATCGAGGCCGCGCGCGCTCGACGCGGCCGGTTCGGGATGCGTCGACGGAGCGGGTGCGCAGTACATACCGCTCGCATCGCCGACGAACGCCCAGTGTAAAAGCGCATGCCGGGCCACCGGAAGGCGCGCGAACAAGAACACGGTGTTGCCCGATATCGAACACGGGCGTCTGTGCCTACGGCCGCACCACGGCATCAAGGGCGCGTATCCGGCGCCGTGCCGCGCGCCATCGCGTGCGGCATCGGGCGCAGCGTGACCGTGCAGGTCGTGCCCGCCGCGAGGAAGCCGTCGCGCGGCATACCGTCCAGCCGGATCCGGACCGGCACGCGCTGCGCGAGCCGCACCCACGTGAAGATCGGGTTGACGTCGGCGAGCAGCGTCGCGCCGGCCGGATTGTCGCGATCGCTGATGCCGCGCGCGACGCTTTCGACGTGTCCGGTGAGCGACGGCCCGCCGGACAGCAGCCGGATCGCCGGCATCATCAGGATCACGACCGTCACCATCGCCATGCGCGGCGCTGCCAGCTCCAGCCGCATCGACACGCCCACTGCCAGCACGACGGCAACGACGGTCTTCGCGACATGGAACAGGCGCGCGCCGTCGGTTCGGCCGTATTCGCGGCTCATGCCGAGCAGCATGCGAGCGAACGCCGCTGCGTTGACAGGCCTGGCTAGCGCGGGCTTGGTCCGCGGCATGGCGTGACGGCAGGACGGATCCGGCGGGACGGCGGCGACACGGTGGCGCGCATCGCGTCAGACGGAATCCGTCGACAGCATTTCGGCATGCAGCTCCTTGTCCGTGCCGGCGGACGACGGCGGATCGAGCAGCGCGATGCGCACGTGTTCGATGAACAGCTTCAGCTTGTTGCTCGCGTACGGATTGCGCGGATAGACCGCGTAGATCACTTCGTCCTGCGGTGCTTCATCGGCGAGCACGCGCACCAGCCGGCCGTCGCGCAGGCAGTCGTCCGCGATGTAGCGCGGCAGCATCGCGATGCCGATGCCTTGCACCGCGGCGTCGCACAGCGTTTCGCCGTTGTTGGACAGGAACACGCTGCCCGGGCTGATCGCGCGCGGCTTGCCGAGGCTGCCGGGCGTCGTGAACGTCCAGGTGGCCGACGGCGCCGTATGGCTGTAGTTCAGGCAGCGGTGCTCGAGCAGCGCGTCGATCGAGTCCGGTTCGCCGTGAGCGGCGAGGTAGTCGGGACTGCAGACGACGACGCGCTCGCATGCGGCGACGCGGCGTGCGATCAGCGCGCTGTCGGGCAGTCGCGCGGAGCGGATCGCGACGTCGAAGCGCTCGACTTCGAGGTTCATCGTGCGATCGTCGGTGTCGAGCGTGACGCGCAGCTGCGGATGCGCGGCGGCGAAGGCCGCGACCGCCGGCCCGAGCAGGCGGCGAGTGAGACTCACCGGCGACGTGATGCGCAGCTCGCCGCACAGTCCGTGCGAGCGTTCCGCGATTTCCTCGGCGACGTCGACGAGCCGGCGCATCGATTCCGACGCGGCACGATAGAAGATCATGCCGTCTTCGGTCGGCGTTACGTTGCGGGTCGAGCGCATCAGCAGCTGCACGCCGAGCGTGCGCTCGAGGTCGCTGATGCGCTTGCTGACGACGGACTTCGACAGGCCGAGCCGGCGTGCGGATTCGGTGATGCTTTGCCGCTCGACGGCGAACAGGAAGGCCTGGATATCGTCTATGTTCAGGGATTTCATGATGCTGTCCGAGGGGCGTCGGGCATGAGTAAAGGGCGGCGGTTTGCTGCGCTGCCACGCATGCCGAGGCGATCGACGGGCGACGCGACGGCGGCGGCCGGCGGCGCGAATCGTGTGACGAAAGCGCGGCGCGCGGCGGCATGCGCCGAAACGGCTGCGACGCGTGGGAAACGCAACGCGCCGCCGGCATGTCGCGGCCGCGCGAACGACTTCGCGCGGCTGCGCTGCAACGCGGCGCGAACGGGCAGTGCGGGGGCGCGGCGGGTTACGCGAGCTTGATGCGAGTCCGATGCCGTTGGCAATCCGTATGAGTCCAAGCGTAGTGGAACGTGTCGCGTGTCGATAGCCGGGCCGGATGGTCCTCAGTGTTCCGTGCATGGAACGATCGATCGCGCCGCCGCCAGGGGCGGCGCGATCTGCGAATCGCTGCCGGTGCTTGCCGGCGCGGCGGCGGGCGTCAGGCGATCTGATCGAGGCGATAGACCTCCACCGTGTCTACGGCATCCCGGTCGCGGGCCTGGAACGCCGCGATGTGCGTGCGTATTCGTAACGGATCGGAGGGAATGCGTCGATGCAGGGTGGTGTCGCGGTTGCGACCGCCGGTATCCGGACGGTCGCAACCGCGCGAAACGGCATGCGCCGTCGCGGCTCAGCTCTTGTCGTACGAGAACTGGATGCCCGCGGTGCCGCCGGTTTCGATGAACAGGTTGATGAACGCGGGGACGGTTGCGCTGCGCGCCCAGTCGCGCTGCAGTTCGCAGAACAGCTGCGCGACGCTGATCATCTGGCCGCCGGCCTGCTCGATGCGGCGCAGCGCGGCTTCGTGCGCGGCGACCGACGTGCCGCCGACCGCATCGACGACCACATAGACTTCGTAGCCGGCCTTCAGCGCGTCGAGCGCGGGGAAGGTCAGGCACGCTTCGGTCCACAGCGCGGTCATGATCAGTTTCTTGCGGCCGGTGGCCTCGACGGCCTTGCGGAACTCGACGTCTTCCCACGAGTTGATGCTGGTGCGGTCGTAGGTCGGATAGCCTTCGAGCGCGGCGCGCAGTTGCGGGATCGGCGGCTTGTTCAGGCCGGTCTTCACGTTGACGGTCGAGTGGACGATCGGCAGGTCGTACGCGACCGCGGCCTTCGATGCGCCGACGATGTTGTTGATCAGCAGCTGGCGATCCATCGATGCAATCGAGTTCACCTGGACCGGCTGGTAGTCGATGACGATGAACGCTGCGTTCCGCGGGGTGAGCAGGTGGTCGTTCGCGGGATCGCGAATCGGTTCGCTTGCCATGGTTGCCTCCAGAAACAGGACAGGAAGTGAGAGAAATCCCGAGGATCCAGGGTGGGCGGCCGCGGCGTCGGGATCGTCGTCGCGGCGGGGCGCCCGCGCTGTCGCACACGTCCGATACGGTGCGCGCGGCGGGCGAATGCTCCAAGCTTAGTCAATCGATTCGGCGCGCGAGGCGCCCGTCAGGGAAAATCTCCGGTCGCGTTCGCGCAATCGATCCCCATCGAAGAACGATGCTATGCGCGCAACAACCGGGTTTCCAGTCCCGTAGAATGCCGTCAGTGTTCTATGGGTGGAACAATCATGGATGACCTGAACGACCTCTACTATTTCGTGAAGGTGGTCGAGCACGGCGGCTTCACGCAGGCGGGGCGGGCGCTGGATGTCCCGAAGTCGACGCTGAGCCGGCGCATCGCCGCGCTGGAAGCGCACTACGACGTGCGGCTGCTGCAGCGGACGACGCGTCATTTCACGGTCACGGAAACCGGCCGCGAATTCTACGAACGCTGCCTCGCGGTGCTGGTCGAGGCCGACGCGGCGCGCGAGGTGATCGAGCGCCGGCACGCGGAGCCGCGCGGGATCGTCCGCGTGAGCTGCCCGACCGCGCTGCTCGAATATCGCGTGAGCGAGCTCGTCGCGCGCTTCATGGCGATTCATCCGGCGGTACACGTGCATCTCGAAGCGACGAACCGCCGGGTCGACCTGCTGAGCGAAGGCTTCGACCTGGCGCTGCGCGTGCGTTTCCCGCCACTGGAGGACAGCGACCTCGTGATGCGGATTCTCGGCGACAGCCCGCAGCGGCTGGTGGCCGCGCCGCAGTGGCTGGCCGGACGCACGGTGCCGGCCGACCCGGCCGAGCTGGCCGGCGAGCCGAGCCTCGACTGGGGGCCGCCGCGGCAGCACGTGTGGCAGCTGGTCGGGCCGAACGGCGAGCAGGCGCAGCTGCGCCATCATCCGCGCTACATCTCCGACGACATGCACGCGTTGCGCGACGCGGCGATTCATGGCGTCGGCATCGTCCAGTTGCCGTGCATGGTCATCGAGGACGACCTGCGCGACGGCACGCTGATCGACGTGCTGCCGGGGTGGGCGCCGAAGGGCGGCGTGATTCACGCGGTGTTCCCGTCCCGGCGCGGGCTCCTGCCGCGCGTGCGGCTGCTGATCGACTTCCTCGCCGAACACATCCGCAAGGACTGACGGCGGCCGGCGGGGGCGGTGCGCTATAAGTAATCGTCTGACAAATCGCGGCGGCGTCCCGCCGGCCGCGACCACGCGTATACCCTCGATGCGCGCGGGTACGCCAGCGGGCGCGGATTGGTGTTAAATATATTTTGGCGCGCCGTGACCGGCGTGCAATGGGGGCGCACCGGGGGGGCGAGTCGACTCGGGGCGATATACGGCACGAAGAATCGCTACGAATCGGGCGCATCAGACCCGGTCGAACTGACGGCAGGATTCATCTTGAATACCGAACCGCAAAGTTCTCGCTACAGTCTCGGCCTCGCAGCGGAAGTGCTCGCATCCGAGCAAAGCGTGCTGAGGCTGATCACACGCAATACACCACTGCCGGAACTGCTCGTCGAGGTCTGCCGGCGCGCCGAGGCGCTGCTCGGCGACGGCGCGTCGTGCACGATCCTGCTGCTCGACGCGGACGGCGTGCACGTGCACGTCGGTGCCGCACCGTCGCTGCCCGTGCAGTACAGCGCGGCGATCGACGGCGCATCGATCGGGCCCGCCGCGGGCTCGTGCGGCACGGCGATGTTCGAGCGCCGGATGATCGCCGTCGAAGACATCGAAACCGATCCGCTGTGGGCTGCCTACCGTTCGTTCGCGTTGCCGCACGGCCTGCGCGCGTGCTGGTCGGTGCCGTTCCTGGACGATACGGGCACCGTGCTCGGCGCATTCGCCGTCTATCACCGTACGCCGCGGCGGCCCACCGACACCGAAACCGACCTGCTGCGCGATATCGGCAACAGCGTCGGCCTCGCGGTGCACCAGGACTGGATCGCGCGGCAGCTCGCGCGCAGCGAGGAACATCACCGCCTGGTCGTCAACAGCCTGAACGAAGGGATTCTCGTCGTGTCGCGCGACGGCATCGTGATCGCGAGCAATCCGAGCGCGAACCGGATGATGCGTGCGAAGGGCGACCTCGTCGGCCGCCGGCTGTCGACGGTGATCCTGTACAAGCTGCGCGAGGACGGCACACCGCTCGCCCCCGACGACTGGCCGAGCCGGCTCGCGTTCACCACGGCCATGCCGCAGCTCGACTACTCGGTCGGCTTCGGGCTCGCCGACGGCGACGTCATCTGGGTGCGCGGCAACGCGGTGCCGATCGTGAAACCGGGCGAGACGCAGCCCGAATCGGTGCTCGTGTCGTTTCACGACATCGGCCCCGTGCGCGAAGCGCAGCAGCAACTGCGCTACCTGGCGACGCGCGACGCGCTGACGGGCCTCTACAACCGGCGCTGGCTCTCCGAACGGATGCGCGAGCTGTTCGGCGCGCGCGAGGCGGCGGCCGGGCCTGCGCATGTCGCGATCCTGTTCCTCGATCTCGTCGGCTTCAAGAAGGTCAACGACACGGCCGGCCACGAGGCCGGCGACGCGCTCTTGCGCAGTGTCGCGGCGCGCCTCGCGGCCTGCGCGGGCGGGCGCCACGCGCTCACGCGCGTCGGCGGCGACGAGTTCGTGATCCTCGTCGACCACTGCGACGATCCCGACGAGCTGGCCGTGCTCGCGCGCGAGGTGATCGACACGATCGCGCAGCCGTTCGAGATCGCGAACAACGAATACTGGCTCGGCGTGTCGATCGGCATCAGCGTCGCGCCGCGCGACGGCGACGATTCGGTCACGCTGATGCGCAACGCCGACTCCGCGATGTACGACGCGAAGCAGCGCGGCCGCAACCACTTCACGTTCTTCACCGCGCAGCTGAACCAGCGCCTCCAACGCCGCTTCGCGATCGAGCAGTCGCTGCGGCGCGCGTTCTCGTCGGACATGCTGCGGCTCGCGTACCAGCCGGTCGTCGACGCGCGCAGCGGCCGCACGGTCGGCGCCGAAGCGTTGCTGCGCTGGACGAGCCCCGAACTCGGGCCGATGTCGCCGGCGGAATTCATTCCGGTCGCGGAAGATACCGGGCTGATCGTCGCGATCGGCCAGTGGGTGCTCGAAACGGCCTGCCGGCAGGCCGCCGAATGGCGCCGCACGATCGCGCCCGACCTGACGCTCGCGGTCAACCTGTCGCCGCGGCAGTTCCACGAGGGGCTCGTCGAGTCGGTCTACCACTGCCTCGCGCAGACGCAGCTCGATCCGGGGGCGCTCGAACTGGAGATTACCGAAGGACTACTGATGAACGACACGGACACCGTGCTGCCGATGCTCGAAGCGCTCACGGACATGAACGTGCGGATCTCGGTCGACGATTTCGGCACCGGCTACTCGTCGCTCGCCTACCTGAAGCGTTTCCCGCTGCACAACCTGAAGGTCGACCGTTCGTTCGTATCGGGCGTGCCCGATCATCGCGACTCGGTCGCGATCACGCAGGCCGTCGTCGCGATGGCGCATTCCCTCGGGATGAAGGTCACCGCGGAAGGCGTCGAGACCCAGGCGCAGTCGTGGTTCCTGCAGCAGATCGGCTGCGACATGCAGCAGGGCTACCTGTTCGGCCGGCCGCTCGATCCGACCGATTACGCGCGCCGGCTCGTCACCGTGTAGGCGTTCAGGCGAAACCGCCGCCGGCCGGCGGAACCGGGGGCGCCGGCGGCGCGTCGATCTCGACGCGATTCTTGCCGTCGTGCTTCGCGCGATACAGCGCGCGATCGGCCGCCTCGATCAGAGCGGTGGTCGGCAGGCCGGGGGCCGGCACGATGCTCGCGCCGCCGATGCTGATCGTCACGTAGCGGCCCGTCGACGCGTGCACATGCTCGAGCCGCAGCGACTCGACCGCGAGGCGGATCTTCTCGCCGAGCAGCCGCGCGGCGCCCGGCGACGTGGCCGGCATCACGACCGCGAACTCCTCGCCGCCGAAACGCGCGGCGAGATCGCCGGACTGCCCGAGACAGCGTTCGATGGTCGTCGCGACCTGCTTGAGCACGCTGTCGCCCGACACGTGGCCGTACGTGTCGTTGTACAGCTTGAAGTTGTCGACGTCGATCATCAGCAGCGACAGCTCGCTGCGCTCGCGCGTGCCGCGCCGCCATTCGGCGGCCAGGTATTCGTCGAGATAGCGGCGGTTCGACAGCCCGGTCAGGCCGTCCGAATGCGTGAGGCGCCGCAGTTCGAGATTGGCCTCGAGCAGTTGCTGCTGCGATTGCCGCAGCGCGCGGTAGGCCTCGTCGCGCTGCAGCAGGTTCATGTACGAGCGCGAGTGATAGCGGATCCGCGCGGCCAGCTCGATGCGGTCGGGCAGTTTCACGAGATAGTCGTTCGCGCCGGCCGCGAACGCGGCGCTCTTGATCACCGGCTCTTCCTGCGTCGACAGCACGATGATCGGCACGTCACGCGTCGCCGGATTCGCGCGGTATGCCTTCACGAGGCTCAGCCCGTCGATGCCGGGCATCACGAGATCCTGCAGGATCACGGTCGGCCGCGTCTCGATCGCGGTCGCCAGCGCGTCGTCCGAGCGCGGGCAGTAGTGGAAGTCGATGCCGTCCTCGTCGACGAGTGCGCGCCGGATGGCTTCCGCGACGATCGTCTGGTCGTCGACGAGCAGGACCATCGCGGGGGTGTCGGCGTGCGGCGTGGGCGGCACGTGCAAGGCGTCGAACGCCGCCTGCAGGCTGCCGGGCGGGCGGGTGAGGTCGCTGGTCATGATTGATGCAGGGTCGCGCCATGGCTGCGACGGGTGTGACAGGGTTTCATTGGGTTCAGATTCGCGCGAGTGCCGCCAGCTCGCCCGCGATGCGCTCGAGCGGCAGGATCGCGCGGGCCGCGCCGAGCGTCGCGGCCGCCTTCGGCATGCCGTAGACGGCGCTGGTCGCCTCGTCCTGCGCGATCGTGTGATAGCCCTTCATCCGCAGGGCCTTCAGGCCGATCGCGCCGTCGCGTCCCATGCCGGTCAGCAGCACGCCGATCACGCGGCCCGGCCAGTGCTCGGTCAGGCTGTTGAAGAACACGTCGACCGACGGCCGGTACGGCGTGGCGGCCGGTTCGCGCGTGTATTCGAGCGTGCCGGTGCGCGTGATGCGCAGGTGATCGTCGGTCGCCGCGAGCAGCGCGACGCCCGGCTGCGGGCGGTCGCCTTCGTGCGCGACGCGCACGGTCAGCGGCGTCTGGCCGTCGAGCCATTGCGCCATGCCTTCGGCGAACGCGCGATCGACGTGCTGGACGATCACGATCGGCGCGCTGAAGTCGGCCGGCAGGCTGCCGAGGATCGACGCGAGCGCGCCGGGGCCGCCGGCGGACGCGCCGATCGCGATCAGCGGGCCGCCGCCCGTGCGCGAGGCCGTGCCGGCCGCGCGGACACCGCCGGGCGCGTCGAGCAGGCGGCCGATCTGGTCGATCTTGGCGAGCAGCAGCCGCGCGGTGTCGCCGGCCGCGTCTTCGCCGAGGCGAGGCGTATCGACCGCGTCGAGCGCGCCGGCACCCATCGCTTCGAACACGCGCCATGCGTTCGCGCCGATGCAGCTCGTCACGATCAGGATCGCGCACGGGCGGGCGGAACGCATGATCCGCCGCGTCGCCTCGATCCCGTCGCACTTCGGCATGACCAGGTCCATCAGCACGACGTCGGGCGGTTGCGCGGCGCACAGTTCGACGGCTTGCGCGCCGTCGGTCGCGACCCACAGCACGCGATGCTCGGGCCGGCGCGCGAGCGCGCGGCGCATCGCCTCGACGGCAAGCGGGAGGTCGTTGACGATGCCGATATTCACAAGCGGGATGCTCCGGTCGGTTCGTAGTGTTGGGTATGGGCCGGGTTCATGAAAGGCAGTGCCGGTTCGGCGCCGCCGAACGGCATCGGCGGGCGCGCGGCACGGAATTCTTTTCGATTGGCGACGTCCGCATGCTGTCATGCGACGCGAGCGGCGGCAATCGAAAAAATTGCGCATTGCGTCGTTTCAGCCCCTTTTCCCTATTCCGGGGCGACATTTTTTGCCGCCCGCGAAGGCGGACGGCCATCTGCGGGACGATGCGGCAGTGCGGAAACCCGTTGCCGGCGCGTTCGTTTCGGCGGGAAACGGGCGGGCGCATGCGCGGGCATCGGCGAGCCGGCCGCGCAGGCCGCGCAGGCCGGCGCACCGCGCCCGGGGCGCGTTCAGTCGATCAATGGCTGCGCGCGTACCCCTGGATCAGCGCGCGCATCATCCCTTCGACGGTTGCGTCGAGCAGGTCGGCCTCCTGCTCCGATTCCTCGACGAGCGCGGCATAGGCGGTCGCGAGCGTCACGCGGTCGACTTCGTGGCGTTGTTCCATCAGCGTCACCATCCCGTCCTTCGCCAGATGAGCGGAGAACGCGCGGCTGCCGATGGTCTGGAATACGTCAATCATGGCGGCTCTCCCGAACGTTGCCGATGCCTTCCAGTTTAGTCGGCGCACCGGCGCTCCGCCATGCGCGGCGGCCGCGCGGGCCGCCCGCGGTTCGCGCGGCGCAAGCGTCCATGCCGCGCGCGCCGCCGTTGCCGCCCGCTGCCGACCGCTGCCGACCGCTCGGGCCGCACACGGTCGAAACACCGCTGACACACCTCTGGCACACGGCTGACATACGGCAGGCACAAGGCCGGCGCACGGTAGTACCGGTTTCAACGTTTAGCCGAAGCCTTAAATTGTCGACTTTTTATCGATAAAATCTGGTGTTGGATTTTGCGGCCTGAACCCGGTCGAAACCGGGCGGGCGGCACGTCGTCACGGCGCCGCGCATCCAACACAAGGAGGAGCAATGCTGGTGCTGATTGGCGTGCCGATCGTCGTGATCGGTTTCGCGCTGCGCTTCAACGCGCTGCTGGTGGCGACGATCGCGGGCCTCGCGACGGGGCTGGCGGGCGGGATGCGATCCTCGGCGCGATCGGGATGCCGAGCGGCTTCTGCGATACGCTGATGACGCCGATGGCCGCGAACTTCAACATCGTGCCGGCCGCGCTGCTCGAACTGAAGGACAAGAACGGCGTGATCAAGGCGCAGTGGCCGACCGCCGTGTTGCTGCTGGCCGTCAACACGCTGCTGATGTACGCGTTCGTATTCCGCTTCTGACGAGATGCCCATGACCGACCGACTGACCCCCGAACTCGCCTCGAAATTCGCGTCGCTCGCGCTCGCGCACCTGACCCGCGAATATCCGAACAGGCTCACTCATTCGCTCGAAGGCCCGCACGACGTGCAGGGGCCGCGCGCATTGCACCCGATCTTCTACGGCAGCTACGACTGGCATTCGTGCGTGCACGGCTACTGGCTCGTGCTGCGCGTGCTCGAACGCTATCCGGCGCTGGCGGAAGCCGAGCGGATCATCGCCGTCGTCGACGCGCATTTCACCGACGCGAACGTCGCCGGCGAACGCGCGTATCTCGCGCTGCCGCACAACAGCGGCTTCGAGCGGCCGTACGGATGGGCGTGGCTGCTGGCGCTGTCCGCGCAGCTGGAGCGGCTCGCGCTGAAGGGCGTGGTGCCGCAGGCCGCCCGCTGGGCGAAGACGATCGCGCCGCTCGCCGACCTGTTCGTCGCGCGCTTCGAGACCTTCCTGCCGAAGGCGACCTATCCGCTGCGGGTCGGCACGCACTTCAACACCGCGTTCGCACTGGCGCTCGCACTCGACTTCGCGCGCGCGACGCAGCGCGACGGGCTCGCGGCGCTGATCGTCGATACCGCGAAACGCTGGCACCTGAACGATGTCGCGTGCCAGGCGTGGGAGCCGTCGGGCGACGAGTTCCTGTCGCCCGCGCTGATGGAGGCGGAGCTGATGCGGCGCGTGCTGCCGGCGGCCGAATTCGACGGCTGGTTCGCGCGTTTCCTGCCGGATCTCGCGCGCGGCGAGCCGGCGACGCTGTTCGTGCCGGCGACGGTCAGCGACCGCAGCGACGGCAAGATCGCGCATCTGGACGGCTTGAACCTGAGCCGCGCGTGGTGCCAGCGCGCGCTGGCCGGCGCGCTGCCGGCAGACGATGCACGGCACGCGAGGCTGCTCGATGCGGCCGACCGGCATCTCGCGAGCGCGCTCGCGCACGTGGCCGGCGATTACATGGGCGAGCACTGGCTCGCGACGTTCGCGCTGCTGGCGATCGAAGGCTCCGTGTACTGAATCTGTCAGGTTTTCGTGGGGGCCGACGGCTTTGCATCCGGCGCAATACCACTTTCCACCGGCCGACCGGCTCGACCCGGCGGCAGACTCGATACACTGCCGTACCGGTTGCACGGGCCCCGGCATTCAGGCCCCGACGAAGGAGACAAGACAGATGGACACCCAACGCGCAGCGGTCGTGACGTACCGCGGCAAGGCGATCGAGAATAAACACGTCGCCGACGTGGCGGTGGTGGATGCCGGCGGCAAGCTGCTGTTCCGGCTCGGCGATCCGTACCGGATGACGCTCGCGCGCTCGGCGGCGAAGCCGGCCCAGGCGCTGTCCGTGATCGAGACGGGCGCGCCCGAGCGGTTCGGTTTCGACGACGCGGACATCGCGTTGATGTGCGCGTCGCACAGCAGCGAGGAGCGGCACATCGCGCGCACGCGGGCGATGCTGGAGAAGGTCGACGCGCAGGAGTCGGATCTGCGGTGCGGCGGGCATGCGCCGCTGTCGGACGCGGTGTACCGGTCGTGGATCAAGCGCGACTACACGCCGACCGGCGTCTGCAGCAACTGTTCGGGCAAGCATGTCGGGATGCTGGCCGGCGCGCGGGCGATCGGCGCCGCGATCGCCGACTATCATCTGCCGGAGCATCCGATGCAGGTGCGCGTGAAACAGGTGGTCGCCAACGCGTGCGGCCTGCGCGACGACGAGGTCGACTGGGCGATCGACGGCTGCAACCTGCCGACGCCGGCGTTCCCGCTCGATCGCCTCGCGCGTCTTTACGCGTCGCTGGCCGACGGCGCGGATACGGTGGCAGCCGGCGGCGCCGCGGCGGCCGGTCGCGTGCGCGCGCTGGCGCACATTCATCATGCGATGACGGCCCATCCGGAGCTGGTCGCCGGAGAAGGGCGCTATTGCACGGTGCTGATGGATGCGTTCGAAGGGCAGGTCGTCGGCAAGCTCGGTGCGGATGCGTGCTACGGGATCGGCGTACGCGCATCGGCGCGCACGCGGGCGCTCGGCGCCGACGGCGCGCTCGGCCTCTCGGTGAAGATCGAGGACGGCAACATCGACGTGCTGTACATGATGGTCAGCGAACTGCTCGAGCGTCTGCAGATCGGCACGGACGCGCAGCGCGCGCGGCTCGCCGCGTTCCACCGGCCGCGGATGCTGAACACGCAGGGTGTCGAGATCGGGCACGCGACGTTCCCGTTCGAATTGCAGCCGGCCTGACGGGCGTCGGCGCACCGGTGCCGCGGGCCGCGGTGCGCAGCGGCGCCGCGTTGCCGGCCGGCGCGACGGCAACCGCTACGCGCCCGCGTCGCGAATCTTCGCCAGCTCGACTTCCGACAGCTCGCCGATGTGCGCGAGGTGCTCCATGAGGAAGTCCTTCAGCACGCGCAGCTTCGCCGAGCTGCGCCGGTTCGACAGATACGCGATGTAGATGTAGTCGCCCGTCAGCTTGTTCTGCAGCCGGTAGCGCGGCAGCACGGCTTCGAGCCGGCCGCTCGCGAGCAGGTCGCGCACCAGCCAGATCTCGAATTCGGCGATGCCGAGCCCCGCGCAGGTCGCATCCAGCAGCAGTTCCGAGTGATCGGTGACGAGGTTGCCGGCCGGCAGCACGCTGTGCCGCGCGTCGCCGCGCACGAGCTCCCAGCGCGGATCGCCTTCCGGGTGCACGTAGCGCAGGCAGTTGTGATGCCGGAGATCGTCCGGCGTCGCGGGGCGTCCGCAGCGGTCGAGATAGCCGGGCGTCGCGCACAGGATGCTGTCGTTGCGCGACAACCGGTGGACGACCAGGTTGTCCAGGTAGTTCTCGCCCTCGTGAATGTCGAGGTCGAAGCCGCCGGCGACGAGGTCGTTGTGGTTGTCGGTGAGCCGCACGTCGAGCTGGATCGTCGGGTAGCGCGCGAGAAACGGCGCGATCAGCGGCGCGAGGTGGCGGCGGCCGAACCCGACCGGCGCGGTGAGCTTCAGCGGGCCGCTCGGCTGCGAATTGAGCTCGGCGACGACGCGCAGCGTGTCGTCGAGATCGGCGATCAGCGTGACCGCGCGTTCCAGGTAGATGTGGCCGGCCTCGGTCAGCGTCACGCTGTGCGTCGAGCGATGCAGCAGCGCGACGCCGAGCGCGTCCTCGATCGCCGTGATCTTGCGCGCGACGGTGGACGTCGACACGTGCATCTCCTTCGCGACCGCGGAAAAACTCCCCATTTCGACGACCCGCACGAACGCGCGCATCGCGCCGAGGTGATCGATGCCGGTGTCTCTTGCCATTGTTTTCATTCGTCTCTCGCTGTTGCGTCCCACGCAAAACCGCTTTCGATAATACAGAGGCGAGCTTCTTTATGCAAAGGCATAGAATGCGATCCCGTCGCACGGGGAAGCGGTGAACGCAGCCGCCTGGCCGCGGCGGCACGAGACATTTCAGGAGGGGCACCCATGACGGAAAACGGCTTCCGCGTCGAAGCGGATCTCTTAGGGAAACGAAGCATTCCGGAGTCTGCGTACTACGGCGTCCATACGCTGCGCGCGAAGGAGAACTTCGACATTTCGGGGCGCACGATCGCGTCGCTACCGTACCTCGTCATGGCGCTCGCGGCGGTGAAGGAAGCCGCGGCCGACGCGAACTGCGAGCTCGGGCTGCTGCCGCACGCGTATCGCGACGCGATCGCCGCCGCCTGTGTCGAGATCCGCGAAGGCCGCCTGCACGACCAGTTCGTGGTCGACATCATTCAGGGCGGGGCCGGCACGTCGACCAACATGAACGCCAACGAGGTGATCTGCAACCGCGCGCTCGAGATCATGGGGCATGCGCGCGGGCAGTACGAATACCTGCATCCCAACGAGCACGTCAACCTCGCCCAGAGCACGAACGACGTCTACCCGACCGCGATCCGGATCGCGACCTGCTTCGCGGTCGAGCATCTGCTCGACGCGATGGCGCGCCTGCGCGATGCGTTCGCGGAGAAGGCCGACGCGTTCTCGGATCTGTTGAAGCTCGGCCGCACGCAGTTGCAGGACGCCGTGCCGATGACGCTCGGCCAGGAGTTCTCGACCTACGCGGTGATGGTGACGGAAGACATCGCGCGCCTGCAGGAAGCCGGCTTGCTGATGCGCGAGATCAATCTCGGCGCGACCGCGATCGGCACCGGCATCACCGCCCATCCGCAGTACGCGGAGAAGGCGCTGGCCGCGCTGCGCCGCATCACCGGCCTGGACCTGAGCACCGCGCCGAACCTGATCGAGGCGACGCAGGACTGCGGCGCGTTCGTGCAGGTCTCCGGCGTGCTGAAGCGGATCGCGGTCAAGCTGTCGAAGATCTGCAACGACCTGCGGCTGCTGTCGAGCGGCCCGCGTGCCGGCTTCGGCGAAATCAACCTGCCGCCGGTGCAGGCCGGCTCGTCGATCATGCCGGGCAAGGTGAACCCGGTGATTCCGGAAGTCGTGAACCAGGTCGCGTTCGAAGTGTTCGGCAACGACCTGACGGTGACCTTCGCCGCCGAGGCCGGCCAGCTTCAGCTCAACGCGTTCGAGCCGGTGATCGCGAGCGCGCTGTTCCGCAGCTTCGGCCACCTGACGGCCGCCTGCACGACGCTCGCGGACCGCTGCGTGAGCGGAATCACCGCGAACCCCGAGCGCTTGCGCGAAACGATGGAGCGGTCGGTCGCGCTCGCGACCGCGCTGAACCCGTACATCGGCTACAAGCGCGCGACCGCCGTGGCCGCCGAGGCGCACGCGAGCGGCAAGTCGATCCGCGAAGTCGTGCTCGATCGCCAGCTGATGACCGCCGCGCAACTGGACGAGGCGCTGCAGCCTGAAGCGCTGATCCGTCCGCGCGCGTACTGATTCCGGCCGCGCGGCGCCGGCGCATGCCGCCGGCGGCCCGCGCGCGGCCGTTCCCGCAGCGCCCGTCGACGGGCGCGACACATCAAGAAACGGAGACACACCATGAAGCACGCCAGCGAGCGCGCGGCCGACCCGGCCGGCGGCGCGGACCCCCGTCACGCCGATCGCGATGCGATGTTCGCGTCGCACGAAGCCGGCTATGCGCAGCACCTGAAGCCCCGCCACGTACAGATGATCGCGATGGGCGGTGCGATCGGCACCGGCCTCTTTCTCGGCGCGGGCGGCCGCCTGCAGAGCGCGGGGCCCGCGCTGGCCGTCGTGTATCTCGTGTGCGGCGCATTCGCCTTCCTGATCATGCGCGCGCTCGGCGAGCTCGTGATGCAC
Source organism: Burkholderia sp. USMB20 (assembly GCF_000949135.2). Classification (GTDB taxonomy): domain Bacteria; phylum Pseudomonadota; class Gammaproteobacteria; order Burkholderiales; family Burkholderiaceae; genus Burkholderia. The sequence continues at coordinate 902,666 of NZ_JTAN02000021.1, read as the reverse complement.
CGGCCGACCAGCGGCTCGTTCGTGTCGTACGCACGGGAGTTCATGGGCGAGCGCGCGTCGTTCGTCGCGGGCTGGATGTACTACCTGAACTGGGCGACCACCGGCATCGTCGACATCACCGCGGTGGCGATCTACATGAAGTACTGGGCCGTGTTCACCGACGTGCCGCAGTGGGTGTTCGCGCTCGGCGCGCTGGGGATCGTGTCGGTGATGAACATGATCGGCGTGAAGGTGTTCGGCGAGATGGAGTTCTGGTTCTCGATCGTCAAGGTGGGGACGCTCGCGCTGTTCCTCGCGGTCGGCGCCGTGTTTCTCGCGAGCGGCCATCCGGTTGCCGGGCAGATGCCGGGGCTGCACCTGATCGCGGATCACGGCGGGATCTTCCCGCACGGGATCCTGCCGGCGGTGCTGATCGTGCAGGGCGTCGTGTTCGCGTATGCGAGCATCGAGCTCGTCGGCGTCGCGGCCGGCGAGACCGCCGATGCGCGCAAGGTGCTGCCGAAGGCGATCAACAGCGTGATGTGGCGCATCGCGCTGTTCTACGTCGGCTCCGTCGTGCTGCTGACGATGCTGCTGCCGTGGACCGCGTACAGCGCGCACGAAAGCCCGTTCGTCACGTTCTTCAGCAAGCTCGGCGTGCCGTACGTCGGCACGGTGATGAATGTCGTGGTGCTGACCGCCGCGCTGTCGAGCCTGAACTCCGGCCTCTATTCGACCGGGCGCGTGCTGCGTTCGCTCGCGATGGGCGGCTCGGCGCCGCGCTTCGTGTCGCGGATGAACGCGCGCGGCGTGCCGTACGGCGGGATCCTGGTCACGGTCGCGGTCAATGCGATCGGCGTGCCGCTGAATTACATCGTGCCGGCGCAGGCGTTCGAGATCGTGCTGAACATGGCGTCGCTCGGGATCATCACGACCTGGGGCTTCATCGTGATGTGCCAGATCCTGTTCCGCCGCGCGGTCAATCGCGGCGAGCTGAGCCCCGTGTCGTTCCGGATGCCCGGCGCGCCGTTCACGTCGTGGCTCACGCTCGGGTTCCTGGTCAGCGTGCTGGTGCTGATGGCGTTCGATTACCCGGGCGGCACGTGGACCGTCGCGATGATTCCGGTGGTCGTGCTCGCGCTGGTGGTCGGCTGGAAGCTGGCCAAGCGCGGTGCCGCGCGAGAGGCTGCTGCCGAGGCTGGCGTGCCGATCGTTGCCGATCCGGCGAGCAACGTCTGACGACAGGCCCGGGCGGGCGACCGCCCGGTGCGCTCAGTTCAACCCGGCGCGTGCGCCGACCCAGCGGCTGAAGTCGCCGGCCATCTGCGCGGTCAGCTCGTGGCCGGCGTCATAGAGCTGCGTGTCGTGCGCGACGCCGAGCGCCGTCAGTTTCGCGTCGGCCGTGTTCGCCCACGCGACCGGCAGCTTGTCGTCGAAGCGGCCGTGCATCACCAGCGCGTGCAGCGGGCTCAATGCATCGCGGGACGCGATCAGCGGATCGATCTCCGGCAGGATGCGCCCGCACAGCACCGCGAACGCGGCGACGTCGGCCGGCGAGGTGAGACCGACGCTCGCGCTCATGATGCCGCCCTGGCTGAAGCCGGCGATCACGGTCGGCACGGCGGCGGGTTCGTTCCCGATGTCCCGCGCGCGCAACGCGCGCAGCAGCGCGATCAACTGCACACGGCTCGCGTCCGCGCGGGCCGCATCGATTTCCGGGCCGTTCGGGCCGAAGCGCACCGGAAACCACGCGTGCTGGCCGGGGCCGAACGTCAGCGGCCCGCGCACGAACGCGATTTCGACGCGCGGATCGATCGTGCCGGCCAGGTTCAGCAGGTTGGTTTCGTTGCCGCCGACGCCGTGCAACAGCAACAGGCGGCCCGCGGGGCGGCCGGCGGCCGGGCGCAGCCGGTAGTGGAGGCCCGATTCGGGGTCGGTGGTCAGCGGCAGGACATCGGTCATTGCGTGGGTCCGGTGGGGAAATGATCCGATAGTCTAGAACGTGCGACCGGGGAGATGAATCGCCGGATGGTGATTGATTGCTTCCTGTTGGGAATGAATGTGGAGCCAGAATGTCCGATATTGGGTACGGCTACGTGTGTCCCGTCGCGAGCAAATTTCCCGAGAGGCGACCGTTCATCACCAATATGTCGACCGCACGACTCGCCGCCGCGACCCACAGTCGGCAAAATATCCGCGTTTTGTCGATGCGTGGAGTGCCGAGATGGAGACCGCCAGGATTTTCGAGCATGATGGATCGCAGGCTGTTTGCTTGCCGAAGGATTTCCGCGTCGATACCACGGAGGTCCGGATTCGGCGGCACGGCGCGTCTGTCATCCTCGAGCCCGTGCCGCAAGGCTGGGCGTGGTTGACGCCACTGATCGGCCCGGTTGATGCCGATTTCGAGGAAGCTGCGACAACCGAGCCCGCCGCCCATGAATGCTCCGGGCCGGACGTGTTCGAATGAAGTTTCTGCTGGATATCACCGCAACCGGATCACCGTCGACTTCAACTCCGTGTACTTCTCCAGCGCGTGCAATGAGTTGTCGCGCCCGTTGCCCGATTCCTTGAAGCCGCCGAACGGGAAGTTCATGTCGTCGGTTTCCTCGTAGCCGTTCACCCACACCGTGCCGGCCCGCAGCCGCCGCGCGGTTTCGTGCGCGGTCGTCAGGTTCGCGGTCCACACCGACGCCGCGAGCCCATAACGCGTGTCGTTCGCGAGCGCGACGGCCGTATCGAGATCGTCGAACGCCGTCACCGCCAGCACCGGCCCGAAAATCTCCTCGCGCACGATCCGCGCATCGGCCCGCGGACAGTCGAACACGGTCGGCTCGACGTACTGGCCGCCGCTCGCGGCGCGCGCGCGCCGGCCGCCCGCGAGCAGCGTCGCCTCGTCGCGGCCGGCGTCGACGTAGCCGAGCACGCGCTCGACCTGCGCGGCGTCGATCAGGCTGCCCATCCGCGTGTCGGGCGACAGCGGATCGCCGGGCGCATACTCGGGCGCGATCGCGAGCACGCGCGCGACCAGTTCGTCGCGGATCGCGCGATGGACGAGCAGGCGCGAACCCGCCGTGCACATCTGCCCGGTGTTGTAGAACACCGCATGCGCGACGGTGCGCGCCGCGCGTTCGAGATCGGGGCAATCGGGCAGCACGATCTGCGGCGACTTGCCGCCGAGTTCGAGCCATACGCGCTTCAGGTTCGAATCGGCCGCGCAGCGCGCGACTTTATGGCCGACCGCGGTCGAGCCGGTAAACGCGATGCAGTCGACGTCCGGATGCCGCGCGAGCGCTTCGCCTGCATCGCCGAACCCCGGCAGCACGTTCAGCACGCCGGCCGGCAGCCCGGCCTGCACGGCCAGCGCGGCGAGCCGCAGCGCGCTCAGCGGCGACTTCTCGGACGGCTTGAGCACGACGCTGTTGCCCGCCGCGAGCGCGGGCGCGCATTTCCACATCGCGATCATCGCGGGGAAATTCCACGGCACGACGGCCGCGACCACGCCGATCGGCTCGCGCGTGACGAGTCCGACGAGATGCGCGTCGGCCGGCGCGACTTCGCCGCCGGTCTTGTCGATCGCCTCGGCGAACCACTCGGCGCAATACGCGGTGGACGGGATGTCGATCGTGGTCGTATCGCCGATCGGCTTGCCGGTGTCGAGCGTTTCGAGCAGCGCGAGATCGTTCGCGTGCTCGCGGATCAGCGCGGCCCAGCGCAGCAGCACGCGCTTGCGTTCGCGCGGCGATGCGTCGCGCCAGATGCCGCTTTCGAACGCGCGCCGCGCGGCGGCGACCGCGAGGTCGGCGTCGGCCGCGCGGCAATGCGCGACCTGCGCGAGCACGCGGCCGTCGATCGGGCTCGTGCATGTGAAGGTGGCGCCGTCGTGCGCGTCGCGGAACGTGCCGTCCACGAACGCGCGGGAAGCGATGTCGAGCTGGCCGGCGCGGCTGCGCCAGGCGTCGTGCGTCTGCATGGGAAAACTCCGTCGTGGTTCGGCTTGGTCAGCGGGAAGTGGAAGCAGCGGAAGCAGCGGAAACGGCAGGCACCGCGCGGCGGATCGCGATCGCACGGCCCGCGTGTGGCTCGCGCGGCGCGCGCGCATGCTCGGCGTGAATCGCGTCGAGATGCCGGCGGATCGCGTCCGGAAACGGCGCCGAGCGTTTCGCGCGCATGTCCACGTGCGTGAGCAGCTGTTCGCCGGTCGCGAGTTGCGCGCCGGTCGTCGCGTGATGCATCGAATGGAACACGTGCAGCCGGCGATCGTCCAGGTCGAGTAGCCGCACCGTGAGCCGCAGCGGCTCGCCGAGCATCGCTTCGCGCAGGTGGCGGATGTGCGTTTCCGCGGAATAGATCGAGCAGCCGGCTTCGCGATAGTCGTCGTCGATGCCGAAGTAGCGGAAGAACGCATCGCTGCTGTCGCCGAACACGAGCAGGTAGCACGACTCGCTCATGTGGCCGTTGTAGTCGACCCACTCGGGCTGCACGATGCAGCGATGCAGTTCGAGCGGCGTCGCGATCGGCGCGGCCGGGTCGTACGGGCGCGACTTCTGTCCTTCGTAGGCCGAGCGCAGGCGCGGCTCGGCGGCGGGGCTGAGGGTGGTCGTCATCCAGTGCACTCCGAGGTTCGGAACGGGCCCGCATGTCGTCCGCGGGGCTGCCGGTCGATGTTATGACGGGTTGAACGTTTTTTCAATAATGAAATCGCCGATGGGTGTAAACACCGGTGCATCCGCTCTCGTCAATCGATTGAACATTCATTCAGCAAAACCTATACTCGCCAGCGCCGCGGTGCCGAAGCGAAGCAGGCGGGCGGCGTTCACGCACAACGAAAATCGAGCCGCCGTGCGCGGCAACCGGAGACACCGAAAATGAAGAAGCGCTTCCTGCTGGCCGGCATGATGTCGGTGATGGTCCACGGCTACGCCCATGCCCAGAGCAGCGTGTCGCTGTACGGGATCATCGACGGCGGCATCACTTACGTGAACAACACGGGCGGCGCGCATGCGTACCTGTTCGACGACGGCGTGTCGTACGGCAACCGCTTCGGCCTGATGGGCACCGAGGATCTCGGCGGCGGCAACAAGGCGGTGTTCAAGCTCGAGAGCGGCTTCCGGCTCGGCACCGGCAGGCTGAACCAGGGTGGCGCGATGTTCGGGCGGCAGGCGTACGTCGGGCTCGGCAACGACTGGGGCACGCTGACGTTCGGTAATCAGTACGACTTCGCATTCGACTTCACGGCCGCGTACAACGTCAGCGCGTTCGGCAGCGGCTACGGCGTGCATCTCGGCGATTTCGACCGCCAGAGCGGGGGCCGGCTGCAGAACGCGGTGAAATTCGTCAGCAACAGCTTCCACGGGCTCGTGGTCGGCGGCATGTATTCGTTCAGCAACGACGCGGGCAGCTTCCATGACGGGAGCGCATGGAGCGTGGGCGCGAGCTACACGCACGGCGATTTCTCGGCGGGCGGCAACTACACGCGGCTCAACGCGCCGCGCAGGCTCGCCGCGCTCGATCCGTATGCGCAGATGGGCGTGCGGACGATGCTCGGGCAGACGGTCGCGACGGTCGACCCGGCGACGGGCGCCGTCACCGACCTGCACGATTCGACGCCGTTCTCGATCGATTCGCAATCGATCTTCGGTGTCGGCGCGTCGTACACGTTCGGCAAGCTGACGCTGAACGCGGACTTCAGCAACACGACGTTCAAGGGCTACGGACAATCGTCGACGATGCGCGTGTACGAAGCGGGCGGCCTGTACCAGGCGACCGTGCCGCTGTCGCTCGTCGCCGGCTATCAGTACACGACGTTCGAAGGTCATCACTGGCACGAAGTCGCGCTCGGCGCGCATTACGCGCTGTCGAAGCGCACCGACGTGTATGCGGCGGTCGACTGGATGCGTGCATCGAACGGCGTCGACGCGGTGATCGGCTACAGCTTCACGCCGTCGACGAGCCGCACGCAGGCCGCCGCGCGCATCGGCATGCGGCACAATTTCTGATCCTCACTCGTTCCCGGGCCGGGTTCGGCCGGCCCCGTCGATCATGTCCGATCCTTCCTTGAACGGCGACGTCGTCGCCGCATTGCGCGACGCACTCGGCGCCGATTGCATCGGCGTGGGCGACGCGATCGGCGCGCGTCATTTCACGAACTACGGCGAAGCGGCCGGCCCGCGGCCGCGCGCGTTGGTGCGGCCGCGCAGCGTCGACGACGTGAGCCGCGCGCTCGCGATCTGCACCGCGTATCGTCAGACGGTCGTGCCGCAGGGCGGAATGACGGGGCTCGCGGCAGGCGCCGGGCCCGGTGCGCAGGACGTCGTGCTGTCGCTCGAACGCATGAAGGGGATCGTCGAGATCGATGCGGACGCGGCCACCGTCACCGCGTGGGCCGGCACGACGCTGCAGGAGCTGCAGCAGGCAGCGGACGACGCGGGATTCGCACTCGGCATCGATCTCGGCGCGCGCGGCTCGTGCCAGATCGGCGGCAACGTCGCGACCAATGCGGGCGGCAATCGCGTGATCCGCTACGGTACGACGCGCGAGCAGGTACTCGGCCTCGAGGTCGTGCTGGCCGACGGCACCGTGCTGAGTTCGCTGAACAAGATGCTGAAGAACAACGCGGGTTACGACCTGCGGCAGATTTTCGTCGGCAGTGAAGGCACGCTCGGCGTCATCACGCGCGTCGTGCTGCGGCTCCATCCGCGGCTCGCCGCGCCGTCCACCGCGTTGTGCGCGGTGCGCGATACGGCGGCGGCGCTCGCGCTGCTGCGCGACGCGCGTGCCGCATGCGCGGACTTGCTGAGCTTCGAGGCGATGTGGCCGGCGTTCTACGGCTACGTGTGCGCGCATACGCCCGGCATGCGCGCGCCGCTGCCGGCGGACGGCGGCGTCAAGGTGCTGATCGAATGCGCGAGCGGCGATGCCGTGCAGACGGCCGAACGGTTCGAAGCGGTGCTGGCCGACTGGCTCGAACGCGGGCTGATCGACGATGCGGCGCTCGCGCAGACCGCGGCCGATGCGCAGGCATTCTGGACGGTGCGCGAAGGGCTCGCGATCGACGATCTCCCTGGTCTCGTCAATTTCGACGTCGGCATTCCGCCGCGCGCGACGGAGAAGTTCATCGACGCGTGCGAGCGCGCGCGGAACGCGCGCTGGCCCGGGGCGCACGTGTTCTTCTTCGGCCACCTCGGCGACAGCAACCTGCATGTGTGCGTTTCCGCGCCGTATGCGACGGGCGAGGGCGCGCACGACGTCGACGCGGTGTTGTATCCGCTCGTGCGCGATGCGGGCGGCTCGGTGTCGGCCGAGCACGGGATTGGCCGCTACAAGCGCGACTGGCTCGGTTGTTCGCGCAGCGACGCCGAGATCGCCGCGATGCGACATCTCAAGCATGCATTCGATCCGTTCGGACTTCTGAATCCTGGCAAAGTGATCTGAACGGCGGATCGTTCTTCGTTTTCGACGGACGGCTTGGCAATCAGGCAGCGACCCGCTCGCGCATCGCGCGAGCGGGCCGCCGCTTTTCAGGCCGGCATCACGCGTCGAGCCTCACCAGCGCATCGACGGCCACCGCGCCGCGTTCCATCACCAGCAGCGGATTGACGTCGAGTTCGACGAGCGTGTCGGCATGCGCCTGTGCGAAGCGTGCGATCGCCATCACATTCGCGACGACCGCATCGAGATCGGCCTTCGGCCGCCCGCGATAGCCGGTCAGCAGCGGGCCGAGCTTCAACCCGAGCAGTGCGTCGCGCACGTCGCTTTCGCGCACCGGCAGCAGCAGCGTCGCGGTGTCGCGGATCAGTTCGACCAGCACGCCGCCGGTGCCGAGCACCAGCGCGAGACCGAAATTCGGCTCGCGCTTCACGCCGACGATCAGCTCGAGCAGCGGCGCGTCGGCCATCTTCTCGACGAGAATGCGTTCGACGTGCACATCCGGCGCATAACGCGCGACCTGTTCGGTCATTCGCACGACGGCCGCGGCGACGGCTTCGGGCGAGCCGAGCTTCAGCGCGACCGCGCCGGCCTCGGTCTTGTGCGGCAGGCGATCGCTGACCACTTTCACGCAGACCGGAAAGCCGAGCCGCTGCGCGGCGGCCGGCGCATCGGCGGGCGCGACGCATTCGGCCGGCGGCACGTCGAGCCCGTGCGCGGCCAGCATCCGCTTGCTCGCCCATTCGTCGTGCAGCGTCGCGGTGCCGTGGCCGCCGTCGCCCGCGCGCAGTACCGGCAGCGCGTTCAGCGCGTCGGCGTCGAGCACGCGGCGGCGCGTGTCGCCGTAGGTCATCGCCGCGCCGATCGCAGCGATCCCGTCGGCCAGCCCCTGCAGCGGCGCGATGCCGGCGGCGGCCATGCGGGCCGCACGATCGGGCGGCGTCAGGTCCGGAAACACCGAAATCACCGCGCCGACCACGCCGTGCTGGCGTGCGGACGCCGCGAACGCGTCCGCGGCGATATCGCACAGCGGCCGCTCGCCGGTCGCTTCCTGCGGATAGTCGAGGATCATCGCGGCGGCGCCCGGGCGATCGGCGAGCAGCGCGTCGCAGCACGCGCGCATCTTGTCGGGGGCGCCCCACGGCGTGGTCGTGAAGTCGAGCGGGTTCGCGATCGTCGCGTACGCGGGCAGCACGTTGCCGAGCGCGTCGCGGCCGGCATCGCCGACCGGCGGAAAAACGATGCCGCGCGCTTCGCCGAGATCGGCGACGAGCCCCGCATCGCCGCCGGACGTCGCCAGCGCGGCGAGCGTGCGGCGCTCGGGCACGCCTGCGATCGCGAGCAGCTTCAACGTCTCGACGAGGCCGACCGGGTCCTTCACGCGAATCACGCCGAGCCGCCGGAACAGCGCGTCGTACAGCGCGTCCGAGCCCGCGAGCGAACTCGTGTGGCTCATCGCGAGCTGCGCGCCGAGCGTCGACGTGCCGCTCTTCAGCGCGACGATCGGCACGCCACGCGCGAGCGCGCGGGCCGCGGCCTCGCTGAACGCGCGCACGTCCTTCAGCCCTTCGAGATGCACGCCGATCGCGCGGATGCGCGGATCGTCGACGAACGCATCGACGAGGCGCGCGATATCGACCGACGCCTGGTTGCCGACGCTCGCGAGATACGCGAACGGCACCGAGCGCGCGCTCATCGACAGGTTGTACGCGAGGTTGCCGCTCTGCGTGATCACCGCGACGCCCGATTCGACGCGCGGCGCGCAATGCGCGACCGGCCACAGCGCGCTGCCGTTCAGCCCGTTGATCAGGCCGTAGCAATTCGGGCCGAGCACGGCCATGTCGCCGGCCGCGTCGACCAGCGCCAGCTGCAGCGCGGCGCCGTCGGCGCCCGTTTCGGAGAAACCCGACGCATAGACGATCGCGCCGCCGGCGCCGCGTGCGGCGAGCGCGCGCACGACGTCGATCGCCTGGCGCGCGGGCACCGCGACGAACACGGCGTCCGGCGCGGCGGGCAGGTCGGCGACGCTCGCATGGCAGCGCACGCCGTCGATCTCCGCATGATTCGGATTGACGAGCCGGATATCGCCGGCATAGCCGTAATCGCGACAGCGCTGCACGGCGCCCGCGATGCCGCGTCCGCCGACGAACGCGATGCTGGCCGGGTCGAGCAGCCGGCGCAGATTGGCCGCGGCGGCCGCGCGGCGATCCCTGACTGCGGGAGAGGAAGTCATGAAAGGTCCTTTCGGAAGTCGCACCGGACGCGCCGGCGCGACGATTCGCGTCAGCTGTAGCGTCGGAGGATTTCCTTGGACAGGATATGGCGCTGGATCTCGGACGTGCCTTCCCAGATGCGCTCGATGCGCGCATCGCGCCAGAAGCGCTCGATCGGCAGTTCGTCCATCAGCCCCATGCCGCCGTAGATCTGCACCGCGTGATCGGTCACGCGGCCGAGCGTTTCGGTCGCGAGCAGCTTCGCGAGTGCGGCGTCGCCGTCGGTCATCGTGCCCTGGTCGAGTTTCTGCGCGGTGTACAGCGTGACGAGTTCCGCCGCGCGGATCTCGGTCTGCATGTCCGCGAGCTTGAACGACGTGCCCTGGAAGTCGCCGATGCGCTTGCCGAACTGATGACGCGTCGCGGCCCATTCGGCGGCCATCTCGAATGCGCGCTGCGCGCGGCCGATGTTGTTCGCGGCGACCATCACGCGGCCGGCGGTCAGCCAGTCGTTCGCGAGCTCGAAGCCGCGATGCTCTTCGCCGAGGATCTGCGCGGCGCTCACGCGGCAGTCGGAGAGGAAGATCTCCGACTGGTGATAGCCGCGCAGGCTCGTGCAGTGCGGGCCGCGCCGCACGGTCATGCCCGGCGTGTCCTTGTCGATCAGGAAGCAGGTCACGCGCTTGCGCTTCTGGCCGCGCACTTCCTCCTCGCCGGTGACGGCGAACAGGATCACGAAGTCGGCCGTGTCCGCATGACTGATGAAGTGCTTGCTGCCGTTGATCACGTAGTCGTCACCGTCGCGCACCGCGCGCGTGCGGATGCCCATCGCGTCGGAGCCGGCGCCCGGCTCGGTCAGCGCGAAGCAGTCGACGCGCTCGCCGCGCACGGCCGGCTTCAGGTAGCGCTCGACCTGGTCGCCCTTGCACGCCATCAGGATCTTGCTCGGCCGCGCGACGAACACGTGCAGCGCCCAGCTCGTGCGGCCGAGCTCGCGTTCGACGAGCGCCTGCGTCACGTAGTCGAGCCCCGGGCCGCCGGCGCTCTCTGGCATGTTGAACGCATAGAAGCCGAGCTCGAGCGACTTGCGGCGGATGGAGTCGGCGAGTTCGGGCGGCACGTCGTCCGCGCGATCGACCGCGAATTCATGAGGCTGCAGTTCCTTCTCGACGAACTGACGCAGCGACGTCACCAGCATTTCCTGCTCTTGGGTCAGCGAAAAATCCATCGATCATCTCCCGACAAAATGAGGTGCGCGACCTTCGACCGACGCGCGAAGCGCTTCCTGGCCGTCCTCGCTGTGACCGCACGCGACGCCGGCCGCCAGCTCGCCGCGCAGTTGCTCGGCGAGGGTGTGCGTGAGCGATTGCGCGAGCAGCGCCTTGGTGTGGCCGAACGCGACGCTCGGCCCTTGCGCCAGACGCGCGGCGAACGCGGCGACGTGCGTCGCGAAATCGTCGGCGTCGACGACTTCGGACACGAGCCCCGCGGCGAGCGCATCCTGCGCGTTCCAGCGTTCGTTCAGAAAGATGAAGCGGCGTGCGACGTCGGGGCGCGCGATGCGCGGCAGGAACCAGCTTCCGCCCATGTCGGGGCTGTAGCCCATGCCCGTATACCCGCAGCGCAGCGTCGCAGCGGTGCTCGCGATGCGGAAGTCGCACGCGAAGCCGATGTCGGTGCCGGCGCCGACCGTCGAGCCGTTCAGCGCGGCGATCGTCGGACGCGGAAATGCCGCGAGCGTCTGCACGAAACGGTGCGCACGCTCGGTCCAGCCGTAGGTGTCGAGTTCGCCGTTGCGCTCGGCCTCGGCCCATTCGTCGACGTCCGCGCCCGCACAGAACGCGCTGCCGGTGCCGGTCAGTACGACGCAGCGCACGGCCGGATCGTTCGCGAGCGCGTCGAGCGTCTCGCGAAGAAAGTCGAGATGCGGCCGCGCGAGCGAATTGCGTTTCGCCGGGCGGTTCAGGCGAAGGGTCACGACGCCGTCGTGCCGTTCGATTCGAATGTCCTCGATGCTCATGCTGATCACTGTCTCCTGGTTGTTGTGTGTCGGGGTGGTGTCAGAGCCGGCAAGGGTCGCCGCTACTTGCGGACCGCATTTCGGCATAGTATAAGTTCTGTTAAATGAACGTTCAACCCAATTGTGAGTCGACCAGGAGACACACGATGAGCGCGGTGATGGAGACGTCGGCAGGCGTGGAGGACGGCAGGACCGGGGCGCATGCGGCACGCGCGGCGGCGCAGCATGCGGCGAGCGGCGCGGGCCTGCAGATCGATCGCGTGTCGAAGCGCTACGGCAGCGTGCATGCGCTGCGCGAAACGACGATCGACATTCCGCGCGGCGAATTCCTGACGATCCTCGGGCCGTCGGGTTCGGGCAAGACGACGCTGCTGACGATCGTCGCGGGCTTCGAGCATCCGAGCAGCGGCGACCTGCGCGTCGGCGGCCGCAGCATCGTCGCGCTGCCGCCCGAGAAGCGCAACTTCGGGATGGTGTTCCAGGGCTATGCGCTGTTTCCGCACATGACGGTCGAGCAGAACGTCGCGTATCCGCTGATGGTGCGCAAGCAGAAAGGGCCCGACGCGGTGAAGCGCGTGAAGGCCGCGCTCGATCTCGTGCGGCTCGGCCATCTCGCCGATCGCCTGCCGCGCCAGTTGTCGGGTGGCCAGCAGCAGCGCGTCGCGATCGCGCGCGCGCTGGTGTTCGATCCCGATCTCGTGCTGCTCGACGAGCCGCTCGGCGCGCTCGACCGCAAGCTGCGCGGCGAGGTGCAGGTCGAGCTGAAGGCGCTGCACGAGCGGCTCGGCGCGACGTTCCTGTTCGTCACGCACGACCAGGAGGAAGCGCTGTCGATGTCGGACCGGGTCGCGATCATGCGCGACGGCCGGCTCGAACAGATCGGCACGCCGGACGGGCTCTACGAGCAGCCGGCCAACCGCTTCGTCGCGGACTTTCTCGGCAAGAGCAATTTCATCGAAGGTGTCGCGCTCGGCGGCGATGCTTCGACGACGCATTACCGCGTCGGCGATGCGCGCTTCGTCGCGCCCGCGTGCGGTGCGCGGCCCGACGAGCCGCTGCTGTTCGCGCTGCGCCCTGAGAAGGTCGCGGTGTCGGCGACGTCGTGCGGCGGCGCCCACAACGAAGTTGCGGGCCGCATTCGCCACTGGAGCTATTTCGGTTCGTCGTACCGCTTCGAGATCGAGACGCCGGCGCTCGGCTGCGTGACGGCGGACGTGCCCGCATGGCGCGGGCTCGCGTCGCCGCGCGGCGGCATGGACGTGTTCGTGCAGTGGGAGCGCGACGCGACATGCCGGATCGCGGCCGACTGACGCGGCGCACGTTGCATCCCGCACGACGCGGCACAAGCTGCCGTCGCCGCCGACTCACCGACTGACGGATTCACTGATTCACCGATTCACCGATGCCCGAAAACGACGAGACGCGTGCGGGCGCTGACCAGCCTGGAGGAGACACCATGACGAACCGCCATCTGCAGGACCTGCTCGACCAAGCACGCGAACTTCAACCGGCGACGTCGCAGCGCCGCCGCGATTTTCTGCGATTGTGCGCGGCGGCCGGCATCGCGCCGACGCTGCTGTCGCTCGGCGCGAAGGACGCACTCGCGTCGAACCCGAAGGAAATCGTGCTCAGCGCGTGGGGCGGCGAAGCGCGTTCGGCGTTCCGCTCCGCGTACATGGACCCGTTCACGAAGGCGAGCGGCATCCGGATGGGCTACGACTCGTCGCCGGAGGACGGCAAGATCAAGGCGATGGTCGAGAACCGGAACGTGATCTGGGACGTGATGGATCTCGACGGCTTCGCGGCGATCAAGCTCGGCAAGCAGGGCTTCCTGCGGCCGATCGACTATTCGGTCGTCGGCCGCAACACGCTGCCGGGGCTCGCATCGGACTTCGGCGTGCCGTCGTACCTGCTGAGCTACGTGCTCGTCTACGACGCGCGCAAGTTCGGCGCGAATCCGCCGAAGAACTGGGCCGATTTCTGGAACGTCGGCAAGTTTCCGGGCAAGCGCGGGCTGTGGAAATGGATGGGCGGCGCGCTCGAAGCCGCGCTGATGGCCGACGGCGTCGACAAGGACAAGGTCTATCCGATCGACGTGCCGCGCGCGCTGAAAAAGCTGAAGGAACTGCGCTCGAACGTGCTGCTGTGGGATTCGGGCGCGGACAGCCTGCAGTTGCTGCGCAACGGCGAAGTCAGCATGGCGTGCATCTGGCATACGCGCGCGAACGTGATCCAGCGCGAGAGCAATGGCCGGTTCCGCTATACGTGGGAGCAGGGGCTCGCGTCGTGCGACGTGTGGGGCGTGCCGAAGAACAATCCGTCGGGCGATGCCGTCTGGCAGTTCATCAAGTTCGTGCAGGGCGTCGAGCCGCAGGTGCGCCTGCTGTCGCTGCTCGGCAACGGGCCGGTGACGCCGGCCGCGACCGCCGCGGTGCCGCAGGCGCTACGCGCCGACAACCCGGGCACGCCGGAGAACTGGGCAAAGCAGTGCAAGGTGAATCCCGAGTGGTGGGCGCAGCACTACGAAGCGACGCTCGCGCAGTACACCGACCTGATGTCGTCCTGAGCCGCCTCGCGAGCGTGACGCCATGAATACCCTGTCTACTCCCGTCGCGGGCGCGGTGCCGCTCGGCCGTACGAAGGCCGATCGTTACTGGCTGCTCGTCGTGCCGCTGCTCGCGGTGCTGATCGTGCTGTACGTGTATCCGCTCGTGCGCGTGCTGTGGCTCGGCTTCACGGTGCCGGAGCCGGGCCTGCACAACTATGCGCGGCTGCTCGGCAATCATGGCGTGCATCGCGTGCTGTGGACCACGCTGCGCGTGTGCGCGGTCACGACCGTGTGTTCGGTCGCGCTCGGCTATGCGATTGCGTATGCGATGGCGCACGTCGGCCCGCGGCAACGGATGGCGCTGATGTTCGGGCTGCTCGTGCCGTTCTGGGCGTCGGTGCTGGTGCGCGCGTTCTCGTGGCTGTTCCTGCTCGGCGAGCAGGGGCTCGTCAACACGCTGCTGCTGCGCATCGGGCTGATCGACGCGCCGCTGCCGCTGATGCGAAACGAGGTCGGCGTCGTGATCGGGATGATCCATTTCATGATTCCGTACGCGGTGCTGCCGCTGTACGCGAACATGAAGGGCATCGATCCGCAGCTCGCGCGCGCCTCGCAAGGGCTCGGCGCGGGCGCGTTCGTCACGTTCCGCAAGGTGTATTTCCCGCAGACGCGACCGGGCATCGTCGGCGCGGCGATCCTCGTGTTCATCTTCTCGCTCGGCTTCTACGTGACGCCGGTGATACTCGGCGGCGGCCGCACCGTGATGATCGCCGAATACATCAGCACGCAGATCCTGCAGCTCGTGAACTGGGGCAGCGGGGCGGCGCTCGCGTCGCTGCTGCTGGCGTCGATCCTGGCCGCGCTCGCGCTGCTCGCGCGCTTCGTCGACCTGCGCGAGCTGTTCGGCGCGCGCTGACCCGAACGGAGGAGGTTCCGATGAACACCCGAATGACCGCAGGACGCGCGCTCGTGGTCGGCATCGCGTGGGCCGCGATCCTGTTCCTGATGCTGCCGCTGCTCGTGTCGGTGCCCGTCTCGCTGACGCCGAGCGACTACCTGTCGATGCCGGACGGCGCGCTGTCGCTGCGGCACTACCGCGTGCTGCTCGACGACGACGGCTGGGTGTCGAGCTTCCTGCAGAGCGGGCTGATCGCGCTGGTGTCGTCGGCGATCTCGGTCGGGCTCGGCACGCTGTGCGCGATCGGGCTGTGGAAAGTCGCGTCGCGGCGCGGCGAGTTCGTGCGCGGCGTGATCCTGTTCCCGCTGATCGTGCCGCCGATCGTGTCGGCGCTCGCGTTCTACCGGCTGTGGGGCGAACTCGGGATGCTCGACAGCTACCCCGCCGCGATCCTGTCGCACGTCGTGCTGTCGGTGCCTTACGTCGTGGTGGCGGTTTCGGCGTCGCTCGCGACCGTCGGGCTGCGCATCGAGCAGGCATCGCGCAGCCTCGGTGCGAACGTCGCGCAGACGCTGCGCTACGTGATCCTGCCGTCGATCCGGCCGGGCGTGCTGTCGGCCGCGGTGTTCGCGTTCATCCTGTCGTGGGACGAGCTCGTCGTCACGCTGTTCATCTCGAGCCGGAACGTCTATACGCTGCCGCGCCGCATGTGGGACGGAATGCGCGAGAACGTCGATCCGGCGATCGCGTCGGTATCCACGCTTTTGCTCGTCGCGACCTGCGTCGCGATCGGCCTGTCGCTGCTGCGCAAGCGTGCGGCCGGGTCCGTCTGAATCCAGCAGTTCAACGTTACGTCGCGGAGAAAACTCGCACCATGAAAGTCCTGATCGTTCACGCCCATCCCGAACCGCAGTCGTTCACGACGTCGATGCTGCACCGCGCGGTGAGCACGCTCGAAGCGCAGGGGCATACCGTGACGGTGTCCGACCTGTACGCGATGCAGTGGAATCCGGTCGCGAGCGCGGCCGATTTCGGCGTGCGCAAGAACCCCGACTATCTCGTCTACGCGCTGGAGCAGCGCGAGAACGTCGCCGCGCACGCGATCGCGCCGGACATCGCCGCGGAACTCGACAAGCTCGCCGCGTGCGACCTGCTGATCCTGAGCTTTCCGCTGTTCTGGTGCTCGGTGCCGGCGATCATGAAAGGCTGGATCGACCGCGTGCTCGTGTCGGGCAAGGTGTACGGCGGCGTGCGCTTCTACGATCGCGGCGGGATGCGCGGCAAGCGCGCGCTGCTTGCCTATACGTGCGGCGGCCGCGACTACATGTTCGGTGCGGACGGCGTGCACGGCGAAATGGACCTGATGCTGCGCCACGTGTTGCGCGGCACGCTCGGCTACGCAGGCTTCGACGTGCTGCCGTCGTTCGTCGGCTATCACGTGCCGTACATCGGCGACGCGGAGCGCGCGGCCGTGCTCGAACGCTACGACGCCTATCTCGCAGAGCTCGACCGGCACGAACCGATGGCGTTTCCGACGCTCGACGATTTCGACGGCGACATGCGGCCGCGCGAACGCGCGCCGCAGGACGCCACGCAGGATTGATCGCGCCCGGCCGCGTCGCCGCCGCGCTGCTTATCCACCCGACCGCATGTGAGTTCGAGCGATGACCCTGACGTCGAGCGACGTGCTGCTGTTCCTGACCGGGCTCGTGACGCTGTTCTGTCCGCCCGTCGCGATCCCGATGTATGCGGCCGTCACCGGGCATTTTCCCGACGTGACACAGCGGCAGATCGCGTTCAGGCTGTTCGCGTGGATCGCGGCGCTGATGATCGGCGCGGTGTGGGGCGGCCAGTTCCTGCTGCGCATGCTCGGCCTCACGCTCGGCGCGCTGACGCTGACGGGCGGCCTCGTGCTGTGCCTGTGGTCGATCCCGATGATGCGCGGCACGGCGAACGACGAGCGCAGCGGCGGCGACACGCGGCTCGAATATGCGCAATGGCGCAGCTACATCGCGGTGCCGCTGATCTTCCCGCTGTCGATCGGCAGCGCGGTGATGTCGCTCGTGATCACGACCGCGACGCGCTTTCATACGCCGGCCGACCTGCTGGCGCTGAGCGCGGCGTGCGTGCTGCACGCGGGCGTGATCGGGCTCACGTATGCGTGCTCGGCGTCGTGGTGCCGGCGGCTCGGCGAGATCGGCAGGACGCTGGTCGAGCGGCTGTCGGGCATCGTGCTGACCGCGATCGCGTTCCAGATGCTCGCGCAGGGCGTGCGCGAACTGTTGCCGGGGCTCGCGCATTGACGGCCTCGCGGGGCCGCGCGCGATCCACCTCCTTACCCTGAACGATGGAAATCACATGAAAACAGTTGGCATGTACCTGGTCGACCTGCTTGCCGCCTACGGCGTCGACACGGTGTTCGGCATTCCCGGCGTGCATACGATCGAGCTGTACCGCGGGCTCGCCGGCAGCGCGCTGCGCCACGTGAGCGCACGCCACGAGCAGGGCCTCGGCTTCATGGCGGACGGCTATGCGCGCGCGACCGGCAAGCCCGGCGTGTGTTTCGTGATCACCGGCCCCGGGATGACGAACATCGCGACGTCGATGGCGCAGGCGTATGCGGATTCGATTCCGATGCTGGTGATTTCGAGCGTCAACGCGTCCGGCGACATCGGCTCCGGCAACGGCCATCTGCACGAGCTGCCGGACCAGCATGCGTTCGCGGAGAACATCGCCGCGTTCAGCTACACGGTGCCGCGCGCCGACGCGCTGCCGCAGGCGATCGCACGCGCGTTCGCGGTGTTCTCGGGCGGCCGGCCGCGCCCCGTGCATCTGCAGATTCCGCTCGACGTGCTCGCGGCGCCGGCCGACACGTTGCCGTCGGTGCCGACCGTGCCGCCGCGCATCACGCCCGGCCCCGCATCGGCCGACGGCATCGACGCACTGCGTGCGAAGGCCGCCGCCGCGCGCGCACCAGTGATTCTCGCGGGCGGCGGCGCGCTCGACGCGGCCGCCGACGTGCGCTGGCTCGCGGAGACGCTCGACGCGCCGGTCGTGATGACGATCAACGGGCGCGGCGTGCTGCCGAGCGCGCATCCGCTCGGCGTGTCGTGGTCGGCGTCGAGCGACGCGGTGCGCGCGCTGATGCGCGACAGCGACCTGATCGTCGCGCTCGGCACCGAGCTCGGCCCGACCGATTACGACCTGTATGCGACGCGCAGCTTCTCGATGCCCGCGCCGCTCGTGCGGATCGACATCGATCCGCAGCAGCTGTGCCGCAACGCGGTGCCCGCGCTGCCGCTGCTCGGCGACGTCGGCGAAACGCTGCGCGCGCTGCGGCGCGTATGGCCGGCCGATGCGCGGGCGCACAGCGAAGGCCGCGGCGATGGCGTCGAGCGCGCGGCGACGTGCCGTTTGGCCGCGCGGCAGGAACTGAACGACGAAATGCGGCGCGATCTCGCGCTGCTCGACAGCGTGCGCGACGCGCTGCCCGATGCGGCGCTGGTCGGCGATTCGACGCGGATCGTCTATGCGGGCAACGTCGGCTTCGCGGCGTCGCGTCCGCGCAGCTGGTTCAACGCGTCGGTCGGCTTCGGCTCGCTCGGCTACGGGCTGCCGGCCGCGGTCGGCGCGAGCCTCGGCGATGCATCGCGGCCGGTGGTCTGCCTCGCCGGCGACGGCGGGTTCCAGTACACGCTCGCCGAACTCGGCACCGCGGTGCAGCATCGCGCGCGCGTAATCGTCGTACTGCTGAACAACGGCGGTTACGGAGAGATCAAGCGTGCGATGGTCGACGGCGGCGTCGAGCCGGTCGGCGTGGATCTGCATACGCCCGATTTCGTCGCGCTCGCGCGCGCGTATGGATGGGGCGCGCAGCGCGTCGAAGAGGGTGCGTCGCTGGCCGGTGCGCTCGGCGAAGCGGCCGCGCACGACGCGCCGTACCTGATCGAGATTCGCGCGGGCTGAAAATGCGACGGCCTCGCAATGCGAGGCCGTCGTGCCGGTTGCGGCGCGAGTGCGCCGGCTTGCCGGCGCGGCGCGTTGTGTGCGTTACGCGCGCTTGCGCGCCGTCTTCGACGGCGGCAGGAACGAATCGACGACGCGCAGGCAGCTCGTCAGCGCGTCTTCCGCGGTGAACGACGTCGGGTCGCGCGCGAGTTCGAGCCAGAAGCCGTCGATCACCGCCGTCACCGTCAGCGCAGCGAGTTCGCTGTCGACGGTGCCGCCGCGCACTTCCGCGATCTGGTCGAACAGCTTCTTCAACGCCTGCCGGTAGCCGGCATACAGCTCCTTGTGCGCCTTGCGGATCACCGGATCGCTGTGCGCGACGCTCCAGAAGCCGAGCCAGACCTTCACGTTCTTCGGCGCGAACACCGGCGCGGCGAAACACACCTTGATGATCGCGTCGAGCTTGTCCTCGGGGCCCGTCGCGTTCGCGGCGGCCGCGCGCGACACGTCGAGCAGGTCGGCCGCGAGCCGCTTGTAGGTCTGCGCCATCAGCTCGTCTTTCGACTGGAAGTGATGGTTGATCAGCCCGCGCGACACCTTCGCTTCCGCGCAGATGCGGTCGATCGTGGTTTCCGAATAGCTGTAGCGCGCGATGCAGCGCATCGTCGCGTCGATGATCGATTGCTGCCGCACCGCGGGCGTTTCTCGGATGCCGCGGCTGCGGGTCTGAACCGGTGCGCTGCCAGAAGTCTTTTTCACGGGGTGACCTTACGGAATCGTCATGGCACCGATTATAGGGGAGTGTCGGACGCTTGTTCAATTACAGCGATGGAACCCGCGAAAACCCTTGCTTCCGGATTATTGAAATCTGTTGAACCCTTGTTCAACAGAGCCTATACTCGACTCCGCATGAGGTTGGTCGGCCATTCAACAAGACGCCGCGATCCCGCGCGGGACGGGCGTGAGAATTCGACACAGGAGACAGCATGTTGGCGCGGGTGGAGAGCGTGAAGACGGCGGTCGAGGAGCGCGTGCAGGTGACGGACCTGCACAAGCGGTTCGGCGAGCTGGAGGTGTTGAAGGGCGTGTCGCTGAGCGCGCGCGAAGGCGAAGTGATCTCGCTGATCGGCGCGAGCGGCTCGGGCAAGAGCACGCTGCTTCGCTGCATCAACCTGCTCGAGACGCCGACCCGCGGGCGCATCGTCGTCGATGGCGAGGAGATCGGGCTGAAGCTCGATCGCAAGGGCCGCACCGTGCCGACCGATCCGCGCCAGGTCGAACGCATTCGCACGCGGCTCGGCATGGTGTTCCAGAGCTTCAATCTGTGGGCGCACCGCACGGTGCTCGAGAACGTGATCGAGATGCCCGTGCACGTGCTGCGCGAACCGCGCGCCGAAGCGCTCGCGCGCGCCGAGCAGCTGCTCGAACGCGTCGGCCTCGCCGACAAGCGCAACGTCTATCCGGCGTTCCTGTCCGGCGGCCAGCAGCAGCGTGTCGCGATCGCGCGCGCGCTCGCGATGCGGCCGAAAGTGATGCTGTTCGACGAGCCGACTTCCGCGCTCGATCCCGAACGCGTCGGCGAAGTGCTGAAGGTGATCCGCGATCTCGCGTGCGAAGGCCGCACGATGATCCTCGTCACGCACGAGATGGCATTCGCGCGCGACGTGTCGAACAAGGTGCTGTTCCTGCACGAGGGACGCGTCGAGGAGAGCGGCACGCCGGCCGAGATCTTCGATGCGCCGCAGAGCGAACGCTGCCGCCAGTTCGTCAACGCGCACCGGCAACGTCACTGAACCGATGGCACGGCTCGCGCGTGCCTGCCTGCGCGGCCGGCCGCACCGATGCCGGCCACACCGATACCGGCCATACCGATTTCGTATCTTTCCAGCCAGGAGTCCGACCATGAAGCGTATCGTTCGCAGTCTGCTGTGCCTGTTGAGTCTCGTTCTCGCGGCGCTTGCGCCGTTCGGTTCCGCGCATGCGTCGTCGGGCGTGCTGCGCTTCGGCGTCGCCGCCGAGCCGTATCCGCCGTTCCTGATGAAGAGCCCGACCGGGCAGTGGAGCGGCTTCGAGGCCGACCTGATCCGCGCGGTGTGCGAGCAGATGAAGGCGAAGTGCGAGATCAAGGAAGTCGCGTGGGACGGCATCATCCCGGCGCTGCTCAGCGACAAGATCGACGTGATCTTCAACTCGATGTCGATCACGCCGGAGCGCCAGAAGGTGATCGCGTTCTCGCGGCCGTACTACGAGACGCCGGGCACCTTCGTCGGCGCGAAGAACCAGAAGCTCACGCTGACGCCGGACGGCCTGAAGGGCAAGGTGATCGGCGTGCAGGGTTCGACCGCGAACGCCGAGTTCATCAAGATGGCGTACGGCAAGACGGCGACGGTGCGGCTCTACAACACGCAGGACGATTGCAACTCGGACCTCGTCGCGGGCCGCATCGACACGATGTATCTCGACCAGCTCGGCATTCTCGATTTCCTGAAGTCGAAGGATGGTGCGACGTTCGAGCTGAAAGGGCCCGGCAGCGTGAAGATGGATCCGGCGATCTTCGGCTACGGCGTCGGCGCGGGAATGCGCAAGGCCGATGCGCCGCTCAAGCAGCAGATGGACCAGGCGCTCGAGCAGCTGCATGCGTCGGGCAAGTACGCGCAGATCGCGAAGAAGTATTTCCCGATCGACCTCTGGCCGCACTGATCGCACGATTTCGCGCCGACGGGCGCCACGCACGGACGAGGAGGCGGCATGGACGGTTGGGGATGGGTGAGCTACCTGGGCATGGACCCGGACGGCTGGGGCGTCGCGCTGCTGCAGGGCGCGGGCGTGACGCTCGAGATTTCGCTCGGCGCGTTCGTCGTCGGCATCGTGCTCGGGCTCCTGGGCGCGGTCGCGAAGCTGTCCGGCGTGCGCGCGTTCGAGCGGCTCGCGCAGGGCTACACGACGCTGTGCCGTGCGGTGCCCGAGCTGCTGCTGATCCTGCTGCTCTACTACGCGGGCACCGACGCGATCAACCTGCTGATGACGGCGATCGGCGTCGGGCCGGTCGCGGTCAACGGCTTCGCGGCCGCGGTGATCGTGCTCGGCATCGTGCAGGGCGCGTATGCGGCCGAGATCATCCGCGGTGCGATCCTCGCGATCCCGTACGGGCAGATCGAAGCCGCGCGCGCGTTCGGCGCACCGCCCGCGCTCGTGTTCCGCCGCGTGACGCTGCCCGCGATGGCGCCGTATGCACTGGCCGGCTTCACGAACCTGTGGCTGATCCTCGTGAAGGACAGCGCGCTGATCAGCGTGGTCGGCTACAGCGAGCTGCTCTACACCGCGAAGCAGGCGGCCGGTTCGACGCGCGAGTACCTGCACTACTACCTGATGGTCGCGGCCGTGTATTTCGCGATCACGTCGCTGTCGGGCATGCTGTTCCGCGAGATCGAGCGGCGCTTCGGCCGCTGGATGCCCGCATCGTGACCCGCGCCGTGACCCACGTCCCGCCTTTCCACGCATCTTTCGACCGAACCGGATCAATGCCATGGATCTGAGCGTACTGTCTTCCTACGGGTCGCTGCTGCTGCTCGGCGTGCTGACCACCGTCAAGCTGCTCGTCGTGTCGGCCGTATTCGGCTTCGGGCTCGCGATCGCCGTCGCGTTCGCGCGGCTGTCGGGCAATGCAGTCGTCGCTCGCGTCAGCAAGGCGTTCACCGAAGTGATCCGCGGCACGCCGCTGCTCGTGCAGATCTACCTGATCTACTATGGCGTCGGCTCGCTGTTCGCCGGCTGGCCCGCGCTGCGCGACAGCGTGCTGTGGCCGTTCCTGCGCGACGGCTTCTGGTATGTCGCGTTCGCGCTGGTGATCAGCGTCGGCGCGTACGTTGGCGAAGTGCTGCGCGCCGGGCTGCGCGGTGTGCCGAAGGGCGAGATCGAGGCCGCGCGCGCGATGGGGATGCGCCCGTCGATGATCGCGCGGCGCGTGTGGCTGCCGCGCGCGATCCAGATCCTGCTGCCGACGCTCGCGGGCGAGACGGTGATGCTGCTGAAATCGACCGCGCTCGCGTCGACGGTCGCGGTGATGGACGTGCTCGGCGCCGCGAACTACATCCGCGCGCAGACGTTGCGGACCTACGAGCCGCTGCTGGCGATCGCGGTGATCTACGTCGTGCTCGCGTTCGCGATCGAGCGCGCGTTCGGCCGGCTCGAGCGGCGTGTGCCGGTGCGCATGCCGCGTTGAACGAACCCTTGATGGCGCGGCGGCCGGGCGGGCGCCGCGCGACGGAGAACACATGAACTATTCGAAGCTGGTCGAGCGCCTGCAGGGCAAGCGCACGACCGCCTGGGACATTCATTACGCGGCGCAGGCGGCCGTCGCGGCGGGCGAGCCGGCGATCGTGCTGAGCGTCGGCGATCCGGATTTCCCGACCCCCGACGTGATCGTCGAACGCGCGGTCACCGCGCTGCGCGGCGGCGATACGCACTACAGCGAAGTGCGCGGGCGTGCCGAGCTGCGCGCGGCGATCGCGCGCGAGCATGCGAAGGCGTGCGGGCAGGCGGTCGGCGCCGAGCACGTGATCGTGACGGCCGGCGCGCAGAACGCGCTGTTCGCGATGGCGCTGTGCCTGTGCGAGGCCGGCGACGAGGTGCTCGTGCCGGAGCCGATGTACCTCACGTACGAAGCCAGCGTGCGCGCGTCGGGCGCGACGCTCGTGCCTGTGCCGGTCGATGCGGCTTGCGGTTTTCATCTCGACGTCGACGCGCTCGCAGCGGCCGTGACGCCGCGCACGAAGGCGATCTTCTTCGCGACGCCGTGCAATCCGACCGGCGTCGTGATGCCGCGCGCCGATCTCGAACGGATCGCGCGGCTCGCATGCGAGCGCGACCTGTGGGTCGTGTCCGACGAGGTCTACGCGGAGCTGACGTTCGAGCGCGACATGGTCAGCATCGCGTCGCTGCCGGGGATGGCCGCGCGCACGGTGACGATCGGCAGCCTGTCGAAATCGCATGCGATGCCGGGCTGGCGGGTCGGTTGGGCGATCGGCCCGACCGAGCTGATCGAGCATGCGGAACGGCTCGCGCTGTGCATGCTGTACGGACTGCCCGGCTTCGTCCAGCAGGCGGCCGTCACCGCGCTCGACAACAAGGCCGCGATCGTCGCCGACATGCGCGACCTGTATCGGCGCCGCCGCGACCTCGCGTACGCGCGCCTGCGCGACGTGCCGGGGCTGCGCTGCCTGCTGCCGGAAGCCGGGATGTTCATGATGGTCGACGTGCGCGGCACGGGGCTGGATGCGCACGCTTTCACGTGGGGGCTGTTCCGCGCGAAGCAGGTCGCGCTGCTCGATGCGAGCGCGTTCGGCGAGACGGCGTCGGGTTTCGTGCGCTTCGGCTTCGTCGTCGACGATGCGAAGCTCGCCGACGCGTGCGAGCGCATCGCGGCATTTGTCGCGAGCCTCGGCGGGAACGCGCGCGCGGCGTCGTGATGCATAGCCGGAACCGGAAGGAGGAGCGACGATGATCGAAACGCTGACGTGGCAGGTGCCGGGCGACGGCGGCCAGCCGCTCGCGATCCGCGCATGGCGGCTGTCGGGCGGCGACGGGCCGCGCGTACACCTGCAGGCCGGCGTGCATGCGGACGAGATCGCCGGCATGCTCGTGCTGCACCGGTTGCTGCCGCAACTTTGCGCGGCCCACGATCGCGGCGTGCTGCGCGGCACGGTGACGGTCGTGCCGCAGGCGAATCCGCTCGGGCTCGCGCAGTTCCGGCAAGGGCGGCTGCTCGGCCGCTTCCACGACGCGACGCATCGCAATTTCAACCGGCATTTCCACGAATCGGCTGCGGCGCGCCGGCCCGCGACGACGTTCGCCGCGTGGCAGCGCACGGTGTTCGACGCCGCGTGCGACGCCGACATCGTGCTCGATCTGCACACCGATTCCGAGGCGCTGCCGTACGTATACCTGCATCGCGATCTGTGGCCGGCCGGCCGCGATCTCGCGGCCGCGCTCGGCGTGGACGTCGCGATCCTGTGGGACGAGGACGACGACGGCGCGTTCGAAGGCGCGATCGCCGCGCACTGGGCGCGCAACGGCGGTTTGCGCGAGCGACTCGTCGCGACGATCGAATTGCGCGGCCAATCCGACGTGTCCGACACGCTCGCCGAACGCGATGCCGACGGCGTCCTTGCGTTCCTGCGCGGCCGCGGCGTGATCGCGGAACCGGCCGGCGCGCGCGACTGGAACGGCGACGCCGTGCCGATCGCGCACATGGAAACCGTGCTCGCGCCAGTGTCGGGCGTGCTCGTGTACGAACGCGAACTCGGCGCGACGGTCGACGCCGGCGAGCGCATCGCGCGGATCGTCGCGCAGCCGGGCGTGCCCGGCTGCGAGCACGTGCTGGTGGCGCCGCAAGCCGGGCGCATCGTCACGCGCAATCGCGAGCGACTGGTCGCGCAGGGCGACGTCGCGTTGAAGCTGACCGGGTCGCGGCCGTCGGCAGGCTGGTCGGGCGGTGCGCTCGATCCGTGAGCGGCAATGACGCGGCCCGCCGACCCGGTCCGCGCATGATCTCCGTTATCGCGCGTAGATGACTGCGCGAGCGATTCGATTCACGGATAATGCGCAAACGTTTCACCGGTATTCGACCGGATTGAATTGCCGAATCGAGAATCGAAGAATAAATTTCCGGATGCGATTATTCCGCGCGGCCCGGCAAGCGGCCGGAGCCTGGAGGCGCCGAAGGTTAACGGCTCATTCGCGGAAAACTTTAGGATTTTCCCGTCGCAATTAATCATTGCGATTTCCTCAACGGCCGATTGATTTTTAGTCATCGGACGGTCATACACCATCCCCGATAATTCGCCGCTCACATTCTTTCAATAGGCCAGAGCGCGATCGAAGCCGGATCGCTGCGGGGAGCTGTACTCATGACCATCCGTCATCGCATTACGCTGCTAGTCGTCCTGACGTTTTTCGCGTTGTCCGCGATCGGCGTGTACGCCGTGTACCAGACGCGCAAGAGCGCGTCCGAGGTGCGTCAGGTTACCCAGGGAATCGTGCCGAGCGCGCTCGCGTCGGCGGATCTCGTCGCCGACGTGAAGAACATCCAGATCGCGACGATGACGCTGGTGTACGCGCCCGACGCGAACACCGCCGCGCAGGCGCACGACGAGCTGAAGGCGAAGCAGGGTGCGCTGCGCGCCGCGCTCGACGCCCAGGCGAAATCGGCGGTCGGCCGCGCGCAGGAAGGCCTCGTCGCGCAGGCGAAGGACAGCGCCGCGAACTACTTCGCCGCGATCGACGACACCGTGAAGATGAAGACCGACGGCAAGCCCGGGATGGCGCAGGCGTACCTGTTCGCGAACGTCGCGCAGTATCGCGACGAACTCGAAAGCATCGTCGACACGCTGCGCGTCGAGAAGAACCGCCAGAAGGACGACGCGATCCGTGCGCTGAACGGCATGCTCGCGACGACGGCCACCGCGATCGCGGGGGTGGCGGGCACGGTGGTCGTGCTGCTGACCGCGCTCGGCTTCGTGCTGTATCGCCAGATCACGCGTCCGCTGATCGGGATGCAGACGGCGATGAGCGAGATTGCGACGAGCCAGGACTTCACGCGCCGCGTGCCGGTGGGCCGGATGGACGAGATCGGCCATTCGATCGTCGCGTTCAACGGGATGATCGAGAAGATCCAGGAGAACGCCGCGCAACTGAAGCAGAAGACGGCCGACATCCAGGCGATGCTGCAGAACATGCAGCAGGGGATCCTGACTGTCGTCGAAGGCGGGGTCGTGCATGCGGAGTATTCGGCTTACCTCGAAACCATCTTCGAAACGAACGACATCGCCGGCCGCGACCTGATGGCACTCGTGTTCGACGATTCGGGCATCGGTTCCGACGCGCGCTCGCAGGTCGACGCGGCCGTGCATGCGTGCCTCGGCGAGGACAGCATGAACTTCGCGTTCAACGAGCACTTGCTCGTCAACGAAGTCGCGAAGCGGATGCCGGACGGCCGCGAGAAATGGCTCGACCTGAGCTGGTCGGCGATCACCGACGAGACCGACACGGTCGCGCGGCTGATGCTGTGCGTGCGCGACGTGACGGAGATCCGCGAGCTGACCGCGCAGGCCGGCGAGCAGCAGCGCCGCCTCGAGATGATCGGCGAGATCCTGTCGATCAGCCAGGACAAGTTCCACGACTTCGTGCACAGCGCGAAGGGTTTCCTCAGCGAGAGCGAGCGGATGATCCGCCAGCACGAACGCGCGGATCACTCGATCGTCGCGGCGCTGTTCCGCAACATGCACACGATCAAGGGCAATGCGCGCACGTACAGCCTGCAGCACCTGACCAACATCGTGCACGAAGCGGAGCAGGCGTACGAATCGCTGCGCCGCGCCGACGGCGGCCCCGAGTGGAACCGCGATGCGCTGATGGACGACCTCGCCCGCGTGCGCGAGGCGGTCGACCGCTACGCGACGATCAACGCGGTCACGCTCGGCCGCCACGGCGAGGCGGCGCAGCATGGCGGCGCCGACTACCTGATGGTCGAGCGCGCGCATATCAGCGAGAGCCTGCGCATGCTCGACGGCGCCGATCCGGCGAACGCGGGCGACTGGCACGCGGCGCGCGATTCGGTGCGCCGCCTGTTGAGCCAGTTCGGCACGCAGGGCATCGGCGATGCGCTGGGCGGCGTGATCGAATCGCTGCCGTCGCTCGCGGCCGAACTCGGCAAGGCGGCGCCGGTCGTGCATATCGACAGCAACGGCCATCGCGTGCGCAGCGAGATCGGCGCGACGCTTGCGAACGCGTTCATGCACCTGCTGCGCAACGCGATCGACCACGGCATCGAAACGTCGGACGAGCGTCGCGCGGCCGGCAAGGCGCCGGCCGGCAAGATCGACATCGCGGTCGACGTCGACGGCGATGCACTGCGCTTCGTGCTCGCCGACGACGGCCGCGGCCTCGCGCTCGACCGGATTCGCGGGATCGCGCGCGAGCGCGGCTGGATCGACGCCGGCAACGAAGCCGGGTTGACCGACGAAGCAGTGGCCGAACTGATCTTCCGCCCGGGCTTCTCGACCGCGCGCGCGGTGACCGAGGTATCGGGGCGCGGCGTCGGGATGGACGCGGTGCGCAACTTCCTGAAGCGCGACGGCGGCGATATCGCGCTGCGCTTTACCGACGATCGCGTCGGCGCGTCGTATCGCACGTTCGAGACGATCGTGTCGCTGCCGGCGCGTTTCGCGGCGGACGGTGCGGTCAACGGCGTGGCCAACGCTGCGGCGCGCGAAGCCGGGCAGCCGGCGCACGCCGTGAACGTCGACGCAACGGAGTGATCGTGCAAGCGTGGATGATCCCGATCGGTGCCGCGCTGGCGGGCGGCCTCGTGGTCGCGGCGATCGCCGCGTTCGCGTGGCGCATCGCACGCGCGCGGCTCGTTGCCGCGCTGACGCGCGAAGCGGACGCGTTGCGCGCCGCGCTCGGCGCGGCCGATGCGCGGGCCGACGAAGCCGCGGCCGCACATGCGGAAGCCGCACAGGCATGGACGCGCCGCGAAACGGAACTCGAGGAAACGCGGGCGCGCGAGGCGGCCGGCACCGGCGAGCAACGCGACGCGCTGCAGGCGCTCGCGGCCGAGCGCGCCGCGCTGTCGCAGCACGCGGCGAAGCTCGCCGGCGAAGCCGCGCGCCTGCGCGGGCTGGCCGGCACGTTCGAGCGCTGGCACGAGCAGATGATCTCGCTGACCACGCAGAACCAGGACATGCGCACGAAGAACCAGGAGCTGTCGGCGATCGTCGCGCACGTGTCGATCGTCTCGCTGAACGCATCGATCGAGGCCGCGCGCGCGGGCGCCGCGGGACGCGGCTTCTCGATCGTCGCGAGCGAGGTGCGCGGGCTTGCCGCGCGCTCGCAGCAACTGTCGAACAGCTATCGCGACAGCCTGAACCGCAACGATCTCGTGACGGCCGCGACGTTCCAGGACATCCAGGCCGGCGGCAAGATGATCACGGCCGCGCTCGCGACGGTCGAGACGCTGGCGGGGCAGCTGCATGCGCGGCTCGAAGGAGCGGCGGCGTGATCAGTGCGCAGGCCCGCGCCGGTTTCGAGCGGATCTTCTTCGATGCGGCGCGCACGCGGCTCGCGTCCGGCGGCGTGTGCGAGATCCGGCCGGCTGTCGACGACGCACACGGCGCGTCGCATGACCCATCCCGCACGAAGTCGCGCGCGATGCCGAAGATCGCGGAACACGTCGCAGTGCTGACGATCTCGGCGCTGCATTTCCGGCTGCTGCTCGCGCT
The DNA here is from genome assembly GCF_000949135.2 of Burkholderia sp. USMB20. Classification (GTDB taxonomy): domain Bacteria; phylum Pseudomonadota; class Gammaproteobacteria; order Burkholderiales; family Burkholderiaceae; genus Burkholderia. The sequence continues at coordinate 873,355 of NZ_JTAN02000021.1, read as the reverse complement.
GCGTTTTCGCGACGACGAGCCGACGCGCCGCCATTTCGCTGCGGCGGCGCCCGGCGCGAGCGCGCAGCGGCCGCTGCCCGAGGCGTTCATGGAAGTCGCGAACCTGTGCTGCGGCGCGATCAACCAGGCGCTGACCGTGCCGTTCCCCGATCTCGGGATGTCGACGCCTTACCTGCTGAGCGGCGCGAGCATCGACTACCTGCAGGCGCTGAATCCCGGCCACGTGGCCGCGTACGACGTGACGCTCGACGGCGACGTGCGGATCGGCACGACGCTGTGCGTGTGCGCGAACGCGCCGGTCGATTTCCACGTGTCGGAAGCGGCGAGCGTGGACACGGGCGGCGAGCTCGAACTGTTTTGACCGATTGCGAGGACTCCGCGACATGACCGTAGATCAACCCGTCAGCAAGGTGCTCGTGCTCGACGACAGCCGCGCGCATGCGGCGACGCTCAAGCGCTTCTGCGACGAGCACAACCTGGTCGGCCTGACCGTGCGGCGCAACCGGCTGCTGAAGGTGCTGCGCTCGAACATCGATCTCGGCGCGATCCTGCTCGCCGAGGACTACGGCGGCTCGCCGGACGAAAGCGCGATCGTCGCGACGCAGATCGATGCGCTGCGACCCGAGCTGCCGATCATCCTGCGCCGCATGTCGAATGCAGGGGACGCGTCGCGCGACGGGCTGCCCGATGCGCTCGCACGCGTCGCGTGCGCGGCCTACGTCGCCGACGACCTGACGCCGCTCAAGCGCGCGATCGACGAATACCTGTTCGGCCGCGACTACCCGAACGCACTGGTGCGCGGCATCGCGGAGATCACCGAGGCGCGGCTCGACAGCCTGTTCCCCGGCATGACGATCGAGCGCGACACGCCGTGCATCGTGCGCGACCAGATCATCTTCGGCGAGGTGTTCAGCCTGATCGCGCTGGAAAGCGCATGGTGCCGCGGCTACATGCTGCTGCAGACGAGCGAGCAGCCGCTGCTCGACATGATCGGCGGCACGCGCGACGACGGCCGCGCACCCGATTTCCGCGACGTGAACAGCGTGCTCGGCGAGCTGACCAACCTCGTGTGGGGCGCGTTCAAGAACCGCTATCTCGGCGACGCGGAGGCCCTTGCGCGCCATCCGGTGCAGGTGCCGCTCGTCGTCAATCACAAGCAGAAGTTCATTTCGTTCGGCGGCGACTGTCCGCAGCTCTGTTTCAAGTACCGGATGACCGACCCCGCATCGGGGCGGTCGGTGCGGCTCGACCAGCGTTTCGTGTTCAGCCTGAGCTGGTCGCCGGAGGATTTCCGCGAATCCGTGCAGGACGTGGGGCCGATGGTGGAAGCGGGCGAACTCGAACTGTTTTGAATGTTGAAGTCGGCAACGACGAAAGGGGAAGACGGCATGGCAAAGATTCTGGTGGTCGACGATTCGGGCACGGTGCGTGACGAAGTCGCGGGTTTCCTGCGCAATCACGGGCTCGACGTCGCGACGGCGGTGGACGGCAAGGACGGGCTCGCGAAGCTCAAGGCGACGCCCGGCGTGCGTCTCGTGATCAGCGACGTGAACATGCCGAACATGGACGGCCTGACGATGGTCGAGAAGATCCGCGGCGAGCTGGCGAACACGTCGGTCAACGTGGTGATGCTGACGACCGAAAGCAGCCCGGCGATGAAGGAGCGCGGCAAGGCCGCCGGCGTGAAGGGCTGGATCGTGAAGCCGTTCAAGGGCGACGCGGTGCTCGACGCGCTGAAGAAGCTCGCGGGCTGAGCCGATATTCGGCGGGGGAGCGGGCTCGATACCGGTTGCGTGTTCGAGTTTGCGATTCGGGACGTGCGACCGCTGCGTCGCCGGTTGCAACGGGATGTTCGCAGGCGAGCATGCCGAGTACGTGCAGGGCGGTGCGATCCGCATTCAGGACGGCGCGACGGTTGAAATTCGCGATGTGCGCTCCTGCACGCGGCCCTGACCACGCACGCGAGTGGCGCGCAGCCCGATTCCCGCGAACGTCTGCTGCGCCGGCGGTCCGTCCGCTTCGCTGGACGTCTCGCGCAAACTGGAGGACGATTCGTGATCATGTCGATCGCGAATCCGGCCGCGTGTTGCCCGTGCCGCCGGTTCGCGTCCGATCGAACCCCATCGAGCGGAGCATCATGGAACCCATTCACGAGACAGCCGAGCCGATCCTGCTGCGCGAGGCCCACGACGGCGTCGTCACGCTGCGGCTGAACCGGCCGCAACAGTTCAACGCGTTGTCGGAGGCGATGCTGGCGAGCCTGCAGGACGCGTTCGATTCGCTGGCCGCCGATCCGCACGTGCGCTGTGTCGTGCTCGCCGCGCAGGGCAAGGCGTTCTGCGCGGGCCACGACCTGCGGCAGATGCGCGGCAAGCCCGAACTCGATTATTACCGCACGCTGTTCGCGCAATGCAGCCGCGTGATGCTCGCGATGCGCGCGCTGCCGGTGCCGGTCATCGCGCGCGTGCAGGGCATCGCGACGGCGGCCGGCTGCCAGCTCGTCGCCGCGTGCGACCTTGCCGTGGCGGCCGACACCGCGCGCTTCGCGGTGTCGGGCATCAACGTCGGGCTGTTCTGTTCGACGCCCGCCGTTGCGTTGAGCCGCAACGTGTCGGCGAAGCGCGCGTTCGACATGCTCGTCACCGGGCGTTTCATCGATGCGGCGACGGCCGCCGCGTGGGGGCTCGTCAACGAGGCCGTGCCCGAGGATGCGCTCGACGCGGCCGTCGCGCGCAAGGTCGCGGAGATTGTCGCGAAGAGCCCGGCGGCGGTGCGCTACGGCAAGCAGATGTTCTACCGGCAGCGAGAACGGCCGCTGGACGACGCATACGCTTTTGCGGGCGACGTGATGGCGCGCAACATGATGGAAGAGGACGCCGGCGAGGGGATCGATGCGTTCCTCGAGAAGCGCAAGCCGACGTGGCGTGAGTAGTTCGTAGTTCGTAGTGTGTGGCGCCCGTGGACCGGTTGCGCGCTGCGTCCCGCCTGTGCTTCGCCGTCGGTACATGCGGCAAAAGCAGGCCGCAAAAGCAGACCGCACAAAACAAGCGGACCGCCCGACGCGGCCCGCAAGCGGATTCCGAGCGTCCGGATGCGCAGCGACCCGCGAGCGTGCCGCCGCATCCGCGCCCCGGTTATCGCCCGTAGCTGCCCGTGCGCGGCGCCGGCTGCACCGTCGACGCGCCGGACGGCACGACCACGACCGGCACGCGGCGCGCGAGCGCGCACATCAGCTCGTAGCCGATCGTGCCGCTGGCTTCCGCGACGTCGTCGACCTTCACCTGATCGCCCCACAGCTCGACGCTCGAGCCGATGCCCGCGTCCGGGCACGGCGTCAGGTCGACGGTCAGCATGTCCATCGACACGCGGCCGACGACGCGCGTCATCACGCCGTCCACCGCGATCGGCGTGCCGGTCGGCGCGTGGCGCGGATAGCCATCCGCGTAGCCGCACGCGACGACGCCGATCCGCATCGGCTGGTCGGCGGTGAAGCGGCGGCCGTAGCCGACCGTTTCTTCCGGCGCGAGCGTCTGCACGCCGATGATCTTGCTGGTCAGCGTCATCGCGGCCATCAGCGGCGTGTCGGCGATGTGCCGTGACGCGCCGGTCGGCGACGCGCCATACAGGATCGTGCCCGGCCGGACCCAGTCGCGATGCGCGCGCGGATGCCACAGCACGGCCGCGGAATTCGATGTCGAGCGCTCGCCCGGAATCCCGGCGGTGGCCGCATCGAACTGCTCGAGCTGCCAGTCGACTTCGCCTTCGTCGGCGTTTGCGAAATGCATCATCAGCGTGATCTTGCCGATCGACGGCGCGGCCGCCGCGCGCTCCCACGCGGCACGGAATGCGTGGGGGCGGTAGCCGAGCCGGTTCATCCCGGAGTTCATCTTCAGCTGGATGTCGATCGGTTGCCGAGGCTTCGCGGCGATCAGCAGGTCGAGCTGCGCGTCGCAGTGCACGGCCACCGTCAGCCGGTAACGATCGGCCAGTTCGACGTCGGCCGGCTCGAAGATGCCTTCGAGCAGCAGCACCGGCTTGTCCCAGCCGAGTTCCCGCACGCGCACGGCTTCGTCGAGATCGAGCAGCGCGATGCCGTCGGCGGCCGCGAGGCCCGGATAGATCCGCTCGATCCCGTGACCGTAGGCGTTGGCCTTGATCACGGCCCATACGCGCGATTGCGCGGCGGTGCGGCGGATGACGTCGAGGTTGTGGCGGACGGCGTCGGGACGGATATGGGCGACGATGGGACGGGGCATGGGCGGGCTCGGGTCGAAAGTCGTTCGGTGCGCGCGCGGCGGCGCGGGTCAGTGGCTGGTGCGTTTGCGCACCCAACCAGTGTTGAGCGCTATCTTATTGGTGTTCGACCAGTTTTAATTAACGTATTTGTCGGCGATTTGGTGGAATTTTTTGTGCCGAATCCATGTCGACACGGCCTTCGCCAGCCTGCCTTGCCGAGTCTCCCGTCTAGAAAACCGGTGCGCGAACGGCGCGACGCAATGCTAAGCTCTGCGCGACCATGTCATTGATCAATGTAATCATAAAGGAGGGGACTTTGATGACGACGTCCCAGCTGTGCCTGTTCATCGCGGCGCTGTTGCCGTTCCCGATGACGTTCCTGGCCAAGGCCCGCAAGGGTTACGACAACCACACGCCGCGCGAGTACCTCGCGAAGCTCGAAGGCTGGCGCGCGCGGGCGCAGGCCGCGCACCAGAATGCGTGGGAAGCGCTGGCGCTGTTCACGGCCGGATTGGTCGTCGCATGGCACAACGGCGCGAATGCGCACCACGTCGACCAGCTCGCGATGGGGTTCGTCGCGATTCGCGTCGTCTATGCGCTGATGTACCTGCTGAACTGGGCGTCGCTGCGTTCGCTCGTGTGGTCCGGCGGGATGGCGTGCGTCGTCGCGCTGTTCTTCGCGACGCCGTGACGCGGTAGCGAACCGGCGATGCCTGCGCCCGCTGTGCGCGCGGGCGCGCTACGCACCGCCCGCGTCGCGCGCGTGACTGTCGTTGGATGCGGGCGCAACGATCTTCGCGCGCTGGAGCGGCGGGGCATCGGCTTCGCGGCGCAGGAACGCGATCAACGGATCGAGCAGCCGGTGCCGCGCCGACGGATTGCGGCGCAGCACGAAGCGCCACGACGCATCGCGCTCGAGGCCCGGCACCAGCGGCACCAGGCGGCCGCTGCGCAGTTCGGGCTCGATCAGCGGCACACGGCCGAGCGCGATGCCCGCGCCGCCCACGGCCGCGCCGATCACCTGGCTGAAACTGCTGTAACGGACGATTTTCGTCTCGAAGTCGTCCGGCAGGCCGAAGTGCACGGCCCAGTTGCGCCAGTCGATCTCGGGGCTGTCCTCGTGCATCTCCTGCAGCAGCCGCGAGCGGCACACGTACCCGGATGCGTACGGGAACAGCTCGGGGCTGCACACCGGAAACACGGTTTCCCGCATCAGGATGTCGTCGTCGGCGCGCAGCCGGTGCGCGGGCACGTGCACGATCGCGAGATCGACGCCGCTGCGCGCGAAATCCGGTTCGTCGTCGACCACGACCGCGTGCAGCGGCGTGTCGGGATGAAGCGACGAGAATTCCGCGAGGCGGCGCGCGAGCCACATCGACGAAAACGGCGCGTTGGCGGACACGGTCAGCCGTTGCGCGGTGGTGCCGCGAATCTCGGCGCACGCGTCGGTCAGCTTCGACAGCGCATCGCTGACGGCCGGCAGCAGGCGGGCGCCCGCTTGCGTGAGGCCGATGCCGCCGAGCCCCGTGCTGCGTTCGAGCAGGCGGGCACCCAGCGATTCCTCGAGCGCGCGGATCTGGTGACTGATCGCGCTCGTCGACACGTTCAGCTCGGCCGCCGCGCGCGCGAACCCGCCGAGGCGGACGGCCGCCTCGAAAGCACGCAGCGCGCTGAGGGGAGGGAGGTGCGACATGCGGGGTATTGTAGTTGACTCAACACCCGTTGAAAAATCATCTTTTGCCGCGCGTCGGGGGCGCGGGTAGCCTTGGTCCGGTCAATCGAACCGCAACGAAAAAACCGACCGGAGGGCTTCATGTATTTCGACCGACGACTATGGGCGATGATGGCGGGATTGCGCTGGCGGGTCGCCGCCGCGGTCGCGCTCGGGCTGCTCGCGATGGGTGTCGGCATCCTGCGGTTCGTGTTTCTCGGCCGTGTGCTCGCGCTCGTCTTTGCCGGCGCGCCGGCGCGCGATATCGCCGAAACCGTCGTTGCAACCGCGGCCTGCGTGCTGCTGCGCGCATGGCTCGACCATCGCCGCACGGTGCTCGCGCAGCAGACGGCCGGGCGCGTGCAGTCCGCGCTGCGCGCGCGGCTGTTCGACCGGATCGCGGCGCTCGGCCCCGCATGGTTCAGCGGCGAGCGCACGGGCGGCGTGATGCTGGCCGTCGTCGACGGCGTCGAGCAGCTGCAGACCTTCTTCGGCGTCTACCTGCCGCAGCTCGTGATCGCCGCGTGCGCGCCGGTGATGATCTTCGCGGTGCTCGCATGGTGGGACGTGCCGACGGCCGCGATCCTGCTGGTCGCCGCGCTCGTCACGCTCGCACTGCCGCAACTCGTGCATCGCGCCGACCGGCGCGCGGCGCTCGCCCGCTCGGCCGCGTTCAAGGCGTTCGGCGAGGAGTTTCTCGACGCGGTGCAGGGCCTGCCGACGCTGAAGGCGTTCGGACAGAGCGGCGCGTTCGGCGCGAAGCTGGCGGCGAAGGCGCGCGCGCTCTCCGACAGCACGTTCTGGGTGCTCGCGCTCGGGCTGCTGACGCGGCTCTTCACCGATTTCGGCACCGGCCTCGGCGCGGCGGCGGCGATCGCGGTCGGCGCATGGCGCGTGCGCCACGGCGACATGAGCCTCGAGGCGCTGCTGATCGTGCTGATGGCCGGCAGCGAAATCTTCCGGCCGCTGCGCGACCTGCGCGGCGTGCTGCACCAGGGGATGATCGGCCAGTCGGCGGCGAACGCGATTCACGCGTTGCTCGATGCGGGCAGCGACACGCCGGCCGCCGCGGCGCCGCGCGTGCCGCACCTGCGGCCGGAGATCGTGTTCGACGGCGTCAGCTTCGCGTATCCGGGGCGTCGCGCGGATGCGCATGCGGCGCTGGGCTTCACGGTGCGCGAAGGCGAGACGGTCGCGATCGTCGGCCCGAGCGGCGCGGGCAAGTCGACCATCGTGCGCCTGCTGCTGCGCCAGCACGATGCGCAGGGCGGCACGATCCGCATCGGCGGGCACGACGTGCGCACGCTCGACGCCGATCAGGTGCGCGAGATGATCGCGGTGGTCGCGCAGGACGCGACGCTGTTCGACGGCAGCGTCGCCGACAACCTGCGGCTCGGCCGGCCCGACGCGAGCGACACGGACATGATCGCGGCCGCGCGAGCCGCCAACGCGCACGATTTCATCTCGGCGCTGCCCGACGGCTATGCGACGCGCATCGGCGAACGCGGGCTGATGCTGTCGGGCGGCCAGCGCCAGCGGATCGCGATCGCGCGCGCACTGTTGCGCGATGCGCCGATCCTGCTGCTCGACGAGGCGCTGTCGTCGGTCGATGCGGAGAACGAAGCGCTGATCCAGCAGGCGCTCGACCGGCTCACGCGCGGGCGTACGACGCTCGTGCTCGCGCACCGGCTGTCCAGCGTGATCGGCGCCGATCGCATCCTGGTGCTCGACCAGGGGCGGGTGGTCGACGCGGGCACGCACGCGGAACTGATCGCGCGCGACGGCCCGTATCGCCAGCTGATGGGGCCGCAGCTGGAGGCCGCCGCCGAAGCCGTCGGCACGGCCGCGGTGGCCGGCGGCGCGGGCGCGCGTGCTGCAGCGGGCCCGCAGGTCAGGCCGCTGAACGACGACGCGGCGACGATCGGCTGGCCCGAAACGTTGCGCGCGCTGCTGCGCTTCGTCGGTCCGTGGAAGGGCAAGGTCCTGTTGACCGTGCTGTTCGGGATCGGTCGCGTGCTCGCGTTCATCGGCGTCGGCGTGATTGGTGCGCGGGTGGTCGGCGGCGTGCCGGACGGACACGCGAACGGCGCGCTCGTCGCGGCGCTGCTGGTCGTCGCGCCGGTCGCGGCGGTGCTGCACTGGCTCGAATCGTGGCTCGCGCACGACGTCGCGTACCGGCTGCTCGCCGAGATGCGCATCGCGCTGTTCGCGACGCTCGAACGGCTCGCGCCGGCCGGTTTGCTGCGGCGCCGTTCCGGCGATCTGGTCGCGCTCGCGACGCAGGACGTCGAGACCGTCGAATACTTCTATGCGCATACGCTCGCGCCGGCGTTCGTCGCGGTGCTGGTGCCGGCCGGCGTGCTGGTGCTGCTCGCGTCGGTCGCATGGCCGCTCGCGCTGGTGTTGCTGCCGTTCCTGCTGTGGGCCGGGCTGGCGCCCGTGCTGGCGCGGCGCGACGTCGACCGGCTCGGCATCGGCGCACGCGAGGCGCTCGGCCTGCTCGGCGCGCACCTGACCGAAACGATCCAGGGGCTCGCGGAACTGACCGCGTTCCAGGCGCTCGCGCGCCGGCGTGCCGCGTTCGTCGCGCAAGCCGACGCGTACCGGCAGCAGCGCGCGAAGCTGCTCGACGATCTGTCGGCGCAGAGCGCCGCGCTCGAAGTCGCGAGCGGGCTCGGCGGGCTGGCCGTCGCGGCGCTCGGTGCGCTGCTGTGCGCGCGCGGCTGGTTCGCGCACGAAGCGTTGCCGCTGCTGGTGCTGGTCGCGGTGGCCGCGTTCATTCCGGTGGCCGAGATCGGCCAGGTCGCGCGACAGCTGGCCGACACGATTGCATCGACGCGGCGCTTGCGCGCGCTCGAGAAGGAGCCGGTGACGGTCGTCGACGGCGCGCACGCGCTGTCCGGCGACGCGACCGTGCGATTCGAGGACGCGGGCTTCACGTACCCGGGCCGCGGCGTGCCGGCGATCGATCGCGTGAGTTTCGAGGTGCCGCCCGGCAGCACGGTCGCGCTGGTGGGCGCATCGGGCGCCGGCAAGTCGACCGTCGCGAGCCTGCTGCTGCGCTTCTGGGATCCGCAGCACGGGCGCGTGACGCTCGGCGGCGTCGACCTGCGCGATCTGCGGCTCGACGATCTGCGCCGGCACATCGCGCTGGTTGCGCAGGATACCTATCTGTTCAACGACACGCTCGAAGCGAATATCCGGCTCGCGGCGCACGATGCATCGGACGAGGACGTCCGGCGCGCGATCGACCACGCGGCGCTGGGCGCATTCGTCGCGCGGCTGCCCGACGGGCTCGCGACGCGGGTCGGCGAGCGCGGCGTGCAGCTGTCCGGCGGACAGCGCCAGCGCGTCGCGATCGCCCGTGCGTTCCTGAAGGATGCGCCGGTGCTGATCCTCGACGAAGCGACGTCCCACCTCGACACGATCAGCGAGCAGCAGATCCGCGCGGCGCTGGAGGACCTGATGGCGCAGCGGACCTCGATCATCATCGCGCACCGGCTGTCGACCGTGCGCAACGCGGACACGATCCTCGTGCTCGAGCACGGCAGGATCATCGAGGCGGGAACGCATGCGGCGCTGATCGCGCGGCAGGGTGCGTATGCGCGGCTGGTTTCGCATCAGGCGAGCGGGGTGGCGGCGTAACGGATGTCGTGTTGAAGTCATGCCGGGCGGCATTGCCGCTCGAGGTTCATTCCGTTCGTTGAGCGGCGGCGGTTGCCGGCAAATACCGCTCGCCCGCCTCATCCCCGAGTCCAGGGCCCGCCGCGCGCTCCCGCCGTCATTCCCCCGCCTTTTCCTCTGACCAATCCCGCCCGTCCCGCGCGGGTTTGTCTCGATGCAATTACCTGTTGCGCGTTTTTTTGTTGTCGTAGTATCCGTGTTGACAACACTTGTTGCACTAAGGTCTAATTCAACATCGCATGTTGCGGTGCGGCTTGATGTCGTCGTTCCCCGGCCAGCCGGCCGGTTACATCGCTCAACCATGCGGAGAAAAGCCATGAGTCGTCGTTCCTTCCTGAAAGCCGTCGCGGTGGTCGCCGCGCTCGGCGCCAGCATCGCGCACGCGGATACCAAGACGCTCGTCGTCGGGACCGATACGTCGTTCATGCCGTTCGAGTTCAAGCAGGGCGACAAGTACGTCGGCTTCGATCTCGACCTGTGGGCGGAGATCGCGAAGGACCAGGGCTGGAAATACACGATCCAGCCGATGGATTTCGCGGGCCTGATCCCGGCGCTGCAGACGCAGAACATCGACGTCGCGCTGTCGGGGATGACCATCAAGGAAGAGCGCAAGAAGGCGATCGACTTCTCCGCGCCGTACTACGACAGCGGGCTCGCGGCGATGGTGCAGGCCGACAACACGTCGATCAAGTCGATCGACGACCTGAACGGCAAGGTGATCGCCGCGAAGACGGGCACCGCGACGATCGACTGGATCAAGGCGCACCTGAAGCCGAAGGAGATCCGCCAGTTCCCGAACATCGACCAGGCGTACCTCGCGCTCGAGGCCGGCCGCGTCGACGCGGCGATGCACGACACGCCGAACGTGCTGTTCTTCGTGAACAACGAAGGCAAGGGCAAGGTGAAGGTCGCGGGCCAGCCGGTGAGCGGCGACAAGTACGGGATCGGCTTCCCGAAGGGCAGCCCGCTCGTGCCGAAGGTCAACGCGTCGCTCGTGAAGATCAAGTCCGACGGCCGCTACGCGCAGATCTACAAGAAGTGGTTCGGCGCCGAGCCGCCGAAGCTGTGAGCGTGACGGCGCAACAGGGCGCGGCCGGGCGGCCGCGCCGGTCTTGAATCGAACGGGGAGCGACACGTGAATTTCGATTGGTCGGCGATCTGGGCGGCGTTGCCGGACCTGATGGACGGGGTCCGGTTGACGGTGTTCATCGCATTTTTCGGGCTGGTGGGCGGGTTCGTCGTCGGGATGATCGCGGGCATGTTCCGCGCATACGGACCGAAGGCGATGAACGTGCTCGCACAGGTTTATATTGAACTGATCCGCGGCACGCCGATCGTCGTGCAGGTGATGTTCCTGTACTTCGCGCTGCCGCTGCTCGCGCATATCCGCATCGACGGCCTGACGGCCGCGATCATCGCGATCACGGTGAATTCCGGCGCGTATCTCGCGGAAGTGGTGCGCGGCGCGCTGCTGTCGATCCCGAAGGGGCTGACGGAAGCGGGGCTCGCGATGGGCCTGTCGATGCCGCGCGTGCTGCTGAAGGTGGTCGGGCCGCTCGCGTTCCGGCGGCTGATTCCGCCGCTCGGCAACCAGTGCATCGTGAGCCTCAAGGACACGTCGCTGTTCATCGTGATCGGTGTCGGCGAACTGACGCGCAAGGGGCAGGAAATCATTGCCGGCAATTTCCAGGCCGTCGAAATCTGGACCGCGGTGGCCATCATCTACCTGATGCTGACCGGCGCGATGACGCTGACGCTGCGGCTCGTCGAAAAGCGCATGAGGATCCTATGAGCATGATCGAATTCCAGAACGTGTCGAAGAGCTTCGGCCATGTGCCGGTGCTCAAGCATATCGACCTGAAGATCGACGCGGGCGAAGTCGTGGTCGTGATCGGTCCGTCGGGCTCGGGCAAGTCGACGATGTTGCGCTGTATCAACGCGCTCGAGAAAATCACCGGCGGCGAGCTGCTGGTCGACGGCCAGAGCGTGCGCGGCAACGCGTCGACGATTCGCAACATCCGGCTCGAGGCCGGCATGGTGTTCCAGCAGTTCAACCTGTTTCCGCAAATGACCGCGCTCGAGAACGTGATGTTCGGGCCGATCCAGGTGCGCGGCGCGTCGCGCGCCGACGCGCGCGACCAGGCGATGGCGCTGCTCGACAAGGTGGGCCTCGAATCGCGCGCGAATCATTACCCGTCGGAGCTGTCGGGCGGCCAGCAGCAGCGTGTCGCGATCGCACGCGCGCTCGCGATCCGGCCGCGGCTGATGCTGTTCGACGAGCCGACGTCGGCGCTCGATCCGGAATTGCGCCACGAAGTGCTGAAAGTGATGCAGGATCTCGCCACCGAAGGGATGACGATGATCGTCGTCACGCACGAGATCGGCTTCGCGAAGCGGGTCGGCACGCGGCTCCTGTTCATGGATCAGGGCGGCATCGCCGAGGACGGCCATCCGGTCGATCTGATCGACCGGCCGCCGACACCGCGCCTGAAGGAATTCCTGAAACACGTGTCCTGAACGAAACCGAATTGCCCGACATGCCGCTTTCCCTTTCCCCCGTCATCGCCGGCACGCCGTTCGACATCGGCGTGCGTCTCGGCGAGCTTGCCCGCCCCGTGTTCGATGCGTACATGCAGCAGAGCAGCGCATGGCAGGCCGTGCGCCGCTGGCGCGGCCATCCGTTCGTCGCCGCGCTGCGGCAGGCCGCGCTGGCCGCGTACCCCGACCTCGTCGCGGAACTGGACGGGATCGCGGCGGGCGTCGGCTGGCCGGCGGAGGACATCTTCCTGTGGAACTGCCGCGGCGAACTGATCCACAACGCGCCGGACGGCTGCACGACGCTCGCCGGGCGCGACGCGCACGGCACGCGCTGGATCGCGCACAACGAGGACGGCGATCCGTACCTGCGCGAGCGTTGCCTGCTGGTCGACGTGCAGCCGCAGGGCAAGCCGGGCTTCATCAGCTTCTATTACCCGGGCTCGCTGCCCGGCCATACGTTCGCCGCGAACCGCGCGGGAATCGCGCAGGCGATCAACAACCTGCGCATCCGCACGCCGGCGGCCGGCGTGCCGCGGATGATCCTCGCGCGTGCGGTGCTCGATGCGACGTCGCTCGACGCAGCCGCCGACGTGCTGCGCACCCATGCGCGCGCGAGCGGCTTTCACCACACGCTCGGCGCGACCGGCGATACGCGGCTCTTGAGCATCGAGGCGAGCGTCGCGCGCTGTTCGGTCGTCGACGTTTCGCAACTCACCGGCCACGCGAATCATCTCGTGCATTCGGGCTGCGAGGCCGAAGCGCAGATCGTCACGCAATCGTCCGGCGATCGCCAGCGGCGCGTCGATGCGCTGACGCCGGCCATCGATGCGATCGACGAAGCTGCGCTGCTGCGTGTGCTCGGCGATCGCGCACCGGAAGGGCTACCGATCTATCGCGACGATCCGGCCGATCCCGACGACGAAAACACGCTGGCGACCGCCGTGTTCGCGATTCGCGATACCGCGATCGACTTCACCGTTCATCAACACGGCACGCAGCGCTTCGCGACGCGCATCGTGCCGTCCGCGCACGCGCCCCGCGCGTCCTGACCATGAGGCAACGCATGACGACCGTTTTCCATCGCGCTCCGCGCGCCACCTTGCCCGTCGCCGTCGCAGGCGACGGCATCGAGATCATCGATTCGACCGGCAAACGCTATATCGACGCATGCGGCGGCGCGGCCGTGTCGTGTCTCGGGCACAGCAACCAGCGCGTGATCGATGCGATCAAGCGGCAGGCGCAGCAACTGCCGTATGCGCATACGTCGTTCTTCACGACCGAGGTGGCCGAGGAGCTGGCCGACCGGCTCGTCGAGGCCGCGCCGGCCGGCCTCGAACACGTGTATTTCGTGTCGGGCGGATCAGAGGCGGTCGAAGCCGCATTGAAGCTTGCGCGCCAGTATTTCGTCGAAAAGGGCGAGCCGCAGCGCCGCCATTTCATCGCACGCCGCCAGAGCTATCACGGCAACACGCTCGGCGCGCTCGCGATCGGCGGCAACGCATGGCGGCGCGAGCCGTTCCTGCCGCTGCTGATCGAAGCGCACCACGTGAGCCCGTGTTATGCGTATCGCGACCAGCAGGCGGGAGAAACCGACGAAGCGTATGCGCAGCGCCTGGCTGACGAACTGGAGCAGAAGATCGTCGAACTCGGCGCGGAAAACGTCGCGGCGTTCGTCGCGGAGACGGTGGTCGGCGCGACGGCCGGCGCGGTGCCGCCGGTGCGTACCTACCTGAAGAAGATCCGCGCGGTGTGCGACAAGTACGGCGTGCTGCTGATTCTCGATGAAATCATGTCGGGGATGGGGCGTACCGGTTACCTGTTCGCATGCGACGAAGACGGAGTCGCGCCCGACCTGCTGACGATCGCGAAAGGGCTCGGCGCGGGTTACCAGCCGATCGGCGCGACGCTTGTGAGCGATCGCATCTACCGGACGATCGTCGACGGCTCGGGCTTCTTCCAGCACGGCCACACGTATCTCGGCCACGCAACCGCCTGTGCGGCCGCGCTCGAAGTGCAGCGCGTGATCGCCGAAGAGAAGCTGCTCGACAACGTGAAGGCGCGCGGCGAGCAACTGCGGGCGTCGCTGCGCGAGCAGTACGGTGCGCATCCGCATGTCGGCGACGTGCGCGGCCGCGGGCTGTTCGTCGGCGTCGAGCTCGTGCGCGATCGCGACAGCAAGGCGACGTTCGATCCCGCGCTGAAGCTGCATGCGGCGGTCAAGCGCGAGGCGATGCAGCGCGGCCTGATGGTGTATCCGATGGGCGGCACGATCGACGGCGTGCACGGCGATCACATCCTGGTCGCACCGCCGTTCGTCTGCACCGCGCAGCAGATCGACACGATCGTCGAGCGACTGTCCGGCGCGATCGACGCGGCGCTCGCGTCGGCCGGCGCGTGAATCACGACCTCACCGAACCCTCGCCATGACAGACAGACTGCCTCCCTTCGATCCCGCATCGGCCACCGACGAGCAGAAGGCCGTGCTCGCCGAGATCCTCAGCGGCCCGCGCGGCAACCTGAACGGGCCGTTCCTCGGCTGGATCGCGAGCCCCGAGCTCGCGCAGCACGCGCAGCGGCTCGGCGCGTTCTGCCGCTATCGCACGGGTTTGCCGCTGCGGCTGTCGGAACTCGCGATTCTCGTGACGGCCGCGCGCTGGCGCTCGCAGGCCGAGTGGCACATCCACCATCCGATCGCGCTCGATGCCGGCGTGCCGGCCGCGACGGCCGAAGCGATCCGCCGTGGCGTCGAGCCGGCATTCGAATCGGACGACGATGCGCTGATCCATGCGTTCGCGACCGAGCTGTACGACACGCGGCGCGTGAGCGACGCGACGTTCGCGCGCGCGCAGGCGCGATTCGGCCACGAGACCGTGGTGAACCTCGTCGCGCTGCTCGGCTATTACGCGCTCGTGGCGATGACGCTCAACACGTTCGGTATGCGCGCTGACGGACAAACTGAGTTACCGTTTCCGGAATAATCGCCGCATGCGCGCGGGTCGGCAGCATGCCGCGCGCGCATTCCGGTTGCGTCGAAAAGCCCGTCGGCACGGGCTTTTCGGTGTGCCGGCATGATTCGATCGGCATCCTCTTTGCGTCTTGCCGACGCACCTCGCGCCGCCTGCGCTTCAGCGCAGGAAATTTTCCCCGTACCTAGAATTCCGTAAAACAACTTACGGGGGAAATATCGATGCGCTGGGTCCTGTTGATCGTGTTCATTGCGTGTGTCGTCCATACGCACCGGCGCGGCAAGGTTCGGCACAGGTTGTTCAGGCAACTATCCGATCACTCGACCTTCACCGCGCCGCTGAACTGCTTTTCCTACGCGTTCTCGTCGGTGCCGACCACGCCGTTTCTCGACACGCGGCACTTTCCGGAACTCGCCGTGCTGCAGCGCGAATGGCGGACCTTCCGCGACGAGGCGCTCGCGTTGCGCGATGCCAGCCGGATCAAGGCGTCGGGCGAGTACAACGACATCGGCTTCAATTCGTTCTTTCGCAACGGCTGGAAGCGCTTCTATCTGAAGTGGTACGACGCGCCGCATCCGTCCGCGCAGGCGCTGTGTCCGCGCACGGTCGAGATCCTGTCGCGGATTCCGTCGATCAAGGCCGCGATGTTCGCGCAGTTGCCGCCGGGCGGCAAGCTCGGCCTGCATCGCGATCCGTATGCGGGCTCGCTGCGCTACCACCTCGGGCTGGACACGCCGAACGACGACGCGTGCCGGATCGTCGTCGACGGCGAGTCGTATGCGTGGCGCGACGGCGAGGCCGTGATGTTCGACGAGACCTATCTGCACTGGGCCGAGAATCGCACCGCGCGCGATCGCGTGATCCTGTTCTGCGACATCGACCGCCCGATGAAATATCGTTGGGCGCAGCGCATCAACGATGCGTTCGGGCAACTGCTGATGCGCGCGGCCGCGTCGCCGAACGAAACGGGCGACCGCACGGGCGGGCTCAATCATGCATTCAAGTACCTGTATGCGATTCGCCGCGCCGGCAAGCGGCTGAAGGCGTGGAATCGCACCGTGTACTACGTCGTCAAGTGGGCGCTGTTCGGCGGGATCGCGGTCGCGATCTTCTGCATCTGATGGCGGAAGGCAGACGGTGCCGAACCGTCAGACGATAGGGCGCGCAGCATCGTACGGCCTCGGCGCTCTTGGGGTCGACGTCAATGCAACCAATTGTATTCGTGCGGGATCATGCGCGAACGCGCGCGTATCATGGCTTGTTCACGTCGATTGGATCGGTGAGCAAGCATGACTCGTACCCGTAAGACATTGATGATCGCCGGCGGTTTGCTGGTTGCCGCGGCAGGCAGCGGCTACGTGATGCTCCTGCGTGCGGACCACCGCGCGATCGCGGAAGCCGGCATCGGCGATGCCGCAGCACCTGCCGCCGCCGTGACCGCGGCGAACGACGGTCACACCGCACAAGGCACGATCGCGCCGCCCGCGCCCGTCGCCGTCCCGTCCGCGCATGTGGACGAGGCGGTGCCGCAACCAGCGGCCGTAGCGCCGCCTGCCGCGGCCGCTGCGCGTACGAATGCGGCACCGGCCTCCGCTGCCGTCGCGCCGGTCATCGCCGCACCGGCGAAACCGGTGAAACCGAGTGCTCCGCCACCGACCGTCCACGTCGTGACGGTCGAGCCGGAGGATGCGACCCCGCCGAAGGCCAAGCCCGCGCAACCTGTACAAGCGCCGATACAAGCAGCGCAATCGGCCCAGCCGGCGCAATCGACGCAATCGGCGCCGCCGGCCCAGGCCGCGCAGGCAAGCCGGCCGAGCCAGCAGGCGGCGTATCAGCCTCCGCAGCACGCGGCGCGCAAACGCGACGGGCTCGAGCGACACGCGGCAGCACCGTCCGCCATGAAATCCGAAACCCCGGAAACCGCTGCGCTCGTGCGTGAATCGGCGAAGCTGGATCCGTCGTTGCCGGCGCCGCAATACGTGGCGACGCCGAGCCGCGATCGGCAGCACACGTCGGCGGGGGCGAATTCGGTCGCTGCCGCGATGACCGACCAATTGGTCAGGCAGTCGAGCAATATCAAGGCGCCTGCACCGGCGAACGCCGGGCCCGGCGCGACCCAGTGAGCAGGGCGCCGCAGCGCGCGCGCCGTGCTGCTCCGCACCGGATGAAAAAGAGCCCCGCACGCCGACCAGGGCATGCGGGGCCAAGAGAGACGAACCTGTGCGGTGCGTCGCGCGTTACGCGGCGATCGCTTCTTCGGCCTGCGGCGCGTCGGCAGTAGCCGGCGTCGCGTCCTGCCGGATCAGGTGATCGAACGCGCCGAGCGATGCCTTCGCGCCTTCGCCCACCGCGATCACGATCTGCTTGAACGGCACCGTCGTCACGTCGCCGGCGGCGAATACGCCCGGCACCGACGTCGCACCGCGCGCATCGACGACGATCTCGCCGTGCTTCGACAGTTCGACCGTGCCCTTCAGCCACTCGGTGTTCGGCACGAGGCCGATCTGCACGAACACGCCTTCGAGATCGACCCGCTTCGTTTCGCCCGAACGCAGATCCTTGTAGACGAGCCCGTTCAGCTTGCTGCCGTCGCCGGTCAGCTCGGTCGTCTGCGCCTGCGTGACGATCGTCACGTTCGGCAGGCTGCGCAGCTTGCGCTGCAGCACTTCGTCCGCGCGCAGTTGCGCACCGAATTCGATCAGCGTGACGGCCTTCACGATGCCGGCCAGGTCGATCGCGGCCTCGACGCCCGAGTTGCCGCCGCCGACCACCGCGACGCGCTTGCCCTTGAACAGCGGGCCGTCGCAGTGCGGGCAGTACGCGACTCCGCGGTTGCGGTATTCGCGCTCGCCCGGCACGTTGATTTCGCGCCAGCGCGCGCCGGTCGCGAGGACGATCGTCTTCGCCTTCAGCACCGCGCCGTTCGCCAGGCGGATCTGATGCACGTCGCCCGGAATCAGCGCGTCGGCGCGCTGCACGTCCATGATGTCGACGTCGTACTGCTTCACGTGCTGCTCGAGCGCCGCGGCGAACTTCGGCCCTTCGGTTTCCTGCACCGACACGAAGTTCTCGATCGCCATCGTGTCGAGCACCTGGCCGCCGAAACGCTCGGCGACGACGCCCGTCGCGATGCCCTTGCGCGCCGAGTAGATTGCCGCGGCCGCACCGGCCGGGCCGCCGCCGACGATCAGCGTGTCGAACACCGGCTTGTTCTCGAGCGACTTCGCGGCGCGCTCGCCGGCACCCGTGTCGAGCTTCGCGAGGATTTCCTTCACGCTGCTGCGGCCCTGGCCGAACGATTCGCCGTTCAGGAACATCGTGGGCACGGCCATGATCTGGCGCGCATCGACTTCGTTCTGGAACAGCGCGCCGTCGATCGCGACGTGGCGGATGCGCGGGTTGATCAGCGACATCACGTTCAGCGCCTGCACGACTTCCGGGCAGTTCTGGCACGACAGCGAGAAATACGTCTCGAACGTGTAGTCGCCGTCGAGCGCGCGGATCTGTTCGATCACGTCGTCGTCGAGCTTGACCGGATGGCCGCCCGTCTGCAGCAGCGCGAGCACGAGCGACGTGAATTCATGGCCCATCGGGATGCCGGCGAAGCGGATGCCGGCCGGCTTGCCGGGTTCGCCGATCGAGAACGACGGCTTGCGCTCGACATCGTCGCGGCGTTCGGTCACGGTCACGCGCGACGTCAGCGACGCAATCTCGTTCAGCAGCGCAAGCAGTTCCTGCGATTTCGCGCTGTCGTTGAGCGACGCGACGAGTTCGATCGGGCGCGTGATCTTTTCGAGGTACGCTTTCAGTTGGTTCTTGAGATTGGCGTCGAGCATGGCGTTTCGGATTCCGTATTGATTTGGCTGCTCGGGCACGTCGTGCCGGAGGAGGGTGCGGGCCGCCGCGCGAGGCAGCGGCCCGGCTGGGTGCTTCCTGGGCGCCTCGAGCGAGGCGCCGGGCGACCCTTAGATCTTGCCGATCAGGTCGAGCGACGGGGTCAGCGTTTCCGCACCCGGCGTCCACTTGGCCGGGCACACTTCACCCGGGTGCGCCGCGATGTATTGCGCAGCCTGCACCTTGCGCAGCAGTTCGCCGGCGTCGCGGCCGATGCCGTTGTCGTGGATTTCGCACAGCTTGATCTCGCCTTCCGGGTTGATCACGAACGTGCCGCGCAGCGCCATCCCTTCTTCTTCGATCAGCACGTCGAAGTTGCGCGACAGCGTGAGCGTCGGGTCGCCGATCATCGGGTACTTGATCTTGCCGATCGTGTCCGACGTGTCGTGCCAGGCCTTGTGCGTGAAGTGCGTATCGGTCGACACGCCGTAGATTTCGACACCCAGCTTCTGGAATTCCGCGTAGCGGTCGGCGAGGTCGCCCAGCTCGGTCGGGCAGACGAACGTGAAGTCGGCCGGGTAGAACACGACGACGGACCACTTGCCCTTGAAGTTCTCTTCGGTCACGGGCACGAAATCGCCGTTGTGGTATGCGGTTGCCTTGAACGGTTTGATTTGGGTGTTGATGATCGGCATCTTGCGGGTTCCTTTGCTTGGGTGTTGATGAAGTGTTGCCAGTATCCGGGTTCACCCTTGGTTTGTGAAATTGCTTGTTTCAATCCGCGGCATCGCGAATTTCTATCTGCATCCGGCCCCGTCGCGGCGGCCCGTCCGGGCGTCCCGTGCCATCCGGGCCGGGCCTTCCGGCGGATTTCGGCCGGAAGGCGCTTCTGACACATTGGGCGTGCGGGAGGGCGCGGCGCCGGGCGACGGTGCCGCGCCCCGCGCAAGGGTCCGGCGCCCGTTCTGCACGAACGGCCGCGCGGTCGTTCGATACTCCCCGTCCCACTGCCGCCATGAACCTCTTTTCCGGACGCGCCGCGTGCGCGCTGCTTGCCTGGTTCCGCGAGTTCGTCCCCGAGCGGCGATGCCTGCATCGGCCCTTGCGCCGTGCGGCCTGCGTACTCGTGACCGTGTCGTGCGCCGCGCCGGCGCTGGCCCTCGATGCGTCCGCGCCGGCGGCGCCCGCAGCGGTGACGGCACCCGCCACCACGGCGACCGGGCTCGTGCAGATGCCCGACGGCCGGCTGCTCGCGCCGGAGTTCGCCCGCATCGTCACGCGCGGCACGCTCGTCGTCGCGGTGCTCGGCGTCGATCAGCCGCCGTTCTTCATGTCGCGCAACGGCGCATTGGCGGGCGTCGACATCGACCTCGCCGACGAGCTCGCCAAAAAGCTCGGCGTGCCGGTGCAGTTCGACCGCGATGCGCGCACGTTCGACGACGTCGTGCATCTGCTCGCGACCGGGCAGGCCGACGTCGCGATCAGCAAGCTGTCGCGTACGTTGCCGCGGGCGCAGGTGGTGCGCTTCAGCACGCCGTACATCAGCCTGCGGCGCGCGCTGCTGATCAACCGCGTCGGCTTCGCCGAACTCGCGAAAGGGCGGCCGCTGCCCGAAGTCGTGCGCGACTATCGCGGCACGATCGGCGTCGTCGCGGGGTCCGCCTACGCCGAATACGCGCGCAACGATTTTCCGGCCGCGCGGGTGCGCACCTATCCGAGCTGGCCGGCGACGCTCGACGCACTGAACGCCGGCGCGGTCACGGCCGTGTATCGCGACGAGCTCGCGATCAAGCGCGTGATGCAGGACGACCCGACCGCGCCGATCCGGCTGCGCGTCGCGACCTTCGACGACCTCACCGACGCGCTTGCCGTCGGCGTGCCGGTGTCCATGCCGACGCTGCTTGCGTTCGTCAACCAGTTCCTGGCCGAGCGCAACAAGCGGCTCGACGTGAAATCCCTGCTCGATGCGATGGGTCACTGACATGAACATGAACGAGAACATCAGGATCACACCACGCATCGAGCGGCTGCATGCGCTCGCGATCCATCCGTTGACGGTCTTCGGCAGCCTCGCGCTCGGCATCATGGCGGGCGTGTTGTGGCCGGCGGCCGCACCGCAATTCGACTACGTGGGCCAGGTGTACGTCGGCCTGCTCAAGATGACGGCGCTGCCGTTCATGACGGCCGCCGTGATCTTCAGCCTGCAGCGGCTGCTGCGCGACGGCAACGCGTCGGATCTCGTGCTGCGCGTGATCACGATCTTCAGCTGCGTGTCGGTGTTCGTCGTGGCGGTCGGCGCGGTCGTGCTGGTCGCGATGCGGCCGGGCGAGCACCTGTCGACCGCGACGCTGAAGGCGTTCGGCGCGCTGGTCGGCAGCGACGGCGCGGCGAGCGATACCGTGATGACGCTGTACGGCAGCGATCCCGCGGAGAAGACGTCGGGCCTCGCCGACATGCTGATCGCGCTGGTGCCCGGCAACTTCTTCGCGGCGCTCGCGAGCGGCGACACGCTGAAGGCGCTGGTGTTCTCGCTGTTCTTCGGGTTCGCGTCGGGGCGCGTGCCGCCCAGCATCTCGGCGGCGCTGAGCCAGACGCTGGAGACCGTCTATTGCACGTGCCAGAAGATCATGCACTGGCTCGCGTATCCGACGCCGATCGTGCTGTTCTGCGGCGGCGCCGCGCAGATCGGCACGTCGGGGTTCGGGCCGCTCGAGGCGATGGTCCGCTTCGTCGCCGCGTTCGCGGTCGTCGCGCTCGTGCTGATCGCGGCGGCGATCGTCGTGATCTGGAAGCGCTCGGGCGCGACGCTGGCCGGGACGCTCGCCGGCTTGCGCACGCCGTTCGCGATGGCGCTCGCCACGCGCAGCAGCGTGGCCTGCATGCCGAGCATGATCGAGTGCCTGGCCGACGGCTTCGGCTTCGCCCGCGCGCGCGTCGAGCTGGTCGTGCCGCTCGCCGTGTCGCTGCTGCGCGTCGGGCCGATGGTCTATTACGCGAGTGCGACGCTGTTCGTCGCGCAACTCTACGAGCGGTCGCTCGGCCCCGGCGAGCTGTGCGTCGTGCTGGTCGCGTCGGTGCTGGCCGGGTTCGCGTCGACGGGCACGTCGGGCGTCGTGACGGTGTCGCTCGCCGGCATGGTGTGCGCGGCGCTGCACCTGCCGTTCGAGGCCGCGTTCGTGCTGTTCGTGGCGGTCGATCCGTTCTGCGAGATGTTGCGGACGCTGTTGCTGGTGATCGGCAACTCGGCCGTCGTATCCGCGATCTGCGCGCGGCCACGGCGCGCGTGAAGGAGACGTCATGGCGCTCGTCGGCGTACTGGGCGGAATGGGGCCGCTGGCCACGGTCGACTTCATGCATCGCGTGATGCGCCTGACGCGTGCGCGCTGCGACCAGGAGCACCTGCCGATGGTCGTCGCGAACCTGACGCAGACGCCCGATCGTTCGCGCGCGATCATCGACGGCGGGCCCGATCCGCTGCCGGCGCTGCTCGATGGCGTCGCGCTGCTGAACCGCTGCGGTGTCGACGTGATTGCGATCCCGTGCAATTCGGCGCATCACTGGTATGCGCCGCTGCGCGAACGCAGCGCGGCGCCGATCCTGCATATCGTCGATGCGTCGGTGGCCGCGTTGCCGGCCGGCGTGCGGCGCGTCGCCGTGCTCGCCACGGGCGGCACGCTGGTGTCGGGCTTCTACCAGGCGGCGCTGCGTGCGCGCGGCTTCGAACCCGTAATGCCGGACGTGGCCGCGCAGCGCGACATCGCCGCGTGCATCGCGGCGGTCAAGGCGGGGAAGATCGATGCGTCGGTGCGGTGCCTGTCGCGCGCGCTCGCGACGCTGGCGCGACGGGACGTGGGCGTCGCGGTGATGGGCTGCACGGAAATCCCGATCGCCGCGCGGGCGGTGCGCGATGCGCCGTTTGCATTGGTCGACAGCACGAACGAGCTGGCGCGCGCGACGGTCGCCTATGCGGCCGAGCGCGGATGGGGGCGGGCGGTGTGACGCGCGGCGACGGCGGGACGCGCGGATGTCCGCCACGCATGACGGACGCCGCTCGCGCTAGATCTGATACGGCGCGCGGACGCCCGGGTCGGTGACGGGAAAATCCTTCGTGTTGCGCGATACGAGCAACAGGCCGTTCACTTGCGCCGATGCCCAGACGATCGCATCGGGCAGACGAATGCGACGTTCCTTGCGAATCGTTACGGCGCGGTTCGCCACCATGCTGTCGAGCGGGATGATGTCGAACGACGAAAGCCATGCGCGAATTGCCGCATCGTCGCGAGCCGTCGCGCCGACCATGACTTCCATCCAGGTCACCATGCTGATCGCCCGGTAGTCGTAGCGGGCCAGCTCCGCGCGCGCGGACTCCGCGCCGCCGAGATAGTCGATCAGGATGTTGGTATCGAAGAGGGCTCTTACCATTCCGAACGCAGTGCCTCCTGCCAGGCGAGCCCGTCGACCGCGCGATCTTTCCACAGGCCGAACACGGTGTGGGCATGGGGCGGCCGTTGCTGCACCTGCACGAGGCAGGCGTCGGCCGGGAGCGCGCGGCCCGGATACCCGGCCGCGCTTTGAGTGTCGATGTGTGCTTTTACCATTCCGAACGCAATGCCTCCTGATAGGTGAGCCCGTCGACCGCGCGATCCTTCCACAGGCCGAATACGTGATCGGCATGCGCGCGCTTGTGTTGCGCGATATACGCGTCAATCGCGTCGCGAATGATCGCGGCGCGAGGGCGTTGCTCAGTCTCGACGATGGCGGCCAGTTCGTCGAGCTGGCCATTCGACAGATCGATCAGGATACGGCTCATCGCAACCTCCGATATATGATATGCATATCATATATACGCGTGCGGACGTCCGCAAGTCACCGACTTGCCCGGCAAGCGCGCCGTTGCGCCGGCAGGCGGCGCAACGGCGGCTCAGGCGGCGATCTTCCTCAGCCAGTCGGCGAGCCGTCTCGCCCCGTCCGGCATGTCCGCATCCTCGCGCGTGCACAGGTAGTAGTCGCGCCCGTCGTCGAGCGCGTGGTCGAACAGCTTCACGAGTTCGCCGCTGGCCAGTTCGCGCTCGACCAGCGGCGCGCGCAGCAGCGCCGCGCCGAGATCCGCGCGCGCCGCGCTCAGCGTCAGTTGCCCGTCCTCGAACATCGGCCCCACCGCATGCGACACGTGCCGCACGCCGGCGCCTTGCAGCCAGTTGACCCAGGTGCTGCGATCCTCGTCGTGCACGAGCGGCGCCTGCGCGAGATCGGCCGGCGTGCGGAACGGCCCGTGGCGCTTCAGGAACGACGGGCTGCACATCGGCACCATCGCGCCCGGCAGCAGCCGCTCGCAGCGGTAGCCGGGCCAGTCGCCGGTGCCGAAGCGGATCGACAGGTCGGACGCGTCGCTTCGATAGTTGCGGTGATGCGCGTACAGCACGGTCACGTCGACGTCGGTGTTCTCGGCGAGGAACGCATGCAGCCGCGGGATGAACCAGCCGATGCCGAGCAGCGGAATCAGGCTGATCGTGATCTGTCGCAGCGACGACCGGTCGCGCACGAAGCGCGTCGCGCTGCGCAGCACCGAGAACGCGGCGCTTATCGAGCGGTAGTAGTCGCGCCCCTCGTCGGTGAGCGCGAGCAGCCGGCCTTCGCGCACGGTCAGCGGCGTCTGGATGAACGCCTCGAGCAGCTGCAACTGGTGGCTGACCGCGGACGGCGTGATGTC
Source organism: Burkholderia sp. USMB20 (assembly GCF_000949135.2). Lineage (GTDB taxonomy): Bacteria > Pseudomonadota > Gammaproteobacteria > Burkholderiales > Burkholderiaceae > Burkholderia. The sequence goes on along the minus strand of NZ_JTAN02000021.1, from coordinate 848,676 downwards.
GAGCTCGTGCGCGGCCGCGGTGACCGACCCGAGACGCGCGAATGCCTCGAACGCGCGGACGGCGCGTAACGGCGGATCGTGCGGCAATTGTTCGATATTTTTCATGTGTCGAATTTTATCGAAAAATCAGGGTAAGCGACAACGTAAAAATATCCTTTATTTACAGGCTATTGCGCTATTGTGTCGGGAATGGCATAAGCATCCAACAATTGAATATTTGGGGTGAGAGTGCCGAATATTTAATATTTTTCATGTTTTGATTCGAATCTCCGAGCCCCGCACATGAAAATCGCCTTTCTTCCCGCCAGCTTCGCATTCTCCGCGGCCGCGCTGATCGCCGCCGTTCCCGCCTTCGCGCAGTCCGCACCGCAGACGATCCTGATCGGTCTCGCCGCGCCGCTCACCGGCCCGTCGGCGCGGATCGGCAAGGATCTGCAGAACGGCGCGCAACTCGCGATCGACGACGCGAACGCGAAACATCCGAGCATCGGCGGCAAGCCGGTCGTCTACAAGCTCGTCGCGGCCGACGATCAATCCGACCCGCGCACGGCCGTCGCGGTCGCGCAGCAGCTCGTCGACCAGCATGTGATCGGCGTCGTCGGCCACTGGAACACGGGTTGCAGCGTGCCGGCGTCGCGCGTCTACCGCGATGCGGGCATTGCGCAGATCGCGCCGGCGTCCACCGGCCACCAATACACGCAGCAGGGCTACGCGACGGCGTTCCGCATCATGGGTCACGACGATGCGGGCGGCAATTTCACCGGCGCCTACGCGGTGAAGACGCTGAAGGCGCAACGCATCGCGGTGATCGACGATCGCACGTCGTTCGGTGCAGGCCTCGCCGACCAGTTCATCAAGGGCGTGCAGGCGAACGGCGGCACGATCGTCGATCGCCAGTACGTGAACGACAAGACGACCGACTTCAGCGGCGTGCTGACCGCGGTCAAGGGCAAGCGCGCGGATCTCGTGTTCTTCGGCGGGCTCGACGCGCAGGCCGCGCCGATCGCGCGCCGGATGCGCCAGCTCGGTGTGAACGCGCCGCTGCTCGGCGCCGGCGGCTTCGTGAGCCAGACCTTCCTGTCGCTCGCGGGCAAGGACGGCGACGGCGTGACGGCGCTCGAACCGGGCCTGCCGCTCGACCGGATGCCGGGCGGCAAGGCGTTCGACGCCCAGTACCGCGCCCGCTTCAACGCGCCGATCGAACTGCATGCGCCGTTCGCGTACGACGCGGCGGCCACGCTGATCGCGGCCGCGCAAAAGGCCGGCACGACGCAGCCGGCGAAGCTGGTCGCGGCCGTGCGCGCGATCGACCGGCCCGGCGTGACCGGCCGGGTCGCGTTCGACGGCGAAGGCAACCTGAAGGACCCGGCATTCACGATCTACCAGGTGCGCGGCGGCAAGTGGACCGTCGTCGACGTGCTCGGCGGCGCGCACCCGGCAACGAAATAAGGACGGAGACGAACCCCATGACCGACACCACCCACGCATCCGCGGCGGCACCCGAGGACACGCGCCTCGGCATCCTCGCGCGGCGCCGCATCGAAGCGGAAATCATCAAGCCGATCTACGAGATCATGAAGCGCGAATTCGGCACCGAGCGCGCGCAGGCCGTGATCGCGGAGGCCGTGCGCGGCGCGGCCGTCGACGCGGGCCGCACGTTCGCCGCGCAGGAGCCCGACGGCACGAGCGTGCAGTCGTTCATCGCGCTGCAGGTGCTGTGGGAGAAGGACGATGCGCTCGACGTCGAGGTGCGCCGCGCGGACGACACGCACTACGACTACGACGTGCATCGCTGCAGCTACGCGGAGATGTATCACGCGATGGGGCTCGGCGAGATCGGCCACCTGCTGAGCTGCGCGCGCGACAGCTACTTCATCGAGGGTTACGACCCGCGCATCGCGCTGACGCGCACGAGCACGATCATGCAGGGCGGCAAGCGCTGCGATTTCCGCTATGCGCTGCAGGCGGCGCCGCGCGACGACACCCCGGAGGCCGGCAATGCGTGACGACCTCGCGACCGCACCGCGCGTCGACGGCGCGCGCCTGTGGGCATCGCTCGAACGCATGGCGCAGATCGGCGCGACGCCGAAGGGCGGCGTCTGCCGTCTCGCGCTGACCGACCTCGACCGCGAGTCGCGCGACCTGTTCGTGCAGTGGGCACGCGATGCCGGCTGCACGGTGCGGGTGGACCGGATGGGCAACGTGTTCGCGCGCCGCGCGGGCCGCAATCCCGACGCCGCGCCGGTGATGACCGGCTCGCACGCCGATTCGCAGCCGACGGGCGGCCGTTACGACGGCATCTACGGCGTGCTCGGCGGCCTCGAGGTCGTGCGCGCGCTGAACGACGCGGGCATCGAGACCGAGCGCCCGATCGACGTCGTGATCTGGACCAACGAGGAAGGTTCGCGCTTCGCGCCGGCGATGATCTCGGCCGGCGTGTTCTCGGGCGTCTATTCGCTCGAATACGGGCTGTCGCGCACCGACGGCGCGGGCAGGACGATCGGCGAGGAACTCGCGCGGATCGGCTACGCGGGCGCCGAACCCGTCGGCGGCTATCCGGTGCATGCCGCGTACGAACTGCATATCGAGCAGGGTGCGATTCTCGAACGCGCGGGCCGGACGATCGGCGTCGTGACGGCCGGGCAGGGGCAGCGCTGGTACGAGGTGACGCTCACGGGCGTCGACGCGCACGCGGGCACGACGCCGATGGAATTCCGGCGCGACACGCTGGTGGGTTCCGCGCGAATGATCGAATTCGTGGATGCGCTCGGCCGCCGCCATGCGCCGCATGCGCGCGCGACGGTCGGGATGATCGAGGCGCGGCCGAATTCGCGTAACACGGTGCCCGGCGGCTGTTTCTTCACGGTCGAGTTTCGCCATCCGGACGATGCGGTGCTCGACGAACTCGACGCGGCGCTGCGTGCGGAACTGGCGCGCGTCGCGGCCGACGCCGGGCTCGGCGCGCAGATCGAGCAGATCTTCACGTACCCGCCGGTGCCGTTCGCGCCGCGCTGCATCGACGCGGTGCGCGATGCGGCGCAGGCGCTCGGGCTGTCGCACATGGACATCGTGTCCGGCGCGGGCCACGACGCGTGCTACGTCGCGCGCGTCGCGCCGACCGGCATGATCTTCGTGCCGTGCGTCGACGGGCTGAGCCACAACGAAGCCGAGGCGATCACGCCGGAATGGTCGGCGGCGGGCGCCGACGTGCTGCTGCGTGCAGTGCTGCAAAGCGCGCAGGAACCGGGCGCGTAACGCGCCCCTGACGGGCGCGGCTTACTTGCCGGCCTTGCGCCGCGCCATGTACGCGAGGTACGCGACGATCTGGTCGAGTTCCCGGTCGCTCAACTGATCGGGCGGGAACGCCGGCATCGCGCGGCCCGGCCAGTCGCGCACCGATGCCGGGTTGCGGATGTAGCGGCGCAGCGCGGCGGGCTGGAAGTAGTCGACCGGATTCATCGGCGTGTTCAGGTCGGGGCCGGCCTGGCTGCTGCCCGCGCCGTCGACGCGGTGGCACGCGAGGCATTGCGTGACGAACAGCCGCTGGCCCGCCCGGGCCGCATCGTCCGCCGGCAACGCCGGATCGACGGCGAGCGACGGCCAGCGCGCGAGCGGCGACGATTCGATCGTGATGCGCACGATCTGATACGGCCACTGCTCGCCGCGCACCGACGACGCGTCCGGCCCGAGCCACACGAGATAGAACGGCCCCGCGCTGACCTGCTTGCCCGGCAGCTTCGGCCACGGGTGCGCGGGGTCCTCGATCGCGAGCCACGCGACGGCGCCGGCCGGCGCACGGCGGCGCGCGAGATCCAGCGGCAGTTGCGCGGCGAAACCGTCGGCCGCGCGCGTTTCGAGCACGCCGTCCGCCGGCAGCGGCGTGTCGCCGAGCAGCGCGGCGAACGGTACCGCGCGGAACGTCATCGGCCGGCCGTACGCGATGTCGCGCGGCACGCGGATGTCCGTCGCGTCGGCGCGCGCGAGGAGCGCCTGGCGCGTCAGGACGCGAGGCGTGCCGTCGGTTTCGAGTTCGAGCGAGCCCTGGGCGGACGCGCGCGTCGCGATCAGGCACACCGTCAGCAGCAACAGCGAAAACCACCGGCGCTTCAGCATTCGTTCTCCGTGGGGGCGTTCCGGCGGCGGCAGAAAGGCGAGCGCCGCGGCCGAGGGATGGAATCGGGCGACAGTCTATCCGGTACGGGCGGCGCTGGCGACTTCGGCGCGGGAGCGGGGGCGGCACGAGGAAGCGGGCCGGGCTGCCGCTGCAAGTCCGACTACCGGGTGACGACCGGGTGCGGCCGATACGCGCGGGGGGATCGCACTGCGCGATTCGGGCAAAGGCGCGAACGCCCGGATCGAGCGCGTCGGGCCGGATCGACGTGCCGGGTTGCCGTCAATGCGTCGAACACTGCGCGTCGGCCTTCGGCAACGGCGTTTCCCGCGTCGTGTCGAAATCCGCTTCGCGTGCGCCGGACGGCGTCAGCGACACGAAATGCATCGTCCCGCCGCGTGCGGGGAACCCGGCGATGCCGGTCGAGCCCCACGGAATCGGCGAACGCTGCACGCCGCTCACCGACATGCCCGTCGGCGAAAGCGCGAGGGTCAGCAGCCGCCCGTCGCGGATCGGCACGTAGGCATGCGTGCCGTCGACACCGATCCCGGCCTCGCGCACCGACGCCGGCAGGCAGTCGAGCGTGGCCAGACGACGGCCGTCCGGGTCGATCAGCATCGCGACGCCGCGATTGTCCGCGGTCGTCGTGACGACGACGAAGCGGTCGACCGCCGGCACATACGCGGACGAATAGACGTAGTACTGGATCGTGCCGTTCAGCGGCCCGAGCATGTCGAGTTTCGCCGTGACCGGATCGAACATCGCGTATTCGAGCGTCGCGTCCGTGCTGCCCTCGATGTATTTTTGCCAGACCAGCAGCGCGCGCCGCGGCGAACCTGCGACCACGGGCCACCATTCGCGGCGGTGCGGCGCGACCGGCACATGGTTCATCACGCGTCCTTCGGCATCGTAGGTTTTCACGTAGACGCCGTTGCCGGTGCCGAGGTTGTCGACGCCGCCGCCGTCGATCCAGTCGGCGGAATAGAACACGACGAAGCGTTCGCTCACCGCGGCGACGTGGCCCGAGTGGCCGCCTGCTTCGACGTCGTTCGGGTAGGGCTTGACCGGCTTCAGGTCGCGCCGATAGACGCCGTATCGCTGGCTGACCACCTGCGGCGTGTTCCAGCCGTCCTCGAACGTGACGAAGATGTCGCCGCGCGGGTTCTGCGCGATCGACACGGGCTCCTGCGCTTCCGGGCGGCTGATGAACGTATGGACGCGCAGCAGGCGCGGCTTGCCCGGCAGCCATTCGCCGACGTACACGTCATGCGGCCAGTCGCCGTTGCGCAGCGCGCCGCGCGGCACGATGCCCGAGCTGCTGAAGAACACCCAGCGCCGGCCGTCGCCGGCGTCGGCCACGCCGATCCCGTGCATGAAGCGCCGCGGGTCGCCGCGCTCCTGCGGCGACTGAGGTGACGCCGGCGCCTCCACGGTGACGGTGTGCACGACCGGCGCGCCGGCAAACGCGCGCGACGGCGCGGCGAACGCGCAGCACGCGCCGCAGAGCACGGTCGCGACGCGCCACGCGGCGGCGCGCCCGAACGCATGCGGGCGCGCGGTGGCGACTTGGGCCGCGACCGGCCGCCGCATCATTCGACGGTGACCGATTTCGCGAGATTGCGCGGCTTGTCGACGTCGGCGCCGCGCGCGCAGCCGACGTGATACGCGAGCAGCTGCAACGGGATCACATTGACGATCGGCGACAGCGCGTCGCCCGATTCGCGCACGCGGATCAGGTGCGTGTCGCGGTCGGCGTCGATCTCGAGATGATGGCCGGCGAGCACGTACAGCCGTCCGCCGCGCGCGCGCACCTCGGCCATGTTGGACTTCAGCTTCTGGAACAGGCGGTCGTCCGGCGCGATCGTGACGACCGGCATCGCGCTCGTGACGAGCGCGAGCGGGCCATGCTTCAGTTCGCCGGCCGGGTAGCCTTCCGCATGGATGTACGACACTTCCTTGAGCTTCAGCGCGCCTTCGAGCGCGATCGGATAGTGAATGCCGCGCCCGAGGAACAGCGCGTTCTCGGTGCGCGCGAACTTCGCGGCCCAGCCCATGATCTGCGTTTCCAGCGCGAGTGCGTGACCGATGCGGTCCGGCAGTTCGTGCAGCTGCTTCAGGTGCGTCGCGACCTGCGCGGCGTCGAGCCGGCCGCGCTGCTGCGCGAGCGCGAGCGTCAGCAGGAACAGCGCGACGAGCTGGGTCGTGAACGCCTTGGTCGACGCGACGCCGAGCTCGATGCCGGCGCGTGTCAGGAAGCTGAGCGGCGCGCTGCGCGCGATCGAACTCGTCGCCACGTTGCAGATCGCCATCGACATGTCCTGGCCCATCGCGCGCGCGCGCTCGATCGCGCCGATCGTGTCGGCGGTCTCGCCGGACTGCGAAATGCCGACGACGAGCGTGCGCGGATCGGGCACGGTATCGCGATAGCGGTATTCGCTCGCGATCTCGACCTGCGCCGGGATGCCCGCGATGCCCTCGAGCCAGTATTTCGCGGTCAGGCCCGCGTAGTAGCTGGTGCCGCAGCCGAGCAGCAGCACGCTTCGGGTCTTCGACAGCAGCGCACGCGTGCTGTCGCTGCCGCCGAACAGCGCGGGCGAGACCGTGTCGATGCCGTCGATCGTGGCGGCGATCGCCTTCGGCTGTTCGAAGATCTCCTTCTGCATGAAGTGCTGGTACGGGCCGAGCGCGGCGTCGTCGTCGCGCGCCTTGACGAGGCACAGCGGACGCTGTGCTTCGCTCCCGACCGAGTCGACCACGGCGATCCGCTCCGGCGTGATCAGCGCGACGTCACCGTCTTCCAGGTAGACGAAACGGTCGGTCAGGTCGCCGAGTGCCGCGCAATCGGACGCGAGATAGTTCTGGTCCGCGCGATGCCGATCACGAGCGGCGAGCCCGCGCGCGCGGCGACGAGCCGCTGCGGCTCGCGTGCGCTCAGCACGGCGATCGCGTACGCGCCGTGCAGCCGCTTGACGGCGCGAATCACCGCGTCGAACAGGTCGTCGCGATACATGCTGTGGATCAGGTGTGCGATCACCTCGGTGTCGGTCTCGCCGCGAAACGTATAGCCGCGCTCCCGCAGTTCGGCGCGCAGCGCATCGTGGTTTTCGATGATGCCGTTGTGCACGACCGCGATCGTGTCGCCCGACATGATCGGGTGCGCGTTCATTTCCGACGGTGCGCCGTGCGTTGCCCAGCGTGTGTGCGCGATGCACGTCTGCGCTTCGAGACCGAGCGTCAGCACGCGGTCCTGCAAGTCTGCCACGCGCCGCAACGTGCGTTCGCTGCGCAGGCAGCCGTCACGCAGCACGGCGATGCCGCACGAATCGTAGCCGCGATATTCGAGCCGGCTCAGTGCATTGACCAGTTGCGGGACCTGATTTTTCAGGCCGCTTGCTCCGACGATTCCGCACATGATTCACCTCGTCTACAGGAAGTTTTCCGGCCGGCGCGCGACGCGCGCCAGGACGATTTCAGGAGCGCCGTCGCGTCATGCGGCGTGCGTGGTGCGCAGTGCGTTGCGGCACGGCGCCGGTGACCTACTCGCGGGGCTGCGGTCCCGCATGCGCGATCCATTCGATGCCCGAGATCGAGCCGTTCGCATCGTGCGACGCGACGAGAATGCGCGTCGTGCGCCGCGCGCCGCGCCGGCGGGCACCCGCGAGCGCGGTCGGCGGCACCGAGCGCATCTTCACGCTGGCCGAGCGCCGCAGCATCTTCGACACGCGCAACCGGTACGCGAGCGGATGCACGACGCGTCCCGCGATCAGCCACGTGACGATCGTGCCGGCGATCAGCGCGATGCTCGTCACGTAGAACACGATCTGCTCGATTGGCATCTCGGCCTCGTTGAACGGCAGCAGGTAGCGGTACGTGTAGATGCAGATCGATGCCCATACTCCTCCGACCAGCGCGGGCCGCACGAGGCGGAACCATGCGACGAGCACGGGCCCGACGACGACGCCGCGCTCGGCGATCATTTCGCGCGGCGCGCGCAGGGAAAGGTCAATAATCGGCGCGTTCTTCATGTTGAATGCCTCGGTCGGGACTGACCCAGACGGCGCGCTTGCCGCGGCCCCGCAGTACGACGGCGGGCAGGGCGACGACGGTGGTGATCATGCTGATCAGCCAGAACGCGACGGGGTACCAGACGGTGTCAAGGAAATACATCAGGAGTTTTTCGTCGTAACGACGATCGATCATGCTGCCGATGATCAGCTGCAGGATGCAGGTCGCGACCAGCAGCATCCCGTGCCAGTGCGGCACCACGGACACATGCCAGTCGGGCGGAAGCGGGTAGACGACGTCGACGAGCGCGAGCAGCAGGATGAACGACATCGAGTAGGCCCACGTGATGCCGATCAGGTACTCGACGAACAGCGGCCACATCATCATCTGGGTCGGCCGCGCGAGCGTGCCCGCGTACTTGATCAGCACCTGGATGCCGCCTTTCGCCCAGCGCAATCGCTGCCGGTAGAGACCCTTCAGCGTCTCGGGCATCAGGATCCAGCTGAGCGCGTGCGGCTCGTACACGACGCGCCAGTCGCGGCACTGCAGCTTCCAGCTGATGTCGATGTCCTCGGTCAGCATGTCCGAGCTCCAGTAGCCGACGTCGGCGAGCGCGGTCTTGCGGAACATCGTGATCACGCCCGACACCGTGAAGATGCGGCCGTACACCTGCTGCGTGCGCTTGATCAGGCCGACGATCGACGAGAATTCGCCGACCTGCATGCGTCCCAGCAGCGACGTGCGCGTGCGGATGCGCGGGTTGCCGGTGACCGCGCCGACGCCCGGGTCGGTCAGGAAGTGCTCGAGCATCCAGCCGATCGCGTCATGCGCGAGCAGCGCATCGCCGTCGATGCAGAGCAGGTATTCCGCGTTCGATACCGCCGCCGCGGTGGTGAGCCCGACCGCCTTGCCTTCGTTGCGCGCGTGATGGATGACGAGCAGCCGCGGGATCTCGACGGCCAGCTCGTTGAGGATGTCGCCCGTGCGGTCCCGGCTGCCGTCGTTGACCGCGATGATGTCGTAGTTCGGGTAGTCCATCGCGTTGAGGTGGCGGATCACGCTGCGTGCGTTGGCGGCCTCGTTGAAGCACGGCACGACGATCGAGATCTTCGGGATGCCGCTCGCGGCGATCGTGCGCGTCGACAGCTCGCGGCCTTCCTCGAGCAGGAAATAATGGACGACGCCGCCGATCATCCACAGATACGACATGAAGAACGGATAGTAGAAGACGAAGTCCTGCAGGCGCTGGATGATGCCGTGGGTGGTCATGGCGTCTTGGTCCCCTGTGCATGCTGCATCTGCATCAGCGCGTTGATGGAGGTCGGATCGAGGCGCGACTTCAGCGACATCACGTCGCGCATCGCGTCGAGTTCCGGCTGGCCGTTCAGGAAGTTGTCCGGGTAGTAGCCGAAATTCACGGCGCCCTCGCTGCGCAGTCGTCGCATCTGCGCAAGCAGCGTGCCGGCCGGCACCGGCTTCTGCGCGCGCCAGTCGTACGACTGCAGTTCGAACACGGTGCGCTGCAGCCCGCGCTGCTTGGCGCGGACGGCCCGCACGAGCTGGTCCAGCCAGCCCTCGGGATCCTTCGCCTGCTCCATGTACGGCATCGCCATCAGCGCGACGTAGTCGTAGGTGGCGAGGAAATCGTCGTAGTTCTGCGCGTACCACGCTTCCGATTCGGGCTTGAGCACCGGCAGCGCGTAGATGTTGCGCGCGGTCAGCACGTCGCCCACGTTCTGGTGGGCCAGCACGATCTGTTCGAGCTGGCGGGTCAGGTCGATCAGGTAGCGCGACTTCTGGCGCGTCCAGCGTTTCAACAGGTCGGGATTTTCGCGGATCTTGCCGACGTCGGCCGGCAACCCCCACTGCGAATAGGTGCGCAGCGCATGCCGGCCCGCATCCTCGTAGTCGTCGAGCACGGCGTCGTCGCTGAACAGGATGCCGCTGAACGACGCGTGCTTGCTGAGATCCTCGTAGATCTGCTGGATCATCAGCCGCGCCTCCGGATCGAACGGGCTCAGCCGGAACACGCGCGTGCCGTTTTCGCGGGCCGGCGCGCCGCCGAATGCGCTGACGGCCTCGAGCCCGCGTTGCTTGTCCGGCGGCGGCCGGAACGCGAGCACCGGCATCCACGCGTACACCTGCACGTTGGAGCGCGTGTTGAGCTGCCACGCGGCGCGCGAGAACAGGTCGGCGCGCATCGGCAGGTGCCGGTTCGGGAAATACACCGCTTCGGCCACGCCCGTGCCTTTCGGATCGGCATACGCCTGCAGGTACACCGATTTCGGCTGCATCCGGTAGATGCGTTCGATCAGCTTGCCGAGATTCGCTTCCTGCCGCGCGGGATCCGGATCGTAGACCTGGTCGAGATCGACCTGCACGGTGCGCTCGGGCACGTCGACGTCGCCGCGGTTGGAGGCCGGCTCGCGCATCGAGCGTTCGAACCCGCCGATGTCGACGTCGTACATCATCAGGATCCGTCTCAGCCGGTCCAGCGGCACGTCCGGCGTATTCGGGCCGGCATCGAGGCTGAACTGGATGTCCATGCCGAGCGACGTCGATATCTGGCGCACGGGCTGGTTTTCCGCGCCGTATGGCCACACCATCGAGCGAGCAACGATGCCCGTGTGTTCGCGGATCTGGCGCACGCACGTCTGCAGGTCGTCGTGCACGCGTGCGTGGAATTCGGCGTCGGTTTCATAGCGTTTCTGGTCTTGCAGGTAGAGGTGCGACGTGGTCGCCGGCAACTCGTTGCCTTGCGGATTCGCGATCGCGCCGTGATGGAGGTTGTGGGTATGGCAGCCGAGCTCGACGAGGTCCGACTGGCCGAGCTTCTTCACCTCGTCCCACGACAGGAAGTAGTCGCGCGGCACCTGGACCTTGTCGCTGATGCGGATCGGCACATTCGGCGGTGCATCGATCCACGCGGTGACGATGCCCATCACGGCCGGATACTTGAAGCGCTCGAGCAGCGGCAGCACTTTCGTGTAGTGGCTGCGAAAGCCGTCGTCGAACGTGAGCAGCACGGCGCGCGGCGGCAGCGGCTTGCCGCCGTGCCGGGATGCCTCGATCTGCTTGACCGTGATGGTGTGGTAGTTGTTGGTCTGCAGCCACGAGAAGATCGCGGTCAGCGTGCCGGTATCGACCGCGAACGGATCGACCAGCGCCGACGGGGGCTTGAACGACTCCATCAGGTTGTCGCGCACGTCATGCAGGCAGATGACGCGAAACGTCTTGCCGTCGGCCGGATCGGATGGCGGCAGCAGGTCGATCATCTTGGCGTTCGTCACACCCGGGAACAGCGAACAGGCGGTGAACGTGCCGAGGCATCCGCACATGAAGGTCCGTCTGGTTTGCATTGCGCGATCTCCTTGCTAGAACGGCAGGTTGAGCGACAGGAAGCCGGTTTCGGAGCGCTCGCGCTGGCCGTCGTACGCGTGGCTGCTGACCTCGACGCCATAGCTCAGCGTGATGTCGTGCTTGAACGTCCACGCGTGCTCGAGACGCGCGCTCCACAGCGGGCTGCTGCCGAAGCCGCGCTCGTTGTACACGCCGCCCGACGCCGAGACGCGCTGCTGCAGCGACATGTCGCCCTTCTTCCACAGCGTCAGCTGGTGCATGACGGTCGCCGCGGCCGCATAGTCGCGGCGCGGACTGAAGTAGGGCGCGTCGTTGCGCGTGTTGCTGTCGGTGCCGAGTTCCAGCGAGACGTTGACGAGCTGTTTGGCGGACGTGTACACACGCTGCGTGGCGGTTGCCGCGATTTCCTGGTGCAGGTTCGAATCGCTGTAGCGGCTCACGCCGTAGCTCAGCTTGACCTCGCGGCGGTCGTTCTGGCGATACACGACCGACGCGTTCGCGGAGCGGCCCCAGATATGCGCGGCATACGCCTTCCACGGCAGCGAGTTGTCGTTGCTGTCGAGGCCGGCGCTGACCGTCCAGTAGTCGTTCAGCGCGTACGCGATCGACCCGCGGCCGCCGGTTCGGCCGTCCGAGCCGAACGAGCGCGTGACTTCGCCCTGCACGGTGAGCGGCCCGTGCCGGTAGTCGCCGCCGACGCCCGTGCGCGTGCGGCTGACGCTGCCGGAATCGGTTTGCGCGTGGCCGAAGAACGTATGCGAGAAGACGCGCCAGTTGTCGCCGAACGGTTGCGAATACACATAGCTGTCCGACGTGAAGCTGTTGTCGGCCAGTGCGCTGTTGCCGTGCTCGAAGCTCAGGTCGGTCGTGAACACGGGGCTGCGGTATGCCTTGTAGTCGCGCTTGAAGCTGCGCACGGCGCCGCTGTCCGGGAACGTGTTGTCGAGGGTCTGGTCGACGTTCTTCGCGGTTGCGTAGTCGTCTGCCGTCAGCGCCGCGCGGCCGAGGCCGGCGAGCATCTCGACGCTGTCCGGGTGGTCGGTCAGCGATGCGCGATACATCGCGATCGCCTGGCGGGGATGCGACTGGCCGGATACCGCGTCGGCGTGCGCGGCACGGACCTCCGCGTTGAACGGCACCTCCTTCTCGAGCTGTTCCAGCGCGGCGATCCCCTCGTCGGTGTGACCCGTGAAGATCAGGTATTGCGCGCGCAGCCGGTAGTAGCGCAGATAGTCGCTTTCTTCCGGACCGACGTTGCGCACTTCGTTGACCGGCGGCAGGGACTTGCCCATGTCGTCGAGCACCTGCTTCGCGTCCGCCGCGCGTGCCTGGTCGACATACGACCAGAACAGCCCTTCGCGAAGTTCGATCGGACGCGTGCGTGCGCCGTACTGGAAGCCGCGGGTCGCACGGTCCGTAGGCGACGCGGTCGCCTGATTCAGCGCACGCTGGTACACGCCGTTCGCCTTGGCCGGTTCGCTCAGGTACAGGTAGGCGTCGCCAACCGCCGCCAGCGCGTCGATCGAGATCTCCGCATTGGACGGGATCGTCTCGAACGTCGCGACGGCCGGCTTCATGTCGCCGCGTGCCGCGAGGGCGACCGTGCGGTCGCCCGCGAGCGCCGTCCTGACCGGCGCATAGTCGGGCGTGGCCGGCATCCGCTTGTCGAGGTCGTCGGCCGCGCGCAGCGCGTTGTCGATCCCGTCGAAGCGGTCCGGACTCGTCATCGAGCGCGACTTGTCGCGTCCGCCGCGCACCTGCTGGCGTATCGACAGCTCTTCCAGCTGCGCGACGTCGACGGCCGAGAACGCATCGGGCCGTGCCTTCGCTTCCTCGAGCGCCTGGATCGCGCCGCCGCTCGCCGCGAGGCCGAACACGTCGTTGCGCACGGTCGCGACATCGGCGGTACGGAGATTCGGTATCTGGGCATTCGGTGTCTGGACGTCGGGGCCTTGCGATCGCTGGATCGATTCGCCGGGTAGCTGGGCGCCGGGCGTCTGCGAATTCGGTGCCTGCGAGGACGGCGGCTGAGCGCCGGGCGTCTGGGTCACCGGCGCAGGCGAGGTCGGCATGGGGGTGCCGGATGCCTGCGCGGTTTGCGTCGGTGTCGTCGCTGTCGTCGCAGCATTCGGCGATGCGGCGGCAGCGGCCGGTGCGGGCTGGGTCGGCGCGTCCGATGCATGCGCGACCGGTGTCGATGCATTCGGCGGCACGGTGTCGGGCGCCTGGGCAAGCGGCATTGGAGCGTCCGACGATTGCGCAGCCGGAGCCGATGTATTCGGCGGCGCGGTGTCGGGCGCCTGGGTAAGCGGCATTGGAGCATCCGACGATTGCGCGGCTGGAGCCGATGTATTCGGCGGCGCGGTGTCGGGTGCCTGGGCAAGCGGGATTGAAGCATCCGACGATTGCGCGGCCGGTGCCGATGTATTCGGCGGCGCGGTGCCGGGTGCCTGGGCAAGCGGGATTGAAGCATCCGACGATTGCGCGGCTGGAGCCGATGTGTTCGGCGGCGCGGTGTCGGGTGCCTGGGCAAGCTGGATTGAAGCGTCCGACGATTGCGCGGCTGGCGCTGACGTATTCGGCGACGCGATGTCGGGCGCCTGGGCAAGCTGCTGCGCCTGCGCATCCGACGATCGCGCGTCCGGCGCCGGTTCACTCGGCTGCGCCGCGTCCGGCTCCACCACGACCGTGGTCGGCATCGCCTGCGGCTGCGGGTTCGACGCCTGCGCGATCTGCATCGATGCGTCCGATGCCTGCGCGATCGGCGTCGGCGCATGCGGGGGCAGGGCGTCCGGGCCCTGGGCGAGCCGCATCGACGCCTCCGTCGGCTGCATGCCGGGCGGCAGCGCATCCGGCGCGCCGTGGGTGCCTGCGACTTCCCTCGCGCTGCCCGGTTCCGCGTCGCCTTCGGCGGCAAGACAGGAGCCGGACGCGATGAGCAGCAACAGCAGGGGCGCGTGCAGGAGGATCCGCCGGTTGGGCGGAGCGACGGTGGTGCATTGTTGTTGACGATTGTTAGCCACGATGTCTCCTCACTCTGAAACGATCACATCGGTTGCACGCCCGACGACGCGCGTCGCCGGTCGTCGTGCTGCCGGACAGTGAGGCCCGGCAGCGTCCGGCCGCTTCACAGGCGGTTGCGGATCGCTTGTCCAAGCAGCGCGCGCGATTCGCTGTTCTTCGGGTCGATGGCGAGGGCCCGGCTCGCGTTGTGCTCGACGCAGGTCCATTCGTCGATCCGTGCGCACCAGCGCGCCCTGGCGAGGGCGCGGGCGCCTTCCATCTCGTCGCGCGTGACGCTGGTGGTCTGCATGTGCGTCGTGTCGGCGATATCCGATTGCGGTTGCCGTGTCGGCGTGGGCTCGGGGTGTTGTCTCGCGCGTGCCAGCGCCTGCGAACGCGACGTCCGGTGCGTGTCAGCGGGGCGTGCCGCGCGAGCACTGGCCGATGCGGCGTGTGCGCCGGCCGCGAGCGTCGTGGTCGGCACATGCGCGGGGCGCGCGTGTTTCGCGGCGGAGCGGGCGGTCGGTGGTGGCGGCACGGCCGGGGCGGTCGCGGCCGACCCGGCAGGCATTGCCGACGCAAACGGCGTACCCGGTACGGAAGGCGTCACCGGCTCGGCCTGCGCGGCCGTCGACGCCGCGCGGGAGGCGTCGGCCGTCGCGGCCACGATGGCCTGGCGATACTTCCCGACGGTGGTGCCGATCAGGCCGGCGATGTCGTGCGTCACGGTTGCATGGCTGCCCCCCACGTCTCGCTCGACGTAGGCGAAGGCGCCGAAGATCGCGGCAAATGCAACGATGCTGAGCGCCGCATTCTTTCCCGGTCCCCAGGAGGGCTTCGGCTGACGGACGGGCGCGCCGTCCGGTCGCTCTGCACGAGTCATTCGATTCTCCTGTCGATGGATTGCAGTGCATGACGCGGGTGCGCGCCCTCGGCGCGCGGATTCGACTGACGTTCACCACCGCAACTGCGTGGTGAGTGCGCCGGTTTCGACCACCGCGAACTGGGTCGCTCCCTGATAGGTCCCTTCGACCCGGTAACTTGCATCGGGCACGCTGAACAGACAGCGCGAACCCGTCGCGTTGAATTCGACGAGGACGCGTCCATGCCGTCGCAGCCGCACCTGCACGTTCGACAGCGGTTGCCCGGTGGCGCCCGATACGAACGACACACCGAGGTTGTACGGCCGGCCATCGGGGGGAAGCGGCGCCGTACCGTCGATTCGCGCGTCGCCGCAGACGTACGAAATCACGTATCGCCCGGAGCCGGTATCGGACGAGGGTGTCGGGGCCTGGTTCGGAGTTTGGGCCGCGGCATGAATGCAGAGCGCGGATACGACAATGCCGAGGAGCCGGCGACCATGCTGTTCAAACGAGGAAGACATTGCAACCTCCATCCGGAATCGCTGGCAATGCACTTATTCCGATTTGAAAATTAGCGACGCTATTTCGTTTTGCGACAACGCTATTGATACACGATGGGTTTCGAACAAACAATCATGTGTGGCCCGAATGGGACAAGCTTTAAATGTCTTATTTAAATAGGATTGGCAATAATTCGACGAAATGGATCAGCTCTGAACAAAGGCGATATTGCCGAATATGAAATTTGCTCATCGGTAGCGATGACCATTTTGCAAATTTCCGACGTAAGTGGTACCGACGTTTGTACCGAAAAATAACGACTGATAAAAGGAAGACTTTCCTCTTTCATCGAAGCATTACGGTGAATTTCGGAGTGCAGGTCAGGGAATCGAAAGAGGTGATATGGCCTTATCGATGAAAAATGCCATTGCATGAAAAGAGAAACTTTTAATTTGTTCTGTAACAGGTTATTTCTGTCGTATGAATCGGAAATTTATTCGGGGTCGATGTTTTCGATGTAAATTAAATGCGATTCGTCTCGCAAACGTTTGCCTGTTTTTACGGGTTTAATCGAGGTACGGAACGCATATCGAAGACGGAGCAGGAGCGGAAAATGCTCCGCGATTGCGCACGTCGAATAACCGCGCGCCGGCGGATTGCATCCCGCGGCGCGCTGGCGAGTCGGGTGACGAGGACGGTGAAGGGCGCTACCGGCTGCCGCCGGCGCTGCGGCGCGCGATGCGCATGGCCGGCGCGATCGACTCCTCGGCCGCGCGCGCGCCGTCGCCGCGGTGCGCGGCCGGTTCATGATGTAGGTCCACAGCTGCTCGGCCGCGAGCCCGCGCTTGCGCGCGGACCGGTACAGGCGGATCTCGAGTTCGGTGATCCAGTCCGCCGAGCCCGCGCGGACGAGCGAGCCCTCCGCGAGTTCCTTCGCCACGCAGCTTTCGGGCAGCCAGCCGATCCCGTGCCCGGCCACGACCATCCCCTTCAGCGCCTCGGACATGTGCGTCTCGAAGCATCGGTGCAGCGCGTACGGTTCGGCCGCGTTCAGCAGCAGCATCTCGACCACGTTCCCGAGGAACGCGCCCGACGAATACGCGAGCAGCGGCAGCGGCGCGTCCGGCGTGCCGGGCAGTTCGAATACCGGTTTGCCGCGCGCGTCGGGCGTCGACACCGGCAGGATCCGTTCGACGCCGAGCGTGACGAACGGGAAGTGGTTCGGATCGAGCACGATCGGCAGTTGCGGATGGTGATAGCCGAGCAGCAGATCGCATTCACCTTCGACGAGCTGCTGCACGCCTTCGGGCACGTTCACCGCGTTGACGCGCGCGGTCACGTGGCCGACTTCGCCGTTCAGCTGCTTGAGCCATTCGGGGAACAGCGTGAACACGAGCGTATGCGCGACCGCGAAGCGCACCACCTGGTCGCTTGCCGCGAACTGGTCATAGCCGTTCACTAGGTTGCGTGCCGCATACATGCTGCGCAGGATGTCCGCGGCCAGCCCGCGGAACATCTGCCCGGCCGGCGTCAGCGCGATCGGGTTGATGCTGCGGTCGACCAGCTTCGCGTCCATCCACGTTTCGAGCGCGGCGATGCGCCGGCTGAACGCCGACTGCGTGAGGTGCCGATGACGCGCGGCCCGGGAAAAGCTCTTGGTATCCGCAAGGCTCAGGAAATCTTCCAGCCACTTTGCTTCCATGTTGATCTTCGCTGTTTATAGTCGGCGCCGGGAGGAGCGGCACCATTTCACTGAACCGGTTTGGTAGCGTACCGCGCCTCGCGCATGGGGGCCGATGTTTTTTTTCGATCGGTGTCAGTCGAAATATGCATGGGCGTTGTCGGCGGGATTACGGCTGCATAAGTTCGAGGTGCCGGACCCGGCTAACCGGTTAGTTCACCGCGTCGAACTGCCCGACCCGCCGCAGACGGTACTTCCCCCAGGGCCGGCCTCGTGCCGGCCCGCCTTTCCGCCATTCCGCCCGGTAACCGAAGGATGCGGCGCCATTCCCGTTCGCGGTGCAGGACGGGCCGCCGCGACGGGCCGCCGCCGCCGCGGCGCGGTTCGCTGCGATGCGGCAAGACCGGCCGAGGAGGTGGCGGGACGCGGCCGAGTGCACGGCGGCGGGAAGCCGCGCCGGTACGGGCTCGGAGCTGCTGCCGGCGGGCAGCGCGGCAACGGGCAGGCGTGCGGGCAGGGGAAGTATTGGTGCAGTGCAGCTTGCACAGTCGTGACACGCAGGGGAACTATGTTTCACAGACGCGGCGCAGCAGCGGCCGTGCACGGGCACGGCACGCCGCTGGCGCGTCCCGCGCCGTGCGTCGCACCATCATGGTGCGGCATGCTGCGGGGGCGTGCCGGCCGCGCGACAAAAAGGGGGACCTGAGGGGTTATCGCAAGGCACGTTCCTTGCAAGGCAGTTAGTACGCCGGTCCGGCATGCGCAATGCCGGGGAAAACGATCGATGGAGAAAAAGATCGATGAAGCCATTCGATGAAATGCTGCAATCCGGCGATATGGTGAGGGCGCCTTACGCGCGCCTCAAGCAGTGGCTCGACACGCAGAACCCTGCAAGCCTCGCCCAGAAGGCCCACGACGCGGAAGGCGTGTTCCGCAGGACCGGCATCACGTTCGCCGTGTACGGCGACGCGCAGGCCGCCGAGCGGCTGATTCCGTTCGACATCGTGCCGCGCATCATCTCGGGCGCGGAATGGAGCCGGCTGTCGCTCGGCATCGAGCAGCGCGTGATGGCGCTCAACGCGTTCCTCGACGACATCTATCACCGCCAGGAGATCGTGCGCGCCGGCATCGTGCCGAAGCACCTGATCGCGCACAACGAGGCGTTCATCCCGGAGATGATCGATTTCCGGCCGCCCGGCAACGTTTACACGCACATCATCGGCGTCGACATCGTACGCACCGCCGAGAACCAGTTCTACGTGCTGGAAGACAACGCGCGCACGCCGTCCGGCGTGTCGTACATGCTGGAAAACCGCGAGACGATGATGCAGCTCTTTCCCGAGCTGTTCCAGCAGGTCAAGGTGCGCCCGGTCGAGACCTATCCGCAGATGCTGCGCCAGTCGCTCGCGGCCGTGTGCCCGCCGGGCGGCAACGCCGACAACCCGACCATCGCCGTGCTCACGCCCGGCATCCACAATTCCGCGTACTACGAACATTCGTTCCTCGCCGACCAGATGGGCGTGCACCTCGTCGAGGGCAGCGACCTGCAGGTGGTCGACGGCCGCGTCGCGATGCGCACCACCGAAGGCTTCAGGCCGATCGACGTGCTGTACCGCCGGGTCGACGACGCGTTCCTCGATCCGCTGACGTTCCGCCCCGATTCGGTGCTCGGCGTGGCCGGGATCATGGACGTGTACCGCGCCGGCAACATCACGATCGCGAACGCGCCCGGCACCGGCATCGCCGACGACAAGGCGATCTACTCGTACATGCCGGAGATCGTCGAGTTCTACACGGGCCGCAAGGCGCTGCTGGAGAACGTGCCGACCTGGCGCTGCGGCGAGGCCGACAGCCTGAAATACGTGCTCGAGCATCTCGACGAACTGGTCGTGAAGGAAGTGCACGGCTCGGGCGGCTACGGGATGCTGGTCGGGCCGTGCGCATCGAAGGCCGAGATCGAGGCGTTCGCCGCGAAGCTGCGCGCGCGTCCCGCGAACTACATCGCGCAACCCACGCTGGCGTTGTCCACGACGCCGATCCTGACCGAAGCCGGCCTCGCGCCGCGCCACGTCGACCTGCGGCCGTTCGTGCTGGTGTCGGACCGGATCCGCATCACGCCGGGCGGGCTCACGCGCGTCGCGCTGCAGGAAGGCTCGCTGGTCGTCAACTCGAGCCAGGGCGGCGGCACCAAGGACACCTGGGTGCTGGCCGACTGAGCCGGGCACGACCGCGCGCGCCTCAGCCGGCGCGCGAACCGAACGAAGACGGAGTGGACACGAGATGCTTCTGGGACGAACTGCGAGCGGTCTTTACTGGATGTACCGCTATATCGAGCGCGCGGAGAACATCGCGCGCATCGTCGATGCCGGGCTGCGGATGGCGCTCACGCGCACGTCCGACGCGCCGGCCGAATGGTCGTCGGTGCTGGTCAGCTCGGGCGCGGACGACGGCTATCGTCAGAAGTACGACGCGTATGCCGCCGATACCGTGACCGACTACCTGCTGCGCGACCGCGACAACCCGTCGAGCGTGCTGTCGTGCATCGAGGCCGCGCGCTCGAACGCGCGGATGGTGCGCACGGCGCTCACGCGCGAGGCGTGGGAGAGCGTGAACGGCGCATGGCTGGCGCTGCGCCAGGCGCTCGCGCAGCCGGTGCCGGAGAGCGGGCTGCCGGCGGTGCTCGACGAAGTGAAGCGCGAAACCGCGCTGATCCTCGGCAGCTTCTACAGCACGATGCTGCGCAACGAGATCTTCGATTTCGCGCAGATCGGCGCATTCGTCGAGCGCGCCGACAACACCGCGCGGATCATCGACGTGAAATACCACCTGCTGCTGCCGTCGGTGTCGCACGTGGGCACGATCCTCGACAACTACCAGTGGGAGACGATCCTGCGCTGCGTGGCCGCTCACCGGTCGTATCGCTGGGTGTACGACGTGCAGTACAAGCCGATGAACATCGCGGACTACCTGATCCTGAACGGCCGCATGCCGCGCTCGCTGCGCTATTGCTACGGGCGCGTGGTGTCGAGCCTGAACCTGCTCGCGAAGGATTACGGCGTGACACACCCGTGTCACGACACGGCCACGAAGATTCTGCAGATGCTGTCCGACACCTCGGTCGAGCGGATCTTCAAGAGCGGCCTGCACGAGTTCCTGACCGACTTCATCGGCCGCAACAACAGCCTGGGGATCGATATCGCCCAGGCCTACAACTTCGACTGAGACTTGCCATGCGACTCGCCATCCGACACATCTCGCGTTATCAGTTCGACGATCAAGCCACCCACGCGCTGCAACGGCTGCGGCTGCGCCCGCAATCGGGGCCCGGGCAGACGGTGCGCGCGTGGCAGGTCACGATCGACGGCGTCGAGCCGACGCTTTCCTATGCGGACGGATTCGGCAACCGCATCGACCTCGTGCGCCACGACCGCGGCGCGAAGAACGAGGTCGTCGTGGTCGCGGCCGGCGTCGTCGAGACGCAGGACCGCGCGGGCATTCTCGGCAACCCCGAGGGCTATGCGCCGCCGTGGATCTTCGAGCGCGAGACCGCGCTCACGAAAGCCGGCGACACCGTGCGCGAGCTCACGCAGGCGCTGCCGATCGAGCCGCACAGCCTCGATGCGCTGCACTGGCTGATGACGGAAGTGCACGACCGCATCGCATACGCGCCGAACCTGACCGACGCGCCGGTCGATGCCGAAACCGCGCTGCAAAGCGGCGAGGGCACCAGCCGCGACCATGCGCACGCGTTCATCGCGGCCGCGCGCGCGCTGAAGGTGCCCGCGCGCTACATCTCGGGCTACGTGCTTGCCGACAGCGCGATGCAGCGCATCGCCGACGCGAAGCAGAGCGCGAGCGACGAGGATGCCGAGGAAGCGCTCGCGCTGCAGACGGGCGACGGCATGCAGCAGGTGCTCGGCGCATCGCATGCCGCACAGTCGCAGGGCTTGCCGCAGGCGGCACTCGGCGCGCAGCCGCAGGCCGTCGCGCTGATGCAGCAGCCGGCCGGCCATGCGTGGGCCGAGGCGTACGTCGAAGGGCTCGGCTGGGTCGGCTTCGATCCGTTCATGAACCGCTGCCCGGACGAGCGCTACGTGCGCATCGCCGTCGGCCTCGACTATCGCGACGCGCAACCGGTGACGGGGATTGGCGCGAGCGCCGTCGGCATCGAGATCAGCGTCGTGCAGTCGCCCGAACTGGTCTGACGCACACCTTCTCCGAACCCGCCGTGCCGTGCCGCCGCAGCGACGGCGACGCGGCGCGCGCGGCCGGTCCAACCCGAACCGAGCGGCTCTCCCATGCCCATTCACGTCGCGCTGCATCACACCACCCGCTACCGCTACGACCGGCCCGTCAACCTCGGGCCGCAGATCGTGCGGCTGCGGCCCGCGCCGCACTGCCGGACGCCGATCGTCGCGTATTCGATGACCGTCGAGCCCGCGCAGCACTTCATCAACTGGCAGCAGGACCCGTTCTCGAACTATCTCGCGCGGCTCGTGTTTCCGGAGCGCACCGAACACTTCGAGATCACGATCGACCTGGTTGCCGAGATGTCGGTGTACAACCCGTTCGACTTCTTCCTGGAAGCCAGCGCGGAGCAATACCCGTTCAGCTATGACGATGCGCTGAAGACCGAACTCGCGCCGTACCTCGCGTGCGATCCGCAGACGAGCGCGGCGCCGCTGTTCCGCGCGTATCTCGACGGCGTCGACCGCACGCCGGCCGGCACCGTGAACTTCCTCGTCGCGCTGAACCAGCAACTGCAGCACGACATCGGTTATCTGGTGCGGATGGAGCCGGGCGTGCAGACGCCCGAGCAGACGCTCGAGCTCGCGTCCGGGTCGTGCCGCGACAGCGCGTGGCTGCTCGTGCAGCTGTGCCGGCATCTCGGCATCGCCGCGCGTTTCGTGTCCGGCTACCTGATCCAGCTCACGCCCGACGTGAAGGCGCTCGACGGCCCGAGCGGCACGTCGGTCGACTTCACCGACCTGCACGCGTGGTGCGAGGTCTACCTGCCGGGCGCGGGCTGGATCGGCTTCGATCCGACCTCGGGCCTGCTCGCCGGCGAAGGGCACATCCCGCTCGCATGCACGCCGCAGCCGACCAGCGCCGCGCCGGTGGAGGGGCTGATCGACGAATGCGAAGTGTCGTTCGAGCACGAGATGGTGGTGACGCGCGTGTACGAATCGCCGCGCGTGACGAAGCCGTATACCGAGCAGCAATGGGACGCCGTGCGCACGCTCGGCGCGCAGGTCGACGGCGCGCTGACGGCCGGCGACGTGCGGCTGACGCAGGGCGGCGAGCCGACCTTCGTGTCGATCGACGATCGCGACGGCGCCGAATGGAACACCGATGCGCTCGGCCCGACCAAGCGCGGCTATGCGACCGAACTCGTGCAGCGGCTGCGCGCCGAATACGGCGAAGGCGGCTTCCTGCATTTCGGGCAGGGCAAGTGGTATCCGGGCGAGCAGCTGCCGCGCTGGGCGCTGTCGATCTTCTGGCGCGCCGACGGCCAGCCCGTGTGGCACGACCCGTCGCTGTTCGCCGACGAGCGCGAGCCGTCCGCGTGCACGACCGAGGACGCGAAGCGCTTCATCGACGCGCTGGCCGCGCGCCTCGGACTGACCGACGAATTCGTGCGGCCCGGCTACGAGGATGTCTGGTACTACCTGTGGCGCGAGCGCCGGCTGCCCGTCAACGTCGATCCGTTCGACTCGCGCCTCGACGACGAGCTCGAGCGCGCGCGGTTGCGCAAGGTGTTCGACCAGCATCTCGACAGCGTGGTCGGCTACGTGCTGCCGATCAAGCGCACGGACGACGCGCCGGGCCTCGACGGCCCGCGCTGGCAGACCGGCCCGTGGTTCTTCCGCGACGAACGGATGTACCTCGTGCCCGGCGATTCGCCGATGGGCTATCGGCTGCCGCTCGATTCGCTGCCGTGGGTTGCCGGCGCCGACTATCCGTACCTGGTCGAACGCGATCCGTTCGCGCCGCGCGACGCGCTGCCGGACGCGGCCGCGTTCCGTGCGCGTCATGCGGGTGCGGCCGACGCGCCGCGTTACCTGGCCGGCGTGCATCGCGAAGCGTCCGCGCAAACGGTCATGCAGTTGCGCAGCGACGGCAGCGACGGCAGCGCCGCCGGCGACCGGCACGCGCATGCCGCGCAGGACCCGCAGCGCCACCCCGAGCGCTTCGAATCGGCCGCATGGATCACGCGTACCGCGATGTGCGCAGAAGTGCGCAACGGCATCCTGTACCTGTTCATGCCGCCGCTCGCCGCGCTCGAGGATTATCTCGACCTGCTCGCGGCGATCGAGCTGACCGCGCAGGCCCTCGGCGTGAAGCTCGTGCTCGAAGGCTATCCGCCGCCGCGCGACGCGCGGCTCAAGCTGTTGCAGGTCACGCCCGATCCCGGCGTGATCGAGGTGAACATCCATCCGGCGAAGAGCTTCGACGAACTCGTCGGCCAGACCGAATTCCTGTACGACGCCGCGTGGCAGTCGCGGCTGTCCAGCGAGAAGTTCATGGTCGACGGCCGGCACGTCGGCACGGGCGGCGGCAACCACTTCGTGCTCGGCGGCGCGACGCCGGTCGACAGCCCGTTCCTGCGCCGCCCCGATCTGCTCGCGAGCCTGATCGCCTACTGGCACAACCATCCGTCGCTGTCGTACCTGTTCTCGGGGCTGTTCATCGGGCCGACGAGCCAGGCGCCGCGCGTCGACGAGGCGCGCAACGACCAGGTCTACGAGCTCGACATCGCATTCGCGGAAATCCAGCGCAACAAGCTGCTGTACGGGCAGGACATGCCGCCGTGGCTCGTCGACCGCGTGCTGCGCAACCTGCTGATCGACGTGACCGGCAACACGCACCGCAGCGAATTCTGCATCGACAAGCTGTATTCGCCGGATTCGTCGACCGGGCGGCTCGGCCTGCTCGAACTGCGCGCGTTCGAGATGCCGCCGCATGCGCGGATGAGCATCGTGCAGCAACTGCTGCTGCGCGCGCTGGTCGCGCGCTTCTGGGCCGCGCCGTATACGACGCCGCTCACGCGCTGGGGCACCGCGCTGCACGATCGCTTCATGCTGCCCGCGTTCCTGAAGATGGATTTCGACGACGTGCTGGCCGAGCTGCGCGACGCCGGTTTCGCGTTCGATTCCGCGTGGTTCGCGCCGCATTTCGAATTCCGCTTCCCGCTGTTCGGCCAGATCGCGGTGAACGGGATGCAGCTGTCGCTGCGCGGCGCGCTCGAGCCGTGGCACGTGATGGGCGAAGAGGGCGCGCCCGGCGGCACGGTGCGCTACGTCGATTCGTCGGTCGAACGGCTCGAAGTGCGCGTGACCGGGCTGAACGACAACCGTCACGTCGTGACCGTCAACGGCCGCGCGCTGCCGTTGCAGCCGACCGGCACCGTCGGCGAATACGTCGCGGGCGTGCGCTACAAGGCGTGGGCGCCGCCGTCTGCGCTGCATCCGACCATCGGCGTGCATGCGCCGCTCACCTTCGACATCGTCGATACGTGGCTGCAGCGCTCGCTGGGCGGCTGCCGGTATCACGTCGCGCACCCGGGCGGGCGCAACTATGCGACGTTCCCGGTCAACGCGTACGAGGCCGAGAGCCGCCGGCTCGCGCGTTTCGTCGCGATGGGGCACACGCCGGGGCGGATGGACGTGGCGGCCGCCGCGCCGAGCCGTGAATTCCCGTTCACGCTCGACCTGCGACGGCCCTGATCGTCGGATGAAAGGACGCACGACGATGCGCGGTCTCCGACCTCCCGGCGCGCAGGGAGGAGTGCTAGGATGCGGGCAGACTGCGGCCGCCCGCCGCGTCTGCCGTGCCCGGACGACGGTGCGGCGGCGCGCGGGCACCGCTGCCCCCTGACGACGGAACGATACCGACCGTGCCGCCCATTCACCCCGACGATCTCGCCGACGCCGACGCGATGCCCACGCTTTTCGATACCGGCGCGCAGCCGGACGCCGCGGAACTGGCCGCCGCGCTCGCGGCGCCGGCCGCGGCCGGCCGCTACGACGAACTGCGCGGCAGTGCCGCCGGCCTCACCGCGCCGCTGCTCGCCCCCGCATGGCGCAGCTTCTTCACGTCGATCGGCAGCGACGGCGTGGCCGACCTCGACCGCCGCGCCGACGCGCTGCAGCGCCGCATGCGCGAGAACGGCCTGTTCTACCAGCTCCACGAACAACGCGCAGGCGACGGCGCGGCCGGCCCGTGGTCGCTCGACCTGCTGCCGCTGATCGTCACGCCCGAGGACTGGGTCGCGATCGAGCGCGGCGTGCTGCAGCGCGTGCGGCTGCTGAACGCGACGATGGCCGATTTGTACGGACCGCAGACGATCCTGCAGCGCGGGCTGCTGCCGCCCGCGCTCGTGACCGGCCACCCGGGCTACCTGCGCGCGATGCGCGGCGCACGCGTGCCGGGCGACACGTGGCTGCACGTCGTCGCGTTCGATCTCGCGCGCGGCCCCGACGGCCAATGGCGGATCGTCGCGCAGCACACGCAGGGACCGTCCGGCCTCGGCTATCTGCTCGAGAACCGGCTGATCGTGTCGCGGCTCTTTCCGCGCGGTTTCCGCGGGCTGCGCGTGCAGCGGCTCGCTTCCGCGTACCGGTCGCTGCTGCAGAGCATGCAGGCGCTCAGTCCCGCCAGAAAGAATTCGCGGATCGTGCTGCTGACGCCCGGGCCGCACAGCGCGACCTACTTCGAGCATGCGTATCTCGCGCGCTACCTCGGCCTCACCCTCGTCGAGGGCGGTGACCTGACCGCGCGCGACAACCGCGTCTTCCTGAAGACGCTGCGCGGGCTCGAACCCGTGCACGGGATCCTGCGGCGCGTCGACGACGCGTGGCTCGATCCGCTCGAACTGCGTCCCGATTCGATGCTCGGCGTGCCCGGCCTGCTGCAGGCCGTGCGGGCCGGCAACGTGCTGCTCGCGAATGCGCCGGGTTCGGGCTTCCTCGAGTCGCCGGGCATGCTCGGCTTCATGCCGCGCCTCGCGGAAGCGCTGCTCGGCGAAACGCTGACGCTGCCGGCCGTGCATTCGTGGTGGTGCGGCGAGGCGGCCGCGTGCGGCGACGCGCTGCCGCAGCTTGCGCGCAGCATCGTGAAGCCGTCGTATCCGCCCGAGGTGCAGGCCGGCGGCGCGTTCGACCCGGTGACCGGCGCGCGGCTCACGCCGGCGCAGCTGGCCGAATGGCGTGCGCGGATCCTGGCCCGGCCCGAGCATTACACGGTGCAGGCCGACCTGCCGTTGTCGCAGGCGCCGACCTGGCCGGGGCACGACGCGTCCGACGGCAGCGGCGGCGCGCGCATCGTGCCGAAGCCGCTGCTGCTGCGCGTGTTCGCGCTCGCCGACGGCGCGCAGCGCTGGCGGCTGCTGCCGGGCGGACTGTCGCGGGTCGGCACGCGCGATACGCTGTTCAACGCGCCGATGCCGCGCGGCGGCAGCACGGTCGATACGTGGGTGATGACCGAAGGCATCGTCGATTCGACGACGCTGCTGCAGACGCGTCTCGGCCCCGACGATCTGGTCGAGCGTCCGCGCGCGATCGCGAGCCGCGCGGCGGAGAACCTGTTCTGGCTCGGCCGCTATACCGAGCGCGCGACCAACCTGATGCGTCTCGCGCGCGCCGCGCTCGAACGGCTGCGCGGCGAGGACGACGTCGACAGTCCCGCGCATCTCGAGTTGATCGACACGTTGTGCCGCGACACCGGCCTGATCGCGCCCGACGCGCCGAACGCCGTCGATGCGCCGCGTGCGTTCCAGTACGCGCTCGCGACGTCGCTGACGCGCGGCGCGGACCGCACGTCGGGCATCGCGTCCTGCCTGTTCGGGATGCGCGGCGCGGCTGCGGCGATCCGCGAACGGCTGTCGAGCGATCAGTGGCGGCTGATCGACGACGCGACGCAACTGTTCGCCGACAGCGCCGATCATCCGGAAGCCGAGGAGCAGATCGGCAACGAGGCGCTGCAGTTGCTGGAGCGCCTCGGGCTGCTGCTCGGCGCGATCACCGGCGCGCAGACCGACAACATGACGCGCGACGACGGCTGGCGGCTGTTGTCGATCGGGCGGCAGATCGACCGGCTGGACTTCCTGTGCAGCGTGCTGAAGTTCGCGTTCGACGAAGGCGCGGTGCACCGGCAGGACGGTTTCGAACTCGTGCTGGAGCTGTTCGACAGCACGATCACGTTCCGCTCGCGCTTCCAGCGCGGCTTCGACGTCGCGCCGCTGCTGTCGCTCGTCGTGCTCGACACCGACAATCCGCGCTCGCTCGGCTGGGTCGTGCAGGCGTTGCGCGGCCGGCTGACGAAGGTCGAGCGCAGCGAGGGCTATGCGCTGTCCGAACTGGCCGAGACGATTCCGGACGTGCCCGCGTGGTCGCTGCACGAACTGTGTGAAACCGGCGACGATGGTCGGCACGACGCGCTGCTCGATGCACTCGACACGACCGTGAAGGCCGTGTGGGATCTGTCGAACCGGATCGGCGAGCGATATTTCAGCCACGTTCGCGAGGCGGGCAGGACGCTATGGTGACGCCGAAACACGCGGCGAAGACGCCGCCCGCGGCCGCCCCCGGCAGTGCGAAGCAGACAGCGGCGGCGGTCGTGCCCGCGGCCTCGAATGCATCGGCCACGTCGGCCGGTCGTGTCCTGCGTGTCACGCACGACACCGAATATCGCTACGCGGCGCGCGTCGAATCGGCCCAGCACCAGGCGCGGCTGCAGCCGCTCGCGACGCCGCGCCAGCAGGTGCTGTCGTTCGCGCTCGACATCGAACCCGGACCGGAAACGGTCGGCACCGAGATCGACGCGTTCGGCAACGCGCGCGCATCGTTCGCGCTGAACCAGCCGCACGATGCGCTGCTCGTGCGCAGCTGCAGCACGGTGCGCGTGAGCCCGCCCGTCTGGTCGCAGGGCGCACGCGGCGCGCCGCCGCCCGCGATCGCGCATCCCGACCCCGAGCACGCAACCGCATGGGAAGTCGTGCGCGACCGCCTGCGGTTTCGCGCGGGGCAGCCGTACGACGCGGCGAGCGAGTTCGTGTTCGCGTCGCCGCACGTGGCGTGCGATCCGGAACTGGCTGCGTATGCGGCCGCCAGCTTCAAGCCGCAGCGGCCGCTCGTGCAGGCCGCATGGGACCTGATGCGGCGGATTCACGCCGACTTCGCGTATACGCCGAACAGCACCGACATCACGACGACGGCGCTCGATGCATTGCGATTGCGCAAGGGCGTCTGCCAGGATTTCGCGCACGTGATGATCGGCGCGCTGCGCTCGCTCGGGCTCGCCGCGCGCTACGTGAGCGGGTATCTGTTGACGCAGCCGCCGCCCGGGCAGCCGCGGCTGATCGGTGCGGACGCATCGCATGCATGGGTCGACGTGTACGACCCGGCGTGGCCCGAAGACGGCGGCTGGCTGCAGCTCGATCCGACCAACGACCGCGCGCCGGGCGACGACTACGTGATGCTGTCGATCGGCCGCGACTACGCGGACGTGACGCCGCTGCGCGGCGTGATTCGCGGCGGCGGCGCGGATCAGGAGCTGAAGGTCGGTGTGACGGTCGAGCCGCTCGATGAGGCGCTCTAAGGCCTGATGCGCCGGCCGCCGGACGTTTAAGTCGTCGTTAATACTGCCCGCCTAGCATGGTGTTGCCGGCGAACGGATCGGACCCGATCCGGCGCCGGCGGCACGCACGGGTGCGTCGACGTCACGGCGCCGCGCCGTCGCGCGTCGCCATTCCCTTGCAACGGCGGCGGACATGATCAAGAACTTCGACTACACGCTCGGCAACGAGACGATCGGGCTTTGCGCGAGCTTCGGCGCTGGCCCGGCGTTCCGCCGCGTGCTCGTGAGCCGTGCGGATTCGATGGAAACACTCGTGGTGCTCGACGCGCGTGGCCTGTCGGGCCTGCTGAAGGTCGCGACCGAGGAGCCGGAAGGGTTGCTCGACGATGCGATCCGCAAGGTTGGCGATGAACGACTCGTCGAGCGGGCGATCAGCGGCCGCTCGATCGTCGAAGCGGCGCTCTGAGCGGGGCGGCGCGCGCCGGCCGGCATGGCCGGCTGCCGCGCGCCGCGTGGTATTGCGCGGTATGTGCTGCGTTGCTTGCGCTTACGCCGCGAACCGGTCCGTCGCCGCGAGCAGCGCCTTCAGGATGCCCGGTTCGTTGTATGCGTGTCCGGCATCCGGCACGATCTCGAACCTCGCGTCGGGCCATGCCTTCGCGAGATCCCACGCGGTGCGTGCGGGCGTCGCGATATCGTAGCGGCCTTGCACGATCACGCCCGGAATCCCGGCGAGGCGATGCGCGTCGCGCAGCAACTGGCCTTCCTCGACGAACCCGCGATTCACGAAGTAGTGGTTTTCGATCCGCGCGAACGCGAGCGCGTAGTGGCCGTCCGCGAAGTGCGCGGCCAGCGCCGGGTCGGGCAGCAGCGTGATCGTGCGGCCTTCCCAGAGGCTCCATGCGCGCGCGGCTTCGAGCTTCGCGGCTTCGTCGTCGCCCGTCAGCCGGCGATGGTACGCGGCCATCAGGTCATCGCGCTCGGCTTGCGGAATCGGTGCGAGGAATTCTTCCCACAGGTCCGGGAACAGCCACGACGCGCCTTCCTGGTAGTACCACAGCAACTCCGCGCGGCGCATCGTGAAGATGCCGCGCACGACGAGTGCGCTGACGCGTTGCGGATGCGTCTGCGCGTAGGCGAGGGCGAGCGCGCTGCCCCATGAGCCGCCGAACACGAGCCACTGTTGCGCGCCGACCATCTCGCGCAACCGCTCGATGTCGGCCACCAGGTCCCAGGTCGTGTTGTTGTCGAGGCTCGCATGCGGTGTGGAGCGCCCGCAGCCGCGCTGGTCGAACAGCAGGATGTCGTAGCGCTCGGGATCGAACAGGCGGCGATGGTCGGGGCTGCAGCCCGCGCCCGGACCGCCGTGCAGGAACACCGCGGGCTTGCCGGACGGGTTGCCGCAGCGCTCCCAGTAGATGCGGTGGCCGTCGCCGGTGTCGAGGTGGCCGTGGGCGTAGGGTTCGATCGGTGGGTACACAGGCAGGCTCCGGGTGAGGGTCGGCAGGGCGGCGGACGACGCACGGGCCGGTGGGCGATCGGAATACGGCAGCGCCGGTCTCGCGGATATTGCGGCGCCGCAGATTCGTTGTGTCGGCATCGGCCCGGCTGCCGCCGGGCAAGGCTTGTCATTATGCCCATTGATTCCGGCCGCTGCGTGCGATAGCGATGCCGGTCGCACGGCGCGGCATGGCGGCCGGCATGCTCGGCGGAATTTTTTTCGGCAATTTCGTTCCGATATTTTTCAGACAAAATCCCGGCGGCATATCGGCGCACCGATCGCGGGCGCCGGCCTTCATTCCGTTCCTCCGCCGTGCCAACGGGAAACGAACCGATGAACCATCGCGTCAAGCAATTGACCGGGTTGCGCGCCGTCGCGGTCACGATGGTCGTCGTCGGCCATGCCGAGCACGTGCTGCCGGGCGGCTACACCGGCTGGCTCGCGCCGCTGCGGCTCGTCGCCGACGGCCGGCTCGGCGTGCTGATCTTCTTCGTCCTCAGCGGCTTCCTGATCACCAACGTGCTGCGCGCGGAGTGCGCGCGCACCGGCGGGATCGCGCTGACGTCGTTCTATGTGCGCCGCGCGCTGCGAATCTGGCCGGCGTGCTACGTGTATCTCGCGACCATCGGCGTGCTCGCCGCCGTCGGCTGGCTCGACGTCGGGCGCCGCCAGTGGCTGTATGCGGCGCTGCATCTGTGGAATTACTCGGCATGGTTCGGGCTGAGCGGCGACAACGTGCTGCACCCGGACGGCGCGTGGTATCTCGGCCATTTCTGGTCGCTCGCGCTCGAGGAGCAGTTTTACTGGTTCTGGCCGTTGCTGTTCGTGTTTGGCGCCCGCCGTCGCGGCACGCGCTGGCTGGCCGCGCTGATCCTGGCCGTGCCGCTCGCGCGCGCGCTCACGTATTTCGTCGCGCCGGCGCTGCGCGGGCAGCTCGGGATGATGCTGCATACGGGCGTCGATCCGATCCTGATCGGCTGCTACGCGGCGCTCGAACGCGAACGGCTCGAAGCATGGATCGGCTCGTGGCGCGGCGAGACGCGCATCGTGACGGCGCTCGTCTTCATCGTGCTGTTCGGGATGCCGCTTGCCGAACATCGGCTCGGCGGCTTCTGGAATGCGACCTACGGCGTGACGCTCGAGGCCGCGCTGATCGCGATCGTGATCGTCGTGCTGAATTTCCGCAGCGAGTTCTGGTGCGCGCGCTGGCTGCGGGCCGCGCCGGTCGTGTTCGTCGGCACGATCTCGTTCAGCCTGTATCTGTGGCAGCAGCCGTTCGCGAATCCGGATCTGGCGGTTCCGCACGCGTTCCCGCTCGGCATCGGATGGGCGCTGCTGGCCGCGATGGCGAGTTATTTCCTCGTCGAGAAGCCGTTCCTGCGGCTGAAGGATCGCTATACGGCGCGCGAGGCGCGACGCATGCGCGACGATGCGCTGCGGATGCCGGCGCCGACCGACGCGATCGGGCCGAAGGTGGCGGAATAGGCGGGTGGGGTGGCGATTCGCTCCGGCCTTACTTGAAGCGCTTCATTGCGGCGGGCGAATACCAGAAGTTCCGGAACATGTCGATGCCGTACGACTTGCCGTCGTGGTGGACGACCGTGCGCGCCGTGCGCTTGCCCGTATCCGAGTAATCACCGTTCTTGCGCTGCGTCTCCGTGATGTGCGCCGTGATCGACAGGTTGGCGAAGCCGTGGCTCGATGCTTTCTCGACGGCGATCGTCATGCGGGCCTCTTCGCTGCGCGCATCGCCGATGCCGGGGCCGCAGGCTTCACCTTCGACGCCGACCCATCCGTAGAGATTGGTGCCGAACCACGGGCTGATACGGCCGCCTTCGCACATTCGGGGCAGCGGCGATTGCCTCCCTTTCCTTGCTTGCGTTCTATATTTGTCGTCATGGGTCAGTTTGCGAGAGGAGGGATGGACCATGAATCGTATCCACATCGTCGCCGCTGCTTCGCGATGGGTGCTTCTGGGGCTCGCGGTGCAATCGGGCGCTGCGTTGAGTCAACAGCAGCCGGACAAGTCATTGGACCAGCAACTGGCCGGTGCATGGACGTATGTCTCGGTCGACACCGTCCGCCCGGACGGAAGCCGCACACCCATGTACGGATCTGATCCGCGCGGTCTGGTGATTTTTGATGGCCATGGTCACTACGCGCTGGTGAATTCGCGCAGCGACTTACCCAAGTATGTGTCCAACGATCGAATGAAAGGCAGTGCAGAGGAATATCGCGCCGTGGTGCAAGGTTCGATCGCACATTTT
This sequence comes from Burkholderia sp. USMB20, assembly GCF_000949135.2. Lineage (GTDB taxonomy): Bacteria > Pseudomonadota > Gammaproteobacteria > Burkholderiales > Burkholderiaceae > Burkholderia. The sequence continues at coordinate 815,807 of NZ_JTAN02000021.1, read as the reverse complement.
GGCACGTACGTCGTCAACGAAGCAGACAGAACCATCACCTTTCACATAGAAGCAAGCACGTTTCCGAACTGGAACGGTGTCGAGCAACGCAGGCCGTTTGTCCTCTCGGGAGACGAGCTCAGATGGACCACGCCCTCAGCCTCCGGGGGAGGCTCGGGTGAGGTCGTGCTGAGGCGAGCCAAATGACTTCGAATACAGGCCGAGTGTGTGTCGTCACCTCCCGCGGAATGACGGGACGCGGGATTGAACCGGCCTGCTTTGGCATGTTGCGTCGATGCCGGCGAACAAAGCGATCGGTCGGACAGATCGATATCAAGATGAAACCGATCCGACGCTCGACCGGGCACCGGCTCGCAACTGCGCCCAACGTACGGTTTTCGTCGGGGCAATGACGGCATTGGTTCGCCGACAGCCACTCGCATGTGCCCGCGGCCGGCCAAATGTCACCTGCACAGTCGAGTCTTTCCCCGAACCTCGCAAACAACAAAAAAGGCCCTTGCGGGCCTTTCGTCGACGAAGCGAGTAGCGTTACTGCGTCAGCGCCGTAAAACCCTCCAGCAACCGCTCGACATCAGCCGCTTGAATCGCGCCCATCGTCGAAATGCGGAACAGTTCCTTCGACAACCCGCCTTGCCCCGCGTAAATCACGAAGCCACGTGCCTTCAGCCCGTCGTGCAGCGTCTCGTACGTGACGCCTTGCGGCAGCCGGTACGCACGCAGCACGACCGACGACGCGCCTTCCGGCAGCACGAGCGACATCCCGCGCGCCGCGAGCCCGGCCTGCGCCTGATCGGCGAGCGCCTTGTAGTGCGCATGGCGCGCGCGCCATCCACCGGCTTCGTCGAACTCGCGCAGCGCCTCGACGAGCGCGTAGTACGCGTGCACGGACGGCGTGAACGGCGTATTGCGCTGATCCTGCAGCTTCGCGAGCCGGCCGAGATCAAGGTAATACGTGCGGCTCGCGGCCTTCGCGAGCGCGCTGCGGCGCACGATCACGAATGCGGCACCCGGCACGCCGTGCAGGCACTTGTTCGCGGTCGCGGCGACCGCGTCGATCACGCCGCCGGCGAAGTCGATCGCTTCGGCGCCGAAGCTGCTGACGCCGTCGACGAGCATCTTCACGCCGCGCGCACGGCACACGTCGGCGATCGCGCCGAGGTCGTTCAGCCGGCCGGTCGTCGTTTCGTGATGAATCACCGCGACGTGCGAATAACCGCCCGCGTCGAGACGCGCGGCGATCTGCGCGAGATCGGGCGCCTGCATCCATTCGTGCTTCAGCACCTCGTGCGCGATTCCGTACTGCATCGCGATCTGCGTGATGCGCTCGCCGTACACGCCGTTCTCGATCACGAGCAGCTTGCCGTCCTGCGGCACGAGCGCCGCGATCATGCTCTCGACGGCGGCGGTGCCCGAGCCGGTCATCAGCACGGCGGCCCATTCGGCCGGATCGAGCTCGTACGCGGCGACGAGGCGCGCACGCGCTTCATCCTGCAGATCGAAGAATTCGCTTTCGCGATGGCACAGGTCGGGTTGCAGCAGGCTGCGGCGCACGCGTTCGGTGAGCGTGACCGGGCCGGGATTCAGCAGCAGCATCAATGAGCTCCTTCGGCGTGGGCTTCAGCCTGCGCGGCGCCGATATGCCGCATCAGGCGGGTCTTGACCTCGACCGGCGTGACGGTCGGGCGGGGCAGGCCGTCGGGCACGCCCGTGCGGATCGCCACGCGCACGAACTGCGCACCGTCGGCCCGCGCGGCGAGCGTTGCATCGAGCACGTCGAGCGTGTCGCCTTCGACGGCCGACGCATAGCCGCATGCGGCCGCGACACCCGCGAACGACACATGCTGCGACACGGTCGCCTGGCCGCCCGTCGATTCGTGTGCGCCGTTGTCGAGCAGCACGTGCGTGAGGTTGGCCGGGCCGTAGGTGCCGAGCGTCGCGAACACGCCCATGCGCATCAGCGCGGCGCCGTCGCCGTCGACGGCCACCACGCGCAGGTCGGGGCGCGCGAGCGCGAGACCCAGCGCGAGCGGCGTCACGCAGCCCATCGAGCCGACCATGTACAGCTGGTTCGGGCGGTCGTCGATCGCATAGAGCTCGCGGCCGCAGAAGCCGGTCGACGCGAGCACGACGGTCGAATCGACCGGCGTGTGCGCGATCACGCGCTGCAGCGCGTCGTGGCGGGTCGGCCACGCGTCGGCCGACGCCGCACGCGACGACGATTGCGCGGCGACATGCGCGCGCGGCGCGGCCGCCGGATTCGCCTTCAGCTCATACGGCGCGACGCTGCCTTTCTGCATCACGAGCGCGTACGGGCGGCCCGTCGCGTCCATGTGCGCGATCGCGCGGTCGAGCGCCGGGCCGACCTGTGCGGGGTCGGTCGGGAACGTCTCCCACGGGATCTCCATCGTGTCGAGCATCGCCGGCGTGATCGGGCCCATCAGCGCGTGCTGCGGCTCGTCGGCGACGCCCGGCTGGCCGCGCCACGTGACGATCAGCAGCTGCGGCAGCCGGAACGTCCAGGTCAGCGACGTGAGCGGGCTCACCGCGTTGCCGAGCCCCGAGTTCTGCATCATCGCGATCCCGCGCTTGCCGCCGAGCGTGGCGCCCGCGATCAGCGCGACCGCGTCGCCTTCGTTCGCGGCCGACACGTAGTGCAGCGTCGGGTCCTGCAGCACGTAGTTGATGAACGGCGTCAGGTACGAGCAGGGCACGCCCGCGTACCAGTCGAAGCCGCGTTCGCGCGCGGCCTCGACGAACTGGGCCGCTTCGATCATTGCGCGCCCCCGTTGCCGGCGCCCGGCTCGGACAGCGGCGTCTGGCCGTGCGCGAAGTCGCCCGCGCGGCGGAAGTCTTCCAGATCGTTGACGCCGCGCCAGTGGCCGTGCACGTACTGGACCTCGATCTTCTCGCCGGCGGCGATCAGCTCGTTGAGCAGCGACGGGATGTCGAGCGCGTCGAAATCGGGGCGTGCCTGCAGCGTCGCGAGCATCGCCTTCAGGCGATCGACGCCCGCGCCGCGCACGTTCAGGAGACCGATCCAGCGGCCGTGCGGCGTGCCGGCGGCGACGTCGCTCGACACACGTTGCAGATACGTCTTCTGGCCGAACAGGCCGCGGTCGTCCGCCGCCGAGCACAACGCGAAGTCGCGCACGCTCTGGTTGGTTTCCGTGAGCGACGAATCGACGACGACGCTGAACTCGGCCTCGCTCTCCGCGAGGTCGCGCACGATGTAGCTGCGGAACAGCAGGTCGCCGTACGAGATCACGGTGTCGCCGGTCAGGCGTTCGGCCGCACATGCGAGCGATGCGAGTTCGCCCGTCTGCGCATGGCGTTCGTTGACCACGAGCTTGATGCCCGACGTGTCGATCGCGTCGGCGCGATAGCCGCCGACCACGGTGATGTCGTTCACGCCGTGCGTCTTGAAGCCGTCGACGAGCCAGCGCAGCAACGGCTTGCCGGCGACCGGCAGCATGACCTTCGGCTTGTCTTCGGTGACGGCTTCGAGGCCCTTGCCGCGGCTCGCGGCGAGCACGATCGCGGCGTTCGACGCGCGCGACGACGACGACAGGTAGATGCGCTCGGCGGCCGAGTACTCGTCGGCGTCCTGCAGGCGGAAGATCTCGTTGACCGATGCAACGCGGTCCTCGACGTTGATCAGCGTTTCGCTCTCGTGGATCTCGCGCGCGGTCGCCTGCATCGCGGATGCCGACGCGCGGATCAGGTGGTTCGCCCAGATCACGGTGCTGATGCCGGCCTGGCGGAACACGTCGGTCGGCGTGCTGTAGTACTTGGTCGGCACGATCACGAGCGGCGCCTTGCCGCTCCATTCGCGCGCGAACTGCAGGATCTCGTCCGGGCGCGACAGCTTGCTGTGGATCAGGATTGCGTCGGCGCCGGCTTCCGCGTACGCGTTCGCGCGACGCAGCGCCTCGTCCATCCCCCAGCCTGCGATCAGCGCTTCGACACGCGCGACGATCGAGAAGTCGGGATCGGTCTGCGAATCCTTGCCGGCCTTGATCTTGCCGCAGAACTCGTCGATTTCCGCGAGCGGCTGGCGCTCGCCGCCGATGAAGCTGTTGGTCTTCGGGAACTGCTTGTCCTCGATACAGACGCCGGCGATGCCGCGCTGCTCGAGCTTCTTCACGAGGCGGCGCACGTTGTTGAAGTTGCCGTAGCCGGTGTCGCCGTCGAGCAGGATCGGCAGGTCGCTCGCGTCGGCCATGAACTCGAGCACGTCGACGACCTGCGTCCAGCTTGCCTCGTTGTTGTCGCGCACGCCGAACTGCGCGGAGATCGCGAGGCCCGATGCCCAGATCCCCTTGAAGCCCGCTTCGCGGACGATGCGCGCGGACAGGCCGTTGTGCGCTTCCATCAGGAATTCGAGTTCGCTGCTGACGAGCATGCGGCGCAGGCGTGCGCTGCGCGATTCGGAGAAGTTGGGTTCGCGTGCGTTCATCGTGCGGCTCCGGCGGTCGTGCGTTGAATCAGGGGGAGAATCTCTTGCGTCGCGCGTGCGACGTCGTTCGGGAAGTCGATCTCGATCCACGGCGAACCCGTGACGTCGGCGACGTCGAACGCGTGGCCGCCTTCGAGCAGCAGGTCGCGCACGGCTTCCTCGTGCGGCATGTTCGCGCGGCCGCTGTCGACGTAGCCCGCGACGATTTTCGCGAGGCGGCGCGCGGTGCCTTCGGTGAAGCGGAAGAAGCCGACCGACTCGCCGATCGTGTCGTAGTCGAGGTCGACCGCGAGCTGCTTGCGCAGCTCGACCGGCACGCCGTTCTTCAGGCACAGCTTGACGGGTTCGTCGCCGGCCTCGAAGTCGCGATCGATCAGCAGGCGGTCGACCGACTTGTCGGCGTCGGCGACCAGCGCGTGCAGGATGTTCTCGTCGTACAGCACGTCGGCGTCCATCAGCAGCACGTCGCCGCCGCGCGTCATCGCATCGGCGACGGTATGCACGGTCAGCACGCTGCCGAGGTCGTAGCGCTCGTTGATCACGATCTCGGCCGTGCGGCCGAGGCGCTTCAGTTCCTGCTCGACCTTCTCGTGCTGAAAGCCGAGCCCGAGCACGATTTCATCGACGCCGGCGGCGTCGAGCACGCGCAGATGGCGCTCGAGCAGCGACACGTCGTCGAAGCGCAGCAGGCACTTCGGAAATTGCGCCTCAGGCGGTTGTTGCAGGCGCAAGCCGAGGCCTGCCGCAAGAATGATGGCTCGCATGGGTTCTCCAACCAAAAAGCCGGCGGATCTGAACGATCAGTCGGCGATGGGCTGCGGCGCACGGCGCCGCTGCCAGTTTCTTTCACTGAAATGCAGATAGAGCAGGCCGGGCAGGCCGAGCGCGAGTTCGCGCGCGCGCTTCGCGAGCGACAGCGCGAGCGCCGCGTCGGGCGGCAGGCCGACCAGCGGGGCGAGCAGCAGGTAACCGCCTTCCTGTGCGCCGAGCGAGCCCGGGATCGCGAATGCCGCACCGCGAATCGCCTGGCCGACGCTCTCGAGCAGCAGCGCGTCGAGCCAGCTGACCGGGTGCCCGAGGAAGTGCAGCGCGAGCCACACTTCGGCGGTGCCGACGATCCAGCCGGCGAGGCTCAATGCGAAGGTCTTCGCGACCTTCGCGCGATCGCGGTACAGCGCGCCGACCGCGTCGTCGATCGCGTCCGCGCGGGTCGCGAGCGACGACCAGTCGCGCGGGCCGAGCAGCTTCGACGCGAGGCGCAGCCCGCGGCCGAACAGCCCGCGCCGCTGCGCCGCGTAGAACGCGACGGCCAGCGCGCCGAGCACGCCGGTGGCGATCAGCGCCGGCGTGCGCAGGTGAGCGACCGACTCGTGCGTCGCATACACGCTGAACGTGGCGATGCCGATCAGCGCGAACGCCATCTGCGCGAGCGCCTGCATCGTCGTGCTGACGGTGACCGCGGCGGCCGCGTCGGCCATCCGCGTGCCGCGCTGCGCGAGGTGGCGCACCATCAGCACCGGGCCGCCGATCTGCCCGGCGGGCAGCAGGCTGTTCACCGATTCGCCGACCCAGCGCGCGCGCAGCGCGTTGCCGAGCTCGGCGCCCGGCTGGCCGCGGCGGAACATCACCGAGATCGCCAGCGCGTCGATCACGAGCGGGACGACGTGGAATGCCGCGACGAGCGCGAGGCCCCAGCCGGCCGCGAGGAACGTCGACGCGACCGCGCCGACGCCCTGCCACGCGAGCAGGGCGACGAACAGTGCCGTTCCGAGGGACAGCAGGATCAGGCCGGCGCGTGTCATGACCCGCTCGACCGGCGCGTAGCCAACTGCTTGAACACCTGGCGGAAACCGAAATACGCGATCGCGTCCTTCATGTTCGAGATGAAGCGCTTCCACGGCCGCATGCCGGGGTTGGTCACGTATTCGAACGTGAGCGACACGCGCGTCTCGTTCTGGCCGAGCGGCGTGATGCGATGGCGCAGCTTGTCGCCGTCGAACAGCACGATGCCGCCGTCTGCGATCTGCACGGAACCCGGTTCGTCGGGCACGTCGGGATTGCGCGTATGCAGTTCGTAGTCGAGCCGGCACGACGACTCGTCGATCACGCCGATCAGCAGCGTGTAACGACGGCCGTCGTAGTACGACGTGTCGTAGTGCCAGCCGATGTGGTCGCCCGGCTTCGTGTAGTAGTACAGCGCGTACGCATGCGGATCGTCGTCCGGCGACAGCATCAGCTTGTCGCCGGTGACCTTCTCGAGGAAGCCGATCAGTGCCTTCGAGCGGTACAGCTCCGCGATGTACGGCGCCTGCTCGTCGATCGTGTGCCGGCTCACGCTGCCGCCCTGCTTGTGGCCGGGCAGGTAATTGCGGTTCAGGCCGGCCTGCATCGCGCGGGCGGCGGCCGCGAGCTTCGCGTGCGCGTCGGCCGGCAGGAATGCGTCGAGGTACAGGAACGAGCCCTGGCGCGTGTAGTCGCCGCGCAGGCGGTCGAGGTCGAGACGGCCGACGCAGTCGGCCACGGTGCGATCGGGATCGGCCGCTGCCGCGCGCGCAGGCGCGGGGCGTGCCGGGCTCAGCACGGAGTCGTCGCGCGTGCTAGGAGTCATTTGGAAACCTGGATTTCGGTAGGGTTCTGCGGGAGATTGCCGCGGCGGACGATGCGCCACCAGTCGATCACGACCCACGCGGCGAACAGCGGGGCGCCGATCGATGCCGCGAGCAGGAACGGCTGCACGCCGTCGACGAGCGTCACGATCGGCAGCAGGTAGAGGACGTCTTCCGTCTCGAAGCCGCCTGCGAACGCCTGCTTGGTGCCGGCCTTGCCGGCGATCGATTCGATCCGCATGCGCAGGAAGAAGATCAGCGCGACGGCCGCACCGGCCACCGCGCCGAGCAGCACCGGCGACGCGGCCATCTGGCCGCCCTGGGCGACGATGCCGAGGCCCATGCTGACGAACAGCGCGACCGTCACGAACGCGTCGGCCGCGAGGTCGTAAAAGTGACCGATCTTGCTGGACTTGCCGCTGATGCGCGCGAGTTCGCCGTCGGTGTGGTCGACGAAGTTCGACAGCACGATCAGGAATGCCCCCGCGTTGATCCAGCCGAAGCCGCCTTGCGCGAGGCACCAGGCACCGGCGAGGCCGATCAGCAGACGAAGGGTAGTGAGGTGATTCGGGGTGACGGGCGTGTCGATCAGCGGGCGTACGAGCGAGCGCGCGAGCCGCGCATCCCAGGTGCGTGGCAGGGGCGGTTCGGAACGTGTGGCGGTTTTTCTTTGGTCCATCGGCGAAATATATACGGAATTGTAATTTGTTGCTTTTTATTCGATCAATGTCCTGACATACGAGAGTGTTACCGCGTATTCCGGACATCGGCCGGTTGCGAACCGGATGCGCGAAACGGCGTTCGCACAGGCGGGCCTTACCTGCTCCAGTGTGGTTCGCATCGCGCGGCTGTCAAGGGCGGACGGGCCTTGCGCGCGGGCGCGGCGGCGCTCCGCGCGCGTCGTCGCGTTGATGTGCATCAGGCCCGCAAAAGCCGCGTCGGGAGACAATCGGCCGCGGCGATCGCCGATCGGCCGTCGCATGCGGATTCCCCGCGTTTGCGCGGTCAATCCGGAAAGATCTCGATCGATTGGCGTCAAGCAATTTGTAATCCGCGTGCGGCAAATTGGCGGTCCGCTTTCGTGCACCTTTCGACTGCATTCGATGCGCAGCCGGCTCCCTGTCACAGAACGGCCGTTCGATACCCGGCGCATTCGGCAAGTATCTTTTGCATTCAACGGACATTTCGCGGCGATGGCCTCTGCGATACTCCGACCGTGCCCGTGGTGCCGGGCCGCCCCTCGCGGCCCCAAGGGCTTCGCGTCGCCCAGGAGACACCCCCCGCGACGTCAACGACAGACCAAAAGCGTCAGATATACAGCCATGTCTTCTTCACGCATCCTCGCTCCCGCCCTGCGTTCGCTCGTCCGCACCGCCGACGAAGCCGCCGCGCTGATCCGCCCCGGCATGACCGTCGCCATGAGCGGCTTCACCGGTTCCGGCTATCCGAAGGCCGTGCCCGCCGCGCTCGCCGCCCACATCGACGCGGCCCACGCGCGCGGCGAGGACTTCCGGATCAACGTGCTGACCGGCGCATCGACCGCGCCCGAACTCGACGGCGCGCTCGCCCGCACCAACGGCATCTCGATGCGCCTGCCGTACCAGTCCGACCCGACGCTGCGCGACAAGATCAACAACGGCGAAGTCGACTACCAGGACGTCCACCTGAGTCACGTCGCGCAATACGCATGGTTCGGGCTGTACGGCGACCTCGACGTCGCGATCGTCGAAGTCGCGGGTATCCGCGAGGACGGCCTGCTGATTCCGTCCGCGTCGATCGGCAACAACAAGACGTGGCTCGAGCAGGCGAAGCACGTGATCCTCGAAGTGAACGCGCGCCAGCCGCTCGGCCTCGACGGGATGCACGACGTCTATTACGGCACCGCGCTGCCGCCGCACCGCAAGCCGATTCCGCTGACGAAAAGCGACGACCGGATCGGCGAGCCGTACCTGCGCTGCCCGGCCGAGAAGATCGTCGCGATCGTCGAGACCGACGCGCCGGACCGCAGCAACGCGTTCTCCGCGCCGGACGCCACGTCGAAGCAGATCGCGCTGCAACTGATCGACTTCCTGCGCCACGAGGTGAAGCGCGGCCGCCTGCCTGAAAACCTGCTGCCGCTGCAGTCGGGCGTCGGCAACATCACGAACGCGGTGCTCGCGGAACTCAGCTCGGCCGGCTTCTCGAACCTGACCGCGTACACCGAAGTGATCCAGGACGGCATGCTCGACCTGCTCGACGACGGCACGCTGAGCTTCGCGTCGGCCACGGCGCTGTCGCTGAGCCCGGCTGCGGTGCAGCGCTTCGCGGACGAGATCGCGACGTTCCGCGAAAAGATCCTGCTGCGCCCGCAGGAGATCAGCAACCATCCGGAACTCGTGCGCCGCCTCGGCTGCATCGCGATGAACGGGATGATCGAGGCCGACATCTACGGCAACGTGAACTCGACGCACGTGATGGGCACGAAGATCCAGAACGGCATCGGCGGTTCGGGCGACTTCGCGCGCAACGGCTACCTGTCGTGCTTCATGTCGGCGAGTACCGCGAAGGGCGGCGCGATCTCGCGGATCGTGCCGATGGCGAGCCACGTCGACCATACGGAGCACGACGTCGCGGTGGTCGTCACCGAGCAGGGGCTCGCCGACCTGCGCGGCCTGTCGCCGAAGCAGCGCGCGCGCAAGATCATCGCGACCTGCGCGCATCCCGACTACCGGCCGATGCTCGAGGACTACTTCGAGCGCGCGTCGCGCGAGAGCTTCGGCAAGCACACGCCGCATCTGCTCGCCGAGGCGCTGTCGTGGCACGAGCGCTACGTGCGCACCGGGACGATGAAGGCCTGACGTCGCGACCCGCGGCGGGCAGGTGCCCGCCGCACTGCGTCAATCCATCGCCGCGTGCGCGACGTCGACGCTCGCCGTTTTCTGCGGCGGGCGGATCAGCAGCAACAGCGGGATCATCAGCAGCGTCGCGACGAACATCAGCTTGAAGTCGTTCAGGTAGGCGATCATCGCGGCCTGCTGGTTGATCGTGCGGTCGAGCAGCGCGATGTCGACGTGGCTGCCGGCGATCGCCTGCACGGCCGGGTCGAACGGCGTGATGTGGGTCGCGAGGTCGGCATGCGCGACCTGCGTGTTGCGCGTCATCAGCGTCTGGACGATCGAGATGCCGATACTGCTGCCGATGTTGCGCATCAGGCTGTAGGTGGCCGTGCCGTCCGCGCGCAGTTCGGGCTGCAGCGTCGAGAACGACAGCGCGCTCAGCGGCACGAACACGAGCCCCAGGCCGAAGCCCTGGACCACCCCGGGCCACACGATGTCCGCCTCGGACAGCACGATCGTGTACTGCATCATCTGCCACAGCGCGAGCGCGGAAATCGCCAGCCCGGCGAGCAGCAGCGCCCGCGCGTCCACGTATTTCAGCAATCGTCCGACGAACAGCATCGCGATCATCGTGCCCGCGCCGCTCGGCGCGGTGACGAGCCCCGTCGTCGCGACCGGATAGCCCATCAGGTTCTGCAGCATCGGCGGCAGCAGCGCGCGCGTTGCGTACAGCACCGCGCCGACGACGAAGATGAACAGCGTGCCGGTCGCGAAGTTCGGGTCGCGCAGCAATTCCGACTTGAAGAACGATGCGTGGCCGGCGGTCGCCGTATGCACGAGGAAGAACGCGAAGCTCAGCGCCGCGACGAGCGCCTCGATGCGGATTTCGTATGAACCGAACCAGTCGAGCTGTTCGCCGCGGTCGAGCATCGCCTGGAACGCGCCGATCGCGAGCGCGAGCGTCGCGAAGCCGAACGCGTCGAATTTCACGTGCGGGCGCGGTGCGCGCGCGGGCAGGAAGGTCAGCACGCCGGCCAGTGCGAACGCGCCGATCGGCACGTTGATGAAGAATACCCAGCGCCAGTTGTAGCTGTCGGTGAGCCAGCCGCCGAGCGTCGGGCCGAGGATCGGGCCGACCATCACGCCCATCCCCCAGATCGCCATCGCCTGGCCCTGTTTCTCGCGCGGGTTGATGTCGAGCAGGATCGATTGCGACAGCGGCACCAGCGCGGCGCCGAACACGCCCTGCAGCAGCCGCGCGCCGACGATCTGCACGAGCGACTCGGACAGCCCGCACAGCGCGGACGCGATCGTGAAGCCCGCGATCGAGATCGTCAGCAGCCGTTTCATGCTGAGCCGGTCGGACAGCCAGCCGGTCAGCGGCGTCGCGATCGCCGCGGCGACGATGTAGGAGGTCAGCACCCAGGTGATTTCGTCCTGCGACGCGGACAGCGTGCCCTGCATGTGCGGCAGCGCGACGTTCGCGATCGTGCTGTCGAGCGTCTGGATCAGCGTCGCGAGCATGATCGACAGGGTCAGCATCGGCCGATTGAGGGCGGGCGGCGAGGCGGTGGCGGCTGCGGCGGGATTCAAGCGGGTGTCTCCGAGAGGCGGTCGCCGTGGGCGGCGATCCGGTATCGCTCGAATTATAAGCATGCTTATTATGTTTGTGCTCATCGCTTGATCCGAGCCGCGGGTCATTCGCGGCCTGCCCCTATAATCGCCGCATGGACAAGACTTACGAGAACCGGATCGGCTACCTGATTTCCGACGTGGCCCGCCTGCAAGGACGCCTGTTCGACCGGCGCGCGAAGCGCCTCGGACTGACGCGCGCGCAAAGCCGCGTGCTCGCGTACCTGACGTGGAAGGGCGAGATGAATCAGGCGCGGCTCGCGGAGTGGCTCGAGATCACGCCGATCTCGCTGACGCGGCTGCTCGACCGGATGGAAGGCTGCGGGTGGATCGAACGCATCGCGAACGACGACGATCGCCGCGCGTTCGTGATCCGGCTGACCGACAAGTCGCGCGAGATCTTTCCGCAGATGCTGGAAGTGGGCGACACCGTCACCGACGACGGGCTGCGCGGCTTCACGCGCGACGAGCGCGACACGCTCGTGCGCCTGCTCGGGCGCGTGCGTCACAACCTGATCGACAGCGGCGGCGAATGACGCGGGCGCGGGCGCGGCGCCGCTGAATCGGCCGGCAACGGCGGGGCGGCTGCGGCAACGGCGGGGCGGTCCGGGCTTGTGTCGGAGGAGTCGGGCCGCTATCTTGCAACCTCAAGTTCACTTGAGATCAAGCATGAGCCGTCTGGACATCGCCGATGTCGCGCGCCGCTCGGGATTGCCCGCGTCGACGCTGCGCTACTACGAGGAAAAGGGATTGATCGTGCCGACCGGCCGTCACGGGCTGCGGCGCCAGTATGACGAATCGGTGCTCGAGCGCCTGGCGCTGATCGCGCTCGGCCGCGAGGCCGGCTTTTCGCTGGACGACATCGTCGCGATGTTCGGCGCGGACGGCCGGCTCGCGCTCGACCGCGCGAAACTCGACGACAAGGCCGACGAGCTCGACCGTACGATCCGCCGTCTCGGCGCGGTGCGCGATGCGTTGCGCCATGCGGCCGTGTGCCCGGCGCCGAGTCATCTCGAGTGTCCGTCGTTCCGCAAGCTGCTGCGCATCGCCGCGCATCGTCATCCGGTGCGCCGCACGAAGACGGACGGCACGTAAGCGGTCAAGCGGTCCGGTTTGCCGGAACGGCGCGCGCGGGCGGGCGGCGGGGCGGCCGTACCGCGGCGGCCGGCGCTCCCGAGCGGATCATCCCGCGTAATACACACGACACTCCATCTCGCGTCCGCGCACGATGCGCTTGCCGACGAGCGAGCCGAGCGTTTCGGTGACGACCGTCCTCTGGTACTCGCATTGCAGCGCATCGTAGAAGTAGAGCGCGACCCAGTCGGCGGTGCGGGTGGACTCCTGCGGGCGAACGGGATACGGGCACAGCGCGGTGAAATGCCAGCCGCCTTTCGTCATGTGCATCACGGGCGGCTGAACGCTCAGGTCCGCGTTCAGCCGACGCGACACGAGCGTGGGCAGGATGCCGGCGGCGGCCTTGTTGCGGTACAGGCGGTCGATATACAGCAGCAGCTCGACCGGCGGCTCCGTGCCGAGATCGGCGTTGCGCGTGTGGCCTTGCCAGCGCCGGCGCCGGGTCAGCACGTCGTCGAGCGCCGCGCGGATGCCGGCCGCGCGACGCGGGCCGACGCCCGCGATCGCTTCGAGCTGGCCGCTGCGGGCCGCGCGTTCGAGATCCTCGAGCGTATCGATGTGCAACTGGTCGTGAATCCGCAGCGCGAGCGCGTGGCCGATGCCCGGCACGGCTTCGAATGCGGACGCGCGCTCCGCGTCGCCGCGCAGCCGGTCGAGCAGGCGCCAGCGTCCGGTCACCAGCAATTCGGCGATCGCCTGGGCGACGCCCGTGCCGATCTCCGGCAGTGCACCGAGCGAATCGACGCCGCCCGCGTCGAACCGGGTGCGGATGCCGTCTTCGAGCGAGGCGATCGTGTCGGCCGACGCGCGGTAGGCGGCAACCCGATAAGGATTCGCCCCCTGTTCGGCAAGCAACTGCGCGGCTTCGCGCAGGCAGGCCGCGATTTGCCGGTTTTCCTCGTGTGTCTGGCCGATGGTCGTTTGCATGTGCGGAGCCCGGGGATGTGCAAACGGAATGGACGCGGCGGGTCACGCGCCGGTCTACCTTTTATTTCAACATATTGTCGGGGCGGGCGACGAACAAAACTTGATGTGCGTCAATAGCAAACGTTGCACAGGCGGAAGCGGGCCGCGCACGTTCGTGCCGGGTCGCGGCACGAACGTGCGATGCGTCACGCTTCGAGGAACGTCTGCGCGCCTTCTGCCTCCGCGGCCGTGCGCAGCGCGGCGAGCGCGCGCTTCTCGATCTGCCGCACGCGTTCGCGCGACATGCCCGCGTCCTGCGCGATCGCGTCGTAGGTGTCGGGCTCGGCGCCGCCGAGGCCGAACCGGCGGCGCAGCACGTCGGCCTCGGCCGGCGTGACCGAGCGCAGCAGCGACGTCACGCATTCGCGCATCCGCGTGTCGGCCAGCTGCTCGAACGGGCTCGCCGAAGCCTGATCCTCGATCAGGTCGACGAGGCCGGCGTCCGCGTCGGGCAGCGGCGCGTCGAGCGACACCGGCTCGGCAGGGAGCGCGAGCACCGCGCGCAGCTTGTCCTCGGCGAGCCCGGTTTCGGCCGCGAGTTCGGCCGGCGTCGCGCGCCGGCCGGTGCGCTGGCGGAAGCGCAGTGCGTGCCGATGCACGCGCTGGTACTGGTCGCCGACGTGCACCGGTACGCGGATCGTGCGCGCGCGATCGGCCACCGCGCGCGCGACCGCCTGCCGGATCCACCAGGTCGCGTAGGTCGAGAACTTGAAGCCGCGCCGGTATTCGAACTTCTCGATCGCGCGCATCAGGCCGAGGCAGCCGTCCTGCACGAGGTCGGGCAGGTCGACGCCGCGGTTCATGTACTTGCGCGCGATCGACAGCACGAGCCGCAGGTTCGCCTCGAGCATCGCGCGCGTACCGTCGCGCACCTTCTGCTGGCCGTCGCTCAGCGCGGCGCCGAGCGCACGCCGCGCGACCATGTCGAAGCATGCGGCGTCGGTGCTCGCGGCGGCGTCCGTCGCGGCGTCGACCGGCGCGGCGGCCAGTGCGCGCACGACGCGGCTTGCGTCGTCGACGGCCGGTGCCACCCACGCGAGCGAACCGAGCAGCGCGGCCAGGCGGTTGCGCGCATCGCGGTATTCGGCCGAGCGGCAGCCCTGCGCGTGCAATGCGCGGCGCACGGCCGTCACCGCGTCCTGCAGCGTGTCGTAGCGTGCAGGCACCGGTGCGTTGCCTTCGCCGTCGCCGATGTCATCGCCTTCGTTGGCGGCCGCGCCGGTTGCGCTCGTCGCGCCGTGGCGCGCGAGCAGCGCCTCGACGGCCGCCGGACAGCCGGCGAGCGCGTGCAGGATCTGATGGCGGCCCGTTTCGATTTCGCGGGCCAGCACGATTTCGTCCTCGCGCTTGAGCAGGGGCACCGCATGGATGCGCCGCATGTAGAGCGCGAGCGGATCGGTCGATGCGCTCGTGCCGCGGGCCAGATCGCCGAGCAGCGCACGGCCCTCGTCGAGCGCGTCGCGATCGACGTCGACCGGCGCCGCGCCCGCGAACGGCACCGGCGCGGCCGGCTCGTCGAGCACGGCGATGCCGATGTCCGCGAGCGCGGCGCGCACGACGTCCAGCGCGTCGGGGCTGTCGCTTTCCGGCGGCAGCGCGTCGACGAGGTCGGCGTGCGTCAGATAACCCTGTTCGCCGGCAAGCGCCAGCAGCTGGATGATCGGTTCGAGGGGCGTGTCCGCCCGAAGCGTGGGGCGTGGCGTAGTCATGTCGATGGCGGCGTGAGCCGCGTTCCTGTCTGGGCGGGCCGAAGTCCGCGGGTTTCAGGCTCCCGGAGGCCGCGAACGCCCGTCCGCGCCGGCCAGCCTGACTCGATGTTCAAGTTGAGGGCATTTGCGTCAACTTCAACGTCGGCGCGGCTGACGCGCGAGCATGCGGCATGCCCGCCCGGTTGCGACCTGGATTCGACCCGTGGAAACAAAAAGTAACGGATCAAACCCGCAGAAATATGCGGGGGACGTAAGCTAGAGTCAGGCGCGCGCCACGCAGCGACGCGCGGATTCCTTCGGAGCATGAAATGAACCCGATTTCCGCCGCGAGGCCTGCCGTCATGGCGCTGGCCATGCTCGCGCTGAGCGGTTGTTATTACACGAGCCCGTACGGCTACGCGCCGTATTACGCACCCGTGCCTGCCACGGTGTCGCAGCGCGAACTCCCGGCAGCGCCGGCAAATGCCGGGCCGGTCGTCCCGTCGACACCCGCGGTGCCGGCCGTGCCGCCGCCGGCGGACGATTACGCCGACGCGCCGGCTCCGGTATATGCCGCGCCGGTCTATGTGCCTTACCCGGCTTACTATCCCGCGTATTACCCGGGCTGGTACGGGCCGCCCGTCACGATCGGCCTCGGCTTCTGGGGGCATTGGGGCGGCGGCTACCGCGGCGGGTACTGGCGCCGTCCCTGGGGCGGCGGCCACTGGGGAGGCGGGCATTGGGGCGGGGGCCATCGACACTGACCGACGCGTGGCGGCACCGCGCGGGAGAGCAACATGAGCAACACGATCATCCGAAGTCTGTGCGTCGTCCTGTTCGGTGTCGCCGCGATACCGGGCCTCGCCGACGCGCAAAGCAGCGCCTATACGAATTCCGGGGCCGAAATCTATGCGGGGCCGGCGCCCGATTATCCGGTCGTCGCGCAGATTCCGCCCGGCACCGCGCTGGACGTGTTCGGCTGCCTCAGCGACTACTCGTGGTGCGACGTCGCGCTGCCGGGCGTGCGCGGCTGGATCGACGCGGAGCAGCTCGACTATCCGTACCAGGGCAATTACGTGCCGTTGCTCGAATACGGCGCGATCATCGGCGTGCCGGTGACCGGGTTCGCGATCGGCGCGTACTGGGACCGCTATTACCGCCACCGGCCGTGGTTTCACGATCGCGAGCGCTGGGAGCATCGTGCCGAGCCGCGCATCGGCCCCGGCGGGATGCCGCCGGCCTACGGGCGCCCGCAGCCGGGCGGGCCGGTTCAGCGCGCGCCGGGCGGCGAGCCGTCCGAGCGGCATGATGCACGGCCGTCGGCCACGCGCGGCGGCTGGAACGGCCCGAACCGCGCGCCGGCGCCGCAGGCCGCACCCGCGCCCGCGCCGATGCCTGGCGCGGCTGCCCGTCAGTCGGCGCCCCCGCCGCAATCGTCACCGCCCGCACCGAGCGGTGGCGCGGCCCGGATGATGGTGCCGCCGACGCATCAGGGTGGTGGAGGTTACGGCGGCGCACGGCCGCAGGGCGGCGGAAACGGCGGCGGGAACCACGGCGGTGGCGGGGGTGGAGGCAGCAGCGACGAGTTTCGCCGTTGACCGGCCGACGGCAGCGGGGTCGCGGCCCTTGGCCTGCGCCGGACGAAAAACGGATCGGTCGGCTCGCTCATCGCGCCCCTGCAAGCCTGTTCCTGAAAAAACGAAACCCCACGCTCCGAAAAACGTGGGGTTCGTCAGCAGTCCGATGCCGCTCCGGAGAGCGGCTCCCGATCGACGCGGTCGGGCCCGTCGTACGGCCCGCCGCGCGCGTCAGTCGTCGAGCAGCGACAGGTCGCGCACGGCGCCCTTGTCGGCCGACATCACCAGCTTCGCATAGGCCTTCAGCGCCGCGGACACCTTGCGCGGGCGCGGTTGCGCCGGTTTCCAGCCCTTCGCGTTCTGCTCCTCGCGGCGCCGTGCGAGTTCCTCGTCCGAAACGAGCACGTCGATCGTGCGGTTCGGGATGTCGATGCGGATCTTGTCGCCGTCGCGCACGAGGCCGATCGCGCCGCCCGCCGCCGCTTCCGGCGAGCAGTGACCGATCGACAGGCCCGACGTGCCGCCCGAGAAGCGGCCGTCGGTCAGCAGCGCGCATGCCTTGCCGAGGCCCTTCGACTTGATGTAGCTCGTCGGGTACAGCATTTCCTGCATGCCGGGGCCGCCCTTCGGGCCTTCGTAGCGGACGATCACGACGTCGCCGGCCTTGACCTTGTCGTTCAGGATGTTCTCGACCGCTTCGTCCTGCGACTCGGTCACGTGGGCCGAGCCCTCGAACACGAGGATGCTTTCATCGACGCCGGCCGTCTTCACCACGCAGCCGTCGAGCGCGATGTTGCCGGTCAGCACGGCGAGGCCGCCTTCCTTCGAGAACGCATGCTCGTACGAGCGGATGCAGCCTTCGGCGCGGTCGAGGTCGAGGCTCGGCCAGCGCGTGTCCTGGCTGAACGCGACCTGCGTCGGGATCCCGGCCGGGCCGGCCAGGTAGAACGTGCGGACCGCTTCGTCTTCGGTACGGACGATGTCCCACTGGTCGAGCGCGTCCTTCAGCGACGGCGCGTGCACGGTCGGCACGTCGGTGTGCAGCTTGCCGGCGCGGTCGAGCTCGCCGAGGATCGCCATGATGCCGCCGGCGCGGTGCACGTCCTCGATGTGGTACTTGTTCGTGTTCGGCGCGACCTTGCACAGCTGCGGCACGCTGCGCGACAGGCGATCGATGTCCTTCATCGTGAAGTCGATGCCGGCTTCCTGCGCGATCGCCAGCAGGTGCAGGATCGTGTTGGTCGAACCGCCCATCGCAATGTCGAGCGTCATCGCGTTCTCGAACGCCTTGAAGCCGACCGAGCGCGGCAGCACGCGCAGGTCGTCCTGCTCGTAGTGCTGGCGGGTCAGCTCGACGATGCGGCGGCCGGCGCGCTTGAACAGCTGCTCGCGATCGGCGTGCGTCGCGACGACCGTGCCGTTGCCGGGCAGCGACAGGCCGAGCGCTTCGGTCAGGCAGTTCATCGAGTTCGCGGTGAACATGCCCGAGCACGAACCGCAGGTCGGGCACGCCGAGCGTTCGACTTCGGCGACGTCGGCATCCGAATACGACTGGTCGGCCGCGATCACCATCGCGTCGACGAGGTCGAGCTTCTTCAGTTCGATGGCCTTGGTGACCGGGTTCGCGAGGCGCGTCTTGCCGGCTTCCATCGGGCCGCCCGACACGAAGATCACCGGGATGTTCAGGCGCATCGCGGCCATCAGCATCCCCGGCGTGATCTTGTCGCAGTTCGAGATGCAGACCATCGCGTCCGCGCAGTGCGCGTTCACCATGTATTCGACCGAGTCGGCGATGATGTCGCGGCTCGGCAGCGAGTAGAGCATGCCGTCATGGCCCATCGCGATGCCGTCGTCGACCGCGATCGTGTTGAATTCCTTCGCGACGCCGCCGGCGGCCTCGATCTCGCGCGCGACGAGCTGGCCGAGATCCTTCAGGTGCACGTGCCCGGGCACGAACTGCGTGAACGAGTTGACGACCGCGATGATCGGCTTCGAGAAATCGTCGTCTTTCATGCCGGTGGCGCGCCACAGCGAGCGCGCACCTGCCATGTTGCGGCCGGCGGTGGAAGTTTTGGAACGGTATGTGGGCATGGTATGGCTGAAGAAATATCGCGGAAAAGGGTGGAGGCACGGGAATAAAGGCCTCTCGCGCGCCCGTGCGAACAACCTCTTGAGCTGCGCCCTGGGCAAACTCGGCGATTATCCCACAGCCGCCGGGCGTGCGGCGCCCGCGGACGCGGGCGAGGGCACGGGTGGCGTGGTGCGCCGGACAGCGCCTCGGTGCGCCGAGCGTGAAGGCGAACCGGGCGCACCAGGCACGAAGGCGGACGCCGGCCATCGCCGGCGGAGCCGGGCGGCGGCGTCATCGCCCGTTCTGTCGACGATAAAGCCGTGCGCCGTACCCGCCGATCGCGCGTCAGTCGAGCAGCGTCAGGATTTCGTCGTACAGCGCCTGCGGAATCCGCACGCCGTGCGCGATGCTGCGCGCGCGGGCATCGAAGCGCCGTTGCGACGGCAGCCGCGCGCCTTGCCCGGTGATCGACGCGAACATCCGCTCGCCGCGCGCGAGGCCCGCGTCGAGCTCGTCGCCGAGGAACACCTTCGGGTCGAACGCGATCACGAGTTCGCCGTGGCACGGCGTCGCGCCGACGCCTTCGTCGAAATCCATCGACTCCTGGCTCGTCATGTCGCCGATCAGCGCGCCGCCGAGCAGTTCGACCATCGCCGCGAGCGCCGAGCCCTTGTGGCCGCCGAAGGTACGCATCGCGCCCTGCAGCGCGGCCTTCGGGTCGGTGGTCGGCTGACCGTCGGCGTCGATCGCCCAGTGCGGCGGGATCGCCTTGCCCTGTTTCGCATGCAGCTCGATGTCGCCGCGCGCGATCGCGCTGGTCGCGAAGTCGAACACGAACGGCACGCCGTCCGGGCGCGGCCACGCGAATGCGATCGGGTTCGTGCCGAACACCGGTTCGCGGCCGCCTTCCGGCGCGACCCAGCTGTGGCTCGGGTTCATCGCGATGCCGGCCAGCCCCTCGGCGGCGATCGCCTCGACCTCGGGCCACAGCGCCGAGAAGTGGTAGCAGCGGTTGATCGTCATCGCGGCGATCCCGTGCTGCTTCGCCATCTCGACGAGCACCGGCAGGCCGGTCTCGAAGCTCAGCAGCGAGAAGCCGCGATGCGCGTCGACCGAGACGATCGACGACGACAGCCGGCGCAGCGTCGGCACGGCCTGCGGATCGACCTTGCCTTTCTTCAGCGAGCGCACGCACACGAGCAGCCGGTACACGCCGTGCGAGTGGCACTCGTCGCGCTGGCCCTGCGTGATCACGCTGGCGATCGCCTGCGCGTGCGCAGCGGACATCCCGTGGTGCGTCAGCACCCGCAGCGCGAGTGCGTGCACCTCGTCGAGCGACAGGACGACTTCGGCGAGCGGCTCAGACATCGCGCGCTTCCCGCGGCGCGGGCACGCCGTCGATGCGTTGCGGCACGTTCAGCGGGTTGCCGTTGCGGATGGCGTCGGGCAGCAGCGCGTCCGGCACGTCCTGGTACGACACGGGGCGCAGGAAGCGCTCGATCGCGCGTGCGCCGACCGACGTGGTGCGCGTGTCGGACGTGGCCGGGAACGGGCCGCCGTGCACCATCGCATGACCGACCTCGACGCCCGTGCCGAAGCCGTTGACGAGAATGCGGCCGGCCTTGCGCTCGAGCGTCGGGCGCAGCGCGGCGAACAGCGCGGCGTCGCCGTCGGCGAGATGCGCGGCGATCGTCAGCTGGCCTTCGAGCGACTTCAGCACGCGGTGCAGCGTGTCGGCATCCGGGCAGCGCACGATCAGCGACGCGGGGCCGAACACTTCGTCGCGCAGTTCGGGGTGGGCGATGAACGCGTCCGCCGACGTCGCGAACAGCGCCGCGCGCGCCTGGTAGCGGCCGCCTTCCACGCCTTCCGCGAGCAACTCGACCGCGTCGTGCGCGCGCAGGGTGGCCACGCCTTGTGCATAGCTCGCGTGGATGTGCGGCGTCAGCATCGTCTGCGCGGCGGTTGCCTGCACGGCGGTGGCCGCCGCGGCTTCGAACGCGCGCAGCGCGGGGCCGTCGACCGCGAGCACGAGCCCCGGGTTCGTGCAGAACTGGCCGGCGCCGAGCGCGAGCGACGCGACGAATTGCGGCGCGATCGTGTCGTGGCGCGCGTCGAGCGCGGCCGGGAACAGCAGCACCGGATTGATCGAGCTCATTTCCGCATAGACCGGAATCGGCTCGTGGCGCGCGGCCGCGATGTTCATCAGCGCGACGCCGCCGCGGCGCGAGCCGGTGAAGCCGACGGCCTTGATGCGCGGATCGGCGACGAGCGCCTGGCCGATTTCACGCGACGCGTCGAACAGCAGCGAGAACACGCCGGCCGGCAGCCCGCATTCGCGCACGGCCTGCTGGATCGCACGGCCGACGAGCTCGGACGTGCCCGGGTGCGCGGAGTGCGCCTTGACGATCACCGGGCAGCCGGCCGCGAGTGCCGATGCCGTATCGCCGCCCGCGACCGAGAACGCGAGCGGGAAGTTCGACGCGCCGAACACGGCGACCGGCCCGATCGCGACGTTGCGCAGGCGCAGGTCGACGCGCGGCAGCGGCTTGCGGTCCGGACGGGCCGGGTCGATGCGCGCATCGACGTAGCCGCCGTCGCGCACGAGCGACGCGAACAGCGCGAGCTGGCCGACCGTGCGGCCGCGTTCGCCTTCGATGCGTGCGCGCGGCAGCCCCGTTTCGGTGACGCAGCGCTCGATCAGGTCGTCGCCGAGCGCCATGATGTTGCGGCCGATCGCGTCGAGAAACGCGGCGCGTTGCTCGGGGCCCGTTTCGCGATACGTGTCGAAGGCTTCGTCGGCGAGCGCGCAGGCCGTCTCCAGGTCGTGCAGGCTCGCGCCGCCGAACGCGGGCTCGAGCGGTTCGCCGGTCGCGGCGGCGATCGCGTGAAGGGTGCCGTTCTGTCCGGCGACGGCCGACTGGCCGATCAGGAGCTGACCTGTGAGTTGCATGGTTCTTCCTCGGAAAATGCGGGGCCGGACGTGATGCGCCCGGCCGGAGTGGAAAGGGGAAAGCGGGTGCGTCAGTCTTCGTCGTCTTCGAGCTGCAGCTTGTCGGAACGGATGCCGGTGTTGGCGCCCCAGTAGAAGATCACGAGCGCGACGGCCGCGACGACGACCGTGTCGTACGGATGCGCGAGCTGGCCCGTGCCGCCGAAACCGCCGAAGTACGACAGCACGATCATGGCCGCGTAGAACGCGATCAGCCACGCGGACGAGCGCACCTGTTCGGCGATGCTCAGGTGCGCGGTCGGCACCCAGCGGCGGCACGCGAGATAGATCACGAACATCACGATCTGCAGGCCGAGCAGCCAGGACACCGTGCTCCAGCCCGACCAGTAGACGATCAGCGCGGCGATCACGAACGACGCGGGGCCGGTGATGCCGAACGCCACCGCGCGGAACGGCCGCGGCAGGCCGGGCGCGGTGCGGCGCAGCGCGGCGACCGACACGGGCGCGACCGCGTAGCTCAGCACGAGCGCGGCCGACACGATGTTGATCAGCGCTTCCCACGACGGGAACGGCATGGTCCAGAAGATCGCGAGGCCGAACGTGAGCCACAGGCCCGCGCGCGGGATGCCCGACGCTTCGTCGACACGCGTGAACACCTTGAAGAACGTGCCCGTCTTCGCCCAGCCGTAGACGACGCGCGGCGTCGCGTTCATGTAGATGTTGCCGCAGCCGCTCGGCGAGATCATCGCGTCGGCCACCACCATTACCGCGAGCCAGCCCACGCCGAGTGCGAGCGCGATGTCGCGGTACGGCAGCGAGAAGGCCTTGCTCACGTCGTGCCAGCCGGCGGCGAGCATGTCGGTCGGGATGCTGCCGATGAAGGCGAGCTGCAGCAGCACGTAGATCAGCGTGGACAGCAGGATCGACAGGATCAGCGCGATCGGGATCGTGCGCTGCGGATTGCGCACTTCGCTCGCGACCGACACGATCGGCGTGAGGCCGAGGTACGCGAAGATGATGCCGCCGGCCGACACGGCCATCTCGATGCCCGGCATGCCGAACGGCGCGAAGCCGTGCATGGTCAGGTTGGCGGGCTTGAAGAACGTGAACAGCACCGCGATCACCGACAGCGGCACGATGAACTTGAAGATGCTGATGATGTTGTTCGCCTTCGCGAACGTCTTCACGCTCGAATAGTTCAGGTAAAAGAACAAGCACAGCAGCGCGGCCTGCACGAGCCAGCCGAGCGTGGTCGGGTCGCTCGAGCCGGCCTTGGTGAGACCGGGAAACCACGCGGCCGCATATTGGCGCGCGGCGACCACTTCGATCGCGATCAGGCTCGAGAACGCGATCAGCGTGATGAAGCCCATCAGGTAGCCGAGCAGCGGGCCGTGCGAGAACACCGGGTAGCGGACCACGCCGCCCGCGCGCGGCAGCGCGGCGCCGAGCTCGCAGTAGACGATGCCGAGCAGGAGCACCGCGAAGCCGCCGAGCAGCCACGAGAAGATGCCGGCCGGGCCGGCGATCGTCGACACGTGACTCGCGGCGAACAGCCACCCCGAACCGAAGATCGCGCCGAGGCCGATGAACGTCAGGTCGGTCAGCGACAACTGCTTCTTGAATTTGCCGTGACCGCCGTCGGCGGGCACGGAACGGGAAAGCGGGACGGACGGGTGGGTGTTGCCTTGGCCTGGCATGGGTTTGTCTCCTGGGAAATATCGGTGCAGGTGTGGCTTGCGCCGCGCTCCGACGGAGCAGCGGCGCAACACCTGCCGGCCGGCGTGCGACCGGTTCGAGCGACCGGCGCGGGCCGGGGGCCGTTCATGCGCGGCGCGGGTTGGCGCCGCAGCGAACGGCCCGCGCGAGCCATGCCGGACCGGAAGCGGCGATGCGACGGGGGATGCCGTTGCACCGCCGGGGGGGAAATCGGTCAGCGGTTCGCCCGGTTCCGTCCGGCGCGGTGCGCGGCGTCGAAAGGGGTGGAAGCGCCCGGTGCGAACCGGTTGCTGAGGGCGGGGAAAACTCCGGTCCGCTGGATGGCGTTTCGGCTCACTGCAATCTCCTGCTTCGTATCGGTCGACGACAGGCGTGTCGACGTGCAACCAGTATCGCCGTGCAAACACCCATCACGCTTGAGCCGGATCGCGGAGCAAAATGACGAAATCGGCACAGTGGCCGGAAGGGCCGCGAAGGGCGCTTCGCACTGTGCCGATTTCGTCGCCGTCCTTATCGAAAAGCCACAAGCGGACGGACGCGCGACGGAGGAAGCTATGCTCTTTTCCCCACATCGGACGGCTCATGATGAAGCGCATCCAGATCATCGATTCGCACACGGGCGGCGAACCCACGCGGCTCGTCGTGTCCGGTTTCCCCTCGCTCGGCAACGGCACGATGGCCGAGCGCCGCGACGTGCTCGCGCGCGAGCACGATCGCTATCGCACCGCGTGCATTCTCGAGCCGCGCGGCAGCGACGTGCTGGTCGGCGCGCTGCTGTGCGATCCCGTGTCGCCGGAGGCGGCGGCCGGCGTGATCTTCTTCAACAACAGCGGCTATCTCGGGATGTGCGGGCACGGCACGATCGGCGTCGTGCGCACGCTGCATCACATGGGCCGCATCGAGCCGGGCGTGCACCGGATCGAAACGCCGGTCGGCACCGTCGAGGCGACGCTGCACGACGACCTGTCGGTCAGCGTGCGCAACGTGCTCGCGTATCGCCACGCGAAGGCCGTCGATGTCGACGTGCCGGGCTACGGCCCCGTGAAGGGCGACATCGCGTGGGGCGGCAACTGGTTCTTCCTGATCAGCGATCACGGCCAGCGCGTGGCCGGCGACAACGTTGCGGCGCTGACCGCCTATTCGTCCGCGGTGCGCGCGGGGCTCGAGCGCGCGGGCATCACCGGCGCGAATGGCGGCGAGATCGACCATATCGAACTGTTCGCTGACGACCCCGAGCACGACAGCCGCAGCTTCGTGCTGTGCCCGGGCCACGCGTACGACCGCTCGCCGTGCGGCACCGGCACGAGCGCGAAGCTCGCGTGCCTCGCGGCCGACGGCAAGCTCGAGCCGGGCGTCGTGTGGCGGCAGGCGAGCGTGATCGGCAGCGTGTTCCAGGCGAGCTATGCGCAGGCCGACGGCGGCATCGTGCCGACGATCCGCGGCAGCGCGCACCTGAGCGCGGAAGCGACGCTGCTGATCGAGGAAGACGATCCGTTCGGCTGGGGCATCGTGTCGTGAGTGAAATCAGGACCGACGTCGTCGTGATCGGCGCCGGCATCGTCGGCGCGGCGTGTGCGCACGAACTCGCGCAGCGCGGGCTGCGCGTGCTCGTCGTCGATGACGCGAGCGGCGGCGCAACCGGCGCCGGCATGGGGCACCTCGTCGCGATGGACGACAACGCGGCGGAGCTCGCGCTGAGCCATTACTCGATCGAGCTGTGGCGCGCGCTCGCCGGCGAGATGCCGGAAGGCTGCGCGTACCGCAACTGCGGCACGCTGTGGCTCGCGGCCGATTCCAGCGAGATGGACCTCGCGCGCACCAAGCAGGCGACGCTCGCCGCACATGGCGTCGCGGGCGAACTGATCGACGCGGCGACGCTCGCGCAACTCGAGCCGATGCTGCGCGCGGGCCTCGGCGGCGCGCTGAAGATCCCCGGCGACGCGATTCTCTATGCGCCCGTCGCCGCGAGCTGGCTGCTGCAGCGCGCGCCGGGCATCACGTTGCGGCGCGAGCGCGCGGTGGCGGTCGATGGTCCGAGCGTGACGCTCGCGAGCGGCGACACGCTGCGCGCGGAACGCGTGGTCGTTGCGAACGGCGTCGCCGCGCGCACGCTGTTGCCCGAGCTGCCGCTGCGCCCGAAGAAGGGGCATCTGCTGATCACCGATCGTTACCCGGGCCGGGTGTCGCACCAGCTCGTCGAACTCGGCTATGCGGCGAGCGCGCACGCGAGCGACGGCACGTCGGTCGCGTTCAACGTGCAGCCGCGGCCGACCGGCCAGCTGCTGATCGGCTCGTCGCGCCAGTTCGATACCGAGGACGCGCGCATCGAGCCGCCGGTCCTCGCGCGCATGCTGCGCCGCGCTGTCGGCTATTTGCCCGACCTGGCCGACCTGAACGGGATTCGCGCGTGGACGGGTTTCCGTTCCGCGAGCCCCGACGGTCTGCCGCTGCTCGGCGAACATCCGGCGCGGCCGGGCGTATGGCTCGCGGTCGGGCACGAAGGGCTGGGCGTGACGACCGCGCCGGGCAGTGCGCGGCTCGTCGCCGCATTGATGACCGGCGAGCGGCCGCCCATCGACATCGAACCGTATTTGCCGGGACGTTTCCTGACGACGTCCCCCGTAGCTGGAGCGCTGACATGAAACGACCCCCACGCACACTTCGTTCGCCGTCGACCGGAGTTGGCGCTTCAGCGCTTACCCCGGTCCCATGCAAGGCGCCCCCCGCGGGGGCGGCCCGCCGGAGGCTCACATGATCATTCATCTGGACGGCCGCGCGCTGACGGTGGCCGACGGTGCGACCGTCGCGGCCGCCGTCGCGGCGAGCGGCGACGACACGACGCGCGTGTCGTGCACGGGTGCGGCGCGCGCGCCGTTTTGCGGTATGGGCATCTGCCAGGAGTGCAGGATGACGATCGACGGCCGCCGCCGCCTGGCTTGCCAGACGCTGTGCCGCGACGGGATGCGGGTGGAGCGCACGCGATGAGCACGGCGAAACAGGAACGACTGAGCGTCGACGTCGCGATCGTCGGCGCGGGCCCGGCCGGGCTGTCGGCGGCGCGGGCCGCCGCACGAAGCGGCGCGACGGTCGCGATCGTCGACGACAATCCGCGCGCGGGCGGGCAGATCTGGCGCCAGGCGGCGGCCGCGACGCCCGTGCCGGCCGCGGCGGAACGCCTGGCCGTGCTGCGTCAGCCGAACGTCACGCATCTCGCGGCCACGCGCATCGTGGCCGAAACGCAGCCGGGCACGCTGCTGCTCGAGGACGACGAGCGCGGCTTCCTGCTCGAATTCCACACGCTGATCGTGTGTTGCGGTGCGCGCGAGCTGCTGCTGCCGTTCCCGGGCTGGACGCTGCCGGGCGTGACCGGCGCGGGCGGCCTGCAGGCCCTGATCAAGTACGGCCTCGACGTGCGCGGGCAGCGCACGGTGAT
Organism: Burkholderia sp. USMB20; assembly: GCF_000949135.2. Classification (GTDB taxonomy): domain Bacteria; phylum Pseudomonadota; class Gammaproteobacteria; order Burkholderiales; family Burkholderiaceae; genus Burkholderia. The sequence continues at coordinate 788,759 of NZ_JTAN02000021.1, read as the reverse complement.
CGCCGGCAGCGGCCCGCTGCTGCTCGCGAGCGCGGCGACGGCCCGTCAGGCCGGCGCGCAGGTGTCGCATGTGCTCGAACAGGCGGCGTGGAGCGACGTGGCCGGTTTCGGCGCGGGGCTTTGGCGCTGGCCGTCGAAACTCATGCAGGCGGCGAAGCTCGTCACGGCAGCCTACCGGCCCAATGCCCACGTCGTCGAGGCGTTCGGCGACAAGCGGCTCGAACGCGTGCGGATCCGGCAGGGCGAGCGCGAGTTCGAGGTCGACTGCGACAGGCTCGCGTGCGGCTTCGGCCTCGTGCCGAACACCGTGCTGCCGAGCCACCTCGGCTGCCGGATAGAAAACGGCGCGGTGGTGGTCGACGCGCATCAGCGCACGAGCCGCGACGGCTGTTTCGCGGCGGGCGAGTGCACGGGTGTCGGCGGCAGCGAACTGGCGATGGTCGAAGGCGAAATCGCCGGCTACGCGGCCACCGGGCAGACGGCGCCGCTGGCCGAGCGGATTGCGCGGCGCGCGCACTGGCAGGCGTTCGCGGATGCGGTGCGCGAGCGCTTCGCGATACGCGAGCCGATTCGCAAGCTCGCGCGCCCCGACACGCTGCTGTGCCGTTGCGAGGACGTGCGCTTCGACGCGGTCGCAGACGCGGCCGCGCCTGCGCAGGGCTGGACGGCCGCGAAGCTGCAGACGCGCTGCGGGATGGGCGCATGCCAGGGCCGCGTGTGCGGCGCGGCCGCGCAGGCGCTGTTCGGCTGGACACCGCCGGTGCCGCGCACGCCGCTCGTGCCCGCGCGGGTCGGCACGCTGATGCTGAACGACATCGCGTCCTGCGACGGCGCCTGATGCGCCACGGCGCAGCGCCCGGTTCGCTCCGGGTCGCTGCGTCGCTCACTCCGCCTTCACTTTCTCCCATCCGCCCACCTGCGGCGCCGCACAGGCACGCAGGCACTCGATCGCGGCGGCCACGGCCGCGCGCTTCGCGCTGTCCGGATGCCAGTAGATCGACACCGCGCCCTGGCCCTCGAGCCGCATCGGCAGGATGCGGATCGCGTTCAATTGCTCGAAGCGCCGCGCGGCACGATGCGATGCGACGCCGAGCAGGTCGGTGTTGTTCAGCAGCGTGAGGTTCAGGATCGACGAATTCGATTCGACGCAATGCGGCGGTTGCACGCGCCCGGCGGCCGTCAGCGCGACCTGCAGCGCGTTGTGCACGGGGGTGCCGGGCGGCCAGACGATCCACGAGCAGGCCAGCACCTCGTCCCAGCCGACGGATGCCGCGCCGACGAGCGGGTGATCGGGCCGCGCGACGAACACCACCGGATCGACATACAGCGCTTCGGCGTGCAGGTGCGGATCGACGGACGCAGACCCTGAACGGCCGACGACGATGTCCAGCTCACCGCGCGCGAGCTGCGGCATCAGCTGGTTCATCGTGCTCTCCGCGAGCCGCACCTGCGCGCGCGGCATCCGCTTCAGCAACTGCGATACCGCGAGCGGCACCGTATCGGCGGCCGCGACGCCCGACGTGCCGATCGTGACCAGGCCGCTGCCGCCTTCGCGCAGCGCGGCCATGTCGTCGCGCGCGACGTCGAGCTGCGCCTCCACGCGGCGCGCATGCTCGATCAGCGCGTCGCCGTAGGCCGTCGGCCGCAAGCCGCGCGCATGCCGCTCGAACAGCGGCAGGCCGACATCCTCCTCGAGTTCCTTCAGCCATTTCGACAGCGCCGGCTGGGTGGTCGCGAGCGCAGCCGCCGACTGGCTCAGGTTGCCCGTGCTGGCCAGGCTCAGCAGGACCTGCAGGTGCCGCAAGCGCAGCCGGTGGGTCCAGTCCATCGCACGCTCCGTATCGGAAGGTATATCCGAATCAATATGGATTAGATGATTTCACCATTTTACCGGGTATGTCTGCGTCGAATATAAATGCGCTAACGGACTGCGGCACGCGGTCCCCGACCCGACACAGCGCCGACCGCGATCGGCCGCCCCAAGGAGACATCATGACCAGCCGACACCCGGATACGTCGCGCGCCGATTACTACGCCCGGATCGCCGAGCAGCGTCTCGCGCCGTTGTGGGAATCGCTGCACAACCTCGTGCCGAAGACGCCGCAGCCGGCCGCGCAGGCCGCGATCTGGAAGTACGCGCGGGTGCGCGACCTGGTGATGCAGGCCGGCAGCGTGATCAGCGCGGAAGAAGCCGTGCGCCGCGTGCTGGTGCTGGAGAACCCGGGCCTGCCCGGCAAGTCGAGCATGACGCCGACCCTGTACGCAGGCCTGCAGCTGATCCTGCCCGGCGAGATCGCGCCGAGCCACCGCCATACGCAGTCGGCGCTGCGCTTCATCGTCGAAGGCAAGGGCGCATGGACCGCGGTGAACGGCGAGCGCACGACGATGCATCCGGGCGACTTCATCATCACGCCGTCGTGGGCGTGGCACGACCACGGCAACCCGGCGGTGGAAGACGGCGGCGAGCCGGTCGTGTGGCTCGACGGGCTCGACATTCCGCTCGTCGCGAACCTCGACGCGGGTTTCGCCGAAAACCATCCGACGGCCGAGCAGCCGGTGAGCCGCGCGGAAGGCGACAGCTTCGCGCGCTTCGGCCACAACATGGCGCCGGTGCGGCATCGCGCGAGCGATCCGACGTCGCCGGTGTTCAGCTATCCGTATGCGCGCACCCGCGACGCGCTCGACGCGCTGTACCGCAACGGCGAACTCGACGCGTGGGACGGCGTGAAGCTGCGCTACGTGAACCCCGCGACGGGCGGCTGGCCGATGCCGACGATCGCGACCTTCATGCAGTTCCTGCCGGCCGGCTTCGACGGCCGCACGTATCGCAGCACCGACGCGACGATCTACTGCGTCGTCGAAGGCAGCGGCACCGCGCACATCGGCGGCGACGCGTTCGCGTTCGAGCCGCACGACATCTTCGTCGCGCCGTCGTGGGCGCCGGTGCGGCTGTCGGCGTCGTCCGACAGCGTGCTGTTCAGCTATTCCGACCGGCCGGTGCTGTCCGCGCTGAACCTGCTGCGCGAAGCGCGCGACTGACGCCGGTTTTCCCCGCTGCGTTGCGTGCGTCGCCGACGCGGCGCGCGTTCCTTCCTTCATGCCTACGCTGGAGCCGTTCATGACTTACGTTTTCCCGCCCGAAGCGCCGGTCGCGCTTCCCGTCGCCGGCAGCGACGCCCGCTTCGCGGTGCGCCGCGTGTACTGCGTCGGCCGCAACTACGCGGCGCATGCGCGCGAAATGGGCTTCGATCCCGATCGCGAACCACCGTTCTTCTTCTGCAAGCCGGCCGATTCGATCGTGCCGGTCGCCTACGGCGAAACGCTCGATCTCGCGTATCCGTCGCAGACGCAGAACTATCACTACGAAGCCGAACTCGTCGCGGTGATCGGCAAGGGCGGCGCCGACATTCCGCTCGAGCGTGCGCTCGAGCACGTGTGGGGTTATGCGGTCGGCCTCGACATGACGCGCCGCGACCTGCAGATGAAGATGCGCGAGATGGGCCGGCCGTGGGAAATCGGCAAGGCGTTCGACCGTTCCGCGCCTGTCGGCCCCGTGCATCCGGCGAGCGAAGTCGGTCATGTCGAGCAGGCCGGCCTGTGGCTGACCGTCAACGGCGCGACGAAGCAGAAGAGCGACGTGTCGCACCTGATCTGGTCGGTCGCGGAAACGGTCGCCGACCTGTCGAAATTCTTCCGCCTCGAACCGGGCGACGTGATCTTCACCGGCACGCCGGAAGGCGTCGGCGCGGTGGTCAAGGGCGACGTGATGCAGGTCGGCGTCGAGCGGCTCGGCGAACTGGCCGTGCGCGTGGTCTGACGCGCGCCTCGCTTTCCTCGAAAGGTCACATCGTGCAACTGCATAGCTTCTTCAACAGTTCGACGTCCTATCGGGTGCGCATCGCGCTCGCGCTGAAAGGACTGCCGTACGACACGCTGCCCGTGAACATCCGCACGGGCGAGCACCGCGAGGCCGGCTACGTCGCGCAGGTGAATCCGTCGGCGTCGGTGCCGGCGCTCGTCGACGGCGATTTCCGTCTCGGCCAGTCGCTCGCGATCATCGACTACCTCGACCGGATTCATCCGGCGCCGCGGCTGATTCCGCTCGAACCGCGGCAGCGCGCACGCGTGCTGGAACTCGCGACGCTGATCGCATGCGACATCCACCCGGTCAACAACCTGCGGGTGCTGCGCTACCTCGACAGCGAACTGCAGGTCACGCCGCAGCAGAAGAGTGCGTGGTACCGGCACTGGGTCGCGGAAGGGATGGCCGGCGTCGAGCGTCTGCTCGCGCGCGCGGACACGGGCCCGTGGTGTTTCGGCGAGGCGCCGACGCTTGCCGACGTATGCCTCGTGCCGCAGGTCGCGAACGCGCTGCGGATGGATTGCGACCTGAGCGCGTATCCGCGCAGCCTCGCGATTCACGAACACGCGCGGCGCGAGCCGGCATTCGACGCAGCGCAGCCGCAGCGGCAACCGGACTACATCGCGTAACACGAAGCAGGAGACAGACATGGGCGAGACACACAACACAGGCCGACGCGTACTCGTGATCGGCGGCGGCATCGGCGGGCTCGCGGCGGCGCTGGCGCTCGCGCGCCAGGGCATTCGCGTGAAGCTGCTCGAGCAGGCCGCGCAAATCGGCGAGATCGGCGCGGGCATCCAGCTCGCCGCAAACGCGTTCAACGCGCTCGACGCGCTGGGCGTCGGCGAGGCCGCGCGCGGCCGGGCGGTGTTTACCGACCGGCTGCAACTCATGGATGCGGTCGATGCGCGGGAAGTCGCGTGCATCGATACGGGCGCCGCGTATCGCGAGCGCTTCGGTAACCCGTATGCGGTGATCCATCGCGCGGACATCCACCTGTCGATCTACGAGGCGGTCAAGGATCATCCGCTGATCGAGTTCCGGACCAGCACGCAGGTGTGCGGGTTCGAGCAGGATGACCACGGCGTGACCGTGATCGACCAGCACGGCGAGCGTTATCGCGCCGATGCGGTGATCGGCTGCGACGGCGTGAAGTCCGCGATCCGTCACGCGCTGATCGGCGACGCGCATCGCGTGACGGGGCACGTCGTGTATCGCGCGGTCGTCGACGTCGACAACATGCCGAAGGATCTGCAGATCAATGCACCGGTCGTCTGGGCCGGCCCGCATTGCCATCTCGTCCACTATCCGCTGCGCGGCGGCCGGCAGTACAACCTCGTCGTCACGTTCCACAGCCGCGAGCAGGAAACCTGGGGCGTGCGCGACGGCAGCAAGGAGGAAGTGCTGTCGTACTTCGACGGCATCCATCCGCTGCCGAAGCAGATGCTCGACCGGCCGACGTCGTGGAAGCGCTGGGCGACCGCCGACCGCGACCCGGTCGAGCGCTGGAGTGCGGGCCGCGCGACGGTGCTCGGCGACGCTGCCCATCCGATGACGCAATACCTCGCGCAGGGCGCGTGCCAGGCGCTCGAGGATGCGGTGACGCTCGGCGCGGCCGTCGCGCAGACCGACGGCGACTTCGAGGCCGCGTTTGCGCTGTACGAGCGCGTGCGGATTCCGCGCACCGCGCGCGTGCTGTATTCGGCGCGCGAGATGGGGCGGATCTATCACGCGAAGGGCGTCGAGCGGCAGGTGCGCAACGCGCTGTGGGTCGGACGCACGCAGGCGCAGTTCTACGATTCGCTCGACTGGCTGCACGGCTGGCGCGCGCAGGATTGCCTGAAATCCGTTGCCTGACGCATTTCGGTTTGCATCCGGCGGCGCGCATTTCAACGACATCGCGCGCGACCGCCTTCATGGAGGAGACATCATCATGGCCGATACGCTGTCCATCGACGTCAGCGAATGGATCGACCGGCATCGCGTTGCGCCGTTTCAGGCCGCGATCGTCGTGCTGTGCTTCCTGATCGTCGCGATCGACGGTTTCGACACGGCATCGATCGGGTTCATCGCCCCCGTCATTCGCGCGGAATGGGGCCTGTCGCCCGCGCAGCTCGCGCCGGTGTTCGGCGCGGGGCTCGCCGGGCTGATGGCCGGCGCGCTCGTGTTCGGGCCGTTCGGCGACCGGTTCGGCCGCAAGCGCCTGCTGCTCGCCTGTGTCGCGTGTTTCGGCATCGCGAGTGCGGCGTCGGCGAGCGCGGGCGGTCTGACCGAACTGATCGCGTGGCGCTTCGTGACGGGCCTCGGGCTCGGCGGCGCGATGCCGAACGCGATCACGCTGACGTCCGAGTATTGCCCCGCGCGGCGGCGCTCGCTGCTCGTGACGACGATGTTCTGCGGCTTCACGATCGGCTCCGCGCTCGGCGGACTCGCGGCCGCGTCGCTGATCGAACGCGACGGCTGGCGCGCGGTGCTCGTCGTCGGCGGTGCCGCGCCGCTGCTGCTTCTGCCGGTGCTCGCATGGCGCTTGCCCGAATCGGTGCGCTACCTCGTCAACACCGGCGCGGCGCGCGAACGGGTCGCGGCGATGCTCGCACGCATCGCACCGGACCCGCATCTCGCGCACGCGTCGTTCATCGCACCGCGCGGCAAGCCGGCCGCTTCGCCGCTCGGCCGCCTGTTCGGCGCCGACCTGCTGCGCGGCACGCTGCTGCTGTGGCTCACGTTCTTCATGAGCCTGCTCGTCATCTACCTGTTGTCGAGCTGGCTGCCGACGCTGTTGCGCACGACCGGCGCGACGTTGCAGACGGCCGCGCGCGTGACCGCGATGTTCCAGGTCGGCGGCACGCTCGGCGCGATCGTGCTCGGCGGGCTGATGGACCGCTTCGATCCGCATCGCGTGTTGGCATGCAGCTATGCGGCGGCCGGCGTGTTCGTCGCGGCGATCGGCGTGCTGGCCGCGTCGCCGGCGGGCGCCGCGCTGGTCGTGTTCGCCGCGGGCTTCTGCGTGTCGGGCTCGCAGGTCGGCGCGAACGCGCTGTCGGCCGCGTTCTACCCGACCGAGTGCCGGACCACGGGCGTGAGCTGGGCGAACGGGATCGGCCGCGGCGGGTCGGTCGTCGGTTCGATGGCGGGCGGGGCGATGCTCGCGACGGGGCTGCCGTTGCCGATCGCCTTCGCATTCGTCGCGGTGCCATGCGTGATCGCCGGGATCGCGGTGCTGGTGCTGGGCGCGGTACGGGCCGGCGAGAAGCGCGCGGCGGCAGCCGATGCGCTTGCCGGCGAGCAGGCGTAGCGGAGGCAGGGGTGGGCGTCGCAGACGGCGCTTTCCTTTTTTCTGATTTCTGATGGCGCCGACCGAAAGTACGAATCAACGATATATAAATATATATAATATCGATTCGTTAATCGAATGCGATCGCCCTCATGAACGCCGACCCTTCCACCGGGCTGCCCGAGCCCGATCAGATGCGCGCCGCCGCCGAATCGGCGTGCGCGCTGCTCAAGGTGCTGTCCAATCCCGACCGGCTGCTGCTGCTGTGCGAACTGTCGCAGGGCGAACGCTGCGTGAGCGATCTCGAGGCGCGGCTGGATATTCGCCAGCCGACTCTGTCGCAGCAGCTCGGCGTGTTGCGGGACAACGCGCTCGTCCGCACGCGCCGCGAAGGCAAGAACATCCACTACTCGCTCGACAGCCCGGCTGCGATCGCGGTGATGGGCGTGCTGTACGAACAGTTCTGCGGCCCGGCAGCGAAGGGGACGCGCGATGCAGCTTGATGCGCTTCATTTCACGCCGTGGCTGTCGCTTGCCGGTGGCGTGCTGATCGGGCTTGCGGCCGCGTGGCTCATGGCGTTCAACGGGCGGATCGCCGGAATCAGCGGTATCGTCGGCAGCCTGTTTACGGCCGGTGCGGCGGAGCGCGGCTGGCGTGCCGCGTTCGTCGCCGGGCTGATCGCCGCGCCGCTGCTGATGCGTGTCGCCGGTGCCGCCGTGACGCCGCAGGTCGATGCAGGCTGGGGCGAGTTGCTGGCGGCCGGCCTGCTGGTCGGGATCGGCACGCGCTATGCGGGCGGATGCACGAGCGGTCACGGCGTCTGCGGGCTGTCGCGCGGCGCGACGCGCTCGATCGTCGCGACGGCGGTCTTCATGGTCGCGGGCTTCGCGACCGTATTCGTGCAACGGCACGTGCTCGGGGGCTGACATGCAGGCAGGATTCGCGTTTCTCGCGGGGCTGGTGTTCGGCGTCGGCCTCATCGTGTCGGGGATGGCCAACCCGCAGAAGGTACTCGGCTTTCTCGACCTGGCCGGCCGCTGGGATCCGTCGCTCGCATTCGTGATGGCCGGCGCGATCGGCGTCGCCGTGTTCGCGTTCGCATGGGCGAAGCACCGGACGCGGTCGTTGCTCGGCCTGCCGATCCAGTGGCCGGCCGTGCGGACGATTACCGTGCGCCTCGTCGCCGGCAGCGCCGTGTTCGGCATCGGCTGGGGGCTTGCCGGGTTCTGCCCGGGGCCGGCGATCGTGTCGATCGGGCTCGGGTCGGTGAAGGGCATCGCGTTCGTCGGCGCGATGCTGGCCGGGATGGCATTGTTCGAATGGATCGAGCGCGCGCGGAAGGTGCGGTAGCAACGCGCGGCTGCTGCGGCCGAGGTTGTCGGCGTGGCCGAATCGGCCCGGCGAGGGCGCCGGCAGGGCTGGAATTCGTCGCCGGGGAGCGACACGGTGATCGTGCGGCGACAACGGCGACGGCGTGTAGGCGTCGCGCGGTCGGGCTCGAATTCGTCGCCGGGTGGCGACACGGTGATCGTGCGGCGACAACGGCGACGGTGTGTAGCCGTCGCGCGGCCGGGCTCGAATTCGTCGCCGGGTGGAGCGACACGGTGATCGCGTGGCGACACCGGCGACGGCATGTAGCCGCCGCGTCAGGACTGCTCGCGCACATGCCGCTCGCCGAGCAGCCGCGCGGACGCCCGCTGCAGCCACGCACGCCACACCGCGAACACGCCGGGCCTGGCCACGGGCGCCGCGACGGTCGCGGCAACCGGCCCGGCGCCGCTGGCGGACAATGCCACGTGACCGGCCGTCTCGATTGTCAGGCATTCGCCTTCGTCGAGCACGCGGCGAACGTATTGCGGCGCATCGGGCAGCCAGTCGAGCCCGCCGTGACGTAACGTGACCGCGAGCGCGCCGTCGAGCACGATGACGCGGCTGCCCTTGTCGAACCACGCAAAGTGGCTTTGCCCGGCGTCGAGCCGGATGTCGTGCGTCCGCATGGCGTGTCCTTTTCCCGGTTGCGCGGCCCGGCGATGGCAGGGCGACGGCGTGCAATCAGGTTAAGGAAACGCGTGCGGGCAGGACAGATTCAGGGGACGGGGATCTGTTACGGTGCAGACGGCGATTTCATGTTGCTGTATCGGTGGGTTTCCCCGGAATCTGTATCTGGCGTGCGCCCGGGCGCGCGGGCAGGATGGCCCGCATGACGCCCATCACCGATCCCTCCCGCATGACTTTGCCGATGGCCGGCGAGCCGCTTTACGAACGGCTCGCCGAGCATTACCGCCGCATCATCGCGGCCGGCACGCTGTCGCCCGGCGACCGGATGCCGTCCGTGCGTGCGTTCATGGCGCAGCACGGCGTGAGCCTGTCGACCGCGACCCAGGCCTTCCGGCGGCTCGAGGACACGGGCTGGTGCGAAGCCAGGCCGCGCTCGGGCTACTTCGTGCGCCGGCGCGCGGCGGCCGCGCTCGACACGCTGCCGGAAAGCGACGGGCAGCCGCTGAGCGTCGAGCCGCCGTTCGCGGGGCTGCACGAACGCGTGTCGCGCGTGATCGATCGCGCGAATGCGACGCCCGACGCGCTGAATCTCGGTGGCGCATCCGCGCTGGCGACGCTGTACCCGGCCGAGCGCCTGCAGGCGCTGGCGATCCGGCTGCTACGGCGCAAGCCGACGCTGCTGACCGACGCGGGGCCGGTTGGCGGTTCGGCCGAATTCCGGCAAACGATGGCCAAACGCGCGCTGTCGTACGGCGTGACCGTGTCGCCGGACGACGTGATGTCGACGAGCGGCGGCGTCGATGCCGTGAATCTCGCGTTGCGCGCGGTGGCGCGCCCCGGCGACACGATCGCGATCGAATCGCCGGCCTTTTTCGGCTTGATCCAGCTGCTCGAAAGCCTCGGCCTGCGCGCGCTCGAGATTCCGGCCAGCCCCACGACCGGGTTGTCGATCGAAGCGCTCGACGTGGCGCTGTCCGCGTACCCGGATATTCGGGCCGTGGTCGTCGTGCCGAATCTGCAGAACCCGCTCGGCAGCGTGATGCCCGACGAACGCAAGGCCGCGCTGGTCGCGCTGTGCTCGCGTCACGGCGTGGCCGTGATCGAGGACGAGCCGTATCGCGAACTCGTGGAAGCGCCGCACGCGGTGAAACCCGTGAAGGCATGGGATCGCGACGGCACGGTGATCTATTGCCCGTCGCTCAACAAGGTGCTGGCGCCCGGAATGCGGCTCGGCTGGATGAGCGCGGGCCGCTGGCACGCGCGCGTGAAGATGCTCAAGTTCGCGCAAAGCCGGCACAACGCCGCGTTGCTGCAGGCCGTCGCGGCCGAATTCGTCGGCTCGGGTGCGTTCGACCGCCACCTGCACCGGTTTCGCGAACAGCTTCGCGTGCAGCGCGATGTGACGATCGATGCGATCGCGCGCCATTTTCCCGCCGGCACGCGGATGAACCGGCCGCCCGGCGGCATGCTGCTGTGGATCGCGCTGCCCGACGGCGTGCGTTCCGAAGCCTTGTTCGATGCCGCGCTCGCACGCGGGGTAAGGATCGCGCCAGGCGCGATCTTCTCGAATTCCGACCGCTTTGACGCGTATATCCGGCTTGCCTGCACGCGGGTGTTCGACACGGCACATGAAGCGGCAATCGAAACGCTCGGCCAGTTGATACGCGACGCGGCGGCCGCTGCGTGAGCAGGGCGCGTGTCGGCCGGGCTGGCGCGTTGGCTACCGGGCTCGGCGGTCGTGACGAGAGCACGGGCCGGCCGATCCGGCTCGCCGCATTCTCCGCGGCCGGCCGCCGCGCGGCGACGCGCCGACGATACGATTTCGGCGATTTCATCGGCTGACCGCATGCGCGGCGAGGTGCTGACGGATCAGCGACAGATAGCGATCTCCGACCGAGAAGTCGCGTGCGGCACGCGGCCGCTCCGCCGGGCGCAGCGTGGCCGGCGCGCTCATGCCCAGATACCGGCATACCGCCGACGGAAAGGGCTTTCGCGTATGCCCGAGCTGGCGCGCCGCACGCTCGACGCGGGCGTCGCCCACCTGCGCACGCAGCCATGCCAGCACTTGGCGATCGGTGTCGTTGACGATACGGACCAGATGTTCCATCGCGCACCTCACTGTTCATAAATACAGTGCTGTAAATATAACCAGTGTTTTCGGCGACCGCAAGCGGATGCGCATGCGCCTGGCCGTTCGGCCAGGGTCAACGCGCCGGCGCGGCGGCGCGGGCGATGCGGGGGGCGGCCGGGACGGGATTCGCGTAGCGTGCGTCGGTCAGCGTGCCGAGGAACGCGACGATGTCGTCGATTTCCGCGTCGGTCAGCGCGGGCGGCGTGCCGGGCCGGCGGTTCATCGGCGTCGAATTGACGTTGATGTTGCCGCGATAGGCGGCCGGCACGTCGTCGAACGTCCGGGCGCCGTGATACCAGCGGCCAGGGTCGGTCGAGCGCGTGTTGTAGAACGCGACCGCGTCGCGCAGCGTCGTGAACACGCCGTTGTGCATGAACGTCTGCTTGACCGCGACGTTGCGCAGTCCCGGCGTGCGCAGGTAGCCGCACCATTGCGTCGGCTCGGGCCAGCGCAGCCGCGCAGCCGTATCGCACAGACCGTTGTCGAAATGGCGCGGATCGCGGTTCGCGGGCAGCGCGTGGTTGCGCGGCACCGCGATCGCGTCGTAGCCGAAATCGGTGAAGAGCGAGCGCTCCGGCCGGCTCGACGTTTCCGACAGCGTATGGCAGCTCATGCAATTGCCCTTGTCGGGATTGCGGAACAGCGCCAGGCCGCGCATCTCGGCCGGCGCGAGCGGCTTGCGCGTGCGCAGGAATGCATCGAAGCGCGACGTGAACGGCGCCATCTCGTCGCTCTGCAGATAGGCCTCGACGGCCGAGCCGAGCGCACGCACCAGTTGCTCGGGATCGCGCCGCACCGACGTGCCGAAGCGCGCGGCGAGATCGCCCGACAGTTCGGTGCCGTCGACCTTGCGCAGCAGCGCGGCCGGCGACCGGTTGTTCATCTCGTTCGGGTCGAACAACGGCCCGCGGATCTGTTCGGCGAGCGTGTCCGCGCGGCCGTCGCTGAACAGGCCGCCGAACGGCGACGGCGCGGGCGCGTCGTCGTCCTGGTAGAAGTGGCGGCGCGGCACGTAGCGCACGTAGAGCAGCGATGGCGCGTTGCGCTGGCTGAAGCGCCCGTGGCGGCTGCCTTCCGGCACGCCCGGCCCCGCGAGCGAAGCGGCCGACAAGGTCGGCGCGAACGCGCGCCCCGGATCGTGGCAGCCCGCGCACGACATGCCGCGCGGCTCGGACAGCCGCGGATCGAAGAAGATCCGGCGGCCCAGCGCAACGAGCGTCGGGTCGGGCGCGAAACGGGCGGTGGCCGCGTCGACCTTGTCGGTCACCTGCGGCGTACCGGTGCCGATCGTGCCGACGACGCGCGCAGGCGGCGCGCCGGGGAGCAGGGTCGTTTCGGCAGGTGCGCCGTGGCCGCGAGCGCCGCTCCGGCGAGCACGCGCGGCAAGGGCGCGTACCGCCCGTCCGCCGGCGGCCGGAACCGCGGCGGGCGCCGAACGCCCGGCGGAGGGCGACCGAAGGAATCGGCTGCCTTCGCGATCCAGCCGTTCGTCCCCGGCAGCCGGCCGCATCGCCGAACACGCGAACACGCCGAACACGCCGAACACGCCGAACACGCCGAACACGCCGAATACGCCGAATACGCCGAATACGCCGAATACGCCGAATACGCCGAATACGCCGAACACGCCGAACACGCCGAATACGCAGAATCCACCGAATCCGCCGAACACGCCGAATCCATCAAACCGCCATGCAATCGAACTTCATCACTCACGGCGCGATGAACCCCGTCTTGTCGCATGCGAGCGTGTTGCCCGACTGGTCGCACGACGCGAGCAGCTTGCCCGCCGCCGAATACGCATGGAACACCCAGCCCGTCGCCGGCGCCGCGCGTCGCTCCATGATCAGGAACCCGAAGCTGTTGTTGTGCGACAGCCGTTCGATCACGGCGCCCGGCGCCGGCGTCAGGCCGGCGGGGAACGGGTCGGGCAGCGCGACGTCGAGGTTGTCGCCGCCGTTGCCGGACACGATCGTCGCCGGATGCCCGGACGAGAAGTTGATCGCCTGGAAGTCGTGCACGTGCCCGTGCAGCGCGACGTGGATGCCGGGCGGGTAGTACGCCTGCGCGTTCAGGCTCGCCATCACCGACTGCAGCGCGAGGTTGCCCGGCGCAGGCGTGCTGCCGGCGATCGGCGCGAACGCGAGGATCGGATGATGGTTCGTGAAGATCGTCGTCGACATGCCGGCCTTCGACGCGAGCGACGCGACCGTCTGGAACTGCTTCTGGTAGATGCGGAATTGCGCGTCGGTCGTCTTCAGCGGATTGCGGCCGACCTTCGCGGTGTCGAACACGATCACCTGCGTGCCGCCGCCGAGCGATACCGCATAGGGATCCGAGTAGTTCGCGTCGTCGTCGTTGGCCGGATCGTCGCACGAACGGGCCGCCGAATACGGGCGCGGATCGAGGAAGCGGTACCAGCCCTGGCCGGCCCGTGCGCATTCCTCGTGGTTGCCGCGCACGACGACCCACGGCGCTTTCGCGAACAGCGGCGCGGCCGGGCGGAACAGGTCGGCCTGCCACGCATCCCAGCCATAGCCCCACGGGCTGTCCTTGCAGCCGGCGATGTCGGGCGGGCACGCGTTTTCGCGGTAGTGATAGTCGCCGACGTGCAGCACGAGGTCCGGCGACAGCTTCGCGACGCTCGCCGCGATCGTGTCGAACGGCCAGACCGTCGCGTCGTTGCACGCCTGCCATGCGTTGTCGGCCTTCTTCATCCGGCAACCGGTGTCGGCGATGATCGCGATGCGCTGCGGCTGCGCTTTCGGCAGCGGCAGTGCGCGGCCCGCGACGCTCGCGGTTTGCGCATCGGCCGGCAGCGCCGCTTCGCAGACCGACACCGGGAAGCTCGACGGTTTCGAGTCGGCCGCGGCGCTCGCCGTCGGACGCTGCGCGACGGTCGCGGCGCCGGCGCGCAGCGTCATGCGCGACAGCTTGCCGTCGACGGACAGTTGCGGGCACAGCGGATCGCTCGCGGATGCGGGGCTGTAGCTCGTGATCACGCGTGCGATCGCCTGGTTCGCGTCGCCGATCTCGACCCACTCGGCCTGGAGGTTGATCGCGGCACTGGCCGGATCGGCGGGCGTATCGATGTGATTCGAACACGCGGACAGCGCCGCGAGGGCAACAAGCGGAGCGCAGCGCGCGAGCAGTGCGCGCGGGGGGAGTCGTCGCATGAGAGGCACCGTAGGAAAGTCGTCAACGATACGCAGCGCGAGTGTAAGAAATGTGAAGGGCGGAGTCCGACGGCCGGCCGGCGCGCGAGTCGTGCAGCGGTCGCGGCCTTGACCTCAAGCCGGCTTGAAGCAGCATAGTCCGGATCACGGTCAACGATACGGACGAAAAAGGAGAATCGACGATGAAAGACAGCCGGGCAAACGAAGCGCAGTCTGCGCTGTGGAATGGTGCGTCGGGGCTGGCATGGGTCGACGCGCAGCGCTCGCTCGACCGGATGTTCGAGCCGTTCGAGACGCTGCTCGCGGACGCGGCGGACGCGGCATCCGCGCGCAGCGTGCTCGACGTCGGCTGCGGCACCGGCGCGGTGACGCTCGCGATCGCACGGCGGCTTGGCACGCACGCGCACTGTACCGGCGTCGATATTTCGGCGCGGATGATTGCCGCCGCACGGGCGCGTGCCGAACGCGCCGGCCTGGGCGCCGGCTTCGCGCATGCCGATGCGCAGACGCATGCATTCGCGCCGGCTCGGTTCGACCTGATCGTGTCGCGCTTCGGCGTGATGTTCTTCGACGATCCGGTGCGCGCCTTCGCGAACCTGCGGCAAGCGGCGCGCGCGAACGCGCAACTGCGATTCGTTGCATGGCGCGGCGCCGCCGACAATCCGTTCATGACGACGGCCGAACGTGTCGCGGCAACGTTGCTGCCGGACCTGCCGGCGCGGCAGCCGGGGGCGCCGGGGCAATTCGCGTTCGGCGACCGGCAGCGGATCGCGTCGGTGCTGTCGGACAGCGGCTGGGCCGACATCGCGATCGAGCCGATCGACCAGACGTGCGCGTTGCCCGAGGCGGCGTTGAACGACTACATCGCGCGGCTGGGCCCGGTCGGGCTCGCGCTTCAGCACGCGGACGACGCGACGCGGCGGCGCGTGGTCGAAACGGTGCGCGCTGCGTTCGAGCCTTACGTGCAGGGCGCTGATGTGCGGTTCGACGCGGCGTGCTGGCTCGTCACGGCGCGGGCGCCGTCTGCATGACGCGTCAGGCTGCGAGGACGACCGACGTTCGGCATGCACGCTGCCGTTTGCGCATGACGAGGCAAGGCCGCGCCGCCGCGCAAACGGCAGATATCAGCCGCGCCTCGCACGCAACATCAGCCACGCGCAGCCCGCCGCGACGAGCGCGAGCCCGAGCAGCACCGCCTCGACGCCGAGCGCGAAACCGGGCGGCATCTCGCCGCTGTTCGGCACGGGCGACAGGTTGGCGGTGATCGCGATCGCACCGCCGGCCAGCAACGCGATGCAAACGATCCAGTAGACCTTGCCGCGCGGCGCGGCGGTGCGGATTCGCCACAGCGCGAGGCCGACGCCGCCGAGGTAAAGCACCGCGAGCGTCGCGAGCGCGATGAAGTCGCCGGTGCGATCGTGCAGCAGGCCGCTCATCGTGCGACTCCGTCGGAGGCTACGCGTCCGCACGATGTGATGAACGCGTCGACGGCTTGGCCGATCCGGCCGTTCACGCGCTCCCGCAGCATCGGATACAGCCCGGACCGCAGCGTCAGCGGCAGGTTGTCGCGGAAACCGAAGTACGCGAGCACGAGCCCCGTAAGCCCGTAGATCGCCCACGCATGGAAGCCCCAGTGGAAGAAGGGCATCAGCATGGCCTCGCGCGCGGTGGCGTGCGTGCTGGGGGCGATGGCCTGCGGCTCGAACGCCGTGCGGGTCGAGGGACGGGAACCTGGCATGGCTGGCATCCAGTTGTGGGCGCAACGAGGCGCGACGCCGCCCGGCGCGCGCGTCGCACGTCGGACCCTGATACGGCGTGCGTCGAGTGTAGCGCGGTGTCGGGACTGCAAGAGGGGCAAGCAGCAGGGGTTAACCTGACGAATTGTAGGGTATCGGGCCGATCGCGAAAACCCTCGCACTGCGCGGCGCGTGCGACGGAGCGCAGACCGAGCGCAGACGAGGCGCGGAATCCGGCGCCCCGGATGATGCGGACCGTCCGGGGCGCCGGCAGGCGATGCGCTGCCGCGATTTCAGAACGTCACGGCGATCCCGGCCATGCCGACGAACTGGCCGTGCGTCGTCGACGGCGTGAGCTGCTGCGAGTCGCCGACGATCGGCGCCGCGTCGACGATATGGCCGGCACCTTGCGCGCCGAGCGTGCGCCCGCTCGAATGCGTGTACGCCTGCAGCGCATAGAGCGTCGTGCGCTTCGACAGGCTGTACGACTCCTTCAGCGAATACTGCTGGTAGCGGGCCGCGTTCGACACGCCGTTCGCCTTCGACGCGAGCGTGTACGCGAACGCGCCGGCCACCGAGAAGGTCGGCGTGAAGCGGTACGCGGCGAGCGCGCCGTAGGTGTTGAACACGGCCGTATTCGCGAACGCGGAGCCGTTGCCGGGCAGGTACTTCACGTTCGAGTAGTTGAGGCCCATCGTCAGGTTGCCGAGCGTGTAGTTGCCCGCCGTCGCGACCTGCTCGACGGCCTTCGCGGTCAGGTAGCCCTGGTTCAGCACGGACACGGCGAAGCTGCCCGACGCCGCGGTCGCCGGATTCAGGAACCCCGCCGACGAACCCGAGCTGTTGATGCGCAGGTAGCCGGCCGCGATTCCGACCGGCCCGTTCGCATAGCGCAGCGCGGCGCTGAACGTATTGCCCTTGCCGGTCGCGCCGGCGATGCCGCCGAACGCGTACATCGCGCTCGCGGTCAGCCCGGACAAGGTCGGCGACGTATAGGTGACCGAGTTGTTCACGCGGATGGTCGTGTCGAGGCCGTCGATGTCGCCCGGATGCGCGCCGGTCGCACCGGTCAGCCAGCTGCTCGACGCGTAGGGGCCGACCAGCAGGAAGTACGGCGTGTACTGGCGGCCGGCCGTCACCGTGCCGTAATGGTCGTTGCGCAGCCCGACGAAGGCCTGGCGGTTGAAGATCGTGCCGGCGGCGGCTTGCGCGCCGGTGTTCAGGTTGAAGCCGGATTGCAGATCGAAGATCGCGTGCGTGCCGCCGCCGAGATCCTCGTCGCCGCGCAGCCCGAACTTCGACGCATACAGGTTGCCGTCGCGCATGTACACGTTCGAGTGGCCTTGCTGGTTGTTCACGTACGCGAGCGAATCGTCGACCACGCCGTACAGCGTCACGCTGCTCTGCGCATGGGCGGCGGAAGCGCCGAGCGACGCGGCGGATAAAATCAGGATTGCATAATGATGATGCGGTGCCTTCATTGTCGATCTCCAGGTCTCTTCAGGGGGCGGGAGGCTGGACGGCCTCCTCTTGGATGGCGGGGCGGGCCGCGTGCGCGGTCCGCCCGAACATGGCTCGGCGCTTGCCCGAGCGTGCGCGGTCAGTCGTCGAGCGCCACGACGAGGCGACGCCACGCGCCGTCCCGCGCATCGTGCTCGACGCGCGCGCCGCGCACCGCAAGCGCGCCTTGCAGCGACGCCGGCAGCAGGATCTCGAGGCGCTCGGCGGGGCGATGCATGCGGCCGTCCCAGCGGACCGACACGCCGAGTTCGCCCGACGCCTGGCGGCCGGTCTCGATGCGCCACAGCCCGTATTCGCCGTCGCGCCACGCTTCCGTTTCGCCGTCGTCCTCGACGCATTCGCCGTATGCGACACCGTCCTCGATGCGTGGCGCGACGAGGAAGCCGCGCGTGTCCGCGCGCGCGCCGAAGCGTTGCTCGGCGACGTTCAGCGGCAGCACGCGGCCTTCGCGCAACAGCATCACCGGCGTGTCGAGCGGCGCGGGCAGCGTCACGCTCGCGCCGCCGTCGAACGATCGCGCGCTCGCGCAGCACAGCCAGCGCGCGCCCGACGGCAGGTAGACCGTGCGTTCCGTGCGGCCCGGGTCGACCACCGGCGCGACGAGCAGCGCGTCGCCGAGCATCATGTCGTCGCATTCGTCGTAGCAGCGCGGGTCGCGGGGGAAGTCGCCGAAGGTCGGCCGCAGCACGGGCTCGTAGCGCGTGGTCGACAGCCACAGCAGGTGATAGAGATAAGGCAGCAGCCGGTAGCGCTGCTTGATCAGCGACGCGATCCGCGCGGTGATCTCCGGATACATCCACGGTTCGTTGACGGTGCCGTCGTCATTCCACGAATGGATGCTGAAGCGCGGCATGAAGATGCCGAACTGGACCCAGCGCAGCAGCAGCTCGGGCGACGGTGCGGGACCGGAGAAGCCGCCGATGTCGTGACCGATGTTCGACACGCCCGACAGCGCGAGCCCGAGGCCCATCTTCAGGTTGTAGCGCAGCGTTTCCCATGACGTGTAGTTGTCGCCGGACCAGGTCTGCACATAACGCTGCATGCCGGCGCCGCCGGAGCGTGACACGAGGAACGGCCGTTGCGCCGGCGCATGCGCGCGCTGCGCGTCGCGCGACGCACGCATCATCAGCATCGTCTGCAGCACTTTCGCCTCGCGCGCGGGAAATGGCTGGCCGAAGCCGTGCGCGATCGCGTCGGGCGACCAGATCTCGTATTCGTTGTTGTCGTTCCAGGTCGACTCGATCCCGTAGTCGAGCAGCGCCGACGTGACCTGCTCGCGCCACCAGCGGCAAGCGTCCGGTTGCGTGAAGTCGATATATGCGCCGACCTCGTCCCAGAACTGCACCCACGCCGGCTCGCCGGACGCCGAGCGGATCAGCAGCCCGCGCCGTGCAGCGTCGTCGAACGCGGGATGGTCGCGCAGCAGGCACGGCTTGATGTTCGCGCACAGGCGGATGCCGTGGTCGCGGTAGTGCTTCACGAAACCCTTCGCGTCGGGAAACTTCTCGCGGTTCCAGTTGAACACGTAGCGCTTCGCGCCGATCGACGTATAGCCCGACGACAGGTGGAACGAATCGCACAGGATGTCGTGCGATTCACACTGCTCGACGAACTGGTTCATCTGGCGCTGCGCGTCCGGCGCGTCGGTGTAGCTCATCGTCGAGCCCGAATAGCCGAGCCCCCATTTCGGCGTGCGCGCCGGGCGCCCGGTGAGCCACGTGAAGCGTCGTGCGGCCGTGAGCGGCGTGTCGGGCGATGCGATGAAGTAGTAGTCGAGATCGCCGTGCTCGGCGACGAAGTAGCGGTACAGCCCGTGGTAGTTGTCGAGCTCGCGGCCCATGTCGAACGCGCAATCCGACAGCGTGTCGTAGAACAGCCCGAAGCCCTGGCACGCGTCGGGCGACCAGGTGACGTAGAACGGGATGTGCTTGTAGAGCGGATCCGTGTGCTTCGCGCTGTAGCCCATCGCGTCGATGTTGCGCATCTCGAAGCGCGCGCCGGTACGGTCGAGGTCGCCCGCGCGTTCGCCGAGGCCGAACACCTTGTCGCCGCGCTCACGGGCGACGTAGTGATAGGCGCGGTCGTCCCACCAGCCGAAGTTGTACGCCTGCGTCGCGCGGTCGGCGAGCACGACGCGCCACGCGCCGTCGGCACCACGCATCGACCACGTGCAATGGCCGCCTTGCCGACTTACCGTGAGACGGACCTGCGCGGTTTCGATGCGCACGCCGCCGTCGTCCTCGCCGAAGTCGTAGACGGGCAGCGCGAACCCGCCGAGGTCGAGACGGTCGCGGCCCTCGAGCGGCACGTCGTCGAGGCCCGGTGCGATCGTCCACGTGCGCGGGTTGCGCGGCGTCGCGTCGGGCAGCACGCGCACGCGCACGATGTCGTCCTCGAGCACGAAGACCTCGAGGGTCGCGCCCGCGTCGGACGCGAGCAGCACACGGTTCGCCTGGCGGGCGGCGACGCGGAACACGGGCGGATGAAGAAGCGAAGTCATGAAGGCGATTCCTGGTGAAAACGGAGGTCAGGCGTGTTGCGCGAGCAGGCGTTCCTGCTTCGACTGCCCGCGGATCAGCACCGCGAGCAGCGTGACGCCGATGATGTCGAACAGGCCGAGGCACGCGAACAGCGGCGCGTAGCCGATCTTGTCGGCGAGCGCGCCGACCAGCAGCGAGAAGCCGAGCCCGCCGATCCACGCGGCCATGCCCGCGAAGCCGCTGGCGGTGCCGACTTCCTCGGGATCGAACACGTCGGCCGACAGCGTGTTGACGAGTGCGGAGATCATCTGGTGCGCGAAGCCGCCGACGCAGAACAGGGCAATGGCCGTGTATGGCGACGACACGAGCCCGATCATCGCCGGCCCGAGCATCAGCACCGAACCGAGCGCGACGCCGGCGACGCGGGACCACACGAGCGGCAGTTTGAACCGGTTCGCGAGGTAGGGCGACAGGTAGCCGCCCGCGATGCCGCCGAGGTCGGCCGCGAGAAACGGCATCCACGCGAACACGGCGATCAGCGTGAGCGCCATGTGGCGCTCGGTGGCGAGGTACAGCGGAATCCAGAAGCTGAAGGTCTGCCATGCGGGTTCCGCGAAGAAGCGCGGCAGCGCGATCGCCCAGAAGCGGCGCGCGGTGACGACGTCGCGAATCCGGCGCTTCGACACGGCCGGCATCGTGGCCTGGCCGTCGCGGATCAGCGTGCGCTCCTGCGACGTGAGGCGCGGATGAGTGGCCGGCGAGCGGTACTGCGTGTACCAGAGCGCGGCCCACAGGAAGCCGAGGGCGCCGGTGACCATGAACGCGGATTGCCAGCCGAACCGCATCGACAGGAACACGACGAGCGGCGGCGCGATCGCGGCGCCGAGCGACGTGCCGGCGTTGAAGTAGCCGACCGCGACGGATTTCTCGCGATCGGGAAACCATTCGGCGACGGCCTTCATCCCCGACGGAATCGCGGCGGCCTCGAACAGCCCGAGCAAGCCGCGCAGGATGCCGAGCGACAGCCAGCCCGACGCGAAGCCGTGCGCGACGCCGACCACCGACCACAGCATCGCGAACAGCGCGAACCCGAGCCGCAGCCCGATCAGGTCGACGATGAACCCGCACACCGGCTGCATGATCGTGTAGCCGATCTGGAACGCGCCGACGATATACGAGTACTGCTGCGTCGAGATCGCGAACACCTGCTTCAGTTCCGGTGCGAGCACCGCGAGGGAGTTTCGAGCGAGGTAGTTGAGGATCGTGCCGAGGCATACCAGCACGATGATCCACCAGCGCAACGCCTTGACTGTTTTCACTGCTGTCTCCTGATCCATGCAAGTCGCCCGGCTAGGGCGTCTCGTTCAGTCTTATTTGTACGATGTCCGATCTTGGTGAGCGCCGATTCGCCCGGCTTTCCTCGAAATGACCACATTCAATCGAACATTTCGATGCTGTCGAAAGTCGATGTTATCAGACGACTGATCATTTTCGAGCATCCTATGTTCGAATTCGAATCAGGTCAACGTGAATCTGCATTCGAACGAACATGCTTGGGGTATTCCCGAGAGGCGTGCAGATGGGGTATCCGGCGCGTTGCGTGACGACCGAGCGCCGAACGCCCGCTTGCCGGGGCCGAGCGGCCGTCGACGGGCCGACTGCATCAGCCGGGCCCGGCAATGGGCGTGACAACCCTGATGAAAATTTATTTTTTTCCTGCCGGCGGATTGTGTAAATTGATTTTCATCCACCTTGCAAAACCATTCGCATGACGCCGCTCGTACCGCACGATGTCAGTCACGAGGAATCCGCGATCGCGGAGCGCATCGCCTCGGCCATGCCGCGGATGACGCCGATCCACCGCCGGATGGGCGAGTTCGTGCTCGCGAATCCGTTCCGCGCGGCGACGATGCGGATCGACGAGCTGGCGCAGGCGGTTAATGCATCGATCGCGACTGCGAACCGCTTCGCGAAGGCGCTCGGCTTCGACGGTTATCCGGCGATGCGCGCGGCGCTCGTGCGCGGCTTCGAGGCGACGCTCGGCCCGGTCGAACGGCTGCGTTCCGCGCAGGAGCAAGAGCAGGAGCAGGGCGTGCGCGGCGCCGCGTGGATCGACGCGGTGTTCGACCAGGCCGTCACGAACATCGAGAACACGCGCGCGCAGCTGGATGCGGCCGACGTCGAAGCGGCCGTCGAGGCGATCGTCGGCGCGCGGCGCGTGCTGATCCTCGGCGCCGGTTCGAGCGCGTTTCTGACCGGGCTGATGGAACATGGCCTGTCGGTGTGTCACGACAACGTGCAGTCGCTCGCGCTGCTCGGCGGCCCGTCGCATGCGGCGCGGCGCCTGTACACGGCCGACTCGCGCGATCTCGTGATCGCGCTCGCGTTTCCGCGCTACGTGAAGGACACGATCGAGCTGGCCCGCCGCGCGGCGGCGCGCGGCGCGCGCGTGCTCGGCATCTCCGACGGGCCCGGTTCGCCGCTGGCACCGATCGCGTCGCTGAACCTGTACGTGAAGGCCGAGCGGCGTTTCGCGGCCACGTCGGAAGCGGCCGTGCTGACGATGATCGAGGCGCTGATCGACGCGGTCGCGCTGCGCACGCACCGCTCCGCGAAGTCCGCCGCCGAAATGACCGAATTCCTGTTGCCGTGGCTGGTCCAGCCGCAAGCGGCGCTGCCGGCCGCCAACCCTTCTTCTTCCGGTCCGAAAAAATCATGACTTCATCCGCGATCGTCGCGATTCATGGCGGTGCAGGCACGATCCTGCGCGAGGCGATGGACACCGACACCGAACGCCGTTACCGCGCCGAACTCGCCGCGATCCTGCAGGCCGCGCAGAAGGTGCTCGCCGACGGCGGCAGCGCGCTCGACGCCGTCACCGTCGCGGTGCGGATGCTCGAGGACTGTCCGTTGTTCAACGCCGGGCGCGGCGCCGTCTATACGGCCGAAGGCAAGCACGAGCTCGACGCGGCGGTAATGGACGGCACGACGCTCGCGGCCGGCGCGATCTGCTGCGCGACGCGCGTGCGCAATCCGGTCCTCGCCGCGCGGCGCGTGATGGAGGCGAGCGAGCACGTGCTGTTCGCGGGCGCGGGCGCCGATGCGTTCGCGGCCGCACAGGGCCTCGAACTCGCCGAGCCCGGCTACTTCGACACGGAAGCGCGTCGTGCGCAGTGGCTCAAGGCGCGCGAGGCGGCCGGCATGATGCTCGACCACGACGCGGCGACCTTCGCGTTCGGCGCCGGGCAGCCGGCCGAGCCGCTCGATCCCGACCGCAAGCACGGCACGGTCGGCGCGGTCGCGTGCGACCTGCGCGGCCATATCGCGGCGGCGACGTCGACCGGCGGCATCACCAACAAGCAGCCCGGACGCGTCGGCGATTCGCCGATCATCGGTGCCGGCTGCTACGCGGACGACGCGACCTGCGCGGTCTCCGCGACGGGCACCGGCGAGATGTTCATCCGGCTCGCGACCGCGCACGACGTGGCCGCGCAGATGGCCTATCGCGGCGCGTCGCTTGCCGACGCCGCGCACGACGTCGTGATGAACAAGCTGCCGCGCCTGGCCGGGCGCGGCGGGATCGTCGCGGTCGACGCGCACGGCAACGTCGCGATGCCGTTCAACACGGAAGGGATGTATCGCGGCTACGCGCGCGTCGGCGAGACGCCCGTGGTCGGCATCTATCGCGACGACGCGGCCTGATTCCGGATCGTACGAGGAGACCTTCGCATGACTTCGAGCCGAACCCCGTCCGCGCTGGTGCTGCCGGAACAGCGCGTGGTCGCCGTCGACGACCTGTCGGTGATGTTCCGACGAGAGAACGCGACGTTCGACGCGGTACGCAACGTGTCGTTTCACGTCGATCGCGGCGAGACGCTCGCGATCGTCGGCGAATCGGGCTCCGGCAAGTCGGTCACGTCGCTCGCGCTGATGCGGCTCGTCGAGCACGGCGGCGGCGAGATCACGAGCGGCCGGATCGCGTTGCGGCGCCGCGGCGGCGCGCTCGTCGACCTCGCGCAGGCGAGTGCGGCGACGATGCGCGGGATCCGCGGCGCGGACATCGCGATGATCTTCCAGGAGCCGATGACGTCGCTGAACCCGGTGTTTACGGTCGGCGACCAGATCAGCGAGGCGATCGCGCTGCACCAGTCGAAGAGCGCGACCGAAGCGCGCGCGGAAGCGTTGCGGCTGCTCGATCTCGTGCGCATTCCGGAGGCGCGCCGCGTGTTCGCGCGCTATCCGCACCAGTTGTCCGGCGGGATGCGGCAGCGCGTGATGATCGCGATGGCGCTGTCGTGCCGGCCCGCGCTGCTGATCGCCGACGAACCGACGACCGCGCTCGACGTGACGATCCAGGCGCAGATCCTGCAACTGATCCGCGGCCTGCAGGACGAAATGAACATGGGCGTGATCTTCATCACGCACGACATGGGCGTGGTGGCCGAAGTGGCCGATCGTGTGCTGGTGATGTATCGCGGCGAGAAGGTCGAGGAGGGCGAGTCCGAGCGCATTTTCGCGACGCCCGCGCATCGCTACACGCGTGCGCTGCTCGCGGCCGTGCCGCGGCTCGGCTCGATGCACGGCACCGATATCCCCGAGAAATTTCCGCTGCTGAAGGTGGACGGTGCGAGCGCGGCCGCGCCGGCGCCTGCCGCGAACGACGCGGGTGATGCGGCCGATGCGGCCGATGCGGCGGATGCGAACGATGCCGCCGCGGTCCCCGCCGCCGGGCAGCCGCGCGTCGATCCGGCCGCGCCGCCGATCCTGCGCGTGCGCGATCTCGTCACGCGGTTTCCGGTGAAGAGCGGCGTGTTCGGCCGCGTGTCGCAGTACGTGCATGCGGTCGAGCGCGTGAGCTTCGAGCTGCGCGCGGGCGAGACGCTGGCGCTCGTCGGCGAATCGGGCTGCGGCAAGTCGACCACCGGCCGCTCGCTGCTGCGCCTCGTCGAATCGCAGAGCGGCTCGATCGAATTCGACGGCCGCGACATCAGCGCGCTGAAGGGCCAGGACCTGCAGGCGCTGCGCCGGAACATCCAGTTCATCTTCCAGGATCCGTTCGCGTCGCTGAACCCGCGCCTGACGGTCGGTTTCTCGATCATGGAGCCGCTGCTCGTGCACGGTGTCGCGAGCGGCCGCGAAGCGCAGGCGCGCGTCGACTGGCTGCTCGACAAGGTCGGCCTGCCGCCGGAGGCCGCGCGCCGCTATCCGCACGAATTCTCGGGCGGCCAGCGCCAGCGGATCGCCATCGCGCGCGCGCTCGCGCTGAATCCGAAGGTCGTAATCGCCGACGAATCGGTGTCCGCGCTCGACGTGTCGGTGCAGGCGCAGATCGTGAACCTGATGCTCGACCTGCAGCGCGAGCTCGGCGTCGCGTATCTGTTCATCTCGCACGACATGGCCGTCGTCGAGCGCGTCAGCCATCGGGTCGCGGTGATGTATCTCGGCCAGATCGTCGAGATCGGCCCGCGCCGCGCGGTGTTCGAGGCGCCGCAGCATCCGTACACGAGGAAGCTGATGAGCGCGGTGCCGGTGGCCGACCCGGCACGCCGGCATGCGCCGCGCCAGCTCGCGGCGGACGAGATTCCGAGCCCGATCCGCGCGGTCGGCGACGAGCCGATCGTCGCACCGCTCGTCGCGGTCGGCCCCGATCACTACGTCGCGACGCATCGCGTCGGCGGCGCGTATTGATCGAGCGGCGAGGCGCATATGGACCGCAGCTGCGCACGCGCCAGGCAACGGCGTCACTTCCCGGAGCGGATGCAGTCGCGCCGCGATTTCCACCACGCGTTACCGAATCATCCACAGGAGCCAGACAAAATGAACAAGCCGCATTCGTTCCCGATGTTCCGCCCGCGCGCGCTGTTCGCCGCGGGGGCAGGCGCGCTCGCGCTGTCGGTCGCCGCGCCCGCGTTCGCGCAGCAGAACGTCGTGGTCGCCGTGTACTCGACGTTCACGACGATGGATCCGTACGACGCGAACGACACGGTGTCGCAGGCCGTCGTGAAGTCGTTCTACGAAGGGCTGTTCGGCTTCGACAAGGACATGAAGCTCGTGAACGTGCTCGCGACGAGCTACCAGGCGTCGCCCGATGCGAAGGTCTACACGGTCAAGCTGCGCCCGGGCGTGAAGTTCCACGACGGCACCGACTTCAACGCCGACGCGGTGAAGGCGAACTTCGACCGCGTGACCGATCCGGCGAACAAGCTGAAGCGTTACGGGCTGTTCCGCGTGATCGAGAAGACCGAGGTGGTCGATCCGATGACGGTGCGCTTCACGCTGCGCGAGCCGTTCTCCGCGTTCATCAACACGCTCGCGCACCCGTCGGCGGTGATGATCTCGCCGGCCGCGCTGAAGAAGTGGGGGCGCGACGTGTCGCTGCATCCGGTCGGCACGGGCCCGTTCGAGTTCGTCGAATGGAAGCAGACCGACGACATGAAGGTGAAGAAGTTTGCCGGCTACTGGAAGAAGGGCTATCCGAAGGTCGATTCGATCGACTGGAAGCCAGTGGTCGACAACAACACGCGCGCCGCGCTGCTCAAGACCGGCGAGGCGGATTTCGCGTTCACGATTCCGTTCGAGCAGGCGGCCGACCTGAAGAGCAATCCGAAGGTCGAGCTGATCGAGCGGCCGTCGATCATCCAGCGCTACATCTCGCTGAACACGCAGAAGAAGCCGTTCGACAATCCGAAGGTGCGTGAAGCGCTGAACTACGCGGTCAACAAGGAGGCGCTCGCGAAGGTCGTGTTCGCCGGCTATGCGACGCCGCAGACGGGCGTCGCCCCGGTCGGCGTCGAATACGCGACCAAGCTCGGGCCCTGGCCGTACGATCCGGCGAAGGCGCGCGCGCTGCTGAAGGAGGCCGGTTATCCGAACGGCTTCGAGTCGACGCTCTGGTCCGCGTACAACCATTCGACGGCGCAGAAGCTGATCCAGTTCGTCCAGCAGCAGCTCGCGCAGGTCGGCGTGAAGGTGCAGGTGCAGGCGCTCGAGGCCGGCGAGCGGGTCGCGAAGGTCGAGAGCGCGCAGGATCCGGCGGCGGCGCCGGTGCGGATGTACTACAGCGGGTGGTCGGCCTCGACGGGCGAGGCGAACTGGGCGCTGTCGCCGCTGCTCGCGTCCACGTCGGCGCCGCCGAAGCTCTACAACACCGCGTACTACAAGAACGGAGCCGTCGACGACGATCTCGCGAAGGCGCTCGAGACGACCGACAACGCGAAGAAGGCCGCCCTGTACGCCGACGCGCAGAAGCTGGTGTGGGCCGACGCGCCGTGGATCTTCCTGGTGCAGGAGAAGATCGTCTACGCGCGCAGCAAGCGCCTGCACGGCATGTACGTGATGCCGGACGGTTCGTTCAACTTCGACGAAATCTCGGTGAAATGACGGCAGCTCGCCTGCTGTCCGGCGCCGGCGGCGCAAGCTGCCGGCGCGCTGATTCGATCGGTGTCCCATGCTGAATTTTCTCGTCAAACGCCTGTTCGGCCTGCTGCCCACGCTCGCGATCGTCGCGGTGCTGGTGTTCCTGTTCGTGCACCTGCTGCCGGGCGACCCGGCGCGGCTCGCGGCCGGCCCCGAAGCCGACGACGCGACGGTCGCGCTGGTGCGTGCCGATCTCGGGCTCGACCGGCCGCTGCCCGCGCAGTTCGCGAACTTCTTCGTGAAGATCGCGCACGGCGATTTCGGCACGTCGACGCGCAGCAAGCGGCCGGTGTCGACCGAGATCGGCGAGCGCTTCATGCCGACGCTGCTGCTCACGCTCGTCAGCATGGTGTGGGCGACGGCGTTCGGGATGGCGATCGGGATCGCGTCGGCGGTATGGCGCAACCGCTGGCCCG
Organism: Burkholderia sp. USMB20; assembly: GCF_000949135.2. Taxonomy (GTDB): domain Bacteria; phylum Pseudomonadota; class Gammaproteobacteria; order Burkholderiales; family Burkholderiaceae; genus Burkholderia. The sequence continues at coordinate 760,748 of NZ_JTAN02000021.1, read as the reverse complement.
ACCGCCTCGGGATGACGATCGCGGTGTCGGGCATCTCGTTTCCGGCGTTCGCGCTCGGCATGCTGCTGATGGAGATCTTCTCGGTGAAGCTCGGCTGGCTGCCGGTCGTGCCGGACGGCACGTGGAAGAGCTACGTGCTGCCGTCGCTGACGCTCGGCGCCGCGGTCGCGGCCGTAATGGCGCGCTTCACGCGCGCGTCGTTCGTCGAGGTGCTCAACGAGGACTACGTGCGCACCGCGCGCGCGAAGGGCGTGCACGAGCCGCTGGTGGTGCTCAAGCACTGCCTGCGCAACGCGATGATCCCGGTCGTCACGATGATGGGGCTGCAGTTCGGCTTCCTGCTCGGCGGCTCGATCGTCGTCGAGGCCGTGTTCAACTGGCCGGGGCTCGGGCGCTTGCTGGTCGATGCGGTCACGATGCGCGACTACCCGGTGATCCAGGCGATCGTGCTGCTGTTCTCGCTCGAATTTATCCTGATCAACCTGACCGTCGACGTGCTGTACGCGGTCATCAACCCGACCATCCGGTTCAAGTGAGCGTGAGGCCAGCATGAACGCGACTGTCCAGCCCGCGGCGCCGGCCGCATCGAACACGATCCGCACGCCGTGGCGTGAATTCTGGCGCAAGTTCCGCAAGCAGACCGTCGCGCTGGTCGCCGGCGGCTTCGTGCTCGCGCTCGTCGTGCTGGCCTTCGTCGGCCCGCACATCGTGCCGTTCGATCCGGAGAACTACTTCGACTACGACGCGCTGAACGCGGGGCCGTCGGCCGTGCACTGGTTCGGCGTCGACTCGCTCGGCCGCGACATCTTCAGCCGGATCGTGACCGGCACGCGCATCTCGCTCGCGGCCGGCTTCTTCTCGGTCGCGCTCGGCGCGCTCATCGGCACGTTCTTCGGGCTGCTCGCCGGCTACTACGAAGGCTGGTGGGACCGCATCACGATGCGCGTGGCCGACGTGCTGTTCGCGTTCCCGGGGATCCTGCTCGCGATCGGCGTGGTCGCGATCCTCGGCAACGGGATGGTCAACGTGATCTGCGCGGTCGCGATCTTCAGCATTCCGGCGTTCGCGCGGCTCGTGCGCGGCAACACGCTGATGCTCAAGCACATGACCTACGTGGAAGCCGCGCGCAGCATCGGCGCGTCCGACTGGACGATCATCATGCGGCACATCCTGCCGGGCACCGTGTCGTCGGTCGTCGTCTACTTCACGATGCGGATCGGCACGTCGATCATCACGGCCGCGAGCCTGTCGTTCCTCGGGCTCGGCGCGCAGCCGCCGACGCCGGAGTGGGGCGCGATGCTCAACGAGGCGCGCGCGGACATGGTGACCGCGCCGCACGTCGCGATCTTCCCGAGCCTCGCGATCTTCCTGACCGTGCTCGCGTTCAACCTGCTCGGCGACGGGCTGCGCGACGCGCTCGACCCGAAGCTGGAGCGGCGCTGATGCGAGCCGTGCCCATGTGGGCCGCGACGCTGCCGGTCGGGCCGCGCGGCACGATCGCCGACGTGCCGGGCGTGACGGTCGGCCATGCGACGCTCGATGCGGGCGACGTGCAGACGGGCGTCACCGTCGTGAAGCCGCACCCGGGCGACCTGTACCGCAGCAAGGTGCCGGCCGGCGCGGCCGTGATCAACGGCTTCGGCAAGAGCGTCGGGCTCGTGCAGATCGACGAACTGGGCACGCTCGAAACGCCGATCGCGCTGACCAACACGTTCGGCGTCGGCGCGGTGGCGCAGGCGCAGATTCGCGCGGCGGTCGGGGAGAACCCGCAAATCGGCCGCGACTGGCCGACCGTCAACCCGCTCGTGTTCGAGTGCAACGACGGCTATCTGAACGACATCCAGGCGTTCGCGGTGACGGCCGCGCATTACGACGAAGCCTGCAATACCGCGGCGCGAGATTTCGCACGTGGCGCGGCAGGCGCCGGGCGCGGGATGTCGTGTTTCGACCTGAAGGGCGGGATCGGCTCCGCGTCGCGCGTGGCCGTCGCGGCCGGCAGGCCGTATACGGTCGGCGCGCTCGTGCTCGCGAATTTCGGCCGGCTGCCGATGCTGACGCTCGGCGGCGTGCCGGTCGGTCGGATCGTCGCGCAGCGGCGTGCCGCAGCGGACGCTCAGCCGACGCACGCGGCGCCGCCCGAGCAAGGCTCGATCATCCTGCTGCTCGCGACCGATGCGCCGCTCGACGCGCGGCAACTGTCGCGGCTCGCGCGCCGCGCGGGCGCGGGGCTCGCCCGCACCGGCTCGGTCTACGGACATGGCAGCGGCGACATCGCGCTCGCCTTTTCCACCGCGTACACGATCGCGCGCGATGCGTCGACCGTCGCGCTGCCGGCCCTCGTGGCCGATGCGGCGCTCGACCCGCTGTTCATGGCCGCGGCCGAAAGCGTCGAGCACGCGATCGCCGACGCGCTGCTGCAGGCCGTGACCGTGACCGGCCGCGACGGCCACGTACGGCAATCGCTGCGCGATGCGGTGCCCGATCTCGAGCGGTTATTCAACGCAGGCAACGAAGGACGTCCGAGCCATTCATGAAGATTCTGATCTCGACCGACATCGAGGGTGTCGCCGGTGTGTTCGCCCTCGAGCAGACGCGTGCCGGCAATCCGGAATACGAACGCGCGCGCCGCTGGATGACCGCCGAGGCGAACGCGGCGATCGAAGGCGCGTTCGCCGGCGGCGCGAAGGCCGTCTGGGTCAACGATTCGCACGGCGGCTTCCGCAATCTGTTGCCCGACGCGCTCGATGCCCGCGCCCGCGTCGTGCTCGGCAAGCCGCGCATGCTGGGGATGATGGCGGGCCTCGAGCAGCAGCCCGACCTCGTGTTCATGATCGGCTTTCATGCGAAGTCGCAGACGCGCGGCGTGCTTGCACACACCATCAACAGCTTCGCGTTCACGCAGGTTTGGCTGAACGGCGTCGAACTCGGCGAAGCCGGGCTGTATGGCGCGCTGGCGCGCGAATACGGCGCGCACGTCGTGCTGGCGTCGGGCGACGACGTATTCGCCGAGGAAACCCGGCCGCTGTTTCCGGACGCGCGTTTCGAGGCGGTCAAGACGGCCGGCGGCGCATCGAGCGGCGACACGCTCACGCCGGCCGCGTCCTGCGCGCGCATCGCGACCGCCGCACGCGAAACGGTCGTACATGCGCTGTCGTCCGGCTGGCGCGCGACCGCGCACCGGCCCGCGCCGGCCGCTTGCACGCTGCGCGTGCAGACGGCCGCGCTCGCCGATCTGTTCTGCGTGCTGCCGTCGCTCGAGCGGGTCGATGCGGTGACGCTGCGCTTCGACGGGCCGTCGGTCGAGCACGTGGTGCGCACGCTGAACAGCCTGTCGGCCATGTCGTTCATGCTGCGGTGATGCGTGCCGACCGGATGCCGTCGGTGCGCGGCACGTCATGCACCGGGCGCGCGGTCTGCCGCCGTGTCGAGCAGGAATGCTTCCATCGCGGCGACCAGCGCGAGCGGGGTTTCGTTCATCGGGTAATGACCGGCATTGCGCAGCACGTCGACGGTCGCGCGCGGATAGCGCCGCAGATAGGTGCGCGCCATCAGCGCCGCGTCGAACGCCGGGTCGTGCTCGCCGATCAGCACCTTCACCGGATGGTGGCCCGTGATGTCGTCGCTGAAATCCGTGTCGGCCCACGCGCGGAAGTACGCGCCGAACGCGTGCGGCGACGAACAGGATGCCGAATACGCGGCTTTCCACTCGACCCAGGCGGCGGGCAACCGGCCGCCGGTGCTGCGATCGATGATGGCGCGGCGATCGGCGAGGTGGTCGGCGGCGCGTTCGAATAGCGCGCGTCGCGCGGCGTCGAACGGCAAGCCGCCGCACGGCACCGGCGCGATCGGCACCAGCGCGCGCACCCGGTCGGGCGCCGTGGCGGCGACCTTCTCGATCGCCATGCCGCCCATCGAGTGGCCGACGAGGCTGAACGTGCGCCAGCCGAGCGCGTCGGCGAGGGCGAGCGTGTCGGCGGCGATTTCGGCGATCGAGTACGCGCCGTGCGCGCCGCGCATGCCGCCGTAGCCGCGGTAGTCCATGAACACATAGGTGAAGCGTTCGTGCGACAGCCACGTCTCGACGGGCTCGAACGCACGCGCGTCGCCGAACCAGCCGTGCAGCACGAGAACAGGGTGGGGGCCGTCCCCCACGCGATGAAACGTATTGGGCATCTCCGCTCCGAAGAAGTCGCTATCCGGCCGATGCGGCCGTCGGGTCTTGCGGCCATCCGGTCGCGCAAGCGTGGAGCGGATCGTAGACCGATCGAAGGTGACCCGCCTTCGATATCGGGTCATTCATGATGGAATTCGGGCCTTGAGAAATACGCTGCTGGATCCCTACGAAGACATTCCCCGTAGCGTCGTGGTGACCGCAAACGACTACGCGGCGGGCACGACGTTTCCGGAGCACGCGCACCGGCGCGGGCAGTTCGCGTTCGCGTCGCGCGGCACGATCAGCGTGTCGACGCCGCACGGCCGCTGGCTGGTGCCGCCGCAGCGCGCGTGCTGGGTGCCGGCCGGCGTGCGGCACGAAATGACGATGACCGGGCCGGTCACGATGCTCAACACGTTCGTGTCGGACGACACGGCCGAGGCCGCGGGGCTGCCGGACCAGTGCGGCGTGTACGGCGTGTCGCCGCTCCTGCGGCAACTGATCGACGATGCGATCGACCTGCCGGCGATGTACGACGTCGACGGCCGGGCGGGCAAGCTGATGGCGCTGCTGGTCGCGGAAATCGCGACGATGCCGCGGCTGTCACTGCACGCGCCGCTGCCGGCCGACGCGCGCCTCGCGAAGATCTGCCGGCATCTGTTCGCGTCGCCGTCGATCGCGGCCGATCTCGACCAGGTGGCGACCGACGCGGGCGTGAGCCGGCGCACGTTTACGCGGCTGTTCCGCGCGCAGACCGGCGTGAGTTTCGCCGCCTGGCGTCAGCAGGTCTGCATGCTCGCGGCGATTACCCGCCTGAGCGACGGGCAGCCGGTGACGCGGGTCGCGTTCGATCTGGGCTATGCGAGCGCGAGCGCCTTTACGTCGGCGTTTCGCCGCATCCTCGGCGAAACGCCGAGCCGGTATCTGGAGGTTCGCCGCTAGCCGGAACGGAGGCGGCAGCGAGTGCGGCGGCGTGCTCCGGTCGCGGACGAAAAAAACGCGTCTGCCAGGTTTCGGTCAGACGCGCTTGAAGGCACTCGGTCAGAAAAATGCGCGCTCAGGCAGCGGGGCAGTGTTCGCGCATTGCGGGTGAAATTGTTGCCTGTTCCGATTCAATCCCGTCGGTGTCGGGCGGATAGCAAAGCATACGCCGTGTAACGCGCAAACGATATCGTGCGGGCCCGACGATTCATGTGCTGTCGCAGCATGCGTTTCAATCGCGTGTTTGATGCCGGAGGCGGGAGCAGTCAACCAAGGGCATCGGCCGTCCCGATCGGGCGTGCTGCGGCACGGCATCGAATGTGGGGGCCCCAAAGCGAAAACCGCCGCACGACGCGATGCCTGTCGGTATCGCGCCACACGGCGGTTCGGTGCGGGCAGCCGGCGTGCGCCGGCTCGCGCGTCACACGTCGAAGAATACGGTCTCGTCCGGCCCCTGCATGCGGATGTCGAAGCGGTACACGACGGGCCGGCCCGGTTGCGCGTCGCGCTTCGCGACGAGCGTTGCGCGGCGTTCGGCCGGCACGAGGTTCAGCACCGGATCGGCCGCGTTCGCTGCGGCTTCGTCGTCGAAATACACGCGGGTGAACGCGTGGGTCAGGATCCCGCGCATCATCACCGTCACGTTGATGTGCGGCGCTTCGTCGGCGGCGGCGCGGCCCGGCTTGACCGTCTGGACAACGAAGCGGTGCTGCGCATCGGTGCCCGTGCCGACGCGTGCGAAGCCCGTGAAGCCGGACTTCGCGATGTCGTCGCGCGACGCGGGATAGCGGCCCGCACCGTCCACCTGCGTGAATTCGAGCACCGCGTCGCTGACGACGTTGCCGTCGCCGTCGAACACCTGTCCGACCAGCAGCACGTGCTCGCCTTCGGCGTCGGGCGTGGCGATCGCCGGCGTGAACAGGCTCTTCAGGTCGTAGTCGTATTGCTGCGGGCACAGGCCGTACGCGAAGTACGGGCCGACCGTCTGCGAAGGGGTTTGCTTCAGCGTCGTCATGGTTCAGCGCTCCATCGGGGTGGCGTCGTGGCCGCGCAGCACGATGTCGAATTCGTAGCCGAGCGCATAGCCTTCTTCGGTGATGTCCATCGAGAAGCGCGAGATAAGGCGGTCACGCGCCGCTTCCGGCGTGCCCTGGAAGATCGGGTCGTACGCGAGCAGCGGATCGCCGGGGAAGTACATCTGCGTGACGAGGCGCGAGCCGAAGTAGTCGCCGAACAGCGAGAAGTGGATGTGATTCGGGCGCCATGCGTTCGGATGGTTGCCCCACGGATACGCGCCGGGCTTGATCGTCAGGAAGCGGTAGCGGCCTTCGGCGTCGGTCATGCAGCGGCCTGCGCCGAGGAAGTTCGGGTCGAGCGGCGCGTCGTGCTGGTCGACCTTGTGCACGTAGCGGCCGGCCGCGTTCGCCTGCCATACCTCGACGAGCGTGTTGCGCACGGGCTTGCCGCCTTCGTCGAGCACGCGGCCGGTGACGACGATGCGCTCGCCGAGCGGTTCGCCGTTCTTCACGGCGTTCTTCGTCAGGTCGTGGTCGAGCGCGCCGAGATCGTCGGTGCCGTAGACGGGCACGTACTGGTCGCGCAGCTTTTCCTTCAGCGGGATCAGCGGGCGGGTCGGGCCGCGCTTGACCGACGAACGGTACTCGGGGTGGGTATACGCGGGATGCGACGGCCAGTCGCGCGGCGTGAGGATCGTGGGGGAATCCATCGGGCGTCTCCTGTCAGGTATTTCGCGAAGTGGATGGCAAGACTTTAGCCAATCCGGAAAGTTATGCAAAATGACCTTTTTTCGCGAATCGCATAACCGTTCGTTATGTTTGGCGGTACCCATGAAAATCCGCCGGACAGGCGGCGTGATCGCGCTGCTGCCCGGCGACCGGTTTCCATGCGCTGCGGCGTCATGCGTGACGCCGCGCCGAATGCTTGGGCCTTTCCGGAAAGTTATGCAAAATGGCGTGATATCACCATTCGCATAACCGCCCGTTATGAATAACCGTATCGCCGACGGCCGCGTCAAATTCCGGCACCTGCAGTGTTTTCTCGCGGTCGCGCAGTTGGGCGGCGTGCAGAAGGCGGCCGAAAGCCTGTCGATCACGCAGCCGGCCGTGTCGAAGACGATCGCCGAACTGGAGTCGATCCTCGGCGTGAAATTGTTCGAACGCGGGCGGCACGGCGCGCAGCCGACCCGCGAAGCCCAACTGTTCATCCCGCACGCGAACGCGTGCGTGCTGGCGCTGCGGCAGGGTGTCGGGCTGCTCGCGCGCGAAGGCGGCGCGGCTGCGGCGACGCTCGAAATCGGCATGCTGCCGACGGTCGCGGCATCGCTCGCGCCCGCGCTGATGAAGGCGCTGACCGCACGCTGGCCGCGCATCGTGGTGCGGATCGCGACGGCTGCCAATGCCGAGCTGCTGGAGCGTCTGAAGGCAGGGGCGATCGAATGCGCGATCGGGCGCCTGTCGGAGCCGGAACGGATGATCGGGCTCGCGTTCGAGCAGCTGTACAACGAACCGCTCGTCGCGGTCGTGCGCGCCGGCCATCCGCTGCTGGCGAGTGCCGCGCCGGCCGCCGAGCTCGCGCGCTATCCGGTCGTGCTGCCGCCGTTCGGCACGCTGATCCGCCAGTCGGCCGAGCAGCTGCTCGGCGCGTGCGGCGCGCCGCCACTGGATTCGTTCATCGAGGTGCTGTCGGTGTCGGTCGCGCGTGCGCTCACGCTCGAGAACGACGCAGTCTGGTTCGTGCCGCTCTATGCGGCCGAATACGACTTGTCGGCCGGCGCGCTCGCGCGGCTGCCGCTCCCGTCCGCGGGCACCGACGAGCCGGTCGGGCTCGTGCTGCGCACCGATGCGCAACCGTCTCCCGTCGCCCGGACGCTGATCGACGCCGTGCGCGACATCGCGCAGGCGCGGTTCGGCGATGCGCACGCCCATCGCGCCCCCCGTGGCGCGCGCAAGCCGGCTCGCCGCCAGCGTCGAGACGCCGGGCGGGGCGTGGACGGATGACGTCCGGCTGCCGCTCTTTCACCGTCATTCGTTAGCCATTCGGTCAGTAGCGGGTGTCGTCGTGCTTGGCGTATCGTACCGTTTTTGATACACTCGATGACACGACGATGGCGAGACAGCAGATTCAGATCACGCTCGACGTGCGGTTCTTCCGCACCGCGCGTGGCAACGAGCCGGTGCGCGAATGGCTCAAGGCGCTCGGGCAGGTCGAGCGCAGGGTGATCGGCGAAGAGATCAAGACCGTTCAACTCGGCTGGCCGCTCGGCATGCCGCTGGTCCGGAAGATGTCGCAGGATCTGTGGGAAATCCGCGTGATGTTGCCGCAGCGAAGCGCGCGCGTGCTGTTCACGGTCGTCGGCGACACGATGGTGCTGCTGCACGCGTTCTTCAAGCAGTCGCAGGCCACGCCGTCCGACGATCTCGACGTGACCGTCGCGCGGCTGAAAGCGTTGGCGCGCGCCATCTGAATTCCTCCGGCTGCGCCGGCACATGCGATCGGCGATGTGCCGGCCGGCCACGCCATGCACTGGAGTATCCATGACGACCACGAACAACCCGCATATCGGCAGCGATTTCGACAGCTTCCTCGAGGACGAAGGCCATCTCGAAGCGGCCACCGCCACCGCGATCAAGCGCGTGATCGCGTGGCAGATCGGCCAGGAAATGAAGGCGCAGCACATTACGAAGACCGCGATGGCCGCGCGGATGAAGACCAGCCGCGCCGCGCTCAACCGGCTGCTCGACGAAACCGACACGAGCCTCACGCTCGCGACGCTCGCGAGCGCGGCCACCGCACTCGGCAAGCGGCTCAGCTTCGAACTGGTGCCGGCCTGACGCCCGCGGCGCAGCGGTGCGCGGTGTGCCGGCGCAGCGCGGCGAGCGCCCGTTTGCTCGTCCGCACACGGGCGCCGGCACGCGATCACGTGCGTCGCCCGGCCATCCGCAGATAAAGCAGCGCACCGCCCGCAAGCAGCAGCGGGCACAAGATGAACCACCCCGTCGTCAGGAACAGCCCGGCGACGGCGACCAGCGAAATCCACGCGCAGCGATATGCGATGCTGCCGCGCGGCAGCAGTTTCAGCGCGGCCGCCGCGCCGAGTCCGTACACCATCACGAAGCATCCGGACGTGACGAGCACGAGCGGCTTCGGCCCGACGTCCGAGAGCGTCGTCGCGGCCAGCGCGACGACGGCCAGCACCGCGATCACGCCAAGACTTCGGCGCGGCACGCCGCCGACCTGGCTGCCTTGTGCGAGCCACGCAGGCAGTGCGCCGTCGCGCCCGAGCGCTGCGCCGAGCTTCGCCGCGCCCGCGAAATACGCATTCATCGTGCCGAGCGTGAGCAGCAGCGCGGCCGCTGCCGCCAGCACCTGCGCGTGACCGCCGATGCCGCCCGCGATCAGTTCCGCGAGCGGCGCACCCGACGCGCCGGCCGAAGGCCCGAGCACCGTGACGCTCGCGGCCGCGACCGACAGGTACAGAAAGCCGACGACCACGACCGCGATACCGGCCGAGCGCGGCATGTCGTGCGCGGGCCGGCGGAACTCTGCCGCGAGGTGCGTGATCGCTTCCCAGCCCGCGAAGCTCCACACGAGCAGTGCGGCAGCCTGGCCGACCGCGAGCCAGCCATGCGGCGCGAACGGATGCAGGTTCACCGTGCTTGCATGCGGCGCGGACGCGAGCACGGCGGCCAGCAGCAGCGTGACGAGCAGCGCCGACAGCACGAGCTGCATGCGGCCCGACACCGTGACGCCGAACGCATTCGCGGCCGACACCGTGGCGATCAGCGCGGCAGCCGTGACGATCACCGTGACGTGTCCGCCGCCCGTGACGGCGGCGACGTACGCGCCGCCGAACATCGCGGCGGCCGGCGCGCCGGCCGGCACCGCGAAATAGAAACACCAGCCGACGATTGCCGCGGCCTTCGGCCCGAATGCGCGTCGCGCGTAGGTCGATACGCCGCCCGCGTCCGGATAACGCGCGCCGAGTGCGGCGAAGGTGGCGGCAAGCGGCCCCGACAGCACGACGAGCGCGGCCCACGCCAGCAGCGATGCAGGGCCTGCAACCTCGGCCGCGAGCGCGGGCAACGCAATGACGCCGGTGCCGAGCACCGCGCCGATATACAGCGCGGCGCCCTGGAAAATCGTCAGCGAGCCCGCGTGATGAACGGCGGGCGAATCGGCATGCGAGGGCATGGAAGGCAGTCTCCTGAAGGCTCGTTATGGGCACGCTCGGGCGCGCAATGAATCGTTCGATGCTACCCGAACGTACGCGGTGCTGCCGCGCGGCGTTCAGTAGTCGCGCGATGTGCCGTGTGTCAGCCGATGTCAGGAGTCAGTGGCGGCGTGCGAGCCGCAGGCGCGCATCCTCGGGCGCGCGCAGGCGGCAGCTCGGGCGCGTAATGGAACGTGCCCGCCACGAGCGACGCGACCGGCACGCCGTCGCGGAACAGCACGCGATTGCCGGCCAGCGCGGGCACCTTGTCGCCGGGCAGCAGCGTGCCGGCAAGGTTCAGCGGATCGGCGCCCGTCACGCACACGTACTGGCCGTCGCCCGGTTGACGACGCAGCTCGCGCAGGACCGGGATCGCTTCCGGCAGCGCGAACTGCTCGCCCGCGAGCCCCGCGACGAAGCGGCCGCCGCGAATCTCGCCGCGGGCTTCGAGACGTTGCAGCACCCGCACGAGTTCGCGCCAGCTCGGCAGCCAGTCGGCTTCGCGTTCGAGCAGCCGCCAGAACACCACGCCATAGCGGCGCAGCAGCGTCCACGCGATGTGTTCGAGCGCATCGGGATCGGTCGCGGGCGCACCGCGCTTCGGTGCCGGGGTTGGCGCATCGTCCGGCGCCGACATGCGTTGCACGAGCGCCCAGCGGCCGGCGTCGTCCATCCCGCCGATCAGTGCGCCACCGCGCCGCGTGCGCGGCGCATAGGTCGCGCTGCGCTTGACCGCGGGCTTCAACAGCGCGCGCAACCCGGCGAAGCTGTCTGCGTTCACGAGGCCGGCCGACACGAGTTCGCCGAGCGCCTGCTCGAGTTCGACCGGCAGCATGTGCAGTTCGTCGAGCAGCGCGTCGAAGAACATCGCGCCGTGTGCGGCAAGTGCATCGCGCACCTGCGTCGCACGCGCCGACAGCGCCGGCTGCGCGTCCGGATCGCGCAGCGCCTGCCATGCGCCGAGGTGGCGGCGCGGCAGCAGCACGACCGGCGTCGTTTTCACGGGCGTGCCGGCCGCGCGCGCCGGCGCGCCGATGCGGGTCCACACGAGTTTGCCCGAGCGGCACAGCTCGTCGAGGCCGCCGGCCGTGTAGTCGGTCAGGCGCGCGGGCAGCAGCGCGTCTTCCCATGCGCTTGCCGCGGCTTCGTAGCCTTCGAGCTGCTCGACGACGGCCGCGAGCGCGTCGCGGCCCGTGCCGCGCGTATCGGGCGTCAGGTGCTGCCAGTGGAACAGGAAGCGCATGAAATCGGCGCGCTCGACCGGTTCGATCTCGCGGCGCAGCCGCTTGACCGTGTAGCGATGAATGCGCGCGAGCAGGTGGCGTTCGCACCATTCGTCGGTCGTGGCGCCCGGCGTGAAGCGGCCATGCATCACGTAGCCTTCGCGCTCCAGTGCGGCGAGCGCGGTCGCGATCGCCGTGGACGGCAGGCCGAGCGGCCGCGCGATGGCGTCGAGCGTCGATGGCCCGAAGCCGGTGAGCCGCGCGCGGATCACGTCGACGAGCGCGGCATCGGCTTCCCAGGGTTGCGCGCACGCGGCCGGCACCTTCAGCGCGGGCGCGACGCGTGCGTCGGGATGCAGCGCGCGCATGCAGACCAGCCGTTCGACCGGCACCCACAGCACGGCGCCGTCCGGCGTGACGAGTTGCGTCGCACGACGGCGCTCGGCCAGTTCCGCGAGCCGTTCGGGCCAGCCTTCGTGCGCGTGCGCTTCGCCGTCGGCGACGCACGCGAGCGTGAGCAGGGCGTCGTGCATTTCGTCGGCATCGCGTACGAGCGGCCACGCTTCGTCGCGCACCGCATCGATGGCATCGGCGTCGAGCGCGCCGAGATCGTCGGCCGATTCGGGATCGCTCCAGCGGCGCGACTGCACGGCCTGCGTGCGGCGCTCCTCGAGCGGCGCATCGTCGAGGAATGCATAGGGCTTCGCGTTCAGGATCTCGGCCGCGAGCGGCGACGGCGCGGGCAGGTCGCGCGCGATCAGTTCGATCGCGCCGCTTTCGATCCGGCGCAGCAGCGCGAGCCAGCCGTCGGTATCCATCGCGTCGTGCAGGCAATCGTCGAGCGTCTGGTCGACGAGCGGATGGTGCGGAATCTCGCGTTCGCCGACGACGTTCTCGACGCACGCGACCTGGTCGGGGAACACGGTCGCGAGCAGGTCGTCGCTCTTCATCCGCTGCAGTTGCGGCGCGGTGCGCCGGCCGCCGGTGAAGCGCGGCAGCGCGAGCGAGGTCGTCGCGTTCCAGCGCCAGCGCACGCCGAACATCGGCGCGTCGAGCAGCGCCTGCACCAGCACGTGCTCGGCGCTCGCCGAGCGCAGGTAGCGCCACACTTCGTCGAGCGCGAAGCTGTGCGCGAGCGACAGCGAAAGAATGATCGCGTCGTCGGTCGCGGCGGCCTGCAGCTCGAAGTTGAACGTGCGGCAGAAGCGCTTGCGCAGCGCGAGCCCCCACGCGCGGTTGATACGGCTGCCGAACGGCGAATGGATCACCAACTGCGTGCCGCCCGATTCGTCGAAGAAGCGCTCCATCACGAGCGTGTCCTGCGTCGGCAGGGCGCCGAGCGCCGCGCGCGTGCGCGCGAGGTAGTCGGCGATCTGGCGGGCCGCATCGGGCGACAGGCGGAGATCGTCGACGAGCCAGCGCAGCGCCGGCGCGAGACGGCTTGCGGGCGGGGCGATCGCGGTGCCGGCGGGATCGCTTCGCGAATCGGTCGCGGTGTCGGCTTCGGCCGCCTTCCTGGTTTTGCCGCGCGTGCCCGACTTGCCAGCCGTGTCGCCGCCTGCGCGCTTCGGTTCGGCCGCCGCCGTGTGCCGGTCGCCTTCGGCGAACAGCCCGTCGAGCCGCGCCCGCAGCCGGCCGACCGCCGCCGACAGCTCGTCGCTGCGCCCGAGCCCCTCGCCGAGCCAGAACGGAATGCCCGGCGCTTGACCTTGCGCGTCCTCGACGCGCACACGGCCGGTTTCCACGCGAATGATCCGGTACGACTGATTGCCGAGCTGGAACACGTCGCCCGCGAGGCTCTCGACCGCGAAATCCTCGTTGACGGTGCCGACCTGGATACCCTGCGGTTCGAGCAGCACCGCGTAGTCGGCCATGTCGGGAATCGTGCCGCCCGACGTCGTCGCGGTCATCATCGCGTTGCGGCGCCCGCGCACCGTGCCGCCGACCACGTCGCGATGCAGGTACGCACCGCGCACGCCGCGGCGGCTCGTGAAGCCTTCGGCGAGCATCTTCATCACGTCGTCGAAGCGTTCGCGCGACAGGCGCGCGTAGGGCGCCGCGCGCGTGAAGCTCGCGTACAGCGCGTCCTCCTGCCATTCCGCGCAGGCGACTTCGGCGACGATCTGCTGCGCGAGCACGTCGAGCGGTGCCTCGGGAATCCGCAACGCGTCGAGCTCGCCGCGTTGCACGCAATCGAGCAGCGCCGCGCATTCGACCAACTCGTCGCGCGACAGCGGGAACAGGCGGCCCTTCGGCACGCCGCCGACATGGTGCCCCGAGCGGCCGACGCGCTGCAAGAACGGTGCGATCCCGCGCGGCGAACCGACCTGGCACACGAGATCGACGTCGCCGATGTCGATGCCGAGTTCGAGCGACGCGGTCGCGACGAGCAGCTTCAGCTCGCCGCGCTTGAGCCGCTGTTCGGCGTCGAAGCGATGCTCCTTCGCGAGACTGCCGTGGTGGGCGGCGATCGCGTCCTTGCCGAGACGGTCGGCGAGATGGCGCGCCATGCGTTCCGCGGTGCGCCGCGTGTTCACGAACACGAGCGTCGTGCGATGCGTGGCGGCAAGCGCGGCGATCCGGTCGTACACCTGTTCCCACACGTCGGTCGCCATCACCGGCTCGAGCGGCACGTTCGGCAGTTCGAGCGCGAGGTCGCGTTCGCGCGTGTGACCGGTGTCGACGATCGTGCAGTCGCGCGGCGCATCGGCCGGGCCGCCGACCAGGAAGCGCGCGACCGCGTCGATCGGTTTCTGCGTGGCCGACAACCCGATGCGCGGCAACGCGCGACCCGTCAACGCGTCGAGGCGTTCGAGCGACAACGTGAGATGGCTGCCGCGCTTGGACGACGCAAGCGCGTGGATCTCGTCGACGATCACCGAACGCACGTTCGACAGCATTTGCCGCCCCGACGTGGACGACAGCAGCACGTACAGCGACTCGGGCGTCGTCACGAGGATGTGCGGCGCGCGCTTGCGCAGCGCCGCGCGTTCGGCCTGCGTGGTGTCGCCGGTGCGCACGGCGGTGCGGATCGCCGGCACCGGCAGGCCGAGCTGCGCGAGCGAGTCGGCGATGCCGGCGAGCGGCGCGTCGAGGTTCACGTGGATGTCGTTCGACAGCGCCTTCAGCGGCGACACATAGACGACGAGCGTCGCGTCGGGCAGCGCGCCGTCGTGCGCGAGCGCATCGCGCACGAGGTCGTCGAGCGCGCACAGGAACGCGGTGAGCGTTTTGCCGGAGCCGGTCGGTGCGGCGACGAGCGTCGACCGGCCGGCCTTGATGTGCGGCCATGCGAGTGCCTGCGCGCCGGTCGGCGCGGCAAACGTGCGGCGGAACCACGCGGCGACGGCCGGGTGGAACACGTCGAGCGCGTGGGCGGGGCGGGTGGCTGTGACGTCCATCGGAGCGTTGAAATGGGGTGCGAGCGCGCGGGCGGCCGCGCGCGAATCGTCAGTGTGCCAGACGTCGCGTGCGCGTGCCGGGCACCGCGCGCGGGGGAACGCGCGCGCCGGAGATTCAGATGAGGCGCGGCGCCGGCATTTCAACGGGCGTGCGCGCGCAGCGGCACCTGCTCGTTCACGGGTGCCGGATGGGGGAGAGAAGGACGTCGGGTTCGACGCGCGCCGGGCGGGTGCGGAGCACGAGGCGTGACGACATGTATCGGCGCGCGACTATGCGCTACGACGTGTCACTACACGCGATGCAGCCAGCCGAGCCAGTGTTCGAGGAACGGCGCGCGCGTCCACAGCGATTGCGCGAGCCACAGCGTGCCGCCCCAGGCGGCGGCCACGACGATCAGGTCGCAATGTCCGCTGTTCCACAGGTTCAGCGAATGGCGCCGCCAGATCCACGGCACGCCGAGCGGATTCGGCCAGTCGGCGAGCAGGTGCATCACGCCGCCGCACGCGAAGCCGAACAGCGGCGCGGCCCACAGCGGATGCGGATGATGCGTGAGGCCGTGCCAGCCCAGCGCAAGCAGCGCGATCCAGCCGATGCCCCAGTGCGTGATGGTGCGGTGCGTGATCCACAAGCGGCGCTTGCGGGTCCACCACGCGACTTCGAGCCAGTCGGGCGCGGTGCCGCCCGCGACGCCGGCCGCGAACGCGGCGAGCAGGCCCGCGTGCCAGGGGCCGGTCGCGCCGGTTTGCGCGACGAGGACGGCGGCGGCGACGCCGGCCGCGAAGCCGGACGCGTGATGCGCATTGTGTGATGCCATAGGAAACGAGACGAAGAAGCGTGAAGCGGCCGCGGCGAGCGGGAACGATCGGGCGTGAAAGCGGGGCGCTATCTTCTCAGATCGGCCTGCTCAGCGGGCGGTTCGATCGCATTTTTTTACATGTGCCGGAGCCGCGCAAGCGGCGCGTGCCGTGATTTCCGATCGCGCGGGTGCGCTGCGAATCCGCCGCATGCCATTTCGACTGATCCGCCGGCTCATTTTTTGCTCCGCCGTGTGACCGACCGCACACGATCCACGGCAATTCGTAGTGTGCGGCGAGTTTTCCGGCCGCATTCCCCGATTCACTACGAAACCGGCATAGGGCTGACCGTGCGCCAGCGGCTATAAGCGGATCAGGGGCTATTTCCAGCCCGCCGGAGACCTACATGGGGGACATGCAATGACTACGCTGAATCGCTTCAAATCATCCGCCGTCGTGCTCGCGACGATGGCCGGCATCGGCTTCCTGCCGAACACGCCGGCCTACGCGAAAGGGCCGCAGCCGGCGGTCCTGACGAGCTCGGCGGTCGCGGTGGCCGACAAGTACAGCGCGGACGCCGCCGAGCGGATCTTCAAGGAAGGCGGCAACGCGATCGACGCGGCCGTCGCGATCGCGTTCACGCTCGCCGTCACGTACCCTGAAGCCGGCAACATCGGCGGCGGCGGCTTCATGACGATCTACAAGGACGGCAAGCCGTACTTCATCGATTACCGCGAGCGCGCGCCGCTCGCCGCGACGAAGGACATGTATCTCGACAAGGACGGCAACGTCGTCAAGGGCATGAGCCTGTACGGCCCGCGCGCGGCCGGCGTGCCGGGTACGGTCGCCGGCATGTGGGAAGCGCAGAAGCGTTTCGGCAAGCTGAAGTGGAAGCAGGTGCTCGCGCCGGCGATCCACTATGCGCGCGACGGCTTCGTCGTCGACGAGCAGCTGGCGCAGCGCGGCGTCGACGCGTCGAAGGAGTTCGGCGGCAAGACCAACTTCGACAAGTACTTCGCGTCGATGAAGGCCGGCACGAACTTCAAGCAGCCCGATCTCGCGGCGGTGCTCACGCGCATTGCGGATGGCGGCGCGGAAGGGTTCTACAAGGGCAAGACGGCCGAGCTGATCGCCGCGTCGATGAAGACCGGCGACGGCAACGGGCTGATCACCACCGAGGATCTCGCGCAATACCGCGCGGTGTGGCGCCAGCCGGTGCAGGCGAAGTGGAACGGCTATGACGTGATCACCGCGCCGCCGCCGAGCTCGGGCGGCATCGGCCTCGTGCAGCTGCTGAAGATGAAGGCGGACCTCAAGCAGGAGTTCGAGGGCGTGAAGCTCAACTCGCCGCAATACATCCACCTCGTCGCGGAAATCGAGAAGCGCGTGTTCGCGGATCGTGCGCAATACCTCGGTGACCCCGACTTCTACAAGGTGCCGATCGCGCAGCTGACCGACGACGCGTACATCGCGAGGCGCGCAGCCGAAGTGAGCCCGACGCAGATCGCCGACACCAAGAGCGTGCAGCCGGGCCTCGGCACGTCGATGCCGGAGAAAGCGGAGACGACGCACTTCTCGGTCGTCGACAAGTGGGGCAACGCGGTGTCGAACACGTACACGATCAACGGCTATTTCGGGTCGGGCGTGATCGCCGACGGCACCGGGATCGTGCTGAACGACGAGATGGACGACTTCTCCGCGAAGCCGGGTGTCGCGAACATGTTCGGCGTGGTCGGCAGCGACGCGAACGCGATCGAGCCGAAGAAGCGTCCGCTGTCGTCGATGTCGCCGACGATCATGACGAAGGACGGCAAGGTGTCGCTCGTGATCGGCACGCCGGGCGGTTCGCGGATCTTCACGTCGATCTTCCAGGTGATCAACAACATCTACGACTTCAGGATGCCGTTGAAGGAGGCCGTCGGCGCGATGCGTTTCCACCATCAGCTGCTGCCGCCGAACACGATCTTCTGGGAGCCGTACCACCCGATCGAAGGCGAACTCGCGAAACAGATCGAGGCCCGCGGCTACACGCTGACGGGGCAGGACTTCAGCGGCGACATCCAGGTGATCAAGATCGACGGCAGGACGCCGGAGGCGATGGCCGATCCGCGTGGGCGCGGGGTCACGCGGATCATTCGGTGACGTCGAGTAGCGGGTGAGTGGCGCGTGCGCGAAAGCGGTCGCGCACGCGGTTGCGCGGCCGGCATGCAGTCCGGTGCCGGGCGGGCAGCCGCGTCGGAGCGCTCGCGCGTGCGGTGCAACGCGCTCAGGCGGTGGCGCGGATGAATCCGGCGATCCGGTCGGTCACCGCGTCGGGCGCATCCTCGAAGCAATAGTGCCCGACGCCGGCCAGCCGCTCGACGGGCGCCGACGGAAACAGCGCAGTGAACAGCGGCAGGAAGTGCTCGGCGCCGAGGGTGCGGTCGGCGTCTCCCCAGATCGCGAGCGCGGGCTTGTCGCGTATCGCGCGTCTCGCTGCCGCATCGGGCTCCTCGAATCGATGCGTGCCGTCGGCAAATCCGCGCGCCCATCCGATTGCGCCCAGGCAATCGGCCGGCCGCGCGAACGGCGCGCCGTACGCGGCAATCCATGTCTCGGTGACGATGGCGTGATTCTCGAAGCCGTTCAGCTTCAGCGTGCTCAGGATATTGAAGCCGAGCTGGCCGAGCACGGTTTCGAGCGAGCCGTCCGTTGCCGCGCGCACGATCCACTGGAACCACGGTGCGTCGCGACCGTTCGCGGTCACGCGCTCGACCAGATCGGGCTGGCCGAACGGCGTCGGCCCGTTCGCCGACACGATGCGCCGGATCCGGTCAGGGTGCCGCGCGGCGAGCCCCATGCCGACCGGGCCGCCGAAGTCGTGCATCACGAGCGTCAAGCGCTCGAGGCCAAGCGCGAGAACGAAGCGCTCCAGGTTGTCGATATGGTCCTGCAACCCGTAGCTGCGATCCTGCGGCGTCGCGCTTTTGCCGAATCCCATGTGGTCGGGCACGACGATGCGGTGCGTCGGGCTCAGCGCCGCGATCAGGTGACGGAACAGGTAACCCCAGGTGGGCTCGCCATGCAGGCACAGAACGGTTTCGCCGTCGCGCGGGCCTTCATCCACGTAGTGCATCCGGAAACCGGGTGCGTCGCTGAAGCGCGGGGCGAATGGAAAGGTGCCGTCGAACGTGGCATCGGACGGAATCATCGAGCGCTCCTTCGTATGGTCGTGGATAGTGGTTTCATGTTGAAACTATTTGAAGCGTATGACATGAGGTTTCAAGTTGCAACTGAATGAATGATCAGGACACGATCGAACGCCTCGACGACGGGATGACTTCAGGTAGGAAAAATCGGAAATTCGGCAATTTTTCGGCATCGAAATGAATGAGCCGACTAACCCCGACTAACCAATTTCGATGAGGAACGCAGTTTCGTTCGTGCTCCTCGAACAATGGACGCACGGCGATTGATTTTCAGTATTGTTGGTTTTATATTGAAACCTTCATTGCCCATGGCACCATCCGCCGTTCGACTTCCATCGATGACCAGACGAACCACCCACGAAGATTCCTTTTGCGGCGTTGCCCGCCCGCTGGATGCGATTGGCGACTGGTGGTCGCTGCTGATCGTCCGCGACGCATTCGACGGGCTGCGCCGTTTCGGCGAATTCCAGAAAAATCTCGGCCTGGCGAAGAACATCCTCGCCGCGCGTTTGCGCAACCTCGTCGCGCACGGAATCATGGACATGGTGCCGGCCGCGGACGGCGGCGCGCATCACGAATACGTACTGACCGAAAAGGGGCGAGGCCTGTTTCCGCTGCTCGTCGCGCTGCGGCAGTGGGGCGAGGATTTCTTCTTCGAGCCGGACGAGGCGCACGTGCTTCTCGTCGACCGCAAGACCGGCTTGCCCGTCAGGAAACTGGAGCTTCGCTCGCAGGACGGCCGCGTGCTCGGGCCCGAGGACACGGTCGTGCTGCCGCCGCCCGGTTGACGCATCGCCAGAGCGGGCGGGCGTCACCGCGCCAGCGGCGCATGTGCGTGCCCGATCCGCTCGGGAGCGGTTCGATTGCGTTCGCGTACGATCTCGGCGAGCGCGCGGCGGCCCGGATTCCGCTTCTGAGGGGCGGATCGACCCCTTTTTCATCAATTTGACGCGAGACGCTGGGATAATGGCGGTGTTTGGCTGCGTCAATTGAAGGAAGGAGGCCCCATGGGCGATAACGATACCCGCACCGAGACCGACGACTTCACCGATACGGCATCGCTCGAATCGCGCCAGCGCCGTTTTGAGGAAGACCTCGTCGACGCGTACGACGAAGAACTCGAAATGGAGCTCGACGACCGCCGCTTCGACAACGACGAGGATCTGCTGTTCTCGCCGGAGCGCCGCGAAGCGCGCAAGCAGTATTTCCGCGAGCTGTTCCGGCTGCAGGGCGAACTCGTGAAGCTGCAGGACTGGGTCGTGAGCACGGGGCACCGGCTCGTCGTGATTTTCGAGGGGCGCGACGCGGCAGGCAAGGGCGGTGCGATCAAGCGCATCACGCAGCGCCTGAATCCGCGCGTGTGCCGCGTGGCGGCGCTGCCGGCACCGAACAATCGCGAACGCACGCAATGGTATTTCCAGCGCTATGTCGCGCATCTGCCGGCCGGCGGCGAGATCGTGCTGTTCGATCGCAGCTGGTACAACCGCGCAGGCGTCGAGCGCGTGATGAATTTCTGCACCGACGACGAATACGAGGAGTTTTTCCGCTCGGTACCCGAGTTCGAGAAAATGCTCGTGCGCAGCGGGATCCAGATCGTCAAGTACTGGTTCTCGATCACCGACCACGAGCAGGAGCTGCGCTTCCAGAGCCGGATCGAGGATCCGCTGAAGCAGTGGAAGCTGAGCCCGATGGATCTCGAGAGCCGCCGCCGCTGGGAAGCGTATACGGCCGCGAAGGAAGAGATGATGCTGCGCACGCACATCCCCGAGGCGCCGTGGTGGGTCGTGCAGGCGGTCGACAAGAAGCGCGCGCGCCTGAACTGCATCCATCACCTGCTGACCCAGGTGCCGTATCACGAGGTGCCGCGGCCGACGATCGATCTGCCGCAGCGCGAGCATCACGAGGACTACATTCGCCGTCCGACGCCGGACAGCATGATCGTCCCGGACGTTTATTGAGCGGTTCGGGTCGACTGCATCGACCACGCAGGCGCGCCGTGCAACGCGGCGCGCGTTACTCCCGGATCAGGAACGCGGCGCGGTCGCGCCCGGCGATCCAGGCGGGCGCACGGCCGCGGCCGCTCCAGGTCGCGCCCGTCGCCGGATCGCGATATTTGGTGCCCATCGTGAACAGCTTTGCGCGATCGCTGTAACCCTGCCCGAAGATTTCCCGCGCGGTCAGCGCATGGTCCGTCACGAGCTGGCGTACCTGCACCAGTGCCGCTTGGCGTTCATGGCGGCGCGCCGCCCGGATGCGTCGATCGAGTTCCGCGAGCTGGGCTTGCAGTTTTTGCAGTTGCATGCGTCCGATATCCCCGTAGCTGAATTCTGATTGTTGGCGATCGTTGGCGACGCGCGGTGTGCCGCATGTCTGCACGCCCGGCCAGGCGTTTGCAGGACGCGTCGCGAGGAACACGGAGGAGATTAAGTTTCGGCGCGCGGGTTTTCTATCGGACGCATCTGAATTTTCACGGGAATCTGTGTGAAACCCGTGGCGACGAGGCCGGGCGGGTTGCCCGATCCTCACAGGTCGGGGAAGCCCGAGCGCCCCTGCGTCAGGTCGAACAGTTCGGTCTTCGCCGCCGCCTCGGCCGTTTCCGGCAGCTTGATCACGAGCTTCACCGTCATCCCGTACGCGCTGTCCACCAGCGCGTAACCCGCCTGCTCGATCCAGCGGCGCACCCGCGCCTCGTCCGGGTAGCCGATTTCGATCGCGAACCGCGTGTGGCGAATGCGTTCGACGCGCTCGGCATCGAGCAGCGCCGACGCGATCGCATCGGTATAGGCGCGCACCAGGCCGCCCGCGCCGAGCTTCACGCCGCCGTAGTAGCGGACCACCGCGCCGAGCACGCCGTCGAGATCGTGATGACGCAGCACTTCGAGGATCGGTCGGCCGGCAGTGCCCGACGGTTCGCCGTCGTCGGACATGCCGGACTGGCCGCCGGCGAGCAGGGCCCAGCACACGTGGGTGGCCGCCGGGTGTTCGTCGCGCAGGCGCTGCAGCGCCTGCATCGCGGCATCGCGGTCCTCGACGGGGATCGCGAACGCGATGAAGCGGCTCTTGCGGATCTCGAGTTCCCGGGTGTAGAGGGTGGCAAGCGAGTAAGTCATGTTCCGGGAAACGGTGAATGTATAAGAATCAAGGAGATAGGGGCTCCTGTGCGGCGCGCTCCTGATGGCAGGCGATGCATGCCGCAGTCAAGCCCGGCAGGGCGCCTGAACGGGATGAGCAACGGGTCACGACGGAATTTTACCGTGGCGCGTCGAGGGATTCGGCGCGGTCGCCGCGCCGGCCGCTCCGGAGCGTGAAAACGCGTGCGATGAACGCGACCGCCGGGTGACGATCGATCAGCGGAGCGCTTCGCCCGGGTTCAAACATCGGACGTGAAGCGCGGTCGGGACTTTCCGGAGGACGAAAGCGGAAAATCCGGAAGAAGGGGTTCCGTGCCTGGCAAGTGGCGACCTCGCGTGCGCCGGTTGGCTCGACGTGAGCGCGAAGCATCGGGCGCGGCGGAGGGTGTCGCGATCGCAGGCGCAATCGATTCTCGTCGGCCACGGATCGTGGCTCGAATCGCGGCTCGGATGGCGGCGCATCTGCCGATGCACCGAACGAGTGTAGGTGAACCGCGATGCGTTGCGTAGCCGGGAGATGCAGAACATTGTGTTCTCGCAGGCCGAACGTCGAAGCGTCATTCCATGCGCTAGACTCGTGCCGTCGATGCGCGCCGCCTGTCGTGCGATCGGGTATGACGGCGGCGTGCGTGTGCGTACCTGCATTGCGCGGGATGATTGGAAGGTCCGGTCGTTGTGATTCGGATTGCGAAGCAATGAAGAAGGCGGTTCATGTTCGGAAAGCGTTTCTATGTCCCGGCCCTGTTGATGGTTGCGCACGTGCCGATCGCGTGCGCGCAGAGCAGCGTCACGTTGTTCGGCGCGCTCGACGTGGGACTGAGTTACGTCAGTAACGAAGGTGGCCACGGCAATGCGAAATTCGACGACGGGATTTTTACGCCGAGCCTGCTCGGCTTGCGCGGAAGCGAAGATGGCGGCGGCGGCTCAAAGGTCATTTTCCAGCTGGTCAGCCAGATTTCACCGGGTACCGGCGCGCTGATCGGCAATGGCCTGTTCGCGCGTACCGCTTACGTCGGTGTGCAGAACGACCGGCTGGGCACGCTGACGTTCGGCAACCAGTATGAATTCATGGCCGATACGCTGTTCTTCAGCGGCACCGACGCGGCGGCCGATGTCGCCGGACTGTACAACCTGCGCAACGGACCCTTTCGCAAGCTCGCGCTGCCCGGCAACCCGACCGGCGCGTTCGACTGGGACCGGATGGCGGGCAGTCAGCGTGTAGCGAACGCCGTCAAGTTCGTGAGCCCGGTCATCCATGGGCTGAAGGCGGGCGCGCTTTATGCGTTCGGCGGCGTGCCGGGCTCGATCGGCGCGGGCAATACGGTGAGCGCCAGTCTCGACTACGAGGCCGGACCGTTCGGCGCCGCCGCCGCGTACACCAACGAGAAATATGGCGCACAGCCGGGCTCCGTCGCGACGAGTGTGCGTAACTGGGGCGCAGGGGCGCACTACCGGATCGGACGGGCGAACCTGAGCGCGCTGGTGACGACCGTTCACAACGCTGCGTCCGGTGGCTCGGTGTGGATGGCCGAGTCGGGCGGTACCTGGCAACTCTCCGGTCCGGTCAGGATCGGCGCGGATTACCTGTACATGAAGGGCAATGCGGCGCTCGACAACGACCACGCTCACCAGGTCACGGCGACGGTGCAGTACACGCTGTCGAAGCGAACGATGGTGTACGCGACCGGTGTGTGGCAGCGGGCAAGCAGCGGTGCCCGGGCGCAAATCAACGGTGTGATGGATCCGGATGGCGCGTCGTCCGGCGCGAACCAGGCCATTGCCCGCATCGGCCTTCATACGCTTTTCTAGCGGTGTGCACATCGCGCAGCCGGTATCGGCGGCGGTGCTCATGCAGCGCGAACGCTGCAGGGCGCGGCACCGGTATCGGCAGGAACCGGCCGGATCGGCCAACCGGAGGCTTGCTGTCTGATGCAGATACTTCCTGACCTCGAGGCGTGGGCGATTTTCGCGCACGTGCTCGAAACGGGCTCTTTCGTCAGGGCCGCGGAGGCGCTCGACCTCTCGCAGCCGACCGTGTCGAAAGCCATTTCCCGACTCGAGCGCCGGCTCGGCACGGCGCTCTTTTATCGAAACTCGCGTCAGGTTTCGCTGACGGCCGCCGGCGAAATCGCCAAATCGCGAGCGATTCGCATTCTCAGCGAAGCCGCGGCGGCGGAGAACGAGGCGTCGTCGCACGCGACGGAACTGCGCGGTCTGGTGCGCGTTGCCGTGCCGATGTCGTTCGCGAGCCGCCACGTCGCGCCGCTGATCCCCGCCTTTCTCGAACGCTATCCGCAGGTGGAGATCGACCTTTGCGTCACCGACCGCATCGTCGATGTGGTGGGCGGCGGGTTCGACGTGGCGGTGCTCATCGCGGAACTCGCCGACTCGTCGCTGCGGGCGCGCCGGCTCTGCGCGGTGAATCATCCACTGGTGGCTTCGCCGGCCTATCTGAAACGTTGGGGGCGACCGACGCATCCTCGCGACCTGGCCCGGCATGCGTGTCTCGTCTACACGGGGTTGGCGACGCCCGAGTTATGGCAATTCCGTCATGCGTGCGGAGACGCGTTCGCGGTCACGGTGCGCGGCATCATTCGCAGCAACAGCGCCGACGTGATCGTTCCCGCGCTGCTGGCTGGCCGGGGCGTCGCGTTGCAACCCGAGTTCGTCGTCAGGGACGCGTTGATGCGAGGCGAACTGGTGGACGTATTGCCCGAGTGGCGGATCGATCCGGTGGGCGTGAATCTCGTGACGCCGCCGAGCAGCTTGCGGCCGTTGCGCGTGACCGCGTTCCTGGACTATCTGGCGGAGCGCCTCGCTGCCGCGCCATGGGCGGTAGCCGGCGCGTGACGGGCCGGCGGTGCGCAACGTCGCAAAAAACGGATTCCACGGGTTGCCGGACACCGCGTCGCTCCCCGCTGAATCCGGGGCGATGACGCGGCGCGCGGGAGATATTCGGCGTTGCGCGCACGCGCATGAAACGGTGGTCAGCGCGGGAAGGGAGGATCAGGCGAGGCGAGACAGTTTGAAGACTTCCGAGCGCTCGACATTCTTCACGCCATTGGCGTGGAAATTCAGGATGTGTTCGCCTTGCGTGTGATGCTTTTCGCGCAGGGCGGGATCAGCCCAATGTTCGACAAAAACGAACCGGCGCGGATCTTCGCGGTCGACATGCACCTCATAGCGCAGATTGCCTTCCTCGTTCTGCGACGGACCGGCAAGGGCGATCAGGTCTTCGCGCAATTGCGCCTCCTGCCCCGCCTTGGCGTACAGCACGGCGACGATATGAAGGTCGTTCATGGTCTGCTCCGGTAATGGGTCTGACGATCGGATCCGATCGAACGAATTATAGTGAGCCGGCCCGACGCGATGCGCGAACATTGCGTTCCAAATCAGGAAACACCGGCGATCGGCGGCGAGCGCGCGGCGCCGTTCAGGTCTTCGTCAATTCACGCGAATTGCGTACGTTGCGAAACACGAGTTGCGTCATGGGTTGCAGCGGCGCGAGCGCGGCCTCGCGTGCTTTCTCGATCAGGCCGTGATGAGGCGACTTGCCGCAGACAGGATCGGTGAGGCTTGCGTCGCCCGTCATCAGATACGCCTGGCATCGGCAACCGCCGAAGTCCTTCTTCTTCTCGTCGCACGACCTGCAGGGTTCGGGCATCCAGTCGTCGCCGCGGAAGCGGTTGAAGCCGAACGATTCGTACCAGATGTGTCGCAGGTCGTGATCGCGCACGTTCGGAAAGGCGATCGGCAGCTGCCGCGCGCCGTGGCACGGCAGTGCGGTGCCGTCCGGCGTGACGATCAGGAACAGGCTGCCCCAGCCGCTCATGCAGGGCTTCGGCCGCTCCTCGTAGTAGTCGGGCGTGACGAAGATCAGCCTGCATGGGTTGTTCGCGGCGGCGAGCTTCGCCCGATACGCGTTCGTGATGCGCTCCGCGCGCTCGAGCTGCGCGCGGGTGGGGAGCAGCGCCTGACGGTTCAGGTAGGCCCATCCGTAATACTGGCACGTCGCGAGCTCGACGTAGTCCGCGTCGAGCGCGATGCACAGCTCGATGATGCGGTCGATGTCGTCGATGTTGTGCCGGTGCGTGACGAAGTTCAGCACCATCGGATAGCCGTGCGCCTTGACCGCGCGGGCCATCGCGAGCTTGTGGGCGAATGCCTTTTCCGATCCGGCCAGCATGTCGTTGACCGTCGCGTCGCTCGCCTGGAAGCTGATCTGGATGTGATCGAGGCCGGCTTGGCGAAACGCCTCGATCTTCTGCTCGGTCAGGCCGATACCCGACGTGATCAGGTTCGTGTAGTAACCGAGGCGGCGCGCCTCGCCGATCAGTGCGGCAAGATCCGGACGCGCGAGCGGTTCGCCGCCCGAGAAGCCGATCTGCACGGCGCCCATCTCGCGCGCTTCGGCCATGACCCTGAACCATTGTGCCGTGTCGAGCTCCGCGCCCTGGCGCGAGAAATCGAGCGGATTCGAGCAGTATGGGCACTGCAGCGGGCACCGGTACGTCAGTTCGGCCAGCAGCCACAGCGGCAATCCGGTTGCCGGCCGCGCGGCGTCGGGCGTCACCGGTTCACGCGAGTTCGATCCAGTGTTGGGCACGGGCGGTCTCCATGAAATCCTCGACGTCGGTACCGAGTTCGGGCACGTCGGGGAATTGCCGTTCGAGATGCGCAACGATGTCCGCGACGGTGCGCGTGCCATCGATCAGCCCGCCGATCGCACTCGCGCTTTCGTTGAATCTGACCATGCCTTCGGGGTACAGCAGCACGTGCGCATGCTGGGCCGGCTCGAACTGGAAGCGAAAACCCGGCCGCCAGCGCGGCACGCGATTCCTGTCGAAATTCATGGTGCGATTCCCTTGTGCCAGACCGGCTGGTCGGTGACGGTGTGATAAGGCGGCCGATGCAGTTCGTAGGCCATCGACATCGCGTCGAGCATCGTCCACAGCACGTCGAGCTTGAACTGCAGGATATCCAGCATCCGCTGCTGGCTCTCGTAGGTCGTGTAATGCCGCAGCGTGATGTCGAGCCCGTGCTCGACGTCGCGGCGCGCCTGACCGAGGCGCGTGCGGAAATACGCGTAGCCGTCCGGATCGATCCACGGATAGTGCCGCGGCCAGGTGTCGAGGCGCGACTGGTGGATCTGTGGCGCAAACAGCTCGGTGAGCGAGCTGCTCGCAGCTTCTTGCCAGTTCGCGCGGCGCGCGAAATTCACGTAGGCGTCCACGGCGAAACGCACGCCGGGCAGCACGCGTTCCTGCGAGCGCAACTGCGCGCGGTCCAGCCCGACCGCTTCACCGAGCCTCAGCCACGCCTCGATGCCGCCTTCGTCGCCGGCGGTTCCGTCATGATCGATCAGGCGCTGGACCCACTGGCGGCGAACCTCGCGGTCCGGGCAATTCGCGAGGATCGCCGCGTCCTTCAGCGGAATGCTGACCTGATAGTAGAAGCGGTTCGCGACCCAGCCCTGGATCTGCTCCCGGGTCGCGCGGCCTTCGAACATCGCGACGTGGTACGGGTGGTGGATGTGATAGAAGGCGCCCTTGGCACGCAGCGCCTGCTCGAACTGGGCGGGAGTGAGAGCGGGTTGGCTCATCGACGGTTCCATGACGTTGGGGACAGTGGAAGGGCGTGCGTCGTACCGCAATCGACGTCGTATGCATCACGATGCGCGTCGCGGCAGCGGGACCATGCGTTTTTTATAGCACGATGTCCATCCCGTCAAAGGCGACCTCGATCCCGCGCTGCCGCAATTCCGCGCGTTCGGGAGAACCTTCGTCGAGGATCGGATTGGTGTTGTTGACGTGAATCAATACCTTGCGCGGGCCCGGCACCCGGGCCAGCACGTCGAGCATGCCGCCCGGACCGTTCAGTGCGAGATGACCCATTTCGCGGCCGGTGCGTACACCGACGCCGCGTCGCAGCATCTCGTCGTCGTCCCACAGCGTGCCGTCCACGAGCACGCAGTCCGCGTCGTTCATCCGTTGCAGCAGCGCGTCGTCCACCGTGCCGAGCCCGGGTGCATGGAACAACGTGCCGCCGGTGCGGCGATCCTCGACGAGCAGGCCGATGTTGTCGCCGGGATGCGGATCGAAGCGATGCGGCGAGTAGGGTGGCGCCGCACTGCTCAGCGGCAGCGGCGTGAAGCGCAGGTTCGGGCAGGCCGGCACGGTGAAGCTGTCGCCGAGCACGATGCGGTTCCAGACCAGCCCGCCGTTCCAGTGCGCGAGCATGTTGAACAGCGGAAAGCCGCTGATGAGGTCATGGTGGACCATGTCGGTACACCACAGCTGCAGCGGACAGCCTTCGCGCAGGCTGAGCAGGCCGGCGGTATGGTCGATCTGGCTGTCCATCAGCACGACGGCGGCGATGCCGGTGTCGCGCAGCGCACGGCCCGGCTGCAACGGCGGGAAGGCTTGCAGTTGCGCGCGAATGTCGGGGGACGCGTTGCACAACACCCAGTTCGCGCCGTCGTCGGACAGCGCGATCGACGACTGGGTGCGGGCCTGCGCGTCGATCGTGCCCGCGCGAAAACCCGCGCAGTTCGCACAGTTGCAGTTCCATTGCGGAAAGCCGCCGCCCGCGGCGGATCCGAGGATGTGTATGAGCATGACGGTGCGACGAGGGGCCGGGGTGCGAAGCAAAGAAAAAGCCTCGGCAGGCCGAGGCTTTCCTTACCGGATGGCGTGCCCGAATCAGCGATTCGACACGTACATCGTGACTTCGAAACCGAGTCGCAGATCAGTGTAGGCAGGTTTGGTCCACATAGGAGAACTCCTTTGCAATGACGACTGACGACGAAGCGCGCCCGCGGACCTGCCGACATGTTCTACCCCAAACATCGGCGACGAGACCGTGCTGCGGCTTCACTACGCTATCACATTCGTGCGGTGGGCGGCCGGTACGAAGTCCGGTAAATCGCACGTTCACATCCTACCCGAACGGATCGCACGAGCAAGTCAATCCGGGCATCGATGGCATTCCCGGTTTTCATTCATGTGCGCATCGCGCACGCATTGCCGACACCTGGTCGACAATGCGAACGAAACACCGCGATTGCGCATTGTTTGCCGGCCGGTGGCGCCTCATTCATCGCACGAATCGACGTGTTGTCCGCGGGTGCCGGGCGGCGTTCCACCCGACACCGGCATCGTCAGGCCGGCTGCCTAGCTACCCTGCAGCCGGATATCGCGCGACGACGCGCCGACATACACCGTCCCGCCCGGCACGACCTTCCAGCCATTGCGCGACGTATCCCACACGCTCTGCATCCGCGGCGACACGGTCACGCGGACATGCCGTGCCTCGCCCGGGTTCAGCCGGATCTTTTCCCAGCCGACCAGCCGCTTCGGCGGCTCGTCCTTGTACGGCACGCCGAGATAGACCTGCGGCGTTTCCGCGCCGGCGACGCGGCCGTCGTTGCGTACGGTAAACGCGACGCTCAGCGAGCCGTCCCGTTGCCGCGACACCGACAACCCGGAATACGCGAAGTGCGTGTACGACAGCCCGTGGCCGAATTCGAACATCGGCTTGATGTTGCGCGCGTCGTACCAGCGGTAGCCCATGTTCAGCTTCTCCGCGTAGACGGGGTCGTTGTCGAACGCGCCGCCTTGCCCCCACGTCGGCGTGTCCTGGTCGCGCGCCGGGAACGTGACGGGCAGCTTGCCGGACGGGTTGACCGCGCCGAACAGCACGTTCGCGATAGCCTTGCCGCCGCCTTCGCCCGGATACCACGCCTCGACGATTGCCGACACGTTGTCCTTCCACGGCATCAGCACCGGATTGCCGCTCTGGACGACGACGATCGTGTGCGGGTTCGCCCGCGCGACCGCTTCGACGAGCGCATCCTGATTCGACGGATTCGCGAGACTCAGGCTTTGCAGATCGCCGAAATCCTCGCCGGCCGGCTGCGCGACCACGACGATCGCGACGTCCGAGCGGCCCGCGAGCGCCGCGGCCTGGTCGATTTCCTGCTGCGTGTACGCGCGGAACGGCGACTGCTGGTCGCTGTTGCCCGCGAACGTGACCTGTGCCGCCGGCGCGAGCGCGCGGATCGCCGCGACGATCGGCACGTCGACCTTGAGCCACGGATTGCGCCACCAGCTGCAGCCGGTCGACGCCCCGAACGTCAGGCCGCCGCAGCCCGCGAACGAACCGGTGACCGGATCGCGCGTGTTGCCCGAGCCGCCGCCCGACAGCACGGCCGCGTCGGCGTGGCCGCCGATCACCGCGATGCGCGACAAGGCCGCGGCCGCCAACGGCAACTGGTTGCCGTCGTTCTTCAGCAGTACGATCGACTGTTCGGCGACGCTCTGCGCGAACCGGTTCGCGGCCGCGAAATCGATCGTACCGCCGCCCTTGGCCGGATCGTCCATCACGCCGACGCGGATCATCACCGCGAGCTTGCGGCGCACCATGTCGTCGAGGCGCGCGGTCGATACCGAGCCGTTCGCGATCGCCTGCTTGACGGCCGCCGGCGTCAGGTAGACCGACGGGCCGACGTCTTCTTCCTCGTCGAGCCCGGCGTTGATCGCGGCGGCCGTGCTGTGCGTGGCACCCCAGTCGGATTGCACCTGGCCCTGGAAGCCCCATTCGTTCTTCAGCACGTCGTTCAGCAGATGCGTGTTCTCGCACGCGTACGCGCCGTTCAGGCGGTTGTAGCTGCACATCACGCTGCCTGGATGCCCGCGCTTCGCGGCGATCTCGAACGGCAGCAGGTAGAGCTCGCGCAGCGTGCGTTCGTCGATCTGCGTGTTGCCGCCCATCCGGCCATGCTCCTGTTCGTTGCCGGCATAGTGCTTGATGGTCGCGATGACCTTCTGCCGCTGCGTGGCGAGCGTGCGCTCCGCGAGCAGGTCGCCTGCGAGCAGCGGATCCTCGCCGAGATACTCGAACAGCCGGCCGCCGCGCGGCTCGCGCGCGAGGTTGGTGCCGCCGCCGAGACCCATGCCGAACCCTTGCGCGCGCAACTGGATCGCGACCTGCTTGCCGTAGTCGTACGACAGGCGGCGATCCCAGCTCGCGGCGACGGCGATCGTGGCGGGGAAGGTCGTGCTCGCGAGCGACGTGCTGCCGGAGCCGGTCGCGGAGTCGACCATGTTGAGATCGGGAATGCCGAGCCGCGGCACGCCCTGGATGTAGCCGGCACCGCCGTTCGGCACCTTCGACATTTCGTATTGCGAATGGATGAACTGCAGTTTCTCGTCGAGCGTCATCTTGCGCACGAGGAGGTCGGCGCGCCGCTGCGCGGCGGACGACGCGAATGCGTCGGCGGCGTCGCCCTGCGAATTGAAATCGGCGTTGCCTGCGTAGGCGGTGGTGCAGAGGGTCGCTGCCAGCACGACGGCCGGCCAGTGTTTGTCCCGCATGTTGCTCTCCATGATCGTATTGCCGGTTGTTCGGATGATGTCTGGAGCTGCGCACGTCCGGTGGATTCGCACCGGACGCATTCGGCTGGCGATGCAGGGTGGTTGCGCGTCGGCATGCCAGGCCAGGCGGGGAATCGTTACGGCCGGTTGGGCCCGATCGAACAACGCGGACGGCGACGCGGACCGTCCGACACTGCTGAATCGGATGTAGCGATTCTCTGCAGTGGCCAATCGTACGAATGTAGTTTGACTACAGCATCGGTGTTTCTACTGATACGTATGATCTTTTTCCGATGCGGCTGTGCGGTGCGGGGAAAAGGCGGTAAGCGTTCCTGATTGTGCGTGTGCAGCAGGGTAAGAAGTACCCGCGGGCGGTCGTTTCGAGGGGAGGCGGATCGGTGCTGGCGACGGGGCGTGTGGGGGAGTCGTTGCGTGTGCATCGAATGGAACCCCGTCGAATTCCGGTCGCCTCGGGGAAAACCGGCAGCACGGACGCTGCGCCAGCTAACCGCGCCGAGCGACAGGACTGCCCGGCAGCGGAATCCCGGCACGATAGACGACGGTCGCGAGCGCCGCTGCGACCGCAGCCTCGGCCGTCAGCACGGCGGCGGCGGCGCCCAGTTCGGCGAAGTACTTCGCGAGCACCGGCACGAGCACGATATTCAGAATGCCCGATGACATCAGGACACGCGTGAATTCGGACTTCATTCCGAGCGGCAGCATCGTCTGCACACCGAAGAGATCGGTCATCCCGGCCATGAATGGAATGAAGGCCATCCAGCGCAGCACCTGGACCGTCGGTTCGTACGAAGGGCCGTACAGGATGCGCACGGCGAGCGGCGCGCTGAAGAAGATCGCGAGCGAGATGCCGAGCACCATCGCGACCTGCACGACGAACAGCTTGCGCAGGAACGAGAACGCGTCGTTTCGCGCATGCCGCATCAGATAGCTGATGCGAGGATAGGTGGCGGCCTTCAGCGGCTGGAGCATGCTGAGCGCCGCGCGGATCAGCTTGTCGCCGGCGGCGAAGTAGCCGGCCGCGACGTTGCCCGACACGAAGCCGAGCAGCACAGTGTTGGTCGACGCATAGAACGCGATCGACGTCGATGCGAGGAACACCTGCCAGCCGCCTTTCAGCGATTCGGCGATGTCGGCGAAACCTACGCGAACGAAGTCGATTTCGCGCTGGGCATACAGATAGACGGCCAGTACGAGCGCTGACAGCGTCGGGACGGCCGCGTTGACGATCATCGCGCGGTCGATGTCCGCGGGGCTGTGCACGAGCGCGAACATCGCGGGCAGGCTCAGGATGCGGCCGACGAACAGGATCACGCTCAGCGCGCGCAACTTCTCCATGCCCTGGAAATACCAGCCCGGCGTGAACGCCACGCCGGCCACCATCCCGAAGCCGATCAGCAGCAGGTCGCGGTCTTCGCCAAAGCGGCCGACCAGCACGATCAGCCCGACCAGCACGATGAAACAGATCACCGCGATGCCGATCTGCGCATACAGCGTCGCCCAGAAGATGCGGGAGCGTTCGGCGCGGTCGTCGCGCGCGAGCGCGATGCGCGGCGTGGCGGTCAGGTCGAAGCTGTAGCTCGTGCAGTTGGTGAGGTACGCGATGACCGCGAGCGAGAACGCGAGCTGCCCGTAGCCTTCCGGGCCCAGCGCGTGCGTGAGCAACGGTGCGATCAGCAGCGGCACCGCATACATCGAAATCTGCAGCGTCAGCAGCAGCAGGAAATTCTTCTTGAGGTTTGACATTCGCTTGGTCGGCGCCGTGGGTGTCGCAGGGCGGCGAGGTGCGGGCCGCCGTGCGCTCGCGCGGCCGGTCGGCGCTGACCCGGCTGCGTGGGTTCGCGGCCCGTTCCGGCTGGCGCCGGTTTCGTCCGGCGATGCCGGACACGGCCACATCGCATGGCGGTCATGATACGGGGCGAGCGGGACGACTGTGTTCGCGAGCCTACCTTTCGCGGATTAGGCGCACACGCGCGGCGCGAATCGGAACAGCGGGCGCCTCGTTGTATCGCCACGGTAATGAATGCATTTGTAAGCTGGCGCACCGAAGGGCGCTCGGGCCGAGTGCTCTAATCGAACGACTGTTTGGGTGTGCGGAGGAAATGGCTTGACGATGACTCGGGCCGGCGACCTGCCGCCGCCAGGCAGCGGGGGCAGGACAACGCATCGCGAAGGGCGGACGGGTTGCGCAGGGGCGCGGCGGAGGTCCGTTGCGTGAAGGCTGTGCGTCGTGGAGCAGTCACATGACCGTGGAGTGGCCGATTCCGGTGGAGCCGCCGGACGCGTGTCCGCATCCGATAACAAATACCGAGCCGAGGAGTACCGATTGAAGCCGATAACGTTCGGCAGCTGCGTGGGGTGGCTGCACGAAGGACATACGACACAAGGCGTGATCCTGTGCGAATCGCTGGGTCACGAGGCATCGTGGACGCACAAGCTCATGCGGGCGATCGCGGAGCGGCTGGCCCGCGAGGGTGTCACGGTATTGCGATTCAACTACCCGTGCACCGGCGACTCGGCGGGAGACGATCGCGACGCCGGTCGGTATGTCGCGAGCATCGCCAGCATTCACGACGCGATCGACCTGTTGCGCGATCAGGTTGGCGTAACCACGCTGACGCTCGTCGGGATCCGCGCGGGCGCGTTGTTCGCGATGCTGGCCGCCGCGGGCGTGGGCCCGCGCCCGGCGCCGCGCGTCGACGCACTGGTGGCGCTGGCGCCGGTCGTGCGCGGTCGCGCCTACCTGCGCGAGCTGTCGTTCGTGCATCGCCAGTGGCTCGATATCACGTCGCCCGCGATCCGCGCCGCGCATCGCGACGAACCGTGCATGAACGTGCTCGGACACCGGTTTCCCGACGACTTCGTCGATGCGTTGAAGGCGGTCGATCTGTGCGACGTCGTGCGCGATGCGCCGACGTTGCCTGGCGCGATGCTGCTGATCCAGCCCGATCAGGGCGACGGGCCGGCATTGCGCGAAGCGCTGTTCGAGCGCGGTGTGGACGTGGCGAGCGATGCATTCCGCGAATGGCCGACGACGATGCTGGACGGCACGCGCTCGCGCTTGCCGCTCGCGGCGATCGACACGCTCGCGAACTGGATCGCCGAACGCGCGCCGCGTATGTCGGCTGGCGCCGAAACCCCGATGCAAACGGATTCGGCGTGGAATGGCGAGTCGGCCGTCGCGCTGGACCTGCACGACATGACCGAGCAGGTCGTCGCGGTCGGTCCGGACCGGCTCGTCGGCGTGCTGTGCCGTCCCGCCGACACGCGGCCGGCGAATCCGGTCGGCCCGGCGCTCGTGATCGCGAACACGTCGACGAACCCGCGCAGCGGCGAAGGGCGCTTCAGCGTGCGCCTCGCGCGTGCGCTGGCACGCACCGGCGTGACGACACTGCGGATCGACGTGCATGGCGTCGGCGATAGCGGGCCCGCCGCGCTGGACGACCAGTCTGGCGTCGTGTATTCGGCGCGATCGAGCGACGACGTGGCCGGTGCCGCGGACTGGCTGCGCGCGCTCGGTCACCCCGAGGTGGCCGCGGCGGGCATTTGTTCCGGCGCCTATGCGGCGTTGCATGCGGCCGTGAAGACGCCGTCGCTCGGCGGCGTGATCGCGATCAATCTCGCCCGCTTCGTGTGGCCGGCCGGACTCTCGCTCGAGGCAGTGCAGAAGCAGCGGAACAACTCGGTGCGCGGTTACTGGCTGTCGGTGCGCGACTGGCAGAAATGGAAGCGCCTCGTGCGGGATCGGCGCGACCTGCGGCCGATCGTGCGGGCGGTGGCCGCGAATGCGATCGCGCGGGTCAGTGTGCCGGCGAAGGCGCTTGCAGCACGCGTCGGCTGGAAGCCCGGCATCGGCACGCCGCGCGGCGTGATGCACGAGCTTGCGCAGCGCAACGTATGGACGACGCTGGTGTACGGCGCGCTCGATCCCGGTATCGACGATGTCCGGCGTCACTTCGGTGCAATCGAGCGCGCGTTCCGGTGCTCGCGTCACGTGCGTCTGTACCTCGAGCCGCAGGTCGACCATGCGGTGTACGGCGCGGTGGGCACGGACATCGTGATCGACCGGTGCATGCAGGCGCTCGGTCGCGACTCGATCCGGCCGGTCGCGCGCGTCGCCGATCCGGCCGCACCCGAAGCGGCCGCGCGATCGTACACGAGCGTGTCCGTTGGCCGGTCGTGATGCGCGCCGCGTCGCACGCGGCGGCGCATCGGGGTGCGATCCCCTCTACGCATGAAGATCGGCGTTCGGTGGGGTCCCTCACAGACGTGCCGTTCGCCGTGGTGTCCAATTCCGTATCGGTGCATCGCCGGTCATGCCGAGGCATGACCGGCCGGGATGCTTCAGTCCGGATCGTCCGGTTGCTCATAGGGCGACTTCGCGTAGGGCGACGCATACAACCTGTCGCTGCGCCATACGTCGTCGGCGGGTGCACTGGCCGCTTGCGGGCGATGCGGCCGCCCCGGCACGAGCGGCCGGCGCAGCGCGCCGCGGGCGCGCGTTTCGGGCTGGACGGCGGTGCTGGCGATGGGACGCGCGGAAGCGGACATCGCGACTCCGGAGGCGGCTGCAGCGGGTTCGACGCCGTCGCTTGTCGCGGCGACTTGCGCCGAACGCTGCAACGGTACGGGCGGGAGCGCCGCCGCCGATGCGAACGTCGGCGCGTCGGCCGGGACGGCGGGCAACGTCTGCGCATCGACGGCGCAGACGATGCCGGCCGAGGCGATGCAGACGAGTAACGAAAGCGACGAAGAGCAGTTCATGACGAATCGTACGGTTTGACGTGCGGTGTAGAGGGAGGTGCGGCACCGCGATGCGAGCCGCGCCGGCAAGCGTAATGCCGGAATTCGCCGCGTTCGGCGGGTTACCGCACAGTTTTGGAAGGGCACGATGTCAATCACCACGCAACCCGAATCGACGCACGGAGCGCTGCAGCCACGCATGGCCGGCACCCGTCGCGCACCGTGGCTGTCGCGCATGGCGATCGTGGCGGCCGCGTGCGCATTGAGCGCATGTGCGTTGTCGCCGGGCATGACGTACCGGGCGCCTGCCGACCGTGACGCGAATGCGCGCGTGAGCGCCGATGCATCGGGCGCGGGCGGCCTCGACGGTGTGCAGAACGTGTCGAGCGAGGAGCTGATCGAAATCACGCCGGCGTTCGTCGCGCAGCAGCATGCGAGCCGGCCGCCCGATGTCGATGCGGAAATCCGCCAGCTGTTCGGCAAGCCGAAGCCGTACACGATCGGCCCCGGCGACGTGCTCGGCATCGTCGTATGGGACCACCCCGAACTGAACCTGCCGACGACGCAGACGACGGCGGGCGGCGACGGTGTCGGTGCCAGTTCGGTCGCGACCGGCTACACGGTCGACGCAAACGGCAACGTGCAGTTCGCGTATGCCGGCCTCGTGCACGTGGCGGGGCTGACCGAGGCGCAGGCGCGCGCGCTGCTGACGAAGCGGCTCGGCGAATACGTGCGCAAGCCGCAGATCGCGCTGCGCGTGCAGACCTATCGCAGCAAGCGTGTCTATCTCGATGGCGAGGTGCGCACGCCGGGTCTACAGATCGTCAACGACATGCCGATGACGTTGCCCGAGGCGATCGACCGCGCGGGCGGCTTTACCCCGACGGCCGATCGCTCGCAGGTCTCGGTGACGCGCGGCGACAAGACCGTGAACGTGAGCCTGCCGGCGCTGATCGCCGCGGGCGTGAACCCGTCGAACATCCTGCTGCGCGACGGCGATCTCGTGCGCGTGCGCGCGGCGAGCGACGCGAAGGTGTTCGTGCTCGGCGAGGTGTCGCGGCCCGCGACGCTGACGCTGACCGACGGCCGGATGAGCCTCGGCGAAGCGCTCGGCGACACGGGCGGCGCGAGCCAGTACACGTCGGACGCGCGCCAGGTGTTCGTCGTGCGTCGTGGCCCGGACAACCGCCCGCGGGTGTACCACCTCGACGGCAGTTCGCCCGCGTCGTTCGCGCTGGCCGACCAGTTTTCGCTCGAGCGTCGCGACGTCGTGTTCGTCGATGCGTCGTCGCTGGTGCGCTGGAGCCGCGTCGTCAACCTGCTGATTCCGTCGTCCGCGCAGGGTGCGCTGACGGCCAAGGCGATTTCGCCGTGACCCTCATGACCCATTTCGTCATCGCGACCGCGCGTCGCGCCTACGGGACTGATGCCGTATGACTTCCTCGACCCTGCCCGACCCGCACAGCGGGCCCGCCCTGCGGCCGTCCTATCCGGTGCGCCGCTACTGGGGCATGCTGTACGGCGGCCGGCGCCTGATCCTGGGCACGGCGCTCGCGGGCGCGCTCGTTGGCGCCGTGTATGCGCTGTGTGCGGCCCCCGTCTACCGGACCGACATCCTGTTCCAGGTCGAGCAAAGCCCGACCGACTCGAAATCGACGTCGCCGACCGGTGATCCGTCGTCGGTATTCGACCTGAAGACGGATGCGTCGACCGAGATCGAAGTGCTGAAATCCCGCGCGGTGCTCGATCGCGCGATCGACAGCACCAATCTGGCCGTCGACGCCCGGCCGCATTACCTGCCGCTGATCGGCTGGCGGTTCGTGAACGCGGCCGACGGGCTGTCGTCGCCGTTGCCGGGCGGCTATGTGTACGGCACCGAGCGCATCGACGTGCCGACCTTCGACGTGCCGAAGCGCCTGCTCGGCAAGCGGTTCGCGCTGACCGTCGGCGACGATGGCGCCTACACGCTGCAGCGTACGGGCTGGTTCGGCCGCAAGGGGCCGGCATGGCAGGGCCGCATCGGGCAGCCGCTACATGTCGAGACGCCGCAGGGGCCGCTCGACATCTTCGTGCGCGGCGTGGCCGGCAAGCCCGGCGCACGCTTCGACCTGACGCGCTACAGCGACGAGGAGGCGACGGCCTGGCTGCAGAAGAACGCGCTGATCTCGGAGCGCGGCAAGCAGTCGAACATGGTCGGCGTGACGCTTGACGGCACCGATCCCGTGCACGACAGCCGTGTGCTGAACGCGATCGGCGACGCATACCTGGCGCAGAACACGCAGCGCAAGTCCGAGGCGGCCGACAAGCTGATCCGCTTCATGGACGCCCAGTTGCCGCAGCTCAAGGCGCAGCTCGAAAAGGCGGAAAGCCGCTTCAACGCGTTCCGGGCCTCGCACGGGACGGTCAATACGAGCGACGAGGCGCTGGCGTTGCGCCAGCAGTCGGTCGACATCGAGACGCGCGTGCAGACGCTGCAGCAGCGGCGCGAGGAATTGCTGACGCGCTTCATGCCGAAGCATCCGGCCGTGGTGGCCGTCGATGCTCAGCTCTCCGACGCGCAGCGTTCGCTCGACACGACACGCAAGCAGATCCAGCAACTGCCGACCGTCGAACAGGGCGTGCTGCAGTTGCAGCGCGACGTGGCCGTCGACACGGCGCTGTACACGAACCTGCTCAACACACGCCAGCAGATGATCCTCGCGCGGGCCAGCAAGACCGGCACCGTGCGGATCGTCGATACGGCGAAGGTCGCCGAGCAGCCGATCGGCCCGCATCGCGGGGTCGCCGTGATCGCCCTGCTGATGGTGGGCCTGCTGGCAGGCGCGGCAATCGTGATCGTCCGGCAGCGCATCGTCGGCACGATCGGCGATGCCGAGGAAATCGAATGGACGACGGGACTGCCGGTGTTCGCGACCGTGCCGCACAGCCCGGGCGTGGCGCAAGCGGAGCTGGGCTCGAAGGCCGGACGGCGCGGCGCGCGCGCGCCGGTGCCGCCCGTCGCCGTGCAGGACGCGGCGCTCGAAAGCCTGCGCAATTTCCGTGCGGCACTGCAACTGTCGATGCCGCACGCGTCGAATCCCGTCGTGTTGATTTCCGGGCCGACGACGGGTGTCGGCAAGTCGTTCGTCGCCGCGAATATCGCGTCGCTCGTCGGCGCGGCGAAACGGCGAGTCCTGCTGATCGATGCCGACCTGCGCAAGGGGTCGCTGCACGAACGATTCCGCTACAGCCGCGCACCGGGCCTGTCGGACGTGGTGGCTGGCACCCACCGGCTCGACGAGGCGATCAAGCGCGGCATCGTGCCGGGCCTCGATTTCATCGCGATGGGCAGCGTCGTGCCCGATCCGGGCGAGCTGCTGCTGCAGCCCGCGCTCGCCGAACTGATCGAGCAGGTCGCATCGCGCTACGACATGGTCGTGATCGACGGCCCGCCGTTGCTGCCGGTGGCCGATGCGCTTGTGCTCGGCCGCCTCGCGGGAACCGTGTTCCTCGTCGCGCGCAGCGGCGTGACGACACTGGCGGAACTCGACGAAAGCGCACGACGGCTCGAACACGCGCATATCGACGTGCGCGGCGTGGTCCTGAACGATTACAAGGGCGCGCCGGGACGGTACGACTACGGCTATGCGGATACGAACACGCATCAGGCCGCGTCCGGATATGCAGAGGCGATGGCGCCGCGGCAACGGGTGGAACGGGCGTCATGAACTGGCGAGCGGGCGGAGCAGGGGCCGGGCCGCGACAGGGCCCGGCGACGATGCGCCGGATGGCGCGCGTGCGCGGTCCCGCGGGCGGGTATACGGGATATTGGTGGGAGGACCCGGCACGCCTCGTGCTGATGTTCATCCTGCCGCTGTATGGATTGCTGTCGCTCAGCCTGCTGGGCGACCAGAAGTCGATTGCGCGGATCTACTTCGACGGCTACTACGCGTTCGTCGGCGCGCTGTTCCTGGTGGTGGTGATGGCCACGGCATGGCTCGCGACGACCGAAGTGCAGACGCGGCGGGGTCCGCCGCCCGCCACAGTCGAACTGTCGCCTCGCGTGCTCGATTTCGTGTTCGCGCTCGCTCTGTTCGGCTATGCCCTGTTGTTGAGCGGCATCGTCACGCATCCGGCACTGCTGGTCGCGTTCGTCCGGGGCGAAGCGAATGCGTACGACATGCTCGATCTGAAAGGGCGCATTACGGGCCTCAGCACGTTCACGCAGGCGACCGCACCGTACGTCGTACTGTATTTCTATGTGTTCAGGACACCGGTAAAGGGACTGAATCGCTACAAGATCTACTTTGCCGTGCTCGCGGCGCTGACGCTGCTGCGCAGCTTCATCTTCGCCGAGCGGCTTGCGCTGATTGAAATGATGATGCCGCTTGCGCTCATGGTCGTTCGATTCCGGCTCGGCGGCAGGTATTCGAGGTTGTTGACGCTCGGTCCGTATGCGGCGATCCCGCTGTTGTTCGGGCTGTTCATCGCCAACGAGTACAACCGGTCGTGGGAAGCCTATTACGTCAACATCTACGACAACCTGTTCGATTTCGCGCTCGAACGCCTGGGTCTGTACTACTCGACGTCGTTGAACAACGGCGCGGGAATACTGAGTGTGCTGGGCTGGGACCAGGGCCACCCGATGTTCACGTTCGACTGGCTGCTGCGCTTCCCGATCATCGGAGCGACGTTGCAGCCGTGGCTCGACTCGGGCGACAGCATCAACCTGTTCCTGAACGGCTACGCCGATCCGGAGTTCAATAACCCGTCGGGGATTTTCGTCCACTTCTACGAGTGGGGCTGGTTCGGCCTGTTCGACGCACTCGTGCTCGGCTGGGTGGTGGGTCGCAGTTATGCGGGCTGGCGGAGCGGGAACGGGTTCTGGTGCTGCGCACACGCGGTGTTGTTCGTGTCGGTAATGGAAATCATGCGGACCCCGAATCTGTTCAGCGGGCGGAATTTCGTGCCGGTCGTACTGCTGATCGCCGTGTTCCACTGGTTCGCAAAAGCTCGGGCATGTGCTGCGCCCGATGCCGCCGGCGCCGGATCCGGTGGAGATGGAGGCGGGCGTGCCGTCGCCTGAGAATCGGGCCACGGACGTCGATCCGGTCTTGTCGCGATAACAGCAAGGGTCGTGCGGTACGGGGCATGCGACCACTTTGTAGATTGCCGGGTCCCAAAAATCAATATTTCCCGGAGCCACTACCTTTCATGGCTACTCACAAGCAGAAGTTCGAAATTCTGGACGGGTTGCGCGGCATTGCAGCCATCAGCGTGATGTTCATGCATTTCCTTCAGGACCTGCCGATTCCGATATTGCAGAGTGCATATCTTTCGGTAGACGTTTTTTTCATGCTGAGTGGATTCATCCTGACCTACTCTTATGGCGAAAGACTGCGTCAGGAGTCGTGGTGGGGCGAGTATTTGAAGCGACGCGTGATGCGCCTGTATCCGATGATATGCATCGGGTTCACGATCGGGTTCGCGAGCCTCGTCGTCATGCGTATGCACTCGTCGGCGGCCTTTTCGCTGGGTAACCTGGCGGCAGCCACCGGCCAGAACTACTTTCTAGTTCCGTATCTCGGTCGTTTTTCAGTGGCAGGCTTTGTCGGCGCAGCGAATCACGGCTTGCCGGCAGTCGACGACCCGGGCGTGTTTCCTCTGAACCCTCCCGCATGGTCGCTCTTCTTCGAGCTGTTCGCGAGTGTGGTCCTGATCGCGGCGATCAAGATGACGACGCAGAGTCTGCTGCGACTGGCATATGCGAGCCTCGGTGCCTTCGTCGTGTATGGATGGCTCGTGGGCCTCGACAACGACAAGTTGACGGTGATCCTGAATCAGGGTTGGTCGGCCGATAATTTCATCGGCGGATTCTTCAGGGTCGGCTACGGGTTCCTGCTGGGAGTGGCGATCGGGAAGATGCATGACGCTAGTGTCTCGGCCAGGCCGCATTGGTTCGTCGCCGGGCTCGTGAAGAACGACTACATGCTGTTTGTCGTTTTCCTGCTGGTCGTCGCGTTTCCGTCGTCGATCAAGGGGATGTATTCAGTGGCTATCCTGCTGTTCGTCGCACCTGCGCTGGTTTACCGGGGGGCCATGCTCGCGCCCAGCGGCAAGACGATTGCAAGGCTCAGCGCGTTCCTCGGCTGGATCTCGTATCCGCTTTATTGCGTGCACTATCCGATCGGAAGGCTGGTGTTCGCGTATGCGCCACAGGCCGACATCCACGTTGTCCGAACCGCGATGATCGCCGCGTTTCTTTCGATCGTGTCCGCCGCCATCCTGGCGAAATTTGTTGAAGAACCGATCAGGTCGTATCTGGGCAAGCGCATGTTCGGAAATCATCGGGCCGCGACCGGCAACCCGGTCAACGTCGGGTAACCGGAGCAGTTCGCGGAGCACACCGGCGTCGTTGCGGCGCCGGAATGCGGGAGTTGCTCTTACAGACTCTCGAAGATTTCCGTCATCATCTCGGCGCTTCGGCTCCAGCGATATTTCTCCGCGTGCAGGCTTCCCTTGCGTTTGAGCTCGGCCCTGAGCTCGGCGGAATCGAGCAGGCTCCGCAATTTCTGCGCGATGTCGTCATGCGAATACGGATCGCAGTACAGCGCCGCATCGGCACAGACTTCCGGCAGTGCGGCCGATTTGCCGACAACCGCCGGACAGCCGTAGCGCATCGCCTCGAGAGGCGGTATGCCGAACCCTTCGTAGATCGACGGATAAAGGAAGCACGCTGCGTTCTGATACAGCGCCTTCAATTGCTCGTCGCTGATGTAGCCCGCGTACTTGATGTTCGGCTCGGATGCCGAGAGATGATCCTGCTTGCCGAACACGGTGGCGTTCTGCATGCCGACGATGACGAGATCGACCGACGGATCGTCGATCTGCCGGAATGCCGCGATCAGCCGCCCGAAGTTCTTGGTCGGATTCATGCTGCTGACCGCGAGCACGAAGCGGCCGTGCGTCAGCGCATGCTTGTCGAGCACGCTCGTGTCCGCTTCCAGGGCATCGAGATGATCCGCACCGAGCGGCACGACGCTGATCTTCTCCGCGGAGACGCCGCAGTGATGCGCGAGGCGATCCCGCGAGAAATAGGAGTTGGTCAGCACGCAAACGGAGGTTCGCGCCAGGATCCAGAACATGATCCGGTACCACACGCGAAATGGCCGGGAGAAATGCGCGGGCGTGTCGAACACCGCCGCATCGTGCATGTAGATGATCTGGTTGCCGATGAAAATGGATGCCGAATTGCTGAGATTGACGATGCGTCCGCGGCGAGCGAACAGCGGGAGCACCAGCTGTTCCCAGACCACGCCCTTGAAAAAACCGACCTTGACCGTCCTCGCACCGCTTACCTCGACGCCGGGCTGCGGAGGCACCAGCACGGTCACCGGATCCTGCGGCTGAAACTTGATCAATGCGGCGATCAGCTCGCGCGCGACGCGCTGCACGCCGGTTGTCTTCTGCGTGGTGAAGCGGCCGTTGTATACGAGTTGCTTCGGTTTCTTGAAAGCGATCATGTCAATAAGGAGATATCGAAATCGGAGTCAGGCTTTGACGTGATCCGGTGCAACCGGCTTGAAGTCGCGCGTGTCGACACGCGGCTCTTCGGTATCGAGTCCGTAAAGCGCATTCCACTGCCGGAAAATCGCGCTCATCGAAAACCGCTGAATCGCCCGTTTTCGGGCTGCCGCGCCCATTTC
Organism: Burkholderia sp. USMB20; assembly: GCF_000949135.2. Lineage (GTDB taxonomy): Bacteria > Pseudomonadota > Gammaproteobacteria > Burkholderiales > Burkholderiaceae > Burkholderia. The sequence continues at coordinate 716,826 of NZ_JTAN02000021.1, read as the reverse complement.
CTCGCGAAGCTGTCGGTCGTCGCGCAGCAGGGTCAGATATGCGGCCATCTCGTCAGCGCTCGACGCGACATAGCCGGTCACGCCGTGAATCACCACGTCGCGATTGCCCACGACGTCCGTCACCACGGCCGGTATGCCGGCGACCTGCGCTTCGATCAACGCGACCGGCATGCCTTCCCATCGGGAGGTCTGGACGTAGATATCCAGTTCCGACGTCAGCGCGAGCGCGCGTGCGCGGGTGACCCAGCCGCTGCAGACGACTGCCCGGCGCTGGCCGGGGTCCGGAATCTCGGCGGCATCGCCGCCGATCCAGAGAAACTCGACGTCCGCGCCGTGCAGCGTGTCGGCAAGGCGCACGAATGCTTCATGATTTTTCTGGAACGACGCCCGGCCGCTCATCCCGATGACGACTTTGCGATCGTCGCGCGTTCGACGCGGTGGGATCTCCGCCGCATTGACGCCGTTTTCCACCAGGACTGCCGACTTTGCCCGGACCTTTCCCCGGATCTCGGCGAGTTCGCTGCCGGAGCACGCGACGATGGTTCCGCCGATGTGCGCCGCGATGCGCTCGAAGCTCAGATAGGCGTACTGCTTCATGCGCGACACGTCGCGGCGCAGGAACGAGAGTCCGTGCGGCGAGTAGAGGACCTTCGCATTCGGGGCGGCGATCCGTGCGGCGATTCGCCCCAGCACGCCGGCCTTCGACGAGTGCAGATGAATCGCGGTCGGCTTGCAGTCGCGCAGGTTCCGGACCAGCGCACGCAAGCTCCTCAGATCCTGTTTGACGCTCACCTCGCGCGCCATGTCGACGTAAACGAGCTTCACGTCAGGCAGGAATAGCGTTGAAAAATCGGTCGGGGTTTCCGGTCGGATCGAATGCAGAACCGTCACGTCGACGCCGGTCGCCGCGGCATGGTTGGCGAGATGGGTCAGCATCGAAAGCACGCCGCCACCAAACGCTTCGGCGATATGAACGATCTTTTCTTGGGTCATCTTTCGGTCTAGCGATCCGATCGCACATTCATCGCCCGTCGTGACGATGAGCCGCCCGCGAATCGTGTTGTCTCGGTGTCGAGTTCGTTAAACTATGCATTCCTGATTGATAAATGCATGGCTGCCGTGGCCATTGGATCCTGCTGTCGCAGTCGCTTGTTCGAGCTGACGAGGCAGCCGGATGGTTTCCGCCGATGGAATATCGGGTCGACGTTGCCGGAGCGTGCCGAACACGACGCAGCGTGACGAATCAATGCCGCGTTCTACGTGTCGGCTCGATTCCTCCGAACATCGGATACCGGCGTTCGACTACGACGACTGGAGACGAGACAACGACGAAATCCGGTCAGTGCGCGTGAATCCACTGGTCCGGATCATTGTGCAGCGCATGCGCGACCCGCTGGGTGCGATGGCTTACCGAAGGCGCGACTCGGCGACGCTATCGAGCGTCGGCGTGATGGCCGGACGACTTCCGCACGCGCGCGAGCGGATTGGAGATATAGCGAATCGCACGGTTGCTGAGCGTTGCCGACGGCAGCAAGCATGCGAGCGACAGCCCGGCCACGGCCGCTTTCTTGGCGGGCCCCCAGAACGGGTTGCGCAGCACGGTTTGCCAGTAGCGCCCGGATTCGCACAGGAACCAGCGCCAGCGCCGCACGAGTGGGGCGTGATAGAGCGTGCTTGCGAAGCGGGCCTTCTCGATCGCGAAGTCGAGCGGCGCGATCGGCAATGCTTCGTGCAGCCGTGTGCCGGCAAGCATGCGCAGCGTCGCCCATCGGCGTTCGGCTTTCAGCGCGCCCGTCGCGGCGTCTTCCGAATTGGTGAGGGCGAGGGCCGGCGTGTCGGCGGACGGGCGCGTCCCCGGCTGCTGATGGACGCGATAGCCGCCGAGCGTTGCATCGATCATGTGTACGGCACCGAGCAACGCGATACCGTAGATCGCATAGAAATCCGCGCCATGCAGGTTGTCCGGGGTGACGGGTACCGGAAAGATGCGCTTGAGCGCATCGACCCGATACGCGTTGCCCGATGCGGGCGGCGACGGGTACAGCCAGCCCGCGCGCAACAGGCGGCCGCAATCGGTGTCGACGGCCGACTGCGGCACGCTGGCCCCGGTCATCGCCCCGTCCCGCGCGATCACGTCGAGCCGGAAATGCACCTTCACGAAGTCGCCGGACGCGAATGCGGCGAGCACGCGGGCCGCGGCGTCGGCATAGAGCAGGTCGTCAGCGTCGAGCAGGATCACGTAGCGCGTCGTGACATGTTCGAGCGCGCGGTTGTATGCGGCGACCTGACCGCGATTCTCCTGGAACACCGCCGTCACGCGCTCGCCGTACGAGCGAATGATGTCGCGCGAATCGTCGGTCGAACCGTCGTCGACGACCAGCACGCGTACACCGTGCGCGCCCTGCGAGAGCGCCGAATCGATCGCGTCGCGCAGGTATGCGCCGTGGTTGTAGTTGCAGATTGCGATGGTCAGGTCGGTCATGAACGGATTCTGGACGAGCGAAGTGCGGACGATCCGGGGGGCCGGCGCGCAGGTGCGGTGCCCCGGCGCACGGTCGCGTCGCATGGTGGCCATGATACGTGTCGCAGACCGGCACTCGGTTCGCGAGCCTACCGTTCCGCGATTCGCTTCATTGGAAGCGCGATGAATCGTCAACGGCATGTCGGATCCGCCGCGCAGGCGGGATGTATTGGTCTGTTGACGCACTGAAACGCGGCGGGTTCGAATGATCCAATCGAACGTAGTACACCGCCTGTTTCGGCGGTATCGCGGGCCGACAACTCGGCCGGCATGCAGCGATTCGGGCGCGCCGGCGGACGCGCGCGAAGTCATTCCAGGGAGTCGACTCGACATGCATAGATCACACGGCCCGTTTCTTGCGCGTGTGGCGCTTGCCGCGATGTGCGTGGCAGGCGGACTGGCTTGGCCGGGCAGTGCCGCGGCAGCATCCGGCACGCCTGCGCCTGGTGCGTTTCATTCGGCTGTACCGGATGCGTACGTTCGTCCCGCTGCGGACGCGGCCGATCAGGCCGACATGCTGCAACATGCGCTGGACGCGTTGCAGCCTGGCCAGCGACTGGTGTTCGCGCCGGGGCGGTACGTGGTCGGCCGGTCGCTGGTCGTGCGGCAGCGGAATGTGGTGTTGTCGGGCTACGGCGCGACGCTGATCGCGACAACCCCGGGCGACCAGACGGTCGAGATGCGCGGCGCGGGTACGACGCTCGTCGGCTTTCGGCTCACCGGAACCGGCACGACACGCCTCACGACGCCGGAGTCTTCGAAGGTCGAGGTGACGGGGCGCGGCGTGCAGGTGCTCGACAATGTCATCGACGGTGGCGCGGGCGGCGGGATCTTCGTGTTCGGCGGCGCTGACGTCGCGATCGTCGGCAACGAGGTGCTGTCGACGCTGGCCGACGGCATTCACATGACGCACGGCTCGCACAACGTGCTCGTGCAGGGCAACGTCGTGCGCGGGACCGGCGACGACATGATCGCCGTGGTGAGTTACCAGGCGGAAGGCGTGCTGACGCGCAACGTGCTGATTACCGGCAACTCGCTGGAGGGCAACCCGTGGGGCCGGGGCATCACGGTGGTCGGCGGTTCGAACGTCACCATCTCGAACAATATCGTGCGCAACGTACAGGTGAGCTCGGGCATTCTCGTCGCGCAGGAAGACAGCAATCGAACTGCCGGCTCGTCCGACATCCGCATCGAGGGCAACTCGATCGCGGATATCCAGACAGCGACGGGCCGGGCCGATCCTCGTCCGGTCACGCAGCAGGCGGCGATCGAGGTCAGCACGTGGTCGGGTTCGGTGTCGCGCGTGACCGTGATCGGCAACCGTGTGTCGCATGCGCGATTCGACGGCATTCGCCTGTGGGGAAACGTGTCGGGCGTGCGGCTCGCGGACAATCAACTGTCGGGGATCGGCGGAATGCCGGTCCGGGTCGACCCCGCGCACGATTGCGCGACCGGCCGACCGGCGGGAGCGTCGGGTGGGCCGGCGAGGGGCGCGCCGTGTGCGGCCGCGCGTCAGCCGTTGTCGGCGGCAGGTGACGCGATCGGCGCGGATACGTCGTTGTTGCCGCGCGTGCGCGAATCGGTCAGGCAAGCGCGCTGGTCGCAAGGCGGCATCGACTGATCGTGCGTCGCGTGGGCCGCCGGTCGGCGACGCCATGCAGTGAACAGGCGGCCACCCCTTGTTCGCGCGGCGGCGCGCATCGCCATCGCGCACGCCGCCTCGATCCGCATGCGCTTACCGGATGACGTTGCGTTCCGAGGCTTCCTCGTCCGGTTCGCGCGAGGCGATCGACGGGCGCTGCCGCACGCTCTCGACGACCGGCCTTCCATACTGATCATCATACCGCACGATATCGTCTTCGCCGAGATAATCACCCGACTGCACCTCGATGATCTCGAGCGGAATCCGGCCGGGATTCTCGAGGCGGTGGACCTCGCCGACGGCGATATAAGTCGATTCGTTTTCGCTGAGCAGGAAGGTCTCGTTGCCGCGCGTGACCTTCGCGGTGCCGCGCACGACGATCCAGTGCTCGGCGCGGTGATAGTGCATCTGCAGCGACAGCCGCTTGCCGGGTTCGACGACGATCCGCTTCACCTGGAACCGCTCGCCGAGATCGATCGAATCGTAGTGGCCCCACGGCCGCTGCACCTTGCGGTGTTCGCTCGCCTGCGGGCGCTGCTCGGTCTTCAGGCGCGCGACGATGTTCTTCACGCGCTGCACGTCGTGCTTGTTCGCGACCAGCACCGCATCGGGCGTCTCGATCACGACGACGTCCTTCATCCCGACGCACGCGATCAGCCGGCCCTCCGAGCGCACGAGACTGTCCTGCGTGTCCTCGAACACGATCGGGCCGCGCGCGACGTTGCCCTGATCGTCCTTCGGCATGATTTCCCAGATCGCATCCCAGGTGCCGACGTCCGACCAGCCTGCGGACAGCGGCACCACGATCCCTTCGATGCCGAGTTCGGGGTGCTCCGCGAGGCGCTCCATGACCGCGTAGTCGATCGAGTCGGACGGGCACGCGTCGAAGGCCGCCGCGTCGATCCGGAAGAACGGATGCTCGGCGGTGCCCGCGCGCCATGCCGCGTCGCAGGCCGCATGGATGTCGGGTGCGAGCGCGCGGATCGCCTTCAGCCAGGTCGATGCGCGCGTGACGAAAATCCCGCTGTTCCACCAGTAATCGCCCGAATGCAGGTAGCGCTCGGCGAGCGCCGCGTTCGGCTTCTCGACGAAGCGCCCGATCGCATAGCCGCCTTGTCCGCCGAGGCGGCCGGCGCGCGGCTCGCCGACCTGGATGTAGCCGTAGCCGGTTTCCGCGCGGCGCGGCAGCACGCCGAGCGTGACGATCGCGCCTTCCTGCGCGTAGCGCGCCGCGCGCCCGACCGCTTCCTGGAATGCGGCGACGTCGCCGATCACGTGATCGGCCGGCATGACCGCGAGGATGGGATCGTCCGCGAGCACGCTGGCGTCGAGCGCCGCGAGCGTCAGCGCGGGCGCCGTATTGCGCGCGGCCGGTTCGAGCAGGATGCGGGCGGGGGCCGCGCGCCCGAGCACCTGCGCGGCGCTCATGATGCGATGCTGTTCGCCGCACACCAGCAGCAGCGTGTCGCCGAGCGCCGCGTTCGCGATGCCGTTCAGGCGGCGCGCGGTCGCCGACAGCGGCGATTCGTTCGAGGTCAGCTCGATCAGCTGTTTCGGATACTGCTCGCGCGACAGCGGCCAGAGGCGCGTGCCGGAACCACCGGCGAGTATGACGGGCAGGACGCAGGGCAGCTCGGGATCGGGAACCGGGCGAAGGTTGGCGTTCATCGATTGGCTCCGGTATCGGCAGGCAGCCGGTTGTGTGCGCGGCCGTCGACGCGCGCGTCCTCGTTGCGCGATCGCGGCGCCGCGACGGTCCGGGACAGCAGCTGACGCAGCGCGCCGGCGGCGCGGTCGGCGGGCCGGACGAGACCGACGAACGGCGCGCCCTGTTCGAGATAGGGACCGTATGCCTTTCGGAATCCGAAACGCTTATAGAAGTCCTGGCGTTGTGCGGGAACGTGCGTGCGAACCGCCACGTCGGGCCATGCGGCCTGCGCGGCCGTGAGCGCGCGCTGCATGAGTTGCTCGAGGGTGCGGTCGTCGCGACATGCCTCGCTCGTCAGCACCTTGTCGATCACGACGTCCGGATCGGCGTCGTCGCCGGGCAGCACGCGCGCGTAGGCGACGACTTCCGTCGTGTCACCCTTGTGCATGCACGCGAACACGTGCAGCGCATGCGCATCCTTGCCGTCGATGTCGAGATGCGTATGCGCATCCTCGACCACCAGCACTGCGTTGCGCGAGCGCAGGATTGCATAGAGATCGACGGCGCTCAGATGTTCGAATTCACAACAATGCCATTCCATGATGCGGTCCTCGTGTGAAGCCTTCAGCACGCCGAGCCGCATGAACGCGTTCGTCCGGTGCGGCTCGCCGATGTCCATGATGCGGATGCGGGGCGCGCCGGTCTGTTCGAAAGCATACTCACACTCTCGTTATGCCCGTTTCGTGCGGGCGATGCCGGCAGCGCGAAACGGGCCGTGATGTGAGCGGGGCACTGTGCGGTATCACACAGTGGCCGCATGCCGGCTTTCCCATAATTGATTCGTCGCGACTGTCCGCTGCGAACCGCGCAGCGGGCAGTCTGCATCGAACGCGATTGAAGAATCGGGGGCTGTACTTGAGATTGCGATCGTTCACGGCGGGTCGGCCGCGCATCGCGACCGGTTGCTCGCAGGCCAGCATCTGCCGCATCGTCGATGTCCTCGCGATGCGCGCATCCTTCATCCGGACGCGATCGTTTCGACGCGCCGGCCAACACGCGCATACTTGCGACGGTGCGCTGCCCGATGCTTTCGCGCTGCATGCGGCCCTGCACCAGCACAGTGCCCGTCGCGCCGGCCTGTCGGCAGCGATCGTTGGCGGCGCGACACGCATGGACGCCATGCTGCATCGCGTCAGGAGACGGACGGCACGACCGGCTGCTTCGTTACGATGTTGTAACGAACACGCGCGGTTCGCCCGCGTTCGATGCGTGATGGCGGTGTCGCAGGGGCGCGCGATTATCCACGGATGCAAAACGCTTCCCGGATTATTTGCGCGATTCAAGCGAGAATCGCGGGCAATGGAAGGCGCCGATCTTGCAGAAAAGTGGTATTTGGCACTGATTGACGGGAATGGTCGTGGATAATCAAATCTGAGGCGCTAAACGCGCGCTGCGCGCGCCGGGGCGGCAGCGTAATCGGCTGAATCGATTTTATCTTTTGGTAACAAGGCCATCTCGATACGGGGTGTAGATTCAGGAACGGATGAAATGAGGCCACCATTCCGAAAGCGGGTTGGCGGCCATCCGGTTCAGCATCGGGCGCGGCTGTCGTGTACGACGCGACGCAAATGCGGACGGAAATCCCGTTTGCCGACGCGCTCCGCCTGACGGCGCGTCGTATGAAAGCCGGAACGCCGCGGCTCCCGCGGCCGCGCGTTCCCTTCGAGTTCGATGACAACGAGGCCGGATGACATCCGGCTCGACCTCCGGGGGCTCTCGCCGTGTGCAGTTTCGATCTTCGCCAAAGCTGCGGAAACGCGGCGCGGACAGGTGGCCATGCGCCGCCGACCGCAGCGCACGCGAACGGTTCGCGGAGTGGAGAAAGTGATGGTTCGCTATGAATATGCCAATAACGCGCGATAAGAGCGCCGGCGGGGAGAGGATTACCGGGCAGCGTCCTCTGATTTACTGGACCCAGACGCCGTCCGTCATGCTGCGCAAGGAACTCGCGCGACGCGACTGGAAAGTGACGGTCGTCGCGCACGCGAGCGAATTGCGCGATACCTCCGGCGAAATCACCTGCGGCATCCTCGACCTGAGCGGCGGTCACGCCGACGCGATCGGCAGCATCGCGTCGACCTGCGCGTCGATGCGCGACGTCGTGTGGGTCGCACTCGTCGAGACCGGCCAGACCGCCTCGCCGAACGTGCGCGCGCTGTTGCGCGACTATTGCTTCGACTACATCACGTTGCCCGCGTCGCACCAACGCATTGCCGATACGGTCGGCCATGCGTACGGAATGGAATGCCTGTTCGCGCGCGATCGGGAACGCCTCGAATCGCAGGAGAACGGTATCGTCGGCACCTGCAGCGCGATGTTGCGGCTGTTCGATACGGTGCGGCGCTTCGCGCGCACCGACGCGCCCGTGTTCGTGTTCGGCGAGACGGGCACCGGCAAGGAACTGACGGCCGTCGCGATCCATCGTCATTCGGAACGGCGTAGCGGCCCGTTCGTCGCGGTCAACTGCGGAGCGATCCCGCCTCACCTGCTGCAATCGGAACTGTTCGGCTATGAGCGCGGCGCGTTTACCGGCGCGAACGCGCGCAAGATCGGCTACGTCGAGGCCGCAAACGGCGGCACGCTGCTGCTCGACGAAATCGGCGACCTGCCGCACGAGAGCCAGGCGAGCCTGCTGCGCTTCCTGCAGGAGCGCGCGATTCATCGCCTCGGCGGCAGCGACCCGGTGCCGGTCGACGTGCGGATCGTCTCCGCGACGCACGTCGACCTGCGCGAAGCGATGGAAGAAGGGCGTTTCCGCGCGGACCTGTTCCACCGTCTTTGCGTGATGCGCATCGACCAGCCGCCGCTGCGCGCGCGCGGCAAGGACATCGAGCTGCTCGCGCATCACATGCTCGAACGCTTTCGCGGCGACGCGCGCCATCGCGTGCGCGGCTTTTCGACGGATGCGATCACGGCGCTCTACAAGCATGACTGGCCGGGCAACGTGCGCGAACTGATCAACCGCGTGCGGCGCGCGGTCGTGATGACGGAAGGGCGCCTGATCACCGCGCAGGACCTCGAGCTCGAATACTGTCTCGACGCGGCGTCGCCGTCGGTGGCCGACATCCGCAAGTCGATCGAGCGCGAAGCGATCGAAACCGCGCTGCTGCGCACGCGCGGACGCGTCGCCGCATCCGCGCGCGAGCTCGGCGTGTCGCGTGCAACGCTCTATCGCTGGATGGAAGCGTACGGCATCGAGCGGCCGCGCGGCACGGGCTCGTCGGACTGACGCTCGCGGTGCGGCCGTGCGAGCGTGTGCGTGATCCGGGTCCCGCGCCCGCTCGCGCCCGCTCGCGTCAGCCGGTCAACGCCGCACGCACGGTTCGCGCGGCGTTGACCGCGCGGATTTCGACGGTCGGGGGCGCGCCGGCGGCAGCTTGGCCGCCGGTGTTCGGGAGCGGCACGAGCGCGACACGCGCCGGCGTGCCAGGCGCGAGATCGAACCAGTCGTCGCGCGGCACGAAGCCCGGTGCATCGATCTGCACGTGACGTGCGACGTGGCGCGTGCCGATGTCGACGTGCCACGTGTCGCCGGTGCGCGACACGCATGCCTCGATGCCGGGTTCACGGCGGGCGAACACGGCCGGGTGCGTGCGGGACGGGAAGTAGAACGCCTGCGACAGCAGCGTGCCGTCGTCGGCGCGCAGTGTCGCGACGACGGTATCGTGCTCGCACGGGCCGAAGCGATACGCGTAGGTCCAGTCGAAGAAGCGGCCGAGCAATTCGGCCGAATCGAGCCGCACCGTGTCGTGCGCGGCGATCCGGACCGGAGCGCCGGCACGCGCGAGCGGCGTGCGGCCGTCGCGCAGCGCGACCAGCTCGACGGCCGCCGACAGCGGCGCCGGCCGCTCGTTGATCACGTGCACGTCGAGCCCGTTCAGCCCTTCGTCGACGAGCAGGACCTGCACGGGCTGAAGTACCTGGCGCAGCGCATACCACGCCGATTTCGGCCGATGCGCCGCATCGAGCAAGCCCCATCCGGCGCCCGCCATCACATCCTGGAACTGCCAGACGAGCGCACCCGCGCAGCGTGAGCCGGTGCGCCGCCACTCCGAGAACGTGTCCCGCATCAGGTCCGCGATCACCGCGCGCGACAGCTCGAAGTAGCGCGACGGATCCTCGCGCCGCAGGCGGTCGGGCGCCACGTCGTACAACGTCTGCAGATAATGATCGCGAATATCGTCGAAATCCCACGACGTGCCGGGGTCGCGCGGCACGGCCGCTTTCCACCGCGGCTCGTGCACGCCCGGCCAGCCGAGGCTGGCGAGCATCGCATCGCACGGCACGTTCGCGAACGCGAGGCATTCGCTCGCGAAGCGCACGTCGGCGCGACGCGCGTCGTCGAGCGGGCGAAGGTACGCGCCGACACCGTAATAGTGCGACACGCGCTCGCGCGGCATGAACGGCAGCACGCCGCCGTCGGGCGAGTCGGGGACGTACAGCGCGTCGGGCCGCCGTGCCGCCGCGTGGTCGGCGAGGCGCTCGGCGGTCAGTTCGAGGAAGCGCTGCTTCGGCCCGAGCCCCGACATCGCGCCCTGCTGCGCAATCTCGCTGCCGCCGCACAGCACCGCGAGCGACGGCGACGCGCGTACGCGCGTGAGGAACTGTTCGGCTTCGCGACCGACGGCGTCCGCGAAGGTGCGATCGTCGAGCGCATAGTCGAAGTTCGCGAACATGAAGTCCTGCCAGACGAGCAGTCCGAGCCGGTCGCACCACGCATGGAATGCGTCGGCCTCGTAGGTCATCGTGCCACCGACGCGAATCATGTTGAAGCCGGCGTCGCGCGCGTATCCGAGCAGCCGGCCATAGGTCGCGTCGTCCGCGTGCAGCGCGAGCGGTGCGGCGCTGCTCCAGCATGCGCCGCGCGCGAACACGCGCACGCCGTTGACGCGCAACCCGAACCCCTTGCCGTCGTCGCCCGCGTCCGGTTCGATCGTGCGAAAGCCCGTCGCGCCGAGCGGCCGCCGTTCGGCACCGATGTGCAATGCGACCTCGTAAAGCACCGGTTCGCCATGCGTGTGCGGCCACCAGCGGCGCACGTTCGGCACGGCGACGGTCGCATGCAGCCGGTCGGCGCCGCGGCGTTCGAGCGTCGCGTGGTGCTCGCCGCACGACAGCCGGGCTGCAAACGCATCGGGCAGCGGCCCGGCGAACGCGAGTTCCGCATCGAGCCAGCCGGTATCGCCGTCGATGCGGGCGTGCAGGTCGCAGTGGACGAGAACGGGACCGTCGGCAGGGTCCAGCACGTCGACGGGCCGCCACGGACCGGTCGGCACGCAGCGCGGAAACCAGCCGGGCATGTGCCCGAGCAGCGACGTGCGAACGGTGCGCAACGTCGCCGGTTCGGCGAGCCGCGTGCGCCAGCGTGCGCGGCGCGGTGCGCGCACATCGCGCAGGTGCGGCGCGAGGGCGCGGAAGCAGACGGTCAGCCGGTGCGTGCCGTCGAGCGACACGGGCACGTCGTGCGCGACGAACATGCTGTCCGAGCGCAGGATCGGCGTGTCGTCGAGCCATGCCTCGGCGAGCGTCGCGAGGCCGTGAAAGCGCAGCACGCGCGGCCCGTGCCCGTGCAGTTCGACGCGATACCAGTGGTCGCGCTCGTCGAGCGACGCGGTGTCGTCGGCCCGGCCGGCCAGCGCGAGCGCCTGCGCGACCGTGCCGGGGACGGGGGCGGCGATCCAGCCGTCGGCCGGAAGATCGAGCGGCCCGCGCGCGGCACCCGCGGCCGTGGCGAGCAGCGACCACGCGAGCGCGGCATGCGCGCGCGTCACCGCAGCAACGGCGCGGCGGCCGCGTCGACGCGCACGGGCGCCGCGTGCTGCAGCGGCGGGCGATCTGCCGCGCGCAGTCGATCAGGTCGGCGTAAGCCGCTTCGATCGCTTCGAGCGTCGCGTCGCCGCGCTCTTCCTTGCCGCGCGCACACGCCCGCGCCAGCCGGAACTCCAGCACCATCGCCTCGGACGCGATGCGGTCGCAGGCGGTACGAATCTCGGCGAACGGCCCGACGCAGCCGCTCGCCTGCAGCCAGCGCGCGTAATGGCCGAACAGTTCGAAGTTCGCGCCGAGTTGCCGCACCGAATTGAACGAGTACGCGTGGAAGCGTTCGAGCGGGGAATCGGCGAGCGATTTCGCATCGAGCTGCAACTGGCGCCGGAACGCCGTGACCGGATTGACGACCGGCAGCCGGCGCAGATGCCGCTGCAGCGACGCGAGCGAGACTTCGCACAGCGCGCGCTCGTCGAGCGGTGCGAAACGCCGCTTCGCGCACTCGACGTACGGCGGCAGCGGCATCGGCGAACAGCCGCCGACGAGCCCGTTGTAGTCGAAGTCCTCGGCCACGTAATAGCCGCTGTTGTGGAAGTAGCCGATCTGGCGGCGCGTGCGATCGATCGAGTCGATGCCGATCGTCGTCTTCGTATGCTGCGTGCGGTAGCTGCTGCCGCGCGTGTCCGGCAGGAACCACGCGTCGACCTCGACGATCATCAGGTGACCGCGCGCGACCTGCGTCTCGATGTGCTGGTCGAGCGGCTCGTAGATCGAGTGTTCCTGCACGACGATGCCGTACAGCCGCTCCAGTTCGTCGTGCGGAAACTTGAAGAACGTGAACTGGTCGCCCTCGAAGTCGAGCGCGATCGTAAACGGCAGCGCCGCGTACGGGTTGAGGCCCCACCAGCGGAGCACCTCGAGCCACATGTCGACATAGCAGTTGGTCTGTTTCCAGACCATCTCCTGACTGTGCAGCGGGTGCGGCCGATAGTGGCGTGCGCGGTGGCGCACGTCCTCGAACGACGCGTCCTCGCCGTCGCGGGACACGAATTTCATCGCGTACCCCACAGCACGTCGCGAACGTCGGCCGGCCATGCGTCGAGGTCGAAACCGTGATGACGGAACAGCGCGAGCGTCAGCCGCTCGAGGCCGAAGCCGACGCAGCCCGTGTGCGCGACGTCGCCCGTCGCGGTGCGGATGTCCCACAGCAGCCCGAAGTGATCCATGTGGTAGTTGAAGCTCAGGCACGCGGTCTGGCGGTCGTCGTGCTCGATCGGGATCAGCAGCTCGAACTTCAGGTTCTGCTCGCGCTGGCTGTTCGCGACGATCTTGCCGCCGCGCCCGAAGAACGGATCGTTCGCGAGATCGATCGCGTTCGGCAGTTGCAGCGCCTCGATCATCCGTGTGCCGCGCTCCATCCACGTCGCGCGGAACGCGACGATCTGCTCGGGCGTGCCGATGCGTATGTATTCGCGCATCCGGAACAGCTGCATGCGGGTCGGGTCGAGCGACGGCTCGTGGCGGAAGCAATACGAGAACACGTCGACGATGCGGCCGTCGCCGGGCAGGGCACCGGCACGCGCGACGACCGGATAGACCGGATAGCAGGCGGCCGGCGTCATCACGACGTAGGTCGGCTTTTGGCTTTCGGTCCAGTCCTCGCCGCGGTCGAGGCACTGCAGCACGCGCTGGTGCCGCTGTTCGTCGCCGCAGAACGCATGCACGCTGCCCGCGAGTTGCGGGAAGCTCTTCATGTATTCGCTGCGCTCGAATTCGGTGCGGCTCATCGCCGGCGGGAAGCGCAGCACTTCGGCCTGCTGGTCGGCGCCGAGGCGCGTGACGAAGGCGTCGAGCGCTTCGACGACGCGCTCGAACCGCTCGCTGCGGCCGAACAGGCCCTGGATGCCGGTCGACACGAGCAGGCCCGCATCGATCAGCTCGTCGCGCAGCGGATTGACGCCCGCGCGGTCGAGCGGCGCGTCGGACGGGGTGGCGGCGGAAGGCACGGAGAGGCGATCGTTCACGAATGTTTCTCCAGCGTCGCGGGACGCAGTGCGAGCAGCAGGCTCGAGGTATTGGCGGCAATGCGGTCGTTGCTGATCATCAGCGGCGCCGCGTGCAGGTCGCGCAGGTGGCGGCCGATGCTGAACGGTGTGCCGTGCTTGTAGCCGGCCATCCCGCAGATCATCATCGCCTGCTGGACGACTTCGAGCGCGGTCGACGACACATAGGTCTTCAGCGTGTTGATCTCGGCGGCCCAGGCCATGCCGGCCGACCACGAGCGGGGCGATGCGCTGGCGTAGAGGCGCAGCACGCTGTCGACGCGGGCCTGCATCGCCTGCATCAGCGCAAGCGATTCGGCGATGCGCCGCGACGCGGGCGACGGTGCACCGTCGGTCTGGCGCGCCTGCATGCGGAAGAACTGGTGCGCGCGATGGAACGCGTCGCCGGCCACGCCGATCCACACCGCCGCCCACAGGATGTGCGAAACCGGCACCATCGTCTGTTCGGCGATCTGCGCGAACGGCACGGGCAGGCACTGCACGGTCGTGCCCTGTGCATCGAGCACGAAGCCGTTGCTGCACGTGCCGCGCATGCCGAGCGTGTCCCATTCGCCGCGGCGCGTGAGCGTATAGCCGTCGCGCAGCACCGTGACGAGCACCTGCTCGGACGCCGGCGCGTCGGCGTCGCGCCGCGCGGTCGCGAGGATGCCGTCCGCGTAGTCGCCGTACGAGATCGTCGGCGCGGATTTGTGCAGCCGGAATTCGCCGCCGTTGGTCTCGAGCGCGCACTGGCTCGCGCGCAGGTTGCCGCCGACGCCGTCCTCCGACGTCGCCGACGCGAGCAGCCACTGATGGCGCACGAGCTGTTGCAGGAACAGCTTGTGCCAGCCCTGGTCGGCCGCGTGATTGACGATGCAGGCCACCTGGATCTGGTGCATCGCGAACACCATCGCCGACGATGCGCAGGCCTGGCCGAGGATCGAGCATGCCGATGCGACGTCGGCCAGCGACGCGCCGGCGCCGCCGAGCCGGGTCGGGACCATTGCGCTCAGCAGGCGGCGCGCACGCATGGCCTCGATCGCCTCGACAGGGCAGCGCGCGTCCCGGTCGACCGCATCCGCGTGCTGGGCGGCGATTTGCGCGACGGCGTGCGCGGCCTCGTCGAGCCGGCGTGGTTCGTCGTCGGCCGCGAGTTCGGGAAGCAGCGCGCTCATGCGGAATGCTCGGCGCGTTGCAGGGTCGCGATCGTGTCCGCGAGCGCGTCGACGCTGCGGAACAGATTGCGGTTCAGCATCTCGTCGGGAATCTCGATGTTGAACTGCTTCTCGATCGCGAGCATCAGCTGGATCGTATCGAGCGAGGAGAGGCCCGCTTCGTAGAGGTCATCCCCGTCACCGATCGAGTCGATCGCGGCTTCGAGGTGGGCGACGTGCTTGAGGATGGTTCTGATTTCGTTTTTCACGTGCTGCTCCGGCGTGTGAGGTGTCGTCCGCAAGGGCGGACGCGCGCAGCGCGCTGACATCCCCCCGGCAGTCCGGCATCAGTAGACCATTCGCACGCCCGGCGTTCTGTTCGCCACCCTACAATCGGCTGACTCGCGTCGCACGCGTGCGCCGACACGCCGTGCGCATCACGCGCGTGCCGCGGCGCTCACGCCCGAGTCGGCCGACAGGATGCGCTTCATCTCGTCGCGCACGATCGCGCGGCAGCCGCACGACATTTTCTCGAGGCCCGCAAGGTCGGCAAGCTCGATCGAGCTCCGGTACTGACGGATCAGGCCGAGTTTCTGGATCTCCCCGGCCGCATCCGTGACCGTCTCGCGCCGCACGCCGAGCATCTGCGCGAGCATGCTGTGGGTGATCTGGATCTCGATGCTGCGCGACCGGTCGTACGCGAGCAGGAACCATCTGCATAACTGATGTTTGAGCACGTGATGTCGGCTGCAGAACGTGATCTGCGAGACCTGGGCCATCAGCAGCCGCACGCAGACGAACACCAGATGGCGAATCACCGGCGACGCGTCGAACGCGGCGGCGAAGATGCGCCGGTCGAGCCGGTAGACGAAGCCGTCGCGGCAGGCGACGGCACGGCACGGCATCCGGCCGCTGCCGCCGATCACGTCGTCGCAGACGACGCTCTCGCTGCCGATCTCGGCCACTTCCAGCGTCATGCCGCCGGACGACACGTACTGCAGCGAAATCGCCGTCGTGACGGGCAGGTAGACCGCGTTGAGCATTTCACCCGGTTCGCACAGCACCTGGCCCGATTTCAGGTGAACGAGTTGGAGGTTGGCAATCAGCGTCGCGCGTTCGTCGCGGTCGAGGGCCGCGACGAACCGGTTGGCGTCGAAGCTGTGGGAAAGCTCGATCATGCCGCTCGCGTGGGCGACGGCGTCATTGGCCTGGTGGGTCACGGCGGATCCTCGTAGGGAGCGATCGCACATCGCGCGGCGCCATCCACGGGGATTTAGCACGCACGTGCGGATTCGTGTTCATAGAAATTCGAATGCCGATGGCGAAAAAGGCTAGCACGCAATTCAATTCGATAAATTGCGCATTACGTCACTTCACAATGTTTGACGATTCGGGGTAAATGAAAAGGTTATAGGTATTTGAAGATCGTCTTCGTATGAATTAATTGCACTGGAGGGTGAATCGCGAATTCGGTGCTGATCGAGAATCAATCCGGCAACGAAGTGCATCGTACAAGAAAAATATCTAGAATGCATTGAACATTATTTGACAATTGAGATTCGCGGGTATGATTTATTAATTAAATCATGGTGTTGCGTGAGATATGTGCGTTTGATTACAGTGTTGTAAATTAATCCGGCGATTCATATTTGAGACAGTTTCAAACGACCATTCGAGCGTGCGGCACGCGACTCTGGCCCGTTTGAGACATCATGGAAACAATTGAAAACCGGGTGTAAGTTATTGAACGATAAGACTCCCGCGCCGCTGCCGGTTCCACTGCCGGCCCCGCGCTCAATGATCAGTCGAATTGCCGGCTGCGTCCGCGACGCAAGCGGGTGTCCGGAAATGAGACGTTTTTTGCGGTTTTCGATCGGCTATTCGGGGGCGCTAAATCGCAAGTCATTTATATATTAAGGATGGAGCGGGTATTGGCACGTAAATCGCTTATCGAAACGGGCGTGTCGAAACGGGACGGCCGATTCGATCCAGCGGCGAGACGCCGTGGGTCGATTGGATCGAGGGTTGTGGGCCGCAACCCGCGTCGCCGTCCGGGCGCGCATCGCGATAACGAATTCCGCTGACGCGGCTGCATGCGGCGCGGACGATAAAAGGGATACAGACATGCTTCATCTTCACTCGAGCTATTCGGCGAATGCCATCCTCGATGCCCTTCCGGAGGACAGCATCCGTGCCATCGCACCGCACCTCGAACTGGTCCGGATCAAGGCCGGCATGCTCGACCGTGTCGGGGAACCGATGCGCCACCTGCATTTCCCGACCACCGCCATGATGTCGGTGCAGCACCTGATGGAGGACGGAGCGATGGTCGAGGTCGCCGTGGTCGGCCGCGAAGGTGTGGTCGGCCTGGCGACGCTCGTCGGCGGCACCGCGGTATCGAATCGCGTCGAAGTCCGGATCGGCGGGATGGCCTACCGCGTGCCGACCTGCGTGATGCGCTCGGAATTCGAACGTTCGCCGGCGACGTATCGGCTGCTGCTGAACTACTGCCAGGCGACGATGGCGCAGATTTCGCGCAGCGCGTTGTGCAACCGGCATCACTCGGTCAGCGAGCAGTTGAGCCGCTGGCTGCTGCTCGCGCATGACCGGATCGACGGCGACGAACTGGCCGTCACGCAGCAGACGATCGCGAACATGCTCGGCGTGCGTCGCGAAGGCGTGACGGAAGCGGCCGGCAACCTGCAGGAAGCCGGGCTGATCCGTCAGCGTCGCGGCCGCATCACCGTGCTCGATCGCGACGGTCTCGAGCGCCAGGCATGCGAGTGCTACGAGCTGATTCGCGCGGACTATCGCCGGCTGCTCGGCACGCGGGCCGGCGCGCGTGCGGTGCCGGTGCGGCCGCGCATGCAGGACCTGCACGGCGGTTTCCCCGCGCACGGTGTGTGACGATGCATGCGATGGCGGGTGGAACGAATGCGATGCGACGCGCCGCGATCGCCGCGGTCGATGTTGCGCTGGTGCTGGCAGGTGCGCTCGCCGCGCAGGCTGCGATGGGGCTCGCGTGGCACGATCTGTCGGACGCGCAGCGCGGCACGGTCGCATTGCTGTGCGTGCTGACCGTCGCGCTGTTGCCGCGCAGCGTGCGCGTGACGCGCGGCGCGGCGTCGCCGCACGACGGCGGTGCCGTGCTGACGCGCACGGTGGTGGCCGTCGTGTGCGTGGGTACGCTGACGGTGGCCGGCACGATGTGGATCATGAACCGCGGCGGCACGGTCACGACGCGCTGGATCGCGCGGACGGTGCTGTCCGGCGACGCGGCACTGCTGCTCGGCAGGCTGGCACTCTGCGCGCTGGCGATGAAGCGTGGCGATCCGCGCGCGCGGCAGCGGCGGGTTGCGGTCGTCGGGGCGACCGCTTACGGACGGGTGGCGATCGAGCGCATGCAGCTCGAACCGGCCGGGCCGTTCGCGGCTGCCTGCGTATTCGACGACGATGCACCGGCCGCGGCCACGGCTGACGGGATCGGCGGCGTGCCGGTGATCGACGACTGGGTCGCGTTGCGGCGCATGATCCGCGGCGGCGAGATCGACGAAGTGTGGCTCACGCTGCCGATGTCGCACGAGTCACGCATCCAGCGCATCGTGCGCGAACTGCGCGACGAGTTCGTCGAGCTGCGGCTGTTGCCGGACGTGCGGCAGATGGCGGTCGTCGAGCGATCCGCGACCGATGTGCTCGGCATGCCGGCCATCAACCTCGCGACCACGCCGCGTTCCGCGCCGGAACTGTGGGCGAAGTTCGCGTTCGACCGGCTGTTCGCCGGCGCCGTACTGATTCCGCTGCTGCCGCTGCTCGCGGCGCTGGCGATCGCGGTGAAGCTGTCGTCGCCGGGGCCCGTCTTGTTCAGGCAGCGCCGCAAGGGCGCCGACGGGCGCGAGTTCCATATCCTCAAGTTCAGGACGATGCGCGTGCATCGCGTACAGCCCGGTGTCGTGCGACAGGCCTCGCGCAACGATGCGCGCATCACGCCGGTCGGCGCGTTCCTGCGACGCACGTCGCTCGACGAGTTGCCGCAGTTCTTCAACGTGCTGTTCGGCCAGATGTCGGTGGTCGGCCCGCGTCCGCACGCGATCGAACACGACGACTTCTACCGGCAACTGATCGACTGCTACATGTATCGCTATCGCGTCCGGCCGGGAATCACGGGATGGGCGCAGGTGAACGGCTATCGCGGCGAGACACGCAAGGTCGAGGCGATGGCCGCGCGCGTGAAGTTCGACCTGTTCTACATGCAGAACTGGAGCTTCTGGTTCGACATGAAGATCATCCTGATGACGGTCGTGCGCGGCTTCGTCGGGCGCAACGCGTTTTGATGAAGAGGATTGCGAAGTATCGAGCGTCGACTCGCGCTTCCGGCCTCGATACGACGCGTCCCGCAACCGCGCTTCAGCTGTGCGCCGGCGGCTGAGCGGCTGCCGGCAACGCAGCGGGCGAGACGGCGGGGCTGGCGTCGGGCGCGGCCTGCGCGCTCGACGGCTGGATGGCGTGCTGGATCGTCGGCACGACCATTGTCGGGAACAGGGCCGCAAGGGCCACCCAGATGACGACGCCGAACAACATGACGTTCTCCCGGAAAGCCGCGGATTCGCCGCGCATGCTCTCAATCTACGACGCAACTTTTTACAGGGGATTGATCGACCTCAACGGGGGCTGCGTCAGACGAATGCTGCCCCGCGAGGTTTTCGCATCAGTCCCCGGTTTCTGATGCGCGATGGGGGCGCTGACGCCGGTCAACACATGCGTGTGCATTGGGTTTATGCTGCGTCGAATGCGTCCCGCACTTCATGTGGCCGGACGCGCATCCGGGCACGACGAGCCGGGCATCCCGGCCCGCCGTGCACCGGCGCGACAACCGCGCGCCGCATGCCTCATTGCGCGGAACCCGGAAAAGGAGGGACGGCGATGGCGCTCGATCGAGAACAACGGCAGACGCTGCAGCGACGGCTGACCGAGAGCGAGCAGGCGTTGCGTGCGGAGATCCGGACGAGCGAGGACCAGCGCGCGTCGGAGTCCTATGCGGAGCTTGCCGGCGCGGCGCCGGACGAGGGCGACGAGGCCAATGCCGATCTGTTCGTCGACATGGATCACGCGCTGATCGGGATGAAGCTGGCCGAGTTGCGCGCGATCGGGCGCGCGCAGCAGCGCATGCGCGACGGCAGCTACGGCGAGTGCATCGATTGCGATGCGCCGGTCGGCTACGAGCGACTGCTCGCGCGCCCGACCGCCGAGCGTTGCACGCATTGCCAGTCGATATACGAGCGGCGCTACGCGACGACACCGCGCGCATCGCTGTGACGCCGGTGCAGGGGCCACGCAAGCAGCGAGCCCCGCGCGGCACGACACGGGCGATCGGCGCAGGATGACCAACGGGCACCCGCCGCCGTCGACATGCGGCGCCGGGCGGGCCGACGCCGGCACGCCGGCGCACGGCGCCATCCACGTGGAAGGGAGCCACGCCGATCATGCCGATCCACAATGCCGAGTGCGCGGCCGTCTTCACCGAAATCGCCGACATGCTCGAGATCCAGGGCGCCAACCCGTTCCGCGTGCGTGCCTACCGCAACGCGGCCCGTACGATCGCCGACTACGGGCGCGACATTCCGGCGATGATCGAGAGCGGCAGCGATCTCGGCCGGATTCCATCGATCGGTGCCGATCTCGCGGCGAAGCTGCGCGAGATCACCGCGACCGGTACCTGCGAACTGCAGCAAACGCTGCGCCATGCGTTGCCGGGCGCGATCGTCGAACTGCTCGACGTGCCGGGGCTCGGCGCGAAACGCGTCAAGGCGCTGCATGACGCACTGCACGTCGACTCGCTCGAGCAGCTGCGCGTCGAAGCGAAGAGCGGGCACGTGCGCGCGCTGCCGGGTTTCGGCGCGAAGACCGAAGCGCACCTGCTCGACGCGCTCGACGAGCGCCTGAAGCGCGAGCCGCAGCGCTTTCTGCTGCCGGATGCCGCGCAATCGCTGATGCCGTTGCTCGAGCGCTTGCGCAAGGTGGCCGGCGTCGGCGAAGCGGTGCCGGCCGGCAGCTTTCGCCGCTGCCGCGAGACGGTCGGTGATCTCGACATCCTCGTGACCGCACGCGATCCGGCCGCCGTGGCCGACGCGTTCGTCGGCTACGGCGAGGTCGCACGCGTGCTCGCGAACGGCAAGACGCGTTCGAGCGTCGTGCTCGGCAACGGGCTGCAGGTCGACCTGCGCGTCGTCGACGCCGACGCGTTCGGCGCGGCGCTCGTCTACTTCACGGGATCGAAGGCGCACAACATCGCGCTGCGCCGGATCGCGCAGGCCGGCGGGCTGAAGATCAACGAATACGGCGTATTCCGCGGCGACGAGCGGATCGCGGGCGCGACGGAGGCATCCGTCTACGAGGCGATCGGCCTTCACTGGGTGCCGCCCGAGTTGCGCGAGGGCCGCGGCGAGATCGACGCGTCGCGCGTCGGCGCGCTGCCGGCGCTGGTCGAACGCAAGCACGTTCATGGCGATCTGCATGCGCATACCGACGCGTCGGCAGGGCGCGACAGCCTGCGCGCGATGGCGGACGCGGCGCGTGCGCGCGGGCTCGCGTATCTGGCCGTCACCGATCGCACGCCGGAGTCCGGCGGCGGCCGCGCCGCTTGCGACTGGCTCGTGCGGCAGTGCGACGAGATCGACCGCCTCAACGCGTTGTTCGACGACTTCGTGCTGCTGAAGGGCGTCGAGGCGGGCATTCGCGAGGATGGCAGCCTCGATGTGCCCGACGACGTGCTCGGCCGGCTCGATCTCGTGGTCGGCGCGGTACATGACCGCTTCGACCTGCCGGGCGACGTGCAGACCGAGCGGCTGCTGCGCGCGATCGATCACCCGCATTTCACGATCCTCGCGCATCCGACCGGCCGGCTGCTCGGCGAACGCGACGCATGCGAACTCGACGTGCCGCGCGTGCTCGCCGCGGCCGCCGCGCGCCACTGCTTCGTCGAACTCGACGGCGACCCGCGGCGGCTCGACCTGCCGGACGTCTGGTGCCGCGAGGCCGCCAAGGCTGGCGTCGCGGTGGCGATCGGCTCGGACGCGCGGTGCGCGGACGATCTGGACAATCTCGGATACGGTATCGGCCAGGCGCGGCGCGGCTGGCTCACGCGACAGGACGTGCTCAACACGCGCACGCTCGCGCAACTGCGGCCGCTGCTGGCGCGTACGATGGGCGCGAGTGGTGCCAGCGGCACAACCGGCACAAGCATCGCGTCGAAGCGCGGCTGCCCGAAGCGCGCGTGACGGCGCACGTGCGCGCCGTCACGCATGCCGAAGTCAGGCCAGCACGTCTTCCGCCGGTACGTACGGCAGCCCGAGCGCCAGCGCGACGGCCTCGTACGTGATGTGGCCGTCGCACACGTTCAGGCCCGCGCGCAGATGCGGGTCGTCGGCCATCGCGCGTTTCCAGCCCTTGTCGGCGAGCGCGAGCGCATGGCCGAGCGTCGCGTTGTTCAGCGCGAACGTCGACGTGCGCGCGACCGCGCCAGGCATGTTCGCGACGCAGTAATGCACGACGCCGTCGACGACGAAGGTCGGCTGCGCATGCGTCGTTGCATGCGAGGTCTCGAAACAGCCGCCCTGGTCGATCGCGACGTCGACGACGACGGCGCCCGTGCGCATCGTCGCGATCATGTCGCGCGTGACGAGCCGCGGCGCCGACGCGCCCGGCACGAGCACCGCGCCGATCACGACGTCGGCGTCGCGCACGGCTTCGTCGATCGTATGCGCGTTCGAGCAGACGGTCGCGATCCGGTTCGCGAAGACCAGATCGAGCTGGCGCAACCGGCCCACGTTCGTGTCGAGCACGGTGACGCGCGCGCCGAGGCCGACCGCCATCTGCAGCGCACCGGTGCCGACCACGCCCGCGCCGAGCACCACGACGTGCGCGGCCGGCACGCCGGGCACGCCGGCCATCAGCACCCCGCGGCCGCCGCGCGGGCTTTCGAGGTGCGTTGCCGCGACCTGGATCGACATGCGCCCCGCGACCTCGCTCATCGGCGCGAGCAGCGGCAGTCCGCCGCCCGGGCCCGTCACGGTTTCGTACGCGATGCAGACCGCGCCGGACTTCACGAGCGCGGCCGCCTGCCCGGGATCGGGCGCGAGATGCAGATACGTATAAAGAATCTGTCCGCGCCGCAGCATCGCGCACTCGGCCGCCTGCGGCTCCTTGACCTTGATGATCATGTCGGCGCGCGCGAAGAGGTCGCGCGGGTCGTCGCACAGTGCGGCGCCGGCGGCCGTGTAGTCGTCGTCGAGCAGACCGATTGCCGTGCCCGCGCCGCGCTGCACGAGCACGCGATGGCCGTGTCGCGTGAGTTCACGTGCGCCGGCCGGCGTGAGGCCGACGCGGTATTCGTGATTCTTGATCTCCTTCGGCACACCGATCAGCATGAGTCGCCTCCATGGGTATTCGTTATGGTTGTCGTGCCCGGGCGCGCCGCGATCGTCCGATCGTGCGTGCCGGCGAACGGCACGTGAGCGACGGTTGCGCATGCACGGTTCGCGTGCCGTACTGGAATAAGAGGGTAGCGGTGGCCGGAGGGAAGTCAAGCGGCGGCCCGATGCGACGGTGCGCGCGCACTGCACCGCAACACGCGGCATGGCGTCTTGCGACCGGACGTCGCACTGCATGCGGCACGCGGTTTGGGTATCGTCTCGGGTGGCGCGGAGCGGGGCCGCGCGCCGGATTCCTTCCGGCTGGATCACGACACGACGACACGATGAGACAAGGAAGCTTACCGACATGACGGGCGCGTATTTCAGCGTGCCGACGCTTTGTGCGATCGCACTCGTTCACGTCTATTGGGCGTTCGGTGGACGGCTCGGCAAGCATGCGGCCATTCCGGAACAGGACGGCGTACCGCTGCTGCGGCCGACCGTGCCCGGCACGCTCGCCGTCGCGGCGGCGTTGCTGGCCGGCGCAAGCGCGGTGGCGTCGCGCGCGGGCTGGCTGTGGCCGAACCTGTATCCTGGCGCGATCGCGTTCGCGATCGTTGCGCTCGCACTGATCTTCGCGGTGCGCGCGGTCGGCGATTTCCGCTACGTCGGCTTCTTCAAGCGGGTTCGCGGGTCGCGTTTCGCGCGCATGGACAGCCTCTGTTACTCGCCGCTGTGTTTGGCACTTTCGTTGTCGATCGCGTCGATGCTGTGGCCGTGGTGAGCACCGCGTCGAGCGGGACGGCCGTTTTGCCGAGAGTGAGGCGGTAACGCGCGTCGCAGGCGCCGCATCGGAAAGCGCCGAGCGGCGCGGGCAGGGCAACCCCAGAAAAACCACGCCGATCGGGCGACATCCGCGCGTGTGTCCGGCCGATCGACGCCGCGGCCGCGCCACGGCTCTTGCGTATTCCGGAAAACGATTTCCTCATTATTGCGATTTTCGATGTAATGAATTGCACCGAACCCTTTGGAAATAGAACCGGTTCCATTTATAATTCGCGGCGTTTGTCGCCGGGCCCAAATTGAGGGTCGTGCACGTTGCGCTTGCCGTCGGCCGGCGCGGCGTCTAAGTTGAATAGGCCATGGCGATGAGGGGCAGATGCGGGCGGCAAGCCGGCATTTGTCCGACGATAAGACCCGCGAAGAGGTCGACCCCGCGCGGCTGCCGGAACCGGCGCGCCGCGCGGGCTGCATGACGGGCGCCACCGCGCAGTGCGCGGCCGGCGCTTGCATGAGCCTGCTCGCAACATCGCAAGAAAGGACGGCCGGCCGCGCGCGGCATGGCTACCGTGTCGGGTATGCCGCATCCGGAATGCGGGTTCCCGAATCACGCTCCCCAACGATCAACATCCGACCATGTCCACGCCACCCGACAAACCCAACTCGCGTCGCCGCTTCCTGCGCACGTCGGTCGCGCTCGTGCCGATCGCGTCGGTCGCCGGTTGCGACCTGCGCTCGTCGTCCTCGACCACGGCCGGCAATGCCTCCACCGCGTCGACCGGCGCCGAACGCGCGCCGTACAAGCCGACCTTCTTCGATGCGAAGGAGTGGGCGTTCGTCCAGGCCGCCGTCGACCGGCTGATCCCGGCCGATGCCGAAGGCCCTGGCGCGCTCGAATCGGGTGTGCCCGAATTCATCGACCGCCAGATGGAAACCCCGTACGCGCACGGCGCGACGTGGTACATGCAGGGGCCGTTCCAGCAGGGCGTGCCCGAGCTCGGCTACCAGCTCAAGCTCGTGCCGCGCGACATCTACCGGCTCGGCATCGCGGCGGTCAACCGCTATTGCGAAAAGGCCCACGGCAAGGCGTTCGCCGACCTCGACGCGCCGACTCGCGACACCGTGCTCGGCGAACTGGAAAAAGGCGGCGCGCAGATCGACGACGTGCCGTCCGCGGTGTTCTTCGGCCTGTTGCTGCAGAACACGCGCGAAGGCTACTTCTGCGATCCGGTGCATGGCGGCAATCACGACATGGCCGCGTGGAAGATGATCGGTTTTCCGGGCGCGCGCGCCGACTTCATGGATTTCGTCAACCAGAACGGCAAGCCCTATCCGTACGGCCCCGTTTCGATCAACGGGGAGCGCACCTGATGGCTGCAGAAAAGAAGCCGCACGTCGATGCGGTGATCGTCGGCTTCGGCTGGACCGGCGCGATTCTCGCGAAGGAACTGACCGAAGCGGGCCTGAACGTCGTCGCGCTCGAGCGTGGCGAGTATCGCGACACCTATCCGGACGGCGCGTATCCGAACACGATCGACGAGCTGACCTACAACGTCCGCAAGAAGCTGTTCCTCGACCTGTCGAAGACGACCGTGTCGATCCGCCACGGCGTGCAGGACACCGCGCTGCCGTACCGGCAGCTTGCCGCGTTCCTGCCGGGCGAGGGCGTCGGCGGCGCGGGGCTGCACTGGTCGGGCGTGCATTTCCGGATCACGCCGGAAGAACTGCGCCTGCGCAGCCACTACGAAGAGCGCTACGGCAAGAAGTTCATCCCCGAAGGGATGACGATCCAGGACACGGGCGTTACCTACGACGAACTCGAGCCGTATTTCGACTTCGCCGAGAAGGTGTTCGGCACGTCGGGGCAGGCGTACAAGGTCGGCGGCAAGGTGGTCGGCGACGGCAACGTGTTCGAGGCGAACCGCAGCGACAACTTCCCGCTGCCCGCGCAGCTCAATACGTATTCGGCGCAGCGCTTCTCCGATGCCGCGAAGTCGCTCGGGCTGCATCCGTACCGGCTGCCGTCGGCGAACACGTCGGGTCCGTACACGAACCCGTACGGCGTGCAGATGGGGCCGTGCAACTTCTGCGGCTACTGCAGCGGCTACGCGTGCTACATGTATTCGAAGGCATCGCCGAACCTGAACATCCTCCCGGCGCTGAAGCAGGTGCCGAACTTCGAGCTGCGCTCGAAGTGCCACGTGCTGCGCGTGGACCTCGACGACACGAAGAAGCGCGCGACGGGCGTCACCTACGTCGACCCGGCCGGCCGTGAAGTGCACCAGCCGGCCGATCTCGTGATCGTCGCCGCGTTCCAGTATCACAACGTGCACCTGCTGCTGCTGTCGGGCATCGGCAAGCCGTACGACCCGATCTCGGGCGAAGGCGTGGTGGGCCGCAATTTCGCGTACCAGAACCTGTCGACGATCAAGGCGTTCTTCGACAAGGACACCTACACGAACCCGTTCATCGGCGCGGGCGGCAACGGCGTCGCGGTGGACGACTTCAACGCCGACAACTTCGACCACGGCCCGCTCGGCTTCGTCGGCGGCTCGCCGCTGTGGGTGAACCAGGCCGGCGTGAAGCCGATCAGCGGCATCGCGACGCCGCCCGGCACGCCGCAGTGGGGCGCCGCGTGGAAGAAGGCCGTGAAGGACAACTACGCGCACACGATCTCGATGGACGCGCACGGCACGAACATGTCGTATCGCGACGTGTACCTCGACCTCGATCCGACCTATCGCGATTCGTACGGCCAGCCGCTGTTGCGGATGACGTTCGACTGGAAGGACAACGACATCAAGATGGCGCAATACGTGACCGGACAGATGAAGAAGATCGCGGAGGCGATGGGGCCGAAGGCGATCGGCGTGTCGACGCGCGAGTTCGGCAAGCACTTCGATTCGCGCGCGTACCAGACGACCCACCTGGTCGGCGGCGCGATCATGGGCACCGACCCGAAGACGAGCGTGCTGAACCGCTACCTGCAGTGCTGGGACGTGCACAACGTGTTCGTGATGGGCGCGTCGGCGCTGCCGCAGGGCATCGGCTACAACCCGACCGGGATCATCGCGGCGCTGGCCTACTGGTCGGCGCGCGCGATCCGCGAGCAATACCTGAAAAATCCCGCCCCGCTGGTGACCGTATGAAGAGGACAGTGAACCACCACAACGCCGCGCGCCGGATTTCTCCGCTGCGGCGCGCACTGGCGATCGGCACGGCATGGGCGGCGTTCGGTCTCGCGGGCGGCGCCGCGTTCGCGCAGCCGGCATCCGCACCCGCCGCGGCTTCGGGCCCGGCCGCCGCACCGGTCGCGCAGTCTGCCGACGCCAACCTCGTCAAGCGCGGCGAATATCTGGCCCGCGCGGGCGACTGCATCGCGTGCCACACCGCGAGCGGCGGCAAGCCGTTCGCGGGCGGGCTGAAGTTCGACACGCCGATCGGCGGCATCTACTCGACGAACATCACGCCGGACCCGAAGACGGGCCTCGGCGGCTGGACGTATGAGGACTTCACCCGCGCGGTGCGCGAGGGCGTGCGCAAGAACGGCGACACGATGTACCCGGCGATGCCGTACCCGTCCTATGCGCGCCTGACCGACGACGACATGAAGGCGCTGTACGCGTACTTCATGCACGGCGTCGCGCCGGTCGAGCACGAGAACCGCGCGGTCGACATCGTGTGGCCGCTGTCGATGCGCTGGCCGCTGACGTTCTGGCGCAAGATGTTCGCGCCGGCGCCGAAGCCGTTCGATGCGGCGCCGTACACCGATCCGGTGGTCGCGCGCGGCGCGTATCTCGTGCAGGGACTCGGCCATTGCGGCGCGTGCCACACGCCGCGCGCGGCGACGATGCAGGAACGCGCGCTGACCGACGCGGGCGGCCTCGACTTCCTGGCCGGCGGCGCGGCGATCGACGGCTGGGTGCCGACGAGCCTGCGCGGCGAGCCGCGCACCGGGTTCGGCACGTGGAACGAAACCGAGATCGTGCAGTTCCTGAAGACCGGCCGCACGCTGCGCACGGCCGCGTTCGGCGGGATGACGGACGTGGTCGGCCACAGCATGCAGCACATGAGCGACGACGATCTCACGGCGATCGCACGCTACCTGAAGACGCTGCCGCCAAAGGTGCTGGGCGAGACACCGTACGCGTACGACGCGACGGCCGCGCACGCGCTGCAGACCGGCGACGCGAGCAAGCCGGGCGCGGCGGTCTATCGCGACAACTGCATGGCCTGCCACCGCAGCGACGGCCACGGCTACGCGCGGGTGTTCCCGGCGCTCGCCGGCAACCCGGTCCTGCAGGGCGACGATCCGACTTCGGTGATCCACGTCGTGCTGTCGGGCAGCGCGCTGAAGGGCACGCACACCGCGCCGTCGACCTTCACGATGCCGCCGTTCGGTTGGCGCCTGTCGGACCAGGAAGTCGCGGACGTGTCGAACTTCGTGCGCACGAGCTGGGGCAATACGGGGACGGCGATCACGGCCGCGCAGGTCGCGAAGGTGCGCAAGAGCGTGCCGTCGACGCGGCCCGAGCCGCCGCCGGGCGCGCGGTTCCCGCAGGCGTCGCGCTGACGCACCCGGCGGGGCATCCGGCCCCGCCCGATCGATCCGCCTCGCGGCGCCCACCGGCCCGCGGGGCGTGTTCCGCACGCCCGGGGTTGTACCCCGCAATGGCGCGCCGAGCGTGAATTTTTCGCCGTGGCGCGCCAATTTTTCGCCTCATCCCTTATCCTTCCATTCTTGAACCTTACTAAATCGTTACAAGAACTCGGGAGGGGGGATGCCTCATGACATCAGCCTGATTGCGTTGCTCGCGGCCGGTTTCGGTCTCGCGATGATCTTCGGTTACCTCGCGTCGCTGCTGAAAATGCCGCCGCTCGTCGGCTATCTGCTCGCCGGGATCGTGATCGGCCCCGGCACGCCCGGTTTCGTCGGCGACCTGTCGCTCGCGCAGCAGCTCGCGGAAGTCGGCGTGATGCTGCTGATGTTCGGCGTCGGCCTCCATTTTTCGCTCGGCGACCTGCTCGCGGTGAGGAAGATCGCGCTGCCGGGGGCCGTCGTCCAGATTACCGTCGCGACGCTGCTCGGCGGCGGGCTCGCGCTCACCTGGGGCTGGAGCCTCGGCGCGGCGCTCGTGTTCGGGCTCGCGCTGTCGGTCGCGAGCACGGTCGTGCTGTTGCGGGCGCTCGAGGGGCGCGGGCTCGTCGAGACCGTCAACGGACGCATCGCGGTCGGCTGGCTCGTCGTCGAGGATCTCGTGATGGTGCTCGTGCTCGTGCTGCTGCCGCCCGTCGCGGGGCTGCTCGGCGGCACGCCGCCCGGCGACGCGCACGCGGCCGGCGGCAGCGTGTGGGGCACGCTCGGCGTCACGATGCTGAAGGTCGCCGCGTTCATCGCGCTGATGCTCGTGGTCGGCAAGCGCGTGTTCCCGCGCATCCTGTGGCTCGTCGCCCGTACCGGTTCGCGCGAACTGTTCACGCTGTGCATGATCGCCGCGGCGGTCGGCATCGCGTTCGGCGCGGCAAAGCTGTTCGACGTGTCGTTCGCGCTCGGCGCGTTCTTCGCCGGGATGATGATGCGCGAGTCGGAATTCAGCCGGCGTGCGGCCGACGAGACGCTGCCGCTGCGCGACGCGTTCTCGGTGCTGTTCTTCATTTCGGTCGGGATGCTGTTCGACCCGAAGGTGCTGCTCGCCGAGCCGCTGCATGTGATCGAGGTCGCGGCGATCGTGCTGATCGGCAAGACGCTCGCGGCGGTCGCGCTCGTGATCGCGTTCCGCTATCCGCTGAACACCGCGCTGACGGTCGGGGCCGGTCTCGCCCAGATCGGCGAGTTCTCGTTCATCCTCGCGGGGCTCGGCCGTGCGCTCGGGCTGCTGTCGGCCGAGGGGCAAAGCCTGATTCTCGCGGTCGCGCTGATCTCGATCGCGATGAACACGCTGCTGTTCGCGATGATCGATCCGGCGCTCGCATGGATCCGCAAGCATTCGGCGTTCGCGCGCAAGCTCGAGGCACGCGACGATCCGCTCGCCGCGCTGCCGATGTCGACGCCGCAGACGCACCTGACCGGCCAGGTCGTGATCGTCGGCTACGGCAAGGTCGGCACGTGGATCGCGCATGCGCTGGACGAGCGCGGGATCGCCTATGTCGTCGTCGAGCAGAATCGCGAGCTCGTCGAGAAGCTGCGCGCGGACGGCGTCGCGGCCGTGTCGGGCGACGCGATCGAGCCGATCGTGCTCGTGCAGGCGCATATCGCGCGCGCCGGGATGCTGGTCGTCACGCTGCCGGACGTATTCGACGTGCGGCAGATCGTCGAGATCTCGCGCACGCTCAATCCGGCGCTGGAGGTCGTGCTGTGCACGAACAGCAGCGACGAGGCCGACCTGCTGTCGAGCGAGGGCATCGGCATCGTGTTCATGGGGGAGAGCGAACTCGCGCGCGGGATGACCGAGCACGTGCTCGGCAGGATGGCGAAGCCGGTGGCGGCCGCGCATTGATGGTTAGCGGCCGGGATCGCTCGGATCGCTAGGATCGCTCGGATCGATAGGATCGATAGGATCGATAGGATCGCCGCGACTGCGCGGATCGCCGGGATTACAGGATTGCGCCGGCCTCTCGGAACGGCGCGTGCGGCGGGTTCTACGTAGCGAACAGCCGATCTCGATCGGTCAGCCGACCTGTGCGGCGCCGCGCCACGCCCCGGCGACTCCACCAACGCCCAGGCGGCTTCAGCCCGCCGCCTTCGTCTGTACGGCCGCGCCGGCTTGCGCGGCCGTTTTCACAGGTGCCGACGCCTGTTGCCCGGCTGCCGTCTTCGGTTGCACGGCGGCCTTCGGCGCCGCGACCGTCTTTTGCGGCACGGCACCCTTGAGCGGCGCATTCGGCGTCGGCTCGACCGGCGCGTCCGGCGGCACGCCGAGCAGCTGCAGCGAGCCGCTCGTGACCGACGAGAACACCGGGCCGGCCACCGTGCCGCCGTAATAACCCTTGCCGCGCGGCTCGTCGATCATCACCGCGACGATCAGGCGGGGGTTGCTCATCGGCGCCATCCCCGCGAACAGGGCGCGGTACTTGCCCTTCGCATAGGTTGCGCCGACCTGCTTGCGCGCCGTGCCCGTCTTGCCGCCGATCCGGTAGCCGTCGACGCGCGCGCGGCGCCCCGTGCCGCCTTCGCCGACGGCCGACTCGAGCATCGAACGGATCGCCGCCGCGGTCTGCGGCGACGTCACGCGATGGCCGCGATGGGCCTCGATCGTCTGCGGGTCGGAACCGTTCCTCAGCAGCGACACCGGGTGCAGCGTGCCGTCGCCCGCATAGGCGGTGTAGGTCTGCGCGATCTGCAGCAGCGACATCGACAGCCCGTAGCCGTACGCCATCGTCGCCTGCTCGATCGGCCGCCAGCGCTTGTAGCCGCGCAGGCGGCCCGACGCGACGCCCGGGAACGTCAGTTCCGGCGCGCGGCCGATCCCGTATTCCTGGTACTTGTTCCAGATCGTTTCGGCGGGCAGGTTCAGCGCCAGCTTCGCGAGCGCGACGTTGCTCGACTTCTGCAGTGCCTGCGAGACGGTGAGCGAGCCGTGGTTCGACGTGTCGTGGATCACGGCCGGGCCGATCTTGTAGGTGCCCGGCGACGTGTTGATGATCGTGTTCGGCGTGACCTTGCGCTCGTCGATCGACAGCGCGACGACGAGCGGCTTGATCGTCGAGCCCGGCTCGAACGTGTCGATCACCGCGCGGTTGCGCAGCTGCTGGCCCGTGAGGCGTGCACGGTCGTTCGGGTCGAAGGTCGGATAGTTCGCGAGCGCGAGGATTTCGCCGTTCTGCGCGTCGAGCACGACGACGCTGCCGGCCACCGCGTTGTTCTCGAGCACCGCGGCCTTGAGCTGGCTGAACGCGAGTTGCTGGATCCGCCGGTCGATCGTCAGTTCGATTGTCGCGCCGTGCTGGGCGGGCACGAGCGGGCGCGTGTCGGACACGATGCGGCCGAGCCGGTCGCGGATCACCTCGCGCTGCCCGGACGTACCCGACAGCCGCCCGTTCGCCGCGAGCTCGACGCCTTCCTGGCCCTTGTCCTCGACGTTGGTGAAGCCGACCACGTGCGCGGCCGATTCGCCCTCCGGATAGAAGCGCTTCGAATCGGCGATCTGCGTGATGCCGTCGATCTCGAGCTTGCCGAGCCGGCTTGCGGTCTCGGCGTCGATCTGCCGCTTGAGCAGCACGAACGTACGGTCGTTGCGCAGGCGGCGCTTCACCTCCGCGAGCGGCATGTCGAGCAGTTTCGCGATCTGCGGATAGTCGATTTCGGCGACCTGTTTCGGGTTCGCCCAGATTTCATAGGTCGACAGGCTGACCGCGAGCATCGCGCCGTTGCGGTCGACGATGCGCCCGCGCATCGCGTCGAGCTCGATCGTGCGCTGGTACCGCTTCTGGCCTTCCCCGACATAGAAATCCTGGTTCGCGACCTGCACCCAGAACGCGCGTCCGATCAGCGCGGCGAAACCGAGGGACACCATGATCACGACCAGCTTCGAGCGCCACATCGGCAAGCGCGACGCGAGCATCGGGTGCTTGGTCGCGGCGGCGTACGGATCGGCGGGGTGGGTCTTTTTTTTCACGCGCATGCAAGGGCCGGGTCGGGCCGCCGGACGGCGGCAAGTCAATCGGAATAATGTGATTGTAATAAATGAGTAAACGTCGTGTGGGGAAACTGTGCTTCGGCCCCGTAAAAGACGCGCGTCGGCGACCGGGCTTCGGGCGGAAAAGGCGGGATGAAGGCGGGAACGAAGGCGGGAACGAAGGCGGGGACGGCGGCGCGGGCATTGCCCGATGTCGCCGACGAATCGGAATGGCGCGGCGGGTCGTGACCGGGGACGCGACTCAATCAACCCGGCCCCGATTATTTTCGGGACGGAAAATAAAAACGCCTCGAAGAGAGGCGCCGTTATTTCTGAATATCGAAATGAATATCGCGGAAACCGGAATAAACCCGAAAACCGCAGAGGATTGCCGTCAAAAATACCTATCGCGCGACGGAAATGAATTCGTGGTATTCCGGCTCCGCCGTGGAGCGATCGACCGCCTGCAGGCGCCACGCGCCGTCGGGGTGCTCGCCGGCGAGCACCGCGGGACCTTGTTCGCGCTGCATCGCGCTGAACGACAGGCCCTTCAACTGGCACACGGCATTCCCGCTGTCGGCGGCGCAGAGGGCCATCGCGCCTTCCACGTCCCGAACCTTGCCCCAGGCCGGGAGATCGATGCCCTGGTGTGCCTCGCGCGACCACAGCCGCTCGTCGGTATCGACCCACAACACCGCGTACGAGTGCCGGGTTGCCGATTCGCTGCCATTAATCCGGATAGTGAGGCGCATTGGAACGTCTCCTGGAAAGTAGAAAATGACACATTCGACCGATTTGGTTTGGATAGTCTAGATAGACTGCAGTGAAACGCAAGCGATAATCCTCAATAAATCCGCATTGTGTCTATTGGTGTCTCGGATGAAAGGACGTCTGACGATACGCGCGGATTCCGGCCCCGCGTGCAAACGCAGACGACACCGCGATCCGCATGCCGCGGCCTCGCTCCGGGTCGGCCCGGGATATGCGATGACTAGGCCGGGGCGCGTCGATGTGTCGCGCCGAAGCGCTGGCCCGCAGCACGCCCACGAACCTCCGTCGAAAGCTGGCTCGACCCGGCGTTTCACCGAGTTGACGACCCGGCCGGCACGACACACCCCGACATTCGTGCACAAATCCACACACTTTCACGAAACTTTCAGGACAGACTTGCGGGCGATCCGGCCCCACACTTGGATTTTCCCGATCCTGGGCCGCGGACGGCCCGTCCGTGGCAAGCCGCCACCTCGTGTCAGAGACGCGATCGACGCGATCGCGGGCCGCAGCCGGTCGGGACTGTCGGGGCGAGCGTCGGCCCCGGCCCGGCCGACCGCCGTGCGCAGCGCCGCGATCCGGGGCTGCCGCGCCGTCCGGCCGATTCTTCGAAGGAGACTATCGTGCTGATCTGGAAAACCGCGTTGTCGCTCAACTGGCGCACGAGCCTCGTGTCGCCGGCCAGCGCGCCGGTCGCGGCGGCCAACGTCGGGCGGCTGGTGCTCACCGGCGCCACCGGCTTCATCGGCAGTACCGTGCTGACGGCGCTCGTCAACGCTGGCTTGCTCGAGCGCATCGTGTGTGTCGTGCGCGCCGGGAATCGCGGCCACGCGGTCGCGCGTTTGCGTGAAGCGGTGCTGCGCGCAGGGCTCGCGCCGTACTGGGCATCGCGACTCGGCGACGCGAACGTGGTCGTCGGTACACTCGGCGACGTGTGGCAGGGCGCCGACGCGCCGCGTCTCGCCGGCGCGACGCACGTGATTCACTGCGCGGGCCACGCGTCGCCGGCCGACGGTTCGCATCTGCGGGCTGACCTCGCCGATTCGCTGCGCTTTGCCGAGCGGTTCGCGCACGCACCGCAACTGCAGCGTTTCGTGTACGTCGGCACCGCTTACGCGCATGCGGGCCGCGGCGGGATCGTTTACGAGGAAATGGCGGGTGCGGCGGCGAGCGACGCGGCGCAGGCCGGCGACGGGCTGCACGGCGCGGTGCTCGCGGCCGGCTACCTGCAGGCGAAGGCGGAAACGGAGCAGCGCCTGCGCGCGCTCGGGCTGCCGCTCGTCGTCGTGCGTCCGTCGCACGTCGTCGGTCACACGGTGCTCGGCACGCGGCCCGCGCCGAATTCGTTCTGGATGTTCCGCGTCGCGCACGCGGCGCGCCGCTTCACGGCACGGCCGATGACGCGCATCGACATCGTGTCGGTCGACGACGTCGCACGCGCGACGATGCTGCTGGCCGTGAAGCCGACGCTGATGCACGACGTGTACCACGTGTCGGCCGGCGACGAGGCGCCGCAGGTCGCGCAGATCGTACGCGCGATGGACGAGGCGGCCGGCATGACGGGCGCGCCGCGTTACGCCGCGTGTGCGCCGGCCGACCTGCCGCTCGTGGTGCGCGACGTGCTCGGGCGGTCCGATCCGGCGCTCGAGCGCGTGATCGGCCGGGCGTTGCAGCGTGGCGCGGAGTTCGCGACGGTCGATCGCGTGTTCGACAACCGCCGCGTGCGCGACGAAATCGATTTCGAGCCGCTGCCGTTCATCGATTACGTCGAGGAATGCATGCGCACGTCCCGCGGCGTCGCGGTGACCCAACTGATGCGCGGGGCGCTGCACTGACGGCCCGCGCGATCAGCGGCTTGCCGGTTCCCGGGTTCGGGTTCGCCCGCCGCCGCTCGCCGCGGTCCGGCCGCGGCAGGCTCTACGATGCGTTGCCGAGTTCGATCAGCCGGTCGAGCGCACGGTAGATGTCGTCCAGGCCGTCCTGGCCGAAACGCGCTTCGAGCTGGCGATACTGCTCGTCGATGCGCGGGCCGATTTCGGTCACCAGCTTCCTGCTTTGCGGCGTCAGGCTCACCAGCAGCCGGCGCTGATCTTCCTGCGCGCGCGTGCGCGTAATCAGGCCGTCGCGCTCCATCCGTTCCAGCACGCCGGTGAGGCTCGGGCTGAGGATGCAGCAGCGGCGCGCGATCTGTCCCGCTTCGAGCGCATTCGCCGGCTCGCCGTCGAGCACGCGGATGATCCGCCATTGCTGTTCGGTCAGCGCGAATTCCTTGAGAATGGGGCGGAACAGGCCCATCAGCGTTTCGCGGGCCTCGAGCAGCAGCATGGCCAGGTTGCGATGGTCGAGCGTACGGTTCATCGGGGGTGGGGAATGGACGGGGACGCATCAATCTTAACAGCCGACGGTGCTGAATTTCATGTATCAGGGTAATCGCGGTTGCCAGCGTCTGATTGTTTACTTAAGATGTTAACTATTGACGATGCGCCGCGACGCGCGGCAGGGGAATGACGCATGGAGCTGTCTTGCAGGACCGCCGCGGCGCCGCCGCTGCCGGTCGCCATCGGTACAGTCTACGGTGCGCTGCTCAACGAGCGCGCCGCACTCGACGCGCTCGGCGATGCCGTGCACGCACCGCCTTACGGTCGTCCGCCGCAGGCACCGATCCTTTACATCAAACCGGCCAACACGCATGCGGCCGATGGCGCGGCCGTCGTGGTGCCCGCGGGCGTCGACGCGCTGGAGATCGGCGCGTCGCTGGCCGTCGTGTTCTCGCGGCGCGCGACGCGCGTGCCGGCCGCGCAGGCGCTCGATTACGTGCACGGCTTCACGCTCGCGAGCGACGTGTCGGTCCCGCATCCCGATTACTACCGTCCGGCCGTGCGCTTCAAGTGTCGCGACGGCTTCTGCCCGCTGGGCCCGGCGATCGTGCCGGCGGCCGCGCTCGGCGATGTCGACGCGATCGGCCTGACCGTGCGGATCGACGGCGATGCCGTGGTGTCCGCGTCGACCGCCACGCTGATCCGCCCGGTTCGGGAACTGATCGCCGACGTGACGGCATTCATGTCGTTCGACGCGGGCGACGTGCTGCTGCTCGGCGTCGCGGGTGGCGCACCGCGTGCCCGCGCGGGCAGCACGATCGAGATTGCCGCCGCCGGCATCGGCACGTTGCGGCATACGCTGATTGCGGAGGAAGCACGATGAAGACGGCGCGCGTGATCTACAACGGCGCACTGCATGCGGCCGAACCGGCCG
The DNA here is from genome assembly GCF_000949135.2 of Burkholderia sp. USMB20. Classification (GTDB taxonomy): domain Bacteria; phylum Pseudomonadota; class Gammaproteobacteria; order Burkholderiales; family Burkholderiaceae; genus Burkholderia. The sequence continues at coordinate 680,167 of NZ_JTAN02000021.1, read as the reverse complement.
GCGACGGCGCGATCCGCCTCGACACGGGCCGCGTGGTCGCCGAGGACGTGGTGACGTGGCTGCCGCCCGTCGCGCCGCGCACCACGTTCGCGCTCGGCCTCAACTACGCGGACCACGCGAAGGAACTCGCGTTCAACGCGCCGAGCGAGCCGCTGATCTTCCTGAAGGGGCCGAACACGTTCATCGGTCACCGCTCGCGCACCGTGCGCCCGGCGGACGCGACGCACATGCACTACGAGTGCGAACTGGCCGTCGTGATCGGCCGCCCGGCGCGCAACGTGAGCCGCGCGCAGGCGCTCGACCACGTCGCCGGCTACACGGTCGCGAACGACTACGCGATCCGCGATTACCTCGAAAACTACTACCGCCCGAACCTGCGCGTGAAGAACCGCGACACCTGCACGCCGCTCGGGCCGTGGTTCGTCAGCCGCGACGAGATCGGCGACGCGGGCGACCTGACGCTGCGCACGACGGTGAACGGCCGGGAGACGCAGCGCGGCAGCACGCGCGACATGATCTTCGACGTGCCCGCGCTGATCGAGCACATCAGCAGTTTCATGACGCTCTCGCCGGGCGACCTGATCCTGACCGGCACGCCGGAAGGGCTGGCCGACACGCAGCCGGGCGACGAGGTCGTGACCGAAATCGAAGGAATCGGCCGGCTCGTGAACACGATCGTCGGCGAAGCAGACTACTATCGCGCCGGCTGAGCCCGTCGCCCAAGGAGAGCACATGACCATCAAGCACTGGATCGGCGGCCGTGAGGTCGAGAGCCGCGAGACCTTCACGACGCTGAATCCCGCGACGGGCGACGCGATCACCGACGTCGCGTCGGCCGGCGAGGCCGAAGTCGACGCGGCCGTGCGCGCAGCGAAGGACGCATTCCCGAAGTGGGCGAACACGCCCGCGAAGGAGCGCGCGAAGCTGATGCGCAAGCTCGGCGAGCTGATCGAGAAGAACGTGCCGATGCTCGCCGCGCTCGAGACGCAGGACACCGGCCTGCCGATCGCGCAGACGAGCAAGCAGCTGATTCCGCGCGCGTCCGAGAACTTCAACTTCTTCGCGGAAGTGTGCGTGCAGATGAACGGCCGCACGTATCCGGTCGACGACCAGATGCTGAACTACACGCTGTACCAGCCGGTCGGCGTGTGCGCGCTGGTGTCGCCGTGGAACGTGCCGTTCATGACCGCGACGTGGAAGACGGCGCCGTGTCTCGCGCTCGGCAACACGGCCGTGCTGAAGATGTCGGAGCTGTCGCCGCTGACGGCCGACCAGCTCGGCCGGCTCGCGCTCGAAGCCGGCATTCCGGCGGGCGTGCTGAACGTCGTGCAGGGATACGGCGCGACGGCCGGCGACGCGCTGGTGCGCCATCCGGACGTGCGCGCGGTGTCGTTCACGGGCGGCACGGTCACGGGCAAGCGAATCATGGAGCGCGCGGGCCTGAAGAAATATTCGATGGAGCTTGGCGGCAAGTCGCCCGTGCTGATTTTCGACGATGCCGATTTCGACCGCGCGCTCGACGCGTCGCTGTTCACGATCTTCTCGATCAACGGCGAGCGCTGTACCGCGGGCTCGCGGATCTTCGTGCAGCGCACGATCTACGACCGCTTCGTGCAGGAATTCGCGCGCCGTGCGAACAACCTGGTGGTCGGCGACCCGTCCGATCAGGCGACGCAGCTCGGCGCAATGATCACGCGCCAGCACTGGGAGAAGGTGACCGGCTACATCCGGATCGGCGAGCAGGAAGGCGCGCGCGTGGTGGCAGGCGGCGCGGACAAGCCGGCCGGCCTCGCCGACCATCTGCGCAACGGCAATTTCGTGCGCCCGACCGTGTTCGCCGACGTCGACAACCGGATGCGCATCGCGCAGGAAGAGATCTTCGGGCCGGTCGCGTGCCTGATTCCGTTCGAGAACGAGGAGGAAGGGCTGCGGCTCGCGAACGACACGGCGTACGGGCTCGCGTCGTACATCTGGACGCAGGACGTCGGCAAGGTGCATCGCCTCGCGCGCGGCATCGAGGCCGGGATGGTGTTCGTGAACAGCCAGAACGTGCGCGACCTGCGCCAGCCGTTCGGCGGCGTGAAGGAGTCGGGCACCGGGCGCGAAGGCGGCGAGTACAGCTTCGAGGTGTTCGCGGAGATCAAGAACGTGTGCATCTCGATGGGTTCGCATCACATTCCCCGCTGGGGCGTGTGACGGGCGCGGGTCGTGGCGCCGCCAGCAAGAACGAACGATACGGAGACTTGAACGATGGGCAAACTGTCCCTCGCCGCGAAGATCACGCACGTGCCGTCGATGTACCTGTCGGAGTTGCCCGGCAGGCATCACGGCTGCCGCGAAGCGGCGATCCGCGGCCACCAGCTGATCGGCGAGCGCTGCCGCGCGCTCGGCGTCGATACGATCGTCGTGTCGGACGTGCACTGGCTCGTCAACGCCGGCTATCACGTGAACTGCAATGCGCGGTTCGCGGGTACGTATACCAGCAACGAGCTGCCGCACTTCATTCGCGACATGCAGTACGCGTATCCGGGCAACCCCGAACTCGGCCGCCTGATCGCGGAGACGGCCAGCGCACGCGGCATCGCGACGCGCGCACACGAGATCGACAGCCTCGAACTCGAATACGGCACGCTCGTGCCGATGCGCTACATGAACGCCGACCAGCACTTCAAGGTCGTGTCGATCGCGGGCTGGTGCATGTGGCATCAGCTCGACGAAAGCCGACGCTTCGGCGAGGCGCTGCTCGAGGCGATCGAGAAGAGCGATTCGAACGTCGCGTTCCTCGCGAGCGGCTCGCTGTCGCATCGCTTCAACGACAACGGCAGCCCGGAGGAATCGATTCACGAGATCAGCCGCGAATTCTTCCGGCAGGTCGACCTGCGCGTGGTCGAGCTGTGGAAGCAGGGCGATTTCAGGACCTTCTGCGCGATGCTGCCCGAGTACAACACGCATTGTCACGGCGAAGGCGGCATGCACGACACGGCGATGCTGCTCGGCCTGCTCGGCTGGGATCGTTACGACAAGCCGGTCGAGATCGTCACCGACTATTTCGCGAGCTCGGGCACCGGGCAGATCAACGCGATCTTCCCGCTCGCCTGAGCGCCGCATCACTTATCCGGAGCGTTGCCATGCCACACATCGTCGTCGAATACACCGCGAACATCCGCGACGACGCGCGCATTCCCGCGCTGCTGCGCACGATCAACGCGACGCTGATCGCGCAGGGCGGCGTGTTTCCGACCGGCGGCATCCGCTCGCGCGCGATCGAGCTGCAGGATTACTGCGTCGCCGACGGCACGGAGGACGACGCGTTCGTCCACGTGACGCTGAAGATCGGCTCGGGCCGCAGCGACGAGACCAAGCAGGCCGCGTGCGACGCGCTGTTCGACGCGATCAAGGCGCATTTCGCGGAGCTGTACGCGAAGCGCTATCTCGCGCTGTCGATGGAGCTGACCGAGTTCAGCGAAAGCGGCTCGTACAAGCACAACAACATTCACGCCCGCTATAAGCGGGCCGGCTGAACCCCATTCCCGATCCGACCATGCTCGAACCCGCCATCATCGACCAGCTCGCGCAGCGTCTGCACGACGCCGAGCGCGAACGCAAGCAGATCCGCCAGATCTCGCTCGACCATCCCGACATCACGATCGACGACGCGTATGCGATCCAGCGCGCGTGGGTCGCCCTCAAGCTCGCGGAAGGCCGCACGCTCAAGGGGCACAAGATCGGCCTCACGTCGAAGGCGATGCAGAACACGTCGCAGATCGACGAGCCCGATTACGGCGCGCTGCTCGACGACATGTTCTTCGACGACGGCGGCACGATCCCGGCCGGGCGCTTCATCGTGCCGCGCGTCGAGGTCGAACTCGCGTTCGTGCTCGGCAAGCGGCTCACCGGCCCGAACTGCACGATCTTCGACGCGTACGACGCGGTCGATTACGTGGTGCCCGCGCTCGAGATCATCGACGCGCGCAGCCAGTCGATCGACCCCGATACGAAGCGGCCGCGCAAGGTGTTCGACACGATCGCCGACAACGCGGCGAACGCGGGCGTCGTGATCGGCGGGCGGCCGGTGCGGCCGCAGGACGTCGACCTGCGCTGGGTCGCGGCGATCATGTCGCGCAACGGCGTGGTCGAGGAAACGGGCGTCGCGGCCGGCGTGCTGAACCATCCGGCCAATGGCGTCGCGTGGCTGGCGAATCGGCTGTCGCGCTTCGACGTCGCGCTGGAGCCGGGGCAGGTCGTGCTCGGCGGCTCGTTCACGCGACCGTGCGCGGCGCGCTCGGGCGACACGTTCAGCGTCGACTACGGCCCGCTCGGGACGATCCAGTGCTATTTCGCGTGAGGTGAGCGAGCGATGCAGATTCCGTCGAATGTCTTCAAGGCCGCGCTCGCGCGTGGCGACGCGCAGGTCGGGTTGTGGCTCGGCCTCGCGAATCCGTACAGCGCCGAAGTCGTCGCGGGCGCCGGTTTCGACTGGCTGCTGATCGACGGCGAACATGCGCCGAACACGGTGCCGACGATCCTCGCGCAGTTGCAGGCGATTGCGCCGTATCCGTCGCAGCCGGTCGTGCGCGTGCCGTGGAACGATCCGGTGATCGTCAAGCAGGTGCTCGATCTCGGCGCGCAGACGCTGCTCGTGCCGATGGTGCAGAGCGCCGACGAAGCGCGCGCGGCGGTGGCCGCGACGCGTTATCCGCCGCACGGGATTCGCGGCGTCGGCAGTGCGCTCGCGCGTGCGTCGCGGTGGAACCGCGTCGGCGATTATCTGCATCGCGCGAACGACGAGATGGCCGTGCTCGTGCAGGTCGAGACGCGTGCCGGGCTCGACGCGATCGATGCGATTGCGCGGGTGGACGGCGTCGATGGCGTGTTCATCGGGCCGGCCGATCTGGCGGCCGATCTCGGGCACCTCGGCAATCCGGGGCATCCGGACGTGCAGGCGGCGATCGACGGCGCGATCCGGGCGATCAAGGCGGCAGGCAAGGCGCCGGGCATTCTCAGCGCGGATGAGGCGGCGGCGCGGCGGTATCTGGAAGCGGGGGCGTTGTTTGTTGCGGTGGGGGTCGATACGACGCTGCTGGCGCGGAGTGCGGAGCGGTTGGCGGCGCAGTTCAAGGGGAGCGGTGGGGGCGCGGTGAAGAAGGGGGATGGGACGTATTGAGCGAAGCGGACGGGATCTTTTATAAGGGACGTATTCTGTTTCGTTTGTTGAATCGTACGGGATACGGGAATCGGCTTGCGTCATCGCCGCGCATCGCGCCGACCTTATCGTCCCGCTTCCATATACCTTCCCGGCGTCGTCCCCGTCGCCCGCCGGAACATGTCGATGAACGCGCTCACGTTGTCATACCCGAGATCGAGCGCGATCGTCGTGACCGGCACGCCGTCGGCGATTTTCTCCAGCGCCCGCAACAGCCGTGCCTGCTGACGCCACTGCGCGAACGTCAGCCCTGTCTCGGCGACGAAGCGGCGGCTCATCGTCCGGGCACCGATGCCGGCCCATGCTGCCCATTCCTCCAGTCGCCGGTTGTTCGCGAGGTTCGTGGCGAGCGCATCGGTGATCTTCATGAGCCGCGGATCCTGCGGCCGCACCAGCCCCAGCGCCTCTACCTGTGACGACGCGATTTCGTCGAGGATCACGTCGGCAATGCGCGCCTGCGCGGCATCGAGTTCCGCATCGCCCCAGCTTGCCGCGCGCTGCACGGCTTCGCGAAGCAGCGGCGTGGTGCGGATCGCGCGCGGCGCGTCAGGCAACCCCGCGCAGCGCGCTTCGGCGACGAACGCGGACCATCCGGAAATCGGCCCGAACGAGCGCAGCGAATGCCGACAATGCGGCGGAATCCAGATCGCATGAATCGCCGGTACGACCCAGTCCTGGTCGTCGAGGCCGATCGACACCACGCCGCTCAGTGCGCCGACGAGCTGGCCGCGCGCGTGCGCATGCGGCGGCGTGATGCGCGGGTCGCGCTGCGACAGCACGGCGGCGACGACGAACGGGCCGTCGTCGGACGTGACGAATCGGGCGGGCAGGAGTGGATCGGTCATGGCCGGATTTCAGTATCGAACGACTGTTATACCGGAGATCGGCCGGCTGCGCACGCCTAAACTGCGTCCATCGATGACAACCGGAGTACGACGCGATGCGAGCCGAACAGATGCTTCCCGACCATGCCGACCGGATCGAGGCCGGCGGAACGACGATCCGCAAGGGCACCGTCGGCGCGTTCCTGGTCAACGCGCGCGTGCTGACCGATCCGGATGCGGCGCCCGCCGAGCGCGCCCGTGCCGAAGCCGACGCGCTCGACGCATTGCCCGCGCTGCGTGCGCTCGGCCTGTTCGACGTGCTGGAAGTGCGCGATCCAGCACTGCGCGCGTGGCTCGACGCACGCTGATACACGACGGAACCGTCGATCGAGATCCATCAATCAAGGAGTCGGCATGAAAGCAGCAGTCGTGACGGGCGCCGGCGAGCGCCCCGTTCATATGGAGTTCGAAGCGCCGCATGCGATACCCGGCCACCGTCTGATCGACGTGACGGCGTCCGCGTTGAGCCGTCTTGCGCAGGCGCGCGCGGCGGGCACGCACTATTCGTCCGGCGGCGGCTATCCGTTCGTCGTCGGCGTCGACGGCGTGGGGCGCGGCGACGACGGCCGGCGCGTCTATTTCTTCGGCGCGCCCGCGCCGTTCGGTGCGATGGCCGAACGCACGATCGTGCCCGACGCGCAGTGCGTGCCGCTGCCGGACGACCTCGACGACGTGACGGCCGCCGCGATCGCGATTCCCGGCATGTCGTCGTGGGCCGCGCTGACCGAGCGCGCGCGGCTGGTCGCGGGCGAAACGGTGCTGGTCAACGGCGCGACGGGCGCCTCGGGCGGGCTCGCGGTGCGGATCGCGAAGCATCTGGGCGCCGCGAAGGTGATCGCGACGGGCCGCAACGCGGCCGTGCTGGAAGCGTTGCTGAACGCCGGCGCGGACGCCGTCGTGTCGCTGCAGCAGGACGACGCGCATCTGGCCCGCGCGCTCGAACCGCATTTCCGCGCGGGTGTGGACATCGTGCTCGACTATCTTTGGGGGGCGAGCGCGCTCGCACTGCTGATTTCCGCCGCGAAGGCGACGCCCGACGGCCGTCGGTTGCGCTTCGTGCAGATCGGCTCGATCGGCGGCGCGGACGTGCTGCTGCCGGGCGCCGTATTGCGTGCCACCGCGATCGAATTGCTGGGCAGCGGTATCGGCAGCGTGTCGCTGCCGGGGTTGCTGGCTTCGGTGCGTGGCGTATTCGACGCGGCAGGCCCGGCGGGGCTGACGCTCGAAACGCGCACGGTGCCGCTGTCGGCGGTCGGCGAGCACTGGGGCGATGCGAACAGTCGGGTGCGCCCGGTATTCACGATGCGCGGCGATTGACCGGCCGCAGGCCGTGGCCATGACGCGATCGGTGCGCGCACCGGCGGCAGCCGGGCATCCACCGTCGCGTCGAGCCGTCAGACGATTGCGAACGCGCGGTGCGAAGCAGGGCGGTGGTGTGTACCGACAACGGGCGGCGCGACATGAAAGTCACCCGCCGCCCGCATCGTCACACTCAGAACCGCTGCTGAATCCCCGCGGTCACGCCGACCTGCGTGGTGCCATACCCGGCGAAATCGCGCGACACGCCGACCTTCTGGTCGTGCTTCGCGATCGCGAACGCGCCGGCCGCGTACAGCACCGTGCGCTTCGACAGCGCGTATTGCGCCCGAACCGATACCAGCGTCGGGTCGGCATCCGTGCCGCCCTTGATGTTCTGGTGATAGACGGCCGCGATCAGCGAGAACGTCGGCGTGAACTGGTACGACCCGCCGAGCCAGTACATATCGCTCAACTGGTTCGCCGCCGCGGTGCGAAACGTGCGCTTGTAGTTGCGATAGCCGGCCATCGTCTTCAGGTTGCCGAAGTCGTAGCTCAGGCCCGCGTGAATCCCCTGGATGTAGTTGACGGTATCGGCCGGCGTGACGCTGTCGGCCGCGCCGTTCTGCCGGTCGAACGTGAGCACCGCCGCGAACGGGCCGGTCTCGTAGCCGAGCGCGAAGTCGTATTTCGAGCTGGTCTTCACGCTGCCCGGCACATTGCCGAAGCCATACAGCGCGCCGAACTTGAAGCCGCTGAATTCACCGTCGTAACGCACCGCATTCGACGAGCGCGTGAACATGCCGTCCTTGCGCCCGCCGGTCGCCATCGACGACGACGCCCACGAATAGTTTTGCGAGTAACCCATCGGGTCGAACGGCATCATGTAGTCGTACGTGACGGTGAAATTGCGGCCAAGCGTCAGCTCGCCCCATTTGCCTTTCAGGCCCACCGTCGCACGGCGCGCGAAGATCGAGTCGGGGCCGTCGTCGGACGCGCCATTCGCGAGATCGATGCCGCTTTCGAGGCGAAACACGGCCTTCAACCCGCCGCCGAGATCCTCGACGCCGCGCAAGCCCCAGCGCGACGTGTTCTTGTTGCCCGACTTCAGCTTGAACGAATTGCCGCCATCCGGTGCCGCATGGTTCGTGTATTCGATGCCGGCGTCCATGATCCCGTAGATCGTGACCGACGACTGCGCGTGCGCGACCGGCGCGGCGAGACAGGCTGCCGCGGCCGAACCGGTGAGGACTACTGTTCGAATCGAACGTTCTGCACGTGACTTCATTTTGACGGTGTCTCCTTGGTTGTTGTGGGTTGGTCGAAACGTAAAACGCGTATTCGACACGCCATCGGCGGACGCCATGAAGCGTCCGCCGATTCGAGTCGCAAAGGGATGTGCGCCTGAATGCCTGCGCGGCGGCACACGAGCCGCCGCGAAGCGGGTCAGCCCGCTTTCGCGAACGCCCAGCAGTCGTTGGTCGGGAATTCGATCCAGTGCTTGCCGGCCGCGCGCGGCACGTGGCCGAACGCGCGCAGGCGCATCTCGCCGCAATGGAACAGGTATTCCCAGCGGTCGCCGAGATACATCGACGTGACGAGGTCGGCCTGCAGCCGGTTCGCGCCCGGGCCGTCGGCGACCTGCACGCGTTCGAGGCGGATCACGGCCTGCGCGTCCTGGCCCGGCGCGAACGTGTCGCGGGCGAGCGCCTGCAGCTCCCAGCCGTCGCCGGCGAGCGTCACGCGTTCGCCGTCGACGGCCGAGACGCGCGCGTCGATGCGGTTGTTGCTGCCCATGAATTCGGCTGTGTACAGCGAGCGCGGCGCGCCGTACAGCTCGGCCGGCGTGCCTTCCTGTTCGATGCGGCCGTTGCGCAGCAGCAGGATGCGGTCGGACATCGCCATCGCTTCAGTCTGGTCGTGCGTCACGCAGAGCGCCGACAGCCCGAGCGACACGATCAGCTCGCGCAGCCACGCACGCGCTTCCTCGCGCAGCTTCGCGTCGAGGTTCGACAGCGGCTCGTCGAGCAGGATCACCGGCGGGTTGTAGACGAGCGCACGCGCGATCGCGACACGCTGCTGCTGGCCGCCCGACAGCTGATGCGGAAAGCGCTCGGCGAGGTAGCCGAGGCCGAGCTGGTCGAGCGCGGTCTGCACGCGGCGCTTCTGTTCTGCCGGCGCCACGCGGCGCAGCTTGAGCCCGTAACCGACGTTGTCGGCGACGGTGCGGTGCGGCCACAGCGCGTACGACTGGAACACGAGGCCGAGCGAACGCTGTTCGACCGGCAGGTCGACGTGCCGCGCGCCGTCGAAGAACACGCGGTCGTCGAGCTGGATGCGCCCGTCGGACGGCTGTTCGAGGCCGGCCACCGCGCGCAGCAGCGTGGTCTTGCCGCTGCCCGACGCGCCGAGCAGGCACACGACTTCGCCGGCCTTCAGTTCGAACGACACGCCCTTGAGGATCGGGTTGGCGCCATAGCTGAGATGCAGGTCGTCGACGATGAGCTTATCCATGAAGTTTCACTCCGAAGCGCAGGGCCACGCCGAGACCGGCGCCGACCATCGCGATGTTGATGACAGAGAGCGCGGCAACCTGGTCGACGGCGCCGGTCGCCCACAGCGACACGAGCAGCGCGCCGATCACTTCGGTGCCGGGCGACAGCAGATAGACGGCGGTCGAGTATTCGCGCTCGAAGATCATGAAGATCAGCAGCCACGCGGCGAGCAGGCCGAAGCGCACGAGCGGCAGCGTCACGTCGAGCGACACGCGGCTGCGCGTCGCGCCGACGCTGCGGCCGGCTTCCTCGAGTTCCGGGCCGACCTGCAGCAGCGCGCTCTGGATGAGCCGCATCCCGTATGCGAGCCACACGACCGTGTATGCGATCCAGATGCTCCACATCGAGTTCTTCAGCTCGCGCAGGCCCGGCACGAACAGGAAGATCCACAGGAACGCGAGACCGGCGAGCAGGCCCGGCACCGCGCGCGGCAGCAGCACGAGGTAGTCGAGCAGTTTCGTCGCCCAGTCGTTGCGGCGATGGCCGGCGAAGGCGACGAGCGAGTAGAAGCCGATCGCGAGCGCACCGCCGATCACGCCGATGCCGAGCGTGTTGACGATCGCGCGAACGAGGTTGTCCTGCTCGAACAGCTCGACGAAGTTCGACAGCGTCAGCGCTTCGCCGAGCGCGACGCCTTCGCCCCAGTTGCTCACGAACGCGCGCAGCACGATGCCCGAGATCGGCACGATCACCGTCAGCATCAGCCACAGCGCGACGATCGCGAGCGCGACCCAGCGCCATACGCCGAGCGGCAGCACCGTCGCACGGCCGGCCTTGCCCTTCACCGTGACGAAGCGGTTCGCGGTCTTCAGCAGGCGGCGCTGCAGCAGCACGAGCGGGAACGTGATCGCGACGATGCACACCGCGACCGCGGCCATCAGGTGATACGACGGCACGCCGAGCTTGTTGGTCAGCTTGTACAGGTAGGTCGCGAGCACGAGGTGGCCTTCCGGATCGCCGAGCACGAGCGGCAGCCCGAACACCTCGAAGCCGAGGAAGAACACGAGCACGCCGGCGAACAGCAGCGCGGGCATCGTCATCGGCAGGCTCACGTCGAGCGCGACGCGGAACGGCCGCGCCCCCGTCACGCGCGCCGCTTCCTCGACGTCCGAGCCGAGGTTGCGCAGCGCGGCCGACGAGTACAGGTACACGTGCGGCACGTGCGTGAGGCCGACGATCATCGTGATCGCGAAGATCGAGTACACGTTCCAGGGTACGTTCTGCACCCCTAACAGTTCCTTGAACCACACGGAATAGAAGCCGACCGGGCCGGCCGCGACCACGTAGCCGAACGCGAGCACCATCGGCGACACGAACACGGGCGTGAGCAGCAGCGGCTCGAGCCAGCGACGGCCGGGCAGGTCGGTGCGCACCATCAGGAACGCGAGGATGCCGCCGAGCGGGATCGAGATGAACAGCATCCCGCCGGCGATGATGAACGAGTTCTTCACGGCCGACCAGAAGTCCGGGTCGGTGAAGATGAAGCGGAAGCCTTCGACGCCGAGCGTCTTGTTCGCGTTGAAGAACGGCGCGGACAGCAGGCTCTGGAACAGGATGAAGCCGAGCGGCAGCGCGACCGCGACGGTGAGCACCGCGACGACGATCCAGCGCAGCATGCCGGCGAGCGGCTGCAGGTTGCTGACCGGCAGCGCGGGAATCGCGCCGCCCTGGCCGGTGGTGGGCGGAACGGCCGGCGCCGCTCCGCGTGTGCTGGTTGAAAGCATGAGTTCGCCCCTGCGGCCATCCGGATGGCCGCCTCTAGGAAGTCGGTAAGGGGAAGGGGCCGCCCGCGCGGCGTGCGGCGGGCGGCCGTTGGTCGGCCGAAGCCGATCAGCGAATCAGTGGATCAGCTCTTGATCGCCTGCTGCCATTGCTTCAGGAACGCGAGCCGCTTCGACTGGTCCAGATAGACGAGCAGGCCGGTGCCGATCGGGATCGGCTTCAGCGAATCGCCGAGTTCCTTCGTGAGGCTCGCGGCCGATGTTTCGCCGGTCACGTCCGTGCGAATCGCGTACAGGTTCGCCTGGTTCGCGATCAGCGTCTGGCCGCGCTTCGACAGCAGGTAGTCGACCCACAGCTTCGCGGCGTTCGGATTCTTCGCCTTCTTCGAGATCGTGGCCAGGCGGCTCACGACTTGTGTGTAGTCCTTCGGGAATACGTAGCCGATCGACTTGTCCTTCTTCGCCTTCGCGTACGCATACGAGCCGATGATGTTGTAGCCGATCAGGTTCTCGCCCGACGAGATGCGCTCCATCATCGCGCCGGTGCTCGACTGCAGCTTCGGACCGGTCGCGCCGATCGCCTTCACGAGCTCCCACGTGACCTTCTCGTTCAGGTGCGCGTCCTGCGTCAGCGCGTTGAAGCCGACGCCGGATTTCTCGACGTCGTACGTCGTCAGCTTGCCTTTGAACTTGTCGGGTTGCGACGTGAGCAGCTTGATCAGGTCGGTGCGTGTCTTCGGCACTTCGTTCTCGGGAATCAGCCGCTTGTTGTAGACGATCGCGAGCGGCTCGAACGTCGTGCCGTATGCCTGCTTCTGGTATTGCGCCCATTGCGGCACGTTCGCGCTTTCCGGCGAATCGTACGACGTCATCAGGCCGTCGTTGACGAGCTTGACCTGCAGGTCCATCGCCGAGCTCCACAGCACGTCGGCGCTGGTGCTGCTCGCGGCGTTCTCGCTGATGTAGCGGTTGTACAGCTCGGTGCTGTTCATGTCGTTGTACTCGACCTTCACGCCATACAGGCTTTCGAAGTCCTTGATCAGCGGGCGCACGAGGCCCGTGTCGGTCGTCGAGTAGACGATCAGCTTGCCTTCCTTCTTCGCGGCGTCGACGACACCTTGGTAGTTACCCGGATACCCGGCCGGAACCTGCGCGGTGGCGGCGCCGGCGGCGGTGCCCAGGACGATCGCCAGCGCGGCGGCGAGCTGCTTCGGTGCAAACGGCATGTCTTCCTCCAGTTATGCGTGTGTGTTGTTCGAGTGACGCGGATGTTAATTGCGACGCACTTTCAGCCTGCTTTCATTTCGGTTCACAATAGCGTCCTTTGTGTCATGGATTTCCCGAGGTCCCCATGCGTGTGCTGCTGGTCGAAGACAACCCGAACCTTGCGCAGTCGTTGAACGACGCGCTGAGTGCCGCGCGCTTCGCGGTCGATCACATGGCGGACGGGGAGGCGGCGGATCACGTGCTGCGCACGCAGGACTACGCGCTGGTGATCCTCGATCTCGGGCTGCCGAAGCTCGACGGGCTCGAGGTGCTGCGGCGGCTGCGCGCGCGCCGCAATCCGGTGCCGGTGCTGATCCTCACCGCGCACGGCTCGGTCGAGGACCGCGTGAAGGGGCTCGATCTCGGCGCCGACGACTACCTCGCGAAGCCGTTCGAGCTGACCGAGCTGGAGGCGCGCGCCCGCGCGCTGATCCGGCGCAGCCTCGGCCACGAGCATTCGCGGGTCGAGTGCGGGCCGCTTTCGTATGACAGTATCGACCGCAGCTTCCACCTCGCCGGTGAACCGCTGCCGCTCACGCCGCGCGAGCGCTCGGTGCTGGAGGTGCTGATCCTGCGCAACGGCCGCGCGATCAACAAGGAGACGCTGTCGGAGAAGATCTTCGGGCTCGACGAGTCGGTCAACGCGGATGCGATCGAGATCTACGTGTATCGGCTGCGCAAGAAGCTGGAGAACACCGGCGTCGCGATCGTCACGCTGCGCGGCCTCGGATACTTGCTCGAAGCGAAGGCGGCCGGATGAACCACCGCCGGGCTTGCCTTCTTTGCATGGGGCCGCGGTACGCGCCAAAGCGCTGCTCGGGATCGACACGTTCGCGGCCTGCCGGGGGCGCGTCTGCCATCCGCGGCCGGCCTGGCAAAGCCGGCCGGCTGCACGGGCGCGGAGCGAGGCCGCACGCGTTTTCCGCCATGCTGGTCGGTGCAGCCCGGCGGGCAGCATGGTGACACGCCCGAACCTGCGCGCACAGGTCGCGCTGTGGCTGCTGCTGCCGCTGCTCGGGCTGCTCGCGCTCGACTCGTGGCTCACGTACCAGCGCGCGATGAGCGCCGCGCACGTCGCGTTCGACCGCACGCTATCGTCGTCGCTGAAGTCGATCCGCGAAGGCGTGCGGTTCAACGAGGGCGAGATCGAGGTCGACCTGCCGTATCTCGCGCTCGAGATGTTCGAGTCGGGCGACGGCGGCAAGATCTATTACCTGATCCGCGAGGACAACGGCCGCACGATCACCGGCTATCCGGACCTGCCGCTGCCGCAGGGCGACGGCACGCTGTTCGTCACGCGCTACTACAACGTCGTCTATCGCGGCGAGCAATTGCGCATGGCCGCGCTGCGCGTGCCGGTGCACGACGTGCCGACCGCGCAGACGCGCATCGTGTGGGTGATGGTCGGCGAGACGATCGAGGCGCGCCAGGCGCTCGCGCGCGAGATCCTGATGGGCTCGCTGCTGCAGGAGGGGCTGCTCGTCGTGCTCGCGCTCGGGATCGTGTGGCTCGGCGTCGGGCGCGGGCTGCGGCCGCTGAACCGGCTGTCGGCGACGGTCGCCGCGCGCAGCGACGGCGATCCGACGCCGCTCGATACCGGCGGCATGCCGAGCGAACTCGCGCCGCTCGTCGAGTCGATCAACCAGTACATCGGCCGCACGCAGCGGATGCAGGTCGCGCGGCGGCGTTTCTTCGCGGACGCGGCCCATCAGCTGAAGACCCCGCTCGCGGCGGTGCAGGCCGGCGTCGAGCTGGCGTTGCGGCCGGACGAGCAGCCGCGCGTGAACGTGCATCTGCGGCGCGTGAACGGCGCGGTGCGGCAGGCCGTGAAGATCGTCCAGCAGCTGCTGTCGCTGTCGCGGCTCGATTCGGACAGCGGCCAGGCGGTCGCGCACCAGCCGGTCGCGCTGCACCGGCTCGCGCGCAGCGTGACGCTCGACTGGTCGCCGGTCGCGCGCGCGCGCGACATCGATCTCGGCTTCGAGCACGAGGCGGATGTCGACGTGCTCGGCCAACCGGACCTGCTCGGCGAATTGATCGGCAACCTGATCGACAACGCGATTCGTTATTCGGGCGACCGCGCGGTGATCACGGTGCGCGTGTCGCGCGATGGCGACCATGCGCGGCTCGACGTGATCGACAACGGGCCGGGCATTCCGGCCGGCGAGCGCGACGCGGTGTTCGAGCGTTTCCATCGCGGCAGCAAGACGCAGACGGTCGAAGGCACGGGGCTCGGGCTGTCGATCGTGCGGGGGATCGCGCGCGTGCATCAGGGCAGCGTGACGCTGGCCGATGCGGCGGGAGGCGGGTTGATCGTGACGGTGATGTTGCCGACGGTGCCGGCGGCGGCGCAGTAGAAGGGCTGGTTCGCTTGGTCGCGGAGAATCGCGGCGAATGTGAGCGAATGGCGGCGAGCGGCATCTCCGAGGGAGGGAGGTGGGCGCGCCGGCAACGTCGCGGCGGATGTCTTCGACGCATCGCCCTCGGCGGCGATGCATACGACGCGCCGTCCGCCGCCCCGCTCAGTCGCTCAATCGCCGAATCCGATCTCCGCCTCGAGCGACTGCCCGACCTCCAGCCAGGCTCCCGCGCCTTCGACCACGATTGCATTGATGCCGAAGGTCAGCGCGTTTTCGTAGTTCGGATTCGCGCGATACGTCTGCATCGTGTCGGTCGGCTCGTGCGGCCACGCCGGGTTCGGCGCGCCGGTCACCTGGTCGATCGTCGGCATAGGGCAACGCGTGCACAGCTTCACGAGGCGCAGCCGCACGGGTGTGTCGCCTTCGGCGTCGAGATGCTCGACGAAATCCTCTTCATACGCATCGAGATCCGACACGACGATGTTCGGGCGGAAGCGGTTCATCGGAATCGCCGGCGCGCCTTTCGCGACGAGCTTCGCGTTCAGGTCGTCGAGCGACGACTGGCCGATCACGAGCAGCGGATAGCCGTCCGCGAACTGCGTGTGCGTGTCGATGTCGCCGGTCCATTTGCGGTTGCAGCCGCGGCGCGCATCCGCGCCGAAGCGCGCGAGCTTCAGCGGCGTGCCGAGGAATTCGGTGAGCCATGCGGCTGTCGCGGCGCCCGTGTCGATCGCGTCGACGGTGTCGCGCCAGACGGTCGCGGCCATCTTCGGCGTGGCCGGCGTCGCGTCGCCGTCGAGCGGCGTGCGGATCTCGGGCATGCCCGGCGCGTTCAGCACGAGCGCGTCGTGCTCGAGCGCGGTGCGGATCAGCGCGAGGCGCGGGTGCGTGCGCTGCGTGATCATCATCCCGTCCGGGGTGGTGATCAGCCAGTGGCGATCGTACGCGAGGCCCGTTTCGAGCAGTTGCGCGCGCGACAGCGCGATGCCGGCGCAGGATTTGATCGGGTAGATGAAGAGTTCGGAGATGGCTGGCATGACGCTGGCTGACACGGGCAGGATGGTCGAATCGCGATTGTGCCAGATCGTGCGAAAGCCGTTTGGGCGGTTGCAGGCCGCCGCACGGCCGCGGCCGGTTACGCCAGCGGAAAGCCGAGGTCGAAGGTCGTGCGCACGTCGAGCGGCTGGCGCAGCAGCCCGGCCTTCAGGTA
Organism: Burkholderia sp. USMB20; assembly: GCF_000949135.2. GTDB lineage: Bacteria > Pseudomonadota > Gammaproteobacteria > Burkholderiales > Burkholderiaceae > Burkholderia. Next base: position 663,672 of record NZ_JTAN02000021.1, on the reverse strand, counting down.
GAAGTCGGCCGTGCGCTGCTGCCCGGCGATCACCGTCGCGTCGATCGGCTGCCAGCGCGTGTTGCGGCGCTCGAACTGCAGCTTCGCGGCCGCCGGCGGGATGCCGATGATGCGCGCGAGTGCCGCGGAATACGCGTCGACGTGCCGGTACGACCAGACCTGCGCGCGCACCACCCGTTGCAGGAAGTCGTGCAGCACGTCGCGCTTCGACGCGATCGCCGCGTCGGTCGCCGCGATGTAGCTGAAGCCCGACCACAGGCCGCGGCCGTTGACGAGCACGCGCGCGCGGCCGCTCGTTTCCGCGAGGGCCGTATAGGGTTCCCACGTCGCCCACGCATCGATCGAACCGGTTGCGAGCGCAAGCATCGTGTCGGCCGGCGGCAGGAAGCGGAACGAAACGGCGTCGGGCGGCAGGCCGGCCGCGTCGAGCGCCTTCAACGTGACGAAATGGCCGATCGAGCCGCGCGTGGTGCCGATGCGCTTGCCTTTCAGGTCGGCGGCGTCCTTCAGCGTCGCGTCGGGCCGCACGAGCACGGCGGTGCCGTACGGGTCGGACCGGTTCGCGCCGATCACCTTGATGCGGGCGCCCGAGGCGAGCGCGAAGATCACCGGCGCGTCGCCGATCGGCCCGCAGTCGACGGCCGCCGCGTTCAGCGCTTCGGCCAGGGGGGCGGCGGCCGGGAATTCGGTCCATGCGATGTCGTACGCGAGGCCGTTCAGTTCGCCGGCCGCTTCGAGCAGCGCGCGCAGGCCGCCTTTCTGGTCGCCGGCACGCAGCAGCGGCCGCACGTCCGATTGCGCATGCAGCGTGGCCGGCGCGGCGGCGAGGGTGGCGGCGGCGAGGGCGCCCGCTTGCGCGAGGAAGTGGCGTCGGGTCGGATTCATCGTGAAGTTCGGTTCGTCGGGAAAACGGTTCAGGGATTCAATGCGGGAGCCCGGCCTGCACGTCGCGTACGGGTTCAGCGTCCACGCGCAGCAGCAGCGCGGTCAGCGGATCGACGTTCGCGGCGTCGGCCGGCGCTCGCGCCGCGGCATCCGAGCGGCACAGCAAGTCGTCGGCCGACCAGCCCGCGCTGCCCGGCAACGCGCGCGCCCGCAGCCAGCCGCGCCGGTCGGCAAGCAGTTGCGTGCCGCCGAACGCAGCGGGCGGCACGCCGGCAATCGTCGCGAACGCTTGCCATGCATCGGGCGTCGATGCGACGCAGTTCGCGCGCGTGCCGACCGGCGGTGGCGGCGTGGACGGATCGCCGGCGGTGACGAGCAGCGTCTGCCAGCGCGGGTCTTCCCGCGGCGGCGTGCCGCCCGGCGCGAGCGCGACGATGCGCACGCGCTGGCCTTCGCGCCAGCGCTCGAGCGGTTGCGGCGCGGCGCTGCCGCAGCGCACGTCGAGCGCCGGCAGCGGAACGGGCACGGGCCACGCTCCTTCCGCCTGCGCGCCGCTGCCGGCCGACAGCGCTTTCAGGTAATCGAGCACGGCCCAGGTGTCGGACGGGCCGAGCGTCGCGGCAAAGCCCGGCATCGACGCCGCGCCGCGCGCGTCGCGCGTACCGTGCCGCATGCGCCAATACAGTTCGCCGTCGAGCCGGCGGGCAAGCAGTGCGCCCGCGAAGGTCGGCGGCCAATGCGCGAGGCTCGCCGCGAGGGGGCCTTCGCCGCGGCCGTCCGCGCCGTGACAGGCTGCGCAATGCTGCGCATACAGATGCGCGCCGCGCATCAGGTTCACGACGGAAAACGCGGCGGGACTGCGCTGGAAACTCGTGGGCACCGCCGGCGCGAGCCACAGCGATGCCGGCGGCCACGGCGCGAACCACGCGACGGCCAGCGCGGCGATGACCGCTGCCGCCCGCCACTTGCGCGACACGAGTGCGATGCAGCCGAGCGCCGCGGCGAGCGTGGTCATCGCGATGGCGAATGCAAGCTGTCGCGTGAGCCCCGCGTCGATGCGCAGCGTTTCGAGCGCGATGCGGTGTGCCCAGGGCCACGCGGCCTGTCCGTCGGCATCGCCGGTCAGGCCGATCGCATGCAGCACCCGGGCCAACGCGATCTGTGCGCGATACAGCAGTTGCAGGAACAGGAGCGCCCAGTCGGCGAACGGCGGCGCGTTCATCGGCGCGGCCCTTGCCGCGCACCGGCCATCCTGCGAAAGGCACTGCGCATCTACCAGCTCGCATCGAGTCCGAGATGCCGCAGCGCTTCGTGACGCAGTTCGGCGAGACGCGGGTCGCCGCGATGGCGCGGATACGGCAGGTCGACACGCAGTTCCGCGACGATGCGTGCGGGCCGCGGCCCGAACACGATCACGCGCTGCGCGAGAAACAGCGCTTCCTCGACATCGTGCGTGACGAGCAGCGCGGAGAACCCGTCGCGTTGCCACAGCGCGGTCAACTCGGCCTGCATCGTCAGCCGCGTCAATGAATCGAGCTTGCCGAGCGGTTCGTCGAGGATCAGCAGGCGCGGATCGTTGACGAGCGCGCGGGCGAGCGCGACACGCTGCGCCATCCCGCCCGACAGCTGATGCGGAAACACGTTCGAGAATTCCTGCAACCCGACGCGCGCGAGCGCATCGTCGACGCGATGCTGCGACGTGCGGGCCACGCCGCGCGCCTCGAGGCCGAGCGCGACGTTCGCGCGCACGCGGCGCCACGGGTAGAGCGTCGGATCCTGGAACACGACGATGCGCGACGGATCGGGCCGCTCGATCGGCGTGCCGTCCTGCGCGATCGTGCCTTGCCGTGCGGCGTCGAGGCCCGCGACGAGCCGCAGCAGCGTCGATTTTCCGCAGCCGCTCGGGCCGAGCAGCGCGACGAATTCGCCGGCCGCGACCGACAGCGTGACGTCGTCGAGCACCGGCAGCGGGCCGCCGGGGCCGTCGAACGCGTGGCTCACGCGGCGGATGTCGATGCGCGCGCCGCGCGGCGCCGTGGCGTCGAGCGCGGCGGGCGGCGGGGCAACGGACGATTCGAGAACGGCGGCGCTTACCATTTGACGGTTCCTTTCTGCCACGCGAGCACACGGTCGCGCACCGCGAACAGCAGCGCGATCAGCCCGGAAAACAGCAGCGCCATCACGATCAGCGCCGCATACATGTTCACGTACGATGCCCAGCCCTGCGCCCAGCTCAGGTACCAGCCGAGCCCCGACTTGACGCCCATCATCTCGGCGACGACCAGCACCGTGAACGACGCGCTCAGCCCCATGAAGATGCCGACGAACACGTGCGGCAGCGCGGCCGGAATCGCGACGCGCAACACGAGGAAGCGCGCGTTCGCGCCGAGCGTGCGCGCGACGTCGTAGTACTGCCGGTTCACGCTCGCGACGCCCGACCACGTCAGCACCGCGACCGGGAAGCCGGTCGACAGCGCGATCAGGAACGCGGCGGCCGAATAGCTCGTCGGGAAGAAGTAGAACGTGAGCGGCAGCAGCGCGGTGGCCGGCACGGGGCCGAGCACGCGCAGCACCGGATGCACCCAGTAGCCGATGCGGCGCGACCAGCCGATCGAGACGCCGACCGCGAACCCGACCGCGACGCCGTACGCGAACCCGAGGGAAAGCAGCTTCAGCGTGTTGCCGGCGCTGCCGGCAAGGCGCGGCCAGTCGTCGGCGTAGACCTCGATCAGCGCCTGCGCGGCGCGAAAACGGCGTCGGCAGCCAGCCGGTCTTGGCCGTGACGATTTCCCACACGGCGAGCACGAGCGCAGCGCCACGAGCCACGGGCCGGCCGGGCGCACGCGGGCGAGCCGCGCGCGCGGGCCGGCACCGCGATGGCCGAGCGTCGCGGCGGCAGCAGAAGCGCGCCGATCGCCCACGCGGCGGATGCCGAACGTGTCGGTGTACGCCCAGTCGGTGAAACCGACGACGCGGTTCGGCCACACGTAGGTCACCGCGCCGAGCGCGGCCCACGCGAGCGCCGCGACGACGCCGGTCGGCCAGGTGCGTGCGCGGCGGGCTTCGGCCGCGAGCGTCGCGTCGCAGGCCGTGCACGCGGGACGGGACGTGGCAGTCGCAGGCGGCGTCACGGGGGCGGCATTGCCCGAGGTGGACGCGGTGCGCGCGGCGGACGCGTGTTCGATCGTCGACATCGCGTCACCCCAGCACGTTCGCATAGACCTGCTGCGCGAAGCGCTGCGGGTCGGTGCTCTTCTTCAGCACGCTGATGCGGCGGAAATCGTCCGCGTAGAACGCGATTTCCTGCTGCAGGTCGACGTTGGTCGGATGGTGCGTGTAGGTCAGCGTCGCGTACAGCTTGCGCAGGTCGTCGGGGTTGATCTTCGGCGAGTACTTCGCGAATGCCTTCGCGGCTTCGTTCGGGTTGTCGTGCGTGTACTCGGTGGCCTGCACGATCGAGCGCGCGAGTGCGGCGGCCGCCGGGCGGTCGTTGCGCACGAGGTCGCCGCGCGCGCCGATCACGCAGCACACCTTGCGCGCGTATTCGCCGGACAGGTTCGTCGCGAGTTCGGTGTACGCGCCGTTGCTGCGCTTCTCGAGCAGATAGAGGTTCGGGTCGCCGTCGGCGATGGCCTGGATCTCGCCCTTGTCGACCGCGACGCCGAGCAGGTCGGCCGGATACTGCCGCCATGTGATGTCGCGTTCGGGATCGATGCCGTTCTTCGCGAGCAGGATCGAGAAGAAATGCTTGCCGGGCGCCGCGAGATCGCTGACGCCGACCGTCTTGCCCTTCAGCGCCTGCAGGGTCGTCACGCCCGCCGTCTTCGACCCGAGCAGCCGCACGCAGCCGCCGTGCGAGCTGCCGATGATCTTCACGTCGAAGCCGGCTTCGAGCGGCTTCAGCCAGCGGTGGATCATCCCGACCGCGGCATCGGCCTTGCCGGTCGCGATCGATTCGAGCAGCTGGTCGGTCGATCCGCTGTAGTTGATCAGTTCGACCTTCAGCCCGTTCTTCTCGAAGAAGCCGTTCTCCTGCGCGACGACGATCGGCGTCAGGCAGAACGCGTTCTGGTTCCACGCGAACGTGAGTTTCTTCAGCGGCGGCGCCGACCAGGCCTTGCGGCCGAGCGTGATCGCCGGTGCGGCGAGCGCGGCGGCCCCGGCCGCGCGCAGCAGCCGGCGGCGCTTGTCGTCATGGGCGCCGGTCGGCGCGGGTGCGGTGGTTTTGGTCATGGTGTGGTCTCCGGTTCCGGTCGTGCGGCGGGCGCTCAGTCGAGCAGGTCGGGTTCGTCGGCGACGACGCGCGCGAACAGGCTGTCGAACGCGTGCAATGCGCCGTCGGGGCCGCCGATCTGGCCGTGCGTGTGTCGCGCGGTCGCCTGATCGATCGGTTGCGGCGTGCCGGCCGCTTCGGCCAGCAGCTGCGTGTGCGCGGCGTTGTCGAGCGCGATGTACCACCACGCGGCGGCCTCGACCGTCGGGCCGGCCGTCAGGATGCCGTGGTTCTTCAGGATCACGCCCTTGTGCGTGGTGCCGTCGGGCTTCGCGAGCGCATCCGCGATCCGCGCGCCTTCGCTCGTATCGACGACCATCCCGGTGAAGTCGTCGAACAGCGCGTGGTCCTCGTAGAACACGCACGCGTCCTGCGTCAGCGGGTCGAGCGGGCGGCCGAGCGTCGACCACGCCTTGCCGTAGGTCGAATGCGTGTGCGCGGCCGCGACGAGGTGCGGATGCGCGTCGTGAATCGCCGCATGGATCGCGAACGCGGCCTTGTTCAGCGGCCGGTTGCCGATCGCGGTTTCGCCGCGCGAATTGACGAGCAGCAGGTCCGACACCTTGATCTGCGAGAAATGCACGCCGAGCGGATTCACCCAGAAGTGGTCGGGCAGTTCCGGGTCGCGCGCGGTGATGTGGCCCGCGAGGCCCGACGCGAAGCCGAAGCGCGCGAACAGGCGGAACGCGGCCGCGAGCCGCTCCTGCCGGTGGCGGCGCTCGGCGGCGACGTCGAAGCGCGGCGCGGGCGGATCGAACCAGAAATGCTGGCGCGGCGTGTCGGCGAGGACGAGGCCCGACGCGGTGCGCACGGGCGAGGACGAAGACAGGACGGCGGACATGGTCGGCATCTCCCCGTGCGTCAGGCCGCGCGGCGCGCCGCGTCGCGTGCCGCGACGGCGCTGCGCACGCGCGGAATCAGTTCGCGGCCGTAGTCGATCGCGTCTTCGAGCGGATCGAAGCCGCGAATCAGGAACGTCGTCACGCCGAGGTCGTAGTAGTCGAGCAGCGCGTCGGCGACCTGTTCGGGCGTGCCGACCAGCGCGGTCGAATTCGAGCGCGCGCCGGTGAGCTTCGCGATCTCGGTCCACAGCCGCTTGTCGACGCGCGCGCCGCGTTCGGCCGCGGCGAGCAGGCGCCGTGCGCCTTCGCTCTGCTGCGGGCCGCCGGTGGCGAGGCCGGCCGCTTCGCGCAGCCGGCGGGTTTCGTCGAGGATCCGGTGCGCGCGCGCCCACGCTTCGTCTTCGGTCGCCGCGAGGATCGGCCGGAACGACACGGAGAAGCGCACCTGCCGACCGTGCTTCGCGGCTTCGGCGCGCACGCGCGTCGTCAGGTCGCGCACCTGGTCGAGCGATTCGCCCCACAGCGCATAGACGTCCGCGTGCTTGCCGGCGACTTCCAGCGCCGCTTCCGAGGCACCGCCGAAGTAGATCGGCACGTGCGGCTTCTGGAACGGCTTCACTTCCGAAAAACCCTGCGTGAAGCGGTAGTGCGCGCCGTCGTGATCGAACGGCTGCGTGTCGGTCCAGATGCGGCGCAGGATGCCGAGGTATTCGTCGGTGCGTGCGTAGCGTGCGTCGTGGTCGAGGAAATCGCCGTCGCGCTGCTGCTCGCTGTCCGAGCCGCCGGAGATGAAGTGCACGGCGAGCCGGCCGCGGCTGAACTGGTCGAGCGTCGCGATCTGCCGCGCGGCGAGCGTCGGCGCGGTGAAGCCGGGGCGATGCGCGAGCATGAAGTGGATGCGCTCGGTCGCCGCGGCGGCGAACGCGATCGTCAGCGTCGCCGACGGGCCGGTCGAGTGGTGCGGGACGAGGATCCGGTCGAAGCCGGCCGTTTCGTGGGCGCGGGCGAAGTCGCGCACGTAGTCGGGGTCGACGACGGGGCCGGCAGGCGGATGGATTTCCGACTGCTTCTGGCTCTGGATCATGCCGATGAATTCGACGCTCATCTGGGTCTCCGATGCAAGGACGGCCCGGCGCGGCCAGCGACGGCCGGCCGGGCGGGAATGGAGCGCAGATTACCGCCGGGATCATGCGGAACGGAAATAATCAATCCCGAATTGAATATCAGATTTGCATGGTTTGGGCGCGTGTGCGTTGCGCATACGCTATGGGCTCACGATCGGGCCGAACGGGGCGCCGGCTGCGTGTCGAGCGGGGCTTGCTCGCCGGATCAACACGACGTGAGCCGGATCGGCATCGGGTTCGGAAGCGGGGGATCGGGTCGAAGGCAGAGGTGTGCGGCGGATGCGTGCGCGAGCGCCCCGGATCCACGCCACGCGCCCCCGGCGAATCCAGCGCCGATCGCCGCCGGCTCCACGAGCCACCGCCGCCATTCGCCGACCGATCTTCGCCACGACGTTTTATCCCGTTACCCAGTCACCGAGGGAATCCGTACCGATGTCCGCCAGCCTTGCCGCTTCCTCGCCGCTATCGCCGCAGTCGTCCCTGCGCCACCTGCCTGCCGACGATGCGCGCGTTACCGCGCTGCTCGCGCGTCTCGCGCCCGAACTCGCGGCCGACGCCGCCCGCAACGACGTCGACGGCCGTTTCCCGCACGAGAACTTCGCACGGCTGCATCGCGCCGGGCTGATCGCGCAGGTCGTGCCGCGCGAGCACGGCGGCGCGGGCGCGACGCTCGCGCAGGCGAGCCGGATCGTGGCCGCGGTCGCGCGCGCCGATCCGGCGACCGCGCTGGTGCTGACGATGACCTACCTGCAGCATCGCGCGCTCGGCCGCGCGGACAACCGCTGGCCCGCGCGCCTGCGGCGTGCGGTGTTCGACAGCGCGGTTGCCGACGGCGCGCTGATCAACGCGCTGCGCGTCGAGCCGGCGCTCGGTTCGCCGTCGCGCGGCGGCCTGCCCGAAACGATCGCGCGTCGCGACGGCGACGGCTGGCGGCTGTCCGGCCACAAGCTGTACAGCACCGGCATTCCGGCGCTGCGCTGGCTGGCCGTGTGGGCCCGCACGGACGAACCCGAGCCGCGCGTCGGCGTGTTCCTCGTGCGGCGCGAGCGCGACACGGAAGTCGATGCGCGCATCCGCGTGATCGAAAGCTGGAATCACCTGGGCCTGCGCGCATCGGGCAGTCACGAGGTGGTGTTCGACGATGTGCGGCTGCCCGCCGATCATGCGGTGGACGTGCGCGCGCCCGATGCGTGGGCCGTGTCGGCCGCGAGTCATGCGGATGTCGATGCGCAGGCCGACCAGCAGGCCTGGATGGTCGCGCTGCTCGGCAGCCTCTACGACGCGGTCGCCCGCGCGTCGCGCGACTGGCTGCTCGATTTCGCGACGACGCGCGCGCCGAGCGGGCTCGGTGCGCCGCTCGCGACGCTGCCGCGCGTGCAGGAGGCCGTCGGCGAGATCGAAGGGTGGCTGCACGCGAACCGCGTGCTGCTCGACGAGCACATCGCGCGCACCGATGCGGGCGACCCGCCGACGGTGACGACGAGCGGCCTCGTCAAGCGGACCGTGACGGAACAGGCGATCCGCACGGTCGAGCACGCGTTGAAGCTGTCGGGCAATCACGGGCTGAGCCGCCACAATCCGCTCGAACGCCACTATCGCGACGTGCTGTGCAGCCGCGTGCATACGCCGCAGGACGATGCGATCGCGGTGGCCGCCGGACGGGCCGTGCTCGACGCGGCGGCGCAACGCGCTGCCGCGAACGCGGAAGCGGGCGGAACGTCACGCGACGCGCCGGCATCCGGTCGCAACAGCGATGCGTGAGCGGGGCGGCGGGGTGGTGGGCGCAAAAGCCAACGCAAAGGCCAACGCCAACGCGACGCCGCCGCGCCGGCGCCGTCGCGCGTGGTCAAGCGGCTTCGTCGTGCCCGGCCGCATCCGCCGGCAGCGCGAACGCGGTGCGCGCATGCGCGGCCACGGCCGTGAGCGGTGCCTTGAAGCGCGCGGCGTCCTGCCGGTGCAGCAGCCACAGATCGATCTGCGGCTTGAAATCGGCGAGCGGGACGATGTCGACCGCGTCGCGCAGCGGGCTGCCTTCGACGAGCGGCAGCGGCATCAGCCCGATCCCGAAGCCGTTCGCGACGCTCTGCAATTGCAGGTCGCGGCCGTAGGCGTCGAGCGTGACCGGCATCGGCAGCCCCTGCGCGTCGAGCGCGCGGCGCAGCCCCGCACGAAAGCCGCAGCCGTCGGGATTGAGCACCCAGCCGCGCGCCTGGCAGTCGGCGAGCCGGTAGCTGCGGCGCGGCCAGTCGCCCTTGCGGCCGACCGCGACGAGCCGCGTGGCCAGCAGCCGCTCGCCTTCGACCTGCGGCGGCAGCACCATCTCGCGGGCCAGAAACACCAGCGCGGCGTCGAGTTCGCGGTGCGCGACGCGTTCGACGAGCATGCCGCCCCACGCGGTCGTGACCTGCGTGGCGAGCGCCGGCCATTGCGCGGCGAGCTGCGCGATCAGGCCGGGCAGCATCAGCTCGCCGAGCCCTTGCGTGAGGCCGACGCGGAATTCGCCGGCGGGCGGCCGCTGGCCGGCCGTCAGTTCGCGCAGCGCGTCGACTTCGCGCAGGATCGCGCGGCACTGCTCGAACACCTGCAGGCCGATGTCGGTCGGGCGCGGCGGCTTCGTGTTGCGGTCGAGCAGCGTGACGCCGAGCGCCTCCTCGAGGTTCTGCACGCGCCGCGTGATCGCGGGCTGCGTCATGCCGAGCTCGGCCGCGGCCTGGCTCAGCGTCTGGCCGCGAACGACCGCTGCAAAAGCGTCGATATCGCTAATTTTCATGTTTGTTCTGCATGGTATTTCAGGTGCATCATGACGATCCATCATATTCGGCATCATATTCGAGGAGGCAGCCGATGAGTACGCTTTCGTTGCAGCAGACGCCGCTGCGTCCGTTCGTCGACGGGCTGGGCGCGCTGCTCGCGTCCGGCGCGAACGAGGCGCGCATCCTCGACGAGGGCGGCGCGCTGCTGGCCGCGCTCGTCGCGCACGACGACTGGCTGCCCGACGCGTTCGCGCAGCCCGATCCCGAGCGTTACCGCCAGTACCTGCTGCATCTCGATCCCGACGCGCGGTTTTCCGTCGTCAGCTTCGTGTGGGGGCCCGGCCAGACGACGCCGATCCACAACCACACGGTGTGGGGGCTGATCGGGATGCTGCGCGGCGGCGAGTTTTCGCAACCGTACCGGTTCGACGCGGCCGGCAGGCCGGTGCCGGCGGGCGACGCGGTACGGTTGCAGCCGGGCGACGTCGAGGCCGTGTCGCCGCGCATCGGCGACGTCCATCGCGTGACCAACGCGTTCGACGACCAGGTGTCGATCAGCATCCACGTGTACGGCGCGAACATCGGCCAGGTCGAACGTGCGGTGTTCCTGGACGACGGCACCGTGAAGCCGTTCGTGTCCGGCTATTCGAACGCGTGACCGGACGCATGACGCCGCAAGTCGCGGGCGCCCCGTTGCGACGGCGTGCCGCGGGCATCGAGCTGCATCCGTTTTCCGTGTGCTTTCTTCACCGACTCCAACAGAATCCGACAGAGACATCGTGACGCAATCCGTTGATTCCACTTCCCGTTTCCCCGTCGCGTCGTACCAGGACGTACGCGCGCGCCTGCTGGCCCGCGACGAGCTCGCGCTGATCGACGTGCGCGACGAAGATCCCTACGCGCAGGGCCACCCGCTGTGGGCCGCCAACTTTCCGCTGTCGAAGCTCGAACTCGACGCATGGACGCGCATTCCGCGCCGCGACACGCCGATCGTCGTGTTCGGCGAAGCCGGCGGCGACGATCTCGCGCCGCGCGCGGCCGAGAAACTCGCGCAGCTCGGCTATACCGACGTGCGGCTGCTCGACGGCGGCCTCGCAGGCTGGCTCGCCGCGGGCGGCGAACTGTTCATCGACGTGAACGTGCCGAGCAAATCGTTCGGCGAATGGGTCGAGGCCGAGCGCCATACGCCGTCGCTGTCCGCGCAGGAGGTGCAGGCGCTGATCGATGAAAAGGCCGACGTCGTGATCGTCGACGCGCGCCGCTTCGACGAATACCAGACGATGAACATCCCGACGTCGACGAGCGTGCCGGGCGCGGAACTCGTGCTGCGCGTGCGCGCGCTCGCGCCGAATCCGGCAACGCAGGTGGTGGTGAACTGCGCGGGCCGCACGCGCAGCATCATCGGCACGCAGTCGCTCGTCAACGCGGGGTTGCCGAACCCGGTCGCGGCACTGCGCAACGGCACGATCGGCTGGACGCTCGCCGGCCAGACGCTCGAGCACGGCGCCGCGCGACGCTTTCCGGACGAGATCGCACCCGCGCAGCGTGAGGAAGCACGCCGCGCCGCGCGCGCGGTGGCCGAGCGCGCGGGCGTGCCGCGCATCGCGCTCGCGGAGCTCGCCGCGCTCGACGAACCGGGCCGCACGCTGTACCGCTTCGACGTGCGCACGCCGGAGGAATACGAGGCCGGCCATCTGCCGGGCTTCCTGGGCACGCCGGGCGGCCAGCTCGTGCAGGAGACCGACCATCACGCGGCCGTGCGCGGCGCGCGGATCGTGCTCGCCGACGACGACGGCGTGCGCGCGGACATGACCGCGTCGTGGCTCGCGCAGATGGGCTGGGACGTGCGGGTGCTCGAGCCGGCCGGCACGGCGGCGTTCACCGAGCGCGGCCAGCCGCCGCGCGACGTGCCCGCGACGCCGCAGGTGAGCGAGGTGTCGCCCGCGACGCTCGCGGGCTGGCTGAAGGAGGCGGCCGCGGGCGAGCTCGCGATCGTCGACGTGACGGCCAGCGCGAACTACGTGAAGCGCCATATCCCCGGCGCGTGGTTCGTCGTGCGCGCGCAGTTGCGCGACGCGCTCGCCGCGATTCCGCCGGCGCGGCGCTATGTGTTCACGTGCGGATCGAGCCTGCTCGCGCGGTTCGCGGCGGACGACGCGCGCGCGTGGCTGCCGGCTTCCGCGGCGATCTCGGTGCTGACCGGCGGCACGGCCGCATGGATCGACGCGGGGTTGCCGCTCGAGCACGGCGAGACACGCCTCGCGTCGCCGCGCGTCGATCGCTACCGGCGCCCGTACGAAGGTACCGACAACGCGGCCGCCGCGATGCAGGCGTATCTCGACTGGGAATACGGGCTGGTCGACCAGCTGAAGCGGGACGGCACGCACCACTTCCGCGTGATCTGACCACGGCGCGGCAACCGGCGTGCGGCACGCGATGCGCCGCGCCCGGTTGCCGCATGTTCAGCGGCTCATCGTATGCGGCACGTTCAGCGCGCTCAACGCTTGAACGTATCGACGGCCGTGCGGCCGACGGCCGGATCGTCGGTGAAGAAGCCGTCGATGCCCGCGCGCAGGTAGGCCTGGATCTCGCGCACCGAGCCCGCGGTGTTGCGCGTGGCCGGTGTACCGCCGTCCTTCAGCGACGCGGGCAGGAAGTTGTTCTCCGGACGGAACGTATACGGATGCACGACGAGGCCGGCTGCGTGCGCGTCACGCACGTACGACGTCGGCTGCTGCAGCGTGCCGTCCGCGGCCACCGCGATGATCGACGTCTTGTACGGGCCGACGCCGTTCGCATAGGACGCGATCTCGCGCATCCCGTCGCGCGTCGACAGGTCGCCGTAGGTGCGCTTGTCGTTCGCCTTCACGAAGTCGTACGGACGCTGGCCGGCTTCGTCCATCAACTGCACGAGCTTCCAGTTCGGCTGGCTCGACTTGATCCGGTTGCGGATCGCCTTCAGGTTCGCGACCTCGAACGACTGGATGTAGACGGTCGCCGTGCGCGCCGTGTACGGATCCTTCTGCAGCGCGTCGACGAGACGGTCCTCGAGCGGCAGGCCGATCGACTGGAAGTAGGTCGGGTGCTTGGTTTCCGGATACAGGTGGATCGTGCGGCCGGTCTGCGCGGACATCTGTTTCGCGAGCGCGACGATCTCGTCGAAGGTCGGAATCTCGAACTGGTCGTTGTACGCGGTGTTCGCCGGGCGCACCTGCGGAATGCGCTCGCGGGCACGCAGCGTCTTCAGCTCGGCGAGCGTGAAGTCCTCGGTGAACCAGCCGGTCAGCTGCGTGCCGTCGATCGTCCTGGTCGCCTTGCGGCTCGCGAACTGCGGCAGCGTCGACACGTTCGTCGTGCCGGAGATCTCGTTCTCGTGGCGCGCGACGAGCACGCCGTCGCGGGTCGCGACGAGGTCGGGCTCGATCACGTCCGCGCCGTCCTCGATCGCCTTGCGGTACGACGCTAGCGTGTGCTCGGGGCGCAGCGCGCTCGCGCCGCGATGGCCGACCACCTGGACCTTCGCGGAGATCGGCCGGGCGGAATCGGACGCCGAGACGTCGTCGCCGCCGCAGGCGGCAAGCAGGACGGCGGCGGCACAGGCGAACGGGATGCAGCGCAGGGCGGTCGGGCGCGGGAAGAGCATGTCGATGAACCTTCGGAACGGAAGTCGGTGAAAGGGCAAGCGGTCCGGCGATGCGGGGCCGCGTGAGCGAACGGGACGCGATCGTCGCACCGGATCATTACATATGTATTACTTTCACCTTTCTGTTTTGTTGTCGCGTCAGGCGCGAGAATTGCGGGAACACGTCGCGGTCGAGACGGTGCGATCCGCCCGTCGCCGCCAGCCGGCGCCGCGATCGTCGCGCCGACGCGGTTCGGCGGTTGCGCGCCCACTTCGTCGGACGGATCGCGAGCGTGGTCGCCGGATGCACTAACTTGCGGGACTTTTGGCATCGCCCGCGCCGGCCGACCGCCCGCGCACAGCGATGCGGCGACTCGCGGGCCGGCGCGGGGCCGGCGCCCCGCGTGCGTCCGGCCCCGCCGGCCGATTTTACTGACCCATGACGACGCATACCGATCCCGCTACCTGCTCGGCGACCTGCTGAAGAACGTTTCCCGCTCCTTCTACCTGACGCTGCGCGTGCTGCCCGACGGCATGCGCGACCCGGTCGGCCTGGCCTACCTGCTCGCGCGCGCGGCCGACACGATCGCCGACACGGCGCTGGTCGCGCCCGATCGCCGCGCGGCGCTGCTGACCGACCTGCGGAACGAAGTCGAGCGGCTCGGCGACGGCGCGGCGCTGTCGCGCTCGCTCGAGGACGTGACGCGGATGCAGACGGATTCGCACGAACACGTGCTGCTCGGCTCGATGGAGCCGATGCTCGCGCTGCTGCGCGCGCAGCCGGATGCGGACCGCGCGTCGATCCGCAAGGTCGTCGCGACGCTGACGTCGGGGATGGAATTCGACCTGCGCACGTTCCCCGACGAACAGTCGGGCCGCGTCGCGTCGCTGCCGAACCGTGCCGAGCTCGATCGCTACACGTACCTGGTCGCCGGCTGCGTCGGCGAATTCTGGACCGACATGACCGGCGCGCACACGCGCGCCGCGCGCGGCTGGGACGTGCCGGACATGCGCGAGAAGGGCATCCGTTTCGGCAAGGCGCTGCAGATGACCAACATCCTGCGCGACTGCGCGAAGGATTTGCGGATCGGCCGCTGCTATCTGCCGGAGGACGTGCTGGCCGCATACGGCGTCGGCGTCGCCGACCTGATGACACCCGATGCGTCGGCGCGCGCGCGCGGCGTGCTGGTCGACCTGCTGCGCGTGACGCTCGACCAGTATCGCGACGCGTGCCGCTACACGCTCGCGATTCCGCGGCGCTTCGTGCGGCTGCGGCTCGCGTGCCTGTGGCCGATCATGATCGGCCTCGAAACGCTCGAACTGCTGGCCGGCCACGATGCGTGGCTCGATCCGGCGACGCCGGCGAAGGTGCCGCGCAAGCGGATCTACCGGATCATGGCGTCGTCGCTCGCGCTCGTCGGTTCGAACGCCGCGATCCGTGCGCGGATCACCGCGCTCGTCGACGCGGTGAACACGCGGATCGCGCAGCCGTCCGCGCGCTGAATCGCGCTGAATCGCGCTGAACGATGCCGGTGCGTGACGCGACCAGCATCGGCATCGCCCCTCGGCCCGCGTTCGCCGGGCCGCTCCCGTCTCCCGTCCGATTGTCCGCACGCGGACTGAAACGTTTTCACGATTTCGCTTCCCGAAACGTGGGTGTCATGAATGTCAGCGATCCTGCGCGGCGGCGTGAATCGCGGCGTCAGCCGCGGTCGCGCATTCGTAGGAAGGTTGTTGCCGAGGGCGTCTGACGACATCCGGCGGTCGCGATGCACCAGTAAAAATGTAAAGCTAGGGTTTTCACCGGGAAATGCCGGCAAGGCCCGCCGCGTAAGCGTTTTCAGGTGTTATGTAACCGTTTGGTGAACCCCCGCGTTGCGTCGATCATACGATGACCGACCGCACATGTTGGGAAACGATTGGTAATCCGTCAGAATCGCACCGGCATGTACTCGCACATGTGTCAGTCATAAAACCACACCAGAAAAGAAATCATTCTTTGAGGACGGAGAATCAATGAAAAAGCGCGTCGCTTTCGCCATGACGGCAGCGGGTCTCGCAGCCGCTACCGCAGCCCACGCCCAGAGCAGCGTGACCCTGTACGGTATCGTCGATAACGCTATCGCCTGGCAGAACAACTCGTCGGCCACCAGCGCGGTTTCGGGCGGTCACTCGAAGGTGCAGATGGCCACCGGCATTTGGGCAGGCAGCCGCTTCGGCCTGAAGGGCAGCGAAGACCTCGGCGGCGGCACGAAGGCGATTTTCCAGTTGGAAGCCGGCTTCAACGCGAACAACGGCTCGTCGCAATGGACGAACGGCATCTTCACGCGTCAGGCGTGGGTTGGTCTGACCAACGCGACGTACGGTACGCTGACGGCCGGCCGCCAGTACACCGCGTACTACACGCTGCTGTCGCCGTATAGCCCGACGACCTGGCTGACCGGTTACTACGGCGCGCACCCGGGCGATATCGACTCGCTCGACACCAGCTACCGCGCGAACAACTCGCTCGTCTACATGTCGCCGAAGTTCTACGGCTTCACGGTCGGCGGTTCGTACTCGCTCGGCGGCGTGGCAGGCAGCTTCAACCGCGGCTCGACCTGGAGCGCGGCGGTCCAGTACCTGAACGGCCCGGCAGGCATCGCGGTTGGCTATCAGCGCATCAACAACGCGACGCTCGGCGGCGGCGTGTGGGGCGCGAACTCGACCGCGCAAAACGGTCTGGATTCGAGCGGCAACGGTGCGGAGCAGGCCGTGTCGTCGATCAACGGCGGCTACAAGACGGCACAGTCGCAGCAACGTGTCGCCGTGACGGCCGGTTACCAGTTCACGCCGGCGTGGGACATCTCGGTGTCGTACTCGAACGTCCAGTACATCCCGGGCAACCTGTCGGCATTCCACAATACGGCGATCTTCAACACGGCGGGCGCAGTGCTGCACTGGAAGGCAGCGCCGCAGTGGGACTTCGCGGCAGGCTACTCGTACACGCGTGCGACCCAGTCGAACGGCATCTCGAGCTCGGCCAAGTACCACCAGGTCACGCTGTCGCAGTACTACAGCCTGTCGAAGCGCACGGGCCTGTACGCGGTTGAAGCGTACCAGCACGCTACCGGCAACACGATCAGCGGCCTGACCGGCGGCATCGTCAATGCAACGACGTCGATCGGCGACGGCGTGGGCGCAGGTTCGAAGCAGAACCAGATCGCGGCCGGCGTCGGCCTGATCCACCGCTTCTGATGCCGCGCGGCGCGCGAGCGCCGCTCACGGCTTGCGGTACGAAAACCGGCCTTCGGGCCGGTTTTTCCATTTGCGGCACGTGTTGTGCTATTGCGGGGTCGGTCATGGATGGTCGTCGAATGGAAGCGCGCGGCGACGGCTGTCGAGCCCGACAAGTGTGCCGCTCATGCGGTGCATGACGTGCAGGCCGGCAATGCCCGGTCGGCGCCGACGCCGTCGTGTCGATCACCGCGCCGCATCATCCATCCAGTTCCCCGCCAGCGCCTGGAACAGCGCCGCCGTGTCGGCCAGCCGGTCGGCCTGCGCGCGCGTGCGGTCGAGCGCGGTCTGCAATGCCTGCCGCTGGGCGTCGAGCAGCGCGAACGCGCTGATCCCGCCCGCCGCGTAACGGTCGCCGGCGATCGCGTTGCCTGCCGCCGCTTCCCGTGCGGCCGTGTCCCGCGCTTGCAGCGCCGTCGCATCGTGTTCGACCGCACGCATCGCGTCGGCGACCTGCTGAAGCGCCAGCAGCACGGTTTCCCGATAGCTCGCGAACGCGGCGTCGTACGCGGCTTCGGCCGCGCGCTTCCTCGCGCGCAGCTCGCCGCCATGAAAGAGCGGCTGCGTCAGGCCGAGGCCGACATTCCACACATTCAGCCCGCTCACAATATCCGCGATGCGCGTGCGTTCCGAACCGATCCCCGCCGAAATCGAAAAGCGCGGATAGAGGTTCGCGGTCGCCACGCCGACGTTCGCGCTCGCCTGGTGCAACACGGCCTCCGCCGCGCGGATATCGGGCCGTTCGCGCGCGAGCGTCGACGGCAGTGCGACCGGCAGCGTGCGCGGCAGCGTGAGCGCGTCGAGCGCGAGGTCGGGCAGCTCGGCACCGGACGGCGGCGCGCCCAGCAGGATCGCGAGCCGGTGGCCGGCCTGCGCGTAGCGGGCTGCGAGCGGCGGCAGCGAGGCCTGCGTCTGCGCGAGCAGCGTGCGCTGCGCATGCACGTCGGCCTGCGATACGCCGCCCGCCGCGAAGCGTGCGTCGACGATCCGCAACTGCCGGGCTTGCGCGTCGACGAGCTGCCGCGTGAGCGCGATCTGCTGCGCGAGCGACGCGCGCAGGATTGCAGTCGCGACGACGTTGCCCGCGAGTGTCAGGCGTGCGGCGTCGAGCAGATACGCCTGATAGTCGACCTGGGCGCGCAACGCCTCGAGCGCGCGCCGATTGCCGCCGAACACGTCGAGCGCGTACGACACGCTCACCGACGCGTCGTACAGCGTGAACGGCCCGGGATTCGGCACGTTGGCGGGCAGCCCGAAGGCAGCGATGTCGACCTTCTCGCGCGTGGCGGACAGGTTCGCATCGACGCGCGGCAGCATCGTCGCGCCGGCTTCGGCCGCGTGGTTCTGGCGCGCTTCGTCGAGCCGCGCGCGGGCCTCGGCGAGCGTCGGGCTGTTGTGCCACGCGGTATCGACGAGCCGGTTCAGCGGTGCCGAGCCGAACGCGGTCCACCACTGTTGCGGCGTGTGCGCGGCCGATGCGAACGTCTGCGCGTCGCCGGCCGGGCCGCCGGCGGCGGCCGTCGTGACCGGCGGGGCATCGCGCGTGTATTGCCGTGTGGCCGGCGCGTCGGGCGTGCGGAAATCCGGCCCGACCGTGCAACCGGCGAAGAGCAGCGCAACGGCTGGCCATGCGCTGCGGCGGGCGGCGGGGCGGGCGCGACGCGAAGCCGGTTTCATCGTGCGGCCCCTAGTCGAGCGTGCGCCGGTAGAAGCGCAGCGCGACGCCCATCACGACGAGCGTGAACAGCGCGACGGGCCACACGGACGGCCACAGGTCGGCCCAGCCGTTGCCTTTCAGCAGGATGCCGCGCACCAGGCGGTTGAAGTAGGTGAGCGGCAGCAGGTTGCCGATGAACTGCGCCCATTTCGG
Organism: Burkholderia sp. USMB20; assembly: GCF_000949135.2. GTDB lineage: Bacteria > Pseudomonadota > Gammaproteobacteria > Burkholderiales > Burkholderiaceae > Burkholderia. The sequence goes on along the minus strand of NZ_JTAN02000021.1, from coordinate 645,027 downwards.
CATCCCGGCGAACGGAAACATGAAGCCCGACAGCAGGATGTTCGGCAGGAAGTAGAACACCGCGAGCTGCATCGCCTGCAACTGGTTCTGCGCGAGCGACGACAGCGTGATGCCGACCGTCAGGTTCGCGGCGATGAAGAGCAGCGCGGACAGGTAGATCGCGACCATGCCGCCGACGAACGGCACGTGGAACACGAAGCGCGCGGCCACGAGGATGATCGACACCTGGATCAGCCCGATGAACACGTACGGGACGATCTTGCCCGTCATCACCTCCAGCGGCCGCACGGGCGTCGCCAGCAGGTTCTCCATCGTGCCGCGCTCGCGTTCGCGCGTGATCGCGAGGCCCGTCATCATCACCATCGTCATCGTCAGGATCACGCCCATCAGGCCCGGCACGACGTTGTACTGCGTGATGCCTTCCGGGTTGTACAGGCGGTGCAGCACGATGTCGAACGCGGCCGGGCGGCCGTTCAGGTGCGCGAGCGGGCCCGTCAGGTCCTTGTCGGCGACGGGTTGCACGAGGCCCGGCAGCGCGCCGAGCGCCGAGGCGGTCGCGACGGGGTCGGTCGCGTCCGCCTCGACGAGCAGCGACGGGCGCTCGCCGCGCAGCAGCCGCTTCGAGAAGTCGGCCGGCACGCTCAGCACGAACTGCACGTCGCCGCGTGCGAGCGCATGCCGGCCGGCCGCTTCGTCGGGCAGCGTCGCGACGATGTCGAAATACGCGGAATTGCGCATCGCGGCGATGAAGCTGCGCGCGAACGGGCTCGAGTCGGCGACGATCACCGCGGTCGGCAGGTGCTTCGGATCGGTGTTGATCGCGAAGCCGAACAGCGCGAGCTGGATGATCGGCACGCCGACGATCATTGCGAACGTCACGCGGTCGCGGCGCAGCTGCAGGAATTCCTTCAGCACGATGCTCCACCAGCGCGCGACCGAGAACGCGTCGCGCAGGCCCGTCCACGTGCTCATGTCGCCGCTCCGCCGGGCGGCCCGGATGCGCGGCCCATCATGTAGATGAAGACGTCTTCGAGCCCGGTGTCGATCGGCGCGACCTGCAGCGGCGCGTGACCGTTCTCCTGCGCGCCGGGCTGCGCCGCGACCTGCGCGAGCGTCGCGTCGAGCAGCGCACGATCGCGGCCGCTCACGTGCAGCGTCGAGCCGAACACGACCGTCTGGTCGACGCCCGGCATCGTGCGCAGGCGCGCGGACAGTTCGGCAAGGTGCCCGCCGGTGACCGTGCGCGTCGACAGGTGCTGCGACGCGACGATTTCCGCGGCCGTGCCCTGCGCGAGCAGTTCGCCGGACGCGATGTACGCGAGCTTGTGACAGCGCTCGGCCTCGTCCATGTAGTGCGTGCTGACGAGTACCGAGATGCCTTGCGCGGCCAGCCGGTGCAGTTCTTCCCAGAAGTCGCGGCGCGCGGCCGGATCGACGCCGGCGGTCGGTTCGTCGAGCAGCAGCAGCTCCGGTTCGTGCAGCATGCACGCGGCGAGCGCGAGACGCTGCTTCCAGCCGCCCGACAACGCGCCCGTGAGCTGGTCCGCGCGGCTCGCGAGACCGAGCCCGTCGAGCGCGCGCGTGACGGCCGCCTGGCGATCGGGCATCCCGTACACGCGCGCGACGAAATCGAGGTTCTCGCGGATCGACAGGTCTTCCCAGTACGAGAAGCGCTGCGTCATGTAGCCGACGCGTCGCTTGATCTGCGCGCTGTCGCGCACGATGTCGTAGCCGAGGCAGGTGCCGCTGCCCGAGTCGGGCGTGAGCAGGCCGCACATCATGCGGATCGACGTTGTCTTGCCGCTGCCGTTCGGCCCGAGAAAGCCGAAGATCTCCCCGCGCGCGACGCGCAGCGAGACGTCCTTCACGACGTGCTTGTCGCCGAAGCGCTTGTTCAGGCGGTCGACGTCGATCGCATACGGGGCGGGCGGCGCGTTCATCGCATCCTCACGGCGACGGGCTGGCCCGGGTGCAGCTTCGGCGCGTCGGCGACGGCGGGGCGCGCCTCGACCATGAAAACGAGTTTGGTCCGGCTCTCGTTGCTGTAGATCACGGGCGGCGTGTACTCGGCCGCGCGCGACACGTAGGTGACGCGCGCGGGGACGTCGGCCGGGCAGCCGTCGCAGCGGATCGCGACCGTGCGCCCCGGCGCGATCGACGCGACGGCGGCCTCCGGCACGAAGAACCGCACTTTCAGGTTCTGCGGCGGCAGCATCTGCACGACCGGATTGCCGGCCTGCACCCATTCGCCGACGCGGTACAGCGTGTCGTACACGCGCCCGGCGGCGGGCGCGGCGACGCGCTTCTGGTCGAGTTTCCATTGCGCTTCGGTGACGGCCGCCTGCGCGGCATCGACCTGCGCGGCCTGGGCGACCACCTGCTGCGCGCGGCCCGGCAGGCGCGCAACGTCGACCTGGTTCTGCAACTCGCGCACCTGCGCGGCGGTCGTCTGTGCGGACGTGCGCGAATCGTCGAGCTGCTGCTTCGACAGGCCGCCGGCCGCGTACTGGCGTTCGTCGCGCGCGAATTGCGCGGCGGCCCGCACGGCCTGTGCCGCGGCCTGCGCGAGCTGGGCCCGCGTGACCGCGACTTCCGGCGGGCGCTTGCCGGTCTGCAGGTCGGCAAGCTGCGCGCGCGTGGCCTCGAGCTGGTGTTGCGCCTGCCGCAGCGCGGCCGTTTCGTTGACGGCTTCGAGCGAGAACACCGGCGCGCCGGCCGCGACGGCCTGGCCGCGTTCGACCGACAGCTGCGTCAGCGTGCCCGCCTGCGACGACGACAGGTACACGAATTCGCCTTCGACATAGCCCTGGAAGGTCGTGACGTCGTCCGCCGGCCGTCCGCAAGCGGCGAGCAACGCGACGGCGGCGGCCAGCGCGAGCGGCAGCGGGCGGGGCGCGTTCACGACGGCCTCCGTCGCGAATGCGCGTCGGGATCCGGCGCGGCGGCGGGCGGCTGCATGCCGGACCCGAGCAGCGCGCGGACGTGGCGCTGCAGCACGTCGCGATCGATCGGCGGCAGGCCGCGCGCGCTCTGCCACAGCTTCGCGGTGGCGAGCGGCAGCATCACCAGCGCGATGATCGAATGGAACAGGAACGCGGGTTCGAGCGCGGGGTTCAGCGTGCCGGCCTGCTGCGCGGCGCGGATGCGCTCGGCAAACCGCCCGACATGTTCGAGCGGAATGCGCCGGATCATCCGCTCGCGCAGCAGCCCGCCCTCGTGGACGATCTCGCGCAGCCAGATCGACGGCAGCCAGGGCATGCGATGCGTGACGTCGAAGAAGCGGTCGACGAGCTCGGCGACGAGCGCGAACGGATCGTTTTCGATGTGCGGCGCGGTCGGCCGCCACACGAACGCGATGACCTGCGCGAGCCGCTCCTCGACGATCGCGTCGAGCAGCTGCTCGCGATTCGTGAAGTAGTAATGGACCATCGCCGACGTGACGCCGGCGGCCGCGGCGATCTGCGCGACCGTCGTCGCGGCGATGCCGCGCTCGGCGAACAGCTGGATCGCGACGTCGAGCATGTGGTCGCGCAAGTCGAAGTCGTCCACCGACGGGCGGCGCCCGCGCGGCCTGGCGACGGTGGATTTCGCGTTCATGAAATCGACGCTAATTGATGAGTTAGTTAATTTCAAGAAAGGGTTTTCGCCCGCGTTGATCGCGATCAGGCGAGTAGCGAATGGCGGGGCGGACGGGCGGGGCGGCGGCGTGGCGAAGGGGCGTGCGCCGGCGGTGGAGTGTAGGGAGCGGCTAATGCGGAAAGACGCGGGAACTCGCGGGGAACTGGCGGGTGATCGACGGGTGAAATGGCGGGTGAAACGTTGATCGAAACGTGGGTGAAACGGTCGGCGAAACAGCGGGCGAAACGGCCGCGCCCGACGCCGGCGAGGAAGTCGCGCGGCACGGGGCGGGACGCCGGCCGTGCAGCACGGCGGCGCGCCCGACGCGGCACGGCCTCCTAAATCACTGATCGATCGGCGACTTCAGCGGCACATGCTCGCCCGTCAGCCCGAACACGACGAGTTGCGCGGGCTCGGTCGTGCTCGCATTGCGCGACACCCGGTGGCGCGAACCGGGCGGCTCGTACCAGCCTTCGCCGGCGCGATAGCGGCGCACCGGGCCGTCGTTCACCTGCGACAGCACTTCACCTTTCGACACGACCGCGAACACCGAGCCGAGGTGCTTGTGCGCTTCGGATGCCTGACCGGGCGCATAGTCGACGGTCGCGACGACGGCGAGCTTGCCGGGCGCTTCGGGCACGGCCTGTTGCATGATTGCGTGCACGCTGTCGCCGGTATCGTGCGCGCGGGCGGCGGCCGGCAACGCGGCGCCGAGCGCGAGCGACGTGCACAGCATCGCGCGGCGGAGCGTGGAGCTGGAGCGCATCATCGTCGTCTCCCCTTACTCGGGCATCTTGCGGAACGCGATCGCGAAGCGGTTCCACGTGTTGATCGTCGCGATCAGCATCGACAGCTCGAACAACTCCGTGTCGCTGAAATGCGGCTTCACGGCTTCCCACACGGCATCGGGCACGTGGTTGTCGGCGACCAGCGTCAGCGCTTCGGTCCATTCGAGCGCCGCACGTTCGCGCTCGGTGAAGAACGGCGTTTCGCGCCAGACGACGACCGTCGCCAGGCGGCGATCGGTTTCGCCGCCGTTGCGTGCGTCGGTGGTGTGCATATCGACGCAGAACGCACAGCCGTTGATCTGCGACGCGCGCAGCCGGACGAGTTCGGCGAGCGGCTTCTCGATCGAGCTTTTCGCGAGGAATTCCTCGGCGTTGCGCATCACCTTGATGGCGTTCGGGCTGGCGGTATAGAAGTTCAGACGCGGTTGCATGGCAGCTCCTGTTCGGTTGGATGCGCCCGGTGGCGCGACAGGACCCACTTTAAGCGTGCCACTGGCCTGCTTGAATGGCCAATTCCGGGAAAATTCAGGTAACCAGTGGCGGGCCGCCGACACGGCCTGAATCCAGCAGCGCGGCCAGCTTCGCGAGCGCGGTGTCGACGCGCAGCGCGTCGATCCCGCCATAGCCGAACAGCAGCCCCGCGCGGGCCGCCGAGCCGACGTGGAACGCGGTGATCCCGTACAGGCCGATGTCGTGCTCACGCGCCGCGCGGACCAGCGCGACTTCGTCGAGCCCCGGTTTCAGGTGCGCGGCGAGGTGGATGCCGGCGGTCGGCACGATCGTGTCGAACCACGGCGCGAGGCCGCCGCGCAGATGCGCGAGCAGCATCTTGCGGCGCGCGTCGTAGTGTTTCTGCACGCGCCGCAGGTGCCGCGCGAAATCGCCTTCGAGCATGAAGCGCGCGAGCGCCGCCTGCGTCAGCGTGCAGGTGTGCCAGTCGACGATCTGCTTCGCCTTGGCGAGCGCGCCGCGCAGCACGCGCGGCGGAATCGCGTAGCCGATCCGCAGTTCGGGAAAGATCGTCTTCGAGAAGGTGCCGACGTACGCGACCAGACCCGTGCGGTCGAGGCTCTTCAGCGATTCCACCGGCCGGCCTTCGAAGCGGAACTCGCCGTCGTAGTCGTCCTCGATGATCACCGCGCGGCGGCGCTGCGCCCATTCGAGCAGCGCGACGCGCCGCTCCAGCGTCATCGGCATCCCGAGCGGGAACTGGTGCGACGGTGTCACGTAGACGAGGCGCGCGTCGTCGGGCAGCCGCCCGGTGACGAGGCCGTGCGCATCGACCGGCACGCCGATCACCGTCGCGCCGAGCGACGCGAACGCCGCGCGCGCCGGCGGATAACCGGGATTCTCGACCGCGACGACGTCGCCGGGCCGCACGACCACGCGTGCGATCAGGTCGAGCGCCTGTTGCGCGCCTTGCGTGACGAGCACGTCGTCCCAGCCGCACGCGACCGCGCGGCTGAACGCGACGTAGCGCGCGATCGCGCCGCGCAGCTGCGGGTCGCCGGCCGGCGTGTGGTACTGGCCGGGGCCGCGCGCCTGCTGGCGCAGCGCGTGATGCAGGCAGCGGCGCCATGCGTCGAACGGAAACAGTGCCTTGTCGGTCACGCCGCCGCGAAAGTCGAACGCGGGCGTGTCGTGCGGCATGGGCATCGCGAGCGCGTCGGGCAGCTCGTCCCACAGCGCGCGTGCGTCGACGGCATGGACGGGCGGCGCGTCCTCGACGAGCGACGGCGTTGCGGCCGCCGCCGCGTGCGGAACCCGCGCGAGGCCGCCGGCGACGAACGTGCCGTCGCCCGCGCGCGTGTTCAGGTAACCCTCGGCGACGAGACGTTCGAACGCGTCGAGCGTCGTCTTGCGCGACACGCCGAGCTGCTTCGCGAGATCGCGCGTCGACGGCAGCCGGGCGCCGCCTTCGAGCCGCCCGTCGACGATCGCGGTGCGCAACTGCCGGAAGATTTGCCCGGTCAGGTCGTGACGGCCTTCGATGCGGATCGCGATGTCCATCGCAGTGGTTACCTCGAATGCGGAAATATGTCGTCGATCAGCATACCGGAAGTTCATGGCCGGATCGGCGTTCGCGCATGCGCGGGCGGCGTCGTTCGGCCGGGGGGCGCGCGTGGCGTCGGGGGGCCCGGAACGCCGGCATGCAACGCCCACCGGATGCGACGGATGGCACGGCGCGCCCCGGCGCCCCGGCCGGCTGGGCATCCGCCCGCTGCCGCCAGCGCCATTCGATTGCACCGGCGCCCGCCGCTGCCTTACGATCCACCAGACCCCCGACCGGAGCGCCCTCATGCTGTCCGAAGACGAACTCGCACTGCTCGATGCGATCCGCGCCACCGGCAGCCTGTCGCGGGCGGCCGCACGGCTCGGCAAGGCGCCGTCGACCGTGTCGCACGCTGCGCGGCAGCTCGAAACAAGCTTCGACGCGCTGCTGTTCGACCGCCGCGGCTACCGGCTGCAGCTCACGCCGGCCGGCCAGCTGCTGACCGACGAGGCATCGCGCCTCGCGCTGGACGTCGCGCGGCTCACGCAGCGCGTGCGGCAGGTCGCGAGCGGCTGGGAGGACCGGCTGTGGATCGTCAGCGACGAGGTGCTGGAATTCGATACGCTGCTGCCGGTCGTCCGCGCATTCGATGCGCTCGATTCGGGCGTGTCGCTGCGCTTCACGCACGAAGTGCTCGGCGGCACCTGGGAAGCGCTGCGCGACGGTCGCGCGGATCTGGTCGTCGGCGCCCAACGAGCCGCCGGCGATTCCGGGCTTCAAATGGTTCGAACTCGGCGCGATTGAGTGGGTGTTCGCCGTCGCGCCGCGCCATCCGCTGGCGTCGGCGGGCGCGCGGCTGACCCGGGACGCGATCGGCGCGCATCGCGCGGTCGTCGTCGCCGACTCGTCACGGCAGGCCGTCGGCCGCGCGTACGGGCTGCTCGGCGGGCAGGCGGTGCTCGCGGTGCCGTCGATGCGCGCGAAGATCCTCGCGCAGCGAGACGGGCTCGGCGTCGGCTGGGTGCCGCGCCGGCGGGTCGCGTCGCTGCTGGCGCGCGGCGAGCTGGTCGAGAAGGAAACGGCCGATCCGCGCGAGCCGAACGTGCTGTATGTCGCGTGGCGCGGCGACCGCGACGGCCGCGCGCTGCAATGGTGGCTGGAGCAACTGCGCGAACCGCGGCTCGCGCAGCGCCTGCTCGACGGGATCGACGTGTCGGGCTGAGCGCGCCGGGCCGGCACGCGCCCGGCGGCCGGGGGAAACACGTTCGAAGATTTCGCACATGTCTGCCGCGCCGGTCGTACGGCAAGGCCGGGCGCCGCGCGCATCCTGTGTTCACGGTCAACTCACCGGTTCAAGGAGAACATCATGCAACGCTTCGAAGGAAAAACGGTCCTCGTCACGGGCGGCAACAGCGGCATCGGCCTGGCGGCCGCACGGGCATTCGCGGCCGAAGGCGCGCGGGTCATCATCACCGGCCGCGACGAGCAGACGCTTGCCGCCGCGCGCGAGTCGCTCGGCGACGGCGCGCTCGCGATCCGCAACGAGGCCGGCAGCGTCGCGTCGGCGCGGGCGCTGGCAGACGCGATCGCGGCCGCCGGTGCGCGCCTCGACGCCGTGTTCATCAATGCGGGCGTCGCGAAACTCGCGCCGTTCGCGGATATCGACGAGGCGTTGTGGGATCTCGTGTTCGACACGAACGTGAAGGGCGCGTATTTCCAGATCCAGGCGCTCGTCTCGCTGCTGAACCGCGGCGCGTCGATCGTGATCAACGGCTCGATCAACGCGCACATCGGGATGCCGGGTTCGTCCGTGTATGCGGCGAGCAAGGCGGCCGTCAATTCGTTCGCGAAGACGCTGTCGACGGAACTGCTGCCGCACGGCGTGCGGGTGAACGTGGTGAGCCCCGGGCCGGTCCAGACGCCGCTGTACGGCAAGCTCGGCCTCGATGCGGCGACGCTCGACGAGACGGCCGACAAGATCAGGGGGCTCGTCCCGATCGGCCGGTTCGGCACGCCGGACGAAATCGCGTCGACGGTGCTGCACCTGAGCGCGCCCGAGTCGGCGTTCATCGTCGGCGCGGAAATCATCGCGTCGGGCGGGATGGGCTTGCTTTGAGCGTGGAACCGGCGCGGCTGCACGGCCCGACGCGAGGTCGGGCGCCGCAGCCCGCCGTGCCATCGCATCGCTAGCGCGATGCACAGGCGTCACGGACGTCGCCGGCCTGATCGCGTCCGTGGAGCTGCGTGACCGTCAACCCAGCGAACGTCGCGCTGCCGTGCTCGGCGAACACGGCGACGCGGTCCGCATCGGGCGGCGGGAAGATCAGGTCCGTCAGCGCGACGCGGCCGCCGTTCGCGAACACCTCGACCGAACCGCGATCGACGACGATTTCGAGCCGCAGTTGCCCGTGCTCGAGCGGCAGATCGACGATGTGCTCGCGGCTGAACGTGCCCGCGAAATCCGTGGCGCCGGAGCGCGAGCGGTCGAGCGTCAGCGTGCGCTTCGCCGTGTCGTACACGATCCGGGTGCCGATCGAGCCATCCGCGGAGCCCCGCACGATCAAACCCGCGCGGGCCGCGCGCTGCGGCGCGATCGTCACCGTGATGCGCTGGACGGTGCCGCGCGTGGCGTCCGACAGCGTGCGCGTGGCGGACTCGACGTTCGGCTTGCCTTCATGTACGGCGGGCCGCCCGTCGGCCCACGCATCGAACGCGGCTGCCGGCGTCACGATGAGCGTCGGTTCACCGCCGATCGTCTTCAGCGCGAGTTCGCGCGGCACCGTCGTCGCGCCGCGCCAGGGCGCCGTCGGCGCTTTCGCCGCGTAGTCCCAGTTGCTCATCCATGCAATCGCGACAGGGCGCGCGCCCGGCGCGCCGGAGAACGTGCCGGCCGCATAGAAGTCGGCGCCGTGATCGACCCAGCGGAATCGTGCGGGATCGGAACCGGCCGGTGCGACCCGGTCGGGGACGAACGTGCGGCCGTCGAAGTCGCCGACGAAATACATCGCGCCGGAACCGCCGGCGATCGACCACGGGTTGACGTTGACGATCATGACCCACTTGATGTGCCGCGGATCGTCGTCGACGGGCAGCGGCACGAGGTCGGGCATTTCCCACAACGCGCCCGCATGCGGCACGTCCGGCAGCGTGAAATCGCTCAGGAACGACCAGTGAATCAGGTCGTCGGAACGATAGAGCTTCACGACCTGCGCATCGGCGACGACGGTCGTCATCAGCCAGTAGCGTCCCGGCGCGTACCACGACACCTTCGGGTCGCGGAACTGCTTCGATTCCGGATCGAGCGTGAGCACCGGATTGCGCGCGTAGGGCCGCCAGGTCGCGCCGTGGTCGAGGCTGTACGCGAGCGACTGCGCCTGCGTGCCGGGTGCGTGACCCGAGCCGTCCTTGTAGACGCTCGTGTAAAGCGCAACCAGCGGCGTCTCGCCCGCCGCGCCGAGGCCGGACGTATTGTGCGAGTCGGCGACGATCGAGCCGGAGAAGATTTCCTCCGTCGCGTTCGCGCGCATCGCGACCGGCTGCTCGCGCCAGTGGACGAGGTCGGTGCTGGTCGCATGGCCCCACGACATGTTGCCCCAGTCGTGGCCGAGCGGGTTGTATTGGTAGAACAGGTGATAGCGGCCGTTCTCGTACACGAGGCCGTTCGGATCGTTCATCCAGTTGCGTTGCGGCGTGTAATGCACGGCCGGTCGCCATTGTGGCGTGCCGTTTTCGGGCGGCGTGCCGCAGGGCGCGGCGATGGCGTGCGTGCAGGCCGCGCTTGCCGCACACGCGAACAGCAGCCGGGCGATCCGGCGGGAAAAGCGAAAAAACGTCGATTTCATGCGGGGTTCCGTGCTTCGGCGCGCGAAGCGGGAAAGGAACGCGCATGCCGCTTGCGACGGCGGCATGCGCGATTTCTGCGAAGGAGGGAGGCGGCGCGCACGCGACACGCGCGACGTGCGCCGCCTCGACGCGGGCGGGCGGCGCCCGCCGCGTCCGTAGCGAGCCCTTTCGGACTCGTTGCGGGCGGGTGCCCGCGTCGCCGTCAGTGACCGGCGCCCGTCGCCGGCAGGTTCGCCGGGATGTCGCCGTAACCGCCGAGGCCGCTGCGTCCGTACGTGCGGTCGACCGCCGTCGACGTGCCGTTGATGTTGACCTTCACCGTCGGCGCGAGCGTGCCGCCGCGACGCGGGCCGATCGCATCGATGAACGACTCGACGAGCCCGCCCGGCATCACGAAGTGCGAATACGACTGGAATTCGCGCGGGTTCTGGTTCGGGTCCTGCGAATACGGCGCGCCGGCCGGTGCGGAGAAGTCGGTCGGGTTGCCGAGCACGAGGCCGCTGCCGCCGTTCAGCGGCAGGAAGTCGCTGCGGATGCCGTTGCCGACGAAGCCGTAGACGCCGTCCGGCCCGTCGACGCCCGCGGCCATCGTCGTGCGGTGGCTGATCGTGAACAGGTAGTACTTGCCGTCCTTCAGATAGATCTGCGGGCGCTCGGTCTGGTCGTCGACGCAGTTCGCCGACAGGATCGGCGGCAGGAACTTCCATTCGGTCAGTTGCGGGTTCGTCGCGACCGCCAGGCCGACGTTGGCCTTTTGATACACTGCGCCCGAGTTCATCACGGCGTTGAGGTCTTCGCGGTACGGATCGTTCGGCGCGTAGCCGAGGTCGGCCTCGGTGCAGGTCCGGGCGCCGCGCTGGCCGCCCGTGTTGCCTTCGAACACCATGTAGGTCTTGCCCGGATGCGCGGGGTCGGTGAACACGAACGGATCGCGGAACGAGAAGTAGGTGTTCTGCTGGCCGGTCTGGTAGTAGTTGCCGTCCGGCTGCAGCAGCGCCTTGTGATCGTCGAAGCCGCTGAACCACACGTGCTTGTCGTCGGCATGGATATGACCGTCGGCGCGCGTGATGATCGCCTGCGGCGGCGTGATGTCGGCGCCGCCGGGCGCCGAGCGGTTGAACGACGTCGCGGTGTAGTACAGGCTGACGTTGTCGCCCTGCGTGAGGCGCGCGGAGCCCGACCATTCGGCATTGTTGGTCATCGGCGACGTGCCGAACACCTTGACGCTCGCACCGTCCGGGAACAGGTGGCCGCCCCAGGTCCAGCCGCCGTTCGCGGGCCGCTGCGACGCGGGAATGCCGGCGCGGCGGTAGAAGAAGCCGATGCGCGCGTGGACGTGACGATCGTCGAACGTGTAGCCGGCATGCGGGTCGGCCGTGAGCGAGAAGATCACCTCCCAGCCCTTGTAGCTGAGCTGGTTCGCGCGCAGGTCGGCGAGCGGCCAGGTATCCCAGACCCACACGTTCGAGTTGATCAGCGGGAAATCCTGCGGGATGTCCGGCATCGTCAGCGCCTGCGGCAGCGAGTTCCTGTCGGCGCCGGCCGTGTGCGACTGCGCGACGATCTGGCGGATGTCCGCGCGGGTCCAGCGCATCGTGAAGTTGCCTTCGGGGTCGTAGGCCTGCTGCGTATGCGGCGTGGGCGCGGGGGCGCCGGTGCTCTGTGCATGGGCGACGCTCGACGCGGACGCGAAGGCGGCCAGTGCCGCGCCAGCGAACAGCAAACGTTTGGCCGCGGTCGCGCGGCAAAAAGGAAAGTAAGTCATGTAGGCGTAGTTTCCGTTGACGGTGAGAAGGAACTGCTGACGGGATATCGATATCCAAACCGGTTTGGATGCTAATTCAAACCGGTTTGGACGTCAAAAGATTAATTTTTGACGGTAATAACTACCATTCGGCAATAATTGCTGCGCGAGCGGCGCGGCCGAATGGCATGCACAACGCGAGGAGCGACGTGAAGGTGAATCTGAAGGCACTGTCGGATGCGCTCGGGCTGTCGCGCACGACGGTCAGTCGGGCGCTGAACGGCTATGACGACGTGAGCGAGGCGACCCGCGAGCGCGTGATGAAGGCCGCGCGCGAACTCGGTTATGTCGCGGATCCGACCGCGCGGCGGCTGGCGACGGGGCGTGCCGATGCGATCGGCATCGTGTACCCGTTCGGCGCGGGCGATCTGGGCGACCCGCGCTTCGGCGAGGTCGTCGCGGGCATCACCGAACGGCTCGCCGAGCGCAATCTCGACTTCATCATCGCGGCCGCGCGGCCGAACGCCGAACTGGACACGTATCGCCGGCTCGTCGACGGGAAGCTCGTCGACGGGCTGATCGTCGCGCGCACGCTGGTCGACGATCCGCGCCTCGCGTACCTGCGTTCGCATGCGTTTCCGTATGTCGCGTACGGTCGCACGCAAGCCGCCGAGCCCTACGCGTGGTTCGATTTCGACAACGAGGCGGGCGCGCGCGATGCGGTGCGGCGCCTGATCGGCTTCGGTCATCGCCGTATCGCGATGATCAGTGCGCCGCTGTCGCTCAATTTCGCGATGCAGCGTCGCGCCGGGTATCTTGCGGCGCTGCGCGAGGCCGGTATCGCGCCTGATCCGGCACTGCTCGTCGAGTGTCCGTTTACGCGCGACGGCGGGCAGCAGGGCGTGCAGGCGCTGCTCGCCCGGGCCGAACGGCCGACCGCGCTGCTGGTCGACAACAACATCGTGGGCGGCGGCGCGTTCCGGGCGCTGATCGACGGCGGCTTGCAGCTTGGGCGGGACATGTCGCTGATCGTCTACGACGGCGTGCCGCCGGACGTCGCGCATCCGCATCGCGTGACGGCGGTGGTGCAGCCGACCGGACATGCGACCGGGCGTGCGCTCGCGGACCTGATGCTGGCGTTGCTCACGGACGGCGTTCGCGGCCATCGGCTCGAGATGCCGGTGATCGACGCCGGCGATACGGACGGGCCGCTGCACGGGTAGCCGACGCGGAGCGAACCGGGGAGCGGGGCGCGCTCCGCAACGGACGTTGCGGCACGCGCTCCGTCGCAAAAGCCATGACGGCGGCAGGGCCGAATGCCGGGTTTCTAGACGACCGGTCTAATTCGACGCTATCATCCAGCCTCATGCGACGTCGCGAAAATGCCATATCGCGCTGCGATGCTGGGCGCGCAGGTGCTGCCGTCGCTTTTTTTCGAGCCATTTCTAGACGACTGGTCTATTAGGCCTGGCAATATTTTTGGTACGGAGCCGGCACGTTGACGCGCGCCAGCGGCCTAACCCGCAGGCGCGCCGTCGCCGCCGCCGCGACGCGGCCCCGTTCCCCCATTTCTAAGGAGTGTCCGATCATGAAGATTCTGGTTGTCCTGACCTCGCACGACACGCTCGGCGACACCGGCAAGAAAACCGGCTTCTGGCTCGAGGAACTGGCCGCGCCGTATTACACGTTCAAGGATGCGGGCGTCGAGTTGACGCTCGCGTCGCCGCAGGGCGGCCAGCCGCCGCTCGATCCGAAAAGCAGCGATCCGTCCGCGCAGACCGACGCGACGCGCCGCTTCGACGCGGATCCGGCGGCCAAGGCCGAACTCGCCGCCACGCGCAAGCTGGCCGAGGTGTCGGTCGACGATTACGACGCGGTGTTCTATCCGGGCGGGCATGGCCCGCTGTGGGATCTCGCCGAGGACCTGCATTCGATCGGCCTGATCGAGCGCGCGCTGGCGGCCGGCAAGCCGGTCGCGGCCGTGTGCCACGCGCCGGGCGTGCTGCGCCACGTGAAGGACCCGAAGACCGGCGAGTCGGTCGTGCGCGGCAAGCGTGTGACGGGCTTCACCAACAGCGAGGAAGCGGCCGTCGAGCTGACGGAAGTGGTGCCGTTCCTCGTCGAGGACATGCTGAAGACCAACGGTGCGCAGTTCGAGCGCAGCGCCGACTGGGCGCCGCATGTCGTCACCGACGGGCTGCTGATCACGGGGCAGAACCCCGCGTCGTCGGAGCCGGCAGCCGAGGCGCTGCTCGCGAAGCTCGGCCGTCAGTAAGCCGAGCCTGGCGCCGGCATGACCGGCGCCGGATGGTTTCCGTCGTCGGGCGCGACCGTCCCGGCGACGGCTCGCATCGTTCCGCCGTGCGCACCGCGCGGCGGCTCATCCAGTCGTTTCGCAGAACCAAGCAAAGGAGTGGTGGATGTCTGCCCTGTTCGAACCGTTCAAACTCAAGGATGTCACGCTGCGCAACCGCATCGCGGTGCCGCCGATGTGCCAGTACGTCGCCGAAGACGGCGTCGTCAACGACTGGCATCACGTGCATCTGGCCGGTATCGCGCGCGGCGGCGCGGGCCTCGTGATCGCGGAGGCGACGGCCGTGTCGCCGGAAGGCCGCATCACGCCGGGCTGTGCCGGGCTGTGGACCGATGCGCAGGCCGCGGCGTTTGCGCCGTCGGTCGCGGCGATCAAGGCGGCCGGCGCGGTGCCCGGCATCCAGATCGCGCATGCGGGCCGCAAGGCGAGCGCGAACCGTCCGTGGGAAGGCGACGACCACATCGCCGACGGCGATCCGCGTGGCTGGCAGACCATCGCACCGTCGGCGGTGCCGTTCGGCGCGCACCTGCCGAAGACGCCGCGCGCGATGACGCACGACGACATCGCCCGCGTGCAGGCCGACTTCGTCGCGTCGGCGAAGCGCGCCCGCGACCTCGGCTTCGAATGGCTCGAACTGCACTTCGCGCACGGCTACCTCGGCCAGAGCTTCTTCTCCGTGCATTCGAACCAGCGCGACGACGAGTACGGCGGTTCGGCGGAAAACCGCGGCCGGTT
This sequence comes from Burkholderia sp. USMB20, assembly GCF_000949135.2. GTDB lineage: Bacteria > Pseudomonadota > Gammaproteobacteria > Burkholderiales > Burkholderiaceae > Burkholderia. The sequence continues at coordinate 629,992 of NZ_JTAN02000021.1, read as the reverse complement.
CCTCGTCGACACGCTGAAGGCCGTCCGCCAGGTCTGGCCGGAGCACCTGCCGCTGACCGCGCGTCTCGGCGTGATCGAATACGACGGGCGCGATGAAGCAACGCTCGCCGAATCGATCGCGCTCACGCAGCGGATGAAGCAGGAAGGCCTCGACATGCTGAGCGTGTCGGTCGGTTTCTCGACGCCCGACGCGCGCATTCCGTGGGGCCCGGCGTTCCTCGCGCCGATCGCGGAACGCGTGCGCCGCGAGGCCGGCTTGCCGGTGTCGTCCGCCTGGGGGATCGATACGCCGCAACTGGCCGAGCGTGTCGTCGCCGAGCAGCAGCTCGATCTCGTGATGGTCGGCCGCGCGCATCTTGCCGATCCGCACTGGCCGTACTACGCGGCCAGGCAGCTCGGGGTCGAGCGGCCGTCGTGGACGCTGCCCGCGCCGTACGCGCACTGGCTCGAACGCTACCGCGTCGCCGACAAGGCGGCCTGAGCGCGCGTTGCACCGCGCGGCGGCGCGGCGTTCGCGGCACGCATTTGACGATGCTTGGCAGTGCGTGCGCATGCCGTTGCGGCGTCGATGGATAGAATGGCGGTTCGTACAGGCTCGCGGCCTGCACGACCGCCATTTTTTCATTTCGACCGAGGTGCCATGCGCGCACATGTCTCGCCTTCCCAGGATTCCGCCACGCGGCCGCGTGCCCAGCAGATCGCCCGCGCCGTGCTGTATGCGGCGCTGCTGGTGCTCGCGCTGTGGGTGATCCGAGATTTCCTGCCCGCCATCGCGTGGGCCTGCGTGATCGCGATCGCGTTGTGGCCGCTGCTGAAACGCTTCGAATCCGACCGCTGGTTTCGCGACCGGCCGACCCTGATCGCGACCGTGATCACCGCCGGCGTGTCGCTGCTGGTTGTGCTGCCGGTCGCGATCGCGCTCGCGCAGGCGATCTCGCAGGCGCACGACCTGCGCCTCTGGCTGCATTCGATCCAGGACAACGGCATTCCGCTGCCGGACGTCGTCGGCCGGTTGCCGTACGGTGCCGCGCAGGTCACCGAGTGGTGGCAGGCCAATCTCGGTCATCCGCTGCACGCGGGCAGCGCGATGCATGGCGCGAGCGGCGAGAAGTTCATCGCGTTCGGCCGGCAGTTCGGCACGAAGCTCGCGCATGCGCTGTTCGAGTTCGGCTTCATGCTGGTCACGCTGTTCGTGATCATGCGGGCCGGCCACAAGCTGTCGGGCGCGTTGCTGCAGGGCGCGCGGCGCGCGTTCGGCCGCGGCGGCGCGGACCTGATCGAACGGATGGTCTCGGCCGTGTACGGCACGGTGACCGGGCTGGTCGTCGTCGGGCTGGGCGAGGGCGCCATTCTCGGCGTCGCGTATGCGCTCGCCGGGGTTCCGCACGCCGCGCTGCTCGGCCTCGTCACGGCCGTCGCCGCGATGCTGCCGTTCTGCGCGCCGATCGTGTTCTGCGGCGCGGCGCTCTGGCTGTTCGTGCAGGGCGCGACCGCGTGGGCCGTCGTGGTGCTGGTGCTCGGCTTCGTGGTCGTGTTCGTCGCCGAGCATTTCGTGCGGCCGGTGCTGATCGGCAGTTCGACCCGCCTGCCGTTCCTGCTCGTGTTGTTCGGCATCCTCGGCGGGGCCGAGACGTTCGGGCTGATCGGCCTGTTCGTCGGCCCCGCGCTGATGACGGTGCTGACGATGCTGTGGGCGGAATGGGTCGCTTGACGATGGCGCCCGTCGCGCCGCTTCGACGCATCGACGTCAGAAGGCGGGTGGGCGCGCGAACGCGTCGGCCATGGCCACGATTCGTGACGATCGGGCATGCGCCGGACTGCGTCGGGCAGCGCATCGGACACAAGTCTCTACATTTCTTTTCGATCCGGACCCAAAGGTCGAGTAGCATGGGGCTTTCGATCACGCCGGCATGGCGCAGCAGATTTCACCAAGCATGCGATTGATTCCGATGTCCCGCCCCGCAGCGACGCTGTCCCTGGCCGCCAGCTGCCTGATGCTGCACGGTTGCGCGTGGTTCGACTCGTGGCTGCCGTTCTCGTATTCGCGCACGCCGCTGGCGAGGGCCGCGTCGCGGCACGGCGCGACGCGCGCCGACGTCGTCCGCGCCGGCGGCAACCCGCGCAGCGTGTGGATGGTCCGCAACGGCAGCGGCGTCTGCTACAACTACTTCATCGAGCACGACAACGATCACCGGGCTTTCTTCGTCGTGTTCGACAAGGCCGGTGCCGTCACGCAACACGGCTTCGATACCTGCATGGACGCCGATCGCAAGGGCACGCTTCAGTCGGACAAGGCCGCCTCGCGCTAGCGCGGCCGCCATGCGCCGCGCGAGCGTGTCATGTCGTCGTCACGCGATCGTGTCGACCACGCCGCCATCGACGCGCAACGCCGCGCCCGTCGTCGCCGAGGCCTGCGGTGAGCACACGTACACGACCAGGTTCGCGACTTCCTCAGTCGTCGCCGGCCGCTGGATGATCGAGCTCGCGCGCTCGCTGCGCACGAAATCCACCGCGACGTCGTCGATGCTGCGGCCCGTGGCGTCGGCCGTTTCCTTCAGCAGCGCCCGCACGCCTTCCGACATCGTCGGCCCCGGCAGCACCGAATTGACCGTCACGCGGGTCCCGGCCGCGAGTTTCGCGAGGCCGCGCGCGATCGCGAGCTGCGCGGTTTTCGTGAACCCGTAGTGAATCATGTCGACCGGGATGTTCAGCCCCGACTCCGACGAAATGAACACGATGCGGCCCGTGTTGCGCGCGAGCATCCCCTTCAGGTAGTGCCGCGCGAGACGCACGCCCGACATCACGTTCATCTGGAAGTAGTGGGCCCATTCGTCGTCGTCGATGTCGAAGAACGCCTTCAGCCCGTAGATGCCCGCGTTGTTGACGAGGATGTCGGCCTCCGGCGTGTGCTGCGCGATGCGCGCGACGCCGGCGGCGTCGGACAGGTCGGCCGCGACGCCGTCGAGGTCCGCGCCGGGTACGGCGCTGCGCAGCTGCGCGAGCGCGGCGTCGACCGACTTCTCGCTGCGTCCGTTGACGACGACGCGTGCGCCCGCCTGCGCGAGCCCTTCGGCGATCGCCAGCCCGATGCCGGCGGTGGAAGCGGTGACGACCGCGGTCTTGCCTGTCAGATCGATGTGCATGAGCGTACCGGTTGGAAGAGGGAACGGAACCCGGCGGGCGTGCCGCGGCGGCCGGAAATCAAAGCTTAGGCGATCCGGCCGCGAAGCGTCGGGTCGCGGTTGCATCGCGCCCCGCAGTCTTGTACGGTGTGCGTTCGCCATCCGATCCGGGAGCCCGTCGCGTGAGCCGTTCCGCCAACCCCTGCGCCATGCCGTCGCCGTTCTGGCGCGACGCCGCGCTGCCGTTCATCGAGGCGCGCACCGTCGACGACGGTCGGACGATCTGCTACGCGAAGCACACGCACGACACGTTTTCGCTCGGCGCGATCGTCGGCGGCACGAGCACCTACCTGAACGGCGCGACGAAGGAGCACGTCGGGCGCGGCGTGCTCGTGATCATCGATCCGGAGCAGGTGCATGCGTGCAATCCGTACGGCCCCGACGCATGGGCGTACCGGATGGTCTACGTCGACGTGCCGTGGCTCACCCGCCTGCAGCATTCGCTCGGGCGCGACCCGAATCGCGATTTTCACGGCTTTTCGCCGAAGTTGACGCAACGGCGCGACCTGTTCGCACGATTCGGCGGCTTTTACCGCACGCTCGTGGCGCCCGGCGTCGATCCGCTCGGCAAGGAGAGCGCGGCGGTCGAGTTCTTCACACGGCTGCACGGCGCGCTTGATCGCGAACTGCCCGACGCCGCCCGGCGCGGGGCCGACAACGCGAAGCTCGCGCGCGCGGCCGACTACATCGCCGCGCATTGCCGTCAGGCCGTCTCGCTCGATGCGATCTGCGCGGCCGCCGACTTGTCGCCGTCCTACCTGATCCGCGCGTTCAACGCCCGCTACGGGATGACGCCGCATGCGTTCCTGATCGACCGCCGCGTGCAGTACGGGCGGGCCGAGTTGCGCCGCGGCCGGCCGATCGCCGACGTCGCGCTCGATGCGGGCTTCGCGGACCAGGCGCATTTCCAGCGCGCATTCCGGCGCATCGCGGCCGCCACGCCGGGGCAGTATCGAAGCGCCGCGAGCTGACCGGCGAACCGTGGGGCGGTGCCGGCGCCGCGACCACACACCGAAACAACGGCGCTAAACGTCGAGCAGATAAAGCGCGCTGCCCGCGAGCAGCAGCGCCATCGCGCGGTTGAACAGCCGCATCCGCCGCGCATTCGCGAGCCGGTGCCGCAGCGACGCACCCGCGTACGCCCAGCACGCGATCGACGCAAAGCAGATCACCAGATACAACGCCGCGAATTGCCACACCTGCGCGGGCTCGCCGTCGGCCGCATACGCGCCCATCGCAGCCACGCACGCGAGCCACGCCTTCGGATTCAGCCATTGCATCGCTGCGCCGGCCGCCGCCGACGGGCCGGCGACGTTCGGCGCAGCCGGATCGTCCGGATCGGTCGACAGCCGGCCGTCGTCGAGCGCGAGCCGTAGCGCGAGGTAAAGCAGGAACGCGATTCCCGACCATTGGGTGACGGTGGTCAGCATCGGCCAGCGCGCGAGCGCCGCGTGCAGCCCGAGGCCGATCAGCAGGAACAGCGCGACGAAGCCGAGCGTCGCGCCGGCCGCATAGCGCAGGCTTGCGCCAAGGCCGTGGCGTGCGCCCGCGCTGAGCGCGACGATGTTGACGGGACCGGGCGTGATCGACGACGCCAGCGCGAACGCGGCCATCGAAACCAGCATGCTCATTGATTGCCTCCATGCGAATGTCAAAGTCGCATCGAGACTAAAGAAGCCGTGCGGGTCCGTATTGAAGAAAACTGCCCTCGGCGGCGCTGTCGGGATTCACGTCACGCTGAACCGGGCGCAGCGCTCACCGGCGACCGAAAGCCACTGGACGCAGGCGGCGCAGCCAAAGTCATCGAGTCTCGCGTCACGGACGGGCGGCGGTCGCGAGCGCGTCGAACGCATCGGCTTCCGGAAGCTGGAGCCACGACTCGGGGCCTGCGTCGATTTCTTCGACCGTCAGCAGACAGGCATCGAGTTCGCGACGCAACCGGACGTGATCGATCGACTGCCCGATGAACACGATTTCCTGCCGGCAATCACCGGTCGGCTCTTGCCATTTTTGCAGCACGCCATCGCGCCGATAGTCGTCGTGCGGCCAGTCCGACCGAGAAACGAATCGCCACCATCGCCCGACGTAACCCCACTGGAACGCTCCGCCCGTCTGCACGAGCATGGCGATATCGGCATATCGGTGCGCAGCCCAGACATATCCCTTGCAGCGAAGCAGTCGGCCGTTGGTCCAGGGGCGACGCAGCCACGCGAGCAGGCGCGCCGGATGAAACGGCGCACGTTCGCGATAGGTCCACGACGCGATCCCGTACGCATCCGATTCCGAGGGGCGCTCGTCGACCTGCATGCGTTGCATCCATCCCGGCGATTCGACGAGCGCCGGGAGATCGAAGCGCCGCGTATCCAGGACGTCTGACGGATCGACCTTGCCGTGCTGCATCGGCAGGATTCGCGCAGAGGGATTCAGCGACGCCAGAATGGCGCGCAGCCGGTCGAAACCCGCATGGCCGATCCGGTCGAGTCGGCTCACGAGAATCACGTTCGCGTATTCGACTTGTTCGATCAGCAGGTCCGACAGCTTGCGCGGCGGACCGGAATCGCTGCCGTCCGCGAGCGTGGCGTCGCGCGTGACCGGTTCGGCCGACGCGATCATGTCCTCGAACGTCTCGCCGTCGACCACCGTGACGAGCGTGTCCAGCCGCGCGAGCTCGCTGAGGCTGAAACCGTCCCGGTCGAGAAACGCGAACGTTTCCGCGACCGGCATCGGCTCCGAGATGCCGGTCGACTCGATCAGCAGATAGTCGAAGCGATGCTGCCGCGCCAGCGTGCTGACCTGCTCGAGCAGATCGGCACGCAGCGTGCAGCAGATGCAGCCGTTGCTCATTTCGACCAGTTCGTCCTCGCCGCGATGCAGCTCGACGTTGCGCCGCACATCGTCGGCGTCGACGTTTACTTCGCTCATGTCGTTGACGATCACGGCGACCTTCAGGCCGGCGCGGTTGCGCAGGATGTGGTTCAGCAACGTCGTTTTCCCGGCGCCGAGGAAGCCGGACAGCACGGTGACCGGAATCCTCGGCGGCGCGGCGGCCGGCGCTCGCTGGTTTTCCGGCGTCGTCATGCGTTCTGCCCGGACGCGCGATCCAGGTAGCCTTCGAACAGGTCGACCACGACGTAGCCGTCGTCGGCGGCGTCGCCCCACAGATCCTTCACGCGGAACTCGACATGATAGGTCGGCTGATGCGCGGCGCCGGTGTCGCCGTGGCCGATCGCGTCCGGGAATGGCCACGATTCGGTCGTCCGGTGCAGCACGATGCCTTCCTTGCCGCGCACGTAGCCCGGCGCGCGGATGTGTCCGCTGACGTATTCGTCGCGCACGACGACGCGATCGCCGACCTCGAACCGCGTCGAGTCGGGTGGCGCCGCCCGGCCGCCGGATCGCGGCGGGTTCGCGAGCCGGAAATGCGAACCGAGCGCGCGGTCGAGTTCGTCCTGCGTGAGCACGCCGGTTTCGACGAGCAAGGTTGCGGTCGCGATCACGTAGCGCTCGTAGTAGCGCGTGCCGACGTGCTGGCGCACGTCGATGCGTTCGACTGCGTGACGTACCTCGTCGACGCTGAATTTTTTCAGTTGGTCCACGCCGACGAACATCAGGCTGTACGCGAGATGTTCCCAGTCTTCCTTGAAGACCGGCTTGTAGCCGAGACTGTTGATCGTGTGCGGCACCGGGCCGAAACCCTGGAATCCGCCGAGGTCGTGAAAGCCGTCCATATGAGGTGATCTCCGAGATGAAGGTCGAGAGCGAAACGGGGGGCGCGTCAGTGCGCGCGCGGCAGCGCAACGCCGATCAGCACGTCCTTCGTGACGAGCGTGCGCAGTTGTTCCTCGGTCATGTGCTCGCTGCCTGCCGGCCGCACGGGCAGCACGAGATAGCGGCTTTCGGCGGTCGTATCCCAGACCTTCACGACGACGTCGTCGGGCAGGTCGGTGCCGAGCTCCCGCAGCACCGTGCGCCCTTCGCGGACGAGCCGCGCACGATATTCGAAGCCCTTGTACCACTCGGGCGGGAGCCCGAGCACCGGCCAGTTCGTGCATGAGCACAGGCTGCAGACGATCACGTTCTTCAGCGTCGGCGTGTCTTCGAGCGCGACGATGTATTCGCCCTGCGGGCCGGTGTAGCCGAACTGCGCACACGCGGCCGTGCCGTCCTTCAGCAGCAGTTCGCGAAATGCCGGGTCGACCCACGCACGCGCGACGATGCGCGCGCCGTTGGCCGGATCCCACGTCGTGGACATCAGCTCGGTCAGGCCTTCGATATAGCCGTTGGGGATCAGGTTCTTTTCTTTCATCACGCGAAACAGCGCCCAGGCACGTTCGCCGGGCGTCGAGGCTGTTTCCGCGGAAGGGGTCGCGCTCATCGTGGGGCTCCTTATGGTGGTTCGGGTTGACCGCCGCCGTGGCGTTGCGGCTGCCGTGGCGGGGTGCAAAGGCGTGGTGTCGGCCACGCTCGACGAGCAGGGTAAGAAGAGAAAAAGCGCGGTTCTTTGCCGGCACGGATCGGAAACTATGCTGAGACGGCCCCGCCGCGCGGCAGGGGCCGGCGCGCATCGGATGCACGGCGATTCGCGGCATCGACGGGGCGCCCGGCACGCGATACCGGCCGCCTGCGCACGTTTTGCGACCGCCGAATGGCACTGGCAGCACAGGTCCGCCACAGCCAATTTCTTGTTCCGCCGGAAAACAGAAATGCGGATTTTGCCTTTCTATTCTCACCCTCAAGCGACGGCCGTTCGATGTCGCGAATCGCCGGCACTCACCCGAGTACCGGCGGAACAACAGTCAGCCAGCACTCCGCGATTTGATCGTCCGGCAACGGTTCCCGTTCGTCGTACGTCGAGCGTGACGGTGTCTGCGCATCCAGGTGAGGAGCATGATGGACAACGTCAACAGAATGAAACTGAAGCGAATCGCGCGCTGGATCGGCTTGTCGCTGATGGTCGTCGCGTCGCATTACGCGGGCGCGGTCGAGGTCGATCCCGGCGACTACGAGCAGTATCCGGTCGGCGCGACGATCGGCGTGCTGTACTACAACTATTCGGCGACGAACGCGTACTACGCGAACGGCCACCGGACGTCGGATTTCGACCTGCAGTCCAATGTCGGCATCGCCCGTCTGCTGCATGTGTTCCAGCTCACCGACAGGCTCACGATCGATCCGCAGGTGTTGCTGCCGTTCGGTCACGTCAGCAGCTTCGGCAACGCCGGCACGCTTGGCAGTACGAACGGTGTCGGCGACGTGATCCTGACCGCGCCGTTGAAATTCCGCCTGAACGACGCGAAGGACGTCGTCGCCGCGACGGTCTACGTTTACGCGCCGACGGGGAGCTACGACCAGAACCGCGGTCTCAATCTCGGCGCCAATCGCTGGTCGCTCGATTTCCAGGCGGCCTACATCAAGCACTTTTCGCCGCAGTGGGCGCTCGATCTCGTCGGCGACGCGATCTGGTACGGCAACAACACGTCGTACGGCGCGAGCGGCACGACGCTGCATCAGCGGATGAGCTACAGCGCACAGGCGATGGTGCGTTACATGCCCGATCCGGGCACGTCGCTCGGGATCGGCGTCACCCAGCTCTGGGGCGGTGAAACGAGCGTCGGCGGCGCGGACAACAACGACGCGCTTCGCACGACGCGCATGCGGATCACCGCGGCGAAATTCGTGACGAAGGCCGATCAGGTGCAAATCCAGCTCGGCACCGACCTGAGCGTGCGCAACGGCCCGAAGAACAGCCTGCTCGCCGGCCTGCGTTACGCGCACATCTTCTGACGACCCGCCTGCGCCGGGATACGCCCGGCGCAGGCCGCTCCTTGTCCCCCACGTCGATACCTCGACATCCGATTCCCTTTCCAGAGAGGTCACGCATGGAATCCGCCATCGACAAACACCTGATCTGCCCGCGGACGCTGTCGCGCCGCGTCGCCGACGATTACCAGCCGCCGTTCCCGATGTACGTCGCCCGGGCCTCCGAAGACCTGAGCCAGGTCGTGATGGGCTATTTCGGCGTGCAGTATCGCGGCGCCGACAAGCGCGCCACGGCGCTGGCCGCGTTGCGCCGGATCGTCGCCGATTTCGGTGCGCAGGACGGGCCGAACAACTTCGATCTGACGCAACACACCGACGACCAGGGCTACGAGAACCTGATTGCCGTCGGCTACTGGCGCGATCCGGCCGCGTATGCGCGCTGGATCGCGTCGCCGGCACTCGTCGAATGGTGGGCCTCCGACGCGCGCCTCGCTGACGGGATCGGCTACTTCCGGGAAATCGTCGCGCCGCGCGCCGAGCAGTTCGAGACGCTGTACGCATTCACGAGCGATTTCCCCGGCGTCGGCGCGATCATGGACGGCGTCAGCGGCGAGATCGAGGAGCACGGCTACTGGGGATCGATGCGCGACCGGTTCCCGATCTCGCAGACGGACTGGATGCGCGCGGACGGCGAGCTGCGCATCGTCGAGGGCGATCCGGCCCGAGGCGGCCGCGTGGTCGTACTGGCCCACGACAACATCGCGCTGATTCGCTCCGGTCAGGACTGGCGTGCGGCCGAGCACGACGAGCGCCGACTGTATCTCGAGGAGATCGAGCCGACGCTGCGCAGCGGAATGGAATTCCTGCGCGACAACGGCACGGACGTCGGCTGCTACAGCAATCGCTACGTGCGCTCGATCGATCTCGACGGCAACGTGCTCGACGAGAGCTACAACATCGGCCACTGGCGCTCGCTCGACCGCCTCGAGCGCTGGGCCGAATCCCATCCGACGCACCTGCGGATCTTCGTCACGTTCTTCCGCGTCGTCACCGGGCTGTCGAAACTGCGGCTGTATCACGAGGTTTCCGTCTTCGACGCCAGGCATCAGGTCTACGAATACGTGAACTGCCATCCGCGCACCGGGCTGATGCGCGACGCCGTCGCCATCGCCCGCTGAATCCCGCCGGCACCGCCGGGGGCCGGCGGTGCCGCTTACCGAACTGGAGAACGTCGATGGCCATCAAACGCCCGACCCGCGAACAACTGTCCGACATTGCAGCCGGTTTCGGCTTTCATGTCGATTCCCGCCAACTCGCCGAATACGACGAGGCGCTGCAGGCGAACTTCGACGCGTACGACGCGATCGACGCGCTGCCCGACTATCTGCCCGTCGTCGCGTATCCGCGCACGCCCGGCTACCGCCCGGAAGGCGACGAGAACCGTTACGGCGCGTGGGCGCGCAAGAGCACGATCCACGGCGCCGCCGACGGCAAGCTGCGCGGCAAGACGGTGGCCGTGAAAGACAACATCTGCGTCGCCGGCGTGCCGATGCGCAATGGCGCGAGCACGTTCGAGGGCTACGTGCCCGATATCGATGCGACCGTCGTCACGCGCGTGCTCGACGCCGGCGGCACGATCGCCGGCAAGGCGACCTGCGAGTACTACTGTTTTTCCGGCGGCTCGCACACGAGCGCGTCGGGGCCGGTGCACAATCCGCGCAAGGCCGGGCACTCGTCCGGCGGCTCGTCGTCCGGCAGCGGCGCGCTGGTCGCGAGCGGCGAGGTCGACATGGCGCTCGGCGGCGACCAGGGCGGCTCGGTCAGGATCCCGTCCGCCTATTGCGGCATCTACGGGATGAAGCCGACGCACGGGCTCGTGCCCTACACCGGCGCGATGCCGATCGAGGCGACCGTCGATCATCTGGGGCCGATGACGAGCACCGTGCTCGACAACGCGCTGCTGCTCGATGTCATCGCGGGCGACGACGGGCTCGATCCGCGCCAGCGGTCGTTGCCGCCGCGCAGCGACTATCTCGGAGGGATCCGCGACGGCATCGCAGGCCTGCGGATCGGCATTCTGCGCGAGGCGTTCGGGCTCGCGAATTCGGAGAAAGTGGTCGACGAGGCCGTGCTGGTCGCCGCGCACCGGTTGCGCAAGCTGGGCGCGAGCGTCGAAGAGGTGTCGGTGCCGTTGCATGCGGCCGGCACCGCGATCTGGCTGCCGATCGCGGCCGAGGGGGCGACGCAGCAGATGATGAAGGGCAACAGCCACGGTTTCAACTGGGGCGGCCTGTACGTGACCGGCATGATCGATCATCACGCGGGCTGGCGCGAGCGCGCCGACGAGTTGCCGGATACCGTGAAGGTGACGATGCTGCTCGGCGAATACTTCACGAGCCGGTATCGCGGGCGCTACTACGCGAAGTGCCAGAACCTCGCGCGGCGCTTGCGATCGGCTTACGACGCGGCGCTGCAGTCGTACGACGTATTGGTGATGCCGACCGTACCGATGCGCGCGTCGAAACTGCCGGAGCCCGGTTGTGCGATGTCCGAGTCGCTGACGCGGGCGTTCGAGATGCTCGCGAATACCGCGCCGTTCGACGTGTCCGGGCATCCGGCCATGTCGCTGCCGTGCGGGGTGGCCGACGATCTGCCGATCGGGCTGCAACTGGTCGGGCGCCGCTTCGACGAGGCGACGCTTTACCGCTGCGCCTATGCGTATGAACAGTCTTCCGACTGGCGGCAGACGACATTCGCATGAGAAGTCCTGAGCGGTAGCGCATCGCCGCCGCGCCGCGTGCCGGTCCGACCGGAAACGCGGCGTACACGGCGATCGATTGGACAATGCGCTTTTGAACGGGCACGCTACCGGCTGCGTGTTTGCTAACCCATGTGGGGCACGACCATGACGATGCGTCCTATCGCGCGCGCCGCAAGCGGCGACGCGCCCGGCCCGGCGTCCGACAGCCCGCCGGATGAGCGGACGAATTCGGCCATCGAGGTGGCGACCGAAGGCTCGCTCAGCCAGCGTATCGAATTCTGGCGCGAGACGATTCTGCGCCTGTTCGCGGACGTGCAGATCGCGGCCGTGCAGAAAGACGATTTCTTCGGCCAGGTGCGGCAGCGCAAATGCGAAAAGATGCGAATCTCGGAAATCCACGCGAGCGAGCAGGCCGTGATCCGGCGGTATCGGCAGGCGCGCAGCGAGTATGAGGACAAGTATTTCGGCGTGTTGATGCTCGAGGGCAGCCAATCGGTCGAGCAGGACGGCAAGATCGTCACGCTGCACCCCGGGGATTTCGCGATCTACGACGCGACACGGCCGCACCACCTGCAGTTCGGCCAGTCGTGGCGCGAGATCGTCGTCAGCATTCCCCGCACGACGCTGAACCAGCTCGTCGTCGGGATGGAACACCGCACGGCCAGCCCGACGCAAACCGGCGAGGGCGTCGGCAGCGTCATGCGCGCATTTCTCGAGCAGATGTCGTCGCAGATCGGTAGCGTGACCGAGGACGAGATGCGGCAGTTGTCGGATACCGCGATCTCGCTGATCGCGATGACGCTCGGGGGCATGCAGCGCAACGACCTCGCGCAGTCGAGGATGAAGGCGTTGACGCTGACGCGTGTGAAGCGGCATCTGCTCGAGCACCTGCACGACCCGGAGCTGAACCCGCTGATGATCGAGCGGTCGATCGGGATTTCGTCGCGGTACATCAACAAGCTGTTCGAGGCCGAGAACACGTCGCTGATGCGTTACGTATGGAACCTGCGGCTCGAACGGTGCGCGCAGGATCTCGTGAATCCGCAATGCGCGGTGCTGCGCGTGTCCGACATCGCGTTGCGCTGGGGATTCAACGACATGTCGCATTTCAGTCGCGTGTTTCGCGAGCGGTTCGCGATGTCGCCGCGGGCGTGGCGCGAGCAGGGCAGCAAGCCACGCGCGTGACGCGTCCCGGGGCGCGTCCGTGGCGGGCAAGCGGCGATCGGAAGCGGCGGGATATCGACAGGCGCGGCCGCCGTCAATGCATCGCACGCGGCGCGTGCGCGGGCCGCAGCGCGTGCGGGTTGCCGGCGTCGGCCGCGCGCAGCGGGCCGCTGCTTCCCGGTTGCGTCGACACCGAGAAGCCGAACGTGTTGACGCCGCCCGCGCATGCGACGAACACGCTGCCGCCGTGCATCTCCGCGACGGCCTTGACGATCGACAGCCCGAGCCCGTGATTCTCCTTGCTGTTCGCGCGCGCTTCCTCGAGCCGGTAGAAGCGCTCGAACACGTGCGCGCGCTGCGCCGGGTCGATCGGCTCGCCGGGGTTGGCGACCGACACGTCGACGAGCGTGTCGCGCGGCGTGATCGTCACGTTCAGCGTCGCGCCGGGCGCCGAATGCTGGATCGCGTTGATCAGGAGGTTGGTCATCGCGCGGCGGAACAGCGACGGGTCGACGGCCGCGCGCGCATCGCCGTGCAGTTCGGCGCGCAACTGCGCTTCGTCGAGCGGAATCTCGAGGAAGTCGAGCATGCGGCGCACTTCGTCGGCGAGCGACACGTGCTTCAGGTCGGTCGCGCGTTCGCCGCGATCGCTGCGCGACAGGAACAGCATGTCGTTGATGATCACGCGCAACCGTTCGAATTCCTCGAGGTTCGACTGCAGCGTCTGGCGCATCCGGTCGACCGAGCGGTCGCGGCTCGTCAGCGCGACCTGGGTCTGTCCGATCAGGATGCTGATCGGCGTGCGCAGCTCGTGCGCGACGTCCGCATTGAACGCCTCGAGCCGCGCGTAGGTCTGCTGGATGCGTTCGAGCGCGCCGTTGAACGACGCGGCGAGATCGCGCAGCTCGGTGGGCAGCGCGTCGGTGTGCAGCCGCTGGCGGCGGTCGGTGGCGCCGATGGCCGCGGCGTCCTGCGACATCCGTTCGAGCGGCGCGAGCCCGAAGCGCGCGACCGCGCGGCTCAGCAGCAGCGTGATGACGGTGGCGATCGCGATCAGCGCGGCGAGCGTCCACGCGAAACGACGCAGCATGCGCTGCGTGCGCTCGCACGACGACGCGACGATCAGCTTCAGGTCGGGGCGCTCGCCGCTGCCTGCGATCGGGACGGTCTTCGTCATCACGTCGTAGCTGCTGTGGTTGAGCGCGTACTGCTGGAACGCGCCGAACGGTTCGCCGACGGGCACGCCGTCGACCGGACGGCCGAAGCGGAAGTCGGCGTCGGGGCTGTCGACCTGGTAGCGCGTCGACCCGTCGGGCGGTTCGAGGTCGGCGAGCTTTTCCTGCATCAGGCGGCCGCGCGCGGCCGTGGTCGCGTGCGACACGATCATCTGCGCGACCTTCGCGCGCGTGTCGATCGTCGCACGCAGTTCGGCGAGCAGCTGGCGCTCCATCATCACGAACAGCCCGCAGCCGACCAGCGTGAACACGAGCAGCGACACGATGCCGAACATCGCCGACAGGCGCAGGGTGATCGAGCGTTTCATGCGTGCCGCTCCGCGTCGCCGTCCTCGCGCGCCTCGAGCACGTAGCCCATGCCGCGGATCGTATGCAGCAGCTTCTCCGCGAACGGGCCGTCGAGTTTCGCGCGCAGGCGCTTGATCGCCGTCTCGACGACGTTCGCGTTGCTGTCGAAGTTCACGTCCCACACGAGTTCGGCGATCGTCGTTTTCGACAGCACCTCGCCGCTGCGCCGCGCGAGCACGCCGAGCAGCTGGAATTCCTGCGCGGTCAGGTCGAGGCGCGTGCCGTCGCGGGTCGCGCGCCGGCCGATCAGGTCGACGCGCAGGTCGCCGATCGAGATCAGCGTCGATTCCTGCACGCGCGCGCGGCGCGTCAGCGCGCGCAGCCGCTCGATCAGCTCGAGGAACGAGAAGGGCTTGGTCAGGTAGTCGTCGGCGCCGCCGCGCAAGCCCCGCACGCGATCGTCGACGCGGTCGCGCGCGGTCAGCATGATCACGGGCGTCTGCTTCTGCGCGCGCAACGCGCGCAGCACGCCGAAGCCGTCGAGCTTCGGCAGCATCACGTCGAGCACGACCACGTCGTAGTCGAATTCGACGGCCTTCCACGCGCCGTCCTCGCCGTCCAGCGCGGTGTCGACGACCCAGCCTTCCTCGCTCAGGCCGCTCTTCAGGTATTCGACGACTTTCGGTTCGTCTTCGACGATCAGGACTTTCATGGGCGGGTCCGCGTAACCGGGTTAGGGAGTGACGCTCGTGGCGGGTTGCGGGCCGGCCGCCGCGACGTCGGTCGGCGCGGCGCCGCCCGTCGCGGCGCCGTCCCAGCCGCCGCCGAGCGCCTTCGCAAGAAACACGACGAGCGCCGCGCGCTGGCCCTGGATCTGCACGGCCTGGCGCTCGCTCGTCAGCAACTGCTGCTGGGCCGTCAGCACGTCGATGAACGGCGTCAGGCCGCCCGCATAGCGGTCCTGCGCGAGCGACACGAGCTTGCGCGCGTCGTCGACGGCCGCCGACGCCTGCTGCGCGGCTTCGGCCAGCACCGACAGGCCCGTGACCGCATTCTGCACCTCCTGGAACGCGGTGAGCACGGTCTGCCGGTAATTGGCCTGCGCGGCGACGTAGCCGGCCTGCGCGAAATCGACGCCGGCCTTCAGCTTGCCGCCTTCGAACAGCGGCTGGCTGACCGACGCGCCGATCGACCACAGCAGCGCCGGCACGGTGAACAGGCCGGAGAAGCGCGTCGCGTCCCAGCCGAGGTCCGGCGACAGCGCGATGCGCGGGAAATACGCGGCGCGCGCGACGCCGATCTGCGCGTTCGCCGCGGCCATCGCGCGCTCGGCCGATGCGACGTCGGGCCGGCGCTGCAGCAGGTCGCTCGGCATCCCGGTCGGCAGCGCGGGCGCGTTGATCGGCGCCACGCGCGGCGGCAGCGAAAACGCGGGGGCCGGCGTGCCGACCAGCGTCGCGATCGCCGTCTCGACCTGGGCGCGCTGCTGGATCAGCAACTGCGCCTGCGTGCGCGTCGCGTCGAGCTGCGCGCGTTGCTGCAGCAGGTCGAGGCCGGACACCGCGCCGAGGTCGTGGCGCGCGCTCACGTAGTCGAGCGCCTTTTGCTGCAGGTCGATCGAACGCCTGACGACGTCGATCTCGGTGTCGAGCTCGCGCAGCGCGAAGTAGCTCGATGCGAGATCGGCGCTCAGCACCAAGCGCGCGTTCGCGAAATCGTCGCGCGCCTGCTCGGAGCTGGCCTGCGCGGATTCGACGCTGCGCCGCACGCGGCCGAACAGGTCGAGTTCGTAGCTGACGCTCGCGGCGACCTGGATGTCGTTCTGCACGGTCGACATGCTCTTCGTCGCGTAGTTGGTCTGCGGCCGGTCGGCGGAGATCTTGAAGCGCTGGCCGCTCGCGTTCAGGCCGACGGCCGGATACTGCGCGGACGCGACCGATGCGAGCGTCGCCTTCGCCTGGTCGTAGCGCGCGGCGACGGCCTTCAGGTTCTGGTTGTTGCGCAGCGCGTCGGTTTCGAGCGCGTCGAGCTGCGCGTCGCCGAACGCGGTCCACCACGCCGGGTCGAGCGGCGCACGGGCCGGCGCGGCCGGGTGCCAGTATGCATCGGCCGGGTCGAGCCGCCACGCGGCGGGCGTCTCGACGGCGGGGCGCCGGTAGTCGGGGCCGACCGTACAGCCGGCGAGCGTCGCGACCGCGACGACGGCCACGACCGCTGCGGGGGGCAGGCAGGCGCGCAGCGCGCTCATGACTGCGCTCCCGCGGCCGCGGAGGCCGGCTTCACGACCGGCGGCGCCTGCACGATCACGGTGTCGCCGTTCGCGAGCGCATCGCTCGGGTTCGCGACGAGGCGGTCGTTCGGCGTCAGCGGGCCGTCGACTTCGAGCGTCTGCCCGATCGTGCGCGCGACCGTCACCGCCTTCAGGCGCACCTGGCCGTTCGCGTCGACGGTCGCGACCGTCGGCCCTTCGGCGCGGAACAGCAGCGTGTTGGCCGGAATCTGCAGGCGGCCGACCGGCGTCATCGGCAGGGTCGCCTGCACGTATGCGCCGGGCAGCAGCCGCCCGTCCGGGTTCGGCAGCGTGATCTCGATCTGCAGCGAGCGCGTCGCGACGTCGATCGCCTGGGACGTGCGCGTGATGGTGCCGTCGAAGGTCTGGCCGGGCAGTTCTGCCTGCGCGACGCTCACGCGCTGGCCGACCTTCACCTGCTGCGCATAAGCCTGCGGCACCTGCACGTACAGGCGCAGCCGGTCGGCCTGCACGACCGTGAACAGCGCGCGGCCCGCGTTGCCGGAATTGACGAGGTCGCCGACGTCGACGTTGCGCTGCGTGACGATCCCGTCGATCGGCGCGACGATGCGCTGGAAGCCTTTCAGCTCGGTGAGCCGGCGCATGTTCGCATCGGCCGCCGCGAGGTTCGCGGTGCCCTGGTTGAACGCGCCTTGCCGGTCGTCGAGTTCCTGCTGCGACACCGCATCGCGCTGGCGCAGCTGCTGCGCGCGGTCGAACGACGTCTTCGCGAGCGCGAGCGCGGCCTGCGCCTGCTGGCGCTGCGCGGTGGCCTGCGCGAGTTCCTGGTTCAGCTCGGGCGTGTCGAGTTCGGCGAGCAGCTGCCCCTGCTTCACGTGCGCGCCGATGTCGGCCTGCCAGCGCAGCACGTAGCCGCTCGCACGCGCGTAGATCGGCGCTTCGACGAAGCCGCGCAGCGTGCCGGGCAGCGCCAGCTTGCCGCCGGTGGCCGCATCGACCGGATGCACGACGTTCACGTACTGGCGCGTGTTCTGCTCGGCCACCGCGTCGAGGTGATTCCGGTTCAGCACATTGACGACGATCGTGCGCGCGGCGCCTGCGGCCAGCAGCACGCCGATCACGACCAGGACGACCCGCCCGCGCCGCGACACCGACGTGCGCGTCGGCAGGTGCATGCCGTGTTCGTCCACCTGGATGCCGACGGAGCTGTGATGTTTCTCTTCCATGAATTGACCGGGTCGATAGGCTAGAAATTCAGTGTCCGGCCGGGCGCGCGCGCCGGCGGGCCAGCCGCGCATGCACGCCGCCGAACACGAGCGGCACGAACAGCAGCGTCGAAACGGTGGCGAACAGCAGGCCGCCGATCACCGCGCGGCCGAGCGGCGCGTTCTGCTCGGCGCCTTCGCCGAGACCGAGCGCCATCGGCACCATCCCGATGATCATCGCGAGCGCCGTCATCAGCACCGGGCGGATTCGCGTCGCGCCGGCCTCCAGCGCGGCCGTGAGCGGCGGCGCGCCGGCCGCGAGGCGCTGGCGCGCGAACGACACGACCAGGATGCTGTTGGCGGTCGCGACGCCCACCGTCATGATCGCGCCCGTCAGCGCGGGCACGCTCAGGTGCGTGCCGGTGATGAACAGCATCCACGCGATGCCGGCGAGCGCGGCCGGCATCGCGCTGATGATGATCAGCGGATCGAGCCACGACTGGAAATTCACGACGATCAGCAGGTAGACGAGCACGATCGCCATCGCGACGCCCGCGCCGAGGCCGAGGTACGACGTGCGCATCGTCTCGACCTGGCCGCGCACCGTCAGGTCGGTGCCGCGCGGCAGCGTCGCGCGCGCGTCGGACACGATGCGGTCGATCGCGCCCGCGACCGAGCCGAGGTCGCGGCCCTCGACGCTCACGTACAGGTCGATCGCCGGGCGGATGTTGTAGTGCGTGATGACCGCCGGGTTCGCGACGGGATGGATCTGCACGAGGTTGCCGAGCAATTGCAGCGGCATGCCGGTACGCCCGCTCGCGGAAATCGGCGTGCCGAGCAGGTCGTCGATCGACGCGATGTCGTATTGCGGGGTCTGGATCTGCAGCGGGTACTGGACGCCCGAGCGCGGATTGATCCAGAACGACGGGGTCGTCTGGGAACTGCCGGACAGCGAGATCAGCATGTTCTGCGCGACGTTCTGCGCGGAGAGGCTGAGCTGCTGCATGCGCGTACGGTCCATGTCGGCCACCAGGGTCGGTTCGTCGTTGCGCTGCAGTACGTGCACGTCGACGGTGCCGGGGATTTGCCTGATCTTCTTCATCAGGCTGCTCGCGATAGCCATGTTACTCGCGAGATCGTTGCCGAGCACCTGCACGTCGATCGCGGCCGGCTGACCGAAGTTGAGGATCTGCGTGATGATGTCCGACGGCTGGAAGAAGAATTCGACGCCCGGGAAGCGCTGCGGCAGCAGCGTGCGCAGCGTCTGCACGTAGTGCGCGGTCGCGCGGTGCCCCGGCTTCAACGCGATCATCAGTTCGCCGTCGAGCGTGCCGATCGTGCCGCTGTTGCTGTACGACAGGTTGATGCCGCTCACCGGCAGCCCGAGGTTGTCGACGATCGCGCCGAGCTCGTCCGCCGGCACGGTTTCGCGGATCACGCGCTCGACCTGGTCGGCAAGGCGCGCGGTCTCCTCGATCCGGTAGCCGGTCGGCGCGCGCATGTGCAGCCGCAGGTTGCCGGAATCGGCGTTCGGGAAGAAGTCGCGGCCGAGCACGAACACGAGGCCGGTCGACAGCACGCAGAAGCCGAGGAAGCACGTCGCGTAGAAGCGGCGGCGCACCAGCAGCATGCTGAGCAGCACGATGTACCACGCGCGCAGCCGCTCGAACGCGGCGTTGAACGCGTGATGGAGGCGCGCGAACCGCGACGTCGCATGATCGGGGCCGCTCGTGGCCTGCTGCGGGCGGAACAGCAGCATCGCCAGCGTCGGCACGAGCGTGCGCGACAGCACGTACGACGCGAGCATCGCGAACACCACGGCTTCGGCGAGCGGCACGAACAGGAAGCGCGCGACGCCCGTCAGGAAGAACATCGGCACGAACACGATGCAGATGCACAGCGTCGACACGAACGCGGGCACCGCGATCTCGCCCGCGCCTTCGAGGATCGCGTCGTGCAGATTCGTACCGAGATGCAGGTGCCGCTCGATGTTCTCGATCGTGACGGTCGCGTCGTCGACCAGGATCCCGACCGCGAGCGCGAGGCCGCCGAGCGTCATGATGTTGATCGTCTCGCCGAGCGCGGAGAGTGCGATCAGCGACGTGAAGATCGACAGCGGAATCGAGATCGCGATGATCAGCGTGCTGCGCCAGTTGCCGAGGAACAGCAGGATCATCATCGCGGTCAGCACGGCGGCGATCAGCGCCTCGTGGATCACGCCCTGCACGGCGGCGTTGACGAACACCGACTGGTCGAACAGCGGCGTGATCGTGAGTCCTTCGGGCAGCGTCGGGATCACCTTCGGCAGCAGTGCCTTCAGGTCCGACACGACCTTCAGCGTCGACGCGTCGCCGGTCTTCAGGATCGACATCAGCACGCCGCGCTGGCCGTTCTGCCGCACGACGTTGGTTTGCGGCGCGAAGCCGTCGCGCACCGACGCGACCTCGCGCAGGTAGGTCGTCGCGCCGTTGACGGTCTGGACCGGCAGGCCGTTGATGTCCGCGACCGTGTCGGCCGACGCGTTCGTGTCGATCCGGTATTCGGTCTGGCCCATCTTCGCGGTGCCGGTCGGCAGCACGAGGTTCTGCGTGTTGACCGCGTTGACGATGTCGGCGGGCGTGAGGCCCTTCGCGAGCAGCGCCTGCGGATCGAGGTCGATCGCGACCACGCGCGTGCGGCCGCCGTACGGAAACGGGATCTGCGCGCCCGGGATCGTGATCAGTTGCGGCCGCAGGAAGTTGAGCGCGATGTCGGCGAGCGACTGTTCGCTGAGCGTCTTGCTCGACAGCCCGAGCTGGATCACCGGGATGCTCGACGCCGAATAGGTGATCACGAGCGGCGGCGTCGCGCCCTGCGGCATCTGCCGCACGATCGCCTGCGCGGACGAGACCGTCTGCGCGATCGCGGTCTGCACGTTCGCGCCGGGCTGCAGGAACACCTTCACGACCGCGATGCCCGGCAGCGACGTCGACTCGATGTGCTGGATGTTGTTGACGGTCGTCGTCAGGATCCGTTCATGGACGGCCGTGATGCGGTTGGTCATCTCCTTCGCGGAGAAGCCGGTGTAATTCCAGATCACGCTGATGACGGGAATGTTGACCGCCGGCAGGACGTCGACAGGCGTGCGCATCAGCGCAAGCGGGGTGGCCAGCACGATCATGATGGCCATCACGATGAACGTGTAGGGGCGCCTGAGCGCGAGATTGACAATCCACATGGAGGCGGCGGGACAGGCGGTGATCAGGCGGCGGTGAGGGGAACCCGAATGATAGGCGTCGGGGCTGAACGAGTCACTGACACGAAACTGGCGGATTTGTCAGGTTTCGGCGCGCGGCGACCGAGGCGACTTCAGGTCGATTGATCGGATGAAAACGCGCGCGGACGCCGATGCCCGAAAAAGGCCGCCGCACCGCACGCGCATGCCGCAGCAGCGACGCTTCCGTTCATCGGGCGTCGCTCAGATCTGTTCCATCCCGACCCGCGCGAGCGCGGCCAGGTCGACGACTTCGATCTGGTTGTACGCGAGCCGCAGCACGCCGAGTTTCTCGAGTTGCTGCAACGCCTGGTTGATCCGCTGCCGCGACACGCCGACGAGCATTCCCAGTTCCTCCTGCGAGATCGCGAGCGACGGGCCGGTGTCCGGATACAGCGCGGGGTTGAACAGCTGCGCGAGCGCCTGTGCGACGCGCGCGTCGACATCGAGCAGCCGGCTGTTCTGGATCGACGCGATGAACTCGCCCATCCGGTTGTTCAACTGGTGGATCACGAAGCGCGTGAACGGCAGGCTCGTGTCGAGCAGCGCATGGAACGTGTCGACCGGGACGAACAGCACGATCGAGCGCTGGACGGCGACGACTTCGTACTTGCGCAGCTCGCGCTTGATCACGCTGCCTTCGCCGAACCAGCCGCCCGACGGCACGCCGGAAAACGTGCAGCCGCGCCCCGACGCGTTGAAGATCGCGAGCTTCAGCAACCCGCGATGCACGCCGATCCAGTATTCGGACGGCGCGAGCCGCTGCGCGATCACGTCGCCGGCCTCGTGCTGCTCGGCGCGCGACTGCGCGAGCACGAGCGCCTGGTGTTCCGGCGCCAGCGCGCGGAACCACGCGCACTGGCCGAACAGCACGGACAGGGCGGGCAACGGGCCCGGTTCGAGCGGCGTGTCGGTCGGCGGGCTAACAGCGGCGGCGGCCGCGTCGGGCGGCGCAACGAGGTGGTCGTGCATGGTTGCGGGTTTGCGAGGATAGGGATAACGCGCAGCGCTCATGGGGCACTCTGTCGTTTCGATGACAGACGGCTCACAATAGCGCCCGTTAGGCTAGCGGCAATTGAACCACATCAAGACCGGTCGGGGTGCATGCACACTTGCCGGATACGAGGCCGACGCACGCGCCGGTCGACAGAAAACGGGAGACAGGATCATGACGCAGATGTTCGAGGCCGGACTCGGCCGCCGCGATGCCAACTACGTGCCGCTCACGCCGATCGACTTTCTGGTCCGTGCGGCCGAAGTCTACGGCGCGCGCCTCGCGATCGTGCACGGCGACGTGCGGCGCACGTGGGGCGAGACCTACACGCGGGCGAAGCAGCTCGCGAGCGCGCTCGCGCGGGCCGGCGTCGCGCGCGGCGAGACGGTGGCCGCGCTGCTGCCGAACATCCCGGCGATGGTCGAGGCGCACTTCGGCGTGCCGATGGCCGGCGCCGTGCTCAACACGATCAACACGCGGCTCGACATTTCATCGGTGCTGTTCATGCTGCGTCACGGCGAGGCGAAGGTGCTGATCGTCGACACCGAATACGCGGAGCTCGCGCATCGCGCGGCGCTCGAAGTGCCGGGCCTGAAGATCGTTAGCGTCGCCGATGCGATGCCGGCCGACCCCGCGCGCTTCGCGGGCGCGACCGACTACGAGGCGTTCGTCGCGGGCGGCGACCCCGACTACGCATGGACGCCGCCCGCCGACGAGTGGGAGGCGATCGCGCTGAACTACACGTCCGGCACGACGGGCGACCCGAAGGGCGTCGTGTATCACCATCGCGGCGCGTATCTCGCGGCGATCAGCAACCTCCTCGAATGGGACATGCCGAAGCACGCGGTGTATCTGTGGACGCTGCCGATGTTCCACTGCAACGGCTGGTGCTTCCCGTGGGCCGTCGCGGCGCGCGCGGGCGTGAACGTGTGCCTGCGCAGGTTCGACGCGAAGACGGTGTTCGACCTGATCCGCCGCGAGCGCATCACGCATTACTGCGGCGCGCCGATCGTACAGAGCGCGATCGCGAATGCGCCGGCCGAGTTGCGCGCCGGCATCGATCACACGGTGCACGCGATGGTCGCCGGTGCCGCGCCCGCGCCGGCCGTGATCGCGAAGATGAAGGAGATCGGCTTCGACCTGCTGCACGTGTACGGATTGACCGAGGTCTATGGCCCGGCGACCGTCTGCGCGAAGCAGGCGCACTGGGACGAGCTGCCCGACGACGAGCGCGCGCGGCTCAATGCGCGGCAGGGCGTGCGCTATCACCTGGAAGCGGGCGCGACGGTGCTCGATCCGGACACGATGACGCCGGTGCCGGCCGACGGCGAGACGCTCGGCGAGATCATGTTCCGCGGCAACATCTGCATGAAGGGCTACCTGAAGAACCCGCACGCGACGGAGGAAGCGTTCCACGGCGGCTGGTTCCATACGGGCGATCTCGGCGTGCTGACGCCGGACGGCTACATCCGCATCAAGGATCGCCGCAAGGACATCATCATTTCGGGCGGCGAGAACATCTCGAGCATCGAGGTCGAGGATGCGCTGTACCGGCATCCGGCCGTCGCGGTCGCGGCGGTCGTCGCGATGCCCGACCCGAAGTGGGGCGAGGTGCCGTGCGCGTTCGTCGAGCTGCGCGAAGGCGCGAGCGCGACCGAGGCGGAGATCGTCGCCCACTGCCGGCAGTTGCTCGCGGGATTCAAGGTGCCGAAGGTCGTGCGCTTCGGCGAGCTGCCGAAGACGTCGACCGGCAAGATCCAGAAATTCCAGCTGCGCAACGCGGTCGGATCGGACAAGGCGATCGACCTGGCGGGAGACAAGAAGTAACGGCGACGGGGCGTCGTGCGGGCGGACGCCTTGATGCGTGAATGCGTCAATGCGCCAATGCGTCAATGCATCAATGCATCAAGGCACGACGAGCCACGCGATCGCCAGATACCGCCCGACCTTCGCGATCGTCACGATCGCGACGAAGGTCGGCAGCGGCTCGCGCAGCACGCCGGCGATCATCGTCAGCGGGTCGCCGATCACCGGCGCCCAGCTCAGCAGCAGCGACCAGCGGCCATAGCGCCGATACCAGCCCTCGGCGCGCGCGAGCGCGGCCGGCTTCACCGGAAACCAGCGGCGGTCGCGGAAGTGCTCGATGCCGCGGCCGAGCGCCCAGTTGATCGCCGCGCCCGCGACGTTGCCGACGCTCGCCACCAGCACCAGCGCCCACACGGGTTCGCGTCCGGCGATCAGCAGGCCGGCAAGCACGGCTTCGGACTGGAGCGGCAACAGGGTCGCGGCGACCATCGACACGGCGAACAGGCCGCCGTAAGTGAGCAGTTCGGGCATCGCGCGATTGTACTGGTCGTACCGGCCGCGCGTCGGCCGGCGTGGGGTGGCGCGCGCCGCAGCGCGCCACGTCACGCGCGCAGGCGGCCGCTCAATTCCATCCGACCATGATCGCGCCCATCCCGACCAGCAGCCCGCCCGTCACGCGATTCATCGCGCGCATCCGCGCCGGCCGCTGCAGCGCACGGCTCAGCCGGTGCGAGAACAGCGCCATCGACGCGACGCCGCCGGCGAACAGCAGCGCGAAGCTCGCCGCGAGCAGCAGGAATTGCGCGTTCAGGCTCCAGTCGGGATCCGGGACGATGAACTGCGGAAAGAACGACGGAAAGAACAGCAGCGTCTTCGGGTTCAGGCCGGAGGTGGCGACGCCGCGCCAGAACAGCGCGCGTCCGGTGGCGGTGTCGTCGGATGCCGTGTTGCCGGCGTCCGTCGACGCGGCGGGCGCGGTGACCTGCGCCCGGCCGAGCCATTGCTTGCAGCCGAGCCATACGAGGTAGGCGGCGCCGGCCCAGCGCAGCACGGTCAGCGCGTGCTCGTCGAGGTGAACCAGCGAATTCAGGCACAGCGCGGTCAGCGCGAGCTGCAGCAGCACGGCGAGCGTGCCGCCCCAGACGCACGGCAGCGCGCGGCGCCAGCCGGCGCGCAATGCCTGGTTCATCGTGAGGAGGTTGACGGGGCCGGGGGCGTAGATGAGGACGGCGGACGCAGCGAGGAACGACAGATAAAGCCTGAACGACATGACGGGAGTGCGGAAACGGAGGATCAGGCGCCGGCCCGTGCGACCGGGTAGGCGCGCGGGGGGCGGGACGTTGCATGCCTGCGTGTCCTGCGCCGCAACTCGTGATTGCGGCCAGGCGTCCCGGTGCGAAGGGGTCGTCGCGGGGAGCGTGCCGGACACCAGGCATGGAGAAAATGTATCAAGCGGGCCGGTTAAAAGGCTTCCTGTTTTCCAGCAAAACGCACCCGAAACCGGAAGCCTGTTCAGATAGAATGCGGATTTTCAGTAGAAGATTCTTCCTGTCATGGCTACCCGCGAACGCACGCCGAAAACCCTCGACAACCAGGACCGCAAGATCCTCGGTGCACTGCAAAAAAATGCGCGCCTGTCGAACGCCGAACTGGCCGAACAGATCGGCATGTCGACCACCGCCTGCTGGAACCGCACGCGGCAGCTCGAACTCGACGGTTACATCGACGGCTACGTCGCGCTGGTCAACCAGCGCATGCTCGGCTACGCGGACATCGTGATCCTCGAAGTCACGCTCGATCGCCACGAGGACGATGCGCTCGCGCGTTTCGGCGCCGAACTCGCGGCACTGCCCGAAGTGCTCGAGGCCTACCTCGTATCGGGCGAATACGACTACTGGATCAAGGTCGCGGTGGACGGCACGGCCGGCTACGAACGCTTCCTGCGCGAGAAGCTGTACAGGATTTCGAGCATTCGCCACAGCCGCTCGATGTTCGCGCTGCGGTGCATGAAAGATGTGCCGTCGATTCAGGTGTGAAGACGGGGGCGACGCGTCGCGCGGCGTCGTGACGACGCGGTTCGCGGCGGTGCTGGAGAAGGGCGGGAATCGGGCTGTCGCGCCCGTTGCGCGCGGCCCGGAGCCGGATACCGGCAGGCCATGCCCGCGCGGCGGGAAAACGGATGAATCTTCCGTGACGGCCAGGCCCGGCGCATGGTGCGCAGCGGGCATGCATCGGCTACGCAGCGGCCGGACATTCCGGGAAGCTGCGATCAACACCGTGTCGACAAGTTCGTCGGCACCGGCATCCGCGTATCGACATCGCTACGACCGTGCTCACAGCGCGTGAGCACCATGCCATCGAGGGCATTCGCCCTTTTTGCGCCTTCCGTCCGGCGCCCCGTGCCGGACGCGGCGGCCGTTCGGCACGCGTCCCCGCAAGGCGCATCAGGCGGATGGAGATGGCGTGCGGCCGGCTGGCGGCCGGTCGCCGCGCTTAGCGCGGCAGGCGTGCGTGCGCTTCAGCGATGACTGCGCAGTTCTCGAGGTGCAGTGCCCATGCTTCTGCAAGCAGCTCGCCGACACGTGCGAGCCAGCCAGCGGATTGGGTGGAACGATCGGAGACATTAGACGTTTGCATGACGAAGCCCCATGTAGGTGGCGAGTTAGGGATAACCCTAATCATAAAGAAACGTCACCGTCTTGTGAAATGCGATTTCGTTATATGAGAATTACTGACAATTTATGTTGCTGCCGCGCAACATGAGCTGTACCACCTTCTGCGTGGCGGACAGGCGTGCCGAGACCGCGGCGAGCGCGGCCTCGCATTGACGGGCGAAAACGGAAAGCGGGGCGACGAGAACGGGCGCGGCAGC
The DNA here is from genome assembly GCF_000949135.2 of Burkholderia sp. USMB20. Lineage (GTDB taxonomy): Bacteria > Pseudomonadota > Gammaproteobacteria > Burkholderiales > Burkholderiaceae > Burkholderia. The sequence continues at coordinate 603,221 of NZ_JTAN02000021.1, read as the reverse complement.
GCGGCGGCGATTACCCGCCGATCCACCCGAAGCGCCACGACAGGCGGCGCGCCGCGGCGAGCAGCGTATGCGCGAGTTCGCTGTGCGGCCCGCGCGGGAAGCCGCGCGACGAGCCGATGATCGCAATCACGAGCCGGATGCTGCCGGTGTGATCGAACACGGGCGCGGCGATCGTCCCGATGCCCGGCACCGGCGCATCGAAGGCGAAATCGAGTTCGTCCGCGCGGATCGTCGCGAGCCGCGCGCGGAATGCGTCGTCGACCTGCGTCGCGCGGCCTGCGAGGCGCACCGGCTCGTCGGCCAGCAGGCCGGCCAGCACGTCGTCGGACATGCCGGCCGCGAAAATCCGCCCGATCGCCGTATTCACGAGCGACATCACCGTGCCGACCTGAAGGCTCACGTGCTGCGGCCGCGCCGATTCCTCGAGACGGATCACGGTCGGCCCGAGCGGCCCGAGCGTCGCCGCGGCCACGCTCAGGTCGGTCGCGGCCGCCAGCGCGACGATTTCGGCTTCCGCATCGCGCGTCGGCGACACGCGCTGCATCGCGATCAGGCCGAGCGCCTGCGCGAGCGGCCCGCCGCCGAAGCAGCCCGCGTCGTCGCGGCTCAGCAGGCCGATCTTCTGCAGGCTCACCAGATGCGGAAACGCCTTCGCGGCCGGCATGCCGGCGGCTGCCGCGAGATCGCGCAACGGCAGCGCACGGCCCGCCGAGACGAGCGCGAGCAGCAGTTCGCCCGTGCTGTCGAGCGCGTTGATGCCGCGCTGCGCCTTCGTGTCGTCGGCGAGCGCGGGCGGCATGCGCTGCGTGGCCGGCGGCATGCCCGGCGTGACCGGCGGTGCGTCGCGTCCCGCGTCGAGCGCCGCGGTGGCTTGCCGCGCCGCATCGCGCAGCGCCGTCGCGATCGGGCCGTCCCAGCCGACGTCGATCGAGCCGCTCGAACCGATCACCGTCAACGCGAGTTGCAGGCGGCCGTCCGCGTCCAGCACCGGCACGCACATCGCGCTGACGCCGGGGCTCGGCCGATCCACGCCGCGCTCGATCCCGCGCGCGCGGATCGCGTCGAGTTCGGCCTGCCACGCGCGGGCGTCGGACGGGGGCTGGTCGCCTTCCGCGCCGGCGAGCGTGGCGCCGGCGCCGGCCTGGCTGGCCGCCATCGCGTCGAGCTGGGCGGGGTCGCCGAACGCGCGGAACACCCGGCCGGTCGCCGTCGTGTCGAGCGACATGACGGATCCGACGTGCAGGTTCACGTGCAGCGGATAGCCGCCGTGCTCGATGCGCACGATCGTGGGTCCGAGCGCGCCCGGCACCGACAGCGCGACGCTCAGGCCGACCGCTTCCGCGAGCCGCGCCGCGTGCGGCAGCGCCGCGCGATAGGCCGGCTGGCGCTCGATCGACATCAGCCCGAGCCGCAGCGACAGCGGCCCCGGCTCGTAGTTGCCGGTGAGCGCGTCGCGCTTCACGAGCGCGAGCCGCGTCAGGCTGACGAGATAGGTGTGCGCCTGCGCGGTCGACAGGTCGGCCGCGGCCGCCAGCTCCGACAGCCCGAGCGGCTTGCGGCGGCGCGCTAGCGCGTCGAGCAGCCGGCCGCCGACCTCGACGCTCTGGATCCCGCGCTGCGCCTTGGGCGGCGCGTCGTCTGCGCTGACTTCGTGGTTCTGCACGCGATGATTCTTCCGTTGACGAAACCCCGCATGGTATCCGATGCCATTTGACGCGCCAGCCCGCAGGTTTACCCGTATTAGACAATAGCAAGCGACTTTGTCATTGACAAATAATCGGCGCGGGAAGATGATCCGCTCATTCCCCTCAACACATGGCTCGCAGCCACGGAACGCAACATGGCCAAAGCATTCGCCTCCCAAGCCGATCTGGAAGAGAAGAAAGTCACCTGGACGCAGCTGTCCGAGAACGCGTACGCATACACCGCCGAAGGCGACCCGAACTCGGGCGTGATCATCGGCGACGACAGCGTGCTGATCGTCGACACGACCGCGACGCCCGCGATGGCGCAGGACCTGATCGCGAAGATCCGCAGCGTGACCGACAAGCCGATCAAGCACGTCGTGCTGTCGCATTACCACGCGGTGCGCGTGCTCGGCGCGTCCGCGTATTTCGACGAAGGCGCGCAGCACGTGATCGCGAGCCGCGGCACCTACGAAATGATCGTCGAGCGCGGCGAGGCCGACATGAAGTCGGAGATCGAGCGCTTCCCGCGGCTGTTCGCGGGCGTCGAGACGGTGCCGGGCCTGACCTGGCCGACGCTCGTGTTCGAGCGCGAGATCACGCTGTTCCTCGGCAAGCTCGAGGTGAAGATCATGCACGTCGGCTCGGGCCACACGAAGGGCGACACGATCGTCTGGCTGCCGTCGCAGAAGGTGCTGTTCTCGGGCGACCTGGTCGAGTACGACGCGGCCTGCTATTGCGGCGACGCGCAGCTCGAACAGTGGCCGGCCACGCTCGAGGCGCTGCGCGCGCTCGGCGCGGAAAAGCTCGTGCCGGGCCGCGGCCCCGCGCTGCTGAATCCGGCCGAAGTGAACAAGGGCCTCGATTACACGAAGGACTTCGTGACGACGCTGCTCGCGCAGGGCCGCAAGGCCGTCGAGCGCAAGCTCGACCTGAAGGCGTCGATGGCGCTCACGCGCGAAGCGATGGATCCGAAGTTCGGCCACGTGTTCATCTACGAGCACTGTCTGCCGTTCGACGTGTCGCGCGCGTACGACGAGGCGAGCGGCATCACGCATCCGCGCATCTGGACCGCGCAGCGCGACAAGGAAATGTGGGACGCGCTGCAGGACTGAGCGGGTCACCGCGGCGGGGCGTCCGGGCGGGCGCCGCGCCGTTTTCCTGACGGCGCCTGAGCGGCGGCCGCATCGCGCGGCGGTTCAGGGAGCCGACTTCCGTTCTCACAAGAAAGCCGGGCGCATGCACGCCCGCGGAGACTGCTGCGCGCCCGAATCGCGCGGCCCGTTTGGAGAGAGACATGCCCCAATCGCTTCCCGCCGAAGCGACGATCGCGCACGCGAGTGCCGCGTCGTCTTCCGTCCACGAATCCGCGTCGGCACCGGCTGCCGGCGACGCGCTGCTGTTCCGCAAGATCGCGTGGCGGATCGTGCCGTTCCTGTTCCTCTGCTACGTCGTATCGTTCCTCGACCGCATCAACATCGGCTTCGCGCAGCTGCAGATGAAGCACGACCTCGGCTTCAGCGATGCGATGTACGGCCTCGGCGCCGCGGTGTTCTACGTCGGCTACGTGTTCTGCGAGGTGCCGAGCAACCTGCTGCTCGCGCGCTTCGGCGCGCGCCGCACGTTCACGCGGATCATGCTGCTGTGGGGCATCGCGTCGACCGCGATGATGTTCGTGTCGCAGCCGTCGCATTTCTACGTGCTGCGTTTCCTGCTCGGCGTGTTCGAGGCCGGTTTCTTTCCGGGCATCGTGCTGTACCTGACCTACTGGTTCCCGGCGAACCGCCGCGCGGCGGCGATCTCGGTGTTCTTCGCGGGCGTCGCGGTGGCGGGGGTGCTCGGCGGCCTGATGTCGGGCTGGATCATGCGCGACATGAGCGGCGTGCTCGGGCTGCACGGCTGGCAATGGATGTTCGCGATCGAAGGCGCGCCGGCGATCGTGCTCGCATGCTTCGCGTTCACGTACCTGGTCGACCGGCCGCAGGACGCCGCGTGGCTCACGTCCGACGAAAAGGCGCGCGTCGCCGCGCTGTGCAGCGATGGCGGTGCGCATGGCGCACACGATAAGCGCAGCCTGGTCGCCGCGCTCGCGAACCCGCGCGTCTACCTGTTCGCGTTCATCTATTTCTCGCTGACCTGCGCATCGCTGACGCTCAACTTCTGGATGCCGCTGATGATCCGCGATTTCGGCGTGACCGACGTCGTGTCGGTGAGCCTCTACACGGTCGTGCCGAACGCGGTCGGCGCGGTCGGGCTGATCCTGATCGCCCGCCATTCCGACCGCACCGGCGAGCGCCGCAAGCACTTCGCGTGCTGCACGATCGGCGGCGGGCTGGCACTCGCGGCGCTGACGCTGCACCTGCACAGCTTCGCGGCGATGCTCGCGTGCCTGTCGATCGCGGCGACGCTGATCTTCGCCGCGTTGCCGATCTTCTGGGCCGTGCCGACCCGCTACCTGTCCGGCAACGCGGCCGCGGCCGGGATCGCGCTGATCAGCAGCATCGGGATCACGAGCGGCATCGTCAGCCCGTGGGTGATCGGGCTGATCCGCACGCGCACCGGCAGCATGGATCTCGCCGTGTACCTGCTGGCCGCGCTGCTCGCGCTGAGCGGCGCCGCGCTGATGCTCGGCGTGAAGGGCGAACCCGCACGCCGCGCCTGAATCGCGGCCGGGCGCTGCCGGCGGGCGGCGGCGACCGGCGCCGAATTTCCTGTCCGCACCGTATCCGCATCCATCGAGGAGACGTTCGATGTCAGCCCCTCTTCAAGCGGACGCCGCGCAGGCGGTTGCGTCCGGTTCCCGTGCGCCGGCGTCGGACCACGACGCGCTGTACCGCCGTATTGGCGCGCGGATCGTGCCGTTCCTGTTCATCTGCTAAATCGTGTCGATCCTCGACCGCAGCAACATCGGCTTCGCGCAGCTGCAGATGCGGCAGGATCTCGGCCTGACCGATGCGATGTACAGCCTCGGCGCGGTGCTGTTCTTCGTCGGCTACGTGCTGTTCGAGGTGCCGAGCAACGCGCTGCTGCGCCGCTTCGGCGCGCGCCGCACGTTCGCGCGGATCATGGTCCTGTGGGGCGCGGTGTCGGTCGCGATGATCACCGTCGACAGCGCGAAGCACTTCTACGTGCTGCGCTTCCTGCTCGGGCTGTTCGAGGCCGGCTTCTTCCCGGGCGTCGTGTTCTACCTGACCTACTGGTATCCGGCGCGCCGGCGCGCGTCGGTGCTGTCGATCTTCTATGCGGGCGTCGCGGTGGCCGGGATGGTCGGCGGGCTGCTGTCGGGCTGGCTGATGCGGTCGATGTCGGGTGTGCTCGGGCTGCACGGCTGGCAGTGGATGTTCGCGATCGAGGGCGCGCCCGCGATCCTGCTCGGCGTGATCGCGTGGTTCTGGCTGTGCGACCGCCCCGAACAGGCGCGCTGGCTGTCCGACGACGACCGCCAGCAGCTCGCGGCCGACCTGGCCGCCGACCGGGCGGAGGCGCCCGCGCATGCGGCGGCGTCGCTGCGGCAGGTGCTCGCCGCGCCGCGCACCTGGCTGTTCGCATTCATCTATTTTTCGCTGACGACGGCGCTGTTGATGCTGCTGTTCTGGATGCCGCTGATGATTCGCGAATTCGGCATTCACGACGTCGTGCACATCAGCCTGCTGTCGATCGTGCCGAACGCGATCGGCGCGGCCGGCCTGATCGCGATCGCGCGGCGCTCCGACCGCAAGCGCGAGCGTCGCCGGCACTTCGCCGTGTGCGCATTCGGCGGTGCGGTGGCGCTCGCGTTGCTGACGCTGCACTTGCCGAGCATCGTCGCGATGATGGCGCTGCTGTCGATCGCGGCGATGCTGATCTTCGCCGCGCACCCGGTGTTCTGGGCCGTGCCGTCCGCGTATTTCTCGGGCGCCGGCGCGGCGGGCGGGATCGCGCTGATCAGCAGCATCGGCGTATCGAGCGGGATGATCACACCGTGGATCGTCGGGGTGATCCGCACCCGTACCGGCAGCATGGATGCGGCGATGCTGATGATCGCGGGATTGCTGGCCGCGTGCGCGGTCGCGATGCTGCTCGGTGTGCGGGCGACCTCGCGCGACGCGGCGCCCGTGTCGCGTTGACGCGTGATGCGTCGGCGCGGCGCGCGTACGACGGGGTGGGCGGCCAGGGCGGGCGCGAGCCCGTCGTCGGCGGGAACGCGCGCTAGGCCCGATACACCTCGATCCGGTTGCGGCCGCGCTCCTTCGCGACATACAGCGCCTTGTCGGCCCGCGACAGCGCCTGGTACGCGCCGAAGTCGGACGTCCGCATCGCGTCGATGCCGATGCTGACGGTCAGCACGAGCGGCTGATCCTCGTGCACGAGCCGCGAATCGGCCACGCGTTGCTGCACGCGCAGCGCGAGCGCGCACGCCACGTCGATCCCGGTGTGCGGCAGCACGATCGCGAATTCCTCGCCGCCGATGCGCCCGACGATGCCGTCCGTCCCGATCTCCGCGAGCAGCAGCCGCGCGAAATGCCGGAGCGCGCGATCGCCGAGCGGATGGCCCCAGCGGTCGTTCAGCGCCTTGAAGTGATCGAGGTCGAGCATCAGCACCGCGGCGTCCTGGCCGGTCGCGCGCACGCCGCGCAACGCGGCTTCGCTCTGCCGCATGAACGCGTGGCGGTTGGACAGCTGGGTCAGGTGATCGGTCGTCGCCATCCGGTGCAGTTCGGTCTCGATGTGCTTGCGCTCGGTCGCATCCGTGATGAAGCCGTGCCAGACCGTGCCGCCGTCCGGCGTGCGTTGCGGGCGCGCGTCGCCTTCGCGCCAGCGCATTCCCTGGTCCGGCAGCAGCACGCGGTATTCGAGCCGCCACGGCGCCAGGCGCTCCGCCGACACCCGCAGCGACTGCCGGTAGGCAACCAGGTCGGCAGGATGAATCCGGGTTTCGACCGCATCCGCGTCGCGGGCGATCTGCTCGGGCGTCAGTTCATAGATGTCGCGTGCGCCCGCGCTCGCGTACGAAAAGAACCGTCGGCCGTCGGCGGTCTGCCGCAGCTGGAACACGAGGCCCGGCACCTGGTCGGTCAGGCTCGTCACGAGCGTGACGGAGTCGCTCAAGCGGCCGGCGAGTTCGCGCAGCGCGGTGATGTCCGTGGTCGTGCCGACCATGCGCAGCGCGCGCCCGTGGCTGTCGCGGGCGATGACCTTGCCGCGGCTGCAGATCCATTTGTACGTGCCGTTCTTGCAGCGGATGCGGTGTTCGACCGCATAGCTGTCGGTCCGGCTTTCGAAGTGCGCGAGCATCGCGGCTTTCACGCCGGCGACGTCGTCCGGGTGCAGCCGTTCGTATGCATCCTCGATCCGGCTCGTCAGTTCATCGGGCGCATATCCGAGCAGCGCCTTCCAGGCCGCCGAGTAATGGATCTCGCCGGTTTCGACGTTGCGATCCCACACGCCGGTGCCGCTTTCGTTCAGCGCCAGCGTGGTCAGCGCGCTGTGTTCCTCGACGACGCGGAGCCGTTCGTGCAGCGCGGCTTGTGCGTTCGCGCGGCCGATCGCGCGTTCCGCCAGTGTCGCCAGATCGTGCAGGAAAGCGCGCTGCGCGGCGTCGAGCGTCAGGCCGGTGCTACCGGCGACGCATAGCGCGCCAAGCGCGGTGCCGTCTGGCGCGACCAGTTCGCAGGCCGCGACGACGTGCGGCGCGTCATTCGGGATGTCGCCCGCGGCGGGCGCGACGAAGCGTCGGCCGGCCGCCGCAGCGGGCGCGGCACGCGACGGGAAACGCATGGCAGGAAGCGTGGCGGGCAGCGTGCCGTCGGACGCCGCCACGCGCTGCGCGCCGGCTTCGGCGGACGCGATGAACGCACCGGCCGTGCCGAAATGCGCGCGGGCGAGACGGCACACGGTGTCGAGTTCGGGCAACGGCGCAAGCGCCGGTCGATCGTCGGCGGGAGCGCGACAGGAGCCGGGCGTGTCGCCGGTCCCGGTGGTGAACATACGGAACCGCATGGTCGAAATCCGCGACGGTCGATTGCGCCGATGATCGGACGAATGCCGGAGGGCGCTGCTTCGGGGGCTGAGATCGTAGAGCTTATCGTCGCGAGGAATGCGTGGCAAGCAAGGGCGAAACGGGTTGGTTGGCGGCGAGTTCGGGGCGTGGAGAAGGGTCGCAGAGAAACAGCGTAGAGAAGCTGCGCGGAGAAGCAGCGCGGAGAAGCAGCGCGGAGAAGCAGCGTAGAGAAGCGTTGCAGAGAAGCAGCGCAGAGAAGCAGCGCAGAGAAGCAGCGCAGAGAAGGGCCGCTTCAGGTCCTGAATGAATGCGCGGGCAAACCGGCAAGCGCCGGCTTCGCAGTCCGATCGTGCGGAAGCCGGCGCCTTTCGGCAGATCAATGCGTGCGCGGGATTGCGCTGTGCGACGTCACGCGCCGGGAATCGGGTTGTCGACAACGAAGCGGTTGAACTCGTCGACGAACGCGTGCTCGTTCGGCCCCGCATTGTCGCGCAACGGCTTCGCCGCATCGACGACGACTTCGGTGGTGGCGGTCTCGAGCAGCGCCAGCGTCTCGGCGACGAACGCGTCGACCGGCATCGCGCGCGGATCGCCGCTCTTGTGCACGAGATCGGTGTCGACCCACGGTGGCGCGATTTCCAGCACGCGCACGCTCGTGTCGCGCAGCATGAAACGCTGCGACAGCGTGTACGAATGGATCGCAGCCTTCGTCGCCGAATACAGCGCGGCCGACGCGAGCGGCACGTACGCGAGCACCGAGCTGTTGTTGATGATCGTCGCGTCCGGCTGCCGCTTCAGGTGTTCGACGAACGCCGCGCTGACGCGCACGGGGCCGAGCAGGTTCGTCTCGACGAGGCGCACGGCCTGTTCGTCGTCGAGCGGCCCGGCCGCATCGTCGAACGGCATGATGCCCGCGTTGTTGATCACGACGTTCAGCGCCGGGTAGCGGTCGATCAACCGCGCCGCGACCGCGCGGATCTGCGCGGCATCGCCGACGTCGAGCTCGATCGTGTCGATGTTCGGATACTGCCGCGCGATCTCGTCGAGCAGCTTCGTGCGCCGGCCGGCGACGACGACCTTGTTGCCCAGGTCGTCGAGCGCGATCGCCAGCGCACGGCCGATCCCGGACGTGCCGCCGGTGATGAGGATGGTGTTGCCGTCGAGTTTCATGACGATGCGCCTCAGCGGGCGGCCGCATAGCGCGGCGCCGGCGAATCGGTCGACAGATGCGGCGCCATCGTGCGGCGCGCGGCCTCGAACGCATCCCATTCGTCGGCCGCGTGCAGCGACGGAATCGTCACGAGTTCGCGGCGGTCGAAGCCGACCAGCGCCGCGTCGACCAGGTCGGACGCCGGCATCACGATCTCCTTCGGCAGATGTTCGAGCGGCAGGCCGCCGGTCTGCCAGAAGTCGGTGGCCGTCGCGCCGGGCAGCACGGCCTGCACCTGCACGCCGTGGTCCGCGAGTTCGTGATGCAGCGACTGGCTGAACGCGAGCACGAATGCCTTGCTGCCGCCATAGACGCCATTGAGCGTTTCCGGCGACAGCGCGACGATCGACGAGATGTTGATCACGGCACCGCGGCCGCGCGCGACGAAGCCGGGCACGGCTGCATAGGTCAGGCGCGTGAGCGCGGTCACGTTCAGGTCGAGCAGCCGCGTCATCGCGTCGACGTCGCTGTCGAGCAGCGGCGTGTGCGTGCCGACGCCCGCGTTGTTGACGAGCAGCGTGATGCTCGCGTCCTGCTTCAGCTTCGCTTCGACGGCGGCGAGCGCCGCGCGGTCGTTGAGGTCGGCGCCGACGATCTCGACGCTGCGCTGCGTGTCGTTCGTGATGCGCTCGGCGAGCGCGGCCAGCCGGTCGCGGTTGCGCGCGACCAGGATCAGGTCGTAGCCGCGGCGCGCGAGGCGGTCCGCATAGATCGCGCCGATGCCGGACGATGCGCCGGTGATGACGGCGGTACCGCGATGTGCTTCAGTCATGATGTCGCTCCGTGTCGAGGAAAGGGTGAGTGCGTGAAGGCATTCTGGCCTCGAATCGCGGCGACACAAATGACGTAGATGGGTATGATTCAGGACATCGGGTGACGATCGTGACGATCGTGCCGCCCGCCACCGGAGACACGCATGCACCGCATCGGCTTTCTGATCAGCGACGGCTTCCAGATCATGGCGCTCGCCACGCAGTCGGTGTTCGAGTACGCGAACCTGGCCGCGGGCGAACCGTTCTACGTGATGGACAACTATTCCGTCGAGGGTGGCGACGTGCGCTCGTCGCTCGGGTTGTCGGTCGCGACGCGCGCGCTCAGCGGCCGGGTCGACGTCGATACGTAGATCGTCGCGGGCGTCAACGATCCGCTCGCATCGCCGGCGCCGGCCGGCGTCGTCGCGTTCCTGCGGCGCGCGAACGCGCGCGCGCGGCGGGTCGCCGGCATCTGCACGGGCGCGTTCGTGCTCGCCGAGGCCGGGCTGCTCGCGCAGCGCCGCGCGACGACGCACTGGGCGTACGGCCGCGAGATGCAGAAGCACTTTCCGGACATTCGTGTCGAGGAGGACCGGATCTACATCGTCGACGGCCCGATCTGGACGTCGGCCGGGATGACGGCCGGCCTCGACCTGACGCTCGCGATGGTGGAGAAGGATCTCGGCGCGGACGCCGCGCGCTCGGTCGCGCGCAAGCTCGTGATGCACCAGCGCCGCTCGGGCGGGCAGTCGCAGCATTCGGAAATGCTGGAGCTCGCGCCGAAATCGGACCGGATCCAGAACGCGCTGAACTATGCGCGGCAGAACCTCGGCCGCGCGCTGACCGTCGAGGAACTGGCCGACGCCGTCCACCTGAGTCCGCGCCAGTTCAGCCGCGTGTTCACGCTGGAAACCGGGCAGTCGCCGGCGAAGGCGATCGAGCGGCTGCGGCTCGAGGCCGCGCGGCTGATGATCGAGCAGAGCCGGCACTCGCTCGACGTGATCGCGAAGGAGAACGGTTTTCGCGACCGGCGTCACCTGCGCGACGCGTTCGTGCGCGGTTTCGGCGTGCCGCCGCAGGCGGTGCGACGCGACGCGCGGGTGGACGAGCGCGAATCGGCCTGACGTTCGCGGGCGCGAGCCGCCAGCGCGCGTCCGGGAAATCGCGCAGAATCTCCCGCATTCCTCGCGAGGAGACACCATGCACGCCGCCCCGTTCAACATTGCGATTCCCGATCGCGCGCTCGACGACCTGCGTCGGCGCCTGCGCGACATGCGCGCACCGCTGCTGACGCCCGCCGACCCGTGGCAGCAGGGTGTGGATGGCGCGTGGCTGCGCGAACTGGTCGCGTACTGGGCCGAGCGCTTCGACTGGCGTGCGGCGGAGCGCGCGCTGAACAGGCTGCCGCAGTTCGTCGCGGACGCAGGCGGGCAACGCGTGCATTTCATCCATCGGCGCGGGGCGGGGCCGAAGCCGTATCCGCTCGTCATCACGCACGGCTGGCCGGGCTCCGTATTCGAGTTCGACGCGCTGATCGATCGCCTGTGCGATCCGGCCGCGTTCGGCGGCGATCTGCACGACGCGTTCGACGTCGTCGCGCCGTCGCTTCCGGGCTTCGCGTTCTCGCCCGCGCCCGCGGCGCGCGGCATGTCGGCATTTCAGGTCGCCGACAGTTGGGCGGCGTTGATGTCCGGGCTCGGATATCGCCGCTTCGGCGCGCAAGGCGGCGATCTCGGCGCAGGCGTGTCGATTGCGCTCGGCGCGCGACATCCCGGCGTGGTGGACGGCATTCATCTGAACTACCTGCCCGGCAGCTACGAGCCTCCGGCCGACGCGGCTTCGCCGCTCACCGAGGACGAACGGGCCTTCGTGACGCAGCGCGGAGAGTGGGCCGCGCTGGAGGGCGCATACGCGCATGTGCACATGACGAAGCCGCAGACGCTGGCTGTCGCGCTCAACGACTCGCCGGCCGGGCTGGCCGCGTGGATCGCCGAGAAATTCCGCGCGTGGAGCGATTGCGGCGGCGACGTCGCGCGGCGGTTTTCGCACGACACGCTGCTGACCGGCATCTCGCTCTACTGGCTTACCGGCAGCATCGGCTCGGCAATGCAGATGTATTGGGAAAACCGGCTGCAGCCGATGCGCTTCGCGGCCGGGGAACGCGTGGCGGTGCCCGTCGCGTTCGCGCGCTTTCCGAAGGAAATCAGCCGCCCGCCGCGCAGCTGGCTCGAACGGGTGTTCGACGTCGTGCAGTGGGCCGACATGCCGAGCGGCGGGCATTTTGCCGCGATGGAAGAACCGGACCTGCTGGCTGGCGAGATTCGCCGATTTTTCCGGCGTTTTCGGTAAGGCACCGGGAGGCGGCGTCGCTGGCGAAGTGCGCCGGCGGCCATCCGCGCGCTAGCGAGCGCCGGCACCGTGCGGATCGTGACGCGACGATTCCGCCTGTCTTATCGCATGACTTACCGCGTAACAAACGGCGCCGCATCGTGCGGCGCAGTACGCGCATGCTTGCGCTGGCGCAGCAGCGCGACGCGGCAATTCTCGCGCGCGGTCTCGCGGCCGTCGTCGTCGAGCAGCACCAGGTCGCCGCGCATCACGTTGAGCGTGATCACGTCGTCGCCGGGCGCGCCGAGCGTTTCCGGCGTGTGCACCGACCCCGCCGGTTCGAGCACCGTCGAGCCGGCCTGCGCGACCCATTCGTACTCGCGGTAGCGCCACGCACCCTGCAGCGTATGGACGAACACCTCGCCGTCGTGGCGATGGCGCGGCAGCGTGCCGCCGGCCGGCATCTTCAGCAGCGCGGTCAGCGTGTCTTCCGCCGCATTGATATGCAGATACTTGATCGCGAGCCCCGGCAAGTCGGCGCTCATCGGCAGCCACGGCAGCGCGTCGCCGGGCAGGCACGAAATCGGCGGCAGGTCGGTGGAGAGCGGGGCGGACGGCTGCGTCATGGCGGAGGGAGAGCGGAAACGGGGAAGTGCGCATTATCGCAGAGCGCGAGCGGGCGGCTGCCACGGTCGCGGCCTGACGCCAGCGCGGGCGAAGCCTGAACCGGGCTACGCGGCGGCGCTGTCGTCGCCCGGTCGCGGCGCCGCATGCGCGGCCTCGAGGCACGACTGGAACAGCAGCGCCGCCCGCGACGGCCGCGGCGAGCGCCGCAGCAGGCTCACGAACCGGCACCGGTAGTTGAAGCGGTGCGGCGCGATCGGCTGCATCAGCCCCTTGTTTTCGAAGCTCTCCGCGTAATGGTCGGGCAGGAAGCCGAGATAGCGGCCGGACAGGATCAGCGTCGCGATCGATTCCTGGTCCGACGCCGTCGCGCTGCGCGTGAGCTTCGCGCGATGGCTCAGTTCCATGTTCGGCGAATGGAAGCCGAGCCCGGCGAACGCATGGTTGCGGATCGTCGTCCACGTGAGCTTGCCGTGCGGCGCGTCGAACAGCGGGTGCTGGCGGCCGCAGTACAGCAGCATCCGCTCGTCGAACAGTTCCGAATACACGAGGCTGCCCGAGCTGCGGTGCGCGGGGATGATCCCGACCTGATAGCTGCCGTCGATGATCCCGCGCTCGACCTCGTTGATCGACGCGACGTGCAGGTTCAGCGCGACGTCGGGCGCCTCGTCCGCGAACTGGCGGATCGCGTCGCCGAGCCTCGCCTGCGGGTTGGTGGCGGTCTTGTCGAACACGGCGATGTGCAGTTCTCCGCCCATTTTGTCGTGAATGCCGTCGATCCTGCTGCGAAATGCCTCCATCGACGCGAGTAGGCGCAGGGTTTCCTCGTAGACGGTCTGCCCCTCGGCGGTCAGCGTGAAGCCGGCGCGGCCGCGCCGGCACAGTACGAGGCCGAGGCGCGTTTCCAGATCCTTCACGTGCCGGCTGATCGTCGAGATGCCGATATTCAGCTCGAGTTCGGCCGCCGCCATCCCGCCGCACTGCACGACGCCCTTGAAGACCCGCAGCAGCCGCAGATCCATGTCGCTGAGCTGCCCGAGCAGCGCGCGGCTCTTCGGTTTCTTTGCTTGCATAGATGAGCAAGTGAACATTGATATTGCGATATTGAAGAGACTAATTGTCGTCCCGACAATGCGCAACATCAACACAAGAAGGAGGGGCGCGCCGCGCCGACCGACATGACCGATACGACCATCGCCAAGCAGCAGGAAGAGACGAACCTCCGCACCGACGCCGCGTGGCTCGACGCCCACTGGATGCCGTTCACGGCGAACCGCCAGTTCAAGTCCGATCCGCGCATGATCGTGTCGGCGAAGGACGCGTATTACACGGATGGCGAAGGCCGCAAGATCTTCGACGGCCTGTCGGGCCTGTGGTGCACGGGCCTCGGTCACGGCCGCACGGAAATCACGGAAGCCGTGAGCCGCCAGGTCGCGCAGCTCGACTACGCGCCGGCGTTCCAGTTCGGTCATCCGAAGTCGTTCGAGCTCGCGAACAAGATCAAGGACCTGACGCCGGCCGGCCTCGACTACGTGTTCTTCACCGGCTCGGGCTCGGAAGCGGCCGACACGTCGCTGAAAATGGCCCGCGCGTACTGGCGCGCCAAGGGCAAGGGCACCAAGACGCGCCTGATCGGCCGCGAGAAGGGTTATCACGGCGTGAACTTCGGCGGCATCTCGGTCGGCGGGATCGGCGCGAACCGCAAGCTGTTCGGCCAGGGGATCGACGCCGATTTCCTGCCGCACACGCAGCTCGCGGAAAACCGGTTCTCGCGCGGGATGCCGGAAAACGGCGCCGACCTGGCCGACCGCCTGCTCGACCTGATCACGCTGCACGACGCGTCGAACATCGCGGCCGTGATCGTCGAGCCGTTCTCCGGCTCGGCGGGCGTGGTGATCCCGCCGAAGGGCTATCTGAAGCGCCTGCGCGACATCTGTACCGCGCACGACATCCTGCTGATCTTCGATGAAGTCATCACGGGCTTCGGCCGTGCCGGCGCGATGACGGGCGCCGACGCGTTCGGCGTGGTGCCGGACATCATGAACTTCGCGAAACAGGTGACGAACGGCGTGCAGCCGCTCGGCGGCGTGATCGCGACGAAGGAAATCTACGACACGTTCATGGCCGCGGGCGGCCCCGAGTACATGCTCGAGTTCCCGCACGGCTACACGTATTCGGCGCACCCGGTCGCGTGCGCGGCCGGCGTCGCGGCGCTCGACCTGCTCGTGAAGGAAGACGCGGTGGCCCGCGTGCGCGATCTCGCGCCGCATTTCGAGGCGGCCGTGCACGGGCTGAAGGGCCAGCGCCATATCACCGACATCCGCAACTACGGGCTGGCGGCCGGCCTGACGATCGCGGCGCTGCCGGGCGAGCCGGCACGGCGCCCGTACGAGATCGCGATGCGCTGCTGGGCGAAGGGCTTCTACGTGCGCTACGGCGGCGACACGATCCAGCTCGCGCCGCCGTTCATCGCCGAGAAGCGCGAGATCGACAACCTCGTGAACGCGCTGTCCGATGCGCTGAACGAAGTGGACTGAGCCGCGGCCCTTTTCCCGCGACAACCGAATTCACGAAAGAGCCTGAACGATGAAACACGACAGCAATGTGACCTCCACCCTCGGCCACCTGATCGACGGCAAGCGCGTCGACGGCGGCAGCCGCGTCCAGCCGGTGTTCGACCCGGCTACCGGCGAATCGCACAAGAGCGTCGCGCTCGCCGACAAGCTGACCGTCGAAGCCGCGATCGCGTCCGCGCAGGCCGCGTTCCCGGCGTGGCGCAATACGCCGCCGCTGAAGCGCGCGCGCGTGATGAGCCGCTTCAAGACGCTGCTCGAGGAGCATGCGGACGAACTGTGCGCGCTGATTACCGCCGAGCACGGCAAGGTGCTCGCCGACGCGATGGGCGAACTGCAGCGCGGGATCGAGAACGTCGAATACGCGTCCTACGTGCCCGAGCTGCTGAAGGGCGAGCACAGCAAGAACGTCGGCCCCGCGATCGATTCGTGGAGCGAATTCCAGGCGCTCGGCGTGGCCGCCGGCATCACGCCGTTCAACTTCCCGGTGATGGTGCCGCTGTGGATGTGGCCGATGGCCGTCGCGTGCGGCAACACGTTCGTGCTGAAGCCGTCCGAGCGCACGCCGTCGTCGACGCTGCGCATGGCCGAGCTCGCGCTCGAGGCCGGCCTGCCGCCGGGCGTGCTGAACGTCGTGAACGGCGACAAGGAAGCCGTCGACACGCTCCTGACCGACCCGCGCGTGAAGGCGGTGAGCTTCGTCGGCTCGACGCCGATCGCCGAATACATCTACTCGACCGGCTGCGCGCACGGCAAGCGCGTGCAGGCGCTCGGCGGCGCGAAGAACTTCGCGGTCGTGATGCCCGACGCCGACATCGGCAACGCGGTGAACGCGCTGATGGGCGCCGCGTACGGCTCGTGCGGCGAGCGCTGCATGGCGATTCCGCTGGTCGTCGCGATCGGCGAGGAAACCGGCGACAAGGTGGTCGAAGGCCTGCGGGCCGAGATCGCGAAGATGAAGGTCGGCCCGGGCAACGGGGCCGGCGTCGACATGGGGCCGCTCGTCACGCAGCAGCATTTCGAGAAGGTGACGGGCTTCGTCGAGGCGGGCGTGGCGGCCGGCGCGACGCTCGTCGTCGACGGCCGCAGCGTGAAGGTCGACGGCCACGACGGCGGCTACTACCTCGGCCCGTGCCTGTTCGACAACGTGAAGCCCGGCATGCCGATCTATCAGCACGAGATCTTCGGGCCGGTGCTGGGCGTGATCCGCCTGAAGTCGCTCGACGAGGCGATGGCGCTGATCGACGCGCACGAATACGGCAACGGCACGTGCCTGTTCACGCGTGACGGCGAAGCGGCGCGCTACTTCAGCGACAACATCCAGATCGGCATGGTGGGCATCAACGTGCCGCTGCCGGTGCCGGTCGCGTACCACTCGTTCGGCGGCTGGAAGCGCTCGCTGTTCGGTGATCTCCACGCGTACGGCCCGGATGCGGTGCGGTTCTATACGAAGCGCAAGACGATCACGCAGCGCTGGCCGTCGGCCGGCGTGCGCGAAGGGACGGTGTTCAGCTTCCCGTCGAACCGCTGACGCGCTGACGCGCGATCCGGCCGCAACGCGACGCGCGCCACTCGGCGTGTGTCGCCCAGCGGCCCGCGCAAGAGCGCACGAGCCCGCCCCGGTCGACGATCGGGGCGGGCCTTTTTACATGTGCGGCGGTCGTGCCGAGGCTGAAGACGGGGAAAGAACGCTTACGGCGCGACCACGTGCCACATGTTCTTGAAGTTGTCGCCGTTGCGGTCGCCCTGTTTCATGTCCTTCGCGAAGAAGTACAGCGGCTTGCCCTTGTAGGCCCATTGCGGGCTGCCGTCGTCGCGCTTGACGATCGTATAGGGGCCGACCGGGACGTCGGTCGCGCTGGCCTTGTACGGCGGCCAGAAGGACTCGCATTGGCCCTTGCATGCGCTGGTGCCGGCGTTGGGCTTGTCCTGGTCGAAGGTGTAGACGGTCATTCCGTTCGCGGCGACGAGCGCGCCGTTTTCGACCTTGGTGATCGAGCCTTGCGCCGAGGCCGAAACGGACGCCATGGCGAGCAGGGCGGAGCTGACGAGCAGCACGGCTTTCATGATTACCTCCTTGTAGTCCGGTGGGCGGCGCGCTCGCGCGCACGGCCGGGCGTGCGCGCGAGCGCGGGGAATGGTGCCGGAACGCGGCGCCGTGGCCGCCGGTGCGAGCGACGCGAAGTCGAATGACGGCGGAACGGACCCGCTTCATTCACCATAGGCGGTTTTTCGCGGGGCTGCGAGAAGAACCGGGGGCGCATCGGCGGCGCGTAGGCGTCGCGCGACGTCGCGGGGGTTGCGCGCGCAGCGGTATTCGACATCCGTCCCCGCAGCGGCGCGAAGTGGCGCCGCAGGTGCTGCCGTGCATCAACGCGGCGCGCGATGGGGCAGCGTGACGCCCGCGATCACGCGCGCTGCTCGCGAGCAGCGACTCGGACAACGGCTCGCCGGGCAGTGCGACGGCAATGCCTGTGCGACCACGCGGCGCACGACGTCGACTCCGCGACGGGCGGATTCAGGTCGGTCCGGTGGCGGTTGAATCGCCGATGTCGTTGCGTTCGGCGCCGGTGCCACGCCGTCAGCGAAACACCGGCGCCGACGCGAGCGCCGTCAGCACGGCCGGCATCGCGAGCGCGGCGGCGATCGTCTGGAACGCGGTGATGCCGGCCATCAGCGGCGCGTCGCCGCCGAGCTGGCGCGCCATGATGTACGACGAGGACGAAGTCGGCAGCGCCTGGAACAGCAGCGCGATGGTCAGCGCGGCATCGCCGAGCCCGAACAGGCGGCCGGCCGCGAGCGTGGCGAGCGGCATCGCCATGAACTTGAACGCCGACGCGATGCACATCGGCTGCATCCATCCGCGCGCCGCGTCGAACTTCAGTGCCGCGCCCACGCACAGCAGGCCGAGCGGCATCGATGCGGCGCCCAGCGCGCGCACGGCCGGTTCGACGGCGGCCGGAAACGCGAGGCCGGCGGCCTGCATCGCGATCCCCAGCGCGCACCCGACGACGAGCGGATTCGACAGGATCTGGCGCACGAGCGCCCACGCGCCGAGCCGCGTGTCGCCGTAGCGCGCGAACACCAGCACGCACATCAGGTTCACGGTCGGCACGATCGCCGCGACGCACACGGCCGCGAGCGCGATGCCGTGCGCGCCGAACAGTCCGGCGGCGAGGGCGGTGCCGACATAGTTGTTGAAGCGCACCGCGCCCTGGAACACCGATGTGAACCCGGCGCCGTCGACCTGCACGAACCGGCGGACCAGCAGAAGCAGCGCCGCGACGAGCACGGTCGAGCCGACCAGCGCCGCCGCGAGCGGCAAGACGGGCAGCGCTTGCAGCCGCGCAGTCGCGAGACCGTGCGCGAACAGCGCGGGCAGCAGCACGTAATAGCAAAGCCGCTCGGCGTGCGGCCAGAACGCATCGGCGATGAAGCCCGTGCGCCGCAGGCCGTGGCCGAGCGCGACCAGCAGCGCGACCGGCGCGAGCGCGAGCACGATCGGGCCGATCATCGACGCGCCTTCAGGCGACGCGGGCCGAACGGCCGGCGGGCGGCGCGGCGGAACGAAGCGGGAATCCATCCGGCGGGCAACATGGCGGCACGCAAGCGAAAGAGTGACGATGCCGCCAAGTTAACACGCGCAAGCAGCAGGAATAATGGTGAATTATCGGGTGTTCAATGAGAAATTCTCATCGATGATGCACTGACTTCGGCGGCCAGCGCACGTGCGAAACGCTCGGCCGGACGCGACTGGTGTTCGAGCAGCACGACCGCGCGGCCCATCTGCGGCTGGCCGAACGGCAAGCGCGTGACGGGCGGCAGCCGCGCGAGCGTCGCGTCGGGGAGCGCTACGATCGCCGCGCCGAGCCCGCGCGCCACCATCCGCGCGATCGTCTCCGCGCTGTCGAGCACCATCTCCTCGCGCACGCGCACGCCGATGCGGCGCAGCTCGGCGGCGATCATCCGGCCGGCCCACGCCTGCGCGTCGAAGCGGATGAACGGCAGCGCCTCGAGCAGCGTGCCCGCGTCGCGCTCCGCGTAGTGCGGCGGCGCGAGCAGCCAGAAGCGGTCTTCGTACAGCGTGGTCCACGTCAGTTCCGCCGGATGCGGGCGCACCGGGCGCGTCGTGATCGCCGCGTCGAGTTCGCCGGCCGCGACGCGGTTCGCCAGTTCGGCCGACATGCCGGCCGATACGTGCACGCGCAACGACGGGTGCGCATCGCGCAGCGCGAGCAGCGCATCGGGCAACGGGCCGGACAGCGCGGTATGGATCGCGCCGATCCGCAGGCGGCCGACGAGCTTCTTCTCGTCGCTGAGCGCATCGGGAATCCGGTCGACCATCGCGAGCACCTGCTCGGCCTGCGCGACGAGGATCTTGCCGGCTTCGGTGAGTACCGGCTGGCGGCGCGAACGGTCGAACAGCCGGACGTCGTATTCGTTTTCGAGCGTCTTGACCTGCAGGCTCACGGCGGACTGCGTGAGCCCGATCGCTTCGCCGGCGCGCGCGAAGGTGCGGTAGCGGGCGATCGCGACCAGGGTTCTGAATGCGCGTAGTGACATGGGCTCGGTGAGAGGGGCGGCCGGGACCGGCACGCGGATTGCTCGATGATGCCGGAGGCGGCAGGGGCGACGTGCCGATTGCGCCGCCGACGCCGCCGACGGCCGCCGAAGCGGACGGGTGCGGCCGGCACGCTGCCGGACATCATGCCCGCGCGTGCGAAAACGGGCAACCGCGGCAGCGGGGGCATCGGCTGCCTACGGCTGAATGCGGCTGCCTGCGGCAGAACGCGCGGTGCGTCGCGTGCGGACCGGCCGGTGCGGGTTTTCGCGAATGGCATCGCGCCGGGCGGGCGCGCTCATCTGTGAACGCAGGATGGGCCGCGCTCGCGCGTGCCGCCCGCCCGCGTTTCATCGATGCCTCGGGGCGACGCGTGCCGTCGCGTCGCCCCGACTCTTTGCGGAGGTAACGACGATGCCAGAGGACCCCGGTGAGGTTGCGCGCGCCAGCTATCGCGCGTATGTCGACAAGGACCGCGATGCGATCGAAGCGCTGATCGCGCCGGACTTCCATTTCACGAGCCCGCTCGACAACCGGCTCGATCGCGACGCGTATCTCGCGCGCTGCTGGCCGAACAGCGCGATGCTCGCCGGTTTCGAGTTCGTCGACGTCGCCGTGCACGGCGAATACGTGTTCGTCGTGTACGAAGCCGCGACGACCGCCGGCAGGCGGTTCCGGAATGCGGAGCGGTTGCGGGTGCGCGACGGCCGGATCGTCGAGGCCGAGGTGTATTTCGGCTGGTACGTGCCGCATCAGGCGCCCGATGGCGGGTTCATCGAATCGGGCGGTTGACGCGCGACGTGCAGCGGCAGGTCACACCCAGAGCCGGTACATCCAGAACGATTCGTCCTCGGCGAAGCGCCGCACGAACTCGGTTGGCGAGAAGCCCGTGATGCGCCGCGTCGCGCGGCTCAGGTGCGCCTGGTCGGCGAACCCTTCGTCCAGCGCGAGCGCGGCCCAGTCGACCGGTTGTCCGGCGTCCTGCAGGTCGCGCGCGGCGAAGAACACGCCTTCGGTGCGCACCAGCATTTGCCAGTCGCGCAACGAGCGCCCGCTGTACGCCTTGATGCGCCGTTCCACCTGGCGCGGGCTGTGGGTGTGCCGCCATTCGCGCGCGATCGACGCGAGACGCCCGACCCAGCTGCGCCCGGCATCGCGCAGCGACGACAGCGGCGACACGCTGCCGCGCAGCGCATGCCAGCGCGGCGCGAGGTGTCGGTCGAGCGCGGCCAGTGCGTCGTCGTCGTGCTCGGCACCGGCGAGCGCATCGAGCAGCGGCCGCCAGCTGTCGTCGAGGCATGCATGTGCGTCGACGAAGGTGTCGTGGATCGTCGGTAGCGCGACGCCGAACAGCGCGCGCGCAGCATCGGCATGCAGGCAGACGATGCCGCCTTGTCCGCCCGTCGGCGCCCAGCTCGCGACCGGCATCGACTGGCTGCCCGACAGCGTCGCCGATGCGCCGAACGGCCGCCATACGGGGCCGTCGCCCGTGGGCCGGACGAGCCCGACGTCGAAGCCGCGATACCACGACAGGCAGACGATCGGCGACGCGGGGAAATGCGTGAGCCGCTGCGCGTCGCTCAACGTGAAGCCGCGCGTGTCGCGGCAGACGATCGCGACGACCGCGCCTCGCAGCGCGGCCGGCGGCGGATACAGTCGCGTGGGCGGCGATCGGCCGTCGCACCGCACGCGCGGCGCACGCGCGTGCGGATCGGGACACGGTGTCGGATTCGGAGACGGACCGGAGGGCATGACGCCGGAGTATAGGGACCGGCGCCGCACGTGTCGATGTCGTTTGCGTTCAAGACCGGCAGCGTGTCGATCCGGACAATCCGGAGCATGAACCCACGATCCTCTTCCCGATGCCCGTTTCATGCGGACGCCGCTGATGCGTCGCCCGTGCTTCACCCGCCCGGCGTATGGCCGCCGGGGCCGCGTGCCGGCCTGACGGGGTGGCCGCTGCTGCGCGCGATGTCGCGCGACCTGGCCGGCGCGCTAGCAGGCTGGCAGCGTGCGCATGGCGACGTCGTGCACCTGCGCATGTGGCCCGAACATGCGGTGGTCGTGACCGATCCCGCGCTCGTGCGCGAGCTGCTGGTCACGCATCACGATGCGTTCGTGCGCTGGGAACGCGGCATCCGCGTGTTCTCGCGGGTTCACGGGCACAGCGTGCTGGTCGCCGAGGGCGACGCATGGCGCGACAAGCGGCACGCGCTGCAGGCGAACTTCGCGCCGAAGCCGGTGCAGGCGTTCGTGCCGTCGATCGCCGCGACAGCCGGTCGTGCGCTCGCGCAGTGGCCCGCGTGCGACGCACACTGGCCGGTCGAGAGCGCGCTGACGTCGCTGGCGATGGACGTGATCATGCGCACGATGTTCTCGGATTCGATCGGCGCACACGCGCGCGTTGCCGAAGAGGCCGTGCGCACGGTCGGCGCGGCGGCGAACGCGGAGTTCTACCAGCCGGCCAGCGCGCCGGACTGGATGCCGTGGAAGCGCGGCAAGGCGCGGGCGCTGGCGGTGCTGAACGGACTGATCGACCGGCAACTGCGTGCGCGTCTCGACATGCCGGAGCACGGCTGGCCGGACGACCTGCTGTCGCGCCTGTTGCGGCTGCACCGTGCCGACGGGCACGCATGGCCGCTGCGGGCCGTGCACGACGAGTGCATGACGGCATTCCTGGCCGGCCACGAGACGGCCGCGGCCACGCTGACCTGGTGGGTGTGGAACATGGCCGCGAATCCGGCCGCGCAGGCCGCCGCACGCGACGAGGTCGTGCGCGTGCTGGGCGGCCGTGCGCCGACCGCCGACACGCGCCCCGCGTTGCGCTACCTGACGCAGACGCTCGAGGAAACGATGCGCCTGTATCCGGCGGCACCGATCCTGATCAGCCGTCGCGCATTGCGGCCGGTCGCGCTGGGCGCATGGCGGTTTCCCGCGCGGACGCTGTTCATGCTGCCGATTCAGCTGATGCATCACGATGCACGATGGTTTCCGGAACCGCGGGCCTTCCGGCCCGAGCGCTTCGCCGACGACGCACCGGCGATTCCGCGCGGCGCTTACATGCCGTTCGGCACGGGGCCGCGCGTGTGCCTCGGGCAGCATCTGGCGATGACGGAGATGACGGTGGTGGCGGCGATGATCCTGCAGCGCCATGAATTGTCCGTGCCGCCCGGCATGGCGGCGCCGCGCGCGGCGCTGAACGTGACGTTGCGGCCCGAGCGCGCCCTGCACGTGGCGATCGCGCCGACCGGGCTGGCGGCGGACGTCGCATTGTCGTAACGCGGCGGCGTGTCGCGCTTACCCCGCCGCATCCTCTCCAAGCGCCTGAATGAACCGCGAAAACAGCTCCGGCTGCGACGAGATCCCGAGCTTCGCGTAAAGATGCCGCCGATGCACCTTCACCGTTTCCGGTGAAATCGCCAGCCGCTCGGCGATCGCCTTCGACGAATTGCCGCGCAGCACCATTCGCGCGATCGACATCTCGCGATCGGTCAGCACGCCCGCGCCGAAGCGCGCGAGCGCCTGCTCGACGCGCGCGCCGAGATCGTCGTCGGGTGTCACGCGCGCGGCATCGCCCACCAGCCGCCAGTGCTGCCGGATCGTCGCGAGCACCCACGGCATCGCGGCCGTCAGCTTGCCGAGCGGTTCGACGTCGAAGCGCGCGGCCGCGCCGAGCGACAACGACAGCAGCAGGTCGGGGTTCGGCCGCAGCAGGATCTGGATTTCATCGTCGCCGACCGCGTGGCGGAAGTAGTTCAGGAAATACTCGCTCTGCCGGAACAGGTCGGGCGCGACCTCCTCGAGCCGGTAGCAGCCGTCGGCGAGCCCGTCGTGCGCGGCCTGCAGGAACGGATCGAGCAGATACAACCCGTTGAGGTAAAGCGGCACCGGCGACGCACTGTCGGTGCCGCCCGTGTCGTATTCGTCGAGGACGAGCGGCACGCCGTCGCGGCCGATCGCGGTCGCGAGCGCGTTGTCGAACGGCACCATTTCGTTGAGCAGCAGCACCAGGAAACGCCAGAAGCGCGGCTGGCCGAGATGATCGATCGCGCGGCCGAGCGCCTGGTGCATCGCGATTTCGGAGAAGAGTCGATCCATATCACCACCGAAGGGTGTAACACGAAGGGGGAATAGCGGTCCTGAAATTGGCTTCCTAGACTGCCACGCAATCAATCGGGCCCGAGTATGGGTGTTCAAAAAAGCGCAGGACAGAAGCAACAGGAGAACGAAATGGCGATGATGTCGGAATCGACGGGCACGCTGCAAGCGACGCCTGCCACGGAAGGCGCGCCGCGCGCGTTGTCGCAGACGCTCAGCGTGCGCGACGCGGTGATGATCACCGTGTCGGGCGTGACGCCTGCCAGCTCGATCTTCGTGATCGCGCCGTTCGCGATCCAGCAGGCCGGCAGCGGCGCGGTGCTGTCGTTCCTGCTCGGCGGCGTGCTCGCGCTCGCGTTCGCGCTCTGCTACGCGGAGCTCAGCGCCGCGCACCGCAGCGCGGGCGGCGAATACGTGATGGCCAAACGGGTGTTCGGCACGCTGCCCGGCTATCTGACCTTCATCACGGTGCTGTCCGTCAGCGTGTTCATTCCTGCGGTGCTCGCGAGCGGTGCCGCGCCCTACCTGAACAACGCGCTCGGCACGCACTTCAGCAACCAGTCGGTCGCATTGACGATCGTGTTGCTCAGCTACGTGCTCGGCATGCTGAACATCAAGACGAACGCGTGGATCACCGGCGCGTTTCTCGTCGTCGAGATCGGCGTGCTGATGCTGATTGCGGGGCTCGGCTTCGGCTCGCCGCATCGCGGCGCGGACGCACTGGTCGCGCCGGTGGTCGCGAGCGGCAATGCGCTGGTGCCGGCCACGCTCGCGGCGATCGTGCCCGCGATCGGCACGGCGATCTTCTGCTACAACGGCTTCGGCTCCGCCGCCTATCTCGCGGAAGACCTGCGCGGCGGCAACCGCAACGTCGCGAAGGCGGTGATCTACTCGCTGCTGGTGATCCTCGTCGTCGAACTGATTCCGCTCACCGCGATCGTGCTCGGCGCGCCGTCGCTGACGGAACTGACGAAGAGCGCCGACCCGATCGGCTATGTCGTGCGCTCGCTGAGCAACCCGGCGGTGTCGCGCGCGGTCAGCGGCGGGATCTTCCTGTCGGTATTCAACGCGATCATCGCGATCGTGATCACGATGGGGCGCCTGCTATACAGCAGCGGCCGCCATGCGCTCTGGTCGCGCACCTGCAACCGCGCGTTCTCGACGATCCATCCGCGCTTCGAATCGCCGTGGCTCGCGACGCTCGCGCTCGCCGTGCCGTCGTCGGGGCTGGTGTTCGTGTCGAGCCTCGACGAGCTGACCGCGTTCACGGTCGACCTGCTGCTGCTGATCTACCTGGTCGTCGGGCTGGCCGCGCTCGCGAGCCGGCTCGTGCGCCGCGACGTCGAGCATCATTACCGGATGCCGCTGTGGCCCGTGACGCCGCTCGTCGCGGTCGCGGGTGCCGCGTACACGCTCTACACGACGCTGGCGACGGCGACCAAGCCGACCGACCTGATCATCATCGGCGCGCTGCTGGTGGCCGCACTCGCGATGTATGCAGTCTGGGCGCGCCACAGCGATGCGTTCCGCTCGCTCTGAACCACTCGCACACCGAACCATTGAAAGACTGGAGGAATTGCATCATGCGCACGAGGGATCTCGGCATCCGCATCGGACTCGGCACGCCGGGCCGCTTCAACGCGATCACGGACGTACCGGGCGTGCGGGTCGGACATTGCACGCTGAACGTCGAGAACGGCGATGAATCGATCCGCACCGGCGTGACTGTCATCGAGCCGCGCGCGGGTGCCGCGCACGATTCGCCGTGCTTCGCGGGCGTCCATGTGCTGAACGGCAACGGCGACGCGACCGGGCTCGAATGGATCCGCGAAGCCGGCCTGCTGACGACGCCGATCGCCTATACGAACACGCACAGCGTCGGCGCGGTGCGCGATGCGCTGGTCGCGAACGAACGCGAGGCGGCGGCCGGCCGCGTGTACTGGTGCATGCCGGTCGTGATGGAAACCTACGACGGCCTGCTCAACGACATCTGGGGGCAGCACGTGCGTGCCGAGCACGTGCTGCGCGCGCTGGCCGCCGCGCAGTCGGGGCCGGTCGCCGAAGGCGGCGTGGGCGGCGGCACCGGCATGATCTGCCACGAGTTCAAGGGCGGCATCGGCACCGCGTCGCGGGTGGTGACGGCCGACGCGGGCGGCTGGACCGTCGGCGCGCTCGTGCAGGCGAACTACGGCGTGCGCGCGATGCTGCGCGTGGCCGGTTATCCGGTCGGCGACGTGCTGCGGCACGTGCCTTCGCCGTTTCGCGCGCCCGACGGGCAGGGCGAGGCCGGGATGGGTTCGATCGTCGTCACGATCGCGACCGACGCGCCGCTGCTGCCGCATCAATGCACGCGCCTCGCGCAGCGTGCGAGCGTCGGGCTGGCACGCGTCGGCGGCGGCACCGAGGATTCGAGCGGCGACATTTTCCTTGCGTTCGCAACGGGGAACGACGGCTTGCCCGCCGCGAACTACGGCAGCAAGGGCGCGCCGACGACGGCCGTGAAGATGGTGAACAACGACCACATCTCCGCACTGTTCGTCGCCGCGGCGGAAGCGGTGGAGGAAGCGATCGTGAATGCGCTGGTCGCCGGGAGCGACGTCGAGTCGCGCGGCGCGCGGGTCGAAGGGCTGGGGCAGGCGCGCTTGCTGGATGCGTTGCGCGAAGTGGGGTGGCGGCCGGGGCGCGGCGCCTGAAACGGCATGCGCCGCTTCAATCGAAGCGGCGTGGCGGGCAGTGTCGTTGCGGCGATCGGCCGGCTCGTCGTGCACGCGCGCAGGCGATACGTGTGATACGTGCGATGTGCGCGCGGCGAGCCCGGCCGTGACGACGCGGCGTCATGCTCAGCTGCCGAAGTAGACGTTGCAGAAGCTGACGGGGCCCACGCATGCGTTCGGGTCTTCCTGCTTCGATTGCGCACGATCGACGCGGCCCGAGGCCTGGACGGCTTCGGCGCGGTTCGCCGGTTGTTGCGCGACGTCGGCCGGCGCGCTCTGGGCGTGCGCGACGGCGGCGGTGAGCGACAGGGCAACGAGGGCGAGGTGCAGCGGCTTCATTTCGGTTTCTCCTGGGTCAGTGCCAGTCTCGCTGGCAGTGAGGAAACTATAGGCTCGCCCTGCCTGGAAATTAATCACCGCGGGTGCAGAGCTTATTTCCAATCGGAACAAGGGTGACGTTGCGTACGCATCGATCTCCCGCCGACCCTTGTCGGCGCTCAATGACGATGGCGGTTGAACGGCGCATCCTTGTCCAGCAGCGCGCTGCGGATGAAGTGCAGGCAGCCGACGATGCGCTGCATGCGGTGGCGTTCGTCGGGCACCGCGTACCACGCGTGCAGCGTGTGCTGCGCGGCGCGGATCGACAGGTTCACCGATTTGAGCGTGCGCGCATGATGGCCGGGCGTCGGATCGTCGAAGAAGCGCGGCAACTCGTGCAGCACCGCGTCGACCGAGGCGGTCCAGCGCAGCGTCTGCGGCGGTTTCGATTCGCAGAACCCGTGCAGCTCGTCGCGCAGGTCGATCACCGCATGGCCCACTTCGAGCGTCGACAGCATCCAGCGCAGTGCGTCGCGATGTTGTCGCGTGCGCTTGACGAGCAGCGTGCGCAGCTGCGCCATCAGGTCGTGCGTGCTCGACTGGAAGCGCGCGGCGAGCCCGTCGCGCGCGCCTTCGCACGCGAACGTGACCTGGCGGCGCAGGTCATGCGCGATCCGCGACGTGAGCCACGGCATGTGGGTCGGAAACACCACGGCGAACACGATCGAGCACGCGAGCATCGCGACGACGACGGCGAAGCCGTTGTTGATCAGCACCTCGGGCGTATACGCGATCGCGTTGTCGGGGCCCGCGAGCAGGCAGAAGAACACCGCGAAGCCGATCCCGTAGCCCGACAGGCCCGGGCGCATCGCGAGAAACGCGCCGAGGCCGAGCACCGGCGCGAGTGCCGCGCACAGCAGCGGAAAACCGTCGATGTTCGGATAGACGTAGCAGAGGAACACGTAGCCGACCGCCGTCGCGAACGCCGCGCCGACGCCCATCTGCGCGACGAACTTCGGTGCGCGCGGCGACGTCGAGCTCAGCGCGCACGCGATCGCGGTGGCAATCACGGCGAGTGAGCCGCTCGGCCATTCGGACGCGAGCCAGAACGCGCTCATCGCGCCGACAGCGACGAGCGTGCGCAGGAACGCGAAGCCGACGAAGAACGAATTGGTCTTCACCGCGTAGTGCGTGACCGAGCGTTCGAACGCGTGATCGTCGCGATCGAGCGACGCGTTGGTGTCGGCGTAGCCGAGATACTCGCCGATGAAGCGATACATCAGCTCGATCGCAGTATCGAAGTCGAGCAGGCCGCCGGCCGCGTGATCCTCGATCGCACGGCGCGACGCGCGCGCGGCCTTCGGCAACGCGGCGTGAAAGCGGCGCAGTTCGAGCAGTGCGCCGGTGGTCGACGCGATGCCGCGCTGCCGCTCGTCGCGCAATGCGGTGATCCGCTGCGCGAGCGCATCGATGTGCGGCGCGAGTGCGTCGAGCACCGCGTCCGACCGGTTCGCGCGCAGGCGTTTGACGAGCTGGTGCAGCGCATGCAGGCGCGTGCATGCATTCATGAACTCGCTGTTGAGCCGCGCGAGCCGGCGGCTGCGCGCGCGAATGTGCGGATCCTCGAACGACGCGAACGCGCGGTTGGCCTCGAACCCGACGATCTCGTCGACGAAATCGGCGAAGCGCCGCTCGAAGTCGCCGCGCGCGAGGTCGCCCGACAGCGCGCCGGCCGCGAACGCCGCGAACTTCACATGACGCGCGCTCAGCGAGCGCATCAGCGCTTTCGCGGAACTGAGCGGCAGGATCAGCGCACTGACCGCGCCGGAACATGCGATGCCGAGCGCGACTTCCGCGGCGCGCGTGAGCGCGGACTGGAACAGCGTCTGCGGCGTCATCACCGCGGGCAGGCCGATCAGTGCGGCGGTGTAGCCGGCGAGCACGAACCCGTACCAGCGGAAATGGCGGTTGCGCACCGCGAGCGCGATGCAGCCGCCGACCCACAGCGTGATGCCGGCCATGTACAGCTCAGGCTGCTGCGCGAACAGCCCGCCGAGCGCGAGCGCGGCGACGAGGCCGGCCGCCGTGCCGAGCATGCGGTAGAAGCTCTTCGCGAACACCATCCCCGACAGCGGCTGCATCAGCACGAACACGGTCGTCATCGCCGTGCGCGGCTGCGACATCTCGAGGCGCATCGCGATCCCCATCGCGAGCAGCGCGGCGAGCACGGTCTTGGCGAGGTGCAGCCAGATCAGCCCGTCGGTCGCGGCCCAGTCGCGCGCGGCGCCGCCGAGCGGATCGAGCCAGGTTCTCCATCGGGCCGGTTCGATGGCAGGTCGCTCGATCGCAGGTTGTGGCTTCATGAAAAAAAGCGGGGCGCGTGCGGTGCCGCGGCGCGTCCGGACGGGTCCGTTCGACTGGTGAGGCGCCGATTGTAGGAGTGCGGCGCGCGGGCATTAACGCAGCTACGGGGAAACGATAGTTGCAGGCCGCGTAACAATCTGTCGCACCCGCTGGAGGAAAATAGCGGCTCCGCTACAGGTGGCTCACAGGAATGGATACCCTACAAAACATGCGGGTGTTTACGCGCGTCGTCGAGACGGGCAGTTTCACCGCGGCCGCGCAATCGCTGAATTCGACGACCGGCGCGATGTCGCGCGCGGTGTCGGAACTCGAGGCGCGCCTGCGCACCCGTCTGATGAATCGCTCGACGCGCCGCCTCGCGCTGACGTCGGCCGGCGAAAGCTATCTGCGGCGCTGCCGCCAGATTCTTGCCGACGTCGATCGCGCCGAGGAGGAGGCGAGCTGCGCGCACGAACGGCCGGCTGGCGTGCTGCGCATGCACAGCTTCGCGAGCGTCGGCCATCACTACGTGATGCCCGCGCTCACGCGCTACCACACGCAATATCCGGACGTGTCGATCGAGCTGTCGCTGTCGCAGCGCATGCCCGACCTGTTCGACGGCACAAGCGACATGGCGGTCGTGACCGCATCGTCGCTGCCCGATTCGGAGCTCGTGTCGCACCTGCTCGGCTCGACCTTCAGCATCCTGTGCGCGTCGCCCGAGTACGTGAAGCGCCACGGCGCGCCGGTCCGCCCGCAGGATCTCGGCGCGCACGCGTGCCTGACACTTTGCACGCCGGCGTTCCCGACCCACGAATGGGTGCTCGAAGGCGCCGACGGCATCGAGCAGATCCATGTCACCGGGCCGGTGCAGACCAATACGGCCGAGTCGCTCGCGCTCGCGATCCGCGACGGTATCGGGATCGGCATGCTGCCGCTGTATGCGGCGATCGACGCGCTGCAGGACGGTACGCTCGTGCGCGTGCTGCCCGGGCACATCCTGCAGAAGATGAACGTGTATGCGCTGTATCCGTCACGCCGCTTCATCGACGCGAAGGTGCGCACCTGGGTCGAGATGCTGCGTGCGCAGGTGCCGGGGATGATTGCCCGCGACGTCGAGATGCTGAACGCGATCGACCGCGAGCCGCAGGCTGCCTGATCAGGCAGCCCGAGCGCGAATCCAAGACGGGATGGCCGCGTGCCGGACGGCACGCTGTCCGGCCGCATCCATCGTGACGGACCGGTTCGCGCGATTTCCGCCGCGCCCGCGGGACGCATGTCACGCGGGTGCGGCGTTGCTGCGTGTCTTCACAGCGCGGGCTTTGCCGCCACGCCCGATTCCGTTGCGCCCGCACCGGCCGGGCCATATGCGCGTTGGGCGGCCTTGTGCTCGGCGAGCCGTTTTGCTGCCAGGCGTTCCTGCGCGGCCATGATGTCGTCCGGATAATTGCCGGCGTCGCCGAGCGACGGGTTGTAGCCGACCGATTCGAGGTCGTAGAGCTCCTGCAGCACCTGTGCGCGCGTGACGGGCACCTTGGCGGACTGAGCGAACGACAGGGCCGGTGCGGCAAGCAGGACGGCAGCGGCGGCGGTAACGACGAGCGATTTCACGATGTTCTCCAGTAGACGGGGTGTGAGGCCGGTCCGGTGATCGACGCGCGATCCGAACCGTCGATGCCAGTCTATGCAGCACACGCGCGCACAAAAACCCCGATTCCGGGCAGGCAGCTTTCCAGATGGAACAACATTGGTGCAGGTCGCCCACAGCGCGCGAACCCGTCCGCCAGGACAGGGTCCCGGCGGACGGGCGACGGGCGCTTACGCGGCGCGGAACTCAGAACCGCGTGCGCATGCCGATCGTGCCGACGATCTGGTTCGCGGTGCTCGAGGCGCCGCCCGACGTGTTGATGAAGGCCTGGTAGCCGCGGCCCGACGCGTGCTGGTACATCGCTTCCGCGTACAGGTCGGTGCGGCGCGACAGCTTGTACACGGCCTGCAGGTCGACCTGGTGCCACTTCGGATCGGTGCCGTGCTTGCTGTCCGGGTTCGACACGCTGGCGTCCGTGTACACGTAGGCCGCGCCGAGACTGACGGCCGGCGTCACCGCATAGCGCACGTTCACGTCGTAGTTGTTGAACGCGACCTGGCCGGTGGAACCGAACGAGCCCGAGTTGTCGTACTGGGAGCGCGTATAGACGAAGCCGACCGTCGCCGGACCGAACACGTAGCTGACACCGCCGCCGTACGAGCGCATGCGGTCCGCGCCCACCGACCAGCCGCCCTGGCTCACGCTCTTCGCTTCGGCCACGTCGGTCGCGCCCGGGCTCGCGCTCGTCGAGCCCTTCGTGCCGTTCATCTGCAGGTACGCGCCGGCCAGCTTCAGCGGGCCGTTCGTGTAGCTCGCCGCGACGCTGTACGCGCGATTGCCGGCGAAGTTCGTGGAGTTCGAGAAACCGTACAGCGCGCCGACCTTGAAGCCCGCGATCGTGTCGCTCGTGTACTTCACCGCGTTGTTGATGCGCACCGAGTGGTTCAGGTTGTCGTTGTCGAACGGATGTGCGAAGCCGGTATCGCCGAAGTCGCCGGCCGTCGCGGACAGCGGCGCGACGAAGTCGACCATCGTGTCGTACTGGCGGCCGAGCGTCAGCGTGCCGTAGCCGCTGCTGGTCAGGCCGACATACGCGTGGCGGCCGAACAGCTTGCCGTCCTGCCCGAGCGCGCCGTTGTTCACGTTGAAGCCGTTCTCCAGGACGAACAGCGCCTTCAGGCCGCCGCCGAGATCTTCCGTGCCGCGCAGGCCGAAGCGGCTGCCGTTGACCGTGCCGGAGGTCATGCGCCACAGCGATGCGCCGCCGGCGTTGTTGGTGTACGCGATGCCGGCGTCGATCAGGCCGTACAGCGTGACCGAGCTCTGGGCGTGCGCGAGCGGGGCGAAGAGTGCGGCGGCCGATGCGGCGGCAATCAGGGTTTTGTTCGTTTTGTGCATGTAACAGCTCCTGCGTGTGGGACGGGTGACCAAAGTTCGGCGCAAGTGTAGGGGCGGGGTCGCGCGATTCCGGCCGCAGGCGCGCGAGTACACCGTTGCGAGCTGCGCAAGAGTGCGTCACACGGCGTTCACAAATCGGTCCGGAGGCCGGACGGCGTGCGTTTTCGCCGACGGCGCGACGCGAGCGGTCGGGCGGCCGCGCATGCCGTGTCGCGCATTGACAACACGCGCGTCGCCGGTGCGGGAGTTGATCGCCGCGCCGCGCGCGTGGAGAATGGGCAGACCATTGCCGAGATCCGGAGCCCCCGATGACCACGCCGCGCCGTCCTTCCTTGAGTGCCGCGCTGTGCTACCGCGACCCGAAAGCCGCGCTCGCATGGCTCGAACGCGCATTCGGCTTCGAGCGCGCGCTGGTCGTCACCACGCCGGAAGGCGACATCGCGCATGCCGAAATGAGATTCGGCGACGGGCTCGTCATGATCGGCGGCGCGTGGGCCGACTTCATCGCCTCGCCGCAGGACACGGGCGACCGGAACACGCAGCACGTCCACGTGCATCTTCCCGACGACGCCGACATCGACGCGCACTGCGAACGCGCACGTGCGGCCGGCGCGGAGATTCTGCAGGCGCCGGCCGACCAGTTCTACGGCGATCGCATGTATCGCGCGCGCGATCCCGGCCGGCATGTGTGGACGTTCGGCAAGCACGTGCGCGACGTGACGAACGACGAGATGAGCGCGGCGACCGGCCTGGCGATCGAGGCTTTCAAATAAGCGCGGCACGCATCGCAGGAGCCGGTTTTTCCCCACCACGCGGCGCGCTGACGCCGCATGACGCCTGGACCCACCATGAACCTCTTCAATGCACGCCTGCGCGGCCGCGACGGGCTGTTCACGATCGGCATCGACGGCGACCGGATCGCGCGGATCGACGCGCAGGCCGCGCCGGTCACATCGGTCGGCGTCGGCGATGTCGATGCGGGCGGCCGTCTCGCAATTCCGCCGCTCGTCGAACCGCATATCCATCTCGATGCGGTGCTCACGGCCGGCGAGCCGGCCTGGAACATGAGCGGCACGCTGTTCGAGGGCATCGAGCGCTGGTCCGAGCGCAAGGCGACGATCACGCACGAGGATACGAAGACGCGCGCGCATGCGGCGATCGGCATGCTGCGCGATCACGGCATCCAGCACGTGCGCACCCACGTCGACGTCACCGATCCGACGCTGGCCGCGCTGAAGGCGATGCTCGAAGTGAAGGACGAGGCGCGCGGGCTGATCGACCTGCAGATCGTCGCGTTTCCGCAGGAAGGCATCGAGTCGTTCGACGGCGGCCGCGCGCTGATGGCGCAGGCGATCGAGCTCGGCGCGGACGTCGTCGGCGGGATCCCGCATTTCGAGAACACGCGCGAGCAGGGCGTCAGCTCGATCCGCTTCCTGATGGAGCTGGCCGAGCGCACCGGCTGCCTCGTCGACGTGCACTGCGACGAGACCGACGATCCGCATTCGCGCTTTCTGGAAGTCCTCGCGGAAGAGGCGCGCGTGCGCGGCATGGGCGCGCGCGTGACCGCGAGCCATACGACCGCGATGGGCTCGTACGACAACGCGTATTGCTCGAAGCTGTTCCGGCTGCTGAAGCGCGCGGGCCTGAACTTCGTGTCATGCCCGACCGAGAGCATTCATCTGCAGGGGCGCTTCGACACGTTTCCGAAGCGGCGCGGGCTCACGCGCGTAGCGGAACTCGATCGCGCGGGTCTGAACGTGTGCTTCGGACAGGATTCGATCAAGGATCCGTGGTATCCGCTCGGTAACGGCAACATCCTGCGCGTGCTCGACGCCGGCCTGCACATCTGCCACATGATGGGCTACCAGGACCTGCAGCGCTGCCTCGACTTCGTGACCGATCACAGCGCGACGACGATGCATCTCGGCGACGGCTACGGGATCGCGGTCGGGCGGCCGGCGAACCTGGTCGTGCTCGATGCCGACAGCGACTATGAAGCCGTGCGCCGGCAGGTGAAGGCCACGCTGTCGGTGCGCCACGGGAAGGTGATCATGCGGCGCGAGCCGGAGCGCGTCACGTATCCGGAGTGACGCGGATGCGGCGACGGCGGCGGACGGCGGCGCACGGCGGCACGCCCCGTCGGGAACTGCCGTCTTTCTTGTATGCGCTGAATGCATGAGTTGATCAGAAAAATACGTTTGTCTCATGAGAGATCGACGCCTACGATGCGGTCCTGACGGCGGCGTGCATGGTGCGCGCTGTCTTGTCGATCATCGTCCGCCGACCTCATGCACCTCGATCTCCCGTCTGCTCCCGCGTCTTCCTCGCCGTCCGTCAGCCCGTTTGCGCGGATGGCTGCCGTCACGATCCTGACCGGCATCGGCGCTGGCGTCGGCGGGATGCTGCTCGCGCTGCTGCTGCACGCGATCCAGCACGTCGCGTACGACTACAGCCTCGCGCACGTGGTCGGCGCCGAGAGCTTCCTTACCGGCGTGAGCCAGGCCGACCCGCAGTGCCGGCTCGCGGTGCTCGTCGTCTGCGGGCTCGTCGCGGGCGGCGGCTGGTGGGCGCTGTACCGCTATGGCCGGCCGCTCGTCAGCATCCGCCGTGCGGTGCGTGCCGCCGATCCGCGGATGCCGTTCGTCAGCACGACGGTGCACGCGCTGCTGCAGATCGTCACCGTCGCGCTCGGTTCGCCGCTCGGCCGCGAAGTCGCGCCGCGCGAGATCGGCTCGCTGCTGGCCGGGCAGCTCGCGCACCGCGCGGGGTTGACGCCCGCCGACTGCCGGCTGATGGTCGCGTGCGGCGCGGGTGCCGGGCTCGCGGCCGTCTACAACGTGCCGCTCGGCGGTGCGGTGTTCGTGCTCGAAGTGCTGCTCGGCACGTTCGAACTGCGCGCGCTGGTGGTCGCCGTCGTCACGTCGGCGATCGCGGCGGCCGTCGCATGGATCGGCCTCGGCAACGAACATCAGTACACGGTGCCTGCGTTCGTGCTGAGCACGCCGCTCGTCGCGTGGTCGATCGTCTGCGGGCCGCTGTTCGGTTTCGCCGCGTACGGCTTCGTGCGGCTCACGAGCCGCGCACGGGCGGATGCGCCGAAGGGCCGGCTGCTGCCGGTGCTCGCGCTGGTCAATTTTGCGGTGATCGGCGTGCTGGCGATGCGCTTTCCGCAACTGCTCGGCAACGGCAAGGGGCCGGCTTCGATGGGCTTCGACGGCACGCTGACGATCGGGCTCGCGGCGACGCTGCTCGTGCTGAAGGTGGCGATCGAGGCGGGCAGCCTGCGCGCGGGGGCGGAGGGCGGGCTGCTGACGCCCGGTCTCGCGAACGGCGCGCTGCTCGGCGTCGTGCTCGGCGGGCTGTGGAGCCTCGTGTGGCCGGGCGCGTCGATCGGCGGATGCGCGCTGGTCGGCGCGACCGCGTTCCTCGCCGCGTCGATGCAGATGCCGATCACGGCCGTCGTGCTGCTGCTCGAATTCACGCGCGCGAATCACGACAGCCTGGTGCCGATGCTGCTGGCCGTGGCGGGCTCGCTGGTTGCGTACCGGTTCGCGCAGTGGGTGGTGGAGGGGCGGATGGGGGCGGCCGCGGCCGTCGCCACGCCGGTGACGGCGACCCGGTAGCCCTCCTCGGCACAGGCTGCGGCGCGCGGGCTGCCTGTCATCGCTTTTTCCCGTTTCCTTGCCGGTTTCCAGCCCGTATCGCGACCGGATCACGCCGAAGCGCGTCTGCCGGTTCTGTGCAAGAATCCGCGCGTTTCCGCGCCACCGAACAACGAACCATATGTGCGCGGACGTCCCTATCAGGAAACGAGGAGCACAACTTGATTCAACGCATTTCCCGCTTTTTCACGCAGGTCGTCCACCGCGTATTGCCCGACCCGTTGATTTTCGCGATCCTGCTGACCGTCGCCACGTTCGCGCTCGCGTTCGGCCTCACGCCGAATACCCCCGTGCAGCTCACGACGATGTGGGGTGCCGGCTTCTGGAACCTGCTCGCGTTCTCGATGCAGATGGTGATGATTCTCGTGACCGGCCATGCGCTGGCGAGTTCGCCGCCGGTGCGGCGGCTGTTGGTTGCGCTTGCAAGCACCGCGCGCACGCCGGGGCAGGGCGTGATGCTCGTCGCGTTCGTCGGCGCGCTCGCCTGTGCGATCAACTGGGGCTTCGGCCTCGTGCTCGGCGCGATGCTCGCGCGCGAGGTCGCGCGGCGCGTGGCCGGCAGCGACTACCGGCTGCTCGTTGCGTCCGCGTACATGGGCTTCCTGAGCTGGCACGGCGGGCTGTCGGGTTCGGTCCCGCTCGTCGCCGCGACGAAAGGCAATCCGATGGAAAAGACCATCGGGCTGATTCCGGTATCGGACACGATCTTCACCGGCTACAACGCGTTCATCACGATCGGGCTGATCGTGATGCTGCCGTTTCTCGCGCGGATGATGATGCCGAAGCCCGGCGACGTCGTGAGCGTCGATCCGGCGCTGCTCGCGGAGCCACCGAGCGTCGAGCGCCAGCTCGGACCCGATGCGACGTTCGCCGAGCGGCTCGAGGAGAGCCGCGCGCTGTCGGTCGCCGTCGCGGCGCTGTGCGCGGCGTTCCTCGTGCTGCGTTTCATGCAGAAGGGCTTCGCGCTCGACATCGACACCGTGAACCTCGCGTTTCTCGCGGCCGGCATCCTGCTGCACCGCACGCCGATGGCGTATGCGCGCGCGGTGGCCGGCGCGGCGCGCGGTGCGTCGGGAATCATGATCCAGTTCCCGTTCTATGCGGGGATCCAGGCGCTGATGGATCACTCGGGGCTCGCGGGCGTGATCACGAAGTGGTTCGTCGATATCGCGAACGTGCACACGTTTCCGCTACTCGCGTTCCTCAGTTCCGCCGTGATCAATTTCGCGGTGCCGTCGGGTGGCGGCCACTGGGTCGTGCAAGGTCCGTTCGTGATGCCGGCCGCGCAGGCGCTCGGCGCCGATCTCGGCAAGGCTGCGATGGCGATCGCGTACGGCGAGGCGTGGACCAACATGGCGCAACCGTTCTGGGCGCTGCCCGCGCTCGCAATCGCGGGGCTCGGCGTGCGCGACATCATGGGCTACTGCGTGACGACGCTGCTGTTCTCGGGCGTGGTGTTCATCGCGGGGATGTATCTGTTCTGACGAAGTGACGCGAGATGCGGGCGGGGCGAAGCCCGCATTTCGCCGGCCTGGATTTCGTCTGTCCTCAATCGCGCGACCGTGCGTCGGCGCGCTCGTGTCCGTGACGCAACGCGAGGCTCGCGAACGCTGCGACGACGAGCGCCGCCGCCAGCAGCGTCAGCCCGTTCTTCGCGTTGCCGGTCGTCTGTTCGATCGCGCCGACGACGGTTGGCCCGACGAAGCCGCCCAGCAGCCCGCACGTATTCACGAGCCCGAGCCCGCCGGCCAGTGCGCTGCCCGCGAGCCGCGACGCCGGAAACGTGAACACGATCGACTGGACGACGAAGAACATGGACGCGGCGACGCACACGCAAGCGAGACCGGCCATTGGCGACGCATGCGCGGCACCCACCATTCCCGCGGCCATTACGATGAGCCCGGCGCACAGTATCCGGCGCGAATGATGTGACTCGCGCGCGAAGCGCGGCAGTGTGGACGCGCCGAGGGCGGCAGCGAGCCAGGGCAACGCGGTCAGCAATCCCACCGCGAACGGTGAAAAGCGTCCGGATGCGCCGATGATGCCCGGCAGGAAGAAAATCACCGTGTAGATGGTCAACTGGTGGCAGAAGTACACGAAGATCGCGAGCCAGATCTGCGGATCGCGCAGCGCGGCACCGAACGCGTGGCCGCCGTGGGTTGCAACGCCTGCATCCTGTTCCGCCGCCAGCGTGCGTTCGAGCGCGCGGCCGGTTTCGGGGGACAGCCACGGCGCGCTGCTCGGGCGGTCCGGCAGGCGTGTCCACACGACGAAGGCGAGCAGGACGGCCGGAATTCCCTCGACGACGAACAGCCATTGCCAGCCGTGGAAGCCGAGCGTTCCATCGAGTTCGATCAGCCCGCCGGCCAGCGGACCACCGACGATGTTCGCGATGCACACGCCGAGGAGGAAATAGCCGGTCGCCCGCGCACGTTCCTCGCGACCGAACCAGTACGTGAGGTACAGCATCACGCCCGGAAACAGCCCGGCTTCGGCGGCGCCGAGCAGCAGGCGCATCACGTAAAACGACGTCGGGCCGGCAACGAACGCCATCGCGATCGACAACGCACCCCACGTAATCATGATTCGCGTGATCCAGAAGCGCGCGCCCACCCGGTGCATGATCAGGTTGCTCGGGATTTCGAACAGCGCGTAGGTGAGAAAGAACAGGCCCGCGCCGAGTCCGTAGGCGGCCGATGAAATGCCGAGATCGACACCCATCGAGTGTTTTGCGAATGCGATGTTGGTGCGGTCAAGGAAGCTGATTACGTAGGCGGCGATCAGCAGCGGCATCAGTTTGCGAAACAGCAGCCGGTTCAGCGACGCACTTGCGTCGCCGACGGCGGAAGGCAGGGCCTGGGCGTGATGAGTGGACATGCGGACGACTCCGGTAATGGCGAACGGGCGCACACGGCAAGCACGGCGTGCCGCGTTCGACTGAGGCCGCTGCGTCGCGCGCAGCGGAGGGGCAGACGACGGAGCCGCGCCGGCGGCGCTCGACGGGAGCGGGGCGATGGAAGGCATCCTGGCACCGGCCGGCTCGGGCCGGCGCCTTGTCTCTGCGCTTGCGGGTCCTGGTGTTGCGTGGTGTCGGGCGCAACCCGGCGATCAGAACTTGACCGCGTCGCCGCCCTTGAGCTTGAGCATCGCGCGCGCGTCGGCCGGCGTCGCGATCTCCAGCGACAGGCCTTCGAGCACCTGCCGCATCTTCAGTACCTGCGCGGCGCTCGATTCGGCGAGCTTGCCGGGCCCGATCCACAGCGAATCCTCGAGCCCGACGCGCACATTCGCGCCTTGCGCGGCACCGATCGTCGCGAGCGGAATCTGGTTGCGACCCGCGCCGAGTATCGACCACACGTAATCGTCGCCAAACAGGCGGTCGGCCGTGCGGCGCATGTGCATCAGGTCCTCCGGGTGCGCGCCGATCCCGCCGAGCAAGCCGAACACGCTCTGCACGAAGAACGGCGGCTTCGCGAGCCCGCGGTCGACGAAGTGCGCGAGGTTGTACAGGTGCGAGATGTCGTAGCACTCGAATTCGAATCGCGTGCCGTTCGCGCCGCAGCGCGTGAGGATCGTCTCGATGTCGGCGAACGTGTTCTTGAACACGAGATCGCGGCTTTTCTCGAGATGTTCGCGCTCCCACGGATGCTTCAGTTCGCGAAAGCGCTCGAGCATCGGATAGAGTCCGAAATTCATCGAGCCCATGTTCAACGAGGCGACCTCGGGCTGGAAATGCAGCGCGGGCTGCAACCGTTCGTCTACCGTCATGTGCGGGCTGCCGCCTGACGTGAGGTTGATCACCGCGTCGGTCTGCGCTTTGATGCGCGGCAGGAATTCGGCGAACACGGCCGGATCCTGCGTCGGCTTGCCGTCGGACGGGTTGCGTGCGTGCAGGTGCAGGATCGCCGCGCCGGCCTGCGCGGCCGCGACCGCCGCCGCTTCGATTTCGTGCGGTGTCACGGGCAGGTACGGCGACATCGACGGCGTATGGATCGCGCCGGTCGGCGCACACGTGATAATGACTTTGCGAGCGTTTGCCACGGATGGATTCCTTTCGATGAACGATGCGGGGGGCGTCAGAGCACTTCGACGTTGCCGCAGACGGAGATCGCCTGCCCGGTAATGCCATGCCCGCCCGGCGAGCACAGGAACAGCGCGGTCGCCGCAATTTCGGCCGGCTCGGTCATGCGCCGCAGCGAGATCTTCTCGAGATAGCGCTTCTCCATCTCGTCGTAGCCGATGCCGAGCTGCTGCGCGCGCGCCTCGATCACGCGGCGCATCCGCGGGCCGCGCACGATGCCGGGCTGGATCGCGTTCACGCGAATGCCGAGCGGCCCGAGTTCGATCGCGAGGCTTTTCACGAGGCCAACCACCGCCCATTTCGTGGCCGCGTAGGGCGTACGAAACGCGTAACCGAGCCGGCCGGCGACCGATGACAGCGCGATGATCGCGCCGCCGTGTTTCGAGTCGCGCAGCAGCGGCACCGCGCGGCGAGCGAACTGGAATTGCGCGTTCAGGTTGATCGCGACGGTCTGCTCCCACTGCACGGGGTCGATTTCGTCGATGCCGCCGGTCGGGCCGGCAATGCCCGCGTTGTTGACCAGCACGTCGAGGCCGCCGAGCGTCGTTGCGACGTCCGCGAACACGCGATCGACCGCGGCGGGATCGGATACGTCGGCCAGCGTCGCACTGATCGCGCCGGTTGCGGCGCGCGGCGGCCGGTCGGCGAGCGCCGCGATCGCGGCTTGCGACGCGTCGCACACGTGCACGCGCGCGCCGCATTCGGCGAACGCGTTGGCGATTTCGAGGCCGATGCCCGATGCGCCGCCCGTCACGAGGACACGCAGGCCGTCATAGGGTTTCAGCAGGTCGGAAGCTGTCATGCCGGGTTGTCTCCATCGTTGGTGTAGTCGGATGCGGCCGCTCGCGATTCGTCCGGTCGCGGCGGGCGGCCGCTACGGTTTCGCGTTCACGGTTCGCGGTGTCTGTTCGGCCCGCAGCGTCTCGGCGAGATCGTGCGCGGCGCCGCCGATGTCGAGCGCGATGCCGGCCCGCACACCGGCGCCGTCGCGCCGTTCGAGGGCATCGACGATCGCGCGGTGTGCATCCATCGAGCGCCGCATGTGCGGAATGTCGAGCGCGACCATGTTGAGGAACGGACCGACGCGCATCCACAGGTTCTCGACGATCGCGAGCGTGCTTTCACTGGCACCGTGCGCGTAGATGGCGCTGTGAAACGCGAAATTGCTTTGTAGGTAGGCGCGCGAGCGGCCGGCCTCGACGTGCGCCTGCATCGTCTCGCAGGTCTTGCGCACGGCGGCGATCTGCGCGGCGGTCATCCGCCCGCACGCGCGCTCGGCGATGCAGCCTTCGAGTGCTATCCGCACGTCGCGCAGTTCGTCGAGCATGTCGAGCGTCATCGGCGGCACGACGAGCGCGCGGTTCGGGCCGTCGACCAGCGCACGTTCGGCGCGCAGCCGCGTGAGCGCTGCGCGCACCGGCATCGTCGACGAGCCGACGGCCTCGGCGACGCTGCGCAGGCTCAGCGCCTGGCCAGGCGCGAAGCGGCCGCTCATCAGCGCTTCGCGCAGTTGCTGGTAGACCTTGTCGGCCATCGTTTCAGATTCGATGGCTTTCAGTGCGGGCGGGACGATACGGGGCGCCAAGGCAGGGTTCTCCGGGGTTTGATCTGCGATCTGTGATCACACTTGAGATGTGTGAAGTTTTGACGATTGGGCGGACGGAGTCAAGGCGATTCGGGTTGGGGAAAACGAGGGGGAAGCACGGCAATCTGCCGGATGTACCCCTGCCGCCGTCACGGCATTGGTATTACAAAAACCTTTCGATCAATGCATCATGATGCATGCGGCGAATGCCCCCAAGGCTGTCAGGAAACCACGCGGGGCCGTGATTTTTCCGACGCACGCCAGCCGATTCGACTTCATTCCAATGACAAGGAGCCAAAGTGAAACGACCGTCATTTGCCGTTGCGTGGGCGGCATCCCAGCGAATTTATGATCCGGCCAATTCCGGCGAACGGGTCGCGAAAATGATCGGTGGATACGTCGAGAAGAACGTGAACAATCCGAGCCCTTCGGAACAGTGGAGCAATACCTGCGCGGTGAGAATGAGCTACATCCTCGGCGAGGCCGGCATGGTGATTCCCCGAATTTCCGGGCAAACGGTATCGGGCGGAGACAATCGGCAATACTTTTTTCGCGTTCGTGACTTGAATCGCTTTCTCGAGCAGCGGTGGGGGAAGGCGGAGGTAGTCAGGTTTCCGCCGTCGAACGGTGGACCCTTGTCGGGGCGACAAGGCGTCATCCTGTTCGAGGTCTCCGGCTGGAGCGACGCGCAGGGTCACGCAACGTTGTTCAATGGAAATACATGTTACGACCGCTGCTACTTCAATGAGCCGAGCGCACGGTATCGTACGGATCGGGCGAATTTCTGGAGCCTGTCATGAGGAAAGCCTGGATCGCGATCGCGCTGACGTGTGCGGCACTTCATCCTGCAACGGTGTCGGCGAAGGAAGCGGCGCAAACCTCGCCGGGGGCCGGTTCACGTACGTACATCCAGAACTTCAAGGACATGGCGCTCGCACAGTGTCTGGCCACTGCGTATCGGCAGGAGTCCGCCGTAAGCAAGGACATCGGCAGCAGCACGAACGCGCTGCGCGACTGGACTTACTACGACCTGGAGCGCGCGCCGGACGTCGTTCGAGCGCTGGTCGCGAAGTATCTGGCGCGCGATTACCGGAATCCGGTCGTTGAGTCGGAAATCAAGGACGTCAAATTCGACTTCCTGAAATGCATGGACCTGTATCACGGCAAGGAGCTCGACGCGGCGGCGAAGCGGCTCGTCCTGCGGCCCAACAGCACATACCGGGCCGAGAACCCGCGATAGTCCTGAAGCGCCGCAGCGGCGGCGCCCCGACCATCGCCATGCGCGCCCCGATCGTGCAGAATCGATCTTCCAATCCTAGCCCAAGGATGCCGCATGCCCGATT
Source organism: Burkholderia sp. USMB20 (assembly GCF_000949135.2). GTDB lineage: Bacteria > Pseudomonadota > Gammaproteobacteria > Burkholderiales > Burkholderiaceae > Burkholderia. The sequence goes on along the minus strand of NZ_JTAN02000021.1, from coordinate 560,378 downwards.
CGAACGAACCGTCCGCCCGCAGCGCCTATGCGACCTTCGCGCAACGCTACGCGGACATCGCGCCGACCAAGGCGCACAACGCACTCTACGAGCGTCCGACAACGATGGCGCTGCTCGGCGACGTCGACGGCCTGACGGTGCTCGACGCCGGCTGCGGGCCCGGCATCTGCAGCGCGCATCTCGCGCGCCACGGCGCGACCGTCCACGCATTCGACATCACGCCCGAGATGGTCGCGCTCGCGCAAACGCGCTGCGCAGGCCTCACGGTCGACGTCGTGGAGGGCGACCTGGAGGTGCCGCTCGCGTGGCTGCCCGACGCGTCGTTCGACAAGATCCTGTGCTCGCTCGCGCTCGACTACGTGCGCGACCTCGCCCCGACGCTGCGTGAATTCAGACGCGTCGCACGGCCCGGCGGGACGCTCGTGTTCTCGATGGCGCACCCGATGCGCGACTGGATGGACGAGCGTACACGCGGGGGCGCCACGTACTTCGATACGAGCCGTTTCGGCTTCCACTGGTCGGGTTTCGGCGAACCGAAGCCCTATGTCGAAGCGTGGCGCCGGCCGCTTGCCGACATCCTGAACGCGCTCGCCGACACCGGCTGGCGGCTCGACCGGTTCGTCGAACCGAAGCCGCTGCCCGAGATGAAGGCCGTGTCGGAGCGGCTCCATGCGGAGCTGTCGCTGGCGCCGGCGTTCCTCTGCATCCGCGCGCAGCGCTGACCAAAAGCGGCGGCGGGCCAGCCGTCAGCGTGCCGGCTCGTCGGTCAGCGTGCCGAGAAACGCTTCGATATCCTTGATGTCCTGCTCGGTCATCGCGGGCTTGTCGCCGGGCTTGCGATCGAACGGCGCGTCCGTCACGTCGACGTTCGCGCGGTACTTCGCCGGGATGTCGTCGTACACGTCGACCTTGCCGTCCGCGCCGCGCGGATAGAACTTCTGCGGCGAGATGCTGCGTTCGTTGTAGAACGCCATCACCTGGTCGAGCGTATGGAACACGCCGTTGTGGAAGAACACGTGGCGCGTCGCCGCGTTGCGCAGCGTCGGCGTGAGGAACATCGCGCAGTACTGCGTCTGGTCCTTCAGGTCCTCGCGGAACGGCCCGCACACGCCGAGATCGTAGAACGCCGGGTTGCGGTTCTGCGCGAGCGCCTTGTTGCGCGGCGCGCCGAGCGCCTCGTACTGGTAGTCGGTAAACATCGGCGGCAAGCCGTCCTTGCCGGGCTTCGACAGGTGGCAGCCCGCGCAATTCGCCTTGTCCGGATCGTTGAAAAGCTTCAGCCCGCGCAACTCGGCCTGCGTGAGGCGCGCGCGACCTTCGAGCCAGCGATCGTACTTGCTGTAGTACGGATGGAACGACGGATCCTCGACCTGATACCGCGCGATCGCGAACATCGCCTCCGACACCGCGAGTTGCGGCGTGGCGAACACGCGCGGCCCGAACAGCTGCTCGAACTGCGCGCGATGCGGCGACTGCGCGAGCTTGCGCGCGACGTCGTCGATGCTCGCATTGGCCATCTCGACCGGATTCAGCAGCGGCCCGAACGCTTGCTGCTGCAACGTATCGGCGCGGCCGTCCCAGAACATCCCGCCTTGCGGCACAAGTTGCGGCGCGGCCGACGCGCCGGCCACCTTCTGCGCCTTGACGACGCCGGCCGCGGATGCCGCCTGCTGCGCGACGCTCGGCGCGGCGTCGTTTTCGCCCGCATCGGGGCCGATGCTGAAGTTCGGCTGGCGATACAGGTACATCAGCGACGGCGGCGGGCGGTAGCCCTGCTGCGTCATCGCGAGGCCGCCCGGCTGCACGTCGAGCCCGTTCGGCGGGCCGTACGCATGATCGGGGCTGTGGCACGACGCGCACGACTGCTTGCCGGATGCCGACAGCGACGGATCGGCGAACAGCGCGCGCCCGAGCTGCGCGACCGCCGACAGCGGCTGCGCGGCTGGGCGCTGCAGCACGACCGGATGCGGATTCGCACCCGTCCAGTCGGCGACGACGTCGCCGATCGCCGCCGGCGTACGAGCCGGAAACGCGATCGCGAACGCGCCGTAGCCGAGCACGGCCGCGCCGAGCGCGAACGCCGCGCGGCGCAGCACGCGGGCAGGGGAACGCGACGCGGCGGCGCCGGATGCGTCGGGAGACGGGAACGCGGGACGAGCTGTCATGCTGTCGGTCGAAAATCGGGCACCGTGTGAAAGCGGCGCGTTAAACGGAAACGGCCGGCGCACGATGCGCCGGCCTGCTGTTGCCTGCTGCGACCGGTTACGCGATGCCGGTCAGATCGACGGCGCCGCGCTCAGCACGGTGCCTTGCGCCGGATCGAGATACAGCGGCGCCGTGTTCGGCTTCGACGAGAAGTCGAACAGCCCGCGCAGGTCGCCGGCCGTCGCATCGAACGAACCGCCGCCGATGCGCTGGCCGCCGAGCCAGTTGTCCTCGATGAAGCGCACGACGGACGCCTGGTCGATCAACGTGTGGTCGACGTAGTTCTGCTTCGCGTACGGCGAGATCACGACCAGCGGGATGCGCACACCCGGGCCGCAGCGGCCATTCACCGTGCCGCCGTTCACGCCGGTGGTGCCGCCCGAGCCGCACTTGCCGTTGCCGTTCACCTGGTCGACCGCGTCGGACGACGCGCGGGTCGGTGCCGTGTACGCGTGGTCGTACCAGCCGTCCGAGTCGTCATAGGTGACGATCACGGCCGTGTTCTGCCAGTCGGGCTGCTGCTGCAGGAAGTTGACGACCTTCGTCACGAACGCCTGCTCGTCGAGCGGATCCGAGTAGCCGGCGTGCGCATCCTGCGCGGCCGGCGCCTTCAGGAAGCTGACCGACGGGAAGTTGCCGGCCTTCACGGCCGCGAAGAAGTCGTCGGTGTCGTACTGGTGGTTCGCCGGTTCGGCCGTCTTGCCGTCGGCTTCGAGGCTCGAGCCGATCGCCGCGACCGCGCTCGGGCGCGTGTGCTGCGGGTTCGCGGTCGACGCGTAGTACTGGAACCAGTTGTGGTGCGGGATGTAGTCGGTCGTCGCGGCGTTCACGGCGGTGGCGACCGTGCTGCGGCTGCAGCCGGTCGTGCCGTTGCTGTTGGTCGTCGACAGGTTGAAGCCGCCCATGAAGCCGCCCCACGTGATCTTCGCGCCGTTCAGCAGGTCGCCGATGTTCTTGCCGCTCATCATCGCCTGGTCGGTCGTGCTCGAGCACACGTCGAAGCCCGGGTCGACGTCGTTGATCATCGTGAAGCCGCCCTGGCCGTCGTTGATGTAGTACGAGGTGGCGGCGAGCGTCGACGGCTGCTTCGACGTCTTGACGATCTGCATCCCGTTGGTCTGGCCCGACACGACGTTCAGCGCGCCCGGCGTCGACGGGCCGTAGACCGTCGTGTACGCGTTGTCGCTCATCGCGAAGCGCTGCGCGTAGTTCCACAGCGCGGTCACGGTGTTGCCGTCGAAGTAGCCCATCACCTGGCCCTTCGTGCCGAACGCGCCGGCGCCGCCAGACGAACCCTTGCCGGTGTACTTCGGGAACAGGTCGGCGAGGCCGTTGTCCTCGGCCTGCTGCTCGGCCGTGTACGCGTGGTTCTGGTCGGCGGTCGCGGCCTGCGTGCGGTCGAGGCGGAACGGGTTCGCGGCGTCGGTGCCGTTGGCCGTGTTCGTGAAGTTCGGGTTCGCGGTGAGCAGCGTGCCCGTCAGCCCGTTGATCGCCGGCGTGCCGGGCTTCGCGTTGAAGGCCGGTTCGCCGGACGGGTTCGACGCGTTCGGGTAGGTACCGAAGTAGTGGTCGAACGACACGTTTTCGCCGTAGATCACGACGACGTGCTTGATCGGCGTGGCGGTCTGCAGCGCGTCCTGCGACGACACGGCGGGCGTCGACGTGGGATCGTCGCTGCCGCCGCAGGCGAACAGCGCAAGCGCCGCGGCTGCGCAGGCGGTGACGAGCAAGGCTTGACGGAACATCGGGAAACTCCAGGTAGGCTTTCGACGGTGAAGATCGGCCCCGTCGCCGTGTCGGTCCGGCGCGGAACGCGATAAAGCACCGGCATTGAAGCAGTTCGGTATGAAGATATGGGGGCGGACCGGTTTCGCGACGGTTGCGCCGCGGTATCGATTCCATTACGGCGCGACGCGGCGCGAAAGAAAGCGGAAAGGGGCCACGCGGATGCAACCTGGGCGACACATTGGGCGGCGCGCACGGTCACGGCCGTGCATGCCGCGCGGGGCGGCCGGCAGCGCGCGGCGGGCCGGTTCGTGGGGTGCCGGGCCGCGTTCTTTTTTGACAATCGTGTGACGCATTCATACGATGGTTGGCCCGCGGCGACGATTTCGCGTTGCCGGCCGTCAGCGAGGACTCAACGTGCCGATTCCCGTTCTGTTTGCGGTCCTGTGCGCGGCCTTCCTGCATGCGTCGTGGAATGCGCTCGTGCGCAGCAGCGGCGACCGGTTGCGCTCGGCCACGGTGCTGCAGATCGCGATCGGGCTGTTCGCGCTGCTGTTCCTGCCGGCCGCCGCGCCGATCACGCCGGCGAGCTGGGCCTGCGTCGTCGCATCGGCGGTGCTCCACGTCGTTTATACGCTGCTGCTGGTGCGCGCTTACGAGCACGGCGACCTGAGCGTCGCGTATCCGGTCGCACGCGGCACCGCGCCGCTGCTCGTCACGCTGGGCGCGGCGGCGTTCGCGGGCGAGCGCCTGAACGCGGGTGCGCAAGGCGGGCTTGTGCTGATCTGCGCCGGCATCATGGCGATCGGGCTGGAGCGCGGCCGCGGCGCGCGGCACCGGATGACGCAGGTGCTGCCGACTGCGTTCGCCACCGGCGTATCGATCGCCGCGTACAGCGTGGTCGATGGAATCGGCGTGCGGGAAAGCGGCAGCACGGTCGGCTATACGGCGTGGATGTTCGTGCTGACCGGCTTGCTGATGGCCGCGTACTACCGGCTGCGGGCGGGGCCGCTGCGGCTCGCGCAGGATGTCGGTGAAACGGCGAAGGCCGCATGCGGCGGCGTGTGCGCGGCGCTCGCATACGGGATCGTGATCTGGGCGATGGAGCGTGCGCCGATGGGCCCGGTGTCGGCGCTGCGCGAAACGAGCGTGGTGTTCGCGGCGCTGATCGCGCGCGTCTATCTCGGCGAGCGGCTGACGCCGCGTCGCGCCGGCGGGTGTCTGGTGATTGCGTGCGGGGCGTTGCTGATCAGCGCGTCCGAAGCGGTGCGCTGAGCGCGGCTGCCGAACCGGGCATCGCCCCGCCGGTCGCGCGGCGCCGCATCAGCCTTCCACCGGCATCGCACTCGTGCACTTGATCTCGTCGAGGCACACGCTCGAATGCACGCCGCTCACGCCGGGAATTCGCATCAGCGTTTCGAGCAGGAACGTGGACAGCCCCTTCAGGTCGCGCGCGACGACCTTCAGCACGTAGTCGATATCGCCCGTCACCGAGAAACACTCCTGGATCTGCGCGAGATCCGACACGAGTTTCTGGAACTTCGACAGGTCGCGGATATGCCCGCGCTCCATCGTCACGTGCACGAACGCGGTGACGCCGAACCCGAGCGTGTCGGGGCACAGACGGGTTTCGTAACGGCGGATCGCGCCGATCTCCTCCAGCCGGCGGTGGCGTCGCAGCGTCTGCGCGGGCGACAGGCCGACGGCCTTCGCCAGGTCGAGGTTCGACGCACGGCCGTTCTCCTGCAGCACCGACAGCAAATGGCGATCGATGCGATCGAGAACCGGTTCAGGCATTTTTGTTTCCTCATCTGTCTCCCGCGTGCAATCTTATCTCATAATGTAGGGTTTGCATGAGCCGGTTACGCAACCCGATTTCGCTGTCGCGACGCTAAACTGACGCCGGATTTTCGTGTGCGCCTGCAGCAAGGCGGCGAGAGCGACGGTCGGTGGCCGGTCTGGTGGGCCTGCCGACAGAAATCGGGGGTCGCCACGCGAAGATTGCAGTCCCCAACCCGGCGGCTCCACGAACGGCCGCCGGCACAGCAAAACAGCGCCCGGCACACCGAGGCGCGCCGCACCGCTTCCGGCGGAGGCGGGCAAAATGGAGAAGACATGGTTTCTGGAAACGAGAAGGACGGCCTGAAGCGGGGGCTGAAGAACCGGCACATCCAGCTGATCGCGCTCGGCGGCGCGCTCGGCACGGGGTTGTTCCTCGGCATCGCGCAGACGATCAAGATGGCCGGCCCGTCCGTGCTGCTCGGCTACGCGGTGGCCGGCGTCGTCGCGTTCTTCATCATGCGCCAGCTCGGCGAGATGGTGGTCGACGAGCCGGTCGCCGGCTCGTTCAGCTACTTCGCCGACAAGTACGTCGGCCACTTCACCGGCTTCCTGTCCGGCTGGAACTACTGGGTGCTGTACATCCTCGTCAGCATGGCCGAGCTGTCGGCCGTCGGGATCTACGTGCAGTACTGGTGGCCCGGCGTGCCGACCTGGGTGTCGGCGCTGGTGTTCTTCGTCGCGATCAACCTGCTGAACCTGGCGAGCGTGAAGTCGTACGGCGAGACGGAATTCTGGTTCTCGATCATCAAGGTCGCCGCGATCGTCGGGATGATCGGCTTCGGCGGCTGGCTGCTCGCGAGCGGCCATGCGGGGCCGGAAGCGAGCGTCGCGAACCTGTGGCAGCACGGCGGCTTCTTCCCGAACGGCGTGTCGGGGCTCGTGATGTCGATGGCGGCGATCATGTTCTCGTTCGGCGGGCTGGAGCTGATCGGCATCACCGCGGCCGAGGCCGACGATCCGAAGCACAGCATTCCGCGCGCGACCAACCAGGTGATCTACCGGATCCTGATTTTCTACATCGGCGCGCTCGCCGTGCTGCTGTCGCTGTATCCGTGGGAGAAGGTCGTCACCGGCGGCAGCCCGTTCGTGCTGATCTTCCACGCGCTGAGCAGCAACCTGGTCGCGAACGTGCTGAACGTGGTCGTGCTGACGGCCGCGCTGTCGGTCTACAACAGCGGCGTGTACAGCAACAGCCGGATGCTGTTCGGCCTCGCGAAGCAGGGCAACGCGCCGACGGTGCTGTGCTCGGTGAACAAGCGCGGCATTCCGCTCGCCGCGCTCGGCGCGTCGGCGCTCGCCACCGGCGCGTGCGTGCTGGTCAACTACTTCATGCCGGGCAAGGCGTTCGAGGTGCTGATGGGCCTCGTCGTGTCGGCGCTGATCATCAACTGGGCGATGATCACGCTGATCCACCTGAAGTTCCGCCAGGCCAAGCGCATCGCCGGAGAGCAGACTTCGTTCCGCAGTCTGGGCTATCCTTTCACGAATTACCTGTGCCTGGCGTTCATGGCCGGCATTCTCGTCGTGATGTACCTGACGCCGGATCTCCGCCTGTCGGTGTACCTGATTCCCGTATGGCTCGCGGTGCTCGCAGTCGGGTATCGCTTCCGTCAGAAGAATGCGGACTATGTGATGCGCGACGGCGCGTCCGCGCGCTGACACGGGCATCCCGACCATTCTTCCAAACGAGACCGACATAGCCATGTTCGAACACATCGACGCGTACCCGGGCGATCCGATCCTGACGCTCAACGAGAACTTCCAGAAAGATCCGCGCGATCAGAAGGTCAACCTGAGCATCGGCATCTATTTCGATGCCGAAGGCCGGATTCCCGTGATGGGGGCCGTGCGCGAAGCCGAAACCGCGCTGCAGCGCGACCTCGGCCCGAAGCCTTACCTGCCGATGGTCGGCCTCGCCGCGTATCGCGACGCCGTGCAGGCGCTGGTGTTCGGCGCCGATCATCCGGCGCGTGCGGCCGGCCGCATCGCGACCGTGCAGACGCTGGGCGGCTCGGGCGCGCTGAAAGTGGGCGCCGATTTCCTGAAGCGCTACTTCCCGGACGCGCAGGTGTGGCTCAGCGACCCGAGCTGGGAAAACCACCGCTTCATCTTCGAGCGCGCGGGTTTCACGGTGAACACGTACCCGTACTACGACGAAGCGACGGGCGGCCTGAAGTTCGACGCGATGCTCGCGGCGATCGACGCGCTGCCGGCGCGCAGCATCGTATTGCTGCACGCGTGCTGCCATAACCCGACCGGCGTCGATCTCGACGAAGGCCAGTGGGAGAAGCTGATCGACGTGATCGAGGCGCGCGGGCTGCTGCCGTTCGTCGACATGGCGTACCAGGGCTTCGGCGCGGGCCTCGATGCGGACGCGTTCGCCGTGCGCGAACTGGCCCGCCGCGGCGTGCCGGCACTCGTCGCGAACTCGTTCTCGAAGAACTTCTCGCTGTATGGCGAGCGCGTCGGCGGCCTGAGCGTCGTCTGCGACGATGCGGCCGCGGCCGAGCGCGTGCTGGGCCAGCTGGCCGGCGCGGTGCGCTCGAACTACAGCAACCCGCAAACCTACGGCGCGAAGGTCGTCGCGACCGTGCTGAACATGCCCGCGCTGCGCAAGCAGTGGGAAGAGGAGCTCGCCGCGATGTGCCGCCGGATCGCGCGGATGCGCCAGTCGATCCACGACGGCCTGCGCGACTACGTCAGCGGCGAAGCCCTCACGCGCTACGTGAAGCAGCGCGGGATGTTCACGTACACGGGCCTGACCGAATCGCAGGTCGATGCGCTGCGCGAAGTGCACGGCGTGTATATCCTGCGTTCGGGCCGCATGTGCGTCGCGGGGCTGAACGATTCGAACGTCGGCATCGTCGCGGATGCGATCGGCAAGGTGCTGAAGAGCGGCGTCTGACCGGCGCGCCCCCGGGCGCCCGATCGCATCGCATGAACCGGCTGTCTCCCTCGCGGAGGCAGCCGGTTTTTTCTTGCGCGGCGGCGGCGCGGCGGTACGATGGCGGATCGAACGCAAGACGAAGGAGCGGCATGGCAATTCGAATCGTACGGCTCGGCACGCCGCGCGCGGCCGGCGAGGGCCTGAGGATCGGCACGGTGCGGCGGCCGCCGCGCGGGGTACCCAAGGCGGAATTCGCATCGCGCAACTACTATGATGTGTGGCTGCCGACGCTGTCGCCGAGCCCCGAGCTGGTCGCGCAGGCGCAGGCTGCCGAAACCGACGCCGAGTGGCGTGCGTTCATGCGCCACTTCCGCGCGGAAATGACGCACGGCGACGCACCGAAGGTGCTGGACCTGCTCGCCGCGCTGTCGGCGACGAGCGCGTTCTCGATCGGCTGCTACTGCGAGGACGAGCGCCGCTGCCATCGCAGCGTGCTGCGCGAACTGCTGGCGGAGCGCGGCGCGGCGATCGACGCGGAAGCGGGCTGAGCGCCCGTCGGGCGGCACTTCGTGCGGCGCAGCGAACCGGTTGACGTGGGTCAAGCGTGCGGTGCCGCGGGCCGCTATGCTCATGTCATGAATTGCCCCGACGATGACAGGCGGACAGATGCAGATTGCCTTTCCACCCGAACCGCCCGAATATTGCGCGCGCGATCTGGTCGTCGCGTTTTCGGCGCTGGTCGACGGCCGCTGCGTGCAGTGCGCGATCACGGCCGAAGCACTGGAAGACCATTTCGGTGCGCCGTCGCTGCTGGAACGGGATTTGCTGGATGCGTTCGATGCGCACCGGTCGGCAATCGAGGCGAAGGCACGACAAATGCTCGACGAAATCGGCGGCCGGCCGGTGTTGCTGCACAGTGGTCACTTCCGGATGGACGGCTGATTCCGCAGGAGGACGCATGACACTGCAAGGCACGATTCATGAACGCGACTGGTCGGTCGAGATCGAGACGCGACAGTGCGAATCCGGCGAGTTCCGCTGCCGTGTGTCGGTCGAGCACGGCAGCGGGCCGGCGCGCTTTCACCACACGTTCGAGCACAGTCATGCGTATCCCACGGAGCACGAGGCCGCGATCGAAGGGTTGCGGGCCGGGATGACGTGGATCGAAATGAAGGCGTCGCAGACGTTCAGCATGTGAACCGCCTCGCGCCGACGGCGCGGAGGCAATGCTGCCACGGCAGTGATCGCCGCATCGGTCGTCGCGCCGCGCGACATGCGTGCGGGCGGATTCCGCGGCGGGCAGGGCAGGGAAACATGGGGCAGGCAATCCGGTCGACGAGCGGCGACCGCGTCAGGAGGAACGACATGGGCGTGGGCATGCAGATCGTCTGCGTCGGATTCGCGGGTTCCGCCGCGCTCGAAGGCGAAGCGGGGGCGCAGCTGGTGCGGCTCGAACGATTCCGCGCGCGGCTCGACGATTGCCTGCTGGCGATCGAGTCGCGCACGACCGGCGACGGCGGCCGGACCTACGACGTGCACCTCGAACTGCTCATGCATGATCGCGCGCCGGCGGTGCTGCCGGGCAGCAGCGGCGACGACGTGAACGAGACGATCCGGCGCGTGTTCGCGCAAGCCGAACAGGCGCTGTCCGCCTGGCAGGCCGGCGAACCCGAAGCGGTCGCGCGGCATGCGGCCACGACGGGCGCGGCCGCGCAATGACGCCGGCCGCGCGTCGGGCGTCAGACCTGCGCGAGCGCCTGCGCGTCGAGGATCCGCACGCGCTTGCCGCGCGTTTCGACGAGCGAATCCCGATGGAACCGCGAGAACATCCGGCTGACGGTCTCGAGCTTCATGCCGAGATAGCAGCCGATTTCCTCGCGCGTCATCCGCAGGTTGAATTCCGATGCCGAATAGCCGCGCGCCTCGAAGCGCGCCGACAGGTTCAGCAGGAACTGCGCGACGCGCTGCTCGGCCGACATCGTGCCGAGCAGCAGCATCTGGCTCGATTCACGGACGATCTCGCTGCTCAGCATCTGGTAGAGGAAATGCTGCATCGGCTTCATCTCGCGGCACGCCGCCTCGAGCGCGCCGAACGGGATGATGCACACGACGCTGTCCTCGAGCGCGATCGCGTCGCAGCAGTGCTGGCCGCTGCCGATGCCGTCCATGCCGAGCGTTTCACCGGCGATCTGGAAGCCGGTCACGTGCTCGCGGCCGTCGCGATGCATCATCACCGTCTTGAACGAGCCCGCACGGACTGCATAGATGCTGTGGAACGGGTCGTCGATGCGGAACAGCGCGTCGCCCTGGCGAACCTGCCGGGTCGAGCAGATGATCGCGTCGAGGCGGCCGTACTCGTCCGCAGTCAGGTCGGGCGGCAGGCACATCGAGCGCATCGCGCAGCCCGAGCAGCGCGCGGCCGGGGTTTTGACGGCGTCGGTGCGCGCGACCGCACGAAGCGGAGTCGTTGGCCGAGGCGCGACGGGCGGGGCGGTGGCGCAGGCAGTGGCGGTAGACATGAGTCACTCCGGCTCGATCAGGGGTGGTGCGCGCGAGCGTGCACCAGGGATTCGATGACGCGGCATGCGGCGTCGAATTCGGCGGTCTTGTCGAAGAAATAATCGGCGCCGGCCGCCGCGCATGCCTCTCTGAATGCCGCCGCCGAGTGGTTCGTCAGCACGATCGTGATGACGCGCGGCGTGGCCTTCGACAGCATCCCGATCAGGTCGAGACCGCTGCCGTCCGCGAGCCGCAGGTCGACGATCACGACGTCCGCGTGGCTGCTGCGGATGTGCATCCACGCGTCCTGGCCGTCTTCCGCTTCGCCGACGACCGCGACGCCGCGGATCGCGCCGACGAGAAGCGCGATCCGTTGCCGGACGGCGATGGCGTGATCGACGAGAAACACCCTGAGCGCGACGGCGGGTGACAGGCTGGCATTCATGCCGGCAGTATCGTGTTGCGCCGCCAAAAATGAAATCGGCCGAACTGGAAGTTTGTGTAGGCCGCTTCGACGTGTTGTAGGGCGATTCCTACAACGCGTACGGGAAGGCGGCGGCGACGCCCGAGCCGCGCTGGCTGGCGTGCGTGGTGCAAGGTTGCCGGTCGCCGCCGCCGCCGTCGAATCAGCCGTGCCGGCGCGCGGCCAGCGCGTCGCGTGCCGTGCGGCACGCGGCCAGATCCCATGCGGCGCAGCCGACGGTCTTGAACAGCAGCGGGCCGCTGCGCGCGAAGGCGCCGCGCAGCACGTCGGCGAGCGACGCGACCTGCTGCCAGTCGACCTGCGCGACGATCAGGTCGCCGGCCTCGTGGCGCGCGCCGGCCGGATCGTCGACGACGAGCCGGCTGTGGCGCACGGTATCGGCGTCGATTTCGGCGGCATCCGCGGTGAACGCGCCGACCCCGACCACGAGGCGGCCTTCGCGTGCCGCTTCGCGATAGACGGGCGTGCGGCTCGTCGTCAGCGTGACGACGACATCGATCGCATCGGGAATCGCATCGCCGTCGAGCGGCGCGAGCTGCGGCGCCTGCGCGCGGTGCGCGGCGCAGAACGCGGCCGCGCTGTCGGCGCGCGAGCCGCGCACGTGCAGGCGCGCGTCCGGAAAGATCGCCGCGAGCGCTTCCGCGTGATTGGCTGCCTGCTTGCCGGTGCCGATCAGCAGGATGTCACGCGGCGCGGCGCCGTGCAGCGCCTGGATGCCCAGCGCGGTAACGGCCGCCGTGCGGCGCCCGGTGACCGTCGGGCCGTCGAGCACGAAGCGCAGCTCGCCGGTCGTCGCATCGTATGCGCTCACCTGCCCGAGGATCGTCGGCAGCCCGCGCGCGCCGTTTCCGGGGCACACGTTCACGAGCTTGTGGCTCGCGAGGTCGCGCGCGCTCGACGGCATCGACAGCATCACGCCGCCGGCCTGCAGCGGCACGACCAGGCGTTCGGGACTGACGATCTCGCCCGCCGCGTATTCGGCGACGGTGTGCCTGAGCGTCGCGAGCAGCGCGGGGTAGTCGAGCAGTGCGGCCGTTTCGGCGGCGTCGAAAGAGGGAATCCGGGAGAGGGCGGTCATCGTGTCGGTCGGTTGGGGCGGTGGGCGTGGGAGACGGGCGCATCGCGCGCTCGCCACGGAGGCGGCCGGCTGTCGCGGTGGCAGGCGGTCTGGATCAAATTTATACCAGTTTCCGGCCACCCGGCAAGCCGGAAAAGCCAGCGGACGGCCGATTTTGGTTCTAATATCCGTCCAGATGGGCGTCGCGCGCACCGGCGCCGGTACCGCTCCGGTATAGTGCGACGCATTCCCGATCCCCACCCGACCGGGCAGGAGCCCCAGATGATGTCCGCACGTCCCGAATCGCTCGAAGCCGGTTTCCGGCCGCTGCAGATCTACGAACAGGTCGCCGAAAGGATTCGCGACGAGATTCGCGCGGGGCGCTACGCGGCCGATTCGAGGCTGCCGTCGGAGCGCGAGCTCGCGGCGCTGTTCCAGGTTGGCCGGCCGGCCGTGCGCGAGGCGCTGGGCGCGTTGCAGAACGAAGGGCTGGTGTTCACGAAGCGCAATTCGGGCACCTACGTCGTGCCGGCGCCGCTCGACGTACTCGCGCAGCGCGGCGACCCGCAAGGCGCGCCCGATGCCGACTTCAGCCCGACGTCGACGCTCGACGTGCGGCTCATCCTCGAGCCCGCGATCGCGCGCCTCGCGGCCGCGCACGGTCGCGCCGATCCCGTCGCCGAAGGCTATCTCGCACAGATGGAGACCGTCTCCGACATCGACGATCCGCAGCAGCGCGCGCTGTGGAACGAGAGCGACCGGCTGTTCCACCGGCAGCTCGCGCTGATGACCGGCGACGCGCTGATCGTGAAGATCGCGGACGAAGTCGCGAAGACGATGGACCAGCCGCTATGGAAGCGGCTGAAGGACGACGGCATCTACGACGCGGGCCGGATCCGGCTGTACGTGTCCGAGCACCGGCTGATCTACGAGGCGATCGTGTCCGGTGACGCCGATGCGGCCGCGTTCTATGTCGAGCAGCACATTCTTCGCGTGCGTCGCGACATCACGCCGAAGTAATGCGCGCCACCTCGCTCTGGTCTAAAAAATGACCAGAATCGCAAAAAACTTTTTGAAATTGCTTGCATGGTGACCACATGTGTCCTACATTGGTTTCACACAAAACCAATCAGGAGACACCATGCGACACTTCGTTACCGCGCTCTCGGTGGCCGTTGCCGCCGGCGCGCTGAGCGCCGCGCACGCGCAGGAAGTCGTGATGATCGGCCATTCCGCGCCGCTCACCGGCCCGCAGGCCGCGAACGGCAAGGACAATGAAAACGGCGCGCGCCTCGCCGTCGACGAGCTCAACAAGGCGGGCGTGAAGGTGGCCGGCAAGACGGTCACGTTCAAGCTGGTGTCGGACGACGACCAGGCCGACCCGAAAGCGGGCGTGCAGGTCGCGCAGAACCTGGTCGACAAGGGCGTGGTCGCGGTGCTCGGGCCGTACAACTCGGGCGTCGCCATCCCGGCATCGCGTGTGTACAGCAACGCAGGCGTCCCGATGCTGCCGGTCGCATCGAACCCGGCACTCACGCGGCAGGGCTTCAAGAACATCTTCCGGATCGGCGCGAGCGACGAACAGCTCGGCGGCACGATGGCGACCTTCGCCGCGAAGACGCTGAACGCGAAAACCGCCGCGGTCATCGACGATCGCACCGCGTACGGGCAGGGCGTCGCCGAGCAGTTCATGAACGTCGCGAAGGCGAACGGGATCAAGATCGTCGACCAGGAGTACACGAACTCGTCGGCCACCGATTTCCTCGGCATTCTCACCAAGATCAAGGCCAGCAATCCCGACGTGATCTTCCTCGGCGGCTATGCGGCGCAGGGCGCGCCGATGGCGAAGCAGATGAAGCAGCGCGGCTTGCGCGCGAAGCTGCTCGGCGGCGACGGCATCTGCTCGGCCGACATGGGCAAGGTCGCGGGCGAGGCCGCGTCGATCGTCTATTGCGCGCAGGGCGGCGTCGCGCTCGAGAAGACGCCGGCCGGCCGCGAATTCCTGAAGAAGTACCACGACACCTATCACACGGATACGCAGGTCTACGGCGTCAACTACTACGACGGCATGAAGCTGCTCGCCGACGCGATGGTCAAGGCCGGCACGACCACCGACAAGGCGAAGCTGATCGCGCAACTCGCGAAGTCGAACTATGCGGGCGTCGCGGGCACCTATTCGTTCGACGAACGCGGCGACCTGAAGGGCGCGCCGACCAGCGTCTACGTGATCCGCAACGGGCTGCCCGTACCGTACGCGAAGTAAAACCGCTACCGGAACGACGGCGCCGGTGCGCCGTCGTTCGTCTTCACGCTTTCGATCTTCATGAAAATTTCCCGATCCCTTTCCACCGTCGAAGTCCATACCGGCGGAGAAGCGTTCCGCATCGTCACGAGCGGGTTGCCGCGCCTGCCCGGCGACACGATCGTCCAGCGCCGCGCATGGCTCAAGGAGAACGCGGACGAGATCCGCCGCGCGCTGATGTTCGAGCCGCGCGGCCACGCCGACATGTACGGCGGCTACCTGACCGAGCCGGTGTCGCCGAACGCGGATTTCGGCGTGATCTTCGTGCACAACGAAGGCTACAGCGACCATTGCGGGCACGGCGTGATCGCGCTGTCGACCGCCGCGGTCGAGCTCGGCTGGGTGCAGCGCACGGTGCCCGAGACGCGCGTCGGCATCGACGCGCCATGCGGCTTCATCGAGGCGTTCGTGAAATGGGACGGCGAGCACGCGGGGCCGGTGCGCTTCGTCAACGTGCCGTCGTTCATCTGGCAGCGCGACGTGTCGGTCGACACGCCGTCGTTCGGCACCGTGACCGGCGACATCGCGTATGGCGGCGCGTTCTATTTCTACGTCGACGGCGCGCCGTTCGACCTGCCGGTGCGCGAGGCGGCCGTGGAGAAGCTGATCCGCTTCGGCGCCGAAGTGAAGGCCGCCGCGAACGCGAAATATCCGGTCGTGCATCCGGAGATTCCGGAGATCAACCATATCTACGGCACGATCATCGCGAACGCGCCGCGCCATCCGGGCTCGACGCAGGCAAATTGCTGCGTGTTCGCGGATCGCGAGGTCGACCGCTCGCCGACCGGCTCCGGCACCGGCGGCCGCGTCGCGCAGTTGTACCTGCGCGGCCGGCTCGCGGCCGGCGACACGCTCGTCAACGAGTCGATCGTCGGCACCGTGTTCAAGGGGCGCGCGCTGCGCGAGACGACGGTCGGCGACATCCCGGCCGTGATCCCGGAAGTGGAGGGCAGCGCGCACATCTGCGGATTCGCGAACTGGATCGTCGACGAGCGCGATCCACTGACCTACGGTTTTCTCGTGCGCTGAGCAGAGGCGCACGGCACCGTTGTACCAGGCTTGGCGCGCGGCCCCGTTGCGGGGCGCGCGCCTTTTTTTGTTGTAAAAACGCACGCCCGGACGCCGTTCGCGCAGGCCCGGGACGGCCGCCGGCCGGTGGGCGGCGCGAGTTTTGGTACGATGCAGCCTTTCCAGCAGATCCCCCACCCGCGTGAATCGCCGAAACGTGTCGTCAGTGCGTGACCTCAGTGCCAAATGGGTCGCGCGCGCCCAACCCGTCGCGGCCGCTGCCGCCGTGCTCGTCAAGCGTGTCCTGGCCAGCGCCTGGCACGATCTCCGTCATCCGACGCGCCGCGGCGTGCTGCGCGCGGCTGCCGCCGTGCCCGCGCTGTTCCTGCTGTACGTGCTGGTGCTGATTCCGTTCACGCCGGGCATCGGCGACATCCGCAAGGCGCGCGTCGACCAGCCGGCGCAGGTGCTGTCCGCCGACGGCAAGGTGCTGGCGGAATTCAAGCCGTCGAACCGCGAATGGGTGTCGCTCAAGCAGATCTCGCCGCACATGGTCGACGCGCTGATCGCCACCGAGGACCATCGTTTCTACGAGCATCACGGTCTCGACTGGAAGCGCACGGCGTCGGCCGCGCTCCATACGTTCTCGGGCAGCCGCCAGGGCGGCTCGACGATCACGCAACAGCTCGCGCGCAACCTGTATCCGGACGAGATCGGCCGCGCGCCGACGCTCACGCGCAAGGTGAAGGAGGCGATCACCGCGCTGAAGATCGAGGCCGTCTACAGCAAGGACCAGATCCTCGAGACCTACCTGAACACGGTGCCGTTCCTGTACAACGCGTACGGCGTCGAGATGGCCGCGCGCACCTATTTCGACAAGTCGGCCGACGAGCTCGACGTGCTCGACAGCGCGACGCTCGTCGGGATGCTGAAGGGCAACAGCTACTACAACCCGGTGCTGAATCCCGAGCGCGCGCTGCAGCGGCGCAACACGGTGCTCGGCCAGATGGTGAAGTACGGCAAGCTGTCGCCGGCGCAGTTCGCGCAGTTGCAGCGTCGGCCGCTGCGCATCGACTTCGAGCGCCAGAAGGAGCCGCCGGGGCCCGCGCCGCACTTCGCGCAGCAACTGCGTAAATGGCTGATCGGCTGGGCCGACCGCAACGACTACAACATCTATTCGGACGGGCTGATCGTGCGCACCACGATCGATTCGCGTCTGCAGCAGATGGCGACCCAGGCGCTGACGCTGCAGGCGAACCAGCTGCAGGGCATCGCGAACAATGCGTGGAGCGGCCGCGACGGCTGCGGCACCGACAACGAGGTGTTTCGCACCTTCATGCGCGAGTCGCTCGAATACAAGGCCGCGCAGGACGCCGGCAAGAACGATGCGGCCGCGATGAAGCAGCTCGCCGCCGACCGCGGCTTCATGCGCGCGCTGTGCAAGGCGAAGACCGACGTGCAGGCCGGCTTCGTCGCGATCGATCCGCGCGACGGGCAGATTCGCGCGTGGGTCGGCAGCCGCGACTTCACGAACGAGCCGTTCGATCACGTCGCGCAGGCGCGGCGTCAGCCGGGCTCGACCTTCAAGCCGTTCGTCTATGGCGTCGCGTTCGCGAACGGGATGAAGCCGGACGACACCTTCATCGACCAGGCGGTCGAGATTCCGCTGAAGGGCGGCGAGATCTGGCGGCCGAGCGACGACGCGCCGCCGACGGGCAAGCCGATGACGCTGCGCGACGCGGTCGCGCTGTCGCGCAACCGGATCACCGCGCAGGTGATGGAGAAGGTCGGTCCGGCGGCCGTGGCGCGGTTCGCGCGCGACATGGGCGTGCGCGAAAGCCCGCTCGAGCGCGTGCCGTCGCTTGCGCTCGGCACGAGCCCCGTGACGCTGAAGGAGATGGTCGCGTCGTACGCGACGATCGCGAACGGCGGTCTGTACGTCGAGCCGCAAATGGTGACGCGCATCGAGAACCGCCGGGGCGAGGTGCTCGCCGAATACGCGCCGGCGCCGCCCGAGCGCGCGCTCGACGCCGAAACCGACAAGACGCTGCTCGACGTGATGCGCGGCGTCGTGACCCGCGGCACCGGTAGCAGCATCCGTACGCGCTTCGGCATTCGCGGCGACGTGGCCGGCAAGACCGGCACCACGCAGGACAACGCGGACGGCTGGTTCATCCTGATGCAGCCCGGGCTGGTGGCCGGCGCGTGGGTCGGTTTCGACGACGGCCGCGTGACGCTGCGCAGCGACTACTGGGGGCAAGGCGCGCACAGCGCGCTGCCGATCGTCGGCGACTTCTTCCAGCGCGCGCAACGCGCCCGGATCGTCGACACGAAGCTGAAATTCGACACCGAACCGTCGCCCGGCTGGTTCGCGTCGGTGCGCGAACGGGTGACGGATCTGGTCGACGGCTGGTTCGGGCCCGAGCCGAAGCAGGCGGCGGCGCCCGTCAGGACGCAGCGTATCGAGCGCGAGCCGGAGGCGGACGCAGCCGCGGCGTCGGCCGCATCCAGTGCGTCGGCGCCCGAGGCGGCATCCGGCGGCATCGTCGAGGAATGGGTGCCCGCGTCCGAGGTGGCGGCATCGGCCGCTGCGTTGTCGGCGTCGCAACCGCCGGTCGCGCAGCCGCCGGCGGCGGGCGGCAATGCGACGAGCCCGGGCAACGCCGGGGGCGGCCTCGGCTCCGCCCCGGCCGTCGCGCCTTCCGCTACGCCGGCGCCGACACCGGCTTCACCCGACGCGACCAGCGGTTCGGAGTAACGAGCCGTTCAGATTTCGCGCGAGGCTGCCGTAATAACGTTGTCACGACAGCTCGCGCGGTCGCTCCGCGCCTTTCCGATGCGGCTCATCACCGATCACGTCGCGCTCGCGCGCGACGACATCTCCGCCGGCGTCCCGCTCGGCTTCGATCTCTACGATGCCGGCGGCGCCGCGCTGCTGCCCGCCGGCACGACGCTGCGCGATCCCGCGCAGCATGACTTCCTGTTCGATCACTTCCGGCCGGTGCGCCGGCGCGATGACGCCGAGCCTGCCGCGCCGGCGCACGACACCGTGCCGGCCGCCACGCGCATGGGGCTGTCGGCCGGCGCCGCGATCGGCATACGGCGGCGGGTCGGCGCGACCCGCGTGCTGCAGCGCTGCCGGTTGATCGGGGTCGGCGCATCGGGCGCGCTGTTCGTCGAGCCGCAGCCGGCGGTCGTGCTCGAGTTCGCCCGCGGCGACGACGTCGAGGCGGTCGCGATCGGCCGGTCGGCCGTGTCGCGCTTCGGTGCGACCGTCGAAGCGGTGCAGGCAGCGGGCGCCGCGCCGTTCATGGTGCTGTCGCCGCCGGGCTTTGTCGACCGGTTGCGCACGCGCGCGGAGCCGCGCGTGCCGGTACGGATCGCGGCCCGCTGCACGGCGGGGCCGCGCAGGCCGACGGCATCGGGATCGTGCGCGATCTCAGCCTGAACGGACTTGTCGATCGCGCTCGGACCGGCCGCTCGCGGCGGCCGGCGAGCCGTTGCGCGTGCAGTTGCCGTATGCGGACGAGGACCGTGGTCGCGCTGCTGACGCTCGACGGGACGGTGCGTGCGGTGCATGCCGATCCGGCCGGGTCGGGCTGGACGCTTCACCACGCGGCGTTCGACGAAGTCGCTGCCGCCGACCGGATGCGCCTCAAGGCGCTGCTGTTCGACCTGTCGTCGGGGGCGGTGGAGGCGGAGCAGGTCCGCTGATGTGTCGAACGGGGAAGCAGGGCAAACGTGGCAACCTCTGGGCGGTCGTCCACGGCCCGGTGAATCGATCCGCACCGCGCGAGCCGGGCGAGCGCGCGCAGAGCCTATTGGCTGCGGATGCGGCCATAATCATCTGATGATTCGATCGAATGCTCGGCAATTGTACGGTTTCGGTCAACAGTGAATTTGCGATTTAAGTATTTACCCTGATAGCCGTGCCGCCTAGACTTTCACCCATGCGCAACGACTACCCGGTCCGAAGCGCCTGACAA
Organism: Burkholderia sp. USMB20; assembly: GCF_000949135.2. GTDB lineage: Bacteria > Pseudomonadota > Gammaproteobacteria > Burkholderiales > Burkholderiaceae > Burkholderia. The sequence continues at coordinate 540,383 of NZ_JTAN02000021.1, read as the reverse complement.
GACAAATCTGGAGGTAACGCATCATGAAATCGCTGATCAAGGCAGTTGCACTGGCCGCTCTGGTGGCCGCACCGGTCGTCTCGTTCGCTCAATCGAACCAGCAGCCGCTGACGCGCGCGCAAGTGCGTGCCGAACTGGCCCAGCTGGAAAAGGCCGGCTACAACCCGAACGACTGGATCAACTATCCGGAAAACATCCAGGCCGCACAGGCGAAGATCGCGGCAGCCCAGAACACCGGTGCGCAGGCTGATGCAACGGGCTACGGCGCGAACCCGGCGGCGACGTCGGAGTCGGGCCAGCGCGTGACCGTGCCGGCCGCAGCCGATCGTTCGTCGGTGTACTTCGGTCACTGAGCAAGCCGTTCACCGCGCGGCCTCCGGGCCGCCGGCAAAGCCGTATCGAAAAGCCTGCACTCATGTCGAGTGCGGGCTTTTTTGCGTGCGCGGCCAAGCGTGGCGCCGGCTGACAATCCGCCGCGCGTGCGCTAGCATCCCGGTCGGCATCGCCACGCTACCGTAGCCGCAGCGAATGGGGCAGCGCCGGCCGGCCTGCGACGCCGCGCGCCGAGGCGCGGCGACAGGCCCGGCATCACGTTCCACGACTTCAACGAAAACAAACAGGAGCATCCATGCGTGTCTTGACCGGTCTGCTGTGCGCGCTGGCGCTGACGGCGAACCTTGCCCACGCACAGGCAAATTGCGCGGACGCGACGGATCAGGCGGCGATGACGGCATGTGCCGATCGCGCGTACAAGAAATCCGACGCGGAGCTGAACCGCACCTACCAGGCCGTCACCGCGCGCCTGCGCGATGCGAAGCCGCTCGCAGAGAAACTCGTGAACGCGCAGCGCGCGTGGATCGCCTACCGCGATGCCGAATGCAACTTCTCCAGCGCGAATGCCGAAGGCGGCAGCGCCTATCCGATGGTCGTGTCGACCTGCCTCGACGATCTGACCAGGACCCGCACCGAGACGCTGAAGAGCTATCTGTCCTGCGAGGAAGGCGATCTCGCGTGCCCGGTGCCGGCGAAGTAACGGCTGCGCGACGTCCGGCCAGCTCGCAGCCCGCGTCGCGCGGCCGGCATGGTTCGCCGGCCCGTTCGCCTAGACGTCGTCCGTTTCGTCGAGCAGCTTGTGCCGCAGCGCGTAGCGGACCAGCGCCGCTTCGTGCGGCATCTGCATCTTTTCCAGGATCCGGGTCTTGTAGGTGCTGACCGTCTTCGCGCTGACGCACAGCGCCTGCGCGATCTCGGTCAGCGTCTGCCCGGCGGCGATGCGGCGGAACACGTCGAACTCGCGATCGGACAGCCGCTGGTGCGGCAGCGTCTCGGCCGGCTCGTTCAGGCTCTGCGCGAACTGTTCGGCCATCGCGAGGCTCACGTAGACGCCGCCCGACGCCACCTTGGTCACCGCGCCGACCAGTTCGGCGCTCGCGCTTTCCTTGGTCAGATAACCCGACGCACCGGCGCGGAACGCACGCACCGCGTATTGCTGTTCCGCATGCATGGTCAGCACGAGCACGCGCAGCGCGGGCTTCTCGTCCTTGATCTGCTTGATCAGTTCGACGCCGTTGCGGCCCGGCATCGACAGGTCGAGCACCAGCACCTGCGCAGGCATCGACCGGATGAGCGCGATCGTCGACGCTCCGTCGCATGCTTCGCCGGCTACTTCGAATCCGGTGGCGTTCTGGAGGATGTGCCGCAGACCGTCGCGCACGAGCGTATGGTCGTCGGCGATGAGCACCTTGATCATGTGAGGGTGGTTTCCTGTTGTACGGAACCGAGCGGGAATGCGACGGTGATCGAGAAGCCGCGCGCGAGCGCGGTGTCGATCGTCACGCTGCCGCCCAGCATGTGTGCGCGTTCGCGAATGCCGATCAGGCCGAAAGATTTGTCCTCATGTGCGGTGCCGACCGGTGCCGCGCCGCGGCCGTTGTCCGCGACGCGCAGCACGCAGAAGCCTTCCTCGATGTCGAGGCGCAGCGCGACGCGCGTCGCGTCCGCATGGCGCGCGACGTTCGTCAGCGCTTCCTGGACGATCCGGAACAGCGTGGTCGCCCCCGCGCTGGTGAACGTGAGGCCGCCCGTCTCGATGTGGCGCTCGACGTCGATGCCGTAGCGGTTCGTGAAGTCGTTCGCGAGCCACTCGATCGCCGGCACGAGGCCGAGATCGTCGAGCATCACCGGGCGCAGGTCGGCCGCGATGCGCCGCACCGACGCGACGGTCGCGTCGATCAGCCGGCGCATGCCCTGCAGGTGCGACAGCACGCCGACTTCGGGTTGCGCATGGCCCGGCGTGCGCAGTTGCTGCTCGATGACCGACAGGTCCATCTTCAGCGCGGTGAGTTGCTGGCCGAGGTCGTCGTGCAGTTCGCGCGCGATGCGGGTTTTTTCCTCTTCGCGCACGTTCTGCAGGTTCGCCGAGAGTTCGCGCAGTTCCTGGCGCGACTGCTTCAGCGCATTCTCGGCGCGCTGCCGCTCGGTGATGTCGCGCAGCATCACCGTATAGAGCTTGCCCGACGCATCGCGGATCTGCGAGATCGACGCCTCGAGCGGGAACTCCTCGCCGTTGCCGCGCAGCCCGAACAGCACACGCTGGCGGCCCATCTGCCGCTCGGACACGCCCGTCACGCCGAACTGGTCGACGTGCTTCGCATGCGCGGCACGAAACCGCTCGGGGATGAAGCGCGACAGCGGCGCGCCGATCGCTTCCATCGCCGACACGCCGAAGACCTGTTCGGCCATCGGGTTGAAGATCACCACCGTCTGCTTCTCGTCGATCGTGATGATCGCTTCCATCGACGAACGGATGATGCCCATCATCCGCGCCTCGTTCAGGATGCCGCGGCTGCTGGCGCCCGTATCGGCGTGGCCGGCGCGGCCGCGCAGCAGCGCATGGACGAGCGCCGCGAACGCGAACGACGCGATCAGCCCCGCGGCGAGCACCGTGCCGGCCGCGCGCTGCGCGCCGGTCGCGCTCGGGCGGCCGTCCGCGGAATAGGCGAGCTTCAGCACGGTTCCGCCGAAATTCAGCTGGTCGGTGCGCCGCATCAGGTCGGGCGACGCGGAGGCTTCGTCGGTCGTCGTCTCGGCGCTCGCGATCGGGTGCGGATCGTCGCCCGCGCTCATTCGCAGGTCGAGCCCGCGTTCCGCGTCGAGCGCGCGCTCGACCAGGCGATTCGGGCTCACTTCCGCGAACAGCACGCCGTCGGCGCCGGCGTCATGGGCGACGGCCGTGCGCGACGAAGCCGTCGCGGGGACGAACAGCGTGAGGGTGCGCGCATCGCGGGACGTATCGTTGTCGGCCGGATGGATGCCGAGTGCGATATCGCCGGTCCGTAGCGCGTGCGCCAGCGGAGCCTGGTCCGGCGCGCTGAAGCGCACGCCGGCCGAGCTCGATGCCGGCGCAACGAGCGTGGCCACCGCGAGCGGGCCTGCCGGCATCGGCGCGTGGCCGGCGAGGGCGCCGCGCGTCGCGGTCGACAGCGGCGCATAGCCAAGCTGCCGGATCGGCGAACGCCCGCTGTCGAGATCGAGCGTGTCGGCATACCGGCGCCATTGCTCGGCGGTGATCTGCGGCGCAAGCGCGAATGCGCCGCGCGCGCTTTCGAGCACGGCGACGCTGCCTTGCAGCTCGTGGCGCAGCATCGCCGTCACGTGCGTCGTGCGGCGTTCGAAGCGCGTATGGACGGCGCCTTGCCACTGCTCGCGCACGAGCAGCGCGACGCCGAGCGACAGCGCCGCGCCGGCGAACAGCGTAACGACGCCAGCCGCGAGCGGCTGGCGTAACATGATCTGGAAACGCGCGGGCCCTCGGGCGTCACGCGACGGGGTTCCACTGGCGGTGGTCATTCGATGGCCATTCTGGTGTCGGGGCCGCCCGTGGCACGCGGGCAGCGCGGCAAAACCGGGAAAAACCGGGAAAAACTCGCACCGGCCGCGTGCGACGTCTATTTTCAAGATGAAATTGTGCGCGTTTTACGCGTTTTTTGTAATAGGGTCAGCTAAAAATGAGATAGCCGGGCGGTGTAGCGGGCGTCCCGGCCGCATTTGACGCGCGTCAACGGGCGCGTCGGCACGTGGGGCAGACTGTTCGGCAGGCGAGCCGGCATCGGGCCGGCTTGCGGTGACGGGGACGCCGTTTGCGCGATGCGCGACGGGTGCCCGGTCGGAGGGTGGACCATGTACAAGCGGATTTTCGTCGGGCTCGATGGCAGCCCGAGTGCGCGTCTCGCGCTGAACGAGGCAATCCGGATTGCGGCGGCATCCGGCGGTGAGGTCACGTGCGCGTATGTCGTCGAGCACCGGCCGCAGCTCGTCGACGTCGATGCGGGTTTTGCGGCCGAACGCGACGGCGACGCGGCGGCAACCGCTGCGGCGACGCCCGTGCTCGACGACGCGAAAGCGGCGCTCGCGCAGCGGCAAGTGGCGGGCACCGTGCGCGCGATCGACGCGTACGGCGAGGATATCGCCGCGGTGCTGATGCGCACGGCGGCCGAGGTCGGCGCGGATCTGATCGTGATGGGGACGAGCGGGCGCCACGGCCTGCGCCGACTGCTGCTCGGCAGTGTCGCGGAATCGCTGCTGCGCGCGGCCGACCGGCCCGTGCTGCTGGTGCGGCACGACGAGCCGGCCGCGGCGGCGACCGCGTGACGGGGCGGTACGGCACCGACGCGTGAGCGGCGGCGGGCAGGGGCTGCCGCGCGGACGCCGGCGTGATGGCGGGCTCGAGGGTTCGTCCGTTGCATCGATCGCCATGCCGCACATACGCTGCGCCGCAATGGCGGTGTCACGTCGCGCCGGTTGCATCGTGGCCCGCACTTCTGGCAGCATCGGCCGGCGTTCGCTTCATCGTCGCGCGCCGCGTTCCGCGCGCGACCCGGTCGCCGCGTGCATGGCCGCGGCGATCGACGCAGCGGCACGCGACGTCGGCCGATCGCATCGTCGATCGGACGGGCCGTGCGTCGCGTGTCCGGTTCACTCCTTCACCGACGTCATCCGCCATGCCGATCTCCGCCGCCGACCTGATTCAACAGTTCGATCTGCAACCGCACCCCGAGGGCGGCTATTTCCGCGAATCCTACCGCGCGGCCGATACGGTCGTGCGTCCGGCCGACGGCGCGTCGCGTGCGGCGTCGACCGCGATCTACTACCTGTTGTGCGACGGCGCGTATTCGTCGTGGCACCGGATCCGTTCCGACGAGGTCTGGCATTTCTACGCGGGCGATCCGCTCGAAGTATGGGTGCTCGACGAGCGCGACGGCCTGACGATCCACCGGCTCGGCAACCCGCTCACGCACCCGGGCACCGTATTCCAGGCGGTCGTGCCGGCCGGGCGCTGGTTCGGCGCGCGCTGCGCGTCGCCGGAGCACGTCGCGCTCGTCGGCTGCACGGTCGCGCCGGGGTTCGAGTTTGCGGAATTCGAACTCGCGGACGCGACGGCGCTGGCCGCCGCATTCCCCGAGTATGCGGAATACGTCGCGGGGCTCGCGCAGCGCTCCGACGCATGAGTGTGCCGGCGGCCATGCCGGCCGCACCGAGCCGCCTTCGACGGCAGCCGTTCCGCGCGGCCGCGGCCAAACCCGTTTAGAATGCACGGTGGTGCAGGATCGGCCGCGGACGTGCCGCGGCGATCGCTGCTTGCCGTATCGACGGCCGCCCCCGTCGCACGGTCCGCATGTCTTCCAGGAGCGCCGCCGTGTGGCACTTTCCCATCGCGATTCCCTCGTCGCTCGGTCCGTGGGCCGTGTTCGCGAGCGTACTGATCACGCAGCTCGGCGTGCCGGTGCCGGCCGTGCCGATGCTGATCCTCGGCGGTACGATGGCGGCGATGGGGCAGGCGTCCTGGGCGAGCATGTTCGTGGCGGCGATCGGCGCGGCGATGCTCGCCGATTCGCTGTGGTTCTTCATGGGCCGCACGCGCGGCCGGCGCTTGCTGAACGGGCTCGTGCGATTCTCGCTGTCGCTCGACACGACGCTGCGCTTCGCGCGTAACGTATTCGAAAGATACGGCGCGCCGCTGCTCGTCCTCTCCAAATTCCTGCCGGGCCTCGGCCTCGTGTCGGCGCCGCTGCTCGGCACGACCGCGATCGGCGTCGGCGTGTTCCTGTTCTGGGATCTGGCCGGCGCGTCGCTGTGGGCCGCGTTCTGGCTCGTCGGCGGCGCGGCCGTGCACGACCAGATCGTCCAGTTCGTGCTGTGGGTGCGCGCGAGCGGCGGCACGATCCTCGACGCGTTCCTCGCGATCTTCATCACGTTCCTGCTGTACCGCTGGGTGCGCCGCTTGCAGTTCCGCCGCTACCTCGCGCAGGTGCGCATCTCCCCGCCGCAACTCGTCGAGATGATGACGTCGAACGAGCCGCCACTGATCTTCGATGCGCGGCCGCGCGCGATTCGCGAACGCGAGCCGTACCGGATTGCCGGTGCGGTGCCGGTCGATCTCGATTCGCCGGACCTGCTGGATCCGGAGCTGCTGAAGCGGCCGATCGTCGTGTATTGCGTGTGCCCGAACGAGGCGACCGCGAAGCGCCTGATCGCGAAGATGCAGCGCAAGAAGATGCTGCACAACATCAAGGCGCTGAAGGGCGGCCTCGACGCGTGGGAGAAGCACGGCTATCCGGTCGAGCCGCTGCCGGCCGATCTCGATTCATCGAGGTACTTCGTGCGGCCGGAACATGCGGCGCTCGCAGGCGAATATACGGTGCGCGCGACGTTGTCGAAGTGAGTCGTGCGCGGGATTCCGTTCATGACGGAAAGTGTCCGAAGCGTGCACCCAATTCGTGTGTGGTCCCGAACAGCCCAAGCGGATCAGTCCCTTTGCCAACACGTCGTTAAGGTGGAATAAATCTGGAGGGGCATACGCGGGATGCGCGTCGATCAGCCGGCCTTTCTGGGTTCTTTCTTTTTGTCGCGGCTCGCAGACCAGATGCTGCTCTTTCTGGTGCCGCTCGTCGTCTTTCAGGTCACTCGGAAAGCGACGTGGTCCGGGCTCGCCTTTTTCGTCGAGGCGTTCCCGCGATTCATCGCCTTTCCGGTCTGTGGCGCACTGAGCGACCGTGTGTCACCGATCCGCGTGCTGCGAGCGAGCCAGACCAGCCGGGCCGTCGCTTGCGTGATCGGCATCGCCGGCTATGTCGCCTGGAGCGGAATCGGATGGCTGATCGCATTGTCCGCCGTATGCGGCGCACTCACGAGCCAAGGTCTCGTCGCTCGTGAGGTGTTGCTGCCGCAGATCTTTCCGCAGCAGCGCTTCGAAAAAGTGTTGTCCTATACGCAGCTCGCCGATCAGTTGGGCGTCGTGCTTGGACCGATGGTCGCGGCGGCGCTGCTTGGGTATCGCGACTGGGAGTGGGCTGTCGCTTCCGCGGCGCTGCTGTTCGTCTCGGCGGATTTGCTGGCATTCGTATGGCAACGGACCAGCACGGCACGCGTTGCGCCTCCGGAACGCTCGGTGGGGCCGTGGTATGCACCGTTCGGTGTGGCGCTGAAGCATGTCGTCACGCTGCCGGGGCTGTTGCGGCTGATCCTGCTCGCAGCGGCGGAAAACCTCGTGATCGGGACGACACTTGCGACGTCGGCTGCGATGGTCACCGGTGCGTTTCGGCAGTCCGGCGGTTTCTATGCCGGACTGCAGGTCACGGGTGCCGTCGCGACAGTCGCGATCCTGCTGTTCGTCGCGCGTATCGAGGTGGCGCGCGAGCGGCTCGGCATCGTCGCATTCGTCGCGATCGCGGCGGGCGGCCTCGCGATGGGCATGGCCGGTTCGATTGCGATGTACGTCGCCGGTTTCCTTTTGGTCATCGGTTTCGACAAGATGTTCAACGTGTACATACGCAGCGCCCGGCAGGCCATCATTCCCCCTCGGGACTATGGCAAGACGACGGGCGTCATCGTCCTGCTGAATAACGCGACGCAGCCGCTTGCCGGGCTGCTTGTGGGGCTCTTCTCCGGTCACGGGCGCGTTGCGCTCGTCGTGACGCTGACCTCGATCGGCATGGGAATACTCGGTGGCGCGGTCATTGCCGTTGGCGCCGGCCGGCCGCGATCGACGGCGCGCGTTTCGGACTGACGCGGCGGTACCGCAAGGAATACGGCGCTGGCGACGCGAAACCGGTGTTCGGCGTGGTGCGAGATGAAGTCGCTGCATTCCCGGACGTGATCGTGACCGGGGCGGGGCAGGCGCTCGAACCCGGATGCGGGGCGATCGTAATCTCGCTGCATCGACCGGATCGAGCCTGACGGGTGTCGACAGGGTCGACAGGGTCGACAGTCCGGCCGTTATCGAAGTAAATCGTGCGCGGGATGCCGCGCACGTGCCGATTTCGCCTCCGATTTCACGCTTCCCGTTTCCGGGAAAATCGGCTGGCGCGAAACCTCCGATTATTCTTATAATCCCGCCTGCATATTGCGTGCGCTTGATTGCGCACATTCGACGCGCGTTCGTTCGCGCCGAAAGCGATTGATCCCGTTGCCGCCCGCCACGCGCACAGCCGTGTCGCGCGGGCCGCACGGGCGTATTCCGTGAAAGGCCCGATCCGTTTTTCCGGATTGTTCCGGAAAATGCCGATAATCAACGGTAATTCCAATCGGAGTGACGCAGTATCCGCAGCGTTTTTCATCCGGAAAACGGCGGCGGGGATTTTTCGTTTTCGGTTTGCCGGTATCGGCATGAACGGTCGCGCATTGACATCGACAATGACGGCGGCCCGTTCGCGGCTGCCAGGAGACGGACTTGAAACAACCAGAAGACCAGCTGCACCGCGGGCTGGAAGAGCGGCACATCAACCTGATGGCGCTCGGCGCGACGATCGGCGTCGGCCTGTTCCTCGGCTCGGCCGCCGCGATCCGCACGGCCGGCCCGGCCATCCTGCTGACCTACCTGCTGGGCGGCATCGCGATTTTCCTGATCATGCGCGCACTCGGTGAAATGGCGATCACCAATCCGGTCGCCGGCGCCTTCAGTCGCTATGCGCGCGACTACCTCGGCCCGCTCGCGGGCTACCTGACCGGCTGGACCTACTGGTTCGTGTGGATCGTCACCTGCATGGCGGAAATCACCGCGGTGGGCGTCTACATGCACATGTGGTTCCCCGGCGTGCCGAACTGGGTCTGGGCGCTCGCGGCACTCACGGCGATGGGCGCGGTGAACTTCATCGCGGTCAAGCTGTACGGCGAATTCGAGTTCTGGTTCGCGCTGATCAAGATCGTCACGATCGTGCTGATGATCGTCGGCGGCGGCCTCATGATCGCGTTCGGCATCGGTAACGGCGGCGTCGCGACGGGCATCTCGAACCTGTGGGCCCACGGCGGCTTCATGCCGAACGGCATCGGCGGCGTGATCGGCGCGCTGCCGATCGTGATGTTCGCGTATCTCGGCGTCGAGATGCTCGGCCTCACGGCCGGCGAGGCGCGCAATCCGGAGAAGTCGCTGACGAAGGCGGTGAACTCGGTGTTCTGGCGCGTGCTGATCTTCTACATCGGCGCGCTGTTCGTGATCATGTCGCTCTATCCGTGGGACCAGATCGGCACGCAGGGCAGCCCGTTCGTGATGACGTTCTCGCGGCTCGGGATCCCGGCCGCCGCCGGCATCATCAACTTCGTCGTGTTGACCGCGGCGCTGTCGTCGTGCAACAGCGGCCTGTTCAGCACCGCGCGGATGCTCTACAACCTCGCGCAGCAGGGCCAGGCGCCGGCCATGCTCGGCCGCGTGAATCGCAACGGCGTGCCGGTGTACGGCGTGATCGTGTCGATCGCGCTGCTGCTGATCGGCGTGCTGCTCAACTATCTCGCGCCGCAGCACGTATTCACGTGGCTGACGTCGGTGTCGACGTTCGGCGCGATCTGGACGTGGTGCGTGATCCTGATCGCGCAGATGCGCTTTCGCCGCACGCTGTCGGCCGACAGGATCGCGCGCCTGCCGATCCGCGTGCCGTTCTATCCGCTCGGCTCGTTCGTCGCACTCGGGTTTCTCGCGCTGGTCGTCGTGCTGATGGCGTTCTCGCCGGATACGCGCGTCGCACTCGTGATCGGCCCGGTCTGGATCGTGCTGCTCGGCATCGCATACGCGGTGTTCCATGCGAACCGGGCGAGCGCGCCCGCGTCGACGAAGTCGTAAGCCAAGCAGCCGAAAGTCGCCGCGCCGCGCGCCGCACAGGCGTGCGCGACGCATCGCGGCCCGCACGGGTATTGATCGCGATCATGCACGTGCGGGCCGGACGACATATGCTGTCTGAATCGCTTGTCCGCGCTTCGCGTGGCCGTCCGCCGATCCCCGCGACCGCGTCGGCCGTCCGTCCGCCATTCGTCGTTCGCCGCTGCCCGCGCGAAGCTCCGGTCGTCGTTCGCGACGACGCGTCCGCAAGGAGGCTTTCGCCATGCAGTCCACCCCGACCATCCCGCCGCTCACGCGGATCTCGCTGGCCGTCGATCTGACGCCGGAGTCGCTGTCCGCCGCGCGCTACACGCGCACGCTGCTGCGTCCCGGCATGCAGGTGCGCATCGTCTGCGCGATCGACAATCCGCGTCTCGTTCTGCCGGACATCCCGCGCGTCGATGCGCTGCTGACCTCCGCGCGCGAGGAGATGACGCGTGAAGCGCAGGCGACGCTCGAACGCATCGCGGAACTGTTCGCCGGCAGCGGCGTGGGGATCGAGCAGATGATCATCGATACGTCGCTCACGGGCGGCACGGTGGCCGATGCGCTCGCGAACGACACGTCGGCATGGCATGCCGACGTGCTCGTGGTCGGCGCCAATCCGCACCATGGGCTGCTGCGGCTCGTCGAGGGGGCGGTGTCCGACACGCTGGCCGCGCGCGCACGCTGCGCGCTGCTGATCGTGCCCGCCGACTATGCGAGGCCGTCGGACGGGCCGCTGCAGCGCCTGATGTTCGCCGTTGACGGCAGCGAGCCGTCGCTGCACGCGGTGCGCGTCGGGCTCGGCTTCGCGGTGCCGACGACGCTGCTGTACGCGGCTTATGTCGTCGATCGCGCGGTTCGTCTGACGGATCTCGTGCCGGTGCGCGCGCTCGAGGATGCGTATCGCGCGGAGGGCGAGGATGCGCTGGCGCGGATCGGTCCGCTGTTCCATGCAACGGGGAACCCGACCAAGCGCGGCATCGTCGAAACCCGTCCGACCAGCGACGACGTCGCCCATGCGCTGATGCGCGACGCGGTGCACTGGCATGCGGAACTGCTGGTGGTCGGCACGCACGGCCGGCGCGGCATCGCGGCCTGGCTGATCGGCAGCGTGGCGCGCCGGGTCGCGCATCTCGCGCAGGTGCCGGTGCTGCTCGTGCGCGAGGCCGCGTGAGGATTGCGCTGCGACGAATGCGAAGCGGACTTTCATTGACCTGCATCAGAAACGTCGCGCGTTTTGCATGAGATAGTCACACGACGTGCGTGTGCATGCGGCGGATGGTCCGTCATCCGTACCCGACGCCGCGATTCGACACGTCGGTCCGGAACCGCGCGAACCGGCGCCTGTCCGACGCCGTTGCGATTCAGCCGATTTCCGGAGCCGTGCCGCGCAGCGCATCGCGCATCGGCCGATCACGAACTCTCTGGCACGAGGGTAGGCAGCCGGCGGCTGCCTTGGATAACGGACGGGGTGCATTGCACCCCGTCCGCTTTCCTGGCCCCGTGCTGACTCTTTTCCTCGCAGGTATTGTCTTCGTCGATGTCGCCGTGTGGAACGGCGCGTGATGCCACGCGATCGCGCGATCGCGGATTCGGTCTGGAGCGCGGCATGCGCTGCGCGCCCGGCGCGGTGCCGCAGCCTTCACGCGGCCGCGTGCGGCGTCGGCTGCGTGAAGGCCCCGCGTTCAGGCCCAGCGTTCAGGCCTTTACGCGGCGCGAGGTGCTCGCAGGTCGCGCTGGCGGTGCGCGTCGCGGCATACGCATGCACCGCGACGCACGCCATGCAGTCGGCCTCGTCCGCCAGGCGTGCGATTGCGCAGCCGCGGCCAGCCGGGGCGCGTCTTGCGGCGCTGCCTCACGACGACCGTTGCGCCGGCACCGGCCCGCGCGCGGAGCGCCGCGGCGAACCGCTGCAGCGCGAGCACCGATCCCGCGACGCTCTGGTACTTTTCGCGGCCGATCTGCCCGTCGAGCGTGACGAGCAAGCCCGATTCGCGCGCGAGTGCGAGCAACGCGTCGAGATCTTCCGGCGGGCGGATTGCGGCCGGCACGGCGGTCGCGGCCAGCATGCGCGTGCGCCGCTGTCCGTCCCGCGCCGGGAAGTTGCGATGAATCATGATGGGTCTCCCTGCGCCCGACCCCGCGTGCCGGCTCGAGGGCCGGCTGAGCGATGACCGGGTATGAACGCGTCGTTCATGACATCAGTATCCGCCGCGGAGACCGCGCTGCCAATCGGTGCGTGCTGAAGTCGCTGTCAGACGTTGCGTGCGAGGTATCGGAATCCGCTGACACGCCGGACCGGCGAGCCGCCGCTGCGGCGCGAGGCGGGCAGGCGGGCAGGCGCGATGTGCGGCGCCCCGATCCGGTGCATTCGAACAGACGAATCGCGGCCGTCGCGCGTCGCTTGACGCAGGACTTTCGCGGGTCTAAGGTCCCACACTGCATCGGCATCGCGCGACGGTTCATCGTCCGAGCGATCGCACGGTGCCGCGCCTCGGGGTGGCGTGACAATCCTTCCAGTCGTTCGCGGGCCTTGGGCGCCGCGAATCCTGCGCGCGGGCCGGTTCGGCGACGGATCGGCGCGGCGGCACGCAAGGTGCCGTTGATCGCGCGCAACCACGCTTCGGCGCATCGTACGCCGGGCGGCCGTTCAGCCTTTAATCTTCCGGTAGCGTCATTTTTTCCTTTCGTTCCTCGACCGTCAGGAGCCCGTCGATGTCACAGGACAATTTGCTTGATGCCTTGAAGGCCGTCGCCGCAGAGCGCGCGATCGGCGCCGATCAGTTGCGCACGATGCTCGACGATGAAGTGCGAGCGTTGTCGTCCGATGCCCGCGTGCACGATTACATCCACGTGTTCGCGATCCGCCACCTGCGCGAACGGATGCGCAGGCAGGACGAACTCGAGCGCGACACGCCGGCCAGTACGTCGCGCGACGAGCCGGATACGCGTACCGGCCGCCGTCTGTAAGGGACGATCGGCGCGACCGGCGCCGCGGTGCCTCATGACAGCGGCAGGCCCCTGAGCGCCGCGCGCGCCTCCGGCACCGGCACCGCTGCACGCCTGCATACCGACAACGCGCCTGCTTGCCGGTCGCGCCTTTCTTCATATATTTGACCGAATCGACACAACGGCCTCAAGTAAGCGGCGCGGATGCCGTTTACCCGGTGAATTCGTCCACCGGGCGTTCGCGCTCCCTTACCGAGTCGTTGCCATGTTCTCGTCCATCCGCACCCGCATCCTCGCCGCGTGCGTCGCCATCGTCGTGTTCGCGCTCGTCGCCACCACGCTGATCAATTACTTCATCGCACGCGCGTACAACAACGACGCGATAGACCGCAACCTGACCTCCGTCGCGAGCGGCCACGTGGTCGGCATCGGCGACTGGGTCGCGACGAAAAGCCGGATGATCGCGTCGTTGCAGGACGCCGCGCTGTCGCCCGATCCGCTGCCGGTGTTCAAGCAGATGGCCGCGGCGGGCGGCTTCACGAACGTCTACGCGGGCTATGCCGACAAGGTGTTCCATTTCTCCGACCCGACCGGCATCCCGCCCGACTACGACCCGACCGGCCGTCCGTGGTACAAGCAGGCCGCCCAGGCCGGCAAGCCGGTCGTCACGCCGCCGTACGTCGATGCGGGCACCGGCAACCTGGTCGTCACGTTCGCGGTGCCGATCCTGCGCGACGGTGCGCTGAAGGGCGTCGTCGCCGCCGACGTCGCGATGGACAGCGTGATCGCGAACGTGAAGTCGATCCACCCGACGCCCACGAGCTTCGGGATGTTGATCGACAGCAGCGGCCACGTCGTCGCGCATCCTGACGCGAAGCTCACGCTGAAGCCGGTCGCCGACGTGTCGCCCGACCTCGGCGGCATCGGCGCCGCGACGCTGGCGACGTCGAGCGCGCCGGTCGAAGTGCACGTCGGCGGCGACGCGAAGCTGGTGCGCGCGCAAGCCGTGCCGGGCACCGACTGGTACGCGCTGGTCCTGCTCGACAAATCGGAAGCGACGGCCGGGATGCGCTCGCTGCTCACCGCGTCGCTGATCACGCTGGTGGTGATCGTCGGCGTCGCGTCGCTGATCGTCGGCGCGATCACGACGACCGCGTTCCGCCGCCTGTCGCAGGTGCGTCAGGCGATGGCGTCGATCGGCTCGGGCACGGGCGACCTGACGCAGCGCCTGCCGGCCGACGGCCGCGACGAGGTGGCCGATATCGCGCGCTCGTTCAACAGCTTCGTCGACAAGCTGAACGACGTGATGCGGCAGATCCGCGACGCGAGCGAATCGGTGCGCACGGCCGCGAACGAAATCGCCGCGGGCAACCAGGACCTGTCGTCGCGCACCGAATCGGCGGCGGCGAGCCTTGAGGAAACGGCCGCGTCGATGGAAGAAATCACCGCGACGGTCGGCCAGTCGGCGGCCGCTGCCGGCCAGGCCGACGAACGCGCGGCCGCGGCGTCGCGGATCGCGTCGCACGGCGGCGTGGTCGTATCGGACGTCGTGTCGACGATGGAGAAGATCGAGGAAGCGTCGGGCCGGATCGGCGACATCATCGGCGTGATCGACGGGATCGCGTTCCAGACCAACATCCTCGCGCTGAACGCGGCCGTCGAAGCGGCGCGTGCCGGCGAGCAGGGCCGTGGGTTCGCGGTCGTCGCGCAGGAAGTGCGCAGTCTCGCGCAACGCAGCGCGCAGGCCGCGCGCGAGGTGAAGGTGCTGGTCGAATCGACGGTGGCGAGCGTGTCGGCCGGGTCGGGGCAGGTGCGCCAGGCCGGCGAGACGATGCGCGAGATCGTGTCGAACGTCGCCAACGTGACGACGATCATCTCCGAGATCACGCACGCGGCGAACGAGCAGACGCGCGGCATCCA
Organism: Burkholderia sp. USMB20; assembly: GCF_000949135.2. GTDB lineage: Bacteria > Pseudomonadota > Gammaproteobacteria > Burkholderiales > Burkholderiaceae > Burkholderia. The sequence goes on along the minus strand of NZ_JTAN02000021.1, from coordinate 525,382 downwards.
GGAAGTGAACCGCGCGGTCACCCAGCTCGACGAAATGGTGCAGCAGAACGCGGCGCTCGTCGAACAGTCGACCGCGGCCGCGACCGCGCTGCAGACGCAGGCGAACGCGCTCGCGACGACGGTCGGGCAGTTCAAGGTCGCATGACCTGCGCCGGTTGACGCAGGGCGCGCGGCGGCGCTCAGGGGCGGCCGTCGTCGCGCATCAGCGCAAGCCGGTTGTAGAGCGTCTTCAGGCTGATGCCGAGCGCTTTCGCGGCTTGCGGCTTGTTGCCGTCGAAGTGCTGCAGCGTCGCCGCGATGAAACGTTGCTGCGCATGGTGCAGCGTTGCGCCGAGCGGCAGCGCCATCGCGTCGTCCGACGTGTGGTCGGGCGGCGCTGCCGGCCTCGGCAACGCGACGTCGATGCCGTCGTCCGCGAGGATGTACGCGCGCTCGATCGTGTTGTGCAGCTCGCGCACGTTGCCGGGCCACGAATAGGCGCGCAGCGCGGCGATCGCCGCGTCGGTGAGCCGTTTGTGCGAGCGGTGCCGCGCGTTCAGCGCGTCGACGAACTCGTGCGCGATCGCCTCGACGTCGCCGCTGCGCTGGCGCAGCGGCGGCACATACAGCGCGAACGCGGCGAGACGGTAGAACAGGTCCTCGCGCAGCCGGCCGTCGCGCACGGCATCGGCCGGATTGTGGCGGGTCGCCGACAGGATGCGCACGTCGAGCGGAATCGAGTCGGTGCCGCCGACCCGCACGATCGTGTTCGATTCGAGCGCCCGCAGCAGCTTCACCTGCAGCGACGCGGGCATCTCCGCGATCTCGTCGAGCAGCAGCGTGCCGCCGCACGCGGCTTCGAAAAAACCCTCCCGTTGCGCGATCGCGCCGGTGAAGCTGCCTTTTTCGTGACCGAACAATTGCGCTTCGGCGATGTCCGCCGGAATCGCGCCGCAGTTGACGGGGACGAACGGCCCGTCGCGTCGCGCGCTGAGGTCGTGCAGCCGGCGCGCGACGATATCCTTGCCGACCCCGCTTTCGCCGGCAATCATCACGCTCGCGCGGGTCGGCGCGATTTTCTCGATACGGCCGAGCAGCGTGCGCATCGCCGCGGAGCGGCCGGACAGCTGGCGCGCGTCGGCGCCTTGCTTCGGACGGTTTGCGGATTCAGCCATAAGCGTCGGCGGGCCGTTTTGAAAATCGGCACCGCACGTTCCCTTCATTGCAATATCTATCATCGACAGCGAAACCGCACGGAAGGTGCCGCGATTTAGAAATTTACAATGTCCGGTGCGGGGATCGAAGAAATACGCGATCACGGGGGCACGATGCCGACAGGCGGCAGCCGACACCGCGTGTCGATGCTTTTTTGCAGCCGACCGATGAAAAATCGCAAGTCGGCATCACCCGCGTTCCGCGCAAACGCGGCGGGGCGGCCGAGCGACGCGGCGCGGCGGCACGCGCAGCGCGCCGCGCCGCGAAGCCGCCGCGCGGCCGTGCCGCGGGTACGCGCGTTGCGCCGGCCCTTGGGCTCGCCCCCGAACGCTCGACGGCACATGCCGGCCGCCGAGGCGGGAGCCGTCGAGCGACGGTCGCCGGGGCGATGCAGGGACACGATGAGGATCCTTACCCGTGAACTGTTCCGGCAGGGCGCATGGGTCGTGCTGGCCGTCGGGGCGGCGTCCGCGCTGCAGGCGTGGGCGATGCACGTCGTCGGCGTACATGCACCGTTTGCACAGCTGCCTTTCTACGCCGGTGTTGCGGCTGCGGCCTGGCTGACGTCGTTCGGCGGCGGCCTGGCCGCGACGGCCGCGAGCGCGGTCGTGATCGGCGCGTTGGGCTGGCGCGAGGTGACGCTGCCCGCGCTGCTCGCGCAGGCCGGCGCCTTCGTCGCGATCGGTTTCGTCGAATGCGTGCTCGTGGTGGTCGTCAAGCCGCTGCTCGCAAACGATCGGCTGCACGGGGCCGAGGATGCGGAGGGAAACGACGCGCGCATGCCGCGCCGCGAACCGACACCCGCGGCGCGCTCGCTCGACGACATCCTGCTGCGCCGCGTGGTCGATGCGTCGCCCGACGCGATCGTCGGCGTCGACGCCGTCCGGCGGATCACGAGCTGGAACCCGGCCGCGCGGCGCCTGTTCGGCATCGATGCCGCGGCGGTGATCGGGCACGACGTCACGACGCTGATCGCGCCGCGCTGGCTGCGCTTGCATCCGGTTCCCACGTCGTTCGCGAACGCGCGCCCGCCCGCAGGCCCGCTCGACATTCTGTGCCTGCGCCACGACGGCGGCCGCTTTCGCGCGACCTTCGTGGCGGCGCCGATCGTCGACGCGCAAGGCAACTGCACCGGCCTGTCGATGACGCTGCGCGAAGCGCGCGAACGCCGCCGAAGCGAGCGGCGCAACCTGCGTTCGTTACGCGGTGCGCGCGACGCGCGCGTGCAGGCCGACGAGTCGAACCGGCTGAAGGACGAACTGCTCGCCACCGTATCGCATGAACTGCGCACGCCGCTGAACGTGATCTACGGCTGGGTCGAGGTGATGCGCAGCGCCGACGGCCAGAGCTTCGCTCACCAGGCGATCGATGCGATCGACCGCAGCGCACGCTCGCTGTCGCGGATGGTCGGCGACCTGCTCGACGCCTCGTCGCTCGCGACGGGGCGGATGCGGCTCGAGCGCGCGCCCGTCGATCTCGTGCGCGTCGTGCGGGAGGCGGTGCGCGAACTCGGCGCGACGGCGGAGGCGAACGGTCTCGAACTGTCGATCGCGTGCGCGATGTCCAACTGCGTGATCTCCGCGGACGGCGAGCGGGTGCGCCAGATGCTGTCGAACCTGCTGTCGAACGCGATCAAGTTCACGCCGCCGGGCGGCAGCATCAAGGTGTCTCTGACCCGGGCCGGCGCGCGCGTGCGGCTGTCGGTCGCCGATACCGGCCAGGGCATTGCGGCGGAACGCCTGCCGCATCTGTTCGATACGTTCAACCGGCCGGAGGGCGCGTCGGCCTCGCCCAAGCGTGGGCTCGGACTCGGCCTGTCGATCGTGCGCAACATCGCACGGCTCCACGGCGGCGAGGTCACGGCTGCGAGCGATGGCGCCGGGTGCGGCACGACCGTGACCGTGATGCTGCCGGTGGACTGGGGCGCCGACATGCCGAACGGCCAGCCGTTACGGCCGAGCGGTGCGTCGACGGCGGTCGCACTCGACGGCCGGCGCGTGCTGGTGGTCGATGACGATGCGACGTCGCGCGCGAGCCTCGCGGCGGCGCTCGAAACGCTGGGTGCGCAGGTGTCGACCGCGCAATCGGGGCGCGACGCGCTCGACGTGGTCGCGCGGCAGCCTCCGAGCGTCGTGCTGTCGGATCTCGCGATGCCGGACGGCGACGGTTTCTGGCTGCTCGACCACATTCGCCATTTGCCGAACGGCAGCGGGAGCCTGCCCGTCGTCGCGGTGACCGCGCATGCGGGTGCGGCGGACCGGAACCGCGTGATGGCCGCCGGCTTCGACGCGTATCTGTGCAAGCCGGTCGACATGTCGACGCTGGCCAGGGTCATCGTCGACGTGTCGACCGCCGGACGGCATCGCTGACGCACGGCGGCCTGCGCACCCCGCGCCAGGCGGCACGCTGCGGGTAACCGCCGCATTGTCGATCGAGTATGTCGAGGGTGCATGGAGCAAAGGCGCGTGGACCGATTTCCTGCGTCCGCGCATCGTCCCGCATGACGGGCCGGTTGCCGCGTTCGGCAGGGCCGATCCGTCGACCGATACGGAGGTCCGGATGAAAACGAGCGACAGGAATCTCCGCCGAGCCACCGCGGTTGCCGGCATCGTGTGCCTGGTGGGATCGGGCGTGCTCGCGGTGTTGCGGGTACCGGCATTCGCGCCGGCACATGCGCAGGCGCCGCCGGCATCGTCCGTTCAGGTCGCGCCGGGCGTCGTCAGTCCCGGCGCGACCGCCGACGAGGCGGACATGACGCGGCGGCCGAGCGGCATCGACGCCGAATTCATCGACAAGGCCGGCATCGTCGGCAAGACGGAGTTGCAGGCGAGCCAGCTCGCGCTCGACCGGTCGTCGAATCCGGGCGTGAAGGCCTTCGCGCGCCGGATGATCGACGATCACGTTCGCATGACCGCGGAATTGCGCCGGCTCGGCGCGCAAAAGGGCTTGCCCGTGCAGACGCGGATGCTGGTCGATCCGGCGGTGAATGCGTTGCGAAGCAAGAACGGCCATGCGTTCGACAAGGGATACATCGAGCTGGCGGGACCGAACGCGCACGACGCGGCGATCAGGCTCTACTCAGCCGAGGCGCGCGACGGCCACGACCGGGAGCTTCGCGCGTTCGCGGCCAACGCGCTGCCGACGCTGAAGGCGCACCTGAGCGCCGCGCGCGCACTCGAGCGTGCGATCGCGGCCGCGCACTGATCCGCACGGCGATCCGCGCGCCCCGGCGCGTCCGTCAGTGCGGCCGCGTGTCGCTTTCCGGGCCGTCCGGCGACGCCTCGAAGGGCGGCGCATCGAGTACCGTTTCGCCTTCCTCGATCAGCCAGTACGGCGATGCGCCGTAGTACGCGTGCAGCCCCTCGGCCCAGGCGGGATCGGCCATCGTCGGCCAGCGGTCTTTCTCGAAGCCGGGCGCGTCGCGCACGCGCTCGGTCGAAACGGGCAGCACGAAGCAGCGGCGCCCGGCGTCGAGCGTCAGCACGTTCCACGGCACCGCGAGCAGCTTGTCGCCGATCCCGAGCAACCCGCCCGACGACACGACCGCATACGCGATCCGGCCCGAGCGGATATCGAGCATGATGTTCGTAATCTTGCCGATGTCGTCGCCGTCCATCGTCAGCACGCGATCGTCTTCCAGCGTGCCGGCGGCCATCACGTCCGGCCCCGGCCCGCCGGCCGAACGGCCGCGGTCGCCGACGATGCGCGCCTGCGTGCGCGACGGTCTGTCCGTTGTCATCGCTGTTCTCCTGGTCGAAGCGGCGCGGCGCACACGGCGCGCGGGCCGCACGGGTGAGGGCCGCGGTCAGCGGCGGCGCGGCAGGGACACGTCCTCGAGCGTGTTCGCCAGCTCGTCGCGTGCCGGGCCGCCCGCGCGTGTCGCGATGTCGCCCAGCGACACGATGCCGACGATCTGGTGATTGGCGTCGAGCACCGGCATCCGGTGCAACTGCACGTCGGCCATCCGCTGCTGGACGTCGCCGACGCCGTCGTCTTCCACGCACCACTGCACCGGCGCGGACGCGACCACCTTCACCGGGGTGTCGGACGAATGCCCGTGCGACAGCGCTCGCACTGCGAGGTCGCGGTCCGTCACGATCGCGACGAGCCCGGTGTCATCGCAGACCGGCAGCACGCCGATGTCGAAGCGCTGCATCAATTCGGCCGCATGGCGAATCGTGTCGGTCGGCGCGACGCAGACCACGTCGCGCGACATGATTTCATTGACGCGATACATGAACGCCTCCTTCGTGAACGAGACGACATGGAAGCAGAACGCGTGCCGCGTTCAATCGGCACAGGCCGGGCCTGCGCGGCCGGGCCACGGAGAAATTTGCCAGCCGGCTTGTACATCTTCCACGGCGGCAGCCGCGGCCGGGCCGCGAGCGACGCTCAGTGGCCGACGCCCGTCATCACGACGATTGCGAGGACCAGCGCACTCTCGATCGCGGCGAGCGCCGCGACGCCTGCGGCGCCGCTGACTTCGTGCCATGCACGTTCGATGCGTTTCATCACTTCACTCCGGTTGGGCCGGCCGGGCGACGCTACGTTGCCGCGCATCGCGGGCCGGGTGCCGCCGTCAGCCGTGATCGCGGGGCGGTTGCGGGGCGTCGGGCGCGCGACGTTCGCGTTCGCCGGACGGCCTGGCGGGGTCGATGCGGGTCGCACCGCCGACGGCGGGCGGATCGCTGGCCGGGAACGTCTCCTCGAGCCCTTCGTCGATGCGCTCTTCCGTCTTGTCGTCAGACGGCTTGCGCGACGTGGCCAGGGAGAGCGGGCTGGCAGCCGGTGACACGGCGTCTCGGCTACCGGGGGCGGATGCGGTCATGATCGAACCTCCTTATGGGTACGAGGGGTGCAAGCACCGTACCCGCGCAGCGCGGGCGGCATGACGCTTGCAGCCGTCGAGCCGGCCGGGCGGGCTGAGACGTGGCCGGCCCGCCGCCGGCGTGGACGAGAGGACATCGTGATGAATGAACCCAGGGAAAGAATACGTTACGACGCGAACGTGTGCGGCGGCGATTTCAGTCAGGTGCGCGAGCGTTTCGACACATGGAAGCGCGAATCGCGGCTCCATCGGCCCGAGCGGCGCATGTTCGACGGGAAGGACGAGGTTCGCGAGCTGAACCCTACCGTCTACGCGGGGCCGGAAAGCGCACGGCGGGCGCTCGCCGCGCGATGCGCGCCGTCCGATCGATTCGCACTCGCGGCGCGCCTCGCCGCCGAAGGGCGCACGCTGTGGCTGGTGATGGCGGCCTACGATGCATGACCGGTGCGCACCCGGGCAGGCACGCCGCTTGCGCGCGCTCGCCGCACCCATCGACACGCGCGAGCCGCCGCGCAGGAGCGACATGAGTACACGATCCATGCTGCACCGTCCGGAGCCGACGCCCGACGTCGATCCCGATCCGGCTCGGCCCGAGCACGACGATCCGTTCGATCCGCCCGTGCCCCCGGGCCTGCCGCACGGCGATCCGCCGTCGCAGCCGCCGCCGATGCGGATGCCGGGCGAGGGCAGCGAACCACGGCCGGCCGCGCGATCACAGAAAGGAGGACCATCATGGACATTCACGTGCAATCGCCCGACAAGCGCGCGATCGCCCAGGTGCTGGGCCGCTATTTCGAGTCGCGTTCGTTGCGTTACCACATCGAGGAGTTGCCGGGCGGCGTGCTGCATATCGGCTTTCGCGCGAGCGGGCGCCCGGTCGCCGTCACCGTGTCGTTCGACGACACCGCCTACGACACCTACACGCACTGGGACGCGAGCCAGAAGCAGCTCGCGCTCGGGCGTCTCGCGGACGGCTTCTCGCGCATGATGGCGAAGCGCAGCCCGGCCGCGCTCGCCGGCGACTATCACGTCGAGCGTTTCTGATTCCGCAACCCTGCGCCGATTCATGCCGGAATGCGGCAAAGTGCCCGCGTTCAACGGGCGCTTTGCGGCTTCGCGTGCGCCAGCGTAGGATGTTCACAATTCAGCGCACGCTACGTTCGCGCCGTCGGCTGCTCGCCGTTGCAGCCGGCCAGGCTGCGACGCGCTTTCCCTCAGGTTCGTTTCGTGCAGCCGACGGAGACCGCCTTGATGACCGTTGCCCGCCCGTTGTTGTCGCCCGGCACCCGCCGGTTCGTGTCCGGCCTGTCGGCCTTCGCCGCGCTCGCGGCGGCCGGTGCCCGCGACGCGTCGGCCCAGACGCCGTCGCCGCTCGGCGAATGGCAATACTCGGCGGGCGTCCCGCTGCAGAAACTGTTCAGTCCGACCGTCCCCACGTGGCAGGTCAGCGTCGGCGCGGCGATGACGCTGCAGCCGCGCTACGCGGGTTCCGATCGCTATCGCGTGATGGGCGGCCCGAATCTCGACGTGCGCTATCGCGACCTGTTCTTCCTGTCGACGGGCGACGGGCTCGGCGCGAACGTGTTGCGCGGGCCCAACTGGCGCGTGAGCCTGTCGGTCGGCTATGACCTCGGGCGCCGCTCGGCCGACGATCTCGACCACCTGAACGGGCTCGACAACATCAACGCGGCGCCGGTGATGAAGCTCGCGGCCGACTACGTGATCTCGAAGGATTTTCCGCTCGTGCTGCGCGCGGATGTGCGGCGCAGCATCGGCGGCTCGAACGGCTGGGTCGGCGATTTCTCCGCGTACATGCCGATGCCGGGCAGCAACGAACACTTCTTCTGGTTCGCCGGGCCGACCGTGTCGTTTGCCGATTCGCGCTACATGAACAGCTGGTTCGGCGTGCCCGCGGGGGCGTCCGCGCGCTCGGGGCTGCCGGCCTATTCGTCTGGCGCGGGGATGAAGTCGTTCGGCGCGGGCGTGACGATGGTGTGGTTCGTCAACAAGCACTGGTTCGTGACGATGGACGGCGCGATCGAACAGCTCGTCGGCCGCGCGCGGCGCAGCCCGATCACGCAGCAGTCGACGAATGGCGTGTTCGACATGTCGGTGAATTACCAGTTCTGACCGCGATCGGCGACGGCCGGGCGGCCGCGTCGTGGTGCGCGGCATGCGGCATTTTTCGTCACATTTGATATGATTCCGACCTGTACAAACGTACAGTGATCGATCCCCGTGACGCCTGCATCGCCGACGCCCCCGGCGTTTTACTACCTGACCAATTTCGAACGCGCGCTGGCCTGGCTCGGCGAGCGTTACGACGACCTGCTCGATGCGAGCGAACATGCGTTTCTCGCGCATTTCGCGCAACTGCCGAAAGCGTCGCGTGCGTTGCTCGTGCGGATGCTGATGCGCAGCGGCACCGACTTCCGCGCGAGCAAGCTCGCGTACGACGAAATCGGCAGCACGCTCGACGCGGCCGCGCCGCTCGTCGAGCTCGGCTGGGTCGATCCGGCACCCGCGCTCACGCTCGACGAGTTGTTCGTGCTGTCGACCAAGGCCGACCTGCTGAAGGTGTTCCCGTCGCTCGCCGCGCACGCGGGCGAGCGCAAGCCCGAGTGGCTCGAGCGGCTGCGGCCCGCGCACGACGGGGCGCAACCGCTCGACGCATGGTGCGCGCAGGCCGGCGATCGCGTGCTGCGCGTGACGGTCGGCGCGCTGTGCGACCGCCTGCGGCTGATGTTCTTCGGCAATCTTCATCAGGACTGGAGCGAATTCGTGCTCGCCGATCTCGGCGTGTTCCAGTACGAAAGCGTGCCGTTCGCGCCGTCGTCGCGCGCGTTCCAGCAGCGCGACGACGTCGACGCGTATCTCGCGCTGCAGACCTGCCGAGAAGCACTCGACGCATGGCCCGACGACCAGCCGTTCGACGATCTGCTGCAGGCGATCGACGCGGTCGGCTGCGCGCAGCCGTGGCTCGCGACGCGCCGCGCGAAACTGCTGTTCACGCTCGGGCAGACCTGCGAGCGCCGAGCCGACTGGGCTGCCGCGCTCGACGCGTATGCGCGCAGCGCGTGGCCGGGCAGCCGGCACCGGCGCATTCGCGTACTCGAACGCTGCGGCCGCGACACCGATGCGCTCGCGCTCGCGCTCGATGCGCGCGGCGGCTTCGAAAGCGACGAGGAGCGCCAGCGCGTCGAGCGGATGCTGCCGCGCCTGCAGCGCCGTCTCGGGCAGCGGGTCGAACGCGCGGGCAGCACGCCCGACGTGCCGCGCGAGACGCTCGTGCTGATGCGCCCTGAAGCGTTCGTCAGCGTCGAATACGTGGTGCGCGACCATCTTGCGCAGCCCGATGCGCCGGTTCACTACGTCGAGAACACGCTGATCAATTCGCTGTTCGGCCTGCTGTGCTGGGAGCCCGTGTTCGCGGCCGTGCCAGGCGCGTTCTTTCACCCGTTCCAGCGCGGCCCGGCCGACCTGCACGCGCCCGATTTCGCCGTGCGCCGCACGGATGCGTTCGCCGCCTGTTTCGCGCAACTCGACTCGGGCGCGTACCGCGACACGATCCGCCGGCACTTCGCGACGAAGACGGGGCTGCAATCGCCGTTCGTGTTCTGGGGCGTGCTGACCGGAGAACTGCTCGACGAGGCGCTGGCCTGCCTGCCGCCCGAGCACCTGCGGCTGTGGTTCACGCGCCTGCTCGCGGATATCCGCGGCAACCGCTCGGGGCTGCCCGATCTCGTCCGTTTCTGGCCCGGCGAGCGGCGCTATGAATTGATCGAGGTGAAGGGCCCCGGCGACCGGCTGCAGGACAACCAGACGCGCTGGCTCGCGTACTGCCTCGCGCACGGCATGCCGGTGCGTGTCGTCAATGTCGAATGGGCCGGAGCCGGTGTCGAGCAGGCCGAAGCGGCGGGATTGTCCGCATGAGCTACGTCGTCGCGGTGCGGGCGATGTGCGAATTCACCGCGCGGCGCGGCGATCTCGACCTGCGCTTCACGCCCGCGCCGACCGCGCTCGAAGGCATTGCCGGCCACGGCGCCGTCACGTCGAAGCGCGGTGCGCGCTACGAAACCGAGATCGCGCTGACCGGCACGTGGGGCACGCTCACCGTGCGCGGGCGCGCGGACGGCTACGACCCGGTCGCGAACCGGCTCGAGGAGATCAAGATCTACCGCGGCAGCCTCGACGCGATGCCGGCCAACCATCGCGCGCTGCACTGGGCGCAGGCGAAGGTCTATGCTCACCTGATGTGCGACGCACGCGGCCTCGCGGAAATCGACGTCGCGCTCGTGTATTTCGACATCGTGTCGGAGCGCGAGACCGTGCTGACCGAGACGCTCGGCGCAAGCGCGCTCGCCGCGTTCTTCGCCGAGCAGTGCGCGTGCTTCGTCGGCTGGGCCGAGCGCGAGACCGCGCACCGCTCGGCCCGCGATGCGGCGCTGCGTGCGCTGACGTTTCCGCACGGCCGGTTCCGCAGCGGCCAGCGCGAGCTGGCCGTGTCCGTCTATCGGGCGGCGCGCGATGAGCGCTGCCTGATGGCGCAGGCGCCGACCGGTATCGGCAAGACGCTCGGCACGGTGTTTCCGCTGCTGAAGGCGTGCGGCGAGGGCGAGCTCGATCACGTGTTCTTCCTGACCGCGAAGACGCCTGGCCGCGCGCTCGCGCTGGAAGCGGCGACCACGCTCGGCGCCGGCACGCCGGCGCTGCCGCTGCGCGTGCTGGAGCTCGTCGCGCGCGACAAGGCGTGCGAGCATCCCGACCGCGCGTGTCACGGCGAATCGTGCCCGCTTGCGCAAGGCTTCTACGACCGGCTGCCGGCGGCGCGCGACGCGGCGATCGGCGCGGGGCTGCTCGATCGCGATACCGTGCGCGAGGCGGCGCTCGCGCACGACGTCTGTCCGTACTATCTCGCGCAGGAGCTGGCGCGCTGGTCGGACATGGTGATCGGCGACTACAACTACTACTACGACGGCAGCGCGATGCTGCATACGCTCGCGCAGCAGAACCAGTGGCGCGTCGGCGTGCTCGTCGACGAGGCGCACAACCTGCTCGATCGCGCCCGCAAGATGTACAGCGCATCGCTCGACCCGTTCGCGTTCGCGGCCGCGCGCGAGGCGGCGCCCGCGGCACTGCGCAAGGCGTTCGACCGGCTCGCGCGCGCGTGGGGCACGCTCAATCGCGCACAGGCCGAGCGCTATGCGGCATACCCCGAGATTCCGGGGCCGATCGTGTCGGCCGTGCAGAACCTCGTCGCGGCAATCGGCGAACACCTGGCCGATGCGCCGCGCGCGAACGGCGACGCGCTGCTGCGCTTTCATTTCGAGGCGATCCAGTTCGGCGTGCTCGCCGATGCGTTCGACGGCGCGTCGATCTTCGACGCGACGCTGCACGGCGAGCCGCTGCCGCGCCAGTCCGGGCTCGACGGCGTCGCACCGGCCGGGCGCCGGCGCCGCATCCAGTCGACGCTGTGCGTGCGCAACGTGATTCCGGCCGGCTTTCTCGCGCCGCGTTACGACGCCGCGCGCGCGACCGTGCTGTTTTCCGGCACGTTGAGCCCGTTTCATTTCTATCGCGACACGCTCGGGTTGCCGGCCGACACCGGCTGGCTCGACGTCGACGGGCCGTTCCGCGCCGAGCAGCTGACCGTGCGCGTCGCGAGCCACGTATCGACGCGCTGGCGCGACCGCGATCGTTCGCTCGAACCGATCGTGGACCTGATCGCCGCGCAGTATGCGGCACGGCCCGGCAACTACCTCGGTTTCCTCAGCAGCTTCGACTATCTCGGGCGCGTCGTCGCGCTGATGCAGACGCGTCATCCGGACGTGCCCGTGTGGGCCCAGGCGCCCGGCATGGCCGAAAGCGAGCGCGACGCGTTTCTCGCGCGATTCGACGCGGGCGGGCGCGGAGTCGGCTTCGCGGTGCTGGGCGGTGCGTTCTCGGAAGGCGTGGATCTCGTCGGCGAGCGGCTGATCGGCGCGTTCATCGCGACGCTCGGGCTGCCGCAGGTCAACGATGTCAACGAACAGATGCGGCGCGCGATGGAGGCGCGCTTCGGCAACGGGTACGACTACATGTATCTGTACCCGGGCCTGCAGAAGGTCGTGCAGGCGGCCGGGCGCGTGATCCGCACCGAACACGACGAGGGCGTCGTGCATCTGATCGACGATCGTTATCGGCGGCGGGAGGTGCGCGATCTGTTGCCGCGGTGGTGGCGGATCGGGTGACGGGCGTGACGGATGTCGTGCGCGGGATGACGTGCGTGCGGCTCGCGTGAATCCCTAAAGCACGTTGAGCATCGCGAGCGCGGTTTCCTGCAGATGCGGCAGCACGCGTCGCACGGCCGCGTCGGTCGTCTCCGTGCCGATCGGCATGTTCGTGCTCAGCGCGGCGACGACTTCGCCGTGACGGTTCTTCAGCGGCACCGCGATGCCGCGCACGCCGACCTGCAATTGCTGCTCGATCACCGCGAAGCCCGCGTCGCGCGCGTGGTCGACCTGTTCGAGCAGGCGCGCCTTGTTGGTGATCGTGTGCGGCGTGAACGGCGCGAGTTCGGTGTCGTCGAGCCACGTGCGGACGGCCTCGCGATCGGGATGATGCGCGAGCAGCACGACGCCCGGCGACGTCAGCGGGGCGGGCACGCGCGCGCCGAGCACGAAGCCGGTCGTCATCACGCGCGACACGCCGTTGCGGGCGATGAACACGAGTTCCCAGCCGTCGAGCACGCTCACGTACGCCGATTCGTTCAGCGACGCGCTCAGTTGCTGCAGATAGGGCTGGACCGTGCGCGGCAGGCGCGCCGAATCGAAGTACGACCAGCCGACCCGCAGCACGCGCGGCGTGAGGCCGTACAGCTTGCCGTCGGTGTACACGTAGCCGAGCGATTCGAGCGTCAGCAGGTAGCGCCGCGCGGCCGTGCGCGTGAGGCCGGTGCGGGCGGCGGCCTGGGTCGGCGTCATTCGCGCGTGCTGGCTGTCGAATGCCTCGAGGATCATCAGGCCCTTTTCGAGGCCGGCTATCCAGTCGCGTCGGTCGAGGTCGGGCTTTTTCATGGTCGGGGACGCGTCGTGCGCGGTGTTCGTGCGGGAGTGGGCGATTATCGCGCGGCGCGGCGGACAATGCGAGCCGGCGCTGTCCGTTCGGCCAGCTGTGCGGCCTCGCATCGCAGATATACAATTTATCTTGTATATCCACGGAGGTTCGTATGCAGGTTGCAAAGTGGGGCAATAGCCTGGCGGTCCGCCTTCCGGCCAGTGTGGTCGACGCACTGGAGCTTCGCGAGGGGGACGATATCGAAATCGTCGTCGACAGTCCGCGCGTTTTCGCCGTGCGTCGCAAGCCGAGGCCGGACGAGCTTCTGCAGCGATTGAGGCGTTTCAGGGGCAAGCTGCCCGCCGACTTCAAGTTCAGCCGGGATGACGCGAATGAGCGGGATTGAGTCGGCGAAATCGTTCGTCGACAGCAATGTCGTGCTTTATCTGTTGTCCGAGGACGAAACCAGGGCAAATCGTGCGGAGGCGCTATTCCTTCGACGGCCGACCATCAGCGTTCAGGTATTGAACGAAGTCGCCAGCGTGTGCAGCCGCAAATTGCGGATGCCCTGGCGCGAGGTGGGGCAGTTTCTGGAACCGATCAGGAGTTTGTGCCATGTCGTGCCGATCACGGTCGATACGCACGACCTCGCTCGAAGGCTGGCGGAGCGGCATCGCTTGTCCTTCTACGACGCGTGCATCGTGGCAGCTGCGTCGATCGAGGGTTGCGAATACCTGTACACCGAGGACATGCACGACGGCTTGAGCGTGGAGGGCGGTCCGGAGTTGCGAAATCCGTTTGCCTGAGGATGCGGCGCGAACGTTACACGCGCCGCATCCGGGTCGACGTTACTCGCTGCTCGTCCACTCGACGTTCGCGCCGACCGAACGCAGGTTTTCGACGAAATGCGGATGCGCGCGGCGGATCGGCAGCGCGTTCATGATTTCCGAGCGGCCTTCGATGCTCGCGGCCACCATCAGCAGCGCGATCGCGACACGGATGATGTACGGGCTCTCGACGCGCGCCGGCGTCAGCTGCAGGCCGCCGAACGTGATCAGCCGGTGCGGATCGGACAGCAGCACATGCGCGCCGAATTTCGACAGTTCGCCGGACCAGCCGAGCGCGCCGTCGTAGACCTTGTTCCAGAACATCGCGCTGCCTTCCGCACGCACGCCGAGCGCGATGAAGATCGGCAGCAGGTCGACCGGCAGGTACGGCCACGGCGCGGCTTCGACCTTGGTCAGGATGTTCTGCGTGAACGGCCGGCGTACGCGCAGCGGGCCGTCGCGTTCCGCACGGGACCAGCCGTCGCGGTGCGTGACGGTCACGCCGAACTTCGCGAACGTGCGGTCGATCAGCGGGAAATGCTCCGGCGACGAGTTGCGCACCGTGATGTCGCCGCCGGTGATCGCGCCCAGTGCGAGGAACGTCGCGATTTCGTGGAAATCCTCGGCGAAGCGGAATTCGCCGCCGCCGAGCTTGCCGCCGCCCGTCACGCACAGGCGCGACGTGCCAATGCCTTCGATCGCGACGCCGATCATCGCGAGGAACTGGCAGAACTCCTGCACGTGGGGCTCGGACGCCGCATTCATCAGCGTGGAGGTGCCGCCCGCGGCCGTCGCGCACAGCGCGAAGTTTTCGGTGGTCGTCACCGATGCGTAGTCGAGCCAGTGATCGTTGGCCGTCAGCGGGCCGTCGGCACGGACGATCAGCGAATCGGGCGTGCGCTGGATGTGCGCGCCGAAGCGCTCGAACACTTCGACGTGCGGATCGATTTCACGCACGCCGAGCGTGCAACCCTTCACGTCGTTCTCGAGGCGCGCGACGCCGAAGCGCGCGAGCAGCGGCGGAATCAGCATGATCGACGAGCGCATCGCCTCGGGCAGGCGGTGAACGGCCGGGTCGAACGTCGTGTTGCGATGGTGGAGTTCGAGAATGCCGGTCGTGAAGTCGACCGACACGTCGCTGCCGAGCGTGCGGAAGATGTCGAGGATCTTGCGTACGTCGGTGATGTCCGGTACGCCGACGAGGCGCAGCGGCTGATCGGTCAACAGGGTGGCGCACAGGATCGGCAGGACGGCGTTCTTGTTCGCGGACGGCTTGATGTCCCCGCGCAGCGGAGTGCCGCCGTGGACGATGAGATTCGACATGATATGGGGGCGTATCTGTGACTGACGTAGGCCCATATGATGCCATTGGTCGGCGGGTGACGTGGAATGTTCAGAGGGGAAAAAGGGCTTCTGCGCGCGGGATTGACCGTGTTTGACGTTGGGCGAGGGCGGCCGACACGGACGCGGATCGATCGCAGTGTAAGGACAAAAAGGGGGGCAGCCGCGAATGCCCGGATTGGGACGGATCCTTATCTCGTAAAATCGAGGCCGGATTTTCGAATGATTCCATCCATGTCGACATCATCCCCTCAATCCCCATTTGCTGAAGAGGCTCCGGAGAATGCTGACGGGCGGCCTTGGACGCGCGATGAACTTCGAGCGTCGGTAGAGGAATATCTCAAAATGCTCGAGAGTGAGCGCGGGAGGCAGCCATACGTCAAGAAGGCGGTCTACGACGGGTTGGCTGGTCGATTCAATCGCACCGCGAAGGCGTTCGAGTACCGGATGCAGAACATTTCGTATGTGCTGGCGTTGATGGGCCGAGAGTGGCTGTCCGGACTCAAACCCGCTAAAAACGTCGGGGCGAACGGCGTGCTGATCGAGCAGTTCATCAACGAATGGGAGAAGCGGTCGGCTGCCCCGACCGTGAAATTCGAACTCGACGTGCGCGACGCGCTGAAAAAAACGCCGCTCGCGCCGCCGCCGGGCAATCCGAACCCCGGGACGACTAGCTCGACCGTGACTCAAATCCGCCGCGATCCGTTGGTGAAGGCCTGGGTGCTGACGCAAGCGAACGGGACCTGCGAATGCTGTGGCGAACCGGCCCCGTTCAAGGGGGCGGACGGATTGCCTTACTTGGAAGTACACCACGTCCGCAAGCTGGCGGAACGGGGCCCCGACCTCGTGTCGAACACGGTGGCTGTTTGTCCGAATTGCCACCGTGCATTGCATTTTGGTGAGAACGCCCGGCTCCTCGTCGAGCGCCTTTACGAACGATTGCCGCGCCTCGTTCGCCCGTGACCGGCGTCGCTCACCGGTCATGGGCGCGTCCTCACTACGCCGACCGCATCCGCGCGGCGACCACCAGCGAGATCAGGCAACCCACTGCGAGATAGCCGGCGACCAGGTGCCACGAACCGCCGGCCAGGCTGACCAGCGCCACCGCGATGAACGGCGTGAACCCGCCGCCGACGACGCTCGCGAACTGATAACCGACGCCCGCGCCGCTGTAGCGGTATTCCGCACCGAACAACTCGGTGAAGAGCGGCTGCTGGACGCTCACGATCATGTCGTGCGCGGCATTGGCCAGTAGGATCGAGAAGACCACGATCCACGCGATCGAGCGCGATTCCAGCGCGACGAAGAACGGCACCGCCGACGCGAGGCCGATCAGCGCGCCGATCAGGTAGATGCGGCGCAGGCCGAAGCGGTCCGCCAGCCATGCGAAGCACGGGATCGTCAAGCAGCTGACCGCGCCGACCAGCAGGCCGATGTTCAGGAACAGGTCGCGCGACATGCCGAGGTTCGACGTCGAATAGCTGAGCGCGAACGCGGTGACGATATACATCGTGAACAGTTCGGCGAGCCGCAGCGCGACGATCAGCAGGAACGCCTTCGGATGGCGCGTCAGCGCCTCCAGCACCGGCAGGCGCAGCTTGCGATTGCCGTGCTCGACCTTTTCGACGAATTCCTGCGACTCGTCCATGCTCTTGCGGACCCACAGCCCGATCAGCACCAGCACGATGCTGAACACGAACGGCAGGCGCCAGCCCCACGACTTGAACGCGGCCTCGCCGAGCGTATGGCTCAGGATCGACACGATCCCCGTGGCCAGCACGAGCCCGACGCCATAGCCGACCTGCACGCCGCTGCTGTAGAACGCCTTTTTCTGCTTCGGTGCGCTCTCGACGGCCATCAGCGCCGCGCCGCCCCATTCGCCACCGACCGCGAAGCCCTGGATCGCACGCATCAGCACCAGCAGCACGGGCGCCCACCAGCCGATCGTCGCGAAGCTCGGCAGCAGGCCGATCGCGACGGTCGACAGCCCCATCAGCATCACGGTCAGTACGAGCATCCGCTTGCGGCCGAGCCGGTCGCCGTAATGGCCGAACACGACGCCGCCGAGCGGCCGGAACAGGAAGCCGACGCCGAAGGTCGCGAACGCCGCGAGCGTGCCCATGGTCGGGCTGACCTTCGGAAAGAATTCGGAATTGAAGACGAGTGCGGCGACGATCCCGTACAGCAGGAAGTCGTACCAGTCGACGACGGCACCGACGAAGCTGCCGATCGCGGCCTTGCGGGCCTGGCTGCGCGCGCGGGCGCCGGCGGCGGCGTCGAGGGTGTCGAAGGTTGGGGTCATGGCGAAGTCTCCTGGCATGGCGCATCGTGGAATCGTGGCGGCGCCGCGTCCGATGCTGCATTGAAGTCGATGGGTGGACGGAGAATAGGGCGCGCGCCGCGCGACGGCAATTGGCCGATCGGACAAGTTGCGCGATTATCGCTCTTTTATGTGCGATTATCGAACGAATCCCGGGTTTGCACTAGGCGAGGCATTCGTATCCCGTTCGGCCAGGGTGTGCCGGCGTGAACGATCTGGTTAAAATCGGGACCATCAAAACCTTGCCCGAATCGGGCGGACACCCGGCCACCCCATCGGCCGGGCATGCCGCACGCGCCGGGCGTCATCCCCATCGACCGCATACCCCCGGAGACTGTAATGCCCGGCAATTCCCACCCCCTGTCCAGCGATACGCCGCCCGTTGCCGATCCGGCCGCCAATCCGCTCGGGATGGCCGGACTCGAATTCGTCGAGTTCGCGGCGCCGGTGCCGGACGCGCTCGCGCAACGCTTCGAGCAGCTCGGATTCAAGGCGATCGCGCGCCATGTCAGCAAGAACGTCACGCTGTACCGGCAAGGGCAGATGCAGTTCCTGATCAACGCCGAGCCCGATTCGTTCGCTGCGCGCTATGCAGAGGAATACGGGATGGGCGTGTGCGCGATCGGGCTGCGCGTGGCCAGCGCGCGGCGCGCGTTCGAGCGTGCGATCGAGCTCGGCGCGTGGGCGTTCGAGGGCGAGCGGATCGGGGTCGGCGAGCTGAAGATTCCGGCGATCCAGGGGATCGGCGATTCGCACCTTTATTTCGTCGACCGCTGGCGCGGGCGGGACGGCCAGCGCGGCGGCGTCGGCGACATCTCGATCTTCGACATCGATTTCCGTCCGATCGACATCGCGACCGCGCATACCGATCTCGATTGCGCGGGCACGGGCCTGCAGCAGGTCGACCATTTCACGCAGACGGTCGGCGCGGGGCGCATGCGCGAGTGGCTCGACTTCTATCACGACCTGCTGCACTTCCGCGAAATCCATGAAATCGACGCGCACTGGCATGTGTCGGAAGAGTCGCGCGTGATGGTGTCGCCGTGCGGCGCGGTGCGGATTCCGGTCTACGAGGAAGGCACGCGCCGCACCGAGCTGATGCACGCGTATTTGCCGGACCATCCGGGCGAAGGCGTCCAGCACGTTGCGCTGGCGACCGACGACATCCTGGCGAGCGTCGATGCGCTGCGCGCGAACGGCGTCGAATTCATCGAACCGCCGGCGCGCTATTACGACGAAGTCGATGCGCGGCTGCCGGGGCACGGCGTCGATCTCGACGCGCTGCGCCGCCGCGCGGTGCTGGTCGACGGCGAAATCGGCAGCGACGGCGTGCCGCGCCTGTTCTTCCAGACCTTCGTCAAGCGCCGGCCCGGCGAGATCTTCTTCGAGATCGTGCAGCGGCAGGGGCACCACGGATTCGGGGAAGGGAACCTCGCGGCGCTGGCCCGCGCCCGCGACGCCGGGTGAGCGACAGAGGGCGTGGTCGCGTAGTGGCCACGGCCGCGAGTGCGACTGCGGAATCAGCGACCGCGTAACGTCACACGCCCGCGGCCGGCACACGGTTCGGCGCCGGATCGTTCGGCGCCTTGAGCGCGCATGCGGTACCGCCCGGCGTGTACATCGACACGACGCAGCGATTGCATGACGTGCAGCCCGATTGCGCGATGCGGCCGTCGCGCAGTTCGTTCACGAAACCCGGCTCGAACACGAGCGCGCGGGCGAGCGCCACCGCGTCGAATCCTTCGCGCATCGCCAGCGCGACGTTCTCGCGCGAGCGCACGCCGCCGAGATAGGCGAGCGGCATCCGGACGGCCGCTCGCACCTGCCGCGAATGCTCGAGGAAATACATCTCCCGAAACGCGCCCATCTTCGGCTCGGTGAGCTTCTGCAGCGCCATCGCGGTGCGCACGATCGCGTTGTCGGCGTTCGCGCGCGCCTCGCCGGGCAGCGGGCTGCCGAACAGCTGCCACACCGACTCGACGTTCATCCCGCCGCTCAGCACCAGCAAGTGCGCGCCCTCGGCCTCGAGCCGCCGTGCGATCTCGGATGCGTCGTCGGGCGTTCCGCCGCCACGCACGCCTTCGGTCACGCCGATCTTGCAGACCACGGCGAGATCGCGGCCGACCGCATCGAGCACGCGGCGCAGCACCTCGACGGGGAACGTCGCGCGACGCGCCGCATCGCCGCCGTATGCGTCGCGGCGGCGGTTGTACAGCGGCGACAGGAACTGGCTCAGCAGATAACCGTGACCCATATGGATCTCGACCGCGTCGAAGCCCGCGTCGCGCGCGTGGCGCGCCGCGCGTGCGAATTCGTCGGCGATGACGGTCATCTGGTCGCGCGTCATCGCCTGCTTCAGGAAGCGGCCGCTCATCACGCCGACCTTGTTGAACCCGCCCGACGCACTCAACGGACGTTTCGTCGACAGCGAAGGCAGGAACGTGAAGCAGCCGCCGTGGGTGATCTGCGCGGACGCCGCCGCGCCGTGGCGATGCACCGCGTCGGTCAGCGCGCGGAATTGCCGGACCGCGGGCGCATCGAGTCGCGCCTGGTCGACGAACGTGCGGCCGTCGTCGCTGACCGCGCAGTACGCGACCGTCGTCAGCGCGGCGCCGCCCGCGGCGATGCGTTCATGAAACCCGACGAGCGCACGCGACGGCACGCCGTTCGGCGTCATCCCTTCGTTGGTCGCGGATTTGATCAGGCGGTTGCGCAGCGTCAGCGGGCCGATCTGCAGCGGGCTGAACGCAGTATCGAGGGCGGCAGGTTCCATGTCGGGCGTGCGTCGGAATGGGGATGGCGACCATTGTGCGGAGCCGACGCCGGATCGCATCGTCCACGTGGATGATCCGCCGCCCACCGCCCACCGCCCACCGCCCACCGCCCGCACCGCCTAGTCGGCCGCGCCCAGCTTGCGCGCCTGGCGGCGCATCCCGTCGAAGATCGCATCGGCCACGTCTGACGGGAAATCCGCCGGAATGCGCGACGCGACGCCGGCGATTACCGGTTCGGTGCGTGCCGCCACATCGGCCATGGCCGCGCGTACGACGTCTTCGGTCAGACCGACACGCGCGCCTTGCGCGATCCAGTGACGCGGCTGGATGTCGCCGATCACGTAATGGCGATTCTTCCCGCACACGGCCATCGCGAGCCGGGCGCGCCGCGGCGGCAGCTGGTTGCGGCGCGTGCCGATGATCGGATGCGCGGACAGCACGTCGTACAGCGGCGTGCTGCGATACGTGTTGCCGGGCAGGTGCGCGATGCTGAAATTCTTCGCGTGGCCGTCGATGGCCGCGAGCACCCAGAACACGAGCTGCGTGACGAAGAAGTTCGTCCGGTCCCGCGCGGCCTCGGCGGAATTCGCGAGGATGCCCATGATCGTCGCGATGCCGGGGCCGCCGTCGGATTCGTATTTGGCGCCCGACGGCGTGCCGGTCGCCTGGCACATGTCCTCCTGCGGCAGCCGCAGGATCCAGGTGCCGTCGCGGGACGGACGGCGGTCGAAACGCTCGACGATCAGCGCCTTCTGGTCGTCGAACCGGCCGATGTCGCACGCGGCGACCGGCAGGCCGTACGCGGCGACGATCTTCGAACACAGCCATTCGTTCTCGACCGACGTGCGCATGTCGGCCTGCATGTTCCCGACGCGCCCCAGCGGCAGCTTGAAGATATGTGTGGTCGGCGTGCTGCCCGCCGGCAGCAGCCAGCGATTGCCGTCGCGCAATAACGCGGTTTTTTCCTGCGCGCCGGCGATCGACAGGCGCAGCTCGCCGTCCGGCTCCGCGTGGCCGGGCAGCGGCGCGGCGGTCGCGTGGCGCAGCACGTCGGCCACGGCCGCATCGTCGAGCGCGGTGCCGTCGATCGATTCGAGGTCGACCGGTGCTTCGTCCGGAGGCAACAACTGCAGCGCCCCGACGCAATCGCGGCCGATCGACGCGAGCAGTTCGAACGGCGCCGTCGACCCGAGCCGGTAGCGCTGCGCGATGCGGCGGCGGATCGGCTGGCTGTCCGGGAGCAGGTTGTCGAAGTAGTCGGCGACGATCGCGCCCTGGTGCGGCTGGTTGCCCGGCGTGAACGGCAGCGACAGCGACAGCGGACGGCCTTGCGGATCGTCGACCCACGCCGGCAGGTAGACGAGGCGCTCGACGCCGCGCCGGACTTCCCAGTAGCCGACCGGGATGCCGTTCATCCACAGGTCGAGGCGGTCGTGGCGGGGGCGGCGGGCCATCGTCACCAGTCCTCCCGTGTGGTGCCCCGAGGCTTGCCGGGCGTGGCGGCGGCAGCCCGTTTCCGCGTGGCGGCGGATGGGGCCTTCGCAGCGGCCGGCGGGCGAGCCGGCAGCTCGGACGAACCGGGCGAACCGGGCGAGCGACCGCGCGCGGCCGGCGTGCGCTTGGGCGCCGGCGCGGTGCCAGCGGGCGCCGCTGCGCCGTCCGGCGTGCCCGGCTCGAGCGCCAGGCGAACGCCGAGCACGTTCAGCACCTTGAAAAGACGTTCGATACTGACCGCGGATGGATTGGCTTCGAGCTGCGCGTACGACTGTTGCGTCACGCCGAGGCGGGCAGCGAGCTGCGCCTGCGTGAACCCCGCCGACTTCCGGAAGCCGACGAGGATCGGGCGCAACTGGCTCAAGGTCTGGACAGGGAATGCCATGGGCTCTCCGCGCAATGACAGGCGATCGTTTGTAATCGAAAAATACAGTCTATGGTATGTATCGTCAAAATACAAACCCGAGATTGTATTTCATAAAAACAAACGATAGCCTGTCAAGCGGAAACCCGTGGGGGCGGTGCCAGGACGCGGCACGCGCCCGTCAGTCCGTCAGCCCGGCATCACGCCGCCCGCAGCGGGCTCGCATCGGCGGAGCGCGCGCTTTCCGGATCGTCGTCGCCGAGCGGGATGAACGCCATGATTTCCAGGTCGTGCCCCGACAGCGCCGGCAGCCGGAACGGACTCGACAGCACATTCAGCCGCCGCACGCCGAGCTCACGCAGGATCTGCGAGCCGATTCCCGTCACGCGGCCGTCGCGGCGTGCGTGGCCGGCCGGCGTTCGCATCGCGTCGCCGCGCATGTCGCAGTCGAGCAGCACCGCGACGCCGCAACCGGCCGCGTCGATCCGTTGCAGCGCCGCGTGCAGCGGCCACGAATGCGCGGACGGTTCCGCGTCGAGCAGGTCGAGCAGCGAATGGCATTCATGCACGCGCGTCAGCACGGGTGTCGACGGATCGGGCTCGCCGCGCACCAGCGCAAGATGCGGCGCACCGTGCACGGTGTCGCGATACTCGATCGCGCGGAACCGGCCCCACGGCGTATGCAGCGGCCGTTCGCCGACACGCTCGACGAGCGATTCGTGCTCGCGGCGGTAATGGATCAGGTCCGCGATCGTGCCGATCTTCAGCCCGTGATGCGCGGCAAACGTCTGCAGCTCGGGCAGCCGCGCCATCGTGCCGTCGTCGTTCATCACCTCGCAGATCACCGACGCGGGCGTGAGCCCGGCGAGCGCCGCGAGATCGCAGCCGGCCTCCGTGTGTCCCGCGCGCACCAGCACGCCGCCCGGGCGCGCGGCGATCGGAAACACGTGGCCGGGCTGCACGAGATCGTCGGGAAGCGCGCCCGCGCGCACCGCCGCGCGGATCGTCCGCGCGCGATCGGCTGCCGAAATGCCGGTCGTCACGCCTTCGGCCGCCTCGATGCTGACGGTGAACGCGGTACCGAACGGCGTGCCGTTGCGATCGGCCATCGGCGGCAGACGCAGTTGCTCGCAGCGCTCGGCGGTCAGCGTCAGGCAGATCAGCCCGCGCCCGAAGCGCGCCATGAAGTTGATCGCGTCGGGCGTCACGTGATCGGCCGCGATCACGAGGTCGCCTTCGTTTTCGCGGTCCTCCTCGTCGACGAGCAGGACCATCCGTCCCGCACGCAGCTCGTCGACGATTTCCGGCGTACTGGCGAGCGTCATTGCGCCTCCGTCGCGTCGAAGGCGCGGCGCAGCGCGTCGGCGCCGAAGGTCAGCACGCGATCGGCCGCGTCGACCGCGCCGAGCATGCTCGCGAAGCCGTGCAGCTGGCCCGGCCAGCGCACGAGCGAGACCGGCGTGCCGGCCTGCGCGAGACGCAGTGCGTACGCTTCGGCCTCGTCGCGCAACGGATCGAATTCCGCGCTGACGATGGTGGCCGGCGCCGCGCCCGACAGGTCCGCCACGGCGAGCGGGCTCGCGAGCGGCGATGCGCGGTCGGCGCCGTCGTCGAAATACTGGCGCTTGAACCAGCGCATCGCGTCCGCCGTCAGGAAATAGCCTTCGCCGAGCGATTCGTACGACGGATGCTCGGTCGCGCAATCGACGACCGGATACAGCAGCAACTGGTGCGCGATCGCGATGCCCGAGCCGCGCAACTGCAGCGCGGCGACCGCGGCCAGGTTGCCGCCCGCGCTGTCGCCGGCCACGGCGATCGCCCCGGCGCGCGCGCCGAGATCGCGCGCACCGGCGGCGGCCCAGCGCACCGCGTCGCAAGCGTCCTGCGCGGCTGCCGGGAAGCGCGCTTCGGGCGCGAGCCGGTAATCGACCGACAGCACGAGCGTGCGCGCCCGCCTGGCAAGACTGCGGCACAGGTTCGCGTGCGAATCGATCCCGCACGCGACGAAGCCGCCACCGTGGAAAAACATCGTCAGCGGCAACGGCCCGTCGGCATCGGGCCGATACAGTCGTGCGGATAACTGACGACCCGGCGCCGGGATCTGCCAGTCCTCTTCGGCGGCAATCGCGTCGCCGGGCGCGAACGCGCTGCCTCCGGCGAGGCTCGCACGGTACGCGGGCACGGTCAGTCGATCGAAATCGATCGCGGGCACTTGGGCGAGCGCGGCGAGCAGCGCCTGCGCCTGAGGGTCGAGCGGCATTGGAACTCCTGTCTGAATCGGATGCGGTCTGAATCAGGTAAACCCGCATCGCGGTTTTCCCTGAGCCCGCGCCGGATGCTTGCCGGCACGGCCTGACGGGCATTCCAGCGCAGCGGGCAGGGCGCCACATCATCCGATTGGACGATGGTTCGCGCGTCCGGATGGCCAAAGCTCACCATTCAGTGAATGTCCCGATGACGCCGGAATTAAGACACGTCTTAATCATGGCGGCGCGGATGAATCGCACCGAACACAAGTTGCATGGAGGATGGAGCGTGCTGATGGAGACGAGATGGGCCCCGCAAGAGAGCCAGTCAACGAGCGAGGAGGCCGACATCGGCGTCGCTGATTTCAGCGAGCTGATGGCGCGCATCTACCAGGGGCCGATGGAAACGCCGCCGTGGGCCGGCGCGCTCGAGATGGTTCGCCGGCTGCTGCAGGCCAGCTACGTGACGCTGATCCTGCGCGCGGCCGCGAGCGACCGTCGCGCGCCGCTGTCCGTGCATGCATCGGAGTTCGGCCCGGTCGTGCCGGGGGACGGCGAGGCGTCGTACAACAACTACTACTATTCGCTCGACCCGTTCGTCGGCCTGCCGGCCGATCGCGTGGTCACGGTCGACGACGTGTTCGGCGATACGGGCTGGCTGTCGAGCGAACTGTACAAGCAGTTCCTGAAGCCGCAGGACGTGCGCTACATCCTCGGCGCGGACCTGCGCACGCCGTCGGGCGTCGAGTGCCGGTTCCGCGTGTGCCGCAATCATGCGTCGAAGCAGTTCTCCGCGCGCGACAAGGCGATCTGCGCGCTGCTGCTGCCGCACCTGAAGCGGGCGGTCGAACTGCATTCGCGGCTCGACACGGCCGAGGTCGAGCGGTCGATCTATGCCAACGCGATCAACCGGATGCAGATCGGCACGATCACGCTCGACGAGAACGGCACGATCATCGACATGAACGGCGTCGCCGACGAGATCCTGAAGCAGAACAACGGTCTGACGATTGCGCGCGGCACGATCGAGGCGACCGATGCGCAGGAGAATCGCACGCTCAAGCGGCTGATCCGCCACGCGGTGATGGGGCACCACGGCACGGCCGCGGCGATCGTCGAGGCGATGCCGATCACGCGCGGCTTCGACAAGCCGCGCCTCGGGCTGCTGGTGCGCACCGTGCTGCTGTCCGACTGGTCGGAGGACAACAAGCGCCGGCCGGCCGTCACGCTGTTCCTGCGCGACCCCGACCGCAAGCCGCAGGGCGCGCAGGAAATCATCCGCAAGCTGTTCGACCTGACACCCGCCGAGACGTCGCTCGCGCTGCTGCTGACGAACGGGCTGACGCTCGAGGAGGCGGCGGAGGAATCGGGGATCAGCAAGAACACGGCGCGCACGCACCTGCGCGCGATCTTCTCGAAGACGGGCGTGACGCGCCAGGCGACGCTCGTGCGGATCCTGCTCGGGAGCGTGGTGCCGCTGGGTTGATTGGGGCGGCACGTCGTGCCGTAAGCCGCCGCGTCGATATTGAGCGGATTCGTCTGCCGACATGTCGACTGCGGTCGACGTCTGTGTGTCGACGATCACGGCATCGTCAACAAGAGGCTCGCGCGATGCGGGCCTCTTTCGTTTCTGCCATCCGCAGCGATGAAAGGACGCAATACGCCTATAGCAACAGCGAGGCGGGGAGCCATGTTCAGAAATGACAACGCTCGCCCATAAAAACTCAACATTATAGAAATAATGTCAAATAACAGGGGCGCGACAATTGGATATTTAACGGTTTACGTTATATTATTAACGAAACCACCGACTCAAACCGTCATGTCCGACCTCGTTGCCGACGAATCCCGCCTGATCGCCGAAATCGACCGCCTGAGGGCCGATTTCCCGAAGACCCGCGAGCTCTATCGCGAGGTCTGCGCGTTGATGTTCTTCCGTTTCGGCGTCACGCCCACCGCGAACCGCCTTTACCAGCTCGTGCGCAAGGGCAGCATGAGCACGCCGACGGCGGTGCTCGGCGAGTTCTGGGCCGAGTTGCGGGAAAAGAGCCGGGTGCGCATCGAGCATCCGGATTTGCCGGCCGATCTGCAGGCGGCAGCGGGCGAGCTCGTCGCCGCGTTGTGGCGCCGCTCGAGTACCGATGCCGCCGCAGCGCTCGATGCACTGCGCGCCGAAGTCGAAGCCGAGCGGGCCGCGGCGAAAGCGGAGGTCGCGGCATTGCAAGCCGACCTGTCCCGCACCGAAACCGCGCTGGAGCACCGCACGAGCGCGTTGCTGGCGGCCCAGGTGCGCATCCAGGAACTCGAGCAGGCGAGGGCGGCCGACGAAGCATCGCGCCGCGCGCTGCAAGCGGAAATCGAGCGGCTGAAGTCCGACAACGCGGACGCCGATCGCGCGCTGGCGCAGGCGCGCGCCGATTTCACGTCGCAACTCGACCGGCTGCGCGACGACGCGGGCCGGGCCGAGGAACGCTTGCGTGCAGCGGAGAGGCGAGCGCTTCAGGAGATCGACCGCGAACGGCTCGCGGCCGCACGCGTTCAGAAGGAATTCGACGCGGCCACGGCTCGTGCCGAACAGCGCGATACGCAGCACCGCAAGGATCTCGCGGCACTGCAGGCGCAACTGGCCGACACGCAACACCGCTGCGGCATGCTCGAAGGCCAGCTCGACGGGGCCCGCGCGGCCAATGCCGCGTACGTCGGCGAACTCGACGCATTGCGCGCCGAGCGCGCGTCACGCCCCCCCGCGCGCCGGGCGCCGGGTCGACCGGCGGGCGGCACCCTGCGTGCGGCGAAACCGGTCGCGAGGAAGCGCGTCCCGAAACCCGCGTGACGTGGGCGCCACGGTGCGGCGACGACGTGTCCGCGACGCGGTGCGATTCGGGTAAAGTGCCGTTCAACTTGCCGGCTCGACGTTACTAGACGACCGGTCTAATCGTTGTTAAGATACGCCATCATGAATGCATCTTCAGGCGCGGAAGTCCGCCAGCACATCCTGAATATCGCGAAGCCGATCATGCTCCACAAGGGGTTTTCGGCGGTCGGTCTGAACGAGATTCTCGCCGCGGCGGGTATCCCGAAGGGCTCGTTCTACCATTACTTCGGCTCGAAGGAGGCGTTCGGCGAGGCGCTGCTCGAATCGTATTTCGAAGGCTATCTCGAGCACCTCGACAACCTGCTCAAGCACCCGGCCGGCACGGGCGCGCAGCGCCTGATGACGTACTGGGGCAACTGGCTGCGCACGCAGTGCGCGGACGATCCGGAAGGCAAGTGCCTCGCGGTGAAGCTCGGCGCGGAAGTGTCCGATTTGTCGGAGGCGATGCGCGCGGTCCTGCGGCGCGGCACCGGCCAGATCATCGAGCGGCTCGCGGGCGGGATCGAGGCCGGGTTGGCCGACGGTTCGCTGGGCGGCGTCGACGATCCGGCGCATACGGCCGCGATCCTTTACGAGCTGTGGCTGGGCGCGACGCTGCTGGAGAAGATTCACCGCGACCGCAAACCGCTCGAACGCGCGATGCTCGAAACACGGCGGATGCTGAACCTGCCGTCCTTCGAGCCGGACGGAGTGCAGTCGTAATGTGGGCGCGCGCAGGCGCGCCTTGTTTTTTGCGTGAGCGCTAGACGACTGGTCTACTTACGCTGAAGTCACATTGTTTTACCCGCGAGGCGGCGGCCCGGCCGCCGGCTGATTCGCCGGCAAGGCTGCAGCTTCGCGCATCACGGTTGTCCAACGTTGATCCGATCGTGCCCGTGCACGTCCCTTCCTGTTGACGGAGGTTCCCATGCCGCAAGGCAAGGCAGCAAACCGCAGAATCATCCTGAATACGCGCCCGGTCGGCGCGCCCACCCCGAACGACTTTCGTCTCGAAACCGGCGACGTACCGGTGCCCGGTGCCGGCCAGGTGCTGCTGCGCACGATCTGGCTGTCGCTCGACCCGTACATGCGCGGCCGGATGAGCGACGCGCCGTCATATGCGCCGCCGGTCGAGCTCGGCGACGTGATGGTCGGCGGCACGGTCAGCCGTGTCGTGGCGTCCAACCTGCCCGCGTATCGCGAAGGCGACCTGGTCGTCGCGCGCGGTGGCTGGCAGGACTATTCGCTGTCGGACGGCAGCGGTCTCATTCCGCTCGGCCGCGACTTCGCGCATCCGTCGCATGCACTCGGCGTGCTCGGCATGCCGGGGTTCACCGCGTACACCGGGCTGCTGAAGATCGGCGAGCCGAAGGCCGGCGAAACCGTGGTCGTCGCCGCCGCGAGCGGGGCGGTCGGTGCTGTGGTCGGCCAGATCGCGAAGCTGAAGGGCTGCCGCGTGATCGGCGTCGCGGGCGGCGCCGACAAGGTCGCGTACGTGAAGGGCACGCTTGGCTTCGACGATTGCGTCGACCACCGCGATCCGCAATTCGCCGCCCGGCTGAAGGAAGCCTGTCCGAAGGGCATCGACGTCTATTTCGAGAACGTCGGCGGCGCCGTGTTCGATGCGGTGTGGCCGCTGCTCAACGAGCATGCGCGCGTGCCGGTATGCGGGCTGATCGCCCATTACAACGACACCGCGTTGCCGGCCGGCCCCGATCGCCTGCCGCTGCTGATGGGGACGATCCTGCGCAAGCGCATCCGGATGCAGGGCTTCATCATTTTCGATCATTACGCGACGGGCTACGCGCAGTTCCTGACGGAGATGAGCGAGTGGCTCGCGCAGGGCAAGGTGAAGGCGCTCGAGGATGTCATCCCCGATCTCGCCGATGCGCCGAATGCGCTGATCGGCTTGCTCGCCGGCAAGAATTTCGGCAAGGTCGTCGTGCGCGTGGGTCCGGACGAACTGGCCTGACACCGGCGCAAGACGACACACGACGATTGCACGCTGGCGTCGCGAGACGCCGGCTTGTGGCATGCTCGATTCCGTTTCGAAAGGAGTGACAAAGATGGCGCTTCACGTGATTGCTTCCCTGTTCCTGAAACCCGAACACGCGCAGGCCGCCGAGGCCGAATTGCGCAGCATGGTCGCCAAGACGCGCGTCGAGCCGGGCAACCGGCGCTACGACCTGTTCCGCGAGCAGGACGGTTCGCCGAACCTGCACCTGTACGAGATCTACGACGACCAGGCCGCGTTCGACGCGCACCTCGCCAGCCCGCATTTCACGGAATTTCGCGTGAAGTCGGCCGACTGGTTCGCGGCGCCGCCCGTCATCAAGGTGCTGTCGGGCATCGACGTGGCCGAGTAACGACGCGGTACCCCCCGTCACGGCCCGTTCTCGCCCGGGACCGTGCGGCAGCCGTCACGCATGACGCAACGGCGACGACAACGACAACGCGGCGCTGCGCATCGTTCGCGCCGCTTCCCCAATACACCGCCCCCGGAGGCCGAATGGTCACCCTCAACATCAACGGCGAGAACCGCACGGTCGACGCCCCCGACGACATGCCCCTGCTGTGGGTCCTGCGCGACCTCGTCGGCCTGACCGGCACGAAATTCGGCTGCGGGATCGCACAATGCGGCGCGTGCACCGTGCATCTCGACGGCGTCGCCGCACGCGCGTGCGTGCTGCCGGTCGCGGCCGTCGCGGGCCGCAAGATCACGACGATCGAAGCCGTCGGCGCGACGCCGGCCGGGCAGAAGGTCCAGCAGGCATGGCGCGAGCTCGACGTCGTCCAGTGCGGCTATTGCCAGTCCGGGCAGGTGATGGCGGCCACCGCGCTGATCGCATCGAACCCGAACCCGAGCGACGCCGACATCGACGCGGCGATGGCCGGCAACATCTGCCGCTGTGGTACCTACAACCGGATTCGCGCGGCGGTCAAACACGCCGCGAAGGGGGCATGACATGTCGCGAGGACTGATCGAAGCAGGTCGGGCCGGCGCGGGCGTGTCGCGCCGTTCGTTTCTCAAGGCGGGCATGTCGCTCGGCGCGGCGGCGGGCGGCGGCCTGCTGCTCGGCTTCAGCATGCCGGCGGCGGGCGATGATGCACGGCGCTCGGTGATCGGCGGCGATGCGGACGAAAACGCGCGCGCCGGCGTATTCGCGCCGAATGCGTTCGTGCAGATCGACCGCGCCGGCAAGGTCACGCTGGTGATGCCGAAGGTCGAAATGGGCCAGGGCGTCTACACGGCGCTGCCGATGCTGATCGCCGAGGAACTCGAGGTGCCGCTGTCGAACGTCACGCTCGACCATGCGCCCCCGAACGAGAAGCTGTTCCTCGATCCGCTGCTCGGCGGCCAGCTGACCGGCGGCTCGACGTCGGTGCGCTACGCGTGGGAACCGCTGCGCCGCGCGGGCGCGACCGCGCGCACGCTGCTGGTTTCGGCGGCGGCGAAGCAATGGAACGTGGATCCGGCCACCTGCCGGGCGGCGAACGGCGAAGTGCAGCACACGCCGAGCGGCCGGCGCGCATCGTACGGCCAGCTCGCGGACGCCGCGTCGAAGCTGCCGGTGCCGAAGGACGTCGCACTGAAGCAGCCGGCCGATTTCAAGCTGATCGGCAAGCCGGTGAAGCGGCTCGATTCGCCGGAGAAGGTCGACGGCACCGCGCAGTTCGGGCTCGACGTGCGCGTGCCCGGCATGCTGTATGCGGTGATCGTGAACAGCCCGGTGTTCGGCGGCACGGTCGCGAGCGTCGACGACACGGCCGCGAAGAAGATCCCCGGCGTGCGCCAGGTGGTGCGCGCGGACAACGCGGTCGCGGTGGTCGGTGATCACACGTGGGCCGCGAAGCGCGGCGCGTCGGCGCTCGTCGTGAAGTGGAACGAAGGCGCGGGCGCGAAGGTGTCGACGAAGGACATCGTCGCCGATCTCGCGCAGGCCGCAGCGAATGGCAAGGGTGCGGTCGCGCGCAAGGACGGCGACGTCGGCCGCGCGTTCGCGAACGCGAAGACGCGCATCGATGCCGTCTACGAACAGCCGCTCCTTGCGCACGCAACGATGGAGCCGGTGAACTGCACGGTGCACGTGCGCGGCGACGGCTGCGAGATCTGGGTCGGCACGCAGGTGCCGACGCGGGCGGTCGACACCGTGCAGAAGCTCACGGGTCTCGCGCCCGACCGGATCGTCGTGCACAACCACCTGCTCGGCGGTGGTTTCGGCCGACGGCTCGAAACGGACATGATCGGCCAGGCCGTGAAGATCGCGAAGCAGGTCAACGCGCCGGTGAAGGTCGTGTGGACGCGCGAGGAAGACATCCAGCACGACATGTATCGCCCGTACTACTACGACCGGATCTCGGCCGGCCTCGACGCGAACGGCAAGCCGGTCGCATGGCAGCACCGGATCGTCGGTTCGTCGATCCTCGCGCGCTTCGCACCGCCGGCCTTCAAGGACGGCGTCGATCCCGACGCGGTCGAGGTTGCCAACGACCTGCCGTACGACCTGCCGAACCAGTTGATCGACTACGTGCGCCAGGAACCGCGCCACGTGCCGACCGCGTTCTGGCGCGGTGTCGGGCCGACCCGCAGCACGTTCGTCGTCGAGAGCTTCATCGACGAACTCGCGGCGCAGGCCAAGACCGATCCCGTCCAGTACCGCCGCGCGCTGCTCGACAAGACGCCGCGTGCGCGCAACGTGCTCGACGTCGCGACGAAGGCGGCCGGCTGGGGCACGCCGCTGCCGAAGGGGCAAGGGCGCGGCGTATCGGTGATGCACGCGTTCGGCAGCTTCTTCTCGATCGTCATCGACGTCGCGGTGGAAGGCGGCGAGGTGCAGGTCAAGCGTGCCGTGTGCGCGGTCGACTGCGGGATGGCCGTGAATCCGAGCACGATCGAGGCACAGGTGCAGGGCGGCATCATCTTCGGGATCACGGGCGCGCTGTATGGCGAGATCACGATCGAGGACGGCCGCGTCGTGCAGAGCAACTTCACCGACTACCGGGTGATGCGCATCAATGAGACGCCGCCGATCGAGGTTCATCTCGTCAAAAGCGCCGAGGCGCCGGGCGGAATCGGCGAGCCGGGCACCGCGGCGACCGCGGCTGCTGTGTCGAACGCGATCTTCGCGGCGACCGGCACGCGGCTGCGCAAGCTGCCGGTCGGCAACCAGCTGAAGACGGCTTGAGGGGAGGACACGAACCATGCGAAACCTCACCTCGAATCGTCCGAACCGCCTGAGTCGCGCCGCTCGCACGTTCGGCACGTCGTTGATCGCGCTGTCCGCACTGATGGCCGGCACGGCGGCGCACGCCGCGCAAGCGGCGGCCGCCGACAGCGCGCTGGTCGCACGCGGCGCGTATCTCGCGAAGGCCGGCGATTGCGTCGCGTGCCACACCGCGCCGCGCGGCACGCCGTTCGCCGGCGGCCTGAAGATGGTCACGCCGATGGGCGCGATCTACACGACCAACATCACGCCCGACCCGGACACGGGCATCGGCGGCTATACGGAAGCCGATTTTACGAACGCGTTGCGCAAGGGCGTCGCGAAGGACGGCCACAACCTGTATCCGGCGATGCCGTATCCGTCGTACGCGAAGCTGAAGGACGACGACGTGAAGGCGCTGTACGCGTACTTCATGCACGGCGTCGAGCCGGTGAAGCAGGCGAACCGGGCGTCCGACATCCCGTGGCCGCTCAACATGCGCTGGCCGCTCGCGTTGTGGAACATGGTGTTCCTCGATACGACGCCTTATGCCGACAAGCCGGCCAAGGACGCGATGTGGAACCGCGGCGCGTATCTCGTGCAGGGGCTCGGGCACTGCGGATCGTGCCATACGCCGCGCGGTGTCGGCTTCCAGGAGAAGGCGCTGGACGAGGGCGGTGCGGCGTTCCTGTCGGGCGCGCCGATCGACAACTGGTTCGCGTCGAACCTGACCGGCGAGCACAATACCGGGCTGGGCCGCTGGAGCGATGCGGATATCGCGCAATTCCTGAAGACCGGCGCGAACCGGCATGCGACCGCGTTCGGCTCGATGGTCAGCGTGATCAACCACAGCACGCAGGAACTGACCGACGACGATCTGGCGGCGATGTCCCGCTACCTGAAATCGCTGCCGGCAGCGGGCGGCACGGGCGCGCCGCCTTACCGTTATGAGCCGAAGGCGACGCAGGTCGTGTTGGGCCGGCCGGCGAACGATCCGGGCGCAAAGGTGTATAACGCTTACTGCCTGCATTGTCATGGCGCGGACGGCCGCGGCTACGCGCCGCTGCTCGCGCCGCTCGCCGGCAACCCGAACGTGCTCGAGGCCGATGCCGCGTCGCTGATCAACGTGACGTTGAACGGCAGCGAGTCGCTCGTGATCGGTGGCGTGCCGTCCGCGTACCCGATGCCGGCGTTCGCGAACCAGCTGAACGACCAGCAGATCGCCGACGTGCTGACGTTCATGCGCGCCGGCTGGAACAACGGCGCGCCGGCCGTGCAGGCGGCGGAGGTCGCGAAACTCCGCAAGGCGACGGCGGCCGCGCGCTGAGCGCGGAGCGCCGAAGCGCGGCCGACCGTGGCGGACGACGACGGGCATGCGTGCCGCACGCCGTCGTCGAACATTGTGCCGGGTGCGGGGCGCCCGGTGGCGCAGCTCTTTCTGTCAACCGGCGTGCGGCCGTTCGCGGCCGCGCGCGTTTTATCGACGTAAAACTGGGGTGTCTGGATGGCTAACGTGACTTATACGGATACGCAACTGCTGATCGACGGCGAGTGGGTCGACGCCGCGAGCGGCAAGACGATCGACGTCGTGAACCCGGCGACGGGCAAGGCGATCGGCAAGGTGGCTCACGCGGGCATCGCCGATCTCGATCGCGCGCTGGCCGCGGCGCAGCGCGGTTTCGAAGCATGGCGCAAGGTGCCCGCGCACGAGCGCGCGGCGACGATGCGCAAGGCGGCCGCGCTGGTGCGCGAGCGCGCCGACACGATCGCGCAGCTGATGACGCAGGAGCAGGGCAAGCCGCTCACGGAAGCGCGTGTGGAAGTGCTGTCGGCCGCCGACATCATCGAATGGTTCGCGGACGAAGGCCGCCGCGTGTATGGCCGGATCGTGCCGCCGCGCAATCTCGGCGCGCAGCAGACCGTCGTGAAGGAGCCGGTCGGACCGGTCGCGGCGTTCACGCCGTGGAATTTCCCGGTCAACCAGGTCGTGCGCAAGCTGAGCGCCGCGCTGGCGACCGGCTGTTCGTTCCTCGTGAAGGCGCCGGAAGAAACCCCGGCATCGCCGGCCGCGCTGCTGCGCGCGTTCGTCGACGCGGGCGTGCCGGCCGGTGTGGTCGGTCTCGTGTACGGCGATCCGGCGGAAATCTCGTCGTACCTGATTCCGCATCCGGTGATCCGCAAGGTGACGTTCACGGGCTCGACGCCGGTCGGCAAGCAACTCGCGGCGCTCGCGGGCCAGCACATGAAGCGCGCGACGATGGAGCTGGGCGGCCACGCGCCGGTGATCGTCGCCGAGGACGCGGACGTCGCGCTGGCGGTGAAGGCCGCCGGTGGCGCGAAGTTCCGCAACGCGGGCCAGGTGTGCATCTCGCCGACGCGTTTCCTCGTGCACAACAGCATCCGCGACGAATTCACGCGTGCGCTGGTCGCGCATGCGCAGGGGCTGAAGGTCGGCAACGGCCTCGAGGAAGGCACGACGCTCGGCGCGCTGGCGAACCCGCGCCGGCTGACCGCGATGGCGTCGGTCGTCGAGAACGCGCGCAAGGTCGGCGCGAGCATCGAGACGGGCGGCGAACGGATCGGCTCGGAAGGCAACTTCTTCGCGCCGACCGTGATCGCGAACGTGCCGCTCGAAGCGGACGTGTTCAACAACGAGCCGTTCGGCCCGGTCGCGGCGATCCGCGGTTTCGACAAGCTCGAGGATGCGATCGCCGAAGCCAATCGCCTGCCGTTCGGGCTGGCCGGCTATGCGTTCACGCGTTCGTTCGCGAACGTGCACCTGCTGACGCAGCGCCTCGAAGTCGGGATGCTGTGGATCAACCAGCCGGCGACGCCGTGGCCGGAAATGCCGTTCGGCGGCGTGAAGGATTCGGGCTACGGGTCGGAGGGCGGGCCGGAAGCGCTGGAGCCGTATCTCGTCACGAAGTCGGTGACGGTGATGGCGGTCTGACGACCGGGTGGTCGCGTGCGTGCCGCCGTTTGGGCGGTGCGCACGCCGCATGGCGTTGCCGAGAGCGGGGTGTTTCGCCCGGCCTTGTTTTTTCTGATTCGTTCACCGTCGGTCACCGCGGCGTCCAGTCTCGCCCGGATCACGAGCACTCCATCGCCACGGCGTTTGTCGATTGACTGAGCCTGATCTCGCCCAGGTAGGCGCTGTCGCCCAATCTGCACTCGCGCCAGGCATTGCCGCGGGCATGCCGGATTTGGACTCGGTAGAGGCCGCTGCCCCTGGCCAGGCCGTCGAACCGGAAATCGCCGAAGCCGTCCGAGACGGTTTCGGCTACCTGCCGATTACCTGCATACAAGGCGACGACCGCATCCGTGACACACTCGACCACGTCTCCTGCCTGGGCACTGACGCTTCCACCGACGAAGCACGTTTCCCACCGCTCGAGGCCGCTGTACCACACGCGGGGCTTCGTGCTCAGGTTGGGTCGCAATACCTTGAGTCCCTCGCGCCGGGCCTTCTCGGCCATCGCCGTGTCATCGAGCTTGACCGTCTCGAAGACATCGGTGGGGCACGACTGCTGACAACGCGGGCGGGACCAGCCCTGGTCGAGCAAATGCGCATCGAAGATCCAGATCTGCGGCAGTTGCAGCTCTTCGTTCCACACGATCGCCTTGTAAGGGCACGCCTTGACGATGTCCTTTCGGCCTCGCGCCTCGTCCGGATCGATGATGACGATGCCGTCGGCGCGCTTGCGAATGGCGCTGCCGCCCACACGCATGCAGGGCGCGTCGTCGCAGTGGTTGCACATGACCGGCAGATAAGTGGTCTCGATCATGTGCGAAGCACCCTGTACACGACGCAGGATGCGGATGGGGCTCTCGGCACTGGCCGAAGCGGGTGCCGCGTAGCCGGGGAAGTCATTGCCGACGTGCTCGTCCCGCGCGGCGATCACACAGTTCTGGCAGTTCTCGCAACGGCCGACGTTGATGATCAGGTTCCACTTGCTCATTTGACATTCCTCACGCTGCGCGACCGAGCATGAATGCTTCGGCACCGCGCCATTTCTCGACCTGCACCAGGCAGGAATTCGGGCTCATGCTGCTGGTGCCGGCGGTCTGCGGCCGATCGGGGGTCAGCATGTTCATGCAGCCGCCGATCTCGACTTGCTCGCCATCGATTTCGATCAGCTGAAATTCAGCGCTCGCCTCGTAGGATTTCACCACTCCGGCGTTCACCAGGGGCGAGACATCGGCCGCACAGATCACGGCGCCGCGGTCGTTGTGTACTTTGACGAGATCGCGATGGGCGATGCATCGAGCAGCGGCGTCTGCCGGATTGAGCCTCAGCAGCCAGAACCGGTGCCCCGCGATCAGCGCGCGATGATCGTCGATGCCGTTCACGGCAGAATTCTTTCCGTCACCGTGGGTATGAAAGCTGTAGCGGCTGTG
This sequence comes from Burkholderia sp. USMB20, assembly GCF_000949135.2. Taxonomy (GTDB): domain Bacteria; phylum Pseudomonadota; class Gammaproteobacteria; order Burkholderiales; family Burkholderiaceae; genus Burkholderia. Next base: position 488,503 of record NZ_JTAN02000021.1, on the reverse strand, counting down.
GGTGGCGATCAGTTGCAGCGGGTAGCGCCGGGCCAGGTCCGAGCGCAACCCCTCCCAGGAGGGGATATATCGGTTGAGCGGGGGGCGCTCCGGATTGTCCGCGGTGTGCCGCTTCAGCAACTCGGGCACGAACTCCAGCTTGCCGCTCGGCGTCTGCAGGCCCTTGCCGAACCGTTCCGAGAACTGTGACGGCAGGGGATGAGGTTCCGGCAGGTCCTTCTTCCTGTCTTCCGCAAACCAGCGCATATCCACGGGATGGCGCAGTTCGGGCTTTTCGGGCGGCACGACGAAATAGCCCTTGCGGCAAAATTCGCGCCACGAAATGTGATCGGGCAGATCCGACGAGTCGAAGACGCGCTTGACCCAGTCGAGATCCCCGCAGCCTTCGGTGAAAATGCCACCCAGGCCCAACCGGGTCAGGATGGCAGTGAAAATGTCGTAGTCGGAGCGGGACTCGCCCAGGGGTTCGATGCACTTGTGCTGCAGCGTCAGCATGCGATGGTTGACCGTGCCATACCCGTGGTGGGCGTAGCCGCCCGAATTCGCCCATTCTCCGATGTCCCAACGCTCCAGCGAAGTGCACGCGGGCAGGATGATGTCGGCGAACTGGGCTTCGCCTTCCATCCAGATCGACTGATTGACGACGAACTCGATGCTCGAGTGCCGGTAGGCCTGCGTCCAGCGTCCGGAATTCGTCACGGTACTGAACGCGGATCCGCCGTAGCGATAGATCATGTGGATCGGCGAATAGCCGGGCATCGGGTACGTGAACGGCGCAAACTGGGCTTCCTGGGACATGCCGTCCCAGAGATAACCGGTGGCGTGACCGTTGAGAATCGCATCGGGCATCTGCTGTCGCGGCACCATTTGCTTGACGGGATTCATGGTCAGGATATGCGGCATGCGCTGGTAGTTGTCCACCGCATTGGCGGTCCACGCCAGGTCGCCTGAAATGCCGCCGTCCGCGTAGCCGGGGAAGTAGAACTGGAGATCGTGCGGGACGCCGATTTCGAGGCAGCCGAAATTCACCCCCGGCTTGCCCCAGCCCTGCATGGACATCATCATGATCATGCAGCGCGCCCATTGCGCGCCGGTCGCCCCGCGGCCCGCGCCGCCGAATCCCGCGCCGGTCATCCCGACGGCGAGATGCACCTTCTTCTTCCCCCACAGGCGCGCAAGCGCACGGGCGTCCTTGGCCGGCACGCCGGTCTCGCTCTCCTGCCACTCGGGCGTCTTGGGGGTACCGTCGGTTTCGCCCAGAAGGTAGGCTTTCCAATCGTCGAAACCGGTCGTGCGCGTCGCGACGTAATCCTTGTCGTACAGGCCCTCCACGGTCCAGACGTACATGATGGCGGTCGCCAGCGCGGCATCGGTTTGCGGCCGGATCGGGATCCAGCGGCCGCCCAGCAGCTGTGCGGTGGGATTGCAGTGCGGGTCGATGTGAACGAACTCGATGCCGAGCTCCTTGGCCCACAGGCGGCGCGGGGTTCCCTCGAATCCTGCGTAGGCCCCGTTGGTACTTTCGGGGTCGCAGGACCAGAAGACGATCATTTCGGCCTCCTTGAGACCGTCCTCGAGGCCGCCGTAGCCGGCGGGCACGCCGACGCGCATCGAGTTGCCGAAATGATGCATGGCCCCCCAGTACCAGCCTTCCCAGCTGTCCGGATTCGCGGCCACCCGGGTGAAGCCGATCAGGTTGGCGAAGCGCGTCAGCGCGCTGAGGTAGTAGCCGACGTTGCCCCACTGGTGGTGGGACGACATCGGGAACGTGATGGAACCGGGGCCGTGAACACGCTTCTGCCGGTTGATCTCCTTGGCGACGATGTCCAGGGCCTCGTCCCAGCTGATGCGCACATAGCCGGACTTGCCCCGGTTCTGCGGATTGCGCTCGCCGTCCGGGTCGAAGTCGACCCGTTTCATCGGGTGAAGGATGCGCTTGTCGGAGTAGACCAGCGACTTGAGGGTCAACGCGTGGGGCGCGACCAGTCCGCGCCGTGGCGGGCTGAAGCGGCGTCCACGTGCCTCGATCACCCAGCTTGACGCATCCGTATCGTCCAGCTCGATGGGCGTCACGCGGACGATGCGGCCATCCTTGACGTAGACGAACAGGGGGCCGCCATTGGTACAGGTGGTGTAGCGTCGGGTGCCGTCGCGCATGGGCGTGCCCATCGTCAGGCCGACCGTGCGCATCACGCTCAGGGTTTGCATGAGCCAAACCAGCAGTTCGTCCTCGCCCTCGGTGACCACCTTGAAGTTCTTGGCGGCGTGGACGATTTCGCCCTGGTCCGGGTTCGGGGAAAGGAACTTCAGGGCGGTGGCGACGTCCTTGAAGGCCATGCGCACATCGGGCCGCGCATGCTTGCCGGCGCGCGACCGAATGCGGCCATTCCTGAACTCGATGGCGCGACCGATGCTTTGATCCATGAGCCCGATCCACGCGACGAGATTGCGCTCCTTGAGGCGATCGCGATAGGCGGGGAAGCGGCGCGCCGTCAGGTCCAGAACCTTGGGCAATGCAAAAAGAATGGTCTTGAGAGCCTGTCGTTTCATCGTTCGATCCGAAGTGTTGCTTCCATGCAGGGGGCTGGCATCGGGGCGCACCCGCTAGAACGTGTAAGCGACGTTCAGGAAAACGTTGACGGGATTGAGTCGGAGCGTCGATGTGGAAACGATCTGCGTGCCGGTCGCGGTCTGTCCGTATAACGTGAGGTGGGTCTTCACCGGCATGTAGCCGACGGAAGCACCGACCGACCAGTGTTTGGTCATCGCGTAACTCGCCCCGAGCTCGAACACCGGGTTCCACGATGAACTGAGTGTCGCGCGCGCCGAGCCGCCCGGCCCGAAGCTGTCGGTGACGAACTGGCGATTGGTCGCCCGAACCTGGGTGAACCACGTGTAGTTGACGCCAAGTCCTACGTACGGACGGAATTTCGATTCAGCTGAAAACAGGTGATATCGAAGTTCGATGGCGGGCGGCATCGGCCTTGTCGTGCCGAGGGTTCCGTACTTCTGCAACGTCCCGTCACCGACCAGATTGACTGTCAGTGGCAGTCCGAACAGCATGGCGACACCAATGTTGTCGGTGACGTAGTACTCGGTGGTGATGCCCATCGTATCCGTCGAGCTGGCATGCGCCCCGGTACCACCCATTTGCTGATTCACCGTTACGCCGCCGACACTTTGCACGGTCAGGGGCGTCGCGTCGCCCTGGGGCGCGACGTGCAGCCATCCAACCGACGTAGTGATGCTTCCGGCCGTCTGCGCATCTGCGTTGTCGGCAAGTGCAGCCGTGCAGATGCAGACCATCGCACCTGCGAAACTCGTCGTTCGCCTCAATTTCATTTTGCGTCTCCTCTGTCTCGGTCCGATTAAAGAACTACAGTTGCTTTGGATACCTTATTGATAGTGACAAGCCGCTCTCGGAATTTGTGTTGTCGCGGCTAGTCGCGCGCCTCCGTCACCGCAGATCTGTCGCTGCCGGACCGGACGACCGAATGGGTTCCGCTGCGAACGAGATCGAGAACGCAAACGGAAAACGCCCCAGCACGAAGCGCGCGGCAGTCTCGAGCCCGGGATTGCTCAGCTCGACCGAGACCGACATTCCGCCGGAACCACTGGTCGAGACGTCGACTGATGCGCCGGGCGCTCCGCCCTGGTCCAATGCCGCGCGGAGTGCGTCACTCGTCTCGCGGCGCTTGAGTTCGGGTTTGAATATCTTGCCGACGCCGGTGAGCGGGATCGTCTCGACGATTCGGACGTGCTTGGGCAGGGCGGCGCGTTCCGCGATCTCCTGCTGCATGAACACTTCCAGATCGTGTTCGCTAGCGGTCATGCCCGGCTTGAGCTGAACATACGCGACCGGCAACTCACCGGCATAGGCATCGGGGCGCCCGATCGCCGCTGCGATCTGGACTGCCGGGTGTCGATGCAGCGGTTCCTCGATCGTCGCCGGGTCGATATTGTGTCCGCCGCGGATGATCAACTCCTTCTTGCGGCCGGTCAGCCAGAAGTAACCGTCGATGTCGCAGCGGCCGAGGTCGCCCGTGTTGAGCCAGCGCTTGCCGTCGCCGAGATCGAGCCACAGGGCCTCGTTCTGGTCGGCACGCGTGTAGCCGGTGAACACGTTCGGCCCGGAGATCACGAGCAATCCTTCCTCGTTAGCCGCGCAGTCGCGCAGATACCGTCCCGCATCGTCCACGACGACCGCCTTCATCGCCTGGAAGGGGATGCGAAGCCCGATTGATCCCAGCCGACGCTCGCCGTTCGGCGGGTTGACGCTGCTCACGCACGTTCCTTCGGTCAGGCCGTAACCTTCGAGAATCCGGATGCCCGTTTTTTCCTGGAAGGACCTGAAGACGCCGACCGGCATCGGCGCGGCACCGCACAGGCCGTATTCGAGCGAGTCGATGACATGATCCTCGGAGGGAATGTCGAGCAGCGAAGCATAAAGCGTCGGGACGCCACTGAAGAAATTGATGTGGTGATGTTCGACGATTTCCCAGAAGCGTTTGACGACGCCGTCGCCCCGGTAACCCTGCGGTGTGCCGAGCACGACATGGGCACCGCGCGAGAACGGCAGGAGGCCGGTCACCATCGCGGCGTTGACGTGAAAGAGCGGCAAGCCGCAAAAAGTCGTTTTGCCGGGGCCGATACTGTCGCCGAAGAACCGGCCGGCGCTCCAGGCATTCGCCACTTCGTTGCCGTGACTGCGCATCGCGATTTTCGGCAACCCGGTGGTTCCACCGGTACAGAAGTAAGAGGACATGTCGCCGGGTTGAATGCGGCGCGCATTGTCGAGCGCCGTACCGGATTCGTGCGCGATTGCCGTACCGAAGTCGTGGATCTGGATGTGCGCAGGCACGGCGCTGCGCAAACCGCCAGCGCCGTACAACTGCGCACACGCGTCGTGCTGGAGCGTGCGTGCCGCCGATTGCGCCATGCCCCGCACGCGATCGGCCAGGTTGACCAGCACGAGATGCCGCAGCGGCTCGACCTCATGAAGGATGTCCGCGACTTTTTGCCAGAGATCGGTCCCGGGAAATGGCGCGAGCGTCACGAGCACGCTGGCGCCGGCGGCTTTGAGCAGCTGACCGATCGCTTCGCCTTCAAGCAGCGGATTGATCGCGCATACGATGCCGGTTGCCTGTCCGCCCCAGATCACGAAATGCGTTTCGGGCAGATTGGGCAGCACATAAGCGATCACCGACTGCGAATTCACACCGAGGCGCGCGAACATGTTGGCCGTGCGCGTGATGTCGCGAACCAGCTCGCGGTAGGTCCAGCACTCGGCGTCGCGGTGCGCGTCGGCGGTCATGAAAAAGGAAAGGGCGGGGGCGGACGGATCGATGGCCGCACCGGCGCAGATCATCTCGTACGTGCTGGCCGGAAGGTCCGGCGGAAGGCCCGGCGCTTCGATCGCCAGCACGTCGTCTTGGGTCGCGATGCCGTTCATGCTGCTTCGTCCACGATCTCGTTACGTTGCACGCCCAGGTCGATCGATCCGTCGCGGCTCGCGATCCTGGCTTCGACGATGTCTCCGGCCTTCAGATACTGCGCGCGCCCCGCCTGCACCTTCATGAACATCTTCCATTTGACGGATTCGGGGAAAAGCGCGACGGCCCGCTGCTTGAACGGCGACGGGATGCTGAGTGCGCAACCGGCCGGCGTGCCGGTCGCGAGCAGGTCGCCGGCGCGAAGGTCGTGCACGCCCGACAACTCGGTCAACGTTTCCGCCGGACCGTAGACGAGGTTCGATGTCGAGTCCTGCTGGCGCACCGCGCCGTTGACGGTCAACGTCAGGTCGAGCGCCTTCAGCTTCGGGAAGTCATGCCGCTCGAGCAGGCACAGATAGGGGCCGACCGGGCCGAACGTCCGGAAGCTCTTGCCCTTGTAGAACTGCATCTGCGGGATCTGGACATCGCGCGCGGAATAGTCGTTGACGATCACGGTGCCGGCGACATAGTCGTGCAGGTTCGCGTCCGTGATCTGCCGATGAGACGTGATGTCGCGTTTGAGGATGAGGCCGAGCTCGATTTCGTAGTCGAGAAACCGGACGTGCCGGGGTTTCACGACTCGTGAGTCGGCGGCGACGATGCAACTCGTCGCCTTCGTGAAGATCATGTTGAACTTTTTCGCGTCCGGATCCATGCCCGATTCGATCATGTGGCGACGGTAATTCGCCCCCTGGCAAACGAACTGCTGGTTGGCGGTCACCGGTGACAGCCACTCCACGTCCGACTCCGGAATCGTCGGTCCGTCGAGCGAGACGAGTCGTTCAACCGGATTCGCCGCGAGAAAGCTCGCGGTTGTCTCGAAGTCGCCGGGAATCGGCGTGACGGCGCCGTTGGCGACCACGCCCCATTGGGCGCGGCCATGATGCCGGAAGTGCAGGACATGCAGTGACATGAATGATCTCTCGTGAGTCGAATGGGCGGTTGGGGATCAGGCGAACAGCTTCGCCAGGGTCAGCAGCTTGCTGACCGTCAGATCGGGACTGCGGCGCAGGTTGCGGAACAGCGCCGCAAGGCTCGACGGCGTGAGCCGGGGCTTCGTGAAGCTGCGCGGCATCGTCGGGCCCCACTGCGCCATCGCTTCGCGGCTGACCGCGTGCACGCCCGTCGGCTCGTCGGCCGTGAACAGGTCGCCGTCGCAATAGTGTTCGTGCTTGTCGCCCCACGGGTCCTGCCAATAATCGAAGATCTGGCTGCCGAGAATGTGTCGGCCGATGCCCCACGCGTGTGCCCACCCGTTGTCGCGGAGCGTGCGCTGGCCCATGCCGACGGCATCGGCGTCGACCAGTTCGTACGCGCTATGGCTATAAGTCGGCACGAACCCCTGGGCGAGCGCGAGCGTATGGTGGTCGGCCGGCCGGTCGCCGAGATCGAGCCGCATGAAGGCAACCGCGGGTGAGCCGTCCGGCAGCACCTGGACATCGCTGGGGATGAACCCGAAATGTCGCGTGTACCACGCGCAGGTTTCCTGGTAGTCGGCGAGTTCGAGCACGACGTGTCCGAGCCGAATGACTTCAGGCGCGCTCGCCGGCGGCCGCTGCGTTTCGTTGATCCGCAACGGCGTGTCGACCGAGTTGAATGAAAGCGCGGCACGATGCGGCAACGTGTCGGCCCGGGTCTGGCCGGCAATCGCGTCGACCCGAAAACCCGACGGATCGGCGAGCCGCACCCGGAGGCCGCCGCCTGGCCAATCCGATGCCTCGATCTCCGACGCGCCAGGGATTTTGGCGAGCGCCTCGAGATCGGCACGACTGTCGACCTGCAATCCGAAGCCTACGAAGCGGGCCTTCGGCGCGTGGCGAACGACATAACAGAAGTGTGCGCTGCCGGTTCCGCGCAGCAGCAATTGCGTGTCATCCCGCAGCACCGTTCGGAGACCGAAGTCGTTGAGAAAGTGCTCTGCTTCGTCGAGATCGGGGCGATCGAAGATCAGATAGGCGAGCGCCGATGCCTTCGTCGTGGGGTGCGGGTGGCGAGCCGGTTGTGTGGTGGTCAGTTTCATGGCGGATGACAATCAGGCAGGTCGAATGACAATTGCGAAGGCGGGCGCCGTCGCATCGAGGGGCTTGCCGCGCAACGGCGGGCATGCAATCTCACCGTCGCAGGACATCACTGGCCGGACCACGAATGTCGCGAGGTCGCTCGTCGATTTCGCATGGGAGCGGCGCGCCTCGCCGCCGGCGCCGTGACTGGCCGAAAAATGGCCCGATGCGGCGCCGACCGGCGTGAATCCTGCGATCAATACGCCGAGCATCGAAGGCAGCCCGCACTTCGGCGACGCGTGCGAGCTGTTGTGAATGGACGCGCTGGCGCCCGTGTGCATGTGTGTCTCCACCGTATCTCCATTCGTCGTTCGATCGGTTCTCGAGGCCGTGTTCTGCCGTCCTTGATGACATTAAAATCATAGATGATGACTTTGTCAATGTAGACGTTTGAATCTATACTTGGGCACGAACAAGGATCGAAAACGTCATGACGAATACACCGAGCCGCCGCACACCAAAGCGCTCCGCTCCGGAAGCATCCAGTCCCGCGGTCGCCGAAGAGCGCGAGCCGCGTGGCGCGCGCCGCAAGCGGGAGACCCGTGCCCGCCTGCTGGATGCCGCGCTCAGACTGATGGCCGAGAAGGGCATGGAAGGCGTCGCCATCAACGAAATCACCGAGGCCGCCGACGTCGGCTTCGGCTCGTTCTACAACCACTTCGAATCGAAGGAGGCGATCTACGCGACCCTCGTGGAATCGGTATTCGAGGAGTTCGCGGATTCGCTCGATCGCGTGGCCAGCGGCTTGTCCGACCCGGCGGAAATCATTTCCGTCTCGGTGCGACATACGCTGATGCGCGCGCGGCGCGAGCCGGTGTGGGGACACTTCCTGATACGCGAGGGCTTTTCGGCGCGCGTCCTGACGCTCGGCCTGGGTCAACGCCTGCTGCGGGACATGGAGCGCGGTATCGCCGAGAAACGCTTCGTGGTCGCCGACCCATTCGTCGGCTTCCTTTCGGTCGGCGGTACGGTGCTGACCGCGATTGCCGCCGAACTCAACTTCGTCGCTCCGGGCGCACCGGCAGCGGGTGTCCTGAAGGAACTCGGCTTCAGCGGAGAGCACTTTCCGGAACGCACGGCGGCGACGCTGCTGCATACGCTGGGGCTCAAGCGTGCGGAAGCCGAGAAGATCGCAAGCCGGCCGCTGCCCGTTGTGGATGCGGCCGAGACGGCGCAGTGACGTAATGGGGTGACGCAGGCGGCGGCCAAGCCACCGCGTGCGCTCGTGTGGTACCCGGCCGCTAACTCGGGCGCCGGGCCTGGCGTGCACCGTTCAGCCCGCGCACGCATCGCGGTGTCCTGGGTCAGCTCTTCGTGCCGTGCGTACTACGCACCGGCACGCATCAGCGCAACGCCGAGCACTGCCGCGCATTCGGCCGACGATGGCATGCGCTCCGACGCGTCTGCCGTATCGCTCGCCGCAGCCGGCGGCGCCGGCTCGGCGTGCAGCCGGTCGACGATCTGCCGGATCCCGGCATCGCGCAGCGCGTACAGGTGCACCTCGACCCACAGCGGGAAACATTCCCAGCCGGCGGCGATGTCTGCGGAGCCGGCGGTGTGGGAGCCTCGGTGCTCATGCGCTGCCGGCCGCATTTTCGCCAGTAATTTCGGGCGGTCGCGACGCAGGATTTCGATCAACAGCTCGCGCTTGTGCCCGAAGTTCGCATAGTACGCGCCGCGCGTATAGCCAGCGCGTTCGACGATGTGCTCGACGGTCGTATCGGCGAAGCCGTTCGCGATGAAGCATTCGCGAGCGGCGGCGATGAGCCGTTCGCGGGTGTCGAGCCGGCGCTGCATACGGGTGAGGCGGGCGGGTTTCATCCTGGGCTGTCCGTGCAGTGGAAAGGGCTGAAGCGGCGCGATATCGCGCCGCGGGAAATGTCGCGTCGTCACGGCGCAGATTCAATCGTCGAGCGCGTCCGGCGCGCCGCGATCGACAGCGGGGGGCGTGATCGGGCGCCCGGGTGCGCCCGCGCGGCAATCGGCCGGCGGCGCGGCATGCGCGGCCGCCGCGCGAATGCCCGCGGCGATCCCGAGCGCGAGCGCATCGAGCGCGCGACGCTGCGCGTCGACGAGTGCTTCGTAGCCCGTCGACGCACCGGACCGAACGATGCTGCGGCACGTCAGTGCCGGCTGTCCGGACCCGGAACTCACACTCCACGTCGCATCGAGCAGCACGTGCGATGCCGGCCAGGATTCGATTCGCTGGACGTCCACCGCGACCCGGTAGACGGGCGCGCCGTCCGGGTGGGCGACGCGATGAACATCGATCGTGCCGAGCCGGGACGCGACGCGCGTCGACAGTCCGCCGCGCATCTCGTCGCCGAGCGGCGCGGCCCAGCGCTCCTGCTCCAGGATGTCGGCCCGATCGGGGCCGCGTTGCACGACGAGCCGGTTGCCGTCCGCAGGCGCCACGACGTGCACGGCCTGGATGTCGATCAGCCAGGCGGGATGCGATGCGGCGGCCGCGGCACCCGCATCGTCCGCCACCGCGAGGGTATGGAAATGCACCGGCGGCGACGCGCACGCGCTCAGCACCGCGAGTGCGACGGACGTCGCGATGCGCGCCGGCATACGGAGACGACCGAACGAACGCGCTTTCATTGGCGGTCTCCCTTCTTGCCGAACAGCAGCGATTCGGGATGACGTTCCAGATAGTCCGCAAGCGCATTCAACGACTGCAGCGTTTGCGTGAGCGACTGCATCGCCTCATGAACGTCCGACTGCATCGGCGAATTCTGCCCCAACGTCGACTCTGCCGCGCTGAACGTGCGTTGCGCGGCGGCCAGCGTGTCGCGCGCCTGCGGCACGACCTGCTCATCGAGGTGACCGAACAACTGGTTCGCATGCGCGAGCGCGCCGTTCAGATTGTTGCCGATCCGGTCGAACGGCACCTGATCGAGCTTGCGCGCGATGTCGGCGATCTGCACCTGCAGTTCGTCGAGCGTGTTGGGCACGGTCGGCAGTTCCACCGGCGTGCGGCGCGCGTCCACGCTCGCGTGCGGCGCCTTCGGGAACATGTCGAGCGCCACATAGAGCTGACCGGTCAGCAGGCTGCCGGTACGCAACTGCCCGCGCAGCCCCTGGAGCACCAGGTGCTCGAGCAGTTCGTGGCCGCCGGCCGTATCGGGCGCGGGCAGCGCCGTATCGCTGTGTCGGCTCAGTCGCGACGGATACAGCGCCATCGCGACCTTCATGCTGAAGTTGCGCGTGTGTTCGTTGTACTCGATCCCGATGTTCGTGACCTGACCGAGCACGATGCCCCGCAGATCGACCGGCGCGCCGACCGACAGCCCGCGCAGCGACTGGTCGAAGCGCATGACGACCATCAGCGGCGTGCCGTCGGGGTCGCGCATCGCGTCGGCTTCGTCGGGGGCGAGCCGGAACGGCGTGTTGTCGGCTGCCTGCGGCGCGTCCGCTTGTCCGGGCGGCGACTGAAACGCGAGACCGCCGACGATCACGGTCGCCAGCGACTGCGTGTTGAGTTTCAGGCCGCTCGAATCGAGCCGAAGATCCACGCCGCTCGCGTGCCACCAGCGCGTATTGACGCTGACGTACTTGTCGTAGGGCGCTTTCACGAACGCCTGAACGTCGACGCCGGTACCGTCCTTGTCGAGCGAGAATCCCACGACCTGACCGACCTGCACATGCCGGTAGAACACCGGCGAGCCGATGTCGACCGAGCCCAGCGAGTCGCCGTGCAGCAGAAAGCGTCGGCCCTGCTGGTCCGTGGTGACGGCGGGCGGCGTCTCGAGACCGGTGAAATCGGTCTGCTTCTGCGACGAGCGGCCAAGATCCGCGCCGATGAATGCGCCGGAGAGCAGCGTGCCGAGGCCGGAAATGCCGGTGGCACCGACGCGCGGTCGAACGACCCAGAAGCGCGTGTCGCGGTTCGCGAAGCGCGCGGCGTCGTGCGTCAGCTGAATGCCGACGACCACGCGCTTGAAATCAGGGGTGAGCGTGATGGTCTGGACGGAGCCGATATCGACGTCCTTGTAGCGGACCTTGGTCTTGCCGGCTTCGAGGCCCTCGGCGTTGGCGAACGTGACCGTGATCGCCGGACCGTTGGCGGTGACGGTCCGGATCACGAGCGACAGCCCGATCAGCGCGCAAACGAGCGGCACGATCCAGACGAGAGACGGGATCCAGCGGCTGCGCGGCCGGATCTCGGGTGGCGAGAAATCGAAAGAAGACATCGTTTTGGAATTCGAAATAAAGCGGGCGCTTGCGCCGGTTCAAGGTTGGTGATGGGCGGCGGCGGGGCGGGGCGCGCCGTCCCAGATGAGCCGAGGATCGAACTGCATCGACGCGCACATGGTCAGCACGACCACGGCGCCGAACGCGAGCGCGCCGGGGCCGGGCGTGATGTCGGCGAGCGAGCCGAAATGCACGAGCGCGATCGTGAGCGCCACGACGAATACGTCGAGCATCGACCAGCGGCCCACGCGCTCGACCAGCCGATGCAGCCGGGCTCGTTCGAGCGGCCGCCATTGCACGCCGCGATGGGCGGCGATCGCCTGGAATGCGAGGGCCGCAAGTTTGAGCATCGGCACGAGCACACTCGCGATGAACACGATGACGGCGAGCGCCCAGTCGCCGGACGTCCAGAAGTACGCGACACCGCCGAGGATCGTGTCGTCCTCGGCCCGGCCGAGCGAGGTCGCGTGCATGACGGGCAACAGGTTCGCCGGGATATAGAGCAACGCAGCGGCAGCGACGAGCGCGCCCGTGCGCGCGATGCTGTGCGGACGGCGCGCGTGCAGCGGCGATCCGCAGCGCGTGCAGCGCTCGCCGCATGTGTGTGCCGGCTGCACGCGCGCGCAGAGGTGACAGGCGATCCATCCCGCGGCGCGGGCCGTCATGCCCGCCGATCCGCTGCTTTCCGCGGCCCGGGGCGCAGCATGTCGCGTCGTGTCGGGGCGGGGCGGTTTCGTACGGTCGGCATCGCCTGGCCGCAGTGCGACGAGTTCGTCGTGCGCTTCCCACAGTCGGGCCGGTTCGATCGTCGACAGCACGCAGAGCATCACGGTAAGCCCGGCGAACGCGAATAGCGCGGGCCCGGCAAGCACGTGTGCGAGGCTCGTCAGTTTGACGATCGTGATGAGCACGCCGAGCATCAGCACCTCGACCATGCTCCACGGCCGCAATCGGTGAATGCCGCGCAGCACTTGCGCGAAGTGGCGCGGTACGCGGCCCGCGCGCAACGGCACGAGCAGGTACATCCATGCGGCCAGCTCCAGTATCGGAAACAGCATCGTCGTGCAGAACACGAGCGCGGCCACCAGCGGCTGACCGTTCGACCATAGCGCGCGAACCGCGTCACCGAGCGTCGCATGCGACGCGATGCCGGCCGCATCGAGCGCGACGATCGGAAAGGCCTGCGCGACGCAACACGTCACCAGCGCGGCGACCGTCAATGCGCACAGCCGGTCGAGCGAGCGGCGGCCGTGCGCCGCACCGCTCACGCGAGCGTGGCATCTCGGGCAGTGCGCCGTCAGCGCGCGCAGGCGCGGCGGACGCTGAATCAGCAGGTCGCATTCGTGGCAGGCGACCAGGTTGTCGGATTTCATCGGGAATCAACCATGCGGGTAATGAAGGCGCGGCGCCGCGCGATGCACGGTACGCCGGGCATCGGGCTTCGAGATTGCGGACCGGTGCGGCCCGAAGGCGCGCAGCCGGTCCATCGACGCAAGCAGCGGCTATTGCCGGGCCGCGACCGTCGTGCCGGTGGCGGGCGGCAGTTCGCCCATTGCCTGCAGCAGCGCCGCGGTATCGGTCATCCGGCGGCTCGCGGCACGCACCGCATCGAGTTCCGCGTTCAGATAGAGCTGTTCGCTCGACCGTTGCGCGGACATCGGAACGGCACCCAATGTGCGGCGTTGCGCCGTTTCGTGGAAAGCCTCGCCTGCCGCGCGCGCCGCGAGTTCGTTCGCGGCCAGTCCTTGCGCGTCGTTGTCCAGCGCGGCGAGCGAATCGGCGACATCGCCGAATGCGGACAGCACCGCCGCCTTGTACTGCAGCACCGCGGCGTCGTACGCATCGCGCGACGCCCGCCGGTGAGCCAGCAGCGCACCGCCGTGGAAGATCGGCTGCGACAGCCCGGCGCCGACGGCCCACAGCCCGCCCGCACCCGACAACAGCGCTGGCCAGCTGAAGCCGCCGCGCCCCATCGTCGCGGTGAGCGACAGGCTCGGGAACAACTGGGCGGTCGCCTCGCCGACGTCCGCCGATGCCGCTTTCACGGCTGCCGCGGCCGCGCGGATGTCCGGCCGTGCCTTCAGCAGGTCGGACGGCACGACCACGGGCACGTGTTCCGGCAGCGACAGTCCGGTGAAGGAGGGGACCGGCGGTGGCGCGTCGGGCGTGCGGCCCAGCAGGATCGCCAGCGCGTGAACCGCGCTCGCACGCTGCTGGCGCAGCGGCGGCAGCGTCGCGGCGAGCGACGCCGCACCTTGCGTCGACGCCAGCGACTGCACGTGGGACACCGCGCCGAGCACGTAACGCTGCTGGTCTTCGAGCGCGGATGCCTCGGCAACGGCGACCAGGCGCTCCGTCAGCAGGATCTGGCGGTCGAGCGTCGCGGCGCGGATGGCGGTGCCGACGATGTTGGCCGCCAGCGCACGCCTTGCCGCTTCGAGCTCGCAACCGCGCACGTCGACGCGCGCGGCGCTCGCCTCGTTCGCATATCGCGTGGCACCGAACAGGTCGAAGGTGTAATGCGCCTGCAGTTGTCCGACGAAGACGTTGTAGCGCAGGCTTTGCGCGCCCGCGCCGGAGATGTCCGGTGTGCGCGTGCGGGCCACCTGCGCGTTCGCGTCGATCGACGGCAGCGTCGACGCGCCGATCTGCGCGCGCAGCTCCTCCTGCGCGGCGGCGAGCGTCTTTTCCGCCGCGGCCAGCGTCGGGTTCGCGCGCAGGCCTTCGTCGACCAGCGCGTCGAGCGCGCTGGACCGATACAGGCGCCACCATTGCGGGACGGGCGCGGCGCCGACGTCGAACTGCTGCGCGACGCCTGCCGCTTCGGCGGTGCGCGGCGCCTGAGGCGTCGCGCCGTAGTGCGCCGGCGACGGCATCGCGGGCGGCGTGCTGCTCGGGGCCATTGCACAGCCGCTCAGGCAGAGCGCCGCGCTCGCGGCGAGCACCGATGTGGTAAGGGGAAATTTCATCAGCATGTCTCCGAGGACGCGACGTCCATCGCGCGCGACTCGCGTTCGTCGCTGCGCACCTTGAAGCAGGTCGCGTAGAGGGCCGGCAGGAAGAAGATGGTCAGCACCGTCGCGATCGTGATGCCGCCCATCAGCGCGGTGGCCATCGGGCCGAAGAAGCCGGAACGCAACAGCGGAATCAGCGCGAGCACGGCGGCCGCGGCGGTCAGCATGATCGGCCGGAAGCGGCGCACGGTCGCGCCCACGATCGCGGTGAAGCGTGGCTGCCCGGCCGCGATGTCCTGGTCGATCTGGTCGACCAGGATCACCGAGTTGCGCATGATGATCCCGAACATCGCGATCACGCCGAGCAGCGCGACGAAGCCGAACGGCTTGCCGAACAGCAGCAGCGCCGCGACCACGCCGATCAGGCCGAGCGGGGCCGTCAGCACGACGATGAAGGTGCGCGAGAAGCGCTTGAGCTGGATCATCAGCAGCGTCAGCACCGCGATGATCATGAGCGGCATCTGCGCGTTGATCGACGTCTGGCCCTTCATGCTCTCCTCGGCTGCACCGCCGACCTCGATCCGGTAGCCGGTCGGCAGCGTGGCGCGCAGCGTCGCCAGGGTGCCGTCGATGGCGCGCGTCACGCCGATGCTCGGCGCTTCGCCACGAACGTCGGCCTGCACCGTGACGGTCGGCTGGCGGTCGCGTTCCCAGATCACGCCGTATTCGAGCGTGTCGCGCACGTGGCCGATCGTGCCGAGCGGCACCGGGCCGTGCGGCGTCGGGATCGCCAGGCCGGCGAGCTGCGACGGGTCGATCCGTTCGCGCTTCGGCGCGCGCAGGTCGACGTCGATCAGCTTGTCGCGTTCGCGATACTGCGTGACCGTATAGCCGGACAGCGTCATCGCGAGGAAACTCGACACGTCTTCCGACGTCACGCCGAGCTGGCGTGCCTTCAGTTGATCGATTTCGAACGACACCGATCGCTCCGCCGGCTCGTCCCAGTCGAACTGCACGTTGCGCGTGCGGGCATCGGCGCGCATCTTGTCCGCCACTTTTTCGGCAATGCCGCGAACGGTCGCGATGTCGTCGCCGCTCACGCGGAACTTGATCGGAAAGCCGACGGGCGGCCCGTTCTCGAGGCGCGCGACGCGCGTGCGCACGGTCGGGAAGCGGCTTGCCAGCGTCGACTCGAGCCAATGCGACAAGCGGTCGCGCGATTCGACGTCCTTGGCCGTGATCACGAACTGCGCGAAGTTCGGCTGCTGGAGCTGCTGGTCGAGCGGCAGGTAGAAGCGCGGCGCACCGGTGCCGACGAAATCGACGACGTGATCGATTTCGGGCCGACCGTCGAGCACCTTCTCGAGCCGCGTGGCCTCACGCAGTGTCGCGTCGAACGAAGCGCCTTCCGGCAGGCGCAGGTCGACCAGCAGCTCGGGGCGCTCCGAGTTCGGGAAAAATTGCTGTGGCACGCGCGTGAATGCCGCCATCGCGATCGCGAACAGCACGGCCGTTACGCCCAGCACCACCCAGCGGCGCTCGATGCACGCCGAGATCCATCCGGACAGCCGCCGGTAAAAGCCCGTTTCATAAACGTCCTGCCCATGTGCATGAGCGTCGTGATGCTGCTGCTCGGGAAGCATGTGGTAGCCGAGCAGCGGCACCAGCACGACGGCCGCGAACCACGACACGATCAGCGAGATCGCGGACACCTCGAAGATCGACCGCGTGTATTCGCCGGTGCTCGATTTCGCGAGCGCGATCGGCAGGAAGCCGGATACCGTGACGAGCGTGCCGGTCAGCATCGGGAACGCCGTGCTCGTGTAGGCGAAGGCCGCCGCGCGCGCGCGGCTCCAACCCTGCTCGAGCTTCACCGCCATCATTTCGACGGCGATGATCGCATCGTCCACCAGCAGCCCCAGCGCGAGCACGAGCGTGCCTAGCGACACCTTGTCGAGGCCGATGCCGAACACGTGCATGCACAGTGCCGTCACGGCGAGCACGATCGGAATCGTGATGACGACGACCATGCCGGTGCGCAGGCCCAGCGACACGAGGCTGACGACGAGCACGATCGCGACGGCTTCGCCGACCGCTTCGACGAAATCGTCCACCGAGTGCTTGACGGCATGCGGCATGCTCGACACCGCGGCCAGCTTCAGTCCGGCCGGCAAGCCGGCCCGGAGCTCGGCTGCCTTCGCGTCGAGCGCCTTGCCGAGGTCGATCACGTCACCGCCTTTTTGCATCGTGACGCCGATGCCGAGCACCGCGTGACCGTTCGTACGCATCTGCGTGACGGGCGGATCGTCGTAGCCGCGCGTGACCTTCGCGACGTCGCCGAGCCGGAACGTCCGGCCGTTCACCGTGATCAGCATGTCGGCGAGCGCCTGCGTGTCCTTGAACGCGCCGCTCGGCCGCACGAACACGCGGTCGTCCGATGTCGTGATCGTGCCGACCGGTGCGACGGCGTTTTGCGCGTCGATGGCCTGCGCGAGCTGCTGCGGCGTGATCGCGAGCCGCGTCAGTTGCGCGTTCGAGATCTCGACGAATACGTGCTGGGCGGGGTCGCCGAAGTAGTCGACCTTCGCGACACCCGGCACGCGCAACAGCACGGTGCGCAGCTTGTCCGCGTAATCGTGCAGTTGCGCGGGCGAGTAGCCGTCGCCTTCGAGCGCATAGATGTTGGTATAGACGTCGCCGAATTCGTCGTTGAAGAACGGGCCGACAGTGCCCTTCGGCAGCGTCGCCCGGATGTCGCCGACCTTCTTGCGCACCTGATACCAGGTTTCCGGCACCTGGTCGACCGGCGCCGAATCCTTCATCGCAAAGAAGATCATCGACTCGCCGGGGCGCGAATAGCTCTTGATGTTGTCGACGTAAGGCGCGGCCTGGAGCTGGCGGCCGATCCGGTCCGTGACCTGTTCCTGCACTTCGCGCGCGGTGGCGCCCGGCCAATAGGTCTGGATCACCATGGTGCGGAACGTGAACGGCGGATCCTCCGATTGCGCGAGGCGCGTATAGCCGATCATGCCGAAGATCGTCGCGAGGCCGATCAGGAAGATCACCAGTTGCTGATGCTTCAGCGCCCATGCCGACAGATTGAAACCGCCGTCGTCGCGCGACGCGGCACCGCTTTGTGCGCCGAGCGCACCGTCCGTCGAGGACCGGTGTTCTGGAGCGTTCATGATGCGAAGTCCTCCGCATGCAGCGGCGGCACGACGCGCACGTGCTGGCCGGTACTCACCGTATGGACGCCTTGCATCACGACGCGCTCGTTTTCCGCGAGGCCGGACGTGACCGTGACCGTACGCTCGTCGTAGCGTCCGACCGTCACCGGGCGCAGTTCCAGCGTGTCGCTGCCTTTGCGAATGACCCAGACCGCCGGCGCTTCGCCGCGATGGAAGAGTGCGGTGGCCGGCAGCGTGATCGCGTGGTCCACGGCGGTGTCGGCGGCGCCGTCGAACGAGATGCTGGCGGTCATCCCGGAGCGGACGTCCGGCCCCGGCGCGACCAGCGTCAGCTTCACGCGCCAGGTGCGGCTTTGCGGATCAGCGGCCGCCGCGACTTCGCGCACGCGTGCGTCGAGCACCTTGCCCGGCAGTGCCGTCAGGCTGACGTGCGCGGTGCGGCCGACCGCGAGATCGCGCAGGTCGCGCTCCGCGACGTCGCAGACGATGTCGAGGTCGCCGCTCCAGTCCAGATGAAACACCGCCTGGCCGGGCTCGACGTTCTGCCCGGTATCGGCATCCTCCGACGTGATGACGCCGTCGTGATCCGCGACCAGCGTCGCGTAGCGCAGGTGATCGCCCGCGAGCGCCATTTGCGCGAGCGCGGAATCGCGTTGCGCGACCGCCGATGCATACGCGTCCTGCGTTGTCTCGAGCTGCGCGGGCGCGATCAGGTTGGCCTGAGCCTGGGCGCGGTCGCGATCCAGTTGCTGCTTCGCATAGGCGACGCGATGCTCGGCGGCATCGAGCTGCGCGCGCGCGTTCAGCAACGTGTTGTGCAGATCGGCCGGATCGAGCATCGCGAGGGTCTGGCCGGCCTTGACGGTGTCGCCGATTCGCACGCGCCGCTCGACGATCTTGCCGCCGACCCGGAACGACAGCGGCGTCGAATATCGCGCCTGAACCTGCGCGGGCAGCACGCGCTGCACGGCGCCGTCGTCCGCATGAACCGGCAGCGCGACCACCGGTTGCAGTTCGGGCGCCGGGGCCTCGTGCGAGTGGCAAGCCGCGAGAAGAATCGCACAGCAGGCGAATGCGATCGGGGCGCGCCGAAGCGGTGGCGCGATGCGTGTCAGAAGCGGGCGCGTTGGGGTCCGCGCGTCAAGTCCGGGTGATTTCACGATGTTTCCAAGACAAGTGAGGGTCAAACTAAAAATGGTTCGGCGACCACGGCGGGTCACCCCGGTTTATGCAGGCGCGCGAGGGCGTCTCCGCCGACGGTGCGCATGACGATCAATCAGTACTCCGACGTTCGAGGTGCAGATCGTTCCGATTGCCGACATGACACGGCTTGCGCACGACGATGGCCTCCGAGTGTGCCGACGGGGCCGCCTGCGCGTCACCGACGCTCGCTGGCGTGGGTCCGGAACAGTGTCTGGACAGGAACCGGTTCTGCTGTTTTCGAGATTAAACTCATAACTGATAATGTTGTCAAGTATGAGTGAGTCATCTAGAATTGCGTCATGCAGAAAATTCTTATGGAAAGGGAAGGTGCGCTCGTGGACGACAAACCGGTCCGGCCGCGTCGCCCGAATGCGTCAGTGACCGAAGCGGAACAGCGTCAACCGCGCGGTGCCCGGCGCAAGGAGGCGACACGTATGCGCTTGCTGCGGGCGGCGTTCGGCCTGATGGCGGAAAAGGGCAGGGACAACGTCGCGATCAGCGAGATCACCGAGGCGGCGGATGTGGGGTTCGGCTCGTTTTACTACCACTTCGAATCGAAGGACGGCATCTTCGCCGCGCTGACCGAGTGGGTGTTCGACGATTTCGCGGACGGGCTCGAGCGCCTTGCGAGCGGTTTGTCGGATCCGGCCGAGGTCGTGTCGGTTTGCGTGCGTCACACGCTGATGCGCGCGCGCCGCGAGCGGCTCTGGGGGCGGTTCCTGATGCGGGAGGGCTTCTCCGCGCGTGCGCTCGACCACGGGCTGGGCCGGCACTTGCGGCGGGACAGCGAGCGCGGAATCGCGGCACGCCGCTTCGTCGTCGGCGATCCGTTCATGAGCGTGCTCGCGATGACGGGGACGATCCTGGCGGCGATCGCGGCGGAGTGCTACGCGGCCGACACGGCTGAGGGCGAAGCGAGGAAGCCGGCGGGAGACGAAGGCCGGCTTCCCGAGCGGGCCGCGGCGATGGTATTGCAGACGCTCGGCCTGACGCGCGCCGAAGCAAAGGACGTGGCGAATCGACCATTGCCGCCCGGCGACTTCACGGCTGCGGAGAGCTGTTGACGGTTGGTTCCGTCGACGCGGGTCTGGCTCGTCGAGCGGGGCAACGAAGGCGGTGCCACTATCAGGTCCGGTGGCGAGCGTACTGGCAGACTCAATTTGATTCGCGGTTGCGGGATGTCACTGCAACAGTGTTGGGCGCCTCGGCACGGGGTAGGAAAAAAAGGAGGGTTTGACCGTCGAGCGTGTCGATGCCCTTAGTTTGATTTTACATAACGTGAATTATCGATATGGCTGGTGTGTAGTGGCTAAGTTGTAATGTCCGCTTCTAGCCAAGTTCAAATGTCCGCTTTTCGACCCATCGTAAGCTGATCGGCCGCTGGGAATCCAGCGCCGGAGGCTTTGATGGCTGGAACGGAACGGATCACGATGACGATGCGCGAGCTGGACAGGTTTAAGGTCATTCAGGACGTCGCGGACGGCAAGCTTCAGCCGTGGCGCGCGGCCGAGCGACTCGGGCTGACAACGCGGCAGATTCGGCGACTGGTCGGCCGATTGCGTGAGCACGGGCCGCAAGGTCTCGTGTCGCAAAGGCGCGCGAAGCCCAGCAACAACCGATTGGACAGCATGACGGCTGACCGGGTGCTGTCGATCATCCGTGATCGCTACGCCGATTTTGGCCCGACGCTGGCCTGCGAGAAGCTCTGGGAATGTCACGGCATTCGGCTGGCCAAGGAGACGGTCCGGAAGCTGATGACCGACGCTGGCCTGTGGGTGCCGCGCCGGCAGCGGCCACCGAAGGTTTATCAACCGCGGGCGCGACGCGCGTGCCTGGGTGAACTGATCCAGATCGATGGCAGCGATCATCGGTGGTTCGAGGAACGGGCGCCGGCCTGCACGTTGCTGGTGTATGTGGATGACGCGACGAGTCGGCTGATGATGCTGCACTTCACGCAGACCGAATCGACCTTCAGCTACTTCGAGGCGACGCGCGCGTACATCGAGTGCCACGGCAAGCCGGGGGCGTTCTATAGCGACAAGTACAGCGTGTTCCGCAACGTAACGCCAGGCAAGACTGGTAATCGTGTGACGCACTTCGGTCGCGCGATGTACGAGCTGAACATCGACGCGTTCTGCGCAAACAGCAGTCCGGCCAAGGGGCGAGTCGAGCGAGCACATCTGACGCTGCAGGATCGCTTGGTCAAGGAGATGCGATTGCGCGGGATCAACACGGTGGCTGACGCCAATGCGTATGCGCCCTCCTTCATGGCCGCTTACAACGCACGTTTTGCGAAGCCGCCGAAGAGCGACTTCAATGCGCATCGACCGTTGCGCGCCGATGAGAATCTTGACTTGGTGCTGACGTGGCGCGAGCCGCGAAAAGTGACGAAGTCGCTCACGGTGCAGTACGACCGGGTGATGTACTTGCTGGAGGACACGCCGGAGAATCGAAAGTTGATCGACCGGCAGATCGAGGTGTGGGAGTACCCGGATGGGCGCATCGAACTCCGAACAGAGGGTCGCGTGTTGCCCTGCAGGCAGTACGACCGGCTGGCTGAGATCGATCAAGGTGCCATCGTCGAACACAAGCGTCTGAGTCACGTGCTGCAGATCGCGCAAGCGCTTCAGGCGCAGCGCGATAACAGCCGAATCGGTAAGGCACCGTCTCGAACGCATCGGGGCGATTCGACCAAGACGAATCGCTGCGCCACTCAGCCGGGCAAGAAGAAGCAGCGCGAGTTCGTGCAGGCGGACGTCGAGAAAGTGATCGTGGATCTCGCCGAACGCAGACAGGTCCAACAGCCCGCGCGCAAACCTGGCCGTCGGTCTGCAAGGGGCCGTGACGCAAGCGTAAGCACCCTGCCCGTTCAGGATCAGCTCTTCGACACGGCGTGATCTGCAACCCAAGAGAAACAAGCCTCAAGCCCGTAAACCCGGACATTTCAACTTAGCCGAGACGCGGACATTTGAGAATGGCTTTGACACTGGTGTGGGAGCAAAGTTGTAATGTCGCGTTCGGGCCGCGTAAGCTGTCCGGCCGCCGGGTGTCCGGGCCGGAGGCTGCGATGGCTGCAACGGAGCGGATCACGATGACGATGCGCGAGCTGGACCGATTCAAGGTCATTCAGGACGTGGCGGACGGCAAGCTCAAGCCGTGGCGCGCGGCCGAACGGCTGGAATTGACGACGCGGTAGATTCGCCGGCTGGTCGCCCGGCTGCGGGAATACGGCGCGTCGGGCCTGACCTGGGCACCGGCACTCATTCCGACGCCAGGAAGCCATTTCGCACGTCGACGACGGGCACCGGTCGATAGCAACCGCACTGCAGCCCGCCTCACCTCGATCAAATCGCCACTTCCGGCGGTGCCTGACGAAACAGCCGCGTAATCCAGCACAGATATCCCAGCCCGAGCACGAACCACGCGATGCCGAGGATCAGTGCCGCCTTCTCGAGACTCACGAGCAGCCAGATATCGGACACCGCGCCGATCACCGGGAACACGAGCCCGCCGAACACCCCGATCCGGCGCTCGCCGTGATTACCCGACAGATACAGGCGAATCACGCACAGATTGACGGCCGTAAAGGCAAGGAACGCGCCGAAGTTGATGAACGACGTCGACGTCGCGACGTCCAGCTTCAGCGCGATCAGGCCGACCACGCCCGCCAGCGCGATGTTGATCGCCGGTGTCTTGAAACGCGGGTGAATGAATCCGAAGACGCGTTTCGGCAGGATTTCGTCGCGCCCCATCGCATAGAGGAGTCGGCCGACGCTCGCTTGCGCGGAGATACCCGACGCGAATTGAGCGAGGATCAGACCCGCGAGGAATACGGTGACGAACACATCGCCGCCGATCATCTTGGCGACCTCGAACGCGGCTGAATCCGTGTCCTTGAATTCGACGCCCGGGTGCGCGAGCTGCATCGTGTACGCTGCGATCACGAAGATCGCCCCACCGATCAGCGCAATCAGCAAGATCGCACGCGGCATGTTCTTTTTTGGCTCGATCGTTTCCTCGGTCAGCGTCGACACCGCGTCGAAGCCGAGGTACGAATACGCAGCGATCGCGGCGCCCGCCATCGTCGCGCCGAACGGCACGTGCGGCTTGAAGAACGGCTCCGCCATCGCGATGCCGCCCGGCCCGGCCGCGGCCGACGCATAGTGCCAGCACAGCGCCACGAACATCACGACGATCGCGAGCTGCACGATCATCAGCACGATATTGAAGCGCGCAGCCAGTTCGATGCCGACGATGTTCAGGCCGCTCGTCAACACGATGAACGCGACGATCCAGATCCAGGTCGGCACATGTGGAAACGCGGCGTTCAGATATGCAGCGCCGATCAACCAGATCACCATCGGCAGGAAGAAATAGTCGAGCAGCGTCGCCCAGCCGATCATGAAGCCGAGGTGCGGGTTGAACGTCTTGCGCGTGTACGTATAGGCTGAGCCTGCAGTCGGATAGAGCCTGGCGAGCTTGCCGTAGCTGAGCGCGGTGAACGCGATGGCGATCAGCGCGAGCAGATAGGCGAGCGCGGCCGTGTCGTCGCTGGCCTTGGCGAGCACGCCGTAGGTACCGTAGACGATCAGCGGCGCCATATAGGCGAGGCCGAACAGCAGCACGGACGGCAGGCCGAGCGTGCGCTTCAGGCTCGGCGATTCATGGGATGACGACGCTTGCATGTTATCTCCTGGACCTTCGGGGCCGATGCGAATGCCTGTGTGCCTTCGGCCGACATTTCGATTGAACGGGCACGCCCGGGCGACGCATGACGCCCGCGCGATGCCGTGAATGGACTGCGAAACCGGATTATTCGCCGCGCTGACAACGCGCTTCGATCATGAACGCGCGATGGCCGTCCGACTGTTCGAGCGGCGCGAGATCAAGCGCCACGCGCGTGTCGTGCAGGTAGCTGTAGTGTTCGCGGCTCGCTTCGAGACGCGTGAGATCGAGGTTCGCCCGCACGACCGCCTCGTCCCTGCCCAGTTCGATCGCGGTCTCGCCGAACGGATCGACGAGCGCGGAAAGGCCCGCGAACGTCAGATTGTCGTCGCCGGCCCCGCAGCGGTTCACCATCACCGCGAACATCTGGTTTTCCATCGCGCGTGCCGCGATCGCGCGGCGATGCACCGGGCCGAACGGGTCCATGTTGCCGTTCGTGACGATCAGCAGATCGGCATCGAGCGCGCCGACGGCTCGCGCCGTTTCGGGAAATTCGATGTCGTAGCAGATCAGCAGGCCGACCGTCAGGCCGTTCCAGATGCACGTCGCGAAGCGGTCACCCGGCGTGAAGACACCGACATCCGATGCCCACAGATGCGTCTTGCGATAGCGCAGCACGATGTCGCCCTGCTCGTCGACAAGTACCGTGGTGTTGTAAAACCGGTTGCCGTCGCGCTCCGCGAGGCCCACGGCGACAGCGACGCCCTTTTGTCGTGCCGCGTCGCGTACCGCGGATAATCCGGGGCCATCGAGCGTCTGTGCGACTTCGGCGACATTGTCCCGGGTCGGAAAGCCCGACAACGTCGTCTCGGGGAACACGATCAGTTTCGTGCCGCCTGCCACGTCGACGCGCCCGATCGTGTCGATCACCTTGCGCGTGTTGTGCGCGACGTCGCCGTCGATCAGCGAGAGTTGCGCGAGTTCTACCTGCATGAAACCGTCTCCTTCCAATAGCCTTTCATCGGCGCGTCGTCTGCCCTGCCCTTCTGATACGACGCGCGGTCGAGCGAAACAGGCCGTGTTACCCCTGCCTGTCGAAGTGAGGCCGATTATCGGGTTATTATTTTTGACCTGAAATTCCCCGCCAGGGTTACCCTCACCGGAGCACACGATGGACTTCGAATGGCGAGATCTCGTTTTTCATCGGGAGATTGGCTCGGCCATCGACGCCCTCGATGGCCCGCATTTCTGGGCACGCCTCACGCGTGTGCTCGAGCGGCATCTCGAGTTCGACAACTGGGTCGCGCTGCGTTTCGCGCGCGCCGCGCCGCCTCTCGTGCTTGCCGAGCAGGCGATGCCCGACGGCAAGATCGACCTGATGTTTCAGGACTATCTGGCCGCCCTCTATCAACTCGATCCGTTCTATCTCGCCGCGTTCGAAACGCAGGCGTCGGGCTTCTACACGCTCGCCGACGTCGCGCCGGACAATTTCCGGATGACCGAGTACTACCAGCGGTACTTCAAGAAAAACATCGTCGGCGACGAAGTGCATTTCAACGTCATGATCGATCGCGATCACACATTGGGCTTTTCGCTCGGCAAGACGAGCAAGTACGACGATCGCGAGATTGCGTTGCTCACGCTGTACACGCCCTGGGTCCTGTCGTTGATGCAGCAGCGCTTGCGCTTCGAGACGTTCGCGATCAAGGATGCGCCGCGCGTGACCGAAGGCGAAGCGCCCGACCCGCAGGCGCGCTTCGGGATGCTGACCGGAAAGAGCGGGCGCGGCGCGTTGACCACGCGCGAAATCGAAGTCGCGATGCTGTCATTGAGCGGATTTTCGTCACGCGCGATCGGGGAAAAGCTGTCGATTTCGTTCGAGACCGTACGTGCGCACAAGAAGCACATTTACGCGAAGCTGGGTGTCGGATCGCAATCCGAATTGTTCGCGATGTTCTACGATCGGGGCAGATCCGGCGAATCTGCGTGATTCGCGTCTCGGTGTCACGGCACGAATACCGGCAGGCGCGCTGCCGCTTCAGGTTTCGCCGGTGAGCATGGAATCACGTGCATCCAGATTGAGCCGGAGATTCGTGACGGACGCGAATTCCGGCTCCCGGGATAAGTGGCATTGCCTTGCGATGCGTTTTTGAACCGGGCAATCCTGTCACGACGCGGCGACGCTCGATCGACTACGCCGACGGTGTCTGCCGTCTTGAAACCGTTCGGATCCGCGCCTTGCCCCGTTGCTGCCGGTGCCATTACACCGCCCCATCCCCGGCTCCTTTATGCCGCCCATCGACACGCCGAGTCGGCAACGCGGCGAGCCCGCGCACCGCCGCCGCGTTCTCGGCGCCATCGTCGCTGCGGCCGGTGATCTCGTCCAGCGCCCGGTTGTTGGTGTACGGCCCGAACACACCGATCGACACCATCACGATCAGCATGCTGCCGCCGATCAGCACGAACACTGCGGACACCCCGGCGCGCTCGAGCAGCAGCGCGACGATGAAGCTGCTCGCGATTCCGGTCAGGCGGCCGATCGAATGCACGAAGCCGAGCGCGCGCCCGCGGATCTCGGTCGGAAACACTTCCGACTGGTACGCGGTGCCGTTGCTCGCGAGCACCGTGTTGGACAGCGTGACGAGCAGGCCGAACGCGATCACGAACGGCGCCTGCGCCGACATCGCGAACGCGGTGCTGAACAGCGCGACGCCGAACGCCGACGCGACGATCAGCCACTTGCGCTCGATGCGGTCCGCGAGCACGCCGGCAACGAACGGCGACACCGGATACGCGAACGCGATCACGAACGCATACCAGAGGCTCTTCGTGACGCTCGCGCCCTGCGCGGCCAGCAGCGTCGGCAGCCACTGGCTGAAGCCGAAGAAGCCGATGCTCAGGAACGCGTTGAATACGATCAGCATCGCCGTGCGGCCGCGATGCCGCGCATCCCACATCGACGGCGCGCGCCGCGCGGCCGGCGTTGCGACGGCCGGCATCCTGACCGCGGGCAGCGGCCGGCCGGATTCCCGCTCGACCGCCTGCTCGAGCCGCCGCAGCACGGCTTCGGCGTCGGCCTCGCGGCCGGTGCTGGCAAGCCAGCGCGGCGACTCCGGCAGCCGCGACTGCAGCCACCAGACGACGACCGCGCCGCTGCCGCCGAGCAGCACGACCCAGCGCCACCCGGACACCCCGAGCGGATCGCGCGGCACCCATAGCCACGACACCAGCGCGAGCACCGGCATCGCGAGATAGCCGATCGCGAAGCACAGCGCGAACGCACGCCCGCGCACTGCTTTCGGCACCAGCTCGGTCAGGAACGCGCCGATCGTGATCAGCTCCGCACCGATGCCGCAGCCCGCGACGAAGCGGCACACGAGAATGCCGAGCGCATGCGTCTGCACGCACATCGCAAGGCTTGCCGCCGTGTAGAGCAGCAGCGCACCGGTGAACAGCGCGCGCCGTCCGATGCGGTCCGCGAGGCGCGACACGAACATCTCGCCGACAAACAGCCCGGCGAACGTCGCCGCACCGAGTGCGCCCTGGTCCGACATGCCGAGCACGCCGTGCGAGCCCGCGTGAAAGATGCCGTCGCGGATCAGCCCGGGCGGCAGGTAGGTCATCTGGAACAGGTCGTAGACCTCGAAAAAACCGCCGACGCTCAGGAACAACACGAGCGTCCAGATGCTGGCCGTCGCGGGCAGGCGGTCGATGCGCGCGGCGATCGACGCCGCATGGGAATGGGACATGGCGATTCCTCGGTGATCCGCCCGCGCGGTCTGCGCGAAGCGGCGGACAGGGCGCCGGCGCGGGTGCGCGCGGCGCCGGCGTTCATACGGTGGCGACCGGATTGACCGGCGACCCGACGAGCCCGCGCAGGTGCAGCGGCGGCGCGGTCAGCAGGAAGCGGTTGCGCCGATGCGCGCGTAGCCAGTCGGCGAGCGGCGTCAGATGCCACAGCTCGCCGAGATGAATGCCGAGCTTGAACAGGCACAGCTCGTGCAGCGGCATCAGCGCGCCGGGCCGCTCGCGCGCCGACGCATGGCGCGGGCGCTCCTCGACCGCATGGTTGTCCGCCGCGAGCGCGGCAAGCCCCGATGCGTCGATCCAATCGAGCAGGCGCGGATCGTTGCCGTCGAGCACGCAGCACACGTCCGGCGCGGCGGGCTCGCCGAGCGCGTCGGCTTCGATCAGGCGATCGGCGAAGCCCGTATGCACGCATACGATGTCGCCGCGCTCGACGACCACGTCGTCCGCGCGCAGTACCGACATCCATTCCACGTAGCCGATCTTGCGCCGCTCGTCGCCGAAGTGGCGGCGCAGGTCGACCATCACGCCGCGCCCCTGGACGCCGGTTTGCGCCATCACCTCGATGCCGAGCGCGCGCGCACCGCCGCGCGGCGCACCCGCTTCGGGCACCTGGATGTGCTCGTCCATCCGGTAGCCGTTGTAGAACACGCGGGCACGCTCGCCGTCGCCCGCCGGATCGAACAGCGAGCCGACGTGCGACAGCGCATCCCATTGCGTCGAGAACTGCGAGTGCATGCAGAACGAATCGTCGCAAACCACATCGGTTGCGTTGGCAACCTGTTCGTCCGCCCGATAGCCGAAGTACGGCCTGTCGCCGAGCAGCGCCGGCATGATCGCCGGCGGCCGGCGCCGCGCGTTCAGCCCGCCGCCGCGCGGCACGTCGAGCGGCAGGCTCAGCGAGAACACGCGGCCTTCGCGCACCTCCGCGACGCCGCGCAGCACCGCGTCGGGCGTCAGCCAGTTCAAGCGCCCTTTCTGATCGTCAGGGCCGAAATCCCCCCAGTTCGAGCCGGGCGGCCGATGGGTCCAGCGTGGCTTCATGGTGTCTCCTCCATGCAATGTCCAGTGTGCGGCGGCCGTCGTTCGCGGCCGCCTCGCACGGCGCGCCTAGCGCGTGCGGATCACGCCCAGCCCGGCGAGCCGCTCGTATTCGCGTTCGCCGAGCAGCGGCAGCAGGATCTCGCGATTGTTCTCGCCGAGCGCGGGCGCAGGCCGGCGGAACGCGCCGGGCGTGGCCGACAGGCGCGGCGTGATGTTGTGCATCGGCAGGCTGCCGACGTCGTCGTCCGGCAGCTCGACGAGCGCCTCGCGCTCTATTACGTAGTGATCCTGAACGATCTGCGCGATGTCCTGGATCGGCCCGACCGTCACGCCTGCTTCCTCGAAGAACGCGAGATTGGCGTCGAGATCGCGCACGGCGATGAATTCGCCGACGATCGCATCGAGCGCCTCCGCGTGCTGCACGCGCTGCACGTTGGTCGCGTAGCGCGGATCGTCGATCAGGTCCGCTCGGCCGATCGCGCGGAACAGCCGCTCGGCCATCGCCTGCGTCGAGCTCGACAGGCACAGCCACTTGCCGTCGCGCGTGCGATACGCGTTGCGCGGCGCGGTGTTCGACGAGCGGCTGCCGGTGCGCGCCTTGATCTCGCCGGTCATCACGTAGTTCGCTGCAGCCGGCCCGAGGATCGACAGCAGCGGCTCGAACAGCGACACGTCGATCACCTGCCCCGCCGCGCCGTGCGCGTCACGCGCATGCAGCGCGACCAGCACGGCGATCGCGCCGGACAGCCCGGCCGTCATGTCGCCGAGGAACATCGGCGGCAACACCGGCTCGCGATCGGCGAAGCCGTTGATCGCCGCGAATCCCGCATACCCTTCCGCGAGCGTGCCGAAGCCCGGCTTGTGGCGGTACGGCCCTGTCTGCCCCCAGCCGGAGATCCGCGCGATCACCAGCTCGGGACGGATCGCGAGCAGGTCGTCCGGGCCGAGCCCCATCTTTTCGGCGACGCCGGGCTTGAAGCTCTCGACGAACACGTCCGCGTCGCGCACCAGCCGGCGGACGATGTCGATCCCCTCGGGCGCGCGCAGGTCGACGCACACGCTGCGCTTGTTGCGTCCGTACACCTTCCAGTTCGTGCTGATCCCGCCCGCGCCGACCGCGCGCAGCGTATCGCCGCGCTCGCTCTCGACCTTGACGACATCCGCCCCGAAATCGGCGAGCTGCACGCTCAGCATGTTGCCCGCCATCAGGCGCGACAGATCGACGACGCGCACGCCCGCGAGCGGCCCCCGCGCGCCGGCGTCGAACGGTTTCGGATGGATCGGGCCGGTGGACGCGCGACGGCGCGCGCCGGCCGCGTGAGCGGCCTGCGGGTCGGGAACGAACATGCTTGTCTCCTGGTTGGTGGTTGAGTCGTTCGATGCGGACTTCGAAGTGCGCGCGCTCGGCCGCGCGCTGGCGCTACTCGAGCAGCTCGCCGAGTTGGTCGGCCGCGCGAAACGCCGCGCCCGCGGCGGGCAGATCGCCGCCCAGCGCACGCGTCAGCTCGGCGGCGGCTGCCTGCACGCGCGGCAGGTAGTCGGCCAGCACCTTCTTGTTGAAGCGATAGCGCGGCACGCCGAGCGAGATCGCGCCGCTCAGCACGCGTCCGACGCCGAACGCCGGGCACGCGATCGCCGCGCTTTCCGGGTCGCGCTCGGCAATCGACACCGCGTAGCCCTGCTCGGCCGTCTTCTCGTAGTCGCCGCCGCGCGTGCCGCTGAACGCGAGCAGCACGCGCCCGGCCGCGCCGACGTCGAGCGGAAAGCGGTCGCCTTCGCGCAGGTGCGTGCGCACCGAGCGCTGCGCCTGGATGCGGAACAGGCACACGCGCTGATCCCCTTCGCGCACGTAGAACGCGGCCGTCTCGCCGGTTTCCGCCGATAGCGTCGACAGGATCGGCATCACGTACTCGCGCAGCTGAAACGACTCGCGATACATCATCCCGAGCTGGAACACGGCGGGCCCCAGCACGTAGCGCCCATCCGGCAGGCGCTTGATGAAGCGGAACTGCTCGAGCGACTCGAACATCCGCAACAGCGTGCTCATGTTGAGCCCCGTTTCCTCGCTGACCTGCGCGAGCATCAGCCCGCCGGGCGCGTTGCCGAACGCCAGCAGCGCGGTCAGCGCGCGGTTGACCGCGGCCACGCCGCCCTCTGCGGGATTGCTTGTCTCCATCTTGCTCATGTCCACCTCGTGCGATGCCGGCAGAGTCGTACCGCGGCGCGGCTGCCGGCATCTAAAAATGAAAGTTGCTTTCATTATACGCAGATCATCGACGACAGCAACATGAATCAACACAGATTCACTCGCTCGTCATTTTTGAAAATCCCCTTTAAAACTAGGCGTTAACGATAATCTTGACGAATGCCATCACCTGCCTCAAAAATGAAAGCGACTTTCATTTTTATGGATCATCGATGGAATTCTCGTCTCAACCGGTCTGGCGCTCGCTGCTGTACGTCCCCGCCCACGTCCCCCGTTTCGTCGCTTCGGCCGCCGCGAGCGACGCCGATGCCCTGATCCTCGATCTCGAGGACAGCGTCCCGCCAGCATGCAAGGAGACCGCTCGCGACGGGCTGGCCGATGCCGTGCCGGCGCTGCGCGCGCCGGGCCGCGACGTGCTGGTGCGCGCCAACGGCCCGCTCGCCCTGCTGGTGCCCGACCTGCGCGCGGCCGTCCGGGCCGGCGTGGACGGCGTCGTGCTGCCGAAGGTGCGCGGCGGCTCGCACGTCGAGGCGATCGACGAACTGCTGGCCGCGCTCGAAGAGGAAAGCGGCGCGCCGCCGGGCCGCACGCGGATCGTCGCGATCGTCGAAACGCCGCGCGCGTTCCAGGCGATGGACCGGATCGCGCAGGCGTCGCCGCGCGTCGTCGCGATGATGCTGGGCGGCGGCGACTTCGCGCTGAACTGCGAAAGCGCCGCGAGCGCCGACGTGCTGCGCGTGCCGAAGCAACTGCTGATCATCGCCGCGCGCGCCGCCGGCGTCCTGCCGCTCGGCCTCATCGGCGGCCTCGACGAGCTGCGCGATCTCGACGCGTTCGAGCGCATCGCGCGCGCGTCCGCGGAGCTCGGCTATGCGGGCGCGACCTGCATCCATCCGCTGCAGGTCGGCGCGCTCAACCGCGCGTTCCGTCCCGACGAAGACGCGGTGCGCGACGCGAATGCGGTGCTGGCCGCCTACGACGACGCGCGCGCGAACGGGCGCGGCGCGCTGCGCGTCGACGGCAGGATGGTCGACGCGCCTGGCGTCGCCCGCGCGAAGCGCGTGCTCGCGCGTCACGCGGCCGTGCAGGCGCGTGCCGACGGCGCACCCCGGTGATGCACGCGCCGTCCTGCATCGCCGTGCTTCACCCCGGCACATGCGCACGTCGCGCGTGCGTCCCGCCGCGACGCAGCCGGTTCGCCGCCCGGCCCGGATAGCGCCGCCCGCAGCACCGCCGCGCCGCTCGACCAGCGCGGCGCCGCAATCAAACAAACAACAAACCCTCGAAGGAGACAAGCCATGGGCAAGCGAATGTCCGCATTGTGCGGACTGGGCCTCGTATCGGCCGGCGCCTGCGCGCAAAGCACGATCACGCTGTACGGCGTGGCCGACATCTATACGGAATTCCTCACCCACCAGGCCGCGCCCGGCGACAAGTCGTCGGCATCGCTCGTGCGGATGGCGTCGGGCGGCAAGAGCGGCTCGCGCTGGGGCCTGAAGGGCGTCGAGGATCTCGGCGGCGGCTGGCAGGCCGCATTCCGGCTCGAAAGCGGCATCAACCTGAACAACGGTTCCGGCACCGGCGCGGGCGGCTTCGACCGCTCCGCGTGGATCGGGCTGCAGCACGAGCGCTGGGGCACGCTGCGGCTCGGCCACCAGTATTCGACGCTGTTCGACGTCATGGAGCGCTATTCGCCGACGGGCGCGTACTCGACGCTGTACGAGCCGGCCGGCGCGATCGTCGGCGTCAACTTCCGCGAGAACAACGTCGCCAAGTACCTGGCGAAGCTCGGCTCGCTGACGCTCGAAACGCACTATTCGTTCGGCGGCACGCCCGGCGCGTTCCAGTCGAATGCCGCCTACGGCGCCGGCTTCGATTATGCCGGCGCCGCGTTCTCGTTCGCCGCCGCATTCGACAACGTCAACACGCCGCAGCCTGGCGGCTTCGCGCATTTCCGCCGCTACGCCGCCGCCGCGATCGTGTCGGTCGACCGCGCGCAGCTGCTGGCCGGCGTCACGCACGGACAGAGCGGCGTCGCCACGCGGTCGGTCGTGACGAACTACACGTTCTGGTGGGCCGGCGTGCGCTACATGATCACCCCTTACCTGCAGGCGCTCGGCGCGTTCTATTACGAGGACATCCGTGCGCAGAATCCGCCGGACGCGCAGGCGAGCGCGCCGCACCCGGCCAACCCGCAGCAGGTCACGCTGCAGCTGAACTACTTGCTGTCGAAATCCGTCACGCTGTACCTCGCGGCCGGCTACGCGCGCCGCGCCGCGCTCGATTTCGACAACTACAACTACAACTTCCTCCACTACACGCTGGCCGCCGACCGCGCCGGCAGCGCGGGCGTGGCGCTCGGCCTGCGCAAGCTGTTCTGAGCCCGCCTCTCGCGCCCTTTCAGGAATCTTCGGAGTCTTCAAACCATGAACCGCCGCCACTTCCTTTCCACGCTGACCGGCGCCGCGCTCGCGCTACCACTTGGCCGTGCCCGCGCCGGCTCGCTGCCGACGGCCGCCGGCCGCCCCGATCTCGCGCAACAGCTCGCCGACTACGTGGCCGGCCTGCAGTATCGCGACCTCGACGCCGCGACGATCGAGACGATCAAGGCGCATCTGATCGACGCGCTCGGCTGCGCGATCGCCGCGCACGACGAACGCCCGGTGCAGATCGCGCGCGACGCGGCGCTCGCGTCGCCGGGCGGCGTGTCGACGATCGTCGGCACGAACCGACGCACGAGCCCCGATCTCGCCGCGTTCGCGACCGGCACCGCGCTGCGCTACTACGATTTCAACGACGCGTACGCCGGCAAGGAAACCGGCCATCCGAGCGACAACATGTCCGCGTGCCTCGCCGTCGCCGAAGCGCAGCATGCGAGCGGCCGCGACCTGATCCTGTCGATCGCGATCGCGTACGAGATCGCGTGCCGGCTGATGGACGCCGCCGCGATCAGCCCGCGCGGCTGGGACCACACGTGCTACAGCCTGCCCGCCGTCGCGCTCGCCGCCGGCAAGCTGATGCGCATGCCCGCGCCGCAACTGGTGCAGGCGGTCAACCTGTCGATCAACAGCCATCTCGCGCTGAACCAGACGCGCGTCCAGCAGCTGTCGAACTGGAAGGCGCTCGCCGATGCGGACGCGGCGCGCAACGCGGTGTTCTCGACGCAGCTCGCGCGCGCCGGGCTGACCGGCCCCGCGCCGATCTTCGAAGGCATGGCGGGGTTCTTTCCGCAGGTGTCCGGGCCGTTCGCCGTCGATACGCGCGAATTCGGCGGGCGCGACGGCGCGTTCCGGATCGGCAAGTGCTTCGTGAAGTTCTATCCCGCGCAAGGACTCACCCAAACCGCGATTCCGGCCGCGCTCGACGTCGCCGCGCAGGTCGGCGACCTGCGCCGCATCCGACGCATCGAGATCCACACCACCGCGGTCGGCTACGTGACGGCCGGCCGCGACCGCGAAAAATGGGCGCCGTCGACCCACGAGACCGCCGATCACAGCCTGCCGTATATCGTCGCGCGCGCGATGCTCGACGGTGACATCACGACCGAGAGCTACCGGCACGACGCGCTGCACGATCCGGCGCTGCGCGCGCTGATCGAGCGGGTCACGGTGCAGGAGGACCCGGCGCTGACCGCCCGCTATCCGGCGCAGGCGCCGAACCGGGTGATGGCCGTGTGCGAAGACGGCACGACCTGCGCGAAGCAGGTGGACGAGCTGCCCGGCTCGCCGACGCGGCCGATGCGGCGCGACGACTACGAGGCAAAGTTTACGAAGAACTGCCGGCGGCACTGGAGGCCGATGCAGATCCGCGCGGCGCTCGATTACCTGTGGCGGCTCGACGAGCAGCCCGACGTCGCGACGCTGCCGCCGCTGCTCGTCGTCGGCTGACCCGCGTGAACAAACCCTAAGCCTCCGCCGCGACGCCATGCCGCTCGAGCGCTTCCGCGACCTCGACGACGCGACCGCGCAGCCACGCGTGCGCGTCCTGCCGAGCCTTTACCTGCAGCAGACGCGCGGCGCGAGCGCGCTGCGTGCCGGCTTCGAGCTGTTTCCGCTGAGATGGAAGCCGACGGAAACCTTCGAGACGGGCATCCTGAAGACACTCGACCGGTACCTGTAGACGTTCGGACAGCATTCGGCGTCGGCCGCGGGCAGGGTCAGGCGTGGCCGCGCGGCGACGTCGCGTGCCGGCGTCGCCGCAATGCAGAAACTTAATACGGATTCCGATTGATTTATCAAGGCAACGACAAACCATCAATTGCTATTGTCGTTCGCTTCGAAATGTAGCTGCGATCGAGCTCCCCGACCGAGCGGCAACCGATGAGGGCGAGCGTCCGGTCTGTTTCCCGTTTGATCATCTCGATGACGTCGCTCACGCCGATTTCCCCTCTGGCTGCCAACCCGTATAACGTGGCGCGCCCGAGCATCACGGCATGTGCCCCCAAGGCGATCGCCTTGACGACGTCAGCTCCTGTCCGTATCCCACTGTCGAGAATGACAGTCGTTCCCGAGGTGCGCTCGACAATATCCGGCAGCACATCGGCTGTCGCGGGCAGGTCGGCGAGCTGCCGGCCGCCGTGGTTCGAAACGATCACGCCGTCCGCGCCGAGCTCGACGCACCGTGCGGCATCGTCGGCCGTCACGATGCCCTTGACCAGGAGTTTGCCAGGCCATTCGTCCCGCAAACGGCGCAGGTCGTCCCAACTGAAGCTCGCATCCATCTGTCTGCGAAGAATCGCTGCCTGGGAAGCCGTGTCCGATGCATCGTCCGTAGCGAAATTTCTCAACTCCGGCATGCCGTGCATCAGATAGGACCAAAGCCAACGCGGGTGCGACAGTCCATCGACGGCCGCGCGCGCACTTGCCTTGAACGGCATGGCAAAGCCGTTGCGAAGATCGCGTTGGCGAAAACCGTTGACCGCTACATCGGTGGTGAGGATCAAGGTCGAATAGCGAGCCGCGCGGGCACGATTGACCAGGCTCTTCGCGAGGTTGCGATGAACCACATACAGTTGAAACCACAGTTCTCCGTCGGCTCCTTTTGCCACCTCTTCGATGGACATGTTGGAAGCCGTCGATAGCGCAAAGGGAATACCGGCCTTGGCCGCCGCACGCGCAAGGGCGAGGTCGCCCTTGGGCCAGAATGCGCTATTCAGGCCCGTGGGTGCGATCACCAGCGGTGATGGAATCCGCTGGCCTAAAAGTTCCACCGACTGCTCTCGTATGCTGACATCCGACAGCCGGCGCGGCAACAACTGCAATTTATCGAACGCCGAACGGTTGTGCCTCAGTCCCGATTCATCGTCCGCCGCGCCTTCCAGATAGTCGAACACCATTCGTGGCAGCCGCCGTCTGGCTTCGTCACGATAGTCGCTGACGGAGAAAATGCCGGGAAATCCTGTTGTCATGATTGACGTACTGACAGAGTAGATCGTGATGCGAAGAACACGAGGCGCGCTGGAGTCCGGGTTCGCGCGCCTCTGTCAAGCTGGAGCCTGAGGTCAGCCGCGATTGACGGGCGGAACATGACGACGCACGATCATCAGGCAGATAAAGACCATCGACATCGCCCCACCAAGCATGCCCAGGTACGCGGACGCTCCCCCCTGCGTGATCACGAATGCCCCGGCGAACGCGCTGAGGATCGCTCCGAGCCGCCCGAATGCAAGCGCGGATGCGGTCCCGGTCGCGCGTATCTCGGTCGGGTAGACGTAGGCGCAAAGGGCATACATCGTCGACTGAACCGCATTCACGAAGAGGCCGTGCAAACCAATTCCGAACACGAGCAACGTCGTGTGGGCAGAGACGTCGATACCGCGCAGGAAAAGCGCGCTCGCGGATGCCATCAGGCAGCACAAGAGCAAAGGCCAGCGTGACCCGAACCGGCCGATTGCCACTGCGCAGCCCAGTGCGCCGATGACGCCCCCCAGGTTGTAGGCGGTCAGGCCCGAACCTGCCACCGAAGGGCTGAGCCCCTCGCCTGCAAGCATCGTCGGCAGCCAGCTGAATGCGCTGTAGACCGCGATCAGGTTCATGAAGAAAGCGATCCAGATTGCAATCGTGTCACGGCCTTGATCGTCCGCGAACAGAGCACGAAAGCCCGGACGCTGTACCGCTTTCTGTTCCTTCTGATCGGCGAACACGGCGTCCGGCTGAATCGAGCGGGACATGCGGGTCAGCAGGTGACGCAGTTCGTTCCAGCGTTCGTCATGGCGGACAAGATAACGGGGCGATTCCGGCATGGCGAGATACAGCAGGAACGCCAGTGCCACGGGAAGCGTGCCGCCGATGAGAAAGAGCCCACGCCAGCCATAGTGAGGAAGCACGACGCTCGCGAACAGTCCGGCAAGCATGCCCCCCAGCGGTACGCACACGATGGTTGCGGTGACTGCGAGCGTCCGCCGGCGAGCCGGCGTAAATTCCGCCGTCATGGTCGTCGCGCTTGGCAGCGCACCACCGATACCCAGTCCCGCGAAGAAGCGCAGGATTGCAATGGTCATGACGTCCGGCGATAGCGCAATCGAACTCGTCGCCAGGCCAAATACCAGCACGCTTCCAATAATGGCCCAGCGCCGACCGAACCTGTCCGCGAAAAGGCCGGCGAACGCGCTACCGATACCCATGCCTACGAGGCCGGCAGCAACGGCGGGCGCAAATGCGTTGCGCGTAATGCCCCATTCCTTGATCAAGCTGGGAATCGCGAACCCGATGAGTTGCCCATCGAAGCCATCCATCACGATCGCGAACGCGGCGAGAAAGACGACCATTCGCTGAAACGCCGAGAACGGTCCGTCATCAAGGGTGCGGCCTATGTCGACGATCGGCAGACCGGGATTACGATCGTTCATTCCGCACCCCCGACCAGAGCAGTGAAGCCTGAATCGCCGGCCTGGGTAATTCGTTTTCCGACGTGATGGCCCGACTCGAACCGGGTGCGATCGAGCGACCACTCAAAATTGACAATAGGCATTGCAGTCTCCTTAAGCCGATCGCTCGTTGTTCCACGAGCGAAGGCTACTCACCGGTACAGGGCTGTTGTTTTGTTCGCGCCCACGATCCAGCGGCCCGTCTCGTCCGTCGCGAACAAGACGCGCCCCGACCGTGGCAACCATCAGAACGGATAGTGACGAGGCGTCGTTTGCACGGTGATCCAGCGCAAATCGGTAAATTCCGCGATTCCCGCCTTGCCGCCGAAGTGCCCGAAACCACTGGACTTCATCCCGCCAAACGGCATTTGCGCCTCGTCGTGAACCGTCGGCCCATTGACGTGGCAAAGCCCGGACTCGATACGCTTCGCTACCGTCAACGCACGCGCGACGTCACGGCTGAAGACTGCCGCCGACAGACCATATTCGTTGTCGTTCGCGCATGCGATGGCCGCTTCGTCTCCCTCGACGCGGACGATCGCCTTGACCGGCCCGAACGACTCCTCCCGGTAGATATGCATGTCGGCCGTGACGTGATCGAGCAGCGTGGCCGGCATGAGCGTGGTCTCGGATTTTCCTCCGCAGACCAACGTCGCACCTTTCGCCAGCGCGTCGTCGATCAGGTCGTTGCACTTCCTGACGGTCGCCATGTCTACAACGGAGCCGAGTACGGCCGGGCCCTTTCTCGGATCGCCAAGCGGCAGGCTCTTCGCCTTTTCGGCCAGGCGCGCGACGAATTCGTCGGCGATGTTCGCGTCGACGACGATGCGTTCGGTGGACATGCAGATCTGACCGGAATTTGCGAACGCCCCGAATGCCGCGCCCTGAACCGCAGCGTCGATATCGGCATCGTGAAGAACAAGAAACGGAGCCTTTCCGCCGAGCTCAAGTACCGAGGGCTTCAGATACTTCGCGCACTGGGTGGCGATGATGCGGCCGACGCGGGTCGAGCCCGTGAAGTTCACCCGTCTGACCGCGGGCTCGGCAATGAGCGCTTCGACAATGGCGCCGGCATTCGCCGGCGCATTCGTGACGAAGTTCACGACGCCGCGCGGCAGCCCGGCGTCCTGCAACGCCTCGATGATGAGGCCGTGGGTCGCGGGGCAAATTTCCGAACCCTTGAGCACGACGGTATTGCCGCAAGCCAGCGGCAGCGCGATGGCACGCACGCCGAGGATGACGGGCGCGTTCCACGGTGCAATCCCGAGCACGACGCCGGCGGCCTGCCGAACCCCGAGCGCGAGATTGCCGGGCACGTCCGACGGAATCACTTCGCCCGAAATCTGCGTGGTCATCGCAGCAGCTTCGCGCAACCCGTCGGCCGCGAGCTTGACGTTGAAATCGGCCCACAGGCGGGACGCGCCCGTTTCGGTTGCCATTGCCAGCGCGAAAGCGTCGCGCTTTTCTTCGAGCGCATCTGCGGCTCGATTCAGCAATGCGCGTCGCTCGCCGGGCCCCATCGCCGACCAAGCGGGAAACGCGGCGGCGGCAGCGTGCACCGCGGCCTGTGCATCGGCGACGGTCGCGGCGGGTGCGGTCGATGCAACCGTGCCATCGAGCGGATTACGGCGCTCGAATGTCGCCCCATCGCGCGCCATCGTGCGCTCGCCGTTGATCAACATCGATACCTGATTCATTGCCGTCTCCTGGAATATGTTTGAAAAGCCAGCCTGTCGAACCACCGACTCGCGGTCAGGCCACGACAATTTCTACAAGGCGCGTTTTGCCCGAAGACAATGCGTCTTCCAGCGCGGACTTCAGCGACGGCGCGTCGCTCACTCGCACCCCTTCGCAACCCATGCTGTTGGCCAGAGAAACGAAATCCAGCCCCGCGAGGTCGGTGCCCTGTACCGGATCCGACGCGGAGAAGCCAAAGACGGGCGCAAATTCCTGCAAGGCGGCGTAGCGGGCGTTATTCAGGATGACAAAGGTGATCGGGAGATCGAGTTGGACCGCGCTATAGATCGCCTGGGGCGAATACATCGTCGAGCCGTCACCGATGAGGCCGATCACGCGGCGGCCGGGTTTGCCCAACGCCACGCCCACCGCGGCGGGCATGCCGTAGCCCAGACCGCCGCTTGCCATCGTGTAAAACGTCTGACTGCGCGTGAACGGCAGATAACGCTGCATGACGGGCCGCGAACTTGGCGCCTCCTCGACCACGATATCCGCTGCGTCGCGCACCTCGGAGAGCGTCTGCAACGCATACGCGACCGACATGACCGCCGTGGGCTCGGCTCGCTCGACGACCTCGCGAGGCGCCGGCAGCGGCCGGCCGCGCGGCGCCGGACGGGCGAGCAGGTCCGCCAGCCCCAGGCGAACGTTCGCCACCACCGACGTGCCGACCGGGGTCCACGCCGCGGTAGCCGGATCGTCGATCAACTGGTACAACGCCGCGCCATCAGGCACATGTGGCCCACTGCCTTCGACGTGATACGCAAAAGCCGGCGCCCCGACGACGAAGATCAGGTCATGCCCATCCAGTATCCGAACGATTTTTTCGCGCATCGCCGGAAGGAATCCGGCGAAAAGTCGGTGATCTTCAGGGAAGCTGCAGCGTGACGACATCGGCGCGACATAAACCCGCGCATTGTGGCGCTCGGCGAGCTGGATGGCCTCGCTCCAGGCGTCGGCGCGATCGAGTTCCGCGCCGACGACGATGGCCGGCCGTTTGCAGTTGTCCAGCGCGTCACCGATCTCCGCGATCGATGCCGGATCGGGGCGGAACCGGGTGCTGACCCGTGTCGCCTCGACGAGGTCGGCCGGCTGATCCCAGTCGTCGACCGGAATGGAAACGAACACCGGGCCACGCGGCTCCTGCATCGCCACGTGATAAGCACGGGCGAGCGCAAGCGGAACATCCGCGGCACGAGCCGGTTCGATGCTCCACTTCACATAGGGCCGCGGCAACTCGGTTGCTTGCGATGCCGACAGAAACGGATCGAACGGCAGAATTGAACGGGCCTGCTGGCCGGCAGTAATGATCAGCGGCGTCCGGTTCCTGAAAGCCGTGAATATGTTGCCCATCGCGTTGCCGACACCGGCCGCCGAATGCAGATTGACCAGAGCGGCATTGCCGGTGGCCTGGGCATATCCATCCGCCATACCGACGACGACGGCTTCCTGCAATCCCAGCACGTACCGGAAGTCCTCCGGGAAGTCGCGGAACATGGGCAGCTCGGTCGAGCCGGGATTGGCAAACACCGACGTCATTCCGAGGCGCCGCATCAAGTCCACGACGGCATCGCGAACGGTCGGCTGCCCACTTGTGTTTCGTTGCATCTCGAGTCCTCTGCGGTTCGCCACTCAGGCTGGCGGTGATTGGATGAGCCGCAGTATGGGATTCGATGCATTGTTTGAAAATTGCCAAAATTGCTCAAAGTCATTACGTTCAGGCATGGGTCCATCGGGCTGCCGGATGCGTCCATTCCGCCCGGAAGCCTTGCGGGTCAAGGCCGTACGCCGTCATCGCCGGCTCTGCGGCAGCCGCGGTGAGCGGCCATGGCAATCCCGTTCAGGGAAGACACCTAGTACCGGACAACTCGGGATCTTGTTCGATTCCTTTAGCCCCTTTCAACCGCCGAGCGGCCGTCGCGGCTGAAACAAGCGGCAGCATGACGCTGATCGACTCGGCCATGACAACTGCGCCGGCGCACGCTCGCGTGTCCCGCGCCGGCTTCACCCGGGCGGGCCGCCTACGCGTCGGTCCAGGCGCCGGTGCCCTGCCGATACTGGATCACGCCGCGGTTGAACCGCACCTGCAGGTTGCCGTTGCTCGTCGCCCGTGGCGCGAACCCGGATCACGTCGATGCGCTCGGCCGCACTGCACTGCAGAACGCCATCCTGCAAGGCAACGACGCCGCGGTTGCGGCACTCGAAAAGGTGGGCGCGACGCCGAATGCCGATGTGACGTTGCGAGCGAGGCCGTGACCGCTCGAGCTTGCCCTCGAGGTTGACTGCCTGTCGATCGTCATGCGGCACAAGGTCACGAAGGCACACGTTCCGGCCTTAACACCGGAGCCGGCTTGCCGGCGCGTCGGTCATGCCGCCGATCGTCGCGCCTCGCGCCCTTCCCGCCGGCCCTCACGCGCGCTGGCACAGCCATCCGGAAGCCGCCATCGTCTCGACAT
Organism: Burkholderia sp. USMB20; assembly: GCF_000949135.2. Lineage (GTDB taxonomy): Bacteria > Pseudomonadota > Gammaproteobacteria > Burkholderiales > Burkholderiaceae > Burkholderia. The sequence goes on along the minus strand of NZ_JTAN02000021.1, from coordinate 446,632 downwards.
TGCTCACGTTCGTCATGCTGATTTCGAACAGATCGCGGCCGGGCATCACCGGTATCTGCACCGTCATCCCGCAGCGGTCGTCGGCCAGCGGCTTCAACAACTGGTAGTTGAAGTGGGCGCCGCCGCTGGTGCTGTAGGCGAACAGGACATAGCCCGGCAACGCGTCGAGGCTGCCGAGCGACACCCGCAGCTTGCCGCCCGAGAACACCGACTGCGCCGATTCGTTGATCACGTTCCACGACGTGTTCACACGTGCCTGCCAGGCGGCGCCGAGCGCCGGCAATGCCTGCAATTGCTGTGCATACGGCGTGACGCGGAACACATAGCCCGAGCCGTCGACGACACGCTTGGTCAGATACCGATTGCTCACCGCGTTGCCCGCGTCGTCCGTGCCGGGCAGGATATCGAACCGGTACGACACGGTATCGCCGTCGCTCCACCACCAGCCGTCGCTGCGATACACGTACGGCGCGCTGCTCGGGCCGGCGTCCATCCACGCCGTGCCGTTCCATTGCGTCAACGCCAGGCTGCCGTCCGCGTTCACGACGACCTGCATCGGCGCCGATTCGTTGCCGTAGACGCCGCCGACGGCGGAAACGTCCGGCGACGCGGCCGCCGGCGGTGCAGCGACATTCACCTTCGCGGGCGCACCGGCGATGCTGCCGTCTTCCTGCAACGCCTGCAGCAGGATCGCGGGCGCGATGCCGGCCGCGTCATAGCCGGTGCTGCCGGTGATCATCAGCGCCATTTGCGCCGCCGGCAGCACGTAGAAATGGCTTGAAAAGAACTGCGTGCCGCCGCTCTTGTACGCGCCGGCGGCGCCGGCCACGCGCAGGACCGGATCGTCGACGTCGTCCCAGCCGAGACCATAGGCATACGAGTAACCGAGCCGGGTCGACTTGATCTGCCACCGGTCGGTCTGGTCCGTCAGCATGTCGGCAATTCCGGCCGCCGACGCGATGCGCCGCCCCTGGAACACGCCGTTGCCGATGAACAGTTGCGCGAGGTTCATCATGTCGAGCGGCGTCGTCGACAGGCCGCCGGTGGCGTACGGATTCGCGAATTCCTGCCCGTACTGGATGCCGTTCGCGTACGCCAGCGCGAACTGGCCGCTCGTCGGCACGCTGGTCAGGAAGCCGGAATTCGTCATGTTCAGCGGCGCGAGGATCTCGCGCTGAACGAAATCGGCGAAGCTCAGCCCGGTGACTGCCGCGACCACCAGTTCGAAGATCGTGAAACCGTCGTTGCAGTACACCGCGAACTGGCCCGGCGGATGATTCAGGTGTTCGTTGGCTAGCACCTTTTGCGCGGTCGCCGCATAGCCCGGAATCGGCGCATACGAGAACATGTCGTCGACGTTCTGGCCGGGCAGCCCGGACGAATGCGACAGCAGATGACGCGACGTGATCTGCGCATACTGCGGCGACAGCATGGTGAACGACGGCACGTACCGGACGATCGGCGCGTCGAGGTCGATCAGCCCGCGATCCTGCAGGATCACGCCGGCCAGCGCCGCGATCACTTTGGATACCGAACCGATGTTGTAGCGCGTCGTCGGCGTGGCGGCGACCGCCGGGTCGATCGACGCATTCCCGAACGCCTGCGCCCACACGACCTGATTGCCCTTGAGCAACGCGACCGAGATGCCCGCGAGGTTCCGCGGATGGGCATCGAGCGCGGCCTGGATCGTTTGCCGCCCCGCCGCGATGGTCGCGTCGTAGGTCGACCGCTGAATCGTGTCCGCGCCGCCGCACCCGGGCAGCATCGCGGACAACAACCCCGCGCCCGCGTATTCGAGGAATTGCCGGCGGCCGGCGCGGGATGGCGCCGCATCGTGGCGCCGGTCGTGTGGATCGCGTGTGTGAGCCATATCGCCTTCTCAGGAAACCTGCTGTGCGGCACGCCGCGCATCGCGCGTCGTCAGGGAACTGCCGTCGGGACTCCAGCCGGGCGGCCGGATCAGATACTGGATCGCGGTGTGCAGGCTGTCCGCCTTCGCGAGGTCGCGCGCGATATTGCGCCACTCGTAGAACGCGATCCTGAACGGATTGTCGGTGCCGATGCTCGACGTCAGCCCGTAGTGCGGCGTGAATCGCTCGGGCGTGTACGAGCGGAACAGCCGATCCCAGATCATCGTGGTGCCGGCATAGTTGGTATCGAGATAGTCGAAATCGCTGCCGTGATGGACGCGATGCTGCGACGGCGTGTTCAGCAGCGCCTCGAACCAGCGCGGCATCTTGCCGATCGCTTCGGTGTGGATCCAGAACTGGTAGATCAGGCTCACCGACTGCATGAACAGGATCATCTTCGGATGGAACCCGACCCACGGCATCCACGCCCAGAACAGGAACGATCCGGTGATCGTGCCCGTCCACGTCTGGCGCAGCGATACCGACAGGTTGTATTGTTCCGACGAATGGTGGACCGAATGCGACGCCCAGAACCAGCGCACCTCGTGACTCAGGCGGTGGAACCAGTAGTAGCTGAAATCGTCGGCGAAGAAGCACATCACCCACGCCCACCAGACGTTTGTCGGGATCGTGAAGAGCCGGTGCGCGTACACCCAGCTCAGCACCGCGAGCACCAGCCCGCCGGTCAGCGCGCTGGCGACGAATGCGCCGGCCGCGAGCGCGAGGTTCGCCAGCGTGTCGCGGGTCCGGTACAGCGACCGGCCGAGCACCGCCGCGAGTGCGATTTCCACGGCGATCAGCACCGCGAAGGCCGGGAACGCGGCCACCATGATATTGGGCAGATTGTCCATCACCGTTGCGCTCCAGGCAGGCGGGCGGCGAGGCCGCGCCATGACCGTTCAAGGATTCGACCGCGAGAGGCCGGTCGGCTCATGCGCAAGGCGAGCGCGATTCAGGGTGCAGGCACGGCACCCTGTCGCGTTGCTTTCAGAAAGGACGACGCCTGGAACAGGGTCGGCCGCACTGCGACCGATCCTGTTCCGCGGCATCAGGCCGTGCCGGCGCCGTGCCGATTCGATCGGACGTGCGGCCCGAACCGTGGGTTGGTCTCCCCGGCTGTCCTGCCTTCTTCGCTACCCCGCGCGACTGTTCTTTTACGATTGCCAGCAGGTGCGAAGGTACTGCACCCGTTTCGTTTGGGAAATACCGCAGATGCAGTAGTGCCGTCGCCGCTGCACCGGCCGCGCCGGCCGCCGTCGCGAACGCGTCGCATTCGCGTGCGGGTGCCGAGCGGGCGCGGTGCGATGAAATCGCAGCGCCGTCACGCCGACGCGTCGATCAAGGTCTGCATTTCCTGCGGGTCGAGCGGCTTGTGCATCACGCTGAAGCCGCTCGACGAAGCGGCATGGATGCCCTCGGGCGACGTATCGCCGGTAATGATGATGGCCGGAATCTCGCGTTCGATGACGCGGAACACCCGGTGGACGACATCGGCGCCGGTCACGTGCCCCGCCAGCCTGAAGTCCGTCACGATCATGTCCAGTTCGGCGCTCCGCGGCGCGGCAAGCTCGATCGCACGCTCCAGCGATGGCGCGGCGATCACGGTATGCCCCCAGGTCTGAAGCAGCGTCTGCATGCCGGCCAGCACGTCGCGATCGTCGTCGACGACGAGGATGGTCTTGCGCGCCTGCCTGCGCCCGGGGTCCGCACGCTCGCCCGGCGGGTGCGCGCCGGTGGCGCGCGACGGGGCATGGTCGGCCATGGCCAGCCGCACCGAGAACAGCGAGCCGCGGCCCGCGGTCGAACGCACCTGCACGCTCGCATTGATCAGCGCCGCCGTGCGCTGCACGATGGCGAGCCCGAGGCCCAGCCCCTGCTCGCGGTCCCGCGCCGCGTTGCCGATCTGGTAGAACTCCCGAAAGATGTGCGGCAGTTGATCGCCCGCGATGCCGATGCCGGTATCGAAGACCTGGATCTCGACGTCGGTGCCGCGACGCCGGCAGGCCAGCAGGATGCCGCCGCGCTGCGTATAGCGCACGGCATTCGACAGCAGGTTCGACAGGATCGTGTGCAGCAGCACCGCATCGGTTTCCAGCCAGATCGCGGTCGGCCGGATCCTGAGCGTCAACCCCTTGGCCAGCGCGGCCTGACGAAACTGGCTGTCCAGCGCGTCGAGCGCCTGCTGCAGCGCGAAGCGGCGCGGCTCGACATCGATCACGCCCGCGTCGAGCCGGGATATGTCCAGCAACACGTTCAGCAATTGCGACATGCCTTTCAACGCGGTGCGGAGCCGTTCGGCGATGTCGTCGAGCGCGGTTCCGTCGACACTCGGCGCGCGCGCCATCGCCCGCAGCGTCGCGATGTAGAGGCCGAGCGCATGCGTCGGCTGACGCAGGTCGTGGCTGGCGGCGGCCAGGAATTGCGATTTGCTTCGATTGGCGAGTTCGGCGCGCTCCTTCTCCTGCGTCAGTTGCCGGATCAGGTCGACGTTCTCGAAGCGCAGCGACACGGCATCGCGCACGGTACGCTGCAGCGTCCGGCTGAAGGCGAGATTGACCGCGAGCAGGAACAGCGACAGGAAGCCCAGCACCGAAAACAGCGCGCTGCCGTACGCGAACGAGCGGATCGCGAACGGCAGCACCGTCGGCAACGCATAAGCCACGTAGGTCGGCCACCACGACGAGAGCGACGCCACCGAGCCGCCGGTCATGCCGGCCAGCACGATGCAGATCAGCGCGGTCACGATCGTGTTGTCCGGCGAAAAGAACAGCACGCCCATGGCGCCCCACAGGCAGCCGGACACGCCCGCGAACACCATGTATTTCCGCGCGCGGCGCGTGGCCGTCCCGGCAGGATGTTCGCCCGCGCGGCGATCCCGCCAGACCATGACGGTACGGATTGCGGTCAGCACGCAGATCGCCGCGGCCCACGCGAGCAGCGCATGCCGCGACACCTCGTGCCACAACAGAAAGGTGGTCAGGCTGACGACGGCGATGTTGCCGAACAGGATCGGCGGAGACTGTCGGTACAGCGTATTGACCAGTTCCAGCTGCACGTCGGCACGGTATTCTTGCGCTATCCTGTTTGCCATTTCAAAATCGCGTAGCGGATCCGGCGTTGAACGGAGCGGGCGTCGATCTCGCCCGCCGCATGACACGTCGCAACGGGGTTGCATCGTATTGTCGCAAAGGAACGAGCTTCCGGGTGCCCCGGGAGAAGGCGAAAGAAAAATGAAAAAAATCGTGCTTGCCGAAGATCACGCCATCATTCGCGACGGGCTGAAGTTGCTGCTGAAGACGCGAGCGAACTGGACCGTCGTGGGGGAGACCGGCGACGGCCGGATGGTCGGTCGGCTGGTGTGCGATACGCAGGCCGATTTGCTGTTGCTCGATCTCGACCTACCCGGCTTCCCCGGCATCGAACTGGCGAAGCAAGTCAAGGCGCAATCGCCGCAGACCAGGATCCTGGTCGTCACGGGCAATCAGAACCCGGCCACGGTCCGGGCGGCCATGGCGATCGGCGTCGACGGCTACATGCTCAAGCACGAAGACGGCGACGAGCTGCTGCGTGCCGTCGCGCTGGTGCTGTCGGGCATCCGCTACGTCAGCGACTCGCTCGCCCATGTCCTCGAGCACACCGGCGCCGCCGCCGTGCCGCCGGTGACGGCCCGGGAGAAGGAAATCCTCGTGCTGATCGCCAACGGACACTCGAGCAAGGACATCGCCATCAGGCTGAATCTCAGCGTGCTCACGGTACGCAAGCATCGACAGAACCTGATGTCGAAACTGGCGCTGCACAACGTCGCCGAAGTGATCGCGTATGCGCTGCGCGACGGCCTGACCGTGCTGCCGCGGTCCGACGATGTCGGCGCGGAGGCAATGCTGCGCTGACGCACGGGCCGGCGACGACGACGCATGCATGCGCGTCATGGCGCGCCCGCCCGTCGCTCGTCGTCAAGCGCGACGCGTCGCTTGCATCCGCCCCGCACACGTTCCGCGCGCCGCCCCCGTCACCCGACCACGACCTGCTGCCCCGGATCGATCTCGCCCGGCTTGCTCGCCAGGTTCCGGTTCAGTTGCAGGATCTCGTTGAGCGCGACGTCGATCCGCTGACCGTCCGACATCCGCTGCTGCTCGTCGGCCGGCACGTGTACCGCGGCAAGCAACGATCCTTCGTGACTTTGCGCGATCGTCCACAACGAATCGCCGGCCGCCACGGTCACCGTCAGCGGCGTGGGCGCGGGGCTCGGTGCACCCGTCGAAGGCTGCGCCGGTTGCGATGACGTACCCGACGGCTGCGCGCTCGCCGACGCCGATGCCGTCGCCGATCCCGACGGCGTTGCAGACGCATTCGGCTGCACCGGTGCGCTCGTCGTGCCGGGCGACGGCGCAAACGACGCGCCCGGCGTCGGCGCCCCGGCACTCGAACCCGACGGTTTCGGCGACGAACCCGGCGCCTTGTGCTGATCGTCCGACGCGGTTGCCGACGTGTACAGGCTGATCCCCTGCATGATCCCGAAGATCGCCACGGGCGCCAGCGCGATGCCGGTCGGCAAGCGCTCCATCCACGGCGTCGCGTTCGGGAAATGCGAATGCAGCCGCCCGGCGCCGAGCAGCGCGCCGGACATCGCGGTCAGCGTGCCGGTCACCGGATCCACGGTCAGCGCGGTATGCACGCCAGTTGCGATGCCGACCGCCGAGGTCAGGTAGTCACCGGTCGCGCTCGCGATCCGCGCCAGCTGGCTGCGGTTCTCGGCATTCACGCCGCGCAGGCTGCCCTTGTAAACGATGCCGGTATAGACGGCGCTGAACGCGCCGCCGATCGCCTGTCCGCCGGCCAGCAGGTCGCCGTGCGTGATCGCCCTGAACGCATTCATCGTGATCGAGCCGCCGTAGCCGCCGAGCGCCAGCACGCGACCGACGCGGCCGACCGAATGGCGCGGGCTGCCGTGATGCAGCAGTTTCAGCGACGTCCCGCCGACCACGCCCTGCATCTGCGCGAGCATGTCGGCGGCGATCGCCTTCGTATGCGCGACGGTATCGTCGAACGACAGCATCCCGTCGTCGTTCAGCGCGCGCAGCTGAGCGGCCATCGCCTTGCCTTCGTGCGCGATCTGCTCCAGCTGCGCGCCGCGCGCGTCCACGTCGAAGCCGTTCGCCTTCAGTTGTGCCTGCAGCCCGCGCACGAGCCGGTCGACGACGCGATCGAACACGCGCGGATCGCCGTTCTTCAGGCTGGCGACCGCGCCGTGATGCAGCGCCTGGAACACGCGCCCGACCCGCAGGCCCGCATACAGCGAGTTCGTCGCGGTGCGCACCGACTCCCGGCCGACCGCGACGAGCACGCCCGCGCCGGCGCCGCCGGTCACGGTGGCCGCCGCGATGTCGCCGGCGATTCGCCTGGACGACGGCGGCGGCGTGTTCTCGCCGATCGGTTCGTCGTGCACCCGCAGCGCATGCAGTTCCGCCTGCGCGCGCTTCGCGTCGGGAATGTCGACCTTCGCGAGCTGCGCCGCTTCCCAGCGGCTCGTGCCGATCGGCTTGGTGCCGTCGTTGATCAGCGCCGGATCGTGCACGACCGCGCGCCAGTGGTCGAGCGGGTCGGCGGCGGCCGGCCGCTTGCCGGTGGTCACCCGGTCGGGCACGCCGGCGCCGTAGTCGGCCAGCCAGCGGCCGCCGAACCTGCGTGCGCCCTCGTCCGTCCCGGTGCGCGGCGGGTTGCCGTCGGCATCCCACAGCGGCATCGCATGCTCGATCGTCGCCTTGCGCGCCTGGTTCAGCCAGACGGTCGTGTTGCCTTCGTAGAGCTTCTGGCGCAGCGCGGCGATGTCCGCGGGCGTCATGCCGTCCGCGGCGCCGAGCCGCTCGACTTCCGCGAACAGCAGCTGATGCTGGTTCGCCAGCGTCTGCCGGTCGACCCGCTCGAACACGCGCGTGAGCGCATCGGCGCCATGCAGGCGGTCGATGATCTCGGGCCGGTTGCGGTTCTCCACGATCAGCTTCGCGAGCGCGCCGGTGAGATCCTGGTTGCCGATGAAGTCCGCGCCGTGGGTGCCGTACGACAGCCCCATGTGCACCCATTCGAGCCCCTTGCGCTCGAGCACCGCGCGCAGCAGCTTCTCGTGTCCGCCGCCCGGCACCGATTCCGGCACCGCGTCCCAGCCGTGGAACGTGATCATCACGTTCGGCGCCTTCGTGTCGGGATGCGCGTTCGACCAGCGTTCGAGGGCGGTCATCACACGCACGTAATCGTGATACGTGTCGTTGGTGCCCGACTGGAACCGGTAGTCGGCGCCGGACACGAGCGCGCGCGACGGCGCCGTCTCGAGCCGGATCGCGAAACCGGTGCGTGCGGCCTCGTCGAGCCAGCGATGCAGATGCGCGAGATCGTCGAGCGCGAGCGCCTTCCCGTCGGAGCCCGGCGCCGGATGGATCATCCCGTTCTCGCCGTCGAACACGGCGTGCTTCTGGTCGCCGAGCGCGCGTACCGCGCGCAGGAAATCCGGATCGTGCGCCTTGCCGAGCACCGCCGCGAGCGAATGCGGATCGATCACGAGCGTGGCGACCGGCATCACGCCGCCATACCGCTCGACCAGCGCGCCCATCAACGCCGGATCGTCGCTCAGCGAGAACGAGCGCGCCATCGGCACCATGCGATCCTGCAACGCTTCGCTCGAGCGCGTGAAGATCTGCCGGATCCGCTTGTCGGCGACGGTCGCCGCGCCCAGGTTGCGCGTCCGCGCGCGCAGCTTGCCCGGCACCGGCAGGAACCGCGATGCGGACGTCGACACGTCGCGCGCGACGTACAGCTTGTTGAGCAGCGTGCGCCACATGCCGACGTCGACCATCACGGCCTGCGGCTCGCCCTTCAGCACGAGGTTCACGTCGCCGGGCCGCTGCGCCTGCTTGTTGTATGCCTCGATCTGCTGGTGCGTCGCGAAATACTGCTCGGGCTTCGCCGCGCCGTGGCGCAGGCTGAACTCGACGGAGGTCGCCGACGACAGCCCCGGCTGGTACGGCTCGATCGACAGCGGCTCGGGCGCGGTGCCCTTGCTCCCCAGGCGCCGCAAGTCCGCGAGCACCTCGTTGTAGCCGTGCCGCGTGCGCGCCGCGAGCGCGCGGAACGGCGCCGAGTGCAGGCCGCGCGCTTCCGCCGCCTTCCATTGATCGTGCAGCGCCTTCGCGCGCGCTTCGAGCGCGGCGACGCGCGTCGGCCGCGCGCTGTTCAGGAAATCGCGCGGCGACAGTTGCGTGAGCAGAAAATGCACGTCCGTGCCGAAGCGATCGTTGCCGATCGGCATGGCGTCGAGCGGCACGCCCGGATGATTCTTGTTGTTGACCTGCGGGATCTTGTCGAACCAGCGCATTTCGCCGTCGCGCTCGGCGATCACGCCGAGCGGATCGCCGAGCGCTTCGGCCACCGCGCCGTCCGTCCTGAACACGTAGATCACATGGCGGCCGCCGTCCAGCGCGCCGTTGCGGATCGCGGTCAGCAGGTGCGACACGCTGTTGCCGCTGAAGTCGACCGCGTTGAGCGCGGACTGGTCCGACGGCACCAGATGCGGATCGACCGGCGCCAGCGGCGCGGCGTTCGCGTCGTCGCCCTGCTCCGCGCGCGCCAGCGGCCGGCGCACCGGCACGATCGACTGGAACAGGTCGCCGGCCGAGCGGATCGGTTTCTTCTCGACGGCCGGGGCCGCCTTCGCCGGCCGGAACCCGCCGATGCGGTCGACGGTGGCCGGCGCCACGTCGCTGACGACGAAGCGGATCCCGCGGCGCGGCGACCGGCCGACCGGAATGCCGCCGCGGCGGCGGCGCCGGAACACCGTGCGCAGATCCTGCTCGGGAATCTCCGTATCGCCGACCGACGCCTTTTCGAAATATTTCCACTCGTGATTCGTGTTGCGTTCCGCATGGCCGAGCACCTTGCCCGTCTCGTCGTCGACCACGTGAATCCAGCGCTGCGCGCCGGAAACCGCACGCACGGCCTGGCGCGGCCGCTTGAAGACCGGCGCGTCCTGCAGCTTCGACACGTCGCCCGCGAGCGTCGTCTCGATCGCATGGCCCGAGCCCGTCACGTCCCACGACGTCTTGCCGTCCGGCGTCTCGATCTTCGACGGGCCGCCGAACGCCACCAGTTCGTCGTGCGCGACCGGCGACACATGGAAATCGAACTTGCCGCGTGCGCGTCGTCCGCCGCTGTCGGCATTTTCCAGCGCCTTGGTGAGCGCGGGCGGCACGCGCTTGCCGTTCAGCATCCGCACCGGGCCGAGCGCGCCGTTCGCGTCGGTCTCGAGCACCGCGACGAAGGCCGGCGGCGTATAGGCCGCGGCGCCGTCGGGCGGCGTGTGATGCGCGGTGACCAGCACATGCGCGTTGGGGCCGAGCTGCCGGGCGAGTCCGTCCAGCGTGGGCGCATGCCGGCCGTCGACACGCTTGAGCGTGCGGCGGCCGAGGGTGTCGAGCCAGTCGGCGGCGCGCGCCTGATTTGCCGCCTCGACCGCTGCGGCCCCCTGCGGCGCGGCCGGGGCGGCTGAATGACCGGAAACGGTGGCCGGCGTCGCCGCGGCGGACGGGTTGTTGCTTGCCGGGTCGCCGGCCGGGCTCGCCAGACGGCCGGCCGGCCCCGCGTGGCCGAACCTCGGCCAGGTCGGGTTGCCGTCGACCGCGCCGAGCGCGCGCGTTCCGCCGGCATGCACGGCCGCATAGCCTTCCGGCAAGCCGGAACGATCGACGCCGACGAGCCGGTACGACACGTCGCCCGTCGCCGCGTCGCGGGTGCGCACGACGTACATGTCGACGCCGGCCGGCTTGAACAGCGAACCGCCGTCGGGCGTGGTGATGCGCAGCGCACTTGCCGGATCGTGGCCGAGTGCCGACAGCAGCACGACGTCGGTCGGCGCGGCGGCCTCGACCGCGGCCAGGTGCGCGGTGGCGCTGGCCGCGACGCGTTCCGCCGGCGTCAGGTCGCCCTGCGCGAACGCGGCGTCGTCCGGCAGCGCATCGGCCGGCACGTACGCGTGATTGCGCGGCCCGGCTTGCGCCGCATCGAGCGCCTGCCCGAGATCGTCGTGCGCGACCGTCGTCACGCCGTCCGGCAACGCGCGCCGCGTTTCGGCGGCCGTGCGGCCCGTCGCGTGCGCTGCCGACGCCGCGGCGTCCGGCACCGTGCCGCTGAACCGGAACCAGCCCGCCTCGGGATCGAGCGCGCCGAAATCGGTGCCGCTGCCGAGCACGATGCTGCCGTCGCCCGTCACGAATTCGACGCGCAGGTTCGTCAGGCCGGCCGCGTCGAACGCCTGCATCACGTCGTCGATCACACGGGTCGGCTCGGGTCCGTCGAGGAAATAGCTCGGCCAGTGCTGGCTCACGGTGCCGCCGGCCTGCGTCACGCGCGCGGCATCGCCGATCACGCCCGGCCGGTCGGCCAGCGCGCTGCGGAACGGATGGTCGAGCGTGACCGATTCGAACGTGCCGTCCGGAATCGGCGTGAAGTCGTAGCCGGGATCGGCGAACGTCGGATCGGGCACGCGCGGCACCGTCGGACGCGCCGGCCGCTCGGCCCGTGGCGGCGGCGCCGTATGCGCGGCGCTCGGTGCCGGCTCCGCGTCCGGTCCGGCGGGCAGTGCCGGGCGGCCCGCCCGCGCGGGGTCGCCGACGAAGCGCTGCATCGGCAGGCGGTCGCTGTCGACCTCGCCGGTCCGGCGCGTCACGCGCACGGTGGCCGAGCCGTCCGGCTTGACGAGCAGGATGTCCTGCGGCGCCCAGACCGACGTCGGCCGCCCGGTGAGTTCGGACAGCCGCTGCGCGAGCGCGGCCGCGAACGTCCCGCTCGCGGCCCGCACCTGGCCCGGCGCGACGCGCAACGGATCGTGCTTGTCCGACCCGCCGAAACAGGAATACAGCGTCACGTCCTGCCCTGCCTCGAGCTGCGGCGCGACACGCTCGGCCACCTCGTCCGGCGTCACCGGCCGGCCTTCCGGGCCGAGCATCGCATCGGCCGACATGCCGTGTCCGAACACGACGTGATGGCCCGGCGGCGACATCAGCCCGCGCGCGCCGACCGGATGCAGCGGGTCGCCGGCCGGCATCAAAAGCGTGTCGGCCGGACGCAGGAATTCGGGGTGCTGCGTCGCGTCGACGCCGGTCACGTCGTCGAAGCCCGGTTGCAGTACCGACTCGCCGCGAATCGTCGTCGTCATCACGCCGTCGTTGGCGATCGTGCGGTCCGTATAGACGCGGCTGTTGTTCCGGTACGTCTTCTGCGGAATCCCCGACAGGCCGTCGTCGGCTTCGGCCTCGGCGGCCTGCTCGGTGCGCGCGGCCCACTCGTCCGCCGTGAAGATCTGCCCCGGCGCCACGTCGACGACCGGAACCGGCTCGTCGACGGGCGGCTCGCCCGCGTCCGGCTCCGGCGCGAGACGCGGATGCGCGCGGGGCTGCGGCTGGGCCGGCCCATGTGCCGTCGCACCCGGCCGCGCGGCATCGCCCGGCGTGCCGGTGTTGCCGCGCCGCCCGCTGTCGGCGTCCGGATCGATCTGCGCGTCGATCGGGCGCACCGGTTCGACCGGCGCGCCGTCGTACCCGTGCGCCACCGCGCCTTGCACGGGTTCGCCGCGCCGGGCGAACACCAGCGGCGGTTCGTTCGCGTCGGGCGCCTCCGGGATATGCAGGTAGAGCCGCGTCGACACATCCGGATCGTGTGCCGGCACGACGATGTCGTCGCTGTTCGGGTGCAGTTCCAGCGCGCCGGTGCCGCGTATCGAATTGGACGCGATCGACGCGATCACGGGCACCTGAAGTTCATACGCGAGCTCCTGCGCGAACGGGTAGCCGCCGGAGCCGAGATAGCAGCCGGTCAGCAGCACGCCGTTACCTTCCGTGTAGGCCGGATCCTCGAGCAGGCTGCGCGCGAATTCCCTGGGCGACATCGTGTTGCCGTCTTTCGTGATGGCGATCGCGCTGTCCCAGCGCACGTCGCGCGGCTTCGTGCCATGCGATTCGGCGATGTCGAAGCCCGACACCTTCAGGAACTGCCGCGCGGTCGCGTGGCCCAGCAGGTTCACGACATTCGAGCCCGGCACCGGCCGCAATTCCAGCGGATTGACGCGAACCGGCTGCGCGCGGCCCGGCGAGAACTTGCCGTTCACGTCGGGTTCGATCTGGAAGCGCGCGAGCCGGCGGCCCGGATCGGGGATCGCGCGCCGCCAGCCGGCCGCGTCGTCGTCGCCGAGCCGGCCGAACACCGGCGCCTGGATCAGGTCCGCGAATTCCTGCAGCAATTCGGGATCGGCGCCGCTGTGCGGCCCCTCCAGCGCGATCGGCGTGCCCGGCGTATAGCCCTTCCACGCCAGTTCCTCCAGCGCGTGGGTCATCTCGAGCGCGCTCGCCGGGCGGCGGCTGCGCGGATTGATGACCGCGCCGCCGCGATTCGTCAGCACGCGCCAGACGTAGACGCCGAGCGGCACGCGCGCGTCGCCCGACGCGCCGCTGCCGCCCCAGCGATTCGACACCGGGCGCGGCGCCACGGTGCTCCAGTCGACCGCGTGCGCGCCCTGGTCGATGACCGCCAGCGCCGGCGAGAAGCGGTAGGTGCGCGGCGCATGCTGCACCGAATGGTCCGGCCTCCCCGCGAGACTGGGGGCGCCGGGCTCCACCACGATGCCGGTCGTATAGCCGGAGTCCGGGCTGCCGTCGCTGCGATATCGCGGCGAGCGCCACGCGACGAAGCCGCTTGCGCCGTACACGTCCACCCCCAGCACGTTCGCGAGCAGTTGCGCGAGCGGGCTCACCCGCGTACCCGCGCCGCATGCATAGAGGATCACCGGCGATTTACCGTCCCAGCCGCTCTGGCGCACCAGCTCGGCCAGGTCTTCCGCGCTCATCGGCTTGCCGGTCGCACTCGCGAACGCTTCGGACCACGCATGCGCGTACACCGCGAAGTAGCCGGGCGGCACCGGCATCAATGGCCGCTCGCCCGCCGGCAGCCGGTTCTCGGGCTGGTCCGGATGGTTCGAATAGATTGCGAGGTCGGCTTCGCGGCGCGGATACGCGCCCCATTGCGTTTCGTCCATGCCGGGCGGCGCGTTGATCACGTCGACGCGCCGGCCATCCTCGCTGCGGATCAGCGGCTTGGCGGGATCGAACCCGCGCGGGTACATCACGCGCAGCGTGCGATCGTACGCGTCGTTCATCGACAGCATCAGCGCGTCGCCGGCGTCGTTGAGCCCGACCCGGGCGACCACCGCTTCGGGCGGCACCGTACCGTCCGCGGCGAGCGCGCCGTGGTCGACCAGCGCGACCTGGTAGCGGCCCGCCGCCACGCCGCCGCGGGCGACCATCATCGCGTCGTGGAACGACGCGTAACGCGTGACGCCGATCGTGCCGTCCTCGCTGGAGGCGGCGGCCGCGAGCTTCACCGGATCGTCTCCGGCTGCCGCGCGCCGCGCGTCCGCGTTCGCCGCCCGGATGTCGTCCCCCAGGTTGCCGCGTTCGGTCGAGGAGAGTCCGTCCTCGTCCGGCTTGCGCACGTTCCCTTCGCCGTCCTCCAGCGCGTACACGTAGTATTCGACGTCCTCGAGGCGGTTGCCGCTGTCGAGAATCGACCCGACCACGCCGGCCAGCGCGTCCGGATCGGCCGCCACATGCGCGGGAATGGGCCACGACGCGGGGCGTCCCGCCGTTACCGGCGTGCCGGCGCCGGCCGGCGTCGCATCATCGCCCGCGATCGCGGCGGAAACGGCGGCGTCGCTTCGCCGTCGATCCCTTCGGCATCGCGCGAGCCGAGCAGGATCGCGTCGCGTCGTCCGGCTTGCCCTGCGTGCGGCGCGCGGCAGCAGCGGGAAGGCGACGCAGCCGCTTCCGCCGGCGACACCGGCTCGCCGTCGCGGCGGCTCGCCGAAGTGGCCGCCTGTTCCTCGGCGTGCTGCCACGGGTTGTCCGATCTCGCGACGCGAGGCGCTGGTTCGCCAGCCGTTGCGAACATCGCGTCCACGCGATCCGATCGCCGCTGCGTCGCGGGGGGGCGGCGTCTTCGTGATCGCCCGAATCGGCCGTTCCATCAGCGTATGCGAGCCGAGGCCCATCTGCGCGACGCCGATCCCGAGGTTCAGCAACTGCTGCGCGCGATCGGAATCGGTCATCGCGTCCCAGTTCTTCACGAGCGACACGCCCTGGTCGACCATCTGATAGCCGCCGATCGCGCCGCCCGTGACGTTGAGCACGCCGGCCGTGCGGCCCGTCGTCTGCGCGACCGACTGGAACGCATCGGCTTCCTGCGCGAAACGGCCGAGACCGGCCACGTCGGCCGTCACGCCCTCGCCGCGCGATGCCAGCGTGACCATGTCCGAGACCTGCCCCGTCGTGCGCAGCAGCGACGACGCCTCCGCGAGCGACTTCGCCGCGACGCCGAGCCCGCCGCCCGCGATGCCCGCGCCGCTGCCGATCAGGCTGATCCAGTCGCCGCGCGCCTGCGCATTGTCGAAGCCGATCGACTGCCCGTGCTCGCTCAGATTGTTCAGGTCGCCGATCGCGGCCGGCACGCCGACCGCCATCCCGGCGCCGACCGCGGTCCACGCGGCGCCGAGCATCAGGCCGCCGACCGGCGCACCGATGCCGCTCGCGACCAGCACGACACCGCCGGCCGCGGCGAGAATCCCCGTGCCGATCTCGAGATAGTGTTCGACGTGCTGGTACCACTCCGTCTTGTGTGCGTCGATCGATTCGTATTGCGCGTAACCGCCGGCCGCCGAGCCGTTCGTCAGGCTCTTCGGCACGTACAGCTTGCCGTCGTCCGACAGCGCGTTGTTGTGCTGGTAGTCGTCGACGGTGTCGTACTTCCAGCCGCGATCGTCGATCAGCTTGAACTGGTCCGGATGGTTCGCGACCTGCACCTTGAACAATGCGCTCGGCGCGGTACCCGTCCCCTTCGACACGTAGTAGATCGGCACCAACGACACGACCGCGTGGTCGCCGCCGACCTTGCGGATCTGGTCGACGACGGTCTGGATCATCTGCGCCGCCGCCGAATTCCTCGCGTACAGCGACCGACTGTTGACCGCCACACCGTTCTGCAACTGCCCGTTGCCGACGATCAACTGCTCGAGCATCGCCATCGACGGCACGTCGTTCCGGTCGGTCGGCATCGCGGCCGGATCGTCCGGCTGGATTCCGAGCCCCGCGCCGACGAAGTTCGTCATCTGGTCGGAGCCGGTGGTGAACGTGTAGGACTTGTCGTCGAAGTTCTTCTGGAAGTCGTCGAAATACGCGTTCAGCTGCTTGTCCGGATCGGCCTGGAACAGCTTGTAGCTGGCGTTGGCGGCGTCCTTGTTCTGCTTGTTCTGCGCACTCTTGGTGCCCTGGTCGTAACGCAGCTTGAAGTCGTTCGCGAAGCCCGCCTGGAACCGGTCGTCGTTCTGCATCTTCGACAGCAGCGCCTTCGACAGCGCCGGATCGACACCCGACGACAGCGCCTCGCGCACCGTGTCGAAACCGTAGCCGGTGTTGCTGCCGCGCAGCGTGTAGATCAGCGTCTTCGCGTTGCCCTTGTCGTCAAGCAGCCAGTTCGCGACGTCGTCCTCGCGCCGCACGGGCACGCCGCTCGCGGTCGGCTGCTGGTCCGCCAGCCCGACCGCCTTGCTGAGCCCCTTGTAGAACTCGGTGCCTTGCCCGTACGGCTGCGGCGTGCCCGTGTTCGTCTGCATCCACTTGTTGCCGAAATCGTGCTCGACGGTATCGAGCACGACGCCCGCGAACTCGGGCGGCGCATTGTTCAGGATGTCCTGCATCCACTTGCCGGCCTTGTCGGCGTTCATCGTGTCGTCGTAACGCGCACGCATGCTCGCCTGATCCGTTGCATCCGCATCGGGCTTCTGCATCAGCGGATCGATCTGCGAATGGATGAACTTCGCGTCGAAATGCGGCTGGCCGGCCTGGGTCCACAGCGTCTGGCGCTCGTCGAGCGAGAACGACGCGTCCATGTTGGTCTTCAGCACCTGGAGCGCCGCGCCGGGATTGCTGCCCGGGCCCTGCATCAGCTGCGCGACCTGCTGCTTCGTGTACTGCAGCCGCACCTCGGGCGCCGCCGCAAGCAGCGTCTGGATCTTCTGGTAACCGGGATTGTTCTTGTCCGCCTGCGCTTGCGCCATCGCGTACGCGAACACGCCGCCCGCCTGGTCGATCTGCGCGTTCAGCGCCTTCGCGTCCGCGTCGCTCTTGCCGTCGGTGCTCACCGGAACGCCTGTCAGCTTGACGAACGCTTCCGCGAGCGGATTCTGCTGCGCGAGCGCCTTCTCCTGCGGCGACAGCTTCGGATCGTTCGGATCGACGGTCACACCGGTGTCCTGCAACAGCGCGAACGTGACCGGATCGGATTGCGCGAGCTGCTTCATCTGCGGCGACAGCGACGGATCGTCGGGATTGATCGTCGCGATCGTGCGCTTGAGCTGGCTTTCCTCGCCCAGCGCGTCGACGAGGCCGGTGTACCACATGCCGTCGTGATTCTGCTTCACCGACGCGACGACCTGCTTCTGCTCGTCGGCCGTCACGTAGGTCAGTGCGGTGTCGTCGCCGCCCGTCACGACCTTGTCGTACTGGCTCTGCGCCTGCGCCAGCGCCTGCGTGACGTCGGCCTCGTCGGCACGGCGCAATCCGCCCGGCTCCTTCTGCCACGCCGCGTAGTCGGCCTTCGCGTCGTTCAGGCGCAGCGTCGCGGCCGACGTGCTGTACTCGTGGCGCAACGCGGTGGTGAGGGCCGTGTACGCGTTGTTGGCATTCGTGTCGGCCGTGCCGGCCGCCTGGCGAAGTTGCACGCCGGTGTCGGGATCGGCGCGCCGGATTCCGCCCGGCAGCGCGTCGTACTGCTTCACGTCGGCGTTCGCGGCCTGGTCCTTCTGCATCGCCAGCGCGAACTGGAACGCCTTCACGTTGGTCGCCCGCTCGGGCGCCGATTCGGCCGACACCGCCTTTTGCGCATCGTCGAGCACCGAGCCGAGCACCGGATCGTTCGGCGTCGCATTGCGCAGATCCGAGGCCACGCCCGCGATCGCCTTGTTCGTGTCGCCGCCGCCGTCGGCCGCGACGCGCATCTGGTTCTCGACGGCCGCCTGCACCGAGCCCCATGCCGCTTCGGCCTTCTTCACCTGGTTGTCGAGATCGGCCTGCGACGCGCCCTGGTCGTGCAGGCGCTTGAGTGTCGCCATTTCGGCCTGCGCGAGCTGCAGCAGGCGCTGCGTCTCGGCCTGGGCGGCCGCGAGGGCCTGCTGTTCCGGCGTCTGCGCCGGCGGGGTGCTGCCGGCCCCGTTCGTCGGTGCCGGATCGTTGTCATCCTGCGGCTGCGGCACGTTCACCGGTCCGCCCCCGCCCACAGCCATCAACACCATGTCCGTTCTCCCGCGGCATGCGTGACGTGCCGGCACAGCGGCAGGCGGGCCACGCGCAATGATCCATTGTGCCGAACGGGCGCGCGTGAAAAAGCCGCGCATTACGTAGTCGCCGGGCCGGTTGCGGCAGCGCGGGAAGACCCGCGCTACGAACGCAATCAACCCGATGCCGCCATTCGGTCGTTGCCGCTTCGGGCGGAAAATTTTGCTGGTTGTCGCGCATCGGGTCAGAAATACACGCTGCCGCCGACCGGCGACACACGACCTTTCGCGACGCGTCACCACCCCGCCGCGCTCCGCCGCCTGCTCCTGACCGCGCCGACGCTCACGCTGAACCGCCCCGGCGCTGCCGAATCGTTCCGCACGCGAGACGGCCGTATTTCGCGCAGATTCGACCGAAACACCCCGCGTCGAAACGCCGCGATTCCACGCGATCCCGCAGAGGACCTTTCCTGTGCAGCGCCTTAATCGCCCGTCGCACGTTCTCCAATAATGCCCGCTCGATCCGTCGGCCCGCGCGCCGATACGACCCACCGGCGATCGGGCCGGAGACCAACGAAAAAAGTCATATGCATTCCTATAAAACAGCCAAGCCCGCCGGCGCGCGCGTCGCCGTGCCGCTTGCCGCCCGCCGCGGCCGTCGTACCGGTGCGCTCCCGCTGAGCGTGATTGCCGCCTGTGCGGCCGGCTTCCTGATTCCCTGCGTCGCGCGAGCACAGAGCAGCGTGACGCTGTACGGCCTGATCGATACGTCGATCACCTATGCGACCAACCAGCGTACGCAAGGCGCCGGTTCGCCGGGCAGCGGCAGCGTCGCAATGACGAGCGGTGCGTTGAACGCGTCGCGCTGGGGGGTGCGCGGTCGCGAGGATCTCGGCGGCGGGACGGCAGCGGTCTTCACGCTCGAGAACGGCTTCTCGGGCACGACCGGCAAGCTGTCGCAGAAAGGCGTCGACCTGTTCGGCCGTCAGGCGTGGCTCGGCCTGAGCTCGCGGACGGCCGGCACGCTCACGTTCGGCCGCCAGTACGACCTGATCCTCGATTTCGTGACGCCGCTCGGTGCGTCGGGCCCCGGCTGGGGCGGCAACCTCGCGGTGCATCCGTACGACAACGACGACTCGAACCGCAACCTGCGCATCAACCATGCGGTGAAGTACACGAGCCCGACGTATCGCGGGCTGACGCTCGGCGCGATGTTCGGATTCTCGAACACGGCCGGCGCGTTCTCGAACAACGCCGTGTGGAGCGCGGGGCTCGGGTATGCGAACGGGCCGCTGAAGCTCGGCGCCGGTTACCTGAAGATCAGCCGCGACCGCAACGCGCCGAATCCGGACGGCGCACTGAGCACGCTCGACGGCTCGGCGACGATCACGGGCGGCAACCAGCAGATCTGGGCCCTGGCCGGCCGTTATGCGTTCGGCCCGCATTCGGTCGGTGCCGCATGGTCGCACTCGGCCACCGACGGCGTGAGCGGCGTGCTCCAGGGCAGCGGCATCACCCCGCTGAAGGGTGAATCGCTCGTGTTCGACAACTTCACGGTCGACGGCCGCTACTTCGTCACGCCGGCGTTCAGCATGGCCGCTGCGTACACGTACACGATGGGGCGTTTCGACACGCGCACGGGCCAGACGCGCCCGAAATGGAACCAGGTGGTCACGCAGGCGGACTACGCATTCTCGAAACGCACGGACGCGTATCTCGAAGCCGTCTATCAAAGCGTGAGCGGCGGCAACGGCAACCCCGCGTTCAACGCGACCGTCTGGACCATGACGCCGTCGGCGAACAGCAACCAGGTCGTGGTCGCGCTCGGGCTGCGGCACAAGTTCTGAGTGCGCCGGCGACGCGCGATACGCCCGCACCGGAAGGTGCGGGTCACGCATATCACCTGAAACCGGTCATCCACCTTCCCCGGCTACACAACGACGATCCAATAAAGGAAGCCGCACACGCCTTCAAGCGTGTGCGGCACGAAGCCGTGGGGAATCAAACACGGCGATCCGCGCACATGGATCAATTTGCCGAGCGCGTGATCGGTCACGAGGGTCTCCCAACGACCAGCCTACCCGTCATGCCCGATCACCACCTTACCGAGATGCGTCTGGCTCTGCAGATAGCGATATGCGTCGGGCGCGCGCCCGAACGGAAAGCGCTCACCGATGATCGGGCGAAGGCCATGCTGCTCGATGGCTCGGTTCATCGCTTCGAAATTTGTCCGGCTGCCCGCGTGTACCGAGACGACGGTCAGATCACGCACGAACATCGTGTAGAACAATTCGGATACGGTACCGGCCTCCTCGCCTTGGGCAAGCAATCCCATCAACACCAGCCTTCCCCCGATGCGCGCAGCCGCACACGAATTGGCGAGCGTTCCTCCACCGCCACTGTCGACCACGACGTCGGCGCCACGACCGTCCGTCAGTCGCAGGACCTCGTCCGCCCAATCGGGGCATGCCTTGTAGTTGACGATCTCGTCCGCGCCCAATGCGCTCAGCCGCTCGCCTTTTTCAGCACTTGACGTGGTCATGATGACTCGGGCGCCGACGCGCTTGGCGAACTGCAACGCGAACACCGCAACGCCGCCGCTCCCCTGCAGCACCACTGTGTCTCCTACCGTAACCCGACCCTTGCCGACGATAGCCATCCATGCCGTCACACCGGCGGTTGGAAGCGTCGCGCCTTCCTCATAGGACAGATGCGACGGCAGGCGTACCAGGCCTTGCTCGTCCAGGACGACAAATTCAGCAAGCATCCCGTCGATGCCGCTGCCGAGGTCCGTCTGCGCGCCTTCGTGCCGGTAATCACCCTCGATCCAGTCCTGACGGAAGATCGCGGCAACGCGCTCGCCGACACAAAAGCGTGTCACGTTCTCCCCGACCTCGACGACCTCGCCGGCGCCATCCGACAACGGCACTCTCCCCGGCGGCAGATCTGCGCCAACCGGAATGCCACGCATGACCAGAAGGTCGCGATAGTTCAACGCATTGGCGCGCACTCGAACCAGAACCTGATCGACTCCGGGCGTGGGTCGATCATGCTGTCGTATCCGGATGCCGTCGATCGTGCCGTAGTGCTCGATGTGGTACGCACGCGCTACCTGACTCATGCTCATACCTCGATGAAGAGACTGCGGAACCCATGCATGCCGGCAAGCAGGCCACGTACGGCGCGGGTTTTGTCCACCTTGTAGTCGGGGGCGTGGCTCAGCAGCCATTCGAGCATCATTCGGCTTTCCAGCCGAGCCGCGTGCATGCCAAGACATACGTGGATGCCTGATCCAAACGCAACCTGCGGTATGAAAGCGCGTTCGACGTCGAATTCGTCCGGGCGTTCGAAAGTACGGTCGTCGCGATTCGCGGCCTGATAAAGGAACATCACCGCCTGACCAGGCTGAATCGTGTGGCCATGCCACGTCACGGCATTCACCGCCCGGCGTCCAAGCATTGGAGCGGGCGCATCGAAGCGCATGGCTTCCTCCACCGCTTTCCCACACAGTGCGCGATTGCTCGCGACCTTGGCGCGCTGCTCGGGAAACTCGGCCAGCCAGTACAACAGACTGCCGAAATGCTTGGGAAACGTCTCCATCCCGCCGATGAAAAGCGGCAGCGCGTTTTGCGCGATCGTCAGGTCGTCCAGGCGGTGCCCGTCGATGTCTGCCAGAAGCAGCATCCCGATCACGTTGTCGGGCGACGGACCTTGCTTGCGGTGACGGTCCACCAGTCGCAGAAAGTAGTCGATCAACTGGCCTCCGGCGGCGTCGGCGCTGGTCGCCGATGCATCCGAAGTACCCTGCGGCGGAATGTCGTGGAAGAACGGCTCGAATACCTCGACCCACTTCACCAGCATCGGTCCGTCCTCGAGCGGAATGCCGGTCAGGTGCACCGCGACGTCCGTCGCGACCGGTAACGCAAATGCCTTGACCGCATCGAATTCCCCTTGGCTCAGCAGCGGTGCGCCGTATTTCTCGATGCGCTCGGCGATGAACGCCGGCAGCCGCGCCTGTACCTCGGTCGGACGGAAGGCGGAGGCAACCGCCTTACGAAAGCCGGTATGCTCGGGCGGGTCCATTGACATGAACGTACTGCTGTCCGGAATCAAGCGCTTCTGCAGCAGATTGCCCGTGGCAATGCCGGCCGTCGCCGTGTAGTTCTCCCGATCAAGCGAGGCTTTCTGAATATCGTCGAAGCGCGACAGCACCCACGCATCGTACTTTTCCATGTAATAGGCGGGAGCCTCATCGCGCAATTGGCGATACGCGTCCCAAGGATTTTTCATCAGTTCCCGGTCGTAGGGGTCGTAGTACACCATGTCAGTCTCCTCACGAGGATCAGGGGCGTCGATGGCGATATCGGCACCGAGCCTGGTCGAGATATGAGGTGCCATTTAATGACAGTGCGAACCACCAACCAAGGCTGGAAACAGGCAATCCACCGGACAAAAACGATCAATGCTTGACGCGTGTGCCAGGCCAGCACAAGCTCGATGTGCTGTTCAGACATGAGGCCATCATGCACAAGCGCGAATTCTCGAACACGATTCCGATCGGTTATGCCCAGCCCTTGCTCAATGAGCTCAGGAAAATGGGCGGCGACGTGCTGCCCGAACTGTGGCGAAGCGCTGGAATCAATACGCCACTGGACGCCGTGCTGAAAGGCGTGGTGGCCGCATTGCCGACACCGGAGTTTTCGCGGCTGTATCGACATGGCATCGGCACGCTGGAAACATGGTGCTGCGAGCGCGACGGGCATCGGCCGCTCGGCATCCTCGCGGTCAACATGCTGTGCTACTGCGTGATTCACTGCTCGACTTTAGGGAAGGCCGTAGAACGAGCGGCGCGATTCAACGAAGCCATGGAGGAACGCGGCGGCCGGCTGGCGACGGTCGAGTATGGTGCGACGGCGCAGTTCACGATGGAAACCCGGCGTGGCAGCCTGGACCATGCCGCACTGCTGGTCGATCTTACCGGCCTCTATTTCTACCATCAGCTGTTTTCCTGGCTGATCGGGCGCCCGCTGAATCTGAACGAAGTGGCCCTGGCGTATCCACCACCGGATCCGTTGCATCAACTGATCGACGTGTTCGGCGCGCCACTGCGCTTCGATCAACCGGTCAACTCGTTCAGCTTCCCTGCTCGTCTGCTGAACCATAAGGTGGTCCGTTCGTATTCTGAGCTGGAAGCCATCATCGACTACTTTCCATTCGATTTCGGTCTGGCAGCGATTCCCGAATTCAAACTATCGGATCAAGTGCGCCTGCTGTTACTCGACGCGCTGCAGCACCGAGGGGACGCACCCAGCTGCGAAACCGTGGCTCAGCTGTTCCACATGAGCACGGCGACACTGCGTCGGCGCCTGCGAGCCGAACACTGCTCGTACGGAGACTTGCGCGCGCTCTGTCAGCTTGAGGCCGCGCAGCATCTGCTCACGTCCACCGATATGCACCTGGCCGACATTGCAGCGCGGATCGGGATGAGCAGTGACCGGGCGTTCCGACGTGCATTCCGGGACTGGATGGGCATTGCGCCATCGGAATATCGGCTGGGCGCCAACAAGTCCTGAGCGCGCCGGCGACGCGCGACACGCCCGCACCGGAAAGGCGCATCACGCATGCGCGGCGCATGCTGCGCGCCTTCGCGCAAGCAAGAATGCGTCCTGCGTCGTTTCCGCGCGAAAAAGACGAAGAAACTGGTCACGCTGTGACATTTTTCCTAATCTTGTTGCAGCGGCGCCGTGCGTCGGCGTCTGGCCAAGACAATCTTTCATCTGGCACGTCGCCGGCTTACGAAAGCGCATCGCGCACGGAAGCCGGCGCTTTCGTGCCGTCTCGCCGCATGCGTGATGCGGCAGGTCGCCCGCACCACGCTTTCCATGCAGTCAACCGCAGGAGACGCACGATGAGCAAAACGAACCGATTCGCGGTCATTGCGGCGTTCGCGCTGCTGGCGGGTTGCCACCACGCGGCGAAAACGCCCGAGAATGCCGAGATGGCGCCGGCGCCATCGAGCGAAGCGGTCGCCACGGTGGCGGCCGACGATCTCGACAACCCGAACAGCCCGCTCGCGAAGCGCAGCGTCTACTTCGATTTCGACCAGTACTCCGTGAAGCCGGAATACCAGACGCTGCTGCAGGCGCACGCCGACTACCTGCGCAGCCATCCGTCGCGCCGCGTGCTGATCCAGGGCAACACCGACGAACGCGGGACGTCCGAATACAACCTCGCGCTCGGCCAACGCCGGTCGCAAGCCGTGATGAGCGCGCTCGAAACGCTGGGCGTGCAGGCCACGCAGCTCGAAGCGGTCAGCCTCGGCAAGGAAAAGCCGGTCGCGCTCGGCCACGACGAAGATTCGTGGGCGCAGAACCGCCGCGCCGATCTCGTCTATCGTTGACCGGATGCCGCCGCGACGGCGACATTCCGGCCCCGTCCTCCCGTTACCTGTCATGCGGCGAATCGCCGGGGCGCCCCGGCTGCGTGCTCGCGTGAGCGCATGCGCCGCTACGCGAGCACGGCGCCGCCCGACGCGCGTGCGCCCCGCGCGCCGATTCGTGTCGCTATATGCCGCGACGCGCCGATACCCAAAAAACATGGAATAAACCGCCTGGCGGAGACGTTTCGTCATCGCGCGGTCGCCGGTTCACGCGAACCGCCCTGCCGCGCGGCCTGCGCGGTCCAAGGAGAGTGAAATGAAATCGGCAAGATTGGCCGCGGCGCTCGTCGCGGCGCTGATGCTGGTGCTGTCGGCGGGATGTACGTCGTCGGGCGGCGGGATGTCGCAAGGATCCGGCATGAGCCGCTACGGCGGCGCGGGCGGCAACGGAGGGGGTAGTGGTGGCGGAGGAGGAGGCGGCGGCGGCTACTGAAACACCGCCCCCCGGAATCGGGCGAGGCATCGCGCGGGAACACGGCCGGGAACCGGCTGCGTTGCGCGCGACGCCCTGCCCTGCCGCTCGACGGCTCAACGCATGGCCTTCACGTCGGCCGGCGTGACGCTCGCGGGCTGGCCGCCCCACGTCGCGCGCAGGTAGTTCGCGAGCTGCGCGAGTTCGTCGTCGCTCAGCGTGTGCGCGAAACCCGGCATCGGCTGCAGGTTTTCGTAGCCGGCAAACTTCTGTTCGTCGACGCCGTCGAGCATCGCGACCAGCAGGTTGCGCGCGTCGCCCTGACGCAGCGTCGAATTGCCGTTCATCGGCACCGCCACGTGCGGCTTGCCTTCGCCGTTGAAGCCGTGGCAGCCCGCGCACACCGCGAGATAAACCGAGCGGCCGGCCGCGAGCTGCGCGGCGTCGGCCGACACCGGCTTCACCGGCTGCGGTGCCGGCGGCGTATCGCCGAGCAGGTACACGGACAGCGCGCGCAGGTCGTCCTTCGCCAGGTACTGCGTGCTCAGGTGCACGACCGGATACATTTCGCCGAACGCCGAGCCTTGCGGCGCGATGCCGACGCCGAAGAACGTCTGCAGGTCGGTGCCCGTCCAGCCGCGCGCGGCGAGGCCGGCCGGCGTGATGTCCGGTGCGGCCACGCGGCCGAGCGCCGCGCCCGCGAACGGCTTCGCGCCGTCGAGCTGGCCCGTGAACGCACGCGGCGTGTGGCATTCCGCGCAGTGGCCGAGCGCGCCCGCGAGGTAGCGGCCGCGCAGCCAGTCGGCGGACTGGCCGCGCGACGCGTCGGGCAGGCTGTCCTTCAGGAACACCATGTCCCAGAACACCATGCCGAAGCGCAGGTTGTACGGGAACTTGAGTGCGTGCGCGCGGTTCTCCTGCGCGACCGGCTTCACGGTCCTCAGGTACGCGTACATCGCGTCGCTGTCGGCGCGCGTGAGCTGCCGGTACGACGTGTACGGCATCGACGGATACAGCCGCTTGGCCGGAGCCTTGCCGTCGTGCAGCGCGGCGTAGAAGTCGTCCGCGCTCCAGCTGCCGATCCCGTGATCCTTGTCGGGCGTGATGTTCGAACCGTAGAACGTGCCGAACGGCGATTCGAGCGGCGCCCCGCCGGCGAACGGCGCGCCGTCCTTCGCGGTGTGGCACGCCGCGCAGTCGGCGGCCTTGACGAGATAGCGGCCACGCGCGACCGGGTCGGCACCGGGCGCGCCGGAAGCCGCGTTCGAGGCAGGCGCGTCTTGGCCGCCGCAGGCGGCGAGCAGCAGCGCGCAGGCGGCCGCGAGCGCGGGCAGGCCCGCGGCCCGCGCGGCACGATGGGCGAATGTGCGTTTCATGCGGCGTCCTTCACGAGTCCCGGCGTCGTCAGGATCACGTCCTTCACGGCCTGGTAGTAGCGGACGTAACCCGTGCAGCGGCAGAGGTGTGCGTTCAGCGCGTCGGTGATCGCGCGCTCGACGTCGGCCTTCGCGACCGGCTCGCGCGCCAGCCGCTCGATCAGCACCGTCGCCGCGTTGACGAAACCCGGCGTGCAGTAGCCGCACTGGAAGCTGAAGTGCTCAAGGAACTTCTGCTGGATCGGCGACAGTTCCACCACTTCGCCGGCTTCGTTGCGCTTCGCGTGGCCTTCGATCGTGCGGATCGAACGTCCGTGGAAGAAGTGCGCGCCGGTGATGCAGGTGCGCATTTCCTCGCTGGTGCCGTCCGGCTTGTCGACGATCACGACGCATGCGTGGCAGATGCCCTGCCCGCAGCCGAGCCGCGAACCGGTGAGGCCCGCGTACTCGTGCAGGAACTCGATCATCATCAGCCCTTCGGGCACCTGCATTGGGCCGACGGACTTGCCGTTGATCTTCAACGACAGTGGCTTCGGCTGAAAGCGCACGAGCGGACGCTCGACGGCGGCCGGAGCGGCGGCGGATGCGGATGCCGGCGCGGCCGAAGCCGCGTT
Organism: Burkholderia sp. USMB20; assembly: GCF_000949135.2. Classification (GTDB taxonomy): domain Bacteria; phylum Pseudomonadota; class Gammaproteobacteria; order Burkholderiales; family Burkholderiaceae; genus Burkholderia. The sequence goes on along the minus strand of NZ_JTAN02000021.1, from coordinate 419,521 downwards.
CGGCGCGGACGCGGCGGTCGTGGCCGCGCTGGCGCTCGCGGCCGACGCGGCGGTTTGGGCGGTCGTCATGCGAGCACCTCCTGAATCTTTTGCGGGGTCACCGGCAAGTCGGTGAAACGATGGCCGATCGCGTGCGCGATGCCGTTCACGATCGCGCCGACGACGGGAATCATCACCACTTCGGCGACGCCCTTCGGCGGATCGGTCTCGGACAGCGGCGGCAGGATGTCGCCCGTCTGCGACCACACGGCGACGTCGCTCGCGCGCGGCAGCTGATAACGGTTGAAGTTCCACGTGCCGTTGCCCGGGCCGTCTTCGTAGAGCGGCAGGTACTCGTGCAGCGCATGGCCGATGCCCATCGCGAGGCCGCCCTGCAGCTGGCCCGACACGAGCTGCGGCGAGATCTGGTTGCCGCACTCCATGATCGAGTGATGCGTGAGCAGCTCGACCTTGCCGGTCGCTTCGTGCACGGCCAGCTCGACGAGCGTGCCGACCGCCGTGTAGTACGTAACGGCCGCGTTGTTGCGGCTCGTCGGCGGGATGAACACGCGCTTGCGGTCCAGCACGCGATAGCCGTTCGCGGTCGGCGCCAGCGTGCCGCGCAGCGCGGTCGCGCCGGCCGGCGCGACGGTGCCTGGCAGCGGGCCGTCGGCGCCCGTCTTCGGCGCGCCGACACGCAGCGACAGCCCGTCGATCGGCAGACGCTCGACCGCGCCGCCCACGTCGAACTCGGCGTCGGTCCATTGCCAGCGGTTGAACACGTGCACGACGGCGCCGGTCGGCAGGCCGAGCGCATGCGCCTGCTTCGCGAGCTGCTCGAACGTCAGCGGCTCGAGGCCGTCGGCGCTCAGCTTGCCGTCGACCCAGCGCGCGTCCTCGATGCGGATCGTGTACGGCGCGGCCTGGCCGCCGCCGAGGCCGCGCGTCCAGATCGACATCGCGGCCGGCCACAGCCCGTAGCGGAACACCGCGCGCGCGGCCTCGCGCGTGCTGTGCGTGAAGTAGTACGCGGAGTTGGTCGCGCTCGACGGCGACGCATAGCCCGGCGACCAGCGCGGATTCGCGCTCAGCCGATCCTGGTCGGCCTGCGACATCAGGTACGGATCGCCGCTCGTCTCGACCGGCAGGTCGGGCCATTCGGTCACCGCGACGCGCACCTCGGTCGCCGGGCGGCCGAGCCACTTCGCGACCGCGACGGCCTGCGACGTCGACATCCCGGTGCCGATCTCGGCAGCGGTGTGTTGCAGCGACACCTTGCCGTTCTCGTCGAATTCGACCTTCGCGAACGATGCCTCGGCGCCCGTGCCGAAGTCCTTCTGCACGCACGCGAAGCCGACACCGTAGCGCTTGCCCGGGTTCGCGGCCTCGAATTCGGCCTTGCGCGCCGCGCGACGCGTCCACAGCGGATGCTGCCTCGCGCGTTCCAGCACTTCGTCGACGCGCAGCGCGCCGGCGGGAATCGCGCCCTGGGTGTTCTTCATCCCCGAACGCAGCGCGTTGCGCAGGCGGAACTCGATCGGATCGAGGTTCAGTTGCGCGGCGATCTCGTCGACGGCCATCTCGGTCGCGGCCATGCTCTGCAGCGTGCCGTAGCCGCGGGCGGAGCCGGCATCGATCGCGCGCGACGCGATCGCGACCGCCGCGAGGTCGCTCTTCGGGAAGTAGTAGATCGATTGCGCGGCCGTCGCGCCGACCATCGCCACCGACGGCGAGAAATTCGAGCGCCCGCCGCCGTTCGCCTCGAAGTCGCCCTTGAACGACTGCAAGAGGCCCGTGTTGCGGTCGACCGCGATCCGGTAACGCATCCTGAACGCGTGACGCTTCAGCGACGTCTGGAACTGCTCGTAGCGGTCGTTCGCGAACCGCACGGGGCGGCCGTCCGCGTACAGCGCGCAGACGAGCCCGTAGAACGGCACGTTGAAGTGATCCTTCGAACCGTAGCCGACCGTGTAGCACGGATGCACGAACAGCTTCTTCACCGGGAAGCGGCATTTCGCGACCATCGCGGCCGCGTTTTCCGACACTTCGAGCGGCGACTGGGTCGGCACGACGAGGTGCAGCGACTGCGTCGCCGCGTCGTACCAGCAGTTCGCGTTGTCGGGTTCGAGCGCGGCGGTGTCGACCGACTGCGTGTTGTACTCGCGGTCGAACACGAGCCAGTCGGCCGACGGATGGTCGAGTTCCGCGGCGATCCGGCCGGCGAGAAACATCCCCTGCTCGTCGAGCTTGCCGTGCTCCTTGCCGTCCGGCCAGACCGGCAGGTGCTTGCGCATCATGCTCGGAAAGATCGGCGCGTCCTTCAGGCTCGAATAGACATCGTCGTCGTAGGCCGTCTTGCCGCCCACCCGCACGTAGCGGAACGTGCCCCACGGATCGCGCTCGAGCGGGCCCGTGAGCGCGCCGTAGCGGATCACGTCGTCGCGGAACTTGAGCGTGTTCTTCGCGAAGCGGAAGCGCGCGAAGTCGTGGTAGATCAGGATCGCGACCGCATGGCCGAGGTACGCGGGCGTCTTGCCGGCGGGCAACAGCATGTCGTCGCCGTAGAACGTCGGGAACGCGACGCCGTCGCGCGCGAGATCGTCGGCCGTGACCACGCGGTCCGGCTTCAGCTCGTCGCCGAGCAGCGACAGGTCGAAGCCCTCGTAGGTGCGGTCGGCCTGCGTGACGCGCAGGATCAGCGCGTGCGACTGCTGCTGCGGCCAGTGCGGCATGTCGGCCGCGCGCACGTCGCGGGCGAACACTTTCGAGCCCGTGACCTTCGCGATGCCGTCGATGCGGAATTGGGGGATGCCGGTGACGCTATCCCATTTGACGGGGGTGAGGAGTTTTTCTTCGAAGAGCGCCGCGAACGCGCGGCTGCCGATGGGCGCGACGTAGACCGCGACGCCCGCCAGCACGCTGGCTTTCAGAAAACCCCGCCGTGACAGGCCGTGGTTTTTCATTGGGGGGAACCTCCTGATGCGGCTCGGACGGCGATCGGGTGTCGCGGCGTTCGGAGCGGCGCGCATTCTGGCATTGTTTTTGATATATCGCCTATAGTATTTCTCGCATGAATTGCTTATTGGATTTCTTATAACGGGATTCGGACGAGCTGCGGCGCGCGGTCGCGGGCGGCACACGCGTGCGACTGCGCGGTGTCGCGCCGGCCGCATCGGTGGCTGCCGGCCGATCGTGCGCCATCGGCTGGCCCCCGTGCGGCGCGCGCCGAAACGGTCCGCGCGCGGCTGCCCGAGATCGTTCCGTCTGCAACGATCCTGCCTGCGCATCGGCGAATCCGCAAGATGCGCGCGGACGAGGTTGACGACGACGCGCCGACGTCCCCGCACGGCGCTCGCGGCCGATGTTTCATGTTAATGTCGTGCGCATCCGGTTCGCCGGCCATCCCGTGCCGGGCGGGGCGGCCGGCGGTGCACCGCATCGTGTCGAGGTCAAAATAGCCATGGCAGTCAAGGCACGCCTCCTGAACGCCCTTCTCGCCACGCCCCCCTGCGGCGATCACTACGTGACGGCCGCGCTGCGCCCTTCGATGCTCGTCACGCTGTTCGAGGACGTGCGTCCGATGGCGCTGTCCGGCTTCGCCAGCGCGTTCGTCGCGGCGATCGCGCTGATCCGGCTGCAACAACTCTGGTGTTTCGTGTGGCTCGTCGTCGACGTCGGCCTGCTCGCCGCGCGGCTCGCGATCGCACGTGCGTATGCGGTACGTCGTGCCGCCGGCGACGATCGCGCCGAATACTGGGCACGGCGCTATGCGCCCGTGTCGCTCGCCGCATGCTTCGTGCTCGGCCTCGGCGTGATGGGCTGCGTGGATGCGCCCGACGTCGAGCTCGGCACGCTGGCCGTGATGGTCGCGGGCGGCGTGTTCGGCGGGATCGCGTCGCGCAATTCGGCGCTGCCGCGGCTCGCGATGACGCAGGTCACGCTCGGCGTCGTGCCGATCGGCGTCGGCGCGCTGCTGGTCCAGCGGCCCGGCGCATGGCTGCTGCTGCCGCCGCTCGTGATCTATCTCGCGGCCATGCGTACGGTCGTCGAACGCCATTACCGCGTGCTGGTCGCGCTGATCGCCGCACGCCAGCGCAACGCCGAGCTCGTCGCGCGCTTCGACGCCGCCCTCACCTACATGCCGCACGGCCTGTGCATGATCGACGGCGAAAGCCGCGTGATCGTCGCGAACCGGCGCACCGCGCAACTGTTCGGCTCGCCGCGCGAGATCATGCTGGACACGCCGCTGCCCGACGTCGTCGCGGCGCTCGGCGCGAACGCGCTCACCGATCCCGACGGCGCCAGTCTCGCCGTGCAATGCGACCTCTGGCTGAACCACGACGAACCGGAGCCGCTCGACATCGCGCTCGCCGACGGCCGCCAGCTCGAACTCACGCGCCACCGCGTGCCGGACGGCAACGCGGTGATCATCGTCGAGGACGTCACCGCGCGCCGCCAGACCGAGCAGCATATCCGGCACCTCGCGCGGCACGACGCGCTGACGGGATTGCCGAACCGCCACGAGTTGCATGCGCAACTCAAACGGATGCTCGCGCACCGGCCGCACGTGCCGCACGTGCCGAGCCCCGCGCTCGCCGTCATGTATCTCGACCTCGACGGCTTCAAGGCGATCAACGACCGCTTCGGCCACCAGGCCGGCGACGAAGTGCTCATGCAGGTCGCCGAGCGGCTCGGCAAGACGCTGCCGCCCGGAGAACTGGCGGCGCGGGTCGGCGGCGACGAGTTCATCGTCGCGCTCGACGCAACCACCATGCAGGCGTGCTCGGTCCTCGCCGCGCGGATCATCCGGCAGATCTCGGCGCCGTACACGCTGTCGATCGGCGAGACCGTCGTCTTCGGGATCAGCATCGGCATCGCGCTCGACGACGGGCACGGCTCACCCGACGAACTGATCCGGCAGGCCGACAGCGCGCTGTACGACGCGAAGTCGGCCGGCAAGGGGATCTACCGCTTCTATTCGGCCGGAAGCAGCCGCGTGGCGCCCGCGACCGCGAGCTGAGCGCGCGCTCGTTCCCGCCGGCGGCCGCCGCGCTGTCCGGCTTGCCCGTTCGCTTCCCGCGATTCATTCCGGAAACGCCTTGCATGGTTCGACGCGTGCGCGCAGATGTTCCGCCGCGGCCGCCCATGTCACGTGACGTGTTCCGTAACATCGGCGCGCGCCGCGCGTAGCGTTCGCTGCAGAAGCCCGCACGATCGCGACGGCGCGCGGCATTTGATGGCTGGCACTCTTATTGCTCCTTGATCGGGAAACAGGATGTCAGGGAGGCCACTCATGAATACCGTCGAAGTCCTCAGCCGCGCGGAAACGATCGATCAACTGGACGTGATCGACGGTGCCTCGCTGATCCGGCGGCTCGTTTCCGAGCGCCGCATGCCCGCGGCGCGTGAAGCCGCGTGCGTCGCCAATCCGCCGCTGACGCTGTACGGCGCGTTTCGCCAGGGCGTCACCGACCACGCGGCGCGGCGCGCGAATCCGTATCGCGCCGGCAGCCGTTTCTGGACGCTGTGGGAAGAAGGCCGTATCGAGGCTGAAACATCGGGCCGCTGACGCGCTCGCGCGCCGGCCCCGTCGCGGCAAGGGGCTGACGCGCAACGCGGCGTGCGCAGGCGGCCGGCCCGCACGCCGGCATGCGTTTCAGCGCTGCAACATCGCGCGCGGCTTCTCCGGTTGCGCTTGCCGCGCGTTCGCACACGGGCCGCCGGACGGCGCTCGACATCGGCCGCGCCACGCGCCGCGCGGCGGTCGTTTCCCGATAAGATGGCGGATTCCCGTTCTCCGAACGATGTCGCCATGACCGCCTCCTCCTCACACCGAAATCCCATCCACTGCGAAATCGATCTCGATGCGCAAGGCAAGCATGCGGGCTATCTGCGCCTGCCGCATTCCGTGCATCGCTCCGCGTACGGCTGGCTGCCGATCCCGATCGCGTCGATCCGCAACGGCGACGGCCCGGTCGCGCTCGTGATGGCCGGCAACCACGGTGACGAATACGAAGGCCAGATCATCGTGTCGCAGCTGATGCGCGAGATCGACCCGGAGAGCGTCACCGGGCAGCTGATCCTGCTGCCGATGGCCAATTTCCCCGCGGCCGATGCGGGCCTGCGCGTGTCGCCGCTCGACGAAGGCAACCTGAACCGCAGCTTTCCCGGCAACCCGACCGGCACGCCGACGCAGATGATCGCCCACTACATCGAGCATGCGCTGCTGTCGCGCGCGCAGTATCTGGTCGACCTGCATTCGGGCGGCAGCTCGCTGCTGTACCAGGGCGGCAACATGCTCGCGATCGACCCGCTCGACGATGACGAAGCGGCGAAGCTCAACGGGCTGCTCGTTGCGTTCGGCTTGCCGAACGCGCTGCTGCACGCGCCGAACCCGGTGCATTCGGCCTCGGCCGCGCGCCGGCAGGGCGCGATCTCGATCGTGACCGAACTCGGCGGCGCGGGGATGGCCGATCCGTCGCTGATCCGGCTCGGCCGCCACGGGCTGCTGCACTATCTCGGCTACATCGGCCTGCTGCACGGCGCACTCGTGCCCGATGCGCCGCCGACCGTCACGCGCTTCCTGCGCGTCGACGGCGATCGCCACTTCGTCTACGCGTACGAACGCGGGCTGTATGAACCTCTCGTCGAACTCGGCGACCAGGTGAAGGCCGGCCAGCCGGCCGCGTGGGTGCACTTCCCCGATACGCCGCTGCGCGAACCGGTGCTGCACCGCTTCAAGGGCGACGGCGAAGTCGTGTGCAAGCGCGTGCCCGCGCAGGTGCAGCGCGGCGATTGCCTGTTTCAGCTGGCGGAGGCGTCGACGCCGCCGCGCGTTGGCCGATAGGCCAGTTACCAATCCGTCTCTTTTCCGTGCAGTCTGCCAAAGGTGGCGGACCGCACGCGTGCGCCATTAACCAACTTGACAAATTAACTCTTTTGGTTATGATCGCGGATGGAAAAGTACACGCCTCATTGCAAGCTGTCGCGGGTCAAGGCACTCGTCGGAACCGGCAACGTCCGGTTGACGACGAGTGCGGTGTTCGGGGCCCGCCGACTGGGTTTCACGGAAACGGAGGCGATCGGTGTCGTCATGTCGCTGGATACAGTCGATTTCTACAAGAGCATGACGACTTACGCCGACCACACGATCTGGCAGGACGTCTATCGGCGTTGCACCGTGAATGGCGACGTATATCTGAAACTGACCGTGATCGACGATGTGCTGATCGTGTCGTTCAAGGAGCGATGAAAATGAAGTGCCCTGCGTGCGGTGCCGCAAAACTGATCCGTGATACGCGAGACATCCCTTACACGTACAAGGGTCGCTCGACCGTCGTTCGCGATATCACCGGCGACTTCTGTCCGGCGTGCGGCGAGTCGGTGCTGGATATCGACGAGGCCACCCGGCTCGGTGAAGCGATCAGCGAGTTCAACAAGCAAGTGAATTCGACCATCGTCGACCCGAGGTTCATTGCGAAGGTGCGCAAGAAGCTGATGCTGGATCAACGCGAGGCGGCCGAGATATTCGGTGGCGGCGTCAATGCGTTCTCCCGCTACGAAACCGGCAAGACGAACCCTCCACTTGCCCTTGTGAAGCTGCTCAGGATTCTGGATCGTCATCCGGATCTGCTCGCCGAAGTGCGAGCCGCATAGTCGAGCGTCATTCGGCATCGCGCATGCGTGAGCACGAGCTGCAACGCATGCGCTGCTCATCCCCCACCCCACTCCCCCTGCAAGCCTTCTGACGCTCCCCGCGAAATCCTTATCGAAATTGCTTCGTTCGCCTTTGCCGGCCGCGCCGCTAACGTGTTCGAAACGGCGGCGGCACGCCGGATGCAGCGCAGGAAGCACCGCGGCCGCCGTCATCACGACAACCGCGTCGCGATAACGGAACAGACCGGCCGGGCGATGTGCCCCGCCCCCGCCAGGAACGTCCGCATCGCGCGCCTTTCGCGATGCCCATGGCCACGAACGACCGCATCATCGACACGACGCCGCTCGACGTCCGCGCCCAGCCGTTGATCGACGCGCTGATCGACGAATACGCGACGCGCTACGACGCGTACCGCCCCGACAGCCGCGCGTCCGCACGCGACGAACTCGCGCGCTACCCGGCCGAGCTGTTCGTGCCGCCCGAAGGCGCGTTCGTGCTGCTGCTGCGCGACGGCGAGACGATCGGCGGCGGCGCATTCAAGCGCTACGACGCGCAGACCGCCGAACTCAAACGCATCTGGACCCGCGCGGACCTGCGCCGCCAGGGGCTCGCGCGCCTGATCGTCGACGCGCTCGAACTGCGCGCCGCGCAGCAGGGCTATCGGCGCGTGTACCTGACCACCGGTTTTCGCCAGCCCGAAGCGTGGGCGCTGTACGACCGCACCGGCTATACGCGGCTGTTCGACTCGTCGATCGACCCCGAAGCGTATTTCCACCTGCGCTTCGGCAAGGATCTCGCCGATCCGTCGCGCACGTCGACGCTCGCCGACCTGTGGGCGCCGCTGCCCGAAGCGGTGCTGCCGCGCTGAACGCGTCGCGTCATCCGATTCCGCTCCCTCGCTCCCGACGACAACACAACAAGGACGCATCCATGCAACGAGCCGTACCCTTCACGCCGCGTGCGCTCCGCACGCTGGCCGCCGCGCTGATCGGCGTGACCGCGATCGCCGCGGCCGCCGCGACCTTCGACCTGAGCCCCGAGCAGCGCGGCCGCCCGCGCGGCACGGCCGATGCGGCCGTCGAGCGCGCGGTGCCAGCGTCGTTCAAGTTCGCCGAAGCCGGCACGCTGACCATCGGCGTCGCGCCGAGCCTGCCGCCGATCAGCACGTATGCGACCGACGCGCGCACGGTGATCGGCTTCGACGCGGACGTCGGCCAGCTGGTGTCCGACAGCCTCGGCCGCAAGCTGAAGATCGTCCCGCTCGCGTGGGCCGACTGGCCGCTCGCGCTCGAATCGGGGAAGGTCGACGCCGTGATCTCGAACGTCACCGTCACCGAGGAGCGCAAGCAGAAATTCGATTTCTCGACCTACCGCAAGGACCAGGTCGGCTTCTACGTGCGCAACGACAGCAAGATCCAGTCGATCCGCGAGCCGAAGGACGTCGCGGGGCTGCGCATCGTGACCGACGCCGGCACCAACCAGGAAAAGATCCTGCTCGCGTGGGACCGCGAGAACGTCGCGCACGGCCTGAAACCGGTGCAGGTGCAGTACTACGACGACCAGGCGATGCGGATCGTCGCCGTGCAGTCGGGCCGCGCCGATGCCGTGTTCAGCGTGAACTCGGTGCTCGCGTATCAGAGCGCGCAGCAGGGCAAGACACGGCTCGTCGGCGCGATCAGCGGCGGCTGGCCGCGCACGGCCGACATCGCGATCGCGACGCGCCGCGGCAGCGGGCTCGCCGATCCGCTGACGGTCGCGCTGAACGGGTTGATCAAGACCGGCCGCTATCAGCAGATCCTCGACCGCTGGAACCTCGCGTCCGAAGCGATCGACCAGTCGCGCACGAATCCGCCGGGTTTGCCGAAGAGCTGAGCGCCGCCCCTTCACGCCTTCGCAGGAACGCCGAACACCATGGCTTACTCGCTTTCATTGCTGGACAAGAGTCCGATCGCCGACGGCGCGACCGCCGCCGACGCGCTGCGCTTCTCGACGACCCTCGCGCAGCGCGCCGAACAGCTCGGTTACGAGCGCTTCTGGGTCGCCGAGCATCACGGCGCGCCCGGCTTCGCCAGCTCCGCGCCGGAGATCGTCGTCGCGCACCTGCTCGCGCACACGTCGCGCATTCGCATCGGTTCGGGCGGCGTGATGCTGCAGCACTACAGCCCGTTCAAGGTCGCCGAAACCTTCAAGCTGCTCGCCGCACTCGGGCCGGGCCGCGTCGATCTCGGCGTCGGCAAGGCGCCCGGCGGGCTGCCGCTGACCACGCGCGCGCTGCAGTGGTTTCACGACAAGGCGAAAAAGCCGGGCTTCGCGGGCCAGCTCGCCGAACTCGATGCGTTCCTCGGCTGGGGTGTCGCCGAAGATCATCCGCTCGCCGGCGCGGTCGCGATGCCGGTGCCGCCGCACGCGCCCGAACGCATCCTGCTCGGCGGCTCGCCCGACAGCGGTGCGCTCGCCGCCCGCCACGGCTGGCGCTTCTGCTATGCGGGGCACTTCAACGGCGACGACGCGAACCTCGAACGCTCGCTGGCCGCCTACCGCGACGCAGGCGGCACGCGAGCGCTCGTCGCGCTGTACGCGGTCGCCGCACCGACCCGCGACGAGGCAGAGCAACTGATCGGGCCGCTGAAGATCTTCAAGCTGCAGTTCGCCGGCGGCCAGAGCTTCAACCTGGCGAGCGCGCAGGCCGCGGCCGAATTCGCGCGGCAAAGCGGCGCGTCCGACTACCGGATCGACGAGTTGCGCCCGACCGTGCTGGCCGATACGCCCGAACGCATCCACCGCGCGCTCGACGCGCTGAGCCGGCGGCTGGACGTCGACGCGTTCGTGATCGACTCGCCGGTGACCGATTACGCGGCACGGCTCGCGTCGGCCGAATGGCTCGGCGGCGCGCAGTCGATCACCCGCGTGCAGGCGGCCCTCGCGGCCGACCGCTCCCTTCGCTCCCTTTCCCCCGACCAGAACGCGTGACGCGCCCATGACGACCCGACGATCGATTCCCTTCGGCCTGATGCTGCAAGGCGCAGGCAGCCACATGAACGCATGGCGGCACCCGAGCAACCCGCCGGACGCGAGCATCAACCTCGACTTCGCGATCGGCATCGCGCGCAAGGCGGAAGCCGCCGGCATCGCGTTCGCGTTCGTCGCGGACGGCCTCTACATCAACGAGAAGTCGATCCCGCACTTCCTGAACCGCTTCGAGCCGCTCACCGTGCTGTCGGCGCTCGCGGTCGCGACGAAGAAGATCGGCCTCGCGGGCACGATCTCGACGTCGTACAGCGAGCCGTTCACGGTCGCGCGCCAGCTCGCGTCGCTCGACACGATCAGCGGCGGTCGCGCGGGCTGGAACGTCGTGACGACGCCGCTCGAAGGCACCGCGAAGAATTTCGGCAAGGCGCATCCCGATCACGAGTTGCGCTACGAGATCGCCGACGAATACCTCGAGGTCGTGCAGGGTCTGTGGGATAGCTGGGACGACGACGCGTTCGTGCGCGATCGCGCGACCGGTCGCTTCTTCGATCGCGACAAGCTCCACACGCTCGATCACCACGGCCGCTTCTTCCAGGTTGCCGGCCCGCTGAACATCCAGCGCTCGCCGCAGGGGCAGCCGGTGATCTTCCAGGCCGGCTCGTCCGACACCGGCATCGGGCTCGCGGGCAAGTACGCGGACGCCGTGTTCACGCACTCGCCGTCGCTCGACGAAACGGCCGCGTTCACGCGGCGCGTGAAGCAAAGCGCGGTCGAGCACGGGCGGCAGCCCGGCGACGTGAAGATCTTCCCGGGCATCGGGCCGATCGTCGGCCGCACGGCCGCCGAGGCGGAAGACAAATACCAGGCGATCCGCGACCTGCTGACGATCGACGAAGCGCTCGCGTATCTCGGCCGCTATTTCGACCACCACGATTTCACGCAGTACGCGCTCGATGCGCCGTTCCCGGAACTCGGCGACATCGGCCGCAACAGCTTCCGCTCGACCACCGACCGGATCAAGGCCGACGCGAAGCGCAAGCACCTCACGCTGCGCGAGACTGCGCTCGCCGTCGCGACGCCGCGCCCGAACTTCATCGGCACGGCCGAGCACGTCGCCGACGCGCTGATCCGCTGGCACGACGCCGGTGCCGGCGACGGCTTCATCCTCGGCTTCCCGGTACAGGCGCAGGGCGTCGACGACTTCATCGACCTCGTGATTCCGGCACTCGAGGCGCGCGGCCGCTACAGCCGCGACCTGCCGGGCAGCACGCTGCGCGACCATCTCGGCCTGCCGCGCAAGGCGAGCCGCCATGCGGCGCCCGGCGCGGTGCAGCAACAGGACGACGCGGCCGAAGCGCACGCATGACGCCGACGCGCCGCCTCGCGCGGCGCTTCCGGCCAACTCGATCGAGGACCCTCACCGACATGAGCGACACGACCCATCTCGGCGGCGCAGTGCCGCCGCTCTCCCCCTCCCGCGCCCGCGACGCCGGCACGCACCTGCGGATCGTGCCGGCCCGGCACCGGTCGCGCACCGTCGGCACCGTGCTCGCGCTCGTGCTGATCGCACTCGTGCTGTATTCGATCCTCGGCAACCCGCAATGGGGCTGGCCGGTGTTCGCGGAGTGGTTCCTGTCGCCGCCGGTGCTGTCCGGGCTCGCGCGCACGCTGGTGCTGACGCTGCTCGGCGCGGTGTTCGGCTTCGCGCTCGGCGGGTTCGTCGCGCTGGCCCGGCTGTCGCGCTCGCGCGTGCTCGCGGCGAGCGCATGGACCTTCGTGTGGCTGTTCCGGTCGATTCCGCTGATCGTGCTGCTGCTGATCCTCAACAATCTCGGCTACCTGTACGAACACGTGCGGCTCGGCGTGCCGTTCACCGACATCGTATGGTTCGACACGCCGACCACCGAGCTGATCAGCCCGTTCCTCGCGGCCGTGCTCGGCCTCTCGCTGAACCACGCGGCGTTTTCCGCGGAAGTGATTCGCGGCGGCATACTCGCGGTCGACCAGGGGCAGCTCGAAGCGGCCGCCGCACTCGGCCTGCCGCGCGGCCGCCAGACCACGCGGATCGTGTTGCCGCAGGCGATGCGCGCGATCCTGCCGACCGCGTTCAACGACCTGATCTCGCTCGCGAAAGGCACGTCGATGGTCTACGTGCTCGCGATGCCCGAGCTGTTCTACACGGTGCAGGTGATCTATCGCCGCAATCTCGAAGTGATTCCGCTGCTGATGGTCGCGACCGTCTGGTACCTGATCATCCTGACCGTGCTGTCCGCGATCCAGGTGCAGGTCGAGCGCCACTATGCGCGCGGCGCGCTGCGCAACCCGCCGCCGTCGGCGCTGACGTTCGTGCTGGCGCGCGTCAGTGCGCTGTGGCGGCATGCGGCGGCGCGCAACGCAACGGCAACCGGCGCGGCGGCTCACGATGACGCCGCGGCCGCTCCGGTGCCGCGCACCGGCGGCGAAGTCGCCGTGCACAACGTATCGAAGCAGTTCGGCATGCAGCGCGTACTCGACAACGTGTCGTTCGTCGCACCGCGCGGCAGCGTGACGGTGATCGTCGGGCCGTCCGGTTCGGGCAAGTCGACGCTGCTGCGCACCATCAACCATCTCGAGCGTGTCGACGACGGCTTCATCGACATCGACGGCGAGCTGATCGGCTATCGGCGCGACGGCGACGTGCTGCACGAGCTGAAGGAGCGCGACGTGCTGAAGCGCCGCACGGCGGTCGGCATGGTGTTCCAGAACTTCAACCTGTTTCCGCACCTGACGGTGCTCGAGAACCTGATCGAGGCGCCGGTCGCCGTCGGCGGCGCCACGCGCGAGGCCGCCGAACGCACCGCGCGCACGCTGCTCGCGCGCGTCGGCCTCGCCGATAAAGCCGATGCGTACCCGCGCCAGCTGTCCGGCGGCCAGCAGCAGCGTGTCGCAATCGCGCGCGCGCTCGCATTGCGCCCGAAGGTGCTGCTGTTCGACGAGCCGACGTCGGCGCTCGATCCCGAACTGGTCAACGAAGTGCTCGACGTGATCAAGGAGCTCGCACGCTCGGGCACCACGCTCGTGATCGTCACGCACGAGATCGGCTTCGCGCGCGAAGTCGCGGACAACGTGCTGTTCATGGAGCGCGGCCGCATCGTCGAGTCGGGGCCGCCCGCCGTCGTGCTCGACGCGCCGGCCCATCCGCGCACGCGCGCGTTCCTGTCGCGGGTGCTCTAATGCATGCCGCTCACGACCTGCGAGGCAACCGACGATGATCGACCGACGCCAGTTCATCACCGCCACGCTGGCGGCCGCCGCCGGCCTCCGGTGGCACGCGGCCGAGGCCGCCGCCGCGACGGCGGACCTCGATCCGCGCCAGGCCGGCCGGATCCGCGCATCGCGCGACGATGCGGCGATTCGCGCGGCAAGCAACTACCGCTGGGTACGCGACGGGGCCTTCACGGTCGCGATCTCGCCGCACGCGCCACCGGTATCGACCTATGCGACCGACGCACGCACCGTGGTCGGTGCCGATCCCGACTATGCGCAGCTCGTCGCCGACGCGCTCGGCCGCACGCTGGTGCTGGTGCCGATCGCATGGGCCGACTGGCCGCTCGGGCTCACGTCGGGCAAGTACGACGCGGTGATCTCGAACGTCGGCGTGACCGAGAAGCGCAAGGAGAAATACGACTTCACGACCTACCGGCTCGGGCTGCACGGCTTCTACGTGCGCACCGCGAGCCCGATCGCGAAGATCGCCGAACCGAAGGACGTCGCCGGCCTGCGCGTCATCACGGGCGCGGGGACGAGCCAGGAGCGCATCCTGCTCGAATGGAGCCGGCGCAACGTCGCGCAAGGGCTGAAGCCGACCGAACTGCTCTATTTCGACGACGATGCGGCGGCACGCGTCGCGCTGCTGTCGGGCCGCGCCGATGCCGAGCTGAATCCGAACGCGTCGCTCGCGTACGAAGCCGCGCGCGACGGCAAGATCCGGCGGGTCGGCGTCGTCAACGCGGGCTGGCCCGCGAATGCGGACGTCGCGATCGCGACGCGCCGCGGCAGCGGGCTCGCGCCGGCGCTGACGCTCGCGACGAACGCGCTGATTGGCAACGGCCGCTACGGGCAGGCGCTGGCGCGCTGGGGGTTGCAGAGCGAGGCGGTCGCGCGCGCGGAGACGAATCCGCCGGGATTGCCGTCGTTTTGATTCGATGTGCCGATGTGTCGCTGTGCCGACGCGTCGTTGCGTCGGCACAGCGAACTGCGCATCGGTCGCGCAGCAAATGAAATCGCCCCGGCATCCCGTAAAGAAGAGGCCGGGGCGAATCGACGTGGGCGGGCCGTCGTTTCCTACGCCGTCAGCGCCGCGCGATCGCGATGGTGGTCGAGTTCCGCGATGTGCGCGTGGATCGCAGGAATCAGCTTGCGTCCGTAATCCAGCGCATCGTCGAGCGGATCGAAACCGCGAATCAGGAACGTCGATACGCCGAGCTTGTAATACGCACCGAGCGCACGTGCGACCTGTTCCGGCGTGCCGACGAGCGCGGTCGAATTCCAGCGCGCGCCGGTCAGGTTCGCGACGCCCATCCACAACCGCTCGTCGAGCACGTCGCCCTGTGCGGCCGCGGCCATCAGGCGTTGCGAGCCGGCGTTCTGCGGCGCATGGCCGTCGATCGGCTGGCCGTTCGCGAGCCGCGCCGCGCGCACGCGCGCGCGGATCGCCTCGGCCTTCTCCCACGCGGCGGCTTCGGTGTCCGCGACGATCGGCCGGAACGACACGCTGATGCGCGGCGCGCGTCCGAACGGCGCCGCAGCGGCCCGCACGCGCGCGATCTGCTCGCGCACGGCCGCGAGCGGCTCGCCCCACGTCATATAGACATCCGCGTGCTGCCCGGCCACGGCCAGCGCGGCCGGCGACGAACCGCCGAAATAGATCGGCACGTGCGGCTGCTGCGCGCTTTTCACGACCGGCGACGCACCATGCAGCCGATAGAACTCGCCGTCGTGATCGACCGGCGTGTCGGCCAGCCAGATGCGTTTCAGCACGTCGAGATATTCGCCGGTGCGGCGGTAGCGCGCGTCGTGCGGCAAGAAATCGCCGTCGCGCTGAAGATCGGCATCGTCGCCGCCCGACACGACGTTCAATGCGAGCCGGCCGCCGCTGAACACGTCGAGCGTCGCGATCTGCCGCGCGGCGGCCGATGGCACGATCACGCCCGGCCGGTGCGCGAGCAGGATGCGAATATGTTCGGTCGCGGCGGCCGCGAACGATGCGACGATGAAGCCGTCCGCCGCGTTGCTGAAATGGCCGACCAGGATCTGGTCGAAGCCGGCGGCTTCGTGCGCCTGCGCGAAGCGCCGCACGTAGTCGGGCTGGACGGCGGCCCCGCCCGGTACGTCGACCTCCGCGCCGGGCGTCGCGGTGATCATGCCGATGATGTCGACGGGCATGTCGATGGTCCTTCTTGTCGTCGATCGGAAATGGCTGCGTGCTGCGGCACGCTCACTGCGCGGCGGCCGTCTTCTGCGCGGGCGCCGCGAACGCGCCCGCATACGAGCGGTCGAGCAGCTTCGCCGTGTCGTACGCGACCGGAATCACGCCGGCCTTGTGCAGGAAGTCGGCGGTGTTCTGCGCATCCTTCGCGGCCGTGTCGTCGACCGGGCCCACGCGCTGGTGCGCGTTGTTGAGCCAGCGGTACGCGACGTCCGGCTCCAGCTTCGCGCGCTTCGCCCACAGGTCCGCGTACTCGCGCGGATGACTGTCGACCCACTGGCGCGCCGCCACCACGCGCTTCAGGAAATCGGTGATCTCCGCGCGCCTGGCGGTGGCCGCCTGCTCGTTCGCGGCGACGAAGCTGAGCGCGGGCATCAGGCCCTGCGCGGTCGTCACGGGACGGGCGCCCTGCCGCAGCGCGAGCGTGCTGACGAAGGGCTCCCACAGCGACACGGCGTCGACCGAGCCGTTCGCGAGCGCGTTGGTCGCATCGATCGGCATCAGGTACGCGTACTTGACGGAATCCGCGCGCAGGCCATCGTGTTCGAGCGCGCGCAGCACGAGCTGCTGGCTCCACGCGCCGCGCCAGACCGCAATCGTCTTGCCCTGCAGGTCGGCGACGGTGCGCACCGGCGAGTTCTTCGGCACGAGGATCGCGACGCCGTCGAGGCTCTGCCGCGACACCGCGACGACTTTCACCGGCGCGCCGCGCGCGGCCAGCGTGAGCAGCGCGGAATCGCCGAGGAAGCCGACGTCGATCGCATTGCCGTTCAGGCTTTCGGCGACGGGCGCGGCGGCCTGGAAGTGCTTCCACTCGATCGTGTAAGGCAGGTCCTTCAACACGCCGGACGCCTCCATCGATGCCTGGATGTTGAAGTAGTTCTGTTCACCGACGCGCAGCGTGACGGTGTCTTTCGCGATGCCCGGCTGCGCGGCGAGCGCGAGCAGCAGCGCCGTGACGATTCGGCTCAACAACGTGATCTCCCCGGAGGTTGGCGGGCGGCCGCGCGACGGCGTCGCCCCTGGGTCCGCCTGGCGCGACGGCTGGCGGACGGGATGGAACTGGTGAAGATACGGCGATCCGCGTCATGAGACAAACGCAATATTCTGCTATGCAAATATTTTATGGAGTGATCGCCGCGCAGCGACCCCGCTCACCGGGCTTCGCGGGACGCCGTTCGAATGATCCCTCGACAGATATTTCGCACGCGAAATACATGGCGAACTATATTTCGCATACGAAATACCCACCCGGAACGAGGACGGCCATGACGTCAGAACCCATCGAGTTTTCCGCCGCCGACGGCTACACGCTGCGCGGCACGCTGTGGTCACCGGACGCGCCGCCGCGTGCGCTGGTCTTGATCCATCCGGCCACCGCCGTGCCGGAGCGGCTCTACGCGGGCTTCGCGCGCTTCCTTACCGAACGCGGCTTCGCGGCGCTCACCTACAACTATCGCGGCATCGGCGCGTCGCGGCCCGCGCGGCTGAGCGCGCTGCAGGCCCGCATGCGCGACTGGGTCGAGCTCGACGTCGGCGCCGCGATCGCGTGGGCGCGCGCTACGCACGACGGGCTGCCGCTGCTGGCGGTCGGGCATAGCGTCGGCGGCCATGCG
Organism: Burkholderia sp. USMB20; assembly: GCF_000949135.2. Classification (GTDB taxonomy): domain Bacteria; phylum Pseudomonadota; class Gammaproteobacteria; order Burkholderiales; family Burkholderiaceae; genus Burkholderia. The sequence goes on along the minus strand of NZ_JTAN02000021.1, from coordinate 401,832 downwards.
ATCGGGCTGTCGGCCGGCACCGCGCACCTGCGCGCGGCCGTGCTCGTCGCCGCGCACGCGGGCAGCACGCGGCTGATCGCCCGCGCGGCCGAGCGGCTGAAGGTGCGGCTGATCCTGCGCGTGCTCGGCCCGCTCGCGTCCGCGCTGCTCGGCTACGTGCCCGGCAAGCGGCTCGGCCTCGGCGAGGACCTCCCGGCCGGCGTGTTCCGCGAATGGAGCCGCTGGACCACGCTGCCGCGCTACTTCTTCGACGATCCGACGCTCGGCGCGGCCGAGCGCTTCTCGAAGCAGCAACTGCCGATCCTCGTGCTCGGCTTCGACGACGATCCGTGGGCGAACCCGCCCGCGATCGACCTGCTGGTAAGCTACCTGACCCGGGCGGCCGTCGAACGCCGCCAGATCGATCCGCACGCCGCGGGCAGCGGGCCGGTCGGACACATGGGCTTCTTCCGCAGCCGGCCGGGCACGGTGCTGTGGCCCGCGGTCGCCGACTGGCTCGCGCAGGCGCTCGACGCGCCGCGCGATGCGGGTCGCCCGTCCCTTTCCATTGCAGCCGGGAACCGAGCTTGAGCGAAGACCGACGACTGTTTTTCCTGTTGACCATCGGCCAGCGGCGCGTGCAGCGCTGGGTCGACCGCAAGGCCGAGACCGATGCGCGCGCGAGTGCCGCGCAGGCCGGCGTGCTGTTCTGCCTCGCGAGGCGGGACGGCGCGCTGATCGGCGAAGTCGGTGCGGCGCTGCAACTGGCGCCGTCCGCGATGACGGGGCTCGCCGACCGGATGGCGAAGGCCGGCCTGCTCGCGCGTCACGCCGATTCGGACGACGGGCGCGCAACGCGACTGTTCCTGACCGACGAAGGACACGCGGCGCTCAAGCGCGCGCGCGTGGCGCTGCGCGAGCTGAACGGCAAGCTGTGCGACGGCTTTTCCGACGCCGAACTCGACGTCGTCGCGCGCTGGCTGCACGCATTGCAGGACCGCTTTCCGGCCGAGCGCTGAACCGTGCCGGCGGCGCGCCGCATCGGCACGAACCAGCGTAATCGATAGCGATTTCGATTCGTGCTTTCGATTCGCGCTTTCAATTCGGTTTCCGAACTTTCAGGCGGCAAATTTTGCGTTCCGGCGGCATTGCTTCGGCAACGCTTTCCGGCTACGTACTGTTACAAAAAATTGCCTGCCGCGCCGCATATCGATCGCCTACATTGCAATCCACTTCGACGCATTCGTCGTCTGCACGGCCTGGCCTTCCCGTTGCGTCCGCAACCCTGGACGCACCCGACAAGCAATGAAAACGAAGAGGTGTCTTGACCGACGTGCTGGCGGCATCCAGCACACGCGGATTGCGATGAGCGCGGCGGCTTCCTGAACGACACGATCCGACGCATGGCACGGCATTCATTGCCGCGCGTACCGGTGCGCGTCGTGCCGCCGTGCCGCGCCATCGCCGCCGCACGTCAACGAGGAGCAGTCCATGCGACGCACGATCGTGTCCCACTCGCTTGTCCCCAGCCTCACCCGCCTGTCCGCCGCGATGGCCGTGGCGATGGCCGCCGCGGCCGCGCATGCCGATCCCGTGGTCGTGTCCGGCCCGAGCCCGTTCGCCGCCTGCACCATCGGCGGCCCCGGCACGAACTACGTGAACGCCGAGGTCGAACCGTGGCTGTCGGTCAACCCGGCGAACCCGACCAACATGATCGGCGTGTGGCAGCAGGACCGCTGGTCGAACGGCGGCGCCCACGGGCTCGTCGCGGGCTATACGTTCGACGGCGGCGCGACCTGGGCGCGCACGCCGCAGCCGTTCAGCGCCTGCGCGCCGGGCGGGCTCAAGTACGAGCGCGCGTCCGATCCGTGGGTGTCGTTCGGGCCGGACGGCACCGCGTATTCGGTATCGATCTCGTTCAACCAGTCGAACAACAGCAACGCGGTCGCGGCCTCGGTGTCGACCGACGGCGGACAGACATGGAGCAGCCCGGCCGTGCTGATCGCGAACGACGTACCGACGACGCAATTCTTCAATGACAAGGAATCGGTGACGGCGAACCCGGTGAAGGCCGGCACGGCCTACGCGGTGTGGGACCGCCTCGAACTGCCGAACGGCAACCCGTACGCGAACCTGCACACGCAGGCATACCGCGGGCCGACGTTCTTTTCGAAGACGGTCGACGGCGGCAAGACGTGGAGCCGTGCGAAGGTGATCGTCAACGTGCCGTCGCGCCAGCAGACGATCGGCAACCAGATCGTCGTCGATCCGAAGACCGGCACGCTCTACGACTTCTTCGACCTGATCCAGCCGCCGTTCAACAAGGCGGCCGGCAAGGTCGCGTTCGTCAAATCGACCGACGACGGCGCGACCTGGACGAAACCGCAGGTGATCGCGGGGCTGCAGACGGTCGGCGTGACCGATCCGAACACCGGCGAACCGGTACGCACCGGCGACATCATTCCGGAACCCGCGATCGATCCGGCGTCGGGGCAGCTCTACGTCGTGTGGCAGGACAGCCGCTTCAACGGCGGCAACTACGACGAGATCGCGCTGTCGACGTCGAAGGACGGCGGCGCGAGCTGGAGCGCGCCGCTGCAAGTGAACACGCCGACCGGGCGTCCCGCGTTCAATCCCTCGGTGCGCGTCGACAATGCCGGCGCGGTGATGGTCACCCACTATGATTTCCGCGACCTGCTGGCCGGCAATACGACGACGCTGCCGACCGGGTTCTGGCGCAAGATCTCGCATGACGGCGGCACCACGTTCGCGGACGAGCGGCGCGTCGGCGGCCCGTTCGACATGAAGCTCGCGCCGAATGCGGAAGGCTTCTTCATCGGCGATTACCAGGGGCTCGACGTGCTGCCGTCGTCGTCGTTCCATCCGTTCTTCGTCCAGACCAACGCAGGCAACCTGACGAACCGCACCGACGTGTTCTTCGCGCCGTGATGCGCGGGTGAGCATAGCGCTGCCGCAATGTCCATTGCGTCGCGGCAGCGCTCCCGAATGCGCGTCAATGCATGTCGGTCAGCACGATGCGACCATCGACTTTCCCTTCGCGCAGCCGCGCGAATATGTCGTTGATGTTGCCGAGCCGGTCGCGATGGATATGCGCGCGCACCAGCCCGTCCGCCGCGAAATCGAGCGATTCCTGCAGGTCGCGCCGCGTGCCGACGATCGAGCCGCGCACCGTGATGCCGTTCAGCACCGTCGAGAAGATCGGCAGCGGGAAATCGCCGGGCGGCAAGCCGTTGAGCGCCACCGTGCCGCCGCGCCGCACCATCCCGAGCGCCTGCGCGAACGCGCTGCGCGACACGGCCGTCACCAGCACGCCATGCGCGCCGCCGATCTCCTTCTGGATCACCTTCGCCGGATCGTCGGCCGTCGCGTCGATCGTCAGCTCGGCGCCCAGTTCGCGCGCGAGTGCGAGTTTGGCGGGAGACACGTCGATCGCCGCGACGTGCAGGCCCATCGCGCGCGCGTACTGCACGGCCACGTGGCCGAGCCCGCCGATGCCCGAAATCGCGAGCCACTGGCCCGGGCGCGTGTCGGTGACGCGGATGCCCTTGTAGACGGTCACGCCCGCGCACAGGATCGGCGCGATCTCGTCGAACGCGACCTGCGCCGGCAGATGGCCGACGTAGTCGGGATCGGCCAGCACGTATTCCGCATAGCTGCCGTTGACCGAATAGCCGGTGTTCTGCTGCCCGTGGCAAAGGGTTTCCCAGCCGGTGTGGCAGTACTCGCAGTGACCGCATGCCGTATAGAGCCAGGGCACGCCGACGCGGTCGCCCTCGCGCACGTGCGTGACGCCCGCCCCGACCGCCGCGACGACGCCCACGCCTTCGTGGCCGGGAATGAACGGCAGCGTCGGCTTCACGGGCCAGTCGCCGTCGGCTGCGTGCAGGTCGGTATGGCAGACGCCCGACGCCTTGATGTTGACGAGGATCTGGCCCGGGCCCGGCGTCGGGACCGGCACCTCCTCGATGCGCAACGGTTCGCCGAACGCGTGGACCACGGCCGCCTTCATGGTTTGAGTCATGCGTCGCTCCTGTCTGGTCGATGACCGGGCCAGTATCCGGGCTCGAAACCGGAACGACTTGATGCGTATCAACGGAGCGGGAAACGCACGCGACGGTGACGGATTCATCGCGAGACCTATTGCGTGGGCCACCGGTGCCGGCGGCGCGGGTTTGACGGCCCGGCTCTGCTTTCGCCGCCGTTTCCGCAGCTTGTCGGAAACCCTGCGGCATGCCGCCGTTTCGCTTGGAATTTGAAATGATATAACATATCATTTCGCGACCTCGTCCACCTGAAACTCGCTCATCCGGGTGGCCGGGCTACGCCGAGTCCAATCCAACCGGGTCACTGCGCGCCGAAAATGCAACAATATATCGTATCCAGTCTTGACCCGCATGGCTCGCTTTCCGATCCGATACCAACCGATTCACCGACCATGCGCGACCTCCCTCGTCTACCGCTTCGCCCGCTCTCGCCCGTTTCGCTGATGCTGTTCGCCGCCGTCGCGCACGCGCAGGCCGAGACGCCCGCCCCGTCTTCGCCGCCACAGACCACACCGCTCGCGCCGATCTTCGTGACCGCGAACCCGCTCGGCGACACCGAGCTGATCGCGCCGACCGCGCAACTGTCCGGCGATGCGCTGACGCGCCGCCAGGCCGATTCGCTCGGCGAAACGCTCAACGGCCTGCCCGGCGTGTCGACCACCACCTACGGGCCGATGGTCGGCCGCCCGATCATTCGCGGGATGGACGGCGACCGGATCCGGCTGCTGCAGAACGGCGTCGCCGCCTACGACGCGTCGTCGCTGTCGTACGACCACGCGGTGCCGCAGGATCCGCTGTCGATCGAGCGCGTCGAGATCGTGCGCGGTCCGGCCGCGCTGCTGTACGGCGGCAACGCGGTCGGCGGCGTCGTCAACACGATCGACAACCGGATTCCGCGCGAAGCGATCGAAGGCGTGACGGGCGCGCTCGACGCGCGCTACGGCGGCGCGAACTCGGTGCGCGCGGGCGCGGCGCAGGTCGAAGGCGGCAACGGCCGCTTCGCGTTCCATGTCGACGCGTTCGACCGTGAAACAAGCAAGCTGCGGATTCCCGGCTACGCACGCAGCAGCCAGCAACGCGCGATCGACGATCCCGATACGCCGCAACCGTACGGCAACGTGCCGAACAGCGACGGCCGCGTGCATGGCGGCGCGCTCGGCGCGTCGTACACGTGGGCCGACGGTTTCGCGGGCCTGTCGTACAGCGGCTACGAGTCGAACTACGGCTCCGTCGCCGAGGACGACGTGCGCCTGCGGATGCGCCAGGAACGGCTCGCGTTCGCGTCCGAGATACGCAACCTGAGCGGCCCGTTCACGAAGCTGAAGTTCGACTTCGCGTACACCGACTATCGCCACAAGGAAGTCGACAACGGCGAAACCGCCACCACCTTCCGCAACCGCGGCTACGAGGCGCGCATCGAGGCGCGGCATCGCAGGATCGGCCCGTTCGAAGGCGCGATCGGCGTGCAGTTCGGCCAGAACACGTTCTCGGCGCTCGGCGACGAAACGCTCGTGCCGTCGACGCGCACGAACAGCGTCGCGCTGTTCGGTCTCGAGGAATGGCAGGTCGTCCCGGCGCTGAAGCTGAGCGTCGGCGGGCGCTTCGAGCACGTGAAGGTCGATCCCGATCCGGCCGGCGTAGAGAAATTCGCGCTCGCGCAGCCGCGCGACTTCAATGCCGGCAGCGTCTCGGCCGGCGCGCTGTTCTCGCTGACGCCCGTGTGGTCGGTCGCGGCGAACGTCGCCTACACGGAGCGCGCGCCGACCTTCTACGAGCTGTACTCGAACGGCCCGCACGATGCGACCGGCCAGTTCCTGATCGGCAACCCGAACGCGTCGAAGGAAAAGGCCGTGTCGACCGACCTGTCGCTGCGCTACGCGAGCGGCCCGAACCGCGGCAGCGTCGGCGTGTTCTACAACCGCTTCTCGAACTACCTGACCGAGTACAACACGGGCCGCGTCGTGAACGGCGACGGCGAGCCGGTCGCGCCCGGCGCCGGTGATACGCTCAACGAAGCAATCTATCGCGGCGTGCGCGCCGAGTTCTATGGCGTCGAACTCGACGGCAAATGGCGCGCGTTCTCGCGGCGCGGCCATACGGTCGACCTGGAACTGACCGCCGACTACACGCATGCGCGCAACGTCGACATCGGCCAGCCGCTGCCGCGCATCGCGCCGCTGCGCGTGACGCTCGCGGCCGACTACGGCTACGGCCCGTTCGGCGCACGCGCGCAGGTCACGCACGCGTGGTCCCAGCATCGTGTGCCCGACAACGACTTTCCGACGGACGGCTACACGTCGCTCGGCGTGATGCTGACGTACAAGTTCCGTGTCGGCGCGACGCACTGGCTCGCGTACCTGCGCGGCGACAACCTGACGAACCAGGAGATCCGCTATGCGACCTCGGTCGTGCGCGGCTTCGCGCCGGAAGGCGGCCGCAGCGTGATGGCCGGCCTGCGCACGACGTTCTGATCGCGGGCCGGTGCGTTCGCGCCACGCGTCCCGCGCGTCGCCAACGCCCGCCATGATCGATCGGCGCAGCCAGCCTGCGTCGATCGAAACCGTCGCGAACGACCGCGCCGGCGTGACCGAACACGATCGAATCGGCCTCGCCTTCGCTCTCCCTTCTCCGGCCCTCCACCTTCCGCTGCGCACACGGCCGCTGCGGGGCCGTGCAATTTCCGGTCCTGCCGGTCGAACGCGCGGAACGCCGCGCATCGCACTGCATCGCACCGACAGGCAGGATCATTGATCCCGGTCATGCACTTTTAAATCAGCCGAATGACGAGTATCCTAAAAAAAGCACTCCACGTTCGAACGGCGAATCGCGCGCCCTGATTCCCGTCCGTTCGTATCGCGGCCCCATCGCGCCACGCGTCGATGGCGGCGTCCGCCTCACGCCCTGGCCGCACGAACCTTCCCCAACCATTCGCAGGAGAGCTGGTGAGCCGACTCGTCGTCGTATCCAATCGTATTGCAGATCCCCGTAAGGCCGCGGCAGGCGGGCTTGCCGTGGCCGTGAAAGACAGCCTGCAGGAATCGGGCGGCGTCTGGTTCGGGTGGAGCGGCAGGCTGCGCGGCGACGGCGACCATCCCGCGCACGGCGAAGACGTGCAGATCCAGAACGTCGGCGGCATCCAGCTCGCGACGATCGATCTCGATCCGCAGGATTACGACGCGTACTACCTCGGCTACTCGAACAACGTGCTGTGGCCGGTGTTCCACTACCGCCTCGATCTCGCACAGTTCGACCGCCGCTTCGCGGACGGATACCGGCGCGTGAACCAGCTGTTCGCGCGCAAGCTGAGCACGCTGCTGCGCCCCGACGATATCGTCTGGGTCCACGACTACCAGCTGATTCCGCTCGCCGCCGAGCTGCGCGCGACGGGCTGCACGAACCCGATCGGTTTCTTCCTGCACATTCCGATGCCGCCGCCGCCGATCATGGCCGCGATCCCGGAGCACGAGTGGCTGATGCGCTCGCTGTTCGCCTACGATCTCGTCGGCTTCCAGACCGAATCGGACCTGCTTCACTTCGAGCACTACGTCGAGGCGGAAGCCGGCGCCGCGCGGCTGCCGGACGGCCGCCTGCGCGCGTTCGGCCGCACGTTGTCGGCCGGTGCATTCCCGATCGGCATCAACGTCGACGAGTTCACGGCGCTCGCGGAGAATCGCGACGGCATCGACATGTTCGAGCGGATGCGCGACGAGTATTCGCGCCGCCAGCTGCTAGTCGGCGTCGACCGGCTCGACTATACGAAGGGGCTGCCGCAGCGCGTGCACGCGTTCCGTCAGCTGCTCGAACAGTATCCGGAGAACCGCGACCGCGCGACGCTGATCCAGATCGCCGCGCCGAGCCGCGAGGATCTCGGCGCGTACGACGACCTGCGGCGCGAGATGGACAGCCTGTGCGGCGCGATCAACGGCGATTACGGCGAACTCGAGTGGATGCCGATGCGCTACATCCACCGCACGGTCGCGCGCAAGCGCTTGCCGGGCCTCTACCGCGCGAGCCGTGTCGCGCTCGTCACGCCGCTGCGCGACGGGATGAACCTGGTCGCGAAGGAGTTTCTCGCCGCGCAGGACGAGGCCGACCCGGGCGTGCTCGTGCTGTCGCGTTTCGCGGGCGCGGCCGAGCAGCTGAAGCCTGCGCTGCTCGTCAATCCGTACGACACGCAGGGCACCGCGCAGGCGATCCAGCGCGCGCTCACGATGCCGCTCGACGAACGCCGCCAGCGTCACGACGCGCTGATGGCGATCGTGCGCAAGACCGACGTGCACTGGTGGCGTACGCGCTTTCTCGAGGCGCTCGCCGAGGCGGCGGAAGTCGCCGCCGCGACCGTGTCCTGACGCGCCGGGTCCTGCCGCTCGCTTACACGCCGGTCGTCTCGCGGTCGAGCACCGCACCGTTCACGTCCTGCACCGCCACCGCGATCGGAATGCCTTCGCGCATGCTCTCGGTCACCACGCAATACGCATCGAACCGGTCGAGCATGCGCGTCGCCGCCGCGAGATCGGCCCATGCCTTGCCGACCGACAGCGTCACGGCCATCGCGCCGACGCGCACCCTGCCCGCATCGTTCTGCACCATGTCGACGTCGATATGCGCGGTGACCGGCTGCGGATCGACGCGCTGTTTCTCGAGCGCGAACAGCAGGCTCGCCGCGAGGCAGCTCGCGACCGCCGCGGCCAGCAGCCGGACCGGGTTCGGGCCGCGGCCGGCACCGAGCGGCGGCGGCTCGTCGGTGAGCACCGGCGAAAGCTCGGTGCCGGCAAACGTGACTTCGAAACTGAAACGCGCATGCTGCGCGACATCCACCGATACGTGTGCCTCGCTCATGGCGACTCCGTGACTCGAAAAAGGGAAAGAGAACGCCGGCGCGACGCCGTGCCGGCAAGTGCGAATTGCAGCGAAGGCGCGGCGCGATCATGGCCGCCCGCCGTCTGCGTGAGCGGTCCGCGCTTCAGCGTTCGGGTTCGCGCGGCGGCCCGTATGCGACGAAATCGCGTTCGATCGCCGACGCTTGCTCCGGCGCGTTGGCGCTCGTGCATGGCCCGCGATCGGTCAGGGAAGATTCGGCGACCGGCGCCTCGCGCCCGTCGATCAGCGCCTGCAACGCGTCGCGTTCGAGCACCTCGCGCTCGAGCAGCCGTCGCGCGATCCGTTCGAGCGCATCGCGGCGTTCGCCGAGCGTTGCCGCGACGCGCGCATGCGCGTCGGTCAACAGCGTATGCACCTCGTCGTCGATCATCCGTGCAGTGTGCTCGCTGCAGCGGCCCTCGCCCGCATGCCATGCGCCCGGGATGCCGGTGCGCGTTTCGCCGTCGTCGACGCTGACGAGCCCGATCTTCTCGCTCATCCCGTACTGCATGACCATGTGGCGCGCCATCGCGGTCGCGCGTTCGAGATCGTTCTGCGCGCCCGTCGACACGTCGCCGAACACGAGTTCTTCCGCGACGCGCCCGCCGAGCAGTGCATCGATCCGATCGAGCAGCTCGCTGCGGCGCAGGACGTAGCGATCCTCCGTCGGCACCTGTTGCGTGTAGCCGAGCGCGGCCACGCCGCGCGGAATGATCGACACCTTCTTCACCGGATCGCAATGCGCGCGGCTTTCCGCGACGAGCGCATGGCCGGCCTCGTGATAGGCGATCGTCAGCTTCTCCTGCGCGTTCATCACGCGGCTCTTGCGCTCGAGGCCCGTCAGCGCGCGGTCGATCGCCTCGTCGAAGTCGTCCATCCCGATCGCCGGCTTGCCGAGTTCCGCCGCATGCAGCGCGGCCTCGTTGACGACGTTCGCGAGATCGGCGCCGACGAAGCCCGGCGTGCGCGACGCGAGTTCGCCGAGATCGACCTCGGCCGCGAGCTTCACGCGCTTCACGTGCACGCCGAGAATCTGGCGGCGGCCGTTCACGTCGGGCCGGTCGATCGCGATGTGACGGTCGAAGCGGCCCGGGCGCAGCAGCGCTGGATCGAGAATCTCCGGCCGGTTGGTCGCGGCCATGATGATCACGCCGGAGCCGGCCTGGAAGCCGTCCATTTCGACGAGCAGCTGGTTGAGCGTCTGCTCGCGCTCGTCGTTGCCCGACATCGGACCGACGCCGCGCACCTTGCCGAGCGCGTCGAGCTCGTCGACGAACACGATGCACGGCGCCTTCTGCTGCGCCTGCTCGAACAGGTCGCGCACGCGCGCCGCGCCAACACCGACGAACATCTCGACGAACGCCGAGCCGCTGATCGAGAAGAACGGCACGGCCGCCTCGCCGGCCACCGCGCGCGCGAGCAGCGTCTTGCCGGTGCCGGGCGCGCCGACGACGAGCACACCCTTCGGGATCTTGCCGCCGAGCCGCTGGTAGCGATCGGGGTTGCGCAGGAACGCGACGAGCTGCTGCAGCTCGGCCTTCGCTTCGTCGATGCCCGCGATGTCGTCGAACGTGATGCCGGTTTCCTGCTGCACGTACACGCGTGCGCGGCTCTTGCCCATCCCGGTGAAATCCTGCAGCCCGCCACGCTTGCGCAGCATCAGGTTCCAGATGAACACGAACGCGACGAGCGGCACCAGCCACGACGCGAGCGATGCGATCCAGCCGGTGTCGGACGCGCCGTGAAACCGGATGCCGGCGGCGGTCAGCGTGTCGATCAACTGCGGGTCGGTCACGCGGTTGGTGCTGAAGCGCGGCGGCGTGCCGTCCGACTTCACGGCCGCGACTTCGGACGCCGGCAGCAGCGTGCCGGCCTGCGGCATCGTCAGCGTGCCCGTGATCGTCGCCGGTCCGATCTCGAGATCGTCGACGAGCCGCGCGGCGACGAGCCGGTGGAAGTCGCTGTACGCGATCAGCGTCGACGCCGGACGCAGCATCAGCAACTGCGCGGCGAACAGCACGAAGAAGCCCGCCGCGATCAGCAATCCTGCGTAATCGAATTTCCTGTCCATGGCATCGGGCCGGCCGCGCGCGTCGACGCGCGCGCTTACGCGTGCACGCGCGCCCGGTCGGCGCGCGGCATCGCCGGCCACGCGCAAACGGAATGGATCCGCGCCATCGTCGCCTCGTTTCGTCGCATGAATGACACCGCGACGGCGCCGCCGGGCGCCGTTCGCGCGGGCAACGCGCCGCAACGCGCCGCCCGTGATTCAAGTCTAGTTCGCGCGCGGACGTCGCGCATTGTCCGACGAACGCCTTTCATCGACGCCGCCGGCCGCGTTATAGTCGCGTTCGTGACATTTTAGTGACAGTCGGCGTCGCCCGCGCCCGGGCGCGACGCCGGCCGTTGCGTCCCGCCGCGCGTCGCGGCAGGCTGTGCGACGCTGCCGCGCATCGAACGACAACCGCCCATCCGAGGAGCACACGACGTGAACGACACCCCCGATCGCCCCGACGACCTTCCCGCCGATCCCGACCGCCGCCGCATGCTCGGCGGCCTCGCCGCGCTCAGCGCGGGCGTCGCGCTCGGCGGCTGCGAGACCACGCCGGGCAGCGCGCCGCGCTCGGCCGCCGACCTGCGGCTCGACGACGCGCTGCGCCGGCAGGTGCGCCACATCGTCGTGATCTATGCGGAGAACCGCAGCTTCGCGAACCTGTACGGCGATTTCCCGGGCGTGCAATATCCGCTGAGCGAGGTGAAACCCGAGCACGCGCGGCAGCTCGATCGCGACGGCAAGACGCCGCTGCCGGTGCTGCCGAAGATCTGGGGCGGGCTCGTGCCGCAGGCGCAGGAAGTCGGCGGCCAGCGCTACGCGATCGCCGAGCGCGACATCGACAAGCTGCCGAACGCGCCGTTCCGGATCGCAGACGCGCAGGGCAAGCCGCTGCCGAACGGCGTGATCACGCGCGACCTGTGGCACCGCTTCTACCAGAACCAGATGCAGATCGCCGCGGGCCGCAACGACCAGTTCGCCGCGTGGGCCGATTCCGGCGGCCTCGTGATGGGCCATTACCGCAATTCCGCCGACACGCTGCGGCTGTGGAACCTCGCACGGCAATACACGCTGTGCGACAACTTCTTCATGGCGGCCTTCGGCGGTTCGTGGCTGAACCACATGTTCCTGATTTCCGCGCAGCCGCCGATGTATCCGGATGCGCACAAGCATCCGCATGCGGCGAAGCTGCTGTCGAAGGTCGACGGCGACGATCCGGCCGGCACGCGCCTGACGCTCGCCGCCGATTCGCCCGCGTCCGCGCTCGACGGCCCGCCGAAGTTCGCGGTCGACGGCCCGCTGACGCCCGATGGCTACGGCGTCAACACGATGGCGCCGCCGTATCAGCCGAGCTACGTGCCGCCGGCCGATCCGGGCAACGCCGCGTATGCGGATCCGTCCGATCATCGCGTGATCCCGCCGCAAGGCCATGCAACGATCGGCGACCGCCTGTCGGAGAAGAACGTCGACTGGGCGTGGTACAGCGGCGCGTGGCAGTACGCGCTCGAGCACCGCGACACCGGCATGGTGCCGGATTTCCAGTACCACCATCAGCCGTTCAACTACTTCGTGAACTACGCGCCGGGCACCGACGCGCGCCGCAAGCACCTGCGCGATGCGGGCCTCGGCGACGAGCCGTCGACCAATCATTTCATCGCCGACATCGACGCGGGCCGCCTGCCCGCCGTCGCGTTCTACAAGCCGCAGGGCAACCTGAACATGCACGCGGGTTATGCGGACGTCGAATCCGGCGATCGTCACATCGCGCACGTGATCGAACGCATCCGGCGCGGCCCGCAGTGGGCGAACACGGTGATCGTGATGACGCACGACGAGAACGGCGGCTGGTGGGATCACGTCGCGCCGCCGGTCGGCGATCGCTGGGGCCCCGGCTCGCGGATTCCGGCGCTCGTGATCTCGCCGTTCGCGAAGAAGGGTTACGTCGACCACACGATGTACTACACGAACTCGATCCTGCGCTTCATCAGCCGCGTGCACGGGCTCGCGCCGCTCGACGGCGTCGCCGCGCGCGACAAGGCGTTCGCGTCGCGCGGTGCGACGCCGCCGGGCGATCTGACGAACGCGCTCGATCTCGGCTGACGAACGACTGACGCCTCGCCGAAACGACGACGCCCCGGTGCAACGCGGTTGCCCGGGGCGTCGTGTTTTGCCGTGTGCGTTCTGCGATCCGCGATCCGCGATCCTGCTCCGCGCAGGCGACGCTACGCGACGCCGTGCAACGCGTCGCTCGCCGCACTTGCGGCATGACGACCTGCCTGCCGGCCGAAGAACGTCGCATCGGCCAGCGACAGCCCCGAGCTGTAGCCTGCCCCCCAGCGCGGCAGCCCGCAGGTCGTGCGGCCGGCCGCATAGAGGCCCGCCACCGGCGTGCGCGCCGCGTCGAGCACCTGCCCGGTCGGCAGCGTATCGAGCCCGCCCAGCGTGAAATGCGGGTAGAACGCGTAATCGATCCGGCAGTCGAGCGCGACGAACGGCGGCTCGATCAGCGGCTGCAACCATTTCTTCGCCTTGTGGAACAGCGGATCGACGCCTTTGGCCGCGTGACGGTTGTAGACGTCGACGGTCGCCGTCAGCGTGCCGGCCGGCATCTGCAGGTCGCGCTCGACTTCGTCCCAGGTCTCGCCGGCCGCCGCGATGCCGATCCGCGCAATGTCCGGCGGCTCCTGGTAGGTCGCCTGGTCGACCAGCAGGTAGATCCGGTCGTCGGCCTGGTGGAACGCGTGGTGGCCCGTGCGGCCGTGATAGCCGTCCTCGTTGATGAACCGCTGCCCGCGTGCGTTCACGAAGATCCCGCGGATCAGCGATTCTGGCGCGTAGAACGGCAGGCTGACGAAACCCTGATCCATGTGGATCGCGGCGCCGCCCGCGCTCTGGCCGAGCAGGATGCCCGAGCCGTCGTCGCCGGGGCTGCCGATCGGTTCGACCGAGCGCAGGAACTGCGGCGCATGCCGGCGCACCATATCGCGGTTCATCGCGAAGCCGCCCGCGCACAGGATCACCGCGCGACGCGCCCGCACGAACGCCGTCTCGCCGTACGCGCGCAGCACGACGCCGCGCACCGCGCCGGCATCGTCGACGATCAGCGCCTGTGCGCGCGTGTCGTAGCGCGTCGACACGCCGAGCGCCTGGACGCGCTCGGCCAGCACGCGCATCAGCATCTGCCCGCCGCCCCAGCCCGGCCATTGCGGCGTGTGGCCGCGCGGACACGGCTTCGCGCTCTCGCTGAACGGCCAGGCCTCCTCGCTGCCCGACCAGATCAGGCAGTCGTCGGTTTCCGGCTCGACGATCCGCTCGGCAATGAACGTGTTCTTGTACGTGACGCCCTGCGCGACCAGCCAGTCGTGATGCGCGAGGCTCTCGTTCGCATAGAGGCGCACCTTCGCCTCGTCGGCATCGCGGCCGCCCGCGAGCATCAGGTAGCGGTACAGGTCCTCGGTGTCGTCGCTGAAGCCGGCCTGCCGCTGCGCGGGCGTGCCGCCGCTGCCGCCGAGGTAGATTTCGCCGCCGGACAGCGCGCTCGTGCCGCCGTAGCTCGACGCGCGCTCGACGATCAGCGTGTCGGCGCCGGCGCTCGCGGCTTCGATCGCCGCGCACGCGCCGGCCGCGCCGAAGCCGACGATCACGACGTCGTGTTCGGCGTCCCAGCGATGGACGTCGCGGACGTTCAGGGGGCGAGTGAGGGAGTATTCGGATGACATGGAGGCAAGGGTCTGCGTGAAGGGATTCGGTGAAAGGCGGTGGTCGGGGCGCTGCGCGGCCGGCCCGGCAGGCCGGCGCGACGTCGATGCGAGCGATCGCAGGCACGCGAACGCCGCGTCGTCGACGGGGAAATCGAGCGGCAGCGGCGAGCCAAGCCGGGGGCATGCACACGCCGGACGAACTGCCGCGAGCGCGCCGCGCCTCGACACTGCGCTGCGCGAACGCCGTCCACCCGGTCGCCGTCGCATCGTGACGGCGTCAACGTGACATCGAGTCGGCGCGGCGCGCGGCCGCGCCGTCGTCACATGCCGCGCAGTGCGGCGAAACCGAAGCGCGAGGGATCGATCGGCACGCAACCGGTCGGCAGGCCGTTCGCATCGAGCGAGCGGCATTGCAGGATGCCGGCCGCATACGGCGGCGCCGGGACCTGATCAGCGCCATATCGCGCGATCACCATCGCCGCGAACGCACCCATCGCCAATACGCACAGCTTGCGAGTCGTCAGTCTCATGATCGTGTCCCCTCCGGTTGGCCGCTATCGCGGTTCGTGTCCGGCGCACTGGCCTCGGGCAAACAGGCAACCGCACCGGATGACTGCACGGTAGCCAGCGCCGGCCCGCCGGCCATCGTCCATTTCGACTAGGGGCAAACGCGAAGCGGCCCCTGACGGAACGTGCGGCGTCGCAGCATCGCCGAGCGGTGGTAGCGGCGTCGCGATCGGAAAACCGCGTACCGCAGCCCGTCGTGACGGGGCGCGCGATCTTCGGGCACGCGCCGCGCGTTCGCCGCCGCATCGCACCATCGGACGATGCACGGCTGTCGCGCCGGTGTTTTCCCTGATCGTGCCCCTGCTCCGTATGGATGATGAGGATCGCGCGGCCGGATGCGAACCTGCGAGTCGACGTCGCAATGCCGTCGCGTCCGCGCTCGCGGCGCGACCGAGTCTTTCCGTTCATTCACGGGAGTACCGCATGACCGATTCGAATCCCCGCCACGCGCTGTACGAACTCGCGTGCCGTTACGCGCAGGCCGTCGACCGGCGCGACTGGCCGCGCCTCGCCACCCTCTTCACCGCCGACGCCCAGCTCGAGGGCCCCGGTTTCCGTTTCGACGACCGCGATGCGATCGTCGCCGGCATGCGCGTGATCGAGCGCTACGAAACCACCCAGCATCACGTGCACAACCAGCTCGCCACGCTCGACGGCGGCGAGGCCGACGTCGAGACCTACTGCCTCGCGTGCCACGTGTACGTGCGCGACGGCGTGAAGCGCAAGCTCGACTGGGGGCTGCGCTATCGCGACCGCTGCGTGTTCGACGGCGGCACGTGGCGCTTCGCCGCGCGCACGCTGCACGTCGACTGGTCGCAAGACCTGCCGCTGGAGGGCTGAACGATGCACGCATCCCTTCCCCTCGCCGGCCGCACCGCGCTCGTCACGGGCGGCGCCGGCGGCATCGGCGCGGCCTGTGCGCGCGCGCTTGCCGCCGATGGCGCGGCCGTCGTGCTGATGGGCCGCCGCCGCGATGCACTCGAACGCACGCAGCGGCACGTGACCGACACGCTGCCCGGCAGCCGCGTCGCGATCCATGCCGGCGACGCCTGCGACGACGGCGACCTGCAGGCGGCGCTGGATACCGCGTGGGCGCTCGACGGCCGGCTCGACATCGTCGTGCCGACCGTCGGCGGCGCCGGGTTCCGGCCGCTGCTGATGCACGACGCCGACAGCTTCCGCGCGGAAATCGAGCTGAACCTGAACAGCGCGTTCGCCGCGATCCGCCACGCCGCGCCGCGGCTCGCCGACAGCGGCGGCGGCACGATCGTCTGCATCTCGTCGACGGCCGCGCAGATCAATTTCCGCTGGCTGACCGCGTACTGCACCGCGAAGGCCGCGCTCGAAGCGCTGGTGCGCGGGGCCGCCGAGGAACTGGCCGGCGCGAGGATCCGCGTGAACGCGGTGCGGCCGGGCCTCACGCGCTCGGAAGCCACCGCGCCGATGTTCGACAACCGGGCGCTCGTCGACAGCTTCCTCGACCAGATTCCGCTCGGCTCACTCGGCGAGCCGGAAGCGATCGCGCACGCGGTGCGCTATCTCGCGGGTCCCGAGTCGGGCTGGGTCACCGGCCAGAGCTTCGCGGTCGACGGCGGCCACGAGCTGCGCGCCAACCCGCGCGTCGACGCCACCATCGCGCAGATCTACGGCGCGGCCGCGCTCGACGCGGTCAAGGCCGGCCGTGCGCCGGGCGCCGCATGAGCGCCCGCCTTCTTTCAACGTCACAGGAAATCGACCGGACATGAATCGAGTCGCAAACAAGGTCGCGCTGATCACCGGCGCGGCGAGCGGCGTCGGCCGCGCGGATGCGCTGCTGCTCGCCGCCGAAGGCGCGCGCGTGGTGCTCACCGACATCGACAAGGATGCGGGCCGCGCACTCGCGCGCGAGATCGGCGACACCGCGCTGTTCGTCCATCAGGACATCGCCGACGAAGACGGCTGGCGGCACGCGATCGCGTCGACGCTCGAGCGCTTCGGCCGCCTCGACGTGCTCGTCAACAACGCGGCGATCTGCCCGGTCGGCTCGATCGAGGACACGAGCCTCGACACCTGGCGACGCGTGCTGCGCGTCAACGCGGACGGCTACTTTCTCGGCTGCAAGTACGCGATCGGCGCGATGAAGCACAACGACACGCCGGGCTCGATCGTGATGATGTCGTCGGTCGCCGCGCTCGGCGGCCTGCCGATGATGTGCGCGTACACCGGCTCGAAAGGCGCGGTGACGGCGCTCGCGCGCAGCGTCGCCGTCCACTGCAAGCGCAGCGGCTACCGGATCCGCTGCAACTCGATCCATCCGGACGGCATCTGGACACCGATGACGCAGGCGCTGATGCCCGGCCTCGATCCGGCCGATCTCGGCATCGGCAACGATCCGATGGCACGCATGTGCGATCCGCAGGACGTCGCGAATCTCGTGCTGTTCCTCGCATCCGACGAATCGCGCTTCGTGAACGGCGCGGAGCTGCGGATCGACAACGCGCAACTGGTTGCGTCGCTGTGATGCGGCGCGTGGCTTTTCCGTTCGAAGGAGTAGCGTTCCGATGATTTCCTTTTCCGGCAAGACCGTGCTGGTCACCGGCGGCGGCGCGGGCATCGGCCGCGCGTGCGCGCAAGCGTTCGGCGCGGCGGGCGCGCGGGTCGTGGTGGCCGAGGTCGATCCCGCCCGCGCGCAGGACGTGCGTCAGGCACTCGAAGCCGCGGGCGTCGACGCGCTGGTCGGCACCGTGGACGTCACACGCCGCGACGAGGTCAACGCGTTCGCGCGGACGATCGACGCCCGCTTCGGCGGGCTCGACGTGCTCGTCAACAACGTCGGCGATTTCCTGCAGATCGCGAAGCCGTTCGACGACCATACTGACGACGACATCGCGCGGCTGTTCGACGTGAACCTGCGCCAGGTGTTCGTCGTCACGCGCGCGATGCTGCCGTTGCTGCGCAAGCGCGGCGCGGGCAGCAGCATCGTCGGCGTGTCGTCGATCGAGGGCTTTCGCGCGATTCCGAACTGCACCGTGTACGCGTCGTTCAAGGCCGCGCTGACCGGCTTCACGAAAAGCCTCGCGCTCGAACTCGGGCCGGCCGGCATCCGCGTGAACCAGATCGCGCCGGAGACCACCGAGACGCCGCAGGTGCCGGTCAGCGCAATGGTCGCGGCCGAACATCGCGAGCACATCCCGCGCTGGATTCCGCTCGGGCGCTTCGGTGTGGCCGGCGACATCGCGGGCGCCGCGCTGTTCCTCGCGAGCCCGCTCGCCGCATGGGTCACCGGCACGACGCTGCACGTCGACGGCGGCGCACTCGCGGCGGCCGGCTGGTATCGCGATCCGAACGGATTCTGGACCAACATGCCGGTCGTCACCGGCAACGGCTTCAATTTCTGAGCGACGTTCCGCACGGATTCGTCCGTTCAATCGTCGGTTCAATTCAAGCGGCGCAGCGGCGCCGCCACCGGAGACACCATGAAAATCCTGATCATCGGCGGTACCGGCCTCATCGGCGGCCACGCCGCATTGCATCTGCGCGCGCAAGGCAACGACGTGACGCTCGCCGCGCGCAAGCCGCCCGCGCCGGGCAGCGCGCTCGCGCAATTCGACGTGCTGCTGCGCGACTACGTCGCCGGCAACTTCACGCGCGACGATCTCGCGCCATTCGACGCGGTCGTGTTCGCGGCCGGCAACGACATTCGCCACCTGCCGCCCGGCACCGACGAAGCCGCGCACTGGGAACGCGCGAACGTCGACGCGGTGCCGCGCTTCTTCGCGCTCGCGCGCGACGCGGGCGTGAAGCGCGCGGTGCTGGTCGGCAGCTTCTATCCGCAGGTCGCGCCGGCGCTCGTCGACACGGTGCCGTACGTGCGCTCGCGCCATCTCGCGGACGAGCGCGTGCGCGCGCTCGCGTCGCCGTCGTTCGCGGTGTGCAGCGTGAATGCGCCGTTCGTGGTCGGCTCGGTGCCGGGGCTGCGCAACGAGATGTTCGCCGCGTACACGGGCTATGCGCAGGGCAAGCTCGCGGGGCTGCCGGTGTACGGGCCGGCCGGCGGCAGCAACTTCATCTCGACGCAATCGCTGTCGGAAGCGATCTGGGGCGCGCTGCAACGCGGCGAATCCGGCAAGGCCTATCTCGTCGGCGACGAGAACCTGAGCTTCGCCGACTACTTCGCGGCATTCTTTCGCGCGGCCGGCAATCCGCAGCCGGTGCCGTCGCTCGACCAGGAGCATCCGCTGCTGCCGGACATCGCGATCTATACGGGGCGCGGCAACGTCGTGGCGTACGAGCCGGACCCGGCCGATATCGCGCTGCTGCGCTACCGGCGCGGCGACGTGCAGCGCGCGGTGAACGAAGTGGTCGCGCAGTGCGGCGCGTAAGCGCACGGCCGGCGCTGCACGCGCGACGCTGAAACGAAGCAGAAACGAAAACGTCCCGCCACCGGCGATGCATGCCGGCGGCGGGACGTTCGTGCCGCAACGTCGTTACTGCGTGACTTCGACTCGCATCGTCAGCCGCCGATACGCTGTTCGATCTTCTTCATCGTCTCGGTCAACTCCGCCGGCAGACGCAGCTTCAGCGTGTCGAACAGCGCCGCATGCAGCTTCAGTTCCTCGCGCCATTCGCCTGCATTCATCGACGTGACCGCCTCGAACTGCTCGCGCGTGAAGTCGAGCCCGTCCCAGTGCAGGTCGTCATACGCCGGCGACACGCCGAACGCATGTTCGCCGCCGCCGCCGTTGCCTTCGAGGCGATCGAGCATCCACTTCAGCACGCGCATGTTCTCGCCGAAGCCCGGCCACACGAACTTGCCGTTCGCGTCCTTGCGGAACCAGTTCACGCAGTAGATCTTCGGCAGTTTCGCGCCCGCGCCTTCGAGCTGCTTGCCGAGCTTCAGCCAGTGCGCGAAATAATCGCTCATGTTGTAGCCGCAGAACGGCAGCATCGCGAACGGGTCGCGGCGCACCACACCCTGCTGGCCGGCCGCGGCGGCGGTCGTCTCGGAGCCCATCGTCGCGGCCATGTACACGCCTTCGACCCAGTCGCGCGCCTCGGTCACGAGCGGCACGGTCGTCGAACGACGGCCGCCGAAGATGAACGCGTCGATCGGCACGCCGGCCGGGTTCTCCCAGTCCGCGTCGATCGACGGGCATTGCGATGCCGGCGCCGTGAAGCGCGAGTTCGGATGCGCGGCCTTGCGGCCCGTTTCCTTGCCGACTTCCGGCGTCCACGGGTTGCCCTGCCAGTCGGTCAGCTTCGCGGGCGGCGTGTCGGTCAGGCCTTCCCACCACACGTCGCCGTCTTCCGTCAGCGCGACGTTCGTGAAGATCACGTTCTCCTTCAGCGTCGAGATCGCATTCGGGTTGGTCTTCACGCCGGTGCCCGGCGCGACGCCGAAGAAGCCGGCTTCCGGGTTGATCGCATACAGGCGCCCGTCGCGGCCCGGCTTCAGCCACGCGATGTCGTCGCCGATCGTCGTGACCTTCCAGCCGTCGAAGCCCTGCGGCGGGATCAGCATCGCGAAGTTGGTCTTGCCGCACGCGGACGGGAACGCGGCCGCGACGTGATACTTCTTGCCGGCCGGCGACGTCACGCCGAGGATCAGCATGTGTTCGGCGAGCCAGCCCTGGTCGCGGCCCATCGTCGACGCGATGCGCAGCGCGAAGCACTTCTTGCCGAGCAGCGCGTTGCCGCCATAGCCGGAGCCGAAGCTCCAGATTTCACGCGTGTCGGGGAAATGCACGATGTACTTGACCGGGTTGCACGGCCACGGCACGTCATTCTGGCCCGCTTCGAGCGGATGCCCGACGCTGTGCACGCACGGCACGAATTCGCCGTCCTCGCCGAGCACGTCATACACCTCGCGGCCCATGCGCGTCATGATCCGCATGTTCACGGCCACGTACGGGCTGTCGGACAGCTCGACGCCGACGTGCGCGATCGGCGAACCGAGCGGGCCCATCGAGAACGGCACGACGTACAGCGTGCGGCCGCGCATCGAGCCGCGGAACAGGCCGTTCAGCGTCTCGCGCATTTCTTCCGGCGCGATCCAGTTGTTGGTCGGGCCGACGTCGTCAGGCGATTCGGTGCAGATGAAGGTGCGGTCCTCGACGCGCGCGACGTCGGACGGATCGGACTGCGCGAGATACGAGTTCGGGCGCTTCGCCGGGTTCAGGCGCGTGAGCGTGCCCTGGTCGACCATCGCCTGGCACAGCGCGTCGTTCTCTTCCTGCGAGCCGTCGCACCAGACGACACGCTCGGGCTCCGTCAGCGCCGCGATCCGCGATACCCAGTCGATCAGCTTGCGATGTTTGACGTATGCCGGGGGAGCGATCAGCGGGCCGTGCATCGCTTCGGCCAAAGAGTTTTGCGACATGGGAATGTCTCCAGATTATTGGGCGGGGATGGGGGATGCGGGGCGAGCCCGCGAGATGGGGAATGCGGTCGGAGCGCAGGTTGAAGCGACGCGCAAGGCGGGACGCGCGAGCGGAGCGCGTGTCGATGCCGCGATGCGGGCGAGAGAATGTGATGTCTCGTATGAGTGTGCGAACGCGAGTTTCGCCATGCAAGCAACCTGCCGTACAACTCCATATCGGCCAGCATACCATCGCCGTTATTGGGGTGGCGTTGCGTTGCAACAAGAAACAACTGTGTCGACGCGCCGGCACGCCGCTTGCGGGGAAGTCTTTTTTTCTGCGCCGCCTTGTGTGCTTTGGGGACGAAACGGCTGGAACGTCCGTCCCGCAAGGGTTTCGCAAAAGCGCAAAATCGGCGCGACGCGTTCGCATGCGATGCACCCGAACCGTCGCCGTCCGAATTCGCGTTTTCGCTACTCAGGCAAACCCTGAATTAGGTTGCGTACACAAACATCCGTCGCGCACGCGTTGTGTACGCTACCGCTCAAAACGGCGCGCCGGGCAATCCGGGGTAATACGCGCCCGCCGCCATCCCGCCGTCGACCGACAGCTCGGCGCCGTTGCAGTACGACGCTTCGTCGCTCGCGAGAAACAGCGTCGCGCGCGCGATTTCTTCAGGCAAACCGACGCGCTGCAGCGGCACGTGCGTGTAGTGCTTGTTGACTTCGTCGAGCGGCGCGCCGGTCGGATTCGACATCGCGGTGTTCACGCCACCGGGATGGATCGAATTCACGCGCACGCCCTGGTGGCCGAGTTCGAGCGCCGCCACCTTCGTCAGCCCGCGCACGCCCCATTTGCTCGAGACGTACGCGGCCAGCGCATTCACGCCGCGCAGTCCATCCACCGACGAAATGTTGACGATCGACCCACTCTTCTGCGCAATCATGTGCGGCGCGATCGTGCGAATGCCGACGAACGTGCCGACCAGATTGATCGACACAGCACGCTCGAAATCGCGTTTCGACAACTCGGTGATCGCGCCGAACATCAGCACGGCCGCGTTGTTGACGAGCACGTCGATGCGGCCGAACTGCTCGACGGTCGCGTCGGCCACGCGTTGCCAGTTCGCTTCGTCGGCGACGTCGAGCCTCATGAAGCGCGCGGCGGCGCCGAGCTCGCGCGCGAGCGCCTCGCCTTCCGCGTCGAGCACGTCGGCGATCACGACGCGCGCGCCCTCTTCGACGAACAGCCTGCACGTCGCCGCGCCCATTCCGCGCGCGCCGCCCGTGACGATCGCTACCTTTCCTTCCAGTCGACTCATGTCGTTCTCTCTTCGATGCGGTTCGATTTCAGTTCCGGTTCCGGTTCCGTTTGCTGGCCGCGGCGCGCGGCCGCGCGCCGGTGCGCGGCCGATCACGAGCTGACGACGACGCGACGATCCCGCGCCAGCCGTCAGCCCCAGTACGCCTGCCCGCCGTCGAGCGGCAGCGTCGCGCCCGTCAGGTAGGCCGCATCGCGGCTCGCGAGAAACACGATCGCGCGCCCGATGTCCTGCTCGCAGTCGCCGACGCGGCCGAGCGGGATCGTGCGGAAGAACGCGGCGGCCTCGTCCGGGTTCGCGTCGACCCAGCCCTTCAGCCCCGGCGACAGCGCATGCGGTGCGACCGCGTTCACGCGAATGCCGTCGGCGCCCCATTCGCATGCCGCCGCACGCGTGAGCGCACGAATCGCTTCCTTGGTTGCCGCATAGGCGCCGTAACCCGACGTGTCCCAGCGCACCGCGGCCGACGATGCGAAATTGACGATCACGCCATCGCCCTTCAGATGCGGATGACACGCGCGCATCATCCGCAGGGTGGCGATCGGCCCCGATTCGAGGCCCGCGAGAAAATCCGCGTCGGTCACGTCGAGCAGGCGGCCGAGCGGTACGACCTGCGCGTTGTTGATCAGGATCTGCACGCCGCGAAAACGCTCGACCACCGCATCGACGCACTGCACGATCTGCGCGGCGTCCATCACGTCGCACACGAACGGCTCCGCGACCCCGCCGCGTGCGCGAATCGCATCGCACGTCGCGGCCAGCTTGTCGCGTGTGCGGCCGACCACGGCCACCTGCGCGCCTTCGGCTGCGAGCGCGTGCGCGACACCTTGCCCGACGCCCTGCCCCGCGCCCGTCACGAGCGCGACCTTGCCCTTGAGGATGCCCATGCGCGCTCCTTAAGCGACGATTGCCGGATGCGCCTGCACCGGGCCGCCGAGCAGTTCGCGATACGACGGCGGCTGCTTGCCGTCGAGATCGGCAATGCCGTATTGCAGCGCGGCTTCCGCGCCGACCAGCACCTGCCCCGACAGCGCCATGCGCTGCGGATCGGCGTGGATCGCGTGAATCACGCGGCCGGTGAATTCCGGGCTTTCGGCGACGAGCGAGAATTCCTTGTAGAGGTCCGGATGCTCGTCCCACACGCGCGTCGTGCGCTCGGTGCGCAGCGGCCCCATCCAGATCGACACGGCCGCGACGTCGAACGGCTTCAGGTCGACCGCCATGTCCTTCGCGAACTTGTCGACACCGGATTTCTGCGCGCCGTACGCGGCGCCGTGCATGTAGCAGCTCGCGCCGAACGACGACGTGAACGCGATCAGCCCGCTGCGGCGCTTCGCCATCAGCGGCGCGGCATGCCAGCTCGCGACATAGGCCGAACGCAGCCCGACGTCGAGGATGTTCACGAGGTCGAGCGACTTCTCCCAGAACGGGCCCGGCAGGATCAGCTGGTCGTGCAGGTACGTCGCGTTGTTGACGAGGATGTCGAGCCGCCCGCTTTCCCGTTCGACACGCTCGAACAGCGCCTTCACCTGCGCGTCGTCCGCGTGGTCGCACGCGACCGCGATCCCGCGGCCGCCGAGCGCGTCGATCTCGCGCGCGGTCTCGTGGATCGTGCCGGGCAGCGGCGCATCGCCTTCGTTCTGCGAGCGGCCCGTCACGTAGACGGTCATGCCGGCCGCACCGAGCGCGCGCGCGATGCCCTTGCCCGCGCCGCGCGACGCGCCCGTCACGACCGCGACCGGCGCCTCGTGGTTCTGTGTCATGTTCGATGTCTCCTGGGGGAATGTTCTCGACCGGCGCGGGGAGCGCGCGTCGTTTCGTTATGCGGCAGGCGGCTGCGCGCCGGCGAACAGCACGCCCCGCGCATCGCCGTCGTAGCGGGCCGACAGCGTCGACGTGACGACGCAGCGCGTGGCCGCGATCTTCCATTCGCCGTCGACCTTCCGGTATTCGTCGTCGTAGGTCGCGCCCAGCTGCGTGAGCGTGCGCGCATCGGTGTCGAGCATCTGGTAATGCAGGCCCCACGTGCCGCGCGCATGCGTGTCGTCGAGCACGGTGATGTGCGGATTCACGCCGTGGTGCATCTCGACGATGTGCGGGTGGCAACCGAGCCGCTCGAATACGTCGACGAGGGCGTCGCGATGCTCGAACGTGCCGATCCGGCCATAGTCGATGTGCACGGTGCCGGGCGCGAAGCAGTCGCGCATCCCTTGCGGATCCTTCCGGTCGCAGCACGTGAAGTAGCGGGCCTTCAGCTGGCGGATTGCGTCGGCGTCCTCGAGCCTGCGCACGCGCACTTCCATTCGTTCGATCGGGGTCATGCCGTCTCCTTGGTCTCGTGTGCGCGGATCGAAGCCGCGTCGACGCCACGTTACAGCCGCACGAACGGTCGGCCATCACCTGTTTGGATGAAACCGAGGGTTCGTATCGACGGCGGTGAATGCGGCGGTCGCGGCCGTCGCGGCGTTCGTCCGAACAGACGATGTGACGCAGGCGGCTTCGTTCCTACCATCGGACGACACCACCACGGAGACACGGCGATGGACGAGACGACCCGCACGCTCTACGAGTACGAGCAGATCCGCCAGCTGAAGTACCGGTATTTCCGCGCGATCGACACGCACGACTGGGCGTTGCTCGAACAATGCGTGACCGAGGATTGCGAGGTGCGGCTGCAAGGCGGCCGCTATGCGTACGACGGCCGCGACGCATTCGTGTCGAGCCTGCGTGCGCTGATCGGCAAGCCGACCTTCCTGACGATGCATCACGGCCATCACCCCGAGCTCACGCTGGTGTCCGCCGATCACGCGTGCGGCGTGTGGTTTCTCGAGGATCACGCGATCAATCTCGAGGAAAACTACCTGATGCACGGCGCCGCGTTCTACGACGACCAGTACGTGAAGCGCGACGGCGCGTGGCGCATTCACGCGACACGCCACGAGCGCCTGTTCGAAACCGTCACGTCGCCGATTCCGCCGTCGTTCACGCTGACCGCGAACCGCTTCGCGCCGCACGCGCACGACGCAACGCGCCCGGCCGATTCGGCCGCCAGCGCTTCCTGAAACCCGGCGGCAGCGCCGCCGATCCCGTCATTCCCCCCTGGAGCCGGAGCAATGGAGAAAGTCATTTACGTGTTGTGGCGCGACGCGCAGGCCGCGCCCGAGCCGTGGAGCCGCAGCGTGCGCGCGCAGCTCGCCGACAAGCTGCTGTCGCTCGGCGCGCACGGCGTGCAGGTGAACGTCGCCGACGCCGACGTCGCGCCGGCCGCCGGCCTCAAGCAGACCAACACGCACCCGGGGATCGACGGCATCGTCGCGGTGTGGATCGACAGTGCGAACCCGATGTTCCGCCAGCCGTTCGACGACGCGGTGCGCGCGGCCGTCCCGCACATGGCCGCGTATCTCGTCACCGAATCGCAGCCGATTCCGAACACGCGCTTTCCGGCGCGGCCCGGCGAGCGCACCAGCGGCTTCTCGCAGCTCGCGTTCCTGAAGCGCCCGCCGCGCCTCACGCACGAAGCGTGGCTCGATGTCTGGCACGGCCATCACACGCGCGTCGCGATCGATACTCAGGACAACTTCCTGTATGTGCAGAACGTGGTCGTGCGCGCGCTCACGCATGCGGCGCCCGGCTACGACGCGATCGTCGAGGAGTGCTTCCCGGCCGCGGCGATGACCGATCCGTACGCGTTCTTCGATGCGGTCGGCGACGAGGAGAAATTCCAGCGCAACGTCGCGGAGATGATGGACAGCTGCGGACGCTTCATCGACTTCGACAAGATCGACGTGGTGCCGACGAGCCAGTACGTCGTGAAGGCGGTGCGCGGATAAAACGTGGATAAAAAAAACGCCAACCCGTCATGAACGGGTTGGCGTCGTGCCGCGGGTATGACGATTACGAGAACTGGTTCATCGTGTTGTCCTTGCCCGCCGCCTTCAGCGCTGCTTCGCCGCTGAAGTATTCCTTGTGGTCGTCGCCGATATCCGAGCCGGACATGTTCTGGTGCTTGACGCACGCGATGCCCTGGCGGATTTCCTTGCGCTGCACGCCGGCCACGTAACCGAGCATGCCCTGGTCGCCGAAGTATTCCTTCGCGAGGTTGTCGGTCGACAGCGCGGCCGTGTGATACGTCGGCAGCGTGATCAGGTGATGGAAGATGCCGGCTTCACGCGATGCATCGGCCTGGAACGTGCGGATCTTCTCGTCGGCGAGCTTGGCCAGTTCGGTCTCGTCGTACTCGACGCTCATCAGCTGCGCGCGGTCGTAGGCCGACACGTCCTTGCCCGCGGCCTTCAGCGCGTCATATGCCTGCTGACGGAAGTTCAGCGTCCAGTTGAACGACGGGCTGTTGTTGTACACCAGCTTCGCGTTCGGGATGACCTTGCGGATTTCGCTGACCATGCCGCCGATCTGCGCGATGTGCGGCTTCTCGGTTTCGATCCACAGCAGGTCGGCGCCGTTCTGCAGCGACGTGATGCAGTCGAGCACGCAGCGTGCTTCGCCCGTGCCGGCGCGGAACTGGAACAGGTTGCTCGGCAGGCGCTTCGGACGCAGCAGCTTGCCGTCGCGCTTGATGACGACGTCACCGTTGCCCAGCTGGTCGGCCGACAGTTCCTCGCAGTCGAGGAACGCGTTGTACTGGTCGCCCAGGTCGCCCGGCGCGTTGGTCACGGCGATCTGCTTGGTCAGGCCGGCGCCGAGCGAGTCGGTACGGGCGACGATGATGCCGTCGTCCACGCCCAGCTCCAGGAACGCGTAGCGGATCGCGCGGATCTTCGCGAGGAAGTCCTCGTGCGGCACCGTGACCTTGCCGTCCTGGTGGCCGCACTGCTTCTCGTCGGACACCTGGTTCTCGATCTGGATGCAGCACGCGCCCGCTTCGATGAACTGCTTGGCCAGCAGGTAGGTCGCTTCCGCGTTGCCGAAACCGGCGTCGATGTCGGCGATGATCGGCACGACGTGCGTCACGTGGTTGTCGATCTTTTCCTGGATCGCGGCCTTGGCAGCGGCGTCCTTCGCGGCATCGAGCTCGCGGAACAGGCCGCCGAGTTCACGTGCATCGGCCTGGCGCAGGAACGTGTACAGCTCGCGGATCAGCGCGCTGACCGAGGTCTTTTCGTGCATCGACTGGTCCGGCAGCGGGCCGAACTCCGAGCGCAGCGCGGCGACCATCCAGCCCGACAGGTACAGGTAACGGCGTTCGGTGCTGTTGAAGTGCTTCTTGATGGAGATCATCTTCTGCTGACCGATGAAGCCGTGCCAGCAACCCAGCGACTGCGTGTACTTGGCCGGGTCGGCGTCGTACGCGGCCATGTCGGCGCGCATGATCTTCGCGGTGTACTTCGCGATGTCGAGCCCCGTCTTGAACTTGTTCTGGGCACGCATGCGGGCCGCATACTCGGGGCTGATGGCATTCCACGCGCTGCCGTGGTTTTCCTTCAAGCCAGCCACTGCCTTGATGTCGTCTTGATATTGGGACATGTCAATCTCCTGGGAACGAAGCGCATTTGAGTAAAGGGTTCAGCGTGCCCGCTCCGTGTGACGAAGCGAACTGCATGGACTCAATGGTAACGCCGCGCGACGCACTGTCGAGCAACTCTTATATAAGACATAAGATATAAATTCCTCTTGTTTTTCAATGAGATAAGCAACGCGTTTTGCGATGCAAAACAGGTTTTCAAGCGGCGGGAAGATGACGCGGCCGGAATTCGGCGCACATTCCGCGATATGAAACGGCCTTTCGGCAGTTGGTGGGAGGACAGGCTCGGCGATTCATGTTTCGCGCTTTTGCCACCGACATGACAAAACGTCTATACTTGGACAATCCATCGACGGCGAACCGACAGGCGCCGTTCCCGCGTACCGCGATGCGCGCCCTCCTGCCCGGAACCCCATGAGCGACTACCCCGTCTTCGACGCACTGTGCGAACTGCTGAACACCTCGGGCGCGCGGTTCCGCGTGCTCGATCACCCGGCCGAAGGCAAATCCGACGCGATCGCCGCGCTTCGCGGCACGCGTCCCGAACAGGGCGCGAAGGCGATGCTCTGCACGTTCAAGGACGGCGGCGACGCCACCGCGCTCGCGGTAATCCCCGGCCACCTGAAGATCGACTTCCGCAAGGTCGCCGACGCGGTCGGCCGCCGCAAGACGACGCTCGCGCCGCCCGAACTGGCCGCCGCGGTCACGCGCTGCGTGATGGGCGCCGTGCCGCCGTTCGTGTTCGACGCGAACGTGGCGCTCGTCGTCGACCCTGCCCTGATCGAACTCAACGACGAAATCGCGTTCAACGCGGGCCGCCTCGACCGCTCGGTCGTGCTCGACGCGTCCGACTACGTGCGGATCGCCCGCCCGCTGCTGGCCGACATCACGCGGCCGGAAACGACCGGCGCGCCCGTGCTCGAGGCCAGCGCATGAACACGCCCCGCCCCAGGCCGCATTCGGAACAGGCATCGCTGATCGAGCAGGTGCTGCGCATCGCCGAAGGGCTCGGCGCGATGTTCGCGCCGTTCACCGAAGTCGTCGTGCACGACCTGCGCACGCCGGAGCACGCGATCCTCGCGATCCACAACAACCTGTCGGGCCGCGCGATCGGCGATCCGGCGACCGAACTCGGGCTCGCCCGCATCGCGGACGACGACTTCCCGCAGGTGCTCGCGAACTACGCGAACCGCTTCGCCGACGGCCGCACCGCGAAAAGTACGTCGATCGGCATCAAGGACTCGGGCGGCCGCTATGTGGCCGCGCTGTGCCTGAACGCGGACGTCACGCTGTTCCGCGGCTTCCAGGGGATGCTGAACCAGTTCTGCAGCACCGAAGGCGCACCGGTCGCCGAAACGCTCGACCCGGCCGGCGCGGACGCGATCCGGCAGCGCATCGACGCGTTCGCGACGCGCCTCGCGACCACGCCGCGCGAGCTGAAGACCGACCAGCGCCGCGAGCTGATGCAGGCGCTGAAGGCGGACGGCTTCCTCGAGGTGCGCCGCGCGATGGAAATCGTCGCGCAGCACCTCGGCGTGTCGCGCGCCACTGTATACAACGATGCGAAATGATGCATGCCCGCGGCGCGCCCCGCTTACCTGTTGACTGACTCTTCCGACGAGCGACTCATGAATACTCCGACCCTACCCACCTACGACGACGTCGCAGCCGCCGCGGCGCGGCTCGACGGCCACGCGCACCGCACGCCCGTGATGACGTCGCGCACGATCGACGAAGCGCTCGGCGCACAGGTGTTCTTCAAGTGCGAGAACCTGCAGCGCATGGGCGCGTTCAAGTTCCGCGGCGCGTTCAACGCGTTGTCGCGCTTCGACGCGACGCAGCGGCGCCACGGCGTCGTCGCGTTCTCGTCCGGCAACCATGCGCAGGCGATCGCGCTGTCGGCGCGCATCCTCGGCATCCCGGCGACGATCGTGATGCCGCAGGACGCGCCGGCCGCGAAGATGGCCGCGACGCGCGGCTACGGCGGCAACGTCGTGACCTACGACCGCTATACCGAGGACCGCGAGCAGATCGGCCGCGAACTCGCGGAAAAACACGGGCTCACGCTGGTGCCGCCCTACGACCACGCGGACGTGATCGCGGGCCAGGGCACGGCGGCGAAGGAACTGTTCGACGAAGTCGGGCCGCTCGACGCGGTCTTCACGCCGCTCGGCGGCGGCGGCCTGCTGTCGGGCACGGCGCTCGCGACGCGCGCGCTGTCGCCGCACGCGAAGCTGTATGGCGTCGAGCCGGAAGCCGGCAACGACGGCCAGCAATCGTTCCGGTCCGGGTCGATCGTCCATATCGACACGCCGCGCACGATCGCCGACGGCGCGCAGACGCAGCACCTCGGCAACCTGACGTTCCCGATCCTGCGGCGCGACGTCGACGACATCCTGACCGCGACCGACGCGGAGCTGGTCGACTGCATGCGCTTCTTCGCGACCCGTATGAAGATTGTCGTCGAGCCGACCGGCTGCCTGTCGTTCGCGGCCGCGCGCCGGATGAAGGACGAACTGCAAGGCAAGCGCGTCGGCATCGTGATCAGCGGCGGCAACGTCGATCTCGAGAACTTCTGCGCGCTGGTATCCGCCTCCGCGTAATGCGTCGCGGCGCGCGGATGACCGCATGAACATCCTGTCATCCGCACGCCGCCGCTCCTTCACGCCGCGTTAAGTTTCGCGCCCTAGACTGAATGCGTTGTCCCGCAGTCAGTCGTGAAGAAGGAGTCACCATGAACACGCACGCGATCGTCGCCGCCGCCCTCGCGGCAGCATCCCTTTCGGCGTTCGCTCAACCGGGCGTGACGTCATCCGGTTTTCCCGCCACGCTGCTGCACGCACCGCACGCCTCGGTCGCGCAGGCAGCCCACCGTTCGCCCGCCGCGCTGCCGCATGCCGGCTTCGTGCTCGCGAAGGTCGATCAGAACAATACGCCGCCCGATCGCGGCGGCGACCCGAGCGGCCGCACGCACGGCGGCATGCATATGTAACGCGGGTCACGCTGCGTGAGCCGGCCGCGTCGGTCGGCCGGCCCGCGTCACGCCATCACAACGACGGCAGCGACGGATCGCGCGCGGCGAGGATGTCCGCGGTGCGCCGCTGCAGCGCGCCGTCGAGCGTCTCCGGCTGCGGAATCAGCCAGTAGCGCCCGTCGCGAATGCCGTTGAACGCGCGCGCCGCGAACACGTCGGGCGTGAGCCCGTGCGCGTTCAGCATCGCGCGCATCGTATCGACGAAGCCCTGTACTTCGGGCCGGTCGTGCGCGGCGCCGAACGGGTCGTTGAAGATGCCCGTCTGCACCGGGCCCGGCGCGAGCAGCGACACGCCGACCGGCGCGCCGAGCATCTTCAGTTCGCCGTACAGCGATTCGGTCAGCGCGACCACCGCGAATTTCGTCGCCGAGTAAGGCGACATCAGCGGGCTCGGCAGGAACCCGCCGACCGACGCGGTATTGACGACGCGCGCCGGCACGTTGCGCTCGAGCATGCGTGGCACGAAGCTGCGGATCCCGTTCATCACGCCGTGCACGTTGATCGCGACGCTGCGCTCGAACCGTTCCGGCGTGATTTCCCAGCTGAAGCCGGTCGCCATCACACCCGCGTTGTTGAACAGCAGGTCGACGCCGCCGAAGCGCCGCCAGGCGGCGTCGGCCAGCGCGTCGACGGCTTCCGGGCGGCTGACGTCGGTCGGCACGCACAGCACGTCGGTGTCGAGCGTCGCGGCGAATGCGTCGAGCTTCGCCGGGTCGAGGTCGGCCAGCACCACGCGCATCCCGAGCGCGGCCGCGTGGCGCGCGAGCCCGCTGCCGATGCCGCTGGCCGCGCCGGTGATCACGGCGGTGCCGCCGTCGAAGCGAATCGGGTTCGTCATGTCACAGTCCTGCCGGGTCGATATGGGGATGCGCGTACGCCGGAATCTCGGGCGGCGGCAACGGCGTGCGGCCGTCGAGCGAGCGCACCGCGAGCCCCTGCGACAGCGGGAAATGCAGGCTGTGCGTGACGAGGCCCGTGCGCTCGCGCGCCGGCAGGCTGCACAGCGCGAGTGCGGTTTCCGCCAGATACGCGACGTCCTCGGTCGGATAGCCTTCGGGGATATAGCGGGCCGCGCCCGGCGTGCGGATCGCGGTGCTCGGCGCGACCAGGTTCACCGCGATGCCGTCGGCTTCGAGTTCGGCCGCGAGCCCCTGCGTGAAACGCGACAGCGCGGCCTTGACCGCCGCATAGACGGTCGCGCCGCCCGCGCGCGCGAAGTCGTCGAACGGCCGCAGCGGCGCGAGCGCGGTGACCGAGCCGACGTTCACGATCCAGCCGGCGCCGCGCGCGCGCATCAGCGGAATCGCGGCCTGGCTCAGTGCGAACGGGATGCGCAGATAGTGTTCGATCGTCGCGTCGAACATCGTCATCGGCATCGCGTCGATGCACGCGTAGTCGGCCACGCCCGCGTTGTTCACGAGGATGTCGAGGCCGCCGGCCGCCTCGGCCGCGCGCGCGACGAGCGCATCGCGCTCGGCCGGCTTCGACAGGTCGGCCGCGAGTGCGATCGCGCGGCCGCCGGCCTGTTCGATCAGCGCGACCGTTTCGGCGAGCGTGCCGGCGGTCGTCGCCGAGTGCGTGAGGCTGCGCGCCGTCACGACGACGGTCGCGCCTTCGGCTGCGAGGCGCTGCGCGATCGCGCGGCCGATGCCGCGGCTCGCGCCCGTCACGAGCGCGCATTTGCCCGCGAGGGTCGCGGTTCGGTGGTCGGTCATGATGTCTCCGGTGTAGATGATGGTGTGTCGGGGTCGTTATGCGTCAGCCCGCGATATCCGCAACGTGCAGCACGAACTTGGTTTTCGCGTCGCCCGTTTGAACGAGGTCGAGCGCGCGCGCCGCCTGTTCGAGCGGAAAACTGTCGAAGCGCGGCACGCGCAGCGTGCGCGTGCCGAGCCGCTCGGCGATCGATGAAAGCGTGACGCCGCTCGGCATCCGGCTGTAGGTCATCGCGGTGCGCAGCCCGCGCCGCGCGGCCTCCGCGCCCGTCGCGGCCAGCCGCTGCGCATCGCCGGGCGCGAGCGTCATGATGGTCACGAGCGTGCCGCCCGGCGCCAGCAGGTCGAGCGCGGCGGGCAGCGTATCGCCGCCGACCGCATCGAGCACGAGATCGACGCCGCCGGGCGCCCACGCCCGCACGGCCGTCGCGATGTCCTGCGCGCGATAGTCGATGCTCGCCGCCGCGCCGAGCGCTTCGACGCTCGCGCGGTTGCGCGCCGAGCACGTCGCCACGACGCGTGCGCCGGCCTGCGCGGCAAGCTGGATCGCGAAGGTGCCGACCGCGCCAGCGCCGCCGTGCACCAGCACGGTCTGCCCGGCCCGCAGCCCGCCGTCGTCGAACAGGCCGGCCCATGCGGCCAGCGCGGGCGTCGGCGTGGCGGCCGCTTCCGCGAAGCCGACCGCGTCGGGCAGGCGCACGACCGAATCGTGCCGCACCGCGACGTATTCCGCATACGCGCCCCAGCGCCCCGCGCCGACGTCGGTCTGCGCGAACACGCGCATCCCGGGCGCGACACCTTCGACGCCGTCGCCGACCGCCTCCACCACACCGGCCGCGTCGAACCCGATCACGAACGGAAACGTCATTTGCATGAACGCGCCGAGATAGCCTTCGCGGCATTTCCAGTCGGCGGGATTGACGCCCGCGTACGCGACGCGGATCAGCACGTCGCCGGGGCCCGGCTTCGGGGCGGGAACGTCGGCCAGTCGCAGCGCGTCGGAATGGCCGACGCGGTCGATCAGCAAGGCTCGCATGGTGGTGTCTCCGGTGTTGTGGTTTGCATTGCGGCGGGTCGCGTGCGCGTCGCGCGTCACGCCGCCGTGTCGGCCAGCAGGCTCGACGCGAGCGGACAGAACGCGTGCGAGATCGCCTCGACCGTCCAGTCGGGGCTTTCGGCATCGAAGCGACGGTCGACCCAGCCCCAGTGATACGGATGCAGCAGGTATTCGCCGAGCAGATCGCCGACGTGCGCGAATTCCTGTTGCCAGACGTGGGTCCACATGCCCGGCGTCACGATCCGGCTCAGTCGCCAGTTGCGGATGCCGGGCATGAATGCCGGCATGCGCAGCAGTTCGCGCTCGAGATCGCGCACCTGCGCTTCGGCGGCCGTGGGCCGCACGCGCAGCATCAGCGTGCGCCATATGCCGTCGCGCAGCGCCGGTTCGCGCAGGCCGCCGCCGATCGCATGACACGCCGCGCCGTCGATCCGCACGATGCCCGGCAGGCCGGCCAGCGCGGCGAAATCCGTCGCGTTGCCAGTCTCCCGTTCGTCGCGCAGCACGTCGAGCGTGTAGTCGCCCGCGCCCCAGCAGCCGTCGAGATTGCGCGCGAGCGCCACGCGGGTCGCGCCCGGCAACGCCTGCGCGGCTTCGCGCAACGCGTGCTCGAATGCGCCGGCATCGCCGGTCGCCGAAACGAAAATCTGGGCCGTGTCATGCCGCATGGTCGACCTCCGTCAGGGCCGGCAGCGGCGCATCGGCATCCGTCATCACATGGCGGCGGCGGGCGTCGCACAGTGCGTCGACGGCCATCCAGAACGCGACCACGTCGCCGTCGGTCAACGCGCGCATCCGGTAGTACGACGGCGCATCGGCGACCTGCCACGTCAGCCACAGCGTGCTCGGCTGCCCCGGCACCGCGACGGGCGGCGACACCCAGCGGCCGGCCGCCGTCAGTCCGCGTGCCGCGTGTCCCGGCAAATAGCGGTCGCGCAGCAGCGCCAGCACGTCGGGAATGCGCTCGGGCGCGAGGGTGATTTCGTCTACGATCTGAATCATTCGCGGGTCGTCTCGGGTGGTTCGTGGCGGGATGCGATGCCGGCCGCCTACGCCGTTCCGGCGAGGCCGGAAGCGGCCGGCGTGAGTAGCATTCTTGCGTGGCGGCGGTCGGCGAACCCCTACCGGCCCGCTCACCGGCCCCTGTCGCAACGCTCAGATCGGGAGAGAGATGAAACAGCGCGCATTGCCGGCACGCGGCCGCGTGCTGCCGGGCTTCGGTGCCCGTCTGCTCGACGAACTGGCGCGCAGCGGCGTGCCGCCGGCGCAACGGCCTGCGCCGACGGCCGTTGCTGCTGCGTCGACGACGACACCCGGCTTCGTCGCGCTGTACCGCGACGCGATCGAGCGGCTCGAGGCGCAGGTCGCGCGCGGCGACGGCCATCCGCCGATGCGCAAGCAGGAAGTCGACCTGATGTGCCGGTGCCTCCTCAGTTGCGCGACGCTCGCCGACGCGATCCGCTGCGCCGCCGAGTTCTGCGAGATGCTGACGCCGCGCGCCGGCGCGCTGTCGCTCGCGGTGCGCGACGGACGCGCGACGTTCCGGATGGATTCGCTGCGCCGCACGCGCAGCCCCGCCGCGTGCCTCGTCGACCTGACGGGACTGTTCTGCTATCTGCAACTGTTCGGCTGGCTGATCGGGCAGCCGCTGCGGCCGGACGAAGTCTGGCTCGGCCATCCGCGCCGCGAAGACGCGATGCCGCTGCTCGGGCTGTTCAACGCGCCGGTCGACGTCGGCCGCAAGACCTACGGCTTCGCGTTCGACGCGGTGCGGCTCGATGCGCGCGTGATCCGCCAGCCGGGCGAGCTGGCCGCGTTTCTCGTCGATTTTCCGTTTCGGCTGATCGATGCCGCGCCGGCCGTCGTGTCATGGGCGCAGCAGGTGCGCGGCTTTCTCGATGCGGCGCTCGCGCGCGAACAGGCGCTGCCCGCGCTCGCGGCGCTGGCGACATGGCTCGGCGTCAGCGAAGCGACGTTGCGGCGGCGGCTGGCGGCCGAAGGCAGCGGCTATCACGCGTTGCGCGAACAGTGCCTCGCCGACGTCGCGCGGCGCTGCCTGCGCGAGTCGGACTGGCCGGTCGCGCGGATCGCCGCGCATCTCGGGTTCGGTGGCGAAGAAGCGTTTCGGCGGGCGTTCGTGCGATGGACGGGCATCGCGCCGAGCCGGTTCCGGCGCGATTGCAGCGCCGCCGGCGGTGCGTTTCGTCAGACATGAAACGCGGTGCGAAGGCTCGAATTGAAATGATTTCGAAAGCATCCGGCGAGCACTGACGTTTTTTCGCATCCCTGCGCACTTCGATAATTGACGCACCGGCGCGCTCGCCATTACGCTTGCGCGCTGATGGTTCCCGGGAACGGGATCAAAAGGGAACGCAGGAGAGGCCGTGCCTCGAATCTGCGGCTGCCCCCGCAACTGTGAGCGGCGAATCCGCACCACCCGATGCCACTGGGAAACCGGGAAGGCCGGTGCGAATCGCGACCCGCGAGCCAGGAGACCTGCCATCGACCCGAGGTCCAAGCAGCCGCACCGGGCGGGGTGTCCCGATGCGCCAGCACCGCCTTTGGCGGTCGCCCCGTTGCATGGACGGCCCGACCTCAGGACCCTTCAGATGTCCGATCTTTCCGCCTCCGCTTCCACGCCGGAAGCGTCGTGCCGTTGCCCGGCCAGTCTGCGCCGCGTGTCCGCACGCGTGTGCCGTGCCGTGTCGTGCGGCACGCGTCATGACGACACGCTTGAATGCCGCCCACGCTGCCCGGTCCCGCGATAGACCCGACGATAACCAGGCGGTACTCGCCGCCCCTCGCTTACGCTCGCCGTACCTGCAACACGATCACGCTCGCTGCCTCATGAATCTTCGCCACCTTCTCGCCACGTCCGCCGCCACGGCGCTGCTCTCCCCGATCGCCCACGCCGCCGGCGACATGCCGCCCGCGCAGCCGCCCCAACCCGCCGAAGGCGCCGACCTGCCGACGATCAGCGTGACCGACACGCGGCATCTGCCCGAGTCGTTCGACCAGCGCTATGCGACGACGCAGGTGCTCACGCGCGCCGATCTCGACCGGCTGTCGCCGAGCGACCCGAGCATCACGCAGGCGCTCGCGACGCTGCCGGGCGTGACCGTCTCGCAGAACGGCGGCCCGGGTTCGTCGGCGTCGGTCAGCATCCGCGGCTCGTCGGCCAGCCAGGTCGCGGTGTTCATCGACGGCATCCGGATCGGCTCGCCGACCACCGGCATCGCGCCGTGGGCCGACCTGCCGACCGAAGCGTTCGAGCGCGTCGAGGTGATCTCGGGGCCGGCCGCCGCGTCGTTCGGCGCGAACGCGATGGGTGGCGTCGTGCAGCTGTTCACGCGCCGCGCCGCCGGCCAGCCGAACCAGACCACCGTGTCGTTCGGCGGCGGCTCGAACAAGACCTTCGACACGCAGTTGCGCACGTCGGGCACCGTGCCGTCGACGGGGCCGCTCGCCGCGCTGGGTGGCCTCACCTACACGCTCGGCCTGCACGACTACAACACGGCGGGCATCGACGCAACGCGGCCCGTGTTGCCCTACCACGAAGACGGCCGCAATCCGTATCACGCGCAGGACCTCGATGCGCGCCTCGGCTACGCGCGCGACAACTGGTCGATCTCGACGTTCGCGCTGTACCACCGCTCCGACCTGTCCTATGACAACGCCGGCTTTGCGAACCGCGAGCTCGATCATCAGCTGACGACCGGCCTCGCGTTCCATCTCGACGTCACGCCCGACACGCAGTTCGACCAGTCGCTCGGTTATGCGAACGATCGCCAGTTCCTGTACGCGAGCGACCCGGCCATCCCGACCGACCAGATCAACTCGCAGCGCATCAGTTCGTCGACGTCGCTGACCCATCAGGCGCACGGCTTCCACCTGTTCGGCCTGCCGCTGTCGGGCGAGACGAAGGTGGCGTACGACTTCACGCGCGAACAGGCGTTCCTGCCGGTCGACGTGCCGGACGGCGTGCCGACGCGCAACGATTCCGCGTTCTCGCTGCATCAGTCGGCGACACTCGGCAGCGTGACGATGTTCGTCGCGGGCCGCCACGAGATCATCGCCGGGAAGGCCGTGAACACCGGCAACGCCGCGCTGTCGTGGGCCATTACGCCGGTCTATACGGCGCGCGTGTCGTACGGCAATGCGTTCCGCCTGCCGTCGTTCAACGACCTGTACTACCCGGGCTACGGCAATCCGGACCTGAGCCCGGAACGCAGCGATTCGGTCGAGGCCGCGCTCGACGCGAACACCGCATACGGCACGTTCAGCGCCGCGATCTACGACACGCGCGTCAGCAACCTGATCGCGTACAACCCCGCGACGTTCTCGCCGATCAACATCGGCCGTGCGCATATCCGCGGCATCGACCTGTCGTACAAGGGCACGATCGGCCGCTATACGCCGGTCAGCGTCGCGATCGGGATCCTGAATCCGCAGGACGAGACCAACGACAGCTGGCTCAACCGCCGGCCGCGCCAGACCGTCAGCGTGAACGTCGACCACACGTGGGACGAATTCCATCTGCACGCGCTGAGCACGGGCGCGTCGCTGAGCTACGGCGGCACGACGTTCGACGATCCGGCCAACACGACGTACCTGCCGTCGTACCTGAGCGTGAACCTGCGCGCGTCGTACAGGATCAACGCGCACCTGACGGTGTCCGCCACGCTGTCGAACCTGTTCGACCGTCAGTACATGACCGCGTACGGCTACAACACGCTCGGCCGCACGGCGTTCGGCAAGGTCAGCTATACGTTCTGAGCGGGGTGGTCGGTGCATCGGCACCCAGGTGCGCGGGTGGCGATGCCGACGGGTGTACGGGTGCCGGATGTCGTCGGCCGCGAGCGCAAGATCGCGTTCGCTCGCACCGCGCTACGCGTCACGCCCCTGCGACGCCCCGCACGCCCGCGATCAACTGGATCGCGCCGAACGCGGCGATCACGACGGCCGACATGCGCGATAGCCCGTGCATGAACGTCAGCGACATCTTCGTGCGCAGCGCGGCGGTCGCGCCGCTCAGGCACAGCCACCACGTCGCGGAACCCAGGAACACGCCGGCGACCATCAGCGCCACGGTCGCCCCCATCGCGCCTTCATGCGTGCCCGCCAGCGGGCCGAGCGCCGCGAAGATCCCGACGAACGACAGGATCGTCATCGGGTTCGACAGCGTGAGGCCGAAAGTCGTCAGGAAATCGCGCAGCACGGTCGTGCGCGGCAGGTCTCGAACCGCCGCCGATGCGGTCGACGCCGCCGGCGCCTGCCGCGCGATCGACCACGCCAGCCACACGAGGAACGCGCCGCCGCCGATTTTCAGCGCGACGGTCAGCATCGGGAACGCGGTGACGATGCCGGCGACGCCCAGCGCGCCGAGCAGCCCGTAGATCGCATCGGCGCACGCGGCGCCGATGCCCGTCGCGAACCCCGCGTGAAAGCCGCGGCTCAGGCTGCGCTGGATGCACAGCATGCCGATCGGGCCGACCGGCACCGCGATCGACAATCCCATTACGACGGACTTGATGAACAGCATGGCCGGCTCCTCGCGACATGCAATGCGTTGAACCGTCATCGTAGGGAAACTCCGGTCGCCGCTGAAGGCGGTTTTTAAGGAAAAATAGCCGCTTCACCTTAAAAACTCCGCCGCGATGGACGAACTCGACTGGAAAATACTCGCGCTGCTGCAGGCCAACGGCCGCATCAGCTACACGGAGCTGGCACGCCAGGTTCACCTGTCGGTGCCGGCGGTCACGGAACGCGTGAAGCGCCTCGAATCGGCCGGCGTGATCGACGGCTACACGGCGCGGGTCAATCCGGCCGCGGCCGGCTACCCGGTGAGCGCGCTGATCGGCATCACGGTGCCGCAGCCGGCAAAGGCGAAATTCCTGAAGCTGCTGGAGACCATTCCCGAAGTGGTCGAGTGCCATCACGTGACCGGCGCGGATTCCTACGTGATGCGGTTCGTCGCCGTCAGCATGGCGCATCTCGAACAGCTGATCGAGCGCATCAACCTGTATGGCGAAACGCGCACGTCGATCGTGATGTCGACGCCGTTGCCGGCGCGCGGGCTCGCGCGTCCGGCCGCGGCGGTCAAAGGCGTTCGGGGGTGACAGGATGCCCCGCGCTGCGCGATGCTGTGCCATGCGCCGCTTGCGCGAACCGGACAACCTGCCATGCCAGTCATCGGATTCGATCATTACAACCTCCGCGCGGATCGGGCCACGCTCGATACGCTGCGCGACTTCTACATGAACGTCGTGGGCCTCGAACCTGGATATCGACCGCCGTTCCAGAGCAGCGGCTACTGGCTCTACGCGGGGGCGCAGGCGATCCTCCACCTGTCGGAAGCGCGACCCGGCGAGGTGCGGCCGGCGCATGTCGTCAATACGTTCGACCATGTGGCGTTTTCGTGCGCGAATGCCGCGGACATGGAGCGGCGTCTTGGCGACGCGCAGGTCCGGTACACGCGCCGGCACGTGCCGGTCACGAGCCAGCTGCAGATCTTTTTCACCGATCCGGCCGGTAATGGCGTCGAGTTGAATTTTGCGGAAGCCGGCCGCGATTCCGGTGATGGACCGGGTTAGCGCTGGCGACCGGTCCGTGACAGTTGCCCGGCAAGCGGTTGCTTGCGCGACCGTTACCGTCGTTGCACGAGCTTCACGATCGTCAGCGCACCGTTCACGCGCTCGACCCGGACCTTGACCTTGTCGCCCACGTGCAGCGACGCGATCATCGCCGGGTCGCCGGCCTTGAATGCCATCGTCATCGGCGCCATCCCGACGTTCTGGAGCGCGCCGTGCTTCAGCGTCACCATGCCGTGCTCGGCATCGATCCGTTTCACTTCGGCGTTGGTCAGCGCGGCATCCGGCGCCGACGTCTTCGAGTCGCCCATGTCCATGTTCATGTCGGACATGCTGCCGGCTGAATACGCCGGTGTCGCGACGACGTTCATCGCGCAGAGGACGGCGACGGCAATATTTCGAATCTTCATCAACCGACTCCCGGCTGCAGCGGGCAACACATGGAACGCACCCGCTACACCAGCAACGTCGCGACCGCCCATCCGATCAGCACGACACCCAGCGCCCGGCCGACCCGCTCGCCGCCCGGCAGCACCTTTTCGACCAGCACGAACAGCGACAACGCGACGATCCAAACGACGTTCATCACGCCGCCGACGAACAGCAGCGCCATCAGCAGCCAGCAGCAGCCCACGCAATACGCGCCGTGGCGCGCGCCGAGCAGGAAGCTGCCCGTGATGCCCGGGCGCCAGTATGTCGCGAGAAACCGCACCGGCGACCGGCATTGCCGCAGGCAGGCCTGTTTCAGCGGCGTGAATTGATAGACGCCGGCCAGCGCGAGGACGATCGCGGACAGCACGGCGCTCTTCGACCACAGCATCATCCCGGAGATCAGGCCGGCGGGCTGCAGCAGCATCTGCAGCACGGCCGCGCCGACCGAGAACGCGAGCCATACGGCCAGATAGCCGGCCAACAGGCACGCCGACGTGAATGCCGACCCGGC
This sequence comes from Burkholderia sp. USMB20, assembly GCF_000949135.2. Lineage (GTDB taxonomy): Bacteria > Pseudomonadota > Gammaproteobacteria > Burkholderiales > Burkholderiaceae > Burkholderia. The sequence continues at coordinate 360,131 of NZ_JTAN02000021.1, read as the reverse complement.
ATCGCCCCGATCGTGATGCCGCAGCACGCGCCGGTACAGCAGCACGACCGGCGCCGCGCCGGGCGTCATCATCGCGATCATCATCACCCACCACATCAGGATCACGGTCGCCAGCGACGGATCCATGGCGCCCATGCCGTCGGCCAGCCGATGCGGGAACAGCGCGACCGCCGTCATGTCCAGCGCCGACATGCCGGTGCCGGCCCCCGTCCACAGGTAGGCCCAGCACGCGCCGACGAGCGCGATCATGCCGAGCAGCGTGACGACGCGCTCGCGTCCGAGAAGCTCGCCGACGGGGATCATGCCGCGACGCGATGCCGGATCAGCCCGTGGTTGTTCAGGTGCAGCCGTGCGAACTGCGCGTAGCTCCGCTCGAGATCCAGCTGGATGTGGCCGTGCGACCGGCCGGTGCCGGATCCGATCTCGGCCAGCTCGTATTCGAAGCCGTGCGGCAGGTCGATCCGCACGCGATGTTCGGCGCCCGTCACCGGATTGCGGATCGGCTCGCCGACGATGTCGAGCACGCCGTCGATGCTGATCCGGCCGCGCCGCGCATCCACGTCGACGTCGAAATCGATCTTCGCGAAGATCGGCTCGTAGGCCTGCTCAAGCGTCGATGCGAACACGGAAAACATCGTCGCGAACGGATCGGTATCCTGACCGGTCATGATCTTCAGCACGGCTTCGCACTGCGCGGGGCTCGCACGCTCGTCGACGATCGGCTGGCACCGGCCGTGGCCTTCGTGAATCGGTCCGGGCCACTGGAACACGACCGCGATCCGGACGCCGTCGAGCACCACGTCGCCGTAGTGGCCGCTGTCGATCGAAATCGCACCCATCGCTTCGCAGTTGCCGTGCGTCGGCAACGAATTGAACTGGCAGGGGCAACCGTATGAGCAATTGCAGTTCATCAGTTCGGTTCCCTGGATCTCCCACGGCGTCATGGCTTCACCTCGCGCAGTCGCTGGCACGTAATGTTTCGAATCTAGTGCAGCGGACAGGGGAAATCAAAGTGCGCGCGGGTGCCTCGTGCGTCGAAAAAAACCAGGCGCCGCGCGGCGCGCAACGATGCCGGCCCGACGCATTCAACCTCGTCGTGCAGCCTCGCCGATGCAGGCGTTTCGATGCGCAACGGCGCGCTCGGACGAGCGCGTTCGAGCCATGTCGGACAAAAGCCGACGGCACGCACGCAGCATCACGAATGCGGGCATCCCGCATCGGTCCTGGTTCATACTGTCTCGCAATCGACGATTCACCCCGACCGTCGCCGTCGCCCCGGATGGCTGTCATGCGCGTTCAAAGTGCGTTGCTGTTTCTCGTCGGCACCCTGCTCACCGCCGGCGGCTACGGTGCAACCTTCCTGCTGTCGATGCGCTTTCGCGCGATCGGCGGCAGCGATCTCGATACCGGCGCGGCACTGGCCGCGGCGACGGTCGGCACGTTCGCCGGCTTGTCGTTCGTCGGCTGGTTCTCGCAGCAGATCGGCACCACACGGATCGCCGCGCTGTCGTCACTGTGCATCGGCGCCGGCATCGTCGGCTTCGCGCTCGTCGGGCGCGCGGCCTACGCGGACCTGCTGTCCGGCTTCCTGGTCGGCTTCGGCTGGGGCGCGTTTCACCTGGCCGCGCCGATGTCGCTGGCCGAGCGTACCAGCGGTGCGGAGCGCGGCACCTGGTTCTTTCGATCGGCGACGTTCCAGATGACCGGAATCGGTGCATCCCCGGCGTTTGCCGCCTATGCGATGCGCATGCTCCACTGGTCGATCGACGACACACTTTACGCGGTCGGCGCGCTGTGCGCGCTCGCGTCGCTGATGCTGGAAGCATTCGGCCGCCTGAGCCCGCGTCCGTCCGCCCCCATCGCCGGCGGCCGGTGGGTGCGCGAACTGCGCACGATCTCGCGCACGCGGGCCGCCGCGCCGATCGCGATGATCGCGCTCGGCACCTGCGTGTTCTCCGGCCTGATGACGTTCCAGATGTCGCTCATGCAGGGCACGCAGGCGCGGCCCGGCACATTCTTCAGCGTTTATACGATGACGGTGGTGAGCGCGCGCTGGCTGCTCGGGAGATGGGTCAGGATGGCGCGCCCCGAAACGGCGACCAAGGGCCTGCTCATGTTGATGCTGCTCGGCGCGCTCGCGATGTTCGGCGCTGCCGCGCACGCATCGCTGCAGTCCGTCGCGGCCGTCCTGCTGGGCGCCGGCTACGGCCTCATGTATCCGGTGATCCAGGCGCAGGCGGTCAACGATTGCCCGGACGCGCAACGGCATGGCGTGCTGACCTGGTTCGTCGCGTCGTATTTCATCGGCGCGTTCGGGTTTCCGTCGCTCGGCGGCTGGGTGATGGTGCATGCCGGCAAGGGCGCGTTGCTGATGCTCATCGCCAGCTGCGGGCTGGCGGCGCTGTCGCTCGCGATCCTGCGCGACCGGCCGGAGGCGGTGCGCACGCAATAAGCGGCGGCGCCATGCCGGCGCGGTCACCCAGTTTTTTTCGGCGCGCGAGCGACCGCGAACCACGCCATCATCGCGCCCGCGACCCACGCGCAGGTCAGCAGCAGGTCGAAGTCCATCATGCCTTCGAAATTCTCACTGTTCTCGAAGCTGCAATGCCGGCTGCCGCGAAATTCGATGCAACCGCTGGCGACCCACTGAATGTGCATGAATACGTGATAGACGGCGAAGGCCGAAGCGACAATGGCGACGCGCAGGCGTAGGGTCGTTTTCATTCGGCGCCGGAGGCGGTGGGATGGTCTGACGCCGATCTTAAGACAACGGCGCCGCATCAGGCAATCGATCCCGCGCGAACGTCGCGACCGGCATGCACGACGGCGAATCGCCATCCGCACAAACCCCGATAAAACCGTGGCATCGCGCTTTCGGCGCGGCACTCGGCGCGCACGGATTTGCGGTATTCACGCTGATGCACGACGGTCTTGCCGCCGGCAAGCCTCCGCCGCCCGAACGACGACGCGCATCGCTTACGCGTCGTCGATCTGCCGGAGCCCCCTCAAGCAATCCACCGCCAGCTGCTGATAGATCCGCGTGCCGTTCGCCTTCGCGTCGATCTCCGCGTCGCTCAGCCGCCGGACCACACGACCCGGCACGCCCGCGAGCAGCACGCCGCGCGGCACGTCGTAACCGGCCTTCACGAACGCGCAGGCCGCGACGATCGTGGTCGCGCCGATCGTCGCGCCGTCCATCACGACCGCGTTCATCCCGATCATCGTGTCCGGCTCGAGCGTCGCGCCGTGCACGATCGCGCCGTGGCCAATGTGGCTGTTCGCGCCGAGCCGGCACGTCTCGCGGATGCCGACGTGCAGTACGCAGCCGTCCTGCACGTTGCTGCCGTCGCCGACGACGATCGCGCCGAAGTCGCCGCGCAGGCTCGCATGCGGGCCGATGTAGCAGCCCGCGCCGATCGTCACGTCGCCGATCACGACCGCGCTCGGATGAACGTACGCGGACGAAGCGACGCGCGGGCGCATGCCGTTGAATTCGAACAGCGGCATCGCTTAGAGCACCGCGGCCGCTTCGGGCACGAGCGTGAACAGATCGCCGACGAGGCCGTAATCGGCCACGCTGAAGATCGGCGCTTCCGGATCCTTGTTGATCGCGACGATCACCTTCGAATCCTTCATGCCGGCCAGATGCTGGATCGCACCGGAAATACCGACGGCGATGTACAGCTGCGGCGCGACGATCTTGCCGGTCTGTCCGACCTGGTAGTCGTTCGGCACGTAGCCGGCGTCCACTGCCGCGCGCGACGCGCCGAGTGCGGCGCTCAGCTTGTCGGCCAACGGCTCGAGAACCTTCATGTAGTTCTCGCCGCTGCCCAGGCCGCGGCCGCCCGACACGACGATGTTCGCGCTGGTGAGTTCGGGGCGATCGAGTTTCGTCACCTCCCGGCCGATGAACTGCGATACACCCGCATCTGCTGCCGCTTCGATCTTCTCGACCGCTGCGCTGCCGCCAACGCCCGCGACCGGATCGAAGCTCGTCGTCCGCACCGTGATCACCTTGATCGGGTCGCCGGACTGCACCGTCGCGATTGCATTGCCCGCATAGATCGGACGCTCGAACGTGTCGGCCGATACAACCGCCGTGATGTCGGAGATCTGCGCGACGTCCAGCTTCGCGGCGATGCGGGGCGCGATGTTCTTGCCGTACGCGGTGGCCGGCGCGAGGATGTGCGAGTAATTCGACGCGACGGTCAGCACCGTCGCTTCGACGTTCTCCGCGAGACCGTCCGCGAGTTGCGGCGCGTCGGCGAGCAGCACTTTCGAAACGCCTGCGATTTTTGCTGCCGCATCGGCCGCCGCTTGCGCGTGGTGGCCTGCAACCAGCACGTGAATGTCGCCGCCAATGTCCTGCGCGGCCGCCACCGCATTCAACGTCGCTGCCTTGATCGGCGACGCGCCGCCAGCCGATGCCGCATCGTGCTCGGCGATTACCAGAATCGTCATGTCCGTCCGCTCCCTGTTACAGCACCTTGGCTTCGGTCTTCAGCTTCTCGACCAGCGTCTTCACGTCCGGCACCTTCACGCCGGCCGCGCGCTTCGGCGGCTCGGCCACCTTCAGCGTCTTCAGACGCGGCGTGACATCCACGCCGGAGGTCTTCCGGCTTCACCGTTTCCAGCGGCTTCTTCTTCGCCTTCATGATGTTCGGCAGCGTCACGTAGCGCGGCTCGTTCAGGCGCAGGTCCGTGGTAACAACTGCAGGCAGTTGAAGCGACAGCGTTTCCGCGCCGCCATCGACTTCACGTGCCACGGTTGCCTTACCGTCGGCGATCGTCACCTTCGACGCGAACGTCGCTTGCGGCAGGCCTGCCAGCGCAGCCAGCATCTGGCCGGTCTGGTTCGAATCGTCGTCGATCGCCTGCTTGCCGAGAATCACGAGCTGCGGCTGTTCCTTGTCGACCAGCGCCTTCAGGATCTTCGCGACACCGAGCGGCTCGACCGCGTCGCCAGCTTCGACGAGGATCGCGCGATCCGCGCCGATCGCGAGCGCCGTGCGCAGCGTTTCCTGCGCCTGCGCGACACCGACCGACACGGCCACCACCTCCGTCACGACGCCGGCCTCCTTCAGCCGCACGGCCTCTTCCACCGCGATTTCGTCGAACGGGTTCATCGACATCTTCACGTTCGCGATGTCGACGCCGGTGCGGTCGGACTTCACGCCGACCTTCACGTTCGCGTCGACCACGCGCTTCACTGCCACGAGCGCTTTCAACTGCTTGCCTCCTCTCTTGTTTCGACCGCCGCGGCGCGTCAGCGCGCGGTGTATCCGCCGTCGATCACCAGCTCCGCGCCTGTCACATAGCGCCCGGCCGGCGACACGAGATACAGGATGCCGGCCGCGATGTCGCGCGGGCTGCCGATCTTCGCCATCGGCACGTGGGTCTGCAGATAGCCGAACACGTTGTCGGGATCCTGGCCCATCTGGCGGAACGCGTCCTCGAGCATCGGCGTGCGGATGTAGCCCGGATGCACGGAGTTCGCACGAATGTTCTTCGCCGCATACAGCATCGCATCGACCTTCGCCATCATCCGCACCGCGGCCTTCGACGCGTGATACGCGGGCACGTCCGGGCCGCCGACGATCCCGTACATCGACGACAGGTTCACGATCGAGCCGCCGCCGGCCGCTTCCAAGCGCGGAATCGCCGCGCGCGTGCACAGGAACACGCCGTTGACGTTCACGTCCTGCACACGCTGCCACTGTGCGAGCGTGAGTTCGTGGGTCGGCACGTTGTGCCCTTCGATGCCCGCGTTGTTCACGAGCACGTCGAGGCGCCCGAAGCGCGCGACGATCTCGCCGAACACGCGCTCGACGTCGGCCTCCTGCGTGACGTCGAGCGACCAGAACGCGGCCTGGCCGCCCTGCGCGCGAATCTCCTCGACGAGCGCTTCGGCGGGCTGCGACAGCACGTCGAGGATCGCGACGCTCGCGCCGGCCGCGGCCAGCGTGCGCGCCGTTTCCGCGCCGATGCCGCGCGCGCCGCCGGTGATCGCGGCCACCTTGCCGCGCAGGTCGAACAGGTCTTCGATGAGTTTCATTGTGTCTCCTTGTATTTAGGCGAACCGGCCACGAACGGGCCGGCCATCAAAACCATCGCGCATCATCGCGCCGTCGGCGCAGCCAGGAAATCGAGGCATTCCCGGTTGAAATAGGCCGCATGCTCGACCATGACCCAGTGGCCGCAGCGGTTCAGCAGCACGAAGCGCGCGTCGCGGCAACGCTCGAGGAACGTCAGCGCGCCGCCGACCGGATTGAAGCGGTCGTCCGTGCCCCAGAAACCGAGCACCGGGCAGCGCAGGTCGCCGAGCGCGCCCGTCAGGTTCGGCACGCTCATCGTCGACAACACTTCGGTCGGCTGCTCGACGCACACCTTCATCCGCTCGGCGACGAGCGCGTCGGTGACGATCGCCGGATCGTGCACCAGCAGCGTCAGCAACTCGCGCATCGTGTCGTCATTCATCTGGCGATTGGTGAAGAGCTGCACCATCCGCTGGATCCCTTCCATCCGGAAATAGGTGTCGCGATCCTCGACGCCGCCCGGCGCCATCATGATCAGCCCGTCGACTTCGTCCGGGTAATCGAGCGCGTATTTCAGCGCGATCGCGCCGCCGAGCGAGTTGCCGAGCAGCACGGCCGGCCCGATGCCGAGCGCGGACAGCTGCGCGTGCAGCGCGCCGACGAAGAAATCGAGCGTGTAGGCGACGTCGGACGGTTTCGACGACTGCCCGTAGCCCGGCAGGTCGACGACGATCGCGCGGTGGCCGGCCGCCGCGAACGCGGGGTAGTTGTGCTTGAAGTTGCTGAAACCGCTCGCGCCCGGGCCGCTGCCGTGGATGAACACCACCGGGCGGCGGCGTCGTGGGGGTCGTCATCGCGGGTTGTCTCCTTCGTCGGTCGATGGATGCCTGCCACGATGATTGCGCTGGCGGCGCCGGCCGGCATCATCCTTTCAGACTACGAAGCCGCGCGCGCTTGTTCCTATCATCGGGCCACCGAAAACGGAGGCAGACGATGAACGGATTCGACTACAGCGGCAAGACGGTGCTCGTGACGGGCGGCACCAAGGGCATCGGGCGGCGCATCGCCGAACGGTTTCTCGCGGCGGGCGCGCGCGTGTTCGTGTGCGGGCGCAGCGCGCCCGACACGCCGCCGTCCGCCGGCGGACGCACAGCCACCTTCATCGCGGCCGACCTGCGCGACATCGAGCAGGTCGACGCGATGCTCGCGACGGTCCGCGCCTCGACGGGCGCCCTCGACGTGCTCGTCAACAATGCGGGCGGCTCGCCGTTCGTGCTCGCGGCCGACGCATCGCCGCGCTTCACCGAATCGATCGTGCGGCTGAACCTGATCGCGCCGCTGCAACTCGCGCAGCGTGTGAACGCGATCATGCAGCCGCAACCGCTCGGCGGCGTGATGCTGTTCATCGCGAGCGTCAGCGCGTCGCGGCCGTCGCCCGGCACCGCCGCGTACGGCGCCGCGAAGGCGGGGCTCGTCAACGCGGTCACGTCGCTCGCGGTCGAGTGGGCGCCGCGCGTGCGCGTGTGTGCGATCAGCCCGAGCCTCGTGCAAACCGAATCCGCGACCGAAGGCCACTACGGCGACGATGCGGCGCTCGATGCGATCCGCGCGACGATTCCGGCCGGACGGCTCGCGACACCCGACGACGTCGCGTCGGCGTGCCTGTTCCTCGCGTCGCCAGACGCGTCTTACACGTCGGGCGCGAACCTGCGGCTCGACGGCGGGGGCGAACGGCCCGCGTTCCTGGCCGCGGCGCAGATGCAAGCGCGCTGACGCATGCGCCGCCAGAGGCGTGCGCCGATCGTTTCCAGTCCTAGGGAAGTCATCTAGTTCATTTTGACGATTCCCTGCTATCGCGATCTCCCTACTCTGCCTCTCACGACAACCACAGTCGACCGTCGTCGATACCCCCAGAGGAGACACCATGCATCAACGGATTTCGCGCCGTACCGACAAGCGGGCCACCGCCGCGCTGTCGACGCTGGCCGCCGCGCTGCTGACTTGCGTCGTTCCCGACGCGCACGCCGGCAGCACGATCGAGCTTGGCGCCGACACGACGCTGGACTACACGTTCACGCTGAGTTACGGCCTTGGCATGCGCACGCGTGCGCCGAGCGGCAATCTGCTGACGCCGGCGAACATCAACGGCGACGACGGCGACCGCAACTTCGCGAAGAACAAGTTGATCGAGAACCAGGTCAGCCTGCTCGGCGAAGTGAACCTGAAGCACGACGACTGGGGCGTGTTCGTCCGCGCGAGCACGTTCTACGATCAGGCGTACCGCCACCCGAACTACAACGACGCGCCCGGCACGGTCAACCACACGGGCCAGTACAACAACTTCACCGGCGATGCCCGCTACTGGTCGGGCGGCCACACGACGCTGCTCGCCGCCTACGCCTACAACACCTTCAAGATCGGCCCGACGAGCCTGAACGTGAAGGTCGGCGACCAGGTGGTCGCGTGGGGCGAAAGCCTGTTCTTCCCGAACATCGCGGGCGCGCAAGGCCCGGCCGATGCCACCAAGTCCTATGTCGCGGGCGCTCAGGTGAAGGACATCCTGCTGCCGGTGCCGCAGATCTCGACGCAATGGCAGATCACGCCGAACTTCAGCCTGCTCGGCTACTACCAGTTCTCGTTCCAGCAGAACCGCCTGACCGCGCCCGGCACGTACTGGAGCTATTCGGACGTGGTCGGCCCGGGCGCGCAGTTCATCATCGGCCCGGGCGGGATGATCATTCCGCGCGGGGCCGACGACAAGCCGAGCGCCCGCAACCAGTGGGGTATCGGCGCACGCGTGCGGGTGCTGGGCGACACCGAGCTCGGCGTGTACCACCTGCATTACAACGACATGAACCCGAGCGTCGTCACGACGTACTTCCCGACGCTGCAGTACCAGCAAAAATATTTCAGCAACATCAAGCTGACCGGCGCGAGCTTCTCGACGCAGGTCGGCCCGGTGAACGTCGCGGGCGAAGTGTCGTATCGCCAGGGCGCGGCCGTGCTCGTCAACACGCCGACCGGCGCGCAGTCGACGCGCGCGAACGTGCTGCAGACCAACCTGTCGGGCATCTACTCGATCGGGCCGAGCTTCCTCGCGAACTCGCAGTCGCTGATCGGCGAACTGACGTACGTGCATGCCGGCGGCATCTCCGCGCTCGACGGCTCGACCACGCTCGTCAACTCGCGCAACGCGCTCGCGATGGAGATCGCGTGGACGCTCAGCTACAAGAACGTGTTCAACGGCTGGGATCTCGACGTGCCGCTGACCTACACGCACGACCTGACCGGCACGTCGCCGCTCGCCGGCGCGCTCGGCTCGCTGACGGGCCAGGGCGATCACCGCGTGACGGCCGGCGTGACGTTCACGCGCCTGAGCAACCTGCAGCTGGCGCTCGTCTACGCGAAGTTCCTCGGCTCGCCGAACCCGGTCACGCGTCCGCTCGCGGATCGCGACTACGTGCTCGCCACGGCGACCTACCACTTCTGAGCGGCCCGGCCGCTCGTCACCCAGCAAGAAGAGGATTTGTCATGAAACGAACTCGTCTCCCCCTCCTGCGCGCATCGGTGATGGCCGCGTGCGCGCTCGTCGCGACGGCCTCGTTCGCGAAGGTCACGCCGGACGACCTGAAGGCGCTCGACGGCCCGCTCACGCCGATGGGCGCGGTGCGCGCCGCGAGCAAGGACAACAGCGTGCCGGAGTGGTCGGGCAAGTGGCTCGGCACGCCGCCCGACGTGCAGTACAAGCGCGGCAGCCGCTACCCCGATCCGTTCGCGAACGAGAAGCCGGTCGCGACGATCACCGCCGAGAACATGGCGCAGTACGCGGAGCACCTGACCGACGGCCAGAAGGCGATGTTCAAGCGCTATCCGGCCACGTTCAAGATCAACGTCTACCCGAGCCACCGCGACTTCCGCTACGCGGATTCCGTCTACAAGGACATCCGCACGTATGCGCCCGATTCCACGATGACGTCCGACGCGAACGGGCTGACCAACGCGCCGCCGCAGGTGCCGTACCCGATCCCGAAGACGGCCGCCGAGCTGCTGTGGAACCAGCGCTTCTCGTCGGCGATCGGCACCGAGCAGGCAACCTACGACCAGGCGGTCGTGTACTCCGACGGCAACATCGCGTGGGGCAAGGTTCGCTACGACATCTACTCGCCGCGCAACGTCGGCAAGTACGACGTGAAGAGCGACCTCAACAACCGCACGTTCTATCGCAACGCGACGGAGCTGCCGCTGTCCGACCGCGGCTCGCTGATCGTCGGCTTCACGAACTGGGACAAGGCCGGCGCGGACAACTCGTCGCGCACGTGGATGTACAACCCGGGCACGCGGCGCGTGCGCCAGGCGCCCGAATACGGCTATGACCAGCCGCAGGGCCCCGGCGGCTTCCGCACCGTCGACGACGACCGCCTGTACAACGGCCCCGGCGACCGCTACGAGTGGAAGATCGTCGGCAAGCGCGAAGTCTACGTGCCGTACGACAACTACAAGGCGATGGACAGCTCGGTCAAGTATGCGGACCTGCTGACCAAGGGACATGAAAACTCTTCGTACATCCGCTACGAGCTGCATCGCGTGTGGGTGCTGCAAGCGACGCTGAAGAGCGGCTATCGTCACCAGTATGCGAAGCGCGTGCTGTACATCGACGAGGATTCGTGGATGACGCTGCTCGCCGACAACTACGACGCACGCGGCCAGCTGTGGCGCACCAACGTCGCGACGACGCTGTACGCATATGACGCGAAGACGTTCTACCCGGGTGTCGTGTTCTTCCACGACCTGATATCCGGCGCCTACATGGCCGACCGCCTGACCAACGAAGGGCCGATGCCGAAGCTCGACAGCAGCCCGCAGTTCAGCGAAGCGTACTTCTCGCCGGACGCGATCCGCAGTTCGGGTAACTAAGCAAATCGCCGCCCGCGCCGGAGCCTCGCTCCGGCGCCCGACGCCGCCCGGGACGGCGGCCTTTTCCATTCGAGGGCCCTACCATGTCCAACCGCTTGCATGCGACGCTCGGCGACGAGCTGTATGCCGCGTGGCACTCCCGCGCGCCTGTCGCGCCGCTGTCGGGGCGGCCGCGCCGGCTGTCCCTCGACGATGCGTACCGAATTCAGCAACGCTTCATCGAACGCCGCGTCGAATGCGGCGAATCGGTGGTCGGCAAGAAGATCGGCGTGACGAGCCAGGCCGTGCAGGACATGCTGAACGTGCGCCAGCCCGATTTCGGCATCCTGCTGTCCGGCATGCACTACGCGGCCGGCGAGGCGATCGCAACCGAGTCGCTGATCGCGCCGCGCGCCGAAGGCGAGATCGCGTTCATCCTCGCGCGCGACCTGCGCGGCCCCGGGATCGACCGCACCGACGTGATCGCCGCGACGGCCGCGGTTGCGCCCTGCTTCGAGATCGTCGATTCGCGCATTCGCGACTGGGCGATCCGCATCGAGGACACCGTCGCCGACAACGCGTCATGCGGCGTGTACGTGCTCGGCGATGCGCGCGTCGATCCGCGCACGCTCGATCTCGCCGCGTGCGAGATGACGATCGAGAAGAACGGCGAGACCGTCGCGCAAGGCCGCGGCGATGCGGCGCTCGGCCATCCCGCCGACGCGGTCGCGTGGCTCGCGAACACGCTCGCCGAATACGACGTGCCGCTGCTCGCCGGCGAGATCGTGCTGTCCGGCTCGCTCGCGAAACTGATTCCGGTCACGGCCGGCGACGCGCTGTCGATGCACATCTCGGGCATCGGCGGTTGCGACGTCCGCTTTATCTAAAGGAAGAGGAAAAATCCTGATGAAGAAAATCAAATGCGCACTGATCGGGCCCGGCAACATCGGCACCGACCTGCTTTACAAGCTGCGCCGCTCGCCGGTGCTCGAACCGGTGTGGATGGTCGGCGTCGACCCTGCGTCCGACGGCCTCGCGCGGGCCCGCGAATTCGGGCTGAAGACCACCGACAAAGGTGTCGACGGGCTGCTGCCGCACGTCGCCGACGACGAGATCCGCATTGCGTTCGACGCGACGTCGGCCTACGTGCACCGCGACAACTCCGACAAGCTCACCGCGCTCGGCGTGAAGATGATCGACCTGACGCCAGCCGCGATCGGGCCGTACTGCGTGCCGCCGGTCAACCTCGACGCGCATCTCGGCAGCGCGCAGATGAACGTGAACATGGTGACCTGCGGCGGCCAGGCGACGATCCCGATGGTGTACGCGGTGTCGCGCGTGCAGCCGGTCGCGTACGGCGAGATCGTCGCGACGGTGTCGTCGCGCTCGGTCGGCCCCGGCACGCGCAAGAACATCGACGAATTCACGCGCACGACGTCCGGCGCGATCGAACAGGTCGGCGGCGCCCGCAAGGGCAAGGCGATCATCGTGATCAACCCGGCCGAGCCGCCGCTGATCATGCGCGACACGATCCACTGCCTCACCGACGGCCCGCCCGACGTCGACGCGATCACCGCGTCGGTGCATGCGATGGTCAAGGAAGTGCAGCGCTACGTGCCCGGCTACACGCTGAAGAACGGCCCGGTGTTCGACGGCAACCGCGTGTCGGTGTTCATGGAAGTCGAGGGGCTCGGCGATTACCTGCCGAAATACGCGGGCAATCTCGACATCATGACCGCCGCCGCGGCCGCCACGGCCGAGCGTTTCGCCGAACAGATGCTGGCCGCGACGGCCGCCACCGCTTGAGTCGAGGAGTCACACGATGTCACTTGCAGGCAAGAAGATCACCGTCCACGACATGTCGTTGCGCGACGGGATGCACCCGAAGCGTCACCAGATCACGCTCGACCAGATGCGCAGCATCGCGCGCGGGCTCGATGCGGCCGGCGTGCCGCTGATCGAAGTTACGCACGGCGACGGGCTCGGCGGCGCTTCGGTCAACTACGGTTTTCCCGCGCATACCGACGAGGCGTACCTGAGCGCCGTGATTCCGGAGCTGAAGCAGGCGAAGGTGTCGGCGCTGCTGCTGCCCGGCATCGGCACCGTCGAGCACCTGCGCATGGCGCACGAGCTCGGCGTCGGCACGATCCGCGTCGCGACGCACTGCACCGAAGCCGACGTTTCGGAACAGCATATCGGCCTTGCGCGCACGCTCGGCCTCGATACCGTCGGATTCCTGATGATGGCGCACATGTCGTCGCCCGAGCAGCTCGTCGTGCAGGCGAAGCTGATGGAGTCGTACGGCGCGAACTGCATCTACATCACCGATTCGGCCGGCCACATGCTGCCCGACGACGTGACCGCGCGGATTGGCCAGGTGCGCGCCGCGCTGAAGCCGGAGACGGAACTCGGCTTCCACGGCCATCACAACCTCGCGATGGGCGTCGCGAACTCGGTCGCGGCGGTCGCCGCCGGCGCGAACCGGATCGACGCGGCTGCCGCCGGCCTCGGCGCGGGCGCCGGCAATACGCCGATGGAAGTGTTCGTCGCGGTGTGTGACCGGATGGGAATCGAGACCGGCGTCGACGTGTTCGCGATTTCCGACGTCGCCGAGGATCTCGTCGTGCCGATCATGGACGCGCCGATCCGCCTTGACCGCGATGCGCTGACGCTCGGTTACGCGGGCGTCTACTCGTCGTTCCTGCTGTTCGCGAAGCGCGCGGAAGCGAAGTACGGGATTCCGGCGCGCGACATCCTCGTCGAACTCGGTCGGCAGCGGCTCGTCGGCGGGCAGGAGGACATGATCGAGGATGCGGCGCTGACGATGGCGCGGGCACGGGCGGTGGCGGCATAACGGGGATCTGCGCTGCCTTCCATGTCATGGACGCATCGCAGGTCAGTCTCCGGCCGGAGCCGCGGCGATCCCGGCTCCGTCTTCCGCATAGATGCCTGCCGTCAACGCGCAGGATACGCGTCGCCACCGACGGCGGCAAAAAACGAAACCGTACTGGCCATCCTGGCCGCGCGCAGGCGAATCAACTCCAGCCGCGTCAGATCGTACGCATACTCGGCACGTAGCACGCGAAGCCGATCCGAGCTGCCGTTCTCGAACTGACGCCGCGTCATCTCGAGAACGGTCTGCTGGCGGCGAGCGACGGCGCTACGGGCCTGCAGCGCCGTCGTATCGCGATCGATTTCGGTCATCGCATCGGCCACGCTCTGCAATCCGCTGAGCACCACCTGCCGGTAGTCTTCAAACGTCGCATCGTATGCGGCATACGCCGCGTCCCGCGACGCACGCAATTCTCCACCGTGAAAAACCGGTGCGCTTAGCTGGGCACCGATATTCCAGATCGTCGTGCCGCCCGCGAACAACTGGCCGAGCACCAGCGGCGACGCCCCGATGCTCGCGCCCAGTTCGATCCGCGGGTAAAGATTGGCCGTGGCAACACCGGCCAGTTCACCGGCAATGTGCAGGCTCGCCTCCGCTGCGAGGATGTCGGGACGTTGACGCACGAACTCCGACGGAACCGTCGACGGCAGGTCCCGTGGCAACTGCAAATCGTCCAGACGAAACCGCGGCAGCGATTCGGGCGATGGAACACCCGCATAGACCGCGAGTTGAAACCGGACCTGCTGCAGTTGCGCGCGCAAGGTCGCCAGTTCCCCCTCGATTCGATCGACGTCCGAATCGCCGTCGATCGTTTCCCGATAAGCCACGCTGCCGATTGCATGGCGATCGTGCTGCGTCTGCCGGACGGCCTGCCGGTTCTGCAACACGCCTTCGTTCAATTCGATTTCGTCGCGCAGCCGCCCTTCCCGGACCGCCGCGGCCGCGATATTGCCGGCCAGCGTCAGGCGTGCCGCGTCTGCCTGATGCTTTCTCAGCGCCGCTTCGTATCGTTTCGCGGCGATCCGATGGCGCTGCGCACCGAAGAGATCGAAGTCGTATCGAACGCTCACGTTCGTGTTGTACAACATGAATGGCGACGGGTTCGGAATCATCGGCAGGCCGGCCGCAGCGGTATTCAACTGCTCCTTTTTTGCCGACGCGCCGAAATCGACCTGCGGATAGCGACTTGCTCCGCGCTGGCCCTCGACATACTTCGTGGCTTCGACCAGCCGCGACTCCGCACTCCGCACGGACGGACTATCCTGCATCGCCTGCTCGACGAGTGTATCCAGCGCCGGCGAGCCAAAGCGCCGCCACCAGCGCGGATCGCGTGCGGCCGGCGCGGAAGCGCCGTCGCGTTCGGCCGATCCGGCGCTCATTCCCATGAAGGTGGAAGGCAATGCCAGATCGCTCGCGGAACGAGAGACGAACGCGGGATGACGGCACCCTTGCCCCAGGACGATGGCGACCGCGATCGGCAGGAGCGCAATTGCGCGGCAAGCACGGCGGCCGGGATGTGTTCGTTGTGCCATCGTCGTTCAATCGAGCGTGGTTCTGTACGCGAGCAGGCCGACGGTCATTGCAACCAGCGTGAAACCGACCATCGTCGCGGCATCGGGCCAAACTTCATTCCATCCGCTGCCCTTCAGGAGGACGCCGCGAATGGCCCTGTTGAAATAGGTCAGCGGCAATCCGTTGCCGATCATCCGTGCCCAGCCCGGCATGCCGGCAAACGGGAACATGAATCCGGAGAGCAGGACGCTTGGCAGAAAATAGAAGAAAGTCATCTGCATCGCCTGCAACTGATTTCGCGCGACCGACGAGATGGCGATGCCGACCATCAGGTTCGCGAGGATCAACAACGACGCGAGGCAGTAGACCGTCACCGGATTGCCTTCGAACGGCACGCTGAATACGAACCGCGCCGCCAGCAGGATGATCGTGCACTGCAGGATGCCGATCACGATGTACGGAACGATCTTTCCGCAGATCACCTCGATGGACGTTGCCGGTGACGCGAGGATGTTCTCGATCGTTCCGCGCTCACGTTCACGCGTGATGGCGAGACTCGTCATCATGACCATCGTCATCGACAGGATGACGCCCATCAGGCCCGGAATGATGTTGTACTGCGTAATGCCGGCCGGATTGTAGATCTTGTGCACACGGGCAGAGAATGCTTGCGGCGGCGCGGCTGGCGCCAGCGCTCCCGTCAGATCCTTGTTCAGCACCGTACGCGTCATCGTGTTGAACGCGGCGATCGCATTTCCCGTTGCCGCGGGATCCGTCGCATCGGCCTCGACCAGAATTTCCGGCTGCTCGTCGCGCACCAGCCGCCGCGAGAAGTCGTGCGGCACGCTGACCACGAACTGCACGCTTCCCTTTTGCAGTGCGTCACGTGCCGCGCGCTCGGAAAACAGGCCCCCCTGGATATCGAAATAGCCTGTATTGCGCATGCCGGCGACGAGTGATCGCGAGAATTCGCTTGCGTCGTCGGCAAGCACGATCGTCGGAAGATGCCTTGGATCGCTGTTGATCGCGAAACCGAACAGCGCCAGCTGCACGATCGGCAACACGGCGATCATCCCGAGCGTCACGCGATCGCGGCGGATCTGCAGGAATTCCTTCGTCACCATGCTCCACCAGCGGGAAATCGAAAATCCGGTCATGTCAGCGTGGCTCCCCGGATCCGTCCTTCATCAAGTGCAGGAAAACGTGTTCCAGATTCGTTGCGACTCTCTGGATCTCGACGCCATCGCCGCCGACCATTTCGAGCGTCGCGCCAAGCACGGCCTCGTCACGCCCCGAAACGTGCAGCACACGCCCGAACGCAATCACCTGCTCGACGCCCGGCCGCCCCTTCAGCCGGTCGTTCAATCGCACGAGATCTCCCCCGGACAGCGACCAGGTATGGAGCGCATGCCGCCGTACGAGCTCGCCGGCCTCGCCGTGCGCCAGCAGCGTCCCGTACGAGATGTAGGCGAGCTTGTGGCAACGCTCGGCCTCGTCCATATAGTGCGTGCTGACGAGCACCGAAATGCCGCGGGCCGCCAGACGGTGCAGTTCCTCCCAGAATTCCCTGCGCACACCCGGGTCGACGCCGGCTGTCGGCTCGTCGAGCAGCAACAGCTCAGGCGACTGCAACAGCGCAGCCGCAAGCGCCACGCGCTGCTTCCAGCCGCCCGACAATGAACCGGCCAGTTGGTTCGCTCGCGATTCCAGTCCCATTTCGGCGAGGATCCGTGCGACACGTTCCTTTCGCGCGTCGATCGCATACAGTCGCGCGACGAAATCGAGGTTCTCCCGCACCGTCAGGTCCTCCCAGTACGAAAAGCGCTGCGTCATGTAGCCGACCCGCCGCTTGATCTCCTGGCGCTGCGTCAGGATGTCGAATCCGAGGCAGGTCCCGCTGCCGGAGTCCGGCGTCAGTAGTCCGCACATCATGCGCAACGAGGTCGTCTTGCCGCTCCCGTTCGGACCGAGAAAGCCGAATATCTCGCCACGGCCGACCTGCAGGCTCAGGTTCTTGACGACGTGCCGCGCGCCGAAATGCTTGTTCAGCCGATGCACCTCGATCAACGGCGGTGCGTGGTTCATCGCGTCACCTCGACCGGCAAGCCCGGATGCAGTCCGCGCGCATCGGCGGTGTCGGGTCGCGCCTCGACGAGAAACACCAGTTTCGAACGCGCGTCGTTGCTGTAGATGACGGGCGGCGTATATTCCGCGTCCGATGCGATATGTGTGATCGTTGCCGAATAGCCGCGTGCGCACCCGTCGCATGCGAGCTTCACGACATGACCGACGCGCAGATGAGGCAGCGCGACCCCGGGCACGAAGAAGCGCACCTTCGTATTGCGATCGACGAGAATCTTGACCACCGGTTTGCCCGCGACGACCCACTCGCCCGGCGTGAAGAACGTATCGACGACGACACCCTTTCCAGGTGCCTGCACGGACAGTTGCCGGTACTGCGTCCGCAGCCGTTCGTATTCGGCCTGAAGCGCGTCGGTGCTCTGTCGTTGCGAACGCAGCTGACCGTCTCGTGCCGGCAACCGCGCCGTCTTCAGCTGACTGGCAAGTTCGCGTACTCGTGCTTGGTCCACCCGCGCCGCCGCGCGCTCGCTTTCGAGCTGATCGAGTGAAATCGCGCGTATTTCGTAGTCGGCTTCGGCACGGGCGAGCCTTTGCGTCGAAAAAACCGCGCTCGCCCGCGCCTGTTCGAGCTGTGCCTTCACCGCATCGATTTCCGATGAACGCTTGCCTTGTTCCAGGTCGCCGAGCACGTTCCGCGACGATTGCCACTGGTGATACTGGCGCTTGATCGCCTGTTCCAGGTCGGGCGCATCGATCTCGAAGACGCCCGCGCCCGCGTCGACACGGTCACCACGCGCGGCACGCAATGTCTTCAGGTTCCCCGAGTACGGCGCCGACAAATAGGAAAACTGCCCTTCGATATAACCGTGATACGTTTCCGGCAACTGGGTGCAACCTGTGGTCAGGAGGCACACGCAAACGAAACCGTACCCGACCCG
Organism: Burkholderia sp. USMB20; assembly: GCF_000949135.2. GTDB lineage: Bacteria > Pseudomonadota > Gammaproteobacteria > Burkholderiales > Burkholderiaceae > Burkholderia. The sequence goes on along the minus strand of NZ_JTAN02000021.1, from coordinate 341,778 downwards.
CCGAGGCGTAAGCGTGATGCGTTCCATAGTGAAGAAACCGAATGTTGCACGGTGGTATGCGACGACCGATTACGCGGTCGGCAAACGACGGTCCGGCTGGCATCGCGCGGCGGTTCGCTGCGTGTAGGCGTCGAGAAACTCGGCGGCAGCCGCACGCCGGATTTCCGTCACGTATTGCGTGCAGCAATGGTCCCCGTCGTCGAATAGCGTCAGCTTGATGCCGTCGGTCAGCCCGAGCCCGTTCAACGTATCGCGCAGCCATGTCTTGTCCGCGACCGACACAAGCGGGTCGCGTCCGCCATGAACGATATGGACGCGGGCGCGGATCTTGCCAAGCATCTTGACGTCGCGGATGGCGAAATGGTCCGCCGCCGCCCGGGCATCCTCGAGCGACGTGATGCCGAGAATCTGGCAAAACTTGCTTTTCAGGAAGAATGGCAGCTTGTTGTAGTCACGCGCGTCGACGGGGCCGCCCAGATCGAGAATCGCGCTGACACGCGCGTCGGCCGCCGCGATCTTGTAGGCCCACATGCCGCCCCAACTGATGCCGGCGATGGCATAGCCTTCGGTGTCGATCTGCGGATGGCTGCTCAACGCGTCGACGGCCGCGACGATCGCCTCGTCGAAGTTCTCGGGCCACGTCGTGCCGTCGATCAGGAACGATTCGCCTTGCCCGGGACCATCGATGCACATTACGGCAAAACCCGCTTCCATAAACAGCAGTTCGCTCGCGAGATGCTCCTCCTTGACGTCGTCCATGCCGTGTACGATGACTACCAAGGGACTCTTCCGCAACGACAACGACATCTCCGGCAAATGCAGGTTCGCCCACATCGGATTGTGTTGCCAGTCGATACGCAGGCGGGCGAATCGCGCGCCGAATGCCCGACGTTCTGCCTCGACGTAGAAGTCACGACAGTGCCGATATGCGATCGTCTTTGCATCCGAAAGCGGCAGGCAACCCCACTGAACCAGATGAGCGAGGAACGACAGACGCCGGTAGTGTGCGATGGCCTCCTCGTCGGACATCCGCGGCAGCATTGCCTCGACCTGCCGAATCTCGCCTTGCAGAAATGCCATGCCCTTCGTCGGCCAGTCCGAGAGACCGTGCATCGCGGCAAGAAAGCGATCCAGCGTGTTCTGGTCGAACAGCGCCGCCCGCCAGCGATTCCAGAACGGCCGAGTGATGTTCTTCACACCCACGACGCGCGACAGCGCGAAGACGGCGCGGCTCAGGATGTGATCGGTAAAGGAGTAGGTTTCGGTTTCGCTCAGGTTACGCATCGTGATTGCCCTTTCGAATCGCCACGCCGAGTTCGGCGGCCTCCTGCTCACTCAAGCCGAGCATCGTTGCACCGAGACGCACGATGGCCGGATCGGGCGAGCCGGACGCCGCCTGGTCCGGGGCGTGCCCGAGCCGACGCTCGTTCGCGTCGATCACCTGATACAGATCGAAACCGAATCGCGAACGCATGACCGCCCGACCCAGTTCGTTGATCATGCAGTTCGAACTGCACGCGCCCGTGTTCTTCGGGAGAATCCAGTCATATCGCTCGATATGAGCAATCTGGGCCTCCCGCTCCGGCTTGCGCACGAGTTCGTAGTACGGGACGAGCACGGTCGGAAACCTGATGTCGTCGGGATCGGCGTCCAGCGAGCCCGCGTGGTCCGGAATCGCTTTCCGAAACGGCTGCACGAACTTGGCGACGAGATCGTTCACTTTCGGCAATGCGCGCGCCGACAACACGCCGGCACCCTCGAGATTCAACCGGTTCTGCCCTTTTTGCGTGCCGATGAAACAAAGCGGAATGCGATGGCGATTCGCGAATGCGCTCGCGCTGACCGCGATCAGCGAAAAGCACGGCCAGCACGCGGAGCCGTACGTCATGGCGCCTTTCTGCAGATCGACATCCGAGTTCCCGTCGATCGAGAATCCCGATCGGAACAGCGCATCCGTGAGCGCCTTGTCGGGACGTTCGATCACCAGTGGAATACCAAGCTTCGCGGTAACGCGCCGCGCGCTCTCGAGGGTTTGCGGCGACTGGTAGCCGGGATCCAGCATCCACGCACAAACGTTCACCCCTTTCTCGGCGAGTTGAACCAGCATGTAGGTACTATCCTTGCCGCCGCTGTAGAGCACCATCGCGGAATAGGTCGAACGTGGCTCACGCGCCGGAATCGAATCGAGCATGGCCGCTGCCGATCCGAGGCTGGCGTCGCCAACGAACGGCAGGCGTTTCGCGACCGAGAGCGCCTTGTGATGCCACGTGCGCTCGCCGTCGGCGGCGGAAATGATCGAATCGAGCAACCATTCGTGATCCGCATCCGGTTCGTACTCCGCGCGCCGGTCGGATTGCATGCCCGAACAGTGTGTGCACAGCCCGGATGCCACGATCTCGTCGGCGTCGGTGCCGTTCATCAGCGCGTCGTAACGCAACGGCATCCCGCAGCGGGTGCATCCGCGATGGATCGGGATCGTCTTCACGAACGACCTCCCCGCGCGCCGGAGGGTCCGGCCGCATTGCCTAGAAAGCGGCGGAAAGCGGCGACATCGAGCACATGCTTACCGCACTGGAGCGGCGGAATCCCGAACTTCATGTCATCGAATGCGCGCTCGTAGGCAAGCAACTGCGCCGTATCGGCCTCGCCGATATTGCTTGCAAGCCGCGGCAGGCTCGCGCGTAACAACCCTTCGGCGAGGCACGACCATGAAACGACGCTGCCGTGTCCGACGTCGTCGGCGAAATCGAACGGGAAGAACGACCGGTATGCGATCTCGCCTACATCGACAAGCCCTGCGTCGCACGGGAGGATGTCGCCACGCGCCCGCACACGCGCCCACGCCGCGTCGCGATCCCAGCAATAGGGCTGGCTGTCATCGAGCAGGATCGTACCGGCGCGCACGAGGTCGATATCGAGGATGGAAGGCGTGCTGACCGCGCTGACAATGACGTTGGCATCGAGATAGCACCTGCTGTCGTCCGGCAACGCGTAACGCGTCGGAAGCACCTCGACCGATACCCGCATCGGAGAACCTGCCGCCGCTTCCTCCGCGAGAGCGCGAACCCTGTCCCGCTGCTGCAGCGTGTCGACGAGGATCAATTCCGCGGGCCGAGTGGCCCGGGGCGAATGCGCCAGCAGCCTGGCCACCCCCGCACCCACGCTGCCGGCGCCGAGAATGGCGAGGACGGCGTCGCCTCCGTTCAATCCCGACTCGGACAGCGCCTTGTCGAACTGGCGGACGATCGAGACCGACGTCACCGCATGGCCGGTCGTCAATTCGAGACCGAGTTCCTTCGAGCGCGCTTCGATGCGGCGTCCGTAATTCGTCAGTGCCCCGGTTAGTCCACCCAGACAGACATGCCGCGCGCCCATAGCGGCCGCCTTGGTCAACCCCTCCTTCTCCATGCGGCTGCGGCTGGATGCGCGCTTTCTCGGGTCGATCATGTCTTCCGCGAGAATCGGCAGAAACAGGATGCCAATGTTGATGTCCTGCGCCTCGATGATCTCGCCGTAGACGGGCTGCAGACAGTCCAGCAAATCTGCGAGCGCGTTGCCGTCGAGCATGTCTGCCCAAGGGAACATCCGCGCAACGTCGGCGCGGTCGCGCGGATGTGTCAGCAGCACGACGTCGACATCGCGCGCCGGACCACGTCCCAGCCATTTTCTCTGCGCGGAAGGACCGAAGTAGATATTCGATTCTGTTGCCGCCGGAGACTATTTTCTTTCATCCATTGGTGTACTTCCATCGTTTCAATGTGAATGGACACGATCGAACCATTGAAAACTAATCCAACAATTCGATCGAATCTTAAAAATCAAAAACTCAAATAATATTTGCCAAGCAAATCCACGAAGGCAGAATGATCCGCCATCGTCACTTGAGACATTCCACGCGAGAGAATCGAGGCCAAAGACAAAACCGAAACCATCCGGGTCGACGAAAAATTCTATTTTTCCAAACTCAATGCGTCAACACGAAAACGAATGGCGATTATTTTAATTTTGAGATTAAGTCGATAATTACCACTTTGAAACAAATTGGACACTAGTACCAGTACTAAATCGAAATCCCCGGCCGAATAGAATCGTTCGCAGGCCTCAATAGTACGGCGGCGGCCGGATTCGATCATGGAAATTCAGCATTGCAAACAGTGGCCTCATTGTGCCGAGAACGACAAACGAGCGAATTTCGTTGATCGGGTCGCTGGCGCAGGCGCGACGCTGTCGGCTCCGATGTTGCGATGGTGATCGTTCTGACCCCGTGACCGGTGACGCCTGATCCCGAAAACCAATATGGCCGTCGATCAAGTAGGGTGAGGAGCCCCCCTCAGCCCTCTCACACCACTGTGCGAGCCGTTCGTCGAAGATTTCCTGCGAGACGCGGCCGCTCGAACATTGCGCACGCTTGATGCGGTGATTTGGAGCCGGTAACCGAATCGGCCGCCACGCGATCGGCAGCCCCCGGCTTCCTTGTTGTCACCGCCCCTTGCTCAGAAGCACGACAACCAGGATCGCGACCAGCGCAGCGAGCCATTTCAAGCCGGTGGACACCTTGTCGAGCCTTTCCGTCAGCGCCACGACGGGATTCCCGTCGTCCGTGCGCAGCGGCATCCGCGCTGACCGGCCATCTCCCGGCAGACTGACCTTCGGGAGATCGATGGCGAGATACACGACGTATCCGCTGGCGATCGGCGCCGCCTTCAATGCGTTGCCATCCTCGCCGGGTCTCAGGAACACGCGCAATCCCCCCGCCAGCACGGCACCGGGCGGGATCGACGTGTAGACGTCCCGCAGGCACAGCCCGGCCTTGACGGCTGTGACCTGTCCCGCCTCGACGCCGTCGGCAAGTGCCTGCATGCTGCTCGCCGGCACGTCGCACCATGCCCACCACTGAGCCGGTTCCTGCATCTCGTCATCGGACTCGTTGTAGCCGAGCCGTGCCGTGCCAAGCGGATCGTCCGAATGGGTGATGCCCAGTTCGTCCTGCAATTCGCGAAGGCCGTGCCGTTCAGGCTGGCCGATCTCGCGAGCCGCGAAGGTGATGTGTATCGTGCGCGTGCTGTTCTGCACGTCACCCATGATCGACAGACAGCAGTCGTCCAGACTCGCCGTCCCCTGGACATAGGTCGAAAGCGTCGAATGCGTTGTCCCGCCGGCCGGCTCCAGGCGCCTGACGACCTGGATGTCCTGCAGGGTGAGCCACAGCGACTTCGCCGGGTAGTACGTCTGCACGTTGCCGTCGGCGCCAAGGTGCTCGACCGTATGGCCGGCGGATTTCCCGATTTCGATGCGATGACGCGGGTCCTCCTGTAGCCGGTCCTCGCCTGCATGCCGGTGCCGTCCCTCGTAGCCGGCAAGTTGTCCGGCATCGGGGCGCGTCAGCGGTGTCCGGGGCGCAATCCTGACGTTGTCGAGAACGTCGTCGTGGGTACGGACTTCCGTGACCGACGCTCCGGCACGGGCGATCGATGCGGCACGGGCTCGTGAACGTATCCCGTATCGCGTGTCGACGACGGGAAGCACATCACGGGCTTCCATGCCGAGCGTGATCCCGGGCACCTGTTCCGCGAGCGGATCGGCGTACTGCGATCGGGACGCGGCCGAGACCTTCACGAGCGAAGGAAGCAGTCGGGTCAGCAGGTCGGCGTACGGGACCAGCAGCGGCAGGAACAGGCCGGCCAGCGACAGGTTGAACAGCGTATGGAAATCGGCCACCACCCGCCCGTTGTCCGGTTCGATCCTGACCATGACGCAGCCGATCGGCGTCAGTGCGACAAGCGCAATCACCACGCCGGCCGACAGAATGAGCAGCATGCCGACCGGCACGCATCGGGAGGCAGGATCGTGTGTCGCGGTCTCCTCCAGCACCGGGCGGATGGCCACGCCCAGGTTGGCACCCAGCACCAGTGCGAAAGCCGTATCGGGGGGAATGACGTTTTGCGCGCACAGCGACATGATCAGGAGCACGATCGCGACGTTCGAATCGGCGGCCCAGGCCAGGCCGGCCGCCAGCAGGACGTCGATCAGCGGTATCGTGGATGCGTCGCTCAGCAGCATCCGAAGATTCGGTGCATCCTCGTAGTCCGTCATCAACTCCTGCAGATGATGCAGTGCGAGCAGCAACAGACCCAGGCCGATGAGCGTGCGCCCCAGTTCATGAGCGCATGTATTCGATACCTTGCGGAACATCAGCACGCCAACGAGGATCAGGGCGGGCGACACGGCGCCGACTTCGAACGAAAGCACCTGCACGAGCAACGTCGTACCCACGTTCGCGCCGAGCACGACGGCCAGTGCCGGGACAAGGCCAACGCGCCCCTGCGCGGCGAGCTCGCTCGTCATGACCGCGGTCGTCGTACTGCTCTGCAGCACCGCTGTTACGCCCATGCCGCCGAAGAAGGCAGGGAGTCGCCCGAAAAGCGCCCGTTCCAGCAGCGACCGCAGGCCAGCGCCGAACGCGCGCTGCATGCCGGTCTGAAGCATCTGCGTCCCGAGCAGCACCAGCGCAATCGAGCCGGCGAGATCGACCAGCGTGAACGTGAATGTCATGACTCTGGGCCCCAGACGCCGACCGGTTGTTCTTGTAACGTTTCCCGTCGTGAAGTTCGATCACGCCCGTCGCCGGCCGGCGAGGAAAGGCGAACTCGAATACGTCTTGTCACGACGGAGAAACGCACGACCGAACCGTAGATCACGCGACGGGCCTTCCCCCGAAGACGCCGTGCGCCACGTTACGGTCACCCACGGCGGTTTCCATGAAATCATGCGCCCGCAGGCACATCCCCGCTGCAAGTGGCGTGCCACCAATGCGGGTCGGGTGCGCAAGGCGCGTTGGAACTGAAAAATACGGAGATGGGCCCGGTGGGCGAATGAATGTGTTGCAGCGTTGATACAGGCCTGACTCTCTCCTGCATCGGCCCGCGTTGATTGCCGCCATCACGCTCGCCCGGCGACCACGTGGTGGCGTCACCGTCACGAGCGGACCGAGCACGCCGCTGTGCCGACACATCGGCACGTTTCGAAATTGAAACGCGCGGTGCGATACGTGGATGCGTACAACTGGATGGGAGCGGAGCGCGCGCTATGGACCGGCGCTCGTCGAAGATGGCTCGCCGATGTCGAATCCGCGAACCAGACCGGCGAACGGCGCGAACTGCGCCGCCCATCCGGTGTGCCCGGCCGCATGACCGGGCCGGACGGGTTTCGATCGGTGCGGCGTTGCGCCGCCCGATCGCTACTACTTAGCGACGCGGTTGCCCGGTGCGCGGCGGACGCGGCGAATTCGCGTCCTTGTGGCGGAAGTTGATACGCCCCTTCGTCAGGTCGTACACCGACAGTTCCAGCGTCACACGGTCACCCGCGAGAATGCGGATGTGGTTCTTGCGCATGCGGCCCGACGCATACGCGCCGACCACGACGCCGTTTTCCAGCGTGACACGGTATTTGCTGTCCGGCAGCACTTCGTCGACGATTCCGTCCAGTTCCAGCAGTTCTTCTTTTGCCAAACCAATTCCTCCAGACAAGTGAGTGACCGCGGCCGCGGCGAGCCACCGGCGCCGTGTCCCGCAACGGGACGGCGGCCGGCAGGATGCCGGGTATCAATTCGTTCAGACGGGCGACGGGCCCGCCTTGCAATCGGAGCCCGGCGCGTTGCGGCGGTCGGGCGGTCAGTGGCGGCGATGCGATCGGCACCGCGCAAAGTCGGGACCGCGCCGCGTGCGGCATGGCGACGGTCTACTCGGGTTGCAGCATGGGCCGCTGGCGACACGGCGAACGCGTCGCGAGGGCGTTGGATCGCACGTCGTACGGACGTGCGATGGATGAGGGAAGCACACGACCGATGCATCGTGAATGCCGCGATGCATCGGTCGTGTGCGTCGGAACGCGCTGGACGCCGGCTCGGGCCGGCCTCCGCGCGAGATCCGTCCGGCAGCGGCCGCCGCTTGGCGACCGCTGCCGATACGGCTTACTGCGGCGTGATGTTCGACGCTTGCAGACCCTTCGGGCCACGCTTCACTTCGTAGCTGACCTTCTGGCCTTCGGCCAGGGTCTTGAAACCCGTGCCGCGGATTTCAGAGAAATGGGCGAACAGATCGTCGCCGCCGTTGTCCGGGGAGATGAAACCAAAGCCCTTGGTTTCGTTGAACCACTTGACGGTACCGGTATCCACAAATACTTCCTTAATACGAATGAAATGAACATGCGCCCGTGACGGGCACAGAAAGAATCAAAGAGGGAGAGACCAACGACTGCCGCACGCCGTGCGGCCAATGATGAGCAATCGAGCTTCTTGAAGACTTCGGTCTCGGACACTACGCGGTGCAAGCCGATCCGTCAAGTCCTTTCGATGCGACGCGTGCGCGCGGCAGCACGCGTCGCCTTGTCCGGCGGGCGTTCGCGGCAATCGGGAGGCGTAGCGATACGCCCCCCATTTTTCCCGCCACTCGCCACGCCGCGCCGTGACTGCGCTATTGCATTACTGCGGTTCGAACACGTGATGCAGCGCCGGCGGCGTCTCGCCGTCGCGGATCTTCATCTCGAACGACTTGCGCGCGACGCTCGACGGCCGCACGTCGGCCGCGTCCAGATAGAACTGCGAATACCAGTCGCGCATCTGGTACAGCGGCCCGTCGCCTTCGCACAGCAGCGGGTTGTCGATCCGCGTCTTGCTGTGCCAGATGTCGACGTCCTCGTAGAACGCGCGCTGCGCTTCCTTCACGTAAGCGTTCGCGATCTCCAGGTTCTGCGCGTCGCTCAGGCCGGCCACCTTCTTCACGATCACGCCGTAGCGCAGCTCGAAACTGTTCATGTCGATCGGCACGTGGCAGTTCAGCAGCACCGAATGGATCGGCTGCCCGCCGCTCTGCCCCGTCATCTGCGTGATGTGCACGGCCGGCCCGAAATACGTCGACAGCGCGGTCAGGCTGTCACCGCCGAGCTTCTCGCTGCGGCCGACCATCAGCTGCGTCGCCTTGTGATCCTCGAACAGGTTCGCGAAATAGTCGATCGGCGCATGGTGAACGGTCGCGAAGTGCGCGACGTCCGAGATGTTGTCGACCAGTTCGCGGCAGTTCGCGTTGATCACCATCTTGTCGACGACCCAGTCCGACCATTCGTCGGAGAAGCACACGTCGAGCCTCGGAATCGCGACTTCCGGCGGCGGCGCATTGCCTTCCGGGTCGTTCCACACGAACAGCAGGTTGTTCTCCTCGCAGGTCGGCCACGCGCCGATGCGCGCCTTCGGCGGAATCCGCTTGCAATACGGAATCGACGCGCACTGCCCTGCGCCGTTCCACGCCCAGCCGTGGAACGGGCAGACGAGGTTGTCGCCTTCGACCGTGCCGAGGCTCAGGTCGGCGCCCATGTGCGGGCAGTACGCGTCGACGATGTTGATCCTGCCGGTCGAATCGGCGAACGCGGCGAGCTTGCGGCCGAAGATGTTCAGCGTGTGCGGCTTGCCGTCCTTGTAGTCGCGGGCGAGGCCGAGGCAGTGCCAGCCGCGCGCATAGCGCTGCACGAGCGGCTGGGCTTCGATCTTGTAAGGGCGTGCGGACATGTGGGTTGACTCCTCTTTGGGAACGCGCGGCGGCCCGCCGCGCACCGGGGTAATGGGGGTTCGGGGGTTGCGTCGTTCAGCGCGCCGGATTGCCGGGTTCGAGCGCGCGCGTCGGTTCGCGCGCTGGTGCCGGCGCAGACGACGCAGACGACGCGGACGGCTGCGTCAGTTGCGCCACGCGGCGCTCGGCACGCTCGACGCCGAGCCATGCGGCCAGCGCGGGCAGCAGGAACACCGCGCCGAACAGGTTCACGAGGAACATGAACGCGAGCAGCACGCCCATGTCGACCTGGAACTTCAGCGCGGAGAACGCCCACGTGCCGACGCCGATGAACATCGTGACGGCCGTGAACAGCGCCGCGGTGCCGCGCTGGCGCATCGCGTCGGCGAATGCGTCGGGCAGCGTCGCGCCGTGGCGCAGGTCGTGCTGCAGGCGTTCGTACAGGTAGATCCCGTAGTCGACGCCGACGCCGACACCGAGCGTGATCACCGGCAGCGTCGCGACCTTCAGCCCGATTCCGAGCCGCGCCATCACCGCGTTGCACAGGATCGACACCAGCGTGAGCGGCACGATGATGCACAGCACCGCGCGCCACGAGCGGAACGTGACCGCGCACAGCAGCGCGATCGCGCCGAAGATCGACAGCAGCATCGCGACCTCCGCGTCGCCGACCGCCTCGTTGGTCGCGGCCATCACGCCGACGTTGCCGCCCGCGAGCCGGAACGCGACGTTCGGCGTCGGGTTCTCGGCCGCGTAGCGCTTGATCTCGTCGACGATGTGCGCGATGGTCGTGCCTTCGTGGTTCTTCGTGTAGATCAGCACCTGGATCGCCTTGCAGTTCGCGGTGTTCATCCCGTTGTCGGGGTCGAACGCGTTGGAACCCTGCGTGAGCCCGTCGCTGGAGCGCGGCAGCGCGGCCCAGCGCGGATTGCCTTCGTTGAACGCGGCGATGAACACCTTGCCCTGCGACGCGACGCTCGTCACCGACTGCACGCCCGCCACGCCGCGCATGTTCATCTCGAACTTCTCGATCGCGCTCATCACAGGGTAATGCAGGCACGCGTCGTCGAAACCGGTCGTCTCGACGATCACCGACAGCACGTCGACGCCGATGTTGTACTGGTGCGTGATCGCCGCGTTGTCGACGTTGTAGCGCGAGTTCGCGCGCAGCTCCGGCGCGCCGGTGCCGATGTCGCCGATCTCGAGCCTGCGCGACTCGAGCGTGCCGTACGCGAGCAGCGCGAGCGCCACGGCGAACACGCCGAGCGCCGGCGCCGGCCGCGCGAACAGCGCGAAGCGCGACCACATCGGGCTTCCGCCGGCCGCCGCGGTGCGCTGCGCCCGCGCGAGCGTGCCGCGTTCGAGGCGCGTGTACGACAGCAGGATCGGCAGGAACACCTTGTTGGTGACGATCATCAGCAGCACGCCGAGGCACGCGGTGATGCCGAGCTCGCGCACGATGTCGATCCTGATCCGCATGATCACCATGAAGCCGAGCGCGTTGGTCAGCAGCGCGACCGTGCCCGGCACGAACAGCTTGCGGAACGCGTCGCGCGCGGCCTCGGCCGACGCCGCGCCGCGCACCAGCGCCTGCTTCCACGCATTGGTCATCTGCACCGCGTGCGACACGCCGATCGAGAAGATCAGGAACGGCACGAGGATCGACATCGGATCGATGCCGAGCCCGAGCAGCGGCAGCGCGCCGAGCAGCCAGACGACCGGCAGCAGCGCGACGACGAGCGCGAGCACGGTGGTCTTCAGCGAGCGCGTATAGGCGAACAGCAACGCGGCCGTCACGAGGAACGCGAGCGCGAAGAACGCCATCACGCCGGCGATCCCCGCTTCGACGTCGCCGACCAGCTTCGCGAAGCCGATGATGTTCACGTCGATGCCCTGCTTCGCGTAGCGCGCGCGGATTTCCTCGAGCTGGCGCGCGACCGCGCTGTAGTCGAGCCGCTTGCCGGTGGCCGGATCGGTCTCGCGCAACTCCGCGCGGATCAGAGCCGACTTCAGGTCGTTGCCGACAAGCCGGCCGATCTGCCCGGAGCGGGCGACGTTGCGGCGCACCTTCGCAAGGTCGTCCGGGTTCGCGCTCGAGAACTGGCCGGGCACGACCACGTCGCCGCGAAAACCGGCTTCCGTCACCTCGGTGTAGTGCACGTTCGGCGTGAACAGCGAGAACACGCGCGAGCGGTTCACGCCGGGGATGAAGAACACGTCGTCGGTCGCGTGGCGCAGCGCGTCCATGAACGTCTGGTTGTAGATGTCGCCGTCGCCCTTCCAGCGCAGGCTGACGAGGATCGTGTTCGCACCGGGGAACGCGCCCGCGTAGCGCTCGAACACCTGCATGTACGGGTGCTGCATCGGGATCATCTTGTTGAAGCCCGGATCGAGCTTCAGGCGCGTCGCGGACAGGCCGAGCGCGAGCGTCAGCGCGACGCACAGCAGCATCAGCAGCCGGCGCTGCCGGATGATGGTATCGGCGCAGCGCTCGACGAACGCGGCGAGGCGCGACGCGGGAACGGCTTCGGTGGAGCGTGACAGGTCGTTCATGGATTTCTCGTGTCGGAACGGACGGAACAGGCGATGCGGACGATGCGGGCAGCGCGAAGGCGAGCGCCGCCGCGCATCAGGACGGCGACGCAGCGAGCGGCGCGACGCCGGCCTCGCCCCCGAGCAGCAGCGCGCCGCGGCCCATGTCGAGCACGGCCGCGAGGCTCTGCACGCCGCCGAGCTTGCGCACGTCGAAGGTCAGGCCGCCGTCGCGCGACCCGACGATCGCGCCGCCCTGCCCGACCAGCACGAGTTCGCCATCGGCAAGCTGGGTCGCGCCGAAATACGACACCGGCACGTGGCTGTCGACGTGCGTCCAGGTCGCGCCGCGATCGGTGCTGCGCAACACGTTGCCGCGCATGCCGTATGCGACCCAGTCGCCGTTCGCGAGCATCAGCGCGCCGAACAGCGAGCCTTGGTACGGCGACGGCACCTTGTCCCAGCTCGCGCCGTTGTCGGTCGAGCGCAGCAGCGTGCCGCTCTCGCCGGCGATCAGCAGGTCGCCGTGGCCGTCGCCGACGATCGCGTTCAGGTGGCGGTCGCCCGCCGGTGTCTTGAGCGGCTGCCACGTGAGCCCCGCATCGTCCGAGCGCAGCAGCTGGCCGAAACTGCCGGCCGCGAACAGCGGGCCGTTCGCGGTTCCCCACACGGACAGCAGCGGGTCGGAATGCGCGTTGTCGCCATGAACTTCGCGCCAGTGCACACCCGCGTCGTCGCTGCGCAGGATCCGGCCGTCGTGGCCGACGGCGATGCCGAGCGTCGGCGTGACGAAGCTCACCTGCGTGAGCGTCGATCCCTGGTCCGGCGTGACCGACGCCGGCCGCCAGCGGCCGCCCGCATCGTCGCTCAACAGGATGACGCCGCGCTCGCCGACCGCGACGATGCGCGTGCCGGCGCGGGCGAGCCCGTTGATCTGCAGGCGGTCCGCATGGATCGCGGTGACCGGGAACGCCGGCAGCGGGCGCGGCGAGAACGCGAACAGCGCGGCGCCGAGCACGAGCGCCGACATCGCGAGTCCTGGCAAAGTACGTTTCATCGGTTTGTCTCCTTCTCTGCGAGCGGCCCGGGCCCGCGCCGACGCGCTCGCCCTGCCGCTGCAAGTCTCCGGGCCGTCGGTCGTTGCCGCGGCCTCGAATGGTCCCGAATGGATGGCAGCCGAACCGGGCTGCCGGCTCGGCTGCCGGTGAGCCTTGCTCGAGCGTCGTTACGCGCCGACCTCGAACAGCGCGGCGGCACCCATCCCGCCGCCGATGCACATCGTCACGACCGCATGCCGCACGCCGCGGCGCGCGCCTTCGAGCAGCGCGTGCATCGTCATCCGCGTGCCCGACATCCCGAACGGGTGGCCGAGCGCGATCGCGCCGCCGTCGACGTTCAGCCGCTCGTCGGGGATGCCGAGCGTGTCGCGGCAATACAGCGCCTGGCACGCGAACGCCTCGTTCAGCTCCCACAGCCCGACGTCGCGCACGGTCATCCCGAAACGTTCCAGCAGCTTCGGAATCGCGAACACCGGGCCGATGCCCATCTCGTCCGGCTCGCAGCCGGCCACGGCCAGCCCGCGGAACGTGCCGAGCGGCGTCAGTCCGCGACGCTCCGCCTCGGCCCGCGACATCACGACGACCGCCGCCGCGCCGTCCGACAGCTGCGACGCGTTGCCGGCCGTCACGAACTCGCCCTGCTCAACGACCTTGCCGCCGCTCCACGACGGCTTGAGCCCCGCGAGCCGTTCGGCCGTCGTGTCGGCGCGCACGCCCTCGTCGCGCGCCGCGCGGACGGCTTCGTGGCCGGTCGGGTTGCCATCCCTGTCGAACAGCGCGCGCCGCACGTCGAGCGGCGCGATTTCCGCGTCGAAGCGGCCGGCCGCCTGCGCGTCGGCCGTGCGCTGGTGGCTCTGCAGCGCGAATTCGTCCTGCGCGGCACGCGAGATGCCGTAACGGCGCGACACGATCTCGGCCGTTTCCATCATCGCCATGTACGCGGCAGGCTGATGGTCGAGCACGGCCTGCGAACGCGCGCGGTAGCCGTTCTTGTGCTTGTTCTGCGTGAGCGAGATCGATTCGACGCCGCCCGCGACGACGATCCGCGCGTCGCCCGCGCCGATGCTGCGCGCGGCGCTCGCGATCGACATCAGGCCCGACGAGCACATGCGGTCGATCGACATGCCGGGCACCGACGCCGGCAGCCCGGCCGCCGCGGCCGACAGGCGGCCGATGTTGTAGCCCTGCGTGCCCTGCTGCGCGGCGCAGCCGATCAGCACGTCGTCGACGTCGGCCGGCGCGACGCCCGCGCGCTCGAGCGCAGCGCGCACGACGTGGCCGCCCAGCGCGGGCGCCTCGGTGTCGTTGAACATGCCGCGAAACGCCTTGCCGATCGGCGTGCGTGCGACGGAAACGATGACTGCGTCTTCCATGAGCTGGCTCTCTGAATCGAAACTAGAAGTAGTAGCGGCTGATCGTGTCGGCGACGCAGCCGGGCTTGGCCTCGCCTTCGATCTCGACGGTCACGCGGACCCACGCCTGCACGCCGCCGTCGAGCGGCTCGACGCGCAGCAGTTCGCCGACGCCGCGCACGCGCGCGCCGACCTTCACCGGCGCCGGGAAGCGGATCTTGTCGCAGCCGTAGTTGACGCCGAGCCGCGCGCCGTCGATGCGCACGATCTGCGGCAGAAAATAATTGACGAGCGACAGCGTCAGGTAGCCGTGCGCGATGCACGCGCCGAACGGGCCGTCCTTCGCGCGCACCGGGTCGACGTGTACCCACTGGTGATCGCCCGTCGCGTCGGCGAAGCCGTCGATGCGGATCTGGTCGATCGCGAGCCAGGCGCTCGCGCCGAGCGTGTCGCCGACGGCCGCCGCGAGTTCGCCGGGATGCGCGAACACGCGGGGCGTCGCGCGCACGGGGTCGAGGGTCGCGCTCATCATGCGTGCTGGCTGCTGACCGACAGCACTTCGCCCGTCATGTACGACGCGTAATCGCTTGCAAGGAACACCATCACGTTCGCGACCTCCCAGACTTCGGCGGCGCGCCCGAAGGCTTCGCGCGACGCCAGTTGATTCAGCAGGTCGGCCGGGGCCGACTTCTTCAGAAAATCGTGCATCGCGATGCTCGGCGCGACCGCGTTGATGCGCACCCCGTAAGGCGACGCCTCGAGCGCCGCGCAGCGCGTGAGCGCCATCACGCCCGCCTTCGCCGCCGCGTAGTGCGCCTGTTCCGCCTGCGCACGCCAGCCGAGCACCGATGCGTTGTTGACGATCGCGCCGCGGCCGCGGGCCTGCATGTGCGGCAGCATCGCGCGCGTCATCCGGAACGTCCCGGTCAGGCTAATGTCGATCACCCGCGACCATTCGGCATCGTCCATTTCGACGATGCGTTTCGCGCCGCCGAGCCCGGCGTTGTTGATCAGTACGTCGACGCCGTCGAGCTTGTCCTGGGCTTCCGCGACGAGCGCCTGCACGTCGTCCTCGACCGCGACGTTGCACAGGCGGCCGTAGATCTGCTGCAGCCCCGTTTCGGCGCGCAGCGTCTCCACCGCTTGTTCGAGGCGTTTCTCGTGGATGTCGGAGATGAACAGCGCGCGACAGCCTTCCTCCGCGCAGCGGCGCGCGGCCGCGAAGCCAATGCCGGCGCCGGCGGCGGCCGTGATCAGCACCGATTTGCCGGCGAGCAGCTGGTGGCCCGGCACGTACGCCGGCGCTTTCTGGATCTGGGGTTCGGTCATGCGTTTCCTCGCGGTTCCCTGGGCATGCCGAGCCCGCGCTCGGCCATGATGTTCAGCTGGATTTCGTTGGTACCGGCGTAGATCGTGTCCGCACGGGAGAACAGGAACACGCGCTGCAGATGGGTGAGCTTCTCGTCGGCCGGATCGATCACGTTCGCGCGCGGCCCGAGCGCATCCATCGCGAGCTGGCCGAGGTCGCGGTGCCAGTTCGACCAGAAATACTTGTAGATCAGCGCCTCGCGGCGCAGCGGCGCGGTGGCGCCGTTCGCGTCGTCCGCGCCCGACAGCATCCGCAGCGCGTTGTAGCGCATCACGCGCAGCCCGGCCCATGCGCGGCCGATCCGCTGACGCAGCACCGGGTCGCGATCGGCGCCAGATTCGCGCGCGGCGTCGATCACCCATTCGAGTTCGCGGACGAATTGCATCTGCTGGCCGAGCGTCGACATGCCGCGCTCGAAGCCGAGCAGCGTCATCGCGATCCGCCAGCCGTCGCCCGGCGCGCCGACGAGATCGCGAGCTTCCGCGCGCGCACCGTCGAAGAACACTTCGTTGAATTCGGCGCCGCCGTTGAGCTGTTTGATCGGGCGAATCTCGATGCCCGGCTGGTCGAGCGGCATCAGCAGGAACGACAGCCCCTTGTTGCCCTTCGACGCCGGATCGGTGCGCGCGAGCACGAAGATCCAGTCGGAGTCGTGCGCGAGCGACGTCCACACCTTCTGGCCGTGCACGCGCCAGGTACCGTCGGCGTCCTGCTCGGCGCGTGTGCGCACGTTCGCGAGGTCCGAACCCGCGCCCGGCTCCGAGTAACCCTGGCACCAGAACTGCGTGCCGGCGAGAATTCCGGGCAGGAAACGCGCGCGCTGGTCGTCGGTGCCGCACGCGACGAGCGTCGGGCCGAGCAGCCCTTCGCCGATGTGCCCCATCCGCCCGGGGCCACCGGCGCGCGCGTATTCCTCGTGGAAGATCACCTGCTCGGCGACCGAAAAGCCGCGGCCGCCCGCGTCGGTCGGCCAGCCGAGGCCGGTCCAGCCGCCCTGCGCGAGTTCCCGTTCCCACGCCTTGCGCAGTTCGGGAAACGCTTCCTCGTCGCCGGGGCCGCCGCGGTACTTCAGGCACGCGAATTCGCCGGTCAGGTGCGACTGCACCCAGTCGGCGACTTCGTGCCGCAATTGCTGTTCGCGCGTTTCGCTGTTCATTGAAGGGCTCCGGTGCGCGCGGCGGACGGACGCGTGGCGATCGAAGCCGACGGCGACGACGACGCGAGCACCGCGTCGTGCTGCGACGCGCCGCCGTCGATCGCCTGGCTGGCGATCCATTCGAGCAGTTGCGGCGTGCTGCCGAACTGCGCGCCCGACGCCTGCGCGCGCTTGAAATAAAGATGCGGGTCGTATTCCCACGTGAAGCCGACGCCGCCGTGCAGCTGGATCGCCTCCTGTGCGCAGAACGCATACGCATCGTTGGCGGCGGCTTTTGCGGCCGCGACGTCGGCGCGCAGCGCAGCGCCGGGCGTGCCGCTGCCGGCTTCCGCGTCCCACGCGTGGGCGGCGCCGAGCACGGCCGAGCGCGCGGATTCGATCAGCACCATCATCTGCGCGCAGCGGTGCTTGACGGCCTGGAACGATGCGATCGCGCGGCCGAACTGCACGCGCTGGCCGGTGTAGTCGAGCGTGAGATCGAGGCATTGCTGTGCGCCACCGAGTTGTTCGGCGGCCAGCGCGAGCGCTGCGAACCATGCGGTGCGTTCGAGCAACGTCGCGGCAGCGGCGCCGCTCGCGAACACCGCGTCGCGGCTCACCCGGGCCTCGTCGAGCACGACGCGCGCGATCGGCCGCGTCGCGTCGAGCGTGTCGAGCGGCGTGACGCACAGGCCCGACACCTTCGCGACGTCGATCGCGAACACCCCGATCGCCTGCCCTTCGTTCGCGATCCGTGCCGGGATCATCAGCAGGTCGGCGCGCGCACCGTCGATCACCTGCTCGATCGTTCCGGACAGCGCGTAACCGCCCGCCGCTTCTTCCGCGACGACCGGCAGTTGACCCGCGCCGGCCGGAAGCTCGAGCGGCAATGCCAGCGTCGCGCTGCACGCGCCTTCGGCCAGCTTCGCGAGCCAGCCGGTCGCGCCCGGCGTATCGCAGCCGGCCAGCGCAGTGGCCGCCAGGCACGCGGTCGAAAAATACGGCACGCACGCGACGCGCCGCCCAAGCTGCTCCATCAACAGCGTCTGTTCGACCGCGCCGAGCCCCATCCCGCCCGCCGCCTCCGGCAGCGCCAGCGCGTTCCAGCCCAGCTCGCCCGCGAGCGCGGCCCACAGCGCGTCGTCGCGGCCGGCCGCTTGCTCGATCGCGCGGCGCACGTCGGCCGACGCGCTGCGCTCGGCGAGCACGTCGGCTGCCGCGTCGCGGATCATCGCCTGTTCGTCGGTGAGCGCCAGATCCATCGTCAGCTCCCGTACACGCGCTGCGCGGGCCGCGCATCGGCCAGCAGCCGCGCGACCGCCGGGCCGACCTCGGCCGGCGCCCAGCGCGCGCCGCGGTCGACGCTCGGGCCGGTGCGCCAGCCTTCGGCCACCGCGATCATCCCGCCCGCGACCTCGAACACCTGGCCCGTCACGTCGGCCGACAGCGCGCTGCCGAGCCACACGACGAGCGGCGCGACGTTGGCCGGATCGAAATAGTCGAAGCCGCCGTCCTCGGGCTTCTTCATCATGTCGGCGAACACGCCTTCGGTCATCGACGTGCGCGCGGCCGGCGCGAGCGCGTTCACGCGCACGCCGTAGCGCTGCAGTTCGACCGCCTGCATCAGCGTGAGCGCCGCGATGCCGGCCTTCGCCGCGCCGTAGTTCGACTGGCCGATCGAGCCTTGCAGCCCGGCGCCGGAGCTCGTGTTGACGATGCGCGCGTCGACCGGATGGCCGGCCTTCGCGGCGTCGCGCCATACACGCGCCAGCACGCTCGACAGGCAGAAGTGGCCGCGCAGGTGTACGCGCATCACGTCGTCCCAGTCGGTTTCGGTCATGCTGGTGAACATCTTGTCGCGGCAGATGCCTGCGTTGTTGACCAGCACGTGCACGTCGCCGAATGCTTCACGTGCGGCGTCGACGATCCGCTGCGCGGTGTCGATCCTGGTGATGTCGTCGGAATTCGCAAGCGCGCGGCCGCCGCGTCGTGCGATCTCGTCGCACACGGCCTGCGCGGCCTCGTGCCGGATGTCGTTGACGACGACCGCCGCGCCTTCCGCCGCGAACGCGAGCGCGTACTCGCGCCCGAGCCCGCCGCCGGCGCCGGTGATGATGACGGTGCGTCCGTTACAGATTCCCATGCTGGTGCCTCCTGGATCGAGAGATCGTGAAAGTGACGCGCTCACAGGCGCTCGATGATCGTGACGTTCGCGAGACCACCGCCTTCACACATCGTCTGCATCCCGTAACGTCCGCCGGTGCGTTCCAGTTCGTGCAGCAGCGTCGTCATCAGCCGCGCGCCGGTCGCGCCGAGCGGATGGCCGAGCGCGATGCCGCCGCCGTTCGGGTTGGTCTTTTCGTGCGGGAAGCGCGTGTCGGCAAGCCAGGCCTGCGCGACCGACGCGAACGCCTCGTTCATCTCGACGACGTCGATCTGCGCCCAGTCGAGCCCGCTCTTCTTCAGCGCGGCCTTGGTCGCCGGGATCGGCGCGGTGAGCATCCACAGCGGATCGTCGCCGAGCACGCTCAGGTGATGAATGCGCGCGCGCGGCGTGAGGCCGTAGCGCTTCAAGGCATCTTCGGACACGATCAAGAGCGCCGCGGCCGCATCGCAGGTCTGGCTCGCGACGGCGGCCGTCAGCGAGCCGCCCGGCATCAGCGGTTCAAGCGTCGCCATCTTGTCGAGCGACGTGTCGGGGCGCGGCGTTTCATCGTGCTGCACGCCTTCGAGCGGCACGATTTCCCGCTTGAAATGGCCGGCCTCGATCGCCGCCACCGCACGGCGATGGCTCTCCAGCGCATAGCGTTCCATCGCGTCGCGCGACAGGTTCCAGTGATCGGCGATCCTTTGCGCGGCGACGAACTGCGATACCGGCGCGTCGCCGAAACGCGCGCGCCAGCCGGTGCTGCCCGAGAACGGGTCGTTGAAGCCCAGCGACACCGCGCTCGTCATCGCGGACGAGATCGGGATCTGCGTCATCGTCTGCACGCCGCCCGCAACCACCACGTCCTGCACACCGCTCATCACGGCCTGCGCGGCGAAGTGCACGGCCTGCTGCGACGAGCCGCACTGGCGATCGACCGTCACGCCCGGCACCTGCAGCGGCAACCCGGCCGCGAGCCAGCAGGTGCGCGCGATGTTGCCCGCGAGCGGGCCGATCGTGTCGACGCAGCCGAACACCACGTCGTCGTATTCGTCGGCCGGAATCGCGTTGCGTTCGACGAGCGTCTTCAGCACGAAGCCGCCGAGGTCCGCCGCGTGCACGTGCGCGAGCCCGCCCTTGCGGCGGCCGGTCGGCGTGCGCAGCGCGTCGACGATATAGGCTTGTTTCATTGATTGGTTTCCTCGAAGTCGAAGGTCTGCGCGGGGCCGATCGGCAATGCGTCGCCGAGGATCGCGTCGGCCACGCGGGCCTTGTGGAACGCGGTGTCGCCCCAGCTGCCGGAGAGCGCCCAGATCCGCTTCATGAAGATCTGCAGGTCGAGCTCCCACGTGTAGCCGATCGCACCGTGAACCTGCATCGTGTGGCGCGCGGCCAGCTGCGCGGCGGCGCTCGCCGCGAGCTTCGCGTGCGACACCAGCACCGCGCGCTGCGGGTGATCGTCGGCGATCGCTTGAGCCGCGCGCGCGACCACCGGCCGCGCGAACTCGTAGCGGATCGCGACGTCGGCGAGCAGGTGCTTGAGCGCCTGGTACGAACCGATCGCCTTGCCGAACTGCTTGCGCTGCGCGCTGTAGTCGATCGCGACGTCGAGCACGCGTTGCGTGAGGCCGAGCAATTGCGCGGCCACCGCGAACGCGCCGTGGTCGAGCGCGCGGTCGAGCAGCGGCGCGGCTTCGTCGGCGCCCGCGATGCGCGTGGCCGCCGACGGTTCCCAGTCAAGCGTGAACAGGCGCCGCGACGGGTCGACGCTGTCGACCGCGCGCCACGCGCACTGCGCGGGATCGACGCGGTGCAGCTCGCCGCGGTGCTCGCAGAGCAGCGCCTGCGCGACGTGCACGTCGGCCGCATACGGGTTCACCGGATGCACGAACGCGACACGCGCGCGCCCTTCGGCGATGTCGCGCAGCAGCGCGTCGCGCCAGCCGCTGGCGGGCAGCCGCGCGAGCACGCCGGCCGATACCAGCGCCGTGTCGAGCAGCGGCTCCGGGCTGCCGAAATAGCCGTAGGTCTGCGCGAGCAGCGCCCATTCCGCTTCGGTCAGGCCGAGGCCGCCGTGCGCTTCGGGCACCGACACGGCGGTCAGCCCCTGCGACGCGAACAGCGACCACAGCGCGTCGGAGCGGCCGGTCGGCGTGGCCCACAGCTCGCGGATCAGCTCCGGGGTCATCTCGGTCATCAGCAGGCGCTTCACGCTGTCCGCGAGCGCTTCCTGGTCTTCATCGAATACGAAATCCATACGATGTCCGTTCAGTGAGGGAATCGCCGGCGCGCTCACGCACGCGGCATGCCGAGCATCCGTTCGGCGACGATGTTGCGCTGGATCTCGTTGGTGCCCGCGTAGATCGGGCCGGCCTGCGCGAACAGGAAGCCGTCGAGCCAATGGCCGAGCGTCGCGTGCTGCGCGGCCGTCTGCGGGACGACCTCGCCGTGCGCGCCGAGAATGTCGAGCGCGGTCTGGTGCATCCGCAGGTCCAGCTCCGACCAGAACACCTTGTTGGTGCTCGATTCCGCGCCGATGTGGCCGCCCTTCAGCAGCCGGCTTGCGGTCGCATAGGTCGACAGCGCGTACGCCTGCGCGTCCATCCACGCGGCGACCACGCGTTCACGCAGCGTCGGGTCGCGATCCGCGCTGTCGCGGTGCGCGAGATACAGGTCGCGCAACGCTTGCGCGGTGCGCTGGAACCGCGCGGGCGAACGCAGCATCAGCCCGCGCTCGAAGCCGGCCGTCGCCATCGCGACCTGCCAGCCCGCGCCTTCGGCCGCGAGGCGGTTCTCGACCGGCACGCGCACGTCGTCGAAGAAAATCTCCGCGAAGCCCGTCTGCCCGTTCAGCTGGCGGATCGGCCGCACCGTGATGCCCGGCGCGGACAGCGGCACCATCAGGAACGTGAGCCCGTGGTGACGCGACGATTCGGGATCGCTGCGGAACAGCCCGAACAGCCAGTCAGCCCACACCGCGCGGGTCGACCAGATCTTCTGGCCGTTGAGCACGTATTCGTCGCCGATGCGGATCGCCGTCGTGCGGATCGCGGCCATGTCCGAACCCGCGTTCGGCTCCGACCAGCCCTGCGCCCACACGTGCTCGCCGGCCGCCATCGCGGGCAGGAAGCGCGCCTTCTGCGCGTCGGTGCCGAAGTCCATCAGCGTCGGGCCGAGCAGGAAGATGCCGTTCTGGTTCACGCGCATCGGTGCGTCGGCGCGCCAGTACTCTTCCTCGAAAATCAGCCACTCGATCAGGTCGCAGCCGCGCCCGCCGAGTTCGCGCGGCCACGTGACCATGCTCCAGCGGCCCGAGTGCAGCGTGCGCTCCCATTCGCGGTGCGCGGCGAAACCTTCCTCGGTATCGAAGCTCGGCAGCCGCTCGCGCGGCACGTGCGCGGCGAGCCATGCGCGGATTTCCGCGCGGAACGCCTGCTGTTGCGGCGTATAGGTCAGGTTCATGCGCGTGCCTCCTCGACGCCTGCCTGCGCGTCGAACCGCGCGTCGCGCTTCTCGACGAATGCGGCGCGCGCCTCCGTCGAGTCGTTCGTCATGTACGCCTGCAGCGTGAAGCCCTGCTCCCAGCGGTATTTGTCTTCGAGATCGCCATCCTCGACGCCGTTCAGCGCCTCCTTCGCGAGCCGCACCATCGCCGGGCTTTTCTCCGCGATCTTGCGGGCGATCGCGAGCGCCGCGTCGCGCAACGCATCGCGCGTCACCACCTGCTCGACCGCGCCGAGCCGATACGCCTCGGCTGCGTCGATCATGTCGCCGGTGAAGTACATCGCGCGCACCTTCTGCACGCCGAACAGTCGTTGCAGATGCGCGCCGCCGCCCATCGCGCCGCGGTCGATCTCCGGCACGCCGAAGCGCGCGCAGTCGGCCGCGACGACGATGTCCGCCGCGCCGCAGATGCCGATCCCGCCGCCGAGCACGAAACCGTGCACGGCCGCGATCACCGGCTTCGGGTTGCGGTGCACCGCGCGGAACGTCTCGTAGTTGCCGGCGTTGACCGACACGATCCGCTCCGGATGCGCGGCGAGTTCCTTGATGTCGACGCCCGCGCAGAAGCCGCGGCCTTCGCCGCGCACGACGATCACGCGCACGTCGTCGTCCTCGCCGAGCGCGTCGAGCGCGCGCGCGAGTGCATGCCAGCCCTGCGCATCAAGCGCGTTCACGGGCGGATGAGCGATCACCAGTTCGGCGATGCCGTCGGCGCGCTCGATCCGGAACGGCGTCGCGCCGCCCGGTTGATTGGATGCAGTCATCTCCAAAGCCTCCCTGTGATGTTTTTTACGCAGCCTGTGCCGCGGTCGCGCCGCGCAATGCGGCCAGCGCGTCGAGCCGCTCGCCGGCTTCCGCGACGATCCGCGCGATCAGCGCGTCGCACGATTCGATCGCGCCGATCATCGCGGCCGCCTGGCCGCTCGGCAGCACGCCTTCGTCCGGCCGCCCCTCGACGATCGCGCGCTGGATCAGGAACGGCGCGTTCGCGGCCATCAGCGTCTGGCTCGCCGTGTAGTCGTGCGAGCGCAGCGCCTTGATCGCGAGGCCGAGCATGTCGCCCGTGCTCAGGCCGTTCTGGCGGCGCCACGCTTCGGCCGTCTTCAGCGCGAACCACGTACGGCGCAGCGGGCCGAAGCGTTCGAGCTTCAG
The DNA here is from genome assembly GCF_000949135.2 of Burkholderia sp. USMB20. Classification (GTDB taxonomy): domain Bacteria; phylum Pseudomonadota; class Gammaproteobacteria; order Burkholderiales; family Burkholderiaceae; genus Burkholderia. The sequence goes on along the minus strand of NZ_JTAN02000021.1, from coordinate 317,970 downwards.
CAGGTACGGGTTGTCGATCATCCGTTGCGGCAGCCCGTCGAGCGCGTCCGACACGCGGATGCGCGCCGGGTCGCCGACCGCGACGTAGCGGTCGAGCGTTTCGCGCGGCACCGGCGATTCGGCGCTCATCAGGAAACGCGTGCCCATCGCGATGCCGGCTGCGCCATACGCGAGCGCGGCCGCCAGCCCGCGGCCGTCGAAGAATCCGCCGGCCGCGACGACCGGCACCCGCACCGCGTCGAGCACCTTCGGCAGCAGCAGCGTGGTCGGCACCGAGCCCGTGTGGCCGCCGCCTTCCGCGCCCTGCACCGTCACGATGTCCGCGCCGAGCTCGACCGCCTTCGACGCGTGCTTCGGCGCGCCGACGGTCGGCATGCAGACGATGCCGGCGTCCTTGAAGCGTCGGATCGTCTTCGCGTCCGGCCCGCGGCCGTAACTGACCGCACGCAGCTGGTGCTTGATCGCGAGATCGACCACCTGTGCGGCGTTCTTCTGGAACATGTGGAAATTGATGCCGAACGGCTTGTCGGTCAGCGACTTCACCTTCAGGATCTCGGCCTCGACCTGCCCGGGTTCGAGCGTCGCGCCGGCGAGGAAGCCGAAGCCGCCCGCGTTGGCGGTCGCCGCAACGAGCCGCGCGTCGGCCACCCAGCCCATCGCGGTCTGCACGATCGGGTAGCGGCAGCCGAGCAGGTCGCACAGCGGCGTATGCAGCGTCGTGCTCATGCGGCGGCTCCGTTGACGGCGGCCGGCGCCGCATCGGCCTGCGCTTCGTCGTCCGCCGGTTCCGGCTTGCGCTGCGAGCTGGCCATCTTGCGGGCGTCGTAGCCGCCGAGGCGGTCGCCGCTGACGAGCTCGTTGTGCGCATGCGCGAAGTGGTGCCATGCGAAGGCCGCGTCCATCGCCGCGCGCTTGCCCTGGAGTTCCTCGACGTGGTTCAGCGCCTGCTTGGTCAGCGTGAGGCCGAGACGCGGCATCGTAGCGATCTTCGCGGCGATCGCGTAGGTTGCATCGCGCAGCCGCTCGCGCGGCACCACGCGGTTGACCATGCCCATCTGATACGCGCGCTCGGCCGGCATCCGCTCGCCGAGGAACAGGAACTCCTTCGCGATGCGCGGGTTCAGCTCGTACGCATGCGCGAAATACTCGACGCCGGGAATCCCCATCCGCACGACCGGATCCGCGAAAAACGCATCCTCCGACGCGACGATCAGGTCGCACACCCACGCGAGCATCAGCCCGCCCGCGATGCACGCGCCCTGCACCATCGCGATGGTCGGCTTCGGCAGGTCGCGCCAGCGCCGGCACATCCCGAGGTACACCTCCTGTTCGCGCGCATAGAGAAATTCGCCGCCTTCCTTGTCGACGTGGTCGTACCACAGCGACGCGCGGTCGAACGACTCGTGGATGTCGCGGCCCGGCGTGCCGATGTCGTGACCCGCCGAGAAATGCTTGCCGGCGCCCGCGAGCACGATCGCCTTCACCGCGTCGTCGTGCGCCGCGCGCCGGAACGCCGCGTCGAGCGCATACGTCATCTTCGAGTTCTGCGCGTTGTGATACTCGGGGCGGTTCATCGTGATCGTCGCGATGCCGTCCTCGACCGCGTAGTCGACGACACCGTCGCCGAACGTCATCTGGGTCGCTTCCATGTCGGACCTCATCCGCGGCGCGGCGCCGGATTGTTGCGCACGATCGTCGCGCGCAGGTTGTGAGGGTCGAGCGCACGCACGATGCGCAAGTCTTCCGCATTCGGCGCGGCCGTCGTGCCCAGGTCGGGCGCCGCGATCAGCGGGAAGCCGGTTGCGTCCTGCACTTCGTCGAAGCTCACGCCCGGATGCAGCGAACGCACGCGGATCGCGTGGTCGGGCCCGCCGAAATCCATCACGCACAGGTCGGTGACGATGCTGCGCAGGTCGACGAAGGTCTTCATGCCGGGCAGCCGGCGCGCCGGGTTGTAGCCGACCGTGCAGACCATGTCGACTTCGCCATTGACGAACGTGCGCTTGCCGTGGCCGCTCGCGAAAAACGAGTTCGCGTGGTTCGTCGAGTTGCCGGGGAAGCCGCGCGCGCCGAGCAGCTGCGTCTTCGGACGCGTGTAGTCGTCGCCGAGCCACGAGATGTTGGCCTGGCCGAAACGGTCGATCTGCGTCGGCATCACCAGCGCGTGGCGGCGGCCGTGCCACAGGCAGTCGAACACGCGCTCGTAGGTCATCCAGCCGCTCGCCTGCACGCGATAGCCGTCGGGACGCGGCCCGAGCGGGATCGGCGCCTCGACGAGATACGCTTCGCCGTCGGTCAGCATCAGCCCGCTGTTGTACGCGAGCCGCGCGAGGCCGGCCGCGAGCCGCGGGCCCGTGCCGATGCCGGTCGCCAGCACTTCGCCGTCGTCGCGCCAGAGTCGCGCGGACGCGACGATCATCAGTTCCGCGAGGGAATGGTCGAGAGATTCGCTCACAGGCGCTCCTTTACAGAATCGGCAACGGCAGCGTCGTCACGTGCGACAGCCCGCCGACGCCTTCGAGGTACTGGCGCTCGTCCTGGCCGACCACGTCGCGCAGGTACGCCGCCGTTTTCGCGTCGTCTTCCGCGCTGGCGCAATACGCGCGCAGGTGCGGCAGGTCCCAGCCGTAGTCCGGCCCGCACGACGTCGGGTGCGCGCCGCCCGGCGCGTGCACGACGCCGGTGACGAGCGAGCGCTCGAACGGATTGCGGCGCGCGGCGTCGAGGTCGTCGCTCGCGAGCGACACGTCGACCGTTTCCGCCGACACGTAGCAGCGCTGCGCGGCGCGCGCCATCCACGCATCGAAGAACGGATCGGGACCGTCGATGCGCGTGTTGCCCATCCGGTCGGCCGCGTTCACGTGCAGCAGCGCGACGTCGAGTTCGATCGCCGGCATCGCGAGCAGCGTTTCGCCGTCGTCGTACGGCGATTGCACCGTGCGCAGCTGCGGCGCGTGATCGAGCAGCGCGGTGCCGAGACCGGCGCGCGTCGGCAGGAATGGCAGGCGCGCGGCGGCCGCGCGCAGGCCGAGCTGCAGCATCCCTTCATCGAGTTCCAGCACGTCGACGCGGCCCTGTTCGCGGGCCCGGCGGAAATGCGGCTCGAGCGGAATCACGTCGAGCGACACGAAGCCGAACACCGCCTTGCGCACCTTGCCGGCCGCGCACAGCAGGCCGATGTCGGCGCCGCCGTACGCGACGATCGTCAGGTCCTTCAGGTTCGAGCGCGCGATCTCGCGCACCAGTGCCATCGGCTTGCGCCGCGGTCCCCATCCGCCGATGCCGATCGTCATGCCGTCGGCGAGTTGCGCGACCACGTCGCGCGCGGACATCGTCTTGTCGAGAGGTTTCATCGTCATCGTGCTGGCTTACCGGTATCCGATGCTGAAATCGTGGCCCCACTGGCTCACCTTGGTGGCCTCGAACACCGCGTGCTTCGACCAGTCGACCGTGAGGCCGCCGAAGCCGTATTCGAGATCGAAGCCGCCGGGGGTCTTCATGTAGAAAGAAATCATCTGGTCGTTGCAGTGGCGGCCGAGCGTCGCCGACATCTTCACGTCGTGCGCGGCGACCCGATCGAGCGCGCGGCCGACTTCGTCCATCGAGTCGACTTCGGCCATCACGTGCACACAGCCCGATGGCACCGCCATCTCGAACAGCGCGAGGCTGTGATGGCGCGCGTTGCGGCAGTGCATGAAGTGAATGCGCTTCTCGGGTTCGGCGGGGTCCGGCGTGAACTTCACGCGGTAGATGTCGGACAGCTCGAAGCCGAGCACGCCGCGCACGAACGCGTCGGTCGCGTCGAACTGCGGCGCGGGCAGCACCGCGTGACCGAGCCCCATGTCGCCGGTGACGAAGCGCGCGACGCCCAGCGGCGACACAAAGCGGCGGAAGTCGCAGCGCGCGCCCCAGTACAACTCGTGGCGGTTGCCGGACGGGTCGGTGCACCACGCCATCGCCTGCACGCGGCGCAGCGCGGCTTCGTCGCGCGTGGCGCGCACGGCCTCGACACCCGCCTGCCGCAGTGCCGTCAGCGCGGCGTCGAACGCGGCGCCGTCGGGCAGTTCCCAGCCCGACGCGAAATAGCGATCGGTCGCACCGGGGACGATCACGTAGCGGAAATCGCGCTCGTCCATCTTCAGGTACAGCGCGCCGTCGGGCGCGTCGAGCACCTGCATGCCCAGCACGTCTTCCGCGTAGCGGCGCCACGCATCGACGCGGGTCGCCTCCACGACGACGTAGCCGAGCGCACGGACATCGATCATGTCGGCCTCCTCCAGGTTCAGAATCCGTTGTTCGTGAAAGGATTCTGGCCGGTCGGGGATGGCGTCACATCGTCTGTTGGGACGAGAGCGGACGGGTCTTTTAGGACGACGCCGGCCGGGAGAGGACCGGGAATCGGACGCGCGCTAAAGCCCGGTGATACGGGCTGCAAGCGGGCGATGCGCGACGGAGAACGCGCAAGGGAAGAAGGCGGGAAGCGATGGCGGATTGCCGCGACGCGGCAACCCGGCTCACTCGAACGGGTTCAGCAGCCGGACGCCGGTGCGGGCGAAATCGTCGACATTGCGCGTGACGACCGTGAGATCGTTGATCAGCGCGGTGGCCGCGATCAGCTTGTCGAGTGCGTGGGCCGGATCGGGTACGCGCAAATGGCCCCACATCTGGCTGGTCTCGAGATCGACCGGCAGGATGTTCGACGCATAGCCGGACAGAATCGTCGCCATCCATGCCTCGAGCGCCGACGCCTGCGGATGATCGCCGCGATGGCGGATCAGATCGACGCCGCGCCGAAGTTCGGCCACCGTGACGATCGACAGGTAAAGCGGGCTCGCGTCGGCCTCGGCCTGCCTGAAGAACGCGCGCACGCCGCGGTTGGTTCGCTTGCCCTTCCTGATCTCGCTGATGACGTTCGTATCAATCAAAAACACGCCTGACCTCGCCGGAATCCTGAACACGTTGGAAATCCGCGTCTTCGCCGACGTCCGGCATGCTCATCAGCACTTGCGCGAATGTCCTTCGCTTCGGCCGGCCGAGCGCATCGGCCAGAATGGCCCGATGTTCGGCCTCGGCACTCCTGCCGTTCGCCGCAGCCTGCTCTCGAAGGCTCTGAACGATACTGTCATCCACGTTACGCACCAGAAGATTTGCCATGAGTCCCTCCATCCAGATTGCTATCAATGATAGCGCCAACGCGGTGAATTGCAAGCATTGCTATCATCGTCGTGATCGGACGGAAGCCGGTGGTCGGCGTTGGCCGGCGGCAGCAGACGGCATGAAGCCACCCACGTTCCGCCGTCGGCCCGACGCGTCGAACTGCTGTCATCCAAGGTAATCCAGCCGCGGCGACGAAAAAAGACGGCCGAATGGCCATTCACCGACGGATAGTCCGCGCCGGTGGGGGATGTCCGACGCGCGCCGCACGACCATCACCAGCACCGCGACCAGAATCACGGACGCGATCGGCGACATCGTGCCGGTAACGACTGCGACGAATGCCTGGGCCGGCACGGTCTAGGTGAGTGCCAGGACGATAGATTCGAGCCGTTTCGGCCGGACGTTCCGGCAGTCCAGCAACAGGCAACGGGAAGGTCTGCGGATACGGCCACGGCACGAAAGCGTCGAACGGCCGGAGCGCGGCCGTGCCATAACGCGCGTCCCGCTCAAAACCGATACGAGATCCCGATCTGCAGCACCGGATACCACCGATACCGCGACATCACCCGGTTCAGTTCGTCGAGGCCGCTGGCGGTCAGAATCTGGCTCTTCTGCGGTCCGGCCGCGGCGGCGAGTTGCGGCGACAGCGTGTACGAGCAGCGCGGGATGCCGTACGCGACGCCCAGGTCGGCGACGAAACCGAGCCCCTTCGACGCCGGGCGGTGTCCGTAGCCGATCCCGACATACGGCATCACGGTCGGATAGCGTGCCTCCGCGACCGCGTACATCCCGGGGAGCGCCGGAAAACGCTTGCCGGCGAACACGTAGGTCCCGTCGGTGGGCACCGACACGCCGCGGATATCGTCGTCGTTGAAGCGCAATCCGATCGTCGCGCGAAAGCCGCTGCCGCGCCACGGAAAGATGTCCGCATACAGGCCGCCTTGCCGCAACTTGATGTCGTCCTGGTAGCGGTTGCCGGCCACCGTGAAGTCATGCGTCAGATTGATCGCGTTGAAATCCGCGTGCGCGCCCAGTACCGAATTGAAGCTGACGGCCGCGCCGATGCCGACGCCCTGCGTGCCGCCCTGCAGGTAGATTTCCTGCGCGTGCGCGCCGGCCGTGACTACCATCGCCAGCGCTGCCCATTGGTTCATTGTCATTTTCACGGGCGTCCCCCCCGACATGTGCCGGGCGCGCCGACCCGCCACGTGCAGCGCATGTCGCCACGCGCGGCGGGTCCCCCGGCACGACATCTTGCAAGCAAGCTTGCTGTTTGACGGATCGAGCGTACGATGCCCGTGCGTGCCGCCGATACGACGCAGCGTGTCCGGCACGACGGGCCGCTATCCCGCGGCTCGATCCGATCCCCGATATTTCGATGTCGTTACGTGCCGCTCCCGCGATTTGTCGTTGCCATCGGTCGCGATTGTGTCGAGCGGCCCCGACCTAACCGCAAGGCATGTGCCATGCGGCGCGAACCGGCACGGGACAAGCGTCGCGGCCAAACGTCCGCGGTGATGCTGGGGAGAATCGACGGAAATGTTTCAGGAACGCATCTGTTTTCGGCACGTCAGCACGTGCCTGATGCAGCGGAGCGATGCATCGGGTGCCGCGACGCGCGCCGGGCAAGCACGCGCGGCTGTCGGCACGCGTGACATCGCAACGGCGTGCAAGCACGTGTGACGTCACGCATGGCAGGAAATGTTTCATCGACGTGACCTCGCGCGAGTCGCGCGTGGTCAGGATGCGAGAAGCGCGCAGCGCGGATCAGGGTGAATACCGAGGACGGTGCGCGCGCAACCAGTTGCCGCCGAGACGGCCGTTCATGCGCTTCGACGCATGCATGCGGGCAGTCGCTCCCGGGCGCCTGCGGCGCGAAGATCGGGGATCGATACGGCGGATTCGGCGCCGAAAGCAACCGAACGTTCGTCTGCCGGCCCCGCTCTCCCGAGCGGGCTCCGCGCATCCGCTACAACCCGTACCCGCCCGAGACGTTCAACTGCTGCCCCGTGATGTAGTTCGCGCGATCCGACGCGAGGAACACTGCCGCACGCCCGATATCGTGCGCCTTCCCCCAGCGCTTGAGCGCGAGCATCTTCTGCGTGTCGTCGATCCACGCCTGGTCGAGCTGCCCCTGTTCGAGCAGCACCGGAAACATCCCGGCCTCGATCACGCCGACCAGGATCGAGTTGGCGCGAATCTCGTGACGGCCTTCCTCGCGCGCGAGCCCCTTCACCAGCGCCTCGTTCGCCGCCTTCGGCGCGACCGACAAACCGTCGCGATCCGGCCAGCGCAGATGCCCGGCCGAGCCGAGCGTGACGAACGACCCGCCGCCCGACGCACGGAAATGCGGCAATGCAGCCTTCGCCGCATTGAAGAAGCCGACCGTCTCGACCTCGATCGCGCGACGCCAGTCGTCGTGCGTCATGTCGCCGATGCGACGCTGGTTCACGAACGGGCCGGCCGCCCACACGATCGTGTGCACGCGGCCGTGCGCGCCGATCGCGGCCGCGAGCGCCGCATCGATCTGCGCGGGAGCGGTCACGTCCGCGCAATGCGTGGTGGCCGCGACGCCTGCGGCGCGCACCTCGCGCGCGACGCGTTCGGCCACCTCGGCCTTGCTGCGGTAACCGAGCGCGACCGGCACGCCGGCGCGCGCGAATTCGAGCGCGACGCCCTGCCCGATTCCGCCGCTGCCGCCGAACACGAGTACCGCGCCCTGCGGAAATCCGTTGTCGTTCATGCGTTCGTCCCGTTGATTTCGTACCGTGCGCCGGCGTTCAGGCCGCCGCTTCGGTGCCCGCGCGCAGCCGGTACTTCAGCACCTTGCCGGCCGCGCTCGTCGGCAGTTGCTCGACGAACGTGAAATGCCGCGGCACCTTGTAGTTCGCCATGTTGCTGCGCGCCCAGTCGTTCAGTGCGTCGGCGTCGGTGTGCGCGCCGGGACGCAATACGACATACGCATGCCCGACCTCGCCGAGCCGCGTATCGGGCACGCCGACCAGCGCGACCTGCGCGATTGCCGGATGCGCGGCCAGCAGCCGCTCGATCTCGGCCGGATAGCAGTTGAAGCCGCCGACGATGAACATGTCCTTGATCCGGTCGGTGATCTTCAGGTTGCCGTTCGCGTCGACACAGCCGAGGTCGCCGGTATGCAGCCAGCCGTCGGCGTCGACGGCTTCGCGCGTCGCATCCGGCTGGTTGAAGTAGCCGCGCATCACGTTGTAGCCGCGCACCCAGATCTCGCCGGTCTCGTCCGGCCCGAGCGCCGCGCCGTCCGGCCCCGCGATGCGCAACTCGACACCCGGCATCGGGCGGCCCGACGTACAGGCGACTGTCTCCGCGTCGTCGCCGTGGCGGCATAGCGTCGCGAACCCGCACGATTCGGTCAGTCCGTAGCCGGTCAGCACGGTCTCGAAGCCGAGCTCGGCGCGCATCCGCTCGATCAGGCTCGGCGCGATCGCGGCCGCGCCCGTCACCGCGATCCGCAGCGACGACAGGTCGCGCGTCGCGCGATCGGGCGCATCGAGCAGCGCGTAGTACAGCGTCGGCGGGCCGGGCAGCACCGACACGCGTTCGTCGGCGATGCGGCGCAAGACGTCGGCCGGCTGGAACACGAGATGCGGCAGCACGGTCGCGCCGCTCGACAGCGCGGCGAGCCAGCCGGCCTTGTAGCCGAACGTATGGAAGAACGGATTGACGATCAGGTAGCGGTCGTCCCGGCGCACGCCGGCGATCGTCGCCCACGCCTGCGCGGCGCGCAGGTTCTGCCCGTGCGCGGTCATCACGCCCTTCGGGCGGCCCGTCGTGCCGGACGTGAACATCAGGTCCATCACGGTATCCGGCGTCACCTGCGCCTCCCGCTCGCGCACGGCGGCGAGCGGCACCGCCGCGCCGCGCGCGAGGAATGCATTCCAGGTTTCATCGTGCGCGCCGGACGGCGGCTCGCCGTCGAACACGACGGCGCGTTCGAGCGTCGCGGGCCGGTGCGGTGCGAGCAGCGCCGGATAGGATTCGCCGAGGAAGGTGCCGCAGCAGAACAGCAACCGCGCACCGCCGTCGTGCAGGATACCGCCCACTTCCATGCCCTTCATCCGCGTGTTGACCGGCACGAGGATCGCGCCGACGGTGTGGATCGCCAGCGCCGCGACGATCCATTGCGGCAGGTTCGGTGCCCATACGGCGACCCGGTCGCCAGCGTCGATGCCGCTCGCGAGCAGCGCGCGCGCCGCTTCGAGACGCGCCGCGTCGAGTTCCGCATAGGTCAGCCGGCCGTGCTCCGACTCGATCGCCGGATGCGCGCCGTGGCGCGCGGCAGCCCGCGCGATCAGCGCGGGCGTGGTGAGGATTTCTTTGTCCATCGTCATATGCGTCGAAACAGGGTTGCCGTCGGTGCCATCGACACGTCGCGGCTCAATCGGGGAACACCACGCGCAGCGCGTCGCTCGCGGGCCGCGCGCAGCAGGCGAGCGTCCAGCCCGCCGCGATCTCGTCGTCGTCGAGCACGTGGTTGCTGTCGAGCGTCACCGCGCCGCGTTCGACGCGGCACATGCACGCGCCGCACTGCCCCATCCGGCAGGAATTCGGCGCAGGCAGGCCGGCGCGCAGCATCGCGTCGAGCAGCGTTTCTCCGGGCGCGCTGTCGAACGCGAACGCCTCGCCGTCGAGCACCGTCTCGATCGCCGCGCCTTCACCGTCGCCGTCGCGATCGTCATCGCCGGACGCCGCCGCCGTTGCGGTCGATGCCGCCGGATCGGCCTGCGCCGGCGCATCCGGCAGCGACGCGAAGCGCTCGACATGCACGCGCGCACGCGGCAGCCCGAGGCCGAGCATCGCGGCGAGCGCGTTCTCCATGAACAGCGCCGGCCCGCAGATGAACGTCTCCTGCTGGCTGAACGGCCGCGCGAGTTCCTCGAGATGCCGCTGCAGCGGCACGCCCTGCACGCTGTCGAGCCAGTGGATCACGCGCAGGCGGCCCGGATGACGGTGCGCAAGCTGCCGCAGTTCGTCGCGGAAAATCACCGCGCGCTCGTCGCGGTTCGCATAGATCAGCGTCAGCATCCCGCGTCCGTGCACGAGCGCCGATTTCAGGATCGACAGCACCGGCGTGATGCCGCTGCCGCCCGCGAACAGCAGCAGGTCGCCGTCGAGCGTGCGCGGCGTGAAGACGCCGGCCGGCGGCAGCACGTCGAGCGCATCGCCCGCGCGAATGCGGTCGCACAGCCAGTTCGACGCACGTCCGTCGCGCACGCGCTTGACGGTGATCTTCGGCGCCGCGTCGATGCCCGGCGCGCTCGACAGCGAGTAGCAGCGCGCGACGGTCGCGTCCGTGCATGGCACGTTCAGCGTCAGGAACTGGCCGGGCCGATACGCGAACGCATCGCGCAGCGCGGCGGGCACGTCGAACACGAACGAGCACGCGTCGTCGCTTTCGGCGATGACGTCGGCCACGGTCAGCCGGTGAAAACGGGGATCGCTCATCGCCGGCTCCTCATGCAGTGCGAGCCGCGCCGGCCGCACCCGCCGAAGCCGTATGCCAGCCGGCTTCTCCCGCGCGGCACCGCGCGTCGTTCGACGCCAGCGCCAGCGCTGGCGCAACACCGGCGAACGCGTTCAGCACCTGCGTTGCCGCCGCGCCGATCAGCTGCACGAACTCGTGCACGATCGTTGTGTCCGCACCATTCTCGATATTGCGGTTCAATCTGCGTGTCATGGATCGTCTCGTTCCGATGCGGAAAAACGCGCACCGCCGTCACGCGGCCGCGCGGGCCGCGGGCGCGCCGGGCGTCGTGTACGCACCGTCGAGATAGACGAGCGGATCGACGTCACCGCTCATCAGCACCTCGCGAATGCGCCCGATGAACACCGTATGCGTGCCGTATTCGAAGCGGCCGTCCTGCTCGCACACGAGGCTCGCCTGCGAATCGTGCAGATACGGCACACCCAGCGGCGACGTGTGCCACTCGCCGGTCGTGAAGCGCGCCTCGCCCTTCAGGCGGCCGCTGCAATCGATCGCGATGCCTTCATGCCGTGCCGACAGCACGTTCACGCAGAACGGTGCCCCCGCATCGAGCGGCGGATACAGCGACGCATTGCGGTTGATGCAGATCAGCAGCGACGGCGGATCGGTCGACAGCGAATCGACCGCCGTCGCGGACATCGAGTAGCGCCGGCCGTCGTGCGCGCTGCTGATGACCGTGACGGAGCGCGCGAGGCGGCGCATCGCGAGCAGCATGTCGGTGCGCAGCGGATGGGTGGTGAGATCGCTCATGATTGGACTCCGTCAAGTTCTGTCGTGGACGGCCGGGCTGACCGGCCGCCGGCGTCGGCCGCTTGCGCGGCCAGGTGGTCGGCGGCGATGAACCCGAAGGTCATCGCCGGACCGAGCGTCGAGCCCGCGCCGGGGTAACTCGCGCCCATCACCGATGCACTGGTGTTGCCGATTGCATAGAGGCCGTCGATCGGCGCGCCGTCGGCGCGCAGCACGCGCGCGTGCGCGTCGGTGACGAGCCCGCCCTTCGTGCCGATGTCGCCTGCGTCGATCCGCACCGCGTAGAACGGCGCCTCGTCGACCGGCCCGAGGCACGGATTCGGCCGGTTCTTCGGATCGCCGTAGTACGTGTCGAACAGGTTGTCGCCCTTGCCGAACGCTTCGTCGATACCGGTTGCCGCGTAACGCGCCATGTCGCGCAGCGTGTCGTGCAGCCCGGCCGCATCGACGCCGATCCGCACGGCGAGCGCATCGATCGTGTCGGCTTTCACGAGCACGCCGCGAAACGCGTCCGGAATGCGGGAATCGGGCATCATCGACGCCGGCATGATCGGCCCGCACGGATACTTGCGGCGAAAGCGCGCGTCGAACACCATCCACGCCGGCACGCACGCGCCGGTACGCGCATGGTCGCGATACATCGCCGGCACGAATTCCGAATACGGCGCGGCTTCGTTGACGAAGCGCTTGCCGAGACCGTTGACGATCACGCAGCCGGGCAGGTTGCGCTCGACGAACAGCGCGCGTTGCTTCTCCTCGCCCGCGACGCCGACCGTAGGCGCGCCCCATACGTGTTCCATCAGCGCGAGCGCGCCGCCGAGCCGGTGGCCTTCGGCTATCGCGTCGCCGGTGTTGGCCGGCGGCGTCGCGCTCCATTGCATCTGCGTCGGTTGCGGCAGGTAGCGTTCGCGCATCGGCTGGTTGCGCTCGAAGCCGCCCGCGCCGAGGATCACGCCGCGCCGCGCGGCGATCGTCACCGGCTGCCCGAAGCGCTGCGCACGCACGCCCGTCACGCGGCCGTCGACGTCGAGCAGGTCGCGCATCGGCGTGTCGAGCCACACGGGCACGTTGCGCTCGAGCAGCGCGCGGCGCAGCCCGCCGATCAACGCGTTGCCGAGCGTCAGGCGCCGGTCGCGCCGCGTGCGGCGGCGCACGCCGAAATCGAGCCAGTAGCGGCCGAACTGCGCGATCGCGAGCCTCATGAAGCCCGGCCCGCGCGAAAACAGCGTGTGCGCCTCCTTCGACGTCACGGCCACGCGGCCGCCGATCAGCGTGCCGGGCGACGGCGGACGCAGCCGGTCGAGTTCGTCGCCGAGCAGCCCGCCGTCGAACGGCAGCGGATCGAGCGCGCGATAGCCCGGCATCGCGCCCGGCAGCTTCTGGAAATAGTCCGCGTACTTCGGCAGCGCCTGGTAGCGCACCGGCGTCTTCGTTTCGAGGTAGCGCAGCATCTCGGGCGCCTGGTCGAGATACGCGTCGAGCCGCTCGCGCGACGATGCGCCGGCCGTGCACGCGTCGAGATAGCGGCTCGCAGCCTCGCGCGTGTCGGTCGCGCCGAGTTCCGCGATATGGTGATTGCACGGCACCCAGATGCCGCCGCCCGAGACCGCCGACGTGCCGCCGTACAGCGCCGTCTTCTCGATCACGACGACGGACAGCCCGCGGTCGGCCGCGCGGCACGCCGCGAGCAGCGCGCCCGCGCCCGAGCCGACGACCACGACGTCGAACACGTATTGCTGCGCTTGCGTGTCGTTCATCGCCGCCTCGTCAGATGAAATAGTCCGTGTTCTCGCGGCCGAGCATCACGGCGCCGAGGTTCTGGCCGAAGCGGTCCACGTTGTTCGCGTAGTGCGCGCGGGCCGCGTGCAGGTCGAGGAAGCGGCGCACCAGCGGATTGCGGTGATAGATGCCGTTGCCGCCCGCATAGCGCAGCAGTGCGTTCGCGGCCTGCGCGCAACGCTCGGCGACCTGCGCGGACTGGTAGCGAAAATGCACGCGGCGCTCGATCGACACGACCGGGCCGCCCGTCACCGACGCCATCAGTTCCGCGAAATTGCGCTTGAGCAGCACCTTCATCTCGTCGATCGCGACGGCCGCGTTCGCGCACGCGTTCTGCGCGCCCGGATCGTCGGTCGTCTTCGTGCCGCTGTTGGCCGACACGCGTGTGGCCGCATAGCCGGTGAAATCGTCGAGCGCGCCCTGCAGCGCGCCGATGCACGACGTGCACACCGCGCGCACGAAGATCTGCGCGAACGGCAGCCTGAACAGCGGCGCGTCGTTGACGGCCAGGCCCGGGCTCGTGCCCATCATCCCGTCGATCGCCTTGTGCGTGCGGTACGCGGGCACGAACACGTCGTCGACGACGATGTCGTGGCTGCCGGTCGCGCGCAGGCCGAGCACGTCCCAGTCCTGCTGGATCCGGTAGTCGGATTTCGGCAGCAGGAAGGTGCGGTATTCCGGCGGCTGGCCGGCCTCGGCCGGCGGCACCAGCGCGCCGAGGAACACCCATTCGCACAGCTCGCTGCCGCTCGAGAACTTCCAGTGGCCGGACAGCCGGAAGCCGCCTTCGACCGGCGTCACGCGGCCGACCGGCATGTAGGTCGACGCGATCAGCGTCGCGGGATCCTTGCCCCATACGTCCTGCTGCGCGCGCTCGTCGAACAGCGCGAGCTGCCAGTTGTGCACGCCGACGACGCCGTACACCCATGCCGTCGACATGCAGCCGCGCGCGAGCGCCATCTGGATGTCGAAGAAGGTTTGCGGATCGAGCTCGTAGCCGCCGTAGCGTTTCGGTTGCAGCACCTTGAAGAAGCCGGCGGCCTGCATGTCGGCGATCGTCTCGGCGGGGATGCGGCCCTGCGCTTCCGCCTGCGCGGCGCGGCCGGCCAGCGTCGGCGCGAGCGCCTCGGCCCGGGCGATCAGCGTGGCGGCCAGTGCGTTCGAATCGTTGTCGCGATGCACGAATGTCTCCTGTGATACGGAGCGCGCGCGCGGCGGCGCCCACCCCGGTCTCTCTTTAAGTGATTCGTCGCGGGCGGCGCCGCGAGCGAGGGTTCCTGCCGACGATGGTCGGCTTCGCGCGGCCGCGCCGCATCGTCCGAAGGGACGACGGGCGCGGCGTGACGCGACACGCCTCGCCTTATGCGCAGGCGCGCTCCTGTTCCTTGTTGAAGAACGGGATCACGTGCTCGCCGATGTTGCGGATCGTCTCCATCTGCGCGTCGTGCGGCACCGTGCCCATCTGGCACAGGAACAGCACTTCGTCGACGCCCGCTTCCTGCAGGCGGCCCACGTAGCCGATGCAGTCGTCCACCGTGCCGTACGCATGGTTCGGGTTCATCATCGCGAGCGCCGGATCGGCGAAGTTCACGACGACTTCCTCCGACGCGAAGCGCGAGCGGATCACCATCTCGCCGGTATCGGCCTGCACGAGGTCGTCGCCCCACTTCGCCGGGTCCGGACGCTCGCCGCCCGTGTACCAGTACGCGAGCGATTCCATGAAGTAGCGCTGGCCACGGATGCCGATCTTGCGGGCCTTCTGGCCGTCGGCCATCACGACCGTCGGGCACAGCGCCGCGAGGTGCTGGGTCGGGCGGAAGCCGACCTGGTCTTCCGGCTTGCGGTTCGCCCACGCTTCGCGATAGATCGCGTTCTTCTTCGCGACCTCATCGGGCCCGCCGAAGCCGAGCACCAGCGCGCCCATCCCGCGCTGGCCGGCGCGCAGCAGCGCGTCGGTGTTCGTGCAGGCGAGGTACATCGGCGGATGCGGATCCTGGAACGGCTTCGGGTGGATCGGACGCTTCGGAATCTTGATGTACTTGCCGTCGTGCTCGATCTCGTCCTGCACGAACATCTTCGGCACCAGGTACATCGACTCGTCGATCATCGGCTGCAGTTCGTTGAGGTCGTAGCCGAACGCGCCCGCTTCCTGCTGGCTGCCGCCCTTGCCGACGCCGAAATGCACGCGGCCGCCCGACAGGATGTCGAGCAGCGCGACGCGCTCGGCGACCTTGATCGGATGGTTCATCGCCGGCGGCAGGCACACGACGCCGTGACCGAGGCCGATGCGCGTCGTGCGGCCGGCCAGGTACGCAAGGAAGGTTTCCGGCGCGCTCATGTGCGCATAGTTGGTCAGCGACGTGTGCTCCACGCACCAGATCGTGTCGAAACCGACCTGCTCGGCCAGCAGCGCCTGTTCGACCGTCTCCTTGAACACCCGGTGGTCGCCCTCGCGCGATGCGTCGGTGGTCTGGGCTTCGTAGATGAGGGAAAACTTCATTGCGTGCGTCTCCATGTATGTTGGACGAGTCGGGGTCGCGCAGGCCGCCCGCACGATACGGACGAATAGCGACGGTCCACGGATGGGAGTGTCGGCGCGCGGGCCCGCCCGGGCATCGTCTGTTTGGAGTAACGGCACGCATGCGGGGACAGAGGGGTTTCACCGTCGTCCGATCGGACTGCGTCGCGGCCGGCACCGCGCGCTAGCATCGAACGACGGTGCGGTGCGCGCCGGTCACATCACGACAAGGGAGAGAGGGAATGAAGGTATCGATGCTGCTGTATCCGGTCGACGACATCGACACGGCGCTGCCGCTGTTCGTCGACGGACTGGGCCTGAACGTGAAGTTCCGCGACGGCGACCGCTATTGCGCGCTCGACGGCGGCCCGCTGACGATCGCGCTGGTCGCCGGCGACGAGCAGATCGTCGAGCGCGCGGCGCTCACGCTGCGGGTCGATGAGGATGACGACCTTTACGCGGCGATGGCGCGGGTCGTGAAAGCCGGCGCGGCGGTGCGCGTGCCGGTGCAGGCCGGGCCGCACGAATACCGCGCGGTGCTGGAGGACAGGAACGGCGCGCTGCTGGTGCTTTCGCAGAAACGCGCGGCATGACACGGCGACGCGCGGTGTGTGGCGCGCGGACCGGCCGGCGTGAACCCGGCCGGATGCCGCGCGAAGCGTCGCCGTCCGGTAACGACGTGCGCTACCCGCTTTGATCGACCGCGCCGGACGCGCGCAGGTCGCTGGTTTCCGGTAGCTCGAGCAGCGTGCCGGCCGGCTGGCTGAGCCGCTTCGCGGCGGGCGATGCATCGACGTCGGGCAGCGCGGGCGGCCGGTCGCCGTTCAGCGCATCGAGGCATCTTCCGACGACCGCCGGAATCGGTACCATCGAGTGCTCGTAGACGGCCGTGCGCCGCGCGCGCCTGCCGCTGCCGGCCGCGCCCCGTCGCGTCGCCGCCGCGCCGGTCGCCGCACTTCCCGTTTCGTCATGTCCCGCGAACCCTCACACTCCGCGCTTCTGTGGATCGTCGCCGCCGCGTTCTTCATGCAGTCGCTCGACACCACGATCGTCAACACCGCGCTGCCGTCGATCGCACAAAGCCTGCATGCGTCGCCGCTCGCGATGCAGCCGGTCGTGGTCGTCTATACGCTGACGATGGCGATGCTCACGCCGGCGTCCGGCTGGCTCGCCGACCGCTTCGGCACGCGCCGCGTGTTCTCGCTCGCCATCCTGGTGTTCTCGCTCGCATCGATCGGCTGCGCGGCGTCGCACACGCTCGGCCAGCTCGTCGTCGCGCGCGCCGTGCAAGGCGTCGGCGGCTCGATGCTGCTGCCGATCGGGCGGCTCGCCGTGCTGCGCCGCGTGCCCGGCGAACGGTACGTCGCGGCGATCGCGTTCGTGTCGATCGCCGCGCAGCTCGGCCCGATCGTCGGCCCCACGCTCGGCGGCTGGCTCACGCAGGCGATTTCCTGGCACTGGGTGTTCATCGTCAACGTGCCGGTCGGCGTGGTCGGCTTCATCGCGGTGCAGCGCTTCCTGCCGCACGACCAGGCGATGCAGCCGCCGCCGTTCGACTTTATCGGCTGCGCGCTGCTGTCGGTCGCGATGATCGCGCTGTCGCTCGCGATCGATCCGCCGATGCGCGCGCACCGCACCGGCTGGGCGATCGGGCTGGCCGTGCTCGGCGTGGCGAGCGCGCTCGCGTACCTGCCCCATGCGCGGCGCCGCGCGCAGCCGCTGTTCCGGCTCGGGCTGTTCCGCGAGCCGAACTTCGGCGCGGGGCTGCTCGGCAACCTGCTGTGCCGGATCGGCACGAGCTCGGTGCCGTTCATGCTGCCGCTGCTGATGCAGGTGCAGCTCGGCTATACGCCGCTGCAGTCGGGGATGATGCTGCTGCCGGCCGCGATCGCCGGCGTGATCGCGAAGCGCTGGATCGCACCGCTCGCGAAACGCTTCGGTTATGCGACGTTCCTGGTCGTGAACACGGGGATCGTCGGTGGCGCGATCGCCGGGTTCGCGCTGGTGTCGGCCCGGCCCGCGCCGGTGCTGGAGATGGCGTTGCTGGTCGTGTTCGGCGCCGCGAACTCGATGCAGTTCGCCGCGATGAACGCCGTGACGCTCAAGGGCCTGTCGCACGCCGACGCCGGCAGCGGCAACAGCCTGTTCACGATGATGCAGATGCTGGCGATGGGGCTCGGCGTATCGATCGGCGGCGGGCTCGTGAACCTGTTCGCCGCGCATTGGGGCTCGATGGCGAACGGCTTCATGCTGTCGTTCGTCTGCATGGGCGCGGTCACGCTGCTGTCGTCCGTCGTGTTCCGGCGGATCGATACCGCCGCGCCGCCGCGGCCGGTCGCGCCGCGGCCGTCAGTTCACCGGGCGGCGCTCGACGACCCGCTTGAGCACCCAGCGGATCGACGAACCGTCGGCCGGCGGCTGCGCGACGCGATATTCGTCGACTTCCAGCACATATTGATAGCCGGGCTGGTACGCAAAGCCCTCGATGCCCGCGTACCACAGGCTCCAAGGCTCGGCCGGGCCGCTGCGCACCTGCAGGCAGTCCATCGGCGCGACGCCCGTGCAGCGCGCCGCCTGCGGCGCGACATAAACGGTCCGGGTCACGGGCCGGCCGTCGGCCGGGCGGTCCGCGCGTGCATCCGGCGCGGCCGCGCCGGTCTGGCATCCGGCGAGCAGCGTGCTGCCGGCAATCAAGGCCGCGCCGAGCAGCGTTCTGGTGTTGCGATTCATCTGATGGTCCTCGGGAAGCGTTGGCGGGCCGTTTAGACGAATGCTGCGCCGGCAAAGTTCACAAATAGCTTACAGCGTGCGCGCCGCCACCCTCATTCGTGGGATGTCACGTCTGCACGGGCACGTTACCGTATTCCGGTGCAGGCAACCGCGCGCCGCCGCCGGCGGTCCGCATTCGCGCATGCAGCACCCGCACGCCCGGCGCACCGCGACCCGGCGGCGGCAACAGGAGACAACCCGATGACCACGGCGCCCCCGGCCCTTCCCCCGTGCCTTGCCCAATCGAAACTGACGCTCGAGCAGTACGACGCGCTGCTCGCGACAATCTACGAAGGCCCGCTGGAAGACGTGCCGTGGGGCGGCGCGCTCGAACAGATCCGCGTGCACCTCGACGCGAACTACGTGACGATGATCCTGCGCTGGCCCGCCAGCGGCCACGCGGGGCTGATGATCAATGCGTCCGCGGCGAGCGCGCCGCTGACCGGCGTCGCATCGTACAACAACTACTATTACGCGCTCGATCCGTTCGTGAACCTGCCGAGCGATCGCGTCGTCACCGTCGACGAGCTGCTCGGCGTCGGCGTGTGGCGCAGCAGCGCGATGTATCGCGAGTTCCTCGAGCCGTTCGACGTCGGCTACCTGATGGGCGCCGACCTGCGCACGCCCGACGGGATCGAATGCCGCTTCCGCGTGTGCCGCTCGCATCACGGCCGCGCGTTCTCGGCGACCGACAAGGCCGTCTGCAATGCGCTGCTGCCGCACCTGAAGCGCGCGGTGCGGCTGCATGCGAAGTTCGGGATGGTCGAATCGGAGCGCACGCTGTATGCGAGCGCGATCGACCGCATGCTCGTCGCGACCGCGATCCTCGACGAGCGCGGCACGATCATGAAGACCAATTCCGTCGCGGACGAGATCTTCGCCGAATGCGACGGGCTGCGCGTGCGCGCCGGTGCGCTCGAGGCATCGTATCCGCTGGAGGACCGCAAGCTGCAAAAGCTCATTCGCCAGGTGCTCGCGGAGCGCGCGGGCGGCGCGCCGTCGGTCGCGCAGGCGATTGCCGTGCCGCGCCCGTCCGGCAAGCCGCCGCTCGGCGTGCTGATCCGTACGGTCCCGCTCAGCGAATGGTCGGAGGACAATCCGCGCCGGCCCGCGTGCGCGATCTTCATCCGCGATGCGGAGCGCAAGTCGCAGGCGTCTCACGACATCGTGCGCAAGCTGTTCGATCTCACGCCGGCCGAGACCGCGCTGGCGCTCGCGCTCGTCAACGGATCGACGCTCGAGGAAGCGGCCGACGAACTCGACATCAGCAAGAACACCGCGCGCTCGCACCTGCGGGCGATCTTTTCCAAGACGGGTGTCACGCGACAGGCGACGCTCGTGCGGACGTTGCTGAACAGCGTGTTGTCGCTAGGGTGAGGCGTTCGACAGGCCGGGAAGCCGGATTCGTGGACGGGTTGCTCCCGACGCCGGAAAGCAGGAAGCGGTCTGCACCGAAACGGCCGATGCAGACGGTATGAGCGCCAGCCGTCAACCCGTTGCGCTTCGCCAAGTCGTGATCGTGTATTACCATCGGCGTTTCCTCGTACGCTTCGTCGCGGCGCGTGCGCCCGCCCGGCCACGGGCGAGCCGCGCCCCCTGTTCGCATGACCTCACCCGTTCCGTCCGACACCGCGCTGCGGCCGCAGCCGATCGACGCGCTGACCGTGCCGGCCGCGCTCGACGGACGCGCGGGCACCAATCGCTCGACGAGCGCGCATCCGCAGATCGCCGCGAACCATGATCTCGACGCCGTGCGCGCATGGCTCGCACGCTTCGTCGATACGCCCACTACGTTCCAGAACTACCGCAAGGAGGCCGAGCGCCTGCTGCTGTGGGCCGTGATCGCGTGCGGCAAGCCGCTGTCGTCGCTCACGCACGAGGATCTGGTCGTGTACCGGCAGTTCCTGCTCGCGCCCGCGCCCGCCGACGTGTGGTGCGCGAACGGCGGCCGCAAGCATCCGCGCGGCGACCCGCGTTGGCGGCCGTTCTACGGGCCGCTGTCGGCGGCCAGCCAGCGGCAGGCGATGGTGATCCTGAACGTGATGTTCTCGTGGCTCGTGCAGGCCGGCTATCTGGCAGGCAATCCGCTCGCGCTGTCGCGGCAGCGGCAACGGCGGCCCGCGCCGCGCGTCACGCGCCATCTCGGGCCGCCGCTGTGGCAGGCGGTCAAGGATGCGATCGCCGCGATGCCGCGCGACGATGCGCGTGCCGCCTTCCATGCGGATCGCGCGCGCTGGGTGTTCACGCTGCTGTATCTCGGCGGACTGCGCATCACCGAGGCGGCCGACACGACGATGGGGCAATTCTTTGCACGGCGCGATTCGAACGGGCGCGATCGCTGGTGGCTCGACGTGACCGGCAAAGGCGGCCGCCAGCGCCTCGTGCCGGCCACCGCCGAGATGATGGCCGAGCTCGCGCGCTACCGGCGCGCGCATGGCCTGCCCGCGCTGCCGGCCGACGGCGAAGCCACGCCGCTCGTGCTGCCCGCCGGTCGCACGCGCAAGCCGCTCACGCGCGCGGCGCTGCACCGGATCGTGAAGCAGGTGTTCCGGTTCTCGGCCGACCGGTTGCGTGCGCAAGGGGATGCAGGCGAACAACAGGCGCGCGTGCTCGAACAGGCATCGGCCCACTGGCTGCGCCACAGCGCGGGTTCGCACATGGCGGACGGCCGCGTCGACCTGCGGCTCGTGCGCGACAACCTCGGTCACGTATCGCTGACGACGACGAGCCAGTATCTGCACGCAGACGACGACTGGCGACACAGCGAAACCGAGGAGAAGCACCGGATCGGCTGGTGAACGGCGCGCCGGCCCCCTGCTTCAATACACGGCGGCCCAGTGCCCGGGCACCCACGCCCAGTGGTTGCCGGCCCAGCGGTAATGACCTTTCGCCCAGCGATAACCGGGCGCGGGCGGCGGCGGCATCACTTCGGCGACCGGCGCAGGCTGCGGCGGCCGCGCGGGTTCGACCACGCACGCGGACAGCAGCGCCGCGCTCGTCGTCACCCATACGGCAAGCGATACGGATCGGATCTTCATCGTCGATTCTCCCTGTTGTGTAATCGATCGGTCGGCGGAGGCGAACCCGCGTACGCCGTGCATCGAGCTGCGCATCGCTCCGCGCGTCACGCGGCTCCGCGAACGAGGCCCGTCATCGGCCGCGTCGCGCCGCTTTCCGCGAACAGCATCGACGCGGTATGAGCGGGATCGAGCCGCAGGCTTTCGGCGGCCGCGCCCGCGATCAGCGCGTCGAGCGACGCGGTCGGCTTCAGGTCGCGCCCTTCGTACAGGTCGCCCGGCCGCAGGCCCGGCCAGTCGGCGATCACGCGTCCGCCCGCGACCGCCCCGCCCGCCAGCATCGCGACCGACGCCTGCCCGTGATCGGTGCCGCCCGTGCCGTTCGCGGCGGCCGTGCGGCCGAACTCGGTCGCGACGAGCACCGTGGTCCGCTGCCACACGGGCCCGAGACCGTCGCGCAACGCGGCGAGCATCGTGTCGAGCGCCTTCAACTGATTCGCGAGCCGCGCGTTCTGCGCGCTGTGCGTGTCCCAGCCGGCCGTCTCGATCATCGCGATCCGCGGGCCGTCGTCGCGCGCGAGAAACGTCGCCGCGAGCTTGCCGACGCCCGCCGCATCCTGGCGCGCATGCGCGTCGCCGGCGAGACCGCGCGCGGCCATCGCCGATTGCCACAGCGGCCCGAGCTGCACGTCGGCCTCGTACAGCGCCGACACGCGCGCGAGCAGGTCGTCCGGTGCGGCCGGCAACCCGGACGCCGCATACGACGCGGCCTGCACGCTGCCGCGCAACGCGAGCGGCACCGTCGGCGCGAACGCGATCGCGTTGTCCCGCGTCGCCGGCAACATCGCGGCGAGCCGGTTCAGCCAGCCGTCCTTCACCTGGTACGGCGCGCGCCCGCCCGTCTCGAGCACGTTCTGGCCGTCGAAATGCGAGCGGTCGCGATACGGCGACGCGATCGCGTGGACGAACAGCGCCTCTTTGTCGCGAACCATCTGCGCGGTCCGCACGAGCGACGGATGCAGCGCGAACGTGCCGTCGATGCGGGTCGCCGTCGACGCATCGATCGCCAGCGGGCCGCGCAACGACGCATACGCGGGTTCCGCATACGGGACGACGATGTTCAGCCCGTCGGCCGCGCCGCGCTGGATCACGAACACGAAGCGCCGGTCGGTTTCGACGTTCGCGAACACGATGCGCGGCGCGACGAGGATCGCGCCCGCACCGGCGGCGGCGATGCTCAGGAAATGTCGACGGGTAAGGGATCGGGCCATGTTCATCTCCGTTGAAAATCGGGCGACACGAGCAGCAGTGCAAGCGACGTGGTCGCGCTCTCGGCACGCGACAGTGCCGTCGCCGTCGGTGCGCTCAGCGAGCCGGCCAGCAGCGTCTTGCCGAGCGTGCGCGGGTCGAGCCGGTCGCCCGTGCGTGCGGCAAACCGCTGCGCGATCTCGACACGGCGCACCAGCGCGTCGGGCGCGGCCCAGCTCGCGGCGACATCGTCGTACCCGGCCGGCGACCCGGGCCGCCATACCGGCTGGCCGAGCTGCGCGAGCAGCGGCGCGGCCTTCAGGTCACCGGTATCGCGCCAGCCGAGCCCGCGCAGCGACGACACGGCCCACTCCCACGGCGTCTTGAACTTGCGATTGACCGGCGACCATGCGTCCGGCGCATCGACCAGCGCGCGATAGACGGTCGGCAAATCGCCGCCGCTCGTATCGAACGCACGGGCGAGCCGGTCGGTGAGCGCGGGCGGCGGATCGTCGGCGACGAAATGACGGGCGAGCTGGAACGCGACATGCCGGCCCGTCGCCGGCGAACGCGCCAGATCGCCCAGGATCGCACGCGCTTGCGCGTCGCCCGGCTGATCGTAGGTGCGGCCCATCACCGTGCGCGCGCCCGGTTCGTGCAGCTTCGGGCGGAACACGAACGCGCCGGGCGCCACATCGCCGGGCTGCGGCCCGCGTCCGCCGGCAATGCTCCAGCCGGTCAGCGCACGCGCGAATTCCGTCACGTCCGTTTGCGTGTAACCGGTGCGTACCCCGAGCGTGTGCAGTTCCATGATTTCGCGCGCGAGGTTCTCGTTGAGGCCGCGCCGTGCTGCCGGCTGGCGGGCTTCGGCGCGCAGCGCGGCCGGGCTGTCGGGGCCGACCGAGCGCGCCTGGTCGAGGAACAGCTGCATCGCGGGATGCTGCTCGACGGCGACGAGCATGTCCTCGAAGCGGCCGAGCACGTGCGGGCGGATCGCATCGCGCTCGAATGCACCCGCATACGCGGCAACCGGCCCCTTGTCGACCGACACCGCGAAATGGTTCGACCAGAAATGCACGAGCCGCTCGACGAACGGCGTGGACGTGGCGAGCGCGCTGTTCAACCGCGCAGTGACGGCGCTGCGATAGGCGTCATGGCCGTCGCGACGGATCGACTGCGCACTCGCGCGCCTGGCCGCCGCGTCGTCGCCCGTCATCGTGTTGCGGGTCGTCGCGAAGCGCGTGGCGAGCGTGATCGCGTCCGGCTCGCCGGCCCATGCGGCCGGCCTCGGGTCGTAGCGGTCGAGCTGGGCGACCAGCGCGCCCTTCGGATCGGCAGGCGGCGCTTCGTCGGCCCGCGCGCCGAGACCGAAGCGGTTCAGCGCGATGGCGGCCGGTGAGATGTCGTTCGGGTGGTCCATGACGGGGGCTCTCGCGATGCGTACCCGTGTTTAACGGAGGGTGGCGGGAAATCCGTCGCGGAATCGACGAAGTATTTTCGGTTCGGCTCGCGGATGCCGAAGCGTGCCGCGTCTTGCACGAAGCTTTCAGCTGGCGGAGAGCATTCGCTTGCGCTGCCTAATCGTCAGATCGTTCGAGCCGCCGGCCGGTAGGCAAAAGGAGCATTGAACGCAGGTCGCACCGTTGCCACAATTCCAAAGGCGCGCGGGGTCCGTTGCGCGCGCAATGCAATGACGCGTGAGCGCTCTTTCGATGACCCGCGACAGCGTTCGTCTTGCCGCGCTGATCCCGATGCCGCACAGCCCTACAGCGAAAAGGCGCGGTGGGCGCTTGACCGGTTTGCGCTGCCGTACCGGGAAACGCTGCATGTCCCGCTGCTGCATTGACTGGCGACGAAACACAACGGCGGCAGCAGCGTGCCGTTGCTGGTTCATGACGGCTTGCGCTTCACGGCGGCGGATCTGGCTTTTGCAGCGCTTGCCGCGCCGATGCTTTTTCCCGCGGAGTATCGTGCGGCTTACCCTTCGCTCGATGACGCGGCCGCCGCGATGCGCGATGAGGCGTGGCCGGATCCCGTTGCGCTGCATTTCGCTGCGCGGTCTCGCCAGAGTGCAACGATTTCCCGCTGGGAGAAGACCATGCAACCCGGAATGTCTGCAGTGCTGTGCTGCGTGCTGTCCGCTTCGACGATCGCTGTTGCTCAAGAGAAGCATGTCGCCGCATTCGACGCGCCGGCGGGCGGAAACAAGTACACGCAGCAACACGTCCTCGAGGTTGGCGATGTCCCCGGGCACCAGTTGCGGCTATACGAACTGGTGCGCAGCTACGGTGGCAAGGACCAGACCATCGAAGGCATCGTTCTGAAGGAAGCCGTCATCCGCGCGACAAGCGATCTGACCGACCTGAACGGGCTCGGTCGCAGCTATGTGGAATACAGAATGGAGAACGGCGACAGGATTTTCGCGCGCGGCTATTTCCTCAACCACAAGCTGCCCGACAGCAACCGGCTGAAGAACCTCACGGAACTGGACATCACCGGCGGTACAGGCAGATTCCGTGGCATCCACGGCATCGTGCGCGCGGAAACAGTCTCCGATGCCAAGGCGTTCAACCAGAACCATACCGAGCTCGAATACTGGTTCGAGAAGTAGCCGGGAGATGGATTCACATCGGCGAACGCATGGGCAAATCCGGCGTCCTTTCCGGGCCCGCCATGCGCGCGGCGATCACCCCAGCTCGAACGACGTCACGCCGAACACGCGGTCGATCGCGATCGCGGGCGCTTCCTTCGTATACATCCGCGCGGTTTCGAAGACGCTCGACATGCCGTGCCGTTCCGCCAGCGCGACGGCCGCGGGATTCGTTTCCGGCACGTCGAGCACGATAACCTCGCCGGGCATGCGCGCCGCCAGCGCGCGAAACAGCCCCG
The DNA here is from genome assembly GCF_000949135.2 of Burkholderia sp. USMB20. Classification (GTDB taxonomy): domain Bacteria; phylum Pseudomonadota; class Gammaproteobacteria; order Burkholderiales; family Burkholderiaceae; genus Burkholderia. The sequence continues at coordinate 292,322 of NZ_JTAN02000021.1, read as the reverse complement.
TGGCGACGCCGGCGTCATCGGCGAACAGCGGGCCGATCTTGCAGCCGGCGTTGCAGCGGCGCACCACGCCGTATCCGGTGATGCGACCCGCGTCGACCGTTGCGAGCGCAACGGCATCCGGCTGCGCGAGCCACGCGGAGACGAAACGCGCGCGCGGCGCAGGAAAACACCGGCGATCGTACGCCAGCAACTGCTCGAACGGGACCTCGGCCGCCGCGGCCGCGTGCGCGCATCCGATGCCGTCCACACGGCCCTGATAGCGGATGTTGCGATACGCGAGCCGGAACCCGGACTTCCGGTAGTTCGCCTGTTGAGCCACGACACCGTCGAGACCGACATTGCGGTCTCCCAGGTAACGCATGCCGTGCTGCCAGATTCGCATGCCGAAGCCTTTGCCGCGAAACCCGGGTTTCACGATGTACAGACCGATGAAGCCGAAGCGTTCGTCATACGCGACGGCAGCAAGGCACGCGACCGGCTCGCCACGCCACACGCCGACGAAAAAACCGGCCGGGTCCGCTTCCCTGAAACACGGCGGATCATGCAGGCCGGGGTTCCACCCTTCGGCTGCCGCCCATTCGACCGACATGGCCACGTCGTCGGCCGACATGGTGCGCACGATCAAGTCTTCGCTTCGATCCATGATTCGCCTCCGTCGCGGCACTCGAGATTGCCGCCAACCGATTCGCGAGCGTGACGCGTCGTCACGCCACGCCAGTTACTGGCTCCCCGCCGCGTCGCGCTTCCTCTGAAACCTCGCCGGCAGCCGCCAGTTCCCGCTGCGTCGCAAGCCGTCGACGAACTTCACGCGCTCGTCGGGCGTCAGCGTCGCCGCGAAATCGACGACGCTGCGCTCGACCTGCCCCCGCAACGCACTATCGGCCGCCCGCGTCCGATCGAGCGCCGCGTCGATCGCCGCGCGATCGAGCTGCGGCGCCGCCAGCAGATCCAGCACCGTGATCCGCCCGTCACGCCCTTCCCGCGCGAAATCCCGACCTTCCTTGCGCGCCGCCTTCAGCGCCGCCGCAAACGCTTGCCGACGCGCGTCGGACAATTCGTCCGCGGCGAACCGCAATGCCGTGCGCTGTCCGGGCATCCCGCCCCCATCCAGGCCACGATGCGTCGAAAACCATTGATACGCGCCGCCGCCGATCGCGCCGAGCATGAACACGTTCAACACGACCGACCCGACGAGCATGAATTTCCAGCCGCGTTCGCTCATTCGTCGCCTCCGTCGATGCCCGGGCCGCCGAACGTCGTCGTCAGGTAGCCCGGTTCGTGTTGCGCGAACGGCGCACTGCCGAGCATCAGCATCGACACGGCCACCGCGCCCGCCAGCGCGCCGGCGAGCCCGACACCCGCGAACGCCGCGCCCGACCACCACACCGTGCCCCGGCGCCGCGCACGTTGCGGCGCGGGCGCCGACGCGACGATGCGTTCGACGAGCGCCGGCGCGGGCGGCTCGACCGTATCCTGCATGAGCCAGGCATCGAGCGCGGCGGCATCGTCGAGCGCCGCGAGCGCGTCGCGCGGATGCGCTTGCGCCCACGCTTCGGCCGCCGCGCGTTCGTCGCGCGGCCAGCGCCGCGCATCCGAGCCGTACGCGGCGACGATGGTACGGAATCGTTCGGGTGTCATCGCTTGTCCTCGCTAGGTGGGTCGCCGGCCAGTTGCGCGCGCAGGTTGCGCCTCGCGCGCGCGAGCAGGCTTTCCAGCGCATCGACGGTGATGCCCATCAGGTTGGCCGCTTCAACGTTCGACATGTCCTGATAGTACTGGAGCACGAGCGCTTCCCGCTGCCGGGGCGGCAATGCGGCGAGCGCCTCGCGCACGCGCGCATCGCGCGCGCGCAACTCCGCGTGCGCGGCCGGCTCGGGTTGCGGGTCGGGCACGTCGGGCAGCGTGTCGACCGGCTCCTCGCGCCGCCCGCGCATCCGGTCGTAGCACAGGTTCAGCACCACGCGATGCAGCCACGTGTCGAAGCGCGCTTCGCCATCCCGCCAGCGCGGCGCGTGATGCCAGATCCGCAGGAAGGTTTCCTGCGCAACGTCTTCGGCTTCGGTCCGGTCGCCGAGCATGCGCGTCGCGAGCGCAAGCAGGCGCGGCAGCTTGCGTGCGACGAGCACGCGCACGGCCGACGTGTCGCGCGCGCCGACCCGCGCGACGAGTTCCGCGTCCGGATCGGCGTCGCTCAACGCGGGCTGCTCCGCCATGCGCGGCGCGCCCGCCGCATGCTGCCGGCGAGCGTGCCCGCCGTCCGGCTGAAGCTCATCGTCGTGCTCTCCTTGCATGCGTCGGGCCGGCGCCGCACGGCGCCATGCCGGCGCGTCCACGGCGCGTCGCGCGCCGTGTCCGGCATCCGCCCGGCCGGTTTCGTCGACATCCGGTTCGAACGGCATATCGATCCTGTCGATCGCGAGCCGGCCGGCGCGATCAATATACGACGACCGGCGCCGGCCGGTAATACACCGGACGCGCCGGCACCACGACGCAGCCGGCCAGCACGACGGCCGCGGCTGTCAGGATCACGATGGTTCGAAAAGGCATGGCTCGACGGATGAAGTTGTGTGGAAGTCCCGCCGCACCGGCGCTGCGCGCCGCGCGGCACCCTGCGCGTCACGCCCAGTGACCCGGCACCCAGCGCCAGTTCGGGCCGCGCGCGGCCCAGTGCCCGGGCACCCAGCGATAGCCGACGCGCACCGCTTGCCAATGCCCGGGGATCCACACGTAGCGGCCCTGCCGCCAGTGCCAGTGGCCCTGATCCCACACGTAGCCCGCGCGTGGCGCCGGCATCACTTCGACGCGCGGCGGCGGCGGCGCGACCGGCGCGACGATGACGGCCTGCGCGAATGTGGCGGAGGTCGCCAGCGCGGCCACGCATCCCGCGGCAACCCGTAATGAAATGGAAAGTTTCATGCAAGACTCCGAAGCGTCGTGTAGCGAACGTGATGGCCGGAAGTGGCCGTTCGTTCGTTAAACGACGCATGCGGAAAAATCCGTCGCGACGCGCGCAAATAAATTTCCGCCGCGCCGGCGACGCCGCGCTCACCCGGCGACGCATCGGGCCCGGGCGTGGACGACCGTCTGTCACAACCCGGCAAAACTGCGCTTCGACAATGCATGTCACCGGGATCCCGCTCGTTTCCGGCCCACGCCCCGGACGCGCTCGCGCACGGCCGGGCGGTTCCGCATTTCGCGTGTCACTCAACGAAAATACGATCATGTCGAACCAGGACAACTTCCCCGCCGAGTCGAACGAGCCGGCCGCTTCCGTATCGCGTCGCGGCTTCCTGAAACTGGCCGGCGTCTCCGGCCTCGCCACCGCCGCGGGCGGGCTCGCGGCCGCCCGTGCCGCCGGGTCGAACCCGGACGGCACCCCCGAACAGGTGCACCTGACATGGGGCAGCGACCCGGCGTCGGAAGTCGCGATCTCGTGGGCATCGCTCGCGCCGGCCGTCAATCCGCGGGCGCGGATCGTCGCCGACGGCGAACCGGCACGCACCGTGCACGGCGTGCAGCGCCTTTACACCGACGGCCTGAACGGTGAAACGGTGTTCACGTACCACGCACGCGTGCACGGCCTGAAGCCGAACACGCGCTACCGCTACGAACTGACGGCCGACAACGACAGCAACGCCGCGCAGCCGTTTGCCGCGACCTTCACGACCGCGCCGCGCGGGCGCGCACCATTCCGCTTCACGAGCTACGGCGACCTCGCGACGCCGAACGGCGCATGGGTGCTGTCGTCGCCGCAAAGCCGCTTCGCGGTGCAGGCCGTCGAGCAGTTCCAGCCGCTGTTCCACCTGCTGAACGGCGACCTCTGCTACGCGAACCTGAACCCCGCGCATCAGCCGGAGGTGTGGCGCGACTTCGGCAACAACAACCAGACGTCGGCCGCGAACCGCCCGTGGATGCCGTGCCCGGGCAATCACGAGATCGAATTCAACAACGGCCCGCAGGGGCTCGACTCGTACCTCGCGCGCTACACGCTGCCGGAGAACGGCACGCGCTTTCCGGGCCGCTGGTACAGCTTCCGCGTAAGCTCGGTGCTGTTCATCTCGCTCGACGCCGACGACGTCGTGTACCAGGACGCTGCCGCGTTCGTCGGCGGCCCGGCTCCGCTGGTGCCGGCCGCGAGCACCGGCCGCGCGCCGATCGAGCCGGGCACGTCGTTCTACGTGCGCGGCTACAGCGACGGCGTGCAGACGCGCTGGCTCGAGCACACGCTACGTCAAGCGTCGCACGATGACGACATCGACTGGATCGTCGTGCAGATGCACCAGGACGCGCTGAGCTCGTCGAAGACGGGCAACGGCTCGGACAAGGGCATTCGCGAGGCATGGCTGCCGCTGTTCGACCGTTACGGCGTCGACCTCGTGCTGTGCGGTCACGATCACGATTACGAGCGCAGCTACCCGGTGCGCGGCTGCAATCACCGCGCGGGCGTCGATGCATCGACCGGCGAAGTCGTCGAGACGCTGCAGCCGCGTCCGGTCGGGTCGACCGATCCCGAGCGCACGACCTTCGACACGAGCCACGGCACGATCCACCTGATCCTCGGCGGCGGCGGCACCAGTGCGCCGCTCGACGTGTACGGCGAGAACCCGGCGACCGGCTTCGCGCAGGCCAAGGTCTTCACGAAGCCGAACCGGCCGGTGCCGGGCGCCGCGCCGAACACGTTCGTGCGCAAGCCGGCCGATGCGCTGGAGGATGCGATCTGGTCCGCGCGCCGCGATACGGGCACGGGCTACGGGATCGCCGTGTTCGACCACGATCCGGGCAAGCCGGGCGGCCACACGACGATCACGATGCGCTACTACCATGCGCCGGGCGCGGATCAGCACCCGAGCGCACAGTACGAGCTGTTCGAGACGATCGAGCTGAGCAAGAAGCGCCGCGAACGCTGATGCGACGGCCGCCCGCAACGCATGATCGCGCGGCGGGCGGCCGGGGTTGCCGCGTGCGGGACGGCGCGCGCGACGCGCTGATGGATACGGCGAATACGTGACGGCTGCGCCATGCGGAGCGGCTGCGTCTATTCGACCGCCGCACCTTGCATGCTGCCCATCGGCACGCCGGTTTCCACAGCAAGCCGCGTTGCCGCCACCGTGCCCCTAGCTTCGCGATTCCAGCGCGATACGCACGGCCAGTCCGGCCAGCACGGTCCCCATCAACCCGCGCTGCACCCGCGCCCAGACGGGCCGACCGGCAAGAAACCCCGCGATCGAGCCGGCCATGCTCGCGATCAGCGCATTCACGCAGACACTGACCGCGATCTGCACGCAGCCCAGTGCCAGCGATTGCGCGAGCACGCTGCCGTGCCCGGGCGCAATGAACTGCGGCAGCAGCGACAGGTACATCACCGCGATCTTCGGGTTCGCGAGGTTGGTGACGAAGCCCATCGTGAAGAGCCGCACGCCGCTGTCGTGCGGCAGTTGCCGCACCTGGAACGCGGAGCGGCCGCCCGGCTTGAGCGTTTGCCACGCGAGATACGACAGGTACAGCGCGCCGGACAAACGCAGCGCGTCATACGCGTACGGCACGGTCATCACCAGCGCGGTAATGCCGAATGCCGCGCAGAACATGTAGAACACGAACCCCAGCGCGACGCCGCCGAGCGACACCAGCCCCGCACGGCGGCCCTGGCAGATCGAGCGGGAGATCAGGTAAAGCATGTTCGGGCCGGGCGTCAGGGCCATGCCGAGCGATACGAGTCCGAAAGCAATCAGGGTGGGCAAGGCCGGCACGGCAGTCTCCTTCAGCGCGATGAAGTCGGGGCGAGTGTCCAGCAATGTATTGCATGTCGGTGTCTGTCGGCATGAATAAACTGCAAGTCACGCATGAACGCGCTTCACCCCGTCATCGCGTCGTTCCGCCGGCCCGCTACTTGCCCTTTTTCGCGCGTGCCTGCACCGCCTTTCCCGCCTTCGCGCGTTGCGCGTCGACCAGTTTCACGAATGCGTCGGCGACCGCGTTGCCGCTCGCGTTCCACGCCAGTCGCACGGAACGATGCAGCCTGGGCGACAACGCCAGCACCCGGCCGCCGAACCGGGTATAGGTGAGCGTGATGCGTGGGACGATCGACACGCCCATTCCCGCCTCCGCCATCGACAGAATGGTCCGCATCTCGACCACGTTGAACGCGGCGCGAAGCGATGCACCGTTGCGCGCGAAGTAATCCGCGATGACCGGCCCGCACCCCGCCTTCGAAAAAATGAACGGCATCGTCGCCAACCGTTTCGCCGACACGCTCTCGCGGCCGTCGAACATGCCGTCCGCCGCCACCGCGACGAAATCCTCGTCGAGCAACGGCAGGTTGTTCGCGAAGGTCTTCGTGCCGGCGACCACGCCGATGTCGGCGGTGCCGTCGTCGAGCCACCCTTCGACTTCCGCGTCCGTGCCTTCGAGCAGCACGGCCGTCACGCCCTCATGCGCCGCCTTCAACGCTTCGAGCGCGGGTACGACGAACGCGAGCGAGACGCTCGGCAGCGACGCCACCACCAGCCGACCCTCGAGCTTGCCGCGCGCCAGGCCGAACTGCTGGCGCAGCGTCTGCGCTTCCCGGACGACGTTCTGCACGTACGGCCACAGGCGTTCGCCGGCAGCGGTCAGGACGACCGGCTGGCGGTCGCGCAACAGCAGCTTGACCTCGGTGATGTCCTCCAGTTCGGTCAACGCGTGGCTGATCGCGGATTGACTGCGGCTGAGCCGGTCGGCCGCGGCCGTCAGCGAGCCGAGTTCGACCACGGCAGCCAGGGCCTGTAACTGCGCAAGCGTCATCTCGCCTCCTTGTTGCGATGCATGTATTTTTCACATGATAGAGCGATGCATCATGAATTGGATTGAACCGGGGCCGGATGGTCGTCCTGCTGTTCGTGCTCGTCGCCGCGCCGCGGCTGATCCGGAAGGCGGGCATCTTCCGGCACACGGCGGCGCCCGTCGCCGGGGTCGACGGCGCGCATGCCGACACGAAATGACCACGGTCGCCTCGCGCCCGCCCGTCCAAGCCCCGTCCGTTGCGCCTTCAGCTCCGATCCCCAAGACGCGTTAGACTGTCCCGATGGAACAATGCCGTTATTGCCAGAGAATCCGCGATGAATGGGATTGCCACGGGGACGAATGCCGCCGGGCAATCGCGAAGGCACTGCGCCGGCAGCGCGCGGGCCTGCCGATGGTGCCCGATCGCATCCGCAACGAGCTGCCGTCCGGCGCGCCCACCCAGCAGGTGATCGCGGTCCTGTCGCGCCAGCGCCTGCGGGCGCGCCGCGGCAACGAGGAACGCCGCGAGCGCAAGGAAATCGACGACGCCGACGGCGTCTGATCCGGCAGCGCCCGCCGCCAGCCGCCCCACCTGCCGGTGCCCCGCCACCGGGCGTTCGCCCGTGCGCGGTGTCTCGCCGCCCCGCCCCCGTCAGTTTGCAATTCCCGCAACGCTGAATGGGGGCAGATCGAATCTATGCTGGAATTGTTGCCTCACCGGTAATGATCTTTCGCTGGAATCCACGTTTACCCTAGATCCACCGACGCCTACGATGTAATCAATCGCTTACGACATGGTGTCGCCGGCGAACCCAATAGAACATCGGAGGTCATCATGAAATCGCTCGTTTCCGCAGTCGTCGCCGCTGTCGCCCTGTCCGCTTCGTTCGGCGCCTTCGCCCAAAGCACCGTGACCCGCGCCCAGGTGCGCAACGAACTCGTCCAGCTCGAAAACGCCGGCTACAAGCCGAGCCAGTCGAGCCCGTACTACCCGGCCGACATCCAGGCCGCGCAAGCGCGCGCGCACGATGCCGACAACAGCGGCTACGGCGCGCAACCGGCCGCGGTCGTCCAGGGCGGCGCACCGGCGGTCAAGGTGCGCAACGCGCGCGACTCGGTCTACTTCGGCCACTAAGTCCGCCGCCGCGCGCATCGCGCGCGGTCCGCCCGGATCCAGCGAGCCCGTCCCGTGACGGGCTCGCCGCGGTTTTGCCACGCGCCGGCGCCGGCCTGCCGTCAGCGGCTGCCCTCCGCCGCCACGCGGCCGCCGTCGTCCGTGGCGATACCGCCACTCAGCAATTCCTGGTAACGCACGCACGCGCACTGCGAGGAGGCCTTCGCCGCGTACATCGCCGCGTCGGCCTTGACCAGCAATTCCTCGGCCGACGCGCCATCCGCCGGATATTCGCTCACGCCGATGCTCGCACCCACGGCCAGGTGCCGGTCGCCGAATTCCAGTTCCTCGGCCATCACGATCTGGATACGCGACGCGATATCGCCGATCACCGCGGGCGATCGCACGTCCGAAATCAGCACGATGAATTCGTCGCCGCCGAGCCGCGCGGCCATGTCGCCGCTGCGCAGCGCGAGGCTCAACCGTTTCGCGACCGCGACGAGCGTGCGATCGCCGGCCGCGTGCCCGTGCTGGTCGTTGATCTGCTTGAAGCGATCGAGATCGACGAACATCACCGCCAGCCCCTCGCGCACCGCGGCCGCATGGCGGATCGCGGCATCGAGATGCTCCATGAACAACAGGCGGTTCGGCAAGCCGGTCAGCGGGTCGTGGCCGGCGAGGTGCGCGAGCTCCAGCTGCTTCGCGCGCAGCATCGCGACCTGCGTGCGGATCTCGACACGCATGCTGTCGAAACAGCGCGCCAGCACGCCGATCTCGTCGGCCCGCGCGACCGGCAACCGTTCGGCGGACGGATCGTCGAACACGTGGGTCGCCGCGCGCGCGAGCATCTGCAACGGCCGCGTGATCGCGCGCGCAAACAGGATCGCGAGAATCACCGCCGCCACGCTCATCAGGAGCACCATCCGGATGATCCGCTCGCCGAGCATCCCGGCCGGCGCCAGCACGTCCGTGAGCGGACGCGCCATGCCGAGCACCACGAAGCGGTTGCCCTCGTTGTTGCCGAACGGCGTGCGCACGAACGCGAACATCTGGCCCGGTGCGGCGTCGGGCTGTGCGAGACCGTTGAGCGCCACGTTCGTGCGCGCCCCGACGAACAGCAGCCGCGTGTCGGGGAAGCTGTCCTGCATCAGCACGCGGCGCCCGCGATCGAAGCCGAAGATCTGCGACGGATCGGGGTGCACGAGGAAATCGCCCCATTTGTTCGCGAGATACACCACGTAGTCAGGCGGCAGATCGCGTTCGAGCCGGTCGAACATGCGCGTCAGCTCGACGTCGACGACCAGCGCGCCGACGATCCGGCCGCCTTCGTCGACCACCGGCGTGCCCACGCGCAGGATCGGCAGCCCTTCGGCCGCATGCGAGCCGGTCTCGTGATTGATCGCGATCGGCGACAGGTAGATATGACCGGGCGCCGTCGCAAGCGTATCGAATACGTAAGGAAACTGCCCTTTTTCCTGGAGTGCACTCTCCGGCAGCACGACGATGCCGCGCGCGTCGCGATCGACGCGGATCCGCTCGAGCCCGAAATCCCCTCGCGCGATCAGCCGGATCTGCAGGTACTCGGGGTGGTTCTTCATGAAGCTGTAATACACCTGTTCGAGCCGCGTGCGCGGGGCGCGATCGGCGCCTTCGCCGCTCGCGACGGACGCCGACGCCGGCAATTGCGCGAGCACGAGCACATCGTCGGCCACGTCGGACAGCGCGGTCGTGAAGCGCTGTCCGAGCAAGTGCGTCGACATCAGCAGGCTGTGCTGCGCTTCCTGCACGAGCATCGTCCGGTTCGCGCGGTAGGTGTAGTAGCCGGTCGTGCCGGACGCGATCACGCCGATGCACGCGAACAGCATCGACAGCTTCCACGTGAGCCCGAGCCTGATCATTTTTCGAACCGCTCCGGCCGGTCGCCCGACACGATGCGGCTCCATAGCGACTCACGCCGCGCGATGTCCTCGACCGGCTGGATCCAGACGAGGTGCTGGTGGCCGGCCTCGAGACCGGGTGGCGGTTGGAGCGTATTCGCGAGCCCCTGGCGTTCGGTCAGCAGCACGCCGATCGCCGGTTCGAGCATATAGTTGATCCACGCGAACGCCAGTTCGCGATGCTCCGCGCCGCGCGTGACGCCCCAGCAGTCGAGCCACGCGAGCGCGCCTTCGTCCGGAATCACGTAGCCGACATCCGCACCGGCGCGACGCAGCTGTTCGACCTGCTGCGTGCCATAGTTGCCGAACATCAGCGCCGCGCGATGCTGGACGAACAGCGTGGTCGCCTCGTCCGGAAGCGTGTAATACGTGAGCAGGTTGCGCCGCAGTTCGACCAGCTTGTGCGCGACGGCAAGCGTTTGCGCGGGCGACAGGCGAAACGGGTCGGGATAGCCGAGCGCGAGCGCGGTGAACGAAAAATTATGCGGCGCGCTGTTGAAGTCGAGCACCTTGCCGCGGTAACGCGGATTCCAGAGTTCCAGCATCGAGCGCGGCGCGACCGGCACCTGCTTGCGATCGTAGATCAGTCCCATCGACGAATACGTGAACGGAATCGCATAGGTCGAGCCGTTGCGCACGAGTCCGCCGATCGTCGCGAGCTGCTGGAAATTCGGCAGTTGCCGCCGGCGGTTGGGGATCTGCGACAGGTCGATCGGCGTGAGCAGGCCGTCGCTCGCATAGCGCTGGATCTCGGCCGTATTGGCCGCGAGCACATCGTACGGCGGCGGCGACGCGCTGTGCATCCGTGTCCACAACGCTTCGTCGGAATCGACGAAGGTTACTTCGACGTGCACATGAAAGTGCGTCTCAAATGCATTGACGACATCGTTGTCCGCGTAGCCGGGCCACGCAAGGACACGCAGTACGTTGTCGCCGACGGTCTCGGGGGAAGCGGCGCAGGCAGGCAGGCCCTGCCAGCCCAGCGTCAGGACGACAAGCCACCGGCACGCGGCGCGGCGCGCACGGCGCGCGCCGATTCCCCTGATCAATCGGTCCTCGTCCGAATTCCCCGTATGCATTCGACTGTCCTTTTTTCGAGTCGATGCTTGATCGTGCAACAAGACCACAAAAAATATCGCCGCGCAATTGGAACAAGCCGCACGCGCACTGCGCCCGCCTATTCGGAGCGCGTCATCCGTGTACGCGTTCGATCGCACGTCGCTGCACGCGCTCGAACCCGGCCACGCGAACGGAGAATCATCAGGCGAAAGGCAAGACTCGACGCGTGCCGGCTCCGCTTGCAGCCACGGCGCCACGCGGCATGTAGTGCGTATGCGTTCGGAGCGTTCGGAGCGTTCGGAGCGTTCGGTGCATTCGATGCATTCGGCGACGCGCGTCATCCGTCGCGTCGTGTCGTCACCTCCGCCTGCATGCGCGTCGAGCCATCGCATGCGCATCCGCGCCACGCCGGCGTAAACGCCGCGATCACGCGCGACGGATGCGCACGCATCGGCATCGCCACGACAGCGCGACCGGCCGCGGCCGTCGCGCTTTCCTTTTCGTGCCGCTCGTCGGACAATGACGCGCGCCCGCCGGCGCGGCGCCGCATCGGCCCCGCGCGAGGGCGCCAAGCATGCCCCGCCCGCGCCGATGAAACGCTACGAAACCCTCGCCCAGACGATCGCCGACGAAATCCGCAACGGCAACCTCGCGGTCGGCACGCGCCTGCCGTCGCTGCGGCAGATCATCGCGCAGCATGGCGTGAGCCAGTCGACGGTGTTTCGCGCGTACTACCTGCTCGAACAGTGGGGGCTGATCCGCGCACGCGAGCGTTCCGGCTATTACGTCGCGCCGGGCGCAGGCCCGGCGGCGAACCCGCCCGCGAAACGCCGCGCGAGCCGTGCCGGCGCCACGCGCAAGGTCGACATCAGCGACCTCGTGTTCTCGGTGCTCGACGCCGCGACGCAGCCCGGCATCGTGCCGCTCGGCTCCGCATTTCCCGCGCCGCAGCTGTTTCCGCTGCCGCGCCTCGCGAAATCGCTCGCGCAGGCGACGCGGCTCGTCAGCCCGTGGAGCACGGTCGTCGACCTGCCGCCCGGCAGCGAGGCGCTGCGCCAGCAGATCGCGCGGCGCTATCTGGCAACCGGTGTCGCGCAGCCCGTCGACGAGATCGTCGTCACCAACGGCGCGCTCGAAGCGCTGAACCTGTGCCTGATGGCCGTCACGCGGCCCGGCGACGTCGTCGCGGTCGAGTCTCCCGGTTTCTATGCGGCGCTGCAGGCGATCGAGCGGCTCGACCTGCGCGCGGTCGAGATTCCCGTCGATCCACGCACGGGCCTCGATCTCGATGCGCTCGCGAACGCGCTGGACCGGCACGACATCCGCGCGTGCTGGTTCATGACCAATTTCCAGAATCCGACCGGCGTCACGCTGTCGCTCGACAAGAAGCGCGCGCTCGTCGAGCTGCTGGCCGCACGCGAGGTGCCGCTGATCGAGGACGACGTATACGGCGAACTGCATTTCGGCCCCGACTACCCGTTGCCCGCGCGCGCATTCGACCGGCACGGCCTCGTGATGCATTGCAGTTCGTTCTCGAAGACGCTCGCGCCCGGCTACCGGATCGGCTGGGCCGCCGCCGGCCGGTTCGCGGAGAAGGTGCAGCGGCTCAAGCTGATGACCACGCTGTCGGCGAGCATTCCCGCGCAGGCCGGCATCGCGAACTATCTGGAGCACGGCGGCTACGACCGTCACCTGCGCAAGCTGCGCGGCACCCTGCAGGCGCAGCTCGCGCGCATGGACGACGCGCTGCGGCGCTGGCTGCCGCCCGGCGTCGAGTGGGTGCGGCCGGACGGCGGTTATTTCCTGTGGCTGTCGTTTCCCGACGCGATCGACGCGATGGAACTGCACCGCCAGGCGATCGCGCGCGGCATCAGCTTCGCACCGGGGCCGCTGTTCTCGGCCGCGCACGGCTTCGAGCGCTGCGTGCGCGTGAACTTCGGCCATCCGTGGAGCCGCGACATCGAGCGCGCGATCCGCGTGCTCGGCGAGCTGGTCGCCGGGCCGGCGGTACGCAAGTCAGGCTGATCGCGCCTCGTGCGCACGCTGCGCGCCGCGCGCATCACGTCCATGCAGCGAAGCCGCGCGCGGGTTACATTGCTGGTCCCGCCGCTCCTTCACGATTGCCCATGAGCCAACTGCCCTACCTCGATCACGACGCGTTGCTGAAACTGGCGGCCGAAGCGGCACACGTTACGCAGCCGTGCACATGCACGAGAACCTCGCTCGCCGGCTGGACGACCCTGCCGCTGTCGCTGCAGGACACGCAACTCACCCAAGTGGCCACGCTTGCGCCGCCCGGCGAGACCGAGCCGACCTACGACGAATATCATCCGGCCGGCACGCGCTATGCGTCGGACGACGCGCCGATCGCACCGCGCCACTTTCCGTACAACCGCTGCAACGTCAGCCGCTGCGTATCGTGCGGCCGGCTTTATCTGCGCTATCAGGAAGGCGGCGGCTACTTCATCGACCAGCGCATCCGCGCGCTCGATCCGGCGTTGATCGTCGACGCACCGGCGCAAGCCTGAACCCGACGCGGGGCATGCGCAACGCATGCCCCGGCACACACCGGCGCGCCCGCCGATCTGCTGCGCCCTTTCCGCTCCGATCTGCTGCGCCGATTCCGTTCCGATCTGCTGCTTGTCCCGCCGCCCCGCGTTCCCTACGCTGTCCCTGTTGCCCGACACCCGTGGCAACATCCCCTCCCGAGCGGCGCGCGCCCTGGCGCCGCCGCTCATCTCGCGTATCACGTCATGTACCGATATACCGATTTCGACCGGGCGCTCGTGCACAGCCGCGCCGCCCAGTTCCGCGACCAGCTCGAACGCTGGCAGCACGGCACGCTGAGCGAGGATGCGTTCCGGCCGTTGCGCCTGCAGAACGGCTGGTACGTGCAGCGCCATGCGCCGATGCTGCGCGTGGCCGTGCCGTACGGCGAACTGTCGAGCACGCAGCTGCGCGTGCTCGCCCGCATCGCACGCGACTACGACGTGCCCGACGACGCCACCTACCGCGCCGCCTGCGACGCGCAGGCGCAGCTCGGCACGCTGCGCCTGCCGACCCGCAACGCGCACTTCACGACCCGCACCAACGTGCAGTTCAACTGGATTCCGCTCGCGCAGGCGGCCGACGTGATGGACCTGCTCGCGACCGTCGACTTGCACGGGATCCAGACGAGCGGCAATTGCATCCGCAACATTTCGTGCGACGAGCGTGCGGGTGTCGCGCCGGACGAGATCGCCGATCCGCGCCCGTTCGCCGAGGTGATGCGCCAGTGGACGACGCTGCATCCGGAATTCGCGTTCCTGCCGCGCAAGTTCAAGATCGCGATCACCGGCGCGGCCGAGGATCGTGCGGCGACCGACTGGCACGACGTCGGGCTGAAGCTCGTGCGCAACGACGCGGGCGAACTCGGCTTTCGCGTGAGCGCCGGCGGCGGCATGGGCCGCACGCCGCTGATCGCGACGCTGCTGCGCGCGTTCCTGCCGTGGCAGCAGGTGATGAACTACATCGAGGCGATCGTCCGCGTGTACAACCGCTACGGGCGGCGCGACAACAAGTACAAGGCGCGCATCAAGATCCTCGTGAAGAGCGAGGGACAGCGCTATATCGACGACGTCGAGGAAGAATTCCGCCAGATCGTCGAGCATGACGGCGGCCCGCACACGATCCCGCAGGCCGAGTTCGACCGCATCGCGGCATCGTTCGTGCCGCCGCGCCTCGCGCCCCGCACGCTCGACCTGCAGGACGTCGAAGCGCGCATGGCCGCGCACGCCAGCCGCCATCCGGCCTTCGCGCGCTGGCTCGCGCGCAATGTCGCAGCGCATCGCGACCCGGCGCTGCGCATCGTCACGCTGTCGTTCAAGCGCCGCCTGCAGGCGCCCGGCGACGCGTCGCCCGAACAGCTCGACGCACTCGCCGAACTCGCCGAGCGCTTCTCGGCCGGCGAGGCACGCGTCACGCATACGCAGAACGTGGTGCTGCCGTGGGTGCACGTCGACGACCTGTTCCTGCTGTGGGAGCATGCGCGCGCGATCGGTCTTGCCAGCGCAAACGTCGGACTCCTGACCGACATGATCGCGTGCCCGGGCGGCGATTTCTGCGCGCTCGCGAACGCGCGCTCGATCCCGATCGCCGATGCGATCGCCGAGCGGTTCCAGGATCTCGACATGCTGCACGACGTCGGCGACATCGACCTGCACATCAGCGGCTGCATCAACTCCTGCGGCCATCATCACAGCGGGCACATCGGCATCCTCGGCGTCGACAAGGACGGCGCCGAGTGGTACCAGGTGACGCTCGGCGGGTCGGACGGCTCGAGCGCGAGCGGCCCCGCGCGGCCGGGCAAGGTGATCGGCCCGTCGTTCTCGGCGGACGAGATCGTCGATGTCGTCGACGCGCTCGTCAATGTCTATCTCGACGCGCGGCTCGACGCCGACGGCCGCAGCGAACGATTCATCGACACGGTGCGCCGCATCGGCGCCGAGCCCTTCAAGGCCGCGGCCAACGACGCCCGTCACCAGGCGGAGCACGCATGACACCGACCGACGCACACGCCAGCACGAACGTACGCATCCGCCTGCTGACGCCGGCCGAACACGCCGACGATACGAACGCGCCGGACACCGCGACCCGCACGATCCTGACGATCGGCAACGACGAGGAGCTGCGGCCGCTCGCCGCACGCATCGCGCAGGCCGAGCGCATCGACCTGCACTTCCCGTCCTTCACCGACGGGCGCGCATACAGCCAGGCGTATCTGCTGCGCAAGCGCTTCGGCTTCGCCGGCGACCTGCGGGCGACCGGCGACGTGCTGGTCGATCAGTTGCTGTTGATGGAGCGCACCGGGTTTTCGAGCGCGGTGCTCGGCGCCGATGCCGATCTGGCCGCCGCGCGCCGGCAGCTCGACCGGTTTCCCGGCTTCTATCAGCGCGATGCGAGAACGGCGGCGCAGCGGCAGGACGCGGCGCCGCAAGTCGAGACGCAAGCCGGGAAATGAAAACGGGCGGCCCGCAGGCCGCCCGTCCGATGAACCGCAAGCGCCGCGCCCGCCGCGCAGCGGGCGCCGGCGTTCAGCGCGCCGCCACCGGCTTGCCGAACGCGCCGAGGATCTTCTTCTCGAGCGCGATGTAGTCGTGGCCGAAGTGGTGGTCGCCGCCCGTCTTGATCACGTCGGCACCGCTATTCGCGAGCGCCGGACACATCGTGTCCTTCTCTTCCGCGCCGTAGAAGCATTGCACGAGCTGCGGCGGCACCTTCGCGATTTCCGGCGCGACCTTCATCGCCTTGTCGCTCGCCGGCATCCCGAGCCAGCCCGTCACGCGGATCTGGAAATCCGCCGCCGGCGCGAAGCCGAGCAGCGACATCACCGCCACCTTGTCACGCAGGTCGGCCGGCAGCCGGTTGTACGCGAACGGCATCACGTCCGCGCCGAATGAGTAGCCGACCAGCGCCACGCGGTTCGCATGCCAGCGCGCCATGTAGGTGCGCATCACGCGCGCCAGGTCGCGGCTCACCTGTGCAGGCGGCTTCTCGCTCCAGAAGTAGCGCAGGCTGTCGATGCCGACCACCGCCACGCCGTCGCGCTGCAGCGCCTCGGCGATCGTCTTGTCGAGATCGCGCCAGCCGCCGTCGCCCGAGATCACGATCGCGAGGCGGTCGCTGCCGCCCTTGGCCGGCAGCTCGACGAGCGGCAGGTCCGACACGTCGAGCTCGTCGGTGCTGCTGGTGTCGTGCAGGTGCGACGTGACGAGCGACACGAGCGTCGCGGTGTCGCCGGCCGCGGCCGTTTCGACGAAACCCGGCATCGCGCGGCGCACGATCGTCGGATCGGGCGGGCACGGCTTGAAGCGCGCATCGAGCTTCGCCGCCGGCGCGACCGACGCGACACCGGCGATCGTGTTCTCCGGCGCCATCGACAGGATCTGCTTCGCGATCGCGCCGCCCTGGCCCACGCCCGCGACGATCGGCGTGTAGTAACGCGCCGATTGCGCGAGGCGTTCGAGCTGGTGGCTGACCGCTTCGGCGTCGCCGTCGAGGTGGTGACAGGTTTCCTGCTTCGCGGCGAGGTTCGCCGCATAACGCTCCGAATCCACCCCGACCGTCATCGCGCCCGCTTTCGCGAGGGCGTCGGCCGCCTGCTGGTCGGCGGCGCCCCAGCCCCGCCCGCGCGAGAACAGCACGACGAAGCCGCGCAGCGGGCCGCCCGGCTTCGTCACGGTCACGGGGCCGTAGCGGCCGCCCGACACGGTTTCCGGTTGCGCCGCGGCCTGCGCCGCGAACGCCGCGCCGGCCAGCATCATTCCCGCGCAGGCGGCTGCCGCCCGCGCGATACCCTTCTTCAACATCATGAACGCCGACCTCCAGCCAGCAGGGACAGATCCGCGAGCGTGACGAACACGCCGACCGAGCCCGAGGCCGCGAGATAGCGCGGCTCCCAGTGCGGCTCGAACTTGCTCTTGAATGCACGCAAGCCGCGGAAGTTGTAGAAGCGGCCGCCGAAGCGCCAGACCATCAGCCCGAACCGGTGCCACGGCGACGGCATCTTCGCCGCCCCCATCCCCGAGAACGGCGCGATGCCCAGGCTCAGCTTGCGGAAGCCCGCTTCCTTCAGATGCAGCGCGAGCTGCGTAAACAGATACTCCATCGCATACGGCGACGCGTCCGGCAGATGACGCATCACGCCAACCGTCGCCTCGGTGTTGAGGTCGGTCGTCATGAACGTGACGAACGCGATCGGCTTGTCGGCCTGGCGCACGAGCATCACCGACTGCGTCGCGAGATAGCCGTCGTGGAACGCGGCCACCGAGAAGCTCTTCTCGCGCGCGTCGCGGCTGTCGAGCCAGCCGTCGGAGATGTCGCGCAGCGACGGCAGCGCGGCCGGCACGTCGCGCGGCGCGATCACCTCGACCGTCAGCGCGTCCTTGTCGCCGCGACGCAGCGCATAGCGCAGGTGCGACCGGTTCGAACCCTTCAGGTCGAAGCGGTCGAGCGCGATGTGCGCTTCCTCGCCGAGCTTCATCAGCGTGAGCCCTGCGTCGAGATACAGCGGCAGCGCGTTCGCGCGCACCTGGTAGAACGCCGCGCGGCCGCTGTGCGCGTGCGCCAGCGCGATGAACTTGCCGATCAGCGCCGGCCATTCCTCGCGCGGGCCGACCGGATCGTGCAGCGCGGCCCACGTGCGGCCGTTCTTCGCATACATCAGGAACGCGCGGCGCGATTCGGAGAACAGGAACGACTTGTCGCCCATCAGCGCGAGGCCCGCATCGCTGCACTCCTGCGCGCGGATGATCTGCTCCGCGTCGATCAGGTCCTGCTCGGCGGGCTTCACGAAACGCCCGGGCGCCGGCCGCAGCAGTTGCCACAGCGCGAACATCGCGACGAACACGCCGGCCGCCAGCGTCGCGCGCAGCGCCCGCGGCGCGCGCTCGTCGAACGCGAAATGCGACCACAGATCGCGCGTGTAAGGCACGTCGCGGAACGCGAAGCACAGCACCCACACGGCGAGCACGAGCACCATCGTCACCGACACGAACCAGCTCACCGTGAAGCGCTCGGCGAGCAGCGACGAATGCCGGTTGAAGCGGCGGCGGCTGACGAGCAGCAGCACCAGCAGCGTGCCGAGCACGCCGGCCTCGACGAACGCGAGGCCCTTGGCCAGCGACAGCGCGAGGCTCGCGAGCGTCAGCGCGAAAGTCATCCACCATGCGCCGTCGAGCCGGCGCAGCAGCCCGCGCGCGACGAACAGCAACGCGACGCCCAGCACGCTGCAGATCACCTGCGAGCCTTCGAGCACCCACAGCGGCACGATGTTGCGCAGGATCGCGATCCGGTGCCAGAACGCGGGCGTCGCGCTCGAGATCACCAGCATCCCGCCGACCGCGAAGGTCACGAGGCTCAGGAACAGCGGCGCCAGCTGCGACACGCGCGCGGCCTGCCGCGTCACGAGCCGGCGGCGCAGCGCGCGGCCCTCGAACCCGGCCAGCAGGCCGGCCGACAGCACGAGCGGCACGCCGAAGTAGATCGCGCGATAGGCGATCAGCGCGGCGACCATCGCGTGCGCCGGCACTTCGCGGCCCAGCGTGAAGACCATCGCCGCCTCGAACACACCGATCCCGCCCGGCGTATGGCCGATCATCCCGAGCAGCAGCGCGGCCGCGTACACGGTGATGAAAGTCGGCAAGCCGACTGGAGCGGACGGCAACAGCACCCACAGCGTCAGGCCCGCGGCCACGACGTCGAGCACCGCATAGACGACCTGGGCGACGAGGTCGCGCCGCGCCGGCACGTCGAACGCGAGCCATTTGAAGCGCGTGACGACCGGGCGCGCGGCGTTGCCGCACAGCATCGTCATGACGCCCAGCACCACGAGCAGCGCGGCGCCGCTCCACGTCAGCACGCCGGGTGCGACATGCAGCATCGCGGCGAGCGTCTGCGGCACGCAGACCATGCCGACCGCCGTCATCAGCACCAGTGCGAGCGCGAGCGTGCCGCTGGTGAAGACGGTCATCCGGCCGATCTGCGCGGGGGTGACGCCCGACGCGCCGTACACGCGCGCGCGCACGGCGCCGCCCGTCAGCGCGCCGAAGCCGGTCGCATTGCCGAGCGCGGAGCCGGCGATCGCGCCGATCCACAGCGCGGCGCGCGGCACTTTCGCGGCGACGTAGCGCAGGCCGACCGCATCGCGGGCGACGAGCGCGAGATAGCTGAGGGCCGTCGCGGCCAGCGACGCGCCCCACTCGCCCGCGGACAGGTGGCGCAGTTGGCGGATCACCGACCGGTAGTCGACGGATTCGGACAGGTGCTGGAACACCACGATCAGCAGCAGGCCGATGCCGAGCGCGAGCAGCGGCGACAGCACGCGCTCGTTGCGGATCAGCGTCGCGACACGGGCGATCGCTGCCGCGGCACGGCCGGGCTGGCCAGGGTGGCGGGAAGACATAGAGTGTTCAGTGGTGGTGCGTAGCTTGTCGCGGCGCAGGGTGGCCTCGCGGCGACGAATCTGGTTGTTCTGCGTGGGCGGTCGGCCTGGGACGAAGGCAGGCGGCGCCTGAATCAGAAATTACGAGTATACGGATTTTATATTACAGAATCTTTCGATCCCGTACTGAGCGGTTCGGGCGCGGCGGTCGCATCAACGACGCGTCAAATTCATGCGCAAGGTGCGCATCATACCGGGAACCGCCGGGAATTTTTCATCGAATGAATGACTTGCGACGCTTTTGGGAGAAATTCTCCCGGCCCGGCCGAGCCCGCGAGAGCAAACCCGCGACCGGCGCGGGATTCGGGGAATGGGGACGGATTGCCGTGCCCGTCTTACGGTCCCTTTGTCGCGCCGTCATCGTGCCAGTCGGCGCCGGCCCGCTCCCGCAGTATGTCGATGAATGCGCGCAGCTTCGCCGGCACGTGCTTGCGATTCACGTAATAGAGCCACATCGGCGGCAGCGTCCGGCACGCGCCCGGCAGCACCTCGACGAGCGTGCCGTCGCGCAGGTCCGCGTCGATGCGCTCGCGCATGAACGCGAACGCGATGCCGACACCCTCGCGCGCGGCATCGATCACCGCATCCGCGTCGTTCGTCACGAGCACGCCTTCCGGATCGAGATCGACGTCGTGACGCCCGTCGCGCAGCAGCCATTTGTGCAGGCGCCCGCTCTCGGAGAACCGGAACCGGACGCACGCATGGCGCTCCAGCTCGGCGATCGACGCGGGCGTGCCGTGCCGCGCCAGATAGCCGGGCGAGGCGACCAGCGCGCAGGTCAGCGCGGGCGCGATCCGCACGCCGATCATGCCGGGCTGCAGCCGGTCGGCAAGACGAATCCCCGCGTCGAAGCCCTCCTTCGCGATATCGACCAGCTCGTTCTCGTAGCGGATTTCGAGCCGGACCTTCGGATAGCGCGCGCGGAACGCGGCCAGTATCGGCGCGATCACGAGCGATCGGGCCAGCGGCAGCGCCGTGACGCGCAACAACCCGCCCGGCTCGCTGCGCACCTCCTTCAGCGCATCGCGCGCCTGCATGACCTGCCGGTACGCGGGCTCCGTCTGCTGCCGGTAATGCTGGCCGGCTTCGGTCAGGCTCACGCCGCGCGTGCTGCGGTTGAACAGTTTCACGTTCAGCTCGCCTTCGAGCTGGCCGATCGCAAGGCTGACGGCAGCCGGCGTCAGGCCGAGCGCGGCGGCAGCACGCGTGAAGTTGCCGGCCGTCGCGACGCTCATGAACACGTGCAGCCCGGCCATCGGATCGCGTCTGCTCATCATTAAAAAAACTTGAAACTCCTTCGAGCGGAATGCCGATTCTCCCATATACAGGAACTACCTACACTAGCCCCGTCGTCTTCCACCGGAGCATCGAATGAATCCGCATCACAGCCCCGCCCTGACGCTCGCAGCTGTCCGGCAGACGATCGAAGCCGCGCTCGCGCAGGCCGCGTCGCTGCAGGTCGCCGGTGTGTCGATCGCGATCGTCGACGCCGGCGCGAACCTGCTCGCATTCATCCGCACCGACGATTGCTTTCTCGGCGCGATCGACCTCGCGCAACGCAAGGCGCTGACGGCGATCCGCTTCCGCGCATCGACCGCCGCGCTCGGCGCGATGTCCGGCGACGGCCCGCTGCGCGGGATCGAGCACAGTCACGGCGGGCTCGTCACGTTCGGCGGCGGCGAGCCGCTCGTCGACGGCAGCGGGCGCTGCGTCGGCGCGATCGGCATATCGGGCGGCAGCGTCGAGCAGGACGACGCGATCGCACGGCATTGCCGCGATCGCTTTCACGCAACCTTTCCCACCTCGAGGTAAGCACATGGCACAGAAACGCATCCTCATCACCGGCGCGGGCAGCGGCTTCGGCCGCGAAGTCGCGCTGCGGCTCGCGCAACACG
Source organism: Burkholderia sp. USMB20 (assembly GCF_000949135.2). Classification (GTDB taxonomy): domain Bacteria; phylum Pseudomonadota; class Gammaproteobacteria; order Burkholderiales; family Burkholderiaceae; genus Burkholderia. The sequence continues at coordinate 270,578 of NZ_JTAN02000021.1, read as the reverse complement.
GTCACGCGGTCACGGCCGGCGTGCGCACGACCGCCGAAATCGACGCGCTGACGGACGCCGCCGCGCAGCGCGGCACGGCACTGCGCGCGGTGAAACTCGACGTGACGTCGGCCTACGACCGCGCCCGCGCGGCCGAATTCGAAGTCGACGTGCTCGTGAACAACGCGGGCGCCGGCGAGGCCGGCGCACTGGTCGACCTGCCGGTCGAGATCGTGCGCGAGCTGTTCGACATCAACCTGTTCGGGCCGCTCGAACTCACGCAGCAGATCGCCCGCGGCATGCTCGCGCGCGGGCACGGCAAGATCGTGTTCGTGTCGTCGATCGCGGGGTTGATCACGGGGCCGTTCACGGGCGCCTATTGCGCGTCGAAGCACGCGGTCGAATCGGTCGCCGAGGCGATGCACGCGGAGCTGGCGCCGCACGGCATCCGCGTCGCGGTCATGAACCCGGGCCCGTACAGCACCGGCTTCAACGACCGCATGATGGAAACGCCGCGACGCTGGCGCGATCCGGCCGTCCACACGGTGACGCCCGAGCGGCTGACCTTCCCGCTCGAGCAGCACGATCCGGAGGAAATGATCGCGAAGATGGTCGACGTGATCGAAAACGACGGCGGCGCATTCCGCAACCTGCTGCCACAGTCGTCGGAAGCATTCGTGCGCGCCGAGCAGGCGCGCGCGTGGGACCGGCAGCAGTGACGCAGGCCGGCGGCGGCAGGCGGGTCACGCAGGAACGCCCTGCCCGCCGCCCGGCCTGTCGCGTACGACGTTCGCCGTCGATGACCTTCCCGACGGCACGAACCGTCGCGGGTCAATGCGTCGCCGAAGCCGGGCCCGCAACCGGGCGGGCCGCGTCGAGCCGCGCCGAGCGCGCTCAGTACACGTCCCGCATGTAGCGCCGCGCCTTCGAGAGCTTCGCGACGTAGTCGTTCGCGGCTTCGTCCGACATCCCGCCGTGCTCGGCGACGACCGCCTTCAGCGCGGTATCGACGTCCTTGGCCATCCGCGCGGCGTCGCCGCACACGTAGAAGTGCGCGCCTTCCTCCAGCCACTTGTACAGCTCGGCGCCCTGCTCGCGCATCCGGTCCTGCACGTAGATCTTGTCGGCCTGGTCGCGCGAGAACGCGAGATCGAGCCGCGTCAGGAAGCCGTTGTCGCGCATCGCGCTCAGTTCGTCGCCGTAGTAGAAGTCGGTCTGCGCATGCTGCTCGCCGAAGAACAGCCAGTTGCGTCCGCGCGCGCCGCGCGCCTGCCGCTCGTGCAGGAAGCCGCGGAACGGCGCGACGCCGGTGCCGGGCCCGACCATCACGACCGGCACGTCGCCGTTCACCGGCGGCCGGAAATGCGCGGACTTCTGCACGAACACCGGCACGCGGCCGTCGTCCGCGCGATCGGCGAGGAACGTCGACGCGACGCCTTTGCGCGCGCGGCGGCCGTTGTGATAACGCACGGCCGACACCGTCAGGTGAATCTCGCCCGGGTGCGCACTCGGGCTCGACGCGATCGAATACAGGCGCGGCTGCAGCCGCTTCAGCATCCCGACCAGCTCCGTGCCCGACAGCTCGACCGGGAACTCGTGCAGCACGTCCGCGAGCTGTTGCCCCCACAACCATTGCTTCAGGTCGGCCTTGCGATCGTCGCCGAGCAGCGCCTTCAGCGCACCGTTCGCGCTGCGCGATGCGATGAACGCGAGCGTGTCGGGATGCGGGCGCGTGATGTCGAAGTGGCGCGCCAGCGCATCGCCGAGCCGCACGTCGCCGACGCCCGCGACCGACACGGGGGCGTCGGCCTTCAGCGCGGTGACCGACAGCAGTTCGTCGACCAGCTCCGGGCAGTTGGTCGGCCACACGCCGAGCGCGTCGCCGGTTTCGTATTCGAGGTTCGCGCCTTCGGTCGACAGCGACACGTAGCGCGTGTCCTTCGCGGCGCCCGGCCGGTTGAGCCGCAGGTTCGCGACGAGCTTCGACGGCGCCGGATGCGCCTTGGTCGGCAGCAGCCCCGACGCGCTCATCCCGGAGGTCGGCACCGCGTGCAGCGCCGCATCCGCCTCCTTGATCCGGGCGACCACGCGTTCGAGCCACTGGTCGGCATCGCGCTGGAACTCGACGTCGCAATCGACGCGCGCGCACAGGCGCGCCGCGCCGAGTTCCGCGAGCCTTGCATCGAGCCGGCGGCCGTGCCCGCAAAACTGGTCGTAGTTGCGATCGCCGAACGCGAGCACCGCGAAGTGCACGCCGTCGAGGCGCGCGGCGCTGCCGGCCTGCAGCGCGTCCCAGAACTCGCTGCCGTTGTCGGGCGCGTCGCCGTCGCCGAACGTGCTCGTCATCAGCAGCACGTATTGCGCGCCGGCCAGCGACGCGACCGGATAGTCGGACATGCACGCGGTGCGGATCTCGAAGCCGGCGTTCATCAGCTGCGTCGCAAAATCCTCGGTCAGCGATTCGATGTTGCCGGTCTGCGACGCCCACAGCAGCACGACCTTCGGGCGCGTGCGCACGATCCGCACGCCGCCGGGCGCGGCGCCCTCGGCCGGCAGTGCGGGCACAGCGCCTTCCGCGGTGTGGGCCGGCACCGCTCGGCTGAACAACCCCGCCAGCATCCCGTCGAGCCAGAGCCGCACCGGCGGCGTGAGCGGCGCACCGGCCGGCAGCACCGGCACGCCGCCGTCGCGCCGGCCGGCGCTCGCCTTCAGCCCGCTGACGAGGCCGGCCACGTACAGGCGCTCCGCGTCGGTGAGCGGCGGCGGCGCGAGATCGGCCACGCCGAGCGCGGCCGCGAAAGTGTCGAGGTCTGCCATGTCGGATTCCTGTGAAGCCGTGATCTGCACCGCCGCCGGCACGGGCCGCGCGTCGCCGGCGGCGGCATCGGGTCGCGCCGTGTCGTCGGCCGCGGACGCGAACGCGTGCGTGTCGACGCGCGCGAGCGCGACCGCGCAATACTTCAGTTCGGGTTGCTGCGATTCCGGATCGATCGCATCGTTCGTCACCGCGTTGATGCACAGGTCGTCGCCGTACACGTCGTTCCAGTGCATCGGCGCGAAGCAGTTGCCGCGCTGCACGCGCTCGGTCACGACGGCCGGCAGCACGGCGCGGCCGCGCGCCGAGCGAATCTCGACGCTGTCCTGCGTGGCGATGCCGAGCGCGCTCGCGTCGTCCGGATGCAGTTCGACGAACGGGCGCGGATTGAGCTTGTTCAGCATCGCGACCTTGCCCGTCTTCGTCATCGTGTGCCATTGATGCTGCAGCCGGCCGGTGTTCAGCACGATCGGGAACGTATCGTCCGGCAGCTCGGCCGGATCGACGTGCGGCCGCGCGAAAAAGCGCGCCTTGCCCGACGGCGTCGGGAACGCGAGGCGCGGCGCAGCGCCGCCGTCGGCCGCCGCGCGCGGCGGCTGGCTCACGCCGTCGTTCAGGTAGCGGATCGGGTGCCGCTCGCGCGCGGCGCCCGGCGCGACCGGCCATTGCACCGGGCCCTCGCGCAGCGCCGCATGGCTCGCGCCGCGCAGGTCGTAGCCGGTCGTCGGATTCGAAAACCGCACGATCTCGTCGAACACGTCGGCCGCCGACGCATAGTCGAACGCATCGCCGAAACCCATCGCGCGCGCGACTTCCGCGACGATGCGCCAGTCCGGCAGCGCGTCGCCGGGCGGCGCAACCGCGGCGCGCATCAGCGTCATGTTGCGTTCGGAGTTGATCATCACGCCGTCGCCCTCGGCCCACAGCGCGCCGGGCAGCAGGATGTCCGCGTAGCGGTTGGTCTCGGTGTCGAGGAATGCGTCCTGCGCGATCACGAGTTCCGCGGCCTGCAACCCGGCGATCACATTCTGCCGGTTCGGCACCGTCGCGACCGGATTCGTGCAGACGATCCAGCACGCCTTGATGTCGCCGGCCGCCATCCGTTCGAACAGGTCGACGGTGCCGCGGCCGGCGTCCTTGCGCAGCGTGCCGGCCGGCACGCGCCACAGGTGTTCGACGAAGCGCCGGTCGTCGTCGGACAGCACCGAGCGCTGGCCCGGCAGTCCGGGCCCCATGTAGCCCATCTCGCGCCCGCCCATCGCGTTCGGCTGGCCGGTCAGCGAGAACGGCCCGCTGCCCGGGCGGCAGATCGCGCCCGTCGCGAGATGCAGGTTGCAGATCGCGTTGGTGTTCCACACGCCGTGCGTGCTCTGGTTGAGCCCCATCGTCCAGCAGCTCATCCATTCCTGCGCGTCGCCGATCCATTGCGCGGCCGTGCGGATGTCGGCTTCGGCGAGCCCGGTGATCTCGGCGACGCGTTCGGGCGTGTAGTCGGCGAGGAACGCGGGCATCGCGTCCCAGCCTTCGGTGTACGCATCGATGAACGCGGCATCGATGCGGCCGTTCGCATGCAGCAGGTGCAGCAATCCGTTCGTCAGCGCGAGATCGGTGCCCGGCCGGATCTGCAGGAACAGGTCGGCCTTGTCGGCGGTGCCGGTGCGGCGCGGATCGACGACGATCAGCTTCGCGCCGGCCTTCACGCGATCCATCATCCGCAGGAACAGGATCGGGTGGCAGTCGGCCATGTTCGCGCCGATCACGAAGAACAGGTTCGCGCGATCGAAGTCCTGGTACGACCCGGGCGGGCCGTCCGCGCCGAGCGACTGCTTGTAGCCGGTGCCCGCGCTCGCCATGCACAGGCGCGAGTTCGACTCGATGTTGTTGGTGCCGACGAAGCCCTTCGCGAGCTTGTTCACCAGGTATTGCGCCTCGATCGACATCTGCCCCGACACGTAGAACGACAGCGCGTCGGGCCCGTGCGCGTCGAGCACCGCGCGCAGCCGCCGCGCGGTTTCGGCGATCGCGTCGCGGGCCGGCAGCGGCACGAGGTCGTCCTCGCGCGCGCGCCGCACGAACGCGCGGTCGAGCCGCCCCGAGCGGCGCAGCGCGACATGCGCCGACGAACCCTTCGTGCACAGCCGTCCGAAGTTGGCAGGATGGTCGGAGTCGCCCGACACCTTGACGACTTCGTCATCCTCGACGTGCAGCACCATCCCGCAGCCGACGCCGCAGTATGGGCACACGCTCTTGACGGGAGTGGCGCTCATGCGTGCTCCGGGGCGTTCAGGCCGCGATCCATACGAAACCGTCCTCGACCCGCGACGGATACGCGCTCACCGATTTCTCGGGCGCTTCGAGGCATTCGCCGGTCCGCAGATCGAAATGCTGCTTGTACAGCGGCGACGCGACGACCACGCGCTCGCCGAGGCTGCCGATCAGCCCGCGCGACATCACCGCCGCCTGCGACACCGGGTCGACGTTGTCGATCGCGAACACGCCGCCTTCCTCGGCATGCGCGACGTGAAACACGGCGACCTGCTCGCCGTTGACGAGCGCGCACACGCCGGTGTTCGGCACGATGTCGTCGAGCGGGCACACGCGGGTCCAGGACAGGGGATGACGATCGTTCATGATGGGCTCCTTGGAAAAGACGCTGGTGTCGGTCGAAGTCACACGGTGGCGGGTTCGGCGACGACGGGAATCGCAACGGGCTTGCCGCCCGCGCGCTCGGCCGGCGTGGCAGGCCGGATCTGCCCGCGCGTCTCGACGAATGCGATGGTCGTGTCCGGCGCGTCGCTGTTCACGAAGTGGCGGAAGCGCTTGCGCGTGTCCGGATCGGTGACGGCCTTCTTCCATTCGCATTCGTAGGTGTCGACCACGTGCTGCATGTCGGCTTCGAGTTCGGCCGCGATCCCGAGCGTGTCGCGCACGACGACGTCGGCCAGGTAGTCGAGCCCGCCTTCGAGGTTGTCGCGCCACACGCTGGTGCGCTGCAGCCGGTCGGCAGTGCGCACGTAGAACATCAGGAAGCGGTCGATGTAGCGGATCAGCGTGGCGCGGTCGAGGTCGGACGCGAGCAGTTCCGCGTGGCGCGGCTTCATCCCGCCGTTGCCGCACACGTACAGGTTCCAGCCCTTCTCGGTCGCGATGATCCCGACGTCCTTGCCCTGCGCTTCCGCGCACTCGCGCGTGCAGCCCGATACGCCGAACTTGATCTTGTGCGGCGCGCGCAGGCCCTTGTAGCGGTTCTCGAGGTCGATCGCGAGGCCGACCGAATCGTCGACGCCGTAGCGGCACCACGTCGAGCCGACGCACGACTTCACGGTACGAAGCGCCTTGCCGTACGCATGCCCCGATTCGAAGCCGGCCGCGATCAGCTCTTCCCAGATCGACGGCAGCTGCTCGACGCGCGCGCCGAACAGGTCGACGCGCTGGCCGCCGGTGATCTTCGTGTAGAGCCCGTACTTCTTCGCGACCTGGCCGACCGCGATCAGCCCTTCCGGCGTCACCTCGCCGCCCGGCATGCGCGGCACGACCGAGTAGGTGCCGTCGCGCTGGATGTTCGCGAGGTAGTAGTCGTTCGAATCCTGCAGCCCCGCATGCTCCTTCTTCAGCACGAACTCGTTGAAGCACGACGCGAGGATGCCCGCCACCGCCGGCTTGCACACGTCGCAGCCGAGCCCGTGGCCGTGCTTCGCGAGCAGTGCGTCGAAGGTCGTGATGCGCTCGACGCGGATCAGGTGGAACAGCTCCTGGCGCGAATACGGGAAGTGCTCGCACAGATGGTTGTTGACCGCGAGGCCCTGCTTCTTCATCTCGGCCTTCATGATCTGCGTGACGAGCGGCACGCAGCCGCCGCACGACGTGCCCGCGCCCGTGCACGACTTCAGTGCGCCCAGGCTGGTCGCGCCGTCGGCCACCGCCGCGCAGATCTGCGACTTCGACACGTTGTTGCACGAGCAGATCTGCGCGCCTTCCGGCAATGCGTCGACGCCGAGCGCGGGCTTCGCCGCGCCGTCCGACGACGGCAGGATCAGGAATTCCGGCGACTCGGGCAGCTCGATGCGGTTCAGCATCATCTGCAGCAGCGTGCCGTATTCGGCCGCGTCGCCGACCATCACCGCGCCGTGCAGGAACTTGCCGCAGTCCGACACCACCAGCTTCTTGTAGACCTGGCGGCGCTCGTCCGCGTACTGGTAGGTGCGGCTGCCGGCCGTCGCGCCGTGCGCGTCGCCGATGCTCGCGACGTCGACGCCCATCAGCTTCAGCTTGGTGCTCATGTCGGCACCGGCGAACACGGCGTCGACCGCTTCTTCCGGGGCACCGCAGAGCTGCTTCGCGACCACGCGCGCCATGTCGTAGCCCGGTGCGACGAGCCCGTACACCATCCCGTTCCAGGCCGCGCATTCGCCGATCGCGTAGATGTCGGCGTCGCTCGTGCGGCACGCGTCGTCGATCGCGACGCCGCCGCGCGGACCGATTTCGAGGCCGCACGCTCGCGCCAGTTCGTCGCGTGCGCGGATGCCGGCCGAGAACACGATCATGTCGGCATCGAGATGCGAACCGTCGGCGAACGCCATCCGGTGCGTGCCTTCCTCGCCGTCGACGATTTCGAGCGTGTTCTTGCCCGTATGCACGGTCACGCCGAGCGCCTCGATCTTCGCGCGCAGCATCCGGCCGCCGCCGTCGTCGACCTGCACCGCCATCAGCCGCGGCGCGAATTCGACGACGTGCGTGTCGAGCCCCATGTCGCGCAGCGCCTTCGCGCATTCGAGGCCGAGCAGCCCGCCGCCGATCACCACGCCGCGCTTCGCGTGCGTGCCGCACGCCTGCATCGCTTCGAGATCCTCGATCGTCCGGTACACGAAGCAGCCCGCGCGATCGCGGCCCGGCACCGGCGGCACGAACGGACGCGAGCCCGTCGCGAGCACCAGCTTGTCGTATGCGAGCGTTTCGCCGGACGCGAGCGTGACCGTGTGCGCGTCGCGATCGATCGACGCGACGCACGCGTTCAGGCGCAGGTCGAACTGCGGATGCCGTTCGAAGAAACCGGGCTCGACGAGCGACAGGTCGTCGGCCGACTTGCCCGCGAAGAATTCCGACAGGTGCACGCGGTCGTACGCCGGGCGCGGTTCCTCGCCGAGCACCGTGACCTGCAGCGCGCCCGCCGCGCCGGCTTGCGCGGCGACGCATTCGAGGAGCTTGTGGCCGACCATCCCGTGGCCGATGACGATGAGTTTCATGATGACGTTTCCTTCGGTCGATCAGTTCGCGACGCCGGCGGCGGCGAGCGCGCGGTCGCGCAGCTCGGCCTCGCGTGCCTTGTGTTCTTCGCTGAAGCGCACGGCCATCGCGCACAGCGCGGTCGCGGTGACGGCGAGCCCGAGCAGGCTCAGCGTGTGCTGCACGTCGCCGACGCCCTTCAGCAGGAACGCCGCGGCCACCGCGCCGACGTTGCCGCCCGCGCCGACGATCCCGGCGACGCCGCCGAGCGCCTTGCGGTCGATGAACGGCACCAGCGCATAGGTCGCGCCGCAGGCCATGTGCGTGAAGAGGCCGAAGGTCAGCATCGCGACGAGCGCCATGCCGATGCCTTGCGCATGCGAGAACCAGACCAGCCCGAGCCCTTCGCCGACGATCAGCGCGCACAGCAGCGTCGCGCGCACGTCGAGGCTGCGGCGCGCGGCGATCTTGTCCGACAGCCAGCCGCCGAGCGCGCGGGCGAATAGCGCGAGCAGCCCGAACATCCCGACCGCGAAGCCGGCGTCCTTCAGCGATAAATTGAAGTGATCGACGTAGTACAGCGCGGCGATGTTGTGGATGAACACCTCGACGCCGAAGCACGCGCCGTACGTGACGAACAGCATCCACACGCGATAGTTGCCGCACGCGGCGAAGAAGCTCGCCCAGCCGCCCTTCTTGCCGCTGTCGACCGTCACGCCCTGCTTGCGCAGCGCGACGAAGTCGCCTTGCGGGCAGTCCTGCGTGAAGCGCCAGTACGCCCAGGCCATCGCGAGCATCGCGACGCCCGGCACGACGAGCGCAATGCGCCACGACGCGTCATCGCCGAAGCCGAGCATCAGGCCGGCCGCGACGAGCAGCGGCATCATCGCCTGCGTCGCGCCCGCGCCCGCGTTGCCCCAGCCGGCGGTGGTCGCGTTCGCGGTGCCGACCACGTTCGGCGCGAACATCACCGACGTGTGGTACTGCGTGATCACGAAGCCCGCGCCGATCGCGCCGATGCCGAGCCGGCAGATCAGGAACGTCACATAGTCGTGCGAGAACGACACCGCGAACACCGGAATCGCGCCGAGCACGAGCAGCCCGACATACACGCGGCGCGGGCCGAAGCGGTCGCACATCGGGCCGACCAGCAGCCGCACGGCGATCGTCGCGGCCACCGCGGCGATGTTGATGTTCGCGACCTGTGCCGCGGTGAGGTGGAACTCGCGCGCAATCAGCGGCATCAGCGGCGCGCATGCGAACCACGCGAAGAAGCATACGAAGAACGCCATCCACGTCATGTGGAACGCGCGCATCGGCGCGGTGCGGAAGCTGAAGAGATCGATACGGGTAGCTTTGTCGGTCATGTCATCCGCCAAACGAAAAACGGCGTCCTGCACACCCGGTCTCGTCGAGACCCGATGTGTAGGACGCCGTTGCCCATGAAGCCCGTTGCCGGGCGCGTCGGTAATCGGTACTGCGGACGAATCGTCGTTGATTCGCCCGAGCCAGCTTATGCAAACGCCGTGCCATATCCGCCCGAATCGCAGTTGCAGCCCCGCCGCACAAGGCTCGCCGGCCGTTGCACGCATCGCTGCACGACGCCGCGCATGATGCGTCGGGATGCAGCGAGGCACAGATACGGTGCGCTGCAGCACTGTCGCCGTGCGACATCGCGGTGCGCGTGGATGGGGCCGCGATGCACGCCGATGCGGCATCGCGTGCGCCGCGGCCCCGCGGCCGCATGCGGGCCGGCGTCCGTCGTGGCGGTCGCGCCGTGTGTATCGCCGCGCTTATTGCCGCACTTGTCGCCACGTCTGTAGCCGCGCTCGCCGCCCGGTTCGATCAGGTTGGCCCGGATATTGCTGATTCCGGACCACACCGGCAACGGCGCCGGTGGGCAGTCCCCGCAAGTCGGGCCCGCCGTCGCAGGCGGGCGCAACAGATCAGGACAACGACGTCCCCCCGTGCCCGGCACGGCCGGATGTCGCGATCGCGTCGACCGCCCGCCGCCGCCGCAAGCAACAATGCGTTATCGATCGCCGCACGCACGCGGCACTGGAACACGACATGACGACTGGAAAAGTCACGCTGCTGGGCGCCGGGCCCGGCGATCCCGATCTCCTCACCCTGAAGGCCGTGAAGGCGCTGGCGGCCGCCGACGTGCTGCTGCTCGACGATCTCGTCGCGCCCGGCATCGTCGAACTCGCGCCGCACGCGCGCGTGATCCGCGTCGGCAAGCGCGGCGGCTGCCGCTCCACGCCGCAGGCGTTCATCGAGAAACTGATGCGCCGCTACGCGCTGCGCGGCGCGCACGTCGTGCGCGTCAAGGGTGGCGACGCGCTGCTGTTCGGCCGCGCCGGCGAGGAACTCGCGACGCTGCGCGCCGCCGCGATTCCCGTCGACATCGTCAACGGCATCTCGTCGGGCTTCGCGGCCGCCGCGAGCCTCGGCATCTCGCTCACGCACCGCGAGCACTGCCAGGGGGTCACGTTCGTCACCGCACATCGCCAGGACCACGGCGAACCCGACTGGGCGGCGCTCGCGGCGACCGGCACCACGCTCGCGATCTACATGGGCATGAGCCGCGTGGCCAGCATCGCGGCGGGCCTGCTCGCCGCCTTGCCCGCGTCGACGCCGGCCGCCGCCGTGCAGTGGGCCGGCACCCCGCACGAGCGCCGCTGGACCGGCACGCTCGGCGGTCTCGCGCGCGGCGTCGCGGCGGCCGAGCTCGGCAGCCCGGCCGTGATGCTGGTCGGCGCGGCGATCGGCGAAGCCGCCGTGCAGCGCACCGATATCGCCGGCGAGGCGCTCCTGTCGCGGGCGGCGTAGCATGGGTCACGTCACGCGGCACCGTCCGCACGCCCGTTCCGCTCACCGCGGCCGCGTTCGCGCCGGCTGCCGGGGATGCATGCGCAAGGTTCCGGGTACATCGACTTCCGCCCGCACCCCCCAACCCCCGTTCAACCCTTGCACCAAAGCCGGTCCGTCCCCGTTCGCGTCATGAGTTCGTCCGCCCCGCCCGCACGCCTGCGCGTGCTGCTCGTCACCGACACCGACAAGCCGATCGGCGAACTCGGCGACGCGCTCGCGCGCCTCGGCTACGAGATGCTCAACGACGTCGCGACGCCCGCGCGCCTGCCCGCGGCCGTCGAGGAGCAGCGCCCCGACGTCGTGATCATCGATACCGATTCGCCGTCGCGCGACACGCTCGAGCAACTGGCCGTGATGCACGCGACCGCGCCGCGCCCCGTGCTGATGTTCAGCCACGATGCCGACCAGGCGCTGATTCACGCGGCGGTCGGCGCCGGCGTCAGCGCGTATCTCGTCGAGGGCCTGTCGGCCGAACGCCTCGCGCCGATCCTCGAAGTCGCGCTCGCGCGTTTCTCGCACGACGATGCGCTGCGCCGCCGGCTCGCCGACGTCGAGCGCGAGCTCGCCGAACGCAAGCTGATCGATCGCGCGAAGCGCCTGCTGATGGATCAGCGCAGGCTGTCCGAGCACGATGCGTATGCGTTGCTGCGCAAGCGCGCGATGGACCAGGGCCTGCGCATCGTCGACGTCGCGCGGCAACTGCTCGATGCGACCCAACCGTCATGAATGCCATGAACCCTTCGCCTCCCGCCGCGCCGGAACGCGCGCATCTTCGTCTCGGGTTCGTCGCGCTGAGCGACGCGGCCCCGCTGATCGTCGCGCAGCAGCTGAATCTCGGCGCGCGCCACGGCCTGACGCTGGAACTGAGCCGCCAGCCGTCCTGGGCCGCCGTGCGCGACAAGCTGCTGAGCGGCGAACTCGACGCCGCGCACGCGCTGTACGGACTCGTGTGCGGGCTGCAGCTCGGCATCGGCGGCCCGCAGGCCGACATGGCCGCGCTGATGGTGCTGAACCGCAACGGCCAGGCGATCACGTTCGCCCGCGGCCTCGCCGACGCCTACCGCGCCAGCGGCGACGTCCGCGCGGCGCTCGCGACGCTCGGCCGCAAGCCGCTGCTCGCGCAGACCTTCCCGACCGGCACGCATGCGATGTGGCTGAACCACTGGCTCGCGTCGCACGACATCGATCCGCTGCGCGACGTGCGCAGCGTCGTGATTCCGCCGCCCGAGATGGTCGCGGCGCTCGCGAGCGGCGAACTCGACGGCTTCTGCGCGGGCGAGCCGTGGCACGCGGTGGCCGAAGCGTGCGGCGCCGGCCGGACCGTCGCCGTCACCAGCGAGATCTGGCCCGATCATCCGGAGAAGGTGCTCGCGGCCCGGCGCGATTTCGTCGCGCTGTATCCGGCCACCGCGCGCGCGCTGATCCGCACGCTCGTCGATGCGTGCGCGTGGCTCGACAGCGCCGCGCACCGTCGCGACGCGGCCGGCTGGCTCGCGTCGCCCGATGCGCTCGGCGTACCGGCCCGGCTGATCGCGCCGCGCCTGCTCGGCGACTACGGCCCGGGGCCGTTCGCGCAGCCGCCGCTGCCGATCCGCTTCCACGACGGCGGCGCCGTGAACCGGCCGGATCCGCAGGAAGGCCGGTGGTTCCTGTTGCAGTACCGGCGCTGGGGCATGCTCGACGGCACGCACGACGACGCGGCCATCGCCGCGGCGATCGCGCAGACGGCGTTGTATGATGCTGCGGTCGCCGAAGGCGGCGCGGCGGACCGGTGATCCCGGCACGGATGCCGGGGCCGCCGCGCAGCACCATGCCGCGCCCCGCGGAATGCCTGACGCGATGCGCCGGTCCGCTCCGGCTCGCCGCGCCGCATGGACGCGTTTGCATCCGCGCCGCCAGTCCGTCCCCGTCCAGAATCGATGCCGAAACGAACGCGCACGCCGCTCGACGTGCTGCTCACCGAAATCCGCGCGTGCCGCGCCTGCGAAGCCGACCTGCCGCTCGGCCCGCGCCCCGTCGTGCGCGCCCATCGCGACGCCCGCATCCTGATCGTCGGGCAGGCGCCCGGTGCCCGCGTCCATGCGAGCGGCATCCCGTGGGACGATGCCAGCGGCAAGCGGCTGCGCGACTGGCTCGGTGTCGACGCCGACACGTTCTACGACGAGACCCGCTTCGCGATCGTGCCGATGGGTTTCTGCTACCCCGGCCGCGGCGCGAGCGGCGACAACCCGCCGCGTCCTGAATGTGCGCCACTGTGGATCGACCGGCTGCTCGCCGAATTGCCGTCGATCCGGCTGACGCTGCTGATCGGCCAGTACGCGCAGCGGCATTTCCTGCGCGACACGCGCAAGGCGACGCTGACCGACACCGTGCAGGCGTGGCGCGACTACGGCCCCGACGTGCTGCCGCTGCCGCATCCGTCGCCGCGCAACCAGGCGTGGTTCAAGCACCATCCGTGGTTCGATGCCGAGGTCGTGCCGGAACTGCGGCGGCGCGTCGCGCCGCTGATCGCCGGCTGACGGAAACCGGCCGCGCCCCTGCTCCCTGTCGCGACGAACCGGAACGACATCGACTTTGTTCGGCCGCCTGATTGCGGTGTCGCCGGGCCGGGTGGAGCGTGTCCCCGCCCGTCCGGCCTGCGCGGATCGGCCCGCGGATTCCGGCCGCGCCCGGTTCGCTGTACCATCGCGGCTCAACCGCGTCACGAACAGCAGAATCCTTCATGCCCTCCACCGCCCCGCCGCGCCTGTACGGGATGCCCGAACGCAGCGACCGGCTCGATTTCTACATCCGCGACCAGGCGTCGCGCCAGGCGATCACCGAGCCGCACCGGCACGCGTATTTCCAGATCCAGTTCAACCTCGGCGGCGACACCGAGCAGCGGATCGGCGGCGTCACTCGGCCGTTTCCGCGCGGCGCGCTCGCGTTCGTGCTGCCGCACCGCGAACACCTGATTCCGCATCCGGAAGGCGCGCACTTCATCGTCATCAACTTCAGCCAGGCGTTCCTGCGCGCCGATCTCGACGTCGATCCGCTCGATCTCGAGGATGTACCCGCGCAGCGCTTTCCGGAGCTGACGCCGTTCCGCTTCCAGGAACATCTCGACTTCATCCTGACCGGCGACGCGTTCGACGAGGCGCGGCGCCTCGCGCTGTGCATGCTCGATGCCGACCGCGTGCGCACCTTCGGCTCGACCACGTTGCTGCGCGGCTACCTGCTGCAGCTGATCGGCCTCGTCTGCACGCAGTATGCGGGCGCGCTCGACAAGCTCGCGCAGCGTGGCGCCCAGCGCGCGGGCCGGCGCGACGCCCTCGCGCGCGTGCTACGCCACGTGCGCGCGAACCTGACCCGCGAGGACCTGACGCTCGCGGCCACCGCCGAGGCCGCGTTCCTGTCGCCGAACTACCTCGCGCACCTGGTGCGCAAGGAAACCGGCAGCACCTTCACCGATCTCGTGACCGAGCGCCGGATCGCGCTCGCGCAGTCGCTGCTCGCGCATACGAGCCGGCGCATCGCCGACATCGCGCGCTCGGTCGGCTTCCGCGACGAAGGGTATTTCGCGCGGCGCTTCCGTGCGCGGGTCGGCGTGTCGCCGAAGGCGTACCGGGATGCCAATGCCGCGCTGCCGGACGCCGACGCAGCGCCGACGGCCGGCGACGCGTAGATTTGTCCGGTTAAAGCGCAGTTGCGTCGCATCCCGGCGCGCATGCGTCGGGTATCGTTCCATGCATGCCGGCCCGCGGCGCATTGCGCGGGCAACGGCATCCGTCTATTCATCGAACGAGGTCATCCGATGTCCGCATACGTCATCGACGCTTCCGAGCGTCCTTCCGTCGAAGTCGAACAGTCGTCCGCGCGCTTTCCGGTGCGCCGCGTGTTCTGCGTCGGCCGCAACTACGCCGACCACGCACGCGAAATGGGCGCCGATCCCGACCGTGAACCGCCGTTCTTCTTCACGAAGCCGGCCGACGCGATCGTCCCCGCCGCCGGCACCGTCCCGTATCCGCCGCTGACCGGCGACCTCCATCATGAAATCGAGCTGGTCGTCGCGATCGGCAAGGACGGCCGGTCGATCGACCCGGCCGATGCGCTGTCGCACGTGTGGGGCTACGGCGTCGGCGTCGACCTCACGCGCCGCGACCTGCAGGCCGAAGCGAAGAAGCTGAGCCGGCCGTGGGACTGGGCGAAGGGCTTCGACGCGTCGGGCCCCGTGACCGCGCTGCGCGCGGCGACCGCGACCGGCCATCCGGCAAGCGGCCGGATCTGGCTCGCGGTCAATGGCGAAACACGCCAGCAAGGCGATCTCGCCGACATGATCTGGGCCGTGCCGGACGTGATCGCGTACGTGTCGCGCTCGGTCGAGCTGAAGGCCGGCGACCTGATCTTCACCGGCACGCCGGCCGGCGTCGGCGCGCTGCAGCCGGGCGACCGCGTGACGGGTGGCGTCGACGGCATCGCGACGTTCGAGTTCGTGATGGGGGCGAAGCCGTAAGGCATCGCGCGGGCGCATGCGACGCGCAGTCGGTCCGACGGCTGTCGGGTCGGGTCGTATCGCTCCTTGTCGATCCGGGCAGCGATCGCATCGCGCCGGATCGGCATGCCGATCCTGTCGCGTCGATCACGCGCGCCGTTCGCGGGCGTCGAAGATTCGTACGCACACCGCGGTAGCCAGCGCGATCGCCGTGGACTGGTCGCCATCGCGCAGCCCAGCGACCCGAGCGTGAAGATGCCGAGGCGCGTCAGCATGATCGGTCGCCGCCCGGACCGGTCCGAGAGCGGTCCCATCTCGAACTCGAGCGACACGGCGACCGCCGCGTAGCCGCCTAGCGACAGCGCGACGAGCGCATAGTCGGCGCGCAGGTCGCGCGCGATCGCCGGCAGCGACGGCAGGAACAGGCTCAACGGCAGCACCGAGAACGCGCACAGCAGGATCAGCGTTGCGTGTCGCGGTGCAGCCGGCTCGGAAGCGATCGGCAGGTTTGGATGCAAGCGGGTGCCCACCCCGCACGCGTCGCGTGGACGTGCGCAATGCAAAAGACGTTCTTCGTGGATTTCCGGGGAGGTCGGTTGTCGACCCTGAACGGCCCTTCAGATTTATCCAAAGCGGCCAATCGTTGTGACCTGCAGCGGGATTTTGTAGCCACGCTCGATGAGTATCTTGGCCTCGGCGCGACTGCGGAATCATGCCCGATTAAATTGCTTCTCCCGCAGCGTGCCGTTGGAACCTTCAACGGAGTCGTTCTGCCAAGGGCGGCAAGAACGGACACAGCGTGTACGATCTGGTCTTCAAGAAAACCATCCAAGGAGAGAGGAATGAATCCGGAACAGGCCCGAGCCGAAGAAACCCAGGCGATGGAGCGCATGGTGGCCGCCACGCTGCGCGTGCAGAGTACGTTCGCCTCGATGCAGAAGCAATTTCCGCCGCAAGGCAGCGGCGAGCCTTCGCCGTTCGCGCTGCAAACCTTTGATGCCGCCCTGCAGGAGCTTGAAGACGCACAGGCCGCGTTCGATGCGCTGCTGAACGATCTGATCGACGGTAACCGCTAAAGACCACGCCCTTATCTGCACCGATTGTCGACGATCTAAAAAGCTGTGTCGAACGGCCGTTTGTGGCGATTCCCGACCGATGTAGCCAGTTGCTGCAACCTCCGTCAGTTCTCCCACGAAACCTCATCGAACACGTTCGGGGCCTGTGGGGAAATTTTTCGGCCACTGGTCGCTCGGCATGGCTCAAATCAATCTGAGCTACATCCGATGAAGATGGTGGCTTCCGAAGCGGCCCGGAACAAGAAGGCAAAGTCCCAGAAAACCGGATAGAAGGGGTGTCCCTCTTCTAGCGTGAACCCCTCTACCTTTATTGCGTGCGATATTGTGAGCCGTAAGTCGCATACAAGCTTCTCGAGCATCCCCGTCAAAACGTCCGATTCGAGCGTTTCTTTCGATGGTCCAGCAGTATCGTCCCCGGCGTAAAGGAGACAGCATTTCACCATCTCGATAACTGAGTCAGAACTTATCTCTGTAAAATCGATCGCAATCGCTCCGCCTCCAAGAGCCGTTGAGACTATCTCCGTAGATTGAAGCGGTTCGGCGAACACAACGGTATAGGCCTTGAGAAACACGCCGTAATTCAAGCTACCACCGGCCAATTCATCGGAAATATCATCGAGTAGTAACTGATCAATAGTCATTCTGTCGTATCTCGGCCGGCTTCATGAAGAGGAAGTGGGCTACCGGAATAGCCCCGGACCCGATTGTCGACGATCCAGTCTGCGATGTCGAATGACCGAAAATGGCCGAGGCTGTGTAAAAACGTCATAACCAGCCAACGGGGTGCGGGTATGAGCGCGTTTGCAGGGCACTGGTTTGCGAGCGGCGGATCTGATCGTGCAACGCCAGTTAGGGGCGTCAACGCGCGAGATC
Source organism: Burkholderia sp. USMB20 (assembly GCF_000949135.2). Classification (GTDB taxonomy): domain Bacteria; phylum Pseudomonadota; class Gammaproteobacteria; order Burkholderiales; family Burkholderiaceae; genus Burkholderia. The sequence continues at coordinate 253,267 of NZ_JTAN02000021.1, read as the reverse complement.
ATGCGCCTGCCAACCTCATCGCTTGCATTGCCTTGGAGAACCCCAGAATCCTGATGACGCGCTTGAGGTTGTATGCCAGCACATGCAAGCTCATTTCTGCCGCGACGCAGCCAAGCCCGCGTGTCTGGAAGTGAGTCGCGCCCATCCAGTGCTTGAGCGTGCCGAACACATGTTCGACCGTACGGCGTCGTATCGTCATGGCGTTGAGCTGGTGATCCAGCCTTTGCTGCATCGCCTCAAGCACCGCTTCGTGCTCCCACCGCCGGATTCGTCGGTAATCAGCCGGCGTACACTGGCTCTTGATCGGGCATCGCGGACACGCACTGCTCCAGTAGGTACGCAGGGTCATCAGGTTGCCGCCCTCAACTGAACTGTATCGGTAAATCGCCCGTTGACCGGCCGGGCACTGATACTGATCATCCTCGGCGATATAGACGAAGTCAGCCCGGTCGAACCGCCCGTCGGCCTTGGCGCTGGATGTCTGCGATTTGGGCACCAATGCAGCAATGCCAGCGTCATCGCACGCCTTGATTTCCGGTGCACTGAAGTATCCACGGTCTGCCAGTGCCTTCATCTTCTTCTTGCCCGGCGTCGCGCGCGGCCTTGGCCATCGGGCTCAACTGCGCCCGATCGCTGCCGACGTTCGTCACTTCGTGCGTCACGATGAGGTGATGCCGGGCGTCGACGGCTACCTGAACGTTGTAGCCAACCACGCCCGTGCCTTTGGCCTGCGAGATCATCGAGCGTGAGTCGGGATCGGTTAGCGAGACCTGCTTTTCGGGGAGGCCTTTCAGGATTTCTGCTGCACGATTCAGATCTCGCATCTGTTCGCGCAGCATGTCGATCTTCTCCTGTAGTCGCTCGGTCTTCGCTTCTACCTCGACCGGTTGAGTGCGATCAGCCGTCTCCAATGCATCCAGGTACCGCTGAATGCTTTGCTCGATCTGCTCGAGGCGCTTCTCAATCTTGTTGGGCGTGAAGTTCCGGTCGCGGCTGTTGACCGCCTTGAACTTGCTGCTGTCGATCGCCACGACCGCTTGCGTGAACAGCTTCAGGTCACGGCACAACATCACGAAGCGTCGGCATACGTTGCGAATGCCTTCTCCATTGCTTCGCCTGAACTCGGCAATGGTCTTGAAGTCCGGCGCAAGCCGGCCAGTCAACCACATCAGTTCGATATTGCGCTGGCACTCTCGCTCCAGGCGACGGCTCGACTGCACACGATTGAGATAGCCGTAGATGTAGATCTTGAGCAGCACAGTCGGGTGGTAAGACGGCCGGCCTGTGGCCGCAGGCGTGGCCCCTTCAAATCCCAGGGAAACCAGTTCGAGCTCTTCGACGAATGCGTCGATAATCCTGACCGGATTGTCCTCGGCGATGAAGTCATCGAGGCATTCCGGCAGCAGCACGGCCTGATTACGGTCTGCACCTTCGACAAATCGCCCCATCTTCGCCTCGCGCCCCAACAGGTTGATTCAGTCTAGGCGATCACCTGCGTTTTGACACAGCCTCGGCCGATGCCGGCCCGATCGAGCTGACCGTAGTCGACCCAGGGCCGCCCTTCGGCTCCGCGCTCCGAATATAAGCAAACTGCTCAATCTATGCCGTTTTCGCTTGTGTCCGCGCTTATGCTCATCGCGGGCGGGCGTATCGCTTCGATAATGAACGGAAAGGTTTTATTCGCAGTTATCCTTTCGCGGCAGGTAACGGCTCTTCAGTATCGCTGGGTTCCGCTTTTGCCTTCGATTTGCCGGCGATATCAATCACTTTCGCCCGGAGTTCGGGTACCAGCTCGATCGCTTTTTCGAATGCCTTGGAATGAACCAGCTCGTGCCACGGACTCCCATGGTTCTTTTCATCTGCCAACAGACGTAGTGGTGCCTCCTCTATCCGCGACAACGTGGATGCGAACAGGCGATTTTCAAATGCAGGATCAATTCTTACAGCTTCCTTCCGGTACCCTTCGTAAGCTTTGGATACCGACGCCTTAAATGCATAGTCCTCAGCCAACCGGAATCGTTGGCCAATTTGCTTTGTTGCCAGCCATGCGAACCAAAAAGGTGCGCCGACGCTTACTAGAGACACCCCGAGATGCAGAGCAATCGCTCCCCACGTCGGCGTAGCGCTTGAGAGAAGCCCATTTAAGGCTCGAACTCGTTCGTACCCAATAACCGCCGCCATTGCTAACGTGAGTATCAGGCTGCCAGTCCACCATCGAATGGAAACGTTAAGCTTATTCGCTCGATCATCAAAGGCACCAGCCAGTCCCTTGGATGTCGCAATTCGGTACGCATCTTCGCATTTTTCGACAACTGCTGCAGCGTCATTCTGATGTTGTTGCATAGACCGAGCCGATTCCAAGACTTCGGCAAGGGCCTTGCTAGTTTCTTGCTGTGCCAACCGCGCGTCAGCTTCGAATTGTTTGGTTCTTTCTCGCGCTTCGTGAAGCGCAGCAAGATCGATATCAAGTGACTCCGCTGCGGAATGTGCGGCCAGAATCTGTTCCACTTTCGTTTCGAGGTCGCCAGTTTTATCTTCAACTGAGGCGACTCGGGTTCTGGCAGCGTTGATCCGGCGCTTCAGTTGGGGAGGAATCGCATACAACCCGGGTTCGGTTGGCCACTGAAGCGCATCGGTAAGCAAGGAATTTAGTGCTTCCAGCAAGAGCAACAGTGCAGGCACCGCCTGGACAGCATTGCCGCTAAACACTTGAGGTATGGTGTTGCCGATCGCAAAATTGAGACCTTGGGTCATTCCCCGAATGCGCTCCACGACGTCATCGGGGAGTTCGATATCCGCCTGCTTTCGAATCCGATTCGCAAGTGAGTTAATCAAGGCGACGATATCATCCCGACTGACTCCGACTACATTCCACCCAAATACCTCGTTGAGTTGCCGCTGTTCAGGCACGTTTCTGATCGTCGTCGCCATCGTATCCAGCGCAACGCAAAGGGCCAGCAAGTTTGGATCGATGGATTCTTCGTCTGCCATTTAGTTTCCCCGGTTTTTTGCGTGCGATGCTCGTGTCAACGCTCGAAGCTTTGCCCGACGCAAGTTTAAGTCCCCAACGCCGCATATTCTCCGAAAGCGACCAAAGAGCCAAGCGCTTCCCGTGGTCAACGGCAACGTCATCTGAAGTCTCGTCCGAATCGCCCAGATTTCTCGGAGCTTTAACGGCGGCTTCTGCCCGGTGAGCTTGCCCTTGTTCCATGGCACACGGTGGCCAACGAAGACATTCTCGGTTTCCATGACAATCTCCTTTCAAGCAAAGGGAGATTGAGTGTGCACCTCTACCGGCGGGCGCTATCCGACCCAATCCGGAACTTCCGCGGTCAGGATTCGAAGCCGAAAAGCAGCCTCCCGAAAACTATGGCCTGATGTCACTTCCGCACGTCGAGTGTTGTGTCATGCCGAGTCTTGCTCGCGCGCGTCACAATCCTGAACCGAACAACTTTGGCAGTCCGGTTGTTTGCCGCAAACAGGCTTTGGGCGCCACCCGTGCTCCTCCTTCGCTCGGTCCTGCGCGTACCACATAACCAAGCGATCGACTTGGCGAGAGCTGAGCTCAGAGACACCTGGGAACATCACACCGTTGCGCGATGGCGGTGGCGCCAGCGCACTCGAAGAAAAGGGTGCGCAAGCGTCCTGCCATGCTCTCACGAACGGAAGCGTGAGCGCTGGGCGGAGATCATCCGTAGCGCCGTAAGGAAAGTATCGTTTCCATTGGCCACCTAGCCTGCTGACGAACCGACAAATATGCCGATCCGGTTTTACCACTCCCCATCCCAGGTCCATCAGGATATGAAGCGCCGCCTTGTCTGCGACACCTGTAAAGGTATAGAGGACCGTGAACGGATCTACGATATCGTCGAGTGACCAATTCTTCTTCGGTTGAAGAACTGTCGCGAGCCGGTCCGTTCCATAAGCGGAAATCTCTTTCGCCCGCATGAAGAGTTCCTCGACGCGCCTGCGCATCCCGAATTCTTTTCCGCCGACAACGGCGAGCTGCTCAATGTCGGCAACCGTCTGTCTACCACTGACGGCATCTTCTATCGTGAATGGCAGCGCTCGGAGCGCGTCAATGCGTCGAGTTATGCCGGCCTGGCCCATTCCCATCGAATACATCGGCAAGTAGAGGACAGCGTCGACAGCAGTGGAATTGTTTACGACGCTGTCCAGTTGCCGCTTAAGTTCTGCAGGATTCAGCGTCCTCTGGCAGAGATTCTGGTAGATGGCGTTAATCTGATCGGGTGTCATAGTGATGAGGTCGTAAGTGCCCTTGTGATTTTCCAACCGCAAGGCGGCCGTTGGCGAAGGTCGGCTCTTGGCCGAACCCGGCCGATTGACGAGTGCGGGCTTGCGTCAAACCAAGACGTCACGGGGACATGAGAACGCTATTTGAGCCTCAAGTCTTGTCTTGCTATAAGACGCATGCTCGATAAGCAACTGTCGACAGAAGCCAGCTTTAGCTCAAGATGCTCCTGCCAGCACGTCGTCTTGGTTGATCCGTCCAAATCGGACATAAACTTAACCATAACGCGAATGGCGCTTTCCGACAGGACAAAGCTGCCTATATCCACTTGCTTTCGGAGTTCAGCCATCGCGCCTTGAAGCTTTTCGGTTAGCTCCCGTTCGCCTTCCTCAGGCAATTCCCGACCTCGAAGGGAGAATGAAAGATTAGTATCCGCGTAGTTTCTAACGTGATGGAGTGCCTCAAAGATCGACTCGTAGGCCGCGCCCTGTCGTTCCCACCACTTCTCAGCATAAAAGCGCTTCAGCGCGAGGCGAACAGTAAGGAGAGCGGTAATGATTGCGATAATCAAACTGCCGCCGAAACTTGCGAGGGGCCCGAGCCAGGTCATCGATATACCTCTCATTTGGGGCGTTGCGCACAATACTGGTAGCCAGGATGCGCGTGTGACCGCAATAAGCGGGAGGCTAGGCAGGGGCTGTCGACTCCTCCTCGGTAGCGAACCTCCGCTGACCTGCCACCGAACCGTGAACATCTACGGGTTCATGGATTGTCGACGATCTCACCGCTGATGTCGAACGTCCCTTCCTGGCCTGCTGCAGCACAACGCGCTTGGCTGTAGCCGACCCGTTAGAGCCAATCGGACAATGTCCACGACTGTCCGCTCCGCTGTCTGCATGAGACGGACCTACGCTACCGAGGGCTGTACTTATCCCATAGTTTGTTCCGAAATCGATTGCTCGGATCCACTTGTGCCTTGAGTGTAAAAAGGCGCGGCGCGTTGGGATAGGCACGTGCAAACTGCTCGCGTGTCGCATGCAGTTGATACGGCAGATAATAGGTGCCCCCGAGCGACAACGCGGCGTCGATGACTTCGCGTGTCCACGTGCCCACTTCCTCGCGATCCGCGGCGGACACCCGTTGCCAGTAATAGAGTACGAATGAAAACACCTCTTCGCGTGCCCAGCCCAGCCAAGAGGCATGATCGGCGGGTGCGTGCCGAACGGAAACGTTGACGGCGTGTGTTCGATGCGTCTGCAGTATGGCGGCCATTCGCGATACGAAGGCGTCGAACTGGGTAATCGGCACAAAATACTCTTGCAGCGCGTAGGTGCTGTTTCCGGTGGCAATAGGTCCGAGTGAGGCGACGTCCTGGCTTGCCTCGTAATTGCGCTTCACGACCGGGTGGCTGAGGTAGCGCAATGGGTCGACCACATCCTTGCGAAACGACTGGCCGCCAGGAAATTTGGCTACGCCCCACATGACGGCTTGGTCGAATTCGTACGATTGCCCCGGCGGGACTAGCCGATCTGAGACGGTCAGGGCTTTTCCGGTGGTGAGCCAGGTAACGGACGTGGCTTGCTCGAAGTCGGGTGGCGCCAGATCAGCGTTGTGCAAGACGGCCAGTTCGTTCCCGCGTACGTGGTCATCGAAGAATTTGGGGTAGTCGGCAACCTGCATGCGGTGTACCTGGCGTTCCATGGTGACATTCGGCGCGAGGTCAAACTCGGCCTCGGTGATAATCCCGAGCGCGCCATAGCCACCAATGGACGCGTGGAACAAGTCGGCGTTGGTGTTGCGGGACGCCTCCACCACCGAGCCATCAGCGAGCACAATTTGCAGTGCGCGCACGGAGTTGATAACCGGGCCCGCACCAACGTAGCGCCCATGCGCGTTGACCGACAGCGCCCCGCCCACTGTGAAGTTGGCGTAGCTCTGCATGATTTTCACTGAGAGGTCGTGCGGGTCGATGACCGACTGTAGGTCGCGCCAACGTATCCCGCTTTGCACACGCACAACCTTGTCCTTAGGCGAGTAATCAAGCACTCGATTGAACTGGCGCATATCAAGGTGCAGGCTATGTTCAGTGGCAATCTGTCCCCCCATGCTGTAACGGCCGCCGCCAATGCAGACCGGGCCAGTCCATGTGGCGAGCGCCATCCGGATCTCGTCCGTCGTACGCGGGGTGAGCAAACGATCCACCCAGATCGGGTTGAGGAGCGTCACGTCGTTGACGACGACGCCTGATGGTGCAGCCCACGACAGCCAGGGGCGCAGTGTAGCGGCGCCGGCGCCGGCTATGCCCGCCTGCAACAGCTTGCGGCGCGTACGATCATGCGGCGCGTCTGACGCGAGTTCCGATTGCGTGTTGTTATTCATTCGCCCGTACTCCTGCCAGCGTCGCGTGACGGCGCTCGGGTATCTCGCCGTCCGCGAACAAGGTATCCGCTAGAGCATAACCGAGCCGACGGGAGGCGCGAACGCAAGGTTGTGAACCGAAGTCTAGGCCGACGACCCGCTGTTCGCCGTCGCCGCGTAGAGGGCGGCTCCCCACTGGTAAGCGGACTTTGCGAGCGAATTGTGATTGGCCGCTCTTGGCCGGCTACCGCCCGACACGGTCGGCAGAACTCGACCCGTTTCTGACATTGTGCCGCATGGATGATGAACGGCGATTGTAAGAGCGATGCGGTCATTGCTCGGACCGCCGCTCTACATTGAGCAGCGTTGTGAATCGAAAGGTCAAACGCCGACGATCTCGAGAGAGCTGCCATGCCGGCAGACTTGGTGGTTCTCCTAGATGAAGGTATGAATGTCCATGCGGCTTTGACGTGCTATTTCACTACGAATTGACTTAACCTGCTTCTCGCCTATTCTCAATTCGGCGGTACATACATCCTAAATCGTCATTCAGATCGTCTGTTCCCGGGAGTAGCACATGGCTCGCGATACGTTAGACGCCTATCGTCAATTGCAGCAACAGATTCAATCAGACATCGAGGCGCGTCGAGTGGAGCACAAACGTCAGTTGGATGACGCTCGAAAGAACTTCGCTGGCGCGCTTGTACAGCCACTGAATCTACTGGCAGTTGGTGATTCATGGTTCGACTATCCGGTGCCGTCGCTCGGCCATCTTCCCACGGACGTAATCGTGTCGCTGACGGGGCTGATGAACCTTCACCCAAAACCATTGAAGCTTGCGCATTATGGCGATGCTACGACTACGTTACTCGGAGCCTCCAAGCGCGATAGGTTGATAGCGACGCTCAAAGATCCAGCGCTCGCGCCGTTCGATGCGATCCTTTTCTCTGGCGGTGGCAATGACCTAGTCGGCGATGCATTCCGGTTCTGGTTGAAAGATGCTGCATCCGTCGGCCATGACCCAGCGAACGCTGTCAATACTGACGCGCTGCAAGATATCATGGACATAGTGAAGCGGGCATATCTGGATTTAATCGATATACGTAATCAGTACGCTCGAAGCTCCTACCTTTTCTTCCATCAATATGATTTCGCCACGCCGACGAACGCTTCCATCTGCGACGGACTCGTTGGACCATGGCTACATCCGTCATTCGCCGATCGAGGGTGGACCACTTTCGAGGTGGACCCTAGATTTTTCACGGCGGGACGTAGCATCGTCTCCACGATCCTCTGTAAATTCGCAACGATGCTCGGCGAACTTCCGACCATTGCCGAGAACGTGATAGTTGTGAGAACGCAATCGGCGTTGAATCCTGATAACGAAGACTGGGCTAACGAGTTGCATCCTACGCACAAGGGATTCGCGAAAATCGCTGAAAAGTTTCAAGAAGCGCTACACAAGGCATTTGGAGACCGCGCCACTCCACATTAGAAGCTACCTGTCCATGCCTGCCGCTACGGCGCGTTATGCATTTGTCACCCGATCGTCCGTGCAGCGAAGATGGACGGCCAGAGTTTCCGCGATAACGACTCCGAGTTCCCGGTTTTCCTAGCACAAGAGACGCCTTCGCAATCACCGTCAATGCCGCTACGGCGACGAAAAGGTTACATTTTTTTAGGGTTCTACCGCTGCAACGCGAAGCGAGCTGCGCGCGCCGATCCAACGTTCGGAAAATGTCGGTCAACAGATAGCAGAGCCGTCGCTCGAATGACAACACGGCGGCAAAGGCGAACGGCCGATCTTGGCCGGACTGCGACGGCGGCAAGACGTCAAGAAATGTTTCTGAACGACGCACCCCAACCATCGGATCTGACGCCGAATGTCCCTTCCTGGCCGATGCCCGTCAGGTACGGCAGGCACCGATCAATGGCGGCACCGGGGTGACATGAGCGCACGATTAATCAATATTTGTGCACCGTCACGCCATTGGTCTGGATTAGCGCCCACATAGATTCGGACCGCTCGCAGCTCGTCGTTCGTTGAACGCAGCCCAGATTCGTCACAGACGAGCCCCAGTGTCCGCCCGTACTCTGCGCTTCCATGAACGTAGCCGGTGACGTAGGCGGCGAGTTGGGTAGTAGAAGATGCTTTGTCGCCAAGTGCTTGATCCAGACCGCGCATCAGTTCGTCAACCGTCAGGGCAAAACAACCCTGCGTCACAATCAGGCCTATGGCAAGCACGCATACCAATTTTCTATACATCTCCGACATCCCATGTTCGAATCAATCCAGACGCCGCGTCAGTTAATCATGCATCGTTGATCGGCAAAGCATTGATCGTCTACGATCCGGGCATCCATGGCCCAACGACCGACCGAAACTCGCGGCGGTTATGAACGCTTGTCAATCAATCGGATTGGTTGGCTACGCAGTCGCGAAGCGTCTGCGAAAGCTCAACGCTGTAGCCAGGCGGCTCAATGAACGTCCGCGAAAGACACTAGACTTCGATACACCGATCGAGAAATTTCATCAATTCGTTGCATCGACGGGTTGAATCCGCAGCCGAATACTGCCCAATTAGCCGTCAATTCATGAAGCAGTCGCTCGAAGAACCTCCCCCGAAGATGCCACCGATCGCGGTCGAGTTCCGCATTCGCAAGCCCGGTCCCCCACCAGCACTCACTGGCGCAGCCCGAACACGCCGTGCCACAGAGCGCTGAAAAAGTCCGTATGCGCGTGTTCGTCACTCCTTCGTGCGTCGCTCTTTGGCGCCTGCTCCGATGCCTCCTGTGTCGCCCCCTCGTCGCATTGCGGCATCTGCTCATCACGCTGCCCGTCCCGCGATGCGTCCGGCTGGCGAGACGCATGCAGCTCGACCACGCTGCCGGCAATGCGCTCGGCGAGTTGAACATCGCAATCACGGCCGAGCAGAACACCGAAGACGACGTCGCGATTGTGCCCTTGCTCGGCGAAGCGCATCGCCAATGCCACGAACCGCGCATATTCCGCTTCGCGCTCTGCCTTCAGGCGTTCCTCTTCTTCGCGAAGCCGTGCATGACGGAGCATTTCCTCTGCGTAAACGGTGTCATAGACGCGGCGCAGCTTCGGGTCCGAGAGAATCGCGTATGCTTCCTTGATCTCCTGAAATCGCGCATGCGCGTCCGCTTCGCACCCGACGTTGCGGTCGGGATGCGCTTTCATCGCTGCTTTCCGGTAGCCGCGCTTGATTTCCTCGTCGGTGGCGTTCTCGCGCACACCGAGCAATTCATACATTGTCGTCATGGTGCGTCGGGATGAAAGTCGGATCGCATTGATCGTAGCATGTCGCCGCGGCGCCCATCCGTCGGGTTGAGCATTCACCAGGTTCTGAACACCCTGAGTGCAGGTCGGGGGCACCGCCTTCGAGCAGCTATCGAAACACGGCTGCCACCCAGGTTCGTCGCAGTCGACGAGCCAATCCGTTCAACCCTGCCTCTTCGTGAAGCGCTCCCGTTTTGTATCCCCATGCTGGAACAACGGCGCGTACTCGTGCAATTCCCGTGGCGAGATGTCGAAGGCGCGACGGAATGCACGTGTAAAGCTTGACGCATCATTGAAGCCCAACCCCGAGGCAACGTCCTGTACCTCCACATGGGGAAAGCGCACCAGTTCATCGGCCGCCATTCGCAGCCTGCGGTTGCGGATATAAGCGGCCAAGCCCCCTTCATGCTCGAATATGCGGTACACGCTGGCGCGTGAGAGATTAAGCGACGCCAACACGCTGTCGGGCGACAGATTCGGATCATGCAGATTTGCCTCGACGTGCCGCCGCACTTGCCCGTATACAGCAGCGCGGACCGCCGCGCGGGCATTGCCGGCAAGACCCGCCTGGCGGCAGAAGGCTGCAACGATCAACTCTACCGCCGTGAGCAAGGACCGATGCGCTTCATCCTTGCTCAGTCCGACGATGGTCTTATTGAGCGCCACCACATGCTCGATCAGCATGCGCGTCAGCGGATCGGTGGCGTGAATCCAGCGGCCATGCAGCGAGGCCGCATCGGGGAATGACTTTTCCACCAGTGCGCGTGGCACAAACAGGAGAAGTATCCGGCTATGAAAACTCCGGATCGTGCACGGCTGATCCATGTCCAGGGCGAGGATACTTGGCACGTGCGGCACGTGCGGCGCGTCGGACCGTGGTTTGCCGCCCAGGAACTGCCCCGGCGACCCTTCAAGATATATGCTGAACGAGACGTCCCGCACGCTCTCGGTCGAAACCCGACCCAACGATCGCACGGCCAGGTTCGGCCCCGTGCGAAAGTCGAAGATGCTCAGATTCTCGATCGTGTAACGGGACATCGATGCATCGAACGTATCCTCGGCTTGCTTCGACGACGGCAATATGTCGTAGACGGGACTCATACGCTCTTGCCAGGCCAGCAAGCTTCGACGGGCGTCGCCGTGAACGCTGAAACTGCTGTGCACGATGCCGGGCGCGAGCACCGGCCGCTCCGGCGGCAACAACAGGCGGCCTGGCGGTATCGCAGTGTGTAGTGGGTCGTCGTTCAATGCGGCGCTCTTCGCTGATTTTCGTCCGGCTTTGATCTGCCCAGCACTCCTGAACGCCATATCGATCCAATCGCTCGCCCGGAACGCGCTAGTGCAGCATGGGAAGCATACCAGTACGTGCTTTGCCGTAGCACACGGCGCGTCCCCTCCCGCTTCTTCAGCATCACGCAATCGTTTGCGAATCGCGATTTCACCACCTGCGCGAAGGCGAGCCTGATCGCTCGTGCTTTCGGCAATTCGACCGGGCCCCGCGCATCCGATAGAAGTTCCGATTTTTTGAGACGGAGTGTCAAGCCGACCCGACCGCCCTTTCTAGAATTCTCGGGGCCGCATGTCCGCGGGTGCTTGCCTGTTTCAGGCGGCCACAGGCTGTCGAATCCGGCCACGCGATAGTTGTCGAAGGCCGCCTGTAAGGCATGCGTCAACGGCTTCGAGTTGCAGAGCCCGAAGCGGGCCGCTGCCGGTCAACAACATCCTTGGGGAATCACCGATGGAATCGGAGCACTCCACCATGTCTCGCTCGCGGATGCCCACCGCAGGGGCGCCGACGCGAGTCGACATTGTGCTGTCCAACGGATTTGCACTGCACGACGTCGCGGCGATCATCGAGATTTTTCATAAAGCAAGTGCGCTGACGACAGCTCGTCCGTCCGGCGAGGCGCGCTATGACGTATCGCTGGTGTCCGCTGCCGGCGGCAGAATTGCCGCCTCTTCATCGGTCTTCGTCTGGACGGAAAGCATCGATTCGCGGCGGCGCGTGGAAGGCAAGCAGATCATGTTCGTCGCCGGTGGAGCGGCTGCTGATCCGGCCTGTCGCGACAAGCGGCTGATTGATTGGCTGCGCCGCCAGCATCAGCTATGCGAAACCGTTCATCCGATCGCAAACGGAAAACTTCTCCTGGATGCGGCCGGTCTTCCGAGCGGATTTCGTGCCGCCAACGACACGCCCGACATGCATGCCGCCAGATCGCCGGGCGGCGAGCCTGATGCCATTCGCATTGCGTTGCGCGTGGTCGAAGACGATTTGGGCGGCGAGCTCGCGCGGCAAGTGTCCGGGTCTCTGGCGATGCCGGCGCCTGCACCGTCGGATGCGTTCGTTGCGGCGAGCAACGCGCCACGTGTGAGCGAGCAGATCACGGCATCCGCGCGCTGGCTGGAGGCGAACGTCGACCGGCCCGTCTCGATCGATGCCGCGGCGCAAGTCGCGGCCATGAGCGAGCGCAACTTCCTGAGAAGGTTCAAGAGCGAGATCGGCATGACGCCATCCGACTACCTGCAACGCGCGCGCTTGAACATGAGCTGCAGGATGCTGGTGGAATCGAGCTTGCCGGTCGACAAGGTCGCGCGTCGCTGCGGCATCAACAGTGGCGCCCAACTGGCGAGGCTGTTCCGGAAATACCTGTCGACAACGCCGACTGAATATCGCATGCGTAACGATGCGACTGCTGGCATGGCGTGAGTGCAACGTACATCGGCCGACGTGCGCTCGATTCCGGTGCCACGCGTTGCGCGTCGTCGCGATCAGGGGCGCCCATGAAGCGCGTCGCAACCTGTTCGCCGTTTCCGGTCAAGCCGTCGCATGCGCTGCATCGTCTACATGACGAATCGACGGAGCGCCGCCGCTCTTGCCCGCGCCCCCGTCGACACCCTAGCGCGCCCGCACCGACACGAACTTGCGTGCGTTCTCGCGCTGAATCAGCACGGCGATCACGCCGCCTTTCGCTTCGAGCGCCTGCACGTCGTCCGGCGTTTCGAGCAGCGTGTCGTTGAGTTCGAGCACGACGTCGCCGGGCCGGATGCCCGCATTCGCGGCCGGCCCGTGCACCGCATCCACCATCATCCCGACCGCGAGCCCGGTCGAACGCCGTTCGGCGTCGCTCAGCGGATGCATCGTCAGCCCGAGCCGATCGCCGGAGTCTGCCGGCCGCGCGGCGGCCATCGCCACGCCGGCGGCACCGGCCGCGCCGACCGTGCCCGCGCTGCCCGCACTGCTGCCCGTCGCGGCCGCGTTGTCGATCGCGTCGCCGGCCCCCGCTCCCGCTCCCGTGACCGTCAGCATCATCGGCGTGCGGTTGCGGATCAGCCGCAGCGGCGCCTTTCCACCGGGCGGCAACGCGGCGGCCAGGTCGTTCAGCTCGGCCGACCGTCCGATCGGCTTGCCGCCGAACTTCACGATCACGTCACCGGGCTTCACGCCGGCCGCGGCGGCGGGCGAACCGGCATCGACGCCGTTGACGAGCGCGCCCGCCGGACGCGGCAGGCCGAACGCCGCGGCCAGCCCGACGCCGACATCCTGCACGTCGACGCCCAGCGCATTGCCGGACGACGTGCGCTGCGCCGCCTGCGCATTGGCCCGCATCTGCGCCTGCACCTGCGCACGCACCTTGATGGCGAGCGCGATCGGAATCGCGAATGTCGTGCTCGCATAGCGGTCGGCGTCCGTATAGACCTGCACCGCGATGCCGATCACGTCGCCCGCGCGATTGAACACGGGGCCGCCCGAGTTGTCGGGGTTCACCGCGATATCGGTCTGGAAGAACGGAAACGCGCTGCCGTCCGGCAGCGCATGCGACGTCGCGCTGACGATGCCGGCCGTGACCGTGTTGCCCGAGCCGTCCGGCGCGCCGATCGTCATCACCGGTTCGCCGGCACGCACCCGCGACGAATCGCCGATATGCACGACCGGCAGCTTTGTCGCGTCGATGTGCAGCACGGCGACGTCGCTCTGCGGATCGACGGTCACCACCGTCGCCTTCAACTCTCGACGATCGGCCAGTCGCACCGTCACGTCGGTCGCATCGGCGACGACATGCGCGGAAGTCAGGATCACCCCGTCGGCCCCGACGATGAAGCCCGAACCGATGCCCGCGATCGCGCGCGGCGACGAATCAGGCGCAGGCGCCTGCGCGCCTTGCGCGGGCGGCAGCGGCGCGCCGCGGCGGAAGAACGCGGCAAGCGGATCGTCGGGATCGAGGTACACGAAGGACGGCCCGCCGGCCTGCTGGTCGGTCGCCGCGGTCATGACGGTCACGATCGCCGGGCCGTAGCGGTCGACGATCGCCGAGAAGTCGACCGGCATCGAGTAAGACCGTGCGGCGGGCCTGTTCTTCATCACCGGTGGCGTGGCGGGCGGCGCGACGGTCCCGGCAGCGGCCGGCGGCGCCGCCAAAACCAGGGCGAATACGCCCCCGATCAACGCGGTGCGAAGCACGGCGCGAGCAAGCGTCTGGCGAACCACAGTGCACCTCCCCCGGGCAGTCGCAGCGCCGACCCGCGCGAGACGCGCGGACGCCCGACAAGCACCGGTACACCCCTCCATTTATAGTCCACGCCACCTCCGGAACATACGAATCGAAACCCGCATGCCGGGTGATCGGGCAGCGGCGGAACCGCGACAGCGTTCGTTCCGGACAAAGTTCGCGGTTCGTCAATCGGAACATTCCCCCGACGCGGCGGCGAGGCGCGACGCAATGCGTCCCGCGCTACCAGGCCAGCGCCAGAAAATTGCGCACCACCGCCGACGGATCGTCGCGCCGCGACGCAATCGCGAGCCTCGCGCGCAGGCCGTTGCCCGCGACCGGCCGATACACGACGCCCGCGACCTGCACCTGCGTGATCGCCTTCGGCACGATCGACACGCCGAGCCCGGCCGCGACGAGCGTCACCGCCGAAGCGATTTGCGGCGCGGGCTGCGCCATGCGCGGCTGGAAGCCGGCGGCATTGCACGCGGCGACGATGTCGTCGAACAGCGCGCTGCCCGCTTCGCGCGGCACCTGCACGAACGCCTCGTCGGCCAGCTCCGCCAGATCGATCCGACGCCGCTGCGCGAGCCGATGCGCGACCGGCAGCGCGACGAACATCGGCTCCTCGTCCCAGTCCGCTGCCAGCAGCGTGTCCGCGATGCGGCGCTCCGGACGCACGATCGCGACGTCGAGCCGCCCGGCCGCCAGCGCATCGAGCAGCACGCCGGAGGTCGCCTCCTGCAACGTCAGATCCGTGTCGGGAAACGCCTCGCGAAAGCGGCGAATCAGGTCCGCCACCTTCGAATTGAAGGCCGCCGTCCCGGTGAACCCGACCCGCAATTGCCCGATCTCCCCGCGCGCCGCCCGTCTTGCCGCCCGCGCCGCGCGCTCCGCGTCGTCGAGCACGCGCCGTGCCTCTTCCGCGAACACCTCTCCCGCCACGGTCAGTTCGGCGCCGCGCGCGGTCCGCTTGAACAACGCCACGCCGAGTTCGTTCTCGAGCGCCTTGATCTGCTGGCTGAGCGGCGGCTGACCCATGCCGAGCGTTTCCGCGGCCTTCGTGAAGTTGGACGTGGTCGCCACGGCCAGAAAGTACCGGAGATGCCGAAGTTCCATGCGTTGATGTGATCCCGGGGTAGATGGAGGCGGCTTTCAAGCCAGTCGCAAAACGTATCGCTACGGTTCATTTCATATATTGGACATATACATGAGCGTGCGCAAGAATTCGGGCATTCCCTGACCCATCGGGCACCTGTCATGTCCACTCCCGCAATGTCACCCGCCACGAATCGCGCCGCGAACGCCGCGCCGGATGCGCTGCCTATCGGCGTGTCGCCGCGCTCGGCAGCCTACAAGCGCATCGCGCTCGCGCTGTTCCTCGCCGGCTTTTCCACCTTCTCGCTGCTGTACTGCGTGCAGCCGCTGCTGCCCGCGTTCGCACGCGAGTTCAACATCGGCGCGGCGTCGAGCTCGCTGTCCCTGTCGCTGTCGACCGGGCTGCTGGCGGTCTCCATCCTGTGCGCGGGCGCGCTGTCCGAACGCGTCGGACGACGCGGGCTGATGTTCGCGTCGATGACGCTGGCCGCGCTGTTCAACCTGCTCGCCGCGATTTCGCCGAACTGGAACCTGCTGCTGCTCTGGCGCGCGCTCGAAGGGTTCGCGCTCGGCGGCGTTCCGGCGGTGGCGATGGCCTATCTCGCCGAGGAAATCGCCGCCGACGGGCTGGGCCTGGCGATGGGACTCTACGTCGGCGGCACCGCGTTCGGCGGCATGATCGGGCGGATCGGGATGAGCGCGCTCGAAGAGTATTTCTCGTGGCGCACCGCGATGCTGACGATCGGCGTGGTCGACCTCGTCGCGGCGGTCGCATTCGTGATGCTGCTGCCGCAGTCGCGACGCTTCGTGAAGCGCACCGACCTGACGCTGCGTCACCATCTGCGGCTGTGGAACGCGCAGTTGCATCACGCGCGGCTGCCGTACGTGTTCGCGATCGGCTTCCTCGTGATGGGCGCGTTCGTGACCGTCTACAACTACGCCGGGTTCCGGCTGACGGCCGCGCCGTTCAACCTGAGTGCGACCGCCTGCGGGCTGATCTTCGGTGCCTATCTGTTCGGGATGGTGTCTTCGTCGAGCGCCGGTGCGCTCGCCGACCGTCTCGGGCGCGCGCCGGTCCTCGTCAGCGGCATGCTCGTGTTCGCGGCCGGCCTCGCGCTGACGCTGTCGCATTCGCTCGTCGCGATCATCGTCGGGATCGTGCTGATCACGATCGGCTTCTTCGTCGCCCATGCGGTCGCGAGCGGCTGGGTCGGGCATCTCGCCGGTTCCGCGAAGGGGCACGCCGCGTCGCTCTACCTGCTGGCCTATTACCTCGGGTCGAGCGTGCTGGGCTCGATCGGCGGCTCGTTCTGGCAACACGGTGCGTGGAGCGCGGTCGTCGCGTATGTCGCGGTGCTGCTCGTGCTCGGCCTGGCGGCGGCGCACCGGATCATGCGCGCGGAACGCGTGCGGTAACCGCCTCCACGACATGCGCCGCCACCAAATGCGTCGCGTCAGCGCACGCGCGCATGGAACTTCGCGATCGCCTTCCACATCAGCACCGGATTCGAGTACATCGGAAAATGCCCGCAATCCGGGATTTCCGACAGAACGACACCGTGCGCCTCGATCGCGCTCAGGTACGACAGCGACGCGTTCTGCGCGCCGTACATGAACATCCGGGGAAACGGCAGGCCGAGGAATTTGCGCATCAGGTCGCCGTTGTCGGACAGGTCGACCATCGAGCGGAAGATCGCCCCGACCGCTTCGGCCCGCACCTTGTGACGCAGGCTCGCCGAGTACAGCGCGCTCGCGTAGGCCGGCGCGCGACGGGTGCGGTCGATGAAATCGTCGAAGAACCGCTCGGCGCTGTCGCGCGGATGGTCGACGATCTGCCGGCTCAGGAAACAATCCTCGGGCGCGATGTTCCCCTCGATGTCGACGAAGCTCAGCACGCGCCGCGGATACAGATGTGCGAGCATCAACGACGTCAGCCCGCCCATCGAATGGCCGACGAGATGGAATCGATCGAAGCCCAGGCGGTCGATCACGTTCAGCGCCGTCTCGACGAGAAACGGAATCGATATCTTCGACAGATCCGCGCAATGCGTTTCACCGCAGCCCGGCGCATCGTATGCAACGAAAGGCCGGCCGTCGAATTCGCGATGGCGCACGATGTCCGCGTAATCCTCCTTGGTCGAGCCGAAGCCGTGGAGAAACACGACGGGCGCGTGCTCGCCGCCGCGATGAATGGCCGACACATCCAGGTCGGTGCTGTCGACGGCGAAGGACAGGCGCGATTGGGAAAACTCATCATTCATCTAATCGAATTCCGGGTAAGGATGGTGTAGCGCCCGCCCCGGCGCGACAGGGTCGACCGGGGTGGAATGACAGACGCCGGGCAACGACGCTCAGGCCGTCAGCATCCGGCAGAAATCCTGGATCGCGGTGCACGCACGCAGCAACGACTTGTCGTCGAGCGCGTAAGCGATCCGGATGTACGGGCCGAGCCCGAAAGCGCTCCCGTGCACGGTGGCCACGCCGGCTTCGTCGAGCAACGCATTCACCACATCCTCGTCGCTCGCCAGTTGCACGCCCGCACGGGTCGTCTTGCCGATCACCCCCTCGCACGACGCGAATGCATAGAACGCGCCCTGCGGAACATCGCAGCGCAAACCCGGCGCCTGGTTCAGTTGTTCGACGACCAGATCACGCCGTCGCTGGAACGCGACGCGGGAATGCGCGATGAAATCCTGCGACCCCGTCAGCGCGGCCACCGCCGCGTGCTGCGAGATCGTCGACGCGCCGGACGTCTGCTGCCCTTGCAACTTCTCCATCGCATCGATCAGCCAGCGCGGCCCGGTACCGAAACCGATGCGCCAGCCCGTCATCGCATAGGCCTTCGACACACCGTTCATCGTCAGCACGCGTTCGCGCAGCCGCGGCTCGACCTGGGCGATCGTGAAGAATTCGATGCCATCGAAAATCAGGTGCTCGTAGATATCGTCGGACAGCACCAGCACGTGCGGATGCGCGAGCAGCACCTCGGCGAGCGCCTTCAGCTCCGCACGGCTATACACCGCGCCGGTCGGGTTCGACGGCGAGTTCAGGATCAGCCATCGCGTGCGCGGCGTGATCGCCGCCAGCAGCGCGTCCGGTGTGAGCTTGAAGCCGCTTTCCGCGCCGCATGCGACAGTGATGGAGCGACCGCCGCACAGCTGCACGATCTCCGGATAGCTGACCCAGTACGGTGCCGGGACGATGACTTCGTCGCCCTCGTTCAGCGTCGCGGCCAGCGCATTGAAGATCACCTGCTTGCCGCCGCTGCACACGAGCGTGTCGCGCCAGTCCACGTCGACGCTGTTCTCGCGCCGGAACTTCTCGGCAATCGCCTCGCGCAGCGCACGCAGCCCTGCCACCTGCGTGTAGCGCGTGTGGCCCGCGCGGATCGCGGCGATGCCCGCTTCCCGCACGTGTTCCGGCGTGTCGAAATCCGGCTCGCCGGCGCTCAGCGAAATCACCGCGGCACCGCTCGCGCGCCGGGCGGCCACACGATCCATCACCTTGTAGGTCGCCGACGGACGCGCGGCTGCGAGGAAGCGGTTCAGCGTATCGATCGGTGCGCTCATTGAGCGTTCCTCCAGTTCGTCAGACCCATCAGCTCGAGCGTGCTGCGCCCTGCGCGCAATGCGTCCATCATTTGCGCTTCCTTGTCAGCACGCGCCTGCCCTTGGGCCAGCGTCGTCTCGACATATGCAACTGGTATCACCAGCACGCCGTCGTCGTCGGCCACGACCAGATCGCCGGCGGCTACAGGCGTTCCCGCGAAGCTGATCGACTGTCCGACCGACGGCGCGCTCGCCTTGATCGTGCCGCGCATGGAAATGCCGCGCGTGAATACCGGAAAGCGCCGTGCGGTCAGCGCCGCGATATCGCGCACGCCACCGTCGATGACCAGCCCGGCCACGCCGGCCGCCTCGGCGGCGACAGTCAGCACCTCGCCCCAGTAACCGGCGACGAAGCCGCCCGTCGAGATGACGAGCACGCTGCCGCGCGACACCTGCTCCATCGCGATATGAATCGAAAGGTTGTCGCCCGGCGAACATTCGAGCGGAAAGGCAGGACCGGCGACCGACGCGCCGGGCCACACCGTGCGGATCGCCGGATCGACGGCGCCGGTGGACAGGCCCGAGGCCTCGAACAACGTGGAGGTGCCGAGTTTGCGCGCCTGCTCCAGCAGCGCCGGCTCATAAGTCTGGGTCGGGTTCATTGTTCAGGCCTTGCTTTGCAGTGTGTGATAGCCCAGCGCCGCTCGCGCTTCGCCAAGCGTCTTGCCCTGTGCGATCTGTTCGCGGATATGCGATTCGACTTCTTCGATCCGGCGAGCAACCCGTGCGACTTCGCGCGCTCGACCGCGGGGCACGATCACGGCGCCGTTCGCATCCGCGACGACGATGTCGCGCGCCGCCACGCGCACAGTGCCGATCGCGACCGTCGTATTCACCGACTCGACCTGCACACGGTCCTTGCCAGTCCGCATGAAGCGCCCTGCCGTGAACAGCGGATAGTTGTCGCCCAGCGCCTTGTTCACGTCGCGGCACACGCCGTCGATCACGGTGCCAGCAATGCCACGCTGCCCGGCGTACTGGGTCATGATGTCGCCCCATACCGTGCAGTCGGTCCGGCCGTCGTTGTCGATCACGACCACGTCGCCTTGCGCGACATCGTCGATGAAGTCGCCGACGGTGCCGGGCGGCACGCTCGCGGGCACGTACTTGACCGTGAAGGCGGGACCGACGACGACCTTCGTGTAGTTGGCCAACGGCATGACGCCGAGCGCCTGTCCGTGCAGCCCGAGCTTGTCCATCGCATCGGAAACGCCGGGCGTATCGAGCCCTTCGAACAGCGCGACCAGTTCCTGGTCTTCCGCCGCAGCCTTGTTGGGATTCGTCATATCAAAACTCCGCTAGAAGGATGAGCGGTCAGCGCACCGCGATGGCTTCGAATTCCTTGTCGTGCATCACGTCCGCGACCGGGCGGCCGGCACGCACGGCGGCGACCATCCCGTCCTGTCGCTTCGCGATACGCTCGCCGAGATCGAGCACGTCCTCGATGCACCGCGCCGGTATGAACACCGTGCCGCATCGGTCGGCGATCACGTAATCGTCCTGATGGACGGTCACACCGGCCATCTGCACCGGTGTGCCGGAATCGATCTGGATCACGCGGTTGCGCGCGCTGATCATCGTGATGCCGCGTCCGTACACCGGATAGCCGATCGATTCGCTTCCGTCGATGTCGCGGCTCAGGCCGTCGATCACCGAGCCGCGAATGCGCTTCGCGGTCGCCGCGTTCGCGAGAATGTCGCCCCAGCAGGAAATTCCGTCCGCGCCGCCGGCGATCACCAGCACGCGATCGTCGGTGGCGATCGCGTCGACGACCGGCGAGATCAGGTGCACGGTCGGTTTGGCATCGGCTTTCGGACCGAGCTGAATGGTGCTGGCACGCCCGACGATCTTCGGGCAGTTCCACAGTGGGCGCAGGCCGACCGTTGCGCCAGGCATGCCGAGAAAGTCGAGCGCGTCGGATACGGTATTGGTGTCGAGCGACGCAAGGCGCTCGAGCAAGGAAGGCTGGTTCATCATGCTGTTTCCCGTTGACAAGTGCAGCCATCGTCGCTTCGGCAGCGTGACAAGTAAATTTCGTATTTCATATCTGCGTGATACGATTTCCGGAATACGAAAAACCTCACATCGCGCGCGGCCGGCAACCACCATGTCGCGCCGCGCCGCCCTCCCCCGCGGCATTTTCCGCGCTGCTTCACTCCGGGCATACCCGCCATGAGCAACACGATCGACTACCGGCTGATTCGGCAACTCTGGATGTTTCTCGCCGTCGCCGAGGAGCAGCATTTCGGGCGCGCGGCGAAGCGGCTGAACATGTCGCAACCGCCGTTGACCGAGCAGATCAAGGTACTGGAGCAGTCGCTCAGGATCCAGTTGTTCTACCGCTCGCGGCAGGGAACCCAACTGAGCCCGGCGGGCGCCGCGATCCTGCCGGCCGTCCGACAATTCGCCGGCCAGGCCGAGCGGTTGCAGCGTGTCGTGCGCGAGGTAGCGGCCGGCCAGTCGGGCGTGCTGCACGTCGGCGCGATCACGTCCGCGATGCTCGACACGGTGCCGCCGCTACTGGACGCGCTCAAGCGCGCGCATCCGAACCTGACCGTGTTCGTCAACGAGATCGACAGCGTCGACGCGATTCCGGCGCTGGAGGCCGGCGAGCTTGATCTCGCCTTTGCACGCGTCGATGGCGAGGTAGCGAACGGTATCGCGACGATGCCGATGGCCGAGGACCGGCTCGCTGTCGCGTTGCCGAAGAAGCATCCACTGGCGGCCATACCAAGGGTGCGGCTGCGCGCGTTGATGGACGAACCGCTGATCATGTCGTCGCGACAGGTCAGCCCCGTCTACTTCGACATGTTGACGTCCGTCTGCCGCACGCATGGGCTGACACCGCGCGTGATTCACGAGGTGCGTTCGGTGACGTCGCAGATTGCGTACGTCGGCTGCGGTCAGGGCGTGGCGCTGGTGCCTGCGTCGACCCGCAAGCTCGCGCCGGAGAACGTCGTCGTGCGGCCGTTGAAGGAAAAGGTCATGGTCGTGACGGCGGCCGCTGTCTGGAATACGAACCGGCATCATCCGATGGTCGATGCCGTGCTCGACATGCTGAAAAAGTAACGACGCGCGACAATCGTGCCGCTTCCCGGGCGGCGTCACCCGCGCGCCGGGTCACTCGCCCGCGACCCGATGCGCGATCGTCGACAGCGTCCGCAGCATCGGCGCGAACGCATCGGCCGACGTATTGCCGAACCCGAGCACGAGCCCGTTGGCCGGCGACGTCGCGTGAATCGAGAACCCCGACAGCGGGAACGGCCCGATCCCGTGCGTGCGCGCCGCTTCGACGATCACGCGGTCTCGAAAACGGGCCGGCAGCCGCAACGCCAGATGCAGCCCGCACGGCCCGCCCTCGACCTGATGCGGCACGGTGAACGCGTCGTCCAGCGCGGCGAGCAGCGAGCGCCGCCGGTCGCGATACAGCCGTCGCATCCGCCCGAGATGGCGCCCGTACTCCCCCGTCTCGATGAAATCGGCGAGCGCGAGCTGCACGTGGCGCGTCCCGCCGCGCAGCATCTCCGGCAACGCTGGCCGCACTGCGGCGAGCAGCGCGTCGGGCAACACGAGAAAGCCGATCCGCAAGGCCGGAAACATCGTCTTGCTGAACGAGCCGAGATAGACGACCGGCGAATCGGCCGCGAGCCCGTGCAACGCGCCGATCGGCTCGCCGGTATGCCGAAACTCGCTGTCGTAATCGTCCTCGATGATCCATGCGCGATGCCGGCGTGCGGCGTCGATCAGCGCGAGCCGGCGCGAGATCGACAGCACCGCGCCGGTCGGGAACTGGTTCGACGGCGTGGTGTAGACGAGCCGGGGCGTCCGTTCGCGCCAGTCCGTGTCTGCCGCGCGCAGCCCCTCCGCGTCGACCGGCATCGGCACGACGTCGAGATCGGCCGCCTGCATCGCGGTGCGCGCACCGCGATAGCCGGGCTCCTCGACCCAGACCGTGTCGCCGGGGTTCGTCAGCAACTGCGCGCACAGCGCGATCGCGCCCTGCGCGCCTTCGGTGATCACGATCTGCTCCGGATCGCAGCGCACGCCGCGCGTCACGGCCAGGTGGCGCGCGATCGACTCGCGCAGCGCGCGTTCGCCGAGCGGGTCGCCGTACGCGAGCAGGTCGCGGCCGGCGCGGCGCAGCGCGCGGTCGATCGCATGCCGCCACGCATCCACCGGGAAATGCGACAGCGCGGGCACGCCCGGCCGGAAGCCTTCCGACTCGCCGGCGCCGATCAGGCTCGGGCGAATCCGGCCGAGCCGCTGCGCGACGCCGGCCGGTGCGACCCGCCGGCGCGGCGTGGCCGGCCGCGACAGGCCGACCACGCGCGTTCCGCGGCGATCGGATTGCAGGAAGCCTTCGGCGACGAGTTGCTCGTAGACGGCCGCCGTCGTGTTGCGCGACACGCCGAGCGTCTCGGCCAGCGCGCGCGTGCCGGGCAGCCGCGTGCCGGCCGGCATCGCGCCGCCGAGAATCGCGTCGCGCACGCGGCGCAGCAGTTGCCGCTGCAACGAAGGCGCGCCGGCCGTGCGCGCGAGCGGCGCGTCGAGCGGCAACAGCGGTGCGTCGCCGGAAGGAAAGGCAGTCGTCATCGGGATATCGCAGTGTGGAAGCCTCGGGGCATCGCGCGTCGAGCGCGGCGCCGGCATGGCACCGGCGTGGCGCGTTCGTGGCACCTCGGCAGCACCTTCGTGGCACCATAAATTTGCTGTCGGCTGGCGCTTCTCATGGTACCTCGCCGGGACTACGATCGTCTGCATGCCGGCATGTCGCCGGCCGCCAACCGAAGCGAGATCGACCTTGTCCACGCTCACCAACGACTTCCAGCAGCCCATCGGCCACCCCGTTCCCGACTGGTCCGCGCGCCCCCGCCCGGAGCGCATCGTGCTCGAGGGCCGCTACTGCCGCCTCGAACCGCTCGACGCCGACCGCCATGCCGCCGACCTGTACGCCGCGTACGCGCAGGCGCCGGACGGCAGCGACTGGACCTATCTCGCGCACGGGCCGTACGCCGACGAGTCGAGCTACC
Organism: Burkholderia sp. USMB20; assembly: GCF_000949135.2. Classification (GTDB taxonomy): domain Bacteria; phylum Pseudomonadota; class Gammaproteobacteria; order Burkholderiales; family Burkholderiaceae; genus Burkholderia. The sequence goes on along the minus strand of NZ_JTAN02000021.1, from coordinate 229,130 downwards.
GCGACTACGCGCGCGGCGCGGCGGCCAGCGCCGATCCGCTGCACTACACGGTGATCGACCGCGCGACGAACCGCGCCGTCGGCACGCTCGCGCTGATGCGCATCGACCCGGCCAACGGCGTGATCGAGGTCGGTTCCGTCACCTTCTCGCCGCTACTGAAGCGCACGCCGATTTCGACCGAAGCGCAGTACCTGCTGATGAAGTACGCGTTCGACACGCTCGGCTACCGGCGCTACGAATGGAAGTGCGACGACCTCAACGAACCGTCGCGCAAGGCGGCAGCGCGGCTCGGCTTCCGTTACGAAGGCACGTTCCGGCAGGCGATCATCTACAAGGGCCGCAACCGCGACACGGCATGGTTCTCGATCGTCGACGGCGAATGGCCGGACGTACGCGCCGCGTTCGAAGCCTGGCTCGCGCCGGAGAACTTCGACGCCAGCGGTACGCAGCGCGAGACGCTCGTCGCGATCCGCCACGCGCGGGCGAGTGCGCGCGATGCGGCCGGCCGCGCGAACGACGCGACGCGCGTCACGGTCCGGCCGCTCGTGGCAGCCGACGAAGCCGCGTGGCGCCCGCTGTGGCAGGGCTACCAGACTTTCTACGAGACCGCGCTGAGCGACGCCGTGTTCGCGACGACATGGGCGCGCCTGATGGATCCCGCCGAACCGATGTTCGCGCTCGGCGCCTTCGACGCGTCGGGTACGCTGGTCGGCATCGTGCACGCGATCTATCACCGCTCGTGCTGGACCGAAGGGCCGTACTGCTATCTGCAGGACCTGTTCACGGCGGCGGACGCCCGCGGGCAAGGCGCGGGCGGCGCACTGATCGAAGCCGTGTACGAGCGGGCCCGCGAAGCCGGCGCAAGCCGCGTGTACTGGCTCACGCACGAAACCAACACGACCGCCCGCGCGCTGTACGACAAGCTCGCGAACAACGCGGGGTTCATCCAGTACCGGAAGGATCTCAAGTAACGCGAGAGTGCAACCGGTCGCTCAGCCCGGGGCATCGACCGGATCCGTCGCCTCGCCGCGGGCTGGTGCCGCGCGACACGCGGCGCCAGCCGCAGGCGGCACCGACGCGGGGTGGATCATCTCGTCGCCGTTGACCGGCACCGGCCGCCGCACCGGCCGGTACACCGGTTCGCCCGGCTCGATCGCCTGCCCGGAGATCGCGCAGCGGCCCGCCTGCAACGCGACGCGCAAGCGCCAGCGTTGCTCGCCGTAATGGCAGCGCCCGCTTTCGCTCCAGCGCACCAGCAAGCCGTCGTCGCCCGCTTCCAGAACCGACACGAACAGTTGCGGCCGCAACGGTGAAACGCCCGGTGCGACAGGCTCCGGAGTCGGCGCGCGATCGGCACGCTCCGATGGCCGGGCCATCCTGACGTCTGCCGGTAACGGCATCGCGTCCCGCTCGTCGGCTACCAGCATGTGGTACGACACGTACTCGCAGATGGGGCATTCGATAACGTTTGGCATGCTTGACGACATTCCGTGAAGATTGAGACGAGCCGCGCTCGGCCGTTCGCACGGCAGCAACGACCGATTCGGTCATGCCCCCGCTTCCGGTGCAACCACCATGCACGCATGGCGATCGGACATTGCCGCAGATGATACAAATTGAAGTTAACTTCAAGTAAAGGGGAAACATGCGCAACGATGCGTTTCGCTGATCGCCACAATGGACCGCAACGACCGCGGCTACGGCTATGGCGACCCCGACCGAACCGCGCGTCTCGCGTTTCGTCTCAAACGGCTGAGACGAATGTCCCGGCGTCTCACCTACCGCGCCCCGTCGCAATCGCAGCAAATTTCGCATGTGATTCGCTCGGTTCCGGCTGATGTCAACGCAAGGCGGCCTGCTGCATCGCACACCGCCCGCCCGACGCCTTCGCCACCCGAGCGCCGATTCAAGCTGGCCCCGTTCCTGCATGTCGGTCGCTCGCGCAATCGCGCGACGGACGAACCGGTCCTTGGCCGCGCGTCCGACGACAACCTGACGGAGACAGCAACGTGAGTACACCGGCATCGAACCCCGCTCCCAGCATGAAGGCCGCCGTCTGGCATGGCCGCCACGACATCCGCGTCGAAGAGGTTCCCGTTCCGGCGCATCCGCCGGCCGGCTGGGTCCAGATCCGCGTGCACTGGTGCGGGATCTGCGGCTCCGACCTGCACGAGTACGTCGCCGGGCCCGTGTTCATTCCCGTCGACGCACCGCACCCGCTGACGGGCCTGAAGGGCCAGTGCATCCTCGGCCACGAGTTCAGCGGCGAGATCGCGGCGCTCGGCGCGGGCGTGACGGGCTTCGCGGTCGGCGAGCGCGTGACGGCCGACGCCTGCCAGCATTGCGGCACCTGCTGGTATTGCCGGCACGGGCTGTACAACATCTGCGAGAACCTCGCGTTCACCGGGCTGATGAACAACGGCGCGTTCGCCGAATTCGTGAACGTGCCGGCCGAGCTGCTGTACAAGCTGCCCGACAACTTCCCGACGGAGGCCGGCGCGCTGATCGAGCCGCTCGCGGTCGGGCTGCATGCGGTGAAGAAGGCCGGCAACATCGTCGGCCAGACCGTCGTCGTGGTCGGCGCCGGCACGATCGGCCTGTGCACGATCATGTGCGCGAAGGCCGCGGGCGCCGGACGCGTGATCGCGCTGGAAATGTCGGCCGCGCGCAAGCAGAAGGCGCTGGAGGTCGGCGCGACGGTCGTGATCGATCCGAAGGCGTCCGACGCGGTCGCGGAAGTCAAGGCGCTGACGGGCGGCTACGGCGCCGACGTGTCGTTCGAGTGCATCGGGCACACGGCCACCGCGCAGCTCGCGATCGACGTGATCCGCAAGGCCGGCAAGTCGGTGATGGTCGGCATCTTCGAGGAACCGACTTCGTTCAACTTCTTCGACATCGTGTCGACCGAGAAGGAAGTGATCGGCTCGCTCGCGTACAACGGCGAATTCGCGGACGTGATCCGCTTCATCGCGGACGGCCGCATCGACGTGCAGCCGCTGATCACCGGCCGGATCACGCTCGGCGACATCGTCACGCACGGCTTCGAGGAGCTGGTCAACCACAAGGACCGGAACGTGAAGATCATCGTCCAGCCCGCGGCCGCCTGACGAACCGTTGACAGGACGATGACGGCCGCGCGGCGGCCGGAAGCGGCGCCGAATGGTCCCGGGGCAGCCCTGGCGCGCCCCGCCGCCCGGTCGCCGCGTGTTTCCGCCCGTTTTCGGTGCGTGCACAACCGCGCCGGGTGCGGCGCGCGGGGTCGGACTTCGATATACTCGAAGCGACATCACCGCCCCGCGCGCCACCCGCGCGCCCGCTTCCGTGAAACCACGAGCCGGCCTGATCCTCGAACTCGTCGTCAACCTGCTGCTGCCCTGGGTCGCATACCGGGTCGCGCACCCGTACTTCGGCGAAACCGGCGCGCTGTACGCGTCGGCGATTCCGCCCATCGTCTGGTCCGTCGTCGAATTCATCCGCTCGCGCCGCATCGATGCGGTGGCCGCCGTCGTGCTGCTCGGCATCGCGCTGTCGATCGCCGGCATGGCGCTCGGCGGCAGCGCGCGCACGCTGCTGATGCGCGAATCGCTCGCGTCCGGCACGATCGGCGTCGTGTTCCTGCTGTCGTTGTTCCGCGATCGTCCGCTGATCTTCTATCTCGCGCGCGCGACGGTGGCCCGCGAGATGGCCGGCGGCGCCGCGCGTTTCGAGACGGTCTGGGCCGAGCAGCCGGGGCTGCGCCTGATGCTGCGCCTGATGACCTTCGTGTGGGGCGCCTGCATGACGCTGGAGATGCTGCTGCGCCTGTGGATGGTCGTCACCTGGCCCGTCGAGCGCGTGCTCGTCGTGTCGCCGATCATGGGCTACACGGTGTTCGGCACGCTGCTGCTGTGGACCTTCTGGTACCGGCGGCGGATGCGCGAGCGCAATAGCGTCGACATCCCGACCCGCGACGGCGTCACCGAGATCGCCGGCCGCTGAGCGCCCGCCCCGTCCGCCCCGCGCGGCCGGCCCGGCGGCCGTCACGGCCGCTGGGGTATGATGCGCGGCTCTCGTTCGCCCCCTGCATCGCCCCATGTCTCTCTCGCTTCTCCCGTGTGCCACGATCTGGCTCGCACTGTTCGCGGCCGCCGCGTTCGCGTGGCAGCGCCCGCTGCATGGCCTGAGCATCGCCGTTGCCGCGCTCGGCTATGCCGGCGCGCTGGCGTTCGGCAAGCTCGAACCGATCGTGCTCGCGCCGCTCGCGCTGCTCGCGGCCGCCGCCTGGGGCGTCGCGCCGGGCCGCCCGCTCGCGATGCGGATCGTCGCGCACGTCGTGTTTGCCGCGCTCGCGATCGCGCTGAGCCTGCACCTGCTTCCCGGCTTCCACAATCCGCGCGTGATCGAGCCGACGCGTTTCACGCCGGATGCCGTGCCGTTCACGATGTACCTGAATTTCGACAAGCCGCTCGTCGGCCTGTGGCTGCTGTGGGCGCTGCCGTGGGTGGCGCCGGACGTCGCCCCGGCACGCGCGCTGCGCACCGGCGCCGTGGCGGCCGTCGCGACGGCGGCGGCCTGCCTGGCCGGCGCGCTCGCGTTCGGCATGGTCGGCTGGGCGCCGAAATGGCCGGCGTCGGGCTGGATGTGGCTCGTCAACAATGTGCTGCTCGTCACGCTCGCCGAGGAAGCGCTGTTCCGCGGCTACGTGCAAGGCGGGCTCACGCGCGTGCTCGGCCGGTTCGGCTGGGGGCCGTGGGCCGCGCTCGCGATCGGCGCGGGGCTGTTCGGCGCCGCGCACGCGGCCGGCGGCTGGCCCTGGATCGTGCTCGGCACGGTGGCCGGCATCGGCTACGGCCTCGCATGGCGGCGCGGCGGACTGCTCGCATCCGCGCTCGCGCATGCGGGGCTGAACGTGATCCACTTCGCGCTGTTCACCTACCCGATGCTCGCCGCCGCGCGCTGAACGCCGTGCGCGGCGGCGGCATCCCGCCGCTTTCGCGCGGTCGAACTCAGTTGAAGCCGGCTACCGCGTGCGGCACGTAAGGGCCTTCGAGCGTCGCGATTTCATCGTCCGTCAGCTTCAGTTGCAGCGCGCCGAGCGCATCGTCCAGATGATGCGGCTTCGAGATGCCGACAATCGGCGCGGTGACGCCGCGCTTGTGCGCGACCCATGCGAGCGCGACCTGCGCACGCGGCACGTTGCGTGCGGCGGCGATCGCCGCGACGGCCTCGACGACCGCGCGATCGGCACCGGCCGTCGCGTCGTACATCCGCTGACCGACCTCGTCGCTCTGCTGCCGGCCGGACGACTCGTCCCAGTTGCGCGTCAGCCGGCCGCGCGCGAGCGGGCTCCACGGAATCACCGCGATGCCTTCGGCCTCGCACAGCGGCAGCATTTCCCGTTCTTCCTCGCGATACAGCAGGTTCAGGTGGTTCTGCATGCTGACGAAGCGGGTCCAGCCGTTCTGCTTCGACGTATACAGCGCCTTCGCGAACTGCCACGCGAACATCGACGACGCACCGATGTAGCGCGCCTTGCCGGCCTTCACGACGTCGTGCAGCGCCTCGAGCGTCTCCTCGATCGGCGTGCCGTAGTCCCAGCGATGGATCTGGTACAGGTCGACGTAGTCGGTGCCGAGCCGCTTCAGGCTCTGGTCGATGTCCGTCATGATCGCCTTGCGCGACAATCCCGCGCCGTTCGGCCCCGGGCGCATCCGGTAGAACACCTTGGTCGCGATCACGACGTCGTCGCGCTTCGCGAAGTCGCGCAGCGCACGGCCGACGATCTCCTCGGACGTGCCGTCCGAATACATGTTCGCGGTATCGAAGAAATTGATGCCGGCCTCGATCGCGCGCTGGATGATCGGGCGGCTTTCCGCTTCCGGCAGCGTCCACGGGTGGGTGCCGCGCGACGGCTCGCCGAACGTCATGCAGCCCAGCACCAGCTTCGACACGTCCATCCCGGTCGACCCGAATTTCACGTACTCCATCGCTCGCCTCGTCATTGAAGTGGGGTTGCGGCCGGATGCGCGGCCCGGTTCGGTGCACCGGGTACGAACGCCGTGCGCTGCATCGGCCAGACGTCGCATGGTATCGCGCAGCGCGCAAACGCGTAGTCGACGCGACGGCCTGCTGCGGCCGGGTCGCCCAGGAACGCCGACGCGCCGGAACCGCAGCCCAATCCCACTCGAGCAAGGCTTCGACGGCGCACACCAACGCGCCACGCAGCATCCATGATCAGAATGCGCGGCGTGGCGCCGCGCCGGTTGCCGCGTCGACGAACGAACGGATTACTCGCGAACGACGAACGGCTTACTTGATCTGGTCGGCGAGCGGCTGCAGGAATTCGGAGAAGCCGGTCAGCATGATCTGCACGCCGATGCACAGCAGCAGGAATGCCGACACGCGCTTCGCGACCTTGGTGCCTTCGGTGCCGAGATAGCGGGAGAGCAGCGCGGCACGGCTGTAGGTCAGCCAGATCACGACCGCGACGAGCGCCGACACCGAGATCGACACGATGCTCGACAGCATGAATTCCGACAGCTTGTGCGTGCGGTTCGCGTTCAGCGCGATCGCGGTGGCGATCGAGCCGGGGCCGACGGTCAGCGGCACGGTCAGCGGGAAGAACGCGCGGGTCATGATCGCGTTCGCATCGATCGGCTTGATCGGCGTATCGCCGCCGCCCGCCGGCCCGTCCGGCTCGTTCAGCATCTGCCAGCCCGCGACGGCGACCGCGAAGCCGCCGCCGATCCGCAGCGCTTCCATCGAGATCCCGAAGAAATGCAGCACCGGCGTGCCGGCGAAGAACGCGACCAGCAACACGATGAACGCGTTGAACGCCACCTTCTTCGCGAGCAGGTTGCGCTCGTGCTCGGTCAGCGCCTCGGTGCGTTCGAGAAACAGGAACGCGATGCCGATCGGATTGATGATGCCGATCAGGCCGGTAAAGCCGAACAGGATCTCGGAGATAAGGCGATTGACGATCATCGGGTGCGAAGAAGCGGTCGGGGCTGGGCCGGCGGCGCGCCGGGGGTCACGCATTGTAGAGCAAGCGCCCGCGCCCGAGACGCAAATCGCGCCCCGGGCCCGGCGGGCCGCGCCGCAGCCTTATTCGGCGCCCGGCTCCCAGGCCGGCGGCCGCTTCGCGAAGAACGCGGCGAAGCCCTCCTTCGCTTCCGGCGTCGCCCGCACGCGGGAGATCGTCTGCGCGGTGAACGCCGCGCGTTCGTCCGACGGCGGGTACTCGCCGATCGCGTCGAAAAAGCGCTTGATCTCCATCAGCGCGTTCGGGCCGTTGCGGCTCAGCTCGGCGAGCGTCTTGTCGAGTGCGGCGTCGAGCGCGTCGAGCGGCACGGCCTGGTGGATCAGCCCGATCGCGACGGCTTCGGCGGCCGCGAGTTGCGTCGCGGTCAGCGCGAGCCGGCGCGCCTGGCGCTGACCGACCGCCTCGACCAGATACGGGCCGATCACCGACGGCAGGATCCCGAAACGGGCCTCGCTGACCGAAAAGCGCGCGTGATCGCTCGCGATCACGATGTCGCAGGCCGCGCACAGGCCGACGCCGCCGCCGAACGCGTGGCCCTGCACGCGCGCGACCGTCGGCTTCGGGCACTGCCGGATCGCCCGCATCATCGCGGCGAACCGCTCGGCGTCGCGCAGGTTCGTGGCCGCGTCGTTCGCGCTCGCGCGCTGCATCCACTGCAGGTCGGCGCCCGCGCAGAACGCGCGACCGTCCGAGCGCAGCACGATCGCGCGCACGTCGTCGCGCCGGCCGAGCGTCGTGAACGCGTCGGTCAGCTCGGCGATCATCGTCTCGTCGAACGCGTTGAGCACGTCGCCGCGCTGCAGCGCGACAGTCGCGATGCCGCGCGCATCGACGCCAACGGCCAGGGTCTTCAATCCATCCATCGAACAGGTTTCCTCGGGGTAGAAACAGGGAACGGCGACTCAGGCGGCCTGCCGGCGGTCGATCACGCGCCGGGCCTTGCCGGTCGCGCTCGCGGGAATGCCGCCCGCGGCGAGCACCGTCACCCCGGCCGACACGCCGATCATCGTCTTGATCCGGTGCTGCAGCTCGCGCGCGATCGCCGCGCGCTCGGCGTCGGTCACGCACGCGACGGCCTCGGAGCGCAGCTCGACCGCGAGATCCAGCCGGTCCATGTGGCCGTCGCGCGAAAGCGTGATCTGGAACTGCCCCGACAGCTTCGTCTGCGCGACGACGATTTCCTCGATCTGGCTCGGGAACACGTTCACGCCGCGCACGATCAGCATGTCGTCGGAGCGGCCCGTGATCTTCGCGAGCCGGCGCATCGTGCGCGCGGTCGGCGGCAGCAGCGCGGTGAGGTCGCGCGTGCGGTAGCGGATCACAGGCATCGCCTCCTTCGTCAGCGACGTGAACACGAGCTCGCCCTCGCTGCCGTCCGGCAGCACTTCGCCGGTCACGGGGTCGATGATCTCCGGATAGAAATGGTCTTCCCAGATCACCGGGCCGTCCTTCGTCTCGACGCATTCGCACGCGACGCCCGGGCCCATCACTTCCGACAGCCCGTAGATGTCGAGCGCGTCGATGCCCACGCGCGTCTCCACTTCCTCGCGCAGCGCCTGCGTCCACGGCTCCGCGCCGAAGATGCCGATCTTCAGCGACGACTCGGCCGGGTCCATCCCTTGCCGCACCATCTCGTCGATCAGGTTCAGCATGTATGACGGCGTGACGAGGATGATCTTCGGCTCGAAATCGCGGATCAGCTGCACCTGCTTTTCAGTCTGCCCGCCCGACATCGGCACGACCATGCAGCCGAGCCGCTCCGCGCCGTAGTGAATCCCGAGGCCGCCCGTGAAGAGCCCGTAGCCGAATGCGTTGTGCAGCGTGTCGCCCGGGCGGCCGCCGGCCGCGCGGATCGAACGCGCGGTCACGTTCGCCCACGTGTCGATGTCGCGCGCGGTGTAGCCGACCACGGTCGGCTTGCCGGTCGTGCCGCTCGACGCATGCACGCGCACGACCTGCTCGCGCGGCACCGCGAAGAGGCCGAACGGATAGTTGTCGCGCAAATCGTTCTTGGTCGAGAACGGGAATTTCGCGAGATCGGCGAGCGTCTTCAGGTCGTCCGGATGCACGCCCGCCGCGTCGAACGTGCGGCGATAGTGCGGGACGTTGTCGTACGCGTGGCGCAGCGACCGCTTGAGGCGCTCGAGCTGCAGCGCCTGCAGTTCGTCGCGGCTGGCCGTCTCGATCGGCTCGAGGGCGGCGGCGGGGTGCGTCGGGTGAGTCATCGGGGTGCTCCTCCAGTGGAGTGATGTCGTTATCGTGATCGGGGTGACGGGGCCGGCGGCTAGCGGAACGTGCGGCCGGCCGCGTGCAGCGCGGCGATGCGCGGCGACACGCGATAGCGGTCCTCGCCGTAGCTCGCCGCCAGGTTCGACAGCACGCGAAACACGCGGCCGATGCCGATCGCATCGGCCCACGCGAGCGGGCCGCACGGGTAGTTCACGCCCTTCTCCATCGCGAGATCGAGATCGGCGGGCGAGCACACGCCCTGGTTCACCGTGTCGGCCGCCTCGTTCGCGAGCATCGCGACGGTGCGCATCGCGATCATGCCCGGCACGTCGGCGATGCCGACGACGCGAAAACCCGCTTGCTGGAACAGCCCGACCGCATCCGCATAGGCCGCGTCGCTGCACTGCAGCGCGCGCGCCAGCGCGACGAGCCCGGTCTGCGCGTAATCGCGCGCGAGATCGACGAGCACGAGGTCGGCCACGCCGGTTTGCGCGGCGCGCACGGTCGCGGTGCGGCCGTCGGTCAGCGCAATCGACGCGCGGCCGGCCACGGCGAGCAGTTCGTCGGCATGCGCGCCGTTCTGCCGCGCGAGCGCGATGCGTTCGACAACGCGGGCATGCAGCGCGGCGGCCGGGCCGTCCTGCGCGAACAGCACGACGTCGGCCGGCGCATCGCACGGCGGTTCGAACGCGGGCGCGGGCGGCGTCGCGCCGTCCGCATACGAATAGAAGCCGCGCCCCGACTTGCGCCCGAGGAAGCCCGCGTTCACGAGTTCCTGCTGGATCAGCGACGGCGTATAGCGCGGATCGTTGAAGTACGCGCGGAACACCGACTCGGTCACCGCGAAGTTCACGTCGTGGCCGATCAGGTCCATCAGCTCGAACGGCCCCATCCGGAAGCCGCCGGCGTCACGCATCACCGCATCGATCGAGGCCGGCGTGCCGCCCTGCTCGTTCAGCACGCGCAGCGCCTCCGCGTAATACGGCCGCGCGACGCGATTCACGATGAAGCCGGGCGTCGACTTCGCCAGCACCGGCCGCTTGCCCCACGCGGCGGCCGTGTCGTAGAGGGCCTGTGCGACGTCCGGTGCGGTCGCGAGCCCGCTGACCACCTCGACGAGCGCCATCAGCGGCGCCGGATTGAAGAAATGCAGGCCGGCCACGCGCTGCGGCGCGCGCAGCCCGGCCGCGATCGACGTGATCGAGATCGACGACGTGTTGGTCGCCAGCACGCAGCTGTCGTCGACATGGCGTTCGAGCGTCGCGAAGATCTCGCGCTTCACGTCGAGCCGCTCGGCCGCCGCCTCGACGATCAGCGCGGCGCCCGTGAAGTCGGCCAGCGCGCGCACCGCGCGAATCCGGCTGCCGGCCGCGTCGGCCTGGGCCGGTTCCATCCGGCCCTTTTCCGCGAGCCGCGCGAACTGCGCGCGGATGCCGGCCAGCGCCTTGTCGCATGCGGCTTCGTTCAGGTCGTACAGCAGCACCGCATGACCGGCCGCCGCGGCCACCTGCGCGATGCCCGCGCCCATCGCGCCCGCGCCGATCACGCCGACGACCGCCGACGGCGCCAGCGCGCCCGAATTCACCGAATGTGCAGAAGAAACAGCCATCGCTTGCGATCCGTCATGAAGTGGAAGTGCGAGCGATTATAAACCGACCGGTCGGTAGATTTATGTCAGGGCGAGCCCGAATTTGTCGTGCAAGAGACCGTTACGAAAAGCGCAAGAACAAAAAATCGAACGATCGGGGCACTTTTTTGAAACCGAAAGGTCAATGAAAGCGTTCGATTATGAGATGGTGTCCCCCGAACGCCTGATAAAATTCGACAAATCGCCGGATTTCAGGGGGGAAACCGCGTGTCACGCCGCTGCCGTCCACCGCCTGCCATCCTTTCGGGGTCGAAATCGCGCCAGCGGTCCGCGTATGTCGTGACGTACCCGCGCCCCGCCCTCGGCACCCGATCGCATCGAACCGTTTCATCCCGCGACGGGCTTCGGCCCGCCCGCGCCCCTCGCCGCTTCACGGCGGCGAATCCAGGGCAGCACGGCTCCGCGCTGCCGCCCATCAGCATCATCGTCCACGTTCGGCGGATCATCCGGCCGGGCTTCGTCAACCCGTGACGGCGCGTCGCGCGCCGCCACTCGCATAGGAAACCGTCCATGCCGCTCTCGTCCAACCAGCTCCCGCGCTGGACCCTCGTGGCCCCGCTTGCCGCGTGGCTGGTACTCGCGCTGTCGCGCGTCGTGCCGGCCGAAGGCCTCGTCATCGCCGTGTTCGCCGCCGCCCTCGCCGGCTCCGTATTCGCCGCCGTCCACCATGCCGAAGTCGTCGCGCACCGCGTCGGCGAGCCGTTCGGCACGCTCGTGCTGGCAGTCGCCGTGACCGTCATCGAGGTCGCGCTGATCGTGTCGGTGATGCTCGGCGCCGGCCCCGAGAAATCGGGCCTCGCGCGCGATACCGTGTTCGCCGCGGTGATGATCATCTGCAACGGCATCGTCGGCCTGTGCCTGCTGGTCGGGGCGTGGAAGCACGGCGAGCAGGATTTCCAGGGACGCGGCGCGAGCAAGGCGCTCGCGGTGCTCGCGTCGCTGTCGGTGCTGTCGCTCGTGATGCCGAACTACCTGAACGCCGCGCCGGGCCCGTTCTTTTCGAAATCGCAGCTTGCGTTCGCCGGCGTGTCGTCGCTCGTGCTGTACGGCGCATTCGTATTCGTGCAGACCGTGCGCCACCGCGACTACTTTCTCACCGAGCACGACAGCGCGAACGAATCAGTGCATGCGGCACCGCCGAGCGGCCGCACCGCGCTGATCAGCCTCGTGCTGCTGTTCGTGAGCCTCGTCGCGGTCGTGCTGCTCGCGAAGCTGCTGTCGCCGGCCGTCGAGCATGCGGTGATGAAGCTCGGCGCGCCGGAAGCGGCGGTCGGCATCGTGATCGCCGCGCTGGTGCTGCTGCCCGAAGGGCTCGCGGCCGTCACCGCCGCGCGGGCGAATCGCCTGCAGACCAGCATGAACCTCGCGCTCGGTTCGGCGCTCGCGAGCATCGGGCTCACGATCCCGACCGTCGCGGCCGTGTTCATCTGGGTCGGCCAGCCGCTCACGCTCGGCATCGGCGCGATGGAAACCGTGCTGCTGTCGCTGACGCTGCTCGTCAGCACGCTGACGCTCAGCCAGGGACGCACGACGGTGCTGCACGGCGTCGTGCATCTGTCGCTGTTCGCGGCGTACCTGTTCCTGTCGGTCACGCACTGATGTAAAGCGGCGCGGGCCCCGGCGGATCCTCTCCGCCGGGGCCCGCGCGCCGCTCACCTTCCTCCGCTCACCTTCCTCCGCTCACCTTCCTCCGCTCACCTTCCTCCGCTCCACCTTCTTCGCTCCACCTTCTTCGCTTCACCTTCTTCGCTTCACCTTCTTCGCTTCACACCGCCGCTACCGGACCGGAATCACCAGATGCTGGCCGGCCAGGATCAGGTTCGGGTTCGCGAGGTTGTTGCGGCGCTGGATCTCGCGATAGCGCTGGCCGCTGCCGAGCTTGCTCGCCGCGATCAGGTTCAGCGTGTCGCCGGCCTTCACCACGTACGTATGCTCGCCGGACGCGGCCGCGGTCGTCATCGTCTGGTCGCTGACGAAGTACTTGCGCAGCAGGTCCAGATACTGCGGCGACTGCTTGAGCTTCGCGATCGCGGCGTTCAGGTAGATCAGCAGGTCCTGGTCGTCGGCGCGCACGCCGATCTTGTACGCGATGTTCGAGCCGTCGAGCTTGGTCACCGCGAACTTCAGGTCGGTCCCCTTGATCGAGCTGACCGCGAACGGATAGTCGTAGACGAACGCGTCGACAGCACGGCCGTCGAGGCTCTTCGCGATGAATGCCGGATCGGAATCGTCGATCTCGACGAAACGGACGTTCGGATACTGGCGCGTGACGAACGCACGCACGTCCGGGTCGCCCTTCAGGATGCCGACCGTCTTGCCGGCCAGATCGTCCGCCGAGCGGATCGCGGAGCCTTGCCGCACGATCAGCGAATAGCCGAAATCGTCGACGTACGGCACCGAGTAGACGACGCCCGCCGGCGTGTTGTCCGGGAACGTCAGCCCGTCCATCGCGACGTCGACGACATGATTGCCCTTCGCATCGGTGTCGAGCAGTTGCTTCGGCACGCCCGGATACGTGTCGACTTCGTGACGCGTATCGACGACGATCGGCTTGCCGCCGCGCGAGAACGACGGATCGGCGAACAGCAGCCGCGCGAATTCGACGTTGAAGCCGTGCGGCGCGCCCTTGTCCTCGCCGAAGAACGGCTCGCTCGGGTTCTGCACCGAGACCCGCACGATGCCGTTTTCCGCGATCGATTTCAGCGTGTCGGCCTGCGGCGTGAAGCCGGCCGGCAGCACGTTGCCCGACCCCGAGGGCTGCGCGGGCTGGCCTGCGCCGGCCGATTGCGCGGAGGCCGCGTCAGGCGCCGCGTCGTGCGCGGGAATCAGTGTCGACAGGCCGCCCTGGTGGACGATCCATACGCCGACGAGCACCACCAGGAACACGACTGCACCGAGAAGTTTTTTCATGGTTGCGTGCCTGCGGAAAGTTATTGTTGTTTCGACGGCAATGCGGCGGCCCGTGCCGCATCGGGGCCGGGCACGGGGGTGCCGTTCATCACCGCCTGCTGTTGCGCCTGCTTGACCTCGGGGTTGTCCAGCAGCGACGTCTCCATTTCGGAGAACGCCTTGTTCACCGAGCGCATCACCGAATCGACGGCCACGTCGGTCTTGATCTGCTCGAACGTATCGGCCGTCTGCCGGCCCGCGAGCTTGTTCATGTGCTGCGCCGCCTGCGACATGTCCCACATCGCCTTCGCGCGGTCGATCGCCGATGCGAAATTCTTCAGCTCGACCTGCACCTGCTTGTAGCGGCCTTCGCGGAACGCGAGCAGCTGCTTCATCGTGTCGAGCTGCGCGCGAAAGCGTGGCGCGTCGTCCGGATACTGCTTCTCGAACAGCTCGGTCTTGTCCTCGAAGTTCTTCACTTCGGTGCGGAACGCGGTGATGCTGTCCGCGAATTTCTGCGCCGCGTGGCGCTTTTCCGCGAGCTGGTTGATCAGCGTCTCGATCGGATTCGCCTGTGCTTCCTCGACGATCATCTTCACCTTCTGGTTCGCGAACTTCATCGCGACGACCGGCGCGAAATAGATCGCCCCGAGGCCGATCACGGCCGCGGTGACCAGCGCGATCACCCCCTTCAGGATGAACAGCGCGGCCGGTGCCGCGATCGCGACGCCGGCGACGATGATCGCCCATTTGATCAGCCTTGCCTTGCCACTCCCCGAACTGCCGTTTGCTTCATTCGAAAGCTGCGACATGAGTTTCTCTCCTTGAACCTCGAACTGAACTGCGTGCGTGTGCTACGTCATGCTCAATCGAAATGCTTCGGACTCCAGTGGCGCCGCGCGCGCGGGGCGGTCGGCGCCACGATGCGTGGACGCGTGGCGGCGGCGTCACGAGACACCGGTGCAGGCGTCATGCACGATACGATATTCAGGTGCGGCGGGCTGGCGCGCGACACGGCGGCGCCGATCGGCACCGTTCATCGGCGCGGCCAGCGCGCGAACGGGAAAGTGTACCGACGCACGGTACGAAACGGGATGACGGATACGTGACGCGACGGGCGTCGGGAGGATCGTGGTTCCGGCGGGCCGGTGGCTGCGGCGCCGGGATTCCGGTACGAGTGCGTGAAGGCTCATCGTTGTTCTTGTGCGCGTCGCTGATGCGGGAACGCGCGGCCAGCGCGCCCCGCTCCAAATGCACGCACGTATCCTGCGCCGACCGGCATGCAGCGTCAAGCGGTCGGCGCGATGCGTTGCCTTTCGCGAGCGCACGCGTGCACGACGCGCCAGCTTTCGGAACGGTAAGGATGTTGCCGACGCAGCGATTCGCCGCGCTCGGTCCGACTGCCTCTAAACGACGCCGCCGTCCGTCCCTTCCGTCAGAAACTGCTCGACCATCGCGTTGAACACCGGCAGCGCCGGATTGTCGTTGTCCGCTCGCCACGCGAGATACAGCTCCGCCGCGACGTCGACGTCCGCAAGCGGCCGGAACACCACGCCGTCCACATGCAGCTCGCGCGCCGACGCCGGCACCAGCGCCGCACCCAACCCGGCACGCACCAGGCCGAGGATCGTATGCGTCTGCCCGACGTAATGCAGGTAGTTCGGCAAGCGCCCGGCGCCGGCGAACATCCCCGAGATCATGTCGTGGAAGTACTTGCCTTCGTTCGGCGAATACGCGATGAACGGCTGGCGTCGAGCTGGTCCGGGCCGATCCGCTCGTACGCGGCCAGCGGCGCGCCCTGCGCGACCGCGACGAGCATCGGCTCGCGTTGCACGAGCCGGTATTCGAGCGGATGCGCCGCCGCGCGCTGGCGCGCAACGAAGCCCGCATCGAGCATTGCGCGACGCCAGCGCGTCGATCTGCACCGTCGACACCATTTCACGCAGTTCGACGTCGACGTCGGGCAGCGCGTGCGCCGCATGCGCGAGCAGCGCCGGAATCATCCGGTACGCGCTGACGGCCGTGAAGCCGAGCGTGATGCGGCCGGCCCCGCCATGCGCGACGCGCTGCGCGGCCTGTTCGGCCCGCGCGGAAAACTCGAGGATGTGCCGTGCGTCGCGCAAGAAGCGCTCGCCGGCCGCGGTCAGCCTGACCTGCCGGCTGCTGCGTTCGAGCAGCGCGATGCCGAGCGCGTGCTCGAGCAACTGGATCTGCCGGCTGAGCGGCGGCTGCGTCATGAAGAGCCGCCTGGCCGCGCGCCCGAAATGCAGTTCCTCGGCCACGGCGACGAAGCAGCGAAGCTGGTTCAGTTCAATCATTCAAATCTTGAATCAATTGATAGCGTCTTGATGTTAGACCGATATCGATTCGATTCCTATACTCGGTTGCACCTGATGCGCGGCCCGCGCCGCGCACGCCGACCGAGACCCTCATGACCATCGACCTTCTGCTCACCCAGCCGCTTCCCGACACCATCGACGCCGAACTGTCCGCCCGCTACGCGGTGCATCGGCTGTATGCGGCCGACCAGCCCGACGCGCTGCTCGATCGCGTCGCATCGCGCATCCGCGGCGTCGTCACGGGCGGCGCGAACGGGTTGCCGGCCGCGTTGATGGCGCGGCTGAGCGCGCTCGAGATCATCGCGATCAACGGTATCGGCACCGACGCCGTCGATCTCGAGCTCGCCCGCGCACGCGGCATTCACGTGACGACGACGCCCGACGTGCTGACCGACGACGTCGCCGACATGGCGCTGGGGCTGATCCTGATGACGCTGCGCGACCTCGGCGCCGGCGAGCGCATCGTGCGCGCCGGCCGCTGGGGCAAGGCGGCGCAGCCGCTCGCGACGCAGGTGACGGGCAAGCGGCTCGGCATCGTCGGCCTTGGCCGCGTAGGACGTGCGATCGCGCAGCGCGCGCAGGCGTTCCGGATGCCGGTCAGCTATTTCGGCCCGCGCGAACACCGCGACAGCGGCTATCGCTACGTGCCCGACCTCGCCGCGCTCGCGCGCGACAGCGACGTGCTCGTGCTCGCGGCGTCCGCCGATCACGGCAACGTGCTCGTGACCGCCGACGTGCTCGCCGCGCTCGGCAGCAAAGGATTCCTGATCAACGTCGCGCGCGGCAAGCTCGTCGACGAAGCCGCGCTCGTGCGCGCGCTCGCCGACGGCACGATCGCCGGCGCGGGGCTCGACGTGTTCGCCGACGAACCGCGCGTGCCGGCCGCGCTGCTCGAACTCGAGCGCGTCGTCGTGCAGCCGCACCGCGCGAGCGCCACGCACGAGACACGCGAACGAATGGGCCGGATCGTGCTCGCCAACCTCGCCGCGTGCTTCGCGGGCCAGCGGCCGCCGACGAGCGTTACAGGCTGACCGCCGCACGCCCCTCCCCGACCAAGACAACATCCAATGAAACGCCTCCGCACGACGGAGGCCAGGAGACTCGCATGCCCAATCGATCCAGCGGCGGCGCAGCCGTCGCCGCCTCTTCCACCTCTCCCGCCTCATCCACAGCGTCGCGCACGATCGGCCGCGTCCGTTACACGGTCCTCGCGCTGATCTTCGCCGTCACCGTCGTCAACTATGCGGACCGCGCGACGATGTCGATCGCCGGAACCGGCGTCGCGCACGCCCTCGGGCTCACGCCCGTGCAGCTCGGCATCGTGTTTTCCGCGTTCGCGTGGGCCTATGCGCTCGGCCAGATCCCGGGCGGCTGGCTGCTCGACCGTTTCGGCGCGCGCCGCGTGTATGGCCTGAGCCTGCTGCTGTGGTCGATCTTCACGATGCTGCAGGGCACGGTCGGCTGGTTCGCCGTGCAGGGGGCGGCCGCGACGCTCGCGCTGTTCGCGATGCGCTTCATGCTCGGCCTCGTCGAATCGCCGGCGTTCCCGGCCAATTCGCGGATCGTCGCGTGCTGGTTTCCGACCGCGGAGCGCGGCACCGCATCCGCACTGTTCAACTCCGCGCAGTACATGGCCGTCGTGCTGTTCACGCCCGCGATGGCGTGGCTCACGCATGCGCTCGGTTGGGAACACGTGTTCCTGTGGATGGGGATGCTCGGTGTCGCGCTGTCGGCGCTCTGGTTCGCGTGGTATCGCGAGCCGCACGGCCATCCGCGCGTGAGCGACGCCGAGCGCGACTACCTGCGCGCGCACGGTGCGCTCGTCGATCTCGAAGCGAACCGCGTCCGCGAGCGCTCGCGCCTGTCGTGGCGCGACGCGTCGCAGCTGTTCCGCCACCGCAACCTGTGGGCGATCTACATCGGCCAGTACTGCATCACCGCGCTCACCTACTTCTTCATCACGTGGTTCCCGATCTACCTGATCAAGGGGCGCGGGATGACGATCATGGAAGCCGGCTGGGTGGCCGCGCTGCCGGCGCTCTGCGGCTTCACGGGCGGCGTGCTCGGCGGCGTGCTGTCGGACTGGCTGATCCGGCGCGGCGTGCATCCGTCGCGCGCCCGCAAGACGCCGTTCGTCGTCGGGATGGCGCTGGCGACGCTGCTCGTGCTCGCGAACGGCGCGTCGTCGAATGCCGTCGTGATCGCGCTGATGACGATCGCGTTCTTCGGCAAGGGGCTCGCGGCGGTCGGCTGGGCCGTGCTCGCCGACACCGCGCCCGAAGGGATGGTCGGCCTGAGCGGCGGCGTGTTCAACGGTCTCGGCAACCTCGCGGGGATCGTCACGCCGCTCGTGATCGGCTACTTCGTCGCGCACACGGGCTCGTTCGCGGGCGCACTGTGGTTCGTCGCCGCGCACGGGCTGCTCGGCATCGCCGCCTACGCGTGGCTCGCCGGCCGCTTCGAACGGATTCGCGTCACGCCGGACGCGTGATACCGGGCGCCGCCGGGCGTGCGACCGGCGGCATCAGGCGCGCTGGCGGCTGCCCGGCATCGGCTCGACCGCAAGCCGGTCGAGTTCGCGCAGGTCGTTCTCCAGCGCGGGCGTGAGCGTCGTGCGCAGATGGTCGAGGAAGGTGCGGATCTTCGCATCGAGATAGCGGCGCGTCGCATAGACCGCGTACACGCTGACGGTCTGCAACCGATACTCGGGCAGCACGCGGATCAGGCGCCCCGCGCGCAGGTCGTCGAGCACCGTATACAGCGCGACGCACGCGATGCCGCGCCCCGCCCGCACCGCGACGCACAGCGCATCCGGCACGTTGACCTGGAACGGTGCCGGCTGCAGTTCGTAGACCGTCTCCTCGCCGTCGTCGCGCTCGAGCCGCCACTCGCTGGCCGGCGATGCCGGCGTATCGAGGCGCAGGCACACGTGGTTCGGCAGGTCGTCGGGCGTCTTCGGCGTGCCGTGCCGCGCGAGATATTCGCGCGACGCGACCAGCACGCTGCAACTGGTGCCGCAGGTCTGCGCGACGTAGCCGGAATCGGGCAGCTGCGACGCGGTCACGATCGACACGTCATAGCCTTCCTCGACGAGATTCGGCATCCGTTGCGCGAGCGTCAACTCGACCGACACGTCCGGGTTGTCTTCCTGGTAGCGCACGATCGACGACACGACATGACTCTGCCCGAGCCCCGTCATCGCATGGATCCGCATCTTGCCGCTCGGCCGCAGCAGCGCGTTGCGGGCCTCGGCGTTCGCGTAGTCGAATTCGGCGAGGATCGATTTCGCACGCTCGAAGTAGCGCTCGCCGCTTTCGGTGAGGCCGAGATGGCGCGTCGTGCGATGCAGCAGGCGCGTCTGTACGTGGGCTTCGAGGTTCGACACCGCGCGCGACACCTGCGCGGTGGTCGCATCGATTTCTTTGGCGACCGCGGTGAAACTGCCGGCTTCGACAACGCGCACGAACAGGCGCATGTTTTCGAGCATGTCCATTGAATTGGCTTGGGGAGTGTCGGTGGGGAAACGTCGGCGGCGCTCGCGTCAGACGGGAATCGGCGCGTGCGCGCGAACCACGCGCAAGCGATCACCATGCCGGGGAACGGGCGGGAGAGCGGGCATCGCGTGCGTGGTTGTGGCGTATCGGGGAATTCGGTGGCCCGAATTGTACGCCGCTGCAGACAAATTTGCGCGATCGCAGGGCCGCCAGGCTTTCATCCGATGAAAGGATCCTGCAAGACGGATGCGGCGCGCGCAGGCAACGCGTTGATGCAGCGCGACAATTTATATCACGACGCGATATAATCCTCGACGTCCTCGCGCTGCGTCATCCGCATCGTCACGTTTACCGCTCAATCGTCCATGTCGTCAGGCTCCTCCCCGTCGCGCCGCACCTTCCGCCAATGGCTGCACAGCTTCATTCCCCATCCGATGACGCTCGGCTGGCGCGAGCGCATGCGCTCGTGCGCGGGCGCGCTCGTCGGGATCGCGACGGTCGGCGTCACGATGCGGCTGCTGCCCGGCGTGCCGGGCCTCGTGCCGCTGCTCGTCGCGCCGATGGGCGCGTCGGCCGTGCTGCTGTTCGCGGTGCCCGCGAGTCCGCTCGCGCAGCCCTGGTCGATCATCGGCGGCAATCTGGTGGCGGCGACCGTCGGCGTCGCCTGCGCGCAGTGGATCGCCGATCCGATCACGGCCGCCGCGGTCGCGGTCGCCCTCGCGATCGGCGGCATGTTCGCGCTGCGCTGCGTGCACCCGCCGTCGGGCGCGGTCGCGCTGACGGCCGTGCTCGGCGGCCCGGCGATCCACGCGCTCGGCTTCCGCTTCGTGGTCGAGCCGATCGCACTGCAATCGGCGATCCTGCTGTCGGCCGCGCTCGTGTACCACGCGCTGACGGGCCACCGCTATCCGCACGGCGGCGTGCGCCACGACGCGAAGCCGCAAGGCGGCAGCGCCGCGCCGGCACGCGGCGGCTTCACGCGCGCCGATCTCGACGCCGTGCTGAAGCGCCGCGGCGAATGGCTCGACGTCGACCCGGACGACCTCGAAATGCTGCTGCGCGAAACCGAGATGCAAGCCTATGCGCGCACGTTCGGCCAGCTCACGTGCGCCGACCTGATGACGACGAACGCGATCGAAGTCGCGCCGTCGACGTCGGTCACGGCCGCGCTGACGCTGCTCGACCGCCATCGCGTGAAGGCGCTGCCCGTCGTGGACGGCAGCGATCGCCTGGTCGGCATCGTCACGCGCGCCGACCTCACGCGCCCGTTGCGCCGCCCGGTCCCGCTGTGGCGGCGGCTGGCCGCGCGGCTGCCGCAATCGTTCGGCGGCCGGCCGCCCAGCGTCGCGACCGTGATGACCCGCGACGTCGCATCCGTGCCGCAGACCATGTCGATCACCGCGCTGGTGCCGCTGTTTACGCATTCGGGCCATCACCACATCCCGGTCGTCGACGCATCGCGTCGGCTCGTCGGCATCATCACGCAGACGGATCTCGTCACCGGCCTGTACCGCCAGACGCAGATGCTCGAAGCCGCGTAACGCGGACGCTCAACGGAGCCGACGATAGCGCAATGTATCCATTTCGCCGAAATTCGGCCACTTATATCATATTGTGATATATTTAGCGTTACCGAAACTGCTGCCCGACCGACCGCAATGACCGATATCCGACGCGCGCTGACCAAAAGCGATTTCCAGCAACTGTCCGAGTTCCGCTACCAGATGCGCCGTTTCGAGCGCTTCTCCGAACGCGCCGCGCAAAGCGAAGGCGTGACGCCGCTGCAGTACCTGCTGCTGCTGCACATCAAGGGCTATCCGCACCGCGAATGGGCCACCATCGGCGAACTCGCGGAACGCCTGCAGGCGCAGCATCACGGCGTCGTTGCGCTGGTGACGCGCTGCGAGGCGCTCGGGCTCGTGAAGCGCAAGACGAGCGAAGCGGACCGCCGGCAGGTCGAGGTCCACCTCGAGGAAGCCGGCGAGACGCTGCTCGCCCACCTCGCGGCCATGCATCGCGCGGAACTGAAATCGCTCAAGGGCACGTTCCAGGTTCCGCAGATCAATAACTGACCCTGGCTTTACCGACCTATCCTCACGCCGATGAACGCACCACACAAACGCGACTTCTCGACCAACGAACGCCTGCCCAGGATCGCGTTGCTCGCTGCCGGGATCGGCTTGCTCGGCACGCTGGCGGCGTTCGTGCTGTCGAGCCTGATCCACCTGTTCACGAACCTGTTCTTCTTCCAGCAGTTTTCGTTCGCCGACCGTTCGCCCGCGCACCACACGCTCGGCGCATGGGTGATCGTCGTGCCGGTGATCGGCGGGCTGATCGTCGGGCTGATGGCGCGCTTCGGTTCGGAGAAGATCCGCGGCCACGGCATTCCCGAAGCGATCGAGGCGATCCTGTTCGGCAAGAGCCGCATGTCGCCGAAGGTCGCGATCCTCAAGCCGCTGTCGTCGGGTGTCGTGATCGGCAGCGGCGGACCGTTCGGTGCCGAAGGCCCGATCATCATGACGGGCGGCGCGCTCGGCTCGCTGATCGCGCAATGCGTGCACGTGACCGCCGCCGAGCGCAAGACGCTGCTCGTCGCGGGCGCGGCCGCCGGCATGACCGCCGTGTTCGGCACGCCGGTCGCCGCCGTGCTGCTCGCGGTCGAACTGCTGCTGTTCGAATGGCGTCCGCGCAGTTTCCTGCCGGTCGCGCTCGCCTGCGCGGTCGCCGGTTTCGCCCGCGCCGTGTTCTTCGGAGTCGACCCGCTGTTTGCGCTGACCACGGCGCCGCCGACGCCCGTCGCGCTGCTGTCGTGCATCGTCGCGGGCCTGCTGTCGGGCGCGCTCGCGTGCGGCCTGTCGGCCGCGCTGTACCGCGTCGAGGACACCTTCGCGAAGCTGCCGGTGCACTGGATGTGGTGGCCGGCGCTCGGCGCGATCGTGATCGGCATCGGCGGCTGGCTCGAGCCGCGCGCGCTCGGCGTCGGCTACGACGTGATCGGCGACCTGCTGCACCAGCACATCGCGCTGAAGATCGCGCTCGCACTGTTGACCGTGAAGGCCGTGATGTGGGTGATCGCGCTCGGCTCCGGCACGTCCGGCGGTGTACTCGCCCCGCTGCTGATGCTCGGCGCGGGCCTCGGCACCGTGCTGTCGCCGGTGCTGCCCGGCGGCGATCCGGCGCTGTGGCCGCTCGTCTGCATGGCCGCGACGCTCGGCGCCACGCTCGGTGCGCCGCTGACCGCGATCGTGTTCGCGTTCGGCCTCACGCACGACGCGAACGCGCTGCTGCCGCTGCTCGCGGCGACGCTCGTCGCGCACGGCTTCGCGACCGTCGTGATGAAGCGTTCGATCATGACGGAAAAGATCGCGCGCCGCGGTTACCACATCTACCGGGAATACGGCGTCGATCCGCTCGAACGCCATGACGTGGCCGAGGTGATGACGCCGGCCGACGAGCTCGTCGCGATCGACGGCGCCACGACGCTCGACGCCGTCGAGTCGCAGTACTTCGGCGCGAAGCAGACGCACCGTGCGTACCCCGTCGTGCAGAACGGACGCCTGCTCGGTCTCGTCGATCGCGCGACGCTCGACGCGCAGCGTGCGCAAGCCGGTCCCGGCGCGGCGCTCGCGAACGCGTTCATCGATCGTGCGCCGGCCGTCGCGCACGCGCACGAAACGTGCCGCGTAGTCGCGTCGCGGCTCGCGATGCTCGGCCTCGAACGCCTGCCGGTCGTCGACGATCCGCAATCGCTGCGCATCATCGGCATCGTGTCGCGCAGCGATCTCATCAAGCCCGCGCTCCAGCACTTCGACGACGAACACAAGCGCGAACGCTTCCGCCCGGTCGTACCGGTCAACCTGCGCGACGCCGGTGCGCGCAAGGCCAGCTGATACGTACCGCGCGCTTCACCGTCCCCCGCCGTTCCGGATCGGCGCGCACCCTGCGCGCCGGTTCGCATTCCGCCGCGTCGGCGTTTAAACTTGGTTGACAATTCATCGGACGAAAGTTTGTCATCATGGTGCTCATGCGACGGGGCCACCCTTTCAGCCATTCCACTTCGTCATCCAATAAAGAAGCGTCGCGGCGCGACATGCAGATACATGCAGCGCGCCGCGGCCGTCAATCCGCCACACCACAGGGCAGCGAGCCGACCTCACGACGCATGACGTCGTCGCCGCGTCCCCGCCTCCACGCGGGCCGTGCGCGACCCATGCCGCATCGCAACAGAACGGACAGCATCCGGATTGTCGTTTGGCAAGCGTGTTAACAACTTGTTTCGGAATCGCCGGAACCGCATTTGTCCGATGCAATCTCACAAGAACGCAGTTCAAGTTCTGCTGCGCATCCCGCTCAATCAATCACGACTCGAGGGAGATAAAACGTGAACGTGAAATACTTACCGCTCATCGCATTGACCGTGGCAATTTCCGCACACGCAGCCGATCCGGCCATGCAGAACGTGGGGCAAAGCCAGAAGTCCGCGGAGGACGTGTCGGCGTGCATCGCAAAGACCTGGGCCGACAAGTCGCAGCAACAGGTGGTCACGCAGAACGTGCTCGCCAACGGCCTCGCGACCGATGTCTACGTACCGGGCCAGCAACCGCCGAACGGCGCGGCCGCGATGGTTCGTCCGGCGTCGAAGCCGGGCGCGAAGACGTGGGTCGGCATGCGTGGCGACGCCGCTTCCGCGGGCGACATCAACGCCTGCCTGTAAGCTCCGCGCCGGACAGCGTTGCGCCGTCCGCATGCGACAAGCCCCGCTTCGAGCGGGGCTTTTTGTTTGGGCGCATCGGCCGCGCGCGCATGCCGCGGCCGGTGCTCATGCGCTTACAGGTAGCTGCAGACGTAGTCGAGCGTCTCGAGCACTTCGATGTCGAAGCGGCTCTTGCCCGGCACCGAGAACGACTCGCCGGCGCCGTAGGTTTGCCATTCGCTGCTGCCGTCGAGCTTCACGCGGCACTTGCCGGCCTGCACTTCCATCAATTCGGGCGCGTCCGTGCCGAAGTTGAGCGCGCACGGCAGGATCACGCCGAGCGTCTTGCGCGTGCCGTCCGGGAAGAGCACGGTATGCGACACGCACTTGCCGTCGAAATAGACGTTCGCGCGCTTGACGACCGATACGTTGTCGAATTGGGTTGCACTGGTCATGTGATGCCTCTGATTGCTGGATGCCGGATGGCGTGTTGTCGGAAGCCGGCCGGAACGGCGGGCCGGCCGCTATGATACCGGCTCGCGGCGAGCGCGCCGCGAGCGGGAATGGTCCGCGGTGCGCGGCAGATGTTCAGGATCACTACGCGATGCATTGCCCGACTCATCGGAGCCCCTTGCGCCGCGCGGAATCGCGCAGGCAGTCGAGCAGCATCGACGCGGCCGGCGTGAGCGGGCTGTCGCGACGCGTGACGACCTGCACGGACACGCCGGGCAGCCGCTCGCGGATCGGCAGCACCGCGAGCTGGTCGCGCGCCCACTCGCCCTGCAGCAGCTGTTCGGGCATCGACGCGATCAGGTCGCAGCCCGTCATCAGGCTGTGCGCGAGCCCGAAGCTCGGGCATTCGACGACCCGCTGCGGCACCGGCAGCCCGTACGCGACGAACGAGTTGAACAGCACCTGGGTCGAGCTTTCCGGCGACGGATTCATCAGCCAGTCGGCCTCGACGAGATCGGCCAGCGACGTGGCCGATGCGAGCGGATGCCCCTTGCGCGCGACGATCAGCGATCGGCTCGCATAGAGTTCCGCGTGGTCGAACTCGGCCGCCAGCAGTTCGGGCACGACGACGGCGACCGCGAAATCGAGCGAGCCGTCGTGCAGCCGCGGCAGCGCGACGCCGGGAAACCCTTCGATCAGATTGACGCGCGCGACCGGAAAGCGCCGCCGAAACGCGCGAAACGCGTCGGGCAGGATCGTCACCGCCGCGGCCGGCGTGATCGCCGCCGCGACCGAGCCCGTCATCGCGCCCTGCGCCTGCTCGATGTCGTCGCGCGCCCGCTGCATCTCGGCGACGATCAGCCGCGCGCGCACCTGCAGCTGCTGGCCGAACGCGGTGAGTTGCACGCCGCGCGCGGTGCGCACGACGAGCGACACGCCGAGCGCGATCTCCAGCTCCTTGACCGCCTTCGTCAGCGCCGCCGGCGACACGTTCAGGCGCCGCGCGGCCGCGCGGATGCTCCCTTCGTCCGCGACGGTGACGAACGCTTTCAGCTGATGGTATTTCATGGCGGCATGCGTGATTCGTGGAAACCCGACGCCCGGCCACGCGCAGCGGATCAGGGTATTCCCGAGCGGCAACCGGTGGTGAGCACCAAAGCAATTTAGCAGCTTCTGGTACCCGACAGAAATTTATATGCTTGGCCGTCATATGTGCGTCAAACGCCCACCGGCCCCACCTGCCTCACCTGCTCCACAGGAGACACCATGCTGCACGCCGTGAACCCCGTCATCCCCGGCATCGCCGCGATCGCCCCCGACCTGATCGACGTGCGCCGCCGCATCCACGCGCATCCGGAGCTCGCGTTCGAGGAAACGCTGACCAGCGATCTCGTCGCCGAGTTGCTCACGGGGTGGGGCTATGAAGTGCATCGCGGCATCGGCAAGACGGGCGTCGTCGGCGTGCTGCGCGAAGGACAAGGCACGCGCACCGTCGGCCTGCGCGCCGACATGGACGCGCTGCCGCTCGCCGAAGCCACCGGCCTGCCGTACGCGAGCCGCCACGCAAACAAGATGCATGCATGCGGTCATGACGGCCACACCGCGATGCTGCTGTGCGCGGCGCGCCACCTCGCCGCCACGCGCCAGTTCTCGGGCACGCTGAACCTGATCTTCCAGCCGGCCGAGGAAAACTTCGGCGGCGCGAAATCGATGATGGACGACGGCCTGTTCGAGCGCTTCCCGTGCGACGCGATCTTCGCGATCCACAACATGCCGGGCCGCGCCGCCGGCGACATGGCGTTCCGCGCCGGTGCCGCGATGGCGTCGGCCGACCGCGTGACGATCACGCTGCGCGGCGTCGGCGGTCACGGCGCGATGCCGCACTTCGCGCGCGACCCGATGTCGGCCGCGGGCAGCATCATGGTCGCGCTGCAGACGATCGTCGCGCGCGAGGTCGATGCGCAGCATGCGGCCGTGATCACCGTCGGCAGCGTGCAGGCCGGCGAGACCTTCAACATCATTCCGGAAACCGTCGTGATGAAGCTGTCGGTGCGCGCGCTGGACGCCGACGTGCGCGCGCTGCTCGCACGCCGGATCGACGCGCTCGCGAAGGGCCAGGCGGAAAGCTTCGGCATCACGGCGGAAGTCGACTACGACTACGGCTATCCGGTCCTCGTGAACCATCCCGAACCGACCGCATTCGCGGCCGACATCGCCCGCCAGATGCTCGGCGCCGATCGCGTGGAAACCGAAGCCGCGCCGCTGATGGGCAGCGAGGACTTCGCCTACATGCTCGAAGCACGCCCCGGCTGCTATGCGTTCATCGGCAACGGCATCGGCAGCAAGGGCGGCTGCATGGTGCACAACCCCGGCTACGACTTCAACGACGACATCCTCGCGATCGGCGCGAGTTACTGGGTCCGCGTCGCCGAAGCCTGGCTCGCGGCCTGACGGCCCTTCATCACGCAGTTCCGCGCCTTAGCAGGGGAACCTCATGGAAACGTCCGCCCTTCCGTTCGCCGGCTCGCCGGCCGATGCCCGCGCCGCCGCGAAGAAACGCCGCCTGATCGCGGCCGCCGCGGTCGGCAACGCGCTCGAGTTCTACGACTTCACGGTCTACAGCTTCTTCGCGATCCTGATCGGCAAGCTGTTCTTCCCGGTGCACTCGTCGTTCGGGCAATTGATGCTCGCGGTCGCGAGCTTCGGCGTCGGCTTCGTCACACGCCCGCTCGGCGGCCTCGTGATCGGCATGTATGCCGACCGCGCCGGCCGCAAGAAGGCGATGATCCTGACGCTGTTGCTGATGGCGCTCGGCACCGCGACGATCGCGATCGCGCCGACCTTCGCGCAGATCGGCCTCGCCGCGCCGCTGCTGCTCGTGCTTGCGCGCCTGTTGCAAGGGTTTGCATCGGGTGGCGAAGTCGGCGCGTCGACGACGCTGCTGCTCGAACAGGCGCCGCAGCATCGCCGCGGCTTCTACGCGTCGTTCCAGTTCTCGAGCCAGGGGCTCGCGGCGCTCGCCGGGGCGCTCACGGGCGTCGCGCTGACGTCGACGCTCAACGCCGCGCAACTCGAGAGCTGGGGCTGGCGCGTGCCGTTCATCATCGGCACGCTGTTCGTGCCGCTCGGCTACTGGCTGCGCCGCACCGTCGAGGAAGTGCCGGCCGCCACGCCGGCCGCCGCGCACGACGAACCCGTCGCGTCGCTGCCGCTCGCCGACGTGCTGCGCCATCACGGCAAGGCCGTGTTCGCCGGTCTCGGCGTGACGATCGGCGGCACGTCGATCCACTACATCATCGTGTTCTACATGGCGATCTACGGCGTGCAGGTGCTGCATCTGCCGACCTGGCTGTCGATGACGGCCGGCTGCGTCGCCGGCGCGATCCTGATGCTCGTGACGCCGATCGGCGGGCACCTGTCCGACGTGTTCGGCCGCAACCGGATCGTCTGGTGGACGCGCATCGTGCTGATGGCCGCGATCTATCCAGCGTTCATCGCGCTGAACCGCTGGCCGGGCGCCGCGTCGCTGCTGTCGATCATCGCCGCGCTGTCGATCGTGCACGCGATCAACATCGGCGCGACGGGTGCGATGCTCGGCGAGCTGTTCCCGCGGGCGGTGCGGGCGACCGGCGGCGCGCTCGTGTACAGCGTGGGCGTCGCGATCTTCGGCGGCTTCGCGCAGTTCTTCGTCACGTGGCTGATCGCGGCGACCGGCAATCCGAATGCGCCCGCGTGGTATGCGATCGGCTGCGGCGTGCTCACGCTGCTCGCGATTCGCTGCATGGACGAGAAGGCCGGGAAGGCGCTCGATTGAGCGGTGGCGGCGCGGGACGTGCGACACGTCATTGACGCAGCGAACGCGCATCGTGCATGATCGCTCCATGCACGACGCCACGCTCACCCTTTCGACGACTACGCGCACGACCGCCTTCGGCGGGCCCGTGCGGCCAGTGCGCGCAAGGTCGTAGCGCCCTTCACCGATTTCCACAGGCCCCGCCGGTTCCGGACGGGGTCTCGTCGTTTCTCCGTCCGTATCGGCCACTCAGGAGAAACGCGATGTCCGAAGCCCCATCCCCGAAACGTGCGCTGCTCGTCGTCGACATGCAAGTCGGGTTGTTCCATGGCCCCGATCGTCCGCATGACGGCGAACGCGTGCTGGCCAACGTCAACCGGCTGATTCGCCGCGCACATGAAGCCGGCGCGCCCGTGTTCGCCGTGCGCCACACCGGCCCGGCGGGTACGCCGATCGCGCCCGATGCGCCGCTCGCCGCATTGCTGCCGGCGCTCGCGATCGATACGGCACGCGACATCGTGTTCGACAAGACCCGGCCGAGTTGTTTCGCGGGCACGCGGCTTGCCGAGTGGCTGCACGCGGCCGGGATCGGCGAGATCGTGATTGCGGGGATGAAGACGCAGTACTGCATCGACACGGCGTGCCGCGCGGCCGCCGATCTCGGCTTTCGCGCCGTGCTCGTCGCCGATGCGCATACCTGCATGGATACGCCCGCGTTGCCGGCCGAGCGGATCGTCGCGCATCACAATGCGACGCTCGGCGGGCCGTTCGCGACGTTGACGACGACCGAGGCGTGCGGGTTCTGACCGGCAACGCATACGGCACGCCGCACGCCGGCCCCCGTAAACGCAACAAGGCACGGGCCACCCTCACCCGTGCCTTGCGTGCGCGCCGCCCCGCTCAGAACGTATGCATCATCCCCACATACGCGCCCGTCTGCGACTCGCCCGTCATCGGGCTCGTGCCCGACGTCGCGTCGCGCGGCGACGCGAGCAGCGAGAAGTTCGAATTCCCGCCGTTGCGCACGTACGCGACCGTCCCGTACAGGAACGTGCGCTTCGACAGGTTGTACGTCGTGCCGAGCACGTACATGATCGCGTGGCCCGACGGATCGTGCGACGCGTCGCCGCCGCCGTCGCCGACTTTCACGTAATACCCGCCGCCCGTCACCGCCCACTGCGGATTGGCCGTATAGGTCGCGCCGAGCCAGTAGTGATCGGCGCGATCGGCGACGCCCGCCGGGCTGTCCGGCGCCTGGTAGTGCGTATACGCGCCCTGGATCTTGAACTTCGACACCTTCACGTTCGCGCCGACGAAATACTCGCGCGACGCGGTGAAGATGTTGCTGAACTTGCCGTTGTTGTCGCGCAACTCGTCGTAGAGGCCGCGCACGTCGAGCATCGGCGAGTGATACGAGATCATGATCCCGTCCGAGCGGCCGAAGTCGTCGGCCGCGCCGTAGTTGAAGCCGCGCGACTGGTTGCCGAACGCATACTGCGCCTGCACGTCGAAGCCGCCTATCACCGGGCTGTGATATTCGACGTTGTTGCTGCTCTGCTGCCAGTTGCGGCCGCGCACGAGCGATGCAGACGAAAACGCCTGCTGCACGAACGGATCGAATTCCCACACGCCGTCGCTGTCGATGAACAGGTTGCGGCCGGCCTGCAGCTGGCCCCACGTGTCGCTCTTCAGGCCGACATACGCGCGGCGCGACCACATGCGTCCGCCGCCCGTCGTGCCGTTCATCACCTGGAACGCGGTTTCCAGGTTGAAGACCGTCGACATCCCGCCGCCGAGATCCTCGAAGCCCTTCAGGCCGAACATGCTGGTGCCCCAGTCGCCGCCTTCCGCGCTCCAGCGCGTCGAGCTGCCGCTGGGCGTCGCGATGTGGTTCAGGTATTCGACGCCGCCGTCGATCCGGCCGTACAGCGTCACGCTCGTCTGCGCGAACGCGGCCGCCGGTGCGGCGGCCACGATCAGCGATGCGAAATGTTTGAGTCGCAAAATGATGCCCCCTCAAAGTCTCGACCATCCGGCACACGCCCCATGCGCGCACCGGCGTTGCCGTTTACCCGCGATCGATCGAAAAACGCCCGGGGCCCGCCGCGCAAAGCGCGAGCAGGCCGCCCGAGATCGCGATGTTCTTGTAGAAATGAATCATGTTGTTGATCTGCTCGCCGCCCGACATCGTCCAGTAGTGATGGCCGATGAAGCCGGTGCCGATCGTATACAGCGCAAGCAGCAATGCGAGCGGCCGCGTCTGGAAACCGACGAGGAGCGCGATGCCGGCGAACAGCTCCATCACGACGGCGATCGCCGCCGAAATGATCGGCGCCGGCGCGCCCTCGCTTCCCATGAACGCGATCGTGCCGGAGAAGTCGACGATCTTCTTCCAGCCGAACATCACGAACAGGATCACGAGCAGGATCCGGGACAACAGCAGCAGCACATCGCGCTGGGACGCGAGAAACGGTTGATTCGGTGTCATGGTGTGATCAACGAAAGCGGTACGCGAACAGCGCGCACCGGATTGCCAACGAACCAGGGCGGGCGGCCGCCAAAGCCGCCCACCCCGCTCTGCAACAACCGGCATCGGGGCCCGCCCGATGTGCTGTGCCTCCTCTTCTTGTCAGAGTTGCCCTGCCTTTACTGCATCGTACCCGGCCTCAACGCGCCTTCGCGACGTCCTGCTCGGTCACCTTCGCGGCCGGGTTGCCGAACTGGCCGGTCAGGTAGTTCGTCAGCGCGGCGATCTGCGCATCCGACAGCTCGTTGCGGAACGCGGGCATCCCGACGTCCTCGCTGCCGGCCTTGCGCTGCACGCCGTTCAGGATCACCTGCACCAGGTTCGCCGGATTCGACGCGCCCACCGTCGAGTTGTGGAACAGCGACGGGTAATAACCGTCCGGCGTGCCCTTGCCCTGCATCTGGTGGCACGTCGCGCAGTTGCCGAGATACAGCCGCGCCGGATCGATGCCCGACGACGCCAGTGCGACGCCGCGCAGCTTCAGGCCGTCTTCCGCCGGCTTGCCCCACGACGAGCGCGACTGCTTCGCGTCGCCGTTGGCGACGGCCGGCACCGTACGGACGTACGTCGCGATCGCACCGATGTCGGCGTCGGTCATCTTCGAGAAGCTGTGCTCGACCGCCTCGGCCATCGGACCGGCTGCCTGCGCGACACCCGGCACGCTGCCGGTACGCAGGTACTGGACGAGCTGCTGCTGCGTCCAGCCGCCGATCCCCGCGTTCGGGTCGGACGTGATGTTGTAGCCGTCCCAGCCCGCCAGCACCGAGCCCGACAGGAAGCTGCCGCCGGTTTCGTCGAGCGACTTCTCCTGCATCGCGACGCCGCGCGGCGTGTGGCACGTGCTGCAGTGCGCGAGGCCCTGCACCAGGTACGCACCGCGGTTCCACTCGGCGCTCTGCGCCGGCTTCGGCTGGTATGCGCCGTCCTTCAGGAACAGCCAGTTCCAGATCTTCAGCGGCCAGCGCATGCTCAGCAGCGCGGGGATCTCGTTCTTCGGCGGCGTCTGCTTGACCGGTTCGACACCGTGCATGAAGTACGCGTAGAGCGCCTGCACGTCGTCGTCGCTGATCTTCGCGTACGACACGTACGGCATCGCCGGATACAGGTTGTCGCCGTTCTTCGACACGCCGTGGCGCACCGCGCGCTCGAAGTCGTCGAACGTCCAGTTGCCGATGCCGGTATCCGGGTCGGGCGTGATGTTGCTCGTGTAGATCTTGCCGAGCTTCGGCACCGGCATCCCGAGGCCGCCGGCGAACGGCTTGCCGCCCTTCGCGGTATGGCAGGCCATGCAGTCGCCCGCGACCGCGAGATATTCGCCGCGCTTGACCTGCGCGGGGTCGGCCGAATCGGCCGCGCGCACGAGGCCCGGCAGCGCGAGACAGCCGGCGAGGAGGAAGGTGAGAGTAGATTTCCGCACGGTCAGACTTCCTTCTTCAGCGTGTCCGACATCCGCAGCGCGAGCGCCGCGATCGTCAGCGTCACGTTCACCGTACCGACGGTCGGCATGGTCGAGCTGCTCGAGATGAACAGGTTCGGATGGTCGAACGTGCGGCAGTCCTTGTCGACGACCGAGTCGCGCGCGTCCGCGCCCATGATCGTCGCGCCCGTGATGTGGTTGTTCGGCGCGAACTCGTCGTTGAACACGACGTCCGTGCCGCCCAGCACCTGCGCCGCCGTCGCATAGACCTCGCGCGTATGCACGGCGCCACGCTTCACGTAGTCGTCGATCGCATACGTGATTTCCGGGCGCGGAATGCCGATCGCGTCGGTGGCCGTCTTGCTCGGCACGATGCGGTTCTCGGGCTGCGGCAGGATTTCGTGGAAGCAGTCGAACTGCACGTAGCGCGCGGAGCGGTCGCGGATCTGCGCGTCGAGCTCGTCGGCCTTCATCAGCTTGCCGGCCTTGAAGATCTTCTGCGTCTCCTGGTTGATACGCGACATGTTCGACAGATGGATCTTCTTCGCGGCTTCGGTCGCGCGGAACGGGCCGTCGCGGAAACCGATCAGCGACGTCATTTCCTGCGGGCCGCGGCCCGGCCACAGCTTCTCGCTCGCATAGAACGACACGCCCGTGCCCGGGTGGTCCATCAGGTTGCGCCCGACCATGTCGGAGCTGTTCGCGACGCCGTTCGGGAAGTCGCGGTTCGCCGACATCAGCAGGATCTTCGGCGTCTCGATGCCGTTCGCGGCCACCACGAAGTACTTGCCCTCGACGCGATGGTCGGCGCCCGTCTTGTCCTTGTAGATCGCGGCGACGATGCGCTTGTCCGGGCCCGTCTCGAGCTTGTACACGACCGCGCTGTCGATGAGCTTCGCGCCGGCCTGCTCGGCCTTCTCGACGTGCACGATGCCGTTGTACATCGCGCCGATCGGGCAGATCGGCATGCAGTTGTTGTTCCCGCAACAAGTCGGGCGGCCGTCGTACGGGCGGCTGTTGCGCGCGACCGGCTCGGTCACGACGTGGAACTTCGGGTCATGGCCGTTGAGCGCGCTCTTGATCGTCTGCTCGTTGAACGACAACGGCAGCGGCGGCATCGGGTACGGCTGCTTGCGCGGCGAATACAGGTCTTCCTCGGGGCCGGGGCCCCACACGCCGAGCTCTTCCTCGGCACGCTGGTAGTAATGCTCGAGATCGTCGTACTGGATCGGCCAGTCGCGGCCGACACCGTACACGGTCTTCATCTTGAAGTCGTTCGGGATGAAGCGCCACGCCGACGCGGCCCAGTGCCACGTCGTGCCGCCCACCGCGCGGATGTACTGCGAGTTGAACTTGTGCTCGCCCTTCAGGACCAGGTAGTCGTTCGGCGGGCCGTATTCCGGATGCGGCGCCCACGGGCTCGACGGGTACGGCGCCATGAAGTCGGTCTTGTCGGGCTGGTTGCGGAAGCGTTCGACGATTTCCCAGCGCGGCATGCGCGGGCCTGCCTCGAGCAGGATCACCGACTTGCCAGCCATCGCGAGCTGGTGCGCGACGATCGCGCCTGCGACACCGGACCCGACGACCACGACGTCGGCCTTTTGCGTATCGGTATCGGCCATCAGCCTTGCCTCTCGATCGGTTTTTCGGCCCAGAAGCCGGGTTTATTCGGGCAATACGAAGGAATCACGAGCGTATCGGACACGACGCTGAACATTAATGCTTCTTCGTAGGTAATTACGACGTTGTCGACGATGCCGAGATACCAGGCTTCGAGAATCGACAGCGCGGACGTTTGCTGATCGGGAGTCAACGAACCGGACGCGAGTGCGCCGGCGAGTTGCGACAGACCGTCGGCGGTCTTGAACGAGCCCTTCTGCAAGGCCTGCAGGAAGCGTTCGCCGAGCACGCGGCTCAGCCCTTTCTTGCCTGTCAGTGCTTCGGAGAGCGTCATGAACGTATCGAGCGGCGCGGTGCCGGGATTATCGGCCAGGGCCCGCAACGCCAGCGAGCCGGTGAGGCCCGCCGCCGTCAGCGCCAGTGCGCCCTGCAGCCATTGACGCCGCGTGATGCCGGATGCGGCTGCGTCGCGATCGCGACGCGAGTGGGGGGTGTTGTCGTTGTGCATGTTTCCTTCTCTCGAACACCGGATTCGGGAAAACCACGCTTGATATTTCTCAAAATTTCGCGCGGCCCTGAAATGTACGCGCTCAATTCGGATTGGACAATGCTTTTATAGTCCATTTAATGTTCCGCAATCCGAGACAATCGACATTTCGCGGCATCTTTGTGTCGTCGACGCGACAATTCCGTATCGGGATGCCGGCGTGTCGCAACCCGGCGACACGCCGCGTCCCGTCATCCGCTCGCATGCCCGTCGGTTAGAATCGCGTGCAATCAAACAGAAAGCTTCCCTCCGAGGGCATCGAGCGATGAAGCAGCACGACAAGCACAACAACACGCATTCAACCCATCACACCACACGGCTGCTCTGGCGCATCGGCGCCATCGCGGCGCTCGGCGGCGCCGCCGCACTGTCGCTGCATGCGGGCGCGGCACGCACCGTGAGCGTGTCGCCGCAAGGCACGGTCACCGAAGTCCGGCAGAGCGTCGTCAAGTTCGACGAACCGATGGTCGCGTTCGGTTCGGCAACCGCTCCGAGTCCCGCGCGCATGACCTGCAACGATTCCACCGCCGCACGCGGCCAGGGCCGCTGGCTCGACGACAAGACGTGGGTCTACGATTTCGAGAACGACCTGCCGCCGGGCGTGCGCTGCTCGGTCGCGCTCAACGACACGCTGCGTTCGGTCGCCGGCAATGCGCTCAGCGGCCCGCGCCGCTTCACGTTTCAAACCGGCGGCCCGTTCCCGGTGACGGTGCGCCCCGGCTCGCGCGAGATCGAGGAGCGCCAGGTCTTCGTACTGAAGCTGAACGGCCCGGCCGAGCCGCGCTCCGCGCTCGCGAACATCTGGTGCGAAGCGGCCGGCATCGGCAACCGCATCCCCGTCACGGCCGCCGACGACGATGCGCGCAACGCGCTGCTCGATCACTTCGGGCTGAAGAAGGACGCCGCGCGCGTGCTGACGCTGTCGTGCGCGCAGGCGCTGCCCGCGAGCGCGAAGATGCAGCTCGTCTACGGCAAGGGCGTCGCGAGCCCGAGCGGCATCGCGAACGACACCGAGCGCCGCTTCGACTTCACCGTGCGTGCGCCGTTCGCCGCGAGCTTCTCGTGCGAGCGCGAGAACGCGAAGGCGCCCTGCACGCCGCTGCGTCCGCTGACGCTGTCGTTCAATGCACCGATCTCGCGCAAGAACGCCGAGGCGATCCGGCTGCGCGGTCCTGACGGTTCGCTTTCGCCGACCTTCGCGGCCGACGACCACAGCGACGAAGTGACGACCGTCACGTTCAACCCGCCGCTGCCCGCGCAGGTGAACCTGACGATCGAACTGCCGTCCGGCCTGCGCGACGTGACCGAGCGCACGCTCTCGAACGCCGACCTGTTCCCGCTCGCGACGCGCACCGCACCGATGCCGCCGCTCGCGAAATTCTCGTCGGGCACGTTCGGGATCGTCGAGCGCTTCGCCGAACCCGATACGCCGGCACTCGTGCCCGTCACGCTGCGCAACGTCGAGGCCGACCTGCGCATCGCGGGCCTCAACACGAGCGGCGCGCAATTCTCGAACCTGCAGGTCGACGACGACACCGCGATCCGTCAATGGATGCGCACCGTCGAGCGCTTCGACAACTGGTCGATGACGGCCGGCACGATCGACGAACGCGTCCCGGGCCTGCTGCGGCGCAAGGGCCAGCACCCCGTCTACGTGCCGCTCGAGGCCGGCGAGAAGATGCCCGCGCCGCAGAACCGCCGCATCGACGTGCGCTCGCTGTCGCTGCTCGCCGGCGAACCGGGTGCGCAGGCGCTGACGCTGCCGAAGGCCGACCCGAAGGCGCTGCGTCCGTTCGAGGTCGTCGGCGTGCCGATCGACAAGCCCGGCTTCTACGTGCTCGAACTCGCGTCGCCCGCGCTCGGCCGCTCGCTGCTCGCGAAGCCGTCGAGCATGTACGTGCGCACCACCGTGCTCGTCACGAATCTCGGCGTGCACCTGAAACAGGGCCGCGAGAACAACCTGGTGTGGGTCACGACGCTCGACAAGGGCAAGCCCGTGCCGAACGCGCAGATCCGCGTGTCGGACTGCAATGGCGACGAAATCGCGTCGGGCAAGACCGATGCGCAAGGCCTGCTGAAGATCGACCGCCCGTTCGAGCCGAAACACGCATGCAGCCAGTCGGAACGCTTCGACGACTACTTCGTGTCGGCACGCGTCGACGATCCGAAGACGGGCCGCGACATGGCGTTCGTCAGCTCGAACTGGAACCGCGGGATCGAATCGTGGCGCTTCAACGTGCCGACCGACACCGACAGCGCGCCGACCGTGCGCGCGCATACCGTGTTCGACCGCACGCTGCTGCGGGCCGGCGAAACCGTGTCGATGAAGCACTTCCTGCGCACCGAGACGCTGCAGAGCCTCGCGTTCCCGGCGCACTACCCGACACGCGTGACGATCCGCCATCTCGGCTCCGACCAGACCTACAAGCTGCCGCTCACGTGGTCGGCCGACCATAGCGCAGACACGCAGTTCACGCTGCCGCCCGCGGCGAAGCTCGGCGAATACAGCGTGTCGCTCGAAGGCGGCCCGGACGATGCGCCGACCGCCAGCTACTACGGCGGCAGCTTCCGCGTCGAGGCGTTCCGCCTGCCGGTGCTCAAGGGGACGATCGGCGCGCGCGACGCGCAGAAGAGCCCGCTCGTCGCGGTCAAGGAAGCGCCGCTCGCGGTGCAGATCGACTACGTGTCGGGCGGCGGCGCATCGAACCTGCCCGTGCAGGTGTCGGCGCTGATGAAGTGGGCGTCGCCGCCGTTCGCGGATCGCTTCGAGGACTTCAGCTTCACGCCCTATCGTCCGGAGCACAGCGACGGCAACGCCAACGACGATGCGCAGGACGGCGACAGCGCATCCGCCGCGAACAACGATCCCGACGCGACGAAGCTGATCGCGGACAAGCTGCCGCTGACGCTCGACCGCAACGGCGCGGGTTCCGTCACGCTCAAGGGCCTGCCCGACGTCGACGCGCCGAAGCGCATCGCGCTCGAGGCGACGTTCGCGGACCCGAACGGCGAAGTGCAGACGATCCGCGGCGACACGATCCTGTGGCCGGCCGCGGTGGTGGCCGGCATCAAGGCCGGCCGCTGGGTGTCGGTCGGCCAGCGCGTGCCGGTGCAGGCGCTCGCGGTCGACCTGCAGGGCAAGCCGCGTGCCTCGGTGTCGATCGAGATCAAGGGCGTCGCGCACATCACGACGACGTCGCGCAAGCGGATGGTCGGCGGCTTCTATGCTTACGACAACCAGAGCGATACGCGCGACCTCGGCGTGCTGTGCTCGGGCAAGACCGACGACAAGGGCCGCATGGCCTGCGACGCGACGCTCGAACAGGCCGGCAACGTCCAGTTGATCGCGGTCGCGAAGGACGGCGACGGCCGCACGTCGAATGCGTCGACGTCCGTCTGGGTCACGCGCGAGGACCAACTCTGGTTCGGCGGCGACAACACCGACCGGATCGACGTGATCCCGGAGAAGACATCCTACGAACCGGGCGAAACGGCCCGCTTCCAGGTGCGCATGCCGTTCCGCTACGCGAGCGCGCTCGTCGCGGTCGAACGCGGCGGCGTGATGGAAACGCACGTCGTCGAGCTGAACGGCAAGAACCCGACCGTCGACCTGAAGGTCGGCGAATCGTGGGGGCCGAACGTCTACGTGTCGGTGCTCGCGTTGCGCGGCCGGATTCGCGAAGTGCCGTGGTACTCGTTCTTCACGTGGGGCTGGAAGGCGCCGGTCGAATGGGCCCGCGCGTTCTGGCGCGAAGGCCGCTACCATGAAGCGCCGACCGCGTTCGTCGACCTGTCGAAGCCCGCGTTCCGCTATGGCCTCGGCGAGATCAAGGTCGGCACCGGCGTGCATCGTCTCGGCGTGGCCGTGACGACCGACGCGACGCGCTACACGGTGCGCGGCAAGGCGCAGGCGCACGTGAAGGTCACGCTGCCGAACGGGCAGCCCGCGCCGGCCGGCACGCAGATCGCGGTCGCGGCCGTCGACGAGGCGCTGCTCGAGCTGATGCCGAACAACAGCTGGGACCTGCTCGACGCGATGCTGCAGCGACGCGCGTACGGCGTCGAGACGGCCACCGCGCAGATGGAAATCGTCGGCCGCCGCCACTTCGGCCGCAAGGCGGTGCCGGCCGGCGGCGGCGGCGGCAGCGCGCCGACGCGCGAGCTGTTCGACACGCTGCTGTTGTGGAATCCGCGCGTGACGCTCGACGCGAACGGCAGCGCGACCGTCGAAGTGCCGCTGAACGATGCGCTCACGCGCTTCCGGATCGTCGCGATCGCGGCGGTCGGCGCGGACCGCTTCGGCACCGGCAGCACGTCGATCCGCAGCACGCAGGACCTGCAGCTGATCTCCGGCCTGCCGCCGCTCGTGCGCGAAGGCGATGCGTTCCGCGCGCAGGTCACGCTGCGCAACACGACCGACCGCGCGATGCAGGTCGTCGTGACGCCGCGCGTGACGGGCCTCGACGTCGCGCCGCAAACCGTGTCGCTCGCGGCCAATGCGGCGACCGAGGTCGCGTGGACGATCACCGTGCCCGAGCAGGCGCTCGACGCGGCCGGCGCGCTGAACTGGCGCATCGAGGCGGCCGAGCAAGGCGGCAAGCGCGCGTCCGACGCGCTGGCCGTCGCGCAGAAGGTCGTGCCCGCGCTGCCGGTCACCGTGCAGCAGGCCACGCTCACCCAGGTCGACGGCACGCTGACGCTGCCCGTGTCCGCCCCGGCCGGCGCCGTCAACAACGCGCAGGGCGCGCCGCGCGGCGGCATCGCCGTGTCGCTGCAGTCGAAGCTCGCCGACGGCCTGCCCGGCGTGCGGCGCTGGTTCGAGCGCTATCCGTACCGCTGCCTCGAACAGCAGACGTCGCGCGCGATCGGCCTGCACGACGCCGCGCAATGGCAGGCGCTGGTGGCGCGCATGCCCGTCTACCTCGACAGCGACGGACTAGCGAACTACTTCCCGCCGTCCTCCGACGATGCGCACTACGGCAGCCCGACGCTGTCGTCGTATC
Organism: Burkholderia sp. USMB20; assembly: GCF_000949135.2. GTDB lineage: Bacteria > Pseudomonadota > Gammaproteobacteria > Burkholderiales > Burkholderiaceae > Burkholderia. The sequence continues at coordinate 189,457 of NZ_JTAN02000021.1, read as the reverse complement.
TGCTCGTGGTCGCCGACGAGGCCGGCCGCCTCGACCCGCGCTTCGCGCTACCGGAAGACCTGCGCACGCAGCTCGAGGCCGGGCTCGCGCGTTTCGTCGACGGCCGCATCGAGCGCAACGCGTGGGCTCCGCGCCAGGATCGCGACCTGCGCAAGCTTGCCGCGATCGAGGCGCTGTCGCGCTACGGTGCAGCCCAGGGCCGCATGCTCGGTTCGATCGAGATCGCGCCGAACCAGTGGCCGACGTCGGCGGTGCTCGACTATCACGCGATCCTCACGCGCGTGAAGGACATCCCGCAGCGCGACGCGAAACGCGCGCAGATCGAGCAGATCCTGCGGGCGCGCCTCACGTACCAGGGCACGCAGCTCGTGTTCTCGACCGCGCGCGACGACGACCTGTGGTGGCTGATGACGAGCAACGAGACCAACGCCGCGCGTCTCGCGCTGGAATTCGCGGGCGACCCGGCGTGGAAGGACGAGATGCCGCGCGTGGCGACCGGCCTGCTCGCGCTGCAACGCCAGGGCGCATGGCAGACGACGACGTCGAACGCACTCGGCCAGCTCGCGATCGAGCGCTTCTCGCGCACCTACGAGAGCACGCCCGTGGCCGGCACGACAAAGGTCGCGCTCGGCGGCAACGAGCGCGCGATTTCGTGGTCGCAGGCACCCTCGACCGCGCCCGCCGACAGCCCCGCGTCGGCCACTCCCGCGACCCGCGCCGCCGCCGCGCGCAGCGTGCTGATGCCGTGGCCGCGTGCGGCCCAGGCGCCGGCCACGCTGTCCGTCACGCAGGACGGCACGGGCCGCCCGTGGGCGACCGTCGAAAGCCTCGCGGCCGTGCCGCTGCGCGCGCCGTTCGCGGCCGGCTACCGGATCACGAAGACCGTCACGCCCGTGTCGCCCGCCGTCAAGGGCGTGCTGACGCGCGGCGACGTCGTGCGCGTGCATCTCGACATCGACGCGCAGAGCGACATGACGTGGGTCGTCGTCAACGATCCGATCCCGTCAGGCGCGACGATCCTCGGATCGGGCCTCGGCCGCGATTCGGAAGCCGCGACGCAAGGCGAGAAATCCCCGGACGGCGCATGGCCGGCGTTCATCGAACGCGATTTCGACGGCTACCGCGCGTATTACGACTATCTGCCGAAGGGCAAGCTCTCGGTCGAGTACACGGTGCGGCTGAACAACGTCGGCACCTTCGGGCTGCCGCCGACGCGCGTCGAGGCGTTGTACGCACCGTCCGTGTACGGCCTGTGGCCGAACCCGCCGATGACCGTGAAGCCGGCCGACGCGGGCAAGTAACGGGTACGCGATGATCGATCATGGATTGCCGCGGCCGGCGCGCTTCGCCGGCCGCGTTTTCGTCGCCGTCGTGCTGGCCGCGCCGCTCGTCGCGCACGCACTGCCCGGCTACGACGACGTGCGCCGCAACTGGCGCAGTTCCGACTGGGTGCTGCTCGCGCGCGACGGCACGCCGCTGCAGCGCACGCGCGTCGACCTCGCCGAACGGCGCGGCGACTGGGTGTCGCTCGCCGACGTGTCGCCCGCGTTCCGCGAGGCGATCGTCGTGTCCGAGGACAAGCGCTTCTACGAACACAGCGGCGTCGACTGGCGCGGGATCGCCGGTGCGGCATGGGGCAACCTGTGGAACCAGCGCACGCGCGGCGCGTCGACCGTGACGATGCAGCTCGCCGGGCTCCTCAATGACGAACCGCGCCGCTCGGGCCAGCGCTCGCTGCCGCAGAAGGCCACGCAGGCGATGAACGCGCTGCTGCTCGAACGCGGCTGGCGCAAGGACCAGATCCTCGAGGCCTACCTGAATCTCGTGCCGTTCCGCGGCGAGACGGTCGGGCTCGCCGCGCTGTCGCAGGTGCTGTTCAGCAAGGCGCCGTCCGGCCTCGACGCACGTGAAGCCGCGATCGCGGCAGCGCTGGTGCGCGCGCCCAACGCGGCGAGCGCGAAGGTCGCCGAGCGTGCGTGCCGGATCCTGCGCGACATGCACGCGGAGCAGGCCTGCGCGTCGCTCGACGGCTACGTGCAGCTCGTGATCGCGCGCCCGGCCAATGCCGTGCGTAACGACCTGACGGCGGACGGCGCCGCCCTCGCCCCGCACTTCGCGCGCCGCATCGCGGCCGAGGTCAGGCCCGCGGCCGGCGCGCAGGTGCGCACGACGCTCGATGCGCCGCTGCAGCGCTTCGCGCGCGACACGCTCACGCGCGCGCTGACCGAGCTCAACGCGCCCGCGCACCGGCGCAACGTGCAGGACGGCGCAGTCGTCGTGATCGACAACGCGACCGGCGAGATTCGCGCGTGGGTCGGTTCGTCGGGCGCGTTGTCGAGCGCACGCGACGTCGACGCCGTGCTCGCGCCGCGCCAGGCCGGCTCGACACTCAAGCCGTTCCTCTATGCGCAGGCGATCGACGAGAAGCGGCTGACGGCCGCGTCGCTGCTCGACGACGCGCCGATCAACCTCGCGGCCGGCGGCGGCCTCTACATTCCGCAGAACTACGACAAGGATTTCAAGGGCTGGGTGAGCGTGCGCAGCGCGCTCGGCGGCTCGCTGAACGTGCCGGCCGTGCGCACGCTCGTGCTCGTCACGCCGCATCGCTTCGCGCGCACGCTGACCGCGCTCGGCCTGCCGCTCGCGCAGGAAGGCGACTACTACGGCTTCAGCCTCGCGCTCGGCAGCGCGGACGTCACGCTGCTGTCGCTGACCAATGCGTATCGCGCGCTCGCGAACGGCGGCGTCGCGCGCAAGGTCGTCGACCTGCCTGCACCGTCGCCCGCTGCCGGCGCATCGGCAGCGGGGCGTGCGGACAACGGCACGCGCGTGTTCAGCGAAGCGGCCAGCTTCGTCGTCACCGACATCCTCGCCGACAACAACGCGCGCGTGCGCACGTTCGGCTTCGACAATCCGCTCGCGACGCGCTTCTTCTCGGCGGTGAAGACCGGCACGAGCAAGGACATGCGCGACAACTGGACCGTCGGCTTCACGTCGCGCTATACGGTCGGCGTGTGGGTCGGCAATGCGGACGGCTCGCCGATGTGGGATGTATCGGGGGTCACGGGCGCGTCGCCGGTTTGGTCGGCCGTCGTCGGCTACCTGCACCGCGACCTGCCGAGCCGTGCGCCGCGTCCGCCGGCCGGCGTCGAAGCACGCCGCATCACGTTCGAGCGCGACGTCGAGCCGTCGCGCAACGAGTGGTTCGTCGCAGGCACCGCGCTCGACACGATCCGGCTCGCCGCGCCCGTCACGCCGGGCAAGGACGGCGCGCGCGCGCCGCTGACGATCGGTGCGCCGACCGACGGCACGATCTTCGCGATCGATCCGGACATTCCACCGAAGAATCAGCGGATCTGGTTCGAGCGATCTTCCGGGCATGCCGCACGGTTCGCGTGGCGGCTCGACGACAAGGTGATCGGCCACGCCGACCGCATCGCGTGGATGCCGTGGCCCGGGCGGCATCGGCTCGAACTCGTAGACTCGCGCGGCAACGTGGCGGATGCGATCGGCTTCGAGGTGCGCGGCGCGTTCGCCAAACCGGCCGCGCGCAAGCCGTAACCGGCGCCGGCCATGCCGCACGCCGCAGGCCGCGGCGAACAAACGGGCCAGCAACCCCGCGATCGGAGACCTAGAATACGAACAGCGCGCCGAAGCGTCGGCGCGCGCCGGTTGCCCTGCCGCGCTCACTCTTCCGATCCGCCCGCGACCATGAACCTTCGCCATCCGCGCTTCCTCCGCCCCGCGCTGGGCACGCTGTGCGCCGCGGCCCTCGCGACGCTTGCCGGCTGCAACGGCGACGCCTGCTTCGGCGTCGACGTCTGCTTCAACAACGCCAACACGCAAACCGTCGCGCTGTCCGGCACGGCCGCCACGGGCTCCGCGCTCGCGAGCGCATCGGTGACGGTCAGCTGCGCGCAAGGCTCGGCGACGACGCTGACCGACGGCGGCGGCAACTACCGCGTGGCGGTCAACGCCGTGCTGCCGTGCGTGATCACCGTCGCGTCGAGCGGCACGAGCCTGCATTCGCTCGCCTACGCGGGCGGCACCTTCAACACGACGCCCGAGACCGAGCTGATGCTCGTCTATCTCGCCGCGCAGCTCGGCACGAACACGGCCGGGCTGATCGGCAATTTCCAGGGGAATGCGCACTTCCAGCAGGTGATGGGCAGCCCGAACACGGTGCAGGCCGCGCAATCGGCGGTGGTGACGAATCTGCAGCAGCGCTATGCGGTCACGCTGTCGACGCCGGCCTTCCTGACGACGCCGTTCGTGGTCGGCCAACCGGGCGTCGACAGCGACCTCGCCGCGCTGGCCAAGGCCGGCGCGATCGATTCGAACGGGATGCCGGATCCGGTTGCGGTTTCGCTGCTGGCGCAGGCGGGCGCGGCACACCCGCTGTGAGCGGCGGGCGTGCCGCTGCCGCCCCCGTCGACCCGGCTTACGCGGCTTCCCCGCTCCCGCAAGCCACGCTCGCCGCCTGCTGCTGCGTGAGGTAGCGCAGCAGCTTCGTCACCATCCACACGACGATGAACGACAGCGCGACGAAGAACACCGCGAGCGGCGTCAGCACGTGAATCGATACGAAACCGGCCAGCCCCATCATCGCGGACGACACGAGCAGCAGCGCGCACCCGAGGATCGCGCTCGTCAGCCCCGCGATATGCGGAAACAGCGAATTGCCCTTCGCCATCAGCGTCGGATACATCGCGCCCGCGCAGAAGCCCATCACGAGCACCGGCGTCGCGAGCGTCCATACGCGCAGCCCGACGGTCAGCGCCAGCACCAGCATCGCGACCGCCGCGCCCGCCATCACGCGTGCGCCGATGCGCAACCGCTGCTCGGCGCTCGGCAGCCCGCGCCCGTGAATCCGGTTCGACAGCCCGCCGAGGAAATACATCAGCCCAATCCCGAGCGCGAGATAGCCGAAGAAGGTCGGCGGCTTGTGCAGCGTGATCTGCACCATGAACGGCCCGACGATGTTGAACACCAGCAGGATGCTGTAGCACAGCCCCTGCGCGAGGAAGCAGCTCTGGAACACCGGGCTCGCGAGCACCTTGCCCGCGTTCGCCATCAGCGTGCGCGGCTCGAGATGGACCGGCTTCGGCAAGGTCTCGCGATAGCGCCACAGCAGCGCCCACATCACCAGCGAATACACCAGCAGGAACACGAGGCACGCGCGCCAGCCGAACCATTCCTGCAGGTGCGCGCCGATCACCGGCGCGATGATCGGCGCGAGCCCCCACGCGATCGACATATAGGTGAACGCATGCATCAGCGCCTGGCCCGAGAACGAGTCGGTGATGATCGCCTTCGCGAGCAGGTTCGTGGTCGCGATCCCGAAGCCCTGCAGGCAGCGCGCCAGCACGAACGTCTCCAGGTTCGGCGCGCCGAGCGACAGCAGGCAGCCGATCGTGTAGATGACCAGCCCGAACGCGAGCACGCGCTTGCGCCCGTATGCATCCGCAACCGGACCGAAGATCAGCTGGCCGAGCGTATAAGCGGCCATGTAGCCGGAGACACTCGACTGGATCGCCTGCGGCGTGGTCGCGAACGAACGCGCCATGTCGGGCAGCGCAGGCACGTAGATGTCGATCGCGAGCTGGCCGGCGGAGGCGAACAGGCAAATCAGGAACAACAGGAAGCGCGGGGAGTTCGATTCGCGCGCGGGAGTGAGCGAGGCGTTCATGACAACCGGGAAAGTTCGGACGGCGGCGACACGCGCCGTGCTGCTCGAAGTCGAACAACGGTGCGCGGCGAAGCGCATATTGTGCCTGTTGTTGCGCAACGCGACAGGAATCCCCTGGCGCGGGCGCGGTTGAATGCGGATTGCGTCAGGTTTCGAAACGCGTTACACGCCCCGCTTGCCGATCATGGCGAGCCGGTCCGGCGGCCGGCACGGCCACGGTTTTGATCCATATTTCGTTTTTTGTTTTGCGGCGCCACTCGCCTGCCTGCGCGCATCCGCGGCTCGCCGCGCCCCTCCGTACTTTCCACCGATTGACACACCTCCCGGCGTTCCCCCTATACTCCTCGCAGCGCCAATAAATTGTTGAACAATTCAGCATGAAAATTGACGCCTGACCGGCCACCACAAAGGATTCCAGCCGGATCTCCGAATCTGCAAATTTCCCCGAGAGCACCGCGTCATGTCGAACTATCCCGCCGCCTACCAGGTCACCAAAGGTTCCGTCCTGAACGTCGACAAAGCCTTTTATTCCGCGATCGCCCAGCGCCAGGACGCGCGCGAACGGATCGCGTCGCACGTCGTGCCGATCCGCAGCGGCTTCGCGTGGACGGTGCCGGCGGGTCACGTGTTCCGGATCGTCACGCTCGAAGGCCCGCAAGTCGCCGACTTCAACATCTGGAACCTGCACAATCCGCGCGAGCGCATGTGGGCGTCGCGCACACGTCAGCTGCAGGCCGCGCACGTGACGACGTTCGACCGGCTCTGGTCGACGCTGCCGTACCTGCGGCCGCTGGTCACGATCACCGACGACACGCTCGCCGGCTATGGCGTCGACGGCGACGGCGGCCGCGTGCACGACCTGCTCGGCACGCGCTGCGACCCGTACGTGAACAAGCTGTTGACCGGCGAGGATTTTCATTTCCACTGTCATTCGAACCTCGTGCGGGCGGTCGCGCCGTACGGGCTGACCGAATTCGACGTGCACGACGTGCTCAACGTGTTCCAGTGCACCGGCCTGAACGACGACGACAAGTACTTCATGAAGGCCTGTCCCGCGCAGCCGGGCGACTATCTCGAGTTCTTCGCGGAAATCGACGTGCTGTGCGCGATATCCACGTGTCCGGGCGGCGACCTGTCGGTGCCGATGTGGGGCCCCGACGCACGCGACCCGATCGACGTGTGCCGGCCGCTTGGCGTCGAGGTATACCGGCTCGACCCGAGCCTGCTCGAAGGCTGGTCGCAGCCGCCCGTCGCGCCGTACCGTGGCCAGCACGGGATGCAGCCGCCGCAGGCCGACTGGCAGCACGACAAGACGGCGTAACGCGGTCCGTAGCCCGTAGAATGGCGAAACGCCGCCGGCCGGCCACGCCGGCGGCGCACGACCAGGAGAGGAGCGAACGAACGGAATGGCAAGCGAAAAAGCGAGAGGACAGTCGGTCGCCGACCGGATCAGCCATCAACTGCGGGAACACATCATCAGCGGCAAGCTGCCGCCCGGCACCGCGCTGATCGAGATGGACCTCGCGGCCGAATACGACACGTCGCGCAACTCGCTTCGCGAAGTCCTGCATCAGCTCGGCCGCGAAGGGCTCGTCACGTTCGTGCGCCACAAGGGTGTCGTCGTGCGCACGCTGAATCGCCAGGACGTACGCGATCTCTACGTCGCACGCCGCACGCTCGAACTGCATGCGCTGAACACGGCCGAACTCGCGCAGCCGGCGCTGCTGGAAAAGATGCAGGCCGCCATTCGCGCGGCCGAGCGCGAACTCGACAAGGAAAACTGGCAGGCCGTCGGCACGCACAGCCTGCGCTTTCACCAGCACATCGTCGCGCTGCAGAAGTCGGCGCTGCTCGACGAGTTCTTCCGGACCATCTCCGCACAGCTGCGGCTCGTCTTCGCCGCCGATCCCGACGAGAAACGCGTGCAAACGCCCGACTGGATCCAGCGCGAATACCAGATCTACGACCTGCTCACGCAGAACCGCCGCAGCGAAGCCGTCACCGCGCTCGCGCGCTATCTCGACGATTCCGAGCGGATGCTCGTCGAGGCAATCAAGCGCAGCCATCGCGAGGCTGCCTGACCCTGCACGCCGCGCCGCCGTTGCTTGCCTCAAGACGTGGCAAGCAACGGCAGCACGAAAAGGCACGCAACGGCCCGACCGCTCGCGCCGTCAGGCCTGCTCCGTCGGCAGCGCGTAACTGCCGTCTTCCCGATGCGTCTCGAGTCCCGTCAGCGGCGGATTGAACACGCACACGAGATGCAGGTCGCCGCGCGTCGCGCGCAGGACATGCGGATCGTTCAGGTTCAGCGCGTAGATCGTTCCGGGCGTGATCCGGTGCACGTTGCCGGTCGCCGTGTCGACGACCTCCCCCTCTCCGGCCACGCAGTAGTTGGTCTCGAAGTGGTTCTTGTAGTGCAGATGCAGTTCGGCGCCTTCGTGCACGCGCGTCTCATGAACGGAATAGCCGACGCCGTCCTGCTTGACGATCATGCGCTTGCTGTCCCAGCCCGGGCCGCGCGCATGGCGCTCGGTATTGGCGATATCGGCCGATCTCACGACGATCATAAGTACCTCTGAATTGTGACGATGAAAAATGGCAAGGTGATCCTTGCCGCCGAAAAATGCGTCATGCGGAATCGGCGGTCAGCGCACGCTCCACCGCTGCCGCGACATCGAGCAGCCGCGCGTCTTCGCCACGATGCCCGGTGATCAGCAAGCCGACGGGCTGCCGGTTGCGCAGGTCGCCGGGCACGCTGATGCTCGGCAGGTCGAGCCGGTTCGCGAATTCGGTCAGCCGGAACGCACGCGCGTTCTGTGCGAGGTATGCGGCTTCGTCGGCCAGATCGGCCACGCGCGGCGGCAGCATCGGCACCGTCGGCGTCAGCACCGCATCCGCGTCGCCGAGTTCGGCGTGGTACGCGTCGGCCAGTGCAGCCAGGCGCTGAAGCGCCGCGGCGTAGTCGTGCGCCCGCACCTGCTCGCCTGCAGCGATGCGCGGGCCGACCAGCGGATCGTAGCGGTCCGCCGCCGCGGCCAGCCGCGCACGATGAAGCATGAACGCCTCTGCCGCGATGATGCCGCCCGCGCGGGCGACCGCGCCGGCCTCGGCCACGCAATCGAGCCGCTTGCGCCGGATCCGTGCGCCGTGCGCGGACAGTCGGGACAGCCACGCGTCGAATGCGCGTCCGACGACCGGGTCGACGTCATCCGCGACGAACGCCTCGGGCACGATGAACTGCAGGTCGCGGATTGCCGCCGGTCGCCGCCGCCGCGCTTCGCGGCCGTGCAGCGCAACGTCCGCCTGCCGACACAGCCCGACCGTCGCGGCCAGCAGGCCCGGCACGTCGAAGCTCGTCGACAGAAACCGCATGCCGTCGCTCGCATAGCGCCCACGCGACGGCTTGAATCCCGTCACGCCGCAGAATGCGGCCGGAATGCGTGCCGACCCGCTCGTATCGGAACCCAGCGACAGGTCGGCCGCACCGAGCGCCACCGACACCGCCGCGCCCGAACTCGATCCGCCGGCCACCCGCTCGCGCCGCGCATCGAGCGGCGTCGTCGGCGTCCCGTACGCACGGTTCACGCCGAGCGCGCCGTACGCGAACTCGGTCATCGCCGTCTGCGCGACCAGCACCGCGCCGGCCCGACGCAGTGCCGACACCGGCGCCGCGTCGATTCGCGCCGGCGGCTCGTCGGCCAGCACGCGCGAACCGGCATGCGTGACCCAGCCGGTGCAATCGAAGCAGGCCTTCACCGTCAGCACGGCGCCGGCCAGCGGCGCATCGATCGCGCCGGCGCGCCGCGCCGCATCCCAGGCGCGTGCATCGGTGACCGCCGCGTCGTCGCGCCGCGCGAGCCACGCGGCTTCGATGTCGCCGGGATGCGCGTCGGCATGCGCAAGACACGCACGCACCCGTTCCGCACACGCGTGCTCGTTCACGTCGCCCAGCCGGAAATCCGTCGGATCCATTCCCGCTCCCATCCGGTCATTCGTCATGCGAAGTGAACGTGCTTCAGAAAATCCTTCACACGCGCGTCCGCGCTGCCGCGAATCCGGTCCGGCGGCACGTCGTACAGGATTCGCCCGTTCTCCATGAACACGATCCGGTCGGACACCTTGAACGCGAAATTCATCTCGTGGGTCACGATGATCATCGTCATCCCCTCTTTCGCCAGCGTCTCGACGACCTTCAGCACTTCGCCGACGAGCTCCGGATCGAGGGCCGACGTCGGCTCGTCGAACAGCATGATCGACGGCCGCGTCGCGAGTGCGCGCGCAATGGCGACGCGCTGCTGCTGGCCGCCCGACAGCTGATGCGGATACTTGTTCGCATGTTCGAGCATCCCGACCTTCGACAACAGCGACAGCGCCTGCAGCCGGATCGCCGCCGCATCGGCCTGCCGGTGATAGCACGGCGCCATCATCACGTTCTGCAGCGCGGTGCGATGCGGGAACAGGTTGAAGCTCTGGAACACCATGCCGATGTCGAGGATGCGCTCGTGCGACACGCGCGGCGGATGCGAACCCGACGCGCGGATGAACGGCTCTCCGTACAGGTCGATCTCGCCCGCGTTCACCGGCGCGAGGCCGTTGACGGTACGAATCAGCGACGTCTTGCCGGAGCCGGACGGCCCGATGATCGACACGACCTGCCCGGGCGCGACGTCGAGATGAATGTCCTTCAACACTTCATGGCGGCCGTAGCGCTGCTGCACGCCTTTCAGGCGCAGCGCGAATTCGGCGTTCGCCCGCGGCCTCGGCGCGACGGCCGGCGCCGACGGCGGCAGCGCAAGATCGACGTGGCCGGCCTGGGCCGGCGTACGGCGGCTGACGTCGAGGTACCGCTCGAGATAACCGAGCAGCCGGCTGAACACCGTCACGATCAGCACGTAGTAGAACGCCACGGCCAGCATCGTTTCGAACACCAGGAAATTCTGCGTGTACAGCCGCTGGCCGACGAGCAGGATCTCGGCCAGCGAAATCACCGACACCAGCGACGTGAGCTTCACGATCGTGATGAACTCGTTCGCCAGCGCCGGCAGCGCAATGCGGATCGCCTGCGGCATCACGATCATCCGCTGGATGCCGGTGAAGCGGATGCCCAGCGCGCGGCCCGCCTCGAGCTGCCCGCGCGGCACCGACAGGATCCCGCCGCGATGGATTTCCGCGAAATAGGCGGTCTCGCTCAGCACCATCGCGATCAGGCCGGCCATGAACGGATCGGACAGCACCGCGCTCGTCGCCGGAAAGACCTGCGGCAGGTTGTAGATGAAGACCAGCAGCACGAGCAGCGGCAGGCTGCGGAAGAACCAGATGTAGAGCGCCGCCGCCCGCTTCAGCAACGGCTGGTGCGACTGTCTCGCGAGCGCTACCGGAAAGCCGAGCAACACGCCGAGCAGCCACGCGGCGACGCTGAGTTCGACGACCACGACGCAGGCGCGCCAGAAATCCTGGTCCCGCAAGAGCTGAAACGCATAGTGCCAATCGAACTGCATCGAAGACTCCTCAACCGCGGATGGTGATGCGGCCGCGCGGCGCGCGGTGGTCAGGTCGTGCTGGCCGCGCGCTTACTTCGGCGCGCCGAGCGCGTTGGCGACGTCGGCGGGCGTCGGCTCCTGCAACCCGTACTTCTTCACCAGGCTGCCGTATTCGCCGCTGCGCCGCGCATCGTTCAACGCACCCTCGAGCGCACCCTGCAACCCGCTATCGCCCTTCGTCACGCCCAGGCCGATCACGATCGGATACAGCAGCGTGGTCGAACTGATGTCGACGCGCCCGTTCGTCTGCTTCGGAATCTCCTGCGCGACGGCCGCGTCCTCGATCTGGACATCGACCGCCTTCGACAGCAGCGCGGACGTCGCTTCCGGCGACGTCGGGAACTCGAGGACCGCGATCTCGGCCCGCCCGGCCGCCTTGCACGTGTCCTGCGACACCGCACGCAGCTTCGGCGTCCACGACGCGCCCTTGATCGAGCCGACCCGCTTGCCGCACAGGTCCTGCGGCGTCTTCGGCAGGAACGCGCCGCCCTTCGCGACGAGCAGCGACGCGCCCGTCTTCAGGTACGGCACGAAATCGACCTGCTTCACGCGCTCGGGCGTCACGTACAGCGCGGATGCGACGACGTCGAAGCGGCGCGCCTTCATCCCGAGAATCAGGTCCGGGAAGCGCGTATCGAGAAATACCGGCTCCAGTTTCAGGTGACGTGCCAGCAGCCGCGAGAACTCGGCATCGAAACCCGCAGGCTTGCCGGCGTCCAGGTAAGCGTATGGCGGATACGTGAGGTCGGAGCCCACCAGCAGCGTGCCGGGCCGCACCGTCTGCAGCGGCGCCGCCGACGCGAGCGAGCATGCGAAGGCCAGCGGCACGAGCGCGCCGCGGAGGAAATGTCGAACCGGGAAACGAGCAGACATGGCGAAGCTCCTGAGTTGTTCGGCTCTCGCGCTGAAACGTCGCAACGCCTCCCAGGCGCCGCCACACGCGGCTTCCCGGGATTTTCCGCCGAAAATTGTTGAACAATTTCGGCCGATTCTGACCAGTTCAAATTGAAATCTGTATTCGGGTTTACGCGGCAAACGGCGTCGCCGGACGTGCGTCGGGCGCGCATCCGCCAACCCCGCTTCGGTGCGGGCACGTGTTCAGGCAAACGGAGAAAAGACCGGGCGGGACGACGCGCGGACGGCGGGCCGTCGAGGTGCGGCGCCATAAACGCGACGCACGCGATGGAGGATCAGGACACGGGCTTCAGCATCGGGCGCGACGGGCCCGTCTCGCGCTTGCGGCTGCGGGGATGCGCGCCGCGACGCCGACCCGAAGGCCGGCGGATTCGATCGTGCAGGCCGAGCACGCAACGTGTCGGCCCGCACGCCACTGCGACGTTTCGATCAGTACTGTGCCTGATCCGTCGGATTCCTGAACAGCTGCTTCATCTCCGGCGACAGCGGATAGTTGAGGCTCACACCCTTCGGCGGAATCGGCTGCATGAACCACTGGTCGTAGAGCTTCTCGGCCGCGCCCGAGGTCTGCAGCTTCGCGATCACGCCGTCGACCACGTGCTTGAACGCCGGATCGTCCTTGCGCATCATGCACGCGTAGTTCTCGTGGACGAGCGGCGTGCCCGCCACCGTGTACGCGCCCGGATTGCGGTCCTTCGCGATCTCGCCGTACAGCAGCGGCTCGTCCATCACGAACGCGACCGCGCGCCCGGTCGTGACGTTCATGAACGCTTCGGCATGGTCCTTCGCGCTGATGATCGTCATGTTCATCCCTTTCTCTTCGTTGAGCTTGCGCAGCAGCCGCTCGTCGGAGGTGCCGGCCGTCGTCGCGACCGTCTTGCCGGCCAGGTACGGGAAGTCCTTCACGCCCGAATCCTTGCGCGTGCTGAAACGGATCCCGTACAAAAAAATGCTGTTCGAGAACGCAGCCTGCTTCTGGCGCTCCAGCGTGTTCGTCGTCGAGCCGCACTCGAAGTCGATCGTGCCGTTCTGCAGCAGCGGAATCCGGTTCTGCGACGTGATCGGGATTTCCTTCACCGTCAGGTTCGGCGTCTTCAACTCCACCTTGAGCGCGTCGATGATGCGCGCCGCGATGTCGCGCGAGTAACCGATGTTCTTCTGCTGGTTGTCCGAATACGAGAACGGCACCGACGATTCGCGGATGCCGAGCGACACGACGCCCGTGTCCTTGATCTTCTTCAGCGTGCCGGTGAGCGCCTGCGCGTGCGCGGCGCCCGCCAGCGCGCAGGACAACGCGACAGCCAGCCAACGGAAGCGGTGATCCATGCTTTTCTCCTGACGAAACCTTGATCGAATCGCGATCCTACGCCCGAAAAATTCGCACCGCATCGGGGAAAGCGTCAAGCGCCCTCCGTCACGGCCACACCGCGCGCAATCGTTTCCGTGCCGCGCAAAAGCGCCCGCGCCGCATGTTTCGCCGGGTCGACCGCCTGCAATCTTGCACCTCATGAACTGATCACCCGTTCCAAACGCGCGTTCGTGCTGCAACCCAGCAACGCAATCGTTTGCGCGTCGCATCTTTTTCACACAAAACATATTCAAGAAGCCGCCTCATCAGCCGTTACCCAATGCATGGCGTGTCGCAGGAACCCCGCGCGCGCCCGACAAAAATCAAGGTCCGGCTTAGGCCAGACCAGGCACCACCGCCGGCACGACGGTTATCTCCGAGGATCGACTTTCAACATGAAAGCCAAACGTTTCAATTTCGCGCTGGCCCGTTCGGCCCATGCGCGCATGCTCGCCGGCATGCTGTCCGCCGCCGCCCTGCTCCCGATCGCCGGCTGCGGCGGAGGCGGTGGCGACGGCAGCAACCCGTCGCCGACCAACACGGCACCGGCCCCGACCCCCGCGCCCGCTCCGACGACCCCGCCCACCAATTCCGGCAGCAACGCGTGTACGTCGCAGCAGGCCGCCACGCAAATGGCCGCCCAGACCACGCCCGACGAGCCGCCGGTCGATCACCTGATCGTCAGGCTGAAGACGCTGACGGCCACGAACGCAAGAGCGGCCATCGACGACGGCACGCGGCTCGACGCGGTGATCCAGCGTTCGATGACACGCTGGACGGCGCCGACGGCAACCGGCGCCGCGCGTGCGTATGCGGCCGCGCCGACGCCGCTGAACGTGCAGGTCGAGCGGACGGCCTCGAACGGCGCGGCCGTGCTGTCGCTCGGCCAGCGCGTCGCGGCCGCCGACGCGGCGGCGCTCGCGGAGGCCTTCGGCGCCGACGCCGACGTCGACTACGCTGAACCGGATCATCCGATGAAGGTCCGCGACACGCCGAGCGACCCGAGCTACGGCCAGCAGTGGTATCTGTCCGACCCGACCGCCGGCGCCGATCTGCCGCCTGCGTGGAACCAGACCAAAGGCTCGCCGACCGTCGTGACGGCCGTGCTCGACACCGGCTATCGGCCGCACCCCGACCTCGTCGGCAACCTGCTGCCCGGCTACAGCTTCATCACCAGCGTCAACACCAGCAACAACGGCCTGTCGCGCGGCCCCGACGCGAGCGACCCGGGCGACTGGGTCACGCAGCAGGAACTCGACAACGCGAGCGGCCCGTACTACCACTGCGAAAGCGAACCGAACACCAGCAGCTGGCACGGCACGCGCGTGATGGGCGTGATCGGCGCGACCGCCAACAACGGCATCGGCATCGCCGGCGTATCGTGGCTCGGCAAGATTCTGCCGGTTCGCGTGCTCGGCAAATGCGGCGGCGTGACGAGCGACATTGCCGACGCAATGCGCTGGGCGGCCGGCATTCCCGTCACCGGGGTGCCGAACAACCCGACGCCGGCGAAAATCATCAACCTCAGCCTCGGCGGCGTCGGCGCCTGCAGCAAGACGTTCCAGCAGGCGATCGACGACGTGAACGCGAAGGGCGTAACCGTCGTCGTCGCCGCCGGCAACGACGGTCTGTCGACCGGCCTCGACCAGCCCGCGAACTGCAGCGGCGTGATCAGCGTCGGTGCCAACGATGCAGCCGGCCGCCGCGCCTCGTTCAGCAACTTCGGCACCAACATCACGCTCAGCGCACCGGGCGTCAACATCCTGTCGACGGCCAACAGCGGCACGACGACTCCGGACGGCGACACCTATGGCCTGGCGAGCGGCACGAGCCTCGCGACGCCGCAGGTGACGGGCGTCGCCGCGCTGATGCTCGCGGTGAACGGCAACCTCACGCCCACGCAGATCCAGCAGAAGCTGAAAAGCGGCACGCACACGGCGAAGCTGGCGGCCAGTACGCCGTGCACCGCGTTGCCGGCAGGCTCGGGCATTCTCGATGCAGGAACCGCGGTCGCGTCAGCCACGCAGTAAGCGGCCCGTTCTCGACGCATGCAGTCGCGCGCGGCTGCATGCGTTTTCTGCCGTCCGGCGGCCCGACTGTCCGGCATCGCGCCGATAACATTTCGCAAGCATCTTCCGACAAAAGGGTTGACGCTTCGCACAACGAGCCTTTACCATCGCCCCCGTCTGAATTACATGGAGTGTTCTGTGAACACCGATGCGAGTTGTAGTTGGTCTTCGACCAACTTGACTGCTGCCTGAGGAAACCGCGCAGAGCCTCGTCTTCTGCCGCATCCCGGGAAGCAGGATGCGGCGTCCTTCCGGCCTGACCGGCCAGAATCCCCCGCCGAATTTTTTCGATATCGCCGAATGTCCGCGCTGCGCAACCCTGCGTTGCAGCGTGCGCACGTTCGTGCTGCGCGCAGCGCAAGCTGCGTGCGTGTTCCGTTCGCGTGCCGTCCGGCCGCGCGCCCTCGTGCGTGCGCGGCTGCCGATCGCCCGTGCCGCCTACTCGCAACCGACAGGAGTGCAGATGAACTCGGACGACAGTAGTCGATTACCGCTCGCCGGTGCGACGCCGCGCATCGATCCTTCGGCCGCACTCCGCGCGCCGGCGAGCGTTCCCCCCTTCACCGATCCACAGCCGATCGCGCCTGACGCGACGCGGCGGGGAGCGCTCGTGCGTCGCTGACGTCACGGTCGCTCCCCGCCCGCCGCCTCGTGCGCAAGGAGCGACTCATGACACAACGCAACACTTCGCAAACATCGCAAAAGAAACAGCGCGGCTTCATCAACGCCGGCCCCGGTCAGCAGAACGAACCGCGCAACATGCGCGCCGCGCAGGAAGCGGCCCGCCCGCTCGAAGAAACCTTCAAGTCGCTGCGCACCAGCACGCGCGGCCTCACCTACGACCAGGCCGCCGATCGCCTGCAGCACAACGGTCCGAACGAGATCGCGCACGACAAGCCGCCGCACTGGACGCGCCAGCTGCTGCACGCGTTCCACAATCCGTTCGTCTACGTGCTGCTGGTGCTGGCCACGATCAGCTTCTGCACCGACGTCTACTTCGCGGCGCCCGGCGATCGCGACTTCGTCGGGATGACCATCCTGCTGACGATGGTCACGATCAGCGCGCTGCTGCGCTTCGTGCAGGAATTCCGGTCGCTGCGCGCGGCCGAAAAGCTCAAGGCGATGGTCCGCACGACGGCGACCGTGCAGCGCGCGGTGACCGACGTGTCCGAGCCCGCGCGCCGCGAGGTGCCGATGCGTGAAGTGGTGGTCGGCGACATCGTGCACCTGTCGGCCGGCGACATGATCCCCGCCGACGTGCGCCTGCTCGCGTCGCGCGACCTGTTCATCAGCCAGGCCGTGCTGACCGGCGAAGCGCTGCCGGTCGAGAAATACGACACGCTCGGCGCGGTCGCCGGCAAGTCGGCCGGCGCAGGCGCGACGGGCTCGTCCGCCGCCGCGAACGATGCGTCCAAGTCGCTGCTCGATCTCGAGAACGTGTGCTTCATGGGCACGAACGTGGTGAGCGGCACAGCGACGGCCGTGGTCGTCGCGACCGGCGAAGACACCTACTTCGGTTCGCTCGCACGCAACGTCGTGAGCCACAAGCGCATCGAGACCAGCTTCGATCGCGGCGTCGCGAGCGTGAGCTGGCTGCTGATCAGGTTCATGTTCGTGATGGTGCCGATCGTGTTCATGATCAACGGCCTGACCAAGGGCGACTGGCTGAGCGCACTCACGTTCGCGCTCGCGGTGGCCGTCGGCCTCACGCCCGAGATGCTGCCGATGATCGTCAGCGCGAACCTCGCGCGCGGCGCGATCGCGATGGCGCGTCGCAAGGTCGTCGTGAAGCGGCTGAACTCGGTGCAGAACTTCGGCGCGATGGACGTGCTGTGCACCGACAAGACCGGCACGCTCACGCAGGACAAGATCATCCTCGAGCACCATCTCGACCTGTCCGGCCACAAGAACGAGGACATCCTGCGGCTCGGCTGGCTGAACAGCTTTCATCAGAGCGGCCAGAAGAACCTGATCGACATCGCGGTGGTCGCGCGCGCCGACGAGATCGGCGAGCGCGTGAAGCCGCACGGCTACAAGAAGATCGACGAGCTGCCGTTCGACTTCGTGCGGCGCCGCCTGTCGGTCGTGGTCGAGGACACGCACGGCACGCACCAGCTGATCTGCAAGGGCGCGGTCGAGGAAATGCTCGCGGTGTCGACCCACGTGCAGGACGAGGACGGCGTGCGCCCGCTCGACTTCGTCGCACGCAAGCGGCTGCTCGAACAGGCGAACGCGTACAACGAGGACGGCTTCCGCGTGCTGGTGCTCGCCACACGCACGATCCCGCGCGGCGACGAACGCGAACAATACCGCACCGCCGACGAGCGCGATCTCGTCGTGCGCGGCTTCCTGACCTTCCTCGATCCGCCTAAGGAATCGGCCGCGCCGGCGCTCGCCGCGCTGCGCGAGAACGGCGTGTCGGTGAAGGTGCTGACGGGCGACAACCCGACCGTCACGATGAAGGTCTGCCGCCAGGTCGGCCTCGAACCGGGCAAGCCGATGCTCGGCGCCGAAATCGAGGCGCTCGACGACGCGACGCTCGCCGAGATCGTCGAACGCACGACGGTGTTCGCGAAGCTCACGCCGCTGCAGAAGGCGCGCATCGTGAAGGCGCTGCAGGCGAACGGCCACACGGTCGGCTTCCTCGGCGACGGCATCAACGACGCACCGGCGCTGCGCGACGCCGACGTCGGCATCTCGGTCGACAGCGGCGCCGACATCGCGAAGGAAACGGCCGACATCATCCTGCTCGAAAAGAGCCTGATGGTGCTCGAGGAAGGCGTGATCAAGGGCCGCGAGACGTTCGGCAACATCCTGAAGTACCTGAACATGACCGCCAGCTCGAACTTCGGCAACGTGTTCTCGGTGCTCGTCGCCAGCGCGTTCCTGCCGTGGGAGCCGATGCTCGCGACCCAGCTGCTCGTGCTGAACCTGATCTACGACACGTCGCAGATGCTGCTGCCGTGGGACAAGATGGATCCCGAGTTCCTGAAGAAGCCGCGCAAGTGGGAAGCCGGCAACATCGGCCGCTTCATGCTGTGGGTCGGGCCGACGTCGTCGGTGTTCGACATCACGACCTACGTGCTGATGTGGACCGTGTTCGGCGCGGGCGCGATGTATCACCTGCACGGCGGTTCGGGCGGCCAGATCGTGATGAACTCGGGCTGGTTCATCGAGAGCCTCGTGTCGCAGACGCTCGTCGTGCACCTGCTGCGCACGCAGAAGATCCCGTTCCTGCAGAGCACGGCCGCGCTGCCGGTGCTGCTGTCGACGTTCACCGCGATCGCGATCGGCTGCTGGCTGCCGTTCTCGCCGTTCGCGGATTCGCTCGGCTTCATGCACCTGCCGGGCACCTACTGGCTGTGGCTCGCGGCGACGATGGTCGGCTACATCCTGCTCGCGCAGATCGTCAAGACGATCTATGTGCGTCGCTACAAGCAGTGGTTCTGATCGCCTCCGAAACGACGGCGTGCCGGCCCGCGCGGGCCGGCCGCCCACGACGCAACAACGGTGACTTCATGAAAAGAATGCTTTCGCTCGCGGCCGCGAGCACCCTGCTCGCGCCGTTGTACGCGTACGCGGCCCATCCGCTCGTCAGCGACGACACGGGTACGCAGGGCAACGCGAACTGGCAGTTCGAGTTCAACGGCGAGCAAACCTCGAAACAGGACGAAAACGGCCGCCATCAATTGTGGAACGCGACGCTCACGCGCGGGTTCGGCGAGCACGTCGATCTCTACGTGAACGCGCCTTACACGCATCTGCAAACGCGCACCGACGACCATGGCACAGGCATCGGCGATGTCGAGATCGGCATGAAGTGGCGCTTCGTCGAACGCGGGCCGCTGTCGCTTGCGCTGAAACCGCAGGTGACGATGCCGACCGGCAACGACGATCGCGGGCTCGGCACAGGCCGCGTCGGCACCGGCGCCACGCTGCTCGCGCAAGCCGACGTCGCGCGCTTCTCGCTGCTCGCGAATGCGGGCCTCGCGTACCAGCCGAACCGCCAGGGCGACCTGCGCTCGGTCTGGGCCGTGTCGGCCGCGGCGCTCTACAAGGCGACCGACAAGGTGCAGCTCGTGGCCGACATCGGCCTGTCGCGCAACACCGAGAGCACGGCCGGCGCGAATCCGGCGTTCGTGATCGCGGGCGCGATCTACTCGCCGAAGCCCTGGCTCGATCTCGACGTCGGCTACCGGCATGGGCTGAACGACCAGACCTACCGTCATTCCGTCATGGGTGGGGTGACGGCGCGGTGGTGATGTTGCATGTCGAACCGCAATATGACGGGTCGCCTTCGGGCGACCCGTTTTTTCATCCGCGGTCGTTCCCACCGAACAGTTGCGCGCACACGGCGCGCCCCTCTTCGGTCAAGGCGGCGCTGCCCGTGCCGTCGTCGTTCAACGTCGTCGCGCTCAGGCCGGCGGCGTCGAGTTGCGTCAGCACGCGGCGCAGCGTGCTCATCGGCAATTGCGTGCGCTTCGCGATCTTCGGCAGCGACCACGTTTTGCCGGACGGATCGGTCGCGGCTTCATGCAGCGTCGCGAGCGTCGCAACGAGTGCGGGATCGAGCGGGGAGTCGTCGGGTTCTGAAGTCATCGGTTCGGGTTCGTGAGCCGGCGCCGGGCCGGCATTCGGGCGGAAGGCGATCGCGGACACTATACGCCCGGTCATGCGCCCTTGATCGCGGCGCGCATGAACGACACGAAACGCGTGGTCACGGGATCGTCGCGGCCGGACAGCCACGCGAGCCCGACGCGCCATTTCGCGTCCCTGCCGGCGAGCGGCAACACGGTCGCGTCGCGCAGCAGGTACTGCGCGTGCGACGGAATAAACGCGACGCCGACCCCGGCCGCGACCGACGTGAGCACCGATTGCACGTCCTCCGCCTGCTGCGTGACCTGCGGCACGAAGCGCCGCCCGACGCACCACCGGTCGATCTGCGCGGCGAGCCCGGGACCGCGTGCGCGCTGCAGCGCGATGAAGCCGATCTCGTTGAGCACGTCGAGATCGGCCGGCACCCGCTTGAAGCCGAGGTGCGGCGGCACCGCGAGCGCGAGCGCCTCGTCGATCACCTTGAACGACGACAAGCCTTCATCCGACGGCAAACGCAGGAACCCGGCGTCGAGCTTGCCCGCGCGCAACCGGCGGGTTTGCTCGGACGACGACAGATCGCTCAGCGTGACCGCGACACCCGGATTGCGGCGCCGGAATTCCGCGACGAGTTTCGGCACGAGCGTCAGCACGGACAGGCAGATGCCGAGCCGCAGATGGCCGCGCTGCCCGCTGGTCGCCTCCCGTGCACGCGCGAGGATTTCGTCGGCATCGCGCACGAGCGCCTGTGCGTCGGGCAGGAAGCGTTCACCGAACGGCGTCAGCTCCGCGCCATGCCTGCCGCGTTCGAACAGCTTGCCGCCGAGGCTCGCCTCGAGCGCGCCGATCTGCTTGCTCAGCGCCGGCTGGCTCATGTGCAGCGTGTCGGCCGCGCGGCTGAAATGGCTGAGCTCGGTGACCGTCAGGAAGGTTCGGAGCAGTTTCAATTCCATTCTTTTAAGGAATCGTAGCGATCGAAACATTCATTTTACTGATTGAACGGCGTGACGTTCAATACGGGCATGCCCTTCGCGGAATTCACTGTCATGCCTGTTGATCAAGCGGCCGAGTGCTTGGCTGATACATCGTGCGATGCCGTCGCCGCGGCCGATGCACGCGCAACGAAGCGTCGTGCTGGACGCAGCGACGGACGCAGCCGCCGTTTTCGCTTCGGCGATGCGATTGGAGACGCGCCGGAACGCACCGTGACGGGTTCGATCGCGATCAGCTTTGCGGTAGTGTCGCGGCGGAACTGGCCGCGCTGAACCACGCCACCTGCGGCGGTGTGCCCCCGTCGAACATTCATCGTCATCGGTTTGTAGCGTCGTACCGCCATCTCCAGCGTTGCGCGGCAACGACGACATTCGGCCACGTGCATCGCGATCCCCTCAAGGTTCTCTTCTTGATGGATGCTGATCTGCTCGTCGGTCGACACGAACGGTGAATTCGGGCGACGTCCTGCGCGCGACCGGTAGTCACAAGCGAAGCGGTGCTTCGCCTTCAATCCGCGAAAGGTCGAATCCCGGCAAACCGGTCCATGTTTTCCGACTGCGTCGCGCAAAGCGTGACTACGGCCCAGCACCGCATGTAATTCGTCAGGTTGGGACATGTACGACAAAGATATGCGACCGCCAGTACGAAATTTAAAAAACCGTTTCGGGTTCGCCGATCGTGGCATTGGAATTCCCCGAGCCGATCGACGTTTTGTTTCGTCAAGCGGTTATCATGGCAATGTCATGACGTTAGCGTGCCCGACAACATTCAGCGCAACCGAAACAGTCGGCGAATATATCGGTTCGCCGCGTTGCAGGTTCATCACTTCACGCAATGGATCAACTGCTTCCGCACTACGAACGAGAACTTGCGCTACTACGCCGATCGATTGGAACCTTCGCGACGCGCTATCCCAAAATTGCCGTTCGCCTGGGGATTTCCGGCGACCATTCCGAAGATCCCCATATCGAACGGATGTTGCAGTCGTTCGCGCTCCTCGCCGCCGATATTGGCAATCGGCTCGACGACAACTATCCTGAATTTGCCGAAGCGCTCCTCGGCATGCTGTATCCCCAGTATCTTCGAGCGATTCCGGCATGCGCAATTGCCCAGTTCGATGTCTCGGACATGTTCGAAAAGCTCACTGAGCCATCGGTCATTGCCCGCCACACGGAACTCGCAAGCAAGGTAGAAGACTGCCGTTTCCGCACCGTATATGACGTAACGCTGGCGCCTGTGCGCATTTCGGCAGCGCGCTACGCCTCGGCTACGGCTGTGCCCGCCGACGTCGTGCTGCCTCCCGGTACGACCGGCCTGCTCTCCATCACTTTCGAAGTAGCGCGGCCTGACTTTCGCCTCGAAGCCGTCCCCAGCCCGTTGCGCATCCATGTCAATGGCACCCGCGAAGTCGTCGGTACGGTAATGGACACGATGACGATGCGCACGCCGGCGGCCTTTGTCGAAAACATCGAACGTCGCTGGTCAACGCTGCCCACACCACCGCTCACCGCCGTAGGCTTCGATGGCGCCGAGAAACTGATCGACGAAGATCACGGGCCGCCGGCCCTGCGGCTACTGAGCGAATATTTTGCGTTTCCGAAGAAATTCGATTTCATTGACGTCGACCTCGCTGCGCTCGCGCATGCGGCAGGTTCCGGCCAGCAGTTCACATTGCATCTCGCCATTTGCGGCGTTCATCCGGATTCGTGGACGGCACAGCGACTGAAAAATCTGTCGGCGAACAATCTGAAGCTCTTTTGCACACCGATCGTCAACCTGTTCCGGCTTACGTCGCTGCCAGTCAAGCGAAATCCGATCACGGACACGTACCCCGTGCAATCCCAGAATACGGATGCCGCCGGCGTCGAAATCTGGTCCGTCGACGCGGTCCGTACCACCACGAACCGATCCGGAGCGAACATCATTCATCCGTTCACGTCGCTCATGCACGGCTGTTCCGCCAAACCGGCCGGTCCCTATTGGGTTCTCAAGCAACACAACGCCGCCTCGCCGTCGGGAAAAAAGGAAACCGCGCTGAGCCTGGTCGAACTCGACGGCCGACCGGCGACCGACACCGGGATCGAACAGATAACGGCGGATGTCTCCTGCTCGAATGGCAATTTCCCTCGCACGATGCGGGCTGGCGCCGAGGATGGTGATCTGGTGAACGAGCAGGGAACGATGGTTTCACGCATCGTGATGCTGGACACACCGACGGAAGTCGCACGATTGTCGAAGGAAGGCGATGCGGCTTGGCGGCTCATCACGCAGTTCGCCCCACACTCGATCGAATTGACCCGTACCGGGCTCGTGGAACTAAAGCGCCTGTTCCGCCAATTCGCTGCTCACTCTGCGGGATACGCGAACCTGCTCGACGGACTGACGAACCTGAGCCATCGCGTCAAGCGGCTCTGGCTGCCGGGAGAACCGATGCCGAGCTTCGTGCGAGGTCTCGAAGTGACGTTGACGGTCGACGAGCAAGCGTTTGCCGCCGCCAGTCTCAGCACATTCATCGTCGTGATGGATCACTTCTTCGCCGTGCATGCGCCAGTGACGAGTTTTGTCCAACTTGTCGTGATGTCGGCCAACACAGGCACGGAGATTCGACGTTGCACGCCGAGACCTGGCACGATTCCTCTCATCTGACGGACTGCGGCGCAGCCCGTCACATCGGGCAAATCGATGGCGCAACAGCGTGAGACGCGTTTCTTCTTTAGATCGTCGAACATCCAGCTCCACCGCTGGCCTTAACGTGATTCATTCCGCACGGGCACAGAACCAGATCGCCATCCAAAACACATGACCGGCCGTCCTCTTGCATATCGGCGCCACTACCTCGGATCGGATGCTCGCCAGGACATTTGGTGCACGTTGCCATTTCGTGATCCAGGGCGATACGTCTGTCGCCATCGTACATACTCGAAGCGGCCGCAATGACACGCCCGCCGGTCGTAGTTGGATCGCCATCGCGTACCAATGCTTTACTCATCAAGCTCTCTCCCCGACTTCCTACAAAACGCGTGATCAATGCCTATCGACGACAACTCAGGACTCGGCATAGCGAAAAATCAGTTTCCCCATTTGCCACACATCATTCGGTTGCCTTAGATTTTTGGAAGCCTTAGGCAAATCAACGTCGGGTGCGCTTTTCCAACCAAATGTAGCAAATATCCGATTGACCATATGCAATTGTCTCTTGAATCTATAACCGCCCCTAAGCGCGACGAAAACTGCCAAGACATCCACCGCCGGCCAGATACCAAACAGGAATTTTCCCAATAAAACCCACTGATCTCGATCATGAGGCAGTGGCTGCATTAAAAAAATGTCGGGACTAACGCGCAGATGCTCCAAAATAGCACTGACCATTTTAGGAAAAACTTACCAAGCGCTCTACTACCGCGTTCACAATGAGGAAAATTCCGTCACTGCAGCGCCTAATTGCGCACCCCATCCATCCAGCTCCCGCCCGCTCCGCGACGACCTCGACCTCATCACCATTTTCAAAGACAGACAGCCGGATCCATGCGCGGACTTCCTCACCGTTAAGTCTGAAGGTCACCAGGTCCCCCATCGTATCCGTGAACTGTGTGGATGTACTGAGATTGAGCGCAATATCGTTCGAGCCAGCCAGCGTTGCGACGATCGCAGTGCGTTCCATTGCCTGTTTGTCCGCATCCGTGAAGATCGTCTCATAGGAGGCACGGCACTTCGCCAGTCCCGTGATGACTCCACGCAGGAGCACTGGGGCAGTAGCCTGCTTAGGTTCCATCTTTGTATCCGGTTGCAGCTAACGTCCCCATGTCCCCACTCGATGAAGAATCAAGACTCTTCATAACGAAAAATAAGCTTACCCATTTGCCACGTATCTTCGGGTTGTCGCAGCCTCTTTGACGTCTTCGGCAAACTAACATTGGGAGGATCTTTCCATCCGAATGTTGCGAATATTCGATTAGCCATTGGCAATTGGCGCTTGAATCTAGAACTTATTCTGTAGGCAATAAAAATAGCCATTGCCTCAATTGCAATCCAAACAACAGAAAAAGATTTCAGAAAGAAATCCCATCTATTATGCAATTCGTTGTACAGCATCATCGACGCCACCAGCAGCGTCATGACCAACGCACACCCACTCCAGAATAGCACCGAGAATTTCATGAAAAATTTAAATAGTGCTCGGCTACCGCGTTCGCAATGAGGGTGAACGGACAAAATGCCATCACTACAACGTCTAATTGCATACCCCATCCATCCAGCTCCCGCCCGCTCCGCGACGACCTCGACCTCATCACCATTTTCGAAGACGGACAGCCAAATCCATGCACGGACTTCCTCACCGTTCAGCATGAAGGTCACGAGATCCCCCACCGTATCTGTGAACTGCGTGGATGTACTGAGATTGAGTGCAATGTCGTTCAAGCCAGCCAACGCTGCGACGATCGCCGTGCGCTCCATTGCCTGCTTATCCACCTCCGTGAAAATGGTTTCATAGGAGGCACGGCGCTTTGTCAGTCCCGTGATGGTTCCTCGCAGAAGCACAGGGGCAGTAGCCTGCTTATTTTCCATCGTCAATTTCCCGTTGCAGCAAGCGCCGCCTCAAAAGCAGCCTGCTGCTTTTCCAATGTGCGCCCCTTGTCTGGTGCAGTTCCGAACGGCGAACTCGATAGCCAGTTTTCAAGGTCATCCGGCGTAAAATAGTTGTAGATCAGCGTAATTACGGTCAAGATCACTGCCACTTCCCAGCCAGTTGCGATCAGGACCAGACGCCCGCTTAGCATTAGCCATCCTCCTGCGGATACTTCAGTCGCAAGCCCGAGTGCAACGGTTTCGCCCGCGTAGGCTCTTGCCCCCTTGAGTACCGTACTCGCGACATATGCTTCCAGTTTCTCTCCCGCAAGACCAACGGCCCGGCCCTCGATCCGAGCCTGAGCTCCTGCCACGCCTGCCGAAAGGCGCCCAACGAACCGCACCTTTCCAGGAGACAGGCTGGCTGATCGCATTAGCAACGGCGCAGAGGAGCTAATAGCCGTTAGAACCGTAGCGACACCAGATCCAAGGTCCAGCACCCCCTTGAAGCCATAGAAGATAGTCTGCTTGTAATTTGCCGACGATACGCCAGATGCCACTTTCATCCCATCAGTCGTGACTGATATAAACGATGAAATCCCACCCAAACAGCTCGCCGCGACTTTCATGCTCGCGAGCGTCGCGCTCGCCGCAGACTTCCCAAAACCGTTGAGCCATTTGTTGTAAACGTTAAGCCCGGCCCCAACCAACGACAAGGTCCCACTGGCAATAGCCAATTCGTCAGCAGCCGTCTTGTTCGGCTTTGTCCAGAGCAGGAAGTAATTCATCATCTCGATGATAAACAGCGCCCCGGAGATCTTGACCGACGCGGCGGCCTTGTCCCGCGCGGCGTTCGGTGTAAACCGCGCCTCCGCATACAGCTTGCGTACAAGCGCGCCACGATCATCATTCGCCAACGTTGTGTATGCTTGTGCCCGAACCTGCATGGGATTCAAGCTCGGATTCTTCGCCTTGATTTCCCATATCGTTTTGCTCATCACGGTGTCCATTTGGCCTTCCCAAGCAGCCAGCTTCACCACGATTCGCTTTGCGTCTTCCAGTACGAGGCCCCCACGAACCATCAGCGCTCCCTTGATCAGCATGCCGCCAATGGAACGAGAAATCGGTCCGAAGACATTTACCAACGCACGTCCCGACCACAGTGTCAATCGCTCGATCCCCAGCGCCTTGAGTGGTCGCTCGGTCGCCGACCCCGCGCGCTCATGCTTGAATATGTCCTCGACCTTTTCGTAAAACTTCACGAACGACTTCAGGTAGCCAAGATCGATATAGAGCGATGCCTGCTTCGTCTCATACCACGACGCGGCCTGATCCACGATCGATTCATTTTTTGTGGCCTGTACCCTCGTCAGAAACGTCTTCATCTCCTGACGAATATCCGTCTGGTTATAGGAGAACGCCCGCCAAAAGTAGCTGCGCTCATCGGTCGGGTCCATATTGTTGATGAGCTTCTCGACGATCCGCAGCCCCGCATCGGTCGCAGACAATCCGGCATACGCTTCGTCGATCACACCGTGAAACGCCATGCCGTCACCCGCGTCATCCGGATGGTAGTCGTTAAGCGCATGCCGGAACGCGTCGGCGGAAAGCCACGCATCGCGGTCTGGCACACGCTGCTTCTGCAGCTGTTCGCACTTGCTGGTGATCTTGTCGAACCACGTGCTGAAGTTGTTCGGCCACTTTCCTCCCTTGAGGCTGGCCTGGTATTTGCGCCAGGCCTTGTCACCTGCGGCTTGTTTTTCCGCAGGCGTGAGTTGCCCCGCGTTGTCAATCATCTCCAATGCGGTGGGCGCCATAATGCCGCCATCACCAGCACCAAGCGCAGCACTCATCATGCCCTTGCGCAGGAGACTCTCGCTCAATGCGGCACCACTTCGAACCGCTCGTTCGGCCGCCTCGATAGACTGCGTGGCATCAACGCGAAGCGGCTGCATGCTGGTATAGCGCATCAGCATGCCAGCTGGATCGTTGTGGAACCCAGCGAGTTCGTGCGCGATGCCAATCCCGTCCCACAACGCCAGCAGCATCGGTTTATGGGGCGCGCCGCCAGCATTCTCGCCAATTTCATTCATCAGCTTGACCAGATCTTTACTGGCCGAGCCCGACGGGGAGGTTTGACGGATATGCAAGGGATAACGCGTGGCTTCCTGCTCCCAAATGGTATCGTCAGTCGCACGCCCATACTCATCAATGGCGATCGCTTTGGCGGGCGGAGCGAGCAAGTCAGCCTTCAGGCCTGGCTGGTACTCGACGATCTGGTCTATCCCGACCTGTGTGGCAACGGTCGCATGCCCGGCCTCGCCTTTATTCATGCCGAACATGCCGCTTCCCGTCTGGATCCATGTCGCCGGCATGATGACCTGCATACGTTCGCTGCGCAGCTTCGAGGACGTCGCATACTTCTGGAAAACCTCTTTGATCCACGGATACTCGGAGAAGGCGATGAAGACCCGCGTCGCCTTCTCAGGCCTCTCGATGGAGATAACGTCCATGGGCACGGCACCGCCGCCCTGTGCACACGCCGGGTCGGTCTTCGGCACCGACGGCAACGGGATCGTCTGCTTCCAGAGCCGTCCGTCTTCGGTCACCCGGTAGGCTTCCCAGTAGTTGCTGCCACGGGCACCCTTCTCGTAGAAAAGATAAAGCCAGCCCTCTCGGAGCGTTCTCAGGCTGTAGTGATGCGCGCTCAGTGCGATGTCCATGACACCCGGACCAACAATGCCGGGAGGCATCGCATTCGACATGGCTTTCGGCACAACGGCATATCGAACCGGCAGAATCGCGAGACCGGATTTCATACAGTTCGGGCAAGTCGCGGTACAAGTCAGAGGAGTGTTTGCCATGATCTGTTCGTTATTCGTTATCGGGTTCGGGCGCGGCCGCCAGCGTTATCGGAGACACGCAAGCGCTCATGCCAGACGCCGTTCCGAATTTCCACAATTTCGTCCGAAGTGAGCTCGTCGATCCGTTCGACATAAAGATCCCCATCGGCCCTGCTGCTCAGTATCTGCAGAACCCGCGGATGCAGGTCGAACTCCGGATGCCACGAGAGCGCATGGCCGACAAAAGCCACCCCGTCAGCCTCGTCGGTCAAGCCATAGCGTCGAGCCCTCAGCGCCGCTGCCACGGCCGCATCCGCCTCGTGTTGCTTCGGTTGGCGGTCGAAATCGTACGCATGCAGCGCAAGTGCGCGATTGACGATGCCATGCCAATGGATAGCCTGCCATTGCGCAGCATCGAGCACAAAGTCGTCTCGCCGCTCCATGGTGTTCATACGTGCGATGGGCACCGCTCCAGCGTCGAGGGTATGCCATGCTTGGATGGGACCCAACAACGCATGCTGCTGCACCGGTGCCAACAGAGGCCAGAGCAGTGCCTGCGAACGAGGATCGTAAAATCTCAGCAAGCAAAGACGACCCCGATCGTCGTTCTGCAGCGCGAGACGCGAGCAATGTGCCGCGATCTCTCCCGGTGATGCAGAACTGGCCAGCCAACCACCGATGCGCTGCCCCAGCCCCTCGGCCATCGATTGCGGGCGTCTGTCCTCGAACGCCAGTCGCGCACTTTCTTCCAGCGCGGCGACACCAGATTCAGTTTTGAGATCCAGTTCGAGAAGATAGGGATAATGTGCCGGCGAGACAGCCTCGTGATCTATTACCACGTCGGTCTTGGGTAGGTCCGCGCGTAGCGGGTTGTCGCCACCATCGTCAGCCAGCGGATCCCGCTGACTGGGGTCGACAAGCAGCAGGCAACGCATGTCCGGATGCTGGTTGAACCAACTCTTTAATGCACCGACCTGCTCGCGAATTCTTGCCTCCTCCGCCGCGGAATCGTCTGCTTCACTTCCATCGTGCCCTTGCTGTATCTGTGTGTACGACATTGACTTACTCCAGCACGACGGTTGACGCGCTATTGGCGGACGCCGAGGCTGTCTGCCAGGAACACCCCTTTGTGACGCTCGTAATCTGTGCGGGCAAGCGCATGGACGACGCGCCCTGCTTACTCCACGATGCGCCCTTCTCAAGAATTCGGCCAGTTGTCCCGTTCTCGATCAGGTCCGGCGTGATCTTGATGTACGACCCACCGGCCCCGATCCAGATCTCCTTGTCCGCCGAAATCACGACTCGACCGTCAACACTGGTGATAGTCAGATCTTGCTGCGAGGTCAACGCCATGACATCGCTTTTCGCTTGGATCTCGACCTTGCCCTTCGCTGCAAACAGCTTGATTCCAGCGTTCTGCGCAAACAGACTGATCTTCTCCATCACGCTCGCGATCAGCGATTTTCCCGCCGCCACGTGCACGCTCTTGCCACCGACGATATTGACCTGCTGGTTCGCCGTGACCTGCGCCGACTCCTGCGTCGACAGCCCCACGCCTGCAGGACTCGCCATCAACATGATCGGCGTCGAAAAGCCATTCGCATTGCCCGTGCCGCCACCGCCCGTGCGACCGCCACTGCCGGCGCCACCACTCACGCTATAGTGCGTCGCGTCGGTGAACTTTTTAAGCGCATCCTGCCCCTCTTGCAGGCTCTCAGCCTGGTTCGCCGAGCTCGCCTGCGACGTCAAATCAACAACGGTTTCCGCGCTGGCCAACTGCTCGGATGCAGCCGTCACGTTCAACGGCTGGTTCGTCGCTGTCGGGTGGGTAGATACGAACAAGCCCTGCCCCGCCCGAATGGCACCGTAGGCGTCCGATTTGAGATCGAAACCACTGCCGAGGAACGCACCGCGCGTATTGTCCGTCTGCTGGATCAGGTATCCGAGGTGCAAGTGAGACTGATAACTGCTCGAGTAAAGGTGAACCCGATTCTGCTGCGTCGAGTCGTCCATTACGAGCTGGTTGTAGCCGGTGCCGCCATACTCGCGCGAGCGTTGACCGGACAGCAAGCCGTTCGTATGCCATACCGGCTGCGTAGCACCCCCGTACATCCTCGCGATAATGACGGGCCTGTCACAGTCGCCTTCCATGAAACCGACGACGACTTCATCGCCCTTGCGTAACGGCTGAATCCCGCCACGATTCGAGCCTGCATCAAGGAAGGTCGGACGCACCCAGCACGACGCACGTTCATCCTGACCGTTGCGGCGATTCCAGTGGAACCACACCTTCACGCGGTTCAGCGAATCCGTATAAACCTCTTCGCCGCCAGGCCCAGCGACGATCGCGTTCTGCAACTGCATGACCGGCTTCTTGTGCTCGAACGGGCTGCGGAACGGCACGTTGCGGGGCTGCGCTTCAACCGTCACCTGAAAGAAACCTTCGCCACCATCCGCGTGGCTCACCGTGGCACCCACCTTCGCTTCCGCGATTTCCGCAGCCAGGCCGTCGGGAAAATCCCCCACCTCATCCAGACCGGGCAGATTATTGCGAATCAGCCAGTCCACCCCGAGCAACACGAATTCACGATCCGGCTGGCTTCCGGCGTCATGGACCGGATGGCCGTGCAATTCGAAGCGCCGCCCGGGCATCGCGCAGCGCAAGCCGCCCACTCCGTGGAAGCGCTTCATTCGCGACTTCCTCTCCTCGAGTCGGATCTGCGCGAGGCGCTCGCCCTGCTCACGGTCCGACCACATGTATGCGCCCGGGTAGTCGTAGACCTCGCCATCCGTCGGCAACTCGCTCTGCGTATCGGTGACGCCTTGCACCTGCCGCGGAAGATCAGGTCGCTTGTAGTCAAACGAGCGCGATGTCAGTTGAGCACTTTCGATCTGAAGCTGCTCCTTCCACTGCACGAATCCGTCCATTTCACCACTGAACCCCGTGTGACTGAACTCGACAATGGACTGCCTCATTTGCGGGACGAAATAGACGTCGTCCGTCAGGACCATCATGTGCGACCGGCCGTTGTCCGCCTGCTCGAAGTACGGAAACACGCCGACTTCTTCAAGGCTACGGTGGACGAAGTTCAGGTCATATTCCCACTGCACTCGATTCGAATAAGACGGCAGCGGCTTGTGAAGATCGTAGCGGAACGCGCCGCGCGCTTGAGGATGCTCGTTGAATACATCGGTCAGAATTTGCTCGCCGTTCTGCTCCTGCCAGTCGCGCATATCGCGACGCAGCCGCAAGAAATAGAGCCAGGACGAGAATGCCAGCTTGTAATAGGTCAACGTCCCATCGAATCCCAACCGGCTGAATCTGTGAACGTAACCGTGGATCGGCATGTACGTGCCGTCGGTCTGTTGAATCCAAAGCGTGACGGGTTTGCCAAGCAGCGCGTTGAGTTCGATCTGACTGCCGCGCGGCGAAACCGCATCAACCACGAATTCATAATCGCGGCCCAGCTTGGCCGTTCCTTTTACGTAGAGCGGCAATAGCCAATCGACGCCAAGCGGCGTGTCGAGTTTGACTAGACGATTGTATTGCGCGTTGCCCAGACGCAACGTCTTATAAAGTGCGGTGTGGCCCATGCAGCTTGCCCTTGGTTTGGTATTCAGGTGGGTTTCTGCCGAGGGCTGATTATAAATGTCTTTCTGAACAACACGATAGTGCTGAACGCCCACCCACTAATCTCAATAAATTTACAGCTCAAAAGGTAACATTTACCAACACAATTCAATTAGGTAATTATTGCCATCCGGTGTAACCCATAACGTTGAGTCACATATCATTTCCCTGAGCATGGCCCGGATACGGCTGCTCCGCTGACGGCCAAGGAACAGCTTGAATCCGCCTGCATCACGCACCATTGCGCGCACATCCATCGTCATCGCCACACAATCGACCTTATAATTTCCCGCACCCGCTGACCGCCCACGCATTTCGCGCCGCCGCAACGCGCGTGAAAAGGAGACTCTCGCTTGACCGGCCTCATCGCGCGCCTGCCTCGCGCCCGGACCACCCTGCTCATCGCCCTTTCGTTCCTGACACTTGCGTTCGCAACGAACGCGACGGCGCAGCGTGCGCAGCCGCATCGCACGGCGACGCCCCATGCGCATGCGAAAGTCGTCAAGAAACAACCCGCCCACCGCAAGCACAAGGCCGTCAAGCACCGCCGCCCGCGCGTGACGCATCATGCAGTCAAGCGTCACACGGCGCCCGCACCGCAGCACCGGCGCGCGAAACGCACGAACGCGGTTCGCCCGCGCCCCGCCGCGCAGCCGCGCCTGCTCGCGAGCTGCGGCTACAGCCCGCGCGCGGTGCACTCGCTGCATTCGCGCGCGGCCTACGTGCTCGACGTCGACTCCGGCACGCCGCTGCTCGCCCGCAACGCACGCACGGTGCGACCGATCGCGTCGATCTCGAAGCTGATGACCGCCGTCGTCGCACGCGACGCGGACCGGCCGCTGAACGGCGTGCTGCGCGTCACTTCTCGCGATCGCGACACGATCAAGTTCACCGGTTCGCGGCTGCCGATCGGCGCCGAACTGTCGCGCCGCCAGATGTTCCATATCGCGCTGATGTCGTCGGAAAATCGCGCGGCCGCCGCGCTGAGCCGCGACTATCCGGGCGGCCGTGCCGCGTTCGTGAAGGCGATGAACCGCGAGGCGCGCCGGCTCGGGATGCGCGATACGCATTTCCGCGAACCGACCGGCCTGTCGCCGCACAACGTGTCGACCGCCGAGGATCTCGCGCGGCTCGTCGGCGCGGCCGCGCAGGATCCGCTGATCCGCTATTTCTCGACGGACACGTCGACCACCGTGCAGGCCGGCGACGGCGAGCTGCTGTACGTGAACTCCGATCCGCTCGTGCGTGACGGCCGCCTGCCGATCCGGCTGCAGAAAACCGGCTTCATCAACGAATCGGGGCACGGCGTCGTGATGCGCATGCGCGTGAAGGGCCGCCGCGAAACGGTCGTGCTGCTCGGCGCACCGACGCGCGCCGGCGTGTCGAGCGATGCGCTGAAGATCCATCGCTGGCTGACCTGCTCGATCCAGTAAACGCGACGCGCGCGGCCGGCACATTCATCCACGAAGGAGCGATGCCATGCAGGACGAATACCGTTTCAACGCGTTCGGACGCCTGCTCGCCGTCGTGCGGACGAACGGCCGCTGGGCGGTGTTTGATCTCGGCACCGAAGGCAAGCGGCGACCGGCCAACCTGCACGTTCCGTCCGCGCTCGCCGCGGACGAACTCGCGCAGTATCTCGGCGACCTGCTGCACGAAAATGCGTCGCCGAAGTACAACGACGTCGTGCCGGTTCCGTTGCCGCGCCGCGCATAGCGTCCGGCCGCACACTGCCCACAGTCCGACAATCGGCGGTTGCCGAGCCGCCGCCCGCTGTTCCTCTCCCGGCCTCGCCGACGCATCGTGCGTCGGTGCGCGGTGCGTCGTACGTCATGCGCCGTGCATCGCGAACGCCCGTCAAACTAGACAGCTAAACTTGCAAGTTTAACTGTCGTGTTCTATGATCCGCCGCATGACTCCGCCACGCACACCCCGCATTTCCGCCGACGCCGTCGCCGCCGACTTGACCCTCGCGGTCGGCCAGCTGATTCGACGGCTGCGCGCCGAGATCGAGTCCGAAGGGCTCGGCATGTCGCAGACGAGTGCGCTCGCGCGGCTCGAACGACAGGGCCCCATGACGACCGCCGATCTCGCGCGCGCCGAGGCGATGAAGCCGCAGTCGATGAAGGCGATTCTCGCGAGTCTCGAGGAAGACGGGCTCGTCGAACGCGAGCCGCATCCGACCGACGGCCGCCAGATCCTGTTCCTGCTGACCGCGGCCGGCCTGGCGGCACGGCGCAAGCGCGACACCGCGAAGCACAAGTGGCTCGGCGCCGCGATCGAGAAGCTCGATGCCGAAGACCTCCGCACACTCGCCGCCGCGATTCCGCTGATCCGGCGCATCGGCGAGCAGTGACCCCGCGCGCGTGCCGCGCGACACGTGTCCCTTCTCCCTATGCATGGAGCATCCGCATCATGAGCACAACCCGTCTCGACACGCATACGGCACTCGTCGTCATCGACCTGCAAAAGGGCATCGTCGCGCTGCCCACCGCCCACCCGGTCGCACCGGTGATCGAGCGCACGCGCGAACTGCTCGACGCCTTCCGCAGCCGCGGCCTGCCGGTCGTGCTCGTCAACGTCGCCGGCGGCGCGCCGGGCCGCACGCAACTGCCGCCGCGCAAGGATCCGTTCCCGGCCGACTGGGCCGAGCTCCTGCCCGAACTGAACTGCCAGCCTGGCGACCACGTCGTGACGAAGAAAACCTGGGGCGCATTCACGGGCACCGATCTCGACGCGCACCTGAAGGCGGCCGGCGTCACGCAGATCGTGCTGGCCGGCATCGCGACCAGCATCGGCGTCGAATCGACGGCCCGCCAGGCGCACGAACTCGGCTACAACGTGACGCTCGCGGTCGACGCGATGACCGACCTCAACGCGGACGCGCACACGAACAGCGTCGAACGGCTGTTCCCGCGGCTCGGCGAGACGGGCTCGACGCACGAGATCGTCGCGCTGCTCGACCGCCGCGGCGCGTGAACGACCAACGCGCGCGGCCGGCGCCGGGCCGTGCGGCCGGACGGCTCGGTCCGTCGATCTGGAAAGTCAGCGCGGTCGCGACGCTCGGCTCGCTGCTGTCGCAACTCGACGCGACGATCGTCAACGTCTCGCTGTCGAGCCTCGCGACCGACCTGCACGCGAGCCTGTCGACGATCCAGTGGGTGACGAGCGGCTACCTGCTCGCGCTCACGCTGGTGTTGCCGCTGAACGGCTGGCTGGTCGATCGCATCGGCGCGAAGGCGCTGTACCTGTGGTGTTTCTCAGCGTTCACTCTGACGTCGGCGCTGTGCGGGCTCGCGTGGTCCGCGCCGTCGCTGATCGCGTTCCGCGTGCTGCAAGGCGTCAGCGGCGGGCTGCTCGCGCCGATGGCGCAGATGATGATCGCGCGCGTGGCCGGCCAGCAGATGGCGCGCGTGATCGGCTATGCGGCGGTACCCGTGCTGATCGCACCGATCCTGGGGCCGGTCGTCGCCGGTACGATCCTGCAGTACGCGTCGTGGCGCTGGCTGTTTCTCGTGAACCTGCCGGTCGGCGCGCTGGCGCTGGCACTGGCCGTGTGGTTCCTGCCCGGCGACCGCGAGGAAACGCAGCAGCGCGAACTCGACTGGGGCGGCCTCGCGCTGCTGTCGCCGGCGCTCGTGCTGTTCCTGTATGGCGCGGAGCGCATCGACGCGGTGCCCGGCATCGCCGCGATCGCGGGCTCGGTGCTGCTGCTCGCCGCGTTCCTGCGCGTCCAGCTGCGCAAAGGCGAGCGGGCGCTGATCGACCTCGCGCTGTTTCGCTCGCGCGTGTTCGGCGCGGCGGCGGCCACGCAGTTTCTGTCGAACGGCGCGATCTACGCGGGCCAGATGCTGATTCCGGTGTTCCTGATCGAGGCGTGCGGCCGCTCGCCCGGCGAGATGGGCTGGCTGCTGGCGCCGCTCGGGCTCGGCATGCTCGTCACCTATCCGTCGATGGGCGCGCTGACCAGCCGGTTCGGCGTGCGCCGGCTGGCCGCCGCCGGCGCGCTGCTCGCGCTCGCCGCGACGCTGCCGTTCGTGTATCTCGCGCTGGCCGGCTACGATCCCGCCGTGCTGGTGCCCGCGCTGTTTCTGCGCGGGATGGGCCAGAGCGCGATCGGCGCACCGTCGATTTCCGCCGCGTATGCGTCGGTCGAGCGGCACAACCTGCCGATGGCGACGACGTCGCTCAATATCGTCCAGCGCCTCGGCGGCCCGACCTTCACGACGATGTGCACGCTATTTCTCGCGTGGCGGCTGCAGGCCGAATCCGCGTCGACGGGCGGCACGCACGGGGTCGCCTACGCGTGGACGTTCGGCCTGCTTTGCGCACTGCATGCGGCGAGCTTCGCGACGACGCTGCGGCTGCCGCGATGGTCGAGCGGCGCGGGCGGACGGCCCGTCAGGGCCGCGCGGGACGGTTCTCGCTGAGTGTCGCGGCTGCGCCGTGCGCGCAGCGCCACTGCTACAGCCACATCGGCACGATCGACGCCGCGAGCAGGATCCCCAAGCCCGCATTCACGCAACGCCACTGCTGCTCCGTGCGCAGCACGCGCGCGAACAGCAGCCCGGCACAACACCAGAGCGACAGCGACGCCATCGCCGCCACGCCGAACGCCAGCCCGAGCAACGCGCCGAGCCGCACGGGGCCGGACGCGAGCGCGGCGAACGACGCGGCCGCGCCGAGCGTCATCGCCCAGCCCTTCGGGTTGTGCCACAGCATCCATACGCCGCTGACGAATCCTTGCGGCCGCTGCACGGCCGCGTCGACACCGGGCTTGCCGCCGCGCGCGATGCGCGTGGCCAGCCACAGCAGATACAGCGAGCCGAGCACCTTCATCCCGAGCTGCAGCGCGGGCAGGGCCAGCAACACGCTGCCGAGCCCGGCCGCGGCGGCGGCGGCCATCGATGCCAGGCCGGCCGCGATGCCCATCATCATCGGCAGCGAACGCCGATAGCCGAAATGCGCGCCCGATGCGGTTGCGAGGGTCGTCGCGCCACCCGGTGTCACCGTGGACACGATCACGAACAACAGCAGCGGCAAATAGTCTTGAAGCGGCACACGGGCTCCCGGTTCGGGTCGTCGAAGCTCCGTTTTACCCGCGCTCCGTGCATTACGACAGCGAAAGATTTTTATGCCAGTCATTAGCATTCATAATGCGAACCATGACACGCAACCTCGACATCGCCCTGCTTCGCGCCTTCGTCACGGTCGCCGATCACGGCAGCATGACGGCGGCGAGCCGCGCGCTGCACCTGACGCAAGGCGCGGTCAGCCAGCAGGTCGCGCGGCTCGAAACGCTGTCCGGCCCGCTGTTCGTGCGCGAGCATCGCAACCTGCTGCTCACGGCGGACGGCGAGCGTCTGCTCGCGCAGGCGCGCCGGCTGCTCGCCGCGCACGACGCGCTGCTGACCGAGCTGACGGCCGGTGCGATGGAAGGCGCCGTGCGCATCGGCGCGCCGCAGGATCTCGTCGGCAGCTGTCTCGCGCCGATCCTGAAAGGCTATGCGCACGCGCATCCGCAAGTCGCGCTGTCGCTCGTGTGCGCGGCGTCGCCCGCACTGCGCAAGGCGCTCAGGCAAGGCGAGATCGATGTCGCGCTGATCGAGGCGCCGGTCGGGCCGTCGCGCGGCGAATGCATCGCCGTCGACCGTCTGGTCTGGGTCGGCGCGAAAGGCGGTAGCGCCCATCTGCAGACGCCGCTGCCCGTGTCGATGGTCGACCAGACCTGCGCGTTCCGCCCGACCGTGCTCGACGCGCTACGGGCCTGCGATCGCGCGTGGCGCACCGTGTTCGAGAACGGCAGCATCGACGCGACGGCCGCGACCGTGCGCTCCGATCTCGCGGTGACCGTCTGGCTAGCGTCCACCGTGCCGGCCGATCTCGACATCCTGCCGGCCGACAGCGGCCTGCCCGCCCTGCCGAACTTCGCGATCAACCTGCATCTGCCGCGCGGCCAGCACGCGCCGGCCGCGGCGGAACTGGCCCGCCATTTGCGCAACGGCTTCGCGCGCGTGCGCGCAGCCGCTTAGCGGTGAAGCTTCCCGCGCTCCACTTCCCGCGTTCCGCCTCCCGCCTCCCGCGTTCCCCCTGCTTTCCGCTTTCCGCTTTCCGCTTTCCGCTTTCCGCTTTCCGCTTTCCGCCTCTCGCCTCTCGCCTCTCGCCTCTCGCCTCTCGCCTCTCGCCTCTCGCCTTCCGCCTTCCAATTTCCGCTACGTGACCCCCGGCTCCTGCTGCGCCGGCGTCACGCCCGCCGCTTCCAGCGCCTGGTGCAGTGTCGGGAAAATGCACGACGCGCCGACGATCTCCGTGATCCGGTGGCGCTCCATATCGGCGTGCAGGTAGCGGTTCACGCGCCCGAACAGCACACCGATCCGGCGCGCGTGCAGCGCCTTGACGAGATCGGTGATCGTCCGCGCGGCCGAGTAATCGAGATCGGTGATCGCGCCCGCGTCGACGATGAACCAGCGCAGCGGTACCGGCGACGCGTCGACGAGTTCGGTCACTTCGGCGGCGAACCGATGGTCGTTCGCGAAGAACAGGTCGGAGCCGAACCGGTAGACGATCAGCCCCGGCGCCGTCATCGCGCCCGGCCGGGCCGGCACCGGCAGCCACCGCCCGTTGCCGTCGGCGGCTTCGAGCACCATCGTGTGCGGCTGATAGCTGTGGCGCACGTGCCGCATCAGCGACAGCGCGACGGCCAGCAGGATCCCGTGCTCGACGCCGACCGTCACGACGGCCGCGGCGGTGACGAGCGCGAGCGTGAATTCGCCGGGGCTTTCCCTGCGGATCGCCGCGAGGCTGCGCACGTTGATCAGCCCGAGCGCGATCGTGAACACGATGCCGGCCAGCACCGCATGCGGCAGGTACTGCAGATACGCACTCAGGAACAGCAGCACCGCCGCGACGACCGCGGCGAACGCCAGATGCCCGATCTGGCTGCGCACGCCCGCGCCGTCGGCCATCGCGGTCTGCGTCGGGCTGCCGTTGACGACGAACGCGCCGCCCACCGCCGCCGCCGCGTTCGCGGCCGCGAGCCCGAGGATGTCGGCGTTGGTGTCGACGTCCTCGCCGTACTGCTGCGCGAACACGCGGGCCGCCGCCGCGCTCTGCGCGATGATCATCACGAAGCACGACGCGGCGACCGGCACGAGATCGAGGAACTGCTGCCACGTGACGGACGGCCAGCGCAGCGGCGGCAAGCCGCCCGCGACGGGCCCGAGCACGGCGATGCCTTGCGCGGCGAAGCCGAAGCAGTCGCTCGCGGCGATGCTGCCCGCCACCGCGATCATCGGCATCGGCACGCGCGGCAGAAAGCGCTTGCACGCGAGAATCGCGACGACGACGAGCGCCGCGAGCGCGAGCGTCGGCCGATGCGCGTGGATCGCATGCGTGACGACGTAGTCGAGCTGGGCGACGCTGCGCGATGCCGGATACGGCACGGACAAGCCGAGCATGTCGCCGAGCATCGCGATCGACACTTGCACGCCGACGCCGGCCAGGAAGCCGACCAGCACCGTGCGCGACAGGAAATCGGCGAGAAAGCCGAGCTTGAAGATGCGCGCGAGCAGCAGCATCGCGGCGGTCAGCAGCGCGACCATGCCGGCCAGCGCGACGTACTCGGCGCTGCCCGCCGGCGCCATCGACGACAGGCGGCTCGCGAAAATGGTCGCGGTCGCGGAGTCGGCGGCGACCACCAGATGGCGCGACGCGCCGAAGCACGCGAACGCGATCAGCGGCAGGAACACGGTATAGAGGCCCGTCACGGCCGGCATGCCGGCTATGCGCGCATAGCCGAGCACCTGCGGGATATCCATCGACGCGAGCGAGATGCCCGCGAACACGTCGCGGATGGCCGACGCGCGCCGAACCGGCAGAATGCCCTTCAGCAGCCGCACGCGTGACGGCTGGCTTTCGTTGGAATCTTGCATGCGTGAAATGCGTGGTTGAGCGGAACGACGTGGAAGCGGAGTTCGCGAAGCCGTTCGCGCATCGTGCCCCGAGCGGGCGATGCGTGGCAAGTGCACAGTATGTTGCGCTACGTGAGCACACGGACTCGACGACACAAGGCCACAAGGAAACTCCGCGCGACGGTGACAATGTTGAGGAGCCCTGCGTCACGCATTCGCGACATCCGGCCGGAACCCGATGGCACAATCACGGTCCCTTTCATGTGCCCTTCACCGGGCGCGCGCCGCGTCGCGGTACAGATTCAACGCACGAGAAGGCCCCTGTCCACCCTTATGACCCTGAACGAATCCTGGTTTGCGCCGCTCGTCGGCATCCTCATCCTGCTCGCCGCCGCCGGCGCGATCGCCGCCGCCGTCCATTTCCTGCTGTTTCGCGTGGTCGCGCGCCTCGCGCGGCTGTCGGCCACCCGCATCGACGACGCGCTGTTCGAGTTCGGCGCATTCAAGTGGCTGAACCGCATCGTGCCGTTCGTCGTGATCAAGCTCGGGCTCGGCGCGGTGCCCGGCATTCCCGCCGTGGCCGCGCAGGCTGCCGACAAGGTGCTGTTCGCGCTGATCGTGTTCCTGGTGTCGATGACGATCAGCGCGACGCTGTCCGCGCTCGAACACTCGCATCGCACGAGCCGGCGCGACCAGCCGCGCCTGTCGCTGAAAGGCGCGATGCAGCTCGTCAAGCTCGTGATGTTCATCACGGCCGCGCTCGTCGTGATC
Source organism: Burkholderia sp. USMB20 (assembly GCF_000949135.2). Lineage (GTDB taxonomy): Bacteria > Pseudomonadota > Gammaproteobacteria > Burkholderiales > Burkholderiaceae > Burkholderia. The sequence goes on along the minus strand of NZ_JTAN02000021.1, from coordinate 148,589 downwards.
GGCGACGCGACCGGCAAGCAGATCGGCCTGCTGCTGTCGGGCATCGGCGCGATGTCGGCGGTGCTGATGCTGATCTTCAAGGACACGCTGCTCGGCCTCGTCGCCGGCGTGCAGCTGTCGTCGAACGACATGCTGCGGATCGGCGACTGGATCACGATGCCGTCGGCCGGCGCGGACGGCACCGTCATCGACATCACGCTGAACACGGTCAAGGTCGCGAACTTCGATCACACGATCATCACGGTGCCGACCTGGAAGCTGATCACCGAGAGCTACCAGAACTGGCGCGGGATGACCGAGGCCGGCGGGCGCCGCATCAAGCGTGCGCTGTTCATCGACGCGACGAGCGTGCGCTTTCTCGGCAACGACGAGATCGAACGGCTCGAACGCCTGACGCTGCTGAAGGACTACCTGGCAGACAAGGTCGACGCGATCGCGCAATGGAACGGCACGCTCGGCGCGGCCGGCGAATGCCCGGCGAACCGCCGCCAGCTGACGAATCTCGGCACCTTCCGCGCGTACGTCGCGAACTACCTGAAGGGCCATCCGCACATTCGCCGCGACATGACGTGCATGGCGCGCCAGCTGCCGCTGACGGCCGAAGGCATTCCGCTCGAACTGTACTGCTTCACCGACACGACGACCTGGGTCGATTACGAGGCGATCCAGTCCGACCTGTTCGATCACCTGATCGCGGTGCTGCCGGAGTTCGGGCTGCGTGTGTACCAGCATCCGTCGGGCTTCGACATGCGCCGGATGGTCGACACGGCGCAAGCCGGACTGCCCGCGCCGTCCGCGCGGTGACGCTTGCCTGCGCGGCCGCCGACGAGTCGCCGCCGGCAACGCGGTATCGCGCCGCTCACCGCCCCGCGCACTCGGATGCGAGCCGCCCCACCACCTTCAGCGCCTCCTCGATCTGCCGCGACCACGGATAGCTGTAGTTGAGCCGGATGAAGTGCCGATAATCGGCGGTTGCCGAGAACATGTGGCCGGGCCCGATCGTGATCCCTTGCGCGAGCGCGAGCGCATACAGCTTCATCGCATCGACCTGCCGCGGCAGCTCGACCCACAGCACGTACCCGCCCTGCGGCTGCGACAACCGCGTGCCTGCCGGGAAGAAGCGCCGCACCATCGCGCTCATCAGGCTCGCCTGCTGCGCATACTGCTTGCGCATCCGCCGCAGGTGAAAATCGTAGCCGTCGTGCTTCAGGTATTCGGCGATCGCGAGCTGCTCGATCGCGGGCGTCGCGAGCGTGTTCAGGAATTTCAGCTTCTCGACCTGGTCGCGGTAGCGGCCGGGCATCGCCCAGCCGATCCGGTAGCGCGGCGACAGGCTCTTCGTGAACGATGCGCAATGCAGCACGAGCCCGTCGCGGTCGTACGACTTCAGCGCGCTCGGCGTCGTGTCGCCGAAATGCAGCTCGTGATAGACGTCGCTCTCGATCGCGGGCACGCCGTGCTTCGCGAGCAGCTCGACGAGCGCGCGCTTGCGTGCATCGGGCATCTGGAAGCCGAGCGGATTCTGGAAATTCGGCATCACCATGCACGCGGCGATGCGCTCGCGCGCGAGGATCCGTTCGAGCGCGTCGAGATCGATGCCGTCGCCCGGATGGGTCGCCACCTCCAGCGCGCGCATGCCCATCCGCTCGATCGCGTGCAGCATCGCGTAGAACGTCGGCGACTCCACCGCGATCGTGTCGCCCGGTTTCGCGACCGCCTGCAGGCACAGGTTGATCGCCTCGGTCGCGCCGATCGTCATCACGATCTCGCCCGGTTCGACCGGAATTCCGCGCTCCGCGTAGCGCCGCGCGATCTGGCGGATCAGCTCCGGGTTGCCGGGCGGCAGGTCGTCGATCACGCCCCAGCGCGTGCGGCGCCGCCCGATCGCCTGCGCGTAGCGCGCGAGACGCTGCACCGGGAACTGCGACGCGTCGGGATACGGCGAGCCGAGCGGCACCGCGTCGTCGCGCGAGATCGTGCGCAGCGTCGACAGCACGAGCCGGCTCACGTCCACCGCCGACGGCTCGGCCGCCGGCGCCGACATGTGCAGCTCTGCCTCGGCCGGCGCCGTGGCGCGCGCCCGCACGAAGTAGCCCGACTGCGGCCGGCTCTCGATCAGGCCGCGGCTCTCCAGCACGAGGTACGCGCGCAGCACGGTCGTGACGCTGAGCTGCTGCTGCCGGCTCGCCTGGCGCACCGACGGAATCCGCTCGCCGGGCCGGTACACGCCGCGCTCGATCTGCGCCTGCAGATCGTCGGCCAGTTGTTCATAACGCTTCACGCGCCTCCCTTTCAACTTCCCTTCAACAACACAGTTGCGGTCCGCACTGCCCGGATGGCCGAAACTGTACTCTTTTTTGAAGATGAAAGGTGTACACACAGCGGCCGGAGCGCCGCGCGTACTCTGCGTGCATCGCCCCTGACACCCTGCATCATGAAAAAGAAATCCGCCGCCGCGCGCATCGAACCGTACACCCACCCGGCTGCCGGCTGGGGCGCGCTGAAAGCCGTCACGATCAACCTGATCAAGGAAAAGGTCACCGGCGGCAACTACCGCACGCTGCTGCGCCAGAACCAGCCCGACGGCTTCGACTGCCCGGGTTGCGCGTGGCCGGACCGCCAGCACGCATCGACGTTCGAATTCTGCGAAAACGGCGTGAAGGCCGTGGCCGCCGAAGCGACGAGCAAGCGCGTGACGCCCGAATTCTTCGCCGCGCATACGGTCGCCGAGCTGCTCGAACAGTCGGATTTCGAACTCGAACAACACGGCCGCCTGACCGACCCGATGGTGTACGACGCGCAGACCGACCGCTACGTGCCGATCGCGTGGGACGACGCGTTCGAGCTGATCGCGCGCCACCTGCGCGCGCTGCCGGACCCGAACCAGGCCGCGTTCTACACGTCCGGCCGCGCGAGCAACGAGGCGGCGTTCCTGTACCAGTTGCTGGTGCGGCTGTACGGCACGAACAACTTCCCCGACTGCTCGAACATGTGCCACGAGGCGACGAGCCGCGGGCTGCCGGCGTCGGTCGGCGTCGGCAAGGGCACCGTCACGCTCGACGATTTCGAACATGCGGACATGCTGCTGATCTTCGGCCAGAACCCGGCGACCAACCATCCGCGGATGATGGGCGAGCTGCGCGAATGCGCGAAGCGCGGCGCGACGATCGTGTCGATCAACCCGCTGAAGGAACGCGGGCTCGAGCGTTTCGCCGATCCGCAAAGCCCGCTCGAGATGCTGACGATGTCGGGCACGAAGATCGCGTCGACCTTCATCCAGCCGACGATCGGCGGCGATTTCGCGCTGATCAAGGGGATGGCGAAGCGCGTGCTGGAGCTCGACGATGCCGCGCGCGCCGCCGGCGCGCCGCGCGTGCTCGACACCGCGTTCATCGACGAGCACACGGCCGGCTTCGACGCGTTCGCCGACGATCTGCGCAATGAAAGCTGGTCCGCGCTGACGGCCGAAAGCGGCGTGCCGTACGAGCAGATCGATAGCCTTGCGCAGCGCTATGCGCGCAGCGAGCGCGTGATCGCGACGTGGGGCATGGGCATCACGCAGCACAAGCATTCGGTCGCGACCGTGCAGATGCTGACGAACCTGATGCTGATGCGCGGCAACATCGGCCGCCCCGGCGCGGGCCTGTGCCCGGTGCGCGGCCACTCGAACGTGCAGGGCAACCGCACGGTCGGGATCGAGGAAAAGCCGTCGCAGGCGTTCCTCGACCGGCTCGGCCACGTGTTCGACTTCGAACCGCCGCGTCACCACGGCTACGACGTCGTCGAAACCATCGAAGGGATGCTCGAAGGCCACGTGAAGGTGCTGATCGGCCTCGGCGGCAACTTCGCGATGGCGACGCCCGACACGCCGCGCACGTGGGCAGGCATGCGCCGCTGCGATCTCTCCGTGCACATCACGACGAAGCTGAACCGCAGCCACCTGATCCACGGCCGCGACGCGCTGATCCTGCCGACGCTCGGCCGCACCGAGATCGACCTGCAGGACAACGTCGCGCAGGGCGTGACGGTCGAGGATTCGATGAGCATGGTCCACGTGTCGTACGGGATGAACAAGCCGGCGTCCGCGAACCTGATGTCGGAACCGGCGATCGTCGCGCACATCGGCCATGCTCTGTTCGGCAGCGGCAAGATCGACTGGCTCGCGTACAAGGACGACTACGCGAAGATCCGCGACGCGATCGAGGCGACGCTCGACGGCTTCTACGACTACAACACGCGTATCGCGCGGCCGGGCGGCTTCCACCTGCGCGTCGCGTCGCGCGATCGCGAATGGCTGACGCCGACGGGCAAGGCGAACTTCATCGCGCATGCGCTGCCGACCGACACGCCGATCCAGCGCGCCCGCGCACTGCACGGCGAGCGCCTGATGACGCTGATGACGACGCGCTCGCACGACCAGTACAACACGACCGTCTACGGGCTCGACGACCGCTATCGCGGCGTGTACGGCCAGCGCCGCGTGGTGTTCGTCAACCGCGACGACCTCGCGATGCTCGGCCTGAAGGCCGGCGACCGGGTCGACATGGAAACCGTGTGGCACGACGGCATCGAGCGGCGCGCGGACGGCTTCCTGCTCGTCGAATACGACATCCCGCGCGGCTGCATCGGCGCGTACTACCCGGAAACGAACCCGCTGGTGCCGCTCGACAGCGTCGGCGACGTGTGCAACACGCCGACGTCGAAGTCGGTGCCGGTGCTGCTGCATCGCGCGGCCGCGCCGGCGTCGGCTGCCGCCTGACGGAGCGCCGCGATGATCGTCCGGCCGCGCGAGCACTGGCTGCGGATGCTGCTCGTCTGGAACGGGTCGGTGCTGCCGACCATCCTGCCGCAGCTCGTGCTGACGCTCGCGATCAGCCTCGTCGCGGTGTGGGGCGGCGGCCGCGTGCTCGGCGAGAAGGTGCCGCTGAACCCGACGCCGTTCACGCTGATCGGTCTCACGCTCGCGATCTTCGCGGGGTTTCGCAACAACGCGAGCTACGAACGCTATCGCGAGGGCCGGCAGCTGTGGGGTGGCGTGCTGACCGCCACGCGCACGCTGGTGTCGCAATCGCTCTGCTACGGCGCGGTCGACGGCGACGATGCCTCACGGCAGGCGTTCGTGCGCAAGGTCGTCGCGTTCGTCTATGCGCTGAAGCATCAGCTGCGCGGCACCGCTCCGGCGCCGGACCTGCGCACGCTGCTCGACGACGCGACCTATGCGCGCATCGTCGCCGCCCGGTTTGCGCCGATCGCGATCGTTCATGAACTGCGCGAAGCCTTCGCCGCGCGCGCCGATGCGGGCCGTCTCGCCGATACGCGGCTGTGGATGCTCGACGCGCGCCTCGACGATCTGGTGTCGATGGTGAGCGGCTGCGAGCGCATCGCGTCGACCCCGATCCCGTTCTCGTACGACGTGCTGCTGCACCGGACCATCTATGCGTACTGCGTGCTGCTGCCGTTCGGTCTCGTCGATTCGATCGGCGCGGCGACGCCGTTCGTCACCGTGTTCGTCGCCTATACGCTGATCGCGCTCGACGCGATCGCGCATGCGATCGCGGAGCCGTTCGGCGACGGGCCGAACCACCTCGCGCTCGATGCGATGACGCGCACGATCGAGCGCACGCTGCTCGAACTGAACCGCGAGCCGCTGCCGGCGGAGGTGACGCCCGGCCCGGCGTATCGGCTCACCTGACGAGCCGATACGGCCGACGCGCTGTAATAAACACTTGCAAGCGATACAGCCGGAAACGTCAACAGCCGGGGCCCGCACAGCGTTTTTTCGACAAGCGCGCACGTTTCGTGACGCGCAACGACAGGAGAAAACGTCATGCGAGCCCTTACCCGCCATCTCGCGATCGCCGCCACCCTGATGTCGGTGCTGACCGGCACCGCGTTCGCCGAAACGCCGTGGCAGCAGGCGCATCCGCGCCGCGAGGAGGTCAACCAGCGTCTCGCGAACCAGAATCGCCGGATCCGTCACGAAGTGAAGGAAGGCGAGATGTCGCACGCCCGGGCCGCGCGCCTGCACCGTGACGACCGCAGGATCCGCCGGGAAGAGCGGGACATGGCCGCGCAGGATCGCGGCCACATTACGCAGAGCGAAAAGCACGTGCTGAACCAGCAGGAAAATGCGGTCAGCCACAAGATCGGCCAATAACGCCGGCAAACGTCGATTCGCCATCGCTTGAAACGCCCGCTGCCGCCGCGCGACAGCGGGCGCTTGTTGTTGTATCGAATCGTTTCAGCCGGCCGTTCGTGTCAAGTGCCGCGGGTATACTCCGACGTCAGCCGCCGCCCGTATCGACCGTCAAAAACGGCACGATTGCGGCGGTTTCGTCGCGAAGCTTCGCGTTTCGCGTACCCCGCGCCCCAGCCTCGACACGAGACACACGACGATTCCGATCATGAAACGATTCCTGCTGCTCCTTCCCGCCGCCCTGCTCGCCGCCTGCGGTTCCGCGCCCTCGTCCGACTCGGCCGCGTCCGGCCCGGCGCCGATGATCTACGTGTCGTCGGCGCGTCCGGCCCACGCGATCGCCAACTGCCTCGACAGCCGCCTGTCCGGCACCGAGCAATCGCAGCACAACGGCGTGACCGACATCACCGTCGGCTCGCGCTCGTACTTCGTCACGCTCACGCCGTCGGGCAACGTTTCGGTCGTCAAGGTCGTGCGCGGCTCGGGCAGCGAGCCGGCCGAGGAAGCGATGCGCTTCGCGATCGCGCGCTGCGTGATCTGACCGCCGCCGCTGCCGGGCACCGCGCCCGGCACGCAAGCCGCTTCCCCCGGGCGCCGTCAGGCGCGCCCGTCGAATTTTTTCATCCGGGCGGCCGTCGATGAGAGAATCGCACCACGATTCCCTTTCCACGGAGCCCGCATGAAGCACCTGCTGTCCCGGCTGTTCGTCAGCGCCGCGCTCGTCGCGCTTGTTCCGGCGCTGCCGGCGCAGGCCGCGACGCCGCCCGGCATTTTCGTCGTCGCCACCCAGCTCGGCGAATTCACGACCCTCGATCCGAGCGAGATCTACGAGCTCGTGCCGTCCGAGTACGTCGCGAACACCTACGAACGGCTCGTGCGGGTCGACCTGAAGGACCCGACGCGCTTCGACGGACAGATCGCGCAATCCTGGACGGTCGGCGCCGACGGGCTCACCTATACGTTCAAGCTGCGCCCCGGCCTCGCGTTCCACTCCGGCAACCCGGTCACCGCCGACGACGTCGCATGGTCGCTGCAGCGCACCGTCCTGCTCGACAAGGGCCCGGCCGGCGTGCTCGCCGATCTCGGCCTCACGAAGGCGAACGTGATGCAGAAGGTGCGCGCGGTCGACCCGCAGACCTTCGTGCTCGAAACCGACCGCAAGTACGCGCCGAGCTTCGTGCTCAACGTGCTGAGCGCGTGCCCGGCGTCGGTGCTCGACAAGAAGCTGCTGATGTCGCACCAGCAGGGCAACGATTTCGGCAGCGGCTGGCTGAAGACCAACGACGCGGGCTCGGGCCCGTACCAGCTCGCCAAGTGGACGCCGAACGAAAGCATCGTGTTGCAGCGTTTCGACAAGTACCGCGCGCCGTACCCGATGAAACGCGTCGTGCTGCGCCACGTGCCCGAGGCATCCGCGCAGCGGCTGCTGCTGGAAAACGGCGACGTCGACGCCGCGCGCAACCTGAGCCCCGACAGCCTCGCCGCGCTGACCAAGGCCGGCAAGATCAAGGTCGCGTCGTGGCCGGTGTCCGCGCTGCTGTACCTGAGCCTGAACACGAAGAACCCGAATCTCGCGAAGCCCGAGGTCCAGCAGGCGATGAAGTGGCTGGTCGACTACGACGGCATCCAGCGCAACATCGTCAGCACGACCTACAAGGTCCACGAGACCTTCCTGCCCGAAGGCTTCCTCGGCACGCTGAATGCGAACCCGTACAAGCTGAACGTCGCGAAGGCGAAGGCGCTGCTCGCGAAGGCCGGCCTGGCGAACGGCTTCGACGTGACGATGGACATGCCGAACGATTATCCGTACCTCGAGATCGCGCAGGCGCTGCAGGCCAACTTCGCGCAGGGCGGCATCCGCGTGAAGCTGATCCCGGGCGATGCGAAACAGGCGATCGGCAAGTACCGCGCGCGCCAGCACGACATCTTCATCGGCGAATGGTCGCCCGACTACATGGACCCGAACAGCAATGCGCGCGGCTTCGCCTGGAATCCGGACAATTCCGACCAGTCGAAGACGAAGATGCTCGCGTGGCGCAACAGCTGGGACATCCCGCAGCTGACGAAGGACACCGAGGCCGCGCTGGTCGAGCCGTCGCCCGCGAAGCGCGCGCAGCGTTACGAGGCGCTGCAGAAGGCCGTGCTCGCGAACTCGCCGTTCATCATCATGTTCGAGAAGGTCGTGCAGGTCGCGACGCGCCCCGGCACGACCGGACCGGAGATCGGCCCGATCAACGACCTCGTGTCGTACCGGACGCTGGCGAAATAAACCCGGCTGCCCGCGCGACCGGCGACGCCGGCGTGCGGGTGCATCCGTCATCCAATGCGCTTCGCTCGGGGACTACGCAATGCGCTCATTACAAGAACTACGGCTGGAATTCCTCCAGTACAAGATCGAACCGATCGGCTGGCTCGGCGACAGCCCGTCGCGCTTCGACTTCTATACCCGCACGGCCGCCGGATGCGACAGCATCCTCGAGCTGGGCGTGTTCACCGGACTGACCACGACGGCCTTCATGCTCGCGCAGCCGAAGCGGCTCGTGTCGGTCGACATCACCGATCAGTATTTCCACATCCAGGACGAGCTGAAGCACGCGGCGCAGGAACTGGCGATCGACTTCGAATTCAGGATTGCCGATGACCTCGCAATGGACCCGCTCGCGTGCGACCTGCTGTTCATCGACACCACGCACACGTACGAGCAGACGCTCGCCGAACTGAACCGGTTCGGACCGCTCGCGCGCAAGAAGATCGTGCTGCACGACATGAACACGTCGGGCGTCTACCAGGCCGTCTTCCAATGGCTGTGGGACAACAAGCAGTTTCACATCACATATCACGACAGCCGCGGCTGCGGCGCGGTCGTGTGCGAGCGTCACGTCGGCTATTGAGCCGCGCACGCGCAACGGGAGGCACCATGCATGCGAACGGACACGCGGTCTGCGTGGCGATCAACGACAACAACCGCGCGTGGTACGAGATGCTCGTGCCGTTCCTGCTGTCGCTGCGGCAGACAGGCTACGACGGGCAGGTGGCCGTCATCGGCTACGGACTGTCCGAACACAAGCGGCGCATCCTGGAAAGCCAGTCGGTCGACGTGGTCGAAGCGTCGAGCGCGCATGCGCTGCCGGTCGGCCGCTTCATCGAGGCCGCCGACTATTGCGCGCGCAATCCGCACATCACGAAACTCGCGCTGTACGACGCGGACATCTGGTTCTGCGCGTCCTCGTTCGACCTGTTCTCCCGGATCGCCGACGACCGCCTGTACGCGTGCCCCGACCCGCTGTTCTGCACGTTCATCGTCACGCCGCTGATCGGCGAGCGACGCGACGCGCACTGGCGTCTCGTCGTCGACGACGTGAAGGCGCGTCACGGCGGAGCGCTGCAGGCCGGGCTCGTCGCCGGCACGGCCACGGCGTGGGCGCGCTTCGCGGCGCATCTGCGCGACTGCGTCGCTCGCATCGGCACCGACTTTCAGGAATGCTTCGGGATCGACACGACGTTCCTGCACCTGTGGGGCGCGCGCGGCGAAACCGCGCTGCTCGACCCGGTCCAGAACTTCGTCAGCAAGAACGGCATTCACGAATCGTTCGATCCGAGCAACGGCGCCACGACGTTGCGCTATCAGGGCGAACCGATCCGCGCGCTGCACATGACCGGCGACATCCGTTTCTTCGATCGCTGGCGCTACTACGCGAACCACGTCGACGCCGCATTGCGCGACGGCATGCCGTTCGCGCTGTCGGACGGCACGCCGGCGCCGGACGATGCGCTCGCCCACCGCATCGCCGCGACCGAATACGTGCGTTCGGCCGGGCTGACCGTCACCTCCGCCGCGATCGAGGGCAGCGCGGGCGCGTACCTGCAGGCGATCGACGAACCGGGCGGCACGATGCTCGTCGGCAGCGGGAACCACGAGATCGTGTTGACCGCGACCCGCGACATCGCGCGGCTGAACGTGTATATCACGCACCCGTCCGGCTCGCCGTCGCCGCTGCGATGCGAGGTGCTGATCGATGGGCAGGGGCAGCACAAGGGCCCCGATCTGATGACCCATTTCTGGTATCGGATCTCCACCGGCGCCGTCATCACGCTGCGCTCGACGAGCCTCGGCGGCCAGCAGTGCAATACGATCTGGCGGCTGCGCGAGGCGCCGGACATGCAGCAGTAGCCGATGGGCAGCGCGTCGGGCACCCGCGCGTCCGGCGTCAAGCACGCGGCATTTCGTCGAGGCGCTGCGCGGCGAAGTGCAATCCGCCCAGAACGCGTTCGGCGATCCGCGCCGGAAACCCGGCCGGCAGCGCCGCACCGACCGATTCGATCACGTGCGGCGTCGCGGCGACCAGCCGTTCGATGATCGACGTCGCGATATCGCCGAGCAAACAATGCTCGGCCATCGCACTGAAGTGACGGCGCGTGATGTCGCGCATCGCGTAGTGCTTGCGCTTGCCGTGCACGGCCATCGCGAGTTTGGCCTTGTGCCACGACCACTGGTTCGCGCCGTCGCCCTCGACCGGCCAGATCGACATCACGTCGTAGAGCGGCGTCAATCGGAACCGACCGCCCGGCAGCAGGCGCAGGCTGAAGTTCTTCGCATGCCCGTCCGGTGCGGCAAGCATCCAGAACACGATCAGCGCGGCGAATAGCGTGTCGAGGTCGACCTGCGCCGTTTCCGAACGGCGCAGGATGGCGGCAAGGTCCGGCACGCCGGGGCCGCCCTGCGATTCGTATTTCAGATGCGGCGGCACACCGAGCGCCTGGCAGAAATCCTCTTGCGGCAACCGCAACAGCCATCCGCCATCACGATGCAGCGCGCGATCGAAACGCGCGACCGACAGCACCTTGTGGTCGCCGAAACGCACGATTTCGGCATCGGCCGTCGGCAGGCCGTACGCGCGCAGGATCGCGAGACACAGCCACTCGTTTTCGACGGAGGCGGTGAGATCCGCGCGCTTGTTGCCGACCAGCCCGAGCGGCAGCTTGAGGATATGCGTCGTCGGTGTCGCGCCATGCGGGCGCATCCATCGCCCTTCGTGAAACAGCAGCGCGGTCTTTTCCTGCGCGCCGGCGAGCGACAGGCGGAAATCATCGTCATCCTGCGCACCGCCCGCCACCCCGCTCGCCTGATCGAGCACGCGCGCCACCTCGTCGTCCGACAACGGCGTACCGTCGATCCGGTCATGGCCGGTCGGTGTTTCGTCTTCCCCGAGCAGTTGTACCGCGCCGACGCAGTCCCGGCCGAGCGCGGCGAGCAGATCGAACGGCTCGATCGTCGCCGTACCGAACCGGGACGCCAGCCGGCGACGAATGGCGTCGCTGTCCGGCAGCAGATTGTCGAAGTAGTGGTTCACGCGCTCGCCGCGCAACGGCGCATCGCCGACGCCGAACGGCAGCGACAGCGACAACGGGCGGCCCGCGGCGGACTGCTTCCAGCCGGCGTCGTACCGCAACTCCATGTCGCCGCGCGCCGGAATCCGCCATGTCCCGACCCGCTGGCCGTTGGCCCAGATCGACAGCGCGCGGGTGTGCGAGTTGCGCCCCATCGCTTACCAGTCAATGTCGGCAGCGTCGCGCCCATCCTTCGTGCGGACGCTGAGCTCGAGCCCGTACAGCGCGGTCAGTTCGAGCAATTGGCTGAGCGACAGGCTGGCGGTGCGCGTGGTCTCGAGCGACGACAGGCGCGACTGGCCGACGCCGATGCGCGCCGCCGCCTCGGCTTGCGTCAGCCCCTTGGCCTGACGCGCGGACGACAGGATTTCGCCCAGTTGCGCGGGCGTATTGACGATGAAATCCACGGCTCGGGTCCAGTAGGCAATAAATGCAGTATATCTCTGACAGACATAAACGCAAATTATTGCTGACAGACATAAGCGTAAAATATCTCTGTCAGAAATAATCTGCGTGGTTACGCATCGCGACATTGCCGTCGGGGACGCGTACCCGACCCTATCACCCTCCGCTAAACCATAGTTTTTATCCGCTGGCGCGAATGATTTTGGCTTTGTTAGATGGATGACACTGAATCATCCGATGACAAACATCTAACAGTCCGATGACCTGCGCGTTCGCCCATACCGTCGAATCCCGCTTTGCCGAGCTGACGCCGACCGCGAAGCGCATCGCGAGCTACATGCTCGCGAACCTCGACCGTCTCGGGCTCGAAACCGCCGACCAGATCGCGCAGCAGGCCGGCACCAGCGGCATCTCGGTCGGGCGCTTCCTGCGCAGCATCGGCTACCGGAACCTCGACGATCTGAAACGCGAACTGCGCGGCGGCAGCGATCGCCCGTGGATGATCACCGATCGCCTCGACGAATATCGCCGCGCCGCCGGCACACACGTGAGCGACGGCGACGGCACCCGCAGCGACGGCACGCTGGCATCGTCGCTCGATCGCGAACTCGACGCGATCCGCCACGTCTACCGGCTCGCGGAAGAACCCGTGTTCGCGCAGGTCGCGGACCGGATCGCGCATGCCGACGCCGTGTTCATCCTCGGCATCCAGTCGACCCGCGGCATCAGCAATGCGTTCAGCAGCTATCTCGAATACCTGCGCCCTCGCGTGTTCTATTCCGACGGTCAGTCGGGCTCGTACGTCGATTCGCTGAATTCCGAATTCGAGCGGCCGTACTGCATCGTCACCGATACGCGTGCCTATTCGCGCAGCGCGCGCCGCTATTGCCAGGCGGCCGCCGAGCGCGGCCAGCCGTTCGCGCTGGTCACCGATCTCTATTGCCCGTGGGCGCGTGAATGGCCGGCCGACCTGCTGCAGGTGAAGACCGACGTCGGCCAGTTCTGGGATTCGCTCGCGCCGCTCACCTGCCTGTTCAACCTGCTGATCACCGCCGTGGTCGACCGCCTCGGCCCCGCGATCGACCGGCGCGTCGCGCGCAACCGCGAACTGCAGCGCACGTTCGACCAATTCGAATCCTGAGCGCCCCGACCGCCGATGAACCCTCCCCGCCTCGTCGAAATCACACCCGCCACGCATCGCGTCGAGATCGATCTCGTCTACGCGACCGAGCGCAACCTGACCGGCAAGGCGATCTACCGCCGCGCGCACTGCCTGCTGCTCGAGCCCGCCGAAGCCGCGCTGCGCCGCGCGGTCGACGTCGCCGCGCAGGCCGGCTTCACGCTGCGCGTCTACGATGCGTACCGGCCGCCGCAGGCGCAGCAGGTGCTGTGGGATTTCCTGCCCGACCCGAACTTCGTCGCCGATCTCGGCCGCGGCTCGAACCACAGCCGCGGCACCGCGCTCGACCTGACACTCGTCGACGCGAACGGCGAGGTGCTCGACATGGGCACCGGCTTCGACGAGATGGTGGCCGCGTCGGGCCACTTCCACGCGGGGCTGCCCGAAGCCGTGCAACGCAACCGGCTGCTGCTGCTCGGCGTGATGCACGCGGCCGGCTTCGCGCATATCGACAGCGAGTGGTGGCACTACGAGCTGCCCGGTTCGCATGCGTTGCCGCAGATCGACAACGACGCGAGCGGCCCGTGGCGCCTGATGTAACGACGCTGCACGTTCCCTTCACCGTTCACGTTCAACGACTTCAACGACACATGGAGAAACGCACATGAAGCCCCAGACCTCCCGGCTCGTCGCGGCGCTGGCCGCCGCGTCCGTGCTCGCCGCCGTTCCGCTTGCCGCCGCACGCGCGGAAACACCGAAGGACATGTTCGTGATGGCCACGCTGCTCGACGAATTCACGACGCTCGATCCCGGCGAGATCTACGAGCTGGTGCCGGAGGAATACGTCGCGAACACGTACGACCGGCTCGTGCGCGTCGACCTGCGCGATCCGTCGAAATTCAACGGCGACGTCGCGCAGTCGTGGACGGTGAGCCCCGACGGGCTGACCTATACGTTCAAGCTGCGCCCGGGCCTCAAGTTCCACTCGGGCAACCCGCTGACGGCCGACGACGTCGCCTGGTCGATCCAGCGCGCGGTGCTGCTCGACAAGGGCCCGGGCGCCGTGCTGACCGGCATCGGCCTCACGAAGGCGAACGTCGTCGCGAACGTGAAGAAACTCGACGACCAGACGGTGTCGATCACGACCGACCACAAATACGCGCCTACCTTCGTGCTGAACGTGCTGGGCGCGTGGCCCGCGTCGGTGCTCGACAGGAAGCTGCTGCTGTCGCACCAGCAGGGCGACGACTTCGGCAACGCATGGCTGAAAACCAACGAGGCCGGCTCCGGCGCGTACAAGCTGGTTAAGTGGGCAGCCGGCGACAGCATCGTGCTGCAGCGCTTCGACGGCTACCGGCTGCCGCTCGCGATGAAGCGCATCGTGCTGCGCCACGTGCCCGAAGCGGCGAGCCAGCGCCTGCTGCTGGAAAACGGTGACGTCGACGCGGCGCGCGACCTGAGCCCCGACGATCTCGCGTCGGTCGTGAAATCCGGCAAGGCGAAGGTCATGGCCTCGCCGCAGGCGACGCTGCTCTATCTCGGCCTGAACACGAAGAACCCGACGCTCGCGAAGCCCGACGTGCAGGAAGCGCTGAAGTGGCTGGTCGATTATTCCGGCATCCAGAGCAACGTCGTGAAGACGACTTACAAGGTGCACCAGACCTTCCTGCCCGAAGGCTTCCTCGGCACGCTGAATGCGAACCCGTACAAGCTCGACGTCGCGAAGGCGAAGGCGCTGCTTGCGAAGGCCGGCGTGCCGAACGGCTTCTCGGTGACGATGGACGTGCGCAACGACTATCCGTATACGGAGATCGCGCAGGCCGTGCAGGCGAACTTCGCGCAGGCGGGCGTCAAGGTGCAGCTGATTCCCGGCGACAACAAGCAGACGCTCGCGAAATACCGTGCGCGCCAGCACGACATCTATATCGGCGAATGGTCGGCCGACTACATCGACCCGCACAGCAACGCGCAGGGTTTCGCATGGAACCCCGACAACTCCGACAAGTCGAGCTATAAAATGCTGGCCTGGCGCAACAGCTGGGACATTCCGCAACTGACGAAGGAGACCGACGCCGCGCTCGCCGAGCCGACCGCCGCGCAACGCGCGCAACGGTATCAGGCGATGCAGAAGGACCTGCTCGCGCGTTCGCCGTTCGTGATCATGTTCGAGAAGGTCGCGCAAGTCGCGACGCGGCCCGGCGTGAGCGGGCTCGAAGTCGGACCGATCAACGATCTCGTGTCGTACCGTAACCTGAAGAAGCAATAAGATTCGCCGCATGTCGACTCCCGCCTCCTCCCTCGAAGCACTGCGCACGCTGCCCGCGCGCCGCCCGGCCGTACGCTGGGCGCTGCGCGTGCTGCGCTGGGCGCTCACGCTCGCCGTCACGTTCGCGGGGCTGCTCGCGCTGACGTTCGTGATCGGCCGCAAGGTGCCGATCGATCCCGTGCTCGCGATCCTCGGCGATCGCGCGTCGGCCGAGGCGTACGCGGCCGAACGCATCGCGCTGGGCCTCGACAAGCCGCTCGTCACGCAGTTCCTGATCTACGCGCGCGACGTGCTGCACGGCGATCTCGGCATGTCGCTGCTGACGTCGAACCCGGTGCTCGACGACATCAGGCGCGTGTTCCCCGCCACGCTCGAACTCGCGACGATCGCGACGCTGATCGGCATCGCGATCGGCGTGCCGCTCGGCGTCGCGGCCGCGGTGAAGCACAACCGGCCGATCGACCACGTCGCGCGCTTCGTCGGCCTGATCGGCAATTCGGTGCCGGTGTTCTGGCTCGGGCTGATGGGGCTGCTGCTGTTCTATGCGCGGCTGCACTGGGTCGGCGGCCCCGGCCGGCTCGACCCGGTGTACGACGGGATGGTCGACCCGCGCACGGGCAGCCTGCTGATCGACGCGGCGCTCGCGGGCGAGTGGGACGTGTTCCGCAACGCGGTGTCGCACATCGCGCTGCCGGCCGCGATCCTCGGCTACTACTCGGTCGCGTACCTGAGCCGGATGACGCGCTCGTTCATGCTCGACCAGCTGAGCCAGGAATACATCGTCACCGCGCGCGCGAAGGGCCTGTCCGAGCGCCGCGTGATCTGGCGGCACGCGTTCGGGAACATCGCGGTGCCGCTCCTGACCGTGATCGCGCTCACGTACAGCAACCTGCTCGAAGGCTCGGTGCTGACCGAGATCGTGTTCGCGTGGCCCGGGCTCGGCTCGTACCTGACGGGTGCGCTGCTGAACGCCGACATGAACGCGGTGCTCGGCGCGACGCTCGTGATCGGCGCGATGTTCATCACCGTCAACCTGCTGACCGACGCGCTGTACCGCGTGTTCGATCCGCGTGCGCGCTGAGGGCTGCCGCGACATGACTGCTTTCACGCTGCTTCCTTTCCCGTCCATGCCGAAGGTGTCCCGATCATGAATGCCGAGCGTCTCACGCTGCGCGCGTGGCTGCTTTCCGATGCGCCCGCGTCGCGCGCGCAGGCCGCGTTCGGCCTTGCGTATCGCCGCTGGTGCCGCTTCGCCGCCAATCCGCTCAACCTGTTCGGGCTCGCGATCCTGGTCGCGCTGATCGTCGTCGCGATCGTCGGCCCGCTGATCATGCCGCACGATCCGCTGCGCCAGGTGCTGCCCGACCGCCTGCTGCCGCCCGGCTCGCCGTCGCACTGGCTCGGCACCGACCAGCTCGGCCGCGACATCCTCTCGCGGCTGATCGACGGCTCGCGCCTCACGCTCGGCATCGCGCTGCTCGTGGTCGTGATCGTCGTGCCGATCGGCCTCGCGATCGGCACGACGGCCGGCTATTGCGGCGGTTTCGTCGACAGCGTGCTGATGCGCATCACCGACATCGCGCTCGCGTTCCCGAAGATCGTGCTCGCGCTCGCGTTCGCGGCCGCGCTCGGGCCCGGCGTGATCAACGCGGTCGTCGCGATCTCGATCACCGCGTGGCCCGCCTATGCGCGGCTCGCGCGCGCGGAGACGATCCGCATCGCGCAGGCCGACTACATCCATGCGGCGCGCCTGCAAGGCGCATCGGGCCCGCGGATCCTGCTGCGCTACATCGTGCCGCTGTGCATGTCGTCGGTGATCGTGCGAGCGACGCTCGACATGGCCGGCATCATCCTGACCGTCGCCGGCCTCGGCTTCCTCGGCCTCGGCGCGCAGCCGCCGAGCCCCGAATGGGGCTTCATGGTCGCGTCCGGCCGCAACGTGCTGCTCGACGCGTGGTGGGTCGCGACGCTGCCCGGCGCGGCGATCCTGCTCGTCAGCCTCGCGTTCAACCTGCTCGGCGACGGGCTGCGCGACGTCTTCGATCCGCGTCATGGAGCGTGACATGTCACTGAATTCCGCCAACGCCGCCGCGCCGCTCTGCGAGATCGACGGCCTGAAGATCGGGTTTCGCGGACACGACGGCGTCGTGTCCGACGCGGTGCGCGACCTGTCGCTGACGCTCGCGCCCGGCGAACGGCTCGGCATCGTCGGCGAATCGGGCTCCGGCAAATCGCTGACGGGCCGCGCGCTGCTCGGCCTGCTGCCCGAAGCCGCGCGCTGGTCGGCCCGCACGATGCGCTTCGCGGGCCACGATCTGCTCGCGATGTCGGCGAGCGAACGCCGGCGCCTGTGCGGCAGCCAGATGGGGATGATCCTGCAGGATCCGAAGTATTCGCTGAACCCGGTGATGACCGTCGCGAAGCAGATGGGCGAAGCATTCCGGCTGCATGAGCCGGGGCTGCGCGGCCGCGCGCTGCGCGAACGGATCGTCGATGCGCTCGCGGCCGTGCAGATCCGCGATCCGGCGCGCGTCGCCGATGCGTATCCGCACGAGCTGTCGGGCGGCATGGGCCAGCGCGTGATGATCGCGATGATGGTGTCGACCGGCCCGCGTCTGTTGATCGCCGACGAACCGACCTCCGCGCTCGACGTCGCGGTATCGATGCAGGTGCTCGCGGTGCTCGACGCGATGATCGCGCGGCACGGCACGGGGCTGATGTTCATCAGCCACGATCTGCCGCTCGTGATGTCGTTCTGCGATCGCGTCGCGGTGATGTATGCGGGCCGCGTCGTCGAAACCTGCGCCGCGCGCGACCTGCGCAACGCCACGCATCCCTACACACGCGGGCTGCTCGCGGCGAACCCGCCGCTCGCGAACCCGCCCGACGAACTGCCGGTGCTGCGGCGCGATCCGGCGTGGCTCGATACCGTTTCGCCTGCCGGCGCCGCGACGGCACAACAGGAGTCCGCCCGATGATCGACGTCGATCACGCCTCGATCCGTTTTCCGACCCGCACGGGCCATGTCGACGCCGTGCGCGATGCGAGCTTCGCGGTGCGCGACGGCGAAGTGTTCGGCCTCGTCGGCGAATCGGGCTCCGGCAAGTCGACGCTGCTGCGTGCGCTGACCGGCCTCGTGCCGCTCGCGGGCGGCAGCCTGTCGATCGACGGCCGGCCCGTCGGCGGCACGCCCGACCGCGCATTCCGCCGCCACGTGCAGATGGTGTTCCAGGATCCGTACGCGTCGCTGCATCCGCGCTTCACGGTCGACCAGACGCTGCGCGAGCCGCTGTCGATCCACAGGATCGACGACGCCGACGCGCGCATCGCCCGCGCGCTGTCCGAAGTCGGGCTCGGCCCGGCGTTCCGCTTCCGCTATCCGCACCAGCTGTCGGGCGGCCAGCGCCAGCGTGTCGCGATCGCGCGTGCGCTGATCGTCGAGCCGCGCGTGCTGCTGCTCGACGAGCCGACCTCCGCGCTCGACGTGTCGGTGCAGGCGGAGATCCTGAACCTGCTGCGCCGCCTGCATCGCGAACGCAACCTGACGATGATCCTCGTCAGCCACAACCTCGCGGTGATCGGCTTCCTGTGCCAGCGCGTCGCGGTGATGCAGCATGGCGAGATCGTCGAACAGCTGCGGATCGAGGACGTGCGCGCCGGGCAGGTCGCACGCGACTACACGCGCACGCTGCTGCGCGCGACCGAAGGGTACCGCCGGCTCGATCCGGTCGCCTGACATGTGCGCGACGCGCGGGCGTGCGATACTCGGCACCCCGTGCGTCGGTGCGCTAGTGCGCCGACGCGCCGCCGAATGGAACCCTCGCGCGCCGCGCGGGTCCATGTCCTTTCGTCAACAGCTCAACAGCTATAGGGAGGCGTTCATGCTGCAATTCATCGAAACCCTGGTGGTCGGGCTCATCGTCGGCCTCCTCGCCCGTGCGCTCAAGCCCGGCGACGACAAGATGGGTATCCTGATGACCATCGTGCTCGGCATCGTCGGCTCGCTCGTCGCGGGCTACGTCGGCCGCGCTGCCGGCTGGTATGCGCCGGGCCAGGGCGCCGGCTGGATCGCGTCGATCATCGGCGCGATCGTGCTGCTCGTGATCGTCGGCGCGGTGCGCAAGCGCGCGGGCTGACCGCCGCATCGATGCACAACGGCCGCTCGTTCGCACGAGCGGCCGTTTTCTTTTTGCATACCTCAATTCGCGCCACCCGTGAATCGTTGAATCCTCAACGATTTACCGGCAAGCGCCGCATCCATTGACGCCCCTTCCGCAAGCGTACGCCACCGGCAATACCCTGACTTGCGGCCGCACAAATTTGAGATAAATTGATTGAAGGAATACGGCGTCATTTGCTTATTGCCGTTATTTCCGTCTTTTCATTCAAGAGGTCCGATGGATTTGCCGTTTACGCATACAGCACCGCGGCGTTGACGGACTGCCATTCGAGCGGCCCCGCTGCGACGCGCTTCCTCTCTGGAGCCTGTCATGAAGCATCGCCTGTTTGCCGCCTCGTTTGCCCTGGCTGCCGCGCTTCTGGCCTCGTCCTCGTCATTTGCCGCCGGCACGTCCGGCATCATCCACTTCACCGGTATGATCGTCGAGCCGCCGTGCTCGTTCGCGCTCGACACCGCCGACACCGCGCATGCGCACGTGCGCGCCGACTGCCCGCGTCCGGCGACCGGACAGGTCGCGTTCGTCGACGCGGCCAGCCTGCGCACGATCAAGACCACGACCTTTACGCAGGCGACGCGCGCAATCGTTTTACCGGACCGTCCGGGCAACGCGCATGCGCCGATGATCGCCGTCGTCACCTATCAGTAAGCAACACGCGCCGCCGGCGTCGCGTCGCGCGTCAGTCGCGATGGCTGGCGATCCAGTCGCTGAACGCGCGAATCTTCTGCTGGCTGCCGATGCTCTCGGGATAGACGAAGAAATAGCGGGCGCCGGTCTCGAGCACGATGTCGAACGGCCGTTCGAGCCGGCGCGCGCTGACGTCGTCGTCGACGAGCGTCACGTCGCCGATCGCGACGCCGAAGCCCTGCATCGCCGCGTTCGTGGCGAGATCGAGCGTGTCGAAGGTCGGCCCGCGCTCCGCGTCGACGGCACGCTCGCCCGCGTAATCGAGCCACGCGCGCCAGTCGCGATGGTCGCGCGTCGGATGCAGCAGCGTATGGCGCGCGAGATCGCCGACCGCATCGAGCGGCGTCGCGTGCCGCAGCTCGGGTGCGCACACCGGCGTCAGCCGCTCGTCGAACAGCGGCAGCGCGAACACGCCCGCGCCCGGCGACGTGCCGTAGACGACCGCCGCATCGAACGGCTCGGCCGAGAAATCGACGACGTGCTGCCACGCGGTCGTGATCTGCACGTGGAGATCGGGATGCTCGCCCTGGAAGCGCATGATGCGCGGCAGCATCCAGCGCATCACGCAGGTCGGCACCTTCAGCGCGAGATCGGTGCGCTGCCGCGTGAGCTTCATCGAGATGTCCTCGATCCGCGCGAAGCTCTCGTTGACGACCGGCAGCAATTGCTCGCCCTCCGCCGTCAGCGTGAGGCCCTTCGCGTGCCGCTTGAACAACGGAAAGCCGTAGTGCGCCTCGAGTGTCAGGATCTGCCGGCTCACCGCGCCCTGCGTGAGGCACAGCTGCTCGGCCGCGCGCGTGAAGCTGCGGTGGCGAGCCACGGTCGAGAAGATCTGCAGCGCGTGCAGGGGCGGAAGTCGGCGCATGACGAAGCGGGTAAGGCGGGTAAACGGACCGCGGATCGCGGATCGACCGCGCCGAACGACGGCGCGGCAGGACCGCGCGTCGACATCGGCGCGCGCTGATCGACACGATAAGCCAAACGCGGGCTTTACGCGAGGTGCGCCGGGCGCTCAGGTCGTAGGAACTAGCGCGCCCGCCGCGATGCGTGACGCCGACGCGACGACGTCCGCTCGTGCCGCCGCGCTCAGACGGTGGGAACGAGCGCACCCGCTGCGATGCGCGCCGCCGACGCGACGACGTCCGCGCGTGCCGCCGCGCTCAGGCGGTGGGAACGAGCGCACCCGCCGCAATACGCGCCGCCGACGCGACAACGTCCGCGCGTGCCGCCGCGTCGGCACGCGGCTGCGTGAACGACACGGCCAGCGCGATCGGCGCGCGCGACGGCGGCCACAGCACCGCGACGTCGGTCGTCGTGCCGTAGCCGCCGGTGCCGGTTTTGCCGGCACTGCGCCAGCCGGGCGGCACGCCGGCCGCGATTCCGGTCGCGCCGCCGGTCATCCATTCGGTGAGCTGCGCACGCTGCGGCTCGCGCAGCGTGTCGCCGAGCAGCAGCCGCTGCAGCATGTCGACCATCGCGACCGGCGTCGACGTATCGCGCTCGTCGCCGGGCGCGGCCTGGTTCAGTTCGGGTTCCCAGCGGTCGAGCCGGAACGCGGTGTCGCCGCTTTCATGCGCGAACGACGTGACGGCCTGCGGGCCGCCGAGCACGCCCATCAACAGGTTCCCCGCGCCCTTGTCGCCCGCCTGCAGCAGCGCGGTGCAGAGCTGCGCGATCGTCATCCCCGTATCCACATGGCTTTCCGTCACCGGCGACCCGGCCACGACCTCGTAGCGGCGGTACAGGATGCGGCGCGGCAGCAGCGATGCGTCGAGCGAACCGCGCGCCAGTATCGCGGCGGCGGCGACGACCGCATAGGTGCCGCACAGCGGGAAGCGCTCGCGCGCGTGATGCGCGATGCGCGTGCCGTTCGACGTATCGAGTGCGGCAACGCCGAGCCGGCCGTTCGACGCTTTTTCGAGCGCGGCGAGTTCGGCCTGGGCGACGTGGGCGCGCCCCTGGTCGGCGACGGGTGCCGACGAGCAGGCGGCGACGAACGGAGCGGCGACGGCGGCGAGCAACAGCGAGCGGCGTGTCGGAGAGTGTTCCATGGATGAAGGCTGTTCGGTCGGAAACGGTGGCACGGAGCAACGCACGCGCGCATCGGCGATGCGCGCGTGTTCACGCCGACGGCCGGCTCGCGACGGCATTCGCCGCGCATCCCCGAAGACGTCCGTCGGCCCCGCATGCGGCGGGACTCACATGAACAGACCCTAGCGTAGCAGCGCGCGCCGCTCGCGTCAGCCTTGCGACGAAGGCAGGTACGGCATCGGATTGACGGGCTTGCCGTCACGTCGCACTTCGAACAGCAGCGCGACACGCGCGTTGTCGAGGTCGCCCATTTCGGCGATCTCGTCGCCCTGGCGCACGATGTCGCCGGTCTTCACGAGCAGCTTGCGGTTGTGCGCATAGGCCGTGAGGAAATCGGCGTTGTGCTGGACGATGATCAAGGTGCCGTAATCGTTCAGGCCGGTGCCCGCGTACATCACGCGGCCGTCGGCGGCCGCGCGAACCGGATCGCCCGGCCGGCCGGCGATCTGGATGCCGCGGTTCTGCCCCGGCTTGAACGCATCGACGATCTTGCCCTGCGCGGGCCATCTGAGCGCCACCGCGCCCGCATGGCGCCGGGTCTCCTTCACGACCTGCCGGTCGCTCGCCGTCGATGCGCTCGCCTGCGCGGCGCCCGCCGCATTGCTCGCGGCGGCCGGTGCGGCCGCTTGCGCGCTGGCCGGCGCCTGCAGCGACTGCTGCCGGACGATGCGCAGCACCTGCCCCATGCGCAGCGCGCCGCGCCCGTCGAGCTTGTTCCAGGTCCGCAGGTCGGCGACGCTGCAGTCGTTGGCGGACGCGATGCCCGACAGCGTGTCGCCGCGTTTCACCACGTACTTCTGCGCGACGAGAATGGGCGCCGGCGGCGCCGCCGGCGCGGCGGCGGGCTGGCCCGACGTCGAGCCCGCCAGCGTATCGCTCGGCGGGACGGGCGGCGTACTGGCGCAACCGGCCATGACGAGCACCGCGGCCAGGCCGGACAGCCACGCCGACTTGCGGCAAATCTCGCGCTGTTTCATGGACGATCGACTCCGGTTTGACAATCTTTCAAGCATCTCAAAAACGGAACGGCCGACGTGTAACCGGATGCAAACAATGATGACAAACGATCACGAACCGGGTGCCGGCAAACACTTGTTACCGGGAATACGGTCGGATTCGGAAAAACTTGACGGTATTGGACGGGCGATTCGGAAGAAATTTCGCGATGCACCGATGATTTCGAAAAGCTTTCATTGCGCGCGTGAGCGCGCCGGCGAGCCAATGCGGCCCGCACCGCCCGACCGCTCAACGCAGCCAGTCGACCAGCTCCGCGCAGGCCCACGCGATGCCGATGCACAGGAACAGCACGTGCAGCGCGATCTTGAACGACACGCCCCACGACGAATCGACCCGCATGACAGTCTCCCACGGTTGATATGCGGCCATGATCCGGCATCGATCCCGCCCCGAAAATGCGGAACCGGCGAACCGGGCCTCAGGCCCAGCCTGAGACCGGTGCGGCGGTTCCTGCTAACTTATCGGCCATACCCATCCTTACGCGCCCCCAACGATCATGCGCTTCGACCTGACCGACCTGCGGCTCTTCCTGAACATCTGCGAGGCCGGCACGATCACGGGCGGCGCGGAGCGCACCTACATCACGCTGCAGGCCGCCAGCGAGCGGATCCGCGGGATGGAGGACGAGCTCGGCGTGCCGCTGCTGCACCGGACCAAGTCGGGCGCGCAGGTAACCGACGCCGGCCGCGCGCTCGAGCACCACGCGCGCACGGTGCTGCAGCAGATCGACCACATGCGCGGCGAGCTGCAGCAATACGGCCAGGGGCTGCGCGGGCATATCCGGCTGCTGTGCAACACGGCGTCGCTGAGCGAATACCTGCCCGACGCGCTCGCCGCGTATCTGCCGCTTCACCCGAAACTGTCGATCAGCGTCGAGGAGCGCTCGAGCCAGGAAATCGTGCATGCGATCCGCAACAGGACGGCCGAGGTCGGCATCGTCGCCGATTCGGTCGGGCTCGGCGGGCTCGAACAGAAGCCGTTCAGAGAGGACTGGCTGATCGCGGTCGTGCCGGCCGGTCATCCGCTCGCCGCGCGCGACAAGGTCGCGTTCGACGAGATCGCCGACGCGGACTTCATCGGGTTGACCGACGGCAGCGCGCTGCAGGTCCATCTGGCGGACCAGGCGCGTGCGCTCGGCAAGCGGATCCGCTACCGTGTGCAGCTGAAGAGTTTCGATGCGATCTGCCGCGTGATCGCAAGCGGCGTGGGGATCGGCATCGTGTCGCGCCATGCGGCCGAACGCGCGATGCAGACGATGGACGTGCGGCTCGTCGAGCTGTCCGATGCGTGGAGCCACCGCAAGCTGACGCTCTGCGCGCGCTCGTTCGATGCGCTGCCGAAATACACGCAGGCGTTCGTGTCGTATCTGTCGGGCGACATGCCGCCACGCTGAACGTCGCGCGCGCCGCAGCAGCGTGGCGATACCCGAGGAGACATCGCAGCCATGACCGGACCCGAACTCGCGATGCACTATCGCGCCTACATCGACTGCCTGAACCGGCAGGACTGGCCGGCGCTCGGCCGGTACGTCGCCGACAACGTGATCCACAACGACCGGCCGCTCGGCCTGGCCGGCTATCGCGCGATGCTGGAGCAGGATTTCCGCGACATTCCGGATCTCCATTTCGAGGTCCGGCTGCTCGTGTGCGAACCGCCGCGCATCGCATGCCGGCTGCGCTTCGCCTGTGCGCCGAAAGGGACCTTCATGGGGCTCGCCGTCGACGGCACGCGCGTCACGTTCGCCGAAAACGTGTTCTACGAATTTCACGACGGAAGGATCCGGCAGGTCTGGTCGGTGATCGACAAGGCCGCGATCGAAGCGCAGCTTTAGCACGGCGCGGGACGGCCGCCGGACGGGATCGACGAGCCGATACCCGGCCTGATCCGATTTGACTCTTAAGGGTAACGTTTTCCACCAAATCTCACCGAAAAACGCACTGCCGGGGTACCTTTCCGCCACCGCTGTCACCGCCGAGATATTCACGCCGCGCCGCAGCAAAAAAAACAGAAATCGCGGAAATTTCTACGTGAATATGCCCCTCTTCATGCACCTCGTGCTTTGGCCATTCGGGTTTTCACCGGCGCATCCGGCGCGAAAGCGCGTTGACATCGAATCAATCGAAGCCTAAATTTGGAAAACGTTTTCCTTCCATGTCGGCGCGACGGCGGCCACGGCTCGCGCAGGGAGAACGCTTGCCTGCTCGAGTAGTGATTCAAGCCGTCCGTCCACAGGGATCAGGGTTGCGAGACGGAGGCCGGGTCGGGCGTCGAGCGCGGCAACGGTTGAACCCGCCCGCCCTTCATTACCATTCGAACCTGGAGACACAATGCATACGCGCAGCAGATTCGCGCTCGGCGCCGCGCTCAGCGCCTTTTCCGTCCTGTTCGTCAGCGCATGCGGCGGCAACGACGTGACCGCCCCGCCGCCCTCGTCGCCCCCGCCGTCGACACCCGCGCTCGCACCGAACTCGCTGCAGGCGCTCGTCTACGGCGCACCCGACACCAGCGTGCCGGCCGGCACGACCATTCCGGTCACGATGATGGGCCAGATGCGCGCGCTGTTCGACCTGATCCGAAAGTCGCCCGACTTCACGCAGGTCGTCATGGATCTCGGCGACGGTTCGCCGGTTCACGTGCTCGACACGAACACCGGCGACAAATTCCTGCCCGGCAAGCTCGCGCTCGGCCTGTCGTACATCCTGATCGACATGAAGTCGAAGGGCGATCCGCAATACGCGAGCTACCTCGCGACGTACCAGACGATCACGACCGCGATGATGGCGCAGTCGGGCAGCAACTACACGTATGCGAACACGTCATGGGGCGAGTACTACTACCTCGTCGCGCTGAACAACCTGAAGGCGCACGGCATGCTCAACGAAGTCTTCAGCGACGCGATGCTCGCGACGCTGCAGCAACGGCTCACCTTCTGCGACATGTTCGGCCCCGATGCGAGCGGCAAGACCAGCACCTGCCCGGCCGCCGGCACGCCGATCGACATCGCGTCGCTCAACACCGCGCAGAACTACTATGCGGTGTCCTACGGAATCGCCGGCCTGCGGCAGAAACTCGGCTGGAGCAATCCGTCGTTCTCGTCGGCGACCGATCCGGCCGTCGCGACGATGGGTGCGCGCGATGCGCTGCTGTACACACTGACGAACCACATCCGCAAGGATTCGTCGGGCGGATTCTCCGACGAAGCGTCGAACACGCACACGACCTACTACGACCAGGCGCGCTTCGACCGCTACAGCACGCTGCTGATCGGTGAAGTGGTCGAGCGAACGTTCGAAATGGACAACGTGGCGAATCTCACGCCCGAACTGAAGGGCTATCTGCGCAAGTCGGTCGACCTGATCCTGCCGCAGCTGAACGCCAACGGCCAGGGCTTCAACTACGGTCGCTCGATCGGCCCGTACGGCGATTCCGCGTTCATGGAAGTGCTGACGGCCGCCGCCAACGCCGGCGTGCTGACCGACCAGGAGAAGCAGATCGCGTATGCGTTCATCTACCAGGCCGCGCATCGTTTCGACACGTACTGGTACGACCCGTCGCTGCCGACGCCGTCGGTGAACATGTGGGTCAAGGGTCGCGGCACCGACGCGTATCGCGGCAAGCCGCGCGTGATGGGCGAGAACTTCAGCCTGCTGCACCAGTACCTGTACGTGAACGCGTGGTGGAACAAGCTCGGCTTCGGCGGGAAGGCGCCGATGGCCGATGCGGACTACGGCGCATGGCTCGACGCGCTGCCGCGCTACACGCTGACCTGGTACAACCAGCCGACCGATGCCGCCCATCCGTACAGCGCCGCGCTGCTCACCGTGCGCGACGGCCGGCGCGTGATCAACCTGAACCTGAGCCAGGCGCCCGACTACAACTCGTACACGCCGTACTACCCGGTGCCGTTCTCGGACAAGCTGATCTACGGCACGACCGATCTCGGCTATGCGCTGCTGGTGCCGCAGGTGACGTACAACGCAAAGACGTACATTCCCGTCACGTACTACAAGAACCTGAACGTGCAGCAAAGCAACGGCCAGGTGATCGTGTCGTTCGATACGACGAAGTTCCGTCTCGCATCGAAGAACGCGGCATACACGACGGATCTCGACCTGCAGGTGCATACGGTGCTGACGTTCGCGCACGGCACCGTCTCGCGCAGCGATACGCTGAGTTCAGGCACGCTCACGGGCAACCTCGCGGTCGAGACGGACTTCACGTCGTTCGCGGATTTCGCGTCGACGCAGGCCAACGGCGACGGCGTGTCGGTGACGTACGCGAACAGCGCCGCGACCGGCTATGCGGCATCCGGGTTCGACACCTGCGCGCTGTCCGCCTTCGACACGGTCAACGGCGCAACGAACCCGCTGTCGACGACGCCGATCGGCCAGCTGCATTCGAACTTCGCGTGCAAGACCAGTCCGTTCGCGCTCGGTGCGGGCGCCACCCGCACGTTCGGGTGGACGCTGAAATACGCCGACCCGGCCTGAGCGGCATGGCCGCCGTTCCGTGAGCGTCCTCGAAGCCGGCTTTCGAAACCGGCTTCGGGGCATTCACGCCGGGCGCGCATCGCGCGTGTCGGCAATGCCCGCTCACCGCCACGCCGAAACCGCCATATAGGCGCCGAGCGCGATCATCCCGACGAAGAAGCAGCGCTTGAACGCCTTCTCGCTCATCACGCGCCGCGCGTACTGCCCGCCGATCATCCCCGCGAGCGCCGGCACGAGTGCCAGCGCCGATACGCCGAGATCGACCGTCTGCAGCGCGCCCGTCACGCGCAACTGCAGGCCGAGCGCGATCGTCGACGCGGTAAACGACAACCCGAGCGCCTGGACCAGGTCGTCCTTCGACAGGCGCAGCGCCTGCAGGTACGGCACGGCCGGCACGACGAACACGCCGGTCGCGGCCGTCACGACGCCCGTCAGGTAGCCGACCGCGGCCGACAGCCACTTTTCGTGACGGCCCGGCGCGGGCAGCCGCGCGGCGGCGAGCCCCCAGCCGCCGTATGCGACCAGCACGATGCCGAGTGCCGCACGGGTCCATGCGCTGCCGGCCGCGAGCGCGGGCAGCCCGCCCGTCAGCGTGCCGAGCGTCAGCCCGGCGAGCAGCGGCCACAAACGCCGCAGCAATGGCCGGAACGACGGGCCGAGCCACAACTGCCACACGTTGGCGATGAACGACGGCACGAGCAGCAGGCTCGCGGCGGCCGACGGCGGCATCGCGAGCGTCAGCAGCCCCATCGCGATCGTCGGCAGGCCGAGGCCGATCATGCCCTTGACCGCGCCGGCGAGCAGAAAGACCAGCACGATGATTGTCAGCGTATGCGTTTGCATGGCGGGGGTTCGGTCCGGTTGAATACGGCGCCGATGGTGAACCACCGTCACGCCGTCGGCCATCTGGCTTTGCCTGAGGCTGGCTCGGGCCCGCCCGGCGGGGCCTGTCACCCCGCTACCCAGCCACCCATCGCCTCATCGCCTCATCGCCTCATCGCCTCATCGCCTCGTCGCCTCATCGCCCCGTTGCCCCGTTGCCCCGTCGCACCGCCATGCGCGCCGTTCAGGCACCGTGCGCCGGCCCCGGTCCCTGCTCGCTGTCGAGGTGCGCCATCTGCGCGGCCGGATAACGCTCGCCGGCAGCCGCCCCGGCGGGAACCGCCGTTTCGATGCGGGCGAGATCATCGACCGTTAGTTGCAATTTAGATGCCTGAAGCGCGTCCTGGAGTTGCGTGCGCTTGCGTGCGCCGATCAGCGGCACGATGTCGTCGCCGCGCGACAGCGCCCACGCGATCGCGATCTGCGCCGGGTTGCTGCCCTTCTCGTCGGCGATCGCGCGCAGCGCGTCGACCAGCGCGAGGTTGTGCACGAGGTTCTCGCCCTGGAACCGCGGGCTGGCCGCGCGGAAATCGCGCTCGCCCTGCCGCGCCGCACTCCAGCCGCCGCCGAGCAGCCCGCGCGACAGCACGCCGTAGGCCGTCACGCCGATCCCGAGTTCGCGGCACACGGGCAGGATGTCCGTCTCGATCCCGCGCGACAGCAGCGAGTATTCGATCTGCAGGTCGGCGATCGGCGCGACGGTCGCCGCGCGGCGGATCGTGTCGGCACCGACCTCCGACAGGCCGATGTGGCGCACGTAGCCGGCCTTCACGAGATCGGCGATCGCCCCGACCGTCTCTTCGATCGGCACCGCCGGATCGACGCGCGCCGGCCGGTAGATGTCGATGTGGTCGGTGCCGAGCCGCTTCAGCGAATACGCGACGAAATTACGGATCGCCTGCGGCCGCGCGTCGTAGCCGACGAACGCGCCGGCCGGATCGCGCAGCGCGCCGAACTTCACGCTGATCAGCACCTGGTCGCGCGTGCGGCCGCGCAGCGCGTCGCGGATCAGCATCTCGTTGTCGCCCATCCCGTAGAAGTCGCCGGTATCGAGCAGCGTGATCCCGTTGTCGAGCGCCGCGTGCAGCGTCGCGATGCTTTCGTCGCGATCCGCCGGCCCGTAGAGATCCGACATCCCCATGCAGCCGAGCCCGATCGCCGATACCTGCGGGCCCGTGCGGCCCAGTTGACGCTTGTCCATGTCCGTTTCCTCGCGGTGGTGAGTGAATGAACCGGATTCTGGGCGTAACGCGGCGCGCGATAAACACGAAACGCCCAACCAAATCATTCGACGCTGATTAACAATGGAGCCTGTCCCGATCCGTCACGTTTCCGCCCGCATGGACCATCTGCATGCAATGCGCATCTTTGCGCGCGTCGCCCACCTCGGCAGTTTCACGAAAGCCGCCGAGCAGTTGCAATTGCCGCGCCCGACCGTCAGCAATGCCGTCCAGTACCTGGAGAAGCACCTGAAGGTGCGCCTGTTGCAGCGGACGACGCGGCGCGTCGCGCTGACCGCGGAAGGCGCGACCTACTACGAGCGTTGCACGCGACTGCTGGCCGACCTGGACGACGCCGAGACGCTGTTCGACGAAGCCGGTGCGTCGCCGCGCGGCCTGATCCGCGTCGACCTCCCCGAGCGCTTTGCACTGGACAAGGTGATTCCGGCGCTCCCGGATTTCCACGCACGCTATCCCGACCTGCGCGTCGTGCTGAGCACGACCGACCGCTTCGTCGATCTCGTCGCCGACGGGATCGACTGCGCGGTGCGGGTCGGCGTGCTGTCCGACACGTCGCTGGTCGCGCGGCGCGTCGGCGAGATGGCGCAGATCAACTGCGCGTCGCCCGCGTATCTTGCGCGATACGGCACGCCCCGCTCGCCGGACGATCTGCCCGACCATGTCGCGGTCGGCTATTTCTCGAGCCGCACGGGCCGCGAGCTGGACTGGGAATATGCGGACATGGATTCCGGCGCGCTGCAGACCGTGAAGATGCGCAGCGTGGTCGCGGTGAACAGCTCGCACGCGTATCTCGCGTGCTGCCTCGCGGGCCTCGGGCTGATCCAGGCGCCGCGCGACGGGCTCGCGCCGCTGCTGGAAGACGGCTCGCTGGTCGAGGTGCTGCCCGAATGGCATGCGGCGCCGCTGCCGGTGTCGGTCGTGTTTCCGAACGGCCGGCATCTGGCGCCGCGCGTGCGGATCTTCGTCGACTGGCTCGCGCACACGCTCGACGACGCGCATCGGGCGCAATGACGACGGCCGGCACCAGGGCAGCCCACCCCGGGTGCCGGCCGGTCAAGCGCATCAGAACTTGTGGCGGATCGCGGCGCGCACCGCGAACTGGTTCGCCGACGACGACGGACCGTCCGTCCCGACCACGTAGCCGCCGTCGGCCGCGGTGCCCGTCTTGTCGCCGGCGACCTTCTGCCATGCGCCCTGCAGGTAGACGTCGGTGCGCTTGGACAGGCTGTAGTCGGCCATCAGCCCGACCGTGTGATATTTCGGCTTGAACGAGCCGGCCGCGGCGTCGAACTTGCCGTCGGTATACACGTACTGCGCGCCGAGATAGAAATCGGGCGTGAGCTGGTACTTGCCGTTGATCTCGAAGTTCTGGAACCTGGTCGCCGTGAGCCCGAGGCCGTCGAACGTCGACGCCGGCAGGTAGACGGTCGACACCGGGTTCTTCACGTCGGTCTTCGTATAGACGAAGCCGACCGTCGCCGGACCGAACGTATAGTTGATGCCGCCGCCGAAAATCCGCAGGCGGTCGGCGACGAAGTTCGCGTCGTCGGCCGCGATCGCGCCCGCATTGCCGACGCCCGGGCTGTTCGCCTGCAGATACGCGGCCGCGACCTGCAGCCCGGCCAGCGAATACTGCGCGCCGATGCTGTACTGGCGGTTGGTCGAGAAGCCCGTGCTGTTGCTGAAGCTGTAGGTGCCGCCGAACGACAGCCCGTTCCAGTCGGGGCTCGCGTACTTGACCGTGTTGTTGACGCGGAACGAGTTGTCCGTGTTGTCGTTGTCGAACGGGTGCGAGAACAGCGTGCCGCCCCAGTTGCCGTTCGCGGTGAGCGGCGCGAGATAGTCGACGACCGCATCGTACTGGCGGCCGAAGGTCAGCGTGCCGAAGCGCGACGCGCTCAGCCCGACGAACGCCTGGCGACCGAACATCCGGCCGCCCTGGTTGAACCGGCCGTTGTTCACGTCGAAGCCGTTTTCCAGCGTGAAGATCGCCTTCAGCCCGCCACCCAGATCCTCGCTGCCCTTCAGGCCCCAGCGGCTGCCCTGCGCATAGCCGCTCGCGAGCTGGTAATTGGTTTTTCCGACCCCGTTCACGCTCACGTTGTTCGTGTAGTTGAAGCCCTCGTCGATCAGGCCGTACAGCGTCACGCTGTCCTGCGCGAAGGCCGGCGCGGCGAAAGCGGCCAGCGCGGCGGCAAAAATGACGTGCTTCTTCATGACGGATCTCCGGAGCCGGGTGCCGGACAGGCCATTCGCCCGGCGATTGTTTGGTCTGTTTTATAGAGGTGGCCCGCAGGGCGGACTGCGCGGTGTGCGGCCGCGAGGACAAAATGGTGTCACGTCGCAAACCGCCCGTCCATCGGGGCGTGGGCGCGGCCAGCAAAGCGTTGCGCTCGTCCAACTGCCCTGTTCTTCCGATGCCATGAGCACGCTTATCGGCAGCGGCCGGCCGGCCCGCTATCCGCGTAAACCCGGACGGCACCGCATCGGTGGCACAATGCGCATCCGTTCGTCATTTCTTCACGAATTCATGCTTCACCCCGATTCATGCGCGGCAGGTGCCGGCCGCGCACGCGGCGCGCGCCGGGAGGCGGCCCGATGACCGCCGCCGCCCGGGCCGGCCGCTACGCCGAACTCGATTTCTTCCGCGGCCTCGTGCTGCTGGTGATCGTCGTCGACCACATCGGCGGCAGCATCCTGTCGCGCGTGACGCTGCATGCGTACGCGCTGTGCGATGCGGCCGAGGTGTTCGTGTTCCTTGGCGGTTTCGCGACCGCCATCGCGTACAACTCGCTCGCCGAGCGCCACGACGAGGCCGCCGCGCGCCAGCGTTTCATCCGCCGTGCGTTCGAGATCTACCGCGCATTCCTCGTGACGGCCGGCCTGATGCTGCTGATCACCGCCGTGCTGAACGCGTTCTCGATCGACGGCCCGAACATGCCGACCAACGATCTCGACGGCCTGCTCCACAAGCCGCTCGCCGCGCTGCGCGACATCCTGCTGTTCCGCCGTCAGCCGTATCTCGCGTCGGTGCTGCCGATGTATGCGTTCTTCGCGCTGCTCGTCCCGCTCGCGCTGCCGCTCGCGCGCACCCAGCCGTGGCTGATGCTCGCGTTCAGCGGCTCGCTCTGGTACGCGGCACCGCACGTCGCGCGCTTCTTGCCGACCGTCGAAGGCGCACCGTGGGACTTCAACCCGTTCGCGTGGCAGTTCCTGTTCGTGCTCGGCGTGATCGCGCGCTGCCAGCCCGTCTACCAGACGCTCGCGCCGAAACCCCAGGGCTGGCTGCTGACGGCCGTATCGCTCGCGATCGTCGCGGCCGGCGCGTACTACCGGCTGCGCGTCGAGCCGTTCCCGACCGATCCGTCGATCAAGCAGAACCTCGGCGCGCTGCGGCTCGCGAACTTCCTCGCGATCGCGTGGCTCGCGGCCAAGCTCGTGCACCTCGGGTGGATGAAGAAGGTCGCGCACGCGATGCCGTGGATCGGCACGATCGGCCGCCAGGGGCTGCTGTGCTTCGTCGCCGGCACCGGCATCTCGCTCGCGGTCGACTCGCTGCTCTACCAGGCGACCGAAGGCTATCTCGACGTGCCGCTCGGCCTGGCTGCCGACGTCGTCGCGATGGGCCTGCTGTATCTCGTCGCGAAGCTCTATGCGCCGCTGGTGTCGCGGCTGTCGTTCCCGTTCCGTACGCGGCGATGACGTGCCGCGCCGTCACGCGCCGCTGCTACGATAGCGGGCGCCTCTCCTGAAACGCTTCGCCATGCGCCGACTCGCCCTTCCGTTCGCCATCGCCCTGATCGCCGGCTCCATCGCCACCGCCCACGCCACGCCGGGCGGGCCCGCGGCTGCGCCGGCGACGTCCGCGCCCGCGATCGTCCCGCCCGCAACGGTCGCGCCGGCCGCCCAGGAACCGCCGGTGAATCCGGGCAGCAGCGTCGTGCTGCGCGCGTTCCGGTCGGCGTCGCTCAAGCGCGACTGGTCGTACACGGTCTACCTGCCGCCAGGCTACAACCCGGAAGGCGCGCGCTACCCGGTGCTGTACCTGTTGCACGGCAATGCCGGCAATGCAAACGACTGGATCACGCAGGGCCGGCTGCAGGCCACGGCCGACACGCTGATCGAACGCCGCGAGATCCCGCCCGTCGTGATCGTGATGCCGCAAGGCGGCACCGACTGGTACGTCGACCGCAAGGAGAAGATGCAGAGCGCGTTCCTGAACGACCTGCTGCCGGAAGTCGAAGCGCACTTCGCGGTGTCGAACCAGCGCGCGGGCCGCGCGATCGGCGGCGTGTCGATGGGCGGCTTCGGCGCGCTGCGTTTCTCGCTGCTCGAACCGGGCCTGTTCTGCGGCGCGATGCTGTTGAGCCCCGCGATCTACGCGAACGAGCCGCCGCTCAATTCCGCCGCGCGCTATGTCGGCGTGTTCGGCGACCGGCAGTTCGACCCGCGCGTGTGGCACGAGCTGAACTACCCGGCCCTGATGCGCGGCTATTTCACGCGCAACTGGCGCGTGCCGATGTTCATCGCGGCCGGCGACGACGACCTGACGATCCAGGCCGAATCGAGCGTGCTGTACACGCAACTGCGCCGCGCGCAGAACCCGGCCGAACTGCGCATCGTCGATGGCGGGCACACGTGGGACGTGTGGCGCGGGGTGCTCGGGTCGGCGTTGAAGTACGCGCTGGAATGCGTGAAGTAATGCGTGACGTAATGGAGCCGGCCGACGCGTCAGGCAACCGCACGACGATCACCTGACGCCGCTTCGTTCGCTGCGCGGGCGTCGCCGGCGCAAGGCGCGCGCCGCGCTGTCGCGCTGCCTCGCGCCCGATTCAATTCCACGCGTGACGCGCCGGCCGCACGCCGTTCAGGTAGTAGTTGCCGACGAGGTGATACTTCCACCGCACCGGATCGTGCAGCGTGTGCGTGCGCGCATTGCGCCAGTGCCGGTCGAGATTGTGTTCGGCGAGCGTCGACTGCGTTCCCGCCAGCTCGAACAGCTTCTCGCCCGCGAGCAGCGCGATCTCGGTCGTCAACACCTTCGCCTCGCCGACCGCGACCGATGCACGCGCGACGTCGTCGTCGGTCACCGTGCCGCGCGCGCCGATCTCGTCGAGCGTGCGCGCCGCGCGTTCGAGCAGCGCTTCCGCCGCATGCAACTGGATATGCAGACGGCCGATCTCGCGGACGATCAACGGATCGTCGGCCGCCCGTTCGACGCCGCTGTCGACCCACGGCCGCGTGCGCGTGCGCACGAACGCCTCCGTATCGGCGATCGCGGCCTTCGCGATGCCGGCATCGATCGCCGCCTGGACGATCTGCGACAGCGGGCCGTTGAGCGTCGGCTCGTCCGACACACGCTGCGCGTGCAACACATGCGAAGCCGGCACGCGCACGCCGTCCAGCACCACCGTGCCGCTCGCGGTCGTGCGCTGCCCGAAGCCCGACCAGTCGTCGATCACGGTCAGCCCCGGCGTCGGCTGCGGAATGTAGGCGAGCCATGCCTGCTGCGCATCGTCGAGGCCGAGCACCGGCACGTAATGCGCGAACAGTGCGCCGGTCGAATAGAACTTCGTGCCGTCGACGACATAGTCGTCGCCGTCGCGCCGCACGCGTGTCTTCAGGTCGAGCACGTGCTTCGTGCCCTTCTCCGAGAAGCCGTTGCCGAAGCGCTTGCCGCTCAGGATCTCCGCGAAGAAGTGGCGCTTCTGCGCGTCGGTGCCGGCCAGCGCGATCACGTCGACCAGCCCGAAGTGGTTCTGCGGCAACTGCCCGAGCGACGCATCGGCCGCCGCGACGATCTTGATCACCTCGGTGAGCGTCACGTTCGAGACGCCCGCACCGCCGTAGGCCTTCGGCACCGTGATCGCCCACAGCCCCGACTGCGAGAACCATTCGATCTCGTCGCGCGGCAGCCGGCGCTCGCGGTCCCGCTCGGCCGCCCCTTCGGCCAGCCGCTGCGCGAGTGCCTGCGCAACCGCGATCGCCTGTGCGTCGTCGGCGATCACGCGGGCCACCTGCGGTCTTGCGTCGGCCGGCCGGTCCTGAATCGTCGCGCTCGTATCTGACATCGGGCTCTCCTGTCGAATCACGAAAGCACTCAATCTAGCAGCGCGCCGCAGGCCGGCAAACCGAGCGATTCTCGTAACTATATTCCTTCGGATAACAAACGACATCGCACGGCACCGCATCCGCTTCCGCGCTTCGGCGTCGCAATCGATGCCCTGGCGTCGACGTTTCACGGCGCCGTTCGCGTAATGCGCAGCGACGATAACGATCTGCGAATCCGTTATTGGAACGTGCGCGTCGTGCTTCCTATACTGGGCTCCCGGTGCAAACGGCCCCGCCCTACGAGGAACCCCGCATGACTTCGTCGCACGCAGATACCGAACTGTCCACCGGCACCGACTACGACGCACTCGCGAGCCGGTTCCGGCCGATCTTCGACCGGATTGCCGCCGGCACCGCCGAGCGCGAACGCCGCCGCGAACTGCCGTACGAAGCGATCGGCTGGCTCAAGGCCGCCGGCTTCGGCGCGATACGGCTGCCGGTGCGTGACGGCGGCGCCGGCGCGTCGCTGCCGCAGCTGTTCCGGCTGCTGACCGAACTCGCCGCCGCCGACTCCAATCTGCCGCAAGCGTTGCGCGGCCATTTCGCGTTCGTCGAGGACTGGCTGAACGCGCCGCCCGGGCCGCAGCGCACGACGTGGTTCGATCGTTTCGCGAGCGGCCAGCTCGTCGGCAATGCGTGGTCGGAGGCCGGCGACGTTCCGCTCGGCCAGACGATCACCAAGGTATCGGAGCAGAACGGCCGGCTCGTGTTGAACGGCCGGAAGTTCTACAGCACCGGCAGCCTGTTCGCGGACTGGATCGACGTGTTCGCGCAGCGCGAAGAGGATGGCAGCGACGTGATCGTCGCGATCGCCACCGGGCAGCCCGGCGTGATACTCGAAGACGACTGGGACGGCTTCGGCCAGAAAACGACCGGCAGCGGCACGACGCGCTTCGAGAATGCGGCGGTCGACGCCGACCACGTGATCGATTTCGCACGCCGCTTCAAATACCAGACCGCGTTCTACCAGCTGTTCCACGTCGCCACGCTGGCCGGCATCGGCCATGCGATCGTGCGCGACGCGGGCGAGCTCGTGCGCGGCCGCACGCGCGTGTACAGCCACGGCAACGCCGCGCGCGCCGGCGACGATGCGCAGCTCCAGCAGGTGATCGGCGAAATCGCGTCGTGGGCCTATGCGGCCGATGCGCTCACGCTGCGCGCCGCGCAGCCGCTGCAGCAGGCATACGTCGCACGCTTCGGCGGCGACGACGAAGCCGAACATGCCGCCAACGTCGCCGCCGAAATCGAATCCGCGCAGAGCCAGCTCGTCGTGTCGGAACTCGTGCTGCGCGCGGCGACGCGCCTGTTCGACGCGCTCGGCGCATCCGCGACGCGCAGCACGACCGCGCTCGACCGTCACTGGCGCAACGCGCGCACGGTGTCGTCTCACAATCCGCTCGTCTACAAGGCGCGGATCGTCGGCGACTGGGTCATCAACGGACGCACGCCGCCGTTCGTCTGGCGCGTCGGCAACGGTGCAGGTGCGCAAGCAGGCACGGAAACGGGAGCCGCGCGATGAGCAAGACCATCCGCTTCAACGCGTTCGAAATGAATTGCGTCGGCCATCAGTCGCCCGGGCTGTGGGCGCATCCGCGCGATCGTTCGTGGCAGTACAAGGATCTCGACTACTGGACCGATCTCGCCCGCGTGCTCGAACGCGGGATCTTCGACGCGATCTTCATCGCGGACGTGATCGGCTATTACGACGTCTACCAGGGCAGCAACTACCACGCGCTGCACCAGGCCGCGCAGATCCCCGTCAACGATCCGCTGCAGCTCGCCGCGCCGATCGCGATGGCGACCGAGCATCTCGGTATCGGCATCACCGCGTCGACGACGTTCGAGCATCCGTACACGTTCGCGCGCCGGCTGTCGACTGCCGACCATCACACGAAGGGCCGGCTCGCGTGGAATATCGTCACGTCGTACCTGGAAAGCGGCGCGAAAAACGTCGGCGACAACGGACTGCGCACCCATGACGATCGCTATGCGGTCGCGGCCGAATACGTCGAGGTGCTGTACAAGCTGTTCGAAGGCAGCTGGGAAGACGGCGCGGTCGTGCGCGATCGCGACGGCCGCGTGTTCACGCATCCGGAGAAGGTGCACGAGATCGGCCACAAGGGGCGCTTCTTCGACGTGCCCGGCTATCACCTGTGCGAGCCGTCGCCGCAGCGCACGCCGGTGCTGTTCCAGGCCGGCGCGTCCGGCCCCGGCAAGGCGTTCGCCGCGCAGCACGCCGAATGCGTGTTCGTCGCCGCGCCGTCCCGCCCGCAACTCGCGCGCTATGTCGCCGACGTGCGCGCGCAGGCCGCCGCCGCGGGCCGCGACCCGCACGACGTGCTGATCTACAACCTCGTCACGGTGATCGTCGACGAGACCGACGAGAAGGCGCAGGCCAAGTTCGACGAGTACCGTCGTTATGTGTCGTACGACGGCTCGCTCGTGTTCATGTCCGGCTGGACCGGCATCGATTTCGGCCAGTACGCGCCGACCGATCCCGTCCGGCGCGTCGAGACGAACGCGATCGTGTCGGCCGTCGAGCATCTGGCCGGCGGCGATACCGCGTGGACGATCGAGGAACTGGCCGCGTGGGGCGGCATCGGCGGGATGGGGCCCGTGTTCGTCGGCTCAGCGCAGACCGTCGCGGACATCCTGCAGGAATGGGTCGCCGCGACCGACGTCGACGGCTTCAATCTCGCGTATGCCGTTGCGCACGAAACCTTCGAGGACATCGTGCGCTACCTCGTGCCGGAGTTGCAGCGGCGCGGCGTCTATCCGACCGAATATGCGCCGGGCACGCTGCGCGAGAAGCTGTTCGGTGCATCGGCGCGGCTGCCGGACGCCCATCCGGCCGCGCGGTTTCGCGACATCGAACAGGTCAAGCGCGACGCGCAACAGGTGGCCGACTACGCGTGACGGCCAGCCGGGCTGGCCAGCCTGCACGAGAAAGGCCGGCCTTCCCGACGAACGACCCCACGCAACTGCCGCACCGGTTGCCTGATGCACTGCCACTGATCGCGCCTGTCAGGTCAAAGCCACGTCCCGCCCTGCCGCTCGTTCGGTTCATCGGCGAGCGCGTCGAAATCGTGAATCCAGTCCAGGTGATGCAGCACGCTGTCGCGCTCGCCGAGACGCGCATTGCGCGCCTGCGCGGCCGGCCCGTCGGGCAGATGCAGCACGTCGGCCGCGGAGATCGACGCGTACTGCACCTTGCGTGTGCGGCCGCGCCGCAGCCGCTCGTACGCTTCCTGCGCCTCGTGCCAGTTGCCGCGCCCGGCCTTCGCCAGTTGCGCGGCCAGCACCATCGCGTCCTCGATCGACTGGTTCGCGCCCTGCCCGTGATGCGGCACCAGCGCATGCGCGGCGTCGCCGATCAGCGTCACGCGCCCGCGGCTCCAGCGGCCGAGCGGCGGCCGGTGGAACAGCCCCCAGCGCTGGCTGATCGGCACCGCGGTGATCATCTGCACCACCGCCGGATGCCAGTCCTTGAACAGGCGCAACTGCTCGCCCTCTTGCGCCGGCATGACCCAGTCGCGCGACGGCCACGGCGACGGATGACGCTCGACCAGCAGGAAGTTCTGGTCGTCGTTGTCGCCGATCGGATAGTGCAGCAGGTGGCCGTGCGGCCCGACCCAGAACTGAATGGTCTCGGGATCGGGCAACAGGTCCATCCGCTCGGCCGGCACCACGCCGCGAAAGCCCGAGCACCCCGAATACAGCACGTCGTCGTAGCCGAGCATCCAGCGCCGCGTGATCGAACGCGCGCCGTCCGCGCCGATCACGAGATCGGCGTCGACGCGTACGCCGTTGGCAAAGCTCAGCGTGACGCGATCCGGATGCTGCGCGAGATCGACGAGCCGATGGCCGAGATGAATCTGCCCGACACCGACCGCCTTCGACAGGATCGCCTGCAGGTCCGCGCGATGCACGCCCCAGTACGCGCCGCCGAACTGCCGGCGATAGTCGGGTTCACCGCGATGATGGCCGATCACCGTGCCGCTGCGCCCGTCGCGATAGACGAGGCCGGGAATCTCCGCGCACACCGCGTCGAAAGCCGGCCGTAATCCCATTCGTTCGTAGAAGCGCGTCGCGTTGGCCGACAGCGCGACGGCTGCCCCCACCTCGCGCAGCACGTCGGTCTGCTCGTACAGTTGCGCGTCGATGCCCTGCTCGCGCAACGCAAGCGCCAGCGTCAGGCCGCCGATGCCGGCCCCGACGATCGCGATCCTCAGATTCGTCTGCATGATGAACGTGTCTCCGATATTCAGATGGTGAGTGGTCGAGGCCGCGGTGCGCGTGCCCCGCCCGGCGCGCCTGTCGAATGCGAGCGCCGTATCGGTATTTTCAGCAGCGCTCCCTTATCCCACAATAAAATGCAGGGAATCTGCTTCATCACTGACCGGAATGATCGGAGACAACCCGGAACCATGGAACTGAGCGAGATCGACCTCAATCTGTTGCTGCTGTTTCAGCGACTGATGCAGGAGCGGCGCGTGTCGACCGTCGCCGAGCAGATGAACATGAGCCAGCCGGGCGTCAGCAACGCGCTCGCGAAGCTGCGCCGCCGGCTCGGCGATCCGCTGTTCGTGCGCGGGCCGGGCGGCGTGGTGCCGACACCGTTCGCGCTGCGCCTGGCCGAACCGGTTGCGCACGCGCTGTCGACGCTGCATGCCGCGCTCAACCCCGAGACCGGTTTCGATCCGCTGCGCGTATCGCGCACGATGACGATCGGGATGACCGATATCGGCGAAGTCGTGTTCCTGCCCGCGCTGCTCGAACACCTGTCGCGCACGGCACCGGGCATCGCACTCAATACGGTGCGCAACACGAGCGTCAACCTCGCCGACGAGATGGCCGACGGCCGCGTCGATCTCGCGATCGGCCTGCTGCCGCAGTTGCAGGGTGGGTTCTATCAGCGCCGGCTGTTCGATCAGCGATACGTGTGCCTGTTCCGGCGCGGGCATCCTCTCGAGGACGCGCCGCTGACCGTCGACGCATGGCGAGCGGCCGAGCATCTCGTCGTGGTGTCGGCCGGCACCGGTCACGGCCAGGTGGACGAATGGCTGAAGCGCCGCCGCGTGAAGCGCCGCGTGCGGCTGACGGTGCCGCATTTCATGAGCGTCGGCTATATCCTGCAGCGCACCGACCTGATCGCGACCGTGCCGGAACACCTGGCGCTGCAGCTCGCCGCGCCGTTTTCGCTCGGCTGGCGCGCGTTGCCGGTCACGCTGCCGGGCGCGCCGATCCACATGCTGTGGCATGCGCGCGTGAATCAGGATGAAGGCAACCGGTGGCTCCGCGATGTCGTGGTCAGCCTGTTCGCGCAAGCCGGAACGCGCGAACGCAAGGCCGCGCCGACGCGCAAGGCATAGCCGCTCGCGTCGCGAAATCCGGTGTGCGCGGTAGGATGTCGCTTCGACCGGCGCGGCGGGTCCATCGCGCGCCCGCCGCCGCTTTCCTCACCCAACCCGCAGGAAATCAAGCCATGTCTGTCTCGAAGAAGTTCGCCGCCGTCACGGGCGCCGGATCCGGCATCGGTCGTGCCGCGGCAATCGCGCTCGCGAACGCCGGATTTGCCGTCGCGCTGATCGGACGCAAGGAAGCCTCGCTGCGTGAAACGAAAGAGGCGATCGTCGCCGACGGTGGCGACGCACACGCGTTTCCGGCCGACGTCACCGACGAAGCGTCGGTCGACCACGCATTCGCGCAGATCGCGCAGCGGTTCGGGCGGCTGGACGTCCTCTTCAACAATGCCGGGCGCAATGCGCCGGCCGTGCCGCTCGACGAACACGAGTTCGACGTATGGAACGACGTCGTCGCGACGAACCTCACGGGCGTCTTTCTGTGCGCGCGGGCCGCGTGGCGCGTGATGAAGGCGCAAACGCCGCAGGGTGGCCGGATCATCAACAACGGCTCGATCTCCGCCTATACGCCGCGCCCGAACACGATCGCGTACACGGCCACCAAGCATGCGGTGGCCGGCATCACCAAGTCGCTCGCGCTCGACGGCCGTGCATACAACATCGCGTGCAGCCAGATCGACATCGGCAACGCGGCGACGTCGCTGACGGATCGCATGACGGAAGGCGTGCCGCAGGCCGACGGCCGCATGGCGCCCGAGGCGCGGATGGACGTCACGCATGTCGCGAATGCGGTCGTTCAGATGGCGAATCTTCCGCTGGATACGAACATCCTGAACATGACGATCATGGCGACCACGATGCCGTTCGTGGGACGGGGATAAAGCCCGGCGCCGCGCCGTTTCTGCTGCGCCGGGCCGCGATGCCGGGCACGTCGCCCGGCTGCCCGGCGACGCTCGTCCTTGACAAGTTGCGTGTCGCAACTAATATTACTTGCGACACGCAACTTTCCCGGGCTCGCCATGGACCTCATCGATATTCCGTCGAAGACGCGCGAAGCGACGATCCTCGAGCTTCGGGACTTCTCGCGCAAACTGGTTCGCGAACTGGGTTTCATGCGGGCGACATTGGCCGACAGCGATCTGGCGCCGTCTGCCGTTCACGCCGTTCTCGAGATAGGCATGGCGCCCGGCATCAGCGCGAAGGATCTGGGCAGCATTCTGCGTCTGGATAAATCGAACACGAGCAGGCAGCTTTCGCGGCTCGAAACGGCCGGCTTCGTGACGCGCCGCATCTCGCCCGACGATGCACGTGCGACGCAGCTGTACCTGACTGCCGACGGGCAAAAACTGCGCAAGAAGATCGACCAGTTTGCGACACGTCAGGTGTCGAATGCGTTACGTCGGATGGTTCCGGCGGACCAGCAAACCCTCGTCCGCTCCCTCGCGCTTTATAGCGATGCGCTCGCGCAAGACAATGCCACCGACGCGCGCACGCCTAAAGCGGACACCACGCAGATCGTCGACGGCTACCAGCCCGGCTGTATCGGCGACATAGCAAGCCTTCACGCGCGCTTCTATTCGGAACACTGGGGGTTCGGCGCTTTCTTCGAGAAAAAGGTGGCGACCGAACTCGCGGAATTTGCCGGCACCCTGCCGGCCGAGGGCAAGGCTCTGTGGCTCCATGCCGAACACGGCCGCGCGCTCGCCTCGGTCGCGATAGACGGGAATAAAGCCACGGGAATCGCACACTTGCGGTGGTTCATCGTCGACGATGGATTGCGTGGCTTCGGGATCGGACGGGAACTGATGACGCGCGCCATGCATTTCGTCGATGAGCAGCAGTTCGACGAGACCTACCTGTGGACGTTCAAGGGGCTGGATTCGGCACGCCACCTGTATGAATCGTTCGGTTTTACGCTGACCAGCGAATCGGAGGGCGCGCAATGGGGAACCAACGTCGTCGAGCAGCGCTTCAGCCGGCGGCGGCCAGGTCGATAAGTCGCGGCACGTTTCATCGATCGTGATAGATCGCGAGCCAGACCGACCGTTCTTCAGGATGCGTCCATGCGACGCGATGCCGGCAATGCGGTTCGATCAGCACGTAGTCGCCGGGGCGCATGTCGTGCAGCGTCGCGTCCGCTTCGAACTCGAGCACCGCGGCGCCTGACAGCAGCACGACCCATTCGGCGCGCGAATCGTCGTACCAGAACCCGTCGGGACTCGTGTGCCCCATCGACACGATCCGCTCGACGTTCAGGCGCGATCCCGCGACGAGCACGTCGACGCGCTCGTCGTCGCCGCGCGCACCTTCGAGGCTGAACAGGTTGCCGGTCTGGCGTTGCATGGTTCGACTCCGGGTCGGCCTTCGGCTGAAGGCGAATGACGCCAATGTAGCGCGAAGGCCGGTATTGCGGCGAACTTGTTTGCGGGTTCCGGCAAGCGCTGCATTCATGCGGCCGCCTCGGCGTCGATATCGCGCGCCGTCGGTTCATGACGCACGATCAGCAGGAACACGATCGGCGTGGCCGCGCTGACCGCGACGACCCAGAACATGTCCGTGCCGAGACGGGCCTGCAGGATCGGCAGCACGAACAGCGCGAGCGCCTGGCCGATCCCGCACAGCGAGCGCCCGAAGCCGACACCGGTGCCGCGGATCGCCGCCGGATACGACAGCGTCGGGTAGATCATCATCTGCGCACCCGGCCCGAAACCTTCGGCGAACAGCCAGGTGCCGAGCATCAGCAACACGAGGCCGATAGCGAATGCGCCGTGCGGATGCCCCGCCAGCGCGAGCGCGACGAGTGCGACGAACTGCAGCGCGAACCCCGCGATCGCGACGTGACGCGACGGATATCGATACGCGAGACGCATGCCCAGCAAACCGCCCGTCAACGCGAACAGCACGTTCAGCGCAAGCGACGCCGCGATCGTCTCGAACACGCCCGCGCCGAGAAACTGCGACAGGATCGACGGCAGGAAGAACGCGATCGCC
The DNA here is from genome assembly GCF_000949135.2 of Burkholderia sp. USMB20. Lineage (GTDB taxonomy): Bacteria > Pseudomonadota > Gammaproteobacteria > Burkholderiales > Burkholderiaceae > Burkholderia. The sequence goes on along the minus strand of NZ_JTAN02000021.1, from coordinate 104,163 downwards.
GTGTATTCGAACGGAATGCACAGGTTCATCACGCTGGCGACGATCGTTCGGCCGAGATACGGACGCTGGAAAAGCACGCGAATCCGCACGGGCGGCGGGCTCGGCTCGCGCGGCGCGTCGTCCGCTTCATGGGCGTGAATGCCGTACGACTCGCGCAGGATGCGCGCGGCATTGGCCAGGTCGCCCTGATTCGCGGCCCACAACGGCGATTCGTTCATGAAGCGATTCCGGACCAGGATGATGACGAGCGCCGGCACCGCGCCGAAGATCAGCGACGCGCGCCACAGCCAGCCCGCATGCTCGGCCGGCAGCAGGAAATACATGCCGAAGATCAGCAGGAAGCACACCGACGACGCCACGTACCACATCGGGCACCATGCAGCGAGCCGCGACGCCTTGTTGCCGCGGCCGTTGAACTTCGAGAACTCCGCGAGAAACGCCATCGCGACGGGCAGGTCGATGCCGACCCCGAGCCCCATCACGAAGCGCGCGGCGATCAGCACCCAGACGTTCGGCGCGAGCCCGGCCGCGATCGCCGCGACGACGAAGAACAGCATGTCGGCCATGAACACCTGATAACGGCCGATCCTGTCGGTCAGCCATCCGCCGATCAGGCTTCCGAAGATCGTGCCGATCATGATCGCCGAGCCGACCAGCCCCGTCAGCGCGGGCGTCAGGCCGAATTCACGCGCGACGTCGTCGATGCCGTACGACAGTGTCGTCAGGTCGTACGCGTCGAGAAACACACCGCCGAGCGCAAGCAGCACGATCATCCGCGCGTGGCTGACGGAACTGTCCGTCGTATTGATCAGGCGCGCCACATCGCTCGCAGAGCGGATGGGCGCGGAAACCGGCGTGACTGCGTTCAGATCGATCGAACTCATCGCATTCCCTTGTTCGCCGCATGGCCGGCGATGTCCACATGGAGACAGGAACCCGACACGTGCATGCACGCTCGCCATCACCTGAAAAGTGGCTGCTGGAGCGTCGACACACAGGCATTCGGGTTCCGGAAGCGACGATTCTGTTCCCGCGATCCGGCATTCCCAACCGATATAAACCGATAAATTATTCGGTGCACGTCATAAAGTTTCGCGGCCGCGTACCCCTGGCAGGCACGCGCAGGTGCAATCGCGACCGCGGCGGGCTCGAGGCAATTCGAGCGCGGCCACGCGCCTGCATGTCGCGCCACGCGTCATGCCGGCGGCTGAAACGCGACGACCTTGTTCCGGCCGGTCGCCTTCGCGTAGTACAACGCTTCGTCGGCAGCCTTGATCACGGCCTCGGCCTCGGCATCGTGCTCGGGCGTCCAGCTCGCCAGGCCGATACTGGCCGTGACATGCCCGTGTTCGCTGCCGGCGTGTTCGAGCGGCAGTTCGTCGATCGCCGCGCGGATCCGCTCGGCAATCTGGGCGGCACCCGTCTCGGCGGTATCGGGGAGCAACACGACGAATTCCTCTCCGCCATAACGGGCCGCGGTGTCGGCCGGCCGGCGAATGTTGTCGCCGATGCAGCGCGCAACCGCAGCCAGCGCATCGTCTCCCGCCTGGTGGCCGTAGGTGTCGTTGTAGGCCTTGAAGCGGTCGACATCGACGAACAGCAACGAGAACACCGATCGCGCGCGCCGCGCGCGGCGCCATTCGCGGTCCAGCACTTCCGCGAAGCTGCGGCGATTGTTCAGGCCGGTGAGACCGTCGGTGCGGGCGAGCAGCACGAGTTCCGACTCGGCGCGCATCCGGCGCCGGAGTTGCGTGCCGAGCATGAAGGACACCCCGATGAACGCGGCGCCGAACGTCGCCACCAGCGCGCCGATCGTCACGGCGCGGTGCCGCCAGGCCGCGTAGATATCCTGCTCCGCCTCCGCGACCATGATGATCAGCGGGAGCTTGGGTAGATGTTTGAAGTAATAGAGACGGCGCACCCCGTCGATCGACGACGTTTCAGAGAACGAGCCCTCCGGCGCGGTCTGGAATCGCCGGAAGGTCGCGGCTTTGCTGATGTTGCGCCCGATGGTATGCACGTCGTACGGCTGGCGCATCACCATCACGCCGTCGTTGCCGATCAGCGAGATCGAGCCGTGCTGTCCGAGCGACAGGCCGGCGAACAGTTGGTGGAAATACTCGAGGTTGACCGCGATGAGCACAATGCCGGCAAACGAGCCGTCCGGGTTCGAGATCCGCCGCGAGAGCCCGATGCTGGGCGAGCCTCCTCGCAGGCGCGATATGAACGGATCGCTGACGTAGAGCCCTGCGTCCGGATTGTCGCGGTGGATGGTGAAATACTTGCGATCGGCGAAATTGCCGTGACGCGGCTCGTCGCCGGCGGAATCGAGGACGATGTTGCCGCCGGCGTCGAGCACCAGCATCGAGCCGAGAAACTCTGCCGTCATGGCGTGATCGAACAGCACGGCGCGCCGCAAGCTCGCGGGCGCGGTCATCACGTCGTGACGTTGAAGCCCCGCGATGACAGCCTGCAGCGACAGGTCGTAGAGTTCGAAATTGCGTTCGATGTCGCGCTCGGCGATCAGGCCAAGATTGCGGGAGGTTTCGCTCGCCCGCGCGAGCGCGTCGTTACGGCTCTGGAACAGCTGCAGCACGCACAGACCCATGAGCGCGCACGCAATCACGATACCGATCACGACGATGGTATAGGGCGCCGTCGACCTGAATTGCATGTGTCTCCTCGATGATCACGCTCGTGCGCGGCGCACGACGCGATTACCTCATACTAAATAACGCGCGGGGACATATCAAGCGGGGTTGCCCCGGTCACCGCGCGGCATGGCGCACGATGCCGGGATGCGGCACAACCGGCCCTCACACATCCGGATCCGGAATCCGCGCCGACTGAATCACGACCAGCGTATCCCCCGCCTCGATCCGGCACGGTGGATCCTCGTAGAACGAATGGATCTTCCCGCAGCGATCGAGCCCGACGACGATCGCACCCGGCACGACGTTCGTCATGCAGCCGATCTCGTGCGGCAATGCCTCGCGCTCCAGCAGCGTCGCGCGCCCGCGCGTCGACAGCATGTCGTTCACGAACGGCACGATGTAGCGGCTATGCACCGCATCCGCGAGCAGCAGCGCGCCGATCTTCGTCGACGACACGATCACGTCCGCGCCCGCCTGCCGCAGTTGCCGCTGATACAGGTTCTCCTGGATCCGCACGACGATCTTCGTCTCGGGCGCGATGCTGCGCACCGACAGCGTCAGCAGGATCGCGGTCGGGTCGTCGGTCACCGAGATGATCACGGCCTTCGCCGAGCGCACTTGCGCCTGCTGCAGCAGATCCTCGTGCGCGGGATCGCCGAGCAGCCCCGTCACGCCGAGCGACGTCGCGGCCTCGAGCGCCTGCTGCTGCGCATCGATCACGATGACCGTCGACGGATCGACACCGCTTTCGAGCAGCTCGCGCACGGCGATCGACCCCGACAGGCCGTAGCCGCACACGACGATGTGGTCGGACAGTTGCTTCTGCAGGCGTTTCATGCGGAATTCCTCGATGACGCGCTGGATCACGAACTGATACGCCGTGCCCAGGAAGATGAACCAGATGCCGATGCGGATCGGCACGATGAAGAACGCATCGATCAGACGCGCGCGCGCGGTGACCGGCACGATGTCGCCGTAGCCGACCGTCGCGACCGTGACCATCGTGAAGTACACGAGATCGGCGACATTCATCGGCGTGCTCTTGGTCGAATCGCGCAGGCCGTCGCGATCGAGATACAGCACGAGAAACGCGAGCATGCACAGCACCACGACCGCGCCGAGACGGAACAGCAGCGTGCGCCGCGGCGACGTCGCGGGACGCGTGAACAGCGTGCGCGCACGCGGCGCCTGCCACGGATCGCGGGCACGACGCAGGCGTGAGCGCAACGAGCGGCGCTTGTCGGAGGGCGTTGCCAACGGGGAATCTCCTGAAGATTGCGGGCTCGATTCTACGACGGGAACACGCGGGCCCCCGTCCGCTACAGCATGCTGCGCGGCCGCACCATCGTCCCGTCGGCGAAACGCCCGGCGCGGAACGCCGCCAGGTCGAGCGACGGCGCGCCCGTATCGACCCATTCGGCCAGCAGCCGCCCGACGATCGGCCCCATCGCGAAGCCGTGCCCGCAGAAACCGGTCGCGATCGCGAGCCCGGACGGCGTGCCGGGCGCGTCGATCACCGGAATCCCGTCGGGCAGCACGTCGATCAGGCCGGCCCAGGCCTCGACGATCTGCGCGTCCTTCAGCGCGGGGAAGATCGCCTTCAGCTTCGCGAGCGCGCGCGGCGCATGCGCGCGATTCGGCTGCGGCTGCGGATCGCGCGGCTCGATCGGCCCGCCTCCGCGGCCGACGCGCGCGCAGGCATCGCGCCACGCGGCGCCATTCAGATGCAGCCGGAACTTCTCGCGCTGCGACCAGAATTCCGGCCAGAACAGGCTCAGGCCGCGCAGATGGCCGAGCGTGAGGTCGACGTCGACCTGCATGTCGTCGGCGAGATTGATCGCGCCGTTGCTGCGTTGCCGGATACCGAGGCCGTGCCCCCAGATCGTCGACGCGGACACGTCGGGCAACACGTTGGTGCGCATGCAGGTGCCGCGCACGGCCTGCTGCGGCAGCCGGATGCCGACGCCGTCGAGCAGCCGGAAGCTGGTCGCGCCGGCCGCGCAGATCACGCGCCGCGTGCGGATCGTGCCGCGCTCGGTCACGACGCCGACGACCGCGCCGCCGGCCGTCTCGATCGCCGTCACGCCGCAGCCTTCGAAGAAACGCGCGCCGGCTTGCGTCGCGCGCGCCGCGAACGCGGCGGCCACGCGGCGCGGTTCGGCCTGCCCGTCGGTCGCCGTATACAGCCCGCCGAGCGTGCGCGCCTGCGTCGACAGCCCGGTCACGCGTTCGTCGATTTCCGCGCGCGTCAGCGTGCGCGTGTCGAGCCCGTGTTCGCGCGCAACGGCGAGCCACGCCTGGAACGACGCCCAGTCGTCGTCGTTGTCGGCGATATAGAGGCAACCGCCCTGCCGCCATTCGAGGTCGAAGCCGAGCGCCTGCTCAAGCCCTTCCCAGATCCGCATGCCGGCCATCATCAGCGGCACTTCGGCGGACTCGCGGCCCTGCTGCCGCACGAAGCCCCATGCGCGCGTCGATTGCTGGCCGGCGATGCGCGACTTGTCGAGCACGACGGCCTTCAGGCCGCGCAGGCCGAGGTAGTAGGCGGCCGCGCAGCCCATGATGCCGGCGCCGGCGATCACGATGTCGGCTTCGGCCGGAAACGCCGTGTCGGCGTGCGTCAATGCGTCGTGCAGCGGATAGGTGGTCGTCATTGTTCTCTGTTGGCGTCGATACGCCGGCACACGCATCGGCGTTCGCGATGGCATGCGCCGGACAGGCGCCCGGATTGAGGATCGGGATGGCGAACGTGGGGGAAAGTCGATGAACGATCCGGTGCGTGGCCGCGGCCCCGCCGCCGGTGACGGTTGCCCGTCGACCGTCCCTGTTTTTTCGCCTTGACGGCGCTATGTTACCGCGCGATAAACTGTATATCCATACAGTGCCTCTTCAGCAGTAACATGATCCTCCCCCCATTCGATCCCCCGAAGCTGAACGACCTCACCGAATGGTGGACGAAGTGCACCTACGCCGACGTCCAGCGACTGATCCTCGAGGTGCAGCACCTTCGTCTGACGCTGTGGGAACTGAAAGCGCACGTCGCGGATGCATCGCGCGGGATCCGCGTGCTCGATCCGGCCATGCTCGCGCACGGCTCCGCACTGCGACGGCTGACCTACCTGCTCGAAAAGGAAATCGAGCGCGCGAATCCGATCGGCCGCTCGCGCGACGTATATGCACCGTTTTCCGACGAATGGCGCGCCCGTGAAGCGCTGCGATGCGCATTGCGCGCGCCGCCGGAACCCGCGGAAGCCGGCACGCTCCCCTGCACGATTCCGGAATTCCGGCGCGTCACCTGGGCCGAGCTTCGCGATCGCTGGCGTCATCTGAGCGACAGGCAATCGAGCCGGCAGAACATCGAGCAACGCATGGTGCTCGAGATCGCGCGTCAGCGATCCGTGATCCTCGCGCGCGCGCGAAAACTCGTCGATGCCGCGATCGCCGAAGCGGCGGCGGAAGGCAAGCAGTTGTTCGCGCTCGATCAGCTCAAGCGGCTGCTGTCCGTCGAGCGGGAAGACGGAGAGCCGTTCACGTATATGCCGGCGTAAGGCAATTCGAATTCGGCGGTCGTTTTTCGAGGGTTCTTCGATGTCGTTCGTTTTCCTGATCATGACGACATGACGATACTTTCCCGTGCAATGCGTCGGGCAGGCCATGCTTCATTGATCAATGCCGAAGGCGCGATGACCGCGAGGTCATCGCACCTCATGGACGTTATCGAAGATCGAAAGGCGCGGTTCGCGCCGGGACGATCCCGGTGCAACCGGTATCGGGGTGATCAGTGTGGATAGCTCAACCGACGCGTTTGCGCGCGCGCCGTGCGGTTGTACGGCTGAAGCCGCGCGAGCTGTTCGATCGACATCGTGACGACTTCGAGCACATGCCGTGCGATCTCGTCGTCCGTCATGCCGGCGTCGACGTACTGTTCGATGCTCATCGTTCGAGGCGGATGGCTGCCCGCGTCGGCGTCGACGATGTAAATCCTGGCGGTACGGTGCTCCGACGACAACACGAGCTGGACAGTTTTACCGAGAACGACGATCTGCATGCACAAAGTGGCCATTCGCTGCCTCCAATTGCGTTGCCTTCAATCGAGCATCGAACGATACCTCACAACCCGGGCGATGAATCTACTCGCTTCCCCGGATATTCGAAACCATCAGGAATCAATCGCGGGCCGGCTGTCCATCGCCTTCCGCGAACCCTTCTGCCGGACGCGACGATCCGGGCGCGTCGCCATGCGGCAAAGGCGGGAAGGTGCGCCCGCGCCCGCCATGCATCCGGGCGTCCCTCGTGATTTTCGCTTTGAATGGGGGCGCCCGTTCGGCGCCCTGATGGCTCACAGTGCATGCACCGGCCGGTCGAGCCGGCGCCCGTCTTGAACGGACAAACGACGCGCTACGCGTAGCGGCTCAACCAGGCTTCGGAGAATGCTTTCGCGTAGGCGACGGCGTCTGCTTCGGTATCGAATTCGCCCAGCTTGCGGAAAGCGGCCTCGCGGCTGAAACCCAGCTTCGTGACCTCGACCTGGGCGGCGTACTTGCCGTCCTCCGTCACGCGCGGTTCGCAGTTCATCTCGTACCCGCGCATCACAAATTTCTTCTGCATCGCTTCAACACTATTTTGAGACGGGCGAATCGTAGCATGGGGTTCCGCCGCGTTCATGCGCGCTCGACAATGGCATCCCCATCGGTTTCATTAGAGTAAGCCGTCGAATCATTCGCGTACAAGATGTCGGGCCATCCGGCCCGACGCGCGACGCCATGTAAAAATTTGTCGCCGACGCAGCGGCACGAATGCCGCGGTTCGGCTCGCCGACACGCCCTGCTCTGGTGCATTTCGTCTGCAGTGCGGTGCGATTACGTGCCGCTCGGCGAGGAATCGTGTCCCGGCGCCTCGCGATCCGCGTCCGAAGGTTGCGAACGGGCCAGTGGTGCCTGACGCACGCCTGCGGATCTAGCGTAACGTCATGACACACCTTTCACAGAAAGGCACCGATTGCGACATGGAATGACACTCGTTTTGCGGTAAAGTTATCTTTTCCGCGCGTGGCCGGTCGGCTCGCCCCTGGACGTCATAAAGACTGTCCGCCGAGACTGCCGCAAGGCGTCGTTCTGAACGTCACGATCCGTTCCCGTAGCATGACCACTGAAGCAATCACCACGGATTCCCTCGCGGTTGCCGAGCGCGTGCGCGAGCTGATGACCCGCAACGGCATCGGCAAGCGCCAGCAAACCACCGAGCTGTGCCGCATCCTCGACCTGAGCTTTTCGCAGGGTCACCGCAAGCTGCGCGGCAGCAGCCCCTGGACGCTCGCGCAGATCAAGAAAGTCGCCGAAGCCTACGGCGAGCCCGCCGCTCAACTGTTCGGCGCGCAGACGCTCGACCCCGGCATGGTCGGCGCCTATTCGCAGGAGGCCGTCCTGTACGCCGGCGTCGCCGAAATTCCGTGCACCGCCTGGATCGGCGCGCCGCTCGAAGCCGGCGCGCGCCCCGAGTTCGTCGCGTACGAACAGAACGGCCGCTGGCGCGTGCTGCGCCATACGGGCGTGCTGTATCAGAACGCGTACGACGTGCACAAGATCGAGATCTATCCGCGCCGCGCGGAGAGCGACAAGCTCGTCGTCGCGGTGATCGATCCCGATCGCGTCAGCGCGACCGAGTTGTGCCGCTATCTCGAGCGGCAGGGATTCTCGACGGCCGCGTTCGACGGCCTCGCGCCGTTCGTCGACGCGCTGCAGGGCCAGGCGTTCGACGCGGTCGTCACCGAATGGCTGTTCGACGACAGCACGGCCGCCACCGCGATCAAGGCGGTGCGCACGTCCGACAATCCGGGCGCGCCGATCTTCGTGCTGACGGGCGACCTGCTCACCGGCCGCGCGAGCGAAGCGGACATCAGCGAAGTGATCCGCGCATTCGACGTCGTCTGCTACGAAAAACCCGCGCGCATGGCGATCCTCAGCGCCGACCTCGCGAAGCGGCTCGCACGCGGGTAATTCCCGCACGCCGTCTACCTCTTTCGCATGGCCGGCGCCCCTGCGGCGCGGCGGTCGTGAACGGGTTCCTCAGTACAATAGCCGGACCCCGTTCACGACCGGCATCCGCCGCCCGACTTCATGGCCCGCCTCATTCCCGACGACTGGAAAAGCCTCGCCGCCACCGGCGCGGCCGAACGCGAGCGCGAGACGCTTGCCGCCCTCGAACACGCGCTGCCGGACAGCTACACCGTCTATCACGGCGTGCACTGGACGCGTGCCGACCAGGGTTTCTCGGTGTTCGGCGAAGCGGCGTTCGTCGTCGTGAGCCCGGCCGGCCGCGTGCTGCTGATCGAGCAGAAGGCCGGCTTCCTGCGCGAAACGCCGAAGGGGCTCGTGAAGGTCTACCTGCAGAAGGAGCGCAACGTCCCGATCCAGCTCGCGCGCACGCAGGAGACGCTGCACCGGCGGCTGACCGCCGCGCTCGGCGCGGGCGTCTATGGCGTCGAGGCGCTGCTGTACTGCCCCGACTACGCGATCCGCGAGACGGCGATCGCCGGCGTCGCGGCCGACCGCATCGTCGACGCGTCGCGCAAGGCGCAGCTCGCGCAGGTGATCCTGCAGATCCTGCCCGAGCACGACGAGCCGTTGCCGAACGCAGCGAAGCTGCATCACTTCCTCGCGGACGAACTGGCGCTCACGCCCGACACGAGCGCGCTCGTCGGGCAGGCCGGCACGCTCGTCACGCGGCTGTCGGGCGGGCTTGCCGAGTGGGCGCGCCAGCTCGAATTCACGCCGTTCCGCTTGCGCGTGACGGGCACCGCGGGTTCGGGCAAGACGCAGCTCGCGGTGCAGGCGATGCGCGACGCGGTCGCGGCCGGCAAGCGCGTGCTCTACGTGTGTTTCAACCGGCCGCTCGCCGACTACATCGCGCGCATCGCGCCGCCCGGCGCGAAGATCGCGAACTACCATCAGCTGTGCGACTGGGTCGCCCGCGACGGCGGCTATACGCCCGACTTCGACACGCCCGGCGCGTTCGAGCGGCTCGAGGCGCGCTTCGCGCAAGCGCCGATTCCGGAACGCTGGCGCTTCGATGTGCTGATCGTCGACGAAGGACAGGACTTCCACGCGCCGTGGGCGGCGGCGCTCGAGCGCCTGCTGGCGCCGGACGCCGCGTGGTGGTGGCTGGAAGACCCGCTGCAGAACCTCTATCTGCGCGAGCCCGTCGCGCTGCCCGGCTGGGTCACGTTGAAGGCGCTGACGAATTACCGCAGCCCGCGCGACCTGCTCGAATTCGTGCGCGACGTCGTCGGCCGCGTCGAGCCGCTCGCGGCCGAACTGCGCTCGGGCAGCCCGTTCGACGGTTCCGATCCGTCGGTGTCGTCATACGGGGAAGACGGCGCGTCGGGCGACGCACTCGCCGAAGCATGCATCGACGCGACCAAGCGCGCGATCACGCACGCGCTGTCGCTCGGCTTCCGCAAGCAGGACATCGCGGTCCTGTCGTATCGCGGCCGCGAAAGCTCGGTGCTCGCGCGGCTCGACCAGCTCGGCCCGCACCGGGTCAAGCGCTTCACCGGCAAGTACGACCTGTTCGGCAACCCTGAATATCGCGAAGGCGACGTGCTGCTCGATTCGATCTACCGCTTCAAGGGACAGTCCGCGCCGTGCGTGATCCTCACCGAGGTCGACTTCGACACGCTCGACGCGCGTGCGGCCCGCAAGCTGTTCGTCGGCGCGACGCGCGCGACGATGAAGCTGCTGCTCGTCGCGTCGGCGCGCTCGGCGGCGCAGCTTGCGGGTGGATGACGCGGCGGAACGCGGGTGGCGGGCGCGCGCCGGATGACTACCCCGCCCACTGCTCCCGCTGCGCGCGCCGCACCGTGCGTCACGCCACCCGAAACGCCCCCACCGCCCGCCGCAGCCCATCGGCCTGCTCCTCGAGCGACGCCGCAGCCGCCGCCGCCTGCTCGACCAGCGCCGCGTTCTGCTGTGACACCTGATCCATCTGCGACACCGCGCGGTTCACCTGCTCGATACCGTCGCGCTGCTCGTTCGACGCGGCCGCGATCTCGGTCATGATGCCCGTCACGCGGCCGATCGCCTGCTGGATGTCCTGCATCGTCGCGCCGGCCACGCCGACCAGCCGCGACCCCGTCGCGACGCGCTCGACCGACTCGCCGATCAGCGTGCGGATCTCCTTCGCGGCCGACGCCGAGCGCTGCGCGAGCGTGCGCACCTCGCCCGCGACCACCGCGAAGCCGCGGCCCTGCTCGCCCGCGCGCGCGGCTTCGACCGCCGCATTCAGCGCGAGGATGTTGGTCTGGAACGCGATGCCCTCGATCGTGCCGATGATGTCGGCCACCTTCTGCGAACTCTGGTCGATCTCGTTCATCGTGCCGATCACCTCGCCGACGACCGTCGCGCCGCGCGTCGCGATCTCGCTCGCGTTGTCCGCGCACGCCTGCGCCTCGACCGCGTGATCGGCGTTCTGCTTCACGGTCGCCGTCAGCTGTTCCATGCTCGCGGCCGTCTCCTGCAGCGCGGACGCCTGCTCCTCGGTACGCTGCGACAGGTCGGTGTTGCCGGCCGCGATCTGGTGCGTCGCGGTCGAGATCGCTTCGGAACCCTGGCTGACCTGGCGCACCGTATCGGCAAGGCTGCGCTGCATGCCCGTCACGCCCTTGACCAGCTCGGCCATCTCGTCGCGCGACGACCAGCGCACTTCCGACGTCAAGTCGCCGTCCGACAGGCGGCGGAAATGCGACAGCAGCCGGTTCACCGGTTGCGTGATCGCGAAATGCAGGCCGACCGCGCAGCCGAGACACGCGGCGAGACCGAACGCGATGCCGGCGATCGCGCCCGCGCGCATCCAGCCGTAATAGGTCTGCGCGGTGTCGTAGACGTCCTTGCCGCGCGCGGCCTGGTACGCGTCGAGCGCGTCGGTCGCCTGCGTGAGCGCGACCGACAGCGGCGGCGCGACCGTCATCAGCAGGCGGTCGGCGTCGTCGCGGCGTCCCGCGCGGATCGCGTCGATCATCGGCTTCAACGCCTGTCCGATCAGCGCCTGACGCGCGGCGTCGAGCCGGGTCGCGAGCGGGCCTTCGTCGCCGTCGTGCGGCATCGTCGCGTAGGTGCGCCACGCGGCGTCGGCCTTCGCGAGATAGCCCTCGGCCTTGTTGACGAGCTCGGGCACTTCCGGCGCCTCCGGATGCAGCATCGCGCGGTCGAGCGTGGTGCGCACGATCGTCAGGTTCAGGCTCGCGGCGGACAGCGCGGTCTTCGCGGCCAGCTCGCGCGTATAGGCTTCGTCGAGCGCGCGGTTCGAGCGCTGCATGCCGGTCAGGCCGATCAGGCCCGACACGACGAGCAGCACGGCGACGAGCCCGAGCGTGGAAAAAATCCGCGTACGGATCGAGAAACGGGAAAACAGGGCGTTCAGGTTCATGACGGCACGGGAGCGATAAAGGGTGCCGCGGCAATCGGTCCGCGGCACTCTGGATTACGGTTTGCCTGCAAAAAACTTGAGTCCGGTCCGCCGTCGGGCTGATCGCGATCAATTTTCCCGGCCGGCAATCTCCTGTTACCGATGCAACAAATCGAGGCCCGGCAGAAATTGACCAGGCAACAAATTATCTCTATATTTCGCTCCATTCCCTGCCATGGCAGATATCTCGATGAGAACCGATACCCTCCTTGCCCCGCCGGCCGCCGACGCGGCCCGCCGCGATGCGCCGACCGGGCTGATCGTCGCCGCGCTGCTGCTCGTCATGCTGCTGTCCGCGCTCGACCAGACGATCGTGTCGACCGCGCTGCCGACCATCGTCGGCGAGCTCGGCGGCCTCGACCAGTTGTCATGGGTCGTCACCGCGTACCTGCTGTCGTCGACGGTCGTGCTGCCGCTGTACGGCAAGCTCGGCGACCTGTACGGCCGCAAGATCGTGTTGCAGGCCGCGATCGTGCTGTTTCTCGCCGGCTCCGCGCTGTGCGGCATCGCGCAGGACATGACGCAACTGATCGTGCTGCGCGCGCTGCAGGGGCTCGGCGGCGGCGGGCTGATGGTCGTCACGATGGCCGCGATCGGCGATCTCGTGCCGCCCGACCGCCGCGCGCGCTATCAGGGGATGTTCGGCGGCGTGTACGGCCTCGCGACGATCGTCGGGCCGCTGCTCGGCGGCTTCCTGGTCGAACACCTGTCGTGGCGCTGGATCTTCACGATCAACCTGCCGCTCGGCCTGCTCGCGCTCGCGGTGATCGGCATCGCGTTCCGGCCGCATACCGCGCACGTGAAGCACCGGATCGACTACATGGGCGCGGCGTTCCTCGCGACGGCCCTCACCTGCGTGATCCTGTTCACGAGCGAAGGCGGTTCGCTGCTGCCGTGGTCGTCGCCGCAGCTGTGGATGACGCTGGTGCTCGGCGTGGTCGCGGTCGGCGGCTTCATCTACGAGGAGCGGCTCGCGGCCGAGCCGATCATGCCGCTCGAACTGTTCCGCCAGCGCACCTTCGTGCTGATGAGCCTGATCGGCTTCGTCGTCGGCATCGCGCTGTTCGGGTCGGTCACGTTCATTCCGCTCTATCTGCAGGTCGTGAAAGGCTCGACGCCGTCGCAGGCCGGGATGCAGCTGCTGCCGATGATGGGCGGGATGCTCGCGATGTCGGTCGTCAGCGGCCGGCTGATCTCGCGGCTCGGCACGTATCGGCCGTTTCCGATCGCGGGCACGCTGATCGGCGGCGTCGCGATGGCGCTGCTGTCGACGCTGTCGCTCGACACGCCGCTCCACACGATGTACGCGTACATGGCGCTGCTCGGGATCGGGCTCGGCATGGTGATGCCGGTGCTGACGCTCGCGGTGCAGAACACGGTCGAATTCCGGCACATGGGGGTCGCGACGTCGGGCGCGACGCTGTTCCGCTCGATCGGCGGTTCGCTCGGCGTCGCCGCGTTCGGCGCACTGTTCTCGCACGGGCTGCAGTCGCGGATCGTGCAGGCGCTGCCGGCCGGCACCGAGCTGCCGCCCGCGCTCGGCCCGGCGGCCGTGCACCAGTTGCCGGATGCGGTGCGCGATGCGTACCTGCATGCGTTCGCCGGGTCGCTGCATGTGGTGTATCTCGCGGCGGCCGGCGTGATCGCGATCGCGTTCGTGCTCGCCTGGTTCGTCGAGAGCGCGCCGCTGCGCAAGCACCACTGATTCGCAGGCCGGCGGCAGCGATCGCCGGCCGATCGACGCCACGTGGCGACCGTTCTCCCGATTTGCGATTGCCGTGCCGCCCCGCCCGCCGTCACGGCACCAGCACCACCCCGCCCGTCGTCTGCCGCGACTCCAGCAAGCGATGCGCGTCGGCCGCCTGTTCGAGCGGCAGCCGCGCGCCGATCTCCACGTGCATCCCGTCCGCGAGCCGTTCCAGCGTCGCGCGCGCCGCTTCCCGATACCCCGCCACGTCACGCGCGATGAAACCCAGCACGCTCGGCCGCGCCAGCGCGATCGAGCGGGCCGGCCCGAGTTCGTCGAGATCGATCGTCTGCCGCGCGCCGATCGCGGCGACCTGCCCGATGCTCGCGACCATCCCGAACGGCCGGACCGCGCCGAGCGTACGCGTCAGCACGTCGCCGCCGATTCCGTCGATCGCGTAGTCGACGCCTGCGCCGCCGCCGAACGCGCGGGCCGCCGCGACGAAATCCGCCTCGCGATAATCGACCACCGCTTCCGCCCCGTGTGCGCGCACCAGCGCCGCCTTCGCGGCCGAGCCGACCGTGCCGATCACCCGTGCGCCGAGCGCGCGCGCCCACTGCGTCGCCAGCAAGCCGACGCCGCCGGCCGCCGCATGCACGAGCACGGTCTCGCCGGCGCCGACCCGCCGCACGCGGTGCAGCAGCATGTAGACGGTAATGCCTTTCAGCAGCCCGGCCGCGGCCGCGTCGTCGCTCACGCCGTCGGGCACGGACACCACGCGCTCGGCGGGCAGCGTGCGCAGGCTCGCGTAGCTGCCGGTCGGCAGTCCCGCATAGGCAACGCGCTGGCCCGGGACGAGCGCCGTCACGCCGGGCCCGACCGCCTCGACCACGCCGGCCGCCTCCACGCCGAGCGCGTCCGGCAGTGCCGGCAACGGGTGCGCGCCGGTCCTGAAATAAATGTCGACGAAATTCACGCCGACGGCGGTCTGGCGAATCCGCACCTCGCCGGCACCGGGCGGCACGACGGGCGCATCGACACGGCGCAGCACGCCGGCGTCGCCGTAGCGGTCGATCCCGATCCGGGTGGCGGTGGCAGTTTGGGTCATGACGTTCCCCGCAATCGAATGAAGTGACACGATCATCCCATCGTGCATAATCGAACGGAATTCCCGTTATGCACCCATCTACTGTGCAAAATTCGACCGAACCAACGGCAGTGTCCGCGCCGCCGATGAGCTGGGACGACCTCCGCTATTTCCTCGCGGTGATGCGCGGCGGCAGCCTGTCGGCCGCGGCACGGACGCTGCAGGTCCAGCATTCGACGGTTGCCCGGCGCATCGACGCGCTGGAGTCCGCGCTCGGCATCCGGCTGTTCGACCGGCTGCCGCGCGGCTGGCCGCCGACCGACGAAGGGCTGCATCTCGCCGAACATGCGGCGCGCGTCGAAACCGACGTGCATGCGTTCGCGCGCGCCGCGCAGGGGGCGGCGGCGCTCGACGGAGTGGTGCGCGTGTCCGCGTCGCCGGTATTCGCGAGCCACTTCCTCGCGCCGCGGCTCGCCCGCGCGCAGCGCGCGTGGCCCGCGCTGCGGATCGACCTGATGGGCGAAATGCACGCGGCCAACCTGTATGCGCGCGAAGCCGACCTCGCCGTGCGCTTGTCACGACCGAACGAGCCGGGGCTGGCCGCGCGCCGGCTCGGCACGATGCGCTTCGCGCTGTGCGCATCGCGCGACTGGGCCACCGCGCCGCCCGACACCTGGGCATTCCTCGGTTACGACGACGCGCTCGCGCAAATGCCGCAGCAGCAATGGCTCGAGCGCTTCGCGGCCGGGCGCCGCTTCGCGTTCGTCGCCAACGACCTGGCCGCGCTGCATCGTGCGTGCGTGGCCGGTGCGGGAATCGCGTTGCTGCCGCGCTTTCTCGTCGACGTGCCGGCCACGAGCTCGGGCCCGGCCGCGGCCGATCCGTCGTTGTCGGCCCCCGCAGCGCTCGTCGAACTGACGTCCGTGCCTCGTTGCGACGTCGAGCGCGAGATCTGGCTCGTCGTCCACCCGGACGTGCGCCGCTCGCCGCGCGTGCAGCGCGTCGCGGAGGCGATCGCCGACGCCGTTCGCGACGCGGACGGCCATCTGTAGGCCGGTCGGGCAGGCCCTGCACGCAGGCGACGCGGCCAACGCCTTTACCGCACCGCCCGACGGCCGGCATAGTAGCGGTTTCACCCGCCTGCTCCGCCACCATGCCCGCCGCTCCCGCCTGCGTCGTCCGCGACGCGACCGATGCCGATCTCGACGCCATTCACGCGATCTACGCGCACCACGTGCGCCACAGCGTCGCGTCGTTCGAGGAGACGCCGCCCGACGTCGACGAACTGCGCACGCGCCGCGACGCGGTGCTGCGCCACGGGCTGCCCTATCTCGTCGCGGAATGCGACGGCCGCATCGCCGGCTACGCGTACGCGACGCCCTATCGCACGCGCAGCGCGTACCGCCACACGATCGAGGATTCGATCTACATCGACGACGCGCAGCGCGGCCGCGGCATCGGCCGCGCGCTGCTCGCGGCACTGATCGCGCGTTGCGAAGCCGGCCCGTGGCGGCAGATGATCGCGGTGATCGCCGACGGCGGCACCGGCGGGTCGACGTCGCTGCACCGCGCGTTCGGTTTCGAGCCGGCCGGCGTGCTGAAGGCGGTCGGTTTCAAGCACGGCCGCTGGATCGACACCGCGCTGATGCAGCGCGCGCTCGGCGACGGCGCACGCACGCTCCCCGCCGCGCCCGAGCCTGTCGCGCCGCGCTAGAATGGCCGCATGTCAAAACAGACTCCAACCATGCCAGACGAGGCCGCGCCGGATTCCCGCAACGAGTACACGGTCGACGAACTCGCACGCGTGTCCGACACGACCGTGCGCAACGTGCGCGCGTACCAGGATCGCGGGCTGCTCGCGCCGCCCGAGAAGCGCGGGCGCGTCGGCATCTACGACGACACGCACGTCGCGCGCCTGAAGCTGATCAACCACCTGCTCGCGCGCGGCTACACGCTGTCGAACATCCAGGACCTGATCATGGCGATCGACGAGGGTCACGACCTGCGCTCGATCCTCGGCCTGGAAAACGCGATCGGCGGCCGCTGGTCGCACGAATTGCCGAAAACCTATTCGCTCGCGCAACTCGCGCAGATGTTCGGCCCGCAGACGGCGTCGCAACTGTCGCGCGTGACTGAACTCGGGCTGCTCGAACGGCGCGGCCTGTCGTTCGTCGCGAAAAGCCCCGCGCTGCTCGAGGCGGCAGCCGCGATGACGAAGGAAGGCATCCCGCCGCGCGAGCTGCTCGACGTGATCAGCCTCGCGCGGCCGCACTTCGATGCGATCGCGCGGCTGCTCGTCGATCTCGTCGTGAAGCGGCTCGACCGCTATGACGAAGGCACGCTGCCACCCGTCACCGACGTGCCCGCGCTCGTCGATGCGATCTGGCGCCTGCGCCCGCTCGCGGCCGTGTTCGTCGAGGGCGAGACGAACCGCGCGCTCGAGAACGCCGCCAGTGCGTATCTGGGCGGCCGTGTCGCGACGATCCTCGACCGGAAACTCAGCGACGAAGCAGCACGCCAGGCCGGCACGTCGGATACGTCCGATGCGTCCGGCCCGCAAGGCGACGGCGACAAAGCATAGGACCGCCGCCGTCATATTCATATCGGCATTGCTTGGTTTGCGGGCCCGATCGCCCGTGCGACGATTCTTCCAACCGAGCGGCGCGCGCCGCTCCCCGAAGACGTTTCGCATGGAGTCCGTTCGATGATTCGTTTCACCCGCTGGATCACCCGCACCGCCGCGACGGCGCTCGTCGCCGTCGCCGCCACATCGGCCTTCGCGCAAGGCAGCGCCGACAAGGTCGTGCGCATCGGCTACCAGAAGGCCGGCCTGCTGTCGGTCGTCAAGACGCAGGGCTCGCTCGAGACGCGGCTCAAGCCGCTCGGCTACACCGTCCAGTGGTTCGAATTCCCGGCCGGCCCGCAACTGCTCGAGGCGCTGAACGCGAACAGCATCGACTTCGGCTACACGGGCGCGCCGCCGCCGGTGTTCGCGCAGGCGGCCGGCGTGCGCTTCGTGTACGTCGCCGCGGAACCGCCGTCGCCGCACAACGAAGCCGTGTTCGTGAAGGCCGATTCGCCGGTCCGTTCACTCGCCGACCTGCGCGGCAAGAAGGTCGCACTGCAGAAGGGTTCGAGCGCGAACTATCTGTTGCTCGAAGCGCTGAAAAAGGCCGGCGTACGCTACGACGAAATTCGCCCGGTGTACCTGCCGCCCGCCGACGCGCGTGCCGCGTTCGAGAGCGGCAACGTCGATGCGTGGGCCGTGTGGGATCCGTACTACGCGGCCGCGCAGAATTCGCTGAAGATCCGTACGCTGTCCGACTACACGGGCCTCACGCCCGCGAATAACTTCTACGAGGCAACGCGTGGCTTCGCGGAGCAACATGCCGACGTGGTCGGGACGATCCTGAAGCAATTGCGCGAGACGGGCCTGTGGGTCAACGGGCATCCGGCCGAGACGGCCGCGCTGATCGCGCCGAAGGTCGGCCTGCCGCAGCCGCTCGTGGAAACGTGGATCAAGCGTGTGCCGTTCGGCGCGGTGCCGGTCGATGAGAAGATCGTCGCGGTTCAGCAGGGGGTGGCCGATGCGTTCTATGCGGCGAAGCTGATTCCGCAGAAGCTGAACGTGGCCGATAACGCGTGGACCGACAAGGGCGTGGCAAGCGCGCTCGCGGCGAAGTAACGCACGGTTCGCACTCGTTTCGAACAGGCCGACGGGTACCCTGCCCGTCGGCCTTTTTTGATTCTGCTCGAATTTTCGGGAGACGTCGGGCGCGCTGGCGGCGTTCGGCCCGTTTGAGTCGCTCAACGAAGATCTACGACTGCCCGCTCCCGGACCAGGAAGAGACGGTCATCGATGATGCTGTACCCTTCGGAGCATCTACCGTTGCGGCGGTCGCGAACAGAAGCCCTGTCTCGCGGAAGAGGCTTGGTCGTCACTGCCAGCCCGTTGGCAAACAGGTTCGGCACCGCGACGGCCGGGCAAGTGGCTCGGATCACACAGTCGGAACAGTTCCTCCGTCGATGACGTATTCAGTGCCGGTGATTGCGCTGGCCCGCGCGGAGACGAGGAAGCCAATGAGTTCCGCAACCTCCCGAGGCGAGCATGGTCGGCCGAGAGGAATGCCACCGAGCGAATCCATGATGATCTTGCGGGCGCCTTCCGTGTCGATACCGCTTTGTCGGGCAATCTCGGCAACGAGACCTGCGGCGGCATCGGTCTCGACCCAGCCCGGGGAGACACGCACGACGCGAATGCCCTTCGGACTGACCTCCTTGGACAAGGCCTTGCTGTAGGTTGACAGCGCGGCCTTGGCGGCGGCATAGGCAATCGTCGCCTCCGGCAACGGCAATTGCCGCTGGATCGACGTGACATGGATGATGACGCCCGAACGCTGCGCGATCATCGAGGGCAACAGCGCGCGATCGATGCGCACTGCCGGGAATAGATTCAGGCTCAATGCCTTGTTCCATTCAGCGTCATCCAGCACGCTGAAGCCACCGGCCGGTGCAGATGAACCGCCCACTACGTGCACGACTATATCAACGCCGCCCAATCGCTCGAGCACGGCGTCGACGATGGCTTTACAGCCCTCGGCCGTCGCGATGTCCGCCTCGATGAACCGTTCTTCGGCAAGCTCATCGGGACGGGAACGCGCGGTCGTCAGAACCTTCGCACCTGCCTCGCAAAGGCGTCCGACAACGGCCTTGCCGACGCCCTTGGTTCCGCCCGTAACGAGCGCCCGAAGCCCCAGCAGTTCGGATGCGGAGCTCATTAGCGGATTTCCAGCGACGCAATCCTGCCGCCGGCCAGGACGAACGTATAGGTCAGCTCAACCGGGCTACCCGGGAAGGTGCCCGTGAGCCGTGCGCGCATCGTCACGGTGGCGCCGTCCTGCGATACGTCCAGCGGCTCAACGCTGTACTGGTACCTGGTTTTGCTGTCTTTCTTCCAGGCCTGGATGGCCTCCAGCCCCTTGATCGTGCGGCCTTCGTCCCGCACCACGGCATCGGCGGTAAAGCAGTTCGATAGAGGGGCGGTGTCGGTGACGGTTTCCGCGAGCAGATAGGCATCCAGCGGCGGAGGCAGCATCATGTTCATCGGGGCTCACCTCAACGTGAAGGTTTGCATGCCCCGATCATGGCGCTACAGTTACCGCATCGCAAGAACGCACAAAAAAGTAAGTAACCCGTGGCTAACCGAAAAAACTACACCCCCGCGACTGCCGCAAGCGATGTCGAAGCCGCATTCAAGCTGCTGGAAGGCCGCTGGAAACTGGTGATCCTGTTCCACCTATTCGGCGGGCAAGTGAGGCGCTTTTCGGACCTCGAGAGGCTGATCCCCGGCATCACGCAGAAGATGCTTGCCCAGCAGCTACGCAGCCTCGAAGCGGACGGCATCGTAACGCGCACGGTCTATCACCAGGTGCCGCCGAAGGTGGACTACCGCCTGACTGATTGGGGCCAGGCGTTATGCCCCGCACTGGATGCGATCCTGACATGGGCGGAGCGCCGTGAAGACTTTCCGTAGGCCGCGCCGAGCTTGCGTGCTTGAGGCCAGCAGCCTTTCCAGAGCTCGAATTTCGCAAGTCGTCGACGTGGTCTCATCCGCGATCGTCTCATGTCGGGCGGGAACCTGACGGTCGTCGATCTCATTTGAGGGGCCGTACCGGGTCGGAAAGCACCATCCACCGAAACGCGCGACAAGCCCTTTTCCTCAGCCCACGGCAAACAATCCACCCACGGCCATCGATCCGTCGAAGTTGCGCGCAGCGCATCAAAGAAGACCGGTGGGCGCTCAGCCCGCCGGTCTTCTGCATGACAAGGCCATGCCCGCCGGCCTACCCCCACTTCAACGCCCCGCCACCTTCTTCTGCCGCCACAGGCACAGCAAATCGCACGCGACATGCGCAGCGGCGATCGCGGTAATGTCCGCGTGATCATAAGCAGGCGCAACCTCGACCACATCCGCGCCGACCAGATTCACCGCCCCGAGCGCACGCACGATCGCGAGCGCCTGCGCGGACGACAACCCGCCCGCGACCGGCGTCCCCGTGCCGGGCGCGAACGCCGGATCGAGACAGTCGATATCGAACGTCAGGTACGCGGGCCGCGCGCCGACGACGTCGACGATCCGCTCCACCGCCGCGCGCGGACCATGCTCATGCACCCACGCGGCATCGAGCCGCTCGATCCCGAGGAAATCGTCGTTCCACGTGCGGATGCCGACCTGCACCGACGTCGCGGGATCGATCAGCCCTTCCTTCACCGCCTTGTAGAACATCGTGCCGTGATTGAGGCTGTCGGGCTCGTCGTCGGCCCACGTATCGCAGTGCGCATCGAAGTGGATCAGCGACAACGGCTTGCCGTAGCGCTCCGCGTGCGCGACCAGCAGCGGATACGTGATGTAGTGATCGCCGCCGAGCGTCAGCATCTTCGCGCCCGAGCGCAGGATCGTGCGCGCATGCTCGCCGATCGCCGGCTTGATCGACAACGGGTTGTGCGCGTCGAACCAGCAATCGCCGTAATCGACGGTCGCGAGATCCTCGAACGGATCGAAGCCCCACGGATACGGCTTGAGCTCCGCGAGCTGCACGCTCGCCGCGCGGATCGCGGCCGGCCCGAGCCGCGCGCCCGAGCGATAGGTCGTCGCGAGGTCGAGCGGCACGCCGGAAATCGCGACGTCGACGCCGTCGAGCGCGCGCGAATAGTTGCGGCGCATGAACGACAGTACGCCCGCATAGGTGTTTTCGATCGAGGAGCCGTATGGCGTCGTGCGACGGATCGCGCCGTCGCCGTGGAGCAGTTCGGTCATGTCGAACCTGTTGGTCGGGAGGACCGGCCCCGGCCACTGCATCGGCTGCGCTGGCGGGACTCGGCACGGATTCATTGAAAGCGCGGCGGCATGCCCTCGTCGGGCGCGACCGTCGCGCCGGCCTGCGAACCCTGTAGCGCGGCCGGGCGGGACAACGTCGATACGCGGCGATGATAGCAAGCCGAAACCGCCGTGTTGCCCCGGTTCGACCGGGGCAAACGCATCGAAACGATCGGCGCGGCGGCAGGCGCACCGGCGCCGCATGGCCCGATCCCGTGCCGCCGTACCACCGCCCCCGTCGCCATGCCGCGCCTAGAAGGATTCGCCGGTTTTCGCCCGCGCTTTCTTCCGGATAATGGCCGCAGCCGCGCCCCCCGACGGCGCGCCGTCCACCGCAGACGACAACACCCCCGGAGACACCCGCCTTGATCGCCACGCTTCCCGCCACCTATCGCCGGCTCTGGCCGCTCGCCATCGCCGCCGCGCTGCTGTACGGGCTGTCGCTCGCCGCCGCGCCCTATCCCGGCCAGGCCGCCGCGAAAGCCGCGATGGGCATCCTGCTGCTCGCGGCCGGCAGCACCTGCGCGGCACCGCGCGAACGCGCGTGGCTGTGCGCGGCGCTCGTCACGGCCGTGTTCGGCGACGTGCTGCTCGCGCTGCCCGAGTGGCCGCTGTCGTTCGTCCTCGGCCTCGGCGCGTTCCTGCTCACGCACCTGTGCTACTGCGCGATCTTCGTGCGCTGGCGCGCGCGGCCGCACGGCTGGCGCGTCCTCGCACTGATCGGGCTGTGGATCGCCGCGCCGGCGTTCTATGCGGCGTTCCTTCCGCATCTGGGCGAACTGCTCGTACCCGTCGCCGTCTACATGCTCGTGCTGTGCGCGATGGCGAGCTTCGCGCTCGCGGCCCGCACGCGCGGCCCGCTGGTCGCCGTCGGCAGCCTGATCTTCGTCGGCTCCGACACGCTGATCGGCGTCGGACGCTTCCTCGGCGGCTTCCCCGGCATCGACTACCTGATCTGGGGCCTCTACGCGCTCGCGCAGATCACGATCGTCGCCGGGGTTTTCCATGAGACGGCCGCCCGCCCGATCCGTCCCTGATAGTGTTTCAAACAGGCCGCCGCGTGTCGGCGGCCTTCGTCTCCCGCCTCTCCTGCCCTGCCGACGGCCGTTTCCGTGCATTCCGCAATGCGGAAACCAGACCGTTCCAAACCCCGCTCAGCCTTTTCCCGCGCGGCTTCCGGCCCTTAGAGCGCCGCTTCTAGCCTCTTGCGGTTTCCGGGTTCACCCACTATCGTTACATCAATCAATGTAACATTAAAAAATGAGCCAAATCGGAGACACCCGGATGAATGCTCGCACGTTGCCTTTCGGCCCGCCCGGCCACGACGGCCCGGACGAAACCACCGACATCGCCATCATCGGCACCGGCTTCGCCGGTCTCGGGATGGCCATTCGCCTGCGGCAGACCGGCGTGACCGACTTCGTCGTGCTCGAGAAGGCCGCGTCGGTCGGCGGCACGTGGCGCGACAATCATTACCCCGGGTGTGCGTGCGACGTGCAATCGCACGTCTATTCGTTCTCGTTCGCGCCGAACCCGCGCTGGACGCGCATGTTCGCGCCGCAGCCGGAGATCCGAGCGTACCTGGAAGACTGCGTGCAGCGCTTCGGAGTCGGCCCGCACCTGCGCCTGAACCACGAGCTGCAGCGCGCCGAATACGACGAGGCCGCGCGACGCTGGCGCCTCACGTTCGCTAACGGCAAGCGGCTGTCGGCGCGCGTGTTGGTGTCGGGGATGGGCGGACTGTCGCGCGCCGCGCTGCCGGCGATTCCCGGCGTCGAGACCTTCAAGGGCCGTGCATTCCATTCGCAGCAGTGGGATCACGACTACGCACTCGAAGGCAAGCGCGTCGCGGTGATCGGCACCGGCGCGAGCGCGATCCAGTTCGTGCCGCAGATCGCGCCGCGCGTGAAGACACTCGCGCTGTTCCAGCGCACGCCGCCGTGGATCATGCCGAAGCCCGACCGCAACCTGAGCGGCTTCGAGAAGTGGCTGTTCCGCACGCTGCCGTTCACGCAGAAGGCGGTGCGCAGCGGCATCTACTGGATGCTCGAATCGCGCGTGCTCGGCTTCGCGATCCATCCGTCGCTGATGAAGAACGTGCAGAAGCTTGCGCTGCGCCATATCCGCAAGCAGGTTCCCGACCCGGAGCTGCGCCGTGCGGTCACGCCGGACTACACGCTCGGCTGCAAGCGCGTGCTGATCTCGAACGACTACTACCCGGCGCTGTCGCGCAAGAACGTCGACGTGATCACGACCGGCATCGAGCGCATCGAAGCCGACGCGGTCGTGACGACCGACGGCAAGCGTCATGAAGTCGACTGCCTGATCTACGGCACGGGCTTCCAGGTCGCCGATCCGTATCCGCGCGGCGCGATCATCGGCCGCGGCGGCCTCGACATCGTCGATGCGTGGCGCGACGGCGCGCACGCGTATCTCGGCACGACGCTGCCGGGTTACCCGAACTTCTTCATGATCGTCGGCCCGAACACCGGCCTCGGCCACAACTCGATGGTGTTCATGATCGAGTCGCAGATCGAATACATCCTCGGCGCGCTGAACGCGATGCAGCGCGAACGCGCGGATGCGATCGAGGTGCGCCCGCTCGTCGAGGCGCAGTTCAACAGCGACCTGCAGGGCCGCCTCAAAAAGGCGATCTGGTCGACGGGCGGCTGCAAGAGCTGGTACCTCGACCCGCGCACCGGCAAGAACACGACGCTGTGGCCGGGCTTCACCTGGCGCTTCCGCCAGGCGACCGCGCACTTCTCGATCGCCGATTACCACGCGTATCGCGCGCCGCACCACGACACGAGCGGGCGGCCCGTCGCCGCGCCCGCCGCGTCCGCCGCTTCCGCTTCCACGTCCGCCGAAGCGGCCTGAGCCAGACAAGGAGCCAACGACATGAGAGATTTCGCCAACAAGGTCGCCGCGATCACGGGCGCAGGCTCGGGCATGGGCCGCTCGCTCGCGATCCAGCTCGCGCAGGCCGGCTGCCATGTGTCGCTCGCCGACAAGAACGGCGTCGGCCTCGCCGAAACCGAGCGGATCGTCCGCGCGATCGCGCCGAACGTGCGCGTGTCGACGCGCGTGCTCGACGTCGGCGAGCGCGACGCGATGTTCGCGTGGGCCGACGACACCGCGCAGGAACACGGCAAGGTCAACCTGATCTTCAACAACGCGGGCGTCGCGCTGTCGAGCACGATCGAAGGGATGGAATACGGCGATCTCGAGTGGATCGTGAACATCAACTTCTGGGGCGTCGTGCATGGCACGAAGGCGTTCCTGCCGCACCTGAAGGCGAGCGGCGACGGTCACGTGATCAACACGTCGAGCATCTTCGGGATCTTCGCGCAGCCGGGCATGAGCGGCTACAACGCGACCAAGTTCGCGGTGCGCGGCTTCACCGAATCGCTGCGCCAGGAACTCGACATGATGAAGTGCGGCGTGTCGGCCACCTGCGTGCATCCGGGCGGCATCCGCACCAACATCGCGCAGTCGAGCCGCGTCGCGAAGAACATGGTCGGCTTCATCGTCGAGAGCGAGCAGCAAGGCAAGGACAGCTTCGAGAAGTTCTTCATCACGACCGCCGACGACGCCGCGCGCACGATCCTCGCCGGCGTGCGCCGCAACAAGCGGCGTGTGCTGATCGGCCGCGACGCGAAGGCCGCGGACTGGATGGCGCGCATCCTGCCGGCCGCGTACCAGGCGCTCGTCGTGCTCACGACGCGCCGCGAGGCCGCGAAGGCCCGCCGCGCGGCCGCCCGCTACGGCACGCCGGCCGCCGCGCCGCTTCGCGCCACCTACAACAACGCAGGCAATCAGGGAGGAGAACAATCATGACGACCCCGAACATGATGCCGGTGCGGCGCGACATTCGTTTCGCGCTGCCGCCCGAACGCGCGAAGGACTGGCACGTCCAGGGCGTGCCGGTCACGCACTTCATGAACGCGCTGTCGCTGCTGTTCCCGGCCGGCGAGCGCTTCTTCATGGATTCGGTGCGCCACTACCGCGACCGCATCGAGGATCCGGAGCTGAAGAAGCAGGTGCTCGGCTTCATCGGCCAGGAAGCGATGCACACGCGCGAGCACATCGAGTACAACGACCTGCTGCAGTCGTCCGGCCTGCCCGCGCACAAGCTCGACAAGCGGCTGTGGACGATCCTCGGCTTCTTCAAGAAGACGCTGCCGCATTCGATGCAGCTCGCGATCACGATCGCGCTCGAGCACTACACGGCGATCCTCGCGAACCAGCTGCTGGCGGGCCACGAGCACCGGATCGACGGGTCGGTCGAAGGCTATCAGCAGATGTGGATGTGGCACGCGATGGAGGAAACCGAGCACAAGGCGGTGTCGTACGACGTATGGAACGCCGTGATGAAGCCGGGCCTCGGCAGCTACCTGCTGCGCACGGGCACGATGCTGACGACGACGGTATTGTTCTGGACGATCGTGTTCGACTTCCACGTGCGCCTGATGCGCGCGCACCGTCGCGAACACGGCAGGTTCGGCGGTATGTGGCGGCTCGTGAAGTATCTGTACAGCCCGCGGACCGGCGTGTTCCCGAGCATCGCGCGCGAATGGCTCGACTACTTCCGTCCGGGCTTCCATCCGTGGGACCACGACAACCATCAGTACCTGCAGGGGCTCGACACGCTGCTCGCGAACATCGACGCGACCAATGCGCGCCACGCGGCGCAGGCCGCCCCGCGCCGCGTGCCGCTGCATCCGGTTCCGCAGGCATGACGTCATGGCGCGCACGCACGAGATGCTGACCGTCCGCTCCGGCGACGTGAAACTCGCCGTCCATGTCAGCGGCCCGCGCCGCGCGCCGCCGCTGATCCTCGTGCACGGCTATCCCGATTCGTCGGCCGTGTGGGCGCCGGTCCGCGCGCGGCTCGCGAAGCGCTACCGCGTGATCGCGTACGACGTGCGCGGCGCCGGCGCATCCGATGCGCCGCGCCGCCGCGCGGACTACACGCTGGCGCGGCTCGCCGACGACCTGAAGGCCGTCGCCGACGCGACCTGCGGCGCGCGGCCGTTCCATCTGGCCGGTCACGACTGGGGGTCGATCCAGTGCTGGGAGGCCGTGACCGACCCTGCGTTGCGCGGCCGGATCGCGTCGTACACGTCGATCTCCGGCCCGTGCCTCGACCACGTGTTCCGCGCGAAGATGCGGCTCAGGCAGAGCCTGAAATCGTGGTACATCGCGTTCTTCCACCTGCCGGTCGTGCCGTCGCTGGTGTGGCGCCTCGGCGGCGCCGCACTGTGGCCGCGCTGGCTGCAGTTGACCGAACGCGTGCGGCCCGAGTGCGATCCCGCGCAGTTGAAGAACGCGCTGAACGGGTTGCAGCTCTACCGCGCGAATTTCCTCGCGCGGGCGAGCAAGCCGCGCGAGCGGTATGCGCAGGCGCCGGTGCAGATCCTCGTGCCGGTACACGACCGCTACGTGACGCCGGAGATGTCGGTCGATCTCGAGCGCTGGCTCGGCGAGCACGTGCGCGAAGAAATCGACGGCGGGCACTGGGTCGTGGTACGCAATCCCGACCTGATCGCGGCGCGGATCGACCGGTTTGCCTCGACGCATGAACGACCGGCGGTCGCGGCAGCACCCGCGGCACCGCGGGCGGCGGTTCAGCGCAACGGCGGCAGGCGCTTGAACAGCGTTTCGTAGTCGATCACGAGCCCGTCGGCGTCGACGTCCATCTCGGCCGTGAAATTCCGGAAGATGCCTTCGTAGCGGTAGCGCCGGCCCGGCTCGATGCACGCGTATGCCTGCTTGACCGGCGTCACCTTCAGGTCCGGCGTCGAGATGTATGCGACGTCGATCGGTCGCCGCTCGCCGCGAGCGAGGCCGAGGCGGCCGATCGGCAGCGCGTTCGTGAACGGCGTCGCCGCGATGTCGATGTCGACGCAGCCATCCAGCTCCGGCAGCGCGCTGCCTGAACCGTCGCGCCAGTGCCCGGCGCCGTCGCCGTTCAGTTCCAGCGTGCCGCCGCCCATCACTTTGAGCACCGCATACCTGACCCGCCATTGCGGATCGCACTCGACCCGGTACGCAAGTCCGTATGCGCGGCCGTACCGCTGGCCGACCACGGCACTTTCGACGACGATGCCCGCGTCCCCCCGGTCGAACGTCAGGTGTTCGATTCCGTCGCCCTCGAGCGACGCCCAGCGCAGTTCACGCATCGTTCCTCCTCGAAAACGCCGACGCGTCAGCATACGCACGAAAAATCCGGCTGCGGCCAAAATCTCGTTTCCCGGCCCGGCAATCCCGCGACAGCGCCATTGCCCCGGGCAGACAAGACGCCGAAACTCGCGCCCCGCCCCAACTCAGGGCATACGCCACAAATCCTGACTATCCAGAATTCCCTATTCCGGTGCACGGCATTGTGTCCTATGCTCGCGGCTCGTCCTGTTCCACCGCCGCCATGCCTACCGCCCGCCCCGCCTCGCCGTCGATCGACCTGCGCATCCTGCTGCGCGGCATCGGGCAGATCGTGCTGCAGGCGCATGCCGTCACCGGCGCGCTGCTGCTCGCCGCGCTGGCGCTGACCGACCTGCGGCTCGCGTCCGCGGCGCTGGTCGGCTCGGCCGCCGCCAGCATGACGGCGGTGCTGACGGGTGCCGAGCACCGCGACGTCGAACAGGGGCTGCACGGCTTCAACGGCGCGCTCGCCGCGCTGATCGCCGTGCTGTTCGCGCCCGCTTCGCCCGCCGCCGTCGCGCTGGTACCGCTGGTCGCGATCGGCGCGGCGCTCGTGCAACGCGCGATGCGTGTGCCGCTCGCCCGCTGGCGCCAGTGCCCGTATTCGAGCCCGTGCCTCGCCGTCACCGCGCTGTGGCTGCCGTTTGTCGCGCCGCAGCATGCGGGCGACGCGACAGCCGGTGCGCCGCTGACGCTTCCTTCCATCGCCGACGCGCTGCTGTCGGGCGTCGCGCAAACCACCTTTGCGCAAGGCCCGTGGGCCGGCGCGCTGATCGTCGCCGGCCTCGCCGTCGCGTCGCGCCGCGCGGCCGCGTTCGCGCTCGGCGGCGCGATCGTGTCGACCGTGCTGCTGATCGCGGCCGGCGCGAACGGCGCGTCGTTCGCCGACGGCCTGCTCGGTTTCAACGGCGCGCTCGCCGCACTCGCGCTGATGCCGCGCGGGCCGCGCGCTGCGTTCGCGGCCGCCGCGCTCGCCGCGCTGATCCAGTGGCTCGCGACGCGCGCGGGCCTCCCTGCGTTCACGGCCCCGTTCGCGATCGCTGCGTGGATCACGGTGATCGTCGCGCGCCGCTTCACCCTCGGAGAACCCGATGTCGTCATTCGCACACCGTCCTGACACCGTGAAGCCCGGCGGCCCGATCTCGGACGCCGAGCGCCGGTTGCGCGTCGATCTCGCCGCCGCCTATCGCCTCGTCGCGCTGAACGGCTGGGACGACCTGATCTACACGCATCTTTCCGCGACCGTGCCCGGCGAACCCGGACACTTCCTGATCAACCCGTTCGGCCTCGCGTTCGACGAGGTTCGCGCATCGAATCTCGTGAAGATCGACCTGGCCGGCAACCGCATCGGCGAGAGCGAATACGCAGTCAACGTGACCGGTTTCGCACTGCACGCGGCCGTGCATGCCGCGCGGCC
The DNA here is from genome assembly GCF_000949135.2 of Burkholderia sp. USMB20. Taxonomy (GTDB): domain Bacteria; phylum Pseudomonadota; class Gammaproteobacteria; order Burkholderiales; family Burkholderiaceae; genus Burkholderia. Next base: position 74,778 of record NZ_JTAN02000021.1, on the reverse strand, counting down.
TGACGCCGTCTGCGTGATGCACCTGCACAACACGGCCGGCATCGCCGTGTCGATCCAGCGCGACGGGCTGCTGCCCGCGTCGCAGCACGCGCTGCGGTTTCACGGCGACCTCGCGTACCACGACTACGAGGCGCTCGCGTTCTCGCCGGCCGAAGGCACGCGGCTGACCGCCAGCCTCGGCGCGAAATCCGCGATGCTGCTGCGCAACCATGGCACGCTGACGGTCGGCCGGACCGTCGCCGAGGCATATGTGCTGATGGATACGCTGATCAAGGCCTGCGACATCCAGGTGCGCGCGCAGGCAGGCGGCGGGCCGCTCGTGCTGCCCGAGCCGGCCGTCGCCGAGCGCACCGCCGCGCAGTTGCGCGACGGCGGCGCGATCGAGGGCGAACTGGAATGGCCGGCGCTGCTGCGCCGCCTCGACCGGATCGATCCGTCGTATCGCGACTGACGCCGTTCGCGTCCCGACTTCCCTACCCCCAACCATCGGAGCATCCAGTCATGCCGACTTTCAATATCCAGTTGTTCGAAGGCCGCACGGTCGAGCAGAAGCGCGCATTCGTCGAAGCGATCACGCGCGTCACGTGCGAGACGCTCGGCTGCGACCCGGGCTCGGTCGACATCATCCTCGCCGACGTGAAGAAGGAGAACTGGGCGACGGGCGGCAAGCTGTGGAGCGACGAACGCTGACGCCGCTGCGTTCGGCGGCGGCGGAACCTGCCTGGCGACAGGCGTTCGAGTTGCGGTGACATCCGGACGAATGCACCGCACGATGCGGCTTGACGTGAAGCCGCCGGCCTCGCCTGACTCGCCCGCGCGACGCCAGCCACCGGCGTCGCACGCGCCCTTCGTTCCCTGAGCCGCGTTGTGCGCCCGCACATCGCGTTGTCACGCAATCGGCGCATATAATGCGGCACAGACGCAGCAGCCAATGGCCACCCGACCAGGAGACCGCCATGGAAGCGAAGAACGAAGAAGTCGTCGCACACCTGCTCTCCGATGTCGTCGAATTCGCGCGCGGACGCCTGCCCGAAGCCACGTTCCGGATCGTCGAACCGTTCCTGCGTCATTACTACGATTTCGTCGACGCCGATGATCTGCAGAATCGCGGCATCGCCGACCTCTACGGCGCCGCGATGGCGCACTGGCAGACCGCCCAGAAGTTCGTGCCCGGCAGCGAGCGGCTGCGCGTGTACAACCCCATCCTCGAACAGCACGGCTGGCACTCCGACCACACGGTGATCGAGATCGTCAACGACGACATGCCGTTCCTCGTCGACTCGGTGACGATGGCCGTCAACCGCCTCGGGCTCGCGCTGCACTCGGCGCTGCACCCGGTGTTCCGCATCTGGCGCGGCGGCGACGGCGCGATCGAGCGCGTCGACGCCGGCGGCGCGACGGCCGGCGACGGCCAGTCGCAGCTCGCGTCGTTCATCCACTTCGAAGTCGATCGCTGCGGCGACGCCGCGCTGCTCAACACGCTGCGCAACGACATCGCGCGCGTGCTCGGCGACGTGCGCGCCTCGGTGGAGGACTGGCCGAAGATCGTCGACATCGCGCGCGCGACGATCAAGGACATGAAGGCCCGCGAATCCACCGCGGAAGACATCGAGGCGCGCGCGTTCCTCGAATGGATGGTCGCCGACCACTTCACCTTCCTCGGCCAGCGCGACTACGCGCTCGTGTCGGACGGCACGGGTTTCGGCCTGCGCGGCGTCGAAGGCTCCGGCTGCGGCCTGCTGCGCGAATCGCTGCGCGCGCCCGGCGCGCCGGACGTGACGCCGCTGCCGCCGGCCGCCGCCGAGATCATCACCGGCCCCTGGCCGATCTTCCTGACGAAAGCGAACTCGCGCGCGACCGTGCACCGGCCCGGCTATCTCGACTACGTCGGCGTGAAACTCGTCGGCGCCGACGGCAAGGTGACCGGCGAACGGCGCTTCATCGGACTCTACACGTCGACGTCCTATTTCGGTTCGTACACCGAGATACCGATCGTGCGCCGCAAATGCGCGAACATCGTGCGGCGCGCGGGCTTCCTGCCGAAGGGGCATCTCGGCAAGTCGCTGGTGACGGTGCTCGAAACCTATCCGCGCGACGAACTGTTCCAGGCCGACGAAGACCAGCTCTACGACATCGCGCTCGGCATCCTGCGCCTGCAGGAACACCAGCGCACGCGCCTGTTCGTACGGCGCGACCGCTTCGACCGCTTCGTGTCGTGCCTCGCGTTCGTGCCGCGCGACAAGTACAACACCGACCTGCGCCGCCGCATCGCGAAGCTGCTCGTCGATGCGTACAACGGCGTGAACGTCGAGTTCACGCCGCTGCTGTCGGAATCGGCGATCGCGCGGATTCATTTCGTCGTCCATGCGGAACCGGGCACGATGCCCGACGTCGACACGCGCGAACTCGAAACGCGGCTCGTGCAGGTGGCGCGCCGCTGGCAGGACGATCTCGCCGACGCGCTGCTCGACGCGTTCGGCGAAGAACAAGGCAACCGCCTGCTGCAGCACTATGCGGACTCGTTCCCGGCCGGCTATCGCGACGACTATCCGGCGCGCACGGCCGTGCGCGACATCGAGCTGATCGAGCGCGTGAAGGCGTCGGGCCAGCTGGCGATGAACCTGTACCGCCCGATCGAGGCCGACGCGCGCGCGTTCCGCTTCAAGGTGTATCGCGCGGGCGACCCGATCGCGCTGTCGCGCAGCCTGCCGATGCTCGAGCATCTCGGCGTGCGCGTCGACGAGGAGCGGCCGTACCGGATCCAGACGCAGGATGCCGCGCCCGCCTGGGTGCACGACTTCGGCCTCGAACTCGCCGACGATACCGAGTTCGACATCGAGCGCGTGAAGGGCCTGTTCGAGGATGCGTTCGACCGGATCTGGAGCGGCCGGATCGAGAACGACGACTTCAACCGCCTCGTGCTGCGCGCGCACCTGAGCGCGCGCGAAGTCACGATCCTGCGCGCATATGCGAAATACCTGCGACAGGTCGGCTCGACGTTCAGCGACGCCTATATCGAGCGCGCGCTGACCGGCAACCCGGCGATCGCACGGCAGCTCGTCGAGCTGTTCCTGGTGCGCTTCGACCCGGCCACGGGCGGCACGCGCGACGTGCAGGCCGAACGCCTGCTGAAGGCGATCGAGACGGCGCTCGACCAGGTGCCGAACCTCGACGAGGACCGGATCCTGCGCCAGTTTCTCGGCGTGATCAACGCGACCGAGCGCACCAACTATTTCCTGCACGACGCGAACGGCGAATCGAAGCCGTACCTGTCGTTCAAGTTCAATCCGGCGAAGGTGCCCGGCCTGCCCGAGCCGAAGCCGATGTTCGAGATCTGGGTGTACTCGCCGCGCGTCGAGGGCGTGCACCTGCGCGGCGGGCGCGTCGCGCGCGGCGGGCTGCGCTGGTCCGACCGTCGCGAGGATTTCCGCACCGAGGTGCTCGGGCTGATGAAGGCGCAGATGGTGAAGAACGTCGTGATCGTGCCGGTCGGCTCCAAAGGCGGCTTCGTCGTGAAGAACCCGCCGCCGCCGAGCGATCGCGAAGCATGGATGCGCGAAGGCATCGCGTGCTACCAGACCTTCCTGCGCGGCCTGCTCGACCTGACCGACAATCTCGCCGGCAACGCGATCGTGCCGCCGCCCGACGTGGTGCGCCACGACCCCGACGATCCGTATCTCGTCGTCGCGGCCGACAAGGGAACGGCCACCTTCTCCGACTACGCGAACGCGATCTCGCACGAATACGGTTTCTGGCTCGACGACGCGTTCGCGTCCGGCGGCTCGGTCGGCTACGACCACAAGAAGATGGCGATCACCGCGCGCGGCGCGTGGGAATCGGTGAAGCGGCACTTCCGCGAGATGGGCATCGATACGCAGACGACCGACTTCACGGTGGTCGGCGTCGGCGACATGTCGGGCGACGTGTTCGGCAACGGGATGCTGCTGTCGCCGCATATCCGGCTCGTCGCGGCGTTCGATCATCGCCACGTGTTCCTCGACCCGAACCCCGACCCGGCGACGAGCTTCGCGGAGCGCCAGCGGATGTTCGCGCTCGAACGCTCGAGCTGGGCCGACTACGACACGTCGGTGATCTCGGCGGGCGGCGGCGTCTACCCGCGCACCGCGAAGACGATCCCGCTGTCGCCGGCCGTGCAGGCCGCGCTCGGCATCGACGCGCAGGCGCTGCCGCCGACCGAGCTGATCCGCGCGATCCTGCAGGCACCGGTCGACCTGCTGTACAACGGCGGCATCGGCACCTACGTGAAGGCCGCGCGCGAAACCCACCAGCAGGTCGGCGATCGCGCGAACGACGCGGTACGCGTGAACGGCGCGGACCTGCGCTGCAAGGTCGTCGGCGAAGGCGGCAACCTCGGCTGCACGCAGTTCGGCCGCATCGAGTTCGCGCAGCGCGGCGGGCGCATCAACACCGACGCGATCGACAACTCGGCCGGCGTCGATTGTTCGGATCACGAAGTCAACATCAAGATCCTGCTCGGGCTCGTCGTCGGCGACGGCGAGATGACCGAGAAGCAGCGCAATGCCCTGCTCGCGGAAATGACCGACGAAGTCGGGCTGCTCGTGCTGCGCGACAACTACTACCAGACGCAGGCGCTGTCGATCGCGGGCCGCTACGGCGTCGAGCTGCTCGACGCCGAGGCGCGCCTGATGCGCTGGCTCGAACGCGCGGGCCGCCTGAACCGCGTGATCGAATTCCTGCCGACCGACGACGAGATCGCCGAACGGCAGGCCGCGAAACAGGGCCTCACGTCGCCGGAGCGCGCGGTGCTGCTCGCGTACAGCAAGATGTGGCTGTACGACGCGCTGCTCGAATCCGACGTGCCCGAGGATCCGCTCGTCGCCGCGATGCTCGTCGACTATTTCCCGAAGCCGCTGCAACAGCGCTTCAGCGAACCGATGCAGCGCCACCCGCTGCGCCGCGAGATTCTCGCGACGCACCTGACCAACGCGCTCGTCAACCGGGTCGGCTGCGCGTTCGTGCACCGGCTGATGGAGGAAACCGACGCGAAGCCGGGCGACATCGTGCGCGCCTGCATCATGGCGCGCGACGTGTTCGATCTCGATGCGGTGTGGCGCGACATCGACGCGCTCGACAACCGCGTCGCCGACGACGTGCAGGCGCGCATGTTCGTCGACGTCGCGCGGCTGCTGGAGCGCGCGGCGCTGTGGTTCCTGCGGCAGCTGCAGTCGGGCACGGTGGCCGACGGCGGCGTCGCCGGCCTGATCGCGCGCTGCCGCGACGCGGTGCAGCGCATCGCGCCGCAATTGCCGTCGTTGCTGCCAACCGCCGATCTGGAGGCGCTGTCCGAGCGGCAGCGCGCGCTGGTCGAAGCCGGCGTCGAGAGCGCGCTCGCGGTACGCGTCGCGAGCGGCGACATCTCGGCCGCGCTGCTCGACATCGCCGAAGTGGCCGCGACCTGCGACCGCAGCCTCGAGCTGGTCGCGGGCGTCTACTTCTCGCTGGGCACGCTGTTGAACTACGGGTGGATCGGCGAACGCGCGGCCTCGCTGCCGACCCCGACGCACTGGGACATGCTGGCGCGCGCGGCCGCGCTCGCGGAAGTCGCGCGGCTCAAGCGCACGCTCGCCACCAGCGCGCTCGCGGAATCGGCCGACTCGACGGCGCCCGAGACGATCGTCCACGCGTGGCGCGAACGCCGCGAAGCCGCGCTGCAGCGCTACGAGCACCTGCTCGCCGACCTGCGCGCGTCGGGCGGCGCGAGCCTCGCGGTGCTGCTCGTGATCGTGCGCGAGATGGCCGTGCTCGAACGCGCGTGATGGAAGGTCGCGACGTCACACCGTCGCGACCAGCAGCTCTTCCGCGTTGTCCGGCGGGCGCAGGCCGTCGGTCCGATCGGCGAAGTAGCGGCGCGTGAGATCCGCGGCCGACACATGCTCGGCCCGCGCGAAGCCGGCCCCGGTCGCGAGCGCGCGGATCTCCGCCGGCATGAAGAAGCTGATGAATGGCGTGCCGCTCGCGCGCGCGCCCTTCGCGGCCATTTCGAGCGCCGGGCGCACGTCCGGATCGGCATGCTCGAGCGGCAGCAGGAACGTCATCGCGAACGTCGAGCCCGGCGCGAGCGACGCGACTTCGCGCAGCGCCGCCGCATTCGCGTCGCGCGTCAGGTACATGCTGACGCCGGTGGACACGACGACCGCCGGCTTGCCTGCATCGAAGCCCGCGCGCACGAGCGCGTCGCGCCACGACTGCTTCGCTTCGAAATCGACCGGCACGAACCGCAGCCAGTCCGGCACGCCGAAGCCGAGCTCGGTCAGCCGGCGGCGCTTCCACGCCTGCGGCGCGGGCGGATCGACCTCGAAGACGGTCAGGCGCGACGCCATCTCGGGCCGGCGCTGCGCGAAACTGTCGAGGCCCGCGCCGAGGATCACGTACTGGCTCACGCCCCGCGCGGCCTGCTCGACGACGAGATCCTCGATGAAGCGCGCCCGCGCGACGATCGACGCGCGAAACGGCCGCGTGAATTGCGGATCCATGTCGCCGCGCTGCTGCCAGCCGGGCGCCGGCGCGAGCAGGCGCAGTCCGATTTCGTCCACGAGCACGTGCGGCGGCGCATCGAGCTCGACGTGCAGCGCGCGCCACAGCGCGACGCGCGCGGCGGTGCTGTCAGGGGCGTCCGGATGAAGGTCGGTCATCGTCTCGTCCTCATGCGCGCGGCTGGTGCGGCGCCTGCAGGCGCCACGCACGGCCGGCGGGATTGCGTACGGTCATGTCGCGGCCCGCGACGCATTACATCGGGTTCGCCCGCGCCGCCACCCGCGCGAACAACGCGTCGAGGTCGAAGCCGGTCGTATCGATGCCGATCGTGTCGCGCAGGCACGCGCCCCACGCGGCCGCGTCGTCGAACGTGACGGTGCGCCCCGCGCCCGCCGCGTCGCGCAGCGTCAGCACGGTGTTGAACAGCGCCGCGCGGCCGTCCGGCAGCACGCGGCAGGCGATCAGGTCGTTGACGAAGATCGACTCGGGATAGGTCGACGTGAACCAGTTCGCGGCGTCGTAATCGATCCATTCGGCCGGCTTCAGCGAAAAGCGGTAGGTCGTCTGCCAGCCGTCGGGGATCTGGAACTGCATGTCGAATTCACCGTCGACCGGCGCGTCGACGACGCGAAACGCCCCATGCGGCGTCAGCTGCCGCTCGCCCGGCACGAAGCGCAGCGGCGCGGTGAGCGTCGCGCTGCCGAAGCCGATGTCGGCGAGCCACGCCGCGCCGTCGAGATCGATGCGCAGCAGCATGTGGGTCTGCGCGGTGACGAGCTCGGGCGGCCGCATCCAGCGCACGCGCGCGATCAGCGGCGTCACGCGAAAGCCGATCGTCGTGAGCGCCGTGTAGAAGAGCTTGTTGAGTTCGAAGCAGTAGCCGCCGCGGCGGCGCCCGACCACCTTGTCGACAATCGCGGGCAGGTCGAGCGCGACGCGCGCGCCGGTCAGCGGATTGAGATTTTCGAACGGAATGGCCTGCGGCTGCAGCAGGTGCAGCCGTCGCAGCACGTCGAGCGTCGGCTCGGCCGGGCCGTCGTAGCCGATGCGGGCGAAGTAGCGCGAGAGGTCGAACGAGTCAGTCATGAACCGGCACCGGTAACGGGGAACACGCCACGATAGCATCGAGCGATATCCCCATGTTGCGCGGGGCCATCCCGGATCGCCGCGCGCGCTGCCGGCTCCGCAGCGGGTGCGACCGCGTTACGGCAGCAGCTTCAGCGCGGACGACGCGACCGACGGCACCGCAATGCCCTGGCTCGTCGCGAACTGCACGGCCTGGCTGAGCGTCGACGCGAGCGACTGCAACTGGCCGGGCGCGCTTTGCGCGATATACGACGCGGCCTGCATGTTCTGCGGATTCAGGCCCGACTGCAGCAGCGATGCCGCGCTGGTCGAACCGAGATTACCGAGCCCCGACTGCAGCTGAGAGTACTGCGTCAGGCCCTGGCCGAGCGATGCCAGGCCGTTGCTGAACGCCTGCTTGTCGATCGGGCCGTGCGACGCCCCGCCGCTCGCGAACGCCTGGCCGAGCGCCTGCGACACCGACTGCTGCGCGCCGCCCATCTGCGACAGCGCGGCAGGCGTCAGCGCATTGCCGCCGCCGAGCAGGCCGGCGGCCTGCTGCGCCTGACCGGCCGCGCCGGTGAGCCCCATCGCCGACGCGAGCGACGACTGGCCGACCAGCACCTGCTGGTTCGCGCCGACGTACGCCTGCATCAACTGCGCGACGCCGCCCTGCGCGGGTGCGGCCTGCTGTTGCCCGCCGCCGAGCAGCGCCGAGCCGATCGACTGGAGGTCGAGCTGTGCATGGGCGGTGCCGTTGACGCCTAGCATGATGCCGAAGGCGATGCCCGCCGATGCCAGGTGCTTGCCCGTCGCGCGAATGTGCTTCATGTGTTTCCCTCGTGCCCGAATTTGTTTGAGGCCGATATTGTCGAAGCGCGCCGCGCGCCGCCGCAACGACTGAAACACATCGATACGAAATCGCCCGGCACGACCGTCGCCCGGCGCGCGGATTCATCCGGATTTGCCGCGCGATATCGGGCTGGCGCCGCGATTCGTTCCTGCACCGCGGCAATCCCGGCGACGCCCGGTATGCGCCGGTGTCGGCCGGCGCCGTTGTGCGACAGCGTGATGCCCGGCGCACGAATGGCAGGATTAGCCGGCGCGTTTCGAGGTGTGGAAACGAACCGGGCGGCACGCGGCCGCCCGTTTCGTCGCTTGCGTTCGGCGTGTGTCACCGGCCCGCCGGCCGTCGCATTACGCAGCCATCCAGCCCGGCAGCCGCCGGCCGACCCAGTCGGCCGCCTGCTCGTAGCCGCGCGCGAGCTGCAGCACGGCGAGATCCGCGCGCGGCCGGCCGATCAGCTGCATCCCCATCGGCAGCCCCGCGTCGTTGAAGCCCACCGGCACGCTGATTACCGGGCAGCCGGCCAGCGTCCACGGCACGACCGTTTCCATCCAGCGGTGGTAGGTATCCATCGCGCGGCCCGCGATTTCCTGCGGCCAGCGCTGCTCGACGTCGAACGGAAACACCTGCGCGGTCGGCGCGGCGATGAAGTCGTAGCGATCGAAGAAGCCCAGCACGGCCTGATGCCACGCGGTGCGCTCGACGCTCGCGTCGAACACCTCGGCCCCCTGCATCGCGAGCAGCCCTTCGACCTCGTAGATCGCCTCGGGCTTCAGCAGCGCACGCCGTGCCGGGTCGCGATAGTGCGCGAGCAGCCCGCCGCCGGACAGCAGGTGCCGATGCGCGAGCCACAGCCGCCAGATGCGCTCCGGTGCGAACGCCGGCAGCGCGGCATCGACGTCGCAGCCGATCTCGCGCAGCGTCGCGAGGCCCTGTTCGCACTGCGCGAGCACGCCCGGCTCGGTCGCGAGATAGCCGTTCCAGTCGCCGACCCACGCGATGCGCTTGCCGCGCAGGTCCGTATCGAGCGGCTTCGCGAACACGGCCGGATCTTCCGCGAGCGACAGCGGATCGTTCGGGTCGTAGCCGGCCTGGATCGCGAGCAGCTGCGCGACGTCGCCGACCGTGCGGCCCATCGGCCCTTCGATGCCGAGCTGCTGCATGAACACGTCGACGCCCGGCCAGCGCGGCACGCGGCCCTGCGACGGACGCAAGCCGTAGATGTTGCAGAACGCGGCCGGATTGCGCAGCGAGCCGCCGAAGTCGCTGCCGTCCGCGACCGGCAGCATGCGCGCGGCCAGCGCCGCCGCCGTGCCGCCGCTGCTGCCGCCCGCGCTCTTCGTCAGGTCGTACGGATTGCGCGTCGCGCCGTGGATTTCGTTGAACGTATGCGAGCCGAGGCCGAACTCCGGCGTGTTGGTCTTGCCGATGAAGATCGCGCCCGCCGCGCGCATCCGGCCGACGCCGACCGAATCGGCCTGCGGCACGTGATCGCGGAAGATCGGCGAGCCGTAGGTCGTGCGCAGCCCTTTCGTCATCGCGAGATCCTTCGGCGCCTGCGGCATCCCGTGCAGCCAGCCGTGGTACTCGCCGCGGGCGAGTGCCGCGTCCTTTTCCGCCGCTTCGGCGAGCAGCGTGGCGCGATCGCGCAGCGAAATCAACGCGTTCACCGCGCCGTTCACGCGCTCGATGTGATCGAGATACGCACGCATCGTCTCGACGCACGAGACCGCCTTGCCGCGGATCGCCGACGCGAGTTCGCCGGCCGACAGGCGCACGATCGGGTCGACGGTGATGGAAGCGGGTGCGAGAAGCTGCGGGGCGCCATGCGGCATGCGAGGTCTCCTGGAATCGGAATGGAATGGCGGGCCGCAGCGTGGCGGCGGTCCGTCCCGAACGGCCTGGACAGCCCGGGAGAAGGCCGCGCCGCGGCCGATGCACTACTCTACGCGACGCCGGATCGCCGACCTCCGATATTTTCCGCCGCGATTCATTGAGGATCCGACTAAATCGGCGTGGTGCGCCACTCGACGGCCCGCCCGGGCCACCGCCCGGCCGGTCGGTGAAAACGTTTATGCGCATAAACTTAAATTTCTTATATTTCTAATAGGCGCGGCGGACGTTGACGACATTTTTACGCGGCCGCCCGATCTCTTTAGGTCGGTCGATCCGGCGCCGCGCTACGCTGCAAACATCTCGATTCCGGAGCATCTTCCATGCTCAAGCTGCTGGTTCCGGTCGGCCATTCGCCGCGTTCGCTGCAGGCGGTCCGCCATGCGACCTTCCTGTATCGCGAACGCTGCGCGTCGGAAATCGTGCTGATCAACGTCCAGCCGCCGCTCGAAGCGACGCGGCTCGAGGCATTTCACTCGCTGTCGCGACTGCGCTCGATCGAGGACCAGTTCGCGTGCGACGATCTGGCGACGGCCGAGCGGGTGCTGCGGGAAGCCGGCGTCCGATACAGCGTCGTGAAGAAGGTCGGGCCGGTGGCCGACACGATCGCGGCCGTTGCGGCCGAGACGGGCTGCGACGAAATCGTCGTGGTCGCGCCGCGGCACGATCCGTTTCATCAGATGCTGTCGATGTTCGGTCGCAGCATGATGGGCCGCCTCGTGCGGATTTCGAACGTGCCGGTGACGGCGGTCAGATAAGCGGCACGCGGTGCGGCGCTCGCCGCTTACTTGATGACCTTGCGCCAGAACACGAGATAGGTCGCGGCGGACGATGCAACCAGCAGAATCGCCCACATCGGCGCGAGACTGATCAGGACGGACGATACGTTAAGCATTTGGATTCCTCACTAATTCGATAGCGATGTTCAATACGTACCCGCTGCATTCGGAGCCGCGGCGCCCATCGCCTGCCGCGCATCGCGTTCCGTTGAAACATGTATTCATGCTATCGCCCTGACCGTCGGCACGACCGTCTCGCCCTGCCCGCCGTCTGACATTCGTCAAACTCGCGTCAATCGCGCGGCGATGCGGGCGGCCAACGTGCCTTTTCGTCGTCCGCACGGTAAAAACGGGACGCGATCAGCCGGGCTCGTCGCCATTTCTGCAGACGTTTACCGGGGGAAGCCCCAAGTGCTTCGAGAAACGTCTCCGCGTTACGCTTGAGCGACGAGGAGACGAACCATGAGACGAGTCGTACACATCGCTTTTTTCGCGCTGCTGGTCTATCTGGTCGGCGATCGCGCGCTGCTGCATGCGCAAGGCCGCGACGCCAGCCCGACCGCCTGCTCGCAGGGCGCCGAGCAGGTGAAATACGCCGCGCTCGGCAAGGGCTTCGGCAGCGCGGCGGCCGACAGCCAGAGCGAAGCGTTCATGTCGAGCTGCCTCGTGTCCGGGCGCGGTAATCAGGACGTCGCGGTGGCGGCCCGTTGAGGCCGACCGGGCGCCGCGCCGGTCGCATGCGTGTCGCGGCGCCTGAGCGCCAACTGTGATCCGTGGCGCCTTCCGAGGTTCTTTCGCTTGCCACCGGCGGCATTGGCTCGCCGGCAGCGGCAGTACGAATACGCCAACCATCCGACGATCGCGGCGAAAGATGAGCGTTCGCCGCGACACGTCACGCACGTCGCAGCGATAGCGACTTGCGCGAATCGCTCGGCACCGTCCGTCGCTTCTCCAACTGGGTTCGGGTTCCCCCCGTCACGAGCACGCGAGCACGTCGTGCGCTCCCTGCCGTACCGCCGCTCCCCGCCCGTCGGCCGAGCCGGTCTTCCATCGCGTCAAATTGCGTTCGGTTGCACCGCGTCTGGCGGTCGCATCCCATAACCCGCCCGCGCCGCCGCGCGTTCCGTCGGGCATGCCAATTGCGACTCGATTGCCCCCTTCCCCACGAGTCGCGATCATGAACGACAACGAGTCCCTCGATTCCGCGGAGCAGCGTCCGCGTGCCGCAACGTGGCTCCGCCGCCTCGGGCCGGGCCTCGTCACCGGTGCCGCGGACGACGATCCGTCCGGCATCGGCACGTACTCGCAGGCGGGTGCGCAGTTCGGCTTCGAATTGCTGTGGACGCTCTTGCTGACGTATCCGCTGATGACGGCGATCCAGCTGGTCAGCGCGCGCATCGGCCGCGTGACGGGCAAGGGCCTCGCGTCGAACATACGCACGCACTATCCGCCGTGGCTGCTCTACGTCACCGTCGTGCTGCTGATCGTCGCGAACGTAATCAACATCGCGGCCGACCTGTCGGCGATGGGCGCGGCGGTCAAGCTGCTGCTGCACGGCTCGCAAGAACTCTACGTCGTGTGCCTCGGAGGCGCATCGGCCCTGCTGCAGATCCTCGTGCCGTACGACCGCTACGCGCGCCTGCTCAAATGGACCGCGCTGGTCCTGCTCGCCTACGTCGCCGTGGCGCTCATCGTGCCCGTCCCGTGGGGCGAGGTCGGCCGTGCGCTCGTGTTGCCGCGCGTCCAGTTCTCCGCCGCCTACCTGACCACGGTCATCGCCGTGCTCGGCACCACGATCAGCCCGTACCTGTTCTTCTGGCAGGCATCGCAGGAAGTCGAGGAGCTGCGCGCGGTGCCGAACCAGCAGTCGTTGCGGCACGCACCTCACCAGGCCCCCGCGCAGCTGCGCCGGATCAACTTCGATACGTGGGTCGGGATGGGCGTGTCGAACGTCATCGCGTTCTTCATCACGCTGACGGCCGCGGCCACGCTGAACCTGCACCACATCGACGTGAAGACGTCGGCGGATGCCGCGCGGGCGCTCGAGCCGATCGGCGGGCACTTCGCGTACGTGCTGTTCGCGCTCGGAATCATCGGCACCGGCCTGCTGGCGCTGCCGGTCCTCGCGGGGTCGGCCGCCTATGCGGCCGCGGGCACTTTCCGCTGGCGCAGCAGCCTCGCGCTGCAATTCGGCGTCGCGCGCGAGTTCTATGCGGTCATCGCACTGGCGATCATCGGCGGCGTCGCGATCACGTTCATGCATTTCGACCCGATCCGCGCGCTCTACTGGAGTGCGGTCATCAACGGCGTGACCGCCGTGCCGATCATGGTCGTGATGATGCTGATGGCCCACAGCACGCGCATCATGGGCAAATTCGCGATCACCGGCCTGCTGGCCTGGGGCGGCTGGCTCGCGACGTTCGCGATGGCGGTCGCGGCGTTGGGCGTGTTCGTGCCGGGTTGAGCAGGTGGAGCCGCGCCGGCCGGCGCGGCGCCGGATACACCGACGTCACGCGAGCCGGCACACGCACCGGCGACGGATGCCGCGGAACAGAAGGAGAACGCATCGTGGCGAAGAAAGCATCGGGATCGGCACGGCTGCCGTCCAGCGACCAGCGCGCACAGATTCTCGCGCGCCTGCGCAGCGGCAAGATGGCGCGCTCGATACACACGTATACGCGCGGCAGCGCCGAGCGCTTCTACGCATGGCTCGCGGACCATCGCTCCGGCACCCTGCCCGACGGCCCCGCGGTATGGATCGGCGGCGACTGCCATCTCGGCAATCTGGGGCCCGTCGCGGCGAAGACGGGCGAGGTTGCCGTGCAGATCCGCGATCTCGACCAGAGCGTGATCGGCAATCCCGTACACGACCTGCTGCGTCTCGGCTTCTCGCTCGCGACCGCGGCGCGCAGCTCCGATCTGCCCGGCATCATCACGTGGCGGATGGTAGAAGCGCTCATCGCCGGATACGAGCAGGCGTTCGACAGCCGGCACCGCGCCGAGACCAGTCACCTGCAACGCCCAACCGCGATCAAGATCGCGATGAAGGCGGCGCTGCACCGATCGTGGCGCAAGCTCGACCGGCAGACGATCCAGAACGTCACGCCGCGCATTCCGCTCGGCAAACGCTTCTGGCCGTTGTCCGAGCGCGAGCGGAGCGCCATCCACGCGCTGTTCGAATCCACCCCGGATTCGCCGATCGGCGCGGCGCTCAGCCGCGCGCCACACCGCGACGCGAGGATGAAGGTGCTCGACGCCGCCTTCTGGGTAAAGGGATGCAGCTCGCTCGGACGGCGCCGCTTCGCGGTCATGCTCGATATCGACGACGCGTGTTCCGACGGCCATCCGCCGTATCTGATCGACATCAAGGAGGCCGCGGCGGCGAAGGCCCCGAAGGATCCCGGCGTGCGCATGCCGCGCGATCCCGCGCAACGGGTGCTCGAAGGCGCGCGGCACGTATCGCCGATGCTGGGCAGCCGGATGTGCGCGGCACGCCTCGACGGATGCCCCGTCGTCATACGCGAATTGATGCCGCAGGATCTGAAACTGGACGCGGAACGGATGTCGGAGGCCGATGCGGTCAAAGTCGCGCGCTATCTGGCGCTGGTGATCGGCAACGCGCATGCCGCGCAGATGGACCACGCGACGCAACGCGCGTGGTGCAGCGAGTTGCGGCGCCAGCACCCGAAGACGGCCGACGCGCCGTCATGGCTGTGGCGAAGCATCATCGAACTGATGGCCGCGCACGAAGAGGCGTATCTCGAACATTGCCGGCGCCATGTGGTCGGCAAGACGGTCCGTTGACATCGCCGCCGGTCGTGCGTCGTTGCGATGGACGCGCGATCGTGAACGGCCCGGCCCGCGCGATCTCAGTCTTTCGCCGGACGGACCACCAGCTCGTTGAACCCGGTGAGCGCATCGTGCTCGCGGGAAAAACGATGCGCGGGCAACGATACGAGCAGGATCTCGGCGGTCGTGCGCACCACGCAGCCGGTCGCGACGTGGCCGCCCGAGACGCGGCCGTGCGCGTCGGACACCGCCATGTGCAGGTGCGCGCCGTCCGGCGAGACCGAACCGGCCAGCGTCAGGATCTCGAGATCGCCGCGCAGCTCGGTCGGCGCAGCGACGCCGGCATAGCGCAGCTGCGCGACGTTCAGGCTGCCGATGCCCTGGATCACGAATGCTGCATGCGCGTCGAGTCGACGCAGCGCCTGCTCGATCGACGCGCGCAGATCGTCGCCGGGGGAAAGACGCAGAGGATGGGCTTGCATGGGCGGTAACCTGCTGATGGAGTCGGCGGTAGGCAAAGCGTACGTTCGACACGGCAATCCGGCAAGCCGCCAGCCGGATCGGACGCCGCGCCTGCGTCGCGACTACGGGAACGATGCCGATGCGCAATTCGTTCGCACCGGACACGCCGCGTCACCCGCATCACCCGCATCACCCGCGACGATCGCGCGCGAGCAAACCGTACAGCGCGCTGTCCGACACCTCGTCGCCGACGATCCAGCGTTCGCGCAGCACGCCTTCCCTGACGAACCCGAGCCGTTCGAGCAACGCGGCCGAAGCGACGTTGCGCGGATCGATGTCGGCCTCGATGCGGTTCAGGCGCAGTGTGCCGAACGCGTGGTCGATGACCGCCGACGCGGCCTCGCGCATATAGCCGCCGCGCCAGTAGCGGCGCCGCAGGCTGAAGCCGATTTCCGCACGCCGGCATTGCTCGTGCGCATGAAACAGCACGCATTCGCCGAGCACGTCGCCGGTGTCCCGCGCTTCGAGCACGCAGACGAGATCCTGGCCGCTGGCGGTCGTCGCGAGGTTGCGCGCGACGCGCTCGGCGGCCTGCCGCCAATCCGTGAGCGGCGCGAACGACGCATAGCGCATCGCCTGTGCATCGGACCAGAGGTCGAAGAACGCGTGAGCGTCCGTGTCGCGAAGCGGACGCAGGACGAGGCGGGACGTATGCAGCGTGACGGGTTCGAGCAAGGGCATCGCGGCGGCCGGGGAAAAAACGCAAGCATGAATTAGAACACGCTATCCGGAGGCCGGCCATCGCGTGCGTTCGCGCTGTCCGGCACGCACGATCCGCTGCCCGAAACGAAAAAAGCCCGGACACATCGTCCGGGCCTTCCACATCGCCTTTGCCGCGCGCCGCGCTTATGCCTCGAGCGCTTCGAGCACCTTCCCCTTCGTCTCGATCCCGACGAAATGAACGGTCACGGCGGCGATCAGCGGCACGATGCCGATCAGGTAGAACGCCGGCGCGAGATTGCCGCCGATGATCGCGTGCGGCACGATCATCGGCGCCGCGAACGACGCGATCTTCAGCCACGCGCTGCCGAGCCCGCAGCCCGACGCGCGGATGCTCGTCGGATACTGTTCCGGCGTATAGACGTACGCGGTGATGAAGCCCGATGCCATCAGCCCCAGCGACAGCGAGCAAAAGGTCGCGACGACGTACACCGACGACGCGTGGTAGATGCCCGCGAACGCCAGCGACAGCGCGCACAGCACGAACGACCACACGATCACCGGCTTGCGGCCGAGCTTGTCGACCAGCAGCGCGGACGCGAGCGAACCGAGCACGCCCATCACCGAGCCGATCACCGCGAGATTCAGCGCGAGCTGCAGCGGCGCGTGATAGAAGTTCTTGTAGATCGTCGGCAGCCACGTGGACAGCCCGTACTGGATGAACCCGCAGGTCGCCCACAGCGTCGCCACCGCGAGCGTGCGCTTGCGATACGCGGCGCTGAACAGGTCGCTCATCCGGCGCTTCGGGTGCTGGCGCACCATCTCGTCGTACGCGGCCACCTGCGTGACCGGCGGCAGTTCGCCGCGCACCGACGCTTCGAACACGCCGACCGCGCGCCCGGCTTCCGGGAGCCGCCCGCGCGACGCGAGCCAGCGCGGCGATTCCGGCACCAGACGCGTGAGCACCAGCGCGAGGATCAGCGGCAGCCCGCCGACGAAGTACATGATCTCCCAGCCGAACCGCGGCACGAGCCACGCGCCGAGCGCCATCGATACCAGCAGGCCGATCGGGAACACGATTTCGTACAGCAGCACGAAGCGGCCGCGGCCGTGCGCGCGCGTGATTTCGTTGATGTACGTCGCCGCGACCGGCAGCTCGCCACCGAGGCCGAGCCCCTGCAGGATCCGCAGCAGCACGAACACCTCGAACGTCGGCGCGAAGCCGCACGCGATGCTGGTGATGCCGATCACCGCGGAACTCCACGCGATCGCCTTCACGCGGCCATGCTTCTCCGCGAGCGCGGGAAACAGGAATGCGCCGATCAGCTGGCCGATCGCGCCGGACGCGATCAGCATGCCGATCTGCGTCGGCGACAGCCCCCACTTGTGAATCAGCAGCGGCAGCGTCGCCGCGATCGTGATCACGTCGAAGCCGTCGAAGAACGTCGCGGTGCCGATCAGCACGCGCGCGCGGATCTGCATCGCGTTGGCCGGAAGCCGCTCGAGCCGCGCGATGATCGCGCCGGGCGTGGAGGCGGCAGCTTCCATCGTGGCCCTGCCGGCCACGACGTTGTCGAAAGTGCTCATGCGGGGTGTCTCCTGGGTCTTTGTACCGGTTTCGCCGGTCAGGCAAGCGCTTGGGTCGTGTCCGCCAGGGCTTCCGTGTTCACTGCCCGGCCCTGGTTCATCCACTTGCGTGCGAGCTTGAGCTCGCGCGCGTTGTTGATGGCGATGACACCTCTCACATGTCCGTCGCCCACGAAAAACAGCGTCGCGCGTCGCGCGGCGAGATCGCCGCGCACGACGAGCTGCGCATCGGCCGGCAGATCGCCGAGGATCTGCAGGTTCACGTCGTATTGATCGGACCAGAACCACGGAATCTCGGCGTACGGCGCGCGCACGCCGAGCACGGCCTTCGCGGCCGCGATCGCCTGGTTCTGCGCGTTCGCCCACGATTCGAGCCGCACGCGCCGCTTCAGCCAGCCGTTGTGATGGTTCGCGACGTCGCCGCACGCGAAGATCGCCGGATCGCTGGTCGCGCCGAATTCGTCGACCACGATGCCGTCGTCGACGGCGAGGCCCGCGTCGCTCGCGAGTGTCGCGTTCAGCGCGAGGCCGATGCCGGCCACCGCGAAATCGGCGTCGATCGTCGTGCCGTCCGCAAGCGTCGCGCGCACCTTCGATGCGTCGTCCGGCTGCGCGTCGAGCGATGCGAGCGCCGCGCCGAGGCGCACGTCGACACCGTTCGCGCGATGCAGGTCGAGCAGGAAGTCCGACACGACCTGCGGCACCGAGCGGCCGCACAGCCGCGGCGCGCCTTCGACGACCACCGCTTCGACGCCGAGCTTGCGCGCGGTCGCCGCGACCTCGAGGCCGATCCAGCCGCCGCCGATCACGAGCACACGCCGGCTCGCGCGCAGTTTCTCGCCGAGCGCGGCCGCTTCGTCGAGCGTACGCAGGTAATGCAGGTTCGGGGTCCTGACGATCGAGTCAGGCAAGCGGCGCGACGTGCCGCCGGTCGCGATCACGAGGCGGTCGTATTCGACTTCGAGGCCGCTTTCGATTTTCACCACGCGGCGCGCACGGTCGATCGACACCGCGCGTTCCGGCTGCCATGCCTCGACGTTCAGCGCGGCGAATTCGTCCGGGCGCACGACGCGCACGGTCTCGATGTCGGCGTCACCGGCCAGCACGGCCTTCGACAGCGGCGGACGCTCGTACGGCAGGTGCGGCTCGTCGGCGATCATCACGAGACGGCCCGCGAAGCCCTCCGCGCGCAGCGTCTTCAGCACCCAGCCGGCGGCCTGGCCGCCGCCGATCACGACGACCGTGCGAGGCGCGGCCGGTTCCTGCGAGTTCGTTGCGCTCATGATTTGCGCTCCGTCATGAACTTGCCTTCCGGCGCCTTCGCATTCTTCTGCCGGCGCGTGTTGCCGTCGAGGCCGCCGTCGACGGCCCATTCGGCGAACACGGTCGGGCCCGGTTCGAATTCGCGCGGCTGCCATTCGGGCGTCAGCACGTCTTCGTCCGCGTAGTACTCGATCAGCGCGCCGGCCGGGTTCTGGAAGTACCAGAAATACGCGGACGAGACCGGATGACGCCCCGGGCCGAGCTGCGTTTCCCAGCCGCAGCGGTCGATGTGCATGCCGCCGCCGAACACTTCGTGGATGTCGCGCACGGTGAACGCGACGTGGTTCAGGCCGCGCTTGCCATTGGGCAACGCGAGCAGGAACAGGTCGTGGTGGCCGCCGTGCGGCGCGCAGCGCATGAACGCGCCGCGGCCCGGATAGCGGTCCGACGTCTCGAAGCCGAGCAGCTCGTGATAGAACTTCTCCTGCGCGTCGAGGCAGTTCGTGAAGAACACGACGTGCCCGACCTCGACCGGCTCGGCGCGCGCATAGATCGGGCTCGGCTGGTCGACCCGCGCCGTCCGGCCCCACACGTTCGACGGCGAGCCGGTGATGTTGAGCGCGCGCTTGCGCGTCACCTCGATGCGGATCGCCATCCCGTTCGGATCGATGCAGCCGACCGCATCGTCCTGCGCGTAATAGCCGGGCTGGCCGGCCAGCTTCGTGCGCAGCGCGTCGACTTCCTGCTGCGTCGCGACGCCCCACGTGACTTCGCGCAGCGTCGGGCCCGCTTCGAACGCGGGCGGCAGCGACGGATCGTCGGCCTTCACGACCAGCACGGTGCAGCCGTTCAGCGTTTCGAAACGTGCGCGCGTGTCGTCGTGCGCGACTTCCTTCAGGCCCCAGTCGGCGAAAAAGCGCCGGCACGTCGCGAGGTCGTCGACACCGTACGTGATCTGCTCGATACCCAAGATGCTCATTGCGTCATTCCCCTTCGCTCAGTTCGCCCACGGCAGCGGCGCGTCGTTCAAGCCCCAGTACAGGCTTTTCTGCTGCATGTACTCGCGGATGCCGAGACGGCCCTTCTCGCGGCCCATCCCGCTCTCCTTCCAGCCCGAGAACGGCGTGGAGATCGAAAACAGCTTGTACGTGTTGATCCAGACGGTGCCCGTCTCCAGTGCCCGCGCGATGCGCCATGCGCGCTTGTAGTCGCGGGTCCAGATGCCGGCGGCGAGGCCGAACACGCTGTCGTTCGCCTGCGCGATCAGCGACGCTTCGTCGTCGAACGGCATCGCGACCAGCACCGGCCCGAAGATTTCCTCCTGGCAGATGCGCGCGCTGTTCGGCAAGCCTTCGAGAATCGTCGGCTGGTAGAAGAAGCCGTCCTCGCGCCCGTCGCCCGACGGCCGTTCGCCGCCGCACAGCAGGCGGCCGCCTTCCTCCAGCCCGAGCGCGACGTAGCGTTCCACCGACTCGCGATGCTTCGCGGTGATCAGCGGGCCCATCTGCGTGTCGGGCCGCGTCGGGTCGCCCACGCGCAGCTTGCGTGCGCCCGCGACCAGGCGCTTCATGAACGCGTCGTATACCGAGCGCTGCACGAACAGCCGCGAACCCGCGATGCACGCTTCGCCCGACGAGCTGAAGATGCCGTACAGCACGCCGTTCACCGCGTGATCGAGATCCGCGTCGTCGCATACGATCGTCGGCGACTTGCCGCCGAGTTCGAGCGATACGGGCATCAGCTTTTCCGCCGCGATGCGCGCGATGCCGCGACCCACTTCGGTGCCGCCGGTAAACGACACCTTCTTCACGAGCGGATGGCGCACCAGCACGTCGCCGATCACCGAGCCCTTGCCCGGCAGCACGCTCAGCACGCCCTTCGGCACGCCGGCTTCCTCGCAGATGCGGGCCAGCGCGAGCGACACGAGCGGCGTCACCTCGGCAGGCTTGAGCACGACCGCGTTGCCGCCGGCGAGCGCCGGCGCGAGCTTCTGCGCGTCGGACGCGATCGGCGAATTCCACGGCGTGATCGCGGCGATCACGCCGATCGGCTCGTGCACGCTCATCGTCAGGTAGTCGCCGCGCGACGGCGTCAGTTCTTCGTCGAGCGTTTCCAGGCACGCCGCGAAATAGCGGAACGTGTTGGCCGCACTCGCCACCAGCACGCGCGTCTCGCCGATCGGCTTGCCGTTGTCGCGGCGTTGCAGGTTCGCGAGCGCCTCGTGACGCTGCATGATCAGGTCGGCGATCCGGTACAGCACCAGCGCGCGCTGGTGCGGCTTGAGGCCGGCCCAGTCGGCGCGCCGCCACGCTGCGTCGGCGGCCACGACGGCGTCGGCCGCGTCTTCCGCGTTCGCCGTCGAGACTTCCATGTTCAGCGACTGGTCGGCCGGATAGATGCTCGCGTAAGGCGCGCCGCGGCCGCGCCGCCACTCGCCGCCGATCAGGATGTCGCCGTTGGGTACGAGGCTCGTATCGAATGGAGTCATGTCACAAGTCCCACAAATCTGTCTCTGCGCAGCCGCCCGCGCCGTGGCGCCGGCGGCCGTTCAATGGCCCGAATGGCCGCGTCGGCCTGGTTGTCCGGGTTGTCTGCCTGCTCAGATCACGCAGCGGGCCGCGCGGTTGCGCAGCGCGCGGATCGCGCTGTACGCGGTCAACGCGGACGTCTTCGGGTTGTCGGGCAACGGCTTGCCGCTCATTTCGAGCGACATCTCGCCGAACGCGCCGCGCGCGGTGATGCGGTGCACGTTGCGTTCGACCGCCGGATCGGCGATCAGGCGCACGTGCGTCGCGTCGAGGCCGAGGCCCGCGAGCGCGACCGTCGCCGCGACGTTCGCGTTCTTCGGATACAGGCGCGCGCGGCGTCGCGCGCACTGCCTTCGAAGATCACCTTTTCCCCGGTCATCGCACGCAAGTCGCACAGCTCCTCGGCGGCGTGCCGAGCCAGCCGAGCGGCGGCTTGCGGCCGACGTACAGCACTTCGTCGAGGCCGCCCTGCTTCGCGGACGCCAGCGCGTCGATCCCGCCGATCGCGCCGGACAGCAGCGTCACCGTCGTGCCGCCCTCGTCGGCCGCCTGCGACAGCACGTCGAGCAGCGCGAGGTCGGACAGCGCGCCGATCGATGCGACCGCGCAGTCGGTGCCGGCCTTCAGCAACGGCACGACGTGATCGACGAGCGCGCTGTGACCCGCGCATTCGAGCGCGAACTCGGGGCGGCGAGCCAGCGCGTCGACCGACGACACGACCTCCACCGCGCCGCCGAGCTCGCGCTGCACCGCGTCGCGCTGATGCTCGGGCACGATCACGTGCGCGACGCGCAACGACGCATCGTGCTCGACCGCGTGATACACGGCGGCACCGATCGCGCCGAAGCCGATCATCGCGACGTCGACGGGCGCATGCCCGTGTCGCTGGCCGTTATGCATACTGGCGCTCCGACGGCGTCTCTTCCTTCTTCACCGGCGGGCCCGCGAACTGCGATGCGAACGAGCCGACCGACAGCATGTCGACTTCGACCATCACCGGCCCTTCCTTCGCGATCCCTTCGCGCACGATCGCTTCCGCCTGGTCGAGCGACGTGATCCGGTAGTGCGTGAGGCCGAAGCTCGCGCAGAACTGCGCGAAATCCGGCTGGTGCAGCTGCACGAAGCAGCGCCGGCCGCCGTAGTGCGCGTCCTGGATGTTGCGGATCACGCCGTAGCACTGGTCGTTCATCAGCACGATCATCACGTTCGCGTTTTCCTGCACGGCCGTCACGAGCTCGCCGACGTTGACCATCAGGCCGCCGTCGCCGACCAGGCAGACCGTCTTCGCCGCCGAGCCGGCCAGCGCCGCGCCGATGCCCATCTGGATGCCCTGGCCGATGCCGCCGCCGAGCGCATGCACGCCCGCGCGCGGTTCGAAGATCTTCAGCAGGCGGTTGCCCCACGTGCTGTTCGAGATCGTCACGTCGCGCACCCAGTTGTAGTCGCGGCCCACTGCGCCCTGCAGCGTATCGACCAGCTTCTTGTACGGCCCGAGGCCTTCCGCCACGCTCGCGACGGCCGCTTCGCGCGCCGCCGCGAGATCGCCCGCGAACTGCGGATCGACCGACAGGCGGCCTTCGAGGCGATCGGCCAGCTCGGCCAGCACGCGTTTCGAATCGCCGTGCACGAACAGCTCGTTGCGATAGCCGCGGTTGTCGGCGAGCGCATCGGCGTCGACGCGGAACAGCGGCTGCGGCAGCGCGAGCTTGTACTTCAGCGTCTCGTTGCCGCGCAGGCGCGAGCCGACCACGACGAGCGCGTCGCAGGTCTTGTAGAACGCTTCGACCGCCGAATGCACGTTGAACGCGCCGAGCGTCGCCGGGTGATCCTCGGGCAGCACGCCGCGGCCCTGCACGCTCGTCACGACGCCGAAGCCGAGCTTCACCAGGCGTTCGACTTCCGCACGCGCATGACGCGCACCGCCGCCGAGCCACAGCAGCGGACGGCGCTTGGCCGCCAGCGCGTCGGCGAGCTTCGCGACGCGTGCGTCATCGTGCTCGCGCACCGCGACGTGCGCCGGCGCGAGATCTTCCGGCCATTCGATTTCGGCGGCCTGGATGTCGATCGGGATCTCGACCGACACGGGGCCCGTCGGCGCCGTCTGCGCGATGCGCACGGCTTCGCGGATCGTCGGCAGCACGGTCTCGACCGTGCGCACGCGGAACGCGGCCTTCGAGATCGCATCGAGCATCGTGAGCTGGTCCGGAGCTTCGTGGATGTACGCCAGATCCTGGTCGAGGTACGGCGTCTCGATCTGCCCCGTGATGTGCAGCAGTGCCGTGCCGGCCGTCAGCGCCTCGACCATCGCGCCGGCCGCGTTGCCCGCCGCCGTGCCGGTGCTCGTGAACGCGACGCCGAGGCCGCCCGACACGCGGGCCAGCCCGTCGGCCATGTTCACCGCGCCCGCTTCGCCGCGCGCGCCGACATACCGGATGTTGCCGCGCGAGTTGATCGCGTCGAGGATCGGCATGTTGTGGATCGAGATGACACCGAATGCGGTTTTGACGTCGCACTGCTCGAGAAAGGCGGCAATCAGCTCGCCAACCGTGGTTTTTTTAGACATGGCGTGCAAAGCCTCCAGAAACGTCGATATGGCTGCCCGTCGTGTAGGACGACAGATGCGTTGCGAGATAAAAAAGTGCCCAGGCTGCCTCGTCGGGCTTGCCGAAGCGGTTCAGCGGAATGTTCTTCTTGCGGGCGAGCGCGCCCGTCCAGTCCTCCCAGCTTTCGCCGGCCGGCGCCTGCGCTTCGTAGCGGCGGCGCCACTGCCCCGACTCCACGATGCCGATCAGGATCGAGTTCACGCGGATGCGCTGCGGCGCGAGTTCGGTCGCGAGCGACTTCACGAGGCTCAGCACGCCCGCGCGCGCCGACGACGTCGCGACCATGTGCGGCTCCGGCTGCAGCGCGAGCAGCGAATTCACGCAGGTGATCGTCGGCGCGGCCGCATCGCGCAACAGCGGCAGGAATGCGCGCGTCGGGCGGATGATGCTGAAGTACTTCAGTTCGAGCTCTTCGCGCCATGCGTCGTCGGTCGTGTCGACGAAAGTCGACACGCGGCCCTGGCCTGCGTTGTTGACGAGCATGTCGGCGCGGCCGAAGCGGTCGGACACGGCCTGCGCGAACGCGGCCACGTCGGCTTCGTCGAGCACGTTGCAGCGCACCGCGAGCAGCGGCGCGCCCGTATATTTCTCGCCGAGCATCGCCTCGGCGCGCGCGAGACGCTCGCCGTCGCGGCCGCAAATCGCGACCGATGCGCCGGCCTGCAGGAACCGTTCGGCAGTCGCGAGGCCGATGCCGGACGAACCGCCCGTCACCACCGCCACCTGCCCGGTCAGATCGATCTGAATCATCGCAGTCCTAAAGCCTTGAGAAACGTGTGCTCGTCATCCGAGCGGTAATTGAGCCGCCGCGACAATTCCGCCGCCGCGCGCTGCACCTTGTCGATCAGGCCGTCGGCGATCAGCGCCGCGTCGATCTCCGGCCGCGGCACCGTCACCGTGATGCACGCGACGATCCTCTGCGTGTCGTTGCGCACCGGCGCCGTGACCACCGAAATGCCGCGCTCGAACGACGAATTGCTGACGCCGTAGCCGCGCAGCGCATCTTCCCGGATCACTTCGTAGAGCGCGTCGACGGATTCCGGCGTCGCACTCGTCATCCGGTTCAGCGCGCCTTCCGGATACAGCGCCCGCAACTCCTTCAGCGACAGGTCGCCCATCAGAACGTGGCCGTGGGTCGTCGCATGCGCGGGCAGCCGCGTGCCGACGTTCACGCGAATCGAGCTGAACACCGGCGACTGGCTCTGCGCCTTCGCGACGAACACCACGTCGCGGCCGTCACGGATCACGATGTGCGTCGTGAAGCCGGTCGCATCGCGCAGGCTCTCGATCACCGGCAGGCCGAGATCGGTCAGCTCGAGCGAGCTCAGGTATTCGAAGCCGAGCCGCAGCACGGCGATGCCGAGCTTGTAGTTGCGATCCTTGTCCGCGCGCTCGAGAAAGCCGAGCGATTCGAGCGTCTGCAGAAGACGGAACACCGTCGTGCGCGGAATGCCGAGGCGCTTGGACAGTTCCGGCGCGCCGAGCACCGGCTCGCGCGGCGAGAATTCGGCGAGGATCCGCAAACCGCGTTCGAGGCCCGGCACCACGTAGTTGGCCTCGGACTTCGCGGTGTCCGCATCCTGTTGTTGCAACGGTTCGCTCATGATGCCTCCGGTCGGGCCGCCCCAGGGGCACGTTGAAATGCATGTCGGGATTGAGCGGGCTGCGCCCCCCCAAGCGAACGAATGTGAGCGTGGGGGTAGTTCATTCCAGCCCCCGTTGACGGTCGCATTGACGGCAGAACGCGTCGATCAGCGACGAGTAGACCGCCGGCGCTTCCACGTAGCCCGCATGACCGGCCTGCGGAATCACTTGCAGCCCGACGTGCGCGGCAGCGGCGATCCGCTCGCAGGCAGCCGGCGGCGTGATCGCGTCGTTCGCGCCGACCGCCACCGCCGTGCGGCCGCGAAAGCCGGCGAGATCGGACGCGAGATCGGCGTTCGCGAGCAGATGCGTGGCCTGCGCATAACCGGCCGGCACGATGCGCGCCATGTTCCAGCGTACCCATGCACGCGCATCCTCGCTCGCGAAACCCGACAGCATGTTGCCGCTGCGCTGTTCGGCGAGCCCGGCCGGGCCGAGTTCGTCGAGCATCGCGAGGCGTGCATCGCGGCGCGTGTCGCGCGTTTCCGCGGGCGCGCTGCCGTAACCGCCCGCGGGCGAGATCAGCAGCAGGCCGGCGATCCGCGCGGGCATCACGCGGGTCAACCCGCCCGCGACGATCGCGCCGAGCGAATGCCCGACCAGCACGCAGCGTTCGATGCCGAGTGCCTCGAGCCACGCGTTCAGCGACGCCGCGTAATCGGCGGCGACCGGCGACGCGCCGTGCACGGGCGTCGACACGCCGTAGCCGGGCGCATCCCACGCGAGCACGCGGCGCGACGCGCCGAGCGAGTCGAGCTGGCACACCCACGATGCGGCGCCCGAGCCGATCCCGTGCAGCAGCACGACGGGCAGCGCGCGGCCCGCATGCTGCGCGCCGGCCTCGCCTGCGCCAGCCTCACGGTAGCCGATCGTGCCCGCCGCGCCGGCCGCGCAGCGCTGTTCGGGAAACTGCCCGAGCAGCGCTGCGAACGCCGCGGTGCGGTCGCGTTCACGTTTGTCGATGACACGCATTGCTTGCTCCGCCCCGTCTCAGCGCTTGATCTTCGCGAGCGGCGAATCCGGCGGATACGTCGGCGTGATGGGCTTCGGCGAACCGAGCATCACGCACATCAGCGCGTCTTCCTCGCCGATGTTGATTTCCGTGCGGTACACGCCCGGCGGCACCGAGATCAGGTCGCGCTCGCCGAGGATCGCTTCCCAGGTCTCGCCGTCGCGCTCGCAGATCACCTTCATCTTGCCGCGCAGCACGAAGAAGATTTCTTCCACGTCGATATGGATGTGGCTCGGGCCGATGTTGCCGGCCGGAATGACCATCGTCGAGAACGTGAAGTTGCCGGCCGGCACCGTGTTGACGTCCTTCGCGACGCCCGTGCCGCCCGTGCCGACGTAGCGCATCTGCGCACGACGGTACTTCGGGTCGTAGTCGGCCTGGAACTTCAGTGCGTCCCAGTCGTAGCGCCGCGTCGCGTAGCGCGCGACGCGCCCTTCCATCCAGTCGTTGAAGCTTGCGCCTTCCGGCTGGTCCCACGACTTGCGTTCGAGATCGGCGTCCGCCATCGTCCTCTCCTTCATCAGAGTGAAAACTTCAATTCAATTCATTACGAAGCCGCCGTTCACCGGCAGCAGTTGACCCGTCACGAAGCGCGCGCCGTCCGACAGCAGGAACAGCACGGGGCCCGTCACGTCCTCGGGCACCTGCGCGCGCGTCAGCGCGCGGCCCTGCATGTAGAACGCGTGGCGTTCCGCCGGCACGTAGGCCGTCGCCTCGACTTCGGTGAGCCCCGGCGCGATCGCGTTGACCGTCACGCCGTGGGCGCCGAACTCGCGCGCCTGCGCATGCGTCATCGCGATCACCGCGCCCTTGCTGGCGACGTACGCGAGCAGCTTCGGCGCGCCCCACAGCGCGGTGTCCGATGCGAGGTTCACGATCGCGCCGCGGCCCGATTGCGCGAGGTACGGCAGCGCCGCATTGCTGACGAGCCAGACGCCGCGCACGTTCACGTTCATCACGGCATCCCAGGTCGACACGTCGAGCTCCGTCGACAGCTTGCCGCCCGAGTTCGTGATCGCCGCGTTGTTGATCAGTGCGTCGATGCCGCCGAGCGCCGCCGCGCCCTGCGCGACGAAAGCCGTGACGCTCGCCGGATCGGCCAGGTCGAGCGTGAAGAATTGCGCGGTGTGGCCGGCTTGCGTGAGCTGCGCGGCCAGCGCGCGGCCCTCTTCGGCGAGCACGTCGCCGAATGCGACCTGCGCGCCCGCTTCGACGAGCGCCTTCACGAACGCCGCGCCGAGACCGCGCGCGCCGCCCGTGACGAGCACGCGGCGCCCCGGCAGAGACACGACCGGAGCGAACTCAGCCATTCGACGGCTCCGCCGCGGCCTGCGCCGCGCGATGCGCGTCGAGCGCGGAAAGATGCTCCTGCGCACGCGTGCGCAGCATCCGGCGCACGCGCGTCATGCCGACGTCGTGCTGGTACAGGTATTCGTGATCGCGCGCGTTCGGCGCGAGGCTCTCGAGGACGTAGCGGTCCTGCTCGAGCACGTCCCAGTGCAGGCCTTCGAGGCGGTTGCGGTACATGAAGCGCCACACGTCGCGCTGCCAGCCGCTGACCTTGCGCGTACGCCAGAAGTAGACCTGGCAGTTGTCGCCGTCGACCGGCGTCGCGAAGCCGATGATCCCGAAGTTGCCGCCCGGGCCGAACTTCTGCTTGTACGGAATCGCGAGGCGCATCCACAGGCAGCCGGTTTCGCCGAGCTCGACCCAGTCGAAGTTCACGTCGCGCTGGCCGATCTTCTCGAACATCAGGCCCGTTTCCGTCTTCCGCACGCGCATGTCGGCCTGCTTGTCGCCTTCGGCCATCGAGTGCGACGTCGCGTGCAGGTACGCGCCGTGCATCGGGTCCATCACGTTGTCGATCGCGTACTGGTAATTGCACTTCCAGTTCGACACGCACAGGAAGTGCGCGTATTCGTCGGCGACCAGTTCTTCCGGCAGGTTCAGCGGCGCCGGCTCGCCGTGCGCTTCGTCGCCAAACCACAGGAAGATCGCGCCGGCCTTCTCTTCGACCGGATACGACTTCACGCACTTCGTGCCTTCGAGCGGACAGTTCGATACGGCCGGCACGCGGTTGACCGTGCCGCCGCCGTCGACTTCGATGCCGTGATACCAGCACGCGATGCTGCCGCCGAGGTTCCAGCCGAGCGACAGGCGCGCGCCGCGGTGCGGGCAACGGTCTTCGAGCGCATGGACTTTGCCTTCGTGATCGCGCCACAGCACGATCTGCTCGGACAGGCGCGTGAGGCCGACGGGCGCATTCGACACCTGCCAGCTGGGCGCAACGGGATACCAGTAGTTCTTGATGCCGCGGTCGAGATAGTCGCGGACCGGGTCGTGTTGTGTTTCGTGTTGTGCGGGGGACGTCATCAGTGTGCTCCGGATGCGGTTGTCGGGTCGGCGCTCAGGCGTGCGGCGCGGTCGGTGCGCTCATTCCGCCAGCGAGGCCATTTCGGCGCGGAAGCGCTCGGGCGTCCACGCCGTGCCGTCCGGCGCGCGGAAGCCGATGCGGTTCAGGCCCGCGACGACCTCGTCCAGCTCGGTCGCGCCGCTCTCGAACACGCGTTCGAGCGCATCGCCCAGATCGTTCTCGTACTGCGTCGGCTCGGCCTTGCGGTTTTGCCAGATGCGGTTCTCGACCTGGCCCGGGATCTCGATCTGCCCCTTGCCGGCGACGTTGTTCGGCTGCGGCGCCACCCACGGCTTCAGGAACGGATTGAAGTTGACGGTCGCTTCTTTCATCGGTTACTCCACCTTGATCTGGATTTCCTCGCCAGCCAGGCGCACCGCGTACTGCTTCAGCGCGCGCCCGCCCGGGCCCTTCAGGCATTCGCCCGTCTTGATGTCGAACACGGCCTCGTGCAGAGGACATTCGACCGTGCCTTCGTCGACGAACCCCTGCGTCAGCAGCGCGTAGGCATGCGGGCACACGTTCTCGAGCGCATACACCTCGTCGCCGACGCGGTAGATCCCGATTTCGACGCCGTCGGTCCGCTTGAACTCGATCGGCGTGTCTTCCGACAGCGCGCCGGCGTGCCCGGCACAAACCCATTGTTCAGACATCTCACACCCTTCCTTCTGATCGACTCTCGGTTCGCCCCGGGTTTGTTCCATACCCGGAACAGCAGTTTATGGATGGTGATTATAGGAGTGACTTCCCACGAGTAAAACAAAAAGCTGCACGTCCTAGGGAAAACACCGACCGCCGGGTCGACGATCGCCGCCACTCATCTTCAAAAAGGTGATTTTTTGTTTAGTGTCGGGGATTTAAGTCCTTTTTTCAGGACGCTCGGTCCCGTGTTGCGGATCGTCACCACCCGCATCCGGCCCGATAAATTTATTTTTGATCCGGCGCACGACACCTCTATACTTCATTCCATCAGAGGCACATTGTTCCTTATATGGAACATTAAAAATGCCCGCCCGGTGGTGAAGAACGCGCGACGGCCGGCCGTCCCCCGCGCCCGCCGCCACGGCACGTTTCTCATCAGGTTTGGAGAGTCAGGAGATCAAATGGTCAAGCAAGCGGTAGCAGCAGCAATCATCGGAATGGGCGCGATGTCGGGCGCCTGGGCACAAAGCAGCGTGGTGCTGTACGGCAGCCTGGATGCCGGCGTCGCCTATGTGAACAACGTCGGCGGCCACGCGAAGTGGGCGATGATCCAGGGCAACACGCAACCCGACCGGTGGGGGCTGAAAGGCAAGGAAGACCTCGGCAGCGGCCTGTCGGCGATCTTCCAGCTCGAAAACGGCTTCTATACGAACAACGGCCAGTTCGCGACCGCGAACACGATCTGGAACCGCGCGGCCTTCGTCGGCCTCAGCTCCGACCGCTACGGCACGCTGACGCTCGGCCGCCAGACGCCGCTGACGTTCGACTATCTCGATCCGCTCAGCACCGCGTATCTCGCGCTGAGCTGGTATGCGTTCCATCCGGGCAACATCGACGGGCTCGCCGCGACCGGCAACGTGCCGTACAACAACGCGGTCAAGTACCGTTCGCCGAGCTTCGCCGGCTTCTCGGCCGCGGCGGCGATGGCGCTCGGCAACACGACGAACTTCTCGACCGGCAAGTCGGTCGGGGTCGCGCTGAACTACGCGAACGGGCCGTTCAAGGCGTCGGCCGTCTACTCGAACGAGCACGACCGCGCGATCCTGATCAGCCAGACGGGTATCACGTCGTTCCAGGGGCAGAACACCGCGACTGGCTACATCGCGAACAAGGTCGAGAACATCGGCGCGGGCGCGTCCTACCAGATCGGCGACTTCCTCGTGCACGGCCTCTACACGCGCGTGAAGATGCAGTCGAACGGGTTTTCCGACACGTTCCAGAGCTACGACGCGGGCGTGAACTACCGCAGCAGCGCGTTCAACACGATCGCGGGCGGCGCGGCGACCACGACGCTGGCCGGCCGCCGCTGGACGCAGGTCGAGCTCGGCGACATCTATGCGCTGTCGAAGCGCACGCAGCTGTATGCGAACGTGCTGTACGAGCACGGTTCGGGCGGCGCGAAGGCCGCGTTCTTCACGGCCGGCGCGTCGAGCACCGCGAACCAGGTGATCGTGCTGACCGGCATCCATCACTCGTTCTGAGCGGCGGCGGGCGGATGCGCCCGACGGCGGAAACGAAAAGAGCAGCCCGCGGGCTGCTCTTTTTTTGACTACTTGCGACAGGCTACTGACGAAGCCGCGCGACGCGGCTCATGCCGCGAATCAGAACATCGCGACCCGATGGCGCGCGTGCGCGAACGTCGGGTCGCTTTCGAGCGGCCGGTAGTTCAGCCGCTGCGACAGGTCGACCGCCGCGCCGCATACCGCTTCGACGAGCCGCTCCTTCTCGCCGGCCTCGCCGATTTCCGAGCGCGGCACCGTCGCGGTGATCGCCGCGACGATCGCGCCCGAATGGTCGCGCACGGGTGCGGTCACGGCCGAGATGCCGCTCTCGAACGCGGCTTCGCTGACCGCGTAGCCGAGCCGCGCGTAATGACGCACGCGCTCGTACAACTCATCCACCGTGCCCGGCGTGCGCTCGGTGAACTGTTCGAGGCGCTTCTCCGGATACAGCTGGCGCAGCGCGTCGCGCGTGAGGTCGCCCATCAGCACATGGCCATGCACGGTCGCGTGCGCGGGCAGCCGCGTGCCGACGTGCACCTTCACCGAGCCGAACATCGATGTGTTGCTCTGCGCCTTCGCGACGAACACGACATCGCGCTGGTCGCGGATCAGCAGGTGCGTCGACAGGCCCGTCGCATCGCGCAATCGTTCGAGCACGGGCGTGCCGAGATCGGTCAGTTCCAGCGAATTCAGGTATTCGAAGCCGAGCCGCAGTACGCCGACGCCGAGCCGGAAATAACGGTCGCCGTTCACGCGCTCGAGAAAGCCGAGCGCTTCGAGCGTCTGCAGCAGGCGGAAGGTGGTCGTGCGCGGAATGCCGATGCGCTTCGACAGCTCGGGCGCGCCGAGCACCGGCTCGCGCGCGGAGAATTCGGCGAGGATCCGCAGCCCGCGCTCGAGGCCCGGCACCAGATACGACGACGCGCCGCCCGACGATTCGTCGTCGCCCGCGGCCTGCTTCGACGCGTCGTGGTCGACGTCGTCGCCGGCTGTCGCGCGCGGCGCGCTTGCCGGCTTCGCCGGCGGTTTCGATGCGCCGCTCATCGTTGGATTGATCCTGTGCACATGGACGGAATGGAAGCGTTCACGAATGACCCGCAATGCTTGATTATGGATTTTCGACCGGACCGGATCAACACGATCCGGCGCAGGCGGCCGATGGCCCGGCGCGCCCGAATCGGGTCGCCGGACTGTCATATAGCCTGATGCGATCGAAAGGATAACAGCGATAGACAGGACTGCCCACCGGAACGTCGCCGTAGGCAAGGCGGGCCGCCGGCCCTGCTCATCCGCGATCGGGATGCCTCACGTGCGGTACCGGCCGGCACGATCACGGCCGATGTGCGACTAGAAAACGAAAGGGGGAAGAAACGCGAGGGAGCAAACGACCACACCGATCCGCGAGCGGGATCGGCGCGACGCGACGTCAGGCCGTCACGGCAGCGTCGTACTCGGCACGGGCGAGCTGGCCAGCGGCGTATGCGTCGGCTTCACCGCGAAAGCCGTCCGTGCTGAATGCGACGACTTTCACACCGACACCCGACGCCCGCTTCACCGTCAGCGCCCATTGCCATCCGCCGTCTTGTTCGAAGACGTGCAGCGAGGGTTCGAGGGATGAGTCCAGTACGGTCACGGGTTATGCTCCTGCACTGCGCATCACGTCGGCGACGCGTCAGGCATGTCGAAAAAATGCGCCGGCGTCCGGCGCGTTTCAGCCATTCGACAGTCTAGTCAATGAATGTTGCGACGCACCATCAGGGCTTACACCTGCCTATCAGAACCGGGCGGTCAATCAAAACCACCTGAAACCCTTATGGGACGGGCCTCGCAGGCCGGTTCAAGCCGCCCCGGACACCTGAGTGCGGCAACGTGCCGCATCGACGGCGGCTAGCTTCGCCCGGATGAAAAACGGGGTGCGACCGGCACGCGTGCGCCGGACCATCACCTACGTCGGCCCCTGGCGTCCGCCGGTCGGCATCTCCGGCCGCTACCGGCCGCTTCCCGCCGACACCACCCGCCGGAACGTCAGGTTGACGCGCTCACCCTGCACGGCCGGCGCCTTCGGCACGCGGTGCTGCCATTCGGCCTGCGTGCGGCCGCGCATCACGAGCAGGCTGCCGTGTGTCAGCCGGTACGCGTGCACGACGCCGGTCGCACGATGACGCAGGTCGAACACGCGCATCGCGCCGAGGCTCACCGATGCGATAACCGGCGCGTCGCCGAGCTCCGGCTCGTTGTCGGCATGCCAGCCGAGACTGTCCTGCCCGTTGCGATACCGATTGAGCAGCACACTGTTGAATCGCGCGCCGCAGGTCGCCTCGACCGCGCGCTTCAGGTCAAGCACGGCCGGCGTCCACGGCGCGGGCACGTTGCGGATCCCCGAATACACGTAGACGGCGTCGGGCTCGCCCTGCCACGCGGTGAGCCGCGGCAGCGGAATGCGACCGCGCGGCGTGCGGATCGTGTCCTGCCGCCACGCGACCTCATCGATCAGCGCGGCCAGCACGCGATCGGCGTCGGCCGGCGCGAGCCAGTCCGGGTACCAGTCCACGTCGGGCACGGGCGAATCGGCGAAAAGATCGGGCGTCGACATGTCGCGATCAGGCAGCAAATGAACGGTGCGGGGAAACCACGTCTGCATGGTAGCCAACGGCGACGCGCGCCGCCATGCGCTGTCATTCCGGCGCGCTAGAGGCCGCGGGTCAACCGGATCAGCGTGATCTCGGACGGCACGCCGAAGCGGTTCGGCGGCCCCCAGTAGCCGGTGCCGCGGCTGGTATAGAGCCACATCGTGCCGAACCGGTTCAGCCCGCCGATCACCGGCTGCTGCAGGCGCACGAACGGCGGCCACGGCAGGAACTGCCCGCCGTGCGTATGGCCGGACAGTTGCACGGTGAAACCGGCGCGGCTCGCCGCTTCCGCGCTGCGCGGCTGGTGCGCGAGCAGGATCTTCGTGGCGACGTCGTGCGGCGCGCCCGCCAGCGCCTGCTCGGGATCGCTGCGATGCGCGGGATCGAACCCGCCCGCCGTGAAATCGGTGACGCCGGCGAGCACCGCGCGCGCACCGTCGTGTTCGATCAGCACGTGTTCGTTGAGCAGCACCGTCAACCCGATCCGCCGGAACTCGTCGATCCATGCGTGCGCGCCGGCGTAGTACTCGTGGTTGCCCGTCACGAGGAAGCTGCCGTGCCGCGACTGCATGCGGCCGAGCGGCGCCGTGTGCTCGCGCAGCCGCTTGACCGAGCCGTCGACCACGTCGCCCGTCACGACGACGAGATCGGCCTCGAGCGCATTGACCGCGCGCACGATCCGCTCGATATAGGGCCGCTTGATCGTCGGCCCGACGTGAATGTCCGACAGTTGCACGATCGTCAGCCCGTCGAGCGCGGCCGGCAGCCCGTCGACGGGAATCGACACGCGCTTGACCGCCGCCGTGCGGCGCGCGCCGACGAATCCGAGCGCGCTGACCAGCACCGCGCCCGCCAGCACGCCGAGCGCCGTGTCGGATGCCGCGCCGCTCCAGGCGCCGTCGTGCCCCAGATGCCGCCAGACGACGACGCCGAGCAGCACCAGCTCGCGCAGGAATGTCAGCACCAGCAGCGACGAGAAGAAACCCATCGCGATCGAACCCAGCCAGCCGGCCAGCGTCGCGGCCCAGCCTTCGTCGAAGCGGCGCGAGAACATGCCGACCGGGATCAGCACGACGAAGCTCGCCAGCACGAGCGCCGCGATCGTGCGCGCGAGCGGCGACGTGAAGGCGTCGGGAATGATCCGCAGCCCGACATACAAATGGAACACCACGCCGATTGCGATGAACCGGACAAAGAAACTTCGCATGGAATACTCGTCCTCGTTGCGATACCGCTTCCGCGCCGCGCGTCGGACGGGACCGTGACGCCAGGTCTCGTCATGCCCCGCGCCACGCGCCGCGCCCTTCGCACGATGGTACACAGATACCGGCCGGCACGACCGGTCACGGGTGCGGTGAGTGCGGCGGCCCGCCGGGCAGCCCGCCGCATGCCGCCGATGCACGCCGCATCGCTGGCGGTCTACATCGCGCTGATTTATTATCGGCTCCGTATCGCGGAATCGTCGTCGCGGCGACGAACCGCCTTGCGCCGCGCCCGGCATCCACCCCCAACGTCGAGCTCGTCACACCATGAGAAAAACAACGCCGCGCGCGCCCCTGCGCGTCGCCGCCGTCCTCGCGCCCGCCCTGCCGCTCGCGGGCTGCGCGTCGCGCGGCGCACCGTCGTACGTCCTGTTCGGCGCGTATTTCCCGCTCTGGCTCGTCAGCGCGATCGTCGGCATCATCGGCGCGATCGTCGCGCACCGCGTGTTCGTCGCGACCGGCTGGGCCGCCACGGTGCCCTACCAGCTCGCCGTCTGCACCGCGATCGGGCTCGTGGTCGCCGTGATCGTGTGGCTCACCGGCACGGGGCCGTTCGCATGAAGGCCGCCGGCACCGCCCGTCCGTCCACGAAAGGCCGCGTGATCGCGCTGGCGATCGTCGCGCTCGGCATCGCCGCGCTCGCATACGCGTACCACCGCACGACGGCCTACCCGTCCACCGACGACGCGTCGATCGACGCGGACGTCGTGCACGTCGCGTCGCCCGTCGGCGGCCGCATCGTGCAGCTTGCCGTGCACGAGAACCAGCGCGTTGCAAAAGGCGACCTGCTGTATCAGATCGATCCCGTGCCGTACCGGCTGACGGTCGCGCAGGCGCAGGCCGATCTCGAACTCGCGCGCGCGTCGCTCGACACGCGCCGCCGGTCGCTGATCGGCGAGCGCTCGAACGCAGCCGTCGCCGCCGAGCAGGTCAAGCGCGCGTCGCAGAATCACGATCTCGCGACGCGCGACGTGAACCGGCTCGCACCGCTCGCGGCGCAGGGCTACGTCAGCGCGCAGCAGTTCGACCAGGCGAAGGTCCGGCAGCGCGACGCGGCCGTGTCGCTCGCGCAGGCGCAGGAACAGCAGCGATCGTCCGCGCAGACGATCGGCGACGACGCCGACGCGATCGCCACGCTCCATGCACGCGAAGCCGCACTCGCCCGCGCGCAGCACGCGCTCGACGACACGGTGGTGCGCGCGCCGCACGACGGGCTCGTGACGGGCCTGACCGTGCTTGCCGGCGAAACCCTCGCGCCGAACCAGTCGATCTTCACGCTGATCGATGCGAGCGAATGGTTCGCCGTCGGCAATTTCCGCGAAACGTCGTTGAACCGCATCGCGGTCGGCGACTGCGCGACCGTCTATTCGATGATCGACCGCAGCCGGCCGCTGACGGGCAAGGTCGTCGGGATCGGCGCGGGCATCTCGGACAGCGACCGCATCAACCTGCCGCGCGCGCTGCCGATCGTGCAGCGCTCGGTGAACTGGGTACATGTCGCGCAGCGCTTCCCGGTGCGTGTGAAGCTCGACGAACCCGACGGCAAGCTCGTACGCGTCGGCGCGAGCGCGATCGTCGAGGTCCGGCATGGCTCAGCCTGCCGCTGAAGTCCGCTCGCCCGGCCCGCGCGAAGTCCTGCGACTGCTCGCGCCGTTTCCGGGGCGCGCCGCGATGGCCGCGCGGGTCGCACTGATCTGCGCGCTCGTCGTGCTCGTGACGAGCGGCTACGGTACGCCGGAAGCCGCGATCTCCGCATACGTCGTGTTCTTCCTGAACCGCGCCGACCGCGTGACGAGCGTCGTGCTCGCGGTCGCGATGCTGCTGCTCATCACGCTCGTGATCGCGCTCGTGATCGGCGTCGCGATCTTCAGCATCGACTATTCGGTGCTGCGCGTCGCGTGCATGGCCGTGCTGTCGGCCGGGTTGCTGTACCTCACGTCGGCGAGCAAGCTGCGCCCGGTCGGCGCGATCCTCGCGATGATCGTCGGCTTCGGGCTCGACCAGCTCGGCCTCGCGCCGGTCGGCGAAGCCGCGACGCGTGCGCTGCTCTACGCATGGCTGATGGTCGCGATTCCGGTCGGCGTCGCGATCGTCGTCAACCTGCTGATCGCGCCTTCGCCGCGCAAGCTCGCGCTCGCGCAGCTCGCGAAACGACTGCGGATCGCCGCGCAGCGGCTGCGCGGCGACGAGGACGCGCGTGCGGCCTTCGACACGAGCCTGCGCGAAGGCGACAAGCAGCTGCTCACGTGGCTCAAGCTGTCGACGCTCGAAGGGTCGACGCCCGCCGCCGACGCACCCGCGATACGGCAAGCCATCGCGTCGAGCACCGCGCTGCTCGTCGCGGTCTCGCTCGCCGACCGCGAGCCGGACGCGCGACTGCCCGCCGCGTTCGCGGAACCGGCTGCGGCGACACTCGACGAGATGGCCGGCATCCTCGAGCAAGGCGGCTATCCGGTCGACGTGACGCTGGCGCTGCCGCCGGCCGATACGCTGCCGCCGCTCGCGCGCGTCGTCGCAGCCGATCTGCACACGGCCATCACGCAGTTCGCCGAGCCGGCCATACCTGCTGAATCGACTGCAGCGACTGCACCGGCCGCATCTGCCGCACCGACGGCGACTCCGCCCGACGCATCGGCTGCAACCGCCAACGCACCCGCCGCGCCGCGCGGCGGCTTCTTCCTGCCGGACGCGCGCACCAACCCCGACCACATCCGCTACGCGCTGAAGACGACCGTCGCGGCGATGTTCTGCTACCTGCTGTACTCGCAGCTCGACTGGTCGGGCATCCATACCTGCTTCATCACCTGCTACATGGTGTCGCTCGGCTCGACGGCCGAAACGGTCGAGAAGCTCACGCTGCGGATCGCCGGCTGCATCGTCGGCGCGCTGATCGGCACCGCGGCGCTCGTGTTCGTCGTGCCGGCGCTGTCGTCGATCGGCGAGCTGATGGCGCTCGTGTTCGTCGGCGCGTGGCTGTCCGCGTGGGTCGCTTTCGGTTCGCCGCGCATTGCGTACGCGGGCTTCCAGGTCGCGTTCGCGTTCTTCCTGTGCGTGATCCAGGGCGCGAGCCCCGGCTTCGACCTGACGCTCGCGCGCGATCGCACGATCGGCATCCTGCTCGGCAACGTCGTCGTGTATCTCGTGTTCACGCGCATCTGGCCCGTCAGCATCGGCAAGCAGATCGACGTCGCGTTCGCGGCGCTGCTCGATCAATGGCGCCGTATCGCGCAGGTCGTGCAGCCGGCCGAACGCCGCACGCTCGCCGCCGAAGCGTTCGCGCGCCACGGCGCGATCGCGCAGGAGCTGAGCCTGATCCATTACGAACCATCGTGGGTGCGGCCGGCCGCCACGTGGCTCGCCACCCGGCGACGCGCGCTCGCGGAGCTCGGCGCACTCGAAGGCCCGCTGTTCCTGCTCGCCGAGCGCACGCCGGGCGATGCGGCGATCGGCGCGCACCTCGCGCGCGTGGTCGAACTGCGCGACGACGCCCCGACTGCCGACGCCGCTTCGGCGCCGCCGTCGTCGACGGCAGGCGCGGCAGCCGTGCCGGCCCCGCCGCTGGCCGCCACTTCCACCGACCCTGCACGCGACGCGCTGCTGAACCTGATCGACACGCGGCTCGCGCACATCGCCGACGCCGCGCGCCCAGACACCCCGAAGGAGCCTGCCCCTCATGCGCGTCCCTGAACCGCCGGCCGCATCGATCGCCGCCGCCGCGCTCGCGACCGCCATCGCGCTGACCGGTTGCGCCACGTCGTCGGTCGATCTCGCGCCGGAGGCCCCCGACCGCCCGTGGCAGCCGCAAACGTCGGCCGCCGGCGACATCGTGCCGGCGCCACCGCTTGCATCTGCGCAACGTGCGCCGCACGACTACACGCTGCCGGCCTCGCCCGCGCTCGCATCGGTGTCGCCGCCGGCCGCGCTCGATGCCGCGCATCCATACACGCTGCCCGAGCTGATCGATCTCGCCGAATCGACGAACCCGCTGACCCGCATCGCGTGGAACGACGCGCGCAACGCGGCGCTCGCGGTCGGCATCGCGAAGGCCGCGTACCTGCCGAACCTGTCCGCGACCGCGATGGGCGCGTACCAGGCGAGTCACGGC
This sequence comes from Burkholderia sp. USMB20, assembly GCF_000949135.2. Lineage (GTDB taxonomy): Bacteria > Pseudomonadota > Gammaproteobacteria > Burkholderiales > Burkholderiaceae > Burkholderia. The sequence continues at coordinate 35,456 of NZ_JTAN02000021.1, read as the reverse complement.
TCGACGTCGACGATCCTCGGTGACTCGTCGAGCAACACGACCGTGCACGGCACGATCTCGGCGCTGTCGCTGCAATGGCTGCTGTTCGATTTCGGCGGCCGCGCCGCACGCGTCGAGGCGGCCGAACAGGCGTCGGTCGCGTCGAACGTCGCGTTCACGGCCGTGCATCAGCAGGTGATCCACGACGTGACCGTCGCGTATTACCGTTACGAAGCCGCCCGCTCGCGCGCGGTCAGCGCGCAGCAGGGCCTGGCGAACGCGGACGCGATTCTCGCGGCGTCGCGCGCACGGCTCAGGCAAGGCGTCGGCACCGTCGTCGAACTCGCGCAGGCGACGCAGAATCGCGCACAGGCGAACCTCGCGCTGGTCCAGGCGAACGGCACGGAAAGCGACAGCTACCTCGCGCTGGTTTCCGCGCTCGGCATCTCGCCGCTGTCGAAACCGTCGATCGCCGCGCTGCCCAGGCGAGCGCTGCCGCCCGCGCTCGCGTCGTCGGTCGACGCGATCGTATCGGACGCGATCGCGCGCCGCCCCGACCTGCAGGGCGCCTATGCGCTCGAGCAGGCCAACCGCGCGAAGATCAAGGCCGCTCAAGCCGCTTTCATGCCGAAGATCTTCCTGTCGGCGTCGACGTCCTACGCCAGCGGCGGCACGGCGATCACCGCGCTGCCCGCCATCGGCGACCAGGCCCCGACCGTGAACCTGAACGGCAGCCACTACGGCGGCGGCGTGTTCCTCGGCGTGACGATTCCGCTGTACGACGGCGGCCTGCGCTCGGCGGTGCTGATGCAGGCGCGCAACGATGCGCAGAGCGCATCCGCGCGCCTCACGCGGACCAAGGAGGAGGCCGTCCGCCAGGTCGTCGCCGCGCAGAACGCGGTGCAGACGAGCCTCGCGTCGCACGACGCGGCGAAGGCGCTCGTCGATGCCGCGCAGACGAGCTACGACGCGGCGCTGACCGCGTACCGCAACGGCGTCGGCTCGGTCACCGATGCGACGATCGCGCAAAGCCAGCTGCTCGCGGCCCGCAACGCGGAGGTCGATAGCTACGCCGGCGCGCTGTCGGCCGCCGCCGCGCTCGCGCTCGCGACGGGGACGATCGGCGCGTCGCAGTCACCGTCGCAGTGACCACCGGCCGGCCGCCAGGCGGGTTGACGCCTGCGCGCGCGGCCCACTAGAATGCCGCCCATTCTTCCTTCAGGAACCATCGTGGACAGTTGCAGCACTCCGTTGCGTGCGCCGCTTGCCGCCTGAACGCCTGTCCGCCGCAGTTCTCCTGCCGCGGCTCGCGTTCCGCGAGCCCGCACGCCATCCGTTTCACATTGAATGACGCATCCGCGCGGTACAGTACCGCGCGATGACGGCCATCGTGCCGCGTTCGGCTTCGCGCCGCCGCGCCGCGGGCCGGCATGCGCACTTGGCACGGCAGGACCATCATGACTCTCGATTTCGCACTCCGTCTTTTCACTGCGTTCGCCTGCGGCGTCGCGATCGGCCTTGAACGCCAGATGCGGCAACGCACGGCGGGGCTGCGCACGATCACGCTCGTCGCGAGCGGCGCCTGCCTGTTCGTCACGCTCGGCGTGCTGACCGGCAACGGCGTGGCCGGCGTCACGCAGATCGCCGCTTACGTCGTGTCGGGCGTCGGCTTTCTCGGCGGCGGCGTGATCATGCGCGACAAGGGCTCGATCCAGGGCATCAACACGGCCGCGACGCTGTGGTGCTCGGCCGCCGTCGGCGTGCTGGCCGGCTCCGGCCACTACGTGCCGGCCCTGGCCGGCACGGGCGTCGTGCTGCTCACCAACACGGTGCTGCGCGGCGTCAGCCAGGCGATCAACGCGACACCCGTGTCGAATGCCGACCTCGTGCGCGAATACCAGATCACCGTGATCTGCCTCGCCGCCGACGAAGTACACATCCGCACGCTGCTGTCGAACGCGATGTATGCGAAACCGCTGTCGTTCCAGAGCCTGACGAGCGAGGACGTGCCCGAGCAGCCGGACCGATTGAAGGTGACCGCGACGCTGAAGCTGCATCCGAAGGATCAGCAGAAGCTCGAGCAGATCGCGAGCCGGATGAGCATGGAGAAGAGCATTTCCAGCGTGAGCTGGACCGCGAAGGAAGCGGAGCCGATGATGGAGTGAGCGCAAAGGCGGCCGGCTCGGCACGACCGCCCCGCCGCCGGTGCCGCGTCAGGGCGTATCGATGAGCCCGGCCGAGATCGCCTTGACCACCGCCTGGACCTTGTTGGTCGCGGCGAGCTTCTCGAGGATGTTGTTCACGTGGAAGTTGACCGTGCGCTCCGAGATGCTGAGGATCTGGCCGATCTCGCACGCGGTCTTCCCTTCGGCCGTCCAGCACAGCACCTCGCGCTCGCGCGCGGTCAGCGTGACGCTCGCCTCGGGCGACAGCTTCGGCACCATGAAGCGGCTCATCAGCGAATGCGACAGGTTCGCGAGCCAGTTGGTCTGCAGCGTCAGCATGTTGATCTCGGCCGGCGTGAGCCGGTCCGCATGACGCGCGATGCTCAGCAGCCCGAACGCGCCGCGCGCCGCCCAGCTCGACTGCGCGACGCCCACCGACAGCCCGTGGTCGCGCGCGTCCCGCCAAAGCGGACACGGATCGATCCGGTCGACGTCCGGCCAGACGATCATGTTGGTGCTGAGCACGCCGTCACGCACCGTCGAGTCGATCTCGATGTAGTTCTGCGCCTGGTAGTGGGCCATCCAGCCGTCCGGATAGGTATCGAAGATCGCGACGGCCGGCTTCGACACGGGCAACGGCACGCGAATGCCGTAACAGCAATATTCGAAGCCGAGGCGTTTAGAATAAGCGGCGATCCGCTGGAAGAGCTGCTGCTCGTCTTCCGCGGCGCTGAATTGTTGGTAGGCATCCTGCCAGCGCAGTTCCATTCATTCTCCGACAACGTTACGCTGTCATACCTGTCAGGTGCCAGCGCCGGTTCGGGGCTGATACATTCCGCGCATGACTTCACCTTTGTTGCACCCGGTCCGCGGCCCGTCTCCGGACGGCTACGTGCGCCTGTCCGAAAGCGCGCTGGCCGCGCTCGCGCTCGACCATGTCGCGAGCGGCCTCGATGCATCGCTGCTCGCGGAGCTGCGCGACAGCGCCGTCGACGCGCGCCTGGCCGGCTACACCGAATGGCACCGCCCGGCCAGTGCCGGCCTCGCGTACCTGACGGTCGGCTGGGACTGGTATCTCGAGCGCGCGACGGGCACGTTCGCGATCGCGGGCGGCGACGTCCGCAGCAACATCATGGCCGTCGACGCCACCGGCGCCGACCTCGGCATGTTCCGCACCGCCGCCGTGCTCGCCGCGCGGCTCGCACACATCGACTGGCCGGCCGCGGTTGCGTCGGCATTGCTCGGTCGCAACGACGTCTATCATGCCGGTCCCGTGCTCCAGTGACAACCGGCCGCGCTTTCATCTGACATTTCCGCAAGACTGGCGCTCTTTATAAGCAAAAGCCGCCGGTATTTCAATCCCGCCGATCAAGAAACCGTTACCACCGGTCGAATGGTGTCGGCGCACCCTCACCCTGTAAGAGTTACCAGTTACCGCCTCCTCGGAACGCGCGATGTAATGCGGGCATACCAAAGTACCGATCCGAGGACACCATGCGGACCTTCGTTCACGATGAAGGGCGGTTACCACACGAACTTGCAGCGGATCTCGGGCGCTATCGGCGCCATGTGTTCGTCGAACAGCTCGGTTGGGCGCTCCCGTCGGCGAACGAATGTTTCGAGCGCGACCAGTTCGATCGCGACGATACCGTCTACGTGTTCGCGAGAAACGCCGGCGGCGAAGTGTGCGGATGTGCGCGCCTGTTGCCGACCACCCGCCCGTATCTGCTGAAGTCGTTGTTCGCCGACCTGATCGCCGAGGACGTCGCACTGCCGCAATCGGCTGCCGTCTGGGAGCTGTCGCGGTTCGCGGCGACCGGCGACGACGAAGGCGGTCCCGGCAATGCCGAGTGGGCCGTCCGCCCGATGCTCGCCGCGGTCGTCGAATGCGCGGCGCAACGGGGCGCGCGGCAGCTGATCGGCGTGACGTTCGCGAGCATGGAGCGGCTGTTCCGCCGGATCGGCGTGCACGCGCACCGGGCAGGTCCCCCGAAACAGGTGGACGGTCGTCTGGTTGTCGCGTGCTGGATCGACATCGATCCGCAAACGTTTGCCGCACTGGGAATCGAGCCGGGACGGGCTGCCCGGCAAGCCATCGCCGCCTGAGCCGGAACGCGCGTAGTCCGGCCGGGCGGAATCGTAACAAAGGAGAACCACCGTGGACCAGTCTCAGGTCTTTCGCGCGATGATGCCCGGGTTGACGGGTGCCGGCGGCGCCCGCATCGCAGTCGCCTACCCGTCGTTTGCGCGGCCGCTGCCGCTCGTGCGGCTCGATCGCCGCGGGCTCGTGTTCCGGGCCGCCGGCGCCGCGCCGCTCGTGTGCGGGCTGCCGCGCACGGCGACGCTGCTGGTAGCGGACGAGCCGCTCTGCTCGCTGCGCCTCGTGATCCGCGACGTCGCCGCTGTCGGCGACGGCCGGCGCGACCTGACGATGCAGCCGTCCGGTGCCGCCGGCGACGAACTGCTGTGGCACGCACTGCGCGACCGCAAACCGTACCGGCAGACCGGGCAGCCGCTTGCGCCCGTCGATGCGGCCATCGCGCCAAACGGCGAGCCGCAGGCCGCGGGCGGCGGCGCGCAGCGTCCGTCGCGTAGTGCGGCGTTCCGTCTGCGCTGCCATAGCGACGCGCTGTTCTTTGCCGACTGGCTCGAATATCACTTCGACGAGCTGCGCGCGCTGTCGCAGCGACACGGGCCGCAACTGCAGCTCAATCAGCTGCAACGGCAAGTCGCCGACGACGAGGTGGGCGTGCGCTTCGTCTACGACATCGACGGACACGCGACACGGCATGCGCTGACCGACTGCGCGCGCGAGGCCTGCGCGTGGATCGAGACGGAAATGCGCAACAAGTACGCGGTGCCGGTTGCGCAGGAGCGGTTCGGCGCGTTTGCCGCGCACGCGCGGGCAGGCGCAATGTAGGACCGGCGGCGGCTCCGCGGATACGCGACGGTGCGGCGGCTGTTCGGCACGACACGGTGGAACGCCCGCGACAGCTGGATGGCGTGCAGCACCAGCCTGGTCAGACAGCTCAAGGCGCGCTGCGTTGCACAATTACAACTAGGGCTTGCCATCCCTCGGGTTTTCCCTTAAAGTTACATCCGTCTCCTCCATGTCTCCAAACATGGATTCAGCCCGCTCCAGTAGCGGGCTTTTTCTTGCCTGCGATAATTTATCGGGGACACATCCCCCCCCCCCCCCGCGAGCAGCGCCCCCGCGCCTGCCCGTCGGCTTATCATCGACGAATCGCTCACCCAGAGCCGACGTCGTCATGCGCGCCCACCTGCGCATCGCCCGCCCCGTCGCCGACCTCGCCAGAACCGAGCACATGTACCGCGACGCATTCGAGCTAGCAGTGCTCGCGCGCTTCGACGATCACGACGGTTTCTCCGGCGTGATGCCCGGACGCGAAGAACTCGACTACCACTTTGAATTCACGCACGGTCCGGCGCATCCGGTTGCCCCGTCGCCGACACCCGAAGACCTGATCGTCTTCTATCTTCCCGACCGCCCGGCATGGGAAGCCGCGTGCGCACGCGCAGTCGCGCACGGCTTCATGCGGGCGACATCGTTCAATCCATATTGGGATGCGTGCGGACAGACGTTCGAGGACGCCGACGGCTACCGGATCGTGCTGCAGAACGCGAGGTGGCGTGAGCGGGCAAGCGTGCCCGGGGCACGTTACGCGCTGACGTAATCATCCGGACGAACGGGAGTTGCGTGCGCGACAAACACCACATGCGGCCGCAGCGCATGCCCCGGCGGCAACGCAGGATGCTCGAAATCGCGCATCGGTTGCCGCACCATCCCGAGTTGCCGTGCAACACGCTGCGATCGCTGGTTGGCAGCAGCCGTCCATGCAAAGATCTCGCCGAGCCCCACCCGGCCGAACCCGTCGACCAATACCGCAGCGGCCGCTTCCGCGACATGGCCATGCCCCCACGATGTGCGGGCCTGGCGCCACATGATCTCGACGCACGGCGCCATCGGATGCTCGTCACGAACTTCACGCGACAACCCGCAGAGCCCGATCAGCGCGCCATCCGCACGGCGCTCGATCGCCCACACACCGAAACCGTGCGCGTCGAAATGCGCTTCGAAGCGTGCGATGACGGCCTCCGCCTCATCGAAGGACATCGGGCCACGCGCCAGCCACGCGGTCACATCGGGATCCGCGTGCATCGCAACGAGCGCACCGGCATCGCCCGGTCGCCAGCGACGCAACGTCAAACGTTCGGTTTCTATCTTCAATGGCGGATCAACCGTGATCGGGATGTGCAGAAGGTATGGGGTGCATCGGGCCGCGCACACCGTTCTCGTAACGCGGGAGCGAGCTCGAAGGCGAAGCGGAGGGATGAAGCAATCGCGCTCGTCAGCTGCGCCGGCAACCAGCGGCGACAGTCGCGAGAACCGGCGACGGGAATCGAATGCGGCGGGACGCATCGTCCCGCCCGGCGTTCACGGAATGAGCGCGACGCCCGATCGGGCGCCCACGCGTCGAACGCGATTACTCGTTTTCTTCGAAGTAATGCCCGAACTTGACCTGCTTGGTCCGGATGTAACGCTCGTTTTCCTCGCGCACGGGCACGGCGAGCGCCACGCGTTCACACACGGGAATGCCGTGCTTCACGAGCGTGTCGAACTTCTTCGGGTTGTTGCTCATCAGGCGCACCGACGTCACGCCGAGGATCCGCAGGATCGCGGCGGCCGAATCGTATTCGCGAGCGTCGTCGGGCAGGCCGAGGTCGAGATTCGCCTCGACGGTGTCGCGCCCCTGCTCCTGCAGCGCATATGCGCGGATCTTGTTGCTCAGGCCGATGCCGCGCCCCTCGTGGCCGCGCAGATACAGCAGCACACCGCGATCTTCCGCCGCGATGTAGCGCAGCGCGAGATCGAGCTGCTCGCCGCAATCGCAGCGGAAGGAGCCGAACACGTCGCCGGTCAGGCATTCGGAATGCAGCCGCGTGAGCACGGACTGCTCGCCGGTGACGTCGCCCATCACGAGCGCGAGATGTTCGGCATCGCTGCCCGATACGCGGAAAGCGTACGACGTGAACGTACCGTAGCGCGTGGGCAGCGACGCGGTGGCGACGAGCGTCACGCACTCGTCTGCCTGGCCATTGCCCTGCGTGGGCGATTGAGGACGCGAAGACATCATGAATTCAATCGAAACGATCTGGAATGTAGGAGTTGTGTGGATAGTGCGTGACCGGAGTTTACCGCTAATCTGGAAACGTCACGCGACTGCCGCAGCAGGCCCGGCTATACTGGGCCCGTCGGGTGCCGCGCATCACGCCCTGCCTTCCCTGCATCGTCCCGCACACGGAGAAAGCAAATGAGCACGACTGTCGCGCAAATTCTCAAAGCCAAGCCGGATTCCGGCCGCACGATCTACACCGTCAAGAAAGCCGATTTCGTCTATGACGCCATCAAGCTGATGGCGGAAAAGGGAATCGGCGCATTGCTGGTCATGGACGGCGACGACATCGCGGGCATCGTCACCGAGCGCGACTACGCGCGCAAGGTCGTGCTGCAGGACCGTTCGTCGAAAGCCACCCGCGTCGAGGAAATCATGACGGCCAAGGTGCGCTACGTCGAACCGTCGCAATCCACCGACGAGTGCATGGCACTGATGACCGAGCACCGGATGCGCCACCTGCCCGTCATCCAGGACGGCAAGCTGATCGGCCTGATCTCGATCGGCGACCTCGTGAAGAGCGTGATTGCCGACCAGCAATTCACGATCAGCCAACTGGAACACTATATCCACGGCACCCCGACGGTCACGTCCGCCTGATCCGTCCCAGCGAAAAAGGCCCAAACGCGCGAGCGTCTGGGCGGAAAAGCCGCCGGAATGCGGCGACGGAGGTTCTGCTCTGCTGACGCAGACGCGCGCAAGCGGCGCGCGTCCCGTCGGTCACATGCTGTGCTCGGGCAGACCCGGGAATGTTCAGTTGCCAAAGTAGACGGAGTTCACGGGATTCGCGGCTTCATGCGTCATGCGGCGGCCCGACTGGCCTGCGCCCGTCGCCACCGCACCATAACCGCTCGTATCGGCTTGGGCGAGCATCGGCTGGTTCGGCTGGATCCGTTGTTCCGCGGCCTGGATGTTGTCCGGATATTGCGAATCGCTCGCGAGCGGCTTGTAGCCGTTCTGTTCGAGTTGCACGAGTTCGGCCCGAACCTGGTCGCGAGTCAAGCCCTGCTCGGACTGTGCGAACGATGCGATCGGGGCGGCAAGAACGGATGCAGCGATCGCTGCGTAGATGATCGACTTCATGATGGACCTCCGAAATATGTTCTCTTTTGACGTCGCTCCCGGCGGGACTGTCTGAAGCGATGGATCAAGTGTAGTGCTGGCGATACCAAGGGGAAACCCTTGGTTTGAACATACAGCGTTGCATTTTCGGAAAAAATCGACCGCTGTCACCGTGTGCGATCGCTATTACTTAAATCATTTTCACAACAATGCCTGACGAAAGGCCGACAGCCAAATCACCGATCGGGAAGGTTGTGTTGTAGAATCGTAAGGTTTTATTCACCTCTCGATACCCCATTCACCATGCACGCGCCCACGCTCGCTTCGGTTTCGCCGCCCGGCCTGGTCGGCGTGCGCGTGCGCGCCGGCCAGCCGGCGCATCCCCTCGCTCGACGCACGGCCCAGGCGCCGCTCGCGCCTGCCCGGCGCCTGATCTGACGGCTCGGTCTCCTTCCCGGAGCCAGGTCAGACAGGCTCCGGGCGATCCCCATAGGCACGCCCCGCCTGCCCCATGCCGATCATTTGGAGAACTGCCATGAAACAACGCCTTTACCAGTTGACCGAACTCGACGTTGCTCGCCTCGAGAAGCACGCCGAACACAACCCGCGCTTCCAGACGATGCTCGACACGCTGCTCGAGCGCGCAGACATCGTGCAACCGGACGCCATCAAGGCAAACGTCGTCACGATGAATTCGCAGATCACGCTGCTCGACGAAGCGACCCAGGAGCAGGCCACCTGGACGATTGTTTATCCGGACGCCGCCAATCTCGAGCTCGGCCGCCTGAACGTGTTCTCGCCGGTCGGCATGGCGCTGCTCGGCACGCAACGCGGTCAGCTGGTGAAAGTGCTGCAGCCGAGCGGCGCCGAAAGGCTGATGAAGGTCGCCGCGATCGTGTTCCAGCCGGAAGCCAACGGCGAATACACGCGCTGATGCTGCCGGCCGGCAGCGCACACGTCGGCACACCAAGCAAAAAGCGAGGCTCAGCGCTTCGCTTTTTTTGCGGCCGGACGATACGCAGCGTCATCGCAGCCCGCATCGCCGATGCGGCGGGCGAAAAAAAAGGCGCCCGAAGGCGCCTTTTTCGATACTGCGAAGCTGGTTACCCAGCCGTCACGCTTAGAAGCGGTGACGCAGACCAACCGTTGCTGCGGTTTGGTTGATCGACGAGCTCGGCAGCGTGTTGACGTCGCCGTTGTAGATCGATGCGCCAACGCCGTTCTTCGCAGCGCGCTGGTACACAGCTTGTGCGTAGACGTCGGTGCGCTTCGACAGCGAGTAGTCAGCTTGCAGGCCGAACTGGTTCCAGTGCGTGCTTTCGCCAGCAACCTTCGCGTTCGTGTACGTGTACGCTGCGCCCAGGCCCAGAGCCGGCGTCAGGTTGTACTTCGCGTTGACTTCGTAGTTGTCAGCGTGGAACGTAGCCGCGCCGTTAGCTTGGTTGTCGACACGCGATTGCGTCCATGCTGCGCCAACTTGCGCCGGGCCGAATGCGTATGCAGCAGCCGCGCCGTACGTGCGCAGGCGGCCTTGGCCGTTGAACAGAGCCGACGACGAGTCAACTGCGCCCGTGCCGTTGTTGTTCGGGTTGTTCGCTTGCGAGTAAGCTGCACCCAGCTTCAGGCCTTGGTACTGGTACGACACGCCGCCGCTGTAAGCACGGTTGTTGCCGAAGTTCGTGCTGTTCGAGAACGAGTACGTGCCGCCGAATTGCAGGCCAGCGTAGTTCGCGCTTGCGAACTTGATCGTGTTGTTAGCCGAGTAGCCGCCGTTCGTGCTCAGGTTGTCGTTGTTGAACGGGTGAGCGAAGTACGTACCGCCCCACGAGCCCGTTGCGGTCAGCGGTGCCAGGTAGTCCTGGACGGAGTCGTACTGCTTACCCAGCGTAACCGTGCCGTACTGGCTCGACAGGCCGACGAAAGCCTGGCGGTTGAACATGCCGTTGTTGTTCGCGAACTTGCCGTTGCCGATGTTGAAGCCGCTTTCCAACGTGAAGATTGCCTTCAGGCCGCCACCGAGGTCTTCCGAACCACGCAGGCCGAAGCGGCTCTGGTCAATGCCCGAACCCATCGACCACAGCGACTTGCCTTGGCCGGCTGCGTTCTGGACGTTGCTTTGGTAGGTGATGCCTGCGTCCAGCACGCCGTACAGCGTGACGCTGCTTTGCGCGTGAGCGACGGTAGCGAACGATGCTGCAGCTGCTGCAACGATCAGAGTCTTGTTCATTCGTGGAGCTCCCTTCTAAAAAGAGGCAGGTCTCGCGACCTTGTTCATAAACGGTCTGCAACCGCCCGGGAGCGCCATCGGTCCTTCTGGCCGCGCCCGGATAGTTGCCCGTTTGGGAACCGTGAGTTTAGGGGTGTACCCTAGGGGCGCGATCTGCAAATAAAGAAATAAGCTTTTCCAGAACTAGAAATAATGAAAGTGGGGACGCGTTATAAGTATTTGTTTTAACGTCTTTTTTTGACCTATTGACGGATGTTTTTTGGAGGCTTTCATCCCACCATTCTTTCGTGTCATCGTCTTGACGGTTGCATAGAAACAACAAACGGAATCGATGGAACCACACGAAAACGGTAATTTTTACCCAAAACAATCTCAAATGTTGGGTCTGGCCGCCTAAAACGCAGCGACTGAACGGTAAACATTCGGCCGCGCGGCCGTAGCCGCCCCCATTGGCCGTCGGCGCCAACTGCAACGGGGAGATCGACGGCGGCGCCCCGGCAGCCGCCGGGTCGTCGTGACATGCGGTAACAGCCTTAACGACCCGCGTAACCCGGCTCCGGGACCGGCGGGCTAATGTAAGGCGGCTTCGACTACATATATAGAGGACCCGCATGGATCGACGCTCGTTGCTGCGCGCCGTCGGACTGACCGCCGCCTTTGCCGCCACCGGCGGCTGGCTGCGTACCGTCTCCGCCCAGCCCGCCCCGCCCGGGTACCGGCCGCCCGGACCGCCTCCGGGCCCCGGCAGGCCGCCTTATTCAGATCGCCCGGGCTTCGCACCGCCTGCACCGCGGCATGATCGCCGGCCGCCGCCTCCACGGCCGCACGGCTATGTCTGGACCGACGGCTACTGGCGCTGGCAGCGCGGCCACTATATATGGGTGCACGGACGCTGGGTCGCCCGCCGCCCCGGGCGCAGATGGGTACCTGGATACTGGCGGCGCCAGGGTCAAGTGTGGGTCTACGTCGACGGCGCCTGGCGTTAAGTCTTCCGCGGCGGCCGTGGCTCGGCGCGAAGCCGCCGCTTCCGCGCCCTTGCCGATCGACACGCCGCCCTGTCCTGCCTACGAGCTGACCGAACGGGCGGATGCCGATCGCGCTCGCCCGGGTCACGACGGTCGTCGGCACCCCTCAAACGCCGATCGCCACGCGTGCGTTGCGCCCTTCGCGACAGCGCATGCGAAAGCAACGCCCCCGAAACGTTCGGATAACGAAATCACTTGCCGCTGCCGCAACGCACGCATCCCGTCGCCGGCCGTCACGCGACCGCACGACGCACTCCGCTCAACGCCCGCTGCTTTCCTACTCGCGCGCGCGGCGACGGGCCGCGCAAATCGCACGATGATGTTCGTCTGCCCAGCGGATCAGCGCGTGCATCGGCGTCAGGAACGAACGCCCGAGGTCCGTCAGCGCATATTCGACGCGCGGCGGCACCTCGGCATACAGCGTGCGGCTGACGAAGCCGTCCTGCTCGAGCCGCTTGAGCGTGCGCGACAGCATCTGCTTCGACACGTCGCCGATCGCACGGGCGAGTTCGTTGAAACGCATCGTGCCGCCGGACAGCGCCTCGAGCACGAGCAGGCTCCACTGGTCGCCGATGCGGTCGAGCACATCGCGGATCGGGCACGGCTGATCGAATTCGACGGATTCGTCGGCGGACGGAAACGACATGACGGGATTCTCTTTCACGGGCAATGCACGGTCACCGCGGTGTGACCTGTTCACACCGCGGTGACTTCTTGTGACGGGTTCGCGGCAACTGTACCATTCGATCGACTCGATGGCCCAGCGGACTTGCCAGTTCTACGAAGCATGCGCACGCGCACCACCGGCACCCCGTCGCCGCCGATGACGACGATCGGCGTCATCCGCAGTCGCACACCACGCACCGCGCGTCCGTCCACGCATCTCCAGACAAGGAACCTGCCGCATGTCATCGCTCCGCTCGCCCGTTCGTACCGTTGCCGCGTTCGTCCTGCTCGCCGCATCGACCGCCGCGCCGGCCGCCGACCCGGCCGCGCGCGACCTGGCCGCCGAGGAAGCCAACCGCCAGCTCGTGCTGACGTTCTACGACCGCTTCTTCAACAAGCACGAAGCGCTCGAGGCTGCCGCCGTCGTCGCCGACGACTACAAGCAGCACAACCCGCACGTGCCCGACGGCAAGAAGCCGTTCGTGTCGTACTTCGTCGGCGCGTTCCAGAAGAACCCCGAATCACGCGCACAAATCGTCCGCAGCGCGACCGACGGCGACCTCGTCTATCTGCACGTGCATGCGACCGAGCGCCCGGGCGATCGCGGCGAAGCGGTGGTCGACATCTTCCGCGTGAAGGATGGCAAGATCGTCGAGCACTGGGACGTGATCCAGCCGGTGCCCGAAAAAGCCGCGAACGGGAACACGATGTTCTGACCGGGTGGGCCGCGCGCCGATGCGCGGCCGACCGCTTCGCACCTTGAACGCGGCCAGCGCACCGGCCGCGCATGCGTCGTGCGACATCGAGCGCGAGCACCTGCCCGGTCGTCAACACGTCGCCGCACGCGGCCCCGCGCCAGATTGCCGCCGCGGGCTGACCCGCCGTGACCGCGAGGCACTGGTGTCGGGCCGCGCGCTCACGCGCGACAGCGACCCGCGGGGCAACGTCCGACAGGATCGGGCCAACCTGCGCGCAACCGTCTACGACAGCGCGGTCGCGCGCCCGCCGGCCTGCTTGCGCCCATAGCTCACCATCATCACGAAGCTGAGCAGGAAGCCCGCGCCGCCGATCTGCAGCAGCCCGATCTCGCCGAATACCGGCAACAGGTTCGTCAGCGCGCCCGTCACGACCCATGCGACGGCCATCACCGAGCCCGCGACGCCGAGCGCCCAGCCCTGCCGGTCCTCGCTAACCGCATCGGAAAACGCCGTATACATGGTCGTGTAGGCGACCATGTCGAAACAGCCGACCACCATCGCGAGCACCCACAGCACCGGCTCGTGCGGGAACAGTGCCGACGCGATCTGGCCGAGGCCCGCGACGAGCAGGCCCGTCTTCGCGATGTCGACCACACGCCACACGCGCAGCATCAGCCGCACGACGAACAGCAGGCCGAACACGAAGCAGATGCCGATCACGCCGCTGAACAGCCCGAGCCGCGCGCTCGTATAGCCGAACTTCGCCTGCAGCAGCAGCATGATGGTCTGCAGGTAGAGTCCGTAGCCGACCTGCATCAGGAAGAACACCACCGACAGGAACGCGACGTTGCGCTGACGTGCGGCTTCCCCGATGATCCGCAGCGGCAGCAGCGGATCGATGCGCGTGTCGCCGCGCGGCGCGGCCGTGTCGCGATACGACGCCCAGGTCCAGAACGCGCACACGAGCGACAGCGCGGCGACGAGCACGAACGGCGTGCCGTAGTCGAACAGCGGCGAGATCGTCCGGTCGGACGTGACGCCGCCGAGCACGGGGCCGACGATCACGCCGGCGCTGAACGCGAGCGACATGATGCTCATGTTGTACGCCTTGTTCCCGGGCGTGCTCAGGTCGGTGATGGCCGCCTGCGCGATGCCCTGGCAGCCGGCCATCAAACCGGTGAGCCCGCGCCCGGCCAGCAGCAGCGCGACGCTCCCGTGCCACGCGCCGGCGGCCATCAGCGCGTAGCCGGCCGCAAGGCCGAGCACGCACAGCAGCAGGATCCGGCGGCGGCCGTAACGGTCCGACAACTCGCCCATCAGCGACGAGCCGAAGAACATGCAGAGCGGATAGATCCCGTAGCCGACACCGAGGTAGAAGTTGCGCGCGTGTTCGCCGGCGTCGGCCGGCAGGATGCCCGCGTGCGGATCGCTGAAGATCGCGGACATCATCGGGTAGACGAGCCCGAACCCCATCGCGTCGATCGCGATGGCGAGCAGGCAGGGGCCGAGCAGCGTGTAGTCGAGCCGGGACATGGCGACCTTCCGGACAGAGTGGATGATCGCGCAAGCGTAACGAGCGGGCGGCGGCCCCGGTAGGCCGCTGTCCGCGATGCTAACCATCGGCGGCGCCGATACGTCGCATGCCGCCCGGGCCGATGGCTGCTCGACCCGAACGGCGAACGACTATTTGGCGCTCAGCGGCTCGCCCGAGAACTGCCGGCGCGCGAGCACGCACGGCGCGCCGTCGTGCATGAACACGCTTGCGGCCAGCCCGAACGACGCGGCGAACAGCACGTACCACGCGGGCGCGACGGGCGACCCGCTCGCACGCGTCAGCCATGTGACGATGAACGGTGCGAAACCGCCGAACACCATCACGGCAACGTTGTACGCGAGCGCGACGCCGGTCGATCTCGATCGCGTCGCGAACTGCTCGGCGAGCGTGGTCGGCGCGGGACCGTAGCAGATGCCGATGATCGTGCAGATCACGAGTTGCATCACGAGCAGGCGCCCGACGCCCGGCGCGGCGGCCAGCCACGAGAACAGCGGATACGTGAGCGTCAGCAGCGACAGCGTGCCGGCGATCAGCACGGGCCGCCGGCCGATGCGGTCGGACACGATCGCCGCGACCGGAATCGTCACCGTCAGCAGCGCGACCGCCACCATCTGCACCTTGAAGACCTGGTCGAGGGGCAGCCCGAAGGTCTTGTGCACGAACGTCGGCATGTTGACGAGCATCACGTAGAACACCGCCGTGCCGGTGATCGTCTGCCCCATCGACACCAGCACGCCGCGCAGGTTGTCGCGCAGCACGCGCGACACGCTCGCCGGCGGCTCGACCGTCGACTTGCTCGCATCAAGGAACGCTTCGGTCTCCTCCATGTGACGGCGGATCCACAAGCCAACCGGCCCGATCAGCAGCCCGAGCGCGAACGGCACGCGCCAGCCCCAGCTGTGCAGCGCCGCATCCGACAGCGACTGCGTGGCCCACGCGCCCATCGCCGCGCCCGAGAACACGGCGAGGCACTGGCCGATCAGTTGCCACGAGCCGTACAGGCCGCGCCGGTGCGCGGGCGCGCTCTCGACCAGGAACGCGGTGGCGCTCGCGTACTCGCCGCCGGTCGCGAAGCCCTGCAGCAGCCGCGCGACGACGATCAGGATCGGCGCCGCCGGGCCGATCGTCGCGTACGACGGCGCGAACGTGATCAGCGCGATCGACAGCGTCATCAGGAAGATGATGAGCTGCATCGCGGCCTTGCGACCCTTGCGGTCCGCATAGAGCCCGAGCAGGATGCCGCCCACCGGACGCATGAAGAAGCCGACGCCGAACGTCGCGAGCGACATCAGCAGCGACGCATACTGGCTTTCGGCGGGAAAGAACAGCCGCGCGATGATGCCGGAAAAGAATCCGTAGACGATGAAGTCGTACCACTCGAGGGTATTGCCGACGACGGCGGCAACGAATTGCCGATGCCGCGTGTTCCGACGTAGGTCGCGCATGCTTGTCTCCTGCAGTCTCGTGGGGCCGTGCCGGCCGCCGCCCGGGCGGGCGATCGCGAACCGCTGCGCGCGACGGGACACGCAAGATCGTCCCGCGCCCGAGCGCAACCGGCATGAACCGATCATAGGGACGCCGAAAACCCGCATCAATTAACGGGAGCGGTCGATACTTAGCCGCAGATTAAACGTCGTCATCGCGTACCGCCGCGATGCGGATATTCCGGACATTCGCGCATTGTTGCTGCTGGTGTTCTGCGGCAGAATCGTCGATCGCCCTTCCCGCCGCCCCGACCATGCGCAATCGCATCAACGAAGAGATCACCTTCCGCAAGCTCGAGGTGCTTCTCGCCTTCATGGAAGCCGGCAGCCTCGCGAAAGCCGCCGAGGCGCTCAACGTCAGCACGGTCAGCGTGCATCGTGCGCTGCACACGCTCGAGGAAGGGATGCATTGCGCGCTGTTTCGCCACGAAGGACGGAACCTGATTCCGACCGACGCCGCGCAGGTGCTCGCTGAGGTCGCGGGCGACGTGCTGAAGACGATGACGGACGGCATACGCTCGACGCGCGAAGCGGCCGGCTACGGCGCCGGGCAGTTGAAAATCGGCTCGCTCTATTCGCTGACGATCCGTACGGTGCCCGAGGTCGTGATCGCGCTGAAGGAGCGTCGGCCCGAGCTGCAGGCCGAGCTCGTGCTCGGCTCGAACGCCGACCTGCTTGACAAGCTTCGGCAAGGCGCGATCGATGCGACGCTGATGGCGCTGCCCGAACCGGACGCCGAAATCGAATCGATCGCGCTGTTCGAGGACGAAATGTTCTTCGCCGCACCAATCGATTCGCCGTACGCGCAATGCAATGCGGTCGATCTCGCCGCCTGCCGCGACGTGCCGTTCGTGTCGCTCGGCGAAGGTTTCGCGACGCAAGACGGTTTCACGAAAGCGTTCCGGGCCGCGGGCGTCACGGCGAACGTCGTGATGCGCGTGGGCGACATCTTTTCGCTGATCAACCTCGTGTCGGGCGGTGTCGGCCATTCGCTGCTGCCGGGCCGCGTGCGCGACCTCTTCTCGCACAAGATCGCGCTAGTGCCGCTCGCCGGACCGACGATCCGCCAGACGATCGGCCTGAGCTTCCTGCATCGGCGCGAACGTGATCCGAACCTGCTTGCGCTCGCAACGGTGTGCCGACTGACGGTCAAGAGGCCGAACGCGGGGTAATGCGCGAATCCGGCTTACGCGCTTCGTCAGCTTCGGCTCCTCCCTGCTTTCCTGCTTTCCTGCTTCCTCGCCTTCCTCGCTCGTCCCGTCCTATACGCAAATCCGTCGTCAGCGATGCAGCGCCCAGCGCCGTCCGGATAGCCTGCAGCTAGTCCGTTTGGACGGCACGCCGCGCCGCCTTTGTTGCCATCATGACCGTCATTCATCGCGCGCCGATTGCCGCACGAAACGGCGCCGCGCCCGCTCGCGCGCCCGCCACGGAGACACCATGAACGACCCTATCCTCGGCCCCATCGACCAGATCGGCTATGTGGTCGCCGATCTCGACCGCAGCATCGCGCGCTGGCGCGCCCGCCACGATGTCGGCCCCTGGACCGTGTTTCGCAACGTGCGGCTCGACGGCCGCTGCCTCGGCGAAGCGACGACGGTCACGATGGACGTCGGGCTCGCGTATCGCGCCGATCTGCAGATCGAACTGATCCACGTGACGAACGACGCGCCGTCGCCGTACCGCGATGCGCACGGACAACTGCTCACGGGCCTGCATCATGTCGCATGGGTGGTCGACGATCTCGATGCCGCCGTCGCGCAACTTACGGCGCGCGGGCTGCGCGTGGTGTTCGACGCGCACAACCCGGCCACGCGCGTCGCCTATCTCGACGACGCCGACGATCCCGGCGTGCGCGTCGAAGTAATCGAAGGTGCAGGCATGCGCGCGATGATCGCGCACGGCATCGCCGAAGCGCGTACCTGGGACGGCGCCGATCCGGTCCGCATCATCGACGCGTCAGCTGCCGCCTGAGCGGGCCCGCGCGCGTCCCCCTACACTCACAGGAGCACACACGATGAAACGACTCGAAGGCAAGGTAGCGCTGATCACGGGCGGCGCCCGCGGCCAGGGCGAGGCGGAGGCACGCCGGTTCGTCGCCGAAGGCGCACGCGTGGTGATCGCCGACGTGCTGGACGACGCGGGCCGGCGCGTCGCGGCCGAACTCGGCGACGCCGCGCGCTATCAGCATCTCGACGTGACGAACGAAGACGACTGGCACACCGCCGTCAATGCGACGCTCGCGCATTTCGGGCGGCTCGACATCCTCGTGAACAACGCGGCGATCCTGAAGCTCGTGCCGATCGAGTCGTGTTCGCTCGACGACTATCGCAAGGTGATCGACGTGAACCAGGTCGGCTGCTGGCTCGGCATGAAATCGGCATTGGCCGCGCTGAAGGATGCGGGCGGCGGCTCGATCGTCAACGTGTCGTCGACGGCCGGGATGGAAGGCGTGGCCGGCGGCAGCGCGTATGTATCGAGCAAGTTCGCGGTGCGCGGGATGACGAAGGCCGCCGCGCTCGAGTTCGGCCGCTACGGGATCCGCGTGAACTCGGTCCACCCGGGTGGCATCGACACCGTGATGGCACGCCCGCCGGAATACGCGGATTTCGACCCGTCGTCGATCTACAGCGGTCTGCCGATCGCACGCATCGGCAAACCCGACGAAGTGGCGAGCCTCGTGCTGTTCCTCGCGTCCGACGAATCCGCGTATTGCACGGGTTCGGAATTCATCGTCGACGGCGGGATGCTCGCGGGCAGCACGTTCCACTGATCCGCAGCGGAGTCGACACGCGCCCGCCTGCCCGGCGGGCGCTTTCGTTTTCGGCCGCGCGCGGGAGAAGTCAGGGGCGGCCTTCCATACGCGCATACAACCCGGCATCCTGAAACAACCATGCCGCCGGCGGATCTCCCGCGCGGCGGCACCGGTATTTCCAGCGCGCAGCGACGCGCGATGCTGCGCTCAATACCCCTTCGGCCGAATTGCCGGGGCGCCGACACCGCGCGCCGCCTGCCTGCCGCCGCGCACGAGGAAACGTCCGCGCGCGCCGTACACGCCTTCCGCTTCCGGATACACCGTCAGCAGCACGAAATACAGCAGCCCGCCGACCACCAGCGACACCGGCACGCTGAGATCGAGTCCACCCGCGAGGTTGCCGAGCGGCCCGACGAACTGGCCCGGCAGGTTCACGAACGACAGTCCGATGAAGGCCGCCGGCAGCCACGCGCCCATCGCGCGCAGGTTCCAGCCGTGCGTGAACCAGTAGTGGCCGCCGCGCAGCCCGCGGTTGAACACCTGCAGGTCGTCCGCGAGATAGAAACCGCGGCGCGTCACGTAGCCGATCACCATGATCGCCATCCACGGGCAACTGAACGTGTCGATCAGCGTCGAGAACGTCGCGACGCTTTCGACGAGGTTGAACCAGAAGCGGCCGACGAAGATGAACGCGATCGCGATCGTGCCGATCAGCAGCGTCGCGCGCACACGATTCAGGAAGCGCGGGAACATGCTCGACACGTCGAGGCCCGTGCCGTACAGCGCGGTCGTGCCGGTCGACATCCCGCCGATGATCGCGATCAGGCACATCGGCAGCAGGAACCAGCGCGGCGACACGGCGAGCAGCCCGCCGACGTAGTCGTTCGACGCGATGAACGCGGGCGCCTTCGACGCGATGATGGTCGCGGTCGCGAGCCCGAAGAAGAACGGCACGAAGGTCGCGATCTGCGCGGCGAACACGGCGGCCATCACGCGCCGCTTCGGCGTCTGCTGCGGAATGTAGCGCGCCCAGTCGCCGAGCGTCGACGCGAACGACACCGGGTTGCTCAATGCAACCAGCACGGCGCCGACGAACGCGGCCCGGAAGCCTGCGCTGCCCTGGTTCAGCGTGCCCGCGTAGTTCAGGTCGAACAACCCCGCGAACGCGAACAGGCCGGCGACGAACAGCAGGCTCGCGGCCCACACGGCGATCTTGTTGACCCACAGCATGAAGCGAAAGCCGTAGATGCAGACGATCAGCACGAGCACCGCGAACACCATGTACGCGGCGCCGAGCGTGAAGCCGTTGACCGGCACGCCGACCATGTCGTGCGCGCCGCCGACGAGCGCATCGCCCGAGCTCCACACCGCGAGCGAGAAGAACGCGATCGACGTGAGCAGCGCGAGGAACGACCCGACGATCCGGCCGTGAATGCCGAAATGCGCGCCGGACGACACGGGGTCGCTCGTGCCGTTGCGCGGTCCGAACAGGCTCATCGGCGCGAGGATGCAGGTGCCGGCGAGCACGCCCAGCACGATCGCGCACATGCCGGCCTTGAACGACAGCCCGACCAGCACGGGAAAGCTGCCGAGCACCGACGTGGAAAACGTGTTGCAGCCGCCGAACAGCAACCGGAACAGATCGATCGGACGCGCATAGCGCGATACGTCGGGAATGCGCTCGAAACCGAACGATTCGACTTGGGTAATCCTGCCTTCAGTCATTTGTCTCCAGCTCCTCTGGTGCATCGGTACGGCCCGCGACTGCGGCCATACGACACATCGTCATCGATTTGCGGCCACTCTAAACCGGATCGGGCAGCGCAAATATCACGCATTCGAGACGTTTACGACGAGGCAGAACAATGTTTCGCGACGGGGAATCGGCCGGTTGCCGCGCCGCGCGGGCGGCGCGGGCGATGCAAGGTGCGCCGACCGATGCGCCGGGCCGCCGCCGGCGCGCGAGCCGGCCGGCGATCCGGCCCCGCCGAACGGCCGGCATCGCTGCAAGGCAGGCGCACGGAGTGCCATGCCGATCAACGAGACCGGCGCCGCATCGACCGTCGTCAGTCCGTGCGACGCCCTCGCGGGTCGCCAACGGGGACGCAAGCGCCAACCCGGCGATGCGAAGTCGATCGCCCGGCGGGCGGACGCAACGTCCCTGCCCGCCGCGCGACCCGCGCCCTCGCCCTACGGCCCCGATCGCGCGAGCGGACCGGGTGCCTGCTGCGCCGTTCCCGACGGCCAGCCGCCCGCGAGCGCCTTGTACAGAGCGACCGTCGATGCCGCGCTGCGCATCCGCCCGTCGGCCGCCGCGTCCTGCGCCTGCAGCAGCGTCCGTTGCGCGTCGAGCACTTCGTAGTAGTCGATCGCACCGGCCGAGAAGCGCGTCTGCGCAAGCTGTGCCGCGCGAGCGCTGTCGTCCGCCGCGCGCACGAGGTGCGCGGTCTCCTCCCGCGTGCGGGCGACACGCAGCAGCGCATTCTCCGTTTCCTCCAGCACGCCGAGCACGGTCTGCCGGTACTGCGCGAGCTGGCCGGCCGCGTCCGCGTCGCTCGCCGCGATCCGCGCGCGCACGCGGCCGACATCGAGGAACGACCAGTCGATGCCGAGCGCGATCAGGTTCGTATCGCTGCCCGCACGGACGAATCCGTAGCTGCTCGTCGCGCTGCCGAGCAGCCCCGACAGCGTGAAGCGCGGAAACAGGTCGGCTGTCGCGACGCCGACGCGCGCGGTCGCCGCGTGCAGTCGTGCTTCGGCGGCAGCGACATCGGGGCGGCGGCGCAGCAGGTCGCCCGGCGTGCCGGGATCGATGTCGGCGGCAAGCGCCGGCAGCGGTACCGGCACGCCTTTCGATGCGGCAGCGTTCGGGATGTCGAACCGGCCGATCAGCGCATCCGGCGTCTGCCCGGTCAACACCGCGAGCCGATGCTCGTCGACGCCGATCGCCGCTTCGTACACGGCGATCCGCGACGTCGTCGATTCGTACTGCGCGCGCGCCCGCGCCGCATCGAGTTCGGAGCCACGTCCCGCGCCGACGCGCGCATTGATCAGCGCGAGCGTCTGCTTCTGGTTGTCGGCGTTCTCGCGTGCGATCCGCAGCCGCTCCTGCGAGCCGCGCAGATCCACGTACGTGCTCGCGACCTCGCCCGCGATCGCGACACGCACCGCGCGCACGTCGGCCGCACTCGCAGCCGTTTCCGCCCGCTGCGACTCGATCGAGCGGCGCACGCGGCCGAACAGGTCGAGTTCCCACGCCGCATTGATCCCGACACTGGAGATCGGCGTATCGCGCTGGCTGCGCGGCGCGCCGAACGCCTGGTCCCTGCTCGTCAGCTGATGGCCGATCCGGCCGCTCGCGGTAATCGTCGGATAGCGGTCGAACGCGGCCTGCGACAGCAGCGCGTTCGATGCGTCGTAGCGCGATACGGCGACCTGCAGGTCCTGGTTCGCGGCGAGCGCCGCATCGATCAGCTGCGTGAGCGCCGGATCGCCGAAGCCGCGCCAGAACGCGGCATCGGCAGCGGCCGACGCATCGGGCGGCGACGCGTCGTGCGTGGCCGGATGCGCGTCGCGCGCGAAGCGCGCGGCGCTCGCCGTAGCGGGCCGCTTGAAATCGGGGCCGACCGCGCACGCGGCGAGCGTCATCGACAGCGCGAGCGCGGAAAGACGGAATGCGGCGCTCATCGGTTTTCTCCTTCGAGGGTGCCGTGCTGTTCGCTCCACACGGCCGGCGTGCCGCGCGCGAGCTTGCGGATCGCCACGTAGAACACGGGCGTGAGGAACAGCCCGAACAACGTGACGCCGAGCATCCCCGCGAACACCGTGACGCCGGTAGCCGCCCGCACTTCGCTGCCCGCGCCGCCGCCGATCAGGAGCGGCACCGAGCCCGCGATGAACGCGACCGACGTCATCACGATCGGGCGCAGCCGCAGCCTGCATGCCTCGAGCGCCGCTGCGATCGCACCCTTGCCCTGGATTTCGAGTTCGCGCGCGAACTCGACGATCAGGATCGCGTTCTTGCACGCGAGCCCCATCAGCACGACGAGACCGACCTGCACGAACACGTTGTTGTCGCCGCCGGACAGCCACACGCCGAACAGCGCCGCGCACATGCACACCGGCACGATCAGGATCACCGCAAGCGGCAGCGTCCAGCTCTCGTACAGCGACGCGAGCACCAGGAACACGAGCATCACCGCGAGCGGGAACACGACGATCGCCGCGTTGCTCTGCGTGACCTCCTGGTAGCTGAGATCGGTCCATTCGAGCGTGATGCCCGGCGGCAGAACGTCCTTCGCGATCTGCTGCAGCTTCGCGATCGCCTGCGACGACGACATCGCCTTCGGATCGGCGTCGCCGATCAGGTCCGCCGCCGGATAGCCGTTGTAGCGGACGACCGGGTCCGGCCCATACGCGGGCGCGACCGTCACCATCGAGCCGATCGGCACCATCTCGCCTTTCGCGTTGCGCGTGCGCAGGTTCGCGATGTCCGCGGCCGTCTGCCGGTGACCGGCATCGGCCTGCGCCATCACGCGGTACACGCGGCCGAACGCGTTGAAGTCGTTCACGTACATCGAGCCGAGATAGACCTGCAGCGTGTTGAACAGGTCGGTGAGCGCGACGCCTTGCGCCTTCGCCTTCAGCCGGTCGACCTTCACTTCCAGCTGCGGGATGTTCGCCTGGTACGAGCTGACGGGATAACTCATCCCCGGCGTTTTTGCGACCGCGGCCTGGAACGCCGTCAGCGCCTTCTGCAATTCACCGTAGCCGAGCCCGCCGCGATCCTCGAGGTAAAGCGAGTAGCCCGAACCGTTGCCGAGGCCCTGGATCGGCGGCGGCATCAGCGCATAGGTGATGCCGCCGCCGATCGCCGCGAAGCGTGCGTTCAGGTCCGCGTTGATCTGCGCGGCGCTGCGGTGACGCTGGTCGAACGGCTTCAGGATCACGTACGAGTTCGTGATGTTCGGCGTGTTCACGCCTTGCAGCGCGTTCAGCCCGGCGAACGCCGGCACCATCTCGACGCCGTCGGTTCCGAGCGCGATCTTCGTCATCTGCTCGGTGACCGCGCTGGTGCGGGCGAGCGACGCGCCCTCCGGCAGCTTCGCGCCGGCGAACAGGTACAACTTGTCCTGCACGGGGATGAAGCCGCCCGGCACCGCGTTGAACAGCAGCGCGGTCGCGGCGAGCAAGGCCGCGTAGACCGCGAACACGGCGCCGCGCCGCTTCAGCGTGCGCGCGACCACGCCGTGATAGCGATCGGAGCTGCGCTCGAAGAAGCGGTTGAACGGATGAAACAGCCAGCCGAATGCGCGGTCGAGCACGCGGGTCAACGCATCCTTCGGCGCGCCGTGCGGACGCAGCAGTTTCGCGGCGAGCGCGGGCGACAGCGTCAGCGAGTTGACCGCGGAGATCACCGTCGAGATCGCGATCGTCACCGCGAACTGCCTGTAGAACTGGCCCGTCACACCCGACATGAACGCCATCGGCACGAACACCGCGCACAGCACGAGCGCGATCGCGACGATCGGCCCCGACACCTCGCGCATCGCCTGGTGCGCGGCGTCGCGCGGGCTCAAACCCTGTGCGATGTTGCGCTCGACGTTCTCGACCACCACGATCGCATCGTCGACGACGATCCCGATCGCGAGCACGAGCCCGAACAGCGTCAGCGTGTTGATCGAATAGCCGAGCAGGTAGAGCCACGCGAACGTGCCGACCACCGACACGGGCACCGCGACGAGCGGAATGATCGACGCGCGCCAGGTCTGCAGGAACAGGATCACGACGAGCACGACCAGCACGACGGCCTCGATCAGCGTGTGCTGCACCGCGCGGATCGATTCGCGCACGAACACGGTCGGATCCCACACCGGACGATAGGCGACGCCCGGCGGGAAACGTTTCGACAGTTCGTCGAGCTTCGCATACACCGCCTTCGCGACGTCAAGCGCGTTCGCGCCAGGCGACAGGAAAATGCCGACCACGGCCGAGTGCTTGTCGTTGAAGTACGAGCGCAGCGTATAGTCGCCCGCGCCGAGCTCGATGCGCGCGACGTCGGACAGCTTCACGACCTGGCCGTCGTCGCCGTTGCGCAGCACGATGTCGCCGAATTCCTGCACGGTGCGCAGCCGGCCGCGCACGTTGATCGACACGAGGAAGTCGTTTTTCTTCGGCGTCGGCTCCGCGCCGAGCTGGCCGGCCGACACCTGCACGTTCTGCTCGCGCACCGCGGCGATCACGTCGCTCGCGGTCAGCCCGCGCGACGCCAGCCGGTTCGGGTCGAGCCAGAGCCGCATCGCGTAGTCGCCTGAGCCGTACACGCCGACGTCGCCGATGCCGGTCAGGCGCGACAGCTCGTCCTTCACGTGCAGCGTCAGGTAGTTGCGCAGGTACAGCGAATCGCGGCTGTTGTCCGGCGAATAGAGACTCACGTACATCAGCGGCGTCGGCGACTGCTTCTGCGTGGTCACGCCGTACTGGCGCACCTCGTCCGGCAGGCGCGACAACGCCTGGCTCACGCGGTTCTGCACGCGCACGGCGGCCGTATCGGGATCGACGCCCTGCAGGAACGTGACGACGACCTGCAGGCTGCCGTCCGAACCGGCGACCGACTTCATGTACATGATGCCTTCGACGCCGTTGATCGCCTCTTCCAGCGGTTCGGCGACCGATTCGGCGATTTCCTTCGGGTTCGCGCCCGGGTACGTCGCGCGCACGACGACGCTCGGCGGCACGACTTCCGGATATTCGCCGGCCGGCAGCATCGGGATCGAGATCAGGCCGATCGCGAAGATGACGATCGACAGCACGACCGCGAAAATCGGCCGGTCGATGAAGAAGCGGGAGAAATCCATTGCGGGCCTCCCGTTACCGCGCGGCCGGCGCGCCGGCGTCGGCCACGGCCACCGCCACGGCCTGCGTGCCGCTGCCCGGGCCGGTGCCGGTGTCCGCATCCGCGCGGGCAGGCAGCACCTTCGGCTTCACCTGCGCACCCGGATAGTAGATCCGCTGCACGCCGTCGACGACCACGCGATCGCCCGGCTCCAGCCCCTTCTCGACGATCCGCTCGCCGTCCAGCGCACGGCCGATCGTGACGTCGCGACGCAGCGCCTTGTCGCCGGCGCCGATCACGTACACGTACTTGCGGTCCTGGTCGGTGAGCACCGCCTTGTCGTCGACGAGCAGCGCATCCTGGTCGCGACCGCTGACGAGCTGGACGCGCGCATAGAGGCCGGGCGTGAACGTGTGGTCCGCGTTCGGCAGCCGCACGCGCGCACGGATCGTGCCGGTTTGCGGATCGAGCCGGTTGTCGAGAAAATCGACGGTGCCCGCGTGCGGGAAACCCGTCTCGTTCGCGAGACCCACGCGTACCGGATCGGCACCGATCGCGCGATGCTTCGGGTCGGCGCGCCGCGCGTTGTAGCGCAGGTAGCTCTGCTCGTCGCAGTCGAAATACACGTAGACGGGGTCTTGCGACACGACGGTCGTGAGCAGCGTGTCGTCCGCACGCGCGAGGTTGCCGGCGGTCGCGATCGCGCGGCCGACGCGCCCCGCGATCGGCGCACGCACCTCGGTGAAACCGAGATTGAGCTTCGCGTCGGCGACGGCCGCGTCGGCCGCCCGCAGGTCGGCGCGCGCCTGCTCGGCGGTCGCGCGCGCGTTGTCGAGTTCCTCCTGGGAAGTTGCATGCGCATCGATCAGTGTCCGCACGCGCTTGAGCTGCACATCGGCGAGGCTCGCGGCCGCGCGCGCCCGCTGCTGCTGTGCGTTCGCGCGGTCGAGCGCGATCCGGTACGGACGCGGATCGATCTCGAACAGCACCGCGCCCTGCGCGACGAGGTCGCCCTCCTTGTACGCGATGCGCTGCAGATAGCCGCTCACGCGCGGCCGCAGCTCGACCGCGTCGACTGCTTCGACGCGTCCGTTGAATTCGTCC
Organism: Burkholderia sp. USMB20; assembly: GCF_000949135.2. Lineage (GTDB taxonomy): Bacteria > Pseudomonadota > Gammaproteobacteria > Burkholderiales > Burkholderiaceae > Burkholderia. Next base: position 8,706 of record NZ_JTAN02000021.1, on the reverse strand, counting down.
GCGAGGCGGATCGTGCGCGGCGCGACGGTCGTCACGCCGACTTCGGGAAGCGGCTGGGCCGCCGTTTCGCCTTTGCCGTCGTGACAGCCCGACAACGCCAGCAGCAGTGCGCAGGCCGCGCCCAAAGGCGAGGTCCTGCGTAGGGATAAGGAGAGCATGATGCCTCGCGACGGGTTAAACTGCCGCGTAGCATAAAAGTTGAAGTTAACTTCAAGTCAAGCTTTCCCGGAGGGCGTCATGGGTATCGACGAAATCCCGCAATGGCCGCTGATGTCGATCCGCGAAGTGGCCGCGCGCAGCGGCGTGCCGGCATCGACGCTGCGTTTCTACGAGACACGCGGGCTCATCAAGTCGCACCGCAACGGCTCGAGCCATCGCCACTATTCGCGCGCGGTGCTGCGGCTGATCGCGTTCATCGTGTTCGCGCAGAAGATCGGCTATTCGCTCGACGAGATCGCCGAACAGCTCGTGAGCCTGCCGGAAGACACCGCGCCGACCAACAAGGACTGGCAGCGGCTGTCGCGCGGCTGGAAACAGCGCGTCGCGAACCGGATCGAGGAACTGCAGCGGCTCTACATCAATCTCGACGAGTGCATTGGTTGCGGCTGCCTGTCGCTGAAGCGCTGCAAGCTGACCAACCCCGAGGACCGCGCGGGACGCAACGGGCCGGGCGCACGGCGCTGGCTCGGTGACACGCCGCCCGATCTCGACTGACGCATGCGCGGCGGCCGGCACGATGCACGATGCCGCGCCGGCGTCCCGCGTCACCCGACTCGCCCGCCCCGCCGCTCACCGCGATCGCCGTGCCCGCGAGGGCGCCAGTCTGCCCAAACGTTGACGGTTGGTAGCAATGGCAGTCCGGGCCCTGCCCGGCGTAAGGTCAATCGCGCCGGCGCGCCGGACGGCTTCGCGTCGCGCGCGGCGCTCAGACGCTCAGGATGCCGAGCGCGACGTCGAGCACGGCCTGCCGGAACGCCTCCTGCCGCGTGGGCAGCGACGTGAACTCCAGCATCATGTGGCTGTACGACACCGTCGTGCCGACCGCGCTCGCGATCATGAAGAACAGCACGTTCGGATCGACCGGGCGGATCTCGCCGGCCTCGACCGCGTCGGCCAGCAGCGGAAACATCGCGTCGTGATACGGGCGCACGATCCGCTGCTGCAGGCAGTCGAGCCGCCCGCCCTCCTCGGTCGCTGCCGTCGAGAAGAACATGCCGATGTCCGGCTCCGCGAACTCGTGATCGACGCACAGCTCGATCGCGCGCCGCACGCGCTCGCGATGCGGCAGTGACGACGTGCGCAGCGCGCGCAACGCGTCGAACAGCGGCTCGGCCAGGTCGACGATCTGCTCGACGACAGCCAGCCACAACGTCTCCTTCGTGCCGAAATGATGGGCGATCAGCGCCGCGTCGATGCCCAGCTCGCGCGCGACCTCGCGCACGCTCGTCGCGTCGTAGCCGCGCTTCGCGAACGTGCGGCGCGCGGCCCGCAATATCACGTCCGGTCCGACGGACGCCTCCGCCAGCGGCCGCCCGCGCGTACGCCGCTTCGACGGCGCGCGCTCAGTGACTTCAGCCACGTTTTCCTGCTCCCGTTGAATGAATCGAATGCCCGTGTCCGGGCCCCGGTTCGCGTCCGCGGAACCGGGTTGCCTGCCCGCTCCGTTGACACGCGAAGCCGGGAAGCGCTAGGATCATACCTTATTCATCACGTGATGATTTATTCATGACAACCCCTACTCGCATCGTGATCGTCGGTGGCGGCATCGCCGGATTGCAGCTCGCAACCCGCCTCGGCGAACGTCTCGGCCGCACCGGCCGCACCGGGCGCGCCCAGGTCACCGTGGTCGACCGCAGCCCGACCCATGTCTGGAAGCCGATGCTGCACACGATCGCGGCCGGTACGCGCGACGTGCAGCAACAGCAGGTGATCTTTCTCGCCCATGCGCGCGATCACGGCTACACGTACCAGCCCGGCGAATTGACGGGGCTCGATCGCGCGCGCCGTCGCGTGCAGCTCGGCGAGATTCGCTCGCAGGACGGCGAACGCGTGATCGACGCGCGCGAACTCGAATACGACGTGCTGATCCTCGCGCTCGGCAGCCAGGCCAACGATTTCGGCGTGCCGGGCGTGCGCGAGCACTGCTTCTTCATCGACAGCCAGCGGCAGGCCGAAACCTTCAACGAAGCGCTGCGGATGCGCGTGTTCCGCAGCATCGCGCGCGACGAACCGTTTCGCGTCGCGATCGTCGGCGCGGGCGCGACGGGCGTGGAGCTGGCGGCGGAACTAAGCCGGCTGCTGGAAGTGGCGCAGGCGTATGGCGACGCGACGGTGCGCGAGCGGCTGCGGCTCACGCTGCTCGAAAGCGGCCCGCGCATCCTCGCCGCATTTCCGCCGCGGATTTCCGCGTCGGCGCAGCGACGGCTCGAGCAGATCGGCTTTCACGTGCTGACGTCCACGCGCGTGACGGCGGCCGATGCGAACGGCTTCCACTACGGCGACGGTTCGTTCGCCGAAGCGGATCTGATGGTGTGGGCGGCGGGTGTGAAGGCGCCCGATTTCATGCAGGCACTCGGCGGGCTCGACACGAACCGCGCGAACCAGATCCTGGTCGGGCCCACGCTGCAGGCCACGGCCGACGAGCACGTGTTCGCGATCGGCGATTGCGCGAGCCTGCAGCCCGACGGCCACGAACGGCCGCTGCCGCCCACCGCGCAGGTGGCGACCCAGCAGGCCGAACATCTCGCGAAGCACCTGCCCGCCTGGCTCGACGGCAAGCCGCTGCCGCCGTTCGCGTTCCACGATTTCGGCGCGCTCGTGTCGATCAGCGACTACGACGCGTTCGGCACGCTCGGCCAATTCGGGTTCTTCCGCGGCGGCTTCATCCAGGGGCGTTTCGCGCAATTCAGCCACCTGATGCTGTACCGGCGCCACCAGCAGGCGCTGCACGGATTCTCCAAGGCGACGCTGCTGTGGCTCGCCGAACGGATCAACGGCTGCGTGCAGCCGCGCATCCGCCTGTCGTGACGCCGCGTTTCGCGGCGTCGCCCAACGTTTCGAGGAAAGCAAAGATGAGCAACAGTGCAGTTGCCTGGCTCAGGACCGTCGCCGCGATCGGCAGCTTCGACATGCCGTCCGTTTCATGGGCGGCCCCGCGACGGCGCAGCATCACGCGCGATCGCCTGCCGTCGTGGGATGCGACGAGCCAGCCGTCGATCAGCGTGCTCGAGCGGCCCACGGCCGACACCGTGATGATTTCGTGGTGCGACGCGTGCACCGGCCATTACGGCTACCAGAAGTGGCGGTTGTTCACGACGCGCAAGCGCGGCGTCTGCGCGCTGTCGGGGCGGCCGATCGCGCGCGGCGACAGCGTCTACGCGCCGCAACTGCTCGGCTCGGCGCCGGGCAACGCCGCCGCGATGGTGCTGGCGGCGTGCATCGACGAGGCGTGTGCCGCTTAAACTGACGTCGCCTGACCGGCACCATAGGCCGGATCGCGGTTCTGCCGTTCCAGTTCCGCGTCGAGATGCGCGGCATGCGCTTGTGCTTCGGACTCCGACATCAGCTCGCCCTCCCACTTCGCGACCACCGCGCTCGCGATCGAATTGCCGACCGCATTGGTGGCCGAGCGCCCCATGTCGAGGAACGTGTCGACGCCGAGAATCAGCAGCAGCCCCGCTTCCGGGATGTCGAACTGGTGCAGTGTCGCCGCGATCACGACGAGCGATGCGCGCGGCACGCCGGCCATCCCCTTCGACGTCAGCATCAGGACCAGCAGCATCGTGACCTGCGTGCCGAGCGACAGGTGAATGTTGTACGCCTGCGCGATGAACAGCGACGCGAACGTGCAGTACATCATCGAGCCGTCGAGGTTGAACGAATAACCCATCGGCATCACGAAGCTCGAGATCTTGCGCTTCACGCCGAAGCGGTCGAGCGCGTCGAGGATCTTCGGATACGCGGCTTCGGAGCTCGCCGTCGCGAACGACAGCATGAACGCTTCCTTGATCAGCACCAGCAGCTTGAACACGCGCGGCCCGAGGAACAGCAGGCCGGCGATCACGAGCGTGCTCCACAGCAGGAACAGGCTCACGTAGAAGTCGCCCATGAACACCGCGAACTTCAACAACACCGACAGCCCGTTGACCGCAACGGTCGCGGCCATCGCCGCCAGCACCGCGAGCGGCGCGAGCTTCATCACGTAGCCGGTGATCTTCAGCATCACGTGCGCCAGCTGGTCGATCGCGGCGACGAGGATCTTGCCGCGCTCGCCGAGCGCCGACAGCGCGACGCCGAAGAACATCGAGAACACGACGATCTGCAGGATCTCGTTGTTCGCCATCGCCTCGGCGATCGACTTCGGCACCATGTGGCTGACGAAATCCTTCAGCGTGAACTTGGAGGTCGCGAGATGCGCGGATGCGCCGATATCCGGCAGCGGCAGGCCGAGGTTCTCGCCCGGGCGCAGCAGGTTCGCCATCAGCAGCCCGAGCAGCAGCGAGATCAGCGACGCGGTGACGAACCAGCCGAACGCCTTCACGAACACGCGTCCCACCGACGAAGCGTCGCCCATGTGCGCGATGCCGACGACGAGCGTCGAGAACACCAGCGGGCCGATCACCATCTTGATCAACCGCAGGAACACGTCGGACACGAGGGAGATGTAGCCGGCGATCTCGGTCGCGGACTGCTTGTCCGGAAACTGCGTATAGATCATGTAGCCGATGAAGATGCCGGCCGCCATCGCGAGCAGGATCCAGACTGCCGCAGACATTCGTTTGTTCATAACGGAACTCGACGCACGGAGCAGGAATGAAAAAAATGCGCGCGTCAGTGCCGTGCCACGGCGCGCATTGCGGGTCGGTCGGGCCCGGCATTCCGGGCACCCGCCCCGCCCGATACTGCGGACGTCCGCGAACGGACGCGCTGTCGCTGCCCCGGCACTCGCGCGATGGCGAACGCCGGGGCAACCGTTCAGCCTGGTGCAATCAGATCAAATCAAATCAGCTCAGGTCAGTAGCCGATTGCCGAACCGGCCGGGCGGCGCGGATCGTTGACGCCGTAGATGTAGCCGACGCGCACGTTGCCCGACACCGACGAATCGTTGCCGGAACTCTGATGGCTCACCGCCTCGGTGCCGGGCAGGCCGACCATGATCAGCTCGGCGGCGCCCCACGGCGTCTGCTCGACCATCTTGTAGCCCATGTTGCGCAGGATCGCGAGCGTGTCGGGCGACAGGCCGCGGGTCTCGTAATAGACCTGATCCGGCAGCCATTGATGATGGATGCGCGGCGCACCGACCGCATCCTGCGGCGTCATCCCGTAGTCGATCACGTTCAGCACGGTCTGCAGCGTGATCGTGATGATGCGCGAGCCGCCCGGCGAGCCGACCACCATGAACACCTTGCCGTCCTTCTTCACGATCGTCGGCGCCATCGACGACAGCGGGCGCTTGCCCGGTGCGATCGAGTTGCGCGTGCCCTGCACGAGGCCGAACAGGTTCTGCGCGCCGACCTTGACCGTGAAGTCGTCCATCTCGTCGTTCAGGAAGAAGCCCGTGCCCGGCGCGATCACCACGGCGCCGAAGCGGCCGTTGACGGTGTACGTGGTCGACACCGCGTTACCGTCGCGGTCGATGATCGAGTAGTGGGTCGTCTCCGGCTTCTCGTGCACGCCGACACCCGGCTGCACGTCGATCGATGCCGTCGCCATGTCGCCGCCGATCTGCTTGCGGATCTCGGCCGCATACTGCTTGCTCGTCAGCTTCGCGACCGGATTGTCGATGAAGTTCGGGTCGCCCAGCAGCGTGTTGCGATCCTCGTACGCGTGGCGCATCGCCTCGGTCATGTAGTGGACCACCGATGCCGACTGGTAGCCGAATTTGCGCAGGTCATACCCTTCGAGCACGTTCAGCGTCTCGCACATCGTCACGCCGCCCGAGCTCGGCGGCGGCGCCGACACGAACTCGTAGCCGCGATACGTGCAGGTCAGCGGCGCCATGTCCTGCGCGCGATACGACGCGAAATCGGCCGCCGTGATCACCCCGCCGCCGCGCTTCGCCGCGGCTTCGACGATCTTCGGAATCTCGCCGTGATAGAACGCGTCGGGGCCCTGCTCCGCGATGCGCTCGAGCGTGCGTGCCAGGTCCTTCTGCACCAGGCGGTCGCCCGGCTGCAGCGGCGTGCCGCCCGGGCGCAGGAAGATGCGCGCGGCTTCCGGGTCCTTCCTGAAGCGCTCGATCGTCGTGTCGAGAATGTCCGTATCGCCGCGTGTCAGCACGAAGCCGTCGCGCGCAAGCCGGATCGCCGGCGCCATCACCTGCCTGCGCGTCAGCTTGCCGTACTTGCGCTGCGCGAGGTCGAGGCCCGCGACCGTGCCCGGCACGCCGACCGCGCGATAGCCGTACAGGCTGTCGTCCGGAATGACGTTGCCGTTCGCATCGAGATACATGTTCGCCGACGCCGCGGCCGGCGCGGTCTCGCGGAAGTTGATGAAGCGGTCGCGGCCGTCGGCCAGGTGCAGGGTCATGAAGCCGCCGCCGCCGATGTTGCCGCAGCACGGATTGGTCACCGCTTGCGCGTAGCCGACCGCCACGGCGGCGTCCACCGCGTTGCCGCCTTCCTTGAGGATGTCGACGCCGATCTGCGACGCGAAGTGCTGCGACGACACGACCATGCCGTTCTTCGCTTCCACCGCGGGTTCCGAAGCGGCGAGCGCGCCTGCGCTGATGGCCGACAACAGGGTGAGTACGACGAGCCGCCTCATGACGGAATCCTCCAGACGAATGACCGGGCCATACCGGGATGCGCAACCGACTCGGAAGGCCGGACGACGCTGCTGATCCGGCATGTAATAAACCATACATTCCGGCGAGGCCGCGATCATAGCATCGGCATTTTCATGTCAAAACCTAGGGTAATTACTGAATTCCCGATGAATTTATGGAAAGGTTCCGATCGATAATGTTTAATACATTACATAATCAGCCGATTGACGACCCGAATGATGCGCCCCTCTAATCTGTGGCCTCACACGGTCCGCGGCGCGGCGATCGGCTAACATGCACGGCGTCGCCGGCAGACGCATGCCTGCCATTTGTCATTCATTCAGATAAAAACAAGCCGGAGTGCCCGATGGGGACAAGCATCAGGGCGTTGCTGCTATCCCAGATGGATAGCTTCACGCCGTCGGAACAGAAGGTCGCGCACGCGCTGCTGGAGCGCTATCCGAGCCTCGGGCTCGGGCCGATCGCGAGCTTCGCGAAGCAAGCCGAAGTCAGCGACCCGACCGTGTTCCGCTTCGTCGTGCGCATCGGCTTCCCGAACTACTCGTCGTTCCAGCAGGCGCTGCACGACGAGATCGATACCGCGATGAATTCGCCGCTCGCGCGGATGGACGCGTTCCACTCGGAATCAGGGATGCGCGACAGCCATGCGGCGATCTTCCAGCGGCTCTCGCAATCGCTTGCCACCACGATCGAGGGACTCGACGCGGCGGCGTTCGACGAAGCGGTGACGCTGCTGGCCGATCCGGAAATCCGCGTGTTCTGCGGCGGCGGGCGTTATACCGCGCCGCTCGCGTCGCTGTTTTCGTTCACGCTCGCGTATGCGCGCCCGCATGTGCAGTACGTCGAGCCGAACCTGAATCTCTCGTCGGTGTCGCTGACCGACATGGGGCCCGGCGACGTGCTGGTCATTTTCGATTTTCGCCGCTATCAGAAAGACAGCATCCGGTTCGCGCAGGCCGCGCACCAGCTCGGCGCGCGGGTGCTGCTGATCACCGACGAATGGCGCTCGCCGATCAGCGCGTTCGCCGAGATCGTGCTGCGGATCCAGGGGCGCCCGTTCGCGATGCTGCAGACCAACGTGCCGGCGCTGGCGCTCGCCGAAGCACTGGTGATCGGCGTGACGAACCGGCTTCCCGAGCTGGCGCGGCAGCGGATGGAAAAGATCGAGCGGCTCAGTACGGGCGGCAGCGAGCAGGACGCGAATCAGCGGGATTTGCCCGAATGACGGTCGCGCGTCATTCGGGCGCGGACGTCAGCTCTCCACGTCCTCGAGACTGAACACTTCCGTCTTGTCGTTGTACGAAAAGACTTCGCCGTAACGCCCCCAGTCGATCACCGCATCGAGCGTTTCCTCGGCCGCCTCGTCCGACAGGAAATCCTCCAGCTCCTGCTCGAAACGCACGCGCGGCGCACGATGCCCCGGGCGTTCGTTCAGCACCTTCCGGATCCGCGCGGCGAGCGGCACGTGCTTCAGCAGGTGATCCGCGAACATCAGCTTGCGCTCCTGCGTGCCGAACTCCGCGAACACGCGCGCGGGCGGCGTCAGGAACACGTCGCCTTCGCGCACGTCGGCGAAGCCGAGGTACTGCAGCACTTCGGCGATCGGAAACAGTTCGTCCACTTCCAGATGCAGCGTGCGCGCGATTTCCGGCATGTCCGCGCGGCCGTGGTACGGTGCCATCGCGAGCGTCTCGATCAGGCCGGCCATCAGGTTGGTCGACACGCGCGGCATCCAGCTGCCGAGCTCGAGCCCCTTCTTCGTCGCCTCGCCGGTCTGACGGGCCGTCATCTTCGCGTAGATGTCGTCGACCAGCTTGCGGAAATCCGGATCCAGCCGGTTGCGCGGATGCTTGAACGGCACCTTGATCTCGGCGATCACGCGGCCCGGGTTCGACGACAGCACGAGAATCCGGTCGCAC
>NZ_JTAN02000020.1 GCF_000949135.2 Burkholderia sp. USMB20 | reverse complement strand
GAGTACGACGCGCGCGGGAATCTGGTGCGCAAGCGCACGCCGGCGGGGGAGCAGGAATACGAGTGGGACGAGTTCAATCGCTTGCTGTCGGCGCGGGTTGCGAGCCGACCTCGCGCTTACGAACTTGGCATAATCACGCCTTGCTCGACACGAGCGCCGCTGCGCAGACACACTTGTGCAACCGTCGCATCTTGGCTCGGGCGTATTGACTCCAGTCCAGTTACCACCGCACTACCCATGTCGACCACCGTCACGACCACCGCGTCGCTGAAACACATTCTCGAACGCCCCGGCGATTTCTCCGGTTGGCTCTGCCTGCCGCCGATGCCCTGGACGCTCGATACAGAGGGCGCATTCACCGAAGACGCCAACGACCCCGAAGCCACCACGCCGCCCGCTACCGCACCGCAACCCGGCTGGCGCGTCACGCTGAATAGCGCGACGATCGAGGACATCGTGATCAACGCGCATGACCAGGTCGACGAACCGAGCGTCGCGCAATTGTTCGACGCGTTCGTGTTCTACGTCGACAACGAGGAATTCATTCTGCTCTGACGACGCACGACGCACGACGCACGACGCACGACGCACGACGCACGACGCACGACGCACGACGACGCGCCCCACGCACCACAGTAAAAAAGGACCGCCGAGCGGTCCTTTCTTCACGAAGCGTCAACATCCGAACGAAGCCTGCCCCTCAAGGCAACGAAATCGTCAAATTCGCCGACTCCGGCCCGACCTTGATCACCTGCGAGTAAGGCGCCAACGCCTGCAGCGTCTTGTCCTTGAGATAGGTATTGAGCCCGAGATACCCGAGCAGGGCCACCAGCGCAAACACCGCCCCGATCGCCCAAACCGGCACCTCCCGCTTCAGCCGATGCGCGATCTGATCCGGCAGCGGCCAATGCGGCGCAAACGCCGCCCGCTTGCCCTTCATATGCGCGATTTCATCCCCCAGCCGCGCGGTGAGGTAAGCGAGCTTCTCCGGCCCCTCGAGCAGATACTTGCCCTGGAACCCGAGCAGCAGGCACATATGAAACACCTCGAGCGACTGCAACCGCGCCGCGCCTTGCGCGCGACATTCCTCGAGATACTGAAAGAACTTCTCCCCCGCGAGCTGCTCGCCGAACAGCACGAGCTGCAGCGGCCGGCGTTCCCAGTCGGTGCGGATCTTGAACTGCGACGACAGCACCATTTCATCGACCGCCGCGCAATACGCGAACTTCGCGCCATACACGTCCTCGGCCGGGATGTTCAGCTTCTTCGCGCCACGCTCGAAATCCGCCAGAAACTCCTGGATCTTCGTGCTGAACTCGCTCGCGCTGTCCGGCTCGCGGCCGTTCTTGAGCAGGAACAGCATGAAGAACCCGTCGTACAGCAGGTCGAGCAGCGAACGGGCCTGGAACGCGGCGTCGGTCGACGCCGGGGTATGCAGCGGGGCCGGCGCGTTGTCGCCGAACAGGGAAGGCGCGTAGCTCATGATGTGACCGCGATCAGTTCGAATTTCAGGTCATTGATGCCAGTCGGCGCGTAGATCATCGCGGACTGGGCCTGCAGCATGCGCTCGTACAACGCGCCGCGCGAGTCGAGCTGGAAATAGCATGCACCGGGCCGCACCGGAATCGCGGGCGGCACCTGCGGCATGTACGACAGCCGCACGCCGGGCATTGCCGACAGCACGAGCTTGTCGACGTCGTCGGGCGCGCCGACCTTGAAGCGCGCCGGCACCGCATCGATGAGCTCGACGTTCGGCATGTCCGCTGACACCGCGAGATAGAACTCGGTCTTGTCGTCGATCTTGCCCGAATCGAGGCGGCCGAGGTGGAACGACGGACGCACCTCGTCGAGCGTGATCGCGAAGTAGCGCGTCGAGATCACGGTGTCGAGCAGCTCGCGCAGCATCAGGTCGAGACGCGCGAAGCTCGGGCCCGGATCGTCATGGCGATACACGGGCAGGTCGGCGAGCGTGTAGCCCTTCGAAAACGTCATCAGCTGCCCCGCGAGGCGCAGCAGTTCCTGGAACAGCCGCTCCGGATGCAGCGCCGCGTGCTGGTGCAGGTGCGCGAGCGTCGCGAACGCGGCGTTCGCCGTGTGCAGCAGCCAGAACGACGCGATGTCGCCCGAGCGGAATTCGATGATGTTCTTCGACGGTTCGCGGTGAAAACCGTACAGCGCGTTCACCTTCGCCTGCAGCGCGTCGACGAGCTGGCGCAGCCGTTGGTGCAGGATCGGCGACGCGTCGATCGCGAGGCACGGCGGCACGAAGTTGTCGTCCATCTCGAAGCCGGACGTCGCGGTGCGGCGCACGCGCACGAGCGGCACCGACAGCAGCTGGTCGCGCGGCTCGCTGTGCGCGATCAGCTTGACCTGCGTCTTCAGGAACGTGATGTCGGCTTCGGCGGCGTCGGTGAAGTTGTCGGCGACGCTCGTCTGCTCGCTGACGAAACGCGTCATGAAGCCGGCGGCCGGATCGTCGCTGTAGTTGGTGCCGTTCTCGCGCAGCGGGTGCAGCGCGAGGTAGAACACGAATTCGTTGATGCCGTCGGGCAGCGTGTCGAGCGCGATCGGCGGCGGCAGGTCGTCGGCCTGCGGCGCGGCGTAAAGCGCGCCGTCCGGAAACACGAGCGCGAGCTCGGCCACGCGCAGCACGTTGCTGCCGAGCGCATCGCGGTCGATGCGCACCGAGCGCACGCCCCAGTTGTACGGCTGGATCGCCTGGATGGATTCGAACAGGCGCGCCTCGTGGTACGCGTCCTGCCGCTGAAAGTGTTGAGGCCGGAGGAACAGCCCTTCCCCCCACAGCACCTTGGCCGAATAACTCATGTCAAATCCGGTTAATGTCGCGTTGCGATGTAATCGATTTGTTCGTGCCCGAATTAATCGCCATTTTGTTAACTCTTGTTAAATGACATTCGTGCGTCATGTTTAACCGCAGGTCACCGACGAAAGCAAATTCAGCGGTTGCGAAGGCGCACCCTGTTGCGGTGCGATGACAGAGCCGTCGGTGACCGTCATCGCGCAATTATGCAGGCCGATGATTATGCCGGATTTCTCCGACTTTGCCGGGTCGAACGTCAGTTTCCATCGCTGGATTGCGGGATCGCGGAACAGCGCGACGATGCCGAATGCCTGCGCTTCGCGCGACAGCTTTTCGGTTGCCGTATAGCGCTGGCCCGGAATCAGCGTGATTTCACGCACGTTCAGCAGATCGGCGCCCAGCGCGGCCTTTTCCTTGGTCGGATCGGTGAATGCATCGAACGGCGCTTGCTGGAACGAAGTCGGATCCTTCAGCGCGTAGAGCCTGACCACTAACGCGAGCGGCTTGTGATCGTTCGCGGCATTGAGGTTCGGCGCGGCGGCGAGCGTGAGCCCGATGTTGCGCGGCGGTTTCTGGGCATCCGGCACGTCGGGCTTGCCGACGCCGGCGGCCTGCATGACGGCGCTCGCGGCGGAGCCGAGCAGCGGGGCGGCCGCGCATCCGGCCAGGAGCGCGCAGGCAATCAGCGGCAGCGCATAGCGAATCATGGACGATCTCATCGTGTTTCCGGCGTGCCGCCTTTAACTCCCCTGTCAAAACTGCCGGGTATTTCCGCGTTCGCCGCGAATCCCCGGCGTATCGGCCGTTCAACTATTAAGCACACGCGCCCGGCAGCGTGCATTCGGAAATTTTTTCCGTCGTTCGCGCAAAGCGTTGCAGGCCAAGTAAAACTTGCGCATTCCGGTCGATGCGAAAGCCGTCGGCGAGCCGCTGCCAGAGGCGTTTCGAGGGGGTGGCGCACGATTTTAAAAGGAATTACTCTGCACGCAGCGATTGAATTATGAAAAATTGATCGGTACTATACCCGCGCGCTTCTTGCAAAGCAAAAGAACCAGATTCTCAACGATTTTAATACTCACGCGCCGGTGGATATAACGATGAAAGACCGTCTCTTCGCAAAACTTTCTGGGGTAGTGCTGGCTTGCGGCGTGATCGCCGGTTGTGCGAGCCAGCCGCCGGCGCCGCCGTCTGCCGAGGTGTTCAACAAGTCGCTGGCCGATGCGGACGCCGTCGCGAAATCGGGTGACCAGGACAAGGCGCTCGGCCTGTACCAGCAGCTCGCGAAGTCGGATCCGACGCGCGAGGAGCCGTGGTCGCGCATCGCGCAGATCCAGTTTGCCCAGAACCACTACGGCCAGGCGATCGTCGCCGCGCAGGAAGCACTGCAGCGCGATGCGACCGACCGTCAGGCGAAGAGCGTGCTCGCGGTCGCGGGGCTGCGGATCGCGACGCAGTCGCTCGGCGAACTGCGCCAGGATTCGTCGCTCGCAGGCGATGCGAAGTCGGACGCGCAGGCGCTCGCGAAGCAGCTGCGCGACACGCTCGGCGAATCGGCGCTGTTCCCGCCGGAGCAGAAGACGCAAACGCGCAAGGTCGTGCGTCGCCAGATTCACCGTCCGAAGGCCGGCGCCGGCGCTGCAACCGAGGTCGCCGCCGGTGCTGCCACCACGCCGACGGCGTCGGGCAACACCGCGCCGCAGAAGGGCGGCGCCGATCCGTTCAGCGCACTGCGCAACTGACCGCAACTGACGCGATAACCACAACTAACCTGGGAGCCGTCGAGATGGCCAAGAAAGAAAGCATTCAGAAAAGCTTGCAGAAAATACGGCCGCCGCGCGTCCAGTTGACCTACGAGGTCGAGAAGGGCGACGCGATCGAGGTAAAGGAACTGCCGTTCGTCGTCGGGGTCGTCGGCGATCTGGCGGGCCAGTCGGAAGTCGAGCAGCCGAAGCTGCGCGACCGCAAGTTCGTCAACATCGACCGTGACAACTTCGACGACGTGATGAAGGCGATCGAGCCGCGTGCCGCGTTCCAGGTGGAAAACCGCCTGAGCCCGGAAGGCGGCAAGTTCGCGGTCGACCTGAAGTTCCGTTCGCTGTCGGATTTCAGCCCGGACGAAGTCGTCGAACAGGTCGAGCCGCTGCGCCGCCTGCTCGAGGCGCGCTCGAAGCTCGCCGACCTGCGCAACAAGCTCGCCGGCAACGACAAGCTCGAGGACCTGCTGTCCGAAGTGCTGAAGAACACGCAGCAGCTGCAGGAGCTCGCGAAGGGCACCGGCGGCGACAAAGACGGCGAATGACGACGGAGTGTTGAGATGAACCAGCAAACGGCTGCGGCCCAAGCGAGCGGCGCGGAATACGCCGCCGGGACTTCGCTGCTCGACGACATCGTCGAGAAGAGCAAGGTCGCGAAATCCGATTCCGAGCATGCACGTGCGAAGGACCTGATCGGCGAACTCGTGCACCAGGTGCTCGACGGCACGGTGATCGTGTCGGACAACCTGTCGGCGACGATCGACGCGCGCGTCGCGGAACTCGATCGCCTGATCTCCACGCAGCTGTCCGCGGTGATGCACGCGCCGGAATTCCAGCGCCTCGAAAGCACGTGGCGCGGGATGGATTACCTGGTCAAGGAAAGCAACACCGGCCAGACGATCAAGATCAAGGCGCTGCACGCACCGAAGCGCGACCTCGTGCGCGACTTCAAGGGCGCGAGCGAGTTCGACCAGAGCGCGCTGTTCAAGAAGGTCTACGAAGAAGAGTTCGGCACGTTCGGCGGCTCGCCGTTCGGTGCGCTGATCGGCGATTACGAGATCTCGCGCCAGCCGGAAGACATGTACTTCATCGAGCAGATGTCGCACGTCGCGGCGGCCGCGCACGCGCCGTTCATCGCGTCGGCGTCGCCCGAGCTGCTCGGCCTCGAGTCGTTCTCCGACCTCGGCAAGCCGCGCGATCTCGGCAAGGTGTTCGACACCGTCGAATACGCGAAGTGGAAGTCGTTCCGCGATTCGGAAGACTCGCGCTACGTCGGCCTCACGCTGCCGCGCTTCCTCGGCCGCCTGCCGTTCAATCCGAAGGACGGCCAGACGGCGGAGAACTTCAACTTCGTCGAGGACGTCGACGGCACCGAGCACGACAAGTACCTGTGGTGCAACGCGGCGTGGGCCTTCGCGGCACGCCTGACGGCCGCATTCGACGACTTCGGCTGGTGCGCGGCGATCCGCGGCGTCGAGGGCGGCGGTCTCGTCGAGGACCTGCCGACGCACACGTTCAAGACCGACGACGGTGAAGTCGCGCTGAAGTGCCCGACCGAAATCGCGATCACCGATCGCCGCGAGAAGGAGCTGAGCGACCTCGGCTTCATCCCGCTCGTGCATTGCAAGAACTCGGATTACGCTGCGTTCTTCGCCGCGCAATCGGTGCAGAAACCGAAAAAATACAGCACCGACAGCGCGAATGCGAACGCCGTCCTGTCCGCCCAGCTTCAGTACATCTTCTCGGTATCGCGCGTCGCGCACTACCTGAAGGCGATGATGCGGGACAAGATCGGCAGCTTCGCATCGGCGCAGAACGTAGAGACTTTCCTCAACCGGTGGATTTCGCAGTACGTCCTGCTCGACGACAACGCGTCTCAGGAACAGAAGGCGCAATTTCCGCTGCGCGAGGCATCCATACAAGTGTCGGAGATTCCGGGCAAGCCGGGCTCGTATCGTTCGGTCGCGTTCCTGCGTCCGCACTTTCAGCTCGACGAACTCTCGATTTCTCTGCGACTTGTCGCTGATCTGCCCAAACCGGCAAATTCATAAGCGAGTAAATCGCCCGGGCGGGCCGCCTGGGTAGGACGTTAAAACCACCTCTTTGGGGAGTCGAAGGGCCATGTTACATATGCACTTGCAGTTTGGTAGTCCGGCGGTGAAGGGCGAATCCGCGGACAAGGACCATCAAGGCTGGATCGAGCTGAAATCGTGGGATCACTCGATCGTTCAGCCGCGTTCGGCAACGGCATCGACCGCAGGCGGTCACACGATGACGCGCTGCGAGCACGGCGACATGATTTTCACGAAGGAAATCGATTCGTCGAGCCCGCTGCTGTATCAGCACGCATCGGGCGGCACCACGTTCGATGAAGTGACGGTCCATTTCTCGCGCGCGGACGGTGAAGGCAAGCGCGTGCAGTATCTGGAAGTGAAGCTCAAGTACGTGATCATCTCGAGCATCGCACCGAGCGTTCGCGAAGAAGGTCTGCCGCTCGAGACGTTCTCGCTGAAGTACGCGGCCGTGCAGTGGAAGCAGACCCAGCAGAAGATCGGCGGCAACCAGGGCGGCAACACGCAAGGCGCCTGGAGCCTGACGAAGAACGACAAGACCTACGCGGTCTAAGGTCGGTTTGCGGCAACGGGGCGCTCGGCGTCCCGTTGCCGTTTTCGCTGTGGACGCCGGCCGATGAAACGATTCGAACCCAGTTTTCTCGACAAGCTGTTCGACGACGAACCGCATCTGCCGGCCTCGGCCGCGATGCGGCAATTGTCGCTGGACGAGCTCAAGAACACGGTCGCCCGCGACGTCGAGGCGATCCTCAACACCCGTATCGCGCACACCGAAATCGAGCTGGCCGCGCTGCCGGAATGCCAGAAGTCGGTGCTGACCTACGGGCTGAACGATTTCGCGGGGCTGAGCCTCGCGAGTCACTACGACCGCGCGTTCATCTGCAAGTCGATCCAGCAGGCCATCGCGCGCCACGAGCCGCGGCTGCAGCAGGTGCAGGTGACGTTCGAGCTGAACGAGCAGTCGACCAACGCGCTTTACTTCGCGATCCAGGCGCTGCTCGTCGTGCACCCGGCCGAGGAGCCGGTGAGTTTCGATGCGATGCTGCAGCCGTCGACGCTGCAGTATTCGGTCACGCGCGCACGCGCGGCCAGAATGCTGTGAATCGAGCTGCCGAGCGGGCCGGACCGCCCGGTGGTGGATCAGGGTCCGGCAGGAAATATTGAGGTTCGGGGTCGTCGATGGAAGAATTGCTGCCGTATTACGAGCGCGAATTATCGTTTTTGCGGCGCTATTCGCGAGATTTCGCCGAGCGCTATCCGAAGATCGCCGCGCGGCTCGCGTTGTCGGGCGAGCACTGCGAGGATCCGCACGTCGAGCGGATGATCGAGTCGTTCGCGCTGCTCGGCGCGCGCATCAACAAGAAGCTCGACGACGACTACCCGGAATTCACCGAAGCGCTGCTGGAAGTGCTGTATCCGCACTACCTGCGGCCGTTCCCGTCGTGCTCGATCGCGCAGTTCACGCCGGCGTCGCCCGGCCAGCAGACCGAACCGGTCGTGATCGACCGCGGCACCGAGCTGAAGAGCCGCCCGATCCGCGGCGTGCAGTGCCGGTTCCGCACCGCGTACGACGTGACGCTCGCGCCGATCCGCATCTCGGAGGCGCGCTACACGCCGGTCGCGCTCGCACCGAGCGCGACGGTGCTGCCGTCCAACGCGACGGGCGTGATCTCGATCACGTTCGAATCGCTCGCCGCGCAGCTCGATCTCGGCGCGCTGAAGCTGCCGACGCTGCGCGCGCACCTGCACGGCGAGCAGTCGTTCGTCGCCGCGCTGACCGACTGCCTGTTCGTCAACGTGCTCGGCGCGTACGTCGAGCCCGAGCGCAACGGCCGCTGGACCGCGCTGCGCAAGCTGCCGATCGCGCACGCCGGCTTCGACGAGGACGACGCGCTGATCGACTACCCGGCGAAGTCGCACCCTGCGTATCGCCTGCTCACCGAATACTTCGCGTTCCCCGACAAGTTCGATTTCGTCGATTTCGATCTTGCGGCGATCGCGCGCGCGTCGGGCCGCTGCCAGCGCGCGACGCTGCATCTGGTGCTGCAGGACGTGCGCAGCGATTCGCACGTCGCGCGGCTGCTCGAGCTGCTGACGGCCAGCCATTTCCGGCTGTTCTGCACGCCGATCGTCAACCTGTTCCGCCAGCATGGCGAGCCGATCCGCATCACGCACCGCGCGGTGTCGTACCCGGTGATCGCCGAAGCGCGCCGCGCGTTCGCGTACGAGGTGTACTCGATCGATTCGGTGAAGCTCGTCCGGCAGCAGGCGCATGAAGAATCGGTGATCGAGTTCCGGCCGTTCTATTCGCTGCATCACGGCGAATCGGCACGGATCGGTCACTACTGGTTCGCGCGCCGCAACGACTGGGTCGCGCAGAAAAGCCCCGGCTACGAAACCGAGATCTCGATCGTCGACATCGACTTCGAGCCGACCTCGCCGCAGACCGACACGCTGAGCCTCGATCTCACCTGCACGAACCGCGACCTGCCGGCGACGCTCGCCTTCGGCCTCGAAGGCGGCGACCTGTTCCAGGAAGGCGGCGCGCAGACGAGCGGCATCTCGATGCTGCGGCGCCCGACGCAGAGCGTGCGCTTCGAGCGCGGCCGCGCCGCGCACTGGCGGCTCGTGTCGCATCTCGCGCTGAACCACGTGTCGCTGGTCGCGCACGGGCTCGCACCGCTCAAGGAAATGCTGACGCTTTACGACCTGCGGCGCACCGCCGTGTCGATGCGCCAGATCGACGGCCTCGCCGGCGTCGAGCAGCGCGGCGCCGTGCAGTGGCTGCCCGGCAAGCCGTTCGCGACCTTCGTGCGCGGCATCGAGATCCGCCTGACGATCGACGAGGAGCACTTCGTCGGCGCGAGCCTCGCGTCGTTCGTACGCGTGCTCGACAGCTTCTTCGGGCTGTACGTCCATCTCAACAGTTTCGTTCAACTAGTCGTGGTGTCGAAGCGCACCGGCGAGGAGATCATTCGATGCAAGCCCCGCACCGGCGAATCGATCCTGGCGTAGTCGACGCGCTGCTCGACGAGCCGCACCGCTTCGAGTTCTTCCAGGCGGTGCGCGTGCTCGAAGGGCTGTTCGCGCGGCAGGCGTCCGATGCCCCCGGCGCGTGGCGGCAGGGCGACGTCGTCGCGCAGCGCATCGAATTCCGCAACACGCTGTCGCTCGGCTTTCCGCCGAGCGAGATCGAAGGCGCCCGCTCGTTCGACGACGACGGCACGCTGCTCGACTCGGGCGAGGATCGCGGCGCCGCGCTCGCGGCCGGCGAGCTCGGTCACGTCGAACTGACACCCGCATTCTTCGGGCTGCTCGGCGGGCAGGGCGCGCTGCCGCTGCACTACACCGAGCAGATCGTCGCGCGCGAGCACCTGAAGCGCGACCACGCGGCGCGCGCCTTCTTCGACGTGTTCTCGAACCGCGCGACCGCGCTGTTCTACGCGGCGTGGAAGAAATACCGGCTGCCGTTCCATTACGAACTCGACCGCGACGAGCGCTACCTGCCGCTCCTGCTCGCGATCGCCGGCGTGCCGAGCGACGAGGTGCGCGACAGCCTCGCGGCCGGCGCGGGCGGCGTGCTCGACGAGGCCGTCGCCGGCTACGCGCTCGCCGCGCGGCACCGGCCGATGTCGGCCGCCTACCTGCAGCGCACGCTGTCCGATTACTTCCGCGTGCCGGTGAAGATCGACCAGTTCGTCGGCAAGTGGTACGACGTGCCGCCCGACCAGCTGAGCGTGCTCGGCGAGGTCAACGCGGTGCTCGGCGCGACGGCGCTCGTCGGCGAACGCGTATGGCAGCGCGACATGCGCGCGCGGATCGTCGTCGGCCCGCTGTCCAAGCGCGACTACGAGGCATTCCTGCCCGGCGGCGCGCAGGCCGTTGCGCTCGAACGCATGCTGACGCTGCTCGCCGGCGTCACGCTCGAATACGAGGTGAAGCTCGTGCTGAAACGCACCGAGGTCGGTGCAAGTGTGCTCGGCGCGGGCTCGCGGCTCGGCTGGGACGCGTTCCTCTGCACGCGCGACGCGGCCGAAGACCGCTGGGACGCCCGCTACGAACTGCACGTGATTCACTGATTCCGAACGACAACAAACAATCGAACCTGAGATCGACGCCATGAGCACGCCCCTGAAGACCCTGATCACGAAACTGAACCCGCTGTGCCGGCATGCGACCGAGCGCGCGGCGAGCGCGTGCCTGGCGCGCGGCCATTACGAGGTCGATCTGGAGCATCTGTTTCTCGCGCTGCTCGACCAGGCGACGGGCGACCTGCCGCTCGCGTTGCGTGCGAGCCGCGTCGATCCGCATGCGCTGCGCGCCGATCTCGAGCGCGAACTCACGCGCCTGAAGACGGGCAACACGCGCACGCCGGTGTTTTCCGTGCACCTGATCGCGCTGTTCGAACAGGCCTGGTTGATCGCGTCGCTCGATTCGCAGCTCGGCCGCATCCGTTCGGGGCACCTGCTGCTCGCGCTGCTGACCGCGCCCGATCTCGCGCAGTTCGCGCAGCGCATGTCGTCGCAGTTCGCGGAAATGAACGTGACGGACCTGAAGCACAAGTTCGACGAGATCATGGCCGGTTCGAGCGAAGCCGAGCCGCGCCAGGCGGATGCGGAAGGCAGCGACGTCGCGCCGGCCGCCGACGGCGCCGCGCCCGCGGCCGGCCCGTCGAAGACGCCCGCGCTCGACACGTACACGACCAACCTCACGCAGCGCGCGCGTGACGGCAAGATCGACCCGGTGATCGGCCGCGAAGCCGAGATTCGCCAGGCGATCGACATCCTGATGCGTCGTCGCCAGAACAACCCGATCATGACCGGCGAGGCCGGAGTCGGCAAAACGGCGGTCGTCGAGGGTCTCGCGCTGCGGATCGCGGCCGACGACGTGCCGCCGCCGCTGCGCGGCGTCGCGCTGCACGTGCTGGACATGGGTCTGCTGCAGGCCGGCGCGAGCGTGAAGGGCGAGTTCGAGAACCGCCTGAAGAGCGTGATCGACGAGGTGAAGAAGAGCGCGCACCCGATCATCCTGTTCATCGACGAGGCGCACACGATCATCGGCGCGGGCGGCCAGGCCGGCCAGAACGACGCGGCGAACCTGCTGAAACCGGCGCTCGCGCGCGGCGAGCTGCGCACGATCGCCGCGACGACCTGGAGCGAATACAAGAAGTACTTCGAGAAGGATGCGGCGCTCGCGCGGCGCTTCCAGGTCGTGAAGGTCGAGGAGCCGAGCGAGCCGCTCGCGGCCGCGATGCTGCGCGGGATGTCCGGGTTGATGGAGAAGCACTTCAACGTGCGGATCCTCGACGACGCGATCACCGAGGCCGTACGCCTGTCGCATCGCTACATCAGTGGCCGCCAGCTGCCGGACAAGGCGATCAGCGTGCTCGACACCGCGTGCGCGAAGGTCGCGCTCGCGCACAGCGCGACGCCCGCGGCGATCGACGATACGAAGAAGCGCATCGAGCGCATCGATGCGGAAATCGCGTCGCTGGAGCGCGAAGCGGCGGGCGGCGCCGCGCACGACGAGCGCCTGGGCGAGCTGCGCGGCGCGCGCGACACGGCGCTCGCACAATTGACCGAGGGCGAGGCGCGCTATGAAGCCGAGCGCGCGATCGTCGTCGAGATCACCGAACTGCGCGACACGCTCGACCGGGCGCGCGGTCCGTCGGAAGACGGCGAGCCGGTCGACGTGCCGGCCATGCGCGAGAAGCTGGCCGAACGCGTCGCGGCGCTGCACGCGCTGCAGGGCGGCGAGCCGATGGTGCCGCTGCAGGTCGACGGTCACGTCGTCGCCGAGATCGTCGCCGCGTGGACCGGTATTCCGCTCGGCCGGATGGTGAAAGACGAGATCGACACCGTGCTGAACCTGCAGCCGCTGCTGACCGCGCGCGTGATCGGCCAGGACCATGCGCTCGACGCGATCGCGCAGCGCGTGCGCACGGCGACCGCGAACCTCGAGGATCCGAACAAGCCGCGCGGCGTGTTCATGTTCGTCGGGCCGTCGGGCGTCGGCAAGACCGAGACAGCGCTCGCGCTGGCCGACATCCTGTACGGCGGCGAGCGCAAGATGGTCACGATCAACATGAGTGAGTACCAGGAAGCGCACAGCGTGTCGGGCCTGAAGGGCTCGCCGCCGGGCTACGTCGGCTACGGCGAGGGCGGCGTGCTGACCGAGGCCGTGCGCCGCAACCCGTATTCCGTCGTGCTGCTCGACGAGGTCGAGAAGGCGCATCCGGACGTGCTCGAGATGTTCTTCCAGGTGTTCGACAAGGGCACGATGGACGACGCCGAAGGGCGCGAGATCGACTTCCGCAATACGCTGATCATCCTGACGTCGAACGTCGGATCGGCCGCGGTGATGCAGGCGTGCCTGAACAAGCCGGCCGAGGAACTGCCCGATCCGGACGCACTCGCCGAGGCGCTGCGCCCGCAGCTGTACAAGACGTTCAAGCCCGCGTTCCTCGGCCGGATGAAGGTCGTGCCGTACTACCCGATTTCCGACGACGTGCTGGCCGAGATCATCGAGCTGAAGCTCGAACGGATCCGCCGCCGCATCGAAGCGAACCACAAGGCCGCGTTCGAGTGGGACGAATCGCTCGTCGACGCGGTGCTCGCGCGCTGCACCGAGGTCGATTCGGGTGCCCGCAACGTCGACCACATTTTGAACGGCACGCTGCTGCCGGAGATCGCGGGCCACGTGCTCGGCCGGATCGCCGACGGCGCGGCCATCGCGCGCATCGCGGTGCGCGCGGACGAGGCCGGCGAATTCGCCTATACGGTCGAATGAGCCTCCGCACGCGACATCTCATGCATCAACGGATTCACTGAACCATGCCGATCAATCTCCCCGAGCTGCTGACGCCGATCAGCGATGCGTCGCCCAGCGGCGACGACCTGCTGTTCTCGAACGAATTCGACGCGATCCAGGACGCGCGGCGCTACGACGATCCGACGCTCGACCAGGGCGAGTGGGTGACCGAGATCAAGGAGGCCGACTGGGGCTTCGTCGTCGATCACGCGGGCGCGCTGCTGCGCACGCGCACCAAGGACCTGCGGCTCGCCGTATGGCTGACCGAGGCGCTCGCGCTGGAGGACGGCATCACCGGCCTCACCGAAGGCTATGCGCTGCTGGAAGGCCTGTGCCGCGACTACTGGGATAGCGTGCATCCGCTGCCGGAAGGCGACGACGTCGAATACCGGCTCGGCAACGTCGCGTGGCTGTCCGGCCGTACGGCCGAGCTGCTGCGCGGCATTCCGGTGACCGACGGCGCATCGAACGCGTTCACCACGCTCGACTGGGAAGTCGCGCAGCATGTGGCGCAGGCCGTGAAGCGCGATCCGGAACACGCGGACGACATCGCGCGCGGCAAGCCGTCGGTCGAGCAGGTCGATGCGTCGCGGCGCGTGACGTCGATCGCGTTCTACACGACGCTGCTCGCGAACCTGAAGGCGTTCGAAATCTCGCTCGACGCGTTCGAGGAGCGGCTCGTCGAACGCGCCGGCGATTCGGCGCCGAGCTTCCGGCAGACGCGCGACGCGTTCGAGACCGTGTACCGGCTCGTCGAGCGCTTCGCGCGCGAGCAGGGCTATACGGGCAGCGCGCCGCATGCGCCGTCGGCGCCGCAGGCGCAGCCCGAGCGCATCGAGCCGAGCTTCGGCGACGCGTTCCACACCGAGGAGACCCATGTGCAGTCGCAGACCGCTCCGCGTCCGCCGGTGACGCCAATGATCGCCGGCATCCAGAACCGTGCGCAGGCCGTCGACCAGCTGCGTGCGGTCGCGCGCTACTTCCGCCAGACCGAGCCGCACAGCCCGGTCGCGTATCTCGCGGACAAGGCCGCCGAATGGGCCGACATGCCGCTGCACAAGTGGCTCGAGAGCGTCGTGAAGGACGACGGGTCGCTGTCGCACATCCGCGAGCTGCTGGGGGTGAGGCCCGACGAGCAGTCGTGAGCCGCCGCTTGTTGACCTGAGAGCGCGGGCCCGGCGGGCTCGCGATGAACGAGAAGAAGGGTGACGCATGAACGTGACCGAACTGGCACAGGCGATTCGTGGTGGCCTGATCCAGCAGGATCGGCTGCTGAAGACGGACATCCCGTCGCTGCCGAACAATGCGCTCGTGCCGCGCCGCGCCGTGACCCGTTCGGCGCTCGGCCGCGATTTCAGCGTGGCGCTCGATCTGGTGTCCACCGCGAGCGACGTCGAGCTCAAGACGCTGATCGCGCAGCCGATCACGCTGTGGATCCAGCAGCCGGACAAGTCGTATCTGCCGATCAACGGCTATGTCCACACGGCGCGACGGCTCGGCGCCGACGGCAGCCTGTCGAGTTACCAGCTGCGCTTCGCGTCGTGGATGCATTTCCTCAAGTTCCGCAGCGACATGCGGTACTGGCAGGACCAGCCGGTCGACGCGATTCTCTCCGACGTGTTCGATACGCATCCGCAGGCCAGGGGCCAATACCAGTTCGCGTTGTCGAAACCGTTGCCGTCCCGGTCGTACTGTCGCCAGAGCGAAACCGACTGGAACTTCGTGCACCGGCTGATGGAGGACGAAGGGCTGTTCGGGTTCTGGCGGCACAGCGAAGACGGGAACGCGCATACGCTCGTCATCACCGACGACGTGCATGCGGTCGATGCGCTGTCGCCGAATGTCGTTACGTTCGATCGTTCCGGCAGCGGCACCGAAACCGCCGGGTTTACGCAATGGACTGCATCGCGGACGTTGCAAAGCACGCTGCACACGACCCGCACGTTCGACTACAAAGCGCCGTCGTCGGCGGGCAATCCGAACGGCACGTCGCTGCCGACCAAGGCCGGCCAGGGGGACCTGCCGGGCCAGGCGGAAATCTATGAATACACCGGCGCGTACACGTATCCGGGCCAGGACCGCGGCGAACACCTGTCGAAGATTCGTCTCGAGGAATGGGAGTCGCGCGCGAAGCGCTTCTTCGGCGTGGGCGGCGTGCGCGCGATCGATGCCGGCCGGCGCTTCACGCTGAGCGGTCATCCCGAGCACGACCGCGATTCGGCGAGCGAGCGCGAGTTCGCGGCCATCGGCGTCACGCGGTACATCGAGAACAATCTGCCGGTTTCGGACCACGAAGCGAGTTTTCCGCATAGCCTGCAGGACCAGCTGGCGCAGGTGAAGGCCGGTCACGGGGAAGCGGCTGCGTTCCAGGTCGCGCATGACGACGGCTCCGCCGGGTTCTATCTCGTCGAGGTCGAAGCGCAGCGCGCGAGCGTGCCGTACCGCAGCCCGTTCGAGCATCGCAAGCCCGCGATGCAGCTCGAGACGGCGATCGTCGTCGGGCCGAAGGGCGAAGAGGTTTATACGGACGAGCTGAACCGGATCAAGGTCATGTTCGTCTGGGACCGCCAGAGCGAAGGCCGCGAGAACGCGTCGTGCTGGATGCGTGTCGTGCAGTCCGATACCGGCGGCGGGTACGGCGGCGTGCATATTCCGCGGGTCGGCGAGGAAGTGCTGATCGGCTACATCGGCGGCGACTGCGACCGGCCGATCGTCATGCATCGCGTGTACAACGGTGCGACCAGGCCGCAGTGGCATAGCAACGGGATCCTGTCGGGCTTCCGGTCGAAGGAGTATGCGGGATCGGGGCACAACGAGATGGTGCTCGACGACGCGACCGGGCAGAACCGCGCGCGCCTGTTCAGCAGCAGTGCGAATTCGTTGCTTCATCTCGGCTATCTGATCGAGCAGAACGGGAACACGCGCGGTGCGTATCTCGGCTCAGGCTTCGACCTGCGCACGGATGCGTACGGCGCGATGCGGGCCGGGCAGGGTCTGTACGTGACGACGCATCCGAAGCAGGCGAACAGCCAGCCGCTCGACGTGAGTGAGGCGAAGCAGCAGCTTGGCAATGGTGAGGGGCTGATCGAATCGATGTCGCAGGTCAGCGAGATGCATCAGGCGGAGAGTCTCGGCACCGGTCGCGATGCGCTCAAGCAATTCGTCGAGGCGACGCAGAGCAGCGTGGCGAGGGCGGCTTCGGGCGGCGGCAGGACTGCAGGCGGCGGGACGGGGAATGCGAATGCGTTCAAGGAGCCGGTGATGTTGTTCGCGAGCCCGGCGGGGATCGGGGTGGCGTCGCAGCAGTCGGTGCATCTGGCGAGCGACCGGCAGACCAATATCGTCAGTGGTCAAAGTACGTTCATTACCAGCGGGAAGTCGCTGATCGCCGGCATCCGGGATCGCATCAGCCTGTTCGCGCAGAACGCCGGGATGAAGCTGTTCGCCGCGAAGGGCAAGGTCGAGGTTCAGGCGCACGCGGACAGCATCGAACTCACAGCGCAGAAGACCGTGAAGATGATGGCGGCGACCGAGGCCGTCGACGTGGCCGCGAAGCAGGAGATCCTGCTCACGTCGGGTGGCGCCTATATCCGGATCAAGGGCGGCAACATCGAGATTCACGCGCCGGGGAAGGTCGATTTCAAGGGCGCTCAACACCAGTTCAGCGGACCGACGAGCATGCAGTATCCGCTGCCCGCGATGCCGGGCGGCACGTGCAAGCAATGCGTGCTGAATGCGCATAGCGGGCGCGAGTCGATGGTCGAGGCGGATTGATGGACGAAGTCAACGATACGGGGGACACCATCGAGATGGCGGCGGATGGGCCCAGTCCGCGCGAGCGGGAATGGCCGGCATTCGTGGAGACGCTGAAGGCATCGCTGGAGCACGAGGCCGGCGACGGCAGACCGTTGCGTCTTTACGTGCTCGTCGACACGCGCGGTTATCAGGACCTGGACACGCAGCTGGCAGCCGTGCGCGGCCTGCGTTACGCGTCCCTTTGGACCGATACCGGGCTGGATGCCTATACGGATATCGCACCGTACCTGATTGCGTTCGACAGTCGCGCACTCGACGGCGGGGATGCGGAGCAGCATCGCGTGCTGCGTCAACTATGGCTGGACGCCGTCGATCTGCATGCGGTGACGTGGTTGTGCTCGGCGTGGTCGTTCGACGCGCTGGATGCGCATCTGCGCCAGTACGTGAAGTACGCGCTGCCGAACGGTCGCGCGTACTACCTGTTCTTCTTCGACAATCATGTATTCGGGCGGCTCCGACAGGTGTGGAGCGACACGCAGGCGCGGCGGTTCGTCGCGCCGTTTAGCGAGATCCGATATCGCGATCGTCGGCTCGACGAAGTCGTGTGGCGCAACGACACGCCGGCGGTTGAAGGTGTGATGTCGGCAAGCGACGCACCGGACCTCAGCGAGCGGCAGCACGCGCAACTGATCGAGCTTGGGTACCCGGACAAGCTCGTGCTGAAGTTTCGCGAGACGATGGCGGCGGTGGTCGATCACCTGTCCGATGCGGAACTCCATGATCAGGTTGTCGAGCAACTCGAACGCGCAGCAGCGCACGGGATTGCCGAAGAAGCGGAATTGCAGTGCTACGTGATGACGGGCGTGCTGGTTGCGCCCCGGTTCGACGAGCATCCGGCGGTGCGGGTGTGCCTTGGGGCCGTGGCTCATGGAGAGACGACGCTCAATGACGCACTGGCGACGATCGACGACGCGACATGGGATGCGATTCGCGATGCGCACGAGCGGGAATCGATGGAGGTGCGTCGTGGCGTGGCGTAGGTCAGTGCCGGCGATGTGCCTGGTTGCGGCGGCTTTGAGCGCGTGTGGCAAGTCGGAGCCGACATATAGCGGCGTTTCGGTCATCGCTCACAACTATCTGCCGTACAACCTGGACGGATTTACGATCACCGATGCCCACGGAAACAAGGCGGGTGGGGGGAACAGCTTGCCGGGTGGTGGGGGCGGGTTAGCTTGTTGTTACAAGCTCCAGGGTACCGAGTTCACGGTCAAATGGAATTATGTCGACGTCGACCAGTGGCACAAAGGTAACGAGGAAACGCTTCATGCCGAGGCAAAGGCCACGTTGTCGCAGTCGAATGTTCCGGAGAAGGTGGGCGATCGAATTCTCGAAGTTCACTTCTATCCGGATCGCCACGTCGAGCTTCAGTTCCCAGGTGCGCTGATTAATGGATCGCGTATTCAGATGACCGAGGTGTCGCGCTGGATGACGAGCCAGTTTCAGGAGCAATTGAACAAACGATACGACGAGCGTGATGACCAGCAGTTTCGTCGCATCGCACGTGTCGTTGCTGCAGCGTGGTTGAAATACAGGCTGACTGAGATCGATGACTTGAAGCAGTACGCTTACTACAACGTGCTGGTGAATAGCCGGTTCGACGCGCATCCTGAGATTCAGCGAGTCCTGAAAGCGGCTGCCAATCGACCCGGTGCGTTCGCAGCGTCGATGCGATCTCTGCCGAGGAACGTGCTCTCCGAGTTGACGAGCGACAAATTCGAGTCGGTGACCGTCCCGATGATTCCGGACGGCTTGTTGCCGCTGCCGCGAACACCGGAGGCGATGCGGGCGATTCGAGCGACAAGAAGCGGACGTGTCTGACGGCGTGGAAGTGCTACCGGTGCAGTCCGTACGTCGGCAACGCATGTTGGACAATATTCGGAAGGAAAATATCAGTGAATAGAGCAACGAGATTTTCGAGGCTGGCGAATCGTGTCCTGGCGGGGTGCCTGCTCGTGACGGCTATGGCGGCGTGCGGGAAATCGGAGCCGACATACAACGGGATTTCTGTCATAGGCCGGAATTATCTGCCGTACAACATGAGTGGTTTCACGATCACCGACGAATTTGGCAACACGGCGAGTGGCGGCGGCGACGACCCGCCGGGAGCCGGCGGCGGCAGCGTGAAGTGTTGCTACAAGCTCAAGGGCACGGAATTTGTCGTCAAGTGGAATTACTACGATGTCGACCAGTGGCATAAGGGCGACAAGCAGATGTTCCACGGTGAGACGAAGGTATCGATGCCGCAGTCCCAGACACCCGACGATGTGGGGGGCCGGATTCTCGAAGTGCATTTCTTCCCGGATCGGCATGTCGAATTTCAGTTTCCAGGTCAGTTGCTTGATGATGCACGTCTGCCGATCGTCGATGTTGTGAAGTGGATGAAGCAGTACCAGACGCAACTCGATAGACGATACGATGAGCGCGAAGATCAGCAGTTTCGACGTGTCGCTCGTATCGTCGCGTCGGCATGGTTGAAATATCGTCTGACGGACCGTGACGATTTGGAGCAGTACACATACTTCAGTTTGCTCATTAACAGCCGATTCGATGCGCATCCGGAGGCTCAGCGCATCTTGAAGACCGCAGCCAGCCAGCCAGGTGCATTTGCGAAGTGGGCGCTGTCGGTTCCAAATCACGTGCGCTTCGAGGTAGCGAGCGGGAAATTCGTGTCGGTGGCCGTGCCGCCGATTGCTGACGGTTTGCTGCCACAGTCGCGCGTGGAAGAGAAACTGCATGGTTGAGAAAATCAAGCTTGATCCGGACGACGCAACGCCGATGTCGGTGAATTCGCAACTGGTTTCCCAGAATGCGAATCTCTATCCGAAGGGTGACTGCATGCCATGTGGCGCGACGATTCGCATGGGGTTCTTTTTTGATGCCTTTGGTCGTAACGCGGATCTCGACGACAAGGCAAGTTCCCGATACTCGAATATCTGCCGCTTATGGGAGGCTCACCGCGATAACGACGACTCGCGTCGTCCGGTCAATCAGTTCTGGTACCGCTTCTACTATTCGGGGTTGGGCACGCCGCTGAACGAGTCAGCCAAGGCCGACGAATTGATCAATGCAGGCGTAGCCGCCGGCAAGATGGCGGGCAAGAAGGCATTGAGCGGCGCGGAGTCGGTCGCCAAGTCGTTCACGCGCGTTAATACGCCAATCAAACAAGCGAGCGTGAAAAAGCGTGTCGACGACGTCAAGAAGCAACTCGTCGATGGGTTTCTCGAGGGGGATTTTTCGCTTCGACCAATCGACAAAGCATTCCAGAATCTTCGGAAGGATATCGAGCGCATCCCCGATCAGGCGCGGCGTGTGATGAACGTGTTGAATGCATCGCCGGAGCGTTACTGGGAACGAACCAAGGCTACCGGAACGCTGCTGTGGCGCAACGCGAAGAACGACTTCAAGAACAACGTCAAAGGCGCTCCGATGAAGGCCGGCTGGGCGGTCGCGCGCAGCCTTTTTGTCGGTATAGCGATGGAGAACGTGCCGATCGTGCGTGACAATTCCGTCATGGCCAAAGCTTTCGGCACAGGTGTCGATACGCGGTTGATCGCAGCCAAGGATCAGTTCAAGGCTGCGTACGAGGTCGTCAAGAAGCAGATGCCGAAAGTTCGGGTGATCGAGGTGTCGGTGTTCGGCGCGGATCGAGGGTGCGTGCTCGCGCGTGCGTTCATCAACGATCTGGCGGAGAAATACAAGCGCAGGGACGACACGGATCTCGCTATTGAAGGCGTGCCGATTCAGATCAAGTTCGTCGGATTGCTCGATGCAGTTTCGTCCATCATGTCGGAGGAGGCCGGCGAGTTGATCGGAATGGTGCCTTATCTGGGTATGCTCAAAACCAGCTTCAAGGATCGTCCTCTCGCCATCCCGGCCAGTGTGCAGCGCTGCGTTCATTTTGCCGCTGCGCATGAGATGCGCTTCTATCAGCGTCTCGACAGTCTCGAGAAAACTCGTGGCGAACAGTTTCTCTATCCGGGTACGAGCAGCGATGTCGTGGGTGGTGCACCAAATGGTTCGCTTGGTCTGAATGCCGAATTGATGCGGGTACCTTTGCGCGACATGCTGTTGGAAGCACTAAAGGCGGGTGCAGTGATGGATACGATGGAGGATCTCTATCTCTACAAGAACGATACGTTCGGCAGATTCACGATCGCCCAACCCATCAACTGCGACGGTAAGCAATATCGCATCAAGCAACTGGTCGATGCCTACCGTACCCTCGTCCCCCGCAAGCCCGGCGCCGACTTCATGGAGCATTCGAAAGTCTTCATGCGCTGGATCGCAGCCCGCTACATGGATCCCGACTTCCGCCGCACGATTGCCGACCCGGTTGCCGACTGGAAACGCAACACGAGCGACGCTGACCTGCAGCGCAAGACGGCGAAGTCGCAACTCGACTGGGAACTGCAGCGACAAGGCATCAACATGAGCATGCTGGCCAGCCGCAGCCAGGAGGACCAGGCGAAGCTGCGGGGCATGAAGGCAGCGAGCGACGCGGCACAAAAGCGCTATGAGAAGCTGATCGCGGAAGCGCCGAAGGACTATTCGACGGTCTGGGAGCGTCTCGAGAAGGAAGCGGCAAAGAAGCTGCGCCGCGCGTCGTATCAGGACGGCCTGAAGCAATCCGCCGAGCGTATCCGTAACATGCCGGATTCGTGGGACTCCAATAACAAGGCGAGCGCGGACGCGATCGAGGCGGCTATGCTGCCGGAAGCCGAGATGGAGCTGGTGTCGGCCTGGAAGGAAGGGGTCGAAGGCAAGCATCCGCTTCCGCAGGAGGTCATGGCGCTGTTCGACATGCTTGTCCACGATACGTTGTTGACGAGCTGGCAAGACCACGTGCTGGCGCCGTCACTGTACTTCCGCACTCGCGACAAGGATACGTTCGGGTCGAGCGATCTCGCAAAGGAAGCGAAGCAGCGCAAGAAAGACGATCTTGCCGCGGCACGTATCGACCAGGCGGCCAAGCAGAGCCAGGAATGGGCGCGGGGCTACAAGGGCGGCACAACTCCCCCCATTCATTGAGCGGCGTTGCTGGATGACGGAGCGCCTGCCTCGCTGTCTGTCGGGGAAGAGCGCTCCGAGAGATGACCGCCATATTCGAATGCTGAACCGCCGAACATCGACTCACGGCAGATTCAGCATGGCGCCTGGCCTACAAGCAACTCCGCGAAACCTGTCTGCACGTCCGCATCACGCACCGCTGGCGCGATTCCGCGCGCGCCGTGCTTTGCGCCGCACCGCATGCTTTTTGCGATCCTCGATCCACGGAAGCAGCGCAATGCTCACCGCACACAGCATCAACCCGCCGACCAAGGCGAACAGGCCCAACCCGATTTCTCGTACCCATTCCCCGCCCACAACTGCTTCGTTGCGCCGCGCAATACCCGGAAACATCGGCGAAACGCGCAGACCATCGTTCGCGGCATCGCTGCAATACGTCTTCGTGAACGCGGCGAACTGTTCGCGACCGATGTTCGACGCGGCCGAACGCGAATAAACAGGCGACCCGGCAGGCTGCCACGTCGTGTCGTAGTGCTGCGTTTGCCCGGCACCATAGCGGAAGACGGCGCGCGCCTCCCATGTCACGTCGGACTTGCCATATCGCAGAGACAACTCGCATCGCTCGACAAAGGCGGGGACATGAGGCCATGCGCCAGCGCGAACGAGGATGGCCGAATTGATGACGCCCGATGCGCCCACCAGCACGAAGACCGCACCGAAAACCAGAAGAATGGCCGATCGCAAGCAGCGCAGAGCGAATTTCATCGGAATTGCTGGATTCTCGCCATGCCCCCGAATGCTCCGCTTACTGCCCCACCCGGAACTCGATCCGCCGATTCCTCGCGCGCCCCTCGGCCGTATCATTCGGCGCAATAGGCTGATCCGGCCCGACCCCTGTCGTCGTCATCTGCTGCGGCGGGATGCTCTTCGTGATCAGATACCCCTTCACCGCATCCGCACGCGCCTGGCTCAGCGCGATGTTCGACGTCCGGTTCCCGGAGTTGTCGGTATGCCCGATGATGTCGACCGTGCGGTTCTGCATCTTCGCGAGCGCGGCCGCCATCTGATCGAGAATCTGCTTGCCTTGCGGCGTGAGCGTCGCACTGCCCGTTTCGAACTCGATCGTGCGATTCGCGAGCGTCTGGTCGAGCAGCCCCTGCTCGGACGCCGACACGCGCAGCCCGTTCTTGATCGTATAAGTCGGATTCAGCGTATTCGCCATGTCGCTCGCGAGCTGCTGGCGCTGCGCCTCGTTGTGCACCTCGCCCTTCATCTCGATCTGCGTGCCGTTGATCTTCAGCTGGCCTTTGCTGATCTGCTTCAACTGCGCGCCGAGCAGCTTCTGCACGTTCGCGCTCCAGTTCGGCGGCGTCGCGACGTCGCCGACCTCGATCTGGTCGACCACGTTCGCCGCGCCGTAGGTGTCGCGCAGCTTCTGCAGCACGGCGGCCTTGGTCGCCTCGTCGGGCACCTTGCCGCCGACCACCACCTGGCCGGGCGACGCGTTCGCGGGCGGCGGTGCGATCATGCCGGCCGTGCCGCGCACCACCGTGCCGGACGCCGTGGCCGGCGCGGCACCGGGGTTGGCGTTCGCGGGCAGGGCGGCGGTCGCGACCGTGCCGTTGCCGACCGGCGTGACGGTCGCGCCGCCCGTGTTCTGCGCATGGGCCGCGCCGCAGGCGACGAGGCCCGCGGCGGCGAGAGCGGATACGAAGGGCGACAAGCGCGTGCGCCGGACCTGAATCGTGCGTTGCATCCCGTCAGCCTCCGATGAACGCTTCGCGGAAGGCGTCGATGGCGACGCGCAGCGACAGTTGCGGTTGGTCGAGGTAGCTGACGAGCTTGCTGATCTGGTGATCGTTTTGCGCATGGGCGTCGATCCACTCGGGATCGTCGATGTCGATGTTGTGGGCGGCGTAGGTCTGCGGATCGACGACGCTCAGCAGCGTCTTCGACGACGCGCCGTTGAAGCCGATGATCAGCCGTTCGCGTTCGGCGATCGTGCCGATGAAGATCGCGAGCTCGAAGTCGGCCTGCGCGACGAACGGTGCGATCAGTTCGAGCCAGAACGCGGCGACGAGGCTGCGATAGAACGGGTCGACCGGCAGCGGCAGCGTGAGGCCGCGCTCGATGTGCGACGAGCCGCTCTGCATCACGGGCCGCAACAGCGAACCGAGCGCGAGCATCGCGCCGCGCAGTCGCACCGGATGGCCGCTTTCGAGCAGCATCTGCTGCAGGCCGTACAGCGACTGGTGTTCGATGAAGTCGTTGAAGGTGCCGTCATGCGACGTGCCGGGGCCGCCGACGTCGATCGGCACCTGCGTATCGCCGAGCGCCTGCAGCGCGCCGGGCGGCTCCTCCTTCGCGAGCAGCGCCGGCATCTGCGCGGCGACGCGCGACCACAGCCGCGCGAACGCGAGCGGGCTGCGCGCGAGGAACGCGAGCGGCCGGTCGACCTCGAGCGCGGTCGCGCCGAGGAACGGGAAACGGCGCATCGACACGTCGTGGCTCGCGACCATGTGGCCCGCGATGGCGAGCTTGCTGCGCGAGCCGAGGAACGCGAAATGCATCGGCTTCGCATCCTCGTAGACGATCTTCCAGCGCGGATCTTCCGCGAGCAGTTCGAGTGCTTGCGCGATCCAGCGATCGAGCGTCTGCAGCAACTGCGGATTGTGCGGGCTCTTCACGAAGTCGCCGCGCGACGGAATCTTGCCGAAGTAGGCGATCTGCGCCTGAACGGTTTGCGTCATTGCGCCCCCTGTGCGTTCGTTGCGGTGGCGGCCGCGACGGCCGGTGCGGCCGCCGGCGCGCCCGAGCCGGCCTGCGTCGCGTTCTGCGCGGCACCCGCGCTCGCGTCGGCGACCGACGACGGCAGCTGCAGGCCGCGCAGGCTCTGCTGCTGCGGCTGGTCGCCGCCGCTGCTGGTCGGCTGCGACGTGCTGATGATGCGCATCGTCACCGACACGTTCACGCTGCCCTGGACCCACGTGAGGTCGAAGGTGCCGTCCGGACGGCGCTTGCGCTGCGCCGAGTTGATCAGCTTCTCGAGACCGTAGCGGCCCGGCTCGTTGACGAGCTGCACCGTGCGGCCGTCGAAGGTCGTCGCGGACAGCGTCGCGCCCGGCGAGCCCTGCGGGTTCGGCCACACGAAGTTGGTCCACTGCGGCGGCGTGTTGCGGTAGCGCAGCTGCTGGCCGTCGATCGCGATCGTGTATTCCGTCGTGCCCGTGCTCGGCTGCGGCAGGATCTGGAACACGGTCTGCGGTTCGGCCGCCGCGGCGGCGCCGCCCGCGGCGCCGCCGGCGAGCGGGGCGACCCAGCGCGCGAAGCCGTTCGTGAAGTCGGGCGTGAGGCCGATGCCCATGTCGCCCCACGTGCGGGCGGCGAGCGTGTCGCCGCGGCGCACCGCGAGCGGGCCCAGCGTCGTGCCGACGAACTTCGCGATCGCACCGTCCGGACCGAACACCTGCGCGATTTCACCGGCGCCGGCCTCGACCTTCGCGTTCGCCGCGAACGGGTACTTGG
Organism: Burkholderia sp. USMB20; assembly: GCF_000949135.2. Taxonomy (GTDB): domain Bacteria; phylum Pseudomonadota; class Gammaproteobacteria; order Burkholderiales; family Burkholderiaceae; genus Burkholderia. Next base: position 61,167 of record NZ_JTAN02000020.1, on the reverse strand, counting down.
TCGCGAGCGAGCTCTGGAACGGCTGGTAGACCTGCGCGTTCCATACCTTGTTGACTTCCGCGCTGGCCGGCTGGATCACCACCGAGAACGCCTGCATCAGCGGCCGCACCAGCAGCGGACGCAGCGACTTGCGTTGCGAATCGGTGAGGCCGGTCAGCATCTGCTCGTCGACGAACTTCAGCGAATCGGCGAGTTCCGAGCCGTTGCCGTCGAGCGTCTGCTGCATCAGCTGGCGCGCGCCGGGGCCGGGGTCGCCCTGGTTCTTGATCACGTTGAAGCGCGTACGGACCTTCGACAGCGAGTCCATATAGCCCTTGAGCATCGACGTGCCGTCGTGCGTCGCGACGATCCGCGCGAGCCCGATGAACTCCTGGCCGATCGGACCCATCGGCACCTCGGCCGGATTGCCGTTGATGTCGATGTTCGCAGCCGCCACCTGGCCGGCCTGCGAGCGCGTGAACAGCTGCTTGACCCAGTTCACGACGCCGGTCTGCGCCTTCTTGATCGCGACGTTCGCCAGCGACGGGTTGTCCCACGACGTCTGGTCGTACGCGGTCTCGAGGATCTTGCGGATCGGCGAATCCTGCGGGTCGCCGAGGCGGTTCATCCCGTCGACGGCCTGGCCGAAGCTGCTGAAGCCCTGCACCGCGATGCCCTGCATGAACTTCTGCCAGTGCTGCGCGTACTCGGTCTTGTACATCCCGACGAGCGTCTTCTGGATCTGCTCGGGGCTGCCTTCCAGCGTCAGGTCGTCCTGCGTCGACGTGTTCAGCACCCAGTCCTTCGCCTGCAGTTCCTTGGTCGCCGCGTCGCGGATCGCCGGCTGCACGTAGTCGAACCACGCTTCGCGCGTGAACGTGCCCGGAATCGCATAGCTGCCGGCGACCAGCCCCTGGTTGCCGTCGCCGACGATGCGCGCGATGGTCATCGGCGCGAAGCGGGTCGACGCGCGCGCCTTGATTTCCTCGTAGACGCGCTGGCGGGCCGGCATGCCGCGCACGACGCGGCGCAGGTTCTCGCGGGTCTGGTCGACGAGCGCGAGGTTCGCGTCGATCATCGGCCAGTCGTTGTCGTTCACGCGGGCGAGATAGAACGAGATCATGCGCTCGGCGCTCTTGATCATCTCGTCGCGCGGCATGTTGCCGCGATTCGTCTCGAGCCAGCCGCGCCAGAAGCGGGCGAGCTGGTCGGTCAGGTGCGCCTGTTCGACGTGACGCTTGTCGGACAGCATCAGGTAGGTCTTCAGCGCGTTGTACGCGTCCTGCACGTTGGTCGGCGACGCGTCGCTGTAGAGGCCGCCTTGCGGCGCGGCCGGCTGTTGCGGCGCGGCGGCCGCCGCCGCGGATGCGCCTTGCGCGGCGCCGGCGAGCGGCGTGGCGCCCGGCGGGTTCGTCGACACGGGAATCGCGCCGCCCTGCACGGCCCCCGATTCCGGCGGGCGCGTCATCGGCACGAGCTGTTCGGGATGCGCGTTCACGTCCTTCATGAACGACGCGAGGTTCTGCGAGACCGGCGCCAGCAGGATCTGGCGCACGCCGTTGTAGTACTCGGTCAGCAGGTGCTGCTCGAGACGGTCGCCCTGGTACAGGCCGAGCGACACCGACACCGGCTTGTCGCGGCGGAACTGTTCGAGCTGTTCGATGCGGTCTTCCAGGATGTCCATCGCCTGCAGGCGCGACTGCAGGTCGTTGCGGCCCTGCTGCAGGCGCGTGACGTTGTCGAGGTCGGCCTGCACGTTCGCGACGAGCTGCTGGTTGCCGATCGTCGACCAGGTCCAGCCGCCGAGCGCGAGTGCGAGCGCCGCGACGAAGCCGAAGAAGGTCGCGTAGCGCAGCCGGGTCTTGGTCGGGCTCGCGAACTGGCGCACGGTCTGGCGGTCCGCGAAGATCACCTTCGAGAACAGGTCGCGCAGGAAGAAGCCGTTCTTCGAGAACGCGCTGTGCGGCTTGGGCAGCGCGCTCGCGTCGAGGCCGAAGCGGTGCGCGATGCGCTGCGCGGCGGCGCTGTTGGTTTCGCCTTCCTGCAGCGCGCTGGTGAAGTAGAAGCCGCGGAAAATAGGCTTGTACTGGAACGGGTTGTTCTCGAACAGCGTCGCGAGGAACGCGCGCAGCGACGGCTTGATCGTCGAGAATTCGAGCGGGAAGCTCAGCTGGCCCGGCGACAGCTGGTTGCCGCGCGACAGCGACAGCTGCGCGACGCTGATTTCCTTCAGCCCTTCGTACAGTTCCTCGAAGTGCGTGTCGAACTGCGCGACCACGTCGCGCTTGTCATCGGGCTCGTAGGGCAGGGTGGCGCCCCACACGCGGTCGTATTCGTGCTTGTCGCTGCTGCTGAAGAATTCGGTGAAGCCGGTGATCAGGTCGGCCTTGGTGAACATCACGTAGACCGGCGCGAACACCTCGAGCTTCTCCGTCAGTTCCTGAACGCGCTGACGAAGGTTCTTCGCGAGGTTGATCGCGAATTCGGGGCGGTTGCCGGTGAGTTCGGCGATGCTCGCGGTGACGATGATGCCGTTGATCGGCGCCTTCGGACGATAGCGCTTCAGCAGGCCGAGAAAGCCGAGCCATTCGCTGCGGTCTTCCTCGTGCACCGAGTAGCGGCCGGCCGTGTCGAGCAGGATCCCTTCGGTCGTGAAGAACCAGTCGCAGTTGCGCGTGCCGCCGATGCCGTGGATCACCGCGCTGTTCTTGTCCGCGAACGGAAACTGCAGGCCGGAGTTCAGCACGGCGCTGCTCTTGCCGGCGGCCGGGTTGCCGATCACGATGTACCACGGCAGTTCGTACAGCGCGGAGCCGCCCGACACCTGGCCGATCTTCGACGTCTTGATCGTCTTCACCGCGTCGGACAGGCGCGTGCGCAGCACGTCGAGGTCGGCGGTTTTCGTGTCGGGTGCGAGCGCGGCCGCGGCCGGCGCGGCGATCTTGCCGGTTTCCGCCTGCTCTTCCAGCACCTGGCCTAGCTGCCGGTTCGCGCGCTTCACGCGCCAGCGGCGCACCAGTGCGACGCCGAGCCACAGCACGAGGATCGCCGCGAAGGCGACCGCCGCCCACAGGAGCGGCAGCTGCAGCATGTCGGCAGCGATGAAGAGAATCGCCGCTAGCGCGACGATCCCGACAATCGAGAGCGTACGCGGATGAGTCAGCACGTTGAGGATGCGTTGCATAGGACGTTCAGGTTCCGGTGCGATTCGGTGAGGCGACGCAGGCGCGCCGAGCGGCAAGCGTGGCGCCGCGATGTGTCGCCATGCTGTCAAACGGGATGAAGGGGGCTGGCATCAATGCGCCCGCGGCATCGGAGAAGGCGCGCGCAATAATGAAAGGACGCTGTGAGAATTAAAACGGAAGCGGCTGCCTGAAAAAATCGCGCAACGGAATGCCCGATCGTTTGCACCGCCCAAATCGTTTCCTGCCGGGTGATTAAAAAGCCCCATGCCGCCCTCATTATTTCTTGTCCGGCAGCCCTGACTAGCTGCCGCGTCCCAGTTTAAAACCGGGTTTATGGTATTCCACGTGCCCGAGATCCATCATTTTCCAACGGCCTCCCCAGGTCAGGCCGACTTGCTCGGCGACCTGTCCGTACAACTGGTAGCCGCGCATCGCCCAGGGATCTTTCTCGGAAATGACCAGCTTGCCGTCGCGCAGAAACGCGTTGTCGGCCGCGAGCCCGAACTGGTGATAACTCTGGAAGGCCGCCGCATTGGTCACGTTGGTGCCCATCTGCGCGAGCCGGTTCTGTCGTTCCGGACTCCGGTAACCTTCCAGCAGCGCCATCTCGTAACCATATTGTTCGTGCATGATCTTGTAGACCAGCAGCAAACGCGTACGGAAATCGGGATCCAGCAGGTTCCAGTCGCGGCTTGCATCTCTCAGCGCAGGCCGCACCTGTTCGACTTCCTTCGTGGCAAAGACTTCCGGCGGCAACGGCGGCGGCGGCACGAGCTGTTCGCCCTGCAGCAGCGCGGCGATCTTCTCGTCAGGCACGCGCGCCGTGTCGTCGTACTGAAATAATTGCCGACCGCGTAACGCAATGGCCACCAATGGCGGCGTCGCAAGAATACCTGCCGATACCATAATCATCAAGCGCCGCCGGATCAGTAAATTTTGCACGTCACTTAATGCGCCGCGCGTAACGGTTGCCGATTTAACAATTTGACTTCGCGTACGTGCGGCGTGATCGTTCGCGCGGCGCGTCAGGCGGCCGCGAAACTGGGCGACGGATTCGAAAACGGTCGCGCGGATACCCGGTAAAAGCAACAGTGCCGCAACCGCGACGGCAAGGGCGAAATAGGCGACGAGTGCGACGGCAATCAACGAAATCCCCGGAAATTGGAATTGATTGTGTTTTGCAATGCTTGCTCTTAGAATCAGGCTGCTTTGAGAGGCCGGGCTATATTATCGCGGTGAATTAAACCAGGATTCAATGAGACGCTGAATGAGTGCGCCGGAAAATTCAAATTCGAAAACCCCGCCCAGCCTGCTATCCGATACCAAACCGGCAGGCGGGGGCGAACCGCAGCAGTCGCGCATTCTCGCGAATCTGGAAGGACGTGTCACGCCGCCGGCCGAACCGCCGCGCCGTTCGCTGAAGGGGCCGATCGCGGCCGTCGTCGCGCTCGTGGTCGCCGTCGGCGGCTGGGGCGCATGGCGCTGGCAGCAGCAATCCGGCGAGGCGGCCGTCGTGGCCGCCGCGCCCGTGCAGGCACCGGCAAAGGCCGAGCCGGCCAGCGCCGCCGCCGTGCAGGTCGCGCAGAATGCCGCGTCGGCTGCGCCCGTCGTGCAAACGGCGACGATCGTCAACGACGATGCCGCGTCCCAGGTCGTTGCGTCCGCATCGGGCGCGTCGGGCGCGGACAACAGCCGCTTGTCGCGCGCGCTCGCGAACGGTGCCGACGATGCATCGGGCGCGGCCACGGCGGGCGCCGTCGCCGCGACGGCTGCCGCAGCAGCGGCGACGACGAAATCCGCGAAGGCCGACGCCGCGAAGAGCGACAAGGTCGCCGCCCGCAGCAAGGCCGATGCGAAGGCCGATGCGAAGGCGGAGGCTCGCAAGCATCACAAGGAACAGCAGGCGGAGCTCGCGCAGGCGAAGAAGCGTCGCGAAGCGACGACCCGTTCCACGAGCGCGAAGGCGTCCGGGAAGGACGACCCGGATGCGGACCTGCTCGCCGCGCTCGTCGCCCGTACGAAGCCGGCCGACAAGAAGGTCGCCGCGCAGAAGGGGCAGGTCGTGCCGACCAAGACGGCCGCCGCGACGGGCGGTTCGCTCGCATCGCGCGTGAAGGATTGCGCGGAGCGCGGCTTTTTCGAGGATCAGCTGTGCCGCTGGCGCGTCTGCGACGGCCACTGGGGCAAGGATCCGGCCTGCCCGACCGCCGCGCAGTCGGAGACGCGGCAGTAACCGGCATCACACCAGCCTGCACATCGCACCTGCGCCGCCCACCGGGCGGCGCGTTGTTTTTGGGACGTCTTACGCCGGACGGCAGGATGTGACAATGTCACGAAAATGCCGCATGCATCGGGCATACGTTTCCTTCCATTTCCCGGCGTGGCGCCGCAATGCGCGATGCGCGGCGCGGCGAGCGCCGCACGACCTTCGACACGATGGACCTGATCGTACAGACTTACGGCGCCGATACGTCCGGCATGGTGTGCGGATTCCGCTTCGTCCCGGGCGGATCGGGCGCGATGCTCGATGCCGATGCGGCCGCCGCATGGCTGCGCGCGTGCCGCGAGCGCGATGCGGCCGCATCGGACGATTTCGTCTGGCTGCACTTCAATCTCGCGCACGGCGCGAGCGAGCGCTGGATGCGCACGCACCTCGGATTGCCCGACAGCTTCTTCGAATTCCTCCACGAAGGATCGCGCTCGACGCGCATCGAGCAGGAGGACGGCGCGCTGCGCGCGATCGTCAACGACGTGATGTTCAACCTCGAGCTGACGCCGTCGGAAATCGCGACGCTGTTCGTCCACGTCGAGCGGCGCATCATGGTCACCGCGCGGCTCAAGCCGCTGCGCTCGGTCGATACGCTGCGCGCCTGCGTGCGCGACGGCGAGCGGTTCCGGTCGCCGGCCGAACTGCTCGTGCACCTGCTGCGCGACCAGGCCGACCTGCTGATCCAGATCATGCGGCGCACGAGCATCGACGTCGATCGCATCGAGGATCGCTTCCTGTCGCAACGGCTCACGTCGAACCGCATCGAGCTCGGCGCGATGCGCCGCACGCTGACGCGGCTGCAGCGCATGCTGGCGCCCGAGCCCGGCTCGATTTTCCGGCTGCTCGCGAAACCGCCCGCGTGGCTGCACGCCGAAGACGTGCAGGAGCTGCGCGAATCGACCGAAGAGTTCTCGCTGGTGCTCGCCGATCTGTCGGGGCTCAACGAGCGGATCAAGCTGTTGCAGGAAGAGATCGGTTCGCGGCTCGACGAGCAGAACAACCGGACGCTGTTCACGCTGACGCTCGTGACCGTGATCGCGCTGCCGATCAACATCGTCGCGGGCTTCTTCGGGATGAACGTCGGCGGCGTGCCGTTCTCGGAGAACAAGCACGGGTTCTGGCTGATGGTGCTGCTGGTCGCGGGCTTTACCGCGCTCGCCGCGTGGTGGGCGTTTCGCCGGCGCGACGATCGCTAGGGCTCGCTATTGGCGTGAACAGGCGCCAGGCCGGCATTGGCGGGGCGCCGCACGCGGCGGCAACAAAAAACAGGCCCCGCATCCGGGGCCTGCGATAGGAGGTGAAGGGACGTGAAGGGACATGAAGCGTCGAACGCCGGCCGGCGCCGCGTATCGCGCGGCACCGGCCGGCCGGATCACGTTACTGAACCAGCGTCTTGCGCGGCTTGAACATGCCCTGGTAGCGCAGCGACGGACGTTCCTTCACCGTCGGCGCGATGCCGCCGAAGCTCGGCGTCTGGCGCAGCTTCATTGCGGCCGGCGAAGCGACCGAGCCGATCGACGTCGAGCGCGAAGCCGGCGCGAGGTTGTTCGCGACGAGCAGCGCGGCCTCGCTCTTCAGGTTCGCGAGCAGCACCGGATCGACCGAGCTGTTGACCTGCGTGAGCAGGCCGCTCCACGCGGCGTCGCTGTAGTTCACGACGTAGTAGTCGAGACCGCTCGGATCCGCGACCACGCCCGTGCAGCCGTCGATCCGCGTCTGCGTCTGCGTATCCTTCAGCGCGAGCGTCGTGCGTTTCGCGAGACCCTGACCGTACGCGAGCGTGATCGGTACCGTCCACTGCAGGCCCGGATACGCGTTCTTGTTCGGGAACGGCTGCTGTTTCAGCGTGACGACCGTCTGGTTCTTCGTCATGTCGCACTGCGTGTCGAGCGAGATCAGCGGCACGCCCGTCTGGCGCACGTAGCTGTCGCCGATCGGGCCGACCGCCTGGCCGCTTTCCTTCGACAGCGCATCCCACAGGCGCTTCGGCGTGCCGTTGCCGAACGAGTAGTCGACCAGGTACTGCTGCAGGCCGCGGCGCAATGTCTGCTCGCCGAGATAGTTCTCGAGCGTCTTCAGCACATGGCCGCCCTTGTCGTACGTGAACGCGCTCGCGCTCAGCACGAAGTCGTTCGATGCCCAGTCGTTGAAGTTCGGCGCGACCGGGAACGCGTTCGGGCCGATGTCGCGATTGATCACGCGATACTTGTTCTTCACCTGGTCGAGCCAGCTGAACTCGTCGGGGAAGAACTGGATCGTCGTCTTCGTCTCGAAGAACGTCGCGAACGACTCGTTGAGCCAGACGTTGTCCCACCAGTCGGCCGTGACGAGATCGCCGAACCACTGGTGCGCGACTTCGTGCGTCAGCACCTCGTTACCGTAGCGCGACATCGGCTGGCCCGGTTGCGGCAGGATGTCGTCGGCGAACTCGAGGATCGACCCCCAGTTCTCCATCCCGCCGAAGTTCAGGTCCTTCTGCTCCTTGAACGCGTCGTTCGCGGCGACCGTATCGAACTTCGTCAGCGGCAGCGGGATGCCCGTGTAGCGGTAATAGAAATCGAGCGCCTGCTTGGTGCGGTCCATCGCCGGCTTGGCCCAGTCGCTCATGCCCGGCGGCGTGAACACGCGCAGGTGCAGGCCGCCCTTGCCGCCCGGCAGCGGGCTCGAGAAGTCGTCCTCGTAGGTATCGAACAGGCCGCCGCCGAAGAACAGCAGGTACGACGGCATCGGCGGCGTCTTCTCGAACTGCACGAGCTTGTAGCCGCCGCCGACGTTGGTCGACGGCTTCTCGGCCGCGTTCGACACGACGCGCCAGTTCTGCGGTACTTCGGCCGTCACTTCATAGGTCGGCCGGAAGGCCGGCTCGTCCCAGCCCGGGAACCACTGGCGCGACAGGTTGGTTTCGCCCTGCGTGAGGATCGCGCCGCTCGTCTTGCCGTCGGTGCCCTTCAGGTCGACGCGGAACACGCCTTCGGCGGCCGAGCAGCCCGGATACGGATCGTCGCCGCAGCTGCCGCCCGTCTGCGTGGCCGGATCGTCGTACGACTTGAAGTTGATGATGCCCGACCATTCCATGTGCAGCGAATAGTTGCCCGGCGCGATCGTGCCGGCGACGGGGCGCAGCTGGTAGAAGTCGCCCTTGTCCTGCGGCGTCGCGATCAGCTGGATGTTGCCCGGCTGCAGCGTGATGCGGCCGTTCGTGAACTTGATCCGGTGGCCGGCGATCACGATGTTGTTGACCGGCTTCAGCACCTTGATCTCGACGTCGGCGCGCCCGTCGAACGCGTTCAGCGCATCGTTCGGGCGGAACCACAGCCGGTAGTTGACCGGTACCACGGTGTCCGGCAGCTCGACGGGCGACACGCTCTTGTCGACGTTGGAGGCTGACGGCGGCGTGTTGGCGGCGGGCGACGAGCTCGAGTGCGGCGCGCCGGCGGAACTGAGTGCGGAAGCCGAGCCGACGCCGCTGTCGTCGCCGCCGCACCCGGCGAGCGCGAGTGCGGCAACCAGCGGCAGGTAACGCATCTTGTGAATGTTGATCGACATGACTGAAACCTCGATTGTTGAAAGAATCGTTCAGTGCTGCGAAAACGCCGGCAAAAGAAATCCCTCGCCGTTAATCAACAGCGACGAGAAATGCCAATGACGGATTATTCGAAAAGACGGCCGGCCGACTACGTGAAGGTAATCATGGTTTACTGCCCCCTCTGTGTTTCCGGATGTCGGTTAACTGGCCGGTTCAAAATGGCCGGGCGCGGGTTGTACTGAATTGATTTCGCGCGCACGACACGGGGCCGCCCGCCCTTGTGCGGGCGTGCATTCCCTTTGAACCGACGACCCACGGGGCTGGCCGTACCAGGCCGCAGGACGGAAGGACGGCGTGTCGCCGTTCCGTAAAATCGCCGTCATACGGCTTGAAGGTTTGTCGGCCTGCTCGAAGGATGCGTAAATATACTTGATGGTTTTGGGTAAAGGAAACGAAAAAATTAGAAAGTGCTTCTCTTGAGTTTTTCGCGCGCCATTGAATGCTGGGAGGCATTAATTCGCTTTCTGTTTAGCCGTTCGTTTCCGTAGTTTTAATCTATTAACGATCTCGGCGGCACGCGAAAACTACGAATCAGGGCGTGGCGCGGCGCGCTCGGTACAATGCGGCGACGACCCGCCGATCGATTGCCGCAAGGAGGCCAGCCCATGCCACGAGCCCTGTTCCGTATCGCGCCGCTGCGCGCCATGCTGCTGCTGTTCGCCGCCGTCTTCGCGCTCGGCGGTTGCGCGGGCCTGACGCGCGAGCCCGTGAGCGTGACCGTCGCCGGGCTCGACCCGCTGGCCGGACAGGGCCTCGAGATGCGCTTCAGCCTGAAGCTGCGCGTGCAGAACCCGAATGACACGCCGATCGAATACGACGGCATTTCGGTCGCGCTCGACCTGAACGGCACGCCGTTCGCGAGCGGGGTCAGCGATCGCTCGGGCGCCGTGCCGCGCTTCGGCGAGGCCGTGATCGACGTGCCCGTTTCGGTGTCGGCGTTCGCCGCCGCGCGGCAGGCGTGGAACCTGCCCGGCGCGGCAGCCAGCGGCGAGTTGCCGTACGCGCTGCGCGGCCGGCTCGCCGGCGGCGTGCTCGGCACCGTGCGTTTCAGCGATGCGGGCACGTTGCGCATGCCGGCGACGCCGGGGTGGGGCGGCTAGACGATGCCTGCGCGACACCCCGGATGCCGGGCTGGACGAAGCGGCGCAATCGCAGCGCCGTCTGACGATTCCTGACGATCGTGTTTCGCGCGCCTTACGTTTTGCGCTGCAATCGCGTTTAGACTGCCTCGGTCCGGAGGGCCGGACGACTTTTTGGAGAGGGCACCATGGCAGCGAAATTCGTCATCAAGAAAGCGAACGACGGGCAGTTCCTGTTCCACCTGAAGGCCGCCAACGGCGAGATCATTCTGCGCAGCGAGCTGTACAAGACCAAGGCGTCGGCGGAAAACGGCGTCGCGTCCGTGCGCAAGAACGCACCGGACGACGCGCGCTACGAGCGCAAGACCGCGAGCAACGGCCAGTTCATGTTCAACCTGAAGGCCGGCAATCACGAGATCATCGGCACGAGCGAGCTGTACAAGGCTGAAGCCGGCCGCGAGAACGGCATCGCGTCGGTGAAGCAGAACGCGCCGGACGCGGCGCTCGACGACCAGAGCTGACACGCCGCGAGCATCGCGCGGGTGGCGGCCAGGGCGGTCGCCCGCGCTTTGCCGCGCGGGCAAAGCGCGGTATGGTGTGGTCCGCGCGGCGCACTCCGGTAGTCCGGTAGCGCCGCCTGTCTGAAGCCAACCGTAGCCGAGCTCGCGTGACCGATTTCCCCGTTTTCCACTGGACCGACGCCGACGGCGCCGAACATGCCGTGCGCTGGCGTTCCGAAGCCGGCGTGCAGCCGCCGAAGCGCGCCGTGCCCGCCGACGACCGCGTCACCGCCGACGCGGCGTACCGCCTCGCGTGCGAGGGCACCGCACTCGTCTGGCAGGGCGATTTCCAGAATGCGCGCCAGCTCGTGCAGGCGATGGCGCGCCGCGTCGAACGCAAGCCGAAGAAGGCGAAGGCCGCGGTCGGCGTCGACGCGTTCAACCTGCACCGGCTCGCGCAATCGCAGCGCGCCCGCACGCTCGGGATGCTGCTGATCCCGCTCGACGCCGACTACACGATCCCGCTGCGCCGCGCGCCCGACGTGCGCGCCGCATGCGAGGAAGCATACGGCCCGGGCGGCGCGCCGTCGGTCGTGTCGCTGCGCGAACTGCTCGGCCTCGTCGGCGCGCACGAATGGCGCAAGAAGGGCGTGCCGATCCCGGCGCTCGGCGGCGCGCCGATCCATCCGCATTACGGCGTGTTCTCGCCGGTGCGCGGCGAATACGTCGAACTCGTCGCGCGCACGCCGCTGCCCGCGACCTCGCTCGCGTTCGATATCGGCACGGGCACCGGCGTGCTCGCGGCCGTGCTCGCGTCGCGCGGCGTCGAGCGCATCGTCGCGACCGACCAGGATCCGCGTGCGCTCGCATGCGCCCGCGAGAACGTCGCGCGGCTCGGTCATGCCGGGCGCGTCGACGTCGTCGAAGCCGACCTGTTTCCGGCCGGCCGCGCGCCGCTCGTCGTCTGCAACCCGCCGTGGGTGCCGGCCCGTCCGAGCGCGCCGATCGAATACGCGGTCTACGATCCCGACAGCCGCATGCTGCGCGGTTTCCTCGCGGGGCTTGCCGACCATCTCGAACCGGGCGGCGAGGGCTGGCTGATCCTGTCCGATTTTGCCGAGCATCTCGGCCTGCGGCCGCGCGACACGCTGCTGCAATGGATCGACGAAGCGGGCCTCGTCGTGCTCGGCCGCGAAGACATCCGCCCCGCGCACCCGAAGTCGTCCGACGCGGACGATCCGCTGCACGCCGCGCGCCGCGCCGAGGTCACGTCGCTCTGGCGGCTCGGCGCGCGAGCCTGATCGCGTATTTTCGGTAAACTGTCGCCATTCCTCACGAATTCCCGCCGCCGGGCCGTGGTCGACCGACCGTGGCCCGGCGCCGTTTCACGATGTCGAACAAGACCTACGAAATCCGTCCGGAGCAGTCCGTCGAGCTGCTGAAGGAACTGCACATCCTGACCCGCGACGGCAAGCTGAACCAGGACAGCCGCCGCAAGCTGAAGCAGGTCTATCACCTGTTCCAGTTCATCGAGCCGCTGCTCGCGAGCGTGCAGGCCGACAAGGGCGGCGTGACGCTCGTCGATCACGGCGCCGGCAAGTCGTATCTCGGCTTCATCCTGTACGACCTGTTCTTCAAGCAGCAGCCGGGGCACGGCACGCCGGCGTTCGCGTCGCACGTGTACGGGATCGAGACGCGCGAGGAACTCGTCACGCGCTCCACCGAACTCGCCGCGCGGCTCGGATTCGGCGGGATGTCGTTCCTGAACCTGTCGGTCGCCGATTCGATCACGTCGCCGAAGCTGCCCGAAACGGTCGACGTCGTCACCGCGCTGCATGCATGCGACACGGCGACCGACGACGCGATCCGGTTCGCGCTCGCGAAGCGCGCGCAGCACATCGTGCTGGTGCCGTGCTGCCAGGCGGAGGTCGCGGGCGTGCTGCGCAAGAACAAGGGCAAGTCGCTCGCGAACGCGCTGACGGAAGTGTGGCGGCATCCGCTGCATACGCGCGAATTCGGCAGCCAGATCACCAACGTGCTGCGCTGCCTGCAGCTCGAGGCGCACGGCTACCAGGTGAGCGTGACCGAGCTGGTCGGCTGGGAGCATTCGATGAAGAACGAGCTGATCATCGCGCAGTACAAGAACCTGCCCCGCCGCAAGCCCGGCGAGCGGCTGAACGAGATCCTCGGCATGTTCGGGCTCGCCGAACTGAACGAGCGCTTCTTCGCGCCGGCGCCCGCGGCGGCGGCCGGCGAGGCCGTCGAGCAGTCCGCGGACTGAGGCGGACCGAGGCGGACTGAGGCGGACTGAGGCGGACCGACGTCCGGCCCGGCTGCCGCGCGCCAGCCACCCGCCGTGCGACGCGTCAGACGTCGTCGCCCGGCCGGCGCATCCATTCACGCCAGCCGTCATGGCCGAGGCGGCGCAGCGTTTCCTGGTTTTTCTCGTAGATCGCGGATGCGTCCGGGAACGCATCGACCGCGCGCGCGATGCTGTCCTCGCGCAGCAGGTGCAGGATCGGATACGGCGCGCGGTTCGTGTAGTTCTCGATGTCGTCGGCTTCGCTGCCTTCGAACCGGTACTCGGGATGGAAGCTCGCAATCTGCAGCACGCCGTCGAGTCGCAGTTGCCGCACGAGCCGCTCGGCGAAGAACAGCGCATCGTTGTAGTCGACGAAATCCGCGAACGCGCGCGGATAGATCACGAGCGTCGTGTCGACCTGCTGCGGATCCGCCGCTTCGAGCGCGCGCAGCTCGGTTTCGAGATCGGCGAGCGCGTCCTCGAGCGTCGTCGCTTCGCTGATCGCGTAGCGTACCTGGTCCTTCACATAGACGCTCTTCGCGAACGGGCACAGATTGAGCCCGATCACCGCGCGCGCGAGCCAGTGCCGCGTGGCGGCGAGAATGTCGTCGTGCGAGTCGGGGCGGGTATCGGTCATGGCGGAGGCGGTCGGGCGAAGCGGCAGCGAGGGCCGCATTGTAGCCGGAGCGGGCACGCCGGGGCGGGGCGTGCGCCGCCCGTCACGCGCAGGCGGCTTCGATCAGCTGCGTGGCCAGCGCGGGCGCGGTGCCGATCGGCGTTTCGCCGTGCCGGTAGGTCTGGCTGGCCGCGTAGATGCCTTCGACGATGAGCGCGAGCGCATCGGCGAGCGCTTTCGGCTGCCGGGCGCCCGCGCCTTCGCACAACTCGACGAGCCGCTTCATCAGCTGTTCCTTGTTCTGCGCGACGCGCTCGCGCGCCGGATGCGACGTATCCGGGAATTCGGCCGCGACGTTGACGAACGGACAGCCGCGATAGTCCTTCTGCGTCGCGCGTTCGGCCAGATCGACGAAATACTGGATCAGTTGCGCCTTCGGCTGGCCCGGATGCTTCGCGACGCTCGAATCGAGACGCTCGAAGAAGCACGCATCCATCCGTTCCAGATACGCGAGGATCAGCTCGTCCTTCGACGAGAACTGGCGGTACAGGCTCATCTTGTTGACGCCCGCGCGCTCCACGACCGCCTCGACGCCGACCGCGCGCACCCCTTCCTTGTAAAACAGCTCCTCCGCGGCGCGCAGCAGGTGTTCCTGCGCGGCGGCCGCGGCGATCGGCCGGCGCGTGCGGCGTGCCGGCGGCTTGTTGGCGGCCTCGATGCCCGACATGATGACCCTCGACTGCGTGGTGAATTGCTTGACATGTTACCGACTGGTCACTACGATCGCAACACACTTGTGACCGAGCGGTAACAATGCCGCCCGGATCGACAGACAAATGCCACGTATCGGCCCGGGTCAGCCGATGCAGCGTGCGGCGGAGGTGGCCCGGAGGTGAGGCGGGGCTGGCGCGCGAGCGCGGGCCCGCCAACTGGAGAGCGACAACATGAACTGGGCAGTGACACGAATCGGCGGGCGCTTCCACTATGGATGGCTCGCGGCGGCGGTGGTTTTCCTGATCCTGCTGGCGGCGGCCGGCACGCGCGCGACGCCGAGCGTGCTGATGGTGCCGCTCGAGCGCGAACTCGGCTGGAGCCGCGCGGCGATTTCGCTGGCGATTTCGGTGAACATCGCGCTGTACGGCCTGACGGGGCCGTTCGCGGCCGCGGCGATGCAGCGTTTCGGGCTGCGGCCGACGATCCTGACCGCGCTCGTGACGATGAGCGCGGGCGTCGCGCTGTCGTCGATGATGACGCAGAGCTGGCAGATGGTCGTGATCTGGGGGCTGATGGTCGGCTGCTCGACGGGTGTCGTCGCGCTGACGCTGTCCGCGACCTTCGTCACACGCTGGTTCCATGCGCGGCGCGGTCTCGTGATGGGTATCCTGACCGCGAGCACGGCCACCGGGCAGCTCGTGTTCCTGCCGATGCTCGCGGCGATCGCGCAGCGCCACGGCTGGCGGCCGGTCGTGCTGGTCGTCGCGGTGGCGGCCGCGATCGTGATTCCGCTGGTCGCGTTCCTGCTGCCCGAGCGGCCGGCCGACGTGCAGCTGCGTCCGTACGGCGAGCCGGCCGACGCGCCGGCGGCGCCCGACGCGACGAAGGAGAACCCGCTCGCGGTCGCGTTCCGCACGCTGCTGACGGCGAGCCGCTCGCGCGACTTCTGGCTGCTGTTCTTCAGCTTCTTCATCTGCGGCGCGAGCACCAACGGCTACGTCGGCACGCACCTGATCGCGATGTGCAGCGACTACGGGATGTCCGAAGTGCAGGGCGCGTCGCTGCTCGCCGCGATGGGCGTGTTCGACCTGTTCGGCACGACGCTGTCGGGCTGGCTGTCCGACCGCTACGACAACCGCGTGCTGCTGTTCTGGTACTACGGGCTGCGCGGGCTGTCGTTGATCTACCTGCCGCATGCGTTCGGCATCGACTTCTTCGGTCTGCCGCTGTTCGCGATGTTCTACGGGCTCGACTGGATCGCGACCGTGCCGCCGACCGTGCGGCTGGCCACCGACGTGTTCGGCAAGGCCGCGGCGCCGGTCGTGTTCGGCTGGATCGTCGCCGGCCACCAACTGGGCGCGGCGTTCGCGGCGCTCGGCGCGGGGCTGCTGCGCGCGAGCCTCGGCACCTATACGATCGCGTCGATGATCTCGGGCGCGCTCTGCATCGTCGGTGCGCTGATCGTGCTGCGGATCAATCGCGGCCCGTCCCGCGCGGCCGCGCAGGCCGCCTGAGCGCGGTGCGCCGGCCGGCCCGTGCGCGGGTGCGGCCGGTCAATGCAGGATCGGTGATTTGCATTGCGCGGGATGACCGGGCGCGCGACGGCTCAAGCGGTTATGCTTGCGGTTCGCCGGGCGTTCGCGCCCTTCATCGATGTCAGCGAGGAACCGCATGTCCGTCAAACCTGCTCCCACCACTGTTTCGATTCACGACCTGATTGCCGGCCGCTGGAGCCCGCGCGCGTATTCGGACGAGCCGATCAGCGCCGCCGATCTGCACGCGGTGCTCGAAGCGGCGCGCTGGGCGCCGTCCGCCTACAACGCGCAACCGTGGCGCTTCATCGTGTTCGATCGCACGCAGGACGAAGCGGCGTTCAAGCACGCATTCGCGACGCTGGTGCCGTTCAACCAGGGCTGGAACGCGCCGGCGCCGGTGCTGATCGCCGTGACCGCGCATACGCTCACGCCGAAGGGCGAGCCGGCGCCGACCGCGCTGTACGATGCGGGCGCGGCCGCGATGTCGCTGGTGCTGCAGGCGCACGCGCTGGGTCTCGCCGCGCACCAGATGAGCGGCTTCGATGCGAAGGCGTTCCGCGATGCGTTCGAGATTCCGGCCGACGTCGCGATTCCGGCGATCATCTCGCTCGGCCACTACGGCAACGTCGACAAGCTCGACCCGGTGTTGCGCGAACGCGAAAAGGCGCCGCGCACGCGCCATGCGATCGGCGAGGTCGTGTATGCGGGCGCATGGAAGAAGGGTTTCGACGCCGCGGCCTGATGGTGCAAGCGGGCAGGCGTGCGTCGAGCACCTTGTCCGCACCGGTTGCCGGTGCGCCGCAGGCGGGCAGCGGGGCGCGTCGGGCACCCCGTCTGCGCCTGTCGCCGGTGTGCCGCAAGCGGGTGCCGGGGCGCGTCGAGCACTCTGTCCGAACCTGTCGCCGGCATGCCGCAGGCGCGCCTGATCTCCGCCCCGGGCCGGTTGCACCGCGCCGGCGGCCGCCCCCGGTTGTGATCCGGCGGGCTTCATGTTAAAAAGCCCGTCCTTTCCGTTTTCGCGCCGGCCATGCTGCGGCACCTTCCCATGACTTACTGCGCGATCGATTTCGGCACGTCCAATTCCGCCGTGGCCCTGCCCGACGGCGACGCCATGCGCCTCGCGCCCGTCGAGGGCGACCACCTGACGCTGCCCACCGCGATCTTCTTCAACAACGACGAGCAGACGGTCGAATACGGCCGGGCGGCGCTCGCGTCCTATATCGACGGTTTCGACGGCCGCCTGATGCGCTCGATGAAGAGCATCCTCGGCTCGCCGCTCGCGGAAACGACGACGGATCTCGGCGACGGTAGTGCGATGGCGTACACGGAGATCATCGCGCGCTTCCTGACGCACCTGAAACGCAAGGCCGAAGCGCGCGCCGGCGCGCCGATCGGCCGCGCGGTGCTCGGCCGGCCGGTGTTCTTCGTCGACGACGATCCGCGCGCCGACCGTCTCGCGCAGGACCAGCTCGAAGCGGCCGCGCAGTCGGTCGGGTTCGCGGACGTGCATTTCCAGTACGAACCGATCGCGGCCGCGTTCGACTACGAGTCGCGCCAGCAGGCCGAGCGGCTGGTGCTGGTCGCCGACATCGGCGGCGGTACGTCGGACTTCTCGCTGGTGCGCGTCGGGCCGGAGCGGATGGCGCGCCTCGAGCGCAAGGACGACGTGCTCGCGCACCACGGCGTGCACGTCGCGGGCACCGACTACGACCGGCGCGTCGAGCTGGCGGCGATCCTGCCGGCGTTCGGCTACCGCGCGCTCGATCCCGAGGGACGCGAGCTGCCGAACCGGATCTACTTCGACCTGGCGACCTGGCACCTGATCAACACGGTCTACACGCCGAAGCGGCTGGGCGAGCTGAAGCTGATGAAGCACCTGTACCAGGACGTGCGGCAGTACGACCGGCTCACGCGCGTGGTTGAGCAGCGGCTCGGGCATGCACTGATGGCGCGCGCGGAAGAAGCGAAGATCGGTGTGGCGGCGGGCGGGGAGACGATGATCGACCTGAACGACGTGGAAGAGGATCTGCAGATCGCGTTCGACGCCGAACGCCTCGTCGACGCGAGCGTCGACGACACCGCGCGCATCGTCGATGCCGCGCGCGAAACGGTGCGGCTGGCGGGCGTCGCGCCGCGCGACGTCGGCGCGCTGTATTTCACCGGCGGCTCGACCGGGCTCGCGTTCCTGTCGGGTGCGCTCGCCGGCGCATTCCCGGATGCGCAGCCGGTGTTCGGCGATCGCCTCGCGAGCGTCGCGACCGGGCTCGGCATTCACGCGCAGCGGCTGTTCGGCTGACCGGAGGCCATTCTCGATCGGCGGCGGCCGCATGGCTGCCCGCGCCGGAAAACAAAAAGCCCCGCCGAAGCGGGGCTTTTTTACACGAATTATCGCGCCGAACTTAGACCGGACGGATGTTCGCAGCTTGCAGACCCTTCGGGCCCGTCTTCACTTCGAATTCAACCTTCTGGTTTTCTTGCAGCGTCTTGAAGCCTTCGACGCGGATTTCCGAGAAGTGCGCGAACAGATCGTCGCCGCCGCCTTCCGGGGTGATGAAGCCGAAGCCCTTTGCGTCATTGAACCACTTGACGGTACCGGTTGCCATGTTACTTGTTCCTAAAAAGATAAAACGGGGCCGAGGCCCATGGGGTGCGGAAAATCAAGGAAGGGGGTAATGGGACCAACCGGAGTACCGTTGATGGGCGAACTACGAAAGAACCAATTCACTCGCCGCTTGAAATCCTGCAACGTTGTTTATACGGGTAATCGGTCGCGCGGTCAACCGGATTTCCATGCACTCAGGGTTATTGCGGAGTTAAGGTTTACAAACCTTGCAAACGATGCGACTTTTTTGTAGGGGCCGAACGATTTTGGCGCCAACTTGGAGGTGCAACCGTTAAACTACGCGCCGCGTGGACGGGTTGCCCCGATCGGGTGATCCTTCCCCCCAAAATTGCATGCGCGCTGCTGTCCGAGCCGATCCCGGACCGCGGGCCGACCATGCTTTTTGAGACATAGGAGAGGATGTGAAGAGTTCTATTCAACGGAACATCGGCCCGTTTGCACTGATGCTGACGGGGCTGGGTTCGATTATCGGTTCGGGCTGGCTGTTCGGCGCCTGGAAGGCTGCGAAGATTGCCGGTCCGGCGGCGATTTGCGCATGGATCATCGGCGCGGTCGTGATTCTCGCGATTGCGCTGACGTACGCTGAACTCGGTGCGATGTTCCCCGAGTCGGGCGGCATGGTGCGCTACGCGCGCTACTCGCACGGTTCGCTGGTGGGCTTCATCAGCGCGTGGGCGAACTGGATCGCGATCGTATCGGTGATCCCGATCGAGGCGGAAGCGTCGATCCAGTACATGAGCACGTGGCAGTATCCGTGGGCGCATGCGCTGTTCGTGAACGGCGAGCTGACGACACCCGGCCTGCTGCTGTCGGCCGTGCTGGTCGTCATCTACTTCTTGCTGAACTACTGGGGCGTCAAGGCCTTCGCACGTGCGAACACCGCGATCACGATCTTCAAGTTCCTGATCCCCGGCCTCACGATCCTCGGCCTGATGCTGTCGAGCTTCCACTCGGAAAACCTCGGCACTGCATCGAATGCAAGCTTCGCGCCGTACGGCTGGTCGGCCGTGCTGACCGCGGTCGCGACGAGCGGTATCGTGTTCGCGTTCAACGGCTTCCAGAGCCCGGTGAACCTGGCCGGCGAAGCGCGCAATCCGTCGCGCAGCGTGCCGTTCGCGGTGATCACGTCGATCCTGATCGCACTCGTGATCTACGTGCTGCTGCAGATGGCGTACATCGGTTCGGTGAATCCGGCCGACGTCGCGAAGGGCTGGTCGCAGTTCAACTTCTCGTCGCCGTTCGCCGAACTCGCGATCGCGCTGAACCTGAACTGGCTCGCGATCCTGCTGTACGTCGACGCGTTCATCAGCCCGAGCGGCACCGGTACGACCTACATGGCGACGACCACGCGCATGATCTACGCGATGGAGCGCAACAACACGATGCCGAAGATGTTCGGCAACGTGCACCCGATCTACGGTGTGCCGCGCCAGGCGATGTGGTTCAACCTGCTCGTGTCGTTCATCTTCCTGTTCTTCTTCCGCGGCTGGAGCTCGCTCGCGGCAGTGATCTCGGTCGCAACGGTGATCTCGTACCTGACCGGCCCGATCAGCCTGATGGCGCTGCGCCGCGCGGCGACCGACATCGAGCGTCCGCTGTCGATCCCGCTGATGAAGCTGATCGCACCGTTCGCGTTCGTCTGCGCGTCGCTGATCCTGTACTGGGCGAAGTGGCCGCTGACGGGCGAAATCATCCTGCTGATGATCGTCGCGCTGCCGGTGTATTTCTACTTCCAGGCGAAGTCGGGCTGGACCGGCTGGGGCGCCGACCTGAAGGCCGCATGGTGGCTGGTCGCCTACCTGCCGACGATGGCCGTGCTGTCGCTGGTCGGCAGCAAGGAGTTCGGCGGTTACGGCGTGCTGCCGTACGGCTGGGACATGCTGATCGTCGCGGCAATCTCGCTGGTGTTCTACTTCTGGGGCGTGAATACCGGTTACCGGACCCAGTATCTCGACGAGCGCGAGGCGCACGACGAGATCCTTGAAGGGGTCGGTGCCTGACGCCTGACCTGCCACCGGAATCGGCGGTGGCGGAAAGCGCAAAAAAGCCCGTCCGAGCGATGCTCGGGCGGGCTTTTTATTTGTGCTCGGCGCTTGTGTCGCCGTGTCGCGCGATTCAGGCGGCCGCGCTTGCGAACACGTAGTTCGTCATCGCGAGCACGCGTTGATACGTGCCGAGCGACTGGACGCCGAGCTGGTAGTCGTCGTCGGCTGCGCCGAGCGCGGTGAACACCGGCAGCAGGTGCTCGTCGGTCGGATGCATCAGCGCCGCGTGCGGCGCCTGCCGGCGATAGTCGAGCAGCGCGTCGACGTCGCGCGCGGCGAGCTTCGCCTCGAACCAGTCGGTGAATTCCGCGACGCGCGGGTCCGCATCCTCGGGCGCCGCGCTGAAATCGGCCGCGCGCAGGTTGTGCGTGATCTGGCCCGAGCCGATCACCATCACGCCATCGTCGCGCAGCGGCCGCAGCGCGCGGCCGAGCGCGAAGTGATGGGCCGCGTCCGCACGCGGCTGGATCGACAACTGCGCGACGGGCACGTCGGCTTCCGGGAACATCAGCAGCATCGGCACCCACGCGCCGTGGTCGAGGCCGTGCTCGGTCGTCGCGGTCGCGATGCCGGCCGCGTTCAGCAGCGCGGCCGCCCGCTCGGCGACCTCGGGCGCGCCCGGTGCCGGGTAGCGGATCTCGTACAGTGCGCGCGGGAAGCCGTAGAAGTCATGGATCGTTTCCGGGTGCGCGGCCACGCTCGCGACCGGCTGCTGCGTGCCCCAGTGCGCGGACAGCATCAGCACCGCGCGGGGGCGCGGCAATTCGGCGCCGAGGTGCGTGAATGCGCCGGACGGCAGCGTCGGGTCGATCGGCAGCGTCGGGGCGCCGTGTGACAGGTAAAGCGAAGGCAAGCGGTTCATGGTGGGGAGCCTGCAATAGTGGGTTGCATGTGACTATAGGCGCGCACCGGACATTGATAAATCGGCTTGCTGGAATTTGATTGAATCGCGATGGTTGATAATTAGGCCGATTCGGGTGCGCGGGAGCAGGCGCGGGGAAGCTGGGCGCGGCTGGATCGAACCGGAAGGCGGCCGAATCGACGAAGATACGTGGAGAACGGCGCCGAAGCGCCGCGGCGAGCGGCTTACCGTGCGGGCCGGATGCCGGCCCACGGCGTCGTCATCGGTGCGCTGAGCGCGAACAGGTCGAGCACGCGCGTGACGGTCTGGTCGACGAGTTCCTCGATCGTCTTCGGCATCGCGTAGAACGCGGGCAGCGGCGGAAACACGATGCCGCCCATTTCGGTCACGGCGGTCATGTTGCGCAGATGCGCGAGGTTGAACGGCGTTTCGCGCACCATCAGCACGAGACGGCGGCGTTCCTTCAGCGTGACGTCGGCCGCGCGCGTGATCAGGTTGTCCGACAGGCCGTGCGCGACGCTCGCGAGCGTCTTCATCGAGCACGGGGCGATCACCATCCCGTCGGTCGCGAACGAACCGGACGCGATCGTCGCGCCGACATCGCGCACCGAATGCACGACATCCGCCCGGCTTTCGACTTCAGCCTTCGACAGCTGCAATTCATGCTGGATATTGAGCCAGCCGGCGTTCGAAACCAGCAGATGCGTTTCGACGCCGCCGGCGGCGCGCAGCAATTCGAGCAGCCGCACGCCGTAGACCGCGCCGGTGGCGCCGGTGATCGCGACGATCAGCCGGCGTGGCGGCGCGCTGGGAGATGCCATCGGGAACGGGGCGTTACGCGGCGGCGAACAGTTGCTGCAGTTCGCCCGACTGGTACATCTCCATCATGATGTCCGAGCCGCCGATGAATTCGCCCTTCACGTACAGCTGCGGGATGGTCGGCCAGTTCGAGAATTCCTTGATGCCCTGGCGGATCTCGTCGTCCTCGAGCACGTTGACCGTCTTGAACTGGTCGACGCCGCAGGCTTTCAGCACCTGCACGGCGCGGCCCGAAAAGCCGCACATCGGGAATTGCGCGTTGCCCTTCATGAAGAGCACGACCTGGTTTTCGTCGACGATTTGCTTGATACGTTGTTGGGTGTCCATGACTGACCTTGCGTTGGCGGGGCGTTAGAACGAAATGATAGCGGATTTCAACCGGGCGGGCCGGCCGTCAGACGGGCCGGCGGCCGCCCGTGGTGCGTTCGATCGCGGCGAGATCGGCGAGCGATTCGACCGCGACGAAGCCGCGTGACACGAGCAAGGCACGCACGGCTTCGGCCTGGTCGTAGCCGTGCTCGATCCAGAGCGTGCCGCCCGGTTTCAGGTAGGCGCCGGCGCCTGCGACGATCGTGCGGATCGCGCTGAGGCCGTCGGCATCGTCGGTGAGCGCGCCGCGCGGCTCGAACCGCAGGTCGCCCTGCGCGAGGTGCGGATCGTGCTGCGCGATGTACGGCGGATTGCTGACGATCGTGTCGAACGCGAGCGTCGGATCGAGCGCGGCGTACCAGTCGCTCTGCAGCCAGTGCAGCGGGCCGCCGGGGCGGCGCGCGTCGAGCAGCTTGTGCGCGTTGCGCCGGGCGACGTCGAGCGCGGCCGATGAGCGGTCGAGCGCCCACACGCGTGCGTCGGGCCGTTCGGCGGCGATCGACACGGCGATCGCGCCGCTGCCGGTGCCGAGATCGAGCACGGCCGGATGCGGGCGACCGTCGATCGCGTCGAGCGCGGCTTCGACGAGGAGTTCGGTTTCGGGGCGCGGGATCAGCACGTCGGGCGTCACATCGAACGGCCGGCCGAAGAATTCGCGCATCCCGACGAGCTGCGCGACCGGCTCGCCCGCCACGCGGCGCGCTTCGAGCGCGCGGTAGCGCGCGATCGCGGCTGGCTCGAGCGGGGCGTCGCCGCGCGTGATCAGCTGCGTGCGGGTCCAGCCGAGCGCGTACGCGAGGAGCACGCGCGCATCGACCGGGTCGAGCGGCGACGCGCGCAGCAGATCGTCGGCGGTGGTGTCGGACATCGCGACCTCAGTCGGTGTCGCCGAGCGACGCGAGCAGTTCGGCCTGGTGTTCGGTGACGAGCGCGCCGATCAGTTCGTCGAGATCGCCGTCCATCAGCGCCTCGAGCCGGTACAGCGTGAGGTTGATCCGGTGGTCGGTCATCCGGCCCTGCGGGAAGTTGTACGTGCGGATCCGCTCCGAGCGGTCGCCCGAGCCGATCAGGCTCTTGCGCGTCGCCGCTTCCTTCGCGTGCTGCTCGTGATACTGCTTGTCCTTGATGCGCGCGGCGAGCACCTTCAGCGCACGATCCTTGTTCTTGTGCTGCGAGCGGTCGTCCTGGCACTCGACGACGATCCCGGTCGGGATGTGCGTGACGCGCACCGCCGAATCGGTCTTGTTGATGTGCTGGCCGCCCGCACCCGACGCGCGGAACGTGTCGATCCGCAGGTCGGCCGGATTGATCTCGACCTCGCCGATTTCGTCGGCTTCCGGCATCACCGCGACCGTGCAGGCGGACGTGTGGATGCGCCCCTGCGTCTCGGTCGCCGGCACGCGCTGCACGCGATGGCCGCCCGATTCGAACTTCAGCCGCGAGTAAGCGCCCTGGCCGGCGATCCGCACGATCACTTCCTTGTAGCCGCCGAGATCCGACGGGCTCTCCGACATCATCTCGACCTGCCAGCGCTGGCGTTCCGCGAAGCGCAGGTACATGCGCAGCAGGTCGCCCGCGAACAGCGCCGATTCGTCGCCGCCGGTGCCCGCGCGGATTTCGAGGAAGATGTTGCGGTCGTCGTTCGGGTCCTTCGGCAGCAGCATCTTCTGCAACTCGCCTTCGAGGCGAACCATGCGTTCCCGCGCGCTGCGAATCTCGTCTTCGGCGAAATCGCGCATCGATGCATCGGCGACCAGCTCCTGCGCGGCCGTCTCGTCGCTGCGCGACTGGCGCCACAGCGCGTACTGCTCGACGACCGGGCCGAGTTCCGCGTGTTCGCGCGTCAGCTTGCGGTACTGGTCGAGGTCGGCCGTGACGTTTTCGCGGCTCAGCAGGTCGTTCAGTTCGGCCAGCCGGATAGACAGCTGGTCGAGCTTGCGTTGCATGCTCGTCTTCATGGTGTGGAGCGACGCTCCCGGACAAAAGGGGTATTCGAAAAGGATAGGCCGGCGCGCGGCCGGCGGCAGGGGCAACCGGCCGGCGCTAGTGGCCGGACTGGTCGTTCGAGCGCGGCGCGTGCTGGTAGAACCCGCGCATCAGGTCGATCAGCGAATCGCGGTCGGTGCCGTTCACGCGGTTGAGCGCGCTCGTCGGGCCGTGGATCAGCTTGTTGGTGAGCGCCTGCGACAGCGCTTCGAGGACGGCGGCCGGATCGTCGCCGCGCGCGAGCAGCTTCTGCGCCTTCTCGACTTCCGCGCGGCGCAGCGCGTCGGCCTGCGTATGCATGTGACGGATCACCGGCACGACGCTGCGCGTGTCGAGCCACTGCATGAAGTTCTGCACGCGGGTTTCGATGATCGTCTCGGCTTGTGCAACCGCGGCCTGGCGCGATGCGTTGCCTTCGCGCACGATCGCACCGAGATCGTCGACGGTGTAGAGGAACACGTCCTTCAGCTTGCCGACTTCCGGCTCGATGTCGCGCGGCACCGCGAGGTCGACCATGAAGATCGGCCGGTGGCGGCGCGCCTTCACCGCACGTTCGACCGCGCCGAGGCCGATGATCGGCAGCGTCGACGCGGTGCACGACACGATGATGTCGAATTCGTGCATGCGGGCAGGCAGGTCCGACAACGGCATCGCGCGGCCGTTGAAACGTTCGGCGAGCCGCTGGCCGCGTTCGGCCGTGCGGTTCGCGACGACGAGCTCGCGCGGGCTCTGCGCGGCGAAGTGCGTCGCGCACAGCTCGATCATCTCGCCGGCGCCGATGAACAGCACGCGCTGATCCGACACTTTTTCGAAGATGCGCTGCGCGAGGCGGACCGCGGCGGCGGCCATCGACACCGACTGCGCGCCGATCTCGGTCGTGCCGCGCACTTCCTTCGCGACGGCGAACGTGCGCTGGAATAGCTGGTTCAGATAGGTGCCGAGCGCGCCGGCTTCCGTCGCGGTGCGCACCGCATCCTTCATCTGGCCCAGGATCTGCGTTTCGCCGAGCACCATCGAATCGAGACCCGACGCGACGCGGAATGCGTGCCGGACCGCTTCCGATTGCGGCAGCGCATAGACGTGCGGGGCGAGTTCGTCGACCGGAATCTGGTGGTACTCCGACAGCCAGCGAATCGCACCCTCGCGGGCGGCCCGATCGTCGGTCGCGCAATAGAGTTCGGTGCGGTTGCAGGTGGAGAGGATTGCCGCTTCGGGCGCATTCGGCGCCTGGGGGCCGAGGAACACGTTCTTGAACGTGACGAGAGCCGGCTTGATTTGCTCGAGCGGAAACGCCACGCGTTCGCGCAGGGCGACAGGCGCAGTGTGGTGGTTGATTCCGATCGTGAGGAGTTGCATATCGAGGGCTATCGTTTAGCCCCATATTATAGCGTTTCAGCGATTTCCTCACTTGCGGCATACCGGGCATCGGCGTGGCGCGGCCTCGAATTTGGGGGCTCGATCGGCACGCGGTCGAGCTGGTAGCCGTAGCCGTAGAGCGGCAGAAGCCGGTAGCCGCGCTCCGGAAGCAGCCGCAGCTTGCTGCGCAGCCGGGACGCATGGGTGTCGAGCGTGCGCGACTTCATGTCGCGGCGGCGGGCCCACACCGTTTCGAGGATATGGGCGCGCGACACGGGCCGCGACAGGTTCGCGAACAGCAGCTGTGCGAAGCGGAACTCCTTCGGCGTGAGCGCGACGATCGCATTGCCGAAGCGCACGAGGCTGTGGGTCGCATCGAATGCGTATTCTCCATACATTTCGCGCGAGCGATTCGGCGGCCGCCGGACACCCGCGCGCCGGCTCAGCGCGTTGACGCGTGCGAGGAGCTCGGGGCCGCTCACCGGGCGCACGAGGCAGTCGTCGGCGCCCGCGTGCAGGCACGACACGACTTCGCTTTCGCGCGCTAGCTGCATCACGGCGATGGCCGGCAGCCCGGGCAGGATCGCCTGCGCCCGCGGAATGACTACCTCGGCCGGCTGGTCGCCGGCCCAGTTGCCGATGATCAGCATGTCGCAGGTATCGGTGGCGAGCCACTCGAAGAACGCCGCGCTGGACGGAAACGCGTGGCACACATGACCGCCGGCGAACAGCAGGCGGTTCAGGAGCGCAGCATGATGCGCCTCCGGATCGATGAGAGCGATTCGCATGAGGATTTCTTCAATACGCCTGCGGGTGCGCGCTTGCCATAACGTCGGGTCGGCCCCTACACTCGAATGTTCGCGGCGCCCGGCTGGTCTCGGGTTCGATGGATGAATCGATGCTAGCCGCTGGCAACGTTCACGCCTATGGGACGAATCTGAATTTATAGAAGGCGTCGAATGAACTGGTTTGGAATCCTTGTCCTGGGAGCGGCCGTCGGGCTGTTCGGCCGGTGGCTGCATCCGATGCGGCGCACGGGCCGGCCGGCATGGTGGATCGTGGTGCTGGTCGGCATCGCAGGCGCCGCCGCCGCGCGCATGGCCGGCAATCTCTCTGGACTGTTTTACGACGGCGAAACGCTCGAATGGCCGGTCTGCACCGGTGTCGCGTTCCTCGCCGTAGCCGTGACGGTCGCCGTGTCGGCCCGTCGCTGAACGCTCTCAGGTGAAATCATGAATGCCCGTCTCCCCGAAGTCTCGTCGGTGCCGGCCCGCCTCGCGCTGCTGCGCGGCGCGATGGTCCGCGAGGACCTGGCCGCCTATCTCGTGCCGTCCGCCGATCCTCACCTGTCCGAGTACCTGCCCGAGCGCTGGCAGGCGCGACGCTGGCTGTCCGGTTTCACGGGCTCGGTCGGCACGCTGGTCGTGACCGCGGATTTCGCGGGCTTGTGGGTCGACAGCCGCTACTGGGTGCAGGCCGAGGCCGAACTCGCCGGCACGGGCGTCCAGCTGATGAAGATGACGGGCGGGCAGCAGAGCGCGCCGCACGTCGACTGGCTCGCGCAGAACGTGCCGGCCGGGACGACGGTCGGCGTCGACGGCGCCGTGCTCGGCGTCGCGGCGGCACGCGCGCTGACGGCCGCGCTGAGCGCGCGCGGCATCGCGCTGCGCACCGATCTCGACCTGCTCGACGCGATCTGGCCGGAGCGCCCGGGGCTGCCGGGCGACGCGGTGTTCGAGCACGTGGCGCCGCAGGCCGACACGACACGCGCGAGCAAGCTCGCCGAAGTGCGCCGTGCGATGCACGCGCAGGGCGCGCAATGGCATTTCGTGTCGACGCTCGACGATCTCGCGTGGCTGTTCAACCTGCGCGGCGCCGATGTCAACTTCAACCCCGTGTTCGTCGCACACGCGATGATCGGGGCCGATCGCGCGACGCTGTTCGTCGCCGACGGCAAGGTGTCGCCGGCGCTGGCCGCGTCGCTCGCGCAGGACGGCGTCGAGGTCCGCGCGTACGACGCCGCGCGCGCGGCGCTCGCGGCGCTGCCGGACGGCGCGACGCTGCTGATCGATCCGCGCCGCGTGACGTTCGGCACGCTCGAGGCCGTGCCGGCCGGCGTGAAGCTGATCGAGGCCGTGAACCCGTCGACGTTCGCGAAGTCGCGCAAGACGTCCGCCGAGATCGAGCACGTGCGCGTGACGATGGAGCACGACGGCGCCGCGCTCGCCGAGTTCTTCGCGTGGTTCGAGCAGGCGGTGAACCGCGAGACGATCACCGAGCTGACGATCGACGAGCGACTCACGGCCGCGCGCGCACGGCGCCCCGGCTACGTGTCGCCGAGCTTCGCGACGATCGCCGGCTTCAACGCGAACGGTGCGATGCCGCACTATCGCGCGACGCCCGAGTCGCACGCGACGATCGCCGGCGACGGCCTGCTGCTCGTCGATTCGGGCGGCCAGTACACGACCGGCACCACCGACATCACGCGCGTCGTGCCGGTCGGCACGGTCAGCGACCTGCAGCGCCGCGATTTCACGATCGTGCTGAAGTCGATGATGGCGCTGTCGCGCGCACGCTTCCCGCGCGGCATCCGCTCGCCGATGCTCGACGCGATCGCGCGCGCGCCGATGTGGGCGGCCGGGCTCGACTACGGCCACGGCACCGGTCACGGCGTCGGCTACTTCCTGAACGTGCACGAGGGCCCGCAGGTCATCTCGCACTACGCGCCAGCCGAGCCGTACACGGCGATGGAAGAGGGGATGATCACGTCGATCGAGCCGGGCGTGTACCGGCCCGGCAAATGGGGCATCCGGATCGAAAACCTGGTCGTGAACCGCGCGGGCGGGCAGACCGAGTTCGGCGACTTCCTCGCGTTCGAGACGCTGACGCTGTGCCCGATCGACACGCGCTGCGTGCTGATCGAGATGCTGCATGAAGAAGAACGCGCGTGGCTGAACGCGTATCACGCGACCGTGCGCGAACGCGTCGGCCGGCACGTGAGCGGCGACGCGAAGGCGTGGCTCGACGCGCGCACGCAGCCGATCTGACGCGACGCGCCATACACGACAGATATCGGCCGCGCGACGGCCGGACCACGACGGAGAGGGCAATCGATGGCAGACACCGCAGTGATCGTGATCGACATGCAGCGCGGGCTGGTGCAGCGGGCGCGGCCCGCGTACCGGCTCGACGACGTCGTGTCGGGCATCAACCTGCTGACGGCGGCGGCACGTGCGGCAAACGCGCCCGTGTGCTTCGTGCAGCACGACGGCGATGCGGACGACGACATCGTGTCCGGCACGCCCGGCTGGGAACTGCATGAGGAACTGATCGTCGGTCGCGCCGACTGGCGCATCCGCAAGCAGGTGAGCGATTCGTTCCACGACACGCCGCTCGCCGCGCAGCTCGACGGCCATGGCATCCGTTCGGTGCTGATCTGCGGTTATGCGACCGAGTTCTGCGTCGATTCGGCCGCGCGCCGCGCGGCACTGCTCGGCTACCGGACGACCGTCGTGTCCGACCTGCACACGACGAACGAGCGCGCGCACCTGTCGGCCGCGCAGATCGTCGCGCATCATCACTTCGTGTGGGAAAACAATACGCTGTCGGGCAATGCGGTGACGCCGCGTCCGCTCGCCGACGTGCTCGCCACGGAGTTCGCATGACGATCAAGGCGGTGGTGTTCGATTTCGGCGGCGTGCTGATCGACTGGAGCCCCGAGTACCTGTACCGGCATCTGATTCCGGACGAAGCCGAGCGCCGCTGGTTCCTCACGCACGTGTGCGCGATGGACTGGGTGATCCGCCAGGACGGCGGGCAGACAATCGACGAAGGGACGAGCGAGCTGGTCGCGAAGTTTCCGGCGCACGAGACGCTGATTCGCGCGTTCTACGCGCGCTGGCACGAGATGATCGGCGGCGTGCTCGACGAAGGCGCCGCGCTCGTCGACCGGCTCGATGCGCAGGGGATGCCGCTCTTCGGGCTGACCAACTGGTCCGCGCAGACCTTTCCGTATGCGTGGGACAACTTCCCGGTGCTGCGGCGCTTCAAGGACATCGTCGTGTCGGGTCGCGTGAAGCTCGTGAAACCCGATCCGGCGATCTACCGCGAGATGCACGCGCGGATCGAGCCGCACCTGCCGGGCATTGCGCCGCATGAGCTCGTGTTCATCGACGACAACGCGAAGAACGCGGCGGCCGCGACGGCACTCGGCTGGCATGGCATTCATCACACGAGCGCGGCCGCGACCGAGGCGCGTTTGCGCGAGCTGGGCGCGCTCGCGTAGGCGGCGCGCCGGACGCCGCAGCCGAATGCAGACAGGCGGATGAAAAAAAAGCGGGCCATGAGCCCGCTTTGTCGTTCTGCCGATCCGGAGGCGGCCGCGTTCGGCACCCGGCGTCGCGTCGCCGGATACACGGGCCGCATCGTTCAGCGGCTGATCGGCTTGTAGCGCAGGCGCTTCGGCTTCGCGGCTTCCTCGCCGAGGCGCGCACGCTTGTCGGCTTCGTATTCCTGGTAGTTGCCGTCGAAGAACGTGACCTGCGAATCGCCTTCGAACGCGAGGATGTGCGTCGCGATCCGGTCGAGGAACCAGCGATCGTGCGAGATCACCATCACCGAGCCCGCGAATTCGAGCAGCGCGTCTTCCAGCGCGCGCAGCGTTTCGACGTCGAGGTCGTTCGACGGTTCGTCGAGCAGCAGCACGTTGCCGCCGGAGATCAGCGTCTTCGCGAGGTGCAGGCGGCCGCGCTCACCACCGGACAGGTTGCCGACGATCTTCTGCTGGTCGCCGCCCTTGAAGTTGAAGCGGCCGATGTACGCACGCGACGGCGTTTCGTACTTGCCGACCGTCAGCACGTCGGCGCCGCCCGAGATTTCCTCGAACACCGTCTTCGAGCCGTCGAGCGCATCGCGGCTCTGGTCGACGTACGCGAGCTTCACGGTCGGGCCCATCACGACTTCGCCCGAATCCGGCTGTTCCTTGCCGGTCAGCATCTTGAACAGCGTCGACTTGCCGGCGCCGTTCGGGCCGATGATGCCGACGATCGCGCCGGCCGGAATCTTGAAGTTCAGGTTGTCGATCAGCAGGCGGTCGCCGAACGACTTGCTGACGTTCTTGAACTCGATCACTTCATTGCCGAGGCGGTCGCCGACCGGAATGAAGATTTCCTGCGTTTCGTTGCGCTTCTGGTATTCCTGGCTGTTCAGCTCCTCGAAGCGCGCGATACGCGCCTTCGACTTCGCCTGGCGGCCCTTCGGGTTCTGGCGCACCCACTCCAGTTCCTTCTTGATCGCCTTCTGGCGCGCCGATTCCGACGCTTCTTCCTGCTTCAGGCGCTCTTCCTTCTGGTCGAGCCAGCTGCTGTAGTTGCCCTTCCACGGAATGCCGTGGCCGCGGTCGAGTTCGAGAATCCACTCGGCCGCGTTGTCGAGGAAGTAGCGATCGTGCGTGACGGCGACGACGGTGCCCGGGAAGCGCACCAGGAACTGCTCGAGCCAGTCGACCGATTCCGCGTCGAGGTGGTTGGTCGGTTCGTCGAGCAGCAGCATGTCCGGCTTCTCGAGCAGCAGCTTGCACAGCGCGACGCGACGCTTCTCGCCGCCCGACAGGTGCTCGATCTTCGCGTCCCACGCCGGCAGGCGCAGCGCGTCGGCGGCCACTTCGAGCTGCTGTTCGGGGCTGCCGCCGTCGCTCGATGCGAGGATCGCTTCGTATTTCGCCTGCTCGGCCGCGAGTGCGTCGAAGTCGGCGTCCGGTTCCGCATAGGCCGCGTAGATTTCCTCGAGCTTCTTGTTCGC
Source organism: Burkholderia sp. USMB20 (assembly GCF_000949135.2). Taxonomy (GTDB): domain Bacteria; phylum Pseudomonadota; class Gammaproteobacteria; order Burkholderiales; family Burkholderiaceae; genus Burkholderia. The sequence continues at coordinate 29,543 of NZ_JTAN02000020.1, read as the reverse complement.
CTGGAACAGGTCGCCGAGGCCTTCCTCGACGGCTTCGCGCACCGTCTTCGTCGGATCGAGCTGCGGTTCCTGCGGCAGGTAGCCGATGTTCAGGTTCGGCATCGGCGTCGCTTCGCCTTCGATGTCCTTGTCGACGCCCGCCATGATGCGGATCAGCGTCGACTTGCCCGAGCCGTTCAGGCCGAGCACGCCGATCTTCGCGCCGGGAAAGAACGACAACGAGATGTCCTTCAGGATCTGGCGCTTGGGCGGCACGATCTTGCCGACCCGGTTCATCGTGAAAACGTATTGGGCCATTTGGGTGTGAAACTCAGAAAGGGTTGAGACTGCCGCGCAGCGCATCGGCGTGCGTGGCGTCGGGTGATTCGGTACGGAGCGTGCCGCGCGGGGCGCAGCGGTGTCGCCGCGGGTTGGCGGTGCGAGCGCGTATTGTACTTCGGCGCCGGCTGCCGCTGGCACCGCGCTGGCCATTCGGCCGACCCGCGTTCACAGCCATCCGGCGACGCCACCGTGCCCCGAGCAGGTGCCGCGCCGATGGCGGCTGAAGCTGTACGTGCCGTCGCGGCAGCGCGCGCTCGCGCCCTCGGGCACGCGGCCCGATTTCGAATGTGCCGGTGCATGGACGGTGTCGCCGTCGCGATTGCGGTACGTGTCGTGCCGGTCGAGGTCGGCTTCGCTGCCGTAGCCGGGCGACGCGCGATAGGCGTGCGCCGCGGGCGGCAGGGCGGCGCACGCGCCGAACAGCGCGGCCGACAGGGTTGCGATGCGTGTCGCGCGGCGGAGCAGGGCGGGCATGGTCTCTCTGCGGATGTCGTTGTCCGTTGCCGGTGGCTGGCGGGCCGACGGCCCGGGCCGCATGTTAGCCGATCGGCTCGAGATCGTTGCCGCCGCCCCGCGCTGCAGCGACGCTACGCCGTGCCCGTCATCGATGCCGCGCCGTCGGCCTGGGCGGCCTCGAGAATCCACCGACGGAACGCGGCGACTTTCGCGCGCTCCGCATGATGCGGCGGATAGACGAGGTAGTACGCGAAGTCGTCGAGCCACGCGACGTCGGCAAGCTGCACGAGCCGGCCGCTCGCGAGCTCGCCGCGCACCATCGCCGCCGGCAGCAGGCCGGCGCCCTGGCCGGCGAGGATCGCCTGCAGCAACAGACTGGAATCGTCGAACGCGGGGCCGCGCGGCGGGCCGAAATCGGCGATTCGCTGCGCGTCGAACCAGATGTGCCAGCCCTTGCGTTCGGCGTCGTGCAGATGCGGCCATCCGGCCAGGTCGGCGGGCGTGGCCGGCATGCCCAGCCGCGCGACGAGTTCCGGCGCCGCAAGCGCGACGATCTCCACGGTCAGCAGCCGTTCGCTGCACAGCCCGATGTAGCGGCCGAGACCGTGGCGGATCGCGACGTCGACGCCGTCGCGCGAGAAATCGGCGAGCGCATGGCTCGCGACGATCTGCAGGTCGACGTCCGGGCATGCATCGCGGAACTGCGCGAGGCGCGGCACGAGCCATGCGGATGCGAAAAACGGCGTGACGCTCACCGTCAGCACGCCGCTGTCGGCGGCGCCCGACACGCGCTGCGACGCGTCGGCGATTTGCCGGAACGCGTTGCGCACGGGCGGCAGATAGTCGCGGCCCGCGGCGGTCAGCAGGATGCCGCGGTTCACGCGCTCGAACAGTTGCACGCCGAGATGGGTCTCGAGCGTGCGGATCAGCTGGCTCACCGCGCCGGGCGTGACCGACAGCTCTTGCGCTGCCGATTTCACCGACAGGTGGCGGGCCGCCGCCTCGAACGCGCGCAACGCGTTGAGCGGTGGCAGACGGGAACGGTTCATTGAGTTTTTCTAAAGCGAAAGGCCGACGAAATATCGTTTGAGGCAAGGCATGCGCGCGAGTACCGTTGTCGCGTCGGATCCGATTCGTCACGGCTGACTTGCGGCGGTCGATGCGACCAACATAGTTCAACTATATCCATGAGGCAATCCGGACGCCGCGCGGCGTCCGGCGGAACCTGAGAGGAGCATCGTCATGAGCGGCCCGCGCGCGTCGCGCGTTTTCTACGGCTGGTATGTGGTGGCGGCCGCGTTCGCCGTCACGTTCGTCGGCTTCGGCAGTGCGTACACGTTCAGCGCGTTCGTCGAAGCGCTGCAGCGGGATTTCGCCGCATCGCGCGGGCAGATCTCGCTCGTGTTCTCGCTGGCCGGCTTTCTGTATTTCGGCTTCGGCATCGTCAGCGGCCCGCTTGCCGATCGTTTCGGCTCACGGCGGCTCGCCGTCACCGGCATGTTGCTGACGGCGGCGGGTCTCGCGGCGGCCGGCGCCGCGCATACGCTGCTGCAGGTCTATGTCGCGTACGGGCTCGGTGTCGGTCTCGGCGTCGGCTGCGCGTATGTGCCGGCCGTCGGCGCCGTGCAGCGCTGGTTCGTGCGGCGGCGCGGCTTCGCGTCGGGGCTCGCGGTCGCGGGGATCGGCGTCGGCACGCTCGTGATGCCGCCGCTCGCCTCTGCGCTGATCGCGCACGTCGGCTGGCGCGGCGCCTATTTCACGCTTGCGGCGCTCGCCGTCGCGATCGGCGCCGGGATGTCGCTGCTGATCGAGAACGACCCGCGCGGGCGCGGGCTGTTGCCGGACGGGGAGGCCGTGCATCCCGCCGCCGGCGGAGGCTTGCCGGAAGCGGGCGGGCACACGGCAGGGGCCCCGGACTCCGTGAACGCTGCTGATCGCGCGCGGGCTGCCGCATCGGCGCCCACCGGTGCGACGCTGCGCGAGGCCGTCACGTCGCGACCGTTCGCGAGCCTCTACGCGGCGTGCCTCGTGTGCTCGTTCGGCGTCTTCGTGCCGTTCGTGCACCTCGTGCCGTATGCGCTCGATCATGGCGTCGCATCGTCGACGGCCGTGCTGCTGCTCGGCGCGATCGGCGTCGGCAGCACGGCTGGGCGCTTCTTTCTCGGCGGCCTCGCCGACCGCTTCGGCCGCCGCGCATCGCTGCTCGCGATGTTCGCGGGCATGGCCGTCGCGCTCGTCGCGTGGGCCGGCGCCGGCAGCGTCGCGACGCTGGCCGCGTTCGCACTCGTGTTCGGCGTGTTCTACGGCGGCTGGGTCGCCGTGCTGCCCGCCGTCGTGATGGACTACTTCGGCGGCCGCAACGTGAGCGCGATCATCGGCGTGCTGTACACGAGCATTGCGTTCGGCACGCTGATCGGGCCGGCTGCGGCCGGTTTCATCTACGACGCGGGTGGCGGTTATCTCGTGCCGATCCTGGCCAGCGCGGCCGCCAATGCGATCGCGTTCGCGATCGTCGCCACCACCGGCCGCGCGCAGATGGCCGTGCGCGCGGCCGGCCGCTAGACGCGCGTCGCCCGCTGCAAGGCACGGCGCCTTCCAGCTAGGCGCGATCTACGATTTCCGTTACGGTGGCCGGAACTCGATCATCGACGGCTGGAGGCGCATCGTGACATTCGACGAAGTGCGGCAGATCGCGCTCGCATGGCGCGGCGTCGAGGAGGGGACGTCGTACGGCACGCCCGCACTCAAGGTGAAGGGCAAGATGCTCGCGCGCCTGCGCGAGGACGGCGATACGCTCGTCGTGAAGGGCGTCGGCCCCGACGAGCGCGCGTGGCTGATCGAAGCGGAACCCGACGTGTATTACGTGACCGACCACTATGCGGGCTGGCCGATCGTGCTGGTGCGCCTGTCGGCCGCGCATCCCGACGCCGTGAAAAACCTGCTTCTGCGCGAATGGCGCGCAATCGTGCCGGCCAAATGGCGCGACGCAGGGCCGGACGACGCCAACTGAGCCGCGCCGGCGCGGCACGCGATCCGCTTCGACGGAACGTGTTCACCATGATGCCGAGCGGGCACGCGCCGTCATCACTTGCCCGATCCGGCTGCCCGCAGGCGGACGCCGAACCGGATCATGCGTTGCATCGGTTCGCATCGATGCAACAAGTGGATCCATCGAAATTCTTCAATTGGTTCTTAGTGAAGAACCGTTTGATGCTTACACTCCTTCGCTTCGAAGGCGGCTGACCGACAGCCGACGGAAGGGGCGCACGCGATGCGCCGGCACCTCGTGCGCCGCATCGCACCCGCGGCTTCGCAGACTGCGTCGCGCACCGACCGGAACAGCTCGACCCGGCTTCCTGCCCGTATGCGCGCATGCGCGGCGGGCTGCCGGGTTCAACAACGACAACTCCCTGCCGCCTTCACGCGACACCGGTCATACCGGAACCGTTTTTTGGAGAGAGACACATGAGTGGAAGCAAGACAGGCCTCGGCACGGGTCTGAAGCAGCGGCACGTGACGATGATGTCGATTGCCGGCGTCATCGGCGCGGGCTTGTTCGTCGGCTCCGGCCACGCAATCGCGGAAGCCGGCCCGGCTTCGATCCTCGCGTATGCGATCGCGGGCGTCCTGGTCGTGCTGGTGATGCGCATGCTCGGCGAGATGGCCGTCGCGCATCCGGACAGCGGTTCGTTCTCGACCTATGCCGATCGCGCGATCGGTCACTGGGCGGGCTTCTCCATCGGCTGGCTGTACTGGTGGTTCTGGGTGCTCGTGATCCCGATCGAGGCAACCGCTGCGGCTACCATCCTCAATGCGTGGTTCCCCGGCGTCGCGACCTGGATCTTCGCGCTCGGCATCACGCTGCTGCTGACGATCACCAACCTCTTCTCGGTCAAGAACTACGGCGAATTCGAATTCTGGTTCGCGCTGATCAAGGTTGTCGCGATCGTCGTGTTCCTGTGCATCGGCGGTGCGGCGATCGTCGGCATCGTGCCCGCGCCGGCCGTATCGGGCGTGTCGAACCTCTTCGCGCACCAGGGCTTCATGCCGAACGGCGCCGGCGCGGTGCTCGCGGCGATGCTGACGACGATGTTCTCGTTCCTCGGTACCGAGATCGTGACGATCGCGGCCGCCGAGTCGGACAACCCGCAACGCCAGATCGTGCGTGCGACCAATTCCGTCATCTGGCGTATCACGCTGTTCTATCTCGGCTCGATCCTCGTCGTCGCGGCGATCGTGCCGTGGAACGATCCGCTGCTGCCGAAGCACGGCTCGTATCAGCGTGCGATGGAGCTGATCGGCATTCCGAACGCGAAGGCGATCATCGACGTGATCGTGCTCGTGTCGGTCGCGAGCTGCCTGAATTCCGCGCTGTACACCGCATCACGGATGCTGTTCTCGCTGTCCAAGCGCAAGGACGCACCTGCGTTCCTGCACAGCACCGATTCGACCGGTACGCCGCGTGCGGCCGTGCTGGCATCGACCGCATTCGGTTTCCTGACCGTGATCGCGAACTACCTGATGCCGGAGCAGGTGTTCGGCTTCCTGCTGGCGACGTCGGGTGCGATCGCGCTGCTCGTGTATCTCGTGATCGCGATCTCGCAGCTGCGGATGCGCAGGACGCTCGAATCGGGCGGCGCCGACCTGACGCTGCGGATGTGGCTGTTCCCGTGGCTCACGTGGGCGGTGATCCTGTTCATCTGCGGCACGCTGACCGTGATGTTCGTCAGCGAGGAACACCGGATGGAAGTCGGTGCGACGGCCGTGCTCGCGCTGCTCGTGCTGTTTGCGTCTTGGCTGAACAAGCGCGGTCGCGATGCGCGAGCGGGGGCGGGGCGGCGGGTGTCGGCGATGTGATGAAGTGACGATGCGGCAGCGGGCCTGAGCGTTCGCTGTCGGTAGACACGGGGATTCCCGTCGTGAAAGTGGCCCGATCGGCATTGGCGATCGGGCCATTTGTTTTGCACCAGCAAACGGAGGCACTTGTCGCGGAACCTGGAGCGTTCATCACCGCAGCGAATCATTGACATAAGGACTCGCAAAATCGAACTCGTCTGATTTCATCGCCGACGCCCTCTCCATACATTGGTCACTTCGAGAACTGGAGTGAATCGATGGAAGGATCGATTTGGCGAGCGTTGATTGGTCATTGCGTCTCGAAACGAGATCGCTCGTTCGTTATCGAACGCAATGACTGAGCCATCACTTCCCCGAGTGCGCGTTGCGTTTCGCGCCGTCGACGGGTATGCGCTGCAGGGCACCTATTTCCCGGCAGCGGCCGATAGCCGTTCACCCGTGCTCGTCTGTCCTGCAACCGGGTTGCGTCAGTCTTTCTATTTTGCGTTCGCGGAGTGGCTGCGCGATAGCGGCCATCCGACGTTCGTATTCGATTACCGGGGGATCGGCGCATCGCTCGACGAGAGGCACGTCCGCCATTCGCGCGCCCGCAAACAGGATTGGGGGCAACTGGACATGCCCGCTGCGCTCGATTGGCTCCTCGACGAAACCCGAGCAAGCGATGCGCACCTGATCGGACATAGCGCGGGTGCGCAACTGGTCGGCCTGATGCCGAACCACGCATCGGTTCGCTCGCTGTGTGCGATATCCGCCTCCTCCGGTTACGTCGGCAACATCGGGTGGCCGACGCGAATCGCCGCGTCATGGTTGGTGCATCTTTATGTACCGGTTTTTGCACGCCTGTTCGGCTATGTGCCAGCCAGAGCACTCGGTTGGGGCGACGATCTGCCGGCGCAGGTCGGGCTGCAATGGGCGCGATGGTGTCGCCGCCCCGGATACGTCGCGAACGAGTTCGGGCGCGGCGTCACACACCATTACTACGGCGAATTCTGCGCGCCGATCACGGTCGTCGCGGCAGTCGACGATCCGCTTGCAACGCCGGCCAATATAGAAGACTGGCTGCGATGGTTGCCGCGCGCCAGAAGCCATATCCACTTCATCAGTCCGGAAAACTGCGAAGGCCGAGCAATCGGTCACGTCGGCATGTTTCGCCGCAGCCATTCATCGCTGTGGCCGGAACTCGCCGCAGGATTGCAACGTTGAGGATTCCGGCGTCGCACGGGTGTATGGCGGGCGCTCGATTCGAATCGGACCCGCATGAATTGCCACGCGTGGAGAGATCAACTTGTCGCCGAGCGAGCGCTGCAGCAACTGGTCGACACGCTGGTGTGCGAGCGGCCTCGGCGCAGGCAGAAGCTCGAAGCGGGATCGCAAAGTGGAAGAAAGCGCCCGACGCATCATGCGAAAAATCGACGCGTAACGCATGGAGCCATGGTTCGATGCGACCTGCGGCACAGGCGATCTGTGTAACGGCGGCGACGAAGGAAATGACGTAAAGGTTATCCGCGACCACTCATCGCAAACCTTCACGAACCCGTTCGAAATGAAAAAAGCCCGCGACTTCCGCGGGCTTTTCCTGGTTACCGTGACACTGCACGAAACAGCGTCTGTTGATGCGTCAGACGTTGAACAGGAAGTTCATCACATCCCCGTCGTGCACGACGTATTCCTTCCCTTCCGCGCGCATCTTCCCGGCTTCCTTCGCACCTTGTTCGCCCTTGTACGCGACGAAGTCGTCGAATGCGATCGTCTGCGCGCGAATGAAGCCGCGCTCGAAGTCGGTGTGAATCACGCCGGCCGCTTGCGGCGCCGTGTCGCCGATATGGATCGTCCACGCGCGCACTTCCTTCACGCCGGCGGTGAAGTAGGTCTGCAGGCCGAGCAGCTTGAAGCCCGCGCGGATCACGCGGTCGAGGCCCGGCTCTTCCATGCCCATGTCGGCGAGGAACGCTTCCTTGTCCGCATCGTCGAGATCGGCGATTTCCGCCTCGATCGCCGCGCACACCGCGACCACCGGCGAGTTCTCGCTTTCCGCATACTTGCGCACCACGTCGAGGTGCGGGTTGTTCTCGAAGCCGTCGTCCTTCACGTTCGCGACGTACATCGCCGGCTTCGCGGTGATCAGGCAGAACGGCTTGAGCAGCGCCTGCTCGTCGTCCGACAGATCGAGGCCGCGCACGGCCTTGCCCTGGTCGAGGTGCGCGCGCACCTTCTCGAGCACCGCGGCGAGCTTCACCGCTTCCTTGTCGTTGCCGGACTTCGCGGCCTTCGAGTAGCGCGTGAGCGCCTTCTCGACGGTGCCGAGGTCGGCGAGCGCGAGTTCGGTGTTGATCACTTCGATGTCGTCGATCGGGCTGACCTTGCCGGCGACGTGGATGACGTTGTCGTCCTCGAAGCAGCGCACGACGTGCGTGATCGCATCGGTTTCGCGGATGTTCGCGAGGAACTGGTTGCCGAGGCCTTCACCCTTGCTCGCGCCCGCGACGAGGCCCGCGATGTCGACGAATTCGACGACGGCCGGCACGATGCGCTCGGGGTTGATGATCTCGGCGAGCGCCTTCAGGCGCGTGTCAGGCACTTCGACGATGCCGACGTTCGGCTCGATCGTGCAGAACGGGTAGTTCTCGGCGGCGATGCCGGCCTTGGTCAGCGCATTGAACAGGGTGGACTTGCCGACGTTGGGCAAGCCGACGATGCCGCATTTGAGACTCATGGAATCCTTCGGACGGGTGGAGCGGCGCGGCCGGACAAGGCACGGCGGCGCGGGAAAATAGGGACGGCCGGCGCGCGGGGCGCGGCGGGCCGACGTTCAAAGGCGCTATTGTACCGTGCCGACGCCCCGGTTTCCGGCCTTCACCCGAACGCCCGATGCGACGGGCCGCCGCGCTGCCGGACCCGCCTGCGATTCTGCTGATTTCCCGCAAAGTCCGGCCGCGTAAGGGATTGGCCCCACGGCTATAATGCCCGCCATGACTGCCCACCACACCTTCGACGTCGCCGTGGTCGGCGGCGGGCTCGTCGGCAAGACGGCCGCGCTCGCACTGACCCAGTCCGGCTACAAGACCGCCTTGCTCGCCCAGCCGGCCACGCCGCGCCCCGCCGATCTCGCGTTCGACATCCGCATCTACGCGCTGTCGTCCAGCTCGCAGGCATTGCTGGAGCGGCTGCGGGTCTGGCAGGCGCTCGACCATGGCCGGCTCGCGCCGGTCTACGACATGCGCGTGTACGGCGACGCGCACGCGGAACTGCATTTCTCCGCGTACCAGGCCTCCGTGCCGCAACTGGCCTGGATCGCCGAATCGTCGCTGATCGAGACGTCGCTCGACGCGGCGCTGCGGTTTCAGCCGAACCTCACGTGGTTCGACGCGCGTGCACAGGGCTTCGACGTGCGCGACGACGCGGCCGTGCTCACGCTGTCGTCGGGCCAGGTGCTCGAAGCGGACCTCGTGGTCGGCGCGGACGGCGCGCATTCGTGGGTGCGTTCTCAAATGGGGGCCAGGGTCGAGCGGCGCGATTACCGGCAGACGGGCGTCGTCGCGAACTTCAAGGCGTCGCTGCCGCACCGCGAGACGGCCTGTCAGTGGTTTCACGAAGGCGAGATCATTGCGTTGCTGCCGCTGCCGGACGGTCACGTATCGCTCGTGTGGTCCGCGCACACAGCGCATGCGGACGAACTGCTCGCGCTCGATCCCGCGCAGCTCGCGGCGGAAGTCGAGCGCGTGTCGCACGGCCAGGTCGGCACGCTCGAATGCGTGACGCCGGCGGCCGGCTTCCCGCTCGCGCTGCAGACGGTCGACAAGCTGATCGCCCCGCGCGTCGCGCTGGTCGGCGATGCCGCGCACCTGATCCATCCGCTCGCGGGGCAGGGGATGAACCTCGGGCTGCGCGACGTCGCGGCACTCGCCGATGCGATCGCGAACAAGGAGAGCTTCCGCAACCTCGGCGACACGGTGCTGCTGCGCCGCTACGAGCGCTCGCGCCGCGAGGACATCCGCGCACTGATGGTCGCGACCGACGGGCTGCAGCGGCTGTTCGCGGTTCCGGGCTCGTTCGCGAAGGCGGTCCGCAACGCGGGCATGGCGTTCGTCGGCGCGCAACCGCTCGTGAAGCGCTGGCTCGTGTCGGCCGCGCTCGGCTGAGCGAACCTTCGCGCCCTCGGCCTGTCGGACTCGGTTCCGTTACGGCGTACACTGTGACGTGCACTCCGATTGAGCTGAAGGAACGACAGGATGAAAAAAACGATCCGCATCGCATCGCTGGCGCTGGCCGTCACGATGGCGACGCTCGGCTGTACCGCGCAGGCCGACCAGACCACCGACAAGCTGAAAGCCACGCTGCAAGCGCGTCTCGGCAACGACGCGCCGATCAAGAGCGTGTCGAAGTCGCCCGTCGCGGGCCTGTACGAAGTGAACCTCGGCACGCAGATCATCTATAGCGATGCAGCCGGCGACTACGTGCTGCTCGGCGATCTCGTCGACACCAAGACGCACAAGAACCTGACCGACGCGCGCCTGTCCGACCTCAACAAGATCGACTTCGCGAGCCTGCCGCTCGCGAACGCGATCAAGGTCGTCAAGGGCAACGGCGCCCGCAAGATCGCGGTGTTCTCCGATCCGAACTGCCCGTACTGCAAGCGCCTCGAGACGACGCTGCAGTCGGTCGACAACGTGACCGTCTACACGTTCCTGTATCCGGTGCTGTCGCCCGATTCGACCACGAAGTCGAAGGCGATCTGGTGCGCGACCGACCGCGCGAAATCCTGGGAGGGCTGGATGCTCGACCATCGCGTGCCGACCGGCGCCGGCGCCTGCGATACGACCGCGCTCGACAAGAACCTCGCGCTCGGCCGCGGGATGAACGTCACCGGCACGCCGACGATCTTCCTGCCCGACGGCCGCCGCCTGCCGGGCGCGGTGTCGGCCGACCAGCTGAACCAGGCGCTCGCGTCGAGCAAGTAACCGGCGACACGCCGGGCCGCACGGCCCGGCCAGCGAGGGGCGCCCGCGATCTCTGCCGGCGCCTCTCTTCGTTTCCGCCGCCGTATTCCGTCTGATTTCCCGTCCGATTTTCGACCGATTGCCACGATGACCCAGCCGATCCGCTATTCGATTGCCCCGAAAGATCTTGCCGCGCACCTGTTCGAAGTGACGGTGACGGTCACCGATCCCGATCCCGAAGGCCAGCGCTTCTCGCTGCCGGTATGGATTCCGGGCAGCTACCTCGTGCGCGAGTTCGCGCGCAACATCGTGACGCTCGCCGCGTTCAACGACGCGGGCCGCAAGGTGCGGATCGCGAAAACCGACAAGAACACGTGGCAGGCCGCGCCGGTGAACGGCGCGCTGACGTTGCGCTATGACGTGTACGCATGGGACCTGTCGGTCCGCTCCGCGTATCTCGACGACTCGGGCGGCTTCTTCAACGCCACGGCCGTGTTCCTGAGCGCCGCCGGCCGCGAGGATGCGCCATGCGAGGTCGACATCGCGAAACCGGCGGGCCCGGCGTTTCGCACGTGGCGCGTCGGCACGTCGTTGCCCGAGGCACGCGGGACCAGGCGCTACGGGTTCGGCGCGTATCGCGCAGCGAACTACGACGAGCTCGCCGACCATCCGGTGACGATCGGCGAATTCGCGCTGGCGACGTTCGACGCGCACGGTGTGCCGCACGACATCGTGATCGCCGGGCGCGTGACGCAGCTCGACATGGAGCGGCTGCGCACCGACCTGAAGCGCGTGTGCGAAGCGCAGATCGCGCTGTTCGAACCGAAATCGAAGCAGGCGCCGATGGACCGCTACGTGTTCATGACGCTCGCGGTCAGCGACGGCTACGGCGGCCTCGAGCACCGTGCGTCGACCGCGCTGATCTGCAACCGCACCGACCTGCCGGTGAAGGGCCGGTCGGAAACGACGGAAGGCTATCGTACTTACCTCGGCCTTTGCAGCCACGAGTATTTCCATACGTGGAACGTGAAGCGCATCAAACCGGCCGCGTTCGTGCCGTACGACCTCGCGCGCGAAAACTACACGTCGCTGCTGTGGCTGTTCGAAGGCTTCACGTCGTATTACGACGACCTGATGCTGGTGCGCAGCGGACTGATGTCGCAGGACGAATATTTCGCGGCGCTCGGCCGTACCGTCGGCGGCGTGCTGCGCGGTACGGGGCGCCTGAAGCAGAGCGTCGCGGACAGCTCGTTCGACGCGTGGATCAAGTACTACCGTCAGGACGAGAACGCGACCAACGCGATCGTCAGCTATTACACGAAGGGTTCGCTCGTCGCGCTTGCGTTCGATCTCGCGATCCGCGCGCAGACGCGCAACCGCAAGTCGCTCGACGACGTGATGCGTCTGCTGTGGCAACGCTACGGCCGCGAGTTCTATCGCGGCAAGCAGGCGGGTGTCGAGGAAAACGAGGTCGACACGCTGATCGAGGAAGCGACGGGCGTGGCGCTCGGCCGGCTGTTCGCCGACGCCGTGCACGGCACGCGCGACCTGCCGCTCGCCGACCTGCTCGCGCCGTTCGGCGTGACGCTCACGCCGGAGGTTGCAGCGGGTGCGACCGCGAAGCCGACCATCGGCGCGCGGCTGCGCGGCGGCGCGGACTGCACGCTGGCGGCGGTCTACGAAGGCGGCGGCGCGCATCGCGCGGGGCTGTCGGCGGGCGACACGCTGATCGCGCTCGACGGGCTGCGCGTCACCGGCACGAACCTCGACATGCTGCTCGCGCGTTACCGGCCGGGCGACAAGGTCGAGGTGCACGTATTCCGCCGCGACGAGCTGCGGACCGCGAAACTGAAACTGGACGGGCCGGAAATCGCGCGCTACCGGCTCGCGGCCGCCGCGAAACCGGCTGCCGCGCAGAAGGCCCGCGAAGCCTGGCTGAAGGGCTGAGCATGCACGGGCGGGTTTCGGGGCGCGATCATGGATTGTTCTGTTGCTGCAACAATCCGTCGCCCTGAACCCGCTTTTTCGCGGCCATGCGGCCACGCACAATGGCGTCACTCGCGCTACCGAAGCGCAACCAAACCGGAGCCTGACATGACGACCATTCTGCAAATCAATTCCGCGGCGCGCTCGCAAGGTGCGCAATCCACGCTGCTGGCCAACGAACTGACGGCAAAGCTGCAACAATCGAACCCCGGTTCGAAGGTCGTGGTTCGCGACCTGCTGGCCGACGCGCTGCCGCACCTCGATGAATCGGTGCTCGGCGCATTCTTCACGCCGGCCGACCAGCGCAGCGCGGAACAGAATGCGATCGTCGCGAAGAGCGATGCGCTGATCGCCGAACTGCAAGCCGCCGACATCATCGTGATCGGCGCACCGATGTACAACTTCGGCGTGTCGTCGCAACTGAAGACGTATTTCGACTGGATCGCCCGCGCAGGCGTCACGTTCCGCTACACCGAGAACGGTCCGGAAGGCCTGATCAAGGGCAAGAAGGTTCACGTGGTGACGGCCCGCGGCGGCAAGTACCTGGGTACGCCGAACGACAGCCAGACGCCGTACCTGCGCTCGTTCCTCGGCTTCATCGGCCTGACCGACGTGAACTTCATCCACGCTGAAGGCCTGAACCTCGGGCCGGATGCGCAGAGCGCCGCGCTCGCCAGCGCACGCGAAGCGATCGCTGCCGTCTGAGGCCGACGCGGGTGCGCTGCACCCGCTGCGTCCGACGGATGAAAAAAACGCCGCGTCCCGAAAGGGACGCGGCGTTTTTGCTTGATGCGGACGAAAGCGAAACGTGAAGCGCTAAATGCGCAACGCGGTTACGCAAGCGTTTCGGCCACCTCCGGCAGGCGCCAGTCGATCGGCTCGCGCCCCGCGTCGGCCAGGTAGTCGTTCGCGAGCGCGAAGTGGCGGCAACCGAGGAAGCCGCGGTGAGCGGACAGCGGCGACGGATGCGGCGCCTCGAGCACGCAGTGCGCGTTCGCGTCGAACAGCGCGCGCTTGGCCTGCGCATGCGCGCCCCACAGCATGAACACGAGGCCGCGATGGCGGTTGGCGAGTTCGCGGATCAGCGTGTCCGTGCATTGCTCCCAGCCGCGCTTCGCGTGGCTCGCGGCCGCACCGCGCTCGACCGTCAGGACGGTGTTGAGCAGCAGCACGCCCTGGCGCGCCCAGGTATCGAGGCAGCCGTGACGCGGCGTGTCGTGGCCGAAATTCGCGGCGATCTCCTTGAAGATGTTGCGCAGCGACGGCGGCGTGCGCACGGCCGGCGGCACCGAGAACGCGAGGCCGTGCGCCTGCGGCGTGCCGCGGTCGTCGCCGTGGTACGGGTCCTGGCCGAGGATCACGATCTTCACGTCGTCCGGGCTCGTCAGGCGCAGCGCGCGGAACACGTCGGTCGGGTAGACCGTCTTGCCGGCCGCGCGTTCGTCGTCGACGAAGCGGCACAGCGGCGCATACGCGTCGCTGTCGGTGAAGGGTTTCAGCACGTCGCGCCAGACGGCCGGCAGCGCGTCGAATTGCGCGGCGAGGTGCGGGACATCCGCGACAACAGGGGCGGCGGGAGTGCCGGGAGCGTCGGCGGCAGCGGGCTGCGGCCCGGCGGAAACCGGCGCGGCGGCCGCGGCCTTCTTTGCGGGCTTGCGCCCGGCTGCGGCCGGCGCAGGCGCCGGGGCGGGAACATCGTCCTGCGCCGTTTCCGGCACGGGATCATCGAACAGCGACGCCTGCTGCGGCGTGCGGAGAGTCTTGCGGGTTGCCATGCGTGATGCGGGTTTATTGCGCGCGCAGCCGGTAGCCGCGTTGCGCCTTGCTGATGTTTTCGGGGGCGAGGCCCGGCAGCGCTTGCTGCAGTTCGGCGGCGAGTGTCGCGAGCGCCGCTTCCGGGCCGTCGATCAGTTCGAGTTCGATTTCGCTGATCGGTTCGCGGCGCGTATCGTGTTCCGCCTGGACGACGATCTCGCCGACGTCCACCGCGGCCTCGACGGTTGCGCCGCCGATTGCGATGCGCCACAGCGTACGCGAAAAATCCGTCCGGAACAGTGCGTGCAGCGCGGGCGCCGCATCGCGCAGCGCGCCGGCAGCCTCCGGCACGTCGCACGCGGTGACCAGCGCATCGATTTCGAGCGCATCGCCGGCGACGGGCAATTCCCATTCATGGCGGCGATGCAGGCCGGCTTCCGCGCTGCCGACCGTCTTGAAGGTCTGCAGCCAGCCGTGCGGCGTGCGGCGCACGCGCACCGCGCTCTTCGAGCGCGCCAGCGCGAGGTCGGGCGTGTCGTAGTAGACGTTCGCCAGCGCGATCACGTTACCGGTTTCGCCGGTCAGCGTCTCGAAAAAGCGCCGCGCCGCATCGGCCTGGCCGGCCGGCAGTGCGAGCTTGATTTCCTTTTCGATCGCCATCAGAAGAACATCCGCGCCAGTTCCTCGCCCGGCTGGTCGGCGCGCATGAACGCTTCGCCGACGAGGAACGCGTTCACGTTCGCCGCGCGCATCGTGTCGACGTCGGTGCGCGACAGGATGCCCGACTCGGTCACGACCATGCGGTCCGGCGGAATCATGTCGAGCATGTCGAGCGTGGTCTGGATCGTCGTCTCGAACGTGCGCAGGTTGCGGTTGTTGATGCCGAGCAGCGGCGTCTTCAGCGTCAGCGCCTGTTCCATCTCGTCGCGGTCGTGAACTTCGACCAGCACCGCGAGGCCGAGCGAGTGCGCGTACGCCTCGAGGTCCTGCATCAGCGGCGTGTCGAGCGCGGCCGCGATCAGCAGGATCGCGTCGGCACCCATCGCGCGCGCCTCGAGGATCTGGTACGCGTCGACGATGAAGTCCTTGCGCAGCACCGGCAGCGTGCACGCCGCACGCGCTTCCTCGAGATAGCGGACGCTGCCCTGGAAGAATTGCTCGTCGGTCAGCACCGACAGGCACGCCGCGCCGTGGGCCGCATACGAGCGCGCGATGTCGGCCGGCACGAAATGCTCGCGCAGCACGCCCTTCGACGGGCTCGCCTTCTTCACTTCGGCGATTACCGCCGCCTGGCCCGCTGCCTGCTTCGCGCGCAGTGCACCGACGAAGTCGCGCAGGTCGCGCGCCGATGCGTCCAGTTTCAGTGCCTCGAGCGGCGTGCTGCGCATGGCCGCCGCGACTTCTTCGCGCTTGACGGCGATGATTCGGTCGAGAATGTCGCTCATGTGGGTTCCTGCTTGATTCGTAAAGGGAGTCAGCGCTTGAACTGCTGCGTGAAGCGCACGAGTTCGTCGACCTTCGCGCGTGCCTTGCCGCTCGCGATCGCTTCGCGGGCGAGCTGGATGCCGTCGGCGATCGATTCGGCGATATTGGCTGCGTAGAGCGCGGTGCCCGCGTTCAGCGTGACGATCTCGCGTGCGACACCCGGCTGGTTGTCCAGCGCGCCGAGCAGCATCGTGCGCGATTCCTCGGCATTTTCCACCTTCAGCGTGCGGTTCGATACCATCTGCAGGCCGAAGTCCTCCGGATGGATCTCGTATTCGTGCACCTTGCCGTCGCGCAATTCGCCGACGAGCGTCGCGGCGCCCAGCGATACTTCATCCATCCCGTCCTTGCCGTACACGACCAGCACGTGCTGCGCGCCGAGGCGCTGCATCACGCGCACCTGGATGCCGACGAGGTCGGGGTGGAACACGCCCATCAGCTGGTTCGGCGCGCCGGCCGGATTGGTCAGCGGGCCGAGAATGTTGAAGATCGTCCGCACGCCGAGCTCGCGGCGCACGGCCGCGATGTTCTTCATCGCCGGATGATGGTTCGGCGCGAACATGAAGCCCATGCCGGTTTCGGCGATCGATGCGGCAACCTGGTCGGGCTGCAGGTCGATGTTCACGCCGAGCGCCTCGAGCACGTCGGCGCTGCCGGACTTGCTCGACACGCCGCGGTTGCCGTGCTTCGCGACCTTCGCGCCGGCCGCCGCCGTGATGAACATCGACGCGGTCGAGATGTTGAACGTGTGCGCGCCGTCGCCGCCCGTGCCGACGATGTCGACGAAGTTCGAGTTGTCCTGCACTTCGACGTGGTTCGCGAATTCGCGCATCACGGTCGCGGCGGCGGCGATCTCGCCGATCGTCTCCTTCTTCACGCGCAGCCCGGTGATGATCGCGGCCGCCATCACGGGCGACATGTCGCCGCGCATGATGAGCCGCATCAGGTGCAGCATTTCGTCGTGGAAGATCTCGCGGTGCTCGATCGTGCGTTGCAGCGCTTCCTGCGGGGTAATCGTCATCGTGCGTCTCCCGTCAGGCTGCCGGCGCGGCCGCGCGGGCCGCTGCGCGATTCTGCTTCAGGAAATTCTCGAGCAGCGCATGGCCGTGCTCGGAGAGGATCGATTCCGGGTGGAACTGCACGCCTTCGACCGGCAGCGTCTTGTGGCGCACGCCCATGATCTCGCCGTCGTCGGTCCACGCGGACACCTCGAGGCAGTCGGGCAGCGATTCGCGTTCGATCGCGAGCGAGTGGTAGCGCGTGACGTCGAAATGCTTCGGCAGGTCGGCGAACACGCCGCGGCAGTCGGTTTCGATCCGGCTCACCTTGCCGTGCATGATGGTCTTCGCGCGCACGACGCGGCCGCCGAATGCTTCGCCGATCGCCTGGTGGCCGAGGCAGACGCCGAGGATCGGCTTCTTGCCCGCGAATTCGCGCAGCACGTCGAGCGTGATGCCCGCGTGCTGCGGATTGCTCGGGCCGGGCGACAGGCAGATGGCGGCGGGGTTCAGGCGCGCGATGTCGTCGAGCGTGATTTCGTCGTTGCGATAGGTGTGCACGTCCTCGCCCAGTTCGCCGAAGTACTGGACCAGGTTGTAGGTGAACGAATCGTAGTTGTCGATCATGAGCAGCATGGTCAGTCTCCGGTCAGAAGTCGCTATCGAGGCCGTCCTGGACCTGTTCGGCCGCACGCAGCACCGCGCGCGCCTTGTTCTCGGTCTCTTGCCATTCGGATTCGGGCACCGAGTCCGCGACGACGCCGGCTGCCGCTTGCACATACAGGTTGCCGTTGTGGATCAGGCCCGTGCGGATCGCGATCGCGAGATCCATCTCGCCCGAGAACGACAGGTAGCCGACGGCGCCGCCGTACAGCCCGCGCTTGATCGGCTCGAGCTCGTCGATCAGTTCCATCGCGCGCACCTTCGGCGCGCCGGACAGCGTGCCGGCCGGGAACGTCGCGCGCAGCACGTCGTAGTTCGTCATGCCGGGCTTCAGCTTGCCTTCGACCGAGCTGACGATGTGCTGCACGTGCGAGTACTTTTCGATCACCATTTTGTCGGTCACCTGCACCGAGCCGATTTCCGCGATGCGGCCGACGTCGTTGCGCGCGAGGTCGATCAGCATCACGTGCTCGGCGATTTCCTTCGGATCGTTCAGCAGTTCGGTCGCGAGTTCCGCATCGCGCTCGGGCGTGTTGCCGCGCGGACGCGTGCCGGCGAGCGGACGGATCGTGACGATCTGGTCTTCGCCGCGCTTTTCCTGGCGCACCAGGATTTCCGGCGATGCGCCGACCACGTGGAAATCGCCGAAGTTGTAGTAGTACATGTACGGCGACGGATTCAGCGAACGCAGCGCGCGATACAGCGACAGCGGATTGTCGCGATACGGCTTCGTCAGACGCTGGCCGACCTGGATCTGCATCAGTTCGCCGGCCGCGATGTATTCCTTCGCCTGGCGCACGGCGGCCAGATAGTCTTCCTTCTTGAACTCGCGGAACGTCTCGGTGCGCACACTCGCCGACGTGACGGGCGGCTGCACGGTCGTGCGCAGGCGCTGCTTCAGCTCGCGCAGGCGCTGCTTGGCCTTCGTATAGGCTTCCGGCTGGGCCGGGTCCGCATAGATGATCAGATAGAGCTTGCCGGCGAGGTTGTCGATCACCGCGACTTCTTCGGTGAGCAGCAGCTGGATGTCGGGCAGGCCGAGATCGTCGCGCGGCGCGGTGTTCGCGAGCTTCTTCTCGATGTAGCGCACCGCGTCGTAACCGAAATAGCCGGCGAGGCCACCGCAGAAGCGCGGCAGGCCCGGGCGCTGCGCCACCTTGAAGCGCGCCTGGAACGACTCGATGAATTCGAACGGGTCGCCGTCGTGCGTCTCGACGACCTGGCCGCCGCGCACCACTTCGGACACGCCGTTGCGGGTGCGCACCAGCGTGCGGGCGGGCAGGCCGATGAACGAATAGCGGCCGAAGCGTTCGCCGCCGACCACCGACTCGAGCAGGAACGAGTTGGCGCCCGCGCGTTCAGGCTGGGCCAGCTTCAGGTAGAGGGACAGCGGCGTTTCGAGGTCGGCGAGCGCTTCCGCGATCAGCGGGATGCGGTTGTAGCCTTCGTTCGCAAGCGATTGGAATTCGAGTTCGGTCATGTTCCGGTCCTGTTCGGGACGAGCGGCGGCGTGCGCCAGGGATCACTTGACGCTGCGCGGGCTGCCGTCGGCGAAAGGGCGGTCGATCGAGAAGTGCCTGTTGCCGGCCGGCACGCCGGGCGTGAACGTCGCGAGCCTGCGGCCGGTCCTGAACGCAAGCGTTCGGACGCGGTAGAACTCGAGGTGGTGCGACGATCGGCGCGCGGCTGCGCAGCGAGATAAAAAACGGCGCTGAAGACGTGCCTCAGCGTACCTCATCGAAGAGGTTAGCGCGACCAGCGACGCCAGGGCCAGGCTCCCCGGTCGATGCTGCTCAGACTCCGTTTTTTATTCAGAAACATGCGGATGGAAGAAATAATCAGAGGGTTGGCCGGCCGGCGTTGTGCGCGGTGATCGCGCGGGCTGCGACCAGCAACGAATCGACTATACCATCCGAATTTATCGTTTGTATAGCTTTGCCGTGGTTGTAGCCGTATGGCACCGTCAGCGTCGCCATCCCGGCCGCGCGGCCCGCCAGCGCGTCGTTTTCCGAGTCGCCGATCGCGACCGCCGCGTCCGGCGCGACGCCGAGCGCTTCGCACGCCGTCAGCATCGGCAGCGGATCGGGCTTCTTGCGCGCGACGCTGTCGCCGCCGAGCACGATGCCGAAGCGATCGATCAGCCCGTATTGCTCGAGCAGCTCGACCGCGAAGCGGTGCGGCTTGTTCGTCACGCATGCGAGCCGGATGCCGGCCGTGCGCAACGCATCGAGGCCGGTTGCGACGTCCGGATAGAGACGCGTGTGGCGGCCGTTGACCTTCGCGTACTCGGTCTGGTAGATCGCGAGCGCGTCGTCGAAGCGCGCGTGCGCTTCGTCGGGCGTGAAGCGCGGCTTCAGCACGCTCTGGATCAGATGCTCGGAGCCCTTGCCGACGTAGCCGATCACCTCGTCGCGCGACGTGGCCGGCGCGCCGAGCTGCGCGAGCATTCCGTTCAGCCCGGCCGTGAAATCGTCGGCCGTGTCGACCATCGTGCCGTCGAGGTCGATCAGTGCCGCGTCGATGCGCGGCGTCGCGAAACGGACCGCGCCGTCGGCTGCGGGCCCGGCCAGCGAGGAATCGGCCACGGCGTCAGCTCCGCGCGACGGTGGCGAGCGCGGCACGCATCTCGTCGATCACCGTGCGGTAGTCGGGCTTGCCGAAGATCGCCGAACCCGCGACGAAGGTGTCCGCGCCGGCCGCCGCGATTTCCGCGATGTTGTCGGCCTTCACGCCGCCGTCGACCTCGAGCAGGATCTCGCGGCCGGTGCGCTCGGTGTACGCGTCGATGCGGGCGCGCGCTTCGCGCAGCTTGTTCAGCGTTTCCGGAATGAACGACTGGCCGCCGAAGCCCGGGTTCACCGACATCAGCAGCACGAAGTCGAGGCGGTCCATCACGTGGTCGAGATAGTTCAACGGCGTGGCCGGGTTGAACACGAGGCCGGCCTTGCAGCCGTGATCGCGGATCAGCGACAGCGTACGATCGATGTGGTCCGAGCCTTCCGGGTGAAAGCTGATCAGGTTCGCGCCGGCTTTCGCGAAATCGGGCACGATCCGGTCGACCGGGCGCACCATCAGGTGCACGTCGATCGGCACCTGCACGTGCGGGCGGATCGCCTCGCAGACGAGCGGGCCGATCGTGAGGTTCGGCACATAATGGTTGTCCATCACGTCGAAGTGAATCCAGTCGGCGCCGGCGGCGACCACGTTGCGGACTTCTTCGCCGAGCCGTGCAAAGTCGGCCGACAGGATGCTGGGAGCGATGCGGAATTGAGTCATGACAGGGGAGCGGGGACGCTGCGGCGCAAAACCGCCATTCTACCGTCCGGCGACCCGGTGCGCGGCGACGGGCCGTGCGGATGCGGCCCGATTCCGCATAGAATGCCGAACCAGTGCGGCGCGCCCGCGGCCCGGCCGCTCGAGTCGGCGCGGGCGGTTACCTACAGCGGAAACATCATGAGTCAGTATCAGTTCACCGTTTCGGTGAAAACCAGCTTCTTGCCGGAACAATCCGACCCCGATCGACGTCAATACGCATTCGCGTACACGCTGACCATCCGCAATACCGGGCAGGTCGCGGCCCAGCTGATCGCGCGTCACTGGATCATCACGGACAGCGAAAACCACGTGCAGGAAGTGAAGGGGCTCGGCGTCGTCGGGCACCAGCCGCTGCTGCAGCCGGGCGAACAGTTCGAATACACGAGCTGGGCCGTGATCGCGACGCCGGTCGGCACGATGCGCGGCGCGTACTTTTGCGTGGCGGAGGACGGCGAGCGGTTCGACGCGCCGGTCGACGAGTTTGCGCTGCACATGCCGCGCACGCTGCATTGAGCGTGCGGGCGCTGGTCAGCGCGGCTGGCGGTCGTTGCCGCGGGCGTGCTTCTTCCTGCCCGACGACGTCCACACGACGATGAAGATCAGCAGGGCAAGCGCTACGAAGGCTTCGAGCGCGAAGATGAGCATCGGATATTGGTCGAGAAAATCTGACATGGCGGTTTCCATCAAGAACGGACATTGTATGTGGTTTGGGCCGCGGGCGGCCGGCTGGGTTGCGGCGGTCGCGACGGCGGCGCTGCTTGCCGCGTGCGGCGGCGCGCCGACGCGCACGTCGACGCTCAAGCCGCCGACCGGTGCGGCGATCGTGCCGGGGCAGGTCGCCGCGAAGCGGCTGACGCCTGTCGCATGGCAACAGGTGCCGGGGTGGCAGGACGATTCGCTGATCGGCGCGACGGCCGCGCTGCGGCAGAACTGCGCGCGGCTTGCGCGGCAGCCGGCGTGGCAGCGCGCCTGCGCGGCCGCCGATCGCCTCGACGAACTCGACGTCAGCAGCGCGCGTACCTTCTTCGAAACGTATTTCACGCCGTTTCAGCTGGCGAACACCGACGGCACGCTCGACGGGCTCGTGACCGGCTATTACGAGCCGCTGCTGCATGGCTCCCGCGTGCGTCGCGGTCCTTACCAGTACGCGCTGTACCGCTGGCCGGCCGGCTATCGCGCCGGTGCCGCGCTGCCCGCTCGCGCGCAGCTCGAGCGCGCCGGCATCCTGAACGGCAACGAACTCGTGTGGGTCGACGATCCGATCGAGGCGTTCTTCCTGCAGGTGCAGGGCTCGGGACGCGTGCTGCTCGACGACGGTTCGGTGATGCGGGTGGGTTTCGGCGGCACCAACAACCAGCCGTATCGCTCGATCGGCAAGTGGCTGCTCGATCGCGGCGAGCTGACGCCCGCCCAGGCGACGATGCAGGGCATCAAGGCGTGGGCGAAGGCGAACCCGACTCGCGTGGATGCGTTGCTCGACACGAATCCGCGATTCGTGTTCTTCCGCGACATGCCGACGAAGGAAGATGCACCGCACGGCGGCGCGGACGGCCCGATCGGTGCGCTCGGCGTGCCGCTCACGGCGGAGCGTTCGATCGCGGTCGATCCGTCGTCGATCCCGCTCGGCACGCCGGTGTTCCTGCAGACCACGCGTCCGCTGACGAATACGCCGATGAACCGGCTCGTGTTCGCGCAGGACACGGGTTCCGCGATCAAGGGCGGCGTGCGGGCCGACTATTTCTGGGGGCTCGGCGACGACGCCGGCGACCAGGCCGGACGGATGAAGCAGATCGGCCGGATGTGGCTGCTGTTCCCGAATTCGTGATCCGCGGTGACGCCGGCACGCACGTGTAGCCGGCGCATCGAGACGAGGCAGCCCGACCGGTTTTGGCCGGTCGGGCTGTTTTTTCGAGGGCCGCGCATGATCGCTGTTCCGGAGCGCCCTCGTGCCGTAGCCGGTATCAGCCCTTGCGCTTGTCGATGACGCGTCGCGCCTTGCCGACCGAGCGCTCGATTCCGTTCACGGGCAGCACGTTGATCACGGCCGTCACGCCGATCAGCGACTTGATGTCGTGTGCGAGCGCCTGCCTGGCCGCATGGATCGCCGCCGTGTCGGGGGCGGTTTCGGGACACGGCTCGACGTTGAGCGTCAGCACGTCGAGCGGACCTTCCTTCGTCAGCACGATCTGATAGTGCGGTGCCAGCGCGCGCTGCTTCAGCAGCTGTTCCTCGATCTGCGTCGGGAAGACGTTGACGCCCCGCACGATCATCATGTCGTCCGAGCGCCCGGTGATCTTTTCCATCCGGCGCATCGTGCGCGCGGTGCCGGGCAGCAGGCGCGTGAGGTCGCGCGTGCGGTAGCGGATGATCGGCAGCGCTTCCTTCGTCAGCGACGTGAAGACCAGCTCGCCGAGTTCACCGTCCGGCAGCACTTCGCCGGTTTCGGGGTCGATGATTTCCGGGTAGAAGTAGTCTTCCCAGATGGTCGGGCCGTCCTTGGTCTCGACGCATTCCGACGCGACGCCCGGGCCCATCACTTCGGACAGCCCATAGATGTCGACCGCGTCGATGCCCATCCGCTGCTCGATGGCCACGCGCATGTCGTTGGTCCACGGTTCCGCGCCGAAGATGCCGATGCGCAGCGAACTCTGCGCGGGATCGAGACCCTGGCGCTCGATCTCGTCGGCGATCGACAGCATGTAGCTCGGCGTCACCATGATGATGTCGGGCCGGAAATCCTGGATCAGCTGCACCTGCTTCTCGGTCTGGCCGCCGCCGAACGGGATCACGGTGAGCCCTGCGCGTTCGGCGCCGTAGTGTGCGCCGAGCCCGCCGGTGAACAAACCGTAGCCGTAGCTGACATGAACCTTGTCGCCGCGCCGCGCGCCGGCTGCGCGGATCGAGCGCGCGACGAGATTCGCCCACGTATCGATGTCGCGTGCCGTATAGCCGACGACGGTCGGCTTGCCGGTCGTGCCCGACGACGCGTGAATGCGCGAGATCTGGTCCTGAGGCACCGCGAACATGCCGAACGGGTAGCTGTCGCGCAGGTCGCTCTTGGTCGTGAACGGGAAGCGCGACAGATCCGTGAGTGTCTTCAGGTCGTCGGGATGCACGCCCGCTTCGTCGAATTTGCGGCGATAGACGGGGGAGTGCTCATACGCATGCCGGAGCGACCATTTCAGGCGTTCGAGCTGTAATGCGGTCAGCTCGTCGCGTGAAGCGGTCTCGATCGGCTCGAGCGGTAGCGGGGTAGTCATGCCTGTCTCCAGTGATTGTTATGAGCGAGCCGTGGACGTCAGCGGTCTTCCGGGAGGACCGTGCCCTTGATCTGGGCCGATTTGCCGCGAAACATCGCGACCGTTTCGCCTGTCTGGTTCGTGACGCGGATGTCGTAGACGCCATGCCGGCCGCTGCGTGTCTGCTCGATCGCCTCGGCCGTCAGCAGGTCGTTGCCGTAGACGGGGCGTAGGTATTCGATCGAGCAGCCCGCGGCAACGGTATTCAGGTTGTACGAGTTGCACGCGAACGCGAACGTCGAATCGGCGAGCGTGAAGATGATGCCGCCGTGGCAGGTCTGGTGCCCGTTCAGGAATTCCGGCCGTACGCGCATCTGCAGGCGTGCGTAGCCGGCGCGCACTTCGGCGATTTCCATGCCGAACGCGCGGCTGCAGGCGTCCGCGTCGTACATGGCCCGTGCCGCCGCACGGGCGAGCGCATCGGGGTCGAGCGTGTCGGTGGAGGTGGTCATGTCAACGTCCCTCGAACCGCGGCGCGCGCTTCTCGATGAACGCCTTCACGCCTTCCGCGTAGTCGTACGACTGGCCGAGCTTGCGCTGCAGGTCACGCTCGAGGTCGAGCTGCTGGTCGAGCGTATTCGTGACGCTGTCGCGCATCGACTGCTTGATCGACGCGATCGCGAGCGTCGGTTGCTGCGCGAGCTGGTTGGCAACTTGACGGGCCGACGCGGCGAGCGCATCGTCGTCGACCGCGCGCCAGATCAAGCCCCATTGTTCGGCCTGTTCGGCGCCGAGCTTGTCGCCGGTCAGGGCGAGCCCCAGCGCGCGTGCCATGCCGACGCGTTGCGGCAGGAACCATGTGCCGCCCGAATCGGGCACGAGCCCGATCTTGACGAAGGCCTGGATGAAACTGCTCGAGCGCGCGGCGAACACGATGTCGCAGGCGAGCGCGAGATTTGCGCCGGCGCCGGCCGCCGTGCCGTTGACGGCGGCGATCACCGGAATCGGCATGCGTTGCAGGCGGCGGATCAGTGGATTGAAATGCTCGTCGATCAGCGTGCCGAGGTCGGTGGACGCGCCCGGCGTGAAGTCGAGGTCGGCCAGGTCCTGGCCTGCGCAGAAGCCGCGCCCCGCACCCGTCAGGATCAGCGCACGCGCGCCGGCCGTTTCTACTTCATCGAGTGCCGACTGCAGTTCGCGGTGCATTGTCCGCGTGAAGCTGTTCAGCTTGTCCGGACGGTTGAGGGTGATCGTGGCCACGTGGGCAGCCTGATCGATATCCAGCTGGATCGCCTGATATGACATGCAGTGTCTCCTTCATGACTTCGTTATAGGCGCGCGGTGCGTCGGTTACACGCGTTCGATGGCGATCGCGATGCCCTGGCCGACGCCGATGCACATCGTACAGAGCGCAAAGCGGCCGCCCGTACGCTCGAGTTGATGAAGTGCCGTGGTCACGAGCCGGGCGCCCGATGCGCCGAGCGGGTGGCCGAGCGCGATCGCGCCGCCGTTCGGGTTCACGCGCGGATCGTCGTCGGCGACGCCGAGCATGCGCAGCACCGCGAGACCCTGCGACGCGAATGCCTCGTTCAGCTCGATCACGTCGAACTGATCGATCGTCATCCCGAGCTGGCGCAACAGTTTCTGCGTGGCCGGCGCCGGGCCGATGCCCATCACGCGCGGCTCGACGCCGGCGGTCGCCATGCCGACGACGCGCGCACGGCGGCGCAGCCCGTATTGATCGGCGGCTTCCGCGTTGGCGAGCAGCAGTGCGCATGCGCCGTCGTTGACGCCCGACGCGTTGCCGGCCGTCACCGAGCCGTCCGGGCGCACGACGCCCTTCAGCTTCGCGAGCGCTTCGAGCGACGTTTCGCGCGGATGCTCGTCGACGGATACGACGAGCGCGTCGCCTTTCTTCTGCGGAATCGTCACCGGGACGATTTCCTCGGCGAGCGTGCCGTCCCGCTGCGCGCGCGCAGCTTTCTGCTGGCTGCGCAGCGCGAACAGGTCCTGGTCGGCGCGGCTGATGTCGTAGTCGACCGCGACGTTCTCGGCCGTCTCCGGCATCGAATCGACGCCGTATTGCTGTTTCATCAGCGGATTGACGAAACGCCAGCCGATCGTCGTGTCGAAAATGGCGGCCTGGCGCGCGAACGCGCTGGCGGCCTTGCCCATCACGAACGGCGCACGCGTCATGCTTTCGACGCCGCCCGCGATCATCAAGCGTGCCTCGCCCGCCTTGATCGTGCGCGCGGCGGTGCCGACGGCGTCCATGCCCGAGCCGCACAGCCGGTTCAGCGTCGTGCCCGGCACGGCGGTCGGCAGGCCCGCGAGCAGCGCGGACATGCGCGCGACGTTGCGGTTGTCCTCGCCGGCCTGGTTCGCGCAGCCGTAGATCACGTCGTCGATTGCCGACCAGTCGACGTTACGGTTGCGCTCGATCAGCGCCTTGAGCGGCACCGCGCCGAGATCGTCGGCACGAACGTCTTTCAGGGCGCCGCCGTAGCGGCCGATGGGGGTGCGAATCGCGTCGCAGATGTAGGCGTCGGTCATGGGTGTGTCGATGTGCAACGAACCCGCCGGGTGGCGGATTCGTTCATGGTAGAGAACGTGACGGCGTTTGCACGTCAGCCATTCGGGTTATGCCGTCTGGCCGGCTTCCGCGGGCACTGCCTTCGGCGCAACATGGACGCGGCTTTGCACCACGCGGAACCGGTTGGCGACGAACGCCGGGTCGGCCAGCGCCGCGTTGGCGGCCGGGTTCGCGCCGGTGCCGTGGAAGTCGGAGAAGGCGGCCGACTGGTTGACGAACACGCCGCCCGTCAGGTTGATCGACAGCGCGACGCCGCCACGCACCGCCGCATCGTGCGCAGCGTCGAGGACCTTGTCGTCGGTACTGTAGACGGACAGCGTCAATGCGCCATGTTCCGCGGCGATTTCGCCGGCGAGATCGAGCGACTGCGCGGTCGAGTCGGTCGCGATCACGAACGAGATCGGGCCGAACCATTCCTGCGTGAACTTCGCGCGGTCGGCCACGTCGAGTTGCAGCACGAGCGGTGTGCGCACGCGAGCGTCGGCGAACGCCGGGTGCTGGAGCGTCTGGCTGTCGGCGAGCACGCGGCCGAGCTTGCGCGCGTCGTCGATGCGCGCGGTCACGCCGTCGTTCTGGATCGCGCCGATCAGTTCGACCGAGCGCGCCGGGTCGCCGGTCAGCTTCTGCACGGAGACGGCGATGGCCTGCGCGACTTCGTCGAAGCTCGCATGACCGTCTGCCGTCCGGATGCCGTCGCGCGGCACATAGATGTTCTGCGGTGCCGTGCACATCTGGCCGGAGTACAGCGCCAGCGAGAACGCGATGTTCTTGGCCGCGGCCTTCAGGTCGTCGGTCGAGTCGATCACGATCTGGTTGACGCCTGCCTTCTCGGTATACACCTGTGCCTGATGGGCATTGCGTTCGAGCCACGTGCCGTTTTGCGTGCTGCCCGTGAAGTCGATCAGCTTGATTTCAGGACGCAGTGCGAGGTCCTGCACAAGGGCGCCGTCGTTCGGCTCGGTCGCGAGGAGCGTGACGACGTTCGGATCGAAGCCGGCTTCGCGCAGCACGTCGCGGGCGATGCGGACCGTGATCGCGAGCGGCAGGATCGCGCCCGGATGGGGTTTGACGATCACCGTGTTGCCGGTCGCCAGGTCGGCGAACAGGCCCGGATAGCCGTTCCAGGTCGGGAACGTGCAGCAGCCGAGCACGAGGCCGGTGCCGCGCGGGACGATCGTATAGCGCTTGTGCATCGCGAGCGGCGGGTTCTTGCCTTGCGGCTTTTCCCAGTGCGCATCGGCGGGGATGCGACGCAACTCGTCCCATGCGTAGGCGACCGCTTCGAGTGCTCGATCCTGCGCGTGCGGGCCGCCGGCCTGGAACGCCATCATGAACGCCTGGCCCGTCGTGTGCATCACGCTGTAGGCAATCTCGAAGCTCGCGCGATTCAGTCGCGCGAGGATTTCCAGGCTGACGCCGATCCAGGCGCTCGGGCCGGCTTCGCGCCATGCACGCTGGGCCGCGGCGGCTGCGGCAATCAGTTCGTCGGGCGTCGATTTCGGGTAGCGGATGCCCAGCGCGACCCCGTACGGCGACTGCTCCGCGCCGACGGTTCCGCCGGACGCCGGCTGGTCGAGCACGAACGTGTTGCCGAGGTGTGCCTTGAACGCCGCTTCGCCATCGGCGTTCGCGCTTTCCCCGTACACTTTGGGACTCGGCATTTCCGCGAACGGGCTCCAGTACCCGCGGCTCTCGATGGCGGCGAGGGCGTGTTTCAGCGTGTCTTCGTGCTTCGTGAACAGTGCATGGGTCATGACGGCGGCCTGATGGACGTTGAGAAGGGTTGGATCGATTAATTAACCGACCGGTTGGTCGGAGAATGGTAGCATCAAACTATTCGCATGTGCGAGGCGTTTCTCATTTCATTGATCGAGGAGAAATAGATGTCTTACGAGAACATCCTGGTGGAGACCCGGGGGCGAGTCGGGCTGGTCACGCTGAATCGTCCGAAGGCGCTGAATGCGCTGAACGATGCGTTGATGGATGAATTGGGCGCTGCGCTGAAAGCGTTCGACGCGGACGACGAGATCGGCGCAATCGTCGTGACGGGGAGCGAGAAGGCGTTCGCGGCCGGGGCCGACATCGGCATGATGGCGACCTATTCCTATATGGATGTTTACCGCGGCGACTACATCACCCGTAACTGGGAGACCGTCCGCGAGATCCGCAAGCCGATCATCGCTGCCGTGGCGGGCTTCGCGCTCGGCGGTGGCTGCGAACTCGCGATGATGTGCGACATCATCTTCGCGGCGGAAACGGCCAAGTTCGGTCAACCCGAGATCAAGCTGGGCGTGATGCCTGGCGCAGGCGGTACGCAGCGCCTGCCGCGCGCTGTCTCGAAGGCGAAGGCCATGGACATGTGCCTGACCGCACGTTTCATGGATGCAGCCGAGGCGGAGCGGGCCGGGCTGGTGTCGCGTGTGCTGCCTGCCGACAAGCTGCTCGACGAGGCGATTGCCGCTGCGACGACGATCGCCGAGTTTTCTCTGCCGGCGGTCATGATGGTCAAGGAGTCGGTGAACCGCGCATACGAGACGACGCTGGCCGAGGGCGTCCATTTCGAGCGTCGACTGTTCCACTCGTTGTTCGCGACCGAAGATCAGAAGGAAGGGATGGCGGCATTCGTCGAGAAGCGGAAACCGGTATTCAAGAACCGTTGATTCGCCGGCGGCCGGGTGGAGCTTGGCGAGCGACGGGTGTCGGTCGCCGCCATGATCGCCTGGTGCAACGAACCCCAAGCCCCCGTGCGCGGCAGCGCACGGGGGCTTTTCAAAATATTTTCACAAAGGGGGTTGCGCAGACGAGGGCGGGTGCTTAGAATCACGCCTCTTTCGCGCTAACGGAAACGCAGCGCGGGAGAAGAAGGGAAGCGGTGCTGTCGGGCGGGTCGTAGCGGCCTCGGCGGTGCAGGAAGTTGAACCCCAGCCGTCGCAACGAA
>NZ_JTAN02000019.1 GCF_000949135.2 Burkholderia sp. USMB20 | reverse complement strand
TTCCCGTGTGAAAGTAGGTAATCGTCAGGCTCCCTAAGCCAAAAACCCCCGCCCGAAAGGCGGGGGTTTTTGCATTTGCAGCGCAGAAATGCGCGGTCACCGGCCTCGAATCTGCCCCGTTTGTTGCTCAAGCCGCAACGCATACCCACTTTCCATCGTCCAGGACCATTCGCCCTATCTTCGGTCGATGATCGACTCGCGCGAACTCGGCGAAGCCGCGGGCCCGGCACCGTTCACACCCGCACCACACTTGTATCGTCGCACCGACTTTTCAAAGTTCGTCCCGTATCGATATTAGCCATCCGCCGCCACCGCTTTTTCGCCAAATAGGCCGGAAACTCGTGCGAAATGACGCCTTATTCGGCGCGGCCACGTAGAATTTGCGAATCTCCATCCCAGTAGCATCCAGAACGATGAACGCCGCCACTCAGATAGCTCGGGCCGTATGCCCGCACGATTGTCCGGACACGTGCGCAATGCGTGTGACCGTCGAAAACGGTCGGGCGATCAAGGTCGCGGGCGATCCCGACCATCCGCCGACGCAAGGCGTGCTGTGTACGAAAGTCAGCCGATACGCCGACCGCGTTCATCATCCCGACCGACTCACTGTGCCCCTCAAGCGCGTGGGCGCGAAGGGGGAAGGGCGCTTCGTGCCGATCAGCTGGAGCGAAGCATTCGACGAGATCGGTCGTCGTCTCGGCGAAATCGCCGCGCGCGCGCCGGAGGCGATCCTGCCGTACAGCTACGCGGGAACGATGGGGCTCGTGCAGGGCGAAGGCATCGCCCAGCGGTTCTTCCATAAACTCGGTGCGTCCCGGCTCGAGCGGGCCATCTGCGCGGCGGCCGGCGCAGCAGGGCTGCGCTATACGTATGGCGGAAGCGTCGGCATGCATCTCGAGCATTTCGAGGAAAGCGAGTTGATCCTGATCTGGGGCGCCAACCCGATCGCCTCCAGCCTGCATTTCTGGACCCGTGCGCAGGAAGCCAAGCGTCGCGGCGCCCGTCTCGTCGCAATCGATCCCTACCGCTCGCTGACGGCAGAGAAATGCCATCAGCACATCGCATTGAAACCGGGCACCGACGGAGCGTTCGCGCTCGGCATGATGCATGTGCTGATCACCGAGGATCTGCTCGATCACGACTACATCGCACGCCATACGCTCGGCTTCGATGCGCTCAAGGCGCGAGCCCTGTCCTATCCGCCGGAGCGTGTCGCGCAAATGTGCGGCATCGAGGCGTCGGAACTGATTGAACTCGCACGTCGTTACGGTGCGACCCGCAAGGCATCGATCCGCCTCAATTACGGCATGCAGCGCGTGCGCGGGGGCGGCAACGCCGTGCGCGCGATTGCGAGCCTGCCTGCGCTGACGGGCGCGTGGCGCGACCGGGCCGGCGGGCTGCTGCTGTCGTCGTCGGAATCTGCACCGGTCAATCAGGCGGCGCTGCTGCGCCCCGATCTGATGCCCGGATGGCCGCAGAAACTGCCGCGCATCATCAACATGAATGCCATCGGCGATGCACTGCTGCATCCGGGCGACGCGACTTTCGGGCCGAAGGTCGAAGCAGTGATCGTCTACAACTCGAATCCGGTTGCGGTTGCCCCCGACTCGTCGAAAGTCGCCGCCGGGTTCGCGCGCGAAGACCTGTTCACGGTCGTTCTCGAGCACTTCAAGACAGATACCGTCGACTTCGCCGACATTGTGTTGCCGGCCACGACGCAGCTCGAGCATCTCGACGTCCACAAGTCGTACGGCCACACCTATGTGATGGCGAATCTGCCGGCGATTCCGCCGGTCGGCGACGCACGACCGAACACCGAAATCTTTCGCGGCATCGCGCGCAGCATGGGGCTGGACGAGCCCGCGCTTTATCACAGCGACGAAGAGGTCGCGCAGGCGGCGCTTCGCTGGGACGATCCGGCACTCGACAGCGACTGGGAGACGTTGAAGCGTGCCGGGTGGCTGAAGCTCAAGGTTGCGGACGCGCCTTTCGCGAATGGCGGCTTTCGCACACCGTCCGGCAAATGCGAGTTCTACAGCGCGCGACTCGAGCAGATGGGCATGGACCCGGTGCCCGATTACCTGCCGCCGTTCGAATCGGCGGAGGCGGCGCCTGAGCTTGCCGCCCGCTACCCGCTCGCGATGATTTCGCCGCCGGCCCGGCACTTCCTGAACAGCACGTTCGTGAACGTGGACAGCCTGCGCAGCACGGAAGGCCAGCCGCATCTCGATATTCACCCGGCCGACGCCGATGCGCGCGGCATCGCGGAGGGCGACGTCGTACGCATATTCAACGACCGCGGATCGATGCAGGCGGTCGCAAGAGTGACCGATCGCGCGCGGGCGGGGCTCGTCGTCGGACTGTCGATCTGGTGGAAGAAATTGTCGGCGGACGGTCGGAACGCGAACGAAGTGACGAGTCAGGCGCTGACCGACCTGGGCAACTCGGCGACCTTTTACGATTGTTTGGTGGAAGTTGAGCGGACTTGACGGAACTTCCCGATATGATCGGGCGAATGCGTTCGAAAGTTCGAAGTGGACATCTAACCCTGTTGTCTCAGGACGGGCGAGCCGCTACGATGCGTTTTAGCACGACCATTCGAAAATCAGTGAGGAGACGCGCGGTATGGAAAAAATTTGGCTGAAATCGTACCCACCCGGCGTTCCAGCCGAAATCGACGCGTCTCCATATCCTTCCGTCCCGGATCTCCTAGACGAGAGCTTCAGGCAGTATCGCGACCGCAAGGCGTTCGTCTGCATGGGCAAGAGCATCACGTACGGCGAACTCGATGCACTGTCACGCCGGTTCGGCGCGTGGCTGCAGTCGCGTGGCCTGAAGCGCGGCGCACGCGTCGCGCTCATGATGCCGAACGTGCTGCAGTACCCGGTGGCGATCGTTGCCGTGCTCCGTGCGGGCTACACCGTCGTCAACGTCAACCCGCTCTATACGCCGCGCGAGCTCGAACATCAGCTGAAGGACAGCGGGGCCGAGGCGATCGTCATTCTCGAGAATTTCGCGTCGACGTTGCAGGCCGTTATCGCCAATACCGCCGTCAAGCATGTCGTGGTCGCGTCGATGGGCGACCTGCTGGGCATCAAGGGCTGGCTCGTCAATTACGTCGTACGCAACGTGAAGAAGATGGTGCCGGCCTGGCAGCTCCCGTCGTTCACGCGCTTCAAGGCCGCGCTGTCCGAAGGGGCGCGGCAGACCTTCAAGCCGCCGAAGATCGGCCCCGACGACGTCGCGTTCCTCCAGTACACGGGCGGTACGACGGGTGTCGCGAAGGGCGCGACGCTGCTGCACCGGAACATCGTGTCGAACGTGCTGCAGGCCGGCGCCTGGCACCATCCCGCGCACGCGAAGTACCCGGAGGTGAAGCAATTCGTGACGGTTGTCGCGCTGCCGCTCTATCACGTGTTCGCGCTGACGGTCTGCGGCTTCCTGACGATGCGCACGGGCGGCATGGGCATCCTGATTCCGAATCCGCGCGACATCGGCGGCATGATCAAGGAACTGAAGGGATACCAGATCTCGACGATTCCCGCCGTCAACACGCTGTACAACGCACTGCTGAACCATCCCGAATTCAACCAGCTCGACCTGTCGAAGCTCGTGATCGCCAACGGCGGTGGCATGGCGATCCAGGAAGGCGTCGCGAAGCGCTGGTACGAGAAGACCCAAACGGCGATCATCGAAGGGTACGGCCTGTCCGAAACGTCGCCGGTCGCGACCTGCAACCCCGTGACGGCGACCGAGTACAGCGGGACGATCGGCCTGCCGCTGCCGTCGACCGAAATTGCCATCCGCGACGACGCCGGCAACGACGTCGCGCTCGGCGAGCCGGGCGAGATCTGCATCCGCGGGCCGCAGGTCATGGCCGGCTACTGGAACCGCCCGGAAGAAACCGCGAAGGTCATGTTCGCGGACGGTTTCTTCAAGACCGGTGACGTCGGCGTGATGGACGCGCGCGGTTACGTGAAGATCGTCGACCGGAAGAAGGACATGATCCTGGTATCCGGTTTCAACGTGTATCCGAACGAGGTCGAGGACGTGGTGGCGTCGCATCCGGGGGTGTTCGAGGTGGCGGCGGTCGGTGTTCCGGACGAGCACTCGGGCGAAGCCGTGAAGCTGTTCGTCGTGAAGAAGGATCCGGCGCTGACCGACAAGGACATCCTCGCGTACTGCAAGGAGCGGCTCACCGGTTACAAGCGGCCGAAACTCGTCGAGTTCCGCACGGAGCTGCCGAAGACGAACGTCGGCAAGATCCTGCGGCGCGAACTGCGCGACGGACGCGCGTAACACCCAAGTCGAACGAAGGAGCCCGGCCTGTGCCGGGCTCCTTTGTTTGTGGTGCGGCATCGGGGCTGCCGCGCCATATCGGAACGGCGCGCGTTCGTCCGGGCGCGCCGTGGCGGGCGGAGCGCCCCGGTCGGGCTGTCCGCGGCCGATTCGATTCGAACGGGGCGGCACTTCGTTGCATGCCGGAGTCGGCAAATGGTGGCGTTCGTGTCGAGTCAGCATCGCGAACGATTCGTCGCCAAGAGCGCGTTACCCGTCGATCATTCCGCGCACACCGCACACCGCACACCGCACACCGCACACCGCACACCGCACACCGCACACCGCACACCGCACACCGCTTCGCAGCCCCAAAAGAAAAGGTTCATCGCAGGAAACCGTGGAGGGTTTGAGAGCGATTGCGTAACCTGACGCCTGACTTTAAGGACGTCAGGAGAGGTAATTGCTCGATCGCAAGGCACTTCAGGCACTGGGCTGCTGGACAGGTTACCGGCTGGAGCGTGTGGAATGGCCGGAAGGCGAAGGTCGTACGCTGTCGCTGTATTTAAAGCCGGTCAGCAAGATCATGTACTGCGAGCAATGTGGGGCACGCTGCCAGCAGATCCACGAGACGACGGTTCGTCGGGTGCGTGACTTGCCGCTATTCGAATACCGGGTGGTGTTGCATGTGCCTCGTCGCCGGGTCTGGTGCGAACGCTGCGGCGGCCCGCGACTGGAGAAGCTGGCGTGGTTGGGCCGTTACCAGCGAGTGACGGAGCGCTTCGCCAAGGCTTGCGAGAAACTGCTGCAAGCGGCCAGCGTACAGGCGGTGGCGGCCTTCTACGATCTGGGCTGGCACACGGTCAAATCGATCGACAAGATGCGCCTGCGGGCGCGCGTGAGCGAGCCCGATTGGTCAACGATCCGCTATCTGGCGATGGACGAGTTCGCGCTGCATAAAGGTCATCGCTACGCCACGGTGGTGGTCGACCCGATCAGCCGGCAAGTACTCTGGATCGGACCGGGACGCTCGCGTGAGACGGCCCGGGCCTTCTTCGAACAGCTTCCCGAAGGCGCGGCCAAGCGTATCGAAGCGGTCGCGATCGACATGACCACGGCCTATGAACTCGAAATCAGGGAACAGTGTCCGCAGGCGGAAATCGTCTTCGACCTGTACCACGTGGTGGCCAAGTATGGCCGCGAAGTGATCGATCGGGTGCGGGTCGATCAGGCCAATCAACTCCGACATGACAAGCCAGCCCGCAAGGTTCTGAAGTCCAGCCGCTGGCTGTTGCTGCGCAACCGCCACAACCTCAAGCCGGATCAGGCCGTGCACCTGAAGGAATTGCTGGCGGCCAATCAGGCGCTGTTATGCGTCTACGTGTTACGCGACGAGCTCAAGCGGCTCTGGTTCTACCGAAAGCCGGCCTGGGCGCAAAAGGCTTGGGAACAATGGTTCGAGCAGGCTCAGCAAAGTGGGATCGCGGCCCTGCAAAAGTTCGCCGAGCGTCTGCAGGACTACTGGCACGGCATCGTGACTCGCTGCCGCCATCCGCTCAATACCAGCATCGTTGAAGGCATCAACAACACCATCAAGGTCATCAAGCGTCGAGCTTACGGGTACCGCGACGACGAATACTTCTTCCTTAAGATTCGCGCCGCGTTCCCCGGTAATCCTCGATGAACCAAAGAAAAGGCGCCCGAAGGCGCCTTCAAGATGCTGCGGCTTGTCAGGCAAGCTGATTAGAACTTGTGACGGATACCGACACGCGCTGCGACCTGGTTGCTGGTCGTCGACGGATCGAGACCGTTGATCGAAGCATGTGCCTGAACGACGTTGCCTGCCGAGTCGAGCGTGTTGCCCGATGCATGCTGGTACACGCCGATCACGTAGACGTCCGTACGCTTCGACAGGAAGTAGTCGACGCCCAGCGAGCCCTGGTGGTACTTGGCTGCCGAGTTGCCGTCGATCTTGCTGCCTTGCGTGTAGTCGTACGCCGCGCCGACGATCAATGCCGGGGTCAGCTGATACTTGAAGTTGATTTCGCCGTTGTTGAAGGTCGCGGTCTGGTTCACGAACGGACCGACCGAGAAGCCCTTGAACTTCGTGTTCGAGTACGTCGCGCCGATCGTCGCTGCGCCGAACGTGTATGCGCCGCCCGCACCGATGACCTGGTACGTGTTCGCGCTGTTCGCATACGCGCCGTACACGGGCGACGACACGGCCGTCGCCGCAGCCGACGCGCCCGTATTGAACATGCCGCCGAAGTTCGCCGGCGTACGTGCGTTCAAGTAGCCGACACCCAACACCAGCGGGCCGTTGTTGTAACCGGCGCCGAGCGACCAGACCTGGTTCTTCGAGAACTGGCCGGCTTGACCGCCGAAGCTGTACAGGCCGCCGAACGAGAAGCCGCCGTAGGTCGGGCTCGTGTACTTGACCGCGTTGTTCACACGGTAAGCGTTGTTGAAGTTGTCGAGGTCGCCCGGGTGAGCGGCGATGTAGCCGCCCCACTGGTCGCCTGCCTCGAGCGGGCCGACGAAGTCGACGACGGAGTCGTACTGGCGACCCAGCGTGACCGTACCGTACTGGCTCGACAGGCCGACGTAAGCCTGGCGGCCGAACATCAGGCCGCCCTGGCCGAGCTTGCCGGAGTTGACGTCAAAACCGTTCTCGAGCACGAAGATCGCCTTCAGGCCGCTGCCCAGATCTTCGGTGCCGCGCAGGCCGAAGCGGCTGCCTTGCATCACGCCGCTTGCCAGGCCGTACAGGTGGCCGCCCTTGGCGTTGTTGTTGAAGATGAAGCCTTCATCGATGATGCCGTAAAGCGTCACGCTGCTTTGCGCATGTGCAGCGCCAGCAAACGCGCCCAGCGCGACGAGCGCGAGAAGCGACTTTTTCATTAACGGATCTCCAAGAATCACTGAATTTTTTTGGCGGGGCGGATAGTTATGGTGTGTTGACGGGCCCCATCAACTTCGCAAGAAGTCGCACGTAATGTAGCAAAGCCGATTTTTCCGACAAAGCGAAATGCCGTGGCTCAAGGTTGCCATGTTTCCTTTATGCAACAATGGTTAAAATCACGGGTTAACCGCAATTTCCGCTGAATAATCAAGTCGGTTACGTAGCGGAGCACGTGCCGTTGCCGCTCGCGGCAGCGCACGCAGCCAGGAGAACAGGATGGTGTTGGACGAACTGATCAGCGAATTCGATCGCGGCCTGCGATCGCTGACCGGCATTAGCCGGATGAGCCGCCCGGTGCCCGCGCCGGCGGAGCCGCCGGCCGGCGAACTGACGCCCGCGGAGCGCACGCATGCCGCCGGGCTGATGCGCGTGAACCACGTCGGCGAGGTTTGTGCGCAGGCGCTTTATCAGGCGCAGAAGCTGACCGCGCGCTCGTCGTCGTCGAAGGCGATGTTCGAGGAAGCCGCGCGCGAGGAGGAGGATCATCTCGCGTGGACCGCGCATCGGCTGAAGGAGCTCGATTCGCGTCCGAGCCTGCTCAACCCGCTGTGGTACGCCGGCGCGCTCGCGATCGGCGTCGTCGCCGGCACGCTGGGCGACAAGGTCAGCCTCGGCTTCATGGCGGAGACGGAGCGTCAGGTCGAGAGCCACCTCGACGGGCACCTGTCCGAGCTGCCGCCGACCGACACGGCGTCGCGCGCGATCGTCGAGCAGATGCGGCTCGACGAGGTGAAGCACGGCAAGGCCGCGACCGATGCCGGCGGGATCGAACTGCCGCTGCCCGCGCGGATGCTGATGCGCGCCGCGTCGAAAGTCATGACGCGGACTGCATACTATCTGTGACATTCGGAGGTGGGCGGCGCATGACGCCGCCCGCCTCCGTCACCCATCGATACCGCCCGTTTTTTCCGCGTTTTCCCGCCCCCGAAAGCCCCGTCCGCACGCCAGTCTGGCCCGCCTTTCTCACGTATCACCTTCACAAGTTGCACTAGCTCATTCATTTATAACGGTTTTTGGTATGAGGGGTCGCATGAGCATGTGCGCGTAAGTCCTTGTTCTAACTAACAAAATTCGTCAAAAAACCGGGCCGCTCCCTTGACCGTGCCAAACCCTTCCTCTAAAGTGGGAGACAGTGTGAGAAAGTGTATTTTTGTGTGATTTGGCGGGCTATTCGGGCTAAATTCTTGAGCGTTGAGCGGGTGCTTCGGTGCCCTGAACGGGAGAGCGGAAAGTGTTCCAAGGGGCGTCGGCGCTGACGCTCGATGCGAAAGGGCGGATGTCGGTGCCGGCTCGCTATCGCGAAGCGCTGCAAGGACAGGCAGAAGGACGGGTGACTGTGACCAAGCACCCGGACGGCTGCCTGTTGCTGTTTCCGCGCCCCGAATGGGAGGTATTCCGCGCCAAGATCGCCGCGCTGCCGATGGATGCACATTGGTGGCGGCGGATCTTTCTCGGCAATGCAATGGATGTCGATCTCGACAGCGCGGGCCGGATTCTCGTATCGCCCGAGCTGCGGATGGCGGCCGGACTGGAAAAGGAAGTCATGTTGTTGGGAATGGGTAGTCACTTCGAGCTGTGGGATTCGCAGACCTACATCGCGAAGGAGCAGGCAGCGATGGCGCAGGGCATGCCCGACGCGCTGAAGAATTTCACGTTCTGATTGCGGTGACGGAGACGCCCGCGATGGGAAACGAATTGCAGCATCGGACCGTGCTTCTGGACGAAGCGGTCGATTCGCTCGTGACGCGGCCGGACGGCATTTATGTCGACGGTACGTTCGGGCGCGGCGGTCACAGCCGCGCGGTGCTCGCGCGGCTGGCGGCGGCCGGCCGGCTGATCGCGTTCGACAAGGATCCGAGGGCGATCGAGACTGCGCAGCGCATCGAGGATGCGCGCTTCTCGATCGTGCATGACAGCTTTGCATCGATGCGCGACGCGCTTGCGGCGCGCGGCGTCGAGAAGGTGTCGGGTGTGTTGCTGGACCTGGGCGTGTCCTCGCCGCAGGTGGACGATCCGGCGCGCGGCTTCAGCTTTCGCGCGGATGGCCCGCTGGACATGCGAATGGATCCGACGCGCGGCGAGTCGGCGGCCGAGTGGCTCGCGCGGGCTTCGGTGCAGGAATTGACGGAGGTGATACGGGATTATGGGGAAGAACGGTTTGCTTTTCAGATTGCAAAGGCGCTTGTTGCTCGCCGGGCAGAGTCCGACCGTCTTGGGCCTCTCGACACCACGGGCGAGCTTGCCCAAATCGTGGGTAACGTCGTCAAAACCCGTGAGAAGGGCAAGGATCCGGCAACCCGCACCTTTCAGGCTATACGGATTCACGTCAATCAAGAGCTTGCGGACCTGCAAGTCGTACTAGACGCGGCATTGTCGTTGCTGGAGCAAGGGGGGCGGCTGGTGGTCATCAGCTTTCATTCACTCGAGGACCGGATCGTCAAGCGATTCATGCAGGCGCACGCGAGCGCGCCTGCGGTCGATCGTCGCCTGCCGATCCGTGCCGTCGACCTCCCGAGCCCGCCGCTCAAGATCATCAGCCGCCAGTTTCCGAGCGAAGCGGAAGTTGCCGCGAATCCGCGCGCCCGGTCGGCCGTGATGCGCATCGCGGAGCGCGTCACGCCATGAGCCGCTTCAATATCTTCCTGCTGATCATCGTGATGGGCTGCGCGCTGTCGGTCGTCAACTCGACGAACCAGCAGCGCCAGATCTTCATCCAGCTGCAGCGCGCGCAGTCGCAGGAGCGTCAGCTCCAGCAGGACTACGCGCAGCTTCAATATCAGCAGAGCGCGCTGTCGAAGACGTCGCGTATCGAGCAACTCGCGAACGATTCGCTGAAGATGCAGGCGATCACGACGGGTCGCACCCAATACCTGACGCTGCCGCCGGGCGCCGTGAAGGCGATCGACGCACCGATTCCGGCTTCGGCCGAGACGGCCGCCAAGGGCGGGGGAGGCGCGCGATGAAGCCGGCACAAAAGCGTCAGGACGTGAAATTCTCGTCGAGCCCCGTGCTCGGCGTGCACCTGCCGATGTGGCGCTCGAAATTCGTCGTGTTCCTGCTGTTCATGGCGTTCGTCGCGCTGGCCGCGCGGGCGTTCTGGATCCAGGGGCCCGGCAACGCGTTCTATCAGAAGCAGGGCGAAAGCCGCTACCAGCGCACGATCGAGCTGCCGGCCACGCGCGGCAAGATCCTCGACCGTAACGGGCTCGTGCTCGCGACGAGCCTGCCCGTGCGCGCGATCTGGGCGATTCCGGATGCGGTGCCGGACGATCTCGGCGCGGACAAGGTCAATCAGCTCGGAAAGCTCCTCGGCATGACGCCGAAGGAACTGCGCGTGAAGCTGTCGGAAGACAAGGGTTTCGTCTACGTGAAGCGCCAGGTGCCGATCGACATCGCGGACAAGGTCGCCGCGCTCGACATCCCCGGCGTCTATCAGCGCAACGAATACAAGCGCTTCTATCCGGAAGGCGAGATCACCGCTCACCTGATCGGCTTCACGAACGTCGAGGACGAAGGGCAGGAAGGCGTCGAGCTCGGCGACCAGAAGATGCTGTCCGGCACGTCCGGCGTGCGCCGCGTGATCAAGGACCGGATGGGGCACATCGTCGAGGACGTCGCCGAGCAGATTCCGCCGCACAACGGGACAGACGTCGACCTGTCGATCGACAGCAAGATCCAGTACATCGCGTATGCGAACCTGAAGGCCGCCGTCGAGAAGTTCAAGGCGAAGGCCGGCGCGGCGATGGTGGTCGACGTGCGTACCGGCGAGGTGCTCGCGCTCGTCAACTATCCGACGTACAACCCGAACGACCGTTCGCGCATGACGGGCGAGCAGTTGCGCAACCGGATCATGACCGACGTGTTCGAGCCGGGCTCGATCATGAAGCCGTTTACGGTGTCGCTCGCGCTCGACCTGCACCGCGTGACGCCGAACACGCTCGTCGAAACGGGCAACGGGCATTTCGTGCTCGACGGCGCGCCGATCACCGACGACGCGGGTTTCGGCACGCTGACGGTCGGCGGCGTGATCCAGAA
Source organism: Burkholderia sp. USMB20 (assembly GCF_000949135.2). GTDB lineage: Bacteria > Pseudomonadota > Gammaproteobacteria > Burkholderiales > Burkholderiaceae > Burkholderia. The sequence goes on along the minus strand of NZ_JTAN02000019.1, from coordinate 1,162,089 downwards.
GTCGAGCAACATCGGCGCGACGAAGATCGCGATGACGATGCGGCCCGAGGAAATGTGGAATATGTATACGAGCATCGGCCTCGGTCAGGCGCCGAAGGTCGGGTTCCCGGGCGCGGTGGCCGGCCGCCTGCGTCCGTGGAAGAACTGGCGGCGCATCGAGCAGGCGACGATGTCGTACGGCTACGGCCTGTCGGTGTCGCTGTTCCAGCTCGCGCGCGCCTACACGGCGATCGCGCACGACGGCGAGCTGATGCCCGTGACCATTTTCAAGACCGACCCCAATCAGCCGATCGTGGGCACGCAGGTGTTCAACCCGACCACCGCGCGCGAAGTGCGCGCGATGCTCGAGACGGTGGTCGCGCCGGGCGGCACGTCGCCGGATGCGGCCGTGCCGGGTTATCGGGTCGGCGGCAAGAGCGGTACCGCGTACAAGCATGAAGGTCACGGCTACACGCGCAAGTACCGCGCGTCGTTCGTCGGGATGGCGCCGATGCCGAATCCGCGCGTCGTGATCGCGGTGTCGGTCGACGAGCCGACCGCCGGCAGCCACTTCGGCGGCCAGGTGTCGGGCCCCGTATTCTCGGCGATCGCGGGCGACACGATGCGTGCGCTGAACGTGCCGCCGAACATGCCGATCAAGCAACTGGTCGTGTCCGACGACACGCCGGGCACGCCCGCCAAGACGGGCCCGCAAAAGCTCGCCGCCGGCGGCGGTGCGAAGCATATGATCGTATCCAGCACGACACGTAATTCACCAGGAGTTGTTCGATGAGCGCCGCTCGCAGTTCCCATCCGGCGCATCAGCAGATCGCGGCCGCGCTTGCGTGGCTGCGCCAGCATGTGGCCCCCGCGGCGCAACTGCATGCCGACACGCGCAGCCTGCAGGCAGGCGACGTGTTTCTCGGCTATGCGGTCGACGGGGCAGACAATCGCGCCTTCATTGCCGAGGCCGTTTCCCGCGGTGCGGCCGCCGTGCTGTATCAGCCGGAAGGCCTCGCAGCTGCGCCGGCCGCACCCGTCGCACTCGCGGTGCCGGCGCTCGACCAGCTGGCCGGCGAGATCGCCAGCGGCTGGTACGGCGACCCGAGCGACAGCCTGCTCGCCATCGGCGTGACCGGCACCAACGGCAAGACGTCGTGCACGCACTGGATCGCGGCCGCGCTGACGGCGCTGCACCAGCCGTGCGCGCTGATCGGCACGCTCGGCAGCGGCATGCCGGGGCAGCTGGTGCCGACCGGCTTCACGACGCCGGACGCGCCGCAGCTGCAGCGCAGCCTCGCGCAACTGCACGACGCGGGCGCAAAGGCCGTCGCGATGGAAGTGTCGTCGCACGCGCTGCACCAGGGCCGCGTGAACGGCACGGCATTCGACATCGCCGTGTTCACGAACCTCACGCAGGATCACCTCGACTATCACGGCACGTTCGATGCGTACGAAGCCTCGAAGTCGAAACTGTTCGCATGGCGCGGCCTGCGCGCGGCGGTCGTCAATCGCGACGACGCAGCCGGCCGCCGCCTGCTCGAGAAGCTGGCCGGCCGCGTGCGCACGATCGCCTACGGGATCGGCGACGTGCACGCGGCCGACGCCGATCGCGAGTTGGTCGCGCTCGACGTGCGCGCGACCGCTACCGGCACGGCATTCCGCCTGCGCTCGTCGTGGGGCGACGCGGACATCGAGGTCGGCACGCTCGGCACGTTCAACGTCAGCAACCTGCTCGCGGTGCTCGGCTCGCTGCTCGCGGCCGACCTGCCGTTCGACGCGGCGGTCGCGGAGATTGCGCGGCTCGAGTCCGTCAACGGTCGCATGCAGCGCCTCGGCGGCCGGCTGGCGAACGACGAACCGCTGGTCGTGATCGACTATGCACATACGCCCGACGCGCTCGAGAAGACGCTCGACGCGTTGCGCCCGATCGCGGCGGCGCGCGGCGGCCGGCTCGTCTGCATGTTCGGCTGCGGCGGCGATCGCGATGCGACCAAGCGTCCGCTGATGGGCGCGATCGCCGAGCGGCTCGCCGACGAAGTCGTCGTCACGAGCGACAACCCGCGCAGCGAGGATCCGCAGCGCATCATCGACCAGGTCATCGCGGGCATGACCGCGCCCGATCGCGCACGCCGCATCGAGGATCGCGCGAGCGCGATCCTGCAGGCCGTGCGCGGCGCCGCCCGCGAGGATGTCGTCGTGCTGGCCGGCAAGGGGCACGAGGCAACGCAGGAAATCATGGGCAAGAAGCGCACGTTCTCCGATCAGGATCACGCGCGGCTCGCACTCGCGGCACGCGCGACGCACGGCAAGGGAGGCGGCGAATGACGATGCTCAGTCTGGGCGAAGCCGCCCGCCTGATTCCCGGCGCCACCGTCCACGGCGATCCGGACACCACGTTCGAGCGCGTGTCGACGGACAGCCGCACGGTCGGCCCCGGCGACCTGTTCGTCGCGCTGAAGGGCGAGCGCTTCGACGCGCACGACTTCCTCGGCGACGTGGCCGCGCGCGGCGCGTCGGCGGCGCTCGTCGCACACGTGCCAGCGGGTCTCGCGATGCCGGCGATCGAAGGCGGCGAAACGCGTGCCGCGCTCGGCGCGCTCGCGCACGGCTGGCGCAAACGATTCGCGCTGCCGCTCGTCGCGGTGACGGGCAGCAACGGCAAGACGACCGTCAAGGAAATGATCGCGTCGATCTTCGCCGCGGCGGTCGGTACCGACGCGCGGCTCGCGACGGCCGGCAACCTGAACAACGACGTCGGGCTGCCGCTGACGTTGCTGCGCCTGTCGACCGCGCATCGCCTCGCGGTGATCGAGATCGGCATGAACCACCCGGGCGAGACCGAAGTTCTGGCGCGCCTCACCGCGCCCACGGTCGCGCTCGTCAACAACGCGCAGCGCGAACACCAGGAATTCATGGCGACGGTCGAAGCCGTCGCGCTCGAACACGCGGCCGTGATCCACGCGCTGCCGCCGGACGGCGTCGCGGTGTTCCCGGCCGACGATGCGTACGCGGGCATCTGGCGCGTCGCGGCGACCGGCAACCGGATCCTCGATTTCGCACTGCACGACGCCGAACGGCAGAACGATGCGCAGGTCGTCGGTCGCCTTCACGGCGGCGAACTCGCGATCGACACGCCGGCTGGCGCCGTCACGGTGCGGTTGCGTGCGCTCGGCGAGCACAACGCGCGCAACGCGCTGGCCGCGACGGCCGCGGCGCTGGGCGCGGGTGTCGAACTGTCGGCGATCAAGCAGGGCCTCGAGTCGTTCGAACCGGTCAAGGGCCGGCTCCAGGTGAAGCAGGCGATCGCCGGCAGCCTCGCGGGCGCGACGGTCGTCGACGATACGTACAACGCGAACCCCGATTCGATGCGTGCGGCGATCGACGTGCTTGCTGCCCATCCGGCGCCGCGCGTGCTGGTGATCGGCGACATGGGTGAAGTCGGCGACGAAGGCCCGGCGTTTCACCGGGAGATCGGTGCGTATGCGCGCGAGCGCGGCATCGATGCGCTGTTCGCGCTCGGCGATGCGTCGCGCGATGCGTGCACGGCGTACGGCGAGACGGCCCGCCACTTCGGCGACGTCGGCGCGCTGGTGACGGCGCTGCTCGCGGCGGGCTATGGCGCGCGGGCGACGGTGCTCGTGAAGGGCTCGCGGTACATGAAGATGGAGCGCGTGGTCGACGCGCTGACGAACCAACCCGCGGCGGGCACGGTGCCCGCCGCACACTGAGTAGAAGGAAGGAAGCATGCTGCTGGCGCTGGCGCAATGGCTGCAGGGAGACGCAAGCTTTTTGCGCTTGTTCACGTACCTGACGTTCCGTGCGGTGATGGCTACCATCACCGCGCTCGGTATCGGGCTCGTGTGCGGACCGTGGGTGATCCGCAAGCTGACGCAAATGAAGGTCGGGCAGGCCGTGCGCAAGGACGGCCCGCAAAGCCATCTCGTCAAGTCCGGCACGCCGACGATGGGCGGCGTGCTGATCCTGATCGGCATCGCGGTCGCGACGCTGCTGTGGGGCGACCTGACGAACCGTTTCATCTGGATCGTCATGCTCGTCACGTTCGGCTTCGGCGTGATCGGCTGGGTCGACGACTACCGCAAGGTCGTCTACAAGGACCCGCGCGGGATGTCGTCGCGCGAAAAGTATTTCTGGCAGTCGGTGATCGGGCTGTTCGCGGCGGTCTACCTCGCATTCAGCGTGTCGGAGGCGAACAACGTGCGCGTGTTCGACCTGTTCATGGCGTGGGTGAGGAGCGGCCTGTCGATGGGGCTGCCGGCGCGGGCCGACCTGATGCTGCCGTTCCTGAAGTCGATCAGCTATCCGCTGGGCGTCTGGGGCTTCATCGTGCTGACGTATTTCGTGATCGTCGGCGCGAGCAACGCGGTGAACCTGACCGACGGCCTCGACGGGCTCGTGATCATGCCGGTCGTGCTGGTCGGCGGGTCGCTCGGCGTGTTCGCGTACGTGATGGGCAGCTCGGTCTATTCGAAATACCTGCTGTTCCCGCACATCCCGGGCGCCGGTGAACTGCTGATCTTCTGTTCCGCGATGGGCGGGGCAGGGCTCGCGTTCCTCTGGTACAACACGCACCCCGCGCAGGTGTTCATGGGCGACGTCGGCGCGCTGGCGCTCGGCGGCGCGCTCGGCACGGTCGCGGTGATCGTGCGCCAGGAAATCGTGCTGTTCATCATGGGCGGCATCTTCGTCGCGGAAACGCTGTCGGTGATGCTGCAGGTGTCGTGGTTCAAGTACACGAAGAAGCGTTACGGCGAAGGGCGGCGCCTGCTGAAGATGGCGCCGCTGCATCACCATTTCGAATTGTCCGGCTGGAAGGAAACGCAGGTGGTGGTGCGTTTCTGGATCATCACGCTGATGCTGTGCCTGTTCGGTCTGTCCACCCTCAAGCTGCGGTAAAGGAAAGGTAACAAGGATGTCTGGCGAGATGTTTGGAGATCGGCAGCGGCCGATGGTGCTCGTACTGGGGCTCGGTGAATCGGGTCTCGCGATCGCGCGGTGGTGCGCGAGGCACGGGTGCCGGCTGCGTATTGCCGATACCCGCGAGGCGCCGCCGAACCTTGCCGCGCTGCAGGCCGAAGGCATCGATGCGGAGTTCGTCGGCGGGCCGTTCACGCCCGCGCTGCTCGACGGCGGCGTCGAGATCGTCGGGCTGAGCCCCGGCCTGTCGCCGCTCGAACCGGCGCTGGCGGCGCTGATCGCGGCCGCGAACGAGCGCGCGATCGCGGTCTGGGGCGAACTGGAATTCTTCGCGCAGGCGCTGCGCGCGCTCGGCACGAGCGGCTACCAGCCGAAGGTGCTCGCGATCACCGGCACCAACGGCAAGACCACGACGACGAGCCTGACGGGCCTGCTGTGCCGGCGTTCGGGCAAGAAGGTCGCCGTCGCCGGCAACATCAGCCCGGCGATGCTCGACCGGCTCGCGGGCGCGATCGACGAGACGGCGCTGCCCGACGTCTGGGTGCTCGAACTGTCGAGCTTCCAGCTCGAGACGGCGCGCACGTTCGCGCCCGACGCGGCCGCGATTCTCAACATCACGCAGGATCACCTCGACTGGCACGGCAGCTTCGACGCGTATGCGGCCGCGAAGGGCCGGATCTTCGGCGCGACGACGACGCGCGTGCTCAACCGCGACGATGCGGCCGTGATGAAGTTCGCGCCGGCTGCCGGCGCGGCCGATGCGGCGCGCACGGTCACGTTCGGGCTGAACGAACCGGTGCAGGACGGCGACTACGGGCTGTCGCGCGATAACGGTATCGCGTGGCTGGTCGAAGCGGTCGACCGCGACGCGCCGGACGAAACGACGACGACCCGCCGGCGCAAGCGCGACGGCGCGCATACGCCCGACATCGCGCAGAAGCGCCTGATGCCGGTCGACGCGCTGCGCATCCGCGGGCTGCACAACGCGGCGAACGCGCTGGCCGCGTTCGCGCTCGCGCGTGCGATCGACTTGGCCGCAGCGCCGCTGCTGCACGCGCTGCGCGAATACCGCGGCGAGGCGCATCGCGTCGAAGTGATCGCGACGATCGACGACGTGGACTACGTCGACGACAGCAAGGGAACGAACGTCGGCGCGACGGTGGCCGCGCTCGACGGGCTCGCGCAGAAGATCGTGCTGATCGCCGGCGGCGACGGCAAGGGGCAGGATTTCGCGCCGCTGGTCGCGCCGGTCGCGCGCTGGTGTCGTGCGGTGATGCTGATCGGCCGCGACGCGCCGGCGATTCGCGACACGCTCGCCGAAACCGGCGTGCCGCTCGCGGACCACGCGACGCTCGAAGGCGCGGTGCGTGCCGCCGCCGAGCTCGCCGAGCCGGGCGATGCGGTGCTGCTGTCGCCCGCGTGCGCGAGCCTCGACATGTTCAGGAACTACGCCCATCGCGCGGAGGTGTTCCGCGCGGCGGTGGATGAAGTCGCCATCGACAAAGGAGCGACGCCATGAGCTGGTCCGATCGCCTCGTCTCCCGTTTCAACGACCGGCGCGACACCGGCGGCAATGCCGCCGGCGGCCGCGTCGCGTCCGCCACGCGCGCTGCGACCGGCGGCCTCGCGAGCGTCGTCAACGGCGTGCGGCCGAGCCGCTCGCGGATGCTCGACTTCGACTACTCGCTGCTGTGGGTCGCGATCGCGCTGCTCGGGCTCGGCGTCGTGATGGTGTATTCGGCGTCGATCGCGATGCCCGATTCTCCGAAATACGCGTCGTATCACGATTACGCGTTCCTGATGCGCCACTGCGTGTCGCTCGTCGTCGCGTTCATCGCGGCGGTGATCGCGTTCCGCGTGCCGGTGTCGACCTGGGACAAATACGCGCCGCATCTCTTCCTGATCGCGCTGGTCGGCCTCGTGATCGTGCTGATCCCGCACGTCGGCAAGGGCGTGAACGGCGCGCGCCGCTGGATTCCGCTCGGCATCACGAACATGCAGCCGTCGGAAATCATGAAGCTCGCGGTGACGATCTACGCGGCGAACTACACGGTGCGCAAGCAGGAGTACATGCAGAGCTTCGCGAAAGGCTTTCTGCCGATGGCGTTCGCGGTCGGTCTCGTCGGCGCGCTGCTGCTGCTCGAGCCGGACATGGGCGCGTTCATGGTGGTCGCCGCGATCGCGATGGGCGTGCTGTTCCTCGGCGGCGTGAACGGCAAGCTGTTCGGCGGCCTGGTTGCGACGGCGGTCGGCACCTTCACGATGCTCGTATGGCTGTCGCCGTGGCGTCGCGAGCGGATCTTCGCGTATCTCGATCCGTGGGACGAACGGTATGCGCAGGGCAAGGCGTACCAGCTCACGCATTCGCTGATCGCGTTCGGCCGCGGCGAGTGGTTCGGCGTCGGCCTCGGCGGCAGCGTCGAGAAGCTGAACTACCTGCCCGAAGCGCATACCGACTTCATCCTCGCGGTGATCGGCGAGGAACTCGGCTTTGTCGGCGTGATGGTCGTGATCCTGCTGTTCTACTGGATCGTGCGCCGCGCGTTCGAGATCGGCCGCCAGGCGCTCGCGCTCGATCGCACGTTCGCGGGCCTGACGGCGAAGGGCATCGGTATCTGGTTCGGCGCGCAGACGTTCATCAACATGGGCGTGAACCTCGGCCTGCTGCCGACCAAAGGCCTGACGCTGCCGCTCGTGAGCTATGGCGGCTCGGGCATCCTGCTGAACTGTGTCGCGCTCGCGGTGCTGCTGCGGGTCGATTATGAAAATCGCGTACTGATGCGGGGAGGGAAGGTATGACCGCGTCGCGACGCACGCTGATGGTGATGGCAGGCGGCACCGGGGGCCACGTGTTCCCGGGGCTCGCGGTCGCGCACCGGATGGAAGCGGCGGGCTGGCGCGTCGTGTGGCTCGGCAATCCGGCCGGGATGGAAGCGACGCTCGTGCCGAAGCACGGCATTCCGATGGAATACGTGCGCTTCGGCGGACTGCGCGGCAAGGGCCTGAAGACCAAGCTGACGCTGCCGTTCAACCTGCTGCGCGCATGCTGGCAGAGCCTCGGCGCGCTGCGCCGCGTGCGGCCCGACGTCGTGCTCGGGATGGGCGGCTACATCACGTTCCCGGCGGGCGTGATGGCCGCGCTGTCGGGTCGTCCGCTCGTGCTGCACGAACAGAATTCGATCGCGGGCCTGACCAACAAGGTGCTCGCGAAACTGGCCAAACGCGTGCTCGTCGCGTTTCCCGGCGCGCTGCCGCACGCGGAATGGACCGGCAACCCGATTCGTGCGGAACTTGCGCACACGGAACCGCCCAAAGCACGCTATGCGTCGCGCAGCGGCCCGCTGAACGTGCTGGTCGTCGGCGGCAGCCTCGGTGCGGCCGCGCTGAACGAAGTCGTGCCGCGCGCGCTGGCGCTGCTGACGCCGGACGAGCGCCCGCGCGTCGTGCACCAGGCCGGCGCGAAGCACATCGACGCGCTGAAGGCGAATTACGAAGCGGCCGGTTTCGCGGCCGGCGAAGACGTGCGGCTCGTGCCGTTCATCGACGACATGGCGAGCGCGTACGCGGCGGCGGATCTCGTGATCTGCCGTTCCGGCGCGATGACGGTGTCGGAGATCGCGGCGGTGGGCGTGGCGGCGCTGTTCGTGCCGTTCCCGTACGCGGTCGACGACCACCAGACGACCAACGCCGCGTTCCTCGCCGATGCGGGCGCGGCCGTGCTGGTGCAACAACGCGACCTGTCGGCGGAACTGCTCGCCGACTGGCTGCGCGGCCAGTCGCGGGCGTCGCTCGCGGACATGGCGGAGCGTTCGCGCTCGCTGGCGAAGCCCGAGGCCACCGACGAAGTCGCGCGTGTCTGCGCGAAGGCGGCCGGCGCGAACCTGGAAAAACTGCAATGAAACACATCGTCAAACACATTCATTTCGTCGGGATCGGCGGCGCGGGCATGAGCGGCATCGCCGAAGTGCTCGTCAACCTCGGCTACGAGGTCAGCGGCTCCGACCTGTCGCGCAACGCGGTGACCGACCGTCTCGAGGCGCTCGGCGCGCGGATCGCGATCGGCCACGACGCGGCGAACATCGAGGGCGCGAACGCGGTCGTCGTATCGACGGCCGTGCGCTCGGACAACCCCGAGGTGCTGGCCGCGCGTAGCCAGCGCGTGCCGATCGTGCAGCGCGCGGTGATGCTCGCGGAACTGATGCGCCTGAAGCAGGGCATCGCGATCGCCGGCACGCACGGCAAGACCACGACGACGAGCCTCGTCGCGAGCGTGCTCGCGGCAGGCGGCCTCGACCCGACCTTCGTGATCGGCGGCCGGCTGATCAGCGCCGGCGCGAACGCGCGGCTCGGCACGGGCGACTTCATCGTCGCCGAGGCCGACGAGTCGGACGCGTCGTTCCTGAATCTGTATCCGGTGATCGAAGTCATCACGAACATCGACGCCGATCACATGGACACTTACGGCCACGATTTCGCGCGGCTCAAGCAGGCGTTCATCGAGTTCACGCAGCGCCTGCCGTTCTACGGCAGCGCGGTGGTGTGCGTCGACGATCCGAACGTGCGGCAGATCATCCCGTTCATCTCGAAGCCGGTCGTGCGCTACGGGCTGTCGCCGGACGCGCAGGTGCGCGCGGAAGACATCGACGCGCGCGACGGCCGCATGCACTTCACGGTGATCCGCGAAGGCCGTGCGCCGCTCGCGGTGGTGCTGAACCTGCCGGGCCTGCACAACGTGCAGAACGCGCTCGCGGCGATCGCGATCGCGACCGATCTCGGCGTGGCGGACGACGCGATCCAGCTGGCGCTCGCGGAATTCAACGGCGTCGGCCGGCGCTTCCAGCGCTACGGCGAGGTGCCGAGCGCGGACGGCGGCCAGTACACGCTGATCGACGATTACGGCCACCACCCGGTCGAGATGGCCGCGACGATCGCGGCCGCGCGCGGCGCGTTCCCGGGCCGCCGCCTCGTGCTGGCGTTCCAGCCGCACCGCTACACGCGCACGCGCGACTGCTTCGACGATTTCGTCAACGTGCTGTCGACGGTCGACGCGCTGGTGCTGACGGAAGTTTATGCCGCGGGCGAAGCGGCGATCGCGACGGCCAACGGCGACGCGCTGTCGCGTGCGCTGCGCGCGGTGGGGAAGGTCGACCCGGTGTTCGTCGCGACGGTCGACGACGTGCCGGATGCATTGGCGAAGGTCGCGCAGAACGGCGACGTGGTGATCACGATGGGCGCGGGTTCGATCGGCGGCGTGCCGGCGAAGCTCGTGCAACACACTCAACAGAAGGCATGACATGAGCGGGATCGATCCGAAACGTTTCGGCAAGGTGGCGGTGTTGTTCGGCGGCGAATCCGCCGAGCGCGAGGTGTCGCTCACCTCGGGCCGCCTCGTGCTGCAGGGCCTGCGCGATGCGGGCGTCGACGCGCATCCGTTCGACCCGGCCGAGCGGCCGCTGTCGGCGCTGAAGGACGAAGGCTTCGTGCGCGCATTCAACGCGCTGCACGGCGGCTACGGCGAGAACGGCCAGATCCAGGGCGCACTCGATTTCTACGGGATCCGCTACACGGGCAGCGGCGTGCTCGGCTCGGCGCTCGGCCTCGACAAGTTCCGCACGAAGCTCGTGTGGCAGCAGACGGGCGTGCCGACGCCGCCGTTCGAGACGGTGATGCGCGGCGACGACTACGCGGCGCGCGCGACGGACATCGTCGCGAAGCTCGGCCTGCCGCTGTTCGTGAAGCCGGCGAGCGAAGGCTCGAGCGTCGCGGTGCTGAAGGTGAAGACGGCCGACGCGTTGCCCGCCGCACTGTCGGAAGCGGCGACGCACGACAAGATCGTGATCGTCGAGAAGAGCATCGAAGGCGGCGGCGAATACACCGCGTGCATCGCCGGCGATCTCGACCTGCCGCTGATCAAGATCGTGCCGGCCGGCGAGTTCTACGACTACCACGCGAAGTATGTCGCCGACGACACGCAGTACCTGATTCCGTGCGGGCTGCCCGCCGAACAGGAAGCGGAACTGAAGCGCATCGCGCGCCGCGCGTTCGACGTGCTCGGCTGCACCGACTGGGGCCGTGCGGACTTCATGCTCGACGCCGCCGGCAACGCGTATTTCCTGGAAGTGAACACGGCCCCCGGGATGACCGACCACTCGCTGCCGCCGAAGGCGGCGCGCTCGATCGGCATCAGCTATTCGGAGCTGGTCGTGAAGGTGCTGTCGCTTACGCTCAACGACTGACGCAGGAACGGAACGACGTATGTGGAACAACGTTCGCCAACTCAACCTTGCCGCCAGCGCGCTGTACGCGCTGTTGCTGCTCGTGTTGGCGGCGGCCGGCTGCTACTGGCTGATCCAGCGTCCGACGTTCGCGCTGCGCGAAATCCGGATCGATGGCGACACCGAGCACATCAACTCGCCGACGGTGCGTGCGGGCGTGGTCGGCCGGCTGAAGGGCAATTTCTTCACGGTCGATCTCGACGCGGCGCGGGCCGCGTTCGAGCAGATGCCGTGGGTGCGCCACGCGAGCGTGCGCCGGGTGTGGCCGAATGCGCTGGCTGTCACGCTCGAGGAGTACAAACCGCTCGGGACCTGGGGCAGTGCGCAGCTCGTGAGCGTCGACGGCGAGCTGTTCACCGCGAACCAGGGCGAACTGGATCAGGAATTGCCCGCGTTCGACGGCCCGGAGGGCAGTGCGAAGGAAGTCGTCACGCGGTATCACGACTTCGCGCACTGGTTTGCGCCGCTGAAGGCGGCGCCGGAAGAAGTGACGCTGTCGGCGCGTTACGCGTGGACGGTGAAGCTGTCGAACGGCATGCAGGTCGAGCTGGGCAAGGAACGCAACAGCGAGTCGCTGCATGACCGGAGCCAGCGCCTCGTCGCCGCGTGGCCGGCTGTCACGGAGCGTTGGGGCAACGACATCGAGTACGCGGACCTGCGTTATCCGAACGGATTCGCGATTCGTGCGGCAGGCATGCGGTTCCTGACCGATACCGACAAGCGCAAGAAGTAACGAGAGATCACACGCAAGAGCACTTTATGAGCAAAGACTACAAGGATCTGCTGGTTTCCCTCGACATCGGCACGTCGAAGGTGGTGGCCATCGTCGCCGAGCTGAAGGGCGAAGGCCATTACGAGGTGATCGGCCTCGGCCAGAGCGAGTCGAAAGGTCTGAAGAAGGGCGTGGTGGTCAACATCGAGGCCACCGTGCAGTCGATCCAGCGCGCGCTCGAGGAAGCCGAGCTGATGGCCGACTGCAAGATCACCAACGTGTTCACGGGGATCGCCGGCAGCCACATCCGCAGCTTCAACTCGAGCGGGATGGTCGCGATCAAGGACAAGGAAGTCACGCAGACCGACGTCGCGCGCGTGATCGAGACCGCGAAGGCGATCAACATCCCGACCGACCAGCAGGTGCTGCACATCCTCACGCAGGAATTCATCATCGACGGCCAGGAAGACGTGCGCGAGCCGATCGGCATGAGCGGGATCCGCCTCGAGGTGAAGGTGCACATCGTGACCGGTGCGGTCAGCGCCGCGCAGAACATCGTCAAGTGCGTGCGCCGCTGCGGGCTGGAAGTGAACGACCTGATCCTGCAGCCGCTCGCGTCGTCGCTGGCCGTGCTGACTGAAGACGAGAAGGATCTCGGCGTGGTGCTGGTCGACGTCGGCGGCGGCACGACCGACATCGCGATCTTCGCCGAAGGCGCGATCCGCCACACCGCAGTGATTCCGATCGCCGGCGACCAGATCACGAGCGACATCGCGATGGCGCTGCGCACGCCGACGCCGGACGCGGAAGACATCAAGGTCGGCTACGGGATCGCGAAGCAGGCGCTCGCCGATCCGGACGAGATGGTCGAAGTGCCGGGCCTCGGCGAACGCGGTCCGCGCACGCTGTCGCGCCAGGCACTTGCCGCCGTGATCGAGCCGCGCGTCGAGGAACTGTTCTCGCTCGTGCAGCAGGTCGTGCGCGAGTCGGGTTACGAAGAACTGCTGAGCTCCGGCGTGGTCATTACCGGCGGGGCTTCGATGATGCCGGGCATGGTCGAGCTCGGCGAAGACATTTTCCTGAAGCCGGTGCGCATCGGCGCGCCGGAATACGCAGGCGGCCTCGCCGACGTGGTGCGCAACCCGCGCTACTCGACGGCGATGGGCCTGCTGGTCGAAGGCAGTGCGCAGCGCATGCGCGGCCGCAAGGTCGCCGTGCAGTCCGGCAACGCGGGGCAGATCTTCTCGCGGATGAAGGAATGGTTCCTGAGCAACTTTTGACATACCGAATCGAAATTCGCGCCGGTGCCGGCGGCTGGCGCGCGACAGGGGGTTGCCCGATCTCCTGCCGAATAACGGCCGAGTAGTTCTATTTTCTTGACGGAGGCAACAATGGAATTCGAAATGCTGGAAACCGAAACCAACGGCACCATCATCAAGGTGGTCGGCGTTGGCGGCGCTGGCGGCAATGCCGTTCAGCACATGATCAACCGTGGCGTGCAGGGCGTCGACTTCATCGTGATGAACACCGACGCACAGGCGCTGTCGCGTGCGCGCGCACCGTCCGTGATCCAGCTCGGCAACACGGGCCTCGGCGCCGGCGCGAAGCCGGAAATGGGCAAGGCGGCGGCGGAAGAGGCGCGCGAGCGCATCGCCGACGCACTGCGTGGCGCGCACATGGTGTTCATCACGGCCGGCATGGGTGGCGGCACGGGCACGGGCGCGGCGCCGGTGGTCGCGCAGATCGCGAAGGAGATGGGCATCCTGACGGTTGGTGTCGTCAGCAAGCCGTTCGAATTCGAAGGCGGCAAGCGCATGCGCGTCGCGGAAGCAGGCTCGCAGCAACTGGAGGATCACGTCGACTCGCTGATCGTCGTCCTGAACGACAAGCTGTTCGACGTGATGGGCGATGACGCCGAGATGGACAAGTGCTTCCAGTGCGCGGACGACGTGTTGAACAACGCGGTTGCGGGCATTGCCGAAATCATCAATGTCGATGGCCTCGTGAACGTCGACTTCGAAGACGTGAAGACGGTGATGGGCGAGCAAGGCAAGGCGATGATGGGCACGGCGACGGTCGCCGGCGTCGATCGCGCACGCCTCGCGGCGGAACAGGCCGTGGCGAGCCCGCTGCTCGAAGGCGTCGATCTGTCGGGCGCGCGCGGCGTGCTGGTCAACATCACGTCGAGCCGTTCGCTGCGTCTGTCGGAAACGCGCGAAGTGATGAACACGATCAAGAGCTACGCGGCGGAAGATGCCACGGTGATCTTCGGTGCGGTGTACGACGACGCGATGGGCGATGCGCTGCGCGTGACGGTCGTGGCGACGGGTCTGGGCCGGGCGGCGAAGAAGCAGCAATCGGCTCCGATGACGCTGCTGCGCACCGGCACCGACAACCAGCCGGTGAACGTCTCGCACGGCTATGCGCAGCCGCAGCACGTCAGCACGGCCGACTACGGCGCGCTCGATACGCCGGCGGTGTGGCGCAACTCGCGCGAAACCGCGGCATCGCACGTGCAGGCGCTGCAGGAGAAGGGTGTCGACACGTACGACATCCCGGCTTTCCTGCGCAAGCAGGCTGACTGACGACGCACACAGGCGAAGCCGCGGCAAGTTTGCCGCGGTAACGCCGGCGTGACGGATGCCACGGACCACGACAGGCCGCGTCGGATGCGACGCCGGGCCGGGAAACGTGCCCTCTTCGCTCGAGCGAGGCGGGATGGGCCGTGCTGTCCGCAACACGCTGAAAAACCGTATCGCTATGAGGGACCAGCCATGATTCAAGTGGGCGACGCGCTGCCCGACGCGCAACTGTTCGAGTTCATCGACGACGCGCGCGAAGGCTGCACGCTGGGGCCGAATGCCTTCAGCGTGCGCGACCAGGTTGCGGGAAAGCGGGTGGTGATCTTCGGATTGCCGGGAGCTTTCACGCCGACCTGCTCGGCGCAGCATGTGCCGGGCTATGTCGAGCACGCCGAGCAACTGCGCTCGGCGGGCATCGACGAGCTCTGGTGCGTGTCCGTCAACGACGCATTCGTGATGGGCGCATGGGGACGTGATCTGCACACCGCGGGCAAGGTGCGCATGATGGCGGACGGCAGCGCTGCTTTCACTCATGCGCTGGGGCTGACGCAGGATTTGTCCGCGCGTGGCATGGGAATCCGTTCCCTGCGCTACGCGATGGTGGTCGACGACGGTGTGGTCAAGACGCTGGCCGTCGAAGCGCCGGGCAAGTTCGAAGTGAGCGATGCGGCGAGTGTGCTCGCGACGTTGAAGTCCTGATCCTGCGGTGCGCCGTTGCCTGCCGGCAACGCTGCTCACCGGCCTCAGGGCAGTTGTAACACGGGCCGATGACCGGAAACGCCTCCGTTCCGGGCATCGGCCCGTCCCGTATCGGCGCGGGTAACCAGTCGAAACAGATTGATACGCAGTTTCAAACAGCGTCGAATAGGGAATTACGCTATAATCTCACCTATCGAATATAACTCCTGATTGATATTCTCAATCAAGACGAAGAACATCATGCTGAAGCAGCGCACCATCAAATCGATCGTGAAGACCGTGGGCATCGGTCTCCACTCGGGCCGCAAGGTCGAACTGACGCTCCGCCCGGCCGCGCCGGGCACGGGGATCGTATTCTCGCGCGTCGACCTGCCCACGCCTGTCGACATTCCGGCATCCGCGATGTCGATCGGCGACACGCGGCTCGCGTCGGTGCTGCAGAAGGACGGAGCGCGCGTGTCGACCGTCGAGCACCTGATGTCGGCGTGCGCCGGCCTCGGCATCGACAACCTCTATGTCGACGTGACGGCCGAGGAAATCCCGATCATGGACGGCAGCGCCGCGTCCTTCGTGTTCCTGATCCAGTCCGCGGGCATCGAGGAGCAGAACGCGCCGAAGCGCTTCATCAAGGTGAAGAAGCCGGTCGAAATCCGCGACGGCGACAAGTTCGCGCGTCTCGATCCGTATTTCGGCTTCAAGCTGAAGTTCACGATCGACTTTCGTCACCCGGCCGTCGACAAGACCGGCCAGGAGCTCGAGGTCGATTTCGCGAATACGTCGTACGTGCGCGAGATCGCGCGTGCGCGCACGTTCGGTTTTGCCCATGAAGTCGAAATGATGCGCGAGCTGGGTCTCGCGCGCGGCGGCAGCATGGACAACGCGATCGTGCTCGACGAGTACCGGATCCTGAACAACGACGGGCTGCGTTACGACGACGAGTTCGTGAAGCACAAGATGCTCGATGCGATCGGCGACCTGTACGTGGTCGGCCATCCGCTGCTGGCGTCGTACACCGCGTACAAGTCGGGCCACGGGCTGAACAACGCGCTGCTGCGCGAACTGCTCGCGCACGAAGACGCGTACGAGATCGTCACGTTCGACGATCCGCAGGCTGCGCCGAAGGGCTTCGCGTTCGACGCGCAGACGGCCTTCGCCTGATCGGCGTCCGGCGCCCCGCGATAAAAAAAGCGACCCTCGGGTCGCTTTTTTATTGGGCGGCCGGCCCGCACGGGCGGTGGCGGCGCGCGTTCAGCGCGACGACTTCGCACCGTGCCGTGCGGCCATCCGCGCGAGCGCGGCCTGCAGCGGCGACGGCTCGAGGTGATCGGCGAGTTCGCGCAACGCGGCGGCGCCGACGGTCGTCATGCGCGCCTGCTTCACGTGCGGCGGTTCCGGCGCGTCCTTCGGACGCACGCGAACGCGCAGCGCCGAGACCGGCCAGCCGCGCTTCTGGAGATCGGCGAGCAGGCGCGGCTCGACCTGCCGCAGGCGGGCCGCGAGCGCATTGTGCGCGGCAAAGAGGGTCAGGGTGCCGTCCTTGATGGAGCCCGGTTCGACATGACTCGCAAGATAGTCGGGCAGGAGCGCGGCGAGGTCGCGCTGCAGCGACGCGACCTGTTCGACGCCGGCGCGCAGCGCCGCGAACGCGTCGGTGCGGTTGAGCACTTCGGACACGGGTTGCGGGCGATATGCGGGGAGCGGGCCGAAACGCTTGGAAAATCGATTCATCGAGGCATTCTTCGGGCGCGCACGGGCGCGGACGTTGACGCCGATTGTACCCGCGCCGGCTCCCGCACGGGCGGCTTTCGGGCCGTGCGCCCGGTTGCCTGCACGGGTTCGGCGTGCGGCGTGGGTCAGGCCGGGACACCGGCGCATGCTTCCTCGCGTGCTAAAATTCCTCGTTTGATTCCACTAATTCGCTAAGCCGCCGAGGCTCGGGCGTCGGGGCGCGCAACACGCGCCGGGCGCCGGTGCTGCGACGCAGGATCCGATCCGATGACAACCGGTTTTCTCCAGAAAATTTTTGGCAGCCGCAACCAGCGGCTCGTCAAGCAATACCAAAAGACCGTCGCGACGATCAATGCGCTCGAAACGCAGATCGAGAAGCTGACGGACGACCAGTTGCGCGGCAAGACGGATGAGTTCCGCCAGCGGATCGCGGGCGGCGAGTCGCTCGACAAGCTGCTGCCCGAGGCGTTCGCGGTCTGCCGGGAGGCGAGCCGCCGCGTGCTGAAGATGCGCCATTTCGACGTGCAGCTGATCGGCGGCATGGTGCTCCACTACGGCAAGATCGCGGAAATGCGCACCGGCGAAGGCAAGACGCTCGTCGCGACGCTGCCCGTGTACCTGAATGCGCTGGCCGGCCGTGGCGTGCACGTGGTGACGGTCAACGACTACCTCGCGCAGCGCGACGCCGAATGGATGGCGCGCCTCTACAACTTCCTCGGTCTGTCGGTCGGCATCAACCTGTCCGGCATGGAACACGACCAGAAGCAGCAGGCCTACGCGTCGGACATCACCTACGGCACGAACAACGAGTTCGGCTTCGACTACCTGCGCGACAACATGGTCTACGAGACCGACGCGCGCGTGCAGCGGGCCCTGAACTTCGCGGTCGTCGACGAAGTGGACTCGATCCTGATCGACGAGGCGCGTACGCCGCTGATCATTTCGGGCCAGGCGGAAGACCACACCGAGCTGTACGTGCGGATGAACGCGCTGCCGCCGCTGCTCGAGCGCCAGATCGGCGAGGAGAAGGCCGATGGCACGGGCGTCGAGAAGCCGGGCGACTACACGCTCGACGAGAAGTCGCGCCAGGTGTTCCTGACGGAGTCGGGCCACGAGAAGGCCGAGCGGCTGCTCGCCGAGTGGGGCCTGATCGGCGAGGGCGAGAGCCTGTACGCACCGCAGAACATCACGCTGATGCACCACGTGTACGCGGCGCTGCGCGCCCACACGCTGTTCCACAAGGATCAGCACTACGTCGTGCAGAACGGCGAAGTGGTGATCGTCGACGAATTCACGGGCCGCCTGATGGCGGACCGCCGCTGGTCCGACGGCCTGCACCAGGCGGTCGAGGCGAAGGAGCACGTGAAGATCCAGAGCGAGAACCAGACGCTCGCCTCGATCACGTTCCAGAACTACTTCCGGATGTACGCGAAGCTCGCGGGCATGACGGGCACGGCGGACACCGAAGCGTACGAATTCAACGAGATCTACGGCCTCGAGACGGTCGTGATCCCGACCAACCGTCCGCCGAAGCGGATCGACAAGCAGGACCAGATCTACAAGACGGCCAAGGAGCGCTACGACGCGGTGATCCGCGACATTCGCGAGTGCTACGAGCGCGGTCAGCCGGTGCTGGTCGGCACGACGTCGATCGAGAACTCGGAACTGCTGTCGCACCTGCTGAAGCAGGCCGGGCTGCCGCACGAGGTGCTGAACGCGAAGCAGCACGAGCGCGAAGCGGCGATCGTCGCGGAAGCCGGCCGTCCGAAGCGCATCACGATCGCGACCAACATGGCCGGTCGCGGGACCGACATCGTGCTCGGCGGCAACGCGGAGAAGCAGGCCGCATTCATCGAAGCCGACGAAGCGATCCCGGCCGACGAAAAGGCGCGCCGCATCAAGCAGTTGCACGACGAGTGGGAAACGCTGCACGAGCAGGTGAAGGCCGCGGGCGGCCTGCACATCATCGGCACCGAGCGCCATGAATCGCGCCGGATCGACAACCAGCTGCGCGGCCGTGCGGGCCGCCAGGGCGATCCGGGCTCGTCGCGCTTCTACCTGTCGCTCGACGATCCGCTGCTGCGCATCTTCGCGGGCGACCGCGTGCGCTCGATCATGGATCGCCTGAAGATGCCGGAAGGCGAGGCGATCGAGGCCGGCATCGTCACGCGTTCGATCGAATCGGCGCAGCGCAAGGTCGAAGCGCGCAACTTCGACATCCGCAAGCAGCTGCTCGAATACGACGACGTGTCGAACGACCAGCGCAAGGTGATCTACCAGCAGCGCAACGAATTGCTCGAAGCGCACGACATCACCGAGACGATCTCGGCGATGCGTCACGGCGTGATCACCGAAGTCGTCCGCCAGTTCGTGCCGGAAGGCAGCATCGAGGAACAGTGGGACGTGCCCGAGCTCGAGGAAGCCCTGCGCAACGACTGGCAGCTCGACCTCGCGATCCAGGAAATGGTGAACGAGTCGTCGTCGATCACGGCCGACGAGATTCTCGAAGCCGTGACGACCGCCGCCGACGAGCAGTATGAGGCGAAGGTCGCGCTGGTCGGCCGCGAATCGTTCAGCGCGTTCGAGCGTTCGGTGATGCTGCAGACGGTCGACCGGCTGTGGCGCGAGCACCTCGCGGCGCTCGACCACCTGCGCCAGGGCATCCACCTGCGCGGCTATGCGCAGAAGAACCCGAAGCAGGAATACAAGCGCGAAGCGTTCGAGCTGTTCGCCGCGATGCTCGACGCGATCAAGCAGGAAGTCACGCGCATCGTGATGAACGTGCAGATCCAGTCGCCGGAGCAGCTCGAGGAAGCCGCCGAGCAGATCGAGGAGCGCGGCGGTCATCTCGAAAACGTCGAGTTTCAGCACGCCGACTACGCGGAATCCGGCGCGCCGGTCGCGAACGTCGCAGCCGCCACCGCGGCCACGGCGACGGCCGACATGGTCGGCAGCGCGATGACCCACAGCGGCCCCGGCGGCGAGATGCCGAAGGTCGGCCGCAACGACCCGTGCCCGTGCGGCAGCGGCAAGAAGTACAAGCAATGTCACGGGAGGCTGTCATGATCGGCGGCGGCGCGCATCCGCGTGCCGCTTCGTTCGCAGCTTCGAGTCAGTGACGTGAGTTGCGGCGGCCCGCGCGTGCGGCCGCCGGTTCTTCCAATCGATGCCGGCGCGTGCCGGCATTTTCCATCCGGCAGGTGTGCCCCATGGCTGTCAATTTTCCGTCGATCGATCCCGCCCAACTCCATCCCGTCGCCGGCGTCACGCTCGGCTGGGCGGAAGCGAACATCCGCAAGCCGAATCGCAAGGACGTGCTGGTCATCTCCGTCGACGAAGGGGCGACGGTCGCCGGCGTATTCACCGAGAACCGCTTCTGCGCCGCGCCCGTGATCGTGTGCCGCGAGCATCTCGCGAAGGTGCGCGCGGGCGGCGCGGGCATCCGCGCGCTCGTCGTGAACACGGGCAACGCGAATGCGGGCACCGGCGAGCCGGGCCTCGCGAACACCCGCGAAACCTGCGCGGAACTCGCGCGCCTCGCGGGCCTCGACGCCGCCCAGGTGCTGCCGTTCTCGACCGGCGTGATTCTCGAGCCGCTGCCGATCGACCGCCTGAAGGCCGGGCTGCCGGCCGCGCTCGCGAACCGCAAGGCCGCGAACTGGTACGACGCCGCGCAGGCGATCATGACGACTGACACGCTGCCGAAGGCCACGTCGCGCCAGGTGACGATCGACGGCCATACGGTCACGCTGACGGGCATCAGCAAGGGCGCGGGCATGATCAAGCCGAACATGGCGACGATGCTCGGCTTCCTCGCGTTCGATGCGAACGTCGCGCAGCCGGTACTCGACACGCTCGTAAAGGAAGTGGCCGACCGCTCGTTCAACTGCATCACGATCGACGGCGACACGTCGACGAACGACTCGTTCATCCTGATCGCGTCGGGCAAGAGCACGCTGCCCGCGATCACGTCGACCGACTCGCCGGCTTATGCGGCGCTGCGCGGTGCAGTGACGCAGGTTGCCCAGCAGCTGTCGCAGCTGATCGTGCGCGACGGCGAAGGCGCGACGAAATTCATGACGGTGCAGGTCGAGGGCGGCAAGAGCGTCGCCGAGTGCCGCCAGATCGCGTATGCGATCGGGCATTCGCCGCTGGTGAAGACGGCCTTCTATGCATCCGACCCCAACCTGGGCCGGATTCTCGCGGCGATCGGCTACGCGGGCGTCACGGATCTCGACGTCGGCAAGATCGATCTCTATCTCGACGACGTGCTCGTCGCGAAGGCCGGCGGCCGCAACCCGGCTTATCAGGAAGAGGACGGCCAGCGCGTGATGAAGCAGAGCGAAATCACGATCCGCGTGCTGCTCGGCCGCGGCGACGCGCAGGCAACGGTCTGGACGTGCGACCTGTCGCACGATTACGTGAGCATCAACGCGGACTACCGCTCCTGATCGGGAGCGCTCGAACGACATGGACAAGCTCGAACAGTTTCTGACGCGCGCGGAAGCGCTGCTCGGCCGCCTCGAGGGGATGCTGCCCCCGGCGCCGGCGGCCGTCGACTGGAACGCCGCCACCGCGTTCCGCTGGCGCAAGCGCCAGGGGCGCGGCTATCTGCAGCCGGTGCCGGCAGCGTCGACGATCACGCTCGACGACCTGCACAACATCGATCGGCAGAAAGGGCTGATCGAGCAGAACACGCGACAGTTCGTGCAGTGCAAGCCGGCGAACAACGTGCTGCTGACCGGTGCCCGCGGCACCGGCAAGTCGTCGCTGATCAAGGCGTGCCTGAACGCCTATGCGAAGGACGGGCTGCGCCTGATCGAAGTCGACAAGGACGATCTTCACGATCTCGGCGACATCGTCGAGGTGATCTCGCAGCGTCCGGAGCGGTTCATCGTGTTCTGCGACGACCTGTCGTTCGAGGATGGCGAATCGGGCTACAAGGCGCTGAAGGTCGCGCTCGACGGCTCGATCGCCGCGCAGTCCGACAACGTGCTGATCTACGCGACGTCGAATCGCCGCCATCTGCTGCCCGAGTACATGAGCGACAACGAGTCGTACAAGCATCTGCCGGACGGCGAGATCCACCCCGGCGAAGTCGTCGAGGAAAAGATCTCGCTGTCGGAGCGCTTCGGCCTGTGGGTCAGCTTCTACCCGTTCAAGCAGGACGACTACCTCGACATCGTCGCGCACTGGCTGCGCCATTTCGGTTGCGCGGACGCCGAGATCGAGACGGCACGCGGCGATGCGCTCGTCTGGGCGCTCGAGCGCGGTTCGCGTTCGGGGCGTGTCGCATGGCAGTTCGCGCGCGACTGGTCGGGCCGCAAGGAGCAGGCATGAGCACGGATTCCGTAACGAGCGCCGTGCGCGCGCCCGACGGCCGGAAGGTGACGGAGGTCGCGGTCGGCGTGATGGTGCAGCCAGACGGTCGCTACCTGCTCGCGCAGCGGCTGCAGGGCAAGCCGTATGAAGGCTATTGGGAGTTTCCGGGCGGCAAGCTGGAGGCCGGGGAGAGCGTCGAGGACGCGCTGGCGCGTGAGCTGCACGAGGAGCTCGGCATCGAAGTCACGGCCAGCCACCGCTGGCATACGCTCGAACACGATTATCCGCACGCGTACGTGCGGCTCTATTTCTGCAAGGTGACGGGCTGGACGGGCGAGCCGCACAGCAAGGAAGGGCAGGCGTTCGTATGGCAGCAACTGCCGGTCGAGGTCGCGCCGCTGTTGCCGGCGGCGCTGCCGGTGCTGGAACTGCTCGAGAAGGAAGCGGCGTCGCAATGACGCCGTGACGGCTCGCCTGAAAGGCGGGCCGTATCCGCCCATGGGCGGTGCCGTGCGCCGCTCAGCTGTCGCGGCGGCCGTCGGTGCCGTCTTCCTCCGAAGACGGACCCTCGTCGGAGGATCCGCCGATCCGGTACTTTTCCGCGGCCCATGCGCCGAGGTCGAGCTGCTTGCAGCGGGCCGAACAGAAGGGACGGAACTTGTTTTCAGGCGTCCAGCGCACTTCTGCGCCGCACGAAGGACATTTCACAACGGTAGTCATACGAAAGCGTCGAACCGGCACACGGCCGTTACAGATTGCACAGTGTCAGATGGAACGGCACGTCGATGTCCACCGCGCGCGGCCGCACGTCGCCGTCCTGCATGGTGAACCGTACCCACAACATGTATTTGTTGGCGCTCGCTTCGGGAATCACGCGCAGCTCCGGCGGCACGCGCACCTGCATCAGCTGATAGGTGCGCCCCGACAGCATCTGCTGGTAGCTGCCCTGCATCGCCATCACCTTCGACGCCTGGCCCGATTCGCGCGCGAGCCGCAGCACGATCGCCGCGGCATCGCGCAGCGGCAGCAGCGGCAGGATCCATTTCGCGATGTCCTGGCGCCGCTGTTCCGCGGGCCATTGCTGCCACGCGTAGTACGACGGCAGGTCGAACTTGCACGTGCCGCCGGGAATCACCGCGCGGCTGCGGATGCTGGCGAGCCACTCGTTGTCGACCAGATGCTGCCCGGTCTTGCCCTGCATCTGCGCAAGATTGGCGAGCGTCTGCTCGATTTCACCGAGCACGGACTCGAGCGCATTCTGTTCGATGCCCGGATTGCCGCGAAAGGGGGCGAGCGTCTGGCGTTGACGTTCGAGCTCTTTCATCAGATCCGATTTCAGGTCCGCGCGGCCCGTGACCTCGGCGATTTCGAACAGCGTCGTCAGCGCGACGTGATGCTCACGCGGGTCCTCCTGAGCCAAAAAGAACGCGAAGCGCTCGAACAGGTCTTCGAGGCGCAACAGCGTGCGAATTCGCTCGTTGAACGGATACTCGTAAAGAATCAAGCGCGCTCGCCTCTAGGGTAGGGATTGAAACAATGCAGGACATTCTAATGCTCACTGTCTACCCTAGCAACGCACCAATTTCGTACACCATCACGATCGCACGCCGCGATCAGTGCGCGGCAGCCGCCAATGCGAGATAGCGTTGGTGCAGTGCATCGACCTGCGCGCCGAGCGCATCGGGTGTCGTCGCGTCGTTGACGATCACGTCGTCGGCCGCTGCGAGACGCGCTTCGCGGGTTGCCTGTCTCGCGATGATCGCTTCGACCTGTTCGTGCGTGAAATCATTGCGTCGCATCACACGTGCGATCTGCGTTTCGACCGGACAGTCGACCACGAGCACACGATCGCTGCGCGCCTTCCAGTTACCTGACTCCACGAGCAGCGGCACGACGAAGATCACGTAAGGGCCCTGCGCTGCGCGGGCTTCGCGATCGGTTTCGGCGCGGATCAGCGGATGCGTGATCGCCTCGAGGCGCCGGCGTGCATCGTCGTCGCTGAAAATGAGTGCGCGCATCTTCGCGCGATCGAGCGAGCCGTCGGCCGCGACGAAGTCCGGTCCGAATGCGTGTTCGATCGCGGGC
This sequence comes from Burkholderia sp. USMB20, assembly GCF_000949135.2. GTDB lineage: Bacteria > Pseudomonadota > Gammaproteobacteria > Burkholderiales > Burkholderiaceae > Burkholderia. The sequence goes on along the minus strand of NZ_JTAN02000019.1, from coordinate 1,137,769 downwards.
ATCGCGAGACCGGCCGGTGCGGTGATGCGGTGCGCGATCAGGTCGGTGTCGACGAGCGATGCACCGCGTGCGGCGAACAGGTCGGCGACGGTCGTCTTGCCGCTGCCGATGCCGCCGGTCAGTCCTATTGCAAACATGTGAGCCTCCGCCGGGCCGCCGCGCGGAAGCGAAGCGCCTCCCCGCGACGCAGCGAACATGGCGGACGCCGGCAGCGTGTCATGTCAGCCGCCGAGCGCCGAATAGAAAGGGGTACCGAAAAACAGCGTGGCGACGCCGCCTGCCGCGAGGAACGGGCCGAACGGAATCGGCTCCTCGAAGCGCATGCGCCCGCGCCAGGTCGCGACGAGCCCGACGAGCGCACCCGTCACCGCGGCGAACAGCACGACCTGCGGCAGCGCGGCCCAGCCCATCCACGCGCCGAGCGCGGCGAGCAACTTCAGGTCGCCGAAGCCGATGCCCTCGATGCCGCGCAGCCACTTGAACAGCCAGTAGACCGACCACAGGAACAGGTAGCCGGCCATCGCGCCGACCACGGCCGAACGCAGCGACGTGAACGTGCCGCCGAGATTCAGTGCGAGCCCGGCCCACAGCAGCGGCAGTGTCATCGAATCGGGCAGGTAGCCGGTCTGGATATCGATCGCGCTCATCGCCAGCAGCGCGGCGCACAGTCCGAACGCGGCGAGTGCGGCAACGGTGGGGCCGAACGCGGCGAGCGAACCGGCGGCGAGCAGCGCACCGGCGAGCTCGACGAGCGGATAGCGCACGCCGATCGCATGGCCGCACTGACGGCAGCGCCCGCGCAACAGCAGGTAGCTGACGAGCGGGATGTTTTCCCACGCGCGCAGCACGTGACCGCAATGCGGACAGGCGCTGCGCGGGCGCCACAGATCGTAGTGCGGCGGATAGCCGTCGTCCGGCGGCGAGCTTGCGCTGCCGGTTGCTTCGGCGATTTCGGCCTGCCACGCGCGCTGCATCATCACCGGGACCCGGTGCACGACGACGTTCACGAAGCTGCCGACGCACAGGCCGAGCACGACGGCGAACGCATACTGCACCGCGAGCGGCAGCATCGCCAGCGCGTGCAACGTGCTGTCGGGCGAGTCGAAAACGGCGGTCAGGGGCGCGGGCGTCATGGGGCTCGGGTTCGGGCTTGAAAGGCGACAGAATCGGTTGCGATGCTACACCACGTTGCCCAGCTGAAGGATGGGCAGATACATCGCGATCACGAGGCCGCCGACGAGCGCACCCAGGACGATCACGATCAGCGGCTCGCCGAGCGCGGCGAGCGCATCGAGCCGTGCGTCGAGCTGACGCTCGCATAGCGCGGCGATATCGGCGAGCATCGTGTCGAGTGCGCCGGTTTCCTCGGCGACGGCGATCGGCTGCACGACGTCGTCCGGGAAGCAGCCCGCCGCGTGCATCGCATCGGCGAGACGCGCGCCGCGCAGCACGTGCGTCGCGATCTGCGCGGTGGCCTGCTCGAACACCGGATGGCCGGCGGTGCGTTCGAGCGTGGCGAATGCATCGGCGAGCGGGACGCCCGCACCGAGCAGCGTTGCGAGCGAGCGGCACCAGCGCGCGGTCGCGAACCGCGTGAGCGCGCCGCCGACGAGCGGCGCATCCAGCACGTGCCGCGCGGCCGTGTAGCGCAGCGATGGCGAGCGCCGCAGCGCGTGACGTGCGGCGAGCCCCGCCACCGCTGCCCCGGCGACGAACGTGCCGCCCCAGGCCGAGGTCGCGGACGAGAGGGCGAGCAGGGCTCGGGTCGGCGCCGGCAAGGCCGCGCCGAAGCCGTCGAAGATCTGCCGGAACGTCGGCACGACCCACACCATCAGCGCGGCCGAGATCGCGAGCGCGAACACGATGACGGCGACCGGGTAGGCGAGCGCGGCACGCAGCTTGCGCCATTGCGCGTCGGCGCGTTCGCGGTGTTCCGCGACGCGGGTCAGTACGGTGCCGAGCGCGCCCGATGCTTCGCCTACCTCGATCAACTGGCGATACAGCGTGCCGAACTGGGACGGGTAGCGTGCGAGCGCGGCGGCGAAGCGTTGCCCGCCGACGATCTCGCGTGCGAGGCCGGCGGCGATGCGCGGCAGCCCGTCACGCGTGCGGGTGCGCGCGAGCATCTCGAGCGACGGTGCGAGCGGCAGTCCGGCCTGCAGCAGGCTCGCGAGCTGACGCGTGAAGCGCGTGACTTCCCGCGCGCCGGCCGACGGCGGCCGGGCCGTGCCGCGGACATCGAGCGACAGCACCGTGACGCCGTCGCGCGCGAGCGCCGCACGTGCGGCGGCGGCATCGAAGGCGATGACGTTCCCGCGGCATCGCGTGCCGTCGCGACGACGGCCACGCCACGCGAAACGCGTCTCGTGCGGCGGTGCAGGCATCGCGATCACGCGTCGGGCGTCGCGGCCAGCGCTTCCGCGACGCTCGTCGTACCGTCGCGAACGTGCGCGAGTGCCGCGTCGCGCAGACTGCGTACGCCCTCGGCTGCCGCGCATTGCGCGAGCACACCGACGCTTGCGCGCGCGACGATGCGTTCCGCCATCTCCGGTGAAACCGGCATCGTCTGATGCAGGCCGATGCGGCCTCGATAACCGATGCCGTGACAGGCGGCACAGCCGCGCGCGACGAACGGGCGCCACCCGGATTCCAGTGCTGCCGGATTGCAGCCTACTTCGCGCAGCGCGCGCACCGACGCGTCCGAACGCACGCGGCAGGTGGGGCACAGGCGCCGCACGAGGCGTTGCGCGGTGACGAGGCGCAACGCGGCGGCGAGGTTGTATGGCGCGACGCCGATGTCGAGCAGTCGCGCGACGGCTGCCGGCGCGTCGTTCGTATGCAGCGTGGACAGCACGAGGTGCCCGGTCTGTGCGGCCTTGATCGCGACGTCGGCCGTCTCCGCATCGCGAATCTCGCCGACCATGATGACGTCCGGGTCCTGACGCAGCAGCGCGCGCAGCGCAGTGGCGAACGTCAGCCCGGCTTTTTCGGCGACGCCGACCTGGTTGATGCCGTCGAGCTGGATCTCGGCCGGATCCTCGACCGTGCACACGTTGTGCGCATCGCGGTCGAGCATCTGCAGCGCGCAGTAGAGCGACAGCGTCTTGCCGCTGCCGGTCGGCCCGGTGACGAGCACGAGACCGTGCGGCGCGCGTATCGCGGCTTCCATCGCCGCGGCCTGCCGCGCGTCGAAGCCGAGACGCGCGAGCGTGAGGTCGGGCGGCAGCGTTTCGAGGCGGCGCAACACGAGCTTCTCGCCGAACAGCGTGGGCAGCGAGCTGACCCGGTAGTCGCCGCGCGTGCCGCCGTCGACCGCGATGCGCAGCCGGCCGTCCTGCGGAAGCCGGCGCTCGGCGATGTCCATGCGGGCGAGCACCTTGATCCGCGTCACGAGCGCGTCGCGCAGATGAGCGGGCGGCCGCGCGTGTTCATGCAGGACGCCATCGATGCGCAGGCGGATGCGCCAGCCTGCTTCGAACGGTTCGACGTGGATGTCGGACGCGTCGCGCACGCGGGCGGCGTGCAGTGTGTCGGTCAGCAGCCGTACGGCGGGCGAGTCGTCGAGTTGCGCCGCATCGAGCGACCGCGGTGTTTCGGCGGGCGATGCGTCGGTGGAGACAGGCGGCCGCTGCGTGTGCAGCGGCGCCCCGGGAAGTGGGAAGTGCATGTGAGCCGGCGCTCGGCCGCCTGTTGATCGTGACCGGCAAATGGTCGCGTATCGTGCGCGGCGCCGACAGTCGGCCGTTCGGCTAGCGCGCGCCGCGTGCGCGCGTGCTGCGCGGCTTGAAGAGCTTGACGGTGCGCACGGCCTGGTCGTCGCTGCGCATGACCTCGAGCATCACGTCGCGGATCTTCAGGCACACGTCGCCTTCGGGGATTTCCTCGAGGATTTCGAGGATCAGGCCATTGAGCGTCTTCGGTCCGTCGGTCGGCAGTTGCAGGTGCAGCCAGCGGTTCAGTTCGCGCAGCGGCATGCTGGCGGCGACGATGCATTCGCCGTTCTCGTTCCAGCCGCCCGCGCGTTCGCCGCGCGGCATCGACGTCGTGAATTCGCCGATCAGTTCCTCGATGATGTCCTCGGGCGTGACGAGCCCCTCGAGTTCGCCGTACTCGTTGACGACGAGCGCGGTCCGCTGGCGGCTTTCCTGGAAATACTGCAGCTGCTGGACGACCGGCGTGCCCGACGGCACGTAGTACGGCTCGGCGAGCAGCGTGCGCAACGTTTCGCGGTCGAAATCCTGATTGTGCAGCCCGGTGAGCGTCTTGCGGACGTGCAGCACGCCGAGCACCTTGTCGATGTCGCCTTCGTAGACGACGAGGCGGTTGTGATAGCAGGTCTCGAGCTGATGCAGGATGTCGTCGAGCGGCGCGTAGAAGTTGAGCGACTCGATCTGGCGGCGCGGCACCATCACGTCGTCGACCGTGATGTTCTCGAGGTCGAACAGGTTGAGCAGGATGCTGCGGTGCTTGGTCGGCATGAAGCTGCTCGACTCGAGCACGATCGCGCGCAGCTCGTCGGCGGACATCCGCTGGTCGCGGCCCTTCTTCGTATTGATGCGCAGCATCCAGAGCACGCCGTTCGCCAGTTCATTGACGAACCAGACGACCGGCTTGAACACGCGCATCAGCGGCGCGATCACGAGACTGGCGGGCAGCGCGATGCGTTCGGGAAAGGTCGCGCCGACGATCTTCGGCGCGATTTCCGCGAACACGATGATCAGGAACGCGACGATGCCGGTCGCGATCGACAGCGCCAGGTTGTTACGGCCGAACGTGTGCAGCGCGAGCGACGTCGTCAGGACCGGGATGATCGTGTTGAACAGGTTGTTGCCGATCAGGATCACGCTGAGCAGCAGGTCGGTGCGCGTGAGGAGACCCTGCGTGGTTTTCGCGCCGAGCACGCCCTGGCCGGCGAGATGCTTCAGCCGATGGCGGTTGAGCGCCATCATCGCGGTCTCGGAAATGGAAAAGAAGCTGGAGCAGAGGAGAAGCAGGAAGACGGCGCCGATTTGCGCCCATAAGGGAATTTGGTCCACGCGTCAGAAGGGCAGTGAAGGACAGGGATGGAGGGAATATAGCAGAGGCCGGCGGCCGGGATGTGTCGTGCGCGACACGCGCGCTCGCGAGACCAGGCAGAAGAAGGCAAAAAAAAACCGTGCACACGGTGCACGGTTTTTTCAAAATCTGGTCGGGGTGAGAGGATTCGAACCTCCGGCCTCTACGTCCCGAACGTAGCGCTCTACCAGGCTAAGCTACACCCCGATTTTTTGCTCTTCCGACTTCGCCGCTTTCGTTCAGATCGCTGCGTCGTCACAAGCAAGAACGTAACTATAACGATGTTTTTTCGAAAAGGGAATACCTTGATGAAGAAATTTTTCGAAAAGCGGTTCGCGTCGTGATCGCCGCGCGCTTACGACTGTCGCGACGTCGAGTACGAGCACAGCGCGAGCAGGCTTTCCTTGTAGATCGAATCCGGGAACGCGGCGATCGCGGCCGCAGCGGCCTGTGCTTCCTGGCGCGCGCATTCGAGCGTATGGTCGAGCGCGCCCGAACGCGTGATCGCGTCGAAGATCGTGTCGAAGCGATCGGTGCCGCCTTGTTCGATCGCCTCGCGGGCGAGCGCCGACTGCTCGGGCGTGCCGCGTTCGATCAGATAGATGAGCGGCAGCGTCGGCTTGCCTTCACGCAGGTCGTCGCCGGCATTCTTGCCCATCGCCTCGGCCGTGCCCGCGTAGTCGAGCCAGTCGTCCATGATCTGGAATGCGGTGCCGATCCGGCGGCCGTATTCGGCGGCGGCGGCTTCGGTCGGCGCATCGGCGCCGGCGAGCACCGCGCCCAGGCGGGCCGATGCCTCGAACAGCTTCGCCGTCTTGTAGCGGATCACCTGCATGTAGCGCGTCTCGTCGACGTCCGCGTCGTGCATGTTCAGGAGCTGCAGCACTTCGCCTTCGGAAATGATCGTCGTCGCTTCCGACAGGATTTCCATCACGCGCATCTTGCCGACGCCGACCATCATCTCGAACGAACGCGAATAGAGGTAGTCGCCGACCAGCACGCTCGCCGCGTTGCCGAACAGCGCGTTGGCCGTCTGGCGGCCGCGCCGCAGTTCGGATTCGTCGACGACGTCGTCATGCAGCAGCGTGGCCGTGTGGATGAACTCGACGACGGCGGCCAGCACGTGCCGCTGGTGCGACGTCTCGCCGAGCGCGCCGGCGACGAGCAGCAGCAGGGCCGGACGCAGCCGCTTGCCGCCCGCGCCGATGATGTACTCGGCGATCTGGTTGATCAGCAGCACGTCGGACGCGAGGCTTTGCCGGATAACGCGATTCACCTGCTCCATGTCGCTGGCGATCGGGGCGAGCAGGTGGGCGGCGCTGAGGGTGGGGGAGGCGGTGGACGACGACATGATGATCGAAATGGGTGATGCCGCGGATTATAAGTCGAATCCGCGATATGCCGGTCTGTCGGACGTGTCTGCCCGGTGATTTTGGCCGTCCGGCCAGGGCTTGCGGGCGGCAATCGTGGATCGGCTTTGACTTGGGTGCTAAGCCCATGTATAATCACGTGTTTTCCGCGCGTGGTGTGCGGAAAAATTGGATCCAGAGTGAGGTTCTCAATGTACGCGGTCATAAAAACCGGCGGCAAGCAGTACAAGGTTGCCGTTGGCGAAAAACTCAAAGTAGAACAGATACCGGCTGACATTGACGCTGAAATCACGCTCGACCAGGTTCTCGCAGTGGGCGAAGGCGAATCGATTAAGTTCGGTACGCCGCTGGTCAGTGGGGCTTCCGTCAAGGCCACCGTTGTGTCGCACGGTCGTCATGCCAAGGTCACCATCTTCAAGATGCGTCGCCGGAAGCACTACCAAAAGCACGGCGGCCACCGCCAGAACTACACTGAGCTGCGCATCGACGCGATCAACGCGTAAGCGCCTCGGTAAAGGAGCAATCAGATGGCACACAAAAAGGCAGGCGGCTCTTCCCGGAACGGCCGCGACTCCGAGTCGAAACGTCTCGGCGTGAAAGTGTACGGCGGCCAGGCGATCAACGCTGGCGGCATCATCGTGCGTCAGCGCGGTACGCGCATGCACGCTGGCGAGAACGTCGGCATGGGCAAGGATCACACCCTGTTCGCGCTGGTCGACGGTCACGTCAAGTTCGCGACCAAGGGCGCGGACAAGAAGCATCTGGTCATCGTTGTCCCGGCGGCTGCCTAAGTTCAGGCACCCACGGGCTTCGTAGCCGAAAGGCCCCGCAGTCTTCGCGGGGCCTTTTTTTATTTGGCCGCCGGGCGCATGTGCGTGCCGGCGGCTGTCGCGACACTGGCGGGCAATCGGCCGAACGGCAGATTGTTCAAGCGCGCCGGCGCGCGGCACAATAGCGGAAATACTGGTCGGAGTGACGAATGAAGTTCATTGACGAAGCACGAATCGAAGTCATCGCCGGCGACGGAGGCGATGGCAGCGCGTCGATGCGCCGCGAGAAATTCGTTCCGTTCGGCGGGCCGGACGGCGGCGACGGCGGCCGGGGCGGCAACGTCTACGCGATCGCCGACCGCAACATCAACACGCTGATCGACTACCGTTACGCGAAGAAGCACCTGGCGCGCAACGGCGAAAACGGTCGCGGCTCGGATTGCTACGGCAAGGGCGGGGACGACGTCACGCTGCGCATGCCGGTCGGCACGGTCGTGACCGACATGGATACGGGCGAGCTGATCGCCGACCTGACCGAGCACGATCAGCAGGTGATGCTCGCGAAGGGCGGCGCAGGCGGTCTCGGCAACCTGCATTTCAAGTCGAGCACGAACCGCGCGCCGCGCCAGAAAACCGACGGCAAGCCCGGCGAACGGCGCATGCTGCGGCTCGAGCTGAAGGTGCTCGCCGACGTCGGTCTGCTCGGCATGCCGAACGCCGGCAAGTCGACCTTCATCTCGTCGGTGTCGAACGCGAAGCCGAAGATCGCCGACTATCCGTTCACGACGCTCGCGCCGAACCTTGGCGTCGTGCGGGTCGGCCCGAGCAAGAGCTTCGTGATCGCCGATATTCCGGGGCTGATCGAGGGCGCCGCCGAAGGCGCGGGCCTCGGCCACCAGTTCCTGCGACACCTGCAGCGCACCGGCGTGCTGCTGCATCTCGTCGATCTGGCTCCGTTCGACGAAAGCGTCGATCCGGTCGCGGAAGCGACCGCGATCGTCGGCGAGCTGCGCAAGTACGACGAGGCGTTGTACGAGAAGCCGCGCTGGCTCGTCCTCAACAAGCTCGACATGGTGCCGGAAGACGAGCGCGAGGCGCGCGTCGCCGATTTCCTCGACCGTTTCGGCTGGGACGGCCCGGTGTTCGAGATTTCGGCGCTCACGGGCCAGGGCTGCGAAGCGCTGTGCTACGCGATCTACGATTACCTCGCCGAGCATTCGGACGCGCATCGTGCGGCGGAAGAGGAAGATCTGGCCGCGGACGTGCGGTTCCGCGATGCGCCGCAAGCCGATGGCGGCGCGACGCCCGGCGACGACGCCTGAGCGCGCCCGACACGCACCGGGCATCGCGTCCGGTGCCTGAATTCAATTGCGCCCGGCCGGGCAGGCATCAGATACAGGAGACGGCGCACGATGCGTTCGATCATCGCGGATTCGAAGCGATTGGTGGTGAAGGTGGGCTCCAGCCTCGTGACCAACGACGGCAAGGGGCTCGATCATGCTGCAATCGGCCGCTGGGCGGCCCAGATCGCCGCGCTGCGCGCGCAGGGCAAGGAAGTGGTGCTCGTCAGTTCGGGCGCGATTGCCGAAGGGATGCAGCGGCTCGGCTGGAGCAAGCGTCCGCGCGAGATCGACGAGCTGCAGGCTGCCGCCGCGGTCGGCCAGATGGGGCTCGCGCAAGTCTATGAAAGCCGCTTTACCGAGCACGATATCCGCACCGCGCAGATCCTGCTGACGCACGCCGACCTGGCCGATCGCGAGCGCTACCTGAATGCGCGCTCGACGCTGCTCACGCTGCTGCGGCTCGGCGTCGTGCCGATCATCAACGAGAACGACACGGTCGTCACCGACGAAATCAAGTTTGGCGACAACGACACGCTCGGCGCGCTCGTCGCGAACCTGATCGAAGGCGATGCGCTGATCATCCTGACCGACCAGACGGGCTTGTTCACCGCCGATCCGCGCAAGGATCCGAATGCGACGCTGGTCGCGGAAGCCAGCGCGGGCGCGCCGGAGCTCGAGGCGATGGCCGGCGGCGCAGGCTCGAGCCTCGGCCGCGGCGGGATGCTGACGAAGATCCTCGCGGCGAAGCGCGCGGCGCACAGCGGCGCGAACACCGTGATCGCGAGCGGCCGCGAAGCCGACGTGCTGGTGCGGCTGGCGGCGGGCGAGGCGATCGGCACGCAGCTGATCGCGCGCACCGCGCGGATGGCCGCGCGCAAGCAATGGATGGCCGATCACCTGCAGGTGCGCGGGCACGTCGTGATCGACGCGGGCGCGGTCGAGAAGCTGACGGCCGGCGGCAAGAGCCTGCTGCCGATCGGCGTGACTGGCGTGCAGGGCGCGTTTGCTCGCGGCGAGGTGATCGCGTGTGTCGGCCCCGACGGGCGTGAAGTGGCGCGCGGCCTCACGAACTACAGCAGCGCGGAAACGAAGCTGATTCACCGCAAGCCGAGCGGCGAGATCGAGACGGTGCTCGGCTACATGCTGGAGCCGGAGCTGATTCACCGCGACAACCTCGTGCTCGTGTGACCGTTCGGCCAGGCGCCGCGAGACAACAAAAAGCCCGCATCGCGCGGGCTTTTTGTTGTGACGAAGCGAAACGAGGCCGGGCAGCCGGCCTCGGTTGCGCGGTCAGCGCAGCTGGCTCATCGCGGTGCGATGGAACTTGATGTTCTCGAGGATCTGCTGGGTCGTGCCCTGCGGCATCTTGTTCGCGCAGAAATAGTCCTGGTACAGCGCCGAGTGGTACGCGTTCAGCTCGCCGTTCTCGATGCGACGCCAGTCGTTCTCGACCGTGCGGTCCCAGCCGTCGTGATCCGAATTCAGGCCTGCATACTGACGCCATTCGTAGGTGTCGCAACGGATGCCTTCGTAGTTCACGTTGCGCGCGCCGGCCGGGCTCGTGATGACGACTGCGTAGCGCACGACGCCGTCGCTGCCGACCGCGAGCGACTTCGCATCGACGGAGAACTTGAGCGGCGTGTTCTGCGACACGTTGAACGGCAGCAGATCGCCCGCTTGCGGCAGCGGCGGCAGCGTGTCGACCGGGTTTTCCTTCCAGTTGCCCTGGCGGTCCAGCAGATACACGAACTCGCTGTCATCCTTGTTGGTCGGCGTCTTCGAATTCGCGCAACCGGCCAGCGTGGCCGCCGCGACGATCGATGCGAGCGCGAGAGCAATCGCTTTCAATATGCATTCCTCGTAAAAAAAGGGCGCGACACCAAGGTCGCGCCCGGTCATGCAGTCCGACTCGTCATTTGCCGACGATCACGCGGGGCGGCATCTCGTCGAGCGTGCTCGCCTCCACTTCGATCTCCGAACAGACCACCGATGTGTCGACAATCGTCAGCGTCTGCTGGGCCTGCGCGCCGATGACGCGCGGATAGCGCGACAGACGCGGCCCACGCGGCTTTTCGGCTCGCTGCGCCGGGCGGCGCAGGAAGCGCGACAGTTCCGTCAGCGCCAACTGATAGACATCCCGCTTGAACTCGATCACCGCATCGAGCGGCACCCAGTACTCGTTCCAGCGCCACGCATCGAACTCCGGGTGGTCGGTCGCGCGCAAGCAAATGTCGCAATCGCGTCCGACCATCCGCAGAAGGAACCAGATCTGCTTCTGGCCGCGGTAATGTCCGCGTACTTCGCGTTTGATGAACTTGTCAGGCACCTCGTAACGCAACCAGTCGCGAGTGCGGCCGATTATCTTGACGTGTTCCGGGTGCAGGCCCGTCTCCTCGTGCAGTTCCCGGTACATCGCCTGCATGGGGGTCTCGCCGTACTTGATCCCACCTTGAGGAAACTGCCAGGAATGCTCGCGGAGCCGCTTGCCCCAAAACACCTCGTTGCGCGCGTTCAAGAGGATGATGCCGACGTTCGGGCGAAAGCCTTCACGATCCAGCATACAACCACCTTCGAATCCTTTAAAATTGCTTTGATTATAAACAGATAACGGGCGCTGCGCACCGTGACGGAGCGAAACCGCGCGGGGTACACCGGCTGAATTGTCCCTGATTTGTCTGCTAAGTCATCTGCGCCATCGTCGTTCGTCGCGCGCAGCTTTTTCACCTTGAAACTTTTTCGGGCGCCCCGCCTGGGGGCGCCGTATTTGGAACCGTCCGCATGAAAGCTTCCCGTTTCTTTATCGGCACCCTCAAAGAAGCACCGGCCGACGCAGAGATCGTCAGCCACAAGCTGATGGTGCGCGCCGGCATGATCCGTCGCGTCGCCGGCGGCATCTACAACTACCTGCCGGTCGGCCTGCGTTCGATTCGCAAGGTCGAGGCGATCGTGCGCGAGGAAATGAACCGGGCAGGCGCCATCGAGCTGCTGATGCCGGCCGTGCAACCGGCCGAGCTGTGGCAGGAATCGGGCCGCTGGGAGCAGTACGGCCCCGAGCTGCTGCGCTTCAAGGACCGCAAGGACAACGACTTCGTGATCGGGCCGACGCACGAGGAAGTCATCACCGACATCGCGCGCAACCAGATCAAGAGCTACCGGCAGATGCCGGTGAACTTCTACCAGATCCAGACGAAGTTCCGCGACGAGATCCGTCCGCGCTTCGGCGTGATGCGCGGCCGCGAGTTCATCATGAAGGACGCGTATTCGTTCGACAAGGACGCGGCCGGCCTGAACGAGTCGTATCGCAAGATGTACGACGCATACGTGCGCATCTTCACGCGCCTCGGCCTCGAGTTCCGCGCGGTTGCGGCCGACAGCGGCTCGATCGGCGGCAACTTTTCGCACGAGTTCCACGTGATCGCCGATACCGGCGAGGATGCGATCGCCTACTGCCCGACGTCCGACTTCGCGGCGAACGTCGAGGCGGCCGAAGCGCTGCCGCTGATCGCCGAACGCGCGGCACCCGCCGAAGCGATGGAAAAGGTCGCGACGCCCGGCAAGGCGAAGTGCGAGGCCGTCGCCGAACTGCTGTCGATCCCGCTCGAGCGCACGATCAAGTCGATCGTGCTCGCCACCGACAACGAAGGCGCCGAGCCGACCATCTGGCTCGTGATGCTGCGCGGCGACCACGACCTGAACGAGATCAAGGTGTCGAAGCTGCCGGGGCTGAAGAACCACCGCTTCGCGACCGAGCAGGAAATCGTCGAGTGGTTCGGCACGCCGCCGGGCTACCTCGGCCCGGTCGGCACGAAGAAGCCGGTGAAGGTGATCGCCGATCGCACGGTCGCGAACATGAGCGATTTCGTCGTCGGCGCGAACGAGGTCGACTATCACATCGCCGGCGTGAACTGGGGCCGCGACCTGCCGGAGCCGGACGTCGCCGACGTGCGCAACGTGAAGAAGGGCGATCCGTCGCCGGACGGCAAGGGTGAGATCGACATCTGCCGCGGCATCGAAGTCGGCCACGTGTTCCAGCTCGGCACGAAGTACTCGGAAGCGATGGGCGCGACCTTCCTCGACGAGTCGGGCAAGCCGCAGCCGATGCTGATGGGCTGCTACGGCGTCGGCGTCACGCGCATTCTCGGCGCGGCGATCGAACAGAACTTCGACGAGCGCGGCATCATCTGGCCCGAGTCGATCGCGCCGTTCGAAGTCGTGCTGTGCCCGATGGGCTACGATCGCAGCGACATGGTCCGCGAGGCCGCCGACAAGCTGTACGCGGAACTGGCCGCGGCCGGCATCGACGTGATCCTCGACGATCGCGGCGAGCGCCCGGGCGTGATGTTTGCCGACTGGGAATTGATCGGCGTGCCGCATCGCCTGGTGATCGGCGAGCGCGGCCTGAAGGAAGGCAAGATCGAGTATCAGGGCCGCCGCGACGCCGAGGCGACGCTGCTGCCGGCCGACGCGGCCGCGGCGACGGTGACGGAGAAGATCCGCGCCGCGCTCGCGCGCTAAGCGCTTCGACCGGAGGACACGGTGGAATACACCTTCCTGTCGGCCACCGTGCTCCTCGTGCTGATCACGGATCCGCTCGGCAACATCCCGCTGTTCATCACGGCAATGCGGGACGTGCCGCGCGAGCGGCGCGTGAAGCTGATCCTGCGTGAAGTCGGGATCGCGTTCGTGATCCTGCTGTTCTTCATGGTGGTCGGCGACCGCTTCCTGCGGATGATGAACCTCACCGACCTGTCGCTGCGGCTCGGCGGCGGGATCGTGCTGTTCCTGATCGCGCTGCGGATGATCTTCCCGCATCCGGACGGCGCGCTCGGCAGCGATCCGCGCGCCGGCGGTGAACCGTTCATCGTGCCGCTCGCGATTCCCGCGCTGGCCGGGCCGTCCGCGCTCGCGACGGTGATGCTGCTGACGTCGCAGGCGCCGGGCAAGATGTTCGAGTGGGTCGGCGCGCTGACGGTCACGATGATCGTCTGCGCGATCACGCTGGTGCTGGCCGAACGGATCCAGCAGTGGCTCGGCGAGCGGACCGTCGCCGCGTTCGAGCGGCTGATGGGTCTCGTGCTCGTCGCGATCTCGGTCGAGATGCTGCTCGCCGGCATCAAGGCGTTCGTGCACCAGCTGCAGATGTAACGCATCGGTGCGTACCGACGAAAAAAAGCGGCGCTCCGGGTAACCGGAGCGCCGCTTTCCATTTATATAGCGGGCAGGGCGGCGATCAGACGTTCGCGGTCAGCGCACGGATCGTCGGCAGGTTGCGCCAGTAGCCCTTGGCGTCCATCCCGCAGCCGAACACGTAGCGGTCGGGCACCGAGAAGCCGCAGAAGTCGGGATGCAGCGGTTTCGCTTTCGTGAGCGTCTTCTCGCACAGCACGGCGGACATGAAGCGCTTCGCGCCCATGTCGAGGATGCGGTCGCGGATCGCGGCCATCGTCTCGCCTTCGTCGAGGATGTCGTCGAGCACGAGCACGATGCGGTCCTTCACCGATTCGCGCGGCGCGACGCGCCAGTGCATCTCCGGGCTGCCCTGCGTCGTGTTGCGGTAGCGGGTCAGGTGGATGTAGTCGAATTCCAGCGGGAAATCGAGATGCGGCAGCAGCATCCCGGTAAACACCGCGGCGCCGCCCATCACCGAGAGGACGAGCGGGAACGCGTCGCCGATCTCGGCGCGGATCGCTTCGGCCATCCGGGCGATCGACGCGTTGACGGCGTCCGCCGAGACGATCTCTTCGGAGTGTTCGAAAATGTGGAGGGCTTCTTCGCGGTTCATGAGTTCTGGCGGGCAGTCGGTATACAAATAAGAATGAAGCAGAACGGCTGGCGCGCGCTACGGCAAAAACCCGCGCGCCGGCCGACGGGCGGAATCAGCGCATGCCGGGCATCATGCCCTTCAGGCCGCGCATCATCTTCTGCATGTTGCCGCCCTTCAGCTTCTTCATCATCGTACGCATCTGGTCGTACTGGTTCAGCATCCGGTTGACTTCCTGCACCGGCACGCCCGCGCCGGCTGCAATGCGGCGCTTGCGCGTCGCCTTGATGATTTCGGGTTTGGCGCGCTCGGCGGGCGTCATCGAGCTGATGATGCCTTCCATCCGGCGGATCGACTTCTCGGCCTGGCCCATGTCGGCGCCGGCCGCCGCCTGCTGGAACTGCGCGGGCAGCTTGTCCATCAGCGACGACAGGCCGCCCATGTTCTTCATCTGCGAGATCTGCGCGCGGAAATCGTTCAGGTCGAAGTCGCCGCCTTTCTTGACCTTGTCGGCGAGCTTCTGCGCGGCCTGCACGTCGACGCCGCGCTGCGCTTCCTCGACGAGCGCGAGGATGTCGCCCATGCCGAGGATCCGGTTCGCCATCCGGTCCGGGTGGAACACCTCGAGGCCGTCGAGCTTCTCGGCGACGCCGACGAACTTGATCGGCTTGCCCGTGATGTGGCGCACCGACAGCGCGGCACCGCCGCGCGAATCGCCGTCGAGCTTGGTCAGCACGACGCCGGTGAGCGGCAGCGTGTCGTTGAACGCCTTCGCGGTGTTGACCGCGTCCTGGCCGAGCATCGCGTCGACGACGAACAGCGTTTCGGCCGGCTTCAGCGTGCCGTGCAGCGCGGCGATTTCCTGCATCATCGCCTCGTCGATACCGAGGCGGCCGGCCGTGTCGACGATCAGCACGTCATGGTAGTGGCGCTTCGCCCAGTCGACGGCCGCGAGTGCGATGTCGACGGGCTTCTGGTCCGGCGTCGACGGGAAGAAATCGGCGCCGACCTGTTCGCTCACCGTTTTCAGCTGCATGATGGCGGCCGGGCGATACACGTCGCACGACACCGTCAGCACCTTCTTCTTGTACTTCTCGCGCAAGAGTTTCGCGAGCTTGCCGGCGGTCGTGGTCTTGCCGGCGCCCTGCAGGCCGGCCATCAGGATCACGGCGGGCGGCGTGACCGCGAGGTTCAGCTCGGCGGCCTTGCCTTCGTAGTCGCCGCCGATCACGGCGGTCAGTTCCTTCTGGACCACGCCGACGAGCGCCTGGCCCGGCGACAGGCTGCTGATCACTTCCTCGCCGAGCGCCTTTTCCTTGACCTTGGCGATGAATTCGCGGACGACCGGCAGCGCGACGTCGGCTTCCAGCAACGCGAGACGCACCTCGCGGAGCATCTCCTGGGTGTTCGCCTCGGTAAGCCGGGCCTCGCCGCGCAGCGTCTTGACGACGCGCGCCATCCGTTGAGTGAGATTGTCGAGCATGGGGAGCGATGGACAGTGGGGCCCGAAGGCGCAACGGAACCGTACAAAAGGGAGCCGTCGCGGGAAGGGGGCCTAGTGTAAACTTCGAACATGGATATTGTACTGTATGCCCTCACCGCATTCCTGTACGGCGGCCTCGCCGTCGCAGGCTGGCGCACGCACCGCCAGGGTGCGACGCCGCTCGTCGCGAGCGTGCCGGCCGTGCCGGTGCCGGCGTCCGCCGCGTCGGGAATGAGCGGCGCCGGCCGCGCGCTGCTGTTCGCGGCGCTCGTCGCGCACGGCGTGCTGCTGCACACGACGATCTTCCCGCACGACGCGATGGTCTTCGGCTTCGCGTTCGCGCTGTCCGCGATGTTCTGGCTCGGCGCCGGCATCTACTGGATCGAGAGCTTCTTCTTCCCGCTCGACAGCCTGCGCCTGCTCGTGCTGCCGCTCGCGTGCGGCGCGTCGCTGCTGCCGCTCGTGTTCGGCGGCGTGCGGGTGCTGCCTTATGCCGCAGCGCCGCTGTTCAAGATGCACTTCCTGATCGCGAACATCGCGTACGGCCTTTTCGCGATCGCCGCGCTGCACGCGGTCCTGATGCTGATGGTCGAGCGGCGCCTGCAGTCGCTGAGGAGCGGCGGGCGCGACGGCTCGACCGGCTGGATCGCGAGCTGGCTCGAAACGCTGCCGCCGCTGCTCACGCTCGAGAAGCTGCTGTTCCGCCTGATCGCCGCCGGCTTCGTGCTGCTGACGCTGACGCTCGCGTCGGGGATCCTGTTCAGCGAGCAGGTCGATGCACGCGCGCTGCGGCTCGATCACAAGACCGTGTTCGCGGTGCTGTCGTGGCTGATGTTCGGCGGCCTGCTGGTCGCCCACAAGACGTCGGGCTGGCGCGGGCGCGGCGCGGCGCGCTGGGTGCTCGTGTCGTTTGCCGCGCTGCTGCTCGCGTATGTCGGCAGCCGGTTCGTTTTCGAGGTGCTGCTGCACCGCTCCGTGGTTTGAACGCAGGTTTCCGATGCGACAGATTCTTCTCCTGATTCTTCTCTTCTTCGCGGGTTCGTGGCTCACGCGCAAGCTGCGCCAGGCCCAGGAGCACGCGCAGGCGCGCACTGGTCGCGGCGGCGGCAATGACGGCGCACCGGGTCCCGGCGCCGGGGCGGCACGCCCGAACGGCGACGCGCGCTCGCTGCCCGAACCGATGGTGCGTTGCGCCGAGTGCGGCGTGCATACGCCGCAGGGCGACGCCGTCGCCGCGGGCGGCGAATACTTCTGCAGCACCGAGCACGCGCAGCGCCACGACGCACACGCGAGCGGCCACGACGCCCGATGAGCGACGCAGCACTGCTGTCGGTCGACGCGAACGGCTGGGTGCGCGAAGCGCGCCACGCGCCGTCGCCGAATTTCGAGGCGCGGCCCGCGGGCGCGGTGCCGACGCTCGTCGTCGTCCACAACATCAGCCTGCCGCCCGGCGAGTTCGGCGGCGATGCGATCGAGGCGCTGTTCCTGAATCGCCTCGATTGCGATACGCACCCCTATTACCAGCGTCACCTGCGCGACGTGCGCGTGTCCGCGCACTTCCTGATCCGCCGCGACGGCGAACTCGTGCAGTTCGTGTCGTGCGACGAGCGTGCATGGCATGCGGGCGCGTCCGAGTTCTTCGGCCGGCCGCGCTGCAACGACTTCTCGATCGGCATCGAACTCGAAGGTGCGGACGACGTGCCGTTCGACGCGGCGCAGTACGCGACGCTCGGGGTGCTCGCACGCACGCTCGCCGCGCGCTACCCGATCGATGCGGTGGCCGGGCATTCCGACCTCGCGCCGGGCCGCAAGACCGACCCGGGTCCGCACTTCGATTGGCAACGCTTCGCGAGCGATGCCGGGTTTTCCGCCGAATACTTTCCTTTCCGTCAGCACTGATCGCAGGGTTTTTGAGCGGGCGAAATTTTTTTTTCCGACCAATGCCTTGTCGCGTCTGCCCGTCCGGGCGGCCGGGTTGATGTCAATACCTCCGGCGAAAATTCTCCGTTTTGATGTCGCCGGAATGTCCACTATACTTGGTGCCAGTTGAGCGGTTCTGTACTAGATATAGTGTGTGTCGCAGGGGAAACCCGAGCGGCACCGGCCGGCGGGCAACGCCGGCGGCCAGGGTTCTCAGTGCGGCGCGCCAGGCCGGGCGGTCCGGGCGTCGCAATCAAGCGCAGCGAACTTCGACGGGGCAGCGTACACATGACGAAGCACACGACCGGATCGGTTGTCGCGCATCGACCGAACCGGCTTCCCCGACGCATCGCTCGCCTCTTACCGCTCGCGCATCCGATAGCGCAGCGTTCGTTTTAATCCGCGGTTCTCTCCGCACCATCCAACACCAGGAGCTTTGCACATGCAAACCACCGACAACGCGACGTCCCAGTACGAGAGCGCCTCGAGCCGTCCGCTCGGCGGGACCGAACAGGGCGCGCAGGCGCTCGCGCCGCAGGCCACGTTCGCCGACTACAAGGTGATCCGCCGCAACGGCAGCGTGGTGTCGTTCGAGCCTTCGAAGATCGCGATTGCGGTGACCAAGGCTTTCCTGGCCGTCAATGGCGGGCAGGGCGCGGCATCGGCACGCGTACGCGAACTCGTCGAGCAGCTCACGCACAACGTCGTGCGCGCGCTCGTGCGCAGCCGTCCGAACGGCGGTACGTTCCATATCGAAGACATCCAGGACCAGGTCGAACTCGCGCTGATGCGCGGCGGCGAGCACAACGTCGCGCGTGCGTACGTGCTGTATCGCGAGAAGCGTCACCTCGAGCGCCAGCATGCGGGCGAGGAAGCAGCGGCAGCGGGCGGCGAGTCGAGCACCGGCATCAACGTCGTCGACAACGGCGTCACGCGCCCGCTCGACCTGAACGCACTGCGCGCGCTGATCGTGTCGGCATGCGACGGTCTCGGCGCTGCGGTTAACCCTGACCCGATCGTCGCGGAAACGGTGAAGAACCTGTACGACGGCGTGCCGATGAGCCAGGTCTACGACTCGGCGATCCTCGCTGCGCGCACGATGATCGAAAAGGATCCGGCATACAGCCAGGTCACGGCCCGCATCCTGCTGCACACGATCCGTCGCGAGATCCTCGGCGAGGAAGTGGTCCAGGCCGAGATGTCGGCCCGCTACGCGGAATACTTCCCGCAGTTCCTGAAGCGCGGCGTCGACGCCGGCCTGCTCGACGACAAGCTGCTTCAGTTCGACCTGAAGCGTCTGGGCGAAGCGCTCGACGCGAACCGCGACCTGCAGTTCGGCTACCTCGGCCTGCAGACGCTGTACGACCGCTACTTCCTGCACGTCGACGGCAGCCGCATCGAAATGCCGCAGGCATTCTTCATGCGCGTCGCGATGGGCCTGTCGCTGAACGAGATCGACCGCGAAACGCGCGCGATCGAGTTCTACAACGTGCTGTCGAGCTTCGACTTCATGAGCTCGACGCCGACGCTGTTCAACTCGGGCACGCACCGCTCGCAGCTGTCGTCGTGCTACCTGACGACGGTCGCGGACGATCTCGACGGCATCTATGAAGCGCTGAAGGAAAACGCGCTGCTGTCGAAGTTCGCCGGCGGTCTCGGCAACGACTGGACCCGCGTGCGCGCACTCGGCTCGCATATCAAGGGCACGAACGGCAAGTCGCAAGGCGTGGTCCCGTTCCTGAAGGTCGTCAACGACACGGCCGTCGCGGTCAACCAGGGCGGCAAGCGCAAGGGCGCGGTGTGCGCGTACCTCGAATCGTGGCACCTCGACATCGAGGAGTTCCTCGAGCTGCGCAAGAACACCGGCGACGATCGCCGCCGTACGCACGACATGAACACGGCGAACTGGATTCCCGACCTGTTCATGAAGCGCGTGATGGAAGGCGCCGACTGGACGCTGTTCTCGCCGTCGACCTGCCCGGACCTGCACGACAAGTTCGGCGCGGAGTTCGAGGCGGCTTACACGGCTTACGAAGACAAGGTTGCGCGCGGCGAGATCAAGCTGTTCAAGAAGATCCCGGCGCAGCAGCTCTGGCGCAAGATGCTCGGCATGCTGTTCGAGACGGGCCACCCGTGGATCACGTTCAAGGATCCGTGCAACGTGCGCTCGCCGCAGCAGCACGTCGGCGTTGTCCACTCGTCGAACCTGTGCACGGAAATCACGCTGAACACGAGCGACACCGAAATCGCGGTGTGCAACCTCGGCTCCGTGAACCTCGTCGCCCACCTGGTGAAGCAGGCCGACGGCAGCTACGCGCTCGACCACGACAAGCTGAAGCGCACGATCAGCGTCGCGATGCGCATGCTCGACAACGTGATCGACATCAACTACTACGCGGTGCCGAAGGCGCGTAACTCGAACCTGAAGCACCGTCCGGTCGGCATGGGCATCATGGGCTTCCAGGACTGCCTGCACCTGCTGCGCACGCCGTACGCGTCGGAAGCGGCGGTCGAGTTCGCCGATCGTTCGATGGAAGCGGTCTGCTACTACGCGTACTACGCGTCGACCGAGCTGGCCGAGGAACGCGGCCGCTACTCGAGCTACCGCGGCTCGCTCTGGGATCGCGGCATCCTCCCGCAGGACACGCTGAAGCTGCTGACGGAAGCGCGTGGCGGCTACGTCGAGGTCGACACGTCCGAGTCGCTCGACTGGACGACGCTGCGTTCGCGGATCGCGGCGCACGGCATGCGCAACTCGAACTGCGTCGCGATCGCGCCGACGGCGACGATCTCGAACATCATCGGCGTGTCGGCATGCATCGAGCCGACCTTCCAGAACCTGTACGTGAAGTCGAACCTGTCGGGCGAATTCACGGTGGTCAACGAGTACCTCGTCCGCGACCTGAAGGAACGCGGCCTGTGGGACGAAGTGATGGTCGCCGACCTGAAGTACTTCGACGGCATGCTGTCGCGCATCGACCGAATCCCGGCCGACCTGCGCGCGATCTACGCGACCGCGTTCGAAGTCGACCCGACGTGGCTGGTCGAAGCGGCATCGCGTCGCCAGAAGTGGATCGACCAGGCGCAGTCGCTGAACATCTACATGGGCGGCGCGTCGGGCAAGAAGCTCGACGAGGTCTACAAGCTCGCCTGGTTGCGCGGTCTGAAGACGACCTACTACCTCCGCACGATGGCGGCGACGCACGTCGAGAAGTCGACGGTCGCACACGGCGCGCTGAACGCAGTGCCGACGAGCGGCGGCTCGAGCAGCGGCGGCGCGCAAGGCGCGGCAGGCGGCTTCGGTGCAGCGGGCGGCGCAGCGTCGTCGTCGGGCGCAGTCGACGCGGCACCGGCACTCGCACCGGTCGAAGCGGACGGTCCGGTATGCACGATGCGCCCGGGCGATCCCGGCTTCGACGAGTGCGAAGCCTGCCAGTAACGCGGCGCGCATGACCTGAAGAAGGTTCGGGCGGCGCGCACGACAACCGATCGAGGTTGAAGTGTGCGCCGCTCTCAACTAAAAAAATGATAAGGAATCTGTAACGCGGCACTCGCGTTGCAGGCAGTGACAAGCGATCGAAACATCCCCGACGACGTCGCGTTTCGATCAGCGTTCGATGCGTCGAGCGCACCTCGCGATACACGTGCGACACACGTCGCGCGCTGCATGAACGACGATGCGTTGCTCAAAGTGTTGTATCGAGGTCGCAACGCGAATCGAAAAAAGGATTTTTCGTGAGCGAGCCCTTTTATCGCTCAGGAAAAGATGGTACAAACCGTTCTAAATTGATGGTGAGAATTTATGCTCAACTGGGATGACGAGAAGACTGCCGTAACCCCCGCGAGCGGAGCGCAGCAAAACGCGTTGCGCACCTCCGCAGGGATGGCTGTCGGAATGCAGGCTGCAACGCCTGCCGCCCATCAGGTCCGCGACATTTTCGAAGGCGATCTTGCGGTGCCGCCGCAAGCATCGGCTGTTCCCGCCGGCGGTTCGGAAGCGCGGGTCAACGTTGCAGACAAGCGCATCATCAACGGCCAGACTGACGTCAATCAGCTGGTGCCGTTCAAGTACAAGTGGGCGTGGGAAAAGTATCTGGCAGGTTGCGCGAACCACTGGATGCCGCAGGAAATCAACATGTCCCGCGACATCGCCCTGTGGAAGGATCCGAACGGTCTGACCGAGGACGAGCGCCGTATCGTCAAGCGCAACCTCGGCTTCTTCGTGACGGCCGATTCGCTCGCCGCGAACAACATCGTGCTCGGCACGTACCGCCACATCACGGCGCCCGAGTGCCGGCAGTTCCTGCTGCGCCAGGCGTTCGAAGAGGCGATCCACACGCACGCGTACCAATACATCGTCGAATCGCTCGGTCTCGACGAAGGCGAGATCTTCAACGCGTACCACGAGGTCACGTCGATCCGCGCGAAGGACGAATTCCTGATCCCGTTCATCCACACGCTGACGGACCCGGCCTTCAAGACCGGCACGCTCGAAGCGGATCAGAAGCTGCTGAAGTCGCTGATCGTGTTCGCCTGCATCATGGAAGGCCTGTTCTTCTATGTCGGCTTCACGCAGATTCTCGCGCTCGGCCGCCAGAACAAGATGACGGGTGCTGCAGAGCAATATCAGTACATCCTGCGTGACGAGTCGATGCACTGCAATTTCGGCATCGACCTGATCAACCAGATCAAGCTCGAGAACCCGCATCTCTGGACCGCGGAATTCCGCGCCGAGATCCGCGAGCTGTTCAAGCAGGCTGTCGAACTCGAATACCGCTACGCTGAGGACACGATGCCGCGCGGCGTGCTGGGTTTGAACGCGTCGATGTTCAAGAGCTATCTGCGCTTCATCAGCAACCGCCGTTGCCAGCAGATCGGCCTCGACCCGCTGTTCCCGAACGAGGAAAACCCGTTCCCGTGGATGAGCGAGATGATCGACCTGAAGAAGGAACGCAACTTCTTCGAGACGCGTGTGATCGAGTATCAGACGGGCGGCGCGCTGTCCTGGGAATAACCCGCAGCAGCGAACCCGTCACATGATGTGAGCAGCCGGCGGCCTCTCGGCCCCGGCCCAAGGTTTAGGAGCAAGAACGCCTGATGCAAAGCATGCCCGGTGCCTTAACGGCCCAACGACATGATCGGCACTTTGCGAACCCTTCAGTGGGATGGGCAAACTTCCCTCCGGAAAAAGCGGACGGCCGTGTGGCGGTCCGCTTGATCAAGCGATTAGGGGTGGCGGCGCGAGGCGCGCCGGCTACCGACTTGATTTGGCGCGCGAGGCCATGGGGTCACGCGCGCCATACCGTATTCATTAGCGTAAGCGCGTGGTATCCGCGTACGCCGATGAATAGCCCGCTTCGAAGCGCACGTCCTGAACAGCGTCCGCGGGAAGCGGGTTTTGACGAAGGGTGTAGTTTGAACTGACTCTCATCTGAACCTGAAGGAGAACAACATGGCTACTGCCAAGAAGAAACCGGCTGCTAAGAAGGTTGCTGCCAAGAAGACCGTTGCGAAGAAGGCTGCTGCTCCGGCGAAGAAGGCCGCTGCGGTGAAGAAGGTTGCTGCGAAGAAGGTCGCGGTGAAGAAGGTTGCCGCGAAGAAGGCAGCACCGGCGAAGAAGGCTGCTGCGAAGAAGGTCGCGGCAAAGAAGGTCGCAACGAAGAAGGTTGCTGCGAAGAAAGTCGCGGTGAAGAAGGTTGCCGCGAAGAAGGCAGCACCGGCGAAGAAGGCCGCTGCGAAGAAGGTTGCTGCGAAGAAAGTCGCGGTGAAGAAGGTTGCTGCGAAGAAGGCAGCACCGGCGAAGAAGGCTGCTGCCAAGAAGGCCGCGCCGGCGAAGAAGGCTGCCGCCAAGAAGGCTGCGCCTGCGAAGAAGGCTGCTGCGAAGAAGGCTGCGCCTGCCAAGAAGGCTGCCCCTGCGAAGAAGGCTGCCGCTGCACCGAAGGCTGCTGCTGCACCGAAGGCTGCCGCTGCTCCGAAGGCTGCCGCACCGGCGAAGAAGGCCGCTGCACCGAAGAAGGCTGCTGCTCCGAAGAAGGCCGTCGTGAAGAAGGCTGCACCGGCAACCACCGCGTCGACCGCATCGGTCGCGCCGGCATCGGGCGTGAAGACCGCGCTCAACCCGGCAGCGGCATGGCCGTTCCCGACCGGCAGCCGTCCGTAATCGCGGCTGACCAGCACTACCCGGACACTCACGCGGTGTCCGCGGGTTGAGTAGCGCTACTCAATCGATCCCGCCATCTGGCTCAGGTGGCGGGATTTTTTTCGTCCGCCTGCATCGATGGGCCGGCCGGCTGCCGGGCACGGACGAAAAAAAACGCATGTGCAGCTTCGCACATGCGTTCGACCGCGGCTTGCGCCGCGTGCTGAGGATGCTCGTTAGTGCGTGACGCGCGTGACGCCGCCGCTCGACAGCAGTCGCACCCGTTCGCCGGCGCGGAACACTTCGCCGCTCGCTGCCTGCGTGATCGAGCGCAGGTCGCCGTTGTCGAGGCGCACGGTGATTTCGACGCCGTTCGCCGTGCTGAGGTTTTCGCCGACCGCGTTGCCTGCGACCGCGCCGACGAGACCGCCCGCGATGGCCGTCAGGATCGATCCCTTGCCGCCGCCGATCGCGCTGCCCGCGACTGCGCCGAGCGCGCCGCCGCCGAGCGTGCCGATCGCGCTGCCGCCGCCATCGGACTGGATGCGCACCGCACGGACGCTTTCGACGGTGCCCATGCGCACGGTTTGCTCGCGCTGCGCCTGGCCGACGCTATAGACATCTGCCGAGCCCGGCGCCGTGAAGCAGCCGGCGAGCGTCAGCGTGGCCGTCAGCATGGCAGCGAGCGTGAGGGTTTTCTTGGTCAACATCTTTGCTCTCCCACAATATTCATTTGAGACTGTACCCGAAGGCAGCCTCGAAGCGCGCGTCGATTTCGGCGCGCGTCAGTGCGTAAGTTTGAGGCCCCTGGTGGGCGATCTTGATCGAGCCCATCAGGCTCGCGAGGCGGCCCGTGGTTGCCCAGTCGAGGCCATTCTCGATGCCGTACAGCAGGCCGCCCCGGAAGGCGTCGCCGCAGCCGGTCGGATCGACGACACGCTCGGCTTGCACGACCGGAATCTGTTCTTCGCCGTTTTTGTGAAGAATGGTGGCGCCGCGCTCGCCGCGCGTGATGATCAACGCCTGAACCCGGCTGGCGATTTCCTGTTCGGACCAGCCCGTCTTGTCGCTGACGAGTTTGCCCTCGTAGTCGTTGACCGCAACGAAGGTGGCGAGTTCAATGATGCGGCGCAGCGTCGCACCGTCGAACAGCGGCAGGCCCTGGCCCGGATCGAAGATGAACGGGATGCCGGCTTTCGCGAATTGCTCGGCGTGCTGGACCATCCCGTCGAAGCCATCCGGCGCGACGATGCCGAGCTTCACGCCCGACACTTCGTCCGCGCGGTTCAGGTGCGACTGCATCATCGCGCCCGGGTGGAATGCGGTGATCTGGTTGTTCTCGAGATCGGTCGTGATCATCGCCTGCGCGGTGTGCGTTTCGGGCACCACGCGTATGCTGGCCTTCGACAGGCCGAGGCTGTCGAGACGCTCGAGATAGCGATCGGCGTCGTTCGCGCCGACCGTCGCCATGATGCGCGCGTCGCCGCCGAGCATGTGCAGCGCGTAGGCGATGTTCCCCGCGCAACCGCCGAATTCGCGACGCATCGTCGGCACGAGGAAGCTCACGTTCAGAAGGTGAACCTGGTCGGGCAGGATGTGCTCGCGAAACCGGCCTTCGAAGGTCATGATGTTGTCGTAGGCGAGCGAGCCGCAAATCAGCGTAGTCAAGGCGTGCGTTCCTGTAGAGAGCAAAGGGAGGCGGCTGCCCGGCCGGCGCGCGCAGGCCGTCGGGCCTCGCGCGGCAGGGCCGGGCGGCTGCGGGTTACTTCAGTGCGGCGAGCGCTGCGTCGTAGTTCGGCTCGTCCTTGATCTCGCCGACGAGTTCCGCGTGGAGCACCTTGTCCTGCGCGTCGAGCACGACGACCGCGCGGGCCGTCAGGCCGTTCAGCGGGCCGCTCGTCACGTCGACGCCGTATGCGTTCGCGAACGCGCGGCCGCCGCGGAACGTCGAAGCCGTCACGACGTTCGCGAGGCCTTCGGTCGTGCAGAAGCGCGTGGCGGCGAACGGCAGGTCGCCGGACACGACCACCACGACCGTGTTGTCGAGCGACGACGCGGCTTCGTTGAACTTGCGGGTAGACGTCGCGCAGGTGGGCGTATCGAGGCTCGGGACGATGTTCAGCACCTTGCGCTTGCCGGCGAAGCTGGCGAGCGACAGGTCGGCGAGGTCCTTGCCGACCAGCTTGAAGTCGGGGGCTTGCGAGCCGACGGCCGGGAACGTGCCGGCGAGATCGATCGGGTTGCCACCCAGCGTAACTTTGCTCATGTTCGTGCTCCGAAATAGCGCGCCGCAGCGGCGCGCGGGTTGAGACGGCGCGCATGCGCGCGCCGCGGGGCGTCACGGATAGAAGATCTGGACGCGGAAATTCGAGGCGGGCGCGCCGTTCGTGTCGAGACGGACGACCATCGTCTGTGTCGTGCCGGGCGGCAGCCCGGCGTCGATCGGCATGCCCGGGCGCACGTAGTCGCGCGGCGCGAGCACGCGGCGCACGGTCACGTGATTCGTGTCGTCGAGCAGCGTCAGCTCGAGCGACGGGTAGGCGAGCGCGACGCGGTAGCGGTTCGTCAGCGGCACCTTCAACTCCAGCACGCGCGGGCCGTCGATCTGGCGCAGGTCGGCCGCGTCGAGCCGCAGGCCGTCGATCGCGCGCGGCGGCGTCACCTTGCAGCCGAGCGGCGCGCACGCCTGCCGGAACCAGCCCTGCGTGACGGGCCAGTAGATCATCACGGTTTCGCGCTGCCACCACGCGAGCTGCGCGACGAGCAGCACCGCGAGCACGGCCGCGACGAGGCCGCCGAAAAAGCCGCCGAGCGTTCCACGTCGCTGCTGCGCGCGCGGCTCGCGCGTCACGGCGAAGGGCGGGCGATCGTCGTCGGACAGTGCGGCGGGGAAGGGGGCCGCTGATTGGACGGCCGGTTGTACGTCCGGTTCGGCACCCGATTCGCTGGCGGCTGCGGCCGGTGCGGCGGCACGTTCGGCGTGGGTGTCGGGTTCGGGTTTCGGTTCGAGTCCGGGCTCGGCTTGTACCGGCCTGAACGCGAAGCGCGGTTCGCGTGGCGCGTGCTCGTCGTCGGGCACGGCGAAGCGCGCGTTGCCGACCGGTTCGACGGGCGCTGCTGCGGCGGGTTCGACCGATGGCGCGGGCGCGACGAAGCGCGGTTCGCGCAGGTCGGGTTCGGTGAGCGGCGTGAGCGGTTCGTCGGTTTCGGGCGGCACTGCATCCGGTCCGGCCGATCGCGCGGCGACGGCGTGCAACTCGGCCGGCTGCGATGCGATCGGTGCCGGCGTGCCGGACAGGTGAACCACACCGGATTCCGTCGACGGCAGCGCAAGCGGGATCAGCGGCTCGGCGCGCACGGTCTCGACACTGTGCTGCAGGGACGGGTCGACGCCGGCATCGAGCCACGGCGCCCACATGTCCCAGCCTTCCGGCTGGTAATCGGAACCGGCCGCCGGTTCGACCGGTGCGTCGGTGGTGAAGAGCCGCGCGGGCGCGGCGTCGTGCTGCGGGTTGGCGGCGGCCGGCTCGACCGGCGCCGCTTCGGTCAGCGCGGATTCCGGCGGTGCCGGATCGGGCACGAGCGACTGCGATGCGTCGAAGACCTGCTGACAGTGTCCGCAACGCACGAGCCCGTCATGCAGCGAGAGCTGTTCCTGCTGCAGCCGGAAGACGGTTTCGCAATGAGGGCAGCGCGTCGCAAGAAGCATGTCGAGCCGGGCGGCCTGCTGGCCAGAGTGAAGGACAGCGCTATTCTAATGGCTTTCCCGCCGGGTTCCGGCGAGGCATACCCAACCTTCGTGTTCGCGCCAGACCGAGATGTCGACGTAGCGCGCATAGACGGCCGCGACTTCGTCCGCCTGGCGCGCGAGCACGCCCGACAGCGCGATGCGCCCGCCCGGTTTCACCTTCGATGCGAGCATCGACGCCATCAGTTTCAGCGGGTTCGACAGGATGTTGGCGACGACGATGTCGAATTCGCCGGCCGGGCACGCATCGGGCAGCCCGTATGTGACTTCCGCATGGTTGCGTTCGCTGTTCTGGCGCGCCGATTCGACCGCCTGCGGATCGATGTCGATGCCGACCACGGGGTTCGCCCCGCATTTCCGCGCGAGGATCGCGAGAATGCCCGAGCCGCAGCCGTAGTCGAGCACCGACAGGCCAGGCTTCACCGATTGTTCGAGCCATTCCATGCACAGACGCGTGGTCGGGTGGCTGCCGGTGCCGAACGCGAGACCGGGGTCGAGTTCGAGGATCAGCGCGTCGGGGTCGGGCGCGTCGTGCCACGACGGCACGACCCAGATCCGCTCGCCGATCGGAATCGGCTCGAACTGCGACTGCGTGAGCCGCACCCAGTCCTGTTCCTCGACTTCGCGCACGTCGAACTTCGGCGTCTCGGCGACGCCGATCTCGTTCGCGGCCGCCGCGAGCAGCACGGCCGGGTCGTGATCGGGCGACAGCAGCGCGATCACGCGCGAGTGCTGCCACGCGGTGCGTTCGGGAACGAGGCCGGGCTCGCCGAAGAGCGGCTGTTCGTCGGGCGTGTCGGCGTCGGCGTCCTCGACGGACACCGACAGCGCGCCGAGGTCGAGCAGCGCGTCGGACAGCGCCTCCGCATGCTCACGGGCCAGTTCGACGACGAGTTCGCGATAGCTCATGCTTACGCTTCTTCCGGTGCGACCTGCTGCTTCTGGGCGAGCCGGTGTTCGAGATAGTGGATGCTGGTGCCGCCTTCGACGAACTTCGAGTCGATCATCAGCTCGCGGTGCAGCGGGATGTTGGTCTGGATGCCTTCGACGACCATTTCCGACAGCGCGATGCGCATCCGGCGGATCGCCTGGTCGCGCGTCGCGCCGTAGGTGATCAGCTTGCCGATCATCGAATCATAGTTCGGCGGTACGAAATAGCCATTGTACGCATGCGAGTCGACGCGCACGCCGGGGCCGCCCGGCGTATGCCACGACGTGATCCGGCCCGGCGACGGCGTGAACTTGAACGGATCTTCCGCGTTGATCCGGCATTCGATCGCATGTCCGCGGAACTCGATGTCGCGCTGGCGCAGCGCGAGCTTCTCGCCGGCCGCGATGCGGATCTGTTCCTGCACGATGTCGACGCCCGTGATCATCTCCGACACCGGGTGCTCGACCTGCACACGCGTGTTCATCTCGATGAAGTAGAACTCGTTGTTCTCGTACAGGAATTCGAACGTGCCCGCGCCGAGATAGCCCATCTTCTTGCACGCGTCCGCGCAGCGGTCGCCGATGCGCTCGATCAGGCGGCGCGGAATGCCGGGCGCCGGCGCTTCCTCGATCACCTTCTGGTGACGGCGCTGCATCGAGCAGTCGCGCTCGCCGAGCCAGATCGCGTTCTTGTGCGCGTCCGACAGCACCTGGATTTCGATGTGGCGCGGGTTCTCGAGGAACTTCTCCATGTACACCTGCGGGTTGCCGAATGCACGGCCGGCTTCCTCGCGGGTCATGTTGACCGCGTTCACGAGCGCGGCTTCGGTGTGTACGACGCGCATCCCGCGCCCGCCGCCGCCGCCCGCTGCCTTGATGATGACCGGATAGCCGATCGCGCGCGCAATCTTCACGATCTCCTTCGGATCGTCCGGCAACGCGCCTTCCGAGCCCGGCACGCACGGCACGCCGGTCTTGATCATCGTCTGCTTCGCGGTGACCTTGTCGCCCATCATCCGGATCGTTTCCGGGCGCGGGCCGATGAACGTGAAGCCCGACTGCTCGACGCGTTCCGCGAAGTCGGCGTTCTCGGACAGGAAGCCGTAGCCGGGGTGGATCGCCTCGGCATCGGTGACTTCCGCGGCGCTGATCAGCGCCGGCATGTTCAGGTAGCTCAGGTTCGACGGGGCCGGGCCGATACAGACGGCTTCGTCCGCGAGGCGCACGTACTTGGCTTCCTTGTCGGCTTCCGAGTAGACGACCACCGTCTTGACGCCGAGTTCGCGGCACGCGCGCTGGATGCGCAGCGCGATTTCACCGCGGTTGGCAATGAGGATTTTTTCAAACATAGCGAGTATTCGTCTCTTCGAGGGGCGCGCGAACGGCGCCTGGCGAGCATCGGCGGCGCGCGGCCGGACGGGCCGCGCGGCGGACTTAGCCGATCACGAAAAGCGGCTGGCCGTATTCGACGGCCTGGCCGTTCTCGACGAGGATTTCCTTGATCACGCCGGCCTTGTCCGACTCGATCTCGTTGAGCAGCTTCATCGCTTCGATGATGCAGATCGTCTGGCCTTCCTTGACCGTGTCGCCCACCTGGACGAACGGGTCCGCGCCCGGCGACGGCGCGCGATAGAACGTGCCGACCATCGGCGACGTCACGACGTGGCCTTGCGGGGCGGCCGGTGCGGCGGCGGCGCCTGCTGCCGGCGCGGCAGCGCCTTCGGTCGGCAGCGCGACCGACGGAGCGGGCGCGCTGACTTGCGGGGCATACCCAGCCGTCGGCTGCACGTAGACCGGCGGCGCGTTCTTGACGATACGCACCTTGCCTTCGCCTTCCGTGACTTCCAGCTCGGAGATGCCGGATTCGGAAACGAGGTCGATCAGAGTTTTCAGCTTACGAAGATCCATCGGGAATTCCCCTTTCAATACGTGAAAGCGCCGGTGGGACCGGCGCTGAATCTAGATCGCGAAATCAGCCGCGCGACGCGCCTTGCAGCTTGTCCAGCGCGTACTCGAGCGCGTACAGATAACCTTTCCAGCCGAGCCCGCAGATCACGCCTTCGGCCTGGTCGGAAAAGTAGGAGTGATGCCTGAACGCTTCGCGGCGGTGCACGTTCGACAGATGAACCTCGACGAACGGGATGCCGACGCCGGCGATCGCGTCCCGGATCGCGACGCTCGTGTGCGTATACGCGGCGGGATTGATCAGGATGAAATCGGTCTGTTCCTCCCGCGCGGCCTGAATGCGGTCGACGAGCGCGCCTTCATGGTTGCTCTGGAACGACGACAGTTCGGCGCCGGCTTCCTGGGCTCGCGCGGCAAGCGCCTGATCGATCTGCGCGAGCGTGACGCGGCCGTACACCTCCGGTTCCCGGGTGCCGAGAAGGTTCAGGTTGGGGCCGTGCAGCACCAGCAATCGTGTCATGGTCGCTTCTATTTCTGCGGAATTGCGCGAACTTTAGCGCTATTTAGAGAAATTTGTCTAGTTTTGCCGAACGGCCGAGCGCGCCGGACCTGCAAGAATTACCGGTGCGGCTGCAAAGTATCAGCGAATTCACGTGAAATTGCGGCGATCGACGTACAAATCGCCGCCAACGTGCTGGCCGCCGTTCAGGGCGATCACAACGCGTCGAGGGTCTTTTTCAGCTCGGCCGGTTGGATTTGTCCTAATTTTGTCTCGCGAATCTTGCCGGTTTCGTCGATGACGACCGTAAACGGCAGCGCGCCCGCGGTATTTCCAAAATTACGGGCCAGATCGGCGCCCGCATAACCGCTGACGAAAACCGGATAGTCGACCTTCACCTTCTGCAGAAAGTTCTTCACGTTCTGGTCGGAATCGACGCCGATCCCGATGAAGCGGATGCCTTTCTGCTTGTATTGGTGCGACAGCGCGACGAGCTCCGGCATCTCCTCGACGCACGGGCCGCACCACGACGCCCAGAAATTGACCACGACCTTCTGGCCCTTGAAGGAGGCGAGCGACGCCGGCTTGCCGTCGACGCCGGTCAGCGACGCGGCCCACAGCTGGTCGACCGGGCTGCCCTGCGCAGCGGGCGCGGCGACGGCGACGCCGTCATCGGCGCTGCCGCCGCGGAACCAGTGGCCGGCGGCGAGCCCGCCGGCGACGGCGGCAGCCGCGACCACCGCGAGCGGCAACATGCGTTTCATCATCGTTGAATCATTCCGGTTCGGAAGGGGCGTTGCTGGCTTCGACGAGCGCACGCAATGCGACGGCATCCGCGCGGGCGACCCGGCCGCGCGCGTCGGCCTTGACCGCGCCGCGCAGGTCGTCGCTCGCGTAGAGCGCGACATGAATGCCGATCGCGTCCACGTCGCGCCGCGGGCGCCACAGGAAGCTGAGCGTCTCGACGTCGGCGCGACCGGCGAAATGCCGCGTCTCGGACACGTCGTACTGAACGTTCTGGTTCAGCAGGTAGATCGCGACGTCCTTCGGGTTGTCGGTGAAGATCTGCAAATGGATGTCCGAATGCCCGTTCGCGGTGCCGTTCAGCACCGCGCCCGTCACATACGGATTGAACTCGGCGAGCCGGCGCATCCAGTCGAGCGCGATCTCGCGCAGGCGGCGCAGTTCGTCCGGCTGCGTGTCGCTCTGGAACAGGGCGAGGTACTCGCGCAGTTCTTCCTCGATCAGGTCGTTATCCGGCAGCCATTCGCCGGCAACGCGCGTATCGCCGAACAGCTGGCGCGCGGCCTTGCGTTTCGCGCTGGCGTAATCGAGGCCGTCCTCCGCGATCAGGCGGGCGGCGGACTGGGCGATTTCCTCGCGGGCGCGCCGCGGGTCGACAAGAGGTTTGCGAGACATGATCCGGCAATCATACTCGATCGCGCGGCGGCCGAACGCGGTGCGGCCGCGCGTCGCCTGCCGTGCCGCGCGGCATCCGGATCCGTCGTTCGGGCCGCCGGGCACGGCGGGCCGTCAGTTACAATGACGGTCTTTGTGTCGCGGCGAAAGTCGTTGGCCGGGCGGCCTGTCCGGCGTGCCGCAGACCATCTTTCCGAATCGACGGCGCCCGGCGGCGCGAAAGCATTCATCTATGCACATCCACATTCTTGGCATCTGCGGCACCTTCATGGGCGGTCTCGCCGTGCTCGCGCGCGAGGCCGGCCACACGGTGACGGGTTGCGACGCGGGCGTCTATCCGCCGATGAGCACGCAGCTCGAGGCGCAGGGCATCACGCTGATCGAGGGCTACGGCGCCGAGCAGATCGACCTGAAGCCCGACCTGTTCGTGATCGGCAACGTCGTCACGCGCGGCAACCCGCTGATGGAGGCGATCCTCGATCGCGGCCTGCCTTATGTATCCGGCCCGCAATGGCTCGGCGAACACGTGCTGGCAGGCAAGTGGGTGCTGGCGGTCGCGGGCACGCACGGCAAGACGACCACGTCGTCGATGCTCGCGTGGCTGCTGGAAGATGCCGGCCTGAACCCGGGCTTCCTGATCGGCGGCGTGCCGCTGAACTTCGGCGTATCGGCGCGGCTGACCGATTCGAGTTTCTTCGTGATCGAGGCCGACGAATACGACACGGCGTTCTTCGACAAGCGCTCGAAGTTCGTCCATTACCGGCCGCGCACCGCGGTGCTCAACAATCTCGAATTCGATCACGCCGACATCTTCCCGGATCTCGCCGCGATCGAAACGCAATTCCATCATCTCGTGCGCACCGTGCCGGGCGTCGGCCGGATCGTGACCAACGGCCGTTCGGACGCGCTGGAGCGCGTGCTCGCGCGCGGCTGCTGGAGCGAGGTCGAGCGCTTCGGCGTCGATGGCGGCTGGCAGGCGCTGCCGGCCGAGGACGGCGTGCCGGTCGACGAACGCTTCGCCGTGTATTCGCAGGCCGAGCGTGTCGGTGAGGTCGCGTGGCAGGTGCAGGGCGACCACAACCGGATGAACGCGCTCGCGGCGATCGCGGCCGCCCGCCACGTCGGCGTGCCGCCCGCGCAGGCGGCCGAATCGCTCGCATCGTTTCGCAACGTGAAGCGGCGCATGGAAGTGCGCGGCAGCGTGGATGGGGTAACCGTCTACGACGACTTCGCGCACCATCCGACCGCGATCGAAACCACGATCGCCGGCCTTCGTGCACGCGTCGGCCGCCAAAACTCCCGTATTCTCGCTGTGCTCGAGCCGCGTTCGAACACGATGAAGCTCGGCGTGATGAAGGCGCAACTGCCGGCCAGTCTCGCCGACGCCGACCTGGTGTTCGGCTACGGCGCGCCGACCGGGCGCGACGCGCTCGGCTGGAATCTCGGCGACGCGCTCGCGCCGCTCGGCGACAAGGCCCGCGCGTTCGACGATCTCCATCTCCTGGTGAAGTCGGTCGTCGAGGCCGCGCGCCCGGGCGACCACGTACTCGTGATGAGCAACGGCGGCTTCGGCGGCGTGCACCAGAAGCTGCTCGACGCGCTCGGGAGCCGCGCGTGATCCTGTACCTGCACGGGTTCCGGTCGTCGCCGGAGTCGCAGAAGTCGCGCCTCCTCGCCGCGCGCATGGCCGAGCTCGGCCGCACGCCCGAATGGCGCTGTCCGTCGCTGTCGGTGTCGCCGCTCGAGGCGATCGCCGTCGCGGAAGCCGCGGTGGCCGGGGTGCGCGACGTGACGGTGATCGGCAGCTCGCTCGGCGGCTACTACGCGACCTGGCTCGCCGAAAAGCACGGCTGGAAGGCGGTGCTGCTGAATCCGGCGATCGTGCCGCAGCGCGACCTCGAGCAGCATCTGGGCGAACAGCCGCTGTGGCACGGCGGCGGCTCGATCGTCGTCGAACGCCATCACCTGCAGGAGCTCGATGCGCTGCGCGTGCCGGCGATTTCGCGGCCCGAACGCTACTATCTGTTCGCGGCGACGGGCGACGAAGTGCTGGACTACCGCGAGATGCTCGCCCACTACCCGGGCGCGAAAACGCGCGTGATCGAAGGCAGCGACCACGGAATCAGCGAATTTGCCGACTATGTCGACGACGTTCTCGCTTTTTGCGACGACCGAACGTCATGAACCCGGCGTCATGCCGATCGAATTCCCATCATCATGCGGCGCCGTCGATGCGGCGCCCGGCAGTCTGAACGAGAGTACTGAGTGAACGTTTTCTTCGAGGAATCGGGCAGTTTCAAGGCGGGCAGCGTGCTGTCGCGCCAGGGCGACGCGTTTCAGGTCGAGTTGCCCGGCGGGCGGCGGGCGAAGGTGCGCGCGAAAGACGTGCTGATCGAATTCGAGAAGCCGGCCGCGAGCGAGCTGATGCAGGAAGCCGACACGGCCGCGCAGCAGATCGACCTGGATTTCCTGTGGGAATGCGCGCCGGCCGACGAATTCGCGTATACGGCGCTGGCCGCGGAATACTTCGGCGCGACCTACGGTCCGGTCGAGCGCGCGGCGCTGGTGCTGCGGCTGCACGGCTCGCCCGTCTACTTCCGCCGCAAGGGGCGCGGCCAGTATCAGCGCGCGCCGGAAGAGCAGCTCAAGATGGCGCTCGCGTCGCTCGAGCGCAAGCGCCAGCAGGCGCTCGTCCAGGCGCAGTACGAAGAGGAGCTGAAGGCCGGCAAGCTGCCGGAAGCGTTCGCGGGCAAGGTGCTCGGGCTGCTGACGCGGCCGGACAAGAACGCGATCGAATACAAGGCGATGGAAGCGGCGGCCGGCGCGCGCGGCGTGTCGCCGGCGCGGCTGATGCTCGACTGCGGCGGCATCGCGTCGCCGCGTGCGCTGCACGAGGCGCGCTTCCTCGCGGAATTCTTCCCGCACGGCACCGGCTTCCCGGCCGTCACGGTCGGCCCGCTGCCGGACGACCTGCCGCGCGCGGACGTCGAGGCGTTCTCGATCGACGACATCACGACGACCGAAATCGACGACGCGTTTTCGGTCGAGCACCTGTCCGACGGTCGCGTGCGGATCGGCGTGCACATCGCGGCGCCGGCGCTCGGCATCGTGCGCGGCGACGCGGTCGACGCGATCGCGCGCGCGCGCCTGTCGACCGTCTACATGCCGGGCGACAAGATCACGATGCTGCCGGACGACGTGGTCGACGTGTTCACGCTGAAGGAAGGCGACTACCGCCCGGCGCTGTCGCTGTACATCATCGTCAACCGCGAGACGCAGGAGATCGTCGCGAACGAGACGCGCGCCGAACTGGTGTTCGTGAAGAACAACCTGCGCCACAACACGCTCGACGAGCTCGTCAACGAAGAGACGCTCGCCGCCGGCACCGGCGACTATCCGCACAAGGACGACATCGCCGTGCTGTGGCCGCTCGCGCAGGCGCTGTTCGAGAAGCGCCAGGTCGCGCGCGCGGGCTACGGCCTGAAGCGCGAAGTGCAGCGCAACACCGACTACAACTTCTACGTCGAAGGCGAGCACGTGACGATCACGCCGCGCCGCCGCGGCTCGCCGCTCGACCTGATCGTGTCGGAGCTCGCGATCCTCGCGAACTCGACGTGGGGCGCGTTCCTGCACGATCACACGGTGCCCGGCATCTATCGCTCGCAGCGCGGCTTCGGCGCGCCGGGCCCGAAGCGCACGCGGATGCAGACGACGGCCGCGCCGCACGAAGGCCTCGGTGTCGCGCAATACGCGTGGAGCACGTCGCCGCTGCGCCGTTACGTCGACCTCGTGAACCAGTGGCAACTGCTGGCATGCGTGCAGCACGGCGTCACCGCGAAGCTCGCCGCGCCGTTCAAGCCGAAGGACGCCGACCTGTACGCGGTCGTGCAGGGCTTCGACGACACCTATACCGCGTACGCCGACTACCAGCGCCGGATGGAGTACTTCTGGTGCCTGCGCTGGCTCGCGCAGGAGCAGAAGAAGCAGGTCGTCGCGAGCGTCGTGAAGGGCGACCTGGTGCGCCTCGAGGAAATTCCGCTGCTGCTGCACGTGCCGGGGCTCGGCGTGCATGCGCGCGGCACGCGCGTGCTGCTCGACGTGATGTCGCTCGACGAGCTGACGATCGAGGCGTCGGTGCGGCTGCTTAACGTGCTCGACGCGCCGACCGTGACGAGCGGCGACGCGGCCGACGACGAAGACGAGAACGAGGGCGGCGACGACACGCTGGTCGATGCGCAGGACGCGTCGGCGCAAGCCGAGGCCGAAGCACTGGCCGAAGCGGACGGCGCGACGGCCGCGGGCGACGAGGCCGCGACCGCCAACGGCCAGGAAAGCGCGGCAAGCGAAGAGGGGCGCGCATCGTGAACGCAGCCGCGTCGACGAGCGGCGCCGACCGCTATGTGGTGTTCGGCAACCCGGTGGCGCACAGCAAGTCGCCGTTCATCCACGCGCAGTTCGCCGCGCAGACGGGCGAGGCGATCGTCTACGAACACCGGCTCGCGCCGGTCGACGGCTTCGAGGCCGCCGTGCGCGCGTTCATCGCCGAAGGCGGACGCGGTGCGAACGTGACGGTGCCGTTCAAGCTCGACGCGCACGCGCTCGCCGACACGCTGTCGCCGCGCGCGGCGGCGGCGGGCGCGGTGAACACGCTGCGCATCGATGCCGACGGCGGCATCTACGGCGACAACACGGACGGCGTCGGCCTCGTGCGCGACATCGAATCGAATCTCGGCGTGTCGCTCGCGGGCACGCGCATCCTGCTGCTCGGCGCGGGCGGCGCGGCGCGTGGCGTCGTGCTGCCGATGCTCGAGCGCGCGCCGCTGTCGATCACGATCGTGAACCGCACCGCGAGCAAGGCCGAGGCGCTCGTCGGCCAGTTCACGCAGGCCGCGCACGATGCGGGCTGCGTACTGTCGGGCGGCGGCCCGGACGCCGTGCGGCCCGAGCCGTACGACGTGATCGTCAACGCGACGGCAGGCAGCCTCGATGCGGCGCTGCCGGCGTGCGACGCGGCCGCGTTCGGCGCGGGCACGCTCGCGTACGACATGATGTACGGCGCGCAGCCGACGGTGTTCATGCAGCATGCGGCGTCGCTCGGCGCGCGCACGGCCGACGGGCTCGGGATGCTGGTCGAGCAGGCGGCCGAATCGTTCTTCATCTGGCGCGGCGTGCGGCCGGACGGCGCACCGGTGCTGGCCGCGCTGCGCCAGGCGCTCGCGGCGGCCTGAGCAGGGCGCGGCACGTGGTGGCGGTCAGCGGCACGCAGCGCACGCGCACGGTCGGCGCGACGCGCTGGCTCGTCTATGCGGGTTCGGTGTTCGCGGGCGCATGGCTCGCGACGCAGCTGTTCTATCTCGTGCAGATCGCCGCGTGGTCGTTCATCAATCCCGGCTCGACCGCGTTCATGCGGACCGACGCATGGTGGCTGTCGCGCGACAACCCGCCCGCGCGGATCCAGCATCAGTGGGTGCCATACGACCAGATCTCGCGCAACCTGAAGCGCGCGCTGATCGCGTCGGAGGATTCGACCTTCGCGACCAACAACGGCTACGACGTCGACGCGATCCTGCAGGCATGGGAGAAGAACAAGGCGCGCGGCCGGATCGTCGCGGGCGGTTCGACGATCACCCAGCAGCTCGCGCGCAACCTGTTCCTGTCGCGCGAGAAGAGCTACATCCGCAAGGGGCAGGAGCTGATCATCACGTGGATGCTCGAGACGGTGCTCGACAAGGAGCGGATCTTCGAGATCTACCTGAATTCGGTCGAATGGGGCCGCGGCGTGTACGGCGCCGAGGCCGCCGCCCGTTATTACTACAAGATTCCCGCGAGCCGGCTCGGCGCGTGGCAGTCGGCGCGCCTCGCGGTGATGCTGCCCAAGCCGCGCTGGTTCGACGCGCACCGCGGCTCGGCCTACCAGGCGCAGCGCGCGGCCGTCATTGCCCGCCGGATGGGCGCGGCCGAACTTCCGCAATCGCAGTGAGCGGCGCACCCGCGCCGTCGCATTGTCCGTTCCGTCGCCGCTGCGCCATTGGTGCACTGCAGCGCATTCGTGATGCCCGCATTTCGGGCCGCATCCATTAGACGAATTCATCTATTTCGCTTTGCTGAGCAATGCTCGCACGCGCGGAATTTTGTTTGCCGATATGGCACGAAATCCGTGTGATTTTTAGTGCTCCGGAGTAAACACGAAAGCAATCGAAAGGCGACTGAAAAGCGACGGTTCGCGAATCGAAGCATTCCTGAAAGGTGTGCACTGCACCGCCCGCCGATCGAATATTTCCAAATTTTTCAAAGCCGACCCGCTCGCGTATATTGGCCGGCGCCTCGGCTTATCGGCCGCAATCGAGGCGGGGGGCGGCTCACCCGGCTGCTCGACACAAAAAAACATTCGAGAGAAGGAAAGCAACGATGCCAGCGAGCAAAGCGAAGCTGTGGTTGGGAGTTGTGTTCTCTTCGCTGATTCTGACGGCCTGCAACGACGACGTGACCCCGTCCTCGGCAGCAGGTACCGACAATTCAGCCGATCCCGCCGCTCAGGTGGACAGGCCGTACAACGATCCCAACAGTTATTCATCGAGCGCGACCGCGTCGCTCGACGCGTCCGCCGCGGTCGAAAAGGCCGCCGTCACCCATCACCAGATCACGCTGAACGGCAAGACGATTCGCTACACGGCCACCGCCGGCCATCTCGTCGCGCGCAATCCGCAGACGGGCGCGCCCGAAGCCTCGTTCTTCTACATCGCGTACACCGCGGACAACCAGCCCGCGGCGAAGCGGCCCGTCACGTTCCTGTACAACGGCGGCCCCGGTTCCGCATCGGTGTGGCTGCATCTCGGCTCGTTCGGTCCGAAGCGGATCCAGACGGGCGACCCGAACGCGAATGCCTCGACGTTCCCGTTCGTCGACAACGCGGAAAGCCTGCTCGACACGACCGACCTCGTGTTCGTCGATGCGATCGGCACCGGTTTCTCGGAGGCGATCGCGCCGAACACGAACCAGACGTTCTGGGGTGTCGACCAGGACGGCGGCGCGTTCCGCGACTTCGTGACGCGCTATATCGCCGTGAACCGGCGCAACGATTCGCCGAAATACCTGTTCGGCGAGTCGTACGGCACGCCGCGCACCGACGTGCTCGCGAACCTGCTCGAGACGGCCGGCGTGAAGCTCGACGGCATCGTGCTGCAGTCGTCGATCCTGAACTACAACGCGAACTGCGACATGGCGAGCGACTATGTCGGCAACTCGAACAACGGGGCGAGCCCGGTGAGCTGCGCGGGCTTCGTGCCGTCCTACGGCACCGTCGGCGCGTACTACCAGCTCGACAATCCGAACCCGTCGAGCCTGCCGCAGTACGCGGACCAGATGCGCCAGTTGACGGCCGGCAGCTACACGCCCGCCGTGAACGCCTATCTCGCGAGCCACACGCCGCCTCCGCCTGCGCTCGTCACGACGATGGTGAATTCGACCGGCGTGAAGCAGTCGCTGTGGAATGCTGACTTCAACGTGGTCCCGACCTTCTTCGACAACAGCTTCCAGGTGGCGCTGATCCCGGGCACGCTGATCGGCCGCTACGACGCACGCGTGAACGTGCCGTCGTCGAGCCCGCTCGCGGCGGACGGGGACCCGTCGAGCACGTTCATCACGAAGCCGTTCACCGACACGATCGGCAGCTACCTGCCGAACGTGTTGAAGTACAGCGCGCAGTCGGCGTATTCGCTCAGCAGCAATGCGATCGAGACCTGGGACTGGACGCACGACGGCCTCGCGATGCCCGACACGATTCCCGATCTCGCGGCTGCGCTGACGCTGAATCCGTCGCTGAAGGTGCTGTCGCTGAACGGGTATCACGACATCGCGACGCCGTTCTACCAGACCGAGCTCGACCTCGCGCGGCTCGGCACGCAACCGAACCTGACGATCAAGGACTATCAGGGTGGACACATGGTCTATCTCGACGATACGTCGCGTCCGCAGGAGAAAGCCGACCTCGTGACTTTCTACAACGCGGCCGCGCACTGATGCGATGTGCGGGCCTGGCGACGCGCGCCCGCGGCGGCGCCGTTCGCCGGCCGTCGACGACCTCATTCCAGACTGGAGCCTGACATGAAGAAACGTTTCATCGTCGTTGCCGCGGCGCTCGCATGCGCCGGCGTTGCAGCATCCGCATCGGTGTCCGCGTTCGCGCAGGCGAGCGACGCCGCCACCCCGGCGCGCGCGCGCCAGGCGCAGCTTGGCGATCCGTACGTGCCGCCGGCCGCGCGCAAGCCGACCGCCGGCACGCAGACGACGGGCGCCGCGCTGCACGCGCAGGTGGTGCGCAAGCTCGCGCGGCAGTTCGGCGCGGCCGACACGCAGAACACCGGCTCGATCACCGAAGCGCAGGCGCGCGCGGCCGGCCTCGGCTACGTCGCGAACCACTTCCGGCAGATCGACGCGAACGGTAGCGGCCGCGTGTCGTTCTCCGACGTGCAGCGCTACATGCAGGCGCGCAGCACGAACCAGCAGTAAGCGCGCCGCGCGCGGATAACGGGGGCGGGACCCGCAACGTGTCGGGTTCCGCCCCCGTGCGCATGGCGCGGCGGTTCCGCGCCGAATGCCGCGGCTTCCGTCGCATTTCTCATTATCTGGACAACGCACTCAAATATTGGAGGCGAGTGCGTGCGCTCCTACAATCCGAAGCACATCGACAGCTTCGGACCCACGCATCGCGCGGCGCCCGACGCACACGGAGACACCTTCCATGACGTTCGCCGGGCGCTTTCCTCGGTGCATCGACCGCCGCGTTGCCGCTACGCCGGACTTCGTTCCGGCCTCGCGACAGCGGCTAGACCGATTCCGCTGAAGAAGCCCGTTCCATGACCAAGATGCCCGATACCCTTGCTCTCGACGCCCGGCGCGCGACGCCGGACGATGCGCCGCTGACCGACAGCATCGGCGCGACCAGCACGCCGCTCGACCTCGCCGCGCAGCAGGCCGGCACGCAGACGCTGCTGCGCGGCCTCGCGATCCTCGAAGCGATCGCGAACGGCGCGCGCGACATGCGTGCGATCGGCGCCGCGCTCGGCACGACGCGCAGCACGACGCACCGTCTCGTCAGCAGCCTCGTGCAGGCGCGCTACCTGCGCCAGGTGCAGGGCGGCTACCTGCTCGGCCCGAAGCTGATCGAACTCGGCACGATCGCGCTCGAGCAGATGCCGCTCACGGCGGTTGCACGGCCGCACCTCGAGGCGCTCGCCGAAGCGACGCTCGACACGATCCACCTCGGCGTGCGCGACGGCGACGACGTGCTGTACATCGACAAGATTCCCGGCACGCGCGGCCTCGAGATGCGTTCGCGCGTCGGCCACCGGATGCCGCTCGCGTCGACCGGCATCGGCAAGGCGATGATGCTCGACCTCGATCCGGACCGGTGGCGCTCGCTGTTCGAAGCCGCGCGGCGCGCGCTGGCCGGCGTCAATTTCAAGCCGGACAACCGGCCCGAGACGAGCGCGTTCCTGCAGCGCATGGCGCATTACGCGGCCGGTGGCTACACGTTCGACCTCGAGGAAAACGAAGCGTCGATCCGCTGCGTGGCCGCGCCGATCCGCGACGCGTCGGGTGCGATCGTCGCCGCCGTATCGGTCGCGAGCACGATCCCGTACATGCCGCACGACCGGATGGACGAACTGATTCCGCTCGTGCAGCGCGAAGCGCGAGCCATTTCCGCGGAACTGGGCTGGAGCCCGCCGCAGGGTACCCGCAGGATCAAACGATGACCCATTCGACCCGGACCGCTCCGGACGCCAACTCCGCCGCCCCGTCGCTGATCGCGCTCGACTGGGGCACGACGTCGCTGCGCGCGTATCTGTTCGACGCGCACGGCGCGCTGCTCGACACGCGCAGCCGCGCGGCAGGCGTGATGCACGTGCCGGCCGGCGGCGCGCGTGCCTTCGACGTCGTGTTCGAGGAAGCATGCGGCGACTGGCTCGACCGCGCGCCGGGCGTGCCGGTGCTGGCGGCCGGGATGGTCGGCAGCGCGCAGGGCTGGCGCGAGGCGCCGTACGTAGCGGTGCCGGCCGGCGCCGACGCGCTCGTCGCGGGGCTCGTCACGGTGACGACGGCGCGCGGCACGACTGTGTCGATCGTGCCGGGCGTGATCGCGACGGGCGAATTGCCCGATGTGATGCGCGGCGAAGAAACGCAGATATTCGGCGCACTCGCGAACGATCCCATGCTTGATGCCGATCGTTCAGGGGTACTGATCGGCTTGCCGGGCACGCATGCGAAGTGGGCATGGGTGAAGGACGGGCTCATCGAGCGCTTCCAGACTTTCATGACGGGCGAGCTGTTCGCGGCGCTGCGCGATCACACGATCCTCGGCCGCACGATGCGCGCGAGCGCGTCGCCCGACCGCGCGGCGTTCGCGCGCGGTGTCGCGGTGGCCCGCGGCGCGCAGCGCGCGGGGCTGCTCGCGACGATCTTCAGCACGCGCACGCTCGGCCTGACCGACCGGCTCGCGCCCGATGCGCAGGGCGACTATCTGTCCGGGCTGCTGATCGGCCATGAGCTGAACGCGCTCGACGCGATGCTCGCGGAGCGCGGGGTCGCGCTCGCGAACCAGCCGCTGCTGCTGATCGGCGACGACGGATTGTGCGCGCGCTACGTCGACGCGCTGAGCGTATTCGGCTGCACGCATGCACGCGTCGTCGCACAGGCGACCGAGCGCGGCTTGTGGTGGATCGCGTCGCGTGCCGGACTCGTGCGCGCGGATGGCGAACCCGTCTGCGCCGACCAATGAACCGATTGAAGAGGAACCGCCAATGTCGTCCGACCTTACGCTGCCCGCGCCGTACACGCCGCACGCCGCGCTGATGCGCGCGTTCGACGCGTGCCCGCTGATCGCGATCATGCGCGGCATCGCGCCCGCGGAAGCTGTCGACCACGGCCTTGCGCTGCATGAAGCCGGCTTCCGGATCGTCGAGGTGCCGCTGAACTCGCCCGATCCGTTCGGCAGCATCGCGGCGCTGCGCCGCGCGCTGCCCGACGACATGATCGTCGGCGCGGGCACCGTGCTGCGCGCCGAATTCGTCGACCGCGTGCAGGACGCGGGCGGCACGCTGATCGTGATGCCGCACAGCGACGCGGCGGTGATCCGCCGCGCACGCGAGCGCGGGCTCGCGAGCGCACCGGGCGTCGCGACGCCGACCGAGGCGTTCGCCGCGCTCGCGAACGGCGCCGACGTGCTGAAGATGTTCCCGGCCGAGCAGCTCGGCGTACCCGTCGTGAAGGCGTGGCGCGCGGTGATCGACCGCGCGGTGCCGCTGCTTCCGGTCGGCGGGATTACGCCGGACAACATGCAGCCGTTCCTCGCGGCAGGCGCCAACGGCTTCGGCCTGGGTTCGGCGCTGTACCGGCCCGGCCAGTCGGCGGACACGACCGCGGCGAACGCACGCGCGTTCCAGGCCGGCCTGCGCGCGGCGCGCGGCGGAGCCGCATGATGGAACGCCTCGCGGGCAAGGTCGCGATGGTGACGGGCGCGGGCCGCGGGATCGGCGCCGCGATCGCGCAGGCGTTCGCGCGCGAGGGCGCGGCCGTCGCGCTCGTCGACCTCGACTTCGCGCAGGCGCAGCGCACGGCCGCGGCGATCACCGACGACATCGACGGCGCGCGCGTGCTGGCGCTGCATGCGGACGTCGCGCGGCAGGACTCGGTACGCGACGCGCTCGCGCAGACCGAAGCGGCTTTCGGCCCGCTCGACGTGCTGGTGAACAACGCGGGCATCAACGTGTTCGCCGATCCGCTGACGATGACGGACGACGACTGGCGCCGCTGCTTCGCGGTCGACCTCGACGGCGTGTGGCACGGCTGCCGCGCGGCGCTGCCGGGCATGGTCGAGCGCGGCCGCGGCAGCATCGTCAACATCGCGTCGACGCATGCGTTCCGGATCATCCCGGGCTGCTTTCCGTACCCGGTCGCGAAACACGGCGTGCTGGGCCTCACGCGTGCGCTCGGCATCGAATACGCGGCGCGCAACGTGCGCGTGAACGCGATCGCGCCCGGCTACATCGAGACGCAGCTCACGCGCGACTGGTGGGATGCGCAGGCCGACCCGGCCGCGGCGCGCGCCGGGACGCTCGCGCTGCAGCCGATGAAGCGGATCGGCAAACCGGAGGAAGTCGCGATGACGGCCGTGTTCCTCGCGTCCGACGAGGCGCCGTTCATCAATGCCGCGTGCATCACCGTCGACGGCGGGCGCGCGGCGCTGTACCACGACTGACGCAACGATTCGACAGACCGCACGTGCGACGGCCGCGCGCACGCTGCGTCGAAACCAACAAGCGGCTGCATTCCGTTCGATGAAGACAAGGAGACACTGGAGATGAAACGCAGAACGTTCGTAACGCTGGCCGCCGCGGCCGCGGTGGTGATGGGAAGCCCGGTGGCGCACGCGGCCGACCCGGTCAAGATCGGCTTCCTCGTGAAG
Organism: Burkholderia sp. USMB20; assembly: GCF_000949135.2. Taxonomy (GTDB): domain Bacteria; phylum Pseudomonadota; class Gammaproteobacteria; order Burkholderiales; family Burkholderiaceae; genus Burkholderia. The sequence continues at coordinate 1,092,964 of NZ_JTAN02000019.1, read as the reverse complement.
CAGCCGGAAGAGCCGTGGTTCCAGGACGAATGGAAGTTCGCCGAGATCGCCGCGAAGGACAAGGGCTTCACGCTCGTGAAGATCGGTGCGCCGTCGGGCGAGAAGGTGATGAGCGCGATCGACAACCTGTCCGCGCAGAAGGCGCAGGGCTTCATCATCTGCACGCCCGACGTGAAGCTCGGGCCGGGCATCGTCGCGAAGGCGAAGTCGCACAACCTGAAGATGATGACGGTCGACGACCGCCTCGTCGACGGCGCGGGCAAGCCGATCGAGGCGGTGCCGCACATGGGGATCTCCGCGTACAACATCGGCAAGCAGGTCGGCGACGGCATCGCGGCCGAGATCAAGAAGCGCGGCTGGAACATGAAGGACGTCGGCGCGATCGACATCACCTACGAGCAACTGCCGACCGCGCACGACCGCACGAGCGGCGCGACCGATGCGCTGGTGGCCGCGGGCTTTCCGAAGGCGAACGTGATCGCGGCGCCGCAGGCGAAGACCGATACCGAGAACGCGTTCAACGCGGCGAACATCGCGCTCACCAAGAACCCGCAGTTCAAGCACTGGGTCGCCTACGGCCTGAACGACGAGGCCGTGCTCGGCGCGGTGCGCGCGGCCGAAGGGCGCGGCTTCAAGGCGGACAACATGATCGGCATCGGCATCGGCGGTTCCGATTCGGCGTTGAACGAGTTCAAGAAGCCGCAGCCGACGGGCTTCTACGGCACCGTGATCATCAGCCCGAAGCGCCACGGCGAGGAAACCTCCGAGCTGATGTACACGTGGATCACGCAGGGCAAGGCGCCGGCGCCGCTCACGCTGACCACCGGCATGCTCGCGACGCGCGACAACGTGTCGAAGGTACGCGAGGAGATGGGGCTTGCCTCGAAGTAAGCGGCACGCCGGCCGCCGCGGTGATGCGGCGGCCGGCGATCGATGGATCTGCAAGTAGGGAGACGACGTGTCAGCGGCACTGCGTTTTGACAATATCGGCAAGGTATTTCCCGGCGTGCGCGCACTCGACGGCATCTCGTTCGACGTGCACGCGGGCGAGGTGCATGGCCTGATGGGCGAGAACGGCGCGGGCAAGTCGACGCTGCTGAAGATTCTCGGCGGCGAATACCAGCCCGATGCGGGCAGCGTGCTGGTCGACGGCCAGCCCGTGCATTTCTCGAGTGCGGCCGCGTCGATCGCGGCCGGCATCGCGGTGATTCACCAGGAGCTGCAGTACGTGCCGGACCTGACGGTCGCGGAGAACCTGCTGCTCGGCCGCCTGCCGAATGCGCTCGGCTGGGTGAGGAAGGGCGAGGCGAAGCGCCACGTGCGCGAGCGGCTCGCGGCGATGGGCGTCGATCTCGATCCGGATGCGAAGCTCGGCCGGCTGTCGATCGCGCAGCGGCAGATGGTCGAGATCTGCAAGGCGCTGATGCGCAATGCGCGCGTGATCGCGCTCGACGAGCCGACGAGCTCGCTGTCGCATCGCGAGACCGAGGTGCTGTTCAAGCTCGTCGACGACCTGCGCGCGCAGGGCCGCGCGCTGATCTACATCTCGCACCGGATGGACGAGATCTACCGGCTGTGCGATGCGTGCACGATCTTTCGCGACGGGCGCAAGATCGCGTCGCACGAATCGCTCGCCGACGTGCCGCGCGAGCGGCTGGTCGCCGAGATGGTCGGGCGTGAAATTTCGGATATCTACCATTACGCGCCGCGCGCGCTCGGCGACGTGCGGTTGTCGGCCGAAGGCGTCGATGGCCCGGCGCTGCGCGAACCCGCGAGCTTCTCGGTGCGCGCGGGCGAGATCGTCGGGTTCTTCGGCCTCGTCGGCGCGGGCCGCAGCGAACTGATGCGGCTCGTGTACGGCGCCGACCGCCGGCGCGCGGGCACGCTGACGCTCGACGGCCGGCGTATCGACGTGAAGCGCACCGGCGACGCGATCCGTCACGGCATCGTGCTGTGTCCGGAAGACCGCAAGGAGGAAGGGATCATCGCGATGGCGTCGGTCGCGGAGAACATCAACATCAGCTGCCGCCGTCATTCGCTGCGCGCGGGCCTGTTCATCGACCGCAAGACCGAAAGCGAAACGGCCGACCGCTTCATCCAGCGGCTGAAGATCAAGACGCCGAACCGGCGGCAGAAGATCCGCTTCCTGTCGGGCGGCAACCAGCAGAAGGCGATCCTGTCGCGCTGGCTCGCGGAGCCCGACCTGAAGGTCGTGATCCTCGACGAGCCGACGCGCGGCATCGACGTCGGTGCGAAGCACGAGATCTACGACGTGATCTACCGGCTCGCGGAGCGCGGCTGCGCGATCGTGATGGTGTCGTCGGAGCTGCCGGAAGTGCTCGGCGTGTCCGACCGCATCGTCGTGATGCGCGAAGGGCGGATCGCAGGCGAGCTGCCGCGCGAACGGGCGAACGAGCATGCGGTGCTGAGCCTCGCGCTGCCGCAGACGAGCGTCGTCGAGGCGGCTGACGCAGTGTGAGGTCGCCGCGGGCGACGCAGGACATTCGAATCGATCACGCGCGGCGCGGGCCGCGCGACGCAGGAGCAGGAGACACAACCATGCAAGTCAGGGAAAACCTCGCCAGCGCAGCCGTGAAGCCGTCGGCCGACGCGCTGGTTCCACAGCAGAGCGACCGCCAGAAGTGGTGGCAGCACCTCACCGAATACAGCCTCATTGCGATCTTCGCGGTGATGTTCTTGACGATGTCGCTGACGGTCGATCACTTCTTCTCGATCGACAACATGCTCGGCCTCGCGCTGTCGATCTCGCAGATCGGGATGGTCGCGTGCACGATGATGTTCTGTCTGGCCTCGCGCGACTTCGACCTGTCGATCGGCTCGACTGTCGCATTCTCGGGCGTGCTGTGCGCGATGGTGCTGAACGCGACCGACAACACGTTCGTCGCGATCGTCGCGGCGGTCGCGGCAGGCGCCGCGATCGGCTTCGTGAACGGCGCGGTGATTGCGTACCTGCGCATCAACGCGCTGATCACGACGCTCGCGACGATGGAAATCGTGCGGGGGCTCGGCTTCATCGTGTCGAAGGGGCAGGCGGTCGGCGTGTCGTCGGATACCTTCATCGCGCTCGGCGGGCTCACGCTCTTCGGCGTGTCGCTGCCGATCTGGGTCACGCTGCTGTGCTTCATCGTGTTCGGCGTGCTGCTGAACCAGACCGTGTACGGCCGCAACACGCTCGCGATCGGCGGCAACCCCGAGGCGTCGCGTCTCGCGGGGATCAACGTCGAACGCACGCGCGTGTACATCTTCCTGATCCAGGGCGCGGTGACGGCGCTCGCAGGCGTGATCCTCGCATCGCGCATCACGTCGGGCCAGCCGAACGCCGCGCAGGGCTTCGAGCTGAACGTGATCTCCGCGTGCGTGCTCGGCGGCGTGTCGCTGATGGGCGGCCGCGCGACGATCTCGGGCGTCGTGATCGGCGTGCTGATCATGGGCACCGTCGAGAACGTGATGAACCTGCTGAACATCGACGCGTTCTACCAGTACCTGGTGCGCGGCGCGATCCTGCTCGCGGCCGTGCTGCTCGACCAGCTGAAGAACCGCGGCGTACGCGACTGACCGATTCCACGGAGACGATTCGCATGACCATCGAAACTTCCGCGCCGGATCCGCGCGCCGCGAGCGACGCGCGTTATGCGCGCTACCCGAGCCTCGAGGATCGCGCGGTGCTGATCACGGGCGGCGCGACCGGCATCGGCGCGGCGTTCGTCGAGCACTTCGCGCGGCAGGGCGCGCGCGTGGCGTTCGTCGATCTCGACGCACAGGCGGGCCAGGCGCTCGCGGAAAGCCTCGCGCAGGCGCCTGACGTACGTCACGCGCCGCTGTTCCTCCCGTGCGACCTCACCGACATCGACGCGCTGCGCCATGCGATCGACACGATCCGCGCACGGATCGGCGCGATCGCGGTGCTCGTGAACAACGCGGCGAACGACACGCGCCACGCGATCGGCGACGTGACGCCTGCGTCGTTCGACGCGGGCATCGCGGTGAACCTGCGCCACCAGTTCTTCGCCGCACAGGCGGTGATCGACGACATGAAGCAGCGCGGCGGCGGCGCGATCATCAATCTCGGCTCGATCAGCTGGATGCTGAAGAACGGCGGTTATCCCGTCTACGTGATGGCGAAGGCGGCCGTGCAGGGCCTCACCCGCGGGCTCGCGCGCGATCTCGGCCCGTTCGGGATCCGCGTTAATTCGCTGGTGCCCGGCTGGGTGATGACCGACAAGCAGCGCAGGCTGTGGCTCGACGACGCGGGCCGGGCGGCGATCAAGGCCGGCCAGTGCATCGACGCCGAGCTGCTGCCGGACGATCTCGCCCGGATGGCGCTGTTTCTCGCGGCCGACGACAGCCGGATGATCACCGCGCAGGACGTGGTGGTCGACGGCGGCTGGGCCTGATTGCCGATGTCCGTGTTCGCGCGGCACCGCGCGACGATCCGTATCGCTTCATCGACGAAGCAAAGGAGTTCACCATGACCGCCACGTCCTCGCGCGCAGCGTCGTCGTCCACGAGCCAGTCGCGCCGTGCGCGCCTGGCTGCCGCCGCGCAGCCGGTCAGCGCCGGCCCGCAGACCGCCACGTTCGCGCAGGGTGTCGGCGCCGCGCATGCGGCGGCCGTCACGCTGTCGAACGCGGCGCTGCGGCTCGACGTGCTGCCCCACCTCGGCGGCGGCATCGCGCGCTTCGACTGGCGCGGCGACCACGGTGCGCTGGTGCCGGTGTTCCGACGTTGCGAACACCCGGAGACGGCGACGGACCCGAACGCACTCGCGTGCTATCCGCTGCTGCCGTATTCGAACCGGATCGGCAACGGCCGCTTCGAATGCGACGGGCGCAGCGTCGCGGTGCCGCGCAACCGCCGCGACGAGCCGCTGCCGATCCACGGCGACGGCTGGCTCGCGCCGTGGCAGGTGGACGACGCGACCGACACCACGCTGCAGCTGTCGCTCGATCGCGCGAGCGGCGCGCCGTACGCGTTTCGTGCGATCCAGTCGTTCGCGCTCGACGACACGACGCTGTCGATCGCGCTGACGATCGAGAACGTGGGGCGCGCACGGCTGCCGTTCGGGCTCGGCTTGCACCCGTTCCTGGTGCGCGACGACGCGACCGAGCTGGCCGCGGCCGCGGGTGGCCTGTGGCTGTCGGGCGCGGATTTCCTGCCGGTGCGGCACGTGTGCGTGCCGCCGGCCTGGCAGTTCGGCGTCGCGTATCCGTTGCCGGCGACGCTCGTCAATCACGCGTTCACCGGCTGGGGCGGCCACGCGACGGTGAGCTGGCCGCGCCGCGGGCTGTTGCTGACGATCGCGGCCGACGCCGATGCGTACGTGCTCTATACGCCGCCCGGCGAGCCGTTCTTCTGCTTCGAGCCGGTCGATCATCCGATCAATGCGGTGAACCTGCCGGGCGGCGCGGCCGCGCACGGGATGACGCTGCTCGCGCCGGGCGAGCGGCTCACGCGGCGTTTCGCGTTCACCGTCGAGCGGGCCGATGCACGGGTCGACGCCGCCGTGCGCGAAGGACGCCGGCGACGCGGGTAAAATACGCGGTCTACCAACGGTTTGCCGCGAGTATCCGCCATGTCTTCCCCGCTTACTTTCATCGAATCGCTGCGCGCCGCGTGGCAGCGCACGAATTCGCTGCTGTGCGTCGGCCTCGATCCCGAGCCGTCGCGTTTTCCCGTGCAGTTCGACGGCCAGCCCGACGCGATCTTCGAATTCTGCCGGCAGATCGTCGACGCGACCGCGCAGTATGCGAGCGCGTTCAAGCCGCAGATCGCGTACTTCGCCGCGCATCGCGCGGAAGATCAGCTCGAGCGGCTGATCGCGCACATCCACCTCCAGCACCCGGGCCTGCCCGTGATCCTCGACGCGAAGCGCGGCGACATCGGCAGCACCGCCGAGCAGTACGCGCGCGAAGCGTTCGAGCGCTATCGCGCGGACGCGGTCACCGTGAACCCGTACATGGGCTACGACTCGGTCGAGCCGTACTTCGAGCATGAAGGCAAGGGCGTGATCGTGCTGTGCCGCACGTCGAACCCGGGCGGGTCGGACCTGCAGTTCCTCGAAACGGGTGGCCGGCCGCTGTACCAGGTCGTGGCCGACCTCGCGGCGAACAAGTGGAATGCGAAGAACGGCCAGCTCGGCCTCGTGGTCGGCGCGACGTTCCCGAAGGAGATCGAGATCGTGCGCGGGATCGTCGGCGACATGCCGCTCCTGATCCCCGGCATCGGCGCGCAGGGCGGCGACGTGCAGGCGACCGTCAACGCGGGCCGCACCGCCGACGGCACCGGGATGATGATCAACTCGTCGCGCGCGATCCTGTACGCGAGCAAGGGCGAGGATTTCGCCGAAGCCGCCGCGCTCGCCGCGCAGAAGACGCGCGATACGATCAACGCGCATCGCTGAAATATCGCTGAGTCACAGGCCGTCCGCCCGGGCGGCCTTTCAATGCCGAACCCGCATTCGCGGGCCGCGCGCCTGCCTCGCGTGTTTGCCGTCCTGGCGCACGCGAACAACTTCCCGTCGCTTGCGCACCGCATGCCCGCGCCACAATCGCGCGATGCTGCCGCTTGTCATCGATCCGTCACCAGAATGTCATAAAAGGAGCGGCGCCATGCCCAAGCTGTCCCGACGTCTTCTCAGCGCGCTTGCCGCGTCGTTGTGCATGTCGTTCGCTCACGCGGCGGACCTGTCGCACTGGCCGGCGGACAGCGCGAAGGCGCTGAACGCGATGATCGCCGCGCACGCGAACCGCGGCGACTACGCGGTGTTCGACGCCGACAACACGACCTATCGCTATGACCTCGAGGAGTCGCTGCTGCCGTATCTCGAGAACCGCGGCGTGCTGACGCGCGACTCGCTCGATCCGTCGCTGAAGCTGATCCCGTTCAAGGATTCCGCCGACTACAAGGAATCGCTGACGAGCTACTACTACCGGCTCTGCGAGATCGACGACCTGGTCTGCTACCCGTGGATCGCGCAGGCGTTCGCGGGGCTGTCGCTGGCCGACCTGAAGCGCCACGTCGACGCGATGCTCGCCGACGGCAAGCCGGTGCCGATCCGCTACTGGCAGGGCGACAAGGTCGTCGACGGCACCGCGAACCCGCCGCGCTTCTTCCGCGGCATGCAGGAGCTGTACAACGCGCTGCGCGAGAACGGGATCGAGGTGTACGTGATGACCGCCGCGCACGAGGAGCTCGCGCGGCTCGTGCTGTCCGATCCGAAATACGGCTACAACGTGAAGCCGCAGAACGTGATCGGCGTGACGACGCTGCTGCGCGACCCGGCGACGGGCGCGCTGACCACGTCGCGGCTGCAGATCAAGGCCGGCAAGTACGACGAGGCCGCGAACCGCAACCTCGTGATCACGCCGTTCCTGATGAACCCGATGACGTGGTACGAAGGCAAGCTCGGCTCGATCGCCGGCTGGATCGACCAGTGGAAGAAGCCGGTGCTCGTCGCGGGCGACACGCCGAAATCCGACGGCTACATGCTGCTGAACGCGACCGACGTCGCGCGCGGCGGCGTGCGCGTGTGGGTGAACAAGAAGGACAAGCAGATGGCGCAGATCCGCGCATGGTCGGACGAATCGGCCGCGCAGCAGAAGGCGCTCGGCCAGCCGGTCACGGCGGACAAGAACTGGATCGTCGTGAAGCCCGACGCGATCCAGTAAGCGGCGAGGGGCGGCGGCCGCCGCTGCCGTCGCGCGGGGGAATCAGCCTTCGCGTTCGTCGAGCAGCTTCAGCAGGCCGCGCAGCGCATGCGCGGCCGCCTGCGTGCGGATCTGCTCGCGGTCGCCCTTGAACACGAGGGTTTCGACGTCGGTATGCAGCCGGTTGCTCCACGCGAACGACACGGTGCCGACCGGCTTCTTCTCGCTGCCGCCCGCCGGGCCGGCGATGCCGGTGACCGACAGCGCGACCTGCGCGCGGCTGTTGCGCAGCGCGCCCTCGGCCATCGCGCGCGCGACCGGCTCGCTGACGGCGCCGTGTTTCTCGATCAGGTCGGGCGGCACGCCGATCATCTCGATCTTGGCCTGGTTCGAGTAGGTGACGAAGCCGCGCTCGAACCACTGGCTGCTGCCGGAGATGTCGGTGATCGCGGCGGCGATCATGCCGCCCGTGCAGGATTCGGCGGTGGCGAGCGACAGGTGCTCGTCACGCAGCTTGTTGCCTGCGCGGATCGCAAGCTGATGGACGACGGAATCGGTTGGCATGCGCGTCGGGAAACGGGAGTCGGGAAATCGGTCAGCCGACGACGGAGCGCCAGAAGGCGATCACGAGCAGCGTCATGAACGCGGCGATCAGGTCGTCGACCATGATGCCGAGCCCGCCTTTCACGCGACGGTCGAAATAGCGGATCGGCGGCGGCTTGAGCATGTCGAAGCAGCGGAACACGACGAACGCCCACAACTGGCCGATGAAGGTCGCGGGCGTGACGAACAGCATCACGAGCCAGATCGCGACGATCTCGTCCCAGACGACGGCGCCCGGATCGCTCGTGCCCATCCTGCGTGCGGTGAAACCGGTGACCCACGTGCCCGCCGCGAAACCGACCGCGATCAGCGCCCACCATTCGGGCACCGTCAGGTAGCGGTTGAGCACGACGAACGCGAGCCAGCCGAACAGCGTGCCGAACGTGCCGGGCATGAACGGCGCGAGCCCGCTGCCGAAGCCGAGCGACACGATGTGCGCCGGGTGCGACAGCATGAAGCGCGCGGTGGCGCGCCGCGGCGCGTTCCGGGCGGCGCCGGGCGCGGCCGCGGATTGCGCGGTCGTCGGGTCAGTCTGCATGGAAGTGGTCGAAACCGTGCAACGTGAGAGTCAGGGGCGCGCCGGCGGCGTCGCGCCACGCGATCGCGGGCTGCTCCGACGGCGAGGACAACGCATGTATTGTACCGACTCGTGTGACCGGAACCCCGGCGCTCGCGCCCGCTGCCTCGATCGCCGCGCGGGCCGCGGCCGGCGCGGTGAAGCACAGCTCGTAGTCGTCGCCGCCGGCCAGCGTGCAGCGTCGCTGCACGTCGGGCGGCAGCGTCGCGAGCGCGGCCGAGCGCGGCACCGCGTCGGCGTCGATCTCGGCGCGCACGTTCGAGCGGGCCAGGATGTGCCGCAGGTCGCCGGCGAGGCCGTCCGAGATGTCGAGCGCCGCATGCGCGACGCCCGCGAGCGCGAGCCCGAGCGCAATGCGCGGCTCCGGGCGCTCGAGTGCGTGCCGGAACGCGGCGGCTTCGGCCGCGCCGGCGCTCCATTCGCCGCGCGCGAGCCCGAGCCCCGCGCGCGCGTCGCCGAGCGTGCCGGACACCCAGACGTCGTCGCCGTCGCGCGCGGCGTCGCGCCGCAGCGCCGCATCCGGCGCGACTTCGCCGAACACGGTCACGCACAGGTTCAGCGGCCCGCTCGTCGTGTCGCCGCCGATCAGCTCGCAGCCGAACCGCTCGGCGAGCGCGAACAGGCCGTTGCTGAATGCCTCGAGCCACGCCGCGTCGGCGCGCGGCAGCGCGCACGCGAGCGTGAACGCGCGCGGCTCGGCGCCCATCGCCGCGAGATCCGACAGGTTGACCGCGAGCGTCTTGTGGCCGAGCGCGTCGGGCGCGACATCGGGGAAGAAATGGCGGCCCTCGACCAGCATGTCCGTCGAAATGGCCAGCAATTTTCCGGATCGCGGCGCGATCAGCGCGCAATCGTCACCGATGCCGAGCGTCGACGCACGCGCCCCCCGGGCCGCGCGGCGCGCGAAGAAGCGATCGATCAGCGAAAACTCGGACAGGGCGGCTGGCACGGCGGAGGAACCCGGAAGCGGTGAAAGGAATGGCATTGTACGCAGCGAGCGGTGCCGTTCCTGCACCGTTCAGTACATTTATGTCGCGGCTGTCGCACCCGAATCGCAGGTCTGACGGCCTTCGATTGGCGCTACAATGCCGTCGAACAGTCATTCTAATCCGCCCGCCACGAGACACATGTCGACCCAAGCCTCCTCCAAAGCCAAGCTCCGCGAAGCCGCTCTCGACTATCACGAATTCCCGACCCCGGGGAAGATCGCGATCGCACCGACCAAGCAGATGATCAACCAGCGCGACCTCGCGCTCGCGTATTCGCCGGGTGTCGCGTATGCGTGCGAGGAGATCGTCGAGAACCCGCTGAACGCCGCGCGCTTCACCGCGCGCAGCAACCTGGTCGGCGTCGTCACGAACGGCACGGCGGTGCTGGGGCTCGGCAACATCGGCCCGCTCGCGTCGAAGCCGGTGATGGAAGGCAAGGCGGTACTGTTCAAGAAGTTCGCCGGCATCGACGTGTTCGACATCGAGCTGAACGAGTCGGACCCGCACAAGCTGGTCGACGTGATCGCCGCGCTGGAGCCGACCTTCGGCGGCATCAACCTGGAAGACATCAAGGCGCCGGACTGCTTCATCGTCGAGCGCGAAGCGCGCAAGCGGATGAAGATCCCGGTGTTCCACGACGACCAGCACGGCACCGCGATCGTCGTGGCCGCGGCCGTCACGAACGGCCTGAAGGTCGTCGGCAAGGACATCAAGAAGGTGAAGCTCGTCGCGTCGGGCGCGGGCGCGGCCGCGCTGGCGTGCCTGGACCTGCTGGTCGACATCGGCCTGCCGCTCGAGAACATCACGGTGACCGACCTGGCCGGCGTGGTCTACAAGGGCCGCACCGAGCTGATGGATCCGGACAAGGAGCGTTTTGCCCGCGAAACCGAAGCCCGCACGCTGGCCGAGGTGATCGACGGCGCGGACATCTTCCTCGGCCTGTCGGCCGCCGGCGTGCTGAAGCAGGAGATGGTGAAGGGCATGGCCGAGCGCCCGCTGATCCTCGCGCTCGCGAACCCGACGCCGGAAATCCTGCCGGAACTGGCGCTCGAAGTGCGCCCCGACGCGATTCTCGCGACCGGCCGCACCGACTACCCGAACCAGGTCAACAACGTCCTGTGCTTCCCGTTCATCTTCCGCGGCGCGCTCGACGTCGGCGCGACGACGATCACGCGTGAAATGGAAATCGCGGTCGTCAACGCGATCGCCGAACTCGCGCAGCACGAGCAGAGCGACATCGTCGCGACCGCCTACGGGATCCAGGACCTGTCGTTCGGGCCCGAATACCTGATTCCGAAGCCGTTCGATCCGCGCCTGATCGTCAAGATCGCGCCGGCCGTCGCGCAGGCCGCGATGGACGGCGGCGTCGCGACGCGCCCGATCGAGGACATGGAAGCGTACAAGCAGCACCTGCAGCAATTCGTGTATCACAGCGGCACGACGATGAAGCCGATCTTCCAGCTCGCGCGCAGCGCGCCGGCGGAGAAGAAGCGCGTCGTGTTCGCGGAAGGCGAGGAAGAGCGCGTGCTGCGCGCCGTCCAGATCATCGTCGACGAGAAACTCGCGAAGCCGATCCTGATCGGCCGTCCGTCGGTGATCGAGCACCGTATCCAGCGTTACGGCCTGCGCCTCACGCCGGGCACCGACTTCACGGTCGTCAACACCGAGCACGACGAGCGCTACCGCGATTTCTGGCAGACGTACCACAAGATGATGGCGCGCAAGGGCATCAGCGAGCAGCTGGCCCGTGTCGAGATGCGCCGCCGCACGACGCTGATCGGCTCGATGCTGGTGAAGAAGGGCGAGGCGGACGGGATGATCTGCGGCACGATCAGCACCACGCACCGCCACCTGCACTTCATCGACCAGGTGATCGGCAAGCGCCCGGGCTGCAGCGTGTACGCGGCGATGAACGGCCTCGTGCTGCCGGGCCGCCAGATCTTCCTGGTCGACACGCACGTGAACGTGGATCCGACCCCGGAGCAACTCGCCGAGATCACGATCATGGCTGCCGAGGAAGTGCGCCGCTTCGGCATCGAACCGAAGGTCGCGCTGCTGTCGCATTCCAACTTCGGCACGAGCAACGCGCCTTCGGCGCAAGAAGATGCGCGATACGCTCGCCGATCCTGCAAGAACGTGCGCCGGAATTGAAGGTCGACGGCGAAATGCACGGCGACGTCGCGCTCGACGCGGCGCTGCGCAAGGAAATCCTGCCGGAATCGACGCTGGAAGGCGACGCGAACCTGCTGATCCTGCCGAACATCGATGCCGCGAACATCGCGTACAACCTGCTGAAGACGGCGGCCGGCAACAACATCGCGATCGGGCCGATCCTGCTGGGCGCGGCCCAGCCGGTGCACGTGCTGACCGAATCGGCGACCGTTCGCCGCATCGTCAACATGGCGGCGCTGCTGGTCGCCGACGTGAACGCCGCACGCTGAGCGGAATGAACGCGCGGCGTCGGTCGAACCGCTGCCGCGCGGCGGGCGAAATTGTAAACAAAAGCAAAAAGAGGCGTGCCCGCAATGGGCACGCCGCGGGCAGGGCGCAAACGCGCTTCCCATAAGCAACAGCGGCATCTCTCCACCCAGGTTAGCGGGCGTGGCAAGGAGGCAGGTCTTGCCATGCGAGAGATGCCGCGGATATTTTATCTCACGTAAGATAAATGTAGTCTTATTTCGGTAAAAAATGCGCGATTCGGGGCGGAGCCAGCCTTTCGGTTCCCAAACGAACATTGATTCGCGCGGACAATAGCGCTACGCTAACGCCTTTGGTTGGTCGTCAACTACTTGATTTAACAGCGGGAACCCTGGTTCATGGCACGCAAGTGGCTCCGCAACGGCGCGCTCGCGTCCGTCTTCGCGATGTTCGCGATGGGTATCGTCGGTACACCGACGGGCAGTCTGGTTTCCGCCGCTTACGCACGGCAGGCCGTTTCGGCCGACCTGGCCGTCGGCGGGGTCGATACGATCCCGACCGCCCGTCTGCCGCGCGAGGCCGTGACCACGCTTGGCCTGATCGGCGCCGGTGGCCCCTATCCGTACGAGAAGGACGGCGTCGTCTTCGGCAACCGCGAGCGGATCCTGCCGAAGGCGAAGCGCGGCTACTACCACGAGTACACGGTGCCGACGCCGCGCGCGCGCAATCGCGGCGCGCGCCGGATCGTCTGTGGCGGGCCATTGCGCCGGATCGACAACTGTTATTACACGGACGACCACTACAACAGTTTTAAACGTATTGTTGAATGACTTCGGGATGAACGGCATGAGCGACTCCATCTACGCGCACGATACGGCGGCGGCGGAACTGTTCGCGGCCGGCGACGGCAACCTGTTTCAGCGCGTGATCCAACTTCACGCGGCGGCACAGGCTGGCGTCGCGGCGGAGCAACAGGAAGCCGAGCCCGGGCTTTCATCGAACGAGGAGCCTATGAGCCTTTTCACGACCGTGCGACCCAATCTCGTGCAGTCGATCCGCGCGTTCCGCGTGCAGGATCTCGCCGACGAAGCCGGCCGGCTCGGCCAGCATTTCCTGTACGCGTATTGCGGTGCCGCGCAGTCGAAGCAGGAAGTGATGGAGACGATCGCGACGTCGTTCCTGTTTCCGAAGCATTTCGGCAAGAACTACGACGCGCTGTACGACTGCCTGACCGACCTCGTCGCGAAGGCCGGCGCGCAGCCCGGTTTCGTGATCGTTCTCGAAGGGTTGCCGATCGCGCAGAAATTCGACAAGGAAGGGCGCGAGACGCTGCTCGACGTGTTCCGCGAAGCCGCCGAGTTCTGGGCCGAGCGCAAGGTCGCGTTCCGCGTGTTCTATTCGTTCGCGTAAAGCGCGGATCCGCTGGCCGCCCGAGCGCGGCCGATTCGGCAAAAAGCCCGCATCGCGCGGGCTTTTTTGCGTCTGCGTTCCGGCCGATGGGCGCCGGGAAGTCACGCGCGGCGTCGGTCCGAACGTGCGTCAGGCATCGGGCCGGCGTCGGTCATTTCGGGCGCATGCCACGCCGGCCGCGCCCCGACGCATCACCATCCGCCCCAGCGCGCGGCCAGCGCCGCCAGCACGGCCGCGCCGGCCGTCTCGGTGCGCAGCACGCGCGGGCCGAGCGACAACGCGGTGAACCCGTGCGCGCGGGCCGCGTGTTCCTCGTCCGGCGACAGCCCGCCTTCGGGCCCGATCAGCAGCGTGACGGCCGCCGCGGGCGGCGCGTCGGGCAGCGACGCAAACGGGATGCTCGCGCGCGGCGACAGCAGCAGCCGCAGCTCGCCGTCGGCCGGCGCGGCCGGCAGCGTATCGAGCCACGCGCCGAAGCCGCGTACCGGCGCGACGTCGGGCACGCGGTTGCGCCCGCATTGTTCGCACGATGCGCGCACGACGCCGCGCCAGTGCGCGACGCGCTTGTCCGCGCGCTCGCCGGACAGTTTCACGACGCCGCGCGCCGTCGACAGCGGCACGACCGCCGCGACGCCAAGCTCGACGGCCTTCTCGATCACCCAGTCCATCTTGTCGCCGCCGGCGATGCCTTGCGCCAGCGTCACGCGATAGGGCGGCTCGGCCTCGGCCGGATCGAACGCTTCGAGCTGCGCGAGCGCGCCGCGCTTGTCGATCTCGACGAGCCGCGCGCGGTACTGGCCGCCGCTGCCGTCGAACAGCGCGAGCGCGTCGCCGGGCTGCAGCCGCAGCACTTGCGCGTGCCGCGCGACGTCGGCCGGCAACGCGAGCGTCGTATCGGCGCGCAGCGCCGCTTCGACGAAGAAACGCGGCACGGCCGCGGTGGTGGTGGCTTCACTCATGCGTATCGCGGCTCCGTTCATGCAGCCAGGCGGCGCGCGAGCGCCCAGCGGTAGCCGTCGAGATCCTCGATCTGGGCGAAGCGGTCGCCCCAGAACTGATCTTGCGGCGAGGTCAGCGATTGCGCGCCCGCGTCGAGCGCGCGCTGCCAGGTTGCGTCGACGTCGTCGACATACAGGTAGAAAGACTGCGGAGCGGTTGCGTGCGCACTCTTCGGCGTGAGCGCGATCGAGCCGAAGGCGCCTTCGGGCGCGAACATCACGATCAGCTGCCCGCGGTAGGTCATCTCGACGTGCATGATCGCGCCGTCCTCGTCGAGGACGTCGCGCAATTCGAAACCGAAAGCGGCCTTGAAGAACTCGATGGTCGCGTGCGCATTGCGCACGGCCAGGTAAGGCGTCAACCAAGGCACGTTGGCCGGACGTGGATCGGTCATGAAATCTCCTGTCGAACGGGGTTGGCGCTTGAGCGGTGACTCCGGTCCCATGCTTTGCAGTCCAACGGATATTGGCGCGCGGGTGCCCGGGGCGGCACCGCGCTGTGCAGAGGATACGCAGGCGGGCCGCCTGCGTCGCGCCGGGCACGCGCGTGGCGGGTCGGGCGCGGCAGAAAGCGTGGCCCGCCCGCGAAGCGATGCTCCGCCGGGCAGCTCAGCGACGAACGCCCAGTGTATCGCGCAGCGCGCGCGGCAGGGCAAAGAGGGCCGCATGGAGTCGCGCGTCGTAGTAGCGCAAGCCCTGCACGCGGCGTGCGGCGAGCCGTTCGTCGATGTCGTGCGCGAACAGCGCGGCCGCGTCGAGCGTGTCGCTCGCGATCGCCATCAGCCACTGGGATCCGTACAGCGGCACGTGCGCGGACAGTGGATCGACGACCGCGAAGCTCGCGCGCAGATCGTCGAGCAGCGCGGCGATGCGCGCCGTGTGGAACACCGGCGAGCCGAGATGCATCGAGATCGCGCCGCACGGCGTGAGGATCCGCTTGAGCCGCGCGTAGAACTCGCGTGTATAGAGGCCGGCTGCCGGCGAGTCGGGCGGCGTGAGGTCGAACACGACGAGATCGAAATGCTCGACGGTCGACGCGACGAAATGCGCGGCGTCGCCGATCACGATCGCGACGCGCGGGTCGTCGAGCGCGCCCTGGTGCACGTCGTCGAGATAGCGGCGCGCCATGCCGACCACCTCGTCGTCGAGCTCCGCGACGACGATCCGCTCGATGCACGCGTGCTTGAGCAGCTGGCGCGCGGCGCCGCCGTCGCCCCCGCCGAGCACGAGCGCCTTCCTCGGGCACGGATGCGCAAGCGCGGCCGGGTGCGTCATGCACTCGTGGTACACGTATTCGTCGCCGACCGACGTCATCGGCCGGCCGTCCAGCGTGAACAGGCGGCCGAGCTGCGGGGTTTCCCAGACCTCGATGTGCTGGTGCGGCGACGCGACGTGCGCGAGCCGGCGTGCGTTCGGGAAGCCGTACGCGACGTCGGGCGTGGGATGGAAGAGAAGGGTCGTGTTCACGGGCGGGCCGCTCGGGCAGACAGTTCCGACGTCTGAATTATAGGAGGCGGGCGGTTTGGCGGAAAACCGTGCCGGAACACTACGCGCCGACAAGGGAAATGTCAGCCCATCTGTTAAAATGACGAGCTTTGCAGCCCCGTCCGTAGGCTCCGTCCGCTTCGCGTCCGTCAGGCGCCGCACTGCGCGCCGGGAACGATTGACGCTCGAGCTTCCGGATGCCGCCGTGCCCCCGTTTCCTCGACTCGTTCTCCGGACTCGACATGACGACTTCGTCTCCCGCCTCCACCACCCTGATGGCCAATGCGATCCGTGCGCTCGCGATGGACGCCGTCCAGCAAGCGAACTCCGGCCACCCCGGCATGCCGATGGGCATGGCCGAAATCGGCGTCGCGCTCTGGTCGCGCCACCTGAAGCACAACCCGACGAACCCGCACTGGGCGGACCGCGACCGCTTCGTGCTGTCGAACGGCCATGGCTCGATGCTGCTGTACTCGCTGCTGCACCTGACCGGCTACGACCTGCCGATGGAAGAGCTGAAGAACTTCCGCCAGCTGCACTCGAAGACGCCGGGCCACCCGGAATACGGCATCACGCCGGGCGTCGAGACGACCACCGGCCCGCTCGGCCAGGGTCTCGCGAACGCGGTCGGCATGGCGCTCGGCGAAGCGCTGATGGCCGACGAGTTCAACCGTGACGGCGCGAAGATCGTCGATCACCACACGTACGTGTTCCTCGGCGACGGCTGCCTGATGGAAGGCATCTCGCACGAAGCCTGCTCGCTCGCGGGCACGCTGAAGCTGAACAAGCTGATCGCGCTGTACGACGACAACGGCATCTCGATCGACGGCGACGTCGTGAACTGGTTCCACGACGACACGCCGAAGCGCTTCGAAGCGTACGGCTGGAACGTGATCCCGAACGTGAACGGCCATGACGTCGACGCGGTCGACGCGGCGATCGCGAAGGCGAAGCTGTCGGACAAGCCGACGCTGATCTGCTGCAAGACGGTGATCGGCAAGGGCGCCGCGACCAAGGCGGGCGGCCACGACGTGCACGGCGCGGCGCTCGGCGCGGAAGAAATCGCGAAGACGCGCGCGGCCCTCGGCTGGACCTGGGAGCCGTTCGTGATTCCGCAGGAAGTCTACGCAGCGTGGGACGCGAAGGAAGCCGGCAAGCGCGCCGAGACCGAATGGGACGCGACGTTCGCCGCCTATCGCGCGAAGTTCCCGGCAGAAGCCGCCGAATTCGAGCGCCGGATGGCCAACAAGCTGCCGGCCGACTGGGCCGAGAAGGCTGCGGCGATCATCGCCGGTGCGAACGAGCGCGCCGAGACGGTCGCGACCCGCAAGGCGTCGCAGCAGGCGATCGAAGGGCTCGCCGCCGCACTGCCGGAGCTGCTCGGCGGCTCGGCCGACCTGACCGGCTCGAACCTGACCAACTGGAAGGCATCGAAGGCGGTCCGCGCGAATCCGGAAGGCGCGGGCGTGCTGCTCGGCAACCACATCAACTACGGCGTGCGCGAATTCGGCATGAGCGCCGCGATCAACGGCCTCGCGCTGCACGGCGGCCACAAGCCGTTCGGCGGCACGTTCCTGACGTTCTCCGACTACAGCCGCAACGCGCTGCGCGTCGCGTCGCTGATGAAGGTCCCGTCGATCTTCGTGTTCACGCACGACTCGATCGGCCTTGGCGAAGACGGCCCGACGCACCAGTCGATCGAGCACGTGTCGAGCCTGCGCCTGATCCCGAACCACGACGTCTGGCGTCCGGCCGACACGGTCGAGACGGCCGTCGCCTGGACCCACGCGGTTGCCGCCGACCGTCCGTCGAGCCTGATCTTCAGCCGCCAGAACCTCGCGTTCAACCCGCGCACCGACGCGCAGATCGCGAACATCGAGAAGGGCGGCTACGTGCTGAAGGACTGGGACGAAGAGATCGTCGCGCGCAAGATCATCCTGATCGCGACGGGCTCGGAAGTCGAACTCGCGATGAAGGCCGTCGAGCCGCTCGCGCAGCAGGGCATCGCGGCCCGCGTCGTGTCGATGCCGTCGACCAACGTGTTCGACCGCCAGGACGCCGAATACCGCGAACGCGTGCTGCCGCACGGCGTGCGCCGCGTCGCGATCGAAGCGGGCGTGACCGCGTTCTGGCACAAGTACGTCGGCCTCGAAGGCGGCGTCGTCGGGATCGACACGTTCGGCGAATCGGCGCCGGCCGGCGTGCTGTTCAAGTACTTCGGCTTCACCGTCGAGCACGTCGTCGAGACCGCCAAGGCCGTGCTGGCCTAAAAGCATTCGCGACGCGCGCCACCCCTCGCGCGCGTCGCACCGTGAAGCTGCACGAAACGAATTTTTTCAGCCATCAGGAGATAGACCATGACGATTCGCGTCGCAATCAACGGCTACGGCCGTATCGGCCGCAACACGCTGCGCGCGTTCTATGAAAACGGCAAGAAGCACGATCTCGAGATCGTCGCGATCAACGACCTGGGCGATGCGAAGACCAACGCGCACCTGACCCAGTACGACACCGCGCACGGCAAGTTCCCGGGCGAAGTGTCGGTCGACGGCGACTTCCTCGTCGTGAACGGCGACAAGATCCGCGTGCTCGCGAACCGCAACCCGGCAGAACTGCCGTGGGGCGAGCTGGGCGTCGACGTCGTGATGGAATGCACGGGCTTCTTCACGACGAAGGAAAAGGCGAGCGCGCACCTGAAGGGCGGCGCGAAGAAGGTCATCATCTCGGCGCCGGGCGGCAAGGACGTCGACGCGACGATCGTCTACGGCGTGAACCACGACGTGCTGAAGGCCGAGCACACCGTCATCTCGAACGCATCGTGCACGACGAACTGCCTCGCGCCGCTCGTCAAGCCGCTGAACGACAAGATCGGCCTCGAAACCGGCCTGATGACGACGATCCACGCGTACACGAACGACCAGGTGCTGACGGACGTCTACCACGAAGACCTGCGTCGCGCGCGTTCGGCCACCCACAGCCAGATCCCAACCAAGACGGGCGCTGCGTCGGCCGTCGGCCTCGTGCTGCCGGAACTGAACGGCAAGCTCGACGGCTACGCGATCCGCGTCCCGACGATCAACGTGTCGATCGTCGACCTGTCGTTCATCGCGAAGCGCGACACGACGGTCGAGGAAGTCAACGCGATCATGAAGGAAGCATCGGAAGGCGCGCTGAAGGGCATCCTCGGCTACAACGACGCACCGCTGGTGTCGATCGACTTCAACCACAACCCGGCTTCGTCGACGTTCGACGCAACGCTGACCAAGGTGTCGGGCCGCCTCGTCAAGGTGTCGAGCTGGTACGACAACGAGTGGGGTTTCTCGAACCGCATGCTGGATACGGCAGTCGCATTCGCGAACGCGAAGTAATCCCGCACGTCGCGCGGCCGCCGCACGGCGGCCTGCGTGGCGAACGAGCCCGGCCCGGAATTTTTCCCGGCCGGGTTTTTTATTGCGCGGCGTTCGCCGTCACCTGCTCGAGCGCGTCGACGAACGCGCGCTTCAGCGGGCTGTCGAGGTCGGTCCACGCGAGGCCGATGCCGGTCCGGTGGCCGGCCAGGTCGAGCGGCCGCGCGAGCACGTTCGGCGGCAGCGCGCTCGCGGCTTCCGCCGGGATCAGCCCGATCCCCATGCCGGCCGCGACGAGCGCGAGCATCGTCGTGAATTCCCCGAACTCCTGCGCGATCTCGAGTGTCGTGCCCGCGCGGCTCAGTGCCAGCAGCATGTCGTCGTGAAAGCCGGGCGCGTAGCGGCGCGCGAGCACGAACGCGGGCTGGCCGCGCAACGCGGACGGTGAAATCGTGTCGTGCGCGGCGAGCGGGTGGTCGAGCGGCAGCGCGACCACGAAGCCTTCCTCGAGCACCACGCGCGTGTCGATGCCCGCATACGCGGCCGGCAGCCGGATCATCCCGAAATCGATGCGCCGGTCGCGCAGCGCGGCGATCTGGTCGGGCGTCGGCAAATCCTTCAGTTCGAGCGCGATCAGCGGATAACGCTCGCGCATCGTGCGCAGCACGGCCGGCAGCAGCGCCGGCAGCACCGACGACACGAACGCGATGCGCAGCGCGCCGATCTCGCCGCGGCTCGACAGCCGCGCCATCTGCTCCGCGCGCGCGGCCTGCTGCAGCGTCGCCCGCGCTTCGGGCAGGAACACGCGCCCCGTATCGCTGAGCTCGACCTTGTGACGGTCGCGCTCGAACAGGCGTGCGCCCAGATCCTCCTCGAGCGCCTTGATCTGCATGCTCAGCGCGGACTGCACGATGAACAGGCGCTGCGCGGCACGCCCGAAATGCAGTTCTTCCGCGAGCGTGACGAAGGCGCGCAATTGCTTGAGTTCCATGGTGGGCGGGCGGTAGCGAACGGTGAAGAGAACGGTGATCGGATTTCATGATAACCGGATCAAAAAAGACCATTGGCGCGACGCCCGGCCGAGCGCCGAAGATACCCTCGACGCGAGACCGGCCGCGACCGGCGGTCGGCTCGATGGCACGAGGAGACATGCATGAACAACGCGCTTGACCGGTTCCGCCTGGATGGCCGCCGCGCACTGATCACGGGTTCCGGACGCGGGATCGGCCTGACGCTCGCCCGCGGGCTCGCGGAGGCCGGTGCGGCGATCGTGATCAACGATCGCAATGAGGAGAAGGCCGCGATGCTCGCGCGCCATTTCCGCGAGGAAGGCTTCGCGGCCGACTACGCAGTGTTCGACGTCGCCGAGCACGCGCAGGTGCGCGCGGCGATCGACGATTTCGAGGCGCGCGTCGGCGCGATCGACATCCTCGTGAACAACGCGGGCATCCAGCGCCGCGCGCCGCTCGACGCATTCGACCCGGACGACTGGCACGCACTGATGCGCGTGAACCTCGACGGCGTGTTCAACGTCGCGCAGGCGGTGGCGCGCCACATGATCGCGCGCGGCCGCGGCAAGATCATCAACATCTGCTCGGTGCAGAGCGAGCTCGCGCGGCCGACGATCGCGCCGTATGCGGCGACGAAGGGCGCGGTGCGGATGCTGACGAAAGGGATGTGCGCCGACTGGGCGCGCCACGGCATCCAGGCGAACGGCCTCGCGCCCGGCTATTTCGAGACCGAACTGAATCGCGCGCTGGTCGACGACGCGGCGTTCTCCGACTGGCTGTGCAAGCGCACGCCGGCCGGCCGCTGGGGGCAGGTCGACGAGCTGTGCGGCGCGGCGATCTTCCTCGCGTCAGCCGCATCCGATTTCGTGAACGGCCAGACGCTGTTCGTCGACGGCGGGCTGACCAGCGCCGTCTGAGCGACGGCGCTTGCGCCGTGAGCGCAGCGTCGTTGCGCCGGTGAGCGCCGGCCGATGCCGGCCAATGCCGGCTAGTGCCGGCTAATGCCGGCGCGCGCCGGCATCCGAATGCCCAGAAGAGCCCGCCGCACGAGCGGGCCGATATCCCGGTGCGTCTCGCGCCGGGTTCCGGAACGGAACGCAGGAGACAGGAGACAACGATGGATCGCACTTCCCCGCCGCCCGCGCGGCGCGATGCAATGCCCGGCACGGACGCGCCGGCCGATGCCGTCGAGCGTCGCGGCGTCGACACGCAGCAGCTGAACCGCGCGGCATGGACCTGCTCGCTCGGCAGCGCGCTCGAATACTACGATTTCGCGCTGTACACGCTCGCGTCGGCGCTGGTCTTCGGACCGCTGTTCTTTCCCGCGCAAACCGCCGAGATGCGGTTGATCGCGAGCTTCGGCACCTACTTCGTCGGCTTCGCGGTGCGCCCGCTCGGCGGCGTCGTGTTCGGCGTGCTCGGCGATCGCGTCGGCCGCAAGTTCGTGCTGACCGCGACGGTGCTGCTGATGGGCGTCGCGAGCACGCTGATCGGCGTGCTGCCGACCTATGCGAGCGCCGGCTACTGGGCGCCGGCGCTGCTGGTGCTGCTGCGCATCCTGCAGGGCCTGGGTGCCGGCGCGGAGCAGGCCGGCGCGGCCGTGCTGATGACCGAATACGCGCCGCCCGGCAAACGCGGCTTCTATGCGTCGCTGCCGTTTCTCGGGATCCAGCTCGGCACGCTGCTCGCGGCGGCCGTCTATTTCCTGCTGCTCGCGAACCTCGAGCGCGTGACGGACGGCTGGGGCTGGCGCGTGCCGTTCCTGTTCAGCGCGGTGATCGTCGCGGTCGGACTCTACATGCGCGTGCGGCTGCACGAGTCGCCGACCTTCGTGCGGCTCGAGAAGCGCGCGAAGGTGTCGGCGAATCCGCTGAAGAGCGCGGTCCGGCATTCGAAGCGCACGCTGCTGATCGGCATCGGCCTGCGGATGGCCGAGAACGGCGGCTCGTCGATCTACCAGGCGCTCGCGGTCAGCTATCTCGCCGGCGTGATCGGGATGAAGGGGCCGATCGGCGCGCTCGCGCTGGTGTGCGCGGCGACCGTCGGCGCGTGCACGGTGCCGCTGGCCGGGCGGTTGAGCGATCGCTACGGCCGCGTGCGCGTGTACCGTACGTTCGCGTGGCTGCAGCTCGCGCTCGCGTTTCCGGTGTGGTGGATCTTCAGCCAGGGGAACGTGGTGGCGAGCGTGATCGCGATCTCGATCGCGCAGGGCTTCGCGAACTGGGGGATGCTCGGCGCGCAGGCCGCGCTGCTGCCCGAACTGTTCGGCGCGCGGCATCGCTACATGGGTGTGTCGTTCTCGCGCGAAGTGTCGGCCGTGCTCGCGGGCGGGATTGCCCCGCTCGTCGGCGCGACGCTCATCGCGACCGTGATCGCGCGGCACGGCGGCGACCATGCGGCGGGCGTGCATGCGTGGGTACCGATCGCCGCGTACCTGGTGCTGCTGACGCTGATCACGCTGTTCACCACCGCGCGGATGCCGGAGACGCTGAACCGCGATCTCGACGATCCGCTCGACGCCGCGCAGGCGCAATCGGCCCCGGACGCCGAATCGCTCGCACGGCATGCATGAACGGGCCGGGGGGCGGCCGACGCGGCCCGGCACGCATTCGACTTTCAACGCTTTTCGACAGGAGCAAGCGCAGATGGCGCACGAATCGAACCGGCGGCCCGAGCTGCTGATGACGGGCCCTTACCAGCCGTGGGACGACGCATGGTTGTCGACCGGCTACGACGTCCATCGGTTGTGGGAGGCCGCCGATCGCGCGGCATGCCTCGCCGAACGCGGCGCCGGCGTGCGCGCGATCGCGACGCGCGGCGACCTCGGCGCCGACGCGGCGTTGATCGCCGCGCTGCCGAAGCTCGAGATCATCGCGTGCTACGGCGTCGGCACCGATGCGATCGATCTCGCGGCCGCCCGCGAGCGCGGGATCCGCGTGACCAACACGCCCGACGTGCTGACCGGCGACGTCGCCGATCTCGGCGTCGGCCTCACGCTCGCGCTGCTGCGCCGGATCGGCGCCGGCGACGCGTACGTCCGCTCCGGCGCATGGTCCGACGGCGACATGCCGCTCGTCACGCGCCTGTACGGCAAGCGCGTCGGCATCGTCGGCTTCGGCCGGATCGGTTCGACGCTCGCGCGCCGGCTGTCGGGCTTCGACGTCGAACTCGGCTACTTCGACGTCGCGCCGCGCGACGACAGCCAGCATCGCTTCTTCGGCCGGCTGGCGGAACTGGCCGGCTGGTGCGACGTGCTGATCGTCACGCTGGCGGGCGGCGCGTCGACCCGCCACCTCGTCGACGCGGGCGTGCTCGACGCGCTCGGCCCGCGCGGCTATCTGGTGAACGTGTCGCGCGGCACGACCGTCGACGAGCCCGCGCTGCTCGACGCGCTCGAACGCGGCGCGATCGCCGGCGCGGCGCTCGACGTGTTCTGGAACGAGCCGCGCATCGACCCGCGTTTCCTCGCGTTGCCGAACGTGCTGCTGCAGCCGCATCATGCGAGCGGCACCGTCGAGACGCGCCAGGCGATGGGCTGGCTCGTGCGCGACAACCTCGCCGCGCACTTCGCCGGCGCGCCGTTGCTCACGCCGGTCGTCTGAGGGGGCTGTCATGCGTATGCGTTGCATGTGTCTCGTGATCCACGGGCCGAACGACCTGCGGCTCGAAGAGCAGGACGCGGGCGAGATCGGCCCGGGCCAGGTGTGCGTCGAGGTCGCGATGGGCGGCATCTGCGGCTCCGATCTCCATTACTTCCGGCACGGCGGCTTCGGCGCGATCCGGCTGCAGCAGCCGATGGTGCTCGGCCATGAAGTTGCCGGCACGGTGGCGGCGGTCGCACCGGACGTGACGTCGGTGAAGGTCGGCGATCGCGTCGCGGTGAATCCGAGCCGCCCGTGCGGCGCGTGCCGCTATTGCCTCGAAGGGCTGCCGAACCAGTGTCTCGACATGCGCTTCTACGGCAGCGCGATGCGCATGCCGCACGTGCAGGGCGCGTTTCGCAACGCGCTCGTGTGCGATGCCGCGCAGTGCGTGAAGGTGGCGGACCATGTGCCGCTGTCGCTCGCGGCGCTCGCCGAGCCGTTCGCGGTCGGGCTGCATGCGGTGTCGCGCGCGGGCCCGTTGATCGGGCGGCGCGTGCTCGTGTCGGGGTGCGGTCCGATCGGTGTGCTGGCGGTCGCGGCGGCGCGGGTGCACGGCGCGGCGGAGATCGTCGCGACCGACGTGGTCGATGCGCCGCTCGAGGTCGCCCGCGCGCTCGGCGCCGACCATACGATCAACGCGGCGGCCGACACCGGCTGGGTCACGCGCTACGGTGCCGACAAGGGCACGTTCGACGTGATGATCGAGTGTTCGGGCAATGCGCGTGCGCTGCGCGACGGTCTCGACGTGATGCGGCCGCGCGGCGTCGTCGTGCAGCTCGGGCTCGGCGGCGACGTCAGCCTGCCGCAGAACGTCGTGGTCGCGAAGGAGCTGTCGATCTGCGGCTCGTTCCGCTTCCATGCGGAATTCGCGCTCGCGGTGCAGCTGATCAATGCCGAGCGCGTCGACCTGCGCCCGGCCGTGACGGGCGTGTTCCCGATGCGCGACGCGAACCGCGCGTTCGAGCTGGCCGGCGACCGGCAGCGCGCGATGAAGGTGCTGATCGATTTCGCGGACGCGGCGGCTTGATCGTCCGCTGATGGCGTGCGACGGCGTGCAAGGCAAAGAAGGCACGCTCGCGATTGGCGGAGCGTGCCTTTTTCATCGGCTGGAGCGAAACCGGATCATTGCGTGACTTGCCGCGCGCCGATCCGCTGCGACGCGAGCCACAGGGCGATCAGCACGCCCGCGAGCGCGGCGCCCGCGATGCACACGCCGCGCCAGCCGTCGATGCCGTACGCGACGCTCGCCGCGAACGATCCGCATGCGCCGCCGACGAAGTAGCTCGTCAGGTAGATGGTCGTCACGCGGCTGCGCGCGTGGCCCGCGAGTGCATAGATCACGCTCTGGTTCGAGATGTGCATGCCCTGCACGCCGACGTCGAGCAGCAGGATCCCCGCGATCAGCGCGACGAGCGAATGCGCGCCGGCCGCGATCAGCGCGAACGACGCGAGCACGGCCGCCGCGAACAGGCCGGTCGCCGCGTTGCCGTGGCCGCGATCGACGAGCCGGCCGGCCGACGTCGCCGCGAGCGCGCCCACCGCGCCGACGATCCCGAACAGGCCGATCTGCCCTTCGGAATAGCTGTACGGCGGCTGGCTCAACAGGAACGTGAGGCCGGTCCACAGCAGGCTGAAGCACGCGAACACGAGCGCGCCGTAGGCCGAGCGCAGCGCGATCAGCGGCTGCGCGCGCACCAGCGCGACGAGCGAGCGCATCAGCGCCGCGTAGTCGAGCCGCGCGTGGCGGCGATCCTTCGGCAGCTTCACCGCGAGCACGCCGGTCAGCGCGAGGATCATCGCCGCGGCGATGCCGTACACCGCGCGCCAGCCGAACCCGTCGGCGATCGCGCCGGCGGCGACGCGCGCGAGCAGGATGCCGAGCAGCAGCCCGCTCATCACGGTGCCGACCGCGCGGCCGCGCGTGCGCGCGTCGGCGAGCGACGCGGCGAACGGCACGAGCAGCTGCGTCGAGCACGTGACGAAGCCGAGCGCGATGTTCGCGACGACGAACATCGTGAAGTTCGTGCTGAACGCGACGGCGGCCAGCGCGATCACGTTGAGCACGAGCAGCCGCACGATCAGCGTGTGGCGGTTGACCGCGTCGCCGAGCGGGACGATCAGCAGCAGGCTCGCCGCATAGCCGAGCTGCGTCAGCGTGACGAGATAGCCGAGTTCGGCGGGCGGGCGGCCGAAGCTGTGCGCGATCGCGGCGAGCAGCGGCTGCGCGTAGTAGATGTTGCCGATGACGATGCCGCACGCGCAGGCGAACAGCAGCGTCATCGCGCGGGTCAGGGGAGGATGGTTGTCTTGATGCGGTTCCATGGTCGCGAAAGAAACAGCGGTGCCGGCCGGCGGCACGGGCCGTCGGCAACGCGGGGTTGCGGAAATCGGGGCCGGCGTCAGCGGATCGACGATGCGCGCCGTGGGCGCGTGGCCGGCACCCGGTCGGGCGGCGGCGCAACGTCGTGCGCGGGCGGGAGGGCGGCCCGGCGGCCGCTCCGGTGCGGCGGCCAGTCGGCGTGCGCGGGAGCGGATGTGCGTATGATGCGGGAACCGAACCATAGCGTCCAAGACTGGATCCTTATGGTATTCATTGGCTCTACCAATACCCGGGCCGCCATGCTACTCCGCCACATCCGCTATTTCCTGGCCGTCGCCGAGCAGCGCAGCTTCACGCGCGCGGCCGATGCGCTGCACGTGTCGCAGCCGACGCTGTCGCAGCAGGTCCGCCAGCTCGAGGACACGCTCGGCGTGCCGTTGTTCGACCGCTCGGGCCGCACGGTGCGGCTCACCGAATTCGGCGAGGTCTATGCGCGCCACGCGCGCGCGGCGCTGCACGAGCTCGACACCGGGCAGCGAGCGCTGCACGACGTTGCCGATCTCGGCAGCGGCTCGCTGCGGCTCGCGATGATGCCGACCTTCGCGGCCTACCTGGGCGGCTCGCTGATCGATGCGTTCCATGCGGATTTCCCGAACGTCGCGCTGACGATCGACGCGATGTCGCAGGAGCGCATCGAGGCGCAGCTTGCCGACGACCGTCTCGATGCGGGCTTCGCGTTCATGCCGCCGCGCGCGCCCGACATCGACGCGCTGCCGCTGTGGGACGAACCGCTCGCCCTGGTGACGGGCCGCGCGCACCGCCTCGCCCGTCACCGCCGCGCGCTGAGCCCGGCCGAACTCGCCGGCGAGCCGCTGGTGCTGCTGAGCCGCGCGTTCGCGACGCGCGCGAGCATCGACCGGTATTTCATCGAGCAGGGTGTGCAGCCGAGGATCGCGATCGAGACGAATACGGTGAGCGCGGTGCTCGAACTCGTGCGCCGCGGGCGGCTCGCGACGGTGCTGCCCGACGCGATCGCGCGCGAGCGCGGCGACTTGTGCGCGCTGGAACTCGATCCGCCGCTGCCGTCGCGCACGGCCGCGCTGCTCACGCGCAAGGGCGCATACCGCAGCGTCGCGGCGCGCGCGTTCATCGAGCGCGCGCTCGCGTATCGCGATCCTTCGGGGGGATGACCGGTACGACCGGCGAACGGCTGCCGCGCCGGCCGCGACCGTAGGCCGGCGGCTGCGTCAGGTGCCCGGCGTCGGGAAGAAGATGCCCGCGCGCTGCGCGGCGTTCGCGATGTGCGTCTCGATCGCGGTGCCGGCCGCGGCCGCATCGCGGGCGATCAGCGCGTCGACGATCGCGCGGTGCTCGTGCCACGTCGACAGCAGCAGCTCGCGCCGGTAGAACGGCATGCGCTGGCTTTCCTTCATGATGTCGGCGCTGCTGCGCAGCACCGACTCGATCGCCGCGTTGCCCGCGAGATGGATGATCCGCATGTGGAAGTCGAAGTCGAGCTGCGACGCTTCGTCGAGCGCGCTGTCGGTCAGCGCGACGTGCAGGTCGGCGAGGTTGTCCTCGAACCACGCGATGTCGTCGTCGGTGACGACGTGCGCCGCCATCCGCGCGGCGAACCCTTCGAGCGCATAGCGCATCTGGTACGTATCGGGCGGCGACGACTGCTCGGCGAATTGCCACGGATGCGCGGCCGACGCCTGCGCGCTTTCGACGTACACGCCCTTGCCGGCGCGGATGCGCAGCATCCCGAGCGCCTCGAGCGTCGACAGCGCCTCGCGCAGCGACGCGCGGCTGATCTCCAGCTCCTCGGAGAGCTGGCGCTGGGCCGGCAGCAGGCTGCCGACCGGATACACGCCTGCCTCGATCCGGTCGCGGATCGTCGCGATGGCGGCGTCGGTCACGGTGTGCGGAACGTTTTTCATGATGTGAACGATGGCCGGTCTGACCGGCATTGTAATCCGCACGCGCGCGGTGCACGACCGGCCTACGGGAAAGCCACGATCCGCCCCCGCACGGTGCGGGGCACAGGGGCGGGAAATCCCTATTTTGTCCGTCCTTGACTCGACTATATCGGCTTCCTACTATCCACCATAACATCACTGGTCTTACCAGTATGAACAGACGAAACTGCAACCGTTGGATCGGGAGAGCGCCGTGTCGAAATTCCTCAATTCGCTGTTTGGCCGGGTAGTCGTCGCATTGATCCTGGGGGTCGCGCTCGGCGCGTTCTTCCCGCATTTCGCCGAGTCGCTCAGGCCGCTCGGCGACGGCTTCCTGAAGCTCATCAAGATGGTCATCGGCCCGATCGTGTTCTGCGTCGTGGTCAGCGGGATGGCCAATGCGGGCGACCTGAAGAAGGTCGGCCGGGTCGGCCTGAAGGCGGTCGTCTACTTCGAGATCATGACGACGCTCGCGCTCGGCATCGGGCTCGTCCTCGCGTGGCTCACGCGCCCCGGCGTCGGCATGAACATCGACCTGCGCTCGCTCGACGCGGCCTCGCTCTCGACGTACGCGAAGAACGCCGAAAGCCTGAAGGACACGGCCGGCTACCTGATGAAGATCATCCCCGAGACCGCGATCGACGCGTTCGCGAAGGGCGACATCCTGCAGATCCTCGTGTTCGCGGTGCTGTTCGGCTCGGCGCTGTCGCTGCTCGGCGACAAGGCGCAGCGCGTCAATTCGCTGATCGAGGAACTGTCGCACGTGTTCTTCCGCATCATCGGCTTCATCATCAAGCTCGCGCCGCTCGGCGTGCTCGGCGCGATCGCGTTCACGACCGGCAAGTACGGCGTCGCGTCGCTCAAGCAGCTCGGCTACCTCGTCGCGGTGTTCTACCTGAGCTGCTTCGTGTTCGTCACGGTCGTGCTCGGCGCGGTGATGCGTCTCGCGGGCTTCTCGGTGTTCAAGCTGATCCGCTACCTGCGCGAGGAACTGTCGATCGTGCTCGGCACGGCGTCGTCGGACGCGGTGCTGCCGCAGGTGATGAGCAAGCTCGAATACATGGGCATCAAGGATTCGACGGTCGGCCTCGTGATCCCGACCGGCTATTCGTTCAACCTCGACGGCTTCTCGATCTACCTGACGCTCGCCGTGCTGTTCATCGCGCAGGCCACCAACACGCCGCTGTCCACGCACGACCTGATCGTCGTGCTGCTCGTGTCGCTCGTCACGTCTAAGGGCGCGCACGGGATTCCCGGGTCGGCGATCGTGATCCTCGCGGCGACGCTGTCGGCGATTCCCGCGATTCCGGTGCTCGGCCTCGTGCTGATCCTGCCGGTCGACTGGTTCGTCGGCATTGCCCGCGCGCTGACCAACCTGATCGGCAACTGCGTCGCGACGGTGGTCGTCGCCGTGTGGGAGAACGACATCGACCGGGCCCGTGCGAAGCGCGTGCTGAACCGCGAACTGCGCTACGTGGCCGACGAAACCGGCAGCGCCGCGCCGGTCGCCGGCGACCAGGCCCACGCGCTCTGAGCGCACCCGCGCGCGAAGCGGCCTCCCGGGCTGCTTCGCGCGAACGAATGTCCCGTGGCCGGCGCGACGATGCGCCGGTCCTTGCCAAAATAATGGAGACGACATGGCAGCCCCCATCCTCGACCCGAACGCGCCGGCTTTCACGCGGCGCTACATGAACCTCGCCGACCCGCGCCTGGGCGCGCAGGCGCTCTTCGCCAGCGACGAATTCTTCGCGCCGAAGGAGCGCATGCTGAATCCCGAGCCGGCCGTGTTCATTCCCGGCAAGTACGACGACCACGGCAAGTGGATGGACGGCTGGGAAACGCGCCGCAAGCGCACCACCGGCCACGACTTCTGCGTGGTCCGGCTCGCGCGGCCGGGCGTGATCTACGGCGTCGATCTCGATACGAGCCACTTCACCGGCAACTTTCCGCCGGCCGCGTCGATCGAGGCCTGTGCGGTGGACGGCGACACGCCGCCGGACGACACCGAATGGCGCACGATCGTCCCCGCGACGACGCTGCAGGGCAATTCGCATCACTACGTGAGCGTCGACGATGCGCAGCCGGTCACGCACCTGCGCGTGAACCTGTATCCGGACGGCGGGCTCGCGCGGCTGCGCGTGTACGGCCAGCCGCAGCGCGACTGGCGCCACGTGCCGGCGGGCGAACTCGTCGATCTCGCGGCGATCGAGAACGGCGGCTACCTGGTGGCCGCGAACAACCAGCACTTCGGTCCGGCCTCGCAGATGCTGATGCCGGGGCGCGGCGCGAACATGGGTGACGGCTGGGAAACGCGGCGCCGCCGCGAGCCCGGCAACGACTGGGCGATCGTCGCGCTGGCGCGGCCGGGCATCATCCGGCGCGTCGAGGTCGATACGGCGTTCTTCAAGGGCAACTTCCCCGACCGCTGTTCGCTGCAGGCCGCGCATGTTGCCGGCGGCACCGACGATTCGCTCGTCACGCAGGCGATGTTCTGGGCCGAACTGCTCGGCGAGCAGAGGCTGCAGATGGACCACGTGCATACGTTCGACCAGCTCGCGGCGCTCGGCCCCGTCACGCACGTGCGCTTCAACATCTTCCCGGATGGCGGCGTGTCGCGCCTGCGTCTGTGGGGCGAGCCGGCTTGAAGGAGGGCATCGGCATGAGCGGACCACACATCCTGCGCGTCGAGCGCCTGACCCGCGAGGCCTTCGCGCCGTTCGGCGACGTGATCGCGCTCGAAGGCGCGCGGCATTTCCCGATCAACGGCGGCACGACCGAGCGCTTCCACGATCTCGCGACGATCGACGTCTGCGCGGACGGCGGCCGGCCGCTCGTCAGCGTGTTTCGTGCGCAGCCGCGCGCGCTGCCGGTGGCGATCACGCTGATGGAGCGCCATCCGCACGGCAGCCAGGCGTTCATCCCGCTGGCGGCCGTGTCGCGCTATGCGATCGTCGTCGCGCCGGCCGGCGAGTTCCGGCCCGACGCGATGCGCGCGTTCCTCGCCGAAGGCTGGCAGGGCGTGAACTACGCGAAGGGCGTCTGGCACCATCCGCTGCTCGCGCTCGACGCGGTCAGCGACTTCGTGATCGTCGACCGTGGCGGCCCGCAGCCGAACTGCGACGAGATTCCGCTCGACGACGCGTGGGCGCTCGAGTTCGAGCCCGCGTGCGCGAGCACGGCCTGACGCGCGAAGGTAGGGTCAGGGGTTGAGCGGATTCGAGTGGATCGAGCGCCGCGCGCCGGCGACACGCGGCGCCTCGTCCCGCACGATCGACCGAAAACGTTCCCGACCCGGCCCGCACGCGACGTGCGGGCCGTTTTTCCATCCCGAAAACAACACGGCCCGGGCGGCGGGATGCCGGCCGGGCCGTCGCGCGTGCGCGCAGGGTGCGGATCAGTGCTTGCGGTGCGGGCAGTTCTCGGTCGTGCAGGAGCCGTACATCGCGAGCGAGTGTTCCTGGAGCCGGAAGCCGCGTTCCTTGGCGATCGCTTGCTGGCGGCCTTCGATCTCGGCATCGAAGAATTCCTCGACGCGGCCGCAATCGAGGCAGACGAGGTGATCGTGGTGCGAACCTTCATTGAGCTCGAACACGGCCTTGCCGGATTCGAAGTTGCTGCGCGTGAGCAGGCCGGCCTGCTCGAACTGCGTCAGCACGCGGTAAACGGTGGCGAGCCCGATGTCGAGCTGCTCGTTGAGCAGGTTGCGGTAGACATCTTCGGCCGTCAGGTGACGCACCGGGCTTTGCTGGAAGATCTCGAGAATCTTGAGGCGCGGTAGGGTGGCCTTTAGCCCGATATTCTTGAGATCCGTCGGATTGGTCATGGCTAGGCATCCCTAGAGTACAATGCAGGGCTTCAATGTTACCGGCTTTTCGCCGTTCCAGAAACACGCGCGACCCGCGACGCGGGCCAGCTCGGTGACGGAAATGTTCCCGGAATCCCTTTCGCACTATCAGAGGAGTCGCATGCGGAGTGCCATCATCGCTGCCGCCGCCGTTGCCGCGCTGGCTGGTTGTTCGTCGTACGACAGCGTGACGCAGCGCATCGCGCAGAGCATCACGCCCTATCGGATCACTGTCGTGCAGGGCAACTTCGTGTCGCAGGAGAAGGCCGCGCAGCTGCAGGCCGGAATGACGCGCGAGCAGGTGCGCGCGTTGCTCGGCACGCCGCTGCTGTCGGACATGTTCCATGCCGACCGCTGGGATTACCTCTTTTACTTCAAGCGCGGCTCGACGTCCGTCGTCCAGCAGCGCGACCTCGTGCTGACGTTCTCGGGCGATCGCCTCGCGAGCTGGACGGGCGCCGACAACCTGCCGTCCGAACTCGACCTGCTGGCCGATATCGACGGCGATCGCGGCGGCAAGAAGGCGAAGGCCGCGGCCGCGGCGAAGAAGGCGTCCGAAGCCGCCGCTGCCGCTGCTGCGGCGAGCGCCGCGCAGGCGACCGCTGCCGCGAGCCCGTCCGTCGAGCCGGTTTCCGGCGCGGCGGTCGACCAGGATGCGAACGCCCAGGCGGCGCGCGCGGCGAACCGCGCGACCAACCAGGTGTCGGGGCAGGGCACGACCGCCCGCCGCTTCACGCCGTCGGCGCAGGCCTCGGGCGGCGCGCCGGTGCCGGGCGGCCAGCCGCCGGGCGCCGCGCCGGCGATCCAGCCGCAGTTCCAGTTCCATCGCCCGCCGCAGCCGAACGCGTCGAACGAGGCGTCGCCGCCGGTCGGCCCGCAAGGCTCGGACAACCTGCAGAACCAGCCGCTCACCGCGCCGGCCCAGTAAGCGGCCGGCGTGCGGAAACAGGGCGGCATGCGCCGCCCGCCT
The DNA here is from genome assembly GCF_000949135.2 of Burkholderia sp. USMB20. GTDB lineage: Bacteria > Pseudomonadota > Gammaproteobacteria > Burkholderiales > Burkholderiaceae > Burkholderia. The sequence goes on along the minus strand of NZ_JTAN02000019.1, from coordinate 1,059,724 downwards.
TTAGACCTGTCGTGTAGAAAGCCATGAAGATTGCGATTGCCGGTGCATCGGGCCGTATGGGCCGGATGCTGATCGAAGCCGTTCTCAACGATTCCGACGCGCAGCTCGTCGGCGCGCTCGACCGCGCCGATTCGCCGTTCCTCGGCCAGGACGCGGGCGCGTTTCTCGGCAAGGAAACCGGGATCAAGCTGACCGACGACCTCGACGCCGTGTTCGCGCAGGCCGACTACCTGATCGACTTCACGCGGCCGGAAGGCACGATCGCGCACGTCGCGGCCGCGCTGCGCCACGACGTGAAGCTCGTGATCGGCACGACCGGCTTCACCGCCGAGCAGAAGGCCGAGCTGCAGGCCGCGGCAGGCAAGATCGGCATCGTGTTCGCGGCGAACATGAGCGTCGGCGTGAACGTCACGCTGAAGCTGCTCGAATTCGCGGCGAAGCATTTCTCACACGGCTACGACATCGAGATCATCGAGGCGCACCACCGTCACAAGGTCGACGCGCCGTCGGGCACCGCGCTGATGATGGGCGAGGCCGTGGCCGGCGCGCTCGGGCGCTCGCTCGACGACTGCGCGGTGTACGGCCGCCAGGGCGTGACGGGCGAACGCGACCCGTCGACGATCGGCTTCGCGGCCGTGCGCGGCGGCGACATCGTCGGCGATCACACCGTGCTGTTCGCCGGGATCGGCGAACGGATCGAGATCACGCACAAGTCGTCGAGCCGCGTGTCGTACGCGCAGGGCGCGCTGCGTGCGGTCCGCTTCCTGTCGGCGCGCGGCGCCGGCCTGTTCGACATGCAGGACGTGCTCGGCCTGCGCTGACCCTCACGGGGAAACTCCGATGGCGATTCCCACCGGCGTTGTCCACTACCTCGAAAGCGGCGATGCGATCACGCACGCCGTCGCCTACGTGCTGCTGGCGATGTCCGTCGCCAGCTGGTGCTTCCTCCTCATGAAAGCCTGGCTGCTGGTCCGCGCGAAGCGGCAGGGGCCGCGCGCGCTTGCCGCGTTCTGGCGCGCGCCGTCGCTCGATGCGGGCATCGCCGCGCTCGCCGGCACCGATCGCGAGCGCGTGTTCGTGCCGCTCGCCGAAGCCGCGCGCGATGCGGCCGACGAACACGATCCGGCCGCGCTCGCCGCGCGTGTCGAGCGCAGCGAACGCGTGCTGCGCGCGCTGCGTCACGCGATGCTGCGCTCGCAGCGGCGTCTCGAGTTCGGCCAGGTGCTGCTGGCGTCGATCGGCAGCACCGCGCCGTTCGTCGGGCTGCTCGGCACCGTCTGGGGCATCTACCACGCGCTCGGCAGCATCGCCGCGAGCGGGCAGGCGCAGATCGAGAACGTCGCGGGGCCGGTCGGCGAGGCGCTGATCATGACCGCGTTCGGGCTCGTCGTCGCGATCCCCGCGGTGCTTGCCTACAACATCCTCGGGCGGCTCGTGCGCCAGCTCGCCGAGGAACTCGACGGCTTCGCGCGCGACCTGCACGTATTCGTGTGCGCGCAGGGCGCCTGACGCGCGGCCGGGAGGAACGATCATGGCATTCGGCGGGCTGGAGCACCACAAGACGTCCGCGCCGATGGCGGAGATCAACATGACGCCGCTGATCGACGTGATGCTCGTGCTGCTCGTCATCTTCATCATCACCGCGCCGCTGATGACGCACGCGATCCGGCTCGACCTGCCGAAGGTCGCGGCTGGCGTCGCGCGCGACACGCCACAGTCGGTCACGCTGTCGATCGACGACGCCGGCAAGCTCTACTGGGACGACGCGCCCGTCGCACTCGACGCGCTGCCGGCGCGCTTCCGGGCCGCCGCCGCGGGCGCCGCGCCGCCGAGCTGCGCTGCGCGCCTCGCGCGCGACCCGCTACGACGTGATCGCGGCAGGTGATGGGCGCCGCGCAGGCGCCGGGCTCACGCGGATCGGCTTCGTGACCGACGTGCCGCCGGCGGGCGCCGCCGCGCCGGCCGCCCGGGCGCGACCCGCTGACCGGCTGACCGGCTGACGCACCGGGCGCTCGCGCCATCCGCGCCATCCGTGTCGTCCCGCAGGCAAGAATGCGGGCCGGCCGGCGAGACCGGCCGTACCGCCCGCCACGAACGGTATAATCGTCGTTTTCGCCCGGTTGGCAGGGTTTCGCCGGGTAACCTGGAGACCCTCCGGGTTATCCGGCGAATATCCGGATCATGAGGCAGGCACGAGAACCGTGAGCCTGCCCCCGCCGCCGGGCTGCCCGATTTCGTCCACTTCCGCGTGCCCGCCTCGTGGCGCGCCGCTTAAAGCCTAGTCCGAACCACACCATGCACGAGAGATACGTACCCGCCGACGTCGAAGCCGCCGCTCAGGGCGACTGGCGCGCAGCCGATGCCTACAAGACGAAGGAAGATTCGCAGAAGCCGAAGTTCTACTGCGTGTCGATGCTGCCGTACCCGTCCGGCAAGCTGCACATGGGTCACGTGCGCAACTACACGATCAACGACGTGATGTACCGCTATCTGCGGATGAACGGCTACAACACGCTGATGCCGATGGGCTGGGACGCGTTCGGGATGCCGGCCGAGAACGCCGCGATGGCGAACGGCGTGCCGCCCGCGAAGTGGACCTACGACAACATCGACTACATGAAGGGCCAGATGCAGTCGATGGGCCTCGCGATCGACTGGTCGCGCGAGATCGCGACGTGCAAGCCCGACTACTACAAGTGGAACCAGTGGCTGTTCCTGAAGATGCTCGAGAAGGGCATCGCGTACAAGAAGACGGGCACCGTGAACTGGGACCCGGTCGACCAGACCGTGCTCGCGAACGAGCAGGTGATCGACGGCCGCGGCTGGCGTTCGGGCGCGCTCGTCGAGAAGCGCGAGATCCCGATGTACTACCTGCGGATCACGCAGTACGCGGATGAGCTGCTGAACGACCTCGACGGCCTCGGCTGGCCCGAGCGCGTGAAGATCATGCAGCAGAACTGGATCGGCAAGAGCTTCGGCGTGAACTTCGGCTTCCCGTACGAACTCGACGGCGAGCAGAAGCTGCTGCGCGTGTTCACGACGCGTGCCGACACGATCATGGGCGTCACGTTCTGCGCGATCGCGGCCGAGCACCCGCTCGCCACGCGCCTCGCGCAGGGCAAGCCGGAACTGCAGGCGTTCATCGACGAATGCAAGCGCGGCGGCGTCGCCGAGGCCGATGTCGCGACGATGGAGAAGAAGGGCGTCGCGACGGGCTTCTCGGTCAAGCACCCGCTGACGGGCGAGCCGGTCGAGGTGTGGATCGGCAACTACGTGCTGATGAGCTATGGCGAAGGCGCGGTGATGGGCGTGCCGGCGCACGACGAGCGCGATTTCGCGTTCGCGAAGAAATACGACCTGCCGATCAAGCAGGTGATCGCGGCCGAAGGCCAGACGTACTCGCTCGACGCATGGCAGGAGTGGTACGGCGACAAGGAAGTCGCGACCTGCATCAACAGCGGCAAGTACGACGGCCTCGCGTACGGCGCGGCGGTCGACGCGATCGCGGCCGACCTGAAGGCCGGCGGCTTCGGCGACAAGCAGGTCACGTGGCGCCTGCGCGACTGGGGCGTGTCGCGCCAGCGCTACTGGGGCACGCCGATCCCGATCATCCACTGCCCGTCGTGCGGCGACGTGCCGGTGCCGGAGCAGGACCTGCCGGTCGTGCTGCCGGAAGATCTCGTGCCGGACGGCTCGGGCAACCCGCTCGCGAAGTCGGAAGCATTCCTGAACTGTTCGTGCCCGAAGTGCGGCGCGGCCGCGAAGCGTGAAACCGACACGATGGACACCTTCGTCGATTCGTCGTGGTACTTCTCGCGCTACACGGCGCCGGACGCCGAGACGATGGTCGACGCGCGCACCGATTACTGGATGCCGATGGATCAATACATCGGCGGCATCGAGCACGCGATCCTGCACTTGCTGTATTCGCGCTTCTGGACCAAGGTGATGCGCGACCTCGGCCTCGTGAAGTTCGGCGAGCCGGCGAAGAACCTGCTGACGCAGGGCATGGTGCTGAACGAGACGTTCTACCGCGAAGACGCATCGGGCAAGAAGACCTGGTACAACCCGGCCGACGTGACCGTCGCGTTCGACGAGAAGGGCCGCCCGGTCGGCGCGACGCTGAACGCCGACGGCCAGCCGGTCGTGCTCGGCGGCATCGAGAAGATGTCGAAGTCGAAGAACAACGGCGTCGATCCTCAGGTGCTGATCGACCAGTACGGCGCCGATACCGCGCGTCTGTTCACGATGTTCGCCGCACCGCCCGAGCAGCAGCTCGAATGGTCGGGCGCGGGCGTCGAAGGCGCGAGCCGCTTCCTGCGCCGCGTGTGGAGCTTCGGCGCGACGAACCGCGAAGCGCTCGCCGCGCGCGCGGGCTTCGACGCGGCCGCGCTCGGCGATGCCGACAAGGCGCTGCGCCGCGAGATCTACAGCGTGCTGAAGCAGGCCGATTTCGACTACCAGCGTCTGCAGTACAACACGGTCGTGTCGGCCGCGATGAAGATGCTGAACGCGATCGACGGCGCGAAGGGCGCGACGCCCGGCGTGCTGCGCGAGACGTACGGCGTGCTGCTGCGCGTGCTGTACCCGGTCGTGCCGCACGTCACGTTCGAACTGTGGAAGGCGCTCGGCTATGCGGACGAATTCGGCCCGCTGCTCGACGCCCCGTGGCCGAAGGTCGACGAGGCCGCGCTCGAGCAGGCCGAGATCGAACTCGTGCTGCAGGTGAACGGCAAGGTGCGCGGCGCGCTGAAGGTCGCGAAGGACGCGAGCCGCGAGGCGATCGAAGCGGCGGCGGTGGCCGACGAAGCATTCGCGAAGTTCAGCGACGGCAAGCCGGCGAAGAAGATCGTCGTCGTGCCGGGCCGCCTCGTGAACATCGTCGTCTGACGGCCGTTGGCCGCCGGGCGCACACAGAAGGAGCGAAGGTGATCCGCAGATCGTTTTTGATGCTCGCCGTCGGCAGCGCGCTCGCGCTGTCGGCATGCGGTTTCCAGTTGCGCGGCCAGCAGGACTACGCGTTCAAGCGCCTGCTGGTGGCCGGCGCGCCGGCGCCCGTCGAGGCGCGCCTGGTGCGCCTCGTCGAGGCCGGCAGCGACACGAAGATCGTCAAGTCGGCGGACGACGCCGATGCCGTGCTGCGCATGTGGGAGTCGCGTGGGCAGAACACGCTGACGCTCAACAAGTACGGCTCGGCGCAGGAATACGCGCTGTTCTATACGCTGAACTACACGCTGACGAGCAAGGACGGCACCGTGCTGATCCCGCCGAGCGCGATCGCGCTGAACCGCGCGATGACGTACAGCGACCAGTACACGAACGCGAAGGCGCAGGAAGCCGAGATCCTGTACGGCGACATGGAGAACGACGCGGTCGACCAGCTGATGCGGCGTCTCGCGATCGTCCACTCGCTGACGCCGGCGCCGGAGGACGTGGTGCCGGGCGTTGCACCGGGCGCACCGCTGCCGCCGCCGCCGCTCTGATCGCCGGCGCACGTATCGATGCAATTGCGACTTGATGCGCTGGAGCCGCACCTCGCGAAGGGGATGGCCGGGCTCTACACCGTCTACGGCGACGAGCCGCTGCTCGCGCAGGAAGCGTGCGACCGCATTCGTGCGGCCGCGCGCGCGGCCGGCTTCACCGAGCGTTCGGTGCACACGGTCGAGCGCGGTTTCGACTGGAGCGTGCTGCTCGGCGCGACCCAGGCGATGTCGCTGTTCGGCGAGCGTCAGCTGATCGAGCTGCGCATTCCGTCGGGCAAGCCCGGCAAGGAAGGCGCCGACGCGCTGAAGACGCTCGCGGCCGCACCGAATCCCGATGCGCTGATGCTCGTCACGTTGCCGCGCCTCGACGCGGCCACGCAGAAATCCGCGTGGTTTACCGCGCTGCAGAACGGCGGCGTCGCGCTGAAGATCGATCCGGTCGACCGCGCGCAGCTGCCGAACTGGATCGGCCAGCGTCTGTCGATGCAGGGCCAGCGCGTCGCGCCCGGCGACGACGGCCGGCGCGCGCTGCAGTTCATCGCGGAGCGCGTCGAGGGCAACCTGCTCGCCGCGCACCAGGAAATCCAGAAGCTCGGGCTGCTCTATCCGCAGGGCGTGCTGACGTTCGAGCAGGTGCACGACGCGGTGTTGAACGTCGCGCGCTACGACGTGTTCAAGCTGAACGAGGCGATGCTCGCGGGCGACGCCGCGCGGCTCGCGCGGATGATCGACGGGCTGAAGGGCGAGGGCGAGGCGATCGTGCTCGTGATGTGGGCCGTCGTCGAGGAACTGCGCACGCTGCTGCGGATCAAGCGCGGCACGACGGCCGGCAAGCCGCTGGCCACGCTGCTGCGCGAGAACCGCGTGTGGGGGCCGCGCGAGCGGCTGATCGGCCCCGCGCTGAACCGCGTGTCGGAAGCCGTGCTCGAGAAGGCGCTCGCGTTTGCCGCGAAGCTCGACCGGCAGGTGAAGGGGCTGTCGGCCGTCACGCCGGGCCGCCGCACGCAGGACGAGCCGCCGCCCGATCCGTGGGACGGCCTGTTCCAGCTCGCGATGACGGTGGCGGGCGCGCGCGGCGAACGACCGCCGACCGCGGGTCGTGTGCGGCGTTAAGCCCCGTCCGGGCCTTCAGCGCACGCATCGCAACCCGCTTACAATATTTCGATAGCCGGCGCGGCCTTCCTGCCGCCGCGCCTCACGCTTCTCCACGAATTCATGCCGCGCGAAGCGGCTCGCTTCTCGAGTCACACGATGGATATCGACCAGTACATGACGGACCTGGGCCGCCGTGCCCGGCACGCTTCCCGCGCGATGGCGCGCGCCAGCACGGCGGCGAAGAACGCGGCGCTCGACGCCGTGGCCCGCGCGATCGAGCGCGACGCGCAGGCGCTGAAGGACGCGAATGCGCGCGACGTCGCCCGTGCCCGCGAAAAGGGGCTCGATGCGGCGTTCATCGACCGCCTGACGCTGTCGGACAAGGCGCTGAACACGATGGTCGAGGGTCTGCGCCAGGTCGCGTCGCTGGCCGATCCGATCGGCGAGATCGGCAATCTCAAGTACCGCCCGAGCGGGATCCAGGTCGGCCAGATGCGCGTGCCGCTCGGCGTGATCGGCATCATCTACGAGTCGCGCCCGAACGTGACGATCGACGCGGCCGCGCTGTGCCTGAAGTCGGGCAACGCGACGATCCTGCGCGGCGGCTCCGAGGCGCTCGAATCGAACGCGGCGCTCGCGAAGCTGATCGGCGAAGGGCTCGAGGCGGCCGGCCTGCCGCAGGACGCGGTGCAGGTCGTCGCGACCGCCGATCGCGCGGCGGTCGGCAAGCTGATCACGATGACCGAATACGTCGACGTGATCGTGCCGCGCGGCGGCAAGAGCCTGATCGAGCGGCTGATCAACGAGGCGCGCGTGCCGATGATCAAGCACCTCGACGGCATCTGCCACGTGTACGTCGACGATCGCGCCGATCTCGCCAAGGCACTGACGGTGTGCGACAACGCGAAGACGCACCGCTACGGCACCTGCAACACGATGGAAACGCTGCTCGTGTCGGGCGGCATCGCAGCCGCGCTGCTGCCGCCGCTCGGCAAGCTGTATCGCGACAAGCAGGTCGAGCTGCGCGTCGATGCAGCCGCGCGCGCGGTGCTCGCCGAGGCGGGCGTCGGTCCGCTCGTCGACGCGACCGACGAAGACTGGCACACCGAATATCTCGCGCCGGTGCTGGCGATCAAGGTCGTCGACGGCCTCGACGCCGCGATCGAGCACATCAACCATTACGGCTCGCACCACACCGATGCGATCGTCACCGAGGATCACGACCGCGCAATGCGCTTCCTGCGCGAAGTCGATTCGGCGAGCGTGATGGTCAATGCGTCGACGCGCTTCGCGGACGGCTTCGAATTCGGCCTCGGCGCGGAAATCGGCATCTCGAACGACAAGCTGCACGCACGCGGCCCCGTCGGCCTGGAAGGGCTCACGTCGCTGAAGTACGTCGTGCTCGGGCACGGCGAAGGCCGCCAGTAAAGCGAGGCGCACAACCGATGGCAATGCTCTGGGTCAAGACGTTCCATATCGTTCTGATCGCCGCGTGGTTCGCGGGACTGTTCTACCTGCCGCGCATCTACGTGAACCTGGCCATGGAGACCGATCCGGCCGCGGTGCGGCGCCTGCTGCTGATGGCGCGCAAGCTGTTCCGCTTCATGACGATGATCGCCGTGCCGGCGCTCGCATGCGGGCTGTGGCTGTGGCTCGTGATCGGCATCGGCCAGGGGCAGGGCTGGATCCATGCGAAGGTGACGGTGGTGCTGCTGCTCGTCATCTACCACGCGTATTGCGGGCATCTGCTGAAGGTGTTCGAGCGCGGCGAGAACCGTCGCACCGACAAGTGGTATCGCGTGTTCAACGAACTGCCGGTGCTCGGCATGCTCGTGGCGGTCGCGCTGGTCGTGATCAAGCCGTTTTGAGCTGAGCGGCCGGTTGGCTGCACCGACCCATGCGCAACGGCGCCCCTCGGGGCGCCGTTCTTCGTTTACGTGCGCGTCGGGTGTTGGCTGACGCGCCGGACCGCGCGTCGGTTCTGCATCGCTCATGCGCCGGCGGGGCGCCGTGCGTCGGTCAATCCTTCGTGCCGTCGTCGATCCGGCGGCGCGTGATCGCTTCCTTCGCGCGGCCGACGCGCTCCATCAATGCGGGCCCGCGCGACAGCGCGACGCCGACCGCGAGGATATCCCCGATCGCGAGATGGGACATGCGCGACGTCATCGGCGAGAACACGTCGGTTTCCTCCGCGACGTTCGACGCGAGGCTCACCGTCGCGAGCTTCGCGAGGGGCGAATGGCTCTGCGTGATCGCGACGACCTTCGCGCCGCACGCGAGCGCGGAGCGCGCGGCCTCGACGATGTCGCGCGTGCGGCCGGTGTTCGAGATCGCGACGACGACGTCGTGCGGCCCGAGCAGCGCCGACGACATCGAAAACGTGTGCGGGTCCGAATACGCGACGCTCGGCACGCCGAGCCGGAAGAACTTGTGCTGGATGTCCTGCGCGGCGATGCCGGAGCCGCCGGCGCCGTAGAACTCGATGCGCGACGCGTTCGACAGCAGCGCGATCGCGTCGGCGACGCTGCCGGCCGACAGGCTGTTGCGCACCTCGATCAGCGCGCCGATCGTGCGGTCGAACACCTTGCCGATGATGCCGGGCGCGGGCTCGTCGGGCTCGACGTCGCGATACACCGACGACACGCCCGGCGCGACGCTCTGCGCGAGCCGGATCTTGAATTCGCGAAAGCCGCTGCAGCCGAGCGCCTGGCAGAAGCGCGCGATGGTCGGCTGGCTGACGCCCGCGCGGGTCGACAGCTCGGTCATCGCGAGGTCGAGCACCTCGCGCGGCGCGGCGAGGATGTAGTCGGCGAGCTTGCGCTCGGACGGGCGCAGGTCGGCGCGGATCGCTTCAATGCGAGGCAGCATGGGACGGCGGATGGAAATCGGGTTCGGATGAGCGAGTGTATCGCAATCGAATTGTAGAAAATCTACATGAAAATGCTAGCTCTATCGTCGGCAATTTCTGCAGTGGACGATGCCGTTGATTAGGGTTTTCACTAGGAAAGCCTTGCTGGTGGCGGCGGTATGAGTTGCGCGTATGCTGATCCGCATTGCGCGCTTGTAGTTTTTCTACTAGAATGACTTCGTTCGTTCGATGCACTCGACCGTCCCCACGATTCCAACCGCCGGTGTCCGTCCGGCATACAGGAGCGCCCAGCATGACGTCGCTGCACCCCACCCTGGCGAAAGTCACCGATCGCGTGATCGCCCGCAGCCAATCGACCCGTTCCGCCTATCTGCAGCGCATCGACGGCGCGCAAGGCAAGTTCCCGGCGCGCGGCGCGCTGTCGTGCGCGAACCTCGCGCACGGCTTCGCGGGTCTCGAAGGCAGCGACAAGTTCCAGATCAAGGCGATCCGCGAGCCGAACATCGGCATCGTGTCCTCGTACAACGAGATGCTGTCCGCGCACGCGCCGTACAAGGATTTCCCCGACATCATCAAGGCCGCCGCGCGCGAGAACGGCGGCGTCGCGCAGTTCGCGGGCGGCGTGCCGGCGATGTGCGACGGCGTCACGCAGGGCAACCCGGGCATGGAGCTGTCGCTGTTCTCGCGCGAGGCGATCGCGATGGGCACCGCGATCGCGCTCACCCACAACATGTTCGACGCGGCGCTCTGCCTCGGCATCTGCGACAAGATCGTGCCGGGCCTCCTGATCGGCGCGCTGCAGTTCGGCCATCTGCCGACCATCTTCGTGCCGGCCGGCCCGATGACGAGCGGCCTGTCGAACGACGACAAGGCGAAGATCCGCCAGCAGTTCGCGACCGGCCAGGTCGGCCGCGACGCGCTGCTCGAAGCGGAATCGGCCGCGTATCACGGCCACGGCACCTGCACGTTCTACGGCACCGCGAACAGCAACCAGATGCTGATGGAACTGATGGGCCTGCACCTGCCGGGTTCGGCGTTCGTCCATCCGCACACGCCGCTGCGCGACGCGTTGACCGCCGAAGCCGCGCGCCGCGTGCTCGACCTGACGGTCGAGCGCGGCCACTACACGCCGATCGGCCACGTGATCGACGAGAAGGCGATCGTCAACGGGATCGTCGCGCTGCTCGCGACGGGCGGCTCGACCAACCACACGCTGCACCTCGTCGCGATCGCGCGCGCGGCCGGCATCCTGATCGACTGGAACGATTTCGACGAGCTGTCGGCCGTCGTGCCGCTGCTCGCGAAGATCTACCCGAACGGCAAGGCCGACGTGAACCACTTCCACGCGGCGGGCGGCGTCGCGTTCCTGGTGCGCAACCTGCTCGAGGGCGGGCTGCTGCACGAAGACGTGACGACCGTGGCGGGCAAGGGCCTGTCGCACTACACGAAGGAGCCGAAGCTGATCGACGGCAAGCTGACGTGGGTCGACGGCACGGCCGAGAGCCACGACACGAAGGTGCTGCGCGGCATTCGCGACCCGTTCCAGCCGGACGGCGGCCTGCGCCTGATGCAGGGCCGGCTCGGCCGCGGCGTGATCAAGATCTCGGCGGTCGCGCCCGAGCACCGCAAGGTGACGGCGCCCGCGATCGTGTTCGATTCGCAGGAAGCCGTGCAGGAGGCCTTCGATCGCGGCGAGCTGAAGCGCGATTTCGTCGCGGTCGTGCGCTTCCAGGGCGCGCGCGCGAACGGGATGCCCGAGCTGCACCGTTTGACGCCGCTGCTCGGCGTGCTGCAGGATCAGGGCTTCCACGTCGCGCTGGTGACCGACGGCCGCATGTCGGGCGCGTCGGGCAAGGTGCCGGCCGTGATCCACGTGTCGCCGGAAGCGCTGCTGGCCGGCCCGCTCGGCAAGGTGAAGACGGGCGACACGCTCGTGATCGACGCGGAAGCCGGCATCCTCGACATCGAGGTCGACGACGCCGAGTGGCAGGCGCGCCCGGTCGCGCAGCCGCTGCACCAGGCCGAGAACGAGGTCGGTTTCGGGCGCGAACTGTTCGGCGTGTTCCGCGCGGCGGCCGCGCCGGCCGAGCAGGGCGCATCGGTTTTCGGGACGCTGGTCGGCGAAACGGCCGTCAGCGTCGCTGCATGAATTTCAAGGAGTGTTCCAGATGAAGACGATTGCTGAAATCGTGAAGCTGGGCCCGGTGATTCCGGTGCTCGCATTCGACTCGGTCGAGCAGGGCGAACACGTGTCGCGCGCGTTGCACGCGGGCGGCGTCAAGGTGCTCGAGATCACGCTGCGCACGCCGGCCGGCCTGGAGGCGATCCAGCGCGCGAGCCAGCTCGCGGACGACATCGTCGTCGGCGTCGGCACGATCACGAAGCCCGAGCACTGCGAGCAGGCGAAGCGCGCGGGTGCGAAGTTCGGCGTGTCGCCGGGCCTGACGAAGGACCTGCACCTCGCGTCCCTCGACGCCGGCCTACCGCTGCTGCCGGGCGTGATGACGCCGAGCGACATCATCCAGGCGCTCGAGTTCGGCTACGAGATCGTCAAGTTCTTCCCCGCGCAGCAAGCCGGCGGCGTGCCGATGCTGCAGGCGTTCCACGGTCCGTTCCCGGCGCTGAAGTTCTGCCCGACGGGCGGCATCACGGTCGACACCGCGCCGAATTTCCTGAAGCTGCCGAACGTCGTGTGCGTCGGCGGTTCGTGGCTCACGCCGAAGGCCGCGCTCGCCGCGCAGGACTGGGCCGAAGTCACGCGCCTCGCGCAAGCCGCGAGCCAGCTGCCCCGTTAAGACTTGTACGAAACGAACGTTTGACCCTCGGTAAGCGAGCGCTTAGTGCTTGTTTTACCGAGGGTTTTTGCTGATGGAACCGGTTCTATCCGCGGACCGTAAAGATAAGTAAAATTCAGCGTCCTCGCGGGGTGGGAACCCCCGTGTTTCGGAGACCTGCATAGCCGGGCATACTCGCAACAACTCGCCCGGTTCGAACAATCCTAGGAGGAGTGCCACATGGGGGCTGTCCAAGGCAGCATGCTGCTCATTTATACCGTGATCGCGATCGTCGCGCTGATCGTGATGATCGCGCGGTTCAAGATCTATCCGTTCCTGGTGCTCATCATCGTCTCGCTCGGCCTCGGCCTCGTGGTCGGGATGCCGATGGACAAGATCGTCAAGTCGTTCGAGACCGGCAACGGCAACACGCTCGGCCACATCGCGGTGGTCGTCGGCCTCGGCACGATGCTCGGCAAGATGATGGCCGAATCGGGCGGCGCGGAGCGGATCGCGACCACGCTGATCGACTGGTTCGGCGAGAAGAACATCCATTGGGCGATGATGTTCGTCGCGATCATCGTCGGCCTGCCGGTGTTCTTCGAAGTCGGCTTCGTGCTGCTGATCCCGATCGCGTTCAACGTCGCGAAGCGCACCGGCAAGTCGCTGCTCGTCGTCGGCCTGCCGATGGTCGCGGGCCTGTCCGTCGTGCACGGGCTGATTCCGCCGCACCCGGCCGCGCTGCTGGCCGTCCAGCAATACGGTGCCGACATCGGCAAGACGATCGCGTTCGGCCTGATCGTCGGCGTGCCGACCGCGATCGTCGCGGGCCCGCTGTTCGCGCTGATGATCTCGAAATTCGTCAAGCTGCCGGAGAACAATCCGCTCGCCGCGCAGTTCGTCGAATCGCACACGGAAGGCAAGCAGCGCGAACTGCCGAGCTTCGGCATCACGCTGTTCACGATCCTGCTGCCGGTGATCCTGATGCTGGTCGGCAGCTGGGCCGACCTGATCTTCACGCCGAAGTCGCTGCCGAACAGCCTGCTGCGCTTTGCCGGCAACTCCGACGTCGCGCTGCTGATCGCCGTGCTGGTGAGCTTCTTCACGTTCGGCAAGCTGCAGGGTTTCAACCGCGACCAGATCCAGAAGTTCTGCGGCGAGTGCCTGGCACCGATCGCCGGCATCACGCTGATCGTCGGTGCGGGCGGCGGCTTCGGCGGCGTCCTGCGCGACAGCGGGATCTCGCAGCAGATCGTCGAGACCGCGAAGCACGCGCACCTGTCGCCGCTGCTGCTCGGCTGGTTCGTCGCGGCGCTGATGCGTCTCGCGACGGGTTCGGCGACGGTCGCGATGACGACGGCCTGCGGCATCGTCGCGCCGATCGCGGCGGCGTCGGGCGCGGCGGTTCGTCCGGAGCTGCTGGTGCTCGCGACGGGCTCGGGCTCGCTGATCTTCTCGCACGTGAACGACGGCGGCTTCTGGCTGATCAAGGAATACTTCGGGATGACGGTCGGCCAGACGTTCAAGACCTGGTCGCTGCTTGAAACCATCATCTCGGTGCTCGGTCTGAGCTTTACGCTGCTGCTGAGCGTGGTTTTGTAACAAGGGGTAGTCAATGATTCTGATCGCAATGGGCGTGTCGGGCGCGGGCAAATCGCGAATCGGCGAAATGCTGGCAGAACGCCTGTCGTGCAGCTATACCGACGGCGACGCGTTTCACAGCGCGGCGAACAAGGAAAAGATGCACAACGGCATTCCGCTGACCGACGACGACCGCTGGCCGTGGCTGCGCACGATCCGCGCGGCCATCGAGGAAAAGCAGCGTGCCGGCGAGACGGCCGTGTTCACGTGCTCTTCGCTGAAGCGGTCGTACCGCGACGTGCTGCGCGGCACCGACACCGACGTGCGGTTCGTGTATCTGAAGGGCTCGTTCGAGGTGTTGCACGAGCGCCTGAAAAGCCGCACCGGCCATTTCTTCGATCCGTCGCTGCTGAAGAGCCAGCTCGATACGCTCGAGGAGCCGGGCCCGGACGAGGCGATCGAGGTCAGCATCGAGCTGACGCCCGAACAGATCGTCGATCAGGTGATGGCGAAGATCGGCCACGCGCACTGAGCGCGGTTCGCGGCAATCGTGATGCCGCAGTGAGACAGGCGCCCCTCGGGGCGCCTTTTTTCGTCGAGCGCGCGCGAGCCGCCAAAGAAAAAGCCCGATGCGAGCAATTTCGCATCGGGCTTTTTTTCCGTCCGGCGACGGCGGCGCTTACGCGATCCGCTTCGCGAGTTCGACGGCCTTGCCGATGTACGACGCCGGCGTCATCGCGAGCAGGCGGTCCTTCGCATCCTGCGGGATCGCCAGCGTGGCGACGAATTCCTGCAGCGCTTCGCGCGTGATGCCCTTGCCGCGCGTCAGTTCCTTCAGCTGTTCGTACGGGTTCTCGATGCCGTAGCGGCGCATCACCGTCTGCACCGGCTCCGCGAGCACTTCCCAGCAGTTGTCGAGATCTTCGTTCAGGCGCTGCGGGTTGACCTCGAGCTTGTCGAGGCCGCGGATCAGCGAGTCGTACGCGAGCAGCGAATAGCCGAGCGCGACGCCCATGTTGCGCAGCACCGTCGAGTCGGTCAGGTCACGCTGCCAGCGCGACACCGGCAGCTTGTCGGCGAGGTGGCGCAGCGTCGCGTTCGCGAGGCCGAGGTTGCCTTCCGAGTTCTCGAAGTCGATTGGGTTGACCTTGTGCGGCATCGTCGACGAGCCGATTTCGCCGGCCTTCGTCTTCTGCTTGAAGTAGCCGACCGAGATGTAGCCCCACACGTCGCGATCGAGGTCGAGCAGGATCGTGTTCGCGCGCGCAACCGCGTCGAACAGCTCGGCCATGTAGTCGTGCGGTTCGATCTGGATCGTGTACGGGTTGAACGTGAGCTTCAGGCGGTTCTCGATCACGTCGCGCGAGAACGCTTCCCAGTCGAATTCCGGATACGCGGACAGGTGCGCGTTGAAGTTGCCGACCGCGCCGTTCATCTTGCCGAGGATCTCGACCTTCTCGATGCGCGTAATCGCGCGTGCGAGGCGCGCGGCGACGTTCGCGAGTTCCTTGCCGAGCGTCGTCGGGCTGGCCGGCTGGCCGTGCGTGCGCGACAGCATCGGCTGCTCGGCGAGCGCGTGCGACAGCGCGACGAGGCGCTGGTGGACCGTGCGCAGCGCCGGCACGATCACGTGCTCGCGCGCGCCGGCGAGCATCATCCCGTGCGACGTGTTGTTGATGTCTTCGGACGTGCACGCGAAGTGGATGAATTCGCTGGCCTTCTCGAGTTCGGCCTGGCCCTTGACCGATTCCTTCAGCCAGTATTCGACGGCCTTCACGTCGTGGTTCGTCACGCGCTCGATTTCCTTGATGCGGGCGGCGTCGTGCGCGGTGAAGCGCTCGGCGAGCTGCAGCAGGAATTGTTCGGACGCGTCGGAGAAGCGCGGGACTTCCGCGAAGCCGGCGCGCGACAGCGCGATCAGCCAGTGCACCTCGACGGTGACGCGGTGGCGCATGAAGGCGGCTTCGGAGAGCCAGTCGCGCAGCGCTTCGGTCTTGCTGGCGTAGCGGCCGTCGATGGGCGAGAGCGCGGTGAGGGCGAAAAGCGTATCGGGACGAGTGTCGGACATGATCGGGCGGGCCTTGGGGCCGGGTCGAGCGAGGGGGGGAAGAATCCGGCATTTTACCATTGGCGCGGGGCGATCCCGGCCGAACCGGTCCGGCCGGCGCCGGCGCGGGCGATCGGCACGCGCCGGCGCCGGCGGCGCGCCGACGCCTGCCGCAGCGCCCGCGCCGGCTCGCCGGGGCGCCCGCCACGCGCCGGCCGGCCCGCCCGCCGGTAGAATGCAGGCTTCTCCCCGACCGCCGCCCGCCGCGCCCGCCTGCATGGAACTGAAATGGCTCGAAGACTTCGTCTCGCTCGCGGAAACGCGCAGCTTTAGCCGCTCCGCCGAACTGCGGCACGTGTCGCAGCCCGCGTTCTCGCGGCGTATCCAGGCGCTCGAGGCGTGGCTCGCGACCGAATTGATCGATCGTTCGGTCTATCCGACGCGGCTCACGCAGGCCGGCCAGATCTTCTACGAGCAGGCGCTGACGATGCTGTCGCAGGCGCACGAGGCGCGCACGCTGCTGCGCGGCCACGTCGGCGCGCCGGTGCCGACGATCGAGTTCGCGGTGCCGCACACGCTGTCGCTCACGTATTTTCCGCGCTGGCTGCAGCGGATCGAGGCGAAGATGGGGCAGGTTCACACGCGGCTGCGCGCGCTGAACGTGCACGATGCCGTGCTGTCGCTCGTCGAGGGCGGCTGCGATCTCGTGATGGGCTACCACCACCCGAGCCACCCGGTCGCGCTCGACCCGGCCCGCTACGACATGCTGGTGCTCGGCAGCGAGCCGATCAGCGCGTTTTCGGCGCCGGGCCGCGCGGGCCGGCCGCGCTATACGCTGCCGGGCACGGCCGAGGCGCGCGTGCCGTACCTGTCGTATACGCCGAACGCGTATCTCGGCCGGATGACCGAAGTCATCGTGGCGAATGCACCGACGTCGCTGTTCCTCGATCGTGTTTACGAAACCGACATGGCGGAGGGGCTGAAGGCGATGGCGCTCGCGGGCCACGGCGTCGCGTTCCTGCCGCACAGCGCGGTCGAGGATGCGGTGGCGAGCGGCCGCCTGATCCGGCTCGACCGTTCCGCGCGCGGCGGCACCCATCCGTTCACGCTGACGATGGAGATCCGCCTGTACTGCGACAAGCTCGCGCTGCAGGGCGACGATCCGCACCAGAAACTCGTGCGCGCGCTGTGGGACGTCGTGCGCGACGAACTGCGCGAAACCACCGGTTAACCGTGGGCGGTTAACCGTGCCGGTCGGGCGCGACCGACTGACGAGCCGCTTTCGACGCCTGTCGAACGCCCGCCCGGCGGGCATCCCGCGACTTTCACCGACGATTTTTCACGCACGCGATGCATGGCCGATCGCGGGCGTTCTTGCGCAAATCGACCGCGGATTTGCGAAAAATCACGATCATGCAAGAAACGCATAATCGAATAAGCAAACGGCATTGGATAAAAAAAACGGGTTTTTCGACAATGTGCGCAATCCGTTGAACGTTGGAGTGTCCATGTCTTCGCAACTGCAGTCCATCCCGTCCTACCTTCACGCCGACGATCTCGGCCCGTGGGGCAACTACCTTCAGCAGGTCGATCGCGTCGCGCCGTACCTCGGCTCGCTGTCGCGCTGGCTCGAGACGCTGAAGCGTCCGAAGCGCATCCTGATCGTCGACTGCCCCATCGAGCTCGACAACGGCACCGTCGCGCACTTCGAAGGCTATCGCGTGCAGCACAACGTGTCGCGCGGCCCGGGCAAGGGCGGCGTGCGCTACCACCAGGACGTGACGCTGTCGGAAGTGATGGCGCTGTCGGCATGGATGTCGGTGAAGAACGCGGCCGTGAACGTGCCGTACGGCGGTGCGAAGGGCGGCATCCGCGTCGACCCGCGCAAGCTGTCGCGTGGTGAGCTCGAGCGCGTGACGCGCCGCTACACCAGCGAAATCGGCATCATCATCGGGCCGAACACCGACATTCCGGCACCGGACGTCAACACCAACGAACAGGTGATGGCGTGGATGATGGACACGTACTCGATGAACCAGGGCCAGACGTCGACCGGCGTCGTGACCGGCAAGCCGATCGCGCTCGGCGGTTCGCTCGGCCGCAAGGAAGCAACGGGCCGCGGCGTGTTCGTCGTCGGCTCCGAAGCGGCGAAGAAGAAGGGCCTGGAAATCGAAGGCGCGCGCATCGCGGTGCAGGGCTTCGGCAACGTCGGCGGCATCGCGGCGAAGCTGTTCCAGGAAGCGGGCTCGAAGGTGATCGCGGTGCAGGATCACACGGGCACGATCTACCAGCCGGCCGGCCTCGATTCGAACAAGCTGCTCGACCACGTCGCACGCACGGGCGGCGTCGCGGGCTTCGAAGGCGCCGAGCCGATGCCGAACGACGAGTTCTGGACGGTCGAGACCGACATCCTGATCCCGGCGGCACTGGAAAACCAGATCACCGAAAAGAACGCGGCGAAGATCCGCACGAAGATCATCGTCGAAGGCGCGAACGGCCCGACGACGACGGCGGCGGACGACATCCTGAGCGCGAACGGCGTGCTCGTGATCCCCGACGTGATCGCGAACGCGGGCGGCGTGACCGTGTCGTACTTCGAGTGGGTGCAGGACTTCTCGAGCTTCTTCTGGACGGAAGACGAGATCAACCACCGTCTCGAGCGCGTGATGCGCGAAGCGTTCGCCGGCGTGTGGGCGGTCGCGGAAGAGCACAAGGTGACGGTGCGTACGGCGGCGTTCATCGTCGCGTGCAAGCGCATCCTGATGGCGCGCGAAATGCGCGGCCTGTACCCCTGATCGGTCGTTGCCGATCGCCGATCGGTTGACTACGATCAAAGCATGACGCAATCCACCCGATTGCGTGCATGAACCCTCGCGGGCGATGCCGAATCCGGCATCGCCCGCGCGCGCATTCAGGTGCCGAAACGGGCGCCCGGAGCCGGGAGGACGGCTTCGCACAGCGCGATTCGTAGTGCGGTTAACAACCAGTACTTTCAAAAATATTACTTTGATACACTGGCGCGGGTTTTAGCCAAGGAGATGACCAAAATGAAATACCACAAGGCAGTCCTGATGGTCGCGGCGCTGTGCGCGTTCGCGAGCGGCGCGCACGCACAGGAGACCGGCACGCTGAAGAAGATCAAGGACACGGGCGTGATCGCGCTGGGCCACCGCGAATCGTCGATTCCGTTCTCCTACTATGACCAGAACCAGCAGGTCGTCGGCTATTCGCGCGAATTCCAGTTGAAGGTCGTGGACGCGGTGAAGAAAAAGCTGAACCTGCCGAACCTGCAGGTCAAGAACATCCCGGTCACGTCGCAGAACCGCATCCCGCTCGTGCAGAACGGCACGGTCGACATCGAGTGCGGCTCGACGACCAACAACCTGGAGCGTCAGCAGCAGGCCGCATTCTCCGACACGATCTTCGTGATCGGCACGCGCCTGATGACGAAGAAGGATTCGGGCGTGAAGGACTTCGCCGACCTGAAGGGCAAGACGGTCGTGACCACCGCCGGCACGACGTCCGAGCGCCTGCTGCGCAAGATGAACAACGACAAGCAGCTGGGCATGAACATCATCAGCGCGAAGGATCACGGCGACTCGTTCAACACGCTCGAGTCGGGCCGCGCGGTCGCGTTCATGATGGACGACGCGCTGCTCGCGGGCGAGCGCGCGAAGGCGAAGCAGCCGGGCGAATGGGTGATCGTCGGCACGCCGCAGTCGGAAGAGGCGTACGGCTGCATGATGCGCAAGGGCGATGCGGACTTCAAGAAGGTCGTCGACGACGCGATCTCGCAAGTCGAGAAGTCGGGCGAAGCCGCGAAGATCTACGCGAAGTGGTTCGAGAACCCGATCCCGCCGAAGGGGCTGAACCTGAACTTCCCGCTGTCCGATTCGATGAAGAAGCTGTACGCGAACCCGAACGACAAGGCGCTCGACTGACCACGCGGCCGTTGACGCAGAAATGACGCTACTGAAACGGAAGAGGCCACGCTTCTTCCGTTTCTTTTTGCTGGAGTCTTGCCCATGTCTTACCACTGGAACTGGGGCGTCTTCCTGAGCCCCGTCTCGACCGGCGAGCCGACGACTTATTTCGGATGGCTGATGTCCGGCTTCTGGGTGACGATCGAGGTGTCGCTCGTCGCCTGGGTCATCGCGCTGATCGTCGGCTCGCTGTTCGGCGTGCTGCGCACGGTGCCGAACAAATGGCTGTCCGCGATCGGCACCGTGTACGTGTCGATCTTCCGGAACATCCCGCTGATCGTGCAGTTCTTCATCTGGTACCTCGTCGTGCCCGAGTTGCTGCCCGCATCGATCGGCACCTGGATCAAGCAGTTGCCGCCGACCACGCAGTTCTTCACCTCGTCGATCATCTGTCTCGGCCTGTTTACGGGCGCGCGCGTGTGCGAACAGGTGCGCTCGGGGATCAACGCGCTGCCGAAGGGCCAGCGCGCGGCCGGCCTCGCGATGGGCTTCACGCAATGGCAGACGTACCGCTACGTGCTGCTGCCGGTTGCGTACCGGATCATCGTGCCGCCGCTCACGTCCGAGTTCCTGAACATCTTCAAGAACTCGGCGGTCGCGTCGACGATCGGCCTGCTCGACCTGTCCGCGCAGGCGCGCCAGCTCGTCGACTACACCGCGCAGACCTACGAGTCGTTCATCGCGGTCACGCTCGCGTACGTGATCATCAACCTCGTCGTGATGGCGTTCATGCGCTGGATCGAAGGCCGCACGCGGCTGCCCGGCTACATCGGAGGCAAGTGATGCATCAGTTCGACTGGAGTAGTATTCCCGGCGCAATACCGACGCTGTGGACGGGGGCGATCGTCACGTTCAAGATCACGCTGATCGCGATCGTCGTCGGCATCGTCTGGGGCACGTTGCTCGCGCTGCTGCGGCTGTCGGGCGTGAAGCCGCTCGCGTGGTTCGCGAAGGCGTACGTGACGGTGTTCCGCTCGATCCCGCTCGTGATGGTGCTGCTGTGGTTCTTCCTGATCGTGCCGCAGGTGCTGCAGGGCGTGCTCGGGCTGTCGCCGACGATCGACATTCGCCTCGCGTCGGCGATGGTCGCGTTCTCGCTGTTCGAAGCCGCGTATTATTCCGAGATCATCCGCGCCGGCATCCAGGCGGTGCCGCGCGGGCAGGTCAACGCCGCGTTCGCGCTCGGCATGAACTACGCGCAGGCGATGCGCCTCGTGATCCTGCCGCAGGCGTTCCGCGCGATGGTGCCGCTGCTGCTCACGCAGGCGATCGTCCTGTTCCAGGATACGTCGCTCGTGTACGTGATCAGTCTCGCGGACTTCTTCCGCACGGCCGCCAACGTCGGCGATCGCGACGGCACGACCGTCGAGATGGTCCTGTTCGCGGGCGCATGCTATTTCGTGGTTTGCTCGGTGGCGTCTGCCCTCGTCAAAGGTCTCCAGAAAAAGGTCACAAGATGATTTCCATCAAGAACGTTTCCAAGTGGTACGGCCAGTTTCAGGTCCTCACCGATTGCACGACCGAGGTCAAGAAGGGTGAGGTGGTGGTCGTGTGCGGCCCGTCCGGCTCGGGCAAGTCGACGCTGATCAAGACCGTGAACGGCCTCGAGCCGTTCCAGCAGGGCGAGATCCTCGTGAACGGCCAGTCGGTCGGCGACAAGAAGACGAACCTGTCGAAGCTGCGCTCGAAGGTCGGGATGGTGTTCCAGCATTTCGAGCTGTTCCCGCACCTGTCGATCACCGAGAACCTGACGCTCGCGCAGGTCAAGGTGCTCGGCCGCGGCAAGGACGAAGCGGCCGAGAAGGGCATGAAGCTGCTCGATCGCGTCGGCCTGAAGGCGCATGCGCACAAGTTTCCGGGCCAGCTGTCGGGCGGCCAGCAGCAGCGGGTCGCGATCGCGCGCGCGCTGTCGATGGACCCGATCGCGATGCTGTTCGACGAGCCGACGTCCGCGCTCGATCCCGAGATGATCAACGAAGTGCTCGACGTGATGGTCGAACTCGCGCAGGAAGGCATGACGATGATGGTCGTCACGCACGAGATGGGCTTCGCGAAGAAGGTCGCGCATCGCGTGATCTTCATGGACAAGGGCGCGATCGTCGAGGACGACCGCAAGGACGATTTCTTCTCGAATCCGAAGTCGGATCGCGCGAAGGACTTCCTCGCGAAAATCCTGCACTGAGCGTTCGTGCAGCGCGTGTGCCGCATGCACGCCGATGAAAAAAACCGCCCGGCTGAACACCGGGCGGTTTTTTTCGCGGGCTGCCCGTCGCCCGCCGATGGCAGTGGACGGGGCGTCGCGTCGGGCGTTACCAGCTGTAGCGGTAGCCGACCTGCCCGGTCACGCCGCGCCGGTAATCGCCGCCGATGTTGCGCGCATATTTCACGTTCGCGTACAACGCGCCCGACTTGCCGAAGCCCGCGGTCACGCCGAGGCCGAGCTCGTACCAGGTGCGGCCCAGGTGTGTCGCGAACGGCGTGCCGCCGACGACGGTCTGGCCCGGCGACAGGAAGTCGTGCAGCACGTCGGCCGTGAAGTACGGTGTCGCGGCGCCGCCGCCCGCGTTCGCGTCGAGGTTCGGCCGGAAGACGCGCACGCCGACGCGTCCGCGCAGCGCGTGGGTCGTCGTGCCCGACACGGCCGATACGTTGTCGTTGAACCCGTTCAGCTTCAGGTACTGGTACATCAGCTGCGCCTGCGGCTCGACCGCGATCGGCGTGCCGCCGATCCCGAACGACTTGCCGACCTCCTGCGACAGCGCGATGCCGAAGCCGTTCTGCGAGGCCTCGTTGCCGTAGCTGTCGCGATAGCGGTTGCCGTAGTGCGTGACCTGGCCGACGCTGTCGAAGTAGGTGCCGTCGGACAGGTAGCGCGTCCAGTAGCCGCCGACGCTCTGCGCGTGCATCTCGACCGAGCCCGTCGACGTCGACAGCCCGGCCGCGTCGGCGCGTGCCGTGTCGCTGAAGCTCGCGTTCGCGACGCCGATGCTCGCCGTCACGCCCGCATGCGTGCTGCCGCCGGCGGGCGCCTGGTCGAGCGTCCAGTCCTTGCCGAACTGCGCGAAGAACGTGCGCTCGTCGGCCGCGAAGCGGCCCGCGTTCGCGTCGAGGCTCTGTCCGCCGATGCGGCCCCACACGCCGTCGCGGTTGCCCGGCGCCTGCTTCTCGAGGTTGTAGATGTCGCCGACGCGCTCGTGCAGCTTGCCAAGCGTCGAGAAGCCGTAGTCGGCGTTCAGCAGCGGCGTCATCGCATAACCCGCGACGCCAGGACGGTACGCGAGATTGCCGCCGTTGTCGCCGCCCTCGATGACGGACGGGCCGACCGGATCGCCGGGGTCCGTCGGGTCCAGTTGCGAGCGCAGGTACCAGCCGTTCGCATCGCCCTGTCCGCCGCGGTAGAGACGGTATTCGTACGCGCCGGCCTGTACGGGGCCCGCGAGATGGAACGCCGACGCGGTCGTCGTGCCGCCATTGGCCGTGACGACCACCGGAATCCCGTCGCCCGTCGTCTGCGCGCCGGTGCCGGCCGTGTTCGCGATTTTCAGCCCGGTCGTGCCGCTCGCGGTGCCGCCGTTCACGATCAGCCGGTCGGTCGGCGATGCGTCGGCGCCGAGGTAGGTGTTCAGCGCGATCGTGCCGCCGTTGCCGACGTAACTGCCGGTCGTCAGCGTCCGGTAGCTGCCGGCGGCCGTCGGTGAACCGGACGGCGCGGCGAACGCGACCAGGCCCGCGTTGTTCAGGCTGCTCAGCACGGAGCTGCCGGTCATGTGCCACGTGCTCGAGCCGTCGACGCTCAGCGCGACCGGGTCGATCGTGCCGGTCAGGGTCGTGCCGTTCGTCAGGAACACGTTGCCGGTGCTCGACGCGTCCGACACGATGTCGCCGGCGAGATTCACGGCCGATGCGTTGAAGGTCGCGGTGCTGCCGTTCGCGAGGTCAAGCAGCGTGCCGTTGCCGGCCGTCACGACGGTGCCGTTGCGCACCGCGATGTCGACGCTGCCGCCGCGTGCGGCGAACGCCGGCCCGGCGACGGACGCGACGCTGCCGCCGTCGACGCGCACCGAGCTCGTCGCGCCGGTCGCGAGCGTGTCCGTGCTCATGACGCCGGCCGTCGCGCCCTTGAGCGTCGTGCCCGTCAGCGCGAGCACGCCGCCGCCGTCGACGGTCGCGCCGTTGCCGGCCGCGCTCGCGAGCGACGAACCCGTGTCGCCGATACGGCCGCCGTTGTGGGCGACGAGACCGTCGGCTGCCGCGCCCGCCGCAGAGACCTTCGTGCCCGACAGCCACACGGTCGCGCCGCTGCCCGCGACGATCGCATGCGCGCCGGCGCCGGTCGTCGCGACGGTCGTGCCGTCGGCCGCGAGCGTCGAATCCGCGCCCGTCACGAAGAGGCCGCGTGCGTTGTCGCCGGCGGTGCGTACGACGGTCGCCGCGTCGGTCGCGATGCGCGCGCCCGTGCCCGTCGACGACAGCCCGTCGGCGCCATTGCCGGTCGTGCCGATCTGCGTGCCCGACAGCGCGATCGTCGTGTTCGTGCCGAGGTTGTCGATACCCTTGCCGGCTCCGCCCGCCGCGATCGACGTCGCGCCGGCCGCGATCCCGCCGTTCGAGACGGTCGAGTCGATCAGCACGCCGTCGGCGCTGCCGTTCGCGACGACGGTGCCCGCGCCCGACAGCGCGACCGACGCACCCGTGCCGGTCAGGTGCACGCCCGCGACGCCGTCGTCGGCCTCGATCGTGCCCGCGTTGGCGAGCGTCGCCGACGCGCCCTGCACGAGCGCGCCGGTGCCGTTGGCCACGCGGATCGCCGACGCGTTGTTCACGGTGCCGAGCGTGCCGACCACGACGCCCGTCGAGCCTGCGCCGCTCAGCAGCACCGTGTCGCGGTTATCGAGCGTGCCGAGGTTCTGCGCGACGAAACCCGT
The DNA here is from genome assembly GCF_000949135.2 of Burkholderia sp. USMB20. Taxonomy (GTDB): domain Bacteria; phylum Pseudomonadota; class Gammaproteobacteria; order Burkholderiales; family Burkholderiaceae; genus Burkholderia. Next base: position 1,034,967 of record NZ_JTAN02000019.1, on the reverse strand, counting down.
CACGCCAGCGGTCGACGAGGTGACCGCGGCATCGTTGGTCAGCGTCGTCGCGACCGGCGCGCCGGCATTCGCGCTGGCGAGGTCGTGCGCCTGGCCGTCGACGACGCCCGCGATCGCGCCGGCCGCATTCAGGTTGATGGTCGCGCCCGAGTCGATCGTGCCCTTCGCGCCGCCTTCGACTGCTACCGCGATGCCGTTCGCGCCGTTGACGTTGTAGGTGGCGTGGCCGGTGGACAGCGTCGTGCCGGCACCGGTCGCGAGCACGCCGCGCGCGCGCTGGCCGTTGACGTCCGTCGTCAGCGTGCCGGCGGCCGATGCTCCCGTATAGGCCGCGCCGCCCGCCATGCGGAACAGGGTCGAATCGTCGGTATCGACGCTCAGGTGCTGCGCGGCGACATTGATCTTCGAGCCTGCGCCATACGCATAGAAGCCGATCTGGTTCGTACCCGACATGAAGTGGGGCACCGCGTTCGCGTCGACGTTGATCGTCGCGCCCGAGCGCGCATGGACGCCGATCGCGCCAGTACCCGTCAGGTTGAGCGCGCCGTCGACCGTGGCCTTCGCGCGCGGCCCTTCGGCCCACACGCCGTAGTTGCGCGTGTCCGATGCCGGATCGAGCCCGCCGGCCACGTTGATCGTGCCGGTCGACGTTGCGGCCGTCGGGGTCGAGCCGGTGCCGACCACCATGATGCCGATGCCGTTCACGCCGTTCAGCGTGATCGTGCCGGTGTTGGTCACGGTCGCGGCCGTGTTGGCCGCGAGCATGCCGACGTTGGCGAACGGCGTGCCGGGCGCCGCGCCGTTCACGACGATCGTGCCCGCGTTGCGCAGCGTGCCGGACGACGAGCCGATGCTCGCCATCCCGGCGCCGTTCTGCGTCTGCGAGCCGATCACGATCGAGCCGAGGTTGCTGGCGGTGCCCGACGCGCCGAGCAGGATCCCGTACGCATGCGCGGACAGCGCGACGTCGTTCGCCGCCGCCCCCGGCCCGTACTGGGCCGCGCGGCCGAGATAGATCGTGCCGCCGGCCGCGTTCGTGAAGGTGCCGCCCGCCGCGAAGCCGCCGATCACCTGGCTGTCGAGCGTCGTCGCGTTGACGCCGACGTTGATCGTACCGGCGTTCGACGCGTTCGCGCCGCCCGTCACGGCCACCGCGTAGTTCTGCAGGTCGGGGCGGTCGCCGGCGAGCGTCCATGCGCCGACGTTCATCACGCCGTGGTTGACGAACGAGGTGCCCGAGCCGTTCGCGTACACGCCGTTGCCCTCGGTGTACGCATGGAACCCGAAGTTGTCGGGCGGCGTGCCGCTGCTCGTGTCGAAATTGTCGCCGGACGCGTAGCCGGACGAGATCACGCCATTGTTGACGCCGCTCGCGCCGCTCAGCAGGCGCACCAGCGTGAAATCACCCGACAGGCTGCCGTCGTTGACGAAGTGCGCGCCGTTTTCCGCGAGGACGGCCGAACTCGATGCGATCGTGTTGGTGCCGCGGAAGTCGATCTGGCCGTCCTTGCCGATCTGCAGCGTCGCGTTCGCGCCGGTGCCGTGCATTGCCGACAGGTGATCGATCGGCAGCGTGTTCTTGTCGCCGGCGGACACGCTGTTCGCGTACTGGAAGGTCTCCTTCGAGAACGTGACGGCCTGGCCGAACGCGGTGTCGTACGCGGCCTGCGAGCCGAGCGCGCCGCTCCGGACCGAACGCACGAGGAAGTCGTTGTAGGCGGCGAGCGACGCGGCGTCGCTGACGGTCCACGTGCTGCCGTCGAACGCGGTGAAGGTGCCCGCATAGGCCGGCACGTCGAGCTGGAGGTTGCCGACGGAGCCGCCGCTCGCGAGGTAGTCGCCGGTGGTGAACCAGACCTGGTTGCGTGAATTCCAGTTGACGACGCTCGGGGTGGCGCCCGTCCCGTCCGCGACGGTGAGGTCCGTCTGCTTCGCGGCCATCGTGATTGCGTTGCCGGCCGAGCCGGGCGCGTTGGCGGGATTGCCGATCGACACGTTCAGCGTGCCGCCGGAACGGTCGACGGTGCCGATCCGCGTGTTCACGTACTGGTCGCCGTTGACGTCGCGGTAGACGGGCACGTCGGTCGTGCCGACCGTCGACGCGGAGAACGCGGACGAGTCGTAGGTGGCGACCGACGTATGGGTGCCCGTGATCGTGTCGGGCGTGCCGATGTTTTGCGTCTTGCCGCCGAGCGACACCAGCGGCTGATCCGGATTTCCCGACACGATCGTCGTCGTGCCGAACGGGATGCGCGTGTAGCCTGCGTCGCCGCTGTTCTGCGCCGTCCATGCGCCCGTCACGCCGACCGCGTCGCCGCCGGACACGGTCGCGGCGCCGGCCAGGTTGTCGTTCACGGTCGGGCTGACGCTGCCCAGCGCGCAGCTGCCGCCGCTCGCGACTGCCGAACCGTCGCCGCAGCTCGACCCGTACGCGGAGCCGGCCGACAGCGCGACCAGCGCGGCACCGAGCGCGGCGACGCGCAGCGGCGAGCGGCGGATCGCCGTGCGGCCGGCGCGGGTGCTTGCGCCCGATTCGCGGCCTGAACGCTTGCCGCGCGCCCGTGTCGTTTCCGCGACCGCGACCCAGCAGCCGGCGGCGTCGCTCCAGATCGATCGAAATGAGTGATTCACGACATGCCCTCTTTCTTGTTTTGACGTGTTATTCGCCGCATGCGGCGAATGCGCATTCCACGGTGCCGCGTGACGCGAATGGACATGCGGCAGCCGTGGCTGCATGACGCGCCGGTCGGGTTTCGTTACACCGAAGATGGAGCGAGTCTACTAATTGGCGGGGCGGGCGATTTTCAAAAAAATCAGGAAATGTGGGGATGGTAACGGTATTGAGTGGTATTTCTGAGTTGTGTGGGTAATCGAACTGAAAGCCTTTGTGGGTAAGGGCTTGGTGGATTTTTTATAGAACAGGTGGAAGCGCCGGTTCGGTAGGCTGGCGCACGATAGGCGTGGGGATTTTGCTTTAAGCTGAGGCTTGCGGATTGTCCGGTTTAGAATGTCTTGTTTTATTTGTTTCGACGGTTAATCATTTTCACTTGAAAATTAATTAAATAAAAGTGAATGTCGTGTGGCGACGCACGCGTGCTTGAAAGGGCAGCCTGAATGGAGTTGTCGGGGGAGATTTTCAATGCGGGCAATCATCGGCGGATGCCGGGCGCCGGATGCGTGGTTCGACGATCCGACCATGACGCGGGTTCGCCGGGCCGCGACGCTGGCGGAACAGCGCAACGCACGAAGGGCGCGCCCGGCGGCGGCGCGGCGCGCTCAGAAATCGATCGAGTCCTCGGAATCGCCGTCGGCGCCGGCCGCGAGTGCGGCGTGCTGCGTACCGCACGGCGCGGACGCCGACGCGTCGAGCGCCGGGTTGCGCAGTTTCTCGAGCACGCACTCGGGCACCGGAATCTGCATCCGCGCGGCGACGTCGCCGCACTGGAACATGATCAGCTCGCCCGGTTCGAACGAGGTCCAGATTTCGTTGTCGGTCAGCGGCTGCGTGGCGATCACCGCGACGCGATCCTCGGGCGTCGTGTATTTCGCGAAGTCGATCGACAGGTCTTCGTCGACCAGATGCGCGGTCGAGAACGGCCAGCGCCGCACGAGGTAGTGCAGCCGCGTCGAGCAGTGCGCGAAGAGGGCCTGGCCGTTCGACATCAGGAAGTTGAACACGCCGTGATCGGTGATGTCGCGCGTCAGCTCGCCGACGCGCTCGAACAGCTCCGGCAACGGCGGCTGCGCGCCGGGGAACGCTTCGCGCAGCCCCTGCATCAGCACGCAGAACGCCTTCTCGCTGTCGGTGGTGCCGACCGGGTGGTAGACGCTGCCGTCGAGATCGGGTTCGTACTCCTGCAGATCGCCGTTATGCGCGAAGATCCAGTGCCGCCCCCACAGCTCGCGCATGAACGGGTGGCTGTTCTCGAGCAGGATGTGGCCTTGCGTGGCCTTGCGGATGTGCGCGATCGTGTTCTTGGACTTGATCGGGTAGCGCTTGACCATTTCGGCGAGCGGCGACGTGGCCGACGCCTGGTGGTCGACGAAGAGGCGACAGGCCTTGTCCTCGAAGAACGCGATCCCCCAGCCGTCGGCATGGTGATCGGTGAGGCCGCCCCGGGCCGCGAAACCTGTGAAGGAGAATGTGACGTCCGTCGGCGCGGCGCAGTTCATTCCTAGGAGTTGGCACATTTTACTTGGGGCGGGGGCGGAAGCAGGGTAACCAACCGGGTGAACCCCGGTACAATGTGGCTTCTAGCATATCACCGAGCCTTGAGCGGTAAAAAGCGGATTCCGCCGGCCGAAGGCCCCGTGTTGCGGTTTGCCGTCAGTCGGCCCGCACACGCGCGTTCCGGCCCCGCAGATGGCCAGCCCGTTCCTCACGACGCCTCCTATGACTGCCTCGAACGCTTCCTCTCCGGCGACGCTCACGCTCGCCCGTCCCGACGACCTGCACCTGCACCTGCGCGACGGCGACATGCTGGCCGCGGTGCTGCCGCACACGGCGCGCCAGTTCGCCCGCGCGATCGTCATGCCGAACCTGAAGCCGCCCGTCACGACCACCGCGCAAGCGCAGGCCTATCGCGAGCGAATCCTGGCCGCGCTGCCGGCGGGCATGGCGTTCGAGCCGCTGATGACGCTGTACCTGACTGACAACACGTCGCCCGACGAAATCCGCCGCGCGCGCGACAGCGGCTTCGTGCACGGCGTGAAGCTGTATCCGGCCGGCGCGACGACGAACTCCGACCACGGCGTCAGCGATCTCGCGAAGTGCGCGAAGACGCTCGAGGTCATGCAGGAAACCGGCATGCCGCTGCTCGTGCACGGCGAGGTGACCGATCCGGCGATCGACATGTTCGATCGCGAGAAGGTGTTCATCGACCGCGTGATGACGCCGCTGCGCCGCGATTTCCCCGGCCTGAAGGTGGTGTTCGAGCACATCACCACGAAGGACGCGGCCGACTACGTGCGCGACGCCGATGCGGCGCCGGGCCTGCTCGGCGCGACGATCACGCCGCAGCACATGCTGTACAGCCGCAACGCGCTGTTCGTCGGCGGGATCCGCCCGCATTACTACTGCCTGCCGGTGCTGAAGCGTGAAACGCACCGCGTCGCGCTCGTCGAAGCCGCGACGTCGGGCAACCCGCGCTTCTTCCTCGGCACCGACAGCGCGCCGCACGCGCGCGACGCGAAGGAAACCGCGTGCGGCTGCGCGGGCTGCTACACGGCGCTGCACGCGCTCGAGCTGTATGCGGAAGCGTTCGACAAGGCGGGCGCGCTCGACAAGCTGGAAAATTTCGCCAGCCGCTTCGGCGCCGATTTCTACGGGCTGCCGCACAGCACCGAGACGATCACGCTGCGCCGCGAGACCTGGGAACTGCCGCGCGAGGTGTTCGCGGGCGATACGCCGGTCGTGCCGCTGCGCGCCGGCGAATCGATCGGCTGGAAGTTCGCGTGACCGGCACGCCGCCGCGCGCGGCCGGCCACGCGGCCGGCGGCGGCGCGGCGGCGTTCGCGCGGATCGACTGGTCCGCGCCGTGGCTCGCGCGTTACGCGGCACCGGGCCGCACGCTTCAGGCGGCCGCGCTCGCCGGCGAGGCCGCGCTGCTCGACGCACTGAACGGCGCAATGCGCGGTGATGCCCGAGTCAGCGGCCGCGGCAAGCCGCTGCGCTTCGTGCCGCAGGCCGAGCTGCCGCCCGGCATCGCATACGAAACCCATATCGCCGCGACCGGCGGCGTCCCGACCCGCCACAATCTTCACGACTTCTTCAATGCGCTCGTCTGGTTCGCGTATCCGCGCACCAAGGCCGCGCTGAACGCACGCCAGGCCGTGGCGATCGATGCCGCGGGCGGCGTCGGGCCGGTGCGCGGCACGCTGCGCGATGCGCTGACGCTGTTCGACGAAAATGCCGCGCTGTTCGTGACGGCCGACCGCACGCTCGCCGACGCGCTGCGCGGCTTCAGCTGGCAGCAGCTGCTGGTGGCGGCGCGCGACGCGTGGGGCACGCGCTGCGAGGCGCGGCTCGTCGGCCATGCGCTACTCGAGAAGCTCGTTGCGCCCTACAAGTCGTGCACCGCGCACGCATGGATCGTCGAAGTGGGCGACGACTATTTTTCGTGGCCCGACGTGCAGCGTGCCGCGCATGTCGATGCGCGGATCGCCGGTGAACTGGCGACCCGCGACCTGACGAGCCGCGATTTCGCGCCGCTGCCGGTGCTCGGCGTGCCGGGCTGGTGCGAAGCGAATGCCGCGCCCGCGTTCTACGACGATCCGGCGGTTTTCCGCAGCGGCCGCCGCTCGCGCGCTGCCGGCGGCGGCGCACAGTGCTAGAATGCGCGACGCAAAGCAGGCCAGGCAGTCGCGGCCTCGCCGCCTTCGGGCTGGCGGGGGCGAGGAAAGTCCGGACTCCACAGGGCAGGGTGATGGCTAACGGCCATCCGTGGCGACACGCGGAACAGGGCAACAGAAAGCAAACCGCCGATGGCCCGGCGCAAGCCGGGATCAGGTAAGGGTGAAACGGTGCGGTAAGAGCGCACCGCGGCGACGGCGACGTTCGCCGGCACGGTAACCTCCACCCGGAGCAATTCCAAGTAGGCAGGCGCGCATTTTCGGATGCAGGACGGGGCCCCCGTCTCGTCTGCGGGTAGGAAGCTTGAGCGCGTCAGCAATGGCGCGCCTAGAGGAATGGCTGCCACGCGCCGCGCGCTTCGGCGTGCAGCGTGCACAGAATCCGGCTTATCGGCCTGCTTTGCCGTTCGAATGCGAAAGGGCCGGCGCTCCGTCAGGAGCGCCGGCCCTTTTTTCATGCGTGGCTGCCGTGCGTTCAGTCGGCGACGATGTCGAACGAATGCGTGAGTTCGGCGGTCTTCGCGATCATGATCGACGCGGAGCAGTACTTGTCGTGCGACAGGTTGATCGCGCGCTCGACCGTGGCCGGGTTCAGGTTGCGGCCGGTGACGGTGAAGTGGAAGTGGACCTTCGTGAACACTTTCGGATCTTCGCTCGCGCGTTCGGCCTTCAGCGTGACCGAGCAGCCGGTGACTTCCTGGCGGCTCTTCTTCAGGATCAGCACGACGTCGTACGCGGTGCAGCCGCCGGTGCCGACCAGCACCATTTCCATCGGGCGCGGCGCGAGGTTGTGGCCGCCGCCTTCCGGCGCGCCGTCCATCGCGACGAGGTGCCCGCTTCCGGTCTGGGCGGAAAACGCCATGCCGTCCTGACCCATCCAGCTTACTTTGCATTCCATGCTTGCACTCCAGCGTTGCCTGATTCGGATTCGATCCGGCATTGTAGCCCGCAGCGCTTCGCTCGGCTGATGCGCTGCACGACGCGCCACGCCATGCCGCCGCGTGCGGCGCCCGGCGGGGCGCCGAACGGCGATTTCCCTGCTGTCTTTAGGGGTTTTACTCTAGGCGTGGCGGGCTTCCTGCTGCGCGCTTTCTTCCCAGTCGATTGATTTTAAAAGGGAAAATCCATTCATCGCGTGAGGCTCACCGGATTCCGCATTATGGTGTTGCATTTCGTAATGCAAATTTTCTTGTGAAGTCGGCGACGCGTTCGTATAATCAGCCTCATTGGTTGTCGCGCTGCGGCAACCTCCGCATGTCTCCTCCACCCTCCTCCTAAGGTGGATTAAGCCCGAACCAGCCGTTCGGGCTTTTTTTCGTCCCATGCAAGCATCGGCGCGCAGTTTGCGCGCGTCGATATCCGTCATTGACTCCCGTTTACGCCGGCCGCCGCGCGGCTGGCTGCGATGCCGCGCCGGGCGGCGTGTCCGTCGAACGGGCGGCAGGGGGCGGAACGTGTGCGGCCGATGCATGGCCATGACCGCGCGCGCAGAAGTGGCGCACGCGTTCGCGCACCGCGCGCAGGCGGGCGATGCGATCTTCGGCATGGGCGTGGCGGGCGTCGGCGATGCGGGCGTCGAGAGCGTCGAGCTTGGCCTCGCAGCCGGCCCGGGCGGCGACGGCGGGCGCCGCGGCGGCCAGCAACGCGGCCGCGAGAAAGGGCGTAAGTCGTTGTTTCATCATGCTTGTTTGTTGTTTTCCGTGATCGGCCGGTCTGGCGCGGCCAGGTCAGGTGCCGCGCGTCGATGGGTGCCGCCCCAGGCGCTCGGTTCGCCTGGTGTATCGGGGCACGACCGGATTTTGGCCCATTTCGGGCGCCGCCGGCACGGGGCGTGGATTCTCTTTGACCGCGCTGCGGTATTTCCTTTATAATTCAGGGCTTTTCCGCATTCATGCCCACGGAAAAAGAACAGGGAGAGCCTGCACCGCGCCTCGAAGCGCACACAGACAAGCAGGAAGAACACATCGGGCAAAGCATTTTTTTTGGATCGATCATGAAGACGTTTTCCGCAAAAGCCCATGAGGTGACGCGCGAATGGTACGTGATTGACGCGACGGATAAGGTTCTCGGCCGTGTTGCCAGCGAAGTGGCACGCCGTCTGCGCGGCAAGCACAAGCCTGAGTTCACCCCGCACGTCGACACTGGTGATTTCATCATCATCATCAACGCGAGCAAGTTGAAGGTCACGGGCAACAAGACTCTGGACAAGAAGTACTACCGTCACTCGGGCTACCCGGGCGGTATCTATGAAACGACGTTCGGCAAGATGCAAGAACGCTTCCCGGGCCGTGCGCTCGAGAAGGCGGTCAAGGGCATGCTGCCGAAGGGCCCGCTCGGCTACGCGATGATCAAGAAGCTGAAGGTCTACGCTGAAGCTACGCATCCGCATTCGGCTCAACAGCCGAAGGCGCTCGAGATCTAAGGGGAGCCCACATGATCGGTAACTGGAACTACGGTACGGGCCGCCGCAAGAGCGCAGTCGCACGTGTCTTCATCAAGGCTGGCAAGGGCGACATCATCGTCAACGGCAAGCCCATCGCCGACTACTTCTCGCGTGAAACGTCGCTGATGATCGTGCGTCAACCGCTGGAACTCACGAACCACGGCCAGACGTTCGACATCAAGGTCAACGTCAACGGCGGCGGCGAAACGGGTCAGGCAGGCGCAGTGCGTCACGGCATCACCCGCGCGCTGATCGACTACGATGCAACGCTGAAGCCGTCGCTGTCGAACGCAGGCTTCGTCACGCGCGATGCACGTGAAGTCGAGCGTAAGAAGGTTGGTCTGCGCAAGGCACGTCGCGCAAAGCAGTTCTCGAAGCGTTAATTCCGCTTCATGGCCGCGCCGCTTCCGGGCGGCGTCCGCCGGAAAAACCGCCAGTTTTCGCGCTGGCGGTTTTTTTATGCCCGCGCGGCGGCGCCCCGCGGGCGGTTTCCTTTACTGAAATCAACAAGAACCTATTGATTTCATGGACATCAGCACGATCTTCTGATCGGCCCTACAATAGCGGCTAAAGCTTTTTGGAGAGTTCGCATGAACGCTGTTACCGAATCCGCAGCAACGACCACCGAAATGCCGGCACCGTTCGTCTTCACCGACGCCGCGGCCGACAAGGTCAAGCAACTGATCGACGAAGAGGGCAATCCCGACCTGAAGCTGCGCGTGTTCGTGCAGGGTGGCGGCTGCTCGGGCTTCCAGTATGGCTTCACGTTCGACGAGGAAGTCAACGAGGACGACACCGTGATGAACAAGAACGGCGTCCAGCTCCTGATCGACTCGATGAGCTACCAGTACCTGGTCGGCGCCGAGATCGACTACAAGGACGACCTCAACGGTGCCCAGTTCGTGATCAAGAACCCGAACGCCACGACCACCTGCGGGTGCGGCTCGTCGTTCTCGGTCTGAACGCACGACGGATCCTGTCCGGTTCGCCGGAATGAAAAACGGGGCTTGATGCCCCGTTTTTTTTGCGTCCGTTGTACGCGACGAACCGCGCGGGTGGCCTGTCGGCGCGTCCCGGACGCGCCGCATCGGGGCTCCCGCTCGTTTCGTCGTTTTCTCGTATCAGCGCGGATAAAGTGCGCCGAGCACGCGCTCGCCCGCGGCCCCCGTCACGCTCGCGAGATTGCCGGGCTGGCGCGCGGTGAAGCGGTACGCGAGCCACGCGAACGCGAGCGCCTCGACCTGCTGCGGCGGCACGCCGAGCGCGGCCGTCGTCTCTACCGTCGCCGGCACGCCGGCCTCGTGCAGTGCATGCCGGAGCGCATCGAGCAGCACCGGGTTGCGGGCGCCGCCGCCGCAGACGAACACGGCCTTGCAGCCGGCCGCGTGCCGGGCGATCTCGCGCGCGACCGAGACGGCGGTGAGTGCCGTCAGCGTCGCCTGCACGTCTTCCGGTGCGACCTGCGCGAACGCGGCGAGCTTCGCGTCGAGCCACGCGGGATTGAACAGGTCGCGGCCGGTGCTTTTCGGCGGCGGCGCGACGAAGTAGGGTTCGTCGAGCAGCGCGTCGAGCAGCGCCGCGTGCACGGTACCGCGCGCGGCGAACTTGCCGCCGTCGTCGTAGGGCTTGCCGAGATGGCGCGTCGCCCATTCGTCGAGCAACGCGTTCGCGGGCCCGCAGTCGAAGCCGCGCACGTCGCCGCCTTCGCCGGGCAGGATCGTGATGTTGCTGATGCCGCCGAGGTTGCAGACGACCCGCGTCTCGCCCGGCGCGCCGAACACCGTCGCGTGGAACGCCGGCGCGAGCGGCGCGCCGTGGCCGCCGGCCGCGACGTCGCGGCTGCGGAAATCGGCGATCACGTCGAGATGGGTGAGTTCGGCGAGCAGCGCCGGATTGTTGAGCTGGCGCGTGTAGCCGCGCTCGGGACGGTGCCGGACCGTCTGGCCGTGCACGCCGATCGCGCGGATCTCGTCGCGCGACAGGCCGGCCGTGCGCTGCAGCTCGTGACAGCACACCGCGTAGCGCGCGACGAGCGCATTCGCCGCGACCGATTCGCGGTCGATCTCGTTGTCGCCGGGCTGCTGCAGCGCGAACAGCGCGTCGCGCAGCGATTGGGCGAAGCCGACGAACGCTTCCGCGAGCACGACCGGCGCGCGGCCGGTCTCGAAACGCACGGCGACGCCGTCGACGCCGTCCATGCTGGTTCCCGACATCAGCCCGAAGTAGATGCCGTCGGCCGGATGGGCGGGTTGCGGATGTCGTTGCGGCACGTTGGGTCCTCCTGGATCGAGCGGCGCGGGCCGGTGCCACGCGCCTTGCGCCCGATTATCCGCGCAACCTGACGCGTCGTTAAGCGATGCACGCGCAAGTTATGGGAAAATCCCTGTCTTTGCGACATTCTTCCTGGCCCCGATGAGCACCGAACCCAGTTCCAAGCCTGTTTTCCCGATCACCGACGAAGTCCGCCATGCGCTCGCCGTCACGAAGCGCGGCGTCGACGAACTGCTGATCGAGGAAGAGTTCGCGCAGAAGCTCGCGCGCAGCGCGGCCACCGGCACGCCGTTGCGCATCAAGCTCGGCCTCGACCCGACCGCACCCGACATCCACATCGGCCATACGGTCGTGCTGAACAAGATGCGTCAGCTGCAGGACCTCGGCCACACGGTGATCTTCCTGATCGGCGATTTCACGTCGCTGATCGGCGACCCGTCGGGCCGCAACGCGACGCGCCCGCCGCTCACGCGCGAGCAGATCGAATCGAACGCGAAAACCTACTTCGAGCAGGCTGCGCTCGTGCTCGACCGCGCGAAGACCGAGATCCGCTACAACAGCGAATGGTCGATGCCGCTCGGCGCGGACGGGATGATCAAGCTCGCGTCGCGCTACACGGTCGCGCGGATCCTCGAGCGCGAGGATTTCACGAAGCGCTTCCAGGGCGGCGTGCCGATCTCGATCCACGAATTCCTGTACCCGCTGATGCAGGGCTATGACTCGGTCGCGCTGAACGCCGACCTCGAGCTCGGTGGCACCGACCAGAAGTTCAACCTGCTGGTCGGCCGCGAACTGCAGAAGCAGTACGGCCAGGAACAGCAGTGCATTCTCACGATGCCGCTGCTCGAAGGCCTCGACGGCGTCGAGAAGATGTCGAAGTCGAAGGGCAACTACGTCGGCATCAGCGAGAAGCCGACCGACATGTTCGGCAAGCTGATGAGCATCTCGGACACGCTGATGTGGCGTTACTTCGAGCTGCTGTCGTTCCGCAGCATCGAAGAAATCGCGGGCTTCAAGCGCGACGCCGAAGGCGGCCGCAACCCACGCGACTTCAAGGTGCTGCTCGCGCAGGAAATCGTCGCGCGCTTCCACTCGCAGGCCGATGCCGAGCGTGCGCTGGAGGACTTCAACCACCGCGCGAAGGGCGGCGTGCCGGACGACATCCCGTCGGTCACGCTCGCGGGCGCGCCGCTCGCGATCGGCCAGCTGCTGAAGCAGGCGGGCCTCGTGCCGTCGACGAGCGAAGCGCTGCGCAACATCGAGCAGGGCGGCGTGAAGATCGACGGCGCGACCGTCTCCGACAAGGGGCTGAAGGTCGAGGCCGGCGAGTTCGTCGTCCAGGTCGGCAAGCGCCGCTTCGCGCGCGTCACGCTGACCGCATGATCGCGCTGATCCAGCGCGTGAAGCGCGCCGACGTGCGCGTCGGCGACCGCACGACGGGCGAGATCGGCGCTGGGCTGCTCGCGCTCGTCTGCGCGGAGCGTGGCGACACCGAGGCCGCGGCCGACAAGCTGCTCGCGAAGCTGCTCGGCTATCGCGTGTTCAGCGATGCGGCGGGCAAGATGAACCTGCCGGTGTCGAACATCGACGGCGCGGGCGGCGCCGGCGGCCTGCTGCTCGTGTCGCAGTTCACGCTCGCGGCCGATACCAACAGCGGGCTGCGGCCGAGCTTCACGCCGGCCGCGCCGCCCGACGAAGGCGCGCGCCTGTTCGACTATTTCGTCGCGGCCGCGCGCGAGCGTCATCCGGTCGTCGAGACGGGCGAGTTCGGCGCCGACATGCAGGTGTCGCTCGTCAACGACGGCCCCGTGACGTTCTGGCTGCAAGTGCGGCCCTGATTCATTCCCGGAGACGCGCCGCGATGGCCACCACGCAGATTCTCTTCATTCGCCATGGCGAGACGGCCTGGAACCGCGTCAAGCGCATCCAGGGCCATATCGACATTCCGCTGGCCGACACGGGGCTCGCGCAGGCGCAGCGGCTGGCCGTCCGGCTCGCGCGGGACGCGCGCGAAGGGCAGCGGATCGACGCGATCTATTCGAGCGACCTGATGCGCGCGCAACAAACCGCGCAACCCTTTGCCGATGCGCTCGGGCTGCCGCTGCAGTTGCGCGAAGGGCTGCGCGAACGCGCGTACGGCGTGTTCCAGGGGCATGACAGCACCGAGATCGAGACGCTGTTTCCGGACGCCTACGCCGCGTGGCAGACGCGCGACCCGGGCTTCGCGCCCGACGGCGGCGAGTCGCAGCGCGAGTTCTATCATCGCGTGCTGCATGCGCTCGAGCCGATCGTCGCCGCGCATCCGGGCGGCCGGATCGCGTGTGTCGCACACGGCGGCGTGCTCGACTGCGTGTACCGCTTCGCCAACGGTATCGACCTGTCGGCGCCGCGCAGCTATCAGCTGCTCAACACGAGCATCAACGTCGTCGATTACGTCGATGGTCGCGCACAGGTCGTGCAATGGGCCGACGTGTCGCACCTGGACGCCGCGAGCGACGACGACGACGGGTATCGCAAGGTACTTTGATCCGGTCGTACCGGCTTCGCCCGGCGGAAGAAGCAGATCGTCAGGCGGGCGGGGTGCCGTCGGGCGGTGTCGCGGTTGCGCGGCGGCGTGCGCGCTTCGACGCGCCGTTGACGAGCGCCCAGCGCAGCACGGGCGCGACTGCCCGCACACCGGGCCGGACCACCGCGCGTCGCAGCGGCGCGAACGTCGACACGTCGAGCATGCGCTGCGCCCAGGGCGGCAGCAGGTCGATTCCCGCATGCATGATCAGCGACGCGGCTGGCCGCAGCGCGGGCGTTGCGACCGGCACATTCAGCAGGATGTCCATGACCTCGAAGGTGTGCGGCCCGGCTTCGAGTTCGGGCTGCATGCGCGCGAAATAGGCCGCTACCTCGGCGCGTGAACGGGGCACATCCCGGGCGCCGAGCAACTCCGCGATCAATGCCGTTTCCGCGTAGTAGCCGTCCTGCAGCTCGCCCGACAGCGACGGATTCACATAGCGCAAATGCGCGGCGAGGAAGCTCGAAACTTCCGCGACATGCACCCACGTCAGCAACGCCGGATCGTCGGCTCGATACGGCCGGCCGTCGGGCGCCGTGCCCGATATGCGCGCGTGGATCGTTTTCACGCGCTCGATGAGCGCGAGTGCGTCCGCGCGGCTGCCGAACGTCGTGCCCGTGATGAACGTGGCGGTGCGCCGCAAGCGGCCGAGGATGTCGGTGCGAAACGACGAGTGATCCCAGACGCCCGCGAGCGCGAGCGGATGGAGCGCCTGCAGCAGCAGCGCGGCAATGCCGCCCGTCATCATCGACGTGAAATCGGCATGCACGCGCCAGCAGATCGCGTCGGGGCCGAACAGCCCCGGGTCTCCGGGCGGCGACGAGAGATCGATCGACGGACCGCCGCCGCCCGTCGTCAGGTGCGTGATGCCGGCCACGAGCCGCTTGCGGATCGGTTCGACCCAGCGCGGGCCCGGTGTGGGCGGGGCGGGGTGCGGGCTGGGCGGCGTGGTCATGGCGAGCTTGGCGCGGGCAGCGGGTTACTTCCCGTCGGCGGTATCCCACATCCCGCGTTCGGGGTTGCCGGCGTCGGGCGCGGAGAGCCCGAAGTGGCGGTACGTGAGCAGCGTCGCGACGCGCCCGCGCGGCGTGCGCTGCAGGAAGCCCTGCTGGATCAGGTACGGTTCGAGCACGTCCTCGATCGTGTCGCGCTCCTCGCCGATCGCAGCCGCGAGGTTGTCGATGCCGACCGGGCCGCCGTCGAACTTGTGCAGGATCGCCTCGAGCAGCTTGCGGTCCATCAGGTCGAAGCCGACCGGGTCGACGTCGAGCATCGCGAGCGCGGCGTCGGCGACGGCCGCGGTGATCTGGCCGTCGGCCTTCACTTCCGCATAGTCGCGCACGCGGCGCAGCAGCCGGTTCGCGATCCGCGGCGTGCCGCGCGAGCGCTTCGCGATCTCCAGCGCGCCGTTCGGATCGATCTGCGCGTTCAGCAGCGACGCCGAGCGCCGCACGATGCGCGACAATTGCTCGGCATCGTAGAACTCGAGGCGCGCGACGATCCCGAAGCGATCGCGCAGCGGGTTGGTCAGCATCCCCGCGCGCGTGGTCGCGCCGACCAGCGTGAACGGCTGCAGGTCGAGCTTCACGCTGCGCGCAGCCGGCCCTTCGCCGATCATGATGTCGATCTGGTAATCCTCGAGCGCCGGATACAGGATTTCCTCGACGACCGGCGACAGCCGGTGGATCTCGTCGATGAACAGCACGTCGTTCGCTTCGAGGTTGGTCAGCAGCGCGGCGAGATCGCCCGCGCGTTCGAGCACGGGGCCCGACGTCTGGCGCAGGTTCACGCCCATCTCGCGCGCGATGATGTGCGCGAGGGTGGTCTTGCCGAGGCCGGGCGGCCCGAACAGCAGCACGTGGTCGAGCGGCTCGGCGCGGCGCTTCGCGGCCTCGATGAAGATCTCGAGCTGGCCGCGCACCTTTTCCTGGCCGACGTAGTCGTCGAGCTGGCGCGGGCGCAGCGCGCGTTCGAACACCTCCTCGTGCGACGAGGCGGGCGTAGCGGCGATGATCCGCTCGGCGGCGAGTTTGTCGGTTTCAATCATGCGGCCATTGTACCGCGCGCCGTCGCGCGGCCGAACTGGCCGAACGGCCGACTGGCGCGTGCCGCGCGACGGCGCGACACTGGCTCCGACAGCCGGCTCCGGCGGCCGTTACACCTTCGACAGTGCCTTGAGCGCGAGTTTGATGCCTTCGGACACGCCGGTGCCGGCCGGCACGTTCTTGATCGCGGCGAGGCCTTCCTTTTCCGAATAGCCGAGCGCGAGCAGCGCGTTGAGGATGTCGGTCGCGTGGTCGGACTGGGACGCGGCGCCGGCGAGTGCGCCGAGGTCCGCGCCGAGCTTGCCCTTCAGCTCGAGCAGCAGGCGCTCGGCGGTCTTCTTGCCGATGCCGGGCAAGCGCGTGAGGCGCGCGGCGTCCTGCATCGTCACCGCCTGGGCGAGCTCCTGCACGCTCATGCCGGACAGCACGGCCAGCGCCATGCGCGCGCCGATGCCGGTGATCTTCAGCAGTTCGCGGAAGGTCGTGCGCTCCTGCGGCGTCAGGAAGCCGTACAGCAGGTGCGCGTCCTCGCGCACGATCTGCTGCGTGAGCAGCACGACGCGCTCGCCCGTTTGCGGCAGGTTGTAGAAGGTGCTCATCGGCACGTCGATTTCGTAACCGACGCCGTTGCAGTCGACGAGCAGGTGAGGCGGATTCTTTTCGAGCAGGATGCCGGCGATGCGACCGATCATGGATGGCGGGATGCGAGGAAGAAAGCGCGAGTGTAGCGCAGCTGCGGCGCGATGCCGATGGGTTGGCCGTCAGGTCGGGGCGCCGCGCGACGCGGGGCGATCAGGCGATCAGGCGATCAGGCGGGCGGGTAGGCAGGACGGTGGCAGGCGCAATACGCGCGATGCGGGTAGCCGCGCGCCGCGCCGAGGGGATGCGTGCCGTCGCGTCAGCCGACGAGCCGTCCGCGCCGCACGCGCAGCCCCCTTTTCGCGAGCGCCGGCGCGAGGCCACCGATCGTGCCGAGCGTATTGCCGCTGTGCGCGTGGCAGATCGCCATCCCGAGCGCGTCGGCCGCGTCGCTGCCAGGCTGGCCGGTCAGGTTGAGCAGTCTCGTGACCATCTCCTGCATCTGCGACTTGGTCGCGCGGCCGTAACCGACGACCGCCTGCTTCAGTTGCAGCGCGGTGTACTCCGCCACCGGCAGGCCGCCGGAGACGAGCCCGCAGATCGCGGCGCCGCGCGCCTGGCCGAGCAGCAGCGTCGACTGCGGGTTCACGTTCACGAACACCTGTTCGATCGCGGCCTGGTCGGGCGCGTGTTCGCGCACGAGCGTCGATACGCCCTGGAAGATCGTGCCGAGCCGGGTAGCCAGGTCGGCCGTGGGCGTGCGGATCACGCCGCTTGCGACATAGGCGAGCCGGTGGCCGCTGACGTCGATGACGCCGAAGCCGGTGACGCGCAGGCCGGGGTCGATGCCGAGAATTCGCATGAGTGAGGAGAAAAACCTGATGCCGCGATACTACAACGAATGGTGCGCGAGGCCGGCGGTGCGGCTGCGTGCGCCGGCGCCGCGCAATAAAAAACCCGGCGGGTATGATGCCGCCGGGTTTTCGTGCGGCGGCCGCGCGGGCCGCGTGCGATCAGTGACGGAAGTGGCGCACGCCCGTCAGGATCATCGCGATGCCGTGCTCGTCGGCCGCGGCGATCACTTCGTCGTCGCGCATCGAGCCGCCCGGCTGGATCACGCAGGTCGCGCCTGCCGCCACGACGACGTCGAGACCGTCGCGGAACGGGAAGAATGCATCCGACGCGACGGCCGAACCGGCCAGCGTGAGGCCCGCGTTCTGCGCCTTGATGCTCGCGATGCGTGCCGAATCGACGCGGCTCATCTGGCCTGCGCCGACGCCGAGCGTCATGCCGTTGCCGCAGAACACGATCGCGTTCGACTTCACGTACTTCGCGACGCGCCATGCGAACAGCAGGTCGTCCATTTCCTTCGCGGTCGGTTGACGCTTCGTGACGACGCGCAGCTCGCTCGGCTGCACGTTCTTCGAATCGAGCGACTGCACGAGCAGGCCGCCGCCCACGCGCTTCAGGTCGAACGCGTTATGGCCGTCGCCGAGCGCGATTTCGAGCAGGCGCACGTTCTGCTTCGCGGCGAACACCTGCTTCGCGGCGTCCGTGAACGACGGCGCGATCAGCACTTCGACGAACTGCTTGGCCACCGCCTGCGCGGCCGTCTCGTCGACTTCGCGGTTGAACGCGATGATGCCGCCGAACGCCGACGTCGGGTCGGTCTGGAATGCCTTCGCGTACGCGTCGGCCGAATCGTTGCCGACCGCGACGCCGCACGGGTTCGCGTGCTTGATGATCACGCAGGCCGGCGCGTCGAACGTCTTCACGCATTCCCACGCCGCGTCCGAATCCGCGATGTTGTTGTACGACAGTTCCTTGCCCTGCAGCTGGCGGTAGTTCGCCAGTGCGCCGGCCGGCGCCGCGAGGTCGCGGTAGAACGCCGCGCTCTGGTGCGGGTTCTCGCCGTAGCGCAGGTCCTGCACCTTGTCGAACGCCATGTTCAGCGTGGCCGGGTATGCGCTGCGCGATGCGTGCTGCAGCTCGTCGGTCAGGCTCGTCAGGTAGTTCGTGATCGCGCCGTCGTATTGCGCGGTGTGCGCGAACACCTTGGTCGCGAGGCGGAAGTTGGTCGCATAGCCGATCGCGTTGCCGTTCGCCTTCATTTCGTCGAGCACGACCGCGTAGTCGGCCGGGTCGACGACGACCGTCACGTCGCGGTGGTTCTTCGCGGCCGAGCGCAGCATCGTCGGGCCGCCGATGTCGATGTTCTCGATCGCGTCGGCGAGCGTGCAGTCGTCCTTCGCGATCGTCGCGACGAACGGGTACAGGTTCACGACCAGCAGGTCGATCGTCGGGATGCCGTGCTGCTCCAGCGCCTGCATGTGCTCGGGCAGGTCGCGGCGGGCGAGGATGCCGCCGTGCACCTTCGGGTGGAGCGTCTTCACGCGCCCATCGAGCATTTCCGGGAAGCCCGTGTAGTCAGCGACTTCGGTCACGGGCAGGCCCGCGTCGGCGAGGAGTTTCGCGGTGCCGCCGGTCGACAGGAGTTTGACGCCGAGGTCGGACAGCGACTTCGCGAAGTCGACGATGCCGGTCTTGTCGGAAACGGAAATGAGCGCTTGCTTGATCATGATGGAACCACCAATAGCCAGGGAAACGGGGACGGGACGGCCGCCTACAGCAGGCCGTGCTGCTGCAGCTTCTTGCGCAGCGTATTGCGATTGATGCCGAGGTACTCCGCGGCGAGCGACTGGTTGCCGCCGGCCTGTACGAGCACGACCTCGAGCATCGGCTTTTCGACGCAGGACATCACCATTTCATAGACGTCGTGCGGATTGGAGCCGTCTAGATCCCGGAAATACACGTCCAGGCTCTCGCGGACACATTGTTCGATGTTGTGCTTGCTCATGCTGCTAACTGGTTATGGTCGTCCGACTCGCCCTGGCCGTTTTCCTCTTCGTCATCGACGTAGACGAGGTGGTCCGACAGCGCCTTTTGCGCCTCGAAGAATGCATTGACGGCGGCGAGTTGCTCGCGGGTGGAATCGAGCGTGTTCATCCTGTGCCGGAACCCGTTGGCACCGGAAAGGCCGCGAGTGTACCAGCCGATGTGCTTGCGCGCAGTACGGACGCCCGTGAATTCACCATAGAACGCGTAGTGGTCTTCCAGGTGTTCGTTCATCACGTGCTGGATCTCGTCGATCCGCGGCGGGGGCAGCAGCTCGCCGGTTTGCAGGAAATGATCGATTTCACGGAACAGCCACGGCCGGCCTTGCGCGGCGCGACCGATCATCAGTGCGTCGGCGCCGGTGGCGTCGAGCACGGCCTTCGCTTTTGCCGGCGACGTGATGTCGCCGTTCGCGACGACCGGGATGCGCACGGCCGCCTTCACGGCCGCGATGGTGTCGTATTCCGCGTCGCCGCGGTAGAGGTCGGCGCGCGTGCGGCCGTGCACGGTCAGCATCGAGATGCCGGCCGCCTCGGCGAGGCGCGCGACCGTGATCGCGTTCTTGTGCTCGCGATCCCAGCCGGTGCGGATCTTCAGCGTGACGGGCACCGCATCCGGCCCCGTGCCGACCGCCGCGACGACGGCCTCGACGATCCGCTGCACGAGCGGCTCGTTCTGCAGCAGTGCGGAGCCGGCCGCGACGTTGCAGACCTTCTTCGCCGGGCAACCCATGTTGATGTCGATGATCTGCGCGCCGTTGTCGACGTTGTAGCGGGCCGCTTCGGCCATCATCGCCGGATCGGCGCCGGCGATCTGCACCGCGATCGGCTCGACCTCGCCTTCGTGGTTCGCCCGTCGCATCGTCTTCGCGCTCTTCCACAGCTGCGCATTGGACGCGACCATCTCGGACACGGCGTACCCGGCCCCCAGCCGCTTGCACAGCTGGCGGAACGGACGATCCGTCACGCCGGCCATCGGGGCGACGAACAGGTTGTTACGCAATACGTGAGAGCCGATAACGGGCATCGCAATGGCACCGCCCGCGAGCGCCGGGCGTCGCGGACAAAAAAGGGCAGAGGGAAAACGGGTATTTTACCGTATTCCCATGCCCCGCCGATTTGACCCGGTTTGCGCGGCCTGACGGCGCGCAACGCGCGGCGTGTCAGTTGCGCTGGCCGAACATCATCTGGCGTGCGATCGCCTTCTTGAGCGGCGGCACGAATTCGAGCGCGGTGAGCGCCGCGCCGCGCAGCAGCGGAAGAGGGCCGGCGTCGACGGTAAACAGGCGCGCGAGCGTGTCCGTCGCGCCGATCGTGAAGCGCCGGTCGAGCGCGCGCCGTGCGTTGAAGGTGGCGAGCGCGGTCGCTTCGAAGCCCTGCGTGGACAGCGCGTCGACGAGCGTGTGCGCATCGCGCAGTCCGAGGTTCAGCCCCTGGCCGGCGACCGGATGCAGCGTTTGCGCGGCGTTGCCGACGATCGCGATGCGCCCGTTGACGAGCGTCTGCGCCGCGTTCAATCCGAGCGGGAACGATGCGCGCCCCGCGATCGCGACGAATCGGCCCATCCGCTCGCCGAATGCAGCGCCGAGTTCGCGCAGGAACGCGTCGTCGGGAAGGGCGGCGCGGCGGGCCGCCTCGTCGGGCGTGCAGCACCACACGAGCGAATAGTCGGCACCGCCAAGCGGCAGCAGCGCGAGCGGGCCTTCGTGCGTGAAGCGCTCCCAGGCGACGTTCGGGCGCGGCGCCGAGACGGTGACCGTGCCGACGATCGCGGTCTGGCCATAGTCGCGGCGTTGCTTGCCGGTATCGGCCTGCTGTTCGTGGAACAGCCCTCCTTCCGCGTTGATGACGATGCGCGCGCGCAGCGTGCGCTCGCCTTGCGGGCCGTCGAGCGTCAGCGTGACGCCGTCGGCGTCCTGTTGCGGCGTGTGTGCGGTGGTCGACGTGAGCCAGTCGACGCGCGTGCCGCGCACGGCCTGCGCGAGCGCCTGCACGATCGAGCCGTAGCGCACGACGTAGCCGAGCGCGGCGAGGTCGTGCTCGTCGCGATCGATCAGCGTGCGGCCGAAATGGCCGCGCTGCGACACGTGGATGTGTTCGATCGGCGTTGCGTCGGCCGGCATCCGAGCGTGTCGAGCAGCACGCGGCTGCCGTGCGACACGGCGATCGCGCGCGGGTTCGTTCGCGTCGCGGCCGCTCGCGCGCGTCGATCAGGCCGATCGACGCGTGTGCGTCGCCTGGCGTCGGGCGACCAGCCGGCGAGCGGCGAGCCCGACGGGGGCGCCCGACGATGGCGAGGTCATGTCCGGCTGTGGCGGGGAGGAAAGCGTCGTCATCTTGTGTTCGTGAAACGGGGTAACGGTCAACTGCGGGTCAACGGCAGATCAACACCGGGCCAACGGCGACCCGGCACCGGCGCGATGGCAACCTGCGGCACGCTCAAGCGCCGTGCGCCGCGCCCGCACGCATCAGCGCCTCGATCTCGTCGGCCGCCACCGGCACGTCGCGCGTGATCAGCTCGCAACCGTGCTCGCGCACGATCGCGTCGTCCTCGATGCGGATGCCGATGTTCCAGTATTCGGACGGCACGTCGTCGGCGGCGCGCACGTACAGGCCCGGCTCGACGGTGAGCGTCATACCGGGTTTCAGCGTGCGCCACGGCAGCGCGCCGTTGGCGTCGCGCGCGGCGAGCCGCTCGCGGTAGTCGCCGCAATCGTGCACGTCCATGCCGATCCAGTGGCCGGTGCGGTGCATGTAGAAGCGTGCGTACGCGCGCTCGGCGAGCACGTCGTCGACGCTCGAGAAGCGCGTCTTCGGGATGATGCCCGTATCGAGCAGCCCTTGTGCCAGCACCCGCACGGCCGCGTCGTGCGGCGCCTCGAACGGCACGCCCGCGCGCGTCGCGTCGATCGCGGCCTGCTGCGCGGCGAGCACGATGTCGTACAGCGTGCGCTGCGCGGGCGAGAAGCGCCCGTTGGCCGGGAACGTGCGCGTGATGTCCGACGCGTAGCCGTCGAGTTCGCACGCGGCATCGATCAGGATCAGGTCGCCGTCCCGCGCGGCCGCGTTGCCGGCCGGGTAGTGCAGCACGCACGCGTTCGCGCCGGCCGCGACGATCGAGCCGTACGCGGGCGCCTGCGCGCCATGCTTGCGGAACGTGTACAGCAGCTCGGCCTCGAGTTCGTACTCGCGGATCCCCGGGCGGCACACCTGCATCGCGCGACGGTGCGCGAGCGCGGAGATGTGTGCGGCACGCATCATGATCGCGAGTTCGTGTTCGTCCTTCACGAGCCGCATGTCGTCGAGCAGGGGCGTGAGGTCGAGCAGCGCGTCCGGTGCGGCGACGCCGCTGCGCGCCTGCGCGCGCACCGCATCGATCCAGCCGGCGAGCTGGCGCTCGAACTCGGCCGACGCGCCGAACCGGTAGTGCACGGTGCCCGCATCGGCGAGCAGGCGCGGCATTTCGGTGTCGATCACGTCGACCGCGTAGGCCGCGTCGAAGCCGAACGCATCGCGCGCGGCCTCGGGCCCGTAATGGAAACCTTCCCAGATCTCGCGGTCGGCATTCTTCGCGCGGCAGAACAGGATCGATTCCGGCGCGCCGTGCGACCCGGCCGCGTTCAGCACGAGCACGGCGTCCGGCTCGGTGAAGCCCGTCAGGTAGTGGAAGTAGCTGTCATGCCGGTACGGAAAGGCCGTATCGCGGTTGCGCAGCATTTCCGGCGCGGTGGGAACGATGGCGACGCCGCCGCCGGCGGCGCGCAGTGCGGCAAGCACGCGTTCACGGCGCTGGCGGTAGACGTCGACGGCGATGGCGGTATCGAGGGGCGCATTCATCGTGCGATTGTAGCGCCGCCGGACGCGGCGCGTGAGAGACACGGCCGCAAGCCGCGCCGGACGGGGCTCGGCGGCGGCTGTTGCAAACCATCCACAGGCCGGACGGGCGATTTTCTATCGGGCCGCGCCGGCCGGTTATGATCGGCGACAACGTATACTCTCGGCAGTTCCCTTGAAAAGGCAGATGATGAAATTAATCGGTTCGCTCAGCAGCCCGTACGTCCGCAAGGCGCGGATCGTGCTTGCTGAAAAGAAGATCGACTACAAGCTGGAGCTCGAGAACGTATGGGCGCCGGAGACGGACATTCATGCATCGAATCCGCTCGGCAAGGTCCCGTGTCTCGTGATGGAGGATGGTGCCGCGGTGTTCGATTCCCGCGTGATCTGCGAATACGTCGACACGCTGTCGCCGGTCGGCAAGCTGATTCCGCCGTCGGGGCGCGAACGGCTCGAAGTGCGGTGCTGGGAAGCGCTGGGCGATGGCGTGCTCGACGCGGCCGTGGCGATCCGTCTCGAACACACGCTGCGCGACGAAGCGCAGCGCAGCGCGAGCTGGATCGCGCGCCAGCAGCGCAAGATCGACGACGCGCTCGTCGCGATGTCGCAGGGCCTCGGCGGCAAGACGTGGTGCGTCGGTAATCATTACACGCTCGCCGACATCGCACTCGGCTGCGCGCTCGGCTACCTCGACTTCCGGATGTCCGAACTCAACTGGCGCGACCGCCATCCGAACCTCGACAAGCATTTCGTGAAGCTGTCGCAGCGGCAGACGTTCGTCGACACGCTGCCGCAAGGCTGACCTGCCGCCGCCGGCGGATCGGGCAGACAAGAGAAAAGCGCCCCGCGGGGCGCTTTTCTTTTTGGCGAGCCGCCCGGCGGCGGGCGCTCGCGCGTTACTCGATCGACGTGTAAACGGTTTCGCCGAGCACGAACGAATCGCTGCGCGCGATCGGCCACCACTTGTCGTACAGCGTATAGCCGCAGGTCTGGCCGTCGAGCAGCGCGCCGGGCTTCAGGTACTTCAGCAGCTGCGACATCAGCCGCACCTCGTGCGGCGCGACGCGCTGCACGATGTGATGCGCGCGCAGCTCGGACGGATGGCCGAGGCCGGCCGCCTGCACGAGTTCCTGCAGTGCGTGCAGCGTATTGCGGTGGAAGTTGAACACGCGCTCGGCCTTGTCGGGCACGACGAGGGCGCGCTGGCGCACCGGGTCCTGCGTGGCGACGCCGGTCGGGCAGCGGTCGGTGTGGCAGTGCTGCGCCTGGATGCAGCCGACCGCGAACATGAAGCCGCGTGCCGAGTTCACCCAGTCCGCGCCGATCGCGAGCGTGCGTGCGATGTCGAACGCGCTGATGATCTTGCCGCTCGCGCCGATTTTCACGCGATCGCGCACGCCGATCCCGACGAGCGTGTTGTGCACCAGCAGCAGGCCCTCCTGCAGCGGCACGCCGACATGGTCGGTGAATTCGAGCGGCGCCGCGCCGGTGCCGCCTTCCGCGCCGTCGACGACGATGAAGTCGGGCACGATGCCCGTCTCGAGCATCGCCTTCGCGATCCCGAAGAATTCCCACGGATGGCCGATGCACAGCTTGAAGCCGGTCGGCTTGCCGCCCGACAGCGTGCGCAGCCGTTCGACGAATTCGAGCAGCCCGCGCGGCGTCGAGAATTGCGAGTGCGTCGCGGGCGAGATGCAGTCCTTGCCCATCGGCACGCCGCGCGTCTCGGCGATCTCGGGCGTGATCTTCGCGGCCGGCAGCACGCCGCCGTGGCCCGGCTTCGCGCCTTGCGACAGCTTGATCTCGATCATCTTGACCTGCGGATCGGCGGCCTGCTTCGCGAACTTGTCCGGGTTGAACGTGCCGTCCTCGTTGCGGCAGCCGAAGTAGCCGGACGCGATTTCCCAGATGATGTCGCCGCCGTTCTCGCGGTGGTACTTCGACAGCGAGCCTTCGCCGGTGTCGTGCGCGAACCCGCCTTTCTTCGCGCCGAGGTTCAGTGAGCGGATCGCGTTCGCGGACAACGAGCCGAAGCTCATCGCCGAGATGTTGAAGATCGAGATGTCGTACGGCTGCGCGCGATTCGCGCCGACCCGGATGCGGAAGTCGTGGTTCGGCAGCTTCGTCGGCGCGAGCGAGTGGCTGATCCATTCGTGCGCGACGGACTTCACGTTCAGTTCGGTGCCGTACGGACGGTTGTCGGCGACGTTCTTCGCGCGCTGGTAGACGAGGCTGCGCTGCGCGCGCGAGAACGGCTTCTCGTCGGTATCGTCCTCGACGAAGTACTGGCGGATTTCAGGCCGGATGAACTCGAACAGGAAGCGGAAATGGCCCCACAGCGGGTAGTTGCGCAGGATCGCGTGGCGGTCCTGGTTCAGGTCGTACAGGCCGACGGCGACGAGGGCGACGGGGATGATGATCCACAGCCAGGAAAGCACGTGGATCGACGCGAGCGCGGCCGCGGCAACGAGCAGCAGGACGGCACACCACATCGCGAGGTAGCGTCTGGAAAGCATGGGGACTCCGTAAGAATCTTGAAATGCCGCCATGCGTACGCTGCGCGGCGGCGCACCGGCCGCGGCGGAATCGTGTTCCGCCGGGCGCGGCGTGCCGCAAGTCTAAACCGAATGGATGTCAGCGTGCTTCGGCGAGCGCACCCGCGCGGGCGGCCGCCGGTGCCGGCGCCGTCTGGCCGGGCTGGCCGGTGGCCGCGAACTCGATGATGCCGCCGCCGAGGCAGATCTCGCCGTCGTACAGCACGGCCGACTGGCCGGGCGTGACCGCCCATTGCGCGTCGTCGAAGGCGAGCGAGAAGCGGGCTTCGCCGGCCGGGCCGGTTGCGGCGGCGCCGAACGCGCATGCCGCATCGGCCTGCCGGTAGCGCGTCTTCGCGCCGCACGCGAAGCCGTCGGCCGGCGGTTCGCCCGCGACCCAGCTCACGTTGCCGGCGACGAGCTCGCGCGACAGCAGCCACGGATGGTCGTGGCCCTGCACGACGTACAGCGTGTTCGACGCGATGTCCTTCGCCGCGACGAACCACGGCTCGCCGCTGCCGCTCTTGCTGCCGCCGAGGCCGATGCCCTTGCGCTGGCCGAACGTGTAGAACGCGAGGCCGATGTGCTCGCCGACCACCTTGCCGTCCGGCGTCTTCATCGGGCCGGGTTTCGTCGGAAGATAGCGGTTCAGGAAGTCGCGGAACGGCCGTTCGCCGATAAAGCAGATACCGGTCGAGTCCTTCTTCTTCGCGTTCGGCAGGCCGATCTGCGCGGCGATCTCGCGCACCTTCGTCTTCGGGATCTCGCCGAGCGGGAACATCGTCTTCGACAGTTGCGCCTGGTTCAGCCGGTGCAGGAAGTACGACTGGTCTTTCGTATGATCGAATGCCTTCAGCAGTTCGAAGCGGCCGTCGCGCTCGCGCACGCGCGCGTAGTGGCCGGTCGCGATCATTTCCGCGTCGAGCGACATCGCGTGGTCGAGGAACGCCTTGAACTTGATCTCGGCGTTGCACAGCACGTCCGGGTTCGGCGTGCGGCCGGCCGAATATTCGCGCAGGAATTCGGCGAACACGCGGTCCTTGTATTCGGCCGCGAAGTTCACGGCTTCCACGTCGATGCCGATCAGGTCGGCCACCGACACCACGTCGATCCAGTCCTGGCGCGTCGAGCAGTATTCGCCGTCGTCGTCGTCTTCCCAGTTCTTCATGAACAGGCCGACCACGTCGTATCCCTGTTCCTTCAGCAGCCACGCGGTCACCGACGAATCGACGCCGCCCGACATGCCCACTACTACACGGCGCTTGCTCATTTGTTTACCGCCTGACGGTCGAATGCTTCCGGGCGCGGCGCGACCGAATGCGTGTGCACGAAATCGAGCGGAATGCGCCGCCCGGCCAGATAGTCGTCGACGCAGCGCATCACCGCGGGCGAGCGGTGACGCTCGCTGCACGCGCGCAGCTCGTCGGCGCTCATCCACAGCGTGCGGACGATGCCGTCGTCGAGCACGTGGCCCGGCAGCGGCTCGCCGGCCGTGCCGCAGAACGTGAAGCGCAGGTAGGTCGCGCCGGCGCTGCCGGGGCGGTCGTAGTGCGCGAGATAGACGCCGACGAGCGCATCGGGGACGAACGGATGCGCGGTTTCCTCGAGCGTCTCGCGGATCACGGCGTCGGCGAGCGTCTCGCCGGCCTCGAGATGGCCGGCCGGCTGGTTGATGCGCAGGCCCGTCGAGGTTTCTTCCTCGATCACGAGAAAGCGACCGGCGCGCTCGATGAGCGCCGCGACGGTCACATGCGGGGTCCAGATTTCGGGTTTCATGGATCGGCATTTTACCGGTTGCGCCCGGACGCTGCCGGCCATTACGTTAGACGAATCCGACCCCGGTCTTGCGCCCTCGCCTCACCAGTGCACGCCGTATCGCGCCCTTTTATGGCGCGACGATCGTCGCGACGCAGGCGGCGATCGTGTCCCGCACGCGCACGATCGCCGGGTCGCGCTGCGTGCTCGTGCGCCAGCCGATTTCCACCGGGTAGCGCGGCAGCTCGACCGGGCACGCGAGCGCACGCAGCGACGTCGACTGCGCGATCGCGCGGGCCGCGTGCGCCGGTATCGTCGCCACCGCGTCGGAGCCGGCGAGCAGGTACGGCAGCGCCGCGAAATGCGTGGTCGACGCCGCCACGCGCCGCTTGTGGCCGAGCGCGGCCAGCGCCTCGTCGACGATCCCGATCACGCCGCCCGACGACACGAGCAGGTGATCGCGCCGCAGGAAATCGGCGAGCGCGAGCGTGCGCGGCGCGCGCGCCCGGCCGACCGGATCGATCAGGCATGCGTAGCCGCCCGTCGCGACCGCGCGCCGGCTGAGCCCGTTCGCCGAGAACCCGCCCGATGCGATCGCGAGATCGACGCCGTGCCGCAGCAGCGCGTCGCCCGCGATGCCGCTGTGGGTCTGCCGGAAGATCAGCCGGATGCCCGCGGCTTCCCGCGCGACCGCGTCGATCAGCGCGCGGCCGAGCGCGATCTCGAAGTCGTCCGACAGCCCGATCGAGATCGTGCGGCCGACCCGCTCGCCGCCGTCGGCCGCGATCGCGAGGCTCGCGCGGCAGCGGTCGAGCGCGTCGGACAGGATCGGCTTGAGCTCGTCCGCGCGCGGCGTCGGCGCGAGCCCGCGGCCGGTGCGCACGAACAGCGGGTCGGCGTAGATCACGCGCAGCCGCGCGAGCGCCGCGCTGACGGCCGACTGCGTGAGGCCGAGCCGCAGCGCCGCGCGGCTCGCGCCGCCTTCCTCGTACAGCGCCTCGAATACCTTCAGCAGGTTCAGGTCGAGCCGGGCGATATCATCCGTATTCATGTCAGTTATCGTTGTATCGATTTGATCGATGAAATGATATCGATAAAGATGGCGTCACCCCATTCACCGGAGACGTCGTCATGTCCACCTCAGTCATCGCCGCGCTGCAGATCGGCGCATCGCCCGCCGGCACGCGCGCCACGCTCGACACGATCCTCGGCTACGAAACCGCGATCCGCGACAGCGGCGCGTCGCTCGTCGTGCTGCCCGAAGCCGTGCTCGGCGGCTATCCGAAAGGCGAGATCTTCGGCACGCGGCTCGGCTACCGGCTGCCCGAGGGCCGCGACGCGTATGCGCGCTACGCCGCGCAGGCGATCGACGTGCCGGGCCCCGAAACCGACGAACTGGCCGCGCTGTCGCAGCGCACGGGCGCGAGCCTCGTGGTCGGCGTGATCGAGCGCGGCGGCAGCACGCTGTACTGCACGGCGCTGTTCTTCGATCCGCGCGACGGGCTCGTCGCGAAGCACCGCAAGCTGATGCCGACCGGCACCGAACGGCTGATCTGGGGGCAGGGCGACGGCTCGACGCTGCCGGTGGTCGACACGGCCGCGGGCCGCGCGGGCGCCGTGATCTGCTGGGAGAACCACATGCCGCTGCTGCGCTGCGCGATGTATGCGAAAGGCGTGCAGATCTGGTGCGCGCCGACCGTCGACGAGCGCGACCTGTGGCAAAGCTCGATGCGGCACATCGCGCACGAGGGACGCTGCTTCGTCGTGAGCGCCTGCCAGGTGCAGCCGTCGCCGCGCGCGCTCGGCATCGACGTGCCGGGCTGGGATCCGGAGCGGCCGCTGATCCGCGGCGGCAGCGTGATCGTCGGGCCGCTCGGCGACCTGCTGACCGAGCCGCTGATCGGCGAGGCCGGGCTCGTGACCGCGCGTATCGATACCGATGAACTCGTGCGCGCGCGTTACGACTTCGATGTGGTCGGGCACTATGCGCGCCCGGACGTGTTTTCGCTGCACGTCGACGAGCGGCCGAAGCGGTCGGTGGTGTTCGGCGAGTGACGGGTGCGACCGGGGCGCGGACGCCCCGGCGTGCGAATGGCGGCGAGGTGGCTTGACAGTCGGGCAGCCGGACAGACAGCCGGACAACCAGACAGTCGGGCGGCCGGACAGCCAGACAGACCGCCGGACAACCAGGTAGCCGAACAGCCGAACAGCCGAACAGCGGCGCGTCATTCAGCGGGCAGCGGCCCGAGCCTACCCGCCTCAGCGCATCGGCGCTTCCGCGATCCGCATGTAGTCGGCGATCCGCCGGCCTTCCATGTCCGGAAACTGCTCGTGCACGGAGATATCACCCATCCGCGCGATGTCGAAGGTGCGGAAGTCGTCGCGCAGCTCGCACCATGCGCCGATCGTCCAGCGTCCGCCCCAGTAGACGAGCCCGAGCGGCCACACGCGGCGCTTCGTGTGCGCGCCGAGCCGGTCGCGGTAGTCGAAGCTGACGACGTGATGCGTGTCGACCGCCTGGTGGATCGCGTCGACCTTCGCGCAGAACGTCTCGTCGATGTGGAACGACGGCGCGAACACCGGCAGGCGATCGAGCGCGGTGCGCTTGTCGGCCGGCATCGCCGACGCGATCTTCGCGAGCGCCGAACGCGCGCCGCCCGCGAAGCGCGCGCCGCCCCAGGTCTCGAGCATGCGCGCGCCGGCCGCGAGCGCCGCGAGCTCCTCGGCCGTGAACGTGAGCGGCGGCAGGCTCGCGTTGCGGTTCAGCCGGTAGCCGATGCCGGCTTCGCCTTCGATCGGCACACCCGACAGCTGCAGGTCGCGCACGTCGCGATAGACCGTGCGCGGCGACACCGACAGCCAGTCGGCGAGCTGCTGCGCGGTCGTGAGACGTCGCCCGCGCAGCAGCTCGGCGATCTGGAACAGGCGGTCGGCACGGCGCGTCATGGCTGCACCTCGACTCCAACGGCTACGGGGACTTCGCGATGATAGCGCCGCGCCCGCCGGAGGGTGGACGCGCTCAGTGGCATTTCGGCGCGTGCAGGCCGACGCGGTTGCCTTCGGTGTCGATCAGGTAGCCGATGTAGCCGTAGTTGTTCGGCAACTCGACGACCGAACCCTGCACGACGCCGCCCGCGCGCTTCGCGCGTTCGAGTGCCGCGACGACCGACTCGCCGGCGTTCAGGTAGACGAGCACGCCGTTCGCACTCGGCTTCATCTGCTGCGGATCGAACACGATGCTGCCGCCCGTGCTCGACGCTTCGTGATCGAACATGGCCATCGGCACGCCGCCGATGACTTCGCGCTGCAGCGTCGTCTGCAGCACGGTTTCGTAGAAACGGATCGCCCGGTCGAAATCGAGGGACGGGATGTCGAACCACGCGATCGCGCGTTCCAGGGTTGCGGTGTCGGTTGCAGTTGCGGACGTCATGACGAGCTCCGTGTTGTTCGGGTTCTTGATGGAAACCAGCCTTGCATTGCGCCGGGATTGCAGTGTGACCGGGGGCTGCTGACAGCGTGCTGTCAGTAGTCGCGGCGACGCTGACAAATGACGGCTTCGCTCCCACACCGACCGCGCGGAACCTCGGCGGCGCGCGTGGCGCCGCTCGCCTGGGTGCGGCGGAAAGAAAAATGCCCGGCCGATTGGCCGGGCATCGTCACGGTGTCAGCAGGCGGCCGCAACCGCCGCCTCGCGTATCAGGCGTCGCCTTCCGGCGTGGCCGGGCGTGCCTTCACGCTGCCGGCGATCAGGTCGAAGCGGAACAGCCGGCATTCGAGCGCGCCGTTGAACAGCGGCGTCTTCGCCGATTCGCGCAGGCGCAGCTGGCCCGGCAGCGAGCGGTCCGACGTCAGCAGGAACGCCTGCCAGCCGGTGAAGCGCTGCTTGAGCGCATCGCCGAGCGCGTTGAAGAACTCGCTGTCCGGCGCGTCGGTGTGCGTGCGGCGGAATGCGTCGTCGTTGCCGCGGTTGCGGCCCGTCTCGCGCACCTCGCCGCGCGCGCTGCGGCCGCGCACCTCGATCCGCTCGCCGTACGGCGGGTTCGCGAGGATGATGCCCGGGCCGTCGCACGGCGGCGTCATGCCGCGCGCGTCGACCTGCTTGAGCCACACCGACGGCACGCCCGCGCGCTCGAGGTTCGCGCGCGCCTTCTCGAGCATGTCGCCCGAGATGTCGCTGCCGTACACGCCGAGCGAATCGCGCTTGCCGCGCGCCGCGCGTTTCGCGTCGAGCGCCGCGACCTTCAGGCCCTGCCATGCGGTGATGTCGTACTGCTTGAGCTTCTCGAAGCCGAACCGGCGCTCGACGCCCGGCGCGACGCCGAGCGCGATCTGCGCGGCTTCCGCGAGGAACGTGCCGCTGCCGCACATCGGGTCGTACAGCGCGGTGCCGGGCGTCCAGCCCGTCAGGCGCAGGATGCCGGCCGCGAGGTTCTCGCGCAGCGGCGCCGCGCCCTTGTCGAGGCGCCAGCCGCGCTTGAACAGCGGCTCGCCCGACGTATCGAGGTACAGCGTGCACTCGGTGGCCGTCAGGAACGCGAACACGCGCACGTCCGGCGCGCCGGTGTCGATGCTCGGGCGCGAACCGGTCTTGTCGCGCATCCGGTCGCAGATCGCGTCCTTCACGCGCAGCGTCGCGAACTCGAGGCTCTTCAGCGGCGACTTGATCGCGGTGATGTCGACGCGCAGCGTCTGCGTCGACGCGAACCAGCGTTCCCACGGCTGCTCGAGCGCGAGCGCGTAGACGTCCTGTTCGTTGCGGTACGGGCGGTGCGCGATCTTCAGCAGGATCCGGCTCGCGATTCGCGAATGGAGGTTCGCGGCCATGCCGGCGGCCCAGCCGCCACGGAAGTGGACGCCGCCCGGCACCTGCGCGCCCGCGGTGAACGGCGCGCCGTCCAGATGGCGGCCGGCGATTTCGGCCAGCTCGGCGGCAAGCGCCGCTTCGAGGCCGCGCGGGCAGGGAGCGAAGAATTCGTACAGGGTGGGCGAGGACATAAGGCGGGTGAGGACGTGCAAAAGTCCACTATTGTACGCGGCGCGGCGCCCGGGCCGGCCGTTGCGTCGGATTCGGGACGCCGGCGCGGGTCGGCGGCCGTGACGGCGGCCGCCGGGCCGGCGGCGGCGCCCGCCCGGGCGGGCGCGCCGCGTCGAACGCTCAGTGCGAGCCCGGCTGGCCGGCCGCGCGGCCGTTCCGCCGGCCGGCCAGAACAGCGCGGACGGCTTCGCGAGCCACCGTGCGGACGATCGCGCCGACCAGCGCGCGCACCTTGGTGCGGCGCAGGCTGCGCGAGCGCACGGCCATCGTGAACGCGAGCGCGAAGCTCACGAGCACGTTGAGGATCGCCATGCTCAGCACGCCGGCGCCGGCCCACCAGAGTTCGGGCGTGCTCAGCGCGCCCTTGCCGAGCACGCCGAGCGCGATCCCGATCGAGCCGGCCGACAGCGTCACGTGCCGCACTTCGAACGGGAACAGGAACACGGTGACGATCGCGGGGATCAGGCCGAGCATCAGGCCGAGGCCGACGTTGGCGACCACGCCCGCGACGTTCGAGCGGCAGAAGTGCGCGAGTTTCGCGGCGCCCGCCGCGCCGAGCGTGAGCCGCAGCCGGCGGTTGTACGTGAGCGCGTCGCCGACCCGGTGCAGCACGAACCAGTTGTCGGCCCAGCCCGCGAGCAGGCTCGACGCCCACAGCAGCACGCCCGTGAGCGCCGCATAGAACGGCGTCGGGCCCAGCAGCGAGAACGAATGCAGCGTCGCGTGCGCCTTCTCCGGCGAGATCAGGTTCGCGTGCAGCAGGTTGCCTGCGAACAGCTGCACGAGCAGACAGACGGGCAGCACGACGAGCACGTTGCCGGAGATCGCCGCGGCCTGCGTGCGGATCAGCGCGATCACCGACGCGACGAACGCCTTCACGCCTTCCTCGTGACCGGTGTCGTCGAGCTCGCGCGCAAGCGTCGGCGCGGTCATCGCGGGCTGCTTGGTCGCGAGCGTGAAGTGCAGGAAGTGCATCAGCATGAAGCTCGCCGCGTAGTTGACGCCCGCGAGCAGCCCTTCGAGCATCGACTGCAGGTGCGCGCCCGTGATCGCGAACTTCACGCACACGGTCGCGACGGTGACGAGGCCGCCGCCCGCGGCCATCCGCAGCATCTTCAGATACTCGGCGCGGCCGCGCGAGATGTAGTGCTCGCCGGTGTCCGCGTTGGTCTCGACGAGCTTGCGCGCGAACAGCGAGAAGTTGCTGCGCACGAGGTGCGACACGCTCTGGCTGTTCTGGTTCGCGTCGACGAGCTCGGCCGTCAGGCGCGCCATCCCGCGCAGGTCGTCGCGTGCCATCCACGCGTTGAGCAGCAGTTCCGCGCGCAGGATGCGCATGCGCATCCGTTCGACCTGGAACACGATGTCGACCGACACGCCGTTGCGGTACAGGTGCGCGAACACGTCGTCGACCGCGATCCGGCATTCGTCGAGCAGCACGCGCAGGTAATTCACCTCGTGCAGCAGCTTGCTCGGGTCGCCGCCGTCCTCGACGGCCGCGTGCGCGGTCTCGACCGCGAGCATCGCGCGCGTCAGGCGATAGAACGGCTGCGTTTCGAGCGGCTTGCGCGCGTCGTCGTCGGACAGGCGGCTGCGCACCGTCTGCGACAGGCCGGTCGAGCTGATCTGGCAGGTCAGGTTGTGCAGCGCGGCCAGCAGGTCGCGCGAGAACGAGCCGGGCTCGTGGCGTTCTTCGTCGGTGACGTCGAACGAGATCAGCTCGGCGAGGCGGGCAAGCAGGTCGTCGGGCAGCGCGTCGATCCATTGCGCGTCTTCCGGCGTCGGGAACATCAGCGTGAACAGCGCCGTCAGCTCGCGGCGGTTCGGCGCCGGCGGGATCAGCGACGAGTCGATGCGCTCGAACAGCGCGCCGAAGAAACCGGAATGCACGGGCATCCCGGCGTCGCACAGCAGCGAGATGCCGTCGCATTCGCGCAGGATCCCGCGCAGGATGCGCGCCGCGTGCGATTTCCATGCCGGGTTGCGGTCGAGCACGTGGAACAGGTAGCGCAGCCGCGCGTGCGCCGGATACGCGCGTGCGTCGGCATCGCGTGCGGCCGGCGTGTCGTGCGCGGCCTGCATCGCGCCGTTGCGGCGCAGCCAGTGCGCGAGCTCGATCAGCCATTCGCTGCGCTCGGCGTACGGCGCGTCCGCGTCGGCATGCGCGAGCAGCGCATCGAGCTGGTGGCCCGCATTGCGCGACGCGCGCCACTTCTTGATCAGGGTCGTCAGGGAACGAAACATAAACGGAATAGCGATAGCCCTGGACGGGCGGGTTCGGGATGCCGGCCGGGAACACACGGCGCGGCGCCGGCGAGAACGGTGAAGCTGGTCGGGATGCCGGGCGATGCGCGGCGACCCGCGATGCGGCTGCCCCGATGCGGTGCACGCGAACACGCGTGCGAGCTCCGGGAGACGCGGCGGCCGGACCGGCCACAACGGGCGGATCGCCGCCGGCTGGCGCGCGCGACAGGTGGCACGCGGCACGCGCCGGAAAGTGCGTAGGATCGTCAATCGGGCGCGAAAACGCAAGCCGACCGCATTGCATGGCGCCGGTTCCGGCGGATTTTGACAAACACTGCAAAGAGGCCGTCCGGCCGATGGATGCCGTGCTGCGTCGGCCGTGGCGACGAGGGCGGCGGGTTCGCGTGCGCGGCGGCGCGCGCACGCGGATCGATGCCGACGAGGACTATCGGGCGGCGCGTGCCGAATCCGGTCGCGGGCGCACAGGCACCGGACGCCGGCCGCGCGCCGCGCTTACGCGCCGGACTTGACGCTCGCGCTCGCGTCGCCGCCGGGCGTCGGATTGGCCGGGCAGGGTATGACGGGCGCGGCGGCCGCTGCCTTGCCGGACGCGGTCGTCGACGGGGTCGAGGCAGCCGTCGAGCCGCGCCGCGCGGCGAGCGCGCGCACGCCGGACGCGGCCTGCGATGCAATCACGTCGAGCGCGCGCCGGTGACCGGCGACGAGCGCGTCGTAGCCGTCGGCGACCGGTTCCGCGACGCTCGTGCGGCAGGTCATCAGTGCCTGCGTGCCGACCGCGCGCACGCTCCACACCGCATCGATCGCCGCACGCTTGCCGGGCCACGACTCGAAGCGCTGCACGTTCACGCTGATCCGATAGACGGGCACGCCGGCCGGATACGCGGAATTCGCGACGTCGATCGTGCCGAGCTGCGCGGCGAGGTCATCGGACAGCGCGCGGCGGATTTCGTCAGCGGGCGGCGCGGCCCAGCGTTCCTGCTCGAGTACGTCGACCTGCGCGGCGTTCTTCTGCACGACGAGCTGGTTCTTCGCGACCTGTTCGGGCACGCCGACGGACGGCACCTCGATCAGGAACGGCGGGTTGGCGGGCGCGGTGCGCACGGGCGCCGCGGCGTCGGCCGGGCTCAGCGTATAGAACCGCGCGGGCGGCGAGCTGCACGCGGCGAGCGCGAGTGCGGCGAACACTGCCGCCGCGCCGCTCGCGAGGACGTTCACGCGTGTCGTCGTCATTATCGATCTCCTGATTTGCCCTTGAGCAGCGATTCGGGATGGCGCTCCAGATAGTCGGCGAGCGCGTTCAGCGATTGCAGCGTGCGCGTGAGTTCCTTCAGCGCACCGCGCACGTCGGACTGCAGCGGTGAATCCTGCTGCAGTGTCACCTCAGCGGTCGAGAAGGTCTGCCGCGCGGCCGACAGTGTGTCGCGCGCTTCCGGCGCGACCTGCGTGTCGAGCTGCTTGAACAGCTTGTCGGCATTCGACAGCGCGCTGTTCAGGTTCGCGCCGATCTGGTCGAACGGCACCTTGTCGAGCTTCTTCGCGATGTCGGCGACCTGCAGCTGCAGTTCGTCGAGCGTGTTCGGCACGGTCGGCAGCTCGAGCGGCTGGCGCGCTGTGTCGATCTTCACGGCCGGCGCCTTCGGGAAGAAGTCGAGCGCGACGTACAGCTGGCTCGTCAGCAGGTTGCCCGTGCGCAGCTGGCCGCGCAGCCCGTGCTGGACCAGGCGCTCGACGATCTCGCGGCGGGCCGGTTCGCCCTTGCTTTCGATCGTTTCGCGGAAGCGCGGGCCGAGCCGCTCCGGATACACGTTCATCGTCACCGGCATCAGGAAGTTCTTGGTCTTCGGATCGAAGTCGATGCCGATGTTCGTGACTTCGCCGAGCACGATGCCGCGGAAGTCGACCGGCGCGCCGACCGCGAGCCCGCGCAGCGACTGGTTGAAGTTCATCACGACCTGCAGCGGCTGGCCGTCCGGATCGCGCATCGCGTCGGCCTCGTCGGAGCCGAGGCGGAAGGTCGTGTTGTTCGGCGCCGTCGCGCCGCTGTCCTGGTTCGGCGGCGTCTGGAACGCGATGCCGCCGAGGATCACCGTCGCGAGCGACTGCGTGTTCAGCTTCAGGCCGCTCGAATCGAGCCGCAGGTCGACGCCGCTCGCCTGCCACCAGCGCGAGTTCACGCCGACGTACTGGTTGTACGGCGCATTGACGAACACGTTGAACGTGACGCCGGTGCCGTCCTTGTCGAGCGAGAAGCCGACCACCTGGCCGACCTGCACGCGGCGGTAGTAGACGGGCGAGCCGATGTCGACCGAGCCGAGCGAATCGCCGCGCAGCACGTACTGCGTGCCCTTCTGGTCGCCGGTCACGGGCGGCGGCGTCTCGAGGCCGGTGAAGTCGGTCTGCGTGTCCTGCCCGTGGCCGGCATCGACGCCGATGTACGCGCCCGACAGCAGCGTGCCGAGCCCCGACACGCCGGTCGCGCCGATGCGCGGACGCACGATCCAGAAGCGCGAGCCCTTGATCGCGAAGTCCTCGGCTTCCTTCTTCAGCTGCACCTGCACCAGCACGCGCGACAGGTCTTTCGACAGCTTGATCGTCTTGACCGTGCCGATCTCGACGTCCTTGTACCTGACCTGCGTCTTGCCCGGCTCGAGCCCTTCCGCGCTGTGGAAGCTGATCGAGATTTCCGGGCCGCGCTCGCGCACGGACTTGATCACGAGGCCGATGCCGATCAGCGCGGCGATCAGCGGCACGAGCCAGACGAGCGACGGCAGCCAGCCGCTTTTCGTCGAGATCGCGGGATCGGGCGGCCGGGACGCATCGTGCTGCGGGCCTTGCGGACTATTCATGGTGTTTCCCTGAGGTTTCGACTGGATCCCAGATCAGGCGGGGATCGAACTGCATCGACGCGAGCATCGTCAGGATCACGACCGAGCCGAACGCGAGCGCGCCGGGGCCGGCCGTGATGACGGCGAGCGAACGGAAATGGACGAGCGCGACGGTGAGCGTCACGACGAAGATGTCGAGCATCGACCAGCGGCCGATCCGCTCGACGATCCGGAACAGGCGCGTGCGCTGCAGCGGCCGCCACGTGGCGCGCCGCTGCGCGCTGGTGACGAGGATCGTCAGCACGCCGAGCTTGAGCATCGGCACGAGGATGCTCGCGACGAACACGACGACCGCGAGCGGCCAGTCGCCGGACGTCCAGAAATAGATGACGCCGCTCATGATCGTGTCTTCCTGCGAGCCGACGATCGACGACGTGTGCAGGATCGGCAGCAGGTTCGCCGGAATATAGAGGATCGCGGCCGCGATCAGCAGCGCCCACGTACGCATGATGCTGTTCGGCTTGCGGATGTGCAGCGCGCTGCCGCAGCGCGCGCAATGCGCGTGCGGCTGGTCGATCGTCTGCACGAGCCCGCATGCGTGGCAGCTGGCGTAGCCCTCGCGGGCGGCGGTCGGCGTCGTCATCGGCGGGGGGCTTCCGGTCGCGGCGGGGTGGTGTCGGGCCGCACGGGCGAGCGCCCGGCGCGCAGGTCGTCGGCCATGTCCCACAGCGTGCGCGGATCGAACATCAGCACGACGGCGGTCATCAGCGTGAGTGCGGCGAACGCGAACAGTGCCGCGTCGGGCACGACGCGCGCGAGGCTCACCATCTTCACGATCGTCACGAGGATCCCGAGCATGAACACCTCGATCATCCCCCACGGCCGCACGAACTGGATCATGCGCAGCACGAAGTTCAGGCCCGGCGGCACGACGCCACGCCGGATCGGCAGCAGTACGTAAAGCAGCGCGGCCATCTCGACGAGCGGGAACAGCACGGTCGAACAGAACACCATCACGCCGACGATCTCCATGTCCTGATGCCACAGCGCGTCGATCGCGCCGATCAGCGTCGTCTGAACGCGGGTGCCGTTCAGGTCCATTTCGAGGATCGGGAACCCCTGCGCGATGATGAACGTGACGAGCGCCGCGACCGCCAGCGCGCTGATTCGCTCGATCTGCGTGGTGCTGTCGCGATAGAGCAGCGCGTCGCACCGCGGGCAGCGTGCGATTTCGCGGCGCGCGAGGTGCGGTTTATGCAACAGTGCGTCGCATTCGTGGCAGGCAATCAGGTCGTGTCGTTGCATGGGAAAAGCGGTTGTGCGACGGGCGGGAGACGCGTCGACGGGGCCGGAACCCGCGCCAATCTTACCAAAACGGCTTTTTCGACGTGTCAACGCCCGGTTGCCGCGTGACCGGTCGGTAACATGGCGTAAACATGTCAGCCGGCTGGCGCGCGTGTCCTCAGAGTCCGCGCGTGGCAAAAGGTTGCGGTAGCATGGCGGCCTTGACAAGCGTCGGACGAATGGGCCGGCGCAGCCGTTCGCTCAACTGAGGAATCCAAGATGGCATCGAAATCGCCGCCGGCCGGGCCGGCACGCTACGCGCACACCGCGATCGCGCTGCACTGGCTGATCGCGCTGCTGATCGTCTGCGGCTTCGCACTCGGCTGGGTCATGACCGACATCCCCGGCTTCACGCCGACGAAGCTGAAGTACTTCTCGTGGCACAAGTGGATCGGCGTGACGGTGTTCGCACTGGCCGTCGTGCGCGTGCTGTGGCGCGCGACCCACGTGCCGCCGCCGCTGCCGGGCGACACGCCGGCGTGGCAGCGCGCGGTGTCGCACGGCGTGCACATGCTGCTGTACGTGCTGATGATCGTGATTCCGGTCACGGGCTACCTGTACAGCTCGGCGTCGAACATCCCGGTCGTCTACCTCGGCATCGTGCCGCTGCCGCGCCTGATCGATCCCGATCCGGTGCTGAAGGAAACCTTCAAGACGCTGCACGTGTCCTTGAATTACATTCTGCTTGCGCTCGTCGCCATGCACGTGCTCGCGGCGCTCAAGCACCAGTTGTTGGACCGCGACGGCCTGCTGTCGCGGATGCTTCCCTCCGCCAAATGAAGGATCCCATGAAAGTGTCTTTCTCCCGCTCCATGCTGACCGCGTTCGCCGCGGTGTCACTTGTCGCGTCGGCCGCGGCGCATGCCGACGTCGATCTCTCGAAGAGCAAGGTGTCCGCCGTGTCGAAGCAGATGAACGTGCCGACCGAAGGCGCGTTCAAGAAGTTCTCCGCGCAGGTGAAGTTCGACCCCGCGAAGGCGGCGCAGGGCAGCGCGCAAATGTCGATCGACATCGCGAGCTTCGACCTCGGCGACAAGATGTACAACGACCAGGTCGCGGGCAAGGACTGGTTCGACGCGAAGGCGTATCCGCAGGCGACCTTCGCGTCGTCGGCAATCGCGCCGGCCGGCGGCAACAAGTACAACGTGACCGGCAAGCTGACGATCAAGGGCAAGTCCGAAACCGTCACCGTGCCCGTCACGGTCACGCAGAGCGGCGCGACGCAGACCTTCGACGGCGTGCTGCCGATCAAGCGTTCGGCATTCAACGTCGGCACCGGCGAGTGGAAGGACACGTCGATCGTCGCCGACGAAGTGCAGATCAAGTTCCATCTCGTCGCCACGAAGTAAGCGGCGGGCTGTCGCATCACCCCGAATGCCGCGCGAGGGCGCGGCGCTGTTCCAAGGAGAAAGCATTTGAAAAAGCATCTGATCATCGCCGCGGGCGCGCTGGCCGCCTCGCTGTCGTTCTCGGCATTCGCCGACAGCGCGACGTACCAGTTCGACCCGAGCCACACGTACCCGAGCTTCGAGGCCGACCACTTCGGCGGCCTGTCGGTCTGGCGCGGCAAGTTCGACAAGTCGAGCGGCAGCGTGACGCTCGACCGCGCGGCGAAGACCGGCACGGTCGACGTGACGACCGACGTCGCGTCGATCCAGACGGGCAGCGCGAAGCTCGACGAGCACCTGCAGACGGCCGAGTTCTTCGACGTCTCCAAGTTCCCGCAGGCGAACTACAAGGGCACCATCAAGTTCGACGGCGACAAGCCGGTGTCGGTGGTCGGCAACCTGACGCTGCACGGCGTCACGAAGCCGCTCACCCTGAAGATCGATTCGTTCAAGTGCATGCCGCATCCGATGCTCAAGCGTGAAGTGTGCGGTGTCGACGCGGTCGGCGAATTCAGCCGCGACGATTTCGGCCTCGACTACGGCAAGCAGTACGGCTTCAAGATGAAGACGAAGCTGCTGATCACGGCCGAAGCCGTCAAGCAGCAGTAACGCGCCCGGCCGGGCCGGCCGCCGCGTCACGCTCGCCGGCCCGTCGCGTGCCAGCCGCCGCGCTCCCGTTGTTCGGGGGCGCGGCGGTTTTTTTTGCGCGCCTATAATCGTGCGCACAGCTCGCGGCGCGAGAACGGACGCGTCGGACAGAACGTACAACGACAAGGAGATCGCCGATGCACGCCGTCACGCAGTCCAGCTCCATTGCTTCGTCGTCGCGCGTATGGCGCGCGGTGGTCGCCGCGTCGATCGGCAACGCGCTCGAATGGTTCGACCTCGTCGTCTACGGCTTCTTCGCGGTGACGATCTCGAAGCTGTTCTTTCCGGCCGGCAACGACACCGTGTCGCTGCTGCTCACGCTCGGCACGTTCGGTGTGTCGTTCTTCATGCGCCCGCTCGGCGCGATCGTGCTCGGCGCGTACGCCGACCGCGCGGGCCGCAAGGCCGCGCTCACGCTGTCGATCCTGCTGATGATGGCCGGCACGCTGGTCATCGCGGTACTGCCGACCTACCAGACGATCGGCGTCGCGGCGCCGCTGATCCTCGTCGCCGCGCGATTGATGCAGGGCTTTTCGGCCGGCGGCGAATTCGGCAGCGCGACCGCGTTCCTGGCCGAGCATGTGCCCGGGCGGCGCGGTTTCTTCGCGAGCTGGCAGGTCGCGAGCCAGGGGCTCACGACGCTGCTCGCGGCGGGTTTCGGCACCGTGCTGAACGCGCAGCTCACGGCCGAGCAGATGGCCGCGTGGGGCTGGCGCATCCCGTTCTTCTTCGGACTGCTGCTCGGGCCCGTCGCGTACTACATCCGCTCGAAGGTCGACGAGACGCCCGAATTCCTCGCGGCGGAAAGCACCGCGAACCCGCTGCGCGACACGTTCGCGTCGCACAAGGCGCGGCTCGTCGCCGCGATGGGCGTGGTGGTGCTCGGCACCGTCGCGACCTATCTCGTGCTGTTCATGCCGACCTACGGCGTGAAGCAGCTCGGCCTCGCGCCGTCGGCCGCGTTCGCGGCGATCCTCGTCGTCGGCGTGATCCAGATGGCGTTCGCGCCGCTCGTCGGCCACTGGTCGGATCGTTACGGCCGCGTACGCGTGATGCTCGCGCCGGCCGTCGGCATTCTCGTGCTGATCTATCCGGCGTTCGCGTATCTCGTCGCGCATCCGGGCTTCGGCACGCTGATCGCGCTGCAGGTGCTGCTTGCGTTTTTGATGACCGGCTATTTCGCGGCGCTGCCGGGGCTGCTGTCCGAAGTGTTTCCGGTGCAGACGCGCACGACCGGGATGTCGCTCGCGTACAACGTCGCGGTGACGATCTTCGGCGGCTTCGGGCCGTTCATCATCGCGTGGCTGATCCGCGCGACCGGGATGAAGACCGCGCCGAGCTTCTACCTGATGTTCGCGGCCGTGCTGAGCCTCGCGGCGCTGGTGGTGTTGCGGCGGCGGTTCGGGTTCCGGTGAGGTCGCGGCGACGCTGGCGGTGCGTCAGCCGCTTTCCGAGGGTGCGGTGGTTTTGTCGTGCCTGATGACCGGGCCGGATTGAGCCGGGGCCTGCAATCGTATTGGCAGGTCAGCCTTCCGGCTCGCACGTCGGCTTCGCCGGCATCAACGATGGTTTCGCCTCGATCGTCGCGACCGCGCGCTGCGCGAGCGCATTCAGCGCTTGCCGGAGCTGCCAGTCACTTGCCGTGCCGAATTCGCGCTGCGGAAGCGCCGCGCTCTTCGCCGTATCGATCTTCGCGCGCACGCGGGCTTCACGCAGTGCCTGCCGCGCCTTGCGGACCTGCGCGAACGGGTCGGGCGCGACCCGGTCCGCATACGGCGCGCGGGCGAGATCGACTTCGCGGTACCACAGCAGCACGCCGTCGACGTCCGAGTCGCGGCGCGGCGGCACGAGCCAGTCCGGCACGACGCCGTAGCCGTCCATCGGGCAGCCGTTCGGCCGCAGGTTGCGCGCGAACGTGAAAGCGAGGCGCGTGCCGTCGATCAGGTCGACGCCGGTCTGCGCGAGTCCCTTTCCGTAGGTCGGCATCCCGAGCAGCCGCGCGCGGCCGAGATCCTTCAGTGCCGCCGCGGTCGCTTCGGCGGCCGACGCGCTCTGTCCGTCGACGAGCACCACGAGCGGCACGGTGCGCCACCAGTCGTCGGCCTGCAGCGGCGCGAGCGGATCCTGGCCGCGCATGACCGGCAGTTCGTAGTCGGGCCAGTTGGTCGTGAAGCGGCGGCGCTTCGTGCCGTCGCGCTCGAGCGTGACCATCGCGGTACGGTCGCGCCCGGCGAACAGCGCGGTGATGCCGATCGCCGCATTCAGCGCGCCGCCGCCGTTGATGCGCAGGTCGAGGATCACGCCTTTCACCGGCGGCCCCGCGCGGCGCGCGGCCTGCACCGCATCGATCGTATTGCCGACCGCGGGCTCCGGAAAGCTCGACAGCCGCGTGTACAGGATGTCGCCGGCGAGCCGCTTCGTCGTCGCCGGGTGTGGCCGGACGATCGCGCGGACCGGCGCGAAGGTCAGCGTCGCGTGGTTCGGACCGCGCCGGACCGTGAGCTTGAGCGGCACGCCCGCGTCGCCCTTCGCGAGTTTCACGACCTCGCTGCTGTCGATGCCGACGACGCTCCGGTCGTTCATCGCGACGACGAGATCGTCGGGCCGCACGCCGGCCTGTTCGGCGGGCGCGTCGGGGATGACGTCGAGGATGTGCAGCCCGTCGGGCCGTGTCTCGAACACGATGCCGATGCCCGGCGTGCCGTCGCGCGCGCGGCGCTCGTCGTCGCGCCGTTCCTGCTCCTCCTTCGCGTTGAAGAAGCGCGCGTGCGGCAGCGTCTTGATCCCCTCGTGCACGGTGGCGTCGAGCAGCGCGCCGATGTCGACGTCGGTCAGGTGCTGCTTCTTCAGCACGTCGACCGCGGCCTTCAGTTCGCAGAGCTGCGGTTCCCAGTCGGGCGGGCAGGGTGACGGTTGCGACGCGGCGGCAGCAGCGGCCGCCGCGGCCGCGGACGGGG
The DNA here is from genome assembly GCF_000949135.2 of Burkholderia sp. USMB20. Taxonomy (GTDB): domain Bacteria; phylum Pseudomonadota; class Gammaproteobacteria; order Burkholderiales; family Burkholderiaceae; genus Burkholderia. Next base: position 991,233 of record NZ_JTAN02000019.1, on the reverse strand, counting down.
CCGCAGGCGGGACGGCAGGCGGGACGGCAGGCGGCGCGGACGCGGATTGCGCGCGCGCGGCCGATGCGCATGCAACGAACGCAGCCGCGGCGGCTGCACCGGTACTCCAGGCGACGATGCGATGAACGACACGCGTGGCTGGCATCATGAGGACCGCGGCTTCGGCGGGTGGCGGGGCGGGACGGTGACGCGATTGTAGCCGACGGTCCGTGCAGTCGCGACGGACGAGGAGGGCGGCGGCTCGCCCATGAAAAAAGGCCGGTCCACGAGGGACCGGCCTTCCGGTATCAGCCGAAGCGGTACGGCGCTTAAACCTGCGCGCCCGCGTTCGGATCGTCCGGATCGTGCGCGGTCTTCTTTTCCTTGATCAGGTCTTCGCGCTTGATGCCGAGCCACATCGCGAGCGAGCCCGCGACGAACACCGACGAGTAGATGCCGAACATGATGCCGACCGTCAGCGCGAGCGCGAAGTAGTGCAGCGTCGGGCCGCCGAAGAAGAACATCGACAGCACCATCATTTCCGTCGACGTGTGCGTGATGATCGTCCGCGACATCGTGGTCGTGATCGCGTGGTTGATCACTTCCTGCACGCTCATCTTGCGTTCGCGGCGGAACGTTTCGCGGATCCGGTCGAAGATGACGACCGACTCGTTGACCGAGTAGCCGAGCACCGCGAGGATGGCCGCGAGCACCGCCAGCGAGAACTCCCACTGGAAGAACGCGAAGAAGCCGAGAATGATCACGACGTCGTGCAGGTTCGCGATGATACCGGCGACCGCGTACTTCCATTCGAAGCGGATCGACAGGTAGATCACGATGCCGATCACCACGCACGCGAGCGCGAGGAGACCGTCGGTCGCAAGCTCGCGGCCGACCTGCGGGCCGACGAACTCGACGCGCTGCAGCGTCACGTCGGGGCTTTGCGCCTTCAGCGCGGTCATCACCTGGTCGCTCTGCTGCGCGGACGTGAGGCCTTCCTTCAGCTGCAGGCGAATCAGCACGTTGCGCGACGTGCCGAAGTTCTGCACCTGCGCATCGGCATAGCCGAGCTTGCCGAGCGTGTCGCGCACGGGTTCGAGCTGCGCGGCCTGCTGGTACTGGACCTCGATCACCGTGCCGCCGGTGAATTCGACGGACAGGTGCAGCCCGCGGTGGAACAGGAAGAACACGGCGGCGAGGAACGTGACCAGCGAGATCACGTTGAACACCAGCGCGTGCCGCATGAACGGAATGTCTTTACGGATGCGGAAAAATTCCATGGCTTCGTCTCCGGGGCCTTATTGGGTCGAGCCCGGTTTCTTCGGCGACACGCCCTGCTGCGCGCGGTTGCGCAGCTGCGGCTTGCCGGCGCGCGGTGCGTCGCCCTTCGCGGGTGCGGCGAGCTTCGCGGCGCGCGCGGTGTCGGTCGATTCGTCGGCCGCGCCGAACGCTGCGCCTGCGGCACCGGCCGTGGCGCCTTCCGGCTTCCACACCTGGCCGATCGCGAGCGACTTCAGCTTCTTGCGGCCGCCGTACCAGAGGTTGACGATCCCGCGCGAGAAGAACACCGCGGAGAACATCGACGTCAGGATGCCGAGGCAGTGCACGATCGCGAATGCGCGAACCGGGCCCGAGCCGAACGCGAGCAGCGCGAGGCCGGCGATCAGCGTCGTGACGTTCGAGTCGAGAATCGTCGCCCACGCATGCGCGTAACCGGCCTGGATCGCGAGCTGCGGCGGCTGGCCGGCGCGCAGTTCTTCACGCACGCGCTCGTTGATCAGCACGTTCGAGTCGATCGCCATACCGAGCGCGAGCGCGATAGCGGCGATACCGGGCAGCGTCAGCGTCGCCTGCATCAGCGACAGCACCGCGACGAGCAGCAGCAGGTTCACCGACAGGCCGATCACCGAGATCACGCCGAACAGCATGTAGTACGCGATCATGAACACGGCGATCGCGCAGAAGCCCCAGATCACCGAGTGAACGCCCATCTTGATGTTGTCCGCGCCGAGGCTCGGGCCGATCGTGCGTTCCTCGATGATGTCCATCGGTGCGGCGAGCGAACCGGCGCGCAGCAGCAGCGCGAGATCGGCCGCCGCCTGCGGCGTCGGCTGGCCCGTGATCTGGAAGCGGTCGCCGAGTTCGGACTGGATCGTCGCGACCGTCAGCACCTCGCCCTTGCCCTTCTCGAACAGCACCATCGCCATCGGCTTGCCGATGTTCTCGCGCGACACCGCGCGCACCGAGCGGCCGCCGGCCGAGTCGAGGCGGATGTTGACCGACGGACGCTGGTGTTCGTCGAAGCCGGCCGACGCGTCGATGATGCGGTCGCCGGTGAAGATCACGTCCTTCTTCAGCAGCACGGGCGCCTGGTTGCCCTGCGTGAACAGCTCCTCGCCCGGCGGCACGGGGTCGTTCGGGTTCGGGTGCGTGTTGAGCGGATCGGCGAGGCGCGCCTCGAGCGTCGCGGTGCGGCCGATGATGTCCTTCGCCTTCGCGGTGTCCTGCACGCCCGGCAGTTCGACGACGATACGGTCGCTGCCCTGCTGCTGCAGGATCGGCTCGGACACGCCGAGTTCGTTCACGCGGTTGTGGAGCGTGGTCAGGTTCTGCTTGAGCGCGGCGTCCTCGACGGCCTTCTGCACGGCCGGCGTGAACGTGCCGACGACTTGCGTGCCGCCGCCGCCGGGCTGGGTCGCCCATTGCAGTTCGGTGACCGACGCGGCGAGCACCTTGCGGGCGTCTTCGGCCGTTTGCGCGTCGCTGAAGTTGACGACGACGGACTGGTCGACGCGGCTCACGCCGCCGTCGCGGATGTTCTTGTCACGCAGCAGCGCACGGGCGTCGGACGCGTCGGAGTCGAGCTTCTTGGTGAGCGCGCCCGTCATGTCGACCTGGAGCAGGAAATGCACACCGCCGCGCAGGTCGAGGCCGAGATACATCGGCAGGGCATGCAGCGCGGTCAGCCAGCGCGGCGACGCGCTCTGCAGGTTCAGTGCGACGACGTACTGCGGATCGTTCGGGTCGGTGTTCAGCGATTTCTGCAGCAGGTCCTTGACGCGCAGCTGCGTATCGGTGTCCTTCAGGCGCACGCGGATGTTCGCGTTGGACGCCGTGTTCTCGAAGGTGACGTCGTCCGGCGTGATCTGCGCGGACGCGAGCGCGGATTCGACCTGGGTCAGCGTGGTCGAGTCGAGCTTGACCGTGGCCTTGCCGCTCGACACCTGCACCGCCGGCGCTTCGCCGAAGAAGTTGGGCAATGTGTACAGAAGGCCGATGGCGAGCGCCACGACCATCACGACATATTTCCAGAGTGGATAACGATTCATGAGGGGGCCGAACGGGTGGTTGGCGTGAAAGCGTCGCGTCCGGCGCCGCGGCGGCCCGCGCTGTCAGGCGGGCACGGCGCGGGGAGCCGGACGCTCGGTGAAAACCTTACAGCGACTTGATCGTGCCCTTCGGCAGAATGGTCGTGACCGCAGCCTTCTGCACGGTGATTTCGGTGCCTTCGGCGATCTCGACGCCGATGTAGCCTTCGGTGACCTTCGTCACCTTGCCGACGAGGCCGCCGCTCGTGACGACTTCGTCGCCCTTCGCCATGGCCGCGAGCATGTTGCGGTGTTCCTTCTGGCGCTTCATCTGCGGACGGATCATGATGAAGTACAGCACCGCGAACATCAGGATGAGCGGCAGGAAGCTCATCAGGCTCGATTCGGCGCCACCGGCGCCTTGCGCGAAGGCATTGGAAATGAACGGCACGTTGGTCTCTCCGTAGGGGAAGATCGAAAAATAAGCCGGTTATTCTACCACCGGCCCCATGCGCGAACGGCTCGGCAAATGCGCTTTCGGATCAAGCTGTTAAGCGTGAAACGACACCGTTGCGACTTGTTTAGAAAGGCAATTGTAATGTTTGGCGGTCGCGACCGGCACTCAGAACGCATTATTTAGTACACGTCCTATGTGACGGGCGCGCTGCGGGCCGCCGGCCCGTCAGTCGACCCCTCTCGCGCGATCCTCCGCGAAGCGCTGGCGGAATGCGTCGAACGTATGGGTCTCGATCGCGTCGCGGATCTCGCTCATCAGCTGCAGGTAGTAGTGCAGGTTGTGGATCGTGTTGAGCTGCGCGCCGAGGATTTCGCCGACGCGGTGCAGGTGATGCAGGTACCCGCGCGAGAAGTTCTGGCACGTGTAGCACGTGCAGCTCGCATCGAGCGGCTTCAGCGAGTTCTTGTGCGTCGCGTTGCGGATCTTCACGTCGCCGAAGCGCGTGAACAGCCAGCCGTTGCGCGCGTTGCGGGTCGGCATCACGCAGTCGAACATGTCGATGCCGTTCGCGACGCCCTCGACCAGGTCCTCCGGCGTGCCGACGCCCATCAGGTAGTGCGGCTTGTGGGCCGGCAGCTTCGGGCCGACGTGCCGCAGCACCCGCATCATGTCTTCCTTCGGCTCGCCGACCGACAGCCCGCCGATCGCGAGGCCGTGGAAGCCGAGCTCCGACAGGCCCGCGAGCGATTCGTCGCGCAGGTCCTCGAACATCCCGCCCTGGACGATCCCGAAGAGCGCGTTCGGGTTGCCGAGCCGGTCGAACTCGTCGAGCGAGCGCTTCGCCCAGCGCAGCGACATGCGCATCGACTCGGCCGCCTCCTTGTGCGTGGTCGGCACGCCGTTGGTCGCGTACGGCGTGCACTCGTCGAACTGCATCACGATGTCCGAGTTCAGCACCTTCTGGATCTGCATCGACACTTCCGGCGACAGGAACAGCTTGTCGCCGTTGATCGGCGACGCGAACGTCACGCCGTCCTCGGTGATCTTGCGCAGGTCGCCGAGCGAGAACACCTGGAAGCCGCCCGAGTCGGTCAGGATCGGCTTGTTCCAGCCCATGAAGCCGTGCAGGCCGCCATGCGCGTCGATCGTGTCGAGGCCGGGGCGCAGCCACAGGTGGAACGTGTTGCCGAGGATGATCTGGGCCTTGATCTCGTGCAGCTCGCGCGGCTGGATCGCCTTCACGGTGCCGTACGTGCCGACCGGCATGAAGATCGGCGTCTCGACCACGCCGTGGTTGAGCTTCACGCGGCCGCGGCGCGCATGGCCGTCGGTCGTCAGCAGTTCAAATTCGAGCCCGTTCGCGGGGCGGTCCTGCACGGGGGCGTGCGGATGAGCGTGCGTATCGTGGGATGAACCTTCGGTCATCGCGTCATTCTCCTTGCCACCGGAAAACAGTCCGGCGCACGTTGGAAACGCCGCCGGGCAACCGGCGGCGGGGAAAAGCGGGTGCGCGCCATCGTAGCGCGTACCGCAGCAAAACGGGGGCGACAGCGCGGGGACAACGGCGCGACGGCGCGACGCGCAGCGGCCGCAGCGCGGTCGCGGGCCGGCGTGTCGTCGCACCTGCCGCGCTTACGCGCGCGGCGCCTCCGGCGTATCGCGCCGCGTGAGCAGCATCGCGTCGCCGTAGCTGAAGAAGCGGTAGCGTGCGTCGATCGCGTGCCGGTACGCGGCGCGGATCGTCTCGACGCCCGCGAACGCCGACACCAGCATCAGCAGTGTCGACTTCGGCAGGTGGAAGTTCGTGACGAGCCGGTCGACGATCCGGAAAGCGTAGCCGGGCGTGATGAAGATGTCGGTCTCGGCCTGCGTCGCCGCGAGCGGGCGGCCGGCTTCGTCGGCGCTGCGCGCCGCGGCTTCGAGCGCGCGCATCGAGGTCGTGCCGACCGCGATCACATTGCCGCCGCGCGCGCGGGTCGCGGCGATCTTGTCGACGAGCGACTGCGGCAGGTCATACCACTCGCTGTGCATCTTGTGCTCGGCGATGTTGTCGACGCGCACCGGCTGGAACGTGCCGGCGCCGACGTGCAGCGTCAGCGTCGCGCGCTCGACGCCCATCGCGTCGAGCTGCTCGAGCAGCGGCTGGTCGAAATGGAGCCCGGCCGTGGGCGCGGCGACCGCGCCCGGATTGCTCGCGTAGACGGTCTGGTAGCGCGTTTCGTCGGTCGCGTCCGGATCGTGCTCGATATAGGGCGGCAGCGGCAGGCGGCCGAACTGCTCGATCAGGTCGAGGCACGGCTCAGGGAAGATCAGCGTGAAGAACGGCTCGACGCGCTCGCCGACCGTCACGTCGAACGCGTCGGCGAGGCGCAGCGTCGTGCCGGCGCCCGGCGACTTGCTCGCGCGGATCTGCGCGAGCGCGGTGTGCGTGCCGGTCACGCGCTCGATCAGTACCTCGATCTTGCCGCCGCTGGCCTTCTGGCCGAAGAAGCGTGCCTTCAGGACCTTGGTATCGTTGAACACGAGCAGGTCGCCGGGCGCGATGCACGACGGCAGCTCGGCGAAGCGGCGATCGACGAGGCGCGCGGGCTCGACGGTGCCGTCGACCTCGAGCAGGCGGCTCGCGGTACGGTCTGGCAGCGCGGTTTGCGCAATCAGCTCGGGAGGCAGATTGAAATCGAAATCGGAAAGCGTGAACATGCGGGCTGGTTCGAAACGGCCGGCGGGCGCCGCCGACAGGGCGGAAACGCATGAATGGGGCGCGCGAGCCGCTATGATGGCGGGATGCGCGGCCTGGCCGGCGTCGTTCGTTCGGACGACGTGAAAGCCGCTATTGTACTTGCCTTGCGAAGCACCCAGACGATCCGATGCCTGTGTCACCACGCCGTTCCACCGCCGCCGTTGCCGATTCCGCCGATCCGTTCGACGCGGACGATGCCGCGTTGCCCGCGCGCAGCGCGGGGGAGCACGAGCCGCCGCGCAGTATCGCGCCGCGCCGCACGGGCCCGAAGCGCGGTGCCGACGGCCGGCTCGCGCAGCCGGCCGCGGCCGCGCCCGACGCCGAACCGGGCGCGGGCAGCGACGAGGCGGGCGCAGCGGGACAATCCGGTGCGAAACGCAAGAAGAAGCCGGCCGCCGACAAACCCGTGAAGACCGTCGACAAGCTCGCGAAGCTCGGCCTCACGCGCTCGATCGATCTCGTGCTGCATCTGCCGATGCGCTACGAGGACGAAACCACGCTCACGCCGATCGGCGAACTGCTGCCGGGCGGCATCGCGCAGACCGAAGGCGTCGTGTTCGACAACGAGGTCGCGTACCGGCCGCGTCGGCAGCTCGTCGTGAAGATCCAGGACGACGACGGCGAGCAGCTCGTGCTGCGCTTCCTCAATTTCTACGGCTCGCAGGTCAAGCAGATGGCCGTCGGCCAGCGGCTGCGCGTGCGCGGCGACGTGCGCGGCGGCTTCTTCGGGATGGAGATGGTGCATCCGGCCGTGCGCGTCGTCGAGGCCGATGCGCCGCTGCCGCAGGTGCTCACGCCCGTCTATCCGAGCACGGCCGGCGTGTCGCAGGCGTATCTGCGCAAGGCGATCGAGAACGCGGTCGAGCGCACGCCGCTGCCCGAGCTGCTGCCGCCCGAGATCGAGCGCGACTACCTGAAGCCGCTCGGCGTGCCGACGCTCGCGCAGGCCGTGCGCATCCTGCACCACCCGGCCATCGATTCCGACGAAGCCGCGCTGATGGACGGCTCGCATCCGGCGTGGACCCGCATCAAGTTCGAGGAGCTGCTCGCGCAGCAGCTGTCGCTCAAGCGCGCGCACGAGGAGCGCCGCACGCGCGCGGCGCCCGCGATGCCGCGCCGCGCCGCGACCGATGCCGATGCGCTGACCACACGCCTTTACGCGGCGCTGCCGTTCACGCTGACGGGCGCGCAGTCGCGCGTCGTCGACGAGATCGCGCACGACCTCACGCTCGCGCACCCGATGCAGCGGCTGCTGCAGGGCGACGTCGGCAGCGGCAAGACGGTCGTCGCGGCGCTGGCGGCCGCGCAGGCGATCGACGCCGGCTACCAGGCCGCGCTGATGGCGCCGACCGAAATCCTCGCGGAACAGCACGCGCGCAAGCTGCGCGCGTGGCTCGAACCGCTCGGCGTCACGGTCGCATGGCTCGCGGGCAGCCTGAAGGCGAAGGAGAAGCGCGCGGCGATCGAGGCCGCGGCGCTCGGCACCGCGCAGCTCGTGATCGGCACGCACGCGATCATCCAGGACACCGTCGAATTCGCGCGGCTCGGCCTCGTGATCGTCGACGAGCAGCACCGCTTCGGCGTCGAGCAGCGTCTCGCGCTGCGCGCGAAGGCCGCGAACGCGGCCAACGGCGCGCGCGATTTCCAGCCGCACCAGCTGATGATGTCGGCCACGCCGATCCCGCGCACGCTCGCGATGACGTATTACGCGGACCTCGAGGTGTCGACGATCGACGAGCTGCCGCCGGGCCGCACGCCGGTGCTGACGCGCCTCGTCGGCGACGCGCGGCGCGAGGAGGTGATCGCCCGCGTGCGCGAGGCCGCGCTGACCGGCCGCCAGGTGTACTGGGTGTGTCCGCTGATCGAGGAGAGCGAGACGCTGCAGTTGCAGACGGCCGTCGAAACCTATGAAACGCTGGCCGCGGCACTGCCCGAGCTGAAGGTCGGGCTCGTGCACGGGCGGCTGTCGCCGGCCGACAAGGCGGCCGTGATGGAGGCCTTCACGCGCAACGACGTGCAGCTGCTCGTCGCGACGACCGTGATCGAAGTCGGCGTCGACGTGCCGAATGCCTCGCTGATGGTGATCGAGCACGCGGAGCGCTTCGGCCTCGCGCAGTTGCACCAGCTGCGCGGCCGCGTCGGGCGCGGCACCGCGGCGTCGGTGTGCGTGCTGCTGTACACGGGCCCGCTGTCGCTGACCGGCCGCGAGCGGCTGAAGACGATGCGCGAGACGACCGACGGCTTCGAGATCGCGCGGCGCGACCTCGAGATCCGCGGCCCCGGCGAATTCCTCGGCGCGCGCCAGTCCGGCGCGGCGATGCTGCGCTTCGCGAACCTCGAGACCGACGGCTGGCTGATCGATCCGGCCCGCGACGCGGCGGCGCGGCTGATCGCCGCGTATCCCGACGTGGTCACGCAGCATCTCGCCCGCTGGCTCGGCGCGCGCGAGCAATATCTGAAGGCCTGATTCGCGCATTCAGGGTCGGATTTAAAACCGCCATTCAGCGCTGATTCGGCGTGTTGCGATACAGAGAAACTTGGCGAACCGGTGCCAACGGGTGTATAAATTAAACCTATCGCCTGTATATCCCTGATTGACCCACAATGACCCTGACTGAATTGAAATACATCGTCGCGGTCGCGCGCGAACGGCACTTCGGTCGCGCGGCCGAAGCGTGCTTCGTGAGCCAGCCGACGCTGTCGGTGGCGATCAAGAAGCTCGAAGACGAGCTCAACGTGCAGATTTTCGAGCGCGGCGCGAGCGAAGTGAGCGTGACCCCGATCGGCGACCAGATCGTCACGCAGGCGCAGCGCGTGCTCGAGCAGACCTTCGCGATCAAGGAGATCGCGAAGCAGGGCAAGGACCCGCTCGTCGGCCCGTTCCGGCTCGGCGTGATCTACACGATCGGGCCGTACCTGCTGCCGACGCTCGTCAAGCAGATGATCCAGCGCGTGCCGCAGATGCCGCTGATGCTGCAGGAAAACTACACGCTGAAGCTGCTCGAACTGCTGAAGCAGGGCGAGATCGACGCCGCGATCATGGCGCTGCCGTTCCCCGAAACCGGCCTGATGGTGCGGCCGCTGTACGACGAGCCGTTCGTCGTCGCGCTGCCGGCCGGCCATCCGTGGGAGAAGCGCGAGGAAATCGATGCCGAGGACCTGAAGCAGGAAACGATGCTGCTGCTCGGCAACGGCCATTGCTTCCGCGATCACGTGCTCGGCGTGTGCCCGGAGCTGATGCGCTTCTCGCAGACGGCCGACGGCATCCAGAAGACCTTCGAGGGCTCGTCGCTTGAAACCATTCGCCACATGGTCGCGAGCGGCGTCGGCATCACGGTGCTGCCGCGGATGTCGGTCGCCGAGGTTGGTCCGCGCGCGAACGGCCCCGACGCCGAGTTGCTGTCGTACGTGCCGTTCAACGAACCGGTGCCGGATCGCCGCGTCGTGCTGGTGTGGCGCAAGAGCTTCACGCGGATGCCCGCGATCGACGCGATCAGCGAGGCGATCGCCGCGTGCGAGCTGCCGGGCGTCGCGAAGCTCGACATGCCGGCGACGATGAACTGAGTGAACTGAGTGAACTGAGTGAACTGAGCAGGGAGCAGTGCTCCCGAAGCAGGCGGATGAACGGGGTCTGGCGACCCCGTTTATTTTTGCCTATTGAATAGATAAAATTTATTAAATTCAAATAATCGATAGATGTAATTAGAATCATTCTCATGGATCGCGTCGGATCGGCGGTTCGATTCGCACGTTGAATGCAAGCGTCAAAGGAGGATGTCATGATGCGGTCGGTACTGCAGCACGCGCAGCGGAACATCCCGTCGCGCGACGAGGTCGTCAATCGTGCGAGGGCCGCGGCCCGGAGCCTGCGCCCGATTGCGTTCGCGTACCTGGCGGACCGTACGTATGGCGGATGAGTGCCGTTGCATGCCGGTTCGGTGTTCCCCGACTCACCGCCGTTCAGCCATGAGGGAGCGTTGCATGTCCGAAGTCCCGCAACCCGCATCGAAGGCCGCGCGGCCTGACACCCCGTAGTACGACAGGATCAACCTGTTCCGTTTCATCCCCCCGCAATGCTCCATGAACCGCGCCCGGCAAGTGGGGGCTTACGAGTCAAGCAAAGGAGAAAAAGCATGTCGACCGAATCGAAGTGTCCGTTCAACCATACGGCGGCCGGCGGCACGTCGAACAGGGACTGGTGGCCGAACCAGCTCAATCTCAACATCCTGCACCGGCACTCGGCGCTGTCCGATCCGATGGACAAGGATTTCGACTACGCGGAAGCGTTCAAGAAGCTCGACCTCGCGGCGGTGAAGCGCGATCTGCAGGCGCTGATGACCACGTCGCAGGACTGGTGGCCGGCCGACTTCGGCCACTACGGCGGCCTGTTCATCCGGATGGCCTGGCACAGCGCCGGCACGTACCGGACCGCCGACGGCCGCGGCGGCGCGGGCGGCGGGCAACAGCGCTTCGCGCCGCTGAACAGCTGGCCGGACAACGGCAACCTCGACAAGGCGCGCCGGCTGCTGTGGCCGATCAAGCAGAAGTACGGCCGCAACATCTCGTGGGCCGACCTGATGATCCTGACCGGCAACGTCGCGCTCGAATCGATGGGCTTCAAGACCTTCGGCTTCGCGGGCGGCCGCGTCGACACGTGGGAACCGGACGACGTCTACTGGGGTTCGGAAAAGATCTGGCTGGAACTGAGCGGCGGCCCGAACAGCCGCTACTCGGGCGACCGTGATCTCGAGAACCCGCTCGCGGCCGTGCAGATGGGCCTCATCTACGTGAACCCGGAAGGCCCGGACGGCAACCCCGACCCGGTCGCGGCGGCCCGCGACATCCGCGAGACGTTCGCGCGGATGGCGATGAACGACGAAGAGACGGTCGCGCTGATCGCCGGCGGCCACACGTTCGGCAAGACGCACGGCGCCGGCCCCGCCACGAACGTCGGCCCCGAGCCGGAAGCGGCGGGCATCGAGCAGCAGGGCCTCGGCTGGAAGAGCACGTACGCATCGGGCAAGGGCCGCGACGCGATCACGAGCGGCCTCGAAGTCACGTGGACGTCGACGCCGACGAAGTGGAGCAACGACTTCTTCAAGCACCTGTTCGGCTATGAATGGGAACTGACGAAGAGCCCGGCCGGCGCGCACCAGTGGGTTGCGAAGGGCGCCGACGAGGTGATTCCCGATGCGTTCGATCCGGCGAAGAAGCATCGCCCGACGATGCTGACGACCGACCTGTCGCTGCGTTTCGACCCGGCCTACGAGAAGATCTCGCGCCGCTTCTACGAGAACCCGGCCGAGTTCGCCGACGCGTTCGCGCGCGCCTGGTTCAAGCTCACGCACCGCGACATGGGTCCGCGTGCGCGCTATCTGGGCCCGGAAGTGCCGGCCGAGCACCTGCTGTGGCAAGACCCGATCCCGGCCGTCGACCACCCGCTGATCGACGCCGCCGACGTCGCGGCGCTGAAGGCGAAGGTGCTCGCGTCGGGCCTGTCGGTCGCGCAGCTCGTATCGACCGCGTGGGCGTCGGCTTCCACGTTCCGCGGTTCGGACAAGCGCGGCGGCGCGAACGGCGCGCGCATCCGCCTCGCCCCGCAGAAGGACTGGGAAGTGAACCAGCCGGCGGCACTTGCCGCGGTGCTCGAGACGCTCGAAGGCGTGCAGAAGGCGTTCAACGATGCGCAGACGGGCGGCAAGAAGGTGTCGCTCGCCGACCTGATCGTGCTCGCCGGTGCAGCCGGCGTCGAACAGGCCGCGAAGAACGCGGGTGTCGCGGTGACGGTGCCGTTCGCACCGGGCCGGATGGACGCGTCGCAAGAGCAGACCGACATCGAGGCGATGGCCGTGCTCGAGCCGGTTGCGGACGGTTTCCGCAACTACCTGAAGCACGCGTACAAGACGCCGGCCGAGGCGCTGCTGGTCGACAAGGCCCAGCTGCTGACGCTGAGCGGGCCGGAGCTGACGGTGCTCGTCGGCGGCCTGCGGGTGCTCGGCGCGAACGTCGGTGACGCAAAGCACGGCGTGTTCACCGATCGTCCGGGCGCGCTGACCAACGACTTCTTCGTGAACCTGCTCGACATGGGCACGGAGTGGAAGCCGGTGTCGGCCGCGAACGACGTGTTCGAAGGGCGCGATCGGGCGACGGGCCAGGTCAAGTGGACCGGCACGCGCGTCGACCTGATCTTCGGTTCGCACTCGCAGCTGCGGGCGCTGGCCGAGGTGTACGGCAGCGCCGACGCGCACGAGAAGTTCGTGCGCGATTTCGTCGCGGCCTGGAACAAGGTGATGAACCTCGACCGCTTCGACCTCGCGTGAAAGTCGCGATGTGCTGACGCAGTCATGCTGTAACGTGAAACGGCCGGTCGCACGACCGGCCGTTTTTTCTTCCGATTCAAGGTCTTGTCGAAGGAGTGACGACCATGACGCAAATGATGCTGAACATGCGCGCCGCGTTCACGCCGGCCGAGCTGGCGCGCCGTATCGTCGGTTTCGCGATCGTCATCGGCGGGGCGGCCGAGCTGGTCGCGCAGGCGCTGCACGCGCTCGGCGGCTGAGCGCAGCGAATCGCGCGCCGCGCTAGACTGGCACGTCGCGAACGGATGCCGCACGGCGCGGCATGCGGATTGCTCGACGCGTTTTCGCCGGTTCAACATTTCGAATGAGGAGTCCCGAAGATGGCCAGGAAAGGCAACGCCACGCAGATCAACATCGGCATCAGCGACAAGGACCGCAAGAAGATCGCGGACGGCCTGTCGCGTCTGCTCGCCGATACGTTTTCGCTGTACCTGAAGACCCACAACTTCCACTGGAACGTCACGGGTCCGATGTTCAACACGCTGCATCTGATGTTCGAAGAGCAGTACAACGAACTGTGGCTCGCGGTCGACCTGGTCGCCGAGCGCATTCGCACGCTCGGCGTCGTCGCGCCGGGCACGTTCGCGGATTTCGCGAAGCTGTCGTCGGTGCCGGAAGCGAACGGCGTGCCGGCGGCCGAAGAGATGATCCGCCAGCTCGTCGAAGGGCACGAGACGGTCGTGCGCACCGCGCGCGAAATTTTCCCGATCGCCGATGCGGCGAGCGACGAGCCGACCGCCGACCTGCTGACGCAGCGCCTGCAGACGCATGAAAAGACCGCGTGGATGCTGCGGTCGCTGCTTGCCTGAATCCGGCGTGACCGGCCGTGCGTCGTGCGGCCAGTGTCAACTGGGCGGTGTCCCGAAGTCGAAGCGGGGTCGGATTGCCCGCATCGGCATCGAATGTCGGGCAGGGCGGGCCCGCCCTGCCCACGCATCTGTCCCCTGATTGACGTACGCGGCTGCTCGGCCGCGTGCAGCGGGCCCGAGCAGCCTGCGCGCGCGCCGCCGCACCCGGCTGCGGGCCGTCCCGACATGACGCGAACCGCCGCTCGGCTCTAAAATGCCGGGATTCTCTTCCCGGTGGTTCGCCATGCTCCCCCGCTTTCCCCTGTACCTGCGGCTCGTCCGGATGGACAAGCCGATCGGCAGCCTGCTGCTGCTCTGGCCGACGCTCAACGCGCTGTGGATCGCGTCGGACGGTCATCCGCGCTGGCCGCTGCTGGTGATCTTCGCGCTCGGCACGCTGCTGATGCGCTCGGCGGCTGCGCGATGAACGACTATGCGGACCGCGATTTCGACCGTCACGTGAAGCGCACGGCCGACCGGCCGCTGACGTCGGGCAAGATCCGCGCATGGGAAGCCGTCGCGATCGCGGTGGTGCTGTCGTTCATCGCGTTCCTGCTGATCCAGCCGCTCAACACGCTGACGAAGGAGCTGTCGGTCGTCGCGCTGTTCGTCGCCGGTTCGTACCCGTTCATGAAGCGTTTCTTCGCGATTCCGCAGGCGTATCTCGGCATCGCGTTCGGCTTCGGCATCCCGATGGCGTTCGCGGCCGTGCAGGACACGGTGCCGACGCTCGCGTGGGTGATGCTGGTGGCGAACATCTTCTGGTCGGTCGCGTACGACACCGAATACGCGATGGTCGACCGCGACGACGACATCAAGATCGGCATTCGCACGTCCGCGCTGACGTTCGGCCGCTTCGACGTCGCGGCCGTGATGGCGTGCTATGCGGTGACGCTCGGCATCTACGTGTGGATCGGCGTGACGCTCGGCTTCGGTCTCGCGTACTGGGCCGGCTGGGCCGCGGCGGTCGGCTGCGCGCTGTATCACTACACGCTGATCAAGGATCGCGAGCGGATGCCGTGCTTCGCGGCGTTCCGGCACAACAACTGGCTCGGCGGCGTGCTGTTCGCGGGGATCGCCGTGCATTACCTGCTGGCGGGGCCGGCTGCCAATTGAAGCGGTACGGGCGCCTCGCCGGCGCGCGATGCCAACAAAAAAGCGGCCGCGGCCGCTTTTTTTGCTGGCGCGGCCGGGCAAGCCCCGCCGACGACGCGGCGCTTACGCGCGACCGAGCTCGTCGCCCATTTCCTTCGCGCGTGCCTCGGCCGCGAGCGCGCCGCGCACGATCGCTTCCTTCACGCCTTGCGCGTCGAACGACGCGAGCGCGGCGGCCGTCGTGCCGCCCTTCGACGTCACGCGCTCGCGCAGCACGCTCGCCGGTTCGCCCGACTGCGCGGCGAGCTGCGCGGCGCCCGCGAACGTCGCGACCGCCAGCGCGCGGCCCTGTTCGTCGTTCATGCCGAGGCGGCGCGCGGCTTCCTGCAGCGCTTCGATGAAATAGAACACGTACGCCGGGCCGCTGCCCGAGATCGCCGTGACCGCGTCGAGCTGCGCTTCATCGTCGAACCAGACGATCTCGCCGACCGCGCCGAGCACGTTCGACGCGAGCTCGCGACCGGCCGCGTCGACGCCCGGCAGCGCGGCGAGGCCCGTCACGCCCATGCCGACCAGCGCCGGCGTGTTCGGCATCGTGCGCACGACGCGTGCGTAGTCGCCGAGCCAGCGGGCGAGGTCGGTGCCGCGGATGCCGGCCGCGATGCTGATCACGAGCTGCGACGTCAGGTGCGGCGCGAGCGCCTGCGCGACGTCCTTCAGCACCTGCGGTTTCACCGCGAGCACGATCGCGTCGTAGTCCGCGAGCGTCGCGTCCACGGCCGCGCCGGTGCGGATGCCGAACTGCTGCGCGGTGCGCGCGCGGGCGTCTTCGTTGACGTCGATGGCATACAGGCCGTCAGCGGCGACGCCGCGCTTGATCAGGCCGCCGATCAGGGCCGCGGCCATGTTGCCGCCGCCGATGAATGCGATTTTCATGGTGTCGAATTGAGCAAGTGAGTGAACGGGAAGGCGGAAAAGGGCGGCGCTCAGTGCGAATAATCGCGGGCGCCGAAGATTGCGGTGCCGACGCGCACGATGGTCGCGCCTTCGAGCACCGCGGCCTCGAGATCGGCGGACATGCCCATCGACAACGTGTCGAGCGGCAGGCCGTCGGCACGCAATGCGTCGTACAGCGCGCGCAGCGTGCGATGCGGCACGCGTTGCGCATCGATATCGTCGGCCGGCTCGGGAATCGCCATCAGGCCGCGCAGGCGCAGCGCCGGCAGCGCGGCGACCGCGCGCGCGACGTCGGCCACGTCGGCCGGCGCGACACCGCTCTTCGATGCCTCGCCGCTGATGTTCACCTGCACGCATACGTTGAGCGGCGGCAGGTGCGCGGGGCGCTGTTCGGCGAGGCGCTGCGCGATCTTCAGCCGGTCGACCGAATGGACCCAGTCGAACCGTTCGGCGACCGGGCGCGTCTTGTTCGATTGCAGCGGCCCGATGAAATGCCATTCGAGCGCGGCGCGCAGATCCGCGAGCGCGTCGATCTTGTCGATCGATTCCTGCACGTAGTTCTCGCCGAACGCGCGTTGGCCGGCCGCATGCGCGGCGCGCACGTCGTCGGCGGGAAACGTCTTCGACACGGCGAGCAGCGAGACGGTGGCGGGATCGCGGCCGGCCGCGCGGGCGGCGTCGGCGATGCGGCGGTGAACGGAATCGAGACGGACGGCGAAATCGGACATGACGGGCATGGAAGCAGGCACGGGAAGCGAGTACGGCGGCGAATGATGACGAATGCGGCGACGAACGCGGTGACGAACGCGGCAGCGGATGCGGCACGGCACGCGCTGCATCGGTTCGCCCATTATACGGACGGGGCGCCGGCGGGGCCGGCCATCCGCGTCAGCCGTACAGCAGATGTTCGACGAGCTGGATCCAGTGCGCGACCGGAATCTGCGTGCCGCTTTGCAGGTGCGCGATGCAGCCGACGTTGCCGGACACGATCATCTGCGGCTCGAGTGCCTGCAGCTTCAGCAGCTTCTGCTTGCGCAGCCGGTACGACAGCGACGGCTGCGTCAGCGAATAGGTGCCGGCCGAGCCGCAGCACAGATGGCTGTCGGCCGGCAGCCGCACGTCGATGCCGAGCGTCTCGAGCAGGCGCTCGACCTTGCCGCGCGACTGCTGGCCGTGCTGCAGCGTGCACGGCGGGTGGTACGCGACGGTATGGATCGCGCGGCGCCGCGCGAGCGTCGCGATCTCGGCCTCGAACGCGAGCAGCACGTCGGAGATGTCGCGCGTCAGCGCGACGATGCGCTGCGCCTTCTCCGCATAGGCCGGATCGTCGCGCAGCAGGTGCGCGTATTCGAGCACCGTCGCGCCGCAGCCCGTTGCGTTCATCACGATCGCCTCGGCGCCTTGCTCGACGTACGGCCACCACGCGTCGATGTTGCGGCGCGCGTCGTCGAGCGCTTCGTCGTGATAGTTCAGGTGCAGGCGGATCGCGCCGCAGCAGCCCGCGTCGGGCGCGACGATCGTCTCGACCCCGAGCGCGTCGAGCACGCGCGCGGTCGCGATGTTGATGTTCGGCAGCATCGACGGCTGCACGCAGCCGGCGAGCATCAGCATCTTGCGCGAATGGGGGCGCTGCGGCCATTCGAGCAGCCGCGTGCGCGGCGGCACCTTGTCGCGCAGCCGTTTCGGCAAGAGCGGCCGCATGTGCTGGCCGAGCCGCATGAGCGGCGAGAACAGCGCCGCGTTCGGCACGAGGCTGGCGAGCACGCGACGCACGAGTCGTTGCTGCACCGGGCGCTGCACTTGAGCCTCGACGTGCTTGCGGCCGATTTCGACGAGCCGGCCGTACTGGACACCCGACGGGCAGGTCGTCTCGCAGCTGCGGCAGGTGAGGCAGCGGTCGAGGTGCTGCTGCGTGCTGCGCGTGACGGGCGCGCCTTCGACCATCTGCTTGATCAGGTAGATGCGGCCGCGCGGGCCGTCGAGTTCGTCGCCGAGCAGCTGATAGGTCGGGCACGTCGCGGTGCAGAAGCCGCAATGCACGCACTTGCGCAGGATCGCGTCGGCCTCGTCGCCGTCGGGCGTATTGCGGATGAAATCGGCGAGGTTCGTTTGCATCGATCCCTCAGAGATCAGGGTAAAGCCGGCCGCGGTTGAAGATGCGTGCGGGATCGAACGCAGCCTTCAGCCCGCGGTGAATCTTCATCAGCGGCGCGGGCAGCGGCGTGAACACGCCCGCGCTGCGGTCGTACGACTCGCCCGCGCGGAACAGCGTCGCATGGCCGCCGGCCTGCTTCGCGCTCATGCGCACCGTCTGCGCGTCGGCGTCGGTGATCCACCAGCGCTGCGCGCCGCCCCATTCCATCAGCTGGGTGCCGGGCAGGTGCATCGGTTCGGTGATCGACGGCAGCGCGAGCCGCCACAGCGCATAGCCGGGCGGGATGCCGTTGAAGAACGGGTCGGTGTGCTCGCGCACGGCTGCCCAGAAGCGCTCGGCCTCGACCGCGTCGACGACTTCGCCGCCGAGCAGCGTCTTCGCCGATTTCACGGCCGCCTCGGCGCCCGACAGCCGCAGCACGAGCGTGCCGTTGCGCCACGCGCTCGCGCTGACGGGCAGCGGATGGCCGCCCCATTCGTTGAGCTTGCGCACCGCGTCGGTCGCGGTCATCTCGAACTTCAGCGTGACTTCGGCGACGGGCACCGGCAGCACCTTGATCGACAGCTCGAGCATCAGCCCGAGCGTGCCGAGCGAGCCGGCCATCAGCCGCGACACGTCGTAGCCGGCGACGTTCTTCACGACCTGCCCGCCGAAGCGCAGCGCTTCGCCGCGGCCGTTCATCAGCGTGACGCCGAGCACGAAATCGCGCGGCGCGCCGCAGGTCGCGCGGCGCGGCCCCGCGAGGCCCGCCGCGACGCAGCCGCCGACGGTGGCCGCGCGGCCGAAGTGAGGCGGCTCGAACGGCAGCATCTGGCCGCACTCGGCGAGGACGGCCTCGAGCTGCGCGAGCGGCGTGCCCGCGCGGACCGTGACGACGAGTTCGGCCGGGTCGTACGACACGACGCCCTGAAACGCGCGCGTGTCGAGTATTTCGCCGTCCAGCGCCTGGCCGTACCAGTCCTTGGTGCCGCCGCCGCGAATCCGCAGCGGCCGGCCGTCGGCACTGGCGGCGCGGACGCGTTCGGCCCATCCGGCGACGATGTCGTCCTCTTCCATGTTGTATTGCTGCCTCGTTGTTGTCCGGTCGATTGTACCGGGGTGGCGCGAATCCACATCGCGACTATCCCTAAGCCACGCATGACGAATGCATGCGGGCGTCGCCGCGCGCACGGCCGGCGCGGGCAGGGCGGCACATCGCGGCCCGCGCGGCGGCACGGGCCGCGCACCGCGCGGCGCTCAGAAGCGCGGCAGGTCGGGGTGCGGCAGCAGCCCTCCGCGCACGTGCTGGCGGCCGTATTCGGCGCAGCGCGCGCGGGTCGGGATGCCCTTGTCGGGGTTCAGCAGCCCGGCCGGATCGAACGCGCGCTTGACCGCGAAGAACGCATCGCGCTCCTGCGGCGAGAACTGCACGCACATCGAATTCAGCTTTTCGATGCCGACGCCGTGCTCGCCCGTCACGCTGCCGCCGAATTCCACGCAGCATTCGAGGATTTCCGCGCCGAACTGCTCGGCGCGGTGCAGCTCGTCCGGATCGTTCGCGTTGTAGAGGATCAGCGGATGCATGTTGCCGTCGCCGGCATGGAACACGTTGATGCAGCGCAGCCCGTAGCGCGTCTCGAGCTGCTCGATGCGGGCGAGCAGCGGGCCGATCGCACGGCGCGGCACGGTGCCGTCCATGCAGTAATAGTCGGCGGAAATGCGCCCGGCGGCCGGGAACGCGTTCTTGCGGCCGGACCAGAAGCGCAGCCGCTCGCTTTCGTTGCGCGACACCTGGATGCGCGTCGCGCCATGCTCGCGCAGCACGGCCGTCATGCGGACGATTTCCTCCGCGACTTCTTCGGGCGTGCCGTCCGATTCGCACAGCAGGATCGCCTTCGCGTCGAGGTCGTAGCCCGCGTGCGTGAACGCCTCGACGGCCTGGGTGGCCGGCTTGTCCATCATCTCCAGCCCCGCCGGGATGATGCCCGACGCGATGATCGCGGCGACCGCCTCGCCGCCCTTCACGACATCGTCGAAGCTCGCCATCACGAGCTGCGCGGTCTGCGGTTTCGGGATCAGCTTCACCGTGATTTCGGTGACGATCGCGAACATCCCTTCGCTGCCGATCATCACGGCGAGCAGGTCGAGGCCAGGCGCGTCGAGACCGAGCGAGCCGAATTCGACGACCTCGCCGTCGATCGTGACCGCGCGCACGCGCATCACGTTGTGCACCGTCAGCCCGTATTTCAGGCAATGGACGCCGCCGGAATTTTCGGCGACGTTGCCGCCGATCGTGCAGGCGATCTGCGACGAAGGATCGGGGGCGTAATACAGCCCGTAAGGCGCGGCGGCTTCCGAAATCGCGAGGTTGCGCACGCCGGGCTGCACGGTGGCCGTGCGCGCGTACGGATCGACCTCGACGATGCGCGTGAAGCGCGCGAGCGACAGCACGACGCCGTTCGCGATCGGCAGCGCGCCGCCGGACAGGCTCGTGCCGGCGCCGCGCGGCACGATCGGCACTTCCATGCGGCGGCAGATCTGCACGATCCGCTGCACCTGCGATTCGGTTTCGGGCAGCGCGACCGCGAGCGGCAGCCGGCGGTACGCCGACAGGCCGTCGCATTCGTACGGCGCGGTGTCTTCGTCGCGGAACAGCAGGCAATGCGTCGGCAGCACGGCCATCAGCGCCTGCACGACTTCGCGCTGGCGCTGCGCGCGGGTCGCGCTCGACAGTTCGACGGAAGCGTTCATTGGGTCTCCAGCCGGGGCGCGGCGGCGCGCCGCCGTGTCAGCACGTGAAGATCTTGCCGGGATTCATCAGGTTGCGCGGATCGAGCGCCAGCTTGATCGCGCGCATCGCGTCGATCGCGTTGTCGCCGTGCTCCTTCGGCAGGAAGCGCATCTTGTGCAGCCCGACGCCGTGTTCGCCGGTGCAGGTGCCGCCGAGGCGCAGCGCGCGCTCGACGATCCGGTCGTTGATGCGTTCGGCTTCGTCGATTTCCTCGGGCTTGTCGGGATCGATCAGGATCGCGACGTGGAAATTGCCGTCGCCGACGTGGCCGACGATCGGACAGGGCAGCGACGACGCGCGCAGGTCGATCTCAGTTTCCTCGACGCACGCGGCGAGCTGCGAGATCGGCACGCACACGTCGGTCGTCACCGCGCGGCAGCCGGGCTTCAGCTGCAGCATCGCGAAGTACGCGTTGTGGCGCGCGGCCCAGAGCCGCGTGCGGTCCTCGGGGCGGGTCGCCCATTCGAAGCCCTGGCCGTTGTTCTGGCCCGCGAGCGCCTGCACGAGCTCGGCCTGTTCCTTCACGCCGGCCTCGGTGCCGTGGAATTCGAAGAACAGCGTCGGCGCTTCGGCGAGCGTCAGGTTCGAATGGCGGTTGATCGAGCGCACCGCGAGCGCGTCGACGAATTCGACGCGCGCGATCGGCACGCCGATCTGGATCGTCTCGATCACCGTGCGCACCGCGTCGCCCATCGACGGGAACGTGCAGATCGCGGCCGACACGGCTTCGGGCAGCGGATGCAGGCGCAGCGTGATCTCGGTGATCACGCCGAGCGTGCCTTCGGAGCCGACGAACAGGCGCGTGAGGTCGTAGCCGGCGGACGACTTGCGCGCGCGCGAGCCCGTCTTCACGACGCGGCCGTCGGCGAGCACGGCGGTCAGGCCGAGCACGTTCTCGCGCATGGTTCCGTAGCGCACGGCATTGGTGCCCGATGCGCGGGTCGCGGTCATCCCGCCGATGCTGGCGTCGGCGCCCGGATCGATCGGGAAGAACAGGCCGGTGTCGCGCAGCGCTTCGTTGAGCGCCTTGCGCGTGATGCCCGGTTCGACCGTGACCGTCAGGTCTTCCGCGTTGATCGACAGCACGCGGTTCATTTCCGACAGGTCGAGCGAGACGCCGCCGCGCACCGCGAGCAGATGACCTTCGAGCGACGAGCCGGCGCCGTACGGGATCAGCGGCACGCTGTAGAGCGCGCACAGCGACACGACTTCGCGGACTTCATCGGCGTTGCGGGCGAACACGACGGCGTCGGGCAGCTGCGGATCGAACGGCGATTCGTCGCGGCCGTGATGGGCGCGCACGGCGTCGGCGGTCGACACGCGCTCGCCGAAGGCGGCGCGCAGCGCATCGAGCATGGCGGGGGGCAGCGGGCGGCGCGTGGCGGCCGGCGGGGCAGGGTGATTCACGAATGTCTCCTGACGACTGCTTGTCAAACTTTCGGTCCATTCTACGCTGGAACGCCCGCTGCGCCCGCCGCCGCGGGCTGCGATAATCGCGTACCAACCCAACCGGGCCGCATCGCGGCCGCGCACGAGAGGACATTCGCATGGGCAACCGCTTGAGCAAGATCGCGACGCGCACGGGCGACGACGGCACCACGGGCCTCGGCGACGGCCGGCGCATCGGCAAGGACGACGCACGGATCGCCGCGATCGGCGACGTCGACGAACTGAACTCGAATCTTGGCGTGCTGCTCGCCGAGACGCTGCCGGACGACGTGCGCACGGCGCTCGTCACGATCCAGCACGACCTGTTCGATCTCGGCGGCGAGCTGTGCATTCCCGGCCATGCGGTGCTCGACGACACGCACCTCGCGCGCCTCGACACGTGGCTGGCCGACTACAACGCGACGCTGCCGCCGCTGAAGGAATTCATCCTGCCGGCCGGCTCGCGTGCGGCGTCGCTCGCGCACGTGTGCCGGACGGTGTGCCGCCGCGCGGAGCGCTCGATCGTCGCGCTCGGGCGTACCGACACGCTCAATGACGCGCCGCGGCGTTACGTGAACCGGCTGTCGGACCTGCTGTTCGTGCTGGCGCGTGTGCTGAACCGCGCGGATGGCGGCTCGGACGTGCTGTGGGAGCGCGGGCGCGTCCGCTGACGCCCGGCGTCGTGTTTCCGCACTGCGACAATTTGCCCGACGGACGTCTGTTTTTAAAGATGTATCGTACGAGCATGTTTAACGGAGAACGAACATGACCCACATCACCGCTGACCAGATGGCTCGCGTGAAGGCCACTGCCCCTGTCCTCGCCGTGCACGGCGCGACGATCACGAAGCATTTCTACCAGCGCATGTTCGCGCGGCATCCGGAACTGAAGAACCTGTTCAACCAGACGCACCAGAAGACCGGCAGCCAGCCGGAAACGCTCGCGAAGGCGGTCTATGCGTATGCGGCGAACATCGACAACCTCGGCGCGCTCGGCGGGGCGGTGTCGCACATCGCGCACAAGCACGCGAGCCTGAACATCCGCCCCGAGCATTACCCGATCGTCGGCGAGAACCTGCTCGCGTCGATCGTCGAAGTGCTCGGCGATGCGGTCGATGCCGAGACGCTCGAGGCATGGCGCGTGGCGTACGGCCAGCTCGCGCAGATCCTGATCGGCGCCGAGGCCGACCTGTACGCGGGCGCAGCGTGGAGCGGCTTCCGTCCGTTCAAGGTTGCCCGCAAGGTGCGTGAGAGCGACGAGATCACGTCGTTCTACCTGACGCCCGCCGACGGCGGCGACGCGCCGAGCTTCGCGCCGGGCCAGTACGTCACGGTGAAGCGCTTCGTCGGCGATCTCGGCGTCGATCAGCCGCGCCAGTACAGCCTGTCCGACGCGCCGCACGGCAAGTGGCTGCGCATCTCGGTGAAGCGCGAGGCCGGCCAGCCGGAAGCGATCCCGGCCGGCAAGGTGTCGACGCTGATGCATGACGGCGTGGAGGAGGGCGCGATCGTCGAGGTGACCGCGCCGATGGGCGAATTCTCGCTGAAGCGCGGCGCCGATACGCCGGTCGTGCTGATCTCAGGCGGCGTCGGGCTCACGCCGATGGTGTCGATGGCCTCGACGCTGGTCGGCGAAGGCAGCACGCGTGGAGTGCGGTTCGTCCACGCATGCCGGTCGGGCGCGGTGCATGCGTTCCGCGACTGGCTGAACGATACGGTGCGCGAACACGCGAACGTCAAGCGCACGGTGCTATATGAATTGGTGGGGCCGACCGACCGGGTTGGCGTCGATCACGACCTCGAAGGGCGCCTGACGCCGGAACGCGTGAAGCAATACGCGCTTGTGCCTGACGCCGACTACTACATCTGCGGCCCGATCGCGTTCATGAAGGCGCAACGCGACGCGCTGGTCGCGCTCGGCGTCGCGCCGGAACGCATCAACACCGAGATCTTCGGCTCGGGTGCGCTCGAGTGAGGATCTGACGGCCGGTTCCGGCCGAGGCAATGAAAAAGCCCGGCGCGAGTCGGGCTTTTGTTCGTGCTGCGCCAGGCAGGCGACTTCAGGCGCGTAGCATCAGTGTTGCGTGGTAGCGCCATACCTTCGGATCGGCACTGACGAGCGGCATGCCTTCATGTAGCGCCTGCGCGACCATCATGCGATCGAACGGATCGGCATGGTCAGGGAAATCCGGCAACGCAGCGACCGCCTCGGCGTGATCGCTATTGATCGACAATTCCGCGAAGCCAGCGAGCCGGAATGCCGAACGGGCATCGCGTGGATGAACGGGGAGGTTGCCTTTACGATACTTGATCGAGATTTCCCAGATAGACGCGGCGCTGACGTACAGCGTGTTCTGCGGATCCTCGATCAATGCGACGGCGGTCGGCGACAGTTGCGGCGCGCCTTCAGCCGCCCACAGCGCGATATGCGTGTCGAGCAACAGCTTCACGGCGCGAGTCCTCGCTCGGCGCTGGCATCGAAATCGGCTGCGATCGATTCGTCGCCGGAATTGAATGCTTCGACCGTCGTCGGGATGTTCAGGCCGGCAAGCAGCTGACGAGCGGCGCCGATGCGGCGCGGCGCCGTGTAGGGAACGATGCGGGCGACCGGATGGCCGTTGCGGGCGATCACGACTTCGGATTCGCGCCCCAGTTCCAGTGCCTCGACGAGACTTGAAAGCCGCGACTTGGCATCATGCATGTTGACGGTCGACATGAGTACCTCCGGTTAGCTAGGGGGTGTTAGCTAGTCTAGCAGAACCGGATGCCGGTCGCAGTCGAACCATGGCAACCCGTCGGCAGGCGGGAAGCCACGGTCCGGACCGGTATCGCCTGTCAGTTGCCGCTGCCGCGCGCGACGCGGCGTGCCTTCACCGATTCCGCGAGGCCTTCGAGCACCTTCACGCTGTCGTCCCACGCGATGCACG
The DNA here is from genome assembly GCF_000949135.2 of Burkholderia sp. USMB20. Classification (GTDB taxonomy): domain Bacteria; phylum Pseudomonadota; class Gammaproteobacteria; order Burkholderiales; family Burkholderiaceae; genus Burkholderia. The sequence goes on along the minus strand of NZ_JTAN02000019.1, from coordinate 966,211 downwards.
CGTCGGTGATGCTCTGGCCGTAGGTCAGCGGGCAGCCTTCCTTCAGGTCCTGGCGCCCCTCGACGAGGTGCGACTCGATCATCACGCCGACGATGCGCTCGTCGCCGGCCGCGACCTGGCGGCCGATGTCCGCGCACACGGGAATCTGGTTCTCGTGCTTCTTCGAGCTGTTCGCGTGGCTCGCGTCGATCATCAGGCGCGCGGCGAGGCCGGCCTTGCCGATGTCCGCGCACGCGGCGTTCACGCTGTCCGCGTCGTAGTTCGGCGTCTTGCCGCCGCGCAGGATCACGTGGCAGTCCTCGTTGCCGGCCGTCGACACGATCGCCGAATGGCCGCCCTTGGTCACCGACAGGAAATGGTGCGGCTGCGATGCGGCCTTGATCGCGTCGACCGCGATCTTCACGTTGCCGTCGGTGCCGTTTTTGAAGCCGACCGGGCACGACAGCCCCGACGCCAGCTCGCGGTGCACCTGCGACTCGGTCGTGCGCGCGCCGATCGCGCCCCACGAGATCAGGTCGGCGATGTACTGCGGGCTGATCATGTCGAGGTATTCGGTCGCGGCCGGCAGCCCCATCTCGTTGATCTGCAGCAGCAGCTCGCGCGCGGTGCGCAGCCCTTCGTTGATCTTGAAGCTGTTGTCGAGGTGCGGATCGTTGATGAGCCCCTTCCAGCCGACCGTCGTGCGCGGCTTCTCGAAGTACACGCGCATCACGATTTCCAGCTCGCCGTTGAAGCGCTCGCGCTCCTTCACGAGCCGCCCCGCGTACTCGATCGCCGCCTTCGTATCGTGGATCGAGCACGGCCCGATCACGACGATCAGCCGGTCGTCCATCCCGTGCAGGATGCGGTGCATCGACTGGCGCGAGTTGTAGATCAGCTCGGACGCGGCCTCGGAGCACGCGAATTCGCGGATCAGGTGGGCGGGCGGCGTCAGTTCCTTGAGTTCGCGGATGCGGACGTCGTCGGTGTTGTGCGGGGGCATGCTGTTTCTCCTGGTTTTGCGGGCGCCGTTCGGTCAGTGCGCGTGCGGCAGATTCATCGATTCAAGCGATTCAGTGATTTCGGTCGGGGCCGCGGGATCCGCTGCGGCGGCGACCGGGTGGCGAAGGGCGAAAAAAAACCGCCGGGTTCGCCGGCGGTTTTTTCGGGAATTTCGGTTGCGCTTCACGCGCCATCAACCCTCTCGATCCGCCAGCGGTCTGAGATGCCAAAAAAAGTAAAAATAAAACTTGGCGGACATGACGGAGATTCGGTTCGTCAAAAAAGTTGATTCGGAATTTATACCCGGTCGCCGCGTCGCTGGCAACCGGGGGTGCTCAAAAATGCGGAGAATCCGCGCGCTTTTGTCAAAATGCGCGGATTGTCTGCGCCGCGATGCGGTTATGCCGTACCGCCGACCGTCATCTTGTCGATCCGCAGGGTCGGCTGGCCGACGCCCACCGGCACGCTCTGGCCTTCCTTGCCGCACACGCCGACGCCCGAGTCGAGCGACATGTCGTTGCCGATCATGCTCACGTACTTCAGCGATTCCGGGCCGCTGCCGATCAGCGTCGCGCCCTTCACCGGGTAGGTGATCTTGCCGTTCTCGATCATGTACGCCTCGGACGCCGAGAACACGAACTTGCCGTTCGTGATGTCGACCTGGCCGCCGCCGAAGTTCACCGCGTACAGGCCGTTCTTCACCGACGCGATGATTTCCTTCGGATCCTTGTCGCCGTTCAGCATGTACGTGTTGGTCATGCGCGGCATCGGCAGCGCCGCGTACGACTCGCGCCGCGCGTTGCCGGTGACGGGCATCTTCATCAGGCGCGCGTTCAGCGTGTCCTGGATGTAGCCCTTCAGGATGCCGTCCTCGATCAGCGTCGTGCACTGCGTCGGGTTGCCTTCGTCGTCGATGTTCAGCGAGCCGCGGCGGTTCGGCAGCGTGCCGTCGTCGACCACCGTCACGCCCTTCGCGGCGACCTGCTCGCCGATCCGGCCGGCGAACGCCGACGAACCCTTGCGGTTGAAGTCGCCCTCGAGGCCGTGGCCGATCGCCTCGTGCAGCAGCACGCCCGGCCAGCCCGGCCCCAGCACGACGGTCATCGCGCCGGCCGGCGCGGGGCGCGCGTCGAGGTTGACGAGCGCCGCGTGCACGGCGTCGTCGACGTAGCGCGACAGCACGTCGTCGGTGAAGTAGCCGTAGTCGAAGCGGCCGCCGCCGCCCCCGGAGCCGATCTCGCGGCGGCCGTTCTGTTCGGCGATCACCGTGACCGACACGCGCACCAGCGGGCGGATGTCGGCCGCGAGCGCGCCGTCGCTGCGCGCGACCAGCACGACGTCGTATTCGCCGGCGAGGCCCGCCATCACCTGCGTGACGCGCGGGTCGCGCCCGCGCGCCATCTGCTCGATGCGCTCGAGCAGCTTGACCTTCGCGGTCGCGTCGAGCGACGCGAGCGGATCGGACGGCAGGTACAGGTCGCGGCCCGAGATGCCCTTCAGGGAAGTGGCCGCCTTGATCTTCTGGCGGCCGCCGCCGGCCGCCGCGATCGCCTTGGTGGCCGCGGCCGCCTGCGCGATCGCTTCCGGCGACAGGTCGTCCGAGTACGCGAACGCGGTGCGGTCGCCCGCGACCGCGCGCACGCCGACGCCCTGGTCGATGCTGAAACTGCCCGACTTCACGATGCCTTCCTCGAGGCTCCACGCTTCGCTGCGGGTCGCCTGGAAGTACAGGTCGGCGTAGTCGACGCGATGCGTGAAGATGTCGGCGATCGTGCGCGTGAGCAGGCTCTCGTCGAGGCCGTACGGCGTGAGGAGGATGTCCTTCGCCAGCGCAAGATTGCGGATGCCGGGTTCGATGATGTTCATGCGGGTATCGAGGGTTCTCAAAAAGTTGTCGGGTGCGTTCTGGGCAGATGGGTTGGCCGGGCAGCGTTTCAAGCGCCGGGCGGTTCAGCGGTTCAGGCCAGCACGCGATGCCGCCACGCGGGCAGGCTCTGGCGCACGTCGGCGATGCGCTGCGGATCGAGCGCGCCGGTCACGACGCTCGCGCCTTCGTCGCGGACCGCGACGATCTCGCCCCACGGGTCGATCAGCATGCTGTGGCCCCAGGTGCGCCGGCCGTTCTCGTGCTTGCCGCCTTGCGCGGCCGCGAGCACGTAGCACTGGTTCTCCACGGCCCGCGCGCGCAGCAGCATTTCCCAGTGCGCGCGGCCCGTCGTATACGTAAACGCCGACGGCACGACGATCAGCGCGCAGTCGCCCATCCTGCGATACAGCTCCGGAAAGCGCAGATCGTAACAGACCGACAGGCCGACCCGCCCGAACGGCGCGTCGAACGCGACGACCGTGTCGCCCGCGCGGATCGTGCGCGCCTCGTCGAACGATTCGTCGCCTTTCTCGAAGTTGAACAGGTGGATCTTGTCGTAGCGGGCGGCTTCCTGGCCGTTCGGGTCGAACACGAGCGTCGTGTTCAGCACGCGATCGGGCTCCGGCGCCTTCAGCGGCAGCGTGCCGCCGATCACCCAGATGCCGTGACGGTGCGCGGCCTCCGACAGGAAGCGCTGGATCGGGCCGTCACGGTAGGGTTCGGCGAGCGCGAGCTTGTCGGTGTCGCGATGGCCCATGAAGCAGAAATACTCGGGCAGCAGGACGAGCTGCGCGCCGTCGCCGGCCGCTTCCGCGATCAGGCGGCCGGCTTCGGCGAGATTGCGTGCGACGTCCGGCGTGCTCACCATCTGCAGCGCGGCGACCCGAAAGGGCGTGGCGGAACGGGTGTGATCGGTCATCGCTGGATCGGTTGCGTCATAAATGGGGTGCGGCCCGGCACCGTGCGCGCGTCAGTGGCTCGCCGCATCGGCCGGACCGTGATTCATCTTACCCTGATCGCCTCGCACCCGCTCGATGTGCGGATGGGCCCACGAGCCCGTGATCGCGTAGTCGAGCGCGAACGCGTGCGACAGCGTCTCCGACAGTGCGTAGTTCGCGGCCAGCACGCCGACACCCAGCAGCGGATTGATGATCGCGGCCGCGATTGCCGCCGTGCCGGCGCCGATCTTCGGCGCGACGTGCGCGTGCAGGTCCTGCGTCTCGGCGCCGAGGTCGACCGCGCCGCGCACCGTCACGTTCGCCGGTGCCGTCGTCATCGAGAAGTCGTCGGTGCGCGCGATCCCGTTCGAGATCCGGCTGGTGCCCGTGATCTTGTCGAACGGCAGCCCCTTGCCGATCACGTCGCGGAAATTCAGCGTCAGGAAGCGCGCGAGGCTCTGCAGGCTCAGCACGCCGAGCAGTTTCGCGGCACCCGGATCGACCTTCAGGATCTGGCCGTGTTCCAGGTCGAGCGCGACCTGGCCGCCGAGCGACGGCAGATCGACCGCGGTCGGGCCGCCGCGCCAGCCGACCTTGCCGGTCACGGTGCCGTGGCCGTTTGCAAGCGTGCGCGGCAGGCCGACGAGGTCGAGCAGCGCGCCCGCGTTGCCGACGTCGAGCTTGAAGTCGAACACGCTGCGGCGCGGCGCATCGTTTTCGTCGACGCCGCGGGCCAGCGCGCGGCGCGACGTGCGCCAGTTGCCGGTCGCCGTCAGCTTCGCGGCCGGGTTCGCCAGTTCGAACTTGTCGAGCTGCCATACCGGCACGCCGTCTTCCTCGAGGTTGCGCGCGTTGACGACGAGCCTGCCGATGTCGTGATCGCGCGCGACGACCTGGTCGACGATCAGGTCGACCGACGGCATCGGCCGGTCGGTCGGCGTCGGCAGGTTCATCGCGCGGCCGACGAGGTCGTGCTGCGCGCTCTGCGGGATCACGAGCTTCGCGAGCCGCGCGTTCAGCACGCCCGCACCGTTGTGGCCGCCGCCCGGCGCCCACGACAGGTAGCCCGAGACCTGGTTCGACGCGATGTTCGCCTGCCACAGCTCGTCGACGTGCGACGCGCCGATGATCACGTTTTCCCAGTTGCGCTTGAGCAGCTTCAGCGTGCCGAAGTGGAGCGCGAAGCGCTTCGGCGTGAAGCTCGCGACGTCGACGCGCGGCGCGGCCTGCGGCTCCGGCGCGCGCGGCGTGTCGTGCTGCAGCGTGCGGGCGAGCGCGAGCCACGCGTCGGCGTCCAGTTCGTCGACGTCGACGGCGGCGCTCACGCCGTCCTGCGGCAGGTCGGGCATCCGGTGGATGCCCATCGCGCCGCGCACCGCGCGCAGCGGCTGGCCGGGCGTCGCGTCGAGCAGGTAGGTCGCGGACACGGGCCCGAGCGTCAGGTCGGCATGCTCGAGGCGCTTGCCGCCGGCCTGGGCGGCCGGCTGCAGCGTGAAGCGGAACGGCATCGGCGTGCCGGCCGGTTTCGCGAACGGCGCCGGGAAATTCAGCGCGACGCCCGTCAGGTCGGAATGCGCGGTGACCTCCGGCAGGCGGCCCGGCGCGCCGCGCACGGCGAGCTGGTACGGCGCGTCGCCGACCACGTGCTCGAGCAGCGCCGCGGCCGTGCCCCGCAGGTTCAGGCCGCGCGCGGCGTCGAGCGCGAGCTTGCCGTCGACGTCCACCGCGTACGGGCCGTGCGACTGGAAGTTGCCGTTCGCGCGCACCGGGCCACCGAGGAAGCGCCCCGACAGCTCGTGCAGCGACGCGCCGGCCTCGCTGAAGCGCACGCTGCCGCGCAGCGCGGACAGCGGCGGCACGCCGTCGGTCGACAGCGTGTTGCCGCCGAACGCGAGCGTGCCCTCGACGTGCGTATGCGGATGCGGAACGTGCTGCGGAATCGTGATCTTGAGCGCGAGCGCCGCGGGCCCCTGCGCATCGATCCGCTGGCCGATGTGCCCGCTCATCGCGCCGAGCGAGCTGTTGTCCGCGTAGTCGATCAGGTCCGCGAGCGGGCCTTGCGCATGGCCGTCGATGACGAGCGGCGACTTCGACGGATTGCCGAGATCGTCGATCCGGCCGGCGACCTTCGTCAGCGCGACGCGTTTGTAGTGCGCGCGCGCGATGTCGAAGCGCAGCTTGTTCTGCGCGAGCTCGAACACGCCGTCGATTCCGTCGAGTGCGGGCCAGACGCTCGGCGTGCCGTTCGCGAGCTTGCGCGGCGGGTACGGCGTCGGCTCGAAGCGCCCGCCGGTGAACGGCGCGACGATGTGGAACACGCCGGCGTCCGGCTCGTGTTCGAACGGGAATTTCTCGAGCGGGCCGCGCGCGACGATCGACGCCCCCTTGGTCACCTGGCCGTCCTGCAGCGCATGGCCGAGATAGTCGCGCAGGTGCTCGGACATCCCGGTCGGCAGGTAGCGCGGGATGCGCGCAACCGACGCGCGCGCGAAATCCGCGCGCAGGTCGAGCGAGCCGCGGCCGTGGCCGGGGTTCGTGTACGTGCCCGACACCGCGATTTCCGCATCGGGGTTCGCGACGAACAGGTCGGGCAACGTCACGTCGACGCGCGCGTGCTTCTCGCCCGGCGCCGGCGTGATCACCCATTTCGCGTTGCCGCGCAGCCGGTCGAAGGTCAGGCGCGGCTCGTCGAATTCGCCGGGTACCGTGACCGCCGCATTGACCGTGTCGAAGTGCGCGCTGCCGCCGGTTTCGCTCGCATCGATGTGGCCCCACAAATTCTCGACGCCCGGCCAGCCGGCGCGCGGGTGACCGCGCGGGGAAAGACCCGGCGGCGGCTCCTGCGCGGCGACGCTGATGCCCTGCAGATCGCCGAGGAAGCGGTAGCGGACGATCGGCGCGGCGCCCATGCGCCGCTCTTCGTCGGCCAGGTCGGCCCGCGCCGGCTTCGCGCGTTCGACCTCGATGTGATAGTTCGACACCATCCCGCGCGGGTCGAGCTTGATCAGCTCGTTGCGCAGCCGCGCAGGCAGCGGCAGCCCGCGGATGAACTCGCTGAGGATGCCGAGATCGACACGGTCGCCGACGACGCTGAGCAGCTGCCCCTGGTCGGCGGTCGGCACGCGGTAGCGGGCAGTCAGCGTCGACAGCGCGAGCGAACGGGCGAGCGGCGTGCCGTCCGGCAGCGGCGGCTGGCCGAGCTCCGCGTTGAAGCGCGTCAGGTGCAGCGTGTAGTCGTGGCCGGCGTCCAGCGCCATGTCCCAGCCGAACCCGACCGTCGGCACGTCGAGGCGCGGCTGGGTCGGCCGCACGCGCAGCACGACGTCGGCGCCCTGCAGGTCGCCGCCCGCGGAGCGCAGGTGGCCGTCCTGGAAGGTCGCCCAGATCGCGTTGTCGATCCGGCCCGCGTGGATCGTGAGCGGAATGTCGAGATAGCGGCCGAGCGTCTGCAGGTCGACCGGACCGGTCGACAGGTACGCGTCGCCGGTCCAGTTCGTCGGCTTGCCGATCGGCGCGAGCGGCTTGTGGCGGAAACGCGCGCGGAAATCGAGCGGGCCGAGCAGCAGCGTGCCGTTCGCGGGCGCCTGCAGCGCGGCCTTGTGCTCGCGGCCGTGGTTGAGCACCGCGAGGCGGATGCCGGACAGCGCGAGCTCCGGTGCGTCGTGCTGCGCGTCGCGCCAGCGCAGCGTGCCGTTGCGCAGCACGATCGCTTCCTGCTTCAGCAGCCACGTGCCGAACGTGTCGTTGCCGCCATGGGTGGTCGCGACGCCGACGCCCGCGACGCTCAGCGAGCCGTCGGCCGCGCGCGCGACGACGAGGTCGGGATGGTCGACGATCAGGCTCGACAGCGCGGGCGACAGCCGCAGCAGCGACATCCACGACAGCGCGGCCGTCGCGTGCGGGACCGACAGCGCGATCTGGCCGTCACGGCCGCGAATGGTGAGGTTGGCGACTTCGACGCCCGGCTGCATGCCGGACCAGTGCGGAGACAGCTTGCCGATCGAAAGCTGCGCGTGCAGCTTGTCGGACACCGCGCGCTCGATGCGCGGGCGGTATTCGTCGATGCGCGGCAGCAGCACGTAGCGCATCCCGAGGAACGCGCCGGACGCGACGAAGTACGTGCCGATCCCGACTGCCAGCGTCACCCTGAACACGCGACGCAGGACCGGATGATCGTGCTTCGGAGGTCCCGCTTCGGGCTCAGCTACGGCGGATTCCTGACGGTCGGACATGCGGCGGAAGGGCGGCGATATGGTAGTTTTGCAGACTGACGTTGAAATGTATCACACGGGTTCGTGCCGGCGGCCGTTGAGGCCGCACGGCACGGGCTTTCCTGCGCGCGGTTGTCGCGGCGGCGTACCCGCGTCGCGACACCGCGCCGAGTCCAAGGGGCCTGTCGGCAGCGGGGCGCGCACGCGTTGTCCCGCAGCGGGGCCTTACCGCCAGGCCCGCTTTTTCGATGACCGACGCTTCCGCCCTGATCAGCACGTCCTATTCCCGCTACATCGCCCGCGCGGCGGCCGCGCGTCCCGCGCTGTCCGGCCAGATCGCCGCGTGGGCCGCCGCGCCGCTCACGCGCGCGCAGCTCGACGCGCGTCTGACCGAACTGCTCGCCGCGCCGGCCGGCACGGCCGCGCCGGGCGACGAGCAGCTGAAGCGCGCGCTGCGGCAGTTGCGTATCGAGGTGTTCGGCGCGGTCGCGGAGCGCGACCTGCGCGGCGTCGCGAGCGTCGCCGAGGTGACGGGCGCGATGACCGATCTCGCCGAAGTGGCCGTGCAACGCTCGCTCGCGCTGCTGTCGGCCGAACTCGAGGCGATGTACGGCGAGCCGCGCGGCGCCGACGGCCAGCGCGTCGTGCTCGGCGTGGTCGGGATGGGCAAGCTCGGCGGCCGCGAGCTGAACGTGTCGTCGGACATCGACCTGATCTTCGTCTACGAGGACGACGGCGAAACGGCCGGCGGCACGCGCTCGCCGCTGTCCACCCAGGAATATTTCACGCGGCTCGGCCGGCGCCTGATCGGCGTGCTGTCCGAGGTCACGGCCGACGGCTACGTGTTTCGCGTCGACATGCGGCTGCGCCCGAACGGCGATTCGGGGCCGCTCGTCTGCAGTCTCGGGATGCTAGAGGAGTATTTCTACGTGCAGGGGCGCGAATGGGAGCGCTACGCGTGGATCAAGGGGCGGCTCGTATCCGAAGGTGACAGCGACGCGGCGCGGCGGCTGGCGGCGCAGCTCGAATCGATCGTCAAGCCGTTCGTATACCGCCGCTATCTCGACTTCGGCGTGATCGGCGCGATCCGTGCGCTGCACCAGCAGATTCGCCAGGAAGCCGCGCGCCGAGCGTCGATGCGGCCCGACAAGGCCGACGACATCAAGCTCGGGCGCGGCGGAATCCGCGAGATCGAATTCAGCGCGCAGGTGTTCCAGCTGATCCGCGGCGGCCAGGATGCGGAATTCCGCGTGCGGCCGACGCTCGCGGTGCTGCGCCATGCGCAGGCGCGCGGGCTGATCGGCGAGGACGTGCGCGAGCGCCTGACCGACGCCTACAACTTCCTGCGCACGCTCGAGCACCGGCTGCAGTACCGCGACGACGCGCAGACGCACGCGATGCCGGTCGATGCGGGCGAGCGGGCGGTGCTGGCCGCGTCGCTCGGCTTTGCCGACTATGCGGCGCTGATGACGGTGCTCGACGGTCACCGGACGTTCGTCGAGGCGCAGTTCGACCAGATCTTTGCCGACAAGGTGAACGGCGGCCCCTGCGCGGCGGGCGAGGACACGGCCGCGACGTGGATCTGGAGCGGGGCGCTCGCCGACGACGGCGAAGACGACGCGCTGCTCGCGCGCCTCGACGGCGTGGGCTTCACCGATCCGGCGGCCGTGCTCGCGCGGCTGCGCGCGATCTGGCAGTCGTCGCGCTACGCGGGCCTGCCGGAAAAGAGCCGGCAGCGTTTCGACAGCGTCGCGCAGCGCGCGCTCGAGGCCGCGCCGCGGATCGACGCCGCGCGCCGCGACGACACCATCGTGCGGCTGTTCGACCTGCTCGAGACGGTCAGCCGGCGCGGCGTCTATCTCGCGCTGCTGACCGAGTATCCGGCCGCGCTCGACCGCGTGCTGTCGGTGCTCGGCGCGACGCGCTGGGGCGGCGGCTACCTGATCCGCCATCCGCAGCTGCTCGACGAACTGCTCGACGACGAAGCGATCGCGAGCCCGTTCGACTGGCCTGCGTTCAAGGACGCATTGCGTGCGCGCCTCGCGGCCGCCGACGGCCCCGAGCAGCAGATGGACCTGCTGCGACACGCGCAGCACGCGGAGGTGTTCCGCATCCTGCTGATCGACCTGGCCGGCCAGCTGTCGGTCGAGCATGTGAGCGACCGCCTGTCGGAACTCGCCGACGCGGTGCTCGACGTGACGATCGAAGTCGTCTGGTCGCAGCTCGCGAAGCGCCACCGCGACGTGCCGAAGTTCGCGGTGATCGCGTACGGCAAGCTCGGCGGCAAGGAGCTCGGCTACGCATCGGATCTCGACCTGATCTTCCTGTACGACGACCCCGACGAGCGCTCGGCGGACGTCTACACGACGTTCACGCGCCGGCTGATCACGTGGCTCACGACCGCGACCGGCGCGGGCGCGCTGTTCGACATCGACCTGCGGCTGCGGCCGAACGGCGAGGCCGGGCTGCTCGTGACCGATCTCGACGCGTTCCGCCGCTACCAGTTGCGCGAGGGCGACGCGGCCAACACCGCGTGGGTGTGGGAACACCAGGCGCTGACGCGCGCCCGCTACAGCGCGGGCGATCCGCAGATCGGCACGGACTTCGAGGCGATCCGCCAGCAGGTGCTGACGACGCCGCGCGACGGGGCGGTGCTCGCGAAGGAAATCGTCGACATGCGCGGCAAGGTGTTCGCCGGCCACCCGAACCAGACCGAGCTGTTCGACCTGAAGCACGATCGCGGCGGGATGGTCGACATCGAGTTCATCGTCCAGTACTGGGTGCTGCTGCATGCGTCGAGCGATGCCGAGCTGATCCGCAACACCGGCAACATCGCACTGCTGCGCGAGGTCGCGCGATTCGGGCTGATGGGCGAGGACGAGGCCGAGCGCGTCGGCGCCGCGTATCGCAAGTACCGGAAGCTGCAGCACAAGCTGCGGCTCGACGGGATGGAGAAGGCGCGGGTCGATCCGGCGCTGGTGGCCGACGAGCGGGCGGCCGTGACGGCGTTGTGGGAGCGTGTGTTCGGCGCAGTCGAAACGGGAGTTTGAGTCGGACGTTTGAATTCGGCGTTCGCGGCAGGACGCTCGAATCCGCGGGGCAGGGCGGGCGCGCCCGGGCGGCGGCCGTCCATCGAAAAACTGCGCCGTGCGAGCGGTTCGACCGGTAGATCGGTCTGCCAGCTCGCCGTGCCGCTGCAGGCCTGTTCCGGGAAAAGCGACACGCCACGTGCCGAAAAACGTGGGGTTCGTCGGCGGTCCGGGACCGGCGCATGCGCCGATCTTCTGCATTCGGCCGACGAAGCCGGCGTCAGGCCGCCAGCATTTCCTTCGCGTGCTTGCGCGTGGTGGCGGTGATCTCGAGCCCGCCGAGCATCCGCGCGACTTCCTCGACCCGGCTCGCCTTGTCGAGCGGGACGACCGACGAGACGGTGCCGCCGCGCTCGTCGGCGCCTTTCGCGACCTGGAAGTGATGGTCGCCGCGTGCGGCGACCTGCGGCAGGTGCGTCACGCACAGCACCTGGCGGTCGCGCCCGAGCTGGTGCAGCAGGCGGCCGACCACCTCGGCGACGCCGCCGCCGATCCCCGTGTCGACTTCGTCGAAAATCAGCGTCGGCGTCGGGCTGGCGGCGCTAGCGATCACGGCCAGCGCGAGGCTGATCCGTGCGAGTTCGCCGCCCGACGCGACTTTCGCGAGCGGCCGCAGCGGCACGCCCGGGTGCCCGGCGACCCGGAATTCGACCTGTTCGAGCCCGTGCGGGCCGCCGTCGGCGAGCGGCACGAGCGCGACTTCGAAGCTGCCGCCCGCCATCGACAGTTCCTGCATGCCGGCCGTGACGGCCGTGCCGAGCGCCTTCGCGGCCTGCGCGCGGGCCGTCGACAGGTGTTTCGCGTCGGCGAGATAGGCTTCCCATGCCTTCGCCTGCGCGGCTTCGAGCGCGCCGAGATCGGCGGCCGCGTCGAGCGCGGCGAGCTGCGCGCGGCGTGCCGCATGTTCCTCGTGCAGCGTGTCGGGCGGCAGCCGGAACTTGCGGGCGGTCGAGTGCAGCGCGTCGAGGCGCGTTTCGACCTGCGCGAGCCGGGCCGGGTCGAGATCGAGGCGCTGCGCGTAGTGCGACAGCGAATAGACGGCTTCCTGCAGCTGGATTTCGGCCGGTTCGAGCGACGCGAGCGCGTCGCCGAGCCCCGTGTCGTAGTCGGCCAGGCTGCGCAGCTTCGACACGATCGCGCCGAGCTGCGGGAGCATCGCGTCGTCGGCCTCGGACAGCGCGTTGAGCGCGCCCTGCACGCCGGCGATCAGGTTCGCCGAATGCGACAGGCGCTTGTGCTCGCTGCCGACTTCGTCCCATTCGCCGGGTTGCGGTGCGAGCTTGTCGAGTTCGGCGAGCTGCCAGGCGAGCTTCTCGCGTTCGAGCTGCAGTTCGCGCTCATGCGCCTTCGCGGCGTCGATCGCCTGCGTTGCGTCGCGCCAGACGCGCCACGCGCGTGCGACGTTCGCGGCATCGGCCACGAGCCCCGCGTGCGTGTCGAACAGCTCGCGCTGCGCGTCGGGCCGCATCAGCAGCTGGTGCGCGTGCTGACCGTGGATGTCGACCAGCATCTCGCCGAGCTCGCGCAGCTGCGCGAGCGTCGCGCTGGTGCCGTTGATGAATGCACGCGAGCGGCCGTTCGCGTCGATCACGCGGCGCAGCATCACGGTGTCCTCGGCGTCGAACGCGTGTTCGTCGAGCCAGCGCGCGACGCGGTCGTGCGGCGTGAATTCGGCGGTGATGTCGGCGCGGCCGCAGCCGGCGCGCACGACGCTCGCGTCGGCGCGTTCGCCGAGCGCGAGGGCCAGCGCGTCGATCAGGATCGATTTGCCGGCGCCGGTTTCGCCGGAAAAGACGGTAAAGCCGCTGTCGAATTCGAGATCGAGCGCGGCGACGATGACGAAGTCGCGAATCGAGAGGTGGCGGAGCATGGTGTCGGGCGTGGGTGCGTCAGGACGCCTTGTCGTCTTCGTTCGATGCGTGTTCGTTCCAGTGCAGCTTCTTGCGCAGCGTCGCGTAGTAGCTGTAGCCGACCGGGTGCAGGAACGGCACCGTGTGCTTCGAGCGGCGCACCTCGATCGTGTCGTTCAGCTCGAGCGACGTGAACGACTGCATGTCGAAGTTCACGTTGACGTCGCGGCCGCCGACGATCTGGATCGCGATCTTCGAATCGTCGGGCAGCACGATCGGCCGGTTCGACAGCGCGTGCGGCGCGATCGGCACGAGCACGATGCCCTGGAGCTGCGGATGCAGGATCGGGCCGGCCGACGACAGCGCGTAGGCGGTCGAGCCGGTCGGCGTGGCGACGATCAGGCCGTCCGAACGCTGGTTGTACATGTACCGGCCGTCGACCGACGCGCGCAGCTCGACCATCCCGGAAAAGCCGCTGCGGTTCACGACGACGTCGTTGAACGCAAGCGCGTGGTAGATCGGTTCGCCGTCGCGCATGATCCGGGCCTCGAGCAGCGAGCGCTCCTCGCGCTCGAACTTGCCCGACAGGATCACCGGGACGCGCGCCTGCATGTCGGCCGCCGCGATGTCCGTGATGAAGCCGAGCCGCCCGTGGTTGATCCCGATCAGCGGTGTCTTGTACGGCGCGAGCTGGCGGCCGATGCCGAGCATCGTGCCGTCGCCGCCGAGCACGACCGCCACGTCCGCGCGCGCGCCGATCTCCGCCGGGGTGAGCGCCGGATAGCCGGAGATGCCGATCTCGCGCGCCGTTTCGGCTTCGAACACGACCTCGAAGCCGAGCTTCGCGATGCAGCCAGCCAGCGTGGCGAGCGGCTCGGCGATGCCGGGCGTGTTGCTCCGGCCGACGAGCGCGACGGTGTTGAACTGATTACCGGTTTTCATGCCGGCATTACACCATAGCTCGTTGACGAAAAGAACCGGCTGTGCGCGAACGGGGCCGGATCGGTCGGCCCGGGCGACAGTGGCCGCGGCCACTCGCCGTGCTCGCGCGGTTGCGCTAAAATTTTCCACCATGCTAGATCCTCGCGCACGAACCCTCCTGAAAACCCTGATCGAACGGTATATCGCCGACGGTCAGCCGGTCGGCTCGCGCACGTTGTCCCGTTACTCCGGGCTCGAACTGAGCCCGGCAACGATCCGCAACGTGATGTCCGACCTGGAGGAGCTCGGCCTCGTGTCGAGCCCGCACACGTCGGCCGGCCGCGTGCCGACGCCGCGCGGCTACCGGCTGTTCGTCGACACGATGCTGACGGTCGAGGCGCCGATCGACGCCGAGGCCGTCGCGCGCCAGGTGCAGAACACGCTGCAGGCCGGCGAACCGCAGCAGCGGGTCGTGGCGGCCGCGGCGAGCGTGCTGTCGAACCTGTCGCAGTTCGCGGGTGTCGTGCTGACGCCGCGCCGCAGCCACGTGTTCAAGCAGATCGAGTTCATGCGGCTGTCGGACAAGCGCATCCTGCTGATCATCGTCACGCCCGAGGGCGACGTGCAGAACCGGATGCTCGCGACGCCGCGCGACTATTCGCCGTCGCAGCTCACCGAGGCGTCCAACTACATCAACGCGCACTTCGCCGGGCTGTCGTTCGACGAGGTGCGCCGCCGCCTGCGCGACGAGATCGACCAGCTGCGCGGCGACATGACCACGCTGATGCATGCGGCCGTGACGGCCAGCACCGAGGTGCCCGACACCGAGGACACCGTGCTCATTTCCGGCGAGCGCAACCTGCTCGAAGTGGCGGATCTGTCGTCCGACATGGCGCGGCTGCGCAAGCTGTTCGACGTGTTCGACCAAAAGACGGGCCTCCTGCAATTGCTCGACGTGTCGAGCCACGCCCAGGGCGTGCAGATCTTCATCGGCGGCGAATCGACGCTCGTGCCGATCGAGGAAATGAGCGTCGTGACCGCGCCCTACGAGGTGAACGGCCAGATCGTCGGCACGCTCGGCGTGATCGGCCCGACCCGCATGGCGTACAACCGCGTGATCCCGATCGTCGACATCACCGCGCGGCTGCTGTCGCTCACGCTGAGCCAGCAGTAACCCGACCGATACCGTCCCGCCATCGTGCCGCGGCGCCGTGCGCACCGCCAGTCGGCCGAACGGCCAGCCGACCCGGGCGAGACGGCCCGCTATAATTGAGGGCCGTCCGACTGCGTGCCCCGAGCACGTTCCTGCCCATGCGTTTCGATCTTGAGCCGCCTTCGAGCGTCGCAGCTGCCCATCGCATCGGCGTGCTGCTGATCAATCTCGGCACGCCCGACGCCCCGACGCCGCGCGCGGTGCGGCGCTATCTGGCCGAGTTCCTGTCGGATCCGCGTGTCGTCGAAATCCCGCAGGTCGTCTGGCAGGTGCTGCTGCGCACGCTGATCCTGCCGCTGCGCGGTCGCGCGTCCGCGAAGAAATACGCGGCCGTCTGGATGCCCGAAGGCTCGCCGCTGCGCGTATACACCGAGCGCCAGACCGACGGCGTGCGCCACCTGCTCGCGTCGAACGGCTATCAGGTGACGGTCGACTACGCGATGCGCTACGGCAGCCCGGGCATTGCGCAGGCGCTCGCGCAGTTCAAGCGTGCTGGCGTCGAGCGCGTGCTGCTGATGCCGATGTACCCGCAATACTCGGCGTCCACTACCGCGACGGCATTCGATGCCGCGTTCGCCGCGCTCGCACGGATGCGCAACCAGCCGGAAGTGCGTACGGTGCGGCACTACGCCGACCATCCGGCCTACATCCACGCGCTCGCCGAGCAGGTTCGCCAGTACTGGGCGCAGCATGGCCGGCCCGACTTCGCGGCCGGCGACAAGCTCGTGCTGAGTTTCCACGGCGTGCCGAAGCGCACGCTCGATCTGGGCGACCCCTATCACGACCAGTGCCAGCAGACGGGCGCGCTGCTGATGGCCGCGCTCGGGCTGTCGACGCTCGAATGCCGCGTGACGTTCCAGTCGCGCTTCGGCAAGGCCGAGTGGCTGCAGCCGTACACGGCGCCGACGCTGCGCGAACTCGGCGAGGCGGGGGTGCGGCGGGCCGACGTGTTCTGTCCCGGTTTCACGGCCGATTGTCTGGAGACGATCGAGGAGATCGGGATGGAGGTGCGCGACGAGTTCATCGCGGGCGGCGGCCAGGCGTTCCACCGGATTCCGTGCCTGAACGGCGCGCCCGCATGGATCGGCGCGTTGGGCGAGATCGTCGCCGAGAATCTGCAGGGCTGGCCGGTGAAGGCCGCGCAGCCCGAAACGGTGAGTTGAACGCGATGAACTACAGGATTTCGACGGACCCCGGCGCGAAGCTGCGCATCGACAAATGGCTGTGGGCGGCCCGCTTCTTCAAGACGCGCTCGCTCGCATCCGACGCGGTCGACAAGGGCCACGTGAAGATCGGCGGCGCGGCGGTGAAGCCGGCCAAGGACGTGCGCGTCGGCGACGAGGTCGAGATTGCGATCGACGGTGTCGTCTGGCACATTGCCGTGCTTGGCATTTGCGACGTGCGCGGGCCCGCGAGCATCGCGCAGACGCTTTACGAGGAAACGGAAGCGGGGCGCGTCGCGCGGCTCGCCGAACTGGAACGGCGCCGCACCTATCGCGAGCCGGCGGCGGAACTGCACGGCCGGCCGACCAAGCGCGACCGGCGCATCATCGACAGATTTTCTGGTGGGAGCTGAACATCTGGTCGAACGTCGCCCGCGCGCTGCCGTATTCGGTCGTGCGGTCGGTGACGGCTCCGGACAGGCAGATGGTGGTGGTGCCGGCAATCAGTACCAGCGCGACCACCGATATGGCAAAGGTCAGTTTCACGGTACGCGCCTCGATGGGACTGTGAATGCAGCGCCAGGTGGATGTCAGGCGCCGGTAAGCTAGGGTAAACGCGCTTTTTCGACGCTTGAATGGAGTGTAGTGCACCCCCCTGTGCCGAGCTAGTACTTGCCTGGTAAGCGTTGTTACCGGTCGTTTCGTCCGATCCGGCGACAAATGCACGTAATCGGCGGCGCGCAGCGCGGTTGTTTCACGGCATTGGCGAATGCCGGTGAATAACCCCCTTGAAATCGGAGTTTTCGCCCTTATTTGCACCAACAATGTGCGGTGCCGCCGACATACGGTCCGGCGGTTGCCGATTTGGCTTCAACCTCTAATCGACTTTCAGCGACATGGAAAACACGCAAGAGAACCCGGCTACCCAATCGGCCGAAGACATCGGCAGCGAGAAGCAGGCGGCGCAAGGCGCGGCGCCCGCCGCCGAAGCAGCCGACGCGGCGCTCGCGGAGGCTCAAGCCAAGGTCGCCGAGCTGCAGGAGAGCTTCCTGCGGGCGAAGGCCGAGACCGAGAACGTCCGCCGCCGCGCGCAGGAAGATGTCTCGAAGGCGCACAAGTTCGCGATCGAGGGCTTCGCGGAGCACCTGCTGCCCGTGCTGGACAGCCTCGAGGCTGCCGTCGGCGATACGTCCGGCGACATCACGAAGGTGCGCGAAGGCGTCGAACTGACGCTGCGCCAGCTGACGAGCGCGCTCGAGAAGGGCCGCGTCGTCGCGATCAACCCGGTCGGCGAGAAGTTCGATCCGCACCAGCACCAGGCGATTTCGATGGTGCCGGCCGAGCAGGAGCCGAACACCGTCGTGACCGTCCTGCAAAAGGGTTACATGATCGCCGACCGCGTGCTGCGCCCGGCGCTCGTCACGGTCGCCCAGCCGAAGTAAGGCCGACGCGATGGTTCCCGCCGGCGTCGATCCGGCCGCGTTCGACGCGTTCGACATGCAGGCGCTGGTGGCCGACACGTTCGACGCCGCGATCGCCGGCGCCGGGGATGCGCTCGCCGTGGTGTTCTTCTGGGGCGTCGACTGCTTCAACTGCGAGATCGCCAAGAAGGCGATGCTCGCCCAGCCGGACGCGATCCGCGCGCTGGATCTGAAGTGGTTCCATTGCAACGTGTACGAACATCATGAGCTGGGGCGCCGCTTCGGCCTGCACGGCGTGCCGACGTGGTTCTTCTTCCACCGCGGCAAGCGGCTCGGCCGCGCGACCGGCTGGCATGGCCTCGCGCAGTTCCAGGCGGCGGTGTCGGCGGCGCGCGCGAAGATCGCCGCGGCGACCGGCGCGCAGTCGGGCCGCGACGCCGGTTCGTACGATCCGGCTACCGGCGGCGATTGAAAAAATTTAATATCCGCATCGCTTGGCGGGTCTTGAAAACGGATCGGCCGGACGCATTTCGGGAACAGAGTTGAATTCTGGCGCGCGAAACTGCCCAAAAACGCGGGGTTTCGCGCAGCAAACAAGCATTTCTGGAGATTAGGAAAAATGGGAAAGATCATCGGTATTGACCTCGGCACCACGAACTCGTGCGTCGCCATCATGGAAGGCAACCAGGTCAAGGTCATCGAGAACTCGGAAGGCACGCGCACGACGCCGTCGATCATCGCCTACATGGACGACAACGAAGTGCTCGTCGGCGCGCCGGCCAAGCGTCAGTCCGTGACCAACCCGAAGAACACGCTGTTCGCCGTGAAGCGCCTGATCGGCCGCCGCTTCGAAGAGAAGGAAGTCCAGAAGGACATCGGCCTGATGCCGTACGCGATCATCAAGGCCGACAACGGCGACGCATGGGTCGAAGCGCACGGCGAGAAGCTCGCGCCGCCGCAGGTTTCGGCTGAAGTGCTGCGCAAGATGAAGAAGACGGCCGAAGACTACCTCGGCGAGCCGGTCACGGAAGCCGTGATCACGGTGCCGGCGTACTTCAACGACAGCCAGCGCCAGGCAACCAAGGACGCCGGCCGCATCGCGGGCCTCGAAGTCAAGCGGATCATCAACGAGCCGACGGCAGCCGCGCTCGCGTTCGGCCTCGACAAGGCCGAGAAGGGCGACCGCAAGATCGCCGTGTATGACCTCGGCGGCGGCACGTTCGACGTGTCGATCATCGAGATCGCGGACGTCGACGGCGAAATGCAGTTCGAAGTGCTGTCGACCAACGGCGACACGTTCCTCGGCGGCGAGGACTTCGACCAGCGCATCATCGATTACATCATCGGCGAGTTCAAGAAGGAGCAGGGCGTCGACCTGTCGAAGGACGTGCTCGCGCTGCAGCGCCTGAAGGAAGCCGCTGAAAAGGCGAAGATCGAGCTGTCGTCGAGCCAGCAGACCGAAATCAACCTGCCGTACATCACGGCCGACGCATCGGGTCCGAAGCACTTGAACCTGAAGATCACCCGCGCGAAGCTGGAAGCGCTGGTCGAGGATCTGGTCGAGCGCACGATCGAACCGTGCCGCATCGCGATCAAGGACGCCGGCGTCAAGGTGTCGGACATCGACGACGTGATCCTGGTCGGCGGCCAGACCCGCATGCCGAAGGTGCAGGAGAAGGTGAAGGAGTTCTTCGGCAAGGATCCGCGCCGTGACGTGAACCCGGACGAAGCCGTCGCAGTCGGCGCGGCGATCCAGGGCCAGGTCCTGTCGGGCGACCGCAAGGACGTGCTGCTGCTCGACGTGACCCCGCTGTCGCTCGGCATCGAGACGCTCGGCGGCGTGATGACGAAGATGATCAACAAGAACACGACGATCCCGACGAAGCACGCTCAGGTGTATTCGACGGCGGACGACAACCAGTCGGCCGTGACGATCAAGGTGTTCCAGGGCGAACGCGAGATGGCAGCGGGCAACAAGCTGCTCGGCGAGTTCAACCTCGAAGGCATCCCGCCGTCGCCGCGCGGCGTGCCGCAGATCGAAGTGACCTTCGACATCGACGCGAACGGCATCCTGCACGTCGGCGCGAAGGACAAGGCGACCGGCAAGGAAAACAAGATCACGATCAAGGCGAACTCGGGCCTGTCCGACGCTGAAATCGACCAGATGATCAAGGACGCGGAAGCGAACGCAGCGGAAGACCACAAGCTGCGCGAGCTGGCTGATTCGCGCAACCAGGGCGACGCGCTGGTCCACAGCACGAAGAAGGCGCTCACCGAGTACGGCGACAAGCTGGACGCGGGCGAGAAGGAAAAGATCGAAGCGGCGCTGAAGTCGCTCGAGGACGTGCTGAAGGATACGTCGGCCGACAAGGCGGCGATCGACGCGAAGGTCGAGGAACTCGGTCAGGCTTCGCAGAAGCTCGGCGAAAAGATGTACGCCGACATGCAGGCGCAGCAAGCCGGCGCGGCGGGTGCAGCGGAAGGCGCGGCCCAGGCGGGCGGTGCGCAGCAGGCTGCCGACGACGTCGTCGACGCCGAGTTCAAGGAAGTGAAGAAGGACTAAGCCGGGTTGCAATGGCACCGTACGCCGCGCGTGGAAACGCGCGCGGCGCGGTTGACCAACGACTGAAAGCGGTCTGTCTTTCCTTCCGGATGGCCGGATCGACTCCACGCCTGGCGGGCTTCGCGGCCCTCCGGGCACATTTGTTTTTTGGCGGGTGCTGCGCGAGCCGTCCGCGGACGGCGCAGCGCCAGACGAGTCGAGAGACTTTACTGCGGGCGAAAGGAGCCGCCGCGTGCGTGACGCGCGACGGCACAGTGAATCGATATGGCGAAACGGGATTACTACGAGGTTCTGGGCGTCGCGAAGAACGCGAGCGACGACGAAATCAAGAAGGCGTATCGCAAGCTTGCGATGAAGTATCACCCTGACCGCAATCCGGACAACAAGGATGCGGAAGAGCATTTCAAGGAGGCGAAGGAAGCCTATGAAATGCTGTCGGACGACCAGAAGCGCGCGGCGTACGACCAGTACGGCCACGCGGGCGTCGATCCGAACATGGGCGGTGCGGGCGCACAGGGTTTCGGCGGCTTCGCGGATGCGTTCGGCGACATCTTCGGCGACATCTTCGGCCAGGCCGCGGGCGGTGCCGCGCGCGGCGGCCGCGGCGGTCCGCAGGTGTATCGCGGCGCCGACCTGCGCTACAGCATGGAAATCACGCTCGAGCAGGCCGCGCACGGCTACGACACGCAGATCCGCGTGCCGAGCTGGGTGTCGTGCGAAGTCTGTCACGGGTCGGGCGCGAAGCCCGGCACGAAGCCGGAAACCTGCCCGACGTGTCACGGCCAGGGCACGGTGCGCATGTCGCAGGGCTTCTTCAGCATCCAGCAGACCTGCCCGAAGTGCCACGGCACCGGCACCTACATCCCGGAACCGTGCGTGCACTGCCACGGCTCGGGCAAGGTGAAGGAAACCAAGACGCTCGAAGTGAAGATCCCGGCCGGCATCGACGACGGGATGCGGATCCGCTCCGCCGGCAACGGCGAGCCGGGTATCAACGGCGGGCCGCCGGGCGACCTGTACGTCGAGATCCACATCAAGCCGCACTCGGTGTTCGAGCGCGACGGCGACGATCTCCACTGCCAGATGCCGATCCCGTTCACGACCGCCGCACTGGGCGGCGAGATCGAGGTGCCGACGCTGGCCGGCCGTGCGTCGTTCCCGGTGCCGGAAGGCACGCAGTCGGGCAAGACGTTCCGCCTGCGCGGCAAGGGGATCAAGGGTCTGCGTTCGAGCATCGCGGGCGATCTGTACGTACACGTGCAGGTCGAGACGCCCGTGAAGCTGACCGACCAGCAGCGCGATCTGCTCAAGCAGTTCGAGAAGTCGCTGGCCGAGGGCGGTGCGCGTCACAGCCCGCAGAGCAAGAGCTGGTTCGACCGGGTGAAGAGCTTCTTCGAGTAACGGTATGACTGAAGGCAACGAGAGCGCGTCGTTCGCGCTCTTGGACGATTGCGACTCGACCGCGTCCGCGCGGTCGAGTCGTTTGTATTCCGGTTTCGTGCGCGAACGCGTGTGCACGGATCCGGCACGGCTCGACGAAGTCGATGCGGCGGTGGCGCAGGATCTGCGCGACGGGCTGCATGCGATCGTCGTCGGCGACTACGAATTCGGACGCAATCTGGACAGAGCGCAGCCGGGCCATGCCCCGCTGCGCTTTTTGCTGTATGCGCGCTGCGAGCGCCTGTCGCGCGACGAAGTCGATGCGTGGCTCGCGCAGCAGGACGGCGGCGGCCCGCCGTCGATCGCGGGCGTCGCGCACGTCGCGAAGAGTGTGTCGCGCGACGCGTTCGACGCGGCGATCGCCGCGGTGCACGACGCGCTGCGGGCGGGCGATTCGTATCAGATCAACTACACGTACCGGTTGAATTTCGACATGTTCGGCACGCCGCTCGCGCTGTACCGGCGGCTGCGCGCGCGTCAGCCCGTGCGTTACGGCGCGCTGATCGCGCTGCCCGACGGCGCGTGGGTCGTGTCGTGCTCGCCGGAGCTGTTCGTCGAGAAGCACGGCGACGTGCTGCGCGCGCGGCCGATGAAGGGCACCGCGCCGCGCTCGGCCGATCCGCGCGACGATGCGGCGGCTGCCGCGTTCCTCGCGAACGATCCGAAGAACCGCGCGGAAAACGTGATGATCGTCGACCTGCTGCGCAACGACGTGTCGCGGATCGCGCGCACGGGCACGGTCAAGGTGCCGGCGCTGTTCTCGGTCGAGCCGTATGCGTCGGTGTGGCAGATGACGTCGACGGTCGAGGCCGGCTGGCGCGACGGCACCACGTTCGCGCAGATGCTGCGTGCGCTGTTTCCGTGCGGATCGATCACCGGTGCGCCGAAGCACAAGACGATGGAACTGATCGACGCGATCGAGTCGACGCCGCGCGGGCTCTATACGGGCGCGATCGGCTGGCTCGATGCACCGAAGGAAGGCCTTTCGGCAGGCGCTGCGGTGCCCGACGGCGTGGCCGGCTGCGGCGATTTCTGCCTGTCGGTCGCGATCCGGACGCTGACGCTCGATGCGATCGCCGTCGATGCGGCCGCAACGATCGGCACGCGCGACGCGGCAACGGCCGCTAGCGGCCGGCGGCGCGGCAGGATGGGTGTCGGCGCGGGCATCGTGCTCGACAGCGTCGCCGCCGACGAATATGCGGAGTGCGAATTGAAAGCGCGATTCCTGACCGATGCCGATCCCGGCTTCCAGTTGTTCGAAACCACGGCCGCGACACGTGCGGACGGCATCCGGCATCTCGAGCGCCATCTCGCGCGGCTGCAGCGCAGCGCGGATGCGTTCGGCTTCCGCCTCGACGCCGACGCGTTGCGCCGCGAGATCGACGCGCGTTGCGCGGCGCTCGACGGCGACGGCCCGTACCGGATGAAGCTCGCACTCGCGAAGGACGGCACGGTCGACATCACGGCCGCGGCACTGAAGCCGCTGCCCGCGGGGCCGGTCGGCGTGATGCTCGCGTCCGCGCACGGCTTCGCGCCGACCCGCGCGGACGATGCGCTGCTGCTGCACAAGACGACGCGCCGTGCCGAGTACGACCGTGCGTGGCAGGCGGCGGAAGCGCTCGGCGGCTTCGACATGCTGTTCGTCAACGAGCGCGGCGAGGTGACGGAAGGCGGGCGGTCGAATGTGTTCGTGAAGCGTGATGGCGTCTGGTTGACGCCGCCGTTGTCGTGCGGCGTGCTCCCCGGCGTGATGCGCGGTGTGCTGCTCGACGATCCGGCGCTAGGCGCAAAAGAGCGTGTGCTGACGCTCGACGATGTGCTGAACGCGGACGAGTTGATGATCTGCAATGCGTTGCGCGGGTCGGTCGCGGCGCGGCTGATTCAAGGCAGCGCACCGGCCTGAACGCGGATTACTTCCCCGGCGTGCATTGCCAGCTTTGTACGATGGCGTGCCCACGCCTGTAACGCGCGACGCAAGTCTGCGCCTGTCTGCCGAGCGGTCGTGCGATCACGACGCTCGTATTCCCGTAGTCGCATGAGACCCAGTAATCCTCACGGTTTTCAGCGAGCGACCAGGTATGGACGTCGCTTTTGGGTTCGGAGCGCGAGCGGTTCGGCAGCAAGGACATCATCCGGTCCGGCGGCCCTGACCAGAAGGTGACGCTGGCAAGCGGGTAGGTGCTTTGCGTGTCGAAGCTTTTCCAGCCATCGGGTGGTTGACCGTCGAGCCGCTGGGTAACGGCAACGCGTGCGGGGCAGTCTTCGGTCGCAGCGGACGCGGGTAATGCGACGAGCGGACTGCATGCGAGCGCGGCGATGGCGAGCAGCCGATGTTCAGCCGCCTTTTCATACACATGCGCCATCTTTTCCACTCCTTCGCTTGACGAAGGTTTGATGGTCGCAGCGACGAAGGTGTGCAGGAATAGGACGAGTTAGAAAGTACGTATTGTCCGCAATGCACTACGAGAAACGGCGCACCGCATCGCGGCCACGTCAGCGAGTGTGCCGCAGCAAGCGCCGACCGCGCGCCACGGCACGCCCGTCCCGCGTCAGAACGAGTGTTCCGGGCCCGGGAACGTGCGGTCCTTCACCGCGCTCACATACGCCTCGACGGCCGCCTGGATGTTCGGCTGGCCCTGCATGAAATCCTTCACGAAACGCGGCCGCTTGCCGGGGAAGATGCCGAGCATGTCGTGCAGCACCAGCACCTGACCCGAGCAATCGAGGCCCGCACCGATGCCGATCGTCGGGATCTTCAGCATGTGCGTGACTTCGGACGCGACGAGCGTCGGCACCGCCTCGAGCACCACGAGCTGCGCGCCCGCATCTTCGATCGCCCGCGCATCGCGCAGCAACTGCGCGGCGCCGGCTTCCGTGCGGCCCTGCACCTTGAAGCCGCCGAACGCATGCACCGACTGCGGCGTGAGGCCGAGGTGCGCGCACACCGGCACCGAGCGTTCGACGAGGAAGCGGATCGTGTCGGCGAGCCATTCGCCGCCTTCGAGCTTCACCATCTGCGCGCCGGCGCGCATCAGCGTGACCGCATTCGCGAACGCCTCGGCCGGCGTGCCGTACGTGCCGAACGGCAGATCGGCGACGACGAGCGCGCGCGGCTGCACGCGCGCGACGCATGCGGTGTGGTACGCGATGTCGTCGAGCGACACCGGGAGCGTGGTCGTGTGGCCCTGCAGCACGTTGCCGAGCGAGTCGCCGATCAGCAGCACGTCGGTGCCGGCGCGATCGAGCAGCGCGGAAAAGCTCGCGTCGTAGCAGGTGAGCATCGCGATCTTCTCGTCGGCTTCGCGCATTGCCTGCAGCTTGGGCACCGTGACGGCAGGCCGGCTCGATTCCTGGAGATAGGTCATGGGAAATCCGGTTCGATGGGGAGGAACGACAGGCGAGGACGCGTCAGCGCGTCGTCTCGCCCTTGACGAAGAATTCCTTGCGGCCGCGCATCGTGTCGATGCGCTCGACCAGCAGCGCGAGGTCTTCGGGGGAATCCAGCGGGTTCAGGTGTTCGGCTGCGACCGTCAGCACCGGCGTGCGGTCGTAGTGATAGAAGAATTCGTTGTATGCATCGACGAGCGAGCGCAGGTACGCGTCGCTGATCTGCAGCTCCATCGGCAGCCCGCGCTTCTGGATGCGCGAGAACAGCACCTCGGGGCTCGCCTGCAGGTAGACGACGAGATCGGGCGCGGGTGCCTGCGGCACGTCGAGGTGCGTCGCGATCGACCGGTACAGCTGCCATTCGTCTTCCGGCAGGTTCAGCCGCGCGAAGATGTCGTTCTTCTGCGGCATGAAATCGGCGACGACGGGCCGGCCTGTATCGAGCGCGCCGATCAGTTCGCGCGCCTGCTGCGCGCGCTGCAGCGCGAACGACAGCTGCGCGGGCAGCGCATAGCGCGCGGTGTCGCGATAGAAGCGTTCGAGGAACGGGTTGTCCTGCGGGCGTTCGAGCAGCGCCTGCATCGACCAGCGCTCGGCGAAGAGGCGCGCGAGCGTCGTCTTGCCGACGCCGATCGGGCCTTCGATCACGAGGTAGCGATGCGGGGCGCGCAGGTCGGGCGCGGTGACGGTCAGCGGAGTGGTGTTCATCGGCAGGGGTTCTTGTCGGCGTCAGCGCCGGCGGCAAGGGCCTTCTGCATCAGGCATTGGCAGGTCTGCACCTTCTCGACGCGCTGATCGGCGACGGCGGCGAGGAACGCATCGGCGCGGCCGCGCGCGGGGATGTCGAGCGCCGGTTCGATTTCGACGAGCGGCACGAGCGCGAATGCGCGATCGGTGAGGCGCGGATGCGGGACGATCAGGTCGGGTTCGTCGATCGAATCGGAGCCGAACAGCAGGATGTCGAGGTCGAGCGTGCGCGGCGCGTTGCGATACGGGCGCTCGCGCCCGAAGTGATGTTCGATCTTCTGGCAGAGCGCGAGCAGCTCCCGGGCCGACAGCGTCGTGTCGAGCTTGACGACGCAGTTGTAGTAATCGTCGCCGCCCGCTTCGAAGGGCGCCGTGCGATACAGGCTCGATTTGCCGAGGATCGAGATGGTGCGCTGCTGCGCGAGGCACACCACCGCGTCCTTCAGGGTCTGGCGCGCATCGCCGAGATTCGCCCCCAGTCCGATATATGCAACCGTCATGGCTTCACTTCCTACGTCGTTCGCCGGCGAGCGCGTCAGTCGTCGGAACCGCCCGCGGTGTCCGGCGCCTGCTCGGCGGCGCCTTCGCCCGGCTTGCGGTTTCGCGCACCGCCGCGGCGGCGCCGCTTGCGGGGCGATTTTTCCTTCGAGCCGCCCTGCGTGAGGAGTGCCTCACGGGCGGCCGCGTCGCCTTCGATGAAATCCGTCCACCACTGTCCGACTTCCGCATCGAGCTCGCCGGATTCGCAGCGTAACAGGAGGAAATCATACCCCGCTCTAAACCTTTGGTGTTCCAGCAGCCGCATCGCGCTGCGGCCCGAGCGTTTTTCGAGGCGCAGTTGCAGGCCCCAGATCTCGCGCATGTCGGCCGAGTAGCGCTTGTGGATCGCGAGCTTCTCGGTCTGCATGTCGAGCACGTCGTCCATCGCGCGATGGAGCGCCGGCACCGGGATTTCGCCCTCCGCCGTGTATTGCTCGAAGCGCTGGCGCATGTCGTGCCACAGCAGCGTCGCGAACAGGAAGCCCGGCGACACCGGCTTGCCGGCGCGCACGCGCGCGTCGGTGTTGTTCAGCGCGAGCGTGATGAACTTCTCGCCCTGCGGCTGCTCGAGCACGACGTCGAGCAGCGGCAGCAGCCCGTGGTGCAGGCCTTCCTTGCGCAGCTGCTGCAGGCACGCGAGCGCATGGCCCGACAGCAGCAGCTTCAGCATTTCGTCGAACAGGCGCGCGGCCGGCACGTTGTTGATCAGGTCGGCGAGCGCGTTGATCGGCTCGCGCGTGTGCGGCTCGATCTCGAAGCCGAGCTTCGCCGCGAAGCGCACGACGCGCAGCATCCGCACCGGATCCTCGCGGAAGCGCGTGGCCGGGTCGCCGATCATCCGCAACAGGCGGGCGCGCATGTCGGCCATCCCGTCGTGGTAGTCGAGCACCGTCTGCGTCGACGGGTCGTAGTACATCGCGTTGATCGTGAAGTCGCGGCGCGCGGCGTCTTCGTGCTGTTCGCCCCACACGTTGTCGCGCAGCACGCGGCCGCTCGCGTCCACCGCGTGCGTGCGGCGATCGAGCTCGTCGCGCTTCAGGCGCTTCGGCGGCTCGGCCGCGGCGGCTTCGGGCGGCGCGTCGACCAGCGCGCGGAACGTCGACACCTCGATCAGTTCCTGGCCGAACTGCACGTGGACGATCTGGAAGCGGCGGCCGATCAGGCGCGCGCGGCGGAACAGGCGCTGCACCTCGGTCGGCGTCGCGTCGGTCGCGACGTCGAAGTCCTTCGGCGCGATGCCGAGCAGCAGGTCGCGTACGGCACCGCCGACGATGAACGCGCGAAAGCCCGCCTGCTGCAGTGTGTCGGTCACGCGCACGGCGTTTCGCGAGATCAGCGACGGATCGATCTGGTGCACGCTGGCCGGCACGACGGTCGGCTCGTGGTTGCTGCGCGCCTTCTTGGCGCCGCCGCCGCGGCTCCCCTTCGCGGGGCGCGGGGCAGGGGCCGTTTCGACGGCGGGCGCCTCGACGGGCGACGTGTGTTCGGCGCCGTCCTGGCCGAGCAGCTTGCGAATGAATTTTTTGATCACGACGTTCAGAAGAGATCGAGGATGCGCCAGCCGCGGTCGCTTGCATGCGCACGCAGCGTGTCGTCGGGGTTGGTCGCGATCGGGTCGGTGACTTTCTCGAGCAACGGGATGTCGTTGTGCGAGTCGCTGTAGAAGTAGCTGTGTTCGAAGTCGTCCCAGTGCTTGCCGAGCGACGCGAGCCACGCTTCGGTGCGCACGATCTTGCCTTCGCGATAGCTCGGCGTGCCGGTCGGCCGGCCCGTGTACGGCGAGTCGGGATGGCCGTCGGTCGTTTCGACCTCGCACGCGATCAGTGTGTCGACGCCGAACGCGGTCGCGATCGGACGCGTGATGAATTCGTTGGTCGCGGTCACGACGCAGCACAGGTCGCCGGCATCGAGGTGCTTGCGCACGAGTTCGAGCGCGGCGGGCGTCATCGCGGGGCGGATCACCTCGTGCATGTACTGCTCGTGCCATTCGGCCAGCTGCGCGCGCGAATACTTCGCGAGCGGCGTGAGCATCGCGCACAGGTACGCATGGATGTCGAGCTTGCCGGCCTTGTAGTCGGCGAAGAACTGATCGTTCTGACGCGAGAAGCTTTCCGCGTCGACGATGCCGAGCTTCACCATGAAGCGGCCCCATTCGTGGTCGCTATCGGTCGGGATCAGCGTGTGATCGAGGTCAAAGAGTGCCAGATTAGTCATGGAAGCGCATTTTACTCGAAGCGGTTCGGGCCTGTGCCCGGTGGTGCGATGTCGTCGCCGGGGCGGGCCAGCATCCGGCGCAGCAGCGGCAGCGTGACGGCGCGTTTCTGCTCGAGCGAGAAGCGGTCGAGCGCGTCGAGCAGCGCCATCAGGCTCGGCATGTCGCGGCGGAAATGGGTGAGCAGGTAAGCGGCGATGTCGTCGGTGAGCGCGATCCCGCGCTCCTTCGCCGCGAGCTTCAGTACGGCGATCTTGCCGGCGTCGGACGGCGGCGACAGGTGGAACACGAGCCCCCAGCCGAGGCGCGTGCGCAGATCCTCGCGCACGTCGAGCGCGAGCGGCGCCGCGGGGCCCGCCGCGACGAACGCGCTCGACGGGTGCGCGCGGACCTCGTTGAACAGGTTGAACAGCGCGACCTGCTGCGTGTCGCTCATCTTGTCGCAGTCGTCGATCGCGTAGATGCCGATGCGCGGGTCGAACGTGAACGCGCCGAGCGGGCTTTGCGGCGTCAGGTAGCGCGCGTAGCCGTACGACGCGTCGCTCACGAGCGCCTGCAGCAGGTGGGTGCGGCCGCTGCCGGGCTCGCCCCAGATGTAGAACGACCGGTCCGGCACGGGCCCCGCCGCGAGCGCGAGGTCGAGCTTCTGGAGCCGCGAGATGAGCTCGTCGTTCTCCTCATTCATGATGAAGTTGTCGAACGTGGCGGGCGGCGGCGTGCCGAGATCGAGCGTCAGTTGACGGGACACAACAGTCACAATGCAGGTCGGTTGATGAAACGCGCGCCGTACGCCGGGCACGCGCGGGGGGCTGCTCCGGTGCCTGAACACGCGGCCGCACGCACGGCGGCGCGCGGTTTCCGGCGCGGCTCGCGGGGCGATGAAAACGGGGACGTGTCGACCAAGATGCAATCCCTGACGATTCGGTGCTGGGAATTCCGGCCAACGGGCCGGCTTCGGGTAAAATCGCATTTTACCGACCTTCTCGCATTCCCCCATGAATCCTCCGAAATCCGCTCCCGACGCCCAAGGTCTGTCCTACCGCGACGCAGGCGTCGACATCGACGCGGGCGACGCGCTCATCGACAAGATCAAGCCTTTTGCGAAGAAAACCCTGCGCGACGGCGTGCTCGGCGGCATCGGCGGGTTCGGCGCGCTGTTCGAAGTGCCGAAGAAGTACCAGGAGCCCGTGCTCGTGTCGGGCACCGACGGCGTCGGCACCAAGCTCAAGCTGGCGTTTCATCTGAACAAACACGACACCGTCGGCCAGGATCTGGTGGCGATGAGCGTGAACGACATCCTCGTGCAGGGCGCCGAGCCGCTGTTCTTCCTCGATTACTTCGCGTGCGGCAAGCTCGACGTCGACACGGCCGCGACCGTCGTCAAGGGCATCGCGCACGGCTGCGAACTGTCGGGCTGCGCGCTGATCGGCGGTGAAACGGCCGAAATGCCGGGCATGTACCCGGACGGCGAATACGACCTGGCCGGTTTCGCGGTCGGCGCGGTCGAGAAGAGCAAGATCATCGACGGCAGCACGATCGCCGAAGGCGACGTGGTGCTCGGCCTCGCGTCGAGCGGCATCCACTCGAACGGCTTCTCGCTCGTGCGCAAGATCATCGAGCGCGCGAACCCCGACCTGTCGGCCGATTTCCACGGCCGCTCGCTGGCCGACACGCTGATGGCGCCGACGCGCATCTACGTGAAGCCGCTGCTCGCGCTGATGCAGAAGCTGTCGGTGAAGGGCATGGCCCACATCACCGGCGGCGGCCTCGTCGAGAACATTCCGCGCGTGCTGCGCGAAGGTCTCACGGCCGAGCTCGACCAGAACGCGTGGCCGCTGCCGCCGCTGTTCAAGTGGCTGCAGGAGCACGGCGGCGTCGCCGACGCGGAAATGCACCGCGTGTTCAACTGCGGGATCGGGATGGCCGTGATCGTCTCGGCAGCCGATGCCGACGCGGCGATCGCCGACCTGACGGCCGCCGGCGAACAGGTGTGGAAGATCGGCACCGTGCGTGCGAGCCGCGAAGGCGAGGCGCAGACGGTCGTGGTCTGACGCAGCGCGCCAAGTAGGATGCAGTAACGAAAGCCGCCCGGAGTCGATCCGGGCGGCTTTTTTTCTGGTGCGGCGCTTGGCGTATTGGCGGGCGGCCGAAGGAGGAACGACGATGACCGAAGACGAGGGTATCGCGCGCAAGCAGGATCGATGCGCGGCGATCCTGCCCCGTTATTGATCGTCGATGCGACCGTCGAGCACGCGTTCAAGCGTGTCGAGCGCCTGCGCCGTCGAATCCGGCGCGACGCAGTCGACGACGATCCGCTCCGGCATCGCGCGCAGCCACGTGATCTGCCGTTTGCACAGCTGGCGCGTCGCGAAGATGCCTTTGTCGCGCATGGTCCGGTAGTCGGTGTCGCCGTCGAGGAATTCCCATGCCTGCCGGTAGCCGACGCAGCGCATCGACGGCAGGCCGAGATGCAGATCCTCGCGGCGGCGCAGCCGTTCGACTTCGTCGATGAAGCCCGCGTCGAGCATCGCGTCGAAGCGTTGCGCGATGCGCGCGTGCAGCACCGCGCGGTCGGATGGTTCCAGTGCGACCGGCACGAAGCGGTACGCAGCGGCTTCGTCGTCCGCGCGCCGCGGCGCGGCGAGCAGCACTGACATCGGCTGCCCGCTCAGCAGGAACACTTCGAGCGCGCGCTGGATCCGCTGCGAATCGTTCGGTGCGAGCCGCACGGCCGTCGCGGGGTCGACCTGCGCGAGCCGCGCGTGGAGTGCCGGCCAGCCGTCGCGCGCCGCCTCGGCGTCGAGCTCGGCGCGCACGGCCGGATCGGCGGTCGGCAGGTCGTTGAGGCCCTGCGTGAGCGCCTTGTAGTACAGCATCGTGCCGCCCGCGAGCAGCGGCGTGCGGCCGCGCGCGGCGATCTCGCCGATCAGGCGCAGCGCGTCCGCGCGGAATTCGGCCGCCGAATACGCATCGGCCGGGTCGATGATGTCGATCAGGTGATGCGGCACGCTCGCGCGCTCGTCGCGCGTCGGTTTCGCGGTGCCGATATCCATGTCGCGGTAGACGAGCGCCGAATCGACGCTGACGATCTCGATCGGACGGCGCGCGGCGAGCGCCAGCGCCGCGGCCGTCTTGCCGGAGGCGGTGGGGCCGAGCAGGCAGGCGATCGTCGTCGGGGCGGACTGCGGTGCAGCGCTCATTGTCCGCGCATGAAGAGACGGTCGAGATCGTTCAGCGTGAGCTGATACCACGTCGGCCGGCCGTGATTGCACTGGTCCGCGCGTTCGGTCGCTTCCATCTGGCGCAGCAGCGCGTTCATCTCGTCGAGCGTCAGGCGCCGGTTCGCGCGCACCGCGTGGTGACACGCAAGCGTGCCGAGCAGCTCGTGCTGGCGTTCGGTGAGCACGCGCGAACCGCCGAACGCGTGCAGGTCGGCGAGCACCGCGCGCGCGAGCGACTGCAGGTCCGCGTCCTTCAGCAGCGCGGGCACCGCACGGATCGCGAGCGACGTCGGCGACAGCACCGCGAGGTCGAAGCCGAGCGATTCGAGCGTGTCGCGTTCTTCCTCGACCGTGCCGATCTCGACCGGCGTCGCCGTCATCGAGATCGGCAGCAGCAGCGACTGCACGGCGACCGTGCGGTCGGCGAGCGCGTTCTTGAACTGTTCGTACAGGATCCGTTCGTGCGCCGCGTGCATGTCGACGATCACGAGGCCGTGCGCGTTCTGCGCGAGCACGTAGATCCCGTGGATCTGGCCGAGCGCGAAGCCGAGCGGCTGCTCGTCGTGCGCGGTGGCGGCGAGTGGCGACGCGACGAAGCCCGACAGCGGCGCGACCGGCGCAGCCGCCGCATCGGCCGCATCGCGCGCGACGATCGTCGTGCCGTCCGGCGTGCCCGCGCCCGTATCCTTGCGGCCGAACAGCGCGTCGTAGAGCGCGAGCGGCTGCGCGACCGGCAGTGTGCCCTGCGTCATGCGCGCCTGGCGCATCCACGTGTTGCCCGACGACGAGGAGGACGACGCCAACGAGAAGCCGCTGCCGCCCGTGCCGGTGGCCGCGCCCTGGCCGAGCGGCGTATTCAGGAATGACGCGGGGCCGCTCGGCGCCGGTGAGAGTTGTGCGGCATGGCCGCCCGCGGTGGTTTCCGGCGACGCGCCTGCATGGCGCGCGAGCGCGCGCTGCACCGCGTGGAAGACGTACTGGTGGATCGAGCGCGAATCGCGGAACCGCACCTCGATCTTCGACGGGTGCACGTTCACGTCGACCGCTTCGGGCGGCAGATCGAGGAATAGCACGTACGATGGGTAACGGTCGCCGTGGAGGACATCCTCGTACGCCGCGCGTACCGCGTGCGTGAGCAGCTTGTCGCGCACGAAGCGGCCGTTGACGAAGAAGTATTGCTGGTCGGCGCGGCCGCGGCTCGCGGTCGGCAGGCCCGCGCAGCCGTAGACGGCGAGCGGCCCGGCCTGCTCGTCGAGCGGCAGGTGTGCGGTCGCGAAGCCGTCGCCGAGGATCTTCGCGACGCGCTGTGCGGGTTCGGTCGCGTTCCAGTGCTCGACGGCCTTGCCGTTGTGCAGCACCGAGATCGCGACGTCCGGCCGCGCGAGCGCCGCGCGGCGGATCATTTCCAGGCAGTGGCCGAACTCGGTCTGCTCGCTTTTCAGGAATTTGCGGCGCGCGGGCGTGTTGAAGTACAGCTCGCGCACCTCGATCGTCGTGCCGACCGCGCCGGCGGCCGGCGACAGCGCGCCCGTGGTCGCGTCGATCTTCGTCGCATGCGCGACCTCGGCCGTGCGGCTCGTGATCGACATCTCGGCGACCGACGCGATCGACGCGAGCGCTTCGCCACGGAAACCCAGCGTTGCGACCGCCTCGAGCTCCTCGAGCGAGCGGATCTTGCTCGTCGCGTGACGCATCAGCGCGAGCGGCAGTTCGTCGGGCGGAATCCCGCAGCCGTCGTCGGTGATCGAGATGCGCTTGACCCCGCCTTCCTCGAGCACGATGCGCAGCGTCGTCGCGCCGGCGTCCATCGCGTTCTCGAGCAACTCCTTGACGACCGACGCCGGGCGTTCGACCACCTCGCCGGCGGCGATCTGGCTGATCAGCTGATCGGGCAGGGGCTGGATCGCGCGCAGCGGGCGCGCGGCGGGCGTGGGCACGGCGCCTGCGGCCGTTTCGGTGATTTCGGACATGGCCGAATTATAGCGAGGCGGCGGCGGATGCCGTGGCCGGGGCCGCTTACGTTTTTTTCACGGAGCCTTAAGGTAGTTTCGGTATGATGACTGCGTTCCGCGCACCGCCTTGTGCGGCGGGCACTTCCGCTTTTCGGCCGCTCCGGCCCTTTCGCCTTCGAGGAATCGCATTTGGATACGCTGCTTCATTTCGTCAACCTGGTCCTGCATATCGACGCGTTCCTCGGCGACTTCATCCGGCAGTACGGTGCGTGGGTGTATCTGGTGCTGTTCCTGATCGTGTTCTGCGAGACGGGGCTCGTCGTGTTGCCGTTCCTGCCGGGCGATTCGCTGCTGTTCATCGGCGGCGCGTTCGCGGCGACGGGCGACATGAACGTCGGCGGACTGATCGTGCTGCTGCTGGTCGCGGCGATTGCCGGCAATACCGTGAACTACCTGATCGGCCGCTGGGTCGGGCCGAAGGTGTTCAATACGCATATCCCGGTGCTCGAGCGCTTCCTCGATCGCGCGGCGCTGCAGAAGACCCACTCGTTCTACGACAAGCACGGCGGCAAGACGATCGTGCTCGCGCGTTTCATCCCGGTCGTGCGCACGTTCGCACCGTTTGTTGCCGGCGCGTCGTCGATGAGCGTCGCGCGCTTCCAGCTGTTCAACGTGGTCGGCGCGTTGCTCTGGGTGCTGCTGCTGGTGCTGCTCGGCTACTTCTTCGGCAATATCCCGTTCATCCGCCAGTATCTGAACGTGATCGTGCTGGCGGGGATCGGCGCGGCGATCGTGCCGGTCGCGCTCGGCGCGCTGTGGAAGCTGGTGCGCGGGCGGCATTCGGGCGGTACGCAGAACACGCGCGGCCACTGAGCCTGCGCGTTTTCGCTTCGGCGCAGTGAAAAGCGTGGCAGTTCATTGCCACGCTTTTTTTCGTCCGTACGGTTCGTGCGCTCCGATCGATTGCCGATGTGCGGTATCGGCCGATCCGGCTGCTCGACGCCGGCAGCTTCAGTCAGATCCCGCGAACCGCTTGGCGGCACCGTTCCTCAGGTCGTGCGATGGAAGATCGGCGTTTCGGGCGTCGGGTATTGCGCGTCGCGGAACGTCTCGAGGATCACGCGGTTGGTGTCGCAGTACACCTGCCAGTAGTTCTCCGGCTGCGTCGACGGACGCACGAACAGCAGCGGGCCTTCCGGCGTGAACTGCAGCACGCCGACGTCCGGCGCCGGCACCTTCATCACGTTCGGGATCAACTGGATCTGCGTCTTCAGGCGGTTGATCGCATCGGCCGCGTCGACGCCGTTCGCGATCTTCGCGGTCAGGTCCACGCGGCGATGCGGCGTCGCGCTGTAGTTCGCGATGTTGTCCGAGAAGATCTTGTTGTTGCCGACGATCGTCACGACGTTGTCGGCGGTGATGATCGTCGTGCCGAACAGGCCGAGTTCCTTCACCGTGCCCGTGACGCCGCCCGCGCTGATCACGTCGCCGATCTTGAACGGACGCAGCACCTGCATGAACACGCCGGCGGCGAAGTGCGCGAGCAGGCCGCCCCAGGCCGTGCCGATCGCGAGGCCGAGGCCGGCGAGCAGGGCGGCGAACGACGTGGTCTGAACACCGAAGATCTGCAGGATCGCGAGGATCAGCAGGATCGTCAGCAGCACGCTGACGACGGAGGTCAGGTAGTCGGTGAGCGTCGGGTCGACCTTGCCGCTGCGGCGTACCACCTTGCCCAGCAGGCGCGTGCCGAGGCGGATCGCCCAGCGGCCGATGAACCACAGGACGATCGCGGCGAGGAGGTTGAGGCCGAAGTCGAGGCCGCGGGTCATCAGGAATTGCTGGGTGGATTCCAGGTTCAGCATGGGGGCTCCATGGCGGGTTTAAAGAATGGCCTGCGGCCGATTTTCGTCGCACGGTTATAACCGACCTGCATGACCGAGACAACCACCGCACCCGCCGGAGCAGCGGCATGTAAAACGTTTCAATCCGCGTGTCGCATGCCGTTTGCCACGACACGAACATTGTTAAATCGGGTATGCAGTCCGTATTAATTACCGCTTATTACCGGTCGATCGTGATGCGGACTGATCCTATAACTTACAGAGTGATTTCGGGTGTGTCCGACTTCCATGCGATAATGTCGGCGTCGGGAGACCCTGCGCTGTAAGTCGCGAGAACCAGAGCGGGCAGTTCGATTGCATGAGACGGTCGAACACCCCTGATAACAGGCGCAATCGGCCGGCTGCCAATGCCGGACGTGCCTTGCAGGTGTGCCGTCGTGTTGGTTATTTTCCGTGGTTTTCCGACGTTCGTTCGCTAACTGGCCAGGTATCCGTGGCGGGATTCGACGTGCAGTAACCATTTCTTCTGTTGTCACAGAGGGGGGATTTGTTGCTTTTTCGGTCGTCAATGTCCGAAAGAGTGCAAATTTAAGTGAAGAATTTTTGAGACGCCGGTGGCCTGATCGAGTCAATCGGCTGATGAATGAGCGTTCGGGTGTTCGGGGGATGCGTTGATTGAACGCCCGGGAAATGACGCTTGCAAATCAATAGTAAAAAGTCTTGGCCTCAAGATCCATGAAAAAGAGTGTATTGGCAATTTCCGTTCTTGCCGCTGTGGCGCTTTCGGGGTGTGCAACCTATCCGGACTGGATACCTGCTTCCGGTGCGTCGCGCCAGAAAGTGCAGGAAGTGCCGGAAACCGGCGGACGGATCGAAGGCATTCAACTGGTGGACGTCAACGATACGTTGGCGCGGAAACTTGCCGACAGCAAGAAGCTGGGCCAATTCGCGAACATCTTTCCGAGTGCGGTTACCAACAACTACCTGATCGGCCCGGGCGACGTCATCGAAGTGACGATCTGGGAGGCGCCGCCGGCGATGCTGTTCAGCACGCTGGCGCCCGCGCAGCCGATGACGACGAGCACGGCCAACAGCGTCACGCTGCCCAACCAGATGGTGGCCTCGGACGGCACGATCACCATCCCGTTCGCGGGGCGGATCCCGGTCAAAGGGCGCACGACGGAGCAGATCGAGTCGAGCATCGTCGGCCATCTCAAGGGCAAGGCGAACCTGCCGCAGGTGCTCGTCAGCGTCACCAAGAACAATGCGTCGAACATCACGGTCGTGGGCGAAGTCAACACGAGCGCGCTGATGCCGCTGACCCCGAAGGGTGAGCGTCTGCTCGATGCGCTGGCATTTGCGGGCGGCGTGAAGCAGTCGGTCAACCGCATGGCCGTGCAGCTTTCGCGAGGCAGTGTCACCGCGACGATGCCGCTCGATTCGGTCATTCGTGATCCGCACCAGAACGTCGTGCTCAAGCCGGGCGATGTCGTGACGGCACTCTTCCAGTCGCAGAGCTTTTCGGTGTTGGGTGCAACGGGCAAGAACGACGAGATTCCGTTCGAAGCGCAAGGCATTTCGCTGGCCCAGGCGCTCGCGCGTTCGGGTGGCCTCAACGACAACCGTGCCGACGCACGCGGCGTGTTCGTGTTCCGATTCGAAGACGCGAAGCTGGTCGATGCGCAGGACAAGGCGGTCAGGGCCATCAACGGCACCGTGCCGGTGGTCTACGAGATCAACCTGCGGGATCCAGCAGCGTTCTTCGTGACACAGAACTTCCCGATTCAGAATCATGACGTGATTTACGTCTCGAACTCGCCCGAGGTTGAGTTCAAGAAGTTCCTTACGCTCGTTGTGATGGTGGCCAGCCCGGCGGCTACCATTAACCGGGAACTGGAGTAACGCGCCATGGACGGAAACGTGCGTACTCCGATGGAGATTACGGTTTCGGTCTGGCGCGCGATGTTTCTGCGCGAGGCGTTGGATCGCCTCTTTGAAGCACGGGCGGCTTGGCTCTGGCTGCTGATCGAGCCCGTGTTCTATATTGCGATCCACGCCTTTGGATATATCACGTTCCACATTCACCAGATTGGCGGAATCGAGATAACCATGTGGATCATCGCCGGCTTCATTGGATTTCTGCTTTGGCGGCGTACTTGGGTTCAGGTATTGCATGGGATCGACTGCAATAAGGCCTTCTTCGTATACCGGCAGGTCAAGCCATTCGATGCGGCGTTCATGCGGGCTGTTCTCGAGTTGTTTTTGATGATTCCGATTTCAATCGTCATCTTCTTCATCGCTGTCGCTGCGGGTCGGATGATCACGCCGGGTATGCTGAATCCGGTTTTTCTGCCGGCAGATCCGTTGCTGATGATAGCCAGTATTTTTGGACTGTGGCTGTTTGCGCTAGGCTTTGGTTTGATTACTTCGGTTGCGATGAAATTCGTGCCGGAGCTCGACCACGTTTTCAAAATACTTTTTTTGCCATTGTTTTATATCTCCGGGGCGATGTTTCCGATTGCGCTGGTACCAACGCCGTATCGTGAAATATTGCTAATTAATCCGGTTGTGCATGGTGTTGAGTTGCTGCGGCTCGGATTTTTGTCCTCATATCATACGCTCCCCGAAGTGAGTCTTGCCTATCTATATGAAGGCGGGATTATATTTATGCTTGTGGGTCTGATGCTCTATCGGCGATTTGCAAAAAAGCTGGTGATGAAATGATCATTATCGAAGATGTTCATAAGCGATATCTGACAGAGCACGGAGCCGGCAAGTGGGTGCTGCAGGGTATTAGTATGACGATCCCGCCGAAACGGAATATTGCCCTGATCGGTGTGAACGGTGCGGGCAAGTCGACGCTGCTGCGTATTATTGGGAACGTTGATTACCCGACAAAGGGACGAGTTGAGCGACGCTGTCGCGTATCCTGGCCAGTAGGTGGAGGGGGGTTGGAAGGGACGCTGACCGGGCGTCAGAATGCGAAGTTCGTTTGCAGGGTGTACGGTCGTGAAGAAGAATTGAAGGATCGACTCTCGTTTATTCAGGACTTCACCGAACTGGGTGATTCATTTGATGAGCCCGTGCAGACGTATTCGTCTGGGATGCGGTCGCGTCTCCAGTTTGCGCTGTCGATTGCTTTCGAGTTCGATGTATATATTTCAGACGAAGTGACGGCTGCGGGCGATGCTAGATTTAGAAAAAAAGCCGCTGATGCTTTCAAGAATAAGGTTGATCGGGCTAGCGTGATCATGGTGTCCCATGACGAAGGTACGCTAAAACAGTTTTGCCAGTCCGGTATCTGGATCAATGGCGGTAAGGCATATTGGTTCGACGAACTTGATGAGGCATTGAGGGCTTATAAGGACGCTATCTTGGTATGAAAGAACTAACAGTGAGCAGAAGTGGGCGCATTGGTGCCAAGCTGGCTGCGGTATATGGAAGAGGGAAGTCGACGCTTTTCTCGATGGAAGTATTTCGGCTGATTATCAAGGTGATCTTGATTTATGCGGTTCTTGCCACCGTGTATTGGCTGTTCATCGCTTCCGATCGATTTGTATCGGATGCGAATGTGATCATCCGATCCACCGATCAGATCAGCAGTCCGAGTGTCGATGTATCAACGCTCGTTCCCGGTGCTGGTGGTCCCAATCGCGGTGATCAGCTGCTGTTGCGCGAATATCTTCTGTCGGAAGATGTTCTTAAGAAGTTGGATGCCGCTTTGGATTTGCGCTCTCATTTCAGCGATGGACATCGAGATCCTATTTCGCGGATGTGGTTCAAGAACGCACCGATGGAGTGGTTCTATCGCTACTGGCTGTCGCGTATCGATGTCGAGTACGACGACTACAGCGGTGTACTGCGCATCCAGGCACAAGCCTATGATTCGAAGACTGCGCAGGAAATCGTCAATTTCATGGTTCGCGAAGGTGAAGCACACATGAATCAGATTGATCATGAATTGGCTTTGTCACAGGTGCGCTTCCTCGAGCGGCAGGTGACGCTGGCGCATGGCGGTCTTCTAGATGCGACGCATACGCTGATCGATTTTCAGAACCGCAAGGGGTTAATGGCTCCACAGGCAACGGCCGAGAGCCAGAATGCGCTGATTGACAAGCTCGAAGCGCAAAAAGTTGATGTGCAGACGCAAATTGCTTCATTGCCTCCAACGTTGAGCCCGGATCAGCCCACCGTGGTGATGCTCCGGAACAACCTCGACGCGCTTCAAAAGCAGATCGCGCAAAAGCGGGCTGAACTGGCGTCACCGTCGAAAGGGACGCTCAACTACACCGTAGAGGAGTTCCAGCGCCTACAGATGCAGGTGAGTTTCGCACAGGACTTGTACAAAACTGCGCTTTCGGCGCTTGAGAAAGGGCGGATGGACGCAGCCCGCACGCTCAAGATGGTTTCAATCCTGCAAGCACCAACGAGACCGAGTTATCCATTGCAGCCGAAGCGACTCTATAACGCATTTCTGACTCTGCTGCTTGCTACCTCCTTGATTGGGGTTTTGAAATTGTTGGAAAGCATCATTCGTGATCACGTAGATTGAGTTTCGGGGGATTCAATGAGGGCCTTGATTATCCTTGGAACCCGGCCAGAAGCGATAAAAATGGCACCATTGGTCGGTGTACTGAGGAATGAACCTGAGATCGAGACGAAAGTCTGCGTAACGGCACAGCATCGTCAGATGCTCGACTCCATGCTCGATTTTTTCGGCATCTGTCCCGACTACGATCTTGACGTCATGGCACCGGATCAAACGCTGACCGGGATGACGAGCAGAGCGCTGGCTGGCCTCGACATCGTATTGAGTGAGGCTCGGCCGGATCTGGTTCTGGTGCAGGGAGACACGTCGACCACGCTTGCCGCCGCTCTGTCCGCACACTATCGACAGATCGAAGTCGGGCACGTCGAGGCCGGTCTGCGGACCGGTGACATGCTAGCTCCTTGGCCGGAGGAGGCAAATCGCAGGTTGACGAGCGTTCTGGCCAAATACCATTTCGCGCCGACATCCAGCGCTCGTGACAATCTGCTGCGGGAAGGCATTGCTGAATCGAGTATCCACATAACCGGAAATACAGTTATCGATGCCCTTCTGGCCACGGCAGCAAAGATGCGTGACGACACTGCACAGCGCAGCGAGCTTGATTCGCGTTTCGGTTTTCTCGATCCGAAGAAGCGTTTGATTCTTGTCACCGGACATCGCAGAGAGAATTTGGACGGTGGCCTCGACTCCGTGTGCTACGCATTGCGGGAAATTGTCCGGCGTGGCGACGTGGAAATCGTCTTTCCGGTCCATCTCAATCCTCGGGTCCGACAGTCCGTATATCGCCTTCTCGGCGACGTTCCGGGCGTGTATCTGATGGGGCCGCAGGACTATCTGCCCTTTGTTTACCTGATGGACAGAGCCACGCTGCTGATTTCGGATTCGGGTGGAGTTCAGGAGGAGGCGCCGGCCTTGGGCAAGCCGGTGCTTGTGACACGTGAGACGACGGAGCGTCCGGAAGCGGTGGCCGCCGGCACGGTGCGGATCGTCGGCACTAGCCAAGCGGCAATAGTTGCGGAGGCGTGCAGACTTCTCGACGATCCGATTGGATATGCCGCCATGGCCCGGGCGGCCAACCCCTACGGCGATGGCAATGCTGCCCAGCGCATCCGCGATATTTTGGTGAACGCATGTTGAATACGATTTCCATAATTGGCCTCGGCTACATAGGCCTGCCGACTGCTACGTTATTCGCGTCGCGCAAGATTCGGGTTATTGGCGTCGATGTGTCTTCGCATGTCGTCGATACCATTAACCGAGGGAATATCCATATTGTCGAACCAGAACTCGACATTCTGGTTCACGCCGCGGTGGGTGCCGGTTACCTGCGCGCGACGACTCACGTCGAGCCTGCCGATGCGTTCATCATTGCCGTGCCGACGCCGCTGACGGCAGACCGAAGGCCGGATTTGAGCTACATCAAGGCTGCGGCCAAATCGATTGCGCCCGTGCTGGCCAAGGGCAACTTGGTCATTCTCGAATCGACATCGTCGGTCGGTGCGACCGAATTGCTGGCGAACTGGTTGGCAGAAATCCGCCCGGATCTTACTTTTCCGCAACAGACTGGAGAAGCATCCGATATTCGGATCGCTCACTGTCCCGAGCGCGTCTTACCTGGCCGCATCGTGCATGAACTGGTCGTTAACGACCGTGTGATCGGCGGGATGACCGCGAGTTGCTCCAAGGCGGCGATTGCGCTTTACAGCTTAGTGGTACAAGGCGACTGCATTGTCACGGATGTTCGCACTGCTGAAATGTGCAAGCTCGCCGAAAACAGTTTCCGTGACGTCAATATCGCCTTTGCGAATGAACTGTCGATGATTTGCGACAAGCAAGGTATCGACGTTTGGGAACTGATCAAGCTGGCAAACCGGCATCCCCGCGTCAATATCTTGCAACCGGGGTGCGGGGTGGGGGGGCACTGCATTGCGGTCGACCCGTGGTTCATCGTGGACGGCGCACCGCAGGACGCGACGCTTATCCGTGCTGCACGCAGTGTCAACGACGCGAAGCCGGACTGGGTTATTCGCAAGGTCGGTGAGGCTGTCGAAGTGCTGTCCCGTTCGGGTGTCCCGGCCGAGGAAATTTGTGTTGCTTGCCTCGGTATCACATACAAGGCGGATATCGACGATTTGCGCGAAAGCCCGGCCCTTGAAGTTGCGCAGGCGCTCGCGAATTGCCATCGCGGAAAAATCGCGATCGTGGAACCGAACCTTCAAACGTTACCCGATGAGCTTGCAGCGGGAAGAGCAACATTGTCCGCACTGGATGATGCGATTGCGGAGGCTCACGTCCTCGTCCTGCTTGTCGATCATGCAGAGTTCAAAAACTTGAAGCCCGAGCTTGGCGGCAGGCAATTGCTTGTCGACACGCGTGGTGTCTGGAAAAACGCAAAATAAATGATAATGAACCAGAATATTCAGGATGATCTCGAGTCTCGTCTCCACGAGATGGGAGAAGAAAACGAGCTGTTACTCCTGCAACTCCATCAGGTTCAGGAGGCGCTCGAGCATCACCATCTGCAGAATAAGCCGTTTTCGGGCGACCTTGCAGCCGAGCCGCAAGCTGGTGGTGCGACCGGTTGGGGCTGGGTGGACGATGAACTGCCCGAAGCGTTGGCGGAAAGCCGGCGTTTACATGCGTTGGTGGACGTTCAGCGGCAAGTCCATCAGACCGAGTCTCGCAATGCATTGAATTCGAAGCTGGGGGACTTGCTGATCGAGGGCGCGGATTCCCCGGGCTCGATTGCGACGTTGCCTGGAAAGCTCTGGAGGATCTGGCGGTCATATAGTCGGCAGACACCTCCGGAATCGCTCGGTGGAAAAGGATTCGACAAGATCATCGACGCGTACGGTGCGGGGAGTTTCGACGCGGTCGACAAGCTTATGTCGCAGACGTCGAGTTCGCCCGCCATGCAGGCCGACGGATACACTGCGTTGGCGCGGTATCTGATGAAAGGTGATCGCCTGTGCGCGGCTGAAGCTGCACGTCGCGCGTATGCACTGGATCCGAAGCCTTACCGATTGAAATGGCTCGCGTTCCGACTTCATGAAGCGGGTGACGTCATCGAAGCGAGTGCCATGCTGGACGTCCTGCCTTCTGACATTCAGTTTAGCGAGTCGGAAGGCCGGCAGGCTTCCCAATTGCGCCATGAGGCACGGCACGCGCTGCAGCGCGAGGCCAAGCAGAAGATCGGGTTTTCGGAGCGCCGCGCCGAGATTGAGCGTCAGTTGAGCGGCCTGGTACAGGAAAGGGACGAGCTATCGAAGCAGCTCGATTCGCTTCGCGACGAAAACGAGACGCTCAAGCAGGCGAACGCCCGGCTCGAACAGGACAAGCAGTCGTTGACAGATCTCTACGGAGAGGTCGCTCGGCAGGTTCGTGAACGGGCGAGCGAAGTCGAGGAATTGAAGCAGCTCAATACTCGATTCAAGCAGGACCAATTGGCGCTTACGGCCCGGCATGACGAGGCCATTAGGCAGGTGCATGAATATGCCCTGGAAATCAGGAGCCTGAAGCAAGCCAACGCCCAGTTTGGGCAAGAACAGGTGGCATTGACTTGGCAGCACCGCGAGGCTGCAAAGCAAGCGGCGGACCGTACTCGTGCGGTCGAAGTGCTGAAGCAAGCCAAGGTGCAACTCAAGCAGGAAAAGTCGGCGCTGGAGATGCGGTACGCAAAGGTCGCAAAACAGGCGACTGAGCAGATGCGGAAAGTCGATGCGCTGGAGCGCATCATGGCGCAGCTCAAGAAAGACAAGATTGTACTGGCCGATTTGCACGATGCTGCAGCGAAGCATGCGTCCGAGCGCGACCGCGAAGTCGAAGCACTGAGGCGACTCAACGCGCAGCTTGAGCAGGACAAGACGACTTTGGCCGGTCTGCATCAGGCGGCCGAGAAACTGCTGGCTGAGCGCGGCAGTGAAGTCGATGCATTGAAACAGGTCAACATGCAATTGGTAGAGGACCATGCGGTCTTGATGGGGCGGCATGAAGATGTCGCGAAGCAAGTCGCTGAACGTGTTCAGGAAACCAATGCGTTGAAGAGTGCCAACACTCAACTGGAGCAAGAAGGGCTGGTACTCGCGCAGCAGCGCGAAGAAGCGACGCAGCGAATGGTCGAGCGTAGCCGCGAGATCGACACGCTGAAACAACTTAACGTGCAGCTTGAGCAGGACAAGGCGAAGCTGGTGGCTCAACGTGAGGAGGCCGCGAAGCAGATGGTCGAGCGTAGCCGCGAGATCGACTCACTCAAGCAACTCGCAACGCAGTTGGAGCGGGACAAGGCGACGCTGGCGAGGCAACGTGAAGATGCGACCAAGCAGTCGGTTGAACGTGCCCGGGAAGTCGATGCGTTAAAACAGGCCAATGCGCAATTGGAACAAGACCGAGCGGCCCTGATCGGCCAGCATGATGACGCTACTAGACAGGTGGCCGAGCGCAGTCAGGAGGTCGAAGCACTGCAAACTGCCAACGCCCGGTTGGAGCAGGACAAACTGATGCTGGTGGGGCAGCAAGAAGAAGCGGCGAAGCAAGCGGCCGAGCAAAGTCGTGAGGTCGAAGCGCTGAAGCAGGCGAATGCACTTCTGGAACAGGACAAGGTGGCACTTGCGAGCCGACATCAGGAACTTGCGCAGCAGGCTGCCGAGCGGTATCAGGAGG
Source organism: Burkholderia sp. USMB20 (assembly GCF_000949135.2). Lineage (GTDB taxonomy): Bacteria > Pseudomonadota > Gammaproteobacteria > Burkholderiales > Burkholderiaceae > Burkholderia. Next base: position 921,446 of record NZ_JTAN02000019.1, on the reverse strand, counting down.
TCGAATTGCTGAAACAAGCCAGGGCGCAACTGGAGCAGAGCAAGCTCCTGCTGGCAAGGCAGTACGAAGAGGCCGCGAAGCAATCTGGAGAGCGCAGCCGAGAGGTTGAATCTCTCAAGCAGGCCAAGGCACAACTGGAGCAGGATAAGGCAGCGCTCACTGGTCGGTACGAAGAGGCCGCTAAGCAGATGGCCGAACGCAGTCACGAAATCGAAGCCTTGAAGCAAGCCAGGGCACAGCTGGAGCAGGAGAAGTCGGTGCTCGCTGGGCAACATAATGACTCTGCCAGGCAGGCAACTGAACGCCTCGCGCGAGTCAACGTATTGGAACAACTGATTCAAAGTCGTCAGGTGTACGAGGCGGAGCTGGCGGCGCGTCAGAAGATTGTGCAAGAGGAGATGGTTCGGGCCGAAGCTCAACTCGACCTGATCAAGGATATTCTGCTTCGAGAGTCCGGGTTATGAGAAAGAAATCCGCGTCCGTTCGCTATACGACGGCGGCGAAGGAATCTGCACAGCCCGTCACGGTAGTCGAGATCGATTCCGCCGTTGTTCCTTACGACGAGAATCTGCTGGAGCGTGCGCGCACGCAATGGCAGTTCGGCGACTGGCACAGCCTCGCCCAACTCGGGCGTGGTGTCTTGCAGCACCATCCGGATCGAGCCAAGCTGGCCCTGCTTGCAGCGGCAGGCCGCCTGCAAACCGGGCAAATCGCCGAAGCCAAACAGTTCATTCGACTCGCCCAGGATTGGGGGATCAGCCAGAAGCTCCTTTGCCAGATTCTTGCAGCAGGCGTTCATAACAGCTTGGGGCGTGCCGCCGCTGTGGCCGGTAATCTGCCGCGGGCGCTCGCTCATTTCGAATCTTCCATTGCTGTCGGTACACCGGAGGCCGACCGATCGCTATTGACCAAGGCACGAATCCACCAGCAGTGCAGCGAACTTGGCGTAGCGCCCGGTCATCTTGAAAGAGAGCTGGAAAGCGTTGCGCGATCGGATCGACGTTTCTCGCACTCATCCACACGACGTTTTCATGTCGTCAAGCTGGCTGAGTTCGATCTAGGTGATGCTTGGGCCGGAAATACGATCAATACGGTTATCTTTCGCCACCACGGTGTTCTGACTCATCAGGGAAAGCAAATCACGGCCTTTTATGTCGATGCGCATACGCTGCGCGTCGTGCGCCGTGATCTGGAGACAGATGATCTGCAGACGTTTGACCTGTATGGTGAATACAATTTGGCAGACGCTCACAACAGCATCAGTCTCGGTATCGATCGCGCTGACCATCTGCACATTTGTTACGATCACCACGCTACGCAGTTGCGATATCGCAGAAGCACTCGACCCAACGATATATCGAGTTGGACCGACGAACTGCCCATGACTGGAGAGGCTGAAACGAAGGTAACCTACCCGACTTTCATGCAGCCGCATCATGGCTTTCCGTTGACGCTGCTATATCGCGATGGCGTACACAACAATGGCACCGCGCGTCTCAAGACCTACGACGAGGCATCCGCGGGTTGGACGGACCATCCGACACCTGTTTTGAGCGGTAGCGAGTCGAAACCGTGGACCAGTAACGCCTATTGGAACCACCCGGCTATCGGTCGGAACGGCAGCCTTCACCTGAGCTTTGTCTGGCGTACACATACGCTCGGTGTGGAGGAGCGAGTCAACAACATCAATATCGGCTACGCCTGCTCGCTAGACAATGGGGTCAGTTGGGTAACGTCCAAAGGGCGAGGCTACCAGCTTCCGATTACGCCGGTAAATGCTGAAACGGTTCATCCGGTGTCTCCGGGCAGCAACCTCATTAATCAATGCAGCATGGCGCTCGATAGCTGCAATCGTCCGCATATCGTTTTTTATGCCGATGATTCAAACGGCATCCCGCAGTATCAACACTTGCGGTACGACGGTAAGCAATGGCATCACCAGATCGTATCGCAACGCGTTGAGCCATTTGCGTTGCAAGGTGGTGGAACGCTGCAGATCCCGATCAGTCGGCCGGAAATCGTTATCGACCGCCTGGACAACGCGTACATCATTACTCGCGGAGATCACAGCGACGGAAGAATGGTTGCGACAGTACTGGCCGCCCCCGAGTACACCTGGCATCAAGACAACACCCGGGTTCTGTGGGATGAGGATCTCGGGTTCGCGGAACCCGTAATCGACCGATTGCGGTGGGAGCAGGAAAACGTATTGAGTATGTTGCTGCAGTACAACGAGCAACCCAGTCATGACATCGGCTGGCGGCAGACGAATGGGCCCGTCACACTGCTGGACATTCAATTCAAATTTAAAAACTAAGTCCAAAAAAATATGAAAAATCTGGATACGTCTCTCGCACTTGGCAACGCATCGATGCGGGCGGGAAACTTCGAAGACGCTATTCGCCACTACGCACGGGTGTTGCTCAAGGCTCCGGGGTTGGCCAAGCACATCTCGGCGAATTTCGTTTTGGCGCGGAGGAAGTACCTGAGAGAGCGCCAATGTGTCAAAAAACCGCGTGTAGGCGTGTGTGGTTGGGATCTCGGGCGCAATCCCGCCGGGCGTGCGTACACGCTGGCAATGTTGTACGAAGACTTCGCGGACGTGGAAATCGTCGGCAGCATATTTCCGAAGTACGGGCGACAGATCTGGGAGCCTATTCGAGGAAGTCGGATCGCGAAGCACTGCTTCGTGGCGGACGACGAGTCGCGCTATATCGATCAGGCGATCGAACTGGTTGCGGACCATCCTTGCGACATCGTGCATCTGTCCAAGCCGCGAGCCCCGAATATCTTCCTGGGGATTCTCTACAAGCTGATTTGGGGTGCCAAGGTCATCGTTGACGTCGACGACGACGAACTTGCCTTTTTTGGCGACGACGCGTCTGTCGGCATTGACGAATACATCCAGAAACACCATCAACTGCCTGCTCTAGCAGACCTTGCGGGGAAGAACTGGACGCGTCTGGCCGTCGGGCTTGCAGAATCTTTCGACGGCGTTACTGTTTCGAACACCGTTCTCAAGCAGCGCTACGGCGGCCAAGTCATTCAGCATGCGCGGAATGAAAAGCTCTTTGATGCATCTCCGGAGTTCAAGCGAAAGTGCCGGGAAAAGCACGGTGTGCCGCAAGAGAAGAAGGTCGTACTGTTTTTCGGTACGCCGAGGACGCACAAGGGGTTGCTTGAAACAGCCGAGGCCATAGCGGCACTCAAGCGGAATGACTTGGTGTTCGTCATAGTCGGCGAATTCTCCGATGCGGCACTGAAGGCGAGATTGCAAGCGATTGCCGGTGTCGAATACCTTTTCATCGGCAATCAACCCATCGAAAGTGCTCCAGAAATCGCTGCGGTAGGGGACGTCTGCGTTCTGTTGCAGGATGTCGGTTCGGCTGTTGCACAGCGTCAGATTCCGGCCAAGCTCTCTGACGCGTTGGCCGTCGGCATGCCTGTTCTGGCAAGCGAGACCCAGGCGCTGGTCGATGTCTTTGCGCGAGGCGCGCTTCTGGCGGTCACGCCAGAAACGTTGAGTGCCAAGCTGGGGCAGGTATTGAGTGATTCCGGTACTGCTGACCGCTTGAGCGAGGCCGGGCGTGCCTATTTTCATACCGAGCTTGGCCACGACACAAATGTGCTTCGCCTGCGTCAGGCTGTCGAGCAATACCGCAATTTACCCCTGTCGAAAGGCGGTGAACTCCTTCTCAACAGCTTGGACGCAAATGTTCGCGAGACGCTGCAATACCTGTTGAACACCGCAGACGCACGCCATCCGGGATCTGAGACAACGAATGACCGGGGAGGTGTAGACGCACGCCAGCTTGCGACTGGGGGCGCCGCTGGATCGGCAGGCGCTCGTCCGTGGGCGAACGCAGGGCGCAGTGGCGTGTCCGGTCGAATTGCCGTCGTCGTCCACTATTTTTATCCGGAGATCTGGCCGGAAATTTGTGGGCGATTGGAGCGAATCGGTACCGCTTTCGACCTTTTTGTGACGGCGCCTGTCGAACTCGCGTCGAGCGCGCACGAAAATGTTCTTCGCAGTTTCCCGAATGCGCGATTCGCCTTTGGTCCCAATCGCGGGATGGACATCCTCCCATTTCTCTCGTTGATTCCTACGTTGATCAACGAGCGATACATGGCTGTGTGCAAGATTCACACCAAGCGCGGCTATGACGAATCTGCGGTGGTGTGGCGAAATGTGATGCTCGACAGCTTGCTGGGTTCCAACGACTCCTTTTCCTCTGTGGTTCGCGCATTCGATGAGCATCCGGAACTCTGCCTGGCAGGACCAGCGATGCTGTATCAATCGGCGCCCAGACTGATGTACGAGAACAAGACGAACGTTTCGCGCATCTTGAGGGAGAGCTACGGGAGGGACATTCCCGAGACGGACTGGGGATTTTTTGCTGGAACGATGTTTTGGGTTCGCCCCGAACTGCTCGAAAAAATTTGCGAGTATGCAACCTTTCATATCGCGGACCAGCAGGCTGCGAATAATAAGGACGGAAAACTCGAACACGCATTAGAGCGCGCATTCGGGCTACTGCCGACCATTTACGGAGGCAGCGTCGGCCTGCTGCATGGCTCGAGCAGCGGCGAAGGAAATTGCACGCTTCAGTTGACGAACAATTCCGCTTTCGTCGGCAAGGCTGACGTAGGTGCCGCTCTTGCGCATCGAGCTAGTCTTGCGCGATATGTGGACGCGATCCGGAAGGCGGGGGTCTTTGACGAAGCGCTTTACAGATTTCAGTATTCCGAAGAACTGCCGATGGATGTCGATGCGTTGGCGCATTATATTCTGATCGGTTGCTTCAGCGGAAAGCGTCCGGTCAAGTCATTCAGTCCGACACAATATCTGTCTCAGAATCAGGATGTTAGGCGACACAGGGTTGAGCCGTTGTTCCATTATCTGTCCAGCGGTGCGCGAGAGGGCAGGTTGCTGTTCAGCGAGCCTGAGAGGGAGCCGCAGTTTCGGTTCGAAGTACTGAACAGGACGCTGATCGACTGGAATCGGCTCGCCGCGGAATCTCGGAAGCCTCGCACGCTCGACGTGTCTATCGTGATTCCTGTGTATGGCCAACCCGAGCTCACCGTGAAATGCGTGCAATCGATATTGAACGCGGATTCTACGCTGTCATGGGAAGTCATTCTCGTCGACAATGGCAGCGACCCAGTTACGGCGGCGCAGGTCGAAAAGCTCAAGAGCGGTACGCGGGTCAAAGTCGTGCGAAATTGGGAGAACCTGAATTTTGCCCTTGGCTGCAACGTCGGCTTTGCGCACGCAAGCGGGAAGTCAGTCGTGTTTCTGAACAACGATACGACGGTCACGAATGGATGGCTGGAAAAATTGGTACAGCCCCTTGCGGATGCAAAGGTCATGGCCGTCCAGCCCAAGCTCCTGTTCCCGGACGGAACGCTGCAATGTGGCGGGGTGGTGTTTTCGCGATGGAGTGCCCTCGGCTATCCGATATACGTGGAATTTCCGGGGGATGCCGAGTGCATCAACAAGAGTCGGCCGTTCCAGGCCATTACGGCTGCCTGTATAGCGCTGCGCAGCGAGGATTTTGCGGAAATCGAAGGATTCGATCCTGTATTCATCAACGGGCAAGAGGACATCGATCTATGCCTCAGGCTCAGAGAGCGCTTTCATGGACATTGTTGGTACGCCGCAGACGCCACGGTGATTCACTATGAAGGCAAGACGCCCGGCCGCGGAAAATATATTGCGCACAATCGAGCAAAATTTATTGCGCGATGGTCGGAAAAGCACACGCCTGACGACTTCTCCTACTATGCGGAGGATGGGTACGTCGTGAAGGAGTGGCGAGTCGATTCGGAAAGAAATCTGGAGAGGGGTATTGCGGTCTATCGTCCTGTGGTCGCTCGCGCCGAGACACGGACCACCCTTGACCGGGAGCACGCCGTGTCCTGGCCTATTACGGACGTATCGGGTGACGCTGTTGTGCCTAAGCGAGATACGTTTGTCGGCGGAAAGCGGTCGATCCGGCCGGATGCGCCGTGGCTGCTCCTGTGTGCGCACGCGGCCGGAACGCAGTTGTTCGGAGGTGAGCGAAGCTTCCTGGATATGCTCGTCGCATTGAACGGATGCGGTTTCAACGTCGTTGCAACCTTTCCGGGTTTCGGCAATGAGGAGTATCTGGCAGAGGTTCTACAGTACGTCCATGCGCTATATGTTTTCGAGTATCACCACTGGCAAAAAGAAGTACCGATGTCGCGATCTGCCGTGGAACGATTCTCTGCCATCGTTAAAAAGCATTCGATCGATGCCGTCTACGTCAACACGATCGTTATCCGGGAGCCGTTGCTCGCTGCTCGGGAGTGTGGCGTGCCCAGCGTCGTTCACGTGCGGGAAATGATTTCGAATGATGAGCATCTTTCGAAGGCTATCGGGATGTCGCCCGAGGACATCGCCCGCCACGTGTATGCGAGCGCCGACTACGTCGTGGCGAACTCGAGGACGACTGCTCAGGCGCTGGGACACCCGGATCGCACGTTTGTAGCACCAAACGTCGTCGATCTGACGTGCCTTGATGTGCCCAACCCCATTTATCCGGGGGAGATCACATTCGCGCTGATCAGCAGCAATATCCCGAAAAAGGGGATCTATGATCTTGTCGAGGTGGCTCGAATTTGCGAAAGAATCGCCCCGGCGGCGAGATTCTGGTTGGTTGGGCCAGAGCGAAAGGAAATAAGCGAGCTCATGGCGCTTCAGGAGAGTGGACGGATTCCACGAAATGTGGTTTTTGCAGGATACAAACAAACGCCTCGTGAGGCGCTAGTGGGTGTCAATGTGGTCCTCAACCTGTCGTTGTTTGCCGAATCGTTCGGACGAACGGTAGCCGAAGCGCTATCGGCAGGACGCCCCGTTATCGCGTACGACTGGGGTGCATTGGGCGAGCTCGTCCAATCTGGGAAAACAGGATTCTTGGTTCCATATCGGGATGTTGCACAGGTTGCACAGAAGGTCAGGGCGCTCTGTGCGAACCCTGCACTGATAGACACCTTCGGCGAGGCAGGGCGGCAATTTGTCCTCGAGAAATACACCCCTGCAACGCTTCAAGGCAACCTCGGCAAGGCGTTCTCGAAAATTCTCGGACGAGAGCAGGTCGTGAATGAAGTATCGCGGGCTGCAGACCAAGCCAAGCAGATGCTCAAGCTCGCGACGGAAAGATACGGGCGTTTTCCGTCACACGCAGTTAGTCGGGATGTCACGGTAATCGTTCCTGTATATAACGCACTGAACGAGTCGATAGCGTGCATCGAAAGCGTCATCGCAAATACGGACCCGCAACATACGCGCTTGCTCGTTATCGATGATGGAAGTCCGGATCAGCAAGTGTTTCCCGCTCTCTCGAAATTCGACGGCGTGGGCAATGTGACCGTCGTTCGTAACGAGCGAAACATCGGTTATACGAAAACGGTCAATAGAGGGCTGAAGCTCGCCGGTACGGATGACGTCGTTCTGTTGAACAGCGATACGGTGGTGACGTCGAATTGGTTACTTGGACTGAGAATCACAGCGTATGGGCCCGACTCGGTCGGCACGGTGACTGCCATGAGTGACAACGCAGGCGCATTTTCGTTTCCTGTTCCAGGCCGAGCGAATCCGAAACCGGACAGCATGTCGTATGACGAATATGCGTCCGTGGTTCTGTCGGGGAGTACGCCTAAAGATCCGATCGAACTTCCGACCGGCAATGGCTTCTGTATGTATATCAAGCGGGAACTTGTCGACAAGATTGGAGCATTTGATGAGGAAGCATTTCCGCGAGGCTATGGAGAGGAAAATGACTTCTGCATGCGTGGACTGAAGGCTGGTTATAAAAATCTTCTGTCTCCGTGGTCTTTCGTATTCCACGTACGAACTGCCAGCTTCAAGGGTGAGAAAGCCAAGTTGGTTGCCGAAGGTAATGCCGCGCTCGAAAAATTGCATCCTGATTATCCGGGGCGAGTTCGGGAAGCATTCTCGTCTTCTGCAATCAAAGATCTGCATAGCGCTGTTCAGGCGGCGGTTCGTGAATACGATGTGAGAGCTGCGGAACTTAGTCAAATGTAGGAAACGCAAGGATCGGTACAGGCAAGTCGCTGGGTGGTGAGTGGAACTCTTGCGAAATTTGTAGCGTCAGTTTGAAGAGTTCTTGAACGATGGAAAAAGTGGATTTTGCTCAAAAGAGGGGTTGAGATGCCGAGATATTTGATCGAATGTCTTGCTGTTGCAGCGGCGATGGCTTTTTCAACCTCGTCGTTTGCGGGCAGCGACATCGATACTTGCAAGGGTCTGCCGCGAGAACTGCCGATCGATCAGGTCTGGGGGAGCGCGCACGTCGAGTTCGCTTCGCTCGAAAGCAAGAAATTCGTCTACGTTGCCTACTACGACGCTGATCGCTGGCTCACCGTTGCGCAAATCAATAAATGCACCGGTGACAAGGAGAAAGTCAGGGTTCCGTCTCGCTTCGAGGGATGGGACGAGCACAACTATATTTCCCTCGTGCTGGACGACAAGAACCGGCTGCATGTATCGGGGAATATGCATGTGTCTCCGTTGATTTATGCCCGAACAGACGGCCCGGATCGATTGACTGGACTTGATGCGCTACGACCGATGACCGGAACGGACGAGGCCCGAACAACCTATCCGTATTTTTTTCGCTTCGCTGATGGCGCGCTCGGATATTCATACCGATCTGGCCGGAGTGGCAACGGTATTGAATTGATCAACCGGCTGGAAGGTTCGCGGTGGGTCCGCTGGACAGACCAGCCGATCTTCGCTCCGAACTCGGGAAAGAGCACAGTCAACGCGTACCATTCGGATTACCAGTTAGGGCCGGACGGCTTCTTCCACGTAGCTTGGGTTTGGCGGGAGACCTACAGAGTCGAAACCAACTTTAACGTCAGTTATGCGAAGAGCTCTGATCTGCGCACCTGGAGGAATAGTCGAGGAGAGGTTGTACCATTGCCTATTACGCCAGCCACAGCTGAAGTTGTGGACGCCATTCCGAAGGGTAGCGGACTGATCAACAATGTGCGGATCGGGTTCGATGCAACAGGCCGCCCGGTCATCTCATACCTGAAATTCGATTCGACCGGTGCTACACAGTTGTTCCACGCCAGACGAGAAAACAACGGGTGGAAGTCAGTGCCAGCGACCCAATGGACCTATCGGTGGGACCCGAGAGGCGGCGGGACGATTCCGAGTGAGATCAATTTCTCAGGCGTGAAGATGAGAAACGGTCGCCTGATCGAACAGGTTCATCAACGGGATATCGGTACGAAGACGTTTGTGTACGATGACGATTCACTCAAGGCTCGACAAGTGCTTGGTGCAAGCGTATGGGCGCCGACAATTGCCATCAAGGATCGTCAGGCCCCGAAGGGCGCCGAGCTGAATATTCGTCCTGTCGCCATTGGGGACGCGGCACCTGATAGCGCCGACGCCAATTATGCGATTTCGTGGTTTAGCTTACCTGCGGACAATAGAGATCGCCCGAGGGACTGCAAGTCTGAGGTGCCGTGTAACTTCGTCTCTGATCTGGTGTTGAAAGTGATTCGGACGTCAAGTGACGCCTCGAACTAGCGAGTGAAGCGGCCACGGATTGTGGAGGTTGCGGATCATGTCACGGAAGCTAGTGCGTTGCCGCATGTCAGAGGGCTCCCGTTTCGCGGTTGAGTGTGACGATGTGATCGGTTTGATCCTGTTGGCACTGGAGCCTGGCTCTGAAAGCGCGGCATTGAAACGCAATTTCGGGCACCGCTGAATTTGAACAGACTTCCCCTGGACGACGGCCCATTGGCCTCGGCCGTTTGGGGGATGTTTGCAATGGAATGAAGTTGCTTTTCGTGGCACGGATCGCCTATGGGTGCGCTTGTCCTGGCCGGAAGGAAGGCAGCGGATTTCTTTATCTGTCTGAGAGATGTTTGCATGAAAATCGCTATCGCCGGCACAGGCTACGTCGGCCTGTCCAACGCCGTCCTGCTGTCGCAGCACAATGAAGTCGTTGCTCTGGACATCGTCCCCGAGAAGGTGGCGATGCTCAACCGCAAGGAGTCGCCGATCGAGGATGCCGAGATCGAGGACTACCTGCGCCACAAGGATCTGAACTTCCGCGCGACCCTGGACAAGGAAGACGCGTACGCCGGGGCCGACTACGTGGTGATCGCCACGCCGACCGACTACGATCCGGATACGAACTACTTCAACACCCGCTCGATCGAGGTCGTCATCCGCGACGTGATGGCGATCAACCCGCGCGCGGTAATGGTGATCAAGTCGACCATTCCGGTCGGCTACACCGAGCGCACGCGTGCGGCACTCGGCACCGACAACCTGATCTTCTCGCCGGAATTCCTTCGCGAAGGCAAGGCGCTGTACGACAACCTGCACCCTTCGCGGATCGTGATCGGCGAGCGTTCGCGGCGAGCCGAGGCGTTCGCCGATCTGCTGAAGCAGGGGGCGATCAAGCAGGACATTCCGACGCTGTTCACCGGCAGCACGGAAGCCGAGGCGATCAAGCTCTTCGCAAATACGTATCTGGCGATGCGCGTGGCGTATTTCAACGAACTGGACACCTACGCCGCGCAGCACGGTCTCGATACGCATCAGATCGTCGACGGCGTCTGTCTCGATCCACGCATCGGCGCGCACTACAACAACCCGAGCTTCGGCTACGGCGGCTACTGTCTGCCGAAGGACACGAAGCAGCTGCTGGCCAACTATCGCGACGTGCCGCAGAACCTGATCCGCGCGATCGTCGAGTCGAACAGCACGCGCAAGGACTTCATCGCCGAGAGCATTCTCAAGCGCAAGCCGAAGGTTGTCGGCATTTACCGTCTCGTGATGAAGGCGGGGTCCGACAATTTCCGCGCGTCGAGCATCCAGGGCGTCATGAAGCGCATCAAGGCCAAGGGCGTCGAGGTCATCGTCTACGAGCCGGCATTGCACGAATCGACGTTCTTCAATTCGTCGGTCGTGCACGATCTGGCCGAATTCAAGCACTCCGCCGACGTGATCGTTGCAAACCGGCTGACCGACGATCTGACCGACGTCGCAGCCAAGGTCTACACGCGCGACCTGTTCGGCGGGGACGCATGATCGACCAGCAGTCCGGTCACGCGGTAGGCGCGGCGAGCGCGTTGCCGCGCATCCTGTTCTTCAACGTGAACGGCTCGGGCATGGGCCATCTGAACCGTTGCCTCGCATACGCGCGTCGCCTGCGGGGCCGCGCTCGCCCGTATTTCTTTTCGCTGGCGTCGGCGATCGAAATCATCGAGGAGATGGGATTCGAAGCGGACTACTTCGTTTCGCATTACTGGTCGTCGAGTTCGACGTTCGGCTGGAACAGTGAACTGGCCGTCCGATTGGGCCTGATGCTGGAGCGGGTGCGTCCGGATGCGGTCGTATTCGACGGCACGTGGCCGTTCAAGGGTTTGCTGACGGCCTGCGAAATGTATGGATCGCCCGTCCTCGTGTGGTCCAATCGCGGGCTGCTCAAAGCCGATACCAAAGCGGTGCCGGTGGACGAATCGTTGTTCGATCTCGTGATCCAGCCCGGTGAACTGGGTGCGACCGAAGCACGCGCGTCCCTGACGAACGGCGGCACGCGGCTGACGGTTCCGCCGGTCTGCCTGCTGGAGGACGACGAGTTGCTCGACCGAGGAGCGGCGAGAGATGCGCTTGGCCTGCCGCAGGCGGGCCGCTTCGTCCTCTTTTCGCTCGGCCCGGGCAATCTGAAGGATGTCGCCGGCATCGGGCACGGACTGATCGCCTCCTTCGAGGCGGCCGGTTTCCAGGTGGTCTGGGCACGTGCGCCCATTTCGGTGCGTGACGTCGAATTGCCGGCCGGCGTGTTGCCGGTCTCGGTCTATCCGTTGGCGCGCTATCTGCGTGCGTTCGATGTATTTGTCGGCGCAGCGGGCTACAACACCTGCTGCGAACTTGTGCAGTCGGGCGTTCCCGCGCTGCTGGTGCCCAACGCACAACTGGTGGACGATCAGGTGCGTCGCGCACTGATGGTCGCCGACGTGATGCCGGCTGTCGTTTCGGCGTGCGAGACTGAACAGGAGCGCAAGACGGCCGTCGACGCGCTGCTGGGCCTGTTGCCCGATGCAGGACCGGCGCAGTGCGCGGTGCCGATGAACGGCGCGTCGCTCGCGGCGGACGAGATCATCGCCAGGATTGCCGACAAGAGGCGAACGCATTGAGCATCATCGACCAAACCCGGACCTTGAGGCGTGAGTTGCGTGCGTTGGCGGCGAAGCCCGACTGGACGTTGCTGACGCGCCACGACCTGCTCGCCGGGAAACCGCCTGCCACGTTGAAGGAGCGCGCGTGGCGCGGTGCCAGGCGCTTGCTGGCCACGTTGGGCGTGATTCCGCCTCACGTGACGAAATATTTGTGGCTGTCGACCCTGAAGCACGCACCGGTTTCGGCCGAAGCGAACACGCTGCTGATCTGGGCGCCGGGTACGGAGCGCGATGCACTGCGCCGTGCGTGCGAAGGATTTTCCGCGCGGCTGAGAGGTAACGATGCGCTGGCGCCGGTACTGGTGACCGACGTGGCCGATTTCGCCTTCTATTCGCGGCTGGGCTGGCTGGTGGAATACCTGCCGGAATTGAGCGGTGAGGACCGTTCCTATCGCGAGGGAAAGCGCGCGTACCTTGCGTGGCGCTATCGCGATGCGCGGATCGTTCCGCCGGCCGCGGCGCAGGCCAACGACGTCGACTGGAAGGCACTGGTGGAAGTGAACTGAACATGATGGATAGAAATCGCTATGCCATGTTGACGGTGGATACCGAGGCGCTGCCCAAGCGTGCCACGGAGGATCACGTCAAACGGCTGATGTGGGGTGTGCACGAAAAGGGGCGGGCGGGGGTCGGTGAAATGGCTTCCATCGGCGACGAGTTCGGCGTCAAGCACGTGTTCTTCGTGGACCAGTGCGGCGCATATGCGTATCTCGACGAGACGAAGGACGTCGTGCGCCGACTGGATGCCGCAGGGCAGGACGTGCAACTGCACACGCATCCCGAATACCTGCCGGACGCGTTCTGGGCCGAGCACGGCCTCGCGCGGCGTCCGCAATACATGAACCAATACACGGACGATGCGCGCGCGGAGTTCGTGATTCGCCACTTCGGCGGGCTGATTTCGGCGGAAACGGGCAAGCCGGTGCTGGCGCACCGTGCAGGTTCGTTCCGCTGGAACGCGTCGACGATCCGGGCGCTGAAGTCCACCGGCGTACAACTGTCGTTCAACAATTCCCTGTGCGCCGTCCATGCCGGGCAGTGCAATTACAGCGAGCCCACGAATCTGCCGTTCCAGTGGTCGAACGGCGTGATCGAGGTGCCGATGACGGAAAAGAAAATCCTGCCGAAGGTGGGCAAGGAAGAATGGTGGGCACGCCTGACTTACCCTGAGTCGCCGTATTTCCGGTTCCGTCCGTGGTGGGGCAAGCTGCTGCTCGACGCGTTCAGCGGCAGTCCGACGTTCTCGATCTTCCTGCTCCATTCGTGGTCGCTGCTGTATTGGGACGAAAACGGCCACGCGACCTACCGGGACGACCAGCGCGTCGAAGGCTACCGGAAGCTGCTGTCGCGGCTGACGAAGGACTACGACGTGATCACCACGGCGGAATTCCTGGACCTGCAGGCCCGAGGAAAGATCCGGACCACGCATACGACCGATCTCGCCCATGCCGAACTGAAGGCGGCCGGGGCGGTGAAAGCATGAGCACGATGCTCGATTCGTTGCAGACGGCGTTGACCGAGCCGCTTCTCGCGATGAGCCGTCGACTGACGGCGCATGTGCTCGAGCGCAAGGTGAAGCAGCGTTCGCGCGGCGTGCCGTTCGTCGGTGATCCGGACAGCATGCTGTACGTGGCGGCTAGCGCGTTGCCGTATCACACGAGCGGCTATACGACGCGCACGCACGAAGTCGTTCGCGCCTTGGCCGCTGCGGGCGGTCGCGTGCATCCGCTGACGCGGCCCGGTTATCCCGGCGATCGCGTGGATCGCCTGATGGATGTCGCGGGAAGCGACACGCAGGTCAGCGAGGTCCGGTATCTGCATGCGAGCGCACCGTTGAACAACCGGCCGGTGCTGATGTATGCGTTGCAGGCAGCGCCGGTCATCGCGCGCGTGGCCATGCAGCATCGCGTGTCCGTGATCCACGCGGCGTCGAATCACGTGAACGCGCTGCCGGCCCTGCTGGCGGCGCGGCAACTGGGCATCCCGTTCCAGTACGAGATGCGCGGGTTGTGGGAGTTGACGCGCATCTCGCGCATGCCGGAATACGAAGGGCGCCAGGGGTTCGCGCAGGGGCTGCAACTGGAGGGCCTGGTGGCCCGTCACGCGGACAAGCTGTTCGTGATCTCGGCGCAGCTGGGGCGGTTCGCGCGGGACCGCTGGGGGATTGCCGGCGAGCGGATGCATCTGCTGCCGAATTGCGTGGACCCCGAGCGGTTTACGCCGTCGAAACCCGAGGAGATCGACGCGGACACGATCGGCTATGCGGGTTCGCTGATCGGCTATGAAGGGCTCGATACGTTGATCGATGCGGTCGGGCGGTTGATCGGGGAAGGGCGCACGGTGCGGGTCGAGATCGTCGGAGAAGGCGAGGCACGGCCGGCGCTGGAGGCACAGGTGCGACGCCTCGGATTGGCGGAGCAGGTTCGCTTTCTGGGCCGGACGTCGCCCGAGCAGGCGCGCAGGACGCTCGGCCGTTGCGCGCTGGTGTGCATTCCGCGCAAACCGTTCAAGGTTTGCGAGATCGTGCCGCCGATCAAACTCGTGGAGGCGCTCGCGATGGGCAAGCCGGTGATCGTGCCGGATTTGCCGGTGTTTCGCGACGAACTGGGCCCGAGTCCGGCCGGCTGGTTTTTCAAGGCCGGCGATGCGGTCGACCTGGCGCGGGTCATCGACGCGGCGCTGTCCGATCGCGGCACGCTCGCGGCGTTGCGCGGCCAGGCGAGAGAATACGCGGCCACGCAGCGCCGCTGGCGCGAATTTGTCATGAACGCACTGCCAATGTCGCAGGGTGAGGGGTTAAATGGTCGGCAGGGTCATTAGAAAACTGGGTTCGTTGGTCTACGACTACCCGACGGTTGCGGAGGACGTGGAGCAGGCCGGGCGCTTCGGGCGCCTGAAGATCGCGCTCGTCACGGATTACTTCACGGCGGATTGCCTGTCGGCGGAATGCCGCGTGCGCACCATGACGCCTGCCAACTACGCGGACGTGATCGGCAACTGGAAGCCCGATCTCGTGTTCGTGGAATCGGCGTTTCATGGCGTGGACGGAAGCTGGCGCTACGAGCTGGCGCGACAGTCGCCGCCGATGCGCCTGGGCAAGCCGACGGCGATCTTTCGCCTGGTCGACTTCGCCAGGCGCGCGGGTGTGCCGACCGTATTCTGGAACAAGGACGACGGCGCGTTCTTCGACACGTTCATCGACGTGGCGAAGGTATTCGACTACGTGTTCACGACCGACGAGGAGTGTCTCGATCGGTATCGGCAGCAGGTGCCCGCGCATGTGCCGGTGAATACGCTCGTGATGCCGTATCAGCCGGCGTCACACAACTTCTCGGGCTTCAATTTCGTGCGCAACGAGGCGTGCTTCACGGGCAGCTATTACCGGCGCATCCTGAACGAACGCCGCCGCTTTCTCGACATGGTGTTCGACACCTGCGAGCAGAGCAATCTGCCGCTCAACGTATTCGACCGCAATCACGACCGCCTGTCGCGCTTCTTCGAGTTTCGCTATCCGAAGAAGAGCGGGCTGCGCGTGCATGGCAAGGTGCCGCATCGGGAAACGGCGCATGTGTACAAATCCCATGCGATCTCGATCAACGTGAATTCCGTGACGGGCTCCGAGACGATGTTCTCGCGGCGCCTGGTCGAAATCCTCGCGTGTGGCGGCATCGCCGTGACCAACGCGAGCCGTTCGGTCGACCGGTACTTCCGCGGGTTCTGCCACGTGATCGATACGCCTGACGAGGCGCGGGAGTTGTTTTCGCGGCTTCGGCACGGTCCGTCGCAGGACGATCTGGACCGAGCCGAGGCAGGCGCACGCTACGTACGGCAAAACCATACGTGGGCGCACCGGCTGGAGGAAATCTTCGCCGTCTTGAAGATCTGAGGAGAAGCGGTCACGATGCTCGCGCTGCTCTCCTATGCTGCCCAACTGGTGTTCCTGCTGGTGGTGCTCTACTTTGCGCTGTACGTGCTGCTCGAACTGCGCGTGCTGCTGATTTCGCGCAAGGTCGAACGGCGCAAGCTGACCGACCTGGCGCAGCCCGTCCGGATTTCCGAAAACGGGTTTCATCCTCGGGTCAGTGTGCTGCTGCCGATCTGCAACGAGTCCGAGGTGGTCGAGCGGCTGATCGACGCGGCCTGCCGGCTGACCTATCCGCCGAACGAGATCGAGATCCTGGTGCTCGACGACTCGTCGGATGCGACGACGAAACTGGCACGGGCGAAAGTCGATCGCTACGCCGCCGACGGAATCAACATCCGGCTCGTTAAGCGCCAGTCGCGAACGGGCTACAAGGCCGGCAATCTGGTCAACGGCATCCAGCAGTCGTGCGGCGAGTTCTTTGCGATCTTCGATGCGGACTTCGTGCCGCCGGCGGATTTCCTGCTGAAGACTATTCCGTGCTTCACCGATCCGAAGCTCGGTTTCCTTCAGACCGGCATCGGCTACGAGAATCGCGACGCGTCGTTTTTGACGCGCTTCCAGGCCATGGAAATGGGTCACCAGCAGTACGTGACGGTAGGGCTGAGCGAGGACGGCGACATGGCTTCGCTGAGCGGCAGCTCGTGTGTGTGGCGCAAGGAGTGCGTCGATGCACTGGGCGGCTGGAATGCGTCGACGGTCACCGAAGACGTGGACCTCGGCTATCGCGCGCAGTTCGGTGAATGGAAATACGCGTATCTGCGAGAGGTCGTTTCCATGTCGGTGCTGCCGGAGACCATCAGCGCGTTTCGCATTCAACGGGAACGCTGGGGGCGCGGCCTGATCCACAGCGGGTTCAAGCATGTCGGGCAAATGTTGTCGCAAAGCATGCCGCTGATGAAGCGGATGCACGCGATCTCGGTGATGTTCTCGTCCGTGCTGCTGGCTTCGATCTATGTGCTGATCCTGCTCAGCCTGCCGTTGACCTGCCTGGTGCATTTCGACGGCGAAGGTATTCATCTCGGAGCATTCGTCTTTTTTGTACTGGTGGCAATCTGGGCGCTTGCGAATGCGTTCGGTTCACGCAAGGGCGCGAGATTCGACGACAAACCGAGTGTTCTGAAAACCGTATGGGATACCTACCTTTATATCGCGATGTTCTTGCCGATGGCCTGGTATTACTTTGCGGGGGGCGTGCGCGCCGTTTTCGGCGTGTATAGCGGTTTTCATCGCACACCAAAAGGAAAGGAAGCCTATCGTTCCACGATGCCGCGTATCAATGCAGTCCTGCTGGCCGGAGAAATCGCCACGTTTTCCTATTCGCTCGTGACGATTTTGCTGGCGATTCAGAAGAAGAACTACGTTCTGATTCCGCTCAACGTAACGGTTTGCGTCGGCTTCGGGATGGTTCTCTATTGGTCGTGGCGAGAGCGCCGTGCCCGTGAGCAATCGTGATTTCAAGGTGCGCGCAGTCGAATCGGTCCAATTGACGGGCGAGAATTGCCGATTCGTTAAGGGCACCTTCCTTTCGTCCATGTGGCCTGCGTAAAGAAATTGTCAGCATCGAAAGCAACCCCAATGTTTGCGCGACGAGGGAACGCGCAATAACAATCGATACCGTAAGACGAGTTCCGCAGACCGCTGATGCACTGACCGGCCGCTCGATCCGCCGAGGGCGGCCCATTCATTTTTACCGAGAGCGCGGCCGTCCGGTTGCGCTCGCTTCGCCGGTCTGGCGCCGGTCGAAGACGCTGCCTGACGATCTCCAAACATAGTTCAGCGAACCAAGCGAGTCGAAGGATCATCAAGATTTGCAAAGAACATTCGAGGAATTCTATCCGACCCAATTGGACGGAGCAGAATGCCACCAGACAGCCTTTCGTCGAACTCGCTAGGTCGGAGGGTATGTCTGACAAATAGCCGGGAGAACTTTAAGAATTGCTTGCGGGATGGCCGCATGCTGTCCACCGCGGGGTGCCGCGCGCATCGGTTATCTGCGCGATTAAAGCATCCTGAGGATCGGTCGCGACCGGACGGTCAGGAGAGCGGTTCGGCATTTTTTTCCGATATTTGTACTTCGGGAATCGGTGTGCGGCCGGTACTTGAGGATTGCAGGCAACGCGAGTTTCTACCTTTGCATGGAGCAGGACCGCCGGCGCATGTCTGATGTAAGCAGTTGTAACACGTAAGGTTTTACTCGAATATTAATATTGATGTATGATCGCGTCGGCGCGTTGTAAGCTTGTGGCCAACTGCCTTTCGCGCCGCGCAAATTTCCATGTGGTTGCGTTCGCTGCATGGTCCGCACATTTTTTCGCAACCCTGATTCGGGCGGTCGCACGTCGTCACGTCGATGTGCGATATCAGTGCGTGGCATGTTGCGGGCGTAGTCAAATCATACGAAATAATCAAACGCAATAAATCGACAATGTTGTCCGCTGCTTGGTCGAAATATCAGGCAGCGCTTGGCGCTTGGAGATCGATAACCAGACGGCCGCTGAAAAACAATGTTCGTTTAAAACGATGGAAAAACAGCAATATTCGCAACCGGGGAGGGCGGGTGAGCGCAAACGGGCCACGAGCAATCGTGATAACCGGCAGTAGTGCCGGGCTTGGGCGCGCGCTGGCATTGAGTTATGCCGCGCCCGATATCACGCTGGGGTTGATTGGCAGAAATTCGGCACGGCTGGAATCCGTCGCTGCAGAATGCCGCGCGCGCGGCGCCCGCGTCGTGATCGGCTGCATGGACGTGCGCGATTCGGCCGCCGTCCAGGACTGGATGATCGATTTCGATACCCGATACCCGATCGAATTGATGATTGCGAATGCAGGCGTCGCCAGCACGCTGCAGTCCGCCGACGACTGGGAGCACATGGCGCGTACCGCCGACGTCGTCGATACCAACCTGTACGGCGCACTCCATGCGGTGCTGCCGGCCATCGACCGGATGCGCATGCGCGGGCGCGGACAGATCGCGGTCGTCAGCTCGCTCGCCGCATTGCGGGGCATGGCCATCTCGCCCGCCTATTGCGCGAGCAAGGCGGCGCTGGTCGCCTACTGCGATTCCGTGCGCCCGATCCTCGCACGCGAGGGCATCGGCCTGTCGGTCGTGATGCCGGGTTTTGTCCGCACGGCAATGAGCGACGTCTTCCCGGGCAGCAAGCCATTCATGTGGAGTGCGGACAAGGCCGCCGGATACATCAAGAAGCGCCTCGCGCGACGCCGCGTGGAAATCGCCTTTCCGTTCAGTCTTGCCTTCGGCATCAAGTTGCTGCGCCTGCTGCCGGCCACGCTGGCGGATGCCATTCTCGGTCGTCTGTCCTACCTCCCGCGCGGGAAGGCGTGACGTGCTGCCCGGATTCGCGTTCGCGGCTGCCGCAGCCGCACTCTCATTTCTCGTAGAGGCCATCGCGTATCCGCGCGCGTCGCTCGCCCGTTCGCCGGCGGCGATCGCACTGCATGTCTGCGCGTTCGCGATCGTGGCGGGCGCGACTTTCGCCGTGACGGCACGGCCGCTTTTCTCGGCATCCGTCGCCCTCGTGCTGATCGCCTTGCTGGCGGTCATCAGCAACGCAAAATACGAATCCCTGCGCGAGCCCTTCGTCTTTACGGACCTGAGCCTGTTCAGCCAGGTCTTCGCACATCCGCGTCTCTATCTGCCGTTTCTGAGTGCCAGCAAGGTGCTCGGCATCGCTGCCGCCGTTGAGGTCGCGACGGCCGGGTTTCTGCTCGAACAATCGGCCGGCTCGACGGCGCGTAGCGCCGCTGCACTGATCGCGGCCGCTTGCGTGCCGGTTTGCGTCGCGCTGTCGCGTCGCATGCCGCTGACGCTCGACCCGATGGCGGACCAGCGCCGCACGGGGTTCTTCGCGACATTCGTCGCTTACCTCGTCAACGGGCTGCGGCGCGCGGAACGCAATGCGTTCTTTCGCGCGGTCGATGCCGGGCCATTCTCCGGCGGCCGTCCGGACAGCACGCCGGACGTGATCGTCATCCAGAGCGAATCCTATTTCGACGCGCGCCGTCTCGGCGCAAGCGTGCTGTCGGAGCCTTACGCGAATCTCGATCGCGCCCGCAGCGAAGCATTCATGCAGGGCAGCCTGGACGTTCCCGCCTGGGGCGCGAATACGATGCGCAGCGAATTCGCGATGCTGACGGGTTTGCCGTCGGCGGCGCTCGGCTATTCGCGCTTTTATCCGTACATGTACGTGCGCCGCGCGTGCGCGTCGCTGGCGGGCTGGTTCAAGCAAGGCGGATATCGCACGCTCGCGATTCATCCGTATCACGCCGACTTCTTCGGGCGCGACCGGGCATTCCGGTTCATGCATTTCGACCGCTTTCTGGACATTCGGGATTTCGGCGATGCGACGCGAATCGGGCCGTATATCGGCGACGGTCCGGTGGCCGATGCGATCATCGCGGCCCTCCAGGCGCACGGCGACAGGCCGGTATTCGCATTTGCGATCACGATGGAAAACCATGGCCCGCTGCATCTGGAATCGGTCAGGCCGGGTGAGTCCGAATCGCGGCATACGCTCGGCGACGACGCGCGCTGGCGCGACCTGACCGCCTATCTTCGACATGTCGAGAATGCCGACGGCATGATCGGCAAGCTGACTGATTATCTCCGCATGCGGGAACGACCGACCGTGCTGTGCTTTTACGGCGATCACGTTCCTGCTTTGACTTCGGTGTTCGACGCGCTCGGAACCGAACCGACCAATAGCGACTACTTTATTTGGCGCAACTTCGCGAACGATTTCGGCGAGCAACGAAACGTTCGCGTCGAGAGTCTCGGTGCCGCGATACAGCGCGCGATGGTGCACGTCGATTGCACGCGCGCCGCTTCGCCGACCGGGATGCTGCAGACGCCGGCGTGATGATGGAAAAACGAATTGCAATTATTGGGATAGCGTGCCGCTTTCCCGGTGGGGTCGAGGGACCGGACGACTTCTGGCAACTGCTGTGTGACGAACGCGACGCCGTGACCGCCATCCCACCGGACCGTTTCGGTACGGCGTTCTACCAGCACCCGTCGAAGCGCGAGCCGGGAAAGAGCTACACGTTCGCGGCGGGCGTCGTCGATGACGTCGCGGGCTTCGACGCCGAATTCTTCGGCATCTCGCCGCGCGAGGCCGCGCAAATGGATCCGCAGCAGCGGCTGCTGCTCGAACTCGCGTGGGAGGCGTTCGAGGACGCCGGCGTGCGTCCGGCTGCGATGCGCGGCCGCGACTGCGGCGTGTTCGTCGGTGTGGCGGGCATGGATTACGGCAACCGCAATATGGACGACATGAACACGATCGATCCGTATTCGGCAACCGGCAACACGCTCAGCATTGCGTCGAACCGCGTGTCCTACCTGTTCGACCTGCGCGGCCCGAGCATGTCGGTCGACACCGCATGCTCGTCTTCGCTCGTCGCGCTCCATCAGGCGGTCCGGGCGCTGCAGTCGGGCGAGACCGCGATGGCGCTGGCCGGCGGCGTGAACCTGCTGCTGCACCCGTTCGGATTCGTCAGTTTCTCGAAGGCGTCGATGCTGTCGCCGCGCGGCCGCTGCCGTGCGTTCGACGCGACCGGCGACGGCTACGTGCGTGCCGAGGGCGGTGCGTTCGTGCTGCTCAAGCCGCTCGATCAGGCGCTGGCCGACGGCGATACGATCCACGCGGTCATCGCCGGATCGGGCGTGAATTCGGATGGCCATTCGCATGGCGGCATCAACGTGCCGGCCGCGGCGACGCAGGCGGACCTGCTGCGCGCCGTGTATCGGCGCGCTGGCATCGATCCGCGCACGCTCGCGTATCTCGAGGCACACGGAACGGGCACGGCGGTCGGCGATCCGATCGAGGCGCGTGCGTTGATCGATGCGGTGTCGGGCGGCCGGCCCGAATCCGATCCGCTGCTGATCGGTTCGGTCAAGACCAATATCGGGCACCTCGAAACGGCATCGGGAATGGCGGGCCTGCTGAAGGCGGTGCTGTGCCTGAAGCATCGTGCGGTGCCGCGCTCGCTGCATTTCGATACGCCGAATCCCGGCATCGATTTCGATGGCGGCCGCTTGCGCGTGGTCGATCGGTTCACGCCGCTCGAGCGCGGCGAAGCCCCGCTGACGATCGGCATCAACTCGTTCGGCTTTGGCGGCACGAATGCGCACGTCGTCATCACCGAAGCAGCGGCACCCGCGCCCACCGCACAGTCGGCGGCAAGGATCGATGCACCGTTGCCGCCGCTCGTCCTCACCGCACGTTCACCGGCTGCGCTGGCGGCCGTCGCTGCGCGCTATCTCGCACGTCTGCAGTCGGGTGCCGACTGGGCCGCACTCGCGGCTGCCGCCGCACGGCGTCGCCAGTGGCTCGAGCATCGCGCGGTCATCGCGCCGGCAGATCGGGCCGAAGGGCTGGCCGCGCTCGCCGCACTTGCCGAGCCGTCGGCGCGCGGGCTGCCGGCGTGCGCGGTGCAGGGGCAGGCCGTCGAAGGCGACGCGCCGGTCGCGTTCGTTTATGCGGGCAACGGCAGTCAATGGGCCGGGATGGGCAAGCGGCTCTATGGCGAGGACGCCGTGTTTCGCGCGGCACTCGACGAAGTCGATGCGCTCTGGCGTGCAGACGGCAACGCGTCGCTCGTCGAAGTCATGCGCGAAGGCGTCGACGCCGCATGGCTTGCCGCGACCGAGAACGCGCAGCCGCTGCTGTTCGCGATGCAGGTCGGCATCACGCGTGTGCTGACCGCGCGCGGCATCCGCTTCGACGCGGCGGTCGGCCACAGTGTCGGCGAGATCGCCGCGGCCTGGGCGTCGGGTGCACTCACGCTCGCCGAAGCCGTGCGCGTGATCCGGATCCGCAGCGGGGCACAGGGTCTCACGCGTGGCGCAGGCAGGATGGCGGCGGCCGGCATCGGCGAAGCCGCGGCGCGCGACTGGATCGCGCGTCTCGAACTCGGCGCCGCCATCGAAATTGCCGGCACCAACAGCCCCGAGTCAGTGACGCTCGCCGGTTCGCAAGCTGCGCTGGAAGCAATCGGCGCGGCGCTTGCGGACGCGGGCCATTTCTACCAGATGCTCGACCTCGATTACGCGTTCCACAGCAGCCGCATGGACGCGATCGAGCCGGTCGTGCGCGACGGGCTGGCCGATCTCGCGCCGCGCGAGACGCATACGCGATTCGTGTCGACGGTGACCGGCGACACGCTGTCGGGCACCGCGCTCGACGCGGGCTATTGGTGGCGCAACATTCGCGAGCCGGTTCGTTTCGGCGACGCAATTTCCCGTCTGGCCGACGATCGCGTGCGCGTGTTCGTCGAGATCGCGCCGCACGCGATCCTGCGCACCTACGTGAAGCAGACGCTTGCGGCGCGCGTTGCGCCGGGCGTCGTCGTGCCGACGCTCAAGCGCCAGCACGATAGCGCGGAGATGCTCGCCCATTCGGTCCTGTCGGCGGTTGCGCAAGGCGCGCGCGTCGATCTCGACCGCTTCGTGCCCGACGCGCCGCACGCCGCGCTGCCGACCTATCCGTGGCAGCGTGAGCGTTACTGGCTGGTGCCGAGCGTCGAGGGTTACGGGCTCGTGAACCGCCGCGTCGATCATCCGCTGCTCGGGTATCGCCTGCACGAGCATGCGTTCGCCTGGGAGAACCAGCTCGATCCACAGCGCGTGGCGATGCTCGCCGATCACGTCGTCGACGGTGGCGTCGCGTTCCCCGGTGCCGGTTATGTCGAAATGGCGCTCGCGGCGGCGCGCACGTTCTTCGGCACGGAGGACGTCGCCATCGAGAACGTCGAGATCCGCATGCCGGTCGTGTTCCAGCCGCAGCACGCGAAGCTGTTCCGGTTCGCGATCGACGTGCGCACCGCGTCGTTTACGATCGAGACGCGCGACCGGATGACGGACGGCCCGTGGAACCTGAACGTGACGGGGCGCCTGCTCGAAAGCGGCAATACGCTCGATGCGGACAGCATGCCGGAGGCGTCCGTGATCGCGCGGCTGCAATCGCGTCCCGCGCTGTCCGGCGACGCGCTGTATGCGGGCACGGCGGCGATCGGCCTCAGCTACGGCCCGGCGTTCCGCTGGGTGCGGTCGCTGTGCGTGTCGGGAGACGACGCGCTTGCCGAGCTTGAGGTGCCGACGGCCCTGGCCGACGCGTATGCGCGGTCGGACTATCTGCTGCATCCCGCGCTGATGGACAGCGGTTTCCATCCGCTGTTCGCGGTGCTGGGGCAGGCCGGCGCCGCACCGGACGATGCGCATGCGGCATTTGTTCCGGTCCAGATCGGCCGCGTCGATTTCCTGAGCGGCGAATCGATTCGTCGCGTGCTGGCGCGCATTCACCGCCGCAGCCCGCATTCGATCGTCGCATCGTTCGAATTCATCGATGCCAGCGGCAGGATCGTCGCGCGCCTTGCCGCGTGCCGCTTCCGTCGCGTCGATCTCGCCGGGCGCCGTCACGGCGCGCCGGCGCGCTTTGCCTACGTGCTCGAAGCGCGGCCGCTGCCGGGCGGTTACACGGCCGCCGCACTGCCACAGCCGGGTATGCTCGTCGAGCGTGCGAACGCGCATGTCGCGGCGCGCGAAGACCACGCGCGCCGCACGCAGCATCTGACCGAAATGCTGCCGCTGCTCGACGTGCTCGCCGGTCTGCATGCGCTCGACGCACTGGATGCGCTTGGCGTCTTCGCCCAGCCGGCGCTGCCGATGGGCACGCACCCGCAACAGGTCGCCCGTCTGGCGGAGATCGTCGTCGAAGACGGGCTGGCCCGTTTCGACGGCGATAGTCTGGTTCGCGATGACGAAGCCTGCGCGGCGATGCCCGCGCGTGACGCGCTGTGGCGCGACGTGCTGGCGGCATCGCCGGCCCATGTCGCCGAACTGACGTTGCTGGCGCACGTCGGCGCGGCGTTGCCGCGCGTGCTGAGCGACGCGTCGTCCGAGGGCGCGCTGCTGTCGTCGACCGGGCGCAGTCTGGTCGAGCAGTTCTTCGATGCCTCGCCGACCTGGGCGCATGCGCGTGCGCTGCTCGCCGCCTGCGTGACGCAGGCGATCGCAGCGTGGTCGGATGCACGGCGCTTGCGTGTGCTGGAGATCGGTGCCGCGAGCGGCGACGTGCTGCAACCGCTCGACGTTGACGTGCCGGCCGGTCGCTGCGAATACCTGCTGGCAGGTACGCAGCAGCAGCTCGCCGGGTTCGATGCAGAAGCGCACGCGCAGGTACGAACGCTGGCGTTTGCGACCGACGCGCCGTTGTTCGCGCAATGTTGCGATACGACGCCGTTCGACGTCGTGATCGTCAACCGGATGCTGGGCGATCACCCGGATCCGCTCGCCGCGCTGACGGCGATCACCGAACGGCTCGCACCGGGCGGCTTGGTCGCCATCACGGAAGGGCGGCGAAGCCGGTTCTCCGACATCGTGTTCGGCATGGCCGGCGGCGAAGTGTCCGCCGGTGCGTACGGCACGCTGGCGCCAGCCGCGATCGTCGCGATGTGTGAACGCGCCGGGCTCGTCGACGTGGTGCGCGATACCGAACAAGGCCTCGATCTCGAAGGCGTGCCGACCTTCATCGCCGCACGCAAGCCATTCGCCGACGAACCGGTGGCTATCGCATCGCACGACGCGGATCTCGCGCGTCGCATGGCGACGAGCGACGCGGCGCACTGGTTGATCGCGCAAGACGGTGACGACGCGTTCGGCATTTCCTTGGCGGGCGAGCTCGAGCGGCTCGGTTGCCGGGTCGAATCGGCATCGGTGCGTGACGCCGCCGCATGGTCGGCGCGTCAGCCGGCAGAGCATCCGGCGCATGTCGTGTTCGTGGCGCCGCTTGCATCGCTCGACTCGGCCGACGGGGCGGCCGTGATGCATGCGCAGCACGACGGCGCGCTCGCACTGGCATCGCTCGTGCGCGATCTCGATGCGGCGGGCGCGTCGGAACGCGGTCGGCTGTGCGTCGTGACGCGCGGCGGTGCGCCGTTCGCGGCCGGTGCGTCGGCGCATCCCGAGCACGGAACGTTGTGGGGCCTCGGCCGCGTGATCGCGAACGAGTATCCGACGCTGCCGATCCGTCTGATCGACGTCGATCAGGCCGTCGAACGACCGACGCTGCAGCTTGCGATGGCGCTGCTCGGCGACGATGGCGAAGAGGAAGTGCTGCTGGCACCGCAGGGCCGCTACGTGCCGCGCATGCTGCCGGCCGCGCAGGCAGCCGAGCGCGACAACGCGCTGCCGCCTGCATCGGACCACCCGGGAGCACGGCTCGCGTTCGACATGCCGGGTTCGTTGCGCAACCTCGAATGGTTCGCGATGCCAGCACACGATCTCGCCACCGGCGAGGTCGAGATCGAGCCGATGGCGACCGGGCTCAATTTCCGCGACGTGATGTATGCGATGGGGCTGCTGTCCGACGAAGCGGTCGAGACGGGCTTCGCGGGCGCGACGATCGGCATGGAAATGTCGGGGCGCGTCGCCCGGGTCGGCCCGGACGTCGACGGTTTTGCGCCGGGCGATGTGGTGCTCGGTTTCGCGCCGGCATCGTTCGCGACGCGCGTGGTCACGCGCGCAACCGCGATTGCACGCAAGCCCGACACGATGTCGTTCGAGGAGGCCGCCACGGTCCCGACGACGTTCTTCACGGCGTACTACGCACTTTGCGAACTGGCGCGGCTGCGACGCGGCGAGCGCGTGCTGGTGCACGGCGGTGCGGGCGGGGTCGGTATTGCGGCGATCCAGATCGCGCGGCATCTCGGCGCCGAAGTCTTCGCGACCGCCGGCAGCGACGAGAAGCGCGAGTTCATTCGCCTGCTCGGCGTCGACCGCGTATTCGATTCGCGCAGCCTCGCGTTCGCCGACGAGATTCTCGCGCGCACGCACGGCGAAGGCGTCGACATCGTGCTCAATTCGCTCGCCGGCGAAGCGATGGTGCGCAGCATCGATACGCTGCGTCCATTCGGCCGTTTCCTCGAACTCGGCAAGCGTGACTTCTACGAGAACAGCCAGATCGGCCTGCGGCCTTTCCGCAACAACATCAGCTATTTCGGCATCGACGCCGATCAGCTGATGGGCGTGCTGCCGTCGCTGACGACGCGACTGTTCGAGGAAGTGATGGACCTGTTCTCGGGCGGCGTGCTGCATCCGCTGCCGTACCGCGCGTTCCCGGCCGCGCGTGCGGAGGAAGCGTTCCGCTACATGCAGCAGGCGCGCCAGATCGGCAAGGTGCTGGTCACCTATCCGTCGGGCACGCCGGTACCGACGCGCGGCGTCGCGGTGCCGACCCTGCGGCTCGACCCGCAGGCGGCGTACCTGATCGTCGGGGGCACCGGCGGGCTGGGTTTCGCGACCGCGCGCTGGATGATCGAGCGCGGCGCACGGCACCTGACACTCGCGAGTCGCGGCGGCGCACTGGGCGCCGCGATGCAGGCCGAAGCCGATCGCTGGCGCGACGCGCTCGGCGCGCACGTGTCGGTCGCACGATGCGACGTGACCGACAGCGCGGCGCTGGAAACCCTCATCGAAGAGATCGAGCGTCGCGGGACGCCGCTCAAGGGTGTGCTGCATTCGGCGATGCAGATCGACGACGGTCTGCTGCGCAACGTCGATGACGCGCGCTTTGCGGCCGTGCTCGAACCGAAGGTGGCCGGTGCATGGAACCTGCATCGCGCGACGCGGCGATGTGCGCTCGATTTCTTCATCGTGTACTCATCAGCGACGACCTATCTCGGCAATCCGGGGCAGGGTGCATATGTGGCCGCCAACGGCTTCCTCGAGGCGCTGGTCGCACATCGTCGCGCGGCGGGGCTGCCGGCGATGTTCATGGCATGGGGGCCGATCGAGGACGTCGGTTTCCTCGCGCGCAACGCCGACACGCGCGAGGCGTTGCAGTCGCGGATCGGCGGTGCGTCGATCACGTCGGACGAGGCGATGGGCGCGCTCGAACGCGCGCTTGTGCAAGGGAGCGCCGGTGAAGCGGTCGTGCGTCTCGACTGGGGCGCCATCTCGCGCGGCATGCCGGCCGCGCACGCGCGCCGTTACGCGGCGTTGCAAACGGGTGGGGCGGCCGAGGCGTCGAGCGAGGATCGCGTGTTGCTGGAGCAATTGCGAACGTTGTCGGCGGCCGAGGCCGTCGCGCTCGTCGAGTCGGCGCTGCGCGGCCAGATCGCGCGGATTCTGCACATGTCGCCGGAGCGCGTCGATGCCGGCCGGTCGGTGCTGGATCTCGGGATGGACTCGCTGATGGGCATGGAGCTCGGCATGGCCGTCGAGGAGACCTTCGGCGTCAAGCTGTCGATCATGGCGATCGCGGAAGGCGCGACGGTGCATACGCTGGCCGAGCGCATCGTCGAGTTGCTCGATGCGCAGGGCGGCAACGAGAACGTCGCGGCAGCGGACGAGCTGGCCGATGCGCTGGTCGCGAGGCATGGGCTGGGCGACGAGGCGCGCGCGACACTCGCACGCAATCAGGATCACGAAAACCAGAGGGCAGCAACATGCAAATCGACGCCGGTGCATGCCGGGTGAAAGCGCCGCAAGGATGGCGGGCCAGCGAAGGGACGGTCGCCCGGCCGGTGACGATGACCGGACATGGCCTGCACACCGGGCGCCGGGTCCAGGTGCGGATCCTGCCCGCAGCCCCGTCGGCCGAACGGCACGGGATCGTATTTCGCCGCATGCGCGGCGAGCATGAACTGGGGAGGCTTGCCGCCGGCCCGGCGGTGCGTCGTGCACAACCGCTCTGCACGATGCTGCGAGCGGACGACGGCATGGGCGTGCGTACGGTCGAGCACCTGCTCGCGTCGCTGCTGACCTGTGAGATCGATCACGCGATCGTCGAACTCGATGCGGAAGAAGTGCCGATTCTCGACGGTAGCGCACGGCCCTGGATCGACGCGATCGCCGCCGGCGGCCGAGCCGAGTTGCAGCGTTCGAAGCGCTTCCTCCGGGTGCTGAAACCGGTGAGCGTGGCCGACGGCGAAGGTGCGTCGCGGCGCGAATTGCGCGTCGAGCCCGCCGAGCGCTACGAATTCAGCGTGCGCGACGATCTCAAGGGGTTCGGCGATATGCAGTGGGACGGCGAGCTCACGCCGGGGACGTTTGCCAGCGAGATTTCGTCGTCGCGTTCGTACGGACGGATCAAGTGGGCCGTGCCGGCAATCGCGGTCGGTTACCTGACGGGCACGCCGATCCTGCGTGGCGCACGACCGTCGTGCACGGCGTCGATCATCGGCAATCACGTGATCGGCGGGCTGCGTGCGCCCGATGAATTCGTGCGTCATCGCGTGCTCGATCTCGTCGGCGACCTTGCGCTCGCGGGTTCGCCGCTGCTCGGGCGTGTCATCGCACATCGCCCCACCCACGAAATGAACTACAGACTCCTCAGCGCGCTGCTAGGTACGCCCGACGCGTACGAATGGGTCGACGTGTCCGCGTAATGCGGACGCAACGCACGGATTGCCCGGAACCAAAGACATGGCACTCGGAGAACACCTTCGCCAGCAACTGGCGGCGAAAGCCCTGAAACGGCAGCTGGAGCGCGCGACGGAAGCCGTCGCGGCGCCCGGTGTGCCCGCTGCACCGGCGGCACAGGTCGCGTCGGCGCGCAGCCGTTTCGAATCGATGCCGCAGTATCAGCAGGTCAGGATCATGCGCGAGATGGGCGAGAAGCTGCGCGTCGACTCGCCGTTCTTCCGCGTGCATGACGGCATCGCCGGCGCGACCACGCAGATCGGCGGTCGCGAATACGTGAACTTCGCGAACTACAACTATCTCGGTCTCGCCGGCGATCCGGCCGTATCCGAGCGGGCGAAGGCCGCGATCGACCGCTATGGCACGTCGGCGTCCGCGAGCCGGATGGTCGCGGGCGAGCGTCCGGTGCAGCGCGACCTCGAGCGCGCGCTGGCTGCGTTCTACGAGACCGACGATTGCGTCGCGTTCGTGAGCGGCCACGCGACCAACGTGACCGTGATCGGTGCGCTGTTCGGCCCCGGCGACCTGATCGTCCACGACGCGCTCGCGCACAACAGCATCGTGCAGGGCGCGCAGCTGAGCGGCGCGAAGCGGTTGAGCTTCGCGCACAACGACTGGCAGGCGCTCGACGCACTGCTGTCGCGCGTGCGTCGCGAATACCGGCACGTGCTGATCGCGATCGAAGGGCTGTACAGCATGGATGGCGATTTTCCGGACCTGCAGCGTTTCGTCGACGTGAAGACGCGCCACGGCGCGTTCCTGCTGGTCGACGAAGCGCATTCGCTCGGCGTGCTCGGTGCGACGGGCAAGGGCATCCGCGAGCATTGCACGGTCGCGCCCGACCAGGTCGACATGTGGATGGGCACGATGAGCAAGACGCTGGCCGGTTGCGGTGGTTTCATCGCCGGCTGCCAGCCGCTCGTTGACATGCTGCGCCATCTGGCGCCGGGCTTTCTCTACAGCGTCGGACTCGCGCCGACGCTCGCAGAAGCGTCGCTGGCCGCGCTCGAACGCCTGCAGGCCGAACCGCAGCGGGTGGCGCAATTGCAGGCACGCGGCCGGCAGTTCCTGACCGAGGCGCGCGCCGCCGGGCTCGACACCGGCACGAGCGCCGGCTATGCGGTCGTGCCGGTGATCACCGGCAGTTCGCTGAAAGCCGCGCAGTGGGCCAACGCGATGTTCGACGAAGGGATCAACGTGCAGCCGATCTTCTATCCGGCCGTCGAGGAGAAGGCCGCGCGCCTGCGTTTCTTCATCTGCTCGACGCACGAGCCGGCGCAGATCAGCCGGACCGTCGCCGTGCTGGCCCGCCTGGCGGGGCGGGCAACGTGATGCCCGCCGCGGCGCTCGCACCATCCTTCGACGCGCCGCATGCCGATGCGTCGACACCGTTTCGCGCCGCTTGCGCGGACGATGCGGCGGCATGCGCGCCGCTCGTGTTCGCATCCGGTGTCGGCGAATTCGGCTTCTTCCTCGGTGAAAGCGACGCGCGCTGCATTGCGTTCCTGCAACAGGCGTTCCGCTCGCGTCACGGCCGGTTCTCATGGCGCCGGCATCGGGTCGCGGTCGGCGCCGACGGCACGGTGCAAGCCGTGATGGCCATCCATGACGGGCGCCGGACGATGTTCGACGACCTTCACGTCGTGTGGGCCCTGGCGCGCTTTTTCGGCGTGCGCCGCGCGATCGGCCAGTTACTGCGCGGGCTGGTGCTCGAAACGGAGATTCCGGCGCCGAAACGTGCGCAGATCCTCATCGCGCATTGCGCGACGGACGAGCGGCAGCGCGGCACGGGCATCTTCACCGCACTGCTGCGCGACGCGCTCGAGACCGGTGCGGTGCCGGACGACCGCAGCCGAGAAATCGTGCTCGACGTGCTGACCCGGAATGTACGTGCCCGCGAACTGTACGAGCGGCTCGGCTTTGCCGTGCTGACGCGGTCGCGTCAGCGCTCGCGCCGGCTGCCCGCCGAACTCGCTTCGGTCCGCATGCGGCTCACGCGCCGCGGCTGACGGTGCGCGTTAAATTTCTTTCATGCACAGCTCGAGCGCAGCTTCCCAATGCGGCGCGCGCACGCCGAAGTGCTCGGCCAGTTTCTCGTTCGACATCCGCGAATTGGCCGGGCGGCTGGCGGGTGTCGGATAGGCGCTGGCGGGAATCGGCATGACCGCAGGCTTCCTTGGTAGATTCGAGAGACGGAAAATCGCCTCGGCGAAGCCGTGCCACGAAGTCGAACCCGCCGCGCACAGGTGATAGATGCCTGAATGCGCGTTCCACCATGCTTCCCGACCGGCCGCGCCGGTGGCGGCGGCCTGTGCGACGACATGGGCGGTCAGCGTTGCGATCGTGTTCGACCAGGTCGGTGCACCGATCTGGTCCGCGACGATCTTCAGTTCGTCGCGCTCGGCGCCCAGGCGCAGCATCGTCAGCAGAAAGTTCTTGCCGCGCGCACCGTACACCCAGCTCGTGCGGAAGATCAGATGCGCGCAGCCGGCGGCCGCGATCGCCTGTTCGCCCGCGAGCTTGGTCTTGCCATAGACGTTTTGCGGATCGACGGGATCGTCCTCGACGTACGGGCCGTCCTTCGTCCCGGCAAAGACGTAATCGGTCGAGTAGTGAATCAGCGCCGCGCCGATGCGCTTCGCCTCTTCGGCCAGCACCGCGGGCGCCTCGGCGTTCAGGCGCGTGGCAAGCGCGACGTCGGTCTGCGCCTGATCCACCGCCGTGTACGCGGCCGGATTCACGATCAGGTCGGGCTTCACTTCACGCACGACCTCGCGCACCTGGTCGAGGCGCGACAGGTCGAGCCGGTTGCGGTCGAGCGCGACCACGTTACCGAGCCCTTGCAGCGTGCGCGCCAGCTCGAATCCCACCTGGCCGTTGATGCCGGTGAGCAGGATGGTTCGCGGTTCGGGCGTTTGCACGGCGGCCCTCACTGGAAGCACTCGGCTTCGGCGAGCCGCTTGCCCGCCGCGTCTTTCGCGGCCAGCAGCGGTTCGCCGTCGAGCGGCCATTCGATGCCGATCTCCGGATCGTTCCACAGCAGGCTGCGCTCGTGCTCCGGGAACCAGTAGTCGGTGGTTTTGTAGAGGAATTGTGCGGACTCCGACAGCACCACGAAGCCGTGCGCGAAGCCGGGCGGCACCCACAGCTGGCGATGGTTGTCGGCCGACAGCGTCACACCGACCCATTTGCCGAAATTCGGCGAACTGCGCCGGATGTCGACTGCGACGTCGAACACCTCGCCTTCGACCACGCGCACGAGCTTGCCCTGCGCGTGCTCGATCTGGTAGTGGAGCCCGCGCAGCACACCCTTCGCGGAACGCGAGTGGTTGTCCTGGACGAACTCGACGTCGGCCTCGACGAGCGCCGCGAATTCGCGCCCGTTGAAGCTCTCGTAGAAATAGCCACGCGCGTCGCCGAATACTTTCGGCTCGACGATCTTGACTTCGGGGAGCGCCGTAGCAGTTACCGTGATGGCCATGCAACCTGATCCGTAAGAATGTTCAGCAAATATTTGCCGTAGCCGTTTTTCGACAGCGGCTGCGCGAGCTTCTGTACCTGTTCGGCATCGATCCAGTGCCTGCGGTACGCGATCTCCTCGGGGCAGGCGACGACCAGACCTTGCCGCTTCTGCAGCGTCGCGATGAAGCTGGCGGCCTCGATCAGCGAATCGTGGGTGCCGGTGTCGAGCCATGCATAGCCGCGGCCCATGATCTCGACGTTCAACGCGCCGTCGGCGAGATAGCGGGAATTGACGTCGGTGATTTCGAGTTCGCCGCGCGGCGACGGCTCGATGTCGGCGGCGATGTCGCACACGCGGTTGTCGTAGAAGTAGAGGCCGGTCACGGCGTAGTGCGAACGCGGCTTGGCCGGCTTCTCTTCGATCGATACGGCACGGAAGTGCTGGTCGAACTCGACGACGCCGTAACGCTCCGGATCGTGTACGTGATAGGCGAACACCGTTGCGCCCGCGTCCTGCGCGTCTGCGTGCTCGAGCTGCTTGGCCAGGTCGTGACCATAGAAGATGTTGTCGCCGAGGATAAGCGCCGACGGGTCGTTGCCCACGAATTCGCGGCCGATGACGAACGCCTGCGCAAGACCGTCCGGTGACGGCTGCACCGCATACCGGATGTTCATCCCCCACTGGCTACCGTCGCCGAGCATGGCTTCGAAGCGCGGGGTGTCCTGCGGCGTCGAGATGATCAGCACGTCGCGAATGCCCGCTACCATCAGCGTCGACAGCGGGTAATAGATCATCGGCTTGTCGTAGACAGGAAGCAACTGCTTCGAGACCGAATGCGTGATCGGATAGAGCCGTGTGCCGGAACCGCCGGCGAGAATGATGCCCTTGCGCGCCATGTCCGTTCCCCTTACGCGCGGTACGCGTAGTTCGTTGCGACCCACTTGCGGTACTCGCCCGAAGCGACTTCGTCGACCCATTCCTGATGGTCGAGATACCAGCGCACCGTTTTCGCGAGACCGGTTTCGAACGTTTCGGCGGGCTTCCAGCCGAGTTCGCGCTCGAGCTTGCGCGCATCGATCGCGTAGCGTCGGTCATGGCCCGGCCGGTCGGTCACGTAAGTGATCTGGTCGCGGTACGAGCCCGCCGATTTCGGTCGCAGTTCGTCCAGCAGGTCGCACAGCGTGTGCACGACCTCGAGATTCGTTTTCTCGTTCCACCCGCCGATGTTGTACGTTTCGCCGGTCTGGCCGCGCGCGAGTACCTCGCGGATCGCACTGCAGTGGTCGCCGACATACAGCCAGTCTCGTACGTTCTGGCCATCGCCATACACGGGCAGCGGCTTGCCGGCGAGCGCGTTGGCGATCATCAGCGGAATGAGCTTCTCGGGGAACTGGTACTGGCCATAGTTGTTCGAGCAGTTCGTGGTCAGCGTCGGCAGGCCGTACGTATGCTGATACGCGCGCACGAGATGATCGGAACCGGCCTTGGTCGCCGAATAGGGGCTGTTCGGTGCGTACGGAGTCGTTTCGGAGAATTGCGGATCGGTAGGCGACAGCGAACCGAATACTTCGTCCGTGGAAACGTGCAGAAAACGGAATGCGGCTTTGTCCGCCTCCGGCAGCGTATTCCAGTACTGGCGCGCGGCTTCGAGCAGCGTAAATGTCCCGACGACATTGGTCTGAACAAAATCCGCCGGCCCGTGAATCGAGCGATCGACGTGGCTTTCCGCAGCGAAATGCAGGACCGCCCGAGGCTTGTATTCCGCGAACAGCGCGTCGAGTGCTGCACGGTCGCAGATATCGGCGTGCGCGAACACGTGCTTCGGGTTTCCGTGCAGCGATTTTAGCGTTCCGAGATTGCCCGCATAGGTCAATTTGTCGACGTTCAGAACCGATTCGTCCGATTGACGCAGCCAGTCAAGCACAAAGTTGGCACCGATAAAGCCGGCGCCACCTGTAACCAATATCATGTAGTCTCTCTCATTACGTTAATGGCAGTGAATCCTGCCTTGTTCTCGTTCGCGCGCTGCCCTCGGTTGACGCGCGTTGAAGAATATCAAGAAATCGTGCGAGCCTGGCGGACGTGGCGGGCTGGATTGCACGCGTATTCTAGGATATTCCTCGGGGGGCGACGCATGTGCCAACCGGACAGTCTGCGTTGAAAGACTATTAATTCTCTATGCCGCGGGACCCGGCCGGTGCCGGTTGCGTACGGGGTATCACGATTTCCCGTGCTCTTGCGGGCAATTCATCAGACATGCAATCTCGCGCAAACATTTGCGCGAACCGCAGCAAAGAAACGGCAAGCGGGAGTTGATGTCGAATGCGGTGATGGTTTTTGCGATACTTTAAATCGGCGATAACTATACCATGCTCGATTCAGTCGGTGCGAATCACTCGTTTTATATCGTGATTTAGCATTGCCGTGTTTTTGCTTTGCCGTCACGGCTGGTGGCGCCGTGGTCGTTGGCACGCCTGTCAGTTTATTCGCTAAATCCGGTTTGATTCGGACACATTTCGCCGTGGCGGCAGGAGTTGAAACGCTGATTCAACCTACTTATGCCGCGGATTGAACGGCCGTTGCTGCACATCCGCCCCCTGCGCGACGATCGCCATGCTTTCCGGCACTTCCTCCCATGCGCCGCGCAAGTCGACGAGCGGCTCCGACACGACCATGAACGCGTCGTCGCCCGCTTCCGCGATGCGCGGATTGTGCGGATAGAGTTCGTGCAGATGCTTGAACGACGTGCTGTGGAACAGCGAGCGCGATTGCCGTTCGCTCGAGTAGCGCACCGCGATGATCCGCTCACCGTCCGTCGCGCAGATCGTCATGTTGAGCGGCTCGGCAACGCGGTATCGCGCGGCGGTTTCCTCGACCATGCCGACCATCCGTTCGAGCGCCGGCAGCGGCGTCTGCTCGAGGCCGAAGGTCAGCGCGAGACGGAACATCAGCTCGGAGTCGGTCGTCCCTTCGATCGTCGGGAACAGTGCCGGGTCGACCTTCATCGTCAGGTCGCGGCGCAGCTTGTGGAAATCGCGAATCAGCCCGTTGTGCGCGAACAGCCAGCGGCCGTGGCGGAACGGATGGCAGTTGGTTTCCTGGACGGGCGTGTCGGTTGCCGCGCGGATATGTGCGATGAACATCCGCGAGCGGATCGCGCGCGCGGCTTCGCGCAGGTTGCGGTCGTTCCATGCGGGATGCACGGACCGATAGCGGAACGGCAGTTCCTCGGGGCGGCCGTACCAGCCGATGCCGAACCCGTCGCCGTTGGTGGTCGTGGCGCCCAGCTCCGAATGCAGGCTCTGGTCGATCAGCGAATGCTTCGCGCGAAACAGGACGGTCTCGAGATGGATCGGATTACCCGTATAGGCGAGCCAGCGGCACATGGAGCGCTCCTTCGCGATGAATCTTCTCGCGCATGGTAGCCGACTTCGCGGCGCCGGCGTACGCGACCGCGGCGCGTCCTCCTGCTGGCCGGCCGCGCCGGCGATCGTCCGCGAAGGATGCGGCGGGCGCCGCACCCTTCAGGTGCGCGTCACTCGCCGAGCGCGTCCATCACGCGGGCCGAATAGACGAGCGCCGCGCCCGCATTCAGCGCGATCGCGACGCCGAGCGCCTCGGCCACTTCCTCCTTGGTTGCGCCATGCTTCGCGGCTTCGGCCGTGTGCACCGCGATACAGCCGTCGCAGCGCGTCGTGACGGCCACCGCGAGCGCGATCAGTTCGCGCGTCTTCGCGTCGAGATGGCCTGTCTTGGCGCCGGCGCCGGATAGCGCCTTGTAGCCGGCCAGCGTGTCGGGGGAGAGCTTCGCGATGTCGCCGATGCGCGTCGTGAGTTCCTTCCGGTATTCGTTCCAGTTCAGCATGATGCGTCCTTTCGAGAAGAGGTGGATCAGGCGGCGGATGCCGCGATCTCGGGCGATGCAGGACTTATTCTGAGCGTTCGCGTTGAGGGTTTCGATACGCTAGAGTGTCAATTTTTAGCGCAAACGTCTCATGGACGCATTGAGTCAACTGTTGTCGCTGGGCCGCAGCCACGTCGAGCTCGACGTGCGCTGCCTGCTCGACGGCCCGTTCGCGATGCCGCACGATCCGTTGCCGCCCGGCGAGGCGGCGTTTCACCTGCTGCTGTCCGGAACGTGCCGGCTGCGCACGGCCGACGGGCGCACGCTGCGGCTGGCCGACGGCGACTTCGTGCTGCTGCCGGCGGGCGACGCGCACGATTTGTCCGATGTCGGGGGTGGCGGCGCGCGGCCGCCGGTCGCGTCGCTGCGCGAACCGGGCGCGGCCGGCGGCGCGGTGCTGCCGGTCAAGTCGAATCGCGATCCCGCGGATCCGGCCGATGCGAGCGTCGACCTGCTCTGCGGGCGCTTCATTTATGCGCGCGGCGCCGGTGAATTGCTGATGCGTACGTTGCCGCGCGTGCTGCATGTCGGGCTGCGCGCGGCGTCGGGGCCCGCGTCGCTGCAACTGCTGACGAGCGTGCTGCGTGCCGAGGCATCGAGCGCGCAGCCGGGTGCGCGCGCGATCGTGAACGCGCTGGGGCAGGCATTGCTCGCGTACGCGTTGCGTGCGTACGGCCGCGATGCGCGCGTGCCGGCCGGCTGGCTCGCGCTGGCTGCCGATGCGCGGCTCGGCCCGTCGGTCCAGGCCGTGCTTCAGGCGCCGGCGCAAGCGTGGACGGTCGAATCGCTCGGCGCGGCATCCGCGATGTCGCGCGCGACCTATGCGCGGCATTTCCGCGAGAAGGCCGGGATGAGCGTGGGCGCGTTCGTGGCGCAGATCCGGATGATGCATGCATGCGCGCTGCTGCAGGACACGCAGCGCGGCCAGGCGGAGATCGGGCAGGCGGTCGGCTATCAGTCCGAAGCTGCGTTCGGCAAGGCGTTTCGCGCGGTGCTCGGCACGACGCCGGGGCGCTGGCGGCGCGCGCAGCGGGGCACGTAAGACCGGCAGCGCGCAATACCGCAGGAAGCAGACGCAAAAAAGCCTCCACTCGGGAGGCTTTTATTGCACTATCAAAGATAGTTGGTAGGGTGGGAGGGACTCGAACCCTCGACTCTCTGATTAAAAGTCAGATACTCTAACCAACTGAGTTACCACCCCACGTTCTTGAAACCGGTCGGTCCGTTGCGCTGACAACTTGCTCAACGACCCGAAGAGCAAAAAATTATATCGGCGAATTGAAGGGCTGTCAACAATTCGACACGGTAATTTATTTGATGCTCTCGATCTTGCCCTGCGCAGTCTGCGCAGCGTTCGATCCGGCGTACTGCGACACGACCTGCTCGAACGTCTTCTTCGCGGCCGCCTTCTGGCCTTGCTCGAGTTGGTTCGTCCCGATCGCGACGAGCGCGTCGGCGGCACGCGGATGCTGCGGATACTTGCTCACGATCGCTTGCCACGTCGCGGTCGAGCCGCGGTAGTCGCGCAGCGCGTATTGCGCATTGCCGAGCCAGTACTGCGCGGTCGGCTGGTACGGGCTCTGCGGGTACTTCGCGATGAAGCCGCGGAACGAGGCCGCGGCCGCCTTGAAGTTGCCGTTGCGGAATTGCTGCTGCGCCGCGCTGAGCGCATCCGTTTCACCCGGCTGCACGGTGCCTTCGACACCATCGATCGTCGCCTGTTGCGGCTCGAACTTCTTGAGCCGCGTGTCGAGATCCTGGTAATACTCCTTCTGCTGCCGCTCGAGCGTCGTCAGCCGGTTCGTCAGATCCTCGTTCTCGCCGCGCAGCGTCGCGACCTGCTGGTTCAGCTGGTCGATACGGCCGGATTGATCGAGGATCGTACGCTGGGCGGCCGACAGCTGGCTGGACAGGTTGTCGCTCTTGCTGCGCAGATCGAGCACGGCGCGGCGTGCCTCGTTGTCGTCGAACATGCCGGCGTGCGCCGGCGCGGCCGACCACGCCGCGCCGACGACGCAGAACGCTGCGGCGATGCGCAGCCAGGATACACGGTGCGTCATACGGCAACTCTTCCGTTACTTACTGTTGGTAGACGAGGTCGGCGCGACGGTTCTGCGCCCACGATGCTTCGTCGTGACCCGCTGCTTGCGGCTTTTCCTTGCCGAGGCTCACGGCTTCCATCTGCGAGTCGTTCACGCCGAGCAGTGCCATCGCGCGGCGGACAGCTTCCGCACGCTTCTGGCCCAGCGCGAGGTTGTACTCGCTCGTGCCGCGCTCGTCGGTGTTGCCCTGGATCAGCACGTGACGCTGCGGATGGCTCTTCAGGTACTGAGCGTGTTGCTGCATCAGCGGCTGGTACTCGTCCTTCACCGAATAGCTGTCGAAGTCGAAGTAGATGCTGCGCTTTGCGAGCGGGCTGTTCGGGTCGTTCAGCGGATCGACGTTCACTTGCGCGACGTTGTCGGCGCTCGGCTGCGTGCTCATCGCACCTGCGTTGGCCTTGTCGTCGAGCTTCACACCCGACTTGCACGCTGCGAGCGCGCTGATCATCATCACGGCCAGGGCCAGACGAGCTTTATTCGACATCATGGTTACTCTCCTTGTGGTCATTGCATGAAGGGCCCCCACGACGGCTCACGAACGGAGCCGCCCTGGACGGACAGGATTTGCGGCGGCGCGCTGCCGTCGGAGGGCACTGCTGCCAGCACGTTACGACCACCCGACTGGGTCGCGTAGAGAAGGTACTGGCCGTTTGCCGCGAAGCTCGGCGATTCGTCGCGATTGGTATTCGTGACGGCGTTCGCCGCCCCGGATTGCAGATCCTGAACGTACAGCTTGAACCCCCCACCCGTGCGGGAGATGTAGGCGAGCAGCTTGCCGTCCGGGCTGATGCGCGGGCTGGTGTTGTAGCTGCCGGTGAAGGTCACGCGTTGTGCCGCGCCGGCGCTTTCGCCTTGCGCCGGCATCCGGTAGATCTGCGGCGCGCCGCCGCGATCGCTCGTGAAATAGATCCAGCGGCCGTCCGGCGAGTAGAACGGCTCGGTATCGATCGAGCTGCTCTGCGTGAGCCGGTGCAGACCGCCACCGGTTGCATTGACCGTATAGATTTGCGTATTGCCGGTCAGCGACAGGGCAACGGCCAGCGTGTTGCTGTCCGGCGACCACGCCGGCGCGCTGTTGTTGCCCTTCTGGTCGGAGACGATGTAGCGGCGGCCGGTCGGCAGGTCATGGATGTAGACGATCGGCTTCTTGCGCTCGAACGACACGTACGCGACCTTCGTGCCGCTCGGCGACCACGACGGCGAGATGATCGGCTCGGTGCTCGACAGCGCGATGCGCGGGTTCTGGCCGTCCGAATCCGAGATCTGCAGCTGGTAGCGGTTACCCGTCTTGATCACGTACGACAGGCGCGTGGCGAACACGCCGCGCACGCCGAGCAGCTTCTGGTAGATGTAGTCGGCGATCTTGTGGCCGGCCGTGCGCAGCGTGGTGTCGGTGGCCGTCAGCGACAGGCCGCCGAGGCTTTGCTGCTTCACGGTGTCGTACAGGATGAAGTTCACCTTGTACTGGCCGTTCGCTTCGCGGTTCACGCTGCCGGCGACGAACGCATTCGCGCCCTTGGCCTTCCATGCGCCGAGATCGACCGATGCGGTCTCGGGCACGGGCGTGCTGCCCGCGTCGATGTTGGTGAATTTGCCGCTACGGGCGAGGTCGGAGCGGACGATCGACGTGACCTGCTGCGGCAGGCCTGCCTCGTTCGCGAAGTTCGCGGTGGCGATGGGGAACTGGGTCGAACCGACGCCGGTGATCAGCACGTTGACCTGCGCGTTAGCGGCGCCGCCGGCCGCAATCAGACACGAGGCCACGAGTGCCCTGAAACCTAGTTTCGTCATCAAACTCATGCTTCTTGCTTCCCATGTGACTTGGATCGCTGCGCAACCGCAGAGACAGTAAAAATACCCGATTCGTTCCCGTCCGGCAGCGACGCACGGAGTGTAAGCGCATTTGCGATCACTCCGCCGCCTTGAAGGTAATCGTAATGTCGGACGGGGTACGACCGTTAGAATCGGGCGGCAATGGGACCGACGACTGGATCGCATTGACCACGGCTTGATCCCACCCCGAATTTCCGCTCGAACGGCGGATCGAAACACTGAGCACGTCGCCCGACGGCGTGCAGCGGATCGCGACGACGGTCGTCAGACCCGCGCGCTCGCCGCCCCAGACGATGTTCGGCTTCACGCGGCGACGCACCTTGTCGGGATAGCCGGGCGATGCGGCATTGCCGCCGGAGCCCGTGCCGGTGCCGCTTTTCGCGAGGCCCTCGCCGCCACCTTCGCCGGCGCCGGACATGCCCTGCATCTGCGCGAGGCGCGCGTTGCGCTCACGGTCGAGCTTCGCCTTCGCTGCCGCGTCGGCCTTCGCGCGCGCCGTCGCTTCAGCCTTCGCCTTGGCCTGGGCTTCCGCCTTCGCCTTCGCGGCCGCGTCGGCCCTGGCCTTCGCTGCCTGCTGCGCTTCCAGCTGCGCCTGCTTCTGTTGCTGCTGTTTCTGCTGCTGGAGTTTCTGTTGTTCGAGCTTCTGCTGCTCCACGAGCTGTTGTTGCTTGAGCTTGTCCGCCTGCTTCTGCCGTTCGCGCTCGGCGGCCTTCTGCGCGGCGAGCGCGGCAGCCTGCTGGGCCGCGAGCTGCTCGCGCCGGGTTTCCTCTTGCTGGGCCTTCAGTTGCTGCGCGCGGCGCTGCTGCTCGAGCAGCGCTTCGCGCGCGGCCGCTTCCTGCTGCCGTTTCTTCTGCTGCAGCGCGATGTCCGCCTGCTCGTCCCGGACCGGGGGAGGGGGCGGTGCGAGCTTCGCGGGCGGCGCGGGCGTGACGACGGGCCGCGGCGCGGGGACGTCGGGCACCTCGGTCCACAGCTCGGCCTCGGAGCCGGCCGGCGTGCTGTTCTGCCACTGCACGCCGTGATAGAGGAACAGCGCGAGCAGCACGTGCATCAGCGCGGCGAGCGCGAACGCGCGCCAGGTGCCGCGCTCGCGCGGGGGCTGAGACGGGTAGGCGTTGCCGCGCGTGGATTGCTGCCGGTTCATTGCGATTTGACGAGGAGGCCGACGCGCTTGACGCCGCGCGCCTTCAGGTCCGACATCACGGTCATGACCGCATCGTACTGCACGGTCTTGTCGGCCGCGATCACGACGGGCTGGTTGGGATGATCGGCCTGCCGGGCCGAGATGAAGCTGTCGAGCTCGGCCTTGGTCATCGTGTCTTCCTGCGTCGCGCCGGCGTCGCTCTTGTACTTGACGCTCATCGTGCGGTCGGCCTTGATGTTGACGACGACGGGGGGCGTCTGTTCCTGCGGTGCTGCGTTGCCGACGGTCGGCAGATTGATGATCGACGGGGCGACGAGCGGTGCCGTGACCATGAAGATCACGAGCAGCACCAGCATCACGTCGATGTACGGCACGACGTTGATGTCGGCCATCGCGCGGCGCGAGCGGCCGCCGCGCATGCTGGATCGAATGGGGCTTCCTGCCATGGCGTGCTCCTTACTGGGCCTGGCGCTGCAGGATGTTCGAGAACTCTTCGATGAAGGTCTCGAAGCGGATCGCGAGGCGGTCGATGTCGTGCGCGTAGCGGTTGTACGCGACCACCGCCGGAATCGCGGCGAACAGGCCGATCGCGGTGGCGACGAGCGCCTCGGCGATGCCCGGCGCGACGTTCGCGAGCGTCGCCTGCTGCACGTTCGCGAGGCCGCGGAACGAGTTCATGATCCCCCAGACGGTGCCGAACAGGCCGATGTACGGGCTGACCGAGCCGACCGACGCGAGGAACGCGAGGTTCGCTTCGAGTACGTCCATTTCGCGCTGGAACGACGCGCGCATCGCGCGGCGTGCCCCGTCGAGCACGAGGCCCGGGTCGCTGATGCGCTTTTCCTTCGCCTTCAGGAATTCACGCATCCCCGATTCGAAGATCCGCTCGAGCGCGCCGATCGTGTGACGGTTGTTGGCCGCGCTCTGATACAGCGCCTGCAGGTCGCCGCCCGACCAGAAATCCCTTTCGAAGCGTTCGGTCTGTGCGCGTGCGCGGCGGATCGCGAACCACTTGCGGAAGATGAAGGTCCACGACATCAGCGACAGCAGCAACAGCAGCCCCATCACGGCCTGGGCCAGCACGCTCGCGTTGAGGACGAGGGAAATGATCGACAGGTCTTGAGAAGTGTTCATAGAGGTTTGAGTAACGTCCCTTCGGGGGGGGCCGGCGAGGGCGCACGGTATGCGTGTGGCGCGGCGCGCCGGCCTGGCCTGGCGCCGAACCTTGCTTAGTATCGATTCAGGAAGGCAAGTTCATGGGCCTTGTCTAAACGGTGCTCATCCGAGCTTCGTTGACAGTACGGCAGTCTGCCCGGCGTCGATGACGGGCCCGCGTTGCAGCGCGTCGAGCACGACCGGCGGGATCGCCGCGGGCCGGATGCCGATCTGTTCGACGCAGCCGAGGCGGATGTGCCCGGCGACGAGCAGCGTATCGCCGCGCCATGCTTCCTGCGTGAATTCCACCGAGGCGCGGCCGATGCGTCCGGGCCGGCTCGTGATCGTCAGCGTGTCGTCGAGTCGCGCCGGAGCGCGGTAGTCGAGCGACGTGCTGCGGACGATGAAGATCGCGCCCGTGTCGTCGGCGAGCCGACGCTGGTCGATGCCGCACGCGCGCAGCCATTCGGTGCGAGCGCGCTCGAAGAATTTCAGGTAGTTGGCATAGAAGACGATGCCGCCTGCGTCGGTGTCCTCGTAGTACACGCGTACCGGCCAGGTGAAGCCGGAGTGCGCGTCCGGGGAGCGGGTAGGCTGAGTCATGGCGCGCATTTTACCGGAAGGCCGAGGCCGGATTCGTAACCGATTCGTAACGGAATGTAGTACGGCGTAGCATGCCGCAGGCCACCCGGAGGCGGGCCCGCGGCTGCGCCCGTCGTGTCAGCCGCGATGGATCGTGAGGCCGGCCGGAGCCTGGGCGACCGGCATCATCTCGATCGTGTTGATGTTGACGTGCGCGGGGCGCGTCGCGATCCAGTAGATCGTGTCGGCGATGTCCTCGGCCGTGAGCGGCTGGACGTTCTGGTAGACGTTCGCCGCCTTCGCATCGTCGCCGCGGAAGCGGACGTTCGAGAATTCCGTGCCGCCGCAGAGGCCTGGCTCGATGTCGGTTACGCGCAACGGCGTGCCGATCAGGTCGGCGCGCAGGTTCAGGCTGAATTGTCTGACGAAAGCCTTGGTTGCGCCGTATACGTTCCCGCCCGGATACGGATAGGTGCCGGCCACCGAACCGAGGTTGAAGATATGGCCGCGGCCGCGCTCGATCATGCCGGGCAGCAACGCGTGCGTGACGGTCACGAGGCCCGAGCAGTTCGTATCGATCATGGTTTGCCACTCGTCGAGGCTGGCCTTGTGGGCCGGCTCGACACCGAGCGCGAGACCGGCGTTGTTGACGAGCACGTCGAGCGCCGCGAATTCGGCGGGAAGGGCGGCCGGCACGGCTTCTACTGCGGCGCGGTCGCGCACGTCGAGCTCGAGCGGCAG
The DNA here is from genome assembly GCF_000949135.2 of Burkholderia sp. USMB20. Classification (GTDB taxonomy): domain Bacteria; phylum Pseudomonadota; class Gammaproteobacteria; order Burkholderiales; family Burkholderiaceae; genus Burkholderia. The sequence goes on along the minus strand of NZ_JTAN02000019.1, from coordinate 876,907 downwards.
CAGTGCCTCGCCGAGTTCGGCCGCGAGCGCATCGAGACGATCCTTGCGGCGCGCGGTTGCGACGACGCGATGGCCGCCGTTGACGAAGGCTCGGGCGATTGCGGCGCCGAAGCCGGCGGACGCGCCTGTGACGAACACGATCATTGCTGCTCCTGGTCGGTAACAAAGTAGCGGATAGTATCCCGCAAGCCTACTGAGATTGCCGCACCGCGGCAAGGCGCCAAAGCGCGTCGGCACGGGTGCATAGAGTCTGGCCCTTATTGCTTCGGGGCCGCTGCCGCGCGGTTGCCTATTCATGACGCATCCAATAAACTAACGCGCTCATCACCCCTGCGTGACTGGCGATAGAACCCTTCGGGTTCAAGGTGGAGCATCCCACCGTGAAGCGCGGGGCGCCGTTTTTGCCGTTCGCCTGGGCAGCCGTTGTGCGCCGTTGCGTGCATCGCCGGTGGCTGTCCCGTCTCGCGTCATACGGATTCTTCCGCCACGTCGAGCTGGTTCCGCCAGCAGCGCAATGTACTCGGCCGCCCCGGTCAACCTGTACACACTTAACGGAAACCGTATGTTTGACAGAGCCCAAAGCACCATCGCGAACGTCGATCCCGAACTCTTTGCAGCGATCGAGCAGGAAAACCGCCGCCAGGAAGATCACATCGAGCTGATCGCGTCGGAAAACTACACGAGCCCGGCCGTGATGGCCGCACAGGGTTCGCAGCTCACGAACAAGTACGCGGAAGGTTATCCGGGCAAGCGCTACTACGGCGGCTGTGAGTACGTCGACGTGGTCGAGCAGCTGGCGATCGACCGTGTGAAGCAGCTGTTCGGCGCGGAAGCCGCGAACGTGCAGCCGAACTCGGGTTCGCAGGCGAACCAGGGCGTGTTCTTCGCGATGCTCAAGCCGGGCGACACGATCATGGGCATGAGCCTCGCGCATGGTGGCCACCTGACGCACGGCTCGCCGGTGAACATGTCGGGCAAGTGGTTCAACGTCGTCAGCTACGGGCTGAACGAACAGGAAGACATCGACTACGACGCGGCCGAGAAGCTGGCAAACGAGCACAAGCCGAAGCTGATCGTCGCGGGCGCATCGGCGTTCGCGCTGAAGATCGACTTCGAGCGTCTGGCGAAGATCGCGAAGTCGGTCGGCGCGTACCTGATGGTCGACATGGCGCACTACGCCGGCCTGATCGCCGCGGGCGTGTACCCGAACCCGGTGCCGCACGCGGACTTCGTCACGACGACGACGCACAAGAGCCTGCGCGGCCCGCGCGGCGGCGTGATCCTGATGAAGGCCGAGTACGAGAAGCAGATCAACTCGGCAATCTTCCCGGGTATCCAGGGCGGCCCGCTGATGCACGTGATCGCCGGCAAGGCGGTGGCGTTCAAGGAAGCACTGTCGCCGGAGTTCAAGGAATATCAGCAGAAGGTCGTCGAGAACGCACGCGTGCTGGCTGAAACGCTGGTCAAGCGTGGCCTGCGGATCGTGTCGGGCCGCACGGAAAGCCACGTGATGCTGGTGGACCTGCGCGCGAAGAACATCACGGGCAAGGCAGCGGAAGCGGCACTCGGTGCTGCGCACATCACGGTGAACAAGAACGCGATCCCGAACGATCCGGAAAAGCCGTTCGTGACGAGCGGCATCCGCCTCGGTTCGCCGGCGATGACGACGCGCGGCTTCGGCACGGCGGAAGCGGAGAAGGTCGGCAACCTGATCGCCGACGTGCTGGAAGCACCGGAAGATGCCGCGACGATCGAACGCGTACGCGGTCTGGTCGCGGAGTTGACCCAGCGTTTTCCGGTCTACGGCTGAGACGCGGCAATCGGGTTCGACTGCCGACGCGGTTGAACCTCGCGCGTTCCGAAACGATGTAAAAAAATCCGGCTCGCACACCGCGAGCCGGATTTTTTGCACTGTGTGCGAATCGGTGTCGCGTCACACGGTCGGATCGACGTTCGCTTCGAGTTCGCGAATACGCTCGTCATTGCGCGTGTCCTTGAGCACCGGCGGCCCGGCGAAGGACTTGCGCACGCCGAACCCGTACCAGATGACCATCAGCACGCCCACGAACGCGACGAGCACGTAGAGCACCTTCTCGTTCGGCGGCTGGATGCCGACGTACGCGAGCACGCACGCGCCCACCAGCGCGAGCAGCGCGCACGGCTTCGACCAGATGCCCAGCTGGAACGGGCCCTTTTCGGTCCACGTGCGCCCTTCGGCGAGCATCCCGGAACCGATCGGCATCGCATACGAGATGAACAGGAACACGGCGCTGCCCGCGCTCAGTACCGAGAACGCGTCGCCGTACAGCGTGACGACGATCGCGAGCACCGCGCACGTCCAGATTGCCGGGCCGGGCGTCCGGTGATTGTGATTCACGCTGCGCAGCAGCTTCGACGCCGGCAGCCCGCCGTCGCGCGCGAACGCGTACATCATCCGCGACGTCGACATGATCGCGGCGAGCCCGCACACGTAGTTGATGAAGAACATCGCGAGCTCGAGGCAGACGCGCAAGGTCTTCGGGATCGGTGCGAGGATGGCTTCGAAGAAGCCGGTGCCCTGTTTCATCGCGGCGGTCAGGTCGGGCATGACCAGCACGAACGTGCACACCATCACGTAGCCGAACACCGCGGACCAGAACACCGAGCCGATGATGCCGCGCGGCACGTTCTTCGCCGCGTCGTGCGTTTCTTCCGACGTATGCGCGGACGCGTCGAAACCGGTGATCGTGTAGGTCACCAGCAGCAGGCCGGACAGGAACGCGAGCGGCGTGGTCTGCTTCGGCCAGGCGCCGCCGTCGACGCCCGTGTAGTTGGTGAAGGTGACGAGCCGATGCAGGTCGAACGTGACCGGCGAGTAGACCAGCAGCGACACGACCAGCGCGATCGTCACGACGAAGATCAGGTAGCCGGACAGGTCGGTGATCTTGCTCGCGATCCGGATGCCGCGTGCGTTCAGGATCGCCTGCGAAATCGTGATGACCGTGATGAACGCGGTCTGATGCCACCACGTCAGGCTGTCCGGACCGACACCGAACATCGGTGCGATCAGCGTCTTGAAGAACGGATCGTAGGTGCCGAAGTTGATCGCCGCGATCACGAAGATCAGGCCGATCAGGTTGAGCCACGCCGTCATCCACCCCCATTTCTTCCCGCCGAGGATCGCGCCCCAGTGATAAAGGCCGCCGGCGGTCGGAAACGCGGACGCGATCTGCGACATCGACACCGCGACGATCAGCGCGAACAGCGAGCCGAGCGGCCAGCCGAGGCCGACCGAGGCGCCGCCGGCCGCGGAGAACGCCAGTTGAAACGCGGTGATGCCGCCCGACAGAATGCAGATCACCGAAAACGACACGGCGAAGTTCGAGAAGCCGTTCATGCGTCTCGACAGCTCCTGCGCATATCCCATCTTGTGGAGGAGGCTTACGTCGCTGTCGGTACCTGCATCAGGCTGGATATTCGCATCCATATTCGCTCCGTCACGTATGTCCTGCGAGGCAGGACCGTCATCGCTGCCCGGGCCCGGTGCTGCGGCCCGCTCCTGGAATTCGTCGGCGGGCACGCGTTGTCATGCATCGATGGCGATCGCGTATCCGGTCCGATACGGAACGGTATGAAGCCAAATCTCGCGGCGATATCGGATTTCGGCAATCCGGCGAAACTCCGGACGGGTGCACCGTTCGGGGGCATCGCGTGGCGGGCTGAATATTTGTAAGGAATCCAACCGGATCCGGATGATCCGTACTTGTCGAAATGCGACAGTCGGGGAAAAAGTGCGTTCCCTTGAAGGGCGACATGGCCCGCAATCGCTTTCTGAAGTCGATCGCGCCCCGTGTCGCAATCCCGTGAGTCGGCCCGGCAGGGAACCTGGAGCGGCCTACTCGGCTTGCTGCTTGCCGGGTTTCCGTCCGAACCGCGCACGGTAGTCGCGCGGCGATATCCCGACCCGCTTCGCGAATGCACGTTGCAGCGCATCCACGCTGCCGAACCCCGAACGTTGCGCGACCCGTTCGAGCGGCCAGTCTGCCCGCTCCAGCAGCGCCTTCGCGCGCTCGACGCGTGCGGCCAGCACGAATTGCGCGGGCGGGAGCCCCGCCTCCTTGAGGAAATTGCGCGCAAACGTGCGCTCGCTCATGTGCAGGCGCGCGGCCAGCGCGGCGACGCCGAGGTCGCCGGTCGGGTCGTCGGCGATCGACGTGAGCAGCGCGCGCATCGGTGGCGTCGCGTTTGCCTGGATGTCGAGACCGACGCTGAACTGCGCCTGTCCGCCGGGACGGTGCATGAAGAGCACGAGTTCGCGCGCGACCGCGAGCGCGGTCGGCGCGCCGCAGTCGGCCTCGACGAGTGCGAGACACAGGTCGATGCCGGCCGTCACGCCGGCCGACGTATGAAACGGCGGATCGCTCACGTAGATCGCATCCGGCTCGACCCGCACGTCGGGGCAAAGCGCCTGCAGCGTCGCACACTGATTCCAGTGCGTGGTGGCGCGCTTGCCGTCCAGCCATCCGCCCGCGGCGAGCACGAATGCGCCCGTGCAGATGCTCGTGATCCGCCGCGTGCCCGCGATCCGCGTGCGCAGCCAGGGCAGCACGCCGGCGTTCGACGCCGCGTGCCGCAGCGCCGCTTCGCTGCCGCCTGCGACGATGATCGTGTCGATGGGCTCGGGCAACGCCGCAAGCGCGGTCGGGCCGGCAAGACGCAGGCCCGCGTGCGTGACGATGTCGTTGCCGTGTTGCGATGCGAGCGTGAGCCGATAGCGCGGGACATGCCCGGGAAGATGGCGGTTCGCGACCGCGAACACTTCCATCGGGCCGGTGATGTCGAGTGACTGGACGCCTTCGAAGCCGACGACGACGATGTCGCGTGCCGGACCGGTTGACTGGGGCATGGCGGAAAGTGCGGTGGAGTTGTCCTTGTGACCGCGTGCATGATCCTTGTAATTTTCCGCACATGCAATCGATTGACGCGGGTGGGCGATGCGGGAACGGAACAGAAACGGGGCGATGCGCGTGGCGGTTGCGCTGCTCGTATGCGCGGTGCTGGGCGCGTGCATGTCGGGGCAGTCGGGGCCGTCGGCCGCGCACGGCGCACGAACGGTCACGCAAACGCTGAGCGTGAACGCACCGAAGGCGGGCCGCACGCGGCCGCTCGTTGCGATCGTCGCGGACAATGCCGGAACTGAGACGACCGATTTCATCGTCCCGTACGCGATTCTGAAGACGTCGGGCGCGGCCGATGTCGTGGCCGTGTCGGCCGACGCCGGCGCGGTCGAACTGATGCCCGCGCTGCGGATCCTGGCCGATACGACGTTCGACCGGTTCGACGCGGACGTGCCCCTCGGCGCGGACGTCGTGATCGTGCCGGCCTTGCATCGTGCCGACCGGCCGGCCGTGCTCGCGTGGCTGCGCAAACAGGCCGCTGCCGGCGCCACGATGGTGGCGATCTGCGATGGCGCGGCCGTGCTCGCGAACGCCGGGCTGCTGCGCGATCGCATCGCGACCGCGCACTGGTATTCGCGCGACGGACTGCGTCGCCGTTTTGCCGATACGGCGTGGGTCGACGATCGCCGCTACGTGATGGACGGCAACGTGATGACGACGAGCGGCGTGTCGGCGTCGATTCCCGCGTCGCTTGCGTTGGTGAATGCGCTGGCGGGGCCGGTGGCCGCGCGCGAAACGGCACGCAACATCGGCGCGCACGGATGGAGCGATGTTCACGACGGCAGCCGGTTCGGGTTGACCGCGCGTGCCGTGGCGACCGCACTGACGAATCGCGTCGCGTTCTGGCGGCATCGGACCTTCGATCTGCCTGTCGCGAGCGGATTCGACGAACTTCCGGTTGCGCTCACCGCGGATGCGTGGGCGCGGACGTGGCGCAGCGACATCGTCGCAACGGCGGACGCGCACGTGATCGAATCGAAGCACGGGCTGCGCTTGCTGACGCAACCGGCCGATGCCGGCCACGCGCGCGTGACGATTCCGGACGGGCGGCGTGGCGAAGCGGTGCTGCCCGGTGTGCTCGGCGACGTCGCGGCGCGCTACGGCGACGCGACGTCGGACTGGGTGGCGCTGCAACTGGAGTATGCGAAGTAGCGGCTGCCGGGCTTGCGCGTTGCCCGGCGCAAACCGTGCCTCCGACGCCGGAAACGGCCCGAGCGGGATGATGTCCCGATCGACGAGCTCGGCCTGTGCCAGCGGACATGCGCGCAGCACATCGCGCGCACTTCGCACTTTCCGCCGACTTGCATTCGGCGTTTGATCGCGACGCCCGGGCGGCCACGCGTCGAAACGTCGGTTTCGAGCATGAACGTGGACGCGCGCGATGCTTCGTTACATGCGGGCCGCGCTCAGACCGTCGCCGTCCGCCGCGCCGTCAGCCGGTTCCACAGCATCCCGGCGCGGCTTCCGCTTCGACAATAGGCGAGCACCGGCTTCGGCAGCGCATCGACCAGCGCACCGAACGCGTCGACTTCCGCATCGCCGATCCGGTCGCTTTCGACCGGTAGATAGCGCGCGTCGAGGCCCAGTTCGCGCGCAGCGGCGGCGATTGCCTCGAATGCCGGTTGATCGGCGCTTTCGCCGTCCGGCCGGTTGCAGATCACCGCGCGAAAGCCGGCGCTGCGGATCGCTTTCAGGTCCGCCGGCGTGATCTGTCGCGACGCTGTGAACCCGGTCGCTGCCGCGGCCCGGCATTGCTCGAGCGCGCGCGCGAAACACGCGATCGCGAAATCGACGTCCTGTTCCGTCGTGAAGCGGCCGAAGCTGATCCGCACCGTGCGGCCCGCGGCTTGCTCGTCGAGGCCGATCGCGGTCAGCACGTGGGACGGCGCGCCGCTGGTCGAGTTGCATGCGGAGGTCGACGACACGGCGAGCGCATCGCCGAGCATGAACGGGAAGAAGCCCGGCACGTTCACCGTGAGGCTCAGCGTGTGCGGGATGCGGCGTGCCGCTGCCGCGTTGTGCGTGATGTCGCCGAGCGTGAGCAGCGCGTCCGTCAGGCGTGCGCTGAGTGCCGCGATCCTCGCGGCTTCGCGCTCGAGTTTTTCGGCGGCCAGTTCGCACGCCACGCCCATCCCGACGATCTGGTGCGTCGCGAGCGTGCCCGAGCGCAGGCCGCGCTCGTGCCCGCCGCCGTGGATCTGCGGCGCGATGCGCTCGGCGATCTCGCTGCGGACGAACAGCGCGCCGATCCCCTTGGGGCCGTACACCTTGTGCGCGGACATCGACAGCAGGTCGATGCCGAGCGCGCGCACGTCGATCGGCGTCTTGCCGAGCGCCTGCGCGGCGTCGACGTGCAGCAGCGCGCCGGCCGCATGCACGATGCGCGAGATCGCGCCGATGTCGGTCAGCGTGCCGAGTTCGTTGTTGACGAGCATCAGCGACACGAGGCCCGTATCGGGGCCGATCGCCGCGGCAACGGCGTCGACGGTGATTTCGCCGTCGGCGGTGGGTGTCAGGCAGGTCGCGGTCATGCCGCGCTTCGACAGGTTCGCCATCGTGTCGAGGATCGCCTTGTGTTCGAGGCGGCTCGTGACGAGGTGGCGCTTGCTGGTCGCGGTCTCCGCGTAGCCCTTCAGCGCGAGGTTGTTCGATTCGGTGGCGCCGGAGGTCCAGACGATCTCGTCGGCCTGCGCGCCGATCAGCGCGGCGACCTGCGCGCGTGCGTGCTCGACCTTTTCCTTCGCGAGCCGGCCGGCGGCGTGCGAACTCGACGCGGGATTGCCGAAGATGCCGTCGGCACCGAGGCAGGCCGTCATCGCTTCGATCACGCGGGGGTCCGCAGGGGTGGTGGCTGCGTAGTCGAGGTAGTGCAGCGGGGTGGTATCGCTCATGTCCTTCTCTGGTTCTTTCTCTTCGGAATGGGAGAAATGATACGAGGGTGGACGGGGAAAAAGGATCCAAAGTTGGCTGGGAATTCAGAGCGATGTGGAATAACGTTTTATTTTTGTTTGATATGGGGGAATTTGTTTTCGTCTGGACCTGATGGAAGATCGGGAATTGTTCATGCGGATGCCGGCGCGGCCGGGCGCTGCCGATGGGCGTTGCCCGGCCTGCCCGCGCCGAATCGGATCTCCGTGAACGTCTTGAGGGGCGCGTCGATCACGTCAACTCGTCTTGATCGGGCTGATTCGATAAGCGATGCGCGTCCTGCACCCAGGCATGCAGCGCTTGCTCATATTTCGTCGGGATCGTAATCGTGAGCGTGGTGAGGTGCGTGACGTTGCCCGGTAGTTCCAGATACCGCTGCCACGCCTTGCGAACGAGCTGCGACATTGCCGAGCGGTTCATACCCAGTTTCGCGGCCAGCTCGCGCTGTGGGCGGCCCTTCACGAAAATCTCGTGCAGGGCCCATTGGTTCAACGGTTTGATCCGGGTATCTTGAAGCCGCAGCAGCTGGAACTGTTCGGCGGTCATGCGTCGTATCTTCAGCATTCAGGGGTGCCCGGAGCTCGGAATGGAAGAAATGAGCGTCGCGCCGCACGAAGTCTTGTAACCGTCGAATGCGGCGGCCCGACCTTCGACGTTGAAGGCAGCGTCGCCGGCGGCAATCGTGCAGGTGCCGTGGATCGGACACGAACACGTGTCGCCGAAGCGCGCGACCGCGCGCCCCATGACCTTGCTGATTTCCGCGCCGGACTCGACCCGGCCGCCGTGGGTATGGCTGTCGCCTACGCGGATGATTCCTCGCATATGACTCGTCCTCTCGATGATTCGCGCGGCACTGGCGGTTTGCTTGCCACATGCCGCGGTGCTGGTTGGCATCACCACGAATAGCCTTGCATTCCGTAGTCGGTGTCGTGTCGACGTCCCCACCAAGGGAGGTACGCGTTGTTGCCGCCGCGTGCGCGGAACCAGTCCTTGTCCGGATCGATCGGGGTGAGCTTCGATGGTGGTCTGACGACGACGGCGACGGGGTGCTCGGGGTCGGTCGTGCCGGCGACCAAGGCGTTGCCGCCGAAGTGGTTGATTCGGCCGATTGCGAGTGCGACGTCGGTCAATGCGCTGCCGGTTCCCATGTCGCCGAGGAGTGCTGCCGTGTTGAACGTCTGATTCGTGTGGTCGTATTCAGGGAGGGTTTCGGTCAAGGTCTGCGCGAGCGAGACAACGCGTGACGACGCTGCGTCGCTGGGTACACCTGCGTCGTGGACGATGTAATTCAGGTCCGTGACCGCGACACCGGCGTTGCGTGCTGCTTCGTCGATCGTGGCTTTCCATGCCTGCACGGCGCGTGTCGTGCCGACCTTCGGCGAAAAATCGTGCGTGTTGCCGGTCGCGGCCTTGCCGATCCAGGCGAGCGGTTCGCGCTCGGTGTTGAAGTTCGGGCCGGCGAGAAAAAGCACGACGAGGTTCTCGTTGATCTGCGCATCCGTGGGCGGGAAGTTCGGGGCGTCCCAGTTCATCGCCCATACGGTCTTGTCGGGGTTCTTCTGCAAGTAGTCCAGCGCGTTGTTCAGCGAGGTGAAGCCGGCGTTTGCACTGCCCTGAGTGATTTGCACGTCGGGAGGCGTGTCGCGGCTCCACATCGTCGGGAAATGCCGGTTGCCAATCGAGAACGTCTTTCGGATCGAGTCTTGCAAGTAGGTTTGCGAGTCGGTCGCATCAAGTCGGTTCGGAATGGAAAGCTCGACACGAATGCCCGCCAGTTCATGCCAGTCCTTCTGATTGGCCGGGCTCACTGTGTAGAAATATTTTGGATTGGATGCGTAGCGCGACCGAAGTAGAAGCGGTAACTCGAACATGTACTTGCGATAGAAGCCTCTAAACGTTTCAGTGCCTCTGTTGCCGTATGCGATACCCGCTACCGATTGCAGCGTCGTAAAAGACTTCGGATCGGTGCGGACCATATCGTCATTCTTGTTTGGCACTGCAAGTCCCTGCGTCCACAACAATTGCCATTCGGTCGGGTAATCCTTCCGCTGCAATGGATTCAACCAAATCAGACCGACAACCTGTGCGACTAACGGCTTCGCCGGTTCTTCGGCTGCCACCGCCGTATTCCTTGTGGACTCTTTGGCAGGAGTGGCACGTGCCGGCCGCATCATGGCAGTGGTGAATAGAAACACCATAAGCGTGGCCAAGCCGGGTAATACACGGAATCGCTTCATTCAATCTCCTGTTGCGACGCGGCGATCACGTTGACACGCAACGTGCCGCCGCGCTGGTTGGCATCACCACGAATAGCCTTGCATTCCGTAGTCGGTGTCGTGTCGACGTCCCCACCAGGGGAGGTACGCGTTGTTGCCGCCGCGTGCGCGGAACCAGTCTTGGTCCGGATCGATCGGCGTGAGCTTCGATGGTGGTCTGACGACGACGGCGACGGGGTGCTCGGGGTCGGTCGTGCCGGCGACCAAGGCGTTGCCGCCGAAGTGGTTGATCCGGCCGATTGCCAGCGCGACGTCGGTCAATGCGCCGCCGGTTCCCATGTCACCGAGTAGGGCGGCCGTGTTGAAGGTTTGATTCGTGTGGTCGTATTCAGGGAGGGTTTCGGTCAAGGTCTGCGCGAGCGAGACAACGCGTAACGACGCTGCGTCGCTGGGTACACCTGCGTCGTGGACGATGTAATTCAGGTCCGTGACCGCGACACCGCGACGATGCCTTCGATCGACATCGGAATATAGATGATGACGCGATCGCCCTTGCCGATCCCGCGTTTCTTCAGCGCGTTCGCGAAGCGCGACACGCGTGTCAGCAGCTCGGCATAGGTGACGCGCGTGACGGTGCCGTCGTCGGCCTCGAAGATCACGGCGACGCGCTCGCCGTTGCCGGCTTCGACGTGGCGGTCGAGGCAGTTGTACGACGCGTTGAGTTCGCCGTCGTCGAACCATTTGTAGAACGGCGCGTCGCTCTCGTCGAGCACCTTCGTGAACGGCTTGTGCCAGCTGAGGCCTTCGCGCGCGAGACGCGCCCAGAAGCCTTCGTAATCCTGCTCGGCCTCGGCGGCCAGTGCGCGGTAGGCCGGCATGCCGGAGATGTTGGCGCTCTCGCGTGCGTCGGCCGACGGTTCGAAGATTCGGTGTTCCTGCAGGATCGATACGAGGGCAGTCAAGGTGTTCTCCGTGGAAATCGTTGGTGTGCGGCCTGACTGTTGAAACGCAACTTGCATGCCAGTCGCGCGGGTATTCGGCCGCAGCGGCGTGCGTGCGCGTTGCAGTGCGGTTCGCGTAGATCGATATGCAGTGCAAAGCATGAAAAGACCAGGCACTCGGTGCGCTTGCCGGCCTGCGCGTTGCGTCGAAATGCAGCAGCGGGTGTTGCAGGCGTCAACACGGCACACGATGCGCGGCGTGCACGCCGCTGGCCGGAACGTCGTGCTACGCGATGAACGACCGGAGCACGCCGAGCGCGTCGGATGCGCGAAGCCGCGCGAGCGCCGACGCCTCGATCTGCCGCACGCGTTCGGCGGACAGGTTCAACTGGCGGCCGATGTCGCGCAGCGAGCAGCCTTCGTCCGCGTGCAGTCCGTAGCGCAACCGCAGGACCGTCGCCTCGCGCGGCGGCAGCCGGTCGATCGCGGCAGCGATCGTATGGCGCAACTGGGCGGCGCCGGCCGCGTCTTCGGGCGACGGCGACGACAGGTCCGGCGCGACGTCGGCGAACGTCATGTCGCCTTCCGGCGACACCGGCAAATCCGCCGACACAGGCTCCTTCACGATCGCCATCAGGTCGCGCACCTTGTCGACCGGCTCGCCCATGTGGACGGCCAGTTCGGCCGGCGTCGCGGCCGTGCCGACGCGTTGCCGATGCTCGCGCGCGAGCCGCGTCAGCTTGTTCAGCGCGTCGACCGTATGCGTCGGCACGCGGATCGTGCGGCCGAGGTCGGCGAGCGCATGCGTGATCGCCTGCCGGATCCACCAGGTCGCGTAGGTCGAGAAGCGGAAACCGCGCCGGTAGTCGTAGCGCTCGATCGCCTTCAACAGGCCGATGTTGCCTTCCTGGATCAGGTCGGCGAACGGCAGCCCGCGATCGGGATAGCGCTTCGCGATCGACACGACGAGCCGGAGGTTCGCGTCGAACAGGCCCGTCCTCGCCGGCTGCATCGCGCGCTCGATCGCAGCGAGCCGCGCATCGAGCGACGCGGTCGCGCCGGGCGGCAGCGCCGACGTCGGGGCATCGCGCACGATCGCGGCGCGTGCGTCGACGAACTCGGCCGCGCGCCGCGTCAGCGTCGGCCCGCAGGCCGGATGGGCGGCGATGCACGACGCGAGCCAGCCCGCGTGGTCGTCGTCGCTCGACCGCGCAAACGACGGCGGGACGCCCACGTCGGCCAGCATCCGCGCGAGCCGGCCCCGCAGTGCGCGCTGCCGGCATGCGCGCTTGCGCAACGGTTCGCTCATCCGTTCGAGTGCGCGGGCGGACAGGCTCACCGTGCCGAGCAGCGCCGCGACGTCGCGGACTTGCGCGCGATACGCGGCGGAAGCGGTGCCGCCCGACAGCAGCGCCGCGCGCATGCCGCCGGCGAGCGCGTCGATGCGGGCGAGCCGTGCCACGACGGCGTCGCGCCAGGCCGAATCCTCCGGTGGCGTCTCGTCGTCGCGTGCGGGTTCGCCGGTGGAAGCGGGCGAAGCGTCCGCATCGACTCTGTCCGCAGGTCGATCGTCGCGCGGGCCGTCGGCGAGAAAGACCACGTAGGTCGATGCGGCGGTCCGGCATTCGGCGATCTCGGTGCGGATCGACACCAGCGCGTCGAGTGCATCGGGATCGCCGCACAGCACCGCGACCGCCGCCGCGCGGCCGCGCTCGATGCGCTGCGCGTACGCGAATTCCTCGTCGCGCGTGAGGAGCGGCGTCGTGCCCATCTCGCGCAGGTACAGCCGGACCGGGTCGGTCGTGCGCGGCGCGAGCAGGTCGGCCGCGGCGAGCGTGCCGGCGCCGTCGGCCCATGCACGCGCGGGCGGCGCGGGTCGGAAGTAGCGGTCGAGCGTCCAGCCGCTCGCGGTATCGGCGCTGTCGCACACCGCGATGCCGAGTTCGGCGAGCACCGCGGCGGCCGCATCGATGCCGCTGTCGCCCGCATCGTCGTCGGGCAGCGTGTCGATGATGTCGCCGCGCGTGACGAAGCCGCGCGACAGGCCGGTCGCGATCAGCGCGTGCAGATGCGCGACGGCGTGCGGCGGCGCGCCGTCGTCGATGCCGGCCACGGGGGCCGGTGCGTGCCGCGCCGGCATCCCGTCGCGCGACGCGTCACGCGCGCTTCGCATACACGTTGCACCAGCCGTCCGCGGCGACCAGCTTGCCGCCGAACATCGGACACGTGCCGGCGGCGTCCGCCGCTTCGCCCTTGTAGAAGCGGCAGTTGACGCAGCGCTGGCCGGCCTGGTATTTCGGGAACTGCGCGGCGTCGACGCTGGACGCACGCGCGCGATAGCCGAGCGTCTTCGCGGCGGCATCGTTCTCGTCGACGAGCGGCGGTGCCGCGAGTGCCGTGCGTGAGGTGGCGAGCGTCGCGCACAGGCCGATGGTATGGATGATGAAGGTTCTGCGGGAGGTCGGGTACGTCACGGTCGTTTCCTGGTGAAGATGAAATCGTGGGGAAGGGCGCGGCCCGCATCGCGTGGCGGAGCCGCTTGCCCGGTGTTACTGGCTCGCGTCCTTGTGCGCGGCGGGACCGGCGACGAGCGGCGCGGTCGATGCGTGGGCGGTATCGGCCGTCAGCTTGCTCTTGCCGGCGACGTAGCCGTTCGACGCGAGCAGGAAGGCCATCAGGTCCGCGTAGTCTTCGTCCTTCAGCTTGCCGGGCTGGTCCGCCGGCATGTTGGTCGCCATGTAGCCGAACACGCCGCCGATCGTCAGGTGCGAATGCGACAGCGGCGCGAACGACGGGCCGCTCAGCGCGGGCGCGGTGTTGCCTTCGAGGTCGGCGCCGTGGCACTTCGCGCAGGCGTTGCCGTAGATTTCCTTGCCGTGTGCGACCTGGACGGCGTCGAACGTCGGCGCGGCGTCGCCGGTGCTTGCGGCGACGCGGATGAAGCCGCCTGCGGGCACGTTGCGCGCGGGCAGCAGGCTACCGGGCGCGCGGCCTGCGCTCGCCGTCGCGCCGTCGAGGAAACGCGACGGCGTGCGCGACTCGTGCGCTTCGAGCGCGCTGCCGGGCAGTGCCCACTTGCGGGTCAGCGCGGCGAGCCGACCGTTGTCCTTCATCTGCGTGAGTGCCGCGTCGATCCGCTGCTGCAACGCGGCCGAGCGCGGCGCGAACGCGAACGTGAGCTGCCACTCCGCATACGGCGACGAGGTTGCGCCGATGCGGAACGCCTGTTTCGGATGCGCGGCCTGGTACGCGACGACCGCCGGATACCAGACGATCGCGCGATGCGCGCGGCCGCGGGCGAGCGCGTCGATCGTTTGCTCGGACGTGTTCTCGAGATCGAAGCGCGCGTTCTTCTGCTGAACCGCGATCAGTTGCGCGGGGCTCGCGTAGGTGGCCGCGACGATTTCCCGGCCGGTCGCCGGCGTGCCGGCGTCGCGGCGCGTGACGCTCACGTAGCCCGAGCGCAGGTAGCCCTGCGAGAACAGCAGCTTCGTGTCGGATGCGTCGGCGATGGCCGAGCGCGGGAAGCCGGCGAGCACGTCGCAATCGCGTTCGAGGATGCCGGCGAGTTCGTGCGCGGATACGCCGTCGTCGTCGCTGCCGCCCGCGTCGTGTGCGGAAAAGCTGGCGACGATGCCGGCCGTGCGGAACACCTCGCGGGCGACGGCCTTGTCGAGCGCGGCCGTCGGCGTGCCGGGCAGCGAGCAGACGCGTACCGCCGTCGCGGCCGTGGACGGCACCGGGGTCAGCGCCGTGCCTGCCGCGAGCGCACAGGCCACGGCGAGGCGGGAAAGTCGGAGGTTCATGATCGTACGCTCGGTTGAAAAGGAGAAGGGAGGCGGCACCCGCGCCGGCGGCGCGGGTGCGATGCGGTTGAACGGACGTCGATCAGCCGCGGTCGAGGGCGAACACGTACAGCGTGCCGCCGCGCGGCACGTCGTCCGCCGCCTTGGCCATCGGGCCGCCCCAGATCGGGTTGGCGCCGCCGTAGCCGGCGAGCACTGCTACGTACTCCTTGCCGTCGACTTCGAAGACGGACGGCTGCGCGATGATCCCGCTCGCGAGCTTCGGGCTCTCCCACAGCACCTTGCCGGTCGACACGTCGAACGCGTACAAGTGGCCGTCGAGCGAGCCGCTGAACGCGAGGCCGCTCGCGGTCGTCGCGACGCCGCCGTTCCACGGCAGCTTGCTCCAGTGGCTCCACACCTTCTTGCCGGTGTTCACGTCGATCGCCTGGAGTTCGCCGTAGCCTTCGCTGCCCGGCTCCGGCTTGATCTCGAAGCCTTCGCCGAGATACGGCAGCCCTTCCATGTAGTTGACCGACTTGCCCGACAGGCTCATGCATGCATGCAGCGCCGGGACGATCGCGAGATGGCGCACGGGGTCGTACGACATCGACCACCAGTTCTTGCCGCCGAGGAAGCTCGGGCACGTGTCGATCGTCGTGCCGACCTTCGGATACTTCGCGGGATCCTGGATCGGCGCGCCGTCTTCCGTGTAGCCGGTGACCGACGTGGCCTTCACGAACGGCTCCGCATAGATCAGCTTGCCGGTGTCGCGGTCGATCGCATGGAAGTAGCCGTTGCGGTCGGCATGGACGATCGCGTCGTGTTCCTTGCCCTTGTACTTGATCGTCGCGAGCACCGGCGTGTTGACGCCGTCGTAGTCCCAGGTGTCGTGCTTCGTGTACTGGTAGTGCCACTTGAGGTCGCCGTTCTTCGGATCCAGCGCGAGCAGCGAATCGGAGTACAGGTTGTCGCCCGGCCGCAGGTCCGCGAGCCACGGCCCCGGGTTGCCGACGCCCCAGTACAGCGTGCGCGTCGCCGCGTCGTAGGTGCCGGTCAGCCAGGCCGGCGCGCCGCCGTGCGCCTGCATGCCGTCGGGCCAGGTATCGGCGTGCTTCTCGCCCTGGCCGGGGATCGTGAAGCGCTTCCACAGCAGCGTGCCGTCGTTCGGGCTGAGTGCCGCGATGAAGCCGCGCGCGCCGTATTCGCCGCCCGAGCTGCCGACCACGATCGCGCCGTCGAGCGCGAGCGGGGCGAGCGAGAACGCGTAGCCGAGCCCCGGTTCGAACATCTGCTTCTTCCACACGAGCGCGCCGGTCTGCGCGTCGAGCGCGGCCACCTCGCCGCTCAGCATCGCGACGTAGACGTTCTTGCCGTACAGCGCGACGCCGCGGTTCACGACGTCGCAGCAGGCCGTCTTGAACGATTCCGCGCCGAGCTTCGGTTCGTATTTCCACAGCTGCGCGCCGGTGGCCGCGTCGAACGCGTACACGTTGTCCTTCGGCGTGGTCACGAACAGGTAGCGGCCGTTGACGATCGGCGTGGCCTCGAAACCCTGTTTCAGCTCGGCCGGAAACTTGTAGCTCCACGCCTGCGTGAGCTGCTTCACGTTCGACGCGTCGATCTGCTTGAGCGGCGAATGCGCCTGGCCGCTGTACGTGCGGTAGTAGGTGAGCCAGCCCGGATCGCGTTGTGCATCCGTGAGCCGCTGGTACGTGACGGCCGGATAATCCGCGGCAGCGTCCACCAGGCCGGGATTCAAGGCGATCGCGGCAGCCGCCGCGATGCCGATCGTTGCCAGTCGGCTCGTCGAAGCCGAGAGTTTTTTCATGGTTGTCTCCTGAGTCATTGTGGTCGCACCGCGGCCAACACATGGCCGGGCCGGCAGGGTGGGGATCCGGGTCCAGTGCGCAGCCAGTCACGCAAATCGCATGCCACTGCGGCGCGCGCCTTGCCGCGCAAGGCGCAGCGGCCGATTGCGCGCGTTGCGGCGACGCGGGCGGCGCGGCGCGGGTGATCCGCGGGTGTTGCGTTCGGGGACAGCCGCGGGCCGAGTGTTGCGAAACATGACAACGCCGTGAGCGGACGGGAGCCGCGTGCATGCGATACGTGGCGCACGGCCAATCGCGGCCGTCGTGCGCGAGTGCATGCCTGAATGGATGACGGTGCGGCGCAGGGACGGCGATCGTCGTCGACTGTGTGAGTCGATGGCGCGCCGTTACCCGGTGCGACGCACGCATGCAACGGACCGCGCGCCCGCGGCGGCGCGCTCGATCCGAACGACGATCGCGCATACGACTGCGCGAGCGCCGTACCGTTGATCCAAATTGACACAGGTGCAACAGCGGTGGCACGAACTGCAACAGGACGGCGGTTGCATATCGACGCGTGGCGGCTTCGACCGGCGCCGGTCGGGCGATGCGGGCATCGGCATGCTTCTTGCCGTTCGAACCGGCAACGATTCCGCGCAGCGAGAAACCACCATGCCCGTCCCGATGCCGTTCGATGCCAATCGCAGGTCCGACCGCCGCCGCGTGGTTGCGCTCGCATACGGCATCGCGCCCGTCGGCGCGGATGCGGCGACGATCGCGATGTCGCAGGCCGTGCGCGCACGCGAACCGCTGCACACGGTCGCGCTGGCGGTATTCGCCGTCCATGCGGCCATCGCGGTCGCGCTGTGGCATGCATGGGTGCCAGCTGCCCGCCCGACGCTAGCCCGTGCGCTCGCCGTCGAAGTGGACGCGAGCGAATCCGCGCGGCTAGCCGAACCGGGCGAGCAGCGCCGTACGGATCGCGCAACACCGGTTCCTCCCGAGCACGGGCCTTCGCATGCGCGCCGCGAAACGGTCATGCCTCGGGAGATTCGGCCGAACCCGACGGTGCCGCGTCGGCTCGATCGCACAAGTCCTTCGCGCCAGCCCCCGGCCGCAACCGCCGTGGCGCGGCCGGACGGCGAATTGCAGCGAGCCGGGGCGGTACCGGAACCGGCGTCGCCGGCCGCCGCACACGCATCGGCCGATACCGCGACGGTGCCTGCGCACGCGGCGCCCGCCGCACCATCGGCAACCGCGCCCGAACCCGTCACCGCACCGCGGTTCGCGGCTGCGTACCTGCGCAATCCCGCGCCCGACTATCCGGACGTCGCGCAGCGGCGCGGCTGGGAAGGCACCGCGTTCCTGAACGTGCATGTGCTCGCAAGCGGCCGGCCCGACCAGGTCCTGCTGTCGGCGAGCAGCGGACACGACGCGCTCGACGAGGCGGCCGTCGCGGCGGTCACGGACTGGCGCTTCGTGCCGGCGAAACGCGGCACGGAATCAATCGACGGCTGGGTCAGGGTGCCGGTCGTGTTCAAACTCGGAAACTAGGGAGTCCTTCATGCCTGACTACATCCACTACGCGGTTGTCAGTGCGTTTGCGCTTCTTGCGGTACTGTCGGCGCTCACCTGGACGCTGATCGTCGTCAAGGCGCTGCTGCATGCGCGCGTCGCGCTCGGCAACCGCCGCTTTGCCGCGGGCTGCGGCAAAGCGGCACTGTCGATGCCGACGGACGACGAGGCGGCCGCCAGCTCCAACGCGCGCCTGCAGCGCGCCGTGTGCGCCGCATTGCGCGATCTCGACGCACCCGAGCCGCACGCCCCGGCCACATTGGTTGCGTGGGACCGCCGCGACCTGCTCGAACGCACGCTCGCGCGCGCGATCCGGCGCGAACGGCGGCCGCTCGAGCGCGGGCTCACGGTGCTCGCGTCGATTGCGAACGTCGCGCCGTTCGTCGGGCTGTTCGGCACCGTGTTCGGCATCGTCCACACGTTGCAGTCGATGACGGCGTCGGCCACGAACGGCATCGATGCGATCGCGGGGCCGATCGGCCAGGCGCTGGTCGCGACCGGGATCGGGATCGGCGTCGCGATTCCGGCGGTGCTGGCGTACAACCTGTTCCTGCGGCAGCTCAAGACCGTGACGGCCGGGCTCGACGAGTTCGGGCAGGACCTGATCGCGCTGGCCGAACAGCGCCGCTTCCGGATCGACGCGCCGCTGCATGCCGCGCTGCCGGCGGCAAGCAATGCGGGCGTGCGCCGGGCGGCCGTATGAGGACGGACGAGCGCGAAGCCGACGCGGGCGAACCGCTCGGCGAGATCAACGTGGCGCCGCTCGTGGACGTCGTCCTCGTGTTGCTGGTGATCTTCATGATCGCGGCGCCGCTGATGACGCATGCGATCCGCGTCGACCTGCCGAAGGCAGCCGCGCCCGCGCGCGACCCGCGTGCGTCGACCGTCACCGTGACCGTCGACGCGCACGGCGCGGTCCGGATCGACGGCACGCCGGCCGCGCCGGCCGAGGTCGAAGCCGTGCTGGCACGCCGCGTCGCGCACGACCCGCAGACGAGCGTGAGCCTGCACGCGGACCGCAACGAGCCGTTCGGCACCGTGGCCGGCGTCATCGCGTCGATCGGACGCGCGCGTGTCGCGCATGTCGCGATCGCGACGGCGGAGGGCGCTGCCGGGCCGGCGCCATGAAGCGAACGAGGGCGGCGGAGATGGCCGCCGACCCATCGATACGGACAACGATATAACGACGCGACGACAAGAAAAGAGGAGACGTGGAGATGAAGGAAACCGATGGGGCGAAGCGCCGCTTCGCCGCACGGCGCGCGGGCGTGACGCTGTGCTTCGGCGGCATGCTCGGCGGCTGGCTCGCGCCCGCGTCGGCGCAGGTCGAACCGGCCGGCAACGCCGATGCGCCGACGCTCGCGCCGATCGTCGTCGTCGGCACGACGCCGCTGCTCGGGATCGGCACGCCGCTCTCGCGCGTGCCGGCCAACGTGCAGACGATTCGCGGCGAGGACCTCGCGCGCCAGCACGACAGCGTGCTGACCGACTACTTCGAGAAGAACGTCTCGAGCGTCGACATCAACGAGGCACAAGGCAATCCGTACCAGACGGACGTGAACTACCGCGGCTTCACCGCGTCGCCGGTCGTCGGCACGCCGCAGGGGCTGTCGGTGTTCGTCGACGGCGTGCGTGTCAACGAGCCGTTCGGCGACGTCGTGAACTGGGACCTGATCCCGCAGGCGGCGATCGACACGATGCAGCTGATCCCCGGTTCGAATCCGACCTACGGCCTCAACACGCTCGGCGGCGCGCTCGCGATCACGACGAAGAACGGTAGGACGAGCCCGGGCGGCGCCGCACAGGTATCGATCGGATCGTGGGGACGCAAGACCGCGCAGATCGAGCAGGGCGGACGCGTCGGCAGCCACCTCGACTATTACGTGACGGGCAACGTCGTGAACGACAACGGCTGGGCCGATCACAACGCGAGCCGCGTGCGGCAGGGCTTCGGCAAGCTGCGCTACACGGACGCCGATACGACGCTGTCGATCTCGGCCGGCGGCGCGGACAACGCGCTGCAAGGCTCGCAGACGATTCCGCGCACGTTTCTCGACAATCGCGCGCAGGCGTACACCTATCCCGACCTGAACCGCAACAGCGCCGCGTACGTCACCGTGGCGGGCGACCATTCGTTCAGCGACCACGTGCAGTTGAGCGGCAACGTCTATTACCGGCACTATCGCAACACCAACATCAGCAGCAACGTGAACGACGATTTCGGCAGCGTCGACGGCAGCGGCGCCGCCGACACCGTGCAGGCGACCAACGCCCGCTCGGTGATCGCGACCGACAGCTACGGCGCGAACCTGCAGCTGACGCTGCTCGGCAAGCTCGCCGGCATGGACAACCAGTTCGTGGCGGGCGCATCCGCCGATCTCGCGAACTCGGGGTTCGAGCAATCGTCGCAGGATGCGATGTTCACGGCGACGCGCGCGACGGTCGGCATCGGCGACTTCACGCAGACGACGCGCGCGAAGACGCGCAACGCGAACTACGGCGTCTACTTCGACGACACGCTCGCGCTGACGCGGCAATGGTCGCTGACGCTGGCCGGGCGCTACAACGTGTCGCGCGCGGCGATCGAGGACGTGAGCGGCCTGCAGCCGCTGCTCACCGCGCGCCATACGTTCGCGCGGTTCAATCCGGCCGTCGGCGTCACGTGGAATCCGGTGCCGGGCTTCACCGCGTATGCGACGTACAACGAAGGAATGCGCTCGCCGACCGCGATCGAGCTCGCGTGCGCCGATCCGGCCGCACCGTGCTCGTTGCCGAACGACTTTCTCGCCGATCCGGCACTGAAGCCCGTGATCGCGAAGACGATCGAGCTGGGCGCGCGCGGCCGGGCAGGCCAGGAGACGACGTGGAGCGCGGCCGTCTACCGCACGACGCTCGACGACGACATCCAGTTCATCAGCAGCAACGGCGGCGCGAGCACGCTCGGTTATTTCCAGAACGTCGGCAAGACGCGCCGGCAAGGCTTCGAACTCGCGGGCCATACGCGGCTCGGGCCGCTCGGCATCGGCGTCAGCTACAGCTATGTCGACGCCAGCTACCGCTCGACGTGGACCGAAAGCAGCGCGAGCAATTCGAGCGCCGACGCGCGCGGCAACATCGTCGTCCGCTCCGGCGACCGCATTCCCGGGATTCCGTCGAGCACCGTGAAGCTGCGGCTCGACTATGCGGCGACGCCGACGTGGACCGTCGGCACCCGCATCACCTATCGCAGCGGCGTGTTCGCGCGCGGCGACGAGAACAACCAGGACGTGAACGGCAAGGTGCCCGGCTATGTCCTCATCGACCTCGATACGACCTGGCAGGTCACGAAGCAGCTGCAGCTGTTCGCGTCGGTCACCAACCTGCTCGACAAGCGCTATGCGAGCTTCGGGATGCTCGGCCGGAACTTCTTCAACGGTCCGAACCATTCGTTCGACGGGCTCAATGCCGTCAACGAACAGTTCGTCGGGCCGGGCGCGCCGCGCGGCGCATGGGTCGGCGCGCGCTATGCGTGGGACTGAACGGGCGGCTCGGCGTGTTGCGGTGTGGCTGCCGCCGTGACGTCGAGCATCTTGCGTACCGCGCGGGCGACGCCACGCGCGAGCGCAGCATCGCTCGCGAGATGCCCGGCCGGCACGCGCTCGACGATGGCGGCCGGCACCGCGCGCGCGAGTCGATCGATGTTGTCGACCGGGCACACGCGGTCGCGCGTGCCGTGCACCGCATGTATCGGCACGCCGGCTTGCGCGGCCTGCCGGGCGAGCGCCAGCAAGCGGCGTTCGCCGAGCCAGCAATGGCGTTGCAGGTAGTGCGCCTGGATCCGGTACTTGTCGACCAGCCGGTCGATCGCGGCCTGCGTCGGCCGCGCGCCGCGCGCCGGCCGCCCGGTCAGGATCGCGTCTTCATACGCGTTCCATGCGAGCGCGACCGCGCGCTGCCGTGCCGCGCCGGCGCCCGGCTGGAGACGCCGCGCGCAGCAGGCGATCAGGCGATCGGCGCGCGCGGTGCCGGCGGCGGCCGTCAGGCGCTGCCAGGCCCGCGGCGCGTGTGCGCGTGCACCGACGAACAGGCCGCGCACTTCGCGCGACGACGTGAGGAACAACCCGCGCAGCACGACGCCGGTGACGCGCGACGGATGCCGTCCCGCGTAGGCGAGCGCGAGCGCCGCGCCCCACGACCCGCCGACGACACTCCAGCGTGCGATGCCGAGCCGCGCGCGCAGCGCGTCGAGATCGCCGATCAGTCGCATCGTGTCGTTGTGACGCAGGCCGCCGCGCGGCGTCGATGCACCCGCGCCGCGCTGGTCGACCAGCACGACGCGTGTGCGCGTCAGGTCGAACAGGCGCAGCACGGCCGGCCGGCTGCCGCTGCCGGGCCCGCCGTGCAGCACGACGACCGGCGCGCCGCGCGGGTTGCCGGCTTCGGTCCACGCGATCGTGCATGCATCGCGGGACAGGCGGCGCACGGGGAGGGCGGAGCGTTGGCTGCGTGATGGCGACATGTCGGCAGGGTATAGACGGAGAGGGAAAGGCAATCGCGCGATGCGGCCGCGCTCGACCCGTATGAAGCCAGATTCGCGCCGGCGATGAAGATAGGGATTCGTCCGGGTGGCGGCACGCGTGCGTTTCACGTTATCACGTCGACCACGCGCGCGGCACGCCGCATCGACGGCAAGCCAGTGCCGTCATTTCATTTCCCTTTCAATTTCGGTCGGCGCGGCGATGCAACGAAACCAGATCGTGCGCGCATCCCGTCGTGGCCCGATGTTTGCTTGCATCAAGGGCAAAGAGTCCGGCACGACCGGAAGGATCCCCGGAGGAGACAATGCGCGATGACGTTCATCCGACGGCCAACGCACGGGCCACGCATGCGCCCGGCTGGCCGACGCCGACGATCCAGAAGTCCCATGAGCGGTCCGAGACGTTCGGCCTGCAGGCGTCGGCACGTCCCGACTACGACCTGCTGTCCGGCGCCGCGCTGGCGCTCAAGCGCGAGCAGAACCGCGTGCTGTGCGTGCATGCGATGCCCGTGATGGAGACGCTGCACGAGCAGATCGTCAATACGCAGAGCATGATCGTGCTGACCGATGCGGAAGGGCTGATCCTGCATTCGATCGGCGACGACGATTTCCTGCGGCGCGCGGAACGGGTCGCGCTGCGCCCCGGCGCGAACTGGGCCGAGAACCGGCAGGGCACCAACGCGATCGGCACCGCGCTCGCGGAGCTGTGTCCGATGGTCGTGCACGGCGACCAGCACTTCCTGGCCGCGAACCATTTCCTGACCTGCTCGAGCGTGCCGATTCTCGATCCGTACGGCGACGCGATCGGCGTGCTCGACGTGACGGGCGACCACCGCAGCTATCACCAGCACACGATGGCGCTCGCGAAGATGTCGGTGCAGATGATCGAGAACCACCTGTTCACGACGACCTTCCAGGAGACGCTGCAGGTGTCGTTCCACGGCCGCCCGGAATTCCTCGGCACGCTGATGGAAGGGATCGTCGCGTTCACCGCCGACGGCCGCTTCCTGTCGGCGAACCGCAGCGCGCAGTTCCAGCTCGGGATGCCGCTTGCCGCGCTGCGCGCGCATACGCTCGCGTCGCTGTTCGACGTGACGAGCGCGCAACTGATCGACCGGATGCGCGCGAGCACCGAGCCGCACGTGTCGCTGAACCTCGGCAACGGCGCGGTGGTCTGCGCGCGCGTGCAGTTCCGGCGCGCGTTGCGGGCCGAGGGCAGCCGGCCCGCCGAGGTGCACGACGGCGCCGCGCCCGCCGCGCGGCCGCCTGCCGCGCAGGGCGCGGCGAGCCTGTCGCGCCTCAGCTATCTCGACACCGGCGATCCACAGGTCGCGGCGGTGATCGCGAAGATCCGCAAGGTGATCGGCAAGGACATTCCGGTGCTGATCACCGGCGAAACCGGCACCGGCAAGGAACTGCTCGCGCAGGCGATCCACAACGACTCGCCGCGCCGCGACGGGCCGTTCGTCGCCGTCAACTGCGCGTCGATTCCGGAGACGCTGATCGAATCCGAACTGTTCGGCTATGAGGAGGGCGCGTTTACCGGCGCCCGCCGCAAGGGCGCGACCGGCAAGCTGCTGCAGGCCAACGGCGGCACGCTGTTTCTCGACGAAATCGGCGACATGCCGTATCCGCTGCAGGTGCGGCTGCTGCGCGTGCTGCAGGAGCGCATCGTCAATCCGCTCGGCTCGACGAAGGCGATCGGCGTCGACATCGCGATCATCTGCGCGACCCACCGCGACCTGCGCGAGATGATCGCGCAGAACCGCTTCCGCGAGGACCTGTACTACCGGCTCAACGGCCTCGTCGTGCGGCTGCCGCCGCTGCGCGACCGCACGGACCTCGCGGTGGTCGTCCAGAAGATGCTGCAGCGGGAGACGCTGTCGGGGCCCGGCCGCCGGCCATTGAGCGTCGCGCCCGACGTGATGGCGCTGTTCGAGCGTTGCGCGTGGCCGGGCAACTTCCGGCAGCTCGCGAACCTGCTGCGCACCGCGGCCGCGATGGTCGACGACGACTGCGAGATCCGCTGCGAGCATTTGCCGGACGACTTCTTCGACGACGTGCGGCGCGACTGTGGCGCGGCGGCGCAGGGCGCCGCTGCGCCGCCAGCGCTCGCAGCGGAGGCGCCAGCGTTCGCGAACGCGACCACGGCCGGTGATGCGCGGTTGCAGGACGTGGCCGCATCCGCGATCGCGGCCGCGCTCGCGCGTCATGGCGGCAACGTGTCCGCCGCCGCACGCGCGCTCGGCGTGTCGCGCAACACGATCTACCGCAAGATGCCGGCCGCCGGGCCGGATGCGCTGGAGCCGGACGAACCCTGACGGAAGCCGCGACTGTCACACCGGTGTGTCAGGTTGCAACACCCGGTGTTCAAGGATTCAACACTTGCTCACCAGGCCGCGCGCATCGTGAACCGTCGCTCGACGGATTCTGAAATGTTTATGTCGGTCAATCGTAAGGATTCCGGTGCCGTGACCACCCGGCGGTGGCCGCACGCCTTCGCACACCGCTGCGCGACGCAAATCCGGCCCCGGCACGCTCCTTGCTGAATGGGTATCGGCCGCTCGATCGATGCGGTTTGTTCGACTCACCAACTCAACCAGGAGACACATCATGCAGTGGACCACCCCGGCTTATACCGACCTGCGTTTCGGTTTCGAAATCACGATGTACATCGCCAACCGCTGATCGACGCGCGCAGTGCCGCCCGCATCGACGGACACGATGCGGGCGGCACCCGGAGCACACGCAGATGAAGATCAAGATACTCGGCTCGGGCGCCGGCGGCGGGCTGCCGCAATGGAACTGCAACTGCGGCAACTGCCGTCGCGCGCGGGCCGGCACCGACGGCATCGTGCCGCGCACGCAATCGTCGATCGCCGTCAGCGGCGACGGCATCGACTGGGTGCTGGTGAACGCGTCGCCGGACATCCTCGCGCAACTGCGCGCCGCCCCCGACCTGCAGCCCGCCCGCGCGATCCGCGACAGCGCGATCGTCGCCGTCGTGCTGTGCGACGCGCAGATCGATCACGTGACGGGCCTGCTGATGCTGCGAGAGCGCACGTCGCCGCTGCCGCTGTACGCGAGCGCACCGGTGCTCGACGACCTGTCGACCGGGCTGCCGCTCGTGCCGCTGCTCGGCCACTACTGCGGGGTCGACGTCCACCCGATCGCGCCGGGCCAGCCGTTCGCGATCGCGGGCGCCGGCGGCCTTCGCTTCACCGCCGTGCCGGTCGACAGCAAGCCGCCGCCGTATTCGCCGCGCCGCGAGGCGAGCGTGCCGGGCGACAACATCGCACTCCTGATCGAAGATACGGCGACCGGCCGACACGCGTTCTACGCGCCGGGGCTCGCCGACGTCGACGACGGCGCGCGCGCCGCGATGCGCGACGCCGATCTCGTGCTGGTGGACGGCACCTTCTGGACTGGCACCGAGATGATCGACCTCGGCCTGTCGTCGAAGCACGCGGCCGACATGGGGCATCTCGCGCAGTGCGGCGACGCGGCGCGGCCGGGGATGATCGAGCAGTTGGGGCAGTTGCCGGCGCACACGCGCAAGGTCCTCACGCACATCAACAACACGAATCCGATTCTCGACCCCGGTTCCGCGCAGTGCGCGCAGTTGCGCGAGCACGGCATCGAGGTCGCCCACGACGGCATGCAATTCGAGGTCTGACCATGAACGCACCGATTCCCGCCGCGGCGCTGCACGCGACGCCCTGGAGTGCGCAGGAGTTCGAGGCGCGCCTGCGCGCGCTCGAATCGCGCTACCACATCCATCATCCGTTCAACCGGCGCTTGAACACCGGCGCGTGCTCGCCGGCGCAGATCCGCGGCTGGGTCGCGAACCGCTTCTACTATCAGGTCAGCATTCCGCTGAAGGACGCGGCGATCCTGTCCAACTGCCCGGACCGCGACACGCGCCGGATGTGGGTCGAGCGGATTCTCGACCACGACGGTCACGGCGGCCAGGAAGGCGGGATCGAGGCCTGGGCGCGGCTCGGCGAGGCGGTCGGCATCGAGCGCTCGGAGCTGTGGTCGCTCGCGCACGTGCTGCCCGGCGTGCGGTTCGCGGTCGACGCCTACGTCAATTTCGCGCGGCACGCGCCGTGGCAGGAGGCCGTGTGCTCGTCGCTGACCGAGATGTTCGCGCCGCAGATCCACCTCGACCGGCTCGCGGGCTGGCCGTCCCACTATCCGTGGATCGAGGCGGACGGGCTGCAGTATTTCCGCAGCCGCGTGCCGCTCGCGCAGCGCGACGTCGAACACGGGCTCGCGGTGACGCTGAGCCATTTCACGACACCGGACGCGCAACGGCGCGCGCTCGACATCCTGTCGTTCAAGCTGGATGTGCTGTGGTCGATTCTCGACGCGATTGAAAAGGCGTACCCCGCATGAACTCCAACGAAGCCGTCAGCGGCGTGCCGCTGCGCCCCGCGCTGAGGGGCATGTACCGCCTGCAGTGGGAGGCGGCCCAGGATGCGTACGTGCTCCTGTATCCGGAAGGCATGGTCCGGCTCAACCCGAGCGCGGGCGAGATCCTCGCGCGCTGCGACGGCAAGCGCGAGCTCGACGACATCATCGACGAGCTCGAGCGGCTGTTCAGCACGTCGGATCTCGCGTCGGACGTCTATCGCTTCCTCGATCATGCGCGACTGCGCGGCTGGCTCGACTGACATGGACTTGACACCGCCTCCGAACCGCCCGAGCGCGCCGCTGTGGCTGCTCGCCGAGCTCACGTACCGCTGTCCGCTGCACTGCGCGTTCTGCTACAACCCCGTCGACTTCGCGACGCACGGCGCGGAGCTCGACACCGACGCGTGGCGCACGGTGATCAGCGACGCGCGCGCGCTCGGCGCCGCGCAGATCGGCTTTTCCGGCGGCGAACCGCTGCAGCGCGACGATCTGGAGGTGCTGGTCGAGCACGCGCGGTCGCTGGGTTTCTATACCAACCTGATCACGTCGGGCGTGGGCCTGAATGCCACGCGCATCGGCCGGCTCAAGGCGGCCGGCCTCGATCATGTCCAGCTGTCGCTGCAGGATTCGACGCGCGAGCTGAATGACTTCCTGACCAGCACGCGCACCTTCGACCTCAAGCGCGGCGTCGGGCGGCTGATCAAGTCGCATGGCTATCCGATGGTGCTGAACTGCGTGCTGCACCGGTACAACCTGCCGCACGTCGGCCAGATCATCGAGATGGCGCTCGACCTCGGCGCGGATTTTCTCGAGCTTGCCAACACGCAGTACTACGGCTGGGCGATGCTGAATCGTGACCAGCTGATGCCGACCGCCGAACAGCTGCGCGAAGCGGAGGAAACGGTCAATCGCTACCGGAAGCTCGTCGGCGAACGGTGCAAGATCCTGTTCGTCGTGCCCGACTACTTCGAGCAGCGGCCGAAGGCCTGCATGAACGGCTGGGGCTCGGTGTTCCTCGGCGTCGCGCCGGACGGCACCGCGCTGCCGTGCCATGCCGCGCGCGGGTTGCCGGGCCTCGCGCTGCCGAACGTGCGCGACCGGTCGCTGAAGGAGATCTGGTACGACAGCGACGCATTCAACGCGTTTCGCGGCGACGGGTGGATGCGCGATCCGTGCCGCACCTGCGACGAGCGTCACACGGATCACGGCGGGTGCCGCTGCCAGGCATACATGCTGGCCGGCGACCCGGCGCAGGCCGATCCGGTCTGCGCGAAGTCCGAACATCACGGCCGGGTCGAACAGGTCGTGCAGTTCGCGCGGCGGGCAGGGCGGGAGGACGAGCGGCCGCTGATCTTTCGCAGTATTGCGAATTCGATCGCGAGTTGAGCGGCAGCGGGCGGCGCGTCGGTGAGCCTCACTTGTTCGATCGCTTGACCGCTTGCCGCGCCGCCTGCTCGAGCAGCGCCGCGAACGCCGCTTCGTCGACGCGCAGCCCCCTCGGCGTGCGGCGCACCTGCAGCGCCGCGAGCATCCCGGCCTCGAACGTATCGAGCACCACCGGATGAATGTAGCAGCGCCGGCACACGGCCGGCGTGTTGCGCAAGACCTCGGCGACGGTGCGCACCGTTTCGACGATCTGCTTGCTGGCGTGCGCGACGTCCTGCTGCGGGATGCGCCGCAGCAACGCCAGCGCCTGCACGCTGCCTGCCCACGTCCGGTAATCCTTGGCCGTGAATGCCGCGCCCGCTGCGTCGCGCAGATAGTCGTTCACGTCGCACGAGCCGACCGAATGGCGCGTGCCGTCTTCGTCCAGATACTGGAACAGCTCGTGTCCCGGCAGCTCCGCGCAACGGCGCACGATGCGGCCGACGCGCGGGTCGTCGACCGTCACGTCGTGCTCGATCCCGCTCTTGCCCGTGAAGCGCAGCCGCACCTGTCCCGGACCGATCGTCACGTGGCGCTTGCGCAGCGTCGTCAGCCCGTACGACGCGTTCTCGCGTGCATATTCGGCGTTGCCGATCCGCGCGAGCGTCGTGTCGAGCAGCCGGACGACCGTCGCGACGATCTTCGCGCGCGGCATGCCGGGCAGCGCGAGATCGCGCGCGACGCGTGCGCGGATGCGCGGCAGCGCGCGGGCGAATTCAGCCATCCGTGCGTACTTGTTCGCGTCGCGTGTCGCGCGCCACTGCGGGTGATAACGATACTGCTTGCGTCCGCGCGCGTCGCGCCCCGTCGCCTGCAAATGGCCGCGCGGGTCCGTGCAGATCCACACGTCGGTGTAGGCGGGCGGAATCGCGAGCGCGTTGATGCGGGCGATCTCGTCGGCGTCGCGGATCCGCGTGCCGTCCGGCGCGTAGTACGCGAAGCCGTTGCGCAGCCGCCGGCGCGTGTAGCCGGGGCGCCGGTCGTCGACGTGGCGCAGCGGCACGGCGGACACGTCTGCGTCCGAAGGTGCCGCGCGGGGCGTGCGCGTCTTCATGCTGCGATGCGTCGATCGACGCGCGCGGTCGATCCGCGCATCGGCGGTGCGGGTTCCGCTCGTCGCTGCTGCGGGCATCGTCTTCTCCTTGTCGTTCGCGCGATTCGGAGCGTGACAGCAAGAAGCGTGCGCCGTGCTTTCGGAGCGATGCCGTTACCGTTGCGCCGGCCGATCATGGAGAAAAACCGTCCGTGTGGCGTTCTCGTTGATTGCCCCGAGTTCATTTCACGACGCGGCCCCGCCCGCTTAGGTGTTTATACGTATGCCGAGACCGATATCGCTTCAATCCAATATTTCATTGGAAGGTTATCGGACTTGTTCCTAGACTGATCCGGGGCGTACATCTCGGGCCGGCCGCAACGGCCGGGCCGCATCGCCCCGAACCGCGCCCGTGCCACGCAGAACCACAACAGCACGACACGGCACCGCGCCAGGCCGGCGCCGCGGCATACAACGACACCATCGGAGACGGACCATGACATTCATCAGGAAGCTGGCGGCCGGCGCGATCGTCGCCGCGGCGACGGTGCTGGCCACCGGCGCGCACGCGCAGCAAAAGGCGATCACGCTCGGGTTCTCGCAGGTCGGCGCGGAAAGCGCGTGGCGCACCGCGAACACCGTGTCGGTGAAGGGCGCGGCGAAGGAGGCCGGCATCAACCTGAAATTCTCGGACGCGCAGCAGAAGCAGGAGAACCAGATCCGCGCGATCCGCTCGTTCATCGCGCAGAAGGTCGACGTGATCGCGTTCTCGCCGGTCGTCGAGTCGGGCTGGGAGCCGGTGCTGACCGAAGCGAAGGCGGCCCGTATTCCGGTGATCCTGACCGATCGCGGCGTCGACGTGAAGGATCCATCGCTGTACGTGACGATGATCGGTTCGGACTTCCTCGAGGAAGGGCGGCGCGCGGGCCACTGGCTGGAAGAGCGCTACAGGAACGACGCGGGCCCGGTCAACATCGTCGAGCTGCAGGGCACGGTCGGCTCGGCGCCCGCCAACGACCGCCGCGCGGGCCTGCTCGAAGTGATCAAGAACAATCCGAAGTTCAAGGTGATCGCGTCGCAAAGCGGCGACTTCACGCTCGCCGGCGGCAAGCAGGTGATGGAAGCGTTCGCGAAGACTTACGGCAAGCAGATCAACGTCGTCTACGCGCACAACGACGACATGGCGCTCGGCGCGATCCAGGCGATGGAAGAGGCCGGCATCAAGCCCGGCAAGGACGTGAGCGTCGTGTCGTTCGATGCGACCAAGGGCGGCTTCCAGGCGATGGTCGCCGGCAAGATCAACGTCGACGTCGAATGCAGCCCGCTGCTCGGCCCGCAGCTGATGACCGCGGTGAAAGACGTGGTCGCCGGCAAGCAGCTGCCGAAGCGCATCGTCACGAACGAGACGGTGTTCCCGATGAGCGTCGCGGCGCAGGTGCTGCCGACCCGCAAGTACTGAATCCCGGCGCACGCGGGCGGCGGCGCGTTCGACGCCGTCCGGCCGCCGCTTCGAATCGAGGGCGATCCATGACGAGTCCGCCGGTGGTCGAGATGATCGGCATCGACAAGGCGTTTCCGGGTGTCCACGCGCTGCAGCGCGTGAGCTTCCGGCTGTTTCCGGGCGAGATCCACGCGCTGATGGGCCAGAACGGCGCCGGCAAGTCGACGCTGATCAACGTGCTGACCGGCGTGCACGCGCACGACGTGGGCGAGATTCGCGTCGGCGGCGCGCCGGTGAGTTTCGCCGCGCCGCGCGAGGCCGAGGCGGCCGGGATCCAGACGCTGTACCAGGAAGTGAACCTGTGCGCGAACCTGTCGGTCGCGGAGAACATCTTCGCGGGCCGGCAGCCGATGCGGCGCGGCGCGATCGACTGGAAGATGATCCACGCGCGGGCACGCGATGCGCTCGCCGAGCTCGACCTGTCGCTCGACGTCACGCGTTCGCTCGACGCGTATCCGATCGCGGTGCAGCAGATGGTCGCGATCGCGCGGGCCGTGTCGGTCGACGCGCGCGTGCTGATTCTCGACGAACCGACGTCGAGCCTCGACGACGGCGAGGTCGCGCGGCTGTTCGACGTGCTGCGCCGGCTGAAGGCGTCGGGCATCGCGATCCTGTTCGTCACGCACTTTCTCGAACAGACCTACGCGGTGTCCGACCGGATCACCGTGATGCGCAACGGCGAGCGCGAGGGCGAGTACCTCGCGCGCGACCTGCCGGTCGACCTGCTGGTCGCGAAGATGACCGGCCGCGAACCGATGTCCGGCACGCTGCAGGCGGGCGCGGCGGCCGTGCAGCGCGATGCCGATGCGGCCGCGCCGTTCCTGTCGATGCGGCAGGTCGGCCGGCGCGGGATGATGAGCCCGCTCGATCTCGACGTGCGGCCCGGCGAAATCGTCGGGCTGGCCGGGCTGCTCGGCTCGGGGCGCACGGAGACCGCGCGGCTCGCGTTCGCGGCCGAGCGCACCGACACCGGCGCGATCGAGATCGACGGCGCGCGCAAGCGGCTCGCGTCGCCGCACGACGCGGTCCGCAACGGGATCGCGTATTGCCCGGAGGATCGCAAGAAGGAGGGCATCGTCGCGGCGCTGTCGATCCGCGAGAACATCATCCTTGCGCTGCAGGCGCGGCGCGGCTGGTGGCGGCTGATCAGCCGTGCGCGCCAGCGCGAGCTCGCCGAGACGTACATCGCGCGGCTCGGCATCAAGGCGCGCGACGCGGAGCAGCCGATCGGGCTGCTGTCGGGCGGCAACCAGCAGAAGGTGCTGCTCGCGCGCTGGCTCGCGACTGAGCCGAAGCTGCTGATCCTCGACGAGCCGACGCGCGGCATCGACGTCGCCGCGAAATTCGACATCATGGAGCGCGTGCTCGCGCTTTGCGCGCAAGGGCTCGCGATCCTGTTCATCTCGTCGGAGATCAGCGAAGTGGTGCGCGTGAGCCACCGGATCGCGGTGCTACGCGACCGCCGCAAGGTCGCCGAACTGACCGGTGCCGACGCGTCGGAGGAACACGTGTATCAACTGATTGCGGGAGGCCGGTCATGATGCGGCTCCGTGCCTTGCTTCGTCATCCGCTCGTGTGGCCGGTGCTGACGCTCGCGCTGCTGTTCGCGCTCGACGTCGCGCATCGGCCGGGCTTCCTGTCGATCGCGCTGCTCGACGGTCACCTGTTCGGCGCGCCGGTCGACATCCTGACTCGCGCGGCGCCGCTGGTGATCGTGTCGCTCGGCATGACGCTCGTGATCGCGACGCGCGGGATCGACATCTCGGTCGGTGCGATCGTCGCGATCGCGGGCGCCGCCGCGGCGATCGTGCTCGACGGCGATCCGGCGCGAGTCGGCACGGCGCTCGCCGCCGCGCTCGGCGTCGGCTTGCTCGCCGGCGCATGGAACGGCGTGCTCGTCGCGTTCGTCGGAATGCAGCCGATCATCGCGACGCTGATCCTGATGGTCGCCGGACGCGGCATCGCGCAGCTGCTGACCGGCGGGCAGATCATCCCGATCGGCGCGCCCGGCTACCTCGCACTCGGCGGCGGCTATCTCGCGGCCGTGCCGTGCGCGGTCTGGATCGCGCTCGCGACGATCGCGGCGAGCGCGCTGCTGGTGAACCGTACGGCGCTCGGCCTGTTCATCCGCGCGATCGGCGTGAACCCGGTCGCGACGCGGCTCGTGGGCTTGCGCGCGGGGGCGGTCGTGTTCGGCGTGTATCTGTGCTCCGGCGTGATGTCGGCGCTCGCCGGCATCCTCGCCAGCTCGAACGTGCGCAGCGCCGACGGCAACAACGCGGGGCTGCTGCTCGAGCTCGACGCGATCCTCGCGGTGACGCTCGGCGGCACGTCGCTGCTCGGCGGCCGCTTCAGCCTCGCCGGCTCCGTGCTCGGCGCGCTGATCATCCAGACGCTCACCTACACGACCTATTCGATCGGCGTGCCGCCGGAGGCGACGCTCGTCGTAAAGGCGATGGTCGTGATCGTCGTGACGCTGATCCAGTCGGACGCGGCGCGCGCGCTGGTCGTCCGGCACGCGTCGCGGCTGCTGCCTTCCGCGCGTTCGCGCGCCACCACCGGAGCGACGCCGCGATGAACCGATTCCTCGCACGGCTCGCCGACCCGCGCACGCTGCCGATCGTCGTGACGATCGTGCTGTTCGCCGCGCTGTTCGGCTTCGGATCCGTGATGTATACGGGTTTCTTCTCGATGCAGGTGCTGACCGGGCTGCTCGTCGACAACGCATTCCTGCTGATCGTCGCGATCGGGATGACGTTCGTGATCGTGTCGGGCGGCATCGACCTGTCGGTCGGCTCGGTCGTTGCGCTGACAACGATCTTCTGTGCGGTCGGCGCCGAACGATGGCACTGGCCCGTCTGGGCGATCGTGCCGCTCGTGCTCGTGTTCGGCGCGCTGTACGGTGCGGCGATGGGCGCGCTGATTCACTACTTCCGGCTGCAGCCGTTCATCGTCACGCTGGCCGGGATGTTTCTCGCGCGCGGCGCGTGCTTCCTGATCACGACGCAGTCGATCACGATCAACGAGCCGACCTTTCATGCGCTCGCGGGCATCAGCGTGCCGGTCGGCGGCGGGACGCTGAGCGCGGGCGCGCTGATCGCGCTCGCGACGCTGGCCGCCGCGATCTACGTCGCGCATTTCACGCGCTTCGGCCGCAACGTGTATGCGATCGGCGGCAACGAGCGCTCGGCGCTGCTGATGGGGCTGCCGGTCGCGCGCACGAAGGTCGGCGTGTATGCGCTGAGCGGCTTCTGTTCGGCGCTCGGCGGCGTGGTATTCACGCTGTACGTGCTGTCCGGCTACGGGCTGCAGGCGCAGGGAATGGAACTCGACGCGATCGCCGCGACCGTGATCGGCGGCACGCTGCTCACGGGCGGAGTGGGGTACGTGATCGGCTCGGTGTTCGGCGTCGGCATCCTCGGCACGATCCAGGTGCTGATCACGTTCGACGGCACGCTGAGCTCGTGGTGGACGCGGATCGTGATCGGCGCGCTGCTGTGCGTGTTCTGCCTGCTGCAGCGGATCATCGAGCGGCATGCGGCGCGGCGGCGGAGCGGCGGCACCGGGCTCGATCCGAAACGGCGCAAGCGGGAAGTCGCGCAGGACGCGTCAGCTGCGCCGGGTGACGATGCGGCGCTGGTGTCGACGATGCGGCGGGTTTTGCGGGTGTGGCGCTTCACGCCGTCGGCGGCGCGCCGGTGACGGTTATGCAGGTCCGGGCATATCCATATCTGGTTCGGCGTTGAACGGCGTATGTTTCGACGCATTGGCGATGCCGATGTGTTTCAGCAACGCGGTCCGCCGCTCGACCGCGTGCAGGTCCGGCGCATCGAGCGGCTCCCGTACCGCCTGCACGAACGCCGCATGCATGCTCGTCGAGTCATGCCACGATATCGGCAAGGCGGCCGTTGCCGGCGAGCACGGCCGGTTCGTCGGGCGCCGCGCCGGCCGTCACGAGTGTTTGGGGACGACCGCCGGACATGTCGGCGCCCCGAAGTGACGATCAGAACCGGTGACGCAGCCCCAGATTGACCAGGGCCTGCTTTTTCGTGCCGTTGTAGCCGTATGAACCGATCGACGCCTGCGCCGGCACCGCACCGCCGGCACCGTCCCCGGTATTCCCGCTTGCATGCTGATAAGCGGCCGTCATGTAGACATCCGTACGCTTCGACAGGTTGTAGTCGGCACCGACGGATGCCTGGTGGTAGTGCGCCGCGGTGTCGCCGCCCGACTTCGTGAAGCTGTAGCCGACCCCGACGAGCAGCGCGGCGGACGCCTGATAGTTCAGGAAGCCCTGGGCGGTGTTGTAGTGTTCGTTCTTCGCGAACACCGATGCGCCGTCGCGTCGATATTGGGCGTTGCTGTAGCCGGCGCCCACGGTGAACGCACCGATCACATACTGGCCGGCCACGCGAGCGATGCCGATGGAGTGGGCCGTCTGGTAGCCGGTATTGATTGCGCCGTCGAACGTGCCGTCCGACGTGCTCGACCATGTCGTGCGACTGCCCGTGACGGGATTCGCGTTGGCAGCATAGAAGTAGCCGCCGGCGAGACTCAGCGGACCGTTGGCGTACGACACGCCGGCCGAATACGACTGCTTCGAGCCGGTGCTGCCCGCGACACCGCCCAGCGAGTACATCGCCTCGAACTGGAGTCCGGCGATGACGGGCGACGTGTATTTGACCGCGTTGTCGACGCGGAAGCTGTTGTCGTAGTTGTCGACATCACCGGCGGTGGCGAACACGCTGCCGAAGTAGTTGTCGGCGGTAATCGGCTGCACGAGGTCGATCAGCGGATCGTATTGGCGACCGAGCGTGAGCGAGCCATACTGGTTGCTGGTCAACCCGACATAGGCCTGGCGGCCGAAAATGCGGCTGCCCTGACCGAGGCCGCCCGTACTCGGATTGAAACCGTTTTCCAGCTGGAAGATCGCCGCCAGGCCGCCGCCGAGATCTTCCGAACCCTTGAGCCCCCAACGACTGCCCGACAGATTGCCGGCGCTGCTGTTGCCGAGCGCCCAAAGGTTCTTGCCGCCATCGGCGTTGCGCACGTACGTGAGCGACGTGTCGATCGTCCCGTAAAGCGTCACGCTCGACTGCGCGTGGGATACGCCGCCCATCGCGACCGACGCGATCGCAAGGACAGGAAAAATGCGTGTTTCATGGTCTCTCCTTTTGCAAGCATGCCTGCGTTCAAATGAACGGAAGCAGACTACATCGAGAGATTTTTAGTGCGAAATTAAAATGGCGAGGTGTCTCCAAAAAATAACGGAGAGTGATGCATTTCGGTTCGTGCAGGCTGGTCGAATTGACGATGTCTTTGATCGAAGTGGAGTGTGCGGAGAGAAGGGAGGGTGATTTTTTCGATGAATAAATGAGGGTGCAGCGGGATAACATAGTCGTGATGCGCCAATGATTTGATTTAATCGGACTTCATGGATTTTTTGGAGCGATTTTCGATTTTATTATTGGCGAGTCCGGGGCGAGCCGGCGCGGAGTCGGCACTCTCGTTCGTCGTGCGGCCTCATCGTCCGGGGTATGTGCCGACTCTTCGGGAAACCGTGCCGAGGCGTATCGAAAGATCCGGAGCGAGACGTGCGCGCAGTCGGACCGGCAAGGAAACCGCATCGAGTGATGGTGGTGCAGACACGCTCATTTTCGAGGCTGGGGTGCAGTGCATTCTGCATGCTTTGTCTACAGGCGCTGCGGTATTAACTCATGGTTGTTCCGCAAGCGACAGCATCCGGGAAGGAAGGCGTTTTCAAACTGGGTGCCACATCGGAAAATTCCGGTTATGGGCGTTGCAGACGCAGGAATCAATTGCCGGAAAATTCGAAGACGATGGCGAACCGATAATCGCTGCACGATGAGCGAGATCGATGTGCGGGTCGACCGTTCAATCGAATGGTGTATGTAAAGCCTGTTCGACGACGCTTCACAGCGAGAGCAATCATCGCGACCGAAGTCATGCCGGCAGGAATTCGATTCCCGAGCGTGATTGGTTGAGGCGAGCGCCGCCAAGCGTCGGATGTCAACGCGCACGTCGTACGATTACACTCGTGACAATTCGTTTTCCTTAGCGATTGGCAGGGCGATATCTCCGATTCGCGAGTTTCCGCATGCGCCTTCGAGCGGTCGACGACCCGGCAAGCATCACGATCGGCCGGCGGCAGAGTCGCATGTTCCGGAAACCGATGGCCCTGGTGATGTGACGCGCGGGCCGTGGCGCACGTCGGGTTTGATGTTACGAAATATTCGGGCATTCCCAGTCGCGCGGATTTATCTACCGAAATTCGGCTATCATCGGCAAATAATATTTCGAATGCATCTGGAAGAATTTACTTAATATAGGCAAACGTTAAAGCGCTTGCCATCTATGATTTTTTCGTATCGCGCTTGCATGGTAAAGCTTGCAAGGTAATATCCCCTCCCGCAGAGGGAGGCATTGCGCATATTTTTTTGTCTCATCCCCGCCCGCCGTCGAGGCGGCGGACAACGCGAACGCGTCGATTCCTTATGACCAATGCTGTAAGGATCTGTAAGGAACTGAACGCATGTTCTATTTCCGGAGTGAAACATGCGCTGCTCGTTGTGTTGTAAAAATGTTTCGTCAATGATCTGGATCAAATCTCCATGACTTTGTGCCGTCACGCCAACTCCTATTCCTGATTATCAACAAATAATTGGTACCATATCATCGCCTTGACTGATTCCGTCAACAATGAGGCGGGATCGGACACCGACGGATCGGCCGACGATTTAGCCGCATATGATGCGCTGCAGAAAATGCAAAAAATTGTTAAGAGGCCGAGATGATGCAAATAGCGCCGAACGAAACGACTACGGGGTTCAGAGTGAGTGGTGACCGGGGAAGAAGCGTCGGTCGTCGGCGGGACAGCGTCATCATCCTGCTGCTCGACGGATTTTCGATCATGCAAATGGGCCGGCTGGCCGCGGTATTCGAACTTGCAAATCAGCTCGAAGGCGTGAACGTCGCGTTTGCCGATCGCTATGAATTGCGGCTTTATTCCAGTCACGGCGGTGCCGTTCGTTCGTCGTCGGGTGTACAGATCTGGACGGAAGCGGCTCGTCCGCTCGATGCGAGCAATGTGCAGGCCATGTTCGTGCTCGGTGGACAGGGGCGGGCAAGCGGCCTCGACGATGCGTTCATCAGCTGGTTGCAGCATGCCCATCAGCGCGCCCGCGTGGTCAAGGGCGACAATGCCGGCGCCGAAATGCTGACGGCGATTCGCCTGAACCAGAAAGTTCCGGAAGTCGTGCCGCAGGCGGTGCTTGCCGTTGGCGGTACGGGCGAATCGGGGCCATCCGACGACG
This sequence comes from Burkholderia sp. USMB20, assembly GCF_000949135.2. Taxonomy (GTDB): domain Bacteria; phylum Pseudomonadota; class Gammaproteobacteria; order Burkholderiales; family Burkholderiaceae; genus Burkholderia. The sequence continues at coordinate 838,489 of NZ_JTAN02000019.1, read as the reverse complement.
ATGGCGAAGGCATGTTCGCGGCCGCGTTGTCGATCGTCGTGCGTGACGCCGGCTACGAAGTCGCGCAAGAGATCGTTTCGTACATGATGCCGGGGGCGAACCGGAAATTTGCGAGCGTCCTGTTCGGGGCGCAGGAGGCGCGAGCCAGTGAATTGATTCGCGCGGCCGCTCAGCATCTTCGAGCCAACAGTGCGAATCGCATCTCGATCGCCAATGCAGCGCAGGCCGCTGCGATGAGCGAGCGGAATTTCCTGCGGCGCTTCAAGAACGAAATCGGCGTGACGCCAACCGAATTCGTGCTGCGGGTGCGGCTCGAAAAGGCATGCTCCATGCTGGTCGAGACGGATTTGCCCGCCGACAAGGTCGCGCGGCGGGTCGGCCTCGGCAGTGGAGACCGGCTGGCCAAGCTGTTCCGCCAGCATCTGTCGATGTCGCCGACGGAGTATCGCGCGGCCGCTCGGGACAGAATGTTCGCGTCGGTTGGCGGCTCGGACATTCGCAACGGTACATCGTCGCTTTGATGCCCGCGCCGGGCTAACGACCGGCGTCGGGTAGTCGATTTGTCCGCGGGAGCAGCGCTCGCCCGATTTCAGGCGGACGTGCCGAAGTAGGTTCGCGTATTCGAATGGACCGTTTGATCGGCGACGATCTCGTCGGCGGTCGCCCATCGGTAGGCAGTGTGCTGGGCATTCGGCAGCGACACGAGGTCGAACGTGCCGCGGAGCTTGTATCCCATCACCACATAGTGCGTCGAGATACCCGGTTCGCCGCCAAAGTTGTCATCGTAGAGGTGATCGTAGATGCCGATCAGTTCGGCATCGGCACGCTCCAGACCGCTACATCCGAGTTCGTCGCGCGCGATGCGATTGAACGCATCGTCGAGACGCTCGTTCTTGCGAATCCGGCCGCCCGGCACGAACCAGAAACCCTGCGCGGGACGATTGACACGGTGACCGAGTAGATACGCGCCATCGCCGTTCGAGATGATCAGGTCGATCGCAACGAGCGGGGTTGCGTCGACGACGCGCAAGAAAGTGTCCAGCGGAAGCATGGCGGATGGGCTCCTGGAAGTCTGTCGAAGTGCATCGGCATCGTTGCGCGTTCGAGGCGACTCGGTCACGACGATGACATGCCGGCTTCGTCGATGAGCGAACGTTGAATGTCCGTCTGCACGCATCTCATCATGGCCAGTCGAGATTTCGCTCGTCGGCCAAAACACCGAAGCAATCCGCCAATTGCAGGAAGCAAATCGGGCGTGACGGCGCAATGCCCGTCGAGAAACGTGTGCGCGTGCATCAATACATTTTCATTCGGCCATGATCGTGGTCGAAGCCGCCATTCCGTTTTGAAACGGTCGATTCGACGTTACGCTTTTGTCTGGCCTTTCGAGGAGACGCGTTCACCCCGGAACTCTCCTCGGAATTTTGCCTGCGTGCCGTGTGGCACGCAGGCCTTTTTATTCATCACGGGTCGAGCTGCGCGTACGGTGAATGTCAGTCGCCGTCGTTCGAGTCGTGGATCCGCAAGACGATCCGTGTGGCCTGGCTTCGAACATTACGAAGCAGTGCGAACATTGTTGCACGCGCGTGGTGCTTCGCGTCGGCGCCGCCCGGAGGAAACGTACGGTAACCGGTTGGCGGAATCGTCGGATCAATTGTCATGTCCGGCATGCTGCATTGCAATGTACGCTATCGGCATCGAACCGCGCGCCATCTGATGCGCGGTATCTCGCCGAAAACGGAGCATCGCCGCCATGAACGTCGCGCTTCTTATCTTCTCGAGGATTTGCTTCGTCTGGATTCTCGTCTACCTCGTCTTCAGCACCGCGTCCGGCCTTTGGGCCGGCGCACGACATGGTCAGGGGCTGCTGCTGCTCGAATTTCAGTCGCGCCGGGCCCGCGGCTCGCGTGAGGTGGCGCGAGCTCGAATCTTGAAAAGGATGGCGCTGTCGGCGCTGTTCGCGCTACCCGTGGCGATTGCGTCGCTCGTTGCGAGCGCGGTGATGTCGTAGACGCCCGGCTCGCATGAGCGTCGTCATGCGGCTGGAGCGAGTACCGGCCGGCTCGAACAAAAAAATACAAGGAACTGAAGGGGCGGCGGATTGCTGCGTCGCGTCGTCAGCGCGTTTCGCCAGGCGCCGGGCTGGCGGATCCGGGCTAATCGGCCTTGCGCGGCACCCGTGGCCGAATACGACGCATCGATGCAGGCTGATCGTCAACGACGCCGATCGCGTTGCGCCACCGTACTGTCGAGTTCCAGGGCCGAATCGACTGCTGCATCCACAGCGATACTCGCCAGCACATGATCATGTCGCACCACATTGCTTGCTGTCGCAATTCATGCACGAAGGTGCCGCGCATCTTGCCGAACGCCTGACCGCCCGTGGGGCGCGCCACGACGCTTCGATCACCGAACGACTGCCGTCGGATATCACTCGCTCGTCATGCGAGCGCCGCTGTTTCTGCAAGCTCTTCGTCATCCGTTTCGCTGCGGCGAGGTAGTCGAAAACCGCCAACATTTGGCCGATCAGGGAATTCCCGCAGACTAATCCGACGACTGTTTGTTCGAATCGGCCAGTGTTTAAACGCCATTCGGCGCCCTCGGTATGATGCGTCGCAACGGAGTAAAAAACGACGACCGAAGTTGATTGGACTGATTGTCCGAGAGCACGCCATGACGCACACGAGTGTCGATCATTCGGGAGATGAAGCGGCAGCAGATGTTGGGGGAAAGCGGTCACGCAGGAATCGGGATATCGGCGTTGTCGTCTTCGACGGTTTCTCGTTGTTTGCGGCGGGCGCGGTATTCGAGGTGTTCGAAGTAGCCAATGAAATCTATGCGCCGCGCGCGACAGGGCTTCCGCTGTACGACATTCGCTTCTATTCGTCGAAAGGTGGAAACATCGTCTGGTCGTCGGCCATCAGCGTGCGGACATTCGCATGCGATGCGGGCACGGCGCACGCATTCGATGCGCTGTTCGTCGCGGGTGGCGAAGGTGCGCGTCGCGCGTCGCGCGACGCCCGGGTGATCGACTGGTTGCGGATCGTGCTGCCGAAGGCGGGCATGGTCGAGACGATCGGCGAAGGCAGGATGTTGATCGATGCGGCGCTGAATGGCTCGCACGTGATCGATGCAGTGGATGCGGTGCGCGTGGGTCGCGGCGGCTACGAGCCGGCAAGAGCCGCATTGGCGCTCATCGAACGCGACCTGGGTGGCGATGCGGTGCGAGGCATTGTGGCGCGGCTCGCGCTGGGCGACGCATTCGAGCCGGCGGAGCAGGAGGGTGAAGTGCGCAATGGCACGCCAGCCGATCGGGTCCGCGCGACGGCGAGCTGGTTGCGCAAGAACTGTGGAAGAGCCATATCCGTCAGCGATGCAGTGCGGGTTGCTGCAATGAGCGAACGGAACTTCCTGCGGCATTTCAAGCAGGAAATCGGCATGACGCCGTCCGAATTTCTGCTGCGGGTTCGCCTGGAGCGCACGGTGCAGATGTTGATGGAAACCGACTTGCCGATCGGCACGATCGCACGGCAATGCGGGTGGGGGAACGGTGATCGCCTGGCCAAAATTTTTCGGCGACACCTCGACGTGACACCCTCGGAATACCGGTTCCAGGCACGCTCGAGCCAGACGGAACTGGAGTTGTAGAGAAGGCTGGATAAGCTTCGGCGAAGGGACGGAGCTCATTCCCGGATTTTCAGATCGAATTATTGCCTGAGAGAATAGGAGTGCAGATTATGTCGGCATCCATCGAAACAGAGCGCGGCGAAACAGGACCGGTCGGCTCCGGTCGCGGCGACGCAGTCGACGTGAAGGTCAGCGTCGCGCCCGTCGTTCTCGCGGGCGGATCGGGGTCGCGCTTGTGGCCCATGTCGCGCGAACAGTATCCGAAGCAGTTGATCGGCGTACTGGGTGCGGATTCTCTGCTGCAGGCAACCGTCCAGCGCATGACGGGTTTTTCGATCGAAGCAGGGGATGTGTCGGCGCCCATCGTCGTTTGCGGCGACGAGCATCGTTTCGTCACGGCGGAGCAGCTCCGGGCCAGCGGCCTCGATGCCCGCGTCATCGTCGAGCCGGCCCGGCGCGATACGGCGCCCGCACTGACGCTGGCAGTCGCTGCCGCCAGTGCGGACGGGAAGGACGCGATCGTCGTCGCGATGCCGGCCGATCACGCCATTGCCGATACCGCCGCGTTTCATCGTGCGATTGCACTCGCGGTGGAGCATGCGCGGCGCGGTGCGATCGCGACGCTTGGCGTGCCGCCGACCCGGCCCGATTCGGGGTTCGGCTACATCAAGATCGGCGAGGCCCTTGGCGCCGGTGCGCACCGCATCGAGCGATTCGTCGAGAAGCCGGCCGCCGAACTCGCGGCGCAGTACGTCGAATCGGGCTCGTACTGGTGGAACAGCGGCATTTTCGTCGTGCGCGCGAGCGTCTGGCTCGACACGTTGCGCATGCTCCAGCCCGATATGCACGCCGCATGCCTCGCGGCACATGTGGACGGCAAGCACGATGGTCCTTTCTTCCGGCCGCATGAGGATGCCTTTCTCAAGTCGCCGTCTGATTCGATCGACTACGCGGTGATGGAGCGCCTCGTGTCCGACACGAGCCTGGTGGAGGGCGTGGTCGTGCCGCTCGATGCGGGCTGGTCGGATCTCGGCTCGTGGGATGCGGTTTGGGAGGCGCTCGACAAGGATGCGGACGGCAACGTCGGGCGCGGCAAGGTCGTGTTCGAAGGTGCGACTTCGAGCTTCGTGCATTCGGAAGGGCGGCTCGTCGCATGTGTCGGCATGACCAATGCGGTGGTGGTCGAAACCGCCGATGCGGTGCTGGTGGCGGACCGCTCGCGCGTCCAGGACGTGAAGGGCCTCGTGAACCGGATCCGCGCGCAACAGGCGCCGGAAGCCGATGCGCACCGGAAGGTGCGCCGCCCGTGGGGCTACTACGACTCGATCGATCACGGCGCCCGATTCCAGGTGAAGCGCATCGTCGTGCATCCGGGCGGACGGTTGTCGCTCCAGCTGCACCACCACCGTGCCGAGCACTGGATCGTCGTGAGCGGAACTGCGCTCGTTACCCGCGGCGACGAGCAATTCATGCTCGGCGAAAACGAGTCCACCTTCATTCCGCTTGGTGTGACGCATCGGCTCGAGAACCCGGGAAAGTTGCCGCTCGAGCTCATCGAAGTGCAATCGGGATCGTATCTCGGCGAGGACGACATCGTGCGGTTCGACGATACGTACGGGCGTGCGTAATGCCCCGATTCGACTGTGATCGTTGGCGTCAGACGGGAGATTGAAATGTTCGGTCTACAAGGCTTGATGGCTCGACTCGTGGATATCGCGTTGATCGTCGCCGGCTCGTTGCTTGCGTCGCAATTTCGCTATCAGACGGTTTCCGAGGGGCACTTCGACAGCGCACTCGTCACGTTCGCGATCGCGTTCACGCTGGTGCTGTTTCCGGTATTCGGCGTGTACGAATCGTGGCGGGGACGGTCGATGCTGAGGTTGAGCGGGAAGATCTCGCTCGCGTGGCTCGTCGTTCAGGCGTGCGGGATCGTGTTGATGTTCTCGCTCCATCGCTCGGACGTGATTTCCAGGCTGTGGTTCGTGTACTGGACCGCGATGACGGGGGGCGCACTGATCGCGTCGCGAATCGGCACGCATCTGTTTCTGCGCAGTGTTCGTCATGCGGGCATCAACCTGCGCAGTGTCGCGGTTGTAGGACACGCTCAGCACTGCCAACAGGTGGTTCGAAACATCGAGGAGTCGCCGGCGAGTGGATTCCGGCCGGTGGCTGTATTCGACCTGCGCCCGGTTACCGCGAATGCTTCGCATCGCTTACCGGTATTCACGGAGCTCGATGCGTTCGCGCAGTTCGTCCGGGAGAACGGTGTCCAGGAAATCTGGCTCGCGCTGCCTTTGTCGGAGGAGGCGACCGTTCTGCGGTTCGTCAATACGTTCGGCGACGATCTAGTGAACATCCGCTTTATTCCCGATGTGCGCAGCGTCGCGCTGTTCGACGGCGCGATGATCGACCTCATCGGCGCGCCGGCGATCAATCTCGTGGCATCGCCGCTTCCGCGTCATGCGATGTGGCAGAAGGATGTGTTCGATCGCCTGTTCGCCGCAATCGCGCTGGTGGCGCTGATGCCGCTGATGGTGGTGATCGCCATCGCGGTGAAGTTGTCGTCACGCGGGCCCGTGTTCTTCAAGCAATACCGCAAGGGGGCGGACGGGCGAAAGTTCCAGATTCTGAAGTTCCGCACGATGCGTGCGCACGTCGAACAGCCAGGCGTGGTCACGCAGGCGACGAAGAGCGACTCACGCATCACCCGTGTCGGACGCTTTCTCAGACGAACCAGTCTCGACGAGCTGCCGCAGTTTCTTAACGTGCTGCGCGGCGAGATGTCGGTGGTTGGGCCGAGGCCGCATGCGATCGAGCACGATCGGCTCTATCAAAAGGTCGTCGACGGGTACATCCACCGCTATCGCATCAAGCCCGGAATTACCGGATGGGCTCAGGTGAACGGCTATCGCGGGGAGACCGATCGCCTCGAGAAGATGCAGAAGCGGGTCGAATATGACCTGTATTACCTAAGGAACTGGTCATTCGCGCTGGATATGCGCATTGTCCTTGCGACGGTGACGAAAGGCTTGATGAATACAAACGCGTACTAAATCGGCCTTCACGGTCGGTGGGCGTCCGAGCGAGGCAAGAGTCGAGGAAGATAGGAATGCATGGTTATTGGAAAAATGCAGGCGAGGCCGTGGTGCAAATTCGCAAACTCAACCGCAAGCTAGTTTTCGGTGCGGCTGTAAGCGTAATGCTGTCGGCATGTGCATTTGCGCCAGGGATGAAGATGACAACCCCGGCGACGTTACCGGTTAGCGGGCACGATGCGCAGGTACAGCAACCCGACCTTCAAGTACCGATTACGGATATCACGACGAATTTGATTCGAGGCATGCACGAGGCGGACCTCAAGGCGGATGAGGATCAGATTAGAGATCTGGTAGGCAAGGCCCAAGCCTATAAGTTAGGCAAGGGAGATGTACTCCAGATTACCGTGTGGGACCATCCGGAATTGATGGCGGCGCAAGGAGGGGGGCAAAACGTCAGTACTACGCGTCCGGCAGATCCAACTCAAGGATTTGTGGTCGATAACAAAGGCAATGTGCAAGTGCCGTATGGCGGTGTTGTTCATGTCGAGGGAATGCGTATTGATGAAGCCCAGCGAGCTGTAGAGTATTCATTCATGAGGGTATTTGTGAAGCCCCAGGTTACAGTTCGCGTCGCTTCCTATCGCTCTCAGCAAATCTATGTGGACGGTGAAGTGCATTCGCCGGGAGTCGTTCCCGTCAACGATGTCCCGTTGACCTTGAACGAGGCTATCAGCCGCGCTGGTGGATTTAGTCCGACGGCTGACCAAAGTCGGATGGTCGTGGTGCGAAGCGGAAAGTCCTATCCAATCAATTTGACGCGAATCCTTGATCGCAATATAAGTCCGTCGGATATTGTTCTGAAGGATGGCGATTTGTTACGCGTTGTTTCCCGTGAAGAGCACGGCGTATATGTAATGGGCGAAGTAAATAAGCCAACCAGTGCATATCCACTCAGGAGTGGAAAGCTGACATTAAGTGAGGCGATCTCGCAAGCCGGAAGTGTGAATAGCAACAGCGCGGATGCCGCACAAGTATTCGTCGTACGTGGATCAAATGCGACGGCTCCGGAGGTCTTTCATCTCGACGCCCGGTCCCCTGTCTCAATGCTCCTTGCGAACCAGTTTGAGCTTAAGCCACGAGATGTCGTATATGTGGATGGCAATGGCTTAGTCCGATTTAGTCGGGTTTTGAATTTGCTGTTGCCAGCGGTAAACGCCGGCCTAACGGGTGCCGTGTTGTCGAAATGATTATGGCGGTTTGAGGACGTATTATCGATTGTAGTGCTGCAACGCGAGCCGAGACTAATCAAAAGCAACTTGCGGTGAAATGCCGACGAATAGTTTAGATAAGAATTGATCCGCTTGCGGTTGAGCAGGGAGCTGATTCGCATGAGTATTATCATTAATATGATGTAAGCAGAATCGGCGATTAACCATCGATATGGCGAATCAACGCTTAAATAACAGATTGAGGGGTAACGTATGACGCGCAAAGTTGCTTTGATAACCGGTGTCACGGGGCAAGATGGATCCTACCTTGCTGAACTGCTACTGGAAAAAGGCTACGAGGTGCATGGAATCAAGCGCCGCACTTCACTATTTAATACGGACCGAATCGATCATCTCTATCAAGATCCACATGTTTCAGGTCGCAGTTTCGTGCTGCATCATGGGGATCTAACCGATGCGACCAGCCTTGTTCGTATTATTAAGCGTGTGCAACCAGATGAAATATACAATCTGGCAGCACAAAGTCATGTGGCTGTGTCTTTCGAGGAGCCGGAATATACGGCGAACGCAGATGGAATTGGCGCGCTCCGAATTCTAGAAGCGATTCGTATCCTTGGTCTTGATAAAAAAACACGCTTTTATCAAGCATCGACTTCGGAATTATATGGTTTCGTGCAAGAAATTCCTCAAAAGGAAACGACGCCATTCTACCCTAGAAGTCCGTATGCGGTAGCCAAGCTATATGCATACTGGATCACCGTCAACTATAGGGAAGCATACGGTATTTACGCGTGCAACGGGATTCTTTTCAATCACGAGTCCCCAGTCCGAGGTGAAACTTTTGTAACACGAAAAATTAGCCGTGCAATTGCCCGAATCGCAGTAGGACTGCAAGATTGCCTGTATCTGGGGAATTTGTCGGCTCTGCGAGACTGGGGACATGCTCGTGATTATGTCGAAATGCAATGGCTAATGCTTCAGCAAGATGAACCAGAAGATTTCGTTATCGCGACTGGTATTCAATATAGTGTGCGGGATTTTGTCCAATCTGCTGCTGCTGAGCTCGGAATCACTATTAAATTCGAAGGAAGCGGTGTGGATGAGGTGGGGGTCGTAGAGACGGTTGCTGGAAACGAGGTAAATGTCTCGCCCGGCGAAATTATTGTTCGAGTTGATCCTCGCTATTTCCGTCCAACGGAAGTGGAAACATTGCTTGGTGATCCGACGAAAGCGCATCAGAAGTTGGGTTGGAAGCCGCGAACCTCGTTTCAATCATTGGTTCACGAAATGGTTAATGCTGATCATCAGGCTGCCAAGAGGGATGCACTCATAAAATTGGCTGGTTTCAAAACCTTTGCCCACAATGAGTAATTATCGTGAATAAGAAACTTGGTGTTTTTGTTGCCGGACATCACGGGATGGTTGGCTCTGCGATTGTTAGAGCATTGAAGGAATCCGGATACGAGAACATTATCACTCGTTGTCGGAAAGATCTTGATCTAATTTGCCAGTCGCAAGTAGAGAGTTTTTTTAATTCGCAGTCGATTGATGTTGTGCTATTGGCTGCTGCGAAGGTTGGCGGAATAAAGGCGAATGACTCGTACCCAGCCGATTTTCTATACGAAAACTTGATGATAGAGGCCAATGTAATACATTCGGCATTTCGTGCCGGGGTGAAGCGTCTCATATTTCTCGGGTCCTCCTGTATTTATCCTCGTGATTGCGATCAGCCGATTAAGGAAGAATACTTGCTGGGCGGACATCTCGAGAAAACAAACGAACCGTATGCAATTGCAAAGATCGCGGGAGTTAAGCTCTGCGAATCTTATAATCGTCAGTATGGGACGAAGTATGTCTCGCTCATGCCAACGAATCTCTATGGCCCGAACGATAACTATGATCTAAACACAAGTCATGTGTTGCCAGCTTTGCTTAGGAAAGCGCATGAAGCGAAGATGGCTGGAACAGATGTGCTCGAAGTTTGGGGGAGCGGCAGCGCTAGACGAGAATTTTTGTACGTTGACGATCTTGCCGCGGCGGCGATTTTCTTAATGGAAAATGGCGTCGAAAATGGTATTTATAACGTCGGATGCGGTGAAGATATTACTATCGGGCAGCTTGCGAGTTCGATAATGCGCGCGATCGAATGGAATGGGAATATTGTGTTTGACAAAACCAAACCAGATGGAACTCCTCGAAAATTGCTGGATGTGAGCAGACTCGCTAATATGGGTTGGCGGGCAAAGGTTAGCCTCGAAGATGGATTGAAAATGACTTATTCAGCTTTTATGAAAAGCTAGGTGCATATCCGGTTTTTTGAGATTTAAAGGAATCGTTCTGACGACGCACTTTATATAGATTGCGATGCGCTGAAAATTTTCGAGCGGCTTCAATATTAAAGGGCGTGAAGAAGTGAAGGAAGATATGAAAGGACTATCAAACTCAGTAGTGCGTTCAACTGCACTAGGTGGCCTCCTTAGCATATTTTTTTTTGGCGCATTCAGCATTAGTAATCTCTGCGTTGCTCACGAGTTGATGAATAAAGATATCGGAAACTCATATCAATGGCAGATCGGTTCCAGTGCTCTTATGACGAGTGAAAGACTAGCGAACAATATGTTCCTTGGTGGAGCTGCTCCCGGTATGGGAGGGTTTACCTCGACAGGTGGCTACCCCATCCAGGGAGGCGCAGTGACTCCGGAGAACAGCATAGGTGGTTCCGATGGAGGAAGCGCTAGTTCGCTTTTCGGTAATGTGAGGAATGACAGGGTAGGGGCTAGTTATTTGTCCACCTTGGATCGGTCGCTAAACAATCAGACTGCTTATTCGACTTTTCCTGGTCAGGGGCAACTTTATGCTCCGTTGCATGGAAAATCGTCGCCGACAAAGTTGAAGCGCCGTTGTGTAAATTCAAGTTCTAATCAACCGGTATGCCAATTCCCGTAGATAAATGTGGAGCTGGGCCAATATTACTTAATTTGGTGTTGAAATTCTGAATTAAATATTATCCGGGACGCTTCCGTGTATTTTGCTGAGATGAATTCGATTCTTGTCCTCTGCGAGGGAAATGTCTGTAGGAGTCCGATGGCCGGGGCTATCCTGCAAGATAAACTTCCTCAAATAGTTGTGCACACGGCCGGTATCCGACCGATGATTGGGCAACCAGCCGATCCGGTTGCGGTCGGCTTGATGGCAGAGCGAAATCTGGATATTAGCTTGCACCGGGCAAAGCTTTTGAATCGTGAAAAAGTAGTTGCTGCGGCCGTCATATTTGTGATGGAGCGTTGGCAAGAACAGGTCGTGCTTAATTCCTTTCCGCTTGCCCGCGGGAAAGTATTTTGTTTGGGACGCGATCAGTCATCGGATATTCCGGATCCCTACAAATTGGGACTTGATGCTTTTGTGAAAAGTCTTTCTTTAATCGATGCTGGGGTAGACAAATGGCTTGGGCCACTGACTCATCTTTTCAAACGGGCGCAATGAGAAATGAAAATGGATAACATTAGCACGCCAGTTCAACAGAGATTTACGGAAGAAGATGGTCAACTCGACCTCGGCCATATGTTGGACGTGATGTACGATTATCGATGGATGATGGGAGGGGTAATTCTCGTTATCTTCTTGATCGGCGCGATCTATGCATTCACCGCAACGCCAGTTTATCGGGCCGATATACTTGTGCAAGTTGAAGAGAATCCGAACTCAACGCGTAGCTTGCTATCTGACGTGAGTACGTTATTTGATATCAAGTCGCAAGCCAGTACCGAAATAGAAATTATCAAATCGCGCCTGGTGGTTGGGAAAGCGGTGAATAACCTGCGGCTCGATATCGATGCAGAACCTTTGCGGTTTCCCTTTTTGGGGGAATGGATTTCTCGATTCAACTCTACGATAAGTAAGCCCGGGTTATTTGGATTTGGCGGATTTGTATGGGGAAGGGAGTCGATTAAAGTTTCGAAATTTGATGTGCCACCGTCATTGTATGGAAGGGAATTTCAACTAGAATTGGCTAATGGCGGTCATTATTCATTAATTGATAAAGAGCACAATCTCGCATATCGTGGTGAAATTGGTCATCGTTTGGTGGCCACTTCCCCTTTCGGCGAGATAAATTTGTTAGTGGATTATGTCCATGGAGCACCTGGTGCACGTTTTACGCTGATTCAACGGTCACCTGTTGGGACGGTTGCTGCTCTTCAAGGCAAGCTGCAGATCGCCGAAAAAGGTAAGGAGTCGGATGTCATCGGTGTTGCTCTGGAGGGGGAGCGGCCAGCACATATTGCTGACATTTTGACCGAGATTGCCAAGGAATATATTAATCAAAATATTGAGAGAAAATCGGAAGAAGCGCAAAAGTCGCTCAAATTTCTAGATAAACAACTTCCGGAACTTAAATCGAGGCTCGAGGCGGCCGAACAACGATTCAATAGCTTCCGTGTCAAAAATAACACCGTGGATCTTAGCGGAGAGGCTGCTTCGACGTTGCAAAACTCTGTAACGCTTCAATCAGCACTGCTGCAATTGGTGCAACAACGTGACGAACTGGTAACAAAATTCACGCCAAACTATCCTTCGGTTAAAGCAATCGATGCGCAAATAGCAAGATACAAAAATGCGATAGCGGAAAACGAAGCGAGGACGCGTGCGTTGCCGCCACTGGAGCAGCAAGTAGTTCGCCTTCAGCGAGATGTGTTGGTTAACACAAGTTTGTATACAAATTTGCTTAACAATTATCAGCAGCTACAGTTAATTAAAGCGGGAAAAATCGGAAATGTCCGATTGGTTGATTCAGCTACCACGTCTGACGTTCCAGTCAAACCTCGCCGTGCGGTCATTATTGGGGTATCCGTGATCCTCGGACTCATCGTGGCTGTGGCGACAGCATTTTTGCGCCGTGCAATCTTTGGAGGATTGGAGTCAGCTAACGATATTGAAAATCGAATTAATCTTCCGGTTTATGCAACTGTGCCTGTAAGTGAAAATCAGCGGACACTTGTAAGGAGTCGGCAGCGAGATGGTCAGTCGGGAATATTGGCTGATATTAAATCGACCGATCCGGCAATCGAAAGCTTAAGAAGTTTTCGAACTGCGCTTCAATTTACGTTAGCGGAAGCGAAGTCGAATATTCTTCAGATAACCGGGGCGACGCCCAATATGGGCAAGTCATTCATATCTTTAAATCTGGCGGCGGTACTTGCTGATTCTGGGTGTCGGGTCTTGCTCATCGATGCCGATTTGAGGAAGGGGGCATTACATACCGCGTTGGGACAACAGAGAGAAAATGGGCTTTCCGAAATTATTGTACAAGGACGCACCCTTGAGGACGTAGTTCGGCGAGATGTTCGCAGTAATCTCGACTTTGTCGCGACTGGTGAAATTGTTCCGAATCCAGCCGAAGTAATTTCTTCAAAGAAGTTCGCGCACTTCCTAGAAAGCATGACCGGGAGGTACGATATCGTTTTAGTTGATTCGCCACCTATTTTGCCAGTTGCGGAAACGTCCACAATAGCGATGCTTGCGGGTCTGACTTTCTTGGTCGCTCGACGAGGTGTTTCGACAATCGGCGAGCTGGATGAGGCGAAGAAGAGATTAACGCAAGTTGGCGTAAATCCGAAAGGCATTATCTTCAATTGCGTAGTACCACGCCCGGGGCGTTATGGATATAGCGACGGTAGATATCGCTACTCATATTACACTTACGCCGGGTACTTGAACGAGAAAGCGTAAGCGATGAATCTCGACGAGATATTGTCCATCTATGGAGGTTGATTATGGAGACCATCGGCCTCTTTGTTGACATTGCCGCGTTTCTATTTTGTTTGTTCCTATTCTTGGGGCAAAAGAGAAGTTGTAGTATGTTTAGCCCTCTGTTTTGGTATTTGATATTCCATTTTGTGGTATTTATATTTAGACCGGCACTGGGGGAATTGTTTGATTTCAATGCTGTCTGGGATTATATCGGGGTAACCCCGGATGAAAGTGATCTCGCACTCACTCATATCGTCGTAGCGGCGGGTTTGATCTCGTTCACAGGCGGATATTTTTTTTCCATCAATAAAAAGAGTGCTGTTTATTCTGAAAAGACAACTCAGAATTATGCAATCAGCACAAAGACGGTCGTAATAGTTTGGCTCATTCTTGGCCCCATAGCGATTTATTCTATGTTGTCGGCGGGTCTGGGGATTTCTGCGGGGGGAGCGAACTACGCAAATATGACGACCGTTAATAATATATCTATTAATACGAATGAAAATGGATATATTTTGGATGCTCAATTTCTTCTAGTAGGTCTGTGCGTGATTCTTTTGTATCAGCAGGGTTTTAAGGCCAGGAGCTTTATGCCATTGCTCGGTTTCTTCTTTATTCGATCTTATGTTGGTGGGGGACGATGGTCGATCGTTCTTACAACCTTAGCGGTTGCATTATTGTATCTGTATTCCAAGAAGAAGTATTGGCCTCCGCGTCGTTGGATCTTCTATGGGCTTCCAATCTTCGCTCTCTTCGGTGTTCTGGGACAAGATAGATCATTTATTCGAGGGTTGATTGACCCATCCCTCGCTAGCACCACAGTCGAGCACTCGATAGGCGATAGTTTGCTAATTCCGTTTCAAGGACCGGACTTCGCAAATTTTGATACGCTTACGATAATACTAAAATTTGTTCCAGCGGTAACAAAGACATATACGTACGGTGTTCAATATTTGCAGATCTTCACCGAACCTATTCCACGTGTTTGGTGGCCGGGGAAACCAGTCGGGGCGCCAATTCAGCTTTTTAACTTGAACGACTACGCCAACTTCTTTGGCTTGACACGGACTTCGGTTGGCGATGCTTGGACTAGTGCAGGAATCGTTGGCGTTGTACTACTGCACGTCGCATACGGGATGTTCTTTGCGACGACATATAATTGGTTTATGCGGAATTCGCATAAACCGATAAACGCAATGATGTATATTTGCTTTTGTGCGTTGTTTATTCAGTTTTTCCGAGACGGCTGGATTATCTCATTTTTCAAATTTCCGGCGCTTACGATCGCACCGGTTGTATTGGCGGCCGCAGTGAATAAATTTTTAGGTATCAAAAGGGGACGGCAGTCTCTGATAAACGATACTGACCGCTTCTCTGCACCAGCTAACCGTAGCTAACACCGTAAATATTGGATTTTTGAACTTCGTAGCTCCCAATTTAGGGTGACGTTGATGTTTACTGAGGGACATCGTGAGAAAATTTAGCGTAATTCTTCGGCAAGTCCCTTTATTTATTGTGTGGGCAGTGTTTCTTTCTGATTCTTCGCTCGGCTCCAAATTTGATCAAGTAGGGCAAAGGACGCAGGGAAAGTACGTTTTTGCTCACTATATGGTTTGTTGTCCAGTGAAGGGGCCAGGGGCAAGCGTTGATGATTATAAGGACGAGATACGTTCGGCGCAGAAATATCATATCGATGGATTTGCACTGAATTGCGGACACTGGAATGAGGTAGAGCCGGAATATAAAAAGCGCGTACTCCGAATCTATGAGGCTGCAAAAGAGTTAGGAACTGGTTTCAAGTTATTTATATCTGACGATGGATTGAGTCGTCAGGAGCTCGAAGATATCGTTGACACGTTGAGTAATCAACCAAATCAATTTTATTTCCGTGGAAAATTTGTTTTGTCAACTTTTTCGAGAGAGGGAAAGGATAATAGACAAGGCAAAGAGTTGATGGAATTTGCAAAAAACAAAAGGTTGTTTTTTATTCCATTTTTCTATACGAGACCAATAGTTTTCCCGCTGATCTCCGATCTTCTAGCTGAAAATCTGATCAATACATTCCCCGACATTGATGGATATTTCTATTTTGCTGCAGGAACGAGGTCTGATCAAGTCGTAAATTCCAATATAAATTTATCTCGAAGTCTCCACGAAAGAAAAAAAATATTTATGGCGGGAATTTATCCGTATTACCGCGGAAATTCTACAAACTATAGATTGTTTGACACAAAGGGATTTCAAGGTATGGAGGATCAGTGGCGATCTGCCATTGA
Organism: Burkholderia sp. USMB20; assembly: GCF_000949135.2. Classification (GTDB taxonomy): domain Bacteria; phylum Pseudomonadota; class Gammaproteobacteria; order Burkholderiales; family Burkholderiaceae; genus Burkholderia. The sequence continues at coordinate 822,571 of NZ_JTAN02000019.1, read as the reverse complement.
TGTAGGTGCCGATTGGGTAGAGCTGGTAACGTGGAATGATTGGAACGAATCGACGTATATGGCTCCATTCGGAAGTCCGGATACGACGGCGCTCACTTGGGGTACAGCCGGGAAATTGCTCTCTCATAGCGCCTATCTAGAAGCAAGCAAGTACTATATTGATTGGTTTAAAGCCGGTGTGCCACCGCATATCTCCACCGACCAACTCTACTATTTTTATCGACTGGCACCGATGAAGTTGAGTGCGACGGTAACGCCGAAGGAATTTTCCGATATGGGTCGTCCTAAAAATGTATCCACATTGGAAGATCGTGTTTACGTGACGGCTTTTCTAAAGTATCCAGCAACTTTGATTGTGGAAATTGGTGGCGATCATTCGACTTTCAATTTGCAGGCCGGACTGCAAAACGTCGACGTACCGTTCGAATTCGGCCGACCGACATTTACTTTGATCCGCAATGGAAGTGTGATTTTAAAAAAAACAGGAGAGCAGGAGATCTCGGATTCAGACAGTAGTTCGAGATTCAATTATTTTTCTGGTCACGCATTGGTGGAGGAGACGTTCCGATAGGTAACGTTCGCTGGTCGATACGATTTTTTGATTTCTGAACTAGATGGGTGTCGGTGATATGAATGACTATCATTTTATGCGCCGAAGCGGAGTGACCTCATGAATTTACCTCAAGATCTAAGTCGTTTTGTCATGCCGCGGGGATTCCGAGGACGTCACGCAGTAATTGTGCAATTATGGTGGATTGTCCAGGCAACATTATTTAGATGCTCGCCACAAATTGCGTATGGATTCCGGCGTATGTTATTAAGGGCATTTGGCGCAAAAATCGGGAAGCGAGTTCTCATAAGACCGTCCGCAATTATTACGTATCCTTGGAAGGTACAGATTGGAGATTTCGCGTGGGTTGGCGATAACGTACACATCTATAGCCTAGGTGATATTTCAATCGGGGCGCATTCAGTAGTTTCGCAAGGGACATATTTGTGCGGTGGAGATCACGATTATCGATCGGTTGATTTTCCGATTCGTGGGGCCGGGTTAAAAGTGGGATCGGGTGTCTGGATTGCGACTGAGACATTTGTCGCACCTGGAGTAATTATCGGGGACGGTGCAGTGGTGGGTGCTCGTAGCGTGGTTATAGGAAATATGCCAGCTCACATGATTTGTGCCGGCTCACCTGCGAAGCCCATCAAGAATAGAGTTTTGTTTAATGAGCGGGATGGGGCAGGCTGATTTTTGTGAGATATTGTTTTAGATTATTTTTAATCAAAAGCATTCAATAATTGATTGATGAATGAAATATCGGCGCCGGAATAGAGACATATGAGCCTAGGAGCAAGAATCGGAAAAGGGATCCTGGTCAATGGATTTGGACAGGCTGTCACGATATTGGGGCAGCTCATAATATTGCCGACACTATTGATCCATTGGGGCGCCGAGCAGTACGGGGCATGGATCATTTTAAGCGTTATCCCACAATATCTTGCGTTAAGTGATATGGGATTTAGCTCCGTGGCGGGAAATGAGATTGCCATGGCACTCGGCCGCAAGGATCTGATGAAAGCAAAAAATGCTTTTCGTGGGGCACTTGTGGCGAACATTGTCGCGTGCATTGCGGTGATTTTCCTGACTTGCCTGTTAATAATACTGCAAAGTCAGTTTCAGATATTACCTATTCACGGATTTCGGGAAGACTCTTCAGTCATAATTTTGCTTATTTTCGGGATTCAGGTTTGTTTGACTTTTTTTCAAAATTGTAGTGTTGCCAGTTTTCGTGGGGGTGGACAATATCCCTACGGTGCATTTCTAAATAATGTCCAACGCCTTACGGAAATTATGGCGACTGTATCTTCGGCTCTGCTCGGCGGAAGTCCAATAGTAGTAGCGCTATCTGTTTTGATCGTTCGGATAATCTTTGTAATTGGGATGTTTCGCCAGTTAGCCGTTCGGTTTGAGTGGGCGAGGTTTGTTTTATCGAAAGACGGCTTACTAGTGGCTCGGCGATTGATACGCCCCTGCCTAGGTTATATGGCGTTGCCTGCCAGCGTCGCCGTGTCGCAAAGTGGAAGTGTCATGCTAATCGGATACATGTTTGGACCGTTACAGGTAATTGTATTTACCGCCATGCGTACTCTCGCGCGTTTATTGGTTCAGTTGTCTACGGCGATCAACTCACCCATAGTTCCTGAGATTTCGTCAGCCTATGCTTCCGAAAATATGCCTTTGGTCAGAAAGTTACACGCCGCGGCAATGCGAGCGGCATTGTTTATCGGAATGCTGGTGGGTGCGAGCATGATTTGGCTGGCTCCATTCATTTTCGACCACTGGACAAAAGGGAAGGTCGTTTTTGATATAAATCTATTTATACCATTATTGATTGCGGTTATCCTGAATATGTTGTGGGGTACCAGCGCTATTGTTTTGCTGGCAGTTAACTTGCATACCAGATTCACCCTATGGGCATTGATTTTCTCCATCTTCGGTCTCGCGGCTTGTTATGTGATCGCGAAAATATCTGGATCACTTTCAATGGCGGCGTATGGGCTCGCTTGGCAAGAGTTGATTATGCTAATCATAGTTTTGAGAAGTTCATTAAAACTAATAAGCCAAAATAGAATTGAGTTTTTATCTTCGATATTTTTAGTGAAGATGGTTAATATTTCGTGAGGAAAATTGAAAAATTTGCGACGCATGACATCGATGCATTGGTGTCGATTGCAGAGTGAAAGGATAATTTAAATTGAGAAGTATTTTGTGTAGAAGTAAATTGTGTTTGAGGTGGGGCTGGTTTGTCATATTAACATCCATGTGGATGTGCCGGAATGTTGTTGAGCGCTGCAGAGATTTGTTTTTTGTGTTCGAGTCATCAACAAGCATTATGTTGTGGGCTGCGACTTTTTCGCGATAATGGTCGTGATGTTGGTGTCCGCTGGTATTTTTTATAAAGCGGGAATTATATATGAGGCATGTCAATTTTAGATCAGATATTCAGGGGCTTCGGGCGATAGCCGTGCTTTCTGTCGTGTTGTTTCACGCTAACAAATCGCTTATTCCAGGTGGATACGTAGGCGTTGATATATTTTTTGTGATATCTGGATATCTGATTAGCAGAACAATTTTGGGTGAAATTGAGCGGGGAGAATTCTCGATTGCCGAATTCTATCGACGTAGGGTACGAAGGATATTTCCCGCGCTATATTCGGTATTGTTTTTCTCGATGATTTGTGGGTATTTTCTGCTTTCTCCAAAAGATTTTATGGAGTTAAGTAAAACCGTAGTCGGTTCTATCTTTTTCGTCTCAAATATTGTTTTTCTTCACCTCTCCGGATATTTCGACGGCTCTGCTGAGCTGAAGCCGCTTTTGCATACGTGGTCGCTGGCTGTCGAGGAGCAGTTTTATATTCTACATCCCCTGATTCTGATTTTAATTTTTAGAATTAGAAAGGAATTGTACATTCCTGTTGTGCTAGTTCTTATGCTCGTGTCGCTTTCTATTTCGGTATGGATGTTACATCAACATCCGGGTGCGGCTTTTTACTTGACGCCGCCTAGATCCTTCGAGTTACTGATTGGGGCATTTTGTGCTGCACCAGGATTGAGTCTTTTGAAAGGTCGTAAGAGTAATGAGATTTTGGCCATTTCTGGAATTATTCTTATTGCCAGTGGCCTGATTTTATATAATGAACGAGTTGCCTTTCCTGGATTTGCTGCGCTAGTGCCATGCGTTGGGGCTGCGGCGATTATTTGTGCGAACGCAAAATGGCAGACGTTTGTTGGAAGAGTGATTTCGAATAAGGTGTTTCTATTTTTTGGTGACATTTCATATTCGTGGTACCTTTGGCATTGGCCGGTTCTAGTTTTTTTAAAGCATATTTATGGCGATGAATTGTCGCCAACCGAAATTGGTATGGCCATAATTATCGGGTTAATTGCGGCGGTGCTTTCTAGATATTATGTCGAACGTCCTTTTTTGGGCGTCAAAGCGGCCAGGACTCCTGTTTTGAAAGTGGGGGTAACTATTATGGTGCTTGGATGTATTGCTCCAATAGTTGTTGGTGCGTCGCAAGGAATGCCAAACCGATTTTCTACCGATGCTCAAAGACTATTTAATGCGTCAAATGATTATAATGTGCGACGCGTAGAGTGTCATAGTGATGGATCGAGAATTATTCCCTATTCAAATAATTGTACATTTGGGGCGAAGAATGTGCCGCCTAGTATCGCAATATGGGGAGACAGTCATGGCGCAGAATTGTCTGTTGCGTTAGGGCAGAAGCTCGTGGCGAACGATCAATCGGTAATGGAAATCACTGCTTCTGCCTGTCCGCCCTCAATAGGATATTCAATTGAGAGTAGGCCATTTTGTGTAAAGCATAATAATGATACGCTTGTACATCTTCTTGAAGATAGGAATATAAAACAGGTCGTCATGGTAGCGAACTTCTACAGATACAGAAGTTTCGCGTACGCAGATATGCTGGACGGATTCAGAAGGGCAGCGCTTGCTTTGGACCGGGCAGGTAAGAAGGTGATTGTACTGTATCCGATACCGGTTCAATCATTCGATCCACCAGCCATTTTGGGCGTCGCTGCTCAAGATGGCAGGAATTTGAATTCATATGGTTTGAGCGAGAAGATATACCGCGCAAAAAATTCAGCCGTATTTGAAATGCTCGAATCACTTGAAAGGGATAGTAGTGTTAGGGGAATTTATACGCAAAGATACTTGTGCGATTCGGTGTGCCATGTATACGCACCTGATTTTGGCGTTCTTTACTTCAACGAAGATCATTTAAGTATTAGTGGAGCAAAAATACTGGCTGAGGCTATTGTTGAATTGAAATAAATAGGAGAGTGGATGGTTGTCGCCGAATAAGATGTTTTCTCTCATTTCAGTTGAGGGGGCTCTAATTTGGCGATTTTTTATTTTGTCAATTGACGTTTTGATTTGCGGCGGACTACCGTGAGGTGGCATAGCACATAAATAAATGTCAAGGCTTACGTAGAAAGTGATGTTGCAAAATAAAAAGGTACTGAGGGGATGGGTGATCGAAGATCCGTGTCATTCGGAATGTTATTGATGCGCCGACTGGCGTCAGTTTTCAACTGTGCACTTGTGCGGCATTGATGGCGGACTTGGCCGGGATCGATGTCGGCTGTGGTGCGATAGAACTGTACGATTAGCCATGGCAGTATGACGGGGGGCCGCGAGCGCTCGGAAACATGTGGCGGTCATATTGGTAAAGCTGTTCCGCCAATACTTAGTATATTCCCGTTTCGAAGTGTAGCGACTGCGACTTCGCGTGCGTCAGACATCGCGGCAGTGAACCGCTGTAATCGAGCCACGAGTTCTTAGAACATATTGTCGACAACAAATTGACCTCGGAAATCGCGCAAGAAGCAATACGAGTCGCGTCCCGGCTCCCAAACATCACGACGCACCTTGGACCTTGTTACTGACCGGATTGAGTACTGCATCAAGGCCTCGACCTCGTCTGGTTGATGAAGGTCTTTTGGGACAAGGTGGTTTAGCCATCTACGACTGCATGATCTGGCTGTTCGAGTCAAGGTATTGGCCGCTGGGCGATGGGATTGTTTGATATTAAAAGATAGTCGCGCGGCCGAGTTCGCAGTGTATTCGCCAACTGATGGATCTGGATACCGAGGGAAAATCCCATCGAATCAGATTGCTTCGATAACCCGCTCTTAATGAATAAGTTGACGAAGATGAAGATATTATTTATTTCTCATGCATTTTATCCGTCGGTTGGCGGAATTGAAGTAAATTCGGAAATTCTGGCTCGAAATTTCGTAAATCTTGGGCACGATGTAGTTCTCGTTACCCAGACTCCATCGAAATGCGAAACATCGTTTCCGTTCGCGGTCATCCGCCGGCCGGGTGTATGGCAGAGAATTGGATTGATAATGTGGGCGGATGTTATTTTTCACAATAATCCGTCTCTTCGGTATGCATTAATCGGAATTTTGCGATATAGGAAAACGTATGTCGCGGTAAGAACTTGGATCGCTGGAGTTGATGGTAAGCCAAGTTTTAGAAGTAGATTGAAAAGGCTTTTTCTTCGTGAAGTGAAAGGTCGAATTTATGTAAGTAAGGCCGTTGCGACAGACTGTGAATACGCCGGAAACGTAATTGGGAATCCATATAGAAATTCGGTATTTCGTAATGAAATTGCCTACGACAGTAGACCGCGAGAGTTCTTGTTTGCGGGGCGTCTCGTCAAGGATAAAGGGGCCGATATTTTTATCCGGGCTCTAGCACAAGCAAGTTCGACAATAAAGATTTCGGGAGTAACCATAGTTGGTGAAGGTGAAGATAGATCTGAATTGGAAGTTCTTGCGCATTCTCGGTGCCCAGACATCGAAATCGATTTCGTTGGAAAGAAAGATGCTTCCGAAATCGCATCAATTTATAACCAGCACAAGATATTAGTGATTCCGTCTCGTTGGGCTGAGCCTTTCGGAAATGTTGCATTGGAAGGTCTGGCATGCGGTTGCATAGTAATAGTATCAGATGGCGGTGGGTTGCCGGATGCTGTCGGAGAATGTGGTCTTGTGTTTCGCCGCGACGATGTTGAGGATCTGGTTAGTCAGATGATTCGTGCTCACGAAAATAGAGACCTTCGAGATAATTTATTTAGTAAATACCAGGTGCATTTGTCTCGGCATGTTGAATCCGCTGTTGCAGAAAGATATTTGGAAGTCGTATCAAATAAAGTTGCTCCGAATTGGAGCTAGTTTTATAGGTTATTGAGAAATTGATGGGCTATTTCATGTGCTTGATGATGTATTGAGCAAGTTCTCGAATTGATATTTTTTTGAATTTGAGTGGGCGTAATATGCGAATCCTTTTTGTGATTGGGAATCTTAGTGATTATCACATCCCTCGATATAAATCTTTTGCCGATTTGTGTGTCGAGCGAGGATTCGAGGTCAGATTAATTGAGGTGTACGGGGAATCTGGGCTATACGAATATCCTCAGAGCAGCAGAGATTCTTTTCAGCGCGATATAAAATACGATAAGAGGACTTTATTCCCAAATCTTAAGGAGGGTTTGGTGCGGGGTTGGCGTTTGTTGAGGGCGATAAGAGTCGAAGTAAGTGATTTTTCCCCTGATGTGATAGTAACGCTGGGATACAACACAAATTATTCTATATATTTGGCCTTTGGTAAAATATTTCATGGCTACAAGATAATTTTTACTTCAGATTCGAAGGCTGACGACGGGAGAAGGTCGATTTGGAAAGAGAAATTAAAGGGATTAATTGTTTCGCGCTTTGATGGTGCTTTGGTCGCCGGAAATAAACATCGGAGATATGTAAAAGGTCTGGGGATTCCAATGGATCGCTCTCGAGTTGGATTTGACGTGATCGATGTGGAAATGTTTGGAGAAATAGCGGCAAAAGCAAAGCTGGATGAATTTTCTGTTAGAGAGACCCTTTGTTTGCCCGATCGATATGTTCTGTGCGTTAGTCGATTTATCGATAGAAAAAATATTATTGGTGTCTTGGAGGCATTCGGAAAAGCAAATGAAAGGAGTGAGTCCGTTTGTTTAATCTTGATCGGTGATGGACCTCTGGAATCAACCATCAGGGAGAGGGTTGGCGCACTGGGACTTGAGGATAAGGTAATAATGCGGGGCAGTGTTTTGAACATAGAGATGCCAAAATATTACGCGTTGGCGGAGTATTTGGTTCTTGGAAGTAAGTATGATCAATGGGGTATATGTGTTAGTGAAGCGATGGCGTCTGGTATTCCTACGATCGTAACTTCGACTTGCGGATGCGCAGACGAAATCGTGATCGACAATGAGACGGGCTTTGTTGTGGCGCCGGATGACGTTGATGCGCTGTCTAAAAAAATGATCGAATTGTTGGAAGAGGCGTCTACGAGACATAAGCTTGCACGGCGAGCAAAAATGCTTATTCGAGATTGGTCTCCGGGACTCTATGCAACAAATTTGCTTGATCTGGTGAAAGTGATTTCTTGAGATTATAAAAATTATAAATTTATCGAGCTATTTATCACATTGCCCAGAAGTTGACAGGCATAGAGTTGAAGGAATTTTATTGTGGCCAGTCGGGATTATCTTTTTACGACTGTTGAATTTTAGATTGTCTTGGTTGAGGTTCTTAAATGAAGGGCAAACCTACTGTGTTCATGATCGGCGCATTTCCACCGCCGGTTCATGGCTTGTCAAATATGAACCAGACCATGATGGAAAGACTTCGGCAATGCGCAAATGTGATTCCGTTTGATACGACTTGGAGGGGTAGTTCAAAAAATAAGATTGCGTCGACGTTTCGTCGCTTTCTTGATGGTGTGAAGCTAATAGTGAATTATTGTTTTTTGATGATTTCGCATCGGCCTGTTTCACTTTACGTTGCTCTTTCGGGTGGGAAGGGGCAAATTAGAGATTCAATATTTCTGGTTATTGGTAGATTTTTGGGTGTGCGGGCCTTTGTTCATCACCATAGCTTTAGATACATTAACAAACGAGACTGGGTGACTTCTATAATATTTTCAATTTCGGGAAAGGTGACGCATATTGTGCTCTGTGAGGACATGGCGGCGCGGCTCCGAGATCGGTACGGTGGTCTGGTAACGGACGTACGGGCAATTTCGAATGCGGAAATTATCGGGATGAAATTGAGTCCTGGCATTAAGGTTGAAAAAAATGTTAACCGTTCGGGGTTGACGATTGGTTTTTTGTCAAATATTACGCGGGAAAAGGGAATATTTAGATTATTTGATATTGTTGATAAGTTGAGGGACGAGGGTGTCGATCTGAAGGTAATAATTGCTGGTCCCCTTGATGAAAGTATTCGGGAGCAATTTGAGTTGTGCGTGCGTTCCGAGGATAGGGTCGACTATATTGGCCCGGCCTACGGCGAAAAGAAGGAGTTGTTTTTTGGATCAATTGATCTGTTGGTGTTTCCATCCGCCTACGAGAATGAGGCAGAGCCATTAACTATAATAGAAGCGATGAGCAGGATGATTCCAGTGATCGCAACATCAAGAGGATGTATTCGATCACTATTGGTAGCCGGTGGGGGAGTGACTTATCCTGATGATTCTGATTTTGAGGGAAGAGTCGCTGATTTTATAAAATATTTATCTGAGAATCCTGTGCACTACGAGAAACTGTCAAGGGAAGCATTCGAGCGTGCCATGTACCAGACTTCAGTTAGCCATAACATTGGAGAGTTGGTGTCGGCACTGCTCGGAGGGTAGGCTTGCTGAAGCCGGCGTTATTTGTATGAGATGTTGGGCTCGTATGTTTTGTTGATCGGGAATCTATATGATGCTCTCAAGGCCTCTCGTTGGAAGAAACATAGATTTGCTGCGCGGTGTGGCAGCACTTTTCGTTCTATTTTTGCATGCTCGAGAAATATTTTGGATTGGAATGCGTGCTTTTTGGTTGGAGGGGCCGGGAGCAATCTCTGCATCTAGGATTTTTGGATATGCTTCTTTCCCGCTCGTATGGGGGTCGATTGGAGTGCCCGTTTTTTTTGTGTTGAGCGGTTATTGTATTCATCGTGGATATGCTGGAGATTCGAAGGCTAATTTTTTGTTTCGAGATATGGCGTTGAGGTTTTGGTTTAGGCGTTTTGTTAGGATATATCCGGTATTGTTTGCGGCATTGATTGTTACGTTAATTCTCGATTATTTGACTTTGAAGCTATTGCCGGGTTATGTGAGAGTTGGTGATTTATCAATTCGGGATTTTTTTGTTAATTTGCTCGCATTGCAGGGAGTGGTTGGAGGGGTATTTGGTTCTAATGGCGCATTGTGGACCTTGTCTATCGAAATTCAATTCTACATCGTATATCCATTTTTGCTTATTTTGATTAGGGCATGGGGTGTTCGGAATGTTATGTTTTTTGTTCTGATGGTAAATGCGATTTCGTGTATTGTTTTACATGAAAGTGGAGTCAAGGTGTTTGCCTCTTATTGGTTTTCGTGGTACCTGGGTGTGCTGGTTGCGGAGGGGGAGGTTGATAAATATGCGAGAGAGATGAGGGTGCGGTTATCGGGTGGTGTTTTTCTATTGGTGGTGGGGTGTATTTTATTTTTTAAGCTTCCTTTTGTTGCATTTCAAGTGTGGTCGTTGTCGTTTGCCTTGTTTCTTGGTGTGATATTGGTTGTTAAAGATTGGAGTGGATTAGCGGTTACGTTATTGGAAGGGGTTGGTAAGTTAAGTTATTCGTTGTATATTACGCATTTGCCGTTATTGGTTTTTTTGTCGGCGATTTTGTTTCGTGGCGTTCGGCAGGAAAATATTGGATGGGTGGCTTTGGCTGGCTTATTGGCTATCGGGTTTTCGTATGTTTTTTATCTTTTCGTTGAGAAGCCGGCAATTGATTGGCTTTCAAAGAAATCGAGGCGTCAGAAATATATGATTTTCGGGTCTTGACTTTAAATTTACTTGTCGCCAAGCTGGCGTGAAAATTATTCAATGAATTGAACTGTTGCTTCGGAGAAGTGCTCATCGCGTTTGCCATTCGGTTTGTTGTAGCCAGTGAAGCGACAGCATCAACGTAGCGTCGCTGATGCTGTCGCTGATGGCATCAGCGACAAGTTTTGTTGACTCAGTTGCGTCGTGACACGCGTGTCACGAATTTCGATTCGTAATTTCTAGCTTAAGCAGTTCAAGTATAGGTTGCGCAGCTTATCGGCATACTGATTCCAGTTGTGAGTTTGCGTCGCGGCAAGGATCGCCTGTTGAGAGAACTCTCTCACTTTTTCCGGAGAATTAGCCATTTCGTTGATCGCGTCAGCAAGCTCAATGGAGGAACCTGCGGGGATAATCTTTCCGGTGCGGTCGTGCTCGATAATCTCCGCAGCCCCCGATTCGCGCGTGGCAATGATGGGAAGTCCAGTCGCAAGGGCCTCGCATAGAACGACTGCCAAGCCTTCCTCGAGTGAAGGCAGCACGAAGAGATCAGCCGAATTATAGTGCTCGTTGAGTTCGGCATTGTCTACGCGAGGAATGTGCTTGAAGAGATGCTGATAGCTAGCCAGTAGGGGCTTTATTCGTGGATCTATTTGGCCGATCAGCGTAACGTGTAGTCGTTTGTCATCAAGCTTCTTAATTGCCTCAAGAAGATAGAGTTGACCCTTTCGTAGTGTTATCTGACCGACACATAGAATGTTGAAGCTATCTTTGAGTGATGTATTTTTTTCTAAAGGGTGGAACCTATTGACATTGGCGGCGTAGGGAATCACCTTGATGATATTTGGCGGAACGCCCTGCTGGACGAAAGATTCACGGACAATTTCAGAAGGCGCGAGTACGTAATTATACATTTCTAACTCATCGATGAGCCTTTGCTGTTGTCGGTTTATTCTGTTTTCATGCTGAATCCCGCGCTTGCTTTCCTCTTGAGTCAGGATTTCGTCGTGATAGATTGGATGTGTATTGACGACCTCGCCGATTACGATTGAACCTTCCTGCTTTGCTCGCTTCACAATTTGCAGTGATGTGCCATGTGCCATCACGTGCAGCAATGGTGTCGGGCGCCAGTTCAGTTGGACGCCGATCTGCCAAAGGTCGTGGTATGTCGGATACAGCGTGTCGCTGAATCGACCCTTGAGCAGCTTCGCGTGTGCTCGGAGCGCGTATTCCTTGAGCCAGACATTTACCGCGCGGCTATGTGTTAAGGAGAATGCGGAGTTGCGTATTTTATGGGAGTAGTAAAATGTATCAAGGATCCCAAATTCGTCTAATTTTTCAACATAGTTGTGAAAATGGAATCGCCCGCATACTGCAACGCTAACCTTCATAATTCGGTGCTCCGTGCAAAATTCTGTTAACGCCGAATGAGTTATCCAGGTGTTCTGTCAAAGTAATGGCGTCCGTCTCTAGTGGTCTGTTGTAATGTACGTTACCGATGCTCAGCATGCCCGTCCAAAGCGCTATAGCGCAGGCTGGTTCGCGTCGGTTTGATTCGGAGCATCCGTAATGTGGATGTGACAATTTCATTTCCCGCTAATTTGCGGTTTTATACCACTTTCCGCTCGACCAGCGCGCGCACACGAATAAGGTCGGAAGCCGCTAGAGTCAGCAGGGAAGCTACTCGGCTCGCTCGCGGCTGATATACATCGCCTGGCGTGCTCGATGTATTTTTGTTTGCGCCGACCGATACGTGGTTCGCCCAATGTGTTTTGCGATCATCAATCGCTGTGCTACATGCGGCGTCACGTTAGCGTCCCGGCACGCCGCCAGGAAACCCGTCTCGGTTGACATTTGTTAGCTAGGAATTATCGGGGCGCGAGAGGAGGGCATGCGAAAGATTGATAGTCTCGAGTCGACATGTCGCTCCCCTTGCGCTGCCCACACAAACGTCGTTCCTACCCCCGCGCCACCTTCAACGTCGTCTCTGCTTCACGCGTCCCCCCCACACCCGCCCGCCCAATACTGTAATACTCGACCCCCAACTCCCGCATCGTCTCCGGCTCATAAAGATTCCGCCCATCGAAAATCACCGGCTCGCTGAGCAACTCGACGAGCGCCGCAAAATTCGGGCTCTTGAACACCTTCCACTCCGTGACGATCACGAGCGCATCGGCCCCTGCAGCGGCCTCTTCCGACGTCGTCACGAACTCGAGCCGCGAATGTGCAGCCGGATCGTCGCTGAGATCGAGCGCAAGCACGCGCCGCGCCTCATCCGTCGCAACAGGATCGTAAGCACGCACGTTCGCACCACGCTTCAGAAGCCCAACCACGAGCTCACGGCTCGGCGCTTCCCGCATATCATCGGTATTGGGCTTGAACGCAAGCCCCCACACCCCGAACGTGAGCCCCGACAGATCATCCCCGAAGCGTTCCGAGATCTTCTCGAGCAGCACCTTCTTCTGCGCATCGTTGACTGCCTCGACGGCTTCCAGAATGCGCAGCGCCTGCCCGTACTCGGCGGCGGTTTGCACCAACGCTCGCACATCCTTCGGAAAACACGAACCGCCGTAACCCACGCCGGCGTAAAGGAAGTCATACCCGATCCGCGGATCCGACCCAATCCCCCGGCGCACGGCTTCGATATCCGCGCCGACGCGATCTGCAAGATTCGCGAGCTCGTTCATGAACGAGATCCGCGTCGCCAGCATCGCATTCGCCGCATACTTGGTGAACTCCGCCGAGCGCACGTCCATGTAGCGCGTACGCTCGTGATTGCGGTTGAACGGCGCATACAGCCGCTTCATCTGTTCGCGAGCGTGCTCGCCGGCCTCGTCGGCGTCGGTGCCGATCACGATACGATCGGGCCGCATGAAATCGTCGACGGCAGCGCCTTCCTTCAGGAACTCCGGATTCGACACGACCGAGAATTCGTGGCGCAGGCCGCGGCGGGTCAGCTCGGTTGCGATCGCATCGCGCACGTGCAGCGCGGTGCCGACCGGAACGGTCGACTTGTCGACCACCACCTTCGGCCCGCTCATATACCGTCCGATATTGCGCGCGGCGGCGAGCACATACTGCAGATCGGCGGAGCCATCCTCGTCGGGCGGCGTGCCGACCGCGATGAACTGGATGTCGCCGTGCGCGACGCTGGCTTCGATGTCGGTCGAGAATTGCAGCCGGCGGCTCGCACGATTGCGATCGATCAGCTCTTTCAAGCCGGGTTCGTGAATCGGTACGCCGCCGCCGTTCAGGATATCGATCTTGCGTTGATCGACGTCGACGCAAAACACGTCGTTGCCGATTTCGGCAAGGCATGCGCCCGTCACGAGGCCTACGTAACCGGTACCGATGATGGTGATTTTCATGTTGCCGTATGGAGAGGAATCGATTGCGGGTTCAAAAATCCGGATGCCGTGCGCCTGACACGTCGGCATTGGACGGCTCGGGACGCAATGCGCGCAACCTGGTGTCGAAATCGCTCAACACCGCGTCACGCGACAGGACGGCCTCGGCGAATCTGCGCCCGGCCTGTCCCAGGCGAGTGCGCTCGGCCGCATTGGCGGCGAGCGCGTCGATACTCGATGCAAGCGTTTCGGAATCGCCCGGCGGCACGACGATCCCGCGCGGCGCGACCACGTCATGCAGCTCCGTCCCCGGGCTCGCCATCGCGATCACGGGCCGCCCGCTCGCGAACATCCCGGTCAGCTTCGACGGCATGACGAGGTCGGCAGCGTCGGCGCGTTGCGGGAGGACGTGAATGTCGGCCAGATTCAGCAGCTCGTTGAGCCGGCCGATAGGCTGCAGCTCGATGAAGCGGCAGTTCCTGAGGCCGCCGCAGCGCATGAGGAGCTCGGCGCGCGCGGGCCCGTTGCCGCAGAAGACGAACACCAGATTGTCGCGCGATACGAGTCGTTGAGCCGCGTCGGCGAGAATATCCAGCCCTTGCTTGGCACCCATGTTGCCGGAATAGAGCACTACCGTCGCGGCGGGAGAGATGTACAACGCCGTTCGCAGCTCGCTCGGCCGTTTGAGCGGATAGATCGAGTGGGTGTCGGCCCAGTTCGAGAAATGCACGAGCTTGCTTGAATGAATCCCCTTGCGCAGCGCGTGCTCGACCATCTTCCCGGAGATCGTCGACACGGTATCGAAGCGCTTCAGCAGCGTACGCTCGATGGCAAGCACGGCGCGCTTCAGCAGAGATCCCTTGAGCATTCCGAGGCTGAACGCCGCATCGACCTCGTAATCCTGGATATGGATCCACGCGTGGGCGCCGGTCAACCGTGCGACGAGCCAGCCGGCTGGCGCGTTCAGCAGGCTCGGCGCGATGCACACGACGACGTCGGGCCGCCAGAACGCATGCCGCAGCATGACGGGGAAGCTCGAAAGCGCGAAGCTCGCGAGATGCGCGATGCGGCGCGCGCCGCTCGGTCGCGACGGAACCCACAACGGTGCGCGCCAAAGCGCGACGCCGCTGCGTCGTTCGGTCGAGTAGCTCAGCGCCGAGTGGCCGCTGGCGACCCGCCATTCGGGGTAGTACGGCGGTGCACACACGACGCGCACGGTGTGGCCTTTTTCGACGAGTGTTTCCGCCATCTCCGCGGTGTACTTGCCGATGCCGGTCAGCTCGGGCGCGTAGTTGATGCCGTATACGAGGATCTTCATCGGCTCCCAGCGAAAGATAAAAATGGTGCGGTGCGTTATAAGCGCATTGTCGGTAATGCTTATCGTGCGAGTCCGACAGAATGTTGATCGGTGCCGCCAATCGTCTGCGGCGGCCGTGTGAATCGTGGGCGAGATTGCACGCCGCGGGCAGCGTTACCCGATGCGGCAGACAGTCGTCAGAAAAGACGCGTGCAGACCAGCGGCGAATACATCTCGATAGCCGCCTGAATCGGCGCGTGATATCCGTAGGCGAGGGCGGACACGGCAAGCGTCGAAGCCACGGCGAGCGGACGCATGGCCGGCGGCAGGATCGGTGCGTCCGTCCATCGTTTCAGCAACACGACGGTAACGAGCGCGCCGAGCATCCACCCCGCGATCACCTCGGACGCGCTATGTGCATCGTCGCGTACGCGTGCAACGCCGATCGTCGCGGCGAGGACGAGCCCCGGCAACAGCGCCGGGCCAGGGCGAACGTTCCACCCGTCGTGCAGCATCAGCAGGCACGCCATCGGCCAGACAGTCGCGGCAAGCATCGTATGCCCGCTGATCATGCGGAAGTTCATCGACCGGATCTGCAACCCGCATCCGGCGTAGAGAACTTTCGTCAGTCCGACGGCGAGCATCGCGACGGCAAGCAGCACGACCCACGACAACGCAATGCGCCAGCCATACATCGAACGAGTGAGCCACGCGAAACAGATGGCGGCAAGCGGCAGCGTCAGCGCCGCGTCACCGAGGTTGCCGATAGCGAGCCACATGTCCGGTCCTCGCTGGACGAAACGGAGTTATCGATCGCTCGTGGGATGAAAAGCCGGCAACGCGATGCGCCGCGTGTCACCACGGCGCACGATCGGCATCAGACGACCAGCTGTTCCGACATCCGCGCAAGCAAATACCGCTCGAAGTCCGCCGCAACCTCCGGATGCCGCAGCGCGAACTCGATCGTCGCCTTCAGGTACCCGAGCTTGCTGCCGCAATCGAAGCGCGTGCCGTCGTAGCGATACGCGAGCACCTGTTCATCGGTGAGCAGCGACTGGATCGCGTCGGTCAGTTGCAATTCGCCGCCCGCGCCGGGTTTGAGCCCGCGGAGATGCTCGAAGATCTTCGGTTTCAATACGTAACGGCCGACCACGCCGAAGTTCGACGGCGCATTCGCCGGTTCGGGCTTCTCGACGATGCCGGACAGCTTGAAGAGATCGTCTTCCCAGCGCTTGCCGTCGATCACGCCATAGGATTTCGAATCTTCGGGAGCGATTTCCTCGACCCCGATGACCGACGCATGATAGTGATCGAAGACGTCGATCATCTGGCGTAACACCGGCTTCGGGCCATCGAGCAAATCGTCGGCGAGGATCACCGCGAACGGATTGTCGCCGACGAGCTTCTCCGCGCACAGCACGGCATGGCCGAGCCCGAGCGCTTCGGCCTGGCGCACGTAAAAGCAGTCGACATGGCTCGGCTTGATGCTGCGCACCAGCGACAGCAGCTTGTCCTTGCCGCGTGCCTCGAGTTCGGCCTCGATCTCGTACGACTTGTCGAAATGATCCTCGATCGCGCGCTTGCTGCGTCCGGTCACGAAAATCATCTCCGTGATGCCCGCTTCGATCGCTTCCTCGACCGCATACTGGATCAATGGTTTGTCCACGACCGGCAGCATTTCCTTGGGACTGGCCTTGGTGGCCGGCAGGAACCGCGTGCCCAGGCCGGCGACCGGAAAGACGGCTTTCGTCACTTTCAACATAGTGGTAATTCCATGAGTTCGGAATGAAGAGCAGACAACGTCGAGGTGCGATGTCGGTGTCCGGACGCAACAAGAGATTCGAAGTCGCACAGGACGCAATTGCCTGGCCGCGCACGTGCGATTCGGGAAATCCTAATGTGTTCGGAAATAAAGCGGCGACTGAATCTTGGGCGAATCCGACAGGTTGATTGCGAAACCATACGTTGGCGCAAGAATTATTTTGAAACAGTGTGCAAATGGCCGGCTCGGCGTTATATAGCGGATGACGGCTGTCGTTTGTCGACAGGCGTTCGCTTGGTTGGGATACGGTTCGAAGCGAAAGCCCGGAACCCGGTCGGATTTTGCAGATGCGAGTGTGTGCCGATGCATCGCGTTCACGGGCATGTCTTTAGGAGAGCGTGATGACGGAAGAGGATGATATTTGCCGGGCGTTGGGCGCACTCGATCCTGCCTATCTCGAACTGATGCAGCAGATGTTGAAGATCGATTGCGAGGTCGCGGCACGCGAGTTGGGCATCTCGAATCAGATCGCGTCACGGATCATCGCGCTGACGCCAACCGAGATCGAAGCGCTGGTCGGCCGCGGATCGCAGCCGTAGATGGCAACGCTGGCGTCGTCTCGTCGCAACACCTGCTTGCAAATGTGCGGGCCGGATTGCGATGGTGGCCCCGTGGCCGGGAGCCGTCGAGTTTCCGGCATGCGTGGACGAAAGCGCGCCACGCTCCCGCTATATGCGAAGGAAGAAAAAGAACCGAACGAAATATATTTATCGTTGAAACGCAATTGCCAAACAGAAGGGCGAAAGTGGAGTCACCATGACGCATTCGACCATAGACACCATGACGATATCCGAACAACGGCAGCGCACCGGCTGGGCCGGTGTCTGGCTTCCATGCACCGATCCTCCCGCGGAACCGATGTGGTGTGAGGGCCGATGGCCGGGACATCCGTACGGCTTTCCCGTGTATTGGGACGGCACCAAATGGTGCAGCAAGATTTTCGGCGCCCGCGGGGATTTCTGGCGCGAGCGCGTGACACGGGCTGCATAGCAGGCATCTGCCGGCGGCGCTGCGCGTTCCGGCAAGCATTTGGGTGGGCCGGCGATCGCCACGCGACTTTGCCGAACCGTATGCCGCCGCTCCGTCGTGTCGTGTTTTCACGAACGGAAATACGAGCAACCCGCGAGGTGGCGGATTACCGCTAGGTTTTGTCCGCTCGTCGCCGTGCGCGACACGTAGAGTGCGGGGCCGAAACTCCGCGTATTGCCAATACGCGCGCTGCGGCCGGCTGAATGCAATCACCGTCCAAAATCAGGAACGCCCATGTCCGAACAGGACGACATCTTCGACGCGATTGCGGAATTCAACCGTTCGTATCTGACGCTTGCCCAGCGCTTGCTGCAAGCGGATCGCGAAGCGGCGAAACAACAACTGGGCATGTCGGACGAGACGGCTGCGATCGTTGCCGCATTGACGCCGGCACAGATCGACGAACTCGCCGAGCGTCGCGAGTTGTTCTGCGAATTCCGCGCGGAATCCTCGCCCGGCCGGGCCTGATACGGCGACCTTTCCAACGTTTCATGCGTCGCGCCGCGCACGAGCCTGGCCGTATATCGGCTTGCCTGTCCGCGCGGCCAATCGCCGCTCGGCTGCCGCCGTGGCCACGCCCGTCAATTGTCGGCGGTGGCCGATAGTTTGGCGTTTTTCGGCTAGATGTCGAATCCCATTCGTCTAATTGGATTCGCTACGATGCGCAAAAACGCTGTTGCCACGATGTCCGCACGCGAAGCACACGATGCGGCCACGCCGATAATTGTCTTTCACCGGGGATTCGTCGTCCATGCAGGGAATGTTGGAGCATCTACTCGAGCGCCATGTGTCGATCCAATGGCGCGGCTTCCTGGAGGCATTGGCCGGTGAATTCACCGATCAGCTCGATCGGGACGAGCTGAGGCAATTGATGGCGCGCATCGGCATGCGCTTCGCAGCCGCGCATCCACTTGGCCCTTGCGAGTCGACGGACGATCTCGCGGATGCATTGAATGCCCGCTGGCGCGACATGCAGTGGGGTTACGCCGAACTGTCCGACGAACACGATTTCCTGCGCATCGTTCATTACGCCGCGCCGTTGCGCGCGTTCGGCGACGGCTGTCTCGCATGGTCTTCCGCCTTCCTCGAAGGCGCGTATCAGGGCTGGTTCGACAGTGTCGGCGCGACCGGTTTGCGCGTGACGCAGGACGTCGCGCCGCCGGACGATTCGCGGATCGAACTGCGTGTTGCGCGCGCAAAGAACTGAGCGACCGGGCCGACCGGAACTTCCGCGATAACCAATGGGCACGCTATGTCGACTTCACGGGATATCGAATCGTTGTTCAAGCGTTTTGGCGGCGATGCCGGACGCTATCACGAAGTACGTGCGGAAGCGGACGCCGAAGTGGCACGCGCGCGTTGGCCGCTGCTCGGCGGTGTCGAGTTGCGCGCGAGTGAGTCGCACGGGCAACCGGGCGCCGGGTCGCCGGACGGCGCGGACAGCCTGCGCAAAATCGTACTGGCCGACACGCGTGCGTTGCCTGCGTCCGCGCAGGATAACGGCGGGCGCGAACAAGCATCCGGCACGCTGAAGAAACTGGTCGGCAGGCCGGCGGCATCGGATGGCACGGACGCGCAAGGTCCGTCACAGCCGCTGGTTCGGTTGTTCGAGCGGCTGCGCACGGAGCCGACGGGCGAGGCGCCGAAGAAGCCGTCGGTGTGGACCGGCCGCTCATGAAAATCGTCGCGATCGCTTCGGCAAAGGGCGGCGTCGGAAAGACGACGCTGGCGGCGAATCTCGCGGCCGTGTTGGCGGCGTCGCGACGCCGGCGCGTGAGCGTGGTGGATCTCGATCCGCAGAATGCGCTGAAGCTGCATTTCGGCGTGCCGCTCGACATGACCGACGGGCTCGCCCATGCTGCGCTCGACAGGCTGAACTGGCCGGCCGTGGTCGTCGACGGGATCACGGTGTTTCCGTTCGGCCTGGTCAGCGAAACGGATCAACGCCGCTTCGAGCGGCTGCTCGACCGCGATCCATCGTGGCTCGCGCACGGGCTTGCCGCGCTCGGGCTCGGCGACGACGACATCGTGATCATCGATACACCGCCGGGCACCTCGGTATACATGCGCGCCGCGCTGACGGCCGCGCATTTCGTGCTCAAGGTCGTGCTGGCCGATGCGGCCTCGTACGCAACGATTCCGCAGATGCGGCGGATGCTCGACGCGTATGCCGCGAGCCGCGCGGATTTCGTGGGCGACGGCTACGTGGTCAATCAGGTCGATCAGTCGCGCGAGTTGGGCCGCGATGTGCTGCGCGTGCTGTGCGACAGCCTCGGCGCGGCGCGGTTCGGCGGCGTGATTCACCGCGATGAAGGGGTCGCGGAATCGCTCGCGTCCCGGACGACCGTGAATCGCTACGACCCGCGTTCGCAGGCCGCCGCCGACCTGAACGCGTGCGGTGCATGGCTCGAGCGCGTGCTCGCTCGGCGCGACACCGCGCGGAGCATCGCTTGAGCGCCCGCGGGGAGGTCGCGCGGCCGTCGGCGGTCGACCGGTTCGTCGATGCATTGCCCGGGAGCGGCTGGTTCGTCGCGCTGCCGGTGGCCGCGTGCACGCTGCTGGCGCTGTATTTCGTGTGTACGGTGCCGCTCGACGCGATCGGGCAGCTCGTGTTCGCCACCTGCTGCATCGCCTGTTCGCTGGTGGTCCGTCGCCTGGGCGGACGCTATGCGACGCTCGTCATGATCGTGCTGTCGGTGGTGGCCACCGGCCGTTACATGTATTGGAGATTGTCCGGCACGCTGGTGTGGTCGCATCCGCTCGACGCGGTGTGGGGCACGCTGCTCGCGGCGGCCGAAGTCTATGCGGCGGCGGTGCTGATCCTCGGCTACTTCCAGACCGCGTGGCCGCTCGGGCGCAAGCCGCTGCCATTGCCCGCGTCGCGCGCGCATTGGCCGAGCGTCGACGTGTTCATTCCGACGTACAACGAACCGTTGAGCGTCGTCAAGCCGACCATCTACGCGGCGCTCGCGCTGGATTACCCGGCCGACAAGCTGTCGATCCACGTGCTGGACGACGGACGTCGCCCGGAATTCCGCGCGTTCTGCGAGTCGGTCGGCGTGCACTGGACGATTCGCGATCACAATCGCCATGCCAAGGCCGGCAACCTCAACGAAGCATTGAAGATCACCGACGGCGAATACATCGCGATCTTCGATTGCGATCACGTGCCGACGCGCTCGTTCCTGCAGATCTGTCTAGGCTGGTTCATTCGGGATCCAAAGCTGTCGATGCTGCAGACGCCGCATCACTTTTTTTCGCCGGACCCGTTCGAGCGCAACCTCGGCATTTTCAGAAAGGTGCCGAACGAAGGCGAACTGTTCTACGGACTGGTGCAGGACGGCAACGATCTCTGGAACGCGACGTTTTTCTGCGGATCGTGCGCGCTGATGCGCCGCTCGATGGTGGAGGAGATCGGCGGCATCGCGACGGAGACGGTGACCGAGGATGCGCACACCGCGCTCAAGCTGCATCGCCGCGGCTATACGACGGCCTATCTTGCGATACCGCAGGCGGCGGGGCTGGCCACCGAGAGCCTGACCGGGCACATCGGCCAGCGCATCCGCTGGGCGCGCGGCATGACGCAGATATTCCGCATCGACAACCCGCTGTTCGGGCGCGGACTGACGCTGAGCCAGCGGCTGTGCTACCTGAACGCGATGATGCATTTTTTCTACGGGATCCCGCGGCTCGTGTTCCTGACCGCACCGCTGTCGTTCCTGTTCTTCGACGCGCATGTGATCCATGCCCCGGCCACGATGCTTGCGCTCTATGCGCTGCCCCACGTCATCCATGCGAACGTGACGAACTCGCGGATGCAGGGCCGCTTCCGCCATTCGTTCTGGGCCGAAGTCTACGAAGCCGTGCTCGCGTCGTACATCGCGCTGCCGACGATGCTTGCGCTGATCAATCCCCGACTGGGCAAGTTCAACGTGACGGCCAAGGGCGGACGCATCGACCGCGGCTACTTCGACTGGGCAGTGTCGAAACCGTATCTGAGCCTGGTGGTCCTGAACGTGATCGGCCTCGCGGTGGGCGTCCTGAACCTGTCGCTCAACCGTCACGTCGGCAGCGAAGTCCAGACGACGGCGTTCAACCTGGCATGGACGACCTACAACATCCTGATTCTGGGGCTCGCCGTCGCGGCGGCGAACGAGCGCCGGCAGGTACGCGTGTCCCATCGTGTCGCGGCGCGGATTCCGGTCATGCTGCGCTTCGCGAATGGCCGGACGCTGGCATGCGAAACGCGCGACTACTCGGAGGGCGGGATCGGCGTGGCAGTCCCCGACGATGCGCGCATTCCGCGTGGCGAGCTGGTGACGGTATCGCTGTTTCGCGGTGTCGAGGAGTACGCATTTCCCGCGACGGTCGAATACGTCGAACCGGGGCGCGTCGGCATCCGGTTCGAGAGCCTGTCGCAGCAGCAGGAGTTCGATCTCGTCAGTTCGACCTTTGCCCGAGCCGACGCATGGATCGACTGGACGGACGGCCGCCGTCCCGATTCGCCGCTGCGTGCGTTCCTGCATCTGTTGAAGGTCGGCGTGCAGGGCTTGCTTCGCCTGATCGCGCGCCTGTACGCGGACCTGCGCGTGTACGCGCGTGGCGGCCGCAGCAACGAAAAAAAATAGCATGAGGCGGAAAGAATGACGTGGGCGTCGCGACAGCGCGGCAGCACGCGCCGCAAGGCGTGCATTTCGCAGGGCGCGGTTGTCGCGGTTCCTGCACGTGTCGGCCGGTATGCGCGCGTGTCGCGCAGGATGGTGTCGCTACTGCTCTGGGCAATGGCGGGCGGCATCGCATCGGGCAGCTGGGCAGCGGCCGCCGGGATGCAGGCGCCCGGCGCGATGCGCGCGGCGGATGGCGCGATGTCGTCGGGCGATGCGGCGCCGCCGTCGCCGGCCATAGTCGTCGGGCCCGACACCGCGCGCCCCGCGCCGCTCGCCGAACCGGTGCCGGCGGCCGACGCCGCGCGTCGCCGCTTCGGTATGCTGCCGACCACGGCCGAGCCCGGCACGCTCGTGCCCGGCGGCCGGCGCCAGGCATTGACGTTCGCTGATCTCGGGGCACGCGATCCGCTGCAGCTGCGGGGTACCGACGGCCAGAACGGCATCGCGTTCTCGGTCCGGCGCGACGAGGTCGTCATGGGCGCGACGCTGCATCTGGTCTACAGCTACTCGCCCGCGCTGCTGCCGGATCTGTCGCAGCTCAAGGTGCTGATCAACGGCGAAGTGGCGGCGACGCTGCCGTTGCCGGCCGCTCAAGCCGGCATGACGGTTGCGCGCGACGTGTCGATCGATCCGCGCTTCGTCACCGAGTACAACCATCTGAACGTTCAGCTGATCGGTCATTACACGAAAGACTGCGAGGATCCCGCCAACTCGTCGCTGTGGGCAACGGTGAGCAACGCGAGCCGGCTCGAGCTGACCTATGCGGCGCTGCCGGAGCGGCCGGAACTCGGCGTCCTGCCCGCGCCGTTCTTCGATTCGCGGGACGTCCGGCGGCTCGAGCTGCCGTTCGCATTCGCCGCGCGACCGCCGCGGGAGACGCTGGAAGCGGCGGGCATCGTCGCGTCGTGGTTCGGCGCGCTGGCCTCGTATCGCGGCGCGCGGTTTCCGGCCCGGCCCGGCGGCCTGCCTGAATCGGGCAACGCGGTGGTGTTCGCGACGGCCGACGATCGTCTGGACGGCGTGACGCTGCCGGCGATCGACGGACCGACGCTGGCCGTCGTCGAGCGGCAGGCGCCGGCTCACGGCCAGCTGCTGCTGGTGCTCGGTCGCACGCCGGACGAAGTGAAGGTCGCCGCGCTCACGCTCGTGCTCGGCAGCAAGACGCTGGCGGGTACGCATGCCACGGTGAGCCGGCTCGAGAACGTCGCGCCGCGCGTGCCGTACGACGCGCCGAACTGGCTGTCGTCGACGCGCCCGGTGCGGATCGGCGAACTGGCCGACGGGCGCGCGCTCAGCGTGTCCGGATACGACGCGGGCGCCGTCCGGATCGATCTGCGCGTCGCCCCCGATCTGTTCACCTGGGATACGCGCGGCGCACCGATCGACCTGCGTTATCGCTACACGCCGACGCTGCGCGCGGACCGTTCGTCGCTCAACCTGAGCGTCGGCGACACGTTCGTGAAGGCGCTGCCGATCCCGGCACGGGAAACGTCGCGCTGGAGCCTGAGCCGCTACCTGCCGTTCGTCGCCAACGGTATCGACCGCGCGACGCTGCACGTGCCGCCGCTGCTGCTCACGCCGCGCACGCCGTTGCAGCTGCACTTCTTCTACGAGATCCCGGACATGGGCCGATGCACGGGGCGGCTGCTGCAGAACGTCGCGGGTTCGATCGACCCGGACTCGACGATCGACGTGTCGTCGTTTCCGCACTACAAGGCGCTGCCCGACCTCGCCGCGTTTGCGAACAGCGGCTTTCCGTTCACGCGGATGGCCGACCTGTCGGACACGGCCGTCGTGCTGCCCGCCGAGCCGGGCGCGGACGTCTACGGCCTGTACCTGCTCGCGATGGGACGCATGGGCGTGTCCACGGGCTATCCGGTCAGCGGTGTGACGGTGACGGACGCCGCCGGTGTCGGCGCGTTCGCGTCCAAGGATCTGCTGATTCTCGGCGCGCCGGACACCCAGCCGCTGCTGACGCGCTGGGCGGCGCGCATGCCGTTCGGCACGGATCGCGACGGCGGCCTGTTTGGCGGCCGGTTCGGTGGCCTGTTCGGCGGCGCCGAGGCGGCGCCGTCGCCTGACGCCGAGCGCGAACGCGTGCGCGCCGGCCTGTCGATCGTCTCGGACGGCACGCGCGCGCTGATCGCCGGCTTCGAGTCGCCGTTGCGCAAGACGCGCAGCGCTGTCGCGTTGATCAGCGCGAGCGGGCAGGCGGACGAGGCGCTCGGCCGCGCACTGCTCGACGACGACATGCTCACGTCGGTCCAGGGCGCGATGGTCGTGATTCGCGATCGCACCGTCACGGTGACGTCGAACGAAACGTCGTATCACGTCGGTGCGCTGCCGCCGGTCACGTACCTGCGCTGGTTTCTGTCGGGGCGTCCGCTGCTGCTTGCGCTGTTCAGCGTGCTGGCCGCGTTCGTCGCGGCGGCGCTCTTCTATCGTCTGCTGCGTGCGCGTGCGGCGCGCCGGCTGAAGGAGTGACATGCGAAACCGACGGTTACGCGGGCTCGGCGCCGCCCGCGCGGGCGGTATCGCGAGTCTGCTGCTCGCGCTGACACTGCCGCACGCGGCGGCGGCCGGCAGCGACCCGCTGAAGGTGCTCGTCGATCAGGGGCGATACTGGCAGGCGCATGGCCGGGGCGACCTCGCGGCGCAGGCCTGGAAGAAGGTGCTGGGCGTCGATCCGAATCAGCCCGACGCGCTGTTCGGCATGGGCATGGTGCTCGCCGACCGCAAGGACGTCGACGGTGCGCGCCGCTACCTGGAACAATTGCGCCGGATCGCGCCCGGCTTCGCGCGGACCGACGAGCTAGGCCAGCGTCTGGGCGAGACGAGCGTGCGCGACGGCGAGATCAGCGACGCGCGCCGCCTCGCGCAGACGGGGCAGAGCGCGCTGGCCGCGCAACAGTATCAGCGCGCGCTGCAGGGCGCGCCGTCGTCGCCCGCGCTGCAGCTCGAGTACTTCCAGGCGCTCGCGGCGACGCCGAGCGGATGGGCCGAAGCCCGCCGCGGCCTGGAGCGTCTCGCGCGTGACAACCCCGACGATCCGCGCTACGCACTCGCGTATGCGCAGCACCTGACCTATCGCGACGCGACGCGCCGCGACGGCATCGCGCGGCTCGAGTCGTTGTCCGCCGATGCGAAAGTCGGGAAGGCGGCGCGCGAGAGCTGGCGCCAGGCGCTGCTCTGGCTCGCGGCCAGGCCGTCGGATCAGGCGCGCTACCTCGCCTATCTGAAGGTGGTGCCCGACGATCCGCCGGTCAAGGCGCGCTACGACAGCATGGTGCGACAGGATCAAACCGCGCGCGAGGGCGATCAACGCAGCGCATCGAACGAAGCGCGCGGCCACGCGATCGAGGATGGTTTTGCGGCACTCGAGCGCGGCGATCTGGACACGGCGCGCGCCCGCTTCAATGCCGTGCTCGCCACGTCGCCGAACGACAGCGACGCGCTGGGCGGCCGCGGCATCGTCGAACTGAAGCAGGAGCACTTCGCGCAGGCACGCAGCGATCTGGAGCGCGCGTCGCGAGGCGGGAACGCGGCGCGCTGGCGCTCGGCGCTCGGCAGTGCGACGTACTGGTCGTACACGAGCGAGGCGCTCGGCGCGCAAAGCAACGGCGAGTTCGCGCGAGCGAAGGCGCTGTTCGAACGCGCGATTCTTGCCGATCCGTCGAACGTGACCGCGCAGGTGATGCTCGGCGACGCGCTGCTGGAGAATCGCGATGCGCGCGGCGCCGAGCAGGCGTACCGGATGGCGCTGCGGCGTCAGTCCGACAACCCGGACGCGATACGCGGCCTGGTCGGCGCGCTGGCCGCGCAGGGGCGCGGCGACGAAGCGTTGCAGTTCGCGACGCAACTGAGCGCCGAGCAGCAGGCGAAGGCCGGCGGCCTCGACCGGTTGCGTCGTACGGCCGAGGCCGCGCAGGCGCGGCAAGCCGAAGCGCGCGGCGATCTGGGCACGGCGCGCAGCCTGTTCGAGGACGCGCTTGCCGGCAATCCGGACGATCCGTGGCTGCGGCTGGATCTGGCGCGCGTGTACGTGCGGCAAGGCGCGATCGCGTCGGCGCGCAGCATGATGGACGGATTGCTGGCCGAACGGCCCGACATGACCGACGCACTCTATGCCGGCGCGCTGCTGGCCGAGCAGACGCAAGACTGGAGCCTCGGGCTGCAGCGGCTGGAGCGCATCGCGCCCGCGCAACGCACGGCGGCGATGACGACGTTGCAGCACCGCCTCTGGGTGGGCCAGCAGGTGGCACTCGCGACACGGCTGGTGCGCGAAGGCCGCCGCGCGCAGGCGCTCGGCGTGCTGCACGACGCCGAGGGGATCGGCCAGTCGGTGCCGGGACTCGCGGCGCAGTTGTCGGCGGGCTATGCGGCGGCCGGCGACACGTCGCGTGCGCTGTGGATCGTGCAGCGTGCGCTGGCGCGCGAGCCGGACAACGCCGATTTGCTGCTGCAGTACGCGCGGACGCTGCTGACCGTGCGCAACGATGCGCTGCTGGGCGACGCGATGCGCCGGCTCGCCGCGCTGCCGCTGTCGCCCGCGCAGCGCGGCGACTTCGAACGCCTGAACCTCGAGATCGTCGTGCGGCAGGCCGATGCGGTACGCCAGGCCGGCGACCTCGCCGGCGGCTACGCCGTCATCGCGCCGTGGCTGGCCGCGATGCCCGACAGTCCCGAACTCCAGGCCGCGCTCGCGCGGCTGTACACGTCGGCGGGCGACGCGCCGAACGCGCTGAAATGCTATCGGGTCGCGCTGGCCCGCCGGCCCGACGATACGGGCTTGCTGGTCGCGGCGATCTACGCGGCGAGCAGCGCGAAGGCATGGCGCGACGGTGAAGCGTTCGCGGCCACGGCGCTGCGCATCGCGCCCGATGACCCGGGCTTGCTTGCCGCGACCGGCCGCCTGTATCGCGCGCAGGGGAATCTTTCGCTCGCCGCGCAGTATCTGCAGCGTTCGCTGCTGGCCGCCAATACGCCGCCGCCGGGCAGCAAGCCGGCGCCGTCGAACGTGCCGCGCGGCTGGGAAGACGCGATGCGGCGCATCGGCGCGAACCCGCTGCCCGGTACCAATCCGTTCGAAGGCAAGACCGCCGTCGATGTCGTTCATCCGTCGACCGGCTTCGGGGCCGCGGTATCGCCGCTGCCGGGCGTGCCTTCCTGGTCCACCCCGTCTTCGTCCGCTCCGACCGTGCCCTATACGATGCCTCCCGCGCCGCCCGCGACCTACGTCACCCCGTCCGCCGTGCCGGCCGCGCGCATGGTGCCGCCCGCCATGTCGCCGCAGGCGGTCACTGCCGATCCCGGCGATCCCGGCGGCTATGGCCAGGCGGCTGCCGGCGCGGGCGAGTCGGGCGGCCCCGCGACCGCGCGGCGCTATCAGCCCTATCGGGAGCCTGCCGCGGACGTACCGCCGGCGGGGGCGTCCGCGGGATGCGTGGCGCAGTCCGATCCGAACGACGACTGTGCTGGCTACGTCGCCACGCCGTGGCCGATGTCGCCCGCGTCGCGGGCCGCGGCGGCGACCGGTTCGCCGGCGGCCGCGTCGGGTGCCAGGCCGGGCGGCCGGCCCGCGGCGGGACGAAGGTCGCCGCGGGCGCGCGCGCCGTTCTTTCATCGGCCTACGGGCAGGCCGATGCGCCGCCTCGCTATATCCCGCAGCCGCCGGCCGGCTATGCGGGCAGCGAGGCCGTGGCCCGTGCGCCGCAGCGGGATGCGGGCGCGGGCGCCAACGCTCAGATGCTCGACGTCGCGTCGGAACTGGCCCAGGTGAACAGCGAGCAGGCCAGCACGGCATCGGGCGGCCTCGTGTTCCGAAACCGGACGGGCGAGGCGGGGCTGTCCGGCCTCACCGACATCGAGGCGCCGCTGGAAGGGCGTATCAAGGCAGGCAACGGTCACGTCGTCGTGACCGCCACGCCGGTCATGCTCGACGGCGGCAACTCGGCGACCGACGTGCCGACTCTCGCCCGGTTCGGCGCGGGGCTCTCGAGGTCGGCCGGCGGCGGCTCGCCGGGTTCCGAAACGGCGAGCGGCGTCGGTCTCTCCCTGGGTTACGAAGGCAAGCAATTGAAGGCCGATATCGGCGCGACGCCGGTCGGGTTTCCGTACCAGGATGTGGTCGGCGGCGTGCGCTTCAACGGTGCGATCACCGATCGGGCGGCCTACTCGCTGGCCGTCACGCGTCGCGCGGTGACCGACAGCCTGCTTTCGTTCGCGGGCGCGCGCGATGCGAGTGCCGGCCTCAAGTGGGGCGGCGTGACGCGCAGCGGCGCGCGCGGCGCGCTGAGCTGGGACGACGGCACCAGCGGCGCGTACGTCGCGGGCGCGTTCGACTACTACGACGGCCATCACGTCGAACGCAACTTCGCCGGCAAGGGCAGCGGCGGCGCCTATACGCGCCTGCTGCGCGACGCCGACCGGACGCTCACCGTGGGCGTCAATGCGACATGGATGCACTTCAGCAAGAACCAGTCGTATTTCACGTACGGCCAGGGCGGCTATTTCAGTCCGCAGCAATACGTGATCCTGAATATACCGGTCGAGTACGCGGGACGAACGGGCGCGTTTGCGTACGATTTGAGCGGTTCGTTCGGCGTGCAGCATTACCGGCAGAACGCGGTGCCGTATTTCCCGCTCGATTCCGGCATGCAGGCGCAAGCGGCCGCGAATGCCGCCGCCAGCCAGGCGGTGGGGCTGGACGCGGGGGCTGTGTATCCCGCCCGCAGCAAGACGGGCATCGCGTATTCGCTCGCCGCGCGCGGCGAATACCAGGTCGCGCCGCAGCTGGCCGTTGGTGGAGCGGCTTCGTTCGGCAATGCGTATCAATACCGCGAGTGGACGGCGGCCGTCTATCTCCGTTACAGCTTTACGCCGCAAGGCGGCCTGCCGGCGTTCCCGCCGCGCGCGTTCACGTCGCCGTATCTCGCCGACGCCGATTGAACGGATCCGCATGGCGCCGTGGCGATGCCGCGCGAATCGACGCGCGCCTGCGCGCGCTGGCGGATCCGTTCAGAGCTTTGTCGGTCCGGCGCTGCGTTCGCGACGTACAGTGTGTCATCGAAAATCCGGCGAGTGCCGAACCACCGGGTCGAAGCGAATCGACCGGCAAAGCGCACGCGCTGGCCCTTCAAGACCGACCATGGCCGAACAACACGACATTTCCGATGCGATCGCGGAATTCAATCGATCGTATCTCATGCTTGCGAAGTGGCTGCTCCTCGTCAACCGGAGCGAGGCCACACGACAACTCGGCGTCTCGGAAATGACGGCATCGCGCATCGCATCGCTGACACTGGCCCAGATCGACCACCTCGCCACGCGCGGCAAGCTGTTTTGCGAGTTTCGCGACGAGTTCGCGCCAGGCTGTGCGTGAGTTCGTCGCGCGACGGTTCGTCATGACATCGGGACGGCGCCGTCGTCAGGACGCAGGGACGTACGCGCGCCGCGACGGCATCCTGAATCCGAACGCAGTGCGCGATCACGCAACGGTCCGACTGCTTCATGCACGCAACCCAGAGAGAATCGATGATCTCCCAATCCATCTTCAAGGCATATGACATTCGCGGGTGTGGGTCGGCAAGACGCTCGACGCCGACACGGCGCGCGCGATCGGCCGGGCCTTCGGCAGCGAAGTGCGCGCCCAGGGGGCGACGCGGTTCGTCGTCGCGCGCGACGGCCGCCTGTCGGGCCCGAGCTCGTCGGGGCCACTCGCCGATGGCCTGCGTGCGGCGGGGCGTCGACGTCGTCGACGTCGGCATGGTGGCCCACGCCCGTTCGGCTATTTCGCGGCGAGCGTGCCGCTCGCGCTGAAGGACGGCGAGCGCCGCGTCGATTCGTGCATCGTCGTCCGGCAGCCTCCAAAACCGCCCGACTACAACGGCTTCAAGGATGGTGCTGCGCGGCGCGGCGGATCTACGGCGAGCAGATCCAGCGCTGCTACCGCCGCATCGTCGACGACGCTTCGAAAACGGGCAGCGGCGCGTTCGAGCAGTTCGACGTCGCGATCAGTACATCGCGCGCATCGTTGGCGACATCAAGCTCGCGGCGCCGCTGAGCTCGTCTTCGCGACTGCTCGGCATATAAGCGTCGCGGTCTGCCCTCGCGACGCGCCTGTTCAAGCGCTCGCTGCGAACTCGTCGAGCCGCTCACCGACAGATCCGTGCACTGTCTTCGAATCACCACCCCGATCCGCGCACCCGGAAAACCTGCAGGACGTGATCCAGGCGCTGAAGACACCGACGCCAACTCGGCTTCGCGCGACTGGCGACGGCGACCGCCTGGGCGTCGTCACGAAGGACGGGCCAGATCATCTTCCCGGACCGCCAGCTGATGCTGTTCGCGGAGGAAGTGCTGTCGCGCAACCCGGGCGCGCAGATCATCTACGACGTGAAGTGCACGCGCCATCTCGCGCAGTGGGTGAAGGCGAAGGGCGGCGAGCCGCTGATGTGGAAGACGGGCCATTCGCTCGTGAAGGCGAAGCTGCGCGAGACGGGCGCGCCGCTCGCGGGCGAGATGAGCGGCCACGTGTTCTTCAAGGACCGCTGGTACGGCTTCGACGACGGTCTCTACACGGGCGCGCGCCTGCTCGAGATCCTCGCGAAGACGGCCGATCCGAGCGCGCTGCTCAATGCGCTGCCGGACGCGATGAGCACGCCGGAACTGCAGCTCAAGCTCGAGGAGGGCGAGAACTTCCGCCTGATCGAGAAGCTGCAGCAGGAAGCGAAGTTCGACGGCGCCGACGAAGTCGTGACGATCGACGGGCTGCGCGTCGAGTACCCGGACGGCTTCGGCCTCGCGCGTTCGTCGAACACGACGCCGGTGGTCGTGCTGCGGTTCGAAGCGGAGACCAAGGAAGGGCTCGAGCGCATCCAGGCGGACTTCCGCCGCGTGCTGACGGCCGCCAAGCCGGACGTCGAGCTGCCGTTCTGAACGACGTGCGCACGCGTGCTGCCGACGCATCCGATGCATAGGGAGACAGGCCTCGTGCCGCGTCGGGCGCACGCGCGTGATACCACCCGTTGACAACACAACGAACCGTTCGGGGCTTGCGCCCCGTTCGGCTTTTCATGGCGCCGGAGCAATTGGGAGGAAAGGGATGTCAGGCTATCGCGAATTGAAGGCGCAAGCCAATGAACTGATGAAACGTGCCGAGGAAGCGCGACAGGCCGAACTCGAGACCGTGCTGCAGGAGGTCCGTACCCGTGTCGCCGAATATGGGTTGACCCCGAGACAGATATTCGGCCGTCAGGGCAGTGCCGCGAGGGCGGCGCGAAAAACGCCTGCCGTCGCGCCGAAGTACCGCGATCCGAACACCGGGGCGACGTGGTCCGGCCGGGGACGCGAGCCGGCATGGATCAAGGGGAAGCGCCGCGAGCGCTTCCTGATCGAGCGTCAGGAGGGTTGAACGCGACATTGCGCGCTGCCCATAAAATGGAGGCGTCCGTCGGCCCGCGCTTCGCCACGACCCTGGCGACGCGCGGGCCGGCTCACCCGCGACCTCCAAGGCCACCATGGAAATCAAATGGATCGAGGATTTCCTCGCGCTCGCGCAATACCAGAGCTTTTCCCGCGCGGCTGAATTTCGCAACGTCACGCAATCGGGCTTCAGCCGCCGCATCCAGTCGCTCGAGCAGTGGATCGGCGCCGAGCTGATCGACCGCAGCAGCTTTCCGCCGGTGCTGACGCCGGCAGGGCGCCTGTTCCGCGAAACGGCCGAGGACGTCATCAGCCGCCTGTACGATACCCGCGCGATCATCCGCACCGAGCAGCGGATCGCCGGCAAGAGCCTGCAGATCGCCGCGGGCCACACGATCGCGCTGAGTTTCCTGCCGGCCTGGCTCAAGGCGCTCGCGACGCATTTCGGTGAAGTGCGCGCGCGTGTCATTCCGACGAACGTCCACGACTCGATCCTGATGCTCGTCAACGGCAACTGCGAGCTGATGTTCGCGTATCACCATCCGGAGCTGCCGCTCCATCTCGACCCCGCGAAGTACGCGCACCTGACGGTGGGCCTCGACACGCTGATGCCGGCGTGCCGGCCGAACCGTCGATCGGCGCCCGCGTTTCGCCTGCCCGGAACGAAGCAGAATCCGCTGCCGCTGATTACCTACACGGAAACCAGCTACTTCGGCCGCTGTCTCGCGCTGCTGCTCGGCCGCGCACCGGATGCGCCGGCCTTGCAGCTGCACTACGAGTCCGACATGGCCGAAGTGCTCAAGAAGCTCGTGATGGAAGGCGAGGGCGTCGCGTGGCTGCCCCGCAGCGCGATCGCCGCCGAACTGGCGGCCGGCGACCTCGTGCCGGCCGGCCCGGCAGCGTGGAACCTGGACGTCGAGCTGCGCGTGTATCGCGACGTGTCCAATCGCAGCGAATTCCTCGACACCCTCTGGCAGCATCTGCGCGCGGCGCCTGCCCGGCTCGGCTGAATCAGGGTTTTCCCGCGTTATGCGGCGCTCGCATACCGCCATGTCGCACCGGCATCACGGCTTTTTCGACCGTCCCTACCATTCGTTCCAACGGCACATGCGACGCGCGACCGGCGTCGCGCGGCCTTCTTCGCAGCGCTCGCCGCCTTCCGGCGGCCGGGTGCCACCCAAGGACGAATGGACATGAAAAATCGCCTCACCTTAAGCATCGCAGTCGGCATGATCCTCGGTGTCGTCGCCGGTTATGCGTGCCACGCCAACATCGCGGACCCGGCCACCCTCAAGACGATCGCCGGCTACTTCTCGATCGTCACCGACATCTTCCTGCGCCTGATCAAGATGATCATCGCGCCGCTGGTGTTCGTGACGCTCGTGTCCGGCCTGGCCGGCATGGACAGCGGCGAGGACGTCGGCCGCATCGGCCTGCGCTCGCTCGGCTGGTTCGTCTGCGCGTCGCTGATTTCGTTGAGTCTCGGCCTCGTGATGGCCAATGCGCTGCAGCCGGGCGCCGGCCTGAACCTCGTGGCGAGCGCGGGTGAGGTCAACACCGGACTGAACACCGCCGCGCTGAACGCCCGGGACGTGATCACGCATGCGTTCCCGACCAGCCTGCTCGACGCGATGGCGCGCAACGACATCCTGCAGATCCTGGTGTTCTCGATCTTTCTCGGCGTCGCGCTGAGTGCGTTGAAGCGCGACCCGCGCGTTAGCGTCGTGATCCAGTCGATCGACGGGATGGTGCCGGTGATGCTGCGCCTGACGAACTACGTGATGCGCGCGGCGCCGCTCGGCGTGTTCGGTGCGATCGCATCGTCGGTCACGCTGCGCGGGCTCGACGTGATCTATACGTACGGGAAGCTGATCGGCGCGTTCTATCTCGGCTTGCTGGTCCTTTGGGCGATCCTGATCGGCGTCGGCTACGTGTTTCTCGGGCGGCGCGTCGGGAGCCTGCTGAAGGCCGTGCGCGAGCCCGCGCTGATCGCGTTCTCGACCGCCAGCAGCGAGGCCGCCTATCCGCGCCTGACCGAGCAGCTCGAGCGCTTCGGCGTCGACAAGAAGGTGGTGGGCTTCACGCTGCCGCTCGGCTACGCGTTCAACCTCGACGGATCGATGATGTATCAGGCGTTCGCGGCCATCTTCATCGCGCAGGCGTTCGGCGTGCACATGCCGCTGTCGGAGCAGGTGTTCATGCTGCTGGTGCTGATGCTGAGCAGCAAGGGCATGGCGAGCGTGCCGCGCGGCTCGGTGGTCGTGGTCGCGGCGGTCGCGCCGATGTTCCATCTGCCGGTGGCCGGCGTCGCGATGGTGCTCGCGATCGACCAGATCCTCGACATGGGCCGCACGATGACCAACGTGATCGGCAACAGCGTGGCGACGGCGGTGATCGCGAAGTGGGAGAGCCGGCGCGCCGCGCAGTCGCAGGACGCCGTATTCGAGCAGCCGGAGCTGAACGCATGATGCGCACGGATACGGATGGCGTGAATGCGCGGAGGAAATTCGGCGTGATCGGCGGCCTGGGGCCGCTGGGCAGTGCCGACGTGTTCTTCAAGATGGTGAAGGCGACGCCGGCGTCGTCCGACGAGGAACACGCCGAAATGATCTTCGAGCAATACCCGTTCAAGGGCTCGGGGTCCGGCAGTGCGGCGACCATCGAGCGCAAGCTGTACGTGTTCGACATGATCCGGCAGTTCGAGAAGCGCGGCGTGACGACGGTCGTGCTGCCGTGTTTCCTGAGTCACACGTTCATCGACGAATTGAAGGCGAATACGCGCCTGCCGATCGTCGATATCGTCGAAGCCGTTCGCTACCACGTGCGGCGCAAATACCCGGACGCGACGCGCATCGGCGTGCTGGCTTCCGACTACGTGCGGGACAAGCGACTCTTCGACACGTATTTCCCGTCGCCGCAGTTCGACGTCGTTCATCCGCGGACGCACGACGGGATCGATCTCGTGACGGAAGCCGTCTACGGCGCCGACGGCATCAAGCGCGGCAATCTGCGCGGCCGGCCGGTCGACCTGCTGCGCCGCGCATGCGCGGACCTGATCGATCAGGGCGTGCAGGTGATCGTCCCCGGCCTGACCGAGATCGCACTGGTCGCGGACGCCATCGGCCCGCTGCGCGTGCCGCTCGTGGATTCGAACCTCGCGTATGCGCAGTACGCGGTGACCGGGCACGCCGGTTCGCGCGCGGCGCCGTTCAAGGTCGGCGTGGTCGGCGGCGTCGGGCCGGCCGCGACGGTCGATTTCCTCGACAAGATCGTGCGCAACACGCCGGCGTCGCGCGATCAGGAACACATCAAGCTGCTGGTCGAGCAGAATCCGCAGATTCCCGACCGGACCGAGAACCTGACGGGCACCGGCACGGACCCGACGATCGCGTTGTACGCGACCTGCAAGAAACTCGAGGACGGCGATGCCGACGTCATCGCGATTCCGTGCAACACCGCGCATGCGTTCGTCGAGCGGATCCAGCCGTACCTCGGCATTCCGGTCGTCAACATGCTGACCGTCACGGTCGCGCATCTGCGCGATACGTATCCGGG
Organism: Burkholderia sp. USMB20; assembly: GCF_000949135.2. Lineage (GTDB taxonomy): Bacteria > Pseudomonadota > Gammaproteobacteria > Burkholderiales > Burkholderiaceae > Burkholderia. The sequence goes on along the minus strand of NZ_JTAN02000019.1, from coordinate 787,003 downwards.
GCTGCGCGACGTCGGCGTGCTCGCGACCTCCGGCACGATCGAAAGCGGGGTCTACCAGAAGGCGCTGGAATCGCAAGGATTGCGACAGGTTGCACCGACGCCCGCATTGCAGGTGCGCGTGATGGAAGCAATCTACGGGAAGCAGGGCGTCAAGGCCGGTTTCACGACCGGACAGTGCAAGGACGATATCGGCGCCGCCGTCGACGCGCTGATCGCCGAGGGCGTGCGGGTGATCGTGCTCGGTTGCACCGAGCTGCCGATCCTGCTGCCGGGCGGCGAATATGTCGCGCGGGACGGGCGTCGGGCGACGCTCGTCGATCCGACCGACGTGCTCGCCCGCACGTGCATTGCGTATGCGATGGCGGGTGGCGGCTGAGCCGGTGCCGGTGCGGGGCGCGAGCGCGAGCGGCAGACGCTCCGGAAGCGCGCGTCCTTCGGCGCGCGCTGTCGACGATCGAGCCGCCGTCCGGAAAAGCCGGCGTGATCCGGCGCGGTTTCCCGCATTCGCGCCGCTCTTGGAAAACTGTATGAATATACAGTATAGTATCCGTCGAACTCGAGCGGCGCGGGCATGACCCGTGCGGCACGTGCGCCGCGCCTGCGGGCATCCGCCGCAGCGTTCCGGCACCGTGAAATCCGGCTAACTCATTCAGACGGGCAGGCAAATTGTCATCCAGCAATCTGATCCGCATTCGCGGAGCACGTCAGCACAACCTCAAGAACCTCGATCTCGACCTGCGCACCGGCGAAATGACGGTCGTCACCGGCCCGTCGGGCTCCGGCAAGTCGAGCCTCGTGTTCGACACGCTGTACGCGGAAGGCCAGCGGCGCTACGTCGAAACCTTCAGCGCGTACGCGCGGCAGTTCCTCGACCGGATGGACCGTCCGCAGGTCGAGCGCGTCGACGGCGTGCCGCCCGCGATCGCGATCGACCAGACCAACCCGGTCCGCAGCTCGCGTTCGACGGTCGGCACGATGACCGAGCTCAACGATCACCTGAAGCTGCTGTACGCGCGCGCGGCCGAGCTGTTCGACCGCCAGACCGCGCGGCAGGTGCGGCATGACACGCCGGAGACGATCTACGCGGAACTCGTCGAGCGCACGCGCGCCGACGATCCGCGCGTCGTCGTCACGTTCCCGGTCGAGCTGCCGGAAAGCGTGTCCGACGAGGAAATCGCGCAGTGGCTGTCCGCGAGCGGCTACACGCGCGTGCAGGCGCAGCGCGAAGTCGCGTCGCCGACCGGCCCGCGCAAGCTGCTCGACGTGGTGGCCGACCGCTTCCGCGTGCAGCAGGCCGACAAGGTGCGCGTGGTCGAGGCGATCGAGGCGTCGCTGAAGCGCGGCGGCGGCCGCGTGAACGTCTACGTGCTCGCGCCGGAAGCGGAAAACGCGCTGGCCGAGCCGCAGGTGTGGCGTTTCTCCACCGGGCTGCACGATCCCGACAGCGACCTGCGCTACGCGGAGCCGCAGGCGGCGCTGTTCTCGTTCAACTCGGCCTACGGCGCGTGCGAGACCTGCCGCGGCTTCGGCCGCGTGATCGGCGTCGATCTCGGCCTGGTGATCCCCGACGCGCGCAAGACGCTGCGCGGCGGCGCGATCAAGCCGATGCAGACGCCCGCCTGGAAGGAGTGCCAGGACGACCTGATGCGCTACGCGGCGAAGGCCGACATCCGCCGCGACACGCCGTGGTCCGACCTGACCGACGCCGAGCGCGACTGGGTGATCAACGGCTCGCCGGACTGGAACGGCAAATGGCAGAGCCAGTGGTACGGCGTGAAACGCTTCTTCGGCTATCTCGAATCGAAAGCGTACAAGATGCATATCCGCGTGCTGCTGTCGAAGTACCGCAGCTACACGCCGTGCGAGGTCTGCGGCGGCGCGCGCCTGAAGACGGAATCGCTGCAGTGGCGGCTCGGCTCGAAGGCGAACGCCGATGCGGTGCTCGCGCCCGCCGATCGTTTCATGCCGCGCGGCGTCGACTGGACGCGCGCGCAGCTCGAAGCGCTGCCGGGCCTGACGGTGCACGACCTGATGCTGCTGCCGATCGAGCGCATCCGCCGCTTCTTCGACGAGATCACGCTGCCGAGTGCGCTGCTCGACGATGCGCTGAAACTGCTGCTCGCCGAGGTGCGCACGCGCCTGAAATACCTGTGCGACGTGGGGCTCGGCTACCTGACGCTCGACCGGCAGAGCCGCACGCTGTCGGGCGGCGAGGTGCAGCGGATCAACCTGACCACCGCGCTCGGCACCTCGCTCACGAAAACGCTGTTCGTGCTCGACGAGCCGAGCATCGGGCTGCATCCGCGCGACCTCACGCGAATCGTCGAGGCGATGCAGCGGCTGCGCGACGCGGGCAATACGCTGGTCGTCGTCGAGCACGATCCGTCGGTGATGCTCGCGGCCGACCGGCTGATCGACATGGGCCCGGGTCCCGGCGAGCGCGGCGGCACGATCGTCTACGACGGCACGCCGGCCGACATCCGTGCCGCGCGCACGCTGACGGGCGAATATCTCGGCGGCCGCAAGCACGTCGCGCATGCGTCGAACTGGGCGCGCCGCCCGGTCGACGCGAACACGCCGCGCATCGTGCTCGAAGGCGCGACCGAGCACAACCTGCGTAACGTGACGGTCGAGATTCCGCTGCAGCGGCTCGTGTGCGTGACGGGCGTGTCGGGCTCCGGCAAGTCGACGCTGCTGCAGGACGTGCTCTATCCGGCGATGGCGCGCCACCACGGCAAGGCGACCGAGTCGCCGGGCGCGTTCCGCACGCTCACGGGGGCCGACCAGGTCGGTGACGTCGTGTTCGTCGACCAGTCGCCGATCGGCAAGACCACGCGCTCGAACCCGGCCAGCTACGTCGGCGCGTTCGACGAGATCCGCAAGCTGTTCGCGAAGGCGCCGCTCGCGCTGCAGCGCGGCTACGGCGCCGGCACGTTCAGCTTCAACTCGGGCGACGGCCGTTGCCCGACCTGCGGCGGCTCGGGTTTCGAGCACATCGAGATGCAGTTCCTGAGCGACGTCTACCTGCGTTGCCCGGATTGCGACGGCAGCCGCTACCGCGCCGAGATTCTCGAAGTGCGCATCGAGCGCGACGGCCGCGCGCTGAACATCGCCGACGTGCTCGACCTGACCGTCAGCGAGGCGGCCGCGTTCTTCGCGACCGACGCCGAGGTGCTGCGCGTGCTGCAGCCGATCGTCGACGTCGGCCTCGAATACGTGAAGCTCGGCCAGCCGGTGCCGACGCTGTCGGGCGGCGAAGCGCAGCGGCTGAAGCTGGCCGGCTTCCTCGCCGAATCGGCGGCCGCGGCAGGCGGGCGCCGGGTCGCCAGCGAAGAGGCGCGCATCGCGCGCGCGAAGCTGTTCATGTTCGACGAACCGACCACCGGGCTGCACTTCGACGATATCGCGAAACTGATGCAGGCATTCGGCAAGCTGCTCGCGGCCGGCCATTCGCTGATCGTGATCGAGCACAACCTCGACGTGATCCGCGCGGCCGACTGGCTGATCGATCTCGGCCCGGAAGGCGGCGACGGCGGCGGCCTCGTGCTGTGCGCGGGCACGCCCGACGACGTGAAGGCGTGCGCGCAATCGCACACCGGCGTCGCGCTGCTGCAGTACGACCGCGCGATGGACGGCGAAGCCGCGCTCGCCGACGAAGGCGTGCCGCTGCAGGCCGTGCTGAACGCCGCCCGCGAGCGGCGCGCGATCGAGGGCGAGGACGTCGTGCGGATCGTCAACGCGCGCGAGCACAACCTGAAGGCGCTCGACGTCGACATCCCGCACGGCAAGTTCAACGTGATCACCGGCGTGTCGGGTTCCGGCAAGTCGACGCTCGCGTTCGACATCCTGTTCCACGAAGGCCAGCGCCGCTACCTCGAATCGCTGAACGCGTATGCGCGCTCGATCGTGCAGCCGGCCGGGCGGCCGGAAGTGGACGCCGTATATGGCATTCCGCCGACGGTCGCGATCGAGCAGCGGCTGTCGCGCGGCGGCCGCAAGAGCACGGTCGCGACCACGTCCGAAGTCTGGCACTTCCTGCGGCTGCTGTACGTGAAGCTCGGCCTGCAGCACTGCATCCACGACGGCACGCCCGTCACGTCGCAAACCGTCGAATCGATCGCCGCGCAGCTGCTGCGCGACCATCGCGGCGAGCACGTCGGTTTGCTCGCGCCGCTCGTCGTCAACCGCAAGGGCGTGTATACCGATCTCGCGAAGTGGGCGAAGGCGCGCGGCAGCACGCATCTGCGCGTGGACGGCGAGTTCGTCACGGTCGATCCGTGGCCGAAGCTCGACCGCTTCCGCGAGCATACGATCGAGCTGCCGGTGGCCGACATCGTCGTGTCGCCGGACCACGAGGCCGAGCTGCGGCGCCTGCTCGACGAGACGCTCGAGCTCGGCAAGGGCGTGATGCACCTGCTCGCGCCGCTCGACGGGCTGCACCACGCGATGCAGAACGACCATTCGACCGCGCGCGTCGGCGAGGTCAAGGTGCTGTCGGTCAAGCGTGCGTGCCCGGTGTGCGGCACGAGCTACCCGGAGCTCGATCCGCGGATGTTCTCGTACAACAGCAAGCACGGCTGGTGCACGACCTGCGTCGGCACCGGCGTCACGCTCACGCGTGAACAGCGCGCGGCGTACGACGACACGGTGCTCGCCGGAGACGATCGCGGCCGCGAACAGACCTTGCCGTCGGACGAGCAGGAACCGGAAGGCGTCGGCAACGAGCCGTGCCCGGATTGCGGCGGCACGCGCCTGAACCCGTCGGCGCGCGCGGTCACGTTCGACGCGCATCCGATCGTCGAGGTCGCGCAGTGGACGGTGTCCGATACGCGCCGCTGGATCGACGCGCTGGAACTGACCGGCCGCGACGCGCAGATCGCGCGCGACATCGTCAGCGAGATCGGCAGCCGCCTTGCGTTCCTCGAGGAAGTCGGGCTCGGCTACCTGAGCCTCGATCGCGCGGCGCCGAGCCTGTCGGGTGGCGAAGCGCAGCGCATCCGGCTCGCCGCGCAGCTCGGCAGCAACCTGCAGGGCGTGTGCTACGTGCTCGACGAGCCGACCATCGGCCTGCATCCGCGCGACAACCAGATCCTGCTGGACGCGCTGCGCAAGCTCGGCGACAAGGGCAACACGCTCGTCGTCGTCGAGCACGACGAGGACACGATTCGCCGCGCCGACCACATCATCGACGTCGGCCCGGGCGCCGGCAAGCGCGGCGGCACGCTGGTCGCCGAAGGGGCGGTCGCGGATCTGGCCGCGCAGCCCGATTCGGTCACGGGCCGCCTGCTCGCGCAGCCGATGACGCACCCGCTGCAGCCGCGCCGTGCGGTGAGCGTCGCGGGCAAGAAGGGCGCACCGGCGGTGCCGGAGGGCTGGCTGACCGTGCACGGCGCGACGCTGCACAACCTGCGTGACGTCACCGTCGGCATTCCGCTCGCGCGGCTCGTCGCGGTGACGGGCGTCAGCGGCTCGGGCAAGTCGACGCTCGCGCGCGACGTGCTGATGACGAACCTGCTCGACGCGGTTGGCCGCTCGGTGCTGTCGTCGCCGGCCACGCGGCGCGCGCGCAAGGCTGCGCAGCAGGATGCGCCGGCCACGAACCGCCGCTCGAGCGTGCTCGCACGCAGCGCGCCGCGGCCGTCGCTGAACGTCACGCATGCGTGGCAGGGCTGCGCGTCGCTGAGCGGCTGGGAGCAGATCGACCGCGTGCTCGAAGTCGACCAGACGCCGATCGGCAAGACGCCGCGCTCGTGCCCGGCCACCTACATCGGCGTGTGGGACACGATCCGCAAGCTGTTCGCCGATACGCTGGAGGCGCGTGCGCGCGGCTACACGGCGTCGCGCTTCTCGTTCAACACCGGCGACGGGCGGTGTCCGGCCTGTGAAGGGCAAGGCGTGCGCACGATCGGGATGAGCTTCCTGCCCGACGTGAAGGTGCCGTGCGACGTGTGCCACGGGCAGCGCTTCAATCCGGAGACGCTCGCGGTCACGTGGCGCGGCCGGAACATCGGCGACGTGCTGACGATGGAGATCGACGAAGCGGTGGAATTTTTCGCACCGATTTCGAACATCGCGCATCCGCTGCAGCTGATGAAGGACGTCGGCCTCGGCTACCTGACGCTCGGCCAGCCGTCGCCGACGCTGTCCGGCGGCGAGGCGCAGCGGATCAAGCTCGTGACCGAGCTCACGAAGGTGCGCGACGACATCACGCGGCGCGGCCAGAAGGCGCCGCACACGCTGTACGTGCTCGACGAGCCGACGGTCGGCCTGCACATGGCCGACGTCGCGAAGCTGATCCGCGTGCTGCACCGGCTGGTCGACGGCGGGCATAGCGTCGTCGTGATCGAACACGACCTCGACGTGATCGCGGAAGCCGACTGGATCATCGATCTCGGTCCGGAAGGCGGCGTGGGCGGCGGCACGATCGTCGCGGCGGCGCCGCCGGAAGGGCTCGCGCAGGTGAAGGCGAGCCATACCGGGCACGCGCTGAAGCCGGTGCTGGCGCGAACGGCGGCGCAAGACGGCGAAGCGGAGCAGCCGGGAGAAGTGCGGGTCGGTTGAACGCGGTGCTGCCGGTGAGCGGCCCCGGTGTCTGGGCAGGCACCGGGGCCGCTTTTGCATTCGTCCGTGCGATCGGCCGCTGCGACATCCCGTCGATCGGGCACCCGGCATGAATACATGGCTGCCCGGGATAGCGTGGCCGGATGCGTCGCGGCTGCCGTGCAACGTAGGTGACGCCGGGGACGCCGGTGACGCCGCCGCATCACGCGCGACAGGAACGGCTCGTCCCGGTCGAGCGGAAGACGGCGGCGCTATCTCATTCGCCCTTGACGCCGATCGTCTCGATGATGGTCTCCAGCTGCGGGCTCATCGGCAGGTTGAGGCTCATGCCCGACGGAAGCGGGCGCAGGAACCAGCGCTTGTACTGGCGCGTGATCTCGCCGTCGACGGCCAGTTCCTCGAACGTGCTCTTCACGACCTGCGCGAGCTGCGGATCGTCCTTGCGGAACATGATGCCGTACGGGTCGTAGGACAGGAAGTCGCCGACCACGTCGTACTGGCCGCCCTTGCCCGCATTCACGGCGATCAGGCCGTACAGCAGCACGTCGTCGGTCGCGAACGCATCGGCGCCGCCGCTCGCGACGAGCGCGAAGCCCTGCGCGTGATCCGGCACCACCTGCAGCTGGATGCCGAGCCTGAACCGCGCGTCCAGGTCGCGCAGCGCCTTCTCGTTGGTCGTGCCGGCCGTCACCGCGACTTTCTTGCCCGCGAGATCGCGGAACGAGCGGATCGGCGAGCCGCGTTTCACCATCACCTTCGTGCCGGCCACGAAGATGATCGGCGAGAACGCCACGCGCTTCTGGCGCTCCAGGTTGCTCGTCGTGGAGCCGCATTCCAGGTCGACCGTACCGTTGACCACCGCGTCGATGCGGTTCTCGGACGTGACCGGCACCCAGCGGATCGTCAGGTTCCGGTTGACCGCATCCTCGATCGACGACACGAGCGCCTTGCAGAGCTCGATCGAATAGCCGATCGGCTGGTTGCGCGCGTTCAGATACGAGAACGGGATCGACGCGTCGCGATAGCCGAGCGCGATCGTGCCGCTGCTGCGCACCTTCGCGAGCGTGCCGGTCAGTCGGGCCGGCGCGAACGGCTCGACGCGCGGCGGCGTGGACGGCGCATCTTCCGCGCGCGCGGTCGCGCCCGCGGCAAGCAGGCCCGCGAGCGCGAGCGCACGCCAGAATCGCTGCATCTTCATCGCCGGGCCTCCGTCAGACGTCCGTCGGATGCGCAATCGTCGCTTCCTGTTCCGCTTCGATGCGTGCCAGATTGGCTTCGGCTTCCGCTTCCGACATGAGCTGGTTTTCCCACTTCGCGACCACCGCGCTCGCGATCGAATTGCCGACCGCATTGGTGGCCGAGCGCCCCATGTCGAGGAACGTGTCGACGCCGAGAATCAGCAGCAGGCCGGCCTCCGGAAGCCCGAACTGGTGCAGCGTGGCGGCGATCACGACGAGCGATGCGCGCGGCACGCCGGCCATTCCCTTCGACGTGAGCATCAGGACCAGCAGCATCGTGATCTGCGTGCCGATCGACAGGTGGATGTTGTACGCCTGCGCGATGAACAGCGACGCGAACGTGCAGTACATCATCGAACCGTCGAGGTTGAACGAATAGCCCATCGGCATCACGAAGCTCGAAATCCTGCGTCGCACGCCGAACCGGTCGAGCGCGTCGAGGATCTTCGGATACGCGGCTTCGGAGCTGGCCGTCGCGAACGACAGCATGAATGCTTCCTTGATCAGCACCAGCAACTTGAATACGCGCGGCCCGAGGAACAGCAGCCCGGCACAGACGAGCAAGGCCCAGAGCAGGAACAGGCTCACGTAGAAGTCGCCCATGAACACCGCGAACTTCAGCAGCACCGACAGCCCGTTGACCGCGACGGTCGCGGCCATCGCGGCCATCACCGCGAGCGGCGCGAGCTTCATCACGTAGCCGGTGATCTTGAGCATCACGTGCGACAGCTGGTCGATCGCGGCGACGAGGATCTTGCCGCGCTCGCCGAGCGCGGCGAGCGCGACGCCGAAGAACATCGAGAACACGACGATCTGCAGGATTTCGTTGTTGCTCATCGCCTCGGCGAACGACCTCGGCACCATGTGGCCGACGAAATCCTTGAGCGTGAACTTGGAGGTCGCGAGGTTCGCCGATGCGCCGATGTCCGGCAGCGGCAGGCCGAGGTTCTCGCCGGGCCGCAGCAGGTTCGCCATGAACAGCCCGAGCAGCAGCGAGATTAGCGACGCGGTGACGAACCAGCCGATCGATTTCGCGAACACGCGCCCGACCGATGCCGCGTCGCCCATGTGCGCGATGCCGACGACGAGCGTCGAGAACACCAGCGGGCCGATCACCATCTTGATCAGCCGCAGGAACACGTCGGACACGAGCGAGATGTATCCGGCGATTTCGGTGGTGGCCTTTTTGTCGGGAAAGCTCGTGAAGATCATGTAGCCGATCAGGATGCCTGCCACCATCGCGATCAGGATCCAGACGGCTGCAGCATTTTTTTTCTGCATCGTGCGCCTCCCATGCACCGGTTCCGCAACCGGGGATGGAAGGACAATACAGGACCCGAACGGCGATGAACAGTGCAACCGGGGGCGGGTTTGCGCTAGCGCTGTGTCGCGACCGATTGCCCGGCAAAGATCGTGCCGGTGGCACCCTGAGCCCGGTGCCGGCGCAACCCGATGCGGGGCGCCGGCACGCAAAAGCGGTTCGGTTCAATCCTGAATGCGCAATACGTGATCGCGGATACGCGTCGACAGCATCGAGCCGCGCTTGAGCAGGAACTCCATCAGCCGTTGCGGATAGTCGGCCCGGACCGCTGCGCGCACGGACGGCCGTTCGGCGAGCCGTTGCCGCCATGCAGTGACCTTGGGCAAGCCCGCGAAGAACCCGAAGTCGTCGATCTGCTCGAACACGTCGAAGTAGCGGAACACCGGCCCGAATGCCGCGTCCACGATGCTGAAGTGCGCGCCGCCAAAATACGGGCCGGTGCCGAGCGTGTCTTCGAGCTGCTCGAATCGTGCGCGGATGTCACGGGTTGCTGCGGCCAGCGCCGTTTCGTCCGCAGCCGTGTAGAACCCCCACACGGCGTTCAGCAGTGCCGAAGCGAACTCGACCCAGGCGCGGTGCCGCGCCCGCTCGAGCGGCGCATCGGGATGCAGCCGCGGCGCGAGCGTCTCGTCGAGGTAGTCGCAGATCACGGCCGATTCGAAGATGGGCGCGCCATCGACGACCAGCACGGGGGTCTTGCCGAGCGGGGAAATCCTGCGAAACCAGTCCGGCTTGTTGCCCAGATCGACGTCCGTCCGTTCGAACGGCACGCCTTTTTCGGTCAGCACGATGACTGCGCGCTGGACGTAGGGGCACAGCACGTGGCTGACGAGGTGGTATTGGGGCGTGCTCATGTCGTCGCCTCGCCGTGGCAGGCCACGTCAGGCGCGAAGCGCTGGCTGCGCCGGCCCAACGCCACGCGGAGCCACAACGCGCCATAGGCGGCATTGTCACTCGTCGAAATCGATTGGTTCATATCGGCACCCGTTGGGAAAGTTGGCAAGGCGGCACCGAATTTGACATTGCGGAAGTGCTTGAGCAATACGCATGATTACAATGACGGATTGCAAAAATGCAATGCACGGGGGATAACCGGATGCCATACAAGCTCAGCGCAGCAGACCTCGAAACGATACTGGCGCTGTCCCGCTCGGGCACGCTGGTTCAGGCGGGCGAGCGACTGGACGTGGATGCGTCGACCGTGTTTCGCAACCTCAGGCGGATCGAGCGCGGCCTGCAGCAGCAGTTGTTCGAACGGACCCGCTCAGGCTATCGCGCGAAGGAAATCGCGCTGGCGCTGGCCGAACACGCGGAGCAAGTGGAAGTGCAGGTCGAATCGGCCCGCTCGATCGCGCAACAAGTGCCCGAGCAAGTGGCGGGCACCGTGCGCATCACCACCACCGACACGATTCTGCACGGGCTGGTCGGGCCGGCGCTGAAGCAGCTGGAAGCCGTCCACCCGCGGCTTGCGTACGAGCTGAACACCGGCAACGAGATCGCCGACCTGGGGCGCCGCGATGCCGATATCGCGGTGCGTGCGACCCGGCAGCCACCGGAATATCTGGTGGGCAAGCATGTCGGGTCGATCGACGTGGCGCTTTTCGCGTCGACGCACGACGCCGCAGTACGCCGTTATGAAGACGTCACGGCGGGCAAGGCACGCTGGATCGCGCCGGACGACGCGCTGCCGGGCCACCCGTCGGTCATCTGGCGCAAACGTCATTTCAGGAAAGTGGTGCCGCACTACAAGGTCGACAGCATCCTGACCGTGATGGAGCTGGTCGCCCTGGGCATGGGCGTCGGCATCCTGCCGACGTTTCTGACACGCGGCCGCTCCGATCTCGTGCAATTGACCGATGTCCTGCCCGACTGCCAGACCGAGCTGTGGGTGCTGGCCCACCGGGAATCGCGACATCTGCTGCGGGTCTCGACCGTATTCAAATATCTGTCGACGACGCTGAAGATCTGACCGTGTGCTTCGGTGCGCGGCGATGCGGGCGCATCGCGCCATGGGTTTGCCATGTCGTTCGGAACCCTAATCATGTGCACCGGGGTCCAGCAGGCTCGTGCCGAAATCGCACGCCTGCGCCGCCAGCCGGACGATCTCGGCGGTCAGCGAATGGGCGCGTTCCGCACGATGCAGCGCGACGTAGCGCACCGGCGGCAGGGCCGGCCGCGTGCGCACGATCTCCAGCGCCTCGCACGCAACCAGGTGCGCGACGCATGCCTTCGGCAGATAGCTGACGCCGAGCCCCGACAGCGTCAGGCCGATCTGCGCGATCAGGCTGTTGCTCGACAGCACGCGCTGCATCGCGACGCCGTGTTCCTGCAGAAAGCGCGTGTACAGATGCCCCGTGCCCGACAGGGTCCCTTGCAGGATCAGCGGATACTGCGCGACGTCCGTCAATGAAATCGCCGTCTTGCGCTTCGGCATGAACCCGGCCGCGCACATCCACGCATTGTCGACTTCGCCGACCACCGTCGCCGCGAACGATTCCGCTGCATGAATTTGCGGGACGACGATCAGGTCGATCGTATCGGCCGCGAGACGATCGCGCAGTACTGCGGTCAGGTCCACCTCCGCCTCCACGTGCACGCGCGGATAGGCGGCCTGGATCGCCGTGACCAGGCGCGGCAGCCAGGTCAGCGCGGTCAGTTCGGTCACGCCGATCCGGACATGCCGCACCAGCGCTTCCTTCGAACTCATCCGCTCGACGACGCGGTCGCGCTGCTCGAGCAATGCCTTCGCGTGATCGAACAGTTCGGCGCCCATGTCGGTGAGCCGGGCGCTGCGATGCGCGCGGTCGAACACCGTCAGGTCGAACGTGCGTTCGAGTTCCTGTATCCGCTTCGACACGGCCGATTGCGTCGTGTTGAGGCGTGTCGCGGCCGCGTCGAAGGAGCCGAGTTGCACGATCCAGTACAGCGCTTCCATCTGCTTGAACGTGAGCATCGCCTGGCACTCGATAGATGAGGAAAAGCGATATTTTCGCATATCAAAAAATCGCTTTTTTTACCTATTTCGGCTGCTTAAGGTTCTCCCGTTGCGTTGTCCGGCGAGCGCGTTCGTCAGGTACCGCGCCGCATCGTATCCAGCGTTCAACCGACCCCCTTATTTGGAGACAGCATGGACACCGTCATTGAATCCCCGCCCGTCCCGGACGCAGCGCGCAAGCCGCGCTTCGGCCTCGCGTGGCAGATCGTCATCGGGCTCGTCGTCGGCATCGCGACCGGGCTCGTGTTGAACCGGTTTCCGCAATTGCGCGACACGGCCGTGTCCGGGTTGCTGCAGCCGGCCGGCGACATCTTCATCAAGCTCGTGCGGATGATCGTCGTGCCGATCGTGTTCACGAGCATGGTGATCGGCATCGCGGGCGTCGGCGACGGCAAGTCGCTCGGTCGCATCGGCCTGAAGACGCTGCTCTATTTCGAGGTGGTCACGACGATCGCGATCGTGCTCGGGCTCGTGATCGGCAACGTGCTGCAGCCGGGCGTCGGAACCGACATGTCGCAGCTCGGGCACACGGACATTTCCCGCTACCAGCAAACCACGCAACAGGTGCAGCAGGCGCATCACGGGCTGATGGCGCTGGTGCTCGGCATCATCCCGGACAACATCGTCGCGTCGATGGCGAAGGGCGACCTGCTGCCGGTGATTTTCTTCTCGCTGCTGTTCGGGCTCGGCCTGCAGACCGTGCCGGAAGAACACCGCAAGCCGGTGCTCGCGATGCTCAAGGGCGTGGCCGATGCGATGTTCAAGGTGACGAATATGGTGATGCGCTATGCGCCCGTCGGCGTGTGCGCGTTGATCGCGGTGACGGTCGCGAGCTTCGGTTTCGGGTCGCTGCTGCCGCTGCTGAAGCTGGTCGCCGTGACTTACTTCGCGATCCTGCTGTTCGCGATCGTCGTGCTCGGCCTGACCGCGCGGTTGTTCGGGTTCCGCATCGTCACGCTGCTGCGCGTGATCAAGGACGAGCTGATCATCGCGTTCTCGAGCTGCAGTTCGGCGACCGTGCTGCCGCAGCTGATGAAGAAGATGGAGGACTACGGAGTGCCGAAGAGCATCACGACCTTCGTGGTGCCGACCGGCTACACGTTCAACCTCGACGGCGCGTCGATCTATCTCGGCATCGGCACGCTGTTCGTCGCGCAGCTGTATGGCGTGCATCTCGGCTGGCAGCAGCAGATCCTGCTGACGCTGACCATGGTCGTCACGTCGAAGGGCGCCGCGGGCGTGCCCGGCTTCATGTTCGTGATCATGCTCGCCACGCTCGCGAGCGCGGGACTGCCGCTCGAAGGGCTGGCGTTCATCGCCGGCGTGGACCGGATCATGGACATGGGGCGCACCGCGCTGAACCTCGTCGGCAACGCGCTCGCGCCGCTCGTCATCGCGAAATGGGAAGGCCAGTACGACGCGGACAAGGGCCGCGCATACCTCGAATCGCTGCGCGGCTGAACGCCGCCATGCAGGCATCGCACAACATTCGGAAGCAAACAGGAGCATTGAAGATGAGCAGTCCCCGCGGAGCACTTTTTCCCGACGCGTTGATGCAGCAGGTCAAGGCGCGCTTTCATCATGTCGATCGCGATATCGACGGCCGCGCGCGGCTGTTCTTCGACAACGCGGGCGGATCGTTCCGGCTGAAGGCCGCGGTCGACGCCTACGCTCGAATCGACGCGCTGCCCGACTGCCCGGAGCGCATCCACGAGCGTGCGCTCGATCTCCAGGCGCTCCAGTCGCGCGGCGAGGACGACGTTCGCACGATCCTGAACGCGCGCGACGGCACCGTGTATGCGTCGCTGACGGCGTCGGGCGCGATGTTCGACATGGTGCGCGCGATCATGGAGAACGTGCCGGGCACCAATGCGGTGACGACCGTGCTCGAGCATCCGTCGTCGTACGATGCGATGACGTATTACGCGGAACGTACCGGCAAGACGCTGCGCATCGCGCCGAGCAATCCGAAGACCGGCGGCGTGGACGTCGATGCGATCGTGTCGCTGGTCGATGCCGATACCGCGCTGCTCAGCGTGATGTTCGCGTCGAACATCTCCGGCGCGAAATTCGACATCGAGACGATCGTCGCGCGTGCGCGGGAGAAGAAGCCGGACCTGTTCATCGTCGTCGATGCGGTCCAGCATGCGCCGCACGGCATCATCGACGTGCAGCGCATGCCGGTCGACGGCATCAACTTCGCGCCGTACAAGTTCTTCGGTTGCCGCGGGTCGGGCATCTCGTGGCTGTCGCCGCGCGCGTCCGCGTTGCCGCATCACCGGCTTGCCGCGAAGGAGCACGGCGTATGGGAACTGGGCAGCCCGGCGCCCGCGCAATTCGCGGTCGTGACGTCGATCGTCGATTACGTGAGCTGGATCGGCCGGTATTTCCGCGATTCGGACGATCGGCGCACGCTGTTCGTCGAGGGCATGCACCGGATCGAACTGCATGAGCGCGCGCTGCTGGCCGCGTTGCTCGACGGGTGTGAGGGTCGTCGCGGGCTGCGGTCGATCGACGGTGTCGAGGTCTACTGGGATCACGACGACCTGACGGAGCGCGACCTGATCGTCGGGATCGGTTTCGCGAACCTCGAGCCGACGCAGGCGGTGCGGGAATACGAAAAGCATGGCGTGATCGTCTATGAACGCGTTGCGTCGAGCCTGTATTCGGGGCGGATGCTGAAATCGTTCGGGCTCGGCGGCGCTGTGCGGATATCGCCGCTCCATTGCCATGCGCCCGACGATATCGCGCGATTCCTGGCGATTACCGCCACGCTGGCAGCGAACCGCTGATCGACGACACGGCCCGGATCATCCGGGCCGTGTCGCATTCGGCGCCGGGAAACGCGCGGCGCAATAGGTTCGGGCTATGACCGTCAGAGTCAATGGATAGTTGTCGCCGGCCGGGTTTGCGCGTGTAATGGCCTGCGAAACCGGATGATGCCAACGACTCGATGGAGGAGCAGCGCGTGAAGATCGTCGTAGCAGTGAAAAGAGTGGTCGATTACAACGTGAAGGTCCGCGTGAAGTCGGACAACACGGGCGTCGACATCGCGAACGTGAAGATGTCGATGAACCCGTTCGGGCACTCGGTGCTGCGCACATCACGGTGAACAAGAACGCGATCCCGAACGATCCGGAAAAGCCGTTCGTGACGAGCGGCATCCGCCTGGGTTCGCCGGCGATGACGACGCGCGGCTTCGGCACGGCGGAAGCCGAGCAGGTCGGCAACCTGATCGCCGACGTGCTCGAGAACCCGGAAGATGCAGCGACGATCGAGCGCGTGCGCGCGCAAGTGGCCGAGCTGACCAAGCGTTTCCCGGTCTATCGCTGATCCGGCATGCGCTGCCCGTTCTGCCGGCATGAGGACACGCAGGTCGTCGACTCGCGCGTGTCCGAAGATGGCGCCGCGATTCGTCGGCGCCGTCGTTGCTCGGCTTGCGACAAGCGCTTCACGACGTACGAACGGGTCGAGCTGAACCTGCCGGCCGTCGTGAAGAAGGACGGCAGCCGCACGGAATTCGACCGTCGCAAGATCGTCGCCAGCATGCAACTCGCGCTGCGCAAGCGGCCGGTTGCGGCTGACGCGATCGACGCGGCGGTCGCCCGCATCGAATATCAGCTGCTCGCAACCGGCGAGCGTGAAGTGCGTAGCGAGAAGCTCGGCGAACTCGTGATGAACGAGCTGCGCGGTCTCGATACGATCGCCTATGTCCGTTTCGCATCGGTTTACCGCCGGTTCGAGGACGTTTCCGAATTTGCCGACGTGATCGAAGAGTTCCGTCGCGCGTCCCCCTCCAAGCCTCCGCGTAAGCGCTGACGCGCTGCGTCCGTTCATCGTCTTCTCCGTGGGTTCAGTTCGCGCCGATTGTGTCGGCTGCGATCGCATGTCGCCAGTCGGCCGTTCGGCTAATGGCGCGCGTTCGCTCGCGTCGCTACAGTCGACGCATCACGTTGACGGAGGGCGATCGCGATGGGACTGCACCGGCAGGGTGTTGAAAAACGCATGCGATGCGGCGGCTTCACGCTCGTCGAGTTGATGGTCGCGATCGCGCTGGCAGCCGCGATCGGACTTTACGCCGCACCCGCATTCGATCAGTGGCGCATGCGCGAACGCGTGGAGGCCCGCGCGCTCGCGCTGCTTGGTGCGCTGTCGTTCGCGCGCACCGAGGCGACGCGTCTCGGCGTGCGTGTCACGCTGTGCAGGGCCGGGCGCGATGGCGACTGCGTGCGGCCCGGCGAGCGGTGCGATCCGGCGGAATGGTCGTGCGGCTGGATCGTCAGCGGGCAGTTCGACGGGCAGCCGCGCGTGCTGCGGCGCTATCCGCGCGATGCCGACGTCGCTATCGCGGGCGCGGCGCACGATCTGGCATTTGCGCCGTCGGCAGGCCAGGTGATCGGCGGGATCCGGCGTTTCGAATTACGTCCGCAGCGTGCACTGCCCGGCGATGACGCACGCGTGTCGCGCTGCATCCGGATCGCGGCCGGCGGTCGGGCACGCGTCGTCGCCGGTCGTTGCGACGCGGCATGACGTGCGCACGCAAGTCGATGCGCGGCACGTCGCTGCTCGAAGCGGTGCTGGCCATCGCGTTGCTCGCAACCGTGATGCTGGCCGTGGCCGGCAGTCAGCTCGCGATGACGCGCACGCAGCGGGCGACGATCTGGCGTGAACGCGCGCTGTGGCTGGCCGACGCTCGCATCGAGCGCCGGCGCGCGGCGACGGGCGCCGACGACGGCATCGCGGCGCTCGCGGCTGCATCGCTGCCCGGCGGCACGATGACGCTCGACGATGGGCCGGCCGGTGTCCGCTACGTGGTGGTCGGCTGGCGCGACACCAACGCCTACGCGGCGACTTCCACGCGATGTGAAGGTGCGGGCGCTACGGTCAAGCCGGCGTCGTGCGTGCGGATACCGTTTCGGGAGGCCCATGCCGATGCGGACGAACGCTGATCGCCGCAGCCGCGCGCATACGCTGCTCGAAGTGCTGATCGCGATGACCGTCGGCCTGCTCGTGCTTGCCGCGGCCGGTGCGCTGTACCACGCCCAGCGCATCGCGCAGCGGCGCGCGGAAGACGGGTTCCGGATGCGCGATGCGGCCGCGACCGCGCTGATGCTGATCGGCCAGCAGATCCAGATGGCCGGGTTTCGTCCGCTCGATGTCGAAGGGGCGTCATCGCTGCCGCCGGTGTTCGGTTGTTCCGCGGGGCGCGTGCGAGGCGATGGCGCGCAGGTGCGCTGCGAAGCTGTGCGCGCAGCGTCGGATGCGGTGCTGGTTCGGTATGTCGGCGATGCCGTGTCGACGTGGCCGACGGTCGGTGCACAGGTGTCGGATTGTCTCGGGCAGGGTGTCGGCGCTCCCGGTGAGCGGCCGCTCGTGGAAAACCGTTTCGACGCGCATGTCAGCCCGTCGACGGGCGAGCCGGAGTTGTACTGCGAGGGAAGCGGGCGCCCGGGTACGCCGCAACCCGTCGTGTCCGGCATCGATCAGCTGCGGGTCCGCTACCTGCGTCGCGCAGGCGCGCGGTTTGTCGACGCGGAAGCGATGGGCGCCGGCGACTGGCGCGATGTCGTCGCCGTGCATGTATGCGTGCGGGCGCGTGGCGAACCGATTGACGGGCCCGCGCGTCATGTCGATTGCGACGGTCGCACGGCCGTTTCGCGGGATGATCGCGCGCATCTGGTGCTGCATCGAATCGTCGCGTTGCGCAATGCCGCGGTCGCATTCGCGGATCCCGTCCGCGATGCGGCGCAGGACCACGAGGTAGCGCGATGAACCATGCAACCGGATTCGTCGGCGAGCTTGCGATGCGAATCGCGGCCGGCAGCGCAAGGGGGCGCGTCGTTGCTTTCTTCGACTCGCAGCACACGGTGAGGGCCTCATGCTGAGCGGAAGAGCAACGCGCGCACGCTTGCCATCCGCCAGCCGCGGCTGGCGTCGCGACGCGGGCCTTGCACTGCCTGCCGTGATCGCGGTCGGCGCGGCGGTCGCCGCGCTGACCGGTACATGGTTCGAATCCGCGCTGACGGAATCGCGCCGCACGCGTGCATTGTCGGACCGGTTGATTGCATTTCACGCGGCCGACGCAGCACTGGCCGCCTGTACCGCGCGATTGCTTCGCGGCGGGGCGCCGTACATGGACGAACCGCTATCACCCGGCGAGCCGGATGCATGGCGGCGTACGCCCGCGCTGGGCATCGACGATGCATTCGCGCCGTTCGTATCCTGGCCGATGGCGGCCCAGCCACCGCGTTGCCTGATCGAAGCCTGGCGAGGCGTCGGTCCGCAAGGGAGTCGCGCTTACCTCGTCACCGCGCGTGGTGTCGGCGGCCATGCGTCGAGCGTGGTCTGGCTGCAGGGCCAGGTCGCGCTGCGCGACGGACGCATCGTGGCGCAGCGCTGGCGTCGCGTCGCGGCGGTGCATCGATGAAAGCGCATGGATTGCTGCGCCGGTCGGCGGCGTTCACGTTGCTCGAACTGATGATCGTGCTTGGGATCGTCGCCGTGCTGGCCGCGTGGGGCGTCCCGTCGTATCGCGAACATGTCGCGCGCATGCATCGCGCGTCCGCGGTTGCCGCGCTGTATCGCGCCGCTCAATATCTCGAAACGCTCGATGGCCCGGCGCCGCAGACGTTGCCGGACGCATACGCACAGGCACCGCCGGACGGGCAGGCGATTTACCGCGTGGGGTTGAAGCGATCGGTCGGCGACGATGCGCAGGTCGTCTACGAACTCGTTGCGAACCCGCTCGAGGCAGGCCCGATGCGTGCCGATGCATGCGGCGCATTCACGCTGCGTTCGGACGGCACGAAAGGCAATACGGGATCGAGCGACGCAGCGTCCGAGACACTGGAGCGGACATGCTGGGGCGTGCGCTGATCGCCCGATCACACGTTCACACGTTCACGCACGGAAAACGCGCGCCGCCAGATGGCCGTGCACGCCCGTCGTTGCGTATCAGTCGTCGTTCGCGGCCATTGCGCGTTCATCGCGCGACTGTTTCCAGATCCGGTAGAACTCCCACGCGGCGAAGCCGACGGTGCCCCACTTCAGCGCGGGGCCCGCGCTCGCGCGCAGCAGCGATCGAACGGGTTTCGCCAGCACGAGCGACGCGAGCGAACTCAGCATCGGATACTGGTTGACGAGCTGGCCGAGGTTCGCGTTCAGGTTCTTGGCGGACTGGCTCAACTTGCCGCTCGACAGGCCGGGGATGAACACCTTGAGCCAGCTGAAGCGCGTGACGGCGTGGCGCATTTCGGCGGCGGCTTCGGCAAGCTCGAGCCGCTCGACCTCGGATCGCAGGATCAGCAATTCCTTGCGGAGCGCGCGATGCTGCGACGCGCTCCACTTCGATCGCGACGAATGGGGGCGGGGCGAGTGGCCCGTGACGTTCTGGCTCATGGCGCGTCGGCGAAGTAGGTGAGAGGGGTGAGCGCGACTGCGTTCACGGCTTGCCGCGGAAAGCCTCGCGGTCTTTCTCGAGCTCGGCGAGCGTTGCTTCGAACACGGTCGGCGCCTCGCGCAGGCCCGTGCGCGCCTTCAGCGCACATGCGATACCGGCGATCGCGTACAGCGCGGTGATGACCGCGAGCGATTGCCACCGGTAGGTGTCCCAGAACGCGATCGTGACGAGCACGGTCAGGCTGATGAGCGCCATCGTCGCGAGCATCATCGCCGCGAGCCCGAGGAACAGCACGCCCATCAGGCGTTCCTTCTCCTCGGCGAGTTCGATGCCGACCAGTTCGAGGCGCGTCTGCAGCAGGCCGATCGCGGAGCCGACGAAGCGGCGCAACGGTCCCTGGCCGGACGGCTGCGAGTGGGTGTCTGTCGTCATGAATAAGGCGCTTGCGCGCGCAGTGAGCGTCTAGGTCAAAGCTGGCCGGCGGCGAACCGCCGGCCGGCTTCGGCGCCCATGTGCCGCACCGGGCGGCGCATGGGGCGGAACGGCGCCGAGCGCGTTACTTACGGTTGATCAGCAGGCCGATCAGCACACCGACGCCGGCAGCGACGCCGATCGACGTCCACGGATGCTCGTGCACGTAGTCGTCGGTCGCGCGCGCGGCCTTCTTGCCTTTTTCGACCACCACGACCTGGACGTCGGTTGCCTTTTCCTTGGCCTGCTTCAGGCGCGACAGGGCTTTTTCGCGCAGTTCGGCCGCACGGTCGCCCGTGCTGCTCGCCGCTTGCTTGAGCAGATCCTCGGCGTCCGCGAGAACGGTTTTGATATCCGACATCAGTTTCTCCTTGTTGATTTCCGACATTGCAACTCCCTTCATGCTGTCATGCTGCAGGTTCACATCCTAGCGAAACGCCTGCCCGCTGGCGAGCCGGGACAAATAAACGGCGGCAGTGCAAGACTGCATGGTAAACGACTCGTAATCGTCAACAGAGCTTCAGACGATACGAAAAGTTTCCCTGGCGCCATTCGTGCCGCGCCGCCACCCGGCAAAAATGACAAAAAAGTATGAATATCAAACGTAATAATCGTTCGCATGTCTCATTGCTTCCCGTAAGCTGATGGACTGTCCCGCGCCATCCAGCGCGCGGTTTCAACCAGCATCGTTCGAGGAGGGAACATCATGAGTCTGCGTCTTGGCGACATCGCACCGGATTTCGAGCAGGAATCGAGCCTGGGCCCTATCAAGTTTCACGAGTGGCTGGGCGACAGCTGGGGTGTCCTGTTCTCGCACCCGGCCGATTACACGCCGGTGTGCACGACTGAACTCGGGCTGACCTCGAAGCTGAAGGGCGAATTCGAGAAACGCAACGTGAAGGTGATCGCGCTGTCGGTCGACGGCGTCGAATCGCACAAGGGCTGGATCAACGACATCAACGAAACGCAGTCGACCGTGGTCGGTTTCCCGATCATCGCCGACGCGGACCGCAAGGTTTCGCAGCTGTACGACATGATCCACCCGAACGCGAACGAAACGCTGACGGTGCGCTCGCTGTTCGTGATCGACCCGAACAAGAAGGTGCGGCTCACCATCACCTATCCGGCCAGCACCGGCCGTAACTTCGACGAAGTGTTGCGCGTGATCGACTCGCTGCAGCTGACCGACAATTACAAGGTCGCGACGCCCGGCAACTGGAAGGACGGCGACGACGTCGTGATCGTGCCGTCGCTGCAGGATCCGGAAGAGCTGAAGAAACGCTTCCCGAAGGGCTTCAACGCCGTGCGCCCGTACCTGCGCCTCACGCCGCAGCCGAACAAGTAAGGAGCGGCTGCCGCATCGGCGGCGCGTGACGAACGCGCGTCGATGAAAACGGCCCGCCCGGCAGCGATGCCGGGCGGGCCGTGTCGTTTCAGCGGCGACGATGCGACGCGAAGGGCGCCGCGCCGTGCCTGCGAATGATCAGAAGAACGCCTGGATGCCCGTCTGGGCGCGGCCGAGGATCAGCGCATGGATGTCGTGCGTGCCTTCGTACGTATTCACCACTTCGAGGTTCACGAGGTGGCGTGCGACGCCGAATTCGTCCGAGATGCCGTTGCCGCCGAGCATGTCGCGCGCGAGCCGCGCGATGTCGAGTGCCTTGCCGCACGAGTTGCGCTTCATGATCGACGTGATCTCGACGGCCGCCGTGCCTTCGTCCTTCATCCGGCCGAGACGCAGCACGCCTTGCAGGCCAAGCGTGATTTCGGTCTGCATGTCGGCGAGCTTCTTCTGGATCAGCTGGTTCGCGGCGAGCGGGCGGCCGAACTGCTTGCGGTCGAGCACATACTGGCGCGCGGTGTGCCAGCAGGACTCGGCTGCGCCGAGCGCGCCCCAGGCAATCCCGTAGCGCGCCGAGTTCAGGCACGTGAACGGGCCGCGCAGGCCGCTCACGTCGGGCATCAGGTTCTCTTCGGGCACGAACACCTCGTCGAGGACGATCTCGCCGGTGATCGATGCACGCAGCCCGACCTTGCCGTGGATCGCCGGCGCCGACAGGCCCTTCCAGCCCTTCTCGAGAATGAAGCCGCGGATCGCGTCCTTGCCGTTTTCTTCCAGTTTCGCCCACACGACGAACACGTCGGCGATCGGCGAGTTGGTGATCCACATCTTCGCGCCGGACAGCGAATAGCCGCCGGGCACCTTCTTCGCGCGCGTGACCATGCTGCCCGGGTCGGAGCCGTGGTTCGGCTCGGTCAGCCCGAAGCAGCCGATCCATTCGCCGCTCGCGAGCTTCGGCAGGTATTTCTGCTTCTGCGCGTCCGAGCCGAATTCGTGGATCGGCACCATCACGAGCGACGACTGCACGGACATCATCGAGCGGTAGCCGGAGTCGACGCGCTCGACTTCGCGCGCGATCAGCCCGTAGCTCACGTAATTGAGACCGGGGCCGCCGTATTCTTCAGGAATCGTCGGGCCGAGCAGGCCGATCTCGCCCATCTCGCGGAAGATCTCGGCGTCGGTGCGCTCATGGCGGAACGCTTCGGTCACGCGCGGCGCGAGCTTGTCCCGCGCGTACGCGTGCGCGGCATCGCGCACCATCCGCTCTTCTTCGGTCAGTTGCTGGTCGAGCAGCAGCGGATCGTCCCAATGAAAAGTTGCAGCAGCCATCGTTTCATCTCCTGTCGGCCCCGGGTTGGCGCTTCGCCGCCTGGCCCGATGTCTAAAGTTCGCTTGACTCAAGTTCCGCTGTGCGGAACAATGTTTTGCAAAACGAACCCAGTGTAGCATCAGATGACGCTTTCAACCATCGACGAAACCACGATCGACGAACGCAAGTTCGTCGTTGCGCTCGCGCGCGGGCTCGACCTGCTGCGCGCATTCCGGCCCGGCGAGACGATGCTCGGCAATCGCGACTTCGCGGAGCGCACCGGGCTGCCGAAGGCGACGGTGAACCGGCTCGCCTACACGCTGACCGTGCTCGGCTACCTGCGCTACGACGAGACGCTCGGAAAGTATGCGCTCGACGCCGGCGTGCTGTCGCTCGGCTACGCGTTGCTGTCCGGCTCGGGGACGCTCGATCTCGCGCGGCCGCACATGCAGGCGCTCGCGCGCGAGATCGGCGCGGCCGTGTCGCTCGGCTGCCGGGACGGGCTCGACATGATCTATCTGGAGACGATCCGCAGCGAAACGGCGCTGACGCTCGGGCTGGCGCCCGGCTCGCGGCTGTCGATGCTGACGAGCTCGATGGGGCGCGCGTACCTGGCCGTGCAGCCGGAGGACGTGCGCCGCGCGCTCTACGCGGATCTGCACCGGGCGGCGGGCGGCGCGGCCGACGCGGATGCACTCGTCGCGGCCGCACAGGACGCGGTGGCCGAATTCTCCGCGGGCGGATGCTGTTATTCGTTCCGCGCGTGGCACATGGACGTGAACGCGGCGGCCGTGCCTTTTCGCGAGCCGCGCGAGGGGCGCTGGCTGATCCTGAGTTGCAGCGGGCCTGCGTCGTCGATGGACGAGGACGTGTTTCGCACGCAGGTCGGGCCGAAGCTGAAGGCGCTCGCGCAGCGGCTCGGGCAGACGGTCTGAAACAGGCCCTGCGCGGCGTGTCGCCGGAGCGCCCGGGCACGCGAGCGGGCGTGCCGACATCCCGATCCCCGCCGCTACCCGCTCGCTGAATCGAATCCACGCTTCTGCGCGGCGCTCCCCGCGCGCCGGCTGCTCCCGCGCGCCGGCAGCCACACCGCCAATCAGGCCGTGACGACCTTCGCGAACACCGGCCCCTGCATGAACCGCACGTCGTGCTGGCGCAGCAGCTCGCACTGCGTCTCGTCGACGACGCCGTCGAAAATCAGCGGAATCCGCACGCGCTGCGCATACGCGACCAGCGCCTTCACCATCCCGTCGCGCAGCGCGATGCCCGCATCCATCTTGATGTAGTCGGGCCGCGCCATCTCCGATTCGACCGCGAGGATCCGGCCCGGGTCGGGCAGCTTGTCGGCGACCTTGAAGCCGTGATGCTGGTAGCTGCGCGTCAGGTAGCCGAGGAAGGTCTTGTGCGCGACCGCGACGGCCGGCAGCTCGATCACGATCCGCTCGGTCGGCAGCCCGAAACGCTGCAGCACCGACGAGAAATGCTTGCCGTGGTCGTACTTCACGCTCTTGAGCAGCCGTTCGTGCACACGCAGGAACAGCAGCCCGTGACGTTGCGCGCCGAAGAAGTTGATCGCGTGCAGCGCGCGCGACAGCCGGTCGATCGCGACGAGCGTCTGGTCGTCGACGGCCGAATCGACCGGATCGTGCGGCGTGCCCGTGACCAGCGTGACGGCCTGGAAGCCGAGTTCGTCGCCGTAGCGCTCGATCGCGTCCGCGAACGACGTCGATTGCGGCGCGCCGGGCATCGTCACGTCGTAGATCGGTTCATAGGCGCTCGCGAGCGTGCGCTCCGGCAGATTGGCGCACGCGGTGCCGCCCTCGGCGAGCGCAAGGTGTTCCCGCAGATACGGCAGTTGCCCGGCACGGACGACCAGCTCGGGAATGTTGGGCGGAATCATCGACGTGGGAAGGAAAAAATGGCGGCCGAAAGGGCCGCCTCATTTCTCGATATTAGCAGCGCGAGCCCGGCTCGGCTTGGCGTTTCGCTCATATGGTTATCCCGTTCCGGAACCGGCGGCTAGGGTTTACGTTGATTTCACTATTCGTAATTGGTTTTACTATTCGTAAATCCAAGAATATGTCGCCGATCAAGAAAAGCGGCGTTCGGGCGCCCGCAGCGGTGCCGTTTCCCGAATCGGATCAACAGGAAGCAAGGAGCGAGACGTGGCGGTTGACAGGAAGTGGACGGAACAGGGCGGGCCGCGGCGGCGGCGGGCAACGGGCATGAGCGGAACGACGCTGCGCGCGCCGGCATGCGCACGGCAGGGTTGAGGAGCGGATGGCGACCATGAGCATCGATTACCAGACGCTGAAGTTCGACTACCGGCCGCGCGCGACGCGCGCCGCCGGCGATGACGCGACCCTCCACCCGGTGATCGTCGTCGGCGCGGGCCCGGTGGGCCTGTCGGCCGCGATCGACCTGGCGCAGCAGGGCGTGCCGGTCGTGCTGCTCGACGACGACGACACGCTGTCGACGGGCTCGCGCGCGATCTGCTTCGCGAAGCGCACGCTCGAGATCTTCGACCGGCTCGGCTGCGGCGAGCGCTTCGTCGACAAGGGCGTGAGCTGGCATGTGGGCAAGGTGTTCCTGCAGGACGAACAGCTGTATGCGTTCGACCTGCTGCCGGAGGAAGGCCATGCGCGTCCCGCGTTCATCAACCTGCAGCAGTACTACGTCGAAGGCTATCTGGCCGAGCGCGCGTTCGCGCTGCCCAACCTCGACATTCGCTGGAAGCACAAGGTGACGGGTGTCGCGCAGTCGGCGGAACACGCGACGCTCACCGTCGAGACGCCGGAAGGGATCGAGACGCTGCGCGCGCAATACGTGATCGCGGCCGACGGCTCGCGCAGCCCGATGCGCGCGGCGATGGGTCTCGAGAGCCGCGGCCGCACGTTCAAGGACCGCTTCCTGATCGCCGACGTGAAGATGAAGGCGGAATTCCCGACCGAACGCTGGTTCTGGTTCGATCCGCCGTTCCACCGCAACCAGTCGGTGCTGCTGCACCGCCAGCCCGACAACGTGTGGCGCATCGACTTCCAGCTCGGCTGGGACGCCGATCCGGTCGCCGAGAAGCAGCCGGAACGCGTGATCCCGCGCGTGCGCGCGCTGCTCGGGCCGGACGTCGAGTTCGAGCTCGAATGGGTGAGCGTCTATACGTTCCGCTGCCAGCGGATGGACACGTTCCGTCATGGCCGCGTGCTGTTCGCGGGCGATTCCGCGCACGGCGTGTCGCCGTTCGGTGCGCGCGGCGCGAACAGCGGCGTGCAGGACGCGGACAACCTCGCGTGGAAGCTGAAGCTCGTGCTCGACGGCCGCGCGCACGACCGCCTGCTCGACACCTACGCGAGCGAGCGCGAGTTCGCGGCCGACGAGAACATCCGCAATTCGACGCGCTCGACCGACTTCATCACGCCGAAGAGCGCGGTGTCGCGCGTGTTCCGCGACGCGACGCTGAAGCTTGCGCGCGACTGCGAATTCGCGCGCAAGCTCGTGAACAGCGGCCGCCTGTCGGTGCCTGCCGTGCTGACCGATTCGCCGCTGAACACGCCGGACCGCAACGGCGACGCGTTCGCGTGCGCGATGCGGCCGGGCGCGGCGGCGGCCGATGCGCCGGTGCGCGCGCAGGGTGCGTCCGGCTGGCTGCTGCGGCATCTGGGCGACGGTTTCGCGGGCATGCTGTTCGGGCTGCCGGGCGACGCCGCCGCGCTCGCGCAGGCGCTCGACGGCCTCGCGCTGCCGGTGCGGCCGGTGCTGGTCGTGCCGGCCGGGCATGCGCAACCGGTGGCCGGCGTCGACGTCGTGGAGGACGCCGACGGTTTCATCGCGCAACGCTACGACGCGAAGCCCGGCACGTTCTACCTGCTGCGTCCCGACCAGCACGTCTGCGCACGGATGCGCACGCTCGAGCGCCAGGCGATCGCCGACGCACTGGCGCGCGCGACCTGCGCACGCGCAGCCGCGCATTGACCACGACAACGATACCGGAGACACCCGTCATGCCCCGACTCGACACCCGCCCGCGCCTGGCCGATCCGGACGCGTTCTACGAAGCGCTGATCGACATGCATCGCGACCTGTCGGACGCCGACAGCCAGCTCGTCAACGCGAAGCTGATCCTGCTGCTCGCGAACCAGATCGGCGACGCCGACGTGCTGCGCGAAGCGATGGCGCTCGCGCGCCAGGGCGTGACGCCGCCCGTGCATCCGGCCGCCGAGGCGGCGCAATGAGCGCGGCGCCGGCCGACGCGCGCGTGCTCGAAGTCGAGCGCGTGATCGACGAGACGCATCGCCCGGGCTTTCACTGGATGCTGCTCGTGTTGTGCGGGCTGTGTCTCGTGATCGACGGCTTCGATGCGCAGGCGATGGGGTATGTCGCGCCGAGCGTGATCGCCGAATGGGGCGTGCCGAAGCAGGCGCTCGGGCCCGTGTTCAGCGCGAGCCTGTTCGGGATGCTGCTCGGCGCGCTCGGGTTGTCGGTGCTGGCCGACCGGATCGGGCGGCGCCCGGTGCTGATCGGCTCGACGCTGTTCTTTGCGGTGACGATGCTCGCGACGCCGTTCGCGGGTTCGATCCCGGTGCTGATGGCGCTGCGCTTCGTCACGGGCCTCGGCCTCGGCTGCATCATGCCGAACGCGATGGCGCTGGTCGGCGAGTTCAGCCCGGCCGCCCATCGCGTGAAGCGGATGATGATCGTGTCGTGCGGCTTCACGCTCGGCGCCGCGCTCGGCGGCTTCATCAGCGCCGCGCTGATTCCGGCGCTCGGCTGGCGCTCGGTGTTCTTCGTCGGCGGCGCGGTGCCGCTGGTGCTGACGCTCGCGATGTTCGCGCGGTTGCCCGAGTCGCTGCAGTTCCTGGTGCTGAAAGGGCGCGACGCGCAGGCACGCGACTGGCTCGCGCGCTTCGCGCCGCAGGCCGGCATCGATGCGACCACGCGCCTCGTCGTGCGCGAGCGCGCGGCGAGCGGCGCGCCGGTCGCCGAGCTGTTCCGTCATGGTCGCCTGCCGGTCACGCTGCTGCTGTGGTCGATCAGCTTCATGAACCTGATCGACCTGTACTTCCTGTCGAACTGGCTGCCGACGGTGATGCGCGACGCGGGCTATTCGCCGGGCACGGCGGTGATCGTCGGCACGGTGCTGCAGACGGGCGGCGTGATCGGCACGCTGTCGCTCGGCTGGTTCATCGAACGCTACGGTTTCGTGCGCGTGCTGTTCGCGTGCTTCGCATGCGCGGCCGTGTCGGTGGGGCTGATCGGCTCGGTCGCGCATGCGCTGCCGTGGCTGCTGCTCGTCGTGTTCGCCGGCGGGTTCTGCGTGGTCGGCGGGCAGCCCGGCCGTGAACGCGCTCGCGGGCCAGTATTACCCGACGTCGCTGCGCTCGACCGGCATCGGCTGGAGCCTCGGTATCGGCCGGATCGGCTCGGTGCTCGGGCCGCTCGTCGGCGGACAACTGATTGCGCTCAACTGGACCAACGGCGCGCTGTTCCATGCGGCCGCGGTGCCCGTGCTGTGCTCGGCGCTGTTCGTGCTGGGCCTGGCCGGCGTCACGCGGCGCAGCGGGGCGCAGGCGCCGAACACTGCCATGAATTCATGAATTGATGGAGAAAGGAAACGATGACGCTTGACCTGTCGAAACCGGCGACCGCCGGCTACCTGAGCGGATTCGCGAACGAATTCGCGACCGAGGCGCTGCCCGGCGCGCTGCCGCACGGCCGCAACTCGCCGCAGCGCGCGCCGTACGGGCTGTATGCGGAGCAGCTGTCGGGCACCGCGTTTACCGCACCGCGCAGCCACAACCGCCGCTCGTGGCTGTACCGGATCCGGCCGGCGGCCGTGCACCGGCCGTTCGAGCCGTTCACGGGCCCGCAGCGGCTCGTATCGGAATTCGGCGATTCGGCCGACGTGCCGCCGACGCCGCCGAACCAGCTGCGCTGGGATCCGCTGCCGATGCCGGTCGAGCCGACCGATTTCGTCGAAGGGCTCGTGACGATGGCCGGCAACGGTTCGGCGGCCGCGATGAACGGCTGTGCGATCCACCTGTACGCGGCGAACCGCTCGATGCAGGACCGCTTTTTCTACAGCGCCGACGGCGAGCTGCTGATCGTGCCGCAGCAGGGGCGGCTCTTCATCGCGACCGAATTCGGCCGGCTCGACGTCGAGCCGTTCGAGATCGCGGTGATTCCGCGCGGCGTGCGTTTTTCCGTCGCGCTGCCGGACGGCGATGCGCGCGGCTACATCTGCGAGAACTTCGGCGCGCTGCTGCGCCTGCCTGACCTCGGCCCCATCGGTTCGAACGGGCTCGCGAACCCGCGCGATTTCCTCACGCCGCAGGCCGCGTACGAGGATCGCGAGGGCGCATTCGAGCTGGTCGCGAAGCTGAACGGGCGCCTGTGGCGCGCGGACATCGGCCATTCGCCGTTCGACGTCGTCGCGTGGCACGGCAACTACGCGCCGTACAAATACGACCTGCGCCTGTTCAACACGATCGGCTCGATCAGCTTCGACCATCCCGATCCGTCGATCTTCCTCGTGCTGCAGTCGCCCAGCGACACGCCGGGCGTCGACACGATCGACTTCGTGATCTTCCCGCCGCGCTGGCTCGCGGCCGAGGATACGTTCCGCCCGCCCTGGTTCCACCGCAACGTCGCGAGCGAGTTCATGGGGCTCGTGCACGGCGCGTACGACGCGAAGGCCGAAGGCTTCGTGCCGGGCGGCGCGAGCCTGCACAACTGCATGTCGGGCCACGGGCCGGACGCGGACACGTTCGAGAAGGCGTCGGCGAGCGACACGACGAAGCCGCACAAGGTCGACGCGACGATGGCGTTCATGTTCGAAACCCGCACGCTGATCCGGCCGACGCGCTATGCGCTCGACACGGCGCAGCTGCAGGCCGACTACTTCGAATGCTGGCAAGGCATCAGGAAACACTTCAATCCGGAGCAACGATGAGCGATACCCAAGACTGGCGCGCGACGCTCGACCCGGCTCGCAAGAGCTGGGTCGAGACGGCGAACGATCCCGCCTGCGATTTCCCGATCCAGAACCTGCCGTTCGGGATCTTCAGCGATGCGAAGCAACCGGCGCGCCGCGCGGGCGTCGCGCTCGGCGACCAGATCGTCGACCTCGCCGCGCTCGCGCGTGCGGGCCTCGTGACGCTGCCGGCCGGCGCCGACGTGTTCGCCGCGCCGACGCTCAATGCGTTCATCGCGCTCGGTCGCGACGCATGGCGCAGCGTGCGCGTGCAGCTGTCGACACTGTTTTCACGCGACGACGCGCGACTGCGCGATGACGCCGCGTTGCGCGCGCAAGCGCTCGTCGCGCAGCGCGACGCGACGCTGCACCTGCCGGTCGACATTCCCGGCTACACCGATTTCTATTCGTCGAAGGAGCATGCGACCAACGTCGGCTCGATGTTTCGCGATCCGAAGAATGCGCTGCTGCCGAACTGGTCGGAGATGCCGATCGGCTACAACGGCCGTGCGTCGTCAGTGGTCGTGAGCGGCACGCCGGTGCGGCGCCCGAACGGGCAGCTGAAGCTGCCCGACCAGGAGCGTCCGGTGTTCGGCGCGTGCCGCAAGCTCGACATCGAACTGGAGACGGGCTTCATCGTCGGCCGCGGCAATGCGCTCGGCGAGCCGATCGCGTGCGAGGATGCCGAAGCGCACATCTTCGGGATGGTGCTGCTGAACGACTGGAGCGCGCGCGACATCCAGCAGTGGGAATACGTGCCGCTCGGCCCGTTCAACTCGAAGGGCTTCGCGACGACGATCTCGCCCTGGATCGTCACGCTCGACGCGCTCGAACCGTTTCGCGTCGCGCAGCCCGAACAGTCGCCGCAGCCGCTCGCGTATCTGCGGCACGCGGGCAAGCATGCATTCGACATCGCGCTCGAAGTGACGCTGCGCGCCGAAGGTGCGGCCGAAGCGACGTCGATCTGCCGCACCAACTTCAGGCACATGTACTGGACGATGGCGCAGCAGCTCGCGCATCACACGGTCGCGGGCTGCAACACGCGCGTGGGCGACCTGATGGGTTCGGGCACGATCAGCGGGCCGACGAAGGATTCGTTCGGCAGCCTGCTCGAACTGACGTGGAACGGCAAGGAGCCGCTCGCGCTGAACGGCGGCGGCAGCCGCGCGTTCATCGAGGACGGCGACGAGCTCACGCTCGCCGGGTGGTGCCAGGGCGATGGTTATCGCGTCGGCTTCGGCACCTGTGCCGGCAAGATCCTTCCCGCGCGGGGCGCGTGACGGATCGCGGCGCGACATGTAGCGCGTAGTCCGGAAGGACAGGGCGGCCTGCATTAAGTGGGCCGTTTTCGTTTTGTCGGAGAGTGGCGCGCGTGTGCGCCGATGCGTGCGGGTGGGTGATGCTGCGCACGCGTTTCAGCGTCAGGGTGTTTGAGTCTGCGCCAGCGTGCGCGTCGGTGTCGGCATCGGCATCGGCATCAACGCCAACGCCAACGCCAACGCCAACGCCAACGTCAGCGTCAGCGTCAGCGTCAGCGTCAGACCGCGCGCTGCAACGCGGCGCGTCGTTCCCACAGCGCTGCCGCGACGAACGAGGCGACGCAGACGACCAGCACGCCGATCAGCGCGTTGCTGCCGAGTTGCTCCATCAATGCGCCGGCGACCAGCGGACCGCCGAAGCTTGCGGCGCTCCACGACGCCGACACGAGCGAGCTCGCGGTGACGAGCGCCGCGCCGCGAAAGCGTTCGCCGCACGCGACGAGCGACAGCGTGTAGATGCTGCCGGCCGCCGCGCCCAGCACGAACAGCAGCGGCCAGCACAGCCACGGGTTCGCGATCACGAACGGCAGCAGCGGCAGGCCTGCGAGCACGATCCAGCCGGCGCCGAGGTGCACGCGTTCGCGGCCGAGCTTGTCCGCGAGCCAGCCGATCGGGAACTGCATCGCGGTGTCGCCGAACAGCATGATCGACGCGAGCAGCACGGCGGTCGCGCTCGCGACGCCGTGATCCATCGCATAGAGCGGCAGCAGCGACAGCGCGAGCGTATCGAACAGCGCGAAGAAGCCCGTGCCGATGATCAGCGCGGGCATGCGCGGCAGCACGGCGAACCAGCTGTCGTGCGCTGCGTGATGTGCGTCGTCGCCGGCGAGCGGCGCGCGCCGGATCGTCGCGAGCGCCGGCAGCGCGAGCAGGAACAGCGCGCCGCACAGCGCGAAGCGGATGCGCGTCGCGCCGGCGATCTGGCTGACGAGCACCGGGCCCGCCATCTGGAACAGCGTGAAATTGGTCGCGTAGATCGCGACCACGCGGCCGCGTGTCGAGTCGTCGGCGAGCTGGTTGACCCATGCCTCGCCGATCGTGAACAGCAGCATCAGCGCCGCGCCGCACAGCACGCGCAGCGCGCCCCACACGATCAGGTTCGACGTGAACTGCATCAGCGCGGTGGCCGCGGCGAGCAGCACGACCGACACGACGATCGCGCGGCGCGCGCCGATGCGCCGTGCGAGCGCGGTGACGAACGGGACGATCGCGAGGCCGCCCAGGGCCTGCGCGGCCGTCAGCATGCCGACGACGTTGGTGCCGTGTCCGGCTTCGGTCAAGGCGAGCGCGGTGAGCGGCATCGTGGCGCCGGTGCCGAGACCGACCACCGCGACGCTGAGGATCAGTGCGAGGAAATCACGATTGAGAATGGCTTTCATCGGCCGCGATGCTACACCGTGGCCCCTGAAAGGTCCATGAAGGCCGTCAGGATCGAATGGGGTTGCGTGCGCAACGATCGCGGCGGCGCGCGGGCGCGGACGCGCGCCGTGCCGC
Source organism: Burkholderia sp. USMB20 (assembly GCF_000949135.2). GTDB lineage: Bacteria > Pseudomonadota > Gammaproteobacteria > Burkholderiales > Burkholderiaceae > Burkholderia. The sequence goes on along the minus strand of NZ_JTAN02000019.1, from coordinate 754,587 downwards.
CGCGCGTCGCCGCCGCGCGCGCGTCATACGTATCCGGTCGGCCCGCTCACCGGGCGGCGTTCGAGCGACGCCGACCACAGCGTGAGCGCGAGTGCAGCGACCGCCATCGCTGCACCGACCCACGGCAGGTTCACGAGCGACACGCCGGATCCGATCGCCATCCCGCCGAGCCACGCGCCCGTCGCGTTGCCGAGGTTGAACGCGCCCTGGTTCAGCGTCGACGCGAGGTTCGGCGCGTCGCTCGCGCGATCGACGATCAGGATCTGCAGCGGCGGCACGATCGCGAACGCGAGGATGCCCCAGACGAAGATCGTCGCGAGTGCCGCGAACGGCAGGTGCATCGTGCCCGCGAACAGCGCGAGGACGCTGCCGATCAGCGCGAGCGTCGCGATCAGCGACGGCATCCGGCGCCAGTCGGCGAGCTTGCCGCCGAGCGTGCCGCCGACGGTCAGGCCGAGACCGAACAGCAGCAGCACGTAGGTGACCTGGCGCGGCGAGAAGCCCGTCACGTCCTCGAGGATCGGCGTGATGTACGTGAACACGCTGAACAGGCTCGCCGACGCGAGCACGCTGATGCCGAGCACCATCAGCACCTGCGGGTGCTTCAGCACGCTGAATTCGCGCGTGATGCTGGTGTCGGGCATCGCGAGGTGCTTCGGCAGGCACACCGCGAGCGCGGCGGCCGCGGCGATGCCGATGCCGGTGACGGCCCAGAACGTCGCGCGCCAGCCGTACGCCTGGCCGAGCGCGGTGCCGAGCGGCACGCCGAGCACGTTCGCGAGCGTGAGGCCGGTGAACATCAGCGCGATCGCCTGCGCGCGGCGGTTCGGCGCGACGAGGTTGCTCGCGACCACCGAGCCGATCCCGAAGAACGCGCCGTGGCAGAACGCGGTGACGACCCGCGCGGCCATCAGCACCGCATAGCCGGGCGCGATCGCGCAGAACAGGTTGCCCGCGATGAACAGCCCGATCAGGCCCATCAGCGCGCGCTTGCGCGGCATCTTCGCGGTGACGATCGCGAGGATCGGCGCGCCGACCGTCACGCCGAGCGCGTAGCCCGACACGAGCATCCCGGCGGCCGGGATCGACACGCCGAGGTCGCGGGCGACGTTGGGCAGCAGCCCCATGATCACGAACTCGGTGGTACCGATTCCAAATGCGGCGACGGCAAGGGCGAAAAGAGGTAATGGCATCGCGGTGGGCTACGGAAAAGGCCGCGGCCCGAGATCGGCGCGGCATGCGCGGAAGGGGCGAGGCGAGGAGATATCAGCCGCGATTCTACTTCAGTGAAAACCCCTATGCTCGGGGTCAAAATGGTTGTTGCCGGCGTGCGACGGGTGACGGCCAAGGTGCGCCCAAAGTGTGGGATTTGGCGGTGCTCAGTGCTCGGTGCTCGGTGCTCAGTGCTCAGTGCTCAGCGCTCGGTGGCAAGGCAAGGGCGAAGGCGAGAGCGAGAGCGAGAGCGAGAGCGAGAGCGAGCCATAATATCGGGTCGGAGCAAGACCGGCGAAGCGGCCGTTCCGCCCCTCGTGCATCCCGTCAGCGGTCGGACAGGGCGCCGGCGGGTGTCGAGCCGAAGCGGACGTCCGGTGCGGCAACCTCGGGCGACGGCGACGATCCGCCGGTCGCGCCGGAGGTTGCCTTGCCCTCGGCGACCCCGGCCGCCGGCACATCCCAGCCATTTTCGAACAGGCACGCCTCGATCGGCATCCGCGCGGCCCACCGCTCTTCCTCGAGCATCGGCTTCGCATAAAACGCGTCGACGTGCCCGACGCACAGCACGGCGATCGGCTTCGCGCCGGCCGGCATGCCGAGCAACGTGCGCAGCGCGTCGACATCGAACAGCGACACCCAGCCCATCCCGAGCCCTTCGGCGCGCGCGGCGAGCCACATGTTCTGGATCGCGCAGGCGGCCGACGCGAGGTCCATCTCCGGCAGCGTGCGGCGGCCGAACACGTGGCGCTCGCGGTCGTCGGTCAGCGCGACGACCAGCAGTTCGCCGCATTCGCGCACGCCTTCGACCTTCAGCCGCATGAATTCGTCCTGCCGCTCGCCGAGCGCGTCGGCGGTTGCGCGGCGCTCGGCCTCGACCAGCGCATGGATCGCGGTGCGCAGCGCGGGATCGGTGATGCGGATGAAGCGCCACGGCTGCATGAAGCCGACGCTCGGCGCGTGGTGCGCGGCGCGCAGCAGCCGCGCGAGCGTGGCCGGATCGACGGGCGCCGGCGTGAAGTGGCGCATGTCGCGCCGTTCGAAGATGGCGCGGTAGACCGCGGCAATGGCGGAGTCGTCGAAACGCATGAGCGGCAGAAGCAGGGGGAGGTCGGCGCAACGATAGCAGACGCCGCGCGTGCGGCGTTACATCAGTCGAAATAAATTGACGAATCGTTGATGGATCGCGTGCGCTCAGGCGCCGCGCCAACGCTCCGCCAACGCTCCGCCACCGCCGTGCGGAACGACGCGCCTCAGCGCCCCGTCGTGACGACGTTGGTCGGCGTGCCGGCGTGCCACGCCTCGATGTTCAGCAGCGTCGTGTGCGCGATCTCGGCGAGCGCCTCGCGCGTGAAGAACGCCTGGTGCGACGTGACGATCACGTTCGGGAACGTCAGCAGGCGCGCGAGCACGTCGTCCTGCAGCGGCAGGTCGGAGTGATCCTCGAAGAAGAGGCCGCTTTCCTCCTCGTACACGTCGAGCCCGAGATGGCCGAGCTGGCCGCTCTTGAGCGCGTCGATCAGCGCCGGCGCGTCGACCAGGCCGCCGCGGCCGGTATTGATCAGCATCGCGCCGTGCTTCATCCGCGCGAGCGTCTGCGCGTTGATCAGATGGTGCGTCGACGGTAGCAACGGGCAGTGCAGGCTGATGATGTCGGCATGGTGCAGCAGTTCGTCGAGCTCGACATAGCGCGCGCCGTACGCGATCAGTTCGTCGTCGTACGGCGGCATCGAATGTGCGAGCACATGCATCCCGAAGCCCATCATGATCTTCGCGAACACGCGGCCGATCAGGCCGGTGCCGATCACGCCGACGGTCTTGCCGTGCAGGTCGAAGCCGAGCAGGCCGTTCAGCGAGAAGTCGCCTTCGCGCGTGCGTGCGACCGCGCGCGGCAGCCGGCGGTTGAGCGCGAGGATCAGCGCGACCGCGTGTTCGGCGACCGCATGCGGCGAATACGCGGGCACCCGCACGACCGCGATGCCGAGCCGCTCGGCGGCCGTCAGGTCGACATGGTTGAAGCCGGCCGAGCGCAGCGCGATCAGGCGCGTGCCGCCGTCGGCGAGCCGTTCGAGCACGGCCGCGTCGACGGTGTCGTTGACGAACGGGCAGACGACCTCATAACCGTGCGCGAGGATCGCGGTTTCCGCGTCGAGGTGCGACGGCTGGAAGTGCAGCCGATAACCGAATGACCGATTGGCGGCGGTGAATGATTCGTCGTCGTACTGCCGGCTGCTGAACAGGATCACGCGCACGCTGCACCTCCGATGGCTGTCGCGTGCAGTTTACTGCAGGCCCGTCTGCCGGCCCGCGACGATCTCGGCGCGATCGGGCGTGTGCAGGAAGCCGTAGCCGGTCCGCTCGCGGGCCGTCTGCGCGCCGAAATGCTCGAGCGCATGCTCGACGAAGCTGCGCGTGCGGGCCGGCACGTACTGGCGGTTCGGGTAGACGAGCGACAGCTGCGCGTCCGGGTCGTCGATCCGGTAAGCGGGCAACAGCCGCACCAGCGTGCCGGTGGCGAGTGCGTCGGCGACGCTCGGCTCGGGCAGTACCGCGATGCCGGACCCGGCGACGGTTGCAGCGTGCACGAGCGCCAGCTGGTTGACCGTGCAGGTCGGGCGCACCGTGACCGAATGCGTGACGCCGTCGTGGCCGACCAGCCGCCACGCGGGCGCATGCTGGTGCGGCGCGAGCGCGACCCAGTCGTGGCCCGGCAGGTCGTCGGGGGCGCGCGGCTCGCCGCGCCGTTCGAGATAGGCGGGCGCCGCGCAGGCGACGAACGGGTTCGGCGTGAGCGCGTGGCCGATCAGCGTCGGGTTGCCGTCGAGCCGGTTGCCGGTCACGATGCCGACGTCGTAGCCCGAATCGAGCACGTCGAGCGGCCCCTCGGCGACGGTGAGCTGCACGCGCAATTCGGGGTAGCGGTGCCGGAAACTGCTGACGAGCGGCGTCAGCGCGAGCGGCGACAGCAGGCCCGATGCGACGACGCGCAGCGTGCCGGCCGGCTCGCGCACGGCGTGCGCGACGGATGCCTCGAGGTGGTCGAATTCCTCGAGCAGCGCACGGCAGCCGTCGAGGTAGCGCAGGCCGGCCTCGGTCAGCGACAGGTTGCGCGTGGTGCGGTGGATCAACCGCGTGTTCAGGTGAGACTCGAGCATCGCGATCGAGCGCGTGACGAGCGCGTTGGACACGCCTAGATGGTGCGCCGCGCGCCGGAAGCTCTGCTGCTCGGCGACGCAGACGAACACACGCATGGTCTGAATCTGGTTCATGGCTCGCGAATTTCTGGCCCGGTTGATTGATTTTGGTTGGGATTTTTCGTCAAACGACCTGGAAAACCGTCGCGCAACCCCCGGGTCTCGTTCGTCTCGAAAAATCGGTTTTCGATTCTGCAGACGATTGTTCATTACGGAAGCGATATCGTCAACCTGAGAAAGGGGGCGGCTTGCGTAAAATCGAAATCGCGGGTATCGATTTAACGGATCGGCGGCGCTGGCACGCGCCTGGGTTAGTCCGGCGTGTATTCGGAAGGTCCGCCTTGTATTTTAATATTACTCATATAAATCAATATGTTGATGCGGTCGGAATGTGACGTCGTGCGGTAATGGGTGAAATCGCTCACCAATAGATGCTGCGATAGTGGATGTTTTTGTGCCGGTCTGGTTTTCGTGTGCCGATGCCAGTCGCGCGATTTTCATCGTGGTGACCGGTATTCCGGTAGATGCATGCGGCATGCTGAACCCGGGCGTCAGGATGCGCGTCTCAATATTGCCGGAGAAAATCGCGGGCATCGACCGTCCGTTGGAACCGTTTCGCATGCGGCCGGCAATGCCGCGGCAATACGAAACCCGGTCGTGCGACGCGGGCGCGGCAGGCTGGCCCGGTCCGTCGACCGGGCCAGCGTCACGCTGTCCGGGCGCGCGTGCCTCTTGCGCACGGGCGCGGAACGCGGAATGATCGATCAGTTCGCCGTGCCGTGCGGCGAACGACGTCCGAGCGTTTTCTCCGTTCCTCTTTTACCAGCCATGTCCATCGATTACTCGCCGATTCCCTGTCCCGTCGTCGTGCCGCTCGACGCGATCCTGCCCGAAGAACCGCTGCTGATGATGGGGGCCGGCCCGGTCCCGATCCCGGCCGCCGTCGCGAAGGCGAACACGATCGTGATCAACCACCTCGGCGCGACGATGGCGAAGATCATCGAGCAGGTGAAGGAGATGGCGCGCTACGTGTTCCAGACCCGCACGAAGTGGGTGCTCGGCGTCGCCGGCCCCGGTTCCGCCGCGATGGAAATGGCGATCTCGAACCTCGCGTGGCGCGGCACGCGCGTGCTGTCGATCCGCAACGGCTTCTTCAGCGCGCGGATGGCCGAGATGGCCACGCGCGTCGGCGCCGCCGTCGCCACGCTCGAAGTGGCCGACCGCTCGGTCGCGAGCCTCGACGAGATCGCGGACGCGATCGCGCGCGAGCGGCCCGAGATCGTCACGATCGTGCAGGGCGAGACGTCGAACACCGTGTGGAACCGCGAGCTGCGCGACATCGCGGCGCTCGCGAAGGCGGCCGGCGCGCTGGTCGTCGTCGACGCGGTGTGCACGCTGTCGACGATGCCGCTCGAGATGGACGCGTGGGGCATCGATGCGGTGATCACGGGCGGCCAGAAGGGGCTGTCGTCGATTCCCGGCGTATCGCTGATCGCGTTCTCGGACGCCGCGTGGGACCGGATGAAGCAGCGGCCGGAACCGAACGCGCACTGGTGCCTCGACATGGCGCTCGCGGAGAACTTCTGGCACAACGCGGGCTACCACTACACGGCGCCGGTGTCGGGCGTGCTCGCGCTGCACGAGGCGCTGCGGCTCGTCTGCGCGGAGACGCTCGAAAGCCGCTTCGCGCGCCACCTGCGCTGCTCGCTCGCGTTGCAGGCGGGCGTCGAGGCGATGGGGCTCGCGCTCTATGCGCCAAAGGACTGCCGGCTCAACTCGGTGGTCGGGATCGAGACGCCCGAAGGGCTGACGCCCGGGATGGTGTGCGGCCATATCTCGAAGCAGTACCAGGTCGAGATCTCGGGCTCGTTCGGGCTGCCGATCGTGCGGATCGGGCAGATGGGCGAACAGTGTCGCGAACACAACCTGTTCCGCACGCTGCACGCGTTCGGCCGCACGATGATCGACCTGAAGGTGCCGGTGGACCTGCCGGCCGGCGTGGCCGCGCTCGAGCAGGAATTGTCGCAGCGAGGCGCGTAAGCAGGGAGACAGTGATGCGTGCCGGGTGCGCGCTGCGCCAGCCGGCACGTTGAAGGTGCGCGCGGGGCTCAGCCGCCCTGCATCGCGCGCCGATACGCGTTCGGCGTCGTGCCGTGCGCGTCGCGAAAGCGATGGCTGAAGTGGCCGGCGTTCGCGTAGCCGCATTCGGCCGCGACCTGCGCGAGCGGCAGCGCCGTCGTGCGCAGCAGCAGGCGCGCCCGCGCGAGCCGCTGCTCGGCCACCCATGCGTGCGGCGCGCGGCCGAACGACAGCCGGAACATCCGCGAGAAGTGGTATTCGGACAGCGCGGCGACCTCTGCCAGTTCGCCGAGCGTCAGCGGCTGCGACAGGTAGCTGTCGATGTAGTCGCGCACGCGGCGGCGCACGGCCGGCGCGAGTCCGCCGCGGAACGGCACGTCGGTGCGCGTCGTGCTCTGGCCGCGCAGCAGCAGGCTCAATACGTCGTGCGCGGCTTCGTTCACGCGCAGCCGCCCGTCGGCATCGTCCCAGCGCTCCAGCGCAAGCGAACGGAACTGCGCCGCGACGCGCGCATCCTCGAAATAGGTGCGGTCGGCGAGCTTCAGCTCGCGCGGCTCGCGATCGAGTTCGCGGATCGCGCGCTGCGTGAAGTGCTCGGGCAGGAAGTACAGGTGGATGAAGTGCATCTCGCCGCGCACCCACCAGCGCGATTCATGGTCCCCCGGCAGCGTGCACAGCAGGCTCGGCGCGCCGTAGCGCGGCACGCGTTCGCGCTCCGTCCGGTAGCCGCCGTCGAGATAGCACGACAGCGTGTGGTGGCCCGGCTGTTCGTAGATCGTCTCGCTTTCGTCGGTGATGCGCGTCCATTCGGCGATCGCGAGATGATCGCCGAGCCACGTGAAGCGCTCGAGCGTCGCGTTCGCCTCGGCGAGCGTGCGGCACACCGACTGCAGGCCGAACGGCATCGCACCGCCGGCAAGGGCGGCGGCGTGATCGGCGGGCGGGGCGTACAGGGGCGGACTCATGGTGCGACGAGTATAAGCGCGCGCGCGGCGCGCCGTGCGGCCGCCCGAAAAAGACCGCAATTCCGGACAATCCGCGCGGGCGGGGCGGCGGCACAGTCTGAGTCCGTTTCACTCGTTTCGCTTCGTTGCCGCCATGAACCTGTCGCTTTATTTCGTCACCGTGCTGATCTGGGGCACCACCTGGATCGCCATCAAATGGCAGCTCGGCGCCGTGCCGCCGCCCGTGTCGATCGCGTGGCGCTTCTGGCTCGCGGCCGCCGTGCTGTTCGCGCTGCTGCGCGTGATGCGCCGGCCGGTGCGTCCGCCGCGCGAGGCGTGGCGCTACCTCGTCGCGCAGGGCTTCGCGTTGTTCTGCCTGAATTTCCTGTGCTTCTACTACTCGGAGCAGGTCGTGCCGAGCGGCCTCGTCGCGGTGATCTTCTCGACCGCGCCGCTGTTGAATTCGATCAACGGCCGGCTGTTCATGGGCCGCCCGCTGCGGCCGTCCGCGATTGCCGGCGCGCTGCTCGGGCTGACCGGCATCGCCTGCCTGTTCTGGCAGCAGATGGCCGGCCACCTCGACGATCACGCGACCTGGACGGGCCTCGCGATCGCGTTCGCGGGCACGATGTGCTTCTCGGCCGGCAACCTGCTGTCGAGCCGGATGCAATCGATGGGGCTGCATCCGCTCGCGACCAACGGCTGGGCGATGCTGATCGGCGCGGCGATCCTGACGGTCGGCAGTGCGGTGGCCGGGCTGCCGTTCATGATCGACCCGAGCCCGCGTTATCTCGGCGCGCTCGTCTATCTGGCCGTGCCGGGCTCGGTGATCGGGTTCACCGCGTACCTGACGCTCGTCGGGCGGATCGGGCCGGAGCGCGCGGCGTACTGCACGGTGCTGTTCCCGATCGTCGCGCTGGCCGTGTCGACGGTCTTCGAGGGCTACCAGTGGTCGCCGCTCGCGGTGATCGGGCTGCTGCTCGTGCTGGCCGGCAATCTCGTTGCGTTCGACCTGACGCGCCGGTTGTTCCTGCGCACGGCTTGACCGACGTCGTATGGCACTGTCCGGATATCGCGCCGAAAAGTTGACTTGGTTGACTTGATTTCGAATCGGGGCTAGGCTTGATCCTCCGGTTGCATCAGGAGGTGATGATGGTCACGCACGCTCACGCGCTCGAAGGTTCCGCCGCGATTCTCGATATCGAGACCGAGGAGGCGCTGCGCAGCGCCGTCGGCGCGGCAACCATGCTCGGGCCGGATCGCGCCCGTGCGCTGCTCAGGCTGTCGGACGAGCAACTTGGGCACCTGTTCAAGGTAGGCATCGCGCAGGTCATCGATCTGGCCGGCACGATCACGTTCGGTATCGCGGCCGCCGCGACGCGCGACAGGAAGCCGTCCCGACGAAAGAAGGGGGAAGCGGCTACGCGCGCCGGTGTCGCCGTCGCCGATCTGGAGCGGCATGCGCAGGCCGAACGACACGCGCTGGTTGCCGACGGCACGCTGTTGCCGGCCGCGCAGATCTGGACAGGGCTCGGCATGACGCGGCAGGCGCTCAGCAAGGCGGTGGCGTCGGGGCGCATCTTCACGGTCGACGTCGGCGCCGCGCAGTACTACCCGGCGTTCTATCTGGCGGGCGACATCGATCGCAAGACGCTCGGGAAGGTGACTCAGCGTCTCGGAGCCTTGCCGGGATGGAGCAAATGGCAGTTCTTCACGACACCCAAGGCGTCACTCGGCAACGTCACGCCGCTGGTCGCGCTGTCGCGCGGGAAGCTTGACGAGGTCGAGCGTGCGGCCGCAGCGTTTGCGGGACGCTAGGAGGCGCGGGTGTTGACGGTGCCGCGGAAGCATTTCGCGAGCGCGACGCTCACGATCCGCGAGGTGGCGCCTGCGGCGCTGGTCCGGATCTCGCGATTCGCAACCGGCGAGCCGTACTTCGGCAAGTCCGGCGGCAACCGCTTCGACGATCCGCGGCCGCGGCGGCGGTTCGGCACCAGCTATTTCGGTTTCGATCTGCATTGCGCATTCGCGGAGACGGTGCTGCACGACGAAGTCGCCGATCTGGTGCTGGGCGGTTTCCCGCTCGTCACGACCGAGCTCGATCGGTACGTGCTTTCATTCGACGGTGCGCCGTTGGCCGTGGCCGTCCTGCATGGCTTGCCGCTGAAGAACCTTGGCGGCGACGGTGCGTTGTCGACGATCGTGCCGTACGACGTTCCGCAGCAGTGGTCGCTGGCCGTCCACCGGCATCAGCGGCGGGTCGACGGCTTTCTGTACATGTCGCGCCATCTGAACACGTCGGAAGCCCTCGTGCTCTTCGATCGTGCCGAACCCAAGCTCTCGCTCCGGGACGCCGTTCCGTTCCGGGGTCATCCTCAAGCCGTCCGCGTATTGCGCGACTTCAACGTGTTGCTGCGTTGAACGGTGTTGCGCGCGCGGCAGCACGACTCACGCCGCCGCGCCGCTCCCCGCGAGCCGCGCCTGCCGCTGGTACAGCACCATCGACAGCGCGACGCCGGCCGCCGCGGCCACCGCCGCGAACAGGAACACCTGCGGATAACCGAACGCACCGGCCACATAGCCGGCGAGCGGGCCCGTGATGCCGAGCGACAGGTCGAGAAACACCGAATACGCGGACAGCGCCGCGCCGCGGCTCGCCGGCGGGACGAGCGCGACGGCCTCGACGCCGAGCGCCGGGAAGATCAGCGCGAAGCCGAAGCCGGTCAGCGCGGCGCCGACGAGCGCGACGTGCGGCACGGGCGCGAGCCACAGCAGCAAGAGGCCCGAGCATTCGAACGCGAACGACACGATCGCGACGCGGAAGCCGCCGTGAGTCTTGATCGTGTTCGCGAACAGCAGCCGCGCGCCGATGAACAGCGTGCCGAACACGGTCAGCGACAGCGCGGCGTTCGGCCAGTGGCGCGCCGCGTAGTACAGCGTGACGAAGGTCGCGATCGAGCCGAAGCCGGCCGAGCCGAGCGCGAGGCCGAGGCCGTGCGGCAGCACGCGCGTAAACACGCTCGCATACGACATCCGTTCGCCGTGCACGAGCGGCACGGAAGCGATCAGGCGCGCGAGATAGAAGCCGATCGCGGCGAGCGCGATCACGATCACGCCGATCAGCGCCGGATTCAGCGTGTGCGCGATCGCGACGCCGACCGGCGCGCCGAGCGCGAGCGCACCGTAGGTCGCGATGCCGTTCCACGAGATCACCTTCGCGTTGTGCGCAACGCCGACCCGCCCGATGCCCCACAGGATCGCACCGGTGCCGCACAGGCTCTCGCCGACGCCGAGCACGAGCCGGCTCGCGACCAGCAGCACGAGGCTCGCGACCGGCCAGTGGGCCAGCAGCAGCGCGACGAGCAGCAGCACGCCCGACACGCCGCAGCCGATCAGCCCGCGCAGCACCGTCTGCTTCGGCCCGAGCGTATCGGCGAAGCGCCCGGCGAGCGGGCGCGACGCGAGCGTCGCGAAATACTGGACGCTGATCGCGCCGCCCGCGACGATCGCGGAAAAACCGAGGTCGTCATGGACGAAGCCCGGCAGCACCGCGAGCGGCAGGCCGATGGTCAGATAGCAGATGAACGTGAAACAGACGACGGACACGATTTGCAGCGTGACGGCAAACCCGCTGCGCGGCGGTGTGGCGGAATCGGTTGACATGGGGTCGGATCGAATGGACGAAACGGAGCGGAAAGCGGCGAAAAACGGAATCGGGATTTTCCCATGGAACCGGTTTTCACGCAGGTACCATTTAGTTAATCGCGACCCATTTTCATCGTCGAAGAATGGCTGACGGACCGCTGCGGGCAGGCCGGAACCCAGGCCGGGCAAGGCGCCCGACGCCTGCCGGGCGGCCGCGGCGCGCATATCGCGGCAGTTATATGGGCCCCATGCGTGATGGGCTATGGGTTGCGGAATTTGACGGTGATAGCGTGCAAACTGTCAGAGAAACGTCGGTCGAGCGCCCCGCGCAGGCCGCCTTGCCCCCACCGGAAGAACGATAGAGACATGAGTGAGCCGATCCGCTTCTACCATCGTCACGCGGTCCGCGAAGTCAGCGGCGCGGACGTCACCCGCACCGTGCTGCAGTACCTGCGCGAGGATGCGCACTGCACCGGCACCAAGGAAGGCTGCGCGGAAGGCGACTGCGGCGCGTGCACGGTCGTCGTCGGCGAGCTGACCGACACGGGTACGGTCGCGTTCAAGGCCGTCAATGCCTGCATCCAGTTCCTGCCCACGCTCGACGGCAAGGCGCTGTTGACGGTGGAAGACCTGCGCCAGCCGGACGGTTCGCTGCATCCGGTGCAGCAGGCGATGGTCGATTGCCACGGCTCGCAATGCGGGTTCTGCACGCCCGGTTTCGTGATGTCGATGTGGGCGCTGTACGAGAAGCACGGCCATGAAGGCTGCGCCGGCACGTGCGCGAAGGCGAAGGACGTGCCGACGCGCACCGAGATCGCCGATGCACTCACCGGCAACCTGTGCCGCTGCACCGGCTATCGCCCGATCGTCGACGCGGCCGTGCAGATGTTCGGTGCGCCGGCGCCGACGGCACCGGTCGATACGGCCGCGCTGGCCCGCACGCTCGCGTCGCTCAAGCGTGACGACACGTTCGACTACACGACGCTCGACGGCGCGCGCTTCGCCGCGCCGCGCACGCTCGACGCGCTGGCCGCGCTGAAGGTCGAGCGCCCGGATGCACGGCTGCTCGCCGGCAGCACCGACATCGGCCTGTGGGTCACCAAGCAGATGCGTCGCCTCGACGACCTGATCTACGTCGGCCAGATCGCCGAACTGCGGACCGTCGTGCACGGCGACGACTGGATCGAGATCGGCGCGGGCGTGACGGTCGAGGACGGCTATGCGGCACTCGCCGGCACGTATCCGGAACTGACCGAAATGTGGAAGCGCTTCGCGTCGCTGCCGATCCGCAACGCGGGGACGATCGGCGGCAACGTCGCGAACGGCTCGCCGATCGGCGACTCGATGCCGGGCCTGATCGCGCTCGGCGCGCGGGTCGTGCTGCGCGGCGGCGACACGGTGCGCGAGCTGCCGCTCGAGGCGCTTTACACCGGCTATCAGCAAAAGGACATGGCGCCGCACGAATTCGTCGTCGGCCTGAAGGTGCCGACCCGCACCGGCGCGCGCGCGAAGCTGCAGTTCCGCACCTACAAGCTGTCGAAGCGCTTCGACTCCGACATTTCGGCGGTGTGCGCGGCGTTCGCGTTCATCGCGGATGGCGAGCTGATCCGCGAGCCGCGCATCGCGTTCGGCGGGATGGCCGCGACGCCGAAGCGCGCGACGCATACGGAGAGCCTGCTCGACGGCGCGCAGTGGCACGAAGCCAGCGCGCAGGCCGCGATGCAGGCGCTCGAGCGCGACTACCAGCCGCTCACCGACATGCGTGCGACGAGCGCGTATCGCCTCGATACCGCGAAGAACCTGATGTACCGATTCTGGCTGGAGACGCGCCCGCACGACCCGCTGCCGCCGCAGGCGCTGAACGTGCGTGAAGTGGCCGCCGAAGTTGCCAACGACGCGGCGCGCGTCTGACGAGGGAGAACACCGAACATGAACCAGCAAGCAGAACCGTTCCTGAACACCCTCGACCCGCAGGCCGACGCCGCGCAGGTGCACGTCTCGCGCGCGCACGAATCCGCGCACCTGCACGTGAGCGGGCGCGCGACCTACACCGACGACATCCCGCTCGTCGCGGGCACGCTGCACGCGGCGCTCGGGTTGTCCGCGAAGCCGCACGCGAAGATCGTGTCGATGAACTTCGACGCGGTGCGCGCGACGCCCGGCGTGGTCGCCGTGTTCACGGCCGACGACATCCCCGGCGTCAACGATTGCGGCCCGATCATCCACGACGATCCGGTACTCGCCAAAGGCATCGTGCAGTTCGTCGGCCAGCCGATGTTCATCGTCGTCGCGACGTCGCACGAAACCGCGCGGCTCGCCGCGCGCCGCGCGCAGGTCGACTACGAGGAGCTGCCCGCGATCCTGACCGCGCAGGAAGCGCGCCAGGCCGAAACCTATGTGATCCCGCCGCTGAAACTCGCGCGCGGCGACGCGGCCGCGCGGCTCGCGGCCGCGCCGCATCGCGAGTCGGGCGAGATGCTGCTCGGCGGCCAGGAGCAGTTCTACCTGGAAGGGCAGATCGCGTACGCGGTGCCGAAGGACGACGACGGGATGCACGTGTACTGCTCGACGCAGCACCCGAGCGAGATGCAGCACCTCGTCGCGCACGTGCTCGGCGTCGCGTCGCACAACGTGCTGGTCGAATGCCGCCGGATGGGCGGCGGGTTCGGCGGCAAGGAATCGCAGTCGGGCCTGTTCGCATGCTGCGCGGCGCTCGCCGCGTGGAAGCTGCTGTGCCCGGTGAAGCTGCGTCCGGACCGCGACGACGACATGATGATCACCGGCAAGCGGCACGACTTCCATTACCGCTTCGACGTCGGCTACGACGACGACGGCCGCCTCGACGGCGTCGCGCTCGACATGACGTCGCGCTGCGGCTTCTCGGCGGACCTGTCGGGCCCGGTGATGACGCGCGCGGTGTGCCACTTCGACAACGCGTACTGGCTCGGCGACGTCGACATCGCCGGCTACTGCGGCAAGACCAACACGCAGTCGAATACCGCGTTCCGCGGCTTCGGCGGCCCGCAGGGCGCGTTCGCGATCGAGTACATCCTCGACGACGTCGCGCGCGCGCTCGGCCGCGATCCGCTCGACGTGCGCTACGCGAACCTGTACGGCAAGACCGAGCGCAACGTGACGCCTTACGGGCAGACGGTCGAGGACAACGTGCTGCACGAACTGCTCGGCGAACTCGAGTCGACGAGCGACTACCGCGCGCGGCGCGCGGGCGTGCGCGAATTCAACGCACGCAACACGGTGCTGAAGAAGGGCATCGCGCTCACGCCGGTGAAGTTCGGCATCGCGTTCAACGTCACGCACTTCAACCAGGCCGGCGCGCTGGTGCACATCTACACCGACGGCTCGGTGCTCGTGAACCACGGCGGCACGGAGATGGGGCAGGGGCTCAACACGAAGGTCGCGCAGGTCGTCGCGCACGAGCTCGGCATCCGCTTCGGCCGGATCCGCGTGACGGCGACCGACACGAGCAAGGTCGCGAACACGTCCGCGACGGCTGCGTCGACGGGCTCCGACCTGAACGGCAAGGCCGCGCAGGATGCGGCGCGCCAGCTGCGCGAGCGCCTCGCGGCGTTCGCGGCGAAGCAGTTCGGCGACGGCAAGGTCGATGCGGCCGACGTGAAGTTCGGCAACGACTTCGTGTGGATCGGCGGCGCGAGCGTGCCGTTCGGCGAGGTGATCGCGAAGGCGTATCTCGCGCGCGTGCAGCTGTGGTCCGACGGCTTCTACGCGACGCCGAAGCTGTACTGGGATCAGTCGAAGCTGCAGGGCCGGCCGTTCTACTACTACTCGTACGGCGCGGCCGTGTCGGAGGTCGTGATCGACACGCTGACGGGCGAAATGCGCACGCTGCGCGTCGACGCGCTGCACGACGTGGGCGCATCGCTGAACCCTGCGCTCGACATCGGCCAGGTCGAAGGCGCGTTCATCCAGGGGATGGGCTGGCTCACGACCGAGGAGCTGTGGTGGAACAAGGGCGGCAAGCTGATGACGCATGCGCCGTCCACGTACAAGATCCCGACCGTCAACGACACGCCGCCCGAATTCAACGTGCGGCTGTTCCAGAACCGCAACGTGGAGGACAGCATCCATCGTTCGAAGGCCGTCGGCGAGCCGCCGCTGCTGCTGCCGTTCTCGGTGTTCTTCGCGGTGCGCGACGCGATTGCCGCGGTCGGCGACTACCGGGTGAATCCGCCGCTCGACGCGCCGGCCACCGGCGAGTCGATCCTGCGCGCGATTACTGCGGTGCGTGCTGCGCGCGCCGGTCAGGCAGGTTGAGATGAACGGGCCTGCACGTTCGTTTCGCACCGCGACGCCCCCGGCATTCGCGCAGGGTACCGGCCAGCGCAACCGCGCGACCGGTACGCCCGCGCCGATGCACGTCGTGCTGTTCGGCGCGGGGCACGTCGGCCATGCGCTCGTCACGCTGCTCGGTGCATTGCCGTGTGTCGTGCAGTGGGTCGATACGCGCGACGAGCTGTTCCCGGACGAATGTCCGCCGAACGTGCAGCCGGAGCCGACCGACATACCCGAGGCCGTCGTCGACGCGGCGCCGCCCGGCACGTACTTCCTCGTGATGACGCACAACCACGCGCTCGACTTCTCGCTCGCCGCGCAGATCATGCGGCGGCGCGACTTCGCGTACTTCGGGATGATCGGTTCGCGTACCAAGCGCGTGAAGTTCGAGCGCCGGCTCGCCGCGCGCGGCGTCGATTCGGCGCGGCTCACCGAGATGGTGTGTCCGATCGGCGTCGCGGGCATCGTCGACAAGGCGCCCGGCGCGATCGCGGTGGCTGTCTGCGCGGAACTGCTGCAGGCCCGCTCGGGCATGCCGGTGGCCGACGCGAAGGCAGCCGCGGCGGGGCGCTTGCGCGACGACGCGCGCTGCGCGCGGTAACGATGAGGGGCGGCACGCCCGACCCACGTCCGCGCGTTTTTGCCTACACTGCACGGATCGCGCGGCAGCGGGCCGCGCGTCCTTTCGTGCAGGCACCATGTCCGATCATCAGGTCTATCTCGATGCGCTCGATGCGAGCCTCGTCGTCATCGAGCGCTGGCTGTCCGGCGCCGATACTTCCCCCGCGGCGCTCGATGCGCTGCTCGCGCCTTTCTCCGCCGAATTCACGATGATCATGACCGACGGTCGCGCGTTCGACCGCGATGACACACGTGCGCTGTTCGCGAAGCTCGGCGGCGCGAAGCCGGGGCTGCGCATCACACTGTCGGACATCCGCGTGCTCGCGGCAGACGCGTCGCATGCGGTGCTCACCTATCTCGAAGCGCAGCAGGCGGCGTCGGGCGAGCTGCCCGCGCGTCGCGCGACCGCCGTGTTCGCGCGCGACGCGGCAGGCGTCGTGCGCTGGACCCATCTGCAGGAAACCTTCTGCACGGCCTGAGCGGCCGCGCCGCGTGATCGTGCGCGGGCGATTCCGCGCGGGTTCAGCGCCGCTTCAGCGCTTGCGGCCGCGTGCGGCCGTCAGCTCGTCGGACACGCTTTGCATCAGCGCACACAGCCACGCGATGTCGGTCGGGCGATCGGGGTGCGGGTGCGTGAGCAGGTAGCTCTTGATGCGCGGGAACGGCACGGGCGGCGCGACGACGACGAGCGGCAGCAGCTGCGCGTAGTGCGTCGCGAAGCGGCGCGTCGTCGTGAAGATCAGGTCCGACTGCAGCAGCACCTGCGGCACGATGCCGAAGTACGGCAGCGTCGTCACGATCCGTCGCGTGAGGCGGGCGCGGGCGAGGCCGATCTCGATCGCGTTGCGCTTGTCGCCGGTGTACGGCGTCGGCGCGACGTGCGCGGCCGACGCGTATGCTTCGCGCGTGAGCGGTTCGCGGGCGAGCGGATGCGCGTCGCGCATCAGGCACACGATCGTGTCGGAGAACAGGTCCTGGCGCGCGAACCGAGGGTCGGGCTTCGGCCAGTTCCCGATCACGAGATCGAGCGCGCCCGATTCGAGCGCCTCCGCGTGATCGAGCGCGGGATTCAATGAGTCGATTTCCAGATGCGCATGCGGCGCCGCGTCGCGAAAGCGCTCGATCAGCGTCGGCATGAAGAAATCGTTCAGGTAGTCGGGGGCGGCGACGCGGAACGTGCGCCGCGCGGACGATGGATCGAAGTCCCCGTGCGGCGTCGCGATGAAGTCGACCTCGCGCAGCGCGCGCGACGCGGCACCGAGCAGCGACGCGCCGTACTCGGTCGGCACCATCCCGGATTTGCCGCGCACGAGAATCGGGTCGTTCAGCGTCTCGCGCAGCTTGCGCAGCGCGGTGCTGATCGCGGGCTGGGTCTGGTTCAGCCGCAGCGCGGCCTGCGTGACGCTGCGCTCGAGCAGCAGCGTGCGCAATACGCGCACGAGCCAGATATCGAGCGAGGCGGTACGATCGTCGTCTTCCATCGGCGAGCGGTGATTCGGGAGAAGCGTAACCTTACCGCAGCCGCACGTTGCCGTGCGTGATACCGGCCATCACGTGCGCCCCTTCGGCAGCACGCTGATCCGCTTGACCTCGCGCGACTCGAGCCAGTTCGGCGTGCGCGCGCAGTACAGCACCATCGGCAGCGCGTCCTCGCCCCAGAACAGCTGCTGGTTCATCCAGAAGGTCGGTACGCCGAACACGCCGAGCGCGATCGCGTCGTCGGTGTTGCGGCGCAACTGCGCGCTCGTCTCTTCGAATTCGATCAGCTCGTCGCCATGCCCGACGCCGACGCGCTCGCACAGCGCCGCGAACCCGTCCGGCGTCGACGGATCGTTGCCGTCGTGCCAGATGAAGCGGAACATTTCCAGCACGGTCGCGATGTCGGCGCGCAGCGCGATCGCGAGGCGCAGCACCTTGTCGGAGTCGAACGGATGCGCGGGCGGCATCTTGAAGCGGATGCCGAGCTGTTCGGCGCGAAACAGCGCGTGGCGGTACGTGAACACGCGCTTGGCCGGCACGTCGGCGCTCGGGCGCTGCCCCCAGTGGCGCTGCAGGTCGGGCAGCGACACGGCGACGGGGTCGAACGGCACGTCGGGCCACTTGTCGTGCTGTTCGAGCAGCAGGTAGGAGAACGGCGACACGAAGTCGAAGAACCAGGCAGGCTGGGCAGTGTCGAGGCCGGTTGTCATGGCGATCTCCAGAGGGTGGGGCGTGCGCGCCTGGCGGCGGCCTTCATGTTACGTGGCGGCGCGCGGATGCAACCGCGCGGATGCAGCAATGATCGCGGATCGGCCGCTCATGCGGAACCGGGAGTCGCCCGGGGGGGCTCGCCGGCCGGCGCCGCCGCGCCGCCGCGCGCCGCTGCACGGCCGCCGGCGCCGGGTGTGCCCGGCGTGCCCGATGCGACGTCGTGATCGTGCGCGGTGAGCCGCTCGCGCACGAAGCCGATGTGCTCGCGCAGCACGTAGAACTGCCCCGCGTACGCGAGCGGCATCTTCATCCGGTTCACGGCTTCCTCGATGTCGTCGAGTTCGTCGAGCAGCTGGACGCGCTCTTCGGCCGTATGCTCGCCGAGCGCGCGGCGCTCGAGCGCGATCAGCGCGCCGTACCAGCGGTAGATGCGCGAACGCACGCGCCAGCCGTACAGCGACGGCACCAGCCGCAGCCCGGGGATCAGCACGACGATCAGCGGCACCACGACGACGAGCAGCCGGTCGACGAGACTCGCGACCCAGAACGGCAGCCGCCGGTACAGGAACGACTTGCCCGACTTGTAATAGCGCCCCGCGTCGTCGGACAGCGGGAAGCCGCGCGTGACGGCCGACGGGAATTCGCCCGCGTGCTGCAGGATCGTCGCGTGGCCGTGCACTTCGCGCGCGGCCTCGATCAGCAGGTCGGACAGCGCGGGGTGCAGCGTATCGCGCGCGACCAGCTCGATCGTCGGCGCGACCGTGTGGATGTCGGCGGGCGGCAGGTTGAGGCCGAGATCGTAGACGCCCATCGGCAGCGTGATCGCGGTCAGGTACGGAAAGCGCCGCGCGTAGGCCTCGGCTTGCGTGAACGAGTACACGTGCACGCCGGGCGCGCGGAACAGCTTCGCCATCACCGGGATCTGCGTCGAGTCGCCGGACAGGAACGCGGCGTCGATCTTGCCGTCGAGCAGCGCGGCCGCGGCGTCCTCGCCGGCGGTCGGCAGCAGCTCGGTCGAGCCGCCCGGCACGATGCCGTTCATCTTCAGCAGCGCCAGGCTCAATTCGCGCGCGCCGCTGCCTTCCGCGCCGAGCGCGAGCCGCTTGCCCTTGAAGTCGGACAGGCGCGCGACCACCGGCCCGCGGTACATGATCGCGAGCGGCACGTAGCCGATGCTGCCGAGCGAGACCAGGTGTTCGTCACGCTCCTTCGGGCCGATGCCGCTCTGCACGAAGCCGACGTCGACCGGCGCGTCCGGATTCGACAGCCGCGCGAGGTTCTGCGCGGATCCTTCGGACGACTGGACGTCGAGCGTGACGCCGTTCTTCGCGAGGATCGCCTTGTATTTCTGCGCGGCGTTCCAGTAGGTGCTGCCGGGCGGGCCGGACGAAATCACGAGCGTGGACGGCGGCGCCGGCTGGATCAGCTTGACCGCGAGCCAGACCGCCGCGGCCGCGAGCAGCACGGTGGGGCCGATCGACAGCGCGAGGTCGCGCCACGACACCGCGACGAAGCGGGCGAGGATGCGGCGGGGCGGGCGGGGGCGGGCTGGCTTCATGGAGTCGGCGGATGAAACGGGCGTGACGCAGCGATGACGGCCGTCGCGGACAAGGCACGCGATGCGCGTTCTGGCGGCGATGGTACCCGGTTTCGCCCGGCGTGCGCGAGTCCGGCGCCGTCGCGCGGCGGCGGACACGGGCGCGCGCGGGCGGATGGCGGGTGGCCACGCGTCAAAAGCTTTGCGCTTCGGCTGGCGCTGGATTACATTGTGCGACGCAGCCGCGCCCGATTCGCGCACGACCCGGCACGTTATGAGACCGGGCGCGCCCGGCCGGCGGCTGTCCGGCCCGGCCGGCCCGCATTCGCGCGCGCCGGCCGCCGGCCCGTGTCGCCTCTCTCGCATCGCCGTGGAAATCATCGGCCGTCCCGCCCGTTCGCGCGCGGGCCGGCTGCCTTTGGGGGTATCCGGCCGTACTGTGCACGGCCGTTCCGGAGTTACAAGGAGATAGCATGAAGTCGATCGTGTTGAGAGCGTTGGGTGTTGCGGCCGTGGCGGCCTGTCTGACGGGCAGCGTGTACGCGCAGTCGAGCGATGCGGCGGCCACCGAAGCGCCGGCCGCGGCAGCGAGTTCGCCGAAGGCGGCGGCCAAGACCGCGAAGAAGGCCAACCGCCAGCTCGGCTATGCGGTGCGCAAGGCCATTACGAAGGCAGGCGGCATCGACGTGGCGAACATCGTCGTGCGCTCGAAGGGCGGCGCGATCTCGCTGGAGGGCACGGTGCCCGACCAGGCACAGATCGACAAGGCGGAAGAGGCGGCGAAGGGCGTGAAGGGCGTGACGTCGGTCACGAACAAGCTGACGGTTCAGCAGCAATGATGCCGGGCGGCGGCGCGCCAGCGCCGCGCGCCCGCTTTCACGCGGGCCCCGGCGTGCCGGGGCCCGTTTGCACTTTCGAATGCCCCCGGGCCCGCCGCTTCGCGCCAGGCCTCCGAGCGGGCGTCCCCCAAGGAAACTTCCTTCGGGGCGGAAAACCTTGGGCGGCCCGGCGTTTTCCCGACAGGCCGCGAGCCGCGCACGACGCAGCGGCGCACCGATAACGATATCGAGAGGGCGGCAATGACAACGCACGGGTGGGGCAGTCGGATTCTTTGGGGCGCGGCGCTGGTCGCGGTCACGTTGCTCGGCGCCTGCAACGGCGACGAGTCGTCCGAACGCAACCGGCTGCCCGGGTTCGTGTCCGGCAGCGTGCGCACCACCGCCTACGACGGTACGGGCGACGACCTGCTGACGGCCGGTCTCGGCAAGACGGGCCTCGCCGCCGCCACCGCGCCGGCGTTCGCGAATCCGTCGCGGCCGACGAGCGCCGAGCTGCGCCGGCTCGCGATCTGGTCGAACTACCGCGCGCTCGTCGACATGAGCGCCAACGGCGGCTACGGCCGCTTCTGGGGACCGAACGTCGACCTCGACGGCAACGACACGCTCGGCGAAGGCAAGATTCCCGGCACCGAATATCTCGCGTATTCCGACGACGGCAGCGGCCGCAAGAACGTGACGTTGCTCGTGCAGGTGCCCGCGAGCTTCGATCCCGCGCAGCCGTGCATCGTCACCGCGACGTCGTCCGGTTCGCGCGGCGTGTACGGCGCGATCTCGGCGGCCGGCGAGTGGGGCCTCAAGCGCGGCTGCGCGGTCGCGTACAACGACAAGGGCGGCGGCAACGGCGCGCACGAGCTCGGCACCGACACGATCACGCTGATCGACGGCACGCTCGCCGACGCGGTGCTCGCCGGCAATGCGAGTCTCTTTACCGCCAATGTGACGAGCAGCGACCTGGCCGCGTTCAACAGCCGCTTCCCGAACCGCTACGCGTTCAAGCACGCGCATTCGCAACAGAATCCCGAGCAGGACTGGGGGCACGCGACGCTGCAGGCGGTTGAATTCGCGTACTGGGCGCTCAACGAACAGTTCGGACCGCTCGTCGACGGCTCGCATCACGGCGTGCGCTACCGCCCGGGCGACATCACGACGATCGCCGCGTCCGTCAGCAACGGCGGCGGCGCGGCGCTCGCGGCGGCCGAGCAGGACACGCGCCGCTGGATTACCGCGGTCGTGGTCGGCGAGCCGCAAGTCAACGTGCGGATGGCGCCGAACGCGGTCGTGCGCGAGGGCGGCCAGCCGGTGCCGTCGCTCGGCCGGCCGCTGGCCGACTACGCGACGCTCGCGAACCTCCTGGAGCCGTGTGCGGCCGCGTCGTCGTCGCTCACGGGCGCGCCGTACCTGAGCGCGCTGCCGGCCGCCACCACGCAGTCGATCCGCACGCAGCGCTGCGCGACGCTCGCCGCCGCCGGGTTCGTGTCGGGGGCCGATACGCAGAGCCAGGCCGCCGACGCGCTCGCGCAACTGCACGCGGCCGGCTATCTCGCGGATTCCGACCTGCTGCAGGCACCGATGTGGGATTCGCAGGCGATTCCGGCGATCGCGGTCACCTATGCGAACGCGTACACGCGCTCGCGCGTGACCGACAACCTGTGCAATTTCAGCTTCGCGACCACCAATGCGGCGACGGGCGCGGTGGCGCCGCCCGCCGCGTCGCCGATGCCGGCCGTGTTCGGCCTCGGCAACGGCGTGCCGCCGACGGCAGGCGTCAATCTCGTGTTCAACACCGGCGCGGGTGTCGACCACCGGCTCGCGACGCCCGACGCGAGTTTCGCGGGCGCGCTGTGCCTGCGCCAGCTGTGGACCAACGGGATGCTCGACATGCCGGCGAATGTCGATGCGGTGCGCGTGAACGCGAACCTGCAGGGCAAGCCGGCGATCATCGTGCAGGGCCGCAGCGACGCGCTCGTGCCCGTGAATCACGCGTCGCGCGCGTACGTCGCGCAGAACGGCATCAGTGAAGGTGGCCGCAGCCAGCTCGTGTTCTACGAGGTGACGAACGGGCAGCACTTCGATGCGTTCCTGCCCGTCGCGGGCTTCGACACGCGCTTCGTGCCGGTCCACTACTACAACCTGCAGGCGCTGAACCTGATGTGGCGGCACCTGAAGAACGGTGCCGCGCTGCCGCCGTCACAGGTGGTCCGCACGCTGCCGCGCGGCGGCACGCCGGGCGCCGCGCCGGCGCTGACGAGCGCGAACCTGCCGCCGATCTCGGCGTCCCCCGGCGCGAACGCGATCACGGCCGGCGCGGGCGCGATCGATGTGCCGCTCTGACGGCACCCGCCCCACCGCGATACGGAAGCCGGACGCTCGTCCGGCTTTTTTATTTTCAGCCGCTGGAATCGCTCCCTCATTGCACTTGGTTCGAACGGCATGCGCTGTAACAAATTATTGCTTTACGGCGGAAAATCCGGAATCTATTATGCGCCGATATTTTAACTTAATTTAATAAATTCCCGTAAAGACAATATTCCTTTCCGTATAGTTAATCGATCCTTTCGATTTTATTAAATCGGCTCGAGTTGCGGTTGGTCGCCCTTTCGCGATTGACCGGCATTTCGCCGAGGGAATCGTTCGTCTGTTCGAAGCGAAGGCGCCTTGTCTGGCAGCCTTTGCAGGGGCTGCTTTTGCTTGCGGTTTCTCGCGCGTGCGGATGGCGAGGGCGAATTCGCAGTGCCGGGCATTATTGAATCGTCGTTTGCAATGGAATTGATTCCATTGTGCGATCGCGGAATATGGGTGGGGTAAATCATGCCGGTCGGTATTCGCCGATGCGGTAAAAAACTCGGGGTGCATCGCAAAACGAATGCGCTCCCGGTGCGGAGCGCCGGCGTAAATGATCCTTTGCGACCGGCGGTATTTATCGTTCTGTTCGAGAGGCAATAATGACGACACTGAAGTCCTTGAAAGACGGTTTCGCGCTATTTGGAACGACGCTGAGCGTGCCGCTCGCCGCAGCCGCGGCCGCGGCGCTGCTCGTCACGGGATGCGGCGGCGACGACGGGTCGGGCCCGACCGCCGCTACCACGGCAGCCGCGACGACGTCGAACGGCAGCACGTCGGCCAGCACCAATGCAACGGCCGCCGTCCCGGCCGACCAGCCGTACGTCGACAACGACGTGTACGGCACCGGGCCGAACGACGCGGTCACGGATTCGACCGAAGGGGCCGCGGTCGTGCACCGCCAGGTCACGATCGGCGGCAAGACCGTCCAGTACACGGCCACCACCGGGCACCTGACCACGATCGACCCGATCACGTCGGCGCCGAACGCGAAGATGTTCTACGTCGCGTACACGCAGGACAATCCGGACCCGTCGAAGCCGCGTCCGGTAACGTTCTTCTACAACGGCGGCCCCGGCTCGTCGTCGGTCTACCTGCTGCTCGGCTCGTACGGGCCGAAGCGCCTGCAGTCGTCGTTCCCGAACTTCACGCCGCCGGCCCCGTACAAGCTGCTCGACAACCCGGACAGCCTGCTCGACCGCACCGACCTCGTGTTCATCAACCCGGTCGGCACCGGCTACTCGGCGGCGATCGCCCCGGCGAAGAACAAGGATTTCTGGGGCACCGACCAGGACGCGCGCTCGATCGACCGCTTCATCCAGCGCTACCTGACCAAGTACTCGCGCTGGAACTCGCCGAAATTCCTGTACGGCGAGTCGTACGGCACCGCGCGCAGCGCGGTCGTGTCGTGGGTGCTGCATGAGGACGGCATCGACCTGAACGGGATCACGCTGCAGTCGTCGATCCTCGACTATGCGAATGCGCTGTCCGCGCCGGGTACCTTCCCGACGCTCGCGGCCGACGCGTTCTACTGGAAGAAGACGACGCTCAACCCGACGCCGACCGATCTCGACGCATACATGGTGCAGGCCCGCAACTACGCGGACAACACGCTCGCGCCGCTCGCGCAGAAGCCGAACCCGCAGGACGGCGGCTTCGTGAACGTGCGGCTGAACCTGAACCTGCAGACCGCGCAGCAGATGGGTTCGTACATCGGCACGGATCCGACGTCGCTGATCCAGACGTTCGGCAACCCGGCCGCGCTCGGCAACGTGCCGTCGTCGGACGACAACCCGCCGTACACGTTCTTCCTGACGCTCGTGCCGGGCACGCAGATCGGCCAGTACGACGGTCGCGCGAACTTCACGGGCAAGGGCATCGCGCCGTACATCCTGCCGAACTCGGGCAGCAACGATCCGTCGATCACGAACGTCGGCGGCGCGTACACGGTGCTGTGGAACAGCTACATCAACACCGACCTCAAGTACACGTCGACGTCGTCGTTCGTGGACCTGAACGACCAGGTCTTCAACAACTGGGACTTCAGCCACACCGACCCGACCGGCGCGAACAGGGGCGGCGGCAATACGCTGTACACGGCCGGCGACCTCGCGGCGACGATGAGCGTGAACCCGGACCTGAAGGTGCTGTCGGCGAACGGCTATTTCGATGCGGTCACGCCGTTCCACCAGACCGAGCTGACGCTCGCGCAGATGCCGCTCGATCCGACGCTCAAGGCGCAGAACCTGACGATCAGGAACTATCCGTCGGGCCACATGATCTACCTGAACGACGCGTCGCGGACCGCGCTGAAGGGCGACCTCGGCAACTTCTACGACGGGATCCTCGCGAACCGTACCGCGCTGCAGCGCGTGCTGAAACTGCAGGCGCGCACGCAGCAGATGAAGCAGCAACAGTTGAAGCAGCAGGGGCAGTAAGGAGCGCGAGCGACTTGCGCTGCCCGGCCGTGCGCCGGGCGGCCCGAGTTCGCGAGGCCCCGGATGGACGACAGCCCGATCGGCGCAGGCCGGTCGGGCCGTTTTTTTTTGCGGCGGGGGTGCCGGCGTCGCGTGCTGGCCGGTCATGCATCACATCGCGCATGTGGCTCGCGATGCTGTGATCTTCAACGGTGCCCGTGAGTCGTCGACCGACGGGGCGTTGTCGGATCCGCGTGAGATTCCCAGCGGCTTGATCCTCGAAAGGGGATGCACGTCCCTGTATCGAGGGAAATTCTCCACCGACAAATCGTGCCGATCTCTTTCGTCAGGGGCGGGAAGACGGCGGTGTCTGCCGTGGCGGGCGGCAGTTGCGCCGCTTACGCGAGCACGAGCCGCACGCCGACCGCGACGAGCGTCGAGGCGAGCAGGTTGCGCAGCAGCCGCTCGGGCGCGCGCGCCGACAGCAGGCTGCCGAGCACGATGCCGGGCAGCGAGCCGAGCAGCAGCGACAGCAGCATCGACCAGTCGACGGAGCCGAGCAGCCAGTGGCCCATGCCGGCGACGAGCGTGAGCGGCACCGCGTGCGCGATGTCGGAGCCGACGATGCGCGCGGTCGCGAGCAGCGGGTACAGCAGCAACAGCACGGTGACGCCGATCGCGCCGGCGCCGACCGACGTCATCGACACGAGCGCGCCGAGCACGGCGCCCGTCAGCACGGTCGACCAGAACGTGCGCGCGGGATTCGGCGGGAGCGGGTTGCGCGCGGCGAGCGCGGTCAGCTGCGGCCGGAAGATCAGTGCGAGCGACGTGAGCAGCAGCGCGATGCCGAGCACCAGCTGGATCATTCGCGCGGTGCCGGGCGAGTTCATCCCGTGCGTGTGCAGCAGCCACAGCGTGACGGCCGCGGCCGGGACGCTGCCGGCCGCGAGCCGGCCGGTGATGCGCCAGTCGATCGACCCCTTCAGTCCGTGGACGAGGGTGCCGGTGGCCTTGGTCGCGGCCGCGTACAGCAGATCGGTGCCGACCGCTGTCGCGGGGTGGACGCCGAACAGCAGCACGAGGATCGGCGTCATCAGCGAACCGCCGCCGACGCCCGTCAGGCCGACGAGAACGCCGACGAACAGGCCGGACAGGGAGTACAGCAGATCGATATGGGGAAGCGACATCGGAAGCAGGCGGTTATGCGGCGTTCGGCGGCGGCGCGCGGCCGCGGCGCGCGCATCAAAGTCTGCCATTGTCGCAAAAGTGGCGCTTCGGTGTACGACTACGTTAAAAATCGGCCAGGGAGGCCGGCCGGACGGGCCGTTCGCGGCGGGTCAAACGCACGTTTGAACAGGCGCGGGGCCGGGCGGGGCGGGGCGACGTGCCGCCGTTGCCGGGTTGCGACGCCGATGGCGGGCCATCGGGTGCGGCGGGGCGGAACTCGCCCCGATTCAGGCCGGACGGCCGTCAATGCATTGCGGGGCCGGCGCCCGCAACGGCGTCCTGGCGGCGGATGCGCAGCGCGAGGCCGAGCAGCCCGGCCGCGGCCGCAAATGCGGCGCCGACCGCGAACGCGGCGTGGTAGCCGCCGTTCAGCGCGTCGAGCGGCGCGGCGTGTGCCGCCGCGAGCGCATCGGTGCGCGCGGCCGCGAGGCTCGCGAGCACGGCGAGGCCGAGCGCGCCGCCCATCATGAACGCGGTGTTGACGATGCCCGACGCGAGCCCGGAATCGGCCGGGTCGACGTCGCTCATCGCGGCGAGCAGCACCGGATTGAACGCGACGCCCGCGCCGATGCCGAGCAGCGTCATGCCCGGCAGCACGTGCCAGACGAAGCTGCCGTCGGCCGGCGCGCGCGCGAACAGCGCGAGGCCGCACGCCGCGATCAGCAGGCCGGCGGCGATCGGGCCGCGGATGCCGAAACGCATCACGATCCGCGCCGACAGCCCGAGCGAGAACGCGGCCATGATCAGGTTCGCCGGCAGGAACGCGAGCCCGACCTGCAGCGGTCCGTAGCCGAGCACGCGCTGCATGTAGAGCGCGGACAGGAAGAACCACGCGAACATCGCGGCCGCCCACAGCACGCCGATCACGTTCGCGAGCGCGACGTTGCGCGCGGCGAACAGCGTGAGCGGCATCAGCGGATGCGCGACGCGCGCCTCGATCGCGACGAACAGCGCGAGCAGCACGACGGCCGCGCCGATCAGCACGACGGTTTGCGTAGACAGCCAGCCGGCCTCGTTGCCGCCGACGATCCCGTAGACCGCGAGCATCAGCGACGCGGTCACGGTGATCGCGCCCGCGACGTCGAGCCGCGCGGCGCCGGCCGGCGCGCGCAGGCGCGGCAGCAGCGCGACGCACATCGCGTAGACGGCGATGCCGATCGGCAGGTTGACCAGGAAGATCCAGTGCCACGACAGCGTGCTCGTCAAGAGCCCGCCGAGCAGTACGCCGATGCTGCCACCGCCCGCGCAGACGAAACCGTAGACGCCCATCGCGCGTGCCCGTTCGCCTGGCTCGGTGAACAGGTTCATGATCAGCGACAGCGACACGGCCGACACGATCGCGCCGCCGAAGCCCTGCACCGCGCGCGCGGCGATCAGCATCGTCTGCGATTGCGCGAGGCCGCAGGCGAGCGACGCGAGCGTGAACACGACGAGGCCCGCGAGGAACATGCGCCGCTGGCCGTACAGGTCGCCGAGCCGGCCGCCGAGCAGCAGGCAGCCGCCGAACGTCAGCAGGTAGGCGTTGACGACCCACACGAGGGCCGTCTCGGTGAAATGGAGGTCGGTGCTGATCGACGGCAGTGCAACGTTTACGATCGTGCTGTCGAGCACGATCATCAGCACGCCGAGGCAGAGGACGATCAGCGCGTACCAGCGCTTCTCGCCGTGGATCCCGTGGGTCATGGGCTGGCAGCCTTCTCTCAGATCGTTATTTGAAAGGCTGAATTGTAGACGTCGTTCGCGTGCGCTTCCTGCCGGTTTGTGGCAGGAGCGACGCGTAGCGGCGGCGCGTGTCGCGCCGCGCCGGACGTTATCCGAGCGGCGGGAGTTCGCAGCCGTCGGGGCCGCATGCGGCGGCGTCGTCGCCGGCGAATTCGACGATGGCGCCGTCGCGCCATGCCTGCTCGAGCGCCTGCGCGAACACGTCGGCCGGCTGCGCGCCCGATACCGCGTAGCGGCCGCCGAACACGAACAGCGGCACGCCGCGTCCGCCGATCTGCGCGGCGCGCGCGATGTCGGCCTCGACTTCGTCACGGTATGCATCGCTGCGCAGCACGGCTTCGACGGCCGAGCGCTCGAGCCCCGCTTCGACCGCGAAGTCGATCAGCGCCGCATGGTCGAACAGCGAGCCGTGCTCGCAGAAATAGGCGCGGTACAGGCGCTCGGTCAGCACATGGGCGCGGCCGGTGGCTTCCGCAAGCTTCACGAGCCGATGGCCGTCGAGCGTGTCGCCGACGAACGTGCCGGGCAGGTCGTAGCTCAGCCCGACGCTCGCTGCCGCGTCGGTCACCTGGCGCAACATCTGGTCGACCTGCGCGGGCGACATCCGGTACTTGCCCGCGAGCATCGCCTCCACCGGTTCGACCGGCTGGCCCGGCATCAGCCGGTACGCACGCAACGCGACGTCGACGTGCTCCGCGTGCGCGAATGCGGCGAGCGCCTCGTCGAAGCGGCGCTTGCCGATCCAGCACCACGGGCAGATCAGGTCGGACCAGATTTCGACGGTCAGGATCGGGCGGGCAGTCGGGGCGGGGGTGGTCGTCATGGGTGGTCCGGGGCGGCAAATAAATGTAACCGGGACTATAGCATTTTGTGCTTCGACGCTTCGATGTGGGCTGGCCCGGGTGGACCGGGCCGGCCCTGACGTATCACGAAGCATAGTCACGGACCGCGCGAACCGGTAGCGGGGCCGATGTCAGTGATGGTGAACGGTGAACGGTGAACGGTGAACGGTGAGCGGCGAACGGCGAACGGCGAACGGCGAACGGCGAACGGCGAACGGCGAACGGCGAACGGCGAGCGGGGAGCAGTGAAGGCCGCAAGCTTGGCGACCAGGCAACCACGCCCGCAGCACCCGCCGCTCACACGTCGCCCTGCGTTTCCTTCAGATGCTTCAGGTGCTTGTAGACGGTCGCGCGCCCCATCCCGAGCACGTTCGCGACGTAGTTCGCGGCGCTCTTGCCGCGGAACGCGCCTTCCGCATAAAGCGCCTCGACGAGCTCGCGCCGGTGCTCGCGCGTGAGGCCGTTCAGGCCGACCTGCCGCTCGCGCAGCCAGCCGTGCAGGAACGTGTTGATGCGCTCCTGCCAGTCGTCGCGGAACAGCTCGTCCGGTTGCGCGACGATGCCCGCGCCCTTGATGAACACGTCGAGCGTCGCGCGGACGTCGTCGAACACCGCGATGTTGAAGTTGATGCACATCATCCCGGCCGGCCGGCCTTCGTCGTCGAACAGCACGTTGCTCACGCAACGCATGCGCCGGCCGTCCCAGTTCAGTTTCTCGTACGGGCCGATCACGCGCTCGCGCGCCGAATGATCGATTTCCTCGAGCGCCGAATCGTCGCCGACCTCGCGCTTCGACAGGTTGTTCGCGAGGTACAGCACGGTCTGGTCGTGCAGGTCGTGGATCACGACTTCCGCGTACGGGAAGAACAGCGCCGCGATGCCGTCGGCGATCGGTGCGTAGCGGGTGAGCAGCAGGTCTTTGACGGGGGATTGCTTCTTGCGCATCGGAATCGCCATCTCGGGTGAGCGGGAGCCGGGCGGTGCGTCGGTACGGCGCGCCGGCGTGCCGTCCACCGGCTCGCCCGTGCGCCCCCGCGCTGCCGCCGCGGCGGTTGCGCCATTGTATCGGCCCCGCGTGCGCGTGCCGCTCATGCGCGCGTCAGATGCATGTACAGCGCGTGTGCGATCGCGATGTCCTCGAGCCCGAGGCCGATCGAGCGGAAGAACGCGTGACGCGTGCGCGACGGCGCCGCGCAGGTGCCCGCGACGAGCGCGGGCAGGTCGCCGACGATCCGCTCCGGCGTCCAGCCGTGCCCGGCCGCCGCGATCTGCATCTCGCCCGCGCTCGCGGGCGTCGTGTGCCGGTAGTCGCAGTACACGTCCATGTCGGGCAACCATGCCGGCGGGATCTCGTGCGCGCGCGCGACGTTGGTGCTGATCGACGTGACGAGCGCAGGGCGCGTGAGCATGCCGTCGGCGAGCACCGGCGTGCCCGACGACGTGCACAGCATCACGACGTCCGCGTCGCGCACGCACGCCTCGACGCTGGCGGCCGCACGGGCGCGCGGATCGATCCGCGCGAGCGTCGCCTGCAGCGCCGGGTCGCCGGCGAGCGCGGGCGAATGGACGCTGATCGATGCCCAGTCGCGCAATGCCGCCGTATGGCGCAGATGTGCGAGGCCCACCGCGCCCGCGCCGATCACGGCGAGCCGGCGCGCGTCGCGCGGCGCGAGGCAGTCGACCGCGAGCGCCGTCGTGCCGGCCGTGCGCTCGACCGTCAGCAGCCCCGCGTCGCACCACATCAGCGGCTGCCCGGTGCGCATCGACATCAGCGCGGTCCACGCCGTGACGATCGGTTTGCCGCCCGTCACGACGTATGGCGACAGCTTCGCGCCGAACACTTGCTCGTCGGCGAGCGCGCCGAGATACGTGATGAAATCGCCGGCCTGCTCGGGGAACAGCGTGAGGGTTTGCGGCGGCTGCACCGCGCGGGCCGAGGCGAGCGACGCGAACATGCGGCGCAGCGTGCCGAGCACGTCGAGCGACGGCAGCGCCGCGCGCACCGCGGCTTCGTCGACGGTCAGCGGCAGGGTCGGGGCGGGTTGCGTCATGGAACTTCTCCGGTCGGGCCGGACAGGACAGTCTCGAAAGCGGGCGTCCGGCGATGTTCGTGATGGATTAAAAGTCTAATATAGACAAAAGAAGTCGGGTGAGTTTTTCTTTTCAGGACAGGCCCGAGCCGCCGTCAGTCGAAAAAACCTCGATGAATCAACGGCATTTTGCGTAATCGACGGGTTCTCGATGGGCAGCACCGAGGCCACGATTATCGTATCCCCTATAGTCTATAGTAGACTAGGAGTCTATATTTCACATGCGGACCGGCATGTTGCCGCCCGGCGGCCGGCATGCATCGCATGCCGATCCGGCGCCCGGCGACGGCGTCGCGCGAACGGTCTTCATCGCCTCAATCCGGAATCGAAGGACATCGTCATGAACTGGAAGCTTTCCCTCTGCGCCGTCGCGGCGCTTGCGTGCGCGGCCGTCACCGCCCACGCGGAACAGACCACGCTGCGCTTCGGGATCGAAGCCGCCTATCCGCCGTTCGAGAGCAAGACGCCGGCCGGCCAACTGCAGGGTTTCGACGTCGACGTCGGCAATGCCGTCTGCGCGAAGCTGAACATGAAGTGCGTGTGGGTCGAGAATGCGTTCGACGGGCTGATCCCGGCGCTGCAGGCGCGCAAGTTCGACGCGATCAATTCGGCGATGAACATCACCGCGAAGCGCAAGCAGAGCATCGATTTCACGCCGGCGATCTACGTGGTGCCGATCGTGATGGTCGCGCACCGCGGCTCGCCGCTGCGGCCCGATACCGCGAGCCTGCGCGGCAAGCACGTCGGCGTGCTGCAGGGCTCGTCGCAGGAGGATTTCCTGAAGGCGCACTGGGCCAATGCGGGCGTGGACGTCGTGTCGTATCAGGACCAGGACCAGATCTATGCCGATCTCGTCGCCGGTCGTCTCGACGCGGCCGTGCAGGAAGCGCAGACCGCGCAGGACGGTTTCCTCGACAAGCCGGCCGGCCGCGACTACCAGATCGTCGGCGAGCCGCTGAAGGATCCCGCGACGCTCGGCGAAGGCACCGGCTTCGGGTTGCGCAAGGGCGACAAGGCGCTGCAGGCGAAGATCGTCGGCGCGCTCGACGCGCTGAAGAAGGACGGCACGCTGAGCGCGCTGTCGCAGAAGTATTTCAAGCGCGACATCGTCGCGAAGTAAGCCAGGCCGCGCGCCGGCCGCGGTGCCGGCGCGCGTCGCACCGAATCTCGACGCAGTACGGGGAAGCATGGATTTCGACGTCATCGTTCTGGGGGCCGGCATCGTCGGCGTGTCGTCGGCGCTGCATCTGCAGGATCGCGGGCTGCGTGTCGCGCTCGTCGACCGGCGCGCGCCCGGCGAGGAAACGAGCCACGGCAATGCGGGGCTGATCGAGCGCTCGTCGGTCGTGCCGTACGCGTTCCCGCGCCGGCTCGGCACGCTGCTGCGCTACGCACGCAACCGCTCGGTCGATCTCTATTGGGACTACAAAGCATTGCCCGCGTATGCGGGCTGGCTTGCGCGTTTCTGGCGCGAATCGTCGCCGCAGCGGCTCGCGGCTGCCGCACGCGACATGCTGCCGCTCGTCGCGGCGAGCGTCGTCGAGCACGACGCGCTGATCGCGCGCACCGACGCGCAGCCGCTCGTGCATGACGGCGGGTGGATCGAGGCGTTCCGTTCGCCCGCGCTGTTCGACGCGGAAACGCGCGTGCAGCAGCGGGTGGCCGACGCGCACGGGTTGCGGATGAGTGTGCTCGACGCGCGCGCGTTGCGCGAACGCGAGCCCGGCATCGGCGACGCGTTCTGCGGCGCATTCCACTGGCAGGACCCGAAGACGGTGTCGAGCCCCGGCGGCCTCACGAAGGCGTACGCGCGGCTGTTCGAGCGCGACGGCGGCACGTTCGTGCGAGGCGACGCGACGACGCTCGCGCAGGTGCGCGACGGCTGGCAGGTCGATACCGAGCATGGGCCGATTGCGGCCCGTTCGGCCGTGGTTGCGCTCGGGCCGTGGTCCGATCACGTGTTCGCGCCGCTCGGCTACCGGATTCCGCTGCGCGCGAAGCGCGGCTATCACATGCATTACCGGCCGACCCGCGCGCCGCTGAACGTGCCCGTGTGCGATACCGAGGAGGGTTTCGTCGTCGCGCCGATGGAAGGCGGCCGCCTGCGGCTCACGACCGGCGTCGAGATCGCGTTGCGCGGCGCGCCGCCGACCGGCGTGCAGCTCGCGCGTGCCGAGCCGCTGGCGCGCGACGCGTTCGGCATCGGCGAGCGGCTCGATCCGGGGCCGTGGCTCGGGATGCGGCCGTGCACGCCCGACATGCGGCCCGTGATCGGGCCTGCGCCGCGCCATCGTCATCTGTGGTTCGCGTTCGGCCACTGTCACCACGGGCTCACGCTCGGCCCCGCGACCGGGCGTCTGCTCGCCGAGATGATGACGGGCGCGCCGACCTTCATCGATCCCCATCCGTACCGGCCCGCGCGCTTCGGCTGAACCCGTTGCGATACGACGGCCGCCGCGTGTGCGGCCGTCACAGTTTTTCATTCGGCTGTCCGTATTGTGTGAAGTCTTGCAGCCGGAAATGATCTGCGCAATTGACCGGAAAGAAATCGCGAATAAGAAAAACAGAAAACACGCGATTTATTAATGCATTTTCATGAAGATGAAATGCGAAGCAGGCTGTCCGTCCGGCCATCCGGCGACGTTTCGCAACGGACGTTCCGATGTGACCCGGGATGTACCGGAACACGTTACTTCCGGCCTCGCAAACGTTACGTTACATCCGAGCGCCCGACACATTTATCGTCAGATGATTGCGGCTGCGCGACCCGTTTATTTACCCGGAAATCCATATAAAACCGTTATTGGCTTGCAATAGGCCAACGAATCAATCCGTTTTATCTGGATGGCACACTTCGTGCAATCCATCCCCATGCTTTATCAACGTAGTGCCAACGAGATGGGGTAAGGATGAGACAAAACTTTAAATTGACGGGTGTGGCGCTGTCGGTCACGACGGTGTTCGGGGTACTGGTTTCCGGTTCGGCTGTCGCCGGGCCGCTCGATGCGCTGCCGATTCCGCAAGTCGTCGTGAATCCGCCGACCAACAGCGTATCGATCGGGTTGGCCGCGACCGGCACGTCGCCGCTGGGTTCGGTCACCGTTGCGACGGGTGGGGCCGGCGCGATTCAGACGTCGCTGGGCAACCCGGCGCAGGCGTTGTCGGGCGCGGTGAACGCGCTGCAGGGCGCGCTCGGCGGCGGTGGCGGCGCGGTGACGCCCCTCGCGCCGGTACAAGGCGTGGTGAACCAGGTGACGGGAGCGCTCGGTGGCGGCAACCCGGCCGGTGCGTTGAGCGGCGCGCTGAATACGGCGACGGGGACGTTGAGCAATGCGGTCGGCACGGTGACGGGCGGGCTGGGTAACGTCGGCGGCGGTGCGAATCCGCTGGCGCCGGTTCAAGGTGTCGTCAATCAAGTGACGGGGGCGCTCGGTGGTGGCAATCCGGCCGGCGCGCTGACCGGCGCCCTCGGTACGGTCACGGGTGCGTTGGGTAACGTCGGTGGCGGGGCGAACCCGCTGGCACCGGTTCAAGGTGTCATCAATCAAGTGACGGGGGCGCTCGGTGGCGGCAACCCGGCCGGCGCGCTGACCGGCGCCCTCGGTACGGTCACGGGTGCGTTGGGTAACGTCGGTGGCGGGTCGAACCCGGTGGCGCCGGTTCAAGGTGTCGTCAATCAAGTGACGGGAGCGCTCGGTGGCGGCAACCCCGCTGCTGCACTGACCGGCGCGCTCAATACGGCGACGGGTACGCTGAGTAACGGAATCGGTACGGTGACGGGCGCACTGGGCAACGTCGGCGGCGGCGCGAATCCGCTGGCGCCGGTTCAGGGCGTGGTGAATCAAGTAACGGGTGCGCTTGGCGGCGGCAACCCGGCCGGCGCACTGACCGGCGCTCTCGGCACGGTGACGGGTGCACTCGGCAACGTCGGCGGCGGCAACCCGGCCGGCGCACTGACCGGCACTCTCGGCACGGTGACGGGTGCGCTCGGCAACGTCGGAGGCGGCAACCCGGCCGGCGCACTGACCGGCGCCCTCGGCACGGTGACGGGTGCACTCGGCAACGTTGGCGGCACGAACCCGCTGGCGCCGATCCAGAACGTCGTCGACCAGGTCACGGGCACGCTGGGCAGCGGCAATCCGGCTGGTGCGCTGAGCAACGCGGTCAATACGATCACGGGTACGCTCGGCAACATCGGTGGCGCGTCGAGCCCGCTGGCACCGGTGCAAGGCGCCGTCACGCAACTCGCCGGCACGCTCGGCAACGGCAACCCGGCCAGCGCACTGACGGACGCTGTGAACTCGGTGACGGGCGCGCTCGGCAGCCTTGGCGGCACGAACCCGCTGGCTCCGGTACAAGGCGTCGTGAACCAGGTCGTCGGCACGCTATCGGGCACCGGCGGCGGCAGCCCGATCGCGCCGATCACGAACCTCGTCAGCGGCCTGCAAAACGCGCTGCCGACGGGCGGCAACCCGGCCGGCGCACTGGGCAACGCGGTCAACTCGGTCACGGGCGCACTCGGCAACCTCGGCGGCACGAACCCGCTGGCGCCGGTACAGGGCGTCGTGAACCAGGTGGTCGGTACGCTCGGCGGCAGCAACCCGGCCGGCGCACTGAGCAACGCGGTCAGCTCGGTCACGGGCGCACTCGGCAACCTCGGCGGCACGAACCCGCTGGCGCCGGTACAGGGCGTCGTGAACCAGGTCGTCGGTACGCTCGGCGGCAGCAACCCGGCCGGCGCACTGAGCAACGCGGTCAGTTCGGTGACGGGCGCACTCGGCAGCCTCGGCGGCACGAACCCGCTGGCGCCGGTGCAGGGCGTCGTGAACCAGGTCGTCGGCACGCTGTCGGGCGCAGGCGGCAGCAGCCCGATCGCGCCGATCACGAACCTCGTCAGCGGCCTGACCGGCGGCAGCAACCCGGCCGCCGCGCTGACCGGTGCGCTCGGTTCGGTGACGGGGGCCCTGGCGAACGGTCCGGCGGCCCTCGGGCAGGCGGCCGGCGCGTTGTCGGGCGCGGCCGGTTCGACGGCTGCAGCGGGCGGCAGCCTGCTCGGCTCGGGCGCGAGCGCGGCGGGCAGCACGGCGGGGGCAGCCGGTTCGCTGCTGTCGACGGGCGGCAACGCGACGGTGACGGTCGTCAATGCGGCCGGCACGACGCTGGGCACGGCGCTGGGTTCCACGCCGAGCCTGTCGGTCACGCCGCACTCGGGCAACAACTCGGCGAACAACCCGCTCGCACCGGTGTCGACGCTGCTGCAGGCGGTGACGGGCGCATTGCCGAGGTAACCGGCCGGCGCGCGCGGCGACGGTTCATCGCCTGCCGCGCGCAACGGGTCGCACAACGCGGCATGACAGCAATGTCATGCCGCGTTTTCTTTGGGGTTCCCGGTCTGTCTCATGGGAGGAATGGCACTGAATTGCGGGGCGGAATGGAATAACCGGCCGGATTCGTCCGTTTACTTACCGAGTCGCGGCGCAGCCGGACAGCGGGATAATGGTCATGACGTAGTCGACGTCCCGTCCGGCGCCGCCATGCCGCGATGCCATGCCAAGGAGAACGGGAATGAAGACGATGCTGTTCGCCATCGCGCTGACGGCCGCGATCGCGCGGCCCGCGGCCGCCGAGCCGCCGCAGGCCGGCGACGGGAAACTGGTCGACGAAGATCACATGACGCTGTACGTGTTCGATCACGACGCGCCGGGCAAGAGCACGTGCACCGGCACCTGCGCGGCCAACTGGCCGCCGGCGCTCGCCGACGGATACGACAAGGCGTCGGGCGCACTGAGCCTCGTCACGCGCGACGACGGCAAGAAGCAATGGGCGTACCGCGGCCGTCCGCTGTACCGCTGGAAGATGGACCACAAGGCCGGTGACGCGGGCGGCGACGGCGTCGGCGGCATGTGGCACGTTGCGCGCCCCTGAGAACGGACTGACGGGCTGACGGCGCGGCGACGCGCAAGGCATCCGGATGAGCTACGAATCGGACCTGCTGGTGTGGCTGCCGCATCTCACCCGGTATGCGCGCGCGCTGACGGGCGATCGGGCCTGGGCGGACGATCTCGTGCAGGACACGCTGGAGCGCGCGCTGAACCGGCCGCCGCGTGACGGCGGCAACCTGCGCGCGTGGCTGCTGACGCTGTTGCGCCACCGCTTCATCGACCAGTTGCGCGCGCGGCGCGAGATCGCGGTCGACGATGCGACCGCGCCGTGGCAGACGATGGCCGCGCCGAACGACGAGATCGGCGGCCTGCTGCTGCGCGACGTGCAGCGTGCGCTGTACCGGTTGCCGGTCGAGCAGCGCGAGGTGCTGCTGCTGGTCGCGCTCGAGGAGCTGAGTTACCGCGACGCCGCACAGGTGCTCGGCGTGCCGGTGGGGACGGTGATGTCGCGGCTGTCACGGGCGCGTGAACAGATGCGTGCGCTGTTGTCCGGCGAGCCGCCGGCGCACGGCGCGGCCGCGTTACGGGTGATCGGGAAGACATGATGGACGACGACGATCCGCGCAAACCTTCGAACGATCGGGACGATGCCGTGTCGGCCCAGCTGCTGTCGGCGCTGCTCGACGGCGAGCTGTCCGGGCAGGAGCGCCGCGAGGTGCTCGAGCGGCTGCGGTCCGATCCGCGGGAGGCCGACCGGTTCGCGCATTACGGCGCGCAGCGCGATGCGTTGCACGCGCTGTTCCCGCTGCCGGCTGCTGCACCCGCGCTGTTCGTGCAGCGGCGCGCGCCGCGCTGGCGTGGCCTTGCCTATGCGTTCGCGGGGCTGGCGGCCGGGCTGGTGATCGGCATCGCGCTGCACGCGGGCTGGACGACGTTCGGCGCCGAGCCGGCATTCGCCGCACGCGCGGACGTCGCTTACGCCGTGTACGCGGCCGAGCGGGAGCATCCGGTCGAGGTCGACGCACGCGATCCGGCGCGCCTTGCCGCGTGGCTGTCCGCGCATCTCGGGCGGCCCGTGCGCGCGCCGTCGCTCGACGAATACGGCTATGCATTGCTGGGCGGCCGGCTGCTGCCGGGCGACGCGGGGCCGGCGGCGCAACTCATGTACCAGCGCGCGGACGGCAAGCGCGTGACGCTCTACATGACGGCCTACGACGCGCGGCGTTTCGCGCCCCAGGCGATGTCGGCCGACGGCCGCCATACGTATTTCTGGTCGGATCGCGGCATGGGTTTTGCGCTCTCCGGGCGCGCCGACGAACGACGCCTGCGCGAACTCGCGATCGAGGCATGCGGCGCGCTCGGCGGGCCGACCGACGCGTGGAAGGGATGATGCACGCGGCATCGGCAGGGAGCCAATGATGAACGCGAAGGTGGCGATGGTGACGGTGGCGCTCGCGGCATGCGCCGGGCTCGCGCGGGCGGATGGCGAGGCCCCGGTGCGCGTGCCGGTCGACGCCGACGGCGTGCAGCGGGTGGCGATCGTCGGCGGCAGCTATTTCTTTCGCCCGAACCACGTGATCGTCCGCGCGCACGTGCCGGTGGAGCTGACCGTATCGGCCGAACCGGGCGTCGTGCCGCACAGTTTCGCGATCGACGCGCCGCAGGCCGGCATCGCGGTGCGCACCGAACTTGGCACAACGCCGCGCACGTTGCGCTTCACGCCGACGGCGCCCGGCCGCTTCGCCTACTATTGCACGCATCGGCTGCTGTTCTTGCGCAGTCATCGCGAGCGCGGAATGGAAGGCGTGCTCGACGTCGAGGCGGCGCCATGATCGCCGCGTTGCTGGCCGCGAGCCTGATAGGAGCGAGCATGACAGCCGACCCCGTGACCGTCGCGCAGACGCATTTCGACCAGGTCCACTCGTATCGCGCGACGATCCGCTCGTCGGCGCGAAGCGGCGAGCACGCCGAATTCCACTATGCGTACCT
Organism: Burkholderia sp. USMB20; assembly: GCF_000949135.2. Lineage (GTDB taxonomy): Bacteria > Pseudomonadota > Gammaproteobacteria > Burkholderiales > Burkholderiaceae > Burkholderia. Next base: position 715,506 of record NZ_JTAN02000019.1, on the reverse strand, counting down.
GAAACCCGGTTTCGTCCGGATGGACTTCGTGTCGCCGCATCACGGCGCGGTGCTCGCGTACGATCCCGGCGACGGCAAGGTCCGGCTGCGCCCGTTCGGCGAGCATGCGCTGCCCGCGTTGACGCTGTCGCCGTCCAATCCGCTCCTGCGCAATCGCAGCGGCCATCGCGTCGACCGGTCGGACGTCGGCGTGCTGCTGCGCAACGTGCATGCGCTGCAGCAGGGCGGTGCGACGGTGACGGAGGGCCAGGAAACCGTCGGCGGCCGCACCACGCTGCGCGTGTCGGTGACGGGCGCACCCGCGCACGTGGTCGACGGCGTGCATCGCTATCGTCTGTGGCTGGACACCGAGGACGGCTTTCCGCTGAAGGTGGTCAGCTTCGCGGACGACGACGGCGCGCCGCTCGAGACGGTCACGCTCGACGACGTCGAGATCGACGTCGCGTTTCCCGCCCGCTTTTTCGCACCCTGATCCCTGATCCCGACGACTCCTGCCGGAGGCAGCATGGCGGAATACCGGTTTTCGACGACGTGGCGCGTGGACGCGCCGCTCGCGGCGGTCTGGGACGCGATCTACCAGGTCGATCGCTGGCCCGACTGGTGGAAGAGCGCCGTGCGGACCGTCGAGATCGAACCCGGCGATGCGCGCGGCGTCGGCGCGCTGCAGCGCTACACGTGGAAAGGCGCGTTGCCGTACCGGCTGACCTTCGACATGCGCGTGCTGCGCGTCGAGCGGCTGCATGTACTCGAAGGTCGCGCGAGCGGCGCGATCGAAGGCGACGGCCGCTGGTCGTTCGCCGGCGACGGCACGCGCACCGTCGTGCGCTACGACTGGCACATCCGCACGCGCGAGCGCTGGATGAACTGGCTGGAGCCGGTCGCGCGCCCGCTGTTCGCCTGGAATCACGACGTCGTGATGCGCGAAGGCGCAAAAGGGCTCGCGCGCCGGCTGGGCGCGACGGTCGAGACCGACGGCCGGACGTTCCAGCCGGTCGCCGGCTGTCCGGACATGTGACGATCTCGCGTTCTGTCCCGGCCTCGTTGGCGTCCGAGCGGCCCTTTTCATGCGATACCGGACGACCGCGGGAACTCGGTGCCTGCCCCGTGTCAAATTGGGGCGATGGTCGGGATATCCCGTATCCCGTCCGCGCCCGGTGTGCGAGGTTGACGTGTATGTGTTTGTTTTGAATGATCTTTTTTGATTTATCCCCGTTTTCTCGCCGGTCCGCCCCGCACGAAAAAACCTCCGGCTCCCCTTCTTGAATTTGTCAAAACCCGTCCATATAATTAGCACTCGCTGCACGAGAGTGCTAACAATTCTCTGCCGGGCGACCCGCCGGGCAGATTCCCTAAGCGTTCTTCAATCTCAGTCAAGAGAGGAGTGAATATGAACCTTCGTCCTTTGCACGATCGCGTGATCGTCAAGCGCCTGGATCAGGAAACCAAGACCGCCTCGGGCATCGTGATCCCCGAAGCTGCTGCTGAGAAGCCGGATCAAGGCGAGATCCTCGCGGTCGGCCCGGGCAAGCGCGACGACAAGGGCGCGGCGATCGCGCTCGACGTGAAGGTCGGCGATCGCGTGCTGTTCGGCAAGTACGCTGGTCAGACCGTCAAGGTCGACGGCCAGGAACTGCTGGTCATGCGCGAAGAAGACATCATGGCCGTGGTCAACGCGCAGTAAGCGTCCACCGACGGTACATATTCCCAAGAATTCAAGGAGTTAGAAGATGGCAGCTAAAGACGTCGTATTCGGCGATTCCGCCCGTTCGAAGATGGTCGAAGGCGTGAACATTCTCGCCAACGCAGTCAAGGTCACGCTGGGTCCGAAGGGCCGCAACGTCGTGCTCGAGCGCAGCTTCGGCGGCCCGACGGTCACCAAGGACGGTGTGTCGGTCGCGAAGGAAATCGAGCTGAAGGACAAGCTCCAGAACATGGGCGCGCAAATGGTCAAGGAAGTGGCTTCCAAGACCAGCGACAACGCAGGCGACGGCACGACGACGGCAACCGTCCTCGCGCAATCGATCGTTCGCGAAGGCATGAAGTACGTCGCATCGGGCATGAACCCGATGGACCTGAAGCGCGGCATCGACAAGGCAGTCGCAGCGGCTGTCGAAGAGCTGAAGAAGATCAGCAAGCCGTGCACGACGAACAAGGAAATCGCACAGGTCGGCTCGATCTCGGCGAACAGCGACACGTCGATCGGCGATCGCATCGCTGAAGCGATGGACAAGGTCGGCAAGGAAGGCGTGATCACCGTCGAAGACGGCAAGTCGCTGGCTGACGAACTCGACGTCGTCGAAGGCATGCAGTTCGACCGCGGCTACCTGTCGCCGTACTTCATCAACAACCCGGACAAGCAAGTCGCCGTCCTCGACAACCCGTTCGTGCTGCTGCACGACAAGAAGGTGTCGAACATCCGTGATCTGCTGCCGGTACTCGAGCAAGTCGCGAAGGCTGGCCGTCCGCTGCTGATCATCGCAGAAGACGTCGAAGGCGAAGCGCTCGCAACGCTGGTCGTCAACAACATCCGCGGCATCCTGAAGACCGTTGCGGTCAAGGCGCCGGGCTTCGGCGATCGTCGCAAGGCGATGCTGGAAGACATCGCGATCCTGACCGGCGGTCAAGTCGTCGCGGAAGAAACCGGCCTGACGCTCGAGAAGGCAACGCTGGCAGAACTGGGCCAGGCGAAGCGCATCGAAGTGGGCAAGGAAAACACGACGATCATCGACGGCGCAGGCGAAGCCGTGAACATCGAAGCGCGCGTCAAGCAAGTTCGCACGCAAATCGAAGAAGCGACGTCGGACTACGACCGTGAAAAGCTGCAAGAGCGCGTGGCCAAGCTGGCCGGCGGCGTGGCAGTGATCAAGGTCGGTGCTGCGACCGAAGTCGAAATGAAGGAAAAGAAGGCACGTGTCGAAGACGCACTGCACGCAACGCGCGCAGCTGTGGAAGAAGGCATCGTGGCAGGCGGCGGCGTTGCGCTGATCCGCGCTCGCACCGCGATCGCAGGCCTGACCGGCGCGAACGCCGACCAGAACGCCGGCATCAAGATCGTGCTGCGCGCAATGGAAGAGCCGCTGCGCCAGATCGTCACGAACGGCGGCGAAGAAGCGAGCGTCGTGGTGGCGGCAGTGGCTGCAGGCACGGGCAACTACGGCTACAACGCAGCAACGGGCGAGTACGTCGACATGGTTGAAGCCGGCGTCGTCGACCCGACCAAGGTCACGCGCACCGCACTGCAGAACGCAGCTTCGGTTGCTGGCCTGCTGCTGACGACGGACGCAGCTGTCGCAGAACTGCCGAAGGAAGACGCACCGATGCCGGGTGGCATGCCGGGCGGCATGGGCGGCATGGGCATGGACATGTAATCGACTTCGGTCGATGGTGTCCGGGGCGCGCAGCGATGCGCGCTCCAGCCAAAGAAAAAGACCCGCAGCGATGCGGGTCTTTTTTTATGTGCGCGTAAAAAGGGGCGGACATGCCGCCCCGGCGCGAGGGTGAGCCGCGTGCAACGGCGGCGCAGGGCCGCCGTGCGGGTTCAATGCCGGGCGATCCGCGGTGAGGTTTTGCTGCTTTCCGTCACCGGGCGCCCGCCTTCCTCATCGTTGCTGCGGGCCCAGAAGAACCGGTCGGGCAGGTACGCGCCCATGCCGGGCCGGAACGCGTCGCGCACGGCCTGGTACAGGTATTCCTGCGCCTCGCGCACAGCCTCGGGCGGCTCCTGGCCATTCGCGAGCAGTGCCGCGATCGCCGCGCCGAGCGTATCGGTGATGCCCATCAACCGGTGCGGCGAGCGATCCCACATGTCTTCGCGAAGCTGGCCTTCCTCGCCGTACAGCGTGTTGACGAGCCGGTGCGAGCCCGTCTCCGACGACAGGATGTACTCGCAGCCCTGCGACAGCAGGTGCGACACGGCCGCGTCGAGATTCGGCGCCTCGGCATCGCCGTCCGGCTGCGCGAGCGCGATCAGCGTCGCGTGGTCGGCGACCAGCAGCGTCGTCTGCGGCGCGAGCAGGTCGGCGATCGATTCGCGCAGGTCGTCGGCGGCGAGCACGTGCTCGTCGTCGAGCGTGAAGTCCGGCGCGAGCACGAGCGGCACGCCGTCGTAGTCGGCGACCACTTCGGCGATCGCGCTCACGACTTCCGCGCGCGTCGCCGCGCCGATCTTGAACGCGGCGACCGGCATGTCCTCGAGCAGCATGCGCGCCTGGGCGGCGACGACATCGGGATCGAGACCGGTCACTTCGTCGCAGGCGGCCGAGTCGCGCACGGTATAGCCCGTCAGGACGGACACGCCGTGGCAGCCCATGCTCGCCAGGGTCATCAGATCGGCTTGGAGGCCGGAGCCGCCGGTGGGATCGGACAGGCCGAAGGTGAGGACGATCGGAGGGGCGTTGCTGGACATGTAAAAATGGGGCAAGAAAAAAACGGGGAAGCGACGGAACTGCGGACGGCGAGGCGAAGTGGGCGTTTGGGCCCTGTGTTGCCCGGCAGGCCGCACTTTCCAGCCATTATGCGGCGGAATCCGGCCCGCACGACGGATTTTTTAGCGCAGCGCAACGTAGTCGCCGTACTCCAGCGCGATTGCTAGGCAGTCCGGCCCCGACACGGTACCATCATGGCTCCCGAATTTACCGACTTTTCCCGACGCGGCTTAAGATGGAATACAAGAGCTGGATGTGCCTGATTTGTGGCTGGATTTATGACGAAGAAGCCGGGCTGCCCGAAGAGGGCATCGCCCCGGGCACGCGCTGGGAAGACGTCCCGATCAACTGGACGTGCCCCGAATGCGGCGCTCGCAAGGAAGACTTCGAGATGGTCCAGATCTGACCGGACCTCGGCCAACGGACACCCGGCTGCGGCCTCGCGGTTGCCCGGTGCTTGCGCGCCGAGGCCGGCGCGAGCGACTTGACGATGACAGGCGCGCGTGTCCATGACGGCCGATCCGGCGAACGTTCCCACCCTGACGCATTACCCAACCCGCGCGGCGGGGCGTGCGCGCGGCGACGCGTGGCTCGCGGCGCGCCGACGCATTCGAGCGTCGCGACGACCGGCCGCGCCGCTGTCGGCCGCTGCCGCCGTGCTGCGGAGAGCCGGCTGGCTGCCGGCCGCCGATTCGGGCAACTCGCCGCCGCGGTGCCGCTCGTCGCCGCCGAACCGGCTTGCGCCGCCGGCGCTCGCGTTGCGCGATTTCAGCGCGGCGGTCGGGCGCCCAATCTTCGCGAGCTGGCCTGCTCGCCCGTCCTGTTCGACCATTTCCGTGCGCTGCGTGCGCAAAGCTCGGCCGACCTGCACGCGAGCGTGCCGCTCGACGCGCTGGCACTCGTCGGGCGCGCGACGCCGCCGGCGACGCTGCGCGCGTTGCCCGACGCATTCGCGAGCCGCGCGCGGGCCCGTTACGAGCAGGCGCTGCTCGGCGTGCTGCGGGCGCCGCACGGCACGCCGGACGCGGCGCTCGACGAGCTCGACACGACCCTGACCGCGCTGGCCGACGACGCGCCGTACGACTTCTGGCGGCTCGCCGCCGCGTGCGTGCGCGCGCTGCGCGCGTGCGCCGCGCCCGAGCTGAAGCGTTTCCTCGCACGGACCAACCTGCTGCTCGGCGAGCACGCGCAGGGCAGGCGCAGCGCGCCGCCGGCGCTCGTGCGCGAGACGGTTGCGTTGCTGTGGCGCGATTTCGCGCTGTTCGGCGCGGCCGCGGAAGACGTCGCGCTCGTCGACGTGCTGCACGACTATGGACTGACCGTCGACTGGCACGTCGCCGGCACGCCCGCGTCCGAGGCGCTGTGGGAAGCCGGCGCCGCGCAGGCCGAGCATGAGGCGGTCGCGGCGGCGCCCACCCGCATGCTCGGCGTCGTGACCGTCAATGCGCACGCGTATGAGGATTTCCTGCAGACGGCCGACGCGTCGATGGCCGATCTGGCCGTCGATGCGGGTGCGGCCGATGCGGGGGCCGCATGGCGCGCATCCGCGGCCGCCTACCGGGTCGGTACGGCCGCATGCGCGCTCGGGCTCGGTCACGCGGCGCTGCTGGCCGACACGCTCGGGCTCGCGTGGCGCCGTGCCGCACACGGCCTGCCGCTCGCCGACGGCGGGCTCGACGCGCACGGCCGGGCATCCGACCTGCTGCGCGGCGCGCTGCTGAAGATCGCCGCAGGGGTGGCGCCGCCGGACCTGACCGCGGCGTCCGAGGCGCTCGGCGCGGCGCTCGCCCGGACCTGATGCGCAACGGGGCGCGACCGCGGCGGCAGCCCTTGCCACGCGGGCCGGCAACACGCTGCCGACAGCGCCCGCGCGCGTGTTAGAGTGCCATGTGATCCGCGCGCGTCGTTGCCAGCGTCGTGCGGCGTTGCTTGTTGATCGCGGCCCGGTCAGGCCGCGGCGTCTTTGCTAAAATTCAAACCATGTCAAAGCCTTCCGATCGCATCAATCTCACCAACCAGTTCCTGATCGCCATGCCGAACATGGCGGATCCGACGTTTTCGGGAACGGTGGTCTATCTTTGCGATCACAGCGAGCGCGGTGCGCTCGGCCTCGTCATCAATCGGCCCACCGACATCGACCTCGAATCGCTGTTCAGCCGCATCGACCTGAAGCTCGACATCGAGCCGCTGCTGCACATTCCCGTGTACTTCGGCGGCCCGGTCCAGACCGAGCGCGGCTTCGTGCTGCACGAGCCGGTCGAGGGCGCGAACTACAACTCGTCCATGTCGGTCGAGGGCGGGCTCGAGATGACGACGTCGAAGGACGTGCTCGAGGCGGTCGCGACGGGCACCGGCCCGAAGCGCTTCCTGCTGACGCTCGGCCACGCCGGCTGGGGCGCCGGGCAGCTCGAGGAAGAAATTTCCCGCAACGGCTGGCTGACGGTCGCCGCCGATCCGCGCATCGTGTTCGACACGCCGGCCGAGGAGCGTTTCGAAGCCGCACTTGGCCTGCTCGGCGTCAGCTCGTCGATGCTGTCCGGCGAAGCAGGGCACGCATGAGCGGCGCGAGCGCGCGCGATGCGACGCTCCTGGCGTTCGATTACGGCGAGAAGCGGATCGGCGTCGCGATCGGCAATGCGCTGACGCGCTCGGCCCGCGCCCTCGTCGTGATTCCCAACCTGAATCGCGAGCACCGCTTCAAGGCGGTCGGCGAACTGCTGGCCGAATGGCGGCCGGACGCGCTCGTCGTCGGCCTGCCGATGCATCCGGACGGCACGCCGCACGACATGACGCAGCAGGCGAAGCGTTTCGGCAACCAGCTGAACGGCCGCTTCGGGCTGCCCGTCACGTGGGTCGACGAACGCTATTCGTCGGTCGAGGCCGAGGCCGGGCTGCGCGAGCGCAACGTGCGCGGGCGCGCACGCGCCGAGATGCTCGATGCCGAGGCCGCGCGCGTGATCCTTCAACAGTATCTCGATCAATTGTCCGACTATGAGCACCATTGATGCCGACGCGCTCTACCGCGTCCTGCTCGACCAGATCCGCAACGCGTACGGCACGGCCTTCGCCGAGCCGGGCGGCCCGCGGCTCGCCGGCATTCACAGCGGCGGCGCCTGGCTCGCCGAGCGCCTCGCGCGCGATCTCGGCGCGCCGGGGTTCGGCGTCGTGAACGTCGCGCTGCACCGCGACGACTACGCGAAGAAGGGGCTGCACAGCCAGGCAAGCCCCACGTCGCTGCCGTTCGAGGTCGACGGCGCGCGCATCGTGCTCGTCGACGACGTGCTGTACACCGGCCGCACCGTGCGCGCCGCGCTCAACGAACTGTTCGACTACGGCCGTCCGGCCGCGGTCGAGATTGCGGTGCTCGCCGATCGCGGCGGCCGCGAACTGCCGGTCGCCGCGCGTTTCGCGGGCGGCACCGTCGACGTGCCGGCCGATGCGACGCTCGTGCTCGCGCGCGACGAAGCCGCGCAGCTCACGCTGCGCATCGAGGCCCACGGCGCCTGAGCGAACCGCGCAACCGTATCCCGGGCCGCCGGTTCGTACCGCGGCCCGTTTGCATAGTTGGAATCACGCACACCATGACCACCGACACCACTGGCCGCACCGGCAATCCCGCCGCGGCCGCGAGCCCCGAGCGGTTCCGCTACGGTTTCCTGAAGGGCAACCCGCAGCTCACGAAAAACGGCGAGTTGAAACACCTGCTGTCGATCGAGGGCCTGCCGCGCTCGATCGTCAACCACATCCTCGACACGGCCGAGCAGTTCGTCAGCGTGACGGACCGCGAGGTGAAGAAGGTGCCGCTCCTGCGCGGCAAGTCGGTGTTCAACCTGTTCTTCGAGAACTCGACGCGCACGCGCACGACCTTCGAGATCGCCGCGACGCGCCTGTCGGCCGACGTGCTGAACCTGAACATCAACGCGTCGTCGACGAGCAAGGGCGAGTCGCTGCTCGACACGATCAACAACCTGTCGGCGATGCATGCCGACCTGTTCGTCGTGCGCCATGCGTCGAGCGGCGCGCCGTACCTGATCGCCGAGCACTGCGCGCCGCACGTGCACGTGATCAACGCGGGCGACGGCCGTCATGCGCACCCGACGCAGGGCCTGCTCGACATGTACACGATCCGTCACTACAAGCGCGACTTCACGAAGCTGCGCGTGGCGATCGTCGGCGACATCCTGCATTCGCGCGTCGCGCGCTCGGACATCCACGCGCTCACCACGCTCGGCGTGCCGGAAGTGCGCGCGATCGGCCCGCGCACGCTGCTGCCGGGCGGCCTCGAGCAGATGGGCGTGAAGGTGTTCCACAACCTCGACGAAGGCCTGAAGGGCGTCGACGTGATCATCATGTTGCGCCTGCAGAACGAGCGGATGAGCGGCGCGCTGCTGCCGTCCGCGCAGGAATACTTCAAGACGTGGGGCCTGACGCCCGAGCGCCTCGCGCTCGCCGCACCCGACGCGATCGTGATGCACCCGGGCCCGATGAACCGCGGCGTCGAGATCGACTCGCAGGTCGCCGACGGCCCGCAGTCGGTGATCCTCAACCAGGTCACGTTCGGCATCGCCGTGCGGATGGCGGTGATGGGCATCGTCGCCGGCAACAGCGACTGAGCCCGCTTTCGCGCATCCTTATTCACGCAATCAACGCATTTACAGACAGCGCATGAAGATTCATATCAAAGGCGGCACGCTGATCGACCCGGTCGCCGGCACCGAGCGGCAGGCCGACGTATTCGTCGCGGACGGCAAGATCGCCGCGCTCGCGGCAGCAGGTACGGCGCCGGCCGGTTTCGACGCGGACAAGACGATCGACGCGTCGGGCCTGATCGTCGCCCCCGGTCTCGTCGACCTGTGCGCGCGGCTGCGCGAGCCCGGCTACGAGCACAAGGCGACGCTCGCGTCCGAGATGGCCGCGGCCGTCGCGGGCGGCGTGACGACCCTCGTGTGCCCGCCGGACACCGACCCCGTGCTCGACGAGCCGGGCCTCGTCGAGATGCTCAAGTTCCGTGCCCGCAACCTGCACCAGGCGAACGTCCATCCGCTCGGCGCGCTCACCGTCGGCCTCAAGGGCGAAGTGATCACCGAGATGGTCGCGCTGACCGAATCGGGCTGCGTCGGCTTCACGCATGCGAACGTGCCGGTGCGCGACACGCAGGTGCTGCTGCGCGCGCTGCAATACGCGAGCACCTACGGCTACACGACGTGGCTGCGTCCGCTCGACGCGTTCATCGGCCGCGGCGGCGTCGCCGCGAGCGGCGCGCTCGCGTCGCGGCTCGGGCTGTCCGGCGTGCCGGTCGCGGCCGAGACGATCGCGCTGCACACGATCTTCGAACTGATGCGCGTGACGGGCGCACGCGTGCACCTTGCGCGCCTGTCGTCCGCGGCCGGCCTTGCGCTCGTGCGTGAAGCGAAGGCCGAGGGGCTGCCCGTGACGTGCGACGTCGGCGTGAACCACCTGCACCTGATCGACGTCGACATCGGCTACTTCGATTCGCAGTTCCGGCTGGACCCGCCACTGCGCGGCGAGCGCGATCGCGAAGCGATCCGCGCGGCGCTCGCCGACGGCACGATCGATGCGATCTGCTCCGATCACACGCCGGTCGACGACGACGAGAAGCTGCTGCCGTTCGCCGAAGCGACGCCGGGCGCGACGGGGCTCGAACTGCTGCTGTCGCTCACGGTGAAGTGGGCCGATGAAACGAACACGCCGCTCGCGCAGGCGCTGCGCCGCATCACGGCGGCGCCGGCCGACGTGCTGCAGTTGCCGGCGGGCCGCCTGGCCGAAGGCGGCGCGGCCGACCTGTGCGTGTTCGACCCGCGCGCGCACTGGCGCGTCGAGCCGCGCGTGCTGAAGAGCCAGGGCCACAACTCGCCGTTCCTCGGCTACGAACTGCCGGCCTGCGTGCGTGCGACGCTCGTGGCGGGGCAGGTCGCGTTCGAGCGTCACTGAACCCAGCCGGATCTTCGCCATGACCGCTCTTCGCAAGCTGCGTCTCGTCTTTCACCTGCTGCGCGGCATGGCGATCGTCGCGCTGCGCTTTTCGCATGTCACGCCCGCGCGCCGCGCCGAAATGACGCGCCGCTGGTCGCTCAAGATGCTGCGGATCTGCGGGATGCGCCTCGTCGTCCACAACGACGGCGCGCGGCTCGACGCGAGCGCGCTCGTGGTCGGCAATCACGTGTCGTGGCTCGACATCTACGCGATCAACGCATGGCGGCCGACGCCGTTCGTGTCGAAGGCCGAGGTGCGGCAGTGGCCGGTCGTCGGCTGGCTCGCCGAGAAGCTCGATACCGTGTTCCTGCAGCGCGAGAAGCGTACCGAGGCGATGCGGATCATGCACGAGATGGCCGAGCGCCTGCGCGGCGGCGGGCTGATGTGCGTGTTTCCGGAAGGCACCACGTCGGACGGGCAGGGGCTGCTGCCGTTCCATGCGAACCTGTTCCAGGCCGCGGTGTCGGCCGGCTGCGCGGTGCAGCCGGTCTGCCTGATGTACGAGGACGCGCAGCGGCGGCAGTCGGTCGCGCCGGCCTATACGGGCGAACTGTCGCTCGGGACGTCGCTCGACATGGTGTTGCGCGGCGGCCCGCTCGTCGCGCATCTCTACGTGTGCGAGCCGATCGCGCCGGGCGGTGATCGGCGCACGACGTCGGCGGCGGCCCGCGATGCGATCGCCGCCGCGCTGGCGACGTTGCAGGAGAAGGTCGGCAAGCCGTCGGCCGAGTCGCTCGCGGAGCTGCAGAAGCATGCGTATCCGGCGACCGAGCTCGGTGGCGGTGCGGCGGGTGAGGCGGCGGCCGAGGAGCCGGTGCCGGGGCGGGAGGGGTGATGTTTCATTCCGCCCGCACGCCGCGCGTGCGGGTCATTCGCCGCCCGGCGTGCGGCACGCGTCGCACTGCACCTGCGTGACCGTACGCTGTGCCGGGTCGGCCGTCAGTCGCACGGCCGACAGCTGATTTCCCCATACGCACCCCGAATCGAGCGCGACGACGTTGTCACGCAGCATCAGGCCGAGCGCGGCCCAGTGCCCGAACACGACCGTTACGTTTTCGGTGCGGCGCGCCGGTACGTCGAACCACGGCAGGTAGCCCGGTGGCGCGCTGTCGGGGCCGCCGTTCGTCTTGAACTCCATCGCGCCATCGGGCGTGCAGAACCGCAAGCGCGTGAACGCATTGAACGCGACGCGCATCCGGTCGCGTTTTTTCAGGTTCGGACTCCATTGATTCGGTTCGTTGCCGTACAGGCCTTGAAGCGTGTCACGCCAGTCGGGGGCGCGCAGTGCGCGCTGGAGTTCGTCCGCGAGTTCGAGCGCGAGCGATGTGTCCCATTGCGGCAGTACGCCCGCGTGCACGAGCAGCATGTCGTTTTCGAAGTGCGCGAACGGGCGGTGGCGGACCCAGTCCAGCAGCGCGTCGGCGTCGGGGGCGTCGAGGATTTCGCCGATCGTGTCGCCCGGGCGTTCGGTGCGGATGCCGGCTGACACCGCGAGCAGATGGAGGTCGTGGTTGCCGAGCACGACGGTCGCGCGCGGGCCGAGGTCGACCAGCGCGCGCAGCGCGGCAAGGGAGTCGGGGCCGCGGTTGACGATGTCGCCGGCGATCCATAGCGGGGTGTCGGCGGGGGCTGAAAGCTTTTCGGACAGCGACTGGAAAGCTGAATGACAGCCTTGGATGTCGCCGATGGCGATGGGGGTGCGGGTCATGAGGGGCGGATCCTGCGGGTTTCCCGGAAAAAAGAAAAGTAATCGGAATTCAGCGTGATTTTTGGGTCGATGTTCGCGGAAATGCGCTTGATTTGGTGGGAAATTCCGTTGCCGGCAAGGGTGCGGAGCGCTGTATCAAGTTGTTAGCAGCATGGCTTTTGCGCCGCGCGGCTCCCTATAATTGTCGTTTTCCCGAACAAAATTAGCATTTCATGACTTTGGCGGACATGTTGAACGGTTAAAATTCCCGGTCTGATGTACCGAACACAATACTGACAAATTTGACGCGGCCAGCGCCCGATAGTGCGGGCCGCGCCCTACGAGAGGGAACCTCATGATTCTGGTTACGGGCGGCGCAGGGTTTATCGGTGCCAACTTTGTACTCGACTGGCTGCGCGATTCCGACGAGGCAGTGCTCAATGTCGACAAGCTGACTTATGCAGGCAACCTCCGTACGCTGCAGTCGCTGGACGGAAATCCGAACCATGTGTTCGCACGCGTCGACATCTGCGATCGTACCGCGCTCGACGCACTGTTCGCCGAGCACAAGCCGCGCGCGGTCCTGCACTTCGCAGCCGAAAGCCACGTCGACCGCTCGATCCACGGCCCGGCCGATTTCGTGCAGACCAACGTTGTCGGCACGTTCACGCTGCTGGAGGCGACCCGCCAATACTGGAACGGCCTGAACGACGCCGACAAGGCGGCATTCCGGTTTCTGCACGTGTCGACCGACGAGGTGTTCGGGTCGCTGTCGGCGACCGATCCGCAGTTTTCCGAGACGACGCCCTATGCGCCGAACAGCCCCTATTCGGCAACGAAGGCGGGCTCGGACCATCTGGTGCGCGCGTACCATCATACGTACGGCCTGCCGACGCTGACGACGAACTGTTCGAACAACTACGGCCCGTACCAGTTCCCCGAGAAGCTGATCCCGCTGATGATCGCGAATGCGCTCGCCGGCAAGCCACTGCCCGTGTACGGCGACGGCCAGAACGTGCGCGACTGGCTGTATGTCGGCGACCACTGCAGCGCGATCCGTGAAGTGCTCGCGCGCGGCGTGCCGGGCGAGACGTACAACGTCGGCGGCTGGAACGAGAAGAAGAACCTCGAGGTCGTGCATACGCTGTGCGATCTGCTCGACAAGGCGCGCCCGAAGGCGGCCGGTTCGTATCGCGACCAGATCACCTACGTGACGGATCGCCCGGGCCACGATCGCCGCTATGCGATCGATGCGCGCAAGCTCGAGCGTGAACTTGGCTGGAAGCCCGCGGAAACGTTCGAAACGGGCTTGGCAAAGACTGTCGACTGGTATCTCGACAACCAGGTGTGGGCCGACGAAGTCGCGTCGGGCGAGTACCGCAAGTGGGTCGAAACCAACTATGCGAAGCGCAGCTGAGGAGAAACACGATGGCACGTAAAGGCATCATCCTGGCGGGCGGTTCGGGCACGCGGCTGTATCCGATCACCCACGTCGTATCGAAGCAGCTGCTGCCGGTGTACGACAAGCCGATGATCTACTACCCGCTGTCGACGCTGATGGTCGCAGGCATTCGCGACGTGCTGATCATCTCAACGCCGCAGGACACGCCGCGCTTCGAGTCGATGCTCGGCGACGGCAGCCAGTGGGGCATGAACATCCAGTACGCGGTGCAGCCGTCGCCAGACGGCCTCGCGCAGGCGTTCATCATCGGCAAGGAATTCGTCGGCAACGATCCGTCGGCGCTGATCCTCGGCGACAACATCTTCTACGGCCACGATCTCGCGAAGCAGCTCGAGCGTGCGCACGCGCAGGAAGCCGGCGCGACGGTGTTCGCGTATCACGTGCACGATCCGGAGCGTTATGGCGTCGTCGAGTTCGACAAGTCGTTCCGCGCGCTGTCGATCGAAGAGAAACCGGCGCAGCCGCGTTCGAACTACGCGGTGACCGGCCTGTATTTCTACGACAACCGGGTGTGCGACATCGCGGCCGACATCAAGCCATCGCCGCGCGGCGAGCTGGAAATCACCGATGTCAATTCGCGGTATCTGAAGGACGGTGCGCTCAATGTCGAGATCATGGGGCGTGGCTATGCGTGGCTCGATACCGGCACGCATGATTCGCTGATCGAGGCGGCCAGCTTCATCGCGACGCTGCAGAAGCGGCAGGGTCTCGTGGTCGCGTGCCCGGAAGAGATTGCCTACCGCCGCAACTGGATCGATGCGGAGCAAGTGCTGAAGCTGGCACAGCCGCTCTCGAAAAACGCGTACGGGCAGTACCTCAAGAACATTCTCACGGATCAAGTCGCATGGCCATCCAAGTAACGGCGACGGCGCTGCCCGAAGTCAAGATCATCGAGCCGAAGGTGTTCGGCGACGCGCGCGGGTTCTTCTACGAAAGTTTCAACGGGAAGGAATTCGCCGAGCAGGTCGAACCCGGCATCGAATTCGTGCAGGACAACCATTCGCGCTCGTCGAAGGGCGTGCTGCGCGGGCTGCACTACCAGATCCAGCACGCGCAGGGGAAGCTCGTGCGCGTCGTCGAGGGCGAGGTGTTCGACGTCGCGGTCGATATTCGCAAGCAGTCGCCGAACTTCGGCAAGTGGGTCGGTGTGGTGCTGTCGAACGACAATCATAGACAACTGTGGGTGCCGCCCGGCTTTGCGCACGGGTTCGTCGTGCTGTCGGAGGCCGCGCAGTTCCTCTACAAGACGACCGACTACTGGTTCCCCGAGCACGAGCGGAGCATCGTCTGGAACGATCCCGAAATCGGGATCGAGTGGCCGATCGATTTCGAACCGCTGCTGGCCGCGAAGGATGCGGCCGGCAAGCGTTTGAGCGAAGCCGAAGTCTATGCGTGAGGTGGGTGTGAAACCTGAACCGACGATTCTCGTGACGGGTGTGAACGGGCAGGTCGGGTTCGAACTGCTGCGCTCGCTGCAAGGCCTGGGGCGCGTCGTGGCATGTGACCGTTCGATGCTCGATCTGTCCGATCTTGATCGGGTCCGCGGCATCGTTCGCGAGCTGAAGCCGTCGATCATCGTGAATCCGGCCGCGTATACGGCGGTCGACAAGGCGGAGACGGACGTCGATGCCGCACGTCGGCTGAACGCCGATGTGCCGCGCGCGTTTGCGGAGGAAGCAGCCCGCATCGGCGCGGCGCTGGTTCATTATTCGACCGACTACGTGTTCGACGGCACCAAAGAGGGTGCCTATGTCGAAACGGATGCGACCAACCCGCAGAACGTCTATGGTCTGACCAAGCTCGAGGGCGAACAGGCGATCGCTGCGACCGGGTGTGCGCATTTGATCTTGCGGACGAGCTGGGTTTACGGGCGGCGCGGCAAGAACTTTCTGCTGACGATGCTGAAGCTCGGCAGTGAGCGTCCGGAATTGAAAATCGTCGCGGATCAAATCGGCGCACCCACGTGGTCGAACTCAATCGCTACCGTCACGGCACACGTCGTTGCGCAGGGGCTGGCGGCTGATTCGCCCGAATGGTGGCGTGAGCGCTCCGGTATCTACCACTTCGCCGCAGGCGGTGAAACGTCCTGGCACGGCTTCGCGGAAGAGATTTTCCGTTTGTCGCTGGGTGACAAGGCGCCGCGAACGGTACCGATTCCGGCGAGCGAATACCCGGTACCGGCGAAGCGGCCCGCGAATTCCCGCATGTCGGGCGAAAAGCTCATGCAGACGTTCGGACTGCGCATGCCTGCATGGGGCGATGCGCTCAAGCTTTGCCTGGATGCCTGAATGACTAACGCTTCCGCACCGCGCGGAACGACTGGCTACGTTGTCGTTTTTTATCGACCGGATGCGGACTGCGTGGTCCGCGCGAATCGCCTGTGCGAATTCGGACCGTGCGTGGTGGTCGACAACACCGAGCGCGCCGTGTCTGCCGCGTCGTTAGGGCTCGACCCGAGCGCGATCTATATCGCGAACGGTGAGAATCGGGGGGTTGGCGAGGCGTTCAACCAAGGGGTCGAGCGCTTGATCGAACTGGGGTGCGAATTCGCGATGCTGTTCGACCAGGATAGCGAACCGGAGAGTGAACTCTTGCGCGGATTGCCGGAGGTGCTCGCACGCGAGCTGTCTAGCGGCACGCGTGTCGCGCTGGCCGGTCCGGCCTACGACGACCGTCGCCTCGGAGGCGTCGTGCCATTCGTTCGATTCGGCTATTTCAAGCTCAAGCGGGTACCGCCGACGGGAACCCGTCCTGTGGACGTGGACTTCCTGATCAGTTCCGGTTCGTGCCTGAATCTGGCTGCTTGGCGGGAAGTCGGTCCGATGGACGAGGGACTGTTCATCGACTTCGTCGACTTGGAGTGGTGCATCAGGGCGCGAGCGAAGGGGTATGCGGTGCTGGGCGTTCCCGCCTTCCGGCTTTCCCACGAACTGGGGGGTGAACCCGTTCGCGTATTCGGACGAAAGTACCCGGGGCACAACGCATTGCGCCACTATTACATGTTCCGTAACGCGATTGCGCTGTTCAAGCGCCGGTATGTTCCGTTGACGTGGAAATCGACCGAGTTCGTCAAGTTGCCGGTCAGGCTCGCGATCTATGCCATCTTCATGACGCCGCGACTCGACCATCTGCGGATGTCCCTGCTCGGGCTCTGGCATGGCGCAATCGGCCGGACTGGTGCCCGATAACCGTATCGCACGGGCTGTCCCGCTATTTCAAACCTATTCTGACAGATTCAAAAATCTCGCATGTTTAATCTCGCATTCGGTGACCTCAAGCAGAGCGTCGTGTCCTGGCGGCTCTGGACATTGTTGGGTTGGCTGGAGGTCCGTCAGCGTTATGCGCGGTCACGCGTCGGGCCGTTCTGGCTCACGATCAGCATGGGTGTGGTCATCGGTTCGATCGGCGTCGTGTATGGCACGCTGTTCGGACAGAAGATGAGCGACTACCTGCCGTTTCTTGCGAGCAGCCTCGTGATGTGGGGCGTATTTTCGCAGACGATTCTGGAGGGCAGCGTCGCGTATATCAACAGCGGCACCTACATCCGGCAGGCCGCTACGCCGAAGCTGATCTATATCCTGCAGGTCGCGTGGCGCAACCTGATCGTGCTCGCGCACAACTTCGTGATCGTGCTGCTGCTGCTGGTCATCTTCGGCGTGAAGAACTGGGAGGCGCTGCCGTTCGTGATCCCGGGGCTGATCGTCTACATGCTGAATGCCATCTGGATCGCGATGATTGCGGGTCTGCTGTCCGCGCGCTTCCGCGATTTGCCGCAGATCATCGGCGCGTTGATTCAGGTCGCCTTCTATGTGACTCCGATCATCTACCGCCCGTCATCCCTGAACCGGTATTCGTTCATCGTCGAATGGAATCCGCTGTCCTACCTTTTGGACATCGTCCGCGATCCGCTGATCGGCCAGATTTCTCCGCCGTTGACGTGGGGCGTGACGATTGGAATGGCGCTGATCGGATGGCCCATTGCGCTGACGCTGACCGGTCGGTTTCTGAAACGTATTCCGTATTGGGTGTGAGGTCGCCAAATGGCTTTTATCGAACTGAAAGGGGCGACGCTGGATCTGCCCATCTACGATGTGCAGGGACGCTCGCTGAAACGTCAGGTTCTGCGCATGGGGCGCCGCAACACGATCGCGGAAGACAACGACGGCGTGATTGTCGTGCGTGCGCTCGACAACATCGATTTGCGCCTCGAGAGCGGTGACCGGATCGGCCTGATCGGCCACAACGGTGCCGGCAAATCGACGCTACTGAGAACGATGGCCGGCATCTATCCTCCGACGGCGGGCACGGTAGCCCGCAGCGGCAAGGTGGTTCCCCTGCTCGACATCAGCCTCGGGATGGATGAGAACTCTACGGGACTCCAGAACATCCGGCTGCGCGGTCTGCTGCTGGGAATGAGCGACGCGGAGATTCGTGAGAAGCAACGGGAGATTGCCGACTTCTGCGAGCTTGGCGACTATCTGGACCTGCCGATTCGGACGTATTCGAGCGGTATGCGTGTGCGTCTCGCGTTTGCCGTCTCGACGGCGGTCGATGCCGAGATCCTGCTGCTCGACGAAGTGATGGGTGTCGGCGATGCGGCCTTCATGCATAAGGCTGAGCAGCGGCTCGCGGATTTGCATAGCCGGGCCGAAATCGTCGTGCTGGCGATGCATTCGAATCATGAAATCCGCCGCGTCTGCAATAAGGCACTCTGGATGGAGCGTGGTCGGGTGCGGGCATTCGGAGCGGTGGAAGAAGTCGTGTCAGCATACGAGGCGCAAGTCGGCGTCTGATTGTTGTGGTGAGGGCAAGATAGTTGCCGCGCACCGCGTTCTGCTTGAGATGGATGCAATGAATCTGGGAAATACTCGACTCGATGCGGATGGCTGCAGTGATCTGCCCATTTCGCCGGTTTCGCTCTGGTGGCCGGAGCTCACGATTGCATCGGCATGGCGGGTGCATGCGCCGTTCGGCTTCTGGCTGATTGACGCGGTACGGCCAGCTGTCGTCGTCGAGTGGGGGATGCGCGATGGCTTCGGCTATTCGGTTTGGTGCCAGGCCATTCGCGATCTCGGATTGTCCGCTCGCTGCAGCGCGTTTTGTGAACTGCGTGACGGCGCGTTGCCGGCTGCGCGTGCGGCGTCCGAGCGCCAGGCTCTGCACGCGCATCATGCGCGGCATTACGCGACGTTTTCGGCACTTGCGTGCTCGACACTGGATGACGCGTGCGCGAGCGTTGCCGATGAGACGATAGGACTGCTTCATATCGATCCTGCGCCCGAGGACGGCGACGTCCGTCGGATTTTCGATGCATGGTTGCCCAAGCTCGCGCCGGACGGGATCGTGCTGCTCCATGGCACGCAGCGGGACGCTGGCAATGGCACGCGCGATCTCTGGACCGTGTTGCGCACGCGCTATCCGTCGTTCGAATTCGCACATGGATCGGGGCTCGGCGTCGTCGCTGTCGGCGAACGTTATCCTGACCGGCTGCGCCCGTTGTTCGAATCAGGAGCGCGTGCCGAGTATATTGCCGGCCTCTACGCGCATCTGGGCGATGCGGTCATGCAGCGATTCGGCCAGAATGAACGTGCAGGCATGGTGCGCGTCGGCGCGGACCAGGGTGTTCCGGTTCGCGGCGCCGACGCAATCGGCATATTGCAGGCGACGGTCGACAAGCAGCGTACGCGGCTCGACGTGCTGACACGTCGACTGAAATCCGAAGCGCGCAGCGCGTATCTTGCGAACGAGCAGTTGCGGCAGGCTCGAACAGAGGTCAACGCATTGCGCGGCTCGACGTCCTGGCGCATCACGGGACCGATGCGGGCTGCCGTCGGATCCATGCGCGGCCCCCGTAGAGTGGTGTCGAAGGTGAAGAACCTGTCGGCAATCGTGGGTACGTCCGTCCGGACGCGGGGCGTCGCCGCGACACTGCAAAAAATCGTCGGTGCGCGAAAGGAGCATGGCCTGCGCGCGTTGTTGGCCGCCGTACCCGGCATGCATTCGACACCGCTGTTCGATCTGCCGCCTGCTCGACCTGCGCAAGGCAATCTGGCGTTGCGGGTGCTGCTCATCGCGGAGATGAGCATTCCTCAATGCCTTAAATATCGCGTGACGCAAAAACAGAGGATGATCGAGGCGCTGGGCTTTGATTGCTCGGTCGTCAGCTGGAGCGATATCGACAATGCGAAGAGTCTGCTGCAGACGCATTCGATTGCGATTTTCTACCGCGTCCCGGGTTTTCCGGGGCCGCTCGAACTGATTGCGGAGGCGAAGGCGCTCGGGTTGACGACGTTCTGGGAAGTCGACGACCTGATTTTCGATGCGGAGAAGTATCTGCATAACTCGAATCTCGACAAGGTCGATGCGGAAACCCGCAAGGGCGTGCTGGCGGGAGTGCCGCTCTATCGCGCGGCGATGCTCGCGTGTGATTACGGTATCGCGTCGACGTCGGGTCTTGCGGACGCAATGCGGGAAGCCGGGGTGCCCAAGGTGTACGTGATCGAAAACGCGCTCGACGAAGAGACGATTCGCGTTGCGACCGCCATCGCGAACACACCGAAAAAGGATGATGGGCTGGCGCGGATCGCGTACGGTTCCGGGACCAAAACGCACGACGCCGATTTTCGCGAGGCTGCCGCCGCGATCAAGCGTGTGCTGGCAGCCAGGCCGAACGTCCGCCTGCGTATCCTCGGCGAACTCAACTTGCCGGACGATTTCAGCGACGTCATGGCCCAAGTCGAACGGTTGCCGCTGTCGAACTACGTAACGTATCTCAAACGGCTGGCAGAGTCGGACATCAGCATCGCGCCGCTCGAAGACAACGTTTTCAACGACGCCAAATCGAACATCAAGTATCTCGAGGCGGCAAGTATCAAGCTGCCGTCCGTCTGCTCGCCCAGCGCAGCGTTCCGTACGGCAATCGTGGACGGCGACACGGGTTTCCTGGCGGCGGATTCGGCTGCCTGGGAGCGAGCATTGCTCGCATTGATCGACGATCGGGCGGTGCGCGAGCGGATGGCCGAACGAGCGTTCCAGCACGTGCACGACGATTATGCTCCCGAGCCGATCGCGCGACATCAAGTGCTGCCTTTACTGGCCGGTTATCGGTCGCCACAGCGCAAGCTGCGAGTACTTGGCGTCAACATCTATTTCGAACCGCGGCGCTTCGGCGGTGCGACGGTCGTGGCGGAGGAAATGGCGCGGCGTCTGAATCGAAGCGGTGCACTCGAGTATTTCATGTTTTCGTCACTGCCCACCAGCGACGTGCCGGCCTACAAGCTGAAGCGCTACGATGCGACGGCGGGCGGCGTATTTGCGATGGGGCTGCCGGGCGAGAGCGATCCGTCGTTCGGATTCGAG
Source organism: Burkholderia sp. USMB20 (assembly GCF_000949135.2). GTDB lineage: Bacteria > Pseudomonadota > Gammaproteobacteria > Burkholderiales > Burkholderiaceae > Burkholderia. Next base: position 694,580 of record NZ_JTAN02000019.1, on the reverse strand, counting down.
AATCCGCATTCCTTGGCACCGTTCAGGGAAGCCGTGCGCGCGATACGGCCCGATGCCGTGCATCTGCACAGCATCCAGGGCATCGGCGCCCAGATCGCCGAAGTGTGTCAGGACGAGGACATTCCGTATGTCGTGACATTGCATGATGCATGGTGGATCTGCGGTCGGCAGTTCATGATCACGGGCGAAAATCGATTCTGCAACCAGCGCAAGATAGACATCAACGTCTGCGCGACGTGCGTCGACAACCCGGCGCTGAACGGGTATCGCCAGATGCGGTTGCGCGATGTCCTGGAAGGGGCGGCGTTGTTGCTCGTGCCGAGCGAGTACTTCAGGCAGTTGTTTATCGAGAACGGATTCGATCCGGCCAGGATCGCACTCAACAAGAATGGCATCATGGCGCCCGCGCCGCGCGCTATCCCTCGCTCATCCGGTGAGCGGGCGGTGAGGTTCGGATATGTCGGGGGAGAGACGCCGATCAAGGGCTCGCATCTGATCAAGGCTGCATTCAAGCAGTTGCCCTATACGAATTACCGGCTTCGCGTTGTCGACAATGTGCTGAATCTCGGCCGTCGCTCGATCGATCCGGTCGACTGGTCGATTCCCGGGGAGCTGGAGATCGTGCCGGCATACACGCAGGAAAGCATCGACACGTTCTTCAATGAAATCGATGTATTGCTCTGTCCGACGCAATGTATGGAGAGCTTCGGCCTGTCCGTGCGAGAGGCGTTGATACGTAACGTCTGGGTGATTGCGACGGACGCCGGCGGCTTGAGCGAGGATATCGTTCCGGGCGAGAACGGCGATGTGATTCCGCTCGACGACACGGGGCCGGCACTTGAAAAGGCCATCGGTCGCCTGCTGGCCGATCCTTCGCGTCTCGACGGATATCGGAATCCGTACGCCGACCGGATCCGGCAATTCGACGATCAGGCGAGCGAACTTGGTCGCCTGATCGAACAGGCCGTTTCACAGCATCAGTCCATCCCGCAGGCACCGGCGCGATGATGGCGACGGAGTGCTGTCGCTACGCCGGAAAGCGGTGGTCGGGCGTCGGGCATTGCGAGTGCGGTCTGGAGGCATGGTGAGCAGGCGTGCTGCGGGAAATGCAATGCTTGCCCGGATGGCATCCGTGCGCCTTTCGATCAGCAGGCGTGCGGCCACGGTCATGGCAGCCGTGCGCCGGCAGGGGGTCAAGGGCGCGGTGCGTAAGATCGTGCGTGTGTTGCGACGGGATGCGCGATATCAAAAGTGGATCGCCAGCTACGACACGTGCGGAGCCCGAGAGCGCGCGACACTCGAGGCAGAGGTAAGAAGGCTGCCTGCGTCCCCGCTGATTTCGATCGTGGTGCCGGTGTACAACACGCCGGCGTCGTTGCTCGCCGAGATGATCGAGTCGGTACTTGAGCAAATCTATCCTCGCTGGGAGCTTTGCCTTGCGGACGATGCGTCTCCGGAGCCGCATGTCCGCGACATTCTCCAGCGTTACGCCGCACGCGATTCGCGCATCCGAGTCGCATACAGGGCGCGCAACGGGCATATTTGCGAGGCGAGCAATAGCGCGCTGGAACTCGCGACGGGCGAATTCATCGCGTTGCTGGACCACGACGACGTATTGCCGAGCCACGCACTTGCCGTCGTCGCGCGCTACATCAACGCATATCCTGAAGCGAAACTGTTCTATAGCGACGAGGACAAGATTTCGGAAGCAGGGCGGCGCAGTACGCCCTATTTCAAGGCGGATTGGGATCCTGAGTTGATTGTCCAGCAGAATTTCTTTTCGCACTTCGGCGTGTTCGACACGAATATCGTTCGAGCGGTCGGGGGATTTCGCCGTGGACTCGAGGGAAGCCAGGATCACGACCTCGTGTTGCGATGTGCTCGCGTCGTCGCTCCTTCGCACATCGTGCATATTCCACACGTGCTGTACCACTGGCGGACAATCGAGGGGAGCACGGCGGTCAGCATCGCGGAAAAGCCATACGCGGTTGATGCGTACGTCCGGGCAGTTACCGACCATCTTGCCGCGACCGGAGTGGACGCGACAATCGTGCCGCCGTCCCGCGATTTCCCGTTCATTCGCATCGACCATGCGCTCCCCGAGCCGGCGCCATGGGTCCATGTCGTGGTCCTGCCGGGCGACAGCCGGGACGCGGATATGGCCACGTATCTGTCAGATTTGGTGTCGAAAACCGCTTATACGAACGTTCATGTGACGCTGGTGCGGCGAAACGCTGCGTTGTCGCTGACTGACGAACTGGCGCGGACGGTTTCAGTTGCCGATGTGCGTGAAATCTGCGACATGGAGCGACTGCTGGAGGGGCACGATATCGTCTGCATCATCGATGCGCGCGCGATGCCGATCGAGCGGAACTGGCTGCTCTGGCTGGTTGGCCACGCGATGCAGCCCGGTGTCGGCCTGACGGGGCCGGTGCTGTTCGACGCGACGGGCGCCGTGCGGGCTGCCGGACAGGTGATGACCTCGCACGGCCGAGCTGTTCCGGCGCTGCCCGGTGATGGAGTCGGAGACTTCGGCTATTTTGGCTGGCAGGTGCTGACTCATGCCGTATCGTCGATTCCTGCTGCATGCGTCGTCGCGAGGGTTGATCGCGTGCGTGCCGCCGGCGGATTGCGGTTCGATTCGGCGCGTGCATGGAATGTCGACCTGTCGATGCGAATGATCGAAACCGGCATGCGAAACCTGATCGTGCCGCGGGCCGCGTTTCGCGACACGTCGCGCAGGCAGTGGCAATTCGTCGACGACCTGGTCGTCGGGGAAGCAGTGCGTGAATCGTGCTATAGCCCCAATCTGAGCCTGACGGGCAGCGCTGCGGAGTTCGACTATGCGTATCCGCCGCGTGTCACAGTCTTTTCGTGATTCGAGTTCGGTCAGTCGGGTCGTTTCGGGGTCCGTTGCAGACTCCCCATTGCCTTGCACTCGCGAAGTTGATGATTGCTGCTGCTAACGAGCTCCCGCGATTGTGATAAGTGGTACGAACGATCCTGTATGCGGGAGTCTGATGATCAGCATGCAGCTCGCATAGTCGCATGTACCGCCCACAGCCATCGCGAGCAGATATTCGAACCATTCGTGTCACGCCGAGCGTCCATGAGAACACGGGAAGGTTACACGGCGGTTGACCTGCCATGTCGTGAACGCGGCGCAAAGAAGCGAGATCAAGCAGCGTACGTATGACGCGGTGCCGAGCGGCTGCGTCATCTATCGGACGCGCGCATCCGCCACAGACTACCCGAACGCTGTGAGAGTCCACTGCTGTTTCGAGATGTGGCTCGACCAGTAGTCCGCGGAACTTCATATGACGTTTTCGCGACAAACCCCCAATGCAGTCCAGCGCGCCACACTGCTCGGCGTGCCAGCGGCGTTCGATAGACCAACGGTTGGTTTTTTCGTAGACTGGCTTGATGGATGGGGTGTCCACCAGCCGCCCGAGATGACAAGGATTGTTAAATGGCCGCTGGCGATGTGGCGTGCGTGGCTGTCGTGCAGCGCTGGCATGACGCTGGTGAGCTTCAGTGGCGAGCCCACGGACATTTCATTCGGCGCGCAATCGTTGTCGTGATGGTGCGCGTGGCGTGTCCGTAGGGCAGGCCGCGATCAGCCTGGCAATCCAAACTCAATCGAAGTGCTTGACACGAGGCACAGTGCGATCGAAGCAACGGCATTGCCTCCGGTGGCTACTGTTTTGAACCACGCGCACTGGAGAGGCTCCCCGGCGAGGCAAATCCATAGTTCACCAGGTGGTTTGGGCGGTATTTTGAAGTGGCTTAATATGACTGAGCTGTCTGATCGATTGAAACGACCATGGCACTGACAGCAGTGTGCCATGGTCAACGGCTAAAAATTCGTTCCTGACGAAGCGAGGGGCATTAACCGATGGATATGAGCGAAGCACTCTACGGCGCGGAGTATTATTCAAGTCACTGCGGTACGGTGCCATACGAGAGAAGTGCTCATTGGCTCAATTTTTTTGGAAGAGTCGCGGATGAACTGATTCGCGGCCTGCAGCCAAGGACCGTGTTCGATGCGGGATGTGCACACGGTTTTCTCGTCGAATCGCTTTGGGATAGAGGGGTCGAAGCATTTGGTCGCGATATCTCGAGCTTCGCGATTTCAAAGGTTCGAAGCGACATATCGGCCAACTGCCAGGTGGGCTCGATAACCGAACCGTTTCCCGGTACTTACGATCTGGTGACATGCATCGAGGTGCTCGAGCATCTTCCCGAGGAAGCGGCGCTGGAAGCAATTGACCGTATTTCCGAGGCGACATCAACGATATTGTTTTCTTCGTCGCCGACCGACCTCACCGAGCCGACTCACATCAATGTGAGGCCGACCATATATTGGTTGAATCGATTCGCAGAACGAGGTTTTGCACCGGATTTCCTATTTGATGCGAGCTTCCTGGCTCCGCACGCAATGGTGCTCAAGCGCGCTGAGGTGCCTCCGGAAGCCGCGGTGCTTCAATTGTTTGCGCAATATATTCGACTGAAAATGGCGTTGGTCGAACGGGAGCAGCGGATCGGCCGTCTCGGTGAAGAGCGCGATGCTTTGAAGAAGCAGCGTCAAAGCGAGCTACAGGAACTTCAGTCGCGTGTTGCTGGCGAAATCAGGGGTTTGAATGGCGTGCATACTATCGATCTAACGAAGCAGGTCGCGGCACGTATCGCGGAGATCGATCAGTTGGTGAAGGCGCTGGATTTGGTGCCGTTGCAACACGCCCCCGCGTCTACGAATCAAATGGATTTCGCGACTTGGCGAGAGCATAGAACTGTCACGCCAAGCGAGCTGATTTTACAGAGACGGATGAGTGGCTCACTGTCCTGCACTCCGAAGTTCAGCATTCTTGTGCCAGTCTACAGGACACAAGTGGACTGGATGGATGAGCTTATCAGATCTGTCAGATCGCAGAGCTACGAAAACTGGGAGCTGTGCTTTGCGTTCGGTGATCCCGGTAGTGTCGATTTGCTGGAATGCATTCAGAAGCATGCGACACAAGACCCGCGCATCAAGGTCAAAGTGCTTGATTCGAACGGTGGCATCGCCCGTAACTCAAACGCCGCGCTCGATCTCGCGAGCGGAGATTGGGCGGTTCTGCTCGATCACGATGACACATTGGCACACAACGCTCTTTTTGAATTGGCGCGTGCCTTAAATGATGATCCTATGGTCACGTTGCTGTATTCGGACAAGGATCAAGTCGATGTCACGGGACAGCAACACTTGATGCCGCTCTTCAAGCCGCAGTGGTCACCGGATATCATGCTTAACGCGAATTATCTCACCCACATCACGGCGATGCGCATCGATCGGCTGCGAGAGATTGGCGGGTGGGATCCCGATACTGACGGGGCCCAAGATTGGGACATCTTTCTGCGCGTGATTGGCCGCGAGGGTAAGGTCAAGCATATCCCGCGAATTCTCTATCACTGGCGCCAAGCGCCCACATCGGTTGCATCGGGTGGGCTGGCGGTGAAGCCTTACGCGGCAAAAGGGCAACTTCAGACGCTCGCGAAATATCTTCCCGAGGCCGGGTGGCCGGGGGCGACGCCCGATCTGGATGGAAGCGATATCCATATCAACTGGAGTAGTCAATGGCAGCCTTCAGTCACGCTGATTGTTTTGTCGGAAGGCGAAATTTCAACCGAGATAAAGCATCTTGGAGCAAGGAGTGCGTTCCAGGTTATTCCGGTGATGATCGATGCGCGGGGGCGTGAACTGGACGAGGCCATCGCTCGCGCAACGGGAGAAGTCATTGTAATCGTGGATGCCGATGCGGTGCCGCGCTCCGATTCGGTTTTCGAAGAGTTGATAGGCCCGCTACAGAATCCGGCAATTGCGCTTGTCGGCGGGAAATCGATTGATCAAGTCGGGAGATTGATTGATTTCGGCCGTATTTTTGAGCGCGGAATCGCTCGCCCATTTTTGCGTGGGCAACCACGCGCGTATTTCGGCATGTTCGGAAGTGCTACGTGGTACCGGAACGCACTCGCGGCGCCTGCGACGTGCCTCGCGTTTAGAAAAGCACTGTGGAATTCTATCGGACCTTTCAGCAGTGCCGAGCCGGGTACTCAACCGGATCTCGCGTTTTGCCTGCGAGCGACGCTCGGTGGTTATGGCCGCTTGCTGTTGAATCCGTTTGCCGAATTTTCGACACAGAAGCCGGGGGTATTTGAGCGCCTTTATTCTGCTGAGAGCAGGTTCGGAAGCGTTGTGGCTAAATATCCGAACGGTGATCCGTACTTTCATTCGGCCCTTGAAATGAGCGCGTCGGGCGAGATTCAGTTTCCGACCAACAAGGCTGTTGCAGCGTTTCACGACTATGCGGCTGAGGCACGCATGTTTGCCGAGTCGTTTACCTTTGATCGGGAAGACGTGCGTCGATCAATTGACGGCGTCGCCGCGTCGGAGGCCGGGCCGTTGCGAAGCATGGCCTGGTTCGTTCCGGATTTCGATAATCCGTTCTATGGCGGCTTGCACACGATTTTCCGGGTGGCAGATTTTGCGTTGCGCGAGCGTGGTATCGAGCAAAATTTTGTGGTCGTTGGCGGCGATCGTCCTGAAAAATATGCCGCGTGCATTGGACGTGCATTCCCCGCGTTAGCAGACAAGGCTAAGATCCACATCACACGCAGCCTCGACGAAGTGCCGCCGCTCGAGAGCGTAGACGCGGCGATCGCTACGCTTTGGATTACGGCGCTTCCGGTACTCCGACTCGCAGCCGCGCGCCGGAAGTTTTATTTTCTGCAGGATTGGGAGCCATTGTTTTATCCTGCAGGCACGTTGAGCGCGATGGTGGAGGCAACATATCGATTTGGCTTCCGCGCGATTTGCAACACGGTTTCGCTTGCAAATTCCTATCGCGAGTTCGGCGGTCATGCCAATCATTTTGTTCCCGCGACAGATCCGCGAGTTTTCCATGCTCGACGTCCCGAGCGTCTGCCGACGGATCCAGTCACCATCTTTTGTTATGCCCGACCGGGACATCCGCGCAATTGCTTTGAGGTACTTATTGCCGCATTGCGTGATATCAAACACGAATATGGCGATAAAGTCGATATCGTCACAGCGGGTGCGGAGTGGGATCCCGCGCAGTACGGATTGGTAGGAACCATTCGGCATCTTGGGCTCCTGTCGTACGAGGAAACTGGAGTGCTCTACCGCGCGGTCGATATTGGACTGGTAGCCATGTCAACACGTCACCCGTCGTATTTGCCATTCGAACTGATGGCATGTGGGGCACATGTCGTGACTAATCGAAATAACTATACTTCTTGGCTTTTGCGTGATGGGGAAAATTGTAGTTTATTCGAGGTGGTAAGAGGCGATATTGTCGCATCGCTGCGTAAGGCTATCGATGATGAGGATTACCGCGTAACAACTGCACTACAAGGGGCTACGCTGGTGAAAGAGCAATACAGTGATTGGGGACGGACTTGCGCCAAGGTGTGCGACTTGCTTGCGCAAGCTGAATTTATATAACGTGCTCTTGATCGGTAATGATTGAAATGACTTCTAGCGATGTAACGTTACACGACTTCAGACCAGCTCTCGCGGAGCGGAACGCAGAGGCTTTCGTGTTTTTCGAGCGGGCGGCTGAGAACGTTGTGCGGAGTTTTACTCCAAGCAGGGTGCTTGTTGTCGGTCGATGGGCCGGTCTTCTGATCGAGGCACTCTGGGATCGCGGTGTCGAGGCGAGCGGTGTCGTCGGGGGGGACGAGTACTTGCAAAATGTGCGTCTTGACGTGAGGCCGTTTTGTTCTGCGACTGTTTGCGAAAATTCGCAACCTGAGCTTGTAATTTGGCTCGAGGCAAACCTGCTCGCATCAGGTGTGCTTTCCAGTGATGCCGTCGGAATTTTGCGTCGGGCGAATCGGTTTTTGTTTGCGCCAATATTCGGTTCGGACGCTGAAATTGCGGCTCCGCTGAAATTGGTGCAAGAGTTGGCGAAGGAGAGCTATTATCCTGTCTTGACGTATGATGCCGGTTATTTGGGCGTCGGTGCGTTCCTTTTTGAGCGAACATCCGATATGCATGTCGATCATATCGACCTTGCTCGACAACTGAATCTTGTCGACCGTTCGCGCCGTCAGGAAATGCTCGTCAAGCAGTTAAACGTAGTGTTGACAAAGGAGGTGGATGCAAGCGCTCGCATCGAGGTAATGAGGGCGGCGTCGGAACGAGAGGTAGCATCGCTAACGGAGCGTTGTCAGTCTCTTGAGAGAGAGCTGGCTGTTGTAGAACATAATCTATCGAATGTTCTGAATTCCGCTACCTTGACTGCCGCATCTTTAAGGTCCCAATGCTTGACGCAAAATGAAGACGCGGAATTGCACCTCGGACTCGAGGAATTGGTACAGAGAACGGTAAAGGCCGAGCGCGATTTGGACGTGGCAATGGCCCAACTCCGCGCAATGCAATCGTCGACTTGCTGGCGAATGACGGCGCCGATTCGGGTACTTGGGACACGATGGCCGAATTTGAAGTTGATTGCTCGAAACATGATAAAGCTCATATATTGGACCGTAACGTTTCAGTTGCCGGCGCGACTGAAGCGACGTCGTGAGTTTCGACGGCAATTAAAGCGCTGAAAGTGCGGGAATCATAGTAGACTTGATTGCGGAGACGGCATGCTCGAGATGACTGATCATCAGAAATCGGCCTTTCGGATCACAAGGCGCCCGGGGATTCTGCTTCGTGCGCAGAGTAGCCGCTTCGGGGACCGGGTGTTTTATTGCAATCGTGGTGTCCGTCACTGGATCATGGATGCGCAGTGGCTTGCGGAAAATGGCTTTGAGTGGCCGACTGACGTCCGAGAGGTAGATGGCTCGATACTCGAGGCATTCAAGCCGGGCAGGCGAGTGGCCCGACAATGGGGTGAGGCCGACTGGCGGAATCCACCTCGAATCAGTACGGCTACTTTGAGAGAAATATGTGTTTCGAAACTCACGGGGAGAGGGGTCGAGATCGGGGCCGGGACCAGTCCAATGCCTGTACCGCTGGATTGCGAAGTGCAATATGCCGATATATTTTCAGCGGATCAACTTGTCGATCATTTTTATGATGGCCAGGTGCCAAGTGACCTGATTGTGCCCGATCTGGTCGCGAGTTTCGAAAATTTGAGTGTCGTTCCGGATGAGAGCCTCGACTTCATTGTCGCGTGTCACGTCATTGAACATACGTCGGATCCGATCGGTGCGATTGTTCGAGGCATGCGTAAGCTGAAATCAGGAGGATGGATGTCACTTGTCATTCCCGACATGACGCGGACATTCGATCGTGAACGCTCTCTGACCACATTGAGCCATTTGATTGAAGATTTCGAATGCCCGAGCCGACAGAGCGATCGGGAGCATTTCAAGGAATTTTATAGGTTGGCGATGCCGGTCGATCCTAATGAATATGCGGATTATTGGTTCGCTAGATGGCTGGAGGCTTTTCCGATTCACTATCATGTGTGGACCTATGATTCATTCATGAAGGTAATTGATTGGGTTTCGAGAAATGTGCAGCAATTTTCGGAGATATGGTCTCAGCCGACTCTCGATTGTGCTCCGGATTGTATTGAATTCTATTGCGCGATCAAAAAATTATGATTTCTGGGAAGCGTGTCGCGTCATCTAATGTGTGCGGCTACCCGCGACCTGCTGGAGCCGAAGTCGGGCATTGATCGTCTTGTGTCTCGCTGATCGGATAGGGTTTCGGATGTACGCTTGCGAGGTCTCTCGCAGGAGGTTCCGTATCCGCAAGTGTTACGCAATATTTGCGAACCAGAGGCGAAGGTTATTGATTTTTCGATGCTCGAATTAATCGACTTGTAAGGTGGCGCAGCGGGGTGGTGATGTCGTTGGAGCGGGATTGACTCAAGCATCGACGTCCGCACATTCATCTCGAGCTGCCCAGCCTCGCGTTGATGCTGAAAACTGATTGAAATGTCTTTGGTAGTCGATTGGACGCATCGAGGGCTTTATCGATCCGACATTTCTCTTCTGTATATTCTCGCTCAACGCGTTCCACTTGATGTATTGACCTCGTTGTGCGATCGAGTGAGTTCTTGAATCGTCGCGGTTCGATCGAGCGAGTCATGGGGCAGATGGTCGATTCCCGGAGATGCGACGGCGTTCGATTGCATCTCATGTCGACGATCGGAAATTTCCTTACCAGGCCCGGACCTTGTTCAGATCCATTGGGTTGCTCGAATACACGACTCCGCCCGGTGTAACGCCCTAGCTGTTCTAGCGAGCAACTTCCAGTGGTACGTGTGTCGCCTCTGTCCGAGCACGCATTTCCAATGCGACTCGGCTGGTTGCCGATCGCGTATGGCGATGAAGGCGGTGCCGAGCGTCAGATCTGGTCGTTTATAAATCGTTGGCAATACAAATAATGTGAAGGGTGATTGTGTTTTGGTTCTGCTAATGGATTATTCGCATCTCATTTTTTGTGACGATCGAGACTGGGCGCGACCGTTCAACGCGTGCGGTTGATGTGGGGGATTGCTCAAATGAACGGTTTTGAGCACACTAGTGGCTTTCCCGTTGGCAGGTCGCCCTCGGGTGGAGCGGCGACTGGCTGTGATGACTGTTACTGATTCATTTTCTGGCAAGCATGTAGAACTTTCCGTGTCGGTGGTCGTGTATCACCCTGATCTGGAAAAGCTGCGCGATACGCTGCGGAGTTTGAGCAACGCGATCGCTATGGTGCGCTTGTCCAGGCCTGGCATGGCGGCACACTTGTATTTGATCGACAACGGCGGTTTCGGTGGCGATTCGGCTGCAACGGCGATGCTTGCGGAGGCTGGCGTATCCTGCACGATGCTTGCGGGACATGGCAACGTCGGGTACGGGAGAGGGCATAACATTGCAATTGCGGCGGCAAGCAGTCGCTATCATCTCGTCCTGAATCCTGATATCGATCTCGATCGCGATGCGCTGATGCGCGCGCTGCATTTCATCGATGGCCATCCGCATCTTGGTTTGCTGGCGCCGTATGTCGGCGACAACGACCGTGCGGTTCAGTTTCTGTGTCGCCGCTATCCAACAGTGCTCGATTTGTTCGTCAGAGGGTTTCTGCCAACGCGACTGCGTGTCCCATTCAGTTCGCGCCTCTCCCACTACGAAATGCGCGACGTGATCAACGATCACGACATCGTCTGGGATCCACCCATCGTCAGCGGCTGCTTCATGCTGTTCCGCACCGAAGTGCTGAAAAAACTGGGCGGTTTCGACCCGCGCTATTTCCTCTACTTCGAGGACTACGATCTCAGCCTGCGCACGCACGATGTCGCGCGCGTCGCGTATGTGCCGTCGGTCCGCGTGATCCATCACGGCGGTGGCGCGTCCCGCAAGGGCTTCGCGCACATCCGCATGTTCGCGGCATCCGCGTTCAAGTTCTACAACCGTTTCGGCTGGAGGCTGTGGTGAGTCATCTCGTCGTGACCGGTGCGAACGGCTTCGTCGGCCGTGCGGTCTGCCACCGCGCGCTGGAGGCCGGACATACCGTGACCGCCCTGGTGAGGCGTCCGGGCGCAACTATCGAAGGCGTGCGTGAATGGGTGCACGACGCAGCCGATTTCGATGGCCTCGACGAGGGATGGCCAACGGATCTTGGCGCCGACTGCGTCATCCATCTCGCGGCACGCGTGCACGTGATGCGCGACGAGTCGCCAGACCCCGACGCCGCATTCGACGCGACCAACGTCGCCGGTACCTTGCGTCTCGCCAAAGCCGCGCGCCAGCATGGCGTGCGCCGCATCGTTTACGCGAGCAGCATCAAGGCGGTCGGCGAGAGCGACGGCGGGGTACCTCTGTCGGAAGCGGCGAGTCCCGACCCGCAGGATGCCTACGGCCGCTCGAAGCTGCGCGCGGAGCGGCAGCTCGCGCAATTCGGTGCGTCGAACGGGCTCGACGTCGTGGTCGTGCGCCCGCCGCTCGTCTACGGTCCGACCGTCCGCGCCAACTTCCTGCGCATGATGGACGCGGTTGCGCGCGGGATGCCGCTGCCGCTCGGTTCCATCCCGGCACGCCGCAGCATCGTCTACGTCGACAACCTGGCCGACGCACTGCTGCGATGCGCGATCGATCCGCGCGCGGCCGGAGAATGCTTCCACGTCGCCGACGACGACGCGCCGTCGGTCACGGGCCTGTTGCGCCTGGTCGGCGATGCGCTTGGCAAGCCGGCGCGCCTGATCGCTGTCCCTTCTTCCGTGCTGCGGGCGCTCGGCGCACTGACCGGCCGCCGTGCGGTGATCGACCGTCTGACCGGCAGCCTCCAGCTCGATACGGGCCGGATCACGCGCGTACTGGACTGGCATCCGCCTTATACGACAAGACAAGGCCTCGAAGCGACGGCCGCATGGTATCGTTCGCGCGACACACAACAATAATCGCCATGTTTCTCCCGATATCCACGTGGCCCGAAGCGGCCGCGGTGGCGCTGGCCGCAGCCGTCGCGTCCACGGCCATCCTGCGCATGCTGCTCGCGACCGGCCTCGCGTGGCGCCTTGCCACCGACATTCCGAACGACCGTTCGCTCCATACACTGCCGACGCCACGCGTCGGCGGATGGGGCATCGTCCCGGTTTGCGTCGTTGCGCTGCTCGCGCTGGCGCCGCACTTGTGGCTGATCGCCATCGCCGCCGCCGGACTCGCCGCGATGTCGCAGATCGACGACCGGCGCGGGCTGCCCGCCCGCGTGCGGTTCTCGGCGCACCTCGCGGCGGTCGTCGCGCTGATCGCCGTGTTCCCGGCCGACGCACCGTGGTGGCTGCTGGTCGGCATCGGCTTCGCGATGGTCTGGCTGACGAACCTGTACAACTTCATGGACGGCGCCGACGGCCTCGCGGGCGGCATGGCGCTGTTCGGCTTCGGCGCATATGCGGTTGCCGCGCTGACCGGCCCGATGCCGTCACCGGATCTGGCCGTGGCCGGCTCGGCCGTCGCCGGCGCCGCACTCGGCTTTCTGCTGCTGAACTTCCATCCGGCCCGGCTGTTTCTCGGCGACGCGGGTTCGATTCCGCTCGGATTCCTGGCTGGTGCGCTCGGCTATTGGGGCTGGCGGGCCGGCGTCTGGCCGATCTGGTTCCCGGCGCTGGTGTTCGCGCCCTTTATCGCCGACGCATCTGTAACACTTTTGAGACGTCTGTTACGTGGCGAAAAGTTCTGGCAAGCGCACCGGGAGCATTATTATCAAAGGATGGTCCGGGCGGGCGTAGGTCACCGCCGGACCGCTCTTTATTGGTACCTCATCATGCTCGCAGGCATAATCGTCGCCGTGTGGGCAAAGGGCCGCCCGGAACTGCAGCAGTGGCTGTCGTTCTTCGCGTGGTACGGCGTCCTGGCATGTATCGGACTGATAATCGACATGCGCTGGCGCCGGTTTCAGTCGGCCGCCGAAAATAACTCTTGAGGTTTCCTGCCGATGTTGCGATCCAAAGCATCATGGCTTTCGCTGAGCGCTTTCCTGTTTGACCTGACGGCGGTTACCGCCGCGTGGTTGTTCGCCTATCTCGTCCGATTCAACGGCAGCGTTCCGTCCGATTTCATGGGCGGCGCGCTGACGGCGCTCGTCTGGGTGCTGCCGGTCTACGCGCTGATGTTCCATGTGTTCGGCCTGTATCGCGGCCTGTGGGTGTTCGCGAGCCTTCCGGACCTGGTTCGGATTTCGAAGGCGGTGATTGGCGGCGGCGTGATCGTGATGATCGGCGCCGTGATGTTCCAGCCGTCGCCGATCATCCCGCGTTCGGTGTTGCTCGTGTCGCCGCTGATGCTGTTCCTCGCGATGGGCGGCGCCCGCGCGCTGTACCGCGCAACGAAGGAGTTCTACCTGTACGGCGGGCTCGTCGGGCAGGCAAGCCGGTGCTCGTGCTCGGCGCCGGCACGGCCGGCGCGAGCCTCGCGCGCGAACTGTCGCGTTCGGGGAATGGCGTCTGGTGGGCCTCCTCGACGACGATCCGACCAAGCAGGGGCGCGAGATCTACGGTACAAGGTGCTCGGCTCGTTCAACGACCTGAAGCACTGGACCGATGCGATGAAGGTCGAATACGCGATCATCGCGATTCCGTCGGCATCCGTTGAAACACAGCGCCGCGTTGCGACCTTGTGCGTGCGCGCCGGCGTGAAGGCGATGGTGCTGCCGTCGCTGACCGCGCTGATGCCGGGGCAGGGGTTCCTGTCGCAGGTGCGCAATATCGATCTCGAGGACTTGCTCGGACGCGATGCCGTCACGATCGACACGCCGCACGTCGAGGCGCTGCTGCGCGGCCGCGTCGTGATGGTAACCGGCGCGGGCGGTTCGATCGGTTCCGAGCTGTGCCGGCAGATCCTCCGCTTCAAGCCGGCGCAACTGGTTGCGTTCGATCTTTCCGAATATGCGATGTACCGGCTCGCTGAGGAACTGCGCGAGCGCTTCCCCGACCAGCCCGTCGTACCGATCATCGGCGACGCGAAGGATTCGCTGCTGCTCGACCAGGTGATGTCGCGCTATGCGCCGCATATCGTTTTCCACGCGGCCGCGTACAAGCACGTGCCGCTGATGGAGGAGCACAACGCGTGGCAGGCGCTGCGCAACAACGTGCTGGGCACCTATCGCGTCGCCCGCTCGGCGATCCGCCACAACGTGCGCCATTTCGTGCTGATTTCGACCGACAAGGCCGTCAATCCGACCAACGTGATGGGCGCGAGCAAGCGGCTCGCCGAGATGGCGTGCCAGGCGTTGCAGCAGACGAGCGAAGGCACGCAGTTCGAGACGGTGCGTTTCGGCAACGTGCTCGGCAGCGCCGGCAGCGTGATCCCGAAGTTCCAGCAGCAGATCGCGAAGGGCGGCCCGGTGACGGTCACGCATCCCGAGATCACGCGCTTCTTCATGACGATTCCGGAAGCGTCGCAACTCGTGCTGCAGGCGTCGAGCATGGGGCACGGCGGCGAGATCTTCATTCTCGACATGGGCGAGCCGGTCAAGATCGTGGATCTCGCGCGCGATCTGATCCGTCTCTACGGCTTCTCGGAAGGGCAGATCCGGATCGAATTCACGGGGCTGCGTCCGGGCGAGAAACTCTACGAGGAACTGCTCGCGGATGACGAGACGACCACGCGCACGCCGCATCCGAAGCTGCGAATCGCGCGGGCCCGGGAAGTGCCAGACCATCTGCTCGACGAGCTGCTGCCGTGGCTGATGCAGCACCGCGTGCTGAGCGACGACGAGGTGCGTCGGGATCTGCGGCGCTGGGTGCCGGAATATCAGACGACCGTCGCCCCGGTGCTGCAGAGCGTGCCGATGGCGCGAGCCGTATCGAACGAATGAGCGCTCGCGGACGCCGCCCACGTTGGCCCCGAGCATGAAAAAAGCGCCCCGCGAGGCGCTTTTTTCGTTTTGGGTGCTGGACTCACTGCCCGCGCCTTTCCTTCCTCACCACCATCCACCGCGGCACCTTGAACCTGACGATGCTGAGATAAAGCCACACATACGTCAGCGCGAACAGCACGACAAAAACGAACAGATGCACCGTGTGCCGCCAGAACAGCGTCGCCGGAATCACCGCAACGAGGCACAGCAGCCAAAGATAAGGCGACGTCAGCGAATTGCGCCGCGTGAGGTCGTGCGCATGCTTCGTCCCGACGGCCCAGCGCATCAGCCGCTTGTACACGAGCATATGAAGATGCACGCCATCCGGAATCCCCGGCGACATCCCGCGGATGAACTTCTTCCGGTAGATCGAGAAACACGTCTCGAAGATCGGATACATGAACAGCAGCACCGGATACCACGCCGACACTTCGCGATTGCGCATCACGAGCATGATCGCGAGTTCGGCGAGCATGAAGCCGATAAAATACGCGCCGCCGTCGCCGAGGAAGATCAGCCCCGCGGGGAAATTCCACAGGAAGAAGCCGAGCACGGCGCCCATCATGATGATCGACGCCGACATCACGACCGGGTCGTTGACGTGGAATGCGACATACGCAAGCGACGCGAACATCATGAAGCTGACCATCGACGCGAGGCCGTTGAAGCCGTCGATGATGTTGATCGCGTTGGCCAGCGCCGCGACCGCGAGCACCGTGATGAACGCCGAAATGGCCACGTAGCCGAGCAGGAAGTCGAGCGGCGGCACGCTGATCCGCTTGACCGCGATGCCCAGCAGCCAGAACGCCAGCGCGGCCGCGCCCATCGTGCAGAGCAGCCGCGCGCGCGGCGACACGCGCTTGGTCAGGTCCTCGACGAGGCCCGACAGGAACGCCGGCATCCCGCACGCGACGATCCCGAGAATGCTGCCGGCGATCGTCGGATAGCGCCGCGACACGAGCAGTGCGGCAATGACGACCCCGGCGAGGATCCCGATGCCCCCGACACGCGGCACCGGCCGTACGTGGAATTTCTGCACGCCGGCCAGGTCGCTGTCGACCGAGAATTTCTCGTGCAGATGCGCATAGCGCACGATGAACAACGTGACGAGCAGGGAGACGATGAAGCCGGACGCGAAGCTGAGCATGGGATCGCTCGAAAAATGGACAGCGGATTATACAAAACCGCGGGGGTTACCCTCCTGCCATTTCCAGTGGTCGGCGCACATCTCGTCGATCCCGAGCGTCGCGCGCCAGCCGATGAGGTCGGCCGCGGCCTGCGGATTCGCGTAGCACTCGGCGATGTCGCCCGGGCGGCGCGCGACGAGTTCGTACGGCACCGGGCGGCCCGACGCCTTCTCGAACGCGCGCACGACTTCCAGCACGCTGTAGCCCTGGCCCGTGCCGAGGTTCACGACGAAGCTCGCATCGCGCTTCGCGAGCGCGTCGAGCGCGGCGATGTGCCCCTTCGCGAGATCGACGACGTGGATGTAGTCGCGCACGCCGGTGCCGTCCGGCGTCGGGTAGTCGGAGCCGAACACGCGCAGCTTCTCGAGCTTGCCGACCGCGACCTGCGCGACGTACGGCATCAGGTTGTTCGGGATGCCGGCCGGATCCTCGCCGATCAGCCCGCTCGCATGCGCGCCGACCGGGTTGAAGTAGCGCAGCGTCGCGATGCGCCACGACGGGTCCGATACCTCGAGATCGCGCAGGACCTGCTCGGCGATCAGCTTCGACTGGCCGTACGGGTTGGTGGCCGACAACGGGAACGATTCGTCGATCGGCGAGCGCTCCGGCACGCCGTACACGGTCGCCGACGAGCTGAACACGAACTGCCGGACGTTGCGCTCGCGCATGATCTTGAGCACCGAGAGCAGCCCGCCAAGGTTGTTCTGGTAATACTCGAGCGGCTTCGCGACCGATTCGCCGACCGCCTTGAGCGCCGCGAAATGGATCGTGCCCGTGATCGGATGCGCGTCGAACACCTTCGCGAGCGCGGCTTCGTCGCACACGTCGACCTGGTGGAACGCGGGCGTCCTGCCGGTGATCCGCTCGATGCGCCGGACGGACTCGGCCTTGCTGTTGACGAGGTTGTCGACGATCACGACATCGTAGCCGTTGTCGAGCAGCTCGACGGCCGTGTGCGAGCCGATATAGCCCGCTCCGCCGGTAACGAGGATGGTGCCTTTAGCGGTCATGCTGATGCGCTCCTTCAGAGTGTGATGCCGGTCAATGTATGAATGGTCTGCCGGTAGCGTTCGACGACTTGCTGCTCGTCGAATTCCGCGCTCACCTTGCGGCGGCCGCGCGCGCCCATCGCGTCGCGCCCGGCGGTCCCGAGTTCGATCATGCGGATCAGCTGCTCCGCGAGGCTCGCACTGTCGCGCACGCGGCACAGGAAGCCGGTTTCGCCGTCGGCGACGACGTCGCGGCAACCCGGCACGTCGGTCGCGACGATCGGGCGGCCCATCGCGGACGCTTCCATCAGCGTGCGCGGCACGCCCTCGCGGTACGACGGCAGCACGACGCAGTCGGCCGCCGCGATGTGCGGGCGCACGTCGTGCGCCTCGCCGAGATACTCGACGACACCTTCGCCGACCCACGCGTCGACGTCCGCGCGGCCGATCGCGCTCGGATTGTCGACGCCGAGCGGCCCGAGCAGCTGGAAGCGCGCATCCGGGTAGCGATCCCGCACGACGCGCGCGGCCTCGACGTATTCGCGCACGCCCTTGTCCCACAGCAGCCGGCCGATCAGGATGAACACGGGGCCACGGCCGGCGGGCAGCGGCACCGGCGCGAACTGGTCGAGATCGACGCCTTCGCCGTGCAGCAGCCGCGCGCGCTCGGGGTGCGCGAGCAGCTGCTCGTCGGTGAAGGTCGCGAGATCGTCGCGGTTCAGGAACCAGACTTCACGCGGAAAGCGGAACGCGAACCGGTACAGGCGCTTCGCGACGCTCGCCGCACGGCTCTTCTGGATGAACACGTAGCCGAGGCCGGTCGTGACCGCGATCGACGGCACGCGCGCGAGCCACGCGGCGATCGACCCGTAGATGTTCGGCTTGATCGTGTAATGGAACACGAGATCAGGCTGGAGCGCGCGGTAATGGCGCACCAGCGCGGCAAGCGTGCCGAGATCCTCGCGCGGGCTCGTGCCTTTCGACGCGACGGCGAGCGCGACGTAGCGGCAGCCCATCTGCTCGAGCAGCGGCACCGTGCGGTCGTGCGGCGCGATCACGATGACCTCGGCGCCGCGCGCGACGAGCGCACGGATCAGCCCGTGGCGGTACGTGTAGATCGCCCAGGCCGTGTTGCAGACGAGCGCGATGCGCAGCGAGGAGGTAGCGGACATGAAAAAAAGCAAAAAATAAAGCGTCGAAAATGCCGGAGGCGGGCTACGCGGACGGCCGCGCCGCGAACAGCGTCTGCTTGATCCGCTGCAGCGTACGGTACGGCGTCACGAAATGCAGCAGGTTCTTGGCGAGGCCGGCCCAGTCGTACGGGTTCAGCACGTTGAAGTGCCGCAGCAGCAGCGATAGCGTCGATATCAGCTGGCGGCGGCGCTTGGTCGCGCTGATCCCGCCCTCGTTGAGCTCGTAGTAGAGGCCGAGCTCGGGCAGGTTCGCGCAATCGTAGCGTTGCATTAACCGTAAAAAAAGATCGAGATCCTCGGCCGCGCGATACTTCGCGCGGTAATTGCCGACTTCGCGCACGGCGTCGATGCGCAGCATGACCGACGGATGCACGAGCGGCGAGCGCAGGAAGCGCGTGCGGCGCAGCGTGCGCGGGTCGGCGGGCGGGGTCAGCATGAAGCGCGGCTCGCCGGCACGCGACACGACCTGGGTCCACATGCCGACGCAGGCCACGCGCGGGTGCGCATCGAGATACGCACGCTGCTTCGCGAGGCGCCGTGGTGCGGCGAGGTCGCCGGCGTCGATGCGGGCCGCAAAGCGGAAGCCGCGCGCGGCGAGCGCGTCGATGCCGGCCTCGAGCGCGCGCTCGATGCCGCCGTTGCGCGGCATGCGCAGCACCTCGACCGCAAGGCCGGGCAGGTCGGGCGCCACGATCGGCGGCGTGCTGCCGTCATCGACGATCAGCACGTGCACCGGCGCGTCCTCGCGAAACGATGCGAGGGTGCGGACGACGTCGTCGTGGCCGTTGTAGGCCGGCATCAGCACGGCCACGTCGTCGAGCGGGGGCGGGCAATCGGGAGACGTCATGGGCGCAGCTTGAAACGAATGTAATAAAAATTAACGGCGGCGGCGGCGAGATAGCCGGCCGCCAGCCCGACGAGCGCGCCGTACAGGCCGAGCCGGGGGATGGCGAACACGTTGACGAGCGCGGCGATCGCGAGCGCGAGCACCCATTTCGCCAGCAACACGAATTTTGCTTGATATTTGAGAACGATAAGATTGCCTATCGCCTCGATGCCGGCCGGCACGGACAGCCAGACCGCCCAGCGGAAGATGTCGACCGACGCCTCGTAACCGCGGCCGAACACCTTGCCGACGATGAGCGGCGCGGCCGCGTCCAGCACCAGCGCGCCGGCCGTCATCAGGCCGGCGGTCATCGCGATCAGCCGGACGATGTTGCGGCGCAGCCGCGCGACGTCCTGCACGCGGTACACGAACGCGGGCGCGATGGTCTGCGCGAGCATCAGCGCGAGCGTGATCCAGTTCTCGTTGAGCTGCTGGGCCGCCGAGTAGCGGCCGAGGTCGGCGAACGACACGTGACGCTCGAGCATCAGGCGATCGAGCTTCAGGAACAGGTACATGCAGATCAGGCCGAGCCAGAACACGGTGCCGGCGGTGGCAAAGTGCCTGAACAGCGGTTTGTCGAACGTCCAGCCGAGCGCGCCGCCGTTACGATGGCGGAAGTAGAGCAGCAGCGCGAAGCCGATCACGGCGGCCTCGAGCGCCCACAGCCACGCGAAGCGGGCAGGGCCGGCGGCCGCGCGGACCAGCAGCCAGACGAGCAGCGCCTTCGCCAGCGCGGTGAGCATGCTGGTCACCAGTTGCGGCTTGCTGTAGGTCAGGCTCTGCAGCCACGCGTTGATCACGCCGACGAACGGCTCGCGGAACACCATCGTGACCGCGAGGCCCGCGAGCATCGCGCCGACGAGCGGGTCGAACGCGCCGGCGCCGATCGCGATCCAGGTCGCGACGAGCGCGACGGCGGACACGCCGATGCGCAGCACGAAGGCGCTGCCGAGCACCGCGCCCAGTTGCGCGGGCGGGCGCTGGACGATGGTCGGAACCAGGATTTCGGCGCCGCACACCCAGGTGAGCGGCGCCAGTACGAGGAGAAGCGTATTCGCATACTGCCATTTGCCGAACACGTCCGGCCCGAAATAACGGGCCAGAAGACCGCTGATCGCGATCGCGACGCCGATCTGCGTGAGCCGTTCGAGCCCCAGCCAGACGAGATTCGCGACGGCCTTCGCGACGTCCGGGTTGCCGAATCGCTTCAGCATGCGGGGCAGCCGCGCGAGCGGGAGGCGGCCGGCAGGGCGCCCGAAGGCGGCGGGTTGGCGGCGGCGGAGCGGCTAGGCATTAAAATGGACAAAATACGCGTCATCAAAACCCGCGATTATAAGTGGGATCGGGGCCGCTCCAGCCGTCCCGTTCCTTGTTCCGCAAGGCCCGCATGTACGATGGCCGGCATGCGCGAAAGGCGGCCAGATTATTTTCCATGCACGCAACCCAGAGAGAATCGATGATCTCCCAATCCATCTTCAAGGCATATGACATTCGCGGTGTGGTCGGCAAGACGCTCGACGCCGATACGGCGCGCGCGATCGGCCGGGCCTTCGGCAGCGAAGTGCGCGCCCAGGGCGGCGATGCGGTCGTCGTCGCGCGCGACGGCCGCCTGTCGGGGCCCGAGCTCGTCGGCGCACTCGCCGATGGCCTGCGTGCGGCGGGCGTCGACGTCGTCGACGTCGGCATGGTGCCCACGCCGGTCGGCTATTTCGCGGCGAGCGTGCCGCTCGCGCTGAAGGACGGCGAGCGCCGCGTCGATTCGTGCATCGTCGTCACCGGCAGCCACAACCCGCCCGACTACAACGGTTTCAAGATGGTGCTGCGCGGCGCGGCGATCTACGGCGAGCAGATCCAGGCGCTGTACCGCCGCATCGTCGACGAGCGCTTCGAAACGGGCAGCGGCGCGTTCGAGCAGTTCGACGTCGCCGATCAGTACATCGAGCGCATCGTTGGCGACATCAAGCTCGCGCGCCCGCTGAAGCTCGTCGTCGACGCCGGCAACGGCGTCGCGGGCCCGCTCGCGACGCGCCTGTTCAAGGCGCTCGGCTGCGAACTCGTCGAGCGCTTCACCGACATCGACGGCACGTTCCCGAACCATCACCCCGATCCCGCGCACCCGGAAAACCTGCAGGACGTGATCCAGGCGCTGAAGGACACCGACGCCGAACTCGGCTTCGCGTTCGACGGCGACGGCGACCGCCTGGGCGTCGTCACGAAGGACGGCCAGATCATCTTCCCGGACCGTCAGCTGATGCTGTTCGCGGAGGAAGTGCTGTCGCGCAACCCGGGCGCGCAGATCATCTACGACGTGAAGTGCACGCGTCATCTCGCGCAGTGGGTGAAGGCGAAGGGCGGCGAGCCGCTGATGTGGAAGACGGGCCATTCGCTGGTCAAGGCGAAGCTGCGCGAGACGGGCGCGCCGCTCGCGGGCGAGATGAGCGGCCACGTGTTCTTCAAGGATCGCTGGTACGGCTTCGACGATGGCCTCTACACGGGCGCGCGCCTGCTCGAGATCCTCGCGAAGACGGCCGATCCGAGCGCGCTGCTCAATGCGCTGCCGGACGCGATGAGCACGCCGGAGCTGCAGCTCAAGCTCGAGGAGGGCGAGAACTTCCGCCTGATCGAGAAGCTGCAGAAGGAAGCGAAGTTCGACGGCGCCGACGAAGTCGTGACGATCGACGGGCTGCGCGTCGAGTACCCGGACGGCTTCGGCCTCGCGCGTTCGTCGAACACGACGGCCGGTGGTCGTGCTGCGCTTTGAATCGGAGACCAAGGAAGGGCTCGAGCGCATCCAGGCGGACTTCCGCCGCGTGCTGACGGCCGCGAAGCCGGACGTCGAGCTGCCGTTCTGAACCCCGGCGGCCTGCGGGCCGCCGCCGGTGCGACGACGGTAGAAGGATCGTCGCGCCATCCCCGAAAAGCGGCGCACGCTGACGGCGTGCGGCCGCTTTTTGCCTGTGTGCCTCCCCGGGCGCGATAAAATCGCGTCTTTATGCCTGTCGCCGGCTGTCCGCCGGCGTTTTTTCAGCGTGCAAAAGATCCTGATCGTGCGCGTGTCGTCGCTGGGCGACGTCGTGCACAACATGCCGGTGATCGCC
This sequence comes from Burkholderia sp. USMB20, assembly GCF_000949135.2. GTDB lineage: Bacteria > Pseudomonadota > Gammaproteobacteria > Burkholderiales > Burkholderiaceae > Burkholderia. The sequence continues at coordinate 671,869 of NZ_JTAN02000019.1, read as the reverse complement.
GATATCCGGCGCCGCCATCCCGACGCGCAGATCGACTGGCTCGTCGAGGAAAGCTTCGTCGATCTCGTGGAGCTCGTCGACGGCGTGCGCAACGTGCTGCCGTTTTCGTTGCGGCGCTGGCGCAAGAAGCCGTTCTCGGGCGCCACGTGGCGCGAGATCCGCGCGTTCCGCCAGCGCCTCGCGGCCGAGCAATACGACCTCGTGATCGATTGCCAGGGGCTCATCAAGACGGCCTGGGTCGCGAGCTGGGCGCGCGGCCCGCTCGCCGGCCTCGGCAATCGCACCGACGGCGCCGGCTACGAATGGCCGGTGCGCTTCTTCTATCGCAAGCGCGTGCCGATCGCGCCGCGCACGCACGTCGTCGAGCGTTCGCGCCAGCTGGTCGCGGCCGCGCTGGGCGACCCGGCGCCGACGCCGGCCGATCCGGTCGACTTCGGCCTCGATACGCGCGCGGCGGCGCGCGCGGTCGCGACGCTCGGCCTGAACCTGCCGGTGCCGTACGTGGTGTTCGTGCATGCGACGTCGCGCGCCGACAAGCAGTGGCCGGATGCCGCGTGGATCGAGCTCGGCCAGGCGCTCGTGCGGCGCGGCGCGTCGCTCGTGCTGCCGTGGGGCAACGACGCGGAGCGCGCGACCAGCGAGCGGCTCGCTCAGTCGTTCGGCGCGGCGGCGATCGTGCCGCCGAAGCTGTCGCTGCCGGCCGTGGTCGGCCTGATCGACGGCGCGGCCGCGACGGTCGGGGTTGATACAGGTCTGGTTCACATCGCGGCCGCGCTGAAGCGTCCGACGGTCGAACTGTACAATTTCGCGACGGCCTGGCGCACCGGCGGATACTGGTCGCCGAACGTCGTCAATCTCGGCACGGCGGGGCAGCCGCCGTCGATCGCGCAGGTGAAGGCGGCACTCGCGGGCTTCGGCCTGCTGTGATGCCTGTCCTGCCTGTCCTGCTTGCCTTGCCTGTCACGCACGCGAACCGATCATGAGCGAATCCCAGATCATCGAAGTCCCGTCTGCCGACTGGAGCGGACACAACCTGTCGACGCCGCGCGAGCAGCTGCTCGCCGCGGTCGAGGAAGGCAAGGTGCTGTATTTCCCGCACCTGCGCTTCGCGATCGAAGGCGGCGAGGAAGCGTTGCTCGATCCGGCGCTCGCCGACCCGAAACGCAAGAACATCAGCCTCGCGCCGAACGGCGGCGCGCTCGTCGGCGTGCTCGGCGACAGCGTCACGCAATCGGCCGTGCGCGCGCTGGTCGCGCGCTTCCAGCAGCAGGCCGGCACGCTCGTCGACGGCCTGTTTCCCGAATACCGCGGCAAGCTGCGCGTCGCGCCGACGAGCCTGCGGCTGATGCAGGTCGAGACGCGCCAGACATCCTGGCGCAAGGACGACAGCCGGCTGCACGTCGACGCGTTCCCGTCGCGGCCGAACTACGGCGAGCGGATCCTGCGCGTGTTCACGAACGTGAACCCGGCCGGCCAGCCGCGCGTGTGGCGTGTCGGCGAGCCGTTCGAGGACGTCGCGAAGCGCTTCCTGCCGAAGATCCGGCCGCAGTTGCCGGGCTCGGCGTGGCTGTTGAACCTGCTGCACGTGACGAAGTCGCCGCGCAGCGCGTACGACCACCTGATGCTGAACCTGCACGACGGGATGAAGGCCGATCTCGACTACCAGAAGACTTGTCCACAGCAGACGATGCCGTTTCCGCCGGGCAGCGTGTGGATATGTTTCTCGGATCAGACTTCGCACGCTGTGATGTCCGGCCAGTTCATGCTCGAACAGACCTTCTTCCTGCCGGTCGACGCGATGGTGCGTCGCGAATGCGCGCCGCTCGGGATTCTCGAGCGCCTGCAGGGCAGGGCGCTGGTTTGAGCGCGCCTTTTCACCGACGCAAGACGAGGGCTGCTGCATGCTGAGGGCGATCTATCGCGCGCTGTGGTGGCTCGTCGCGCCGATCGCGGTGATCCGGCTCCTCGTGCGCTCGCGCAAGGAGCGCGGCTATCGCGAGCACATCGGCGAGCGCTTCGGCCACGTCGCCGGCCGTTCGCCGGACGATCGCGCGCCGCTGATCTGGGTGCATGCGGTGTCGGTCGGCGAGACGCGCGCCGCGCAGCCGCTGATCGACGCGCTGATGCGCGCGCGCCCCGATGCGCGCATCCTGCTCACGCACATGACGCCGAGCGGCCGCGCGACCGGCGAGCAGATCTTCGGCGAGCGCGTGCTGCGCTGCTACCTGCCGTACGACATGCCGGGCGCGGTGCGGCGCTTCCTGCGCGCCTGGCGGCCGACGCTCGGCCTCGTGATGGAAACCGAGGTGTGGCCGACGCTGATCGACGAGTGCCGCCGCGCGGACGTGCCGCTCGTGCTGACCAATGCGCGGATGTCCGCGCGCTCGCATCGGCGCGCGGCGAAGTTCGGCGCGGCGACGCGCGACGTGTTCGGCGGATTCTCGCGCGTGCTCGCGCAGAGCCCGGCCGATGCGGAGCGGCTGACGTCGCTCGGTGCACGCAACGTGGCGGTGCTCGGCAACCTGAAGTTCGACATGACGACACCGCCGGAGCTGGCCGCGCGCGGCCACGCATGGCGCGACGCGATCGGCACGCGGCCGGTGTGGGTCGCGGCCAGCACGCGCGAGAACGAGGAGGCGCTGGTGCTGCAGGCGTTCGCCGCGATGAAGACGGCCGGCGCGCTGCTGATTCTCGTGCCGCGTCATCCGCAGCGCTTCGCCGAAGTCGAAGCGCTGGTCGCGCGCAATGGGCTCAAGTGCGTGCGGCGTTCGGTGTGGGGCGCCGACGCCGCGGCGCTCGCGGCCGGCCGGCCGGCCGCCGAACCGTTGCCGGCCGACGTGACGGTGCTGCTCGGCGATTCGATGGGGGAACTCGGCGCGTACTATGCGGCCGCCGACGTTGCGTTCATCGGCGGCAGCCTGCTGCCGCTCGGCGGGCAGAACCTGATCGAGGCGTGTGCGGTCGGCGTGCCGGTGCTGATCGGCCCGCACGTGTTCAACTTCACGCAGGCGACCGCCGATGCGGTCGCGGCCGGCGCGGCGATGCAGGTCGCGGATCCGCTCGATCTCGCGCACGTGCTCGATGCGCTGTTGCCGACCACCGCGGCGCGGCGGGATGGGCGCGGCGGCGCGCGTTCGCGTCGCGCCATCGCGGCGGACCGCGCGCTCGGTCGACGTGCTCGCGGCGCTGCTGCCGCCCTCGAGCGCGGCGGGCGTGCGATGCACGGCGCGGCCGACGCATCGACGCATCCGACGACTGAGCGGGGCGGCGCAAGGCCTCCCCGGGCCGACGTGGCGGCGGCATGTCCCCGGCGCGTCGCTCACACCGTCAGCAGTCCTTTCCTTTCGATGAACGCGACGACGTCGGCGACGCCCTCGAGCGCCTTCAGGTTCGTCATCACGTAAGGCCGCTCGCCGCGCATCTTCTTCGTGTCGGACGCCATCACGTCGAGGTTCGCGCCGACGAGCGGCGCGAGATCCGTCTTGTTGATCACGAGCAGGTCGGACTTCGTGATGCCGGGCCCGCCCTTGCGCGGAATCTTCTCGCCGCCGGCCACGTCGATCACGTAGATCGTCAGGTCCGACAGCTCGGGGCTGAAGGTCGCCGCGAGATTGTCGCCGCCCGATTCGATGAACACGATGTCGGCGTCGGGGAAGCGCGACAGCATGCGGTCGACGGCCTCGAGGTTGATCGACGCATCCTCGCGGATCGCCGTGTGCGGGCAGCCGCCCGTCTCGACGCCCATGATGCGCTCCTCGGGCAGCGCGCCCGCGACCGTCAGCAGGCGCTGGTCTTCCTTCGTATAGATGTCGTTCGTGATCGCGACGAGGTCGTAGCGCTCGCGCATCGCCTTGCACAGCATTTCGAGCAGCGTGGTCTTGCCGGAGCCGACCGGGCCGCCGATGCCGACGCGCAGCGGCGGCAGTTTCTTGGTGCGGCGGGCGGAGGAGGTTGCGGGTGCGTTCATGGCGTGGATCGGGTTCAGGAGCGGAACAACCGCGAATACTGGGTTTCGTGCCGCGCGGACAGGATGCCGAGCTGCGGCGCGAACGTGTTGATGGCGTCGGGCGGCGTCGCGAGCGCGCGGCGCACGGCCGCTTCGATCGCGCCGCGCAGCGCGACGATGATGCGCTGGCCGGCGAGCTGGCCGAGCGGCACCGCTTTCAGCGCGGCCGACGTCTGGTTCTCGACCCAGCCGAACGCGTATGCGGCGAGCGTGGCGTCGGCGCCGGCACCGTGTGCGGCGGCCGCGTATGCGAATGCGGTCGGCAGCGCGATCGGCGTGAGCGATGCGAGCGTCGCGCGGCGCGCGGCATCGCCCCATTCGAGCGACGCGCACAGTTGCGCGAGCGACCAGCCCATCTGTTCGGTCTCGCGGCGCAGCTCCGCCGATTCGCGGCTCGCGACGAACCATGCGTTCTCGCGCGCCAGCGCGTCGGCGTCGTGCGCGTGCCAGCGCGCGAGCTGGTGCGCGAGGAACGGCAGCTCGCCGTGTGCGAGCACGTCGGTCAGCCCGCTCGCGATCCAGTCGCGCGCGGTGTCGGCGTCGCGGATCAGGTTCGCGTCGAGCGCGGCTTCGAGTCCCTGCGAATAGCTGAACGCGCCGATCGGCAATGCGGGCGACGCGAGATGCAGCAGCGCGACGAGCTCAGTGGTGGTCATGACCGTGGTGGCCGTGCGAGCAGCCGGGACCATGCTGATGATCGTGATCGTGATCGTGATCGTGATCGTGCGAGTGCGAGTGCGAGTGGCCGTGGTGTTCGCCGAAGACCTGCTGCGCGAGCGCGTAGTCCTCGGCGAACGTCGCATCGTGCCCGTGCTTGTGGCCGCCGCCGTACGCGCCGGCTTCCGGCTGGAACGGTGCGCTCGTTTCTTCGACCTGCGTGCCGAGCCGGCGCAGCATGTCCGCGAGCACCGGATCGGCTTCGAGCTTCAGGTAACCGTCGCCGATCTCGACCGGCGTGTGGCGGTTGCCAAGGTGATACGCGGCGCGCATCAGCGTGAGCGGGTCGGCCGCGCGCACCAGCAGCACGGTCTCGGAGGCAGCGGCGACGCGCACGAGCGCGCCGTCGTCGGCGACGAGCACGTCGCCGTCGCGCAGCACGGTGCCGCGCGGCAGCAGGACCGCGACGTCCTCGCCGGTGTCGAGCGTGGCCGCGAGGCGGCTCTTGCAGCGGGCGTCATAGGCGAGCGTGAGCGTCGGCGCGCGCGCGACGAGCGACGCGGCGAGCTTCACGTTCGGGGCAATGCGTTTGTCGAGGGTGCGCATGGAACGGAAAACCGGAAATCAGAACAGAAAATAGCGCTGCGCCATCGGCAGCACCGTCGCCGGCTCGCAGGTGAGCAGCTGGCCGTCGGCGATCACGTCGTAGGTTTCGGGATCGACGCTGATCGACGGGCGCCATGCGTTGTGGATCATGTCGGCCTTCGTCACGTTGCGACAGTTGCGCACGGGCACGACGCGCTTCGCGAGCCCGTAGCGTTCGGCGATGCCCGCGTCGGCCGCCATTTGCGACACGAAGGTCAGCGACGTGCGCGCGAGCGCACCGCCGCGCGTGGCAAACATCTCGCGGTAGTGGACCGGCTGCGGCGTCGGGATCGACGCGTTCGGGTCGCCCATCTGCGCCATCGCGATCATCCCGCCCTTCAGGATCATCGACGGCTTGATCCCGAAGAATGCGGGCTCCCACAACACGAGGTCGGCCCACTTGCCGGGTTCGATCGAACCGACTTCGTGCGCGATGCCGTGCGTGATCGCCGGGTTGATCGTGTACTTCGCGACGTAGCGTTTCGCGCGGAAGTTGTCGTTGCGCGCGCCGTCCTCGGGCAGCGCGCCGCGCTGCACCTTCATCTTGTGCGCGGTCTGCCAGGTGCGGATGATCACTTCGCCGACGCGGCCCATCGCCTGCGAGTCGGACGACAGCATCGACAGCGCTCCGAGATCGTGCAGGATATCCTCGGCCGCGATCGTCTCGCGGCGGATCCGCGATTCGGCGAACGCGAGATCCTCGGCGATCGACGGATCGAGGTGGTGACACACCATCAGCATGTCGAGATGCTCGTCGAGCGTGTTGATCGTGTACGGGCGCGTCGGGTTGGTCGACGACGGCAGCACGTTCGCTTCGCCGCACACCTTCAGGATGTCGGGCGCATGGCCGCCGCCCGCGCCTTCGGTGTGGTACGTGTGGATCGTGCGGCCCTTGAACGCGGCGACGGTCGATTCGACGAAGCCGCCTTCGTTCAGCGTATCGGTGTGGATCGCGACCTGCGTGTCGGTATCGTCGGCGACCGACAGGCAGTTGTCGATCGCGGCGGGCGTCGTGCCCCAGTCTTCATGCAGCTTCAGGCCGATCGCGCCGGCCGCGATCTGCTCGACGAGCGGCTGCGGCAGGCTCGCGTTGCCCTTGCCGAGGAAGCCGAGGTTGATCGGCCAGCCGTCGGCCGCCTGCAGCATGCGCTCCATGTGCCACGGGCCCGGCGTGCAGGTCGTCGCGTTGGTGCCGGTGGCGGGCCCCGTGCCGCCGCCGAGCATCGTCGTGACGCCCGACGCGAGCGCTTCGTCGATCTGCTGCGGGCTGATGAAGTGGATGTGCGTGTCGATGCCGCCGGCCGTCACGATCAGCCCTTCGCCGGCGATCACTTCGGTCGCCGCGCCGATCGCGATTGTCACGCCGGGCTGGATGTCGGGATTGCCGGCCTTGCCGATCGCGGCGATGCGGCCGTGCTTGATCGCGATGTCGGCCTTCACGATGCCCCAGTGATCGAGGATCACCGCGTTCGTAATGATCGTGTCGGGCACGTCGGCGGCCACGCGCTGCGACTGGCCCATCCCGTCGCGAATCACCTTCCCGCCGCCGAATTTCACCTCCTCGCCGTAGGTCGTGAAGTCGCGTTCGATCTCGATCAGCAGTTCGGTATCGGCGAGCCGCACGCGGTCGCCCGTCGTCGGCCCGAACATTTCCGCGTACGCGCGGCGGCTCAAGCGTAGTGTCATGTGCTGTTCCTGAAGAGCGGGGCGCGGCTTACAGCGGCCCCATCACCTTGCCCTGAAAACCATAGACGGCGCGTTCGCCGGCCAGCTCGACGAGCTCGACGGTGCGCGTCTGGCCCGGCTCGAAGCGCACGGCCGTGCCGGCCGCGATGTTGAGCCGGAAGCCGCGCGCGGCCGCGCGATCGAACGACAGCGCGTCGTTGACTTCGAAGAAGTGGTAGTGCGAGCCGACCTGCACCGGGCGGTCGCCGGTGTTCGCGACGACGAGCGAGATCGTCGCGCGGCCCGCGTTCAGTTCGTGCTCGCCGTCGTCGGTGAGGATTTCGCCGGGGATCATGCGTGCTACCTCGGTCACGGAATCGGGTGGTGGACGGTGACGAGCTTGGTGCCGTCCGGGAAGGTCGCCTCGACCTGGATGTCGGGGATCATCTCCGGCACGCCATCCATCACGTCGTCGCGCGTGAGCAGCGTCGTGCCGTAGTGCATCACCTCGGCGACGGTCTTGCCGTCGCGCGCCGCTTCCATCAGCGCGGCGGTGATGAACGCGACCGCTTCCGGATAGTTGAGCTTCAGCCCGCGCGCGCGGCGGCGCTCGGCCAGCAGCGCTGCCGTGAAGATCAGCAGCTTGTCCTTTTCTCGGGGAGTCAGTTTCATGAAGGCAGTCGTTCAGGAAAACGTAATTTTTATCGGTGCGCGGGATGCCGGCGGGGGCGCGGTTCATCGTAGCACCGCGCCGTTGTTCCTGCGTCGTGTATCCGATATGTAAGCAGCAAGGTGCGTGCCATGTCGGTGCGGCGTGCGGGGATGCGCGATCGTGGTGCGCGATGCATGGATCGTGGGCAGCGCGGGCGGTGCTGCTGCGCCGAAACGGTGCGTGCCGGGCCGCGTGCTCAGGTCTGCCAGAGGCGCAGCGGTCGCGCTTCGATGCCGTGCACGAGCGGGCGCAGGTGGAGCCAGCAGTCGGTGAAGTGACGCTGCAGCGCTTCCATCGACGTCGACACCGCGCGCACCAGCACGACGCCCGGCGTCACGCAGGTCGCGCCCGCGCGCAGCGTGTCGTCGAACGGCATCCGCGCGGCAAGCGTTTCGGCGAGCGCGGCATCGCACGCGGCGCCGGCCGCCCACAGCGTGCCGTACACGGGAAAGCCGGCGAGGCCCTGCAGCGAGCCGCGTAGCGGATCGTGTGCGTCGAGCAGCGCGCGCTCGGTCCACAGCGGCCGGCCGTCGGCGTCGACGAGTGCCGAACCCGACACGATGCGGCCCGCCGACCACGTTTCGCCGGCCGCCTGCCGGCCGAGCTGCGTCGCGTCCCAGCCGATCGCGCTCGCGCCCGCGCCGAGCGTCACCGTGAAGTCCAGCGCGGCGTGGGCCGCGTCGAAGAACAGGTTGTTCTGCGGCAGCCAGTCGAGCTTCGCGTGCGCGCCGACCGTGATGCCGATGCGTTGCGTCGCGTCGAGGCCGTTCGACTTGTACCACTTGGTCGCACCGGGTGTCGTCAGCACCGCGTGCGTGCCGTCGCCGAGCGCGATGTCGATGTCGAGCCGGTCGCCGCCCGCGACGCCGCCCGGCGGGTGGACGATGACCGCGTGGCAGATCGCGTCGCCTTCCGGATACAGCGGCCGCTGCACGCGCAGCGGGCCGTCGTGCAGCCGATGGACGAGCGTCGTGCGCGCGCCGTGCCGTTCGAAGCCGAGTTCGAGACGGCCGCGCCACGACTTGGCGACGGCGGGGCGGGACAGCGGGGCGTGGGAATCGAGGGCGGACATCGGCGGGAAGCAGGGAACGGGCGCGGTGATCGAGGATGCTACCGCAACACTATACGCTTGGGTGTTCGGGTTGCCGAACGTGGCGAAGTGGAGCGGCGACGGCGCCGGCCATCGCGTGACATGCGTCGACCGTCGGCGCCACGCGTGGGCGCAATCATGCGCTGCGTGGCGCGCTACACCGCGATCAGCTCGCGCACGCCGTTCGTTTCCATGTCCCGCGCATCGCCGCCGGCGATGACCTCGCCGCGGCTCATCACCCAGTAATGGTCTGCGATCGAGCGCGCGAAGTCGTAATACTGTTCGACGAGCAGCACGGTCATCTTCGATTCGTCGACGAGCTGGCGCAGCGTGCGGCCGATGTCCTGGATGATCGACGGCTGGATGCCCTCGGTCGGCTCGTCGAGGATCAGCAACTGCGGCTCGCTCATCAGCGCGCGGCCGATCGCGAGCTGCTGCTGCTGGCCGCCCGACAGGTCGCCGCCGCGCCGGGCGCGCATGTCCTTCAGCACCGGGAACAGGTCGTAGATGCGGTCGGGCACTTTCGACGGCGCCTTGCGGCTTGCCGCGCCGACGAGCAGGTTCTCCTCGACGGTGAGCCGCGGAAAGATGTCGCGGCCCTGCGGCACGTACGCGAGCCCGGCCGCGACGCGCGCATACGGCGGCAGTGCGCCGAGCGCGGTGCCGCGCCACGACACGCTGCCGCTATTCGCGGCGACGACGCCCATCAGGCAGCGCAGCAGCGTGCTCTTGCCGACGCCGTTGCGGCCGAGCAGCACGGTGAGCTTGCCGTCGTCGGCGGCCAGCGTCACGTTGCGCAGGATGTGGCTGCCGCCGTAGTACTGGTTCAGTGCATCGATCTTCAGCATTGCGTCACCGTCCGAGGTAAGACTCGATCACCGCGTCGTCGCGCTTGACCTGGTCGAGCGTGCCTTGCGCGAGCACCGCGCCTTCGGCCATCACCGTCACGCGGCCCGTGTCGCCCGCGAGCGCCGCGACGAACTCCATGTCGTGCTCGACGACCATCATCGAGCAGGTGCCGCGCAGCGTGTTCAGCAGTTTCGCGAGTTCCATCGTCTCGTGGTCGGTCATCCCGGCCGCCGGCTCGTCGAGCAGCAGCAGGGCGGGGCGCTGCATCAGCAGCATGCCGATCTCGAGCCGCTGCTTCTGCCCGTGCGACAACTCGCCGGCCGCGCGATACGCGTCGCTTTCGAGGCCGATCAGCGCGAGCGTCTCCTCGATCTTCGCCTGCGCCGCGCGGTCGAGCCGCGCGCGCAGCGACGCGAGCCAGCCCTTGTCGGTCTGCATCGCCAGTTCGAGGTTTTCCCACACCGGATGCTGTTCGAACACGGTCGGCTTCTGGAACTTGCGGCCGATCCCCGCGCGCGCAATCGCGGGTTCGTTCATTCGCGCGAGGTCGATGGTCTGGCCGAGAAACACCTTGCCCGCATCGGGCCGCGTCTTGCCGGTGATCACGTCCATCATCGTCGTCTTGCCCGCGCCGTTCGGGCCGATCACGCAGCGCAGCTCGCCCGCGTCGATCGCGAGCGACAGCTTGTTCAGCGCGCGAAAGCCGTCGAAGCTCACCTCGATGTCCTCGAGGTAGAGGATCGTGCCGTGCGACGTGTCGATGCCGGGCGGCGCCACGCGGCCCATCGATGCGCTGCCGCTGACGGCCAGCAGCTCGTCCTCGGGCGGCGGCGTGAACTGGTAGAGGGCGGTGCCGTTCATCCGCGTTTCCCCTTTGCGAGCAGCGTGTCGACGAGGCCCATGATGCCGCGCGGCAGCAGAAGCGGCACGAGCACGAAGATCAGGCCGAGAAAGAACAGCCAGTATTCGGCGAAGTACGCGGTAAAGAGGCTCTTCGCGCCGTTCACCGCGAACGCGCCGACGATCGGCCCGATCAGCGTACCGCGCCCGCCCACCGCGACCCAGATCGCCATTTCGATCGAGTTGCCGGGCGACATCTCGCCGGGGTTGATGATGCCGACCTGCGGCACGTACAACGCGCCCGCGATCCCGCACAGCACGGCCGACAGCGTCCACACGAACAGCTTGTACGCTAGCGGGCTGTAGCCGAGGAACATCAGCCGCGTCTCGCCGTCGCGCACCGCGGTGACCACGCGCCCGAGCTTGCTGGTGACGATTGCGCGCGCGACGATGAACGCGAGCACGAGCGTCGCGAAGGTCAGCAGCAACAGCACCGTGCGCGTGCCGGGCGACGTGATCGGAAACCCGGCGATGCGCTTGAAGTCGGTGAAGCCGTTGTTGCCGCCGAAGCCCGTCTCGTTGCGAAAGAACAGCAGCATCGCCGCGAACGTCAGCGCCTGCGTGATGATCGACAGGTACACGCCCTTCACGCGCGAGCGGAACGTGAAGAAGCCGAACACCCACGCGAGCACGGCCGGCACGAGCACGACCAGCGCGAGCGCCCACGCGAGATGCTGCGTGCCGCTCCAGTACCACGGCAGTTGATGCCAGTCGAGAAACACCATGAAGTCGGGCAGGTCGCTGCCGTACTTGCCGTCGCGGCCGATCTCGCGCATCAGGTACATGCCGATCGCATAACCGCCGAGCGCGAAGAAGAGGCCGTGGCCGAGGCTGAGAATGCCGCAGTAGCCCCACACGAGATCGAGCGCGAGCGCGGCGATCGCGTAGCACATCAGCTTGCCGGCGAGCGTCATCGCATACGCGGACAGATGGAACGCGCTCGACTCGGGCGCGACCAGCGCGGCGAGCGGCACGCCGATGCCGATCGCGACGCACAGCGCGACGAGCGCGAGCCATGCGCGACGCGACAGCAGCGCGGGGCGGGGCGGCAGGCCGAGCGCGAATTTTTCTTCCGCACGCGCGGCGGCAGCGGGCTTCGGCGCGTCGGCGATCGGCTTCGACAACGAATCGGTGATTGAAGTCATGTCAGGCCTCCGCGCTGCGTCCCTTCGGGGCGAACATGCCCTGCGGACGTTTCTGGATGAACAGCACGATCATCACGAGCACCGCGATCTTCGCGAGCACGGCGCCCCAGAACGGCTCGATCGCCTTGCTGACGAGACCGAGCCCGAAGCCGCCGAGCACGGTGCCGGCGATCTGGCCGACGCCGCCGAGCACGACCGCCATGAACGAATCGATGATGTAGTTCTGCCCGAGGTCGGGGCCCACGTTGCCGATCTGCGACAGCGCGCAGCCGCCGAGGCCCGCGATGCCCGCGCCGAACGCGAACGCATACGCGTCGACGCGCGCGGTCTTCACGCCGACGCACGCGGCCATCCGGCGGTTCTGCGTGACCGCGCGCACGAACAGGCCGAGCCGCGTCTTCGTCAGCACGCCCCACGCGACGCACACGACCGCGAGCGCGAACGCGAGGATCGCGAGCCGGTTGTACGGCAGGATCAGGTTCTGCATCACGGTGACGCCGCCGCTCATCCACGACGGGTTCACGACCTGCACGTTCTGCGCGCCGAACAGCATGCGCGTCGCCTGGATCAGGATCAGGCTCACGCCGAAGGTCGCGAGCAGCGTCTCGAGCGGGCGGCCGTACAGGTGCCGCAGCACGAGCCGCTCCAGCACGACGCCGACCAGCGCGGCCGCCGCGAACGAGACGGGCACCGCGACGAGCGGATACCAGTCGAACGCGGCCGGCGCGTAGCGCTGGATCAGCGTCTGCACGACATAGGTTGCGTACGCACCGATCATCAGGAATTCACCGTGCGCCATGTTGATCACGCCGATCAGCCCGTACGTGATCGCGAGGCCGAGCGCCGCGAGCAGCAGCACGCTGCCGAGCGACAGGCCCGCGAACACGGTGCCGGCGATTTCGCCGCGGCGCTGCAGCGCGTGCAATGCGTCGAGGCCTTGCTGCGCGGCGTCGCGCACGCGCGCGTCGGGTTCCGTGTAGCTGCCGTCGGCATTCTTCGCGACGAGCGGGCGCAACTGCTCGATCATGTCGAGGTCGCGGCGCGCGGCCACCACCTGCACGGCTTCCAGACGCTTCGCCGGATCGGCGTCGTGCAGCGCGGCGATGGCCCACAGTGCGTCGAGGCGGCGCTTCAGCGCGGGATCGGTTTCCTTCGCGCGCGCGCGATCGATCATCGGCTTGAGCGCCGGGTCGGGCGACTTCAGCAGCGCATCGATCGCGTCGCGGCGCGCGGCGCTGTCGGGCGACGCGAGTGCGAGGCCCGACAGCGCGCCGGCGATCTTCGTGCGCAGCAGGTTGTTCAGCATCACGGGCTGCGCGTCGCCGGCCGGCGTCGCGGCTTGCGTGAGCGCGTCGTGCGCGGTGTCGCCGGTCTGGATCAGCAGGCGGCCGTCGCCGGTCGCGAGCGCGTCGCCGCTCGACAGCGCATTGAGCAACGCGACGGCGCGCGGGTCGGCATCGGCGGCGAGACGGTCGACCGCGGCCGTCTTCGCGTCGAAGTCGTCGCCGGCGAGCGCAGCCGTATCGGCGGCCGTCAGGGCGAACGCGGCGCGCGGCAGTGCGCCCGCCAGCGCGGCACAGGCGACGACCGCGACGGCGGCGCGGCGAAAGCGTGTAGGCATCGGGAGATCCTGTCGGGCGTGGGAAAGCGGGTTCGTGCGGCGGTGCGCGTGCGATGCGTTACGGTGAGTACCGGCATTCGCGCACCATCCTGCAAGCGGAGCGCCACGCCGGTGCGCAGCGCCCCGCATCGCATCAGGCCAGCGCCGCGCGCTGCCGGCGCAGGAACGCCGGGATCGAGCTGACGATGTCCGGCTTGCCCTGGTTGCCTGCGATGAACGGGCTCCACGGCTGCGCGCGCACCGCGGTCTTCGTCTTCCACACGACGTTGAATTGCCCGTCGCCGCGGATCTCGCCGATCATCACCGGCTTGTGCAGGTGATGGTTGCCGTCCATCGCGAGCGTGAAGCCCGAGGGGCCGGCAACCGTCTGGCCGATCATCGCGACGCGCACCTTGTCGACGTCGGTGCTCTTCGCCTTTTCGACGGCCTGCTTCCACATGTGGATGCCCACGTAGGTTGCCTCCATCGGATCGTTCGTCACGCGCTTCGCACCGCCCGGCAGGTTGTTCGCCTTTACCCACGCGGCGAACTGGTCCTTGAACTTCGTGTTGGTCGGGTTCTTCACCGACATGAAGTAGTTCCACGCGGCGAGATGGCCGACGAGCGGCTTCGTGTCGATCCCGCGCAGCTCTTCCTCGCCGACCGAGAACGCGACCACCGGCACGTCGGTCGCCTTGATCCCCTGGTTGCCGAGTTCCTTGTAGAACGGCACGTTCGAATCGCCGTTGATCGTCGAGACCACGGTCGTCTTGCCGCCCTGGGCGAAGTTCTTGATGTTCGCGACGATCGTCTGGTAATCGCTGTGGCCGAACGGCGTGTAGACCTCCTGAATGTCGGCGTCCTTCACGCCCTTCGATTTCAGGAACGCGCGCAGGATCTTGTTGGTCGTGCGCGGATACACGTAGTCGGTGCCGAGCAGGAAGAAGCGCTTCGCGCCGCCGCCTTCCGCGCTCATCAGGTACTCGACGGCGGGGATCGCCTGCTGGTTCGGCGCGGCGCCCGTGTAGAACACGTTGCGCGACATTTCCTCGCCTTCGTATTGCACCGGGTAGTAGAGCAGGCCGTTCAGTTCCTCGAACACCGGCAGCACCGACTTGCGCGACACCGACGTCCAGCAGCCGAACACGCACGCGACCTTGTCCTGCGTGAGCAGCTGGCGCGCCTTCTCCGCGAACAGCGGCCAGTTCGATGCGGGATCGACGACCACCGGCTCGAGCTTGCGGCCCATCACGCCGCCGTTCTTGTTGATCTCGGCGATCGTCATCAGCGCCGTGTCCTTCAGCGACGTTTCGGAGATCGCCATCGTGCCCGACAGCGAATGCAGGATGCCGACCTTGATCGGGCCCGTGCCCGCATCGGCCGCGTGAGCGAACGGACTCTTGCCTGCCAGCGCGAGTGCACCGGCCATCGAACCGAACTTCAACAGACTGCGACGTTTCATCGGGATCCCCTTGTCATGTTGGATGTGCGTGCGCCGTGGCGGCGCCGGCATCGGAGTAACGCAAGGCATGTGCCAGTCGCGCCGATGCACGCCAGGCGTGCCTGTGCGGGGCGCCGCGGGGCGCCGGCGCGGTGCGCATGACGCGTCGTGCAGCATGCGCGATCCGTTGCGGTGCGCTCGTGCGGGCGCAAATGGTGCACGGCTGGGGCCCGGGTTCGAGCGCGTGCGCCGCACGTCGAAGGGGGGCGGCGCGTGATCGATGCGCACGCATCCGGCGTGTCGTGTCGGCGTCGCGTGCACACGGCTTGGTCATGAAGTGCCAGGGGAAGGGCGAGGCGCTCCGCTCGACGGGTGCGTTGCCCGGGTTCTCGCCGCCTCGCGTCATCGAGCGGACGCGGATGGCCGGCGTGCGGAAACAAACGAAAGAGGATGGAACGGTGCAGCAGAAACGCAAACGGGCGCGCGATGCGCGCCCGTTCGGCGGGACTGGAGCGATCGGCTATTACTCGCCGGTCGCCGCGGCGGCGCGCGATGCGCCGCCGGGAAGGTCAGTAACGCGGTACGGACGGATCGACGTCACGCGACCACGCGTCGATGCCGCCCTGCAGGTTGTACAGCTTCGTGAAGCCGCGCGATTCGAGGAACATCGCGACCTGCGCGCTGCGCATCCCGTGATGGCACACGCAGACGATTTCCGCTTCGTCGTCGAGCTCCTCGCTGCGCGCGGGGATCTGCTGCATCGGGATCGACACGCTGCCGGCGATCTGCGCGGTCGAGATTTCCCACGGCTCGCGCACGTCGAGCACGACCGGCGCGGGGCGCGCCGGATCGTGAAGCCATTCCGCGAGCATCGCGGGCGTCAGGATCTGCATGGGGCCGCCGCTCAGAACTTGAAACGCGACGGTTCGATCGCGTTGACGAGGTGGTCGACGTAGGTTTCGAATACGTCGGCGACGCGGTACTGCTTGTCGTCGATGCGCGTGATGACCTGCGCCTTCATCACCGGACGGCCGCCGACGAACGCCGACAGGCGGCCGCCGATCTTCAGCTGTTCGAGCATCTGCTGCGGCACGACCGGCAGGCCGCCCGCGACGCAGATCACGTCGTACGGCGCCTTGTCGGGCCAGCCGAGCGAGCCGTCGCCGAGCGCGACTTCCGCGTTCGTCACGCCGTCGTTGCGCAGGTTGTCGGCCGCGAACTTCGCGATGGCCGGATCGATCTCGACGGCCGTCACGTGCTGCGCGCGATGCGCGAACAGCGCGGCCAGGTAGCCCGAACCCGCGCCGATCACGAGCACGTTCTCGTGCTTCTTGACCGCCAGTTCCTGCAGCACGCGCGCTTCGACGCGCGGGAACAGCATCTTGCTGCGGCCGCCGGGCAGCGGCAGCTCGAGGTCGGCGAACGCGAGATCGCGGTGTTCGGGCGACACGTAGTGTTCACGCTTGACGATCGACAGCAGGCCCAGGACGTCCAGATCCAGCACGTCCCACGGCCGGATCTGTTGTTCGATCATGTTGAAACGCGCGTTTTCGATATTCATGGTGTGGTCACGCAGCCAGGTCGGCCATCAGCGGGGATAGAGAAACTTCGTGATTGTACCAAACGGGGCGGCGGCGAAGCCTTCAGACGGCCTGCAACAGACCTTTACGCCTTGCTCTTCTTGATCTGCGCCTCGAACGCGAGGTCGAGCTTGCTCGCCTTGCGCGGCTTTTTGGGGCCGAATTCGTCGACGAACCTGACGAATTCGTCGAGCGGCAGCGGCTCGCTGCGTTTCTCGGCGGTGCCGCCGGAGCGGTCGACCAGGTAGAACAGGCCGCCCGCCATCGCGACGGCGGCGAACTGCGGGTTGCCGGAACGGGTCTTCAGGCGTTCGACCGCGTGGGTTGCTTTGGTGGTGCGCATCGTGCGGGTTCTTGCAGGGGCGTGGAGCCCCTTACTTTATCAAACCGGCCGCCCGCATGCGGCCGTTCGGTGTCAGACGGTGCGCGAGTAGCGTTGCCGCGGCGTCTGGCCGAGGTACGCGTCGAACGCCATCGCGATGTTGCGTACGACCATCCGGCCGGCCGGATGGATCGTCAGGCGGTCGCCGGCGACGGTCAGCAGGCCGTCCTGCTCGAACCCGCGCAGCGCGTCGAGCTCGCGCGCGAAGTGATCGGCGAAGCGGATCCCGTGCGCCGCCTCGATATGCGAGAACGGCAGTTCGAGGTTGCACATCAGCTGCGTGATCACGTCGCGGCGCAGCCGGTCGTCGGGCGTGAGCCGCACGCCGCGCGCGATCGGCAGCCGGCCCGCGTCGAGCGCGGCGCCATAGGCCGGCAGGTCCTTCGCGTTCTGTGCGTAGACGTCGCCGACCTTGCCGATCGACGACACGCCGAAGCCGATCAGATCGGTATCCGCGCGCGTGCTGTAGCCCTGGAAATTGCGTTGCAGCGTGCCGTTGCGCTGCGCGCGCACGAGTTCGTCGGACGGCCGCGCGAAGTGGTCCATCCCGATGTACACGTAACCGGCCTGCGTCAGCATGTCGATCGCGAGGCCGAGCAGTGCGATGCGCGTTGCGGGCGGCGGCAGCGTCGCGTCGTCGATCTGCCGCTGCATCTTGAACAGGTGCGGCATGTGCGCGTAGCCGAATACCGACAGGCGGTCCGGCGCGAGCTCGATGATCGTCTCGAGCGTGCGCGCGAACACGGCGACCGTCTGGTGCGGCAGCCCGTAGATCAGGTCGACGCTGACCGATTGGAAGCCCGTCGTGCGCGCGGCCGACAGCAGGTCGGCCGTCATCGCGAGCGGCTGGATCCGGTTGATCGCCTGCTGCACGACCGGATCGAAATCCTGCACGCCGAGGCTCAGCCGGTTGAAGCCGATGTTGCGCAGGTGGACGAGCGTCGCGGGCGTGACCGTGCGCGGGTCGATCTCGATCGAGAACTCGGCGTCGGCGTCCGGCGCGAGCGCGAAATGTTCGCGGGTGGCCGCCATCAGCTCGGCCGTTTCGTCGTCGGACAGGAAGGTCGGCGTCCCGCCGCCCCAGTGAAGCTGCGTGACCGGGCGCGCGGGATCGAACAGCGCGGCCTGCAGCGCCAGTTCGCGCTTCAGTTGCTCGAGATACGGGCGCGCGCGGCGGCGGTTGTTGGTCGCGATCTTGTTGCAGCCGCAATAGAAGCAGGCCGTGTTGCAGAACGGGATGTGAAAGTACAGCGACAGGTCGCTCGCCGACGCGCCGGGATCGCCCGCGGCGCGCACGTAGTCGGCCGGGTCGAATTCGTCGCGGAACTGCAGCGCGGTGGGGTAGGACGTATAGCGCGGCCCGTTCGCGCCGTACTTCGCGAGCAAATCGGGACGGAACAGTGTGTCGGCAGAACCGGAACTCATGATGGTCTCGCGCTTTTTGGATGCTTTGGAGTATATGAACGCGCGTTTCGGCTGCATTGTGTAATAACGTCGCAGCCGGCGGTGGCACAATGCGCGGTGGGCTGCCGCACGCTGCGTCCGGTTGCCGCACCGTTTTTTGTTGTTCGTGAGAGAGTCGAGTGTCCGTCGAAATGCCTGTCCGTCCGGCGCCCGCCGAGGTCCCGCCGCCGCATGCGTGCCGCGAGGGGTGCGGCGCATGCTGCATCGCGCCGTCGATTTCCTCGCCGATTCCGGGGATGCCCGACGGCAAGCCGGCCGGCGTGCGCTGCGTGCAGCTCGGCGACGACCTGCGCTGCCGGATCTTCGGCCGGCCCGAGCGGCCCGCGTGCTGTTCCGGGCTGCAGCCGTCCGCCGAGATGTGCGGTGCGTCGCGCGACGACGCGCTCGCGTGGCTGACGCGCCTCGAGATCGCGACGCAGCCGTCGCCCGGCGCGGCCCGCTGACGCGCTGCCCGCGCTGTCGCGCTGTCGTTTGCCGGCGCGCGCATGGAACCGGCGACGCGCGTCGAAGCACTAACTTCGGTCCCCAGCGCCACATGGGGCGGAGCCGATTACCGGACTGCCGCTTCGCCCGATACAGGAGATTGTCCAGCATGACCGCATCTTGCACGCCCGGCCGGCGCCGCTTCCTCGCCGCTTGCGCCGGCGCCATCGGCGTGTCGGTATCGCTCGCCGCCTGTGCGTCGACGTTCCCGTTCATTCCCGATCACTACACGTTCTCGCGCGGCGACGTGCAGAAGGCCGTCGCGCGCAAGTTTCCGTACCAGAAGACGGTCGCGCAGGTCGTCGACGTGTCGCTGGCGAATCCGGCCGTCAACCTGCTGCCCGACCAGAACCGCGTCGCCGTGCAGCTCGATGCGCATTTCGCGAGTCCGTTCCTGAGCGAACCGGTGAGCGGCAAGTTCACCGTGTCGGGCCAGCTGGCCTACGACGCGCCGAGCCGCTCGGTCGTGCTGAAGGCGCCGGCCGTCGACAGCCTCGTGCTCGACGGCAACGCGCAGATGTACGCGCAACAGGTCGGCGCGGCCGCCGGCCTGCTCGCGACGCAGGTGCTGACCAACTATCCGATCTATACGTTCAAGCCCGAGCAACTGCAATTTGCCGGCGTGAACTACGAACCCGGTACAATTACGATTCTTACAAACGGCATACGCGTGGCGATCGTCGAAAAGTGACGGCGCACCGCGCGCGGCCGGGCGGGCCGCGGCGGTGACGCGGCCCTTTCTTTCGACTACTTCGGAGTTGGGCCACGGATGGACTGGATCCTGATCTGCAAGGCATTGATCCTCGGCGTCGTCGAGGGGCTGACGGAATTCCTCCCGGTGTCGAGCACCGGCCACCTGATCGTCGCGGGCAGCTTCCTGAATTTCAACGATGCGCACGCGAAGACCTTCGACGTCGTGATCCAGTTCGGCGCGATTCTCGCGGTCTGCTGGGAATACCGGCAGCGGATCGTGTCCATCGTGTCCGGGCTGCCGAGCCGGCCCGACGCGCAGCGCTTCACGCTGAACGTCGTGATCGCGACCATTCCCGCGATCGCGCTCGGCCTGCTGTTCGAGAAGAAGATCAAGGCCGTGCTGTTCTCGCCGGTGCCGGTCGCATTCGCGCTCGTCGTCGGCGGCGCGATCATCCTGTGGGCCGAGGCGCGGCAGCGCGAACGCAGCGAGCCGCCGCGCGTGCAGTCGGTCGATGCGCTCACGCCGCTCGATGCACTGAAGGTCGGCCTCGCGCAATGCTTCGCGCTGGTGCCGGGCATGTCGCGCTCGGGCTCGACGATCATCGGCGGGATGCTGTTCGGCCTCGATCGGCGCGTCGCGACCGAATTCTCGTTCTTCCTCGCGATTCCGATCATCTTCGGCGCGACGCTCTATGAAACCGTCAAGGACTGGCAGGCATTCACGGTCGACTCGCTCGGCCTGTTCGCGCTCGGGCTGGTTGCCGCGTTCGTCAGCGCGTTCGTGTGCGTGCGCTGGCTGCTGCGCTTCGTCGCGACGCACGACTTCACCGTGTTCGCGTGGTACCGGATCGCGTTCGGCCTGTTCGTGCTGCTGGTGGGCTACAGCGGGTGGCTGAACTGGGCGTGATGCCGGTGCGGGGGCGAGGGCGCTTCCAATGACAAACGGCCCGATCGGCAGCAGATGCCGGTCGGGCCGTTTGTCATTGCGCGGCGCGCAGCGTGCGTCGTGCTGCCGCGAGCCGTGGTCAGCCGGCGCGCTTGCGGAACACCAGGTCCCACACGCCGTGGCCGAGCCGCAGCCCGCGCCGTTCGAACTTCGTGACGGGGCGGTAGTCGGGGCGCGGCGCGTAGTCGGCGGCCGTGTTTTCGAGCGTCGGTTCGGCGCCGAGCACTTCCAGCATCTGTTCCGCGTAGTTCTGCCAGTCGGTCGCGCAATGCAGGTACGCACCCGGCTTCAGGCGCGATGCGAGGTGCGCGACGAGCGGCGGCTGGATCAGCCGGCGCTTGTGGTGACGCGCCTTGTGCCACGGATCCGGGAAGAAGATGTGCACGCCGTCGAGGCTTTCCGGCGCGAGCATGTGCTCGAGCACTTCGACCGCGTCGTGCTGGATGATGCGGATGTTCGGCAGGTCCTGCTCGCCGATCAGCTTCAGCAGCGCGCCGACGCCCGGCTCGTGCACCTCGACGCCGAGGAAGTCGTCGCCCGGGCGATGCGCGGCGATTTCCGCGGTCGACGCGCCCATCCCGAAGCCGATTTCCAGGATGCGCGGCGCGCGGCGGCCGAACACGGCGTCCCAGTCGGGGATTTCAGCGGCGTACGGCACGACGAAGCGCGGGCCCAGATCGTCGAGCGCGCGGCGCTGGCCGGTCGACACGCGGCCGGCGCGCGTCACGAAGCTGCGGATGCGGCGTCGGTGCAGCGGATTGACTTCGTCGGCGCTGTCGGCGGCTTCGTCGGGAAGGGCGGCGTCGTCCGGCGGCAGGCCGGCTTCGTTCGGATCGTCGTGCATCATCGGTGACAGAGAAAGGCTTGGTTCGGGCGCGGGCCCGTTACGCCCGCTACGCGCAGCGGTGCTGCCGGATGGACAGGCAGATGGTACAAAAAAGCCGCCTTCGACGAGGCGGCTCTTGCGCAGGCTGCCGAGCAGCCGAAGGTGGAGCGGGCGATGGGAATCGAACGCTCGCAAGAATCTATCCGCAAGCCATTGATTTGAAAACGTAAAAGAGAGGGCGTCTTTGCCCCACTCAGACTTTGTTAGAGCGCATTGTAGCAGAGCGGCGGGAGCGCGGTGGCGGTCCGTCCTTGCTTTCCTCCCAGAAAGGCATCGTCGGGATGCAACGTTTTCAGGGCACGAGTCGCATTGTTATCATTCGTCAACGGTGGTTCAGTATCATCTGCTGGAAGCAAAGCGCGGTAACAGCAAGCGTTGTCGGAACCGGTGTCATCAAAAAATCAGCATAGGGGTAGCGAGAGAATGGAATCCTTCACGATAAGAGAAATACTCGACTCGGTTTATCGAGGCCAAATCAGAATCCCGGCGTTTCAACGCGGGTTCGTCTGGGAGCCGGATCGAGTGGCTTTTTTAATCGATAGCATTTACAAGAAATATCCGTTCGGTGCATTGCTCTTTTGGCGGACGAGCGAACGGCTGCGCACGGAAAACCGGCTTGGTCCGTTTGATTTGCCTGAGCCAAGAGCCGATTTTCCAATCGACTATGTGCTTGACGGGCAGCAACGCGTAACTTCAATTTTTGGCGTCTTTCAGACGGAGTTGCAGAAAGATTCCGAAACTTGGAAGGATGTATATTTCGACTTCACGCAGGCGCATGACGTGCAAGAATCTCAGTTTTTCGCACTTGGCGCGGACGAAGTCGATCCGACGAAGCATTTCCCGCTGCGTGCGATTTACGATACAGCCGAGTATCGAAAATTGACCCGCGGTATGAGCGATGAGGTGGCGGCGCAGATCGACGCTATGCAGTCAGTGTTTAAGGAGGCGAGAATCCCGGTTCAAAGCTTTCGGACGGAAGAGAAAGAAAAGGTTGCGATCATCTTTGAGCGCATCAATCGTCAAGGTGTGCCGCTCGACACGCTTCAACTTCTCTCGGCTTGGACCTGGAGTGAAGACTTCCGCCTGCAAAGCGAGTTTGACGAACTCATCGACGAACTCAGCGATTACGGATTTACCGAGTTGTCCAATGACATAAGCTTGTTACTTCGTTGCACCGCTGCAATCCTTTCTGGGTCATCGCGCCCTGAGAGCCTTGTCCAATTGAACGGGGCGGTTGTCCGGGAGCGCTTCCGAGAGGTAGTCAATGGTATAAAAGGTGCCCTTGATTTTATAGCGTCGGAATATCATTTGCCATCGATCGACAATCTTCCGTATCAGAATTGTTTGATACCGTTATCTGTCTTTTTTGCGGCTCCAGACAACGCTGAGGTCGCATGTAATGACGTGCAAAGGCGACAGATAAGTCAGTGGTTCTGGCGGTCTGCTTTCGCGGAGCGATACAGTGCTGGTGTGCTCCGACATCTTGATGCGGACATCGAGGAAATGCGAAAGCTGAAGGCGGGCGGCGAGTCGCAACTGGGGATGTTCCCGGTTGAGGTTCAGGATGCATATTTTGTGAAAAATCGCTTTCTTGTTAGTTCTGTTAATACAAAGACTTTTGTGGCAATTCTTGCGCAAAACCAGCCGCGGAATTTTGTAAGTGGAATTTCGGTTGATTTGAGTAAAAAATTGCAAAGATACAATAGAAAGGAATTTCATCATCTTATGCCAAAGGCTTTCTTGGCTGCGAGCGGACAGACCGCGATCAACGAGAATGTGTTGGCGAACTTCTGCTTTATATCGCGTGCAGATAATCGGGCGGTCGGTGGAGATGCGCCGAGCGTTTATAAGCAGAAAATGCCGGCCGAACAATTGGGGGCGATTCTTGAATCTCACTACTGTCCAAATGCCCTGTTCGATGACAATTACGAGGCTTTCGTAAAGCTAAGGGCTGTCGCGCTCGCACAGAAAGCCCGGCAGCTGTGCAATATCGATGCATAACCCAATAGTGGGCGGCGGCATTGGTAGGACCGCGGTAATGGTGCCGCGGTTTGCCGGCCGCGGAAGTGATGCTTAGAGCATGTCGATTATGCGGTCGGAGTCAGGGTCTCCGAGCAGTGCACAGCATCAATCCGTTCTAAGAGTCGGCAGAGCTGGCCTCGGTGCCATTGACCGCCGTTCGCCGTTCTGATGCCGAGAGCGTTCAGCTCGGCCACCATGCCACGCTGAGAGAGGTTCCGCGCCCGGAACCCTGCCACCATGCCTGCCAGTTTGCCCGCGAACGCGTCGGCGGCGCGCTGGCGGGCCTCCACGTTCGGTTTGAGGTTCGCGGCTCCTGCCGTCCCGAGCTTCACGCCACGCGCCTTTGCTGCCGCCAGAGCGTCCTTTGTTCGCTTGCTGATCTGATCGCGTTCCCACTCGGCCATTACGGCGTGCATTTGGATCATGACCTTGTTCGCTTGCGGCATGTCGGCGGCTACGAAATCGCATCCGGTTTCCAGCAAGCCAGACACGAAGTGCACGTTGCGGGCGAGCCGGTCGAGCTTTGCAATGATGAGCGTCGCCCCGCGCCGCTTGCACAACTCCAGCGCGGCACGAAGCTGCGGACGCTTCTCCAGAGCATTCGCACCCTTGCCGGTCTCTGTCTCGGTGAACTCGCCTACCAGTTCCCAATCGCCACCGTTCAGGTAGCGGGCGACCGCCTCGCGCTGTGCGTCGAGACCCAGACCGGACATGCCTTGACGCGCAGTGCTTACCCGGTAGTAAGCGACGAACTGACCTTGTGCCATTTGTTCCTCTCGATGCTGGCCTCACGACAAGACGAGCGTTTAATGTGAGGCCAGTATAACCGAAAGAGAACTTATATAAATCAAATATTGAATAGTTTTTGAGTGGTATGTAGAATGACTCCATCGAAAATTGAGAAGGAGCAGGACGTGGAACTTTTGAGCAGCAAGGCGGCAGCCGAATGGCTGAATGAGGCTCTGCCGGGGGAGTCGGTTGGATATTGGCAACGCTGGCTGACCAACAATCGCAGCCAAACGAGGCGCGTGCCGTATCGCATTCCGTTCCAATCGGTAGTGGGCTTCAAGGCCGCTCACTATGACGTGGTCGAACTTGCCCGGTTTGTCGAGTTCGAGAAGCAACGGCAACTCGGCAGCGTCACGCTCACGGGGCGCGCGGCTGAAGTCATGCGCGCGTATGGCATCGGCGAGAAGGGTGGCAGCACGACCGGCAGGAAGCTGAAGGTGTCCGGTATCCACCCGCAGGTGGACGAGGCCGGGAAGCCATATGTCCAGCTAATCACCGATGACCCTCTGATGGTCTACCGGATCGAAGTGGCGGAAGCAGTGGCCGTCTTGGAAGAACTGTCGGCAGCCGTTGACGCCTGCAAACGAGCTACGGCATAAGGGGGAAAGCATGAAGGTCAAGGAAACCATCTATCCGGCGGGCGAAACCGCCTTGATTCTGCGCCAGTTCCTCGGCGCAATGCGGTCATGGGATGATGCGCTCGCAGACATGCGGTCGGGGAAAACCGATGTGTGCGGCCATGTGCTTACGCCCGCTGCAAAACATTACGACGGGCGTGCGTGGCGTCCAGCGTATGCCCTCAGTGCGATCAAGGCGTTTATCAGGAACGTCCACGCATCGACAAAGCTTGCGGTCGTGAAGCAAGCGCCGAAAGGGTTCGTTGTGGAATTTGACGATGCCATCCATTGGCGGTATCAAAAAATCCCGAAAGCTCCGGCTCTGGCTGCGCGGACCTAGCATCATGGCCGCGCTTCAGAACTTCCGGCGAAAGGCTTGTGTGGACTGGCTGGACGTGAGGCTTCGCACCGCACGTCCAACCCAGTTCCAGCACGTCCAATCTGCGCTCGATGCAGCGGGTGCCGGGAAGCTCCACGTCCGCGCTATCGACGATGGCCCCGGTGGCGTCGCGGATACGTTCGTTGTGCGCGTTACCGACCGGCTGGCGAACCACTATGCGGCACTGAGCAAGGCACTCGCGGAGTTCGCCGAGCGGTATCCACTCACTCACGAACCGGAAATCGTAGCGATTGAGGTCGCGTGCGACTTCTTGCACACCGAAGAGGCAGAGCGAGAGGTCGCGACCCGCGCCATGACCTACCGCCTTCAGTCGAGCCTACTTACCGACGGAAGCCGCCCCCGCCAGTTTGATCCTCAAGTCTGGGTCAACCGCTTCATGGATGTTCCAGGAAGGCGACTAGACCCGCTCCTAAACTACCGTGAAGGCAACAAGGACGATGACGTGTCGTGGCAGTGCTACTGGAAGCGCACCGACAACAATAAGCAACCGTTACCGCCGAACGAGTGGCGCGCACGCGTCGAAGTTACATTGAAGGGCAATACACTCAGGAGCACCGGCTTAGTGAAGCTGGCTGACCTCGACGGATACAAGTTCACGGACCTTGTGCGCTTCTTCCGGTTCCGCACGCCCATTACCCCTGAAGCGCAAGCCAAAGGCGACCGGTTCAAGCTTGCCGCGATCACGATAAACAGGCGCTTGAACGACGCAACGCCCGAACGTGGCCTGCACAGCTTCCGATCATTGGGGCGGCGCGATAGGTGGCAGAAACTACGACGCGAGAGCAGTCACCTGCAAGCTGACAACGAGCTTCAAGACGCAATCAAGGGTGCACTGCGGCGTCTAAAGGTCTGATCGGCTTTCGCAAAAAATCGGGACAAACGGGACCGGTCAACGCGGGTGAAACCCTTGCCGGGCGTGAAAATCGCGTAACCGGCCTAATAACTGTAGACATATACCTCTTTCATACCGTAGCCATATCAGCGGCGTGGTTCACCCTGCAATACCGCTTCCTCGTGAGCACCAACAGCGTGCTCGGTGAGCCTTTCCAAAATCTGCTTGAAGTCGGCCATCATTTCCCTCTGGTTTTGGACCAGCTCCGTCTGCGCATCGCGCTGCTGCTGTGCAGCGGCGGCGTCAACGGGCCAAGCCCTGACTTCCATCGGCAACGTCTTTTCACCCGACAACACGCTGAGTGCTAGCCTTCGCACAGCCTGTTGCTCTAGCTCCACTGCACCATGCGCTTCGGGAGAATAACTGCCAGCCTTGAGCTGTTTGCGGTCGAACTTGAAGTTGGTCGCTGTCGCGAGTCGTTCCAGCAAATTTGTGAACAGCTCGTCTCCGCGACCATTCCAATCACGAAACTCGGCGTCGTTCTTCGGCCGTCGCTCCTCTGGCACGCACAGGTGCTCATAATAGTCATGCCACGCGTCCAGCACCGCCTGATGCACTTTGCGACGCACGGTGACACCAAGCACGCGACGACCATAAAAGGCGAGATCAATAGAGTTGAGTGCCCGAACGTGCTCCATCGAAATGCGTGATTGGCGCGTTGCCATTAGGGTCGTGAAGACGAGTGCTCGTCGGTTTGTTGCTTCGCGCGCTCGTTCCACCCACTTCTGTGCCTGCACGGCTAAGATCGGCCCGGCGATCGTGGCTCCGACCATTACCCAATCTTTCGCTTCAAGCCCCCACATTTTCTTCTCCTCGTTCTCGTCCCCGCTTGGACCGCAGTCTATCAGGGCGATGGTGAATGCACGGAGGGGGTTAAAGAGTTGATATGCGAGCACCCAGCCCCGAGAGAATGAAACGCAGCACTGCCACCACGCAACAAAAAATGGCGTGCGGGAAACGGTAAGCAAGTCTTAGAGGATGGAGCCGACCTTGAGGGGATACCGTGTTTCAACGGGCAGCGGTTTTTGACGAAACCTTATAGGGAGCGCCGGGAGGGAGCACCCGGACCCGGACGCTCCCGATAAGCCTGCGGCTCTATGCGCGGTTACATCTGGCTCCGGTGCGTGACCCGCACCATCCTGCCATTCTTGTCGAAAAGCACGGCAACGTGCGCCGACGAGCCACCGACCACTGAGCCTTGCGTATAAATCCATTGCAGCAAAGTGCCGCCATTCACTACCGCTGACGACGATGCGGGTTTGCCGAGCGCGGTTTCTGCATCCTGAATCGTGGTCACGCCCGGACGCATCGAGTCCACCGCGCTCGGATCGAACTTATGTCCGATAGTCATACAGGCGGTCAGCGTCAATGAAGCAAGGGACAGCACGGCGATTCTTTTGATATTCATTTTGTTTCCCCGATTTGTGCCGCGATTGCGGCGAGTGCTAGATCTTCAACGCCGTTCGCGTCGGCCTGCCGCCACCTTCTGACGCGCTGCGCACTTGATGGCGGCCAGAGCATCGTCAATCCTGAGCGGCGCTACGCCAGTGAGTGCCGGGAAGTGCAACCGGGCAAAAATTTCTGCCAGCTCGTCGGCGTCGCGGTCTTTCGCATAGCGTTTCCCGCTCTGCGTCTTGCCGCGCTCATGCCCGGCCAATTGCGTCATCACGCGTTCAGGCAGCTCAAGCCGTTCAAGCGCTGTAATGAACGTATGCCGGAACGAGTGGAAAGTCTTCATCCCGTTCCGCTCGATGCCGAGCCTGTTGCCGAGAAAGCGCTCGTTGAACCACGATCCAGCCGGTTTGCCGTAGCCCTTCACGGGGTCACGCTTCAGCTCTGGAAACAGGCGGGTATGGCCCGCCCGCCTTAGCCTCTCGACATACTCAGGCAAGCCGAGACGCACCAGCTCTGCATGTATCGGCACGACTCGTTCGGCGTTGACCGTCTTCAGCGACTTGTCGGGCACGTCCTCTACCTTGTCGCCGTCGAGGTTGAAATCCAGATACCACACCCCGGCTTCAGACTGCCGTATGTCGTCTAGGTAGAGCTGCGACAGCTCATTGATACGCGCACCGGTCAACAGGCCCAGCAGCGGCAACCAGTAGTAGTGCGGTCGCCAGTGCGTGAAGCCGTTCGCCCTGACGGTTCCCGCACCACGCTCGAACCAGTCCTGTGAAAAGATGCGGTCCAGCTCGTCAGGCGCAAACGTCTGCCGGTCGTCCTGCGGACGCGAACCTGCACCCGCACTGCGCCCACGCTTGTAGTCTGCCGCCGGATTGAAGCGCATCATGCCCGCCTTGACGCCGTAGCCAAGAATCTCGCTCAGGTGCCCGACGTGGCGCTTCACGGTATCCTCGTTCTTGCGTTTCAGCCCGTCGCGCTTGGCAAGCTCTATCAGCTCGTGGAGGGTCTTGGTCTCGCCGGTCGTGCGGCGATAGTTGCGCCGTGACTGGTAGATGTCTCTCGGCAGTAGGGCGAGCAGCCGCGCGAATTCCAGCACGGTCTCTTTCTCGATGTCGCCTAGCGCTGGATCACCCATCAGGCCCGCGAACAGCTCGGCCTCGGTCGTGTTGCGTTTCGCCGTGCCAACGCTCCAGTCCCGGTCTTTCCGATACAGCTCGAACAGCTCCGAGAAGCGCTTGGAGCCGTGCCGCGCGGTGATCGGATCGTGGATGATGGGCGTCGCTATGCTCGGCGTCACGACAGGGCTTGCTGACGGCGTCGGCGGCGTCGTCGTGGCAGTCGGCACGACAGGGCTTGCTGGCGGCACGGACAAGGCAAGGCGGGCACGCACCTTCGCAATGGCGGTCTTGGTCGTGACGCACTCGGACAGCGACACTTCCAGCTCGTCATCCAGAATGACGGCGGCGTGCGCACCGTGCCGCAAAACGGACTCGATGGACTTCGCACCGACGACGAACCGGCCAAGCGTGGCGCGCGTATCGAGGAACCGCACCATACCGGAATGGGTCGTCTCGACGCCTTTGCTCTCAACGTCATTCAGGACGAGGCCGCCGTCATAGTCGCGCTCGATGTCGTTCAAGTCAGGAACCGCCCAACCGCGTAGACCTTGAACGTGCGTATAGACCTGCGCCCGGTCATTGAGCAGTTCGCCAGCGAGTGCGCCGGGTGAGATGCCGATAGCGTCCGCCGCCGCCGTTATTGAAATCATGCCGTCGCCAGCAATCAGCGGGCTTTCGTTCCTGAGTTTTTCCGCGTCCATCGCCTGAAAATGTGTGCGCCAGTGAAGCTGGATTCTAAGCGCCTCAGTCTTCGCAACCGCCAGACTTCGGACGCCGGTAGACGTGTGTATTTCCGTCCTGCCGACGAACTCGCGCAACCGCTTGGGGACGACAAGACGCACTGCGTAGATGCCGCTTGGACGGCGATACAGGCAGGAGATACCCTGCATGACGGACCACCAACTGTAGTAGTCTCGCGGAGTATTCGTGCTGTCAGGACCGTAACCGGAACAAAATCAACCGGTTAGGTTCGAGGTGGAGCGGGCGATGGGAATCGAACCCACGTCATCAGCTTGGGAAGCTGAGGTAATGGCCATTATACGACGCCCGCAGAACGCGTAATTCTACAGGGGTTTGGGTGGGGATGGCAAGCGGGTGATTCTGGTCGCTGGTATCGAAACTGGCATGGCTCGGCGGCGAAGCGGTGGCGTCGCTGGCGGGTATTTGCATTCGCTGCAAGATGCAACGATGACCAGGGCCGGCTGCTCGGACTGGTTTCCGCCCTCGCCATTTGCGCCTCAGCAAGCGCAGCCCTACTCCAATGCTCCTCCAGTGGTAGGATCGCCGGAAAAAAACGGGGAATGCGATGAAACACCACAAATGGCTAATTGCGCTGCTAACGCTCGCTGCCGTAGCCGGTGCGAGTGTGTATTGTCACTATCCAGCCACGGATGCTGCAAGTGCGGCTGCTTGGGTGCAGGCCGCGGGGTCAATCGGCGCGATCCTCATCGCAATCTGGGTTGCTAACAAGCAATATCGAGATACCCGAGAGGCCGAGGTGCGGCATGCGGCCGACGACGCCCGGAAAGAGTTGGCGGAGACGCTGGCTTTCGTGCAGGCGATCAGAGAAGAGATTAATGCAATTTGGGAAGGCTACAACGTAGGCGCTCGCCAGCAGCTACTGGCTGTACCGGAGGGCGGATTCTTCGACGCAATATTTCCGGTCACCACGGAAGCATTCACGGTGTATAACCGAGCGTCCTCGCAGGTTGGTAAGATCGCGGATGAAGAACTCAGACGCTTGATTATCGTGACCTACGCTAAGGCCAAGGGGCTGATCTACTCTTTTCAGTTAAACAATCATCTTGTAACGGACTTGATGAATTTTGATGTGTCTTATCATGGTCAAGACCGGGACGCACGCATTCGCCGGAAGCACGCCATACTTGTTCAATACGCTGATCAATTAAAGAGTCGCGATAGGCTGGTGCACGAATCGATGATTGCTTTGTTGCAACGGGGTGATGAGTGGCTACGTTCCGAACGGTAATCAACGTCGTTTAGACGATCAAGTCTTTAGTTGGGCTCTTTGCTGTGCCGACTGCGGAACTGCCGAGAGAGTCGGTGCATGAGCGATACTCAACACCACGGCGATTTCGTTTCCCAGTCCCCTTGCTCGGATGTGATCAACACGTGGTTGGCGGATGTATCACGATGCGAAATGGCTGGTTTTGCCGAGTGGGAATCACGTTCACGGGCGTCGGGCTGAAATCGCGGTGATCGGTGGGGCAGTACACCGGCGAGATGTTCACGGGAAACCAACTCCTTGGACGTGAAGCAGGCTCCGGATCCAAATCGTCAAGATTCGGGATTATTTCGTCAGCGTTGAGCGGCACCATCGGCTCACTGCCATGTGGCAGGTGAACCGAGGAGGAATCCAGCATGGAAAAGCACGATCTCGACAACCACGCCGATCAACTGAACCCGAACAACGACGCCTATTGGCAGTCTCGTGGCGAGGACGAGCGGCCGGACGACTGGGAAGAACGCTTGGCTGATGAGTAAAAAAGTTAGGCACTCTGACCCGATGCACCCACCGTCGAGGCTTCCATCAAGCGTTGGCGGTGGGCCAGGTAGTCGTCTGGGTCGAGGAGCAGGACGCTGCGGTGCTGTCCTCGCTTCTTCCAAGTGACACAGCACGTCTCAAGCATGATGGCCGCGAAATACAGCGGCATGGGTATCGGAGGGGGATGCTGCTGGCGTTTTGGCGTGCAGCATGCCTCCAACCAAAATCGCGCGAAGTCTGCAGCGGTCATTGCCTTCTGTCCAGATCTCCACTGTGCCAAAAGGCCAGCGGACACGGAAGTGGTCCAGCACGCCACCTCCTTCCAGGACGGTCGTTTGCGCGGCCACTGGCCATTACGCCAGCGGTAGATCAGGCGAACACTGAAGTCCAGCAGCAGCGCTACTGGCAATTCGACCAAACCGCGCCGGCTTGGTCGGCCCGTCTCGACGGCGGCACGAGGGGACAGGCGCGGAAACAATCTGGTTACCACCGAGCCATCGATGGAATCTGACCAGACAGGGCCGAGGTATCTCTGCATGCAGATATCAAAGATCGCTAGCAGGGAGATTAAGCAATGTACGCCGATCAGAGCGATGAGGGGTGTTGCCTCCTCCCACGATGAGGTCTGGGCGAGTTCCGCAAGCGCTTGTCGCTCAGAATAATCTGCCACGAGTTGGCCTTCCGCACGGTCAAAGTGCTCAGCGTCGAAGACGGAACAATCACGTAATATCCGCCCAATTTGGACAGGCGGCATATCGTTGCGATACGCATGTTCCAGATTCCAGATCAGTCTGTCGATCTCGATGGCATGAGAGATGGCTTCTTCGCCGCCGCCAAATCCGTAAAAGACAGCATAAGTAAAATCGGCGTAGGCGGTCGGAAAGTCTGAGCGAAGGCTGGGGAACCCGGCTTCGAACTCCGCAATTTCCTCGGATTTCCATTGCTTGCGGCGGAGCTGCGATCGCATATTTGCGATGCGACGTTGCATCGCGCGATCGAGGGTGGACTGACGCTGCACCCCTAGCCGCAGCTGCGATCTCGATAGTCCCGTGGTGTGCTGGATAAAGGATGCCCCGGACATATTGTGAGCACGGGCAAGCACCTTTAGGTATGCTTGGCATAGCACATCCGCAGGTGTCATTCCGGCGAAGTATTGACGTACCTCCGCGATCGATTTCGGCTCTTTAAGCTTTCTATGCAGGATCCGCAACGGTGGGTTGAGTGAGGGACTGGTCTTCATCGCGTTCGCATGTCGACATGCTCGAATGGGACTACACGTTCATGATAAACAGATTGGAGATCGTGCGGCCGCCTGTTCTGACATTTTCGCGAACTGCCCGTAGTTGAAAGCTGCCCGCCGTTGTGCTGATTGTGGAGGTGCCGGGATAGTCGTCGTATGGACGACATTCAACGTCCCGACGATTTCCCACCGCTGACCATCGAGCAGATTCGCGAACTGGCTATGGCAGTTCGTGAAGATTTCGACAGCGATCTTTCTCGAGCAGATTTCACCGAAAATCTGTTGATGCTCCTCGAAGATATCCCAGGATTCGAGACGGACCAGGTGAATGCGAGGCGCATCGAATCCGCGTGGGCGATATACACCAGCAGTTGGCGCGAATTCTGAACCTTCTATTCGCGTTCCAGTTCAGCGACCTTTCCATAGAGTGTTTCTCGATGCGCGGAAGCGTCTTCCGAGAAGTGAAGGCGCCGATGGCAGTTTGGGCAAACGGCAACCGCATTCGTCACCGTATCTGATCCGCCGTCCGCCAGCTTTCGGAGATGATGGACTTCGAGAAATGGGAAGCCGTCAGCGCCGATAAACGGAGCCGGCTGGTCACACGCCTCGCAAGTTGCCTCCGCCCGGTCAAGCACCCAAGCCTTGACCTGCGGATTCCGGACGAAGCTGGTAGTTGTCGAATTGGTCCTCTCGGGCGTCTTGCTTCCGTCCGGGCGTTTTTTCAGCGTCCTGCGGGTTTTGGCTACGACCACGGCCTCGGCAGCCCGAGGTGATTCATGTCGGCCTTCCAATTCCCCGATGAGCGCTTCTATCTGCCCAGCGACCCTCACCCCGACATTCTTTGCCGGGGGTAGTCCTTTGATCCAGTCTCGCCCCATGAGTGCCAGGACATAGGAGATGTTCTGCATCCGGTACTCGCAAGATTTTTCTGTTCGACCAATCTGGCTGGAAAGGTCTCTGTAGATCTGCTTTTTTACAACCGATTGCCCATCCCGGAAACGACGCGCCATGTCGAGGTACGCAGCAACGGAGGCTCGTAATTCTGCCTCCGTCCAATCAGCTTCAGGTTTGCTTTGCAGCAGGCCTTCCAAACTCGCAGCCGACTCGGGAGTTAGCTCTCGAACGGTGCGCATCGCTTGACCGTTCACTGTGCCGTCCTCGTTGAGGGCAATTGTCGCGGCCTCGCCGGTTCGTGTGATAAACCGCAATGTGGTCGCTAATTCAGTCGGCACTGGCCGGATCAGCAATGGCGTGGATGATCCATCTTCAGAAATCAGATATTCAGCCGCATCCCAGGTGGCCACGGCGGGCTTACCTTGCTCAGCTTTGATGACTACTTCTTTCACCGTAAACGCCCCAAGCAAGCGTAGCTGTCCCTTCAAGATGTTAGTTACATAGACACGGCTGCCGCTTTCGACTTTTCCGTTGTACCCCGTGCCACCTGCAGCTCGAATAGGGTTGCCCTCGCCAATCGCAGTCCAGCCATCCGGGGTCCAGTAGATCGTAAATGCTTTTGTCAATTTGATTTTTCGTTCAATGGGGGCGCCGTCTGCCAACGTGCCGATGCGTTTGGGAATAGAACGATATATATCTGGGGCTCGCCCAGAAGGTAGCAAATCCAGTTCGGCTTTGCCATAGGGTAGGTTCTGGGGAGGCAATAGTTTCCCTCCCTTTGCGTTGTCGTTCGCCGAATATCAGGAGATGGTGGCGGCATGGACGACATCAAACACCACGACGATTTCCCGCCGCTGACCACCGACCAGATTCAGGGGTTGGTGGAGTCTATTCAAGATGCGTTCGGCGGCAATTTCTCGCGCGCCGAGTTCATGAACCATCTGCGGACTCTGCTCGAAGACGTACCGGGATTCGAGGTCGGCGATGTCCCTGGGGCATTGATCGAATCGGCATGGGCCATCTATTCCGGCGATCGCTCATGAGCCGACCACTATTCCAACTCGGCCAGGTCGTTGCGACGCGTGCCGTGGCTGCGCATCTTGAGCAACACCGCATTGCTGCCGCGTTGTATCTAGATCGGCATGTCCACGGCGATTGGGGTAGTGTACCTGCCGAGGACGCACGGGCTGACGCTGAACCAGAATTAGTCCCGGTCGGAAGTGGAGATTTCCGGCTTGGTTGAGTTGTCAGGCGAGGCGGATTCCCTTGCCTGACGGGCGAATTCTGCGGGTGTCATCCACTGCAATGCGGAGTGGGGACGAACCTCGTTATAGTACGTGCGCCAGTCGTCGATTTTGCTCTGCGCGTCGGCCAATGACAAGAACCAATGTGCGTTCAGACACTCCTGCCGGAAGCGCCCGTTGAAGCTTTCGACCTTGGCGTTGTCAGTGGGCCTCCCCGGTCGGCTGAAATCCAGTTCAACGCCATGTTAATAGGCCCAGCGATCCATTGCCTTAGAAATGAACTCGCTGCCATTGTCGACCTTGATCGTGGCGGGGTGCCCGCGCATGGCAGTAATACGCGTCAGCGCTTCGACTACATGCTCCCCCTTCAGACTTTGTCCGACCTCGATGGCCAGGCATTCCCGGGTGTAGTTGTCGACGACGGTCAGTGTCCGTAGACGTCTCCCGTCGAACAGTGCATCCGCAACGAAATCCGTGCTCCAGATTTCGTTGATCGCGGTCACGATATGCTTGGGCTGTCGCAGCCGAGCCGATTTGTTGCGTCGTGGCCGCTTATGCCGCAGTGAAAGGCCCTCCGCCCGATACAGCCTGTAGACGCGCTTGCAGTTATCTCGCCAGCCTTCCCGTCGCAGGACCACGTGAACGCGCCGATACCCATAGTGCACGCGCGTGGCGGTGATTTCCTTGATACGCATGAGCAGCGCCGACGAATCACGCTAACCGACTGATACCGATACAGCGAACGAGACATGCCAAACAACGCGCAAGTCTTCGTCAGGCTGGTTCGATAGCGATCACGCAATTCATCGATCAACATGCGCCGACGGGCAGGCTTCAGAGCTTTTTTGCGAGTACGTCCTGCAGCATGGCCTTGTCCAGGCTCAGGTCCGCCACGAGCCGCTTCAACTTCGTGTTTTCCTCTTCGAGCTGGCGCAAGCGGCGCAACTCAGAAGGCCCCAGCCCTCCGAATTTCTTCTTCCAGTTGTAGAAAGTCGCCTCGCTTATTCCGAGCTTGCGGCAGATCTCCTCGACCTTCGTACCCAGCTCGGCTTGCTTCAGGGCAAATGCGATCCGCTCTTCCGTAAACTTGCTCGTCTTCATGGCATGGCCTTCGTGTCCGCGTGGACACATCATGCCGAATTTCTCTACTTTTGCACCGGACTATTTCTTGGGTCAGGGTCACCGGCCTTGAAACCGGCATTGCCCGGTGGCGGTGCGATCGATCGCCGGTAATGAGCGTCAAGAATCGGCCTGCGGCGGTCCGTCAACGCAAGGCCGTCCGGAAAATGCGCTGGCGGCGCGCCCGCATGCGGGCCCGTGTCGAAAATGGACGAGTCGGTGTCGGACGCATACAAGCTGAGGTGCAGCTTTCGAACTAACGTGACAGACCTCTTACCCGATCGTTAGTCTGGAGCTGACATGTCCGATTTCATCACCGTTCTGCGCAAAACCTGCCCGACCCCGGTCCTCGACGCGACCAAGTGGAAGCGCATCGGCGGCGATCCGCACACCGTGAACCTCAACGCCTACGTCTCCAAGGACGGCAGCAAGATCATGGGCACCTGGATCTGCACGCCGGGCAAGTTCGAGGTGAACTACGAGAAATGGGAGTACTGCCACTTCCTCGACGGCTACTGCATCATCACGCCGGAAGGCGAGGAGCCGGTGCACCTGAAGGCCGGCGACGTGTTCGTGATCGAACCCGGCATGAAAGGAACGTGGGAAGTGGTGGAGACGGTGCGCAAGTACTTCGTCTTCGCGTGAGCGTGTGGATCGGTTCGGGCTGCACCAACGCGCCGGTCGCACCGACGCGTTGAGCCGCACCTTCAGCCGATCCCGACGAACAGCGGTTTCAGCCGGGGATCGCCAGCAGCGGACTCCGGCCCAATAAAATAAAACGCGTTCCGGTTCGGGAACAGCTCGCCGAGCGCGGTCGCACGCCCGGCCGGTTCCACTATCGCGCGCGATCGCGCAAGCGCCTATGATGCAGCGATCCGCCCGTCACGCCGGCTGCCGCGCGTGCATGGCCCGCGAACGCCGAACGTTTTCCCGGAACCCCGACCATGCGCATCACCGACATCCGCGAGCAGGCGATCCCGGTTTCCCGCTATGCCGATCCGGCGATTCCATCGGGCGGCCTGACGACGAGCGTCGTCGCGATCGTCACCGATGTCGTGCGCGATGGCCGGCCGGTCACGGGCTATGGCTACGCGTCGGTCGGCCGCCATGCGCAAGGCGGGCTGATTCGCGAACGGTTCGCGCCGCGTCTGCTGGCCGCCGCGCACGCCATCGCCGACGACGCCGGCACGAACCTCGATCCGTTTCGCGCATGGCGCGCGATGATGGCGGGCGAGAAGCCCGGCGGGCACGGCGAACGCTGTGTCGCGGTCGGCGTGCTCGACATGGCGATCTGGGATGCCGCCGCGAAGATCGCGGGCCTGCCGCTCCATCGCTTCGTCGCCGACCGGCTCGCGCGCGACGCGGCGCCCCGCGTGCGCGTCTACGCGGGCGGCGGCTACCGTTATCCGCACGACGATCTCGCGCACCTGTCGGACGAGATGCGCCGCATCGCCGATCTCGGCTACACGCACGCGAAGATCAAGATCGGCGGCCCGGATATCGACCAGGACATACGCCGCGTCGAAGCCGCCGCGGCCTGCCTTGCCGACAGCTCGCATCTCGCGGTCGACGCGATGAACGCGTACGACGCGACGAGCGGCCCCGCTGCCGCCGCGCGGCTGGCCCCGTTCGAACTCTGGTGGTTCGAGGATCTGTGCGACCCGCTCGACCTGCCGCTTCATGCGGACCTGACTGCGCAATACGCGCCGCCGGTCGCGGCCGGCGAGGCGTTGTTCTCGCTCGCGGAAGCGAAGCTGCTCGAGCGCTACGGCGGCCTGCGCCCGGACCGCGACGTCCTCGTGTTCGATCCGGTGCATTGCTATGGCCTGCCGGGCTACCTGCAGATCGTCGACCATTTCGTGTCGAATGGCTGGCGGCGCGATGCGTTCTGGCCGCATGGCGGTCATCTGTTCTCGCTGCACGTCGTGTCGGCGCTCGGGCTTGGCGGCGCGGAAGTCAGCCCGTTCGCGTTCCATCCGTTCAGCGGCCTGGCGGACGGCGCAACGGTCGACGCCGGCTACACGCCCGTGCCGCAGGCGCCGGGCATCGGTTTCGAGCTGCATGCCGATGCCTGTCGCGCGTTTCGCTCGGTCGCGGGCCGCTGATCGGCGCCGCCGGTGTCAGCGCGCGTCGATCGCGAAGCGGGCCGTGCATGCGCTGACGGACCGGCTTGGCGCCGATGCCGCCGTCAGCTGATCGCGTGCACGCCGACCAGCAGCAACGCGCCGACGACGATCAGCAGCAACGCATGAATGCGCGTGCCCATCACGCACACGGTCGACCCGACCGCGATCGCCCGCGCGGCCCAGCCGCCGTCGAGCGCGCGCAGCAGCACCCAGACCGACGCGAGGATCATGCCGGCCGCGACCGGGCGCAGGCCGGCTTCGAGTGCGATCTGCCAGCGTGCGCCCTGGTGCCGCCGCCACAGATGCGCGACGCCGTAGATCAGGAACGCGGTCGGCCCGAACAGCGCGAGCGTCGCGATCACCGCGCCCCAGAAGCCCGCCACCTGCCAGCCGATCAGCGTCGCGAGCAGCGAGCCGGGGCCGGGCGCCATCCGCGCGATCGCGAAGTCGTTCACGAACTGCGTGGCCGTCATCCAGTGATGCACGTCGACGACCTGCCGCTGGATGTCGGCGATGATCGCCTGTCCGCCGCCGATCGTCGCGATCGACAGCGGCGCGAATACGCCGAACAGGGCGGCGTAGCGTGACGGGGCAGTCATCGTTCGGCGCTCCCGCCGGTGGCGGCGCCCGCACGGCGGTATTCGAGCGCGACGCTCAGCGTGCCGCCGATCAGCACGGTCCAGACGAGCGGCCAGTGCAGCACCGCCACCGACACGAACGTGAGCGTCGTCACCGCGAACGGCAGCGCGCGGCGCGGCAGCCGGCGCACCGCGGTGATCGCCATCGAGATCGACAGCCCGATTGCCGCAGCGGCCGCGCCCGCGAGTGCGACATGCGTGAGTGGAAAGCGCGTGAGCGTCGAGAACGCGACGCCGAACAGCACGATCAGCACGGCCGGCGGCGCGATGATGCCGGTGAAGCCGGCCACCGCGCCGCGCCATCCGGCCAGCCGGTAGCCGATCCAGATCGCGAGATTCTTCACGTTGACGCCCGGCAGCGCCTGCGACAGCGCGAGGCCGTTGAGGAACGCCTCTTCGTCGAGCCAGCGCCGCTCGTGCACGAAGTCGCGCATCATGCGCCCGCTCAGCCCGCCGCCGAAGCTGGTGAGGCCGATTTGCGCGAACGCGATGAACAGGGCGAGGACGCCAGGGGGCGGGGCAGCGCCGTCGGGCGGCGCGGGTGCGATCGGGTTGGCGGGCGAAGACATCGGACGGACCAGGCGCGGCGGGTGGGCAGTCGCCCATGGTAGCAAGCGGTGCCTGTCAGCACGCTGACATCGGGCCGGCGAGGATGCTTGCGCAACGACGTCGGCGCGCCCGCCGAAACCGGCGCGCGGCTAGGCCCGCACGACCGTCACGCCCGCGGCCTCGATCGGCTCGGTCAGCGCCGCATCGGTTTCCCGTTCGACCACGATGGCCTGTGCGAGCGCGAGCTCGCCGATCACGAACTGCGACGCCGCACGCAGCTTGGATTGCGACGCCAGCACGATCGTCTCGCCGGCTCGCGCGGCCAGCGCGCGCTTGATCGCCGCTTCCTCGAAGTCGCCGGTGCTGAGCCCCGCGACCGGATGAACGCCCGTGACGCCCATGAAATACAGGTCGGCGTGGATGCGCGCGATGCCTTCCATCGCCGCGGCGCCCACCGCGACGATCGAATGCTTGTACAACCGTCCGCCGATCAGGATCACGTCGATCGACGGATGCGCGGCCAGCGCGACGGCGACGCTCGGGCTGTGCGTGACGATCGTCGCGCGCAGGTCGGGCGGCAACTGGCTGACGAGCAAGGCCGAGGTCGTGCCGCCGTCGACGATCACGACCTGTCCGGGCGCGATCATCTGCGCGGCCCGGCGTGCGATACGCCGCTTTTCCGCCGTGTCGAGCGTCTCGCGCTGCGCGAACGGCGCGACGGCCGGCGACGCCGGCAGCGCGCCGCCGTGCACGCGTTGCAGCAGGCCTTCGGCCGCCAGCTCGCGCAGGTCGCGGCGCACCGTGTCCTCGGACACGCCGAATTGCGCGCTCAGTTCGACAGCCAGCACCTGGCCGTCGCGGGCGAGCGCGTCGAGGATCGCTTTCTTGCGTTGGGTCGTCAGCATCGTGATTGCACGAAATTTCTTGAAAATGCACGTTACCATGAGCGCCGTCACTTGTCGAATGGGAGGCCGCCATGGCTGCAACGCGGGACCGCGTCCGCATCGTCGATACGACGGTGCTGTCCGATGACTGGTATGTGCTGAAGAAGGTCACGTTCGATTTCCTGCGCCGCGACGGCACGTGGCAGCGCCTGAGCCGCGAAACCTACGATCGCGGCAACGGCGCGACCATCCTGCTGCGCAACGCGGCGACGGGCGACGTGCTGCTCACGCGCCAGTTCCGGATGCCGGCGTTCGTCAACGGACACGACGGGATGCTGCTCGAAGCCGCCGCCGGCCTGCTCGACGACGCGACGCCCGACGCACGCATCCGTGCCGAGGCCGAAGAGGAAACCGGCTATCGCGTGCGCGGCGTGCGCAAGGTGTTCGAGGCGTTCATGAGCCCGGGCTCGGTGACCGAGAAGCTGCATTTCTTCGTCGGCGAATACGATGCGTCGCTGCGCACGGGCGACGGCGGCGGGATCGCGGAGGAGGGCGAGGATCTCGAGGTCGTCGAGATGCCGCTGCACGCGGCGCTGGATGCCGTCGAGCGCGGCGAGATCGTCGACGCGAAGACGATCATGCTGCTGCAGTACGTCGCGCTGCGTGAACCAGCGGGCGGGCGCGCAACGACGGGATGAGGCCGCGGCGCGGCACTCGAACGGGCGTATGATCGCGCGACGCCATTCGTACACCGTTCGACGCTACCGCTGCGCCATCATGCCGATTTCCGATTCGCCCGACTCCATCGGTTCCGCCGATTCCAACGCCGCTGCCGCGCCACTGCCGGCACATCTGGTCGCGTCCGCCGTCGAGGCGCTCGCGCGGGCCGATGCGCTGCTCGTGACGGCCGGCGCCGGCATCGGCGTCGATTCGGGGCTGCCCGATTTCCGCGGCACGGACGGCTTCTGGCGCGCGTATCCGGCGCTGCGCCACGAGCGTTTCGAATTCCACGAGATCGCGTCGCCGCAGGCGTTCCGCGCGCATCCGCAGCTTGCGTGGGGCTTCTACGGGCACCGTCTCGAACTCTACCGTCGCACGGTGCCGCACGCGGGCTTCGCGATCCTGCGGCGCTGGATGGACGCGATGCCGAACGGGGGCTTCGTGCTAACGAGCAATGTCGACGGCCAGTTCCAGAAGGCCGGCTTCGATCCGGCGCGTGTCGTCGAGATTCACGGTTCGATTCATTCGATGCAGTGCCTGCGACCCTGCTCGGACGACACGTGGGACGCCGCGCCGTTCACGCCCGACGTCGACGCGGCCGCGTGCCGGCTGGTCGGCGAGTTGCCGCGCTGCCCGCGGTGCGGCGGCCTCGCGCGGCCGAACATCCTGATGTTCGGCGACCACGGCTGGCTCGGCGAACGCTACGACGCGCAGGAGCGGGCGCTGCACGACTGGATCGCGCAGGCAGGACGGGTGAGCGTCGTCGAGATCGGCGCGGGCACCGCGATTCCGACCGTGCGGCTGCTGAGCGAACGGCTCGGCGCCGACGTGATCCGCATCAACGCCCGCGAAGCCCATGCGCGCCGCGCGGACGTGATCGGGCTGAAGGGCGGCGCGCTCGCGACGCTCGCCGCGCTCGACCGCGCGTGGCACGGCGTTTGAACGCCGCACCCCGGCACGGCCTGCGTTCGCCCGTTGCGGTTGGCCGACGAGCGCCTGCACGAGCGCCGGGGCTTGTCGCACGGCACGGCGGTTGAACGCCGCACCCCGGCACGGCCTGCGTTCACCCGTTACGGCTGGCCGACGAGCGCCTGCACGAGTGCCGGTGCCTGCGGCGAACCGAGGCCGGTCACGTAGTCGTAGCCGCCCGCGGCGTTGCAGATGCTGCCGCAGCTGCCGTTGGACCCGGTCGTGACGTCGTGATAGTCGCTGCCGTAGGCGTTTTTCCCGACCGTATAGAGCGTGTTGTAGGTACCGCTCAACGGGCTTTTGCCGGCCGCGGCGCGCAGCGAA
The DNA here is from genome assembly GCF_000949135.2 of Burkholderia sp. USMB20. Taxonomy (GTDB): domain Bacteria; phylum Pseudomonadota; class Gammaproteobacteria; order Burkholderiales; family Burkholderiaceae; genus Burkholderia. The sequence continues at coordinate 630,270 of NZ_JTAN02000019.1, read as the reverse complement.
TTCGCGATCGCGACGAGTGCCGACCATTGCGGCGCGCCCGCGCTGGTGCCGCCGACCTGGAACCAGCCCGCCTGTCCCTGGTAGGTGACCGAGTCGTACACCGCGAAACCGCTGGACGGGTTCGCGTCGTAGCTGACGTCGGGCACGCCGCGCCTGCCGGCGACCGGCGCCGGCCAGGCGGTCTGGCCGGCCGGTTCGCCCTCGACGGAGCTCACGCCGCCGCCGCTGCCGCTCCACGCAGCCTCGCCGACGTAGGCGCCGGACGCGTCGGTGGACAACGTCGTGCCGCCCACCGCCACCACGTAGGGCGACGCCGCCGGGTACTCGGTGCCGGTGCCGCTGTCGCCGGACGACGCGACGAACGTGACACCCGATACGCTGAAGTGGCTGTCGAAGCCGGTTTCGCTGTTGAACTCGTTGCCGCCGAAGCTCATCGACACGACCGACGCGCCGCGCTTGACCGCGACGTCGACCGCGGCCATCAGGTCGTTGAAGCTGGCCGACGCGGCCTCGACGAGCACGATTCTCGCCTTCGGCGCGATCGCATGCACCCATTCGACGTCGAGCGATATCTCGAGCGCCCAGCCCGAATCGGCCCTGGGCCGCGCGCCGCGTGCATATACCTTGGTGAAGCAACCGTTCGCCGTCGTGCAGGCCGGCAACGAGAACGCGTTGCTGAACACGCCGAGATCGGACTCGATCCGCGGGTCGTCGTACGCGTCGACGATCGCAACGACCATCCCGTCGCCCTGGTTGGCGATCGTGTCGAATCCGTACGCGTGCCGGGTGAGCGCCGGCGTGAGGCCGGCCACCGTGGCCGTGCTTGCGCGGGGTTTCGTATGGAACGGCGGACGGGCGAATCCCTTGGGTGCACGGGCGCCCTCGACGTAGGGCGGCGGCCCGTTGTCCCCGGCGAGCGCGACGCTCGACGCGAGCAGCGACGCGCACAGCGCCGGTATCAACATGGAAGACAGGCGGATATTGTTCATTCTTCGAATCTCCATGTCGATGGAGTAGGGGGCGAAACAATTCTACGAAATCGGCTGCGTAAATTGCATCGGATATCGAACGAATACGGGAATATCTGATGAGGGTAAATACGTGAAATACCAATGGAATGCGGCGTTCAAGCGCTGGCGTGCCGCCCGATGAAGCTGATCTTTCCGGTATTAAAAATCTGATAAATAATCGACGCCGGTTTGATTTGTAATGTCCGGCGTAATCGATTGGAAAAAATCGATTGCGGCACGGATGCCGGAATAACGAAATGCGTGATGCCGGTGCGACGCGATCCGGGCCCCGTCCGCCGGTCCTCCGGCATTGCCGCCGCGGCGCGATTGCGCATACAGTTCGGCGTAGGCCGCATCCGGCGATGCGGGCTCGTCAGCGAGGAGTTCCCTTGTTCTATTCGATGGTCGCGATCTTCGTCGGCGCCGGACTCGGCGCATTGCTGCGCTGGTTCCTGAGCCTTGCGCTCAACGCGTTCTTTCCCGCCGTGCCGCTCGGCACGCTCGCCGCGAACCTGATCGGCGGCTACGTGATCGGCGTTGCCGCCGTCGTTTTTACCACCCGCGTCGGGCTGCCGCCCGAGTGGCGGCTGTTCGTGATCACCGGCTTCCTCGGCGGCCTCACGACGTTCTCGACCTATTCGGTCGAAGTGATGACGCACGCGGTGCAGGGCGAATTCGGATGGGCGTTCGCGGTGGCTGCCCTACACTTGACTGGATCGTTCACGCTGACGGCGCTCGGCATGTGGACCGCGCGCGCGTGGTTCGCGGCGGCCTGAGCGCGCCGGCACCGGGAGGACGCGATGGACAGGGTCTTCTTGCGCTTCTACGTGCACGAGCAGCACCGGCTGCACTGGAAGCCGCTGTGGGAGTGGTTGCTGGAGGAGGGAAACCGGATGGGGGTCGCGGGCGGTTCGGCGTTTCGCGCGATGGCCGGCTTCGGCCGGCATCGGGTGCTGCACGAGGACCGCTTTTTCGAACTGCAGGGTTCGCTCGCGGTCGAGGTCGAGTTCATCGTCACCGAAGACGAGGCGCAGCGGCTGCTCGAGCGCGTGTCGCGCGAGAAAGTGCGCGTGTGCTACGCGATGATTCCGGCGAATTTCGGCGTGATCGACACGCTCGAGGCGCCGCCGGCGCAGGGGCCGGCAGCGTAGCGCGACACGTCGGATCAGATGCCGAAGATCGTCAGCGACACGGCGGCGCGCGTGACGATCATCAGCAGCACCTGCACGATCACGAACAGCAGGATCGGCGACAGGTCGATGCCGCCGAGGTTCGGGATCACGCGGCGCAGCGGGTTCAGAAACGGTGCGGTGAGCTGGTAGAGGATCGGCATCGCCGGCGAGCGCGGATTGAGCCACGACAGCAGCGCCATCAGGATCGTCATCCAGATCACGAGATTGAGCGCCCACTTCACGACGGTGAGCAGCGCGACCACGACGAGCGTCGCGATCACCGAGGCCGGGTCGAAGCCGGCCATCACGACCATCAGCACCACATAGACGAGCGCGGTGAGCAGCGCTGCGACGACGCTTGCCCAGTCGATGCCGCGCACGCCCGCGATCACGCGGCGCAGCGGCAGCACGAGCCAGTTGGTCGCCTGCAGCACGGCCTGCGTGACGGGGTTGTACGGCGGCACGCGGACGGCCTGCATCCAGACGCGCAGGATCAGCGCGGCGCCGAACAGCGTGAAGACGGTATTGAGCAGAAAACGGGCGATCTCGCCGAACATCGTTGGCATCCTTTTTATACAGTCGAGTAGCGTGCGGCCGCCAACGCCGGATGGCGGCGCATCGGCCGACACCTTATCACGCCTCGTCCCGCGGCGGGGAGGGGTGCCCGGTCGTGCGCGCGAGCGACGTTTCGACGGCCTGCGCGAGCGCCGGCAGCGCGGCCGGCGGCGCGGCGCGCTTCGCCGCGAGCGCGACCGCGCGGCGGGTCATCAGCGCGTACAGCGTCGCGTGATCGCCGCCGCGCGCCTCGAGCAGCGCGAGCTGCCGCTCGACGATGCCGGTGTCGCCGCGCGATACCGGGCCCGCGAGTGCGTTCGCGAGGCCCTTGTCGCGCGCGGTTTCGATCGTGCCGGCGAGCATCGGCAGCAGCGCGCGCAGCGCCGCTTCCTCGTCGAAGCCGAGGCCGCGCCACAGCTCGACCGCCTCCGACAGCCCGCACAGCGCGAAGCTCGCCGCGTAATGGGCGGCCGCGTGATAGAGCATCCGGCCGCCGGCCGGAATCGACAGCGGATGGCAGCCGAGTGCGTCAGCAAGCCGCAGCAGCGTCGCGTGCAGCGCGCCGTCGGCTTCGAGCGTGACCGAGCAGCCGTCGATGCGGGCGAGATCGGCGTCGGTGCCGCCGAACAGGTAGAGCGGATGGAAGCCGCCCGTGGCCGCGCCTTGCCGCTTGGCCGGATCGAGCAGCTCGACCGCCGACGCGCCGCTGCAGTGGACGAGCGCCTGGCTCGCCGCGCGCGCCGCGTCGAACCGCAGCGCCGCGGCGGTCGACGCGAGATGGTCGTCGGGCACGGTGAGGAAGATCAGGTCGGCGGCGTCGACGACCTGCTGCGGCGTGTCGACCGCGCGGCAGCCGTCGATGCGCGCGGCGAGTGCCGTGGCCGATTCCGCCGTGCGGCTCGCGATCGCGACGACCGGAAAGCCGGCCGCCGCGAAACGCAGGGCGAGGCAGCGCGCCAGGCGGCCGGCGCCGATGAAGCCGAGGCTGGGCGTGTCGGGAAGGGACATGGTGGGTGACGAAGCGAAAACGGAGCAGCCGCCAGTATCGCAGGAATGACGGGGCGGCCGCGCAAGGGCGGCGCCGGGCGAGAACGACCTGGACGTCGGCGTGCGACACGGGGTAGCGGTAAATTCGCGCGGCCGTTTTCGCCGTCCGCGACGATCGCGTGATTCGGCCCCGAATCACGCGGGGGCCAGATCCCCGTTGAATTGTCGGCGTCTTGTCTCAAATTTGTAATCGTTCATTACGGAAGCGTGCCCGCCGTGCTTGCCGGATCCGGTAAGACTGACCGGACAATGTGTCGCGCTTTCACTGGTCGGACGGAATCACGCGACCGGCAAGCGATGTCGAGGATCCGCAAGGCCACGCCGCACGGTGTTTGCAGCCGGGTGGAATTGCAATTTGCAACAAATGCGCGATACGCGCGCGGCGGGTTTTCGCTACATTGCATCCATGCGACGTGCATGCCCGCCGTTGCCGACAGGGGCGCACAAATTACCGCTCCAGCAGGAGAATCGAAGTGAAAAAGCTCATTCCGTTCATCGCCGCCGCCGCGCTGGGCCTGGGTGCCGCGAGCGCCGCGCAGGCCCACGTGTCGATCGGGGTCGGCATCGGGGTTCCGATCGCACCTGCGTATCCCGTGTATGCGGCGCCGCCGCCCGTGTACTACGCACCGCCGCCCCCGCCCGTGTATTACGCGCCGGCGCCGGCCTACTATGCACCGCCCCCCGTGGTCGTCGGCGGCTACTACGGCCGTCCGTACTGGCGTCACGGTTACGGCGGCTGGGGCCACCACGGCTACTGGCGTCGTTGACGCATTCCGCGCGGCGGCCTGACCGCGCGCGGCAAAACGGCGCAACGTCCCGCGTGGGGCGTTGCGCCGTTTTTCATTGGGCGCGCGATCCGGTGCGCGCCGGTTACGACACGGCGTGCGCGATCAGGTCGCGATAGCCGCCGACGATCACGCTGTACGAGAAATACGCGAACAGCAGCGCCGACGCGACGTGGCATGCGCGCATCAGCCCCGCGCCCGCGCGCTTGCGGCCCTGGCTCGCGAGCGTGCACATGAAGAGCGTCCACGCGAGGCCGCCGAGGAAGAAGCCGGACAGGAACACCGACGCCGTGGCCGGCGTGGTCGCGCCGGCTTTCGCGATCAGCGCGCCGCCGACCGCCGCGAACCACAGGATCGCGCTCGGCGACGACATCGCGAGCAGCATCCCGCGCATGAAGCTGCGCCGCGCACTGGCACGCGGCTGCGGCGTGTCGTCCGCATCGCCGTCGCCGGTGCCGCCGGCCGGCGCGAGCGCTTCACGCGTCATCTTCCACGTGAGGAACAGCAGCACCGCACCGCCGCCGATCCAGACGATCCAGCGCACGGCCTCGAACTGCAGCAGCACGGCCATGCCGGCGAGCGCGAGCGCCGCGTAGACGAGGTCGCCGACGCACGAGCCGACGCCGAGCCAGAAGCCGGGCCGGAAGCCGTGCGACAGCGTCAGCGACAGCATCGCGACGTTGACGAGGCCGATGTCGAGACACAGCGAAAGCGACAGGAAGAATCCGTCGGACAGCATCGAGGCGGGAGGAAAGCTCATCGTCGTTCTTGTCGGGTGTGTTCTACGCGCGGACTTACAGTCCGATCTCCTGCCAGAGGCGGTCGACGCGCGCCTTCACGGCGGCGTCCATCTCGATCGGGCGGCCCCATTCGCGGTTCGTTTCGCCGGGCCACTTGTTGGTCGCGTCGAGCCCCATCTTCGAGCCGAGGCCCGCGACGGGCGACGCGAAATCGAGATAGTCGATCGGCGTGCTGTCGACCATCACGGTGTCGCGCACGGGGTCGACGCGCGTCGTGATCGCCCAGATCACCTCGTTCCAGTCGCGGATGTTCACGTCCTCGTCGACGACCACGATGAACTTCGTATACATGAACTGCCGCAGGAAGCTCCACACGCCGAACATCACGCGCTTCGCATGGCCGGCGTAGCTCTTCTTCATCTGGACGATCGCCATCCGGTAGCTGCAGCCTTCCGGCGGCAGGTAGAAGTCGGTGATCTCGGTGAACTGCTTCTGCAGCAGCGGCACGAACACCTCGTTGAGCGCGACGCCGAGCACGGCCGGCTCGTCGGGCGGTTTGCCCGTATAGGTCGAGTGATAGATCGCGTCGCGGCGCATCGTGATGCGCTCGACGGTGAACACCGGGAACCACTCCTGTTCGTTGTAGTAGCCGGTGTGGTCGCCGTACGGGCCTTCGAGCGCGTGCTCATAAGCGGCCGACGCGTTGCCGGCCGGCCGCGGCGGTGCGCCGGCCGGGGCCGGTGCGGGCGCGCCTTCCTGCGGATAAATGAAACCTTCGAGCACGATCTCCGCGCGGGCGGGCACCTGCAGCGTGTCGACGCCGGGCGTCAGGCATTTCGCGAGCTCGGTGCGGCTGCCGCGCAGCAGGCCGGCGAACTGATACTCGGACAGCGAATCGGGCACCGGCGTCACCGCGCCGAGCGTCGTGGCCGGATCCGCGCCGAGCACGACCGCGACCGGATATGGCTTGCCGGGGTTCTTCAGCGCGAATTCGCGGAAGTCGAGCGCGCCGCCGCGATGCGCGAGCCAGCGCATGATCAGCTTGTTGCGGCCGATCAGCTGCTGGCGGTAGATGCCGAGGTTCTGGCGCGGCTTGTTCGGCCCGCGCGTGACCGTGAGGCCCCACGTGACGAGCGGCCCCGCGTCGCCGGGCCAGCAGGTCTGGATCGGCAGCTTGTGCAGGTCGACGTCGGCACCTTCCCAGACGATCTCCTGGCACGGCGGCGACGACACCGATTTCGGCGCCATGTCCCATACGGCCTTCGCGAGCGACAGCAGCTTGCCGGCGTCCTTCAGGCTCTTCGGCGGATCCGGCTCCTTCAGCGCGGACAGCAGCCGCCCGAGGTCGCGCAGCGAGCCGAGCGCGGCGTCGTCGCCGGCATCGACGCCCATCCCGAGTGCGACGCGGCGCGGTGTGCCGAACAGGTTGCCGAGCACCGGGAACGCATTGCCGCGCGGCGCGGCGAACAGCAGCGCCGGGCCGCCGGCGCGCAGCACGCGGTCGCACAGCTCGGTCATTTCGAGCACGGGCGACACGGGTTGCGTGACGCGCCGCAGTTCGCCGAGCGCCTCGAGGCGCTGGATGAAATCGCGTAAGTCTTTGTATTTCATGAACAAGGTCCGGGCCGCCCGCAAGGCGGGCAGCGATGGGCGGGCGCAGCGGCCGGCTGCGGCCCCGAATCGAGCGCAGATTTTACCCGGGCCGCCGCGCGCACGCCCGGGCGGAGAAAAAAGTGGACCGCGCGGAGAGCCCCTACGGCAGGGGGCTCGCGATCTGAAGGGCGGTTCAAAATTACTTTTTGTTATAATTTTGAGGTTTTATAGTGTTGACGATCTATAAAACCCTGCTAGAATCCGCTCACATTGGCTGCAGGGTAAAAGGCTTCGAGCCGCCAATCACCGATCTTTGACGCAGCGCGTCACCGTCCGCCGAAACCTGCACGGCGTATTCGACGGCCTTTGTCGTAGTCCCAGCCAGCGCCACCAGACGCTGGTTTTTTGCGTGGGTGCCACCGCGTATGCCCGCCTCGCCCAATGTGCGAAGGTGCCGGCCGTCTTATACCGTGGCCTCGAACGGTACTTATACCGTTTCCCCGATGCCTGCATGCCCCGACCAAGGCGTGCGGCGTCGTGATTCCGCGGCGCGTTTTCTGTCTCGCCATCGAGCCGAGCGAGCCGCACGAGTCATGTTCATGGGAGATGATCTGAATGAACGCTTGGTTATCGTGGCGTCCCAGTGAGCAGCATGCACAGATCGTGCGCAACATGCTGCGTCGCGGGACGCGTGTCAGTCACCATTTATTCAGCGTCGTCGGCTGTTTCGCCGTCGCGATCGCACTGGCCCTGTGGCTGCTGCCGACCGTGCGCGGGAACCTCGCCGCGAAGCTGATGCCGGTCGTATCCGCGGCCGTGCAGGCCGGTCCGGCCCGTCTGCTGACCGGCCATCCGCTGCCGAACTTCGCGCCCGCCGGCGCGCAGCCGCAGCAGGAAGAGGCTCCCGAGACGGATGCGCTTGCCGTCGGTCTTGACGTGGCACCGGAAACCGCCGCGCAAAGCGATGCGTCCGATCCGGCCCGCAACGGCCCGTCGCCTGTGGCGCTCGCGAAACTGATCCCGTCCCAGCGGGTCCCGGCCGATGCGCGCGACGACCGTGCGCTCGCGTCGAACCGCCAGCAGGCGCTCGTCGCCACCTACCTGTCGCGCCGTTACCGGGTCGCCCAGGAGCCGCTCGGCCAGCTCGTCAAGGCCGCGTTCCAGACCGGCCACGACGTCGGCCTCGATCCGCTGCTGCTGCTGTCCGTGATGGCGATCGAATCGGGCTTCAACCCGTACGCGGAAAGCGGCGTCGGCGCGCAAGGCCTGATGCAGGTCATGTCGAAGGTCCATTCCGACAAGTTCGAATATTTCGGCGGTACCGACACCGCGCTGCAGCCGCTCGCGAACCTGCAGGTCGGCGCGCTCGTGCTGAAGGACTGCATCGCCCGCGGCGGCTCGCTTGCGAACGGCCTGCGTCTGTACAACGGCTCGACCAACCCGGACGACACCGTGTACGGCTCGAAGGTCATGGCCGAGCGCGGCCGCCTGCGCGACGTCGCGCACGGCCGCAGCGTGCCGGTCAATGCGCCGCAGGCGCCGGCCCAGCCGTCGAAGCCTATCGTCACCGCGGCCGTGACGGCAGCGGCAGGCAGCACAAAGCGCGTGCACGCGACGCTCGACACCGCGCAGCCGATCGCCGCGAAGGCCGCGGCGGCGCCGAAGGGCGCGCCGCAGCAGGACGACGCAAGCGTCGACACCGCGAAGCAGGCGCACGGCGATCATTCGGAGCTCGGCGCGTAAGTCACGCAACGCCCCGCGGTTCCGGCAGGACTCAAGCAAAAAGGCACCCGATTCGGGTGCCTTTTTGTTTTGGCGCGGACGGTAGCGCCCGGCACGCCGGCCGGGAGGGCCGCTCGGACCTCAGTGCTGGCCGAACAGCGTCGCGAGCCGCTCGACGGCCTCTTCGAGGCGCGAATAGGCGGTCGCATAGGACAGCCGGATATAGTCGCGCGGCGCATGCACGCCGAAATCCATGCCCGGCACCAGCACGACGCCCGCGTCGTGCAGCATCGCCTGCGTGAGCGCCGCGCTGTCGCCGGCCGCCGGATGGGCGACGCCGCCGCAGTGCGCATAGACGTAGAACGCGCCGTCCGGCATCACGGGCACCGTGAAGCCGAGCCGTTCGAGCGCCGGCGCGATGAAGTCGCGGCGACGCTTGAATTCGAGGCGGCGCGCCTCGTAGATGTCGAGCGCCGCCGGTTCGAAGCACGCGAGCGCCGCGTGCTGCGCGAGCGTGGACGGGCAGATGAACAGGTTCTGCGACAGCTTTTCGAACGTGCTCACGAGCGCGGGCGGTACGACCAGCCAGCCGAGCCGCCAGCCGGTCATGCTGAAGTACTTCGAGAAGCTGTTGACGGTGACGACATCGTCGCCGTACGACAGCGCCGACACGGGCGCCGCGTCATAGCTGAGCCCCTGGTAGATCTCGTCGACGATCGTGAAGCCGCCGCGGGCGCGCACGGCTGCGACGATCCGCTTCAGTTCGTCCGGCTCGAGCGACGTGCCGGTCGGGTTCGACGGCGACGCGAGCAGCACGCCGCGCGTGCGGCTGCCCCAGCGCGTGCGGACGTCGTCCGCGGTGAGCTGGAAGCGCGCTTCCGGGCCGCTCGGCACGAGCACCGGGCGGCCTTCGGCCGCCGCGACGAAGTGCCGGTTGCACGGGTACGACGGGTCGGGCATCAGCACCTCGTCGTCGCGGCCGACGAGCGCGAGGCACGCGAGCAGCAGCGCGGCCGACGCGCCGGCCGTCACGACGATCCGCTCGGGGCTGATCGTGAGGCCGTACGCGCGCGCGTAGTGCGCGGCGATCGCTTCGCGCAGCGGCGCGATGCCGAGCGCGCTCGTGTACTGCGTGACGCCGCGGCGCAACGCGGCCGCCGCCGCCTCGACGACGGGCTCCGGTGCGGTGAAGTCCGGCTCGCCGATGCCCATGTGGATAACGTCGCGCCCGGAGGACTCGAGCCGCTGTGCCTCCTTCATCAGTTCCATCACGTAGAAGGGCTGGATCGCGTCGACGCGTGCGGCGAGCGTGACGAGCGAATCGGCGGTGGTATTCATCGGTCGGGCGGAGCGGGGAGGGGGAGGGAGAACGAAAAACGGGCGCTCGCGCGCCCGTCCACCTGCGGAATCAGCCGTTGCGGCGCGCCTGCGTTTCGGCGGGGCGCAGCTTCGCGGCGAGCTTGTCGAGCACGCCGTTGACGTACTTGTAGCCGTCGGAGCCGCCGAACGTCTTCGCGAGTTCGACTGCTTCGTTGATGATCACGCGGTACGGCGTTTCGACATGATGCGTGAGCTCGAACGTCGCGATCAGCAGCACGGCGCGTTCGACCGGCGACAGCTGGTCGACCGGACGGTCCAGCGACGGCGTGAGGGCTTCGACGAGCGTCGCATGCTCGCGAATCACGCCGTGCAGGATCGCGTCGAGCAGCTCCTTGTCGGCCTTGTCGTAACCGAGCGCGCCGCGCAGCTGCGCGTCGATCTCGCCGGGGGCCGCGTTCGACAGCAGCCACTGATACAGGCCCTGCGTCGCCAGCTCGCGCGATTGTCGGCGGGCGCTCTTCTTCATGCGCGCTCCTCTTCGTCGTCTTCGTCTTCTTCTTCGTCCTCGTCGTCGCCGAGCTGGTCGAGTGCCATCGTCAGGTTGGCCATCTCGACCGCGACGCGTGCGGCGTCACGACCCTTTTCGGTCATGCGCGCGACGGCCTGCTCGTCGTTTTCGGTCGTCAGGACCGCGTTCGCGATCGGCAGGTTGAAGTCGAGGCCGATGCGGGTGATGCCCGCGCCGCTTTCGTTCGACACGAGTTCGAAATGGTACGTCTCGCCGCGGATCACCGCGCCGAGCGCGATCAGTGCGTCGAACTGGCCGCTTTCCGCGAGCTTCTGCAGCGCGAGCGGGATTTCCAGCGCGCCGGGCACCGACACGAGCAGCACGTCTTCACCGGAGACGCCGAGGCGCTCGAGTTCTTCGACGCACGCATCGGCGAGGCCGTTGCAGACGGGTTCGTTGAAGCGGGATTGCACGATGCCGATACGCAGGCCGTCGCCTTCGAGATTCGGTTGGTATTGTCCGATTTCCATGATCTGGTCCGTGGTGTGGATGAACGGTTATAGGGCGAAAGCGTCGTGGCGGGTTACGCGTGGGACGCCGGGCAGGACTTGGCTTCGCCGCCGGGCATCGGAATGAAGCCCGTGACTTCGAGGCCGTAGCCGGACATGCTGCCCAGCTTGCGCGGATTCGACAGCACCTGCATCCTGGCGACGCCGACATCGCGCAGGATCTGCGCGCCGATGCCGAACGTCTTGAAATCGACCGGCCGGCGCTTCAGCGCAGCAGCCTTTTCTTCCTCGTCGAACGCCTTGAAGACGTCGATCAGATGTTCCTTCGTGTCGCCGCAGTTGAGCAGCACGATCACGCCGAGGTCGCGTTCCGCGATGTCGCGCATCGCCGCGTCGAGCGTCCACGAGTGCGTCGAGACGCCCGTCTCGAGCAGGTCGAGGACCGACAGCGGCTCGTGCACGCGCACGGGCGTATCGACGTCGGGTGACGGCGTGCCGCGCACCAGCGCGATGTGCGGCGAGCCGCTCGGCTGGTCGCGGTACAGCACCGCGCGGAACGTGCCGTGCGCGGTCTGCATCGTGCGCTCGGCGATCCGCTCGATGATCGATTCGGTGCGGCTGCGGTACTGGATCAGGTCGGCGATCGTGCCGATCTTCAGGCCGTGTTCCTTCGCGAACTCGAGCAGGTCGGGCAGGCGCGCCATCGTGCCGTCGTCCTTGATGACCTCGCAGATCACCGCGGCCGGCGTGAGCCCGGCGAGCGCGGTGAAGTCGCAGCCGGCCTCGGTGTGGCCGGCGCGCACGAGCACGCCGCCCGGCTGCGCCATGATCGGGAACACGTGGCCCGGCTGCACGATGTGCTCGGGACGGACGTCGTGCGCGACCGCCGTGGCGATCGTGTGCGCGCGGTCGGCGGCCGAGATGCCGGTCGTCACGCCTTCGGCCGCTTCGATGCTGACCGTGAACGCGGTGCCGTACTGGGTGCCGTTGCGGTAGGTCATCAGCGGCAGGTGCAGTTGCTTGCAGCGTTCCTGCGTCAACGTCAGACAAATCAGGCCGCGGCCGTACTTGGCCATGAAGTTGATCGCTTCCGGCGTGACGAATTCGGCGGCGATCACGAGGTCGCCTTCGTTTTCGCGGTCTTCTTCGTCGACCAGGATCACCATCCGGCCGGCTTTCAACTCCGCGATGATGTCGAGCGTGGAGGCGAGCGTCATAAGGGGGCGAGAAAGAGGAAAGTGCGTATTTTACGCCAGCCGGACCGCGTTTCGGCTGGCACCGGCTGCGCGCGGCCGGCGAGCGCGCCGAAACGCGGTGCGACCGGCCTGCGAGGCGGGCCTGCCCGGGCCGCCGCGGCCCGCCCGATGTCAGGCAGCCGCAGGCTGGCCGGGACCCGGCCGTGCGTCACGCGTGATCGTTGCGGCCGCCGAGGTAGTCGAGCTTGCCGAGTTCGACGCCGCTGTGACGCAGGATGTCGTACGCCGTCGTCACGTGGAAGAAGAAGTTGGGCAGCACGAAGTTCAGCAGGTACGACTGCCCGGTGAACTCGATCGGACCGACGCGCATCTTGAGCACGACCTGGCGCGCTTCGCTGCCGTCGATCTGCGCGGCGTCGAAGCCTTTCAGGTAGTCGATCGTCTTCTGGATGCGCGCATGCAGTTCGTCGAACGTCTGCTCGACGTCGGGGAAGCTCGGGATGTCGACGCCGGCGAGCCGCGCGGCGCAACCCTTGGCCGTGTCGGTCGCGATGTACACCTGGCGGACGAGCGGCAGCATGTCCGGATAGAGGCGTGCGCCGATGAACACCGACGGGTCGATCTGCTTCTCGGCCGCGTGCGCCTGCGCCTTGCCGAGGATGTGCTGCAGGTTGGTCAGGCCGCGGATCAGGACGGGCAGCGAAGCCTGGTACATCGAGATGGACATGGGGACGACTCCTGGAGGAAAAGGGGCAGCCGGTACGCGGCGCACCGTGCGTCGCGGCGCCGAAAACGCTGCCGTTGCATCTTAGCGCGACGGGATGGCGCGTGCGCGTCGTTGGCCATCAGGCCAGGTGCCGCGCCGAGCCGCCGGCCGCCAATCCCTGCCCGGAGGGCGGAACCGCCCGATCAGTCTTGATGCACGCCCTGCGATGCCGACATCATCCGCTCGACATACCGCGCGATCATGTCGATTTCGAGATTGACCTTGTCGCCGGCCTTCACGTGGCGCAGCGTCGTGACATCGACCGTATGCGGGATCAGGTTGATCGAGAATTCGCAGCCGTCGGCGCGATCGTCGACCGTGTTGACGGTCAGGCTCACGCCGTTGACCGTGATCGAGCCCTTGTACGCCAGATAGCGGCCGAGCTCGCGCGGCGCGACGATGCGCAGCTCGTGCGATTCGCCGACCGGCGCGAAGCGCGTCACGGTGCCGAGGCCGTCGACGTGGCCCGACACGATGTGCCCGCCGAGGCGGTCGTGCGCGCGCAGCGCCTTCTCGAGGTTCACTTCGCCCGGTTGCGCGAGCCCGACCGTGCGGTTCAGGCTTTCGCGCGACACGTCGACGTCGAATCCGGTGCCGGTCTTGGCGATCACCGTCATGCACGCACCCTGGATCGCGATGCTGTCGCCGAGCGCGACATCGGCGAGGTCGAGCCCGCCGGCCTGTACGGTCAGCCGCACGCCCGCGTCGGGCGACGCGCCGAGCGGGGTGATCGATTCGATGCGGCCGACGGCCGCGACAATTCCGGTAAACATCGTGACGGCTCCGTTCAATGCGTGGCAGGGGGCGGCGCGACACGCGCCAGGATCCGCAGATCGTCGCCGATCCGCTCGACGCTGTGGAACGCGAGCCGCGTGCGGGCGTCGAGGCTCGCCGGTGCGGCGAGGTCGAACATGCCGGCCGCGTCGCTGCCGAGCAGGCTCGGCGCGAGATAGACCAGCAGCTCGTCGACGCACTGCTCGCGCAGCAGCGAGCCGTTCAGCTTGTGGCCGGCCTCGACGTGCAGCTCGTTGACGCCGCGCGCGCCGAGCGCCGCCAGCATCGCGGGCAGGTCGACCTTGCCGTGCGCATTCGCGAGCGGCACGATTTCCGCGCCGCGCGACTTCAGCACGTTCGCGCGCACTTCGCCGGCGGCATCGAGCCGGCCGCAGAAGATCAGCAACGGCGCGCCCTCGAGCAGGCGCGCATCGAGCGGCAGGTCGAGGCGGCTGTCGACCAGCACGCGCTGCGGCTGGCGCGGCGTGTCGATGCCGCGCACGGTCAGGAGCGGGTTGTCCTCGCGTACGGTGCCGATCCCGGTGAGGATCGCGCACGCGCGCGCGCGCCATGCGTGGCCGTCGAGGCGCGCGGCCTCGCCGGTGATCCACTGGCTTTCGCCGGACGGCAGCGCGGTGCGTGCATCGAGCGACGCGGCCGTCTTCATCCGCACCCACGGGCGGCCGCGCGTCATCCGCGACACGAAGCCGATGTTCAGTTCGCCCGCTTCATGCGCGAGCAGCCCGCAGCGCACGTCGACGCCCGCGTCGCGCAGCATTCCGAGGCCGCGCCCGGACACCTGCGGATTCGGGTCTTCCATCGCCGCGACGACCTTCGCGACGCGCGCGTCGATCAGCGCGTTCGCGCACGGCGGCGTGCGGCCGAAGTGGCTGCACGGCTCGAGCGTCACGTACACGGTGGCGCCGGCGACGTCGTGGCCGCGCGCGCGCGCGTCCTTCAGCGCCTGCACTTCCGCGTGGTCCTGGCCGGCCGGCTGCGTGAAGCCTTCGCCGATCACGTCGCCGTCCTTGACGATCACGCAGCCGACGCGCGGGTTCGGCGCGGTCGTATACATGCCGCGCGCCGCGAGCGTCAGCGCGCGCTGCATGTGGGCGAAATCGGTATCCGAGAACATGCGTGCGGACCCGGGTCAGGCGGCCAGCGCCGCGAACGCGCGGCGCGCGGCCGCGAGCGTCGCGTCGATCACCGCGTCGTCGTGCGTGCTCGACACGAAGCCGGCCTCGTACGCGGACGGCGCGAAGTACACGCCTTCGTCCAGCATCAGGTGGAAGAAGCGGTTGAAGCGCTCGGTGTCGCTCTTCGTGACTTCCGCGAAGCTGGTCGGCACGCGCTCGGCGAAGTACAGGCCGAACATCGCGCCGATCGAGTCGGCCGCGAACGGCACGCCGGCCGCGCGCGCTTCGGCCGCGAGGCCGTCGGCGAGGCGCTTCGTCTGCGCGGTGAGCGCGTCGTAGAAGCCGGGCGCCTGGATCAGCTGCAGCGTCTTCAGGCCCGCGGCGACCGCGATCGGGTTGCCCGACAGCGTGCCGGCCTGGTACACGCCGCCGAGGGGCGCGAGGTGGGCCATGATGTCGCGGCGGCCGCCGAACGCGGCAGCCGGCATCCCGCCGCCGATCACCTTGCCGAGGCAGGTGAGGTCGGCCGCGATCCCGTAGTACGCCTGCGCGCCGCCGAGCGCGACGCGGAACCCGCACATCACCTCGTCGAAGATCAGCACGGCGCCGTGCTTCGTGCACAGCGCGCGCAGCGCGTTCAGGAACTCGGGCGTGCCGCGCACGAGGTTCATGTTGCCCGCGACGGGCTCGACGATCACCGCGGCGATCTCGTCGCCGAACGCGCCGAACGCTTCTTCCAGCGCGGCGACGTTGTTGTATTCGAGGACGGTCGTGTGCTTCGCGATGTCGGCCGGCACGCCGGCCGACGTCGGGTTGCCGAACGTCAGCAGGCCCGAGCCGGCCTTGACCAGCAGGCTGTCCGCGTGGCCGTGGTAGCAGCCCTCGAACTTGACGATGCGGCTGCGGCCCGTGAAGCCGCGCGCGAGACGCAGCGCGCTCATCGTGGCCTCGGTGCCGCTCGACACCATCCGCACCTGCTCGATCGACGGCACCAGCTTGCAGATTTCCTCGGCGATCTCGATTTCCGCTTCGGTCGGCGCGCCGAACGAGAAGCCGTCGGCGAGCACGCTCTGCACGGCCGACAGCACTTCCGGATGGACATGGCCGACGATCATCGGGCCCCACGAGCCGATGTAGTCGATGTACTGCTTGCCGTCGGCATCCCAGAAGTACGGGCCTTGCGCGCGAGACACGAAGCGCGGCGTGCCGCCGACCGAACGGAAGGCGCGCACCGGCGAGTTGACGCCGCCCGGGATGGTCTTCTGGGCGCGTTCGAAGAGGATCTGATTGTTGGACATGTGCGAAACCTGCGAGAGAAGGGCGCGGGGGCCTGTGCACGGGCCGCGGCGCCTGAGCGGAACGATCGTCTGATTGTACCGGAGACGCGCCCGGCGGGCCCGCGGCCGGGTCTGCGGCCTTTGCGCGCGTGGGAGATTGGCCGGCGCGAACGGCGCGCGGCCGATCCGGCCCGCTTATTGTGGCGACCGGCGCTTGCCGGTCAGCTCGGCCCAGCGCTTCTCGAGCGGGCCTTCGACCATCGGCTTGATCGACGTGCCGGAGGACTGCGCGTCCCAGGTCTGCACCGAGTACGGATGCGCGCGCAGCGCGTCGCGCGGGATCACGACGTCCTGGTGGGCGTCGACCAGCCAGTCGTAGACGAAATCGATGCACAGCCGGTAGCCGCGCTTCGTCGCCGGGTCGGGCACCTCGTAGGGCGCGCGCGTCACGTAGCCCGAGCCGAACACGCCCTTCGGCTCCTGCGCGACGCGGTGCAGGAACACACGGTCGCCCGGCAGGATGCCGCGCGCGAAGCCGCAGCCCCACACGTCGTGCACGGCCTCGCCGGCCTTCACGCGCGCGGCGACGTCGGGCAGCTCGGGCCACGGCCATTTCTTGGGGCTCCAGATCAGCAGGAAGGCGGTCATCGGGTCGGTCGTGCGTCGGATTGATCAGACAAGAGAGGCGGGGAGCAGCAAGCTTAATCGAATCCGCGCGCGGTCTGCCGCGACGCCGGTCATTCGCGCGTGTTCCAGCCTGGCGCGGCAGACCGCGCGCGGCACGCGAAAAAGTTGCGCGTACAATCATGTGCTTGAACGCGCCGCTTGCGGCGTAGCCTCCCGTCTTCACCGCCACGCGTGCCCCGATGCGCGCGGGCCTCCATTGCGGATACCCATGTCCCACGTCGTCCGGCGCCGGCCCGATGCCCGGCTGATCCTGTTGCTCGGTGCGCTCGCGGCCTGCGGGCCGATCGCCACCGACATGTACCTGCCGAGCCTGCCGTCGATCGCCGACGGCTTCTCCGTGAGCCCCGGCGCCGCGCAGCGCACGCTGACGAGCTTCATGGCCGGCTTCTCGATCGGCATGCTGCTGTACGGTCCGCTGTCCGACACGTGGGGCCGCCGGCCCGTGCTGCTCGGCGGCATCGCGCTGTTCACGCTCGCGAGTGTCGGCTGCTTCGTGTCGGGCTCGATCGACATGCTGATCCTCGTGCGCTTCCTGCAGGCGCTCGGCGCGGGCGCCGCGTCGGTGCTCGCCCGTGCGATCGCGCGCGACGCGCACGAGCCGACCGATGCGGCGAAGGTACTGTCGATGGTCGCGATCGTCACCGCGGTCGGGCCGCTGCTCGCGCCGCTGATCGGCGGCCAGATCCTGCGCTTCGCCGGCTGGCGCGGCGTGTTCGTCGTGCTGGCCGCGTTCGGTGCGCTGTGCGCGGCGACCGCGTACCTGCGCGTGCCCGAAACCTGGCCGAAGGAGCGGCGCAAGAGCACGGCCGTGCTCGCGTCGTTCGCGTCGTACGGGCGCATCCTGTCCGATCCGGTCGCATGGGGGCACATGCTGTGCGGCGGGATGGCGTTCGCGTCGATGTTCTCGTACATCACCGCGACGCCGTTCGTGTACATCGAGTATTTCCACGTGTCGCCGCAGCATTACGGGCTGCTGTTCGGCCTGAACGTCGTCGGGATCATGATCGGCAACTTCGCGAACACGCGGCTCGTGGGCCGCGTCGGCTCGCTGCGCCTCATCGCGACCGCGTCGCTCGTGAGCTGCGTCGCGTCGCTCGCGGTCGCGCTGGTCGCGCTGACGGGGTGGGGCGGGCTTTGGTCGATCGTCGTGTGCCTGTTCTTCGTCGTCGGCGTGGTCGGGATCCTGTCCGCGAACTGCACGACCGATCTCATGCACCGCTATCCGCACAACGCGGGCGCGTCGGCGGCCGTGTTCGGCGCGATGCAGCTCGCGCTCGGCGCGCTCGCGAGCGTCGCGATCGGCGCACTCGCCGACGGCACGCCGTTCGCGATGGGCGTGACGATCGGCGTCTGCGGTGTGCTGTGTTTCGTCGGGCGTTACCTCGTGCTGCGCTGGCATGGCCGGCCGGTGAAAGCGGGGGCTTGAGCGGTGCGGGAGGATCGGCCTCACCTGGAGCGGTCTGACGAGCGATTATCGAGTCGATAGCTGCGCTTCGGGTTGATGACAAACCGTTTGACCTGAGCGTCGAGTTCCTTGCTGTGGTACAGGTCCAGGCATTTCAGAAAATCAAACCTCATGCCTTTGATTTCGGATTCGACGATCGGATTGCGATAGTCGCGTGCAAGAAAACGATTGACCAGCGATTTGCCCGCGTCGGGGTTCCGTTCCAGATCGAAGCTGGTCCAATCCATTAATGCACTGGCGCTGCTTCCCGCGTCCATCGCAGCGGATGGTGCATTCCGATAAGCGGTCGCGATACATTCGGCGAGCACCATGTCCTTGTAGTTCTGCGCGTAGGTTCGGGCGCCGGCTTGTGGCGACGATGTCGTATCCGTTGCATGGCCCGATTGTGCCGCCAGCGTCAGTGCCGAAAATATCACACGCCGGAGCAGCGGATTTTGTCTCATGGCGGCCTCCAGAGGCGTGCACAGATCCAACACATCGCCTAAAAAATAAACCGGTCTATTTGGCGAGGTACGATCAGCGCGGCAGACTTTCCAAGCGCTGATTGTTCCACTCTCCATCCAAAATAGCCTGATAGAGCATGCCTAGAGTCAGTGGCACTTTGTCATATTTTTCTCGGCGTTTTCTGGAGAAAGCCATCCGCGCCACTTCAATCAAGCTGAAGCCCTCTCCTGAGAAGTAGCGATTGAACTCAAAATCTCCAACTTGCACCGGAAACTTATCGAAGAAGCTCTCCATAAACTCGATCGCATCGTCGCCAGTGATATCCAAATCACCCTCGACGTCATGACCTTTTGTGAGAATTTTTTGGGGACTAGCACCGGTCTCCCTTCTCACAAAATCCTCAAACTCGTTCCATGTAAATTGGCTCATCAGAACACCTTGTCCTCAGGTTTAACAAGCGCGTTATAGCGCGACACGGAACGAATGCTGATCATCGTGACATCGTTGGCAGCAATGACCCAGCCAACGACAGGAACCGCGCGCCCAACGAAAACCCCAATGTTTCTCACCAGAATGAACCTCAAGCGCTTAACGCTGGCGTTGGTCAGCGTTGGGAGGATCTTCTTCTTCAAATCGTAGTCCAGATACTTGCGACTCAATATCGACGCAACAGAAGTACCCGGCGTGGTACCAAAAGGCTTTGCTCGTGTTGGCATCCAATTTTGACCGGCCACAATGGCAACCACCGCTGCTACATCGTCAACACCAAGCTCCTTGCATGTCTCATCGATAAAGACAAGGAAAAACAGCTCCATCGGCGTGAGATCTCGATGTGTACCAAAGGCATAGGTATTGTTCATTATAGTATTCCTCTCTCAGGCTATCGACGAGGCTGAAACCTCGAAGAGAACGATCCCCTGCCTATCGTCTCGGGTGCTGCCTCCCAGCGAAGGCGGGGATTTGATCACTTCTGCTTTGCCCGATCGCTGGATATTGGTGGCCACGTTGCCCCCAATCGTTCGCGCAATTTTCTCCGTGGAATTTATCGGCGCATAAATGCGCATTGCTGCTGCCCATGCGGCTGAAAAGCGTGGTCTAGGCATATCCCTCTCCGCAAACTGGATGAACGTGATGCTGTCGATGCCAATCGGGGTTCTGCGAGAAACGCGTCATTTCTCGCGTCGAACCGGGATGGCCGCATCACGCGGAGCGAAGGAAGTTACCGAGCCTGGGCAACTGCTGACAATTGGACTTGTTCGAAAATGGGGGCGTGTACGAACGTATGACGTCACGCGCAGCCCTCGGCAGACGGCATCGTCGATGCCTGCCGGGCCGCTGTGGTGCGGGGGGGTACCGCACATGCGAAACACCCCGAACGCCGGGCTTGAATCCAGCATTCGGGGTGTCGTGTATCGACGGCGTTTCGCCGAAGCGTCAATCCCGCGCGACGTCCTTCGCCGCCGGCGACGCACCGTGGCTCAGCCAGTCGAGCACGTCGGCCGTTTCGTCGTCGCTCGCCCGCGCGCGCGCCTGCGCGACGGCCTCCGGCAGCTCGCCGTTGGTCGACGCGCGACGGATCGCGACGCCGACCGCGAGGATGTCGATCATCAGCAGATGCAGGATCCGCGAGATCATCGACAGCTGCGATTCGCGCATCTCGATGTGATCGGTCTCGAGCGCGACGGTCGCGCGCTTCGCGAGCGGCGTGTTGCTCGACGTGATCGCGATCACCTTCGCGCCGGCCTGCATCGCGACCTCCAGCACGCGCAGCAGCTCCGGCGCGCGCCCCGACTTCGACACCGCGACGATCACGTCGCCCTTGCCGAGCAGCGCGGCCGATGCGGCCTGCATGTACAGGTCGCCGTACGCAATCGTCGGGATTCCGAAGCGGAAGAACTTGTAGTGCGCGTCCTGCGCGACGATGTTCGAATTGCCGAGCCCGTAGAACTCGATGCGGCGCGCGCCGTTCAGGATCTCGATCGCGTTCTCGACGTGCTCGAAGTTCAGGTGTTCGCGCAACTGCAGGATCGCGGACACCGTGTTGTCGAGCACCTTCGCGCCGAAGTCGGTGGCCGTGTCGCCGAGATGGACCTGGCTGTGGCTCATCGGAATCGTGCCGGTGAGGCCGGTCGCGAGCTTCAGCTTGAAGTCCGACAGCCCCTGGCAGCCGAGCGAGCGGCAGAAGCGGATCACCGTCGGCTGGCTCACGTCCGCCTTGCGCGCGATGTCGACGATCGGGTCGTTGATGATCGAGCGCGGATGGTTCAGCGCGAGATCGGCGACGCGGCGCTCGGCCGGCGTCAGCGCGTCGCGCATCTGGCGGATCCGCTCGAACACGGCCGACGACGCACCGCCCGAACGGTTCGACAGCTGCTCCGCGAGGATCGCCGATACCCCGAGGAACGCCGGATATTCGGCGGTGATCAGGTAGGTCGGGATGTTCTGGAGATACTGCGTGAAGCGGCCCTTCGCCTCGAAGCGTGCGCGGAACGACGAGCGCGTGAACAGTTCGCCGAGCTTCAGCGCGACGCCGCCGCCGATGTACACGCCGCCGAGCGCGCCGAGCGTCAGCGCGACGCTGCCCGCGAACGCGCCGAGGATCCCGCAGAAGCATTCGACCGTCTCGAGCGAGAGCGCGTCGCCCGCATGCGCGCGCTCGACGATCTCGGCCGTGTCGACGGTCGCGGCGACGCGCTTCTTGTCGCGCGCGGCGAGCGCACGATAGATGATCTCGATGCCGGGGCCGGCACAGACGCGCTCGAACGACACGTGCGGAAACTTCTTGCGCGCGTACTGCAGCACGAGATCCTCGCGCTCGTCCTGCGGCGCGAACGACGCGTGGCCGCCTTCGCTGCCGAGCGCGATCCAGCGGTCGTCCGCCGGAATCAGGCCGGACACGCCGAGCCCGGTGCCGGGCCCGAGCAGCCCGATCACGCTGTTCTGGCGGCGCGCGCCGCCGCCGATCTGCACGCGCTGCGCATCGGTCAGGCCCGGCAGCGCCATCGCGAGCGCGGTGAAGTCGTTGACGACGAGCAGCGTGTCGAAGCCGAGCGCGCGACGCGTCGCCTCGATCGAGAAGCTCCAGTCGTGATTGGTCATCGTCACCTGGTCGCCGTCGACCGGGTTCGCGATCGCGATCGCCGCGTGGTTCACGCGGCTGATCTTCACGTCCTTCAGATACTTGCGGATCGCGTCGGTGAGCGTCG
The DNA here is from genome assembly GCF_000949135.2 of Burkholderia sp. USMB20. Lineage (GTDB taxonomy): Bacteria > Pseudomonadota > Gammaproteobacteria > Burkholderiales > Burkholderiaceae > Burkholderia. The sequence continues at coordinate 608,358 of NZ_JTAN02000019.1, read as the reverse complement.
GGTAGTCGGCGCCGGGATAGACGCGGATCTGCGTGATCTCGCCGGGGCCGGTTTCCAGCGCGAATCGCGCGTTGGTGCCGCCGACGTCCGCGAGCAGGCGCGGGCCGTCGGCATGCTGGCCCGCGACGACAGCCTTACTTTGCGCACCAGTAGACATCGAGCTGGGTCCCCTTGTCGTTGGCCAGTTGGGAAATCGCGTTCTTCTGCAGCGTCGCGGCCGCGGCGTCGAGGACGTCGCGCTTGCGGGTGCCCGCGATCAACAGGAACAGCCGGTCGACGCGCTTCAGCGCATCGAGCGAAAAGCTCACGCGTGCATGCGGCGCGGCGCCGGGATGCACGGCGACGAAGCGCTCGGGCGTCGTGATCGCATGGTCCCATTCGGGCGCGTCCGCGAAGATCGACGCCGTGTGGCCGTCCTCGCCCATGCCGAGCACCGCGACGTTCGGCACGCGGTAGTCGGCGTTGGCGTTGAGCGCGGCGACGTGCGCATCGAGCGATGCGCGCGTGTCGACGAGCGGCAGGAAGCGGGCAGGGGCCGCCGCGTGCTGCAGCAGCGTGTCGCGCACGAGCTGCGCGTTGCTGGCCGCATCGTTCTCCGGCACCCAGCGGTCGTCGACCAGCGTGACGTCGACGCCGGCCCAGTCGAGCGCTGCGTGCGACAGCGTGTGCAGGAACGGGCGCGGGCTCGTGCCGCCGGACACCGCGAGCGTCGGGCGCGCGGGGCCGGCGAGCGCGGCGCGCAGCGCATCGCCGACGGCGCGCGCGAGCGCTTCGCTTTGCGCTTCCTGGGTGTCGAAAGCGTGGATCTCGATCACATCTCCTCCGGACTGCTTTGTCTGTTCAATTCGTGCGAATCGTGGGGCACGTTGCCGCGCGCTGGCGCGCACGACAACGGTTTGCATCAGTTTTCTTCTTCGAGCCAGCAGGTGCCGTGCTGCGCGAGCATCGCGCTCGCCGCGGCCGGCCCCCACGTGCCTGCCGCGTACGGCTTCGGCGGCTTCAGCGAGCGTGCCCATTCGTTCAGGATCGGCTCGACCCAGCGCCACGCGGCTTCCTGCTCGTCACGACGCACGAAGAGGGCGAGGCGGCCGTTGATCACGTCGAGCAGCAGGCGCTGGTACGCCTCCATCTGCCCTTCCTTGAAGAACTGGTCGAACGCGAGGTCGAGGTGCACGCTCGCGAGGTTCATTCCTTCGCCGGGCTGCTTCGCGAGGCAGTACAGGCGAATCGTCTCGTTCGGCTGCAGCCGGATCACGAGCCGGTTCGAACCGGGGCGCAGCGCGGTCGGGCCCAGCGCCGAGTGCGGCACCGGCCGGAAGTTCACGACGATCTCCGCGACGCGGTCGGCCAGACGCTTGCCGGTGCGCAGGAAGAACGGCACGCCGGCCCAGCGCCAGTTCTCGATCTCCACCTTCAGCGCGACGAAGGTTTCGGTCGGGCTGTCGGGTTTCACGCCGGGCTCGGTGGCATAGGCCGGCACCTGTGCGCCCTTGATCACGCCCGCATGATACTGGCCGCGCACCGCGACCTTGCCGATGTCGCGCGGATCGATGGGCTTCAGCGCACGCAGCACGCGCAGCTTCTCGTCGCGCACCGCGTCGGAATCCATCGAATGCGGCGGCTCCATCGCGACGATCGACAGCAGCTGCAGCAGGTGGTTCTGCACCATGTCGCGCAGTGCGCCCGTATTGTCGTAGAAATCGCCGCGCGCCTCGACGCCGAGCTCCTCGGCGATCGTGATCTGGATGCTCTCGACCCATTCGCGGCGCCACAGCGGCTCGAACAGCGCATTGCCGAAGCGCAGCGCGAGCAGGTTCTGTACCGGCTCCTTCCCGAGGTAGTGGTCGATCCGGTAGATCTGGTCTTCCGCGAAGATCTCGCCGACCGCGTCGTTGATCGCGTTCGACGATTTCAGGTCGTAGCCGAGCGGCTTCTCCAGCACGATGCGCGCGCCTTCGTTCAGGCCGACCGACGCGAGCGCCTTGCAGATCGGCACGAACAGCGACGGCCCCGTGGCGAGATAGAACACGCGGATGCCGGACAGCTGCGCGACCGCGTCGCGCAGCACGACGTAATCCTCCGCGCGGCCGAGGTCGAGCTTCACGTATTCGATGCGCTCGAGGAAGGATTTCCACACGCTTTCGTCGAATGCCTTGCCGGCCGCCTTCGCCGCATGCGGCTTCACGTGCGTGTCGACCCACTCGAGATAGCCGGCCCGATCCGATTCGTGCCGCGCGACGGCAACGATCCGGCCGCTGTCCGCAAGCATGTTGCCGCGGTGCGCTTCGAACAGCGCGGGCAGGATCTTGCGCATCGACAGGTCGCCGGTGCCGCCGAAAAGTACGAAGGTAAAGCTGGAATCGGTATGCATGTGTCTCCGCCGATTGGGGGTGCTGGGAAGCGATCCGTAGTGCGATAAAAATATTTTTGACACTGAATTGTAGTTTAACTACAATCCGCCGCAAGGGGTAGCACCTGGGCGAAGAAAAAAAGAAGCGCGGTCGATGAACTGCGCGAGCTTCGCCTTCGGGAGCGCCTTGTGCCGAATGTTATCGGACATTGACGGTGCGCATCGTCCGCGCATCGTCGCCCCCGGGCTCGCGCCGCGGCATCGCGGCGGGCCAGAAACACAAAGAGGAGACACGCCGTTGAATCTCGATTCACGCTTTCTGTAAGAGCCCGGCCGGTCATCGGCCCCGTACGCTGCAATGCGTCCCGCGGCTCGATTTCCCCGTCGTTTATCAAGAAGCCGGTTCCCCGTCAGGGAACCTCACGAGTTGATTCAGTCTGGAGGAGATAAGTAATGAAAGTTCGCTCGATCATGGGCGCGCTCTGCGCCGCGGGTCTGATGGCTGGCGCCGTGGCGGCGCAGGCGGCCGAGAACGTAACCGTGCTGCACTGGTGGACCTCGGGCGGCGAGTCGAAGGCCGTCGGCGTGCTGAAGGACGACGTGCAGAAGCAGGGCTACGTGTGGAAGGACTTCGCGGTCGCGGGCGGCGCCGGCGCCGCGGCGATGACCGCGCTGAAGACCAAGGTGATCAGCGGCGACGCACCGTCGGCCGCTCAGATCAAGGGCCCGCTGATCCAGGACTGGGCCGACCAGGGCGTGCTCGTCAACATCGATTCCGCCGCCGGCGACTGGAAGCAGAACCTGCCGCCGGAAATCGACAAGATCATCAAGTACAAGGGCCACACCGTCGCCGCGCCGTTCTCGGTGCACCGCGTGAACTGGCTCTATATCAACAAGGCCGCGCTCGACAAGGTCGGCGCGAAGGTGCCGACCACCTGGCCCGAATTCTTCGCGGTGGCCGACAAGCTGAAGGCTGCCGGCATCCAGCCGGTCGCGATGGGCGGCCAGCCGTGGCAGGACCTGACGCTGTGGGAAGACGTCGTGCTGTCGCAGGGTCCGGCGTTCTACAGGAAGGCGCTCGCCGATCTCGATCAGGCCACGCTGACGTCGCCGCAGATGCTGTCGGTGTTCGACACGGTCCGCAAGATCCAGGGCTACTTCGACACGGGCCGCAACGGCCGCGACTGGAACCTCGCGACCGCGATGGTGATCAACGGCAAGGCCGGCATGCAGTTCATGGGCGACTGGGCGAAGGGCGAGTTCGAGAACGCCGGCAAGAAGGCGGGCAAGGACTACATCTGCGCGGCGGTGCCGGGCACCGCGAATTCGTACACGTTCAACGTCGACTCGTTCGTGTTCTTCCAGCAGAAGGGGCAGAAGGACGCGACGCCGGGCCAGGTCGCACTCGCGAAGACGATCATGACGCCGGACTTCCAGGAGCAGTTCAGCCTGCTGAAGGGCTCGGTGCCGGTGCGCCTCGGCGTGAAAATGGACAAGTTCGACGACTGCGCGAAGAAGTCGTATGCCGACGAGCAGACCGCGATCAAGTCGGGCGGCTTCGTGCCGTCGCTCGCGCACGGGATGGCGCAGGGCGATGCAACGGCCGGCGCGATCACCGACGTCGTGACGAAGTTCATGAACTCGCAGCAGGATTCGAAGAGCGCGGTCGCCGCGCTCGCGAAGGCCGCGAAGGTGAAGTAAAGCGCGACAGGCGCCCGGCCGGAAACGCAGGATCGGCCGGGCGTTCCTGCATGTGCAGCAAACGGGCTCGCGCGCGGGCCCGTGCCGTACCCGGCGCCGGCCCGGCCTGCGTCACCCTCGTTCCAGGAGTCGAATCAAGTGGCTGCCCCTCTTAGCGGAAACGGATCCGGCGCTGCCGCCGCACGGCGCACGTCGCCGATGTCGGCCTTCGCCGATCGCTGGATTCCGAAGCTCGTGCTCGCGCCGAGCCTCGCGATCGCCGTGGTGTTCATCTACGGCTTCATCCTGATTACCGGCTATCTGTCGCTGACCAATTCGCGGCTGTTGCCGAACTACGAATTCGACGGCTTCGGCCGTTATTCGGACCTGTTCCAGAACGACGTGTGGTGGACCTCCGCCGCGAACCTCGGCTGGTTCGGGATTCCGTTCATCGCGATCTGCGTCGCGCTCGGGCTGTTCCTCGCGATCCTGCTCGACCAGCGGATCCGCAACGAAGGCGCGCTGCGCGCGATCTTCCTGTATCCGATGGCGCTGTCGTTCATCGTCACGGGCACCGCATGGCAGTGGATCCTGAACCCGGGCCTCGGCCTGGAGAAGGTGATGCACGACTGGGGCTGGACGAGCTTCTCGTTCGGCTGGCTCGACGACCCGGACAAGGCGATCTTCTGTATCGTGATCGCCGCCGTGTGGCAGTCGACCGGCTTCGTGATGGCGCTGTTCCTCGCCGGGCTGCGCGGCGTCGACGGCGAGATCTTCAAGGCCGCGCAGGTCGACGGCGCGACGCTGCCGACCATCTACCGCAAGATCGTGATCCCGAGCATGCGCCCGGTGTTCTTCTCGGTGCTGCTGATCCTCTGCCACATCACGATCAAGACCTTCGACCTAGTCGTCGCGCTGACGGCCGGCGGCCCCGGCACGTCGTCGTCGCTGCCGGCCATGTTCATGTACACGTTTTCGTTCAACCGCGGCCAGCTCGGGCTCGGCGCGGCGTCGTCGGTGATGATGCTCGCGACCGTGGTCGCGGTGCTGGTGCCGCTGATGTATATGGAATCGAGGAGCACCCGCAATGCAGCCTAAAGTGACGATCAGCCGGGCAGTGATCTATGCGGCGCTGATCCTGTTCGCGCTGTATTTCCTGTTCCCGATCTATGTGATGCTGTCGACCTCCTTCAAGGACCTCGACCAGCTGCGCACCGGCAACCTGTTGACGCCGCCGACGCACTGGACCTTCGATCCGTGGGTGAAGGCGTGGAGCGGCGCGTGTACCGGCGTGCGCTGCGACGGCATGAAGCCGTTCTTCCTGAACTCGCTGCAGATGGTGATTCCGGCCGTGCTGATCTCGTCGCTGATCGGCGCGTTCAACGGCTACGTGCTCACGCACTGGCGCTTTCGCGGCGCGGATGCGCTGTTCACGATGATGCTGGTCGGCTGCTTCATCCCGTTCCAGGTGATCCTGCTGCCGATGGCGCGCCTGCAGGGGATGCTCGGCCTCGCCAACACGATTCCGGGCCTGGTGTTCGTGCACGTCGTGTACGGCATCGCGTTCACGACGATGTTCTTCCGCAACTTCTACGTGAGCGTGCCGGCCGAGCTCGTGAAGGCCGCACGCATCGACGGCGCGGGTTTCTTCACGATCTTCACGAAGATCCTGCTGCCGGTGTCGCTGCCGATCTTCATGGTGTGCCTGATCTGGCAATTCACGCAGATCTGGAACGACTTCCTGTTCGGGATCGTGTTCTCCGGCGTCGACTCGATGCCGATCACGGTTGCGCTGAACAACCTCGTCAACACGTCGACGGGCGTGAAGGAATACAACGTCGACATGGCCGGCGCGATCATCGCCGCGCTGCCGACGCTGCTCGTCTACGTGGTCGCCGGCCGCTACTTCGTGCGCGGGCTCACGGCGGGCGCGGTGAAGGGGTAAGCGCGGCTTCATCCGACACGACGAACCGGCCGCGCACGACGCGCGGCGCATCGAAACGAACCCGACGCGGCGCCGTAGCGCCGCGCGAGACGAGACAGAGGATTCACAGCATGGCAAGCCTTTCCATCCGTGACGTGTACAAGACCTACCCGAACGGGGTGCCGGTCCTGAAGGGTGTCGATATCGAGATCGAGGACGGACAGTTCCTGATCCTGGTCGGCGGGTCGGGCTGCGGGAAGTCGACGCTGCTCAACATGATCGCCGGCCTCGAGACCGTGACGAGCGGCGAGATCTGCATCGACGGTAAGGTCGTCAACGACCTGTCGCCGAAGGATCGCGACATCGCGATGGTGTTCCAGTCGTACGCGCTGTACCCGTCGATGACGGTGCGCGAGAACATCTCGTTCGGCCTGAACATCCGCAAGGTGCCGAAGAGCGAGCAGCAGCAGATCGTCGAGCGCGTGTCGGCGATGCTGCAGATCCAGCATCTGCTCGACCGCAAGCCGGGCCAGCTGTCGGGCGGCCAGCGCCAGCGCGTCGCGATGGGCCGCGCACTGGCGCGCGATCCGTCGCTGTTCCTGTTCGACGAGCCGCTGTCGAACCTCGACGCGAAGCTGCGCATCGAGATGCGCGCGGAAATCAAGCTGCTGCACCAGCGCCTCGGCACGACGATCGTCTACGTGACGCACGACCAGATCGAGGCGATGACGCTCGGCGACCGGATCGCGGTGATGAAGGACGGTGTGGTCCAGCAGTTCGGCGCGCCGCAGGAAATCTACGATTCGCCGTCGAACCTGTTCGTCGCGGGCTTCATCGGCGCGCCGCCGATGAACTTCATCAATGGCAAGCTGGTCGAGCAGGGCAGCGGGATCGCGCTTGAGATCGACACGGGCCTCGCGCGCAGCGCGCTGAACCTGCCGTTCGACGCGAAGCGGATGAACGGCCACGTGGGCCGCGAGGTGATCCTCGGCCTGCGTCCGGAGCGCATCACCGACGCGCGCAATGCGCACCACGGCGAGGCGTCGAAGCTGCAGCCGATCGACGTGCGCGTCGACGTGACCGAGCCGACCGGGCCGGACACGCACGTGTTCGCGCAGGTCAACGGCAAGCGGATCGTGAGCCGCGTGCATCCGGCCGCGAACCCGCAGCCGGGGCAGACGCAGTCGCTGCTGTTCGACGTGTCGAAGGCGGTGCTGTTCGATCCGGCGTCGGAAGAGCGGATCGCGTGAGGCCGCGGTTGCGCTGAATGAAGAAGGGGCCGTCTCGAAGGAGCGGCCCCTTTTGTTTCTGGCGGTGCGTCTGGTGTCGCGGCGGCGCTCAGTGCGGCAACCGCACGTCGAACTTGAAGGTTGCGAGCCGTGCGACGAGGATGAAGCCGGTCGCGAGCAGTACGCTGTACACCGAGTCGAACTGCAGCCACGCGAGCAGCAGGTAGAACCAGCAGCCGACGAACGCGCAGGTCGCGTACGGCCGCGAATCGCGCAGGATCAGCGGGATGTCGTTGCACAGCACGTCGCGGATGATCCCGCCGACCACGCCCGTGATCACGCCCATCATCACCGCGATGAAGCGCGGCATCTCGGCATCGAGCGCGATCGCGGTGCCCGAGATGCTGAAGATGCCGAGCCCGATCGCGTCGGCCACCAGCAAGAGCCGCTCGGCCGACAGCCGCGACAGCATCCGCAACACGAACGGCGCGAACAGCGCGAGCACGAAGATCGCGATCACGTAGTCGTCGTGCACGACCCAGTAGAACGGGCGGCGTTCGAGCAGGATGTCGCGCAGCGTGCCGCCGCCGAATGCGGTGGCGAGCGCGACGACGAACGTGCCGACCGAGTCGAGACGGTTCTTGCGCGCCTCGATGAAGCCCGAGATCGCGAACGCCAGCGTCGCGATCGCCTCCAGTACCGCGATCGCGAGCGTCAGCCTAGGATGCGGCACGCGGCCCCCGATCGGCGGGCGCCGCGAGCGGCTGCAGCAGCACGAGCACCGCGCCCGCGCCGCCGTCGTGGCTGCGCGCCTCGCAGAACGCGATCACTTCTTCCTTCTGCACGAGCCACGCGCGCACCTTGCCTTTCAGCACGGGTTCCTTGCCGATCGAGCCGAGCCCCTTGCCATGGATCACGCGCAGGCAGCGCAGCCCCTTCTTGCCGGCTTCGCGGATGAATTCGGCGAGCGCATCGCGCGCCTCGTCGCGTCGCATCCCGTGCAGGTCGATCTGCGCCTGCACGATCCACGCGCCGCTCCTCAGCTTGCGCACGACGTCGCGACTGATGCCGGGGCGGTGGTAGTACAGCGATTCGTCGCTGTCGAGCAGCGTCTCGGGATCGAATTCGTCGGACAGCGTCGCGTTCAGCACGGCTTCCTCGTCGCGCTGCGTCTGCTTCGGCACCGGGTCGGGCGGCGTACGGCCGGATTTCGCGCGCGGCGGCGCGTTCAGCGGCTGGATCGCGCCGATTTCGTTGCGGAACAGGTTCGCGTCGGCTTCGGCCTTGCGTTCGGCCTTCGCGGTTTCGATGCGCTCGCGGTCGCGGCGATCGGCTTCGCCTTGCAGCGCCTTGCGCAACGCGCCGAGGCCGGCCAGGCCCTGGCCGCGCAATGCGGCCGGATCGGGCGCGGGCGGCGGGGCGGCCGGCGCGGGGGTCGCGGGACGGGCGGCGATCTTCCGCTTCGCGGGATCGCTCGGATGGGGCTGGTTCTTCGCCATGATTCGGTAACCGGGCAGGCGCGTTCGGGCGCGCGGGCACAAAAAAAGCCGCTGCGCGACGGCAGCGGCTTTCCGGTCAAGCCCGCTTCGCGGCAGCGGACGCCATTGTAGCGCCCGGCGCGCGAAGGCTCGACGCTTACTTCTTGTCGTGCAGGCTTTCGAGGTAGCGCTGCGCGTCGAGCGCGGCCATGCAGCCCGTGCCGGCGCTCGTGATCGCCTGGCGATACACGTTGTCCTGCACGTCGCCGGCGGCGAATACGCCCGGCACGCTCGTCGACGTCGCGTTGCCCTGCAGGCCGCTCTTCGTCAGGATGTAGCCGTCCTTCATCTCGAGCTGGCCCTGGAACAGGTCGGTGTTCGGCTTGTGGCCGATCGCGACGAACACGCCCTGCACGGTGAGGTCCTGCTTCTCACCGGTCTTCACGTTCTTGATGCGCAGGCCCGTGACGCCCGAATCCTCGCCCGTCACTTCGTCGAGCACGTGATCCCACTTGATGTCGACGACGCCTTCCTTTTCCTTCTCCAGCAGGCGGTCGATCAGGATCGGCTCGGCGCGGAACTTGTCGCGGCGATGGATCACCGTGACCTTCTTCGCGATGCCCGTCAGGTAGAGCGCTTCCTCGACCGCCGTGTTGCCGCCGCCGATCACCGCGACTTCCTGGTTGCGGTAGAAGAAGCCGTCGCAGGTCGCGCAGGCCGACACGCCCTTGCCCATGAACAATTCTTCGGACGGCAGGCCGAGATACTGTGCGGATGCGCCGGTCGCGATGATCAGCGAGTCGCACGTGTATTCACCCGAATCGCCGATCAGCCGGATCGGCTTTTCGTGCAGTTTCGCGGTGTGGATGTGGTCGAAGACGATTTCGGTGTTGAAACGCTCGGCGTGCTCGAGGAAGCGCGCCATCAGTTCCGGGCCTTGCACACCCTTCGCGTCCGCCGGCCAGTTTTCGACGTCGGTCGTGGTCATCAGCTGGCCGCCCTGCGCGATGCCGGTGATCAGCACCGGGGACAGGTTGGCGCGAGCCGCGTAGACGGCAGCCGTGTAGCCGGCGGGGCCGGAACCGAGAATCAGGACTTTGGCGTGTTTGGGCGTGGACATGTGCGAATCCGTAAAGGGCGGCCGCGGCGGGCGGGGTAAGGCTCGCCGGACGGTCTGGGTTGACCGGGATGCCGTCGTAGATGGGTATCAGACGCGCATTATAAAGGCCCCGTTGCTGCGCTGCCGAACGAGAGTTTCAATCGTGGCGATAGCGTTTCTCGGTGGGGCGCCCGCAGCCGCGGGGCAGGTTGGGCGGGCGGGGCGCGGGCGGCTGCGGCCCGTGGCGGCGCATTGCCGCGGCCCGGCGTCACGGGCCGACCGGCGGGCCGGATCGCATGCGCGGGTATCGACTTCGGCCGCCCCGACCCTCTTATGTAACCGTCATTTACACTTGGCGCCCCGGTGCAGCGTTTACAATAAGCGCGATCGAACGACAGGCGGGCGCGCGGCCCGTCCTCTTTATACGGATTCATGGCAAAAGCTCCTTATTCCGCCCAGGCACAGGCGTTGCCGCACCGGATGTCGAAGCTCCTCACGGAGATCCGCTGGATTCTCCAGGTCGCGCTCTGCGCTTTTCTGGTGATGGCCCTGTTGAGCTACAGCCGGCGCGATCCGAGCTGGACGCACGCCGCGCAGGTGGACCACATCTCGAACTGGGCGGGCCGCGTCGGCGCGTGGACGGCCGACATCATCCTGCTGCTGTTCGGCCTGTCGGCCTACTGGCTGATCGTGCCGCTCGGGCGGCGCATCGCGGTCAACTACCGGCGCATCACGCGCCACGAGGCGGTCGCCGACGAACCCGAGCGGCCGATCGGCTGGCTCACCGAGATCCTGGCGTTCGTGCTCGTCGTGCTCGCGTGCGACGGCATCGAGGCGCTGCGCATGTGGTCGCTGAAGGTGCAGCTGCCGCGCGCACCGGGCGGCGTGATCGGCGAGGCCGTGGCGGGCGCGATGTCGCACGCGTTCGGCTTCACCGGCGGCACGCTGCTGCTGCTGATCCTGCTCGCGATCGGCCTGTCGCTGTATTTCCGCTTCTCGTGGCTGTCGGTCGCCGAGCGCGTGGGCGGGGCGATCCTGTCCGCCGTCAACGTCGCTAAGCTGCGCCGCGAGGCCGAGCGCGACCGCAAGCTCGGCGAGGCCGCGGCCGTGCGCCGCGAAGGCAAGGTCGAAGAGGAGCGTGTGCGCATCGAGGATCACGAACCCGTGACGATCGTGCCGCCGGTCGTCACGCCGGCGAAGTCCGAGCGTGTCGAGCGCGAGCGCCAGGTGCCGCTCTTCACCGACCTGCCGGGCGATTCGACGCTGCCGCCGGTGTCGCTGCTCGATCCCGCGCCGAAGACGCAGGAAGCGATTTCCGCCGATACGCTCGAATTCACGTCGCGCCTGATCGAGAAAAAGCTGAAGGACTTCGGTGTCGAGGCGAGCGTCGTCGCTGCGTATCCGGGCCCGGTCGTCACCCGCTACGAGATCGAGCCGGCCACCGGCGTGAAGGGCAGCCAGATCGTCAACCTCGCGAAGGATCTCGCGCGTTCGCTGTCGCTCGTGTCGATCCGCGTGGTCGAGACGATCCCCGGCAAGAACTACATGGCGCTCGAGCTGCCGAACCAGCGCCGCCAGACGGTCCACCTGTCCGAGATCATCGGCTCGGAAGTCTATGCGGCCGCGTCGTCGGCGCTGACGCTGAGCCTCGGCAAGGACATCGGCGGCAAGCCGGTATGCGCGGACCTCGCGAAGATGCCGCATCTGCTGGTGGCCGGCACGACCGGTTCGGGCAAGTCGGTCGGGATCAACGCGATGATCCTGTCGCTGCTGTACAAGGCCACCGCCGAGCAGGTGCGCCTGATCCTGATCGATCCGAAGATGCTCGAAATGAGCGTCTACGAAGGCATTCCGCACCTGCTGTGCCCGGTCGTCACCGACATGCGCCAGGCCGGCCACGCGCTGAACTGGACCGTCGCGGAGATGGAGCGCCGCTACAAGCTGATGAGCAAGCTCGGCGTGCGCAACCTCGCGGGCTACAACAACAAGATCGACGACGCGGCGAAGCGCGAGGAAAAGATTCCGAATCCGTTCAGCCTGACGCCGGACGATCCTGAACCGCTCGGCCGCCTGCCGAACATCGTCGTCGTGATCGACGAGCTGGCCGACCTGATGATGGTCGTCGGCAAGAAGGTCGAGGAACTGATCGCGCGGATCGCGCAGAAGGCGCGCGCGGCCGGCATCCACCTGATCCTCGCGACGCAGCGTCCGTCCGTCGACGTGATTACCGGCCTGATCAAGGCGAACGTGCCGACGCGGATCGCGTTCCAGGTGTCGTCGAAGATCGACTCGCGCACGATTCTCGACCAGATGGGCGCCGAATCGCTGCTCGGGATGGGCGACATGCTGTACCTGCCGCCGGGCACCGGGCTGCCGGTGCGCGTGCACGGCGCGTTCGTCGCCGACGACGAAGTGCATCGCGTCGTCGAGAAGCTCAAGGAGCAGGGCGAGCCGAACTACGTCGAAGGGCTGCTCGAAGGCGGCACGGCCGACGGCGACGAGGGCTCGGCCGGCGCGGGAACCGGCGAAGGCGGCGAGGAGTCTGATCCGCTGTACGACCAGGCGGTCGAGATCGTCATCAAGAACCGCCGCGCGTCGATTTCGCTCGTGCAGCGCCATCTGCGGATCGGCTACAACCGCGCGGCGCGGCTGCTCGAACAGATGGAACAATCGGGGCTCGTGTCGGCGATGTCGTCGAGCGGCAACCGCGAAATTCTTGTGCCGGCGCGCGACGCGGAATGAGTCCGCGGCGCCCGCAGCGCCGGCCACCCAGGGAGAAAACCGCAATATGCAGCAACATTCGTTCGCAGTGTCCCTTCGTTCGACGCGGCGCTGGCTCGGCGCGGCGCTCGCCGGCGCATCGCTGATGCTCGCGGCGACGCACGCGTTCGCGGGCGGCACCGAGCAGCTGAAGGCCTTCGTGTCGCAGGTGCGCTCGGCGAAAGGCGATTTCACGCAGCAGATCGTCAAGGCACCGGCCAAGGGCGCGAGCGCCGTGCAGGCCGCGCCGAAGCCGAACGACAATTCGAGCGGCACGTTCGTGTTCTCGCGTCCGGGCAAGTTCATCTGGACGTACCAGAAGCCGTACCAGCAGGTGCTGCAGGCCGACGGCGACAAGCTCTACGTGTACGACCGCGACCTGAACCAGGTCACCGAACGCAAGCTGAACGGCGCGCTGGGCGCGAGCCCGGCCGCGATCCTGTTCGGCAGCAACGATCTCGACAAGAACTACACGCTGCGCGATGCCGGCGAGAAGGGCGGCATCGAGTGGCTCGAGATGCTGCCGAAGGCGCAGGACACGCAATTCCAGCGGATCGGCATCGGCTTCCGCAACGGCACGCTCGCGGCGATGGAATTGCACGACGTGTTCGGCAACGTCACGCTGCTCACGTTCACGAACATCCAGACGAACCCGCCGCTCAAGAGCGATACGTTCAAGTTCGTCGTGCCGAAGGGCGCGGACGTGATCAACGGCTGACCGGCACCACGCCGTTTTCCCGACACGGGCCTGCCGGCGACGGCAGGCCCGTGTTGTTTTGGGGCGCGGGCATCGGGCGCGGGCATCGGGCGCAGGCGCGGGCACTAAGCATTAGGCACCAAGCACCAAGCACCAAGCACCAAGCACCAAGCACCAAGCACCAAGCACCAAGCACCAAGCACCAAGCACCAAGCACCAGGCGCGGCGGTGCAGTCGCGCGGCTGTCATAATGTCAGGTCCGGCGGCCCGTTCGGCCGCCATCGTTTGATCTGGAGCGAGGGTTCATGTCCGACCTGTTTCAAGTCGAGCCGCGCCGGCCGCTCGCCGAGGCGCTGCGGCCGAAGACGCTCGCCGAGGTGATCGGCCAGACGCATCTGCTGGGCGAAGGCAAGCCGCTGCGGCTCGCGTTCGAATCCGGCAAGCCGCATTCGATGATCCTGTGGGGGCCGCCCGGCGTCGGCAAGACGACGCTCGCGCGCCTCACCGCGCTCGCGTTCGACTGCGAGTTCATCGCGCTGTCCGCGGTGCTCGGCGGCGTGAAGGACATCCGCGAGTCGATGGAGCAGGCGAAGGACACGCTGAATCGCACCGGCCGCCACACGATCCTGTTCGTCGACGAAATCCACCGCTTCAACAAGGGGCAGCAGGATGCGCTGCTGCCGTTCGTCGAGTCGGGGCTCGTGACCTTCATCGGCGCGACGACCGAGAACCCGAGCTTCGAAGTCAACTCGGCGCTGCTGTCGCGGGCGCAGGTGTACGTGCTGCAGTCGCTGAACGACGACGAGATGCGTCAGCTGCTCAAGCGCGCGCAGGAAATCGCGCTCGACGGGCTCGCGTTCGACGACAAGGCGATCGATACGCTCATCGGTTATGCGGACGGCGACGCGCGGCGCTTCCTGAACCTGCTCGAGCAGGCGCAGACGGCCGCAGCGTCCGCCAAGGTCACGACCATCGATGCCGAGTTCGTCAGCAGCGCGATGACGCTGAACGCGCGGCGCTTCGACAAGGGCGGCGACAACTTCTACGACCAGATCTCGGCGCTGCACAAGTCGGTGCGCGGTTCGAGCCCGGACGGTGCGCTGTACTGGTTCTGCCGGATGATCGACGGCGGCGCGGATCCGAAATATCTCGCGCGGCGCATCGTGCGGATGGCGTGGGAAGACATCGGCCTCGCCGATCCGCGCGCGCTGCAGGTGGCGAACGACGCGGCCGAGACCTACGAGCGGCTCGGCTCGCCCGAAGGCGAGCTGGCGCTCGGGCAGGCGGTGATCTATCTAGCGTGCGCGGCGAAGAGCAACGCGGGCTACAACGCGTTCAACCAGGCGATGGCGTTCGTGAAGCAGGACAAGTCGCGCGAGGTGCCCGTGCATCTGCGCAATGCGCCGACCAAGCTGATGAAGGAACTCGGCTACGGCCACGCGTATCGCTACGCGCATGACGAGCCGAATGCCTATGCGGCCGGCGAGTCGTATCTTCCGGAAGGGATGCGCGAACCGCGCTGGTACAAGCCGGTGCCGCGCGGGCTCGAATCGAAGATCGCCGACAAGCTCGCGTGGCTGCGCGAGCTCGACCGCGAGGCCGGCAAGAAGGACTGACCGGCCGCGCGCGGCCCGACGGCCGGCGCTGCGTGGGGGCGTGTCAGCGCCGGCGGCCCGGCTGCTTCTTCCAGTACTCGAACGGCTCCTCGTGGCAGTCGATGTCGAGCTCGGCGACCCGTGCGTGCAGGCGCGCCTGCGCATCGGCGATCGCGAGGTTGTAGATTGCCGGCGCGATTTCCTCGACGAAGAAATGCAGCAGCGCACCGGCCTGGATGTTGCCGATCGGCTCGTTCATGTTTTCTGTGAAATAGCGTTGCAGCGACGCGATCGCGCGGTCGCGGACATCCTTGTCCAGTTCGATGGCCATCGGGTTCCCTCGGGTGATGATGATGCGAAGACGGGTGCGTTGCCCGCCGCGTTGCGCCCGGCCGGGGCGGCTGTCGCGCGCTGCGCCGCGGCGTCGCGCAGCGCGCTTCGGCGGCTGCGGGCGCGCAGGCCGGCAATGCGATACTGCCACGCCCGTCGCGCGTTTGCGGCACTGTCCATCCGGCCAATGCCGTGGCGGCCCCGCGGTGCGTTAGAATTCCCGTCTTACACAACGATTTTCCAAGTCCTCCCATGCTCGACATCCAGTTGCTGCGCAAAGACCTCGACGGCGTCGCGAAGCGCCTCGCCGATCGCGGCTACACCCTCGACGTCGCCGCGTTCTCCGCCCTCGAAGCGGAACGCCGTGCGATCCAGACCCGTACCGAAGAGCTTCAGGCGCGCCGCAACAGCCTGTCGAAGCAGATCGGCGCGATGAAGGGGAAGGGCGAGGACACGTCGGCCGTCATGGCCGAAGTCGGCGGGATCGGCGACGAAATGAAGGCGTCGGAGGCCAAGCTCGGCGAGATCCAGACGCGCCTGTCCGACCTGATGCTGGGCATGCCGAACATCGCGCACGAAAGCGTGCCGGTCGGCAAGGACGAAGCCGACAACGTCGAAGTGCGCCGCTGGGGCACGCCGCGCCAGTTCGACTTCGAGGTGAAGGATCACGTCGACGTCGGCACGCCGCTCGGCCTCGATTTCGAAACCGGCGCGAAGCTCGCCGGCGCACGCTTCACGATGCTGCGCGGCTCGATCGCACGCCTGCACCGCGCGCTCGCGCAGTTCATGATCGACACGCACACGCTGCAGCACGGCTACAGCGAGACGTACACGCCGTACATCGTGAATCCCGAGATCCTGTACGGCACGGGCCAGCTGCCGAAGTTCGCGGACGACATGTTCCGCGTCGAGAAGGGCGGCGCTGAAAACACGATCACGCAGTACCTGATCTCCACGTCCGAGATTTCGCTGACGAACACCGTGCGCGAGTCGATCGTCGAAGGCTCCGCGCTGCCGATCAAGCTGACCGCGCATTCGCCGTGCTTCCGCTCGGAAGCCGGCTCGTATGGCCGCGACACGCGCGGGATGATCCGCCAGCACCAGTTCGACAAGGTCGAGATGGTGCAGGTCGTCGCGCCGGACGCGTCGTATGCGGCACTCGACGAGATGGTCGGCCACGCGGAGGCGATCCTGCAGAAGCTCGGCCTGCCGTACCGCGTGATCACGCTGTGCACGGGCGACATGGGCTTCTCGGCCGCGAAGACGTTCGACCTCGAAGTGTGGCTGCCCGCGCAGAACACCTATCGCGAGATCTCGAGCTGCTCGAACACCGAGGCGTTCCAGGCGCGGCGGATGCAGGCGCGTTTCCGCAACGCGCAGGGCAAGCCGGAACTCGTGCATACGCTGAACGGCTCCGGCCTCGCGGTCGGCCGCACGCTCGTCGCAGTGCTGGAGAACTACCAGAATGCCGACGGTTCGGTCACGGTGCCCGAGGCGCTGCGTCCGTACATGGGCGGCATGGAGCGAATCGAAGCGCCTGCGCAGGCGTCGTGAGATCGCTGCGCGATCGGTCTTCGACGGGCTCGCAAAAAATTTTGCAAAAAACGCTTGTGAGTTCCGAAGAGATCGTTCTATAATCTTTTCTTTCCCGGACACGACCAACCGGGAAATGAAGCAGCAAGGAAGGAGAGGTGGCAGAGTGGTCGAATGTACCTGACTCGAAATCAGGCGTACGGTTTCCCCGTACCGTGGGTTCGAATCCCACCCTCTCCGCCAAAATACGAAGCCCCGTGATCCGGAAGGATCACGGGGTTTTTCGTTTTGGTCGCCCGGTGGCGAGCGTGGATGCGATGTGCGGTACGCGCGCGTACCGATCGGCCGGCACCCGCTTGGGCGTTGTTGCCTCGGTTCCCGCCGCCCACGGATCGCCACGGGCTTCGTGCTCGACCCGCACGGTTCCCGCCGCCGTTTGCCCGCTTCAGCCTTGACCTCGCGCGCCGTTAACAGAGCGGTCGGCGGCTCGCGCTTTGTGCGCGGTCGCCGTTCTCCGACGATCCAAGGTCCCATGAAGCTGAGCTACAAGATTCCCCTCGCATTCGCCATTGCGCTGCTGCTGATGTTCTGCGGCGCGCTGTACGGCATCCGCATTCTCAATCGCTCGATCGACACGTTCGCGAACGACGTGCAGACGCACGTTGCCGACGAACGGCTCGTATCGGCCACGCTCGTGCAGTTCAAGCTGCAGGTGCAGGAATGGAAGGACACGCTGCTGCGCGGCAAGCAGCCCGACAAGCTGGACAAGTACTGGCAGGCATTCCAGACGCGCGAGCGCACGGTAGACACGCTGGCCGCGCAACTCGTCGGCGAGCTGCCGCCCGGAGAGAGCCGGACGCTCGTCGAGCAGTTCATGCCGCGCATGCGGCGATGGGCGACGGCTACCGGCGCGGGTTCGACGCGTTCAAGGCCGCGCTTCGAGCCGACGGCCGGGACGCGGCCGTGGCGGGCGTCGACCGGGCGCCCGCCGCGCTGCTCGAGCGCGCGGCGAAGGCGATCGCCGACGAGAGTGCTGCCGTGTCGGCGCAAGCGAGCCGCGATGCGCGTCACGCGACGCGGCGAGCGTCGTGCTGATGCTGATCGTGCTCGGCATCGCGATGATCGGTGCGTTCCTGTTCAGCCGCGCGATCCTGCGGCCGCTCGATCGCGCCGTGGCCTGTGCACAGGCGGTGGCCGGCGGCGACCTGACGCGCGACGTCGACGCGGCCGGCCGCGACGAGATCGCCGATCTGCTGCGCGCATTGAAGACGATGCAGGCGAGCCTGTCGGGTGTCGTGCTCGAGGTGCGTACGCATGCCGAAGCCGTCGCGACCGCGAGCGCGCAGATCGCGGCGGGCAATCACGACCTGTCGTCGCGCACCGAGGCGCAGGCTGCGTCGCTCGAGGAAACCGCGGCCAGCATGACCGAACTGACGGGCATCGTGCGCCAGTCGGCCGAACACGCGCAGCATGCGGCGCAGCTCGCACGCGACGCATCGGACATCGCGTCCGCGGGCGGTGGCGTGATGACGGACGCGGTCGGCACGATGAGCGGGATTGCCGCCAGCGCGGCGAAGGTCGGCGAGATCATCGCGGTCATCGACGGCATCGCATTCCAGACCAACATCCTCGCGCTGAACGCGGCCGTCGAGGCGGCGCGCGCGGGCGAGCAGGGGCGCGGCTTCGCGGTCGTCGCGTCGGAGGTGCGCACGCTCGCGCAGCGCAGCGCGGCCGCTGCGAAGGAGATCAAGGCGCTGATCGAGCAATCGACGCGGCGGGTCGACGAGGGCGCCGTGCTGATCGCGCGCGCGGGCGAATCGATCCACGGGATCGTCGGCGCGGTGCAGCGGGTCACGTCGATCGTCGGCGAGATCTCGTCCGCTTCGCAGGAGCAAAGCGGCGGCATCCAGCAGGTGAACGTCGCGGTCACGCAGATGGATGAAGCGACGCAGCGCAATGCGGCGCTGGTCGAACAGGCGTCGGCGGCGACGCAGGCGCTGGCCGAGCAGGCGAGCGCGCTGCGGCACGCGGTCGCAGTGTTCAGGCTGCCGCAGGCCGCGTGACGATATTGCCGACCGCAACCGCAACCGCAACCGCAACCGCAACCGCAACCGCAACCGCAACCGCAACCGCGCCGTCCTGCGTCACCCCGCGGCCGAATACTGCGCGAGCACGCGAGCGCGGATCGATGGCTTGATGTTCGATTGCGCCATGTTGCCGCCATAGTGCGCGACGACACGCGGATTCATCACGCGATACCAGAGCGGCGGCACATAGGCGAACAGGATCATCGTCGCGTAACCGGCCGGCAGTTGCGGCGAGTCGTCGAAGTGTCGCAGCGCCTGGTACGAGCGCGTCGGGTTCGCGTGATGGTCGGCGTGCCGCTGCAACTGGTACAGGAACAGGTTGGTGACGACGTGATTGCTGTTCCACGAATGCTGCGGCGTGCAGCGCTCGTAGCGGCCGCTCGGCAGCTTGCGGCGGCCGAGCCCGTAGTGCTCGACGTAGTTGACGACTTCGAGCAGCGACGCGCCGTACACGGCCTGGATCACGAGGAACGGGATCACGATCTTGCCGGCCATCGCGATCGCGATGGCCCACACGACGACGGTCATCGCCCACGCGTGCAGCACCTCGTTGCGCCAGGTCCACGGCGAATGCCCGAGCCGCTCGAGGCGTGCCTTCTCGAGCCGCCACGCCGAGCGGATGCTGCCCGTCACCGTGCGCGGCAGGAAGGCCCAGAACGATTCGCCGTAGCGCGCGCTCGCCGGATCCTCGGCCGTCGCGACGCGCACGTGATGGCCGCGGTTGTGCTCGACGAAGAAGTGCCCGTACGCCACCGGCGCGAGCGTGACTTTCGCGAGCCAGCGCTCGAAGCGGCTGGTCTTGTGCCCGAGTTCGTGCGCGGTGTTGATCGAGATGCCCGTCGCGGCGCCGAGCGACAGGGCGAAGCCGACGTAGTCGTACCACGCGAGCGCATGCGTGCCGACGATCCGCACGCACATGAAGAACGCGATGTATTCGACCAGCGTCGCGAGATAGACGATGTAGCGGTAGTAGCGCTCGCGTTCGAGATGCAGGACGACGGCTTCGGGCGGATTGTCGCGATCGTCGCCGATCAGCGTGTCCAGGACCGGGATCACGCCGAACGCGAACAGCGGGCCGAACCACCAGAACACGTGGAGGCCCGTCGACAGCGCGAGCTTGGCCGAGAGGATCGGCAGCGTGATCGTCACCGCGCCGAGCAGCCACAGATAACGTTTGCCATCCGACCAGCCCGAGGCCGATGCGTCGGTCATTGCCATTGTCTCCCTCCTTTTCGGGGCCGGCTCCCGCGTGTGCGGTGCGGCGGCCGAGTGACGCGCTTGTCGTCGGTCGAATCGTCGTGGGTCCGCGGCACGGCGCGCGGCACCGGATCGGTGGTCCGGTTGTGCCAGTTATACGACCGTCGCGCGCGCTTTCCAAACCCCGCCGCTAGGCGGGCAACTCCAAACGGCAGGCCGTGCAGGACGCGGGCCGGGAGCGGCCTGCGCCACGGTGATTGAAACAGGCCGGAGCGGGCCCGATCCGCTCGCGCAGCCGGTATTCTCGTCGGATGAATACGTGAGGCCACACGCGCGAGTATCCGGTGGCGCGGTCCGCAACGAATGTTGCAATGCAATAAATGCGACGCGACATCGCGTGGCGGCGCGGCTTTTTGGGATACATATATTACGGATCATTACGGCGCTGCTGCAGGGTAACGTCGGACCCTGACCACATGAATGCCACGCATGACAAGGCGAGCGGGGCGACGCGTCCGACTTCGCCGTTCGGACTGCCATGCGTCGCGGCCCGTCGACGCGTCGATGCTGCACCCGCACACCCGCGCGTGCGCGACGCGTGCTGCCTTTCGATCCGCGCTGGCATTTGAAAATTACGATTTGACTCATGCCCCGCTTTCGGTTGAAGCTAGTAACTTGCTGTCCGAAGGGGGCTGTGCCTGCATGAGTTCGACCTTGACCGTTCGTCGTATCGCTGCCGATCAGGGCGGCGTGTATCGCGAACTCCGCGCCGCATCGCTGCGTGAGCCCTACGCGCCCGGTGAAGCGCCGGAGGCCGAATTGCTGAACGTCGATTCCGACGCGGCGGCGGCCATCGCCGCGCTGCGTGCCGCGTCCGACGAGTCGACGACTTTCCTGCTGTACACCGAAGGCCATCCGGCCGGCATGATCGGCGCGTATTTCGACACGACGCCCGAGCGGCGCGCGTTCGTCAGCGAGCTGTGGGTCGCGCACGCGGTCCGCCACCTGCGCGGCGGCGTGCTGTTGCTGGAAACGGCTACCGCGTGGCTGGCCGAACGCGGGGCGCGGGACGTCTACGCATGGATCGCCGATGCGAACCGCAACGCGATCCGGTTCTACGAACGCGCGGGCTTCGGCAACACGGGCGAGCATGCGCCGATCGCGCGGATGCCCGGCGCGATGAAGTCGTTGTTCGTGTCGCACTTCAACACACCCTGACGCATGAATGCGCGGGCCGCACGGCGTGATGAAAGCCCGGCCGCCCGCCCGACTGCCCGCCTGCCGGTTGCGCGCTCGCCGCGACGGTCGCCCCCCCGGCTCCCCAAAAATAATGGCCGCACGCGTGGACGCCTGTAAAATACGCAAAAATTTTTTGCAGAGTGTCCATGTCGCTTAAAAAATCGCCATTCTTCGAGCTGCGCAGCGGATCGGTCGATACGTTGCTGTTCACCGTGAAGACGACCGATCTCGACGCGTTGCGTACCGAACTGGTCAAGCGCTTCGAAGCGACTCCCGAGTTTTTCGCCGACGATGTCGTCGCGATCGACGTCCGCCGCCTCGCGGACGGCGAACGCGTCGCGCTCGCCGACATCCGCCAGATGCTGAACGACGTGCGGATGCGCCCGGTGGCGTCGTCGCGCTGGCCACGCAGGCTGGGGGGGAGCCGGCCTGCCGTTGCTCGAGGCGCGCGATCGCCGCGTGTCGGCCGCGAAGCGGCGACGAAGCGGAGCCGGCGCCCGTCGCGGCGCCGCCGCTGCCGCGGCAGCCGAACCGGCGCCGGAACCTGGCCGACGACCGGTTGCGGCGGGCGGCCAGACGCTGGTGATCGATCGGCCGCTGCGTTCGGGGCCAGCAGATTTACGCGAAAGGAGACCTCGTGGTGCTGGCGCCGGTCAGTCACGGCGCCGAGATCATCGCGGAAGGCAACATCCACATCTACGCGCCGTTGCGCGGCCGCGCACTCGCGGGCGTGCACGGCAATCACGACGCGCGCATTTTCTGCACGTGTCTCGAGCCGGAACTGATTTCGATCGCGGGTATCTATCGAACGACCGAGAACCCGTTGCCCGCCGACATACTGGGCAAATCGGTGCAGATCCGGCTCGAAGAGGAAAAACTGATGATCGAACCGCTGCGCCTGACGTGATTCACGCGGCACGCTCCGGGTCGATCGGCTCTCATTGACGAACACAGGGTATTGGGTAAATGGCAAAAATCATCGTGGTGACTTCGGGCAAGGGCGGCGTGGGCAAGACGACGACCAGCGCGAGCTTCGCGTCCGGCCTCGCGCTGCGCGGCCACAAGACGGCCGTGATCGACTTCGACGTCGGCCTGCGCAACCTCGATCTCATCATGGGCTGCGAGCGTCGCGTGGTGTATGACCTCGTCAACGTGATCCAGGGCGAAGCGAACCTGAACCAGGCGCTGATCAAGGACAAGAAGTGCGAGAACCTGTTCATCCTGCCGGCATCGCAGACGCGCGACAAGGATGCGCTCACGCGTGACGGCGTCGAGAAGGTGCTGAACGACCTGGTCGCGATGGACTTCGAATACATCGTCTGCGACTCGCCGGCCGGTATCGAGGCGGGCGCGCTGCACGCGATGTACTTCGCGGACGAAGCGCTGATCGTCACGAACCCGGAAGTGTCGTCGGTGCGCGACTCGGACCGCATTCTCGGCATCCTGTCGTCGAAGACGAAGCGCGCGGCCGAAGGCAAGGATCCGATCAAGGAACACCTGCTGATCACGCGCTACAGCCCGAAGCGCGTGAGCGAAGGCGAAATGCTGTCGCTCGAGGACATCAGCGAGATCCTGCGCATCAAGCTGATCGGCGTGGTGCCGGAATCGGAAGCCGTGCTGCACGCATCGAACCAGGGTTTGCCGGCCGTGCACATCGACGGCACCGACGTCGCGGAAGCGTACAAGGACGTCGTCGCGCGCTTCCTCGGCGAGGACAAGCCGCTGCGCTTCACCGATTATCAGAAGCCGGGCCTGCTGCAGCGCCTCTTCGGCAGCAAGTAACGGAGGCCGCCCATGTCCATCCTTTCGTTTCTCCTCGGCGAGAAGAAGAAGTCCGCATCGGTCGCGAAGGAGCGCCTGCAGCTCATCATCGCGCACGAGCGGGTCGGCGGCCGGCCGCCGGCCGATTACCTGCCGGCGCTGCAGAAGGAGCTGGTCGCGGTCATCTCGAAGTACGTCCATATTTCGAACGATGACATCCGCGTGAGCCTCGAGCGCCAGGACGATCTCGAAGTCCTCGAAGTGAAGATCGAGATTCCGCAAGCCTGACCGCTGTCTGTCCCCCCGCACGGTGGCGCCTGCCGCCGTGCGCGTCTTACGCCCTGTTGCACTTTCGGGCGCGCCGTAACACGGCGTCTGTCGGCCGTTGGTCGATCTCCCGCATTGAACGAATACGCTCGCGTCATTTGTCAATCAGGAGGTCGTGATGGCTGTCTCTACCGTTCAACGCCGTATCGTTTCGCTCGTACTGTTCGCCGCGGGCCTGTCAGCCGTCGCCGCGCCGCTCGCCGCACGCGCCGACGAAATCCTCGTCGGTACGCCGGTGATGGTGCAGTCGGGCCGGATGCTCGTCGCCGAACCGGTGGCCGCGCCCGCCGAGGAAATCGTCGTCGTCGCGCCGAACGCGCCGCCGCCGGTGCGTTACGAGGTCGTGCCCGACGCACGCGTCGGCTATGTGTGGGAGCGCGGTCACTGGCACTGGGATCATGGCCGCTACGTCTGGATCGGCGGCCGCTGGGAAACCGAGCGTATCGGCATGCACTGGGTGCCGGGCCACTGGGATCAGCGCGGCCCGAACTGGTTCTGGACGCGCGGCCATTGGGCCTGACGGAGGCGCGCGATGAAACGAACCGCCCTTGCCATTGTGCTCGTCGCGATCACGCTCGCCGGCTGTATCGTCGTGCCGGCGCGGCCCGTCTACTATCGGCCCGCGCCGGTGGTGATCTACTGAGGGGTACGCGGGCCCGTCTGCGCCGGGCCGCTCGTGCCGGAAGGAGTCGTGCCGGAAGCGGTCGCGCCGGAAGCGGACGGGTCCGTCGTCGTGCGACGTCGCGCGGCGTGGGCGTGGCGCGTTGCCGGCCGCCGGGCTGCGGCTCGCCACTGTCCCGTTCGCGCAGCGGTCGAGCGGATCGGCGGGCCGCGGCGCCGCTCCTGTGGCTCGACGACGCCGGGCCGCAACCGCGGCGCCGCGGCGGGTTCAGCGGGCCGCGGCGGCCGAGATAGCGCTGCGCGAGGTGTTTCGTAGAGCGCGGCGCGAAGAAGCGCGCCATCCGGCTCGACACCAGCGCGGTCGCCATCAGCGAAATCACGAGCGCGTGACCGTTGATCATCTCCATCACGATCACGAACGACGTGATCGGCGACTGCGTGACCGCCGCGAGGTAGCCGACCATCGCGAGCGCGATCAGCATCGGCAGGCTCATGTCGCCGAACACGAGGTGCAGCAGGTTGCCGAACCCGGCGCCAATCGACAGCGACGGCGCGAAGATCCCGCCCGGAATGCCCGGCAGGTACGACGCGACCATCGACACCATCTTCAGGAACGGATAGAGCACCGACAGCCGTTCATGGCCGTCGAGCAGGCCGCGCGCCTCGGCATAGCCGCTGCCGAACGTCGTCCCGCCCGACACGAGACCGACGACGGCGATCACGAAACCGCACAGCGCCGCGAACGCGATCGGGCGCTCGCGATACAGGCCGAGCAGGCGCGCGGGCAGCCAGCGCCCGGTATTGAGCAGGAGCCAGCTGAAGAGGCCGCCCGCAACGCCGGTCACGAGCGCGGTGACGAGCACGGCGACGGCAAGCATCTTCGGGAAATGCTGGCCGGCGTCGATCGTGCCGAAGTACGTGTAGTTGCCGTTCAGGCCCAACGCGACGACACCGGCGAGGATGATCGCGGTGATCAGCACGCCGCTTGCGCGGGCGGAGAAGCTGCGGGTCAGCTCCTCGATCGCGAACACGATCCCGGCGAGCGGCGTATTGAACGCGGCCGACAGGCCGGCCGCCGCGCCGGCGAGTACGAGCTGTCGTTCGATCTGCGCGTTCGAGCGCGGGTAGAAGCGCCGCAGGTTGAACATCAGCGCCGCGCCGACCTGCACGGTCGGGCCTTCGCGTCCGATCGTGAAGCCGCCGAGAATGCCCATGAACGAGATCAGGACCTTGCCGAACAGGATGCGCAGGGTCAGCAGCCGCGCGCCGAACGCGCCCGGGCTCGCATGCAGCGTCGCAATGACCTGCGGGATCCCGCTGCCTTCGGCGCCGCGGAAGAAGCGGCGCGTGAGCCATGCCGACGCGGCGGCGATCGACGGCGTCAGCAGCAGCGGCAGCCACGCGGCGTGGTCGCGCATCGTGCGGAACGTGTCGTAGCCCCAGTCGATCAGCCGCGCGTACAGCACGGCCGCGAGGCCCACGGCGATCGCGCCGAGCCAGAACACGCCGTACTGGCGCCAGATCCGCAGCGAGCGGCGGGTGAGGGCGGGAAACAACCCGGAAAGCAGGGGAGGAAGGGCGGGGCGTTGCATCGGCGGAAGCCGGGAGGGCAAAGAGCGCATTATAAAAAGAACCTGATGCAACCGGGGCTCGACAAATCCTCACCAAAGCGTCGCACTTTGTTGCAAATGTAATGTCAGCGTAATGTATCAACGCGGCAACCGTCGTTAGCATCACCAAATGGCCGGCCCACCCCATTCATCATAAGAAAAGTGAAACGCATCCTCATCGTGAAAGTGACGTCGCTCGGCGACGTCGTCCAGACGCTGCCTGTCGTCGCGGACCTCCACCGTGCCTTTCCGGGCGTAACGGTCGACTGGGCCGTCGACGAATCGTGCGCCGAGGTCGTGCGCTGGCATCCGGGTGTGAGCAAGGTGCTTTGCGCGCCGTTGCGGCGGTTCAAGAAGCTCCGGAACGGCGGCGACCTGAAGGCGATCTCGGCGTCGATCGGCGCGCTGCGCGCGCACCGCTACGATGCGGTCATCGACCTGCACGGCGTCTACAAGAGCGCGATCATCTCGGCACTCGCGCGTGCCGCGCGCCGCGTCGGCTATCAGACTCAGGATCTCGGCGAGGCGGGTGCCCGCTTCGCCTACTCGCATCGCTTCGGCCCGCGGCCGGACTGCGACGCGTGGCACGGGATGCGCGTGAGCGCCGGCGAGGCGCTCGGCTATGTCCCCGAGGGCAGCGCCGCTTACGGGATCGTCCCGCCGCAGGATGCGAGCCTGCCGCCCGCCGTGACCGACGGCGCGCCGTTCATGCTGCTGTTTCACGCCACGTCCAATCCGGACAAACAATGGCCCGCCGACCACTGGGCCGCGCTGGCTACGCAGATGATGGCGCGCGGCGTGCGCGTGCTCGTGCCGTGGGGATCGGCAGCCGAACACGACGCTGCGCAGGACATTGCCGCGCGTGCGTCGGGCGCGATCGTGCTGCCGGCGATGTCGGTGCGCGAACTGGGTGCGGCCATCGGCCGGGCCGCGCTCGTGGTGGGAGTCGATACCGGGTTCGTGCATATGGCGCACGCGCTGCAGCGGCCGACCGTGATGATTTTCGTCGCGACGTCGCGTCACCATTGCGGCATCGGCGGCGCGCCGAACGCACTGTCGATCGGCGAACCGGGCGCGCCGCCGTCGGTTGCGCAGGCACTCGATGCGATCGATGCGGTCGGGCCGGCCTATGGCGCGCTGCGTGACCGGCTGACGGCCTAGGGCCAGCGCGAGCCCGCTATTGGCATGAACCGGCCCGGGGGAAGCGGGCCGCGCGTTCAGGCGAGCAGCGCTTCGACCGTCATCACCGCGGCGACGGCGGCCAGGTTGGCGAGAAGCACCTCGAACAGGAGGCCGCGCCAGGTTTTCGGCCGGAAGCGCGCCGCGAGCAGCAGGGCGCCACCCGGCGCGAGCGCCAGGATCAGGACGAGGTCGGCGTTGTCGAGGCGGAGGTCCATTGCGGCGGCTCCTTCAGCGGAGGGAGCCCGGGGTGCGTGACGGCGCCCCCGGATCGAACGTAAGCGGCGGCCCCCGCCGCACAACCCGGGGCGCCCCGAGGGCTCAGACGAGCGATGCGTCGCGGGTTTCGCGCATCAGCAGCACGCCGACCAGGCTGATTGCCGCCGCAACCGACACGTAGCCGCCGACCCACGACAGGCCGCCGCGCGCGGCGAGCAGCTGCGCGATGTACGGCGCGATCGACGCGCCGAGGATCCCGCCGAGGTTGTACGCGACGCCCGCGCCCGTATAGCGCACGTTGGTCGGGAACAATTCGGGCAGCAGCGCGCCCATCGGCGCGAACGTCACGCCCATCAGGAACAGCTCCAGCGTCAAAAACAACGCGACGAGCGGCATCGAGCCGCTGCCGAGCAGCGGCTCCATCGCGAAGCCGGACGAGAGCGCGGCGATCGCGCCGACGACCAGCACCGGCCTGCGGCCGAAGCGGTCGGAGGCCCACGCCGACAGCGGCGTCGCGAGCCCCATGAACACGACCGCGAAGCACAGCAGGCCGAGAAAGCTCTGGCGCGGAATATGCAGCGTCGACACGCCGTACGACAGCGAGAACACCGTCGAGATATAGAACAGCGTGTAGCAGACCACCATCGCGAGCGCGCCGAGCAGCGTCGGCTGCCAGTGTTGCGAGACGAGCGTCGCGACCGGCACGCGCACGCGCTCGTTGCGCTCGAGTGCGGCCTGGAACGCCGGCGTCTCGGTGATCTTCAGCCGCACGTACAGGCCGAGCGCGACGAGCACCGCGCTGACGAGGAACGGGATGCGCCAGCCCCAGCTGCGGAATTGTTCGTCGGACAGCGACAGCGCGAGCGCGAAGAACAACCCGTTCGACATCAGGAAGCCCACCGACGGGCCCAGCTGCGGGAACATCCCGAACCAGCCGCGCTTGCCTTGCGGCGCGTGCTCGGTCGCGAGCAGCGCCGCACCGCCCCATTCGCCGCCGAGGCCGATCCCCTGGCCGAAGCGCAGCACGCACAGCAGCACCGGTGCGAGCGCACCGATCGTGTCGTAGCCGGGCACGAAGCCGATCGCGGTGGTGGACACGCCCATCACGAGCAGCGACGCGACGAGCGTCGATTTGCGGCCGAGGCGGTCGCCGAAGTGGCCGAACAGGAACGAGCCGATCGGCCGCGCGATGAACGCGATGCCGAACGTGACGAATGCGGACAGCGCCTGGGCGGTCGCGGAGCCGTGCGGAAAGAACACGGGGCCGATGACGAGTGCCGCGGCGGTCGCGTACACGTAGAAGTCGTAGAACTCGATCGCGGTGCCGATGAAGCTCGCGAACACGATGCGCCGGTGGCTGACGGCGCCGGCCGAACCGGTTGCGTGTGCAACGGCCGGGGGAGATGCGGACATGGATGTCTCCGTTTTGTCGTTGGGCGGTCGGCCGGGTGAGCGCTCGGGCAGGCGGACGCCTGCCGGGAGCGGCCGAGCGGATGAGGCGGCGGCGTGGACGCGCGGCGTGGCGCGGACGTCACCCGCCGGTCGACGATGGAGACGGATAGGTCGCCGCCGCCCGGTGCCGGCGTGGTCGGCTCGCACGCCGGGTGCGGCGCGCGAACGCGCGCGGGAGGGTGGCCGCGCGATTGCGGAAAATTATAGGTTCATCGAGGATTACCGGGGAACGCGGCGCGAATCTTAAGGAAGAAGTATTCGTCGTCGCGGTACCCGTAAGCTCGACGCTTGATGACCTTGATGGTGTTGTTGATGCCTTCAACGATGCTGGTATTGAGCGGATGGCGGCAGCGAGTCACGATGCCGTGCCAGTAGTCCTGCAGACGCTCGGCGAACTTTTGCAGGGCCGCGATCCCACTTTGCTGAGCCTGCTCGAACCATTGTTCCCAAGCCTTTTGCGCCCAGGCCGGCTTTCGGTAGAACCAGAGCCGCTTGAGCTCGTCGCGTAACACGTAGACGCATAACAGCGCCTGATTGGCCGCCAGCAATTCCTTCAGGTGCACGGCCTGATCCGGCTTGAGGTTGTGGCGGTTGCGCAGCAACAGCCAGCGGCTGGACTTCAGAACCTTGCGGGCTGGCTTGTCATGTCGGAGTTGATTGGCCTGATCGACCCGCACCCGATCGATCACTTCGCGGCCATACTTGGCCACCACGTGGTACAGGTCGAAGACGATTTCCGCCTGCGGACACTGTTCCCTGATTTCGAGTTCATAGGCCGTGGTCATGTCGATCGCGACCGCTTCGATACGCTTGGCCGCGCCTTCGGGAAGCTGTTCGAAGAAGGCCCGGGCCGTCTCACGCGAGCGTCCCGGTCCGATCCA
The DNA here is from genome assembly GCF_000949135.2 of Burkholderia sp. USMB20. Lineage (GTDB taxonomy): Bacteria > Pseudomonadota > Gammaproteobacteria > Burkholderiales > Burkholderiaceae > Burkholderia. The sequence goes on along the minus strand of NZ_JTAN02000019.1, from coordinate 579,110 downwards.
GAGTACTTGCCGGCTGATCGGGTCGACCACCACCGTGGCGTAGCGATGACCTTTATGCAGCGCGAACTCGTCCATCGCCAGATAGCGGATCGTTGACCAATCGGGCTCGCTCACGCGCGCCCGCAGGCGCATCTTGTCGATCGATTTGACCGTGTGCCAGCCCAGATCGTAGAAGGCCGCCACCGCCTGTACGCTGGCCGCTTGCAGCAGTTTCTCGCAAGCCTTGGCGAAGCGCTCCGTCACTCGCTGGTAACGGCCCAACCACGCCAGCTTCTCCAGTCGCGGGCCGCCGCAGCGTTCGCACCAGACCCGGCGACGAGGCACATGCAACACCACCCGGTATTCGAATAGCGGCAAGTCACGCACCCGACGAACCGTCGTCTCGTGGATCTGCTGGCAGCGTGCCCCACATTGCTCGCAGTACATGATCTTGCTGACCGGCTTTAAATACAGCGACAGCGTACGACCTTCGCCTTCCGGCCATTCCACACGCTCCAGCCGGTAACCTGTCCAGCAGCCCAGTGCCTGAAGTGCCTTGCGATCGAGCAATTACCTCTCCTGACGTCCTTAAAGTCAGGCGTCAGGTTACGCAATCGCTCTCAAACCCTCCACGGTTTCCTGCGATGAACCAAATTATAGCCAGCGCCGCGACATGGCGGCAATCGCGGGCGGGCGCGGGCTCAGTCGATCGATTGCGCCTGCGCGGATGCGGTGCTTTGCAACTGGAAGTGGCCGTCGTCGTTGAACAGCCAGCCTTCCATCATCTCGAGCCGGCCATTGCCGTCCAGCAGTTTCGACGGCGGTGGCGGCAGTGGCGCCGAGCGGCGCAGCGACGCGAGCGCGAGCGCTTCCGCTTCACTGTCGCCGTTGCTGCGATAGACGGATGCGTTGACGAGCTGGCCGCTGCGATCGACGGTGAACGCGACGACGACGAGCGAGCGCAGCATCGCCTGCGGCATCCCGTGCGACACGGCGGACGGATTGTGCTCGGCGACGCACTGCGCGACTTCCACGCGGTACTGGTCGCGATTCGCGCTGCGGATGACCGACGGAATCGTCAGGATCGAGCGCAGCGACGGGGGCGGTGTGATCGTGCAGGCGGCAAGCATGACGGCGGCGACCAGCGCGGCAATGCGCAGCCGGTCGACGCCCGGGCAGGGAAGAGAAGGCATGGGGGAGTGCCGGAGGGTGACGATAAAAAAATGATAGGCGTCTGCGCGCGGCGCGTTATCGGGACAAACGCATAGCACGCGAAGCGCGATGTGCCGATTCGCGGAGGATGGCGATTCGGCGGGGCTTCCGGCGCGCATCGCGACGCGATGTGACATGACACGTGACCATGCGGGCACGACGATTGCGCACGCGCGGCGCGTGCCGGACGCAACGGCAGCGGCGTGCTCGACCGGCTCAGTAGCCGTGTGTCACGAGCGATAGAACGGACAGGTCCGGATGCGTGCCGTCGATGATGGTCTTGCCGATGTGCACGGCTTCATGCACCGCTTCCTCGACGCTCGCGAAGCTTTCTTCGCCGTCCGCATGGAACGGCACGGCATGATCCGGCAGCGCGGGGTTCACGCCCGGATGGCAGACATAGCCTGTGTAGGTGTAGCGCGCATCGCTGCCGGGGACGAGGCCCGGCACCACATGGATCTCGAAGCCTTCGTAATCGACGTGATCGGGCGCTGTCGACAGTTCGGTCATGGCGGTCTCCGTGTGCCGCACGCACGGATGGTGCGGGCGGCATCGAATTGCGGCGGCGGTCGTGTCGCCGTGCTGATCGAATTCTAGGCGATGGCGGCCCGGCCCGTGAGGGCTGCGCGCGTCGCAGGCGGTGCGTGTTACCGCGTGCAGCGCGCGTCCTTGCGCTGCACCACGAGGATCACCGGATACTTCTGGCCGTGCTCGAGTTCCACCGGCGCGACGACCGTCAGCGTCGCCGGGTCGGAATCGTCGTACACGCTGACCTGCTCGTTGCGGATGTAGGTCACGCCGGTGCAGTTCGTCGCGCGGCCGTCATCCGATACCTTGCACTGGAGCTCGTTTTCCTTCAGGTAGTTGTACGGCGTCGGGCTCGCGAGATATTCGCGCAGGCCGCGCGGCGAGCCGCCGACGCCCTTCACGTACGCGATCGCGCACGACGGTGTTTGCGCGTCGGTGCCGGAGGCGGAATCGGCGGCCGCTGCGTGCGTGCCGACGGCGGCCAGCAGTGCGACGAGCGACGAGGCGATGAAGGGCTTCATGACGTGGATTTCCCGTTTCGCGAATCGGAGCGCCGGATTGTAACGGCATCGGGCGAGATGCGTCGGCAGGCGGAGGCGGGCAGCGTGCGCGCCGCGGACAAACAAAAACCCCGTCATTCGATGAATGGACGGGGTTGGGCGAACTTCCTGGCGGAAGCGGTGAGATTCGAACTCACGGACAGTTTCCCGTCGCCGGTTTTCAAGACCGGTGCCTTAAACCGCTCGGCCACGCTTCCACACGAGGCGGCATTGTAACCGAAATGCCGCCTCGTTCCGCTTCAATCGTCACGCAGGAACAATTCCTGCAAGTCGTTGAGGAAACGCTGGCCGAGCGGCGTCGGTGCGATCTGCGCGAAATCGCGCGTGATCAGCCCGCGCCGTTCCGCTTCCTTCAGCGCCGGCTCGATCGTGCTGATCGGCAAACCCGTGCGTTCGACGAAGCTGTGCACCGGGAAGCCCTCGACGAGCCGCAGCGTGTTCAGCATGAACTCGAACGGCAGGTCGCGCGCACCGACTTCGCGCTCTTCCTGCACTGGCGTGCCGGCCATCGCCTGTTCGATGAAGGTGGCCGGATGCTTGTAGCGTGCCTGCCGCAGGATCCGGTTCGGGAACGACAGCTTCGTGTGCGCGCCCGCACCGATCCCGAGATAGTCGCCGAAGCGCCAGTAGTTCAGGTTGTGCTTGCACTGATGATTCGGCTTCGCGTACGCCGACACTTCGTAGCGGTCGTAGCCGGCCTCGGCCGTGCGCGCGTGGATCCATTCCTGCATGTCGGCCGACGCGTCGTCGTCGGGTACCGCGGGCGGAAACTTCGCGAACAGCGTGTTCGGCTCGAGCGTCAGGTGATACAGCGACAGATGCGGCGGCGCGTACGACAGCGCGGTCTCGATGTCGGTCCGGCATTCGTCGAGCGTCTGGTTCGGCAGCGCGAACATCAGGTCGAGGTTGAAGTTGTCGAACGTCTTCGCGGCGATCTCGACGGCCGCGCGCGCCTGCGCGGTGTCGTGAATGCGGCCGAGCGCTTTCAGATGGCCTTCGTTGAAGCTCTGGATGCCGACCGACAGGCGGTTCACGCCGCTCGCGCGGAATTGCGCGAACTTCGCGGCCTCGAACGTGCCCGGGTTCGCCTCGAGCGTGATCTCGGCGTCGGCATCGAGCGGCAGCAGCGCGCGCACGTCGGACAGCAGCCGGTCGAGGCCGGCCGCGGACAGCAGGCTCGGCGTGCCGCCGCCGATGAACACCGTATGCACCTGCCGGCCCCAGACGAGCGGCAGCGCCTGTTCGAGATCGGCGCGCAGCGCATCGAGGTACTCGGTTTCCGGAAACCGCTCGCCTTTCCACTCGTGCGAGTTGAAATCGCAGTACGGGCACTTGCGCACGCACCACGGAAAATGCACGTACAGCGCGAGCGGCGGCAGCGACGTGAGCCGTACCTGCCCGGGCGACGTGAAGGTCGCGACGACGCGCGCGCCGGTTTCCGCCGCCTGGCTCATGCGGCCTCCGGTTGCGAATGCGTGACGAGGACGATCATGCCGGTTCCTCCGCGAGCCGCGCGAGCAGCGCCTTCAGCGCGAGCGCGCGATGGCTGTGCGTGTTCTTCACGGCCGGCTCGAGTTCGGCCGCCGTCGCGCCGAGCGACGGCAGGAGGAAATACGGGTCGTAGCCGAATCCGTGCTCGCCGCGCGGCGTGTCGACGATCTCGCCCACCCAGCGACCTTCGGCGAACAGCGGTTCGGGATCGTCCGCGTGGCGCACCAGCGCGAGCACGCAGCAATAGTATGCGCGTCGGTCTGCGACGCCGCGCAGCTGCTCGACGAGGTACGCATTGTTGGCCGCGTCGCCCTTGGCGCCGCCCGCGCGCTGCGCGTAGCGCGCCGAATAGACGCCCGGTGCGCCGCGCAGCGCGCGCACGCACAGGCCCGAATCGTCGGCGATCGCCGGCAGGCCGGTGAGCCGCGACGCGTGCCGCGCTTTCGTCAGCGCATTCTCGATGAACGTGCCGAACGGTTCTTCCGCCTCGGGCACGGCCAGGTCGCCCTGCGGCACGATCTCGATGCCGACCGTCGAGAACAGCGCGGTGAATTCGCGCAGCTTGCCGGCGTTGTTCGACGCGAGCACGATGCGCGACAGCGGCGCGAGGGTGCGATCATCAGACATGGCCGGCGCCCAGCACGTCCTTCTGCAGCTGCACGAGCTGGCCGATCCCGCTTTGCGCGAGGTCGAGCAGCGCGTTCATCTCGGCGCGCGAGAACGGCACGCCTTCGGCGGTGCCCTGGACTTCGACGAAGCCGCCGGCGCCCGTCATCACGACGTTCATGTCGGTATCGCACTGCGAATCTTCGGCGTAGTCGAGATCGAGCACGGGCGCGCCTTCGTACACGCCGACCGAGATCGCGGCGACGTGGTCGGTGATCGGCGAGCGCGCGAGCTTGCCGGCCGCGATCAGCTTCGACACGGCGTCGTGCGCGGCGACGAAGGCGCCGGTGATGCTGGCCGTGCGCGTGCCGCCGTCGGCCTGGATCACGTCGCAGTCGATGTGGATCGTGCGCGGGCCGAGCGCCTCCAGATCGAACACCGCGCGCAGCGCACGGCCGATCAGGCGCTGAATTTCCTGCGTGCGGCCCGTCTGCTTGCCGCGCGCCGCTTCACGGTCGCTGCGCGTGTGCGTCGCGCGCGGCAGCATCCCGTATTCGGCCGTCAGCCAGCCCTGGCCGCGATCGCGCAGGAATTCGGGCACGCGCTCGGCGACGCTCGCGGTGCAGATCACCTTGGTATCGCCGAATTCGACGAGTACCGAGCCTTCGGCGTGTTTCGTGTAGTGGCGCGTGAGGGCGACCTTGCGCAGTTCGTCGGCGCGGCGGCCGCTCGGGCGGGACAGGGAAGACGTCATGGGGGAATCGTGGACGGAAGAGGAAACCCCGATTTTAGCGCCGAACGGCAGGCGTGCCCGGCGGGGTGGGACGCAAAAATGGGATAATGCGCGCTTCCCGCCCCGCGCCTTGCAATGCGCCGGGCGCCTCGACATATTCCCGCCCGTGAAGGGCACCCAGACGGCGAGACGAACCATGATCTACAGCATGACGGGCTATGCGAGCGCGACGCGCGAACTCGCGACGGCCACCGGCAACGGCGGCACCAGCGTGTCGGTCGAACTGCGCACCGTGAACTCGCGCTTCCTCGACCTGAATTTCCGCATGCCGGACGATGTGCGCGCGTGCGAACCCGCGCTGCGCGAAATGCTGATGAACAAGCTGTCGCGCGGCAAGGTCGACGTGCGCATCAACCTGCAGCGCGGCGAGCAGAGCATCGGCGCGGGCGCGCTGAACCAGTCGGCGCTCGGCCAGCTGGCCGATCTCGAGCGCGCGGTGCTCGATTCGTTCCCGGGCGTCGGCCGCCTGCGCGCGGGCGAGATCCTGCGCTGGCCGGGCGTGATCGCCGAGAGCGGCGTGTCGGCCGAAGCGATCCGCGACGCGGTGCTCGCGTGCGGCAAGGAAGCGATCGGCGAGCTCGTCGTCGTGCGTTCGCGCGAAGGCGCGCAGCTGGCGACGATGCTGCTGTCGAACGTCACCGAAATGGAAGCGATCGTCGCGCGCATCACGCCGCTCGTGCCTGAGCTGATCGCGAAGCATCAGCAGAAGATCGTCGAGCGGCTGCAGGAAGCGCTCGGCATCGCGGCGCCCGAAGGCAGCGCGCCGATCGTCACGCGCGAGGAAGCCGCGGAACGCATTCGTCAGGAAGTAACGATGTACGGCATCCGGATCGACATCGCGGAAGAGCTGTCGCGACTCACCGCGCACCTGAACGAAACGCGTCACGTGATCGAGAAGGGCGGCCGCGTCGGCAAGCGTCTCGACTTCATGATGCAGGAACTGAATCGCGAAGCAAACACGCTCGGCTCGAAGGCGGCGGCGAAGGAACTCGCCGACGCATCGATGGCGCTCAAGCTGTTGATCGAGCAGATGCGTGAGCAAGTGCAAAACCTGGAGTAAAGCAAGATGATCCACCCCACTCACGACGCACATACGCTTCACGCGGGCGTCTATCCCGGCAACCTGTTCATGGTCATCGCGCCGTCGGGTGCCGGCAAGTCGACGCTCGTGAACGCGCTGCTGTCGAAGGACAGCGACATCTGCCTGTCGATTTCGTACACGACGCGCAAGCCGCGCCCGGGCGAGCAGGACGGCCAGCACTATCACTTCACGAGCGTCGAGGATTTCCGCGCGCGCCACGCCGCGCACGAATTCCTCGAGAGCGCGGAAGTGCACGGCAACTATTACGGCACGTCGCGCGTCTGGATCGAAGAGCAGATGATGAACGGCCACGACGTGCTGCTCGAGATCGACTGGCAGGGCGCGCAACAGGTGAAGAAGCAGTTCCGCAACGCGGTCGGCATCTTCATCCTGCCGCCGTCGCTCGATGCGCTCGAGGAACGTCTGAAGAAGCGCGGCCAGGACGAGCCGAACGTGATCACGCGGCGCCTGCTGGCTGCCGGCAGCGAGATCGCGCACGCGTCGGAAGCGGAATACGTCGTGATCAACGAGAATTTCGATCGTGCGCTCGCCGAACTCGAATGCATCGTCGCGGCCACGCGCCTGCGCTTTGCTTCGCAGTACGCGCGACACGCGGAGCTGTTCATCGAGCTCGGCATCCATCTGCCCCACGCGGAATGACGCGAGGGTAGAGGGACATAAGGTAGAATAACGACTATATTCAGAAGGAATTTCCAACATGGCTCGCATTACCGTCGAAGACTGCCTGAAGCAAATCCCCAACCGCTTCGAACTGGCGCTCGCCGCCACCTACCGCGCGCGGCAGCTCGCGCAAGGCCATACGCCGAAGATCGAGAGCCGCGACAAGCCGACCGTCGTCGCGCTGCGCGAGATCGCCTCCGGCCAGGTCGGCGTCGAGATGCTGAAGAAGGTGCCGGTGTAACGCGCATCCGGCCCGTTCCAGCCATGTAGTCCACGCGCGCAACGACTCGACCTGGAGGCGAATATGAGCACCACCCCATCGTCCGCCTCCGCGGATTCGACCACCGAAGCCACGGCCCAGTCGCCTGCGCGCCAGTACATCGACGCGGTCCTCGAACAGTCCTTTCGGCACCTGTTCGGGCCGACCGCCACGCCGGAGCAGCCGCGCAAGCACGGCGTCGTTTCGATCGCGAAACTGACGGGCGTGCTTGCCGAGTATCTCCCTCCGGAAGAAATCAAAGAGGTCAAGGCGGCGTTCCATTTCAGCGACGAAGCCCACCTCGGTCAATATCGCCAGAGCGGCGAACCCTACATCACCCATCCCGTCGCCGTCGCGGAAATCTGCGCCGGCTGGAAGCTCGACGCGCAAGCCGTGATGGCGGCGCTGCTGCACGACGTGATGGAAGACCAGGGCGTGACCAAGAGCGAGCTGGCCGAACGGTTCGGCCCGAAGGTCGCGGAGTTGGTCGACGGCCTGTCGAAGCTCGACAAGATGGAGTTCCGCAGCCGCGAGGAAGCGCAGGCGGAAAACTTCCGCAAGATGCTGCTCGCGATGGCGCGCGACGTGCGCGTCATCCTCGTCAAGCTCGCCGACCGTCTGCACAACATGCGCACGCTCGGCGCGGTGCCGATGGAAAAGCGCCGCCGCGTCGCCCGCGAGACGCTCGACATCTATGCGCCGATCGCGCACCGCCTCGGGTTGAACAACACGTATCGCGAGCTGCAGGACATGAGCTTCGCGAACTTCAACCCGCATCGCTACGCGACGCTCGAGAAGGCCGTGAAGGCCGCGCGCGGCAACCGCCGCGAAGTGATCAGCAAGATCCTCGAGGCCGCCCAGCGCGCGATGGGCGACGCGAAGCTCGACGCCGAGATCACCGGCCGCGAAAAGACGATCTACAGCATCTATCGCAAGATGCGCGACAAGCAGCTGTCGTTCTCGCAGGTGCTCGACGTGTACGGCTTTCGCGTCGTCGTCGAGAGCCCGCTCGACTGCTACACGTGCATCGGCGCGCTGCACGCGCTGTACAAGCCCGTGCCCGGCAAGTTCAAGGACTACATCGCGATCCCGAAGATCAACGGCTATCAGTCGCTGCACACGACGCTCGTCGGCCCGTTCGGCGCGCCGATCGAGTTCCAGGTGCGCACGCGCAAGATGCACGAGATCGCCGAGGCCGGCGTGGCCGCGCACTGGCTGTACAAGAACGGCGGCGCGGACCTGAACGACGTGCAGAAGCGCGCGCACCAGTGGCTGAAGTCGCTGCTCGACATCCAGAGCGAAGCCGGCGATTCGAGCGAGTTCCTCGAACACGTGAAGATCGACCTGTTCCCGGATGCGGTCTACGTGTTCACGCCGAAGTCGAAGATCATGGCGCTGCCGCGCGGCGCGACGGCGCTCGATTTCGCGTATTCGATCCACAGCGATCTCGGCAACCAGTGCGTGGCCGTGAAGATCAACAACGAGTTGCTGCCGCTGCGTACCGAGCTGAAGAGCGGCGACATCGTCGAGGTGATCACCGCGCCGTATTCGAAGCCGAACCCCGCATGGCTCGGCTTCGTGCGCACCGGCAAGGCGCGTTCGGCGATTCGTCACTACCTGAAGACGATGCGCCTGAACGAGTCGGTGCAGCTCGGCGAGCGGCTCGTCGACCAGAGCCTGAAGGGGTACGGGCTCGCGCTGGCCGATGTGGGGCCGGAAGTGTGGGAGAAGCTCGTCCAGTGGACGGGCAACAAGAGCCGCCAGGAAATCTTCGCGGACATCGGCCTCGGCCGCCGCGTCGCCGCGGTGATGGCCAAGCGCATCGAGGTGCTGATGAGCGGTCGCGATGCGGACGACGATCTGCCGAAGTCAGAGCGGCACCCCGCGCACAATGCGCCGCCGGTCGTGATTACCGGCACCGAAGGGATGTCCGTGCAGCTGTCGGCGTGCTGCCGGCCGATTCCGGGCGACGCGATCATGGGCTATATCGGCATCGGTCTCGGGATGGCGATTCATACGACGGATTGCCGCGTCGCGCAGCGCATCCATCGCCGCGACCCGGGCCGCTGGATCGACGTCGAATGGGCGCCGCAGCCCGGTCGTCTGTTCGACGTCGCGGTGAAGGCGCTCGTGAAGAATACGAAGGGCATCTTCGCGCGCGTCGCGGCGGATATCACGTCGGCGGACGCGAACATCGTTCACATCGCGATGGACGAGGATCTGACGCACGAATCGACGGTGCTGCGCTTCGTGATCCAGGTGAGCGATCGCGTGCATCTCGCGAACGTGATGCGGCGCGTGCGGACCAATCCGGACGTGATGCGGATCATGCGCGAGCGCTCGACCGACGACAGCGTGCACGCGCGTCACGACGGCGGCATGCGCATCGAGCGCGAGCGGCAGGATTACTGACGGTGCGCGTTGCGATGCAGCGGAATGAGACGGCGGCCACGGGCCGCCGTTTTCGTTTGTGATGTGGGCTTGGCGTTGTGTGGCGGCAGCTCCCGCACGATTCGGGCGCGATCGGTGTTGCCGGGAAGAGGAGGGGAGGCGAGGAGGGGAAGCGGAAAAGAAAAAAGGGCCTTCCCGGAGGAAGGCCCTTCTGAGGTGGCGCGGCTGGCAGGATTCGAACCCACGACCCCTTGGTTCGTAGCCAAGTACTCTATCCAACTGAGCTACAGCCGCACGCAAAGCGGTACTACTTCAACTGTCGGAACCTTCTACGGTGGGAAGGTTCCCAAAAAGGTGGCGCGGCTGGCAGGATTCGAACCCACGACCCCTTGGTTCGTAGCCAAGTACTCTATCCAACTGAGCTACAGCCGCACGCAACAACAAAACGCTACAACATCGAACTGAAAGGGCCTTCGGTTGGGAAGGCCCTCGAAAAAGGTGGCGCGGCTGGCAGGATTCGAACCCACGACCCCTTGGTTCGTAGCCAAGTACTCTATCCAACTGAGCTACAGCCGCACGCAGAAGGGGAAGTATAGCAGGGTTGTATAAAAAGGGAAGCCTTATTCGCAAAAAATGTCACCCGATCTTGGGAAGGCCGCCTTCGTGTACCCTTGAAGCATCAGTCATCCATGTGTTGAATCTGCATCATGAACAAGGCGTTTGTCAAAGAGTCGGACGGCGACGACGACGATCTCGACCCGAGTCAGCCCGCGATTCCGGCGGGCACGAAGAATTACATCACCCCGGCCGGCCACAAGCGGCTCAGGGACGAGCTCCTGAACCTGATCGACGTCGAGCGTCCCGAGGTCGTGCGGCTGGTGTCGTGGGCCGCGTCGAACGGCGACCGGTCGGAGAACGGCGACTACATCTACGGCAAGCGGCGGTTGCGCGAGATCGACCGCCGGATCCGCTTCCTGACGAAGCGGCTCGATCTCGCCGAAGTCGTCGACGCGAGCCGCCAGGAGAACGTCGACCAGGTGTTTTTCGGCGCGACCGTCGATTACGCGACGCCGGACGGCGAGGATCATACCGTTACCATCGTCGGGATCGACGAGGTCGATCTCGATCGCGGTTGCGTCAGCTGGATCTCGCCGGTCGCGCGGGCGCTCATCAAGGCGAAGATCGGCGATACCGTCACGCTGATGACGCCGGCCGGTCCCCAGCCGATCGACGTGCTCGACGTTCGCTATCCGGCATCGGGCAGCGCGTGAGCATGGCGCGGCGCATGCGTGCGGTGCAGCGCTGAAACGAACGAGCGCCCCGGGTGGGGCGCTTCGTCATGACGGTCCTGGCCGAACGACCGGGCTCACGCGCATCGCTCAGAAGCGATGGCGCATGCCGGCCGTGACGGCGATCTGCTTGTTGGTGGACGACGCGGTGCCGAGCCCGTTGATGTTCGCGCCGATCGCCAGGCCGTCCGCATTGACCCGCTGGTATTCGCCCTGCAGGTACAGGTCGGTGCGCTTCGACAGCGCATAGTCGGCCTGCAGGTTGAACTGGTGCCAGCTCGGCGTCTGGCCGTCGAGGCGGCTGTCGGTGTACGTGTACGAGCCGGCGAGCGAGAACGCCGGCGTCAGCGCGTAGCGGCCGTTCACTTCGTAATTGTTGAACCGCGTGCCGCCGATGAGCGGGATGCCGCCCGACACGCCGGACTGCCCGGCGCTGATCCTGGCCGAATCGGTCAGGCGTGTCTGCGTGAACACGAAGCCGGCCGTCGCGGGCCCGAACGCGTAGTTGAGGCCCGCGCCCCAGGTGCGCTGACGGCTGGCCCCGAACGTCCAGTCGCCGGCTACCGCGCCCGGGTCGCTGGCCGCGAGCGCCAGCGCGTTGACGTTGTTGTTCAGCTGCATGTACGCGGCCGCGACGTTGAAGCCCATGTAGCTGTACGACGCGCCGACGCTGTACGCGCGGTTGTTCGAGAAATTGCTGGAATTCGAGAAGCCGTACAGCGCACCGAATTTCAGGCCGCCGTAGTTCGCGCTCTGGTACTTGACCGCGTTGTTGATCCGGAACGAGTTGTTCAGGTTGTCGTTGTCGAACGGGTGCGCGAACTGCGTGCCGCCATACTGGGTGCCGGTCAGCGACAGCGGGCCGAGGAAATCGACGACGCTGTCGTACTGGCGGCCGAGCGTGAGCGAGCCGTAGCTCTCGTGCGCGAGCCCGACGAACGCCTGGCGGCCGAATTCGCGGCCGTTCTGCTTGAGTGAACCGTTATTGATGCCGAAGCCGTTTTCCAGCGTGAAGATCGCCTTCAGCCCGCCGCCGAGATCCTCGGTGCCGCGCAGGCCCCAGCGGCTGCCGTTGATCGAGCCGCTCGTCTCCTGCCACGCGCTGTGACCACCCTGGTTGTTCGTGTAGGTGATGCCGGCGTCGATCAGGCCGTACAGCGTGACGGCGCTTTGCGCATGGGCGCCGGTGGCGTACGCGCCCGCCAATGCCGCGACGATCAGGGTCTTTTTCATGATCTGTCTCCAAACAGGATGATGTCGATCGAACCTGCTGCGGGTATCGGCGGCGTCGCAGGTTGGCGACGCCGTGCGCATTGGGCGCGGCACCCTCGTCGGATATCCATTTGCAGTGTACGGATCGGTCCGGGCGTAGAAGAAAATTGCTTCCCGCAATACTGTATTTTGAATCCGGCAAGAATCAGCATATGCGCCGAGAGGCCCGGCCATCAAGACTTTGCGGCACTGCAGCACGCGAAAAAAGCAATCAGGACTGCGTATCGGGTGTCGCGGGCGTTGCGCGATCGCGACAGGCGATCAATGACGGGCGAGAGCAGGCCTAGCGCGATTATTGACACATCGGCAATAGAGGTTTGTGCGGGGCATGGATAATGAAAGGATGTTCTCTCGCTATACTGCGATCTCTGCTTTCCGAAGCAGACTTTTTCGTTGACGGAAAAGATCTCCAAACCTTTGTCGGCGCGACTTCCCAGTCGCGCTTTTTTTTTGCCCTGTCGTTCCGATCCCTACTGCGCGTACGAGCGTCGTTTGCGCTTGCGCTTGCCGGTCGGCTGCGTGTCGTCGGCTTCGGCCTGCGGCGGCGTGTACGTCCAGTCTTCCATTACGTAGTGACGGGCGTCCAGCGGTGACGCCAGCAGGTTCTGCCAATGATCGCCGTGCCAGGTCGGGTCGAACTCGGTGTCGCACGGCGCTTCACGGGTCTCGGCCAGCGCGCGGGACTTGCGGCGTACGCGTGCAAGCCGGCTCGCGAAGCGCTTGAATCCGTCCAGCCACATGGCCTTCTCCTTCCCATTGCCTTTGCACCAGCATCGCAACGTCCCCCGTTTTCCGCAACCCGGAAAAAACCCGAGGAATTTACCGAAGCGATTCGTCCCCGGTATGTTTTTCACGATTTCGATTATTGGCGATCCGATCCCGGTAATATTGACAGGTTCTTGATGCGAATCAATTAATAAAAGGCGATCGTGTACCGATTCCAGTGGCATTAGCGTTTTTTTGATAAAGAAAGCCCTAAAAATTCCCTTGACGCACCCGGATTGTCCAATTTATAAAGTCAGCACTCCGTCCCCGGGCGGAGCGCTGGGGGGAGTGTCGGCGCGCCGTTGCGGGATTTCGGGAAGCGGCTATAACAGTAGCTTTTTTGATCTAAACGAGTGGGGAACGAAGGTATGGATACCGGTATCGTAAAATGGTTTAACGATGCTAAAGGTTTCGGCTTTATTACGTCCGACAATGGCGGCGAAGATTTGTTTGCGCACTTTTCCGAAATCCGGATGGACGGCTTCAAAACGCTGAAGGAAAACCAGCGCGTTTCCTTTGACGTGAAAGTCGGGCCGAAAGGCAAGCAGGCAGCGAATATCCAGGCGGTCTGACGCGCCACGCTTCGCCGATCACGTCCGGCCCCCGCATCGCGGGGGCTTTTTGCTTTCCGGGGCACGAAAACCGGCGGCCGGCGAATCGATTCGGGTTCGGACTGGTCGCGAACACGCCTGCCGGTGCATACTCACGAAAGCATCGTTTCCCCCGTCTTTTCATGTCCGATTCCCGTCCGTCCGATCCCGCCTGCGACCAGCCGCTCGTCTTCGTCGACCTCGAAACCACCGGCGGCTCGTCCGCCGAGCACCGCATCACTGAAATCGGCGTGGTCGAACTCGGTCCGCTCGGCGTATCGACATGGACGACGCTGGTCAATCCGGGACAGTCGATTCCGCCGTTCATCCAGCAGCTGACGGGCATTTCCGACGAGATGGTGCGCGACGCGCCGTCGTTTGCGTCGTTCGCGCCCGCGCTGTTCGAGCGGCTCGACGGCAAGCTGTTCGTCGCGCACAACGCGAGCTTCGACCGTGGCTTCCTGCGCGCCGAATTCGAGCGCGCCGGCATCGCGTTCAATCCGGACGTGCTGTGCACGGTGCGCCTGTCGCGCGCGCTGTTTCCGCGCGAGGCGCGGCACGGACTCGATGCGCTGATCGAGCGGCATGGCCTCGTTCCATCCGCCCGCCACCGGGCACTCGCAGATGCCGATCTGCTTTGGCAGTTCTGGCGGCAATTGCACGAGATCGTGCCGCTCGAGCGTCTGCGCGACCAGATTGCGCGTACGACGCGCCACTTCCGTCTCGCGGGCGGCATGACCGAAGCGTGGCTCGATACCGCGCCGGCCGGATGCGGCGCGTACGCGCTGTTCGGGGAGGACGACCAAGCGCTGTATGTCGGCCGCAGCGTGCGCGTGCGGCAGCGCTTGCGCGCGCTGCTGACCGGCGAGCGGCGCTCGTCGAAGGAAATGCGGATTGCGCAGCAGGTACGGCGGGTCGAGTGGCGGGAGACCGGCAACGAACTGGGCGCGATGCTCGCCGAAGCGCAGTGGATCGCCCGCCTGCGTCCGTCATACAACCGGCGTCCCGCAGCCGATCACGCCCGTGCGGGCAATGCGCCCTGGCCGTTCGACGGTGCGGTCGCTTTCGAAGCGAGCGGCGAGCGCCGCCTGTTTCATGTGATCGACGGCTGGCGCTACCTCGGTACGGCCGAATCGCTCGACGCGGCCGTGCGGCTCGTGGCCGACGGCACGGACGGCGCGTTCGAACCCCATACCCATCGTCTTCTGCAGACGCATCTCGCGCGCGGCCTGCAACTCATTCCGCTCGCGGCACTTACGCCTGCCGACTGAGCAGCGCGGGCCGCGGCGCGCGACGCCGCCGTCAGCCGATCGCGCTGGCGCCGCCTGCGGCGCAAACGTGCGACAACGCGGTGCCGAGCGCCTGCGTCTGGGTGGAGTCGTAGCGGGTGAGCGTCTTCCAGTTCGCGATGCTGCGTGCGAGCCGCGCCTGGCAGTCGGGTGCGTCGCGCAGCGGTGCGACTTGCGCGAGGCCCGTCAGCATCTTTTGCGTGAGCTGGTCGAGTGCCGGCCGCGTGCTGGTTGCGAGGTCGGGCGGCGTGCCTTCCGGCGGCTGCGTCGCGCGCCACTTTGCAAAGAGCGCGTTCTGCACGTCCTTGCTGGCCGCGATCTGATCCTCGAAAAACGTGCGCGCGAACGCCGGATCCACGCCGGACTGTGCGGCGCGCTTCTCCACCGATGCGAGCAGTGCCGCTTCGCGCGGCCGATCCTCGATCGCCTGGTGGTTCGCCCATTTCCATCGTGCGACGGGTTCGGCAAGCGCGAGCCGCTGCGATGCGAGCGCGACGAGATTGGTGAGCGCCGTGTCGTCGCCGTCCGCGCGCGCGACGTGCGGTGACGAAAAAAGGGCGACGCCGAGCGCGGCGACAGCGACGCTGGCACGAATGGCTTGTTTCATCGGAACGATCGGGAGAGGGGAGAGCCGGACAGGCCGGAGGTGGAAAACCAGAAGGATAGACGAAGACAGTCGCGCGGCGGAACGACGCGACAGAAGAATCAGCGGACGCGCTGATCCGGCACCGTCAGGCCGTTGCAGCCGGGGTGCGAAGCGATCTGCGCCGAAAACGCAGCGATGAACCGCACGATATCGATCGACACGTGGCGGTTACAGGACGGAACGTAGGTTCACTTCGGCGAGTACAGCTTGTGCTGCTCGTCGAAGAATGCCCGGACGTGCTCGGGCAATTCGGCGAGGAATTCCACGCCGACGGGTTCCGGATCCGGGCTCATCACTTGCTCGGGCGGGGGCATGCGGGTTGGTCTTTCGTCCATGTTCGTTTCTCCAGCGGGTTCAATGATTATCAACCTCGCGCTTGGATTTATGCCAGTGGCGAATCGTTAGATTTTGTCTCTGTTGTATTAACGGCACATGCGCTGCTGCGCGCCGAGCAATGCCGACTATCACGCCCTGCACAATCGGCAACAATCGGGCCGCTTGCTATACTTGCGCGCACTTTTTCCTGGACCGCGATGAAACGAACGACGCGATGGATCGGCCTCGTATGGCTGGCGCTGGTACTGAACGTACTGTCGCCCGTCGTCGGCTACGCGCGTCTCGCATCGAGCGGTTCCGGCGGGCTCACGCTCGAATTGTGCAGTGCGGCAGGCGCTCGCGAGGTCGTCCTCGCGCAGTCCGGCGACGACCGCGGCGCGGCGTCGTTCGATCATGCCGGCGTGCCGCACTGCGTGTACTGTCCCGGCTTCGCGGCGAACGTCGCGCTCGGCACGAGCCTGCCCGCGTTGCCGGGTTTCGTGCGCGCGTTCGCGTACCGGGCGGCCGCCCCGGCCGTTCCCGATGTTCCCCGCACGGGCATCCGTCTCGCGCAGCCGCGCGGTCCGCCTGAAAACGTCCCGATCTGATTGATATCGTTCGCGCTCCCCGGTGGCGCGCGTGCCGCCCGCGGCCCGGTCCGCGCGCCGTGCCGTCTGCGCGCGGCGCGTTGGCTTGCGTGCGGCGGCGTCCGGTCACGTTTTCAGGAATTCATCCATGTCGTTCACCTTCGCCGCGCGGCCCTCGCGCGGCCGGCTCGCGCTTGCCTGCGCGGCCGCTTTTGCCTGGCCGGCCGCGCAGGCGGCCTCGATCGATGGCGCATCCGCCGCGCCGGTGCCCGCCGGCGCCGGCAACCCGGCCGGCCGTGCCGCACCGGTCGCCGCGCTCGCCTCTGCGGGCGACACGCTGAGCGCCGTCAGCGTCACCGCAAGCCGGCAACCCGTCGATCCGGACACGCCGGCCGTCGTCGAGTCGATCACGCGCGAGCAGATCGACGCGCACACCAACGTCACCACCGAGGACGCGCTGAAGTACGCGCCCAACCTGATGGTTCGCAGGCGCTACATCGGCGACCGCAACAGCGTGTTCGCCGGCCGCGACTTCAACGAACTGCAGAGCGCGCGCGGGCTCGTGTACGCCGACGGCCTGCTGCTGTCGAACCTGCTCGGCTCGAGCTATGCGTATCCGCCGCGCTGGTCGCTGATCGCGCCCGACGATATCGCGCGCGTCGACGTGCTGTATGGCCCCTTTTCCGCGCTGTATCCCGGCAATGCGATCGGCTCGACCGTGCTGCTGACGACGCGGCGTCCCGACAAGCTCGAGGCGTCCCTGTCGACGCAGTTCTTCACGCAGCGCTATCACGACGGCTACGGGTTCGCGGACAGCTTCGGCGGCAATCACCAGACCGCTCGGATCGCGAACCGCGTCGGCAAGTTCTGGTTCTCGCTGTCGCTCGACCGGCTGGAGAACGACGGCCAGCCGATGCAATATGCGAGCCCCAACGCCGCCTACAACCCGCGGCTGGGTGCCGCGGTGCCCGTGACGGGCGCGGCCACCGACATCGGCCCCAACGGCAAGCCGCGCACGATCGTCGGTGCGCAGAACATCGAGCGGACCGAGCAGCTCAACGAGACGGTCCGGATGGGCTATGCGTTCACGGACCGCGTCGACGCGACGCTGACGCTCGGGCACTGGGAGAACCATTTCCGGCAGCACGGCGAAACCTTCCTGCGCGACGCGGCCGGCAATCCCGTGTACGGCGGCAACGTGTCGCTCGGCGGCCGGAACGTGACCGTCGCGCCGAGCGCGTTCGCGCCGCAGCGCGGCGACCAGGAGAACTGGCTGTACGCGCTCGGGCTGAACGGCCGGCTCGATTCGGGCTGGCGGCTGTCGGGCGTGGTTTCCGCCTACGACGTGTCGCGCGACGTGCTGCGCGCGGCATCGACCGTGCAGGGCGGGGCGGGCACGCTGTTCCAGGGCGACGGCACGGGCTGGCGCACGCTCGACCTGAAGGCCGAGGCGCCGGAGGTGAAGGGACACACGCTCACGTTCGGCTATCACTACGACAACTATTTCCTGCGCAACGTCACGTACAACACGGCCGACTGGCTGGCCGGGCCGACCACGTCGCTCGCGAGCGTCTACCGGGGCGACACGCGCACGCAGGCGCTGTTCGCGCAGGACGCGTGGCGTTTCGCGCCCGGCTGGCTCGCGACCCTCGGCCTGCGCTACGAGCGCTGGGATGCGTACGGCGGCGCGCTCGGCAACGCGAACGGCACGCTCGGCTACGCGGACCGCGGCGCGAATGCGCTGTCGCCGAAAGTCGCGCTGCAATGGGACGCGACGGACGTCTGGCGTTTCCGGCTGTCGTTCGCGACCGGCACCCGCTTCCCGACGGTCGGCGAGCTGTTCCAGGGCACGATCTCGAACAACGCGATCGTCAACAACAACCCGAACCTGCGGCCGGAAAAGGCGATCGACTGGGACTTCACGGCCGAGCGCGACGTGGGCGTCGGCGTCTTGCGCGCGAGCGTGTTCCAGAGCGACCTGCGCGATTCGATCTACAGCCAGACGACGGTGTCGGGCGCGTCGACCGTCACCAACATCTCGAACGTCGATCGCGTGCGCGTGCGCGGCGTCGAACTCGCATTCAGCGGCCAGAACGTCGGGCTGCGCGGGCTCGACATCGACGCGAACGTGTCGGCGAGCAACGCGCAGATCCTGGCCGACACCGCGAATCCCGCGTACGTCGGCTCGCGCTTTCCGCGCATCCCGCGCATGCGCGCGAACCTGCTCGCGTCGTACCGCTTCGACGAGCACTGGCTCGCGAGCGTCGGCGTCCGCTACTCGGGCCGCCAGTTCAACACGCTCGACAACAGCGACGTGAATCCGGACGTGTACGGCGGCACGAGCATCTTCACGGTCGTCGACCTGAAGGCGCGTTACCGGTTCGATCGTCACTGGACTGCGTCGGTCGGCATCGACAACCTGACGGACCGCCGCTACTACGTGTTCCATCCGTATCCGGGCCGCACTTTCTTTGGAGAACTGAAATGGTCGCTGTGAAATCGCTCGCGGCAGGCTGCGCGCTGTGGCTCGCGGCGCTGTCGCCTGCCGGCGCGCACGACGCGCCGAAAGCCGCCGATCCGCATGCGGCGCACATGAGCATGCAGGCCGCGCCGGCGCAACAGAAGCAGCCGCTCGCGACCGGCGCCGCGTTCGACGCGCGGCACCGGCTGTGGGTCGCATGGGTCGAAGGCGCGCACGTCGTCGTCGCGCACTCGGACGATGCGGGCCGCACGCTGTCCGCGCCCGTGACCGTCAACGCGATGCCCGAGCCGATCTACACGAGCGCGGAGAATCGCCCGAAGATTGCGACGAGCCCGGACGGTCGCGCGGTGTACGTATCGTGGTCGATGCCGCTGGATGCGCCGTACACCGGCATGGTGCGCTTCGCGCGTTCGCTCGACGGCGGCGCGACCTGGAGCGTGCCGGTCACCGTGCATCGCGACCGGCAGGCGATCACGCACCGCTTCGACATGATGGCGGTCGATCCGGCCGGCAACATCGCGATCGCGTGGATCGACAAGCGCGATCTCGTCGCGGCGAAGGCGGCGGGGCAGGCGTACGAAGGGGCGGCCGTCTACTACGCGGTGTCGCGCGACGGCGGCGCGTCGTTCGAGCCCGAGCGCAAGGTGACGGATCACACCTGCGAATGCTGCCGCATCGCGATGGCGATCGATCCGGCCGGGCACATCGAAGCCGTGTGGCGCAACGTGTTCCCGGGGCAGATCCGCGACCATGCGCTCGCGGTGTTGCCTGTTTCGGCATCGGAGTCCGTCGTGCCGGTGCGTGCGACGTTCTCGAACTGGCATGTCGAGGCTTGCCCCGAGCACGGGCCGGCGCTCGCGATCACGCCGGACGGCACGCGCCATCTTGCGTGGTTCGGCGTCGTCGACGGCCGCGCCGACGTGTTCTATTCGCGCATCGGCGCCGATGGCCGGCCGAGCGGCACGCCGTGGGCGTTCGGCGCGAATCCGGCGGTGCCGGCCGAGCAGGCATCGCATGCGGCGCTCGTCGTGCGCGGCGAGGTCGTCTGGCTCGCATGGAAGGCGTTCGACGGCGACACGATGCAGATCAAGCTGCGCCGCTCGGACGATCGCGGCGAGCACTGGTCGGCGCCGCGCGTGATCGCGTCGACGTCGGGCGCGAGCGACAACCCGCAACTGCTCGACGACGCGGGCCGCATCTACCTGTCGTGGCGTACGCGTAACGACGGCTACCGGCTGATTGCCGTGGAGGGGGCGCTATGAAACGGCTGATCGTGTTGATGGGCGCCGTGTTCGCAAGCCTGCCGGGATGGGCCGGCGAACTGCAGCCGCTGCGCGCGGCCGAGGTCGCGAAGGTCTACGCGACGGCGCACGAACGGCCGCTCGCAGTCGAGATCTGGTCGCTCGATTGTGGCTACTGCCGCGAGAACGCCGCGCATCTGGTCGCGTGGCAGCGCCGCCATCCGGACGTGCAACTCGCGATGGTCTCGATGGACGCGTACGACGACAACGGTGCGGCAATCGCACAGGCGCTCGCGCAAATGAACCTGCCGCCGCAGGTCGCGCAGTATGCGAACGCCGAGCCGATGCCCGAGCGTCTGCGGGCGGCGCTCGATGCGGGATGGCGGGGAGAAATGCCGCGTACCGTGTGGGTTGGCCGCGACGGCGCACGCGATGCGCGCAGCGGCTTGCTGACGACCGACGTGCTCGACGGCTGGTTGCAGCGCGGCAAGCGCCGCTGAAACGGACGGCGGCGCGGGGGATGCCCCGCGCGCCGCTTCGATGCAACGAACGAAAGCGCGCCCGAAGGCGCGCGAGAAGATCGTCAGGCCGCGCGCCTGAACAGCCGGATCACGAACAGCAGGATCACGGCGCCGATGACCGCGACGATCACCGAGCCGATGAAGCCGCTGCCGAGGGTGATGCCGAGCAGCCCGGCCAGCCAGCCGCCGATCACCGCGCCGACGATACCGACGATGATGTCGACGATCAGGCCGAACCCGCCGCCCTTGACGAGCACGCCCGCCAGCCAGCCGGCGATCGCGCCGATGATGAGCCACATAATCAAGCCATGAGTCATGGTGATCCTCTCCTTGTGTTGAGTCGAAATGACCGGACGTCGGCTGTTTCGCCGCAACCTGCATGAAGGCGGCATGCGACTCGCCGCGCCGCCCACGCAATGTAACGCGATAGACGGGTCGGAATCGTTAAGTAATGTTATGCACCCTTAACGGGTTTTTCCAGAGGATTCGTCTGTCATTCGAAATGAATCTGTAAGGACGGGCCGCACGATGGTGCGTCATGCGTCATCGTCCGTGCGTCGGCGCCGGTGTGCCCGTGTCGGGCAGGCCGTCGCCGGCGTCGGCAATCAGGCGGTTGACGGTTGCCGTATCGCCGATCGCCTCGATCGCCAGCAACGCGAAGCGGGCAAGAAAGAGCGCCGCATCGGCTTCGCCGATGCCGGTCATCGTGCGGCACAGGTCGGTATAGAGGATGTCGCGTTCGGTGTCGGTGATCATGCGTGCTCCTGAATGTTGGCCGGCGTGCGCGGGTGCAGCGCGCGTTCGAGTGCCGCGGTCACGTCGGCGGCGCGTGCATCGTGCCAGCGGCCGAGCACGTGTCCGTCCGGACGTACGAGATAGAGGGTGCCGTCGCGCGCGCCGTACAGGTCGAACAGCCGGCCGTCGGCATCGAAGCCGCCGCATCCCGGCTGTTGCGGTGCCGCGTGCCGTGCGAGCGTGACCAGCGCGAACGGTATGCCGGCGTCGTGCAGGTGTCGTTCGAGATCGGCGAACGACGGATCGGACGTACCGTCGCGCATGAAGCGGAACGCGGTGAAACGCGAACCGACGAGATCCGTCAGGTGGCCGCGACGCATGCCTTCGTCGGTGCCGATGTCGCCCGACGCGTGCAGCATCAGCGGACATTCCGCGAGTACCATGCCGGGCGACGGCCCGGCCGAAAACGCATCGCGCTCGTCCGCATTGAGCGGTGACGCCGTGTAGGCGATGGCCGACGTCTGGCGCGGATTGATCAGCGAACGCAACGCCGGATGCCTGACCGCGAGCGTCAGCACGGCCTTGCGCATCAGGTCGAACGCGAACGACGGCGGCGCCATGAACTCGGTGCTCTTGGTGCCGTAGCGCAGGTTCTCGTGCGTCGCAAACACGCGCTCGTCCGAATAGCTGTCGAGCAGCGCCTCCGACGCGAGGCCGCGAATTACGTACGCGAGTTTCCACGCGACGTTGTCGGCGTCGTCGATGCCCGAGTTCGCGCCACGCACGCCGAAGATCGGCACGAGGTGGGCGGCGTCGCCGCAGAACAGCACGCGGCCGTGCCGATAGCGTTCGAGCGTCAGCGCGTTCGCCTTGTAGATCGTGATCCAGATCGGCGACCAGTCGCCGCGCTCGCCCATCATGTCGAGCAGGCTCTGCACGCGCGGGATCACGTTCTCGGGTTTCACGGCCGCTTCGGGATCCTCATCGTCGCGCAGTTGATAGTCGATCCGCCATACGTTGTCCGGCTGCTTGTGGACGAGTACCGTCGAGCCGGGGTTCGACGCCGGGTCGAAGTACGCGAGCCGCTCGGTCGGCCGGTCGCTGTCGAGCGCGATGTCGACGATCACGTAGCGGCCTTCATAGCTTGTGCCCTGCAGCGACAGCCCGAGCGCATCGCGTATCGTGCTGCGCCCGCCGTCGCTCGCGACGACCCAGTCGGCATCGAGTGCATAGCGGCCGAGCGGCGTATCGACGTCGAGGCGCGCGCCGGCCTGGTGCTGCGTGACGCCCGCGACTTTCGTCTGCCAGCGGATCTCGATGAGCTCGGGGCGGCGCAGCGCGGCATCGAGCAGGAACTGCTCGATGTGATACTGCGCGAGGTTCAGCATCGGCTGCAGCTTCTGGTTCTCGTCCTGCGGCATCGTGAAATGCAGCACTTCGTCGTGACGATGGAAACTGCGTCCGCCGCTCCACGGCAGTCCGACGCGCATGAAGCTGTCGAGCGCGCCGAGCCGCTCGATGATCTCGAGGCTGCGTCGCGAGATGCAGATCGCGCGGCTGCCGTGACAGACCGAATCATCGGCTTCGAGCAGCACGCTGCGGACGCCGTGATTGGCGAGGCCGAGTGCGACAGCGAGGCCCACCGGGCCGCCGCCGACGATCGCGACGCGGTGCCGCTGCGTATCGACGCCGGCGCTGCAGGTCGGCAGGTGCGGGGGATGACGCACGGCGACGAACGGGTAGGGTTTGAATTCGATGCCCATCGTTGGCTTCCAGGTTGTGCTGATCGAACGCGCACGCTCGGCGACGCGATGCGTGCGGCAGGTTGGATGCAGTATGGAAGCCGCGCCGGACACCGCTGTCCCCATTCCGGGTACGGCGAACGGCTGGCGGCAGGCCGGGATTTACCCCGACGCGTTCAGGATCGGCAGGCGACGTTCAGGGTTGCAGGCACAGCGCGAACAGCTGGCGCTGGCTCGAGATGCCGAGGCGCCGGTACGCGCGCTTCTGATAGGTGACGACACTCGAAGCCTTCACGCCGATCGTCTCGCCGATCTCCTGCGCGGTCTGGCCTTCGAGCACGCCGCGCAGCACGTCGAGCTCGCGCTTGGACAGTGTCGGGCATGCGCCGCGCAGCCGCGCGAGCATCTGTTGCGGGATGCCGATCTGCGCCGAGCCCGCGAGCGCATAGTGATGCTGCGCGGCCTGCGCGATCAGCGGTGCGAGCGTTTCGATGGCCGTGATCTCGCGCGGCTGGAACGTGCCGCTGCGGTGCGCGCGATACAGATTGATCGACAGCCAGGTCGAGTCGTTCGGCTGCATCAGCAACGCGAGGCGATCGGAGACGTCGGGGCCGCGGTAGCAGGCCGTGCGATACGCGTCGTGGCCGATCTCGGCGCCGGCCTGCTGATGCAGCAGCACGTCGCGGCGCTGCGTGCGGCGACCGGCGGCCGAGACGATTCGCTGGTTGCCGTCGAGCGCATAGAAATGGCGCGCGTAGGTGTCGGCAACGTCGCGCAGGTAGCGGCCGCCGCGATGATCGGCGACCGAGACGGTGCGCGGCCGGTTGCCGAACTCGTACGCGAAGATCGTGCACTGCGTGACGGCCAGCGCATCGTCGAACAGCTTCAGGATTTCCGCGGCGAACGCGTTCGGCTCGCTGCCGCCGATCGCGGCGACGAGACCGGTCGCACGGGACACGTCCAGTTGTCCGCCGAGGTTCGGTCGCTCGAGACGCCAGGTGCGCATGATGCTGGGAAGGGGCCGGTGGTCCGGCGATTGTAATCGGCGGCGCGCGGCGCGGGAGTCGGGGGATGCCCGCAAGCGGAAATGATGGCGCACGACTTCGCGTATCGGAAATCGTGGCCGGGATCGGAATTGCGGCCGGAAAAGAGAAAAGGCCTGACAAGCGATGCTTGTCAGGCCTTTATATCTTGGTGCCGGAGATAGGAGTCGAACCTACGACCTTCGCATTACGAATGCGCTGCTCTACCAACTGAGCTACACCGGCAGCAGAGAAATGAAATTATATGGTCAAATCCGAGATCTTGGCAATAGGTTTTGCGAAATTTTTTTCAGCTTGCTGCTGCTTCGCGAAACCCTCGATCCGGCGGACTTCCCGCTTTCACTTCACTGCGATGCAGCCTGTCAGGGCCACATCGCGAAGGCGCGATTGTACTGACCTCTCGCACCTCCGTCTAGTGCTGCAGTGCAAATTTATTTGCCTTCGCCTTCCTTGTGATAGCCGGTCACGCGCTCGACTTCGTTCTTCGAACCGAGGAACACCGGCACGCGCTGGTGCAGGCCGGTCGGCTGCACTTCCATGATGCGCTGCGTGCCCGTCGTCGCGGCGCCGCCCGCCTGTTCGACGATGAACGACATCGGGTTCGCTTCGTACATCAGGCGCAGCTTGCCCGGACGATCGGGCGTGCGCTTGTCGGCCGGGTACATGAAGATGCCGCCGCGGTTCAGGATCCGGTGCACGTCGGCCACCATCGACGCGATCCAGCGCATGTTGAAGTTGTCGCCGCGCGGGCCTTCCTTGCCGGCGTTCAGTTCGTTGACGTAGCGCTGGACCGGTTCGTACCAGTGGCGTGCGTTCGATGCGTTGATCGCGTATTCGCGCGTATCGGCCGGGATCTGCATGTTGCTTTGCGTGAGCACCCACGAGCCGACTTCGCGGTCGAGCGTGAAGCAGTTCACGCCGTTGCCGGTCGTCAGTACGAACACGGTTTGCGGGCCGTACACCGCGTAGCCGGCCGCGACCTGCTCCGTGCCCGGCTGCAGGAACGATTCCTCGGTGGCCAGCTTGCCGTCCGGGCAGCGCAGTACCGAGAAGATCGTGCCGATCGACACGTTCACGTCGATGTTCGACGAGCCGTCGAGCGGGTCGAACACGAGCAGGTATTCGCCGCGCGGGTAGTTCGCCGGGATCGGGAAGAACGTTTCCATTTCCTCCGATGCCATCGCGGCGAGGTTGCCGCCCCATTCGTTCGCGTCGAGCAGGATCTCGTTCGACAGGATGTCGAGCTTCTTCTGCACTTCGCCCTGGACGTTCTCGCTGCCGGCGGTGCCGAGTGCATCGCCGAGCGCGCCCTTCGACACGTTGTAGCTGATCGCCTTGCACGCGCGGGCGACGACTTCGATCAGCAGGCGGAGGTCGGCGGGGAGGTTGTTGGTCTCACGCTGCTGCTCGATCAGGAACTTGGACAGCGTGGTGCGGCGGGCAATGGACATGACAGACTCCGAGAGGCCAAAGAATCCTTGAATTGCCGCAATTTTACCCGGCGCGCCTCCCGAGCCGCCGCCTTTTTTCGTCCGGTTACATGGTCGGCCGCGCGGTTCGGCCGGGCTCCGGCGTGCACGGCGCGGCGGATCGGCCGGGCAGCGGCGGTAAAACCGGGGGGCCGAACGCGCGGTCCGGCTCGGATCCCGCCAACCTTCAGACGACAAAAAAGCCGGCGCCGCAACGGGGCGGCGCCGGCTTCGTCGCGCTCGCGCGCGCGGCGAGTCGCGTGCGTGACGTTACGCGAGCGCCTTCTCGACGATCTCGCGCACGTCGCGCGATTTGGCACCGGCCGCGACCTGCTCGAGCGCTTCGCGCATCCGGTCGCGCAGCGCCGGCGTAAAGCGGCGCCACAGTTCGAGCGAGCGGGCGAGGCGCGCGGCGACCTGCGGGTTGATCGCGTCGAGCGCGAGCACCTGTTCGGCCCAGAACGCGTAGCCCGAGCCGTCCGCCGCGTGGAATTGCGCCGGGTTCGCCGCGCAGAAGCTGAAGATCAGCGAGCGCGCGCGGTTCGGGTTCTTCAGGTTGAACGCGGGGTGGGCCATCAGCGTGCGGACCTTCGCGAGCGTCGGCTGGGCCGGCGTGCCGCGCTGCGCGGCCTGCATCGCGAACCACTTGTCGATCACGAGCGCTTCCCTTTCGAAGCGGCGGTAGAAGTCGTCGAGCGCGCGCGCGGCCGCGTCGTTCGCACCGGCCGCCGCGGCGGACAGCAGCGCGCCGAGCGCGGCGGCGCGATCGGTCATGTTGTTCGCCGCGTCGTACTGCGCGGTCGCGATGCGCACGGCGTCGGCCGGATCCTCGAGTTCGGCGAGATACGCGAGCGCGAGGTTCTTCAGCGCGCGGCGGCCGGAGGCTTCAGGCGTCGGCTCGTACGCGCCCGGCGTCTGGTGCTGCTCGTACGCGGCGAGCCACTCGGCGTGCAGCGCGGTCGCGAGCTGGCGGCGCACGAACTGGCGGGCGCGATGCACGGCGGCCGGATCGGCTTCCGCCATCTGGTCGGCCAGATAGGTTTCCGACGGCAGCGTCAGTGCGAGCTCGCGGAACGCGGGCGACAGGTTTTCATCGGTCAGCACGCGGCGGAACGCGGCGACGAAATTCGCGCCGAGCGTGAGCGGTTCGTTCGCGGCGGCGCGCGCGGCGAGCGTCAGCAGCGCGCGTGTCGCGAGGCGCTGGCCGGCTTCCCAGCGGTTGAACGGGTCGCTGTCGTGCGCGAGCAGGAACGCGAGGTCGTCGTCGCCGTAGTCGTATTCGACGATCACCGGCGCGGAGAAATTGCGCAGCAGCGACGGCAGCGGCTCCGCCGGCACGTCGACGAACGTGAAGGTCTGCTCGGTGTCGGTGAAGTCGAGCACGCGCGTCGTGCCCGATGCGGCGGCTTCGCCGTCGAGGCGCAACGGCAGGTCGCGGCCGTCGCGGCCGATCAGGCCGATCGCGAACGGAATCAGCAGCGGCCCTTGCTGCGTCTCGCGCGCGGCCGGCGACGCGTCGCCGTAGCCCTGCGCGAGCGTGACCGTGTAGCGGCGTGCAGCCGCGTCGTACGCGGTGCGCACCGACACGCGCGGCGTGCCGGCCTGGCTGTACCAGCGCTCGAATTGCGCGAGGTCGCGCCCGTTCGCGTCGGCCATCGCGTGACGGAAGTCGTCGCACGTCACCGCTTGACCGTCGTGGCGCTGGAAGTACAGGTCCATCCCCTTGCGGAAGCCGTCGCGGCCGAACAGCGTCTGGTACATCCGCACGACTTCCGAGCCTTTCTCGTAGACGGTCATCGTGTAGAAGTTGTTGATCTCGACGTAGCTTTCCGGACGCACCGGATGCGCCATCGGGCCCGCATCCTCGGCGAACTGCAGCTGGCGCAGCACGCGCACGTCCTCGATGCGCTTGACCGCGCGGGCCGCCGACTCGACGTCGTCGCCCGCGGCCATGTCGGCCGAGAACTCCTGGTCGCGGAACACGGTCAGCCCTTCCTTCAGGCTCAGCTGGAACCAGTCGCGGCAGGTCACGCGGTTGCCGGTCCAGTTGTGGAAGTACTCGTGGCCGACCACCGATTCGATGTTCGCGAAGTCGGTGTCGGTCGCGGTCTCGGGGTTCGCCAGCACGTACTTCGTATTGAAGATGTTGAGCCCCTTGTTTTCCATCGCGCCCATGTTGAAGTCGCCGACCGCGACGATCATGAAGCGGTCGAGATCGAGCTCGAGGCCGAAGCGCTTTTCATCCCAGCGGATCGAATGGATCAGCGAATCCATCGCGTGACGGGTCTTGTCGAGATCGGCCGGTTCGACCCACACCTGCAGCAGCTTCTCCTTGCCGGAGCCGGACGTGATCTTCTCCTCGATCGCGACGAGCTTGCCCGCGACCAGCGCGAACAGGTAGCTCGGCTTGCGGAACGGATCCTCCCATTTCGCGAAGTGGCGGCCGTCGGCCAGCTCGCCTGAGTCGACGAGATTGCCGTTCGACAGCAGCACCGGGTACGCGGTCTTGTCGGCGCGCAGCGTGACGGTGTACGACGCCATCACGTCGGGGCGGTCGAGGAAGTAGGTGATGCGGCGAAAGCCTTCGGCCTCGCACTGCGTGAAGAAGTTGCCGCTCGACACGTACAGCCCGGACAGCGTCGTGTTCTGGTCCGGCGCGCACGCGCTGTCGAGCGTAAGCTCGAACGCATCGGGCACGTTTTCGACGGTCAGCCCGTGGTCGTGCGCGCGCACCGGACCATACGGCGCGCCGTCGAGCCGTGCGCCGAGGAATTCGAGCGCCTCGCCCATCAGCTCCAGATGCGGGGTGGGCGCCGCGTCCGGATTGCGGCGCACGCGCATCGTGTTCCTGACGATCGTGCGGGCCGGCGCGAGATCGAATTCGAGTGCGACGGAATCGATGAGGAAGGCCGGCGGCGTGTAGTCGGCGCGGCGGATCACGGTGGAGGAGGCGTTGTCGGACATGGTCGTCGAGATCGGTGGAGTGGGGATCGGGCCCGCAGCACGGGCCGGCTGAACCGGGCCATTGTACAAAGGCTTGCGGCCGCGTGCCGCGCGAACTTTTTACCGGTTCCGGCGGTCCGCGTATTATCGGCATCCCGTGCGGTTCGCGCGGTGCGACGAACGGGTGACGGATCGACGAGGATCGACATGAAACATGAATGGATTCAACGCGGTGCGGGCTGGGCGGCGGTGCTGTGCGTGGCGCTGCTGACGGGCTGCACCAGCTACGTGACGACACAGGTCACGGCCTTCTCCGACTGGAGCGGCAGCGACGCGACGCGCACTTACGCCTTCACGCGCAGCGACGCGCAGAAGCACAGCATCGAGCAGTCGACCTACGAGCCGATCGTCGCGAACGAACTGTCCGCGTATGCGTTCCGCCAGGTGCCGGCCGCGCAGGCACGCTATCTGGTCGGGCTGGCCTACGGGGTCGGCAGCGATCTGGTGACGGTGCCGCAGCCGGTCTACTACGACCCGTGGTTCATGGGGCCGGGGCCGTACTGGCGGGGCGGGCCGTGGGGCCCGTGGGGGCCCTGGGGGCCGATGCCGGCCGGCTACGTCGCGCAGACCTACCAGGTGTTCGACTACACGCTGGGCATCCGGATCACCGAGCGCGCGACCGGCAAGGAGGTCTATAACGTGACTGCGCGCACCACGGGCGACAACGGCGCGCTGCTGAATGCGATGCGTTTCTCGCGCGCAGCGCGCTCGCCGATTTCCCGTTGTCGAACGGGCGCGATCCGCACGGTGCGGCTGCCGGTCGACAAGCGCGGCGGGCCGGCCGCGCCGGCCGCCAGCGAGCGCGCGTGCCGGCGGCGCCGGCATCGGGTGCGGCGGTCGCGAAGTAACGCGGTATCGACAGCGGCGCGGCCGCCCGGCCGCGCCACTTGCCTGTGTGCGTCAGACGCCGACGCCCAGCAGCGCCAGCGCCCCCAGCACGACGAACAGCACGGCCGCGATGCCGTGCACCAGCTTGGTCGGCAGGCGGTGCGCGAAACGGTCGCCCAGCAGGATCGCGGGCACGTTCGCCAGCATCATCCCGAAGGTCGTGCCGGCCACCACGCCGATGTAATCCTGGAAGCGCGCGGCGAGCGCGACGGTCGCGATCTGCGTCTTGTCGCCCATTTCCGCGAGGAAGAACGCGACGAGCGTCGCGCCGAACACGCCGAGCCGCGAGCGGTTCGCATTGGCTTCGTCCGCATCGAGCTTGTCCGGCACGAGGATCCACAAGCCCATCGCGATGAACGAGAACGCGAGCGCCCAGCGCATGATCGACGGCGTGACGAGAATGCCGAGCCATTCGCCGAGCGCACCGGCGAAGCCGTGGTTCACGACCGTCGCAACCAGCACGCCGAGAATGATCGGCACGGGCTTGCGATAGCGCGCGGCCAGCACGAGGGACAGCAGTTGGGTCTTGTCGCCGATTTCAGCGAGGGCGACGGCGCCGGTGGAGATCAGGAATGCTTGGGACACGTACGGGGTTCCACGGGCCGATGTTGTGCGTGCGAGCGACGATCCGCCGCGCGCCGGGCCCTGATGCGGCGCGCAGTGAACCATCGGTCTCGCCAGGCCTTGGTGGCTGCGCCCGCCATGGCCGAACGGCCAAGTCTGTTGACGGACGCCTCCGTCACGATGCGCGCCGGGGGCGCGGGACATCGAGCGGAGCGGCTACTCCCCAATGAGCGGCGAATTCTAGCACGGCGCGTGCCGCGCGCGGCGAATTCGACGGCGCCGGCATGCGCCGCAGCGCATGCCGGCGCAGGGTGGGGCCCAGGTGCGCCGGTTACGCGGCGGCGCGGCGTGCGGCACCGCGCTCGTGCACGAGCCGGCCGGCCGCGTACGTGCGGTACACGGCGCGGTCGTCGCCGAGCAGCGCGAATGCGAACAGCAGTTCCTCGAGCGACTCCGCGCGCTTCGTGCGGCGTGCGAGCAGCGGCGTGGCCTGCGGGTCGAGCACGACGAAGTCGGCTTCGGTGCGCGGCGCGAGCGTGCCGACCGTGTCGGCGAGATCGAGCGCCTGCGCGGCGCCGGCCGTCGCGAGCCAGAACATCCGCGTCGCGCTCAGGTGGTGGCCCGACAGCCGCGCCACCTTGTGCGCCTCGTTCATCGTCTGCAGCATCGAGAACGACGTGCCGCCGCCGACGTCGGTGGCGAGCGTGACGGGCACGTCGTATTCGCCGGCCTTGTCGAAGTCGAACAGCCCGCTGCCGAGGAAGAAGTTCGACGTCGGGCAGTGCGCAACGACGGTGCGCGTCTCGGCCATCCGGCGACGGTCCTCGTCGTCGAGATGGATGCAGTGGCCGTACACCGCGCGCGGGCGCAGCAGCCCGTAACGATCGTAGATGTCGAGATAGCTGCGGTGGCCCGGGAACAGCTCGGCCGCCCATTTCACTTCGTCGACGTTTTCCGCGACGTGGCTCTGCACGAACACGTCCGGATGGCGGCGTGCGAGTTCGCTGCACGCCTCGAGCTGCGCCTCGGTGGAGGTCGGCGCGAAGCGCGGCGTGAGCGCGTACATCTGACGGCCCTTGCCGTGCCAGCGGCCGATCAGCTCGGCGCTGTCGTCGTAGCCCGACTGCGCGGTGTCGCGCAGGAACTCGGGGCAGTTGCGATCCATCAGCACCTTGCCCGCGATCATCCGCAGGTCGCGTGCATCGCTCGCCGCGAACAGCGCGTCGGCCGACTGCTTGTGCACGGTGCAGTAGACGAGCGCGCTCGTCGTGCCGCACGCGAGCAATTCGTCGACGAAGAAGTCGGCGACTTCGCGCGCATGTTCCGGATCGCCGAACTGGCGCTCGGTCGGGAACGTGTACTTGTCGAGCCACGGCAGCAGGCCGGGGGCCGGCGACGCGATCATGTCCGTCTGCGGATAGTGGATGTGCGTATCGATGAAGCCGGGCACGATCAGCTTGTCGCGCAGGTCGTGGACGACCGCGTCGCGCGCGAGCGTCGCGGCCAGCCGTGCATGCGGGCCGGCTGCGACGACCTTGCCGTCGTCGACGATCAGGAGGCCGTCGGTCTCGTGGTTCGCGGCCTGGCTCGACTGCGCCGGGTCGCCGTTGAAGGTCAGCAGCTGGGAACGGAAAGCGGTTTGCGTCATGACGAAGGGTCCTGCATCAAGGTAAGGCGAACAGAAGAAAACGGTCGGTGCCGCGCGGGCGACGACGCGGCGGGGGCGGCCCGGGCGCGCGCGATGCGCGAGCCGCGCAGGCGGCGCCGCGCGCGTGCGATCGCGCACGCAACCGCGGCGGCCGTGGCCGCGATGGCCCGACGTACAGCGGACAGCGCCGCAATCGCGATGGCGATCGCGATCACGGCGACCGGCTCGCCGGCGAGCAGCATCGCGAGCCGCGACAGTCGTTGCACGACGCGCAGCGGCGGGCTTCGGCGCGCGACGACGCACAACACCGTCGCCACGCGTACGACGGACGCGATGCCGGCCAGCGTGCCGGCGCACGCAGGCGGCGGTGCGGCACGACGCCGGGCCGGTCGTCGCGAAGCGGATGTCGTTGCGGTGTTTCATCTGTCTAGCGAACCTCGATGCCGGCCGTCACGCGGCCTGCCAGTACGAATCGAGACGCGCGATCAGCGCATCGCGCTGCGCGGCGTCGACGAACGACGCCTCGAAGCCGTTGCGAATCACCGCGTGCACTTCGGCATCGGTCAGCTGCAGCCCGTCGACCGTCGCGAAGTAGTTGTCGTTGACGTAGCCGCCGAAATAGGCCGGATCGTCGGAGTTGATCGTCACCGCGACGCCGCGATCGAGCAGCGCCTTCAGCGTGTGCTTCGCCATGTCGTCGAACACGCACAGCTTCAGGTTCGACAGCGGACATACGGTCAGCGCCGTGCGCGTGCGCGCGAGGCGTTCGACGAGCGCCGCATCCTCGATGCTGCGCACGCCGTGGTCGATCCGGTCGACCTTCAGAACGTCGAGCGCTTCGTAGATATAGGCGGGCGGGCCTTCCTCGCCCGCATGCGCGACGAGCTTCAGCCCGAGCGCGCGCGCCTTCTCGAACACGCGCGCGAACTTCGTCGGCGGATGGCCGAGTTCGGACGAGTCGAGCCCGACGCCGATCAGCCGATGGCGATAGCGTTCGAACAGCGGCAGCGCGGCGTCGAACGTCGCGAGCGCATCTTCTTCCGGCAGGTGGCGCAGGAAACACAGGATCAGCTTGCTCGACAGCCCGCGCTGCTCGGCATCGGCGAGCGCGCGGTCGATGCCGGCCACCACCGTCTCGATCGGCACGCCGCGTTCGGTGTGCGTCTGCGGGTCGAAGAACAGCTCGGTGTGGACGACGTTGTCGGCGAGCGCGCGTTCGCAGTACGCGGCCGTCATGTCGTAGAAATCCTGCTCGGTCAGCAGCACGCTCGCGCCGGCGTAATAGATGTCGAGGAACGACTGCAGGTCGGTGAACGCGTATGCGGCACGCAGTGCGTCGATCGATTCGTACGCGAGCTTCACGCCGTTGCGCTGCGCGAGCGCGAAAATCAGTTCGGGCTCGAGCGAGCCTTCGATATGGATGTGCAGCTCCGCTTTCGGAGCGCGGGCGATCTTGTCCTTGAATGTCGGGGTCATGGCGTTGTTCTTGGTCGGTCAGAATGTTGGGGAAGCCTGCACGGGTGCGTTCGCCTCGACGGCCTGCAGCAACTGCGCGGCCACCGAGATCGCGATCACTTCGGGTGCCTTGTCGATGATGCCTTCGACGCCGATCGGGCAGCGCATCCGCGCGACCTGGGCCGGGTCGATGCCGATCGCCGCCAGCCGATGATCGAACTGCGCGCGCTTGGTTTGCGAGCCGGTCATCCCGAAGTATGCATAGTCGCCGCGCCGCAGGATGCGCTCGGCCAGCGTGAAATCGAGTGCGTGGTCGTGCGTCATCACGACGAAGTACGCGTGCGGCGGCGCCGTGTCGACGGCATCGGCCGGGCTGGCAAGCGCGTCGATCGCGAGGTTGCCGATCCCGGCGAGTGCCTCGGCCTGCGGGAACACCGCATCGGGGCCGTCGATCCAGCGCACGTGGCACGGCAGCGTCGCCAGCACCTTCACGAGCGCGGTGCCGATGTGCCCGGCGCCGAACAGCATGACGGGGAACGCATACGGCGCGATCGTTTCGGTCATCAACGCTACACCGCCGGTTTCCCACAGCAGGCAATCGGCACGCGCGGCCGGCGATTCGGGCTCGCTCAGCAGCGGCGCGCCCGGCGAGGGGCCGAATGATACGCTACGCACGGTCGCGGCGCCGGCCGCGACGCGCTTCGCGAGCGACATGATCCAGCCGAGGTCGCCGACGTCGAGCCGCTCGAACGCGAGCACGACCGCGCCCCCGCAGCACTGGCCGAGGCTCGGGCCGAGCGCGAGCCGTTCGAGCCGGCGCGCGTGGGGCACGTGCGCGCCGTCCTTCAGCAGGTGCCGCGCGATCTCGATCGCCTTCCATTCCAGATGACCGCCGCCGATCGTATGGCGGGCCGTGTCGCGCGTGACGAGCATCTTGGTGCCGGCCTCGCGCGGCGCGGAGCCGTCGGTATGCGCGACCGTCACGAGCACGGCCGCTTCGCCGTGTGCGAGCAGTTGCTGCAGATCGCCGAGCCAGGCTTCCATCAGCACGCTCCGTTCCGGACGATTCGGCACGACGCGCGGCGCGGGCTGGCGGGCGCGGCGGTAACGAGGACGGACGGGAGCGAGGCGGGCCGGCCGCACGACGGGTTCAGTGCGGTGGCCGTGCGCCGAAGGCGCGCGCGAACGACGCCGCGCAACGTGCGGACGCCATGAGGGTGACGGATGCGGATGGTTTGCGTTGTCATGATGAATCCAGTCGACATTGCGGATCGGGCGCGCGTTACGCAGGAGGTGAGACCGCCTGGCCTCGCGCACGTAGATCGCCATCCAGTCGTGAAGATAGCACCGCAAGGCGGCGGGAACATTGCCGGGCGGTGATCCGGGCTATCAGACGGCGATCATGTCGATCATAGGCCCGCCGCGCGGGATCGGGGCGCCGACGCGCGGGCGTCGGGCCGAAACGCATGCGTGGCGGGGCGTGCGCGCGGATGTCGCGCGACGCGCGTTCGCCCGTGAATCGGGACGGCGGCGGGGATAGGTGTTTACGCGCGGCCGGCAGGGTGCGGCCGCATCGGGGTCGCGCCGGTGTCGTGGGCCGAGCCGGACGAAGCGGCCACGTGGCCTCGACCGGTCGGCCGGTTCGCGCGGCGCGGCCGGTCAGCCCGCCAGCTTGCGGCGATGGCGCCAGAGGCTCGAGGCGACGGCAATCAGGATCACGACGAAGCCGATCAGCGCCCAGCCGGGCAGCAGGATCCCGAAGATCGGCGGGTAGACCGTCTCGCACAGGCCGGCAACCTTGAACATGCCGGGGAACCACTGGGCGGGCGGCAGGCTGTCGACGATCGGCTGCAGCGTGTCGAAGCCGCAGCTGAAGCCCGGATTCATCTGGATCGACAGATGCCGCGCGGCGGTGCCGACGCCGCCGGCCGCGGCGATCGCGATCAGCAGCTCGAGCACCCAGATGCCGCGCCAGTTGCGCATCCCCGCGGCCAGGAACGCGAAGATCCCGATCGCCGCGAAGAAGTAGCGCTGGATGATGCACAGCGGGCACGGATCTTCGTTCTTCACGTACTGCAGATACAGTGCGCCGGCCAGCAGGGCGATGCACACCCAGCCGAGCAGCATCAGCAGGCGGCGTTCACGGCGGAGTGCGAGCGTGGAGTCGTTCATGTCGGCGGGATTCCTGTCGTTGGTCGGTCCGATAAACAATCGCGCGATTTTAGCGCGAACGATCTGGCACGAAACTGACAGCGCGCGTGCGGCACCCGGCCGCCGTCGCTTCGTCCGGACCATAGCCCGCCGTCATGCCGCGCGGGCGGTCACCGGATCGTGTTCAGCACGGCCTCGACCGCCTGGCCGATCGCGAGCAGCGCGTCGTCGCGATGCGGCGCGGCCGCGAGCATCAGGCCGACCGGCGCCGCGTCGCGCGGATGGCACGGCAGCGACAGCGCGCACGAGTCGAGGAAGTTGAAGGCGCTCGGATTGCGCAGGATCAGCGCATTGGTGCGCGTGAACGCGGCGTCGTCCGCTTCGAGTTCGGCGATGCGCGGCGGCACGACCGGCACCGTCGGCGCGACGAGTGCGTCGAAGCGCGACCAGACGGTGTGTGCCGCTTCTTCCAGCATCGCGTGGCGGGCGGCGAGCAGGTCGAGATAGTCGGCCGCGCTCGCCGGCTCGCCCTTCAGGATGCGCGACAGCACGCGCGGGTCGTATTGGTCGCGGTGCTGCGCGAGCAGCGGGCGATGCCACGCGTACGCCTCGATCGGCGAGAAGCCGAAGCGGTTGATGTCCGGCAGCCGGTCGAGCGCGGAGAAGCGCACTTCCGTGACGATCGCGCCCGCGGCTTCGAGGTGCTTCAGCGATGCGTCGAGCGCGGCGGCGACGTCGGCGTCGACGCCGTCGGTCACGTAATTGGTCAGCACGCCGAGCCGCACGCCTTCGAGCGGCCGCGCGGCCGGCACGTGCGGTTCGAGGCCCGCGAGCATCCGGTCGACGAGTGCGCAGCAGGCAACCGTCAGGCCGATCGGGCC
Organism: Burkholderia sp. USMB20; assembly: GCF_000949135.2. Lineage (GTDB taxonomy): Bacteria > Pseudomonadota > Gammaproteobacteria > Burkholderiales > Burkholderiaceae > Burkholderia. Next base: position 542,953 of record NZ_JTAN02000019.1, on the reverse strand, counting down.
GAACGAGTCGAGCGTGGTCGACAGCGGCACGCCGCCTTGCGTCGGGATCCGGCTCGCGGTCGGCTTGAAGCCGGTCAGCCCGCACAGGGCGGCCGGAATGCGGATCGAGCCGCCGGTGTCGGTGCCGAGCGCGACGGCGGCCATCCCGTCGGCGACGGACGCGGCCGCGCCCGACGACGAGCCGCCGGAAATCCGTGCATCGCCCGGCACGTCGCGGTGGTACGGCGAGCGCGGATTGCCGAAGTGCGGATTCAGCCCGAGCCCCGAGAACGCGAACTCGCTCATGTTGGTGCGGCCGACCAGCACCGCGCCCGCGCGCTTGAGCCGCGCGACGGCGACCGCGTCGGCCTTGGCGGGCGGCGCCCCGTCGAGCACGCGCGAACCGGCGCGCGTCACCTGGCCCGCGACGTCGAACAGATCCTTCACCGATACGGGGATGCCCGCGAGCGGCGACAGCACGGTGCCCGCGGCACGCAGGCGGTCGTGCGCGTCGGCGGCCGCGCGCGCGTTGTCGGCGTCGACTTCGGTGAAGACGGCGGCACCCTGGCCGGCCGGATCGGCGATCCGGTCGAGCGCGACGTCGACGAGCGCGCGGCTCGTGGTCCGGCCGGCGGCGAGGTCGGCGGCGAGCTGGGCGAGCGGAGGGAAGGGCGTGAAGGTGGTCATGGGCGGCTCAGGGGCGAAGGTGTTGGACAAGGGTGGCGCGAAACGAATCGATGTGGCGTTCGACGGCCGTGCGTGCGCCGGCGGCGTCGCGCGCGGACAGCCGCTCGAACAGTTCGCGGTGTTCGTGCTGGACGTCGGACAGGTGATGCGGCTCGGACAGCGTGACGAACCAGAAGCGCAGCGAGCGTTCGTGCAGCGCGCGCAGGATTTCCGCGAGCACCGTGTTGCGTGCCGCCGCGGCGATCGTCTGATGAAACGCGCGGTCGAGCTCCATCATGCCCTCGACGTCGTGCGAGTCGACGCAGGCCTGGCCGTCGTCGAGCAGCGCGGCCATGCGCGCGAGATCGTCGGGCGTTGCGTGGCGGGCGGCGAGTTCGACGCAATGCGCTTCGTTGATGCGGCGCACGTCGATCACCGCGGCGATGTCGTCGAGCGACAGCGGTTGCACCATCAGCCCCTTGCGCGGCATCACGGACAGCAGCCCTTCGAGCACCAGCCGGTGGACGGCCTGATGGACGGGCGTGCGGCCGATGCCGGTGCGGGCCACGAGGTCGGCTTCGTTGAGCGCGGCGCCCGGCTTCAGGCGCATCGTGATGATGTCGCGCTGGATCAGCGCGTACGCGCGGTCGGCGAGGCTGACCGCCGATGCGGCGGGCCGGTCGTGGAGGGCGTCGGTCAGGGCGTTCATGCAGGCGGGGGCGCGGTGGCCGGACAGGGTGCGGTCATGCGCGGGCGGATCGGGCAACGTGGACGATCCGTGAATATTATTGTGATATATCACTGATGTCCAGCTTGCCCGGACGACCGTCGATACCGTCGAATGGAGGCCGGTGGCACGTCCGGGCGGGGGATGCGACGACTTGCAACAACTTCGACAGGATGTTGCAGGTTTACCGCGCGATCGTGCACTGAAGCATAATGAATCCTCGTCAATCCAATACGCGCGAGCGACGTACCAGACCATCGTCATGAGCGAAAACACGCCTTCCCCGGCCGGTCTGCCCGGCACTTCTTCCGCTTCCACCGATTCCCCCCGTTCCGGTCCGGCGCCCACGCCGGAGGCGCCCGCCACGCAGGCTGCCGCTGCGCAGGTCGCCGCGGCGAATGGCGCAGCGCCGGTCGCGGCGGCGTCCGAGCCGGGCGCCGCGGGCACGACGGCCGCCGCCGAAGGCAGTGCAGCGCCGCCGAAACCCGGTGCAGCGCCGCCCGGTTTCGGCGCGCAGCCCGATTTCGACACGCCGCGCCCGCCGCCCGCGAGCGCGCAGAACGTGCCGCCGGCTTATCTGAAGCAAAGCGACACGCCGTGGTCGGTATTCGGCCGGATCATCGCGGCGCGCGCACGCCGGATGTTCGATCGCGCCGGCCAGCGGATCACGCAGCGCACGCTGCGCATCGGCGTGTCGGCGCGGATCTTCCATCCGGAGCCCGGCGCGAAGGGGCTGCGCGGCAAGACGCTGCAGTATCTCGAGGAATCGATCGCGCACTGGGTGATGTCGCGCGACGTGCTCGTGTTCATGATCCCGACCGTCGGTCACCAGGGCATGCTGCATCCGAGCAACATCCGCCTGCGCGACTACGCGAAGCATCTCGACGGCCTGCTGCTGCAAGGCGGCGCCGACGTGTCGCCGCAAACCTACGCGGCGTCGGACGCGCGCCCCGAATGGCCGGGCGATCGCGTGCGCGACATGTACGAGCTCGAGCTGTTTCACGAGTTCGTCGAGTCCGGCAAGCCGGTGCTCGGCGTGTGCCGCGGCTGCCAGTTGATCAACGTCGCGTTCGGCGGGTCGCTGTACCAGGACATCGCGACCGACGTACCGACCGCGAACGCGCACGTGAGCGAGCATTACGACCAGCATCGCCACGCGATCCGCTTCCCGGACTCGTCGACGCTGGCGAGCATGTTTCCCGGGCGCAGCGAAGCGATCGTGAACTCGATCCACCATCAGGCGATCCGCGATCTCGGCCGCGATCTGAACATCGAGGCCGTGTCGGCCGGCGACGGGATCATCGAAGGCATTCGCTACCGGCGCGCGCCGTTCGTCGTCGGCGTGCAATGGCACCCGGAGTTTCATCGCGCGGGCGGCGCCGAACTGCTCGACTGCACGCCGCTGCTCGATGCATTCCTGCGCGCGGCACGCGAAACGCGCCTGTAGCCGGCGTTTGCAGTACCGAGCAGGAAGGCCGGCCGCATCCCGTTAAATTCGAGATGCGGCCGTTTCGTTTTGAACGATAATCGCGACTCTCGATTCGTTCGCCGGAGTCTGACGTTGGCCTTCCGAGATTTTTCCCCTGCACGGTGCGCAACGTGGATCGTTGCGCTGGCCGCCTGCGTGCACGCGGGCGCGGCGTGGTCCGTCGACGCGACCGCGCCGGTCGCGGGCTCGCGCCCCGCGGTGACGAGCCTGCGCGGCGATGCCGCGCAGGCGGCTTCTCCTTCCGACGCGTCCGCCGCCTCCGCGACGGATGCGACCGCGCAAGGCAACGTCGCCGAGCTCACGCAGATGCTGCACGACGGGCGAATCGTCGAGATGCGCACCACCTACAACGGGAGCTACGGCGCGAGCCTGATGTTCGATCCGCGCGAGATGACGTATTACGTCGCGCTGTTCCAGGACAAGCATCTGTGGCGCGTGGTCAAGTCGCAGGAGAAGACCCGCGCGGAAATGGTGTACGCGAACTTCGTCCAGCAGACGACGCAACTCGCGGACGTCGAAATCCGCCGCACCGAACTGCAGGCGCAGAAGGCGTTTCTCGAGCGCGTGATCGCGCTGCAGGCGAATCGTGCGCAGCAACTGCAGGCCGACCTGAGCGTCGCGCGCAGCCAGCAGGCCGAGGTCGCGCAGCGGCAGAAGTCGGCGCACGAACAGGCGCAGGCGCTGCAGGTCGAGAAGCGGGCGGCGCAGCTGCAATTGCGCGATCTGCAGGAGCAGGTACGGCAACTCGAGCGGCAGGCCGAAACGGGGTTGCCCGCGCACAAGTGACGAGCGGCCGGCCCGACGGACCGGTCGACGAACGAAAACCCGGCGCAGCGTGCTTCGCCGGGTTTTTTATTGGTTCATCGCAGGAAACCGTGGAGGGTTTGAGAGCGATTGCGTAACCTGACGCCTGACTTTAAGGACGTCAGGAGAGGCAATTGCTCGATCGCAAGGCACTTCAGGCACTGGGCTGCTGGACAGGTTACCGGCTGGAGCGTGTGGAATGGCCGGAAGGCGAAGGCCGTACGCTGTCGCTGTATTTAAAGCCGGTCAGCAAGATCATGTACTGCGAGCAATGTGGGGCACGCTGCCAGCAGATCCACGAGACGACGGTTCGTCGGGTGCGTGACTTGCCGCTATTCGAATACCGGGTGGTGTTGCATGTGCCTCGTCGCCGGGTCTGGTGCGAACGCTGCGGCGGCCCGCGACTGGAGAAGCTGGCGTGGTTGGGCCGTTACCAGCGAGTGACGGAGCGCTTCGCCAAGGCTTGCGAGAAACTGCTGCAAGCGGCCAGCGTACAGGCGGTGGCGGCCTTCTACGATCTGGGCTGGCACACGGTCAAATCGATCGACAAGATGCGCCTGCGGGCGCGCGTGAGCGAGCCCGATTGGTCAACGATCCGCTATCTGGCGATGGACGAGTTCGCGCTGCATAAAGGTCATCGCTACGCCACGGTGGTGGTCGACCCGATCAGCCGGCAAGTACTCTGGATCGGACCGGGACGCTCGCGTGAGACGGCCCGGGCCTTCTTCGAACAGCTTCCCGAAGGCGCGGCCAAGCGTATCGAAGCGGTCGCGATCGACATGACCACGGCCTATGAACTCGAAATCAGGGAACAGTGTCCGCAGGCGGAAATCGTCTTCGACCTGTACCACGTGGTGGCCAAGTATGGCCGCGAAGTGATCGATCGGGTGCGGGTCGATCAGGCCAATCAACTCCGACATGACAAGCCAGCCCGCAAGGTTCTGAAGTCCAGCCGCTGGCTGTTGCTGCGCAACCGCCACAACCTCAAGCCGGATCAGGCCGTGCACCTGAAGGAATTGCTGGCGGCCAATCAGGCGCTGTTATGCGTCTACGTGTTACGCGACGAGCTCAAGCGGCTCTGGTTCTACCGAAAGCCGGCCTGGGCGCAAAAGGCTTGGGAACAATGGTTCGAGCAGGCTCAGCAAAGTGGGATCGCGGCCCTGCAAAAGTTCGCCGAGCGTCTGCAGGACTACTGGCACGGCATCGTGACTCGCTGCCGCCATCCGCTCAATACCAGCATCGTTGAAGGCATCAACAACACCATCAAGGTCATCAAGCGTCGAGCTTACGGGTACCGCGACGACGAATACTTCTTCCTCAAGATTCGCGCCGCGTTCCCCGGTAATCCTCGATGAACCTTTTTATTGCCCGCGCGTCAGCGGGTGAGCGTGGTGGGTGTGTCGGTCAGGCGGCGGTGCGACAGGTGCGTCGTCCAGTCGAAGTCTGCGGCGGGCGCGTCGGCCGCCCATGCCGGGCGATCGGCGCGCAGCGCGTTCGCCATCGCGATCAGCGTGAGTGGATCGTCGAGCGAAGCGTGCTGGTCGTGCCGGGTGTCCGGAACCGGCAGTGAACCGGCGCGACCGGGCGTTGGCATGCGCGAGGCGACGTGCGTGATCCACGGGCGGCCGGCGAGTTGCGGCGCGGAAGTCGGGTGGACTTGCGCGGCTGTCGCGTGCGTGCCGTTCGGTCGATTCGGCGACGGTGCCGCCGCGGTGGCGGCGCGTCGTACGTCCGGCGCGGCGTTGGCGTCGGCGAGTCGCGGCGACGGCGCGAGCGCAGCGTCGCGTGCGGGCTGCGACGATGTGATAGGTGTACTGGCAACGGCCCGCGCCGAGTGGTGCCGTGCCGGCGTGATGGCCGTGGCCGGCTCGGCCCCGGCGTTCCGCACTCGACCCGTGAATTCCGTCGCGTGCTCCGGCACGGCGCCGGCGATTTGCATGACCGGCGAACGCGCGACATCCGGAAACGGTTCGTGGGCGACGATCAGCCCGCCGATGATCGCGAGTGCGCCGATGCTCCAGCAGGCGGCATGCCGTGCCCGCCGGTCGTGTGCTCGATCAACGGCACGTGCGATGTGCCGATGCCGACCGGCGGCGCCGGCCGCAACGGCCGGTACGCCCGCTGACGACGGCTGTACGGCGGCCAGCGGTTGCCAGCGGCAGGCACGATGCGGCGCGTCGACGTCGATGCACGAAGTCGTCAACGTTGCCACGCAGCGGATGTCGGAGCGGCTGCCGGACGCGGCGCCGAACCGCCATTCGCGGCCGAACGGCGGCACGCCGTCGAGCGGCGCGACGCGAGGGCGGGCGATCGAGCCTTCGACGGAAACGAGGGGCGATGGAATCATGAGGGCGGTACGCGGTGCGACGCGGGCCGCGTGGCCGGCCGCGGCGCGGAGTGCGTCGCAAATCGTGACATTGTGGTCAGGCAATCGCGATCGGTCGATCGGATCAATCTGATTTTGATGCGCCTTTCGCGGCGATTCGTACGAGCCGGACGCGGCGTCCGCAACGCGGGCCCGGTACAAGGCAATTGTCGGCTTCGCGTGTCATCATTCGCCAACCATGCCGGCATGCGCATCGTTGCGCGCGGCGCCGCCGGCTGGCAGCGATGCCCGTGCGCGCCGGCCCGGCGCGACGCGCATCGTCGGATCCCCACGGCGCGCAGGTCGCGCCTTCCGAGCCGAGAGAACGCCATGTCCACAGCCACACACGCCGTCGCGCAGGAATCGAAATTCCGTACCGTGTTCCGGGTCGTCAGCGGCAACTTCCTGGAAATGTACGACTTCATGGTCTACGGGTATTACGCGTCGGCCATCGCGAAAACGTACTTTCCGAGCGGCAACGCGTTCGCGTCGCTGATGCTGTCGCTGTCGGTGTTCGGCGCGGGCTTCCTGATGCGCCCGGTCGGCGCGATCGTGCTCGGCGCGTACATCGACCATCACGGCCGCCGCAAGGGGCTGATCCTGACCCTCGGGCTGATGGCGCTCGGCACGCTCACGGTGGCCTCGATACCGGGTTACGCGACGATCGGCGTGCTCGCGCCGGTGCTCGTGCTGCTCGGCCGGCTGCTGCAGGGCTTTTCCGCGGGCGTCGAGCTCGGCGGCGTGTCCGTCTACCTGTCGGAGATCGCGACGAAGGGCCACAAGGGGTTCTATACGTCGTGGCAATCGGGCAGCCAGCAGGTGGCGGTCGTGTTCGCCGCGTTCGTCGGCGTGCTGCTGAACCGCGCGTTGCCGGCCGAGGACATGACCGCGTGGGGTTGGCGCATTCCGTTCCTGATCGGTTGCCTGATCGTTCCGTTCCTGTTCCTGATCCGTCGTTCGCTGAAGGAAACCGACGAATTCCTCGCGAAGCGTCACCGTCCGACGATGGGCGAGATCATGCGCTCGATGCTGGAAAACTGGGGCATCGTGATCGCCGGCATGGGGATGGTGATCATGACGACGGTGTCGTTCTACATGATCACCGCATACACGCCGACGTTCGGCAAGGAAGTGCTGCACCTGTCGTCGCTCGACGCACTCGTCGTGACCGTCTGCGTCGGCCTGTCCAATCTCGTCTGGCTGCCGCTGTCCGGCGCGTTGTCGGATCGCATCGGCCGCCGCCCGGTGCTGATCGCGTTCACGGTGCTCACGCTGCTGTCGGCCTATCCGGCCGTGCTGTGGCTCGTGGCGGATCCGTCGTTCCTGCGGCTGCTCGCGGTCGAGCTGTGGCTGTCGTTCCTGTACGGCTCGTACAACGGCGCGATGGTCGTCGCGCTGACCGAAGTGATGCCGGCCGATGTGCGCACGGCCGGCTTCTCGCTCGCGTACAGCCTCGCGACGACGATCGGCGGGTTCACGCCGGCGATCTCGACGTTGCTGATCCACCAGACCGGCAACAAGGCGGCACCGGGGCTGTGGCTGAGCGTCGCCGCATTCTGCGGATTGATCGCGACGCTCGTGTTGTATCGCACGCACGAAGCGCGCAACCAGTACAAGTCGGCCTGACGCCGCCTGTATCGCATCACGTCGACTGAAAAAAGGGAGCGCGCCGCGCTCCCTTTTTTTGTCTGCGCTCGGGTATTCAGGCGTCGCGCAGCGCGGCGGCGACCGCCGCCGCCACGTCGAGCCATTGTCCCGGTGCGGACTGGCGGGCGAGCCTCGCTCGCGGATACCACGGACAGTCGTCGCCGGTGAACCAGCGCCAGTCGGATGCGAACGGCAGCATGATCCACAGCGGCTTGCCGAGCGCGCCCGCGAGGTGCGCGACCGCCGTATCGATCGTGACGACGCCGTCGAGCCGTTCGATCAGCGCTGCCGTGTCGGCGAAGTCGTTCAGCCGCCCGTCGAGGCGATGCATGCGGGGATGCGCGTCGACGCGTGCCCGTTCGTCGTCGTCGAGCGCCGGCTGCAGCACGATCCAGTCGATGTCCGGCAGCGCGAGCAGCGGCGCGAGGGCGTCGAACGGCATCGAGCGGTTTTCCTGTGCCTGCCGGCGACCCGTCCACGCAAGGCCGAACTTGCGCTTCGACTGGCCGCCCAGCGAGCCGCGAAAGCGCCGCTGCGTGCTGTCCGGCACGTCGAGGTAGCGTGTGCCCGCGACGATGTCGGCCGGCTGCAGGCCGAGCAGGAACGGCAGGCTCATCAGCGTGCATGCGATGTCCGCCGCCGGCGGCTTCGCGGCGCCCTGCGCGACGAGCGTCACGCGCCAGCGTGCCGCGGCCGGTGCGAGCAGCGCGACGAGTTCCGGCTGCACTTCGAGCACGACGCGCGCGCAGCGCGCGCGGGCGAGCGGCACGAAGCGGACGAACTGCAGCGTGTCGCCGAAGCCCTGTTCCGCGCGGATCAGCAGCGTGCGCGCGGCAATCGGCTCGCCTTGCCAGCGCGGCAGCGTGCCGAGCGGCGTCGCGCCCGGCGTGTCGTGGCGCGTTTCGTACGCGGACAGGCCGCGGGCGAAGTCGCCCAGCGTCAGCAGCGTGACGGCGCGGTGCAGCTGCGCGAGTTTCAGGTCGGGGGCGACGCGCAGCGCCTGGTCGAACGCGCGCAGCGCCATCTCGTGCGCGCCGAGTGCGTGATGCGCGTTGCCGAGGTTCAACCACGCGAGACTGAACGACGGATCGAGACCGACCGCGCGTTCGTAGTAGGGCAGCGCTTCGCGGTGGCGTGCCTGCGCGCACAGCGCGTTCGCGAGCCCGAAGAGGGCGAGCGGAAACGGCGGGTGCAGCGCGAGCGCGGCTTCGAATGCGGCGGCGGCTTCCCCATGACGGCCGAGCGCCTCGAGCGTGTTGCCGAGATTGAAATGCGCGGCGACGAAGCGTGGCTGTGCGGCGATCGCCGCCTGGAAATGGGCGATCGCGTCGTCGGCCCGGCCCATCGCGTTCAGCGCCATCGCGAGATTGTTGTGCGCGCCGGCATGCCCGGGCCGCAGCTCGAGCGCGCGATGGAACGCGGCGAGCGCATCGTCGTGACGGCCGAGCGCATTCAGCGCGTTGCCGAGGTTGTTGTGGATCGATGCGTCGTCCGGTGTGAGCCGAAGTGCGCGGGCAAATGCGTCGACCGCATCTTCGTGGCGCTGCAGTGCCGCATAGGCGTTGCCGAGGTTGTAGTGCGCGAGCGGAAATTCGGGCGCGAGCGTCAGCGCGTTGCGAAAGCGGTCGATCGCTTCGTCGAGCCGGCCGAGTGCCTTCAGCGCGTTGCCGAGATTGAGCTGCAGCGCGGCGTCGTTCGGGCGCAACTCGACCGCACGCCCGACGAGATCGGCCGCCTCGGCATGCTGGCCCTGCTGATGCCGCAGCACGCCGAACAGATGCAGCGCGTCGGCGTCGGCGGGATGGGTGGCAAGTGCGGCGCGATAGCCGTGCTCGGCCTCGGCGAGGCGGCCCGCGCGGTGCGCGGCATACGCTCGGTCGAATGCGGATTCCATGACGCGAAAACTGACGGAAAGCGCGTATTTTCCCACACTGCGCGCGGGCACCCCAGATCGGCCGGTCGGCATATGGCCCCGTCACGCGGAGCGGCGTAGACTTGCACAATCGCGTGTCATCGAGGTTCTCATGGCTGACACACTGCTCGATATCCCGCCCGTGCTGATCGTCGGCGCAGGCCCCACCGGCCTTGCCGCAGCGATGAGTCTCGCGCGCGCCCGCGTGCCGGTGCGCATCATCGACCGGCTGGCCGTGCCCGCGCCGTATTCGCGCGCGATCGGCATCCAGGCACGCACGCTCGAACTGCTGGAGCAGCATCGCGCGGTCGAACCGTTTCTCGCGCTGGGTCATCGCGCCCATGCGGCCGCGCTGCATGCGGACGGCCGCGTGATCGCGCGGCTCGATTTCGATCCGCTGCAAACGCGCTATCCGTATCTGCTGTTTCTCGACCAGAGCATCACCGAGCGGCTGCTCGCCGAGCATCTGGCCGGGTTCGGCGTGACCGTCGAACGCGGCGTCACGCTCACCGCATGCGATGCGGGCGGACCGTCGCTCGACGTGACGATCCGCGATGCCGACGGTCGTGAACAGGCGTTCGCGCCCTCGTACCTGATCGCCGCCGACGGCGCGCACAGCACGGTGCGCCACCTGCTTGGCCTGGGCTTCGCCGGGCATGCGTTCGAGCAGACTTTCCTGCTCGCCGATTTCGCGGCGATACCCGACTGGCCGGACGAGGAGATCCATCTGTTCACGACGCCCGACGGCATCGCGGGGCTGTTTCCGATGGGCGGCGGCCGCTACCGGCTCGTCGCCGACCGGCCGCCCGGCAGCGACGCATCGCCCGACGGACTCACGCCCTCGACCCCGTCGCTCGACGAATGCGAGGCGATCGTGCGCGCGCGCGTCGGTGCGTCGATTGCGCCGAGCGATCTCGCGTGGTCGACGTATTTCCGCCTGCATAGCCGGATGGTCGAGCGACTGCGTCACGGGCGGGTATTCTTCGCGGGCGACGCCGCGCACGTTCACAGCCCGGCGGGCGCGCAGGGCATGAACACGGGCATCCAGGAAGCGTTCAATCTCGGCTGGAAGCTCGCGCGCGTGCTCGGCGCGGGCACGCCGGAGCGCCTGCTCGACACGTATCACGCCGAGCGCCACCCGATCGAGCGTGACGTATTGCGTCAGACCGGCCTCGTCACGCAGATCGTCGAAGCCGACCACGGCGCGATGAAGCTGCTGCGCGATCACGTCGTGCCGCTGCTGGCGTCGTTCGGGCCGGTGCGCGACGCGGTGCGCCGCACCGTCAGCGAGCTCGGCGTGCAATACCGGAAAAGCCCGCTCACGCTCGAACGCGTGCTCGACGGCGGGCCGCGCGCAGGCGAGCGCGCGCCCGACGCGCTCGTGCACGTGGTCGACGGGCCGCTCGGCCGGGCGCCCGGAACCGCGCGGCTATACGACCTGCACGACCCGGCGAGCTTTACGCTGCTGCTGCTCGAGGAACCGGCAGGTGCCGACGCCGGCGAGACGGGCGACGTGCCGCCGATGCCCGCGGATGCGCAGGCGCTGGTGCAGGGCCTGGAGCGGATCATGCCGGGCGCCGTGCGAACATGGCGCGTCGCCGATGCCGAAAGCGACGGCACGGATGGGCTTGCGCAGGTATACGGCCGCTCGAGGCCGTCGTTCTACCTGCTGCGGCCCGACGGCTACATCGCGGTGCGCGGCCGTACCGCCACCGACGCGAACGCGCTGCTACGCCACTGCGAAAGCTGGTTCGCGGGCATGTCGGTGCCTGCGTAGCGGGGCGCTCAGGCGGAGGCCGCGGCCGGTACGAGCGATGCGCGGTGCGCGGCGATCGCGTCGCGCACGATCGGCGCCGCGCGTTGTCCGGCCTCGCTCGACGGATCGTCGAGCGCGGCGAGCAATGCACGACGCATCCGCGGTTCCCAGAAGCGCCGGATATGCTCGGCGATCCCGGTCAGCGCTTCTTCGCGATCGGGCATCGATTCGAAGAACGCGCCGATCTGGTTGGCCATGTCGACCAGGTGTCCGTTGTCCATCGCGTCCTCACTTGCCCGTCGTCACGGCGGCCGGCGTGGCGGCGCGGCGCTCGAGCAGGTCGAGCTGCTCCGAGTTGAAGCGCGCATACGCGCGCTGCCAGTCCGACGGCTGCGCGACCGGCATCACCTGCACGGCCGTCACCTTGTATTCCGGGCAGTTCGTCGCCCAGTCGGAGCTGTCCGTCGTGATCACGTTCGCGCCCGATTCGGGGAAGTGGAACGTCGTGTACACGACACCCGGCTGCATGCGGTCGGACACGAGCGCGCGCAACACGGTCTGGCCCGCCCGCGATTCGATGCCGACCCAGTCGCCGGTCCGGATTCCGCGATCCTCCGCGTCGTGCGGATGGATCTCGAGACGGTCCTCTTCGTGCCACTGCACGTTCTCGGTCCGGCGCGTCTGCGCGCCGACGTTGTATTGCGACAGGATGCGACCCGTGGTCAGGATCAGCGGATAGCGCTGCGTGACCTTTTCCGGCGTCGGAATGAACTGCGTGATCACGAACCGGCCCTTGCCGCGCACGAACGCGTCGATGTGCATCGTCGGCGTGCCGTCCGGCGCCTGCTCGTTGCACGGCCACTGGATGCTGCCGAGCGCATCGAGCTTCTCGTACGACACACCGGAGAAGGTCGGCGTGAGCTGCGCGATCTCGTCCATGATTTCCGACGGATGCGTGTAGTGCATGTCGTAGCCGAGCGCCCGCGACAGCAGCAGCGTCACTTCCCAGTCCGCGTAGCCCGCGAGCGGCGGCATCACCTTGCGCACGCGCGAGATGCGGCGCTCCGCGTTCGTGAACGTGCCGTCCTTCTCGAGGAACGTCGAGCCCGGCAGCAGCACGTGCGCGTATTTCGCGGTTTCGTTCAGGAAGATGTCCTGCACGACGATGCATTCCATCGACGACAGCGCGGCCGCGACGTGCTGCGTGTTCGGGTCCGACTGGACGATGTCCTCGCCCTGGCAGTAGAGCCCCTTGAAGCTGCCGTCGAGCGCCGCGTCGAACATGTTCGGGATGCGCAGCCCCGGTTCCGGCTGCAGCGTGGCCGACCATGCCTGTTCGAACTGCGTGCGTACGACTTCGTCGCTGATGTGCCGGTAGCCGGGCAGTTCATGCGGGAACGAGCCCATGTCGCACGAACCCTGCACGTTGTTCTGGCCGCGCAGCGGATTGACGCCGACGCCTTCGCGGCCGATGTTGCCGGTCGCCATCGCGAGGTTCGCGATGCCCATCACCGTCGTCGAGCCTTGCGCGTGTTCGGTCACGCCGAGGCCGTAGTAGATCGCGGCGTTGCCGCCCGTCGCATAGAGGCGCGCGGCGTCGCGCACCAGCGCGGCCGGCACGCCCGTTACGTCGGCGGTCGCTTCGGGCGAGTTCTCGGCGCGCGATACGAAGTCGCGCCATTGCTCGAACGCGCGCGTGTCGCAGCGTTCGGCGACGAATGCGTCGGCGACGAGCCCTTCGGTGACGATCACGTGCGCGAGCGCGTTGACGATCGCGACGTTGGTGCCCGGGCGCAACTGCAGGTGATGCGTGGCCTTCACGTGCGGGCCGTCGACCACGTCGATGCGGCGCGGGTCGATCACGATCAGCTTCGCACCTTCGCGGATGCGCCGCTTCATGCGCGAGCCGAACACCGGGTGCCCGTCGGTCGGGTTCGCGCCCATCACGACGATCACGTCGGACTGGCCGACCGACGCGAAGGTTTGCGTGCCGGCCGATTCGCCGAGCGTCGTCTTCAGGCCATAGCCGGTCGGCGAGTGGCACACGCGTGCGCAGGTGTCGACGTTGTTGTTGCCGAACGCGGCGCGAACGAGCTTCTGCACGAGGTAGGTTTCCTCGTTCGTGCAGCGCGACGACGTGATGCCGCCGATCGAATCGCGGCCGTACTTCTGCTGCAGCTTGCGGAACTGCGTCGCCGCATAGGTGAGCGCCTCTTCCCAGCTGACTTCGCGCCACGGGTCGGTGATCTTCTCGCGGATCATCGGCTTCGTGATGCGGTCCTTGTGCGTCGCGTAGCCCCACGCGAAGCGGCCCTTCACGCACGCGTGGCCTTCGTTCGCGAGGCCGTTCTTGTGCGGCGTCATGCGCACGACCTGCGTGCCCTTCATCTCGGCCTTGAACGAGCAGCCGACGCCGCAGTACGCGCAGGTCGTGACGACCGAATGCTCGGCCTGGCCGAGCTGGACGACGGTCTTTTCCTGCAAGGTGGCCGTCGGGCACGCGGCGACGCACGCGCCGCACGATACGCATTCCGATGCCATGAACGATTCGCTTTCGCCGGCGGCGACGCGCGATTCGAAACCGCGTGCGGCGATCGTCAGCGCGAACGTGCCTTGCGTTTCCTCGCATGCCCGCACGCAGCGGTTGCAGACGATGCACTTCGACGGATCGTACGTGAAGTACGGATTCGATTCGTCCTTCTGGTCGCGCAGGTGATTGGCGCAGTCGTTGCCGTAACGCACTTCGCGCAAGCCCACCACGCCCGCCATGTCCTGCAGTTCGCAGTCGCCGTTGGCGGGGCAGGTGAGGCAGTCGAGCGGATGGTCGGAGATGTACAGCTCCATCACGTTGCGGCGCAGCGACTGCAGCCGGTCCGACTGCGTACGCACCTTCATCCCGGCTTCGGCGGGCGTCGTGCACGATGCCGGATATCCGCGCCGGCCTTCGATTTCGACCAGGCACAGACGGCACGAGCCGAACGGTTCGAGCGAATCGGTCGCGCAGAGCTTGGGCACGTTGACGCCGGCTTCGATCGCGGCGCGCATTACCGACGTGCCGGCCGGCACCGTGACCGGCTGGCCGTCGATTTCGAGCGTGACGTCGGTATCGGCATGCCGTTGCGGCGTGCCGTAGTCGGTTTCGTCGAACGGATCGCGCACGCGCGCCTCAGCGGCGCTCTTGCACGCGCATTGGCCCGAGCCGCAGCCGCCTTGGCGGACGTTGTTCGTGTCGAGGGACATGCAGGGCTCCTTCTGGGTCAGGCCGCAGCCTTGACCGGACCCGACGCGGCTTGCTTGCCGGCGGCGAGCCCGAAATCTTCGGGGAAATGGTCGAGCGCGGACAGCACCGGATACGGCGTCATCCCGCCCATCGCGCACAGCGAGCCGGCGAGCATCGTGTCGCACAGGTCGCGCAGCAGCGTGACCTGGCGCTCCGACGTGTCGCCTTCGCGAATCCGTGCGATCGTCTCGACGCCGCGCGTCGAGCCGATCCGGCACGGCGTGCACTTGCCGCACGATTCGATCGCGCAGAACTTCATCGCGTATTCGGCGAGCTCCGCGAGATTCGACGTGTCGTCGTGCAGCACGATGCCGCCGTGGCCGACCACCGCGCCGATCGCCGCGTACGCCTCGTAGTCGAGCGGCACGTCCCACTGGTGTTCGGGCAGGTAGGTGCCGAGCGGGCCGCCGACCTGGGCGGCGCGCGCGGGCCGGCCGCTGGCCGTGCCGCCGCCGTAGTCGAACAGCAGCTCGCGCAGCGTGACGCCGAACGCGAGCTCGACGAGGCCGCCGTGACGGATGTTGCCCGCGAGCTGGAACGGCAGCGTGCCGCGCGAGCGGCCCATCCCGTAGTCGCGATAGAACGCGGCGCCGCGCGCGAAGATCACCGGCGCGGTCGCGAGCGTGATCACGTTGTTGATCACGGTCGGCTGGCCGAACAGGCCGGCGAGCGCCGGCAGCGGCGGCTTCGCGCGCACGACGCCGCGCTTGCCTTCGAGCGATTCGAGCAGCGCCGTTTCCTCGCCGCACACGTACGAACCGGCGCCCTTCGCGACGTGCAGGTCGAACGCATGCGCGGAGCCGAGCACGCGTTCGCCGAGCCAGCCGGCTTCGCGAGCGCGCTCGATCGCTGTTTCGAGTGCCGCGATCGCATGCGGGTATTCGCTGCGCACGTAGATGTAGCCGAGTGTCGCGCCCGTCGCGATGCCCGCGATGATCATCCCTTCGATCAGGCAGTACGGATCGCATTCCATGAGCAGGCGATCGGAGAACGTGCCCGAATCGCCTTCGTCCGCGTTGCAGACGATGTACTTTTGCGCGGCGCGCGCCTGCCGGACCGTGCGCCACTTGATGCCGGCCGGGAAGGCCGCGCCGCCGCGGCCGCGCAGTCCCGATTCGATCAGCTGCTCGCACGCGGCGTCGCCGTCGAGTGCGAGCGCGTTCTTCAGGCCGGCGAGACCGTCATGCTTCAGGTAGTCGTCGATCGACAGCGGATCGGTCAGGCCGATACGCGCGAACGTGAGGCGCTGCTGGCGCGCGAGATAGGGCAGCGCGTCGACGAGGCCGACGCCGCTCGGGTGCGTGCCGCCGTCGAGCCAGTTTGCGTCGAACAGGGCGGGCACATCGGCCGCCGACAGGTTCGCGTAGCCGACGCGCCCGGCGGCCGTGCCGACCTCGACGAGCGGCTCGAGCCACAGCAGCCCGCGTGAACCGTTGCGGATCAGTTCGATCGCGACGCCGCGCCGCTCGGCTTCCGCGACGATCGCGGCGGCGAGGGCGTCGGCGCCGAGCGCCAGCGCGGACGAATCGCGCGGAACGTAGATGCGGGTCGTCATGCGGCCTCCGGGGTGTGGGCGGCCGCGTCGGCGAGCAGGGCGTCGAACTTCTCCGGCGTGACCTTTGCGTGCAGCACGCCGTTGACCGTCATCGACGGCGATTGTGCGCACAGCCCGAGGCAGTAGACCGACTCGAGCGCGACGTCGCCCGGCGCGTGCGCGTCGGCGCCATCGCCGTGCGCGGCGTCGAACCGGCAACCCGTGCGCGCTTCCGCGTGTGCGGCCAGCGCTTCGCAGCCCATGCTGCGGCACGCCTCGGCGCGGCACATCTGGATCGTCACGCGCGCGGGCGGCGCGGTGCGGAAGTGGTGATAGTAGGTGAGCACGCCGTGCACTTCGGCACGCGACAGATTCAGCGCCTTCGCGAGCGGCGCGACGCAGCCTGCCGGTACGTAGCCGGCCTCGTCCTGGATCGCATGCAGGATCGCGACGAGCGAGCGGCCGGCGCGCGCATGACGCTCGACGAGCGCGTCGGGCGCAGGGGAATTCGGGGACATCGTTGTGCTCCTCCAAAGTCTCATATGTGCCCTTGATTCATATAGTGCACACCGGGACTTCGTCCTGATTGATTTTGAGCAACGATAAGCGGAAGATTTCGCAGTCGCAATAGGAAATCGGAGTACATAATTGATTCGAATCGAATGCGACGCGTATCTGACCGTACGCGACACGGAGGGCCGCACGGCGAGCCTGTCGGATGTCGCCCCGTTGCTGGAGCTCGTGGCCGATACGGGCAGCATTGCACAGGCCGCGCAGGCGAAAGGGCTGTCGTATCGGCACGCGTGGGGCATGCTGCGGGCGCTGGAGGCATGCGTCGGCGGCGAGTTGATCGAGACCGCGCGCGGCAAGGGATCGACATTGTCCGAGCTGGGGCAGGCGGTCGTCGACGCGCAGCGGCTCGCGCGCAGCCGTCTCGACGGGAACCTGCGCGCGCTGGCGGCCGAGGTGGCGAGCGACCTGAACCGGCGGCTCGCACAGCGCGACGGCGCCGTGCGCATCCATGCGTCGCACGGCTATGCGGTTGCGGCGCTCGTTTCCGCGCTCGTCGATGCGCAGGCCGCCGTCGACATCAAGTATCGCGAGAGCGTCGAGGCCGTGCAGGCGCTCGCGCGCGGCGAATGCGAGCTGGCCGGCTTCCATCTGCCGCGCGGCGCGTTCCGCGAACGGTGCGCGCAGATCTACCGGCCGTGGCTCGACGACACGCGTCACGTGCTGATTCATCTGACGCGTCGCCAGCAGGGGCTGTTCGTGCCGCGCGGCAACCCGAAGCAGGTCGGCGGGCTCGCCGATCTCGCCCGTAACGACATCCGCTTCGTCAATCGGCAGCCGGGGTCGGGCACGCGCATGCTGCTCGATCTCGCGTTGCGCGCGATCGGTATCGATCCCGAGCGTATCGACGGTTATGCGTCGGCCGAACTCACGCACTCGGCGATCGCCGCGTTCGTCGCGAGCGGGATGGCCGATCTCGGCTTCGGCGTCGAGCCGGCCGCCCGTCATTTCGGGCTCGATTTCATCCCGGTCGTCGACGAGGACTACTACTTCGCGTGCGAACGCGCGCAGCTCGACTCGCGACCGCTCGCAGGCGTGCTCGCCTTGCTGCGCGATGCGCGTTTCGTCGAGCGCGTCGCGCATCTCGACGGCTACGATCCGGCGGCGTGCGGGACGCTGGCCGGTGTCGCGGAGGGCTTCGCCGGTACGGTCGCGGCCGGTACGCCGGACGGCAACGCACGGTAACGGGAATGCACGCGAGCCGCGCTGCAGCAGCGAGGGATTTGCGCTACGCTTGCCGCTTGATCAACGTTCCAACAAGCACGCCGTTCAGGCGTCATCCCGCCATGAAACTTTCCGTTCCCTTCGCCGCGGCAGCGTTGACCGCAGGGCTTCTCGTCGCTGTTTCGCCGTTTGCGCTTGCGCAGAATTCCCCGGGCGTGCCTGGCGGCATCCTGAGCGAACAGTTCCGCCTGAACGAGCATCCGCAGATGCCGTTCGCGGCGTCTGCGCCGTCGCAGAAATATCAGAGCGGCAAGAAGTCGGCATTGCGCCGCAAGGGCGATATGGGGGATCCGAACGGCTGCAACCTGAAGTGCCCGCTGGACACTCAATAAACCAACGCAGGCGCGCGCGGGTCGTCGTCGACGCGTCTGTCCGGCCGCGCCGATGCCGCGCGATTCTTTTCGAGCCCCGCAGGGCATGCTGCCTTGCGGGGCTCGTGCTTTATGGCCGGTCGCAGTCCAGTGCGATCGTGCGATGCCGGATCGGGTGCCTGTCGGGATTCTAGGGTTAACCCGTAATCCAGGAAGGATGTCTTCCTGAAACCTGCCTTATTCTTAAGCATCCGCCTACATAAACTTCGGTTTGTCAGCGATGAACGGGTGTTCACCGCGAAATCAGACAAATCTGGAGGTAGGTCATCATGAAGTCGCTCGTTCAAGCCGTTGTCGTTGCTGCCGCTCTCGTTGCTCCGGTCGTTTCGTTTGCACAGTCCGGCTCGGCACTCACCCGCGCACAGGTTCGCGCCGAACTGGTTCAGCTCCAGCAGGCCGGTTACAACACCGCCCGCGGCGAAGATCCGCACTATCCGGAAGCGATCCAGGCCGCAACCGCGCGTGTTGCAGAACAGCAGCGCAGCGCGTTGGCCCAGGCGCAAGGCGCCGACGCCAGCGGCTACGGCGCGCAGGTGCAGGGCGCATCGGCAGCGGGCTCGCGTGCGATGGGCGTGCGTCCGGCCAGCGCGGAAGAAATGAAGTCGCTGTATCGCGGCAGCTAAGCTGCGCATTGCCTGGCGGGGCCGCGCGGCCGGTGCGACGATGCGTTGCGTCCCGGTCGCGGTGCCGGGCAGGTGCCGTCCACTGCGCTCAAACGCTGCGCGGACGGCGCCGAACCTCCGTCACCTCCTGTCGCCGGCGTATCGGTGGCATTCCGCCTGGCCCGCCCGGGCCGGGCGCTTTTTCGGAGGGCGCGGGAGGTGGGGCGCACCGGCAACAAAAAACCCCGCAGACTCGCGTCGTGCGGGGTTCGTGCGTCAAGCGCGGAATTTGGTGGAGGCGGCGGGAATCGAACCCGCGTCCAGAAGCGCTCCACGACTAGTTCTACATGTTTAGTTCAGTCATTTGATTTAACCGCAGCGACGCGGACGAACACGCTGCACTACGGCGATTCGCTAGGTTTTCGACCCTGGCGTCGCGACGCCGACAGGGCTTAACTGACGTAAATGACCTCTGGCGGTATTGCTACCGGTCTTGCGACACTAGCCCGTCAGTGAACTAGGCAGAGGACGGCGGCCGTTAGGCTGCCAGTGCGAACGTATCGTCGTTTGCAGTTACGATTTTCCCATTGATTAACGAGGTGACGGGTCCTCGACATGCCCTAGCCGCTTCACAACCCCTGTCGAAACCAGGTCGCCCCCGCGGATAAGATCAAACATTATAGCCCAACATCGCGCAGCAGTTCGCGCAGTTCCTGCGTCGAGCCGACGAGATGCTGCGCCTGCCAGTCGGCCGGCGCGGCACCGTCGCCGCAGTAGCCATAGGCAGCCGCGACGGTTGCCATCCCTGCCGCGCTGCCGGCCTGGATGTCGCGAAGGTCATCGCCGACATAGACGATGCGCTCGGGCGCGAGCGTCATCTGTCCGGCCGCGTGCAGCAGCGGGGCCGGATGCGGTTTCGAGTGCGGCGTTGTGTCGCCCCCGACGATGCAGGCCGCGCGCGGCGCAAGGCCGAGCAGGTCGGCGAGCGGCGCGGTGAGGCGCATCGCCTTGTTCGTGACGATGCCCCAGCGCACGCCGCGCGCATCGAGTTCGTCGAGCACGTCGCCGATGCCGGGGAACAGCACGGTATGCACGCAGATGTCCGTCGCGTAATTGGTCAGGAACTCGTCGCGCATCGCTTCGTAGCCGGCCGATTGCGGGTCGATGCCGAATGCGCCGCCAAGCAGGCCGCGCGCACCGGCCGATGCCAGCGGCCGCAGCACGTCGAGCGATGTTTCGGGCAGGCCGCGCACGCGCTGCATCTTGTTGACGGCGGCGGCGAGATCGGGTGCCGTGTCGGCGAGCGTGCCGTCGAGGTCGAACAGCACGGCATCGCAGTGCAGCAGGCGCGGCTCGTCGAGTGCGGGCCGCCCGGTCGAAAGGGGAGTCGTCATGCCGGTCGGAAGGTCACGCGCCGCGGCGGCACGCGACGAGATAGTTGATGTCGGTATCGTTCGACAGCGCGAAGCGCTTGCCGATCGGGTGATAGGTGATGCCCTTGATCTCCACGATATGCAGATCGGTCCCGCGCACGAAGCTCGCCAGTTCCGACGGGCGGATGAAGCGCGCGTAGTCGTGGGTGCCCTTCGGCAGCATCTGCGCGATGTACTCCGCACCGATCACTGCGAACAGGTAGGACTTCAGGTTGCGGTTCAGCGTGGAGAAGAACACCCAGCCGCCCGGCTTCACGAGCGTCGCGCACGCGGCGACGACGCCGGCCGGCGACGGGACGTGCTCGAGCATTTCCATGCACGTGACGACGTCGTAGGTGCCGGGCTCGCGTTCGGCAATCGCTTCGGCGGCGATCGCCTCGTAATCGACCGTGATGCCGCTTTCGAGGCTGTGCAGGTCGGCCACGCCGAGCGCTTCGGTCGACAGGTCGATGCCTTTCACCTGCGCGCCGAGTCCGGCCATCGATTCGGACAGGATGCCGCCGCCGCAGCCGATATCGAGCGCGCGCTTGCCGGCGAGGTGCGCATGCGAATCGATCCAGCCGAGCCGGACCGGGTTCAGGTCGTGCAGGGGCTTGAATTCGGCATTCGGATCCCACCACCGATGGGCGAGGTCGCTGAATTTCTGGAGTTCGTGCGGATCGGCGTTGGTCATGTCGGCAAACGGGCTACGGAAGGAGGGCGATGCGTCGGTACGTCAGCCCCGAGTATATAAGGGGGCGCACAACGAGGCCAGCGAGCGCCTGGGCGGGCGTCAAAGAAAAAGCCCCGCCGGAGCGGGGCTTTGAAGCAGTCGAAAACCGCGGCTTACTGTGCCGGAACGGTCGTCTTCTGGACTTCTTGCGTACCGACCACTTCGACTTCCACGCGGCGGTCCGGTGCGAGGCAGGCGATCAGTTGCTTGCGGTTCTTCTGGTTGCAGCCCGTCGTGACCGGGTTGCGCTTGCCCTTGCCTTCCGTGTAGATCTTGTTGGCCGGGACACCCTTGCTGACCAGGTACGACTTGACGGCTTGCGCACGGCGCAGCGACAGACGGTCGTTGTACTTGTCCGAACCGATGCGGTCCGTGTAGCCCGTAGCGACGACCACTTCCGTGTTCATGCCCTGGATCTTCGAAGCCAGTTCGTCCAGCTTTTGCTTGCCCAGCGGCTTGAGCGTTGCCTTGTCGAAGTCGAACAGTGCGTCGGCTTGATACGTGATCTTCTGGCTCGTGATTGCCGGAGCGACCGGAGCGACCGGTGCCGGTGCCGGTGCCTGGGCGACCAGTGCGCCATCGCACTTCGCGTTGGCGGTGGCCGGCGTCCAGAACGCGTCACGCCAGCAGAGCTCGTTCGTGCCGTTCATCCACACCCATTCGCCCGTGCCGTTCACCCAGTTGTCGTTGACGGCTTGACGCGACGCCGGCACCGACTGTGCCGAAGCGGATGCAGCCATAACTGCGGTAGCTGCAATGAACGCGAGCTTTGAAAGTTTATTCATATTTCTCCTCTCGAAATTGAGATTACCGCAGGTTTACTGCGAGCCTGTTGACGGTGACAAGTCATACATTGCTCGAAGTATAACATTGGTGCGGCACAAAAAACGCGGCACCGCTCTGTGTAGACTTCGAGCAGCGTCTAACTTTCAGTGCGTTGGCATTTTGCCATATCGTTCCCTTCCTACGAAAAAAAATCCTCCCCACCCTAAGATCGCTTCAACTTTGTGGTGCATGCGCAACACCGGCCTGCCGTAACTTTTAGAGATTGTCAAGAGTGGGTCCGCGAAATTGCGCGAAAGGCCGCAAATGTTTACCCGCGTGCGCGACTGGGATCCGCGCGGCCCCCGAGCCGCCTGAAGGGGCGCGATCGCGGCCGGTTCGCCGTGCTGCTGCCGTGATCGCGATTTTTGCTGTTTACATATAGAGGGGGTGGCGAATCGGCGGCTGATGGGCGCATGTTAGAATCTCGCGTTGCGTTGCGCATGCAGCGCCCACGCGAAAGGCGTTCGCCGTCTTCGCTCCGAAACGATACGGATACATGGATCAATTCGCCAAAGAGACCCTGCCCACCTCCCTAGAGGAGGAAATGCGCCGTTCGTATCTCGATTACGCGATGAGCGTGATCGTCGGACGTGCCCTTCCGGATGTCCGCGATGGCCTGAAACCCGTGCACCGGCGCGTATTGTTCGCGATGCACGAACTGAACAACGACTGGAACCGCGCGTACAAGAAATCGGCGCGTATCGTCGGTGACGTGATCGGTAAGTATCACCCTCACGGCGATACCGCGGTGTACGACACGATCGTGCGGATGGCGCAGGACTTCTCGCTGCGCTACATGCTGATCGACGGGCAGGGCAACTTCGGCTCGATCGACGGCGACAACGCCGCGGCGATGCGTTACACCGAAATTCGCATGGCGAAGATCGGTCACGAGCTGCTCGCCGACATCGACAAGGAAACGGTCGACTTCGAGCCGAACTACGACGGCAACGAGATGCAGCCGTCGGTCCTGCCGTCGCGCATCCCGAACCTGCTGATCAACGGCTCGTCGGGCATCGCGGTCGGCATGGCGACCAACATCCCGCCGCACAACCTGAACGAAGTCGTCGACGCGTGCCAGCACCTGCTGGGCAACCCGGAAGCGACGATCGACGAGCTGATCGAGATCATCCCGGCGCCGGACTTCCCGACGGCCGGCATCATCTACGGCGTCGCCGGCGTGCGCGACGGCTACCGCACCGGGCGCGGCCGCGTCGTGATGCGCGCGGCCACGCACTTCGAGGAGATCGACCGCGGCCAGCGGATGGCGATCATCGTCGACGAGCTGCCGTACCAGGTGAACAAGCGCTCGCTGCTCGAGCGCATTGCCGAGCTCGTCAACGAGAAGAAGCTCGAGGGCATCTCCGACATCCGCGACGAGTCCGACAAGAGCGGCATGCGCGTCGTGATCGAGCTGAAGCGCGGCGAAGTGCCCGAAGTGGTGCTGAACAACCTGTACAAGGCGACGCAGCTGCAGGACACGTTCGGTATGAACATGGTCGCGCTGGTCGATGGCCAGCCGAAGCTGCTGAACCTGAAGGAAATCCTGCAGTGCTTCCTGTCGCATCGACGCGAAGTGCTGACGCGCCGCACGATCTACGAACTGCGCAAGGCCCGCGAACGCGGCCACGTGCTCGAAGGTCTCGCGGTCGCGCTCGCGAACATCGACGAGTTCATCGCGATCATCAAGGCCGCGCCGACGCCGCCGATCGCGAAGCAGGAACTGATGGCGAAGCCGTGGGATTCGTCGCTCGTGCGCGAGATGCTGACGCGCGCCGAGACCGAGAACGCATCCGCGGGCGGCCGCTCCGCGTACCGTCCGGAAGGCCTGAACCCGGCGTTCGGGATGCAGACCGACGGGCTGTACCGTCTGTCCGACACGCAGGCGCAGGAAATCCTGCAGATGCGTCTGCAGCGCCTGACCGGTCTCGAGCAGGACAAGATCATCGGCGAGTACCGCGAAGTGATGGCGCAGATCGCCGACCTGCTGGACATCCTCGCGCGCCCGGAGCGGATCACGACGATGATCGGCGAAGAGCTGACGTCGGTGAAGGCCGAATTCGGCGACGCGCGCCGCTCGAAGATCGAGCTGAACGCGACCGAGCTGAATACCGAAGACCTGATCACGCCGCAGGACATGGTCGTCACGATGTCGCACGCGGGCTACGTGAAGTCGCAGCCGCTGTCCGAGTATCGCGCGCAGAAGCGCGGCGGTCGCGGCAAGCAGGCGACGCAGATGAAGGAAGACGACTGGATCGAGACGCTGTTCATCGCGAACACGCACGACTACATCCTGTGCTTCTCGAACCGCGGCCGCGTGTACTGGGTCAAGGTCTATGAAGTGCCGCAAGGCTCGCGCAACTCGCGCGGCCGTCCGATCGTCAACATGTTCCCGCTGCAGGAAGGCGAGAAGATCAACGTCGTGCTTCCGGTCAAGGAGTTCTCGGCCGACAAGTTCGTGTTCATGGCGACGTCGCTCGGCACCGTGAAGAAGACGCCGCTCGAGGCATTCAGCCGCCCGATGAAGAAGGGCATCATCGCGGTCGGCCTCGACGAGGGCGATTACCTGATCGGCGCGTCGATCACCGACGGCGCGCACGACGTGATGCTGTTCTCCGACGCCGGCAAGGCCGTGCGCTTCGACGAGAACGACGTGCGCCCGATGGGCCGGGAAGCGCGCGGCGTGCGCGGCATGCAGCTCGAGGACGGGCAGCAGGTCATCGCGCTGCTGGTTGCCGGCAGCGAGGAGCAGACCGTGCTCACCGCGACTGAAAACGGCTACGGCAAGCGCACGCCGATCACCGAGTACACGCGTCACGGCCGCGGCACGAAGGGGATGATCGCGATCCAGACGTCCGAGCGCAACGGCAAGGTCGTCGCCGCGACGCTCGTCGACGCCGAGGATCAGATCATGCTGATCACGACCGCCGGCGTGTTGATCCGGACGCGTGTGTCCGAGATTCGCGAAATGGGGCGCGCCACGCAAGGTGTTACACTCATCAGTCTCGATGAGGGTACCAAGCTCTCCGGCCTGCAGCAGATCGCGGAAGCCGAAGAGGGCGATGGCGAGGCCGACGAGGCGTCGGACGGCGAAGCCTGAAGAACGGATGAGACTCGAGCCGCCGCGGGCGAAAAGCGCCGCGGTCGGCGAGCAACCATTCATATTTCCAAAAGGGAGTGATGATGCAAAAGCAATTCAAGCAACTGGTTCTGCTGGCTGCACTGGTGCCGACGTTCGCGATGGCGCAAGCGCT
The DNA here is from genome assembly GCF_000949135.2 of Burkholderia sp. USMB20. Taxonomy (GTDB): domain Bacteria; phylum Pseudomonadota; class Gammaproteobacteria; order Burkholderiales; family Burkholderiaceae; genus Burkholderia. The sequence goes on along the minus strand of NZ_JTAN02000019.1, from coordinate 517,803 downwards.
GTCGAATTCCGCACCGGCTGCGACCGCGGCAGCTGCGCCGATCGACGCCGACAAGAAGGCAGCGATCAAGGATCTGCTCGACGCGATCGACGCGCCGAAGCTCGTGTCGGCTATCGGCAACAGCGCCGAGATGCAGGCAAAGCAGCTCGTGCCGGCGATCCTGTCGGACGCGCTGTCGGAAAACAAGTCGCTGAACGACAAGCAGAAGCAAGCTGCCGTGCCGACGCTGCAGAAGAACGCGGTGCCGAAGCTGGTTGACGGCGCGGGCAAGGTGTTCGGCTCGCAGCAGTTCCAGAACGACGCGATGTCGGCTCAGTACGACGCCTATGCGAAGTACTACAGCACGTCGGAGATCAAGGATCTGACGACGTTCTACAAGAGCCCGACGGGCCGCAAGTTCATCCAGGTTCAGGATCAGGTCGGCCGCGACGTGGTCAACGGCCTGATGCAGAAGTACATGCCGCAAGCGATCCAGGCGACGCGCGCGCAGGCTGACAAGGAAGTCGCGGCAGTCAAGCCGGGCAAGTAAGCCGTCCGGGCACGCCGCCCGGCCGTTCGGCCGGGTTTGGCGGGAGCCTGATGACAGTGCGATAATGGCCGTTTGCGCGCGAGCGCAAGCGGCCATTTCTTTTCAGGCGCGGTTCTTTCTGCCGGCGGCAAGCCGGTCGCAAGCCGGTCGCGTCCCTCCCGAGGTTTTCACGATGCGCGTCTTTAATTTCTCCGCCGGTCCTGCGGCGCTCCCCGAGGAAGTGCTGCGGCAGGCCGCCGACGAAATGCTCGACTGGCACGGCAGCGGCATGAGCGTGATGGAGATGAGCCATCGCGGCAAGGAATTCATGTCGATCCACGAGGCGGCGCTGACCGACCTGCGCGACCTGCTCGATGTGCCGGCCAGCCACCGGATCCTGTTCCTGCAGGGCGGCGGCATCGCCGAGAACGCGATCGTGCCGATGAACCTGCTCGGCGCGCGCAAGACCGCCGACTTCGTCGTGACGGGCTCGTGGTCGCAGAAGTCGTTCAACGAAGCGAAGAAATACGGCACGCCGCATCTGGCCGCCTCCGGCAAGACGGCCGACGGTTTCACGCGCGCGCCTGCCCGTGCCGAATGGCAGCTGTCGGACGATCCGGCCTACGTGCATCTGTGCACGAACGAGACGATCGACGGCGTCGAGACGTTCGAGATTCCCGACCTCGGCGACGTGCCGCTCGTCGCCGATGTCTCGTCGCACATCCTGTCGCGCCCGATGGACGTCGCGAAGTACGGCGTGCTGTTCGGCGGCGCGCAGAAGAACATCGGGATGGCCGGCGTGACGGTCGTGATCGTGCGCGAGGATCTGCTCGATCGCGCGCTGTCGATCTGCCCGTCCGCATTCGAATGGCAAACCGTCGCCGAGAACAACTCGCTGTACAACACGCCGCCCACCTATGCGATCTACGTCGCGGGCCTCGTGTTCCAGTGGCTGAAGCGGCAGGGCGGCCTCGAGGCGATCGAGGCCCGCAATATCGAGAAGGCGAAGCTGCTCTACGACACGATCGATGCGAGCAGCTTCTATCTGAACAAGGTCGAGCCGGCGGTGCGTTCGCGAATGAACGTGCCCTTTTTCCTGGCCGACGAAACGCGCAATGAAGACTTCCTTGCCGGCGCAAAGGCGCGCGGGTTGCTGCAGCTGAAGGGCCACAAGTCCGTCGGCGGCATGCGGGCGTCGATCTACAACGCGGTGCCGCTCGAGGGCGTGCAAGCGCTCGTCGAGTACATGAAGGACTTCGAACGGCGCGGCGCCTGACGGCGGCGCTGTTCAAACAGCACGGCAAAACGCATGGACGACGAACTGAATTCCCGCCTGAAACCGCTGCGCGACCGCATCGATGCGATCGACGCGCAGCTGATCGCGCTCCTCAACCAGCGCGCCGCGGTGGCGCTCGAGGTGGGCGAGGTCAAGAAGCATTTCAATGCGCCGGTGTTCCGGCCGGAACGCGAGCTGCAGGTGATCGCGCGCCTGCAGGACATGAGCGCGGGGCCGCTCGCGAGCGAGCACATCAGCGCCATCTGGCGCGAGATCATGGCCGCGAGCCGCGCGCTCGAGCAGACGATCCACGTCGCGTTCCTCGGGCCGGTCGGCACGTACAGCGAACAGGCGATGTTCGAGTATTTCGGCCAGTCGATCGAAGGGCTGCCGTGTCCGTCGATCGACGAGGTGTTCCGCTCGGTCGAGGCGGGCGCGTCCGCATTCGGTATCGCGCCGGTCGAGAATTCGACCGAAGGCGCGGTGTCGCGCACGCTCGACCTGCTGCTGCAGACGCAGTTGCTGATCAGCGGCGAACTCGCGCTGCCGATCCATCACAACCTGCTCACGCAGAGCGGCACGCTCGACGGCGTGAAGCGCGTCTGCGCGCATGCGCAGGCACTCGCGCAATGCCAGCAGTGGCTCGCCGCGAACGCACCGCAGCTCGAGCGGCAAGCGGTGTCGAGCAACGCGGAGGCCGCGCGTCTCGCGGCGGCCGACCCGAGCGTCGCGGCGATCGCGGGCGACCGCGCGGCCGCGCACTACGGGCTGCAGATCGCGTTCTCGCTGATTCAGGACGATCCGCACAACCGCACGCGCTTCGTGATCATCGGCAAGCAGCCGGCCGGACCGAGCGGTCACGACCAGACCTCGCTGATCGTGTCGGTGAAGAACGAGCCGGGCGCGGTGTTCAAGCTGCTCGAACCGCTCGCGCGGCACGGGGTGTCGATGACCCGCTTCGAGTCGCGCCCGGCGCGCGTCGGCACGTGGGAGTATTACTTCTACATCGACATCGAAGGGCACCGGGACGAGCCAGCCGTGGCCGCCGCGCTCGCGGAGCTCGGCCAGAAGGCCGCGTTCCTGAAGGTACTCGGTTCGTATCCGCGCGCGCGCTGACGCGCAGCGGCCCGTCGCCTGCACCGCGCAGGCGGCGCGGCGAAGCGGGCAGGGCAGGCCGGGCGGCGCTGCCCAAGGCGGGCTCGGGCGGTATCCGGTGCAGGTCGTGCCGGGTGCGGGCCCGTTGCCCGGAATCTGGACTTCCGCGCGCGGGGCGTCGTTCCGCGCGCGTCACTTGGCTCTTGTCGTGTCAGGCTTTGCATTCAACAAACTGGTCATCTTCGGCGTCGGCCTGATCGGCGGATCGCTGGCGCGCGCGCTGCGCGAGCGCGCGCCGGGCGGCGCGGGCGAAGTCGTCGGCGTCGGCCGTTCCCGTGCGTCGGTCGAGCGCGCGCTCGCGCTCGGCGTGATCGATCGCGCGGCGGCGCTCGACGACGATGCGCAACTGCGCGACGCGCTTGCCGGCGCCGATCTCGTGCTGCTGGCCGCGCCCGTCGCGCAAACGGGCCCGTTGCTCGCGCGCATCGCGCCGTGGCTCGACGCCGCGACGCTCGTCACCGACGCGGGCAGCACCAAGTCCGATGTCGTCGCGGCGGCGCGCGACGTGCTCGGTGCGCGGATCGCGCAATTCGTGCCGGGCCACCCGATCGCCGGGCGCGAGTCGAGCGGTGTCGAGGCCGCGCTGCCGGATCTGTACGTCGGCCGCAACGTCGTGCTGTGCCCGCTGCCGGAGAACTCGCCCGACGCGGTCGCGCGGATCGACGCGATGTGGCGGGCGACCGGCGCCGACGTGCGCACGATGAGCACGGCGCAGCACGATCGCGTGTTCGCGTCGATCAGCCATCTGCCGCACGTGCTGTCGTTCGCGCTCGTCGAGCAGATCCTCGGCGAGACGGATGCCGAACTGAAATTCTCGTATGCGGCGGGCGGCTTCCGCGACTTCACGCGGATCGCGGCGTCGAGCCCGGAGATGTGGCGCGACGTGTGTGTCGCGAATCGCGCGGCGCTGCTCGACGAGCTCGACGGCTACACGCGCGTGCTCGCCCGGCTGCGTGCGGCGATCGACGCCGGCGACGGCGCGGCGCTCGAAGCCGTGTTCACGCGCTCGCGCGCGGCCCGCAAGGCATGGCAGGAACGCGGCGCGCAGCCCGCTGCCGAACCGGTCAAGAAATAACAGGAAACAGGACGATTCCCATGGACTATCTCGATCTCGGCCCGTATTCCAGTGCGTCGGGCACCGTGCGCCTGCCCGGCTCGAAGAGCATCTCGAACCGCGTGCTGCTGCTTGCGGCGCTTGCCGAAGGCGATACGACGATCACCAACCTGCTGGATTCCGACGACACGCGCGTGATGCTCGATGCGCTCGGCAAGCTCGGCGTGAAGCTCGCGCGCGACGGCGACACCTGTGTCGTCACCGGCACGCGCGGCGCGTTCACCGCGAAGACCGCCGACCTGTTCCTCGGCAACGCGGGCACCGCGGTGCGACCGTTGACGGCGGCGCTCGCGGTCAATGGCGGCGACTATCGCGTGCATGGCGTGCCGCGCATGCACGAGCGGCCGATCGGCGATCTCGTCGACGGCCTGCGGCAGATCGGCGCGCAGATCGACTACGAGCAGAACGACGGTTTTCCGCCGCTGCGGATCAAGCCTGCGGCGATCACGGTCGACGCGCCGATCCGCGTTCGCGGCGATGTGTCGAGCCAGTTCCTCACCGCGCTGCTGATGACGCTGCCGCTCGTGAAGGCGAAGGACGGCAGGATCGTCGTCGAAGTCGACGGCGAACTGATCTCGAAGCCGTACATCGACATCACGATCCGGCTGATGGAGCGCTTCGGCGTGACCATCGAGCGCGACGGCTGGCAGCGCTTCGTCGTGCCGGCCGGCGTCCGCTACCGTTCGCCGGGGCGCATCATGGTCGAGGGCGATGCGTCGTCGGCCTCGTATTTCCTCGCGGCCGGCGCGCTCGGCGGCGGCCCGCTGCGCGTCGAGGGCGTAGGGCGCGCGAGCATCCAGGGCGACGTCGGCTTTGCGAATGCGCTGATGCAGATGGGCGCGAACGTATCGATGGGCGACGACTGGATCGAGGTGCGCGGCATCGGCCACGACCATGGCAAGCTCGAGCCGATCGACATGGACTTCAACCTGATTCCCGACGCGGCGATGACCATCGCGGTCGCGGCGCTGTTCGCGAGCGGCACGAGCACGCTGCGCAACATCGCGAGCTGGCGCGTGAAGGAAACCGACCGCATCGCCGCGATGGCGACCGAGTTGCGCAAGGTCGGCGCGATCGTCGAGGAAGGCCCCGACTATCTGGTCGTCACGCCGCCGCAACAACTCACGCCGAACGCCGCGATCGACACGTACGACGATCACCGGATGGCGATGTGCTTCTCGCTCGTCAGTCTGGGCGGCGTGCCCGTGCGAATCAACGATCCGAAGTGCGTCGGCAAGACGTTCCCCGACTATTTCGACCGCTTCGCCGCGCTCGCCAAGGCCTGACCCACCGTACCGATGAAATCGACCCGACCCTTTCACCCGACCCCCGTCATCACGATCGACGGTCCGACAGCTTCCGGCAAGGGGACCGTCGCCGCGCTCGTCGCCGCGCATCTCGGCTTCCACCTGCTCGACAGCGGCGCGCTGTATCGTCTCGCCGCGCTCGCGAGCGTACGCTACGGCATCGCGGCGGAGGACATCGACGCGCTCGTGAAGCTGATCGACGATCTTCACATCACGTTCCGCGAAGGCTGCGCGCAGCTCGACGGCGTCGACGTGTCGAACGACATCCGCGCCGAAGCGGTCGGCAATCGCGCGTCGGCGATTGCCGTGCACGGGCCGGTGCGTACCGCGTTGGTCGCGCGCCAACGCGCATTCCGCAAGACGCCGGGCCTCGTCGCCGACGGGCGCGACATGGGCACCGTAATCTTCCCGGACGCCGTGCTGAAGGTGTTTCTGACGGCCAGCGCCGAGGCGCGCGCGGCCAGGCGGCATAAGCAATTGATGCAAAAAGGTTTTTCTGCTAATATAGATGACTTGCTCCGGGATCTTCGTGAACGTGACGCGCGCGACAGCAATCGCGCCGCCGCGCCGCTGAAGCCCGCGGCAGATGCCAAGCTGCTCGATACGTCGGCGCTTTCGGTCGATGAAGCGGTCGACCAGGTGCTGCAGTGGTACCGGGCGCTCGGCCAGCCCGCCTGAGAAGGCGGGCGGCAGTAGGTGCTTCGCGCGAGCAGCGCGGAGCGTGTTTCGAACCCTTAACCCCGTATGGACCTCGATCTGGCCCTTTCAGCCTGCCATTCCGGCCGGCGTGGCACAGCGAGCCATGCACAATCAGATTTTTATGTCCGACCTGCAAACCTCCACCCCGAATACCGAATCCTTTGCGGCTCTGTTCGAAGAGTCGCTGACCCGTCAAGACATGCGCGCCGGCGAAGTGATTTCCGCCGAAGTCGTGCGCGTCGACCACAACTTCGTGGTCGTCAATGCAGGCCTGAAGTCCGAGGCTTACATTCCGATCGAGGAATTCCTGAACGATCAGGGCGAGGTTGAGGTGCAGTCGGGCGATTTCGTGTCCGTCGCGATCGACGCGCTCGAAAACGGCTACGGCGACACGATCCTGTCGCGCGACAAGGCGAAGCGCCTGGCATCGTGGCTGTCGCTGGAAAAGGCCCTCGACAACAACGAACTCGTCACCGGCACGATCACCGGCAAGGTGAAGGGCGGCATGACCGTGATGGTCAACGGCATCCGCGCGTTCCTGCCGGGTTCGCTGGTCGACACGCGTCCGGTCAAGGACACGACCCCGTACGAAGGCAAGACGCTCGAGTTCCGCGTGATCAAGCTCGATCGCAAGCGTAACAACGTCGTGCTGTCGCGTCGTGCAGTGATCGAAGCAACGCAAGGCGAAGAGCGCGCGAAGCTGCTCGAGACGCTGAAGGAAGGCGCGATCGTCAACGGCGTCGTCAAGAACATCACCGACTACGGCGCGTTCGTCGACCTCGGCGGCATCGACGGCCTGCTGCACATCACCGACATCGCATGGCGTCGTGTGCGTCACCCGAGCGAAGTCCTGTCGGTTGGCCAGGAAGTCACCGCGAAGATCCTCAAGTTCGACCAAGAGAAGAACCGCGTCTCGCTGGGCATCAAGCAACTGGGTGACGATCCGTGGGAAGGCATCTCGCGCCGTTACCCGTCGGGCACGCGCCTGTTCGGCAAGGTCACGAACATCACCGACTACGGCGCATTCGTCGAAGTGGAATCGGGCATCGAAGGCCTCGTCCACGTGTCGGAAATGGACTGGACCAACAAGAACGTTGCACCGTCGAAGGTTGTCCAGCTGGGCGACGAAGTCGAAGTCATGGTCCTCGAGATCGACGAAGACCGTCGTCGTATCAGCCTCGGCATGAAGCAGTGCAAGCCGAATCCGTGGGATGACTTCAGCCGCAACTTCAAGAAGGGCGACAAGATCACGGGCGCAATCAAGTCGATCACCGACTTCGGCGTGTTCATCGGTCTGCCGGGCGGCATCGACGGCCTGGTCCACCTGTCGGACCTGTCGTGGAGCGAAGCCGGCGAAGAAGCCGTTCGCAAGTACAAGAAGGGCGACGAAGTCGAAGCGATCGTGCTCGGTATCGACGTCGAGAAGGAGCGCATTTCGCTCGGCATCAAGCAGCTCGAAGGCGACCCGTTCAGCAACTACGTTGCAATGAACGACAAGGGTTCGATCGTCGACGGCGTGGTGAAGTCGGTCGATGCGAAGGGCGCTGTCATCACGCTGACGGGCGACATCGAAGGCTACCTGCGTGCATCGGAAATCTCGCAGGATCGCGTCGAAGACGCACGCAACGTGCTGAAGGAAGGCGACAAGGTCAACGCGATGGTGATCAACATCGATCGCAAGTCGCGTGGCATCAACCTGTCGATCAAGGCGAAGGATTCGGCTGAACAACAGGAAGCGATCCGCGGCCTGCAGTCGGACACCAGCGCTGCTGCGACCGGTACGACCAACCTCGGCGCGCTGCTGAAGGCGAAGCTCGACGGCCAGAACCAGTAAGCCTCACGAGGTCTGCTGAAGTATGACCAAATCCGAGTTGGTCGCGCAGCTGGCACTGCGATTTCCGCAACTTGTCCTCAAGGATGCGGATTTCGCGGTGAAAACGATGCTCGATGCGATGTCCGACGCCCTGGCGAAAGGGCATCGCATCGAAATTCGGGGTTTCGGCAGCTTCGGCCTCAACCGTCGCCCGGCACGCGTCGGACGCAACCCGAAGTCGGGAGAGAAAGTGCAGGTGCCCGAGAAGTTCGTGCCTCACTTCAAGCCCGGCAAGGAGTTGCGTGAACGCGTCGACGGCCGCGCCGGCGAGCCGCTGAAAGCTGATGATCCGGACGACGAACGTTGAACGTCGTTCGGCTTGCCCGGAATCCGTCCGGCGAAGGCTGAAGAAAAAAGCGCCCCTTGCGGGCGCTTTTTTCATTTCCGGCTGCCGTGCGGCAATGCGCATCCGCAGGATGTGCGGTGACGCGGAAACGCTTCCTTTACAATACGGGTCGATTCGGCGCCGCGAAGGGGAGTCGCGCGCCGCGGCAAACCTCAACAAAGAGAGGGCTACATGAAGTTTATCGTCTGGCTGATCCGGGTATTGGTGTTCGTGCTGCTGCTGGTGCTCGCACTGGCCAATACGCAAACCGCGACGCTGAATTTCGTTGCCGGCTACGCATGGCAAGCGCCGCTGATCCTGATCGGCCTCGCGTTCTTCGTCGTCGGGCTGCTGGCCGGCCTGCTGTCGGCACTGCCGGCGATGTTCCGCCTGCGCCTCGAGAACGGGCGCCTGAAGCGCGATCTGCGTGCGGCGCGCGAAACCCCGGCCATCGTCGACCAGCCGCCGATGCCGCCCGTCATTTAACACGGACGCCGCGCGACTCCCGCGCGGTTTTCGTCTCTGCTTCGATATTTCGCATGGATCTGGATTTCTGGTGGTTGCTCGCGATTCCGGTGGCGTTCGCGCTCGGCTGGGCGGCGTCACGCTATGACCTGAAGAACCTCCTGTCGGAGAGCGCCAACCTGCCGCGATCGTATTTCCGCGGCCTGAACTTTCTGTTGAACGAACAACCGGACAAGGCGATCGACGCGTTCATCGAGGTCGCGAAACTCGACCCCGAGACGGTCGAGCTGCACTTCGCGCTCGGCAACCTGTTCCGCCGTCGCGGCGAAACGGACCGTGCGATCCGCGTGCACCAGAATCTGCTGAGCCGTACGGACCTGCCGGTCAACGAGCGCGACCATGCGCTGTACGAACTCGGCCAGGATTTCCTGAAGGCCGGCCTGCTCGATCGTGCCGAGGAGGCCTTCCACCGGCTCGCCGACGGCGACTACGCGCTGGGCGCGCAGCGGGCGCTGCTGACGATCTACGAGATCGAGAAGGACTGGAACAAGTCGATCGACACCGCGAAGCGCATCGAATCGATGAGCGACAAGCCGCTCGGCACCGAAATCGCGCAGTTCCACTGCGAACTCGCGCAGGACGCGCTGCAACGCAAGAACGCCACGGCCGCGGCCGAGCAGTTGAAGCTCGCGCTTGCCGCGAACCCGCAGAACGTCCGCGCGACGATCCTGTCCGGTGATGCCGCGCAGGCGGCGGGCGATCACGCGGCCGCGATCGAGCACTGGAAGCGCGTCGAGGCGCAAAATCCCGCTTATCTGCCGCTCGTCGCCGACAAGCTGATGAAGGCCTATGTCGCGCTCGACAAGCCGGTCGAGGGCGCCGAGCTGCTGATGGGCTACGTCGATCGCTATCCGTCGAACGACCTGCTCGATACTGCGTATCAGCACATCGCCGGGTTGCGCGGCCAGGAAGCGGCGCATACGCTCGCGCGCACGCAGATGGAGAAGTCGCCGAACCTGTCGGGCATGCTGCACCTGCTCGATGCGCAGATCGCGGCCGCCGACGAGCCGCGCCGTAAGGAACTTGAAATGATGCGCGCGCTGATCAAGCAGCGCACCAAAAATCTGCCACGCTATACGTGCCAGAATTGCGGTTTCCGGGCACGGCTCTTCTACTGGCAGTGCCCCGGATGCAGCGGCTGGGAAACCTATGCGCCGCGCCGCGTCGAACCTGCGATGCCGGGTTGATCCCGGCGCGCGGCGCCGACGCACTGCGGTTCCCGCCGGGTCCGGCCCGGCGGGCAAGTTAGTCAATTACCGGGACGTACCGGAACATCTATGAAAATCACCATCATCGGCACCGGCTATGTCGGTCTTGTCACAGGCTCCTGCCTCGCCGAGATCGGCCACGACGTCTTCTGTCTGGACGTCGATCCGCGCAAGATCGAGATCCTGAACAACGGCGGGATGCCGATTCACGAACCGGGCCTGCTGGACATCATCGCGCGCAATCGCGCGGCAGGGCGTCTGCGCTTCTCGACGGACATCGAGGCGAGCGTCGCGCACGGCGAGATCCAGTTCATCGCCGTCGGCACGCCGCCCGACGAGGACGGTTCGGCCGACCTGCAATACGTGCTCGAGGCCGCGCGCAACATCGGTCGTTACATGACCGGTTTCAAGGTGATCGTCGACAAGTCGACGGTGCCGGTCGGCACCGCGCAGCGCGTGCGCGCGGTGGTCGACGAGGCGCTCGGCGCCCGCGGGCTCGCGGGCAGCGTCGCGCACCGTTTCTCGGTCGTATCGAATCCGGAGTTCCTGAAGGAAGGCGCGGCAGTCGAGGACTTCATGCGCCCGGACCGGATCGTCATCGGCGTCGACGACGACGAGACGGGCACGGTGGCGCGCGAGAGGATGAAGAAGCTGTACGCGCCGTTCAACCGCAATCACGAGCGCACGATCTACATGGACGTGCGTTCGGCGGAATTCGCGAAATATGCGGCGAATGCGATGCTCGCGACCCGCATCTCGTTCATGAACGAGATGTCGAATCTCGCCGACAAGGTCGGTGCCGACATCGAAGCCGTGCGCCGCGGGATCGGTTCCGATCCGCGCATCGGCTATCACTTCCTGTACGCGGGCGTCGGCTACGGCGGCTCGTGCTTCCCGAAGGACGTGCAGGCGCTGATCCGCACCGCCGGCGAGAACGGCCAGCCGCTGCGCATCCTGGAGGCCGTCGAAGCGGCCAACTCCGCGCAGAAGGACGTGCTGATCGGCAAGATCGAGCAGCGCTTCGGCGCGGACCTGACCGGTCGCGAATTCGCGGTCTGGGGCCTCGCGTTCAAGCCGAATACGGACGACATGCGCGAGGCGCCGAGCCGTCGGCTGATCGCCGCACTGCTCGGGCGTGGCGCGATCGTGCGCGCGTACGATCCGGTCGCGATCGACGAGGCGCGCCGCGTGTTCGCGCTCGATCTCGGCGAGGCTTCCGACGCGCTTGCGCGTCTGCATTTCGTCGATACCCAGGACGCGGCCGTGAGCGCCGCGGATGCGCTCGTGATCGTCACCGAGTGGAAGGAATTCCGGAGCCCGGATTTCACGCGCCTGAAGGCCGAACTGAAGGCGCCGGTGATCTTCGACGGACGCAACCTGTACGAACCGGACGCGATGGCCGAACTCGGCTTCGACTACCACGCGATCGGGCGTCCGCATGTCGATCCGCAGTCCTCCTCCCGTGGATGAGCGCACGATGACGACCCTTCGCGAAGTGGTGCCGGTCCCGCGCGCGCAGCTCGCGCGTTCGCGTGTGCTCGTGGTCGGCGACGTGATGCTCGACCGCTACTGGTTCGGCAACGTCGACCGTATTTCGCCGGAAGCGCCGGTGCCCGTCGTGCACGTGCAGCGCCAGGAAGAGCGGCTCGGCGGCGCGGCCAACGTCGCGCGCAACGCCGTGACGCTCGGCGCCCAGGCCGGGCTGCTGTGCGTGGTCGGCTGCGACGAACCCGGTGAGCGGATCGTCGAGCTGCTCGGCAGCAGTGGCGTCACGCCCCATCTCGAGCGCGACGCGGCGCTGCCGACGACCATCAAGCTGCGCGTGCTTGCGCGCCAGCAGCAGCTGCTGCGCGTCGATTTCGAAGCGATGCCGACGCACGAGGTGCTGCTCGCCGGGCTCGCGCGGTTCGACGCGCTGCTGCCGCAGCACGACATCGTGCTGATGTCGGATTACGCGAAAGGCGGGCTGACGCACGTGACGACGATGATCGAGAAGGCGCGCGCGGCCGGCAAGCCGGTGCTCGTCGATCCGAAGGGCGGCGACTGGGCGCGCTATCGCGGCGCCTCGCTGATCACGCCGAACCGTGCCGAGTTGCGCGAAGTCGTCGGTCAGTGGCATTCGGAAGACGACCTTCGCGCGCGCGTCGCGAAGCTGCGCACGGAACTCGATCTCGATGCGTTGCTGCTCACGCGTTCGGAAGAGGGGATGACGCTCTTTTCCGCCGCGGGCGAGCTGCACGCGCCGGCGCTCGCGCGCGAGGTGTACGACGTGTCGGGGGCGGGCGATACCGTGATCGCGACCGTCGCGACGATGCTCGGCGCAGGCGTGCCGCTCGTCGACGCCGTCGTGCTGGCGAACCGTGCCGCGGGTATCGTGGTCGGCAAGCTCGGCACGGCGACCGTCGGCTACGACGAACTGTTTCACTGAGCGCATCGGGCGGCGCACGCGCCGGCCGGACGGCTCCCATTTTTCAGGCAGGACGACCATGACCATCATCGTCACCGGCGCAGCCGGTTTTATCGGCGCGAACATCGTCAAGGCGCTCAACGAGCGTGGCGAGTCGCGCATCATCGCGGTCGACAATCTGACGCGCGCGGAAAAGTTCCGCAATCTCGTCGATTGCGAGATCGACGACTATCTCGACAAGACGGAATTCGTCGAACGCTTCGCACGCGGCGATTTCGGCAAGGTACGCGCGGTATTCCACGAAGGCGCCTGTTCGGACACGATGGAGACCGACGGCCGCTACATGATGGACAACAACTTCCGCTACAGCCGCGCGGTGCTCGATGCGTGCCTCGCGCAGGGCGCGCAGTTCCTGTACGCGTCGTCGGCGGCGACCTACGGCGGCTCGACGCGCTTCGTCGAGGAGCGCGAGGTCGAGGCGCCGCTGAACGTCTACGGCTATTCGAAGTTCCTGTTCGACCAGGTGATCCGGCGCGTGCTGCCGAGCGCGAAGAGCCAGATCGCCGGGTTCCGCTACTTCAACGTGTACGGCCCGCGCGAGACGCACAAGGGCCGCATGGCGTCGGTCGCGTTCCACAACTTCAACCAGTTCCGCGCGGAAGGCAAGGTCAAGCTGTTCGGCGAGTACAACGGTTATGCGCCGGGCGAGCAGACGCGCGACTTCGTCTCGATCGAGGATGTCGCGAAGGTGAACCTGTTCTTCTTCGATCATCCGGAGAAGTCGGGCATCTTCAACCTCGGCACCGGCCGCGCACAACCGTTCAACGACATCGCGTCGACGGTCGTAAACACGCTGCGCGCGCTCGACGGCCTGCCGCCGCTGACGCTCGCGCAGCAGGTCGAGCAGGGGCTGATCGAATACGTGCCGTTCCCGGATGCGCTGCGCGGCAAGTACCAGTGCTTCACGCAGGCCGACCAGACGAAGCTGCGTGCCGCCGGCTACGATGCGCCGTTCCTGACGGTGCAGGAAGGTGTCGACCGTTACGTGCGTTGGCTGTCCGGCCAGGTTTAAGTCCGCGCGTCGCATCGCTAGACTGGGTCTCACGGTCGGCAGCCGCCGACCGTTTTTCATCGGAGATCCAGCACATGATCAGGAAATGGTTTGCCGCCGCCGCGATGTTCGGCGCGATCGCGTCGGCCTGGGCGGCCGTCGACGTCAACACCGCGAACGAGGATGCACTCGTCGGCATCAAGGGCATCGGTCCCGCGCGGGCAAAGGCGATTCTCGACGAGCGCGGCGCACGCGGCCCGTTCAGGAATGCAGACGATCTTGCATCGCGCGTGAAAGGCATGGGCGGCCATACGGTCGAGCGCCTTCAGCAGGAGGGGTTGACGATCGGCGCAGCAGGCTCGGGTGCGCAGGCACCCGCCGCGGGCAAGCCCGCGGCAGTGAAACCTGCCGCGGCGCCCGCCCGCACTGCGCAGAAGTAACGCACGCGAGGCGAAGGGCTCCTTCAGTCGCCGTCGTTGCGACGGCTTCCCGCGGCATGCCGCGGGTTTTTTGCGTGCATGCTGCACGCGCACGATCGTGAATCGCGGGCACGCCTATTCCACCGTCGCAATGGGGGTTGCCGGCGCGAGCCCCGGCGCTGGTTTACAATCAATCGATTGATCAGCCTCGCACTCACGGTATCTCCATGGCTTACAAAACTATCGAAGACACGATCGGCAACACGCCGCTCGTGCAACTGGTCCGCCTGCCGGACGACGAGATTCGCGCACGCAACAACGTGTTGCTCGCCAAGCTGGAAGGCAACAATCCGGCCGGTTCCGTGAAGGATCGCCCGGCGCTGTCGATGATCAGCAAGGCCGAGGCCCGCGGCCGCATCAAGCCGGGCGATACGCTGATCGAGGCGACGAGCGGCAATACGGGCATCGCGCTCGCGATGGCCGCGGCGATCCGCGGTTACAAGATGGTGCTGATCATGCCGGAGGACCTGTCGGTCGAGCGTCGCCAGAGCATGGCCGCTTACGGTGCCGAAATCATCCTGACGCCGGTAAAGGGCGGGATGGAACTGGCGCGCGACCTCGCGGAGCAGATGCAGCGCGAAGGCAAGGGCGTGATCCTCGATCAGTTCGGGAACCCCGACAACCCGATCGCGCACTACGAAGGCACAGGCCCTGAGATCTGGCGCGACACCGAGGGGCGCGTCACGCACTTCGTGTCGGCGATGGGCACGACGGGCACGATCATGGGCACGTCGCGTTTTCTGAAGGAACAGAATCCGGCGATCGAGATCGTGGGCGCGCAGCCGGAAGAAGGGTCGCGCATCCCGGGCATTCGCAAGTGGCCGGAGGCCTATATGCCGACGATCTTCGATCGCAGCCGCGTCGATCGCGTCGAGAGCGTGAGTCAGGCCGCGTCCGAAACGATGGCGCGCCGGCTCGCGGCCGTCGAAGGCATCTTTGCCGGCATCTCGTCGGGTGGCGCATGCGAAGTCGCGATGCGCATCGCGCGCCAGGTCGAGAACGCGACGATCGTGTTCATCGTCTGCGATCGCGGCGACCGCTACCTGTCTACCGGCGTGTTTCCTGCCTGAGCCGGCACGGCATCGGCAGGATCACGCGATAAAAAAGCGCCGCACGAGCGGCGCTTTTTCTTTGCGCGGGCCGAGCTTACTGCGCCGGCGCTTCCGTGTCCGCTGCGGGCAGCGGCAGCGCGCCGCTCGCTTCCATCTGCGCCTTCACGGCTTCGCCGAGCTGGTACACGGTGAGCGCGTAGAAGAAGCTGCGGTTGTAGCGCGTCAGCACGTAGAAGTTCTTGAGGCCGAGCATGTACTCGGTTGCGCGCCCCGGCGACGGCAGATCGACCACGGTCACCGGCGTGCCGGCTTCGGTGGTGATATTGACCGTCGGCTCGTTGAGCGTCATGCCGGCGCGCAGCAGCTGCGACAGTGCCCAGTGCGGTTCGGGCTGGCCGTCCGCGGCCGCCTGGGCGATGCCGAGGCTGCCCGTGTCGGGCGTGATCCGCCAGACCACCGGGCGATCGGTTTCCCAGCCGTGCTGCTTCAGGTAGTTTGCGACGCTGCCGATCGCATCGGCAGGACTGCTGCGCAGATCGACGTGGCCGCCGCCGTCGTAGTCGACCGCATACTCGCGGATGCTGCTCGGCAGGAACTGCGGGATGCCGATCGCGCCCGTGTACGAGCCGAGCACGGTGGTCGGGTCGAGCTGGTTGTCGCGGGTCCAGACGAGGAAGTCCTCGAGGTTCTTGCGGAACGTGGCCTGGCGGCTGTCGCGATTCGGCGTGTCCGGGTAGTCGAACGTGAGCGTCGTCAGCGCATCCAGCACGCGGAAGTTGCCCATGTAGCGGCCGTAGATCGTTTCGACGCCGATGATGCCGACGATCACCTCCGGCGGCACGCCGAATTCCTCGGACGCGCGCTGCAGCGTTGCCCGGTTCGCCTTCCAGAATTTCACGCCCGCGTTGATGCGGATCGGTTCGATGAAGCGCGAACGATAGACGCTCCAGTTCTTCACCGAAGGCGTCGGCGCCGGCTTCACGAGTTTCACGGCCGTGGCCGAGTAGCTGACGCGCGAGAACAGCGCGTGCAGGCTCGCGGAATCGAAGCCGTTGCGGCTCACCATCTCGTCGATGAACGCATCGACCTTCGCGTTGCTCGCGTAACGCTGCGGAACGATCTCCTCTTCGAAGGTCTGGCCCGGCGGCGTCGGCTGCTGCGGTTGCGCCTGCGCGACGAGCGTGCCGGGAGACTTCGCAGGCTGTGTTTGCGCGGCGGCGGGTGCGGCGGCCAGGGTAGCGGCGACGGCAGCGGCAACGAGCGGAACGCGAACGCGGAACAGTGCGGAGAGAAGGGCGGCAGGCTTGCTGGAATTCATGTCGAAGCGGGCGGACAGGGCGATGGGGTTCGGCGCAGTATACCCGACGCACCTTGCGTGCCGGGGCGTAGCAGCGCACCGTTGTGGTAAGTTAGCGGCGAATTCGCGGCAGACGATGGACATCATTGATGGAGACCTGCGGCGCAACCCGCGTCGCGGATGACAGCTTATGGCAACCGCCTTCTATACGCACCCCGACTGCATGCTGCACGAGATGGGGGAATGGCATCCGGAATGCCCGGCCCGACTGTCGGCGATCCAGGATCAGCTGATCGCGAGCCGCATCGACGACCTGATCGTGCACGAAACCGCGCCGTTCGCGAGCGAGGTGGCGCTGGGCCGCGTGCATACGCAGGCCCATATCGACTACATCCGCAGCATGATGCCCGTCGACGGCTACGTCGAGATCGATCCCGACACGCTGATGAACCGCGACACGTGGCGCGCCGCGCTGCGTGCGGCCGGCGCCGCGATCGCGGCGACCGACGCGGTGATCGAAGGCCGCTACGCGAATGCATTCTGCAGCGTTCGGCCGCCCGGCCATCACGCGGAACCCGCGCGCGCGATGGGCTTCTGCTTCTTCAACAACGTCGCGATCGCCGCGCGGCACGCGCTCGACGTGCACGGCCTCGAGCGGGTCGCGATCATCGATTTCGACGTGCACCACGGCAACGGCACCGAAGCCGCGTTCGCGAACGACGAGCGCGTGCTGATGTGCAGCTTCTTCCAGCATCCGCTGTACCCGTTCTCGGGCGCCGATCACCAGGCGCCGAACATGGTCAACCTGCCGATGCCTGCGCGCAGCAACGGGATGGCGATCCGCGAAGCGGTCGACATGTTCTGGCTGCCGCGTCTCGACGCGTTCAAGCCGCAAATGCTGTTCGTGTCGGCCGGTTTCGACGCGCATCGCGAGGACGACATCGGCAACCTCGGTCTCGTCGAATCCGATTTCGAATGGCTGACCGCGCAGGTCGTCGACGTCGCGCGCCGGCATGCGCAGGGCCGCATCGTCAGCTGTCTCGAGGGCGGCTACAACCTGTCGGCACTCGGGCGCAGCGTCGTCGCGCACCTGCGCGTGCTGGCCGGCATCTGACCGGCAGCGGATCGGCGCGCGCTCAGCGCGCCGGCACGTGCGCGTGAATCCACGCGATCAGCGCATCGATCACGCGGTCGCGCTCGAGATCGTTCATCGTTTCGTGGAACCCGCCTTCGTATAGCGTCAGCGTGCGATCGGGCGAGCCGACGCGGGCGCCGAACGCGCGGCTTCCATCGGGTTCGGTCAGCTTGTCCTCGGTGCCGTGATAGACGAGCACCGGCACGCGCAGCGCGCCGCGACCGCGCTCGATGCGCGCCATCGCATCGAGGATTTCGGCGCCGGTGCGCGCCGGCACCGCGCCGTGGTGCACGAGCGGATCGGCCCGATTGGCCGCGACGACGGCCGGATCGCGCGACAGCAGCGCCGCATCGATCCTGATTGCAGGGAAGCTCGGCCACACGCGGCTGATGAAGCGGCTCATCGCGAGCATCCAGCGCGGCACGTCGCGTCCCGGCGCGAGCGCCGGGCTCGACAGCACGAGGCCTGCCAGCGCGTGGCCGCGAGCCGGCACGCGTTCGATCGCATACAGCGCCGCGACGGCGCCGCCCATGCTGTGCCCCATCAGGAAGAGCGGCGTGGCGCCGCGGGCGGCTTCGGCAACCAGCGCATCCGCATCGTTCAGGTAATCGTCGAAACGCTCGACCCATGCGCGTTTGCCGGGCGACTGGCCGTGCCCGCGCAGATCGATCGCCAGCACGTCGATGCCCGCCGCGTTCAATCTGGCCGCGAGCGCCGCGTAGCGGCCCGCATGCTCGGCGAGGCCGTGGACGAGCGCGATCGTCGCAAGCGGCGGCACCGTGCCGTCGCCGGCCGGCCAGCGATACGACGCCAGTTCGAGCCCGTCCGCGGTACGCAGCCGGCCCATCCGCGGGGCGGGCGGCGATACCAGGCCCGATGCCGAGGTGGCGGCGGGTGCGGCGGCCTGCGTGGTGGTGGCGGTCATCTGGCGGGTCCCCTGTCTCGTTGGCATCGGTGTTCCGGATCATAGTCGCGGTACCCGCGCGGCGGGCCAGCAGCGCCCCTCTAATTTCGTCTGGTTATGAAAAGATCGAAATCGATTATTAAGTGGAATGAGGCGTTTGCGGTAAAATCGCCGGCTATTCCAGATGCTTCGGCGGCCGACTGGCGGGCCTCGCCAGCCGGCCGCCGTTTTGTTTACATGATCGAATTACGCAATCTGTCGCAGCGTTTTCCCGGGCCGACCGGCTGGGTCGACGCATTGCACAACGTCAATCTGACGATCCCGCAGGGAGAGGTGTTCGGCATCATCGGCCGAAGCGGCGCCGGCAAGAGCACGCTCGTGCGCACCATCAACCTGCTCACGCGGCCGACCGAAGGCAATGTCGTCGTCGGGGGACGCGATCTCACGCTGCTGTCGTCCGGCGCGCTGCGCGAAGCGCGCCGCGAAATCGGCATGATCTTCCAGCACTTCAATCTGCTGTCGTCGCGCACGGTGTTCGACAACGTCGCGCTGCCGCTCGAGCTGGCCGGCGCGAGCCGTGCCGAGATCGAGGCGGCGGTGCTGCCGCTGCTCGACCTCGTCGGGCTGTCCGCGCAGAAGGATCGCTATCCGGCGCAGATCAGCGGCGGCCAGAAGCAGCGCGTCGGCATCGCCCGCGCGCTCGCGAGCAAGCCGAAGGTGCTGCTGTCGGACGAAGCGACGTCGGCGCTCGACCCCGAGACCACGCGCGCGATCCTCGACCTGCTGAAGCGCATCAACCGCGAGCTCGGCCTGACGATCGTGCTGATCACGCACCAGATGGAAGTCATCAAGCAGGTGTGCGATCGCGTGGCGGTGCTCGACGCGGGCCGCGTGGTCGAAGAGGGCCGCGTGATCGACGTGTTCCTGCAGCCGCATCACGAAGTGACGCGCGCGCTGATCGGCGACGTGATCGCGCAGGAACTGCCGCCGGCGCTGAAGGCGCGCGTGGCCGAGCGGCTGAAGACGGGCAGCGGGCATCTGCTGCGGCTCGCGTTCACCGGCTCGGGTGTCGACCAGCCGATCCTGTCGGAGACGATCCGCCGGTACGAACTCGATTTCAACATCCTGCATGGCCAGATCGACGAGATCCAGGGGCAGGCGTTCGGGTCGCTCGCGGTGCTCGCGGGCGGCGAACCGGGCAAGGTCGGGCAGGCGCTCGCGTTCCTGCGCGAGCAAGGTGTGGTGGTAGAGGAGCTTTCGTATGTTGAGTGAGATGTTCGATATGTTCGTGCAGTCGTTCTGGGAGACGCTGATCATGGTCGGCATCTCGGGGGCGGTCGGCGCGCTCGTCGGGCTGCCGCTCGGCGTGCTGCTCTACCTGACCGACCGCCAGGGCGTGCTGCAGAATCTCGGCGTGAATCGCGTGCTCGGCGGCATCGTGAACGCGGTGCGCTCGACGCCGTTCATCATCCTGCTGGTCGCGGTCATTCCGTTCACGCGGCTCGTCACGGGGTCGTCGATCGGCACGGCCGCGGCGGTCGTGCCGCTGACGCTCGCGGCCGCACCGTTCGTCGCGCGGCTGGTCGAGACCGCGCTGCGCGAAGTCGACCGCGGGCTGATCGAGGCGGCCCAGTCGATGGGTGCGACGACCTCGCAGATCGTGTTCAAGGTGCTGCTGCCCGAATCGCTGCCGGGCATCGTCGCGGGCCTGACGATCACGTTCGTATCGCTCGTCGGCTATTCGGCGATGGCCGGTGCGATCGGCGGCGGCGGGCTCGGCGATCTCGGGATCCGCTACGGCTACCAGCGCTATCTGCCGGAAGTGATGTGGACGGTCGTCGCGATCCTGATCGTGTTCGTGCAGATCGTGCAGTCGTTCGGCGACTGGCTCGTGCGCCGGCTGAGCCACAAGTAAAACGACATTCATTCGTTGGGGGATAGGATGCAACGACGCTTCATGCTGAAGTTCGCGGCCGCATTCGGCGCGGCCGCACTGTTCGCGAGCGCGCACGCGCAGACCGAAATCATCAAGGTGGGCGTGACGGGCGGCCCGCACGCGCAGATCATGGAGGTGGTGAAGAAGGTCGCGGCCAAGGGCGGCCTCGACATCCGCGTCGTCGAATTCTCGGATTACGTGCAACCGAACGCGGCGCTCGCGTCCGGCGATCTCGACGCGAACAGCTACCAGCACGATCCGTATCTGCAGGCGCAGGTGAAGGATCGCGGCTACAAGCTGATCAAGGTCGCGGAGACCGTCACGTTCCCGATGGGCATCTATTCGAAGCGGGTGAAGTCGCTGGCCGAGTTGAAGCCGGGCGCGCGCATCGCGGTGCCGAACGATCCGACCAACGGCGGCCGTGCGCTGCTGTTGCTGCAGAAGCAGGGGCTGCTGAAGCTGCGCGCGGACGCCGGGCTGAAGGCGACGCCGCTCGACATCGTCGACAACCCGCGCAAGCTGAAGATCGTCGAGCTCGATGCGGCGCAGATTCCGCGCTCGCTCGGCGACGTCGACGCGGCGGCGATCAATACCAACTACGCGATGGAAGCGGGGTTGAAACCGAAACAGGATGCGATCGCGATCGAGGGCCCGACCGGCCCGTACGCGAACATTCTCGCGATTCGCGAGGCCGACCGGGGCAAGCCGTGGGTCGCGAAGCTGGTCGCGGCTTATCATTCCGCGGAAGTGAAGCAGTTCATCGAACAGAAGTTCGGCGGCGCGGTGATCGCTGCCTGGTAACACGTGATGCGGGGCGCGCCCGGTGACGATTAGAGTCGATGATCGAAAACCCGGGCTTTGCGTCCGGGTTTTTTCTCTTTTAAAATAGAACGACCGTTCGCTATTGCCGGCGCGCCGGAGAGGCGCGCTATCCTCGATAGCCGCGATGGATTGGTCCGCTTGGCCGCGCAGTCATGAGGCCTCGCTATAGAATGGCCTCTGGTCGTATTCGTAACTTTGGAGCGTGTGCATGAAAATCCTGGTGCCAGTGAAAAGAGTGGTCGATTACAACGTGAAGGTCCGCGTGAAGTCGGACAACACGGGCGTCGACATCGCGAACGTGAAGATGTCGATGAACCCGTTCGACGAAATCGCGGTGGAAGAAGCGGTGCGCCTGAAGGAAGCGGGCGTGGCGACCGAAGTGATCGCGGTATCGGTCGGCGTGACGCAAGCGCAGGAAACGCTGCGTACGGCGCTGGCGATCGGCGCGGATCGCGCGATCCTCGTCGAGTCGAACGACAGCGTCGAGCCGCTCGCAGTCGCGAAGATCCTGAAGGCGCTGGTCGACAAGGAACAGCCGCAACTCGTGATCCTCGGCAAGCAGGCGATCGACGACGATTCGAACCAGACGGGCCAGATGCTGGCCGCGCTGGCCGGCCTGCCGCAAGCGACGTTCGCGTCGAAGGTCACGATCGCCGACGGCAAGGCAACCGTGGCCCGTGAAGTCGACGGTGGCGCGGAAACGCTGTCGCTGTCGCTGCCGGCGGTGGTCACGACCGACCTGCGCCTGAACGAGCCGCGCTACGTGACGCTGCCGAACATCATGAAGGCGAAGAAGAAGCCGCTGGAAACGGTGAAGCCGGAAGACCTCGGCGTGGATGTCGCGCCGCGTCTGAAGACGCTGAAGGTGGCCGAGCCGCCGAAGCGCGCGGCCGGCGTGAAGGTGCCGGACGTGAAGACGCTGGTCGAAAAGCTGAAGACCGAAGCCAAGGTGCTGTAAGAGGGAGCGGAAAGAAATGACGATTCTGGTGATTGCAGAACACGACAACGCGTCGATCAAGGCCGCGACGCTGAACACGGTGGCGGCGGCAGCGAAGATCGGTGGCGACATTCACGTGCTGGTCGCGGGCCACAACGCGCAAGGTGCGGCCGATGCAGCAGCGAAGATCGCAGGTGTGTCGAAGGTGTTGCTGGCCGATGCGCCGCAACTCGAAGCGGGCCTCGCGGAAAACGTCGAGGCGACCGCGCTGAACATCGCGAAGGACTACTCGCACATCCTCGCGCCGGCAACGGCTTACGGCAAGAACATCGCGCCGCGTATCGCCGCGAAGCTGGACGTCGCGCAGATCTCCGACATCACGGCTGTTGACAGTGCCGACACGTTCGAGCGCCCGATCTACGCGGGCAACGCGATCGCGACGGTGCAGTCGAGCGACCCGATCAAGGTCATCACGGTGCGCGCGACGGGTTTCGATCCGGTGGCAGCGGAAGGCGGCAGCGCAGCGATCGAGAAGATCGAAGCCGCGGCGGACGCCGGCAAGTCGCAATTCGTGAGCCGTGAAGTGACGAAGCTGGACCGTCCGGAGCTGACGTCGGCGAGCATCATCGTGTCGGGTGGCCGCGGCCTGGGCAGCGGCGAGAACTACACGAAGGTTCTCGAGCCGCTGGCCGACAAGCTGTCGGCGGCACTCGGCGCTTCGCGCGCGGCAGTCGACGCCGGCTACGTGCCGAACGACTATCAAGTCGGCCAGACCGGCAAGATCGTCGCACCGCAGCTGTACATCGCGGTCGGCATCTCGGGTGCGATCCAGCACTTGGCCGGCATGAAGGATTCGAAGGTGATCGTCGCGATCAACAAGGATCCGGAAGCACCGATCTTCAGCGTGGCCGACTACGGCCTCGTCGGCGATCTGTTCGAACGGGTTCCGGAGGTGGTCGATGCCGTCTGATGCCGCGATGCGCGCCGGCGGTGGCCGCGTGGCGCAGGCCCAGTCGTATCTGTTCGTGCCGGGGAGCAAGCCGGAGCGCTTCGACAAGGCGCTCGCAAGCGGCGCCGATGCGATCATCATCGACCTCGAGGATGCCGTCGAGCCGGAGGCGAAAGTGGCGGCGCGCGATGCGATAGCGGCGTGGGTTTCGCCCGAGCATCCGGTGCTCGTGCGGATCAACGCGCGGAACACGCGATGGTTCGACGCGGATGCCGCGCTCGGCGCGTTGAAGGGCGTGGCCGGTATCGTGCTGCCGAAGGCCGAGCGTGCCGACGACGTGTGCGCTGCCGTTGCGCTCGCGCGCCGGCGTGTGCCGGTCTATCCGTTGATCGAAAGCGCACACGGCATGTGGAACGCGCTCGATGTCGCGAAAGCGCCGTACGTCGAGCGGTTGATGTTCGGCACGCTCGATTTCATCGCGGACATGGGCATGTCGGACGATGGCGTTTCGCTCAATCACTTCCGCTCGCAACTCGTGCTGATCTCGCGGGTGGCCGGGATCGAATCGCCGGTCGACGGCGTGACGCCGGATATCGATGACGGCGAGCGTATCGCGCGCGATGCATTCAACGGCAAGCAGTTGGGATTCGGCGCGAAGCTGTGCATCCATCCGAAGCAGATCGGCTTCGTGCACCGATGCTTTCGACCGAGCGACGACGAAGCGCGCTGGGCGCGGCGCGTGCTCGATGCGATGCGCGATTCGAATGGCGGCGTGGTGACGGTCGACGGGAAGATGGTCGATCGGCCGGTGCTGTTGCGCGCCGAGCGGATCGCCGCGCTGGCTGCAGCCGTCAACGCCGGATCGAACGCCGCCGCCGGCGAATGATCGGCGGCGTGAGTCGGGGTGGCCACGGCTGTCCGCTATCGTCGGATCAATGAATGGGTGCGTGCATGCCTCGGCGGCTTGCATTAGGCGAAGTTGCTTCTGTATTCGGTCGACTGACGGAAGATGGTGGAGATGCAAAAGTTTGGTCGCCGGGAAGATGCTCGTCGACGGCAGTGATCGGCGTGGTCTTCATCTGGTCGACTCGCCACGTCGAAAGCGTTTCGATGAACGAGGGCACGACGGCATGGGGTGAGCCGCGATCACGGCGCGACAACGCACTTCGTCATCTGCCTCGTCGCGGTCGAAATAAAATGGACACCCGATCGACGATGCGCGTATGATGGTTTCGTTCGAGCCTCCGTTTGCTGTTCGACCGCTCGCCCTCCACCTGCCACCGTGTTGCGTCGCGCATTGCCTCGCGCGCAACGTTTGTCCCTTTCACCACGACCCGTCGCGCCATGCATCAGGCGATGCTGGCTGCCTACGCTCGTCCTTGCGAGTCGCCGAGAAGCGATCGTCAGGAGTTCATGATGAGCATGCATATCTACCGTGGATTCGAGATCTATCCACTGATTTACCCGCACGTGCCTGCGCTGGATGGCTTGCCGCACAACTACGAGGCCGGCTTCGACGCAGCGGTCAAGATTTGTCTTCGCGGCACCACCGACACGCTGACGCAGAGCCAGACTTTCAGGCTCGTCGGCGACGGCCCGTTCGACACGGCCGGTGACGCACGGCGTGCGTCGCTGCGCTATGCCGAGCGCGTCATTGACGACGATCGCGAAAAGCTGAGCTTCTTTTCGGACGCCGTCTGACACGACTCGCATGGCAGCGTGACTTGCCATCAATTTGGAGGGCGAAATGATCGTCGACGAGCTTCTCGATCTGGTCCAGCGGTGCAAGCTCACGCGGAGCGATGCTGTCCTGCCCGCTGGAATGACCCATTCTGCGCGGTGCCATCAACAAGAGCTGCAGATGTTCGCGGCGGTGCGCGCATTTTCGATCGGAGCCGGGTATTCGGAGTTCGAATCCGACGCGATAGCGAGCACCGTCATGACACGACTCGGCTAGTTTTTCCGTCGAAAGTTTTCCAACAGGCATTACATGACAACCATCACACTGAAGATCAACGAACCCCTCGATGTCGCGCTGCGGCGCTTCCGGCGCAGTATCGAGAAGACCGGGCTGATTCGCGAGTTGCGCAGTCGCACCAGCTACGAGAAGCCCACGACGGAGCGCAAGCGGAAAAAGGCCAGTGCCGTTGCCCGGCAGCGCTTGCGGGCGAAGCGCATGTTGCCGCCCCGCAAGATGTACTAGAAGAACGGCGGGAACAACGTGCCGGCCACGGGGCTTACGTCGCCATCCCGATCCCCGGCATGCGGTAAGGCGGCCGGACGACGCAGGCAGCATGCCGGCCGGCCGCCGCGCACCGGCAGGAAGATTGATCGGTACGCCAGTCGCGCCGTGCAGCAAGCCAGGATGAAAATCATGATCAGAAGGCGGCAAGCATGAGCTGGTACTGCGACGCGGAACGCGAGTTGGCCCATATCAGACGATCGGTCGGGCTGCTCGAGCAAGCGCAACACGCCTTCATCAACCGATCGTCCGTGAACGATCCCGCGTACTGGAGAGTCAAGCTCGACAAGCTCCGCACACAATCCGAGCGAAGCAAGGTCCTCGCACTGCAGGTTGACGAGCTTTTGGTCCGCCTCGAACGCATTCAGGATTCGCGCTGCCGAAAATAGGAAGCTGCTCCTTCGTTCTCGTCTTGTTCCGGGTGCACGCGCATGGCAGGGAGCAGCCCACGGGAGTCGCATTCGAATTTCGGAGCAACACATGATTGACGCTAACCCAGGCAACACGTTTCGACACCTTCCGCTCTCGCCCGAGCAAGATGCGGAAATCCGGCACTATATAAAGAAGAAGGCGCAAAAGGGCGAACCATGGGACACCCCCGAGTTGGCCATGATGCTCGCAGACATGCTTTCCCCGCCGCCTGGCGACGACGAGCAGCCGGAGACTACCGTTGAAGAAGTGAAGCTGGCCTGCGAATATGCATTGACTTCGATCGACGAAGCCATGGAACCCGTATCCGCAAGTGAAGAGCGACTCGCCGCGATGGAAGCCGAGGAAATGAAGCATCCCAGGCGGTAACGCAGCCACGATGCCCGACGCTCGAGCCACAGCTGCGCCACCGCCTTCTTGCCTTCAGCCAAATTGAGCGGCCAGCCATCCCTGCGCCCATTGCGTCGCGTACGCAATCGCATCGTCGCGCGCATCGAAGCCGGCCAGATCGCCGCTGGAATGCACCTCTCTCTCACCTCCGTCCAGCAGCGTCGTGGTGATTCTCGCATGTGCGATGTACTCGCCATCGGCCCTGCGGGGCGTCGGATCGATCCGGAAGCGTGTCGTATTGAAGAGCATGGGCTCCTCCCTGTCTGGTTGTCGCGAGCGGGGCTGCCGTGCGGGGCCGCACGAGCAGAAGCGTCCGCCGTCGGGATGTGTCGCGATCCGGCCGGCTTCACCATCCGGCCGTGGCCGCGCACGCTTCGATCGGCTCGATAACTTCGTCTGCAATGCGAACCGTTGGACCTCGTCGCGATGAAAATGGAAGAAACAACTGTGCTCACGAGAATTGATCACCGTTCGGTACCCTGTTACCTGATCCTCCGCGGTGGCTGGTCGACCTGTGTGCTGAATGCGGACCGTGTCGTTCTGCGCCGTGAAGCCAGTCCGCTGTTGCGCGCCTTTGCGCGAACCCGCGGAGAATGGGCAAGTATCGACGGCGTCGTATGGAACACCTTCTCCGATGCGGAAGGCCTTTCAGTGATCGAGCGACGGGAGACGCGATGTTATGCGCTGGTCAAGGGAACGGAAACCGAACACCAGTTGCGATTGTTGATGACCCTCTGACGTCAAGGTGCGGGCGGGTCTCGTGCGGTCCGACGCACGGGAAAGCTGAAGTTCGGTGGCGTGTGCGGGATGGTCGTCGCGGTCTCAAGTATGCTCGTCGACAGTCGGGCAAATTCGCCTATAAACACCACGTTTCCAGTCGATTCATGGGCAATTCGTACTCCGTGAGTACCTTTGACTTTTGCGACTGCCATCCCCGCGGCATCGACTTGACCGGAGCGTGATTTCGCTGCGCTTCGTGCCAAATCGGGAACGTGTCGATGCTTTGACATTCAAGCGAAGTTCGGCGCATGGTAGCCAGCAAGCGACTTCGACTCATGGCGCTATCCATGACGACGATGCCGCGTGCCGCACAGCATCGTTGCAGCACATCGCGATATGCTGACGGGGTGGAAGGCTGGGCTCGCGCCGCGCCGAGGGCAGTCCGATTCGGCATGATGGGCGACGAAGTCAGCCTGCGATGCCGCAGGAACGCGAATTGCACGGTGGTGGGCGTAGCCGAATTCGCGGCCGCGGATTCAAGCTGAAGCTGCGTCACTGGAGAAGTCGGTGAGCACCGAGAGAGAGCTTTTTGAACAATGGTGGTTCCGCGACGCGCCGGTGGAATATCGCGCCGACCTGGCCTATCGCGTTCGGGACCAAGGCGGCTATGTCACGGGAACACGCGCGGCGGCCGCGTGGGATGGATGGCAGGGGGCACGTCAGGGCCAGAACTGGATTCCGGCGGATCAGCACTGCCCGACGCGTCAAGATGCGGACTCGGCGTCTAATGTGCTGGCGTGGGATTCACGAGGATTTGCGGTCGTCGCTCGATTCGACGACGTCGCGCTGCTGCAGTCGGCGTACACGCACTGGATTCCTCTGCCGCCCGCGCCGAAGGATTAGCTGCGGCGTCACGACGCGAGGTCGCCGGTTACGGCGCAGCTTGCAGTCAAACCATGTCGGCGGCCCGGCCAAATCGCATGAGCGGCCTCATCGGTTTCCCGGCCGCGGGCCATGCCCCCCGAGCCAATCCGCCGCGCCGCTCTCAGTCGAAATAAGGCTCCAGCACCCGCTCGATCCAGTCCATGAACGCCCGAACGCGCGGCGACAGATTGCGTCGATGGGCCACGACGAGCCACGCGGCCAGCGGCTCCGGGCGCAGATCGGGCAGCACCTCCACCAGCGCGCCGCTTTCGATGTGAGTCGCGACCCCTGAATATCCGGCCTGGATCAAGCCGATGCCGGCCAGCCCGGCAGCGTGATAGGTCTGCACGCTGTTGACCTGCATCGCGCTCGGCAACGGCAGCGACGCATAGCTGGTGCCGTTCGGGCACTCCCATCCCGGATGACGCGCCCCGAGTGTCAGCGTGTAGTGGACCATCCGGTGTCCCTGGCCGAGCAGATCGTCGAGCGTATGCGGTACGCCGTACCGCGCCAGGTAGCCGGGGCTCGCCGCATTGATCATGCGCAGCCGGCCCAACGGTCGCGCGATCAGCGTCTCGTCCACGATCGGGCCCAGACGGATCACGCAATCGAAGCCTTCCTGGACGAGATCGACTCGCCGATCGGTGCTCGACAGCTCCAGTTCCAGCTCTGGATGCGCGGCCATCAGTTGCGGGAGTGCGGGAACCACGACACTGCGGGCCAGTTCGGTCGGCATGTCGACGCGCAATCTTCCCCGCAGTCGCGAGCCGTTGCCGGAGAACATCGACTGCAATGCCTGGACTTCGGCCAGCAGGTCCCGTGCGCGCGAATAGAACGCGCGTCCGTCCTCGGTCAGCTGCACGCTCCGCGTCGTCCGATGCAACAGCGCAACGCCCACGTCGCGCTCGAGTCGACGGATCACCATCGAGACACGTCCCTTCTGGATGCCCAGGCTTTCGGCTGCCCGCGTGAAGCTCGTCATTTCGGCGACACGGGCAAAGATCAACAGCGCATCGAGGTTTTGCATTGTTCACTCGGTGAGTAACAGAACGTTCAATCGGCCGTCATTTATAACTCAATTGCGACTCAGTAGAGTGCTTTCCGATGTCGTCTCCCGACGACCAACTGAACGAAAGGGCGCAACCATGACACAACACATCGCACCGGTTAAGACGGCCGTCGTCTACCACTCCGGCTATGGGCATACCCAGCGTATGGCAACGGCTGTCGCCGAGGGCGCGGGCGCCGTCCTCGTCGCAATCGACGCCGACGGGAACATCGCACCGGACGCGTGGGACACGCTCGCGGGCGCCGACGCGATCCTGTTCGGCTCGCCGACCTACATGGGCGGCCCCAGCTGGCAGTTCAAGAAGTTCGCCGACGCATCGTCGAAGGCCTGGTTCGACGGCCGGTGGCGCAACAAGATCTTCGGCGGCTTCACCAATAGCGCGAGCGTCAACGGCGACAAGCTCAATACGCTCGAATACTTCGTGCTGCTCGCCGGGCAGCACGGCGGTGTCTGGGTGAGCATGGACATCAAGCCGGCGAACCTGAAGGCGTCGATGCGCGACGACCTGAATCGCATGGGGTCCTATCTCGCGCCGATGGCGCAGACGCCGGCCGACGCGTCGCCCGACGAGATGTCGCCGGGGGATCTCGAGACGGCACGCCGCTATGGCGCACGCGTCGCAACGATCGCCGGACAGTTTCGGGCAGGGCACGCGCGAATCAGCTGACATCCCGGCGTGCGGGGCGCCTGACCGGACGCCACCGCATGCTTTCCAGCCGACCATGAGGAAACGGCCATGAAATACAAGCAACTGGGCCGCACCGGCCTGTATGTCTCCGAGCTGTGTCTCGGCACGATGACGCTGGGCGGCAATGCCGATGCCGGCATGTGGGCGTCGATCGGCGCGGTCGGCCAGGACGACGCGACCCGGCTGATTTCCCGCGCCCTGGCCGAGGGCATCAACTTCATCGATACCGCCGACATCTACTCGTTCGGTCAGTCGGAACGCCTCGTCGGACAGGCGCTCCGGGACCTCGGCGTGCCGCGCGGCGAGATCGTGCTGGCGACGAAGACGGCGGGCGTGATGGGCCCGAAGCCCAACGATCAGGGGGCGTCGCGCGGCCACATCATGGATTCCGTGCAGCGAAGCCTGGAACGGCTCCAGGTCGATCACATCGACCTCTACCAGATACACGCGAACGACCCCGTCACGCCGATCGAAGAGACGCTGCGGGCGCTCGACGATCTGACGCGGCAGGGGCTGGTTCGCCATGTCGGCGTCTCGAACTGGCGCGCCGGAAAGATCGGCAAGGCGCTCGGGCTCAGCCAGGCGCTCCATGCGACGCGCTTCGAGACGCTGCAGGCCTACTATTCGATCGCCGGACGCGACGTCGAGCACGAACTGGTGCCGCTCGCGATCGACGAGCAGATGAGCCTGCTCGTCTGGTCGCCGCTCGCCGGGGGACTGCTTTCGGGGAAGTTCGGCCCCGGGGCGCCGGCCGAAGCAGGATCGCGGCGCAGCCATTTCGATTTCCCGCCGGTCGATCTCGAGCGGGCGTGGCCGTGCGTTGCCGCGATGCGCGCCATCGCCGACGCGCGAGGTGTGTCGGTCGCGCGGATCGCGCTCGCATGGTTGCTCGCCAAGCCGCATGTCACGAGCGTCATCATCGGCGCCAAGCGGGTCGAACAGCTCGAAGACAATCTCGGCGCGGCCGAGGTCGCGCTGACCGGGGACGAACTCGCGCATCTTGATGCGGTCAGTGCGGTGCCTGCCGGCTATCCCGGCTGGATGATCGATCGCCAGGCGGCGGGCAGGCGGCCGCAGCCGTTCACGCGCGGCGCGTCGAAACAGGACCGGTGACGCCGCATCGCGCGGCGCGGCGTTCGGCCCGGGCGATGCGGTCGCGGCGGCGGTAACGGCTAGAATTGCGGTTTTAGCCCGGAACACGTCCATGTCTTTTGCCTCGCTTGGCCTGATCGATCCCTTGCTGCGTAATCTGCAGGACCTCAATTACCAGACACCGACGCCGGTGCAGGCCAAGGCGATTCCCGCGGTGCTCGGCGGCAAGGACGTCATGGCCGCGGCGCAGACCGGCACCGGCAAGACGGCGGGTTTCGCGCTGCCGCTGCTGCAGCGGCTGGTGCAACACGGGCCGGCGGTGTCCAGCAACCGTGCGCGTGTCCTGGTGCTGGTGCCCACGCGTGAGCTGGCCGAACAGGTGCTGCAGAGCTTCGTCGCGTACGGCAAGGGCCTCGACCTGCGGTTCCTGGCCGCCTACGGCGGTGTGAGCATCAACCCGCAGATGATGAAGCTGCGCAAGGGCGTGGATGTGCTCGTTGCCACGCCGGGCCGTCTGCTGGACCTCAACCGGCAGAACGCGGTGCAGTTCGATCAGGTGCAGGCGCTGGTGCTGGACGAAGCCGACCGGATGCTCGATCTGGGTTTTGCGCGCGAACTCAACGCCGTCTTTGCTGCGTTGCCCGCCCGGCGCCAGACGCTGCTGTTCTCCGCCACGTTTACCGACGATATCCGCGCGATGGCGGCGACCATTCTGCGCAGCCCGGTCGATATCAGCGTCAGCCCGCCCAACGTCACGGCCAGCAAAATCAAGCAGTGGGTGGTGCCGGTGGACAAGCGCAACAAGCCCGACCTCTTCATGCACCTGGTGGCCGAGAACAACTGGGACCACGCGCTGGTGTTCGTCAAGACCCGCAACGGCGTGGACTACCTGGCGGCGATGCTCGATGAAGCGGGCTATGCGGTCGACACCATCCACGGCGACAAGCCGCAGCCCGCGCGCCTGCGTGCGCTGGAGCGCTTCAAGACGCGCGAAGTGCAGATGCTGGTCGCGACCGATGTGGCGGCGCGCGGGCTGGATATCGACGACCTGCCGCTGGTGATCAACGTGGATCTGCCGATCGTCGCGCAAGACTACGTGCACCGTATTGGCCGTACCGGCCGCGCGGGCGCCAGCGGCGTGGCGGTGTCGCTGGTGTGCGCCGATGAAGCGCCGCAGCTGGCCGCGATCGAAGCGCTGATCCGGCAGACGCTGCGCCGTGAAGAGGAGCCGGGTTTCGAAGCCGAACACCGCGTGCCGGAAACCAGCGCGACGGGGCAGATCATCAAGAAGCCCAAAAAGCCGAAGAAGCCCAAGGTGCCGCAAGGTGGGGCGGGTGCCATGCCGGCGGCCGGCAAGAAGCCGAAGCCGCAAGGTGGCGAGGGCAAGCGCAAGGCCGAGGGGCAGCGTTCCGGCACCGCGGGTAAGGCGGCAAGCGTGTTGAGCGGCAGTCCGTTCAGCGTGCAAAAGCCTCGCGGCAAACCCGCCGGCAAGGCGGCTGCGGGTTCACGCAAGCCGGCCGGGAAACCCGCCGGTGGTCGCGGCAAGCGTCAACCCTGATCGACGGAGATGAGGCGTGCCGGCCGCCGCGGCTCGGCCGGATCTTCCTGGTCTTCGTCACGCGTTCTGCAATCGTCGACGTTCAAGGCGGTTGCGCAACAGGCCCGCGATCAACGCGCCGATGATCAGGCACACGTAGAGGGTGACGAGATAGTGACGCCACGCGTCAAGGGCGAGCTGGTGTGAAACCAGTTTCGGATCGGGGGGCAGATACAGCGAGCCCTTCGCCTCGACGACGCGCATCATATGAACAAAGCCGCCTGCGGAGAGCAACGGCAACAGGGCGACGAATGCCAGCAGCGCGGGTTTGACGCGGCACGCCCACGGCTGATGGCGCAACCGGAACCACAGGCCGAGACATCCGTGTATCCAGCCGGGCGCGAGCAGGGCCAGTTGCAGGCCCTGCGTGCCGCTGGTGAGCAGCACGGTGACGACACGCTCGTAGTCCGGCTCGAAGCCGTAGAGCGAGGACGCGAGCCGGGTTGTCACCGCGTGGCGGATCAGCAGCAGCGGCAGGCTGAGGCCTGCCCAGAGTCGGAGCCATTCGGCGGGCGGCAGGGTCCAGTGGCGGCGCCCGTATATCGTGTGCAACGCCAGCGCAAAATGAAGCGACGCCGCACCGTACAGCACGAACGTCCCCGGTGCGCTGCGCCAGAGCCGCAACGCCAGCACGAGACCGCGTCCGGCGAGTTCGAGTGACCAGATTCCGAGTGCGTGATTGATCAGATGCAGAAAGAGATAGGTCAGCAGCACCACGCCCGATCCGAGCTGGAAACCGCGCAGCACGGATTGCATCCGGACTTTCGATTCACGGTACGGTGCGCGCACCGCGGGCGATTCCTGTTTGGTATCCGTTGCATGGGCCGTGTCGATGATGTCCATAGGGGTCACCCGGTTCGTGTTTCCTGCAATACCGTGAGCACACGACGGTTATTCCCGGATTCGACGGGGACTGCCGGGAGAAGGCAATCTGAGGGGCAACCGCGCTCGACGCGCACGAGCACGTTGCAGCGGCGTTTGGTGAACGCTCAAACCGACGCATGAGCGGCGCTTTGCGAATGAGGCGCGACTTCCTCAGCCGCCATCGACGACGAATCTCGACCCGGCGGGATTTCTCGGCCTTGATCGAAAGTTATTTGCAAGGCACGGTTTTGATTTCGGGTAATCAGGGTATTTTTGATTTTTGACGTCCGCGATTTTTACTTCCTGCCAGTCGTCAAAAATATTCTTTCGGCCGATCGCGCGATCTGCTTCGATTTATTGCGGAACCATACCCTAAAAAATTCGGGCCATCCGATTTTGGTCATGTCGACCCGGTCGGTGTCTCCGCCGTTACTGCCGGTTTGACGCTCAGCCCCGCCAGACGGCGTAATGCGAAGGAAGCGACGGGAGATCTCTCGGCAAACTGCGCAGATTTTCAGGCACTGACCGGTGCATCAACGCCCGCTGCCGTTGGCGTTTCGTCTGAGAAAATCAATGCTCGACAATATCCAGAATGACCGACAATTTACCTATTCAACATATGAAAGTTTCGCAATATGCACTCCGAACTGCGACCCCTTTACTATTTACCGCTCAAATGTAAAAAGACGTGACCCGTCAATCAGTGCCTGAATCCAGGTCAGAACAATTCCGCATACTCCGTATCAGCAGAAATTGCGCCCGGTCCGACCCTTCTCTCGGCGCATTCAGCGCTCGTTACGTCCTTTGCATTTCGTAACAACTCGGGTTGATTCGTCAGGGCTCGCTGTTTTAAATTTTGCCCGTCGCCCAGCAGCATCCGGCAGTCGGGCGACCTTTCAATCTGCAAGTCACGCATGCCGGATACCCGGATGGCCAGCCATCCGACACTACAAGTCTGCACGCCGTGCGGGCTTGATCAAGTGGTCGAACTCGCGATGGGTGTCGGTTCGACTGCATTCAGCCCGTTGCGACCAGACGCACCGGAATGGGCTCACCACGTTGTTCATGTCATGCCGAACTGGAGCCAGCTTGATAGCGGAATCCATGATCGAATTTTGATGTTTGCGTCGCAATCCTAAATGTGTATCGACGGAATTCGCCCAGATTCACGACGGTACAACTTAACTTTGCGCACCGCGCCGATAAAGGACAGAAAATGGAATTCGTACGAATGGGAATCGTCTATGTTCATCTCATTGCCTGCTGTGTCGCGATTGGTCTCGTGCTGACCAGCGACATTGCGATGGTCAGGCAACTGCTGGATACCGACGCGCCTACCGATCCTGCCCAGGTTCACCTGGCCAGCCTGCAGCGCACCGTCACGTTGGCGCTGACGATTCTCTGGATCACCGGCATCGCGATCATTGCGTTCGACATGCGGACCCAGGGTCTCCGGTATCTCGGCAATCCCAAGCTGCAGGCCAAGATCGGCATCGTCGCGTTGCTGACCTTCAACGGTATCGCGCTGCACTCCGCGGTCCTGCCGGCATTGCGGAAAGCGGGATCCTTGCTGAAGCTTTCGTTCGAACGGCGCATGGTTGCCATTTTCGCGGGCGTGATTTCCGCCGTCTCGTGGTTCTATGCTGCAATGCTTGGCGTCGGGCGCCCGTTGAGCTGGAAGTATTCCCTGCTCCAGATCCTGGCCGCTTACCCGGCACTGATCGCCGGTGGCATCGCGACCATGTTGTTCATCACGGCAGTGGCGAAATCCAGGACGTCCGTGGAACGACGCAATACCGAAAAGGTGGCGGCCTACTGATCGCCGCCCTCCAGGGGGATGCGCGCTGCTCGCGGCAGTGCGCATCCTCTCGTCACACATGCCTGCGTGCTGGCCAGCGTCCAATTCCAAACGTTCGGCTGCATGCGGGCACGCGCCAGGCGCGCGTTGTCCCCATCCCCCTCCTCGAGCTGAGCCGGATCGTACGTGATCCGAAGCGTTCGTCGCCGGAAGAACGAACCGGCGACGCGATCAATGAAAGAAGAGCGCCCGCATGCCGAACGTGTGATGCGCTTCGGCCGCCATCAGCACCATGAGCACCAGCAGGCACAGCGGCGGTATCAGGATCGCGTACACCAGCGCCAGCCGCTCCCACATCATGTGCATGAAGATCGACACGATCAGTCCGGCCTTGGCGATCATGAGCACGACGATCAGCACCCAGCGCACCACGCCTTGCACCTTGAAGTAGTCGACCAGGTACGACAACGTACTCAGGACGAACAGCAGGCCCCAGATTTTCAGGTAGATGCCGATCGGGTGCTGCTGGCCGTGCGCGGCGTCGGGTCGATCGGCGGGATCGGTGTGGTCCATGGCCTGCCTCACCACAAATAGAACAGCGCGAAGATGAACACCCACACCAGGTCGACGAAGTGCCAGTACAGGCCGGCGATCTCGACGATCTGGAAGTTGCCGTGCTCGGTGAATCCCGGCTGCAGGATCTTGCGTGCGATCAGCAGCAGGTAGATCACGCCGCAGGTCACGTGAAAACCGTGGAACCCCGTGATCATGAAGAAGCATGCGCCGAACTGCGTGGCGCCCAGCGGGTTGCCCCACGGGCGGATGCCTTCATGGACGATCAGCTTGGTCCATTCGAAGGCCTGCATCGACACGAAGGTCACGCCGAGCAGCGCGGTCGCCAGCAACAACGCGGCGGCGCGCCGGGCATTGCGCCGATAGCCGAAATTCACGGCCATCGCCATGGTGCCGCTGCTGGTGATCAGCGTGAACGTCATGATCGCGATCAGCAGCAAGGGCACCTCGACGCCGGCCACGGTGAGCCCGAACACCTTGGACGGGTCGGGCCACGGCGCCGTGGTCGACATGCGCACCGACATGTAGCCGATCAGGAAGCTGCTGAACACGAAGGTGTCCGACAGCAGGAAGATCCACATCATCGCCTTGCCCCACGGCACCTTGAAGGCTTCGCGGTCGGCCGACCAGTCCGTGACGATGCCGCGCCAGCCGTCGGGCCCGGCGTCGGCGGGCGGGGTGGTGGCGGATTCGGGCGGGAGCGGGGGCGAGGTCATGGCGCGGCTCCATACAGCGGTCCGCAGATGGCGGCGACAACCGCGGGGGTGAGCCACCACATTGCCGCCAGCAGCACGAGCCAGACCGCCAGCAGGAAATGCCAGTAGAGCGCGCACAGCGAAATGGCGCGCTGAGCGCGGAACGGATCCATACGCCGCCGCTGCGCGATCGTCACGGCCCAGGCTGCCAGCCCGCCCAGCACGTGCAGTCCGTGCAGGCCGGTGAGCAGGTAGAGGAAGCTGTTGGAAGGATTGGCGACGACGGTTTGCCCGGCCGCCGACAGCATGCGCCAGGCGATCAGTTGCCCGATCACGAACGCGGCGGCCAGCACGCCGCCGCCCACCAGCCACGCCAGGCGATGCCCAGTCAGCTGCCGGGCACGCTGCATGGCGACGCTGGCCAGCGCGAGCGCGCCGGTGTTCCACCACAGCAGCGCCGGATGCGGGATCGGCTGCCAGTCGGGCTCGCGCATGCGCATGCCGTAGGCGAGCAGCAGCAATGAAAACAAGGCCGTTGCCACGGCCATGAACACGATCAGGCCGACGCGGCTCGCATTCGGCAAGACGGGCGGCGGCGTGTCGGGAACGAAGGGGCGCGGCAGCGTGGTCATTTGCGTGCCTCGCCGGGTTGAACCGTCGGGCGGGCCGGTTCCGGCTCCGGCGCGGTTGCAGGCGGCTGGTTTTGCGGGACGAAGTCTTCCGCTTGTCCCGGCGGGCTGTATTCGTACGCCCAACGGTAGACGACCGGCAGCGCGGCGCCCCAGTTGCCGTGCACCGGCGGCGTTTGCGGCGTCTGCCATTCCAGCGTGGTGGCCCGCCACGGATTGCCGTCGGCACGCTTGCCGCGTACGAGGCTCCACGCCAGGTTGTACAGGAACAGCAACTGTCCGACCCCCACGATCAGCGCGGCGACGGTGATGAACGTGTTGAGCGTCTGCG
Source organism: Burkholderia sp. USMB20 (assembly GCF_000949135.2). GTDB lineage: Bacteria > Pseudomonadota > Gammaproteobacteria > Burkholderiales > Burkholderiaceae > Burkholderia. The sequence goes on along the minus strand of NZ_JTAN02000019.1, from coordinate 480,803 downwards.
CCGAATGCGGAATGAAGCTGTAGCCCTCGTACGCGTAATACCGCCGCGGCATGCCGAGGATGCCGAGATAGTGCATCGGGAAGTAGATCGCGTACGTGCCGAGGAAGGTGATCCAGAAGTGCGCGCGCCCGAGCCTGTCGTCGAGCATGCGGCCCGTCACCTTCGGATACCAGTGGTAGAGGCCGCCGAACACCACCAGGATCGGCGACACGGCCATCACCATATGGAAGTGCGCGACCACGAAGTACGTGTTCGACAGCGGAATGTCCACGCTCACGTTGCCGAGGTAGAGCCCGGTCAGCCCGCCCAGCACGAAGGTGCTGATGAAGCCGATGGCAAACAGCATCGGCACGGTCAGGTGGATATCGCCGCGCCACAGCGTCAGCACCCAGTTGTAGACCTTGAGGGCGGTCGGGATGGCGATGATGAGCGTGGTGGTGGCAAAGAAGAAACCGAAGTACGGATCCATGCCGGCGACGAACATGTGGTGCGCCCAGACCACGAAGCTCAGTGCGCCGATGACGACGATGGCCCACACCATCATCCGGTAGCCGAAGATGCTCTTGCGCGCGTGGGTGCTGATGAGGTCCGACGCGATGCCGAAGGCCGGCAGTGCGACGATGTAGACCTCCGGATGCCCGAAGAACCAGAACAGGTGCTGGAACAGCAGCGGGCTGCCGCCGGCGTGCTTGAGCGACTGTCCCATCGACACCACGGCCGGTATGAAGAAACTGGTGCCGAGCGTCCGGTCGAGCAGCATCATCACGGCCGACACGAACAGCGCCGGAAACGCCAGCAGCGCCATGATGGTCGCGATGAAGATGCCCCACACCGTGAGCGGCATGCGCATCAGCGTCATGCCGCGCGTGCGCGCCTGCAGCGTGGTGGTGACGTAGTTCAGGCCGCCCATGGTTGCCGCGACGATGAAGATCGCCAGCGACACGAGCATCAGCACGATGCCCCATTCGACGCCCGGCGTGCCGGGCAGGATCGCCTGGGGCGGATACAGCGTCCAGCCCGCGCCGGTCGGCCCGCCCGGCACGAAGAAGCTCGCCACCAGCACCAGCACGGCCAGCAGGTAGACCCAGAAGCTCAGCATGTTGAGAAACGGGAAAACCATGTCGCGCGCGCCCAGCATCAGCGGGATCAGGTAGTTGCCGAAGCCGCCGAGGAACAGCGCGGTCAGCAGGTAGATCACCATGATCATCCCGTGCATGGTGACGAACTGGTAATAGTGGTTGGCGTCGATGAAGCTGAACTTGCCGGGAAAGCCGAGCTGCAACCGCATCAGGTCCGACAGGACGAGGCCGACCAGGCCGATGGCGATGGCCGTCAGCGCATACTGCACGGCGATGACCTTGTGGTCCTGGCTCCAGACATAGCGCGTCCAGAAGCTTTTCGGGGTGTGGTCGAGGTGCGCGTAGGGCATTGCGTCTGCTCCGCTAGGGCTGGCGGTTGGCCGTGCTGCCGGCAGCCGGGCCGCCTTGCGATTCGATGTAGGTCACCAGCGCGGTCAGCTCCTGATCGCTCAGGTCGAAATGCGGCATGATGGGCGAATAGCCCTTCACGACGCGGGCCGCCGGATCGCGGATGAAGGCGCGCAGATAGGCGTCGTCCACCTTCGCGGTGCTGCCGTCGGCCATCGTTTCGGTCTTGCCGTACAGGCCCTTCCAGGTCGGACCCACGCGCGGGCTGCCGTCCACGGTATGGCAGGCGAGACAGCCCTTGGCCGCGGCGAGCGCCTTGCCCTGGTCGGCAAGCGCCTGCGCGCTGCCGCCTGGCGTTGCCGCCGCGGCCTGAACCTTGGCCTGCTGCCGCTGCGCGAAGGTGGTCTGCTGCGCGAGCCAGCGCGAGAACGAGGCTTCGTCTTCCACGACCACCACGCCGCGCATGCTGGCGTGCCCGATCCCGCAGAGCTGCGCGCACAGGATGTCGTAACGTCCCGCCTTGGTCGGCGTGAACCAGAAGGTCGTCACCATGCCGGGCACCATGTTCATGCGCGCACGGAACGGCGGTACATAGAAGTCGTGCAGCACGTCGAGCGATCGTGTCAGGACCTGGACCGGCCGGTTCAGCGGCAGGTGGACCTCGGGCGTCTCGATCAGGTAGTTGTCGCGGCCGTTGGGGTCGGCGGGGTTCAGGCCGAAGGGATTGTCGCTGCCGATATAGCGCACATCCGTCGTGCCCAGCTTGCCGCCGGGGCCGGCGAAGCGGAAGCGCCATTGCCATTGCCGGCCGAGCACCTCCATCTGCAGCACGTTGCGCGGCGGCCGGATGTAGTCCGCATAGACGAACAGACCGGGGGCCAGCAACGCCGCGACGCCGACGGCGGTCAGGCCGATCAGCCACCATTCGAGCCGCCTGTTGTGCGGCTCGTAGGCCGCGCGATGCCCGCCGCGGTGGCGGTAGCGCATCAGCGCGATCGCGATGAACAGGTTGATGGCGATGAAGAACGCGCCGGTGATGACGAGCGTGATCGTCAGCATGTCGTCCATGCGCACCCAGTTCGACGCGATCGGCGTGATCCACCAGGGACTGGCAAAGTGAAACCCCACCGCCAACGCGATGATCACGATCAGGGCAATCGCAAGCACCATGGGCCGCCTCGCCGCGCGTCACTCGCCGGAGCCGCCAACCGGCGCTCCGGGCATCGTCGTGCCGCCTTGCCGAATTTCGTACGATTGTTTGCCGGCAATCCACCAGGACCGATTCGCCGGGCGGCGTCGGCGGCTCTAAAGAAAAAGGTAGTCTGCTGCCTTGCATCGTGCAAGGCAGCGCAAGAGGAAGGAGGGAAGCACCCCATACCCGCGTCGCACCACGGACGGCACCACCGGCCGCGACGACAAGCAAAACGGCCGCCTCCGGCTTGGCTTGTCGAGGCAGCCGTCGCGCGCGGCGCGAAGCACCGGCATGTCAGTGCATCGCGTTCTGCTTGCGCCGTTCGAGCATGCCGTAGACGACGGCGGTGACCACGCCGAACAGCAGGTTGGCCAGCAACGGTCCGGATCCCCGCTCCGAGATGAACCACGGGAACACGGCGGTCATCACGTAGAAGTTCCATACGTACGCGACGATCCCGAAAGCCAGCCCGATAACGGCCTCCATGCCGACGCTCGAATCGAAGCGGAACGGCGCCATGATCGCGGCGAGGATCATCCCCATGATGGCGCCGAGCACATAGTGCAACAGCAGTGCCATTCCCACGATGCTGAAGCTGAACACCGACATCTGTTCGAGTGCGCCACGGCCCATCACCATCGCCGCGATCTTGTGAGTCGGCTGCCACGGACTTTCATCGAGCACCATGGTCGACCAGAAGAATTCGAGCACGATCACCAGGGCGCCGCCCGCAAGCCCGGCCACGGCCGCGGCGAGCCAGTCCGGCATGCGCCGTTGCCAATGGTGCGATTGAATGTGCAGTTCCATACGACCTCCTTGCTGACGGTTCGCGCGTCGAAAATACGTCGGCTATTCGATTCAGAATGGCAGATATGGGGGGCAACGCAAGGTGCAAAAACCCTGCGCGTCGCATGGCAGTACGGTGTTCTGTTCAGGATCGGCGTGCGGCGGGCGTCGGCGGCGCGACACGGGAACGGAGGCCGTGACGTTGCGCGGTCACGGGCATCTCACCGGATGCAACGCCAAAAGGGCAGGGGCCGTCATGGAATCGTCCTCGTGCCGGCGTGTCGGAGTAAATTAAGTACACCGACAAATCTTATGAATGGAAGAATGCCGATTTTGCCCTTGCCTGCTGCCGACCCGCTCGATGCGGGTGCGGCCCCACGCGCCGTGCATGCCGGTTTCCTCGTGTCAGGGAAAAACCGGTGACGTAGGCTCGCCGCCCTCCAGGTCCGCCTTCGGAAAATGCTGGGCGATCATCTGCTCGATTTCCTGCTCCCGCAATGCCGGCACGTCGGCCATGATCAGAATCTGGCCTTCCTTGATCGCCTCCCGAAATCGCTCGAGTCGCGCGTTCGGCTCGGCGATGCCGATCATCCCGGCCGTCCACGCCCCGAAGCCCGCACCCGCCACCGTCAATGCGACGACGGCGCCGCCCGCGATCACGAGCTCGGCAGGCGGGTAGACGAGCGCGACGAGGCCGATGAGCGCGCCCGTTGCGCCGCCGAGCGCGACGCCGCGCTCGAGCGCGTGCACGACATCGCTGCTTTGCAGCAAGGACGCTTCGGGTAACTCTTCGAGCGTGACACTGTGATCCGCGAGGACATGGATATGGCGCCAGATGATGCGAGCGCGCAGCAAGTCATCCACGATCGCCTTCGCCATCTGCGTGTCGGGTACGAGGAAATAGAGGCGCCTCATGTCGGCCCCCTTTTTTCAGTCGGGAATAGCTTCTATTTTATGTCAGCATCGGCGGCGCGCTACGTGCGTGTATGTGCGGGTATGTGCGCGTATATGCGTCACAGGCACATGGACGGGGCGGACCTTCACGCGCCACGTCGAGCTTGAACCTTCCTGTCTGACGCGCGATTGGCGCGGCGGTGCAGTCGTTCAACATGCGGGTGCGCTTGAAGAAGGCGGCGAACGCGGACATCAGAGGAAATCCACGCGAAACCCTTGTTTGTCCGGGACGTCGCACCGCCGCTCGCCGCTCGCCGCTCGCCGCTCGCCGCTCGCCGCTCGCCGCTCGCCGCTCGCCGCCGGCGCCCGGCAGCGAGCGCCGAATATTCGCCGCCGCCGGCAATCAGGCTTGCCTGACGCCGGAGTGGACCGCGGTGTCCTCCGCGTCCTGCATCCCCGGCGCGACTTCCTCCAGCGCCTGCCCTCCGGTTTCGACGCGCAGCAGCCCGATCGCGACACACAGCACGCCGAGCGTCGCGCTGACCATCGCGATCACGCCCGATACGCCGAACGCCTGGTAAAGCGCCAGGGCCAGCGCAGGCGTGCCGATCGACGACATCCGTCCGCACATCCCCGCGACACCGGTGCCGCGCAGCCGCACTTCGGTCGGGAACAGTTCGGGAATGTAGCCGAACAGCCCGAGCGTCGTAATTGTGTAGATCGCGCTGACGAGACAGAAGCCGACCACGATGATCGCGGTGGTATCGCGAAGCGACACATACAGCCAGCCGAGCGCGATGCTGAGAATCGACGCGATCACGATGCCCTTGGCCCGCCCGATCCGATCCGCGATCAGATAGCCGATCAACCCGCCGACCGGCGAGCCGATCGACATCAGGAACACGAACCCGAGCGACTTGACGACGGACAATCCCTCCGTGACGAAGAACGTCGGCAGCCACGCAATGAAGCCGTAGAGCCCGACGTTCACACCGATCGCGGTCAACGCCGCGACGATCGTCCGGCCCCGCATCCCCTTCGAGAACAGCACGCCGAGCGGCACCTTGCCGACATGCAGGTCGACGGTGCGCCGCACGGGCGGCAGCGTGCCGACCTGCCGGCCGACCTCCTGCTCGATCGCGGCAAGCGTCGCCTCGGCCTCGTCGAGCCGCCCGACCGATTCGAGCCAGCGCGGCGACTCCGGCATCCGTTTGCGCATGAACCAGACGACCAGCGCGCCGACGCCCGCCAGCGCGAACATGTACCGCCAGCCGAGATAAGGAATGATCCAGTACCCCGCGGCCAGCGCCGCGAAGAGCCCGCTGTTGGTGATGATCGCGAGCAGCGACACCCACTTGCCGCGCGTCTCGGGCGGCACGAACTCGGCGAGCGTCCCGGCCGCGACGACCAGTTCCGCGCCCAGCCCGATTCCCATGATGAAACGCAGCACGATCAGCCACGCGATATCGGGCGCGAAACACGCGGCGATCGAAGCCAGCCCGAACACGGCCAGATTGAGCTGATACGAATAGCGCCGCCCGAGCCGATCGCCGACGTAACCCGCGACGAACGCCCCGATCATCATCCCGACGAACGTCGACGACACGAACATCGCGCCATGCCGCAGGTCGGTGAATCCCTCCTTGACCATCGCCGCGACCGAGCCGTTGGCGAGATAGATGTCGAACGCGTCGAGGAACGCGCCACCGGCGATCAGGCCGAGTATCTTCCAGTGAAACCTTGAAATCGGCAGCCGGTCGAGCCGGCCGGCGGCATTGACGGTGTTCGCCATGATGTCTCCAGTCATGTGGCGCTCTCGCGTCCGTGGCCGGACGCGGAGACGCTTCGAAACGTAGGTGGGGGGCGCGCTTCGATCAGCGCGGCAAGGCCCGGTCAGACGGCACCGGATGCGTGCAACGTGTGAATCTGTTCATCGGCATAGCCGAGCTCGCGCAGCACGGCATCGGTATGCTGGCCGAGCGCCGGCACCGGGTCCATGCGCGGATCGTCGCCCGGCGCGACGCCGGGCGGCAGCAGGGCAGGAATCTCGCCGGCCGGTGTGTCGACCCGCGTCCAGCGATGCCGCGCGGCGAGTTGCGCATGCGTCCAGACGCCGTGCATGTCGTTCATCCGCGCGTTCGCGATGCCGGCCTGCTCGAGCCGGTCGATCACGTCGGCGGACGTCAGCGTCGAGAACGCATCGACGATGATGGCCGCGAGCGCGTCGCGATTCGCGACGCGGCGGCTGTTCGACCCGAAGCGCTCGTCGGCCGCCAGCTCGGGCATGCCGATCACGGTCTCGCAAAAGCGCTTCCATTCGCGCTCGTTCTGCAGGCCCAGCATCACGGTGTTGCCGTCGCCGGCCCTGAACGGGCCGTACGGAAAGATCGTCGCGTGCGACGCGCCGGCCTGCCGCGGCGGCGACTGGCCGTCGATCGCGTAGTAGAGCGGATAGCTCATCCACTCGACCATGCTTTCGAGCATCGACACGTCGATGTGCCGGCCGCGCCCGGTGCGCCCGCGCTCGATCAGCGCGGCGAGGATGTTCGTATACGCATACATGCCGGCGGCGATATCGGCGATCGAGCAGCCGGCCTTGGCCGGCTCGCCGTTCGATCCGGTAATGCTCAGGAATCCGGATTCACTTTGAATCAGCAGGTCGTACGCCTTCTTGTCGCGGAACGGCCCGTCGAGCCCGTAGCCGGAAATGTCGCAGACGATCAGCCGCGGATAGCGCTCGCGCAGCGTGTCGTAATCGAGCCCCAGCCGCTGGGTCGCGCCGGGTGCGAGGTTCTGCACGAACACGTCGGCATCCGCGAGCAGCTTGTGCACGACGTCGAGCGCCGCGGGCTGCTTGACGTCGAGCGTGAGGCTTTCCTTCGAGCGGTTGGTCCACACGAAGTGCGACGCGAGTCCCGACACGCGTTCGTCGTAGCCGCGCGCGAAATCGCCGACGCCCGGCCGTTCGACCTTGATCACGCGCGCGCCGAGATCGGCGAGCTGGCGCGTGCAGAACGGCGCGGCGATCGCATGCTCGAACGTGACGACCTTGATGCCTTCCAGTGGGCGCATGCTCGTCACTCCCGTCAGAACGAACGCGGCAGGCCGAGGATGTGCTCGGCGACGTACGACAGGATCAGGTTCGTCGAGATCGGCGCGACCTGGTACAGGCGCGTTTCGCGGAACTTGCGTTCGACGTCGTATTCGCATGCGAAGCCGAAGCCGCCGTGGAACTGCAGGCACGCGTTCGCGGCTTCCCACGACGCATCGGCCGCGAGCAGCTTCGCCATGTTCGCCTGCGCGCCGCACGGCTCGTGCGCGTCGAACCGGCGCGCGGCCTCGAAGCGCATCAGGCTCGCCGCCTCGACGTTGATGAACGAGCGGGCGATCGGAAACTGCACGCCCTGGTTCTGGCCGATCGGGCGGCCGAACACGACACGATCCTTCACGTACTGCGACACCTTGTCGACGAACCAGTAGCCGTCGCCGATGCATTCGGCTGCGATCAGCGTGCGCTCGGCGTTCAGTCCGTCGAGGATGTACTTGAAGCCGCGACCTTCCTCGCCGATCAGGTTCTCCGCGGGAATCTCGAGGTTGTCGAAGAACAGCTCGTTGGTCTCGTGATTCACCATGTTCGGGATCGGGCGCACCGTCATCCCGTTGCCGATCGCGTGATGCAGGTCGACGATGAAGATCGACATCCCTTCCGACTTCTTCTGCACGTCCGACAGCGGCGTGGTGCGCGCGAGCAGGATCATCAGGTCGGAGTGCTGCACGCGCGAGATCCACACCTTCTGGCCGTTGATCACGTAGCGATCGCCCTTGCGTACCGCCGTCGTCTTGATCTTCGTTGTGTCGGTGCCGGTGGTCGGTTCGGTCACGCCCATCGACTGCAGGCGCAGCTCGCCGCTCGCGATCTTCGGCAGATAGCGTTGTTTCTGCTCGGCCGAGCCATGGCGCAGCAGCGTGCCCATGTTGTACATCTGGCCGTGACACGCGCCGGAGTTGCCGCCCGCGCGATTGATTTCCTCCATGATCACCGATGCCTCGGTCAGGCCGAGGCCGGAGCCGCCGTATTCCTGCGGAATCAGCGCGGCGAGCCAGCCGGCTTTCGTCAGCGCGTCGACGAACGCTTCGGGATAACCGCGTTCCTCGTCGATCTTGCGGAAATACTCGGCGGGAAACTCGCCGCACAGGTCGCGAACGGCTTCGCGAATGTCTTGGTACGCGTCGGTAGGATTCATGTTTCGTATCGGGGAATGCTTGGAATGGGCCCTATGCGAGGGTCGCGGTTGCGGACATGGTCAGCCAGCCGTCGTGATCTTTTGCCCAGAGCTCGATGGTCTCGCCGTCGTCGGCGAGGCGGCCGCACACGCTGAAGGTGTTGCCGAGGAAGGTCGGCCGTACCGCGCGATATGCGTATTCGACGATCGTCGCGCCGGGCAGCGAGCGCGTCACGAGGTCGAGCAGCAGCGTCGAGATCAGCGGGCCGTGCACGACGAGGTCCGGATAACCTTCGACGTCGCGCACGTAGGTGCGGTCGTAGTGAATGCGATGGCCGTTGAAGGTCAGCGCGGAATAGCGGAACAGCATGACTTCGTCCGGCGTGATGTCGCGCTGCCATTGCGCGGCGTCGGGCGCGGCCTTCGGCGGGGGCGTGGCGGCGCCGGGCGCGGCCGCGCCGCGATAGACGATGTCGTGTTCCTCGCGGATCGCGACTTCACCCGCGGATTCGATCACGTGCTCGACGGTCACGAAGCCGAGCGTGCCGGTGCGGCCTTCCTTGCGTTCGACGGACAGGATGCGCGACGTGCGCGTCGCGATCGCGCCGATCGTCAGCGGGCGTTCGAACGTCAGCCGGCCGCCGGCCCACATGCGCCGCGGCAGCCCGAGGTCCGGCAGGAAGCCGCCCGTGCGCGGATGGCCGTCCGGGCCGAGCTCGGCCTGCTGCGCGATCGACCAGAAATACAGCCAGTGCCAGGCGGGCAGCAACGCGTCGCCCACGGCGGGAACGACCGGATGGTCTAGCGTGGCCGCGAAGGCGACCGCACGTTCGGCGCTGATCAGGTCGGTCGCGACCTGTTGGACATCGTCGCTGGCATGCGACCGGGGAGCGTTCACTGTCACCTCCATCGCCGGGCGGGCCGGCTGTTCTGACTTGGCATGAAGTGACTTTAGGTGAAGCGCAGGCGCGGCGGAAATACCGTTTGGATGTGCCGGTCATAGGGGTATCCTATGGCTTTCGCATCGAACGAACCGCCATGGACATCCGCCAGCTCCGTTACTTCGTCAGCATCGTGGAATACGGGAGCCTCGGGAAGGCGGCCGAAAAGCTGTTCGTCGCGCAGCCGTCGCTGAGCCAGCAGATCGCGAAGCTCGAGGGCGACATCGGCGTCACGCTGCTGGTGCGCAGCCCGCAGGGCGTGAAGCCGACCGCGGCCGGGCAGGCGCTGTACCGTCACGCGCGGCTCGTGCTCAGGCAGATGGAGCAACTGCGCCAGGAAGTGCGGGAAGGCGCGGGCAGCGAGTCGGGCACGGTCGCGGTGGGTTTCCCGACCACGATGACGTCGATCCTCGCGGTGCCGCTGTTCGAGCGCGTGAGGGCGCGTTATCCGGGCATCCGGCTGCAGTACATCGAGAGCATGAGCGGCTTCATCAACGAGCTGCTGGCGAACGGGCGGCTCGACCTCGCGATCCTGTTCCGCGAATCCAACACGACCGGCATCACCGCGATGCCGCTGTTCGACGAGGTGCTGTATCTGCTCGGCGAGCCGGGCGGCGCGGTGCCGTCGCGCGCGCGAACCTGCCCGCTCGCGTCGCTCGCCGGCGTGCCGCTCGTCGCGCCGGGCGTGCAGAACGGGCTGCGCCTGCTGCTCGAACGCACGTTCGCGCGCGAGGAGGTGCCGCTCAACATCATCGCGGATATCGACTCGCTGCCGACCATGATCTCGCTCGCGCAGTCGGGCCTCGCGTGCACGATCCTGCCGGCGTCCGCGCTGGCGTCGCGCGAGCCGTCCAGCCGGCCGAAGATGCGCCGGATCGTCGAGCCGGAGATCCGCCGGCCCGCGAGCCTGTGCTGGTCGAACACGTCTCCCGTCAATTCCGCCGCGCTCGCCGTGCGGCAAGCGATCGTCGAGCTGATCGGCGAACTGGCCGCAAGCGGCGCGTGGACGGGCATCACGCTGCGCGAGGGCGAATCCGCGCCGTCGTGACGGGCGACCTTCGCGGGTTCAGTCAGCGAGCCAGTGTGCGGACGGCCAGTCGCCGCGTTCGACCGCGGCGCGCATCTCGTCGACGAGCAGCGCGGTAACCGCCCGCACGGCCGCCGCGATCCGGCGCGTATTCGGCAACGCCAGCACGATCGTGCGCTGCAGCCCCGGATCGGACAGCGGCGCCGCGCGCAGCGCATCCCGCGCGATATCTTCCGTGACCGCGATGCTGGGCAGAATCGTGAAGCCGTGCCCGCGCGCGACGAGACTCTTCTGCACGCTCATCGCATTCGTTTCCGCAACGACGTCGAGCGTCGCGCCGGCGCCCGGGCGCGCCTGCTCCAGCATGTTGCGGATGCCGTGCGGCGCGCTCGGCAGGATCATCGGCCATGCGGCGATGTCCGCGAGCGCGAGCGGCCGGTCGGGCGCAAGGTCCGACGAGCGCGGCCCGACGACGCACAGGCTCTCGCCGAGCAGCGGCTGCACCTGGATGGTGGGCGTGGCTTTCGGGTTGTACAGCAGCGTCGCGTCGATTTCCCCGGCTTCGAGCCAGTCGCGCAAATGGCCGGCGTAGCCGACCGACACCCGCAGGCTGACCGACGGATGCCGCGCCTTCACGGCGGTCAGCAGCGGGCTGGCCAGCAGGTCGGCCGTGCTCGGCAGCAGGCCGATCGTCACGATGCCGGAGATCCGCGCGTCCGACGGCTGGATTTCCGCCCGCGCGCGGTCGAGCTCGAGCAGCGCGCGCCGCGCATGCTCGACCAGGATCTCGCCGGATTCCGTCAGTTCCATCCCGTATCGACCGCGCTCGAACAGCGCGATCCCGACGTCCTCCTCCAGCAGCTTCAACTGGCGTGACACGGCGGGCTGCACGATGTGCAGCACGTCGGCTGCCCGCGTGACGCTGCCGGTTTCCGCGACGGCCAGCAGCGCGCGCAATTGCTTGATGTCCATGCCGAATCGTGATCCGTGTATCAGGAAACTCTATTTCTGCGTGAGAGTAATCGCATTTTATGATTCCTGAAACAACTTCGTGAAGGAGCGCAACCGATGAGTACCGCAACGGGACATGAGCCGGCATGGCAGACGTCCATCTTTTCCGTTCTGAAGGCCGGCGGCGTGAAGCAGATCGCCTACGTGCCGGACGCCGGACATACGCAGGTGATCCGCAGCGCGATCGCGGACGATGAAATCGCAGCCATCGCGCTGACCACCGAGGAGGAAGGCGTGGCGCTGACGAGCGGTGCATGGCTCGGCGGCCAGCGCGCGGTGCTGCTGATGCAGAGCAGCGGCGTTGGCAATTGCGTGAACATGTTCTCGCTGTTACGCAGTTGCAATTTTCCGTTCTTCACGCTGGTGACGATGCGCGGCGAATACGCGGAATTCAATCCGTGGCAGGGTCCGATGGGCAAGACGACGCAGGCCGCGCTCGAACTGATGGGCATCACGGTGCTGCGCGCGGACCGCCCGGAGGACGTCGAGGAAATCGTCAGTGCGGGGTTCGACGCCGCCTTCGAAGCCGGCGAGCAGGTTGCCGTGCTGCTGTCGCAGAGCCTGATCGGTCGCAAGAAGTGGGAGCGGAAATAATGAGCGAGCAACAAAACCAGACCATCGAGCGCCGTGCGTTCGTCCGGAACCTGCTGGCCGGCGCGCCGGACGCGCTCGTCGTCAGCGGCCTCGGTTCGGCCTCGTATGACGTGTTCGCGGCGGGCGATCGCGTCGGCAATTTCTATCTGTGGGGCGCGATGGGCGGCGCGGCGGCGCTCGGTCTCGGCCTCGCGCTCGCGCAGCCGGAGAAGCCGGTCATCGTCGTGACCGGCGACGGCGAACAGCTGATGGGGATCGGCGCGCTCGGGACGATCGGCGCGAAGCAGCCGAACAACCTGACGATCGTCGTGCTCGATAACGGTCATTACGGCGAAACCGGCATGCAGCAGAGCCATTCGAGCCTCGGCACCGATCTCGTTGCGGTCGCGAAGGGCTTCGGGCTCGCCGATTCGTTCGCGGTACGCGACGCGCGCGACTACACGCAGATCGTCGAGCGCGTGAATGCGCGCAGCGGGCCGGTGTTTGCCCAGGTTCACATCCGCGCGGACGAGCCGCCGCGCGCGCTGCCGCCGCGCGACGGCGTGTACGTGAAGAACCGCTTCCGCGAAGCACTCGGTTACGCGCCGTTCTGAGTGCGCTTGACACGCCGTCGTTCGACGCAATCTCGTCGTTCCCGTCGAACGGCGGCGACCGCCGTGCCGGGACCGCTGCCGAATGCGTGCATCCGGTAGCGGTCCGGGCGATTCACACCGATTTCAGCGAGCCGGACATGCAACGCTACCTTCACTTGATCGACGGCGAACGGCGCGAGCCCGACAGCCGTCAATGGTTCAACACCGACAATCCGTTTACCGGCCAGCCGTGGGCCGAGCTGGCGCGCGGCAACGAGGCTGATGCGGATGTCGCAGTGCGCGCCGCGCATCGTGCGTTCGTCGCCGGCGCATGGCGCGAGATGTCCGCGACCGCGCGCGGCCAGCTGCTGTGCCGGCTCGCCGACCGCATCGCCGAGCACGCCGAGCGCCTCGCCGCGATCGAGGTGCGCGACAACGGCAAGCTGTACGCGGAGATGCGCGGTCAGCTCACGTATCTGCCGCAGTGGTATCGCTATTACGGCGGCCTCGCGGACAAGATCCAGGGCGACGTGATCCCGCTCGACAAGCCTGGCTACTTCAATTTCACGCGACGCGAGCCGCTCGGCGTGGTCGCGATCGTCACGCCGTGGAATTCGCCGCTGATGCTGCTCGCGTGGAAGCTCGCGCCCGCGCTCGCGGCCGGCTGTACGGCGGTGATCAAGCCGTCCGAGTTCACGTCGGCGTCGACGCTCGAGTTCGTCGAGTTGCTGCACGAGGTCGGCTTTCCGCGCGGCGTGGTCAACGTCGTGACCGGCTTCGGCAACGAAGTCGGCAGTGCGCTGGTCGCGCATCCGCTGGTGCGCAAGGTGACGTTCACCGGCGCCGATTCGACCGGGCGCCGCATCAACGAGCAGGCCGCGCGCGACTTCAAGCACGTGAGCCTCGAACTCGGCGGCAAGTCGCCAAACATCGTGTTCGACGACGCGAATCTCGACGATGCGGTGAACGGCGCGGTATCGGGCATCTTCGCCGCGACCGGCCAGACCTGCATCGCGGGCTCGCGGCTGCTCGTGCAAGCGCGAGTCCACGACGAGGTCGTCGAACGCGTGGTCGCGCTCGCACGCACCGCGCGGATGGGCGACCCGATGGATGCGGGCACGCAGGTCGGCCCCGTCACGACGCGGGCGCAATACGACAAGGTGCTGAGCTACATCGACATTGCACGCAACGAAGGTGCGCAGCTTGCGCTCGGCGGCCACGCGGCGGCGCGTGTCGAATGCGGCAACGGCTGGTTCGTCGAGCCGACGATCTTCACCGGCGTGCGCAACGACATGCGCATCGCGCAGGAAGAGGTATTCGGGCCGGTGCTGTCGGTGATCCGCTTCGATACGGAAGAGGAGGCCGTCGCGCTCGCGAACGACGTGCGCTTCGGGCTCGGCGCGGGCGTGTGGACGCGCGACATCGGCCGCGCGTTCCGGATGGCCGAGCGCATCGAGTCGGGCACCGTGTGGGTGAACACGTATCGCGCGGTGAGCTTCATGTCGCCGTTCGGCGGTTACAAGGATTCGGGGCTCGGACGCGAGAACGGCATCGGCGCGATCGACGAATACCTGCAGACGAAGAGCGTGTGGATCAACACGGGCGCGCCGACGGGGAATCCGTTCGTGATGCGCTAGCAGCGGTACGCAAATCCTCCCGACGCGGCATCAGACCGGACCGCGGGACAACATGGATCTGGAGACACCAAGCAATGGAAACCAATACCCTGCGGCCGAACGCGGTCGGCGCGCCGGCGGATTCCCGGCGACGCATTCGGGCGATCGTCGGCGCTTCGTCGGGCAACCTGGTCGAGTGGTTCGATTTCTTCGTCTATTCGTTCTGCTCGTTGTACTTTGCGCATGCGTTCTTTCCTGCCGGTGACAGGACGACGCAGCTGCTCAATGTGGCCGGCGTGTTCGCGACCGGCTTTCTGATGCGCCCGGTCGGCGGCTGGCTGTTCGGGCGCATCGGCGATCGCCATGGCCGCAAGCGGGCGATGGTCCTGTCGGTGCTGATGATGTGCGGCGGGTCGCTGGCGATCGCCGTGCTGCCGACGTACGCGCAAGTCGGCGCGCTCGCTCCGGCGCTGCTGCTCGCCGCGCGTTGCATGCAGGGGCTATCGGTCGGCGGGGAATATGGCACCAGCGCGACCTACATGAGCGAGATCGCCGAGCCGGGACGGCGCGGCTTTTTCGCGTCGTTCCAGTACGTGACCGTGATCGGCGGGCAGGTGCTCGCCCTGGTCGTGGTAGTCGCGCTTCAGCAGTGGCTTTCGCACGATCAGCTGATCGCATGGGGTTGGCGCATTCCGTTTGCGCTGGGTGCACTCGGCGCGGTTGTCGCGATGAGGTTGCGTCGTTCGCTCGACGAGACCACGACCGCGCATGCGCGCAACCGGGCCGATGCTGGCACGCTGAAAGGACTGCGCGGGCACGGCCGGGCCGTGGTAACGGTACTGGGTTTCACTGCCGGTGGCTCGCTGGTGTTCTACACGTTTACGACTTACATGCAGAAGTACCTCGTCAACACCGTCGGAATGCAGGCGAAGACCGCGAGTGCAATCATGACCGCCGCGCTCGTCGTGTTCATGGTGATGCAGCCGGCGTTCGGCGCGCTGTCCGACCGGATCGGGCGCCGGGCGTCGATGCTGATGTTCGGCGTCGGTGCAACGGTCGGCACGGTTCCGGTGATGGTGGCGCTGAAGTCCGTCCACGATCCACTGTGGGCTTTCGTCCTGATTCTCGCCGCGCTGGCGGTCGTGAGCCTGTACACCTCGATCAGCGGTCTCGTGAAAGCCGAGATGTTTCCGGCGGAAGTGCGGACGCTCGGTGTCGGGTTGCCTTACGCGATTGCCAATGCGGCATTCGGCGGGTCGGCGGAGTATGCGGCGCTTTCGTTGAAGGCAGCCGGTATCGAATCCGCATTCTTTTGGTACGTGAGTGCACTGGGGGCGATTGCCGCGCTCGCGTCGTTCCGGATGCGGGACTCGGCGACCGACGGCTATCTGCGCGATTGACGATGGCAGCGTGCGCGAATGCGTCAGCGAGGCGGCAGGCTGCGGGTTCGGGTTTCGACGCTCGGGCAGTTCATGCCGATCGAGCGGCACGGAAACCCGACGCGGCTCGCCGTCTCCGCGCGCATCAGACACGTGCGCCACATCCTCACCGCAACCGACGTACGCGACTGGCGAAGTCACCGATCCCGCTTCGTGAACGACACGCATTCTCCGAATTCCGCGACGGGCTTTCCGTTCGTCATCCCGATTGCGGATGAATTGATGAAAATGCGTGAAATGACATATTTGTTATTGCGTAGTCGGCAGGTTGTACGAATCTCCATATTGAAACTACACTGGTTATCGGCCGGCGCCGTGACACGCGGCTCTCCATTCAACACGCATCACAGTACTAATTAAACGCGTGCCAACAATCGCCATCGAGGATGGTTGTCTTGTTCCTCAACATCCAGCGGGGGGGAAGTGGCGATGAACATCGGGGCTGCGCATCATCCGTCAACGGTTCGCTAGCCGGGCGGCGCGCGCATGAGCACGATCGGAGGCATTCACGCGACGTCGCTCGGGCTGCACGGCTCGAGCCCGGCGATGACCGACCTGCGCCGCTATCTGGCGAAGGTCGCGCGCACCGATACGACGGTGCTCGTGACCGGCGAAACCGGCACCGGCAAGGAGCGCGTCGCCAGCGCCGTCCATCGCCTCAGCACCCGGACCGACAAGCCGTTCATCGCCGTCAACTGCGCGGCCGTGCCCGACAGCCTGTTCGAATCCGAGATGTTCGGCCACGAGCGCGGCGCGTTCACCAGCGCCCAGCACGCGTTTCCCGGCCGCTTCGTCGAGGCCGACGGCGGCACGCTGTTCCTCGACGAAGTCAGCGAGATGCCGCTCGCCGTCCAGGCGAAGCTGCTGCGCCTGCTCGAGGACCGCACGGTGATGCCGGTCGGCTCGCTGCGCCGGCGCCCGGTCGATGTCCGGATCGTGGCGGCGAGCAACGAACGCCTGGAGGACCTGGTCGCGGAACGCCGTTTCCGTGCCGACCTGTTCTATCGCCTGAACGTCGCGCGCATCGAGATACCGCCGCTGCGCGAACGGCCGGAGGACATCGCGCCGATCGTCGATCTCTTCGTCGCCGAACACAACCTGCAGCGGGCGATGCGGGTGGGGCGGCCCGATCCCGCCCTGCTCGAGTGCATGCGGCATTACCGGTGGCCGGGCAACGTACGCGAGTTGCGTAACCTGGTCGAGGCACTGTTCATCGATGCGCCGGAAGGGCGCCCGTTCGGGCTGGGCGACCTGCCGCCGGCATTCCGGCGCCTGTTCCTGCAGGATTTTTCGGCCGGCGAGCATGAGCGCGAGCGGCTGGTCTCGGTGCTGCGCCAGACCAACTGGAACAAGATGGAAGCGGCGCGCCAGATGAACTGGTCGCGCATGACGCTGTACCGCAAGCTGGCCAAATACAACCTGGACGCCGGCAACACTGCATCGGTGTGACAGCCGGGCTGTCACATGGTACAGCCCGGCAGCGTTCCCGAATCCCGCACCGGCCGGGAAATTCCACGGCAAATCATGTGCTTGCGCCGGCGCACCCGCGTTGGCCCGCTCCTTGCGAAGCAGAACGGACAGACCGCCCGTCGCCATGCAAGGAGGCCGTCGTGCACGTCATCGAGCCAAGCCAGGACGCCCCGCCGGAGCCGGCCCAGCCGGCCGGCCAGACACGGCCGCTGCTCGCCAGTTATGCGAACTATTTCGAGGTCGGGCACAACGCGTTCGAGTTCCTGATCGATGCCGGGCAGGTCGAGCCGCAATCCGGCAACGTCCAGTTGATGAGTCGCGTCGCGATCAGCCCGGTGCACGCGAAGCTGCTCGCGCAACTGCTGGCGCGCGCGATTGCCCAGTTCGAAGCGACGCACCACGAAATCCCCGACATCGGCGACCCGGAACCGGATCTGGAGATGCTTCCCCCGCAGGAATTCGAACGGCGCGCGATCGATGCGCGCAGCAAGCCGATGCTCGGCGGCCGTCGCGACGAGCCCGATCAAAACCAGAGCTGAGGACACGACATGGCAGCGCAACTCCATCCCAACCGCATGGTCCTGACCGACCGTTTCCCGATGCTGGGCTTCACGATTCGCGTCGGCCACGCGCCGTGCGTCGCGGAACTGGTGATCGCCACCGATCCCGCGCTGTTCACGCGCAAGGACGGGCGCACGTCGTCGACGTTCTATACCAGCCGCGAGGACGGCCTGCTGGCGATCCCGCGTGGCGAAGCGGTGTTCATGGTGCCGCCTGCCGTGCTGGCGCGCTTCGCGGGCGCGAGCCGGCTGTGGTTCGGCCTCGCCACCGCGGCGTCGCCCGCTGCCGATGCGTGGACGGTCGACGTCCTGCCGAATGCCGACAGTCCGTATGTGTCGCTGTCGGGGCTCAGCGACCGGGGATTGCGCCGGGTCCGCGTGTTCCCGACGCGCGGCGCTGCCGCCGTCAGGAGTCCGCTGCTGAACTGGGCGGGCGACGCCACGCGGCCGGGCGCGACCGCCGTGCCGGCGCCGGCCGGCCGGGCGCCGCCCCCGCGCGCCGCAGCGGCCGTCGAGGGCGCTGCGCCGCACCACGACGTCCATTACGACGACGGCTTCGGTCCGCTTCCGCCGCTCAATGCCGCAACGCGGGCGCCGCGACGCGCCGCGCCGGCGTCGGCGTCGCCCCGCCGCGCGCCGCATCCGCCGTCGCACCGGCACCCGCCGTCGCACCGGCACCCGCCATCGCACCGGCACCCGTGTCGCAGGGGATGAGCGACGATGCCGGGTTCCGCCTCGCGGGCGAACGCCGCGGCTTCACCTGGCCGCGGCCGCGCAAGCTCTCGACCGTCGAGCGGGCCGCGCTGCGCGCGATTCTGAGCGCGAATCCGGCCACCGCGTCGCTGATGCTGCTGCTGCCGGTCGCGATGCGCAACGGCCTGTCGGTCTCGATCGGCGCGGGTGCGGGCGCCGGGCTGGAATCCGGGGGCGCGGGCGCGGTCGGCCTCATCTTCGACGCCAATGGCGACGACATCGGCGTCTTCGTGTCGGGCGAGCTCGACTTCGGCTACATCGTGTCGGCGAGCCTCACCGGCCAGATCAGCCTGCTGCGCGGCCATATCGACGATTTCGCGGGCACCGGCACGACGGTCGGCGTGATGGTCGGCGAAGCCCCGGCCGGCGGCATCTCGGCGCTGTTCAACGCCCGCGGTGAATTCGTCGGCGTCACGCTGTCGGCCGGCGTCAGCGTCGGCAGCCCGGTGAGCGTCTTCGTCGGCGTCTCGCGCGCCGCGGCGGGCACGATCGCCACCTCGTCGTCGTCGTCGCTTGCGTGGGCGCGCGGCCTGAGCGCCGACCCGGAGGCCTACGGCATCGATACGCCGCCGTACAGCGACGACGATGCGGCCGCCGAGCCGTCCGCGACGGCCAGCGCGCTGGCGCTGGGCGCGCGCGAGAACAGTCTCGTCACGCGCACGGCCGCCAGCCCGAATTTCGACGAGGGGCGCGGCAGCAAGACGATCGACCGCATCATCATCCACATCGCCGACGTCCCCACCGTCCAGCAGGTGGTGAATACCTTCACCAATGCGTCGTCGAAGGTGAGTTCGCATTACCTGGTCGGGCAGGAGGGCGAAGTCGTCCAGTTCGTCTCCGAGGCCGACACGGCGTGGCACTGCAAGGGCTCGAACCAGCGCAGCATCGGCATCGAACACATCGCGGTGAAGCGCGGCGGCGCCGACTACCCGCGTCGCAATGGCACCGTCCAGCATTTCGATGCGCTGGCGCCGACCCAGCTCCAGTACGAAACCTCGGCGGCGCTGGTCGCGTCGCTGTGCGACAAGTATCAGCTGCCGATCAATCGCACGACGATCATGGGCCATCGCGAGGCCGACACCTCGACCGGCCATACCGCGTGCCCCGACGGCAATTGGGACTGGGACTACTTCATGCGGCTGGTCACCAGCCGCACCTGCCAGCCGCAGGCGGCCGGCCAGGCGCTGGGGCTCGCCGCGCGCGGCCTCGGCGACGACATTCCGCTCGATCCCGGCGTCGGCGGCCTGTCGATCGGCACCGACGCGCTGGAGATCGGCGACATCATTCTCAGCACCACCGGCAATCCGGGCTCCGGCGTCATTCGTGCCGGCTCGGGTGCGGAGGTCAGCCACGCGATGCTCTATGTCGGCCAGGGCGGGCAGGTGATCGAGGCGATTCCCGGCGGGGTCCAGTTGCGCCCGCTCGCGGACGCGCTGGCCGACGCGCGCCTCGCGGTCGCGTTCCGGGTGCCGGGCCTGACCGATACGCAGCGGCAGCAGGTTGCCGATGCCGCCGCGCGCTACCTCGATCGCGGTTTCAACTACGTCGGGCTGGTCCGCTGCGGCAGCTACCTGATCGACCGCCACGCGTGCGACCTGCTGTCGGGCGACGCGGCGGAGCGCTGCCGCCGCTTCGTCGGCCGCATCGAGCTCGGCGAAGGCGCCGACACCGACAACTTCTTCTGCTCGCAGCTGGTCGCCCAGTCGTTCCAGGACGCGGGCAGGCCGATCGTCAGCGTGCCGCCGCACTGGGTGCCGCCGGGCGATCTCGCCAGCCTGTCGACCGGCACGATGGCCCCCGGAACGCTCGCGTATGTCGGCCATCTGAAGGCGCCGATCCCGAGCCGCGGCTTCTTCGGCACGAGCCAGGCGCTGTCGGTCGCCTCGGGCGCCGCGCGCGCGCTGGGCGCCGACGACTGGTCGGTGAACTGGGACGAGGTGCAACTGACCCCGCAGCCCACCGACATGGGCTGCTGGGCGACGGCCGCGTCGATGGTGATCGGCTGGCGCGACAACCAGAGCGTCGACCCGACGCTGCTCGCGCGCTGCATCAGCCTCGAGCGCCAGATGCGCGATGGCCTGGCGCCGGCCGAGGTGGCGGGGTTCGCCGGGGTGTCGACGCTCACGGTCGAACCCAATGCGTGCTTCGCGCCCGAAGGCTTTCGGCGGCTGCTGGAGGCGAACGGGCCGATCTGGGTCGCCGAAGTCGTGCGCGCGCCGGTCAACTTCTTCCATGCGGTGGTGGTGACGGGCATGTATCGCAGCGGCGACGCGTATTTCGTGCGGATCACCGATCCGCTGGACCGCGTGGTCGGCACGCCGGGCCATCCCGGCGCGCGGACCGTGCCGCCGACCCACTCGACCGGCAGCCGCTACATCATGACCTACGAGGATTTCGTGTCGGAATACGAGGCGGCGGCCGGCATCGGCGTGATCCAGCTGATGCATTCGGGCGGCACGTTCGGCCACACGATCAATCGCGGCAGCGCGGCGGGCGCGGGCTACGCGCTCGGCGTCGAGCCGCCGGCAGCGGGCGGCGAGTTCGGCTTCGGCGTGAGCCTGACCCGGCGCACCGAGAGCCGCGACGGGCGCAGCTACGATCTCGCGCAGCTCGCCGGGCTGGTCCAGCCCGCCAACGCGCTGGCGGGCGGCGCCGGGCAGCCGCGCATGGCCGGCCAACGCATCACCCTCGACGACTGGCCGTATATCGACGGGCCGAGCGGCCGCACGTCGGCGCCGGTGTCGATCGACTGGGCGTGGCAGGGCGGCGCGGTCGGCGACGTGACGATTGCCGCGGACCACGGCCAGATGCTCGACGGCTGGAGCGCGTTCGTGCGCGCGGATATCGGCCGCGGTTCCGGCACCGCCGAACGGGCGAGCGTCAAGCTGCGCATCACCACTACGTTCCGGCATGCCGGCGAGGAGGACCAGGTCGGCGTGACGGAGGTGACGCTGAACGGCGACGGCCGCTTCCAGATCGTGCACGGCGCCGACGGCGCGCCGCCGCTTCCGGCAAGCGGCACGCAACCGGCGCCGCGCGAACTGCAACCCGCCTGACCCCGAGGGACACGCGCGATGGCCCGCCACATTCCCCCTCCGCCACCCCGCGGCGCGATCACGCCCGCGGTGGCCCTTGCTCGCGACGCGTTCGGCCGCGAGATCGTCGACGGGTCCGGATCGGGCGACCCGGGCAGGCAGGACGGCGCATTGCCGCAAGCAATGCCGGCCGGCGGCGCGGCGCCCGCGGCCCCGGGCGGGTCGGCGCCTCCGAAGGAGAAGGCGACGGACGCCATCGGCCGGCGTGCGGCGGCGCTGGCCGATGCGATCGACTTTCCGACCTTCGTCGCGAGCCTCGTGCATGGCACCTACGACGCGATCGTCGACAGCTCGATCAAGCAGGTCGAGAGTTTCGCCGACCTGGTCGGCGCGGTGGCCAAGCCGCTGGACCAGTTCACGCAGGAGAACGTGACCGACGGGCAGGCGCGCGCGTGGCTGGTCGAGCAGTATCCGCACGACGTGACGCTGACGCAGGACGGCGGCGATTACCGCCTCGCGCCGGTCGTCCGGCCCGGCGACGACGACGCGGCCCCCGCGCCCGCGTGGCTCGCCGATTTCGGCGCGGCCGACGGCGCGTTCGATACCCAGACGCTCGAATCGGTGGTGCTGCCCCGCGCCCGCGAGCGCGTCGCGCAGCACCGGTTGTCGACGCTGTCGACGATGGTGCTGCTGGGCATGCAGCGGGTCGTGGTCAAGGACGGGACGATCGCGGCGAGCCTCAATTTCCAGGCCAAGGCGCGCGACCGCGCCGCCGTGCAGTATGCGACGTCGAACGACCCGTCGTCGGGGCAGACGACCTGGGGCGGACGGGGAACGTCGGGCGATGTCGTCACCACGGTCTCGACCGTTGCGGTCAATGCGCAAACCGACACCGATCTCAAGGCGACGCTGACCGGAAAGGTGAGCATCAATTTCGCATCGGAGACGCTGCCGCCGCTCGACCGTTTCGTCGACGAGGCGTCGCGCAATCTGCTGGAGCGGCACAGCCGGCCGGCGCGCGGATCGCGCCGCCGGCCGCCCAGCCGCGCGCCGGTGGCGGTGCCCGTTCCGCCGCGCGACGCAGGCGCCGCCGCCGTGCCGCGCGTGCCGGCCGCGTCCGCCGCCCCGTCGGCCGCGTCGGCCTCATCGGCTTCATCGGCTTCATCGGCGCCGGCGGCACCCGCACCCGCATCCGCAGAGAGAACCCACATGATCGCGCCGCGGCCGCTGGGCGAGACGCTGGGCGCGTTCGCCGACGTTGCCGGACAGCTGGCCGCGGGCGCGGCGCAAGGGCTGCGGGTGCGCTCGATGGCGATGGAACTGCCGCTCGACCTGCGCATTGCATGGGGCGCCGACGGCATCGAGCTGGTCGGCGACCTGCCGCAGTTCCTGACCCGCACGGCCTTCGATGCGGAGCCGGCGCGGCTCGCGATCGTCCTCGAAGCCGTGCCGGTCGACGGAGCGGTGCGATGAACAGCAACGCCAGCCTGCGCCTCGAGGATTTCATCCAGGCCGTGCAGAGCCAGCTCGACAACGCGCAGGCGGCGATGGCGATCAAGGCGCGCAACCTCAACCTGCCGCTGACCTTCGCGATCAAGGACGTCAACCTCGATCTGCGCGCCCATGTCGAATTCGTCGAAAGCGAGGTGTGGATTCGTCCCGCCGGCCCGGGCGACACCGACAGCAGCACGTTCCATCTCGTCTTCACGACCATCACGCGGCCGGCGATCGAGGAGAACGCGATCGCGCTGTCCGAGGACAGCAAGGACCAGCCGCTCGACGCGCTGGGCGACGAGCTCTCGGCCGAGGACCGCAAGCGGCTGGAATGGGCCGGCGTGCGCACGGTCCGGCAATTTCGGCAGGCCGAGCAGCGCGACATGGTGCATGCGATCGGCCGCGTCACCAACCTGTCCGTGGACCGGCTGCGCCGGGCGCTCGACCGGGCGTCTGCGCCGAGCGTCGAGCGGATCGAACCGGTGGCGCCCGCCACCGACGCGCAGCCCGATGCGGCGCCGCTGCTGCGCGTGATCGGGCGCAATCTCGTCAACGGCACGCACGCGCCGCTGGTGCGGATCGGCAATCGCCCGGTCGCGGTGCTGCAATCGGCGGACGACGAGCTGCTGCTCGCACCGGGCCGCGACCAGTGGGCCGGCGAACTCGCCGTCTCGCCGACGAGCCGCCATGCCGCCGCGCTGGCGTTCGACCTGAGCGCATTCGCGCCGCCGCCGGCGCCCGCGGCCAGGCCCATGACCCTGGCCGCCGTGCCCGGCCAGGAGGAGGCGCGGCCATGACGATCCATGCACTCGGCACGCCGTGGGCATCGCCCGGCGAGCGTCAGTTCAGCCTGCCGACCTGCCTGCTCGTCAAGCTGGCGCTCGGCGAAGCGCCCGAGCACGTGCCGTCGATCCGCGACGTGACGCGCGGCGCGCTGGCCGCCGCGCAATGCATCGACGGCGGCCCGGTCGACCGCATCGTGGTTGCGTTCGCCGGCCGCTTTCTCGCGGTGCGCCCGTTCAGCGCGGCGGCCGGGCGCTGGGTGCCCGGGCATGCGCACCTCGGCTACGACGCGATCGAACAGACGACCGGCATGGCCCGCACGCTGCTGCTGCGCGTGCCGGCGGGCACGCCGATCGGTGCGCTGTGCGACTCGCTCGCCCAGCTCGCGACCGTGGAAAGCGTGACGCCCAACTACGTGGCGACGGTCCCGATGGACGCGCCCGGCCGCTTGGCGCCCGTGCCGCCGGCCGCGCGGGTTGCGCAGGATGCGCGCGCGCTGGTGCGCATGGCCGACGCACACGCGATCGAGCCGGGCGACAGCGGCGTCACGGTCGGTCTGATCGACAGCGGCATCGCGCGCCAGCATCCCGAATTCGCGCATGCCTTCCGCGCGGGCGCCGATACGGTGCGTCTCGAGCCCGGCGACTTGTCGCCCGGCGTGCAGCTGCTGAGCGGTCACGGCCATCGCGGCGATTTTCCCGAGGACCGCTTCGTCGGTCACGGCATGGGCTGCGCGGGCATCATCGCCGCCGAAGGCGTGGCGATGCCGCGCGGGCTCGGCGGCGATTGCCGCATCCTGCCGATGCGCGCGCTGGCGGCCGCCCGCCTGCCGGGCAAGGCGCATGCGATCGGGCTCGGCGCGATCGCCGACCTCGATCGCGCGCTCAAGCTCGCGGTCGACCTCGGCGCGAAGGTGATCAACATGAGCTTCGGCACCGACGACGCGACGATCGCCGCCAACCGCCCGAAACCGCACGCCGACACGGTCGCGTATGCCGCCGCGCGCGGCTGCATTCTCGTGGCCGCGAGCGGCAACAACGGCGCCGTGACCCGCTACTGGCCCGCCGCCTATCCGCAGGTGATCGCGGTCGGCGCCGTCGGCGACGACGGCCGGCCGACCCCGTTCTCGACGCGCGGCCCGCACGTCGCGCTGTGCGCCCCGGGCGAACGGGTGCTGACGAGCGCGATCGAGGCCTATCAGCTCGCGACCGGCACCAGTTTCGCCGCGCCGTTCGTCGCGGGCGCCGCGGCGCTGCTCGTCGCGTACGCGCAGCGCCGCGCCTATCCGCTCGACGGCGCGACGGTACGCGAGCTGGTCGTCGCCACCGCGCGCCCGTTCGCGCCCGGCGCGGCCGACGGCTGCGGCGCCGGCATTCTCGACGCGGCAGCGGCGCTGCAGGCGCTGTCCGGCCGCATCGACGCGTACGAAGCGGCGGGCGACGACGGTTGCACGGGCAAGGACGGCCGTGCCGACGACGGCTGACTGGCGCACGGGATTCCGCTCACTCCCCCGAACCGACCGGATTTCAAGGAGAAGTTAAATGTTTCATGTCAACAATCAAGTCCGCTTCCTCGACCTCGTCGACCTCGAGACCCGGGCACGCGACGGGCTGGTCGATATCGTCAACCGGCTCGAGTCGCTGAAGCGGCCGCCGGTCGCCGCCGAGCGGGAGCAGCTCGCGCTGTGCAAGGCCATCCTCGCGGTCGTCTACGACACGAAGCCGTCCGACGGCGTGCCGCAGGTGTGCGATCCGCTGTTCGTCGCCACCCGCGAACTGCTCGCCAGCAAGTCACTGGTGAATCCGCCGTTGCTCTCCGAGGTCAACGGCCAGCTGGTGTTCGACGCGGGCGACGTGAGCGGCGCCAACGGTGCCAATGGCACCAATGGCGCCAATGGCGCGAACGGCTCGGACCCGGAGGCCGTGTCGATCACGCTCGTCGCGCTGGTGCTGGGCATCCTCGCGGTGGACGGGGCCACGCCGCCGCCCGTGAAGGTCGACGGCGACAAGACCGTGCCGGACGGCGACAACGTGCTGATGAACGCCTTTACCCGCCAGTTCTTCGCGGCGGTGGGCGAGGCCAATTCGTACGGTGGGCTCGCGCAGCGGGTGCTGGCGCTGCTGTGCATCGAGGGCGATCCCGACGGCCGCGGCGGCGAGCAGCCGGGCGTGGTCACCACCGAATTCGCGCGCGTGATGCGCGGCCTGCAGGCCCGCAAGATCCAGGCCGACGAGCCGCAACTGCGCCGCCGCATCAACGAGGAGCTGAACACCGTCCAGAACATCGGCGGCGAGGACGCGATCGCCGATCTCGGCATCGACCTGCCGAACCTCGAGGATCTGGAAGACGCGAACATCGTCGCCGACAACGTGCGCGTGATGGGCCCGATGATCGTCGCCGCGATGTTCGACGAACTCAAGGTGTTCCAGGTGGTCGACCGCATCGTCGAGCAGTTCCAGCACGGCACGCTGCCGATCGGCCCGGGCAATGCCGGCAAGCTGCTCTATCGCTACTGGCGCGAAACGCCGAACCGCATCTCCGAGCAGGAGCGCAAGAACTTCGCGGCCATCACGCTCGGCGTGCCGGGCGGCGATCCGAACACGGCCGGCAATCGCGAGTTCAACGACCTGTGGATCCGCTTCGTGTCGTCGGTGTCGTCGTTCGTGCGACAGACCGAGGTCGACTCGCTGCTGCGCGCGAGCGTGCCGAACCCGATCAACCACCAGCAGGTGCGCAAGGCCGCCCGCGATCTCGCCGGCAACCTGTCGCTGCACGGCTACGGCATGGCGCATTACGCGGCGCGCGAGATCCAGTCGCAGGTCAAGTTCATGATCGACCTGCTGCAGGACCCCGAGATCCGCGGCTGCTACGGCGCGAAGGACATGTGGCAGGTGATCGACCAGGTCGCGACCTACGACCTGGGCGGCGCGCGCACCAGCTCGCGCTATCGCACGCTCGCGACCTGCGGCACGATCATCACCGCGTGGCTGGCCAACAACGTCGATCGCGTCAACAAGGCGACCGGCCCGCTGCTCAGCATCGACCAGATCGCCAATCCCGACGTCTCGTCGAACCACAAGTCGACCGTCGACCCGACCGATTACGACCTGGTCAACGCATGCGAGCTGTGGCTGGCCGATACCGCGACCACCGATACGCAGATCGAGCAGTTCTCGCAGCCGCGCGAGGCGCCGCAGATGACCTCGAAGCCGGTGCCGATCCCGGCGATGGCGCGCGAGATGCTGGACGGCGTCGGCGACATCGGCGCCGGCATCGGCCTCGGCGCGGGCGTGCCGGTGAAGGCGGGCTACGGTGTCGGCACGCACAACGGCGCGAGCTACTACTCGAACCGTCCGCACTGAAGCGGCGTCGCGTGTGCCGCGCCATTTTCGAACCCTGCCGGAGCCGAGCCATGCCCCTGACCTCAATCCGCGAACCGGTCGTCGCCCGGGTCGAACGCCGCCTGAAAAGCGCCGCGCGAAGCCTCGGCACCGCCGATCCATTCGCGCCGTCGCGCGACCTGTTCCTGCGCACCTTCGGCGACGGCGCCGACGATCTGCGGTTCCGCGACAACGCGCTGATGCCGATGGCGGTGCCGTTCGAGCCCAGCTTCTCGGAAAGCCAGCCGGGCAAGCTGCGCTTCACGATCGAGCCGTTGCCGCCGGAGGCGTCGGCGATCGACCGGCGCGACGAGTCGACCCGCGAAATGCGCAAGCTGATCCGCGACTTCATCGGCCGCGAGGCGCTGCACTGGTTCGACCAGGCGAGCGAGCCGTTCCGGGGCTTCGCGCGGCCCGGCGGCAACCTCGACTACGGCGCGTTCTTCGGCTCCAGCTATGACCGCGACGGGCTCTATGCGTCCAAGGTGTACTACGAGCTGCCCGGCGATGCCGGCACGATCGAGAACCTGCCCCGCGACCTGGCCGGCATCGTCCAGGCCGCGCTGCAGATGGTGCCGGGGCTCAAGCCGCTCTTCACCACGATGGCGGCCCAGCGCGATCTCGGCGGCCAGCGGCTCACGTTCGCGTGTACCCGGGCGCTGCGGCTCGCCGATCTGCAGCCGGTCATGGATGCGCTCGGCATCGGCCATCGGCTGCCCGGCATCATGCAGCTCCTGGGGCTGGTGCTCGGCGGGCGCTTCGACCTGCCGCCGCACGGCGCGCTGCTCGCGTTCGGGCTCGGCCCGGACGGGCCGGATTTCGAACTCTACGTGCTGCTGTCGGCGATCCCCGACGTGCCGCCCGCGTTCCTGAGCCTGCTGACGATGGGGCTCGCCGAGCGTCCGCGCGGATTGCAGGCGCTCGAGCGCTGGATGGGCGCGTTCACGCCGGAGGACGCGCACTGGCCGGGCCGCTTCTCGATCATCAGCCTGCGCACGGACGCGGCCTGCCCGGCACGGGTGAGTCTCTACCTGCGCCCCATCGAGTTCGAACTGCCGGCGGACGCGCCCGCCCAGGCCAACTGAATCCGAATCGCGTCGTCACGCATTTCCCGCGAGGTCGCCATGTTCCCGCAAGCTGCCCGTTCCACGCCGATCGCGCCGCCGCCGCCACGCGCCGCGGCGACCGCTCCGCGTCACACGCCGCCGGTGCCCGCCGACGAAGTGCGCCAAGGCGTCGCGCAGATGTTGACCCGGTCGCAGGCGTTCAACGCGATGCCCGACGCCGATCGCCGCGACATCGCGCGCAACACCGCGTTGATCGCCGATTACCTCGCGCGGCCCGAAGGGTTCGCCGGCCACGAGATTCCGGGCGGGGTGGGCACCGCGCCGGCGCGCGCGCTCGACGACAACACGGATCATTCCGCGCACGAGGCGGATTTCTCGACGCACAACCAGGCCGTCGACAGCATCGGCAAGTCCAAATTCACCGCGGCGGCCGCGCACGAGGGCGCGGCGGTCGCGGGCGAGCTGCTGAACCAGGTCAAGTTCCCGACCTTCGTCGCGAGCCTGATCAGCGGCGTGTTCCAGTCGATCACGCACAGCTCGATCGAGCAGATGAAGGCGTATCAGGAAATGATCGCGCAGGTGGCGAAATCGCTCGGCCAGTTCGCCGACGAACATGTGACGGAGAACCAGGCGCGCGATCATATGGTCGGCCAGTTTCCCGACCTGTTCGAGATCGGCATGGACGACAGCGGCGACACGCCGAGCCCGCGCGTGCAGGTGCGCGACGGGGTCGACCCGGACGAAGCGTCGAAGACCGTGCGCGCGCGCCTGCAGATGGGCGACGGCGATACCTTCGACCTGTCGGACGAGGCCTCCGAGCTGGCGATCGTCAATCGCTTCAAGATGCAGCTCGCCAAGCAGCGCCAGCAGATGCTGGCGTCGATCGTGCTGATGGGCATCAACCGCATCGTCGTCACCGACGGCAAGATCTCCGCGAAGATCATCTACGACGTGCGCGCGCAGGACACGCTTTCGAAGCAGCGCAGCGCCACCGCGGTCGACCTCGCCCGCGACAAGGACGGCAACGTCCAGTCGACCTACGCCGGCAAGGGCACCTACGATCGCGGCGGCAAGTACGACTCCAGCAACGACAAGGACAACGGCCGCCAGTACAGCGCCGACTACTACGCGAAGGGCGACTACGAATACGAGAACAAGCCGATCATCACCGCGTCGACGGCCGCGTCGGAAACCAGCAACGCGGCGATGCAGACCAAGATCCAGCTGTCCGGCGCGGTCGACGTCAATTTCAAGAGCGACTACCTGCCGCTCGACAAGATGGCGACGCCGCAGATGATCGCCACCATCACCGGCAACGCGACGCCCGCCGATCCGAACGTGCTGCCCAGCCCGAAAACGCCGCCGGCGGCGTCCGCCCCCGCTGCGGCTTCAGCCCCGGCGGCGGCGCCGGCCGCCGCGCCGGCACCGGCTGCGGCCAGGGGAAACTGAGCCATGCGCCTGCCCGCTCCCCCCGACGCGCTCCACCCGGTGCGGCCGCCCACGAGCGCCGCCGCGTTCGACGCGACGCGGCCCGAGGTGCGCCGCCTGCTGACCGCGATTCCGTCGTTCCTCGACCTGCCCGACGACGAGCGCCGCCGCATCGCCGCCGATACGGTGCGGGTGCTCGCCTACCTGGCCGACCCGAACGGCGTGCATGCCGAGATTGCCGAGCGCGAGGCGAACGGCGAACTGCCGCCCACCGGCCTCGCGCACCCGCTCGTGCCGCCGGGTCCGGCGCCGGCCGCCGCGGCGCTGGCCGACGATCCCGTCACCGCGACCAAGCGCCAGCTCGCGCAGGATCCCGGCTTCGCCGGCAAGGACTTCCAGGCCGGCGCGGTGAAGCAGGGCGTCGAGCAGTTCGGCCAGATGGTGCAGAAGGTCGATTTCCCGAAATTCGTAGGAGGCCTGATCAAGAACGTGTTCCAGGCGATCGTCGAAAGCTCGATCGAACAGATGCGCGCGTACGGCGAGCTGATCGCCAATGTCGCCAAGACCACCGCCCAGTTCATGAGCGACAACATCAGCGAGGGCGCCGGCCGCGACTATCTCGCCGATTCGTTCCCCGACGTGCTGTCGGTGCAGGCGCAGGACGGCGCCGACGCGTTCGACGCGGACAGCGCCGGCGCGGCCGCGGCGGCGGCCCCGACGCGGCTGGTGGCGCAGG
Organism: Burkholderia sp. USMB20; assembly: GCF_000949135.2. Classification (GTDB taxonomy): domain Bacteria; phylum Pseudomonadota; class Gammaproteobacteria; order Burkholderiales; family Burkholderiaceae; genus Burkholderia. The sequence goes on along the minus strand of NZ_JTAN02000019.1, from coordinate 450,375 downwards.
GCGACAACGCGCAGCAGCGGCTTGCCGAGATCAGCCGGAACTACAACCTCGATCCGCCCGTGACCGACCTGTCCGACGACAAGTCGGAACTGCGCCTCGTCACCGCGGCGCGCCTGCAGATGGCGAAGCAGCGCCAGCAGCTGCTGTCGTCGATGGTCATGCTCGGCATCAACCGCATCGTCGTCACCGACGGGTCGATCAACGCCAAGGTGGTGTTCGACATGCGCGCCAGCGACACGGCGAAACGCACCTACACCGCGTCGATGCACGACCGCGAGAGCCAGAAATACAAGGAATCGCTCAACGCCCATTACGGCAGCTGGTACACGCCGTATTCGGCCGACGCCGCGTTCGAGGGGCAGCAGGAGCACGTGGCCACCGTCGGGTCGGCGCTCGACGACACGAGCGAATCGAAGGCCGAGGTGAAGGCGAAACTGTCGGGCGAGGTCCGCGTCAACTTCAAGAGCGACTACCTGCCGCTCGACAAGATGGCGACGCCCGAGATGATGTCGGTGATCCAGGGCAACTCGACGCCGTACAACCCCAACAAGCCGGCCCCCGCCGCCGGCGTGCCGGCCGGGCAGCACTGAATCATGGCGCGCATGCTCATCGTCCCGCCGGCGGATGCCGGGCTCGCGGCGGCCATCCGGTCGGGGGAGCGGCTCGTCGAGCGCGCGACCGCGCACGGCCTCGCGTTCGCGCTCGACGAGCTCGGCGACATCGCGATTCCCGATCCCGTTGCCGCGCGCGTCGACAAGGCGCAGCTGCGGGCGCTCGCGTCGCTCTATCTGGCGGCCGACCTCGAGCCCGCGGGCGTGATCCCTGCGGTCGAGGCGCTCGCCGGACTGTCGGCGAGCGGCGCCGTCGGCGTCGATCTCGGCGGCGCGGAGCCGCTGGTCGCCAACTGGTGGCGTCACCGCGCCGAGAAGCTCGCGGCCGGCGAGCGCGCGGCGTTCTATGCACGGTTGTTCGGCACCGCGTACGGCCCGGCGGCCGCGGATGCCGAGCGCAACGTCCAGTTCGAGGAATGCATGCTCGTGCTTTGCGAGGCGCTCTACAAGCTCGACGAGACGCCCGGTGCCGACCCGGGCGGGGATCCCGGGCGCCAGGCGCGAGTCTGCAACGCCGCGCGCGCGCTCGCGCAGAATCTCGGCGCCGCCTGTACCGGCGTGACCGCGTTCATGGCCGGCGAGATCGTCGGCATGCTCAGGGACGCGTTCGCGATCCTCGGCCATGCCGACCTGCGTCACGGCTTCGCCGCGCGCGACATCTGGGGCGTGGTCGCCGGCATCGGCCGGCTTTCGCGGCAGCCGCCGCGCCAGCCTGCCGCCTATGTCCGGCGCGGCAAGGCCGGGATGACCGTGATCGCATGGCTCGCGGACGTCGCGGATGCGCTGGGCGGCGCATCGCCGCTGCTGCGCACCGACAATCCGGTGATCGCCTCCGCCGCCGACTGGATCGAGGCGACGCTCAGTCTCGGCGAGAAACCCGACGGCCAGGTGTCTTCCGTCCCGGACGACGGCCGCGCCGTGCCGCCGGCCGCGCGCCCGGCCGCGCCGTCGAACCCGTGGGCGGCGCTCGGAAGCTGACATGGAACCGCGTCGCTCAGGCCGTCGCGAGACGGGCGGCAGAACCCGGGTGCCGACGGCGGCGGACGTGCCGTCGCCCGTCTGGCCGTGCTTCACGTGTTGCGGGACGCGGAATGCGCGATGCGCGGCGGAGCCGCCGAGATGACGGCAACCGCCCACCTTGCGCGTTCGGCGGTGCCGCGGCCCGACGTTCGCCACCGTCTCCGTGAACTGCTGTCGGCGCAGCAGGGCTTCGGCGCACTCGATCCGGCCATGCGCCGCGATCTCGCGTCCGGACTGGCACGGATCGGCTCGCTCGCGGTCGATCATGACGAGCTCGCGGCGCGTCCCGGCACCGCGCTGGCCGTCGCGCAGGACGCGGGCTCGGCGTATTCGGGCACCGCCATCGACCGGATGGCCGGCACCACCCGGGCCGTGCTCAACGCGGTGTCGTTCCCGCGCTTCGTGACCGAGCTGATCACGGGCGTCTTCAAGGCGATGAACGATTCGAACCAGCAGCAGCTGACCGCGTTCGTCGACCTGATCCGCAATGTCGCGCAGACCACCGAAGGCTTCGCGGACAGCAACGTCGGTATCGCCGGCGCGCGGCAGTGGCTGGCCGAGCATTTCCCCACCGCCTACGAGGTCACCGGCGACGACGAGGCCGCCGACGACGCCGACGAACTGGCGGGCCTGCCGCCGGACGAGCGCCGCCAGCGCCAGCAGGAACTGCAGGCCGAGCGCGATGCGTCGACCCGGCTGGCGTTGCGCGCGGGCGCGACCCCGCCGGCGGAAGCGGCGCTGCGCACCGCGCTGGGATTGGGGCCGGGCGACGCGGTGACGGCCGCCGATCCCGAGCGCCTGGTGCCGCTCGCCCAGCAGGTGCTGGCCCGCAACCGCCAGCAGTTGCTCGCGACGATGGTGCAGATGGGTTTGCAGCGCATCGTCATCGAGAGCGGGCGGCTCAACGCCGCGATGAATTTCCATATCGACGCGAGCAGCGTCGCCGCCAACGACCGCGGCTCGCAGTTCGACACGCGCAACACGGTGGGCGTGAGCGGGGGCGCGCGCTTCGGGCCGTGGGGCGCGGAGGCCAATGTGCAGAGCACGATCGGCTACGTGTCGACCGACCGGACCCAGACGACCGAGAGTTCGCACGCCGACCTCAACCTGAGCAGCGGCGTCGAACTGGTGTTTCGGACGGATTACGTGCCGTTGAACCGGCTGGCGGGCGTGGGCGACGTCGAACGCATCCGCGTCAACACGATCAATCCGGATGCCGAAGCGGCGCGCTTGTCCGCCGACCGCGCCGCCCAGCGTAGTGCCGAACAGGCCGACATGGCCGCTCGTAGGACCTCGCTGGACGGTGGGCTGCGTGCGCCGCCGGCTGTTGGGGCGGCGGGTTCGGGGGCAGCGGGTTCGGGAGCGGCGGGTTCGGGGGCGGTGGGTTCGGGAGCGGCGGGATCGGGAGCGGCGGGTTCAGGGGCAGTGGGTTCGGGGTCAGCAGGTTCGGGGTCGGCGGCGTCGGGATCAGCGGGCTCAGGACCAGCAGCTTCTGGATCAGCGGCGTCAGGCTCGGCAGGGAGTGCCCGCACGAGCCAACCCGCCTCGTCGCCGCCGAATCCGGCGCCTGCTTCCGCTTCCGCGCCGCAGCCGCCTGCCGGACCGGGCGCCGCGGCGTCCCCGTCGTCCGCGCACCCCGCGACGGCAGCACCTCGATCGCCCGCCGGCGCAACAGCAGCGGGACATCGCGCCGCATCATGAACGCGCGCACGGGCAGCCGTTCGCAAAACGCCGTGCCGCGCCGAATCCCGCCGATGACGACGTTCAGCCGCGCGAGCGAAGTGTCGAGTGCCAGGTGGCGCCGGGTGGTCGACAGGCCGCGCGAACCTGGCACGACGGCGTCGTCGTCGACACTTGACGGGTGTACGACTCAGGCCAGCGGTGCGACCGACGCCCCGACGATGCCATGCCGCCGCAGTGACTCCGCGACGAAGCCCGACGCCTTCATTGCCTCGACGAATTCGCCGAGCACCGCCGCGGCCGCTTCGCCGCGGCTCTTCGGCACGCCCATCGCCTGGCGGATCACCATGAAGCGCTCGCCGAGCAGGCGCAGGCCCGGCGTCTTCGCCGCATCGGCTTCAAGCTGCTGCTTCACGCCGGCCGCGACTTCGAGCTGCTGCTCGACGAAGGTCGGCACGACGGCCGGCGACGTCGGCGCACGCACGATCTGCGCGGCCTTCAGCTCACGCGTGAGGAACAGGTCGTACGCGCTGCCCTTGCCGACCGCCACGCGGTTGTGCGGCTGGTCGACGTCCGCATTGCCGCGGATCGGCGAATCGTCGCGCACGAGATAGAAGCCTTCGATCAGCACGTAGGGCTCGGTGAACGCGACCGTTTCGCCGCGCAGCGGATCGACCGCGAAGAAGCCGAAATCGGCGCGCTCCTCGGTCAGCGCCTGCACCGACTTGCCGGCCGCATCGAACACGACGAGCTCGAGCTCGGCCGACAGTCGCTCGGCGAACGCGCGCGCGAGGTCGATCGACACGCCGAACGGCTCGCCCGTCGCCGGGTCGCGGTTCGCGAGGATCGGGTTGCCGAGATTGATCGACGCGCGCAGCTTGCCGGTCGGCGTGAACGCGGAGAGGACGGAAGGGTCGACGGTCATGAAAGGCTCGCGAGGAATCGGATGCGCCGGCTGCGCCGGCGCTCAGGGTTTGAGAATGGCGCTGATGCGCGACAGCGCATCGAGCGTATGCAACAGGTGTTGACGCAATGCTTCCGACGCTTCTTCGTTGCGCTCGCGCTCGAGCAGTTCGAGCACGTGCAGATGCTGCTTCGCATGTTCGACGTAACGTTCGCGATCCTGCATCGAGCGATACGACAGCAGCCGGCGCACGCGATTCACGCGCCGGATCGTGTCGATGAAGAAGCTGTTGCCCGACGCTTCGACGAGCGATTCGTGGAACCGCACGCCGCGCTCGTGCAACTGATCGGCGGTGTCGGTCTCGATGCCGCCGGCGAGCAGATGCTTTTCGACGTCGCGACACCGCTCCAGCACCTTCGGTTCGAGCCGGTAGCCGGGCTCCAGCAGCGCGGCCGGTTCGAGCGCGAGGCGTAGCCGGTACGATTTCAGCAGGCTGTCCGGCGTCGTCAGCATCGGCGAGAACTGCCAGCCGTAGCCCGGCTTGCGCTCGGCCCAGCCTTCCTGCGCGATGCGGCCGAGCACGGCAGTGAGCTGCGCATTCGTCAGCCCGTAGCGCGTGCGGATCAGCTGCTCGGAAAATTCATCGGGCAGTTCGCCCTTCAGGCGATCGTCCGCGATCCGGAAATACACGCTCGTCACCACGTCCGCCTCGGCGAGCCCGAGTTCGTCGACGACGTCTGACAGCGGCTCGATCACCGGCTTCGCGACGAAGAACCCGCGATTGCGCTCGCGCGTCAGGATGCCTTTTTCGTGCAGCAGCGCGAGCGCCTCGTTGACGGGCGAACGGGACACGCGCAGGCGATCGGCGAGCATCTGCGCGGGCAGGTGCGTGCCTGCGTCGAGTCCTTCCGTCTTGATCAGTTCGACAATCTGGGTCGCAATGGAGCGGTCGATCATGGGATTGAGCATTCGGGGCGCCGCCGGCGGCTTCGGTGTCAAGCCGCCGGTGGCGCGAGGTTCTTCTGCAATATCAGCGGGATCACGCCGCCCGAGCGCAGCAGCTCGCATTCGAGACGGGTCTCGACCGCGGCCGTCGCGGCGACGGGCTCGACGCGCCCGTCGGCACGCACGATCCGCACGGGCACCGCGCAGCGCGGCGTCAGCGCATCGGCCGGCGCGTCGACCTCGAGCTTATCACCTGGCCGGAGGGCGAGCGTGTCGGGATGCGTGCCCGCGGCGAAGCGCAGCGGCAGGATGCCCATCCCGATCAGGTTCGAACGGTGGATGCGCTCGAAGCTGGCCGCCAGCACCGCGCGGATGCCGAGCAGCCGCTGGCCCTTCGCGGCCCAGTCGCGCGACGAACCGGTGCCGTAGCGCTCGCCCGCGACGAGCACGACCGGATCGCCGTCCCGTGCGTAGCGCGCGGCCGCCTCGAAGATCGGCAGCACGGCGCCGCTCGGCACGTGCAGCGTATGCGCGACCGGCATGCCGTCGCGCAGCCGGTTCACGAGCGTGCGGTTGTAGAACGCGGCGCGCACCATCACTTCCCAGTTGCCGCGGCGCGACGCGAACACGTTCAGGTCGTCGCGATCGTCGCCGCGCGAGACCAGGAAATCGGCGACGAAGCTGTCCTTCGGAATCGCGCTCGCGGGCGAGATGTGATCGGTCGTCACGTCGTCGCCGAGCACGAGCAGCGGATACGCGCGGTACGTGCCGAGCTGGCTGCCCTGCGACGCCGCCGCGAACGGCGGCCGGCGCAGCGCGGTCGACGCCGGATCCCACGGGAATCGCGCGCCGTCGGGCGCGTCGAGGTCGTGCCAGGCCGGATTTGCACTCGCATGCGCGAACGCGCGCGGATAGTCGTGCGGATCGGCGGCCGCGGCGGTCAGTTCGTCGACCGCTTCGCGCGTGGGCCACAGATCGTGCAGATATACGGGGCGGCCGTCGGCCGTGTGCTGCAGCGGATCGCGGCTCACGTCGATCTCCGCATCGCCGGCCAGTGCGAACGCGATCACGAGCGGCGGCGACATGATGAAGCCGAGGTCGAGATCCGGGTGGATGCGCCCCGGGAAATTGCGGTTCCCGGACAGCATCGCGACCGGCCGGATCGCCGCGTCGGCGAGCGCCGCGCGGATCGGCGCGGTCAGCGGCCCCGAGTTGCCGATGCAGGTCGTGCAGCCGTATCCGACGATGTCGAAGCCGACCGCCGACAGGTCGTCGACCAGCCCGGCCCGTTCGAGATACGCGGCCGCCGCTGGCGAGCCGGGACCGAGCGACGTCTTCACCCAGGCGGGCACCTTCAGCCCGAGCGCACGCGCGTTGCGCGCGACAAGGCCGGCCGCGATCAGCAGCGCGGGATCGGACGTGTTCGTGCAGCTCGTGATCGCGGCGATCGCGACCGGATGCTTCGGCATCGTCGGATGCGGATGCGCGGGATGGAACCCGAACGGCGCGAGCGCGGCGGCCGTCTGCGCATGATCGAGCAAATCCTGCGGGCGGCGCGGCCCGGCGATGTGCATGCCGATCGTCGCGAGATCGATGTCGATCGTGCGCGTATAGCGCGGAGCGGCCGCCGGGTCGAACCACAGGCCCGCTTGCCGCGTGAACGCTTCGACGAGCCGGACCGCCGCTGCGCTGCGACCGGTCGCGCGCAGGTAGTCGAGCGTGTTGCCGTCCACCGGGAAGAAGCCGGTCGTCGCGCCGTATTCGGGCGCCATGTTGGCGACGACCGCGCGCTCGCCGGCGCGCAGCGTCGCCACGCCCGGCCCGAAGAACTCGACGAACTCCCCCGACACGCCGATCGCGCGCAGCCGCTGCGTGACGGTCAGCGCGAGATCGGTCGCGAGCACGCCCGCGCGCAACGCGCCGGTCAGCCGCACGCCGATCACGTCGGGAATGCGCTGCATCACCGGCATCCCGAACATCACCGTCTGCGCCTCCAGGCCGCCGACGCCCCAGCCGAGCACGCCGATGCCGTTGATCATCGGCGTGTGGCTGTCGGTGCCGATCAGCGTGTCGGGCACGGCCCAGCGCTCGCCGTCTCGCTCGAGCGTCGTGACCACCGTCGCCAGCTGCTCGAGGTTGATCGTATGCATGATCCCCGTGCCGGGCGGATGGATGCGCACGCCCGTCAGCGACTTCGACGCCCAGCGCAGGAACCGGTAGCGCTCGGCGTTGCGGCGCAGTTCGAGCTTCAGGTTCTCGGGCGCCGCGTCCGGCCGCGCGAAGTATTCGACGGCCAGCGAATGGTCGACCGACGAATCGACGGGCAGCACCGGGTTCAGCGACGCCGGGTCCGCGCCCGCTTCGGCCAGTGCGTCGCGCATGCCGGCGATATCGACGAGCGCCGGCGTGCTGGTCGTGTCGTGCATCAGCACGCGGTTCGGCTGGAACGCGATTTCGGCTTCGCTCGTCGCGCGGCGCGTCCAGCCGACGATCGCGTCGACCGCTTGCCGCCGCTCGTCGCCGTCGGTGTTGCGGATCACGTTTTCGAGCAGCAGGCGCAGCACCACGGGCAACGCGCGCAGCGTGGCGCCGAACTGGCCGGGGAGATCGACGAAGCGGTACGTCGCGCCATCGACCGTCAACCGGGCTTGCGAGGGGGAGTTGGTGTTTTCCATGACTGTATTTTTGCACTTTAACAAGTAAAAATGCAATCCTAGTGCTAACCCGACATACCAAAACCAAGGAGACGACCGTGACGAAAACAGGCCACGACCCGGATGGAACAGGACCGGATCCGCTGCGCCGCCGCGTGATCGGGCACACGGCGGCACTCGGCGCGCTCGCGATCCTCGGCGCGGCCACCCGGCCGGTTTTTGCAGACGAATCACCGCAGGCTTTGAAAGGAAGAACACCCATGTTTGCTTACGTCGGATCGCGCACCACGCGCGAACGAAACGCCCGCGGCGACGGGATCAGCGTCTATCGCGTCGACACCGGGACGGGCGCGCTCGAGTTCGTGCAGCTCGTGAAGGATCTGGTGAATCCGTCGTTCCTCGCACTCAGCGCGAACGGCGAATACCTGTACACCGTGCACGGCGACCTCAGCGACATCAGCGCATTCAAGGTCGACCGGGCCACCGGCAAGCTCACGTTCCTGAACCGGCAGAGCACGCAGGGCAAGAACCCCGTGCATCTCGCGATCGACCCGACCGGCCGCTACGTGGTCGTGTCGAATCACATCGGCGCGAGCGTCGCGGTGCTGCCGATTGCGGCGGACGGCGCGCTGCAGGAAGTCACGCAACTCGTCGCGCTCGACGGCCCGATCGGCCCGCACCGCGTCGAGCAGAAGCAGGCGAAGCCGCACTTCAATCCGTTCGACCCGAGCGGGCAATTCGTGATCGTGCCGGACAAGGGCCTCGACCGCGTGTTCACCTTCCGCTTCCGGGACGGGCGGCTCGCGCCGGCCGAGCCGGCGTTCGTCGTCACGCGTGAGACGGCCGGCCCGCGGCACGTCGCGTTTCATCCGAACGGCGCGCTCGCATATGTCGTCAACGAACTCGACTCGACCGTCACGACCTATCGATACACGTCGTCGAACGGCGCGCTGACGCCGGTGCAGATCGTGTCGTCGCTGCCCGATACGTACACCGGCAACAGCCGCGCATCGGAAATCGAAGTCGATCCGGCGGGGCGTTTCGTCTATGCGTCGAATCGCGGCGACGACAGCATCGCCGTGTTCCGCATCGATCCGGCCAGCGGCCATCTCGCGTTCGTCGCGGCCGAGCCGGCTGGCGGCCGCACGCCGCGCTTCATGACGGGCACGCCGGACGGCCGCTTCATGTACGCGCTGAACGAGGACAGCGACAGCATCGTCGCGTTCGCGATCGATGCCGCGACGGGGCGCCTCAAGCCGACCGGCTTTTCGGTCGCGTCGGGCAGCCCGGTCTGCATGGTGTTCTCGGCACATCGCGCGTAATCCTTCCCGCCCCATCAGGAGACAGCCGGCGGCAGGTCCGCCGGCGCACATTCATGAATCAACACACCCCTATCGACGAACGCGCGCTGGTGCGCAAGATCGCGTGGCGCATCATCCCGTTCGTGTTCGTCCTCTACATCGTGTCGTATCTCGACCGCGCGAACATCGGCTACGCGGCATTGCAGATGAACAAGGAACTCGCGCTGTCGAGCGAGGCGTTCGGCTTCGCGTCGGGCATCTTCTTCATCGGCTACTTCCTGTTCGAAGTGCCCAGCAACGTGATGCTCAACAAGTTCGGCGCCCGCGTGTGGATCGCGCGGATCCTCGTGACGTGGGGCGTCGTGTCGGTGGTCTCCGCGTTCGTGCAGGACGCGACGCAGCTCTACGTGCTGCGGTTCCTGCTCGGCGTGGCCGAAGCGGGCTTCTTCCCCGGCATCATCGTGTACCTGACCTACTGGTTCCGCGCGAAGGAGCTCGCGACAACCGTCGCGCTGTTCACGGCCGCGATTCCGGTGTCGTACATCATCGGCGCGCCGCTGTCGACGTGGATCATGGATCACGTCCACTGGTTCCAGTGGAGCGGCTGGCGCTGGATGCTGGTGCTCGAAGGCGCGCCCGCGCTGATCGGCGGCGTCCTGTGCTTCCTGTACCTGACCGACCGCCCCGGCGACGCGAAGTGGCTCACGCCGGCCGAGCGCGCGTGGCTGCTGAACGAGCTCGACAACGACCGCAAGGCGCGGCCGCTTGCGCAGCACCTGAGCTCGCTGAAGACGATGACGAACCCGAAGGTGCTGTACCTGTCGTTCATCTACTTCGTGTACCAGTGCGGCAGCCTCGGCGTCGGCTACTGGATGCCGCAGATCATCAAGGGTTTCGCGTCGACGCTCACGCATACCGAGATCGGACTCATCGCGACGGTGCCGTACGTGGTCGCGACGATCGCGATGGTGATGTGGTCGCGCCGCTCGGACCGGCGCCGCGAGCGGCGCCTGCATTCGGCGATCCCGCTGGCGGTGGCCGCCGCGGCGCTGCTCGGCGCGGGGCTGTCGACGAACCCGTACGTGTCGATCGCGATGATCTGCGTGAGCCTCGCCGGGCTCTATGCGTTCAAGTCGCCGTTCTGGGCGCTGCCGACGCTGTTCCTCAGCCGCTCGACGGCGGCCGTGTCGATCGCGGTGATCAACTCGATCGGCAACCTCGGCGGTTTCGTCGGGCCGTTCATGATCGGCTTCGTCAAGGGCGCGGGGCAGAGCGCGACGCCGGGGCTGCTGTTTCTCGCGGCGCTGCTCGTCGTGTCGTTCCTGATGACGTTCTTCATTCGGGTTCACGAAGAACCGGCCACCGACACACCGTCGGATGTGGTGAACCAGACCCATTGAAACGATGACGCGCATTCCGGCGGCGAGCCAGGGCATATAACAAATGAAGGAGATCGATTGATGAAGAAGCTTTCAGTTTGCTTGGTTATACTGAATTCAGTGCCGGCGATCGCACTGGCGCAAAGCAGCGTGACGCTGTACGGGATCGTCGACAGCGGCATCAATTACACCAGCAACGTGCAGACGGCGCGGACGGCGGCTGGCCCGGTCGGCAGCCGTCAGATCGCGATGATCGAAGGCGGGTCGGCCGGCCTGCAGGGGAGCCGCTGGGGGCTCAAGGGCAGCGAGGATCTCGGCGGCGGTCTCAAGGCGCTGTTCGTGCTGGAGAGCGGTTTCTACAGCAACAACGGCGTGCTGAACCAGGGCGGCGCGATGTTCGGCCGGCAGGCGTATGTCGGCTTGAGCCATCCGGTCGGCACGGTCACGCTCGGGCGCCAGTACGATCCCGTCGTCGACTTTTACGGGCCGTTTCTCGCTGCGCCGCAGTGGGGCGGCTACATGACCTCGCATCCGGGCGACCTCGACAATGCATTGAACACGCGGCGCATCAACAATTCGATCAAGTTTCGCAGCGCAAGCTATCGCGGGCTGACGGTCGAAGCGTTGATGAATCTCGGCGGCACGGCCGGATCGTTCTCGACCAACTGGATCTGGGGCGCCGGCGCGTCGTATGCGGCGGGGCCGTTTTCGATCGGTGCGGGCTACCTGAACGTCCGGAACCCGAACACGTCGTTCTTCGGCGCGAATCCGAATGCCGGCCCGGCGACGAGCAACAACCTCGGCAGCGCAGGCAGCGCGACCGCGCCGGAGAGCAATCCCGTGTTCGCCGGCTATGCGTCCGCGAACCGGCTCCAAATCGCCGGCGTGGGCGCCGGTGTGACGCTGGCCGCACTCAGCGTCAATCTCGCGTATTCGAATACGCGCTTCGCGGGGCTGGGCTCTGCGTCGGGGCCGAATGCGCTGCGCTACGCGGGCACCGCGGCGTTCAACAACGTCGAGATCAACGCGAAATATCAGTTCACGCCGTCGCTGCTGGCCGGTGTCGCCTACGACTACACGAGGAACGGCGGTGCCGGCGGCAAGGGCGGCGCGAACTACCACCTGTTCAGCGCGGGTGTCGATTATTTCCTGTCGAAGCGCACGGACGTTTATACGGTGGCCGTGTTCGAGAAGGCGAGCGGGACGGATTCGCTCGGACAGCCGGCGGTTGCGCAGATCACCGGGTTGACGCCGTCCGCGACCGACAGGCAGGTTTCATTGCGGATCGGGTTGCGTCACCGGTTCTGAACGGAGCGGCGACTGGAGCGGCGCGTGCAGGCCCGGGTTGCGGCAGCGCGCGGGTGACACGGGTCGGGCGTTTGCCCGACCCGTTTTGACGGTGGCGCTTACTTCACCGCAACTTCCGTATGCACGACTTGCGGCGGGCTCTTGAAGAACGGGCCCGCCAGCTGCCGCCACGCCTGGAAGTCGTCCGACTGCCGGAAATGCACCATGTGGTCGTCGACGCTGTCCCACTTGACGACGAGCAGGTAGCCGCCGCTGCGCTCGATCACGCGATGCAGCTCGGCGCCGCCGCAGCCGCGCGCGCGGGCGAACAGCGGGAGGGCCTGGCGAACCGCCGCCTCGAATGGCTCGGCCTGCGACGGATCGATTTCGAGCGATGCCATTTCCAGAATCATGAATGCTCCTGTGGGGTGAACGAGGCGAACGGATCGCGATGCGACGGGGCGCTGCGATCGACGCGTCCCGCAACGATACCGGAAGTCGGCATCACGCGTTCCGGATGACCGGCTCGCGAGCTGCCGGTCGTGCGTCGCGTGCCGCTTCGGTTGATACGAATCAGCGTTTTCCCCAATACGGAATACGCGGCACGCGCCGATGTCACAGAGGTAGTGAAGATAAACAATCCGAGGCCTGCCATGACGACATCCGCGACAAACGGAACGAACGTTACACCACCCGAATCGATCGCCGACGCCGCATCCGACACCCCCGCCGCCGCCCCATCGATCCTGCTGGTCGACGACGAGCCGAGCGTGCTGTCCGCGCTGCGGCGCGTGCTGCGGCCTGCGCGCTACCAGATCCTGACCGCCGAAAGCGGCGAAGCCGCGCTCGAGATCCTCGCGTCGACCGAAGTCGACCTGATCGTGTCCGACATGCGCATGCCGACCATGAGCGGCGCGGCGTTTCTCGCCCGCGCCCGCGCGCTGTATCCGGACACGATGCGCATCCTGCTGACCGGCTACTCCGATATCGCATCGATCGTGGCGGCCGTCAACGAAGGCGGCGTGTATCGCTACCTGAACAAGCCGTGGGACGATCACGACCTGCTGATGACTCTCGAGCAGGCGCTCGAGCAGCGGCGCCTGCGCGGCGAAGCCGCGCGGCTGGCCGCGCTGACCGAAGCGCAGAACGAAGCGCTGCGCCGCTTCAACACGGAACTCGAAACGCAGGTGCGCGCGCGCACCGAGGAGCTCGGGCAAACCGTGCTGTTTCTCGAAGCCGCACAGCACGACCTGAAAAGCAGTTTCACCGCGATGGTCCAGGTGTGCGCGAGCATGATCGAGATGCGCTGCGGATCGGCGAGCGGCCATGCGATGCGCGTGGGCGAAATCGCGCGCCGTCTCGCGTTGTCGGCCGGGATGAGCAGCCTGCACGCGCAGGACGTGTATTACGCGGGACTGCTGCACGGCATCGGCAAGCTGTCGCTGCCCGACGAACTGCTGCACAAGCCGCTCGTCAAGATGACGACGGACGAGCACAGCCTGTTCCAGCAGCATCCGCTGCGCGCGCAGATGGTGCTCACGCCGGTCGCGCAATTGCACAAGGTTGCGTCGATCGTGCTGCACCAGTACGAGCGCTTCAACGGCCGCGGCACGCCCGACGGCCTGGCGGGCGACGCGATCCCGCTCGGCTCGCGGATCGTCGCGATCGCGCGCGATTTCGAGGGGTTGCGAAACGGCGAGATCGGCTCGCCGCATTCGGTCGAACAGGCGATCGACGTGCTGCATTCGCAGGCCGGCGTGCGTTACGACCCGCTGCTCGTCGCGCGCTTCATCGAGCTGGTGCGGGATCCGGCGAGCCTGCGCATCGCGGCGTCCGTCGCGGAGATCCGGTCCGAACAACTGCGCGAAGGGATGCAGCTCGCCGACGATCTGCGCACGCATCGCGGCGTGCTGCTGATGACGAAGGGCAGCGTGATGTCGGCGCACCAGATCGAGCTCGTGCGGCGCTTCGAAGCACGCGAGGGAACGTCGTTCGACATTCTCGTGCAGACCGGCGCGGCCGCGTCGACGCAGGCGAGCGCCGCCGCGCCGCCCGCGTGACGCTGCACGGAGCCGCTCCGCCGCGGCGGGCGCGCGACCGCGCGCCGCGGCACCGCGTTCATTTCGACCGGGACGCCGATCATGCATGGCACCTATAACCTGCTGCTGGTCCTGCTGTCGCTCGTCATCGCGACGCTGGCCTCCTATACGGCACTCGACCTGGCCGCGTTCATTTCGCTGCTCGACAACCCGCGGCTCAAGCGCGCGTGGCTGGCCGGCGGCGCGGCCGCGATGGGCACCGGAATCTGGTCGATGCATTTCGTCGGGATGCTGGCGCTGTCGCTGCCGATTCCGCTCGGTTATGCGCTGCCGGATACCGGCGCGTCGCTCGCGATCGCGGTGCTCGTGTCGTATTTCGCGCTGAACGTCGTCACGCGTGCGCGGCTGAGCCGCCGGCACCTGCTCGCGGGCGGCGCGCTGATGGGCGCCGGGATCGTCGGGATGCATTACACGGGCATGGCCGCGATGCGCATGGCGCCGGGCATCCGCTACGAGCCCGCGCTGTTCGCGGCATCGATCGGCGTGGCCGTGATCGCGTCGACCGCCGCGCTCTGGATGGCGCAGGCGTTGCGCGCGCAACAGGCGCGCCATGCGACCGCGCAACGCATCGGCGCCGCGCTGATCATGGGCATCGCGATCACGGGCATGCACTACACGGCGATGGCGGCCGCGCATTTCGCACCGGATGCGCGCTGCGGTGCCGCGAACGGCATCGATGCGCCGTGGCTCGCGACGACCATCGCACTGTTCACGACGGCGACGCTGATCGTCACGCTGCTCGTCTGCCGCTTCGATGCGCGAACAACCTTTCTGCGCGGCATGACGGACACGCTCGAACGGCTGGTGCGATTGCGCACCGCCGAACTCGAAACGGCGTTGCGGCGCTACGAGCAGACGACGGCGATGCTGCAACGCACGCGCGAGAACATGGCGAGCGAGATCGACGAGCGCCGCGCGGCGCAGAGTCGGCTCGAACAGGAGAAGGACGAACAGCGGCGCCTGCTGCGCGCGCTCGAGGAAACCCACGTGCAGTTGCTTCAATCGGAAAAACTCGCATCGATCGGCCAGCTCGCGGCCGGCGTCGCGCACGAGATCAACAATCCGATCGGCTTCATCAGCGCGAACCTCAATACGCTGAGGACATGGGTGCGCAGCCTGCTCGACGTGATCGCCGCGCACGAAGCCGCGCTGCCGCAGCTGGAACCCGCGGCGCGCGACGCGCTGACGGCGCTGCGCGGCGCGGCCGACCTGGACTACGTGCGCGACGAGATCGTGACGCTGATCGACGAATCGATCGACGGCGCGGTGCGGGTGCGGCGCATCGTGCAGGACTTGCGCGATTTCTCGCGGCCGGGCAGCGGCGAGTGGAGCGTGGCCGATATCCATGCGGGCCTCGAAAGCACGCTCAACGTCGTCCACAACGAACTCAAGTACAAGGCCGACATCGTGCGCGAGTACGGCGACCTGCCGCTGGTCGAATGTCTTCCATCGCAGCTGAACCAGGTGTTCATGAACCTGCTCGTCAACGCGGCGCATGCGATGCCGACGCGCGGCGTGATCACGATCCGCACGTCGAGCGACGGCGAGCAGGTGTCGATCGCGATCAGCGATACCGGAACCGGCATGACGCCCGATATCGTCCGGCGGATCTTCGATCCGTTCTTCACGACGAAGCCGGTCGGGCAGGGAACGGGGCTCGGGTTGTCGGTGTCGCACGGGATCGTCGAGCGTCATCGCGGCACAATCGACGTGACGAGCGAGCCGGGGCGCGGCACGACGTTCCGCGTTCGACTGCCGATCCGGCGCGCGCAGGGCCACGCGGGCGCGGCGGCGGCAGTCGGGCAACGCGTGTGAGCACGACGTGCGGGGGCGTCGTCGCGACCGCGTGCGCCGCCGCCTTTGCAGGCCGGTGCGGAACATCGCGGCCGCGTCGCGCCGCGCCGCGCGTTGCGGCGGTCAATCGTGCTTGATCGCGATGGTCTTGAGGGCGGTGAAGCCGAGCAATGCTTCAAAGCCCTTCTCGCGGCCGTATCCGCTGGCCTTCACGCCGCCGAACGGCAGTTCCACCCCGCCGCCGGCGCCATAGTTGTTGATGAACACCTGGCCGGCCTGCAACTTGCGCGCGAGCCGCAACCCGCGTGCGCCGTCCCGGGTCCACACGCCCGCGACGAGCCCGTACTGCGTGCCGTTCGCGAGCGCGACGGCCTCGGCTTCGTCGTCGAACGGCATGGCCGCGAGCACGGGGCCGAATACCTCTTCCTGCGCGAGTTGGCTGTCGGGCGGGACGTCGCGGAACAGGACCGCTTCCTGGTAGTAGCCGGCACGCGATGCGCCGGCCGCGATCGTGCCGCGCGCCGCCACGCGAATGCCGTCGGCTTCCGCGTGCGCGACGATGGACCGAACCCGCGCATGCTGCTTCGCGTTGACGAGCGGCCCCATCTCGAGGTTCATCGACGGCGGCCCCGAACGCAGCGACGCAAACTGCTCGCCGAGACGATCCAGCACACGTTCGTAGATGCTGCGCTGGACGAGCAGGCGGCTGCCGGCCGAGCAGGTCTGGCCGGCATTCTGCACGATCGCGTTGACGATCACGGGCAGCGCCTGCTCGAGGTCGGCATCCTCGAACAGCAGTTGAGGCGACTTGCCGCCCAGCTCGAGTACCGCGGGGCAGTGGCGTTCGGCGGCGGCGCGGCCGACCAGCGCGCCGGTTCCGCTCGATCCGGTAAACGAGATGTGGCGAATGCCGGCATGGGCCGACAGGGCCGCGCCCGCTTCGGCGCCCAGTCCCGTGACGACGTTGACGGTGCCGGCCGGCAGCCCGGCTTCGGCCGCGATCTCCGCCAGGCGGAGGATCGACAGGCTCGCGTCCTCCGCCGGCTTGACCACGCACGCGTTGCCGGCGGCGAGCGACGCGCCGACGCTGCGGCCGTAGATCTGCATCGGGTAGTTCCACGGAATGATGTGCCCCGTCACGCCGATGGGCTCGCGCACCGTCAATACCGTGAACCCCGCGGTGTACGGCAGGGTGTCGCCATGCAGCTTGTCCACGCATCCGGCGTAGTACTGCAGATAGCGGGCCAGCACGGCGGCATCGGTGCGGGCCGTATTGAGCGCCTTGCCGGTGTCGCGTGCCTCGAGTTGTGCGAGTTCGTCCCCGTGCTTCAGGACGGCCGCGGCGTACGCGAACAGCAGGTTGCTGCGCTCGACCGGCGACAGCCTGGCCCACGGACCGTCGAGGGTCTCGCCCATCGCCCGTTGGGCAGCGGCAACGGCCTGCTGCACGTCCGTCGCGTCGCCGCGCGCGATCGTCGCGAACGGTTCGCCGGTGCTCGGATCGATGACGTCGAGGTATGCGCCGCTGTTCGGCGCGACACGGGTATTGTCGATGTAGTGTCCGGATTGCATGTCTCATTCCTCGATCGATGCGGGATTGGCGATGGTTTCGGCTATCGCGGCGCCCAGTTCCACGGTGGTCGCCGTGCCGCCCATGTCGGGGGTACGCGGGCCGGAAACGAGAACGGCTTCGATCGCGGTGACGATTTCGGCGGCCGCCGCCTCGTAGCGCGCGTCGCCGCGGCCGAGGTGCTGGAGCAGCAGCGCGGCCGACCAGATCTGCCCGATCGGATTGGCGATGCCGCGGCCGGCGATGTCGGGCGCCGAGCCATGCACCGGCTCGAACAGCGACGGAAACCGGCGCTCCGGATTCAGGTTGGCCGACGGCGCGATGCCGATCGTGCCGGTGCAGGCGGGCCCCAGGTCGGAGAGGATGTCGCCGAACAGGTTCGAGGCGACCACGACGTCGAAGCGATCCGGGTTCTGGACGAAGTGCGCGCAGAGAATGTCGATGTGATATTTGCGCGTTTCGATGTCCGGGAAGTGCGCGGCCATTTCGGCGAGGCGCTCGTCCCAGAACGGCATGGTGATCGAGATGCCGTTGGATTTCGTCGCGGCCGTCAACTGCTTGCGCGGGCGCGAGCGGGCGAGCTCGAACGCGAACTTCAGCACCCGGTCGACGCCGACGCGCGAGAACACCGACTCCTGCACGGCGATCTCGCGCTCGGTGCCGGCGAACATCCGGCCACCCACCGACGAATACTCGCCTTCGGTGTTCTCCCGGACGACGATGAAGTCGATGTCGCCGGGGTGGCGTCCGGCGAGCGGGGCGGGCACGCCCGGCATCAGGCGGACCGGGCGCAGGTTGACGTACTGGTCGAACTCGCGCCGGATCCTGATCAGCGATTCCCACACGGCGACGTGGTCCTGCACGATATCCGGCGCGCCGACCGCACCGAAGAAGATCGCGTCGTGCGTGCCGATCTGCCGCGCCCAGTCGGCCGGCATCATCGTGCCGTGGCGAACGTAGTGATCGGTGCACCAGTCGCCGAACTCGTCGAATGCCAACGGAATGTCGAAGCGATGCGCGGCCGCGCGCAGCACGCGCATGCCTTCGGGCATCACCTCCTTGCCGATGCCGTCACCGGCGATGACGGCGATGCGATGTGGGTTCTTCATGTGCGGGAAGCCTCCGTGACGAAGATGGCGCGCCGCAGGGAAGGGGCATGCAGGAGGCAGACGGGCACGAGCCCGGCAGCACGCGCGGAACGGCGACCCGGCCGCACGCGTGGCGCGATGCGTCGTACGCGACGCGCCACCCGATCGGAGCGAATGGCGCCGGTGCGTCTCCTGCGTCTCTTCCGTTGCGGTAACGGGCGGACGGTTGAATCTGTCCGCTGAATCTACCGTGTCGCAAACGCAGGAAGGAAGTGCGGATTCGTGAACGGGACCTTCGAAAATCTGCAAGATGCCGGCGCACCGGGCGCACCCGGTGCGTGCGGCGGCGTCAGTCGTTCGACGGCTCGGCACCACCCGCGACGAGCGACGCCGGCGCGAAGGACGCCAGGAACTCGAACAGCTTGCGCGTCGGCTGCGGCACGGCCCCCGTGCGGATGCCGACCGACATGACCCGGTTCGCCCACGGATCGTTGAGGCGGATGAAGCGCAGGCGCATGGGTTCGCGAAAGAGCGCGACGGCGCGCTCCGGCAGGATGCCGATGCCCTGTCCCGCGGCAATCAGCCGGCACATGGCTTCGAAGCTCTGCACCTGGACGCGGAAGCGGACCGCCTTCCCGAGCAGCGCGGCTTCCCTGACGAGCGAACGCGTGAGCTCCGAGCGGTCGTCCAGCGCGACCAGGTCGTGCTCGAGCAACGCGCTGAAGTCGATCGAGTCGCCGGTCAGGCTGTAGTCTTCGGGCACGACCACGCTCGCCCGGTCCATGCAGTAGGGCGCGAGGTGAATCCCTTCGGTCGCGGTCCGGGACGTGACGATCCCGACGTCTGCCCGGCCTTCACGCAGCGCCTGCAGGATGTCGGCGCTTCTCAGCTCGCTGATCTGCAGCTTGATGTCGCGGTAGCGCTGCGAGAATTCGCGCAATTGATCGGGAAGGTCCTGGCTGATCGCCGAGATGTTCGCAAAGACCCGGACCCGGCCGATGGAGCCTTTCGTGTAGTCGGACAGCTCGCTGTAGATCGCATCCGTGCGCAGCAACAGGTCGGTCGCATGACGCAACAGCGCCTCGCCGGCGGGGGTGGGCTCCACGCCGGCCACCGTGCGGTTCAGGAGCACCACGCGAAAGTGATGCTCGAGCAGCGCGATCCGGCGGCTGGCGGTGGACAGTGACATGTGAGACTGCTGTGCGGCGCGGGACAGGCTGCCCAGCTCGGATGCACGGACGAACAGGGCGAGTGACGTGAGATCGAACAAGCGCGGACTCCCATTGAAGCTGGGGGAAGTATGTCACTCCTCCAGGCCCGCCACGGCATCCGGCGCTTTGGGGCTAACCCTGACCGGCAGCCGATGCTGCGCCGCACACCGCGATGCGCGTGTCATGCCGGAACGAAAACGTCGGGCGCGCCGGCGGCGGCTAGAATGCTGCGTTTCGATGCTTGTGCATCGCACCGTGCCGCGGCCGGGCGACGCGTGCATTCGAGATATTCGAAGTGCCGCTTGAAGGATTTCGCATATCGGCCGAATCCGGCAGCCGGTAGATTCGAACGGTCCCCACTCGCACCCATCCATTTCAACAGCAGCGCACGCGCCGCGAGGCGAGCATGCAGCGCCGGCGAGCGGGGCCAGCCATGAACATTCGGAGACAAACGTGGAAATCGACGCGACCTGCAATCCGGGCGGCATCGCTGCACCGGCATCGGTTCACAGCCCGGCGCACGAGGACCGGCTGTTTCGTCGGCTGGCGCTGCAAATCCTGCCGATCCTGATGTTCGCCTATGTCACTTCGTACATCGACCGCGTCAACGTGAGCTTCGCGAAACTGCAGATGAGCCAGCATCTGGGTTTCTCCGACGCCGTGTTCGGCTTCGGTGCCGGGATCTTCTTTCTCGGCTACGTGATCTTCGAGGTGCCCGGCAACATGCTGCTGGTGCGGGTCGGGCCGCGGCGCTGGATCACGCGGATCGTCGTGTCCTGGGGCATCGTGTCGGGGCTGACCGCTTTCGTCGCCACGCCGCTGCAGTTCTATGTGATGCGTTTCCTGCTCGGCGTCGCCGAGGCCGGCTTCATCCCGGCCATCGTCCTTTACATGACCCGCTCGTTCCCGCGCCATCGCCGCGCGCGAATCCTGTCGCTGTTCTATGCCGCCCTTGCGCTGGCCGGATTGATCGGATCGCCGCTGACCGGTTTCATCCTTCAGTATTTCGACGGCGCGTTGCAGATTCCGGGCTGGAAGTGGATCTTCATTCTCGAGTCGCTGCCGGCATTCGTGGCCGCCCTTTACGTGTGGAACGGGCTCGACGACGACGTGACGCTCAGCGACCGCTATTCCCAGGCAGACCGCGCGATCCTGGCACGCGTGCTGTCGGACGACCGTGCGGCGACCGCGGCGGCGAGTCACACGGGCCTCTTCTCGAACTGGCTGGTCTGGGCGTTCTGCGTGATCTACTTTCTCGATGTCTTCGCCATTTACGGTTACACGTTCTGGGCGCCCACGATGATCAAGCAGATGGGCATCGGAAGCGACTTCGTCATCGGCCTGCTGGCCGCGCTGCCCAATGCCGTGGCCGTGCTCGTGATGGTGCTGTTCGGCCGCAGCGCGGACCGTCGCGGCCACCGGCGCCTGCACGTTGCGGCGCTCCTCCTGATGGGCGCAACCGGGCTCGCGCTGTCGGTCATCTGGCGCGACCACCTGTGGCTCGGCATGTTCGCGCTCTGCATCGCGAACGCCGGACTCATCTCGTTTCCGCCGCTGTTCTGGAGCATGCCCACCACCGCACTCGGTACCGCATCGGTGTCGATGGGCATCGCCGTGATCAGTTCGTTCGGCAACCTCGGCGGCTTCTTCGGACCCTATGCGGTCGGCTATCTGAAGCAGGTGTCGGGCGGTCTTGCCGCGCCGCTGTTCCTGATGGTCGGCTGCCTGTTGCTCGGCCTGATGCTCACGATGGTCTTGCCGGCACGCCTGGTCGATCGATAAGGGCTGTCCATTTTGCCGCGGCCGCTGCGCCGCGGTGCCATTCCTTTTTGACGGAAATTACATGAAACAGCAGATTGGCCTGATCGGCGTCGGCTTGATGGGGCACGGCATCGCGCGCAACGTGCTGAAACACGGTTATCCGCTCACGGTCGTCGAGCATCCCGGCAACCAGCCGCTCGACGAGCTGCTGCGCGGCGGCGTACGGACCGTGAGGACGGCGCGCGAGCTGGCGCTGGAAGCGGACATCGTGATCCTCTGCGTGACGGGTTCGCCGGAGGTGGAGGCGGTCCTCACCGGTGAGCAGGGCGTGTTGGCCGGGTTGAAGGACAACGCGATCGTCATCGATTGCTCGACTGCCGTGCCGGATTCGACCGTCAGGATGGCGCGGCTCGTCGAAGCAGCCGGCGGCCGGCTCGTCGACGCGCCGATGACGCGCGGCGCGAAGGAAGCGCACGAGGGGCGGCTCAATCTGCTGGTCGGCGCGACGCCCGAGTTGTTCGCCGAGGTGCGTCCGGTGCTCGCGTGTTTCGCGGAAAACATCACGCGCGTCGGCGATCTCGGTGCCGGTCACAGCATGAAGCTGCTGCACAACTATGTGTCGCTCGGGACCATTGCATTGCTGTCGGAAGCCGTCGCCTGTGCGAAGCGATCGGGCGTGGACACGGCGGTGCTCGCCGACGTGCTCGCAAACGGCGGTGGCGGCGGGGCGGCATTGAACCGACTGCTGCCGTTCCTGCAGACCGGCGACACGTCGAGCCTGCCGTTTCATATGGCGAACGCGTTCAAGGATCTGTCCTACTACTCGGCGATGGCGGAGGGCGTCGACGCGGCACATGCCATTGCGAGCGCGGTCACGGACACCTACCGGGACGCCGTTGCCAGCGCCGGTGCGCATTGTCCGGTTCTCAAATTGTCCGACGTGCTCGCGGCGACGGACGCGCGCAAGGAGGGCGGCGCGCGGTAGCGCGGCGTCAGCCGGGTTGATGCAACGGTTGGAGCGTGCGCTCGAGCGTGGCTGTCGTCGCGGTTCGGCCAGGTGATGTGGCGCACGTTGGCTGGGCATCGGCGAGGGCATTTGTCTTCTCGTTCGCATCGATGATGCCCATCGGCATCGGCATCGGCATCGGCATCGGCATCGGCATCGGCATCGGCATCGGCATCGGCATCGATGCACCGATGCGTGTCGCGCAGAGGGGCGCGTCGAATGCGCATCTCCGCTACCGCTTGCGCCGCCGCCTTCGAAAGAAATTCCAGAACATCGCGGTCGCGTCCGGCCCGGTCGCGGAGTGGAATGCTTCGCGCGGATCGCCGCCGCTCCACGCGTGCGCCAGGCGGCGCACGATGCAGACCCGCACGATCAGCGTGCCGCCGCGCAGATAGTCGGTGTAATCCGCATCGTCGTGCGCGTACGTATGTTGCTCGCCGACGCGCAGCTCACCCTGTGCGTCGACGAGCCGATTGATCCGCGCGAACGCGACTCCCAGCTGCAGCGCATTCTGCTCGGCGACGACCGTATCGAGTCCGCCGTGCACGACGAGTGCCGGCATGCCCGGATAAGCGCGCCCGTCGACGCAGGCATCGACGACGCGTATCGGATCGTCGCGCAGACCGCGGCGCATCAGGCTCATCGCGGCCATCGTCGACAACGGCGGCGCGATGGCCGGCCCGGAGTGCAGGCCGACGGCCGCGAAGCGATCGGGAAAGTCGAGCGCCAGACGCGCGGCCAGCCCGGCGCCGGCCGAGATGCCGGCCAGATAGACACGGTCGCGATCGAACCCGCGCTCCCGCACGATCGCGTCGACGAGCGATGCGATCGCCGGGGCCTCCGACTGCGACGCATCGCCATGCCAGTTCCAGCAGCGATGGGCGTGGGCGGTCTTCGCCTGTTCGGGAAACAGCACGGCAAATCCGGCGCGCTCCGCGACGTGGCAAATACGGGTGCCAGCGGCGAACGACTCGGCGGTCTGCTTGCAGCCGTGCAGCATGACGACGACGGGCAGGCCGTCGGTCGTCGCCGGTACGGCGGGCAGGTACAGCGCGTACGCAAGATGGTTGACGAGCTGGCCGGCGGCGGGGCGCGCGGAATGAAACGAGCGCAGCCACGTGCCGGGTGCCTGGCGCGGCGATGTGCGGGCGGCGGGCGCCGGTGCGCGGGCCTGACGCGTGGTGCGTGCGGTGGCGGGGCGCTTCGCCGATGGCGCCGGATTGGCGGTCTTCCTTTTGGGCCGCGCGCGCGTCGCGGCGGTCAACAGGTCGAAAGGCCGTAGCCAGAGGCTGGATTTTTTCCTGGGCATGGACGGATCTCGTGCCGGCGGCGCGCGCGACAGCATGCGGCGAAGCCGGCCGTCGGGTGGAAGGCGAATGATGGCGGCGCACGATGCGTGCCGCGGGAAGCGTCCGCGTCGACGTGCCGCGGCATGACCGACACGGATGCGACGGCGCGACCCGCACCGCCGCGCGACATGTTGCCGGCAGCCTCGCGATTCGGACAGGCCACGCGCCATGCTAGCAGGCATCGCTCGTCTCGGGTGCGATGGTTCCGTGACGGATCGATGAATGCTTCGACCCTACCGCGGGCCGTCCCGAACGCGATGCTCGACATCGTCATGTGCATTCGGCGACCGGCTTCGCGATGAACCGGGCCTGCTCCCCGACGACGCAATCCGATGCGGATGCGTTCGTCGCGATGCGTGGAATGGCTCGGCGATCGATGTCACGACGGCATGCAGCCGGCCGCGCCGGCGGACCTTGTATCGATTGCGCGTTTGCGATCGCCGGAATCACATGTCGCGATGCCGGCGTGAAGGATTCACCGATACGTCCACACCCGGTGCAGTACGAACATCGTCGGCGGGATCAGCAGCGCGATCGCGACGATGGCCCAGCCGCGCGGTACGTCGAGCAGTTCGGCGGCGCGCGCGAGCGCCATCGTTTCGGCGAAGCCGGCCAGCGCCACGGTCAGATAGCGCACCAGGTTGCGCGAGTGCACCGTCGACGAGAAGCTCCACAGCGTATTCGCGAGATACGAGAACGCCGTCGCGCCGACGAACGCGACGGCGTTCGCGATCACTTGCGTCGCATCGAACAGCGCGTACAGTGCGGACGCGATCAGCACGTGCAGCGCGGTCGAGCAGAGCCCGGACAGGCCGAAGCGCACCAGCCGCACGCGCTCGGCGTAGAGCAGTGCGAACATCGCCGGCTGCACCGATTCAGCGGGCGCCGACCCGCATGCGGGCCGGCTGGACGCGGCGGCGTGCGGCCGCGCGGCGCGTATCGCGCGCGACCGGCAGCTCGACCACCTTGCCTTGCGTCTGGTAGCGGCGGCGGATCAGATAGACGGGACGTTGCTTCGATTCGTCGTAGATGCGTCCGATATATTCGCCGACCACGCCGATGCCGATGAGCTCGATGCCGCCGATGAACAGCACGACCGACAGCAGCGACGCGTAGCCGTGCACCGGATTGCCGAACAGCAGCGTGCGTCCCACGATGAACGCGCCGTAGAGGAACGCGAGCGCGGCGATGCCGAGGCCGATGTAGGTCCAGCTGCGCAGCGGCACGGTGCTGAAGCTCGTGATCCCTTCGATCGCGAAATTCCACAGCTTCCATCCGGAGAACTTCGAATGCCCGGCGCTGCGCGCGTCGCGCTGGTACTCGACGATCACGGTCCGGTAGCCGACCCATGCGAACAGCCCCTTCATGAAGCGATGGCGCTCGGGCAGGCTGCGCAGCGCGTTCACGACCTTGCGGTCCATCAGCCGGAAGTCGCCGACGTTCTCCGGCAGCTTCACGTCCGACAGCACGTTGTGCACGCGGTAGTAGATCGCGGCGGCGGTGCGCTTCGCGAACGAATCGCACGCGCGGTTGCTGCGCTTCGCGGCGACGACTTCCGCGCCGTCGCGCCAGTGCTCGAGCATCACCGGAATCAGGCTCGGCGGATCCTGCAGGTCGGCGTCGAGCGGGATCACCGCGTCGCCGGCCGCTTCGTCGAGACCGGCGGTCAGCGCCGCTTCCTTGCCGAAGTTGCGCGTGAGATCGATCACGCGCACACGGCGGTCGTTCAGGCTCGCGCGGATCAGGCGGTCGAGCGTGTCGTCGCGGCTGCCGTCGTTCACGCAGACGATCTCGAAGCGGATCGCGTCGAGGCTGGCCATCAGCGGGATCACGACGTCGAAGAAGCGTTCGACGGCTTCGCCTTCGTTGTAGAACGGTACGACCAGCGAGACGAGCGGTGTGTAGAGCGGTTCGCGCATGATGGGTCCCCTGTGATGACGTGTCAGCGGCCGACGCCGAAGGTCGGGCGGCCGCTGCGGCGCAGTCCGTGCGCCGGGCGGTGGTGTGAGCGGACCGGATGCGGGAAGCCGGTCTCGGTCGAGTTGTCGCGTGCGTCGGGCATCGACGGCACGTCGTGCCTTTCTTGTGCAATCCGGCTGACGAGCAGTGCCAGCGAGGCCAGCGTGACCAGCGGCATGAACTGGAACGACAGATGCGGCACCAGCACGAGGCCGGCGAGCGGCATCACCCACATCAGCAGCAGCCATTCGCGATCGAAGCGCCGCCAGCCGTGCGTCCACGCATAGCGTGCGTACCATGCGATCACGAGCCCGTACCAGGTCAGGTCGTAGTCGTACAGATAGGGGCTGACGATCAGGCACGCGCAGGCGAGCGTCGCGGCACGCAGCGCGTACGAACACGCGCCGCGCCATGCGTACACGACGGCGATCGCGGCGGTCGCGGCCGACAGCAGCTGCAGGCCGCGCGCGACGTAGGCGGGCCAGCCGGCGAGGGTGGCGAGCGCGAAGACGGTCGGCATGCGCGCGAGCCGTGCGTGGCCGGCGCCGACGAGCTGCGCTGCGTCGTGAATTCCGTGTGCGAATGCGAACCACGCGCCGAGGCCGAACGCGAGCGTCGACAGCGCGCAGCCGCCGGCGATCGTTGCCGCCCACGCGGCCAGCGCGCGCCATTGAGCGGCGCACAGTAGCGCGAGCGGGAACAGGATCGCCATTTGCGGCTTCATCGTCAGCAATCCGAAGCAGATGCCGGCGATGACCGGACGACGATTCAGCATCAGCAGCCCGCAGCCGGCGAGCGTCGCGGTCAGGAGGCTCGTCTGTCCGACGATCACCGCGAGAAACGCGCCGGGGAACGCGAGCGCGCAGAGCAGCGCCGCGTCGCGCTGCACGGTCGCGCGGATCGTCACCGCGAACAGCGCGTAGGTGACGCCGATCCACAGGACGAGCGCGAACATGTACGGCAGCCAGCCGAGCGGCAGCACGAACAGCAGCATCGTGGGCGGGTAGAGCCACGGCAGCGAACCGTCCGCGGCATTCATCGTCGGAATCGCGAGTTTCTCGATCGCGAAGAGCGACGGGAAATGCCACGCGTCGATCGCGTGGCCGTGCGCGGCGAGCCGTGCAGCGCTCCAGATCGGCGAGAAATCCATCGCCAGCGGATCGGGAGCGGCCGTATGCGACCAATGCACGCGTGCGAGGTAGACGCAGAGGAACAGCAACTCGGTCAGCAGTACCGCTGCCGCATAGAGGCGGACCCGATCACGATTGAGCCAGTGCGGGAACCGGCGCGGGCCGGCGATCGGCAGTTCCGGATGTGCGTCGAGCACCGAATCGACGTGCAGAAGGGAGCGCGGCGATCTCATCACGCATTCCCCGACGCAAGGGTCGAGCGACGCACGACGACGAACAGGACGGCGAGCAGCACGACCGGGCCGATCTGCGGCAGCTTCGTGATCCGGTTGAATACTTCGAATATCGGCAGCAGCCACGCGAGCACGATCACGATCTGGTCGCCCGGCAGCCAGCCTTCGTCGAGCCCGTGGGCGATCACGCAGAAGAACGCGATGCCGAGCCACG
The DNA here is from genome assembly GCF_000949135.2 of Burkholderia sp. USMB20. GTDB lineage: Bacteria > Pseudomonadota > Gammaproteobacteria > Burkholderiales > Burkholderiaceae > Burkholderia. Next base: position 423,180 of record NZ_JTAN02000019.1, on the reverse strand, counting down.
CGAGTTCGTAATGCCACAGATAGGGGGTCGTCAACAGCGTGGCGATCACCAGCGCCGCGCCGCGCAGCCGAATGTCGGCCGTGCGACGCCACACCTGGACGGCGGCGGCGATTGCGAGCAGCCCGACGGCGGCCTGGGCGGCGAGCGAGACCGGAATCGATGCGCCCGCAAGCCGCAGCGCCGCGAACGTCGTGGGCGAAACGAACCAGTAGGCAGGAAGGGTGAAATGCATGCCGCGCACGATCGACATCGCCTGAGCCAGGCCGTGCAGGGAGCTGGTGCCGGTCAGCGCAATGCCGGCCACGGTGAACAGCACCGTGGTGATCGCTGCCGACGCGAATGTGCGCCACGAGCGGGTCGCGACCAGCACGAACGGAAACACCACCGCCAGTTGCGGCTTGATGGCGAGCAGCCCGATCAGCACGCCGGCGACGATCGGGCGTCGGCCGAGGAAATGCAGCGCGAATGCGGCGATGCCGGCGGTCAGGATGCTGTTCTGCCCGTACAGGACGGACGCGAACACGCCGGAGTAGGCGAGCACGACGAGCGCGGCGGCGCGCGGAGCGGGCAGGTGCGCACGCAGACCCGACAGTCGCAGGACTGCGTACGCATAGCATAAAAGACTGCCCGCAAAAAAGAGGAAATACGCGGGCAGGAAAGGCACGAGGGCGACCGGCGCGATGAACAGCAGCATCGTCGGCGGATAAAGCCAGGGCAGCGACTGGTGGCCTATGTAGGCACCGAATTGCGCTACCTCGGCATGGGAGAAGAGGACCGGATCGTAGATCGCGGCGGCATTGCCTTGCAGCACGAGCTGCGACGCGGTCCAGAAGACGGAGAAGTCGACACCCGGCCGTGCGGTGGTCTGTGACGTGAAGGCATCCGTCACGAAGCCCCAGGTGATCAGGAATCCAACACACAGCATCAGCATGATGCAGCTGTACGGAATGATCCGGTCGGCTGTCAGCCATTGAGCACAGCGTTTGGCGCGATAGCGCACTCCACGATTGGCTGTGTACATGATGCCCCGTTTGCGGTGAAGGCTGCTTCTCTGCCGCAGCCTTTTTGTGTTGCTGTGTATCCGGATCGAATCGCGTTCGATGGCGCTGTCCGGTGAATGCATTGTTGGAGAAAAAATCGCGTGACGCAAACCGCGGGCTGAATCGTGAGATATCGATTCGGCAGCGACAGCGCGGAAAACGGGGTTTTCACGTCTGAGAAAACCGTAGCGGCGCAAATGATGTTTCTCGCTTGAAACATTCCGGGTTTTTCGCCGGTCCGGCGGTGTGCGGAATTCGTGTCGGGCGACGGGCTGCATGGATTCGGGAAAATCCCGAGAAAATTTTTGGGTGCCCTTGCACAGCACGGCGGCGCCCCGCCGGCATCCCGGGCCGGCCTGCGTGCGTATATCAAATCTGAAACATTTTGTGCAGCGCGCCGAAACACGACTGACGGGGGGATCGCCGGAACCCTTGCTGCGTCTGGATTTCCTTCTGGCTGGCCTGCTCTTTGCGTCAAGGTCCGCACGAAAGTCGACGACGTGATGAACGACCGGTTGAAGCAACAGGCTGACAAGACCGGACTCAATCACCTGCGGAAAGCAACGGATCGAGGGCGCGTCGGGGAATACGCCGCCCAGGCCGTGAAAACCGCCGGAAACGTCGACCGAGCGAATAGGCGACGGCATCGTCCGCGCAACAAGAATCACATGACAGCATTTGGGGAATAAAAATGAAAGACCAGAGCACGTCGCGGCTCGCATGCCGCGAAGCATATCCGCAGCAGCATCGACGCGCTTGCGTCATCCGTTCAATCCGTATCCATGCACGGGGCGGTCGTTGCGCCGTTCTCGCTCTGCTCGATCGCGCCATTCGCCAGATCGCAGCGCGCATGGATATCGCACGCATCAGCCCACCGACAATCGTTCGCCCGGCCAGGCTCGTACCCTGCCGTGTCCGTCGCTGAGCGCCGCATCCGAATCCATTTGTTGTGCCGTTGTGCCGGTAGTGCCAGCTCCCCGCGTCGATACCCGACAACGGGATTTCAATAGTAGTGCGAAAGGAGATTAGCCATGTCCACGTTCATCCAGAAAGTCCGCGGTTTCGTCCAAGACGAGCAAGGTGTGACGGCCATCGAATACGGCCTGATCGCCGCGCTGATCGCAGTCGGCCTCGTTGCAGCATTGACGCTGGTCGGAAACGATCTCAAGACCGTGTTCAACACGATCGCAGACGACCTCAACGCGGCCATCTGAATGGCGGGGCGGCGAACGGTGAGTCCGGCCCGTTCGTCGTCATCCCGTCGCTCGATCAGGGCCGGACACCCAACCAACGGATGTCGAATGAACCGAACGGCGGATGACTCGGCCGGTGCACTGCTCGAGTCTCCCCCGCTCTCTTGATCAACCGAATCGGAGGTCGTCATGCGGACCAGGGGATGTGCGGTAGCGGTATCGCGATGGATCGCCGACGAGCAGGGGGTGACGTCGATCGAATATGCGCTGATCGCGGCAGTATTCGCCACCATCGTGCTGGGAAGCGTGGTCGTACTGAAGGGTTCGCTTGAAGACATGTACAACGCGATCGCGTCGATCGTGACCGCGGCGGTCAATACCGCACTGGGTCAGTGATCCTGATCATTACATCCCGTCGAGGTTCGCCATGTTGCCTGCCGCGCTGCCTTACCCGGTCCCGTTGTGCGTGACGCTGCTCGTCGTCGTCGCGGCCAGCACGGACATCACGAGCCGACGCATCCCGAACCGGCTCGTCGCGCTCGGGCTGGCCGGTGCGCTGGTTGCCCAGTGCGCGCTGCACGGCATCCAGGCGGGTGCGCTCGCATGGCTTGCCGGCGCCGCGACCGGCTTCGGCCTGCTGCTGCCGTTCTATCTGTTGCGCGGGATGGCCGCAGGCGACGTGAAGCTGATGCTCGCGATCGGCGCGTGGGTCGGCGCCCAGATGACGTTCTACATCGTGCTGGCCGCCTTTCTGGCCGGCGGGATCGGCGCGATCGGTTTCGCGCTGCTGCGCGGACGCGTGCGCCAGATGTGGGCGAACGTCGTGGCGCTGATCGCGCGTCGCGCGTCCGGGGCGCGTGCAGGGGCAACCGACGGCCCCGTGGAGTTCGCGTCGGTCGGTGCGTTGCCGTATGGCGTGGCGATTGCCGCCGGCACGCTGGGCATGCTGTTCGTATCGTGCGCGTAGCGCGCCGAACCTGCAACGAGGATGGACCGAACATGAACACGAATCCCACCGAACCGAGACGCGACGCGCAGGTTGCACACCTGCCGCTTCCGTCGCCCATGCGGGAGGCGCACGCGAAGCCGGGCGCGCAACTGCCGGCGGCGCCGCGCTCGCTCGAGGAAACCGGACTGAGCCAGGCGTTCATCGCAGGGCTCGTGCTGAAGTCGACGCTGGTGCTCGGCCGCCCGTCCTACGGCGACCTGATCGAGCGTCACTGTCTCCCGCTCGCCGTGCTCGACGACATCTTCGCGTTCCTGGTGCGCGAGCATCTGGTCGAACTGACCCATCGCGGCAAGACGGACCTCGACGTGACGTTCCGCCTGACCGAGGCAGGCCGCCTGGCCGCGCTCGAAGAGCGCGCGCGCAGCAGCTACAGCGGCCCTGCGCCGGTGACGCTCGACGCGTATCTCGACTGCGTGTCCTCCCATTCGGTGCGCAAGCTGCGCGTGGCCCAGAACGACGTGTGGGCCATCTTCGACGGCGTCGTCATGGATACGGCGATCCTCGATTCGGCGGCCGCCGCGCTGAACTCCGGCCGTCCGCTTCTGATCTACGGCCCGGCCGGCAGCGGCAAGACGTTCCTCGCGGAGCGGCTCGGCGCGCTGATGGGCGGCCACGTGCCGGTGCCGTACGCCATTTGCGCCGCCGGCGAAGTGATCCAGATCTACGACCCACTCGTGCATGTCGATGCGGCAGCGCAAGCGGACGGCCAATCGGTCGATCGCCGCTGGCGCCTGTGCGAGCGGCCGGTCGTGATGTCCGGCGGCGAGCTGACGCTCGACGAGCTCGACCTGCGCCGCGATGACGCGGCGGGCTTCTACCAGGCGCCGCCGCACATGAAGGCGAACATGGGCATGTACATCGTCGACGATCTCGGCCGCCAGCGTGTCGAGCCGCGCGACCTGCTCAACCGCTGGCTGCGCCCGCTCGATCGCGGCGTCGATTTCCTGACGCTCGAGTCCGGCAACCGCTTCGTGCTGCCGTTCGACGTCTGGCCGGTGTTCTCGAGCAACCTGGCGCCGGAGCAGTTCGCCGACGACGCGTTCCTGCGCCGGCTCGGCTCCAAGCTTCACGTCGGCGCGTTGTCGATCGACCACTACCGCGCGGTGTTCGACGCCGCATGTGCGTCGCTCGGCCTGGTATCGACGCAGGACGCATTCGACTATCTGCTGCACCGGCTGCACCTGCCGACCGGCAAGGCCTATCTCGCATGCTTCCCGATGGATCTGCTGCGCCTCGTCGCCGCCGGCGCGCGGTATCGCGGCGATCCGCTCGAAGTGACGCACGACGCGCTGCACGACGCATGGGCCAGCTATTTCGGCACGGCGCCCGAGCGCGACGGCGTGTATCTGCCGCCTGCCGACCACGGCGGTCGCACGCACGTAACCGGTTGAGCCGTTTCTTTCACGATTCGTTGAGGAGCATTGCCATGAAAAACAGTCGAGCGCTCATGATGCTGATCGTCGCGATGGTCGCGGGGCTTGCCGCGGTCGTGTTCGCGTCCCGCTGGTTGATGAATACCTCCAGCAGCTCGATCACGTCGGTCGCGGTGGCGACCACCGACCTGAACCTGGGCGAGCCGCTCGGGCCGAACCAGATCCATATGGTGAGCTGGCCGTCGGGCAGCGTGCCGACCGGCGCGTTCACCGACACGAAGGAACTCGAAGGGCGCGTCGTGCGCACGAGCCTCGCCCGCGGCGAGCCGGTGATCGAGTCGAAGCTCGCGCCGGTCGGCACGAAGGGCGGGCTGTCCGCGGTGATCGCCGACGGCAGCCGCGCGATCACCGTGCGGGTGAACGACGTGGTCGGCGTCGCGGGCTTCGCGCTGCCGGGCAACTACGTCGACGTGATCGTCAACACGCAGGAACAGCAAGGCAAGACCGACGGGCAGAGCATCTCCAAGATCGTGCTCGAGCACATCCTCGTGCTGGCCGTCGCGCAGCAGGTCAGCCGCGACGACACCGCACCGAAGGTCGTCAACGCGGTGACGCTCGAAGTCACGCCCGACCAGGCCGAGCGCCTCGACCTCGCGCGCAGTGTCGGCACGCTGTCGCTCGTGCTGCGCAATCAGGTCGACCAGAAGACGCTGACCACCGACGGCGCGACCAAGCTCACGCTGCTCGGCAAGGCACCGGTACCCGAAGCGCCCGCACCCGCGCCGGTGAAGACCGTGCGCGTGCGTGTCGCATCCCATGCGGCACCGGGAGCACGCCGCGATTGCGTCGGCGTGCTGACCGGGGTACACGGCAGCGTCGAATGTTTCTGAATTCGTAGAACACGTGCAAATAACCACATTAACCAGATCGGCCGCCGTCAGGGCACGGCGGCCTTGAAAGTCGACAACCGGCGCCTCGCCGGTCACTCGGGGGATCAGACGAAATGAAGATCAATCCGCAACATTCAGGTACCGGCCCGGTGCGCACGCGTATCGCACGGGGCGCGATGATGGCCGCGATCCTCTGTGCCGGAACGCTGACCGTATACAGCGCACTGGCCCAGGAAGCCGCCGAATCGGCCGCGCTGATGAAGGGCGGTGCCGCCGCGCCGGCGGCGGCCGCCAAGGGGCCGATGCAGATGACGATCAGCATGACGCCGACTCCGGCCGCCGCGCCCGCCGCGGCGCCGGGGCCGCTGCGCGGGCCGAACTGCGTGGGCGCGGTACGCGAGTCGACCAGCGTCAGCGTGCCGCTCGGCAAGTCGCTGCTGGTGCCGATGCCGGAGCCGGTCCGCAACCGGACCATCGGCAACCCGGCCGTCGCGCAGGCGACGATGGTGTCGCCGCAGACGCTGTACATCCTCGGGCTGTCGGTCGGCACGACCAACATGATCGTGCAGGGGCGCAGCGGTGCGTGCCGCGTGATCGACGTGGCGGTCGGCGCGGACGCCGGCGGCCTGCAGGCGTCGCTGATGCAGCTGATGCCGAACGAACACGACATTCACGTATCGACCGCCGCCGGCACGATCGTGCTGGCGGGCAACGTATCGAACTCGCAGGCCGCGCAGCAGGCGGTGCAGATCGCCCGTGCGTACAGCGACAGCGCCGGCGACGGCGGCGGCAAGGGCGCCGGCGTGCTGAACATGCTGGCCGTCACGTCGCCGCAGCAGGTGATGCTCGAGGTGAAGGTCGCCGAAGTGTCGAAGACGCTGATCAACCAGATGGGCAGCGCGTTCAACATCCAGGGCGGCTTCGGCTCGTGGAGCGGCGCGCTCGTCAGCAACCTGCTCGCGGGCGTCGCAAGCGGCGCGGTGTTCAACAAGGCGAACAACAGGCCGTTCAGCATCGCGGCCGATGTGCAGAACACCGACAACCTCGTCAAGATCCTCGCGGAACCGAATCTCGTGACGATCAGCGGCCAGGAGGCGACGTTCCTCGCCGGCGGCAGGATCTTCATCCCGGTGCCGCAAAGCAGCGGCAATGGCACGTCGTCGATCACGCTGCAGGAGGAGGAATTCGGCGTCGCGCTGAAGTTCACGCCGACGGTGCTCGGGAACGGCAGGATCAGCCTGAAGGTCGCGCCGGAAGTGTCCGAACTGTCGCAGACGGGCGTGACGCTGAGCGCGTCCAACATCGGCGGCACGTCGATCCTGCCGCTGATCACGACGCGGCGCGCGTCGACGACGGTCCAGATGGGCGACGGAGAGTCGTTCGCGATCGGCGGGCTGATCAAGGACAACGGGACCGGTGCGCTGAAGGCGATCCCGGGTGTCGGTGAAGTACCGGTGCTCGGCGCGCTGTTCCGCAGCACGTCGTTCCAGCAGGATCGCACCGAACTGATCTTCGTGATCACGCCGCACCTGGTGAGGCCGCTGCAGACCGCCGACGTGCCGCTGCCGACCGACAGCTTCTCGAAGCCGAACGAAGCCGACGTGTATGCGACCGGCAACATGGAAGGCCGCAAGGGTGTCCGCCGGGCGGGCGCACAACGGCGAGCGGCGCGATGGATGCACCGCAGACGCCGGCTCCCGCACTGCTCCGGGCCGCATCGGCTGAGCCGGCCGCACCGGCCGCCGCACTGCCGCACCCGCGTGCGCCGCAGCCCGCCGATGCACCGGCGCCGGTGCCGGCGCAGCCGAGAAGGCCGCGGCGGCGACGCGGCAGGAGCGGTGACGCCGAACCGGCGCCGGCCGCGCAGCCGCAAGAGCAACCGCAGTCGCAGCCGCAACAGCAGTCGCAGCCGCAGGCCGATGCGGCCCCGGGCCACCGGCGCGGATCGCGCGCATCGAAGCGGCTGCCGCGCGTCTCGCGGCCGCCGGTTCCGCCGCGCCGGCAATACCTGCGCCGCGTTCGACGCACAGCTTGCAGGCCGCCGCGCACGCGCAGGTCGCGCGGGCGGGCACGGAACGCCAGTCCACCGATCGTTGAAGCCATTCAAGGGGAAGCTCATGAAATCCGCCTACCTCGTATTCGTGCGCCGCGCGGCGCTCGCCGTCCCGCTCGCGTTCGCGCTCGCCGGCTGCATGTCGTCGACGCCGGTGTGGGACACCCGCTTCGGCGATTCGGTCCGCGCCGTCACGCAAGCCCAGATCATCGATCCGCATGCCGCCGAACACGCGGCATCGAACCCGGGGGTCAACGGCAGCGCCGCCGCGTCCGCACTCGACAACTATGAAAAGTCGTTCAAGCAGCCCGAGCCGAAAGCCAATGCATTCGTGATCGGGATCGGCAAGTCGGCGCAGTAACACGCAGGCAAGCTCAGGGAGAACGCCATGTCCAGCGCAGCTCGTCATCCGAATCTCACGCGTCGCGGTATGCATCACCAGCGAGGCGCCGTCGCGATCATCGTCGGTCTCGCACTGGCGGTGATGATCGGGTTCGTCGGTCTCGCGCTGGACCTCGGCAAGTTGTACGTCACGCGCAGCGAACTGCAGAACAGCGCCGACGCATGCGCGCTGTCCGCTGCGCGCGACCTTACGTCGGCCATCAGCCTGCAGGTCTCGGAAGCGGACGGCATCGCCGCCGGCCACTCGAATTTCGCGTTCTTTCAGCAGAACGCGGTACAGATGCAGACGGATTCGAACGTCACGTTCAGCGATTCGCTGACCAATCCGTTCCTGACCAAGACGGCGGTCACCACGCCGGCGAACATCAAGTACGTGAAGTGCACCGCGCAGTTGAGCAACATCGCGCACTGGTTCATCGAGGTGCTCAACACGATTCCCGGCGTGCAGGTCGCGAACGCGGCCCAGGTCGCGGCGAGCGCGATCGCGACGGTCGGCGCCGGGCAGACGACCTGTGCGATTCCGGTGTTCGTGTGCCGCGCGGCGGCCGCCACGCCGTACAAGGTCGGCGACTGGATCTCGTCGCTGTCCGGTTCGTCGACGACATACGGGCCCGGCAACTTCGGCTGGGCGGCGCTCGACGGCTCGACGAACGAGCCGACCATCGCCAGCGAACTGTCCGGCAATACCTGCAGCATCACGTCGCCGCCCGACCTTGGTTCGACTGGCCTGAAGTCCGCGTCGCTGCGCGCCTGGAATACCCGCTTCGGCATCTACACGAACGGCGCCAACGGCTCGAGCGGACAGCCGGACTTCACCGGCTATGCATACGTCGGCCCGAACTACGGGCCGCCGGGAACCGCGGGCATCGTCGGCGACGCCTACGCGCAGTTCGTGCTCGATCGCGCGAGCTTCAAGTCGTACCAGGGCGACGGCACGCCGCCCGCCGGCAGCGGCATCGCGACCAACGGGACCGCTACGGCCGGCAACTACCAGACGTATGGCGGCGACCGCCGGGTCGCGCTTGCCCCCGAGGGCGACTGCTCGACGCTGAACGGGGCAAGCAAAAAGCTGCACGTCACGCAGTGGGACTGTGTGCTGATGCTCGATCCGCTGCCGTTCAGCCCAGGCTCCGGCGGGATCGTGGCACACCTCGAATACCTCGGCTCGACGGCCTCCGGCACCACGCCGTGCGCGACGCACGGCCTGCCGGGCAGCGGCAGCCCGGCAGGCATCAAGGTGCCGATGCTCGTTCAATAGAGGAGACGCGATCATGAAAAGGCTCCCGATTCGCCGGTCACGCATGCGCGGTGTCGCCGCGGTCGAATTCGCGCTCGTGCTGATGCCGATGATCCTGCTCGCGACCGGCGTGGCCGAGTTCGGCCGCGCGATCTACCAGTACGAAACCATTACCAAGGCGACGCGCGACGCGGCGCGCTACCTGTCGGTCTATCTGCCGACCGACAGTGCGTATCCGCTCGCGGCGGCGCAGTGCCTCGTCGTGTACGGCAGCACCACCTGCGGCTCCGCCGGCACCGAGCTGGTGCCGGGGCTCACGACGTCGATGGTGATCGTCTGCGACGCCGCGCATTCGCCCGATTGCGCCGACGCGTCCGACCCGTCGCAGTTCGCGAACCTGCCGACGTACGACTCGACCAACAACGCGGCAAGCGGCACGGCGACCGGCAGCATCAACATCGTCGAGGTGAAGGTGAAGGGTTACCAGTACCAGCCGATTCCGGCCTACCCGGGACTGTCCTCGATCACCTTCGGCAACATCGTCACCGTGATGAGGCAAGTGTCATGAACGCGCGCCCCTTTCCGCTGTCGCGCCGTGGCGCCCAACGCGGCGCCACGATCGTCGAGTTCGCGCTGATCGCATCGATCCTGATCATGCTGCTGATCGGCATCTTCGAATTCGGGCGCGTGCTGTTCTACTGGAACACCGCGACCGAGGCCCTCCGGCTCGGCGCACGCACGGCGATCGTCTGCGACGTGAACGCCGCCGGCGTTGCGAAACGCGTGAAGTCGCTGATGCCGATGCTGTCGAACGCGAACGTGTCGGTGAGCTACACGCCGTCGGGCTGCGACGTGAGCTCCTGTTCGTTCGTGACGGTCAGCATCACCAACGTGACGGTCAGGACGATGATTCCGATCGCGAACGTCGCGATCACGATGCCGTCGTTCACCACCACGCTGTCGCGGGAAAGCCTGAATTCGTCGACGGGCGGAAGCGCCTGTCAATAATCGAACCGACGAGGCACAGTCATGATCAATATCCTCGTAGCTGCCGACGATACCGCCCGGCTCACGCAGATCGCGCGCCTGGTCACCGACAGCGGACACTATCGCGTGACGCGCGCGCACGGACGGCCGTCCCAGATCGAGCATCGAACCGACGGGCTCGATTCGTTCGACATCCTGCTGATCGACGGCGCGACGACCGACGCGGCCGAGCTGTCGGCGCTCGAGCGGATCTGCCGGCTGCACCCGGGCCTGACCGGTATCCTGGTGACCGCGGATGCGGCTCCGCACGTGCTGCTGGACGCGATGCGCGCCGGCGCGCGCGACGTGCTGCAGTGGCCGATCGACCCCGCGGCGCTCGCCCGCGCGCTCGAACGCGCGGCCGCGCAAAGCACGCGGCGCGACAGCGACGATACGCGCTTCGTGTCGTTCATGTCGTGCAAGGGCGGCGCGGGTACAAGCTTCGCCGCGAGCAACGTCGCGTACGAGATCGCCGAAGGCCACAAGCGCCGCGTGCTGCTGGTCGATCTGAACCAGCAGTTCGCGGATGCCGCGTTCCTCGTCAGCGACGAGACGCCGCCGTCGACGCTGCCGCAGCTGTGCGCGCAGATCGAACGGCTCGACGGCGCGTTTCTCGACGCGAGCGTCGCGCACGTGACGTCGACGTTTCACGTGCTCGCCGGCGCGGGCGACCCGGTGAAGGCCGCGGAGATGCGCGAGGACGCGCTCGAATGGATCCTCGGCGTCGCGGCGCCGCGTTACGACTTCGTGATCTTCGACATCGGCGTCAGCATCAATCCGCTGTCGATGATCGCGCTGGATCGAAGCGACCAGATCCAGCTCGTGCTGCAGCCCACGATGCCGCACGTGCGCGCGGGCCGCCGGCTGCTGGAGATTCTCGTGTCGCTCGGCTACCCGACCGACCAGTTGCGGCTGGTGGTGAACCGGATGACGCGAGCGAGCGAGCGGTCCCGCGCCGCGCTCGAGGAAGTGCTCGGCCTGCACGCCAGCAGCACGATACCCGACGACGCCGACACCGTGCGCGAAGCGCTCGACCAGGGGCATCCGGCCTCGCGCGTCGCGCGCGGCGCGGCGGTCACGCGTGCGTTGCAGGCGTGTGCGAAGCAGATCGTCGAAGGGGACGTGCGCACCAGGCACGGCACGTCCAGCAGCGAACCGTTGATGTCCCGGCTGTTCGGCCGCAAGGCCACGCCGAAACTCAAGTCCATGTGAATCTTGCGGGGAAACCATCATGTCATTGCGCGAACAGATGTCCTTGTACCGGACGCAGCCGCAGGCTGCGGGCACCGAACCGGCAGGTGCGATGCATTCGTCGGTACGCAACGCCTACCAGAAGCTGCGCCGCGAAATTCACCTGGCGGTGCTCGAACGCGTCGAGCTGGAGCGTCTGTCGCGCCTGCCGCAGGAACAGGTCCGGCAGGAAATCTCGGCGCTGATCTCGCGCATCCTCGACGAGGAGCGCCTGCTCGCGAACGACATCGAGCGGCGCCAGCTCGCGATCGACGTGTACGACGAGATGTTCGGTTTCGGCCCGCTCGAGGCGCTGCTGCGCGACCCCGGCATCTCCGACATCCTCGTGAATACGTACAAACAGGTCTACGTCGAGCGCGCCGGCCAGCTCGAGCTGACCGACGTGACGTTCTACGACGACGCGCACCTGATGAAGGTGATCGAGAAGATCGTGTCGCGGGTCGGGCGCCGCATCGACGAATCGACTCCGATGGTCGATGCGCGTCTGCCGGACGGCTCGCGCGTGAACGCGATCATTCCGCCGTCGGCGATCGACGGGCCGCTGATGTCGATCCGGCGCTTCGCGGTCAACCCGCTGAAGATGGACGACCTCGTGAGTTATCAGAGCCTCACGCCGCCGATGGCGGAACTGCTCGATGCGCTGGCCCAGGCGAAAGTGAACGTGCTCGTGTCGGGCGGCACCGGCAGCGGCAAGACGACGCTGCTCAATATCCTGTCGGGCTTCATTCCGCGATCCGAACGGATCGTGACGATCGAGGACGCGGCCGAGCTGCAACTGCAGCAGCCGCACGTGCTGCGGCTCGAAACGCGGCCGCCGAACATCGAGGGCAAGGGCGAGATCACGCAACGCACGCTCGTGCGCAACGCGCTGCGGATGCGGCCGGACCGGATCATCCTCGGCGAAGTGCGCGGCGCGGAAGCGCTCGACATGCTCAATGCGATGAACACCGGCCACGAAGGCTCGCTCGCGACGATCCACGCCAACACGCCGCGCGATGCGCTCACCCGGCTCGAGAACATGATCAGCGTCGGCGGCCTGACGCTGCCGCCGAAGACGATGCGCCAGCAGATCGCGTCGGCGATCTCGGTGGTGGTTCAGGCCACCCGGCTCACCGACGGCAAGCGCAAGATCGTCAGCATCCAGGAGCTGACCGGGATGGAGGGCGACATCATCAACATGCAGGAGATCTTCACGTTCAAGCGCACCGGCATGGATCGCGACGGCACGGTGCGCGGACACTTCTGCGCGACCGGCGTGCGGCCGAAGTTCGCCGAGCGGCTGCAGGCGTTCGGCATCAACCTGCCGGATTCGCTGTACGACCCGGCGCAGCGTTACGAGACGAAGTGACGACGCGCGGTCGTCTGATTCCGGGGAGGCCTCATGGACTCGATCTTTTACGGTTTTGTGATTCTCACCTTCGTCGCGGTCGTGCTCGCGATCGAAGGCGTCTATCAATGGTGGAACACGCGCCACGGTGCCGCGGCGCGCCGGATCGAGTCGCGCCTGCGCGCGATGTCGGCCGGCGGCAGCGTGCAGCAGGAGCGGCTGTCGATTCTCAAGAAGCGGATGCTCGACGAGTCGAAGCCGTTCGACCGGCTGTTGTTGCGCATGCCGCGCGTGCAGTCGCTGGACCTCCTGCTGCAGCAGTCCGGGCTCGACTGGACGGTCGCGAAACTGGTCACGCTCTGCGCCGCATTCCCGGTGGCGACGATGCTGGCCCTGACCCTGACCGTGTTGCCGCTGATCATCGTGGTGCCGATTGCGCTGCTGACCGCATGCATCCCGGTAATGTACGTGATGCGGCATCGCAACCGGCGGATGCTCAAGCTCGAGCGCCAGCTGCCGGATGTCTGCGACATGATCGCGCGCGCGCTACGCTCCGGCCACTCGTTTACGAGCGCGCTCGGGATGGTCGGCGAGGAGTTTCCCGATCCGATGGGCAGTGAATTCAGGATCACGTTCGACGAGATCAATTACGGCGTATCGCTGCACGATGCGCTGGTGAACCTCGCCACGCGCGTGCCGGCCCATGACCTGCGCTACTTCGTGATCGCGGTGCTGATCCAGCGCGAGACCGGCGGCAACCTGGCCGAACTGCTCGACAGCATCGCGTCGCTGGTGCGCGAACGCTTCAAGCTGTTCGACAAGGTCCGCGTGCTGTCCGCGGAAGGGCGGTTGTCGGCCTGGATCCTCGGCCTGCTGCCGTTCGGTACCGCGGGCATGATGGCGGTGTTGAACCGCGAGTTCCTGTCGGTGCTCTGGGAGGATCCGGCCGGCATCAAGATGGTTGGCGTGATGCTGGGGTCGATGGCATTCGGCCTGCTGTGGATTCGCCGCATCATCCGCATTCGCGTCTGACGCGTGTCCCGGGCTTCACGAACCGAATCGAGGCTGTCATGCAAAACCTGAGCGTAGTACATACCGTGATGCTGGCCGGCTTGTTCCTTTTCGTCGCCGGCGGCGTGCTGGTCGCGATGCTGCTGTTTGCACCGCGCAACATGGAGCGCCGGATCCAGCAGGCGAGCGGAGCGAGCGTGGGCATCGGCACCGGTGCGAACGACGGCGGCGGGCAAACATCGCACTGGGTCGCGAAACTCGTCGAGCTGTCGAAACCGATTTCCCGGCTGTCGCTGCCGCAGGAGGGCTGGGAGAACTCGCCGCTGCGGATCCGGCTGATGAATGCCGGCTGGCGCGATGCGAACGCGGGCGCGCTTTACTTCGCGGCGAAGACGGTACTCGCGCTGGCGCTGCCGGGCGCTGCGCTGCTGGCGCTCGCCACGACCCGCCTCGCGGGTCAACGCATGCTGCTGTCGTTCGTCCTCGTGGCGCTCGCCGGGATCGGCTACTACGTGCCGAACGTGATCCTCCGGCGCCGGATCGCGAAGCGTCAGCAGGTGATCTTCGAGGACTTCCCGGATGCGCTCGACTTGCTGACCGTATGCGTCGAAGCAGGGCTCGGGCTCGATGCGGCGCTGATGAGGGTGAGCGAGGAGCTGCGCTTTCGCAGCGAAGTGGTCGCGGGCGAACTCGACTTGCTGCTGCTCGAGATGCGTTCCGGGTTCACGAAGGATACCGCGCTGCGCAACCTGGCGCTGCGGACCGGCGTCGAGGATATCGAATCGTTCTGCGCGATGCTGATCCAGGCCGATCGCTTCGGCACGAGCATCGCGGAATCGCTGCGCGTGCTCTCGGACATGCTGCGCACGCGGCGGCGGATGCGCGCGGAGGAGCGTGCCGCGAAGATCGCGCTGAAGCTGCTGTTCCCGCTGATCTTCTGCATCTTCCCGGCGCTGATGTGCGTGTTGCTCGGGCCGGCGATGATTCACGTGTATCGCGTGCTGCTGCCGACCTTCACCAGCATCGGGCAGTAGCGCGGCGGGGGTGCCGCGCTAACCGGATGTGCGTGCCGGCCCGGCGTCGCCTGGCGGCACGGTCACCGTCTTCATGGGAGGCTCCTTCTCCCCCCCGGGCGGCGCCGCGAGACAGGTCGATCATAGCGGCGTCAACGCAACCCGGACCCATGGTCGACCCTGGACGCAGCCGTAGTCCACTGCCCGCGCGGGTGGCCCCCTACGGCTTCCCCTCAAGGCCGCCCCTCGCTCGGCACATCCGCCGCCTTGCTGAGCTCGGCCATGATGATCCGTGCGATCTCGTTGGCCGGTGCGCGTCCGTCCGGGCCGGACGCCGTGTTCGCCCACGTGACGATCGTCGTCTTCGTTGCCGGATCGTAGCCCGCGAACGTATTGAAACCCGGTATTTCCCCGGTGTGCCCGTAGAACGTGCCGAACTTCGCGAGCCCCATGCAGTAGCTCGCCGACGCCGGATTCGACGGATCGATCGGCGTGCAGCTCGCGAGGCGTTGCGCCTGCAGGTCCGCATTCAGGTAGCCGCCGCCGACCATCCGCTGCACGTACGCACCCAGTTCGGCCGCGGTCGAGATGCCGGAGCCGGCCGTCCATGCCCACGACGTATTGACCGTCGTCACGTCGGTCGGCTGCAGCGTGCCGTTCTTCGCGGCGGCCTGGCGCGCGGGAGACAGCGCGTCGCCGTCGATCGTCTCCACGTTGGTGCCCCATTGATAACCGCGCGGCGCCGGCGCGGGCAGCGCCGTGTTGTCCTGCGGCGGCAGCGATGTCTCGGTCAGCCCGAGCGGCGCGAACAGCCGCGTCCGGATCGCATCGGCGGCGCTCATGCCGGTGCGCTGCTCGATGATCAGGCCGAGCAGCACCGTATTCGTGTTCGAGTAGCGAAAATCCGCGCCCGGCGCGAAATAGACGGGCTGGTTCTCCGCGATACCCAGCAGTTCGTCGATGGTCCACACCCTGTCCGGCTGCGCGTCGAGCGACTGGTTGAACGCAAGGCTGGTCGAGTAGTTGTAGAGACCGCTGCGCATCGTCAGCAACTGCTCGATCGTGATCGTGTCGCCGTTCGGCACGTTCGCGACGTACTGGCTGACATGATCGGTCAGGCGCAGCCTGCCTTCCTGCACGAGTTGCAGGATCACGGTGCCCGTCCACGTCTTCGTCACGCTGCCGATGCGAAAGTGCGCATTCGTCGGGATCGGCGAGTTCGTGCCGCGCACGGCCGTGCCGAACGACGCGAGCCAGTTGCCTTGCGGCGACTGCACGTAGACGACCGCGCCGGGCGTCATCGTGTTCGCGAGCAGCGCATTGATCTGCGGGCGCGCCTGGGTGGCGTAGGCAGGCTCGTCGCTGTTCAGCGAGCTGTCGCCGCCGCAGGCGGAAACGGCGATGCCGACGGCCAGCGCCGGTGCAACCGTCGCCAGGTGATGCACCAGCCGCTGCGCGGCGCGCGGGTAAAGCCGGGGAGGAGCAGAGGTCGCCATCGCGTGTTCCCTTCCTTGTTGTGTTTCAGTGGTCTCCTTGCCATCCCCGAAACTATAGGACACGCATCCAGGCTCCGAAGGTATGCGATGCATTCGTCATACGATATCGGCCGGCCAGGCCGGCCGGGATTGCGCGTCACTGAAAATGATGCACGTACCGCAACACCATCCGCGAACCCTGCGGCCGGTTGCGCGCAAGGACCTCGAAGTACGCGTTGAACAGCAGGTGATCCTGCGGCGAGAAACTGACCATCGCACCGGGCCCGATCGCGAGCACGGATTCCCGTGTGCCGGACACGTCCTGCCCGTTCACTTTCATGTCGGTGGTCTGGCGCAGCCAGTAGCCGTTGAGCCCCAACCGCAGCCCGGGCCGCACTTCGTACTCGGTCGCGAAGTTCGCATGAACGGCCTGGCCGGCCTGCGTCGACGTCACGTCGGGCCCGAGCGCGGTCGCCGGCTCGTGATTGGTCGCATTCCACAAATAGTGCAGGCGCCACGACACGGTCCACTTCGGCGTGACCCAGAACGTCGCGGCCCAGTACGGATCGAACGACCAGAAATGGCTGCCCGGATTGATTGCCCGCGCCGGGTCGTATGCGCCGGTCGGCGCGATGAACTGGAATTCCACCCGCTGCGCGAAGCGCGGCCCCTGCGGGCCCATCACCGGATCGAACTGGATGAACGGGCCGATCAGCAGGTCGCCGAACCCGGCCCGCGAATTCAGCGCGACGTTGCCGATCCCGTCGTTCGTGTGCACGGACGCCACCCACGGCAGGATCACGTCGAGCCCCGGATGCATGCCGCCGAACGCCAGCGGCGACTGGTAGACGAGCTGGCTCAGCCCCGCGAACAGGTCGATGTCCTGCTTCGGCAGCCCGACCTTGTTGCCGGCATTGTCGTTGACGCGTCCGGCCGTGTAGTACTCGAGATACTGCGTGCCGTACCAGCCGGCACCGGCCGGCGGCATCCCGTCGAGGAAGCTGGTCATCCCCAGGTTGACCGATGGCAGGTCGGTCGCATGCGCCGGCACGTGCCCGGTCAGGCCGAAGCACACGAGGCCTGCGATCGCAAGCAGGCGAGAGCCGCATTTCATCATCACCACCTCCTGAATATTTGTTTGTATAACTAATCAAGCGGCACGAGAAAGATCGGGGTGTGCCGAGATCGCGCGATACTGGCCCGCATGGAACACGAGCGGTGCATGGCCGGACGCATCGAATGCCTCAATCTGGCCGATGAACAGCAGGTGGTCGCCGCCTTCGTAATGGCCGACATGGCGGCACACGAAACGCGCGCTTGCGCCGTCGAGACAGGGCACGCCGCCCGCATCGGCATCCACGTGCGGCACGCCGTCGAATTTGTCGGCGCTCGGCGTCGCGAAACGGCGCGACAGCGCTATCTGGTCGTGCGCGAGGATATTGATCGCGAAGTGCGTGGCCGCGACGAAATCCGGACGGCTCGGCGCGACCTTGCGCAGGCTCCACAGCACGAGCGGCGGGTCGAGCGACAGCGACGAGAACGAATTGGCGGTGAGGCCGACCTTGCGCCCGTCCGGCGCGCGCGTGGTGATCACGGTGACGCCGGTCGGAAACTGCCCGAATGCGGCGCGCAATTGCTGCGGGTCGAGGCCCGGATTGCTGGAAGCGGTGGCGTTCATGTCGCTTACTCCGAACGGCCGGCGTGTTCGCGGATCAGCGCGGCGCAGGCCGCCGGCTCGAACCACCACGGCGCGAACCGGCGCGGATCGTCGAAGCCGTCGACGATCGTCGCGGCGAGTGACGGCAGCTGGCCGGCGGCGCCGAGCAGCTCGAGGATGTGCGGCGGCGGCGGCGTGAGCAGCGAGTTGGTCCAGCGCACGACGTGCTGCGCGTAGGCCCAGTAGCGTTCGAACGTGTCGTGCATCCAGGCTTCGTCGAACGGCTCGGCTTCGCGTGCGAGGATTGCGTCGCCGTACACCTTCGCGCATTTCGCCGCATTGTTCGAACCCTGTCCGGTGATCGGATCGTTGACGACCACCGCATCGGCCATGCCGAACACGGTGCGGCCCGACGGCAGGCGGAAGAACGGCTTGCGCACGGTCGGCGTGAAGCGCCCGGACAGCGTGCCGTTCGGATCGGTCAGCGCAACGTCGCGGCAGCGCTCGAATTCCCACGGCACGTACTGCTGCAGGAACGACAGGCTGCGGTCGAGATGCTGCTCGGGCGTCTTCACGTCGGCCCAGCAGTCGAGCGGGCCGCCGGGGATCCCTTCGAACACCATGATTTCGCAC
Organism: Burkholderia sp. USMB20; assembly: GCF_000949135.2. Taxonomy (GTDB): domain Bacteria; phylum Pseudomonadota; class Gammaproteobacteria; order Burkholderiales; family Burkholderiaceae; genus Burkholderia. Next base: position 404,590 of record NZ_JTAN02000019.1, on the reverse strand, counting down.
GGGCCCGTCGTGGTCAGCGCCGGAAACACGAAGTATTCGCCGATCCCGGGCAGCAGGTTGAAGCGCACGCGCGAATACGGCTGGCTCGGCGTCATGCCCGTCACGTAGGTAAGGGCCAGCGCACGTTGCGGGCGCTCGAATGCGCTGCGTGCGTCGTCGCGGCCGAGCAGGTTCACGATTTCGCCCTTGCCGGCCGCGAGCAGCACGAGATCGTGGCTGCGTGCGAGCGCCTCGAGTTCCGGCACGCCGACGTCGCAGATACGCACGTCGGCACCGCGGCGCCGGATCGCGTCGAGCCAGTCGGCCATCTTCACGCGCTGGTCGACCGATTGCGCGTAGCGGGTCAACCGCGACGACCAGTCGATCGCCTTGCGACCGTTGCCTTGCGGATGCGGCACCGCGATGCCGATGCCGTCGACGGACGGGCACGCTTCTTCCCAGGCGTTCAGGCCGAGATCGCGTTCGATCTGCAGTGCGGTATGGAACATGCACTGGCTCGACATGACCTTGCCGGCGCGAATCTGTTGCGCGTCGCGATTGGTCGCGAGCGTGACGTGATAACCCTGGTCGAGCAGCGTGAAGGCGAGTTGCAGGCCGGACTGGCCGGCGCCGACGATAGCGATGCGTTTCATGATGCAATCCTTTGCATGACGAATTAAATGGAATGAAATGTGGGCGGGAAGGAACGGCCGGCGGTTATTCGGCCAGACGCGGAATCGCCGGCACCGCCTGCTCGGGGCCCATCGCGGAGTAGCCGCCGTCCACCGCGTAGTCGGCGCCCGTCACGAAGCTTGCCGCATCGCTGCACAGGAACGTGACGACCTGCGCGACTTCCGACGGATCGCCCACGCGCCCGAGCAGATGAAATGGCGCGGCCACGCGATCGGTCTTCGCGCGGTCGCCGTGCGTGAGCTCGTCCATCACGCGCGACCACGTCCAGCCCGGCGACACCGAGTTGACGCGAATCCGGTCGGCGGCGAGATCCATCGCCATGCTGCGCGTGAGCTGGCGCATCGCCGCCTTGGATGTGGGATAGAGCCAGCGGCCGGTCTGCGCGCATTGCGCGGAGATCGAGCTGAAGTTCACGATCGCGCCGCCGCCGCGCCGGGTCAGGTAGGGATGAACGGCCTTCACGAGCATCGCGGCCGAGACGACGTTGACGTCCATCGCCGCGAGCCAGTCGTTGCGTGTGGCCTGGATGCCGTTGTCGACGTAGCTGCACGCGAGGTTGATCAGCAGGTCGATCGAGCCGAAGCGTTCGGCGACGGCCGATACCGCGCGCTCGATCGCGCGGTCGTCGGTGATGTCGGTCGCGATGAACGTGCCGCGTTCGCCGAGTGTAGCGGCGACGCGCGCGCCGTTCTCCGCGTCGAGATCGAGGATCGCGACGCACGCGCCGGCGCGGCTCAGGTCCTGTGCGACGGCGGCGCCGATCAGCGTGGCGCCGCCGGTGACGATCGCGACTTTGCCAGCAAGGGCAGTCATGGGGAGTCTCCTGGAATGATTGAGCGCAGGCGGCGCGCGTTCGACGTGCCGCCCGGGTATCCGTCGATTACGCGCTGTCGCGCCAGCGCTGCATCAGGCCGTTGGACGGCACGGTTTCGTCGAGCAGCTTGCGCGCCGTTTCGACACCGGCGACGGGCAGCCCGGCCGCGTCGAGCAGGCCGATCTGCACGAGCACGCTCGCCTGGTCCCAATAGATGTGCTCGTGATACAGCTTGTCGCCGCGGAACTTGACGATCGCGACGAGCGGGATCTCGACGCGCTTGCCGGTCGGCGCGACGCCGGGCAGCATCCAGTCGATCTCGGTCGTATGTGTGAAGCAGAACAGCAGTTCGTCGACGATCTGGCTCGCGCCGATCGTGCGCGAGATCGGCGTGATCGTGGTGTCCGGCGGGTTCGCATGCACGAAGTGATGCGTGTAGAAGCGCTTGAGTTCGTCGTAGCCGACGCCGCCCGTCAGTGTCGGAATATGATTCACGTAGGGCTGCGCGACCATCGTGTCCATCGTCGCGTCGACGTTGCGCGTGTCGAATTCGTGCCGGAGATGTTCTTCCCACAGCGCGGACAGGTCGTAGCGCGGGCCGAGCGCCGCGCGGAACGCGGCGATCGCGCGCTGATGCGCCATCACAGCGGCCGCCTTGTCGAAATGATCGCCGCCGACGCGTGCGAACGCATGATCGACGCCCGGGTAGACATACACTTCCACGCCGTCGCGCCCCGCGAGCGCCGCGGCGATGCGTTGCTGCGCGTCGGGCGGACAGAAGCGGTCCTGCGCGGGGATCTGCAGCACGAGCCGGCCGCGGAGATGAGCGGCCTCGTCGAGCGCGTGCTCGATGCCCACGCCGTAATAGCCGACCGCGGCGGCCACGTCCGGCAGGCGGCACGCGGCGAGATACGCGAGCTTGCCGCCGAGGCAGTAGCCGAGCACGCCGGCCTGGCCCGTGCATTCCGGCCGTTGCGTGAGCACGGCCAGCGCGGCGGCGATGTCCTCGACGCCCTTGTTTTCGTCGTATTCGCGGTATAGCGCCATCGCACGCTCGAAGTCGGCGGCGGTGTAACCGAGTTCGATGCCGGGCGCCTGGCGCCAGAACAGGTCGGGCACGAGCACTGTGTAGCCTTCTTCGGCGTAATAATCGGCCACGTCGCGCATCGTCGCGTTCGCGCCGAAGATCTCGTGGCACAGCACGATGCCCGGCCCCGTGCCGCCGGCCGGCGTGCTCAGGTACGCGCGAAACGCGCCGCCGTCCGGCGACGGGATTTCGATGTGTCGTCCTTGCATGTGTCTCTCCATTCTGTTCGTGACTGGCATGGGCGCAGTATTGGCGGACGAAACGCGCGCTTCTATCCGCTTTCTTCGACCGGTATCCGCGAATTCCGGAAACCTGCGGACCGGCCCGCCGCAGCGGGGCCGGGACACGGCGCTCTGCGGGTTTGTGCGGATGCGGAAGCGACGCACAGTTTTCTACGATGCGCGAACGGTCCGCTTCTTGCATCGGGTGCGCAGGGCTTGCGTAGTGTAACGAGGCGGACTGTCCGGATACTCCGGCCGCTATCCGGATCGTGCGACGGGATTCCCCGGAATCGGGAACGCGTGCACAGCGCAAGTGCGATCGAGCACGACGGGAGAACTTCGATGGGGCAATTTTCCGGAGCGGGCTGGCTGGGTGACGCCGCCTGTTTCAATCACGACACGCTGCTGCTGCAGTCGGATGACGTCGACGAGGTGCGCGCGCGGGTAGCGGACGTGTTCAAGCCGCACCGGCTCACACCGACCGGCGATTCGCGCGCGCTGCACAGCCGCATGCACCATGCTCGCTGGGGCAACCTGTCGCTGAATCTGCTCGACTACGGTGGCGAGGTGTCGATCGAACCGGGGCCGCTCGAGCACTTCTATCTGTTGCAGATTCCGCTGCGCGGCGACGCCGAGATCGAGTGCGGCGCGACGCGCTTCGTGTCGTCGCCCGACACCGCGTCGCTGCTGTCGCCGACGCTGTCGCTCAGGATGCGGTGGGGCGAGGCGTGCCCGCAAGTGATCCTGCGAATCGAGCGCGAGGTGATGGAGCGGCATGCGCAGCGGCATTTCGGCGACGAGCGGCGCGCGCCGGTGGAGTTCGCGCCGGAATTCAGCCTGTCGTCGCAGCAGGGCGCGTGCCTCGCGCAGATGCTGCCGATGCTGGCCGACGCGATCGCGACGGACGGGCATCCGCTGCGCCATCCGCTCGCGTTCGAGCAACTCGAATCGACGCTGCTCAACCTGTTGCTGTACGGCCACCCGAACACCGCGCGCAACGGCACGCGCCACGCGCCGGCGCCGCTCGCGCCGTTCTACGTGCGGCGCGTCGAGGAATACATCCGGGCGCATCTCGACGAGCCGCTGACGATCGAACGGCTCGCCGAACTCGCGGGCGTCAGCCCGAGCACGCTGTTCGCCGGCTTCCGCAATCGCCACGGCATCACGCCGATGGCATTCGTGCGCCAGTTGCGGATGCAACGTGTGCGCGACGAACTGCTCGACGATGCGACACCCGGGCTCGCGTCGGTGACGGACATCGCGCTGAAATGGGGCTTCGCGCACCTCGGACGGTTCGCGATCGACTACAAGCGCGCGTTCGGGGAATCGCCGTCGGCCACGCTCCGGATGCGGCGCGTGCGGTGCTGACGGGGCAGCCGCGACACAGGCTCGCGGTCGAAAGCCGAGTCGCGCGCCGGGCGACGGATCACGCAACGGCGATCGTTACCGGCTGGACAGAGGATGGGGGTTGGAGCATGCATCGCGCCGGCCAAGCGATGCGGCTTGCCGGCGCACGCGCGCAACGGGCCGGTTGCGGCAACCGGCTCCCTCGCGTGTGGTTCAGAAATGCACGACGGTCCGGATGGACTTGCCTTCGTGCATCAGGTCGAACGCTTCGTTGATGCCGGTGAGCGGCTTCGTGTGCGTGACGAACGGTGCCAGCTGGATCGTGCCGGCCATCGCTTGCTCGACCATGCCCGGCAGTTCGGAGCGGCCCTTGACGCCGCCGAATGCCGTGCCCAGCCAGCGGCGACCGGTGACGAGCTGGAACGGGCGCGTCGAGATTTCCTGGCCGGCGCCGGCGACGCCGATGACCACCGACTGGCCCCAGCCGCGGTGCGCGCATTCGAGCGCGGCGCGCATCACGTTGACGTTGCCGATGCACTCGAAGCTGTGGTCGACGCCCCAGCCGGTCATTTCGACGATCACCTGCTGGATGGGCTTTTCGTGATCCTTCGGGTTCACGCAGTCGGTCGCGCCGAACACGCGCGCGAGGTCGAACTTGCCGGGGTTGGTGTCGATCGCGATGATGCGGCCGGCCTTCGCGAGCTTCGCACCCTGGATCACCGCGAGGCCGATGCCGCCGAGGCCGAACACGGCCACGGTGTCGCCTTCCTGCACCTTCGCCGTGTTCTTCACCGCGCCGAGGCCCGTCGTGACGCCGCAGCCCAGCAGGCAGACCTGCTCGGGGTTCGCGTCCGGGTTGATCTTCGCGAGCGACACTTCGGCGACGACGGTGTATTCGCTGAACGTCGAGCAGCCCATGTAGTGATAGACCGGCTGGCCGTTGTAGCTGAACCGCGTGGTGCCGTCGGGCATCACGCCCTTGCCCTGGGTGGCGCGCACCGACACGCACAGGTTGGTCTTGCCGCTCTTGCAGAACAGGCACTCGCCGCATTCGGCGGTATAGAGCGGAATGACGTGGTCGCCGGGTTTGACGCTGGTCACGCCTTCGCCGACTTCCACCACGATGCCGGCGCCTTCATGACCCAGCACGGCGGGGAAGAGGCCTTCGGGATCGTCGCCCGACAGCGTGAACGCGTCGGTGTGACAGACACCGGTATGAGTGATCTTGACGAGCACTTCGCCCTTGCGGGGCGGTTCGACGTCGATTTCGACGATCTGGAGCGGCTTACCCGCTTCAAACGCAACTGCGGCACGTGATTTCATGACAATCCTGTTGAAAAAATCATCGAATGGAGCGGAGCGTCGACGATCCTGCGCCGGTCAACGCAGGTAGGACCGGACGAGGGTCACGATATCGTCGATCGATTCGGAAGCAGGCCGCGGGGCCTCCGCGAGCTGGGTGAATTCCTCGCGCAGATGGCTTTCGAGCACGCCGGCCATCACGCCGTTGATCGCGCCGCGGATCGCCGCCAGCTGCTGCAGTACCGGACCACAGTCGGCGCCTTCCTCGAGCGCCTGCTCGAGCGCATTCAGCTGCCCGCGGACACGGCGCACGCGGGTCAGGACGCGTTTTTTCTCTGCGGGGGAATGCGGCATGGGATCGTGGTTTCCGGATACTGGGGGGCAGTATAGAACAATGCGGTGCCGGAGGTATACCCGGTCGTGCCCGGATGCCGCAGTGCCTCCGCCGGCAGGGTTCCCGATGCCGGCGCGCGATCGGCGTCAGATCAGCAGCGAAAGCGTGCGGAACAGCGCGAGATCGTCCTTGCGCGCCGAGCGCGCATGCCGCCTGATCACCTGCAGCAGGCAGTCGATGAAGCAGCGCGCGGCGTCGCTCAGCGTGCTGCTGCGGCGCGTGACGACGCCGAGTTCGCTCGGCTCGAAGGTCTCCTTCAGCGACAGCACGCGCATCCGCTCGCCGAACGGCGGCACTGCCGCGAGGATTGTCGGGCACCACGTGCACATGCCGGCCTGCTCGAGCATCGTCTGCAGCATCGCGACCGACTGCGCGCGCACGATGCGCCGCTCGTCGATCTGCGCGCCGTGCCGCGTGAACAGGTAGTCGACGAGCGCGGCCTGGCCGTCGGCCGACGAATTCAGCACCCAGTCGCAATCGAGCAGGTCGTGCACCGACGTCGCGCGTTCGTGCGGATGCCCGGCGCGCACCATCACCGACGTCTCGTAGCGCAGCAGCGGCTCGAACGCGAACTCCTGCGCGCCGCTGCCGGCCTGCACGTGGCCGAGCGCGAAATCCATGCTGCCGTCGCGCAGCAGCGGTTGCGCGACGGCCATCAGCGCTTCGTACAGTTCGAGGCGCACGTCGGGCATCCGCTCGCGAAACTGCAGCACGGTTTCCGCGAGGAAGGTCATCGTCAGCCACGGCGTGACGCCGACGCTCAGCCGCCCCTCGACGCGCCCGCGCATCCGTTCGAGGTCGCTTTGCGCATGCTCGAGCTGCTTGAGCACGAGTTTCGCGTGCGTGAGCAGGGTCTTCCCGTATTCGGTGAAGCCGATGCCTTCCGGCGCGCGCACCAGCAGCGGCAGGCGCTCGCTGGCCTCCAGCTCGCGCAACGCACGCGTGACGGCCGCCTGCGACAGCCCGAGCGTGCGCGCCGCGCCGCGGATGCTCCCGGCCTCCGCGCTCGCGACGAGCGCCTGCAACTGATGCAGCTTGATCGTGCTCATGGTGTGAAAGGGTGCGAAAGGGTGTGATAGCCGACAACGAAAGGTTGTCATCATAACGAAACTGCGGCTGTTCGCCGGCTTTTTCGCTGCCTACGATCTGGCCCACGACCTGCCATTCCGGCAGTCGCCACGCGGCACCTGGAAAGGAGTAACGGGGTTGGATCGAGTACGCATTCCGCCTGAGATGGCGGCCATCGAGACGGAGATGATCGCGCTGCGCCGCCGGCTGCATGCCCATCCGGAACTCGGTTTCGACGAACACGCGACGAGCGGGCTCGTCGCCGATTGCCTGACAACATGGGGTTATCGGGTCACGCGCGGCCTCGGCGGTACCGGCGTGGTCGGCACGCTCACGCGCGGCGCCGGGAAGCGGCTCGGGCTGCGCGCGGACATGGATGCGCTGCCGATCCGCGAGACGACCGGGCTGCCGCATGCGAGCCGGCACGACGGCGTGATGCACGCTTGCGGCCACGACGGCCATACGGCGATGCTGCTCGCGGCCGCCCGTTGCATCGCGCAGCGCGGGCGCTTCAGCGGCACGCTGAACCTGATTTTCCAGCCGGCGGAGGAAGGGCTGGGCGGCGCGAAACGAATGCTCGACGACGGGCTGTTTACGCAGTTTCCGTGCGATGCCGTGTTCGCGATGCACAACGTGCCGGGCCTGCCGGCCGGCGTGCTCGGCTTCTGCGACGGCCCGGCGATGGCGTCGGCCGACGAGGTGCGCGTGCGCGTGACCGGGCGCGGCGGCCACGGCGCGGCGCCGCACACGACGATCGATCCGGTGGTCGTCTGCGCGTCGATCGTGATGGCGCTGCAGACGGTCGTGTCGCGCAACGTCAATCCGCAGGAACTGGCGATCGTCACGACCGGCTCGATCCACGCGGGCACCGCATCGAACGTGATTCCGCCGCATGCGGATCTCGAACTGAGCGTGCGGGCGCTGTCGCCGGACGTGCGCGCGCTGCTCGAACGGCGCATTCGCGCGATCGTGCACGGCCAGGCCGACAGTTATGGCGCGACGGCCGAGATCGACTATCGCCACGGTTATCCGGTGCTCGTGAATCACGCGGCGGAAACGGCGTTCGCGCGCGACGTGGCGCGCGAATGGGGCGGCGACGACGCACTGATTCCGCATCTGCGGCCGATCGCGGCGAGCGAGGATTTCGCGTTCATGCTCGACGCGTGCCCGGGCAGCTACCTGTCGATCGGCAACGGCGACGGCGCGGCCGGCTGCGGGCTGCACAACCCCGGCTACGATTTCAACGATGCGTGCCTCGCGACGGGCGCGAGCTACTGGATCGCGCTCGCCGAGCGCTACCTCGCGTGACGCGCGGCCGGACCGATTCGATTTACCTTCAACGACGGCAACAAGGAGACTGGCAATGAAACAATGGATGGCGGCGCTCGCGGTGGCGCTGACGGCAACGACGGTGGCAGGCGCCGCGCATGCGGGCGACTGGACGGGCAAGGAGATCCGCCTCGCGGTCGATCCCACCTATCCGCCGCTCGAATACAAGCAGCCCGACGGCACGCTGACCGGCTTCGGGATCGACATCACGAACGCGTTGTGCGCGGAGCTGCATGCGCGCTGCGTGTGGGTCGAGTCGAGTTTCGACGGGATGATTCCGGGGCTGCTCGCGCGCAAGTTCGACGTGATCGCGTCGTCGATGACGATCACGCCGAAGCGCATGCAGCAGATCGCGTTCACGAACCGGATCTCGAACGCGCCGGCGCGGCTGGTCGCGCGCAAGGGTTCGCCGCTGCTGCCGACGGCCGCGTCGCTGAAGGGCAAGCGGGTCGGCGTCGAGCAGGGTTCCGCGCAGGCCGACTATGCGATCGCGAACTGGCAGCCGGCCGGCGTGCAGATCGAGTCGTACCAGAACCAGGACCAGGTCTATGCCGATCTCGTGAGCGGGCGGCTCGACGCGGCGTTCCAGGCGTCGATCGCGGCGAGCGACGGCTTCCTGAAGAAGCCGCAGGGCAAGGATTTCATGTTCGTCGGCGCGGCGATCGACGATGCGAAGTACTTCGGACAGGGCGACGGCCTCGGGCTGCGCAAGCAGGACACCGAGCTGCGCGATGCATTCAACCGCGCGCTGGCGACGATCCTCGCGAACGGCACGTATCAGCGAATCAACCGCAAGTACTTCGACTTCGACATCTACGGCACGAAGTAAGCCGAACCGCAGCGTAGCGAGCGAGTGGGAATCGTCAAATCAATAAGGAAAACGAATGAACTGGAGATTGTTTTTCGTCGCGATGCCGGCACTGTGCGCGGCACCGGCGTTTGCGCAAAGCAGCGTCACGTTGTACGGGTTGATCGATGCGGGCATCGACTATACGAACAACGTCGGCGGCCACAGTGATTGGCAGATGGCGAGCGGTTTCGCGCAGGGCAGCCGCTGGGGGCTGAAGGGCACCGAGGATCTCGGCGGCGGCTACAGCGCGCTGTTCCAGATCGAGAGCGGCTTCAACGTGAACAGCGGCACGCTCGCGCAGGGCGGCCGCATGTTCGGGCGGCAGGCTTACGTCGGGCTCGGCAGCACGCGCTTCGGCACGCTCACGCTCGGCCGGCAATACGACTCGGTCGTCGACTATCTCGCGCCGACGACCGCGAACGGCAGCTGGGGCACCTATCCGTTCTCGCATCCGCTCGACAACGACAACACCGGCAACACGTTCCGCGTGAACAACACGGTCAAGTATGCGAGCCCGGATTTTGCCGGCTTCTCGTTCGGCGGCACGTACAGCTTCAGCAACGACACCGGGTTCGCGAACAACCGGCAGTGGAGTGTCGGTGCGCAGTACGAGCAGGGCGGCCTGCTCGTCGGCGCGGCGTTCCTGAACGCGGACAACCCGGGCGCGACGGCCGGCGGTGCGATCGCGGGCTCGGGGTCGGTCGGTGCGGATGCGAACTTCGCGTCGGCGCGGCTGCGGATTTTCGGGGCGGGCGTCAATTACACGGCAGGGCCCGCGACGGTCGGGTTCGCGTATACCAACAGCAACGTCACGCGGCCGACCGCGAACGTCGGCTACCTGTTCGGCGACGAGACGATCGAACCCGTCACGGGGCCGCTCGCGGGCGGCACGGTCACGGCGATCAAGTACCAGAACTTCGAAGTGAACGGTAAATACCAGTTCACGCCGGCGTTCTTCGTGGGCGCGCAGTATGTGTATACGACCGTGCGTTACGAAGCGACCACCGGCAGCGCGAAACCGAAGATCCATTCGATCGGGCTGATGGCCGACTACAACCTGTCGAAGCGCACCGACGTCTACCTGATGGGCGCGTACCAGCGGGTTGCCGGCGACGCGACCGGCTCGTCGCTCGATCAGGCGTATGTCCCGGGGGCGGCCGATCTGTCGTCGACGTCGAAGCAGTTGATGGTGCATGCGGGGATCCGGCATAAGTTCTGACCGGATCGGGATCGAGGGGGCGAAGGGCGGGATGGGCGGCCGGCCTGGCGTCGCCCGCCCGCACAAGCGGCGCATTCCGGCAAGGACTCGCCGCGTCATGCGTGAACCGGTGGCGACAGGCCCGTCTCGCCGCTCACATCGTCGTGCCGTTGGTTCAAGCGCTTGAATTTCCGCCTCGATGCGAGGCCGGATCGAAACACGGCACGGTCGAGATACGACCGGACTGCGACGGCCTCGCCGTCGATCAAACCCCGAAGAACGCCAACCCCGCGATCACGATGCCGATTGCGGCCACGCCAATGGAAAGACCCTGCATCCATGAACGGCGCGTGAGGATCGTGATCGCCGCCAGCGCGATCGAGATCTGGATGACGGTCGTCGCCTGCGACCACCGATGGTGTCGGTGCATCCGCGCCTCGCTGGCCGCGTTGTTCTTCTCGACTTCCTTTTCGAGCGCCTCGGCTTGCGCCCGGATCGGTTCCTTGTCGGCGCGGTATCGTGCGGCGTCCGCCTCGAACCGCTTGCGCTGCGGCGACGCGTCCGGGCTCAACGCCGCGCCGAGTTCGGCGAGGTTCTGCTTGTTGCCCTTCGCCTGATAGTAGGCCCACTGGTTCGCAGCCTCGGTTTTCCGGATCGCGGCGTCATTCTTGTAGAGCAGCGCGAGGCTTTCGTCGGCACCGCTCTGGTAGGCCGATATCGCACCGAAGCAGGCAAGCACGGCCGTCAGCACGGCGATGCGCGACGTACCTTGATCGCCGCCGTGAGCCGCATGATGTTCCGCCGCATGGTCGTGAGGGCCATGAACTTCGTATTCTTCAGACATCCGTAAGGAACCCGCAAGAGTTGAATGAAATCCGGCGCCGGCCGACTGCGCACGGACGCTCGATCGCACATCGGAGTCTGACACAGGTTTGCGTGCTGGCGATGCTTTCGCGCGACGCGCCAGCCCGGCGCGTCTCGCGCCATGTTCAGCGACGGATCCGGATCCTCTGGGACCGCATCGCGGCGGATAAACGATAAACCTCAGGCGGCCACTGCCTGGACGGATTCGGTATCCCGGTTGACGTGATTGACCCAGTGGTTTCGGAGCGGGCATGCCGACCGGTGTGGCAGTTTGCGGACTGGCGCGTTCGCATGCGACCCGACCCGGCCCGACGTGTCCGCTACCGCTACCCGCGAACGCCGACCCGATACCGCGTCGTCTGGCGATAGGTCCGGCCCGGACGAAGGATGGTTTCGTCGCGCAACGCGTCCATGTTGACCTGGTTCGGAAAGCACCCGGCTTCGACGCACAGCGCCGCATGTCGTACGCAAGACCCGCCGCCGCTCACGCGCACACCGTCCAGATAGTTGCCCGTATACAGCTGAAGCCCTCGCTGATCAGTCGACACGGCGAGTTCGCGACCGCTTTCCGGATCGTAGATCGATGCGACGGGCCGCACGCCGCGCCCAGGCTCGCGCAGCACATAACAATGATCGAAGCCGCGCCCGCGCGTGAGCTGCGCATGCGGCCAGTCGAGGCGCGCGCCGATCGGCGCGCTCTGCCGGAAATCGAACGCGCTACCCGTCACGTCGGCGGTGCCGGTCGGGATCAGCGCGTCGTCCACTTCGACGAACGCGTCGGCGTCGATCTGCAGCAAGTGTCCGCGCACGTCGCTGCCCGCGCGCCCGCTCAGGTTGAAGTAGCTGTGATTGGTCAGGTTCAGCGGCGTCGGCGCATCGGTCACGCCCGCGTAGTCGATCGTCAGCGTGCCGTCGTCGTCGAGCGTATAACGCACCTGCACCGTCACGTTGCCCGGAAAGCCCGCATCGCCTTCCGGCGAATCGAGCCGCAGCGTCAGCCCGCCACGGTCGTCGACCACGTCCCAGCGCGCGCGGTGAAAGCCGCTCGCGCCGCCGTGCAGCAGGTTGCCGTTCTCGTTGCGGTCGAGCGTGTGGTCGACGCCGTCGAGCGCGAAGCGCGCATTCGCGATCCGGTTCGCCCAGCGGCCGACCGTCGCGCCGAGGTAGGCGCCCGACTCGACGTAGTCGGCCGGCGTGTCGTGCGCCAGCACGATATCGGCGAAGCGCCCGGTGCGGTCGGGGGCGAGCCACGACACGACGGTCGCGCCGAGATCGCTGACGACGACGCGCATCCCGTGCGCGTTGCGCAGCGTGTAGCGCCGCACCGGATCGCCGCCGGGCAGCGTGCCCCACGGTTCGGACGGAATGCGGCCCACGTCGGATGCCGGGCGGGGAGAGTCGGTGTCGATATGCATGAGTGGGTTCGCTCGTGAGCGGTGAATTCAGTGGGCGGGCGCGGTGCGCTCCTGGTATTCGCGCGGGGTGCAGCCGAGTTCGCGGCGGAATACCGCGTACATGTATTGCAACGACGTGAAGCCGCAGCGGATCGCGACTTCCGCGCTCGATGCGTTGCGGCTCGCGAGCAGCGCCTGCGCGGCCTCGAGCTTGTGACGCAGGATTTCCTGGTGCACGGTGCGCTGCAGTTCGCGCCGGAAGTGCTCTTCGAGCAGCGAGCGCGACACGCCGACATAGTCGGCGACCTGTTCGGTCTTGATCCCCTGGCACGCGTACTGCCGGATGAAATGCCGCGCGCGCATCACGTGCGGGCTCGCGAGCGGCTGGTGGCGTGTCGATTCGAGCACGTTGATGCCGACCGGCGGCACGAGGATGCGCTGTCCGGGAAAACGTGCGCCGCGCAGCATCCGGTGCAGCAGGTGCGCGGCGGTGCGGCCCATTTCCTCGGTGCCCTGGATCACCGACGACAGCGGAATGCGCGTCAGCGTGCGCGTGAGCGGATCGTTGTCGATGCCGATGATCGCGACCTGTTCCGGCACCGCGATGCCGGCGATCAGGCACGCCTGCAGCAGATGCCGCGCGCGCGCATCGGTGACCGCGATCACGCCGACCGGCTTCGGCAGCGCATGCAGCCAGCCGATCAGTTGCTCGATCGCGTGATTCCAGCCCGACGCGCTCGTCGACAGGCCGCGGTAGATCGGCGCGTCGAGCCCGTCCGCGCGCGCGAGGCGATCGAACGCGAGCTCGCGCTGCTGCGCCCAGCGGTTCTCCTGCGCGACCGGCAGGCTGTACATCGCGAAATGCGCGAGCCCCGCGCCGATCAGGTGCGTATAGGCGAGCGACACGAGCTTCGGGTTGTCGGTCGCAATATATGGGACGCCGTGCGGATACTGCGCGGGATCCTCGTACGACGAGCCGACCGCGACGATCGGCAGCGGCGAGCCGGCGAGCGCGTCGGCGACGGCCGGATCGTCGAAGTCCGCGATGATGCCGTCGCCGTCGAAGCGTTCGATGCCGGCGAGCCGGCAGCGGAAGTCGTCCTCGAGGAACAGGTCCCACACGACGCGCGTCGTGTGCAGGTACTGGCCGATGCCGCTGATGATCTCGCGGTCGTAGACCTTGTTCGCGTTGAACAGCAGCGCGATGCGGTGCGGTGTCTGGGCGGAAGAGGCGCGGGTCATGTCGGTCTCGGGGCGGGCGCCGCTCGGGCGTCTTGCCGTTGTCTCCGGGGCGCGCGGACGGTGCCGCGCGATGCTCTGGTGTCCGGCGATTGTAGGCCGGAACGCGCACCGCGCGCAGCGGCTGGCAAGAAACGTTAAGCATGCTGCGCAATTTCGCAATTGCCGGCCAGCAGGCGCGCGGGCACGATCCAGCCAACCGGATTCGGCCGCGTGCGTCGTCGTCGCGACGCGCGTTGCGCCGCAACAAGACCCTGCACGGAGACGCCATGTCGTATTTCGAACACATTCCCGCGATTCGCTACGAAGGCCCGCAGTCGGACAACCCGCTGGCTTACCACCATTACGACGCCGAGAAGCGCGTGCTCGGCAAGACGCTCGCCGAGCATCTGCGGATTGCCGTCTGCTACTGGCATACGTTCGTGTGGCCGGGGCACGACATCTTCGGGCAGGGCGCGTTCCAGCGGCCATGGCAGCAGCCGGGCGACGCGCTCGAACGTGCGCGCATGAAGGCGGACGCGGCATTCGAGTTCTTCACGAAGCTCGGCACGCCTTTCTATACGTTCCACGACACCGACGTCGCGCCGGAAGGCGACACCCTGCGCGAATACGCGGCCAATTCCGCGCGGATGGTCGACTATCTCGGCGAGCGCCAGCAGGCGAGCGGCGTGCGGCTGCTGTGGGGCACCGCGAACCTGTTCTCGCACCCGCGCTTCGCGGCGGGCGCCGCGACGAACCCGAACCCGGACGTATTCGCGTGGGCCGCGACCCAGGTGTGCCACGCGCTCGACGCGACGCACCGGCTCGGCGGCGAGAACTACGTGCTGTGGGGCGGCCGGGAAGGCTACGAGACGCTGCTCAATACCGACCTGAAGCGCGAGCGCGAGCAGTTCGCGCGCTTCCTGTCGATGGTGGTCGAGCACAAGCACCGGATCGGCTTCACGGGCGCGCTGCTGATCGAGCCGAAGCCGCAGGAGCCGACCAAGCACCAGTACGACTACGACGTCGCGACCGTGCACGGCTTTCTCGTGCAGTATGGACTGCAGAACGAGATCCGCGTGAACATCGAGGCGAACCACGCGACGCTCGCCGGTCATTCGTTCCATCACGAGATCGCGAACGCGTTCGCGCTCGGCGTGTTCGGCAGCGTCGACGCGAACCGCGGCGATCCGCAGAACGGCTGGGATACCGACCAGTTCCCGAACAGCGTCGAGGAGCTGACGCTCGCGTTCTACGAGATCCTGCGCCACGGCGGCTTCACGACCGGCGGGATGAACTTCGACGCGAAGGTGCGGCGCCAGAGCGTCGATCCGGAAGACCTGTTCTACGGCCATGTCGGCGCGATCGACGTGCTCGCGCTCGCGCTCGAGCGCGCGGCGGTGCTGGTCGAGAACGACCGGCTCGACGCGCTGCGCCGGCAGCGCTACGCGCAGTGGGACGACGCGTTCGGCCGCAAGATCCTGTCGGGCGGTTACACGCTGCAGTCGCTCGCGGATGACGCGCTCGCGCGCGGCGTGGACCCGCGGCACGCGAGCGGCGCGCAGGAGCGGCTCGAGAACATCGTGAACCAGGCCATCTACGGGCTGCGCTGACGCCATGTATCTCGGACTCGATCTCGGCACGTCGGGCGTGAAGGCGGTGCTGCTCGACCGCGACGGTGCGGTGCGGGCGAGCGCGAGCCGCCCGTTGACGGTGAGCCGGCCACGGCCGCGCTGGTCGGAACAGGCGCCGCAGGACTGGTGGGACGCCGCCTGCGGCGCGCTCGCCGCGGTCGTCGCCGACGCCCGCGCGGGTGGCATCGATCCGCGCGACATCGCCGCACTCGGGCTCACCGGCCAGATGCACGGCGCGACGCTGCTCGACGCGCATGGCGACGTACTGCGCCCCGCGATCCTGTGGAACGACGGCCGCGCGGATGCGGAGTGCGCGGAACTCGAGCGGCTCGCGCCCGCGCTGCGCACGGTGGCAGGCAACGTCGCGATGCCGGGCTTCACCGCGCCGAAGCTGCTGTGGGTGCGCCGGCACGAACCCGATGTGTTCGCACGCATCGCGCACGTGCTGCTGCCGAAGGATTATCTGCGCTACCGGCTGACCGGTGCGTTCGCAACCGATCCGTCGGATGCCGCCGGCACGCTGTGGCTCGACGTCGCGAAGCGCGACTACGACGACACGCTGCTCCACGCGTGCGGGCTGTCGCGCGCGCAGATGCCGGCGGTGTTCGAGGGGAACCGCGTGACGGGCACGCTGCTGCCGGCCGTCGCGCGCGCACTCGGGCTGCGCGAGATCCCGGTGGTGGCCGGCGGCGGCGACAACGCGGCCGGCGCGGTCGGCGTGGGGATCGTGCGGCCCGGCGATGCACTGCTGTCGCTCGGCACGTCGGGCGTGTATTTCGCGGTGTCGGACGGGTTTCGCGCCAACCCCGAATCGGCGGTGCACAGCTTCTGTCACGCGTTGCCCGATACATGGCACCTGATGTCGGTGATGCTGAACGCGGCCGGCTGCGTCGACTTCACCGCGCAACTGACCGGTTACGACGGCGTCGCGGCGCTGCTCGCCGATGCCGAGGCGAACGCACGCGCGAGCCGCCCGTGGTTCCTGCCTTACCTGAGTGGCGAGCGCACGCCGCACAACGACGTGAATGCGAAGGGCGTCTTCTATGGGCTGACACCCGATACCCGGCGCGCGGATCTCGCGAACGCGACGCTCGAAGGCGTCGGCTTCGCGCTGCTCGACGGCATCGACGCGCTGCATGCGGCCGGGCTCGAGCCCGCCGGCATCACGGTGATTGGCGGCGGCTCGCGCAGTGCTTACTGGACGCAGATGCTCGCCGACCTGAGCGGACGCGCGCTGACACTGCGCGCGGGTGGCGAGGTCGGTCCGGCGCTCGGTGCCGCGCGCCTTGCGCGCCTCGCGCTCGAACCGGATACGCCGCTCGGCGACGTGTGCCCGCAACCGCCGGTCGTCGCGGTGCGCGAGCCCGATCTCGCTCGGCACGCGTGGTATCGCGACATGCGGCGGCCGACGTTTCGTGCGCTTTATCGCGCGCTCGAACCGGTGTTCGCAACCGGTGCGTGACGCGTGGATGGCGCGCGCGGTTCGCATCGCACGATGCCGCGCGTTGCGAGGACTCGATGCGGGCGGCGCACTCACGCGCCCGCCCGATGTTCGTGAGGTAGTTCGACAAGTTCGATAACAAGGAGTGGAGACAATGAAATCCGTGACGCGTCGTACCGTATTGAGTTCGCTTGCCGGCGCCGCTGCGCTGGCGATGTTCGCGCTGGGCGCGCCGCTCGCGCATGCGAGCAAGGACAAGCCCGAGATCGGCTTCTGCATCGACGACCTGCGCGTCGAGCGCTGGTCGCGCGATCGCGACTATTTCGTCGCGGCCGCGACGAAGCTCGGCGCCAAGGTATCCGTACAGTCGGCCGACGCGAGCGAGGCGCGGCAGATCTCGCAGATCGAGAACCTGATCTCGCGCGGCGTCGACGTGATCGTGATCGTGCCGTTCAATTCGAAGACGCTCGGCAACGTCGTCGCCGAAGCGCGCAAGGCCGGCATCAAGGTCGTATCGTACGACCGCCTGATCCTCGACGCGGATGTCGACGCGTACATCTCGTTCGACAACCAGAAGGTCGGCGAACTGCAGGCGCAGGGCGTGTTCGACGCGAAACCGAAGGGCAATTATTTCCTGCTCGGCGGCGCGCCGACCGACAACAACGCGAAGATGCTGCGCGAGGGCCAGCTGAAGGTGCTGAAGCCGGCGATCGAGCGCGGCGACATCAAGGTCGTCGGCCAGCAGTGGGTGCCGGAGTGGAGCGCATCGACCGCGCTGCGGATCGTCGAGGACGCGCTGACCGCGAACAACAACAAGATCGATGCGATCGTCGCGTCGAACGACGGCACCGCGGGTGGCGCGATCCAGGCGCTCGCCGCGCAGCATCTGGCCGGCAAGGTGCCCGTGTCCGGGCAGGATGCGGACCTCGCGGCCGTCAAGCGCGTGATCGCCGGCACGCAGACGATGACCGTCTACAAGCCGCTGAAGCTGATCGCGAGCGAAGCCGCGAAGCTCGCGGTCGATCTCGCGAAGGGTACGAAGCCCGCGTTCAACGCGCAATACGACAACGGCAAGATGAAGGTCGACACGGTGCTGCTGCAGCCGACGCTCCTGACCAAGCGCAACGTCGACGTCGTCGTGAAGGACGGCTTCTACACCCAGGCCCAGCTCGCGAGCCAGTAACCGCTCGATGGGCATGATGCACGCGGCCGGCGAGGTGCGGCCGCACATGGTCCGGCCGCGTGCGCACTGCGAGGCAATGAACGTATGACCGAACCCTTGCTGACGATGCGCGGCATCGTCAAGGCATTCGACGGCGTGAAGGCGCTCGACGGCATCGACCTGACCGTGCGCCCCGGCGAGTGCGTCGGCCTGTGCGGCGAGAACGGCGCCGGCAAGTCGACGCTGATGAAAGTGCTGTCGGGCGTCTACCCGCACGGCACGTGGGACGGCGAGATCCGCTGGGAAGGCGCGCCGCTCGCGGCGTCCGGCGTGCGTGACACCGAACGCGCGGGCATCGTGATCATCCACCAGGAACTGATGCTGGTGCCCGAGCTGTCGGTCGCCGAGAACATCTTCCTCGGCAACGAGATCACGCTGCCCGGCGGGCGCATGCACTATGCGGAGATGGTGCGGCGTTCGGAAGCGCTGCTGCGCGAGCTGCGGATCGACGCGATCAACGTCGCGCAGCCGGTGATGAACTACGGCGGCGGCCATCAGCAGCTGATCGAGATCGCGAAGGCGCTGAACAAGCGCGCGAAGCTGCTGATCCTCGACGAGCCGTCGTCGTCGCTGAGTGCCGCCGAGACGCGCATCCTGCTCGACATCGTGCGCGACCTGAAGCGCCGCGGCGTCGCGTGCGTATACATCTCGCACAAGCTCGACGAAGTCGACGCAGTATGCGACACGGTGACCGTGATCCGCGACGGCCGGCATGTCGCGACCGAGCCGATGCGTGCGCTGACCACCGACCGGATCATCGCGATGATGGTCGGCCGCGAGATCCGCAACCTGTATCCGCGCGAGCCGCACCAGATCGGCGACGTCGTGCTGGAGGCGCGCAACGTGACCTGTCACGACGTGGCGAACCCGCGCCGCAAGCGCGTGGACGACGTGTCGTTCAGTGTGCGGCGCGGCGAGATCCTCGGCGTCGCCGGGCTCGTCGGCGCGGGCCGCACCGAGTTGATGCAGGCGATCTTCGGCGCGTATCCGGGGGCGAGCACGGCGACCGTGCGGATGAACGGCCAGCCGCTCGCGATCCGCTCGCCGGCCGATGCGATCCGCGCGGGCATCGCGATGGTGCCGGAGGATCGCAAGCGCCACGGGATCGTGCCGCAGCTCGGGGTCGGCCACAACATCACGCTGTCGGTGCTGCGCCGGTTCGCCGCGCGCGGGCGGATCGACGCGGCCGCCGAACTCGATGCGATCCGCACCGAGATGCAGCGGCTGTCGGTGCGCGCGGCGCACCCGTTCCTGCCGATCGCGAGCCTGTCCGGCGGCAACCAGCAGAAGGCCGTGCTCGCGCGGATGCTGCTGGCCGACCCGCAGGTGATGATCCTCGACGAACCGACGCGCGGCGTCGACGTCGGCGCGAAGGCCGAGATCTACCGGCTGATCTTCGCGCTCGCGAAACGCGGCGTCGCGCTGATCGTCGTGTCGTCGGAGCTGCCGGAAGTGCTCGGGCTCGCCGATCGTGTACTGGTGATCGGCGAAGGCGAGCTGCGCGGCGATTTCGTCAACGACGGTCTCACGCAGGAACAGATCCTCGGCGCCGCGCTGAAACCCGCGCGGCAGCCGTCCGAACCCATTGCAGCGAGTGCACCATGAATACCGAACTGTCTTCTTCTCCCGCCGTGCCGCCGGGCGCCGACGCGCGTCGCACGCACGGCCATCCGCTGCGCCAGGTGTTCGTGCGCTACAAGGTCCTCGCGCTGCTGTTCGCGGTCGCGGCGATCTGGGTGTTCTTCTCGGTGCTGACCGACGGCGCGTTCGTCACGCCGCGCAACGTGTCGAACCTGCTGCGGCAGATGTCGATCACCGGGATGCTCGCGTGCGGCATGGTGTTCGTGATCATCGCGGGCGAGATCGACCTGTCGGTCGGCTCGCTGCTCGGGCTGCTCGGCGGTGTCGCGGCGATCCTCGACGTCAATCGGCACTGGCCGGTCGCCGTGACGGTGCCGGCGGTGCTCGCGCTCGGCGTGCTGGTCGGGCTGTTCAACGGCTGGTGGTCGACCTACCGGCGCGTGCCGTCGTTCATCGTCGGGCTGGGCGGGATGCTCGCGTTTCGCGGGATCCTGCTCGGCGTGACGGGCGGCTCGACGATCGCGCCGGTGTCCGACGGCTTCGTGTTCATCGGCCAGGGCTATCTGCCGCGCGCGGCCGGCGACGGCCTCGCGGTGCTGCTGTTCGCGCTCGTCGCGCTGCTGGTGCTGCGGCAGCGCGCCACGCGGCACCGCTACCGGCTCGCCGTCGCGCCGCTGTGGCAGGACGTCGCGAAGGTCGTCGGCGCCGGGGCCGTGCTGTTCGCGTTCGTCGCGACGCTCGACCGCTACGGCGGCATTCCGGTGCCCGTGCTGCTGCTGCTCGCGCTGCTCGGCGCGTTCTCGTGGATCGCGACGCAGACCGTGTTCGGCCGGCGCATCTATGCAGTGGGTTCGAACCTGGAGGCGACGCGGCTGTCGGGCGTCGACACCGATCGCGTGAAGCTCGCGATCTTCGCGCTGATGGGGCTGATGTGCGCGTTCGCGGGCATCGTCAACACCGCGCGGCTGGCGGCCGGCTCGCCGTCGGCCGGCACGATGGGCGAACTCGACGCGATCGCCGCGTGCTTCATCGGCGGCACGTCGATGCGCGGCGGGTCGGGCACCGTCTACGGCGCACTGATCGGCGCGCTCGTGATGGCGAGCCTCGACAACGGGATGTCGATGCTCGACGTCGACGCGTACTGGCAGATGATCGTCAAGGGCGCGGTGCTGGTGCTGGCCGTGTGGATCGACGTGGTGTCGCGCTCGAACCGGCGCTGAGGCGGCGTTCTACGGCGCCTGCGCCTCGATGAAATCGACGCACGCCCGCGGCGGCGCCGGCACGAAGCGCCGCCGCGGGTGGTACGGATAACCCGCGCGGGTGTCCGGCACGGGCCGTTGACCTGCGCGACGCCTGAATGCAGCGAAATCCGGCGCCCGTTCCGCGACTACGTGCGGTCGCGATGGCGCGCGCGCGTCGCGCCCGTGATTACCGCGATGCCGAACAGAATGACGGCGACGATCTCGATGATGTGCTGCGACACATGCAGCGTCATCAGGCCCCATGCCACGCCGGCGATGAAAACGATCCATCCGAGCAGGTAGATAAGCAGGGTCATCACTTTTCTCCTGTAATTGTGGGTCATGACGCCGGTTGCCTGCGTTGCAATATCTGCCGGGCAACCGGCAATCCGGGATGTGCGCATATTTCGTACCCGGTGCGGCCGCGTCGTGCGCCAGATCTCAGGGATCGATCGTGCGCTGGCGTCTACGTCGGACACGAACATCAGGATCGCGCGGCGAGCCAGTTCCGAACGAGTCGCGCAACCTGCTTCCGGCGCTCGATCATCACCATGTGTCCTTCGCCTGGCAGCGCGTGATGGGTCACCGACGGCACCCACGCGGAAGTTTCGAGCGCCGCGTCGGCGAAGATCGGGTCGTCGGCGCCGCCGACGATCAACGTATCCGCGCGGATCCGCCGCGGCCACGGCGAATCGTCGCGTGCATCGTCACGCAATGCGCGCAGCGTGCGGACGATGACGTGTCGTTCGTTGACCGATGACGCGACGTGGCGGCGTCGACTGAACAGCGCCGCGCGCAGGAGCATGTTGCGCCAGCTGGCGCGGAAGCATCCGGACATCGTTTCGAGCAGACGGACGAAATCGGAGCGGGTCGTATGCACGATTTGCTGCTCGATGAGCCGGTAGCCTGTCGGGGCGAGGCGATGCGCGCTCGACACCAGCCCGAGTCGCGAGACGCGTTCCGGGTGGGCGGCGGCGAGGCGCGCCGCCACGACGCCGCCGAACGAGATGCCGATGAGCGTCGTGCACTGCCAATGCGCGGCGATGCCGCGCGCGAGATGCTCGACGATGTCGGCGATTCGGTATTGCGCACCGGGCTTGTCAGGATACCCGAGCAGGACGAATGGCGTGTCGGGCGGCAAGATACCGGCGACGCGGAGCAGGTCGCGCCGCAGCCGGCGCTTGGTCGTCTTCGAGACGAAGGCTTGTCCGCCGTTCAGTACGATGACCGCGGGTGGTTCGCTACCCACCTGTGCGGCCAGGATGCCGCCGTCCAGCTGCATCGTTCGAACGCGACGAGCACCGATCCGGAACGCGGTCGATTCGTCCGGTATGCGGTTCATGCGCTACCTCCTGATGAAAAGGTGCCGGCATCAACGCCGGGCAAGCATGCCGACGGTTAATGGCTTATAGGCCCCGTCGACAATTCAAAATATGGCGGATGTCCGTCGTACGCGCTGAAACAGAAAATGCCCGATGCGGCGCAGCGGGCGTTCTGGCGTCTGGTTACCGTCAGGTTTGGTAACGGACTATTGATTAAAGACCACGCTTTAAACGCCCTGCATAATCACTGGCTGCTTCATTCAGTGAATGGCTGGTGTTGATTGTCGCGATCAGTTCCTCCACGAACCACGGAAGGACGAGCGTCGTTTCTGCGCTCGACAAACCGACTTTCACGCGCTGCGAAGCGTAATCCGGTTGAGGTAGCGTCACGGGCAGAGCGGCATTGGATTGCGGCGTGTCAGCCGCAATGGCTTGCGCGTTCGAAAGCTGCGCATTTATCAAAAGCGCAAATGCCATGATTGCGTGTCGGACAGGTTTCTTCATTTTTCGCCATTCCCTGCGAGAAAATATGAATCGGAAAAGCAGGGAAATGATCCTAGCGAATCTGCTGCGCGAAAAGTATGTGAAATTTGTCATTATCTGTGCGAAAGCTCATGCTGAGTGTCCGGGTGGACACATGCACTCGGATCTAGACGACCGAGAAACGAGACCTTCGAAGCAGAATGGCGGTGGCCGCCGACGGTAAACCGAATCGAACTGGAACGCGTGGGCGAGCGACGCAAACAGGCTACGCGGTGCGCCCGGCGTAACTCACGGACTGTTGCAGGAACTGACGGAGATGGCGCGATTGAACAGGTTGTTCAGCGCGCGCGCTCGAATGGGTAATGAAGCGTCGCGTCCGCACCGATGTCCGACGTGAATGACGGTGCGAACGGATCGCGTTTGCCCGGCACCGTATCGCGGACGCTGCCGTTGTTCCCGGTCACATCGCGCCGAAGCGGTACCCGCCGACGCCGCCCACGGGCGGCGCCGTGGCGAGGATCGATGGCCGCTGCCGGTTACGACGCCGACAACCTGACCGACACCCCCGTCGCCGTATAAACCGGCGTCGCCTTGAACCCGTCGACCGTCACCGTCGAGAACGTCGCGGAGGCCGCCGCGCCGTCGATCAGCGCGATCGTGTCGCCGACCTTCGGCGCATAGCCGTTCACGAACTTCACGTGCAGCGTGCCGCCGGCGACGGTGAGCGGGCCGCCCACGCGCAGGCGTCCGCCGCCGTTGCCGTCGATGTCGAGTTCGAGCGTCGTGTTGTCGAGCTGGGTGTAGCGCGTCGCGATCGTGACGGGTGCGCTTGCCGCGATCTTCACGCTGCCGCCGGCGCTGACGTACACGTCGCCGGTGCCGAACGCGCTTGCCGATGCCGCGGCGAGCGTGCCGCCGCTGACCTGCGTGCCGCCCGTATAGCGGTTGTCGCCCGCCAGCGTCAGCGTGCCGGTGCCTTGCAGCGTCAGCTTGCCCGCGCCCGCGATGTCGTTGCGCCACTGGTCGGCCGCATTGAGCCCGCCCTGCGACGCATCCATCGACACGATCACGTTGCCGTTGAACGCGCCGTAGCCGTCGCCCGCGGCGAACAGGTTCAGGCGGCCCCAGCCTTCCGCATCGTCCATCACCGGATAGCCGGACTGCACTTCGGTGGTCTTCAGCACGACGCGCCGCTGGTCGGCGCTCAGGTACGGGAAGCGCGTCTGCAGCAGCACCTCCGCGCCCTTCGGCACGACGGGCGGTGCATCGGTCGATTCGATCGCGCCGAAGCCGAACGTCATGCGGCGCGTGAAAGCGGCCTTGTTGGTCGCGTAATCGGCGAACCGGTCGGTGGCCGTCGTGCCCGAATGCGCGAACGCGGCGAAGGTCGTGCCGGTCGTCCCCGTGAGTTGCTGAAGCGCCTGGTGAGCCTGACCGTACGCGGCCTGCGCGTCGCTCGCGTACGCGGTGAGGTTCGCCGCGCTGATGGCCAGCGCGAGCATGCGGCCGCCGATCACGTCGAGCGGCGAGTGCATGCCGGCGAGGATCCGGTTCTCGCCCAGTTCGAGGCCGCGGCTGACCATCTCCTGGAAGCGCTCCGGCACGAGCCACGCCATCGTCATCGCGTCGCGCATCGCTTCGGCCGTGTGGCCGCTGATGAAGCCGCCGTCGGTCGCGGGCGTCGTGCTTTCCGCCGGCACGAGCGTCGGCGCGACGACCACGCTCGCGCTCCAGCGGTACGGCCGTGCGTACTTGTAGAAGCGCTTCGACGGTTCGGTCGACGCGTTGTTGCCCATTTCGTTGAGCAGGTCGACGACTTTCCCGAAGTTCGCGTTGGCGCTGCTGCCGACGCCGACGTTGTTGCCGCTGTCGTTGTACAGCACCGTGGTGGCGTCGGCGGGCACGCTGGTGATGCTGGTCGTCTGCTGCGCGGCCGTGCGCCACGCGTCGGTGAGCGGGCCCATGCCGTCGGTCACGCTGTAGCCCTTGCCGCGCCGGTCGTCGAAGTAGGCGGCATCGGCCTGCTGTTGCGTGCGCGCGGTCGTTGCGTTGACCACGTATTGAACATTGGCTGCCAGCACCGTGTCGTTCAGGATCGTGCCGCACGGCGTGCCGCTGCCGGGCAGGCCCGAGCAGGTCGACGGCGAGATCGCCGGAAACGCGCCGTTCGCGGCCGCGGTCACGCCCGCGTCGACGAGCATCGTCGACGGCTGCCACAGGTCGAGGAAGCGGCTCACCACGCGTACCGCGGCGTTGGTCGACAGCGTCGCATAGCGCGCGTCGCCGCGCTGGTTGGTCGCGATGTTGTCGACGAAGGCCGGCACGCTCGGCACGGGTGCGCTGTCGACGAAGCCGGGGTCGGCCGGCGGCGCCGGCATGGCCGCGCTGGTCGGGGTGGTCGACGCGACATCGTCGCCGCCGCCGCACGCGGCGAGAACGATCGCACTCGACAGCGCTGCGACGTGCAGCGGGAAACGGCTTCGTGACGCAAACATGCAAAACTCCATCCGGTGTGTTGAAGATGGCGGATTGTCGTGGGCGATCGTGACGCAGCCGTTAAGGATTTGTTGCGGGGCGCGGTCGAAGCACGCGAATGCTCACTATTTGGTGAATTCGTGATACTGAACGTGATGGACGAGGCGAGTCGGCCATCGGCAGCGCATCGCAACGCGCCGGCCATGCGTGCGTCCGGCCGGACTGGTGTTCCCCGGAACGACGACGATAACCGGCGCGATCACGCCGCCTCGGCGGCCGAATCCGCATCGGCGCGGCACACGCGGTTTCTGCCGTGCCGCTTGGCCGCATAGAGCGCGAGGTCGGCCTGATGCGACAGCGCATGCACGGTCCGCGGGTGCGCACGATGGCCGGTCGCGCAGCCGATGCTGACCGTGAACTGCGGAATCGTTGCATCGAAGCCGTCGAGCCGGCTGTGTTCGACGGCGCGCCGGATCGCTTCCGCGACTTCCGCGGCGCCGCTTTCGTCCGTATCGGGCAGCACCGCGACGAATTCCTCGCCGCCGTAGCGTGCAGCGATGTCGCCGCGCCGCCGCACGTTCGCGCGGATGCATTCGGCGAGAAAGCGCAGCGCCGTGTCGCCTTGCGCATGGCCGTAGCGGTCGTTGTATTGCTTGAAGTGGTCGGCGTCGATGAACAGCACCGACAGGCTGCCGCCGCTGCCGCGCTGCAGCCGCTCCCATTCGTCGGCGAGCGCGGCATCGAGCGCGCGGCGGTTGTGCAGGCCCGTCAGCGGATCGGTGCGCGTCTGGTCCGTGAGCAGCGTCTGCTTGCGCAGGTTGTCGCGCAGCGCGAACGCGAGCAGCCACACCACCGCGCAGAACAGCGCGCCGATGACGGACGCCGACACGCCGACCGTCCACGTCAGGCGCGTGATGCCGGCCAGCACGTCGCCCTCGGCCGGGGCGACGACCGCGATCAACGGCGTGCCGGGCACGTGCTGGTACGTATAAAGCCGCGCGACGCCGTCGATGCTCGAGCGCGCCGCATAGAAGCCCGAGTCGCGGCTCAGCATCTGCACGAACGACTTCGTGCGGCGCAGCCGGCTGATCTGCTGATCGCTCAACGGCGGGTTTCTCGCGAGGATCGTGCCGTCCGCGCGCAGGATCGCGCTGACGCCGTGCGGTCCGACGTTCAGGCGCGACAGCAGGTGATCGAAGTAGGCCAGGTCGATCGCGACCACCACGATTCCGTCGAACGAGTGATCCGGCCGTTCGATGCGCCGCGACAGCGCGATGGATCTCGTGCCGCCGCGCGAACGCGCGCTATACGCCTCGGACACGTAGAGGCCGACGTTGTGCGCATCGCGATGGACCTTGAAGTAGTCGCGATCGCTGAAATCCCAGTTGTGGAGCGGGCCGCAGCATCCGTCGATCTGCCGGCCGTCGCGGTTCGTCACGCCCATGCCGGTCATGTATTGCGCGGTCGTGCGCTCGAACAGCACGTCGTGACGCAGCCCGGTGTCGATGCGCGCGACCGCGGGGTTGCGGAGGTTGGCGGCGAGTGCGACGAGCGCATTGTTGGACGTTTCGACGGTGCGCCCGATCTCGCTGACCAGGACGGCGGCGACGTTGCGCGACGTCTCGTGCGCATGTTCGACCACTTCGCTGCGTGCGGCCCACAGCGTGGCCGCGCTGATGCCGAGCGCCGCCAGCGACATCAGCGTGCCCAGCACGCCGACGATCAAGTAATTGCGGCCGGCCCAGTCGGCAATTTTCTCGATCGAAGTGGGTGCAGGCATGGCTGGCGCTCGTGCGGGAAGCTCGCTGCGTCTGCAGCGGCGCGGGTCAATTCCGGGTTAACGGCAAGTATGCCCGGAAATCGAGGCCGATTCGCGCCGCGATCGCCGCACCCGGCGCCGCAAACGTGTGCGGCAGCGGCGCACCGCGCAACGGGCATGCAGCCGCCGCGGCGCCGGGCGGCTGCATGCGATCGGCGCGGTATCAGTCGAGCCCGCCCTGGCACAGGTACTTGATCGACAGATAGTCGTCGAGGCCGTAGCGCGAGCCTTCGCGGCCGTAGCCCGATTCCTTCACGCCGCCGAACGGTGCGGCCTCGCTCGCGAGCGCGCCTTCGTTGATCCCGACGATGCCGGTTTCGAGCCGCGCCGACACGCGCGTGATGCGCCGCACGTCCTGCGTGTAGAAATACGCGGCAAGCCCGAACGGCGTGTCGTTCGCGGCATCGACGGCTTCGTCCTCGGTATCGAACCGGAACAGCGCGGCGACCGGGCCGAAGGTTTCCTCGCAGGTCAGCTGCATGTCGGCGGTGGCGTCGGCGAGCACCGTCGGCGCGTAGTAGTGCGGCCCGAGTTCGGTCAGGCGCGTGCCGCCCGTCAGCACGCGCGCGCCGCGCTCGATCGCGTCGCCGACGTGGCGCGCGATCTTGTCGACCGCGCGCGCGTTGATCATCGGGCCGATCTGCGCGGCCGGGTCGGTTGCAGGCGCAACCTTCAGCGCGGCAACGCGCGCGGCGAGCTTCGCGGCGAAAGCCTCGTAGACGCCGGCCTGCACGTACACGCGGTTCGGCGACACGCAGGTCTGGCCGCCGTTGCGGAACTTGGCGGCCATCAGCCCGTCGACCGCGGCGTCGAGCTCGGCATCGTCGAACACGATGAACGGCGCATTGCCGCCGAGCTCCAGCGACAGCTTCTTCAGCGTCGCGGCCGACTCGCGCGCGAGCAGCTTGCCGACGGGCGTCGAGCCGGTGAACGTGATCTTGCGCACGCGGCCGTCGGCGAGCCAGTCGGCCACCGCGTCGATGCCGCGTTCGCGCGACGCAGCGATCAGGTTCAGCACGCCGGGCGGCACGCCGGCTTCCTGCGCGAGGAACGCGAGCGCGAGCGCGGTGAGCGGCGTGTCCTCCGCCGGCTTCGCGACGACCGTGCAGCCGGCCGCGAGCGCGGGCGCGATCTTGCGCGCGATCATCGCGAGCGGGAAATTCCACGGCGTGATCGCGGCGACGATGCCGATCGGCTCCTTCACCGCACTCAACCGCTTGCCGCGCTGCTGTTGCGGAATCAGGTCGCCATACGTGCGCGTCGCTTCCTCGGCGAACCACTGCACGTACGACGCGCCATAGGCGACTTCGCCGCGCGCTTCGGCGAGCGGCTTGCCCTGTTCGCGCGACATCAGCTTCGCGAGATCGTCGGTGTGCGCGACGATCGCCGCGTGCCACGCGCGCAGGATCGCGGCGCGTTCGCGCGCGGGCGTCGCGCGCCAGCCGGGCAGCGCGCGTGCGGCCGCGTCGGTCGCGGCGCGCGCGTCGGCGGCGCCGCTGTCGGGTGCGTGGGCAACGAGGTCGAGCGTCGCCGGATCGGTGACGTCGAAGCGACGGCCGTCGAGCGCGTCGCGCCAGGCGCCGTCGATCAGGTTGGCGGTGCGAACGAGTTCGGTGCGGGACAGCGTAAGCGGCATGACAGGTCCTTGGGTGAGGCGGTTCGGCGGCGACGCCGGCGCGCGACGACCCCGCGCGGACAGCGGGCTGCCGCGTTCAAGGGTGCCGCGTGCTGCGGTCAGTGCCGTTCGCCGAACAGCGATTCGAGCGGGTAGTGCCGTTTGACGAACGGCGACTTGATGATCACGTAACTGAAATACTTCTCGATGCCGATGTTCTGCTCGAGCAGCCCTTCGACGATCGTCTGGTAATGGCTCACGCTGCGCGTGATGAACTTCAGCAGATAGTCGTAGCCGCCGCTCGCGAGGTGGCATTCGACGATCTCGTCGACGTTGCGGATCGCCGCGACGAAGCGGTCGAAGTCTTCGCGCCGGTGGTCGGCCAGCGTGACCTCGGTGAACACGACCTGCACGTCGCCGAGCTTCTCGAGCTGGATGTGCGCGCCGTAGCCGCCGATGTAGCCGGCCTTCTCGAGCCGCTTCACGCGAATCAGGCACGGGCTCGGCGACAGCCCGACCGCATCGGCCAGCTCGACGTTGGTCATGCGGCCGCGCTTCTGCAACTGGGAGAGGATGCGCAGGTCGATGCGATCCAGCTTGCTGTCCGTCATGGTTACGTGAGAGGGGAAAAAATGGAATGTCCGGTTACTTTAGAGTCGAACGATGGCCGCCACAAGCCCGGCTTTCCCTCGGCCCGTCAGGCCGGCTGCGCGTGCGCGACGTCGAGCGCGCGCTGCACGCCCGGGTCGGCCAGCACGTCGTCGAGCGTCTTGCGCACGCGTTCGAACATCAGGTCGAACTCGCCCGCGGTGAAGCTCAGCGCCGGCGCGAAACCGAGCACGCCGTCGCCGAACGCGCGAAACACCACGCCGTTCGCGTACGCGGCCGCCGCGATCTTGTCCGGCACGTTCAGCGCCGGGTCGAAGCGCGTCTTGTGCGCCTTGTCGGCCACCAGCTCGAGCGCGCCGAGCAGGCCGGCCGAACGCGCGTCGCCGACGAGCGGATGCGCGCGCAGCGCATCGAGCCCCGCCGCGAAGCGCGGCGCCAGCGCCTGGCCGTTCGCGAGCAGCCCGCCTTCGTGATAGAGCTTCAGCACTTCGAGGCCGATCGCCGCGCTGACCGGATGCGCGGAATACGTATGCCCGTGACCGACCGCGGCCGACTCCGCGCGGCTGCCCGCGATGCCTTCGTAGATTTCGTCGGACATCAGCACCGCGCCCATCGGCGCGTAGCCGGCGGTCAGGCCCTTCGCGACGGTCATCAGGTCCGGGTCGACCTGTTCGGTCTCGCACGCGAACAGCGGCCCCGTGCGGCCGAAGCCGGTGATCACCTCGTCGGCGACGAACAGGATGCCGAGGCGCCGGCACGCGTCGCGCATCGCCTTCAGCCAGCCGGCCGGCGGCACGATCACGCCGCCGGAACCCTGCACCGGTTCGCAGAAGAACGCGGCGACGTTGTCCGCGCCGAGTTCGGCGACTTTCGCTTCCAGCGCGGCGACCGACGCGGCGATCAGCGCCTGCGGATCGTCGCCGAGCGGATGGCGGTACGGGTAGGGCGACGGGATGTGGTGCTGGTCCGCGCGCGGCAGGTCGAAATGACGGTGGAACGCCGGCAGCGCAGTCAGGCCGGCGCCGATCGACGACGAGCCGTGATAGCCGCGTTCGAGCGCGATCATGTGCTTCTTCGACGGGCGGCCGGTCGCGTTGAAATAGTGCGTGATGAAGCGCACCGCGGAGTCGACCGCGTCCGAGCCGCCGAGCGTGAAGTACACGCGGTTCAGCGAAGGCGGCGCGAGCGCGGCGAGCCGCTCGGCGAGCTCGATCGCCGGCTGCGACCCGAAATGGAAATAGCCGGTCGCGTAGGGCAGCTTCGCCATCTGGTCGGCGGCGGCCTTCACGATGCTGTCGCGGCCGTAGCCGACGTTGACGCACCACAGGCCCGAGAACGCATCGAGCAGCGTATGGCCGTCGGCGTCGCGCAGGAACACGCCGCTCGCGGAGTCGAGCACGGTGACGCCGCGCGCTTCGTGCACGCGGTAGTTGACGACGGGGTGGATCAGGTGTTGACGATCGGCTTCGATCAGCGCGGCTTGGTTCATGGCGGGGAGGGACTCTCGTCGGGTGTCAGCGTGAGTTCATGCTACCGGGCGAGAAATCCGCACGTGTCTTCAATTTGCGCCCTGAAACGTATGAAAACGGTGTTTGCACGGGACGCTTCGGCATTTTCTGCTGCGCGCCCCGCCGGGCCGGGCGCGCGCGTCAGTAGCCGCGCGCGCGATCGACGACGCCGATCATCGGCTGGCCCGCGCGGTGGCGCGCGAGGTTCGCGAGCACGGCGTCGACCGCGGTATCGGGCCGCGTCGCGCTCGCGATGTGCGGCGTGATCCGGATACGCGCGTGCGTCCAGAACGGGTGGCCGGCCGGCAACGGCTCGGGGTCCGTCACGTCGAGGATCGCGCTGTCGAGCCGGCCGCTCGCGAGCGCCGCGAGCAACGCGGCCTCGTCGAGCTGCGGGCCGCGCCCGACCTGCACGAGCGACGCGCCGGCCGGCAGCGCGTCGAACACGCGCGCGCCGAGCAGCCCGCGCGTGCCGTCGGTGAGCGGGAGCAGGCAGATCAGGATGTCGGTGCGGGCGAGGAACGCGTCGAGTGCCGCGTCGCCCGCATAGCAGTCGATGCCGTCGAGCGTGCGCGGCGTGCGGCTCCAGCCGGCGCACGGGAAGCCGAAGCGTCGCAACGTGTCGAGCACGGCCTGGCCGAGCGTGCCGAGCCCGAGCACGCCGACGCGCCGCGACGCGGCCGCGCGCACTGGCCGCTCGCGCCACACCTGCGCGCGCTGCTGCGTCGCGTAGTCGAACAGGTCGCGGTGGATCGTCAGCACCGCCTGCGTCACGTACTCGACCATCCCTTCGACGATGCCCGGCTCGATCATCCGCACGACCGGGATGTGCGCGGGCACGCGCGACAGGTCGAACTGGTCGATGCCGGCGCCGACGGAGAACACGACCTCGAGATTCGGCAGCAGCGCGGCCGGATCGTCGGGCGGCTGCCAGGCGGCGAGATAGCGGACGGTTTCAGGGTCGCCGAGGTCCGGCCAGATCCGGAACGGGAGGTCGGGCGCCTGTTGCGCGAAGCGCTGCGCCCATTGCGCGCCGCGCACCGGGTCGGCCTTGTAGAGAAAGCTCATCGCGCGTGCCGCTCAGCCGAGCGCCTGGTTGACGATCGCGAACGTGCGCAGCGCCGGGTCGCGCGCGGGCGCCGCGCCGCGCGCCATCGCGACGACCGTGTCGACGCGCGGCAGCCCGAGCCCCTGCAGCCAGTCCGACAGCCCGCTGTCGCCCGGCACGTCGAGCCGCACGAACATCCCTTCGTGCAGCGCGAGCCAGTGGCTGATCAGCGCCTGCGCGCGCAGCGCGTCGGGCGCGACCACCGGGCCGATCACATGGCCGCGGCCGAAGCGGCGGAACAGCGCGAAGCCGAGCAGTTCGCCGTCGCGATCGAGCGCGATCCCGTTCGCGACGCCGAGCAGCGCATCGATCACCGCGTCGCGCGGATAACCTGCCGCGCGCGAGGCGAGCGCCGCGAGGCGCGGGCCGTCGTTGGTGCCGAGCGGGCGCAGGCGCTCGCCCGGCGGCAGCGAGATCAGCGGCGGCTGGAACGCGGCACCCTGGTGCTGGTCGATCGTGCCGATCGCCTCGAAGCCGAATTTCACGTAGAGCGGTTCGCCGGACGGCGTCGCATGCAGGAAGATCGTGCGCGCGCCGAGGCTGTCGACGACGCGCGCGAGCAGTTCGCGGCCGATGCCGCGGCTCTGGCGCTCGGGCGACACGATCACCATGCCGAGCGATGCGTGCGCGTCGCCGAAGCGCCAGCCGAGCGCGGTGCCGACGATGCCGCCTTCGTCTTCGGCGACGAAGCCGTGGCCGAGCTGGAGCGCGAAGCGCCAGTCGTCGAGACGGTGCGGCCACTTGACCGCTTCCGACAGACGATGCGCGGCGGGCAGGTCGGTGTCGGTGAACGGACGATAGATGAGCGTGCTGGAAGGGTTGAGATCGGACACGCCGGACTCCGGATGGGTAGGAATGACATATCGACTCTGCCAGCGACACCGCGGCGCGGATAGGACGATTCGCCTGTTTTCCGGCGACGGCGGGCGGCCGGGCGAGATCGACGCAAACCGGCGCGATCGGCGCGCGCGAACGCGCGCTTCATGCCGGCGCGGCACGCCAATCCGACAGCTTCTGCTGTGGGAATGACACTACGATGGAACTGCAGCGGCGCCGCCCGGGCGAGCCGCGCCGGGCCCGCCGGGTAGTTGGCGCGCCGCGGTTGCGCGAAGCATGCCGGGCGGCCCGCGGCGCCGCGCGCGGCCGTGCCGCAGATCGTGCTGCCCGCGGCCTGCAACACGCGGCGAATCTGCGTTTCGACCGGCGTCGAACGATGCGCGACGGATTTTTTGCCCTGATTCAATTGCGTTGAACCCAGCCCGTCCCCGGCCCTGCCGGGGTTTCATACCGACAGGACCTCACCATGATCCAATTTGAACCGAAGTTCATCACGTTCGACTGCTACGGCACGCTGACCCGCTTCCAGATGGCGGACCTGGCGCGCGAGATCTACGCGGACCGGCTGTCGCCGGTCGCGATGGAGGATTT
Source organism: Burkholderia sp. USMB20 (assembly GCF_000949135.2). Taxonomy (GTDB): domain Bacteria; phylum Pseudomonadota; class Gammaproteobacteria; order Burkholderiales; family Burkholderiaceae; genus Burkholderia. Next base: position 371,346 of record NZ_JTAN02000019.1, on the reverse strand, counting down.
CGTGCGCGCGTTCGCCGCCTATCGGCTCGACGAGGTGCTCGGGGCGTGGAAGCCGTACCGCGACGTCGTCGTCAACGCGATCCGGCGCACCTGCGCGCGCATCGGCACGCCGTTCGACGAAGCCGAGGCCGAGCGCTTCTATCATGCGGTGCCGACGTGGGGCCCGCATCCGGACGTGCCGGCCGGCCTGTCGCGGCTCGCGCAGAAGTACAAGCTCGTGATCCTGTCGAACGCCATGGACGAGCAGATCATGAGCAACGTGGACAAGCTCGGCGCGCCGTTCCATGCGGTGTTCACCGCGCAGCAGGCGCAATCGTACAAGCCGCGCATGCAGGGCTTCGAATACATGTTCGGCAAGCTCGGCTGCAAGCCCGAGGACGTGCTGCACGTGTCGTCGAGCCTGCGCTACGACCTGATGACGGCCGAGGATCTCGGCATCAAGCACAAGGCGTTCGTCAATCGCGGGCATGAGCCGGGCACGCCGTTCTACAACTATTACGAGGTGTCGGACATCGGCCACCTCGCGACGCAGCTCGGGCTGTAAGCGTCGCCGCGACCGCGGGCGGCTGCGTGCCCTGCGCGCGCCGCCGTGCCGGCAGGCCTGTCGGGGCCGGCCAAGGGGGCGCGACGGCCTTGCCGCTTTACGCGTCCGCTCACCGCACGAACCGAGGGTAATTACCGATACGGCGCCATTCAAGGCGGGGCCGTCCGAGCCGATATATGTACCGAACGGTTAATATCGCGAGGCCCCCGCATGAAGTTGTCCACGAAACTGCTGATGCTCGTCGTCGCGGCGCTGCTCGGCGTTGCATTGCTCGCCGCGATGTCGCTGCACACGCTGCGCGACGCGCTGATCGACAGCCGTCGTGACGAGATCGTCATTCTGCTGACCAAAGCCGAGCATCTGGTCGACTCGTATCGCGCGATGCAGGCGAGCGGAACGCTTACCCGGGAGCAGGCCCAGCAGCAGGCCAAGGCCGCGTTGTCCGCGCTCAATGCGAATTCGAAGAGCTACTACTGGGTGACGACGTCCGACGGCGTCAACCTCGTGCATCCGAACGCGAAGTTCATCGGCACCCGCGCGAAGGGCAACCGCACGACCAGCGGCCTGACCGACAGCGAGGCGTACCGCGCCGGAATGGCCCAGGCGCATTTCGCGCTCGTCGACGTGCTGATCAAGCGCAGTCCGGACGCGGACGTGGAGCCGAAACTCCAGGGCGTGGTCGCCGTTCCGGACTGGGACTGGTGGATCGGCACCGGATTCTTCTACGACGACATCAACGCGGCGTTTGCGCGGCTCGCGCAGGTGCTCGGCGCCATCACGCTCGTCATCGCCGCGGCGCTCGCGGCGATCGCGTGGGGGGTGTTGCGCAGCGTCCGGCGGACGCTGGGCGGCGAGCCCGCGCAGGCGGCCGGGATCGCGGCCCGCATCGCCGCCGGCGAACTGGACGTGCAGTTCGATACGGCGCGCGCCGCGCCGGGCAGCCTGCTCGTCGCGCTCGGCGACATGAAGGCGCGACTCACCGAAACCATCGCCGACATCCAGACTACGACCCGCTCGATTGCCGTCGGCACCGGTGAGATCGCGCAAGGCAACCTGGACCTGTCCCAGCGCACGGAGGAACAGGCCGCGTCGCTGCAGCAAACGGCCGCCAGCATGGAACAGATCACGTCGACGGTCAAACAGAATGCCGACAATGCACGTCAGGCGAATGCGCTCGTGACCCACGCGAAGGAGGCGACCGAACTCGGCGGCGCGGCCGTGCGGGAAGTCGTCGAAACGATGCGGCAGATTTCGGACGGATCGGTGCGGATCGCCGACATTACCGTCGTGATCGAGAGCATCGCGTTCCAGACCAACATTCTCGCGCTCAATGCCGCGGTCGAAGCCGCGCGGGCCGGCGAGGAAGGGCGCGGGTTCGCGGTCGTGGCCGCGGAGGTCCGCTCGCTCGCGCAACGCAGCGCGGCGGCCGCGAAAGACATCAAGGGATTGATCGAGGCGTCGGTCGAGCGGGTCGGCAGCGGCAGCCGGCTCGTCGAGACGGCCGGCGCGCGCATGACGGAGATCGTCCGGTCGATCGACCGGGTCGCCGACATCATGGGCGAGATTACCGCGGCATCCGCCGAGCAAAGCACCGGCATCGAACAGATCGGCCTGGCGGTCGCGCAGATGGACGAAGTGACCCAGCAGAATGCCGCGCTGGTGGAGCAGGCCGCCGCGGCCGCGTCCTCGCTGGATGAACAGGCGGCACGGTTGAGGGCCGCCGTATCGGTGTTCAGGCTGACGGCTTGATTGCTCGACTGTCTGACTGCGTGACTGCGTGACTGCGTGACTGCGTGACTGCGTGACCGCCTGACCGCCTGACCGCCTGACCGCCTGACCGCCGGACCGCCTGACCGTGTGACCGCCCGACTGCCCGGCTGCCCGGCTGCCTGATTGCTCGACGTCTGACTGCCTGACCGCCTGATCGCCCGACTGCTGACCGCCGCGTGGCACCCGCCGGCAACGCCATCACCTCGTTTTCCTGACGCCACGCCGGCAAGTGTTCGGCGTGGTGCTCACCAACCTGTCGGCGCCGACCGCGTCGCAGCGGGGAGTCGCGGCTTGACCGCCCGTCACGGGTTCGCGCCCGGCGTCGGATCATCCGACCGCATCCCTGTTGTCCGCCCGTCGTCCGGCAAAGCCGCTTCGACGTCGCGGCAATCTCCTGACCTTTCGTGCGCCCGCCGTCCTCGCGGCCGGCGCCCGCCGTCCGATGCGCGCGCGACGTTCCGGTCGCACCGGGCGCCGCGGGCCGCGAGCACGCATTCCACACAAACATGCGGTTTGCGTGCGTCGAACGCGTTTCGGATGCCGCGCGGCCAATTTTGTCGGCGCAATCTGCCGCGCGTATCACTTTACGATTTCCTTCGTCGCGCACGTATCGCGCAGTGGTCGCGACGCGGCATCGAGCCGATGGCGGTACGCGTGGTCACGCAGCAAATCATGCTGCGCGGGCGGTCCAAAACGGTCGAATCGTATCGTGCAGCCGCCCCGAATCGCGATAACCCGCATTTTGGCGATGCTTAAATGAACTCAATGCGCACGACGTCGCGCCCGAGACCAGCACACGGGCACGACGGGATTCTCGAACCACGCTGGACCCCAGGACCCACTTTCCACAGTCAGGAGCAGTTCGGATGAGCGACGATATCGACAACGGCAGCAAGGGCGGCTTCACGCGCCGCGACATGATGCGGGTCATGGCGGCGAGCGGCATGATGGCCGCCGGCGCCGGCGGGCTGCTGATGCAACCCGGGACTGCCTTTGCGGCACCCGCGCCCAAGCGCGGCGGCAAGATTCGGGTTGCGAACGAATCGGGCTCGACGGCCGATACGCTCGACCCGGCCAAGGGTTCGACGGGCGCCGACTACATTCGTTTCTTCATGTTCTACAGCGGCCTCACGCAGCTCGATGCGAGCCTGACGCCGCAGATGAATCTCGCCCAGTCGTTGCAGACGACCGACGCGAAGACGTGGATCATCAAGCTGCGCAAGGGCGTCACGTTCCACGACGGGAAACCGGTCACGCCGGCCGACGTGGTGTACTCGCTGATGCGCCACAAGAACGCGGCCACCGCGTCGAAGGTCAAGCCGCTCGCCGATCAGTTCGCCGACGCGAAGGCGAGCGGCCCGGACGAGGTCACGCTCGTGCTCGCGAGCGCGAATGCCGATCTGCCGGTGATCCTCGCGACGCCGCAACTCGTGATCGTCAAGGACGGCACGACCGATTTCAGCACCGGCATCGGTTGCGGCCCGTACAAGCTGAAGTCGTTCAAGCCGGGCGTGTCGACCGTCGGCGTGCGCAACGACAGCTACTTCAAGCCGGGGATGCCGTACCTCGACGAGATCGAGCTGATCGGCATCAGCGACAGCGCCGCGCGCCTGAACGCGCTGCTGTCGGGCGACGTGCACCTGATCAACGCGATCGATCCGCGCTCGACGCAGCGGGTCGCGTCGACGCCGGGCTATGCGCTGCAGGAAACCAAGTCGGGGCTCTATACCGACCTGATCATGCGCAGCGACAACCCGATCGTCGCGAACCCCGATTTCGTCGAAGGGATGAAGTACCTGTTCAATCGCGAGCAGATCCGCTCGGCGGTGTTCCGCGGCTACGCGGTGATCGGCAACGACCAGCCGATCCCGCCGGGACATCGCTACTTCAACGCGTCGCTGCCGCAGCGGCCGTACGATCCGGACAAGGCGAAGTTCCTGTTCCAGAAGGCGGGCGCGCTGGGCGCCGCGCTGCCGCCGATCTATGCGACCTCCGACGCGAACGGGTCGATCGAGATGGCCGTGCTGCTGCAGCAGGCCGGCCAGAAGATTGGTCTGAACCTGCAGGTGAACCGCGTGTCGGCGGACGGCTACTGGTCGAATCACTGGATGAAGCATCCGCTCGGCTTCGGCAACATCAACCCGCGTTCGAGCGCCGACGTGCTGTTCACGCAGTTCTTCAAGTCGGACGCGCCGTGGAACGAGTCGGGCTGGAAGAACCCGAAGTTCGACCAGCTGCTGCTCGCCGCGCGCTCGGAAACCGACGACGCGAAGCGCAAGCAGATGTACGGCGACATGCAGGTGCTCGTCGCGCAGCAGTGCAGGGTCGGCATCCCGGCCTTCATCAGCTTCCTCGACGGCTACGACAAGCGGATCGCGGGCCTCGGCTCGATCCCGACCGGCGGGATGATGGGCTTCATGTTCGCCGAGCACGTGTGGTGGAACGCCTGACGCCGGCGCGTGCCGCCGCCGTGCGGCCGGTGCGGATTGCCGCGCCGGCCGCACGCGGCCTTTACGGGAGTGAAGTTTCATGAATCGAATCCTGCTTGGACTGATCGGCCGGCGCATCGCGGTCACCGCGCTGACGCTGCTGATCGTGTCCGCGATCATCTTCACGATCACGAACCTGCTGCCGGGCGATGCCGCGCAGGCCGCGCTCGGCCAGTCGGCGACGCCCGAGACGGTCGCCGCGCTGCGCCAGCAGTTCGGCCTCGACATGCCGGCCCACGTGCGCTACCTGAACTGGCTCACCGGGCTGCTGCACGGCGATTTCGGCCGTTCGCTGTCCGGCGACATGCCGGTGTCGGCGATGATCGGCGGGCGCCTGCCGAAGTCGCTCGCGCTCGCGGCGATCACGACCGCCGTGTCGGTGCCGATCGCGCTGCTGCTCGGCATCCTCGCGGCGGTCAAGCGCGAGTCGGTGGTCGACCGCGTGATCAGCCTCGGCACGCTGGCGCTCGTCGCGACGCCGGAGTTCCTGATCGCGACGGTCGCCGTGCTCGTGCTCGCCGTGAAGCTGCACTGGCTGTCCGCGCTGTCGTACAGCGGCCCGATCGAGAGCCTGCACGATTTCCTGCGCGCGTACGCGATGCCGGTGCTGACGCTGTGCGCGGTCGTGATCGCGCAGATGGCGCGGATGACGCGCGCCGCGGTGATCGAGCAGTTGAGCGCGTCGTATGTCGAGATGGCCGTGCTCAAGGGCGCGAGCCCCGCGCGCGTCGTGCTGCGCCACGCGCTGCCGAACGCGATCGGGCCGATCGCCAATGCGATCGCGCTGAGCCTGTCGTACCTGCTCGGCGGCGTGATCGTCGTCGAGACGATCTTCAACTATCCGGGCCTCGCGAGCCTGATGGTCGATGCGGTCGGCAATCGCGATTTCCCGCTCGTCCAGGCCTGCACGCTGATCTTCTGCGTCGCCTACCTGACGCTCGTGCTGTTCGCCGACCTCTGCTCGATCGTGTCGAACCCGAGATTGCGGACCTGAGCGTCCCGCCCACCTTCCGAGATGCCGACCATGCACCCGACCGAACCCGTTCATCGCAGCAGCGCGCTGCCGCCGTCAGGCGAACCGCGCTCGCCGTCGGGAGGCGCGACGCCGCCCGCCGCGCCGTCCCCCGACCAGCCGCGCAAGCGCCGCGCCGCGCGCATCAGACTGACGACCGGCGGCCGCATCGGCCTGTCGATGGTCAGCCTGATGCTGTTCATCGCGGTGTTCGCGCCGCTGCTCGCGCCGCACGACGTCGGCGCGATCGTCACGCCGGACGTGTTCGCGCCGTTCAGCGCGAAGCTGCCGTTCGGCGCCGACTTCCTCGGCCGCGACATGCTGAGCCGGATCCTGTACGGCACCCGGCTGACCGTGCTGCTCGCGCTCGCGGCCGTGCTGCTCGCCGCGCTGACCGGCACGACGCTCGGGCTGCTCGCGACCGTGTCGGGCCGCGCGGTCGACGAGACGATGAGCCGGCTGCTCGACGCGCTCACGTCGATTCCTTCGAAGATGTTCGCGCTGATGTTCGTCGCGGCCTTCGGCTCGTCGCTGCCGCTGCTGGTCCTCACCGCCGCGGTCAGCTACATGCCGGGCTCGTACCGGATCGCACGCGCGCTGGCGGTCAACATCAGCACGCTCGAATTCGTGCAGGTGGCGCGGGCGCGCGGCGAGAGCGCGCTGTACATCGCGTGCGTCGAGATGCTGCCGAACATGATCCATCCGATGCTCGCCGATACCGGGCTGCGCTTCACGTTCGTCGTGCTGCTGCTGAGCGGCCTGAGCTTTCTCGGGCTCGGCGTGCAGCCGCCGTACGCGGACCTCGGCTCGCTCGTGCGCGAGAACATCGCGAGCCTCGGCGACGGCTCGGCCGTCGCGATCATGCCCGCGGTCGCGATCGCGATCCTGACGGTGGGCGTCAACCTGTTGATCGACGGCCTGCCGCATCGCGGCCGCCGCAAGGGCGCGGCCGCGGCCGCGGGAGAACACTGATGCGAGATGAATCGACTCCGCTCGTCGAGGTGCGCGGGCTGCGCGTGGTCGGCGGCCGGCCGGGCGGCGAGGAAACGACGATCGTCCACGGCGTCGACTTCGAGATCGCGCGCGGCGAGGTGCTCGCGCTGATCGGCGAATCGGGCTCCGGCAAGACGACGATCGCGCTGTCGCTGATGGGCCATGCGCGCACCGGCTGCCGGATCGCCGGCGGCTCGGTGAAGCTCGGTGGAACGGACGTCTGCACGCTGTCCGCGCAAGGCCTGACCGCGCTACGCGGTCGGAAGGTCGCGTACATCGCACAGAGCGCGGCCGCCGCATTCAACCCGTCGCGCACGATTCTCGACCAGGTGATCGAGAGCGCGCTCATCCACAAGACGATGACGAAGCGCGACGCGCAGGCGAAGGCGGTCGAGCTGTTCCGCGCGCTCGCGCTGCCGGAGCCCGAGACGATCGGCAAGCGTTATCCGCACCAGGTGTCGGGCGGCCAGCTGCAGCGGCTGATGGCCGCGATGGCGCTGATCACCGATCCGGAGCTCGTGATCCTCGACGAGCCGACCACCGCGCTCGACGTGACCACGCAGATCGACGTGCTGCAGGCGTTCAAGAGCGTGATCCGGCGCTACGGGATGAGCGCGGTGTACGTGTCGCACGATCTGGCGGTGGTCGCGCAGATGGCCGACCGGATCGTCGTGCTGAGCGACGGCGTGATCCGCGAAGTCGGCGCGACCGAGCAGATCCTGCATGCGCCGGCGCACCCGTACACGCAGAGCCTGATCGCGGCCGTCACGCCGAACGATGCGCAACGCGACGAGAAACCGGCGCCGGCCGAACCGGCGCCGCTGCTCGACGTGCGCGGTGCGGTCGCCGGTTACGGCGGCCGGACGGCAAAGGGCTGGCCCGCGAAGCTGATCCTGCACGAAGTCGACCTGCGCATCGGGCGCGGGCAGACGGTTGGCGTGATCGGCGAATCGGGCTCGGGCAAGACGACGCTCGCCAAGGTGATCGCGGGCCTGGTCCCGGCGGCGGCCGGGAAGATTCTGCTCGACGGCGAGCCGCTCGCGCTCGATATCGCCAAGCGCACGAAGGAGCAGCACCGCCGCGTGCAGATCGTGTTCCAGAACGCCGATACCGCGCTCAATCCGGTGCATACCGTCGAGCGCACGCTCGCGCGGCCGCTCGCGTTCTATCACGGGATCAAGGGCGCGCGGGCGCGGCAGCGCGTCGCCGAGCTGCTCGAACTCGTGCGGTTGCCGCCCGCGGTGGCCTCGCGGCGTACCGGCGAGCTGTCCGGCGGGCAGAAGCAGCGCGTGAACCTCGCGCGTGCGCTCGCGGCCGAGCCCGACCTGATCCTGTGCGACGAAGTCACGTCGGCGCTCGATACGGTCGTCGGCGCCGCGATCATGGATCTGCTGCGCGACCTGCAGGCGAAGCTCGGCGTGTCGTACGTGTTCATCACGCACGACATCGCGAAGGTGCGCGCGATCAGCGACGACATCGTCGTGCTGTACGCGGGCCGCCGTGTCGAAACCGGTAGCCGCGACGCGCTGTGCGCGCCGCCTTATCACCCGTATTCGCATCTGCTGGTGTCGTCCGCGCCGGAGCTGCGCGCGGGCTGGCTCGGCGATGCGGCCGAGCGTTGCCACCGACCGCTGGTGCCGATCGGCGAGCGCGAGAACGACGCCGAGCTGTGTCCGTTCCTGTCGCGCTGCGCGATGCGCGTGGACGGCGTCTGCAACCGGACGGCACCGGCGCTGCGCACGCTCGGCAACGGCGCGCAGGTGCTGTGCCATCGCAGCGAGGAAGACCTCGCGCGCTTCCAGGCGGAACCGGCGCCGGAGGGTGCCGCGCCCGAGCAGCCGGTGCAGCTGTAGCGCGCGACACGCCGGATGTTCGCCGCGCGCGACGTGGCAAGTGACGCAGCGAACGGCGCACCGCATAGTCTGCTGCGGCGGTCGCGCAAAACGGCGCTTTGTGCGCGTGCCGCGCGCGAATACGCGGCAACTGCGGTTTTTGATGGTGATTAAATGATTTCCCATGAACGGCCGCCGATCGTCGTCGCCGACCTGCTCGAGAAGGAACCGATGAAATTCGAATCGTACTGGCTGGATACCCGCCCCGCGTTTCGCGCCGGCTGCGAAGGGCCCGTCGAAGGGCGCGCCGACGTGGTCGTGATCGGCGGCGGCTTCACCGGCCTGTCGGCGGCGCTGGCGCTCGCGCAGCGCGGCGTATCGGTGGTCGTGCTCGACGCCGCGCAGGTCGCGGGCGAAGCGTCCGGCCGCAACGGCGGCCAGTGCAATACGGGCGTCGCGCAGGACTACGCATCGCTGGCCGCGCGCATCGGCGCGGAGCCGGCGAAGCAGTTCTATCGCGCGTACGAAAGCGCGGTGAAGAGCGTCGAGACGATCGTCGCCGAGCACGCGATCGACTGCGATTTCCGGCGGGCGGGCAAGCTGAAGCTCGCCGCGAAGCCGCAGCACTTCGCGGGGCTCGAAAAGACCTTCGACGCGTTGCGCCGCGATGTCGATCCGGACATCGAACTGATCGAGCCGGCGCGGATTCGCGACGAAGTCGCTTCCGACGGTTTCTACGGTGGACTCCTGCAGCGCAACGGCGCGCAGATGCACATGGGCAAGTTCGGCGTCGGGCTTGCGCAGGCGGCCGTACGCGCCGGCGCGCGCGTCTACGAGCATGCGGCCGTCACGCAGCTCGAGCGGCTCGACGGCGAGCGCCACGCGATCACCTGCACGCGCGGCAGGATCGTCGCCGATCGCGTGCTGGTCGCGACCGGCGCATCGCAGCACGGCCCGTTCGGCTGGTTCCGGCGGCGCATCGCGCCGGTCGGCAGCTTCATCGTCGTGACCGAGCCGCTGCCCGACGCACAGTTGAACCGGCTGTTCCCGCAGCGCCGCGCCTACGTGACGTCGCGCCAGATCGGCAACTACTTCCGCGTGACGCCCGACAACCGGCTGCTGTTCGGCGGCCGCGCGCGCTTCGCGATGTCGAGCCCGCGCTCCGACGCGAAAAGCGGCGACATCCTGCGCGCCGGCATGGCCGAGTATTTCCCGGAACTGGCCAAGGTGCGGCTCGATTACTGCTGGGGCGGGCTGGTGGACATCACCGCCGACCGGCTGCCGCGCGCGGGCCAGCACGACGGGCTCTATTACTCGATGGGCTACAGCGGCCACGGCGTGCAGATGTCGGTGCACATGGGCCGCGTGATGGCCGACGTGCTGTACGGCGCCGCCGCGTCGAATCCGTGGCGCGACCTCGAATGGCCGGCGATGCCCGGCCATTTCGGGCACGCGTGGTTTCTGCCGATCGTCGGCGCGTATTACCGGATCCAGGATTTCCTGCACTGAAGCGACTGCCCCCGGAGGATTGGATATGACCGCACGATTCGTTTGCCCGCTCGCCGCCGGCAACGGCCGCCGCGACGGGACCGGCGGCGACACGATGGCCGGGCCGGGCGCGCCCGGCGCCGCGCCGCGCACTGCCGCGCAGGCGGCCGCATGAGGACGGCGAGTATGGTCACCCTGTTCCACGACGCGGACGAAGGCGCGACGCCTCGCGCACCGCGTGTTCCGCAGCCCGTATCGCCGGCGATCGGCGACGTGCTGCGCACGATCGATGCGTCATTCGCGCAGCCGCTGAACCTCGACACGCTCGCGGCGGTGGCCGGATTGAGCGTGTCGCGTTTCACCGCACGCTTTCGCGGCGAAGTCGGGTTGTCGCCGCACCGGTATCTGTGCCTCGTGCGCGTGCGGCGTGCGCAGGACTTGCTGCGCGCCGGCCTCGCGCCGTCGGTCGTCGCGACCGAGGTCGGCTTCTTCGATCAGAGCCACCTGTGCCGGCATTTCCGGCGGGTACTCGGGATCACGCCGCGCGATTACGTGGTCGCGCGGCCGGGCACGCCTGCGCGGCCGTCTTCGATGCGCCCGCACACCGAGCGCCGCGCAGCGTCGTGTCACGCCGCGTAGGCGCAACGGCGACGGGCACGCCTGACGGATGGCCGGCGAGCGCGCCGGCGAACGACCCTTTCCGATATCGCGCGACGGTTTTCAACCCGGCCGCCGCGCATTGCACAGGAGCAGAAATGACCGCAGCTTTCGTGTTGCACCGTGCCGACGGCGCACCTTCGTCAACCGCGTTTCGCCAGCAGGCGTTCGGCGCGAACGATCCGTTCGCGCGACATCGGGAGATCGCCTGGGAAGGGCCCGACGCGATGGCCGCCGGACGTATCGCCTTCGCCGGCGAACTCGACGTGGCGAGCTTTCCGCACATCGAAACCATCGCGATCATCGAAGGCGAGCTGACGCTCGAAGCGGCCGGCGCCGCACCGCTCGTGCTGGGCCCGGGAGAAGGGGCCGTGATCGGCGGCGGCACGGCGCTGCGCGTCACCGCGGCATCGCGCGTGCTGTTCACGTTCTGCGCGGCCGCGTGCGCGACACCGACGCAGCGCGGCGTGTTCGCGCTGCGCGCCGACGCCGACTTCAAGCCGTCCGCGACGCTGCCGCCGGAGGTCCTGCTCGGCCCCGCGCCGCAATGCCGCAGCGACAACGTGTTCGTCGACGACGGCGCCGGGTACTGCGCGGGCACGTGGGATTCGACGCCGTATCACCGGATCGTTCGCCCGCATCGCGTGAACGAATTCATGCTCCTGCTGGCCGGCGGCGTCCGGTTCGCGGCGCCCGACGGCAGCGTGCTGTCGCTCGGCGCCGGCGACGCGCTGTTCGTGCCGCGCGGCGCGTCGATCGGGTGGGAAAGCAGCGAGCGCGTGGCGAAATTCTACGTCGTGCAGAACGTCCACGTATCCACCGAACGAGACTGACCATGTCCCCTCCGCTGCGCCTTATCGAAACCTCGCCCACGCTGCCGGCCTCGGCCGACGTCGTCGTGATCGGCGGCGGCATCATCGGCGTCTTTACCGCGTACTACCTCGCCCGGCGCGGCATGTCGGTCGCGCTGGTCGAGAAGGGCCGCATCGGCGCCGAGCAGTCGAGCCGCAACTGGGGCTGGTGCCGGCAGCAGAACCGCGACGCGCGCGAATTGCCGATGGCGAGCAAGAGCATCGACCTGTGGGAACGATTCGCCGCCGAATCCGGCGAAGACACGGGCTTTCATCGCTGCGGGCTGCTGTATCTGAGCAACGACGAGGCCGAGCTGTCCCGCTGGGCCAGCTGGGGCGACTTCGCGAAGACCGCGGGCGTGACGACGTACATGCTCGACAGCAAGCAGGCCGGCGAGCGCGGGCGCGTGACGGGCCGGCAGTGGAAGGGCGGCGTGTTCTCGCCGACCGACGGCACGGCCGACCCGGGCAAGGCCGCGCCGGCCGTGGCGGCTGCACTGATGAAGCTGGGCGGCAGCGTCCACCAGCAGTGTGCTGCGCGCGGGATCGAACTCGAGGGCGGGCGCGTCGGCGGCGTGGTCACCGAGGCCGGCGTCATCAGGACGAAGACGGTCGTGCTCGCCGGCGGCGCGTGGGCGTCGTCGTTCTGCCGCCAGCTCGGCATCCGCTTTCCGCAGGCGTCGATCCGTCAGTCGATCCTGAGCGTGTCGCCCGTCGAACAGCGCTTGCCGGACGCGCTGTACACCTCCGGCGTGTCCGTCACGCGCCGCGACGACGGACGCTACGCGCTGGCCATCAGCGGCCGCGCGCGCGTGGACGTGACGCCGCAGTTCCTGCGGTTCGCCCCGCAGTTCGTGCCGATGTTCGCGAAGCGCTGGCGCAATCTGCTGCCGGGCGGCCTCGAGGGCATGCGCGGCGGCCACGAAACGCTCAAGCGGTGGCGGCTCGATGCGCCGACCCCGATGGAGGCGGTGCGCATCCTCGATCCGAAGCCCGACATGCCGACCGTCACCGAAACCTATCGTCGTGCCGTCGAACTGCTGCCCGAACTGCGCGAAGCCACGATCACGCACGCATGGGCCGGGTACGTCGACAGCACGCCGGACGGCGTCCCGGGTATCGGCGAAGTGCCGGGCGTGCCGGGATTGATCCTGGCGGCAGGCTTTTCCGGACACGGTTTCGGCATCGGCCCCGGCGCCGGTCACCTGATCGCGGATCTCGCCATCGGCGCGCCGCCGATCGTGGACCCGGTACCGTATCAGCCGGGCCGGTTCGCCGATTCCGCCTGGGGCAAGGTTGCCGATTTCTAGTGTGAGGCCGTCTCGCGGACGACGATGGCGGCCTCCGGGCTTCCGCCGTTCGCCGGCGCATGGTATCGATTCAAGGACACCCCGCAATGCATTCACCCATCGATTCACCGGTTCGTCACCTGATGGAAGCCGGCAGGCTGGAGCGCTTCTTCATCGACGGCGACTGGGTCTTGCCTGACGGCGGCGACCGGTTCGCGGTCGTCAGCCCGTCCACCGAAGACACGCTGTGCGAGATCCCGCTCGGCAATGCACGCGACGCCGACCGCGCGGTGCAGGCTGCGCGCAATGCTTTCGCGCGCTGGGCCGCGACTTCGCCGCAGCAACGCGCCGCACTGCTCGACCGCGTTCACGCGTTGATGCTGGAGCGTGCCGAACGGTTCGCGCTCGCGCTCGCGATGGAAATGGGCGCGCCGATCAATTACGCACGCGGCGCTCATGTGCCGCTCGCGGCCGAACATATCCGCGTCGCGCGCGACAATCTGGCCAGTTACCCGTTCCTGACACGGCGCGGGACGACCGCGATCGTGCGCGAGCCGATCGGCGTGTGCGCGCTGATCACACCGTGGAACTGGCCGATCTATCAAATCACGGCGAAGGTCGGCCCGGCGCTCGCGGCAGGCTGCACGGTGGTGTTGAAACCCAGCGAGCTGTCGCCGCTCAGCGCGTTGCTGTTTGCCGAAGTGATCGCCGATGCGGGCGTGCCCGCCGGCGTGTTCAACCTGGTGAGCGGCAGCGGAACCGAGGTGGGCGCGGCGCTCGCGTCGCACCCGGAGGTCGACATGGTGTCGATCACCGGCTCGACGCGTGCCGGCGTGCTGGTCGCGCAGGCCGCGGCGCCGACCGTCAAGCGCGTCGCGCAGGAGCTCGGCGGCAAGTCGCCGAACATCATATTGCCCGATGCGGACCTGTCGCGCGCCATCGCGCCGGGCGTTGCCGCCGCGTTCCGCAACATGGGCCAGTCGTGCAGCGCGCCGACCCGGATGATCGTGCCGCGCAGCGTGCTGGGCCGCGTCGAGGCGCTGGCCGTCGCGGCGACGCAGCAGCTGGTCGTCGGCGATCCGTTCGCCGACACGACGACGCATGGTCCGCTGGCCAATCGCGCGCAGTTCGGCCGGGTCGCGCAGATGATCGACGCGGGCCTCGACGAACGGGCGAAACTGATCGCCGGCGGTCCCGGGCGGCCGGCGGGATTCGACCGCGGCTTTTATGCGCGGCCGACCGTGTTTTCCGACGTCCGCACCGACATGGCGATCGCGCAGCAGGAGATCTTCGGTCCGGTCCTCGCGATCCTGCCTTACGATACCGTCGACGAGGCCGTCGCCATCGCGAACGACACGGTCTATGGGCTCGGCGCACATGTGCAGGGCACCGACAAGGAACGCGTGCGCGCGGTGGCCGCGCGCCTGCGCTCGGGTCAGGTCCATCTGAACTACCCGTCGTGGGATCCTCAGGCGCCGTTCGGCGGGTACAAGCAGTCGGGCAACGGCCGCGAGTACGGGATCGAAGGGATGGAGGAGTACATGGAGGTCAAGTCGATCGTGGGTTTTGGCGATTGACGCAGCCGCTGCGCGCGAGTGCAGAGGCAGTACAGAATGGAAGCCGTCTACTTTCCGAAGGTGCCGACATTGGATAATCCCGATTTCCCCGAGACGTCCCTGAAAGCCCATTGCGCACACTGGGCGACCTTGCGTCGCGACCTGCATGCGCATCCCGAGTTGCGGTTCGAGGAATACAGGACGGCCGACGTCGTCGCCCGCGAGCTTGAAGATCTCGGCTATGCGGTGTCGCGCGGGCTGGGCGGCACGGGCGTCGTCGCGAGCCTGCCGGGTGCGGACCGGGGCCGCGGAATCGTGCTCCGCGCGGACCTGGATGCGTTGCCGATCCAGGAGGCCAACGACTTCGCGCACGCATCGGGCGCGCAAGGCGTCATGCATGCGTGCGGGCATGACGGGCATACCGTCATGTTGCTCGGCGCCGCGCGCATCCTGAAAGACCTGCCGCAGTTGCCGGGCACCGTGCATTTCGTGTTTCAGCCCGGGGAAGAGGGCGGCGCGGGCGCGCGCAAGATGATCGACGACGGGCTGTTCGCGCAATGTCCGACGGAAGCCGTGTTCGGCATGCACAACTGGCCCGGTTTGCCGGCCGGGCAGTTCGGGTTGCGCACCGGCGCCATCATGGCCGCCGGCTGCCGATTCAGGATCACGGTGACGGGCAAGGGCGCGCATGCGGCGCAGCCGCACCTGGGCATCGACCCCGTGCCGCTCGCCTGTTCGATGGTGCTGCAGTGTCAGACCATTGCCGCGCGGCACAAGGATCCGGTGGACCCAGCCGTCATTTCCGTCTGCATGTTCCATGCGGGCACGACGGACAACGTCATTCCGGACAACGCCGAGTTGCGCGGGACGATCCGCACGCTGTCGTCGGCATTGCAGCAACAGCTGCAGCGCGACGTCCGGCTCGTGTGCGAAGGGCTGGCCGCGGCTTATGGTGCGCAAGTCGACATCGAATTCTTTCAGTACTATCCGGCGACGGTCAACACGCCGGCCGAGACCGCACTCTGCGAAGCTGTGATTCGCGACACGTTCGGCGACGAGCGGCTTCACCCCGACGTGCCGCCGAACATGACGTCCGAAGACTTCGGCTTCATGCTGGAGGAGCGCCCGGGCGCGTACGTGCTGATCGGCAACGCGCCGGCGGGAGCGGCCGCGCCGGCGCTGCATCACCCGACGTACGATTTCAACGACGACATCACTCCGGCCGGCGTTCGCTACTGGGTCGCCCTGGCACAGCGTTACTTCACGCGATCGTCGTGAGTGCGTGACGCAACGGCGGGCGACGTCGGATCCAATCCGGCTGAGACCGCGCGATTCGCAGGCGCTCGTACCGCGGAGAATCGAATATCGTCGGTCCGAGGTTGCCGCGAAACGCGCGAGACAGGCACTTTCGTGCATGCCCACCACGCGCGCCGGTTGCTCGACCTTCGGCAGGTTGTTCAGCGAACGCGGTGGACGGCGAATCGCCGTGCGCACGAACCAGGACTGAAATGGTCCGAAGCGATCAGGCAAGTCCGTGCGCAAGCAACGAGCGTGTCAAGCTGGAGAGGCCTCTGCCGCTTCTGGTGGCCGCACTTCACTATTCACGATACTCGTGTTCGTGCATGTGTTCATGCTCGTGTTCGTGTTCGCGCCACGGATCACGTTCACGCGGATGACGATGCATCCACGCCTCGTGCTCCCAGTAACGATGGCCGTCCCAGTAGCGGTCGCCGTGCATGCCAATCGTGACCGACACACCCGGCGCCGGGGCGGGCTCCTCGTACCTCGGTGGCGGTACGACGTAGGTTTGCGCGAAGGCCGTGCCGGCCGCGACGAGTGCGCCGCCTGCTACGAGTGTCGCCAGAATCCGGCGGTTTGCAATGGTCATGGGCTTCATAGCGCTGTCCTCCATTCAATACCCGAGAACGCGCACGATTCGTTCCCAAAACGGAGCGGCAGCGCTTCGTTGCTATGTCAACCACGCCACCCGCGTCGCTTCGCAGCCAGCACCCATCCGGTGGCCGCACGCACGACGTCATCGTCGCTGCGGATTTGACATGCAATCGCTTCGAGGCACAGTGCGACGCTTAAAGGGAAGGAGTGCAGAGCATGATGACGCGAAGCGTACGCACACGCGGACAAGGTGTACGGCGCACTCGTCATTTCGGTTCCGATCCGACAAAGGAACACTTACATCGAATTGAAACGAAATGGAGGGAAACGGGGAAAAGTCTGACCAGGGGAATCGAATTTGCGATCGCGGGGCGTGAGTATTACCCGTTCCCGCCATGCGATGCCGGGTCGAATATCACATCTATCCGAAGGGAAGCCCCTGCACCGCGTTGCGAGAAGGCGCGCACTCGTCGGGATCACGGTTTTCCGCATCAGGCCGCCCGGCGCAGAGGCGGCGAGTCATTGCGTCAAGGAAAGACGCGCCATGTCGTCGTCTTTCTCGGTTACGCATCCACGTGCAGACGGCATAGGTGTTGCTCATTTCGCTGGCGGTGTCCGCCGCCGTGAACGCAAGCATGGCGTCACGATGGACTGATGCGCGTCCGTAACCGGCTATCTCGTGGTCATGTCAATTCAATGGATACGTCCGCCGAACAGACCGAGCAGCCCGATGATGATCAGGTAGAGCGCAACGATGTAATTCAGCAGGCGCGGTACCACGAGGATGAGAATGCCGGCGATCAGCGAAACCAGCGGGCCGGCGCTAGTGACGATATTCATGCTTCCTCCGCAAGATTGGCAACGAGTGGCCACAGCCTGCCTTGCCTCCGGCACCCGTTACAGACGCGCGAGCCTGGCGAGCGTCCAGCCTTCGACCGTCAACTCGCTGGTCACAAGCGCGAACGCTTCAGCCGTCGCAAGCGCCGTGCCTGCACCGACGTTTTCATCGCGATTCGCTCAGCGTGCCGGATCGGCATTCGCAGTTCGCGCACCCGTCAGCCTCAAGGAGAAACTCATGAACAAAGATCAGGTAAAGGGCCGCCTCAGGGAAGCAAAGGGCAAACTGAAGGAGCTGGTTGGCAAGGTCGTGGGAAGTCCAACGGACAGATTGACGGGCAAGGCCGAACAGATCGTCGGCAAGACACAGGCATCATTCGGCGATGCGAAGGAGCGACTCAAGAAGCGGCAATAGAGCCTGACGTGGGGGAGACACCGAACTGGAAGCCATAGGCACTGGCTTCGCTCAACGCAGGTGAGGCGGTAAGTAATGAACCCCGAATTGCTCCGCCAGTTGGGCGAGCCGCCGATCGCGCGTCCAGAGCCGAGTGCTCGGGGTCAACAGCACCGACGCCAGCAGCGTGCAATCCACTGCGCCGCATCCGCGCCCATACAGCCGTTCCCGCTCGATCCAGTCCGCTACTTCGGCTGGCGTCGCGAGCCGCGTTTGGCGCAATAACGCGAGATCTCCCAGCGTTCGGGCCCGCGGTTCGGGGGGCGTCCCGCACGTCAGCTCGAGTATCACCAATGGATGCGTCAAGACGTCATCGACACGCAGCAGCTGGATAAGCGCTGGTAGCGGTCGCCGGAAATGCTCGACCCAGACCGATGTGTCGATCAGAACGCTCATCGGGTAGCCGCCTCCGGGTTACGGCGTGGCACATCCGGCATGTCCGGCGCGCGACCGCCAAGCGCGGCTAGGCGTTGTCCGGCCTGGACACGCACGAACGTTTCGAGTGCAGCCCGGAACAGGTCGGCCGGCGACGTGCCCGGCTCGGCGAGTTCGAGTGCGCGCGCATAGAGCGCGTCGTCGACGGTAACAGTAGTACGCATGATGACTCCGTTGATGCCTTTGTGCATCAATTTTAGCATCAATTCGGCAGCGGTCCAGTCGTTGATAAAAACGCCATGCCAGAATTTTTCACTTTCAACCGCGGCAGTTTGGTGGGCCCGGGCCCGGGTCAGTCCGCCGAAAACTCGCTCACACGACGGCACTGTTTACCGGGAACCGCTCATGGCAGCGAACTCGTCGACCTCCGTTCAAGCAACGCTGAATACGCGATATCGAAAGCTCGAATACTTGGTTGGGCACGCAAGCATGCTTCGCTAGTATCCAACGCTCCCATGCGAGCAGGAACCGGAAGGTTCCCGGTTGCGCCGCCCGTTGCGGCATTTCGCGATTTTCCAACGGCTGACATGTCTCCCCACTTGAATCCCGACGGCACGGCCGGCGACGTCACGCGCCGGCTGGCCGCAGCGATCGCGTGCGCCGAGCCCGCGCGTAATCCGCCCGCCATCGCTGCCGCGCGGTGCGGCCTGCTCGACTTCCTTGCCGCCGCGTTCGCCGGCGCTCGCGACAACGGTTACCGCAAGCTGCTGGCGGCGTGCGGTCGGGATTCGGCCGGCGCCGCAGCGGTGATCGGCAGCGCGATACCGGCGTCGCCGCAACATGCCGCGCTGCTCAACGGCTATGCAGGCCATGCGCTCGATTACGACGACGTGCACAGCAGCGTGCGCGGCCATCCCGGCACCGTGCTGCTGCCGGCGTTGCTCGCGCTCGCGCAGGTGCGCGCACGCAGCGCGCTCGAACTGCTCGACGCATACGTCGTCGGCGTCGAGACGATGGCGCGGATCGGTCTCGCGCTCGGTAGCCGCCACTACGAACTCGGTTTCCACAACACCGCGACGCTCGGCACGCTCGGCGCGGCCGCCGCCGCGGCGCGTCTGGCCGGGCTCGATGCGGCGGCCACCGAAAACGCGCTCGGCATCGCCGCGACGCAATCGGCCGGGCTGCGCCTGCAGTTCGGCAGCGAGATCAAGCCGTTGCACGCGGGCCTTGCCGCGCGCGCGGGGCTGTTCGCCATGGCGCTCGCCGAGGCCGGACTGGCCGGCGCACCGGGCGCACTCGACGGCCCGGAAGGATTCTTCGCCGTGTTCGGCGGCGGCGCGTCGCAGCCGGCGCGCGTGCTGGCCGACTGGGGCGCGCCGTGGCAGATCGTGTCGCCCGGCCTGTACTTCAAGCCGTGGCCGTGCTGCACGGCAACCCATTACGCCGTGCAGGCCGCGCTCGATCTGCGCGAGCGCCACCGCATCGCGCCGGCGGACATCGAGGGCATCGTGGTCACGTTCCCGCCGGGCGGCGACACGCCGCTGTCGGACCGACTGCCGGCCACCGGCCTCGAAGCGCGCTTCAGCGTGGAATACGCGGTGGCGGCCGCACTGACGGACGGGCCGCCCGGCGTCGCGACGTTCGCCGACGTGCCCGTGCGCGACGACCTGATCGCGCTCGCCGCACGCGTGACGCGGCGCCACGATGCCGCGGCGCCGCGCGCGTCGACCGATCCCGCGACGCGTTTCTCGGTCGTCGAGATTGCGCTGCGCAACGGCGACACGCTTCGGCAACGCACCGAACGCCTCGTCGGTGCCGACGACCTTGCCGCGAAGTTCGCGGACGCGACCGCCCACGATCCCGCACTCGCGTTCGTCCCGGAACTGATCGATACGATGCGAAGCACGGCCGATCTTGCCCGACTTTTCCACACCTTTACGTCGCTTCAATCATGAGCACCGAACGCAGCACACCTTCCCGCCGCCAGATGCGCCTCGGGTTGTTCCTCCAGGGCGCAGGACACCACGTCGCCGGCTGGCGCCATCCCGATGCCGAATCCGGCAGCGAGAACTTCGATCTGCTGCGCCGCGTCGTGCAGACCGCCGAGCGCGCGAAGTTCGACATGGTCTTCCTGGCCGACGGCTTGACGAGCGGCCCCGACGCGCATCCGTCGATGGCGATGCGCTTCGAGCCGATGAGCCTGCTGTCGGCGCTCGCGATGCATACGCGGCACATCGGCCTTGCGGCGACCGCGTCGACGACGTACAGCGAGCCTTACCATATCGCGCGCGTGTTCGCATCGCTCGACCACCTGAGCGGCGGGCGCGCGGCATGGAACGTCGTGACGACTTCGTATGACCGCACCGCCGCGAATTTCACGCGCGGCAATCATCCGGATCACGCGCAGCGCTACGAGATGGCCGGCGAATTCGTCGATGTCGTGAAGGGGCTGTGGGACAGTTGGGACGACGACGCGGTCGTCAGGGACAAGGCGCGCGGCGTGTATTTCGACCCGGCGAAGGTGCACACGCTCGATCACGCCGGACGCTTCTTCAACGTGAGGGGGCCGCTCAACGCGTCGCGCCCGCCGCAGGGCCATCCGGTCGTGATTCAGGCCGGCTCGTCGGGCCCCGGCCAGGAGCTTGCCGCGCGCACCGCGGAAGTCGTGTTCACCGCGCAGCAGACGCTCGAGGAAGCGCAGGCCTTCTATCGCGACCTGAAGGGTCGGCTCGCGGCATACGGCCGTGCCGAGGACGCGCTTGCCGTGATGCCGGGCGTATTTCCGGTGATCGGCCGCACCGAGCAGGAGGCCAAGGACAAGTATGCGCAGCTCCAGCAATGGACGGATACGTCGGGCGCGCTGACGCTGCTGTCCGACCGTCTCGGCCACGACGTGTCGAAGTATCCGCTCGACGGCCCGCTGCCCGACCTGCCCGAATCCGATCAGCTGAAGAGCCGCGCGAAGCTGCTTACCGATCTCGCGCGCCGCGAGAACCTCACGCTGCGCGAACTCTACTATCTCGTCGCCGGCGCGCGCGGGCACCGGATCGTGTGGGGCACGCCGACGCAGGTCGCCGACGCGCTCGAGGAATGGTTCGACGGCGGCGCCGCGGACGGCTTCAACATCATGCCGCCGTATTTCCCGGGCGGACTCGACGAATTCGTCGGGCAGGTCGTGCCGGAACTGCAACGGCGCGGCCTGTTCCGCACCGAATACGAGGGCACGACGCTGCGCGACCATCTCGGGCTCGCGCGCCCGCCGAGCCGCTACGCAGCGCGCTGAATCAGACCGCGAAGCGCGTCAGGTCGAGTGCGACCGGCGCGCTGTCGCGGCTTGCGTGCGGGCTGCCGGCCGGGCCGAGCGCATGCGCGAGGAAGGCCCGCGTGCGCGTGCTTTGCGGCGCGCGGAACAGCTGCGCGGCCGACCCGTGCTCGACGATCACGCCCGCCTCGGTGAAATAGACGACGTCGCTGATTTCCTCTGCGAAGCGCATCTCGTGCGTGACGAGCACGCAGGTCATGCCGTCGCGCACGAGATCCCGAATCACCGACAGCACGTCGCCAACGGTTTCCGGATCGAGCGCGGACGTCACTTCGTCGAACAGGATCAGGTCGGGCTGCATCGCGAGCGCGCGGGCGATCGCGACGCGCTGCTGCTGGCCGCCCGACAACTCGCCGGGGTAGGCGTGCGCCTTGTCCGCGAGACGCACGCGTTCGAGCAGCGCGTGTGCGGTGCGCACCGCATCGTTGCGATCGCGGCCGAGAATCCGGACCGGGGCGACGACGAGGTTGTCGAGCACGCTCAGGTGCGGAAACAGGTTGTATTGCTGGAACACGAAGCCGACCCGCTTGCGCAGCGCGATTTCGTCGCGCTCCGATGCGAGCAGGTCGACGCGCGTGCCGTCGACCTCGATCAGGCCGCGCTGCGGCCGCAACAGCCCGGTGATGCAGCGCAGGATCGTCGATTTGCCGGAGCCGGACGGGCCGATGATGGACACGGCCTGGCCGCGGTGCACGTCGAGATCGATGCCGCGCAGCACGGGCGTCGTGCCGTAGGACAGGTGCACGTCGCGCAGGCGGACGAGCGGCTCGTCCGCGCCGCGCGGAGTTTCAGTGGAATGCATGACGTCTTTCGAGAAGGCGGGTGAAACGGGCGATCGGGTAGCAGTACGCGAAAAACAGGCCGAGTACCGTGAAATAGACGACGACGGTGAAGTCGGCTCGCGCGACGGTGTTGCTCGCGACCTGCGCGGTGTCGAGCAGGTCGTGCACGCCGACCAGCGACGCGAGCGCGGTGGCCATCGCGATGCTCGCATACAGGTTCATCCACGGCGGCAGCATGCGGCGTACGCATTGCGGCAGGATGATCCAGCGGAACACTTGCGCGCGGCTGAACGCGAGCGAGCGTGCGGCGTCCCACTGCGCGTGCGGAATCGACTGGATCGCGCCGCGGAAGATTTCCGCGAAGTTCGCGCTCGCGGGCAGCGCGAGACCGAGCGTTACCTTGAACCAGTCCGGAAACGGCAGCGACGCATGGCCGAACCTGATTTCGAACGGGAACACGTAGGTCGAAAAATAGATCAGCACGAGCAGCGGCGCGTTGCGGAACAACTGCACGTACGCGCGCGCCAGCACGCGCGCGATGCCGAGCCGCGACAGCGTCAGCGGGCCGAGTACGAGGCCGGCGAGCGTGCCGATCGCGATCGCGATCGCGCTGATGCCGATGTTGATCAGCATCGCCTTGCCGAGCGCCGGCAGCCACGTGGCGAGCGCGACGAGGGTCGGGTGACGGCGGCCCGCGACGGCCAGCGCGACGACGGCCAGCGCGGCCAGGGTTGCCGCGACGGCGCGCCATCGCACGAGGCGCGCGGGCTGCGCGTGCATGTCAATGGCCATAGCCGGGTATCCTCAGGCGGTGTTCCAGCCAACGTCCCGCGAGGTTGACCGTGAACGTGAGCGCGCCGAAGAAGAGCAGGATCAGGATCATCAACTCGAGCACGTTGTCGCGCTGCGTCCAGATCATGATCGACGCATAGGTGACGTCGCCGACGGCGATCGCCGAGGCGACCGTCGTCATCTTCACGAGATCGACCAGGTTGTTGACGAGCGCGGGCAGCGCGAAGCGTATCGCGAGCGGCAGCTGCACGTGCCAGAGCCGCTGGCGGCGGCTGTAGCCGAGCGACTGCGCGGCCTCGAGCGTTGCGCGCGGTACCGCTTCGAGGCCGGCGCGCAGCGCTTCCGCATGGAACGCGCCCTTGTGCAGCGAGATCACGATCACGCTCCAGATGAACGGCGTCAGCGGATTGCCGCCCAAATTGCGCAGTGCGGCGCTGATCAGCATGTTGACGACGAGGAACGCGCAGAACAATTGCACGAGCGTCGGCGTGTTGCGGGTGACCTCGACGAATGCGCGCGCGGGGCGCGCGAGCGCCGCGCTCGGCGATACCAGCAGCGCGGCGAGCACGACGCCGCAGGCGAGGCTGCCGACCGCGGTCGCGATCGACAGTTCGAGCGTCACCCCCATCCCGTGCACGAACGACGCGCGTTCGTCCGCGGCGAGCACGAAGCTGTAATCGAGGCCGAACTTGCGGAGCGCATCGACCGCGGCGGCCACCGTCATGTGCGCTGCGCCTTGAGCTTCGCGTGCAGGTCGAGCACGGCTTGCGACGGCGTCATGCCGTTCTTGCGCTCGACGTCGAGCAGCCAGCCGCTGCGGTGCCAATCCTGAACGATCCGGTCGAGCGCGCCCTGCGTGTCGGTCTCGCCCTTGCGGACCCAGATCACCGCCGGCGACGGAATCAGGTCGGTCGACAGCGGCGTCGTGTAGTCCTTCCAGTCGGGGTTGCGCGCGACGAGCATGCGCAACGTCGGCGCGACGTGCACGGCGGCCACGCAGTTGTTGCCGCGAAGTGCGAGCAGCGATTCCGGCTGGCCGCGGAAGGCCTTCACCTGCGCGCCGTATTCCGTCGCGAGCGGCTTCGTGTAGTTGCTGCCTTGCGACACGCAGACCGGCTTGCCGCGCAAGTCGGCCCAGGACTTGATACCGCTGTCCTTGCGCGCGATCAGCGCGCCGCCGATGGATTCGAACGGCGTCGGCGCATACGACAGTATCTCCGCGCGCTCCGTCGTCAGCTCCATGTTGGCGATCAGCGCGTCGACCTTGCCCTGCTGCAGGAACTGCACGCGGTTCGACGGCTGAACCGGTGTCAGCTCGACGTCGACGCCGAGTCGTTTCGCGACGTCGTTCGCCAGATCGACGTTGAAGCCGACCGGCTTTTGCGTCGCGGGATCGAGCGAGCCGAACGGCGGGCCCGACAGGATCACGCCGATCGTGATCGTGTGACGTTGATGGATGCGATCGAGCGTGCTGTCCGCGCGGGCGACGCCGGAAAAAACGGAAAGGAGGGCGGCGACGCACAGCGCGTGGCCCGACGTAGTGCGAAACGATCTGCTGAACATGGGAAAGAGGAACGTTGTTTGAGCGACGCGGGGCGGCACATCGCGCGCCCGGTTGTCGGGAGCTCGTATTTTCGGGATGTGGAACGCATCCAAGAACCAAGAAATTCTCATACCGTTATCTGGTCCTTAGATTTACGCAGAGGAAGGCGACGCTCTAGCGGCTGGAATGGCGATGTGGCGGAGGGTTTATGCAGGTTACCCACTCCGCCGTGCACGGCTTCGCAACCGCACGCTACGCTGACCGCCCGATTACCGTTTTGTAATCAATGGCGTTTGCGCCCGCACGCAGCGATCCCTTGTCGCCGTTTGCCGGTAACATCGCCGGATGTCATCACGAAAGCGACGGAGCCGGCCATGCGTATCCTGATAGTCGAAGACGAACCGAAGACGGGTGCGTACCTGAAGAAGGGGCTCGAGGAATCGGGCTTCAGCGTCGATCTCGCGAAGGACGGCGGCGAAGGGCTGACGCTCGCGCAGGAAGAGCGTTACGACGTGATCGTGCTCGACGTGATGCTGCCCGTGCTCGATGGCTGGGGCGTGCTCAAGCGGCTGCGCGACACGCATACGACGCCGGTGCTGTTCCTGACCGCGCGCGACGACGTGCAGGATCGTGTGCACGGCCTCGAACTCGGCGCCGACGACTACCTCGTGAAGCCGTTCGCGTTCGTCGAGCTGCTTGCCCGCATCCGCACGCTCGCGCGTCGCGGGCCGCCGCGCGAGACCGAACACCTGGCGGTCGGCGATCTGGAAATCGACGTGGTGCGCCGCCGCGTGAAGCGCGGCGCCACGCGCATCGACCTGACGCCGCGCGAATTCTCGCTGCTGCAGCTGCTCGCGCGCCGGCAGGGCGAGGTGCTGAGCCGCACGCAGATCGCATCGTACGTGTGGGACATGAATTTCGACAGCGACACCAACGTCGTCGAGGTCGCGATCCGGCGCCTGCGCGCGAAGATCGACGACGCGTTTCCGGTCAAGCTGATCCATACCGTGCGCGGCGTCGGCTATGTGCTCGAACCGAAGGACGACGCATGACGCGGCCGCGCTCGCTCGCCGCGACGCTCGCGCTCGCGTTCGCCGCGACCACGCTCGCCGCGTTCGCGCTGGTCGGCGCATACGTGTATGCGGGCCTCGAACGGCAGGTGAACACGCAGGACGACCTCGACATCGTGCTGGCCGCGCGCCACACGCGCCGGCTCGCGGGCGAGCTCGAGTCGCTCGATGCAGTCCGCACGCATGCCGAGCGGTTGACGAGCCAGGTGCTCGGCAACGAGGCGCTGTCGATGGCCGCCGTCGATGCGCGCGGCGACGTGCTCGCGCGCCACAACGTGCGGCTCGCCGCGCTCGACGATGCGCCTGCCGCCGCGTCGGTTCCGCTGGCCGACGCGCAGCTGTTCGCGCCGCATGCGGCGCCGGTTCCGGCGGACGAGCGGATCACGGCCGACCGGCTGGTCACGTGGACGGCCGACAACGGCACGCCGATGCGCGGCGTCGTGATCGAGGCCGCGCTCGGCGACCGCACGCCGATCCGCATCGCGATCGCGCGCAACATGCACGACCGCGCCGACCTGCTCGACGGCTACCGCGACCGGCTCGAGATCGCCGGCGGGCTCGGCGCGCTGTTCGCGCTGCTGCTCGGCTACTGGCTGATCCGCACGGCGCTCGCGCCGCTGCGCGAGATCGTCGACAACACGGGCCGGATCACCATCGACAAGCTCGATACACGGCTCGACGCGTCGCGTGCACCGAGCGAGCTGCGCGCGCTCGTCGATGCGCAGAACGCGATGCTCGGCCGCCTGCAGCAAGCGTTCGCGCATCTGTCGCAATTCAGCGCCGATCTCGCGCACGACCTGCGCACACCGCTGAACAACATGCGCGGCGCCACGGAAGTCGCGCTCGCGCGGCCGCGTGCGGCCGACGAGTACCAGGCGCTGCTCGAATCGAATCTCGAGGAATACGATCGTCTCGCACGGATGATCGAGAACGTGCTGTTTCTCGCGCGCGCCGAGCATCCGAGCTTCGTCACGCGGCAGCGCGCGTTCGACGTGCACGACGAACTCGAGCGCATCGCGGAGTATTTCGAGGGGCTCGCGGACGAAGCGGGCTCGACGTTGCGCGTCGAAGGGCGGGGGCAGCTGACCGCCGACGTCGAGCTGTTTCGTCGCGCCGTCGGCAACCTGCTCGCGAACGCGCTGCGTTACACGCCCGCCGGCGGCGTCATTACGCTCAGTGTCGATGACGCCGCCGACGCGGTGCGCGTCGTCGTCGCGAATCCGGGCGAGCCGATCGATTCCGCGCTGCTGCCGCGGATCTTCGACCGGTTCGTGCGCGGCGATCCCGCCCGCAGCGGCGGGGTGCCGGGCGGCACGGCCGGGCTCGGCCTCGCGATCGTGCGCTCGGTGATGGAACTGCACGGCGGCACCGCGCAGGTCGAAAGCGACGCGCGCGGCACGCGCTTCGTGCTCACGTTCAACCGGCCGTCGGCTGCGTGACTGCGGAGTCGGGTAACGCGGCGACCGGGCGTTCGTGCGTGCCGGTGTTCGATTCCTCATCCGCGCTCGCCTGCCAGCCGCCGCCCAGCGCCTTCAACAACCCGACCGCGGCCTCCATCCGGCGCGCGTCGATCTGATCGGCCGTGCGCCGGTTCGTCAGTGCGATCGTCTGCGCGGTCACCACGTCCAGATAGCTGACGGCGCCGGCGTTGAAGCGATTCGTCGTCAGCCGCAGCGACAGGTCGGCCGCGTCGGTCGCGCGCTGCTGGCTGCCGGCTTCGGACGCGAGCGCATCGATCGTCGACAACTGATCCTCGACCTGCTGGACGCGACAGTACGGTCTGCCGTAATCGGCGACCGCGCCGTCGTACTGCGCATGTGCGCCGCGCAGCGATGCGCTGCGGCGACCGCCGTCGAACAGCGTGCCGGCAAGTTGCGGCGAGCGACCAGAACAGGCTCGCGCGGCGAGCCACGGCGCGAAGAACGAACTCTCGAGGCCGGCGCTCGCCGACAGCACGAGATCGGGAAGAACGCGGGCCGCGCCTCGCCGATCTGCGCGTTCGCGGCCGCCACACGGCGCTCGGCGGCCGCGATGTCGGGCCGCCGTTCGAGCAGTTCCGACGGCACGCCGGCCGGA
The DNA here is from genome assembly GCF_000949135.2 of Burkholderia sp. USMB20. Taxonomy (GTDB): domain Bacteria; phylum Pseudomonadota; class Gammaproteobacteria; order Burkholderiales; family Burkholderiaceae; genus Burkholderia. Next base: position 343,721 of record NZ_JTAN02000019.1, on the reverse strand, counting down.
ATGGCCGGCACGTGGAACGCCTGCACGCGCGGCGGCAGCGCGAACGTCGACGCGCTTTCGCCGACGAGCGTCGCGATCGCGTGCTGCAACTGCGCACGCGACGCGTCGATGTCGGTGTCCTGCGTGCGCGTCGATTCGAGCTGCGTCTCGGCTTGCGCGACTGCCGACGCATCGATCGCACCGGCCGCGAGCTGTTGCTTGAGCAGCGTCAGCGCGTCCGCGTATGCATGCACCGTGTCATCGAGCAACTGCTTCTGCGTGTCGAGGGAGCGCAGCGCGAAATAATCGCTCGCGAGTTCCGCCGTGACCGACAGCTTCACGGCCTGCAGGTCGGCCGTGCTCGCCGCGGCGTTCGCCTGCGCGCCCGTCACCGCGTCGCGTACGCGGCCGAACACGTCGGGCTCCCAGCTCGCGGCCACGCCGGCCTGATAGTCGGGTGTCGTCTTGCCGGCGAGCGACGAGCCGAGCCGGTTCTGCGACACGCGCGCGCGGCTCTGCGCGACACCCGCCGTGATCGTCGGCAGAAACCCGGCGTGCTGGTAGTCGACCATCGCGCGTGCCTGTTGCAGATCGGCGACGGCTTTCTTCACCGTCTGGTTCGACACGTCGACGCGCGCTTCGAGCGCGTTCAGGTCGGCGTCGCCGAACACGGTCCACCACGCACCGCGCGCGGCCGCATCGGCCGGCATCGCGACGTGCCAGCCGGCCTGCGCGGCCGGTGCGCCCGCGTAGTGCGCGGGTACCGTGACGGTGGGCGGCGAATAGGGTGGCAACGTCGAGCACGCGGTCAACGTGGCCAACGCCGTGGCGGCGCTGAGCGCGACGGCGTGGCGGGCGAACGGGAGCGGGTGAGGAAGGCGCATGGCAGGTATCTCGTGAGTCGTCGTCGATGGGTCAGCCGCGGGCGGGCGCAGGAGCGGGCGTCGACGCGGCCGGCGCGGTGTCGGCCGCGCGCAGCGGCGGCACGTCGCTGGCAATGGCCGCCGCCCCTGTTTGCGCGGTCTGCGCGGACGAAGCGGACGAAGCGGAAGAAGCGGCCACCGGAGCCGCGGCGCGCACGGTCGACACGATCTTCACGGCTTCGCCGGCCGTGATCGCATCGCCCGGGTTGTCGATCACGCGATCGGTCGCCGCGAGCCCCGCGACGATCTCCACGCGCGTGCCGAAATCGCGCCCGATCTGCACGGTCTTCAGCACGGTTCGCCCGTTCGTACCGACGGTGGCGACCGTCACGCCGTTCGGGCGGAACAACAGCGCACTGACCGGCAGGTCGAGCGCCGGCGCCGCGCTCGCCACGACGAGATGCGCCTGCGCATACGCACCGGGCATCAGCGCGCCGTCGCGGTTGTCGACGTCGATCTCGACGCGCAGCGTGCGCGTGACGGGATCGATCGCGCCCGCGCTGCGCGCGACACGCGCGGCAAAGCGCCGCCCCGGATACTGCGGCGTCGTCAGGTAGACCGGCGTGCCGGTCGATACGCCGGTCGCGCTGTCCTGCGGCACGTCGACGAACACGCGCAGCGTGTCCGTCTGTTCGAGATGGAACAGTTCCCCGGACAGGCCCGGGCTGCCCGGCGTGCCGCCCGCGGTGACCAGCGTGCCGACGTCGACGCTGCGCGCGGTGATCACGCCGTCGAACGGCGCGGTGACGGACTCGTACGACACGAGTTCGGCAAGGTGCGCGACGTTCGCCTGCGCGGACGCGAGCATCGCGCGTTTCGCGTTCATGTCGGCGACCTTCGTGTCGGTGTCCTGCTGCGACACCGATTGCGTTTTCAGCATGTCCTGCCACCGCTGCGCGGTCGATTTCGCGTAGTCGTAGTTCGCCTGCGCGCTCGCTTCGTCGGCGCGCGCCTGGCGCAACTGCGCGTCGAGATCGGGCGCCGAGATCTGCGCGAGCGTCTGGCCGGCCCTCACGTGCGTGCCGAGATCGACGCTCCAGTGCGCGATGTAGCCGCTCGTGCGCGCGTAGATCGACGCGTCTGCATACGGCGCCACCGAACCGGGCAACGTCAGCGTCTGGTCGGCCGGCGCCGCGCCGGGCACGATGACCGACACCGGCAGCGCCTGTTGCTCGGCCACCTGTGCACGCTGTGCGGCGCGTGCATCGATACGCGGCACGATGCCGAGCGCGAGCAGCGCGGCGGCCAGCGCGCGATGGCCGCGACAGGCACGGCCAGCTTGCGGCCGCGGCGGGCCGGCGGGTGTCGGGCGCGGCGCCGCGCGCGCGGACGGCACGGCGGTGGCCGCTTCGGCGGCGGGCGGCGGGGCGACGGGTTCGATCGAGTCGTTCATGATGGGTCCGGGGTCGGGCGAATCGAAGGATGATGAGAAGGGGCGGCCGTCCGAGCTCAACGCAGCGCCGGCGTGTCGGGCGCGTGCTGCGTGCGCCGCGCGGCCGAGGCGTCGCGGCGCCGCGCGAGCCATGCGTGGACGAAGCCGAACAGCACCGGGACGAACAGCAGCGTCGAGAACGTGCCGAACGCGAGGCCGCCGATCACCGCGCGGCCGAGCGGCGCGTTCTGCTCGCCGCCGTCGCCGAGGCCGAGCGCCATCGGCAACATGCCGATCAGCATCGCGAGCGCGGTCATCACGACGGGCCGGAAGCGGCTGAAGCCGGCGTCGAGCGACGCCTGCCACGGCGACGCGCCGCCCGCGAGCAGCTCGCGCGCCGCGTTCACGACGAGAATGCTGTTCGCGGTCGCGATGCCGATGCACAGGATCGTGCCGGTCAGCGCGGGCACCGACAGCGTGGTGCGCGTGACGAACAGCATCCACGCGATGCCGGCGAGCGATGCCGGCAGCCCGCCTACGATCACGAGCGGATCGAGCCACGACTGGAAGTTCACGACCATCAGCAGGTAGACCAGCGAGATCGCGAGTACCAGACCGCCGAGCAGGCCCGCGAACGACTCGTGCATCGCCTGCACCTGGCCGCGCAGCACGATCGACGAGCCGGGCGGCAGCTGCGCGCGCGCGGCGTCGACGAGCTTCGTCACGTCGGCCGTGACGCCGCCGAGATCGCGCCCCTGCACCGACGCGAAGATATCGAGCACCGGCTGCACGTTGTAGTGCGACACCACGGCCTGCTGCGTCGAGCGCGAGAACGTGCCGAGCGCGCCGAGCAGGTTCTGCGCGGGCGCACCCGCGGCCGGGCCGCCAGCCGGCGTCTGCGGCGGGCGCGCGGTGCCGGCCGGCAGCGGCACGTTCGCGAGCGACTGCAGCGAATTCACCGTGTATTGCGGCGTTTGAACGAGCACCGGGTAGCTGACGCCGTTGCGCGGATCGAGCCAGAAGTTCGGCGTCGTCTGCGAACTGCCGGACAGCGCGATCAGCAGATTTTGCGCGACGTCGCGCTGTTCGAGGCCGGCCTGGATCGCCTTCGTGCGGTCGACGTTCACGTCGATTGCCGGTTCGTCGCCGGGTTGCTGGATGCGCGCGTCGACGAGCCCGCGCACGCCGCGCAGCTTCGCGAGCAGCGTATTCGCGACCGCGCGGTTCTGGTCGAGCTTGTTGCCGACGATCTGGATGTCGATCGGCGCGGGCAGCCCGAAATTGAGGATCTGGCTGACGATGTCGGCCGGCAGGAACGCGAACGTCACGCCGGGGAACGACTGCGCGAGCACGTTGCGCAGCCTGGCGACGTATGCGGCGGTCGACGCGTGGTTCGGCTTCAGCGTCACCAGCACGTCGGCGTCCTCGGTGCCGATCGGATCCGATGAATCGTACGTGAGGTTGATCCCGCTCACCGGCACGCCGATGTTGTCGAGCACGCCAGCGAGTTCGCCCGCCGGAATCACGCTGCGGATCTTCGCTTCGACCTCGTCGGTCAGCCGCGCGGTTTCCTCGATCCGCGTGCCGGTCGGCGCTCGCAGGTGCAGACGGATCTCGCCGGTGTCGACCGACGGGAAGAAGTCCTGCCCGGCGAACGCGTAGAGGCCCGTCGACGCGACGCATGCGAGCAGGAACGCGGCCGCGAAGCGGCGACGCCGCGCGATCGCCGCCGAGAGCAGCGCGCGATAGCGCAGCCGCACGGCCTCGAAGCGATGCTCGAACGCAGCCTGGAAACGCGCCAAATGCACGAGCGGCGCGAATACGCCGCGCGGCGGCCGGCCGTTTCCTTTTGCGCGCATCAGCACCATCGCGAGGGTCGGCACCAGCGTGCGCGAGAAGAAGTACGACGCGATCATCGCGAAGATCACGGCCTCGGCCAGCGGCACGAACAGATAGCGCGCGACGCCCGTGAGCAGGAACATCGGCACGAACACGATGCAGATCGACAGCGTCGACACGAAGGTCGGCACCGCGATTTCTCCCGAGCCGGTCAGGATCGCGTCCTCGAGCGGCGCGCCGAGCTCGAGATGATGCGTGATGTTCTCGATCGCGACGGTCGCGTCGTCGACGAGGATCCCGACCGCGAGCGCGAGCCCGCCCAGCGTCATGATGTTGATGGTCTGGCCGAGCGCGGACAACGCGAGCAGCGACGTGAGCACCGCGAGCGGGATCGTGATCGCGATGATCAGCGTCGCGCGCCAGCTGCCGAGGAACAAGAGGATCATCAGCGCGGTCAGGCACGCGGCGATCAGCGCCTCGTGCACGACGCCCTGGACAGCCGCCTTCACGAACACCGACTGATCGTCGAGCGGCGAAATGTGCAGCGCCTTCGGCAGCCCGGCCGCGATCTTCGGCAGCATCGCCTTCACCTGGTCGATGATCGTCAGCGTCGACGCGCTGCCGGTCTTCTCGACCGTCAGCAGCGCCGCGCGCTTGCCGTCCACCCGCACGATGTTGGTCTGCGGTGCGTAGCCGTCGCGAACGTGCGCGACGTCGCGCACGTACACGACATTGCCGCCGATCGTCTTCACCGGCAGATCGTTCAGCGCGGCGACCGTCTGCGTGCTGCCGTTCATCTGCACGTTGTATTCGTGCGTGCCGATCTTCGCGGTGCCGCCGGGCAGGATCAGGTTCTGCGCGTTGATCGCGTTCACGACGTCGATCGGCGCGAGCCCCTTCGCCTGCAGCGCGCGCGTATCGAGGTCGACGACGATCTGGCGGATCTTGCCGCCGAACGGCAGCGGCACCGCCGCGCCCTGGACGGTCGCGAGCTGCGTGCGGATGAAGCTGTTGCCGAGGTCGTACAGCTGCTGCTCGGCGAGCGTGTCGCTCGACAGCCCGAGCTGCAGGATCGGCACCGTCGACGCGTTGTACGTGATGATGTTCGGCGGCAACGTGCCGGGCGGCAGGATGCGCAGGATCGACGCGGCATTGCTCGCGGCTTCCGCGATCGCGCGATTGATGTCGGCGCCCGGGTGGAAGAAGATCTTCACGACCGACACGCCGTTCAGCGACTGCGACTCGATGTGCTCGATGTCGTCGACGTCGGACGTGAGCGCGCGCTCGTAGTTCGACGTGATCCGCTTGGCCATGTCCTCCGCGGAGAAGCCGTTGTATGACCAGACGATGCTGACGACCGGAATGTCGATGCTCGGGAAGATGTCGGTCGGCGTGCGCAGCAGCGCAAGCGGTCCCGCGATGAAGATCAGCAGTGCGAGTACGACGAACGTGTAGGGCCTGCGTAACGCCAGCCGGACGATCCACATGATGGTGCTCCTCGAAGCAGGGCATGGATGCCGCGTGCGATGCGGCGAGCGTGCAGTCTGCCGGCGCGGCGTTGACCCGACCCTGACCCGAGGATTACGAAACCGTTATCTGTGCTGGCGCGCAGGTGCGCAGTGTCCGACCGGACGGGCCGGCCCGTGACCGACATGCGGCCGCGATCAGATGACAAGACCGTAATCGAAGCCTCACCTTCCGGAAATCGCGCGAATCGCAGAATGGACACAACTCTTCATCACATCGATGCGGAGCGGATGTCCGGCCTGATCTGCGGACGCGAACATGCCATCTTGAGAGGTGAACATCATGAACAACCTGATTCGTGCGGTCCTGCTGTCCTGCGCGCTGAGCGCACCGATCTTCGCATTTGCGCAAACCACCGACCATGCGGTCACGCGGGCCGACGTGCGCGCCGATCTCGTGCGGGTCGAGAAGGCCGGCTATAAGCCGGTCGGGAGCGATCCTTACTATCCCGCCGACATCCAGGCCGCGGAAGCGAAGATCGCCGCGCAGCCATCGCAATCGGTGGCTGCACGGCCGAGCGTCGCCGGAGAGACGACCGCGCAATCGCTCGCATCGCTCGATACGGAGCAGCCGTACGAGCATCACTGAGCCCGATTTTCAACTGCCATCCGCGGCCCGAAGGAAGCGGCCGCGGATTTCGAATGCGTCATCTGCCGGTCGGCGCCGTGCGCGCCGCGATCGTGAGAATGAACGTGTCGGGCAGTACATCGCACGCACGGGCGTGCCGGCGGCGCACCTTCGGTGCGCCCTCATCGAGTCTTTCCCGGGAGTTTCATCATGCATCCGGCGCGCGCGAGGAAGAGCGACGGCAGCCGGTGCGGTGAATCAGCTTCCGGTTTACCGGTGTGTCATCCAGCAAGTAAAGCACTCGCTCGTGGAGCACTGCCGGCGATTTCGATACCCGACGTGTTTCACGCCAGGTCAACACTGTGTCCAGATGCTCGTCATCCCGCAGCGGCCGATGCGCATTGAAATCGCTTTTCGGTGGCTTCGCGAAGCGTGTGTTGTAAGCAGTGGTGAAGTAGGGCGCATAAGCGTTGGCACGGGCCCAACTCCACGCATGTGTATCCGAAAGCGTGCAGTAGATAGTCGGACCCGGCCCCGGAACAGAAGCAACTCTCCCGTCGGCTTCCGGTCGGACGCGCCGTTTACGCGTCGTTCAACCAGGGCATTTCCACGGGTGACACGACCAGTTGCCGGAACTCGCGTTTCAGATCGAAGATGAACCCGACCAGGATCATGGAGTCGGCGTAGGGAATCGGAAAGACCTGCGGATTCTCCGGCGTCCGCAGGGGCCGCTCTGGCGTGTCCGCTGTCGCTGCGGCGTTCTCGCGAACGCTTTCCAGGTCGTCAGCCATGGCCGGGCCACCGACTTTCAGCACACGGTTACGCAGCTCGCTGAAGGGTTCGATGCGCGCAGCGTCTTCGTGGTATTCGGGCACTTCATAAACGAACCAGGACATTGTCGTCTCCCATGAGAAGGGGCGCTATTCTAACGCTGCGCAAGGATCCACCAAAATCGGCCACGTTGTGCGACAGCCGGCTTGCGAGGCGTCTCCGCGTCTCAACTTTCAAGAACGCCTTGCGGGCGGTATCATTTGCGCTAAAATGAAGTATCAAATGATACTGAATGGGAGTCGCCATGTCACTCGTTACCCCTGAGGCCGTGGCTGCGGTCATGGGGCTGCGGCCGCTCCCGCATACGCTGGCGGAGCTGGAAGCGCTTGTGCGCGGCGGTCTGCCGAAGTCCGCGCTGCGCGCGGGCGTCGAACACGCGACGCAAGGCGCCGATGCTCGGCGCGCGCTGCTCGCCCGCATCATCCCCGAAGCGACCTACAAGCGCCGCCGCGATCGACTAACGCAAGACGAATCGGAGAAGACAGAGCGTCTGGCCCGGATCGTTGCAACGACCACCTACGTCTGGAACGACGAAGAGGACGCGCGGGCATTTTTGTCGACGCCACATCCTGAACTTGAGGGACGGGCGCCGCTCGACGTCGCGCTGACCGAGCTCGGTGCGCGCAGGGTTGAAGAGTTGCTCTGGAAACTGTTCTACGGGCTACCGGCATGAAGTTGTTTCGCATCGGTGACACGCGACACACGATCTGGAGCGGCACCGGCGCGATGCTGGTCGGTGGCCGCTTTAATAGTCCGGGCCGGCCTGTCGTCTACGCGGCGTCGACCTTCGCGGGTGCGATGCTCGAGGTGCTCGTGCATGCACGCATCGGCAAGGTGCCGAAAACCCACGGATGGGTCGAAGCAACCGTTCCCGACGACGTCAGCGTCGAACGCCATACGGCAGAAACGTTGCCGAGAGGATGGGGTGCGGCGGCACTGCAGGCAGCACGGCAGTTCGGCGACGAATGGATGGCAGAATCGCGTACAGCACTCCTGATCGTCCCTTCCGTCGTCGTCCGTGCAGAGTTCAACGTGCTCGTGAATCTGGCGCATCCTGACACCGCGCGGATCATCGTGACGGATCCACAACCGGTCGTGTGGGACGAGCGACTTTTTGCCATACCGCCAGTTGGCCGATCATAAATGCTTGATGGTGGTCTGCTAACCAACCTTCGAAGCGTCGTTGCTCGCTCGTACTGCGACGCACGGTTGGAAGCCGATGTGGGAACCCATTCCGAAGCTTAGGCGAGTCGACATCGAAGCGTATGGCTTCGGGCTCACGATTGACGGTGTCGGCGTACCGCTTATTGCACGAATGCGTAGAGCCGCGAAAGATGTGCTGTCGGTCAAGATGCCGGAGCGGGATCCTCGGCAGATGAGTGTTCTCTAAACGTCAATTTCAACCTCGCCATCGACGTATGGCCGCTTATCCTTGCAGGGGCAAGGCGGCCGAACTCGTTCCTGTGCAGGGGCGGTTGGGGGGGCGACTGCTACCCCCTTAATCGCAGCTAGAGCGGGCTTCACCGGTAAAGTGCATGGAAATCCAAGGGCCCCGTGTTGTGCCGCACAATACTTTCCGGTATCATTCACGCCCCCCACAAGCTGCGCATACGGATTTCGAGCGAGGCGTCCCGGCCTCGACCATCTTTGCGTATCACGATTCCGTTCGCATCCCGGCAGGCAACCCGTTCTGGCGTCATGCTCGCGACGATCGTCGGCTCATCTGTCGAGGAGCATGTATTGGCAATTTCTGATCGGAACGATTCCACATCCCCTGAAATCACAGCCACGGCAAAAGCCGGCCGCCGTGTGTCAAAGGGAAAGCCCCAGGCCCTGACGCCGACGGACATCGCGTCACTGGCACGCCAGAACGAGGAGCGCCAGCACCAGATGCGCGCGTTGATCGCGCTCGGTCGAGAGCGCGGCTATCTCACCCACGCGGACATCAACGACCACCTGCCCGACAACTTTGCTCAAACGGCGGCGATGGACACCATCGTCAGCACGTTCAGCGACATGGGCGTGGCCGTGTACGAACAAGCGCCGGACGCCGAAGCGCTCCTGCTCACCGACGCTGCGCCGGCCGTGGCATCCGACGATCAGGCGGACGAGGAGGCGGAAGCTGCGCTATCGACCGTCGATTCCGAATTCGGCCGCACCACGGATCCGGTTCGGATGTACATGCGTGAGATGGGGGCCAGCGAACTGCTGACCCGCGCCGGTGAAATCGAGGTCGCGAAACGGATCGAAGATGGTCTACAGGACATGATTCAAGCGATTGCCGCGTGTCCGTCGATCGTGTCCACGATTCTTGCCGATGTCGACCGCATCGTGGCAGGCGAACTCCGCATCGACGAACTGGTCGATGGCATCAGTGTCGACGCCGATGAAAGCGAAATGACGCCGGAGTCCCAAGAAGAGGATGCGGAAGCACTCGCCGCCGACGATGATTCGGACGAAGACGACGTCGAAACGGATGCCGGGGATTCGGAGAAGGCGAACGCGGCGCGCCTCGAAGAACTCACGAACGACAGTCTTGCGATTTTCGCACGCGTGCGTGCACTGTTCGAGCAGTTGCCGGATGTGCCTGTCACTGGCGGTGCCCGTTCCGCAGCCGCTGCGCAAGTGCGCACGGCGATCCAGTGTGAGCTCGCGCCGATCCGCTTTACCGCCAAGACCATCGACCGCCTGTGCGCAATTGTCCATGGGCAAGTGACTGAGGTTCGCGCGATCGAGCGCAGTATCCTGGCGATTGCTGTCGACCGTTGCGGCATGCCGCGCGACGCGTTTGTCGACTCGTTCCCGGGCCACGAGACCGATCTTGAATGGACGACCCGAGCGGCGGCGACCTCGCAGCAGTTTGGCGCGGCGCTCGAGCGACATCAGCCGGCGATTCAGGCGGCGCAGCAGAAACTCGTCGACATCGAGTCCCGGGTCTCGTTGCCGCTCCAGCAACTCAAGCAGATCAACCGCCAGATGAGTGCCGCGGAACTGAAAATGCGGCAGGCCAAGCGCGAGATGATCGAGGCGAACCTTCGTCTTGTCATTTCAATCGCCAAGAAATACGTGAACCGCGGCATGCAGTTCCTGGATTTGATCCAGGAGGGCAATATCGGCCTGATGAAGGCCGTGGACAAGTTCGAATACCGGCGCGGCTGGAAGTTCTCGACCTACGCGACCTGGTGGGTCCGCCAGGCTGTCACGCGTGCGCTCGCCGATCAGGCGCGGACCATTCGCGTGCCGGTCCACATGATCGAGACGATCAACAAGCTGAATCGGATATCGCGCGAAATCTTGCAACAGACAGGGCAGGAAGCGCATCCCGCAGTGCTGGCAAAGCGCATGGAGATGTCCGAGGAGAAAGTGCTCGGTATCCTCAAGATCGCCAAGCAACCTGTCTCGCTCGAAACCCCGGTGGGTGACGACGCCGATGCAACACTCGGCGACATGATCGAGGATGTCTCGGCGAGTTCACCGGCTGAGGCGGCGATTCACGCGAACATGCGCGCGGCGATCGACGAGGCACTCGCCGGGTTGTCGCCGCGCGAAGCCAAGGTTCTGCGGATGCGATTCGGGCTCGACACAAACTCCGATCACACGCTTGAAGAGGTCGGCAAGCAGTTCGACGTGACCCGCGAGCGGATCCGTCAGATCGAGAGCAAGGCGATGCGCAAGCTGATGCATCCCAGCCGTGCAGACAAGCTCAGGCCCTTTCTTGAGCGCTGAGGCCATTTCGTCTTTCACCCTCGAACTCACTTCGCTGGCCGGAACAAGTCGGCAGGCGGCATGCCCGGCGAGATTTGCTGCTGCGTCGCCCTCGGGAAATTCAGGCAACGTGCCTCCGAAAACTGAAAAAACGAACCCGATTGACACGGGGCGTCATATCAGCCGCCAAGGCACGGTTGCCCGGGCGCGCGCGTTCGACATCGAACCGCGTGGCGGGCAACGCGCCGGGTGTGAATCCGCGCGCACGGCGCCGCGCGCGGCTTCGCTCGCCGTTACGCCGGGTTGCCGCTGCCGCCGGTCCCGCCGGTGGGCTTGCCAGCTGCCTTGCCGGCGTCACCCACCTTGCCGAGCAACGTTGCAGACGGCTGGCCGTTTCCTCCGAGCGCACCCTTCGATTTCAGCGCTTCGAGGTCCGAATCCTGGCCGGTCTGGCCTGGCTTGAACGGCGTCGTCAGGAACGCGGACGTCGACAGCGTGACGCCGGTTTCGTTCTTGATGGTCTGGGCAACCCCATTCGCCGCAGCCGCAACGACAGCGGGGTTCGTCAACGCGCTTTGATACGTCGGATTGGACGCGAGGCCCGACAGCAGCCCGTTCAGGTCCGTGCCCAGTTGCCCCGCCAGATAGGTCAGCAGCAGTTCGGTCAACGGCGTCACGTTGAACGTGCCGCCGCCGCTCGCGAACGAGTGCAGCGTGGTCGTCCCGTTCGTGCCGGTGATCGCGCACGGCCCCGCGAGCACAAACGTGACCGAGAAAGCGCCGTTCGCGTCGGCCGTGCCCGAACCGTTGCCGGTCGCGCACACGATCGTGATCGCCGCGTTCGCCATCGCTGCACCGGTCGCGGCCGTGCCGTTGATCGTGGCCGACGACGCATTCGAAGGCGTCGTGCTCGGACTGTCGTCACCTCCGCCACAGGCCGCGAGCGTACCCGCGAGCGCAAACGTGCCGACTTGCAATGCCCTCACTGCCGCTTTCTTCATCGTCTTCATCGATTTTCTCCGTTAGATCAACCCGATTTTCCCGAGGACTCTCCGGTCCCTCGATCATTGAATGCTTGCCTCGCGCGCGGTCGACGAATGCACGCCGTCAGCCGGCAGCGCCGCCTCCGTCGCGGGCGGCGCCACGCCGGCGGAATGCGCGTAGCGCTTGTAGGCATCGCGCATCCGGTAAAGCTGCGTCGCGAAGTACTCGGCGCTGAAGCGCCCCTGGTTGAGCAGGAACTGTTGCGCGTTGTAGGCAAAGTCGAGATTCTCGGCGCCGTCTTGCGCAAGATAGTTCGACGATCCGACACGCGTGCGGAAATTGAGCGAGAACTGCTCGGGCCCGTTGATCTGCACGATCCCCGGCTTCATGCCCTGGCGCGGCGTCAACGGGAAACTGACCGACGCGCCGACGAACGAGCCGTGGCCGCTATGCCATCCCTGCACGCTGAACGACACGTCGTCGAACCAGCGCGTCAACGTGATCAGCGGGCCCTTGTCGCCACCGACATAGCGCGCGACGCCCGCCTCGATCCACATCTTCCATGCGGGCTCGACCCACCGGTACGTGAGCAGCGCGTTCTTCTCCGCCGGCAGCGCATCCTTGCCCGGCTCGTGATGCAGATAGGCGAGCTTCAGCCGCACCACGTCGGGACGGCCCGGTACGAACGCGGTCGTCTCGTTCTCGACGCCGAGGTACTGGAGGTCGAACTTGCCGAGCGCGGTCACGTTGAAAACGCGCGGCGCAATCCAGAAGCTCTGCACGAGCGCAACGGTCGACAGCCCGCCGCGCAAGCGGTATTGGTCGTAGACGCGGCCGTTGTCCATGTTCTTGCTGTTCGCAATCGGCACGATCACGCTCGAATACAGTTCCGCGCCGCGCCACAGCGGCACGAAGCCCTGGATTTTCGCGCCCACGGAGTAGTCGAAGTTGCCGTACTCAGTGCCGTAGAGGTAGTGCGTGACCGGCGCGACCTGGATCCGTACGAGCCCGTGCGCGCGGGCGTTGCCTACCCACGCAATCGAATCAGCATCGTGCGTCGGCCGCGTGCGCATCGACAGCGACGCGCCGGCGGCGGTCGACGCGCCACCCGCGACGAAGCGCGCGTAGTCCGCCCGATCGACGCTCACCTCGCCAACGGGCTCGTTCGCCTTCTTGATTACGACGCGCACGGTCTCGACGCCCTTCGGCGCGTACTCCGCTGCCGCGCCGAGCGCGATGCCCAGCGCGTCCGCCTCGTTCTGGTTGTAGCGGTGGTTTTCATATTCGACGACGAGATCCGCGCCCGCCATGCCGGCGCGCACGCGCTCGAGTCCGGCGTCCGTCAGCGCGCGCACGATCCTGTCGAGCGCCGCCGGGTCCGGCGCCGCGTCGACTGCCGGCGCGGCGGTCCGAACGAGATCCGGCGGCGTGTGAAGCGACGGCATGATTCGATCGTCGCGTGACGCATCCGCCGCCGCAGGCGTGACAGGCTCGATCCGCGTGAATGCGCTGAGCGGCGCGAGCGCGGCCGCAGGGCGCAGCGTGTCGTCCGGCGCCGATGTGCCTGCCGCGACAACCGGCGCGTCGCTACACAAGCTGTCGCCGCAGCGCGCGGCATCGAACCGCCGGCCGAGCGGAATCTGCACGCCGATCGAGAACGACGTGCGCGGCGCGATCCCGTCCGTATGCCTGAGCGAGCGCATCACGGTGCCCACGAGGCTCGCGTCGGCCAGCCACTTGATCGGCGGCGATTGGAAGCGGATGCCCGCATAGGGCGTTTTCGAATCGTGCTCCGCCAGCAGCGACAGGCCCGTGTGCCACAGCCGAAGCTCGGCGCCGCCGAACACCCCGTCGAGTCGGTCGCCGTGCCCGTAGCCGACCGTCAGCGTCGCGGGCCCGAGCACTTGCGATACGACACCGTAGGTGGACCGGAAGTAATGCGTTTGCCCGCCAACGTCATTGATGCCGATCGCGATGTCCGGCTGGTATGTGAAGAACTTCGGAATCGAGACCTTTGCGTTCGCCATCAGATGTCGAAGCACGATGTGGTCGTAGCCCGGCACCGTCGTGCGTACGTCGCCCGGATAGTTCGCCAGACCGCCGGATATCTCCACGTGCGGAAACAGGCCGATCGCGCCCCAGACGATGTCCGAACTCGTCGTCTGCTTCCCGAACCGTGGATCGATGTAGTTGTTGTATTGCCCCTCGAATGTTCCTTCAGGCAGCGTGAATCCGTATGGAATCAATAGCCCGCCGGACTGCCCCAGCGATGTCAGCACGGGCGTGCCCGCCGCACCAGCCGGCAGGGAAAATGCCACCGCTGCCCCCAGGGCAATGGCCGCCGGCTTGTTCGTGGTCGCGTTCGCACGTAGCTTGATCGTCATCGGTCGTGTACTTGGTTGTTCGTATCGTGTGTGGCATCCGACATCGCCGAACGTCGACATGCACCGCCGCGGCACTGGCATCGCTCGTGGCCGTGAACGCTCATGCGGCGACGATGCGATCGAAGATCCCTCTCGATCCTCTACCCAACCCCGTCCCGCGGAACGGCGAAGTGCCCGCATCACCCGCGACGCACCGGTATGCATAACTCCGATCGCTGTCGCGCGCCGATCACATGGGACCGTGATCGACACATGGCACCGTGATCGACACATGGCAACGCCCCCCCCAACATCGCGCGCCCGTTAGCGATTTGGCGCGCCCACCGCGTCCTGCCGCGTGGAACGTTCCCCGAAGCGACTCGCTCGCGCAATCAAGCCCGGCGACCGCAATCGGCACCGGGTTTCGTCAATATCGTTTCATTCGCATAACTTATAATTAGACCGACTTTCACCCCATGCTCATGCGTCCGGCGATCGGGCCGACGCCGTGCGGTACACGTCCGCGGGCAATCGTTTCATTCAGACGTGCGCTTCCCATGGGTTCGCATGTCTCGCTGCTGTATTACCGATCGTTACCTATATGCGAGTAAGTCTAGTGGAAACCGGAAGCGCAATCTGCGCCGGATTCTTGATCAAATCCGACAACTTGAGTCGACGGAAATAAGCATGCCCGGGCGCGCGAATGGGATCGCCTTTCGCTTGAACACCGGATAAACCAGTATTGAATCAATCGCTTGATGCGTGCGTGCGCACCTTGGAGCGGCTCGAACAGTACCTCGACGTGCTCGCGCGATTTGGCTATGGCGATCGCGCTTCAATCGTGGCTTTTCATCCGGGTTATGCCGCCGTGACGACCTGGTCACCGGACAAACTGTTGACCGTGGCAGGACCGTTAAATGACCGGGCCGCGGCACCGGACGTGGCGAGCCGGGCGGTGCGCGTCCACCGGCGCGCAAACGCGGAGTCGCTGGAGTACCTCGTCGACAGAATGCCGGCAAGGACCATGGACGCGTTGAATCAGAGGCTGTTCGTCATGGACATGTGTCCGACGCTCGTGCGCTATGTCGTCGAAGAGCAGAGACTGAACGATGTCCGGTCACTGTATGACTGGGACTACGCGGAAGCCTGGGGCGATAAAGATTACGCGGGCTTCCGGACAATCGACGACGCCGAACGCGCGCTGATCGAAGATGCGTTTCGGCGTAAGAATCTCGCGGTGCTGGAGGGCAATCGGAAATGTCTCGATGACGTCGTCTCCGCGCACGTCCGCGCGGCCGTCCTTGCACCGATCGACCGCACCGACGAAGGCTGGGAGGCGTATTGCGAAGCATGTCGCCAAACCGAGTGCCGTGAGCGTGACGCACTCTATCCGATTCTTCACGTCGTGCTCAATGAGACCGCGGGCATGCCGCTACGCAGCTTGCTGGAGGCGGCGACACAGGCGGGGCCGACTTTTCTGCGGCAATGTGATCGACAGGGCTTACGCTATGGGTTGACTCCGTTCTTCGTCTATTCGGAGATGCCGGCATATCTGGCGCAGTCACGCTTTTCTCGCTTATGGAGTCAATTATATTCGGAGGTGCAATTGCATTAATTTGAATAAAAATTTCAAATAGTCTATGGCGATGGGATACATCCTGAATCACCTTGAATCGGTCCAGCTCGCGCATCGTCATCGTGATCGTCCCAGTCCCGTTCATCGCCGGCGCTCCCTGTTGGCTGCATGGTCGGCTCCCGGGCTTACTCAACGAGCCGTCCAGCATGCCAGCAGTCAAAAACACGACATCTGTAAATAGCCAGAACACGACATTAGGATATGGCCGCTACAATCAATGTCAAAGCCATTCTCAAATGTCCGCGTCTCGGCTAAGTTGAAATGTCCGGGTTTACGGGCTTGAGGCTTGTTTCTCTTGGGTTGCAGATCACGCCGTGTCGAAGAGCTGATCCTGAACGGGCAGGGTGCTTACGCTTGCGTCACGGCCCCTTGCAGACCGACGGCCAGGTTTGCGCGCGGGCTGTTGGACCTGTCTGCGTTCGGCGAGATCCACGATCACTTTCTCGACGTCCGCCTGCACGAACTCGCGCTGCTTCTTCTTGCCCGGCTGAGTGGCGCAGCGATTCGTCTTGGTCGAATCGCCCCGATGCGTTCGAGACGGTGCCTTACCGATTCGGCTGTTATCGCGCTGCGCCTGAAGCGCTTGCGCGATCTGCAGCACGTGACTCAGACGCTTGTGTTCGACGATGGCACCTTGATCGATCTCAGCCAGCCGGTCGTACTGCCTGCAGGGCAACACGCGACCCTCTGTTCGGAGTTCGATGCGCCCATCCGGGTACTCCCACACCTCGATCTGCCGGTCGATCAACTTTCGATTCTCCGGCGTGTCCTCCAGCAAGTACATCACCCGGTCGTACTGCACCGTGAGCGACTTCGTCACTTTTCGCGGCTCGCGCCACGTCAGCACCAAGTCAAGATTCTCATCGGCGCGCAACGGTCGATGCGCATTGAAGTCGCTCTTCGGCGGCTTCGCAAAACGTGCGTTGTAAGCGGCCATGAAGGAGGGCGCATACGCATTGGCGTCAGCCACCGTGTTGATCCCGCGCAATCGCATCTCCTTGACCAAGCGATCCTGCAGCGTCAGATGTGCTCGCTCGACTCGCCCCTTGGCCGGACTGCTGTTTGCGCAGAACGCGTCGATGTTCAGCTCGTACATCGCGCGACCGAAGTGCGTCACACGATTACCAGTCTTGCCTGGCGTTACGTTGCGGAACACGCTGTACTTGTCGCTATAGAACGCCCCCGGCTTGCCGTGGCACTCGATGTACGCGCGCGTCGCCTCGAAGTAGCTGAAGGTCGATTCGGTCTGCGTGAAGTGCAGCATCATCAGCCGACTCGTCGCGTCATCCACATACACCAGCAACGTGCAGGCCGGCGCCCGTTCCTCGAACCACCGATGATCGCTGCCATCGATCTGGATCAGTTCACCCAGGCACGCGCGTCGCGCCCGCGGTTGATAAACCTTCGGTGGCCGCTGCCGGCGCGGCACCCACAGGCCAGCGTCGGTCATCAGCTTCCGGACCGTCTCCTTGGCCAGCCGAATGCCGTGACATTCCCAGAGCTTCTCGCAGGCCAGCGTCGGGCCAAAATCGGCGTAGCGATCACGGATGATCGACAGCACCCGGTCAGCCGTCATGCTGTCCAATCGGTTGTTGCTGGGCTTCGCGCGCCTTTGCGACACGAGACCTTGCGGCCCGTGCTCACGCAATCGGCCGACCAGTCGCCGAATCTGCCGCGTTGTCAGCCCGAGTCGCTCGGCCGCGCGCCACGGCTGAAGCTTGCCGTCCGCGACGTCCTGAATGACCTTAAACCTGTCCAGCTCGCGCATCGTCATCGTGATCCGTTCCGTTCCAGCCATCAAAGCCTCCGGCGCTGGATTCCCAGCGGCCGATCAGCTTACGATGGGTCGAAAAGCGGACATTTGAACTTGGCTAGAAGCGGACATTACAACTTAGCCACTACAATCAAAAAGTTCGATCATCGGCATTATGTCAACTAAACTTCCGACTGTACCCGAGCAGTCAAGACAATTGCGCACCCGTCAGTCTTCCGTAGCGGCAGTCGCGGAAGACGCCCGTATCCGCATGACGGTTTGACGCGAGGTGCCGAATTTACGTGCGACCTCGCTGACCGACAGGCCTTTGTCGAGCGAACGCATGACGCGCTCCTGATCGTGGCGCGACAGCGAGGCTGGCCGGCCAGTATGCTGTCCGCGTTCCTGCGCGAACTTCAGGCCGTTCTGGCTGCGTTGGCTTCTCGTCGCGATTTCCATCTGGACGATCGCGCGCAGCGTTTTGACCGCTTGCCGTTCGGGACGGCCTGCGAGGTCCACGTTGCCGAGTTCGACGCACAGGACGGAAATTCCTTTGTCGCGACATGCCATCAACGTCGAAAGTACATCGCGCGCGCTGCACCCGAGCGCGGAAAGTTCGAGTACCACCAGAGAATCGCCGGGAGCAACACGCCGCAAGAGACCCTTCAGTTCCGGCCGACCGGCTGCCGCGACGTACGGGTGCACATGTTCGATCGCGGTGCGGCTGAGCACGACGGTGTAACCGGCCTTGTCGAGCTCGAACAACTCCTTTTCCGGATCCTGACGATCGACTGGTTTGTTGAGGTAGAAATAAGTGCGAGCCACGACGGTGTCCTGGAGCGGGCATCAACGACGCGAACGCGCAAGAACGGACAGCAAGTCGTCCAGCGCCACCGGTTTCAGCAGATGCGCGTCGAAGCCGGCATTCGTGGCCTCCTTCACGTCGGCCTCCTGGCCAAAGCCGCTGAGCGCGATACAGGTCACCGATCTGAGCGCCGGCGCTTCGCGCAGCTTCGCGATGAACGCCAACCCACCCATGCCTGGCATGCCGATATCGGACAGGACGAGGTCCGGTATCTGGCCGTCGAGCAGGGACAACGCCTCTTCTCCGCTGGTCGCCGTCTGGACGATCGCGCCATCGCTTTCCAGCAGGACCTTGAAGGTTTCGACGGTTGTAGCGTCGTCATCGACCATCAGGATATGCAGACCGTGCAACGATTCCGCCACGGGTCCGCTGGCAGGACTCGTAACTGCGACAGCGCGATGGGTCGGGAGCGTGATAGTGAATGTCGCACCGCGGCCGACACCTTCGGATTCCGCCCGTACCGCGCCGCCATGCAGGCTCACGAGATCCCTGACCAGCGCAAGGCCGATGCCGAGGCCGGCACGGCGTGCGTTCGAGTCCCGGCTTTGCTGGAACATGTCGAAGATGTGCGGCAACAGCGACGGCTCGATCCCGCTGCCGGTATCTGCCACACGCAGCACGGCCTCGGCATGTTCGTTGACCTGCAGCGAGACATCCACCGAACCGCGCTGGGTGAATTTCAGCGCATTGCTGATCAGGTTCCAGACCGTCTGTTCGATTCGCGTGATGTCGGCATGAATGATGACCGGCGAGCCCGTCATGGCGACGTTGAGCGCGAGGCTGCGCTGGGTCGCTTCGGCCTGAACGGCGTCGGTGACACGACGGACGACCTCGCGCAGGTCGACGGGCGTCCGCACGACCGACAGCTTGCCGGTCCGTACGCGCGAGATATCGAGTAAATCGTCGATGATCTGGGCTTGACCCATCACGGTGCGCCGGATCGTGTCGGTTGCACGCAAGAGGTTCAGGTTCTGCCGCGTTTCCGGCGCGCGCGCAATCAGTTCCGCGCTCGCCGAAATCAGATTGAGCGGATGCTTGAGTTCGTGGGATACCACGGCGAGGAATTCGTCGCGCCGCCGCTGGGTATCCCGCTCGCTGGCTTCTCGGACGAGTTCGGGCTTTGCGGCGCGGGCGGCCGTTGCGGACTCGGCGAATTCCCCCAGGTCACGAGCGATTTTCGCAAATCCGCTCACACCCGGTTCATCCAGACGCGCCAGCACGCCGCTCGCAAAGAAGTGCGTGCCGTCCTTGCGCTGATGCCAGCGCTCCTCCTCGGTGCGCCCATTCAGTCTGGCCTCCGCGAATTCGCGCCGGGCAACGTTATTGACACGGTCCTCCTCGGTCGAAAGGATATCGGCGGACTGCCCGATCATTTCCGCTTCCGAGTACCCGAAGATCCGCTTCGCACCGGCATTCCAGCTCGTGATGAGGCCGTCGTCGTCGAACGTGATGATCGCGTAGTCCTTGGTGCCTTCGGCCACGATACGCATGCGCCGTTCGCCTTCGCGCAGCCGGTCTTCCGCGTGACGACGGTCCGTGATGTCGACGAACGACAGCACCGCGCCGTCGATACGATCTTCCGTCGTCCGGTAGGGAACGAAGCGCGCGAGATACCAGCGCCCATCGTTGCTCTTCAGCTCCCGCTCGATCAGGCGCAGCGAATCGAACGCCTCCGCTGCATCGTCGGCGAGCTTCGGGTATTCGAGCCGATGCGTGATATCCAGCAACGATCGTCCGATATCGGAAGGAATGATGCTGAAGACATCGGTCGCACGCGGCGTGTAACGCTTGATGCAGATATTGCGATCGACGAAGATCGTGCCGATGTCGTTCGCGGCAATCAGGTTGTGCAAGTCGTCGTTGATCTTGCCGGTTTCCTCCACCTTCGATTTCAGCTCGGCATTGACGGTGGTCAACTCCTCGTTGATCGACTGAAGCTCTTCCTTGCTGGTTTCGAGCTCCTCTGTCGCCGAACGCAGTTCTTCGTTGATGGCCTGAAGTTCCTCGTTGGAGGCCTTCAGCTCTTCCGTCGACGTTTCCGACTGCTCGATGGTCGACTGAAGCTGCTCTTTCGTGCGCTGCAACTCGCGCTCGAGCTGGTCGATGATCGGATCTTTTTGCGCGTCGGCCGTCGATGTTTCCGATCCGCTCATGCTGTCTTCGACTTCATCGAACAACACCAGCACGAAATCCGCATTGGCCTCGGGATCGTGCACGGGACGCGCCGTCATGTTGACGAAATACGAACGTGCCTCGCGCTCTATCCTCACACGTCGCGCTTCCACACTGCGATTCGTGTGCAAGGCCTGGTAGATCGCGGTGCGCAGTTCGAGCCGCAGCTCGGGGCGCACCACCGCGATGATGTTGTGAGACGGTTCGCCCCCCGAGTACTGCAGGAAGCGCCCTGCGCGGTCGGACAAGTGAACGATTTCGGAATCGCGGCTGACGAGCACGCTGGGCGGTGCATGTTGCTCGACAAGACGCTGATGCAAGTCGCCAAAGGAGAGGCGGCGGCGTCCCGGCGGCTGCACCGTCGAAACGATCGGCCGTGCGCTCAGGGTGCTGGAAATCGACGCCGGCACGAGCGTATCGCCGCGCACCGCCACGTTCGCACGGTAGATGCAGTTGCGCTTGTCGATGACGGTGAACATCGAACTGACGCTGTCGGCCGATTCGGAGCTGCCGAGAAACAGCACGCCGCCCGGACGCAGCGCGAAATGAAACATCTTCAGAATTTCAATCTGGGCTTCCCGATCCAGATAAATCAGCAAGTTACGGCAGCAAATCAGATCGAGCCGCGAGAACGGTGGATCGCTCAACACGTTGTGATGCGCAAACAGCATGTGCTCGCGCAGTTCCTTCTTGACCCGATAGTGCGCGGCGTCTCTTGTAAAGAACTGGCGTACGCGGCCCGGCGTCACGTCGGCGAGAATCGAATCGGGATAGAGGCCGGCACGCGCGAAGGAGATTGCCCGCTCGTCGATATCGGTCGCGAAGACCTGGAACGAATTGCCCTCGGGCGACTTCAGCGATCGGTCCTGCAGCAGCATCGCCAGCGAATAGGCTTCTTCGCCGGTGGCGCATCCGACCGACCATACGCGGACGCGGTCCTGCTCGTCTCGCCTATCGAAGATACCGGGCAGGACATCCCGCTCCAGCACGTCGAACGCCTCCTTGTCGCGGAAGAAGTTCGTGACGCTGATCAGCATGTCCTGCAGCAGCGCCTGGGTTTCCTCCGGGTGCAGGTGGAGGTGGTCGCGGTACGCCTGCAGATCGGTGATGCCGTTGACCTGCATGCGGCGCTCGATCCGTCGCAGAACGGTCGCCCGCTTGTAATGACGAAAATCGTGCGCGGTGCGCGTGCGCAGGATGATCATGATCTCGCGCAGCGCCCGTTCTGCCGCCTCGTTGCCCAGATCGTAGAGGTGTTCCTCGTTTTCGACCGCCGGCAGATGTATTTCCTTTGCAGTCAGCCACAGGTCCATTAGCCGCTGCGGCATCTCCGCCGCGGTGGCCACGAAGTCGACCATGCCGGTGGCAATCGCGCTGCACGGCATGCTGTCGTATTCCGCCTCCGCCGGGTCTTGGGCAAGCGTGATGCCGCCCATCTCCTTGACTCTCGACAGCCCGACGGACCCGTCCGAGCCGGCGCCGGACAGCACGATGCCGATTGCGCGTTCGCGGTGGGCTTCCGCCAGTGTCCGGAAAAACAGATCGATCGCGGCCTTGCGCCCCCCTTCTTCAGGCTGATTGGGGGCGACGCGCAAATAGTCGTCGACCATCGTCAGCGCGAGCGAGGGTGCGATCAGATAGACGTGATCCGGCTGAATGGGCGTGGCGCTCGTCACCTGGAGCACGGGCATGCTGGTTGCCTTCTGCAGCAGCGAAGCCATGTTGCTTTCGTGATCAGGCGCCAAATGCACGACCACGACAAACGCCATCGACGTGCGCGCCGGCAGCGCTTCGAAAAATTCAAGGAGCGCACTCAACCCGCCCGCCGACGCGCCGATACCGACGATCGGATGATTTGCCTGGCTCGGGAGAGTGTGGCCGCGTCTTTTCGACATCGCTGCTGATCCTTCGGAAGAATAGGTATTCGCGGCCAGGGTCAGGCAGGCTCCTGGCCCGCTTGCACCAAGATGCGCAGTAAACTTCCATTATCCTTCGAGAAGCAGCGACTGCAAGATTTTTGCCGCATGCCGCCATGCCGCACGCGCCGGGCCGCCGCCCGCCTCTTCCCCCTGGCGCGACGCAGGGTCGCCGCACCGTCCCGGCGAGTATTTTTTCCCGCGGTACGCCCGCCACATCGATCGTCACACATCTCACGTATCCGAAACGGCTGCGCAGACAGTTGCCGAAACTGAAATCTCCGATGCGCGGGATATTGCAACGAAAATCGGTCATGAATGTGCCTGATGGAAACGTATCCATTGGATTCGGGCTTCGCACATCCACGTCGTTGGCGACAACAGGGAGCACGCGCAGTTTTCGCGCCGCACGCTCAGTGCGCGATCTCGCCGACCATTGGGTCGCGACAAGGTGCCGGCCCCGCCGCGTCTCTCCTTGTTCGCTATCGACAACCGAAGGCGTCGCATTCTCACGCTCGAACGTATCGACGAGCGAGAAATCGCTCTTGCCTGCAGTCGGCGCAGCTGTCCGTAATGCTAAACATACGGACATGTTTACGTCGTGTACTCGCGACCGTCCCTCGCCTATGCTACGTACGGTCCCATCCCGGCTCGGACGAGCTCCTTACAGGGAAATCGCGATGGTTGTTCAAAGGCTTTCGATTCGTGCTGACTTCGGCAAGCTGAAGGTCATCGCGGTCTGGCAATGCCTCGCAAAAAACGGCATGAAAGTGTGTCGTTGGAGAGTTGAAGTCGATCGGACGACCCGCATGGAATCGATGACGGTCGACGTTGTCGGCGCCCATCCGATGCGCATCGCCGACCTCGCCGCCATGCTCGGCGACCCGCATCTCGAAATGAGAGTCGCGCCGTTTCATTTGACGGTGATCTCGAATCCGGGAGCCGAGCCTGCATCGGGGACGGGCGGCGCACGCGACGCGGTCGGTCCATTCGCACGCGTACGCTCAGGTCCGCGGCTGACGCTGGCCGGAGATGTCACGGATCACGTCACGTGCTCCAGGCGAAAATGATCGCGCCAAAGCGCGCGACGTAGTCCCGGTTTGCGGTCGTCACGACCGACACTCAGTGGATCGGTAAAAACGCCTATTTCAAATTCCAGGAGACAAAAATGCTGAGCCCTCACGAATTGGCGGCGCTCATGCTGATCAAGTCGTCGCCAGACCAGATCGACATGGAACGCGAGGAACTCGATACGCTGCTCGAGCAGCAACTCGTCATACTCGAGCGGCTCGCTTCCGGCGTGCGGCGTCCCTCGGTGACGGATGACGGCGAATTGCTGCTTCGTGCAGTGATGCGGGCACATTGACCAGCCTTCGCTGACCGACCGGGTCATGGCGGCCAGGCGCGACAGGCGAAAAGCCGTGACGTGGCCAACGTCCGCGCGCCGAGCAGGTGAACATCCACGGTAGTTCATTCAATTCAGGAGATTGTCGATCATGCAAACCCATGAATTGGTTTCCGGCGCGCAGCGCGCCAATCTCGACACTTTTTTCGATCTGGCCGGCACGATGGTCGATGGCGTCGGGAAACTGGCTGAACTCCACGCGCGCTTCACGCGGTCGACGCTGAAGAGCGCGCTGGAGATCGGACAGAACGCGATCGTCAATCCACAAGACTGGTTGGCGATCCAGAGTGCGACCGTCGCGCCGATGGCCGAGAACGTTCAGTCCTACAGCAGCGAATTCTGGGGAATCGTGTCGTCGGCCCAGACGTCGATGCTCAAGGCCGCGCAGGAGGGAAGCGACACGTATGTTCGTCGTGTCCAGACCTTCGTGGAAAACGCGACGAAACACGCGCCGAGCGGCTCCGAGGCGGCTGTCGCTGCCTTGAACTCCGCGATCGATGCCGCCAACGAGTTTTATCTGACGCTAGGGAAAACCGGGCAGCAGGCGGTCGAAGTCGCGCAAAGCACCGTCGATGTGGCGGCGGCCGCGGTGTCGAAGAGCGCCAGGCGCGCGATCGAGCAGGAGCCGCGCGCGGCGAAACGATAATTTGGCCGGCAGCGCCGCAGCCTGTCACCGCACATCACTCGACCAAGCGGACATTTTCCATCGCGGACCACGCCCGGATCGACTGTGCATTTGCGGGCATCTGCGGGGCTTCACGCGCGCTCGTCGGCGTCGGATTCGATCGAGCGTGCCTGTTCGACTTGTCGATTGTTCCGGTTCAAAAACCACGATCGTCCAACTGTTTTTCCCACTCGGCGAGTGCGAAATCGTCCTGCGGACGGCTCGCCGACTGCAACGCCCGACGCACGGCTTCGGTATCATCGAAGCCGGCATTCCCGAGCCACCGCACCTCCCTCTTGCCCTCGAACATCAGCCTGTCGGGCCGCGAAACCGGCGGCTCGTGCTTCCAAACCTGAAAACGGTCCCTCGCCGTATCGAATCCACCGCCGCGAACGTTGACTTCGTAGTGGACCGGATGTGTCGGTTTCGGCCAAGTCGTAGCGCCCTCCTGCATTGTCGACGCCGCCGTTGCGGGCGTTGCACGGCCGTTGCCATGTCGCGGCCCGCAGGCTCGCTCCCCCGCCCGGCCGCGGCGCTGGCGTCGTGGTGTGACGGGAGGGGCTGCCGCAAGCGGCATAGCCACGCCGCCGCGGGAACGTCCGTTGCGCTGGCGAACGCGTGCCCCGAAGGAGCATCCGACACGACCAAACCCCACCACGCCGGCGACGACGCGTTGACCCTGGGCCGGCGCGCCGTACATTCGACGCCGCCGCAGGCGTATCACGGCGGCACGCATGCGTATCGTTCGGAGCAGCATGTCGACGATGCGCGACGCGTCCCGCCGATTTGGAAACTCACCCGCGCGAAACGCTGCCCGACAGAGTCGACGTTCGCGCCAGCCAGTAGGATCACCATGAACACCACCGACCACCACGGAACCCGCATCATTCGCAAGGAACGTGAAACTGCGCGCGGCCCTGGCCCCGACTTCATGGCCGCCAGTACGCTCGAAGGCGACAAAGTGCTCACCGCGGACGGCGACCACGCCGGCAGGATCAAGGCGATCATGCTCGATGTCGGCTCCGGTCGAGTCGCCTATGCGGTGCTGTCGAGCGGCGGCCTGCTCGGGATTGGCGACAAGCTGCTCGCAATTCCATGGAACGAGCTCACGCTTGACGCTGCACACAAGTGCTTCGTGTTGTCGGTGTCAATCGAACAGGTTCGCAGCGCACAGGGATTCGACAAGGACCACTGGCCGGCTCTGGCCGATCCGCAATGGGCCGGACCGATCCGCGACTACTACAGCAGCGTGCCTCACTGGAGCGTCGATGACGAGTTCGGGTCCGATATGCCTGAAGATCAGCTGGCGCCAAATGTTCCTGGGCACGACGGACGCCAGCGCTGACACGCGGCGGTTGCATCGTCGCAGGAGAGCAGCATGGAAACGTGCGCCGTCATCTGGGCCGGATCGTGAGCTGGTCGTGGGCGTGCTGCACGCCATCGACATGCTTCACCGTATTGACGGCGAGCGTGCGCTGCTGCAGGTCCGGCACACTGCCCGTCAGCACGACGTCGCCGTGGCGCGTCTTCACGTGGATATCGCCTGACGACAGGTTGTCCTTGCCCACGCGTTGCCATCAAGGCCACCCTGAAACATGCGCCGTCTGCCGCGTTTCCAATCAGCGTCCGCTTACTGCGTTTCGCTCCGGTGCATCGTCGCCCCCACGGCATTGCGCAGGACCTCCGCGAGCTGCTCGTTCTCATCGATGCGGGCCTGCTCGATTGCAACGTCCTCGGCGTTGCCGCTCTGTCGGGCCCATTTCTGGCGCTCGAGCGCAAAGATCATTCGCTCGTGAACCGCCCGGATCGCCGCCCATATCGTGTCTTCCGCTTTCTGCGCCTGCGCGTCCTCCAGCGAAAGCACGGAGAACGCGTGCCCGGTATGGCACCGATAGCGCAACGGGCGATCGTCGCTCATGCGCCACAACACGCCGTGGCAACTGGGGCATGTGAGCGCGGAGCGTTCGCCGATCGCATCAAGTAGCTGTGGCGTCACGAGGCCGCGCTCCGCAAGCCGGGCCTCTTCGTCCAGATCGCGCAACTCTGCCATCTTGTCCTTCTCCTCCACACGTGCACCGTAGACCGCTGCATGAATGGTCCGCGGCAGTTCATCGGCCCGGGCGATCGCATCGGCGCCCGCCGCGGCAAGCGCGCTGCGCGGCATGGAAGGCGCGTCGCACTCATCGGGGTCCTGAACGATCCCGTAGCCGTCGCGGGCCCGGATTGCGGCAAGTCCGGCTGCGCCGTCGTCCAGATCGCCACTGAGCACCACGCCGACCACCCCGGCGCCGTATTCACGTGCCGCCGATCGAAACAGCGGATCGGCGGCCGGACGGGTGTAGTTTTCGGCAGCGGTATCGAGCAACAAGAAGATCCCGCCGCGTAGGATCATGTGCCGATCCGGCGGCGCGATGTAAATCCTTCCCTGCTGGGGGCGTTCCCCATGCATCGCCTGGCTTGCCAGCAAGGGACCCCATCGGGTCAGCAGCTCCGGCAGGATCGTCCGATGCCGGCCAATGTGCTGCACGATGCAAATCGGCACCGGGAGATCCGCGGCAACGCCCGCCACCAGCGTCCGGAGTACCGCGAGGCCACCGCGGGACGAGGCGATGACAACAATGTCTCGGTGGTTCATGGCACCTCCTATGCGGATGGTGCAGCAAGATTAGTGCCCGATACGGGATGCCGCCGAATGAACCACGTACGAGCAGGCGGTACGAAGCGCCGACCGACGCTCGAATAGACGACCTCGACGCGGGGACGAATGCATGCAGATGGACGACAGCGGACCGTCGTCCGCTGCCATCCCGTCACACGCGCATTGAACAGGCGCGCGACTTCACTGAAGGTCGGTCAATGCGGCAAGCAGCATCCCGAAATCCAGCGGTTTGGCGAGATGCGCATCGAATCCGGCGTCTGCGGCAGCGTCGACGTCGTCCTGGCGGTTACGGCCGGTCAACGCGACGACCTTCAGGTTCGCCCACCGGGGGTCGGCCTTGATCCGGCGAAGCAACTCGTAGCCGTCCATGTCCGGCAGTCCGATGTCGGACACGATCGCGTCGATCGGTGTCGTCGGCAGCAGCTCCAGTGCCGAGGCGGCGGTTTCGGCGGTGCTGACCACCGCGCCCGCCAACTCCAGCAGCGCAGTGAGCGACAGCGCCGTCTCCTGGTCATCCTCGACGAGCAGCACGCGCAGGCCGGCGATGCTCCGCTCCGACACGTCACCGCCGGTGGCGGACACCGCGCGCTCGTCCGCCGCGGCCGGCAGCCATACCGTCATCCGCGTGCCTTGCCCCGGACCATCGGAAGCCGCCGAAATCCGGCCGCCGTGCATCTCGACGAGTTGCCGCACGAGCGCCAGACCGATGCCGAGGCCACCGCGAGCCCTGTCGCGCGGCGCCTGCCGAAACATGTCGAATACATGCGGAAGCATCTCGCGATCGATGCCCTGGCCGTTGTCGACGACGTCGACACGCAGCATCCGCCCTTCGTGCGTCAACTGCACCACGATCTGCCCATGCGGCGGCGTGAACTTCAGCGCATTGGACATCAGGTTCCAGAATATCTGCTCGCATCTCACCGGATCGGCGAGCGCGATGGCCGGACCGGCCGGCAACTCCGTTTTCAGAACCAGCCCGCGCGCGTGCGCGTCGGCCTCGCACGTATCCGCGATCGTGCGCAAGATGGCCGTCAGGTCGACCCGCGATACGTCGAGTGCCAGCTTTCCGGTCTGGATGCGCGACAGGTCGAGCAGGTCGTCGATGATCTGGGCCTGCGCGCGTACGGCCTGGCGGATCGAATCGGCCGCCTCGCGCACGGCGGGAATGTCGCGCGTCTCGGGAAGGCGCGGCAGCATCTCCGACTTGACGCCGATCAGGTTGAGCGGATGTCGCAGCTCGTGCGACAGCACCGCGATGAACTCGTCCTTCAGCTGGTTCGAGCTCAGGGCCTGCTCGCGTGCGGCCTGTTCCCGCGCGAGCGCTTCCCGGTTCGCATCCTCGCTCTGCTTGCGCGACGTCAGATCGCGAACGATCTTCGCGAACCCGCTGAACGAGGTGTCCGAAATCGGCGTGACGACGCCGCTGCAGAAGATGCGGCGCCCGTCCTTGGTGCGGTGCCAGCGCTCGTCGTCCGCGCGCCCTTCCCGGGTCGCGATGTCGCGCTCGCGCGCCGGCACGAGCGCCTGCCGGTCGTTCGGTTCGTAGATCAGTTCCACGTCCTGACCGATCATCTCGTCCTCCGTATAGCCGAAGATGCGTGCGGCGCCGGCATTCCAGCTGACGATCGATCCGTTGTTGTCCTGGATGATGATCGCGTAGTCCTTGGTCGACTGCGCGACCAGCCGCAGGCGTTGCTCGCCCGCGCGTGCCGCTTCTTCCGCGTGATGCCGGTCGGTGATGTCGATGAGCGTGATCACGGCGCCGTCGATGTGATCGTCCGCGGTGCGATAAGGCAGCAGCCGCATCAGGTACCACCGTCCCGTCTCGCTCTCGATTTCGCGTTCGATCAGGCGCAGCGACTGGAACGACTGGCGGACGTCGTCCGCGAGCGTCGGGTACCGTAGCGCGTGTGTAATATGGAACAGCGACCGGCCGAGGTCCGTATCGATCAGGTTGAAGATCGCCGTCGCGTTCGGCGTGAAGCGCTTGACGCGGATCTCCTTGTCGACGAATACGGTGGCGATTTCGCTCGACGCGATGATGTTGTGAAGGTCGTCGTTCGCCTTTGCGGTGTCCTCGATGCGCGCCTGCATTTCGGCGTTCGCCGTGGTCAGCTCTTCGTTGACCGACTGCAGTTCTTCCTTGCTGCTTTCGAGCTCCTCGCTCGTCGAGCGCAGTTCCTCGTTGATCGCCTGCAGCTCCTCGTTCGACGCCTTCAGCTCCTCGACCGACGTTTCATACTGCTCGATGATCGTCGCCAGTTGCTCGCGGCTGTGCTGCAACTCCTGTTCGAGCTGCGCGAGCACCGGATCCTGTCCGCTCGCTTCCGCCTGGTCCTCCTCGGTCATGCGGCCGGCCACCTCGTCGAACACGATCAGCAGGAATTCCGAATTGGCGACCTTGTCGTGAAACGGCCTGACCGTCATGTTGATCCACGACACGCGGGCCTCGTGCGTCCACTTGACGCGCCGCGCCTCGACGCTCGTCCCCGTTTGCAGCGCGCGGAAAATGGCCGTGCGCAAGTCGAGCCGCAGGTCCGGCAGCACCAGCGTCATGATGTTGCTGGACAGCTCCCCGCCGACATGCCGCAGGAATCGCCCGGCGTTGTCCGACAGGTGAACCACGTTGGATTCCTTGTCGATGATGACGCTCGGCGGTGAATACGTTTCCAGCGCACGCTGATGAAGCTCCGAATAGGAGAAGTTGCGCTGGGCCGGGCTGGCCGGAACCCGCATCGGCGGTTGAGGCGCGGAGCGCTCGTCCCCGCCGGATTCGACCTGGAAAAGCGGCGGGAAGCCGGTGACCGGTTTCGCGCGATGCGTGACGACACGCGCCTGGTAGATCCGCCGCTTCTTGTCGACGACCGTAAACAGATCGTCGGCTGCGTCGGCCGACTCCGCGGTGCCGAGGAACAGATAGCCGTTCGGACGCAACGCGAAATGAAACAACTCGAGGATCTGCCGCTGCACCGCGCGCTCCAGGTAGATCAGCACGTTGCGGCACGAGATCAGGTCGAGGTGCGAGAACGGCGGATCGCGCAGCAGGCTGTGGGCGGCGAACAGGATGCGCTCGCGCACGGCCTTGGCAATCACGTAGTGCGCGCCCTCGCGCGTGAAGTAGCGCTGCAGCAGCGGCGCAGGCACGTCCGTCGCGATCGACAGCGGGTAGGAGCCCGTGCGTGCGCGGACGATCGCGGCTTCGTCGATATCGGTAGCAAATACCTGGATCGCCTGGCTCGACATCGACGCCTCGCGTGCCCGCGCGAGCAGCAGCGAGATCGAATACGCCTCTTCCCCCGTCGCGCATCCGGCTACCCAGACCCGCACCTGCTCCTCGGCGGATTCCGGCGCGAACAACTGGGAGATCACCTCGCGTTCGAGGAAGTCGAAGGCCTCGCGATCGCGGAAAAACTGGGTCACGCCGATCAGCATGTCGGCCAGCAGCGCGTTGGCCTCGTCCGGGGCGGTCCGCAGGAAGTCGCGGTACGCGAGCATGTCGCGCTGGCCGTTTACCTGCATGCGCCGCTCGATACGTCGCAGCACCGTCGCCCGCTTGTACAGCCTGAAATCGTGGCCGGTGCGTACCCGCAGGTGCATCAGGATGTCCGATAGCGCCCGTTCGGGATCATTGGCGCCGGGCCGATCGCCGATTTGCTGCATCTGCGTGAGTTCGAGGGTCTGCTGCTCGATGCGCCGCGCATTCGCCCAGAGGTCCAGCAATTTTTGCGGCATCTCGGCCGCCGGCAGCACGATATCGACGCGCGCCGTCGAGATCGCATGCTGCGGCATCTCCGCGTACTCCGCATCGTCCGGCGTCTGGGCGAGCGTGATGCCGCCCGCCTCCTTGATACGGCTCAAGCCCGCCGCGCCGTCCGAGCCGGTACCGGACAGCACGATGCCGATCGCGCGCGAGTCGTGAGCGTCCGCCAGCGTCCGGAAAAAGTGGTCGATCGAGAGCGCGGCACCTTCGGCGGAGCTCAGCGGGCTACAGCGAAGGCAACCGTCGGACATCTCCAGCTGCATGCCGGGCGCGATCACGTAGATATGGTTTTTTTCGATCGCTACCGTGGTCGTTACCTGATGCACCGGCATACCCGTCGTGTGCTGCAGGACGTTGTCCATATGGCTGACTTGTTCTCGTGCCAAATGGACGATGACCACGAACGCCATGTCCATGCCCGTCGGCGCGCTCTCGAAGAAGGTCTGCAAGGCCGTCGTGCCGCCAGCGGATGCCCCGATGCCCACAACCGGAAACGGCAGATCGCTCTTCACCGTGGTGGACGAGTGTGGCTGCTCCTGATGGGTCGGCTCTTGCCGTGACATTGATTTTCTCCTGATGCTGTAGCTGGACGTCGCCTGTCGGGCGCCAACCGTTGGGGCGTCACATCGATCGGGGCGCAGTTCGCAACGGGCCGAGCCTGTTCGTGGCCATGCACTCTATCAGGTTGGCAGCCGGCTATCGGGAGCGCGCTCGAAGGCGACCGCACGGGCTCGCGATATCGACCGGTGAAGCCGGTTTCGTCCCAGCGCCTGATGGATATTCGGCAGCCTATTCGTGCTCGCGAGACCTTGCACGGGCGCTCGTGCGTATTGTACGCGGCGATCGAGCCATGAGCCGGCACACTGACCCCGAATTCACTCGCCGGTCGTCCCGTTGCGCCGCGTTACTCGAATTTCCGGAGTCTGATCTCCCCGAAGGCAAACGCGGCGACAGGGACAGCCGATCGACTTGGGATCGGTGGACGGTGTGAAAGTCACGCGCATTGGTGCGTCTCGATCGCAACGCAGCGCCGCCTGCGTTCACGATATAGGTGACGGCCGCACCGGCCCGCGCATGGGCATGCGTCTCGATTCGCATCGCGGGAACGTCGAGGCGCCACCCGTGCTCGAGCGCGCTGCCCGTGCCGCCGTACCACTCGCTGACCGCCGGGTTCTTTGCCTTGTCGAGCAACGCTCTGTGAACAGAATGCGCCTGCGCTTGAAAACAAGTGCTAGAAATTGCGTGCCACGCCGACCATGAACATGTCCTGATCCTTGTCGTTGCCGGTTGCGACGCGATTGAAGCGCAAGCTCGCCGCCCAAGCGGGCGTGACCTGATACGTCACCTGTGCGCTGAGCAACGCGTTGAGCCTCGTTGTGCTCGAGGCCTCGTCCCGATCACGCGACAGATACGGACCTACGCCTGCCGAAAGCGTCCATTTGCTCCTGATCGGCGCGACGTACCAGACTTGCGCTGCCACGCCTCTTCGCCCGGCGACGCCGTTGTTGCCCTCGTAGATGAAGCTCGCCGAATAGGCCCACGCATTGCCGAGCGGCCGCTTGACTTCGACCATGTAGCCCTTTTCGATCGGCACTTGCGGACGGTTCGTCTGTGACGTTCCGGCCCACACGCCGACCTGCGTCTTGCCGTCCGAAAACGCCGGTCCCGGATCGCCGCCAAAATCCGCGCCGATGCCGAAGAGCACCGCGTCGGAGTTGAATCCGCCGATCATCTGCACGTGGTTGTACTGCACCTTGAGGAAGAAGCGTTCGGGAACGACGTAATACCGCACCGCTGCAGACGCACGCACGCCCCATCGCTTGTCGTTGCGCGGCTGGTTGTCGACGTGTGTCGTGTCCATGCTGAAATACGGCCCGGCCGACAATTCGAGCGCGAAGCGATTGCCGAGCGGCCAACGAAACGAACCCAGCGCGGCGAAGCCATCGCGGTGGTGATTCAGCGGATGGCCCTCGTTCAGGTACGCGAGATAGACGGAGAAGTAGTCGTTCAGGACGTCGCCGAAACCGACTTCGTACGCACGCCAATGCATGTCGCCACCCTCGGTCGCGCGTCCGTCGCCATACACCGCATAGACGTCGATCTTTCTTTCCGCTGGCTTGAAGCCGGCCGGCGAGCTCGCAGGACTGTCCTCGGCTTGCGCGTGGCCCGCGCCTGCCAGAATGACCAGACCGGCGATCGAGCTGGCGACGACGAAGCGCGCATAGTTGCGACGGCACTGTCCCATTTGGACTCTCCCTGACCTTGGTAACCTCGACCTGGTTCGACACAACGCCATTTGTCGCATCGCCCTTGATGCCGGGCGCTTGAGCATCGGTTCTCCTGCCTGCAGACGATCAAATGCAATCTCCGCCTCGCCGTAGCCACCGTGCAGCGCAGAATCACTCGGTGGCTCGTGATGAAGCAATATCGCTCCGTCTTGCAACGAACAATAGGTGTTTGCCTCCTGCAATACCTGCCGATTCGCAAAGGCAGGACCGCCGAACGGGACGCGCGTGGAAATCATATCGATATTCGGTCCGATCCCGATGCGTTCGGCGCGCGTTTCCACGCGATCCATTGTGACGATCAGGATGCCCCGTCAACCGTCGCCGATCCGGAACACCTTCGCTTAACGCCGGCCAAGCAACACGGCGACGTTGCGCTCGGCCAATGCGGCGATCGTGCGCGACGGATTCAGCCCGAGCGCGCGCGGGATCGTCGCACCGTCCATCACGTAGAGCCCGTCGTAACCGAATACTTTTCCGTCCGCGTTTACCACGCCATCCGCGTGCGTGAGCCCCATGTTGCAACCACCGAGCGGATGCGGGGTGATCAGCCTGTGGAAGTCGCTCCACGTCGGAGGGACGAAGGGTTCGCCGCCCGTGGCGGCCGACAGGCGCCGGTGCGTGTCGACCATCGCATCGACCACCGCCTGCGATCGCGTGTACGACCAGTCGAGCCGCAACACGCGACGCCACGGCGCAAACCAGCAGCGACCGAGACGCATGCGCCCGTCTCCCGGATCGATCGCCTGGCCGAACCAGGGCATCATGTTCTCGACCGGGTCGTCGCAATCGAAATGGCGCGCGAAGGCGCGCCAGAACGTGCGCATCGCCGTGCCGTGCGAGCGCTGCAGGTGGCGGCGCACGAAATCATGCGCAAGGTTGGGCACGCCGCCATCCTCGACGAACAAAGGCTGACCACCGTCGGCAGCCCCGTCGAGCAGGTCGATCGCGGCGGAAATGGTGACGCCGTGCGACGGCGAGATCTTCCGGCTGCCGTAGAAGGCCGGCGTCACGAAGTCGCCGTTGAAGGCCCAGCCCCAGCCGAGCCGCGGCGATAGATTCGGCAGCGTGCGATGCGCGTCGCGACAGCGCAGCAGCAGCTCGGTGCTGCCGATCGATCCGGCGCTGACGATCACCCTGGTCGCGGTGACGTATCCGGGCATGAAACTGCCCGCGGCCGGATCGATGACGTTGAAATGCACGCGCCATCCCTGGCCGAGCGGCTCGAGCTTGTGCACGACGTGCAGCGGCAGGATCGTTGCGCCATGGCGCTCGGCCACGGCCAGATAGTTGAGATCGAGCGTGTTCTTCGCCGACACCTGGCATCCGATGTCGCAATTGCCGCAGTGTACGCACGTGCCTTGCGATACCCCGTGCACGTTGACGTGCCTGACGGAATGCCGGTCGTCGCGCGCGTCGGGCAAGGACGGATCGTAAGTCGACGAAAACGACACGGCGAGCGGCAACTTGCGATACCGATCGCCCCAGCCGCAGGCGTCGGCCGCATCGCGCAACAAGCGGGTGCGTTCGCTGATCTGGTTGTCGGGCACCTCCTGGACCGACAGCATCCAGCCCACGCGCCGGTAATAAGGCTCGAGCGCCTCGTACGTGATCTCCGGCGGCCAGCCATGCTCGAACGCGTCGGGTTTGGCCTCGACCGAGACGTTGGCGTAGATCAGCGACCCGCCGCCGACGCCCGCGGCCGTCACCACCGACATGTCGGAAAAAACACGCAGGTCGGCCCAGCCGTGGAAGCGTTGCGGGTTCTGCTGGTTCCAGAGCCACGGGTCGGTCTCGTCGCGCGGATACGTTTTCGGCGTCCAGCGCCGGCCACGCTCCAGCACCAGCACCCTCCATCCCGCTTCCGCGAGGCGGCAGGCCGCCACCGCGCCCCCGAAGCCACTGCCGACCACGACGACATCGTATTCAAGCGCGCTCATGACGACGATCTCCTGACGCAGGTGCGCCACGGTTCCGATACGCACGACCCGAAGCATCCGCGGATTTCCGGCGGCATCGCGAGGCCGGACCGAGCGAAGCCAATGCGGGCAGCCAGGCCGCCTTCGTGTTGGATGACGCGAAACAGTTGCCCGGCAAATTGTTTGGCAACACCCGACATCGTCTTTCCGCGAGCTTGCCCGGCGCACGCGGCGAATTATCGGGATCTGGATGAAATGTCCTTTGTTTTCATCGGGTTAAGCGCCCATCGCGCAGGCGTGACGCGGGCTGGCACGCCCCATGCATTTGTAGCTGCGAGCGCAACGAAAACGTGCTCTCTTCCAAAACCGCAGCAAACTTAGGAGATTTATCATGTCCGCACTGATGATCAGCGACCTGTCCCGCGCCCACGAACTCAGCCGCAAGGAAATGGCTTCCGTCCGCGGTGGTAGCGTGTTCCAGAACTACGGAATCAACAACATCGCAACCGGCGGCGGCTTCTCGTTCGCGAGCCCCAATACCATCACGGCCCCGGTCACCCAGGTCGATGCATCGACCCACCTGGATCTCACCAGCGTGACCAATTCGATCAACAACCTCGGCGGCCTGGTCGTCGGCAAGCTGGGCCTCTAAGCTGCGCCGGATGTCCGCTCAGCGGCAACCGTGTCCGACAGCGTCGACCGAAACGCTCCAGCCCGCCGCGGGGTTGTCCTCGCGGCGTTCAAAGCCCGCCAGGCCGTGTTCCCTGGCGGGCTTCCCTGCATGATAAAAACGAAGCCGGCATGAACGGGCAGACGGGCCGACGCCCCGTCAACAGCACCGCCCGCGCCCATCAGCGGCCGGGCTGATCCCGCCGCGCCTTCGACCTCCCTTCCCTGCACGCGGATCCGCTTCGCCTCGTCGAGGCGGATGGCGCCGCGGCGCCAGTCATGGTGCCGCGTGGTCGCATCGATGCCCCGTTGGCCGTCGGCGCGGCAGTCCCGATGCGTTGTGCCATTCCGGATGGTACGCGATAAATTCAGTGATCCGAAGTACCTCGTGACGATCGTTGCGCCAATGCCGGTTGCCGCCGACCGTCGGCGCAGCATCGCGTCGAGGGCTTTCCTGCGCAGGCGCTCACACGCTGCGGCTGCCCGTCGATGCCTTCGACGCGAATCGCCAGCGTCACGTCCCGTTCCTGTTGGCCGGGATAGAACAGCAGACGCGGAAACCGTCTGGAAGAACCCGACACCGCCGTGCTCCGATCTTGCCCGGCGAACCCGGTGAAATGGCGTCGAGCGGATTGAATTTCGTTTGTTTTCATGAGGTTGGATGTGTTTCCCGCGCGCATGAGCAGAGCCTGGCACGCGCCGTGCATTGATAGCTGCGAGCGCAACGAAACGTGCTCTTTCCAAACCGCAGCACACTCAAGGAGATTGACCATGTCCGCACTGATGATCAACGATCTGTCCCACGCCCACGAACTCAGCCGCAAGGAAATGGCTTCCGTCAGCGGGGGTAGCGTGTTCCAGAACGCAGGTATCAACAACATCGTGACCGGCGGCGGATTCTCGTTCGCCAGCGCCAATACCATCACGGCGCCGGTGACGCAGGTCGATGCATCGACCCACCAGGATCTCACCAGCGTGACCAACTCGATCAACAACCTCGGCGGCCAGGTCATCGCGAAGCTGGGCCTGTAAGTTTCGCGATGCTTGCTTGCAGTCGCAGCAGTGTTTCGATCGAGTCGTACCGAAGTTCCTCAGCCCGCCGCGGGTTCGTCCTGCGGCGTTTCAAGCCCGCCAGCTCCCGCTGGCGGGCTTCTTTGCATGGTGAAAGCGCAACCGGCCTTCATGCCGCATCCACTGCCGCGCAGCGGACTGCGTCGCGCCATCCGAGATCGAGCCCCGCACGCGCGTAACTCCGTGCCAACACGGCTCTGCTGCGCTCGTAGCTGTCTGTCACCCAGTCGCAGTACAGCGCGGCCAGCACGCTTGCCCGACCGGGATGACGCGAAACGTCGACGGCCATTGCGCCCGCGCGCAGGCCGGAAGCGATGGCGAAACGCAAACCGTCTCCTGTCGCGGGGTCGAGATAACCCGCCGCATCGCCGCACACGATATAGCCCGGGCCCGCGGTCCGGCGCACGCACTGCCAGCGTCTGCCCTCGCGCCACATCGGTCCGACGGGTGTCGTGTCCGCCGGCCACGCGATCTCGCCATCGCGCAGCGTCGATAGCGACGTCCAGATCCGGAACGTGGACGTCGCCCTCATCCACAGCCAGCCGCCGCGCGCGATGTTCCAATATGTGCCGGGGTGCGTGCCTGGCCCGCGCGCGTAGCCGCGGCGAAGCCAGAACAGCGAAGAGTCGGTCGCCACCTCGAGCCGCATCGCGCGACGCAGCCACCCGTTGACGCCGGTTGCATCGATCACGGTGCTTGCGCCGACATCGCCGTCGCCGTGCGTGATGCCCATGACCGCGCCGTGTTCGACACGCGCGAGAAACCCGCCGGCGGGCGCACGCGCATAGCGAACGCCGGCAGCCAGCGCTTCGGCACGCAGGCCGTCGTCGAGCCGGCTGCGGATGACCGCACGTCCCCGCTGCGCATCGGCCACATCATCGAGCCATGTATGCGGTTGCCGCGCGAGGCTCGGCGCCAGTCGATCGAGCAGCGCGAGCGCGGCGCCGGACACGCATTCCGGCGCCGCCCGCGAACGCCCGTGGCCCAGCATCCACACGTTGCCGCCCACTCTTGCTGCCGCGATCGCGGCAGCGCATCCGGCAGGCCCGTCGCCGACCACGAGCACGTCGATCGCATTCATCGCGGTTCCCTTCAGTAAAGCCCGAGCGCGTCCGGCCCCGGTGCGCTGCGCAGCACGGGGCCGATCACCCGGGCCTCGGTCGCATCGCAACGGATCGCCTCACCGTAGCGCACGCGCAGCCGTCCCGGCATGTGCTGCGCCGGCGTCGCATCGGCAGCAGGCAGAACGAAAAGAAAGCGATAGCGCGCGGCAACGCCCGACGCGTCCGCAGCGTCGGCTTCGCGAAGTGCCCGCGCGGATACCAGCCACAGCTTCGTATGCGACGGCGTTTGTCCGTGGTCGCATGCGGCGACGGCATGGCGCAATGCACCGATGCGCCGGATCAGCTCGGCCGAATCGACATGCTCGAACGCGCCGTACAGCATCTCGCCGTGCAGCGCGTTGGCGACGTAGTCCGAGCGTTCGATGTCCGCGTAATCCACGCTGCCGTCGGGCGTCAGGTACGGGCCGTATTCGCCGTCCCATCCGCGCCGCGTGTTCGACTCGTCGCCGCGCGTGACCAGCGGATGACACGGATGCAGGCCGAGTTCATGGTCGAGCATCGGGATCGCGGTCGGCGCGTCGCTCCGGTTGAAGGTTCTGGACGCATCGGGGCTCACGGCGGGCCAGAAGCTGTTGGAGGCCGCGCACAGCTTGATATCTTCGGCGAACGGGCTGCCGAGCCCGAAGGTGGCGAGGAAGATGCCGCGCCGGTTGCCCGCATAGGTGACGTCCCAGCCGGGCGCAAACACGCCCGAAGACGCGTCCGACAGGAACGAGGTCATGCGCGGCATCTGCACGTCCCGGTCCCGCCGCCGCGCCGAGCGTGCCGCCCGGCTGAACGCGACGGCGACCGTCTCGTCACGCGGCGAAAACGCCTGCGTATGGCTGAACGGATCGACGTGATGGGGATTGGCCGGCAGGCGCTCGGCGCTGAGCGATATCGGCGAGCCGCTCCTGAACTGCGACTTCGGATCGATCCGCCGGTCCTTGAACCAGCGCTGCAATTCCGCCTGGTCGGCGTACGGGTAGAAATCCGGCGCGGCAACGACCGAATAGGCCGGGTGTACCGCGTGTCCCGCCAGCTCGGCGATACGGATCGTCACGACGCCTTCGCTGCAGTGATCCAGAAACAGCTGCGCGCGATAGCCGCCTTTGCCGACTTCCCCGAGGAATGCCTGTCGGTCGACGGGATGCGCGCGCATATCCGTGCAGGAGCCGTCCTCATGCGCCTTGTGCCGGATGTTGATGAACTCCGGTGCATTGCGCGGTTCGGGAAATCGAAGCCAGGCGGGCGCGAAATGCGGAAAATAGTGCTGCCGCACGTCGTCGACGGCGGCCAGCACCAGCTTCCACAGATTCGTGATGATTCTCATCGTCGTGAAGCGCCGGTTGGCGAGCGGGGCCAGCCGCCATCGAGCCGGCACGCCGAAGCCGTGCACGCCGAAGTTGGCGGCGTTCACCGGCTCGATCAGCGGCCGCGCGGCCGGGATCAGGAGCACGGCCGCGCCCGAACGCTTCAGTGCGACTGCCGGGGTGCTCGCGCCGGCAGGCGGTGCCGTGCCGGCGTCCTCGGAGCAGATCGCATACGGTGCGCCGCCCAGATCGCCCGACGGCGACGGCCGCACGCCCCAGCGCGCCTCGACGGCCCGCTTCAGCTTCTCGCCGCGATGGCAGTGGCCATATTGCAACGTCAACCGGCGTCCGGGCAGGCATTCATCGGGAAACAGCTTGCGCACCGGTTCGATGAAGGTGCGCCGATCGTCGCCCGCTTGCCTGCCCTCGATCAGCGCGAGCGTGCCGGGGCCGGTGACCCGGCGCACGAGAAACGCGCCATAGCGCGCCGGCATCGCGCGGACATGCTCGATCCCGTCCGGCACGTGCGGCACGAAGCTGCGGGTCTGCTCGTCGTAGCTTGCGTCGACGTCGCCGTTGCGGGCAATGCCGAGTCGCGAGAACACGAGGTCCGCATGCTGCTGATGTCCGGTACGGCGCGCGGGCCGGTACTGATAAGCCAGCACCGCGATGTCCAGCGTCTGCCAGTCGGGCGGCAACGGCGCCAGCGAATCGATGTAGTTCTCCAGCAAGTCGATTGCCTCGAGGCGCACGCCGGCATCCGGCGCCGGGCACGTGGACAGTGCGAGCAGGTGATAGACGAGACTGCGTGCCGGGTCGCCGGGCTCGATCGCCCGCGTGGTGTCCGGGCAGAGATCGTGAATGCGCGGATCGTCCCAGTCGATCGGCAGCGGCCGGCTCAGTCGCTTCGCCGTCTCCTCGGGCGTGCCCGAATCGGACAGGTCGAGACCGTGACGTTCGAACGCTGCTCGCCACGGCGCCGGCAATCCGAGCAGCAACGCGTGAACCTCATCGACGAGCATCGACGGCCTCCGGCGGTGGTGCGTTCGAAGCGGCCGGCTCGATGCGCTTCGCGTCCCGGAACCCCACGCATGTCGATCCGGTCGCTGCAGGCCGCCTCTTCAGCGCTTGTTTCAAACGAACCTCACATTCAGGTTCTCGGTTGCCGAGATCAGTGACTAATATAGGTGATTGCAGCTGCAATGAAATGTCGGATTGTGTTCGAAACATTGAATGCCGGAGGCGCGTGGCGTGATTCGCCGGCGGCGCCGTGACTCGATCAACACATGTCGGCGGCCACCTCATGTTGACGCGCAGAACCTTCGTGCTGGGCAGTGCGGGCGTGGCGGGCACGCTGGTGATCGGCTGGGCGTGGTGGCGCCGCGACGACCGGCTGGCCATACCCGCGCAGCTGGCGATGTCGCGCGTCGATGTGCCGCTGAACGGCTGGGTGATGATCAGTTCCGCTAACGACGTGACGATCGTCATGAGCAAATCCGAAATGGGCCAGGGGATACATACCGGCGCGGCCATGTTGCTGGCCGAAGAGCTGGATGCGGACTGGTCGCGCGCGCGCATCGTCATGTCCCCGCTCGACACGATCTACAAGGACCGCGAATCACTGGCCGACGGCCTGCCGTTTCGTCCCGATGACGACAGCCTGCTCGCGCGCGGCGCGGCGGCCCTGGTGCGCCACGGCGCACGCTATCTGGGTTCGATGGTAACGGGCGGATCGACGAGCATGATCGATCTGTGGGGGCCCATGCGCGAAGCGGGCGCCACGGCCCGCATCATGTTGCGCAGCGCCGCGGCGCAGCTTTGGCAGGTGCCCGTCGCCGAATGCGAGACGAAAGCCGGCGTGGTGCTGCATCGGTCGGGGCGCTCGGCGACGTACGGCGAACTGGTCGAGCGCGCGCGGGACGTGCCGCGCCCGGCACATGTCGCTCTGAAGGACCCGAAGACTTTCATGCTGGTCGGGAAACGGCTGGGCCGCATCGAGGCGCACGCGAAGCTCGACGGCAGCGCGCGCTATGGCATCGACGTGCTTCCGGACAAGCTCCTGTATGCGAGCGTCGCGATGTGCCCGACACTCGGCGGAACGGCGCTGGCGGTCGACCGGTCCAGGGTCGGCGGCCTGAAGGGCGTGACCGGTGTCTTCACGATCGCGCCATACCACGGCGGAACGGGAGGCGTTGCCGTCATTGCCGACAATCCCTTCATCGCCATGCGGACGTTGTGCGGGTTGCCGGTCACATGGGATCACGGGCCGGCTGCGGGCGTGAATACCGCGGACGTCCGCGCGGCGTTGACGCGCGCCCTCGACGGCGATGACGGGCGCCACGTGTTCTACGCCGCCGGCGATGCCGATGCGGCGCTGGGCCACGCGAAGCCGTTCGTCGCGCAGTACGAAGTGCCGTACCTGGCTCACGGGCCGCTGGAACCGATGAATTGCACGGTGCGGGTCGACGACGACGCGGCAACGATCTGGTGCGGCACGCAGGTTCCGATGGTGGCACGCCGGGCAGTCGCGGCGCTGCTGGGCCTGGACGAAGACAAGGTGGTCGTGAACCAGCAATTGATCGGCGGGGCCTTCGGCAGGCGGCTCGAGGTCGACTTCATCACGCAGGCGGCCGCCATCGCGCTTCATGCGAAGGGGCGGCCCGTCCAGACGATCTGGTCGCGCCCGCAGGACATGACGCACGACTTCTACCGCCCGGCCTGCGTGGCGAGATACAGCGGCGCCGTCGATGCGAGCGGCAGGCTGGTTGCCTGGAAAGGGGTGTCGGCGAGCCAGTCGATCAGCGCGCAGGCGATGCCGCGCACCTTCGGCATGCCGGGCCTCGCCGCGAAATGGCTGCCCGACGCCACCACGGCGGAAGGCGCATTCGACCTGCCCTATGAATGCGCGAACATTCTCGTCCAGCACAATACGGTGACGCTCCCGGTCCCCGTTGGCTACTGGCGCTCCGTCGGACACTCGCATCAGGCATTCTTCGTCGAGAGCTTCATCGACGAGATGGCGGCGCTGGCTCGCAAGGACCCGATCCAGTTTCGGCTCGACATGCTGAAGCAGCCGGCGCACCAGCGCCACGTGGCCGTGTTGCGGGCGCTCGTCGCGCTATCCGGCTGGCGTTCGCCGCTCGCGTGGCGTGACGAGACCGGCGCGCGGCGCGCACGCGGCGTGGCGATGCACGAATCGTTCGGCAGCGTGGTCGCGCAAGTCGCCGAACTCCGGCAGGACGGTGACGGCTTTCGCGTGACGCGCGTGTTCTGCGTGATCGACTGCGGGCTGGCCGTGAATCCGAACCTGGTCGAGCAGCAGATGGAGAGCGGGATCATCTTCGGATTGTCGGCCGCGCTGGAGCAGGCGATCACGATCGAGAACGGGCAAGTCGCGCAGCAGTATTTCGACAGCTATCCGCTGGTCAACATGGAGACTTGCCCCGAGATCGTCACGCAAGTCCTGGCCGGCGGGACCGAGCCGCACGGCGTCGGCGAAGCGGGCACGCCGCCGATCGCGGCGGCCGTGGCGAATGCGCTGTATGCGCTCACGGGCGTGCGTCATCGCACCCTGCCGCTCATCAAGCCGAGCCCGCCCGGGCAAGGAGACGACCGATGGTGTCAGTCCGTATCAACGGGGAAACCGCTGACCTCGATACCGAGCCCGACACGCCGCTGCTCTGGGTGATTCGGTGCGAACGGAAGCTGACCGGCACGAAGTTCGGCTGCGGTGTCGGCGTCTGCGGTGCGTGCACGGTGCTCCTGAACGATCAGGCCGTGCCCGCGTGCCAGCTGCCGGTCGGTACGCTGAACGGCGCGCGCATCACCACCATCGAAGGGCTGGACGGCGTCGAAGCGCGGGCGCTGAAGAACGCGTGGATTGCCGTCGACGTCGTGCAATGCGGCTATTGCCAGAGCGCCCAGCTGATTGCCGCCACCGCGCTGCTGATGCGCTGCCCTCGCCCCGACGACCACCAGATCGACGAAGCCATGAAGAACATCGCATGCCGGTGCGGCACGTTTCCCCGCATCCGCCGCGCCATTCACCAGGCGGCGCAAGCGCTGGGCCGCTGACCGGCGCATCGGCCCGCTCAGCGGCCGTTGGCATGCGTCGTGATCTGGATGAAATCGGCGGCAATGCGCCCCTCGCCGTATTTGGCCTCGAACAGCTTCAATTGCCGCCCGATTGCCGCGAGATAGGCGGCGCGCGGCTCGGATGAAGGCCGTAACCCGTCGAACAGCGGCGCGGGCGTGACGAGGAGCACGATCAT
Source organism: Burkholderia sp. USMB20 (assembly GCF_000949135.2). Classification (GTDB taxonomy): domain Bacteria; phylum Pseudomonadota; class Gammaproteobacteria; order Burkholderiales; family Burkholderiaceae; genus Burkholderia. The sequence goes on along the minus strand of NZ_JTAN02000019.1, from coordinate 300,170 downwards.
CTCGGTGCCGAACGGCGGCCCGATCACCCACTCGCCCATGCTGCCGATCGTCGCGGCGTAATTCGGCGGCGCCTGGTTGTCGCGTTCGCGGCTGCTCGGCACGAGATGCACGACGCTGCCGTTCAGCACGTAGTAATCGACGTTCACATACGACTCGTAACCGGGTGTCGTGATGTCGATGACGAGCGGGCTGCCTTCCGCGAGATGCGCGTCCGGCGCTCGCGTGCGGAGCGACGCGGCGTGTGACGATGCCTGATTCGACCGCCAGTACGGCGCCAGCGCGCTCACGACCTCGCAATCGCGGGCGTCGACGGGACGCACGTCGAGCCTCGCCGCCTGGCCGCCCGCCAGGCCGCCGAGTGAGCTGCGCACGCGGCCGATGCCGACACCGGCTTCCGTATAACCGCGCACCTGCAGCACGCGATCCTGCACCGATGCAACCAGCGCCGAACACGGTACGCGCGCCAGCGCAGCCGTCACGGCCGCAGCGAGATCGCCGGGTGCGGGTGTCGTGCCGGTGCCGGTGCGCCCGGCGGCGCGCCTGGCCAGCAGCGGGCGCGCGTTCGCGGCGGCCGCGGGGCGCTGCCGGCACCGGCGCTCGCCGTCCGGCCATTCCCGCCGCCGGCGGTCGCGTGCGCGACGTATCCGTTGCCAGGGCGCCCGTCACCTGCTGCGCGAAAGCGCCTGGTAGCCGTACCAGAGCACGGCGATCGCCGCCGCCGTGCAAGCGCCCACGGCCACCCCCACGCGTACGCCCGATGCCCGGGCGGGTGGCTTGAGCACGCCCATGCCTTCCAGGAACTGGTTGACGCTGGGCGTGCGCGCCGCGCGGTCGAACGACAACGCGGCGCTCAAGGTTCGCCATTGCGTGCGATCGAGACCGGGATGACGCTCGGGCCGCAAGTGGTCGTGACGCGCCTGGGTGGCCGACAGCCGATTGAACGGATGGTGCCCGGTCAGCAATTCGTAGGTGACGCAGGCGAGCGCGTAGACGTCGTCACGCGGATCCGGCTCGAGATGCTCGAACATCTCCGGGCTCGCATAGGCCGGCGTGATGCCGCCGAGGCTCGCCGGGTCGAACACGGTCACGTCGGGATCCTCGTCGCGGCGCTGGAATGCGCGCGCAATCCCGAAGTCGATCACCTTCACCTCACCGCGGTCGGTCAGGAACACGTTGGCGGGCTTGAAATCGCAGTGAACGAAGCCGCGCTCGTGCGCGTAGGCGAGCGCCTGGCCCATGCCGGCGATGATCGGCAACGCGGCATCGAGCGGCATGCCCTTGAAGTCCGGCGCGCGCAGCACCTTGCTGAGCGGCCGGCCCGACAGATACTCCATCGTGAGGTAGACGAGCGGACCGTCCCGATCGAAGTCGTAGACGGTGACGATGTTGCGATGGGCGAGCGTCTGCGCCTTGCGGGCCTCACGCTGAAGCGCGATCAGCGACGTCGGCTGGCCGCGAAACTGCACATTGAGCACCTTGATCGCGATGTGCGGCTTGCGATCCGACGCCTCCAGCTTGCGCAGGTCGAGCGCCTTGTACACGGTACCCATGCCGCCGACGCCCAGGCACTCCTCCAGCACGAAGCGCCCGTTCAGCGTATCGCCGATGCCTTTCACGCGCTCGCCGTCAATGGACAGTGCGTCGCCCGACGGCCCGGGCGCGATGCCCGGACGCGCGTCCGGCCGAAGCGGGCTCTCCTGGATCCGGGTCGCGTCGCCCGCGGATGCCGTTCTGTCGCGACACCGCTCGAGGCGTTTCAGCACTTCCGCATAGATATCGTCCGACAACGGCTGCGTGGTTTGCGTCTGGTCGAGCACTTCGCGCAACCGCGCGCAATCGACCTGATCGGTCGCCAGCACACGGTCGATCTCCGAGAAGAACGCTTCCTGCGACAGCGTCCCGCTCTGGAATGTCTGAATCAGCTGCGCAAAGCTCATCATTCGTATGCCGTCTACTCAGCTTCAGCTTGCCGACCCGCTTCGGCGTCCCGCGGCGCCGCCAGGGCAAGGACCGTCGATGACGTACCCGTGCAGCGCGACATGCCGGTGATGCACCGGACACCATCGAAGCTGCGCACGCTGCCACGTCATCATCAGACGAATCCGGCTGCGCGCCGCACCGGCCGCAGGCCTTCTGACAGGACGTCTAACAAATCATACTAGTCTGCGGTCACGCCCTGTGCAATCGGTGCCGGAACTAGAATTCACGTCGATCGATCGCGAACCGGCTTCAGGTTTTCGCCGTCCATGCGCACCCGCGCTGCCCGGTCGATTTTCCAGCGCGCGCGGTCGTGCGGCGAACCTATACTGGACAGATTCCCGGTACGTCGGCACATCGCACGATGCTGCATGGCTGCCCCTCTTCCATCCGATTTCGCGGAGTCAACCATGGGCGTGCTCGTCATCAACGATCTTCCCGAAAGCGTCGACCTCGACCGCCAGGCGATGGCCGCCATCAGCGGTGGCGCGCGGGTCCGTGCGCATCAGACGATGCTCGCGCCGCAGCCTTTCCCCTATCTGCACACCGACGCCCGCGGGGCTGCGTTGAAGCAAGCACCGGCGGCCGAAACGGCGGCGTCCCCGGCGCGCCCGACCCTGTTGCGCTGACGGCACACCACCCGGCCGCGCATGCACGGTCAGGCCGCCTGCGACATCATCGCGGGCCGCCGATCGGCCGGCGGGAACACGCACCACGAGCCGTCGTCGTGACGAAAGAAGAAGATCGCGATCGTGCCGGCCGGATGCACGGCCTCGACGCAGACGAAGCGCCGCCGTTGCGCCGGCAGGCGGCTGAAGCGCACGATGCGCGCCGGCACGCGCGCGCTCGGCGCGAGCCACTTGTCGACCTGCATGCGCAGCGAGGATTCGGTTCCGTTCATTTGAGCCCCCTGATGACGATGTCGAACGCGCCGGGACGTCGCTCATGCGGCGGCGATGGCGGCCGCGGCACCTCGTCCGCCCGCGCGCCGCGCCGCGAGCAGCGCGCGGCAGACGGACAGCGCGAACCGGACGGCCGTCCGCGGATGCATGACGCAGGTGCGAACCTGCTCGCTGTGGCCCGTCCCTTCCACGCACCACGTGCAGAAGTGCTCGCAGTTGTTCGTGAGCAGGCGATAGCGGTTTTCGCCCAGACGCGAACGCGCGCGCAGCACCGCGGTGCGTCCCGCATAGGCGGCGTACGGATGCGGCACGACGCGCACCGCGTGACCGGCGGCGAAGCGTTCGAGCGTGACTTCCTCGATCGGGCCGCGATGCAGCGACGTGCACAGCCCCGCGTAGTGGACGACGCGCCCGTCGCCGACGTAGATGCCGTGATGGCTGTAGGCGCCGCGATCGGAAACCAGGTGCGCGCCGAGCGGCAGTGCATCGACGCCGCCGGACAGCAAAGCTGCCTGCGCGCTTGCGTCCGCAATGCTGTTCACTGGTTGAAGGTCGCGTTCCATGACGGGCTCCGTCTGCAGGTTGGCGGCCGCCCGTGTTGCTCATGGGTCGGCCGGTTGCCAACTAACCTGCATCAAGCGTGCCACTCTTCGCGGCGCCCGCCGTGCAAGGCCTGGCGGGAAGCGCCCGGCGAACCGCGCACTGCGCTGTCGCCGCGCGGCCAACCGTTTGCCGGGGATTTTGTTGGTGAGACAGCACCAGTTGGCGCGCCCGACCGCCGTCTGCATGTGCCGGAGCACGTGTCGGTTTCGCGGCCACGTTCGTGGCCCCGACTGTTGGCTCGCGTACAACCATTGCGGGACGAGGCCGCGACGCACTAGGATGCAAACAACGCGTGTCGATCGCGCCTTGCCTTGCCGCGCGTGGCGCCCGGGCGGATCGACGCCCGCGCCCGGGCCACGCACGCGGGTCGTGTCGCGCATGGCACGAGGTTTGCACGTATCGGGTACCCGGTTCGTCGGCAAGCCCCATTCGGAGACGCATCATGACCACGCTCGCAATTACCGACCTTCACATGCAGCGCGACATCGACCGCAAGACGATGTCGTTCATCCGCGGCGCAGGCGCGCCGTGGGTATTCGGCTGGATCCAGCCGTACACGCCGCCGGCGCCTGCGTTCGGGCCGGTCGTCAACCTCTATCAGACGTACAACACGTTCTACGCGAACCAGGTTCTCAACCAGATCCAGAACATCGACGTCGCGAACTCGGCGCCTGGCGCGAACATCGTGGTCGGGGTCGGCGCGGACGGCAGGAACCGGCTCGTCTAGCGCCGGTTTCAAGCCGGCCGGCAACGCGCGTTCACAAGCCCTGATCGGCATGAACCCGCCCTGAACGAAAAGGAATGGCGCGCCGTGAGCGCAGAACTGCAATGGACTTCGGCGTCACGCACCGACGTGGGCCGGGTTCGCGAGATCAACGAAGACGATTGCCTCGCGTTGCCGCACCGTGGCCTGTGGGCCGTTGCGGACGGCATGGGCGGACATTCGGCCGGCGACCTCGCGAGCCGGATGATCGTGCAGGCGCTGGATCGGCTGGCCGCCCCGGCCACGCTGGCGGACTTCATCGCGGCGGCGCGTACCGCGCTCGATGCCGTCAACGCGCAATTGCGCGAATCGGCCGCCCGGCGCGGCGTGCGCATGATCGGCAGCACGGTGGCGGTGCTGCTGGCGAGCGGCCGCCAATGCGGCTGGCTGTGGGCCGGCGACAGCCGGATCTACCTGTACCGCGACGCGCGCCTGACGCAGCTCACGCTCGATCACAGCCACGTCGCGGAACTGCAGGCGCAGGGCCACCTGAGCGCACAGCAGGCGCGCCATCACCCGTCGCAGCACGTGATCACGCGCGCGGTCGGCGCCGCCGAGCAACTGCAGCTCGACGAACGACGCATCGACGTATGCGACGGCGACATGTTTCTGCTGTGCAGCGACGGCCTGAGCAACGAGCTCGACGAAGCCGACATCTCGGCCGCCCTCGCCTGCGGCGATTGCGCGCGCGCAACGGACGAGCTCGTCGCCCTCGCGTTGCGCGCGGGCGGCCGGGACAACGTCACCGCGGTCGTGATCCGCGCGTCCGATCCCGATGCGTCGGACCGGACGCTCGCCAATCCTTCCGTGCGACGCTGAACGATCGCGCGACGCCTACGCGTCCTTGTCGGGCGTCGCGGGGTCCTGATGACGGAACGCTTTCGAACGGATGCCGTGCTTCTTGAGCAGCATCTGCAGGTGCGACCGGTTCATCTCGCAACGGCGCGCCAGTTCGGCCACGGTGCCGCCGGTCTCCTGCAACCCGCGTTCGAGAAACGCACGCTCCGCCTCGTCGCTTGCCGCACGCTTCGCGTCGCTGAGCGACATCGGCCTGCCCGACGTGCCGTCATCGGTCGCGCGAACGGCGGCCGCCCCGGTTTTCGGCCGGATGTCCTCGGGCAGGTGCTCGATATCCGCGACCTCGCCGGCGAGGCACGACAGACGGTAGACGAGGTTGCGCAGTTCGCGGATGTTGCCCGGATACGCGTACGTCAGCAGGAAGTCGCGCAGCTTCGGCGTCGTCTTGAGTGGCCTGCGCTTCAGCGCCCCTGCCGCCTCGTCGCCGAAGTACGCGAGCAGGAGCGGGATTTCGTCGCGACGCTCGCGCAGCGCGGGCAAGGTCAGATGAATGACGCTCAGGCGATAGAACAGGTCCTCGCGAAAGAGCCCCTGCTCGCTCAATTGCCGCAGATTCTTGTTGGTGGCGGCGACGATGCGCGTGTCGACGCTGATCGGCTCGTCCGAGCCGACCCGCTGGATCTCGTGCGATTCCAGCACGCGCAGCAGCTTGACCTGGCCCGACAGCGGCAATTCGCCGATTTCGTCGAGGAAGATCGTGCCGGTGTGCGCGCTCTCGAACTTGCCCTTGCGATCGTTCGACGCGCCGGTGAACGCGCCGCGCCGGTGGCCGAACAGCTCGGATTCGAGCAGGTTGTCGGGAATCGCGCCGCAGTTCACCGAGATGTAGGGCCGGTCGGCGCGCGCCCCGTTCGCGTGGATGACTTTCGCCATCAGCTCCTTGCCGGTCCCGCTCTCGCCGTCGATCAGCACCGGCAGATCGGTCGGCGCGGCCTTCTCGGCGATTTCGAGTGCGGCGAGCAGCTTCGGGTTGTCGCCGAAAATGCCCTCGAAGATGAAGCTGCGCTCGATCAACGCCTGCCGCCGTCGTTGCACCGCGGGCGCGGGCGCCTCCGGCGCGTCGGCCGAATCGGCTGCGTCGGGCGCCTGCGGCGCGGCCACGGCGGCCTCGACGAAGCGCTCCTTGCGCGACATCTGCATGACTTCGTCGCGCAGCACGTTCGCCTGATTGAGCAGCTTTTCGATGTCGACACGCTCGAGCTTGGGCGCCCAGCGCAGCATCGAGCGCAGGATCTCGATCTTCTCGAGCAGGCCGGCATACGAGACCGCGGAGTTGCCGAATCCGTGCGGGTCGAAGAGTTTCATGATGCGCCCAGCTGTTTCTGCACGAGCTGGTAATACATGCCCTGAAGGGCGACCAGCTCGTCGTGCGAGCCCTGTTCGACGATCGCGCCTTCGTACAGCACGAGGATCTTGTCGGCCCGCATGATGGTGCTGAGCCGGTGCGCGATGATCACCGCCGTGCGCCCTTGCAGGATCTCGTGCATGTTCGCGAGGATGTTGCTCTCCGACTGCGTGTCGAGCGACGACGTCGCCTCGTCGAACACGAGCAGGCGCGGGTCGTGATACAGCGCGCGCGCGATGCAGAGCCGCTGGATCTGGCCGCCCGACAGGCCCACGCCGCGCTCGCCCACCACCTGCTCGTAGCCGAGCGGCAATTTGCTGATGAAGGCATGCGCGTCGGCCATCCGGGCGACCTCCTCCATGCGGCGCCAGTCGGGGCTCGTGTCGCCGCAGGCGATGTTCTCGGCAATCGAGCCGGAAAACACCAGATTGGACTGCATCACATAGCCGATCTGCTGGCGGTAGTACGCCTTGTCGATCGCGCTCATGTCGTATCCGTCGACCACGATCTTGCCGTCCGTGGGCGCATAGAATCCCACCAGCAGCTTCGCCAGCGTGGTTTTTCCCGAACCGCTGCGCCCGACGATGGCCACCATCTCGCCGCGCTTGATCGTGCAGTTGATGTTCTCGAGCACGTAAGGTGTTTCGTTGCCGCCGTAGCGGAAATACACGCCCTCGAAGCCGATGTCGCCCTGCAGGTCGGGCAGCAGCACGCGCGAGGCCAGTCCGGACGGCTGCTGTTCGGGTTCGAGGTCGAGGACGTCGCCGAGCCGTTCCATTGCCACCGCCGCGTCGTTCATCAGGCTCCACATGCCGACGAGCCCCATCAGCGGCGCCAGCACGCTGCCCATGAACGCATTGAAGGCGATCAGTTGCCCGATGCTGAGTTCATGGGCGAGCACGAGGTTCGCGCCGACCCACAGGATCACGATGGTGGTCGCCGCATTCAGCAACTGGCTGCCCAGCGCGACCAGGATGTTGAATGCCTGCGCGCGGTACTGGACGTCGAGCGCCTTCGCATACTTGCGCTCCCACTTCAGCCGTACCGAGCGCTCGATGCCCATGCCCTTCACGGTCTCGACGCCGCCGAGCGTCTCCATCAGCAGCGACTTCGCATCGGTGGACGCGGCGAACACCTCGCGCGCATAGCCTTTCAGCTTCGGCGTCGCGAGCGCCGTGAGCGCCATGATCGGGATCACGAACGCGATCAGCACCAGCGTCATCTTCACGTTGTAGAGGAACATGATCGTGAAGTAGATGAAGATCATCAGCAGATTGAGCGCGGTGGTCACGGTGGACTCCGTCAGGAACGCCCGGATCGTCTGGTTCTCCTGGAAGCGCGCGAACACGTCCCCGCTCTTGCGGCGCGCGAAGAACGAATACGGCAGCGACATCGTGTGTTTGTAGAACTGCGACATCATCGCGAAGTCGAGGCTGCGCACCATGAAGTTGGAGAGATGCGCGCGGATCGTGGTCATCAATTGCGTGAACACGTGCGAAACGACGAGCCCGGCGATCAGCAGGTGCAGCAGGCTCACGTTCTGGTGCACGACGACCCCGTCGAGGATGTTCTGGATGATGAGCGGCGGTATGACGCCCAGCATCTGGATCACGAACGTCGCGAGGAACAGGTGCGCGAGGATCTTCCGGTAAGGGCGCAGATAGCCGATGAAGCGCACCCAGGGCGAGCGTGACTCGACCGGCGCCGCGGCCGGCCCGCTCGCGGTAAACAGCAGGCAGGTGCCGCTCCAGCCTCGCTCGAACGCCTCGACGCTCAGCTTCCTGAAGCCGAGCGCCGGATCGGCGATCCGCACCCACGACTTCGACACGCCGTACACGACGACGTAGTGGTAGCCCTCCCAGTGCACGATGAACGGCAGGTCGAACCCGAGCAGCGCCTCGTACGTGCACTGCACGCCGCGCGTCGCGAAGCCGACCGCCTCGCCGGTGCGCGCGAGACTGTCGAGCGTCGCGCCCTGGGTCGTCACGTTCGCCAGATCGCGCAGCTTGCCGAGCGTCATCGCGACGCCGTAGTGACGGCAGATCATCGCGAGGCACGCGGCCCCGCAATCCATTTCCTCCGCCTGCTCGACCAGCACGAAACGCTTGATCATGCGCTCGCCGAACGCGGCGTCGGCGCCGATGTCGATCTGCAGCGGATGGCGGCGCCGTTCGGCGAGCTTCTTCTGCCGCTGCAGTTCCTGGTCGACGAAGCGGATGCGCTCCTCGAGCACCTCGCGCAATTTCGGGTTGCGCTCGAGCATGAAGTGCACGGTCTTTTCCGGAATGACGAGCAGGCGCGTATCGGTGACGGCGGTGACGGTCGCCACCTGCTCCTGCCGCAGCAGGCACGCGCGCTCGCCGAAGATCTCGCCCGCGCCGAGCGTCGCGAGCGGATAGTCGTTGCCGTCCTCGCGGCACGAGACGCTGACCTCGCCCTGGCGCACGACGTACAGCCGCAGGTCGCCGCCCGGGCCCTGCCGGACGATCTCCTTGCCGGCCGGCACGCGCTTCACGCCGACGCTCGACACGTATTCCTCGAGCTCGGCGCGCGTCAGCTTGCCGCGCAGGTCGAACAGCCGCGTCACGAAACCGCCGGCCGAGCTGATCGCGACATAGCTCGTCACGAACGACTGCGCGGCCGGGTTGTCGCGCAGGATCGGTTCGATCGCGCTGCGCGGGATGCACAGCACCTCGGTCTTCGTCGACGCGCGCACCGACACCTCGTGCCAGTATTCGCGCAGCATCGCCATTTCACCGAACACCTCGCGTTCCTTGCGCACGCCGACGCTGGTTTCCTTGCCGCGCTCGTCGGCGATCAGGCGCACGGACCCGCTGCGCAGCACATACAGGCCCTCGGCGAGGTCGCCGCGATTGCAGACGGTGTCGCCGAACCCATAGGTGCGCACCTGCGCATGGGCGGCCATGCGATCGAGTTCGTCGTGCGAGAAGAGCGACAGCGGCTCCACCGACGCGAGAAACGCCGCGAGCGACGGGGTGCTGGCCGGGGCGGGGGCTTGTGCGTCCATCGATGCGGTTCTCCGTGATCAGCGTGCCTCGATGATGTGTTCCTGCGCGCGCTCGGCGAGCCACTCCTCGCGCAGCAGGCGGCGCACCTCCGACGCGACGTCGGCGTCGAGCGCGGCCGGGTGTTTCGCGGTCACCGAGAAGATCTCGAAGAACGCGCCGTCGGGCGCCGCGAACGGCCCGAGCAGGTCGCCCACGTGCGCGTTGAACACCTTGGCCTCGATATCCGTCTTCAGCGAGCCGCGCAGCACCTTGCCGATCACGCCGCCGCGCTCGCTCGTGTCGGCGATCGAATGCTCGCGCGCCATGTCGCCGAAGCAGCTCGGGTCGTCCTCGAGGATCGCCATCATCTCGCGCGCCTTGCCTTCCGAATCGAGCACGATGTGGCTGACCTCGATGCTGTCGAACTTCGGCGAATTGAGCTTGAAGTACGCGTCGACGGCCGCATCGCTGCACACCGTGTCGAGCGTCTTTTCTTGGTACAGCGTATCGGTGATGAAGCGCTCGAACTCGTCGAGACTGACGCCGAACACGTCCAGGTAGCGGTTCATGTCCGCGGCGCGGTGCAGCCCGCGCACGCGGCGAAACTGGTCGGCACGCTCCTGGATTTCTTCCGGCGTGACCTGCATGCCCATCTTCCTTGCCGCGATCACCGTCAGCCGGTCGCGAACCTGCTGTTCGACGAGGCCCTCGAACTGCCCGCTGAGCTTCAGCACGCGGATGAAGTCGTCGGTGCCGATCACCTCGTCGTCGATACGCACTATTGCCGTCATCTCGTTCCCCTTGATCCCTGTCAGCGGCGGTTCGCCCTGATGCGCCGCCGGTGCCTCGCCTCACCGCTTGCCTGCGTTCCACTACGCCGTGGCGGCGCCCGTCAGCCCGCGATCTGCCTGAACGGGTCCAGCGCGAACCCGATCAGGCGGCGCTCGCGCACCACGATTTCCGCCGTGGCCGTCATGCCGTAGCGCAGCGGGTAGGTCGTGCCGGCGATCGTGTACGCGTTGCGCACGAGCGCCACCCGGCCCTCGTAGACGGGTTCCTTCGTCTGCGCCTGCGGCTTCGTCGCCGGCGAAATGTATTCGAGCGTGCCGTCGATCACGCCGTAGCGCTGATACGGAAACGCATTGAACTTGAGCTTCACGGGCAGGCCCTCGTGAAGGAACGCGCGGTCCTGCTCCGCGATCGCGACCTTCACCACCGGCCGCGCATCCGACGGCGCGATGCTGCCGAGCGGCGTGTTGGCGAGGATCTTGTCGCCGGGCTGCGTCGTGGTCACATCGGTGATCACGCCGGAGACGGGCGCCAGCACGAGCAGGAAATTGTCCTTGTCGATGTTCTCGAAGCGGATCCGCGCGGCGGCATCCGCGGCGAGGCGCGCCGTCTGCACCTGCAGACGCAGCTTCTCTTCGGTGTTCGCGATGTCGCGCACGGTCGCGTCGTACTGGATGCGCAGCCCGGCGAGCGTCTCGCCGCTGCCTTCGAGTTGCGCCTTCGCCTGCGCGAACTCGTGGCTCTGCTGCGCCTCGAGCTGCGTGAGCCGCGCCTGCGCGACGCGGTAGCTGTCCTGGGCCTGCAGGTAGGCGCTGCGCTTCTGTTCCACCTGGCTCTGCGACACGCCGCCGCCGCCCGGCAGCGCGAACAGGCGCGCGTACTTGTCCTGTTCGTCCTTCGCGAGATCGAGTGCGTGGCGGGCGTTGTCGATATTGCTGCGCGCTTCGTCGATCTGCGCGTGCTGCGATTGCGCGAGCTTGCTGGTGCCTTCGGCAATGCGGTTCTGGTGCAGGTGCTCCTCGACCTCGATCTGTTGCTTCAGCGCGTCGGCCTTGCGCTCCATCAGCTGCTTCTTGTCCGGAAACTGCTTCCATTCGCGCTCCGCGTCGTCGAGCTTGAGGCGCGCATCGAGCGCGTTGGTCGCCGCCTCGATCGCGCCGCGCGCGTTGATCCGGCCGATCACGTCGTTCTTTTCGACCGGCTGGCCTTCGGCGATGTAGATGTCCACCAGCTCGCCGTCGACGGGCGCGTAGATGCGGCGCACCTCGGACTCCGGCGCGAGCGCGCCCGGCGCCGTCACGATGACGTCGGCGCGGCCGACGAACGACCACAGCAGCGCACACACGACGAGCCCGACCATCGCGATGATGGTCGCCTGCGTGAGCCGCCACGGCCGCGCCGTCAGGATCGCGATCCCTTCGACGCTGTGATCCTCCAGCGCCTCGCCCAGCGAGCGTGGCGGCTCCGGCGGCGGCGCCTGGCGCGCGCGCTTGAGCAGACTATCGAGCTTCACTGCGCCCTCCCGACGAAGCGAGCCGCTCCAGCGTCGCGACATGGGCGGCGAATTGCGGCGTCGCGAAGCGGAACTGCTTGAGGCGATCCAGTACGGCCGGCCCGTGGCCGGCCCGCGCGTCGCTCTCGAACTGCAGGTACTGCTGCAGGTCGGCCCGCACCGCGTCGAGGCCGCCGAGGCGCGGATAGCGCTGCTCGTCGTCGGCGAGCAGCGCGGGGAGACCGTCGAGGCGGTCGTCGTCAAGCGCCGACGCGATCGCGCGCTGCAGCCGCTCGAGCGCGGCCACGTAGACGGAGTTGTCGCTTTGCAGCCGGCGCAGCTGACTGAGCGCGTCGGCATACAGCACGCCGAACGCGGGAACGTATGACGAAATCCGGTCGAGCAGCCGCTGATGCGCACCCGGGTCGTCGTTCCAGCGGCCGGTCAGCGCCTTGATCGGCGCTTCGTCGCGATAGATGCGGATCGGCGCTTCCGCCCCGCCGCGCCCGGCGACGAACGCCTGCAGCTCGCCGATCCACGCGACTTCGTCGACGAGCGGGCGCGCGTCGGCGTTGTGGCGCGCCAGCGTGCGCATGTCCTGCACGACGGCACGGGCGCGGTCGAAGGCGCGCGCGTTCATCGCGGCGATCCAGTCCGGCACTTTCGACCGGACGAGCGCCTCGGTGCCCAGCGCGACGAACGCCGGGTCGTCGGGATGGCTGGCCAGATGGCGGTCGGCGAGTTGCGCCGCCTGCGCGGCGTCGCCGCGCGCCAGCAGCGCGTGCATCTCGCGCAGCGGCGCGTCCTGGAAATACAGCGTCGCGACCAGCAGGCCGACCGCCGCGAGCAGTGCGCCGCTCCACCCGGCGAGCCGGCGCAGGTTGACGTGCCCGCTGCCGCCGAACGCCTCGCTCAGCTCCGACAGGAAGACTTCGATCCTGCCGCGCCGGCGGCGCGCGTCGTGCGCGGTTTCGGCGGCGCCATGCGCGGCGTGCGGGTTGACCTCGTCGTCCGGCTGAACGGCCGGCACCGTGCAGAAGATGTCGAGGAACGAATGCGCGGTATCGACGAAAGTGGTCCGGTCGGGGTCCGCGGCGGCCGCATGCGCGGCGGCGCCGGGCGACGATGCGGCCGTCACGGTGGAGTCCGGCCCCGGCTCGCGCTGCACCCCGACGCGATAGACGAAATGATCGCCGCCGAACGCGAGCAGCGCGCCGTCGCCGAGCGGCACCGCATGCTCGTCGAGGCGCCGGCCGTCGACGAACGTGCCGTTCGTGCTGCCGAGGTCTTCCACGAAGACGTCGCCGTCCTGCACGTAGATGTGCGCATGACGCCGCGACAGATAGTTGACCTGATGCGGATACGCGTCCCGGTAGCAGGCGAACGTGTCGTCGGTCTTGCTCACGAGGAACGGGAAGGCGGTAATGATGACCGGTTGCAGGCCGAGATCGCCGCGCTCCGGCGCCAGCGTGACGACGGCCGGCCGCGCCGGCCGATGCGTCGCGCGCGGCACGAACGCGGCACGGTACGCGAGCGCGCCGGCGAAGCGCAGTTCGTCGCCGTCGCGCAGCAGGTGCGGCTTGTCGCCGACCTCGACACCGTTGACGGCCGTACCGTTCTTGCTGCCGAGATCGGCGACGTAGGCCGCGCTGCCTTCGAAGAAGATGCGCGCATGGCGGCGCGACAGGTCGGCCACCAGTTCGGGCCTGGCGGACGCGAACGGCGTGTTGGTCCGCCCGACGGCGAACAGCGCGTGGTCGATCCGGATCTCGCTCAGCTCCGGATGCGAAACCGGCTTGAGCACGATGTCGAACTGCCGGTCGAGCGCGGCGTGTTTCTCGGCAATCGAAGCGGCGTCTGGAACCATGATTCGGCCAACGATCGACATGCGCCCGCCAATGGAGACGCGGCGCAGGCAACGCGACGCGCTTTCGAACCACCTGAGTGAAGCCGCACCGCCAACGCACGTGGCGGCACGATCGTGAAAAAAGTTTAGGCGACGGATGGCGGTAGTCAATCGGCTGGCGCCGATCGCGCGGCTGCGCAGGGCTGGCGTGTTCATTGCAGCGCGTGGCCGGTCGGCTCGCTGCCTGCATTCGAGATTTCGACCGCGCGCCAGCCGCCGCCGATCGCCTTGTAGAGCGTGACCGTGTCGCTCAGAATCTGCTGATGATTGGCGAGCAGCGCGAGTTCCGCGGATGCCACCGAACGCTCCGATTCGAGCACCTCGAGTTGCGAGACGAGCCCTTCCTTGAGCTGCGCCTCGACCTGCGCTGCGACGGTGCGCAGACGCGTGCTCTGCTGCTGAAGCTGTATGCGCTGCTGCTTGTGCGCGTCGAGATCGACGAGTGCATTTTCCACCTCCTTGAACGCGGTAAACACGGTCTGCCGGTACTGCTGCTCGGCGACCTTGGTCTGCGCCTCGGTCGTCTTGATGTGCGCGCGCACGCCCGGGTCGAACATCGGCAGGTTGATGCTCGGCAGGAAGCTGAACGTGAAGGCCTTGAAGAGATCCGACAGCGCGAACGCCGCGGTGCCGCCCCGCCCCGTCAGGCTGATCGACGGCAGCTGCGCCAGCTTCGCCGCGCCCACTTCGTCATACGATTCGAGCACGCGATACTGCGCGGCGACGACATCCGGCCGGCGCGCCAGCAGTTGCGCGGGCAGCCCCATCGGCACGTCCGGCAGCTTGACGCGCTGCCGGAGATGGCCGGCAGGCATCCTGAATTCGCCGGCCGGCACGCCCAGCAGCGTCGCGAGCGCGTTCTCGGCCGTGTCGCGCGAGCGGTGCAGTTCGATCAGTTCGTTCGCCAGCCCGTTGATCTCCGCGCTCTGCCGCAGCACTTCGGTCTGCGGCGCGATGCCGTTCGCCAGCATCGACTGGTAGATCGCGAGGATCTTCCGGTTCTTGTCGAGCGTGCGCTGTTCCTGCTCGATCTGGTCGTCGAACTGGAGGATCCGGAAATACGTGCTCGACACGTCGGCGACGAGCGTCAGGTAGCCGGCGCGCCAGTCGGCCTCGGTCGCGCGGTATTCGGCCTTCTGCGCCTGCACGCCTTTCTCGACCTTGCCCCAGATGTCGATCTCCCAGTTCACCTGGCTGCCGAGGTTGTAGGACTTCGACAGCGTTTGATGCGTGTTCTTCTCGAAGTCCACGCCCGCGCCGAGGTCGACGCTCGGCAGCGCGCCCGCCCGGACTTCGCCGACCTGCGCGCCGGCTACCCCGATGCGCGCCGCCAGCACCTTGATATCGACGTTGCCGGCGATGGCCTTGTCGATGAGCGCGTCGAGCGTCGGATCGTCGAAGCTCTTCCACCATTCGGCGTTGACCGCGTCCGACGCGGATACCGGCCCGTGCGCATGCGCCCAGGTGGTCTTTGCCGGCATCTCGGGGCGCTGGTAGACGGGCATGTTCAGGTCCATGCAGCCGGACAGCAACGCCGCGCATGCGCCGGCGGAACCGGCGATGCGGGCCAGCGAACGCATGAGGCCGCGGCGGGTGCGCGTGGCAGTCGGCGACAGGCAGGTGTTCACGATCGACTCCTTGGGCGGAACGCGGCGACGATGCGGGATCGGGGATGTGTTGGTGTCGATGCTGCAGCGTGGCACGCTCGCGTCTCATCTCGCATGGGGCGTGCCAGCCGCTCGCGGGGTCGGCGGCAATCGTGCCGGCAGGCTTGCCGGCGCGGGTCCGGGCCACGAAGACGGGCGTGCGGGCGACGTGTGCGCGGCACCCGGATCAACGGTGCGTGATGGGGCGTCGCAGACAGTTCAGGCTCGGGATGTCGGGTGTGCGCCGACACTTGGCGCGACCGGCGGCCGCGTCGCCGTCCGGCGCTCGCCTGCTCGCGTGAGCGCGTGAGCGCGAGCACGCGTACGTCACGCGATCGCCGATCGGCGTGCGCGACGTCACTTCACGTAGATCGTGATTTTCTTCGAGTAGACGGGGGGATTGTGCGGCACGTGGTTGGCGTCGCCCATCAAGAGCTGCAGCGTGTGCTTGCCCGGCGGAAGCTCCAGCGTGGTCTCGGTCTCGCCCGCGCCGAAATGCAGGTGATTGCGGTCGGACGGAATCGGCTGGTCCATCGGCGGCAGGTCCGTATCGACCAGCAGGTGATGGTGGCCCGTGTTCGGAAACTGCACATGCGACGGCGCGACACCCATGTCGCGCAAGCCGAACCACACCCGGAACGGACGTCCGGCCGGCATCACCTGGCCATCGTTGGGCCAGCCGATGTAGACGACGGCCTTCGGGGGATGCGTGCTGGTCTCTGCGGTCGCCGCCCCCGTCCATAGCAACGTCACGGCAACGGCGAAGAGGATGAGCTTGTTCATGGCGGCAATTCCCGGTTCGTGCGGCAGGCGCGGCATGGCGCGCTACTTGACCGTGATCGTGATCTTCTTCGAGTACACCGGCGGATCGTGCGGCACGTGGTCGTGGTCGCCCATCAGCAGCTGCAGCGTGTGCTTGCCGGGTGGCAGCTCGATGCGCGCCTCGGTTTGACCGGCACCGTAATGGAGGTGATTCCGGTCCGACGGTATCGGCTGGTCCAGCGGCGGGAGATCGGTGTCGATGAGCAGATGATGGTGGCCCACGTTGGGCCGCTCGATGCCTTTCGGGCAGATGCCCATGTTGCGCAGGCCCATGCGCACCCAGAACTTGCCGCCCGTGATCGTTGCACCGTCGGACGGCCAGATGATGTAGGCCTCGGCGCCGGGCGGCGAAGGCGTACGCCCGGCGGCGAACGCGATCCTCGGCGCCAGGACGGTGGCGGCCAAAGCCAACAAGGTAGCCCTTCTTCGCATCGTGTTGCTCCTCGCGTGGATGGCGGCGCGCGGCGTCGGACAGTGGAGCGTGTCTAACAGCTTAGGACGTAATCGACAGGAAGACACATAACGATGTTCCAGGGTAACGGGCCGGCCGCGATGCGCGGATGCGTATGTCTGTTTTTTGCGAGACCCGCGGGTGGATCCGGTGATCGCCGCCAGGCGCACGTGCTATCTTGAATGTGTCCCGGCCGCGCCCGTGCCTGCCGCAAGCCGGCATTGCGCTCGCCGCGACCGAACACCCGGCAATGGCTGCGCTCCGCCTTCGGCATCGGGTCCGACGGCGCACCCTGGGGGGCTCAACATGTGGCGAATACTCCTGCCCGCATGCCTGTTTGCGTCGATCTCGGTGGCATCGAGCACGTGCTCCGGCGAGGACATGCATGCTTTTCCCGCACCGCCGTCAGCGTCCGCGCGCGCCCCGTCAGTCGAACCGCAGCGCGTCGCGCTCGTGATCGGCAACGGCGCCTATCGCGATCATCCGCTCGCCAATCCCGTCCATGACGCCGATGCAATGAGCGCCGCGCTGCGCGCGCTCGGCTTCGACGTCATCACGTTGCGCAACGCCACCCGGCAGCAAATGCTCGACGGGCTTGCCGCGTTCGAACGCCGCAGCGCGGCCAGCGGCACCGGGCTGGTCTATTTTGCGGGCCACGGCGCCAGCGTCGGCGGAACGACGTGGCTTGCGCCGGTCGATACCGACGTCGGCGCGCCGGCCAGCCTGTCGCGAACGGGTATCGACCTGCAAACCGTGTTCGATGCGACGTCGCGGCCGCGCGGCGACCGGATTGATCTGATCATTCTGGATTCCTGTCTGATCGCGCCCCCCGGTGCCGGACAGGTGGCGGCCCGCAAGCCGCCGCCGCATACGCTCGTCGCATACGCGGCAGCGCCCGGCGCAGGAGCCGCCGACGGTACGGCGCATGGTGTCTACACGGCAGCGCTGCTGCAGTCGCTCGCGGTGCCGGGGCTCGGTATCGCACAGGTCTTCGACCGTGCCGGCGCGATGGTCGAACGCGCGACCGGGCATCGGCAGACGCCGTGGATCGCGTCTTCCCTGTCCGGTGCGGCCGCGACGTTGGCGTTCACCGGGGCGCGTCGCGCAGGAGCCGCCGGGGCGCATGCCGGCGGCGGCACGGCGCAACGATCCGACCTGCTGGCCGACGTCGGCGTCGTGGCGCTCGATAGCCGCGGCGTGATGCCGAAAGACAGCGCCGAACAGTACGAAATCACGTTCTGGGAGTCGATCAAGGACAGCAAGGAGGCGGGCGACTACGAAGCCTATCTGAAGACCTACCCGAACGGCCGCTTCGCGCAGTTGGCGCAGGCTCGTCTCGCACGACTGCGCGCGGCCGCGCCCAAGGTGCCCGCGGCGTCCGCGCCCGCGCAGACGGCGAGCGCCGCGCCGGCCCCCGCCGCCGTTTCGGCTCCGGCTCCGGCACCTGCGCCGGCGCAGCCCGCGCACACGTCCGGCTCGACGCCGAAAGCGCCGCCGCCCGCTGCCCCGTCGGCACCGTCGGCACCGCCGCAGAAAGGCGGCGCGACGGCCGCCAATGAAATCCACGATTGCCCTGCCTGCCCCGCCATGCTGGCGGTCAGTCCGGGGGCTTTCACGATGGGCAGCAATTCGGGCGATCCGTCGGAAAAGCCTGCGCATCGCGTGACGCTCGATCACGCCTTTGCGCTGGCGAAGTACGGCGTGACCGTTGCGCAGTGGAACGCATGCCGCGACGCGGGCGCCTGCCCGCGCCTGCCCAACGACAGCAACACGGCGGCGAACGCGCCGGTGCGCGACCTGAGCTGGGACGATGCGCAACTGTACGTCAAGTGGCTGTCGAAAATCAGCGGCAAGTCTTACCGGCTGCCGACCGAGGCCGAATGGGAATTCGCGGCCCGGGGCGGCACCGCGACGCGCTACTGGTGGGGCAACGAGATGCGCCCGGGCAACGCCAACTGCAAGGACTGCGGTCAGCCTTGGCATGCCGACGCACCGGACAACGTCGGCTCGTTCGCGGCCAATCCGCTCGGCTTCTACGACATGGGCGGCAGCGTATGGGAATGGGTCAGCGATTGCTGGCACAACTCGTACAGGAATGCGCCTGCCGACGGCCGCTCATGGGACGAGCCGAATTGCCAGGTCCGCGTCATCCGCGGCGGCTCGTGGCGGGATGGTGCAGGCTACATGCCCGTTTCGACACGCTTCAAGTACGACAGCAGCGTACGTTATTCGGCAAACGGGTTTCGTGTGGCGCGGGACTTGAAGTAGATCGATGTCGGTCCGGCCGGGAGATTGCGCGGCAATTGCGGCCGTCCAGTGCGTCGTCGACACCGCTTCGCCGAGCGACGGGCAGTATCGGCATGCGCGTTGGAGCGCCGGATTCGGCGCTCCGTTACGCGTCGAGCTGACGCACCGATGACCGCAGCGATGAGCGCGCGCCTGGCGCCCGGCACCGTCAAGCCTGAACGCGGCGTTGCTGCAGCAGACGCTTCGCCATGCCGATAACAGCCTGCACCGAGGCTTCGACGATGTTGTGGCTCATGCCGTCCCCGAAACCGGCCGCGGCACGACTTCGAGCGCTGGGTCGACGAGTATTCGCGCCATCGTTTTGCGTATGCGAATCGGCGGCTCCCGTCTCCGTCTCAACCTTCATCGACATGAGAGGCGACCGCGGCCGGTTCCCTGACCGCGGTTACTTCCGACTTCCTCAACGAGCAAGTGTGTCCGCACTGAAACCGGCGACCTGCTTGTACCTCAGTTGCCACTGCTTCAGTTCGTCGCGTGAAATGACATCGTCGATGTTGTTGAAAGGACGTCCTCCCGTGCGCTCGTCGACCACCAGCAAAATCGCATCGGGTGCGATCTCGCGATTGGCCAGCACGATGTCGGACGTCGCCTGCAGTCGGCGCGCTTCATAAATCTGCAATGCAGCGGGCCAGTTATCGCTTTCTCCAAGCAGTTCTGCAAGCGTTGTTGCGTCGATGATTGCCTGCGCGGCACCATTCGATCCGCGCGGCATCATCGGATGCGCGGCATCGCCCAGAAGCGTGACGCGCCCTTGCGTCCAGAACGAAAGAGGGTCCTGGTCGACCATCGGATACTCGTAGATCGCGTCTGCTGCACGCAGCATGGCAGGCACATCGAGCCAGTCGAACCTGCAATGCTCGAAGAGGTGAATGAAATCCTCGAGCTTGCCTTCGCGGTTCCAGTCGCGCTGATGCTCTTCCGGACGCGCATACTCGATCACCCAGTTCATGAGCTGACGGCCTTCACCGTCGATGTTGTCGCGAATCGGATAGGTAATCAGCTTGCCGGTGCGGAACGTGCCGATGTAGCACATGCTCGCGCCTGACTGGAACGGCTTCCAGCGCGTGACGCCGCGATACTGCGTCGAACCCTGGTAGCGCGGCCGCGCCTCCCTGGGATGGAATATCCGCCGGACGACCGAATGTACGCCATCGCACGCGACGAGCACCTTACCTCGTGCTGACGAAACACGTCCATCGTCCATCGCGTCCTCGAAGTACGCAGTCACGCCGCGATCGTCCTGATCGAACCCGACGAATCGTTGACCGAGCACGATTGCATCGTCCCCGAGACGCTTGCATGCTGCGTCGTACAGCGTCATGTGCAGGTCACCGCGATGGATCGATACTTGCGGCCAGTCCAGGCCAGCGAAGCGTCCGCGCAGCTCGTGGTCGACCAGTTGTCCATGCTGGGTGTAGAAGCTGTATTCGCGCGTCTCGATTCCCTTGTTGCATAGCTCGTCCATCAGTCCCAGCTTGTCCAGTTCACGCATGGCATGCGGCAACAGGTTCAGGCCAACGCCGAGCGGCTTGAGTTGAGGCACTGCTTCGAATACCCGGCAACGCACGCCCTTCTCGTGCAGTGCGAGCGCAAGTGTCAAGCCGCCAATCCCGCCGCCAATAACAATAACGTCCTCTGCTTCATCGTACATAGCTCACTCCATTCTCACCAATGTTCTTTCAAGGCCGCGCCGAAGCGCCATTTCATTGCCCTGCCGGTTTTGCCTCCAACTGACGGGATGCGCGTCGCCACATCGCCTGGATCGTCAGCGCCGAAACGATGACCGGCACACCCGCGAGCATGAAGATCGCCTGCGTGGACAGCCCCGCGGACAGCATCAATCCACCAAGCAGCGGACCGCCTATCGATGCGAGACGCCCGGCGCCCAGCGCCCAGCTGATGCCGGTCGAGCGCATCGATGTCGGATAGAACGCAGTGAGCATGCCGTCGGCGCCGCCTTGCCCACCGTTGACGAACAGGCCGATCATGAATGCAGCGCAGTACATCGCTTCGATGTTTCCCATCGCGACGCCCATCGACGCCACCGCTACCGCACCGGCAAGATGTACAGGAACCAGAATCGAAAACGTGCCGAACCTGTCAACGATGCGCCCGACCAGCACGGAGCCGATCGTCGCGCCAATCAGCATCACGGACGTCACATGGCTCGGCACCGCACCGTCGAGCCCGGCACGCAGAATCAGCGAGGGTAGCCACACGCCCAGGAACGTAATCTCCAGCAGATTCATCGCCATCACGAGCCAGAGCGCCACCGTCCCGGAGGCGCGTCCCGGTTCGAACAGGCTCGCGACAGGGTTTCGGCTCAGCCCTTCCTCGGGTACGTAAAAACTGACCGTGTCGGGCGGATTCCAGTGCGGGTTGATGTTCCGCAGCGTTGCCCGAATGCGAAGTTGCGCGCCGGACGTGCCTCGCAACGCAAGCATGCGAATCGATTCGGGCAATACGCCGGTCAGAAGCAATGCGGCCAGCAGTGGCAAGACGCCGCCGACGACATATAGCGACCGCCACCCGTAGTGGCTTTGCAGCTGCGAAGATACGAAACCAGCGAGCGCAGCTCCGAAGGGCACCGCGCAAATCAGCAATACGACCACCGTGGAGCGCACGCGCTTGGGCGAAATTTCCGCACAGAGCGCAATCGCGTTCGGTACCGCCGCGCCCAGCCCGAGACCCGTCAGCATCCGCCACGCAAAGAACTGCTCCGCGTTCGTCGCCGTGCAACTCAGCAACGTGAAAAGCCCGAACGAGGCCGTTGAACCGATGACGAGCCAGCGTCGGCCGACGCGGTCGGCCAACGGACCGCCGAGCACGCCGGCAACGCTGGCCAACAAGCTGGCGGTGAACAGGTAGGACAACTGTTGCGGGCTCAGTTGCCACTCGTTCTTGATGGCGGGCGCGACGAATCCGAGCGAAAACTGGTCGAAGCCGTCGAGCAGCGTCACGATCATGCAGATAGCGACGATCCCGATCTGCCATGCCGTGATACCCCAAGCGTCGATCAAGGCGCCGACGTCGATCTTTTCCGTCTCCATGATGTCTCCTCCTTTCATATCCATGTCAGATCCGGGCCGCATCGAGCGTGGAGGCCGCGAACAAATCCTCCATCGCCATGCATTTCCCGGACAATCCCTGCTCGTGGTGATAGCGGACGAAGGCATCGAGCGATCGCTCGTTGCCACGGATGCCGTACGACCACCAGTTGTGTCCCATACGGGCGACCGTGCTCTCGTATTCCGAGACCAGCCACGGCAGCATGACCTTCAAAGCCGCCTGCTGCCGCAATTCGCTTTCCGCGATACGCTTCGCCTGCGCGAACGCCTTGAATACGCTCGACGGCAACCATGCATGCTCGGCCACGATGGACTCACGGATGCAAACCACATGCATGATCGGAAAAATCTTCGTGTCGTCGAAATAGTCCCGTTCGACGGTCGCGAAGTCCGGGAACAGCCTACCGATGTTCGGCTCTCGATCGATGAAGCACTGCGGTTCACGCGGTGCGATCAATGCATGAATGCGTCCGTCTCGCAGCCATTCTGTCAATGTTTCGTTATCCGGAATGCATTTGACATGCGTGCCCATCGGCGCGGCGAACGGCACCTTCTCTCGACGACCGGGTTCCTCGACACCGCCCGTCCACCACTCGATGGCAGACGGTGCAACACCGTATCGGTCCTGCAAGAGCCCCCGTTGCCAGACACCTGCGGTCAACTGATATTCGGGCGTGCCGATCGGGCGGCCAGCAAGATCCTCCGGGCGCTCAATCCCGAGATCGGTTCGGATGTAGATACCGGAATGCCGGAACGAGCGCGACAGGAACACCGGGATTGCAACATAGGGGCACTCGCCGCGCGAGCGCAGCATCGTATAGCTGCTGAACGAGAGTTCGGTGACGTCGAATTCCGCCGCGTTCAGCGCACGGAAGAAGGTCTCCTCGACAGGCAGGTTCAGCAAATTCGCGTCGCAGCCTTCGATCGTAACGCGACCGTCGAACAGGGCACGGGTCCGGTCGTATTCCCAACAAGCGACCGTAATCGGAACTTTCATGCTAGATCCCTCCAGGTAGAAGCAGGCTCAGGAAATCAGAATTTGTGCCGGATGCCGGCGACGATTGCCGTTTGGTTCTGGCTCGAGGATGGGGCGAACAGATAGATGTCGGCGGTCGCGCCGGCCGCCTTCTGGTAATTGCCGTACAGATAGAGGTCAGTGCGCTTCGACAGGAAATAGTCGATGCTCAGTTGACCCGCGTTCCAGTGCGGCGCGCGCTCGTAGCCTCCGCCGTACTTCCCCGATGTGTAGATGTATGCGGCCGACACCATCAGATCGGGCATGAGGTAGTACGATCCGTTGACATCGAAGTTGTCGAGGCGCAGGCTGGTTCCGTCGAGATAGTCGTAGCGCACGTCCGTCGCCATGGCTGCCACGCGCCACGTGCCCGCCGAATATTGACCGCCCGCGCCGAATTCGCGCTGTCGCCGCACACCGATGCTCGGATTCAACGGACTCGCATGGAACAGGACGAACGGCGCGCCTGCGTAGTCGTCGGTAACCGCCCCGCCCGCGTTGCCGCCGACACCGGGCCGGTCCATATTCAGAAATGCAGCGGCAAACCGCCAACCACCACGCTCGTACGACAGACCGGCACTGATCGTGCGGTTCACTGCCCATTGGCCGGCGGCGTTGCTCAGCGCATACAGCACCTCGGCGCGCAGGCCCGCGATCACGGGCGTTTGATACTTGATCGAATTGTTCTGCCTGTAGCTGCCGAACACGTTGTCGTTGTCGCCAATGTGCGCGCCCAGGCCCGCCGCGACGACAGCAGCCTCGAATCCGGTCAGATAGTCGAATACGGCGTCGTACTGACGGCCGGCAGTCAACGTGCCCCACTTCGCGCTGGCCAGGCCGACAAACGCCTGGCGCCCGAACATGCGACCACCCTGTTGAAACTTGCCGTTGGTCACGTCAAAGCCGTTCTCGAGGGTAAAGATCGCCTTCCATCCATCGCCCAGGTCCTCGCTGCCCTTCAAGCCGATCCGGTTGTTCTGCAGCGTGCCGGGGATGAGCTTGATGTTGGATTTGCCCCCTTCGTTACTGACGTAGCCGATCCCTTCGGATAGCAATCCATACAACGTCACAGTGCTCTGCGCATGGGCAGCCGGGATCTGAACGTCGCACACCGCAGCGACCGCGATGCTTGCCGTCAGCAAGCGCACCCTTCTCCGCATCATCGTCGATTGCATCAAAAGTCTCCTGATATTGTCGTATTCGCCTGTTCCGGCGTTGACGGCATGCGCGAACGCGCATCGTGTGGCTATTCGTTCTGCTCGATCAGAAGATGCAGCCTCGAGAGCAGATCCCGGTCGGTCATCATGAAAAGCCGGGCGGGGGCAGCCGAGACCGCCCGGTGCGTCACCCAATGCCAATGAGGAACCGTGAAGACGTCGTGCTTGCGCCAGTCGATCGTCGTATCGCCGATCGTCGACCGCCCTTCGCCGTCGACGACAAGGCAGATCGCACTCGACGTGCTGCGCGATGCGCGCGTCTGCGCATGCCCGCTGAGTTCGAGCATGTAGCAGTCGAGCGTCGGCATGATCGCGCCACCCGTCAAAGGGTTGACGTAACGCATGCGCTTCGTGCCGTCCGACCCGGCCGGCATCGCCGAGAGCGCGGCCGACATGTGGTCGCCGGCGTAGCGGTACAGCGGCGAAAACGGCACCGCGGCGCCCGTAGGCTCCGGAACGAAGCCGCCGGCGACAAGCGACGCGTCCGGAAGCGCCGACGCGTCCAGCGGCGGAGTGAAGCCCTCAAGTGCTTCTTCGAAGAAAAAGCCGTCGAGATACTGGACAAACGGTACGTCGAGGCCGTCGAACCAGACGATTCGCTCGTCCGTGTCATTCACGTGTTCATGCCAGCACCAGGCGGGATTCGTGATGAGGTCGCCGGGCACCATCGGGCAACGTTGCCCGTTGACCAGCGTGGCGCCGCCCTTGCTCGACATGATGAACCGCAGCGCCGAGGCGCTGTGCCGGTGTGGCCGAGCCGATTCGCCCGGCTCGAGAATCTGGAATCCGGCCTGCAGGTTGGTGGTCGTAACGACCTTCGGTGCGAACGCGGGGTTCGCGAACAGCACGACGCGGCGCTCCGCTGTTTCGAGCGAGACTTCGCGTGCGGCCGTCTCGATCACGCCGGACAACGCATCCCAACGCCAGTGCATCGGCTGGTCGGTGCGGCGCGGCTCGCGGCTCGCGATTTTCATGTACAACTCCCAGAGCGGCGCAGTGTGCAAGTCGTTCATCCGCGCAAGGAGTGCTTCGTATGGTTTCATGTTCTTGATCCGAATCGTTGGTCCGATCAAGCCACACGGACCGGGACGGACATCGAACCGATGCGCGAAATCGACGCGTCGATCACGTCGCCGGGCACAACGGGCCCGACACCCGCAGGTGTGCCGGTCAGGATGACATCGCCGGGAAACAGCGTGTAGAACCGCGACGCCATCTCGATCAGCCCCGGCACGTCCACGATCAGGTCTTGCGTATTGGCCCGCTGCCGCGACTCGCCGTTGACTTTCAGCTCAATGTCGAGCCGCGACGGATCGTACAGTTCATCGGCCGTCACCAGCCAGGGCCCGAGGACCGCAAACGTGTCGACCGACTTGCGAAACGAGCGCTCCTCGGGCCCGCGCACCGTCATGTCAAGGCCGATCGCGTAGCCCGCGACATAAGACAGCGCATCATCGCGGCTCACACGATCTGCGGAGCGGCCAATGACGACCGCGAGTTCGATTTCGTGATCGTTTCGACGATCCAGATGCCGCAACCGCACGCCATCGGATGGTCCGACCAAAGCGCTCGTCGACTTCAAAAATAATCCGGCCTCCTGAATTTTATTCAGATGGCGATAGAAATTTGCGGGGTCCGCATCGGCTTCGTTCTTGTGATCGAGATAATTGACCGGTGCACAAACGATCTTGCTCGGCGTGGCGACCGGCGCGGCCCAGGTCACGGAATCCGCCGGCACCGTGGCAGCGAGCGGCCTGACATCACGAATTGCGTCGAGCACGAGATCCCAGTGCCGGTACAGCGCATCGCCAAACGACTGCGGCCATCGCTCGGACGGCAACACATCGAGGGCCGCTGTCACATCGTAAACGAGACCGCTTTCGACGACGCCGAGCCGGTCATGATTGAAACGACACAGAAACATTTCACTCTCCTCCATCTGTCTGACGTACGTGCCGACTTGCACCTGTTCGGCTTATTCCATATAGTACGTACGCAGATTATCACAAGGCGGATCAATGTCAACAAGGAATCACGATACGACTCCGTTACAGTTGAGCCGGCTGATCTGACGTTCCGGTGGCGCGCGCAAGCGAAGCGTTTGCACGACGCTCACCTGCCATCGAAGAGGAGACCTGGAAGATGACTATTCGTATTGCTGCGCTGGGTGTGAGCCATTGGCATTCGATTTATGACGCCGCCTATCTACGCCACCTGGCATGCATGCCTGGCGTCGAACTGGTCGGCGTGCAGGACGATCGACTTGACGTTGCACGAAGGCGAGCCGCCGAAGTCGGGAATCCGCCAGCGTTCGAGGCCGCGGCCCGGATGCTCGACACGCTGCAGCCCGACTTCGTGGTCGCACTCGGACGCCATGACCGAATGGCTCGAATCGCGCATGATCTGCTCGATCGCGGTCTTCCGTTCGTGATGGAGAAGCCGATGGGGTTGAATGCCGCCGAGGTCGAGTCGATCGCTGCCAGGGTACGGGCGACGGGCGCTTTCGTTGCCGTCCCGATGCCGCAGCGGCTGTCGGCATTTGCCCGCCACGCACGCCGAATGCTCGAGAACGGACAGTTCGGCCCCCTGTCCCACTTGTACATTCGAACCAACCGTTTCACGTCGGCGCGCTATCCGGCATGGGACTGTCCGTGGATGCTGGATCCGGCCGCGTCGGGCGGCGGTTGCTTGCGTAATCTGGGCATGCACGGCCTCGACATCTTTCTGTCGCTGACGGGAGGCACGGCGCACGTAACCGGCGCACAGATCGGTCATCGCGCGCTGGACACGCCAGTCGAGGACTACGCAACCGTCCTGCTGCGCACGCCCGACGGTATTTGCGGCACGATCGAGGTCGGCAATACCTATCCGCGCCGCACGACCGAAGGCGCCGCACCCGGCGCCGGTCGCGACAAGTTGCTCGATGGCGCAGACGGAGAATGGAAGATTGCGGGGCGCGACGCGTTGCTGATGGCGAAGGACGGCAATATCCGAATCGTCACTGCGGACGGCGAGGAGAATTTTGTCGACCTTCCGTCCGAGAATCCTGCTTCACGTACGCTGGCGGATATTCTGTCTGCGTGGCGCGATGGGCGTCCGCCGCCCGTCGGCGTGGCCGACTGCCTGAAGGCGGTCCGGCTGATCGACGACGCTTACATGATCGCCCACGCGTGAGGTGTTCGACTGGCCGACGGAAGCTGACCGGCAATATGGCACGATTACGGCCATCATCTCGATGCGCTCTCGCCCCGAATTGATCACAGGACGTCGCATCGAAGCCGCCATGCTATGATCGGCCGGTTCAAATTCATGCAGCGCCGTCCGCTTCATGCCACAGAAGACACTCGCAGAAGTTCTGCACAAGAAGCCGGGGCACCTGATTCGCCGGCTGCAAACGCTCGCCACACGATTGTTTCTTGAAGAAGCCGACGGACTCGACGCAACGTTCGATCAGTTTTGTGTGCTGACGGCCGTCGTCGTGTCACCGGGCACCGATCAGCTTGGCATCACGTCCGCGACGGGTTTTGACCGCTCTACGGTCTCGGGCGTGCTCACGCGCCTCGAAAGCAAAAAGCTGATCGCCCGCAAAACCGACGAGAACGATCGCCGCGCGAAGCTCATCCGGCCTACGGGCTCCGGTCTGGCCTTGTATCAAAAATTGGTGATCTGCGCAGATCGCGCTGACGCCCGGATGCTCGACGCACTGCCCGCACGCGACCGCAAAGGTTTCGCTGCCATGCTGGCCCGTGTCATACGCGATACGAACGAAGCGTCGCGCGTGCCGATGGCGCGATCCAATTCCGACCCTTCCCTCGCCGCAGCGCTGCTCAACCGCCCTCTCTATTTGATGCGGCGCCTTCAGCAGTTCGCCGTGACGGTCTTTCTCGAGGAAACCGACGGCCATGACATCACGCCCGTTCAGTTTGGGGCATTGGTGTCCGTGCTTGCATGCCCCGGCATCGACCAGATCACGTTGTCGCAAACCATCGGTTTCGACCGCAACACGCTATCCGGTGTGCTCGAACGCCTGGAACTGAAAGGCTTGATCGTGCGGGAGCCGAGCCCTTCCGATCGCCGTGCGAAGGTGTTGTACCTGACGGCGGCCGGCGACGCGCTGTATGCAACGTTGTTCGAAGCGACCGAACGCTCGAACGAACGAATGCTGCACGGGCTCGACGATGCAGAACGCGATGCGTTCGTCACATTGATGGAGCGCATCGTCTGGAGCCATGACGAGTATCACGACCAACAACGCCATTCCGTCGGTCGGTGACGCTCCCGCCGCCCTTGCCGCTTCTCGTCGCTCTAGACAGGCACGTGTCGCTCAATGCATCGATCTGCGCACGCTGCTCGAGCGCCATGCCCGCCAGCGCCTGAAACTTCGCCAGCAGCGCCGTGATGCGCGCACGTGTTTGCGACGAGGCGGGAAGTCAGGAAACGAGACTCGTCAGGTCGTCCCACACCATCACGATGTTCTGCGATCGCCAGATCGGCCCCGCGTCGACGTACTCGCCGGCCAGCCGGCCGTTCAACGACGCGTAAAAGGCGATCGCGGCGTCGTTTCCCTTGACGACGCTCAACGCCGCGCCCTGGTACCGCATCGTTTGCAGATGCGTTGCGAGCCGGGCGAGCAGCGTGCGGCCGATGCCGCGACGCTTGAACCCGGGATCGACGTACAGGAACTTGATCTCGCCACGGCCGCCGAAGATCGGCTCCGACGGCGCGCCGATGCCGACGATCGTGCCGTCCGTTTCCGCCACGAGCACCAGCTGGTCGCGCTCGTTCGACGCCAGCTTTTCCCGCCATGTCCTGCCGCGATGGCGCTCGTCGAGGACGGCGTGCGCCTGCGCCGGCGCGAGATCGCGATAGGTATGCCGCCAGACCTTGACGTGAAAATCGGCGATCGCCTGCGCATCGTCGAGGTGGGCGGTCCTGACGGATATTACGGACATGGAAGACTCTCTCGGCTGGCTTGGCACACGCGGGCGCGGCGCACGAGCCGGATTGTCGACGATCGGGGCGACCGTGTCAGCACCCCGCGGGCGTCGCGAATCAGCGCGCAACCGCTTCCGTGTTCCGGACGCTGCCCAGGAACCGCGTCAGCTCCACCGTCTGCGGCCGCTCGAAAATCTCTTCGGCCGTCCCGCTCTCCCACACCCTGCCCTGATGCATGAACACGATCCGGTCGCTCACCGCACGCGCGAAGTTCATCTCGTGCGTGACCATGATCAGCGTCATGTCCTCGCGCGCAAGCTGCGCGACGACGCCCAGCACCTCGCCGACGAGCTCGGGATCGAGCGCGGACGTGATTTCGTCGCACAGCAGCACGCTCGGCTTCATCGCGAGCGCACGCGCGATCGCGACGCGCTGCTGCTGGCCGCCCGACAGCTGTTCCGGAAACGCGTCGAACTTGTCGCCGAGGCCGACGCGCTCGAGCATCAGTTCCGCGATCGCGCGCGCCTGCTGGCGATGCGACTTTTTCACGACCGACTGCGCGAGCATCACGTTCTGCCCGGCGCTCAGGTGCGGAAACAAGTTGTACTGCTGGAACACCATCCCGACCTTCAGCCGCAGCGCACGCAGGTCCGCGTGCCGCGCATCGACGCGTTCGCCGTCGATCGAGATCGTGCCCGCGTCGATGCTCTCGAGTCCGTTGAGCGTGCGCAGCAGCGTGCTCTTGCCCGAGCCGCTGCGGCCGATGATCGAGACGACCTGCCCGCGCTCGACGGAGAAATCGATGCCCTTGAGCACATGATGGGTGCCGAAGTTCTTTTCGAGACCACGGGTTTCAACGAGCGGCATGCCATCTCCTTTGCAACGTGCGCGCATAACGGGTAAGCGGATAACAGAGCGCGAAATAGATCAGCGCGACGAGGCCGTACACGACGAACGGCCGGAACGTCGCGTTCGAGATCGCGATGCCGACCTTCGTCAGCTCGGTGAAGCCGATGATCGACACGAGTGCCGTATCCTTCACGGCCTGCACGCCGAAGCCGACCGTCGGTGCGATCGCGATGCGCGCGGCCTGCGGCAGGATCACGTGACGCAACTGCTCGACGTAGCTCATGGCCAGGCTCGCCGACGCCTCCCACTGCCCTTTCGGCACCGCCTCGACGCAGCCGCGCCAGATCTCCGCGAGATACGCGCTGGTGAAGAACGTGAGCCCTGCGGTGGCCGCGATCCACGGCGGCACGTCGAGCCCGACGAGCGGCAGGCCGAAGAACACGATGAACAGTTGCATCAGCAACGGAGTGCCCTGGAATATCTCGATGTACAGCTTCGCGATGCCGCGCAGCAGCGTGGAGCTCGACACGCGCATCACGAGCAGCCCGAGGCCGACGAGGCCGCCGGACAGGAACGACACGATCGACAGTACGATCGTCCAGCGCGCGGCCAGCAGCAGGTTCGCGAGAATCTGCCCGAACGTGAAGTCGATCATCGCGCACCTCGCACGCGACGGGAGAACAGGCGGCGCCCCATCGAGCCGAGCGTGGCACGCAGCAGCAGCGCCATCGCCAGATACGCGAGCGCGATGACGAAGTACGTCTCGAACGCGCGGAAGTTGCGCGACTGAATGTAGCCGGCCGCATAGGTCAGGTCGGCCACCGAGATCTGCGACACGACCGCCGAGCCGAGCATCGTGATCACGATCTGGCTCGACAGCGCCGGAAACACCTTGGCGAGCGCCTGCGGCAGCACGACGTGGCGCAGCATCTGCGCGCGCGACATCGCAAGCGCGGACGCCGCCTCCAGATGCCCTTTCGGGACGGCGGCGACGCCCGCGCGCACGATCTCGACCGAGTACGCGCCGAGATTGAGCGTCATCGCGAGGATCGCGGCCGTGTATTCGTCGATGTGCACGCCGAGCGCGGGCAAGCCGAAGAAGATGAAGAACAGCTGGACGACGAACGGCGTGTTGCGGATCGCCTCGACGTACGCGCCGATCAGCGGGCGCAGCCGCACGGCCGCGCGCGCGTCGGCGCTGTACGCGGCCGCGCCGAGCACGCCGAGCGCCACGCCGAGCACGGTCGCGACCGCGGTGAGCGCGAGCGTGATCGCCGCGCCGCTCGCGAACACGCCGGCGTATTCGGCGAGCTCGCCGAATTGAAGCTGGTAGCTCATGACGATGGAGTAAATTCGGGTTCGGACAACGACACCCGCCGCGCCGGCGATGCCGGCCGCGGCGATGTATCAGGCGACACTGCGATTCGTCACAGTCCGGCCGGCAACGGCTGGCCGAGCCACTTCTTCGACATCGCGCCCAGCGTGCCGTCCTGCTTCGCATGGGCGATCGTGTCGTCGATCTTCGCGAGCAGGCGCGGTTCGTTCTTGTTGACGCCGACGAAGCACGGCGAATTCTTGATCACGAACTTGACCTCGGGCCGGCGCGGCGGATTCTTCGCGAGAATCGCCGCCGCGACGATGTTGCCGGCCGCGATCAATTGCACCTGCCCCGACAGGAACGCCTGGATCGTCGCGTTGTTGTCCTCGAAGCGCTTGATCGTCGCGTTCGGCGCGAGCTGCGACAGCGCGATCTCCTCGAGCGCGCCGCGGGTGGCGCCGACCGTCTTGCCGTTCAGGTCGGCGGGCGCGCTCACCTTCACGTCGGCCGGCCCGAACACGCCCTGGAAATACGGTGCGTACGCGCTCGAGAAGTCGATGACCTTCTCGCGCTCAGGTGTCCTGCCGAGCGACGAGATCACCATGTCGACCTTGTTGGTCGTCAGGTACGGAATCCGGTTCGCACTGTTCACGGGCACGAGCTTCAGTTTCACGCCGAGCGACTTGGCGAGGAGTTCGGCCATGTCGATGTCGTAGCCCTGCGGCTGCATGTCCGTGCCGACCGAGCCGAACGGCGGATAGTCTTCGGGCACCGCGACGCGCAGCGCGCCGTTTTTCGCGATGGTGTCGAGCGCGTCGGCATGCGCCGGCGCAGCGGCGAACAGCGCCATCACGGGGGCGGCGATCAGCGCAGCCAGCCAGGTGCGTCGGGGGAACGGTCGAGTCGTCGGGCTCACGGTGAATCTTCCTTGTCTGGTATGTCGTCGGGCAGCGCGCAACCGTTGCGCGGCCGCGGGTACTCCAGCAAAAACCGGGCCACCGCCGTGAAACGCTTGCCTTACCGGCAGTCGACGGAAATTCCGGCGCACCGCATTCCCCATTTCGGTGCGTGGGCCGGCACCGGCGCCAGCGGCTGCCCTCGCAGCGCGCGCCGGCGCACCAAATTACCTAACCGGTTCATTCCGCGAAGCGGGGCCGGTGCATGGGGCGCATGCCGGTTCCTGGGCATTGATCGGGCACGCGCGTCAAGCGAGCAGCCCCTCGAAACGCATCCCCGCCCAAGTGACCCAGATCAAGGGGAAACCCGGTAATCGTCGGATATAAGTGAATCCGAATCGGCGACGCCCCGCGGGCGGCGCCATCCCGAATTCCCGCATTTCCGTATTCGACGAGGCATTCCATGCGCGCTGCCGCGCCTCCCGTTCGCTGTCATCCTGCCGTCGTGCGGCGCATGCGTGCCATTGCGCTGGCGGCGGGCATGGGGCTGCTGTCGGGCTGCCTGTCGCTTGCGCCACCGGACGAGCGTCCCGCCGCACCGATTCCCGCGTCCTTTCCGGAGCCGTCCGCCGACGCGACACCCGCCGCGCCCGTGCCCGACTGGCAGGCTTACTTCGTCGACCCGCGCCTGCGCGCACTGATCGGCCAGGCGCTCGCCGACAACCGGGATC
Organism: Burkholderia sp. USMB20; assembly: GCF_000949135.2. Lineage (GTDB taxonomy): Bacteria > Pseudomonadota > Gammaproteobacteria > Burkholderiales > Burkholderiaceae > Burkholderia. Next base: position 267,271 of record NZ_JTAN02000019.1, on the reverse strand, counting down.
TGCGCGCGGCGGTCGCACGCGTCGAGCAGGCTCGCGCGGTGTACGGCATCCGCGGCGCGGATCAATGGCCGACCATCGGTGCGGGCGCGGCCTACGCGCGGTTTCGCACGCCGGGCGGCTTTCTCACTCCGGCGCCCGTCATCGGCCAGGTCTATCAAGTCCAGCTGGCCGAGACGCAATGGGAGATCGATTTCTGGGGCCGCGTGCGCAACCTGAAGGAAGCAGCGCTTCAGCGCTACCTCGCGAGCGACGCAGCCAGGCAGGCGGTGACGCTGAGCGTCGTCACCGGTGTCGCGGACGCGTATCTGACCCTGTGCGAGATCGACGAACGCATCGCGCTGACCCGCGCGACGATCGACACCCGCCGCGAATCGCTGCGGATTTTCCGGCTTCGTCACGCGGCCGGCGCGATCTCGCGCCTCGATCTCACGCAATCGGAGATCCTGCTGCAGCAGGCGGAATCGCTCGGCGTGCAGTTGCAGCAGGCCCGCGCGACGGCAGCCGATGCGCTGGCGTTGCTCGTCGGTGCGCCGCCGGCGCTGGGCGCCACGCCGCTCGCGCTCGACGACGGCGCGGTGCTGCCGTCGCTAACCCCCGGCCTGCCCTCGTCGCTGCTGACCCGGCGCCCGGACGTGATTGCGGCGGAGCGCGAACTGCAGGCGAGCCGCGCGAACATCGGCGCGGCGCGCGCGGCATTCTTTCCGCGCATCGCGTTGACGAGTGCGATCGGTTCGGGAAGCAGCGCGCTGCACGACCTGCTGTCGTCGGGGTCCGGCGTGTGGTCGGTGATTCCCAACGTCACGCTGCCGCTCGTCGACGGCGGCCGCAACCGGTCGAATCTCGCACTGGCGCGCGCGCAACGCGAAGAAGCGCTCGCCCGCTACGAACAGACGCTGCAGCGCGCGTTCCGCGACGTGTCCGATGCGCTCGCCGCGCGCCATTGGCTCGCCGACCAGGTCGCCATCGAGCGCGCCACGCTGGCGTCGCAGGCCGAGCGGGCGCGCCTCGCGAAGCTGCGCTACGACAGCGGGGCGACCCGCTTCCTCGAGGTGCTCGATGCGCAGCGGGACCTGATGAACGCCGAGCAGCAGCTGGTCACGACCCGTCGTGCGCTGCTGTCGAGCCGCGTCGCGCTGTACGGCGCGCTCGGCGGCGGCGTGATCGACACCGGCAAGACTGCCGCGGCAACGGCGCCCCTTTCGACAGACTCGGACAACACACCATGAAAACCATCCCGCGCCCTCTTCTGATCGGTATCGGTGCGGCCGTGCTTGCGATCGGCCTCGCGTATTACGGGTGGACGCGCTGGCACGACGGCCAGGCGGACGCGGGGCTCGTCAGCGGCAACGGCCGCATCGAGGCGACCGAAATCGACGTCGCGACCAAGCTGCCGGGGCGCATTACCGCGATGCTCGTCGACGAAGGCGACTTCGTGACGGCCGGCCAGCCGCTCGCACGCATGGACGTCGTCGTCCTGCAGGCGCAGCTCGACGAGGCACGGGCGCGCGAGCAGCAGGCGGTGAACACCGCGGCGAGCATCGACGCGCAGGTCGCGCAGCGCCGCAGCGACAAGGCCGCGGCCGCGGCCGTCGTCGTGCAGCGGGAAAGCGAGCTGGACGCGGCCACGCGGCGGCTCGCGCGGTCCGAAACGCTGTCGCGCGACGGCGCGTCGTCGATGCAGGAACTGGACGACGATCGCGCGCGCGCCGGCAGCCTGCGCGCGACCGTGAATGCCGCGCGGGCCCAGGTGGAAGCCGCTCAGGCCGCGATCGACGCCACGCAGGCCCAGCTCGTCGCGGCGCGCTCGGCCGTGACGGCCGCGCAGGCGACCGTGGCGCGCGTGCGGGCCGACCTTTCGGACAGCGAACTGACCTCGCCGCGCGACGGGCGCGTCCAGTACCGGATCGCCGAGTCGGGCGAAGTCCTGCCGGCAGGCGGCAAGGTGCTCAACGTCGTCGACCTGTCCGACGTGTACATGACGTTCTTCCTGCCCGAAGCGGCCGTCGGCCGGGTCCCGCTCGGCGCCGACGTGCGGATCGTGCTCGATGCGGCACCGGAATACGTGATTCCGGCCCGCGTGTCCTATGTGTCGAGCACCGCGCAGTTCACGCCGAAGACGGTCGAAACGGCCACCGAGCGGCAGAAGCTGATGTTCCGGGTGAAGGCACGCATCGATCGCGACCTGTTGCAGCGCCACCTGAAGCTCGTCAAGACCGGCTTGCCGGGCGTGGCGTGGCTGAAGACCGACCCGCACGCGGGCTGGCCGGATCGCCTCGCGATCAGGGTGCCGCAATGAAAGCGGCGCCGCCCGTCGAGACGGATGCCGGCGCGACCGGCGCTGCGCCGGTGTCGGCCGATCCGGGCTGGGTCGCACGGCTGTCCGGCGTCTCGCTGCGCTACGGCGACAAGGCCGCGCTCGACGACCTGACGCTCGATATCCCGGCCGGCCGCATGATCGGGCTGATCGGGCCGGACGGCGTCGGCAAGTCGAGCCTGCTCGCGCTCGTTTCCGGCGCGCGCGCGATCCAGCAGGGCCGCGTATGGACGCTCGACGGCGACCTGTCGTCGCGCCGCCATCGCGCGCGCGTGTGCCGGCGCATCGCCTACATGCCGCAAGGCCTTGGCCGCAACCTGTACGCGACGCTGTCGGTCGAGGAAAACCTGCAGTTCTTCGCGCGCCTGTTCGGCCACGATGCGGCGGAGCGGCGCCGAAGGATCGACGCGCTGACGCGCAGCACCGGGCTGCAGCCGTTCCTGGACCGCCCGGCCGGCAAGTTGTCCGGCGGCATGAAGCAGAAGCTCGGCCTGTGCTGCGCGTTGATCCACGATCCCGACCTGCTGATCCTCGACGAGCCGACGACCGGCGTCGATCCGCTGTCGCGCGCGCAGTTCTGGGAGCTGATCGGCCGCATTCGCGCCGCCCGCCCGGCGATGAGCGTGCTGGTCGCCACCGCGTACATGGACGAGGCCCGCCGGTTCGACCGGCTGATCGCGATGGACGCCGGCCGCGTGCTGGCAACCGGCAGCCCCGGCGAGCTGTTGGAGCGCACCGGTTGCGACACGCTGGAAGCCGCGTTCATCGCGCTGCTCCCGGAGGCGCGCCGGCACGGACACCAGCCGGTCGTGATCGCGCCGTTCCAGGCCGATCGGGCGGCCGGCTACGCGATCGAGGCGGACGGGCTGACGATGCGGTTCGGCGATTTCGTCGCGGTCGACCACGTGAGCCTGCAGATCCGCCGCGGCGAAATCTTCGGCTTTCTCGGCTCCAACGGCTGCGGCAAGTCGACGACCATGAAGATGCTCACCGGCCTGCTGCCCGCGTCGGACGGCACGGCGACGCTGTTCGGCCGCCCGGTCGCCGCGAACGACATCGACACGCGCCGGCGCGTCGGCTACATGTCGCAAGGGTTTTCGCTCTACGGCGAACTGACCGTCCGGCAGAACCTCGTGCTGCACGCGCGCCTGTTCGGCGTGCCGGAGGCGGACGTGCCCGCGCGCGTGACCGAAATGGTCGCGCGCTTCGGGCTGGCCGACGCCCTCGACGCGCTGCCCGAGCGCCTGCCGCTCGGCATGCGGCAGCGGCTCTCGCTCGCGGTGGCGATGGTGCACAAGCCCGAGCTGCTGATCCTCGACGAACCGACGTCGGGCGTGGATCCGGTCGCGCGGGACGACTTCTGGCGGCTGATGATCGAGCTCGCGCGCAACGATCGCGTCACCATCTTCATTTCGACGCACTTCATGAACGAGGCCGCGCGCTGCGACCGCATCTCGCTGATGCATGCGGGCCGCGTGCTCGCGAGCGCCGCGCCCGAGGAACTGGTGCGCCTGCGCGGCGCCGCCACGCTCGAGGACGCGTTCATCGGCTACCTGAGCGACGCGCAGAAAGCGGATGGGCGGACGGTCGCCGCGATGCGCCGTCCGACGCCGACCTGGCTCGCCGCGCCGCCCGCGGCGACCGCGCCACCCGCGGCGGCCGGCGGCGGTCGTGGGCGGCATGGTTCAGCCGGCGCGCGCCGGCAGCTATCTGTGGCGCGAAGTGCTGGAGCTGCGACGCGACCCGTTGCGCGCGACGCTGGCGCTGTTCGGCTCGCTCGTGCTGATGTGCGTGATCAGCATCGGGATCAGTCTCGACGTCGACAACCTGACGTTCGCGGTGCTCGACCGCGATCAGTCGATCCTGAGCCAGGACTATGCGCAGAACCTCGCCGGTTCCCGCTACTTCGTGCCGCGCGCGCCGCTCGCCGACGACCGCGACATCGAGCGCCGCATGCGCAACGGCCAGCTGTCGCTCGCGCTCGAGATCCCGCCCGGTTTCGCGCGCGACGTCGCGCGCGGCCGCCGCGTGGAGATCGGCGCATGGGTCGACGGCGCGATGCCGATGCGCGCGGAGACGATCCGCGGCTACGTGGCCGGCATGCACGAAAACTGGCTGCGCGACCAGGCGAAGCGCCGGCTCGGCGTGTCGCTCGCGCCGGCCGTCGACATCGCGATCCGCTATCGCTACAACCCGGACGTCAAGAGCCTGCCGGCCATGATTCCCGCGATCATGCCGATGCTGCTGCTGATGCTGCCCGCGATGCTGACGGCGCTCGCCGTCGTGCGGGAACGGGAGCTCGGGTCGATCGTCAACCTGTACGTGACGCCCGTCACGCGGGCCGAATTCCTGCTCGGCAAGCAGGCGCCGTACGTGATGCTGGCCATGCTGAACTTCCTGCTGATGGTCGTGCTGGCCGACCTCGTGTTCGGCGTGCGGATCAAGGGCAGTTTCGCGACGCTGGCGGCCGCGGTGCTGATCTTCAACGTCGTGGCCACCGGCATCGGGCTGTTCGCGTCGACGTTTACCCGCAGCCAGATCGCCGCGATCTTCATGACGATCGTCGGCACGCTGATTCCCGTCGTGCAGTTCTCGGGCCTGCTCACGCCGCTGTCGTCGCTCGAGGGCAGCGGCAAGTGGGTCGGCACCGTCTATCCGGCCACCTACATGCTCGCGATCAGCCGCGGCGTCTACAACAAGGCGCTCGGGCTGGCCGACCTGTCGTCCCAGTTCTGGCCGATGCTCGCGGCCGCGCCGGTCATCCTGGTCATGACCGGCGTGCTGCTGCGCAAGCAGGAGCGTTGACCATGTCGCGCCTGCTCGTCATTTTCCGGCTCGGGGTCAAGGAACTGTGGAGCCTCGCCCGCGACCCGATCCTGCTCGCGCTGATCGTCTACACGTTCAGCGCGTCGATCTACGTCGCGGCCACCGCGCGCCCGGAAACGCTGCACAAGGTGCCGATCGCGATCGTCGACGAGGATGCGTCGCCGCTGTCGGCGCGCATCGCGGCGGCGTTCTTCCCGCCGCAGTTCGCGCCGCCCCCGCTCGTCGACGCCGGCGCGGCCGATCGCGGGCTCGACAACGGCGACTACACGTTCTCGCTCGACATTCCGCCGGACTTCCAGCGCGACGTGCTCGCCGGCCGTCACGCGACGGTCCAGCTCAACGTCGATGCGACCCGCATGACGCAGGCGTTCACCGGCGGCGGTTACGTGCAGCAGATCGTGTCGGGCGAGATCGATGCGTTCGTGCGGCGCCATCGCGGCACGTCCTTGCCGCCCGTCGATCTCGCGATGCGGATGCGCTTCAACCCGAATCTCGACGAAGTCTGGTTCGGCGCGCTGATGGAACTGATCAACAACGTGACGATGCTGTCGATGATCCTCACCGGCGCCGCGCTGATTCGCGAGCGCGAGCACGGCACGATCGAGCATCTGCTCGTCATGCCGGTGACCGCGGCGGAAATCATGCTCGCGAAGGTCTGGTCGATGGGGCTCGTCGTCGCGGCGGCGGCCGTCGCGTCGCTGACGTTCGTCGTGGGCGGCGCGCTGCACGTGCCGATTCCGGGATCGGTGCCGCTGTTCGTGGCCGGCATGGCGTTGCACCTGTTCGCGACGACGTCGATGGGGATCTTTCTCGCGACGCTCGTGCGCAGCATGCCGCAGTTCGGCATGCTGCTCGTCCTCGTGCTGCTGCCGCTGCAATTGTTGTCGGGCGGCCTGACGCCGCGCGAAAGCATGCCGCCCGTCGTGCAGGACATCATGCTGGCCGCGCCGACCACGCATTTCGTCGAACTCGCGCAACGCATCCTGTATCGCGGTGCCGGGTTCGAGGCGGTGTGGGCCCAGTTCGCGGCGCTGTTCGCGATCGGTTGCGTGCTGTTCCTGCTGTCGCTGACGCGCTTCCGCAAGACGATTGGTCAGATGACTTGAGCGGCGCGTCGATTCCGTGATGCCGGGATTCGTCGGTTGATACAGATCAATCGCGCCGGCGCGCGGCACGCGATCATGGCACATGTCTTGCGCAACCGATGGCATGCGCCGACGGCAACGCCGTCCACGGCGGCCGCTTCCCGGGAGAACGTCATGATGGGCCTGCGATACCGAAACGCGTTCGCGACGCTCTGCGTATTCATCGCACTCGCGTCGCTGCTGGGCGTCGTGCATGCGATGCTGATCGACGAGCGGGTCGTGCCGTACGCGATCGTTGCGCTGGTGTCGGGCATCGTGGCGTTCGTCGCGCAGCTGGATCCGGCGCCGCCCGGGCGTTAGCGGCACCGGCCGGACGCATTGCATTCGGGGCATCGCAAGCGGCATCTTACGCGTCGCGTTCGAGCCGTTCGTCATCGGAATCCCGCCATTCGTGATTTCGGTCAACCGCCGCGCGCGCGTTCGGGATGTAATCGACTTACTGTTCCGTCGACTCCCGGGGAGGCAACCCATGAAACTGACTTTTCTCGGTGCGACCGAAACCGTGACCGGCTCGAAATATCTGCTCGAGCACGGCGGCCGGCGCGTCCTGGTCGATTGCGGCCTGTTCCAGGGGACCAAGAACCTGCGGCTGCGCAACTGGCGCGCGCTGCCGTTCGCGCCCGACACGCTGGACGCGGTCGTGCTCACGCACGCGCATCTCGATCACACCGGCTATCTCCCGGTGCTGGCCCGCGAAGGCTATCGCGGGCCGGTGTACTGCACGGCGGCCACGGCCGAACTCTGCGACATCATGCTGCGCGACAGCGCGCGGCTGCAGGAGGAGGAAGCCGACTTCGCGAACCGGCACGGTTATTCGAAGCATCATCCCGCGCAACCGCTCTACACGCTGGACGACGCGCAGCGCGCGCTGCGCCTGCTGCAACCCGTCGCGTTCGACGAATGCACCGCGCTGGGCGGCAGCCTGTCGTTCCGCCTGCTGCCGGCCGGGCACATCCTCGGCGCGGCGAGCGTCGTGATGCACTGGGATCACAAGGTGCTCGCGTTCTCCGGCGATCTCGGCCGGTATCACGACCCGATCATGCAACCGCCGCGACCGCCCGCGCATGCCGACTACCTGGTGGTCGAATCGACGTACGGCGACCGGCTGCATCCGGCGTCGGATCCCGAAAACGAGCTGGCCGAGATGTTCGACAAGACCTTCGCGCGCGGCGGGGTCGTCGTGATGCCCTGCTTCACCGTCGGCCGCGCGCAGGAGATCCTGCACTACATCGCGCGGCTGAAGGCGGCCGGCCGCATGGCGCGCGTCCCGGTGTTCGTCGACAGCCCGATGGCGACGGACGTGACCGAAATCTATCGCCACCATATCCTCGAACACCGGCTGACGGCCTCCGAAGCGAATGCGCTCGGCCACGCGGCCACGATGATCCGCTCGGTCGAGCAGTCCAAGGCGATCGCCGAACACCACGGCCCGATGGTCATCATCGCCGGCAGCGGGATGGCGACCGGAGGGCGCGTGCTGCATCACCTGAGCCGCCATGCGCCCGATGCGCGCAACACGATCGCGCTGGTAGGCTACCAGGCCGCCGGCACGCGCGGCGCGGCGCTCGCCGCGCACGAGCCGACGCTGAAGATTCACGGCGAGTACGTGCGCGTGCGCGCGCAGGTCGAGTCGATCACGACGCTGTCGGCCCATGCCGACTACGAAGAGATCCTGAAGTGGCTCGGCACGATGCAGGGCGCGCCCGTGCGGACCTTCGTCACGCATGGCGAACCCGCTGCCGCGGATGCGATGCGCCGGCGCATCTCGGAGCGCCTGCATTGGCCGTGCGAGGTGCCGACCTACGAGCAGTGCGTCGATCTGGACGCGATTGAATCAAACAACACGCGGGAACCCACCGCGCTGTCGTCCTGACTGCCGGCGCAACGCCTGCCGCGCGTGACGGGCGGCGGAAGCACCCGGTTTCCGCCACGCGCGGCCCGGCATTCAGCCGATTTCGATGATGACCTTCAGCGCGTGGGTCTGCGCGGCGCGCCCGAACGTGTCGTACGCGCTTTCCACGTCGTCGAGCGAGAACCGGTGCGTGATCAGGCGCGCCGGATCGAGACGCCCGGCGCCTACCGTCTTCAGCAGCATCGGCGTGCTGACCGTGTCGACGAGCCGCGTCGTGATCGAGATGTTGCGATCCCACAGCTTCTCGAGGTGCAGATCGGCCTTGACGCCGTGCACGCCGACGTTCGCGACGACCCCGCCAGGCGCCACGAGCGCCGTGCACATCTCGAACGTCGCCGGAATGCCGACCGCTTCGATCGCGCAATCCACGCCCACGCCGTCGGTCAGCTTCATCACTTGCGCGACCGGGTCGCCGCCGTGGCCGTCGATGCAGTCGGTCGCGCCGAAGCGCCGCGCGACCTCGAGCCGGTTGCCGTCCGGGTCGATCATGATGATCCGCGCGGGCGAATAGAACTGCGCGGTCAGCAGCGCGGCCAGCCCGATCGGCCCCGCGCCGACGATCGCGACCGAGCAGCCCGGCTGCACCTTGCCGTTCAGCACGCCGCATTCGAATCCGGTCGGCAGGATGTCGGACAGCATCACGAGCGCGTCCTCGTCCGCGCCGGCCGGGATCCGGTACAGGCTGGTCGGCGCATGCGGGATGCGCACGAACTCGGCCTGCGTGCCGTCGATCCGGTTGCCGAGGATCCAGCCGCCGGTCGTGCAATGCGAATACAGTCCGCGGCGGCAGTACTCGCAGCGTCCGCACGACGAGATGCACGAAATCAGCACGTGGTCGCCCGGCTTCAGCGAATCGACCGCCGCGCCGACCTGCTCGACGATGCCCACGCCTTCATGGCCGAGAACGCGGCCCGGTTCGCACGTCGGCACGTCGCCCTTGAGGATGTGCAGATCGGTGCCGCAGATCGTCGTGCGCGTCACGCGGACGATCGCGTCGGTGGGCGACTGCAGTTCCGGTTTGGGCCGCCGTTCGAGCGCCTTGCGCCCGGGGCCGTGGTACACGAGTGCTTTCATCGCAATTCCTCCATCGAAAGGGGGGCCTGTTCAGGCATCGGGGCGGCGTCATGCCGGACTTGCGCCAGCAACACCGCGAGCGCGCAGGACGCGATCCGGACGGCGACGCCGTCGGCGCGGCTCGTCAGCACGATCGGCACGCGCGCGCCCACGACGACGCCCGCGTTCGCGGCGCCGCCCAGGTATTCGAGCTGTTTCGCGAGCATGTTGCCCGCTTCGATATCGGGCACGACGAGGATGTCGGCACGGCCGGCAACCGGCGAGTCGATCCCCTTCTCGCGCGCGGCCCGTTGCGATATCGCGTTGTCGAACGCGAGCGGGCCGTCGACGACCGCCCCCGTGATCTGCCCGCGCTCGGCCATCTTCGCGAGGGCCGCCGCGTCGAGCGTCGAACGCATCGCCGGATTGACGGTCTCGACCGCGCACAGCACCGCGACGCGCGGGCGCGCGACGCCCAGCGCATGCGCGACGTCGATCGCGTTCTGCGTGATGGCCGCCTTCTGCGCGAGATCCGGTGCGATGTTCACCGCGGCATCGGTCAGGATGAACGGCCGCGGATACGCCGGCGCCTCGATCAGGAAGCAGTGAGACATGCGCTTGTCGGTGCGCAGGCCCGATTCCGCGGCGACGACGGCCCCCATCAGCTCGTCCGTATGCAGGCTGCCCTTCATCAGCGCGCCGGCGCGGCCCGACGCCGCGAGTGCCACCGCGCGGGCCGCCGCCGCGTGGCTGTGGGGAACGTCCTCGATCGTCCATTTCGCGAGATCGACGCCCGCCTCGCTCGCCACGCGCAACACCTTCGCGCGCGGCGCGACGATCAGCGGTTCGATCGATGCGCCCAGCGGCGACGCGTTGAGCGCGGCAAGCGCGACGAGGCTGGCCGTGTCGCACGGATGCACGACGGCCACCGTCAGCGGCGGCGCATGGCGCGCACGCGCGATCAGGGCTGGCAGTTCGCCGTCCGCGCGCGGCAACAGGCCGGGCAGGCACGCGCCGGCGGACGGATCCGGATGCAGGTTCAGGTTCATATTCAGGTCTCCAGCACGTAGCTGCCGGGCGCCGCGCCGAAGCCGGCCGCCGGCACGCGTGCGGGCACCTCGCCCGACGAATGCGCGTGCAGCCAGTCGCGCCAGCACGTCCACCACGATCCGTCGAGCGCGGGCGTTTCGCTCACGAAGTCGCGCCGGTTGCGGTAAGGCGCGCCGGGCTCGCGCGTCGCGCAGCGATAGTGGCGTCCCGGATGGCCGGGTTCGGACACGATCCCGGCATTGTGGCCGCCGGAGGTCAGCACGAACGTCAGCGCGTGGTGCGTGAGCAGATGGAGCTTGTAGACGGAACGCCAGGGCGACACGTGATCGCGCTCGGTCCCGACCACGAATGTCGGCACGTCGATATCCGACAGCGCGACCGGCCGCCCGTCGACGCAGTAGCGGCCGGCCGCGAGATCGTTGTCGAGAAAGAGGCGCGTCAGGTATTCGGTATGCATCCGGTACGGCATGCGCGTGGTGTCCTCGTTCCACGACATCAGGTCGTTCGGCTTCGTGCGCGTGCCGAGCAGGTATTCGCTCATCATGCGCGACCAGATCAGGTCGCGCGCGTTCAGCAGCTGGAACGCGGCGGACATCTGCGCGCCGTCCAGGTAGCCCTGCCGCCACATCAGCGCATCGAGCGCGGACAGTTCGCTCGCGTCGATGAAGAGGCCGAGTTCGCCGGGTTCGCTGAAATCGGTCTGGGCCGCGAGCAACGTGACGGAGCGCAACGCCTCGTGTTGGCGGCCGTCGCGCGCGAGCGCCGCCGCGCCGATCGCCAGCAGCGTGCCGCCGAGGCAGTAGCCGACCGCGTGGACCGCTTCGCCGCAGATCGAGCCGGCGGCGCCGAGCGCCGCCATGCACCCGTCGCGCAGATAATCGTCGAGCCCGAGCTCGCGCGCTTCCGCACCCGGATTGCGCCACGACACGGCAAACACCGTGTAGCCGGCATCGACCAGGAAGCGGATCAGCGAATCGTGCGGCTGCAGGTCGAGGATGTAGTACTTCATGATCCACGACGGCACGATCAGGATCGGCTCGCGTGCCACGCCGGCCGTCGTCGGGTCGTATTGCAGCAGCTCGCACAACGCGTTGCGCCAGACGACGCGGCCCGGCGTGATCGCCACGTCGCGCCCCGGCAGATAGGTGCGCGTGTCGCGGGCCCGCGTGCCGTGCGTGCGCTCGAGCAGCGCGTGCGCGTCTTCCAGCCAGTGCCGCCAGCCTGCCGCGAGATTCGCGCCGCCGCTGCGCATCGTCGCGTCGAGCACGACCGGGTTGGTCGCGAGGAAATTGCCCGGCGAGCATGCGTCGAGCCACTGTCGCGCAGCGAATCCGACCAGCTCCTCGTGGTGCCGTTCGACGCCCGGCACGCCGCGCGTCGCGTCGCGCCACCAGCGCTGGATCGACAGGAAGCCGTCGCGATACGCGCGAAACGGCCATCCGGACCACGCGGGCGCGGCGAAGCGCGCATCGGCCTGCCCGGCGTGCACGGCCAAGCCGCCCGCGCCGGCATCGTCGGCCTCGCCCTCGCCTTCGCCTTCCGGGTTGGCCGCGGGTGCCACGGCAGCCAGCCACGCCTGCGTCGCAAGCTCGAAGCATTTTCCCGGCGACACGGCCAGATGCGCGCCCCAGTCGAGCGTGGCCAGCGCGAGCGACACGGGCGACAGCCCGAAGGTCATCGCGGCCACGTTCGCATGCGCGGCGCGGTTCCATTGTTCGGCGGGCGACAGCCGGACCGGTGTGCATCCGGCCGAACTCGACGCCGGTGCGTTCGTAGCCGTTGGCCGCATCGACTCGTGCTCGATCGGCATGCGCATGACGGATGCGTTCATCGCATGTGCATGCCGCCGTTGACATCGAATTCCGCGCCGGTCGCGAACGCCCCCGCGTCGGAACACAGGAACGCGACGAGCTCGGCGATCTCGCCGGGATTGCCGAGGCGGCCGACCGGGATCTGCGGCAGGATCTTCGTGTCGAGCACTTCCTTCGGCACCGTCTCGAGCATCGCGGTGGCCAGATAGCCCGGGGCCACCGTGTTGACCGTCACGCCGTGGCGCGCGAGCTCGAGCGCCAGCGCCTTCGTGAAGCCGTGGATGCCGGCCTTCGCGGCCGCGTAGTTCGCCTGCCCGTATGCGCCGCGCGAACCGTTCACCGAGCCGATGTTCACGATCCGCCCGAAGCCCGCCTCGATCATGCCCGGCACGAACGGCTTCGTCATGTTGAACATGCCGTCGAGGTTGGTGCGCAGCACCGCGTCCCACATGCTCTTGGTCATCTTCACGAAGGTGGCGTCCTGCGTGACGCCGGCGTTGTTGACGAGCACGTCGACGCGCCCGAACTCGGCCAGCACGCGTGCCGCGCAGTGCTGGCACGAATCGTAGTCGGCGACGTCGACCTCGAACGCGTGGAACGTCCTGCCCGCCTCGCGTTCGTGCGTGAGCCACGTCGCGACGTGGTCGTTGCGCTCCGTATGCGACACCGCCACCGTCATGCCTGCATCGTGCAGGCGACGGCTGATCGCGGCGCCGAGGCCCCCCATGCCGCCCGTGACGAACGCGACCCGGTCAGCACACATGGTCGTTCTCCTGCGCGCCGGTCGTGCCGTTCAGGCGGCGCACGGCAACCGGCGCCCCGTCGTTCGCGTCCTCGATCCCGCGCTCCAGCGCCGTCATCCAGTCGGCCCACGGCATGCTGGCTTCGTTGACCACGGCCAGTCGCCCCAGGTCGGGCAGCCAGTCGGTCTGATAACGCGACATCGCGCCCGCGCCGTATTCGCGCAACCAGGTGCGCCATGCGCCGGCGTTCTCGTATTGCGCACGCATGCACAGCTCGGCGGCATCCTGCCAGATCGCGACGCTCGCGATCGCGTAGTCGCGCATCACCTGCCGGGTCGCCTCGCCGAAGGCCGGCCACTCGTTCGTGTCCGCCAGCGCCTGCTGCAGGTGGCGAACCGCGGCGCGGTCCCGCTCGATGCGCCGCCCTGCCAGCGCATGCCATTCATGCTGCCAGTCGCTATTCAGCGCGACCATGCGCAGCGCGAGATCGCAGCCCGCGCGGCAAGCGTCGTTCGGTGTCGTCAAAGCGTACGTACTCATCGGCGTCCCTCGTTCGATCCGGTCAATGGGTTGGCATCGCGCCTCGTGCCGCCTGCCCGGGATCGGCACCGCGACCGCTTCACTGTGCGGGCATCGCGCAGGGGAGCCGTTGATCTGAGTCAAGTACTCGGAAACCCTGCTCCGTAGACTGGATTGCACTGGCGGTTCCCCCGTCGATGGAGCGATTCCGATGAGCTACAAGAGCATGGTCGTGCACCTCGATACGAGCGCCCGCGCGCATTCGCGCCTCGAGTTCGCATTGCGCCTCGCGCGGCGCTTCGGTGCGCACCTGACCGGCCTGTTCGCGGTCTACACGCCGGAGCCGCATTCGTTCTACGTGATGGCCGGGTCCGCCGATTACTTCCGTGAGCGCCGCGAACAGCGCGACGAGCGGCTCGCCGCGCTGGAACGCCTGTTCCACGCCGAGACGGCCCGCGCGAAAGTGCCGGCCGCGTGGGTGCGAGCCGACGAGCGCGCGAACCTGGCCGTGCCGCGCGCCGCACGCCTGGCCGACCTCGTGATCGCGGGCCAGAGCGACCCGAACGATCCCGAGACCTACATCGACGACCAGTTTCCGGAGAACCTCGTGTTGTCCGCCGGCCGCCCGGTGCTGTTCGTCCCGTGCGCGGGCGAATTCCCGTCGGTCGGCGAACGGGTGTTCATCGCGTGGGACGGCAGCCGGGAAGCGGCCCGCGCCGCGCACGACGCGCTGCCCTTTCTCGAACACGCGAAGCGCACGACGGTCGCGGCCGTGGTCGACGGCGCTTCGGAAGCGGCGGCCACGCGCATTCCGGCCGCCGACGCCGCGCTGATGCTGGCGCGCCACGCACGCGACGTGAACGTGCTCGACATCGATGCCGGCGCCGGCCCCGCGGTCGGCGATACGTTGCTGTCGCGTGCTTATGAAACGGGTTCCGACCTCCTCGTGATGGGCGCCTACGGCCATCCGCGCTGGCGCGAGCTGGTGATGGGCGGCGCCACCCGCACGGTGCTGGCGTCGATGACGCTGCCGGTCCTGATGTCGCACTGAGCCGGCCGATGCGTACGCTCGCCCTGCTCGTCGTCAATGCCGGTTCGTCGAGCGTGAAGTTCGCGCTCTTTGCCTGCCCGCCGCACGGCGACCCCGCGCGGCGGCCGCTGCACGAGGGCGAAGCGGTCGCGGCCGGCAACAGCGTGTCGATCCGCTTCGACGCCGAGCCGGACGGTTCGCTGCCGCTCGGCACGGCGGACGATCCCTACCGCGCCGTGCTCGCGCAGATCGCGGCGTGGATCCGCGTGAAGTTGCCGCACGTCGCGCTGGGCGCGATCGCGCATCGCGTCGTGCACGGCGGCGCACGCTACGTGGAGCCGACGGTCGTCGACGACGACGTGCTGGACGCGCTGCGCACGCTGACGCCGCTCGCGCCGCTGCATCAGCCGCACAGCCTCGATGCGATCGACGTGCTGCGCGACGCGTTTCCGGACGTCCCGCAGATCGCCGTGTTCGACACGGCGTTTCATCGCACGCTGCCGCGCGTCGAGCAGCTGCTGCCGCTGCCGCATGCGTGGTTCGACCAGGGCGTGCGCCGCTACGGATTCCATGGGCTGTCGTACGAATACATGTCCGTCGCGCTCGACGAGTCGTTCGGCGCCCGTGCGCACGGCCGCGTGATCGCCGCCCATCTCGGCAGCGGCGCGAGCCTGTGCGCGCTGCGCGACTGCCGCAGCGTCGCGACGACCATGGGCTTCTCCGCGCTCGACGGATTGATGATGAGCACCCGCTGCGGAACGCTCGATCCCGGTGTCGTCCTGCACCTGCTCGAGGCCGGCAAGCTGTCCGGCGACGAGCTGGGACACATGCTGTATCACGAATCGGGGCTCAAGGGCGTATCGGGCGCGTCGGGCGACCCGCGCGTGCTGCTCGCGCGCGAGGCGGCCGGGGACGAAGCCGCCCGCGATGCGCTGGCGCTGTACGTCCATCGCATCGTGCGCGAGACGGGCGCGCTGACCGCGCTGCTCGGCGGCCTCGACATGCTGGTCTTCACGGCCGGCATCGGCGAACACTCGGCGGTGTTGCGCGAGCGGATCTGCGCGTCGCTCGGCTGGCTCGGCATCGCGCTCGACGCGCGCGCGAATGCCGATCATGCGCACGTCGTGTCGTGCGCGTCGAGTGCGGTCACGGTGGTCGTCGAGCCGACCAACGAGGCGTGGGTCGCGGCGCGCGCCGCGGTGCGCGTGCTGCGCGCCAATCGCGACGCTTGATCCAGATCAGCGCGAGCGGCGCATACGCGCCGATGATGGTTCCATCGGCATCCGTTGAAGGGAAACGTCATGTACTCGAACATTCTGGTCGCGCTCGACGGCAGCGATACGTCGTCCCGCGCACTCGACGCCGCGCTGAACCTCGCGGCGCAGACGGGTGCGCGGCTGACCCCGGTCTACGTCGTCGACTTCCTGGTGCCGGCCTACGACACGTACGGATACGATCCGTCGATCCTGATCGATGCATTCCGCGAGGAAGGACTGCGCGTCACGGATGACGCGGCACGCCGCATGAAAGCGCGCGACGTGGCCGGCACGCCGCAGATCTCCAACGTCGCGCCGGCCGGCGAAGACGTTGCGCACCGGATCGTCGGTCTCGCCGGCGAGATCGGCGCCGACCTGGTCGTGATCGGCACGCATGGCCGGCGCGGGTTCCGGCGCATGTTCCTCGGCAGCGTGGCCGAGCGCGTGCTGCGTCAGGCCACGTGCCCGGTCCTGACGATACCGGCGAGCTGCGCCGGGCAGGCGCCCGCCGAAACCACCGCGGCATCAACCGAAAAGGAGCCGTCATGAGCTACAAGACCCTGCTCGTCCATCTCGACGACAGCGAGCGCTGTGCGACGCGCGTCGACCTCGCGCTCCAGCTCGCGCGACGCTGGAACGCCCATCTGATCGGCCTCTACGTGGTCTGCCAGGACCTCCTCGAGCCGCTGCGGCGGCCGGACGAACCGCTGAAGCTGGCCGTCTACGAACGCCTGTGCGAACAGCGGCGCAAGGAGGCCGAGGAGCGATTCCTCGCGGCCGCCGAGCGCGCGGGGCACAACGAAGTCGAGTGGCAGGCGCCGGCCGGCGAGGCGACCGCCGCCGCGGTCCTGCACGCGCGCCATGCCGATTTTCTGGTACTCGGCCAGGAAGACCCCGACGACCGGCTGACCTACGTCGCACGTCATTTCGTCGAGGACGTCGTGATGGGCAGCGGACGCCCGGCGCTCGTCGTGCCCTACGCGGGCGACGTGCGCACGCTCGGCGAGAACGTGCTGATCGGCTGGGACGGCGGGCGCGAAGCCGCCCGCGCGCTGGCCGACGCGCTGCCGCTGCTCGCCCGCGCGCGCTTCGTCAACGTCGAGACGGTCACCCGCGGGCAACCCGATCCGGACAAGACGCCGGCGGGTGTCGACGTCGCCGCGTATCTCGAACGGCACGGCATTCGCGCGTCGTTCTCGAGCACGCCGCGCGAACGGCCGGTGAGCGTGGGCGCGACGCTGCTGAACCGGGCGACCGACCTGCATGCGGATCTGCTGGTGATGGGCCTGTACAGTCATGCGCGCATGCACGAACGCGTGCTGGGCGGCGCGACGCGCACGATCCTCGAAACGATGACGGTGCCGGTCCTGCTGTCTCACTGAGCGAACGAAAACGGGGCAGCCGCGCGCGGCTGCCCTCGTCCCGTCACGACCGTCACAACATGCCGGCACACGCGCCCGGCCCCTCCCGTACGACCAGCACCGGCCGGTCCGCGATGCGCACCAGCGATTCGGCGACGCTGCCGACGAACATGCGCCGGAAACCGCGCCGGCCATGCGTGCCCATCACGATCAGGTCCGCGTCGCATTCGGCGGCGGCACGCGCCAGCACGTCCGATACGTTCTCTCCGCGCGCGTCGATCGTGTGCGCGATGCCGCGTACGCCGGACAGCCGGAACGCCGTTTCCGCGTCCGAGACCGCGACCGCGGCCTCGTTCGTGTCCAGCCCGGCCAGGTCGCGCTGGTCGGCCAGCCGCGGCGCATCCGACACCACGCACATGGCGATGACCAGACCGCCCGACTCGCGGGCGAGCGAGATCGCCTCGTCGAGCGCGAGGCGCGCGCCACGGCTGGCGTCGAGCGCCGCAAAGATCCTTTGGTACATGACGCCTCCCAGTTGTCGTCAGGGGTCGACCGGTTCGTGAAGCCAGTCTGATCCTCGCAGGCGACGCTCCGTTGACGCGGGTCAAACCCGCGCGGCGCCGCCCTCTTGCGCGTCGGTCCCGATTGGCGAACGTCGGCAAAACGCGCACAATTCAGGGCGATATCGCAGTTGCGGCCTGCCCCGCCTTTCGTGCCCCGCGTCCGGGCCCGCCGCCAGCCAGCCGTCGACGAAATCCGCCAGGATGAACGGCAATGACAGTGAATGCGCCTCCCTTCAAGGCCGGGCCGGGTCCACACCGGACCCGGCCCGGGCGATATGCCGCCATGGCCGCGGTGCTGACGCTGGCGCTCGGCCTGGTTGCGACATTTGCCGCATCCCGGGTACTGCAGAACGACGCACAACACGCCGCCCACGCAAGGTTCGAGCAATCCGCGACGCGCGCGACGGCCGCGCTCCGCCGCAGTCTTCTCGGCGCCGCTGCCGTATTGCACGGCGCCCGAGGGTTCGCATCGGCACTGCCTGCGCCGCCATCTGGCGCCGCATGGCGCCGCTATCTCACCGGTCTCGATCTGGACGGATTGCAGTCGCCGGTCCACAGCATCGGGAGAATCGAGCCGAGCATCGCGGAGGACGATCAGGCGACCCGGCAGGCGCTGCAGCGCGCGGCGGAAACCGGCGAGGTCGCGCTTGCCGCGAACGCGATCCAGGACGGCACCGGTGCGACGCCCGCCCGGATGGAGCTGACGCTTTACCTGCCGATCTACGCCAATGCCGAGGACGGCACGGCGTCCGGGCCGCGGCACGCAACGGCGACCGGGTACGTTTATGCCGCGCTGAATCCGGATCGTCTCGTCGATCCTTCCCTGCTCGATCCGCTGCGCGTGGAAATCGTGGCCGACAATCCCGCGGCGCCCGCGTATTCCGGCGGTTCCGGCTTTGTCGTCGGCGGCGCCGCCGGCGCCCGCGACGTGCTCACGCGAACCGATACGCTGACGTTCGGCGGCACGCCGCTGTCGCTGCGCTACAGCGCGCCGCGCGCTGCCCCGGCCGGCGCCGCGACGGCCGTCCTGCTGGCCGGCACCGTGCTCTCGCTGACGCTGGCCGCGCTCGTGCGGCAGGTCGTCGCGAAACGCGCGCTGGCCCGCGCCGGCGACAGCCAACCCACCGAGGCCCGGATGATGGGCATCATCCGGTCGTCGATGGAGGCCGTCATCACCGTCGACGAGCGTCAGACGATCGTGATCTTCAACCCGGCCGCCGAACACGTGTTCGGCGTCAGCGCGATGGAGGCGGTCGGTACGCCGCTGTCCCGCTTCATCCCCGAGCGCTTTCGCGCCGCGCATGCGCGACACGTCGAGCAGTTCGGCGTGACGGGTGTGTCGGAGCGCCAGATGGGGCGGCAACGCGTGCTGTTCGGCTTGCGCGCCGACGGCACCGAGTTTCCGATCGAGGCGTCGATCTCGCAGATTCGCGACGGCACCGGCAAGCTGTACACGGTCATGCTGCGCGACGTGACCGAGCGGGTACGCGCGGAAAACGCCCTCGAGCAGTCGCGCGAGGAACTGCGCGAGCTGTCCGCCAACCTGCAGAACGTGCGGGAGGAAGAGAAGACACGGATCGCGCGCGAACTGCACGACGACCTCGGCCAGCAGCTCACCGCACTCAAGATGGATCTTTCGGCCGTCGAGCTGGGGCTCGCGGGCATCGTCGCCCCCGACACCGGCGTGCGCGAGCGGCTGGGCGGCATGCATCGCCTGATCGATTCGATCGTTGCGTCGGTCCGGCGCATCGCGGCCGACCTGCGGCCGGTGATGCTCGACGACCTGGGTCTCGTTCCGGCGATCGAATGGCTTGCAAACGATTTCACGCGCCGCTACCGGATCACGGTCGACCGTGAGCTGCCGCCCGTCGATACCGCGTTCACCGGCGCCGGTGCGACGACGCTGTTCCGCATCGTGCAGGAGGCGCTGACCAACGTCGCGCGGCACTCGGACGCGACGAACGTGAAACTGGCATTGAAAGTGGAAGACGGATATTGCATGCTGCGCATCGCGGACAACGGTCACGGCGCGCCGGAGCCCACCCGCAACGGGCAGAACCGCCCGTCGTTCGGCCTGATCGGGATCCGCGAGCGCGCGCACATGCTCGACGGGACGGTGACGATCGACAACCGGCCGGGCGCGGGTTTCACGATCACCGTGGCGTTGCCGCTGCACGCCATCCAGCAAGGAGAAGTGCCTTCATGATCAGGGTACTCATTGCCGACGACCACGCGCTCGTCAGGGACGGCCTGCGGCACATCCTGCAGAGCGCGAGCGGTTTCGAGGTCGTCGGGGAAGCGCAGGACAGCGCGTCGACGATCGCGCTCATGCGCGGCACCGATGCCGACGTGCTGGTGCTCGACCTGTCGATGCCCGGCCGCAACGGCGTCGAACTCATCAAGCAGATCAAGGACGAGAAGCCGGGATTGCATGTCCTCGTGCTGACGATGCATGCCGAGCAGCAGTACGCGGTGCGGGCATTCCGCGCGGGCGCCTCGGGCTACATGACCAAGGAAAGCGCCAGCGCCGAACTGGTCGCCGCATTGACCAAGATCGCGGCCGGCGGCGTCTACGTCAGCCTGACCATGGCCGAGCAGTTCGCGCAGAGCCTGAACGAGCCGACCGATCTCCTGCCGCACCAGCGCCTGTCCGACCGCGAGTTCGACGTGTTCCGGCGCGTCACCACCGGCGAGTCGATTTCCGAAATCGCGCAGGCGCTGTGCGTCAGCGTCAAGACCGTCAGCACGTACAAGACGCGGATCCTCGAGAAGATGCAGATGCCGAACGACACGGCACTCGTACGCTACGCGATGCGCCACAAGCTGTTCGAGGACCCGGACGAGCTCTGACGGCGGCATCGGGCGCGGTCGCCCCCGCCAGGATGCACCGGGCGGCATCGTTGACGGCGGCCGGGCCGGCGCGGGCGGCGCCGCGCCCTTCATCGGCGTCCGGCACCCGCCCGCGACGCTCGCGACAAGTTGCCGCACCCCTGTAGGAAACGTCCTACAAGACTTCCGTCTCACCTACCGCAACTTCAATTCCGGCTGATTTTCTTGACGCCGCGCAACATCCATACTGGCATCAGTAAAAACGAGCAAACGTGCCTCCCGGAGCAACGGCCGCATCATCGTCGAGACTGGCGTATCGGTCTCCCGGCGCGTCCGGCGGGGCTTTTCCGAGAGGAAGGCGGCAGAGACCAAAGCCGCCGGTACAACGGCCAGCGCGACCCCGCCCGACGGCGGGCCGCCGCTGTCCCCGAACTGGAGCCGATCATGCAGAGCAGTGCCGAAGCCACGACGACCATGCCGATGCGCCCGTTCATCCCGCTGCATCGCGTCGAAGCGGCGGATCAACCCAAGCGCGCCGCGTCCCGCTGTTCGACGTGCGCATTGCGTACCGTCTGCATGCCGTCCGATCTGTCGCCCGACGATTTCGCGCGCGTCGACGCGATGATCTGCACGACGCGCCACGTCAAGCGCGGCGAAACGCTGTTTCGCGCGGGCGATGCGTTCAACAGCATCTACGCAGTGAGAACCGGGTCGTTCAAGACCATCGTGATGCATCGCGACGGCGACGAGCAGATCACCGGCTTCCAGATCGTCGGCGAGTCGCTCGGGCTCGACGGCGTGTACACCGGGCACCACAACGGCGACGCGATCGCGCTCGAGGACAGCACGGTCTGCATCATCCCGTTCGGCCAGCTCGAGCAGATGTGCCGCGAAGTGCGGCCGATGCAGCACCACGTGTACCAGATGATGGGCGGCGAGATCGTGCGCGAATCCTCGCAGATGCTGCTGCTCGGCACGATGAGCGCCGAACAGCGGGTGGCCGCGTTCCTGCTGAATCTGTCCGCGCGCTTCAAGGCGCGCGGCTACTCGGCCGCGGAATTCGTGCTGCGGATGACGCGCGACGAGATCGGCGAATATCTCGGCATGAAGCTCGAAACCGTCAGCCGCATGCTGTCGAAGTTCCAGCACAAGGGGCTCGTCGCGGCGCAAGGCAAGCAGATCCGGATCGTCGATTCGGAAGGCCTGCAGCAGATCTGACCGCGCCGCGGCGCCGTCGAGCAGCTCAACCGCGCATGCCCAGCACGGCGGCGCCCGATACGCGGCCGCCGCGCAGGTCGTCGAGTGCGCGGTTCGCGTCGGTCAGCGCATAGCGCACCGCCTCGACCCGCAGCGGCATCGCGGCCGCGATCCGCATGAATTCGACCGCATCCGCGCGTGTCAGGTTGGCCACCGACGCGATGCGGCGCTCGCCCCACAGCCACGCGTACGGAAAGCCCGGGATGTCGCTCATGTGAATGCCGCCGCACACGACGATCCCGCCCTTGTCGAGCGCGCGCAGCGCGGCCGGCACCAGCGCCCCCACCGGCGCGAAGATCAGCGCGGCATCGAGCGGCTCCGGCGGCGCTTCGTCGCTGCCGCCGGCCCATGCGGCACCCAGCGACAGCGCGAGCTGCTGCGCGGCCGTGTCGCCGGGCTTCGTCAGCGCGAACACCTTGCGTCCTTCGCAATGCGCGACCTGCGCGACGAGATGGGCCGCCGCACCGAAGCCGTAGATGCCGATGCGGCGCGCGTCGCCCGCCATGCGCAGGGTGCGATAACCGATCAGGCCCGCGCACAGGAGCGGCGCGGCTTCCAGATCGGAGTAGCGCTGCGGCAGATGCACGCAATAGCGATGGTCGGCGAGCGCGCACTCGGCGTAGCCGCCGTCGATCGTATAGCCGGTGAATCCGGGGGTGTCGCACAGATTCTCGCGGCCGGACGTGCAATATGCGCAATGCCCGCACGTCGAGCCCAGCCACGGCACGCCGACCCGGTCGCCGACGGCGAAGCCCGTCGCGCCTTCGCCCAGCCTGCGCACCGTCCCGACGATTTCGTGACCCGGAATCAGCGGCAGCTTCGGGTGCGCGAGCTCGCCGTCGACGACGTGCAGATCGGTCCGGCAGACGCCGCACGCGTGGACGTCGATCAGCAGCTGGCCCGCCGCGGGCGACGGCTCCGGCACGCGCGCTTCGCGCAAATGCGGCGTCGTGCCGTCAAACATCATCGCAAGCATGCTCGCCTCCCTGCGCGACCGGTTTCGCGCGCTTCGCCATCCAAGGCTAGTCGCTCCCGCGCGGCGCGGCGAGCATCGTCTTCAATATCGAGCTGCCGCGAGAACAGGCCCCCAATCCGTACATCACGCGGGCGCGCTGCTTCCGGTTCCACCATTTCGCGATCCGCAAGCTGCCCCTGCTCGAGCGCGCGAAAGCCGCCGTCTTCTTCCCCGGCGGCTACGGCACGTTCGACGAGCTGTTCGAAGTGCCGACCCTGCTGCAGACGCGAAAGATCGCGCCGCTGCCGGTCGTCTTCGTCGGCGAGGCGTACTGGCGCCGCGCGGTCGACCTGGCGTTTCTCGCGGTCCCCGCCGTGTAGGAATCCGCCGACGAAACGGGTGAGATTCCTACCTCGACTTCGGGGCCGGCTGATTGAATCGGGGGCGCGCCCCACCGATACTGAAGCCACGGATACCGGTCGACCGGCACGCCGATCGCACAACAACCAGGAGAAGCGTCATGTCACACGCCGACTATCGTTCCGATTCGGGGATGCGGGCCGCCGCATCGGATACGGCCGACACGGCCAGCACGGCCGCGCTCGACACGCTGGCACTCGTCGCGCTCGCCCGGGACGCCGGCATGCTGGTGACACTCGACGGACAGATCGGGCGCGAGCGGTACGAAAGCGTGACGGGATCGATCGCCACACTGGCCCGCTTCGCCCAGGCGCTGCAGCTTTCCGCGCTCAAGGTGGGGTGATACGCGGCGTCGTGAAGTTCGCCTGAAAGCGTCATCCGACCGCCCTCCCGGATCGCCGCGAACCGCTCCTGCGCCTGCCGGACTTACTCGACCACCAGGTCGTCGATCACGGCACGCACGCCGCGCGCGGACCACGCGGCACCCCGCACGGCCTTGCGCTCGGAGAACGAGCCGACCTTGCCGGACAGCCGCACGGTGCCGTCGTGCACGTCGATCGCGATGTGCCTCGCCTCGCGCTCCGCATGGCGCATGATCGCGCGCTTGATGTTGCCGCCGATGTCGGCCGAACCGACCGTCCCCTGTACCGCGATGTGGTCGGTCACGCCCGTCACGCTGCGCATCTGCGAGATCGCGCGCACGGCCAGGTGGCTCTGGTACGCCCAGTCGACCTTGCCGGACAACGTGATCCAGCCGCGTTCGACCTGCACCTTGACCGCGTCGTCATGCAGCCCGACCGTCCAGTGCAGCACCGAACGCACCGCTTTCGCGATGTCCTCGTCGGTGCGCACGTCGTCGTCCGGCAGATGCACGGTCATGTCGACGACGAGCGCCTTGACGCCGGCCACGCGGTTCGCCGCGCGCTCGATTGCCAGCTTCTCCGCGTAGCTCGGCGGGTGCCCGGAAAGCGTCACGATCCGGTCGGCCACCTCGACGCCGATGCGGGTCGAATCGATCGCCGGGTCGGACTCCAGTTCGTCCTGGACATCCTCTTTCAACTGCTTGTCGGTTTTCATCGTCTGCTCTCCTGTGAGCCCGCGGCGTGCCTGTTGGCCGCACGCAGCCAGCGTTGCACACGCGCGGCTTTCGATCGCTGATGCAGGTCAACGGATGCCGCGCGCCGCACGTCGTAGCGCGTCGAAGCGGCGCGCGGATCGCTCCGCGCGCCGGCTCCTGCCGATGGGCGACGCGTGCCTGCCTCGCCCGCTGCCCGTCGTCCGATCAGCTGATCGTGAGTTTCTTCTGCCCGACCGGCGCCTTCTTCGGCAGCGTCAGCGACAGCACGCCATCCTGATACGTCGCCGTCGCGCTCGCATCGTCGATGTCGCCGGACAGCGAGAACGAGCGGCTGATCGCACCGCTGTAGCGCTCGCGCCGGATCACGCGCTCGCCTTCCTTCTGCTCGTTGTTGCGCTCGATCTTCGCGTGGATCGATACGGTATTGCCCGTCACCTGGACGTCGATATCGTCCTTGGCGACGCCGGGCAGCTCCGCATTGACGGTATACGCCTTGTCGTTTTCGGTGACGTCGATCTTCATCGATGCAAGATCGGGCTGGTCCGCCAGCGCCATGCCGCGCAGCGGCCTGAACAGCCCCTGGAACAGGTCGGATACGGGTTCGATCGAAAACGGATCGTAACGCGTCATGTTGCTCATGGTTCGTACTCCTCATATGGTGACATGCGGCCGGTTCGCTCGTCCCGACAGCAGCAGCCGCAATGAAGATCGGAGGGCGCGACACCCCATGTCGCGCATGGGACGATTGATCCTTGGAAGTCCAGCGTACCTGCGTGCCCCGGCGCGCGCTTGACGCGCGTCAAGGGCGGCGGCCGGTTACGTACAGAAGCGGAAATAGCCGCTGTGAAGCAGGACCGGCCGGCCGCCGATTTCCTCGAGCAGGCAGCGGGCAGCGCGCTCGATGGCGGGACGATGGCGCGCAAACGCGTCGACGAGATCCTGCTCGCGAGGCGACGCCGCGCGGAAGTGATCTTCCAGCGCGGCCGCAGTGATCGAACAGCGTACGCGCCGACCTTCCACGAGCGCCGGAAAGCTCAATGCCGGGTCGAAGCCGCAATACGTCGGCTGTTCGGAAGGAAACGATATCTGCATGATGATCACCTGGGGAGGTAGGCGCCGGCCGACGGCGACCCTAGGCCGCCGCGACCGTCGCGGGCGCGGCATCCTCACCGCGCACGAGCAGGACCGGGCAACTCGATGCGCGCAGGAAACGTTCGGCGACGCTGCCGAGCACCAGCCGCCTGACCCCGCGCCGACCGTGCGTGCCGGCCACGGCCAGATCGATCGAACGATCGACGACGTAGCGCTGCAGGCGCTCCGCGACGTCCTGGCCGAAATCGGTCTCGATGAGGTCCGTCTCGCCGTTGACTGCCGCGCGCGAGATCGTCCGGTCGGCGTCTCGCAGGATCGCGGCGCCGTGGCGCCGGATTTCGTCGAGCAACGCTTCCGGCTCCATCCGGCCGCCGTAGGCGAACAGCGTGGACTTGTCGACGACGAACACGGCGAACAGGCGGGCGCCGCACAGCCTGGCCATCCTGAGACCTTCGTCGAGCGCGCGATGCGCCGAAGGACTACCGTCCGTGGCAACCATGATATTCGTGTACATGCGAACCTCGCTGATGAACGGACGCGCCGGCGGCGTTCGGCTTCGCTTCCATCATCGGCGCTCGCCGCGGGCAGGCGTTGACCAAGGTCAACGGTCGGGAGCCGCCGCTAAACCGGCACGCGTGGCGACTGGCGCTCGTCGCGGCATGCGGGCCGAAGCGGTCGGCGGTCGGCCGTTGGCCGGCGTCCGGCCGACCGGGAGGCGAGGCGCCGCATTGCCGAAGACCGACGGCATCCGCCGCTAGCCCGGCGGGTTCTCGTCCGACCGAAAGCCTTGCTCGATTTCAAGGATCTTCCTGGCGCACGCGTCGTATTGCCATCCCGGGCCGCCGTTGCTGTCATACATGCCCTTGCACATCGCCTTGAGCCGGATCACCGAGCCGCCGCCACCCGATTCCGCGCGCGACGCCCAGAGATAGACTTCTCCGGCCACATACGGTTGCGCCGTCTCGATCCGGTCCGCACTGAATCGCGTGATTCGGGTCGACGAATGATCCTGGACGTAGCGCCGCGTGCGGCTCCACGCACGGTCGCACTCGGACGGCGTCGAACACTGCAGCGAGGTGGCCTGACGCATCTCGAGCAGTCGTGTTTCCATCGTCCTGAAGGTCCCGGTTCGCTCCGCCCCGGCACATGCGCCCAGCGCGAGCAGCACAGCCATCGCCAACGCCCGTCGTTTCATCGTCTATGCCTCGTCCGGCCGTGAATTCCGCATACGGTCACGCGCCGCTTTGCGCGGGCGCTCGAACCGACTGTATTGCCGCCCCGGGGAATGCGGTTGACCTGCGTCAAGCGTCTGATCGCGCGTCTGTCGGGCGTCCGGCTTGACCGGCATCAAGTCGCGATACGCCGTGGTCGGCTGCAATAGGGTTCGTCGCGTCGGCAATTCCGGGCCTGCCGGCCGGATCCGGCGACATCGGGCGAACGAGAACGCGCATACTCGTTTCGTATCCAACCCGCCGGGCGCGGCAACGCGTACGCGCGCCCCGTATAACCGATCCGTTCATCATGTCCCGAGCGCCGCATGTCCCGTTCGCGCCGAGCCGCGGAAACGCACGACGAAAGTCGAGACAATTCGATCGCGCGTTGCGCCGGCCAGATACCTATCCCCATCCCGCCGGCCGGATCGAGCGGATCGAAACCCATCTGTCCGTCGTTTATCTGGCCGGGCGCTACGCGTACAAGCGCATCAAGCCGGTGCGCTTCGCCTTCGTGGATCTCGTGCAGCCGGCGCGGCGGCGCCGCTGCGCGCTCGCGGAGTGCACGCTCAACCGGCCGTTCGCCGGCCCGCTGTACCTGGGCGTCTGGCCGCTCGTCACGCATGGCCGGCGGTGGGCGTTCGGTGCACCGGTGCCGACCGGCGGGCGCCGGCGGCGGACGGCGCCGGGCGAGTACGTGGTGCGCATGCGCCGGTTCGACGCGCACGCGATGCTGTCGGCTCGCAGCGCATCGCACGACGATGGTCTCGCGGACGCGGACGCCCTCGCCGATACGCTGGCCCGCCATCATCTGCACGCGTCGCGCCGTGCGCCGCGCGGCCATCCCGGCAGCGCGGCGAGCGTCGCGGCCCAGTGCCGGCCCTTGCTCGACACGCTCGACGTCGCGGTGCCGGACGAAGCCGTGCTGCACGCCTGGTACGAAGCCGAACTGACCCGCATCGCACCGCGGCTCGCCGATCGGCATGCGCTCGGTTTCGTGCGCGCATGTCACGGGGACCTGCATCTCGAGAACATCGTGCGCTGGCGGAACCGGATCCTGATGTTCGACTGCGTCGAATTCGACGACGCGCTGCGCTGGATCGACGTGGCGAGCGATCTCGCGTTCGCGCTGATGGATTTCTCCGCCCACGGACGCGAGGATTGCGCCCACCGCCTCCTTTCCGGCTGGCTGGCGCGGACGGGCGACCATGCTGCACTCGGCGTGCTGCCGTGCTACTTCGTCTACCGTGCGCTGGTGCGCGCGCTGACCGCCCGGCTGCGCGGCGACGCAGCGGCACGCGCCCGCTATCTGCGCATTGCGTCGGCGATGGCCGACGCACGACGCGATGCGCAGCCGGCGTTGCTCCTGTGTCACGGGGTTTCCGGTTCGGGCAAGTCGCTGGCGAGCCGTGCGCTGGCCGAGCGGCTCGGCGCCATCCGGCTGTCCAGCGACGTCGAGCGCAAGCGCCTGGCCGGGGCATCGGCCGGCACCCGCCTGCCCGCCGTTGCCTATTGGGATACGGCGATCGACGAGATCTACGACCGACTGCTTTCGGAGGCTCGCGTGGTCATCGACAGCGGCTACACGGCGATCGTCGATGCGACGTTCCTGCGCCGGCGCAACCGGGCGGCGTTCATCGCGCTCGCCGCCCGGCTCGGCGTGCGCGTCGCGATGCTCGACTTCACCGCGAGCCGGGCAACGCTCGCCGCGCGTGTCGCTGCCCGGGCGGCGCGCGGACGCGATGCCTCCGATGCCGATGCCGCCGTGCTGGCCCGGCAGATCGAGCATGCCGATCCGCTGACCGAAGCCGAAGCAGCGATCGCGATTCGTTTCGACACCGATTGCGATGCCGCGGCGTATGAAAGCGGCGCGTTCTGGGCGCCGTTGCTCGCCGCGCTGCACGCGTAGGCACGCGGCGCGGCTCGTGCCGGACGCCAGGATGGCGCGATCCGCCCGCACGAAGGCGGCTCGCTCGGCTTTCGAGGTGGCTCGCCCCCAACTTCGCCCGGGGCGGCTTCCCCCCGCTGCGGTTCGTTCACTTGCTGCAAGAAATCGACCGGGTTTCCGTTCGATCGCCCGTCGCACTAATCTGCAACACACTTTCAACCAATCGAACAAGAATCGACGAAAAAATGGGCGAGCAAAATCTCCGGTTCGCCATTAAAATGCACCGCTTGGTTAATTTCTACAGCTAACCAGGCTGCACGATCAGGACCTGCGAAGCCCGCGCCCGCGCATGCATGCCATGCGGCGCCTTCTCCACGTGTTCGAACAGGGCCACCCACGGCGCCCTCTTCCCGCCTTTCGATGCAGCCCGGCGCAAACGGATAAGAAGACACTCATGTCCAAGCAATCCCCTGCAGAGCCGATTCGTGCTGCCGCCCGCATCGGCCTGACCGCCGCGGGCGCGGTCTCGCTGCTCCTCGGCCTTTATTTCGTCATCGGCGGCGGCATGCTCGTCGCCCGTGGCGGGAGCGCGTACTACCTGCTGGCCGGGCTCGCCCTGTGTGCGACCGGCGTCCAGCTCGCCCGGCGCCGCGCCAGTGCGGTCGCGATCTACCTCGTGATGCTGATCGCCACGGCGCTGTGGGCCGTGTGGGAAGTCGGCTTCGCGTTCTGGCCGCTCAACGCGCGGATCTTCATGTTCTCGATGATCGGCATGCTGCTCGCGCCGGCCTGGCCGCTGCTGCGCCGTGCCGAAGGCAAGGCACCCGCACGCGGCATGGCATGGGGCATTGCCGCACTCCTGCTCGCCTGCAACGGCGCGTTCGTCTACGGCATGTTCGTGCCGCACGGCACGTTCGGCACCGAGACGCCCGTGCCGGCGGCCGGCAATGCAGGCACCGACGACTGGACGGCCTACGGTCACTCGGACGGCGGCGACCGCTTCACGCGCTACGCGCAGATCGATCGCGACACGGTGAAACACCTGCAGGTCGCGTGGACGTTCCGCACCGGCGACACGCCGCTCAGCCCGGACGGCGGCGGCTCGGAAGATCAGCAAACCCCGCTGCAGGTCGGCAAGACGCTGTTCCTGTGCTCGCCGCACAACACCGTGATCGCCGTGGATGCCGCGACGGGCACGGAGAAATGGCGCCATGCGTTCCCGACCAAAACGACGGTCTGGGTGCGCTGCCGCGGCCTCGCGTACTTCGATGCGGACAAGCCGCTCGTGCAGCCGACCGTCGCCGGATCGACGCCGGTGCTGCCGGTCGCCGCGTCCGGGGATCCGGCCGTGTGCCGCCGCCGCATTTTCATGAACACGATCGACGCGAAGCTCGTCGCGCTCGATGCGGACACCGGCAAGCTGTGCGACGGCTTCGGCGATCACGGCATCGTCGACCTGAAGGCCGGCCTCGGTAACGCGAAGAGCCCGTTGTACCAGCTCACGTCCCCGCCGACGGTCGCGGGCACGACGGTGGTCACGGGCGGCCGTGTCGCCGACAACGTGTCGCTCGACATGCCCGGCGGCGTGATCCGCGGCTTCGACGTGATGACCGGCAAGATGAAGTGGGCGTTCGATCCGGGCAATCCGGACGATCACGCGCAGCCGGCGCAAGGCAAGACCTTCGTGCGCTCGACGCCGAACGTGTGGGCGCCGATGACCTACGACGCGACGTCGAACACGGTCTACATGCCGGTGGGCAACGCGGCGATCGACCTGTGGGGCGTGAAGCGCACCGCGCTCGACGAGAAATACGGCGCGTCCCTCCTCGCGCTCGACGCCACGACGGGCGCGGAAAAGTGGCACGTCCAGACGGTCCACCACGACCTCTGGGACTACGACGTGCCGATGCAGCCGACGCTGATCGAGTTCCCCGCGGAAGGCGGCAAGCGCGTGCCGGCGCTGATCGTCGGCACCAAGATGGGCCAGCTGTTCGTGCTCGACCGCGTGACCGGCAAGCCGCTGACTCAGGTCGTCGAACATCCGGTCAAGACCGCGTCGATTCCTAACGAGCCGTATTCGAAGACCCAGCCGCTGTCCGTCGGCATGCCGCAGATCGGCGCCGACGTGCTCAAGGATTCGGACATGTGGGGCGTCACGCCGATCGACCAGCTGATGTGCCGCGTGATCTTCCGCGGCATGCGCTACGACGGCCTCTTCACCGCGCCGGACACCGATCGCTCGCTCAGCTTCCCGGGTTCGCTCGGCGGCATGAACTGGGGCGGCCTGTCGTACGATCCGAACGCGGACATGATCTACGTGAACGACATGCGCCTGGGCCTCTGGGTCCATCTGGAGCAGGAGAAGAACCGCGGCGGCGCCTCCGACGGCAACGAATCGGTGAACGCGGGCATGGGTGCCGTGCCGCTCGGCGGCACGCCGTACTCGGTGCTGAAGGACCGCTTCCTGTCGCCGATCGGCATCCCGTGCCAGAAGCCGCCGTTCGGCAGCCTCACCGCGGTCGACCTGAAAACCCGCCGCATCGCATGGCAAGTCCCGCTCGGCAGCGTGAAGGACACGCGCCTTCACGGCGTGCAGATGAACATGCCGTCACCGATCGGCATGCCCACCATCGGCGGCTCGCTGACGACCGGCGGCGGTCTCGTGTTCTTCGCCGCAACGCAGGACTACTACCTGCGCGCGTTCGACAGCTCGACGGGCAAGGAACTGTGGAAGGCACGGCTGCCGGTCGGGAGCCAGGGCACGCCGATGAGCTATACAATCGGCGGCAAGCAGTACATCGTCATCTCGGCAGGCGGCGCGCGCCAGTCGCCCGATCGGGGCGACTACGTGGTGGCTTACGCCCTGCCCGACAGCAAGTAAGCGCCGGAATCGACCGGATCGCGTGCGGGACGGGGCGGCGAGGGTTGCCGCACCGTCCCGCATTCAGCGCGTCACCTCACTGTCTTGACTGCATGCTACCGTTGTCCATGAATCGTTCCTTTCCCGCTTCCCGCATCCGAAATCACGACCTCACGCCGGGACGCCGCCGATCGCGCCGGCCGGCGGCCGTCACACGTTTCGCACTGCGCATCGGTGCGGCCGCAACGGCCATTGCCGCACACGCGTCGGCGGCCCATGCGCAAAGCAGCGTGACGCTGTACGGCACGATCGACACGAGCATCGAGATCACGAATCCCGGCGCGGGTTACGTCGCCCGGATGGATTCCGGCGCGTATCGCGGCTCGCGCATCGGCGTGCGCGGCGCGGAGGATATCGGCAACGGCGTGAAGATCCTGTTCGATCTCGAGAACGGCTTCGGCTCGGCGGACGGCACCCTGGCCGCCGCCAACACGTTGTTCAACCGCCAGGCCTGGATCGGCGTGAGCTCACGCTACGGCACGGTGCGGGTCGGCCGTCAGTATTCGCCGATCTACATCCCGTTCAAGGGGCAGCTCGATGCGTTCGGGGCCGGCACGATCGCGTCGGGGCTGAACAATCTGTCGAAAATCACGCCGTACGAAAGCAATGCGATCACGTACCTGTCCCCCGAGGTGCACGGCTTTTCGACCACGATCATGGCGTCGTTGCGCGACGCGAAGGACGGCGACGGCAACGGGCTGGCAGGCCACATCGAGACGTTCGCCTGGCATGACGGCCCGCTGCGCATTTCGTACGCACACCAGCAAACCCACGGCAGCGGCGCACTGCGCGCCAACCTCGGCGGCGTGTCCTATGCGTTCGGCCCGGTGACGGCCTTCCTGTCGTACTTCAATGGCGACGGCGGAACGCCGCGATATCACAGCGACGGCGTGTCGGCTTCCGCACGCTACGCGGTGAACGCGCGTTTTCGCGCGTCGCTGGGTTATACGTGGCTGCGCGACCGGTCGGGCCGCGACAACGATGCCGACCAGTTCAGCGCGGCATGCGAATACGATGTGTCGAAGCGGGTGCTGGTCTATGCGAGTGCCGCGTGGCTTCACAATCGCGGCCAGGCCACCTACACGCTGAGAGGCGTGAACGTGACCGGCCTCACGCCTTCGTGGCCGGGTGCGTCGGTGCGCGGTATCCAGTTCGGCGTGATCGATCGCTTCTAGACGAAGCGCACGTCCGCGGCCGATGTCGCGATCGACGCGACGCGCCCCTTTCGCTAAAAGAATTTCGCAAGCCACCCCGGCGCCGCCGCGCGATCGAACACCACGTGCAGCTCCGGGCTGAACGAGCCGAATTCAAGCCCGTGCCGCGTCGCCAGCAGCGTCAGCGCCTGGCTCGTATAGAACGAAATATGCCCGTTGCGCGGCACGCAGTACCACCATTGCTCGATCCCGCGCGCCAGGATCTCCGGCGTGATCAGGGACGTCTGGAACAGCAGTGCGCCGGCAGGCGCCCGGTAGCGGATGATGTCGGCGAACAGGCTTCGCGGATCCGGATGATGCTCGAAGACCTCGAACGACAGGATCGAATCGAACTGCCCCTGCGGCGCGACGGGATGGCTGAACGGATCATACGAAGTCACGTCCGCGAAGCCGCGCGCGGACAACTTCTTTTCCAGCAGCCCGAGCCCCGAGCCGAAATCGAGAATGCGGGTCTCGCGCATCGACGGAAAGCTGGTGCAGATCAGGTCGGCGTGCTGCTGCGGACGATGCTCGAGATACTCCGGATCGTGGCGCGCGTAGTCGTCGTTGTACACGTGACGCGCAAAATCGTCGTGCGTCCAGCGGTCGAAGGCCGGCGTACACGTGAATCCGCATTGCCGGCACGCGTAGTAGTAGATCGGCACGCCCACGAACGGATCGACCTTTTTCCCGGCGATCATGTCGGCGCCGCAGCGCGAAAAATCGACCACGCCGCAGATGTCCGCGTCGGCACCGCACACCTTGCAGGCGATCGTCGCCGGATGGTTGGCCGGAATGTCAATCATGTTGCAGTCCCCTGGTTGGCTTCAGGCGTACGCGCCACCCGCCCGGTCACGTCGCCCCGGCGCCCCGGCGCCGTCTGCCGGAACGGCGCGGCCGACGGCTACCGCGGCGAATCGTCCCGATCCGCGCACGATACCCGGTTTCTGGCGAACATTTGTTAAATAGCTTGAATAGCCGACAACCGGTCGACAATTTGCCTTAACATCCGGCCACACGATCGACCACGGGCTTCAGCAAGGACCGCGGTCACCATTTTCAACGGCGCGAAAACGGGCGCGGCTTTCATTCGAACGGACGGACCGACCATGTTCCAATCACCAGGAGACTCCTTCGTCGGCGGCTCGCTGCTCGGCCTGTGCGTCGAGGTGCCGCTCGCCGTGCTCGTTTCGCTGATGATGCATGGCGTCGACTGGACCGGGCCGCGCATCGCGATGCTCGTCGCGACGCCGGTACTGATCGCGTGCACCGTGCTGCTGACCCGCCCGGTGGCATTCAGCACCGTATGGAAGCACAAGCGCTCGCCGTTCGAGCTGGACGACAATGTGCGCGCGTCGATCTACGGCCGGCTGACCGGCATCGCGCTCGGCCTGGTGTTCGGCATCATGGTCGCGACGACGTTCGCCTGATTCGATCCGCGCGACAGTCACCTACCGGCGTTTGAAGCGCCGGTCGCGCATCACGCCGACGCCACCAGCGCGTTGAACGACGTATCCCAGAACGGCGCAACGTTCGCCGGCCCATCCAGCACGCCGATTCGCGCGAATACGTCCGCGACTCGTTGATGCTGCGCGATCACGTCGGGCGTGACGGGCAGCAGTGCATAGTCGTCGCTGCGCTGCACGAACATCGCCTCGAGATCGGCAACCGGCACGCGCGTTTCGCCGTTCTGCGCCCGCGCATACGCGCCGAAATGCCCGTTCGCCCACGCGTACGCGCGCTGGAACCGCAGCAGCAGATCGCCGGTCGCCGCGCGCCGGCGCGGGTCGTCCAGCGTGCGCGGGTTCGCATAGATCGGGAAATTGCCGGACAGATAGCCCTTGCCCGTCTTCAGCACGCGCGCCCCGTAACGGTTGCGCGCGAGCTGGCCGTTGTAGCCGTAGATCGCCCACGCGTCGAGGTCGCCGCGGTCGTACGCGGACAACCCGTCGGCCGGCGACAGGTTGATCGGATGGATGTCGTCGAAACCGAGGCCGGCCTCCGCAAGCTGCCGGTACAGGAAATAGTGCGACGTCGTCGCGCGCACGTAGCCGACGCGCTTGCCCTTCAGGTCCGCGATGCCGAGGATCGGCGTGTCCTTGCGCGCGAGCGTGACCTGGTTGTTCAGATCCTCCCGCGTACGCGAGATGAACCGGACGCTGGCCTTCTGGCGTGCGGCGAACACCGCGGGAATCTCGCTGCCCGAGCCGATGTCGAGCGCATCCGCGTTCAGCGCCTCGATGTGCAGTACGCCGTTGTTGAGCTCGCGCCACTCGATCCGGTACGGCGTGTCGCTCAGGCCGGCCGCCTGCAGCAGCGCGCGCCAGCCGCCCTTGTAGGTCGCGACGCGCAGCGTGGTGCCGGCAAGATCGGCGTTGACGGTCGGCGCGGCAAGCGCGACCCGCGCGACCGCGGGGCCCGCCGCGATCGCGGCGCCGGCGAGCACCAGGCGGCGGCGTGCCGCCGAAGTTGACGCCATCGGATACTCCTGTCGATTGAACGGTAAGGGAAAAAGGAAGCCGCCGTGCGCGACGGCCGACGTGCGTCAATGCAGCGAAGGAAAACCGTGGCGCTCGGCCAGCAGATCGAGGATGCGGCGCGGGTCGGTGACGAAGCGCGTCGTGCCGAGCGCTTGCGCGTCGTCCGGCGCCGGTTGCGCGCTACCGAGCACGAGCACCGGCAGGCCTTGATGCGCGTCGTCGAGCACGTCGATCACCGCGTGCCGCGGCCGTTCGAAACCGACCCGGCGCACGTCGAGGCGGCCGGCCCGCTCGGGCGCGCTCGCAAGCAGGCCTTCGATCGCCAGTCCGTGAGGACAGACGAAGTGTCGGCCCGGATACTTCGGATCGGCAAAGCCCGGTTCCAGCAGAAACAACACATCCCGACTCATTTCACACGGCTCCCATATTCGTGGTTCAACCGGGCTGCACGCAGCGTGCACTGCGCCCGGCGCTGGCCGGCTCGCGGCCGGATGCCCGACTCTACTGCCTTGCATCGCGCGGCCCTACCAACGTTTTGCGGAATCGATATGCAGGTGTGCCTACCGCATCGGCCGCGCGTCTCACAGAGCCGCGTTGCATAAAAACATCGTCATCCGAACGGATCTCGTCGCGATATCCAACGATTTCATCGATCGATATGCGCACGACCGCGCATGGCCGTCGCGCGATGTTCGCCATCCATGCCGATACGTCCGCTGCAGCACGCGCGCCGGACGCGATCGCGGCGCACGCGTCGAGCGTGCAGCGGCACGCATTGCAATTCGCTCGCGCAGCGAATTGCAAACCACGGATCGAACGTTCGTCGACCGGACCGACGTCAATAGCATCGTGATCCTCGCAGATTCACCCATAAAAAAGAGGTTATTCATGATCAAGAAGTCGGTAGTCCTGGGTTTGGTTTCGATCGGTTCCATCGGCGCGCATGCGCAGAGTTCCGTCACGCTGTACGGCGTCGTCGACGCCGGCTTTGCCTATACGAACAGCCAGGGCGGCGCGAGCAACATCCAGCAGACGAGCGGCAAGCTGAGCGGCAGCCGCTGGGGCCTGAAAGGCAACGAGGATCTCGGCGGCGGCCTGGCGGCCGTGTTCACGCTCGAAAGCGGCTTCCGGCCGAGCGACGGCGGGCTTGGCCAGGGCGGCCGCCTGTTCGGCCGCTCCGCGTACGTGGGCCTGAGCAAGGCCGACCTCGGCACGCTGACGTTCGGCCGCCAGTACGAGCCGATCACCGATCTCGTCGCGCAGTACGCGGGGTCCGGTTTCTGGTCGCCGGCCACCCATGTCGGCGACAACGACAACCTGAACCAGAGCTTCCGGATCAACAACGCGGTGAAGTTCCGCAGCGCGACGATCGCCGGTTTCACCGCCGACGCGCTGTACGCGTTCAGCAACCAGGCGAACGGCGGCGCGGGCACCGGCTTCTCGAACAACAACGCATGGGGCGTGTCGGCGAACTACGTGAACGGCCCGCTGTCGGCGGGCGCCGGCTATGTGCGGCTCAACCACCCGAACGCGACGTCGAACACGAGCGGTGCGGTGGGCGGCGCGACCACGACGACCGGCAACGACTACAGCGGCGCGTTCTTCTACGGGCTGAACGGCGGCGTGCGCAAGCAGCAGATCGGCGTCGCGGGCGCGAACTACGCGCTCGGCCGCGCGACCCTCGGCTTCGCGTGGAGCCACACGCAGCTCGACTATGTCGACGGCTCGTCGCGCAAGTTCAACAACTACGACGTGAACGGGCGCTACCAGATCACGCCGGCGGCGACGCTGATCGGCGTCTACACGTTCACCGACGGACGCGCGAGCGGCTTGCCGGGCACCGGCGGCCAGACGCTGAAGCCGCGCTGGCACCAGTTCACGCTCGGGTTCGACTATGCGTTGTCGAAGCGCACCGACATTTACCTGTCCGGCATCTACCAGCTGGCCGCGGGCGATGCGAGCACCGCGACGTCCGGTGGCTATCGCCGGATCGCGGCGATCTCGAACATCGGCAGCGCATCGTCGACGAATCGCCAGCTCGCGTTCGTCAGCGGGCTGCGCGTGAAGTTCTGAGCGTTCGCGCAGCCGGCGCGGCGCGATAAGCAAAGCGGGAATCGTTGTTTGCCGCGTCGCGCCCGGTTGCCGAGAATGTCCGTTTTTCGGATGCTGCCGCGCCGCGCGCGGCACGGCTTCTCTCATGACGACTCTCATTCCGCCACGCCGCGCCGGCGAGCGCGGCGCTGCGCCGCTCGCCGGCGGCTGGCCGCCGCGATGCTGCCGGCCGCGGCGCGCTCGCGGGCCAGCCGCTGCCCGCTCGCACCGCTGGACGTGAGCGTGGCGCGTACGCCGGGCGCACCGCTGCTGTCGCCGCCGTATGCCTGCGGGCGGCACGAACGCGATCATCCTCGCAGCGCGCGCCGCCGGCGTTGCCTGCTCCGGCTCGTCGATGACGCCCTCGCCGACCTGTTCGGCGACATCACGCGAACGGCCTCGTCTACGAGGCCATCATGCGGGCGTGCCCGAGATCGATGCACAACGCCACCGCGTCGTCGTGCACGGTCTCGTGCGCGAGCCGCGCAGCTTCACGCTCGACGACCTGCTGCGCTTTCCGTCCGAATCGCGGATCCACTTCCTCGAATGCTCGGGCAATACCGGCAGCGAATGGAACGGCCCGAGCGGCCTGCCCGTCCAGTTCACGCACGGACTGCTGTCGTGCTGCGAATGGACGGGCGTGCGGCTGTCGACGCTGCTCGACGAAACGGGCGTCGATCCGGCCGCGCAGTGGCTGCTCGCCGAAGGCGCGGACGGCGCGGCGATGACGCGCAGCCTGCCGCTCGACCGGATTCTCGAACGCGCGCTCGTCGTCTATGCGCAGAACGGCGAACGGCTGCGCCCCGAGAACGGCTACCCGGTGCGGCTGATCGTGCCGGGCTTCGAAGGCAACACGAACATCAAGTGGCTGCGGCGGCTGAAGCTCGTGCGCGCGCCGGAGATGACGCGCGAGGAAACGTCGAAGTACACGAGCCTGCTGCCGAACGGCTGCGCCCGCCAGTTCGTGTTCGAGATGGACGCGAAATCGGTGATCACGCGCCCGTCGGCCGGCCACCGGCTCGCATCGCACGGCTACTACCCGATCAGCGGCTATGCGTGGTCGGGGCGCGGCCGGGTGCGCGCGGTCGACGTCTCGACCGACGGCGGCCGCACCTGGCGCGCCGCGCGGCTCGCGGGCGACGTGCGCGATCGCGCGCTGACGCGCTTCGAAGCCGACTGGGTCTGGAACGGCGAGCCCGCCGACCTGCAAAGCCGCGCGACCGACGAAACGGGCTACGTGCAGCCGACCCGCGACGCGCTCGTCGCCGCGCGCGGCGTCAATTCCCAATACCACTACAACGGCATCCAGAACTGGCGCGTCGGCGCGGACGGGGAGGTGCGCAATGCGTAACACGATCGTGCGTCGGCTCGCGTCGTGTGCGGCCGTGTCGGCCACGTTCGGCGCGCTCGCGTTGTCTGCGCTACCCGCGTTCGGTGCCGGCTTCGGCCTCGGTCAGCCGGTCGACCGCGCGGCGCTCGCCGCATGGGACATCGACGTCGCGCCCGACGGCAGCGGCCTGCCGCCCGGCGCGGGCACGGTCGCACGCGGCGCGCACGTGTTCGCCGACAAGTGCGCGATGTGCCACGGCGCCGGCGGCCAGGGCGGCGTCGGCGATCCGCTCGTCGGCGGCCTCGGCTCGCTGGCCGGCGCGAAACCGAAAAAGACGGTCGGCAGCTACTGGCCGTATGCGACGACGCTGTTCGACTACATCCGCCGCGCGATGCCGTACAACGCGCCGCAGTCGCTGAGCGCGGACGAAGTCTATGCGGTCACGGCCTACGTGCTGCACCTGAACGGCATCGTGCCGGACGACACGACGCTCGACGCGCGCACGCTGCCGCGCGTCAGGATGCCGAATCGCGACGGCTTCGTGCCCGACCCGCGACCGGGACGACTGTGACGCGACGCGATCCACCGGCCGGCACGACGCAGAACGGCCCGGCAAGACTGCCGGCATCGCGTGCCGGATTTTTTCGTTCGGCGCCAGCGCGCCGCGCAGGGAGGAGCCTACCTTGACCGACACATCCGCCGCCGCTCGGGCCGACGCGCCGCTCGTGGCGTCGCCGTTCGTCGACGTCCGTTCGCCGGCCGATTTCCCCGCCAGCCCCGCGTCGCGCGTGCTCGCGCAGCCGCTGATGCTCGGGCTGTTCCTGCCGATCCAGGCCGGCGGCTGGAGCGCCTCGACGCTGCCGCGCTCGACCGACTGGACGTTCGACTACAACGCCGACCTGGTCGCGCGCGCCGAGGCGCTCGGCTTCGATCTCGTGTTCGCGCTGTCGCAGTGGTTGCCGAAAGGCGGCTACGGCGGCGTGTTCGACGGCCAGGCGCTCGACTCGTTCATGACGCTCGCGGCGCTCACCGCGCGCACCGAACGGATCATCCTCGTCGCGACGAGCCACGTGCTCTACGGGCCGTGGCATCCGCTGCATTTCGCGAAGTTCACGGCGACGCTCGATCACATCTCGCGCGGACGCTGGGGCATCAACGTCGTGACCGGCCACCGCGCGATCGAACACGAGATGTTCGGCTGGAACCGGATCGAGCACGACCGTCGTTACGAGATGGCCGCCGAGTTCGTCGACGCGGTCAGCCAGCTGTGGGCCCAGCCGGACAACTTCAGCTATGCGCCCGCGCTGTCGAGCTGGCGGCTCTCCGGCGCGTTCGTCACGCCGAAACCGCGCTACGGCCGCCCGCTGCTGATCAACGCGACCGGCTCCGACGCCGGCATCGATTTCGCGGCCCGCTATTCGGACATCGTGTTCGTCACGAGCCCGGCCGGCCCGGACGTCGATCTCGCGCTGGACGCGCTGCCCGCGCATACGGCCCGCGTGAAGGCGGCCGCCGCCGCGCGCGGCCGGACGATCCGCACGCTGCTCAATCCGCTCGTGATCTGCCGCGAGACGGCGGCCGAGGCGCGCGCGTACCGCGACGCGATCGTCGCGCATGCGGACGAAGGCAGCTTCCACCGCTTCGACAGCGACGCCCATGCGTGGCGCGGCGGCTTCGAACAACGCGCGCAGGCGGCCGCGCGTGCGATCGGCGGCAACATCTCGATCACGGGCTCGCCCGACGAAGTCGCCGACTACATCGTGCGGCTGCATCGCGCGGGCATCGACGGCATCCAGTTGAGCTTCTACGACTTCAGGCCGGATCTCGACTTCTTCGGCGCACGCGTGCTGCCGCTGCTGCGCGACGCCGGCCTGCGGCGCTGAACTCAGGCCGCCGCGGCGCCGGGCACGGCCGACGCGCGCCGCGCCGCGGGGCGCCGCAATCCGAGGTGATCGCGCAG
Organism: Burkholderia sp. USMB20; assembly: GCF_000949135.2. GTDB lineage: Bacteria > Pseudomonadota > Gammaproteobacteria > Burkholderiales > Burkholderiaceae > Burkholderia. The sequence goes on along the minus strand of NZ_JTAN02000019.1, from coordinate 226,984 downwards.
CGTGCTGCCGGCGTAGTCGCTGCGGAACAGCCCGCGACGACGCAATTCGGGCAGCACGAGCGCGATGAAATCGTCGAGGCCGCCGGGCAGGGTCGGCGCCATCACGTTGTAGCCGTCCGCGCCGTAATGCACGAACCGTTCCTCGAGCGCATCGACGATCTGCTCCGGCGTGCCGACGAGCTGCCAGTGACCGCGCGCGCCCGCGATGCGCAGGTACAGCTCGCGGATCGTCAGGTTCTCGCGGCGCGCGAGCTCGAGCGTCAGCGTCTGCCGGCTCTTGCTCGCATTCGTTTCCGGCAGCGGCGGGATCGGGCCGTCGAGCGGATAGGCGGACAGGTCGACGCCGCCGGTCAGGCCCGACACGAGCGCGAGTCCGACCTTCGGGTCGATCAGCGCCTGCAGCGCGTCGAACTTCTCCTTCGCCTCGCTCTCGGTGCGACCGACCACCGGAAAGACGCCGGGCATGATCTTCAGCGTGTCGGGGTCGCGGCCGAACGCGGCAAGCTGCCCCTTCACGTCCGCGTAGAACGCGACCGCGTCGTCGAGCGTCTGCTGCGCGGTGAAGATCACCTCGGCCGTGCGCGCGGCCAGCCGCGTGCCGGCCGCCGACGAGCCGGCCTGCACGATCACCGGTTGCCCCTGCGGCGCGCGCGGCACGTTCAGCGGCCCGTCCACCCGGAAGAAGCGGCCGCGATGAGCGAGCACGTGGCGCTTGTCCGGGTCGAAGAAGCGGCCGCTGGCACGGTCGCGCACGAACGCGTCGTCGTCCCAGCTGTCCCACAGTCCGCGCACGACGTCGGCGAATTCCTCCGCGCGCGCATAGCGTTCGCCGTGATCGAAATGCGCATCGCGGTTGAAGTTGCGCGCTTCGTGCGCGCTCGACGACGTGACGAGGTTCCATCCGGCGCGGCCGCCGCTGATGTGGTCGAGCGACGCGAACTTGCGTGCGATGTGGAACGGCTCGTTGAAGCTCGTCGACGCGGTGCCGACGAGGCCGATGCGTTCGGTGACGGCCGCGAGCGCCGACAGCAGCGTCAGCGGCTCGAACTGCGCGACGTAGCTGTGCGCGGTGCGGCTCAGGAATTCGACGTCGTCGCCGCGCGTGCCGACGCCGTCCGCGAGGAACACGAGGTCGAACTTCGCGGCCTCGGCCGCCTGCGCGAGCCGCACGTAATGACGAAAGTCGACACCGGCGTCCGCCTGCGAGCCGGGATGGCGCCACGCGGCGATGTGATGGCCGGTCGGATACAGGAACGCGCCGAGGTGCAGGTGGCCGGTGCGGGTCGTCATCGGGGAGCTCCCGGAAAGTGGGCTGCGGGCGCAGCGGAATCAGAACACGCGTCCTTCGGTCAGGTGCGTGGTCACGCCGTTCAGGTCGTAGTCGCCGATCACCCGCGCCTTGTGCAGCAGCGGGTTGTGGCTGAAGATCGTGCGCAGGTTGCGCCAGTGCCGGTCGAGGTTGTGCACGCGCGCGGTCGCCGACGCGCCGCCCACTTCGAACAGCCGTTCGGCCGCGTACAGCGCGAGCTTGCCGACGATCAGCTGCGTGCGCGCGGTCGCGAGCGCGCTGTCGAGCACGCGTTCGTGCGCGTCCGCCGCGCCGGCCTCGATCGCGTCCGCGGAGCGGTCGAGCGCACGCGCGTTGTCGCGCACGAGCGCATCGATCGCGTGGCTGTGCGCCGACAGCTCGCCGACGATCTGCTGGATGAAATGATCGTCGCGCGCGCTCGCCGCCGGGCTGTGCAGCACCGGCCGGCCATGCTCGAGCACGTAGCGGCGCGCGTCGGCCACCACGTTGCGCACGATGCCCGCGCCCGTCGCGACGAGATGAAGCTGCCGCAGCGCGCCGCAATGGCGGCCGACGAGCGTCGAGCCGTCGCGGGCCGCGACTTCGTCCGCGAATACCTGCACGTCGTGCAGCAACAGGCTGCCGCTCGCGGTCATGCGCTGGCCCATGCCGTCCCAGTCGTCGAGCACCTGCACGCCGTCGCGCGCGACCGGGATGATCACGGCGAGCGCGTCGCCCTGCTCGTTCTCCACGTTGATGCGCGCGAAATCGGCAAACGCGGTGCCGGTCGAATAGTATTTGCGGCCCGTCACGCGATGGTGCGCGCCGTCGCGGCGCAGCACGGTCGTGTTCTCGCCCGGCCGCGACGTGCCGCGCTCGGTCGACGCGCCGCCGAAGATCGCGCCGGCCAGCGCGCGCTCGAGCTGCACGTCGTTGAACGGCGTGCGCGGCGACAGCCGCAGCGTCTCGGTCAGGTCGTAGTGGATGCGCAGCGCGTGCGCGAGATTCGAATCGGCGGCCGCGAGCGTCGCGATCGTCTCGAACAGGTCGACCAGCGTGCCGCCCAGGCCGCCGCGTTCGACAGGAATCCTCAGCACGCCGAGCGCGGAACGGCGAAAGAGCGCGAAGCCTTCGAACGGCAGTTCGCGACGCGCCTCGCGTTGCGCGGCGTCGCGCCCGATCGCCGTCGCGAGTTCGGGCAGTGCGGCGAGCGCGGCGCGCAACGCGTCTTGCGGTTCGGCACCATGACGGGCATTCATGCAGCGGTTCCTCATCGTCGAAAAGCGACGGCTCGCCGCACGATTGCGCAGGCCGTCGCCGCAGCCCGCAGGCAGCACCGAAAAGTATAGGGACGCATCCGGTGCGCGTGAAAAACCGATTTCAGCTTTGGTTATGCGTGCGCCGGGAATGCGGCGCGCACGCGCATCGATACGGTCAGTGCGGGATGCCCCAGCGGCGCACCGTCACGCGTTCGAGCGTATCGAACACGAGATGCTCGACGAGCAGGCCGATCACGATGACGGCCGCGAGGCCCGCGAACACACGGTCGGTATACAGCTCGTTGCGGTTCTGGAAGATGTACCAGCCGAGCCCGCCCTGCCCCGCGCTCGCGCCGAACACGAGTTCGGCCGCGATCAGCGTGCGCCACGCGAACGCCCAGCCGACGCGCAGCCCCGACAGGATCGACGGCAGCGCGGCCGGCACGAGAATCAGCACGATCTGGCGCAGGCCGGTGAGGCCGTAGTTGCGCCCGGCCATCTTCAGCGTGGCCGGCACGCCGGCGAACCCCGTGTACATGCTGAGCGCGAGCGGCCAGAGCACCGCGTGCACGAGCACGAACAGCAGGCTGCCGGTGCCGAGCCCGAACCACAGCAGCGCGATCGGCAGCAACGCGATCGACGGCAGCGGATTGAACATCGACGTGAGCATCGACAGCACGTCGCGGCCGATGCGCGTCGACACCGCGAGCGAAGTCAGCACGAACGCGAGCAATACGCCGAGCGCATAGCCGCGCAGCAGCACCGACATCGAGATGCCCGTCTTCACCAGCAGTTCGCCCGACGCGATGCCCTGCACGAACGCGGCCAGCGTCGCGCCGAAGGTCGGCACGAGCAGGTCGTTCGCGACGATACGCGCGATGATTTCCCATGCGGCGATCAGTACGAGTGCGATGACCGCGCGGCGAAAACCGCTCGCGCCGACGATGCGGCGCCACAGCGGTGCGGGCGCCGCACGTTCGGCGTCGGGCGGCGGGTCGAGCGCGCGCACGTATTCGGCGCGTACGGGCGGCAGCGGCGGCAGGACCGGATCGATCGTGCTCATGATGCGATGCCCTCCGTGGCCGGTGCTGCACGCGTTTCGTCTGCTACGTCGGTATCGAACAGCAGATGATGAATGCGCGCGACGCGGTCGCGGAAGTCGCCGCTGCCGACGCTGTCGAGCGAATGGTCGTGACTGTTGAGCTCCGCGCGCACGCGGCCCGGATGCGGCGACAGCAGCAGGATCCGGTTGCCGACGACGAGCGCCTCCTCGATCGAATGCGTGACGAACAGCAGCGTGAAGCGGAACTCGTCCCACAGGCGCAGCAGTTCCTCCTGCATCTTGCGGCGCGTGAGCGCGTCGAGCGCGGCGAACGGTTCGTCCATCAGCAGCACGCGCGGCTGCATCGCCAGCGCACGCGCGATCGCGACGCGCTGCTTCATGCCGCCGGACAGCGTGTGCGGATAGGCATCGGCGAACGCACCGAGGCCGACCTTGTCGAGATAGTGCAGCGCGCGCTCGCGTGCTTCGGCGCGCGACAGCTTCGCGGCCGCGCGCAACGGAAACGCGACGTTCTCGACGACCGTCTTCCACGGCGGCAACTGATCGAATTCCTGGAACACGACGATGCGGTCGGGGCCCGGCCCTTGCACGGGCCGGCCGTCGAGCGCGATCGAGCCCGACACGGGTTCGATGAAGCCGGCGATCGCCTTCAGCAACGTGGACTTGCCGCACCCCGACGGGCCGAGCAGCACGAAACGGTCGCTGCCATACACGTCGAAGCTGACCTGATGGGTCGCGCGCACGATCCGCGCGCCGCTCCGGTATTCGAGGCTCACGCGATCGATCGCCAGCAGGCGCTCGCTGTGCGCGCCGGCCGGCGCGGACGCGGATGCCGGCCTGCTCGCCGCGTCGGTGTCGGTGACGGGTTGGGCGGGCGGTGCGGCGGCGCCGCGCGCCGCGTACGGCGGCAGCCCGATTCGGGGAGAAGTGGCGTTCACGATCGAAACTCTTGCGGGTAAAGCATCAACATACGGCGGCACCGCGCGCGGCCCAACCAACGATTGCACATATCGAAACCGCGTCGACGCATAAGCGTCGATCGCGGCGCCGCAGCGCCACGCCCGCTCAGCTGCCGCCGGCCGTCGCCGGATCGTCGAAGAAGTAGTCGCGCCACGACTTCGGCTCGTTGCGGATCGCGCCGGTGCGATACATGAACTGCGCGAGCTTCAGCGTGTTCTCCGGGGCCGTCTTGAACTGCACCTGCGGATTGCGCAGGATCTTCAGCAGCAACGCGCGATCGATCTTCGAGCCGTTCACGCGGATATAGGTATCGACCGCGCGCTCGGGATCGGCCGCGATCTGGTGCGCGGCGTCGGCGAGCGCGGCGACGAACGCGCGGTACGTCTTCGGGTTCTCGTCGCGGAACTTCTCCGTCGCGTACAGCACCGTCGCGGAACTCGGGCCGCCGAGCACGTCGTAGGAATTCAGCACGATGTGTGCGTTCGGATTGCCCGCGAGTTCCTGCTCCTGGAACGGCGGATTGCCGAAGTGGCCCGTGATCACGTTGCTGTTCGCGAGAATCGCGGCCGTCGCGTCGGGATGCGGGATCGCCTGCGTGAGCGGATCGAGCTTGTCGAACTGCTTGTCGCCCCACTGCTTCGCGGCCGCGTACTGCAGCACGCGCGACTGCACCGACACGCCGACGGCCGGCACCGCGATGCGGTCCTTCGCGCCCAGGTCGGCGATCGTCTTCACGTTCGGGTTGCTGCTGACGAGGTAGTACGGAAAATTGCCGAGCGACGCGACGCCCTTCACGTTCTGCCGGCCGCGCGTGCGATCCCACACGGTCAGCAGCGGCCCGACGCCCGCGCCGGCGACGTCGACCGCGCCCGACAGCAGCGCGTCGTTCACGGCCGCGCCGCCCGACAGGCGCACCCAGTCGACCTTGATGTCGAGGCCGGCCTTGCGCCCTTCCTTCTCGATCAGTTGCTGGTCGCGCGCGACGTTCAGCATCAGGTAGACCACGCCGAACTGCTCGGCGATGCGGATGCGGCCTTCCGCGTGCGCGGCTTGCGGCGTGCCGGCGGCGGCCAGTGCGAGCGCCGCGGTGAGCGTGGCGGCCAGTGCGCGGCGCGCGGCCAGGGTCGTGCGGCGCAGGGCCGGCGAAAGCGGAAACGACATCGGAACTCCAGTGAGAATGAGGCGGCGAACCAGGACGTGCCGTTCAGAACGGCGCGTCACCTTCGATCGTGGTGCGGTACAGCTTGCGGCGCAGATGGTCGGGCGTGCCGGCCGCGAGATGCATCAGCGAGCGGTTGTCCCAGAACACGAGGTCGTGCTCGCGCCAGTGGTGCCGATACAGATGCTCCGCGCGCACGCTGTGCGCGAACAGTTCGTCGAGCAGTGCGCGGCTTTCGTCTTCGGGCAGATCGACGATGCGCGTCGTGAAATGCTCGCTGACGAACAACGCCTTGCGGCCCGTTTCAGGATGCGTGCGCACGACCGGATGCACCACCGCCTCGACCTGCGCGATCTGCTCGGCCGACAGGTTCGGCCGCCACGGGCTGCGCGCCTGCAGCTCCGCATAGCGGGCAAGATACGTGTGCTCGGCACGCCGCCCTTCGACCGCGCGGCGCAGGTGCGCGGGCAGCGTGTCCCACGCGAGATGCATGTTCGCGAACAGCGTGTCGCCGCCCTCGGCCGGCAGCTCCTGCGCATGCAGCAGCGAGCCGAGGCTCGGCTTTTCCTTGTACGACAGGTCGGAGTGCCAGAAATGGCCGGCGTCGCCGAGCCCGATCGGCTTGCCGTTCTCGACGATGTTCGACACGATCAGCACTTCCGGATGCGCGGGCAGCGCGAACTGGTGCAGCACGTGGATCTGCAGCGGGCCGAAACGGCGGCTGAACGCGATGTGTTCGGCCGGCGTGATGCGCTGGTCGCGAAACACCAGCACGTGATGGTCGAGATGCGCGCGATGGATGCGCGCGAAATCGGCGGCGCCGAGCGGTTGCGACAGGTCGATGCCGACGACTTCGGCGCCGAGCGGCGCATCGAACGGGACGATGTCGAATCGCTGCGCGCCGGCCTCCGGCGGCAAGGCGGGCGTCGATATTGCGGCGCGGATGGCGGAAGTCGTCACGGTACAGCCCTTGATTCGGTAAAGATGCGAATCTACGAGCGCGTGCCGCACTGCGTCAACGAAGCGATTCGGATACGTTTATCTGCTGCAGCGATAAAGATCGCTGCTCGGACGGCGGGGCCGGCAGGCGGGCGTCCGCCACCCGACGCGGGCTTTCTGCAGTATTTACAAATGCAGCGCCATCCGGCACCGCCCGCGTGGGCCGGGCCGATGCCGCGGCGTCGCCGGGCATCGGTGCCGGTCCGGCACGCAGCTTGCGCGCGCCGGACCGGATATGGCCGCGGCACGGAATCGCCGGCCGCCAACGGCATTGCCTGGTCGTGAGCGATGAAAACAGTCCCTCCCCTGCTGGAATCGGCACCAATGCGGGCCGATCACTTCGTCCAGTTCTACGAGTCCGACGCGCAGCTCATGTCGGAAGTCGCCGTGTTCGCGGCCCAGGCGCTGAGCGCCGGCGGCAGCGCGATCGTGATCGCGCGGCCCGCCTGCCTCGCCGCGGTGCACGAACGCCTGCACACGCTCGGTGCATCGGCCGGCGGCGCGGCCCGCGGCCGCATCTTCATGTCGAGCGCGCATGCGCTCCTCGACAGCTTCATGAATGGCGACCTGCCCGACCCCGCGCGCTTTCGCCGCTCGATCGGCACGATCGTCGAAGCGGCGATCCGCGCCGGCCGGCCCGTGCATGCGTTCGGCGAAATGGTCGCGCTGCTGTGCGCGCGCAACCGGTACGCCGCGGCGCTGCGGGTGGAAGCGCTATGGAACGCGCTGATCGAGCGGTACCGCTTCTCGCTCTACTGCGGCTATCCGCACGATGCGTTTGCGAACGCCGAGCAGTCGGAGATGTTCCGCCACGTATGCGCGCTGCACCGCCGCATCCTGCCCGTCGCATCGCTGCGCGACGACGAAGGCGGGCTGTACCCGACGCTGGCGCTGGCGCAGCAGCGCTCGCGCGCGCTGAGCGACGAGATCCGCCGCCGCGAGGATGCCGAACAGCAACGCAACGGCGTCCTGATGCACGCGCCATTGCCGATCGCGCTGCTGTCGGGCCCCGCGCACCGGATCGTGCTCGCGAATCACCGCTTCTCGGCCTTGTGCGGCCGGACCGACATCGTCGACCAGCCGCTGACGGCGGTGCTGCCCGGCGGCGATGCGCCCGAGATCGTGCGCGCGCTGGAAGCCGCCCGCGCGCAGGGCTGCTCGACGACGATCGGCGAGCACCGCGACCGGCCCGAGCCGGACGGCGCCCGCGTGTATCGGCTGCATTTCAATCCGCAGCCGCTCGCGGACGGGCTGGGCGTGATCGTCAGTGCGGTCGAGGTGACCGAGCACGTCGCCGCGCGCGAGAAGCTCGTCGCCGCGAACGCGGAGCGCGACCGGCTGCTGGGCGAGCTGCGCGACGCGAATCAGGCCAAGGACCAGTTTCTCGCGGTGCTCGGTCATGAGCTGCGCAATCCGCTGACGCCGATCTCGCTCGCGCTGGAGCTGATCCGCAACCGCGACGGCCACGCGACGCCGAACGAGATCGCGATCATCCAGCGCCAGCTCGATCACATGGTCCGGCTGATCGACGACCTGCTCGACGTGTCGCGCATCACGCGCGGCAAGATCACGCTGAAGAAGGAAGCCGTGCGGCTCGCCGACATCGCCGACCGCGCGGTCGAGATCGCGAGCCCGCTGCTCGAGCAGCGCCGCCACCGCCTGCAGGTCGACGCCGATCCGGACGCGCGCTGCCACGGCGACCCGGTGCGGCTGTCGCAGGCCGTCGCGAACCTGCTGACCAACGCGGCGAAATACACGCTGCCGGGCGGCGACATCACGCTGCGCGCGGCGCGCGGCGCGGACGACACCGCGATCGTCGAGGTGTGCGACAACGGCGCCGGCATTCCGCGCGATCGTCTCGACAGCATCTTCGAGCCGTTCTACCGGCTCGACGGCGAAGCGAAACAGGCGCATGGCGGCCTCGGCATCGGCCTTGCGCTCGTGCGCAGCCTGGTGACGCTGCACGGCGGCACGGTGCGCGCGGACAGCGCGGGCCCCGGCTGCGGCAGCACGTTTACGATCACGCTGCCCGAATACCGGCCGAAAACGGTGGCGGTCACCGTGCCGCAGCCGCCGCCCGGCATCCGCGACCTGGCGCCGGGCCGCACCGGCCGGCGCGTGATGCTGGTCGACGACAACGAGGATGCCGCGTCGACGCTCGCGCAATGGCTGCGCGACGCCGGTCACGAGGTCGCCGTCGTGCACGACCCGGTCACCGCACTGGCCGCGTACCGCGCCTATCGCCCCGACGTCGCGATCCTCGACATCGGGCTGCCGGTGATGGACGGCTACGAGCTGCTGCGGCGGCTGAAGGCGATCACCGAGGTCACGCCGTGCATCTTTCTCGCGCTGACCGGTTATGGCCGCAACGCGGATCGCGAACGCTGTCTCGCGACCGGGTTTCTGCAGCATTTCGTGAAACCGGTCGACCCGGCCGCGCTCCATCTCGCGATGAGCCGGCCGGGGACGGACGGCGATGCGCACGACGGCGCCGGTGCGGAGGCCGGGCGCTGAACGCTGCCGGATCCAGAATGCTGAATGGGGTAATCGTCCTTCTCGTGCAAAACCTGGCGGCTTCATTCTAAATTCCACACCAAATCATGGGCTTAGCAAGAGACCGATTTCGCAAAACAGTGTCCTCCGGATGCAAAATCTGGCGCTTCAGCCCGCGGCGGCGCCAAGACGTAACCGTGCCTGACAGCCAGTTTGTGCGCCTCAACGCCACCGTCGGTTTCGTCCGCAACCTCCATCGCCTCGCCGAGCGACACGCGTGCGTGTTGCCATGTGGCTCAGCGGGAGCGCTTCGCGGCGCGCATCGACAGATTTCGGCCGACACGGACGTCGGCGCCGTGCGCCCGTGGCTGGCGGAGTACGTGGGCTCGCCCCACATGCTGCGCAGCTGTCGCAAGGAGCTCGTGCGCCTGCTCGTATGGGCCACACGTGCGCTTGACAAGCCGCTCTCGAGCCTCACGCGCGAAGATTTCCTGCTGTATGAACGGTTCCTGGTTGCGCCCACCGCAGACTGGACGGACCCAGCCCTGCCGCGGCGCGGCAGCGCGCGGCGCTGGTTCGACAAGCCGCTCTCGGCGCAACCACGATCGATGCGAATACCATCGCCGGCTCCATCACTTCACCCTGAACGAATAGTCGCCATGCGTACGATGTCCATCCGAGGCCACTGCCACCCAATGGACGGTGTACCGGTCGACAGGCAGCGGTGGCAGCGCAACGCTGATCGACTTCCTGTTGCCGGGATTGACCTGCGCTTTCGCGGTGTTCATCTGCTTACCCGCCGAATTGCTGACGGTCAGCGAGCTGAATACGGGTTCGAGCGGCCCGTCGAACACAATCGTTACGTTAGCTGGCGCCGGCACTTCGGCGCCCGCCGACGGAGACTGGGTCTGCGGGAACACGTGCGCGAACGCGGCAGACGGCATCAGCATGACTGCTGCGATGGTTGCCGCGCCGTAGTCGCGCAGGCGACTGGTGAATAGCTTCATCGCTAATCTCCTTTGCCGAAAATCGGTTTGCCGAGCGAGTTCGGCAATACGTCGTCCAGGAACAGATGGGCTTGCAGCAGCACGCCGACGCCGGCGCTGCTCGCATGATTGACGGGAATCTGCGCTTCGACGCCGAACTGGCCCCAGCGATTCACCCACATCACGCCGGGATTGATCGTCCCGGTCGTGTGGCCTGAACATGGACTGGCGGTGCACGTACTCATTGGAAATTCGACAACCGGGATCAGGTTGCTGAACGGCGTCTTGAGCCCCACGTCCTGCACGAAGTTCTGCAGATAAGGCAGGCTGTATTGCACGGTGACGCCCCAGCTCAACGAATTCGGATCGGCACTGTTCAATGTCAGGCGCGGGCCAACGGTTCCTGTGATCGCCAGCGGCTTCAGGTATTTCAGACTGTCGGGCAGGTCGCCGAAGCCCTTGCCGAAGTAGAGCGTCGGCGTGATCGCCGAGTGTGGATCGGCGATCGACTGCGCCCCGGTCCCGCCCAACTCTGCGGTCGCGCCGACCGAGGCCATGAACTCGTGTTTTTCGTTCACGTAGAAGCGGTATTTGGCGCCGATCGCGAAGTTGTCGAAACCGCTCGCCGAGCCGCCGTTCGGCGCGTTCAGGTTGACGTACGTGCCCGTCACGGAAAGCTGGAAGCTCGGCGTGATCCGCTTGTCCCATTCGAGCGTCGTCGTATTGGTGTTCTGCTTGTCGCCGTCATCCGTGCTGGACTGCAGATGGCCGAATTCAAGGTTCAGTTCGTCGCCGACGCCGGGGTCGTCGACCGCCATCGTGGCAGGAAACACGCGATTGCCGGCCACCGCATGGGCTGCCGCATCAACTGAAAAGAGGCAAGGAGCGAGCGCGCATAGCGCCACGGCGCCCCGTTTGCGAGTGGTTCGCATGGTGATGTCCTGGTTGATTATGTAGGCGTCGCCGCAACAGACGCGCGACGACACAGCGATGCCGTTCAATGCGCGAGCATCGCGGGAATGCCATCAGCGGGGGATCAGGACAATACGGGAGGGGCGCGAGGCTGCGCGCGTGTCAGAACCGTGTATGGACGAAACACCGCAGCCACAACCGGCGTGACAAACCCGGCCGGTTGCGCAGGGATGCCGAATGCCACGAGCGCGCCAGGCAGCGTCGGTATGTGCGCAATCAAGCTGCAATACGGGCACGCGTCACAACCCGGCCATGAATCGGAACCATGATGGTGTGCGGCAGACCCAGCTTGGGCGAGATGAGCGACTACAGTCGCGTGATGCGCATGATGGGAATGATGCGCGCCTTCGGCCGACGCGCCACGCAGCGTCTGGGATATCGTCGGCGCGACCACGCTCAGCAGGATCGCGAAGATCCCGAGGAAAGCCCCGATCTTCTGACGGCAACGGCTGGGCATGGCAGACCCACGAGACGTCGATGCAATCAGTATGCGGAAAATCTGCGACGGGATGGTTGGACTTTGGGTTAGGTGGAAACCCGCAAAGAGGCTGAATCGGAGATGGCGGCCGCCAGTTGCGACCGCCAGGCAGAAGTGGAATTGCTATCGGAGGACGGAAGAACCCGCTGCGGTTCAGGTTGCCAGCGCTGCGCGGCACGCGTTAGCACATGCGCGGCATGACTCCATGCACGCCTTGCACGGCTCGTGTCGGTCAGCATGTTTTTTGCACTCCGCCTCGCAATCGTTGCATGCATCCAACGTGACTTTGGCGAGTGCCGGAAGGTAGTGCGCGTTCTGGTTGGCAAGTTGTTGTAGCGCGCCACAAAGAGCAAGCATCTGTGACACGCTGGTTGCACAGGCTGCCAGATCCTTGTTCCCCTTGCCCAGAAGACCAATGCAATGGCTCACGCACGCCTGGCCCGTTGATACGCACTCGCCCGCCGCATCGGCGAGCGCGCTGTAGTGACCACCATGATGCATGTGAGGGGTTTGCGCAGGAGCGCTTTCCTGGGCCGAGGCACGTTCAATTGTGGCCAATGCGGAAAGCGCCAGCAGCCCGGTACCGAATAGTGCGTCACGTCTGTCCATGTGAAAATCTCCGAAAAAATTTACCGCAATGACAAAACGTTCGAACGCCCGCATTCGTAGCCGCCGGGGAATGGGGCTGGAACGACCAGATCCTAACATCAAGGAAACGCTGATGGCTCAGTCAGGGTGGAGTTCATACCCGACCCATAGTCTCATCTACGTTGGGGCGCACAGTCGCCGTAAACGCGGCAGCAGCGACGATCAGTTCATCGTCACCCAAACACAGGTCAAACCGACCGTGCCGTGCCTGCGGCCGCGCCGGTAATTGCCGATGATGCTATCCACGTGTGCCATTGCGTGGCGAAATCGAATTCCGGATCGATCGCACATGCTGCGTCGAGTGCAACGGCCAGGGTACTTCCACTTTGTAGTGCGATGAAGGCCGCGTGCGCGGCCTCCGAGTGAACGAGCACCGTGGGTTGCCACACTGGACGGACGACGAGCGTCCACGTGGGTCCGTCGATTCGTTGCGGAAAAGTGCCACCTGGTTGATGCGCGCGCCAGATGTCTGCAATGGCGTAATCCGAGGCGATGGCCGTGCAGGCCGGATGCACCGCGAGTTGCGCATCCAGCAGGTGCTCGTCACCGAGTTCGACCCATTGCTGCGGTGTAAATGCCGAAGCGTCAGCGGCGAAGCAGGCAACGTGCAGCGCCCACTCGAGGCGCGCCACATCTGCAAAATATCGAAAGCGCGAGCCTCGCTCGTATTCGCCGACAAAGGCCGGCATTGCATTGCCGAAGCGATTGAGGTCACCGCTGCCGGACGGATGCGCACGGACATAGGCAAGGGACAGCGCATCGAAATATGCATCCCCGACCAGTGCCAGCAACACAGGATATGCGGTCGCGAGCGCCGCGCGCCAGCGCGAGCGGACGTTGCCCCGGTATAGTCCGACGCGCTGGTGCAGCGCCTCATCGGAACCGGTGGCTACCGGAAGCTGCGATTCAGCCGTCGCATGTGCACCGACTTGATCGAGAGCGCCGCCGGCGACCGGCGACAACGGCTTCACGAGTCTGAGCAGGGCCTCCTCCTGCTCCGGATCGTCAAGTGCGCTCGCGAACATTTGCTGGAGCAATTCAAGGTGTAAGGCCATCACGTTCCTGCCCTTGAGTCGCCTTCATTTCCTGTCGCACGTTCTCGCCTGCCCGGAGCTGCGCTGCGCGCGCGAGCCGGGCTTCGTCGACCAGCACGCTCATCGGCGGAATGTCCGTGTCCCATTCGATCAACGTTGGCACGTTGCCGAACCTGCGGAGTGCATATTCATAGAGGCTCCAGACAGCGGGCGCGACACGTGAGCCATGGTCATCGATTACAGCGGCACCGGTTACACGATGGCCCGCAAGATGGATTTCGCCGACCACGCTCTGCGGCAACGCGTCCATTGCCGCGATCGCGTTCTCTCCGTGATTGCACTGGTTCACGTATAGATTGTTGACGTCGAGGAGTACGCCGCATCCGGTTCGCCGAGCCAGTTCGGAGAGGAATACCGTTTCACCGTACCGGTCATCGTTGAACCGGAGCCAGGTGGAAACGTTTTCGAGCAGGATCGGCCGGCCGAGTACCTCCTGCACTTCGTCGACTCGCGCCGTGAGGTGAGCGAGCGTCGCGTCGGTCAGCGGCATCGGCAACAGGTCGTTCAGATGACCGGCAGCCGTCGCGCCCCAGCACAGATGCTCGGAGACGACCGCGGGTTCGATCCGCTTGACGAGGCGCTTGAGCCTGCCCAGATGACCGGCGTCAAGCGGGGTGACCGAGCCGAGCCCAAGGCCGACGCCATGCAGGCTGACCGACAGATCGCGTCGCACGGTGTCGAGCACGTGCAGGTCATAGCCGCCATCGCCGAAATAGTTCTCGCAATGCACTTCTACCCAGTCCACCACGGGCGGTGCTGCGAGAAAGTCAGCGTAGTGGGCGTGACGCAGCCCGATGCCGATGCCGGATGGCGCGGTGGCAACTGGATCGATTGCGATCATGAGAACACCGGCATGCTGCGACAATCGCTTCGCGACATCAGGGGCTGACCGTCCCGCCCAGTTCTGCGCAAGTGCCCGCTGGCACGATCTTGAAGTCGCCCTTGTCGTAGTCGACCTTCGCCTCACCCGCGCAGCCATGCACGCCGGTCTTGCTCCCGCAGTCGTTTTGGCCGGCCTTGGCGATGCCATAGCACATCACTTTGGCTTCCTCCGACGTGGCCGCGACGGCTGCTGCAGCTACGCCGGCGAGCGCCACGGCAAGCAGGGCCTGCCGGCTGAGATTCGATTTCATTTGCTTCTCCAGGGTAAGGGCGGCAAGCGATTGTCGAAGGTGTCGGAGCCACACATCCACGAGATAACCAGCGCTCGCAGACGCCGGGCTGGCACAACACCGTTTGCACATCCTGCCACTATCAGAACGAGCGTGATACAGCGTCTTCATAGATGCAGTGGGTCAAATACCCCACTTTCGTGGGGACCATCCCGCTGCGCCGTTGCTCCGAGCCCGTCAAGGCACGGAACGCCCGCAGATCGAGGCACTCATTGTGGGAACGTCGATGTCGCCGAGTCGTGTCATCCAGGCGATCCAGCGCGTGACGCAGGCTGAGCGACCATGCGCGCAGGCTCGTGCCGCCAACAAGTGGGGAGCGGTAAAAAGCGTCGCGCTGCAGGGCCACGACGCGTCGCGTTACGATCGTGCCCTCTGCGAACGAGATCGACCGGCTGGCCGTCATCGAGCGGATTCGCCGACCTTGATCGCGACGTCGGACGTGCCCGCGCGCTTCGCCGTACTCTTTTGCCGCCAGCGCAACACACCAGTCACGAACAGCAGCGGCAACGCAAACCCGGACACAAGGACGGCAATACGTCCGGGCAGCCCGAGCGCCTCACCGCTGTGCAACGGATGCAGCCACCCGAGAAGCGTATCGCCTGCGGACTGGGTCGCGACGTCGCGCGCGCCGATCACGGTACCGGTGTAGGCGTCGACCCATACGGTCGTGGCAGGGAACCGGAAACCGGGCTCACCTTGCCGGTGCAGCCGGAAGCGATAGCATCCCTGCGGACCGTCAGGCGTTTCGAGCCAGCGTGGCGTTGCATCGGAAAAGCGCTGTCGGGCCGCGTTCAGCGCTTCGTCGAGCGTGATCTGTCGGGGGCCGGGAACGCCTTTACACGTCGGCGGCACGAACAGCGGCGACACCCGCCCGATCATCGGGTTAAACGTCTCGGGCATGTTCAGCAGCACACCGGTCACGATCAGGATCGCGACGACAGGCAGCAGATAGACACCGCCGATCTTGTGCAGATCGTAGGTCGTACGCTGCCGACTTGCGTTGAATCTGACCGTCAACGCGGCGCGCAAACTCCGCCTTCTCGGCCACCAGAGATATAACCCCGAGCCGACGGATATCAGCGCAACGAGCCCAACGCAGCCGACGATCTGCCGTCCTGCTCCATCCATCAGCAACGTGTAATGCATGTCGTAGAGCCACGTCATCGGCGTGTTGCCCCAGAATGCGTGATGCACGATCCGCATGGAACGCGGATCGATCCAGACGAGCAGCGGCGCGAACGCCCTGTCCGCCTTCTCGCCGGGCCGATAGTAGCGTGCGCGGATGAGGGGCGACGTATCCGATGGAAGCTCCAGGCGCCAGCCGCGGTTCCGGTCCGGCCAGGTGCGCTTCAGCAGCCGCACGATCGATTCGTAGGTCGGCGCGTCGTTCGGCATCGACGTGTACCCGATTGCCGGCAGCTCGAACGCTTCGTCGATCGTCGTGTAGAAGACGAGCGCGCTGCCCGTCAGGCCGATCACCGCCAGCAGCGCGCCCACTGTCAGCCCAAGCCAAAGATGGATGCGCAGCCACACGGCGCGCATCCTGCGCTTGCGGGTTCCGGTTTGTGCGAGGTCACGCATCATCGTGTCAATAGCTCACGGTCAATGAAGCGAACGCCGCACGTCCCGGTGCCGGCGAATGGAGCGCCTGCGTGCCGTCGTACCACACGTACTCGTTGAAACGGTTGAACAGATTCGTCACCTGCACGTCGATGGTCATCGATTTTGACAGCCGATATGCGGCACGCGCATTCACCGTGACCGCATCGCCGAATTTGCCTTTCGTGTTCGTTTGTTCGAGGTAGTACGCGCTTTGCGCGTTCGCCCATGCGGACAGGCGAAGATCGGTCGTCGCCTGATAGTCGACACCTGCCGACAGCAGATGGTTCGGCACGTGGTCGACCTGCTTGCCGGCGCTGCCCGGACTCGTTGGCCCCGGATCGACGATGCGTGCCATCTGGTACGTGTACGCGAACCACAGTGCGACGTCCCGCGTCATGCGCAGGTTCGCCTGCAGGTCGACGCCGCGGCGCTTTGTCTTGCCGAGGTTGTCGTAGTCGCCGGTCGGATCGTTGAGCTTGCGGCGGACTTCGTTGGTTGCGAGCTGCTCCCAGTAGGCAACGCGTCCATCGATCCAGTCTGCCGGCTGGAACTTCATGCCGATCTCCCAGCCGTCATTGATCGAAGGTGCAAGGTCGGTCGTGCGCGGCGGAATCTTGTACGCACCCGCGCCGACGCCAACCTGAAACGAACGCCCGTAATTGCCGTAGAAGCTGTAGCCATGCCACGGCGAGTAGACCGCGCTGATCTTCGGCTGCTGGATCAGGCCGTAGTCATTCATGTCGTAGCGCTTGCCGGTCAGGTTATTGGTCAACTGGCCGCTCAGCACATCGATCCGGTAGGCCGGGATGATCTTCAGCGTGTCGGTCGGCTTGACGACGGCTTGCACATACGCCCCCCACGAATCGTACGAAAACGCCTGATCTCGGGTCTGCGATGTGCGCACGTGCTGGTTCGTCAGCCAGCGGCGGCTCACGTCGTCTTGCCACTCGCCGCTCGCGCCCGCTTCCAATGCGAGATCGCGTAACCAATTCACCTGCGGGCGAAACGTCAGCGTGCTCAGGAAGCCGAGATGTCGCTCGTCCGAGAAGCGCTCCTGCTGGCTCGTCGATGCAGAGAACGTCACCCAGCGCCGCTCGCGGAAGGTGTTCATGTACGCGGTCGACGACCATGACAGGCGGTTGGTGAGATCGACGTCTGCAACCAGCGCGTACTGGCCGGTTTCTCGTGTTGCACGATCGGTCGCGTTGAACGCGTAAGACTCGGTCGGATGCGTGCGTGCGTCCACATCGGTCAGGTAGCCCGGTTCATCCGCCGACACGCGCGCGTAACGCGCAGAGAGGCCGAGACGTACGTTCGACGTCGGACTGTAGAACCATTTTCCGGCCAGTCCGGCCTTGTCCATGTCCGAATGATCGCGAGATCCCTGCGATTGGCGATAACCGAACGCGTAGTTTTGCGAGAACGTATCCGTCTCCCGGCCCGCGACCGTTTCCGCGTCGAACGTGTTGTCGCTCCCGTAGCCGATTCGGCCGCGCGCGTAGTTGCCGCCCGTCAGCGTCGCAATGCTCGCGTTGCCGGCGATATTGTGCAGGCCGTAGCGCGGATCGTTGGTGCCGCGCACCGTCTCGAGCGAATCGATCTCGAGCGGAAACACGGCATCCATGAACGGCATGTTGCCGTCGTTGCTGTTCGACGGGACGCCGTCGATCAGAAGCTTGACCGCATTGATCTCGCCTTCGCCGTTGAAGCCGCGAAACGACAATTTTCCGGACGTCGTGCCTTGATTGAAGTCGGTCAGCAGCACGCCCGGCATCTGGCCGAACAGTTCCCAGGGGCTGCGCACGTTCCGGTTCTCGATATGGTCAGCGTCGACCCTGTCGACGGACGTCAGGATGTTCTTCGTTGTCAGGGAGCCCGTTCGCGCGCCGCTCACGTCGATGGTGCCCAGCACGAATGTCGAATCGGTGTTGCCAGAAGCGCCGGGAGGTGCTGATTTCGGTGCTGTCGCGGCGCTGCTGCGATGCGCCTTGGCAGGCTCGCTTGCGTCACGATCCCAGTCCTGTTGCTGGACGGGCTCCGCCTGCGCCGTCAGGGCGACGGCGAAGCATGCCGGAATGAACCACGTTGCTGGATATGCTCTTTTGCTCATTGGAAATGTCTGTCACACAATCGATCGGGTAAAGATGCGACCGCATGAATGGATCGAATGCGAAAATCGCGTGATCGGGAATCGCCGTTCAACGGCCAGTGGTCGAGCTCGGAATCAGGGCGTTTCAACCGTGGAAGATGCCGCGTGCGACACCGGGGCATGAAGGGCCAGCAGCACGAGCGTCGAACGGGTCAGACTGGAACGTTTCATCGTTGCTCTCCTCAGAACGCGTAACGCATGCCGGCGAAGATGCTGCGGCCCTCGCCGGGGTAGAAGATCGCCGTGCTGCTCGCGGTGCGCGCGTTGGCGACCGTGCTGATGTCGCTCACGTAGCGCTTGTTCGTCAGGTTGCGCGCGTCGACGAACAGCGACAGCCCGTTGCGCAAGTCGTAGCCGGCCTGCAGGCCCAGCAGCGTGTAGCTCGGCACGCGCAGCGTGTTCGCATCATCGGCCCACGCGCCCGACGGCACCCAGTCGAGCGTCGCAGCGATGTGGAAGCCGCTCGGACGCGAGTAGCCAAGCGTCGCGCGCAGCACGTTGAGCGGCACGCCCGCGATCCGGTTGTTGCCGTACTGCGGATCATCCTTGAAGCGGAAGTCGTTCAGGTTCCAGAGCCCCGACAGCGTGATCCTGTCGCCGACGCCGCGGCCCGTGACGTTGCGGAACAGCTCGACCGACGCGCCGGCCTCGATGCCCTGCAGGACCGTCTTGTTCGCGTTGAACGTCGACGCCGGAACGTCCGGGTTCGTCGTGTACTGCAGCAACTGGTCGCGCACGATCGAGCGATACGCGGTCACGTCCCAGCTCATGCGGTCGCGCGTGCCGCGCGTGCCGAACTCGAGCGTCCACGCGTGCTGCGACGCGAGCGGCGTGAAGCGCGTCGTGTTCGAGAAGGTCTGCGTCAGATCGCCGAAGTCGGGCACGTCCTGGCTGCGCGTGATGTCGACATAGGCCTGCGTGTTCTTGTCCGGCTGCCACAGCAGGCCGAGCTTCGGATTGATCCCGCTGTAGGTCGCGCTCGTCGACTTGTAGGCCCGATCGGTCGCGAGCCCGCCGTTGTCGATGTATTCGCGCACCGAGCGCAGCGCCTTCACGCCGGTCATCAGCGCGACCGTCGGCAGGAAGAACAGCCGGTTTTCGACATAGGCCTCGTAGTTGAACGCCATCTGCGTCGAGTCGAGCGTCTGCCTGCCCTTGTCGCCGTTGACGTTCACGTATTGGTTCGCCTGTGTGCGTCCGCCGAAGAAGCGCGCGCCGACGATCAGGTCGTTGCGCATCCCGCCCACCGTCAGGTGGCCCGTATAGCGCGGCGCGAAGCCGTACGTCCAGCCGTCCTGGTCGAGCGCCTGGAAGATCGGGTGATACAGGCTCTTGTGAATCGCCCACGTGTCGAACTGCAGTTCGCCGGAATCGAGCTTCACCGTCGTCCGGTTCGCGATCCGCTCGGTGCGCGTGTTGCGCGCCTGGTCGCCGGATAGCGCGTTCGGCGCGGCCTTCGTCGGATTGTTCAGCGCGTCGGACAGCGACAGCGTGCCGGGCAGCAACTGGTCGACGACGTACACGCCGACGTAGAAGCGCGTCTCGACCGTCGGGCTGAACCGGTAGCCGACGTTCGCGTTGAACTGCTCGTACTGGCCGCGTTCATGAGCGCGATAGCCGTCCGCGTGATTCACGCTGAAGTTCGCGAGGAAATCGAGCGGGCCGATCACGCGCGAGAGCTGCGCGCTCGTGCGGACCGTGCCGTAGCTGCCGCCTTCGACGCGCAGGATGTTCGGTGCGTCGGCCGTGTACGCCGTCGGCGTAATGAAGTTGATCGCCCCGCCCAGCGTCGACGCGCCGTACGCGAGACCGTTGCCGCCCTTGTAGACTTCAGCCGCTTGCAGCGCGAGCGGATCGATCTGGTAGAAATCGCCGCTGCCGTCGGCGAGGTTGGTCGGGATGCCGTCCTGCAGGATCTCGAGGCCGCGCGTGTGGTAGCCGCGCGCGATCCCCGAGCCGCGGACCGACAGGCGCAGTTCCTGTCCGTAACGATTCTCGACGAACACACCGGGCACATCCTTCAGCACGTCGCGCAGCGTGAACGCGTAGGTGTTCTTGAAGCTGTCGGCGTCGACGAAGCCGACCGCGCCGACGGTCTGGTCGAGCGTACGCTTCAGGTCGTTGGTCGATTTCGACGTCAGCGAATCCGTCGTGCGGTTCGCGTTGACCGTGATCGCCGGCAACATCGATGCGGCCGGCGCGCCGGTCGTCGCGGCAGCGCTCTGCGCGCACGCGGCCGATGCGGAAAGGACGGAGATCGCACCAGACAGCGCGATGGCCATGCGGGATAAGGGAAACATGTCGTTATGCGTATGAAATGGGTGTAATGGGTCGATGCGCCGCGCCGCGCACGGCAGTCGCTGCCGCGCGCGGACACGGCCGGGGCATCGGCAGTGCGGGCAATCGGGACGAGCGGGCTCGCGCGGTCGTGCGGTGGCTCGCTCGCGAAACGCGTCAGGAACGCGCGAGCGGCGGCCCGCGCGCAGCGAGTGCATAGCGCGCTGCCGGGCGGCGGCCGAGCGGGATCGGCGGCTCGTGCAGCACGTGCTGCACGGCCGGGGAATCGGGGAAGTGAACTGCGTATTGCAGCGGCGGATGACCGGCGAGGAATCCGCAATAGCCGCAGCGATCGAGATGCGAGCCTGATGGCGTGTGAGGGTCGGCGTGGACCACGGAGACGACGCCCGTCGCCGAGCAAATCGCCGCGACGGGCATGCCGGGATTTTGTTCACCGGCACGCAGTTGCGAGACGACCGGCGAAACGAGCGCCAACACCAGCGCCAACAGCCCGAGCCACGCCGTGGCTCGGGCCTGTCGCGTCGGCGTGCTCTGCGCGCCGGCGCGGAACGAATCAGGCCGCCGTGCGCGCCGCACGGCCGAACAGCAACCGGTCGATCAGCCAGACGCCGAGGATCGTCGTCCCCATCAACGGAAACACGATGCCGAGCAGCATGAGCCCCGCGATCCAGGCGCGCATCCGCGGTGCACCGCGTTCGCGCGTGGGTGCACCCAGTTTCCCTGCCGGGCGGCGCTTCCACCACATCACGGCGCCCGTGACGGCCATCGCGGCGAGCCCGAGCGACAGCACCGCACAGACGATCTGGTTCGCGAGCCCGAAGTAACGACCCATGTGCAGCGATGTGCCGTACGACACGGCTTTCGACACCGCGCCGTAGTCGTCATAGCGGACGTCCTTCAGCACGGCACCGCTGTACTGGTCGATGTAGATCGTCCGCTCCGCTTCAGGGTCGGCCGGGAAGTACGACGCGGTGAACACGCCGTCCGCGCCCGCCGGCAACGCGAGCGTGTAGCCGTTCGTCACGCCGAGCCCGGCGACGAACGCGATCGCGCGTGCGAGCGGCAGCGGTGCCGGCGTCGGCGCCGACGGCGAATGCGGAACGGGCACGTTGCCGACCGCCCATGGCGTTTGCGGCAGCGGCAGGTCGTCCATCACCATCCCCGGCATCGGCCCGCCCGATTCGTGGTGATGGCCGGCCGGTGTCGCAGCCGGCGCTCGCGCGGGCACCGTCGCGATACCCGGGCGCGTCGAGCGCACCGACGAGCCGCCCCACGCGCCGTCCGGCTCACCGAGGTTCACGGTCGCGGCGAGCGCCTTGAAGCTCTTGCCCCACGAGCCCGACCATGGCAACCCTGTCAGGATGAACGCCACCGTGCCGGCCGCGAGCCAGATGCCCGCAGTCGCGTGGAGGTTCTTCCACAGCGGCCGACCGCGCAGCGAGAGGTCTGGCCGTAGCGCCCGCCCGACGCTTGCCGCGCCGCGTGGCCACCACAGCGCGACCCCGGTGCCGATCATCACGAAGGTCCAACACGCGGCAAGCTCCATCAGCAGTTCGCCGGTCTTGCCGAGCAGCAGCTTGCGATGCAGCATCCGGTCGACCTGCATGAGCCGGCGCTCGACGCTCAGCGTGCCGAGCACACTGCCGTCGTACGGATTCACGTAGACGCTCTCGCGGCGGCCGTCGCGCAGCCGGAATACATACTCTGCGCTGCGATCCGGTGCCGTGGATACCTGGATCGACACCGGCGTGGCGCCGGCCGGCATCGCGCCGCGCGCCTTCGCGAGCAGCGTGTCGGCATCGAGTTTCGGCGTATCGCGCGGCGCGACGATCAGCCGATGCGGATACAGCAACGGCTCGATCTGTGGCTGGAAGCAGTACAGCGTCCCCGTGATCGCGAGGATCACGAGGAACGGCATCACGAACAGGCCGGCGTAGAAATGCCAGCGCCAGAGCGTCCGGTAACCGGCGCTTGCGGAGCGAGCGGGCGAGATCGCCTGCTCGACGGCGGTCGACATAGTGTTACCTCCTCGTTGTCGTCGATCGGAAGGGGCAGCCCTCGTCGCGACGTGATGCGCAACCCGGCAGCGACAACGACGTCGCAGGTTACGCGCGGCACCGACCGGCGGCGGCACGGTACGGCACGCGCAGGTCGAAATGGCATACGTGCTGCGGCGGAACGTGCGACGCGCGGCACGCGCAAGCGGCGCGCATGCCGACGTCACACGCGCGGCGCGAGCATTCGGTTGAATTGATGATGCAGGTTCAGCGAAACGAACGGCATGAAACCCCGCGCACGTCGACGCGCACGGGCAATACACCGGAACGTTCAGCAGAACTGAGGCGGGGCCCGGGAGGGTGGACGATCGTCGAATATCGATCGCGCAGGGAGAACACCGTCGGGCGGAAGGCGGAAGCGCCGCGGAGCCGCGGCGGGAAACAGCAGCACGAGCAGTACGAACGACACCAGTGCGGCGAACAGTGCCGCGCTGAACGCACAGACGCCGTTGCTGCTATCGGCGGACGCCGGCTTGCCGGCGTCGGTACCGTGCTTGAGCACGTTGACGAGCGCCAGTGCATCGTTGGCCGGCGTGATCGGCGCGCTCGCGTCGAAACGCGCTGTCAGCGCGGTCGCGCCGATGATCAGCGGACCGCGGCCGGAGCACAGCACCACCGAGCCCGCATCCGGACCGTCCGGATCGAGCATCACGGCGCCCGACATCAGCGCGCGAGACAGCAGTGACACGAGGATGAGAATCCACAGTAGCTGTCGCGCGACGCCAAGCCGGTGCAGAAAGTGGCGAAGTGCGTTCATGGCGCGCGATTGTACATCGGCTCGGCACGACAGCCGATTCCCCTGTTGCTATACCCGCGATCAATCAGTTCACGGGGTTCAGTTGATTTCGCCGCCATTTCAACCATGCAACAGCGGCGTGACGACGCGCTCGAGGCGATCAGCTGTCCAGGCAGGCTTCGGATCATCCCAGCCGTTGTCGACGAGGAGCCCGTTCCGGTCGATTGTGAAGTTCACCGGGATGCGCCAGACGCGGCCATATGCGCCAGCGTAGGCACTGCCCAGCAGGCCGACCGGAAAGCTCAAGCCGGCCGCCACTTGCCGGACGTCCGCGAGACTCTCCGGCCCGTCCAGGCTGAAGCCGAGCACGCGCAGGCCTTTCGCCGCATGACGCGCGGCATACGCGGACAACAGCGGGAGCTCGGTTCGGCAGGGCTCGCACCAGGTCGCCCAGAAGGTCAGGATGACGACGTTTCCGCGCAGATCCTCGGTGGCGATGCTTTGTCCGTCGATCGTGTGCAGAACCAGTCCGGGCGCGGGACGGCCGACTGCCAGACCGTTGGCCTGCGCGGCCGGGAGCCAGCCGCCGACACAGGCACCCACCGCCACGCCTGCAGCCGTGCGCAGCCAGTCGCGTCGCGACCGGCCGCGCACGGTGCGCGGCGACCTGTCCATGTCAGAACGCATAACTCGCTCCCACCGTGCCCGACCAGCGCGGGAATAGCTGATAGCCGCTGAGGCGGCTATACAGCGACTTCTGGACGAACGCATACACGTTCAGGTTCTTCACGACGTTCACCGTCACGCCGGGCGACAGATAGACGACCGTGCCCGCCGTGTTGGCAGTGTCGGCGAGTGCGCCCTGGTCCGCGCTCTTGCGGGTCACGTTGATCTGGAGTTGCGGGACGATCCTCGGGTTCGCTTCGTAGCGCAGGCCGATGCTGACCGTCGCCTGGTTGCCGGGCCGGAAGTCCTGGCCGAGGCCGTGGAGGTTCTCGAACACGGCCGACTGGAACTGGCCGTTGACGAATGCATCGAAGTTCTGGCTGATCGGCTGGTAGTAGTACGCGCCGACGATCACGTCGGTGCTGCCGGTACCGGGCTGCAGGCTGGTATCCAGGGCCTGGCCGTTCGCGCCGTTCGGGCCCGACGAGAAGAACACCGGGCTGCGGCCGACACTGGCGCCCGTCAGTACGTTCTGGCCGCCGTATTTTCCGGTCGGCAGCTTGACGCCGAGCTGCACGCCGAGATTGTGGGTCGGCAAAAAGCCCTGATAGCTGGCGATCAGCTTGATGTCGCCAAGCCCCTTGCTCGTGACGCCGCTCAGGTTGTCGGGGGTAAGCTGATCCGGCGTCGCGTTGCCGTACGTCGAGTGGCCGCGGTCGATGAACGGGACGATGGCGCTGAAGTTCCACTTCGGGTTCGGGCTGTAGTTGATCCCGAGGTTCCAGTAGCGGTTGATCGTCTGGTGCTCGACTTCCTGGCTGCCGCCCGCCGCATTGATCGCCGCCGGCACGCCGGGCGATACCGCGCTCGTCCCGTTGCGCAACTGGTTCTGCGGAAGGAAGGTGTAGTCCAGGCTGATGCGCCAGCCGGGCATCGCCGAATAGCCCATCGCGGCATCGGTGCTCAGCGAGCAGCCGCAGGTTGCGCACGCGCGGGCGGCCATCGGCAGGGTCAGGCCGGTCAGGCAGACGAGCGCGGCGAGGGCCGCGTCGACGGTTTTCTTCGATTCGATTCGCATGTCATCCAACTTTCATCTGGCACGGACGCGCACGCGCGATCCGCGTGTCGCGGATGCACGGATGTGGCGTGTCCAAATTACAAACGAGCGACCAAAGGCGTTCCGCGCGATTCTGCGGAAGCGCTCTATATGGCCGGAAATAGTTGCTTCAGATGAAGGACGGTGAATCCCGGGGGCGTGCTGCCCGGCGTACGTCCCGAGAGACGAACGCAAGCGAAGCCGAAGGTTGTTCGACGCCGTAGCTTTCGACCGCGTGCAGTTGCGGTATCGCGGATGCCGGTGCCGGCACGTGATGGGCGAGCAGATCGCAATATCCGCACGCATCGAAGTGGACCGCCGGCGCGTGATGGTCGGCGTCCGACTGCCGGTCGACCGAGCAGATCGGTGCGATCGGCGTATCCGCGTCGCGAGCGGCGAGGCCCTGGCTCACGCTCGGCGCAATGACGATGAGCCACATGGCAAAAATGCCAAGCCAGGCGGTCAATCGGTTGCGGGAACGTGCGGTCGTCATGGAGGGCACCGGAAAGTGCGTGCATTCTAGTTGAAACGGGCCGCAGCGAGCGGAAAATCACGATCCGCACAACACAGCATTTTTTTCCTATTGCCGAGTTGCGTCGGCGACGCGTGCGCCGGTGGACGATGCAACGGACGTCGCGCCATCGAAAGCCGAGTCAGCCCGGCTATCCGCATTGGTGTTTGCTCGAACACCATTGCAGAATCCGATGCGACATTCTCGACGCACGGTTGCCCGCCACGCAGGCTGCGATGACGCGCTTTGGGCCCCGCACCGCAAATCGCGGATCGCGGATCGCGGATCGCGGATCGCGGATCGCGGATCGCGGATCGCGGATCGCAGGTGCGTGGACGTCATGCTCTCCTCGAGCACGATTTTCGACGCGTATTCACAATGCAGGAGAAACCACGATGTACTCGACTCCCAGCCGTCAGGCATGCAACCCGCCGACGTTCCGGCAAGCGCGGTGCGGCTCAGTTCTCCTCGGAACAGCGGATCGACGTCAGGCCGGCCGATTCGACGATCCGGATCAGTTGACGCAGCATCGCATCGGCGTCGGCCGGTTCGCGCCACTTCACGAGCAGTTCTTCCTCGCGCAACGCACGCGCGGCCGTTTCGCGAAAACCGCGCGTGCGGCACGCGAAGCCCGCATTGTGCAGCCCGGTCGTCAGGCGCTCGCGCGCCGTCGAGCCCAGTTCGTACTCGACCGTGACCAGCGCAGTCCTGACGCTGCGCACGCGCTGCTCGACCAACCGCAGCGGCCATACGACCAGGAGGGCGAGTGCGAGCCCGAGCGCGCCGAGCGACAGCTGGCCGCCGCCGATGCACAGTCCGACGACGGTGACGAACCACAGCGTCGCGGCCGTGGTCACGCCGGACACGAGGCCGTCGCGATGCAGGATCGCGCCGCCGCCGATGAAGCCCATCCCGGTCAGGATGCCGAGCGGCAGGCGCATCGGGTCGAGCACCGAGAACCCGTCCTGCGGCTTGCCGGCCTGCGGCAGCAGCGCATTGACCTGCAGCATCGCCAGGCACGCGGCGAGACAGACGAAGATCGTCGTGCGCAGCCCTGCCGTCTTGCCGGATTCGCTGCGATCGAGGCCGATCAGCCCGCCCGCGACGAGCGCCAGGACGATCCTGACGAGGACCGCATCCCACTGAAGTACGACCGGCATCGGCTCCATGCGCGCCTCCCTGTAAATCTTCTTGCGTGATGCGTCGCGGCGTGGCCGCGGACGACGCTTGCGGCGCGCAAGGTTCGGGCCCGGCTCGCGCGCCTGTCGCAGTGTCGGCGTGTCGCCGCGCGCACGGCCAGCGCCCTGACCGCTCAGTCGTCGCGCGCGCATGCGACCGGGCCGCCGTCACGGTCCCGTCCTTCTCCGCATCCGTTCGGATACGAAAATCGCCTGCGTCACGCTTCCGCGCCTCCCGGTACCCGATCGGGTACGAAACGACGTACCGGCTCCCCGGTTCGCCGCTCCGTTCCTGTACGGATACGAAATGATGCCCCGGCCGGCGAGTTGTGCAATACTGTTCCCGATCAGATACGAAGCACGGAGAACGTCATGTCGGAGTCCCAGTCCGTCGACACGATCGGCGCGCTCGCCCACCTCATCCGCGCGGCGCGGCTCCAGCAGGGGTTCACGCGCGACGAACTCGCGAACGCGACCGGGCTGTCGCCGAAATTCATCAGCCAGGTGGAAGGCGGAAAGCCGACCGCGCAAATCGGCAAGGTCATGCTGCTGCTCGGCGAACTGGGCGTGCGCCTGTACGCCGAGTCGTCGGTCGAGATTTCGGAAGCCACCGCGCTGAAGGCCGCGCAACGCCGCAGGAGCAGCCATGGCGGCTAGAACGCTGATCGCGTCCGCCAACGGCGTGCGCATGGGCACGCTGACCGACGACAAGGGCATCTGGTCGTTCGCGTACGACCCGCAATGGCTCGCGTCCCCGGCCGCCTATCCGCTGTCCCCGGCGTTCGCGCTGCGCGCCGGCCCCTACACCGACACGTCGACCGATCGCCCGGTCCAGTGGTTCTTCGACAACCTGCTGCCCGAGGAAGGCATGCGCACCTCGCTCGCACGCGAGGCGAAGGTCGACGCCGCCGACGCGTGGGGCCTGCTCGCGTACTTCGGGCGCGAATCGGCCGGCGCGCTGACGCTGCTGGCCGACGGCGAACGGGAAGCGCCCGGCAGCCTGCAGCCGCTGCCGCTCGACGAGCTCGAACGCCGGATCCGGGCGATGCCCGAGCGCGCGCTGACGGCCACCGCGCCCAAGCGCATGTCGGCGGCCGGTGCGCAGCAGAAGCTGCTGCTGGTGCTGCGCGGCGATGCACCCGACTACGCGCTGTACGAGCCGGTCGGCAGCGAGCCGTCGATGCACCTGCTCAAGCCGGACATGCGCGCGGCCGGCTACCCGCACTCGGCGATCAACGAATTCTTCTGCATGAAGCTCGCGCAGAAGATGGGGCTCGACGTCCCCGACGTGCACTTCCTGCGCGCGCCGTCCGCGTGCTACGTGATCGACCGGTTCGACCGCGACGTCGCGTCGGCGCCGGCCGCACGCGTGCATACGATCGACGCGATGCAGTTGCTCAACTACGACCGCGGCTTCAAGTACCAGCGCGCGAACGCGCAGGAGCTCGCCCGCGCGATCGAGCGCACCAGCACGCGCGCGCTGGCGCGCCTGTCGGTGTTCCGCTGGACCGTGTTCAACGTGGTGGTCGGCAATGCCGACGCGCACCTGAAGAACCTGTCGTTCTTCGTCGACGCGCGCGGCTACCGGCTCGCGCCGTTCTACGACATCGTCAGCACGGTCGTGTATCACACGCCGACGCACCGCCCCGACCATCGCGGCGATCACTGGCCGCACTGCGAATTGACGATGCCGCTCGGCAACGCGACGCGCTTTGTCGAAATCGATGCGGCCGCGCTGATCGCGTTCGGTCAGGCGCTCGGGCTCAGGGAGAAAGCGGCGGCAAGCGAGCTGCAGCGCTTTCTCGAACCGCTCGATCGCCATGTCGCGCAGACGCTCGAGGAAGTGCGGGCAATCGCACGCCCGGACGCCGGCGAGACGCGGCTGCTGAATTCGATCGCGGCGATGCCGATCGCGGAGATGGGGCGCGCGCTTCGGCCGACGCACGGTTGAGGACGGGCATGAAGCATGCACATGGGTGCGCCGGTCCAGGTGGATCGCCAATCCGACGTCCGGCGTCGGTCTGGTGCCCCATTCCGCGATCGTTGCCGCCGTGCCCGCCCCGCGCCGGCATGTCGGCAGACGCGAACCTGCGCCGGCCGTACGGCGGCGCGCCGAACCGCTCGGTCAGCGGATCGGCGGCGTCGAACTCAGCTTCTCCGACAGCATCCGCTCGTACACGCCGAAGTGCAGATCGACCTCCTTTTGCGTGACCGGGGTGACCGTGATGTTGATCTGCTCGGGCAACAGGCCCAGCACGACCGCGACCGCGGCTTCAAGTTGCGGTGCACAAGTCTTGTCCTCCGCCATCGTCGTGCCGACCAGCACGTCGTAGGTCTTTTCCTGCCGGCAGACGATCTCGACGAGTCGCGCCCGCGCGCTCATGTTGTTGTCGATCGCCAGCCTGACGACCTCGGTCACGGTGCGCATCGTCTCGGTCGGAAAGCCCTTCGTCGAGCGCAGCCGGATACGATGCCTGCCCAGCGTAAGCCAGTCCGTATCGAATTCCATGGCGTCCTCCGCATGCAGTTCCAAGCCGCTGCGATGATAGGTTCCAGCACCGGAATTTCAAGTGCAAAAATCTGCCGCCGCCCCTTGAAATTTTCCGCAGAGTGCCTATCTTGAGTTTCGCTCAGGCAGACGCGCGAACCGTTTCATCCCGCGCGCTGCGTGTTTCGATTTGTTTGCCGGCAGTCCGGCAGGCGAACTGGAGCGCGTAGGCCCGTTCGCCTCCCGATTGCCATCCAGGAGGATACGATCATGAGCGATCTTTACTTCGGAACCGATTTCTTCAGCGAGTTCGACCGCCTGCAGCAGCAGATGGCGCAACTCTTCGGCGGCTTCCCGTCCAGCATCCGCGCGAGCCGGCTCGGCGCATTTCCTCAGATCAACATCGGCGCGACGGACGAGTCGATCGAGATCGTCGCCTTCGCCCCGGGCGTCAACGCCGCCGAACTCGACGTGTCGATCGACAAGGGCTTGCTGACCCTCAGCGGCGAACGCAAATCGACGCAACCCGACACTGAAAGCGAGACGCGTACGTATGCGCAGGAGCGCTTCGTCGGCGCCTTCCGGCGCGTCATCGAGCTGCCCGACACCGCCGATCCCGACAAGGTCCAGGCGCGCTACGAAAATGGCTGCCTGTCGATCAGTATCGGCAAGCGCGAGTCGTCCAAGCCACGCGCCATCACCGTCCAGTAACTCGAGGAGCCGATCATGAACGACATGACCAAACTGGCTGAACGCGACCCATCCGCAGTCACGCGCCGCGACGCGGAACAGGCCACGCGCCGGATCACCCTCACCCCGGCCGTCGACATCTACGAGAGCAATCAGGGCGTCACACTGTGGGCAGATCTGCCCGGCGTGACGAAGGACAAGCTGGACGTCAAGGTTCACGACAGCAGCCTCTCGATCGAGGCCGAGGCGGTGGTGCCGACGCCGGCAAATCTGCGCCTGCAGCATGCCGAGGTCCGGGAGCCGCACTTCGCGAGGACGTTCACGCTGTCACCGGACTTCGATACGTCGAAGATCGAGGCAAGCCTCCAGGACGGGGTGTTGAAGCTGACGATCCCGCGTCGCGACGAGGCTCGCCCACGGCGCATCGAAGTCAGGACCGGCTGACCCTGCGGCAACGGCGGGTCGGGAAGATGGGCGGCGGGGAAAACGCCGCCGCCCGTCGCGAACCAGGCGCGGGAGGCACCGGTTTCCGATGTCGCTCAGGAGTCCTGGAGAGGGCATGCGGTCCTTGTCCGCACCGTGCCCATGCGACGATCGCGACACGCACGTCCGCGCCGGATGGCTACATCGCCATCGTCCGGATCGAACGGAACGATGAGGTGTCGGCCGACCGGCATCCGCCGCGTTTCGGCGAGCGCTGGACAAGCGCGGCCGAAACGCAGCGCGATGCGCTCGAGTACGCGGTGCAACTGATCGATCGCGGCATGCCCGGCGCAGTCGAGGCTCGGGGCACGCTTGCTGCCCGAGGGGCTGGCCGCCACGCTCGAAACGGATTGAAGCTGAATCGGAGGATGCCATGAATACCGATCCGAAAAAGTGGAACCCCTTCAAGTTCCTTCGCGGAACTGCCCGCAAGTCCGACGCGGAAGGCCCGGAAAACCCGCCGTCAAGCGAACAGTGGCGGGCCGCGTGGCCCGACATTCCGCGACTGTTCTCACGTGAGCCGTGGCGTGCGGTGGAGGAATTCCTTCATGACCCGCTCGCAGGCCGTGGCGCGCTCGAACGATGGTTCGGCGACTTCAGTTCATCGCGCTTCCAGCCGCGCATCGACGTCGTCGATGAAGGACCGGTGCTGCGCGTGACCGCCGAACTGCCCGGAATGGCGCGCGAAGATCTGAAGGTGAGCGTCGAGGACGGGGCAATCGTGCTGCGCGGAGAGAAAAAGCAGGACGTACGCAGCGAGGAAAACGGCTGTTACCGGCTGGAGCGCGCCCACGGAAGCTTCATCCGCACGATCCCGATGCCGGACTACGCCGACCCCGATCGCACGTTGGCAAAGTTCGATAACGGTGTACTCACGTTGACCGTGCCAAAGTCGGAGCCGACACAGACCGTGAGTCGCACGATCGAAATCCGCTAGGGCAAACACGAAAAGTGCCGTGGTGGCGGGCGGACATCGGACGAACCGGGCCGTTGGCTCAGCTGGTGGAGCGGCCGACTTTTTGTCCGTTGGTCACTGGTTCGAATCCAGTACGGCCCACAGGAAACCGAAAATCCGATGCCCCCCGACAAACGCGGCTTGCGATGGGCGACGAACGCGACGAAGCCATGGATGACGGTCAGCCAGCCAATGTGGAAGGGACGGCTGCGAACTCCCGCCAGTGGTGACCAGCGAACGAAAGCGACAAGCGGGGGAATCGGCGATGCTGAATGGATAAGACAGGATAAGTATTCTTATCACAATGCATCTGTTTTTATTAAAAACTCGAACACGAACAAATACGCCGGGTCAATCGATCCCCTGCCCGCTCGCCCGTGTTTGCCGCACACGGCATGACGAAACGCGAAGGCACGCGAAGGTACGCGAAGACACAGGAACACGGCAGACGTACGCGGCAAATCACGCGAACGAAGCGCCGCTGCGGCGCGTCGCCCGCGCGCATGCCGCAATCGATTGGCCGTCGATATTCCGCGGCGGCCTCATCCGGTCGAAGATCGGGCAGACCGCGCCGAACGCCCGATGCACCGCACGCGAGATTCAGCCGTGAAAGGCGCCCCGCCTCACCCGGCAGTCGACTGAAGCGGCAATTCAGGGCCTTTGCAGGATGTCTGTCGCCTGCTCGGCGTCGGCCAGCGAGTCGAGCGCTAGATAGGCAATGAACTGCGAGCCGAGCACGGCGGCGGATACGCCGCGGAGATTGATCCCGCCGTCCGACAGTTTCTGGGTCAGCTCCGCGATGATCCCCATCTGGTCCAGCCCCATCACACGAATCGAGTGCAGGCTCGAGCTAGGACTGAATCCCGCCTGCGTGGCAGCACGGGTCTCCCGATCTCCCTGCAGCGGCGCGACGAATACCACCCCTTTGCCGGGTGCTTCCTGGGTGCGCCGGGCGACGATGAATTGCAAATCCACGCCGGCATCCCGCAACGCGTTCAGCACGTGTGCAAGACCGCCCGGCTTGTCCTCGATGGTGGCCGCCCATACGTCAACGCGTTCCACGAGCAGTTCCATGGCCCCTCCAGAAAGTCGGACCTCGATGAAGACAATCTATGTCGCGCATGACCAGCGAGCAAGGCCGCTTGTGCGAACGGCGTCATGCAGGTTCGCCTAGGAATCCGATGATTTTGCCGACGGGGGACCCTAGCCGAGCATGACCGCCTGCCGATGCCGCCATTGAAGCAGCGCGTCGCGGAACTCGTCGGATGATTGTCCGGACGTAACCCGCCAGGCTCCGGATTGAAAGGATCTCGCGGCGCGCCAGAACGACCGGGCCTCAGGCCCGTCGTCGATGGGAGTAATGGGCAACTGGTACGTTCGATGCAGATACGACAGGAAGGCGAGACCGTAGCCGCGGCGCCTCATCGTCGGGAGAATTTCCAGTCGATGGACATATACCCGATCGGTTCGCGGCGCCAGGCTGTATGTCGCCGCGCCGACGATACCGCCGGATGCCGCGAGTATCGCGACTTCCCAACCCGAATGCGGCACACCGTCGATGCCCAGATCGATCGGCGTCGATTGAAAACGAATCACGGGAAGCCGGCGAAATTTGCGTCGCGCAAAAGTAACCGCAGGTAGGAAAGCACGTTCAGCCTTTCGTCATGTCCGCAGCGGCACGCTTGCTCATCTTCGCGCGCCACCGCAATTCGCAGCCGCACCCTGGCGCGTTGACGCTTCCCTGTCAAACGCAACCGCCCATGACATGAACGCCCCGGCATGGATGCCCGGATCGACGC
Organism: Burkholderia sp. USMB20; assembly: GCF_000949135.2. Taxonomy (GTDB): domain Bacteria; phylum Pseudomonadota; class Gammaproteobacteria; order Burkholderiales; family Burkholderiaceae; genus Burkholderia. The sequence goes on along the minus strand of NZ_JTAN02000019.1, from coordinate 193,705 downwards.
GACCGTGCGATTCGCGAGCGACGCCGACCAGAACTATTTCCGGTTCTTCAGGAACGTCTGTCCGGCTGCCGTGATCGAGACGCTTCCGCGGCCGTTCGTCGGATAGCGCACGAATCCTGCGCCGATGAGCTCGCGGGTAATGGACCAGCCAAGTGCGGGTGTATCGCGACCGTAACGAATATCGGCAAGGCGCTCCAGCGCCCAGATCGCGGATGCCGAGATGGTCGGAACGGTCGAAGCTTCGTTATCGCTCATGGCGTCTCCAGGAGTTTGATCATGATCAAGGGTGCCGCATGTATCGGACTCAATCGGCAAGACACGCACTCAAGCGCGTCCAGTCGTAACGGGCGCCGACCTCGATGCGTACGGCGGCATCGACGAGGTCGATGCCGTGGTGGCCGCAGTGCCGATCCGCACGTTCGATGAGTGCCTCGAGCGACGGCAGCGGTGCGTCGCTCTTCCAGGCGAAGGCGATCACGTTGCCCGCACCGTCTTCCGCCGGTGCGATTGCGACGGAAGGGCCGAACGTCTCACGCAGACTCGCGAGACAATCACCGAGTCGCGGATCGTCGCCGAGCAGATTGACGACGAGCACGCCGCCGTCGTTCAGTCGCGCGCGACAGGTATCGTAGAAGGCTGCGCTGCAGAGCTCGGACGGCGCGCCGTCCGCATTGAAACCATCCTGCAACAGCGCATCGAATGTGTGCGCGGTCGTCGACAGGTGCCGCGCCGCGTCCGCGCAGATGATCGTCAGTCGTGCGTCATCGGGTGGAACGTGGAACCGGTCGCGAAGCGCGATCACTTCCGGATTGATTTCGATTGCCGTGAGACGGGTGTTCGGCAGGTTCCGATAGCAATACTTCACGAGCGAACCGCCGCCGAGCCCGATCAAGCCCACATGCGCGGGTTCCGGCTGAAACAGCAGGAACCCCATCATCGTGCGCGTATAGCCGAGTGCGAGCGCGTCCGGAGCCTCCCGCAGCATCGTGCTTTGCATGCCACGGCCGTCGAAGCACAGCGAGACGAGGTGCTCGGTTTCCACGACGATCGGCTTGTCGGCGATCTCGGCCGGGGAAGCCGCGCGCAGGCCCAGGAACGGAAAATCGACAGGCGGCACGCGGGTCAGCCCTCTTGAAGCAAGGGCAGGAGCGCACGAAGCGCCGCCTCTTCGTCCGGACCGCTTGCAAGGACTTGCGCGGATGCGCCGCGACGCACCTGCAGCGATGACATGGCCATGCCGTCCTTGGCATTCCCGCGCCGCCCATTGGCGATCAGCAGGATGTCGCTGTCGAAACGGCGCGCCGTGACCACGAGCGCATCGCGCACGGCGGTCGCACCGTTCCGGCTCCAGGCGGGACCTGCTTCGAAATAGACGACGGTTGCCATGTTCCTCGCGTGTGGCGTGAGAGGGATGCTGGTATTCAGTGGGACGGGCCGATCCGGCAGGCCATCAGGAACGCCTGGAACTCGGTTTCCCATGCCGCGTTGCGCACGTCGATTTCGAAACCGGCGAGACGCTGCATTGCGCCGCTCAGATACACGGCACGGAGCAATCGAGGCGGCACGCCCTGCGCGAAACAGCAGCCATCCGCATCGAGCAGCAGGCGCGGGTGGTGCCGGAACCGCGCACTGGCCACCGAGATGGGATCCATCACATGCCGAGCCGATTCCCGCGGATAGACGAACGCCAGATGAATACCGGCGGCCGCGAGCCGCTCGCCCACATCATGGAAGCGGTGGACCATCTGGAAGCCGCGCTCGCCACCGCGCCCGACGCCCACCACGACAAGCCCCCGGCTCCCCGCGACCTCCGGCAGGGATATGGGCCGTCGATCAGGCAACAGCAGCATCCCATCCAGATCGAACATGTCGGCTACCTCCGCGAATCCGCCCTCAATTCCGGCGATCGGCGGCAAGGCTGAATTATAAGACAGCATTCATAGAATGTGTATTTCATTATAATGTTGTGTGCGCCCGCCCCTTGGTCGGCCCGCCTGCGAGCCGACGGCACGGCGCCCGTTCCGGCGAAGCAGGCATCCGCCCGCTTTTGCCGCCGACCGGCTCGAATCCGTCCGATGGAAGCCGCGAACGGTGCCCCCGCCTGCCCGCAATGCGCAATGGAATACACCTGCCCGAACGGCACACTGCATCTGTGCGCGGACAGAGGTCATGAATGGTCGGCGGGCGCCGGCATCGAATCCGCTGACGAATCGGCCAGGCGAGTCGTCAAGGACGCGAACGGCAATGCTGTCGGACGGCGGCGTGGTCGCGCGGATCAAGGATCTGCGCGTGAGGGGTCCATCGATCACGCTGAGAATGGGCGCCGAGGTAAAAAGCATCCGGATCGTCTGCGGCGATCCCGAGATCGACGGCAAGACCGCCGCGGGCAGCTTCGTGCTCGCGGCGTGCTTTCGCCGGGAAGCGTGACGCCGCGCGCTTACCTACGGCGAACCCGCTTGTCGTCGCAGTGCGCTGCACGCGCTCCCCACCGACAACATATCTACCGGGATCGATCGGGCATGGAGCGCAGTTATCGGAATCTGCGCGGCGTGATCATCGATGCGATCGAAACCAATCCGGACATGATCGCGCTACGCGATGTATTCAGGATTCCTGCAGACGATGCCCGGTTCAAGATGGCCCGTGCGGATGGCACGAAGTACGTGACACGGAAGGATGCCCATACCGACCCTGGCATGCGCACGGCATGCGCACCGGGAAATCGACGTCCAGGCGGCTCGCGAACTCAGTCCGCGCTTCGCTTCACCCGTTTGCCGAGCGCGCTTTTCGTCTTGTAGCTCACGCCGTGTTGTTCGAGATACTCGCGAATCAACTGCCGCACGACTTGCGACGGCGTCAGGTCCTGCTCCGCGCAGAGCATGTCGAACGCCTCTTTCTTGGCGGGATCGATCAGGATGGTCAAGCGTGCGGTTTTCGTTTCCATTGCAGGGCAGAGTCGGCAATATGCTAATTTAATTATAATGCATCGGCCCTTGCGTACCGCGCCGGAGAGCATTCGGCACGCGCGTGCGGCCCGGGCTCGGCGACGGCGCCTCGAGCAGGATAGGCCGCCGCCAACGTACGGTCGGGTTTCGTTTCACCTCGTGCAGGCTCACGACCGGCGGTCAAGCCGATAGAGATAGTCGAGCACGTCGTCGACGACGGGCACGATCGCCAGCGTGACGAGTGCCGCGGCCAGCGGCACGGTCGACACGTAGCCGACATGCTTGAAGCCGATTGCGCCGGCCAGCCCCCCGACGAAGAACGACGCCAGCATCGTCGCGTGAATCCTGAGCTTCGCGCGGTTCGCGATCACCGTCTGCGCGTGCACGTCGGCACTTGAACGATTCCAGTAAAAGAGCTTGCCGAGTTCGATGCCGAGGTCCGTCACGATGCCCGTCATGTGCGTCGTGCGGATTTCCGCCCCCGACAGCTTGGTGATCATCGCGTTTTGCAGCCCCATGATGAAGCACAGCAGGATCACCGTGACCGGCATGAAGAACGCTTCCCACAGCGCGAGATGGCTGCCGAGCAGCCCGAACAGTAGCAGCAGCGCCGCTTCGACCAGCAGCGGCAGCACATACTGACTCTGCAGGCCGCGGCGCCGCCCCCAGTTGACGAGCACGGCCGAGCAGCCGGCACCCACCAGAAACGACGCGAGCGAACCCACCCCGGCCAGCACGAGCCGGATGTCGCCGAGCGCGGTCTGATCCGCGATCGCCGACACGATCCCGCTCATGTGCGACGTGTATTGCTTGACCGCGAGGAAACCGCCGGCATTGGTTGCGCCGGCGACAAAGGCAAGCGAAAACCCGAGCTGGCGGTTCGCGGCCGCGCTGCGGTGTTTTCCCGTCAGGCTTCGGAAGTACTGCGCTGGCATAGGATCTTCCCTCATTCGCCCGGATCGGGAGACAACGACGCCCCGAGCGGAACCCGGCGCGCCGCGGCACACCGCCACGGTCGCCCGTTCCATCCAGGGTGCCATGAGACTTTCATGATAACGGCATTATCATACCTTGTTATCCTGATTCGTCTTTCGGTGTCATAATGCGGGCAGGAACAGGTCGCGGAAGAGGCGGCCTTTCCATCACCTCGTCCAACCCGAGCGTACTGGAGACATTCCGGATGGCACCCGTGCCGGTCGTCCATTTCGTCCTGCTGGCCGTGGCCGCGTGGCTCGCGGTCGGCACGCTGGGGCTCGGGGCGCTGCGCCGCACGCGACTGGTTGCCCACGGCCTCTTTCCGCTCGGTGCGCTGGTCGGACTGCTCGTCGGCGCGGCGGGCCTCGCCGGCATCCTTGCCGAACCGTCTGCCGCGGTGCTGCCGATCGGGCTTCCCGGCCTGCCCTTTCATCTGCGTCTCGATCGCCTGTCCGGCTATTTCCTGTTCGTGCTCGGCCTCGTCAGCACCGGGATCGGCGCCTTTTCAGCCGGCTATTTCCGCAAGGGCGAAGGATCCGCGCCCGGGCTGATCTGCTTCGAATACCACGTCTGCGTCGCAAGCATCGCGCTGGTGTTGATCGCCGACGACGCCTATGTATTCATGGTCGCCTGGGAGACGCTGACGCTGTCCGCGACGTTTCTCGTCATGACCAACCACCGGATCGGCGAGATCCGCCGGGCCGGTTACCTGTATTTCCTGATCTCGCACGTCGGCGCGCTGGCGCTGCTGCTCTGCTTCGGCATTCTGCAGGCGCGCACCGGCGACTACACCTTCGCCAACCTGCGCGCGCAGTCGCTGGATGCGTTGCCCGCGTCGTTCGCCTTCCTGTTCGCGCTCGTCGGGTTCGGCGCGAAGGCGGGGATCTTCCCGCTGCATGTGTGGCTGCCGGAGGCGCACCCCGCGGCGCCGTCGCCGGTCTCGGCGCTCCTCAGCGGATTCGTGCTGAAAGTCGGCCTGTACGGCCTGCTGCGCGTGCTGTTCGACCTGTTGCACGTGCAGATTGCGTGGTGGGGCGTGCTGCTGCTGATGCTGGGGCTCGGCACCGCGCTGCTCGGCGTGGTGTTCAGCACCATCCAGGTCGACATGAAGCGCCTGCTCGCCTATTCGTCGATCGACAACGTCGGCCTGATGCTCGTCGCGCTCGGTCTCGCGGTGCTGTTTCGCGCGTACGGGATGACGAGCCTGTCCGCGCTCGCGCTGACCGCGATGCTCTACCAGATCGTTGCGCATGCAGCGTTCAAGAGCCTGCTGTTCCTGGGCACGGGCGCCGTGCTCCACGCCACCGGCGAGCGCAACCTCGGCAGGCTCGGCGGACTGATTCGCTTCATGCCGTGGACCGCGTGGGCCGTGCTCGCGGGCGTCGCGGCCAGCGCGGGCCTGCCGCCGCTCAGTGGTTTCGTGGCCGAGTGGCTGCTGCTGCAGGGCTTTCTGTTCGCGCCGCGGTTGCCGGATTCGGTACTCGCCATGACGGTGCCGATCGCCGCCGCGCTGATCGCGATGTCGGCCGCGCTGGCCGGCTACACGATGGTCAAGTTCTTCGGCATCGTGTTCCTCGGGCAACCGAGAGAAGCGAAGCTGAACCGCGCCCGCGACGCGAACACGTGGGAACGGCTCGCGTTCTGCTGGTTCGCGGCCGCCAGCGTGCTGCTCGGGCTGATGCCAGCCCAGTTCGTCAAGCTGCTGGATCGCGTCACGCACACGCTGGTCGGCGCCGGCGTCGGCGCGGACAATCATGGCTGGCTGCTGTTCGCACCGGTGTCGGCCGCTCGCGCGAGCTACATGCCGGCTGCGTTCATGCTGTTCTTCATCGCCTGCTGCGGGCTCGCGTGGGTGCTGGTACGGCGTTTCTATCACGGCCGGCTGCGCCGCGCGGCCCCGTGGGGCTGCGGCTTCCCGTTCACGACCGCGCGCATGCAGGATACGGCGGAAGGATTCGGGCAGCCGATCCGCGAAATCTTCGCACCGCTGCTGCACATCGAGCGGCAATTGCCGTCGCCGTTCGACACCCGGCCGGCCTACCGGGTGTCGGTGACCGATCGCACCTGGTCCGCGCTCTACGCGCGCGTCGCGGCGCTCACGCAACGCATCGCCGACTGGGCGGGCCGCCTGCAGACGGGCAAGATCGCGGTTTACCTGACCTACAGTTTCGTCGTGCTGATCGTGCTGCTGATGTTGGTGAGACGATGGTAACCCTGTCCGGCGTCATCTCGCAGACTCTCGAAATCGTGATAGCGATCGCGGCCGCGCCATTGCTCACGGGGTGGGTCAACCAATGCCGCGCCTGGCTTCAGAACCGGCGCGCGCCGTCCATCTGGCAGCCGTACCGGATGCTCCACAAGCTGTTCAACAAGGAATCGGTCATCGCGCACGGCGCGAGCCCCGTGTTCCGCGGCGCGCCCTATGTCGTCTGGGCCGCCATGACGCTCGCGTGCGCAATCGTGCCGACCCTGTCGACCGAGTTGCCGCTGTCGCCCGCCGCCGATGCGATCGCGCTCGTCGGCCTGTTCGCGCTCGCGCGCGTCGCGCTGTCGCTCGCGGCGATGGACGTCGGCACGGCGTTCGGCACGCTCGGCGCGCGCCGCGAAATGCTGATCGGCTTCCTCGCGGAGCCGGCATTGCTGATGGTGCTCCTGTCGGCCTCGCTGATCACGCAGTCGACGCTGCTGACGAGCATCGTCGCGACGCTCGGCCGCGGCGAGCTCACGATCTATCCGAGCCTGGCGTTCGCCGGCATCGCGTTCACGCTGGTCGCGCTGGCCGAAAATGCGCGGCTGCCGGTCGACAATCCGACCACCCACCTCGAGCTCACGATGATCCACGAGGCGCTGATCCTCGAATATTCGGGGCGGCACCTTGCGTTGATGGAATGGGCGGCAAGCCTCAAGCTGTTCGCGTATTCGTGCATCGGTCTCGCGTTGTTCGTGCCGTGGGGCATCGCGAATGCGGGCGATCCGGTCGCGCTGCTGCTGGCGGTGCCGGTGCTCTTCATCAAGCTGACGGCAGGCGGTGTCGCGCTCGCCGTGGTCGAAACGGCCAACGCGAAGATGCGCATCTTCCGGGTACCGGAATTCCTGGCCACGGCCTTCCTGCTGGCCGTGATCGGCATGCTCGTCCACCTGCTGCTGGGGGCATGAATGCACGCCTACGCGACACAACTGATCAACTTCCTCGCGGCCGTGCTGCTGATGCTGTCGTTCGCGATGCTGAGCCAGCGCCGGATCCTGTCCCTGATCCATCTCTATACGCTGCAGGGCGTCGCGCTCGTGTCGGCGAACCTGATCCTCGGCTTCGTCACGGCCGACGTGCACCTGTATGTATCCGCCGGGCTGACGCTCGTGCTGAAGGTCGGCGTGATCCCGTGGTTCCTGTATCGGCTCGTGCGCAGGCTCGACGTCAAGACCGACGTCGAGCCGCTCATCAACATCCCGACCACGCTGCTGATCGGCATCGTCCTCGTGATCGTCGCGTTCAATGTCGCCGCGCCGATCAGCCAGCTCGCGACCTCGGTCGCGCGCGGCACGCTCGGCATTGCGCTTGCGTGCGTGCTGCTGTCGTTCATGGCGATGATCACGCGCGCCAAGGCCATTCCGCAGGTGATCGGCTTCCTGTCGATGGAAAACGGGCTGTTCTTCGCGGCGGCGGCCGCGACCAACGGCATGCCGATGATCGTCGAGCTCGGCATCGGGCTCGACGTGCTGATCGGCATCCTGATTCTGGGCGTCTTCATGTTCCAGATTCGCGAGCAGTTCGACAGCCTGGACATCCATCACCTCGAGAAACTCAAAGATGAATGACGCCCACGTCGTGCTCGCCGTGCTCGGGCTGCCGCTCGCGGGCGCCGCGTGCCTCGCCTGCGTGCGGCCGAGCCGGGTCGCGCGCCATCTGAACGTCGGCTTCAGCTTCCTGACCTTCGCGGCGACGCTGGTGCTGGCCGCGCGCACCGTCGAGCACGGCCCGTCGTTCGCATTCGGACGCGCGTTCTTCGTCGATCCGCTCAATGTCTATCTCGTTGCGCTCACGGCGTTCGTCGGCTGGACGACTTCGCTGTTTTCCCGGCCCTACATGCAGATCGAGGAAGCCCGCGGCCGGATGACGGCCGCGCGGATGCGGCTCTATCACAGCATGTATCAGCTCTTCATGTTCGCGATGCTGCTCGCGCTGCTGACCGACAACGTCGGCGTGCTGTGGGTCGCCATGGAAGCCGCCACGCTCGCCACCGTGTTGCTCGTCAGCGTCTACCGAACCGCCGCGAGCCTCGAAGCCGCATGGAAGTACTTCATCCTGTGCGGCGTGGGCATCGCCCAGGCGCTGTTCGGCACGATCCTGCTGTACCTCGCCGCGAGCCGGCAGCTGACCGACGGCGACGCGCTGCTGTGGACGAGCCTGGCCGCCGTCAAGACGCAGCTCGACCCGACGATCGTGTCGATCGCCTTCGTGTTTCTGCTGGTCGGCTACGGGACCAAGGTCGGCCTCGTGCCGATGCACAGCTGGCTGCCGGACGCGCACGCCGAAGGTCCGACGCCGATTTCGGCGGTGCTGTCCGGCCTGCTGCTGAACGTCGCGCTGTACGCGGTGCTGCGCTGCAAGGTGCTGGCCGACGGCGCGCTCGGCAATGGCCTGCCGGGGCGGCTGCTGGTCGGGTTCGGGCTCGTGTCGGTCCTGATCGCGTCGTTCTCGCTGTTCCGGCAGAAGGACGTGAAGCGCCTGTTCTCGTACTCGTCGATCGAGCACATGGGCTTGATGACGTTCGCATTCGGGCTCGGCGGCCCGATCGCGACGTTCGCCGGGCTGCTGCACATGACGGTCCATTCCCTCGTCAAGTCGGCGATCTTCTTCGCGGTCGGCCACGCCGCGCAGAAGGCCGGCACGCAGGCGATCGACGGCATTCGCGGGCTGCTGCAGGTCAGCCCGACGGTCGGCTGGGCCATGATGCTCGGCACGCTTGCGATTCTCGGCCTGCCGCCGTTCGGCGTGTTCGCGAGCGAATTCCTGATCCTGACGACGGCCATGAACACGCTCCCGTGGACGGCACCGTTGCTGCTGCTCGGGCTCGCCGTCGCGTTCGCGGCGATCTTCGCGCGCGTGCAGCGGATGGTGTTCGGCGAAACGACGACGGCGACGCCGCTCGAACACCGGCCGGCGCTGCTGCCGGTGTTCGTGCATCTGGGACTCGGCCTGATGCTGGGCCTGTACGTGCCGCCTTACCTGGCCATGTGGTACCGCCAGGCGGCGACGATGCTGGCGGGGTGAACGATGCGACTCGACTTGATTCAGGCGGACGGCTCGACGCGCCTGCGGCACGCGGCAGGCCAGGTTCCGGCTGCCGTGGTTGACGTGGACGAACCGCGCTGGCTCGACATCGCGCATGCCGCGCGGAGCGAACGAAGCCGGCTCGTCGCGATGTGGGGCGGCGAAACGCGCGCGCGCGTATTTTCGGTCAATGCGGCGTACGAATGCGACGACGGCGTCCTGTGGGTGCGTCTCGCGACCGGGCCGGAACCGCGGGCCGACGGCGACTATCCCGATCTCGCGGGCATGTTTCCCGCCGCGACGCGCATGCAGCGCGCCATTTTCGACCTGACCGGCCTGCGCGCGCGCGATGCGCGCGACACGCGCCCGTGGCTCAATCACGGCAACTGGCCCGACGACTACTTTCCGCTGCAGAAGCAGGCAACCGGCATCGAGCGATTCGAATCGAACGAAGCGGATTATCCGTTCGTGCAGGTGGCCGGCGACGGCGTGCATGAAATCGCGGTCGGGCCGATTCACGCCGGCATCATCGAGCCGGGCCATTTCCGGTTTTCCGTCGTCGGCGAGAAGGTGCTGCGGCTCGAGGAACGGCTCGGCTATGTACATCGCGGCGTCGAACGGCTGTTCGAACGGACGGCCGCATCGAACGGCCATCGCGTTGCGGGCCGGATCGCCGGCGACTCGACCGTCGCGTTCTCGTGGGCTTATTGCATGGCGCTCGAACAGGCATGCGGCACGGCCGTGCCGGCGCGTGCGCTGGTGCTGCGCGCCCTCCTGCTCGAGCGCGAGCGCATCGCCAATCACCTCGGCGACCTCGGCGCGCTCGGCAACGATGCCGGATTCGCGTTCGGTCTCGCGCAGTTCTCGCGGCTCAAGGAGAACTGGATCCGGACCAACGGCGGCGTCTTCGGGCATCGCTACCTGATGGACCGGATCGTGCCGGGCGGGCTGGCCGTCGACATCGATCCGGAAGACGCGGCGATCCTCACCGAACAGTGCGAACGCATTGCACGCGACGTGCACGTGATGCGCAAGATCTACGAGGACCAGTCCGGGCTGCAGGACCGGTTTCTCGGCACCGGCCGCCTGAACGCCGACGTCGTCGCGCATTTCGGCGTGCGCGGCATGGCCGCCCGCGCCAGCGGCCAGAGCTTCGACGTGCGCGCGAACCTGCGGCCGGCCCCGTACCACGACCTGGCCGTCCAGGCCGCAAGCGATGCGCGCGGCGACGTTGCGGCGCGGGTCGCCGTGCGGTTTGCCGAAATCGACGAATCGCTGCGCCTGATGACCGACCTGCTCGCGAATCTTCCGGAGGGGCCGATCGCCGCCGCCGTCATGCCCGCGGCGGCGCCATCCGCGGGCATCGGCTGGGTGGAAGGCTGGCGCGGCGACGTGTTCGTCGCGCTCGAGACGGCATCGGGCGATGCCATCGCGCGCTGCCATTGCCACGATCCGTCCTGGCAGAACTGGCCGGCGCTCGAGCACGCGATCATCGGCAACATCGTTCCCGATTTCCCGCTGATCAACAAGTCGTTCAACCTGAACTACGCGGGGCACGATCTCTGATGTGGCAACTCATCCGTCAATTCGCGCGCACCGACTTTCCCGACGAACCCGTGCCGGCCACCGAAGCCGCATGGCGACACGAGGCGCAGCAGATTCGTCAGGACATACTCGACCTCCTCGGCCGCGCCTTGTGCATCCGGCAGATCGACGCGGGTTCGTGCAACGGTTGCGAGTTGGAGATCCACGCGCTGAACAACCCGTACTACAACATCGAAGGGCTCGGGATCAAATTCGTCGCCAGCCCGCGCCATGCGGACCTGCTGCTCGTGACCGGCCCCGTCACGCTGAACATGAAGGCCGCCGTGCTTGCCGCGTACGACGCCACGCCGGCGCCGAAACTCGTCGTCGCGGCCGGCGAGTGCGCATGCACGGGCGGCATCTTTGCCGACAGCTATGCGGTGTGCGGCCCCGTTTCGTCGGTGCTGCCCGTCGACGTGACCATCCCCGGATGCCCGCCCCCTCCGGTCGATTTGCTGCGCGGCATCCTGACCGCCTGCCGATCACGCGGAGCTTGAAGCGGATGCCCGCAGCAATCCTTCAGGCGGCCGATGAGGCGCGGATATCCGGATCCATGACGTCGTCTCGTTCGAACGCAAGCCGGCCCCGGCGCACTGCCACCGAACGATCCGCGTGCAAACGGAAACGCGATGCTCACGCGCGTCGCGACGCGCGGTATCGGTATCCCTGCAACTTTTATTGAGGCGAAGGAAAACTGTATGACTGAAAAAGGAAAAGACCAGATCGTGCGTGCGTTCCGCGCGGTCTTCCTGGCGTTTCTCGGCGTCAACAAACGAAAGAATCTCGAAGCGGATGCCACGCAACTCAACCCGTTCGCGGTAGTCATTGCCGCGTTCGTTGCGCTTGGCGCATTCATTGCGCTGCTGCTGATCGTCGTTCATCTGGTCGTGGGTTGACGGTTCGCCGCCACGAATGCGCGAGCTCGCCACGGCAACGCACCGGCCAGGTCGCGCGCATGCCCGTTCGCTACGGCGCGAAGATCGGCAGGCCCGGTGCGATTGGGTCGCCCGGCTCGATCGGCCGGTTCTCCCTTCTCCCGTATCGGATCGGCGATCCAGATCACCGGCGCCCGGCGCACCGGTCGACGCGCGACCGAATGCCGCGCATCACCGCCCGATCGGCAGCCCCGTCGGTTCGATCCACCCGAGCCGGTACGCGATCAGCAGCGACAGGAACAGCGTGATCGACAAGCCCACGCGCGCCGCCAGCGACCACGCCATCCGCTTGCTTCCGCCGCGGTCGTGATTCATGAAATACAACGCGAAAACCAGGCTTCCGATAATCATCACGAAAGCCGCCGAAACCAGCGCAATCTTCATTGTTTGTGTTCCTCCAGACCCGAATCGGTCTTCAGCAGTTCGGCCAGCCTTTGCCGCTCGGCAGCGACGTCGGCGACGCCCGACGCCGGCCAGTCCAGCGCCACGCCATTACCCAGCGAATCGCGCACGAGCGTCTGGTAATGGCGGTCGCTGATCCGGCCCTGCTCCATCGCTTCCGATATCTCATGCCGAAACGGTAGCGGAAAGCTCGCGTATCCGCGCGACAGCGCGGCATATTGCCGCGCGTCGATCTCTTTCGACGACGGCACGACGGCCCACACCACGACGGCCACGATGGCTGCAAACGGAATCGCCGTATAGCGGAGAACGAACTTGATCGGGGTCATGAGGCGGATATCGGAGTGGCGTGTAGCGGAGTGGCGTGTAGTAATGGCGAAGCAGCGGCCAGGCAGCGCCGCGGTGACGGCCCGCACGGGCCGCATGGAAACGGAAGCGGCCGGCACCCATCGCGCAAAAGCCGGCGCCGCTTGGGCAGGCCGGCGCCGGCAGCCACGTCCGACATTGTACTTAAAGCCCCATACGGCCAACAGGGTATGATAATCCGGTTATCATGTTTGCCGCGCGATCGACGATCCGTTCTCAGCGCGCGAATGCCGGCGTCGCGAGTTCGCTCGCACACCACAATCGCGCATTCGGACAGAGCGGCAAAAACGGATGGATTATAATTTGATTAACATATCGACCGCGCCCGCCTCACGATGGAAACGAAAACCGCCCGCCTGACCGTCCTGATCGACCCCGCGAAGAAAGAAGCGTTCGACCTGCTCTGCGCGGAGCAGGATCTCACGCCGTCGCAAGTCGTGCGTCAGTTGATCCGCGAGTATCTCGACAAACACGGCGTCACGTACAAGACGAAGAGCACGCTCGGCAAGCGGGTGAAGTAAGCCCGGCCGAACCCGGCGCCGTCACGCGCAGATCTCCCACCGTGCATGTTCACGCGCGCGCCACACGAGCCGCGCGGGATCGATGCCCTCCCCGGCCTTCATGCGCCGGGCGGTGGACGACAGATTGAGCGCGCCGGCCGAACCGAACCCGAGCGCGCGTTCGAGCAGGATCCGCAGCGACGGCAACGGGTTGCCGTTCTTCCATGCGAACGCGATGAAGTTGTTGTCGTCGCCGCACGGCACCAGCGCATACGAATCGTCGAACACCGCGCGCAGTTGCTCGAGATGCCGCGGCAACGCAGGATCGTCGTCCATGAAGTTGATCGCGAGCACGCCCGTTTCGCTCAGCCGCGCACGGCACGCGTCGAGAAAGGCCACGCCCGTGCAACTGCCCGGCATGCCGTCGGCAACGAACGCGTCGTGCAGGATCACGTCCGCCCGGACCTCGGGCCTTGCCACGTAGTCGGCGCCGTCCGCGCAGACCACCGCGAAGCGCGCGTCGTCCTGCGGAATCCGGAACACGTCGCGCAGCGCGATCACGTCCGGGTTGATCTCGATCGCGTCGATCGCCGTGTCGGGCAGGTGCCGATAGCAGTATTTCGCGAGCGATCCGCCGCCGAGCCCGATCATGCAGATGCGCGCCGGCACCGGCTGCAGCAGCAAGAAACCCATCATCACGCGCGTATAACCGAGTTCGAGCCTGACCGGATCCTGCAGCGACATGAAGCTCTGCGTGCCGAAGTGGTCGAAGTGCAGCGACACCGCGTGCTTCGTCTCGAGCACGAACGGCCGGCCGTCGTTCAACGGCATCGCCAGGAACTGCAGGAATGCGTCATAGGACGCTCGATCCTCGCTCATGCTCGGCAGGCCCGGTTGATCGGAGCGTCGGTCGCGCCGCGTGCGGTCATACCTTCTTCAGGTAGCAGGCCTTCAGCATGAAGCCGCCCATGTCGGTCTTGCAATCGACTTCGTGATCGCCGCCGACGAGACGGATGCTCTTCACCTTGGTGCCCATCTTCAGCGTGATCGACGAGCCCTTCACGCGCAAATCCTTGATCAGCACGACGGAATCGCCGTCCGACAGCACGTTGCCGTTCGCATCCTTGACGACGTCGCCCGCCGGTTCGTCGCCCGCTTCGGCGCCGGCGCCGGCCGACCATTCATGGCCGCAGTCCGCGCACACGTAAAGCGTGCCGTCCGGGTAGGTGTTTTCCATCGCGCATTGCGGGCAGGCGGGGGCGGCGTTCATTGCAGCTTCCATTCGGTGGGGGTTCAGGTCAATCGAAAAAAAATACCGGGCACGCAAGCACGTGGCCCGGACCGCGCGCGCACCGCTGCGATCCACGGATCGGCAGGGCAGCGCAACGCGCACACGACATTATAATGCAATACACATAATCCAGTTGCCGTATTATAATCGTCAGCCTTCGATCATTCGCCGGACTTGATGGCGGTTTCGCTGAGGATGTCGACATGTTCGAGATGAATGCCGCACCGGCACCCGATGCACGGCGCGCGGCGCCCCGTCGGGAAGCCGCGCGCCGCGCGTTCGCGCCGTGCTGCCGGCCGGCCATTGCACGCCGTTCCGGCGATTTTCCCCGAGGCTGATCCGCACGTGGCAACCGTCGTCTACGTTGAAATCGGCCCCGCATGGAACCGCGGCCGTGCGGCCGCGTCCCGCGACGCGATCGTCGCGGCGGCGCACCGCTTCCAAAGCGAGATACTGCTGCTCGCCAACGGGCTCAGCGGCAGCGCGAAGGACGCAACGGCCATCGCGGCGCTGCAGATGCATGGCGGCACGTCGGCGCAGATGCTTGCCACCGGCCCCGACGAGGAAGCCGCGCTCCAGGCGCTGTTGCCGCTGCTGCAGGCGGGCTGACGCCCCGGCGCGCCGCGTCGCCCGATCCCACGGCCTCGTGCCGTTCACCCTGAATCACCCGTCCCCTGAGGAAGCGATGAACGACAACGTCACGTCCAATACCCCCAACCTGTCCGCGTCCGCGCTCTGGGCGCTCGAGCGCCTCGCCGACGTGCGCTACGGCCGCGATGCGCCGGCGCTCGGCTGGTCGGTCGAGCAGGAACTCGTCGGCGCGGGCTTCGTCAGCCATGCCGCGCATGGCCGTTCCGGAGCATCGATCACCGCGCACGGCCGCAACTTCCTGAAAAGCCGGAAGTAGGAAACAGGAAACGGCCGGCACGGGCGCGCCGCCGTCACGCGGCCGCCATCCCGTGCCGCCCCCCCGTCGGGCGACGGCTATTCCGGCGATGCGATTCGCATGCCCCGCTGCCGGCGGGGATTTGCGGCCGCGCCGCGGTTTCCGCGGTATCGTACGGGACCCAAGCGCGGCGCACCGTGCCGCCTTCGCCTTCCTTTCCTCATGGAACGCCCGATGACCTCCCGCGCCCTGCCGCCCGTCACGTCCCCGCCGGTTCTCGACACGCCCCGCCTGATCCTCGAAGGCCATCCGCTCGGCGACTTCGACGCGCTTGCCGCGATGTGGACCGAGCCGACCGTCGTCGAGCACATCTTCAACGGCAAGCCGTCGGCGCCGCGCGACTCGTGGATGCGGCTGCTCGCGTATCGCGGGCTGTGGCCGCTGCTCGGCTACGGCTACTGGGCGATCCGCGAGAAGACAACGGGCCGCTATGTCGGCGATCTCGGCTTCGCCGACTTCCACCGCGCGGTCGAGCCGCCGATTCGCGGCGTGCCGGAAGCCGGCTGGGCGCTCGCGAGCTGGGCGCACGGCAAGGGCTATGCGACCGAGGCGCTGGCGCATGCGCTCGGCTGGCTCGATGCGCAGAACCGGTTCGAACGCAGCGTGTGCCTGATCGCACCGACCAACGTCGCGTCGATCCGCGTCGCGCAGAAGGCCGGGTATGCCGATCCGGTGCGGATCCGCTTCAACGACGCCGATTCGCTGCTGTTTTCGCGCGCGTGCCGCTAGGCACGATGCCGCTGTCGCCGCCGACGACGGAACGCGCAACGATCGCGAGCCAGCGCAACCCTTGCATGCCGCGGGTCGGTGCGCCCGCCGCCGTCACGTGTCCGCCGGCTTGTCGCCGAGCGCGGACGACGCCGGATTCTCCGGCTCGCGCGCGAGGCCTTGCGCGAACACCTTCAACCCTTCGAGCAGCGGCGTCAGCGCGTCCCACAGCGCTTCATCGTGCAACAGCCGGTACGCGCCGCGCACGCCGGGCGCGACGTGTTCATGCTCGGCCGGCTGCCACGCGCCGATGTGATGCAGCGCGTCGGCGGCCGCGAACACGGCCTTGCCGAACTGCTCCGGCGGAATCCGCGACAGCGCCGTCACGAGTGCCGCGAGGTTCTGCATGCCGCTTTGCATGCCGGGCTTGTCGAACGCGCCGACGAACGTCTCGGCCATCTGCGCATTCGCGCTGACGACCTCGTTCGCGAAGCGCAGGAAGCCATGGCGGTGGAGGCTGCCGAGCAGGCTTTCGAGCGCGTGGTGCGCGTCGGGCTCCGGTGCCGGGGGCGTCGTGGCGGGATAGGGACGATCGGTCATCAGCGGTTCTCCGGATGAGGCGCGGCGTGACGGACGTTGCGGCCGCCACGCGTGCGCCGGATTCGTGTCGTGCTTCGTTCACCGCGCCCGCCGGCGCGCAGCCGATGTCGCCGTCAGTGCGTCGGGCCGCCGGGCGGCGCCTTGTATTCGCTGCGTGCGCCCATCGCGTCCTCGACGGTCTGCACACCGCGCAGCGCGGCCACGCCGTCGACGACGGCATGCCGTTCCGCTTCTTCCACCTGCCCGCTCAGGCGCACGTGCCCGTGCTCGACGGTCACGTCGACGTCACGCGGACGCCCGACCAGATGGCCCAGCGCGGCACGCACGCGTTCGGTGACCAGTGCGTCGTCCGCGTCGCCGGCGAGCCAGTCGGCGCGCAGCCCCGCGATCGCGCCGCGCGCATGGTCGGCCGCGCGCTTCGCCTGCGTATTCGCGTAGTCGACCACGCCGTGGCGGCCCGCGGCAGCCTTGTCGCGCACGTACGCGCGCCGCCGCCGGCCCGACGCCGGATCGAGGAAATACATCGCCGCCGCGCCGCACGCGACGGCTACCGCGAGATTCAACAACGGGTTGTTCGAGCGTGTTCTGGAAGTCATGGGAGCACCGTGGTCGATACCCGGGACAGCCGGGCTTCGCCGACACGTGCAGCATGAGCCGTTCCTCGCCGCAACGCCGCCGCCGCGGCGGCGTTGCGCGCACGCCGGTGCGGCATCCGGGCCGCGTGGCTTACTCTGCGACGGGGCGATCGAAATGACAAGCGCTTGAAAATTCCGCGACCGGCGAGCACCGTCGGCCGTGGACGGTGCCGGGCGCGAAAACCGCGGCATGCGTCGTTGACGCGCGTCGAATGGCGCGGTACACGAGCCGGCCGAGGCCTGCGAGCCGGTTCATGCGTGAGCGTCGGGCGACGTGCGTTGCCGCCGCGCGTGCGTATCCGTGTCGCGGGCGGGCATGTGACTGACCGTTAGTTGCAATTGTAGGATCACCCGCCGGGGTCCTGACCGCGGGCATGCGGCGTCCGCCGTCGGTCATGCCCACGCCCCCTGCGCGGATGCGGCCCGCCGCGACACGACCGACCGTGCCCGCTCAACCGCGTGATGGCCGGCGCTCACGGCGTCGCGCCGTGCATCTTCTGCCAGCGCTCCATCAACGCGATCTCGTCGCGCTGCGCGGCGACGATGCGGCTCGCGAGCTGCCGCAGCGTCGGGTCCTTGCCGTACTTCAGCTCGACCCGTGCCATGTCGATCGCACCCTGGTGATGCGGCGCCATCTGCGACACGAAATCGCGATCGGCGTCGCCGGAATAACGCGCGCCCTCCATCGCATCCATCATCCTGCGGTCGGCGCGCTTGTACGCCTGGGTCGAGGTGTCGGGAACGGTCACGGTGTCGGGCGGGCGCAATTGCCCCCCGGCCGGCGATACGGCTGCCGCGGCGGCGACCAGCAGTGCGCAGGCAGCGCAGTGCCGGGCCGCGCGCACCGGGCGGCGGGTGAATGCATCCATGTCACGGCTCCTCGGGAATTGAACGGTCGGTTGCCTGCTCTTCGCGTGCAACGCCTGCCTGCAACGCCCGTACCCGACGCAGCCGGCACGCCCGCACGGCACGCGCATTGCGCGACGCCCGGCAACGCCGCGCACGGCGATCGCCTGCACGCGGCGCATCGGCTCATCCCGAACCAAGGAGAAACGGCATGGCGACAGTGGCGGATTTCATCGTCGAGCGACTGTATGACTGGGGCGTGCGCCGCATCTACGGCTACCCGGGCGACGGCATCAACGGCTTCTTCGGCGCGCTCAGCCGGGCCGAGGACAAGATCGCGTTCGTGCAGGCGCGCCACGAGGAGATGGCCGCCTTCATGGCGTCCGCGCATGCAAAATTTACAGGCGAGCTCGGCGTGTGCGTCGCGACCTCGGGCCCCGGCGCCACGCACCTCGTGACCGGCCTGTACGACGCGCGGCTCGACCACATGCCGGTGCTCGCGATCGTCGGCCAGCAGGCGCGCGCGGCGCTCGGCGGCCACTACCAGCAGGAAGTCGACCTGCCGGCGCTGTTCAAGGACGTTGCGGGCGCATTCGTCCAGCTTGCCGTCGTGCCGGGCCAGGTGCGCCACCTGGTCGACCGCGCGGTGCGCATCGCGCTCGGTGCGCGCACGGTCACCGCACTGGTGCTGCCGAACGACCTCCAGTCGCTCGACTACACGCCGCCGAAGCGCGCGCACGGCACCGTGCATTCGGGGATCGGCTACACGCCACCGAAGGTGGTGCCCTATCCCGACGAGCTGCAGCGCGCGGCCGACGTGCTCAATGCCGGCAAGCGCGTCGCGATGCTGGTCGGCGCGGGCGCGCTGCGTGCGACCGACGAGGTGATCGCGGTGGCCGACCGCCTCGGCGCGGGCGCGGCGAAGGCGCTGCTCGGCAAGGCGGCGCTGCCCGACGACCTGCCGTGGGTGACCGGCTCGATCGGGCTGCTCGGCACCCGGCCGAGCTACGAGCTGATGAGCGAATGCGACACGCTGCTCGTCGTGGGCTCCGGTTTCCCTTATTCGGAATTCCTGCCGAAGGAAGGCGAGGCGCGCGGCGTGCAGATCGACCTGAAGGCCGACATGCTGAGCCTGCGTTACCCGATGGAGGTCAACCTCGTCGGCGACAGCGCGGAGACGTTGCGCGCGCTGCTGCCCCTGCTGAAGGAACGGGACGACACCGGCTGGCGCGACCGGATCGCGAAATGGAATACGGACTGGCGCGACACGCTCGCGGCACGCGCGACCGCGAAGGCGAGCCCCGGTCGCGGCGTGAATCCGCAGCGCGCGTTCACCGAACTGTCGCCACGGCTGCCCGGCGACGTGATCCTGACGAGCGATTCGGGCTCCTGCGCAAACTGGTATGCGCGCGACCTGATGATGCGGCGCGGGATGATGGGCTCGCTGTCCGGCGGGCTTGCGTCGATGGGCGCCGCCGTGCCGTATGCGATCGCCGCCAAGTTCGCGCACCCGGCGCGCCCCGTGATCGCGATGGTCGGCGACGGCGCGATGCAGATGAACAACATGGCCGAGCTGATCACCGTCGCGAAGTACTGGCGGCAATGGCCCGATCCGCGCTGGATCTGCATGGTGCTGAACAACGAGGACCTGAACCAGGTCACGTGGGAGCAGCGCGTGATGGAAGGCGACCCGAAGTTCGACGCATCGCAGCAGATTCCGGATGTGCCGTACTATCGCTTCGCGACGCTGCTCGGGTTGAAGGGCATCTACGTCGACGACCCGGCGCAGCTCGGCGCCGCGTGGGACGAGGCGCTCGCGTCCGACCGTCCGGTCGTGCTCGAGGTCAAGAGCGATCCGGAAGTGCCGCCGCTGCCGCCGCACGTGACGCTGCAGCAGGCGAAGCACTTCGCGCAAACGCTGGTGAAGGGCGACGCACGCGAGGCGAACGTGATCGTCGAGACCGCGCGGCAGGTTCTGTCGGCCGTGCTGCCGGGCAACGGCGAACACGGTGGCAAGGGCGGGACAAGCCGGTCGTAGCGCATCACGGGCGGGACGGCGCGGTGCGCGTGTCGTGCCGCCCCGTCGCGTGCGGCGCGGCGCAGCGCGGTGGGTCAGCCGATGTCGACGTCGTCGCCGCCGTCCTGCAGCGCGAGCGCCGCGTTGACCAGGCCGACCTGCGCGAGCGCGAACGGGAAATTCCCGCACATGCGCCGCGCCTTCACGTCGTACTCCTCGGCCAGCAGACCGACGTCGTTGCGCAGGCGCAGCAGCCGCTCGAACAACGCGTGCGCGTCGGCGTCGCGTCCCTGCATCCGGTACACCTGCACCAGCCAGAAGCCGGCCGCGACGAACGCCCCCTCGTTGCCCTCGCAACCATCGTCGAAGCGTGGCGGGCGATAACGGAACGGCAGGCCGTCCTCGACCAGCTCGCGCTCGATCGCGGCGACCGTCGCCGCGACGCGCGGGTCGGACGCGTCGAGCATCCCCGTCAGCGGAATCAGCAGCAGGCTCACGTCGAGCCCGTCACCGTCGTAGCGGTCGACGAAGCGGCCGAGTTTCGCGTGGTAGCCGCGCGCGAGGACGTCCGCATGCACGGTGTCGGCCAAGCGCCGCCACGCGTCGAGCGGCGCGTGATGATCGAACGCGTGCGCGGAGCGGCACGCGCTTTCGACGGCCGCCCATACCATCACCTTCGACGACGTGAACGGGTGCCGGCCGCTGCGCACTTCCCAGATCCCTTCGTCCGGCTCGCGCCAGATCGTCGCGAGATGCGCGAGCAGCCGCCGCTCGAGCATCCATGCGTCGTCGTCGGGCGGCAGCCCGTGCCGGCGCGCCTGGTACAGCGCGGCCAGCACTTCGCCGTACACGTCGAGCTGCAGTTGTTCGGCCGCCGCGTTGCCGAAGCGCACCGGTCGCGCGCCTTCGTAACCGGCCAGGTGCGCGGCTTCCCATTCGTCCGCCCGCCGGCCGCCGTCGGCCGCGTACAGCACCTGCAATTGCGCCGGATGATCGGCGATCGCGCGCACCAGCCAGTCGCGCCAGCGCGCCGCCTCGTCGCGGTAGCCGCAGCGCACCAGCGCGCGCAGCGTGAAGCTCGCGTCGCGCAGCCAGCAGTACCGGTAGTCCCAGTTGCGCATGCCGCCGAAGGATTCGGGCAGCGAGCTCGTCGGCGCCGCGACGATGCCGCCGGTGCGCACGCTCGACAGCAGCTTCACCGTGATCAGCGCGCGCTCGATCGCGTCGCGATACGGGCCTTGCGCCGTATTGCACGTCGACCAGGCGCGCCACGACGCGAGCGTGTCGCGCAGCGACGCGTACGCATCCGGCAAGGGCGGCGGCCGGTCATATGAACGCGCATAGCTGATGCAGAAATCCGCGCGCTCGCCCGCGGCGATCCGCTGCGTGCCGACGAGCCGGTCGTCCCGCACGTCGAGGTGCGCGTCGGTATCGAGCCACATCGCATCGCCGCCCGTCATCATCCGCCAGCGCCGGCCGAGCCGCCGGCACCACGGCAGCGCGTGGCCATAGTCGAAGCGCACGCCGAGATCGACGTCGAGTTCGACCGTGCCGCGCTCGCCGCGCACGCTGCGGATCAGGCACGGGTCGGGCGCCGCCCAGTTCATCCAGTCGATCACGACGACGCGGCCGGACGACGTCTCGAACGTCGTTTCGAGCACCGCGCTGCCGGGCAGGTAGCGGCGCGTCGCGCGGGCCCCCGGCTCGCGCGGCCCGATGCGGAAGCGGCCGTTGTCCGGCGTGCCGACGAGTGCGGCAAAGCATGGCGGCGAATCGAAGTCCGGCCAGCACAGCCAGTCGATGCTGCCGCCGAGCCCGACGAGTGCGGCACTGCGTCCGTCGCCGATCAGCGCGTAGTCCTCGATTAGCATCGCGCTCACCGGTTCAGCTTGCGCGCGGCGGCGTCGCCGACGTCGACGGCGATCGGCGGCGCCTCGACGCCATGCGCGCACACTTCGCATGCGGTGTCGTGCAGCGTGCGCGGATCGCGGGCAGGCAGCGCGACCTTGGCAGCGCGTCGCGCGAACGCATGAGTGGCGGCCCGGCCGCGCCCGGCACTCGCACTCGTGATCGCGACGGTCCTCACGGTCGATTCCTCCTGTTTGTTCGCGGTGGCCGGCACGCCGCCGAGACATTCCCGGGTTGCCGGCCGTAACACGATCGGCGTAGCAAACTGCGTGCCGGATATCGCACGGGCCGCGGCACCCTGCCCCCGAACGATGAACCGTCGCCCGATTTACAAGCCGGCTGTAACGCGCTGCACGTTGCGTGCACAACGCCGGGCGCCTCGCCTGCGCGCCGTCCGCGCACGGAACTTGCTCCGCCGCGAACGGTTTGTCGTCACGCCGCCGGATCCGGCAAGGAGTCGCCTTTGCTCGTCCCGCCGTTCATGAATGCGTGCCGTATTGCCGATACCGCCGGTATTGCCGGCATCGCCGGCATCGCCGGCATCGCCGCGGCCGCGTGCATCGTCGCGCCGCGGGCAGCGCGTGCGGCCGACGCTTCTGCGTCACCCGCCGGCCCGCTGCCGCTCGCGTACGTCGCGCATGCTGCCGGCCCCGCTGCAGATCCGGTGCTCGTGCTCGGCTGGGCCTTGCTCGCGCTGTGCACGTTCGTCTGCGCGGCGATCGCGGTGCTGCTGTTGATCGCGATGTTTCGCCGCCGCGCTCAGGCGGGCGGCGGTCACGGCAGCGGGCTCGCGATCGTGACGGTCGGCTCCGCGATCTCGATCGCGCTGCTGTTCGGCGCGCTGGTCTACATGCTGCGCGTGCTCGGCGCGGTCGCAGCGCCGCCGCGTCCGCCCACGCTCACGATCGTCGTGACCGCGCACGACTGGTGGTGGGCCGTCCGCTATCCGGACGACGCGGGCGGCGCCGCGTTCGTCACCGCGAACGAGATCCACATCCCGGTCGGCGAACCCGTCGCGGTCGAACCGAAGAGTGCGGACGTGATCCATGCGTTCTGGGTCCCGCAACTGGCCGGCAAGACGCAGACGATCCCGGGCCAGACGAATCACCAGTGGCTGCAGGCCGACCGGCCGGGCGTCTATCGCGGACAGTGCTCGCAATACTGCGGCGCGCAGCACGCGCACATGGCGTTCGAGGTCGTGGCCGAACCGCCCGATGCGTTTCGCGCGTGGCTCGCCGCGCAGCGGCAGCCGGCGCCTGCCCCGGCGGCCGGCGCCGAGCAGCGCGCCAGCGCCTGTTCGCCGCGCGCTGCGCGGGCTGCCATGCCGTACGTGGCACGACGCGGCCGGCGACGCGGGCCCCGACCTGTCGCATCTCGGGTCGCGCCGGCTGCTCGCGGCCGGCACGCTGGACAACACGCCCGACAACCTGCGGCGCTGGCTCGCGCAGGCGCAGCAGATCAAGCCGCAGACGCTGATGCCGTCGTTCGCGCTCGCGCCGCGCGACGCCGACGATCTCGCCGCGTATCTCGCGACGCTGCACTGAACGGAGGATGACGATGGCCGTTGCCCGCGACCCGCCCGCCCCGCTCAGCCGCGTGCCGGACTTGGGCGAAGCGCCGCCCGGATCCGCGCACGAGCGCGAACTGGCCGGCCTGTGGGAATCGGAACCCGGCTGGCGCGGCTGGGTCGGCACGGTCGACCACAAGCGCATCGGGCTGCGCTACATCGTCACCGCGTTCGCGTTCCTGCTGCTCGGCGGCGTCGAGGCGCTCGTGATGCGCATCCAGCTCGCGCGGCCGGATGCGACGGTGCTCACGCCCGCGCAATACGACGCGCTGTTCACGATGCACGGCGTCACGATGATCTTCCTGTACGCGCTGCCGGTGCTGTCCGGCTTCGCGAACTATCTGTGGCCGCTGATGCTCGGCTCGCGCGACATGGCGTTCCCGCGCCTGAACGCTTTCTCGTACTGGGCGTTCCTGTTCGCCGGGCTGTTCCTGTATGCGAGCTTCCCGCTCGGCGCGGTGCCGGACGGCGGCTGGTTCAATTACGTGCCGCTCACGTCGCTCGACTACAGCGCCGGCGCGAACATCGACATCTATGCGCTCGGCATGATCCTGCTCGGCGTCTCGACGACCGGCGGCGCCGCGAACTTCGTCGTCACGCTGCTGCGGATGCGCGCGCACGGGATGTCGATCGACCGGCTGCCGATCATCGTGTGGGGCACGCTCACCGCATCGGTCGCGAACCTCGTCGCGGTGCCGTCCGTGAGCCTCGCGTTCCTGCTGCTGTGGCTCGACCGCAATGCCGGCACGCACTTCTTCGATGTCGCGAACGGCGGGCGGCCGCTGTTGTGGCAGCACCTGTTCTGGATGTTCGCGCACCCGTGGGTGTACGTGGTCGTGCTGCCCGCGATGGGGATCGTGTCGGACGCGCTGCCGACCTTCTGCCGCCGGCCGCTCGTCGCCTACGAGGCCGTCGCGGTATCGACGGTGGCGACGATGCTGATCGGCTTCGAGGTGTGGGTCCACCACATGTTCGCGACCGGCATCGCGCCGCTCGCGCTCGCGTTCTTCGGCGCGGCGAGCATGCTGATCTCGATCCCGAGCGCGGTCGCGGTGTTCGCATGGCTCGCGACGATCTGGACCGGCCGCCCGGTGTTCCGCACGCCGTTCCTGTATTTCGCGGGCTTCGTGCTGATGTTCGTGATCGGCGGCGTGTCCGGCGTGATGACGGCCGCGGTGCCGCTCGACTGGCAGCTGACCGACACGTATTTCGTCGTCGCGCACCTGCATTACGTGCTGCTCGGCATCAACGTGTTCCCGGTGCTCGGCGGGCTCACGTACTGGTTCCCGAAATTCACTGGACGCATGATGAACGAACGGTTCGGATACCTGACGTTCTGGGTGGTTCTGGTAGGCTTCAACCTCGGCTTCTTCCCGATGCACGTCTCCGGGCTGCTCGGGATGCCGCGCCGCATCTATACCTATCCGTCCGGAATGGGCTGGGACACGTCGAACCTGCTGACGACGATCGGCTCGTTCGTGTTCGGCATCGGGATCGTGATGTTCGTCGTCAACGCGCTGGTCAGCGCGCGGCGCGGCGCGCGCGCCGGCGGGAATCCGTGGGGCGCGGCCGGGCTCGAATGGTCGGTCGCGTCGCCCGCGCCCGTGTACAACTTCGCGGTGCTGCCGCTCGTGGCGTCGCGGCACCCGCTGTGGGAAACGCGCGACGACGCGAAGCGCACCAGCGTGCAGGTCGGCTACCGGCTCGCCGACGGGCGCGAGGCGCTCGCGGTCACGCCGCTCGCGGCGACGCCGAGCGCGATCCTGAAGATGCCCGAAGACAGCAGCGTGCCGCTCGTGCTCGCGCTGCTCGCGCCGCGGTGTGCGCCGCGATGCTGGCGCGCTCGCCGACGCTCGTGTGCGCGGCCGTCGCCGGCTGCGCGATCGGGACGCCGTGTGGCTGTGTCCACGCCGCACGCTCGGGCAGCGCGCACGCCTGCCGGCCCGCGATACCACGCAGGCGCGTCGGCGCCGCCGGCTGGATCCGGAACGGCGCCGTCGGCCGCGGTGCCGCCGGCGCGCCGGCGCGTGCGTCGAGCCGTTGCCGGTCGCAGTTATGGCGAACGCGCGGGCGGCTGGTGGGGCGTCATCACGCTGATCGTGACCGAGGCCGGACTGTTCGGCTACCTGCTGTTCTGCTATTTCTACCTGCAGTCGCAAGCGGCCGCGCCGTGGCCGCCCGAAGGGATGCCTAAGCTCGGACTCGCGGCCGGAAATACGGTCGTGCTGTTGTCGAGCAGCGGGTTCGTGTGGCTCGCCGAGCGCGCGGTGCGGGCCGGCAGGCAGGCCCGCGCGGTGGCCGCGCTCGCCGTCGCGCTGGCGCTCGGCGTCGCGTTCGCGCTCGTGCAACTGCACGAGTGGCGCGACCATCCGTACGGCCCGACCGCGCATCTGTACGGCAGCCTGTACTTCACGATCACCGGCTTCCACCTCGCACACGTGGTGGCCGGCCTCGTGATCCTCGCGCTGCTCGCCGGGTGGACCGCCGCCGGCTTCTTCGGCCGCGAGCGACGCGTCGCGCTGACGGTCGGCGGGCTCTACTGGCACTTCGTCGACATCGTGTGGCTGTTCATCTTCACCGCGCTGTACGTGTCGCCGTACTGGCTCAGGAGCCCGGGATGAACGGCGCGCGACGCTCGTGGACGCCCTTGCTCGCGATCGCGGCCGGCCTGGTCGGCGCGCCCGCGCTGTGGTTCGCGCAGATGCTCGCATCCGAAACGCTCGCGTCGACCGCCTGCTATCCGCTCGGCGTCGCGCAGGCGGTGCCGCGCTGGGCGCACGTCGGCGTGTGGCTCGCGCTGATCGCCGCGTGCGCGTTCGCGCTGGCGGCCGTCTTCGCCACGTGGCTCGTGCGCACCTGGCAACGCCGGCATGACGCCGATGTGGAGGCCGCGACGCGCGACGACAGCACGCGATTCCTCGCGCGCTGCGGGATGCTCGCCGCGCTCGGGTTCGTGATCGGTCTCGTGTTCACGGGGATCGTCACCGCTTTCCTGGGGCCGTGCAGTCCATGGCGCTGATCTCGTTCGCTGCGCTCGCTTCGATCGTTTCGCGCCCGGCGCGTCTCGTTCCGCGGCGCCGCGCCGGCGTTGCGCTCGCCGCGTGCGCCGCGCTCGCCGCATGCGACATGCAGCGCGACGACCACGCGATGTCCGCCGGCGATACGGCCGACGCCGCGTCGGCGGCCGAAGCAGCCGAGCCCGCATCGGGCTGGCGGTTCGTGAAGATTCGCGCGGCAGCCGATGCCGGGGCATCGATGTCGGCGCGGGTGGAAAGCGACCGGCGGCTGTCGCGGTCGCGCGATGCGACGGCGTCGGATTCGGCATCGTCGGGGGCGTCCGCCACGCCGCGCGATGCGGCATCCGCGGCGTCCGCGGCCGCCGCCCGTCGCCCGGTCGTCGCCGCCGCCGCCGCGAGCGCCGATGCCGCGACCATCGCGCGCGGCCGCTATCTCGCGTTCGCCGGCGACTGTGCGGCCTGCCACGACGCGGCCGACCACACGCCGTACGCGGGCGGCCAGCCGGTGAATTCCCCGTTCGGACCGATCTATGCGCCGAACATCACGCCGGACACGGTGCACGGCATCGGCGACTACACGCTGCGGCAGTT
This sequence comes from Burkholderia sp. USMB20, assembly GCF_000949135.2. Classification (GTDB taxonomy): domain Bacteria; phylum Pseudomonadota; class Gammaproteobacteria; order Burkholderiales; family Burkholderiaceae; genus Burkholderia. The sequence continues at coordinate 166,600 of NZ_JTAN02000019.1, read as the reverse complement.
CGACGACGCGTTGCGGCGCGGCGTGCGCGCGGACGGCAGCCGGCTCTATCCGGCGATGCCGTACCCGTCGTTCGCGCGCATGACCGACGACGACGTGCGCGCGCTGTATGCGTATTTCATGCGCGGCGTGGCGCCGTCCGCGAGCGCTGCGAAGCTCACGCAACTGCCGTTTCCGTTCAACCAGCGCTGGGCGCTCGCGCTGTGGAGCCTCGCGTTCGCGAACCACGACCGTTTCGCGCCGCAGCCGTCGCAATCGCCGGAATGGAATCGCGGCGCGTATCTCGTGCAGGGGCTCGGGCACTGCGGCGCATGCCATACGCCGCGCGGCCCGGCCTACAACGAGCGCGGCTACGACGAACGCAGTCCCGCGTTCCTGACGGGCGGCATCAACGATCACTGGTTCGCGCCGAACCTGACCGGCGCGGATGCGGACGGCCTCGGGCGCTGGACCACCGACGACCTCGCCGCGTTCCTGCGCAGCGGCCACGCGGTGCGCGGTGCCGTGTTCGGCGCGATGGCACCGGTCGTCGCCGAGAGCACCGCGCGGCTGACGGATGCGGACCGCCACGCGATCGCCGTGTACCTGAAGTCGTTGCCCGCGCAACCGACCGCCGCGACGAATCCGCTCGGCGTCGGCGTCCCGCGGCTGACGGCCGCCGGGCCGCGGCCGGAAGGCGGCCAGCAGGCGCCGGGAGCCGGCGTGTATGCAGCATTCTGTGCGCGTTGCCACGGCGCCGACGGCGCGGGCGTGCCCGAGCGCGGGCCGCCGCTCGCCGGCAATTCCGCCGTGCTCGCGGCCGATCCGACCAGCGCGATCCGGATCGTCGTGGAAGGCGCACGGCCGGCGCCCGGCACGCACGGGCCCGTGCAGCGGATGCCGGCGATGCGCGGTGCGCTGACCAGCAGCGAGATCGCCGCGGTGATCAGCTATGTGCGCGGCGCGTGGGGCAATCGCGCCGCACCGGTGTCGGAGCAGGATGTGAGACGGTTGCGGGCGGCGATCCACCGCTGAACCCCGGTCGCGATCGACATGTATGACTAATCGAACCGTACGAACCGGACCGGCCGGTTCACGCGCTCAGTGCGGCATCGCCGGCGCCGCTTCGACGTCGGACCGGCCCGGGCGCAGGCAGAGCGTGGCAAGCGCGGCGCCCGCGAGCGGCACGGCCAGCGCGAGGAAGAATCCGGACGGCCCGCCCCACGCCAGGAACGTGCCGCCGACGGCCGAGCCGGCGATCGCGCCCGCGCGGCCCATCCCGATCGCCCAGCCGGTCGCGGTCGCGCGCAGCGCGGTCGGATACGCGCCGACGATCAGGTAGTTCAGCGCGATCTGCTGCCCGCCGATGCCGAACCCGGCCGCGCCGACGAGCGCGAACACCAGCGCCCAGTTCGTGCCGGCGTAGCCGAGGGCGAGCGCGATCGCGATGCCGGACGCGAACATCGCGCCGAGCAGGTTGCGCGTATTCACGCGCGGCAGCACGATCGACAGCGGGATCGCGCACACGATGAACACCGCATTGACGATCACGGTGCCGACCGGCGCCTGCTGCGCGGTCAGGCCGGCCGCCTTCAGCACCGTCGGCAGCCACGACAGCAGCATGAACCATGCGATCCAGTTCAGCAGGTAGATCGCCCAGATGCCGAGCGTGTTACCCGCGTGGCCGTCGCGGAACAGCGCGGCCACGCTCGCTTTCGTCGTCGCCTCTTCGGGCACGGACAGGCGCGCGTCGGACGGCAGCGCCTGTGCGACGATCTTCGACAGCGTCGCCCGTACCCGCTGCTGCGCGCGTGCGTCGTCACGCGACGCCAGATAAAACAGCGACTCCGGCAGCAGCAGCGCGACGAGGCCGAGCACCGCGAGCGGCGCCGCGCCGCCCACGACGAAGATCCCCGGCCAGCCGATCACCGGCAGCATGCGCGCGGCGAGCAGCCCGCCGAGCATCGCACCGGCGGGCAGGCCGAGCAGCACGCCCGTCATCACCGCGCCGCGCAGCCGGGCCGGACAGTATTCGGCCGCGAGCGCGAGCAGCACCGGCGTGCAGCCGCCCATCCCGAGCCCAGCGACGAAGCGCAGCGCAAGGATGTGGCGCGGGTCGCCGGCCCACGCGGTCGCGAGCGTCGCGCTGCCGAACAGTGCGAGGCCGATCATGATCGCCGGCCGGCGGCCGATGCGGTCGCCGACGAGGCCGAGCGTCATCGCGCCGATCGTCATGCCGACGATCCCGGCGGTCAGGATCGGGGCGAGCGCGCCCGCCGGCAGCCGGAACGACGCGAGGATCGCCGGGCCGGTAAACGCGATCGCCTGCGTGTCGAAGCCGTCGAGCAGCGCGATCAGCACGCACAGCGCGAGTACGCGAATCTGCAACGCGCCGAGCGGCGCGTCGTCGATCAGCGCGGGAATCGAGCGAACGGAAGCAGCAGTCATGAAAGCGTCTCCAGGATCGACCCGTCGTTGCGGGGGCGATCCGTTTATCGTTTTTGAATTACGGCGTGAAGGGGGCGCGTATCAGTCCGCCTGCACCGCGACGGCCTTGATCTCGACGATGTAACCGGGCGAGCCGCCGAGCATGTGCGCGCCGACCGCGGTCCACGCGGGCCGCGGATGCGCATGCAGATAGCGGTCGCGTACCTCCATGAACAGCGGCAGGTCGCGCATGTCGGTGTGGAAGGTCGTCAGGTCGACCACGTCGTCGAGCGATGCGCCGGCCGCCTCGAGCACCCGCTTCAGGTTCTCGAACGCCTGCACGATCTGCGCCTCGCGGCCTTCGACGAGTTGCATCGCGGCATCGCGGCCGATCTGGCCGGATACATAGACGGTATCTCCGACCTTGACCGCCGGCGCGTAGCCGATTTTTTCGTACACGGCTTCCATTCCGGCGGGGATGATCGCTTCGCGTTTGGGCATGAGTGTCTCCGGGGCCGGCGTGTCGGCGCCGGCCGGTTGTTGGATGGTTGTTGGATGGTCGTTCGCGCGCACGCCGGGCTGCGGCGCGCACGTGTCGGAAGAAGCGCGCCCCTCAACCCGTATCGCCACCCGCGACCGGCAGCACCGTGCCGGTGATGTAGCTCGCCTCGTCCGACGCGAGGAACAGGATCGGCGCGATCTGCTCGTCGAGCGTGCCGTAGCGCTTGAAGAACGTCGAATCGGTCACCTGCCGCACCGCTTCGGCCATCCACGCCTGCTCCTGCGCGTTGTCGCCGGCCGCATTGCGCGGCACGCGGCGCGGCGGCGCCGTGGTGCCGCCCGGCGCGGTCGCGACCACGCGGACGTTGTGCTCCGCGTATTCCATCGCGAGCGCCGCCGTCAGCGCATTGACGCCGCCTTTCGCCGCCGAGTACGGCACGCGGCGAATCCCGCGCGTCGCGTTCGACGATACGTTGACGATCGTGCCGCCGCCCGCGGCCAGCAAGTGCGGCAGCACCGCGTGGCAGCTGTAGAGCGTCGGCATCAGCGAGCGGCGGATTTCGGCGTCGATCTGCTCGGGTTCGAACTCGGCGAACGGCCGCATCCGGATCGCGCCGCCAACGCCGTTGATCAGCACGTCGATCCGGCCGAACGTCGCGACCGCGCACGCCATCGCCGCGCGCGCGCCGTCGTAGGTCTCGAGATCCGCGACGAAGCCGGCCGTGTTGCCACCCGCCGCTTCGGCGGCCACCTCGGCCACGAAGTCCGCGCGGTCGACGAACAGCACCTGGCCGCCCTCGGCCGCCGCGCGCAGCGCGACGCCGCGGCCGATGCCCTGCGCCGCGCCGGTGACGACGACGACCTTTCCGGAGAATCGTTGCATGGTCATGCCGCCTTTGCCGTCACGTTCGGGGTGAACTTCTCGTAGTGGAAGCTGTTGGGCTTCACGCCTTGATCGTCGAAGTACTGGCGCACCGCGTCGACCATCGGCGGCGGGCCGCACAGATAGACGTCCACGTCGCCGTCGTTCAGCGCATCGGCCGGAATGTGCTGCGTGACCCAGCCCTTGCGTTCGTGGCTCGACGCCGGATCGGCGACGACCGTCGCAAAGCTGAAGTTCGGCAGCTTCGCCGCATACGCTTCGATCGCGTCGACCAGCACGAGGTCGAGATCGCGCGTCACGCCGTAGATCAGGTGCACCTTCTGCTGCGAACCGCTGCGCGCGAGCACCTCGAGCATCGACAGGAACGGCGCGAGACCCGTGCCGCCCGCGAGGAACAGCAGCGGCCGCGCGACGTCGCGCAGGTAGAAGCTGCCGAGCGGCCCGTTCAGTTCGAGCGTGTCGCCCGGCTTGGCCGATTCGAGCCACGTGCTCATCACACCGCCCGGAATCTTCTTGATCAGGAATCCGACCTTCGTGTCGCCCGGCGCGGACGAGAACGAGTACGAGCGGTGCTGGCCGCTGCCCGGCACGCCGATGTTCACGTACTGGCCCGGCAGGAACACCGGTGCGGCAGCGTCGACGTCGAGTTCGAGCACGATCGCCGCGTCGTTGTGCGGGTCGACCTTCGTCACGGTCGCGGCGAACGCGCTGTGGCCCGTCTTGCACGCGACCGACGAGCTCGGCACCGCGATCACGCAATCGCTGTGCGGCACCATCTGGCACGTCAGCACGAGGCCGCCGTCCTTCTCGTCCTCGGTGAGCGCGTCGTCGATGTAGTCGTCGCCGAGGTCGTAGCTGCCGCTTTCGGCGCGGCACTTGCAGGTGCCGCACACGCCGTCGGAGCAGTCCATCGGCAGGTTGATCTTCGCGCGGAACGCGGCGTCGAGCACCTTCTCGCCGGCCTTGCAGTCGATGAAGCGGGTGACCCCGTCCTCGAAGTTCAGTGCAATCTTGTAGGTGGACATGACCTCGTCTCCCTGTATTACTGGTCGAAACAATCGGCGTCAGACGTGGTACACGTCGAGCACCTGCCGGATGTAGTCGTTCTTCAGCACGATCTTCTTGTTCGAGATCAGCAGCGCGTCGCCCACCTGGCGCAACGTGACGAACATCGTGCCGAAGAAGTGATCGGTCACGCGGTAGCGGTGGTTCAGCGTGTGGAAGTTGTAGCGCACGTCCACCTCGCCGTCGCGCTCGGCCAGCACCTCGACGTTCGTCACGTTGTGGCTGGTGCGCGGCTCGGGCGTCGACGCGCCGCTGCGCTCGGTCTTGATCCGGAACACGCGATCCTCGAGGCCGCCGCGATCCGCGTAGTACATCAGCGAGATCTGGCTGTGCGGATCGTCGGTCGGCCGGTCGTCGTCGTCCCACGCGGGCATCCAGTACGTGACGTCTTCCGTGTAGCAGGTGAGCCACGCGTCCCACTCGCGGTCGTCGAGCAGGCGCGCTTCGCGATACAGCGCCGCGCAGATGGTCCGGTAATCGATGTTCATGCTTCCACCTCCCCGCGTTCCTGCTTCAGTGCATCGCGCATCACGTGCACCCAGTGTTCGTGCTGGCACACGAACAGCCCTTCGTCCTCGCTGCGCTCGCCCGACATGCGCGGGTTCAGCCCCATCCGTTTCGCGTTCTCGTCCGGCCCGTGGATCCACAGCGGCGCGCCGCGCGACAGGTCGTTCCACATCGCCGTGATGCCCGCGTAGCCGGCCTGGCACGCGCGGAACTCCTCGAGGTCGTCGGCCGTGCCCATGCCGCTCACGTTGAAGAAGTCCTCGTACTGGCGGATCCGCGTCGTGCGGTCAGCGTCGCTCTCGCCCTTCGGCGCGAAGCAGAAGATGCTGACTTCGGTCTTGTCGACGCCGAGCGGGCGCACCACGCGGATCTGCGTGCTGAACTGGTCCATCAGGAACACGTTCGGGTACACGCACAGGTTGCGCGTCTGGTTCACGATGAAGTCGGCCTGCACTTCGCCCACGCGCGCCTTGATCTCGTCGCGGTGCTGGTACACGGGCCGCACTTCGGGGTTCATCGTCTTGGTCCACAGCAGGATGTGGCCGTTGTCGAATCCGTATACGCCCGCGACCGACTTGCTCCAGCTGTTCGCGTCGACGGCCTTGGTGCCGTCCTCCTTGCGGCGGCCCATCGTCGCCGCGTAGTTCCAGTGCACGGTGCTCACGTGATAGCCGTCGCAGCCGTTCTCCATCTGCATCTTCCAGTTGCCTTCGTAGATGTAGGAGGAGTTGCCGCGCAGCACTTCGAGGCCGTTCGGCGCCTGGTCGACGATCTGGTCGATGATCACGCGCGCCTCGCCGAGGTAGTCCTCGAGCGGCAGCACGTCGTCGCTGAGGCTGCCGAACAGGAAGCCGCGATAGTTCTGGAAGCGCGCGACCTTCTTCAGGTCGTGCGAGCCGTGCGTGTTGAACTGCACCGGATACTCGGTCGTCTTCTCGTCCTTCACCTTCAGCAGCTTGCCGGTGTTCGAGAAGGTCCAGCCGTGGAACGGGCACGTGAAGCTGCCCTTGTTGCCGTGCTTGCGGCGGCACAGCATCGCGCCCTTGTGCGCGCATGCATTGATCACCGCGTGCAGCTCGCCGGTCTTGTCGCGCGTGATGACGACCGGCTGGCGGCCGATCCACGTCGTGTAGTAATCGTTGTTGTTCGGGATCTGGCTTTCGTGCGCGAGGTACACCCAGTTGCGCTCGAAGATGTGCTTCATCTCGAGCTCGTACAGCGCCTCGTTCGTGAAGATGTCGCGGCGGCAGCGGAAGATGCCGGCCTCCTTGTCGTCCTGCACGGCGGTGGCGAGCAGGTGGTCCAGTTCGGTGGTGGGGTCGATCGTGGCGGACATGTTGGTTCCTCCTGTGCGCGTGCCGGGTCCTGCAAGCACGCTCGCATCGGTATCGATTGAATCTCGCGGGAGCCCGGCCGGCGGCGGCGCCTGCGCGCCGCCGAGCCGTCGGGCGGTTATGCCGTGGCGGAAGCGCGCAGGCGTTCGACGATCTGGTTGTCCTTGCCCTCGACGCGCGGCGTCAGGACGAAGTCGAACTCGATGTCCTGGTACGCGTCGGCCTTCAACCCGAGCGCGGCGCCGCCGGTCTTGCCGGTGACGGGCGGGATCAGCTCCTCGCGGGTCGCATACGCGAAGTCGTCCCAGATCAGCGGGTCGCCGTCGATGTTGAACTGGGTCGTCAGCTTGCGGTGGCCGTCGCTCGTCACGAAGAAGTGCACGTGCGCCGGGCGGTTGCCGTGGCGACCGAGGCGGTCGAGCAGCTGCTGCGTCGCGCCCTGCGGCGGGCAGCCGTAGCCGACCGGCATCAGCGTGCGGAACTCGTACTTGCCGTCCGCACCCGTCTTCACCGCGCCGCGCAGGTTGAACTCGCTCTGCGCGCCGGTCGGGTCGAAGTGCGAATAGAAGCCGTGCGAGTTCGCGTGCCAGCATTCGACCAGCGCGCCGGCCACCGGCTTGCCGTCGAGATCCTTCACGGTGCCGTGGATCACGAGCGGGCCCGCGCCAGCGTCCGCATCGAGGTCGATCTTCGCGACGCCGTCGCGCACCGGCGCGCCGGCGACGTACAGCGGGCCTTCGATCGTGCGCGGCGTGCCGCCGTCGAGGCCGATCGCCTCGTCCTCGGCGTCCATCCGGATGTCGAGATACTTCTCGAGGCCGAGGCCGGCCGCGAGCAGCGCCGCTTCGCCGTCCTGGCCGAGCTTGTTCAGGTAGTTCACGCCGGCCCACACTTCGTCGGGCGTGATGTCGAGGTCGTCGATCGCCTTGAACAGGTCGCCGAGCAGCCGCAGCACGATCTGCTGCGTGCGCGCGTCGCCGCCGTTAGCGCCGTTAGCGCCCGCGTTCGACGCGGCCTTCAGCAGATCCTGCACTTCCTTGGTTTCGAAAACTTTGACGCTCATGATGGTGTCTCCACGTGTATTTGGGGAAAGGTGACCCGGGGTGCTCGCCGTTGCAGAAGCGGCGGCTCCGTGGCTCAAACGTCGCCGTCGTGTATCGACGACGGGTGGCGACACAACGGCGTCACCGAAATCTTCATGTACGGGAACAGCGGCAGGCCGGTCAGGATCTCGTGCAGCTCGGCATTGCCCGACACGTCGAACACGCTGTAGTTCGCGTATTCGCCGGCGATGCGCCAGATGTGGCGCCACTTGCCGCTGCGCTGCAGCTCCTGCGAGTACGCCTTCTCGCGGGTCTTGATCTCGTCGGCCACCGCGGCCGGCAGGTCGGCCGGGAGGTTGACGTCCATGCGTACGTGGAAAAGCATCGTGATGTCCTGGTACGTGAGCGGGTTGTCGCGGGTTGTCGCGGGTCAGCGGGCGACTTTCGTCAGCCCGTCGCGGGTGAAGCGCGCGACCTTCGCTTCGTCGAGTTCGATGCCGAGGCCCGGGCCGCTCGGCACGGTCAGCTCGAAATCGCTGTAGTCGAGCGGGGTCGCGAGAATCTCTTCGGTGATCAGTAGCGGTCCGAACAGTTCGGTGCCCCACTGCAGGTTCGCGAAGCTCGCGAACAGATGCGCGGACGCCACCGTACTGAACGCGCCTTCGAGCATCGTGCCGCCGTACAGCTCGATGCCGGCCGCATCCGCGATCGCCGCGACGCGTTGCGCCGCGAACAGGCCGCCGCTCTGCTCGATCTTGATCGCGAACACGTCCGCGCCGTGCTGCTTCGCGATCTCGAACGCGCTGTCCGGGCCCTGCAGGATTTCGTCGGCCATCAGCGCGACCGGGAAGCGGCGCATCAATCGTGCGAGCGCCGCGGCCGACGCGACCGGCTGCTCGACCAGTTCGCAACCGGCATCGGCCAGCGCCGGAATCGCGCGCGCGGCCTGCGTTTCGCTCCATGCCATGTTCACGTCGACGCGCACCGAGGCACGCTCGCCCACCGCCCGCTTGATCTCGGCCACGTGCCGGATGTCCGCGTCGAGCGCCTTCGCGCCGATCTTCAGCTTGAACACGTTGTGGCGGCGCAGGTCGAGCATCCGTTCGGCTTCGGCGATATCGGTCGCGGTGTTGCCCGACGCGAGCGTCCACGCGACCGCCAGGCGATCGCGCCGGCGGCCGCCGAGCAGTTCGCTGACCGGCACGCCGAGGCGCTTGCCGTGCGCGTCGAGCAGCGCGGTTTCGAGCGCGCTCTTCGCGAAATGATTGACCTTCGCGAGCTTGCCGAGGAACGCCATCAGCGTCTGGACGCGCGTCGCATCCTTGCCGATGATCGCCGGTGCGAGATACGCGTCGATCGCGAGCTTCATCGCTTCCGGGCTTTCCGGGCCGTAGGCCATCCCGGCGATCGTCGTGCCTTCGCCGAGGCCCGTCACGCCGTCGCTGCAGGTCACCTTCACCAGCATCAGCGTCTGGCCGCGCATCGTGGCGACCGACAGCTTGTGCGGACGGATCGTCGGCAGGTCGACGAGGCGGGTTTCAATGCGTTCGATGGTGACTGGGGACATGGGGCACGCTGCGTGTGGGGAGTTCATGGGACGGATTTATACGCGGCGGGGAAATGGAGCGTCCAATACTTTTGGTCTCGCTTTTTGATACCTGGGAGGTATTGAAAATCGCTTGAATGCGCTTGATATTGCGGCGCACCATACCTTTTTTGGCTAGGTATGCGGGCTGAGAGGCTTGCTGGAGCGCGGTCTTGCGTGTCCGGGGTGTTGCTTGGGCGGGGTGCGGTGCGGCTGCTTTCGGTGGGGGGAAATCGGCTGACAACCGGTGGGCTGCCTGAGCCGATCAGGGTTTTCCTGAGGGGAAACACGCGGGGTTGGCCGTCCGGTCTTCGGCTTCGGCGTCGGTTTCTGCGGACGAACGAAAAACATCGGTACGCGGATATCGACGCCCGACGCAGAGGCTCCTCATCCATCAGAAGCTGACAGTACACGCCGTAGCTGCTGCAGGAGGCGCGATGCCGCGGCATTCAGGTGTTGCGTTGCCTATGGACGTCAGCATGAGCACGTGGGGTTGCGCGAACCGCGTGGCCCGGCTTGCTCAAGAATTTCCGGCAGGAAGCACTCGACGCTCACTAACTCTCTGTTTGCGGCGTGTGGCAAGCCGAAGGCAAGGTGCGACTCTGATCGCAAGCAAGCTCGTTGACGGGACCGAGCGGCCAAGAGCGCAACCGACGACAGCGCAAGTTTTCTCTGATATCGGCACACGCCCGCAATCGGCCAACCACGGTCAGTCGACGGGGGTCCCGAGATCGTAGACAATGAGGCAGCAGACGACGTGGAGATCCAGATATGAACAAGACTCGAGAGTTCTTGCTACCGTTCGGAATCGATCTCAGGGTTGAAGACGGAATCGCAAGTATCGACTCCGACTTGCCGGAAGCGCTCCCCAGCTTCAGCGATCCCATTGAAAACGGACGCATCGTAGGGTCGTTGAAGGCGTCGAACAATTGTTGCTTTCGCTAGCGCGTGTCGGTATCGATTTATCCAATCCGCATTTCGCACAGGCGTTCAACGATTGCGTAGCCAACCTTCAATCGGGCTGATGGGCGAATTTCCATGTACGGCCCGAAGCGGCCGTTGGACGGCACGTCCCACGTCGTCGACACTTTAAGGACCAGTCCTCATGACCGGAAATGTAAGTAGGGAATTTCGACTTCAAACGGCATCAGACGTCTTGCGCGACGGACTCGGACTCGAACTCTTGAACGACAATGGAGAGGTTGTTGCCGAAGTATTTCGCAGCGATGCCAAAAATTCGCTGGAGGTTTCCCTATTTGAGAAAAATTTACCTTTCGTCCAAATTGAGCGCCTATTGAAAGAAGCGCGCAGGCTTCTCGGAACATTCGAGGACGGAAGCTCGCTGCCATCGGCTTTGGCGTAGTCCTGTAGAGAAATCCCATTTATATGGCGTACGCACATACGTTAGAAGTCAACGTATGTGTCTCGGAACGACCGCCCCTCGTAGTGACCTGAGTAACCGTGTTGAATGTCAACCAGTGAGGGGTGGATTTTGAGCATTTAGGTGGTAACGGACGATGGCATTGAGGTGGGTGATGAGCTTGCGCATACAGGCGATCAAGGCCAGGCCACCTTCTTAAATTTGCCAGCGGCCACCAAACGTTCGTAGAAAGCGCGAACGGCCGGGTTGAAACGAGTCGCGGTGAGGGTTGCCATGTATAGCGCGCGCCGCACCTCGAAGCGCCCGCCGGCGATGCGCCTACGGTCCCTGCTGGAGCCAGAATCCTTCGCATAGGGTGCCACGCCGACCAGAGCACAGATTTGGCGTCGATTGAGATGACCCAGTTCAGGCAATTCGGCAATCATGGTCGTCGCGGAGACGCGACCGATGTCAGGCACGTCTTGCAATAGCTCGGACATGACGGCGCGGTGCCGCTCAATGTGACTGAGCATCTTGGCGTCGACATCCTCAAGCTGACAAGCGATCGCCTCGAGCAGCCTCTGGATGCTCGGGTGCGTGACCGGGCGAGCCAGGCGCAGGCGCTGACGCTCGGAGAGTTGCATGGCCACGAGCTGGCGTCGCCGGGTGACTAGAGCCACCAAATCCTGCTGTGCGGGATCGCTCAACGGGCGCACGAAGCGCTCGCAGTCGGGACGTTGAGCCAGTACGGCAGCGAACTCGGCGAGGGCAACGGCGCCGAATTTACCGCTGCCAAGGTCATGCGTTGGCTGCGAGACGCTGCAATCGGTCCGGCCTTCATTGCGCCTGGCAGTCCATGGCAAAACGGATTCGTCGAAAGCTTCAACGGCGAACTGCGAGACGAATTGCTAAACGGCGAATGGCTCCGCAGCCGCGCCGAGGCCAAGGTGATCATCGAACGCTGGCGGCAGTTCTATAACGAGCGCCGGCCCCACAGCGCTCATCGCTACCAACCGCCGGCCACGGTCCGTCGAGCCTGGCTGGATTCCGATAATATCGACGCGAGACTCACTGCCTGAATGGCTACAAAATCCCGCCGCAGGTCATGAGTGGTGCGGTCGGGGAGTTGAGTGATCAGATTCATGTCTTTTGCGGTACGTTAAGTGTCGCTACACGACGTCGTCTGCGAGGCGACCAGACGTGGTGGCGGAGTACAAAGACAGATGCAAAGATCGTCACTGAGCGCTGCCTGCCGGCCATCGGGACCGGTGGTAGAAATCCGCGGGCCATCGCACGCGATTTTCCCGACGGTTTTGCAGACTGGACAAAAGACGGGATCATATTCGTAGGCTTGCTCGCGACCATTTATCAGGTCTGCCCCATCCCCGCCCTGCACCACTCCGCCAACGGTTGTCAGATCGCCCTTCACAATGTCATAGCGCGGCATTCCTCCACGTCCTCCTTACTTCGCGGCACCACGATAGTGGAAGCTGTTCAGGACCGTATCCCACGCCTGGACGGCCTGTTCCTCGTTCACTGGTGACGCCGTCACGGAGGCGGGATTCACCGCGTCAGGTTCCGCGCCGAACAACAATTGAATGGCGGTGTGCGGTTTTGATGGATCTCCCTCTACCCCGGCCGCCAACAGATAGAACTGGTACTTCTGGACGCCATCTTCATGGATGTCGACGAGAATTTCCTCGGCTTGAATGCCGGCGACTTGACGCTTGCCCTTTCGCAATATTTTATAGTGCCCCGCGTACGGCTTCAGCTGAGCCTCAAATTCCGAAAGCCCGCTCAACAGCGACGCCTTCTGATCGGCAGCAACAGATTCGCGCAGCTTCACGATCAGATTAGACGGTCGCCCCGGAACAAGACCGGCCGCGACGGTGGCATCGAAAGCCGGAAGTTGCTTGCCGCCGATCAGGCCGCCGTTAAAGCAAAATGCGCCATCGTTCGGCACGTCCCCTTCATCACGCGGACGAATATTTCGCAGGATCTCGGACGCATTCTGGACCGCGCTCTGGTCATAGCCATCGCCGAACTTGTTCTTCAGGGTGAATTGCGTGTCGTGCGACCACGCGTACCCTTCCACGTCGTATGAGAGCTCGGCGGGCGGGACGTCGTATCGCCCGAAAACAAAGAGACGCGAGTAGTCATTGGGCTGTACCGCCTGATGGAGCCACGGTGTCTTCGTCGGCGAGAAGGAATTATGCGGATCAACCCGCAGCTTGGTCTTCAGCTCGTGCTCGCGCGCCTCTACTCTCCGTCCGAATTCCTGTTGACCTACGTTCTTCGCTACATCGATCGAGTACCCCATGTACTTATATTCTTGGTTGTACACCTCTGCATCATGGGGAAGGTCGACAACGAAACGGCCAATACACCACGGGCGGGTGTCGTGCATCACGGGGGTGGTCATAGGCAACTCCGACGGATTACTCTTCGAGCACGCGGCCATCCCTACCGAGAAGGCCACGAGCGCGACTGCGATTCGATTTGTGAACTGGTTTAATGTTGTCATACGGGAACGTCGATCGATTTTGCGACCTTGACCATACTATAGAGTGTGGCCCACTTCGCCCACGGATGCCCGAAGCAGCCTTGGTGATCAAACCCGTTCTGCGTGAAGGCGATCTGCACACCCTTCGCCTTTTCGCCAGGGACACCGGCCCTCAAGCCACGTGCGACGGATTCCCCAGACCAACTCGGCACCGTGCCATCCCCAAAGATCAAGCCTCGCTCCTGCGGAAAATTGGGATCCATGATCTCCGCAAAGAGTGTACAGACAAGCCCCTTGACGCGGATACGGACCTGGCCCTTCCGGTCGTCGCTCAAGAGTTCGGCCTTCATCAGGTCCTCTTCGGTCGTACCTGCTGGGAAGTCACCACGCCAATAGATTCGGCCGAAGGTGAGCAGCTTATCCGCTGGTGCGGTGGTCTCCTGCTTGGTAGGAGCCTTGGCTGTACCGCCCTTTGTCGGGTCAACCTCGCTCGACCGTCGCAAGGGACCGTTACCGTAGAAGGCAAAGGTGTTCGGATGATAGTTGTTTATCAGTTGATGCTGGCGGTCAACCACGTCCTGCATTGTCGTCAGAAAGTTCTTCTGCAGCGTCATGCCAGGCTGAGTCGTTTGCAGGCGCTGTTTGGCAATTCCAGCAGGATCGAGCATTGCGTCGGACTGGTTGGGGACCAGGCCGTACCACGCCTGTGACGTGAACAACTTCAGCGTGTCGTTCTTCTTCGGCAGCGCGAGTACTTCCTGTCGCTTCATGTCGCGAACAACCCACCATGGTTCATAGTCGTGATAGTCGGGCATCGGAAGGAGCTCCAACGGCCCGGGTGCATTGACCGTGATCGCCGTGAATTCCGGCGCGTTGCGCCCCACGAGTACCTTATTGAGGATTGCGCCCTCCCCTTCAGCGCCGGCGCGAAACCGTCGTGCGGCCAACGGCGCACCAGTCGCTGGCTGCGCCCCGTGGATCACGCCGTACATCAAGTCGTCGTAACCCGCTATCACTGAAGCCATGCGGGCGACGAGCCCCCCCATGGAGTGGGTGATGATGATTGCCTTCTTTACCTTGTTCTCGGCGCAGATCTCCTTGATGCCCATCAAATGGTATTTCTTGTGGGTTTTCTGATCGACATAGTCAACGCCCTTCACAGCGTCTTCGGCCGACAGCAGATTCGATTGCAACCAGTTGTAGCCGATCGCATACACCGGATATCGGTACTGGCAGAACTTCTTAAATTCATCCGAGTCGACCTTAAGCGGGTCGATACCCGGACCATTCGCGCCGTAGCTCGATGGCGCTGTCCCGATGACCGGATTCAAAGTGAAGTCTTCACCTTTCGGGTCACCGCTTGCCCAGGCGCCAAGGAGCTTTCCCGCCTTCATCGGGTGGTTGAGCTCGCGCTCAAGCCAAGCGAGCGATCCATGGTAACTCTTCGAATGGACCGATCCCCAACCTCGCCTTCGCGCTTCGTCGGCCGTCAGATCGCAACCCGTCGTCACGATCGCGCCGAGCGTGGAGACGACTGCCGACGATGTGTCGTACTTTGTTTCGCGCTCCGACGCATCTGAGAAGTATCCATTCCAGCCGAATGCTATCGCAGCGCGGTTGGTTTCATTCGGCGGATTCCAAATCTCCTGCCCGGTATTTCTGTTGATTAGCAGGGAGCCCATCACCCCGGGAATAAAAATCACCGGGATAGGTGGCCGCGGGTCGCAATGAAACTCTTTAGTGCATTTGTTGGCATCCGGCGTTAACGTCACCTTTGCGGACGACCCACCGCCTGGCTCGTGCTGCCCTTGAATGACGACCGTATCGGATTGCTTCGCTGCGTTGTTGCTGCCGGAATTGTTCGGACCCATACCGGTACCTACGATTACTGCGGTTGATCGGAGAGATTCAAGATGTGCTGACGGCGATTGACGAGATCCACGATTCGGACCGCTAGCCGACGTCGTTGAGCGTGCGAGGCAACACACGCACAGTCATCGTCTCGACGTCCACGTTCTTCTGCACCGAAGTCTTACCGAGTTCATCCGTCACGCCTTTGATGACTGTTCCATCGCTCCGTACGAACTCGTACGGGTGATTCTTGAGCACTTCACCTGTGATCGAGTGGCGAAGCACGTAGGGGTCGTTGAACGCAGTCTTAGGCAAGCTGTTCATGTGTTCAGCGATCGAGCTCGGACCTTGACGACTGAATGAGGCCGATTTGATCGTACGAGGTCCTCGCGAGCCGTCTTCGATACCTTCCGCGGTGATGCGAATGTACGAGCCACCACACTTCAGAATCAGCTCCTGCTTCGCCTCGATTACGACTCTACCTTGATTGCTGGTAACCGTTACGTCGCGATCGGCGAACAGGCTCAACGCGTCGCTTTGCGCAGCAATTTCGACCTTGCCCTTTGCAGCGAACAGTTTCATCCCCGCCTTTTGCACAAACAGGCTGATCTTTTCTGCGGCCGCAACGATGAGGGATTTGCCCGTGGCAAGGTGAGTGTGTTCGCCGCTGGTCAGATTGATGTGTCGATCCGCTGCGATGCTAGTCGACTGTCGGGACGTTAATCCGATATCGGCTGGCGTGGCCATCATGATCATCGGGGTGGCGAATCCGTTGGCCTCCCCTGTTCCGCCGCCATCGGTCCTACCCCCGGACGTTTGTCCTGAAATGGGATGCTCGGTGGCCTTGGCTACGGCTTTCAGAGTGTCTTGACTTCCCTCCAGCGACTCGGCCTGCGCCATCGCGCTGGCGCTTGATAGCGATTCAACAAGCATGCCCGATCGCGTCAGCTGATCCCTCGCCTCAACGACGTCGAGCTGCTCTGCGTCGTGCGCTTTGGCATGCGTACTCAAATAAAGGCCGCGGTTCGCTCGTACCGCGCCGTAGTCGTCGGTGTGAATCTGGAAACCGGCACCAAGGTAACGCCCACGTTTGTTCCGGTCTTGGCTGATCAGATATCCCTGATGGAACGAGCTGTAGCTTGAACCCGTGAAGGAGGTCAGTCGCGTCGCACCTTGATTGGTTGAGTCGTCGTGAACGAACGAGTTGAAAGCGCCCGTACCGCCGAACCCACTCGACTGAAAACCCGATAGCAACACATTCGTATGCCAAGGCGGTGGAGTCGTACCGCCATTGAGCCGTCCAAGCACGAACGGGCGATCACAATCGCCGCCCCAGTGGCTAATCGCCACCCATTCGCCCGCGCGCGGAACGTGTACGGAGCCGTACGAATTCCCGGTGTCGGACTGCAACGACAACAGCAACGGCGATGTATTGAAAGCCCCTGAAGGACTCTGGCGATCCCATGCGTGCCGCACGCGAATTCGATTCGATTCGTCGGCCCAAGCTTCTTCCCCCTCTGGCGCCACCACGATCGCATGCTCGATATGCATGATTGGTTTGCGGTGCTCGAACGGGCTCCGATATTCGATAGTCGTGGGTTGAGCTTCGACGTCGACGACGAAGAATCCAGTTTCGCCGTCGGCCGGGTGTGGCGGCGACTGGAAATCGCTCCCGCGAACTGCTTTTGCATCGGAAACTCGCCGCTGCAAACTGTGCGGGAAAGCAGCTCCCTGGCGAGCGATAGGCACATTGTTTTCGACGAGCCATCGCGCTTCGATTGCGACAAACTCGCGGTGCTTGGCGTCCGCGCTCGAATGCCGGGGGTGGTCCTGCAGCACGAAACGCGTCCCAGCGTCGATCCATCGCAATCCGGCGACTGCCGCGTAGCGCAATGCCTGTGCATCCCAGGCCTGCGTGCGCAATTGCGCGCGAGATCCACCGGCATCCGTGGTGGGATACCCATACGGCGTCGATTCGAAGACCTCCATTGGCACCGTCGGGATGCTTTGCGTTTCACGTTGTCGCCGCTGCTCGGTCTCGTAGGTCGTCGACTCGATTTCGCTAACTGCCTCGAAGTCGTAATTCGGGCGCTTGTAGTCGAATGAACGCGTTGTATAACGCACGCTCTGGAGCGTCTGGATAGCTGCCCATTGCGCTACGCCATTGCTTTCATTGCTCGCGTTGCCGCGAGTATAGGTCGCATCCTTTGGCTGGGGTAGCGAGGAAAGACGGTCGACGATGACCAGGGTCGTCTTCGGTGGCTCCCCTGACTGGGTGGTCGCGTGTTCCCAGTAGAAATACCAACCCTCATCCTCGAGCAGCCGATGGACGAAATTCAGGTCGGACTCTGCCTGTCTGCAATACGAGCGCACCCGCGGGGTGCTGACGGTGTCGAATCGATAGAGACCTTGCAGCTGCGGATATCGGTCGAACACATTCGCCAGAATCTCCCGTGCATCCTTTTCGAGCCAAAAATGATCGTCGCGGGTATGCCCGAGGAAGTGCAAAGCCGACGAGATCTCTAGCTGGTAGACAGCCAGGTCACCATCTGCACCCAGCATCCCGATACGGTGTACAAAGCCGTGGACGGGAAGGTAGGCCGACTCAGCGAATGGCGCGGTTTCCTGCTGAATCCACAAAGTGACGGCCTGATGCATCAACGACAGAAGCGTAAGATCGGTGCGCATCGACGCTACATCGACAGTCCACCGATAGTCGCGCCCTATTTTTGCATGCCCCTCGGCACGTAATGCAACGAGGGTATTCGCGCCAAGGGGCGTATCGAGTTTCAGCAGCCGATCATTCTGCAAAATGCCCCGGTGAAAAGCGTCAAAAAGACCGCTCGACGACAGATCCCCGACCGAGGATGCCCTGGCTTCCATTTTGTTCTTCCTTCCTCTCAGATACCCCGCACGGCCGCGGAGGCAAGAACGTCCGGACCGGTGATCACGTCGCTCTCACTATATCGAAATCATTGTTGGGAAAATGTAGGCGACGGAGAACGACGCTCATCCCATTGATACGCCAAACATCGTATCAAATCGCCAATATGATATCGCACGCATTTGACGATATTTCATACTCGATCGAACCCAGAAACACGACGTCGCCATACCGTCTTTGCGAAATTCTGGACGAATTCTGGTTCAGGGTCCCATCTTGCCCCACTGGGCTTTGTCGCGGTTGCCCCAGCGCGTGATCTCCTTGCTTTCTGCGAATCGTCTTCCGCACAAGGGCGAATGGAACTTCAGCAGGTCGTAGAGCGGAGCAAAGATTGTGACCATTTGCTGTGTCCTCATTTTTACGAGCGCACTGGCGGTGCATGGAAGCAACTGCCACACACTCCGCAATTGGGCCGATCAGTTTCACCCAAATAGAACTCCGCCGAATGGGTGCTTTCATCAATTCGTTGCATCGACGGGTTGAATCCACCGTCGGTGACTGCCGATCCGGAAAAACATGAGCGCAGGTCTTGGCACAGATTCGCGCGATGAGCGTTGTCAGGCACGGCGCAGCTCCTACTGCACCAACAATCCCCACACCGACTGTTCAGTTTCCGCACACCAAATCGCAGAGACCCACCGATCCGCGCGGCCGCGCCGGGTGGGAATAAACCCGTATAGCCCCGCCTCTCCTCACCCGCCTACCCTCGCGCGCATGCCGGTCGGGCGGCGCAACGCCCGCTCCGGCCGATCGGAATTTCGTGAGGAGACTACATGGATAGCAGCAGCAACACCGCCCTGTTCGACGCCGACATCTGGCGCGGCAAGACCTTCACCGGCCGCTGGCACGCGAGCCCGCACACGGCCGACGTAATCGAACCAGCAACGGGCAACACACTCGGCCGCATCGGTCTCGCGGATGCCGGGACAATCGCCGACGCATCGGCCGCCGCCCATCGCGCACAGCCCGCCTGGTTCGCCCTGCCCTACGACGACCGCGCGGCGGTCCTGCGCCGCGCCGCAGCCGTCGCCGAAACGCACTTCGATGCGATCGTCGACTGGCTCGTGCGCGAAAGCGGCTCGACGCGCGCGAAGGCGTCGTTCGAAACCTCCGTCACGATCAAGGCACTGCACGAAGCAGCCGGGCTGCCGTCGCGCGCGGCCGGCGAAGTGCTGCCGTCGGCGGCCGGCCGGCTGTCGCTCGCGCGCCGCCGCCCGCGCGGCGTGGTCGGCGTGATCTCGCCGTTCAACTTCCCGCTGTACCTCGCGATGCGCGCGGTCGCACCGGCGCTCGCGCTCGGCAACGCAGTCGTGCTGAAACCCGATCCGCGCACGGCCGTATGCGGCGGCGTCGCGCTCGCCCGCGTGTTCGAGCTGGCCGGCCTGCCCGAAGGCGTGCTGCACGTGCTGCCCGGCGACGGCGCGGCCGGTGCGGCGCTGGTCGCCGATCCGCACGTCGCGATGATCCAGTTCACCGGCTCCACCGCGGCCGGGCGCAAGGTCGGCGAAGCGGCGGGCCGCCACCTGAAGAAGGTGTCGCTCGAACTCGGCGGCAAGAACTCGCTGATGGTGCTCGACGACGCCGATCTCGATCGCGCCGTTGCCAACACCGCATGGGGCGCGTATCTGCATCAAGGCCAGATCTGCATGGCAACCGGCCGCGTGCTCGTGCAGCGCGCGATTCACGACCGCTTCGTCGCGAAGCTCGTCGAGAAGGCACAAAGCCTGCGCGTCGGCGACCCCGCGACCACGGACGTCGGCCTCGGCCCGCTGATCAACGCCGCGCAGCGCGATCATGCGGCGCGCGTGGTCGACGCGGCCCGTCGGGCCGGCGCACGCGTCGAGACGGGCGGCGGCCATCGCGACCTGTTCTTCGAGCCGACCGTGCTGAGCGGCGTCGCGCCGGGCAACCCGGCATTCGACGAAGAGATCTTCGGGCCGGTCGCGATCGTCGTGCCGTTCGATACGGACGACGAGGCGATCGCGCTCGCGAACCGGACAGAATACGGGCTGTCGATGGCGATCCTGTCCGCCGACGTCGGGCGCGCGCTCAGGATCGGCGAGCGCTTGAACACCGGGCTGCTGCACATCAACGACCAGACGGTCAACGACGAAGTGATCAACCCGTTCGGCGGCGTCGGCGCATCGGGCAACGGCTCGAGCATCGGCGGCAGCGCGAACTGGGAAGAATTCACGCAGTGGCAGTGGCTGACGATCAAGGGTGAAGCGCCGCTTTACCCGCTTTGACGAGGAGACCGACCATGTACACCGAAAACGATACGCGCGCCGTCACCGCGGCCGTCGCCCGTGCCGCCGGCGCGCCCTTCTCGATCGAATCCGCCCGGATCCGCGCGCCGCGCGGCGACGAGGTGCTGGTGCGCGTCGTCGCGACGGGCCTGTGCCACACCGACCTGATCGTGCGCGACCAGTACTACCCGGTGCCGCTGCCGGCGGTGCTCGGTCATGAAGGCGCCGGCGTGGTCGAGGCGGTCGGCCCGAACGTGAAGACGCTCGCCGCGGGCGACCACGTCGTGCTCACCTACGGCGCATGCGGCCACTGCGCGTCGTGCGTCGGCGGCCACGGTGCATATTGCCGCCAGTTCTTCGGGTTGAACTTCGGCGGCGCCGACGCCGACGGACAGACCGCGATCCGCGACGCAGCCGGGCAACCGCTGCACGATCATTTCTTCGCGCAGTCGTCGTTCGCGAGCTACGCGCTCGCCCGCGAAAACAACGCGATCAAGGTGCCGACGCAGGCGCCGCTCGAACTGCTCGGGCCGCTCGGCTGCGGGATCCAGACTGGCGCGGGCGCCGTGATCAATTCGCTCGCGGTGCGCACGGGCAGCAGCTTCGCGAGCTTCGGCGCGGGCGCGGTCGGCATGAGCGCCGTGATGGCCGCGCGCGTCGCGGGCGCCACCACCATCATCGCCGTCGACATCGTGCCGTCGCGGCTCGCGCTGGCGCTGGAGCTCGGCGCGACGCACGCGATCAACAGCAAGGAAGTCGACGTCGTCGACGCGATCCGCGAGATCACCGGCGGCGGCGTCGACTACGCGCTCGAGTCGACCGGACTGCCGGCCGTGCTGTCGCAAGGGATCGATGCGCTCGGCTCGCGCGGCACGATGGGCGTGGTCGGCGCGCCGAAGCTCGGCACCAAGGCCGAGTTCGACGTGAACAGCCTGCTGCTCGGCGGCCACACGATCCGCGGCATCGTCGAAGGCGACAGCGTGCCGCAGACGTTCATTCCGCAGCTCGTGCAGTTGTATCTGCAAGGACGGTTTCCGTTCGACCGGCTGGTGAAGTTCTATCCGCTCGACCAGATCAACCAGGCGGCGGAAGACAGCAGCAAAGGCATCACGCTCAAGCCGATCCTGCGTTTGCCGCATTGAGCGCGGGGGCGCCGCCGGCCATCGGTGGCCATCGTGGCTATCGGGCTGCGATCGGGCTGCGATCGGGCTGCGATCGGGCTGCGATCGGCGGCGCCCCTGTCGGGAAAATACCGCGCTGCGGGCGCCGGGCTATATTACGCATTCGCGCGACACGCCGGGCCGCCACGCCCGGCCCCGGACACTCGACCCCCAAATGGAGCGCAGCGTGAAGACGGCCCCCGAATCCCTTGCACGGCCGGTCGACCTCGACCGGCTCCGCGCCCGCTTCGCGGCGGGCGAGCCGCTGCCGGAAACAGCATTGCCGGCCGCGGTCGCGCGCTCGTGGCTGCGTTCGCGCGACGCCGGGCTCCGGCCGTGGCAAACCGCCCGCTACGAAATGCAGCGCGAGTTCGACGAACCGCGCGCGGACCGGCGGCTGCTACGCTGCGTCGCGCAGGAGATCGAGCAGCTGTGGGCCGCGTTCGGCGGCAGCGAGTGGACGATCTTCTGCGTCAATCCGCGCGGCACGATCGTCCATGCGCGGCGCAGCCCGCAATGCGACGACACGCTGCTGACGCCGATCGTCGCCGGCCGCCGGATCGTCGAACCGAACATCGGCACGACCGCACCGAGCTGCGTGATTCACGACGGCACGGAGGCCGTCGTTGCGGGCGCGCAGCACTATCTCGACGAGTTTTCGCGGGTGTTCTGTCTCGCGGTGCCGCTGGTCGGCTTCGACGGCGAGGTGATCGGCGCGCTCGACATCACCGGCATCGGCCGGCGCAACGTCGTGCAACTGCGCGAGCAGTTCCGGCATGCGGCGCTGTCCGCCGAGCAGCGGCTGTATGCGATGCTGCGCGACTGCCATCTGCTGCAGGTGCAACACGATCCGCGCTGGCTCGGCACGCCGCTCGCCGGGGTCGTCGCGCTCGACGAAGCGGGCCGCGTGCGCGCGGTGAGCCGGCTCGCGCGGCAGATGCTCGACCTCGCGCCCGAAGGGCCGATCGCGCCGGTCGATCTTCGGCAACTGTTTCCCGGTGCGACGCCCGCGCAACAGCGCCGCCTGCTGACGCCTGCGCGCACGCCGCAACGGATCGCGCGGGACGATGGTAGCCACGTATGGGTGCGCACGGTGCGTGCGCCGCTCGATCGGGCGACGACGGCGCGCCACGCCGATGTGCTCGAAGAAGCCGCCGACGTGTGCAACGCGGCGCCGGCCGCCAGCCCTCTGGGGAGCCTGCACGAACAGTCGCTCGACGCGATCCGCCGGGCGCTCGGCGAGCACGACGGCAATGTGTCGGCGGCCGCGCGGCAGCTCGGTATTTCACGTACGACGCTTTATGCGAAGCTCAGGCAGCTCGATGCGGCGGGGCTCAGGACTGGCGGGCCGCATCGCGTAGACCAAAATGAAGTCGCCACCGTTTGCGAAGTAAAGATGTCACTTCGTCGGTCGTCGTTGACCAAGAAATGCGGAACCCTCGGAAATTTGTGAGGTTGCACGTCGCGCATTAAGGTTGTCGCTGAGCACGGTATCGCGAAGACGTGCGGACAGCGGGGACGCGGTTCGTGACTCACGGACTAGACTGCGGCGATCCGCGCGGTCGGAAACACCGTCGGTTCCTGGTCCTCGCCGGCGTCGTCCGGTCCGCGCCGCGCCGGGCGGCTCCGTCGCGTCGTTATCAAAACTGCGCCGTCACCTGGAACCCGAGCGTTACCCGGGCCGTTGGAAAACCGGACGGCTTGTAGATCGGCGTTCCTGCGAACAGGTCATAGCCGAATCCCCCGAAGCGCGTCCCGACGCTGCCCTTGACGCCGATCACCGCGCCGGCAAGCTGCGTTCCGACTAGCGCGACCGGCTGCGGGCCCCACACGCGGCCATAGTCCAGCCCGGCGTAAATCGCTTGGCCCGTTTGGCCGATCGGCATTTGCAACTCGTTGCGCCAATACAGGCCACGTGCTGCCGCCAACATCGTTTCACCGTCGAAACCGCGCACCGTGTAGCGGCTACCGATGGTCAAGTCATCAATGTAATACAGCGTATTGCCCGTGTACTGGCCGTGAATGCTCGTCACGTAGCGGAACGGCTGCTTGGCGATCGCAAACGGAACCGACAGATTCGCATCCACCACCGCCATCTTGTAGCGGTAGGTCGGGCCACCACCGGCCGCGAGTATGTCGTCCCGCGCGCCGAGGCCGCCGACACCCTGGCGATAAGCGAGCGTGCCGTCAAACTGTGCGCCATCGAAGTAGTGACGATCGGTCAGGCCGAATTCGATGACGGTTGTGTTGCGGCGTTGCTGCGTGATTTCCGTATCTTCGATGAAGCTTTCGCCGAAGCGACGCGACAAGCGGACGTACCCGCCGAACACATCGTTCTGACTGCGCAGCAGCACGCGCGCCAATTTGAAATCCAGCGTCTTCGAATTGCCGCTCGCGACGAACGTCTGGTTCACGCCGGCAATTTGTTGATAGTAGGTGTTCGTGTACGCCGCAATCGTAGCGGTCCAGTAGCCCCACGGAATCGAATAGAAGCCATTCCAACCGTGCGACCCAAGGCGCTTGTCGCCGAATTCGAGGTCTTGACTGACGCCGACGTTGAACACGTCGTTCAAGCCAAGCGGGTTGTCGATGCCGATCGACAGATTGCCCTGCAGTCTGCCTGTTGCGCGTGTGCCTGAATTATCGATCGACGCGACGACGGTCCACGGCTTGCCGCGCTTCACGTCCAGCACCACGTCACTTTGGCCCGGTTGGTCAGCGGGGACGATTTGCATCGACACGTCCTGACTGGTGACGCGCTTCATTTGCTCTAGACCTTGTTCGAGGTCGCGCAAGTTCAGCACTTCGCCGTCACCGGTTGGGAACGCGGTCTTCCACGTGCCGCGCAATTTCTCGTCGGCGAAACGAACGTGCCGAATCACGCCCGGAATCAACGCAAGCTTCAGCGTGCCGGTCGCCAACTCCTGTTCCGGCAGCAACACGCGCGTCGTGATGTAGCCGCGCGCCAAGATTTCCCGAGACAACGCCTTGACGATCGTATCGACGCCTTGCTTACCGACACACTGGCCCGCGTAGTGGCCGAGCCATTCGCGCGCGAAGGCGAAGCGATCCATCGGCAGCGCGGACGCACCGGCCGACTTCGCGGCATCGGGAAACGAATCCGGCACGTCGAGCGCAAAGCGGTCAATACGGAAACACGGCTGTTCGCTCGGCAACGTCGGATAAGTTTCGACGCGCGGCACTTCCGATCGCACGGAACGGACACGAAGCGCGGCGTCGCGCTGCTGCGCGTCGCGTTGCTGCTGCGCCTGTCGATCCTGTTCCGCGTTCACACGTGCGGCGGCAGCTCGATCTTCTGCGGTGGGTGCCTGCTGTGCGTGAACCCCGAGCGATAACAAGGCCGTGATCTGTAACACCGTCAGCCGCTTAACAATTGTCGTTATTATTAAATCACTTATATTTGATCGGCAATCTTGATTGCCGATCAGTCAAATATATACTTCTTAATCAACAATCCCGCGAAAATCATCCAAAATGCAGTCACAACAATCCAGTAATTTCTACGGGAACTCTTGCTCATTTTGGACCATGTCTCTTCGTCCGGACCACCTGGCGCGACCATATAAATTCCTATTTCTTCGGGTTATTCAAAGGGACGGCATGACTAAATGGCGAGACGCCAAAGGAGATTTTCCCCGGCGACGCGATTCCAAGCTCAAGCGCAGTGCTTCCGCCATAGGAATGTGTTATCGCAATAAATGCATTCACATCAAACGGCGTCGGTACGGACAAATATGCCTGAGTTGCGTCGCCGGTCATAAACGAATTAGTTGAGGTAGCGTCATGGGCGCCCCATATCCATCCCAACGTCCCGACAATACCAGGCATCGTCGTAATCGAACGAGGATTAGCTTGGGTGACCCCTCCAGATACGTATGTTGTGCTGCGCGCCACGACTGCGCGATTTTCCGCTCACGCATCGCAGCATCAGGGAACGCATGGAGGCAGATCGGCGTGCCCATGCGGCGCCACGCGAAATCACGCATGCCAAGCACGCGTGCCTGAAGTCGGACAACGATTGAGTTTGAGGCTGAAGGCGTCCAGCGAGCGCGCACCGCGCGGGCGCGGCGTCGTGACCGGCCGCATCGCGTGCCGGTAAGCATCCTGTGCATTGACGCGGCCGCAGCGATCAGTGCAACGCGCCGGCGGCACGATCGCCGCCCCCGCCGGCCCAGCGGCAGCTACGCCAACGCCCGCCGCTCATGCAGCCGCAACGCGGCCCAGGCAATCCCGGCCGAGAAGATCCCGACCACGCCGCCGAACGTGCCGATCCACGGCAGGCCGAAATCCCCGGCGATATGGTTGCCGAGCAACGCACCGGCACCGATCCCGACGTTGTACAGCCCGGAAAAGATCGACACCGCGAGATCGGTCGCCTCGGGCGCCAGCTTCAGCACCCACGCCTGCATCGCGAGCCCGAAGCAGACGATCGCCCCGCCCCACACCAGCGTGTGAACCGACAGCGTGACGATGTTCAGCGCGCTCGGGAACAGGATCAGCAGACAGGCCGACAGCGCGATGATCGACGCGAGCAAAAAATCGGCCGGCCGTTCCGGAAACACGCGATTGAAGCAGAGCGCGGCCGGCATGCCGGCCACGCCGAACAGGATCAGCACGTAGGTAATCCGGCTGCTGCTCGCATGATTGACGCTCTGCACGAACGGCTCGATGTACGTGTACGACGTGAAGTGCGCGGATACGACCAGCACGGTGATCGCATACAGCGCCACGAGCGCCGGCTTCCTGAGAAACGCGCCAATGCTGGAAAGCGATCCGGCGCCCTGGCTCGGCAGCACCGGCAGCGTCATGCGCAGCATCAGCAGCGCGACGGCCGCCGCGCCGCCGATCACGAGGAACGTCACGCGCCAGCCGAGCGCCTCGCCGATCACGCGCCCGAGCGGAATGCCGGCGACCATCGCGATCGCCGTGCCCATCGCGAGCAGGCTGAGCGCGCGGCTTTTCCGGTCGCTCGGCGCGAGCCGCACGGCCAGCGGAACGGAGATCGACCAGAACACCGCGTGCGCGCACGCGATGCCGAGCCGGCCGATCATCAGCACCGTGAAATTCCACGCGACGCCGGTCACGACATGGCTGCCGACGAACACCAGCAGCGCGCAGCTCAGCAGCTTGCGACGCTCGACGTGGCGCGTGACGAACGTGAGCGGCAGCGACACGACGGCGACGGCCCATGCGTAGATCGTCAGCATCAGGCCGACGTCGGTCGGCGGCATCCGCAGGCTGTCGCCGATCGCGCTCAGCAGCGCGACGGGCACGAACTCGGTGGTATTGAAGATGAAGGCAGCAAGGGCCAGGGCCAGAACGCCCCACCACGACTGTTCGGAACTGACGGCGTCCGGGGTTGCCATACGGGAATTCGACGAAGGTTGGGGGCGCGGGCAGCCGGCCCGGCGCGTCGGCGCGATTGTACCAGCGGCACATGACATGCCGCGGCGGGCCGCGCCGCCGGGACATGGCGATGACACGGCCGCGCGCCGATAATGCGTCGAAGGATATTTCACGGACGATTTGCCCGAACGTCATCGGGCCGGGAGATTCACATGCGCATTGAAACGTCGTTTCTGTTCGATCTCGACGGCACGCTCGTCGACAGCGTCTATCAGCACGTGCTCGCGTGGAAGGAAGCGCTCGATGCCGAAGGCATCGAACTGTCGGTATGGCGCATCCACCGCAAGATCGGGATGAGCGGCGGCCTGTTCCTGAACCAGTTGCTGCGCGAGACGGCCGGCGACATCGACGCCGAGCGCGTCGAGCGGCTCGCGCGGCTGCACGCGGCCGCGTACCAGCGGCTGCGCGCGCAGGTCCGGCCGCTGCCGGGCGCGCGCGAGTTGCTGGCCGCGCTGTCGAACGCGGGCATCCGCTGGGCGATCGCGACCAGCGGGCGGATGGAAACGGCCGCCATCAACCTCGAGGCGCTCGGCGTCGATCCGGCGAAGAACGTGGTCGTCACGCGCGACCAGGTCAAGTATGCGAAGCCGGATCCCGACCTGTTCCTGACGGCCGCGGCGAAGCTGAACGTGCCAATCGAGCACACGGTGGTGGTCGGCGACAGCATCTGGGACATGCTCGCCGCGAGCCGCTGCCGTGCGCTGGGCGTCGGGCTGCTGTCGGGCGGCTACGGCAGCGACGAGCTGGAACGCGCGGGGGCGCTGCGCGTGTACGACGATCCGGCGGATCTGCTGTGGCATCTCGACGAGATCGCGGCACGGCCGTAGACTGTTCGCGTTAGCGGATCCGGTCGCGCGCGGCGTCGGCATGCAGTCACGAAACAGCCGAACCGCGCACACGCGCCCTGTTGATCGAATCGGGTCGGGTCGGTCGAATCGATTCGATTCGCCCCGAATCAATCGTCATCGACCCGCTTGTCGATCAGATAACGCCCGCGCTCGACGCCCGCGCGCAGCGCCTCCTCCTGCGTCGACCATTCGGAGCCGGCCGGCTCCGGCACGATCAGCTCGATGCGGGCACCGTCGACATACACCTGCACCTCGTCGCCCCACGCGCCGCGTGCGTTGCGCCGCGCCCATACGCGAATCTCGTGGCCGCGATACGGGTCGCGAACCTGTGCGTCCTGTTGATGTTGCATCCTGGCCTCCTGTACTTATCTGCGATGGCGATGCAAAAAATGCGCGCCGCATGACCGCCGCGCGCGCCGTCGGCCCCGCGCGCACGCGCCGTGCCCGCTATCGGCCGCCCCGGCACGTGTCTTGCGTTCGTGCCCGATATCGAACCGCTCCGGTCCGCCAGACAACAAAGGAGGCCGCGATGATCGGCCATATCGAACTCGTCGGACGCCTGCTGCTCGCCGCGCTGCTCGGCAGCGTGATCGGGCTCGAACGCGAACGGCTGAACTGGGCCGCCGGTTTGCGCACGCACATGCTGGTGTGCGTCGGCTCGGCCCTCGTGATGCTCGTCTCCACCTTCGGCTTCGAGGACGTGCGCGGGCAATACGGCGTCGTGCTCGATCCGTCGCGGGTCGCGGCCCAGGTGGTCTCGGGCATCGGCTTTCTCGGCGCCGGCTCGATCCTGCTGCGCGGCGAAGTCGTGCGCGGGCTGACGACGGCCGCGAGCCTGTGGGCGGTGGCCGGCGTCGGCCTGGCCGCCGGCGGCGGCATGTACGTCGCGTCGATCGGCGCGACGGCGATCGTGCTCGCGATCCTGGCGGGCGTGAAGCCGCTCGAGCGCCGCTTCATCGCGCAGCGGCAGCAGCGCACGCTGCGGCTCGTCGTCGAGCGCGGCGGCCTGACGCTCGGCGTCCTGCACGACACGCTCGGCGCGGGCCGCGTGCGCGTGAAGCGGTTCATCGTCCAGCAGTCCGACGACGATCCGGACACCGACGACATCTCGATATCGTTCTCGCGCACGAGCGGCGCGGAATTTGCGGCGATCTGCGAATCCCTGCAAGGCATCGCCGGCGTGCGGACCTGCAGTCCCGACACCTCGTCAAGGAGTTTCGCGTGACCCAGACCGACCTGCTTTCCTATCTCGTGTCGAGCCAGCTGGCCGCGCGCATGCGCGGCGGCGCCTGGCTCACCACCAGCCGCGTGGTCGGCGCGCTGCGCGCGTGGCTCGCGTGCCATCACGCCGAATGCGGCTGGCTCGACCGGATCCGGATCGCGAACGCGTCCGCGACGATCGCGCAACGCATCTACGACGTCGCGGCCGCGTACGGCGAACCCGAGCACGGCGAACGCGTCCGGCTCGACGCCGGTTCGCCGGAACTGCAGGCGCTGCGCGCACGTTGCGACGCGCTGCTGCAACGCATCGACGGCGGCCTGGACGTCGACACCCGATGATCGCGCCGGACCGCAAGCCGCGCGCCGCCGTCGCGACGGCGGGCCCCGCCGACGCGGCGGCCGCCCCCTCGCGCACGGACGAACCGGTGCGACACGGCCTGCTCGAATGCGGACGCAACTGCGACACGATCCGCAGCGCGGACCGCTTCGCGATGCTGGTGGACGGCGCCGCGTATTTCGCGACGCTGCGCGCCGCGCTGCGGCGGGCGCGCCATACGGTGTTCATCGTCGGCTGGGACGTCGACAGCCGGATGCACCTCGCGCCGGCCGACGCCGCCGGCGACGGGCTGCCCGACACGCTCGGCGCGTTCCTGCACGCGCTCGCGGCCGCGCGCCACAACCTGCGCATCTACGTGCTCGCGTGGGACTTCGCGATGATCTACGCGCTGGAGCGCGACTGGCCGCCCGTCTATCGCGCCGCGTGGCGCGCGCATCGCGGCATCCGGTTCCGCCTCGACGACACCCATCCGCGCGGCGCGTCGCATCACCAGAAACTCGTCGTGATCGACGACCGGCTCGCGTTCGTCGGCGGGCTCGACCTGACGCGCGAGCGCTGGGATACGCCCGCGCACGCGGCCGACGATCCGCGCCGCCGTGACGCCCGCGGCATGCCGTACGGCCCGTTTCACGACGTGCAGGCGATGTTCGACGGCGACGCGGCCGCCGCGATCGGCGAGCAGGCGCGCACGCGCTGGCGCAACGCATGCGGGCGTCCGATCGCGATCCGCGCGCAGCGCCATCTCGAGCGTGACGATGACGTCGATCCGTGGCCGCCCGGCGCGCGCGTCGACGTGAACCACGTGCGGCTCGGCATCGCGTACACGGCGCCGCGCCACCGCGACCGCGAGCCGGTGCGACAGGTGCGCGCGCTCGTCGAGGACACGATTCGCGCCGCGCGGCGCCACCTGTACATCGAGAACCAGTATTTCACCGCGGCCGTGGTGCGCGAAACGTTGTCCGCGCGACTGGCCGACCCGCACGGGCCGGACGTGACGGTCGTGGCACCCCGCGTGCAGAGCGGCTGGCTGCAGGAAGCGACGATGGGCGTGCTGCGCGCGCGGCTGCACGACACGCTCAAGTCCGCCGACCGCTTCGGCCGCTACCGGCTGCTGTACCCGCACGTCGACGGCCTCGGCGACGCGTGCGTGAACGTGCACAGCAAGATCCAGATCGTCGACGACGAATGCATCGTGATCGGCAGCGCGAACCTGAACAACCGGTCGATGGTGCTCGACACCGAATGCTGCATCGCGCTCGTCGCGGCGGGCGAGCCGCACATCCGCGCCGCGATCGCCGGCTTGCGCGACCGCCTGCTGGCCGAACATCTCGGCACGCCGCCGGCCACGGTCGCCGCTGCGTTCGCGCAAGGCGACCGGCCGAACGCCGCGCTCGACCGGCTGCGCGCGAAACCGGGCCGCACGCTGCGCGTGCTCGACCCGGTCGTGACGCCGCAGCTCGACGCGTTGGTGCCGGTCAGCGCGCGGCTCGACCCCGAGCAGCCGATCGAGCCGGACCGGTTCGTCCGCGAATTCCTGCCGAGCGAGCAGCATCGCCCGCTGACCGCGCGCTTCCTCGCGCTCGGCGCGGCTGTGCTGCTGATCGCGGCGCTCGCGTTCGCGTGGCGCTTCTCGCCGCTCGGCAAGGCGCTGAACGTCGCAGCGCTCGCGCAGGCGGCGGCCCGCGCCGCGGCACTGCCGGGCGCGCCCGCCCTGCTGCTGGCCGGCTACGTGGTCGCGGCGACGCTGTCGGTGCCGATCACGCTGCTGATCGCCGCGACGGGGCTCGTGTTCGGCGCGTGGCCGGCGCTTCGCTACGCGCGTCGGCTCGCTGACGGCCGCGCGCGACCCTACGGGATCGGCCGCTGGCCTCGGGCGCGACGCGGTGCGCCGATTCGCCGCGGCGCACGCGCGAAACCGGCTCAGCGAACACATCGCCGCGCGGCGTGGTCCGCGATGCGCCGTGCTGCCGCTGTTGCCGATCGCGCCGTTTACGATCGTGAACCTGGTCGCCGGCGCCTCGCACATCGGCCTGCGCGACTTCCTGGTCGGCACCGCGATCGGGATGCTGCCGGGCATCGTGTTGACGGTCACGTTCGCGCACCAGCTGACCGCCGCCTTCCGGCATCCGGGCCCCGGCGCATTCGCGTGGCTCGCGGCGATCGGCGTCGCGCTGGTCGGCGTGTCAGTGCTGCTCGTCAGGGTGCTGCGACGATGGTGCTGAGCCGACAGCCGGCCCCGCCGCCGGACATCGTCACGTCGGACGGGCCGCCCGCCGCCGCGCCGGGCGGGCGCGACCTGCGCATCGCGACGTACAACATCCGCGGCGGCTACGGTGCGTGGCCCGCGCGCGCGGCCGATCGAATCGCGGCGGTGATCCACGAGCTCGACGCGGACGTGATCGCGCTGCAGGAAGTGCCGCTCGGCGGCACGCGCGCGCCCGACGTGCTCGCGCACCTGCGCGACGCGACCGGCATGCACGCGGTGGCCGGCCCGACCATCGACACGCCGGAGCGCCGCTACGGCAACGCGGTGCTGTCACGCTGCCCGATCCGCGCCGCGCGCACGCTCGACCTGTCGTTCCACCCGCGCGAGCCGCGCGGCGCGCTCGATGCGGACATCGACTGCGGCGCCGGCACGCTGCGCGTGGTCGCGACCCATCTCGGGCTGTCGGCGAACGAACGCAGCGCCCAGGTGCAGCGGCTGCTCGCCGCTTTCGACACCGGTGCGATGCCGGTGATCCTGATGGGCGACATCAACGAATGGTTCGTGCGCGGCCGCGCGCTGCAGGCGCTGGTCACGCGGTTCCGCCGCGCGCCGGCGCCGCGCACGTTCCCGACGCTGTACCCGGTGTTCTCGCTCGACCGGATCTGGATCCATCCGGGCGAGTTGCTGGTCGACGTGACCGTGCATCGCAGCATGCTGGCCCGGCGCGCGTCGGATCATTACCCGCTCGTCGCGCGCATGCGTGCGCGGTCCGCGCCTGGCACGCCGCCCGCGCGCGACGCGCACCGCGCCGACGAAACCTGACGGAGCAAGCCCATGCGAACCGACGAACTCGACGGAACGGCCCTCGACTACTGGTGCGCGCGCGCACTGTGCGCGGACGACGAAAACACGCTGTACTTCACGGCCGTCGAGCCGCAGGTGATCGTGACCGCCGCGTGCGATGCGTTGCGGCGCCTCGACGCGCATTTCGCGCCGTCGGCATCCTGGGCCGACGCGGGGGCGGTGCTCGATCGCGTCGGCGATCTGCGGATCGCGCGGCGCGGCGACGGCGTCGAATGCGATGCGTGCTTCATCGACGGCCCGTCGACCTGCGCGGCACGCGCGCCCGACGCGCGCACCGCGTTGCTGCGCGCATTCGTGCGCGCGCGCTTCGGCGACGACGTCGATACCCCGCCGCCGTTTCCGCACCGGATCGAGCGCGGTGCGCCGGTGCGCTACGACCCCGGTGCGCCGCTTCCCGAAACGGACGACGATCCGGCCGCCGGCGACAGTTCGGACATTCGCTCGATTCCGCGCATGTGACGACGCCGGACGCCGAGGCATGGGCCATGCGCGCGATGCAGTGACCCTCCCGCGTTCATGTAAAAAGGACAGGGTGCCGCCCCCGGCATGGCGCCCGCACGTTGCCGCGCCGGGCGCCGCGCAGCAGGCACGCGGGTTGCGGCGCACGGCCGTTACCGTTCGCCGACGCCCGGACCCGCCATCCCATGAACGCCACCCCGCCCTTCGCTCCCCACCTCTACTTCTGCGACGCGCGCCTCGTCGGCCCGCTCGACGCGTGGCCCGGCACGTTCGCGCACATCGCCGGCATGGGCTTCGATCACGTGCTGATCGGCGGCTTCTGGGCCGCCAGCGTCGCGGGTTTTCCGCGCCACGTCGCCGACTTCCACCGGCCGGCCGCGACGTTCGCGACGCGCGCCGGCGCGCTCGAAACCTTCTCGCGGCTCGCCCAGCTCGCGCACGGCCACGGGCTGCGCGTGCTGCTCGAAGTCGTGCCCGACCGCATCGCGCGCGACAATCCGCTGCGCGCCGAGCATCCGGACTGGTACGCCGAGCGCGCGCACGACGACGCGCTGATCGATCCGCGCTGCGGCGCGCATGAACTCGACGTCGCCCATGCGCGGGTCGGCGACGACGCGACGAACGACGCGCTCGCCGCGTGGTGGTGCACGCATCTCGCCGCGTTCGCGGACGCCGGCGCGGCCGGCTTCCTGATCGACGCGCCGCATCACCTGCCGGCCGCGTGGTGGCCCGGCTGGCGCGCGGCGCTGCGGCGCGCGCGCCCGGACGTCGCGGTGCTGGCCGGCGTGCCCGGCCATGCGCGCGACGCGCTCGCGCAACTCGAGGGAGCCGGCTTCGACGCGGTGTTCTCGTCGGTACGCTGGTGGGATCTGCGCTCGCCGTGGTTTGCGGACGAGCACCGGCTGCTGCGCCGCATCGGCTCGCCGATCGCGTTTCCCGACGCCTTCGACGGCCCGCGTCTCGCCGACGACTGGCACGACGCGCCGGACGAGACGCTCGCCCGCGCGTACCACCGCGCGCTGTGGACCGCGGCGGCGCTCGGCACCGGCTGGCTCGTGCCGATGGGCTTCGAGCGCGGCGTCGCGCTGCCGCTGATGGTGCGCGATGCGGACGCCGCGCGCTATCGCGCCGCGTTCGACGTCGCGCGCTTCGACCTGTCCGGCGCGATCGCCGACGCGAATGCGTGGCGCCGCGCGACGCCGCTTGCGGCCGGGCGCGGCGAAATCGCGCAACTGAGCGCGCCCGGCGCGGCCGCGACCGCGCTGCTGCGCGGCATGGGCCCGTCGCTCGAGCACGACGACGCGGCACTGCTGGTCGCGCTGAATCCCGCTCTCGATGCCGACGCGCCGGTCGATCCCGCGACGATCCTGCCCGGTGTGCCGGGCGGCTTCACGCAGGTCGCGACGCCGGCGGGCACGCACACGCATGCACCGGTCGCGCTGGCCGCCTTCACGCTCGAACCCGGCGGCTACGCGCTGCTCGACGCGCGGCGCGCGCCGCCCGCGACCACGCGCGCCGGTGCCGCGGACGAGCGCGCCGCGCTGTCCGCCGCGCTCGCGGCCGACCGGATCGCGATCGAACGCGTCGAGCCGGCGGTCGACGGCGGCCGCTTCGCGATCAAGCGCGTGATCGGCGAAACGCTGGTTGTGCACGCATCGATCTTCACCGACGGCCATGCGCATCTCGCGGCCGCGCTGCAGTGGCGCGCGGACGACGAAGACGACTGGCGCGAAGTGCCGTTCGTCGCGGAACCGAACGACCGCTGGCACGCGCGCATCGCGCTCGAGCGGCTCGGCCGCCACGCGTTCCGCGTGATCGCGTGGCGCGACGACTGGGCCTCGCTCGTCACCGACATCGCGAAGAAACGCGCGGCCGGCCAGGACGTGACGCTGGAGGTGCGCGAGGCGCAGCTGCTGCTCGCGACCGCGCTTAAGCGCGCCGCGCCGGACGGTCCGCACGCGGTCCGGCAGATGGAACGGCTGGCGGCCGACTTCGACGACGCGTCGCACGAACACCGTCTCGCACTGATCGGCGAACCCGCGCTCGCCGACGCCTACGCGGCGCTGCGCTACCGACCGTTCGTCACGCACGACGAGACCGTCTACCCGGTCGAGGTCGAGCGCCGCGCCGCACGCTTTTCCAGCTGGTACGAGCTGTTCCCGCGCTCGGCGAGCAACGACCCGCACCGGCACGGCACGTTCGACGACGTGATCGCGCAACTGCCGCGCATTCGCGACATGGGCTTCGACGTGCTGTATTTCCCGCCGATCCACCCGATCGGCACGACCGCGCGCAAGGGCCGCAACAACACGCTGAAGGCCGGCCCCGACGATGTCGGCAGCCCGTACGCGATCGGCTCGCCGGACGGCGGCCACACGGCCGTGCATCCGCAGCTCGGCACGCTCGCGTCGTTCCGCGCGCTGATCGATGCGGCGCGCGCGCAGGGGCTCGAAATCGCGCTGGATTTCGCGATCCAGTGCTCGCCCGACCATCCGTGGCTCGCCGCCCATCCGGGCTGGTTCGCATGGCGGCCCGACGGCTCGCTGCGCTATGCGGAAAATCCGCCGAAGCGCTACCAGGACATCGTGAATCCCGACTTCTATGCGCCCGACGCGCTGCCCGACCTGTGGCTCGCGCTGCGTGACGTGGTGCTGTTCTGGGTCGAAGCCGGCGTGCGGATCTTCCGCGTCGACAACCCGCACACGAAGCCGCTGCCGTTCTGGGCGTGGATGATCGCGGACGTGCGCGGCAGGCATCCGGACGTCGTGTTCCTGTCGGAGGCGTTCACGCGGCCCGGAATGATGTACCGGCTCGCGAAGATCGGCTTCTCGCAGTCGTATACGTACTTCACTTGGCGCGAGACGAAGCACGAATTCATCGACTACCTGACCGAGCTGAGCGCCGGTCCCGCGCGCGAGTTCTTCCGGCCGAACTTCTTCGTGAACACGCCCGACATCAATCCGCGCCACCTGCAGAACGCGCCGCGCTCGCAGTTCGTGATCCGCGCGGCGCTCGCGGCGACGCTCGCCGGCTCGTGGGGCCTGTACTCGGGCTTCGAGATCGGCGAATCGGCACCGCTGCCCGACAGCGAGGAATACGCGGACGCGGAGAAATACGAGCTGCGCGCGCGCGACTGGGCCAAGGCCGTGCACATCGGCGGCGAGGTCGCGCGGCTGAACCGCGCGCGGCGCGAGCATCCGGCGCTGCAGACCCACCTCGGCCTCACGTTCGCCGACGCGGACAACGACCAGGTGCTCGTGTTCGTGAAGGCGACGCCCGCGCACGACAGCGTCGTCGCGGTCGCGATCAGTCTCGACCCGTGGCATCCGCAGGCCACGAACTTCATGCTCGATGCGTCGCTGTGGCGCGGCCTCGGGCTCGTCGACGGCGAACCGCTCGACGCGCTCGAACAGGACGCCGCGCGCGCCGAAACCTGGCGCGGGCATCGCCAGTACGTGTCGCTCGACCCGCACGTGCGGCCCTATGCGATCTGGCGGCTCGCGCCGTCTCCCGGCGCCGCGCGAGCGGCGGCGCCCGACCCGGGCGGTGCCCGGGGCCCTTCCGGAGCACACGCATGATGAAACGCGAAGACTCCCTCGACGACGTGCGGCGCGCGCAGTTCCCGTCGCTCGCCCCGGCCGGCACGCCGCGCCGGCGCCGTGCGCGGCGCCGCGCGCCCGCGCTCTGCGCGGACGATCCGCTGTGGTACAAGGACGCGATCATCTACCAGGTACACGTGAAGTCGTTCTACGACTCGAACAACGACGGGATCGGCGACTTCCCCGGCCTGATCGCGAAGCTCGACTACATCGCCGAGCTCGGCGTCGACACCATCTGGCTGCTGCCGTTCTACCCGTCGCCGCGCCGCGACGACGGCTACGACATCGCCGACTACCGCGACGTGCATCCCGACTACGGCACGCTCGCCGACGTGCGGCGCTTCATTCGCGAAGCGCACGCACGCGGCATCCGCGTGATCGCCGAGCTGGTGATCAACCACACGTCGGACCAGCACCCGTGGTTCCAGCGCGCGCGGCGCGCGAAACCCGGCTCGATGCATCGCGACTACTACGTGTGGTCCGACACCGACACGAAATACGCGGGCACGCGGATCATCTTCCTCGATACCGAAACGTCGAACTGGACCCACGACCCGATCGCCGGCCAGTACTACTGGCACCGCTTCTACTCGCACCAGCCGGACCTGAACTTCGACAACCCGGCCGTGGTGCGCGAGGTGATCCAGGTGATGCGCTTCTGGCTCGATCTCGGCATCGACGGGCTGCGGCTCGACGCGGTGCCGTACCTGGTCGAGCGCGAAGGCACCAACAACGAGAACCTGCCCGAAACGCATGCGATCCTGAAGCGGATCCGCGCGACGATCGACGCCGAGTACCCGAACCGGATGCTGCTCGCGGAGGCGAACCAGTGGCCGGAAGACGTGCAGGAATACTTCGGCAACGAGGACGAATGCCACATGGCGTTCCACTTTCCGCTGATGCCGCGCATCTACATGTCGATCGCGAGCGAGGACCGCTTCCCGATCGTCGACATCATGCGGCAGACGCCGGCGCTCGCGCCGAGCAACCAGTGGGCCGTGTTCCTGCGCAATCACGACGAGCTGACGCTCGAGATGGTCACCGATTCGGAGCGCGACCTGCTGTGGCAGACCTATGCGAGCGACCGGCGCGCGCGGATCAATCTCGGCATCCGGCGCCGCCTCGCGCCGCTGATGGAGCGCGACCGGCGCCGCATCGAACTGATCAATTCGCTGCTGCTGTCGATGCCCGGCACGCCGGTGATCTACTACGGCGACGAGCTCGGGATGGGCGACAACATCCACCTGGGCGACCGCGACGGCGTGCGCACGCCGATGCAATGGTCGTCGGATCGCAACGGCGGCTTCTCGCGCGCGGACCCGGAACTGCTGGTGCTGCCGCCCGTGATGGGCTCGCTGTACGGCTACGACGCGATCAACGTGGAAGCCCAGACGCGCGACCCGCATTCGCTGCTGAACTGGACGCGGCGCATCCTGTCGACGCGCCGCGCGACGCAGTCGTTCGGGCGCGGCACGATCCGCTTCCTGCGCCCGGAGAACCGCAAGGTGCTCGCCTACCTGCGCGAACTCGAAGGCCACGAGACGGTGCTGTGCGTCGCGAACCTGTCGCGCGCGTCGCAGGCCGTCGAACTCGACCTGTCCGAATTCGCGGGCCGCGTGCCGATCGAGATGACGTCGGATTCGCCGTTTCCGCCGGTCGGCCAGCTCCCGTATCTCCTCACCTTCCCGCCGTACGGGTTCCTGTGGTTCGTGCTGTCCGAGCATGGCCGCGAGCCGTCGTGGCGGCAGCCGCACGCGCAGCCGCTGCCCGAGTACGTGACGATCGTGATGCGGCGCGGCGACGCGCGGCCGGACGTCGGCCAGCTGCATGCGCTCGCGCACGATGCGCTCGCGTCGTGGCTCGCGCGGCGGCGCTGGTTCGCGTCGAAGGACCGCAAGATCGGCGACGCGTGGCTGAACGTCGTCACGCCGATGCCGGACGAGCCGTTCCAGTACGCGGAAGCATGGGTATCCGCGAGCGACGGCGGGGTCGAACGCTACGTCGTGCCGCTGGCCGCCGCGTGGGGCGGCGAGACGTCGCAGCCGCTGTTCGCGCAGCTCGCGCTCGCGCGCGTGCGGCGCGGCCATACCGTCGGTTACCTGACCGACGCGTTCGCGCTGCCGTCGTTCGCGCGCGGGATGCTGCGCAAGCTGCGCGACGGCGCGACGGTGCCGACTTCCGACGGCGGCCGCCTCGACTTCCTGCCCGAGCAGGCGCTCGCCGCGCTCGATCCCGGCGACGACGCCGAAGTGCGCTGGCTCGCGGCCGAGCAGAGCAACAGCTCGCTCGTGATCGGCGACGCGATCGTTCTGAAGCTGGTGCGCAAGGTCGCGCACGGGATCCATCCGGAAGCGGAGATGAGCCGCCACCTGACGCGGATCGGCTATGCGAACACCGCGACGCTCGCCGGCG
Organism: Burkholderia sp. USMB20; assembly: GCF_000949135.2. Lineage (GTDB taxonomy): Bacteria > Pseudomonadota > Gammaproteobacteria > Burkholderiales > Burkholderiaceae > Burkholderia. The sequence continues at coordinate 127,841 of NZ_JTAN02000019.1, read as the reverse complement.
AAGTCGTGCACGTCGATCCGGACGGCACGCCGCATACGGTCGCGATCCTGCAGCGCTACGTCGACAACCAGGGCGACGCGTGGACGCGTTCGTTCGACTTCCTGAGACGTGCGGTCGACGAGCTCGCGCTGCCGGCCGTCGACGAAGGCGACGCAACGGAGTCCGGCGAGGAACCGGACGCGCTGCTCGGCTACGCGGCGTTCGCCGGGATCGTCGGCACGCGGCTCGGCCAGTTGCACGTCGCGCTCGCGCAGCCGTCCGACGACCCGGCGTTCGCGCCGGAGCGCGCGACCCCGGCACGCGTCGATCACTGGCGCAGCGATGCGATCGCGTCGTTCGAGCACGCGCTCGACGTGCTGGGCACGCGGCTCGATACGCTGGCCCCCGCCGAGCGGGCCGTGGCCGACACGCTGCTCGCGTCGCGCGACGCGGCCGTGCGGGCGCTCGGCGAACTGGTGCCGCGCACCCTCGACGCGCAATGCACGCGGATCCACGGCGATTTCCATCTCGGCCAGGTGCTCGACGTGCAGGGCGATGCGCTGCTGATCGACTTCGAGGGCGAGCCCGCGCGCCCGCTGGAGCGGCGCCGCGCGAAGTCGCATCCGCTGCGCGACGTGGCCGGCTTCCTGCGCTCGCTGTCGTACGTGAGCGCGGCCGCGCAGTTCGTGATCGAGAAGGCGCCGCCGCAGGCGGCCGGCCGCAAGCGCGCGCTGTTCGACCGCTTCGGGCAGGCCGCCGCCGACCGCTTCGTCGAATGCTATCGCGCGGCCGCCGAGCAGGCGCCCGAACGCTTCGTCGACCCGCGTTATGCCGATCGCCTGCTCGCGCTGTTCCTGATCGACAAGGCGTCGTACGAGCTGTGCTACGAAGCCGCGAACCGCCCCGACTGGCTCGGCGTGCCGGTCGGCGGGCTCGCCGCGCTCGTCGAACGCCTGCTCGACACGCACGGTGAACCCGACGACGGAGGCACCCGATGACCGACACGCTGTTCGACCGCCACGATATCGATGCGCTGCTCGCCGGGCGCCATCCGGACCCGTTCGCGTGCCTCGGCCCGCACCGGGATGCCGGGCGGATCGTCGTGCGCGCGCTGCTGCCCGGCGCGCGGCGCGTGCGCGCGGTGACGCCCGACGGCGACGAACTCGGCACGCTCGCGTGCGTCGACGATGCCGGCTGCTTCGCCGGGACGATCGCGCGCGACGGCCACTACCGGCTCGCGATCGAGTGGCCCGATACGCGGCAGGTGACCGACGATGCGTATGCGTTCGGCACGCTGCTCGACGACGCGGCGCTCGCGCGGTTCGCGGCCGGCGACCCGGCCGCCGTGCTCGAGTGCCTCGGGGCGACGCCCACGCGCGTCGACGGCATCGACGGCGTGCGCTTCGCGGTATGGGCGCCGAACGCGCAGCGCGTGTCGGTGGTCGGCGACTTCAACACCTGGGACGGCCTCCGTCATCCGATGCGGCTGCGGCGCCCGTGGGGCGTGTGGGAACTGTTCGTGCCGGACCTCGGCGCCGGCGAGCACTACAAGTACGAGCTGTGCGCGAGCGACGGCCGCGTGCTGCCGCACAAGGCCGATCCGTGCGCGCGCGCGACCGAAGCGCCGCCGCGCACCGCATCGGTGGTCGCCGACACGGCGGCGCTCGACGCGTTCGCGTGGCACGACGACGGCTGGATCCACGCGCGGCCGCATCCGGAGCGCCGCTTTCGAGTGCCGTGGTCGATCTACGAGGTGCATCCGGAATCGTGGCAGCGCGTGCCCGAGGAAATGGACCGCAGTTCGACCTGGGACGAACTCGCCGAGCGGCTGATCCCGTACGTGCGCGGCATGGGCTTCACGCACGTCGAGTTCATGCCGATCTCCGAGTACCCGTTCGGCGGCTCGTGGGGCTACCAGCCGCTCGCGCAGTTCGCGCCGTCGGCGCGCTTCGGGCCGGTCGACGGCTTCGCGCGCTTCGTCGACCGCGCGCACGCGGCCGGCATCGGCGTGATCGTCGACTGGGTGCCCGCGCATTTCCCGAACGATCCGCACGGCCTCGCGCAGTTCGACGGCAGCGCGCTGTACGAGCACGCCGATCCGCGCGAGGGCATGCACCCCGACTGGAACACCTGCGTGTTCAACCTCGGGCGCAACGAGGTCGGCGCGTTCCTCGTCGCGTCGGCGCTCGCGTGGGCGCGCCGCTACCACGTCGACGGGATCCGCGTCGACGCGGTCGCGTCGATGCTGTACCGCGACTACTCGCGCCGGGAAGGCGAATGGGTGCCGAACATCCACGGCGGGCGCGAGAACCTCGAAGCGGTCGCGTTCCTGCGCACGCTGAACGACACATTGCACGGTACGCTCGCGCCGCCGGGCATCGTCACCTTCGCGGAGGAATCGACCGCGTGGCCGGGTGTCACCGCGGCGACCGGCGACGGCGGGCTCGGCTTCGACTTCAAGTGGAACATGGGCTGGATGCACGACACGCTCGCGTATCTGCGCGAGGATCCGATCCATCGCCGCTATCACCACGACCGGATGACGTTCGGGCTCGTGTATGCGTTCTCCGAGCGCTTCGTGCTGCCGCTGTCGCACGACGAGGTCGTGCACGGCAAGGGTTCGCTCGCCGCGAAGATGCCCGGCGACGCGTGGCAGCGGCTCGCGACGCTGCGCGCGTACTTCGGCTTCATGTGGGCGCATCCGGGCAAGAAGCTGCTGTTCATGGGCAGCGAATTTGCGCAATGGGCCGAGTTCGCGCACGACGCGACGCCGCACTGGGACCTGCTCGACGCGCCCGCGCATCGCGGCGTGCAGCGGCTCGTGCGCGACCTGAACCGCGCGTACGCGGCCGAACCGGCGCTGCATGCGCTGGATTGCCATGCGGCCGGCTTCGCGTGGCTGATCGGCGACGATCGCGACAACAGCGTGTTCGCGTTCGCGCGCCGCGACGACACCGGGCGTCTCGTCGTCGCGGTCTGCAACTTCACGCCGGTGCCGCGTGCCGGCTATCGCGTCGGGTTGCCCGCGCCCGGGCAGTGGCGTGAACTGATGAACACCGATGCCGCCGTGTACGGCGGCACGAATGCCGGCAACGACGGCACCGTGTCGACGGAGCCGATCCCCGCGCACGGCGAGTCGTGGTCGGCCACCTTGCGCCTGCCGCCGCTCGCGACGCTGTGGCTGAGCCCGGCCTGACACCCGGCGCCCTCGACACGGAGACGATCCCCATGCCGACCGCCCTGCCCGCCCGTCTCGAACCCGGCCGCTGCCATCCGCTTGGCGCGGCCTGGGACGGCCTCGGCACCAACTTCGCGGTGTTTTCCGCGCATGCGCAGCGTATCCAGCTGTGCGTGTTCGACCCGACCGGCCGCAAGGAGCTCGCGCGCCTCGACCTGCCCGAATGCACCGACGAGGTATGGCACGGCTACCTGCCGAACGCGCATCCGGGCACCGTGTACGGCTTTCGCGCGGACGGCCCGTATCAGCCGCAGCACGGCCATCGCTTCAATCCGACCAAGCTGCTGCTCGACCCGTACGCGCGCAAGCTGGTCGGCCACTTTCGCTGGTCCGACGCGCTGTTCGGCTATCGCGTGCATTCGAACCGCGCGGACCTGTCGATGGATCGCCGCGACTCGGCGCCCGCGATGCCGAAGGCCGTGGTGGTCGACGAGGCGTTCGACTGGAGCATGGACCGGCGCCCCGACGTGCCGTGGCGCAGCACCGTGATCTACGAGACCCACGTGCGCGGCGCGTCGATGCGCCGCGCCGGGTTGCGCGCGCCGGAGCGCGGCACGTTCGCGTCGCTCGCGCATCCGGCGTTCATCGATCACCTGCTGTCGATCGGCGTGACGACGGTCGAGCTGCTGCCGGTGCACGCGTTCCTGCAGCAGCGCGCGCTCGTGAACCGCGGGCTGCGCAATTACTGGGGCTACGACACGGCCGCGTTCTTCGCGCCGGAGCCGGCCTACCTGTCGACGCGGCGGCTCGACGAGATGCGCATCGCGATCCGGCAGCTGCACGCGGCCGGCATCGAAGTCGTGCTCGACGTCGTCTACAACCACACGTGCGAGGGTAACGAGCTCGGCCCGACGCTGTCGTGGCGCGGCCTCGACAACGCGAGCTACTACCGGCTGCGGCCGGACGACCCGCGCTACCACGTCGACGAGACCGGCTGCGGCAACACGCTGAACCTGTCGCATCCGCGCGTCGTGCAGATGGTGATGGATTCGCTGCGCTACTGGGCGAGCGCGTTCAACGTCGACGGCTTTCGCTTCGATCTCGGCGTGACGCTCGGCCGCGAGGATCACGGCTTCGAGCCGGGCGCGGGATTCTTCGACGCGCTGCGGCAGGACCCGCTGCTCGCGCAGCGCAAGCTGATCACCGAGCCGTGGGATCTCGGCCCCGGCGGCTATCAGCTGGGCCGCCACCCGCCCGGCTTCGCCGAATGGAACGACCGCTTTCGCGACACCGTGCGGCGCTTCTGGCGCGGCGACGCCGGGCAGCGCCCGGAACTCGCCGCGCGGCTCGCGGGCTCGGCCGACCTGTTCAATCATCACCGGCGCCGCACGTGGGCGTCGGTCAACTTCATCACCGCGCACGACGGCTTCACGCTCGCCGATCTCGTGTCGTATGCGGACAAGCACAACGAAGCGAACGGCGAGGACAACCACGACGGCCACGGCGACAACTGCAGCGCGAACTGGGGCGTCGAAGGCGCCACCGACGACGCGTCGATCCGCGACCTGCGCGCGCGGGTCGCCCGCTCGATGCTCGCCACACTGTTTACCGCGCTCGGCACGCCGATGATCGTGGCCGGCGACGAATTCGGCAGGACGCAGCACGGCAACAACAACGCATATTGCCAGGACAACGAACTGTCCTGGCTCGACTGGGATCTCGCGCGCAGCGACGAAGGCGCGCAGATGACGCGCTTCGTGTCGCGGCTCGCCGCGCTGCGCCGCATGTATCCGCTGATGTCGGCGCCGCGCTATCCGTCCGGCGACCGCGACGGTGCGCCGGGCATGCGCGAGATCGACTGGTTCGACGAGCGCGGCGACCCGCTGAGCGTGCCCGCGTGGGAGGACGGCGAGCGTCGCGCGCTGACGATGCGGCGCGTCGGCACCGGCCGCACCGGGCGCACCGAGGCGCTGCTCGTGATGCTGAATGCGTCGACCCACGTCATCACGTTCAAGTTGCCCGCCCCCGTGCTCGACTATCGCGTGCTGCTCGACACCGCGTCGCCCGACGGCGGCCCGCGCGGCTGGCCCGACGCCGGCCGCGACGTCGCCGCGCACGCGGCCGTGATCGCCGTCGCGGCCGTGCCACCCGCCCGTCCTCGTGAGGAGCCGCCATGACGTCACGCACCGCCCATCCGCCCGGCACGCACGCATTCGTGTCGTCGTTCGGCGCGACCTGCCTCGACACGGAACACACGCGCTTCCGGTTGTGGGCGCCCGCGAGCCGCACCGCCGCGGTCGAACTGCACGGCGAACGGCGCGTCGCGATGCTGCCGGCCGGGGACGGCTGGTTCGAGGTCGTCGCGCCGTGCGGTCCCGGCACGCTGTACCGCTTCCTGCTCGACGACGGTCTCGTGGCACCCGATCCCGCATCGCGCTTCCAGCCGCATGACGTGCACGGCCCGAGCCAGGTCGTCGACCCGACCGCGTACCGCTGGCGCAACGACGCGTGGCGCGGGCGGCCGTGGCACGAGACGGTGCTGTACGAACTGCACGTCGGCGCATGCGGCGGCTATGCGAACGTCGAGCGGCGCCTGGCCGAGCTTGCCGCGCTCGGCGTGACCGCGATCGAGCTGATGCCCGTCAACGCGTTCCCGGGCGCGCGCAACTGGGGCTACGACGGCGTGCTGCCGTTCGCGCCCGCGGCGTCGTACGGACGGCCCGAGGAACTGAAGGCACTCGTCGACGCCGCGCACGGGCTCGGGCTGCAGGTGTTGCTCGACGTCGTCTACAACCACTTCGGCCCCGAAGGCAACCTGCTGCCGCGCTATGCACCGGGATTTTTCCGCGCGGACCGGCAGACCGCCTGGGGGCCCGCGATCGACTTCTCGCATGCGCAGACGAGCGTGTTCTTCATCGACAACGCACTGTACTGGCTCGACGAATTCCGCTTCGACGGCCTGCGCATCGACGCCGCGCATGCGATCGACGACGATGCATGGCTGCGCGAGCTCGCCCGCCGCGTGCGCGCGTATGCGGGCGACGCGCGCCACGTGCATCTGGTGCTCGAGGACGAGCGCAATCGGGCGAGCCTGCTCGGCCCCGGCGGTTTCGACGCGCAGTGGAACGACGACTTCCACAACAGCGCGCACGTGCTGCTCACCGGCGAGCGCGAAGGCTACTACCGCGCGTACGCCGATGCGCCGCTGCGCCATCTCGCGCGCACGCTCGGCGAAGGGTTCGCGTACCAGGGCGAACCGTCGCCGCTGCACGACGGCGCGCCGCGCGGCGAGCCGAGCGCGCACCTGCCGCCGACCGCGTTCGTCACGTTCCTGCAGAACCACGACCAGATCGGCAACCGCGCCTTCGGCGAGCGGCTGCGCGCGCTCGCGAACGACGACGCGGTGCGTGCGGCAACTGCCCTGATGCTGCTCGCGCCGCAGGTGCCGCTGCTGTTCATGGGCGAGGAAATCGGCAGCACGCAGCCGTTCCGGTTCTTCACCGACTATCGCGGCGCGCTCGCCGACGCGGTGCGCGAAGGCCGGCGCCGCGAGTTCGCCGCGTTTTCCGCGTTCGCCGATCCCGCGCATCGCGACGCGATTCCCGATCCGAATGACATCGGCACGTTCATTCGCTCGTCGCCCGGTCATGCCGGTGCGGACACGTGGCCCGACGCCGACGCGTGGCGGCGCTTCTACCGCAGCGCGCTGGCCGTGCGCGCGGCGCTCGTGACGCCGCACCTGCCCGGCGCCCGGGCGCTCGGCGTCGAGCTGCTGTCCGCCGCCGGCAGCGGCAGCGGCAACCGCGACGGTGACGGCAGCGCGGAGGCGCTCGTCGCGCGCTGGCGGCTCGGCGACGGCAGCACGCTCACGCTCGCATTCAACCCCGCCTCGCGCGACGCGCTGCTGCCGATGCTGCCGGTCGGCAAGATCGTGTTCGAGACGCCGCCGCGCGCGCGCGACCGTCTGGCCGAGCGGCGGCTGCCCGCGCGCACCTGCATCGCATGGCGCGACGGTGCGGTCAACCGCGATGCGCTCCATCACCGCACGAACGGGCACACACGACAATGACGACCGACGTGCCGATCGCAGATCTCGCGCGTGCGGCCGGGCTGGCGCCCGACTGGATCGACTCGGGCGGCATCGCGCGGCGGGTGGGCGACGACGCGCTCGTCGCGCTCGTCGATGCACTCGGCTGGCCATGCGGCACGCCGATCGAGCGGGTCGACAGCGCGGCCGCGCTGACCGATGACCGGGACGCAACGCCGCAGGTCGTCACCGGCGACGCCGGCGTGCCGCTGACGCTCCCGCGCAGCGTCGCGCCGCCGGGCGCGCGCTTGCGGATCGCGCTCGAAACGGGCGAGCACGTCGACGCTCGCGTGGCCGACGCGGGCGAATCCGGCGCACTGCCGCCGCTCGCGGTGCCCGGCTATCACGCGCTCGAGATCGGCGAGCAACGCATCGGGCTCGCCATCGCGCCGCCGCGTATGCGGCCGTTCACTGCCGACGACGGCGTGGCAGGTGCGCAGCGCCGCTGGGGCATCGCGGCCCAGTTGTACAGCCTGCGCCGCACGGGCGACGACGGCGCGGGCGACTACACCGCGCTCGCCGGCCTCGCCGGGCATGCGGCGCGGCACGGCGCGCACGCGGTCGCGATCAGCCCGACGCATGCCGGCTATCCGGCACTGCCCGAGCACGACAGCCCGTATTCGCCGTCGTCGCGGCGCTGGCACAACGTCGCGTATCTCGACTGCGACGCGGTGCCGGGGGCCGATATCGTGCAGCGGATGCACGGCGCGGCGGCACATGGCGCTCCCGCGCCCGATACGCCGCTGATCGACTGGCCGCACGTGCTGCCGCTGAAGCTGCGCCGCTTGCGCGCGTGCTTCGATGCGTGGCGCGCGAACGGCGGGCCGTTGCGCGACGCGTTCGAGCAATTCCGTACGGCAGGCGGCGCGGCGCTCGACGCACACGCGCGCTTCGATGCGCTGCAGGCGTTCTGCATCGAACACGGGATCGGTGCGGACTGGCGGCAATGGCCCGCGCCGTGGCGCATGCCGGACTCGGCCGAGGTCGACGCGTTCGCACACGCGCATGCCGAGACGATCGCGTTCCATGCGTTCCTGCAATGGTGTGCGTCGGACGCGCTCGGCAACGCACAGCATGCGGCGCGCGAGGCCGGGATGGCGATCGGGTTGATCGCCGATCTCGCGGTCGGCGCCGATCGCGCGGGCAGCGACGCGTGGGCGCACGGCACGACGCTGCTGCGCGGCGTGTCGGTCGGCGCGCCGCCCGACCTGTTCAATGCGGACGGCCAGGCCTGGGGCGTGACGACGTGGACGCCCGCCGCGCTGCGCGTGACCGGCTTCGCGCCGTTCGTCGACCTGTTGCGCGCCGCCTTCGCGCAGGCGGGCGGGGTCCGTATCGACCACGTGCTCGGCTTCGCGCGGATGTGGATCGTGCCGGATGGCGGCTCGCCGCGCGACGGCGCGTACTTGCACTATCCGCTCGACGATCTCGTGCGGCTGGTCGCGCTGGAGGCGGCACGGCATCGCGCGGTCGCGATCGGCGAGGATCTCGGCACGGTGCCGGCCGGGTTTCGCGAGCGGCTCGGCGCGCGGGGGATCGCGGGAATGCGCGTGCTGTGGTTCGAGCGTGAGGCGGATGGCGCGTTTCGGCCGCCGTCGGCGTGGGATCGCGACACGGTCGCGATGACGTCGACGCACGATCTGCCGACCGTGGCGGGTTGGTGGCGTGGTGTCGATCTCGAGTGGCGGCGGGGGTTAGGTGATGCAGATGCAGATGCAGATGCCTCCGAGGATGCACGCACCGACGACGGGAGTGGCCAAACGCAACGCACCGCGAGCGCGCGTAATGTCGGTGACGACATCGGTCGCGCCGCGGCCGCACACGGAGCGGGACGTTACGAACGAAACAAACCTGCTTTGCGTGACGAGCACCCCGCCAAGGATGTCGGTCACGGCGTGCCCCAAACACGCGACACGCCGCCGCCCGCCCCCGACCTCGCCCTCACTGCGGCCCAGGCCGAACGCGCGACCGAGCGCGCGGCACTATGGCGCGCGTTGCAGCAAGCGGGCTGCGCGCCGCCCGGTGATCCGGTACCGCCTGCCGACACGCCACCCGTCGATGCAGTCCTCGCGTATGTCGCGCGCAGCCCGTCGCCGCTCGCGATCGTGCCGCTCGAGGATCTGCTCGCACTGGACGCCCAACCGAATCTCCCCGGCCCGCCGCGCGGCCATCCGAACTGGCTGCGCCGGCTGCCGCGCGCGGTCGACGCGCTGTTCGACGCCGACGTACGCAGACGCATCGCGGCGCTCGAGCGCGCACGCCGCGCCCGGGAGCAGGACGTATGATTCCGCGCGCGACCCTGCGACTGCAACTGCACGCCGGCTTCACGTTCGACGACGCGGCCGCGCACGCCGACTATTTCGCGCGGCTCGGCGTGAGCCACCTGTACCTGTCGCCGATCACGACGGCCGAGCCCGGTTCGCTGCATGGCTACGACACCGTCGACCATCACACGATCAGCGCGGAACTCGGCGGCCCGGCCGGCTTCCGCCGCCTCGTCGACGCGTTGCACGCGCGCGGCCTCGGCGTGATCGCCGACATCGTGCCGAACCACATGGGCGTCGGCGGCGCATCGAACGGCTGGTGGAACGACGTGCTCGAATGGGGGCCGGCGAGCCCGTACGCGCGCTACTTCGACATCGACTGGCATCCGCCTGACGCGACGCTCCACGGCAAGGTGCTGCTGCCCTGCCTCGGCGCGCCCTACGGCGACGCGCTCGCCGCCGGCGACGTCGCGCTCGGCGCCGAGCCGTCGAGCGGGCGCTTCTTCATCGCATGCCCGGGCAGGACGCTGCCGGTCGCCGCCGCGACCTACGCCGAGATCCTGCGCATCGCCAACCGTGCGGACCTGAACGCGCTCGCCGAACGGTTCGCCGCCGCGCCGGTGCGCGGCAGCACGCGGCTCGCGGATGCGCATACGGCACTGCGCGACTACGCCGCCGCCCAGGGCCCGCATGCGTTCGACGCGATACTGCGCGGCGCCGATCCGCGCCGCGCACGCTCGCGCGCGTGCCTGCATCGATTGCTCGAACGCCAGCACTACCGGCTCGCGTGGTGGCGCACGGCCGCCGACGAGCTGAACTGGCGGCGGTTCTTCGACATCGCGACCCTCGCGGCCGTGCGCGTCGAGGACGAAGCGGTGTTCGACGCGGTGCACGCGCTGCCGCTGGCGCTTCATGCGGCCGGCTGCCTCGACGGCCTGCGCGTCGATCACGTCGACGGCCTCGCCGACCCGGGCGCGTACTGCCGCCGCCTGCAGGCGCGGCTCGCCGCGCAGCGCGACGAGCAGCCTTATCTCGTCGTCGAGAAGATCCTCGCGCCGGGCGAGACGCTGCGTGAAGACTGGCGCGTCGACGGCACGACCGGCTACGACTTCATGAACGACGTCGCCGCGCTGCTGCACGATCCGGCCGGCGCGGCGCCGCTCGCCGCGCACTGGGCAGCCGTGTCGGGATCGGCACGGTCGTTCGCGCAGGAGGCGGTGGACGGCAAGCGGCGCGTGCTGAAGCGTCAGCTCGCCGGCGAGCACGAACGCGTCGCGCGGGCGTTGCACCGCATTGCGCGCGCGGCACCCGCGACGCGCGACCTCAGCCGGATCGCGATTCATCGCGTGCTGGGCGAACTCGCCGTGCACCTTCCCGTGTACCGGATGTACCCGACACCCGGCAACGAGCCGACCGGCGCCGATCGTCGCGTGCTGGCGCACGCGTACGACGCGGCGTGCGCGACGATCGATCCGTCCGACCGCTACGCGCTCGATCGCGTCGCCGGCTGGCTCGGGCTGCCGGGCCTGCGCGCGCCGCGCGCGGATGCCGAGGCGCTGCACGCGGCGCGCGGCGCGTTCGCGCAGCTCACCGCGCCGCTCGCCGCGAAGGGCGTCGAGGATACCGCCAACTATCGCTACGGCCGGCTGCTGTCGCGCAACGAGGTCGGTGCCGATGCGGGCGATTTCAGTCTGTCGCGCGGGGCGTTCCATGCACGCAACCGCCGTCGCGCGCGCACCGTTCCGCACACGCTCGTCGCGACCGCGACCCACGATCACAAGCGCGGCGAAGATGCGCGCGCGCGGCTCGCGGTGCTCAGTGAAGTGCCGGACCTGTGGCGCGCGGTGTCGCTCGACTGGTCCGCGCTGAATCAGCCGCGGCGCGGCGGCGCGCATCGCGATCTCGCGTGGGCGCCGGGGCCGGCTGCGGAAGCGCTGCTGTACCAGACGCTCGTCGGCTGCTGGCCGCCGGCGCTCGCGCCCGACGATGCGGACGGGCTGGCGACGCTTGCCGGGCGCGTGGTGCGCTGGCAGACGAAGGCGCTGCGCGAAGCGAAACAGCATACGGACTGGCTCGCACCCGACGCGGACTACGAGCGCGACTGCGAACGGTTCGTCCGCGCGATCCTGACGCCGCATGGCGCGGGCGATTTCGTGCACCGGCTGCATGGGTTCGTCGCGCGGATCGGGCCGGCCGGTGTCGTCAACAGCCTCGCGCAGGCGGCGCTGCGGATGGCGTCGCCGGGTGTGCCCGATCTGTATCAAGGTACCGAGTCATGGGATCACTCGCTGGTCGATCCGGACAACCGGCGCGACGTGCCGTTCGCGCAGCTCGCGGCAGAGCGGGTCGACGAACCGGTCGCCGCGTACCTGCGGGACTGGCCCGACGCACGCGTGAAGCGCGCACTTGTCGAGCGGATGCTCGCGCTGCGCGCCCGCTGGCCGGCAACGTTCTCGGATGGTGCATATGTGCCGCTGCGCGTGCGCGGCAGGCTCGGGCGGCATGCGCTCGCGTTCGCACGCTGCGACGCGACGGCGACGGTCGTGGTCGTCGTGACGCGGCTCGCGTGCCGGTTGCTCGGCGAAGTGCCGGGGGTGCCGCGCATCGCGCCTCGGGAATGGGGCGATACCGCGATCGTGTTGCCGCGCGGCGCGAGCGAGCGGTGGATCGACTGGCTGAACGGCGGGCGCGAAGTCGAGGCGACGGACGGCATGCTGCGGCTCGATCGCTGTCTTGCCGCGTTGCCGGTCGCGGCGCTGGTGGCAGCCGATACGATGAGCCGGTAGCGGTAATCGGATTTGTGCAAAGACGGTCGGCGCCCCCAGGCGAACCATCTCACCGCGTTCCAGCATTTCCGCTCAACACGCCAACAACATGGCAGTGGCAGCGTCCGGACACACGCCTTGAAACTGGCTGGACGCCAGCAACGGGCGCGGTACATCCTCGCGGGCGACGCGCACGAAACCAAAACCGGCGAAATAGTCCTCCGCGGTCGTCGTCAGCAACCCGATCGCATGGACCGAGCGTGCGCGGCACGTCGCGATCAGCCGCGCAACGATCGCGCGGCCGACGCCGCTCCCTTGCGCGCGCGGTGCGACGGCGATCGACCGGATCAGCACGAAGTCTCCGTGGTATTCCATACCGCCGCATCCGGTCAACGCGGGCGGATCGGCGAGCACGATGAAGTTTTCCAGATGCTCCGCGACACCCGCAGTCGGCAGGTTCGACGCGCGAAGCAATGCCTCGATCGCGGCCAGGTCGGATAACGCTGCAGAACGAAGTTGCATGACATCGATTCCCGATTGGATGAGCGGTACCCGTACGGTTCAAATCCCCCGCTGATTCACCCGCTTCGACAACGCGTCCGCGCTTTCCTTCCGTTCGCTGTACCGGTCGACCAGATACGGGCCGATGTCGCGCGTCAGCAGCGTGAACTTCACCAGTTCCTCCATCACGTCGACGACGCGATCGAAATAGGCCGACGGCTTCATCCGCCCCGCTTCGTCGAATTCCATGAACGCCTTGGCCACCGACGACTGGTTCGGGATCGTCAGCATGCGCATCCAGCGTCCGAGTACGCGCATCTGGTTTACCGCATTGAACGACTGCGAGCCGCCGCTGACCTGCATCACCGCAAGCGTCTTGCCCTGCGTCGGCCGCACCGCGCCGACCGACAGCGGAATCCAGTCGATCTGCGACTTCATGATGCCGGTCATCGCGCCATGTCGTTCCGGCGAGCACCAGACCATCCCCTCCGACCACATCACCAGCTCGCGCAATTCGACCACCTTCGGGTGACTTTCGGGCGCATCGTCGGGCAGCGGCAGGCCGCTCGGATTGAACACGCGCACCTCGGCGCCCATCGCCGTGAGCAGGCGCTCGGCCTCCTCGACCAGCAGGCGACTGAACGAACGCTCGCGCAGCGAACCGTAAAGCAGCAGGAGACGGGGCGGATGCGTCGACGGCGACGCCGGCCGCAAGCGGCTCGCGTCCGGTACGCGAAAGAGATCGGCGTCGAGTTGCGGCAGGTCGGTCAGTCGGTCGGTCATGGATGGATTCCGTGGTTTGCTCAAGCGCGCTCGTACCAGCCCTTCGACCGGTTCACGATGCGCACCACCAGCAGCATGACCGGCACTTCGATCAGCACGCCGACGACGGTCGCGAGCGCCGCGCCGGAATGGAAACCGAACAGGCTGATCGCGGCCGCGACGGCCAGCTCGAAGAAGTTGGACGCGCCGATCAGCGCCGACGGGCATGCAATGTTGTGCTTCTCGCCCACGGCGCGATTGAGCCAGTATGCGAGCGCGGCGTTGAAGAACACCTGGATCAGGATCGGCACCGCGAGCAGCGCGATCACCAGCGGCTGCTTCAGGATCGCTTCGCCCTGGAACGCGAACAGCAGCACGAGCGTGGCCAGCAGCGCGGCGATCGACCACGGGCCGATCTTCGCCATCGCGGCGTCGAACGCAGCTTGCCCGTTCGCGAGCAACACCTTGCGCCAGATCTGCGCGAGGATCACCGGAATCACGATGTAGAGCACGACCGACGTGAGCAGCGTCGCCCACGGCACGGTAATCGCGGACATCCCCAGCAGCAGCCCGACCAGCGGCGCGAACGCGATCACCATGATGCTGTCGTTCAGCGCGACCTGCGACAGCGTGAACAGCGGATCGCCGCCGGTCAGCCGGCTCCACACGAACACCATCGCCGTGCACGGCGCGGCGGCCAGCAGGATCAAACCGGCGATGTAGCTGTCGAGCTGGTCCGCCGGCAGCATCGGCGCGAACAGATGCCGGATGAACAGCCAGCCGAGAAACGCCATCGAGAACGGCTTGACCAGCCAGTTCACGACGAGCGTGACGCCGATACCTTTGACGTGCTGACGCACTTCATGCAACGCCCCGAAGTCGACCTTGACCAGCATCGGGATGATCATCACCCAGATCAGCAGCCCGACCGGTAGATTGACCTGCGCGTACTCCATGCGGCCGATTTGCTGGAACACGCCGGGCAGCACCTGGCCGAGCGCAATGCCGGCGACGATGCACAGCGCGACCCACACCGTCAGGTAGCGCTCGAAGAAATTGATGGAAGGCTTTACGACGGCCTTGCCCGGCGGGGCGACATTGGAAGTGTTCATTGCGAGGTGTTCAGTCTTGAAGTCGTTGGCGGTCGCTCGTTTCCGCAGATCGCCATCCGAATGGTCAGTTTTGTGAGATCTCGGTCAACGCCGCCTGGAGTTCGGCATTGCTCATGCGATCGAGCGGCAGTGCCAGCAACTGCAGCATGCGATAGCCGATCGCTTGCCGCGTCAGTTCGAAGGCGAGACGCTTCCCGTCATCGCCGCCCGTCGCGTTCGACGGATCGGCGTAGCCCCAATGGACTTTGACGGGACTGCCGGGCCAGTACGGGCACGTCTCTGCCGCTGCGCTATCGCATACCGTGATGACGACGCGCATCTCGGGCGCACCATCAACAGTGAACTCGTCCCAGCTCTTGCTGCGGTAGCCGCTCACGTCGACGCCGGCGTTCGTCAGCGCTTCCAGCGCGAACGGATTGAGGCGACCGCTCGGCGCACTGCCGGCGCTGTATGCCCGCACGTCCTTGCCGAGCTTCGCGGCCCAATGATTCAGCATCCCTTCCGACAGCACGCTTCGTGCTGAATTGTGGGTGCAGAGAATCAGTACATTCGTGGTCATGTCAGTACATCCAAAATTACTGTTGGCCGATTTCACGCACCGATTTCTGCAGCGCGACGTTATCGAGTTTGGTGATCGGCAATGACAGAAGCAGGTCGATCCGACGCTTCAACGTCAGCGCCGCGTCGTGCATGGCCTGCTGCTTCCGTTCGTCGGAGCCTTCGACTTCGGCCGGATCGGGGACGCCCCAGTGCGCGGTGATCGGTTGACCGGGCCAGATCGGGCAGACTTCGCCAGCGGCCTTGTCGCACACGGTGAAGACAAAATCGAGCGGGGGTGCTTCAGGCGCCGCGAACTCGTCCCAGCTCTTGCTTCGATACCCGTCGGTCGGCAATTGCCAACGCGCCAGTTCGCGCAGCGCGAACGGATTCACCTCGCCTTTCGGATGACTGCCGGCCGAATAGGCGACGAAGCGCCCATCGCCAAGCTGGTTCATCAGGCCTTCGGACAGGATCGATCGGGCGGAATTGCCCGTGCAGATGAACAGCACGTTGTAGGGCTTGTCGCTCATGGATGGACCTCAGCAGCAGGATGATTTCACCGGCACGCCGATCGGCTTGCCGCGCGCAGGGGTACAGCAAGCAGAAGCATCGGCATTCGATTCGGCCGACTGCGAATTACGGGATTCACCGAAGGTCGGCACGTCTCCGAGCGTCTGGTACGTCTCCCAGGCGATGCCTTGCGGGTCGACCGTCCAGTATTTGTCGGAGCGCGCGTAGCAGCACGCCGTACCGATTTGCTCGTCGACCGGCAGCGACGCGCCGTTGAGACGCGTGTGCATTTCCGCCAGCTCGGCTTCGTTTTCGACCTGTACACCAAGGTGATCGAGACCGGGCGCAGCGCCGCGGTGCGAAATCGCGAAGTTGACGCGAGGATCATCGAGCATCCACTTCGCGTAGTCGCGCTTGACGACGGTCGGCTCGGCAGCGAACAGCGCCGAATAGAAACGGATGCTGTCAGCGAGGTTCGGCACGCTGATGTGCACGTGGAAGCGCTTCATGATTGTTGCTCCTTGGCCGGGGAACATGTGCCCGCAGGCGAGCAGGGATTACCGCCGCAGCAGTTCTCCGTGAGGTAAGCCAGCAGGCCGTTCATCGTGGCGAAGTTCGCGCAGTAGAAGACGAAACGGCCTTCCTGGCGGCTGGTGACGAGTTGCGCATGCGCCAGTTCCTTCAGATGAAAGGAGAGCGATGACGGCGGCACGTCCAGCAGCGTGGCGATCTGCCCGGCCGGCATGCCTTCCGGCCCCGCCTGCACGAGGGCGCGGAAAACCGCGAGGCGGGACTCGTGGGCGAGCGCCGCGAGGGCGTCAATGGTTTCGTTCGTTTCCATGTTTCGATAATAATCGAAATATGGAATAGATGCATGGTGTCCAAAAATTTTTTCTGTTGGCCTGGTTGCGGAGGCGCGGTTTTCGCGCGGCCTCAGGAGGCATCGCAACCAAGACGCCGGGCTCGGCCGGAACCGCTACCCGAACCGGCGGTAACGCATCGATCCCGGCCGCGTCACACCGTCACGACCATTCTTCGGGCGGCATCGCGCCGCCGTCATCCTCCCACTGCGGCTCGCCCGCCCCTTCCTTGCGGGTCGGCGCCACCGGCCCGTTCCCGCTGCTGCGTTCGTTTCGCCGCGTGCCGTCGCGGGACGTCGCCGCGCGCACGCGCGCCCGCGTGCGGGTCGGTGCGACGGTCCGCTGTTCGCTGCCGCGGCGCTCGTCGGTCGACGTCGCGTCCTGGGTCTGTCGCGCATTCGAAGCTACGTTCATGTGTGCCCTCCCGGCTCATTGAAAGAGACCTTCGTTGAGATGCGCAGCAATTCGGGTGCCGCCTGTCGGGCAAGCGCCTTGCTCCCCCGTTTCGTACCGCAACCCTTTCCGGAGCCGACCATGCCGATCGACCGCAGCACGCCGCCCGCAACGCGTCACCGTCTCGGCGAATGGATGGCCCGTGAGGAATCGCAGATGGCCGGGTACCGCGCGAACATTGCGAACGCAGCGCGCGCGCAGGCCGGCGAACAGCTGCGCACGCCGGCCGTGCAGGCGCTCGCGCGGCTGTTCGACGACAACGCGGTGCTGCGCATGAGCCTCACCCGCGCGATCGACGAGGCGCTCGAAGCGGGCCGCATGCTCGGCTACGCATCGATCGGCGAACTGATGACCGTGATCGACCACCTGATGACCTACACGCCGCCGTTCAGCGAAACGAGCCTGGTCGTGTGCCCGCTGAACGCGTTTCTCGACTGGCCGATGTGCATGCCGTCGGGCCACGCGGTGTTTCGCGACGCGGCGGTCAACGCGCACCTGAAGCAGGTGCTGAACGTGTGGTGCGACTTCCTCGGCGGCCCGCATTCGCGCGCGCATCTCGACACGTCGCCGCCCGACGGCTGGTTCTGCGATGCAGCGCGCACGCGCGTCGGCCTGTCGCAGTTCCAGTATCGCGAGGACCAGCCGCACTGGGGCTTCGACTCGTGGAACGACTTCTTCACGCGGCGCTTTCGCGCGGGTGCGCGGCCGGTCGCGGCGCCGGACGATCCGCACGTGATCGTCAGCGCGTGCGAGGCCGCGCCGTATCACACCGAATCCAGCGTGAAGATCCGCGACAGGTTCTGGATCAAGGGGCAGCCGTATTCGCTGCGCGACATCTTCACGCCCGCGCGGCTGCCGCTTGCCGAGCGCTTCGTCGGCGGCGACCTCTACCAGGCGTATCTGAGCGCGTACAACTATCACCGCTGGCACGCGCCGGTGCGCGGCACCGTCACGCACGCGTACCGGGTCGACGGCACCTACTACTCGGTCGCGGAAGCGGAAGGCCCGGACCCGGCCGGGCTCAACGACTCGCAGGGCTACATGACGGCCGTCGCCGCGCGCGCGGTGGTCGCGATCGACTGCGACGACCCGGGGATCGGGACGGTAGCCGCGGTGTTCGTCGGGATGGGCGACGTGTCGTCGTGCGTGATCGAGGTCGTGCCGGGGCAGCGAATCGACAAGGGCGACGAGATCGGCTATTTCCAGTACGGCGGCTCGACCTGCTGCCTGCTGTTCGAACCGGGCGTGATCGACCGCTTCCAGTGCGCGCCGCCGTTCGACGGCGATACGCCGGCCGTGCAGGTCAACGCACCGGTCGCGATCGCGCACTGAGCCGCGCGGTTCGGCATCACGCGTCGGCACTGCCGAACCCGCGCCCGGCGTGCCGCAGCATGCGCTGCACGATCGACAGCCCGTCCGGCGTCAGGGCGAGCCGGCTCGCGCCCGATGCGTCGGCGCGCATCTCGATCAGGTGTTGTTCCACCAACGCGACGATATCTTCGCGGTCGGCCTGGATCTGTTCCGGCGCGCGATGGACCAGGAATAGTGCGGCAAATTCATGTGCGGTCAGCATGTTGTCTCCCCCATTTGACGGCTTGGCGCGATACGACGATGGCATCGCGCCGGCGCAGGCGCGAATCGTGCGCCGCGATCTGAGGAGACATGCAGGGAATGTGCCAGTATCTGGGACGGAGCGGCCCGGCGCCCGGCCGGCGCGCGGCGTGATGTGTCACTTCAAGGCGCTCGGGGGCCGCTGCAAAGTTTTCAACGGCGTGTAATGGCGCCCAATGGTGCGAATGGAACGGCACGGGCGCACTGCGGCACGGCAGCGGCACGCGCCGCATGCCCCACCGACTCACGACTTCCGCGAACGGAACATCCCGGCGCGGGCGGTTTTGCCCGCCGCCTTGTCGCGCACGCGGAAGTAGCCGCTGTGGAGTTCCACGCCGCCCTTGCCGTCGACCAGCACGTCCGCGCACGCCGCCTCGATGCGCGCGCGGCCGCGCTCGAACGCGTCGCGCAAGTCGGCTTCGAGCGCGGAGCGCGCGCCGAAATGATCCTCGAGCGCTTCGACCGTGATCGTGCAGGTTTGCGGCTTCCCGTCGACCTCGACGACGAAACGCATCAGCAGCGCCGCACCGTCGAACTCGGGCGGCGCGTCGGTCAGCGTCACGTGGCGAACGGGTTCGGCCGGCATCGCTCAGGGCCCCCGCGACGCGAGGCACTGCACCAGCGCGCCGTTGAATGCGGGCAGGTCGGCGGGCTTGCGGCTCGTGATCAGGTTGCCGTCGCGCACGACCTCCTGGTCGACCCACTTGCCGCCCGCATTGCGGATGTCGTCCTGCAGGCTCGGCCAGCTCGTCATCGTGCGGCCGTCCACCAGCCCGGACGACACCAGCAGCCAGCCGCCGTGACAGATCGCGGCAATCGGCTTGCCCGCGCCGACGGCCGCGGTCACGAATTCGCGCGCGGCCGGCAGCATCCGGATCGCGTCGCCGTTGACCACGCCGCCCGGCAGCACGACCGCGTCGTAATCGCCTTCGCGCGCATCGTCGAACGTGCGGTCGACCTTTACGCGATCGCCCTTGTCGACGTGCCTGAACCCCTGGATCTCGCCGCGCTTCTGCGAAATCACGTCGACCTGCGCGCCCTCTGCCGTCAGTGCCCGCTGCGGTTCGACGAGCTCGGCTTCCTCGAAGCCGTCGACCGCGAGTATCGCTACCTTGCAATGATCCAGCTTGCCGATCATGAATCGCTCCCTGTCGTGTTGTGGCACCGGATGTGCCGTACCCTGCTGTATCCATCGACGCAGCAATGGGCGTGCCGCGCCCGTCGGGATGGCGGCCGGCGCGGCGCCGCCTTGATGGGGCGCGACCCGCGATCGGCGATCGGCGGTTGGCGGTTGGCGGCGCGCATGCGCGTCGCGGCGTGATGCGTGCGCCTATTGGACAGCGCCGCGCGGCGCCTGCAAAGATTTCAACGACGGATGTAACGTGACGCCGGCAATACCCGCGACTATCGGAGGCACCCGCCCGGCGGCCTGCATGCGGGGCCGTACCCGCCGCCGGCCGGTGCCGGCCCCGCGCTCACTGCAGGTGCCGCGCGGCGTCGAGCATCGCGTCGGTCAGCTCGATCGTCAGCGTCAGGTCCTCGGTGACGTCAGGCAGCGCGTCGAGCGTGGCCTGCACGCTGTCGTGCAGCATCGCGTGCACGCGCATCCGCGCGGGTTCGTCGAGGTCCGCATAGCGCTCCATCGTGTCGCAGTTGAGCGCGAGCACGACCGCGTGCCGCGCGGTATCGCGCGGCGCATCGGGCGCGAGCGCCCACGCCGCATGAAACATGATCCTGCCGGTCGCGACGTCGACATGAACCGTCGTATCGAGACCCTCGGTCTCGGCGGCGTCGGCGTCCAGCGCATCGTCGTCGAGCGAGATCCGGGAATTCGATTGCATGTTGTCCTCCTGCGTAGTGGCGGCAGGCCGGCCTCGCGGGTAGCGCCGCCAGCGCGCCGCGCCGGGCGCCGGCGCGACGCCGTGATCGTCAATAGCCGCTCGACCCCGCGCTGCCCGTGCTGCCACCGCCCGAGCCGGTCGTCCCCGGCAAGCGGCTATTGCCGGCGCCCGCGCCAGTTCCGCCCGGGGCCGCACCGGCACCGCCCATGCCCGCGCTGCCGCCGGCACCGCTCGTACCGGTGCTGCCCGTACCGGGGGTGCCCATTCCGGTGCTGCCGGTACCGCTGCCGGTACTGCCCATTCCGGTGCTGCCGGTGCCGCCCGTCGCGCCGCCGCCCATGCTGCCGGCCCCGGCGCCAGTCATGCCGCCGGGCTTGCTGCGCACGTCCGGTTGACCGCGCGGACCCGTGCCGCGCGGCGCCTGCATACGGGTCGCGGGCGGCGGCGCCGCCGTGTTGCCGTTCGACAGGTTGCCGCCGCTGCCCTGCGCCGACGTGTCCGGCGGCGACAGGATCGGCGCGCCGGTGCCCTCGTCGGAACGTTGCGAATTCTGTGCCCATGCGGCCGGTGCGGCCGCGACGAGCACGACGGCCGCGCACGCGAGGATCCGGCGCGCGGCAGATTTCGATTCGGATGCTGGCTTCATGGAGCGCTCTCCCTCAATGGAACCGCCGTAGTGGAATGGCCTGCGCCTTCGATTCAGCAAGGCCCGTGCCGCCACCGACAGGCGGCACGCGAATTGCGGCACCACCCGGACACCCAAGACCCGCGATCCATCCCGATTCCATAGGGAGAGCCCTGCCATGCCTTCAGCTTCAGCTTCCCATCCGCACGGCAAACGCGCGACGCGCCGCCCGGGCCGTGCGCGCAGCAACGATCCGCAGCACCGCAAGCGCTGGTCCGCCGACGTCATGCAACGAAGCGATGCGCTCGACATCGAGCCCGAGATCTTCAAGTCCGACGACCCGGGCAAGATCGCCGCGTCGCTCAAGCGCTCGGCCGAACACAGCCGCCGACGCAAGGGAACACCGTTCCAGTCGGCGATGTCGATGCTGAACTTCTACGTGAACCGCGCGGGCCGCAACCTGCCGAAGACGCGCCGCGCGACGCTCGAACGTGCGAAGCGCAAACTGCGCGAGGCGTTCGGCCGCAAGCCGTGACGGCCCCCGCCGGTTCACCGTCGACCTGCCCGGCCTGCCCGCATGCATGAAACGTTGTGGTATCTGATCATCGGCGCGGTGCTGATGGGCATGGGCATCGTGACGTCGGCGCTGCGCCATCTGCCGTGCAGCAGCGCGATGATCTATCTTGCTCTCGGTGTCGCGCTCGGCCCGTCCGGCGCCGGGCTCCTGCATCTCGACATCCAGCGCGACGCGCCGCTGCTGCGCGAGATCGTCGAGGTCGCGCTGCTGGTATCGCTGTTCGCGATCGGGCTGCGGCTGCGCGTGCCGCTGTCCGACCCGCTGTGGCGCGTGCCGTGCCGGCTCGGCCTGCTCGCGATGATCGTCACGGTGCCGCTGCTCGCCGGCTGCGCGGTCCTGACGCTCGGGCTCGGCTGGGGCCCCGCGCTACTGCTCGCGGCGATCCTCGCGCCGACCGACCCGGTGCTCGCGCACGACGTGCAGGTGCATGATCCCGGCGATCGCGACCTGGTGCGCTTCGCACTGTCCGGCGAAGGCGGCCTGAACGACGGCATCGCGCTGCCGTTCGCGCTCGCGGGCCTCGCGCTGTGCGGCGCGTCCGATGCGCCGCACGGGCCGCCGCCGCTGTCGGGCGCGTTCGCGCTGGCCGCGCTGTGGGGCATCGCGGGCGCGGCCGCGATCGGCGGCATGCTCGGCGCGGCGACCACCACCGCGATCGGCTGGCTGCGCACCCGTCATGCGCAGGCACTCGGGTTCGAAGGCTTCTTCGCGCTCGCGTTGATCGTGCTGTCGTTCGGTGCCGCGCAGCTCGCGCATACGTTCGGCTTCATCGCGACGTTCGCCGCGGGCGTCGCGATGCGCCGCGTCGAGCATCGCGCGAGCGGTGACCGCCGGCCGCGCGAAGTGATCGGCCGGGTCGATTCGGAAGACGTGGTCGCGACCGAGAAACACCCGGAGAAAGCGCACGCGTTCATGACCGAATCGGTGCTCGACTTCACGATCGAGCTCGAGCGGATCGCCGAGGCGCTCGTGATGACGATGATCGGCGGCGTGCTCGCCACGCTGACGACGCCGCTCTTCACGTGGGGCTCGGCCGCGCTCGCCGTCGCGCTGTTCGTCGCCGTGCGGCCGCTCGCGGTGCTGCCGGCGCTCGCCGGCTCGCGCGCGACGCCGGCGCAGCGCCGGCTGCTGGCATGGTTCGGGATACGCGGGATCGGCTCGTTCTACTACCTGCTGTTCGCGCTCGAGCACGGGCCGTCCAGCGCGGTGCGGCCGCTCGCGGCGCCGGTGCTGGCCGTCGTGTCGGCGTCGGTGATCGCGCACGGCGTGTCCGCGACGCCGCTGATGGACTGGTATCACCGCCTGCAGCAGCGTCGGCGCTGACGGCGCGGTCACGACATGCCGAGACGCGCACGCATCTGCGCGGTGATCCGCTGCCGCGTGCCGGCATAGTCTTCCCAAGGGTCGCGCTTCAGCCGGTCGAGCCGCTCGTGCAGCGTGTCGATCGTCCATTGCGCGCCGCCCGTGGTGGTTGGCACCTCGTCCCAGCGCAGCGGCACCGACACGCCCAGCCCGGGCCGCGCCCGCACCGAATACGCGGCGATTGTGCTCGCACCGCGGCCGTTGCGCAGGTAGTCGATGAAGATCTTGCCGCGCCGGTGACGCGCGCCCATCGTCGCGGTGAAACGGTCGGGCAGCGCGCCCGCGACATGCCGCGCGAGCGCGCGCGAGAAGTCCTTCGCGTCGTCCCAGCCCAGGTGCCGCGCGATCGGCACGACGACGTGCAGCCCCTTGCCGCCGCTCGTCTTGCAGAACGACGCGAGGCCCAGTTCGTCGAGCAGCCCGCGCACGAGCTGCGCGGCGTCGGTCATCGCGCTCCACGGCAGCGCCGGATCGGGATCGAGGTCGAACACGATCCGGTCCGGCCGCTCGATGTTCGACGCGTGCGCGTTCCATGTATGCAGCTCGATCGTGCCCATCTGCGCGGCGCCGAGCAGCGCGTCGACGCTGTCGAGCGACAGCAGCGGACCGTGGCCCGGATCGAGTCCTGCGTGCTGCGTGACGAACGGGATCTCGCGGCGCTCCGCATGCTTCTGGAAGAACAGCTCGCCCGCGATGTCGCCGGGCGCGCGCACGAGCGCCACGGGCCGGCCCTTCAGGTCCGGCAGCAGCCACGGCGCGACCCATTGCCAGTAATGCGCGAGATCGATCTTGCGCGTGCCGCTCTGCGGATCGAGCACGCGCTCCGGATGGGTGATGCGCACGCGGCCGAGCGCGTCGGAATCGGTATCGTCGCGTGCTGCGTGGGGGGACGGGCGTGAACGTGCGTGGTGCTTGCGGCCCGTTGCATCTTGATCGGGGCGATCTGCGTGATTGGCATGCTCGGCGTGCTCGGCGTGCGACGTATGCGATGTATGCGACGTATGCGACGTATGCGACGTGCGATCGACGTGCTCCGCGTGCTTGCGTTCGCGCTTTTCGTGATGCGTGGTCTGGCGTCGCTCCATCGCCCCCTCCGTTTCCGGTTGCTTCGGCACTTCGCGGACGATCTGCGACGCCGGCTTGTCCTCGCGCAGCGCGATGAACGCGGCCTGCCGCACGATGCCGTCGCCGGTCCACTCGGCGAATTCGCATTCGGCGACGAGCGTCGGTTCGATCCAGTGCACGCGCGTGCGCGAGCGTTCGCGCGGCGGCGGATCGAACGGCGTCGTATCGCGTTGCTGCTTGCGCAGGATCGGTGCGAGCCGGTCGAGCATCCGCGTGTCGAAGCCGGTGCCGACGCGGCCGACGTAGCGCAGCGGCGCAGGCCCGCGCCGCCGCTTGCCGGCCGCTGCCGGCTCGTGCACGCCGAGCAGCAGCGCGCCGAAGCCGTGCCGGCTGCCCGACGGCTCGGTGTAACCGCCGATCACGAACTCCTGCCGGCGCCGGCATTTGAGCTTGATCCACGCGGGCGAGCGCCCGCCGCGATAGCGCGATTCCGCGCGCTTGCCGATCAGCCCTTCGAGGCCGGTATCGCAGGCGCTCGCGATCAGCGATGCGACGTCGTCGCCGAGATCCGGCGAAAAGCGCAGCCGCGCGGGGTCGCTGTCGGCGAGCAGCGGTTCGAGCAGGGCGCGGCGCGCGGTGAGCGGTGCGTCGCGCAAGTCGTAACCGTCGAGACAAGGCAGGTCGAACACGAACAGCGTGATCGCATCTGAATGCCCGGCGCCGATCGCGTTCTGCAGCGCCTGGAAGTCGGGGAGACCGTTCCTGCCGAGCACGACGGCCTCGCCGTCGAGCCAGGCGTCGTCGACGTCGAGCGCCGCGAGCGCGTCGCGCTGCGCGCGCAGCTTCGCGGTCCAGTCGCGGCCTTCGCGCGTCATCAGCTTCACGTGTCGGCGGGCGCCCTTGCCCGCAATGCGCGCGAGGATCCGGTAGCCGTCGAATTTCAGTTCGTAGCGCCAGTCGCCCTGCGTCGGCGGGCCGTCGACCAGCGTCGCGAGTTGCGGCGCGACGCGCTCGGGCAGCGGCGCGCGTACCGCACCGTCGATCTCGGACGGATCGGCGGGCCGGCGGGCTCGGCTTTCTCGGCTTTCTCGGCTTTCTCGGCTTTCTCGGCTGTCGCGGCTGTCGCGGCTGTCGCGGCTGTCGCGGCTGTCGCGGCCATCGCGGCCATCGCGGCCATCGCGGCTATGATCGTCATGCGCTGCGGCACGCATGTCGGTCGAGTCGCGCCGGCCGCGTTGCGCTCCGCGCGCGCGCGTCGAGCGGCCCGCGGCATCCGCACGCGTCGCCGACGCCGCCCCGTCATGCACACTCCCCGGCAGTTCGCCGACGACGTCGAATTCGGCCTCGCTGCGCGCGTCGTCGTCGCGCTCCTTGATCAGCAGCCACTGCACCTGTCGCCCCTCCTGCCGTCCGCTGCGCACGAGCGCCCAGCCGCCGTGCAGCTTTTCGCCGTCGAGCCGGAACGTCAGCTTGCCCGCGCGATAGCCGTCGCGTGCCTGCGCGAGGCCGCCGTCGGGCGTCCAGGTGCCTTCGTCCCATACGATGACCGCCCCCGCGCCGTAATGCCCGGCCGGAATCTCGCCTTCGAACGACGCGTATTCGAGCGGATGATCCTCGACCTGCACGGCGAGGCGCTTCACCGACGGATCGACGCTCGGCCCCTTCGGCACGGCCCACGACTTCAGCGTGCCGTCGAGTTCGAGCCGGAAGTCGTAATGCAGGCGCCGCGCGTGGTGCTCCTGGATCACGAAGCGCAGCGGGTGGCCGGCACGCCGGGTCGCCCGCCCGGAAGGTGTCGCGCTCGCCTTCGCGCGCCGCCGCCCGTGCGCGCCTTCGGGTTCCGGCGTCGCGTCGAAGCGGCGCTTGCGGCGATAGGGATCGAGCTTGCCGGCCATCGTGTCACCTCGCGTCGCCGCGCGTCATGCGGCGTGCTTGCGGCGCGCGGCGGTTTTCTTCGCCGCATGCTCGCCGGTCGCGGCACGTTTCGCGGCCGTCCGCTTCGCCGCCGGCGTCTTCTCGGCGGAGCCCTTCGGCACGGCCTTCGAAGCCGGCTTGCGGCGCGCGCCGCCGCGCGACGACGCAGAAGAAGACGACGCGGAGGAAGACGACGCTTCCGCCTCCGCGCCCTCGTCGTCGCCCGCATTGCGCGGGCCCGCCGCGCGCGCGCCGCCACCGCCGCCGCCCTTCAGGCTGCGTTTCAGCAGCTCGGTCAGATCGACCACGTTGGTCGCCGCGCGGCCCGTCTGCGCAGGCCGCTCCTCGATCTCCTCGATCTTGCCCGCGCGCACCTTGCGCTCGACCAGCTCGAGAATGTCGTCGCGAAACGTGTCGTGATACTCGTCCGGCGTCCACTTGCCCGCCATCTCGTCGATCAGCTTCTTCGCCATCCCGAGCTCGCGCGCGGTCACGCCCGCGTGTTTCGCGTCGTCGGCCGGCACCGTCAGTTCGTCGAGCGGCCGCAGTTCTTCCTGCCAGCGCAGCGTGTCGAGCGCGAGCAGCGGCCCGACCGGAATCAGCGCGCCGAGATGCTGGCGGTCGCGCATCACCACGAGCGCGATGCCGATCTTGCCGCTGTCCTTCAGCGCGTCGCGCAGCAGCGCATAGACCTTCTCGCCCTTGCGGTCCGGCACGAGGTAGTACGGCGTGTCGAGATACAGGAACGATACCGCGTCCGCGTCGACGAACGTCAGGATGTCGACGGTTTGCGTCGATTCCGGATTGGCCGCGCGAATCTCCTCGTCGGTCAGCACGACGTAGCGTTCCTTCTCGTACTCGTAGCCGCGCACGATGTCCTCGCGCGCGACCTCCTTGCCGGTGCGCTTGTTGATCTGCCGATAGCCGACCGGGTCCATCGAGCGCTTGTCGAGCAGCCGGAACGACGGCTTCACGGTGCGCGTCGCGGGAAACAGCTGCACGGGCACGTGAACGAGCCCGAAGCTGATCGCGCCTTTCCAGATCATCCGCGATGCCATGCGTGTTCTCCTTTGCCGGGTGCGCGAGCGCGTGGCGGCACACACCAGAAGCCGTCACGGGCATGGACGCGCCGCACGGCGCGTGTCGCGACGGCGGCTAAAGCGTCGATGCGGGTTGCGTCGGTCAGGGCGCGCGCAACGCGCGGTCGAGTTCGGCGCGCGTCACGTCGAGCGCGACGCTGCATTCGATCTCGGCGTCCTCGACGCGCGGCTTGTGCTCGTCGACCGCGCGCCGCGCGAGGTCGCACAGCTGCGTGCGCACGCGCAGCCGGTCGGCCGCGCCGAGCGACGCATAGCGCGTGAGCACGTCCGGATCGAAGCGCAGGTCGACCGCGCAGCGCCATTGACGCGCGTCTTCATCGGACGGCACGCGCACCCACGACACCTGGATCGTCAGCCGCCCGGACGCGTCGTCCGCATGCACGACGACGGTCGACTGCGACGGAAAGCCGTTCGCGAGCGCATGCTCGATTTCCGCGATGCGCTGCGAACGGTCGGGGGCGGTCGTCATCGCCTGACAACCCCCAGCAGCAGCGTGACCAGGAAGATCACGACGAAGATGTAGAACAGGATCTTCGCGATCTCGGCCGCGCCGGCCGCGATGCCGCCGAAGCCGAACAAGGCGGCGACGAGCGCGATGATGAGGAAGATGATGGCGTAACGAAGCATGAATGCCTCCTGGAGTCCTGAAGAACGGTGATCGCCGATGCGTGTCGCCGTCGATCACGAATCGTGCTTGTGCCTGGGTTTGCCGTGGACCGGCGTCGAAGCCATTTTTTCGAGTTCCTTTTCGCTCATCGACTTGGCCATCGACTTCGCAGGCGGCTTCAGGTCCTTCATTTTCGTGTCGCCGCGCTTGGCCGACAGGGCGGCTCCTGCGGCGCGTTGCTGTGCCTGGGACTTGGCTGGCATGGCTTTCCTCCTCTCGGTGGCGCGCGACGTCCGTGTGGCTCACGGGCGGGCCGCGCGCGGTTCGGACGGTATCGTCATGCGGCGTCGCGCCGGCGCAGGTCGGCCGGCGGAATCTTCATCGCCTGGCGATACTTCGTGACGGTACGACGCGCAAGAAGGATGCCGCGGCCCGCGAGGTTCTGCGCGAGCGCGACGTCGGACAGCGGATCGTTATGGCGCTCGGCGGCGATCATGTCGCGGATCAGCACCTTCGCGGCGGACGCCGAGCACACGCCCTTGCCGGCCGCCTCAAGCTTGCGCGGGAAGAAATGCTTGAACTCGAACGTGCCGTGCGGCGTGGCCATGTACTTGTTGCCCGTCGCGCGCGAGACCGTCGATTCGTGCAGGTCGAGCTCCTCGGCGATGTCGCGCAGCACGAGCGGCTTCATCGCGATCTCGCCGTAGCGGAAGAAGTCGCGCTGCCGGGCGACGATGCATTCGCCGACCCGCTGGATCGTGTCGAAGCGCTTCTGCACGTTGCGGATCAGCCAGCGCGCTTCCTGCAGCTGCTGGCCCAGCGGCGAATCGCGCTCGCCGCTCGACTGCGCGAACAGCGTCGCGTAGCGCTCGTGCAGCCGCGCGCGCGGCAGCACGGCCGGGTTGATCGTCACGATCCATTCGTCGCGCACCTGACGCACGATCACGTCGGGTATCACGTAGTCGCCGCGCGTGCTGCCGTAGTGATTGCCGGGGCGCGGATCGAGCGCGCGCACCAGCGCGCAGGCGGCCTGCATCGTCGCCTGATTGCAGCCGAGGCGCCGCTGGATCTCCGCCGTCTCGCGGCGCGCGAGCCGTTCGAGATGGTCGCGCGCGATGGCCTTCGCTTCCGCGAGCGCCGGCGTGCCGGCCGGAATCGCGTTGAGCTGCAGCAGCAGGCATTCGGACAGCGAGCGCGCGGCGATGCCCGGCCGGTCCAGCATCTGCACGAGCCGTAGCGCGACCGTGAGATCCTGTTCCGACAGCAGCCGCGCCGGATCGGCCGCGATCAGCAGCTCGCCCAGCTCCTGACGCAGGTAGCCGTCTTCGTCGAGCGCGTCGATCACGATGCGCGCGGCCTCGCGGTCGCGCCGGTTCAGCGGATAGAGCCGCAACGCGTCGTGCAGCTGCTGGTGCAGCGACGGCTCGGCGGCCATCCACTCGCCGGGCGACTGGTCGCCCGCGTCGTCGGCCTGTCGCCCGGTGCCTCGCGTCGTCGGCGCGGCCGTGTACGACACGTCGCCGTCCGGCGGGCGCACTTCCTCGTGCTCGGGTGGCGGCTCGGGCGGCGCGGCTTCGGCCTCGGGTTCGGGCGCGTCGGCGGCTTCTTCGTCGCCCTGCCCATCTTCGAGAAACGGATTCGAGTCGAGCGCCTGTCGCAATTCCTGCTGGAATTCGAGCGAAGACAACTGCAGCAGGCGAAGCGACTGCTGAAGCCTCGGCGTGAGTGCCAGATGCTGTCGCATCTGGAGCGCAAGCGTGACGGACATCGATGCCCTCCTGACGGTGTGCGGAATGCGTTTATGCGAATCCATGCAGCTACCGTGCCAGGGAGGCGAAGCGCCGTCCGGCGGGGCTCTCGCGCGTTCGTACCCCGTCGGCCGCGGCCCCGGGCGCCCCCTTTTTTACAAGCGCCAGCAAGTTAGGGGGCACGGCATTCGCTCCGCGCGGATATGCCGTCGCCGTCGCGCGAATATGTCCTCGCAGGCAGGATCGTTGCGCGGCATCCGTGCAGGGTGCCGCGGTCAGTACTGCATCGGCGGCGGCGTGCCCGGCAGCGTTTGACCGCCCTGCGTGCCGTTCGGCCCCGGCGGCGGCACGTCGACCGGCTCGCCGCCGGTCGCGCCCGGCGGCAGCGTGTTGTACGGCGACGGGCGCGTGTCGTAACGCGTATTCGCGTCCGGCATCGTCGTGGTCGGCGACGCGCCGTGGCCGTCCGGCGGCGCCGGCGGTGCGCCACGCGTGCCGTAGGGGCCCTGCGGTTGCGTGCATGCGCCCAGCGCGCACGCAGCGGCGAACGCACAAGCGCACACGCGTGTCGTCTGGATCGGTTTCATCGGAACCTCCTCCGTGAAGTGCGGTGCGCGGCACCGGGCCGGCCGTGACGGCACGGCTCAGAGCCGGTTGAAATGGAAATCGCCCGCATACGCGTTCGGTGCGCGGCGCGCCATCATCGTGTCGAATTCGGCCGCGACGCGCATCAGTGCGCCGCGTTGCCGCTCGATACCGGCCTGCTCGAGCGCCGCGAACGCGTCGGCGTCGAAGGTCACGGTCAGCGACGCCGGATGACCGTCGACGCGAAAGCCGAAATGCAGCGCGCCGGCCGGCTGCTCCTCGGCATGGAACGGCATCGCGCGCGCCTCGAAATGGCGGCCGAGCGTCTCGGCCACGTCGCGCAGCATGCCGGGTTTCACGCTGATGCTCATCGTGGGCTCTCCGTGGGTGGGATGGACGCAATCGGCGACACGCCGGTCGGCGGCGCGTGGATCGGCGGCGCGTGAACGGGCCGCACAGGAATCGGCGGCACAAGAAACGGAAGCGCGTGAATCGGCCGCACAGGAATCGGCAGCCCGTGGTTCGGCCGCGCGTGAATCGGCGGCGCCCGCGTCGGCGGCTCGCGCTCCGGCGGCGGATGCCCGGGCGGGTCGCCTTCCGGATCCTGATAAGGTTCAGGCGTGCCGGGCGGCAAGTCATCCGGCGCGGGCGGCTCGGGGTCCGGTTCGACGTCGGGTATCGGCGGTTCGGGCCGGTGCAGCGACTGGGCGGGGTCTCGGTTCATCGGGGGCATTCGATCGTTGCGTCGTCCTCGCGGGGCCTGATCGATTGGCGCGGCGTGCGCCGCCCGATCGTCCACGAAAGGCAGGGCCGCAAGCTGCGTGCCGTCTGCGTGCCGGCGTGCACGCCGCCTCGCACGCCGCCTTTCCGCGCGCCGGCGCGCGGTCGGGCGCGCCACCCCGCCGTACGCCGTGCCTTCGCTACACCGCGCGCTGCAATTCTTTCAAGGGCAGCGCGCTACGCGTCATACGCAGCCATTACGAGCCACAGCTCGTGGTCGTCGTCGCGCACCCGCGCGGCGAGCGCATACGGATCGGCCGGCTCGCACGCGCGCTGCAGCGCGAACCGCGCCGGCTCGGTCGAGCCGAATGTCTCGTCGCCGAGCGGCCGCACATCGGCCTTGCCTTCGAACATCCGGCGATCGGGCCGGTAGATCAGCGGCTCCTGTTTCCACGCGCTGAAATGGCTCTTCACCGACTCGAACCCGCCGCCGCATACGTTGATCTCATAGCGCACCCCTGGCCGCCGTTTGGGAATCGTCATCGTGCCTCCCGCTTGATTTGCGTGTGTGTGCGGAGCATTGCACCGCGCGTTGTGGCCGGCATCCTGCGTCGTCGTCCTGCGTGGTCATCCATCGAAGAAGCGGCAAGTCCCGTGCCGCGCGGTCGCGACAGGCACGGCCGTTGCGCGATCACCGCGTCATCGTCACCGCCTCGGAGCCCAGCCATGAAGGAATCGACCCGAACCGGCCGCGACGCGCCGCACCAACCGCAGCGCGATCCGTCGCCGCCGTTGAAGAACCAGGATCAAACGAAGACGC
Organism: Burkholderia sp. USMB20; assembly: GCF_000949135.2. GTDB lineage: Bacteria > Pseudomonadota > Gammaproteobacteria > Burkholderiales > Burkholderiaceae > Burkholderia. The sequence goes on along the minus strand of NZ_JTAN02000019.1, from coordinate 96,255 downwards.
GCCACTCGGAGCGCCATATCGACAAGCAGCTCGAGGACACGTTCCCCGCGAGCGATCCGCCCGCGACCGGCGGCGTCACGCGCATCGAGCCCGACACGCCGCCGGGCACGCACGACGACGGCCCGTGGCAGGACCCCGCCCGACGCCGCGACGAATGACGGCCGGCACTCGACGGACACCGCTGCCGAACGGCACGCCGCTTGCTGCCCCGCTTGTTGCCCCGTACGGCCCGGACTCGCCGGCTCACACGGCCCGGATTCAACACGCAAGGAGGACTTCATGCAACGCGTCAACGAAATCATGTCGCAGGACGTCGTGCGCATCGCGCCGACCGACTCGATCCGTCATGCGGCGCAATTGATGGAGCGCTATGACATCGGCGCGCTGCCCGTATGTGACAACAACCGGCTGATCGGCATGGTCACGGACCGCGATCTCGCGGTGCGCGCGATCTCGGCCGGCAAGCCGCCGGAAACGCGGATCCACGAAGTCGCGTCGGGTCCGATCGAATGGTGTTTCGAGGACGATTCGCTGGAAGAGATCCAGCACTACATGGCCGACGCGCAACTGCGCCGCCTGCCCGTCGTCGATCACGACAAGCGGCTCGTTGGCATGCTGTCGCTCGCGGACATCGCGACGCGCACGGCCGGCCCCGCACGCGACGACGTCGCGAACACGCTCGAAGGCGTGTCGCAACCGAAGCAGACGTGACGGGGCCATTCGCGCCCCGCCCCGACTACCCGCGCGACCCGCAGGGCCCATCCCGGGCACGGTCGCGCTCCACGCAGCCAGGAGGACAACCATGCAGACTCAAGGACAGACCCGCATCGTCGGCAAGGGGGCCGCAACCGCGGCCGGGCCCGGCCCGGACGTGATGGCAGCCGACACGCTGGAAGGCGACAAGGTCTATACGACCGATGGCGACGACGTCGGCAAGATCAAGGACATCATGCTCGATGTGCGCTCGGGCCGCGTCGCGTACGCCGTGCTGTCGAGCGGCGGCCTGCTCGGCATCGGCGACAAGCTGCTTGCGATTCCGTGGAGCGCGCTCACGCTCGATACCGAGCGCAAGTGTTTCCTGCTGTCGGTCTCATCCGAGCGAATCCGCAACGCGCCGGGCTTCGACAAGGATCACTGGCCGGCGATGGCCGACCCGCAATGGGCCGAGCCGCTGCACGAGTACTACGGCAGCACGCCGTACTGGAGCGCGGGCGACGAGCTCGGGCTGACCGATCCGACCGAGGACCTGAACGATCCGCGCGCGCGCGACCAGCATTGATCGCTCTCGATTTGCCGGTGTATTAGCCGACGTGCCCCGCGAAAGCGGGGCTTTTTTTGGGCTTTCTTCGTGACGGATCGCCGGGCCGGCCCGGTCCCGTGAAGCCGGCGTCGCGGCCACCTGCCGGGCGCGCGACAGTCGTGGCGCGCGCCACCCGATTGATAACCAGACAACATCAATCCTTCCAAAATTCGCACTTAACGTTTCCCCGTCTCCGGGCGAACATTGCCAAAACGACAATCGGTCGCGCCCCGCGCCATTCCCGCATTCTCTGGAGACACCCTGATGCACCCCTCGCCCAGCCTTTCGACCGGACGTTCGAAGGCCGCCGCGGTATTCCGCGTGACGGCCGGCAACTTCCTCGAGCAGTTCGACTTCTTCCTGTTCGGCTTCTACGCGACGCAGATCGCCGCCGTGTTCTTTCCCACCGCGAACGAGTTCGCCTCGCTGATGATGACCTTCGCGGTCTTCGGCGCCGGCTTCCTGATGCGGCCGCTGGGCGCGATCGTGCTGGGCGCGTACATCGACGACGTCGGCCGCCGCAAGGGCCTGATCGTCACGCTCGCGATCATGGCGAGCGGCACGATCCTGATCGCGTTCGTCCCCGGTTATGCGACGATCGGCCTGCTCGCGCCCGCGCTCGTGCTGATCGGGCGACTGCTGCAGGGCTTTTCGGCAGGCGCGGAACTGGGCGGCGTGTCGGTCTATCTCGCCGAAATGGCCACGCCCGGCCGCAAGGGCTTCTTCACGAGCTGGCAGTCGGCCAGCCAGCAGGTCGCGATCGTCGTCGCGGCCGGCCTCGGCTTCGCGCTCAATCAATGGCTGAGCGCATCGGCGATCGCCGCGTGGGGATGGCGCGTGCCGTTCTTCGTCGGCTGCATGATCGTGCCGTTCATCTTCATGCTGCGCCGCAAGCTCGAGGAAACGCAGGAGTTCAAGGCGCGCCGGCACCGCCCGAGCATGAAGGAAGTGTTCGGCACGCTGGCGCACAACTGGGGTGTCGTGGTCGCCGGCATGATGCTGGTCGCGATGACGACCACGAGCTTCTACCTGATCACCGTCTACGCGCCCACGTTCGGCAAGACGGTCCTGCACCTGAGCACCGCGGACAGCCTGCTCGTCACGCTGTGCGTCGGCGTGTCGAACTTCGTGTGGCTGCCGATCGGCGGCGCGCTGTCCGATCGCATCGGCCGCCGGCCGCTGCTGGTCGGCATGACGGTCCTCGCGATCGCCACCGCGTACCCCGCGCTGTCGCTGCTCGCGCATGCGCCGTCGTTCATCAACATGCTGCTTGTGCTGCTGTGGCTGTCGTTCATGTACGGGATCTACAACGGCGCGATGGTCGTCGCGCTGACGGAAGTGATGCCCGTCGAGGTGCGCGTGGCAGGCTTCTCACTCGCCTACAGCCTCGCGACGGCCGTGTTCGGCGGCTTCACGCCCGCCATCTCCACGGCGCTGATTCACATGACCGGCGACAAGGCCGCACCCGGTTACTGGATGAGCCTCGCCGCGGTGTGCGCGCTGCTCGCGACGTTCGTACTCTATCGCCGCCATCCGGCGACGCTGACACCGGCGCACTGACGCTTGATGCCGAACCCCCTGCCCCGACTTCGCACGACCCAGGCCACGACCACGACCATGAAGAACCTGCTCCTGAAACTGTGCGCGACCGCACTCGTCGCCACCTCCGCAATCGCCGCGAACGTACAGGCCGCCGAGCTGCACGTGATGAGCTCGGGCGGCTTCACCGCCGCCTACAAGCGGCTCGGCCCGCAGTTCGCGGCCCGCACGGGCAACACGCTCGACACGGCGCTCGGCCCGTCGATGGGCAAGTCGCCCGAAGCGATTCCGAACCGGCTGGCGCGCGGCGAGCCGGCCGACGCGGTGATCATGGTCGGCTACGCGCTCGACGACCTGATCAAGCAAGGCAAGGTGATCCCCGGATCGCGCGTCGAGCTGGCCGATTCGCGGATCGGCATGGTCGTGCGCGACGGCGCGGCGAAACCCGACATCAGCTCGGCCGACGGCCTCAGGGAAGCGCTGCTGCATGCGAAGTCGATCGCGTACTCGGACAGCGCGAGCGGCGTCTACATCGAGCGGGAATTGTTCAAGAAGCTCGGCATCGAAGACCAGGTGAAATCGAAGGCGAAGATGATCCCGCGGATCCCGGTCGCCTCCGTGGTCGCGAACGGCGACTACGAAATCGGCTTTCAGCAGGTGAGCGAACTGCTGCCCGTGAAGGGCGCGACCTTCGTCGGCAAGATTCCCGAAGCGCTGCAGTCCGTCACGCGCTTCGCGGCCGGCATCCCGGTCGGCGCGCAGCATCCGGAGGAAGCGAAGGCGCTCCTCGACTATCTCGCGTCGCCCGACGTGCAGCCGGAAGTGAAATCGACCGGGCTGGATTCCGTCTCCGCGCATTGAGCCCGCAACCCGGGAAGGCGCGCGTCAGACCGCCTTCCCGTCGCGCCCGGCGCCGGCCCCGGCATCGTCGGCGCCATTCGGGCCTTCCGGCCCGGCCGCGTTCAGCACCCGCACGAGACGCGCACGATCGCACGCCCCTTCCCACGACGATACGAAGATCACCGCGCACGCATTGCTGATCACGCTCGTCAGCGCACGCGCCTCGGACATGAAGCGATCGATGCCGACCAGCAGCGCGACCCCGGCAACCGGCAGGTCGGGCATCACGGCAAGCGTCGCGACGAGCGCGACGAGCCCGCTGCCCGACACGCCGGCCGCGCCCTTCGACGTCAGCAGCATGACGGCCAGCATCGCCGCGATCTGCGGCGCGGACAGCGGCACGTCGCACGCCTGCGCAATGAACAATGCCGCGAGCGTCAGATAGATCGCGGTGCCGTCCAGGTTGAACGAGTAGCCGGCCGGCAGCACGAGCCCGACCACGCCCTTGTCGCAACCGAGCGACTCCAGCTTGACGATCAGCCGCGGCAATACCGGCTCCGTCGACGAGGTCGCGAGGACGATCAGCAGCTCCTCGCGCAGGTAGCGCAGCAGCCGCCACAACGCGAATCCGTGCAACCGCGCGAGCGGTGCGAGCACCAGCGCGACGAACAGCCCGCAGGCCATGTAGAACGACATCATCAGCCGCGCGAGCGAGCCGACCGAGCCGATGCCGAAGCGGCCCACCGTGAAGGCCATCGCGCCGAATGCGCCGAGCGGGGCGAGCCGCATGATCATCGCCAGCACGCGAAAGACGATCTGCGCGACGCCGTCGATCAGCGCCAGCACGGGCCGGCCCGCCTGCGGAGCCGCATTGAGCGAAAAGCCGAACAGCAGCGCCAGCAGCAGCACCGGCAGCACCTCGCCCTGCTGGAACGCGCCGAGCATCGTGTCCGGGATCACGCTCAACGCGAACTCCACCAAGCCGCGCGGCGGCGCATGCCGCGTATAGGGCGCAAGGACGCTCGCATCGAGATGGCGCACGTCCACGTGCATGCCGGCGCCCGGCTGCAGCACGAACGCGGCGACGAGCCCGAAGGCGAGCGCGGCGGCGGTCAACAGATAGAACAGCACCAGCGCGCGGACGATCGTGCGCCCGATGGCGGTCCCGTTCGCCAGCGACGTGATGCCCGACACGATCGTGCAGAACACGACCGGCGCGATCATCATCCGCACGAGGCCGACGAAGGCATCGCCGAGCGGCTTGAGCATCGCGCCCGCCGACGGCCAGAAATGGCCGACGCTCACGCCGAGCACCATCGCCAGCAGAACCTGCACGTAGAGCGAACGAAGCGGTCTTGCCAGCGTCACGATGCGGTCTTGCCCGATGTTCCGGCCGTATTCGCCGCATGCGCCACCTGTTTCGATCCATCGCCGCGCTTCGCATCGACGACCGCCTGGTGAAACGCTTCCGCGGCCGGGGTGAGCGGGCGTCCGCGCCGTTTCACGATGCCCACGCGGCGCTTGACCGCCGGCTCGACGAGCGGCACGCTCGTGAGCAGCGGATGGTCGTGCCCGGGCATCGCCATCGACGGTACCGCGGCGACGCCGAGCCCTGCCTCGACCAGCCCGAGCATGGTCGTCACGTGGCGCGTCTCGCACACGCTCGGCGCCCGCGGCGCGACGCTCGTCAGCGCCTGGTCGAGCAACAGGCGGTTGCCGGACGTCTTGTCCACCGACACGTACTCGTACTCGTAAAGCTCGTTCCAGGTCACGCGCTTCTTGCGCGCGAGCGGATGGTCGCGCCGGCACGCGGCGACGAACCGCTCCTGCAGCAGCAGCTTGAACTCGACCTCGGGCTCCTGGCTGCCCATGAAGCTCACGCCGAAATCGGCCTCGCCGCTGATGACGGCGCTCAGCACCTCGTTCGCGCTCGCGTCCAGCAGCTTGACCCGGATGCGCGGAAAGCGGCGGTGATAGCTTGCGATCACGTTCGGCAGAAAGTAGTAGGCGACCGACGGCACGCACGCGATCGTCACGTGACCGAGCCGGCTCGACGAAACGTCGCGGATGCCGAGCAGCGCGACGTCGAGATCGTCCAGCAACTGCTCGGCGCTCGGCGCGAACACGCGGCCGACGGTGGTCAGCGAGACGCTGCGCGTGGTGCGCTCGAACAGACGCACGCCGAGCGCTTCCTCCAGTTTGTCGATCCGGCGGCTCAACGCGGGCTGTGAAATGCTGATCGCCTCGGCGGCCTTCCGGAAGCTGCCCAGCTCCACCACCGCGCGAAACGCCTGCAAATCGGTCAAATCGAAGTTGATTCCCACGGGCCGTGTCTCCACATCTCGAATGCCCGGTATTTTGCATGATTCGGGCAGCCACACCCAGCCCGGAGATGCCCGGCTCCGCCGCCGCGCTACGCGCGATGCCGCAACGCATCGATCACGATCGAAAACGCGCGCGACGCCTGGCGGCGGCTCGGGTAGTACGCGTGATAGCCGGGAAAGACCGGGCACCAGTCCGGCATCACGATGCGCAGCCTGCCGGCGTGCACGTGGTCGAGCACGATGTCCTCGGTGACGAACGCGATGCCGAATCCGTCCAGCGCCGCCTGCAGCATCTGCGGCTGCGTATTGCAGGTGATCCGCCCGTTCACGCGCGCCTGGATCTCGTTCCTGCCCTTCTTCAGCTCCCATGCATAGATGCCCTTCGCGGTCGCGAGCCGCAGCGTCACGCAATCGTGATCGAGCAGGTCCTGCGGCGTCTTCGGCGGCTTGCGGCCGTCGAGATAGGCCGGCGACGCAACCATCGCCATCCGGATGTCCGGGCTGATGCGCACCGCGATCATGTCCTTCGCGACCTGGTTGCCGTAGCGCACGCCGATGTCGTAGCGCTCCTCGACGATGTTCGACAGCCCGTAGTCGACCGAGAACTCGACGCGGATGTCGGGGTAGTCGGGCAGCACCTTCCTGAGCTTCGGCCAGATGATCGTGTCGATCGGATGCTCGGTGGCCGTGATCCGCACGACGCCGGCCGGCTTGTCGCGGAAATCGGCCACGGCGGCGAGCTTCGTTTCGATCTCGTCGATGCGCGGCGCGACGGTCCGGAACAGTTCCTCGCCCGCTTCGGTCGTCGACACGCTGCGCGTCGTGCGCGTCAGCAGCCGCACGCCGAGCCGCGCTTCGAAATCGCGCACCGTCTGGCTCAGCGCCGATTGCGACACACCGAGGCGCGCCGCCGCGCGCGTGAAGCTCCGGTCGCGCGCCACCGCGAGAAACGCCAGCAGATCGTTGAGGTTTTCGCGCGGCATGTCGGGCGGCTCCTGTCGAAACGGACGCCCATCCTAGCACCGACGCGCCGCGCGCCACCCGGTACGGCTTCCGTCCATTCATTAGACTGACTTATAAGTCCAAGCGCGCCGCGCTACTTAATCGATCGATCGTGGGTCGATAGACTGCGAAGCCTTCGGGTCCCCGTGCGGCCGTAGCCGACTTTTGGGGATCTCCCCTGCATTCCTTTCCGGAGTCCGTCTCGTGAAATCCGCTCTTCGCCTTCTCGTCGCCGCACTTGTCGTGTCCGGCCCGTTGTTCGCCCATGCGCAGGGCCTGACGCGCGAGCAGGTGCGCGAAGACATGATTCGCTACGAAGCCGCCGGCTTCAATCCGGCACGCGCGAATCCGCGCACGTGGGTGGACGATGCCCAGGCCGCGTCCGTACGCGTCATGGCCGCGCACGATGCCGGCGCCCGCACGCATCTGGCCGATCGCGGCGCGGCCGCCGCGCGCTGCGACTGACCGACGCCGCCCCTTCGCCCACGATCCGCACCGCTTCGACGATGCAAGCCGTTGCCACTTCCGACCGGCGCCCCGCGCCCGTTCAAACCGCCGCATGGGGCGCCGTCCTCGCGATGGCGCTCGGCGCGTTCGCGCTCGTCGCGTCCGAATTCATGCCGGTCAGCCTGCTGACGCCGATCGCCACCGACCTGCACGTCAGCGAAGGCCAGGCGGGCCAGGCCATTTCCGTGTCCGGCGCCTTCGCGCTCGTGACGAGCCTGTTCATCGCGTCGCTGGCCGGACGGCGCGATCGCAAGCGGCTGCTGCTCGTGCTGACGCTGCTGACGATCGTCTCCGGCACGATCGTTGCATTCGCACCGAATTACGTTGCCTTCATCGCGGGGCGCGCACTGATCGGTGTTGCGATCGGCGGGTTCTGGTCGATGTCGGCCGCGACCGCGATGCGGCTGGTGCCCGATGCCCAGGTGCCGCGCGCGCTGGCGATCGTGAACGGCGGCAACGCGCTCGCGACCGTCGTCGCGGCGCCGCTCGGCAGCTTTCTCGGCGGCATCGTCGGCTGGCGCTGGGCATTCTTCTGCGTCGTGCCGGTCGCGGCGCTCGCGTTCGGCTGGAAACTCGTCAGCCTGCCGCCGATGAAGGCCGCATCGCACGCGGCGCCCGCCAATGCGCTCGCACTGCTCGGCCGCGTGCCGGTCGCGCTCGGCATGGCGGCCGTCAGCCTGCTGTTCATGGGACAGTTCGCGCTGTTCACGTACCTGCGGCCGTTCCTCGAAACGGTGACGCACGTCGGCAATGCCACGCTGTCGCTGATGCTGCTCGCGATCGGCGTGGCCGGGGTCGCGGGGACGATCCTGATCGGTGCGTGCCTGAAGAACGGGCTGTACCGCACGCTCGGCGTCACCCCGCTGCTGATGGCCGCGATCGCCGTCGCGCTCGTGTGGTGCGGCGCGTCGACCGCCGCCACCGCGGGCCTGCTTGCCCTGTGGGGACTGACCGGCACGGCCGCGCCCGTCGGCTGGTGGACCTGGCTCGCGCGCACGCTGCCGCATGACGCGGAAGCCGGCGGCGGCCTGATGGTCGCGGTCGTGCAGCTCGCGATCGCACTCGGCGCGACGACAGGCGGCCTGCTGTACGACCTGCACGGCTATCGCGCGACCTTCGCGATGAGTGCGGCGCTGCTCGTTTGCGCCGGCGTGGCGGCGTTCGCGGCGGGACGCGCCGCCGCGGCGCGCACGGCAGGCGGCTGAGCACCGCACGACGGCGCTCTAGGCCGCTCCGGGCCGCTCGATGCCGTTTTGCAAGTCGTACCGTGCAAGGCGGCTGGAGCATCGCCGGGGGCTGCTTGGACCCCCTGTCCCCCGCCATCACCGGATGCGGCTCCGACACACGACGCGTCCATCGCGACCGCACGCGGCATGCCGGTTGCTGCATCTCGTCGATATCGTCGATACGGGAGCCGCCGATGCACACACTGCCGATGTTCCGCCCCGGCAACGCCTTCGATCGGCTTGTCGCGCGCGCCCGAGCATGCCGCTTCGCGCGCGCGGCGTCGGCCTGCACCGGAGGATTGGCATGAAGCGCGACCCGAGCACGAAACCGGCTGCGGTCCCGGCCGCCGCCGACACACCGGCCACGCTCGACGCATGCCGCCGCTGCGGGCTGTGGGAACATGCGACGCAGCCGGTGCCCGGCGCCGGGCCCGTCGACGCGCGCATCATGCTGGTCGGCGAACAGCCGGGCGACCAGGAGGACCGCGCGGGCATCCCGTTCGTCGGCGCGGCGGGCCGCATGCTCGATCGCGCGCTCGACGAGGCCGGCATTGCACGCACGAGCGTCTACCTGACCAACGCGGTCAGCACTTCAAATGGGAACCGCGCGGCAAGCGGCGGCTGCACAGACGCCCGCGCAGCCGAGGTCGCCGCCTGCCGCTACTGGCTCGAACGCGAGCTCGACGCGTGGAGCCCGCGCGTGATCGTCGCGCTCGGGCGACGGCGCTGCGCGCGGTGCTGCAGGACAACGACGCGACGCTGGAGCGCACGCGCAAGCCGGTGCGCTCGCCGGACGGTTGTCTCGTCGTCGCGACCTATCACCCGTCCTACGTGCTGCGCACACGCGGCGCCGATTCGCGCGAGCATGCGTACCGGACGCTCGTCGACGCGCTGCGCACCGCGTCCCGCCTCGCGCGCGGCAACGGCGGCGCGCACGAGGCATCGGGAGACGCCGAATGAGCGACCTGCGCGGCGGCGCGTCGCGCGACACCCCGGCCGCCACAACCGACCCGGCCGCCACCACCGCCGCGAAGCCCTGGTACCGTCGGCTCGGCCCCGGCCTGCTCGCGGGCGCGTCCGACGCCGATCCGAGCAACGTCGCCGTCTATGCGCAGGCCGGCAGCCAGTTCGGCTTCCACATGCTGTGGATGATCGTGATCACGCTGCCGATGATGGTGGCCGTGCAGCTTGCGGCGGCATTCATCGGACGCGCCAACCGCGAAGGCCTCGTGGCCGGCATCCGCGAGCAGTTCTCCGCCCGACTCGCCAAGGCCCTGATCGTCATGGTGGTGATCGTCAATGTCGTGAACGTTGGCGCCGACCTCGCCGCGATGGGTGATGCGACCGCGCTCGTCGCCGGTGGCCGCAGCTACTGGTATGCGCCCGTCTACGGCATCGCGTCGCTCGCGCTGCAGGTGCTGCTGTCCTACGAACGCTACGCGCGCTGGCTCAAATGGATGACGTTCGGCCTGCTCGCCTACGTGCTCGAACTCGGGTTCGTGCACATCGACTGGCGCGGCCTGCTGCACGCGATCGTCCTGCCGCACATCGCGTTCACGCACGACTATGCGACCACGGCGGTCGCGGTGCTCGGCACGACGCTGAGCCCGTACCTGTTCGTATGGCAGGCCGCGCTCGAGGTCGAGGAAACCCAGGTCGAGCGCCGCAACGGCGACACCGCGTGCACGCCCGGCGCGCGCCGTGAAACCGGGCGGCGCATCACGTTCGACACCTGGACCGGGATGATCGTCACCAACGCGGTGTCGTTCTGCATCATGGTGATCGGCGCGGCGGTGTGCTTCTCGCACGGCAAGCACGACATCGGCTCCACCGCGCAGGCTGCCGAGGCGCTGCGCCCGATCGCCGGCGAGGCGGCATTCGTCGTGTTCGCGTTCGGCATCGTCGGCTGCGGGCTGCTCGCGATCCCCGCGTTCGCGGGCAGCGCCGCATACGGTTGCGCGGAGGCGTGGCGGTTCCGCGAAGGGCTGAACGAACCGGTGCGGCGCGCACCCGCGTTCTATGCGGTACTGGCCGGCTGCGTGATCGTCGGCATCGCGATCTGCTTCAGCCCGGTCGATCCGATCAAGGCGTTGTACTGGAGCGCGGTGCTCAACGGCGTCGCGGCGGTGCCGATGCTGGTGCTCGTGATGCTGCTGTCGCAGCGGCGCGATGCGGCCGGCCAGCCGGGCAGCGGCATCGCGTCGAAGGTGTTCGGGTGGCTGGCGGTCGCGCTGATGGCGGCATCGGTGGTCGTGATGGCCGCGGACATGCTGAGCTGATCTGGACGGCATGGTTGCGCCTGCAACCGTTCACGCGTGACGGACGGCGTGGAAAGCGAACGACCCTGACGATCGGGCGACAACCGGGCACGCCGCGCGAGCGGCGTCGCCCGATTGCCCGACCGGCAGCGTCACATCATCTTGCCGCGCGACTTTTCGGCCCGCGCCGCATCGGCCGCCGACTCGACCTTCTTCACTTCTTCCGGCGGCGGCAGCACCGCCTTGAAGCCCATCGAGTCGATCCACATCTCGCGCGCCCAGCCGCGGGTGTGATACAGGTGATGGTCCTCGTCCGCCTCCACCTCGTCGTGCGCGGCCTTCAGCGCCTTCGCCGCGTCGCGATCGCGCAGCTGGTCGGCCGCATAGCCGATCAGCTCCCAGTTCAGGTGGTCCTTCGTCTCGGCGAGCACCACGCACTCGGCCGCGACGATCTGCGCGACCGCCGGGTCGGCCTGCTTCTTCGCCTGCTCGATCACCTGGACGAGCGACTTGCCGGTCGCCGCCACGGCGGCGCGCCCCGGCGACTGCGTATCCGGATCGAGGCCGAGCGTGTCGAATACCTTGCGCAGCACTTCCTGGTGATGCATCGTTTCGCGGTGGTACTTCTCCCATTCCTTGTGCAGGTCCTCGTCGGTCGCACACTTGAGCGCGGCCTCGTAGATCTTCGCGCCGCCGAGCTCGGTTTCGTATGCCTGGCACAGCAACGCCAGGATGCCTTCGTGCTTCGATTGCCGTTGGCCCATGACTGCTTCTCCGAAAAAACGGGCCGCCCGCGCGGCCCTGGGGTTGAACCGGGCACGCGTTACTGCGCGCCCACCTTGCGCTGGAGTGCTTCCGCCATGCTCAGGTGATGCCTGAGCGTCGGCAGCGCCGCGGTCGCGAACGCCCGCAGCTGCGCGTCCTGGCCGCCGCGCGCCTCGTCCTCGAACAGCGCGACCGCCTTCTTGTGCGCGTCCGGGCCGGCCGCGGCCACATACGCCGTGTCGAAGTCGTGTCCGCTCTTGCCGCGCAGCGCTTCGACGTCCGGGTCGTGGATCTGCTCGACCTGCGGCTTCATGCCCGCGCGCGCGGCGACCTCGTCGAGCTTCGCGTTCGCCTTGCCGTGGTCGGCCACCATGCGTTTCGCGAACGCGCGCACGTCCGGCGACTGCGCCTGCTTCAACGCGAGCTGGCTCGCCTGCACTTCGGCCTTGCCGGCCAGCGCGGCCTTGTCGACGAATTCCGCATCGCCGCGCTGCGGCGCCTTCGCGATGCCCGGATCGCCCGCGCCGGCGGCGCCCGACGACGGGTTGATCACGCCGCCCGGCACATGCGAATTCGACGCGGGCGGCTCGCTCGGCGCCTGTGCCTGCGCGAGCCCCGCCATGGCGAGCACGCCCGCGGCGAGCGCCGCGATCGTCCAGTTGGGTTGTTTCATGCGCTTTCTCCTGGTGTGGCGGGCATCATCACCCGCCGACGATCGAGCCGCCGTTCGGATGCAAGGTCTGTCCCGTCATGTAGCTCGCGCCGTCCGACGCGAGCAGCACATAGCAGCCGATCAGCTCGTCCGGCTGCCCCGGCCGCTTGAGCGGCACGTTCGAGCCGAACGTCGCGACCTGTTCGGCGGTGAAGGTCGACGGGATCAGCGGCGTCCAGATCGGCCCCGGCGCGACGGCGTTCACGCGAATGTCGCGCTCGGCCAGCTCGATCGACAGCGAACGCGTGAACGCGACGATCGCGCCCTTGGTCGCCGAGTAGTCGGGCAGCTTCGGGCTGCCGTGATACGCGGTCACCGACGCGGTGTTGACGATGCGCCCGCCCGCTTTCATGTGCGGCAGCGCGGCCTGCGTGCAGAAGAACATGCCGTACACGTTCGTGCGGAACGTGCGCTCGAGCTGTTCCTCGGTCACGTCCTCGATGCCCGGCTGCGGATGCTGTTCGCCCGCGTTGTTGACCAGCACGTCGAGGCGCCCCAACCGCTCGACCGTGCGCGCGACGGCGTCGCGCGCCTGCCGGCGGTCGCCGACGTCGCAAGCGATGGCCTCGCAGCGCCGGCCCGCCTGCTCGATCAGGCGCTTCGTGTGCGCGGCATCGTCCGACTCGTTCAGGTAGACGATCGCGACGTCCGCGCCCTCCTTCGCGAAACCGATCGCGACCGCGCGGCCAATCCCGCTGTCGCCGCCCGTCACGAGCGCGACCTTGCCGGCGAGCCTGCCGCTGCCGACGTAGTCGGCCGCCTCGTCGCGCGGCTTCGGATGCATGTCCCGCTCGGTGCCCGGCTGCCGGGCCTGTTCCTGGGGTGGCAGGGTCTTTGCCGTCGTCATGGGTTCCTCCTTGAACGGGTGTCGGCGAGACGTCGCAAGCGGCATGCCGCGCGGCGGCCCGGCCCGGTGCACGCGCGATGCACGGGCGCCGCGCGCCGCGTTGCAAGCGCGTGCAGAAACGGCATGCTCAGCGCGGCGTGCCCTGCGTCGTGCCGTCCGGCCGGCGCACCGGATCGAAGTCGCGCCATTCGCCGTCCTGCCAGTCGCCTTCGACACGTTCGATCGCTTGCGCGCCGGTCGCACGCAGCACGTCTTCCGCGGTGGCCGCGGTCGTCGACGTCACGCGCGCGGCCAGGATCACGCCGGTTTCGGTCTTCGCGAGCATGCCCTTGCCTTCGGCCTGCTCGCCGCGCATCCGGCCGAGCGCGCCGCCGAACGCACCGAGATAGGCACCGGCGAGCGCACCGGCGGCCGGCACGAACCAGTAGCGCACGCCGAACGCATAGACGATCAGCCCGACGATCGCGCCGATCAGCAGCCCGCGCAGCGCGCCGACCAGCGCGCCGCGCCCGCCGGGCTTCGCGGCCGTATCGGCATACACGTCGCCGCCGATCGGAAAACGCGCGTGCTGGCCGCCCGGGTTCAGGAAGAAGATCGACACGTCGTCCGGGCCGAACGCGCGCTCGTAAAGGTGGCGCGCCCCACCTTCCGCTTCATCGAACGTCGTGAAGCGGCCTGCGACGATCATCGCCATGGTCGTGCTCCTCGTGGCCATAAGGTGCCGCGCACGCGAGCGCGGGCGCGACGCGACGCGGGTGCGCTCACATCAGGCGCCCGAGTTCCTTGGATACCGATGCCGGCGTGCCGTATTCGCGATCGGGGATCTGCCTGAGCATGTCGAGTACGCGCGGATCGGCGTGCGAGCGCTCCGCGCACTCGACCACCTCCGCCTTGCTCGCCGGATAGTCCATCCCCTTCAGCGCCTTCTGCACGTCGACCGGGCTCGGCGCCTTGCCGTGCCCGCTCTGGTGGCCGCCCTTGTCGTGATCCTGCTGCTCGCGCTCGCCTTCATGCGCGCGCGCGTGGCTGTATTCGTGGCCCGTATGTTGTCGGGATGACATGGAAACCTCCTTCGATTGAAAAACGGAAAGGCACGCCATTACGTCGGGCTGCGCCGCGACCGCGCGAACGCGGCCACCATCAGCGCCGCCGCGCCCAGCGCGACCGCGCCCGCGACCTTCGGCCGCTGCACCACCGCGTTGTATGCGCAAGCGCGCAGCACGGGCCCGTCCATCCCTTCGCGCTCGTGCAGCGCATGGCGGGACTCGTACAGCGCGTTGTCGTCGCGCGGCCGCGCGGGGCGCACCGTGCGCTGGCCGCGCGAGAACAGCGTGGCCGCGATGCGATCGAACAGGCGCGGCGCGTGATACGCGCCGGCCGACGTGAGCTTCGCGGCACCGCCGACGAACAGCGCGCGGCGCGGGTGCGCCGCCGCGAACAGGATCGCGTCGGCGACGAGCTCCGGGTCGTAGATCGGCGGCGGCAGCCGCGCCTCGACGTTCATGTAGTTCTTCGCGTGCATCACGAACATCGTGTCGATCGCGGCCGGCTTGATCAGCGTGACGGACACCGGCAGGCGATCGGACTCGAGCTCGAGACGCAGCGAATCGGTGAAACCCTTCACCGCGTGCTTCGATGCCGCATACGCGCTCTGCAGCGGCACCGGCGCGTCGGACGCCTCGCTGCCCATGTTGATGATCGCGCCGCCGTGGAAATCGCTCTTGCGCCGGAAATGATCCGACGCGACGAGCGAGCCGTGCACGACACCCCAGTAGTTGGTGTCGAACAGCCGGCGCTGATCCTCGAGCGGCACCGCCGCCGCCGTGCCGAAGATCGACACGCCCGCGTTGTTGACCCAGGTGTCGAAGCCGCCATAGGTATCGGCCGCCGTCGCGGCCGCGCGCTGCAGGTCCTCGAGAATGCCGACGTCGCCGGCGACCGGCACCGCGAGGCCGCCGTGCTGGCGGATTTCGTCGCACAGCGTGTTCAGCGCGTCCGCGTTGCGCGCGAACAGCACCAGCTTCGCCCCGCGCCGTGCCGCCTTGCGCGCGGTGACGAGGCCGATGCCGCTGGTGGCGCCCGTGATCACGATCGTCTGCTCGCCGACCGGTTTGAGCATGCAGTTCATCACTGGACTCCTTCTGCGGGGCCGGTTATTTCGGGCGGATGGTCAGCTGGTCGCGCACGTCCTGCACGCCGTCGATCTGCCTGACGACACCGACGGCCTGCGTGCGCTGCTGCTCGTCCGGCACGCTGCCGGTCAGCATCACGACGCCGTGACGCGTCTTCACGTGAATGTCGCCTGCCGACAGGCCGCTCGTGCCGACCAGCTCGGCCTTCGCCTTGGTCGTGATGGTCGCGTCGCGGATCTTCGTGCCGGTGCTCGAATGCGTCATCGACGACGATGACGATGACGACATGGATGACGATGCCGAGCCGTCGTCTCCGGCGGCGAACACGTTCGGCGCGACGGCGATACAGGCGGTGGCCGCGGCGATCGCGACCGCCATGCCGAGACGGCTGGCGGGATGACGGCGGAATCGCGGTGCGCGGGCTTGCAGCGGGAATACCTTCATCGTGACCTCCTATCGTGAGGCCGGCGTGGCCGGCGGACGTCCGGGTGTCGCAAATCGCGTGCCGCGCGCAACCGCCCGCATCCCCGCGCGGCCCGCCGATCGGACGCCCTTTCATCCAACCCGTTGTAATTTTTTCGGCACCTGGGCCGGGCGTGCCGCCCGCAAAGTGACGGGCATGGCGATTGCCGAAGAGGGACGCAACGGGGCTCGCCGGCGCGGCCCCGACCTCGGGAGCAATACCATGCAAAGAATCGCGTTGATCAGTGAACATGCGTCACCGCTGGGGGTGATCGGCGGCGTGGACGCGGGCGGCCAGAACATCTACGTCGCGAACGTCGCGAAGCAGCTGGCCGAGCGCGACCTCGACGTCGACGTCTACACCCGCTGCGACGATCCGCACCTGCCGGAAGTCGTGCAGATCGGCCCGCGCATGCGCGTGATCCACGTACCGGCCGGGCCGCCCGCCGC
This sequence comes from Burkholderia sp. USMB20, assembly GCF_000949135.2. Taxonomy (GTDB): domain Bacteria; phylum Pseudomonadota; class Gammaproteobacteria; order Burkholderiales; family Burkholderiaceae; genus Burkholderia. The sequence continues at coordinate 79,891 of NZ_JTAN02000019.1, read as the reverse complement.
CGTGCCGAAGGAACGGCTGCTGCCGTACATGGGTGCGTTCGCGGACTACATGACCGCGCGCATGCGGCGCGAGCCCGACCCGGTCGACGTGATGCACGCGAACTTCTTCATGTCGGGCGAGGCCGCGCTGCGCGTGAAGCAGCGTCTCGGGATTCCGCTCGTCATGACGTTCCATGCGCTCGGCCGCGTGCGCCGGCTGCATCAGGGCGCGGCCGACGGTTTCCCCGACGAACGCTTCGCGATCGAGGACACGCTCGCGCGCCGCTCGGACCGGCTGATCGCCGAGTGCCCGCAGGATGCGCTCGACCTGACCACGCACTATCGCGCCGATGCCGCGCGCATCGAGATCGTGCCCTGCGGGTTCGATGCGGGTGAATTCCGGCCGGTGCCGCGCGTCGATGCGCGTGCGCGGCTCGGCTGGCCTCACGATGCGTTCGTCGTGCTGCAGCTCGGGCGGCTCGTGCCGCGCAAGGGCATCGACACCGTGATCGACGCGCTCGCGCGGATGCCACGCGACCCGAACCGGCCGACGCGGCTCTACATCGTCGGCGGCAGCCACGCGACGCCCGACCCGGCGCGCGATCCGGAACTCGCACGCCTCGCCGCGCTCGCGCACGACGCCGGCATCGCGGAACGCGTGACGTTCGTGGGCCGGCGCGAGCGCGACGCGCTGCACCTGTACTACAGCGCGGCGGACGTCTTCGTGACGACGCCGTGGTACGAGCCGTTCGGCATCACGCCGGTCGAGGCGATGGCATGTGCCGCGCCGGTGATCGGCAGCGACGTCGGCGGCATCCGCACGACGGTGGACGACGGCGTCACCGGCTACCTGGTGCCGCCGCGCGACCCGGCCGCGCTCGCCGGTCGGCTCGTGCAGCTGCGCGCGCAACCGGCGCTGTGCGATGCGCTCGGCCGGGCCGGTTATCTGCGCGCCCACCGCTTCTACACATGGCGCGGCGTGACCGACCGCCTCGTCGACATCTACCGCGACGTCGCGCATCCGCAACGTGCCGGCACGGCGGCCGGCAGCCGCCGCACGCCCGTCGCGACCACGCCGGGCGTACTCGCCCACCGCAAGGAGAATGCATGATGAAGGGCTACGATCGCAAACGGGTACTCGTCACCGGCGGCGCCGGGTTTCTCGGTTCGCATCTGTGCGAACGCCTCGTGACGGCCGGGCACGACGTGCTGTGCGTCGACAATTTCTACACGGGCGCGAAGGACAACATCGCGCACCTGCGCGATGCGCCGAACTTCGAGCTGATGCGGCACGACGTGACGTTTCCGCTGTACGTCGAGGTCGATGAAATCTACAACCTCGCATGCCCGGCGTCCCCCGTGCACTATCAGCGCGACCCGGTGCAGACGACCAAGACCAGCGTGCATGGCGCGATCAACCTGCTCGGCCTCGCGAAGCGCGTGAAGGCGCGCATCCTGCAGGCATCGACGAGCGAAGTGTACGGCGACCCCGACGTGCATCCGCAGGACGAGCGCTACTGCGGCCGCGTGAACCCGATCGGCATCCGCGCGTGCTACGACGAAGGCAAGCGCTGCGCGGAAACGCTGTTCATGGACTATCACCGCCAGTACGGCGTCGACGTGCGGATCGCGCGGATCTTCAACACGTACGGGCCGCGCATGCATCCGGCCGACGGGCGCGTCGTGTCGAACTTCATCACGCAGGCGCTGGCCGGCGAAGCGTTGACCGTCTACGGCGACGGCAGGCAGACGCGCTCGTTCTGCTATGTCGACGACATGGTCGATGCGCTGATCCGGCTGATGGACGAACCCGGCGACGCCTGCGAGCCGGTGAACCTCGGCAGCGACGACGAGATCGCGATGATCGACGTCGCGCGCGAGGTCGTGAGGATCGTCGGCGCGACGGTCGCGATCGAGTTCCGTCCGTTGCCGTCCGACGATCCGCGTCAGCGCCGGCCCGATCTCGACGCCGCGCACCGGCGCCTCGGCTGGCGCGCGACGACGCCGCTCGCGAGCGGGCTCGCGCATACCGCGCGGTATTTCATCCATCGGCAGGTCGCGAATCACACGCCGGGCGATCTCGTGCGCAGCACGCGGATCGCGTCGCACATGCTCGCGCAGATCAGCACACGGAACCGGCCGGGGGCGGCGACGTGAACGGCACGACGTGACACGACGCCGCGTCGTCGCGTGCCCGGGGCGACGGTCGTCGCGTATCCGCCGCGTATCACCCGTCGCGCGTCGTCACGCGCGCGATCCGGCGGGCCAGCTCGCGCACGTCGACCGGCTTGCACAGATAGCCGTCGAAGCCCGCCTCGAGCGCGCGGCGTTCGTCGCCGAGGCCCGCATGCGCGGTGACCGCGAGCACGCGCAGGTTGGGCGGGCTGCCGCCGTTCGCGCCGCCGCGGCGCAATGCATCGAGCAGCCAGAAGCCGTCGCCGTCGGACATCGCCAGATCGGACAGCACGACGGTCGGCTTCACCTCCGCGACGATGGCGAGCGCGTCACGGCCCGACGACGCGACCGCGACGACCGCACCGAGCGTTGCCAGCGCGGCGGTCAGGCTCGCACGCGTGGTCGGGTCGTCGTCGACGATCAGGATGCGCTGCGACTCGAGCATCGGCGTACCGCGCGCGACGTCGTCCGGCGTGACGCTCCACGCCATCGCCCCCGCCGGCTGCCAGCCGGCCGGCAACGTCACGGTGAACGTGGCGCCGCGATTGCGGCCCGGGCTTGCGACGCTGACCGTGCCGCCGTGCAGCTCGGCGATATGCCGCACGATCGACAGGCCGAGCCCGAGCCCGCGCCGCGACGAGGCAGGCGACTCTTCCGCGCGGCGGAACATGTCGAACACGTACGGGATGAAATCCGGCGCGATGCCTTGCCCGGTATCGGCGACGGTCAGCATCGCGTGCCCGGCGTCGCGCGACAGCGTGACCGTCACCGCGCCGCCGGCCGGCGTGAATTTCAGCGCGTTCGACACGAGGTTCGACAGCATCTGCCGCAAGCGCTCCGCGTCGCCCGACACCACGCATGCGGACGTGGCGCAGTCGAATTCGAGCGCGATGCCGGCCGACGACGCGGCCGTCTGGAACGTGCCCGTCGCATCGGCGAACAGCCGCACCACGTCCACCGGCATCGAATCGATCCGCAGCTTGCCGGTCGCGAGCGACGATGCGTCGAGGATGTCGCCGACCATGCGCGTGAGCGAACGCGCGCTGCGATCGATCGCGTCGATCGCCTGCTGCTGCAATCCGTCTTCGCGCGAATTGCGCAGCACCTCGACCCAGCCGTAGATCACGTTCAGCGGCGTGCGCAGTTCGTGCGACACGGTCGCGAGCAATTCGTCCTTCAGGCGGTTCGACGTATCGGCCTGGTCGCGCGCGTCGCGCGCGCCCTGCAGCGAGCGGTGCGCGCGCAGGTCGCGGCGGCGCTGCGCGCCGGTCTCGCGCAGCGTCAGCGACAGCGCGACGCTGGCGCGCAGGTCGCCGCGCACCGGGCATGCGGATACCGTTGCGCGAAAGCGCCGGCCGTCGCGGCGCACGCACAGCAGTTCGAGCGGGCCGACCGGTTCGCGCATCGCGTCGAACGTTTCGGCCAACGGATTGCGCTGCAGCCAGCGCATCGCGACGAGCGATTCGAACGGGCGCCCGTAGGCCTCGGACTCGTCGTACCCGAAGATCCGCTGCGCGGCCGGGTTCCAGCTGACGATGCGGCCCTCGCCGTCGACGCCGACGATCGCGTCCGGCGATGCCTCGACGACCGCGAGCTGCAGCCGCGACTTGTCGGCGCGCGCGCGCGCCACGCCGGCATCGCAGAACAGCAGCACCGCGCCGTCGATGTTGCCGTCCGCATCGGCGATCGGCGCCGCCGCCTCGGCGATCGGCACCGGCGTGCTGCCGGCGGCGCCGTGCAGCCAGTGCCGGTCGGACAACGCATGCGCGCCGCCGAGCGCCCGCTCGAGCGGCGTCGCCTGCACGCGCCGGCCGTCGTGATCGAACAGGCGCAGCACGTCGCGCACGGGCCGGCCCGTCGCCTCGTCCACGCCGCAGCCTGCCAGCTCGGCCGCCACCGCATTCAGGTAAGTCACCCGGCCTTTCCCGTCGGTCGCGATCACACCGTGCGGCAGCGACTGCAGCACGGCTTCGAGCTGCCGCCGCGCGGCCGCGTCACGCCGGCGCGCGACGTCGTTCGTGAGCCGCGCGTGGTGCAGCATCGCCGCGCCCGCGCAGACCAGCATGCCGACCAGCAGGAAGACGAAGAGCTGCACGAGCCGGGCCGACAGCGGCCCGGTGTACGCGGCCGGATCGGACAGGAACAGCGTCCAGATCAGCAGCCCGCTGACCACGGTCGACACGATCCCGAACAGGAACGACGTCACCCAGGCCGCGCCGGCCAGCATCGGGTAGTACAGGATCAGCGACAGGTTCACGCCGCCGAAGCGGATCGCCAGCGCCTGCAGCACGGTGGCGATCGCGACGAACATCACGGCGGTTGCGTAATTTCCGACCTGCGGCCGCGCAAATTCAAACATCGGACACCCTCCTGCCGACCCACCGGCGGCAGCCGGCCACGCGCAGCCGGACGGGCACGTCACCTGCTCGGCCGCCTGTGCTGACCTGGGAGACCTTCATACCATGACCGCTCCGACACGCTGGCTCGTCGTCTCGCCGCACCTCGACGACGCCGTATTCAGTTGCGGGCAGCTGCTCGCGCAGGCACCGGGCTCGGTCGTCGTCACGGTGTTCGCGGGCATTCCGGAACACGGTGCGGCCGCGCCGCCGTGGGACCGTCGCGCGGGATTCCGCACGGCCGACGACGCGATGCGCAGGCGCCGCGACGAGGACCGTCATGCGCTCGCGCTGCTCGATGCGCGGCCCGTCTGGCTCGACTTCCTCGACGACCAGTACGGCACGCCGGCCGCGTCGGCGGCAATCGCCGCGCGCGTGGCCGACGTGATCGACGCGCACCCGGGCTTCGGCGTGCTGGCGCCGGCCGGCCTGTTCCATCGCGATCACCTGCAGGTTCAGCAGGCCGTGCTGGCGCTGCTGCGCGATCACGGCCGGGCCGGCGACGCAGCGCGCGTGTGGCGCTTCTACGAGGATGTGCCGTACCGGCGGATCGACGGGTTGATGGCCCGGCGCGTGACCGGCTGGCGCGAGCACGGCTGGATCGGCCACCCGGTCGGCGCGCCGGGCGGCAACGGCATGGACACGGCGGCAGCGAAGGCCGCCGCCGTCGACGCGTATGCGAGCCAGATTGCGCTGTTGGAGCCTCATATGCGTGCCGATCTCCGTGAACCCGAAACATACTGGCGGCTCGAATGCGACGGCACGTCCGCGTGACGCCCGCGCGTGTCGTGCTGCCGCCGCGCGAACCACGCGTGACCGCGGTGGTGCTGACCTGCCGGCGCTCGCTGGAGCTCGCGCGCACGCTGGCGCGGCTCTCCGCGCTGCCCGACCGGCCGGCGATCGTCGTCGTCGACAACGGCTCGGACGACGCGACCGCGGCGCTCATGCACAGCCGCTTTCCTCATGCGACGCTGGTGCATGCGCCGGCCAATCTCGGGGCCGCCGGCCGCAATCTCGGCGCGGCCGTCGCCCGCACGCGCCACGTCGCGTTCTGCGACGACGACACGTGGTGGGCACCCGGCTCGCTCGCCGAAGCCGCGAACCTGCTCGATGCGTACCCGCATGTCGCGGCCGTCACCGCGCGCGTGCTGGTCGGCCCCGACCGGCGCGAAGACCCGACCTGCCGGCTGATGGCCGACAGCCCGCTCGATGCGCCCGTCGCGCTGCCGGGCCGCCCGATCCTCGGGCTCTTGGCCGGCGCGAGCGCATTCCGGCGCGACGCGTTCGTGGCCGCGGGCGGCTATCATCCGCGCTACTTCCTCGGCGGCGAGGAAGCGCTGCTCGCGCTCGACCTGTATCGCGCGGGCGCGTGGCTCGTCTATGCACCGCGTCTGACGGTTCATCATTACCCTTCGAAGCAACGCGACGTGCAGACGCGCGCGAGCGTGTCCGCCCGCAACGCGGTGTGGACCGCGTGGCTCAGATGGCCGGCCCGCGCCGCGCTCGCGCATACCGTCCGCATGCTGCCGCGCCTGTGGCGCGAACGCGGCATCGTGCCCGCCTTCGCGGGCCTGCCGTGGATCCTGCGCGAACGGTGCGCGCTGCCGCCGCACGTCGAACGCATGCGCCGCCGGCTCGACGACGACGCGCGTCGCCGCGCGGGCGGGCGCGCATGAGCGCGCCCGGCACGACATCAGGAGTCCGGTTTTTCCGCTTCGTCTTCCAGTTGCGCGAGCCGGTTGTAGATCGTCTTCAGGCTCACGTCCAGCACTTCGGCCGCCTGCGCCTTCACGCCGCCGCATTTCGCGATCGTGCCGAGAATCAGCTTGCGGTCGACTTCCTCGAGCGGCGTGCCGAACGGCACCGTCACGCGATCCTCGTGCGCGTCGACCATGTTCGACAGTTCGTCCATGATCGGCGGCGGCAGCGTGTCGATCACGTCCGCGTCGGCGAAGATGCTCGCGCGCTGCACGAAGTTGCGCAGCTCGCGTACGTTGCCGGGCCATGCGTAGGACTTCAGCGCTTCGCGCGCGGCGGGCGCAAAGCGCAGATTGCGGCCGCTTTCCTCGTTGTAGTGCTGCAGGAACGCGTCGGCGAGCATCGGGATGTCGTCGCCGCGCTCGCTCAGCGACGGCAGCGGAATCGGGAACACGTTGATCCGGTGATAGAGGTCGGGCCGCAGCTTGCCGTCGGCCATCGCGGCTTCCGGATCGCGGTTGGTCGCCGCGACGATGCGCACGTCGACGTCGATCTCGCGCGTCGAGCCGAGCCGCGTGAGCCGCCCGGTTTCCAGCACGCGCAGCAGCTTGACCTGCGATTCGACCGGCATCTCGGTGATTTCGTCGAGGAACAGCGTGCCGCCGTCCGCGCGTTCGAAGAAGCCCTTGTGCTGCCGCTCGGCGCCGGTGAAGCTGCCGCGGTCGTGGCCGAACATCTCGCTCTCGACGAGATTCGCGGCAATCGCGCCGCAGTTCACCGCGAGGAACGGGCCGCGGCGGCGCAGGCTCAGGTCGTGCACCGTCTGCGCGGCGAGTTCCTTGCCGGTGCCCGACTCGCCGGTGAGCAGCACCGACGCCTCGGTGCGCGCGACGCGGCCGATCGCATCGTAGACGGCCTGCATCGCGGGCGAGCTGCCGAGCATCCGGCCGAAGCGGCCGAGACGCTTCAGTTCGGAGCGCAGTTCGGCGATTTCCTCATGCAGTGCGGTGGTGCGCGGCACGCGCGCGAAGATGCTGTTCAGCCGCTGCATGTTGATCGGCTTCACCAGATAGTCGGTCGCGCCGCGCCGCAATGCGTCGATCGCGGTTTCGAGGCTCGCGTGACCGGTGGTCAGCACCATTTCGCAATGCGCGCGCTTCGGCAACGCGTCGAACAGATCCATGCCGTTGCCGTCCGGCAGCACGAGATCGCACAACACGAGATCGGGAGTGTGCGTCGAGACGAGCGTGCGCGCTTCTTCGAGCGTCGCGGCCGTGTCGCATGCAAGCTGCTGCGCTTGCGCGAGGGTCGCGAGCATCGTTCGCGTATCGGCGTCGTCTTCGACGATCAGGACATAAGGCATCGAAGCTCCTGGTGGGTGCGGCCCGGGCGCAAGGCGTCGGCCGAAACCGCGGCGGGCGTGCGATGCGGGGTACGACGCCGGAACCCGGCGGCACATCCGCACCGCACACGAATGAGCAAATTAGCTGTCCTGCAGTGACAAACGCGTGCCTAGAAGTATAGAAGAAGTGCGTCGTGCCTTCGCCGATCATCGAATAAATCTATCTGTCGTCGACCACCGCATTGCAAGATTCAATCCGGCGAAACGGGCATAAAAGGTATGCTTTCCACATGAAAAAATGATGCGTGGCGGTCATTTTTTCGCCTGCTCCTCGACGGTTTCGGTCAATACTTCCAACTCGATACACTCATGTCGAAATCCGACGATGACGGCGCGCGGCTGTTCGGCCGCTCGCCAACGATTCAAGACCTGCTGCTGAAGGTAGCGCGTGTCGCCGCGACGCGCGTCAGCGTCCTGGTGGTCGGCGAGAGCGGCGCCGGCAAGGACATCGTCGCGCGGCTCATCCACGACATGAGCCCGCGCCGGCGCGGGCCGTTCGTGCCCGTCAACTGCGGGGCGATTCCGAAGGACATCGCGGAATCCCATTTGTTCGGACATGAAAAAGGCAGCTTCACCGGCGCGATCGCGCAACATGTGGGCATGTTCGAAGCCGCGCGCGGCGGCACGCTGTTTCTCGACGAAATCGCGGAAATGCCGGCGGAATTGCAGGTGAAACTGCTGCGCACGCTGGAGACGAACACGATCGTGCGCGTCGGCGGTCACGAAGCGATTCCGCTCGACGTGCGGATCGTCGCGGCCACCCATCACGATCCGGTCGAGGCCGTGCGCAGCGGCCGGCTGCGCGAGGATCTGTTCTACCGGATCGCGACGATCGCGCTGCACGTGCCCGCGCTGCGGCAGCGCGAGGACGACGTCGGCGACATCGCGCTGCAGATCGTCGAGCGGCTGAATGCGCGGCATCGCACGCGCAAGCGTCTGTCGCTGCAGGCGATGAAGGCGCTGCGCGCCTATACGTGGCCCGGCAACGTGCGCGAGCTGCGCAACGCGCTGGAGCGCGCGTTCATTCTCGCCGACGAGCAGATCGAACTGCAGCTGCTGCGCCGCCAGCCGCCGCGCGAGGAGGTGCGTCACAACGCGATGACGCTCCATATCGGCACGACGCTCGCGCATACGCAGCAGCGCTTCATCGTCGCGTCGCTGCGCCATTTCAACGGCGACAAGCCGCGCACCGCGAAGGCGCTCGGCATCAGCCTGAAGACGCTGTACAACCGGCTCGCGCTGTGCCCGAACACGAGCGCAACGCGGCGAGCGGCGCGGCTGCCACCGACGCCCGCCGCGGGCAGCGCCAGCGGCGCCAGCGCACCGCCGGTGCGACGGTGCGGCCGCAGCCCGAGCGCCGGTATCCGCCGGCGCAACGAACCCGTAACCGGGCCGCGACGGCAGCCGCCCGGTCTACGCCGCGACGTCGCACAACGCGCTGTCCCACTCGCGCACGAACCGCTCGATCCCGAACCGCTCGCACGCGTCGCGCTTCGCCGCCGCGCCCCATTCGCGCGCGAGGTCCGGATCGCGGAGCAGCATGCGCATCGCGTCGATCAACACGGCAGGCCGCGTATCGGCGACCCCGTTGCAGCCGCTCCTCACGAGCTGCGCCATCTCCGTCGTTGCGAGCGCAACGATCGGCAGCCCGATCATCATCGCCTCGATCACCGCGAGCCCGAGGCTCGTGTAGCGGATCGGATTGAAGAAGAAGCGGTAGTGCGACAGGAACTGCGGCAGCGCCGGATTCGGCACCTCGCCGATGCCGCCGAGTTCGGCCGAGCCCATCCCGACCAGATCGAGCGGCACGCTGTGACGCACGGTCTCGAACAGGTCGGCGCCGAGACGCCGCCCGCGTCGCGCGAGGTGGTTCACGACCGTCACGCCCTTGGGCAGCGTGCCGCGATACTCGACACTGTCGGGCAGCAGCACGCCGTGCTCGATCACGCGCGTCGGCGTGACGCCGCTGTCCCACATCAGCGCGTTGAACGGCGTCACGTGCACCAGCAACACGTTCGGGTCCTGCACGGGGTGCAGCGTGTCGGTCGGGTGCTCGCGCGGCGGATCGTGTTCGACGAACAGCGCCGGCAGCGCGCGCTGCGCGTCGCTCAGGAGCCGCAACCGGTCGTGCGCGTAGTGATTGTGATGCTGGTACAGCACGCAGTCGAACTCGGTGTCGCGCACGCACTCGACGGGCACCTCGTACACGTTGTCGCCCCACGGCAGGTGCCCGACCCGACCCGCGTAACCGGGCGGATGCTGCGGCTTCGTCACGATGTAGAAATCGTGCGGCGCCTGCGACAGGTAATACAGATAGTTGCCATGCACGTGCCAGGTGAGCACGCGCAAGCGCTTACGTGACATGACGTCTCTCCTCCGCGAGCAGCTTGCCCGCCCGCTCCATCACGTCGTCGACGCCGATCGCCGTCGCGCACTCGTGCCCGTACGGGCAGGTGTCGAACGCGCACGGCCGGCAGGCCGGATAGTGCGCGAGCACGCGATGGCGTTCGGCGTCGAGCGGCGCCCAGCGGACCGTGTCGCTGCCGCACGCGACGACGATGCTCGGCGTGCCGAACGCCGCCGCGACATGCGACACGCCCGTGTCGTTGCACAGCACGAGCCGCGCGCGGCCGATCAGCGCGGCCAGCGCGCCGAGCGGCGTGCGCCCGCACAGGTTCACGCACGGCCGCGCGAGATGTTCGACGAACGCGCCGGCCAGCGCGAGTTCCGCGCGCGTGCCGGTCAATACGATCTGCCAGCCGTCGTCCGCGAGCTGGCGTGCCGCGCTCGCGAAACGCTCGACCGGCCAGCGCCGCGACGCCATCCGCGCGCCCGGATGAACGATCACGTAGCGGCCCGGATCGAGCGCATGCTCGTCGCACAGCACGTGCCACAGCGCGTAGTCGAGGCCGCCCAGCGGAAATTCCAGGTAGTCGCCCCAGTCCGGATAGCCGAGCTTGCGGGTCAGCGCCAGGTAGCGCGTGACCTCGGGCTCGCCGTCGCGCCAGACGAGCGCACAGTCGAGCGCGGTCGTGCCGCCGTCGGGCGGCACGAAACCGGCGGTGCGCGTCGCACCGAGCGACGCGACGATCGCGTTGGTCTGCACGCCGCTGCCGTGCAGCTGGATCGCGAGATCGAAGTCGCGCGCGCGGCATTCCGCGACGAACGCCTCGCGCGCGGCCGGCTCGGCGTCCGGCTGCTCGCCGAGGCCCGGCGCGCCGGGAAACGCGATGAAGTTGTCGATGTAGTCCGAGAAGCGCGATGCGAACTCGCGCGCCCACGGCAAGCCGATCAGCGTGATGCGCGCGTCCGGCTCGCCGCGCCGCAGCGCGCGCAGCGCCGGCACCACGCACAGCATGTCGCCGAGCTGCAGCGCGCGGAACACCGCGATGCGCATCGGACCGGACGACGAAACGGATTCGAGCATCATAGGAAGAACACCCGGAAGTGAAGCGCACCGCGCACGCGCCAGTACAGCGACACGGGCGGAATCGCGATCGACGTGACGATCATCTCGGCGACATGCGACGGCGTGAGCCGCGTGCCGCGCAGCCGCTTCGCGCAGAATGCGGCCGTGATCACGGCCCAGGCCGTCGCGCACGCGATGCCCGGCACACGCCATCCGGCCGCGAAACAGCCGAGCGCGCCGAGCGCGAACAACACGGCCGCGTAGTAATTCCACGGCGGCATCGCGCGGATATGACGCCGGTAGGTCGCGCGATGCTTCTTGTACAGCAGCGCGTCGAAATACACCTTCGACTGCTGGCCGATGCTCGCGCCCCAGCGCGCGGGACGCACCGGATGCACGATCCGCGCGGCGTCGACGCCGACGATCGGCCCCGCGTGCTCGCGCAGCGCGAACATCAGGTCGGCGTCCTCGCGCCATGCGCGCGTGAAGCGCTCGTCGAACCCGCCGACGCGCTCCAGCGCCGCGCGCCGCACGAAGCAGTTCGCGGTCGCGAATTCCGCATGCGCGAGGCCGGCCGCGTCGCGCTCGTGGTCGGTCGGGCGCGCTCGCAACGGCACGTCGATGCGCCCGGCCGCGGCCGCCGCCGACGGTTCGGCCAGCAGCGCGGCCGCGCCGTGGCGCAGCCAGGTCGGATCGGGAATCGTGTCGTCGTCGGTGAACGCGATCAGCGCGCCGCGCGCGCTGCGCCAGCCGATGTTGCGCGCGCCCGCCGGCCCCTGCGTATCGGGCGCGGTCATGTAGCGGATCACCGGCACGTCGGTCATGCGCGCACGGCACGCGTCGACGGTTTCCCATGCGCTGCCGGCCGGGTCGTCGTCGACGACGACGATCTCGTAGGTGGTCGGATCGAACACCTGCGCGCACAGCGCGTCGAGGCAGCGTTCGAGCAGGCGGGGCCGCCGGTACGTCGGCACGACGACCGACACGACCGGCGGCAGTTGCGTGTCGCGCATGTTCATCTCGGCTTCTCCAGCAGGAACGAACCGATCACGAGCGCGTCGAGCGGCGAAGTCCAGAAGCACTCGAGCGCGTCGCGCGGCGTGCAGACGATCGGTTCGCCGCGCGTGTTGAACGACGTGTTGACGAGCACCGGCACGCCGGTCAGCGCGTCGAACTCGGACAGCAGCGCATGCAGCAGCGGATGCTGGTGTGCGTCGACGGTCTGCACGCGCGCGGTGCCGTCGATGTGGCGCACCGCCGGAATCGTCGCCTCGGCGCCGGGCGCGATGTCGTACACGAACAGCATGAACGGCGCGCGCAGCGGCGTGCGCCGCCCGCCGTTGAACCAGTGGTGTGCGTGGCTTTCGAGCACGACCGGCGCAACCGGCCGGAAGTCCTCGCGATCCTTGATCCGGTTCAGCTTGCGCTGCATGTCCGGATCGATCGGCGACGCGAGGATCGAGCGCGCACCGAGCGCGCGCGGCCCGAACTCCATGCGGCCCTGGAACCAGCCGATCACGCGGTTTGCCGCGAGCAGCGCGGCCGTCTGGCTGGCGACGTCCGCGAGCCGCCGGTACGGCAGCCGCGCTTCCTTCAGGAACGCCTCGATCGCTTCGTCGCCGTACGACGGCCCGAGATACGCGTGATCCATCCGCCAGTCGCCGCGCATCCCGCGCATGCGGAAATCGGTCCACAGCGCGGCGCCGAGCGCGGTGCCCGCGTCGCCTGCCGCCGGTTGCACCCACACGTCGTCGAACGGGCCGCGATCGCGGATCTTCGCGTTCATCACGCAGTTCAGCGCGACGCCGCCCGCCATCGCCAGTTGCTGCTCGCCGCTCTCGGCCGCGAGCCAGTCGACCGCCTGCAGCGTCGTTTCCTCGAGCACCAGCTGCAGCGCATGCGCGATGTCGCAGTGATGCGGCTCGATCGGTCCGCCGCGCTCGCGTGGCGCGCCGAACAGCGCGACGAGATCGCCGTCGGCAACCTCGTAGCGCCCGTCGCCGTTGTAGCTCACCAGCTTGCGCATCGCGTCCGCGAACACCGGCTTGCCGTACGACGCGAGCGCCATCACCTTGTACTCGTCCGACGAATGCAGGAAGCCGAGGTAGCGCGTCACGCGCTCGTACAGCAGGCCGAGCGAATGCGGCAGGTTGACCTGGCCGAGCCGCCGGTACGACTGGCCGTCGAACACGCCGTAGCTCGTCGTCGCGCGTTCGCCGCGCCCGTCCATCGTCATCACCGCGCAGTGCTCGTACGGCGCCGCGAGAAACGCGCTCGCCTCGTGCGCGAGATGGTGCTCGATGAAATGCCAGCGAAACGGCCCGTCGTGCGCGACGCCGCGAAAGCGCCGCTGCAGGTGGTGCGGCGCGCCGCCCGCAAGCTGGCGCGGCGCGTTCACGATCGACGACAGGAACAACGGATGCCACGGCGATGCGCCGTCGGCACGCCGCGCATGCGCGGACGGTGCGAGCGGCAGCGTCAGCTCGGGCGCGTCGCCGTGACGGTCCAGTTCGAGCCACGGATCGTACGAATACGCGACATGGTCGACGTCCGCGAGCGCGATGCCCGCTTCCGCCAGACAATAGTCGATCGCGTGAAACGGCAGCTCCCAAGTCGAGAACGGCACCGGCCGCTTCGCGTGCTTCACGTGCGTGAAGCGTTCGTCCTCGGCCGCCGCGATCACCGCGCCGTCGCGCACGAGGCACGCGGCGCTGTCGTGAAAGGCGGCATTGATGCCGAGCGTATAGGTCGGAGCAGGCATGCGTCAGGTCCTCGTGATGACTTGCGCGAACGGAATCACGTTCGACCCGCTCGACGCGTTCGCCGCGACCGGCTCGGCAGCGTGCAAGGTGGCGCGCGCGGCCGCGTGTTGCGCATGGCGCGCGCTGCGGCGCAACAAGCCGTGCGTCGCCTCGACGACATCGTCGACGCTCACGCCGAGCAGGCACGGATGGCCGGGCTGGTTGCAGACGCTGCGGTAGCAGTTGCGGCACGGCACGTCGACGTTCAATGCGCGGTGCGGCACACGCCACGGCGTGTGCTGCGGATTGGTCAGCGCGTACAGATCGACGACCGGCGTGCCGAGCGCGGCCGCGAGATGCACGGGGCCGCTGTTGTTCGTCAGCAGCAGGTCGGCCGTCTCGATCAGCGCGCCGAGCTCGCCGAGCGGCAGCACGCCGGCGAGCGGCACGGCGCGCGGCCGCGCGTTCGCACACGGCATCCACGAGCGCGCGCTCGTCGGCGCCGCCCGTCACCGCGATGCCGTCGAACAGCGGCGCGAGCCGCGCGGCCACGTCGCCGAAGCGCTCGGCCGGCAGCGCCGCGATGCCGCGCTCCGCGCCCGGATGCACGACCAGCCAGCGCGTTGCGCCGGCGCCGGCCGCGCGGGCCGCCGATGCCGCAGCAGCGCCGCGCGCAAGCGCGAGTGCAGCGCGCGTCGCGCCGCATCGCCCGGCTCGAACGCCATGCGCCAGTCGCACGTCTTCGCGCCGATCGCGCGGACCAGCGCAAGCTGGCGCGCGACTTCGTGGCGCACGCGCGAATCCGGCTCGGTCTCGGGCACGCGGTCGGTCAGCAGTTCGTACGGGTTCTCGCGGCAATGCGCGAGCCGCAGCGGGATGCCCGCGAGCCAGCACATCATCGCGGCCGGCAACGGACTCTGGCTGTATACGGTGAAGATCACGGCCGCGTCGAAACGGCCGGCCAGCAGCCGGTCGATCATGTCGAGATCGACGACCGGATCGCCGCGCACGTCCGGATGCTTGACCCACGGCGCGTCGTACGTCCACACGTCGTCGACCATCGGCAGGTGTTTCGCCAGCGCGGCGCCGGTGCGCGACGTCAGCAGCGTGAGCCGGCGGCCGCGCCCGCTCTCCTTCAGCGCGCGCAGCGCGGGCGTCGTCATCAGCACGTCGCCGAGGCTGTCGAGGCGCACGCACAGAATGCGTCGCGCGCGATCCCAGGCGGCGCTCATCGCCGCACCCACGAGCCGTGGCGGCGCACGGCCTCGCGCGCGACGAGGTCGGCGGCGAGGTCGAGCCGGTCGACCACATGGTGCGGCGTGCGCGCGGCATCGAGCCGCCATTGCGTCTCGTTGCCGCGGTCGACGAGTATCGTGCCGCAGCGCGCGGCGCGGCCGGCCTCGACGTCGTCGAGAATGTCGCCGATCATCCAGCTCCATTCGGCGACCGCGCCGAGCGTGGCGATCGCGCGGCGCACCATCCCCGGGCGCGGCTTGCGGCAGATGCAGTCGCAGGTGTAGCGCGGCACGCTGCCCGCCGGGTGATGCGGGCAATAAAAAAAGTCCGCCAGCACCGCGCCGTTCGCTTCGAACAATTCGGCGAGACGCTGACGGACCGCGCCAAGCTTCGATTCGGCAAAGTAGCCGAGCGCGACGCCCGGCTGGTTCGACACGACCGCGATCGGCATGCCCGTCGCGCCGAGCGTGCGCAATGCGCGCGCGGCGCCCGGCGCAAGCTGCATCCGCGCGGGGTCGACGTTGTACGGCAGGTCCTCCAGCAGCGTGCCGTCCTTGTCGAGCAGCACCGCGCCGGGCAACCGTCGCGCGCGACTCACGGCCATGACGTCTCCTTCATCGGCAGCACCATCAGTTCCGGCACGACGGTGCCCGGCGGCTGCGTCAGCACGAAACGCACGGCGGCCGCGACGTGTTCCGGCGGCTGCAGCGTGTCCACGTCGATGTCGGGGAAGCGATCGAGCAGGAACGGCGTGCGCATCCCGCCCGCGACGATCGCCGACACGCTCACGCCGGCCGGCCGAAGCTCCGCATGCAGCGCATGCGACAACCCGAGCAGCCCCCACTTCGTCGCGTGATACGCGGACGCATTCGGCCATGCGCGCTTCGATGCGGTCGACGCGATGTTGACGATGTGGCCGCTGCCGCGGGCCTTCATCATCGGCACGGCCGCGTGGCACATCAGGTACGGGCCGAACAGGTTGGTCATCATCACCTGCTGCCAGGCGGCGACGCTGACGTCGTCGATCGGCGCGGTCACGTCGATCGCCGCGTTGTTGACGATCACGTCGACGTCGCCGAGCGCCTCGCGCGCGTCGTGCATGACCTGCAGCACCGACGCCTCGTCGCGCACGTCGAGCGGCCGTCCGACCGCGCGGCCGCCATGCCGCTCGAGGCGCTGCGCGACGGCCGCCGCGCGATCGCCGTCGAGATCGGCAACGATCACGTGTGCGCCGTGTTGCGCCAGTTCCTCGCAGATGGCCTCGCCCAGGCCGCGACCGCCGCCCGTCACGAGCGCGGTGCGACCGGCCAACAACGGTCGGGCTGGATCGTGAGTCGGGTTCAACATGCACCTCCTGCAAGCGTCCGAAAGATCGCGGCGATGACATTTGTCGTGACAAACGTCGTACAGAGGTACAGCGAAAACCGTGCCATTGCGCGAACGCCCGCGCCACATCGCGCTGCCCCGCGCGCGCGCTGGCTTTTTTATAACCGGCTGTAAAAACGGGCCCGCTCGCCTGCGCTCAGATCGCGAGCGCGTCCGGCGTCGCCTGCGCGCGGTGCTTCGCGAGCGCACGCAGGCAGTGCGCGATGCAGCCCGCGAACGCCTCGTCGAACCAGGGCTGCGCGCCCGACACGCCGACCACGATGCCGTGCTGCGCGACGCCGCCCCACAGGTTCGTGTCGCCCGCGCGCAGCCGGTACGGCTCGAGCGCCTGCACGACGTGGCCGTCGCGGCCGGTTTCCCATGACAGCCGCGCCTTCGCGCGCGCGTACGCACGATAATCGGCATCCCAGTCCTTCGGATCGGGCAGCGAGAACTCGTACAGGATCGCATCCTCGAACGCCGCGTCGCGCGGCCCGAGCGCCGGATCCATGATCACGACGTGCAGGCAGCCGCTGTCGCCGACGAAGTCGCTCTGCAACGCGGCCGACAACGTCGGCAACAGCAGCTCGACGGCGGCGACCGCGGCCTGGCGGTCGGCAAACGCGCTACCGGCGCGGCGCTCGGTCAGGACTTCGGGGGGCGTCGGATTCGAAAGGTTCGGCATGGATATCTCCGGAGGAAAGCGCGAGCGCCCGCAGCGTCGCGATCAGGTCGGCCGCTGCCGCGGGCTTGGTCAGATAGGCGTGGAAACCCGCTTCGACCGCGCGCGTGCGGTCGCGCTCGCGGGCATGGCCCGACAACGCGAGCGCTTCGAGCGGCGCCCGGCCGTCGCGCGCACGCTCGGCGTCGAGCTGGCGCACGCGGCGCATCACCGTGTAGCCGTCTTCCTCGTCGGCGCCGAGGTCGATGTCGCATACCAGGAGCGCCGGCCAGTCCGCGCGGCGCGTGTTCCGCATCTCGTCGAGCAGCGCGTGGCCGGACGCGAACACGCGCACCTCCGCACCGGCGACCTGCAGCAGCGCGGCAAGCGCTTCGCGCGCCTCGTCGTGATCGTCGACGCACGCGATGCGCACGCCGTCGAGCGGTTTCGCGTCCGCGGCCGCAACGGCGCCCGGCCCGGAATTCGGTGCGGCCGCGTCGGCCGGTTGCAGCGACGCCGGCGCGACCGCGCACAGCGGTAGCGACAGGTGCAACGTCACGCCGACGTCGTCGCGCTCGCGAACGACGTAGCCGCCCGCGTCCTCGATCGCGCCCTGCAGCCGTTCGAGATCGGCCAGCGACAGCTCCGGCGCGTCGACGCCGGTGCACGTGATCGTGATCCGCGCGTCGGGGTCGTGCCGCGCGGTCCGCACCTCGACCCGCCCGCCGCCGCTCGTGTCGATCCCGCCGCGGCACAGCTCCCACACGAAGCGCCGCAGTGCGGCCGGATCGGCCTTGACGACCAGATCCTCGTTCGACAGCTCGCGGAACACCGGCACGCCGCGGCGCGCGGCGGCTTCCGCCAGCGCATCGAGCACCTGCGCCACCAGCGGGTTGATCCGCACCGGCTGCAGCGCGAACTTCGCCTCGGTGCGCTCCAGTTCGCGCTGCTTCGCCTGCAGCGACCACATCTGCGCATACACGCCGTCGCTCGCCAGCAGTTCGTCGTGGGTGCCCTGCTCGACGAGCCGGCCATGCTCCATCACGAGGATCCGGTCCGCATCGACGATCGTCGACAGCCGGTGCGCGATGACGAGACTCGTGCGGTGCCGCGCGACGCGCATCAGTTCCTGCTGGATCGCGCGCTCCGAGCGCGTATCGAGCGCCGACGTCGCCTCGTCGAACACGACGATCGGCGGCGCCTTCAGCAGCGCGCGCGCGATCGCGACACGCTGCCGCTCGCCGCCGGACAGCCGCACGCCGCGCTCGCCGACACGCGTGTCGTACGCATCGGGCAGCCGTTCGATGAACGCGTCGAGTTGCGCGCCGCGCGCGGCCGCGATCACTTCGCCGCGCGTCGCGTCGCGCTTGCCGTATGCGATGTTGTAGGCCAGCGTGTCGTTGAACAGGATCGTGTCCTGCGGCACGATGCCGAGCGCATCGCGCAGGCTGCGCTCGGTCACGAGGCGCAGGTCCTGGCCGTCGATCCGGATCGTCCCCGCATCGGGCTGGTACAGCCGGAACAGCAGCCGCGCGAGCGTCGACTTCCCCGAGCCGCTCCCGCCGACCACCGCGACCGACTGTCCCGGCTCGACCCGAAACGACACGTCCCACAGAATCTGCCGGCTCGGCTCGTAGCCGAAGTCGACGTGCTCGAACTCGATCGCGCCGCCGCGCACCGCGAGCGGCTGCGCGCCCGGCGCGTCGCCCTCCTCGCCGGGCTTGCCGCGGGCGTCGAGCAGGCCGAACAATCGTTCGATGTTCGTCATCGCGTCGTGCGCCTCGCGGAACACGAAGCCGAGCGCATTCAGCGGCAGGCTGATCTGGATGATGTACGCGTTGATCAGCACCAGATCGCCGACCGTCATCGTGCCGCGCGCGACATGCTGGCCGGCGAGCAGCATCACCGCCGCGATGCCCGCGCCGATGCATGCGCTCTGCCCGATATGCAGCGTCGACAGCGCGTACTGGTTGTCGACGCCGGCCTCGCGCCATGCGTCGAGCACGCGTTCGAGCCGGCTGCGCTCGACGTCCTCGCGCGCGAAGTACTTGACGGTATCGACGTTGAGCAGGCTGTCGACCACGCGCGCGTTCGATTCGGCCTCGAGCACGTTCACGCGACGCTGGTAGCGCATCCGCCGGCGCGTGAAGACGGTCGTGTAGCCCGCATAGACGGCGAACGTGACGAGGATGATCGCGGTGAAGCCGCCGCCGTACTTGCCGATCACGATCACCAGCACCGAGCCGATCTCGATCGCGGTCGGCACGACGGTAAACACCGCGACGCCGAGCAGGTAGCCGATCCCGGCCGTGCCTTTCTCGAGGTCGCGCACGACGGCGCCGGTTTCGCGCTGCGAATGAAAGCGCGCGCCGAGCCGGTGCAGATGACCGAACGTGCGGACCGTAAACGACGCGACCGCGTGCTGCGTGACCTGCACGAACGTCATGTCGCGCACTTCGTTCAGCGCGTTCGCCGCGAAGCGCACGACCGCATACGCGAACAGCAGCAGAACCGGCAGCGCGACCGGCTGGCCGGCCGCGCGGCCCAGCCCGTCGACGATGTCCTTCAGCAGCAGCGGCACCGAAACGGCCGCCGCCTTCGCGAGCAGCAGCAGCGCCAGCGCGGCCAGCACGCGCGCGCGGTAATGCCGGATCGCGCGCCACAGCTCGACCGCGATGCGCGCGCGCAGGCCACGTGCGTCGCGGCCACGACCGTCGCGCGGCGCGCTGGCGCTCGAGTCGCGATCGTCGCGAATGTCGCCGTCGTCACGCGGTCCGTCGTCAGAGCCGGTCGTCATGCGCGCATTGGCTGTGTCCGCGGCCTTGGCCGGGTCGTCCCGCGCATCGGCCGTCAACGGCGCGGATCGCGCTCGCGGCCGGCGCCGCTACCCGGTTCGGGATCGCGCGCCGCAGGCTGCGTCGGCGTAACCGTGCGTTGGGACGGATGCAGCACCATGCCCGTATCGGGTTGTTCGCCGTCGCGGCGCACGCGCACGCGGTTCTCGACGTCGCGCACGCCCATGCAGCCGTCGGCGATGTCCTCGATGTCGTGCTTCATCCAGCGCTGCGGCACGGTACCGTCGAGTTCGACGCGGCCGTCGCGCACCTGCACGGAGACATCGCTCACGTCGATGTCGAGCGCATGCGCGAGCCGCTCGCAGACGTCCTCGCGAATCCGCTCGTCCGAACGCGTATAGCCTTTCGGGCCGCGCCGATGCCGCATGGCCTCGCGTTGCGCGGCGTCGCCGAAGCGCGACAGGCCGGACGCATCGGCACGGCGCTGGTCGCGCCCGTTGTAGGCGTCGTAGTCGCCCTCGCCGCCATGCCAGCCCGTCCGGTGCTGGCCGCGGAACCGCGGCTGGTCGGCATGGGCGCCTTCACGTCCCTGGCCGCCTTCCGCTGTGCGGCCGCGGTTGCCGTCGCCGCGCCCGGACTCCCACGCCGGATCGCGCGAACCGCCCGGCCCGCCCGGCGCACCGCGCCAGTCGGCGCCGGCGTCTGCGCCGCGCTGTTCGGCCGACGAGCGGGCCGAGCGCTCGCTCCATTCGCTGCCCCAGTCTTCCGGGCCGACGTCCTCGCTCGCGAAGCGCCGGTACGCGGATTCGTAGTCGGCATCGTGGCGCCGGGATTCGTCGCCGCGAAAATCGCGCTCGCCGGTGTCCCGGTACGCGCGTTCGCCGCGCTCCTGCCAGTCGGGCGGGCCGCTCCGTTCGGCTTGCCGTCCGGGAGATCGTCGTTGCATCGTGTCCCTCCTTGATCGCGCCTGTGCCTGATCGCGCCTGTGCCGCGTGCGGACCGGGACCCATGTCGCGTCGCGGCGCACGTCGGTCAGGTTGATGCAAGTCGCGTGCCGCCCGTTGGCCAGCACACCGCGGCGGCGCGGCGGACCCCAGGGCGGCACGACCGCGCCGACGATCGCGGTCCACGTCGCGATCGCCACGCAGCGCTGACGGGGGCAATGCGGATCGTCGCGCTTCGGCAGGGGGCCCTGGCAGGGCGCACCTGGCCGGGCACCCTTTGCCCGGCGCCCGTGGCCGGACGCCCCTATCTGCAACGCAATTGCAGTTTTTGCGCGAATGGTCGCCGTGCAGCGACCCTATGCGCCACCCGCACCCGGTTCGTCCGGCGCATCCGGATCCTCGACGCTGCCGGGCTCGCTCAGCCGTTCCGTGCGATCCGGCTCGATATCGGCGCCTTCCTCGAGCCCCGCGTCGCCGTCCGCCGACGCGCGCTCGCCGGTGCCCGCGCGGTCCGTATCGCTGTCGAGGGCCGCGTCGCCGCGCTCCAGCGCGTGCTCGTCGAGCGGCGAATCGACGTCGAACGGATGGCGCCGCGCGCCGGCCGTGTCGCTGCCGCTGTCGGACGAATCGCTCGGACCCAGCGCGCGGCCGTCGCGGCCGCGCCGTAAGTTGTCGTCGTCCGGGCCGGCCGGTTCGTTGTCGGGGTTCAGGGTGCTGTTCATGTCGATGCCCTCGGGTAGCCGTGAAGCGGCGCGCCGCCGCCGGAGGCCGGCTTTCGCGCCGGGCCGGCCGCGGCGTGCGGACCGGAGGGCGACGCAATCGGCATGCCGCGCCGCCGTCGCCGGGCCGCCACCGGCAGGATTTCGCACTGCGGGCGCGACGCGGCACAGGCCATGCGCCCCCATTGATCAGGCGATTCGACCTCCCTTATGCTTTCGGGGTGTCAATCCGATTTGAATGGCCGCAGCCGGCTCGTCCGGCCGCGGCGGGGCGGCGTTCCTCCGCCCGCATCCGACTTGCCGTTCCGATGAAGAAAGACGACGCCATTTCCGATCTCCACCCGCCGCTCGGGCCCGCCGATGCACGCGACCTGCTGCACCGCTTCGCCGAGTTCCGTTTCGAGACCGTCGTCGGTGCGATCACCGACTATGCGGTGTTCATGCTCGACGCGCACGGTAACGTCGCGACGTGGAACGCGGGCGCGGAGCGCATCAAGGGCTATCGGACGGCCGAGATCGTCGGCCACCATTTCTCGCGTTTCTATCCGCCCGATGCGATCGTCGCCGGGCGGCCCGCATTCGGGCTCCGCGAAGCCGTCGTGCACGGCCGCTTCGAGGACGAAGGCTGGCGCGTGCGCAAGGACGGTTCGCTGTTCTGGGCCAGCGTGACGATCACGGCCGTGCACGACCATGCGGGCCAGCTGGCCGGCTTCATCAAGATCACGCGCGACATGACCGAGCGCAAGCGGCTCGCCGAACTCGAGGTGTCGACGCACCGGCTCAGCGTGTTCATCGCGATGCTCGCGCACGAGCTGCGCAACCATCTCGCGCCGCTGCGCAATTCGGTCGGCGTGCTGCAGAGCCTGCCCGATCCGGCGCCCGCGCTCGCGCAATGCCGCGACGCCGTGCATCGCCAGGTCGGACAGCTGACGCGGCTGGTCGACGACCTGCTCGACGTCGGGCGCATCACCGCCGGCAAGGTCCAACTCGACCACGCGCCGGTGACCGTGCGCGACGTGGTCTGCCGCGGCGTGGAAAGCATCCAGCCGAAGCTGGCCGCACGCGAGCAGAACATTCGCGTCGACCTGTCGGCCGATCCGCTGGTGGTGCGCGGCGACGCCGCGCGGCTCGTGCAGGTGCTGCACAACCTGCTCGACAACGCGTCGAAATTCTCGCCGCAGGGCGGGCGCATCGACGTCAGCGCGAGCGCCGAAGGATCGGTCGTCGCGATTCGCATCACCGATCACGGCGTCGGCATCGCGCCGGGTTCGCTCGAATCGATCTTCGACCTGTTCGAACAGGAAAGCGTGCCGGGCCGGCGCGCGTCGGACGGCTTCGGGCTCGGCCTCGCGATCTGCCGGTCATTCGTCGAGCTGCATGGCGGGAGGATCGCCGCGGAAAGCGCCGGCCCCGGCCATGGCGCGACGTTCACGGTGCGGCTGCCGCTCGAGCGCGCGATGCGCCCGACGCCCGGTGACGACGCGCCGGCGCCGGCGCCGCGCACGACCGAGCCGCCGGCCGGCGCGCCGCTGCGCATCGTCATCGTCGACGACAACCGCGACTCCGCCGACACGCTCGCCGTGCTGCTGCGGATCAAGGGCCACGCGCCGCGCGTCGCGTACCACGCGGACGACGCGCTGGCGCTCGCGCGCGACATCGTTCCGCACCTGATGCTCGTCGACCTGTCGATGCCCGACGTCGACGGCTTCACGCTGCTGCGCGAACTGCGCGCGATCGATGCGCTGGCCGGCACGACCTGCGTCGCGTTGTCCGGCCATGCGAGCCCGGCCGATCTCGCGCGCACCGCGAGCGAGGGCTTCGACGATCACCTCGTGAAGCCCGTCGAGATGGCGGTGCTCGACGCGCTGCTGGAGCGCGTCGCGCGCAAGGTCCACGGCGCGCCGTAGCCGCTCATGCCATCGCGCGGCACATCGCCGCGCACGCATCGCATGCCAGCGCGCAGCGCCGGCAATGGTCGTGCGCATGCAGCAGGCATTCGGCCGCGCACACCTCGCACGCACGCGCGCACAGGGCGCACACCTGCGGCGCGAGCACGCTGTCGCGCGCCATCGCGGCCGAGGCAAGGCGGCACAGCTGCGCGCACTCGATGTCGAGCGCGATGCAAGCGGCCAGCGCGTGCGTGTCGGGGTCCGCCAGGCACCCCGCCGTACACGCGTCGCATGCATGCGCGCACGCGTCACACGCGGCCATGCAGTTGTCGTAGAGATCATGGAACCCGTTCATGGCAGCACTCCTCGTTGCGGTTCGCAGCGTCATGGCGTCAGCTTCACTTTCAGCCAGCCCGGCTCGCGCACGTCGAACGCGCGATACGCGTCGATCGCGTTCGTCAGCGGCTCGCAGCGCGTCAGCACGGACGCCGGGTCGAACGCACCGCTGCGCACGAGCTCGATCAGGTGCGGCGTGACGGTCCGGTGATTGCAGTTGCCCATCTTGATCGTGAGGTTCCGGTTCATCGCCTCGCCGACCGGAAACACGCGCGCCTGCGGCGGATACACGCCGATCACCGCGACCGTGCCCGCCTTCGCGACCGCACGTACCGCCCATTGCAGTACCTGCGAGGGCCCGTCGCCGGGCGTCCAGTAGCGGCCGTCGGGCTTGCGGCGCGGCGCGACGGCATCGACTTCCGCATCGAACGCACGCGCCGCGTCGTGGTCGGCGGCGGCCGGCCCATGCGTCGCGCGCATCGCGTCGACGCCCACCGCATCGATCGCACGATCCACCCCGATCCCGCCGGTGAGCCGCAGCACCGTGTCGACGGGGTCTTCCTCGGAGAAGTCGATGGTCTCGGCGCCTTGCGCGCAGGCCATCTCGAGCCGCGACGCGATGCGGTCGATCGCGATCACGCGCCCGGCGCCCATCAGCTTCGCGCTCGCGATCGCGAACTGGCCGACCGGCCCGGCGCCGAACACGGCCACCGTGTCGCCCGGCTTCACTTCCGCGAGCTGCGCGCCGAAGTAGCCGGTCGGAAAAATATCGGACATCAGGATCGCCCGGTCGTCGTCGATCGCGTCCGGCAACCGGATCAGGCTCGCGTTCGCGAGCGGCGTGCGCGCGTATTCGGCCTGCAGCCCGTCGAACGGCCCCGTGTCGGCCGGGCCGCCGTAGAACGCGGTGCCCGCGCGCGGCCCGCCCGGGTTCGCGACGTCGCATTGCGCGGTGTAGCCCGCGCGGCAGTACACGCAGCTGCCGCACGCGATCGTCGACGGAATCAGCACGCGATCGCCGCGCTTCAGGTTGCGCACGTCGCGCCCGACCGTCTCGACGATGCCGACACCCTCATGGCCGAGGATCGTGCCCGGCTTCATCCCGCCGAGCGTGCCGCGCACCATGTGCAGGTCGGTGCCGCAGATCGCGCTGGCCGTCAGGCGCACGACCGCATCGGTCACGTCGACGACTTGCGGGTCGGGTACCGTATCGATGCGAATGTCGCCGATGCCGTGAAATACGACTGCTTTCATGTCAGGCCCTCCTTGTCGAAAGCGGTAACGGTGCAAGTACCGTCACACTGTTCGAGCAAGGCGCGCGCCCGTGCGCGCAGGGGTGGGTGCGGTGCGTGGTCAGCCGGCCGGTGCGTCGTCGTCGATCGACACGCCGATTGCGGCGGCCAGCGCGGCCGTGCGGCGCATCGTGTCGACTGCGCCTCCATGTCGGCACCGGAAATGCCGGATTGTTCGCGCTCGGGTTCATGATCGCGAACGGCGCCGCGATCACCTCGGTCGAGCAACCGCCGTCGAAAGTCACGGGCGCCTGTCAGGTTCGGCGGTCTCTGTGCAAGTCACGACGATTCGATTACAGTTGTGTGCGCAACTATTTTTCCAGAGCGTGTACCGGTCAGCGCACAGTCGGCAGCCCGTTCACGCGCGCGTCGTCCCCTGCTGCTCGAGCGCCGCTTCCGCGCGCAGGCAGTCGAGATCGCGGCCGATCGTCGCGACCGCGAGCCGTGCGTTGCCGCGCCAGAACGCGACCGACGCGTCATGCGCGCGCAGGTCGCCGTCGATCTCGACGCGGTCCCATTGCTCTGCATGTCCGACATAACGGACCGTCAGGTCGTAGTGCTGGCTCCAGAAGAACGGCACCGCGTCGAACGGCCGCTGCTGGCCGAGCATGTTGCGCGCCGCGGCGATGCCCTGCCGCTCAGCAACGACCCAGTGCTCGACGCGTATGCGTTCGCCCGTCAACGGATCGGGCCAGCGCGCGATGTCGCCGGCCGCGTAGATGTCCGGTGCGCTCGTCCGCAGGAAACGGTCGACCGTCACGCCGCGATCGACGGCGAGCCCCGCCTCCTGCGCGAGCGCGAGGTCCGGACGCACGCCGATGCCGACCACCACCACATCGGCCGGCAGCGCGTCGCCGTTCGACAGCGTCACGCGCTCCGGCGCGATCTGCGTGGGCGTCGCGCCGAGATGGAACACCACGCCGTGCGCTTCGTGCAGCGCGCGGATCGTGTCGCCGAGCGCTTCGCCGAGCACGCGCGCCATCGGATGCGCGTCGGGCGCGACCACCTGCACGTCGAGCCCGCGCGTGCGCAGCGCGGCGGCCGCTTCGAGGCCGATGAAGCTCGCGCCGACCACGACGCAGCGCCGCGCCGTCTTCAGCTTGCCGATCAGCGCATCGCAATCGGCCCGCGAACGCAGCACGCACACGTGCGGCAGATCCGCACCCGGCACGGTCAGCCGGTTCGGCTCGGTGCCGGTGGCCAGCAGCAGCGCGCCGTAGCCGACGCGGCTGCCGTCCGCGAGCTCGACCGCGTGCTGCGCGGGATCGATCCGCGTGACGCGCGTGCCGCAGCGCACGTCGATGCGCTGGTCGGTATAGAACGACGCGCCGCGCAGCGGCAGCCAGTCGGCTTCGGCCGTGCCGGCCAGATAGTCCTTCGACAGGTTCGGCCGGTCGTACGGCGGCTCGCTGTCCGCGCTCAGCAGCGTGATCGCATGCGGATAGCCTTCCTGGCGCAGCGTCACGGCCGCCGCGATCGCGGCCGCACCGCCGCCGACGATCACCACCGATGCGGGCAGCCCCGCCGCATTCAGCGCGGGCGGCGATGCGGCTGGCCGCGCATCGAGCACGACCGCGCGGCCGTCGCGCCGCTCGACGCGCCAGCATGTCAGGCCGTCGAGCGCCGGCGTGCGCAACAGCTCGCCGGTGCGCAAGCAGAACGCCGCGTGATGCCACGGACAGCGGATCGTATCGCCGACCAGCAGCCCGTCGGCGAGCGGCGCGCCGTAGTGCGGGCATTGCGCGCCCACGGCAAACAGTTCGTCGGCGCGGCGCACCAGCAGCACCGTGGCGTCGCCGACCTGGCCCTCGATCATCGCGCCGTCGGCGAGGTCATCGAGCGCGATCCCCTGCGCGAGATCGGGACGTGAAGACGAGGCGTCGCTTCCGGACATGGCGTGGCTCCCGGAGTGTGGGGTAACGATCCCATTATCGGCGTCCTTGCCGAAAAGAACAGGTACGGACGACCCCGCAGCGCACGCAAACACGGACTGTGGCTTGTACGCGATCCGCGACCGGCGTGGAACGTCATCGACGTTGCGGCGCAACACGCCGGATGCGCGTGCGCGGGGGGCCGGCGAGCCGAGCAATCCGCGTACCGCCCGGCCTTCATCCCGTCACGAGGAGCGACCCGATGGCGACCGTTCTGTGCGTGCTCTATCCCGACCCGGTCGACGGCTATCCGCCGCATGACGTGCGCGACGCGATTCAGGTCATAACGCGAGCTTGCCGACCGTGACGATCGCGCGTTCGATGTCCGGCGACCACGGGCTGCTGTAGTTGAGCCGGATGAAATTGCGGTAGGTGTCCGCGATCGAGAACATGTAGCCGGGCCCGATCGTGATGCCCTGCTCCAGCGCGAGCTGGTACAGGCGCATCGCATCGACCTGCGCCGGCAACTCGACCCACAGCACGTAGCCGCCCGCCGGGCTCGAGATGCGCGTGCCTTCCGGGAAGAACCGCGACACCATCGCGCGCATCAGGTTCGCCTGCTGCGCATACGCCTTGCGAATCCGCCGCAGGTGATGCTCGTAACCGTCGCGTTCGAGGAACTCGGCGATCGCCAGCTGCGGCAGCGACGGCGTCGCCAGCGTGTTCAGGAACTTCAGCTTCTCGACCTGTTCGCGATAACGGCCCGGCAACGCCCAGCCGATCCGGTACGCGGCCGTCAGGCTTTTCGAGAACGACGCGCAGTGCAGCACGATCCCGTTGTGGTCGAACGCCTTCAGCGCACTCGGGTGCGCATTGCCGAAATACAGTTCGTTGTACACGCCGTTCTCGATGATCGGCATGTCGATTTTAGTTGCGAACTCAACCAGTTCGCGCTTGCGCTCGTCGGGCATCTGGAAGCCGAGCGGATTCTGGAAGTTCGGCATCACCATGCACGCGGCGATCGGCTGAGACTTCGCGATCGCCGCCAGCGCCGCAATGTCGATTCCGTATTCCGGGTGTGTAGCGACCTCGATCGCCTTCATCCCCATCCGTTCGATCGCGTGCAGCATCGCGTAGAACGTCGGCGACTCCACCGCGATCGTGTCGCCTGGTTTCGCGACCGCCTGCAGGCACAGGTTGATCGCCTCCGTCGCGCCGACCGTTACGATGATCTCGTTCGGGTCGACCGACATCCCGTTTTCCAGGTAGCGCCGTGCGATCTGCCGGATCAGGCGCGGATGGCCCGGCGGCAGCCCGTCGGTCACGCCCCACAGCGACTTGTCGCGGCCGGCCGCGTACGCGTAGCGGTTCAGCTTCTCGAACGGGAACAGGCTCGGGTCCGGGTACGGCGAGCCGAGCGGCACCGCGTCGTCGGTGCCGATCGCGCGCAGCGTGGACAGCACGAGCCGGCTCATGTCCACCGACGACGAGATCGCGATCGGCTTCGACGGCCGCAGCTCGCGCACCGGCGCGTGCCCGTCGTCGTTGCGCAGGTTCACGAAGTACCCCGACTGCGGGCGGCTCTCCAGCAGCCCGCGGCTTTCGAGCAGCAGGTACGCGTGCAGCACGGTCGTGATGCTGATCCGGTGCTGCTGGCTTGCCTGCCGCACCGACGGCACACGATCGCCATGTCGATACACGCGTTGCCGGATGAGTCTCTCTATGTCGTTCGCGAATTTCTCGTAGAGCTTCATCCGCCTCGCCCCGCCAGCGGTGAACCAGCTTGCGACGCACAGGTGCGCGTGCCGTGCCGCTGCACGAAGCCGGATAGCCGTGTCCGGCCGCGGGCGTTCCGGTGCGAGCCACGTCCATTACCGAAATTGAAGGCGGATAGCAATGCGAAATCCATCATGAGAAGGATCGGCATCCTACTGCGTCATTTCGGCGAATGTAAGTGACAGTTTGGCGATCAAACCTCAAATCGCAAGCGTGTGGTGAACAGATGGAAACGCGGCAGCCGCGAGTCGGCGCCGCACCGAATCAATCTCGGTATAACGAAATGAACTACCGAACCGACACCCCCATCGATCGGCCCCGCGCGCACACGCATCACCGACGCGCATGCACATCGTCCTCGACGTCGTCGACCTCTGCCGGAAAGCGATGCTGGCCGAAGCTGAGGATCAGCACGCCTACCGCGAGCAGCACGATTCCGAACGTGGTCATCAGCATCCGCTCGGGGCTGTCGGTTGCGCCGCGCAGGATCAGGTCGCGCGCGAGCGACGTCATCGCAATGAACAGCGGAAAGCGCACCGGCAGCCGGCCGAGCCGCAGGTAACGCACGTTCATCGCGAGCACTTCGAGATAGAGGAACATCAGCAGCAGGTCGGTCAGCGATACCTCGCCCGCGAGCACGACCTTCCACGCTTCCTGCGTCATCGCGAACGCGGTCGCGAGACCGATCACGATCAGCCCGGCCAGCTCGGCCGCGTGAAGGAAGTGTCCGAAGCGGCGGCGGATGCGCTCGGCGGCCGTATCGGCGGAAACAGTGGACGTATTCAAGGCGATGACCGGTGCAATGAGGGTTGTGCCGCGATCGACGCTGGGTCGACACGGCGGATGGTTTCGGGCGGCGGAAAGCCCGCGACGCGCGCATCGGGAAAGGTTGCGCACGCACCGGCCGCGTTGGTGGCCTGCGCGACCGCGGACAGCGTGCGCCGGCAGCACTGGTGGAACGCGACGCCCGCATCGGTACACGCCACGTCGCCGCCCGCACGCGCCAGCAACAGCCGGCAGCCGAGATACCGTTCGAGGCGGTCCAGCCGCTCGCTGACTTGCGCGCGGCCGAGCTTCAGTTCGGACGCCGCGGCGGACACCCCGCCATGCTCGACCACCGCGACATAAATACGCATCGCTTCCAGCAGGTTCATCATGATGGTCCTCGTCGGCGGGCGGAGCGAACCTAATCTACTGCACGCGCCACGCCCGCTCAAGAGCACAGCGCCGCGGGTTTCAGGAGTACAGCTGCAGGCCCGCGACGCAGAATCGGACCCCGATCAACCCATTCGAATGACAGATTGGCGATACGTGTTCCAAAGACCCGCCGAAGCTGCTAGATTGCATGCTCGACGACGTTACGCGGTGCGGCGAGGTCGCGCGCCGGGCGAACGCGCGGCCACCGAGCCTGCCTCCCCCTTGCGCGCCCGGGCGGCAGGCCGCCGCCGCTGCGGCCCGTTGCGCGATGCCCGCGCAACGTCCTTCATCCGCATGTCACAAAGAGAACAGTCGCATGACACAGTCCAACCGTTCGTCTTCGCGCGCCGCGGCATCCGCGGCCCGTCCGTCCCGACATGACTGACCGGCAGGCCGCGATGCAAACCCGTCCCCCGCTTTCCCAGGCCGTTCACAGCCCGGTCACACGCAGCGCGATCTTCCTCGTTGCCACCGTCAACCCCGGCGCCGAGCGCGCCGACACGATCCGCGCGTGGTGCGGCGACATCGCCGCGCTCGTGCGCTCGGTCGGCAAGCGCGTGCCGGACGGCAACCTGTCCTGCGTATGCGCCTTCGGCGCCGACGCCTGGGATGCGCTGTTCGGCGATCCGCGCCCCGCGTCGCTGCATCCGTTCCGCGAATTCGGCGCCGGCCAGCGCGTCGCGATCGCGACGCCCGGCGACATCCTGCTGCACATCCGCGCCGACGCGATGGACCTGTGCTTCGAACTCGCGACCCAATTGCTCGGCGCGCTCGGCGACGCGGTCACGGTCGTCGACGAGGTGCACGGCTTCCGCAACTTCGACCAGCGCGCGATGATCGGCTTCGTCGACGGCACCGAGAACCCGGAAGGCCGCGACGCGGTCGACTTCACGGTGATCGGCGACGAAGACGCCGAATTCGCGGGCGGCAGCTACGTGATCGTGCAGAAGTACCTGCACGACATGGCCGGCTGGAACGCGCTCGCGGTCGAGACGCAGGAGCGCATCATCGGGCGCACCAAATTGTCCGACATCGAGCTGGCGCCGGACGTGAAGCCGTCGTGCTCGCACAGCTCGCTGACCACGCTCGACGAGAACGGCCGGGAAGTGAAGATCCTGCGCGACAACATGCCGTTCGGGCGCCCCGGCTCCGGCGAATTCGGCACCTACTTCATCGGCTACGCGCGCTCGCCGGCGCCGATCGAGCAGATGCTCGAGAACATGTTCGTCGGCCGCCCGCCCGGCAACTACGACCGGCTGCTCGACTACAGCCGCGCGGTCACCGGCTCGCTGTTCTTCGTGCCGTCGGCCGACCTGCTCGAGGCGCTCGCCGATCGCCCCGCACCGGGCGCCGAAGCCACCGCCACCGCCGCGCAGCCGGCCCCCGCATCGCCCGAGTCGCGTCGTGACGGCTCGCTGAACATCGGATCGCTGAAAGGAGCCAAAGCCTATGAATAACCTGCACCGCGAACTCGCGCCGATTTCCTCGTCCGCCTGGGAGCAGATCGAGGAAGAAGTCGCACGCACCTTCAAGCGCTCGGTGGCCGGGCGCCGCGTGGTCGACGTCGAGGGCCCGGCCGGCCCCGAGCTGTCGGCCGTCGGCACCGGGCATCTGCGCGAGGTCGCCGCGCCGCGCGAGCTGGTCGGCGCACGGCTGCGCGAAGTCCGCACGATCGTCGAGCTGACGGTGCCGTTCGAGCTGAGCCGCGATGCGATCGACAGCGTCGAGCGCGGCGCGCGCGATGCCGACTGGCAGCCGGCGAAGGACGCCGCGCAACGCCTCGCGTTCGCGGAAGACGGCGCGATCTTCGACGGCTATCTGGCCGCGGACATCGTCGGCATCCGTGAAGGCACGTCGAACCGCAAGCTCACGCTGCCGGCCGACGTCAGCGCGTATCCGGACGCGATCAGCGACGCGCTGGAAGCGCTGCGGCTCGCCGGCGTCGACGGCCCGTACTCGGTCGTGCTCGGCTCGGACGCCTACACGGCGCTCAGCGAAGCGCGCGACCAGGGCTATCCGGTCCTCGGCCACATCAAGCGCATCGTCAGCGGCGAGATCATCTGGGCGCCGGCGATCAGCGGCGGCTGCGTGCTGTCGACCCGCGGCGGCGACTATGAACTGCACCTCGGCGAAGACGTGTCGATCGGCTACACGAGCCATACCGACAAGGTCGTTCGCCTTTACCTGCGCGAAACGTTCACGTTCCTGATGCTGACGAGCGAGGCATCGGTGGCCGTGGCGCCGCAGGGCAACCCGGCGACCTGACGTTCCGCCCGCGCGATGCCCGACCGGCATCGCGCCCACCGGCCGCATGGCCGGCCGCACGTTCGTCGCTGATCGAACCATCCTGCATGGAGCGAGAAATGAGCGAATCGAATGAAGCACTACAGGCACTGCAAGCGTCGATCGACAGCCTGAAGCAGGCCGTCGACGCGAACGCGAGCCGCCAGGCCGGCGACACCGCCGTATTGTTCACCGTGGTGGCGCTGATGCTGGCCGAACTGCCGCCCGACTCCCGCAACCTGATCGAGGATTCGTTCTCCGTCTGGGCCAATGGTCTGCAGAATGCGGCACTGTCAATCGACGTGAAG
The DNA here is from genome assembly GCF_000949135.2 of Burkholderia sp. USMB20. Lineage (GTDB taxonomy): Bacteria > Pseudomonadota > Gammaproteobacteria > Burkholderiales > Burkholderiaceae > Burkholderia. The sequence goes on along the minus strand of NZ_JTAN02000019.1, from coordinate 47,419 downwards.
CAGATCGCACGGCAGAAACTTGCGATGACGCTCTCCGACTGACGCCGCCTCGTCACGGTTGGGCCATGTCCGGCCCGCACCGTGCAACCCGCCCGCTTCGCCAGCGGCCTCGCGCCACGCACCGGTTGCGGTTCGCGCGCGGCCCGGCCTGACCCGTCCGCGCACGCTGCCGCGCTGCGCGCTCGCGCCGATGCGCGCGCGCCGCATTGCGTCGCGCGTCCCCCTTCCCGTTGGCTCGCTGCCGGCGCCCTGCGCGCCGATGTCGCACCGCGCTTCGCGCGCGTCGCACGCCGCCACGTTTGCGCAGCCCGCGCGCCGCACCCGCATGCGCGCTCGTCTGTACTCCTTGCGTCTCATGCTCGCACGCTTGTGAGGGTGCAATTCCCGGCCGGGCCGATGCGGAACTGTGTCTTGGAGGCCCCGGGCCGATTCGCTATTTTGAACGCAGTCGAAGTGATGGCGCAGGCGCCGCGAAGCAGCGGTATTGCCGGCGTCGAGCACGGCCGGTCGCCATGCCGGCGCGCGCGGCGCGACGGCGCCGGCATGGCGCGCGCGCCGCCGGTCGCGTCGAGCGGCAGGCACGTCCCGGTGCCCTCGCGCATCGGGACTTCCGTTTCGATTCACGTTCATTGACAGGAGCCAGACCACCATGCCCGCACTTTGCGACATCTGTCACGCCCGGCCGGCCGTCGCGCGCGCCACCGTGATGCAGGACGGCGAGCGCAAGACGATCTCGATCTGCGACTACCACTTCCGCCAGCTGATGCGGCATCAGAGCATGCTGAACCCGTTCGACTCGCTGCTGGGCGGCGGCGCGTCGTCGCTGTTCGGCGAGTCCGGCGACACGTCGCCGCTTGCCGCGGAGATTCCGCGCGAGTCGGTCGACCCGACCGACGCGTTCAGCGAGCAGACGCTCGAACTGCTGCAGCGCGCGGCCGAGAAGGCGCACGAGCTGCGCCGCGGCGAACTCGACACCGAACACCTGCTGTACGCGCTCGCGGACACCGACGTGTGCGCGGCGCTGCTGAAGGAACTGAAGCTGTCGCCGCAGGACATCAAGTCGTACATCGACGAGCACGCGCATACCGGCACGGCCTCCCCCGATGCGTCGCTCGACAAGCTGTCGATCTCGCCGCGCGTGAAGAAGGCCGTGCAGTACGCGTTCCAGGCGTCGCGCGACCTCGGTCACTCGTACATCGGCCCCGAGCACCTGCTGATCGGTCTCGCGTCGGTGCCGGACAGCATCGCCGGCACGCTGCTGAAGAAATACGGCGTGACGCCCGAGGCGCTGCGCCAGAAGGTCGTGAAGGTCGTCGGCAAGGGTGCGGAAGATGGCCGAGTCGACGCGCCGACCGGCACGCCGAATCTCGACAAGTTCGGCCGCGACCTCACCGCGATCGCGCGCCAGGGCAAGCTCGACCCGGTGCTCGGCCGCGCGCAGGAAATCGAAAGCACGATCGAGGTGCTCGCGCGCCGCAAGAAGAACAACCCGGTGCTGATCGGCGAGCCGGGTGTCGGCAAGACCGCGATCGTCGAAGGCCTCGCGCAGCGAATCGTGAACGGCGACGTGCCCGAAGTGCTGCGCGGCAAGCGGCTCGTCGAAGTCAACATCAACTCGATGGTCGCCGGCGCGAAGTATCGCGGCGAATTCGAGGAGCGCGCGAAGCAGCTGATCGACGAAGTGACCGCGAAGCACGACGAACTGATCCTGTTCATCGACGAGCTGCATACGATCGTCGGCGCGGGCCAGGGCGGCGGCGAAGGCGGGCTCGACATCGCGAACGTGCTGAAGCCGGCGCTCGCGCGCGGCGAGCTGAGCCTGATCGGCGCGACCACGCTGAACGAATACCAGAAGCACATCGAGAAGGACGCGGCGCTGGAGCGGCGCTTCCAGCCGGTGTTCGTGCCGGAGCCGAGCGTCGAGCAGACGATCGTGATCCTGCGCGGGCTGCGCGACAGCCTCGAGGCACACCATCAGGTGACGTTCGCCGACGACGCGTTCGTCGCGGCCGCCGAGTTCGCCGATCGCTACATCACCGCGCGCTTCCTGCCCGACAAGGCGATCGACCTGATCGACCAGGCCGCCGCGCGCGTGCGGATCGGCGCGACGTCGCGCCCCGTCGACATCCAGGAAGGCGAAGCGCAGATCGCGCAGTTGAAGCGCGAGCAGGACTACGCGACGTCGCGCAAGCGCTTCGACGAAGCGAAGCAGTTCGAAGAACAGATCAACGAGAAGCAGAAGTCGCTCGACGAAAAGATGGAAGCGTGGCAACGCAAGACCGGTTCCGAGACGCTCGAGGTGACCGTCGAATCGGTCGCCGAAGTCGTGTCGCGGCTGACCGGCATTCCGGTGTCCGAGCTTACACAGGAAGAGCGCCAGAAGCTGCTGAAGATGGAGGAGCAGCTGCGCGAGCGCGTGGTCGGCCAGAACGACGCGGTGGTCGCCGTCAGCGACGCGGTGCGGCTGTCGCGTGCCGGGCTCGGCCAGACGCACCGGCCGATCGCGACGTTCCTGTTCCTCGGGCCGACCGGCGTCGGCAAGACCGAGCTCGCGAAGGCGCTGGCCGAGACCGTGTTCGGCGACGAGCAGGCGATCATCCGCATCGACATGTCCGAGTACATGGAGCGGCACGCGGTCGCGCGGCTGATCGGCGCGCCGCCCGGCTACGTCGGCTACGACGAAGGCGGCCAGCTCACCGAGCGCGTGCGGCGCCGCCCGTACAGCGTGATCCTGCTCGACGAGATCGAGAAGGCCCATCCGGACGTCTACAACGTGCTGCTGCAGGTGTTCGACGACGGCCGGCTGACCGACGGCAAGGGCCGCGTGGTCGACTTCAGCAACACGATCATCATCGCGACGAGCAACCTCGGCGCCGCGATCATCATGGACAACCTCACGCAGCCGGAAGCCGCGCGCAAGACCGACAAGGCGATCCGCGAGCAGCTGATGCAGGTGCTGAAGGGCCATTTCCGCCCCGAGTTCCTGAACCGGATCGACGAGGTGATCGTGTTCCATGCGCTGTCGAAGGAGAACATCCGCTCGATCGTGCAGATCCAGCTCGACCGCGTGGTGCGCACCGCCGCCGCGCAGGACATCACGCTCGTGATGGGCGACTCGCTCGTCGAACACCTGACCGAAGCCGGCTACCAGCCGGAGTTCGGCGCGCGCGAACTGAAGCGGCAAGTTCGGCAGATCATCGAAACGAAGCTCGCGAAGGAAATCCTCGCGGACAAGCTTCAGTCGGGCGACCGCGTCGAAGTCGACTACGACCCGGCCGGCGACACGGTGACGTTCAACAAGCTCGCGCCGCCTGATGCGAAGGACGCGAAGCAGGACGCCGACGGCAAGGCCAGGCCGAACGGCAAGGCCGCGAAGGCATCGGCCGATGAAAAGGATGACGAAGCAAAGGCCGATACGCCGCCGCCCGTCGCGAAGGCATCCGGCAAGAAGTCGTCCGGTGCGAAGAAGGACGCGCACTGATACCACGCGGGCCCGGATGCCTGGGCCCGCATGACCGGCGCCGTCCGCCGGACGGCGCCGCCCCACGCCGCGACGCGGCGCAACCCGAGCCACCCCGCAGCGGGCCCGGCTCATGGAGATTCACATGACAAATCGACGCGAAGTGCCAGGCATCAGGAAGTACGATGGGCCCGCCGGCGGTTGGGGCGCGCTTCGCGCGACAGCCGAGGCCGTGCGCACGCAGATGGAAACCATCGAGGCGCCGATCGTGCTGATGCGGACCAACCAGCCCGACGGTTTCGACTGTCCCGGCTGCGCGTGGCCCGACAAGGAACACAAGTCGACGTTCCAGTTCTGCGAGAACGGCGCGAAGGCCGTCACGTGGGAGGCCACGACCAAGCGCGTGACGCCCGAGTTCTTCGCGGCGAACACCGTGTCGTCGCTGCTGCGGATGTCCGACTACGAGCTGGAGAACATGGGCCGGCTCACGCATCCGCTCGTCTACGATCGCGCGACCGACACGTTCCGCGCGGTCGAATGGGACGACGCGTTCGCGCGGATCGGCGAAGTGCTGCGCGCGCTGCCGCCCGAGCAGGTCGAGTTCTATACGTCGGGGCGCGCGTCGAACGAAGCCGCGTACCTGTATCAGCTGTTCGCGCGCGAGCTCGGCACCAACAACTTCCCCGACTGCTCGAACATGTGCCACGAGCCGACCAGCGTCGGCCTGCCGCAGTCGATCGGGATCGGCAAGGGCACCGTCTCGCTGGAGGATTTCGACCACTGCGAGCTGATCATCTCGATCGGCCACAACCCCGGCACGAACCATCCGCGGATGATGGGCACGCTGCACGAGTGCTCGCGCCGCAACGTGCCGATCATCGTGTTCAACCCGTTGCGCGAGCGCGCGCTCGAACGCTTCGCCGATCCGCAGGACATGATCGAGATGGCGTCGTTCGGTTCGACGCGCATCGCGTCGACGTACTACCAGGTCGACGCGGGCGGCGACGCGGCCGCGCTGAAGGGCATCATGAAGGCGCTGCTGCAGCTCGAGGCCGAGCGCGGCGACGTGCTCGACCGCGACTTCATCGCGCAGCACACCAGCGGCTTCGACGCGTTCTCCACCGACCTGCAGGCCACGTCGTGGGACGACATCGAGCGCGCGAGCGGCCTGAGCCAGGCGCAGCTCGAGCAGGTCGCGCTCGCCTATGCGAAATCGAACGCGACGATCGTCACGTACGGGATGGGCGTCACGCAGCACAACAAGGGCACCGCGACCGTGCGCCTGATCGCCGACCTGCTGCTGATGCGCGGCAACTTCGGCAAGCCCGGCGCGGGCGTGTGCCCGCTGCGCGGCCACTCGAACGTGCAGGGCAACCGCACGGTCGGCATCACCGAGAAGCCGTCGGCCGAGTTCCTGCAGAAGATCGAGGACGTGTGCGGCTTCAAGCCGCCCGCGCATCACGGGCACGACGCCGTGCAGGCCATGCAGGCGATGGTCGACGGCCAGGCCAAGGCGCTGCTGTGCCTCGGCGGCAACTTCGCGGTCGCGCTGCCCGATCCCGAGCTGTCGTTCCCCGCGATGGCGAAGCTCGATCTCAGCGTGCATCTCGGCACGAAGCTGAACCGCTCGCATCTGCTGGTTGCGAAGGAAACCTACATCCTGCCCGTGCTCGGCCGCACCGAGCTCGACATGCAGGCGAGCGGCCGGCAATCGATCACCGTCGAGGATTCGATGTCGATGGTCCACGCGTCGGCCGGCAAGCTCAAGCCGGCGTCCGACGCGTTGCGCTCGGAGCCCGCGATCGTCGCAGGGATCGCGCATGCGACGCTGCCGAACAGCAAGGTCGCGTGGCTCGACCTGATCGCCGACTACGACCGCATCCGCGACCTGATCGACAAGACGGTGCCCGGCTTCGAGGCGTTCAACGAACGGATCCGCACGCCGGGCGGCTTCCGCCTGCCGCTGCCGCCCACCGAGCGCGTGTGGCCCACGCCGACCGGCAAGGCGATGTTCTCGGTCTACACGGGCGTGAAGGAAGACGCGGACGTGCTCGGCGCCGAGCAGGTGCTGCGGCTGATCACGCTGCGCAGCCACGACCAGTACAACACGACGATCTACGGGCTCGACGACCGCTATCGCGGCGTGTTCGGGCGGCGCGACGTGCTGTTCATGAACGCGGCGGATCTCGCGAAGTACGGGCTCGAACACGGCGACCTCGTCGACATCGAGACGATCACCGCCTCGGGCCGCACGCTGCGCCTCGAGAAGATCACCGCGATCGAGTACGACATCGCGCCAGGGTCGGTCGGCGCGTACTATCCGGAGGCGAACGTGCTCGTGCCGCTCGATTACATCGACAAGGAAAGCGGCACGCCGTCGTACAAGTCGGTGCCGGTGAGGGTCGCGCGTTCCGCGGTCGTGTGATCCGCGGGCGGGCAGGTTCGCGACGTCCGGCACGCATGCGACATGCCGTGACGCCGAACCTGCCTGCCGCCCCGCCTCCCCGCCGCTGCATCGCCTCCGATGCGGCGGCCGCTTCGTTTTCACGTGGCGAACGGCACGCGCCTTACCGCGCCGCCGACGGCGGCAGAGCCGCGCCCGTCTGCCGGCGACGGTATGCGCTGTCGCGCGTCGCGAGCCAGTAGTACAGCGGCGACGTCAGCGCGAGCCCGACGAGCCAGGACAGGTCGGCGCCGCCGAGATGCGCGGGAATCGGGCCCGCATACATCGGCGTGTTCATGAACGGGATCTGCACGACGATCCCGATCGCATACGCGAGCAGCGCCTGCGGATTGAAGCGGCCGTACACGCCGCCGTCCGCCATGAAGATCGACTGGATGTCGTACTTGCCCTTGTGGATCACGTAGAAGTCGATCAGGTTGATCGCCGTCCACGGCACCAGCACGACGAGCAGCGCGAGCACGAGATCGACGAGATTGCCGACGAAGTTGGTCGACGCGCCGATCGCCGCGTAGCAGCACGCGATGAAGATCACCACCGACACCACCGCGCGCGTCTTCGCGGTCGGAATCCACTTGTACGCGAAGGTCTGCACCGACGTGATGACGGCGAGCACCGCGCCGTACAGGTTCAGCGCGTTGTGGCTGATCACGCTCAGCAGGAACAGCACCAGCATCAGCGGGCCGAGCGGGCCCGTCGCCTGCTTGACCGCGTCCATCGTGTCCGCGCCGGCCGGCACCGCGAGCACCGCGACCGCGCCGAAGATGAACGCGAGCGTCGAGCCGATCGTGCAGCCGAGATAGGTCGCCCAGAACGTCGACGCGACGCCGGCGTCTTCCGGCAGGTAGCGCGAATAGTCCGACACGTACGGTGCGAACGCGATCTGCCACAGCGCGGACAGCGACACCGTTGCCAGCCACCCGGCGAAATCGAAGCCGCCGCGCGTGAGGAAATCGGCGGTGCTCACGTGCGACAGGATCATCCAGAAGCCGACCACGATGCCGATGCCGAGCACCCATGTGCCGATCCGGTTCAGGATGTGGATGAACCGGTAGCCGACGATCCCGATCAGCCCGGACCCCACCGCGCCGATCACGATGCCGACGGGCACCGGCACCGACGACGCGATGCCGTGCACCGACTTGCCGGCCAGCACGATGTTCGACGCGAAGAAGCCGACGTACATCACCGCCGCGATCACCGTGACGAGCAGCGCGCCCCACGAGCCGAACTGCGCGCGGCTCTGGATCATCTGCGGGATGCCCATCTGCGGCCCCTGCGCCGAATGCAGCGCCATCAGCACGCCGCCGACCGCCTGGCCGACGACGATCGCGACGATCGCCCACATCAGGTTCAGGTGAAAGAGCTGCACGCCGAGCGCGCCGGTCACGATCGGCAGCGGCGCGATGTTGCCGCCGAACCAGAGCGTGAACAGGTCGCGCACCTTGCCGTGGCGTTCTGCGGGCGGCACGTAGCCGATCGTGTGTTTCTCTATCATGGGGGACGCGTTGCGGTCCGCGGTCGTCATGGCGAAGTCTCCTGTGCTGCGCGGCGATGCGCGCGTGCCGTTTCAGCCGGCGCGCGACCGTGCGCGCGCCTGCAATCGGGTCCGGACACGCGGGCGACGCCGATCGGCGCGCCGGCACCCACTACGCCACTACGCGCGTGGACGGATGACATGCCCCGCCGGTGCGTGCGCGCTTTTGTCGCGATCCGGATTGGAGACGATGGTGCGCCACGCATGCGGCGACCGGAAAATACTAAAAATATTTCCGGGACATACGAAAAAGCTCTGCAGCGGAAGCGGCGGCGCCGATTTTCTTCGGTTAAGGTGCTACCCGAAACGATGGCCCGGTTGCGCGCGCCGGCGACGCGTACGCGCCGGAGCCGAGTAACAGGGGTATCAGGGGTAACAGCGGTAACAGAGGTGCTCGTGGCTCACTACACTTTGCGGCAACTGAAATATTTCGTGACGACGGTGGAATCCGGCAGCGTCGCCGAGGCGTCGCGCCAGCTCTTCATCGCGCAGCCGTCGATCTCCAGCGCGATCAAGGGGCTCGAGGAGAGTTTCGGCGTGAAGCTGTTCATCCGCCATCACGCGCAGGGCGTGTCGTTGACGCCGAGCGGCACGCGTTTCTACCGGAAGGCGCAGGAACTGCTGCGCATCGCGCACGAATTCGAACAGAATGCGCTCGCCGACAACGACGTGGTCACCGGCCAGATCGATATCGGCTGCTTCGAGACCGTCGCCCCGCTCTACCTGCCGCAACTGATCGCGGGCTTTCGCGAGCGCTACCCGGGCGTCAACATCCGGCTGCGCGACGGCGACCAGCAGGAGCTCGTGCAGGGCCTCACGGCCGGCACCTTCGATCTCGCGTTCCTCTACGATCACGATCTCGACGGCACGATCGAAACCGAGCCGCTGATGCCGGCGCAGCAGCCGTACGTGCTGCTGCCGGAGAACCACCGGTTCGCGGGCCAGTCGCACGTCTCGCTGCGCGACCTCTGCGTCGAGCCGATGATCCTGCTCGACGTGCTGCCGAGCCGAACATACTTCGTCAGCCTGTTTCACGAACTCGGGCTCACGCCGAACATCGTGTTCGCTTCGCCGTCGATCGAGATGGTGCGCGGGATGGTCGGCCAGGGGTTCGGCTTCTCGCTGCTCGTCACGCGGCCGCATTCCGAATACACGTACGACGGCCGGCGCGTCGTGACGATCGCCCTCAGCGAAACGGTCAGCCCGTCGGGGCTCGTGAGCGCACGGCTCAAACGCGGGCAACTGACGAAGCAGGCGCAGTCGTTCGTCGAGTTCTGCCGCGAGCGACTTGCGCAGATCGTCACGGAATCGGTGCGGTAGAACGACGGGGAAAGACGCACGCGCCGGGGGGCGCGCAGCGTGCGGTGTGCAGTTAGCGGCAGGACTACCCGACCGACTCAGTCGACTGAATCCGCTGAGTCGGCTGAGTCGTGCGGATCGATCGAATCAACCCGCTTCAGCGAGATACGCCGCAAGCCGGGCGAGCATCGCGTCGCATCCGTGCAGCTGTTCGACCGTGACGAACTCGTCGGGCTTGTGCCCCTGGTCCATGCTGCCCGGCCCGCACACGACGGTCGGAATGCCGGCCTGCCCGAACAGCCCGCCCTCGGTGCCGAACGCGACCGTGCCGAACGCGTCGGAGCCGCTCAGCATCGCGAGCAGCCGCGCGGCTTCGCTGTCCGGCGACGTAGTGAGCCCCGGATACGCGCCGAGCGGCTCCAGGCGAATGTCGGTATCGGGCTGCACCGCGTGCATCTTCGGCAACAGTTCGGATTCCGCATAATCCTGCAGCTTCCTTGGCACGTCGTTCGCATCGAACGCCGGCAGCGCCCGCACCTCGAAGTCGAACTCGCATTCGGCCGGCACGATGTTCAGCGCGCGGCCGCCCTTGATCAGTCCCGCCTGCACGGTCGAGAACGGCGGATCGAAACGGTTGTCGCGATGCTCGGGCCGCGCGAGCGCCGCGCCGATCTCGCCGAGCCGGCCGATCAGCTTCGCCGCGTAGTCGATCGCGTTGACGCCGAGCGGCGCGTACGCCGAGTGGCACGCCGCGCCCTTCACGTGGCAACGCATCGCGAGCTTGCCCTTGTGACCGAGCACCGGCTTCAGTTCGGTCGGCTCGCCGATCAGGCACAGGCGCGGCCGGTGCGCGCGCGCGGCCAGCGCGTCGAGCATCGGCCGCACGCCGAGACAGCCGACTTCCTCGTCGTAGGAAAACGCGAGATGCACCGGCAGGCTCGATGCCCGCGCGACGAACGCCGGCACCGCCGCGAGCACCGACGCGATGAAGCCCTTCATGTCGGCCGTGCCGCGCCCGTACAGCCGGCCGTCGCGTTCGGTCAGCCGGAACGGCTCGACCGTCCACGCCTGCCCGTCGACCGGCACCACGTCGGTATGGCCCGACAGCGCGATGCCGCCGCGATCGCGCGGCCCGATCGTCGCGTACAGGCTCGCCTTCGTGCGTTCCGCGTTGTAGAACAGCTCGCTCTCGACGCCGAAGCCGCCGAGATAATCGCGGATGAATTCGATCATCGCGAGGTTCGAATCGCGGCTGACCGTCGCGAAGCCGATCAGCCGCTCGAGCAGTGCGCGGCTCGACGTGTCACTCATCGCCCGGCACTCCGTAGCTCGGCGCGGCGGTCGGGTTCAGCGCGCGCGTCTGGTAATCCTGCATCTGCGGGCGATACGCGTGCCACAGCGCATCGAGCTGCCCGATCGGATCGGCATCGGCCCAGTCGACGCGCAGGTCGACGATCGGCCAGGTCACGTCGCCGGCCACCTTCAGCGCGGCCGAATGCACGGGCCCGGCCTCGCCGCCCGCCGCGATCGCCGCGTGCATCGCGGCCAGCAGGCGATCGGCCAGCAGCCCGGGCGCCTGCTCGAACGCGCGCGCCATCGCATCGATCACGGCCGGCGCGGCCAGCAGGTTGCCGGCCGCCACGCATTGCTCGCCCTGCACCGCATGGTGCGTGCCGAGCGCTTCCTTGCCGGTGAAGCACGCGGTCTGCCCCTGCCCGTCGATCACCGTGACCTGCCGGTACTGGCTCCAGCCGTTCGCGCTGAGCGCGTGGTCGAGCGCGGCGGCCGGCGCGAGTTGCCGATGCTCGATCAGATCGAGGATCTGCGGGCCCAGCGCCGGCAGCGTGATGTTCTGCGTCGCGACCGCGCCGACGCCCGCGCGCACCCAAGGGCAGCGTGCGCCCACCGCGATGCTCGACGAGCTGATCGCGATCCCGAGCTGGCCCGTTTCCGGGCAGCGCCCGACGATGGAGAAAGTCATGTCGGCTCCTATGCGCGGTTCGGCTGCCAGTTGTCCGGGATCACGGCGATCACGTCGATCTCCATCAACCACTGCGGCTGGCCGAGCGCCGACACGACGAGCCCCGTCGAGATCGGATAGACGCCCTTCAGCCACTTGCCGACTTCCTGGTACACCGGCTCGCGATAGCGCGGGTCGATCAGGTAGGTCGTCGTCTTCACGATGTGCGTGATGTCGCTGCCGGCTTCCTCCAGCAGCTGCTTCACGTTCTTCATCGCCTGCCCGGCCTGCGCGCGCGGATCGCCGAGGCCGATCAGGTTGCCGTCGAAATCGGTACCGACCTGACCGCGCACGTACACGGTATTGCCGGCGCGCACGGCCTGGCACAGGTCGTTGTCGAGCGTCTGGTTCGGGTAGGTATCCTTCGTGTTGAACATGCGGATACGGGTGTGGGTAGGCTGGCTCATCGAGGTCCTTCGATTGACGGTGGGTGCGCCCGCCGCAGCGGAAGCTGTCGCGGCGGGTTCGGGTTGTAGCGAGGGCGCCGCGTCCGGGCTGCTTGCCGCGCGCGGGCCGTGGCGTGAGCGCGTATCAGTCGATCGCGTCGACGAGCGGGCAGGCATCGACCTGCGCCGTGTGCGCCGTGTCGTCGTGCGCGGTGCGCGTCTCGGCGCGGCGTCGCGACGCGTCGTGATAGTCGAGGTACTTGCGCTGCGTGACGATGTGGTCAGCGATATGTTTTGCATCGTGCCACACGCCCCAGATGAAGCTGGAGCCGCGTCGCGACAGCCACGGCAGTCCGAGGAAATAGATGCCCGGCTCTTTCGACACGCCGCGCTGATGCTGCGGTTTGCCATTCGCGGCGAACGCGTCGACGTTCAGCCAGCCGTAGTCGACCGCGTAGCCCGTCGCCCAGACGATCGACGTGACGCCGGCGCCGGCCAGGTCGAGCGCGAGGATCGGCTGCGCGACGCAATCCGGATCCGGCAGGATGCGGCGCGCTTCTGGTTCCTCGGGCAGGTCGAGGCCGTTGCGTGCCGCGTATGCGTCGGCCGCGTCGAGCAGCGACAGGTAGTTCTCGTCGCCGCGGGCGAGATTGACCGCGAGATCGCGTTCGAACACCGCGACGCCGCCGTCGAACGATTTCGTCAGCCCCACGAGCGTCACGCCCTGGTGCGCGAGTGCGCGGAAATCGACCGTGTGGCCGCCGCGCGCACCGCTCACCGCGATCGTCACGTGTTCGCGTCCGGGCGTCGCGACTTCCTTGTCCCATTCGCCGAGCACGCCGAGCCACCAGCAGAAATCGCGGCCGCGATACGCGCGCGGCGGGCGGTCATGCGGGCCGACCGACAGGTAGACCTGCCGGCCCGCGCGCTGCAGCTCGTCGGCGATCTGCACGCCCGACGAACCCGCGCCGACCACCAGCACCGCACCGTCCGGCAATTGCGCCGGATTGCGATAGTCGGCGGAGTGGATCTGCACGAGGCTGGCGTCGTCCGGCGCGATCGGCGGGATGACCGGACGCTGGAACGGGCCCGTCGCGACGACCACGCGGTTCGCCTCGATCGTGCCCTCCGAGGTTTCGACGATGAACCCCGGCTTGCCCGTGTTGCGCACGACGTTCTTCACTTCGACGCCGGTGCGGATCGGCGCGTCGAACTTGCGCGCATAGGCTTCGAAATAGTCGGCGACCTGGTCCTTCGTGGCGAACGCATCGGGATCGAGGCCGTCGAATTCGAGGCCCGGAAAGCGGTCGTGCCACGCGGGGCCGTTCGCGACCAGCGAATCCCAACGCCCGGTGCGCCAGCGCTCGGCGATGCGGTCGCGTTCCAGCACGAGATGCGGCACGCCGAGCTTGCCCAGGTGCTCGCTCATGGCCACGCCGGCCTGGCCGGCCCCGACGACCAGCGTATCGATTGAGGTTGTTTCCACTGCCACGGCTGTCTCCTTGAAGTGCGGCTCGCGGCGATGCTCGTGTCGTCGCGCGAGGGGGAATGGAGACATTCTGCTGACAGGCTCGCTAGGGCGAAACGATCATTTTTGTGGTTGTTGACGAGAAAAAAGCTGGGGCGATCGAGCACGGCTGGCGGAACGGGCATAGAGCACCGCGTTCGGCCCAGACTGCCCAACGCTATTCCTGCGTATGTGCACGGTCGATGCGATGCCCGGCGGAAACGGGAAGCGTGTCCGAAACCGGCAGCGCCGGTTTCGCCGCATCGATCAATGTCGCTTTGTTGCCGTCCCACTTGGGCAGTTTGGCCGGCGGCAGCGGCACGACCTTGTCAAGGTTTGGCAGACGAAGGTCCGGATCGCGCTCGAGGCGGTCGGCGAGAATTCCGTAGCGTTCGGCGCGTGCCTCGTCCTTGACATGGCCGACCAACGGATCACCCTTGCCAAATGAAGCGCTCAACCATCCGGCACTTTCGGCGCTCCCAAATTTCACACCCGCATGCAAGGTTTTGAGTGCACGTTGGTTGTTCTCGCCCAATTCTGGGCGATCACCGATGATCGTCGTCCCCAGTTCATATGCTGCACGCCCGTTACCCTGCGCGACACCGCATTCCAGCATTTGAAGCGCAATCTTGCGATTACCCCAAAAGCCTGCTTTGGGATCGTCATAAATCGCGTCCATCTTGCCCCCAAGATATGCCATCGCATTCGGACTCCCCATATCCGCAGCCAGTTGCCAGAATGCATAGGCTCTGCTCGCATCCTGCTTCACCCCCATCCCGTCCATGTAATACGTGCCCATCAGATCGTAGGCCGCCGGAATGCCGAGTTTCATCGCCTGTTCAGCGATTTGAACAGCATGTTCGGAATCACCATCCACGCCTTCGCCGCGAGCATACGCATTCGCCAGATTCAGCATCGCCTTCCAGTGTTTGCGCTCGGCGGCCTTCGCCCATAACTCGACGGCCCCCCTATAGTCGCGCTGATCCGGCCACAGCAACGAACTGGTGAGCGCGATCGCTCGCGTATTCCAACGATCTGCCTCTGGATCGATCCGAGGAACAACGTCGGCTTCATGCTTGCATTCGAACGCTTCGCGGTGCGGATTGAACGCAGTCAGCGACATGTTGCGAGGAAGCGAATCGTTCCTTGAACAGGCGGCACATCCAACGATCAGAAGAACGGAAGCCAATCGGATCTGCCGGCCACGGTCCGCGGTAATCAGACGCAATCGAATTCGCACGATATCGAATACCTTGCACGACAAGAAATGAATGCACGGTCACGTGCGCAGTATGGAACGGCACAAACGGCCTGCTGACAAGGCCCTCATCCGGCAATTTCATGGGCCGTCGGCAATGGTCCGCAGTCGGGACAGCATCTCCGTTCATATGCCGCTGATTTTACGTTGCGTCCCTTTAACCTGTCCCCCACCCCACAATTCTTGACTATGCGCACGCCGTCGAACTGGTAGGATGCGCATCACTAGGCGAGACGCATCCGGCGCACCTGATCGTTCCCCTTTTCGATCTCCCGCACGCGATCCCTTGCCGCGCCGAGCCACCGGCTCAGCCCCCCGTCGAACCCCGCAACACCCCGGCGTCGGCCCCACCCGACCCGTTGCAGCAACCGTTGGAGTAGCGCACGTTGCGCCTGCAAGCATGAAGAAACTCAAGCAGCACATCCGCACCTTGGGCGAGATCGACCGCACGCCGCTGGTACGCGCCGGCGCGCTGCTGTTGATGGCCGGCTTGCTGTACCTGCTGTGGCCGTCGGCCGAAACCGCCTACCTCGCGATGGAGTCGGTCATACGCTGACGCAGCACGCCCATCCCCGCACTACGCTATACTCGCGCAATGGAAACCAAACCTGCCTCGCCGAACGTGCATCGCTGGTGGCGCGCCTGACCCAGGCGGCCCGTTTCCTTTTGCATGTCCCGAACGTGATGCCGCCAGCCATGGCGGCATTGTCGTTTCTGCGCCCGAATCATGGCTGGTGGCTTCGATAACCCGGAGCCAATCCACACCATGACGCACCCGACCCGACCGACCATCCTCACCGGCGACCGCACGACCGGCCCGCTGCATCTCGGCCACTACATCGGCTCGCTGCGCGCGCGCGTGCAGATGCAGCACGACGCGACGCAGTTCCTGCTGCTCGCCGACACGCAGGCGCTGACCGACAACATGGGCCGTCGCCAGCGCGTCACCGAGAACGTGATCGAGGTCGCGCTCGACTACCTGGCCGTCGGCATCGACGCGGCGATCTCGACGATCGTCGTCCAGTCGCAGGTGCCCGAGCTCGCCGAGCTGTCGCAATACCTGCTCAACCTCGTGACGGTCGCGCGCCTCGAGCGCAATCCGACCATCAAGGAAGAGATCCGCCTGCGCGGCTTCGAGCGCGACATCCCGGCCGGCTTCCTGACCTACCCCGTCAGCCAGGCCGCCGACATCACCGCGTTCAAGGCGACGCACGTGCCGGTCGGCGACGACCAGTTGCCGATGATCGAACAGACCAACGAACTCGTGCGCCGCTTCAACGCGACGGTCGACAAGCCGGTGCTGGTGGAATGCGAGGCCGTGCTGTCGGCGGTCACGCGGCTGCCGGGCATCGACGGCAAGGCGAAGATGAGCAAGTCGCTCGGCAACGCGATCACGCTCGGCTCGACGCCGGACGAGATCACGCAGGCCGTGAAGGACATGTACACGGACCCGAACCACCTGCGCGTCAGCGATCCCGGCCAGGTCGAAGGCAACGTCGTGTTCACGTTCCTCGACGCGTTCGAGCCCGACGTGCAGAAGGTCGACGAACTGAAGGCGCACTATCGCCGCGGCGGCCTCGGCGACAGCGTCGTCAAGCGCGTGCTGAACGAGCGGCTGCAGGCGCTGATCGAGCCGATCCGTGCGCGCCGCCGCGAATTCGAGGCGGACAAGGCGGAGGTGATGGCGATCCTGAAGCGCGGCACGATGCATGCGC
Source organism: Burkholderia sp. USMB20 (assembly GCF_000949135.2). Lineage (GTDB taxonomy): Bacteria > Pseudomonadota > Gammaproteobacteria > Burkholderiales > Burkholderiaceae > Burkholderia. The sequence continues at coordinate 31,776 of NZ_JTAN02000019.1, read as the reverse complement.
GCGAGGTGGCCGGCGCGACGCTGGCCGAGGTGAAAGGCGCGATGGGGCTCACGTATTTCGATTGAGCCGTGCGCGGCAAACGCGGCCGGGCGGCGTGGCGTGGCACGATGCCGGCGCCGCGCTTACCCCGATGTCCACCGGCACACCGCGAAGCCGCGGTCAGTCGTCCGCAAGCACCGTCACGACCGCTCGTGCGCCGACGGCGCTGCGTGGCACACGGCCTCGATCCGGTTGCCGGCAGGGTCGACGAGAAACGCCGCGTAGTAGTCGGCGTGATAATGCGGCCTCAATCCGGGATCGCCGTCGGACTGCCCGCCCGCGCAGAGCCCTGCCTCGAAAAATGCATGTACCTGCTCGCGAGAAGCGGCCTTGAAGCACCAGTGCCGCTTGCTCGTTCCGACTTCGGCGGGATCGAGATACACGGCCAGGAAAGTCGAGGCGGTGTCGTTTGCATTGCAGCGTTCGCCATAGCCGAGTGCGTTGGGCCGGTCGTAAACCTTGGCCGCGCCTAGTGCGGCCATGACACCGTCGTAGAAGGGGCGTGCCCGGTCGATATCAGGAACGCCGATGGACACGTGGTCGAGAAGTTGCATGGGATTGGCTCCGTTGAACGAGCACGAGTCTACACAAACATGTCACTTCGAACCGGCTACCGGTACAACCAGATCGCAAAACCGGAGGACAGGATTCCATGACGGACGACCGCCACATTTGGGAAGCACTGGAAGCATTCGTTCGCGAGGAGGCGGCAGTATCGAGCAAACAGCGGATTACCGCGGAGACCTCGATCGCCGACGATCTCGGACAAACCGGAGACGACGCGGACATCTTCATGGAGCGCTTCTTCGCGCGATTCGGTGTGGATCGCGGCGACTGCGATTTCGGGCGTTACTTCCTGATGGAGGGTGAAGGGCTCCTGTATCACCTGGTTCGCAAGTTCATTCTCAGGAAGCCCCATACGTTCGATCGAGACGCGTTGACCGTCGGCATGCTGGGCAAAGCCATCGCGCTGGGTGCGTGGGACGCGGATGCGATCAGGAACTGAACCTCACGCAGCGTCACCGACGCTTTGATCGGCGCGTCGAACACCGCGCGCGCCACGCGTCACTTCATCTGCATCAGCTGCACGAGGTTGCCACACGTATCGTCGAGCACCGCGACGCGCACGGGCCCCGCGTCCATCGGCGCCAGCGTGAAGCGCACGCCGAGCGCGTCGAGCCGCGCGAACTCCGCGTCGAGATCGTCGACCTGGAACGACGCCGCCGGAATGCCGTCCTCGTAGAGCGCCTGACGATAAGGCCCGACCGCGCGATGATGGCTCGGCTCGAGCATCAGCTCGGTGCCGTCAGGCTGGTCCTTCGACACGACCGTCAGCCAGCGGTACTCGCCCACCGGCACGTTGTTCTTCAACCGGAAGCCGAGGGTGTCGGTATAGAACGCGAGTGCCTTGTCCTGATCGTCGACAAAGATGCTCGTCACGTAGATGCGCATGTGATGTTCTCCGAATCACGCGTGCCGCCGCGCGCGTCGTCGCCGTGCCGCTCACGTGATCTGATACGTCGATGCCGGCACGAATTCCTCCGGCATCGCGCGATCGCCCAGCTCGAGCACCGACCGTTCGATCGTGCGCGCCATCGCATCGAGCGCGAGCGCGTTCGGCGCGAGGCCGAACGGCTCCGCGACCTCGTTCGCGATCGCTTCGAGCGCGATCAGCGTGTACGAAATGAACACGCAAATCAGCGGCGTGAAAAACTCCGTCGAATCGACGAGGCCGAACGGCAGCAGCACGCAATAAGCATAGACGGTGCGATGCAGCAGCACGCTGTACGAGAACGGAATCGGCGTCGTCAGGATCCGCTCGCAGCCGCCCACCGCCTTGCCGAGTTCGACCAGCTGCGCATCGAACATCCAGCACGTCGCGTCGCTGCCGGGCGCGCGGCCCAGCGCGCGGACGATCCCGCCGCGCAGTTCGTCGAGAATCGCGACGGGCTGGTAGCACTTGTGCGCGAACGCGGCGGCGCGCTCGGCGCCGAGAATCCGCTGCAGGTCTTGCGCCGGATCGGTATGACGCAGCTGATGCTTCAGCGCATACGTGAACGCGATCAGCAGATCGGCGAGCCGGTTGCACTCCGCGTCGCCGACGCTGTCGGGCAGGTAGCGCCGCAGTTGCGACGTGACGGTGCGCGCGGCGATCAGCAGGTTGCCCCACAGAAGCCGCGCCTCCTTGAAGCGCTCGAAGCTCGCGTTGTTGCGAAACGCGAGAAAGATCGCGAGCGCGAGCCCGAACAGCGTGAACGGCGCGGTGTTCAGCGGAATCTTCTCGCCGAAGATGCGCCCGTTCGTGAAGACCGCCAGCGTGCTGACGACCGCCATGAACCCGAGTTGCGGAATGATCGACTGCAGCACGGAGCCGTTCCATACGAACAGCATCCTGAGCCAGTTTTGTCGTGGTCTGACGATCATGGTGTTGTCTCGACTGCCAAGGAAATACGCAATGCGGAGCGCCGCCGCCCGATGTGCGACGGCCCGCGCGTGGCGGGCCGCTGTCCGATCGCTACCGGGCCGGGTGACGAGCCGCACGGCGGCTGCGCGAGATGATACGCCCGCGCACGCCGCACACCGCGCGCCGTCACCGGCCGCGCCGGTCAGTGATAGCCGGCGTCGCCCTCGCGCACCTTGCCGCGGAACACGCGGTACTGCAACGCGTTGTACACGAGGATGATCGGCAGCACGATCACGGTGCCGACGAGCGCGAACAGCTGGCTCGAATGGCTCGACGACGCATCCCAGATCGTCAGCGACGGCGGCACGATGTTCGGCCAGATGCTGATCACGAGGCCGGTATAGCCGAGGAACACGAGCGCGAGCGTCAGCAGGAACGGCGTTGCCTCGTGCCGGCGCTTCAGCGTATGGAAGATGCCCCACACGCATGCGACGACGAGGACCGGCACCGGCAGGAACCAGCCGAGGTTGCCGCTGCCGAACCAGCGGTGCGCGACGGCCGGCAGCCCGATCACGGTCCACAGGCTGACCACGCCCATCACGGCGAGCAGCACGCCCGCGAGCGGCTTCATCAGCACGCGCATCTTGCGCTGCAATTCACCGTCGACCTTCAGGATCAGCCAGCCGCAGCCGAGCGTCGCATAGGTGACGAGCACGCCGATCCCGCAGAACAGGCTGAACGGCGACAGCCAGTCGAACGGCCCGCCCGCGAACTGGTTGTTCACGATCCGGATGCCCTGCAACAGCGAACCCAGCGTGACGCCCTGGCAGAACGCGGCCAGCGCGGAGCCGCCGATGAACGCGAGATCCCACAGGTGTTGCGTGCGGTTCGCCTTCGCGCGCAACTCGAACGCCGCGCCGCGGAAGATCAGCCCGACCACCATCAGGATCAGCGGCAGGTAGTTCGCCGGCAACAGCGTCGAGTAGACGACCGGGAATGCGCCGTACAGGCCCGCGCCGCCGAGCACCAGAAAGGTCTCGTTGCCGTCCCACACCGGCGCGACGGTATTCAGCATGACTTCGCGTTCGACCTTGGCGTCGAAGAACGGAAACAGCAGGCCGATGCCGAGGTCGAAGCCGTCCAGCATCACGTAGAGGAACACGCCGAGGCCGATGATCGCGGCCCACACGACAGGAAGATCGATCTGCATGGCTTACTCCGCTTCGGTGACGTTCAGCGGCGTGGACAGCGCGCTCTTGCGCAGCCCCGGATGCCGGTGCAGCTCGATGTATCCGGCGTGGGCAGCCGGTCCGCGCTTCATCAGGTTCAGCATGTAGTAGATACCCGTTCCGAACACCAGGAAATACACGACCACGAAGATCAGCAGCGACACGCCGACCTGCTGCGCGCTGAGCGGCGCGACCGAATCGACGGTGCGCAGCACGCCGTAGACGGTCCACGGCTGCCGCCCGACCTCGGTCGTGATCCAGCCGGCCAGCAGCGCGACGATGCCCGACGGCCCCATGCACACGACGAACCACTGGAACCAGCGCGTTTCATACAGGCGTCCGCCCTTTCTCAGCAGCAGGCCGAGCAGCGCGGTGAGCAGCATCAGCATCCCGAGGCCGGCCATGATCCGGAAGGTCCAGAACACGATCGGCGAATACGGACGGTCCTGCGCCGGGAATTCCTTCAGCCCGCGAATCTCGCCGCTCCAGCTGTGCGTGAGGATCAGGCTGCCGAGGTGCGGCACCTGGATCGCATAGCGCGTCGTCTCGGCCTGCATGTCGGGCAGCCCGACGAGGTTCAGCGCGGTGCCGCCCTTCTCGGTTTCCCACAGCCCCTCGATCGCCGCGATCTTCGCCGGCTGGTATTCGCGCGTGTTCAGCCCGTGCGCGTCGCCGACGACGATCTGGATCGGCGCGAGCAGCAGCAGCATCCAAAGCGCCATCGAGAAGCTGCGCTTGACCGGCTCGTCGCGGCGCCCCTTCAGCAGGTGCCACGCGCCGCACGCGGCGACGATGAAGCCCGCGACGATGAACGCGGCGATCGTCATGTGCACGAGGCGATACGGGAACGACGGGTTGAAGATAATCTTGAACCAGTCGACCGGCACGACGAGCCCGTTCTCGATCTTGTAGCCCTGCGGCGTCTGCATGAAGCTGTTCGACGCGAGGATCCAGAACGTCGAGATCAGCGTGCCGACCGCGACCATCAGCGTCGCGAAGAAGTGCGCGCGCGGGCTGACGCGCTGCCAGCCGAACAGCATCACGCCGAGGAAGCCGGCTTCGAGGAAGAAGGCCGTCAGGACTTCGTACGTGAGCAGCGGGCCGGTGATGTTGCCCGCGACGCGCGAGAAGCCCGCCCAGTTCGTGCCGAACTCGTAGGCCATCACGACGCCGGAGACGACGCCCATCCCGAAGCCGATCGCGAAGATCTTCGACCAGAACTGGAACATGGATTTGTAGGCGGCGTCGCCGGTGACGAGATAACGCCACTCCAGCACCGCCAGGAAGCTCGCCATGCCGATGCTGATCGCCGGAAACACGATGTGGAACGACACCGTGAACGCGAATTGCAATCGGGCGAGATGGAACGCATCGAAGATTTCCATGACCGTAATTTGCTCGTGGTTGTGAGGACGTCAGCTCGAAGCAGGAAATCGCGCGACGGCTTCGCGACGGCACGTGCACACAACGACGGATCGCAGTGCACGGCAACGAAGCGTGAATGACGATATCGCGTTTCAGACGATACTCGCAATCGCGCGGACGTGCGCTGAAACTGTGCTTTCCCCGGGGCCGAAGATGTGTGTACGGAAAACCCGTTTCGGCGCCGCGAGGCCCTCAGCTGTACTGCTTTCCGCTCTGCAACGCTGTGCATCCGCGGCACCGCCGAACGCCCGTACCATCGGCTCCTGGCCTGCCCGTGGCGAGCGAGCGCGACCCCGCGCACCGCCCCTGCAGAATCCGTTTCGATCGCCCGGCGCCCGCGCCGGCCGATCCCCCTGGAGAAACCCGCATGGAGCCCAGCGACCGCCCCGACGATCCGGCCGGCACCCGCGCGTGTCATGTGACGCGTCATCGTGCCGGCGACGCGCGGGACACCGTCGATCGCGTCGTCGACGAAACGCCGGTTGCACTCGTATTCAACGGCATCGCGCACACGGTGATGATGGCGACGCCGATCGACCTCGACGCGTTCGGCCTCGGCTTCGCGCTGAGCGAAGGGATCGTCGAGCGCGCGTCGGACGTCTTCGATATCGAAAGCGAATGCCGGCCCGGCAGCGCCGAAGTGCGGCTCACCGTGGCGCAGCAGGCGTTCATGGCGCTGAAGCGCACCGGCGCGCGCTGGCCGGCCGCACCGGCTGCGGCGTCTGCGGGATCGAAGCATCGCGCAGCTCGACCTGCATCCGCCGCGCCTCGCGGCGCGGGCGCGGCGGCCGGCATCGGCGCCGACGCCGTCGCGCGCGCGCCGCGCCTGCCGCAGCGCAGCCGCTGATGCACGCGACCGGCGGCATCCACGCGGCCGCGTGGTGCGAGCGCGACGGCACGTTGCTGGAAGTCGTCGAGGACGTCGGCCGCCACAACGCGCTCGACAAGCTGATCGGCCGGCTCGCGCGGCGCCGCGCCGACCTGGGCGCGGGCTTCGTGTTCCTGTCCAGCCGCGGCGAGCTACGAGCTCGTGCGCAAGGCGGCACGCGTCGGCATCCCGATGATCGCGACGATCTCGGCGCCGACCTCGCTCGCGATCGACGTCGCCCGCGAAGCCGGCGTGCGGCTGCTCGGCTTCTGCCGCAACGACGGCTTCGTCGAATACGTGTCGCCCGACCCGCTCCCGTTACCCGAACCGACGCCTGCGCAAGCGCAGGCGCTCACCGCTTGATGAAACCCCTGACCGATTTCGACACCGCCCAACGGCAGTTCGCCGGCGTATTCGCGCCGTCGCATGCGGCCGTCTCCATCCCGGTCGCGCAGGCGGCCGGCCACGTGCTCGCCACGCCGCTCACCGCCGTGCTCGACCAGCCGCCCGCCGACCAGAGCGCGATGGACGGCTACGCGGTCCGTCACGCGGACCTCGAACACGGCGAGCCGCTGCGCGTCGCGCAGCGCTGCTATGCGGGCGACGCGCCGGCGCCGCTCGCGCCGCGCACCGCCGCGCGCATCTTTACCGGCAGCCTGATTCCGCCGGGCGCCGACACCGTCGTGATGCAGGAGCACGCGCACGAACAGGATGGCTGGGTTGCGTTCGACACACCGCAGCGCAGCGGATCGCATATCCGCCGCCGCGGCGAGGAAGTGCGCGCGGGCGCCCTGCTGATGCCGGCCGGCATGCGGCTCGGCGCGATGCACGTCGGCGTCGCCGCCGCGCAGGGTTGCGCGCGCATCGACGTGCGGCCGCCGCTGCGGGTCGGCATCCTGACGACCGGCGACGAGCTCGTCCCGTGCGGCCAGCCGCGCGCGCCGCAGCAGATCTACAACAGCAACGCGCCGATGCTCGCCGCGCTGGTGTCGGGAACCGGTGCCGGCGTCGCGGCGAGCGAGCACGCCGCCGACACGCCGGCCGCCGTCGATCAGGCGCTGCGCGGCATGGCCGCGCGCTGCGACCTGGTCGTCTGCGTCGGCGGTGCATCGGTCGGCGACAAGGACCTGCTGCGTCCCGCGCTGACCGCGCTCGGCGCCGCGTTCGTGGTGTCGGGCGTGCGGATGAAACCCGGCAAGCCGGTCGCGCTCGCGCGGCTCGACGAACGGCCCGTGGTGCTGCTGCCCGGCAATCCGGGCGCCGCGATGACCGCGTTCGCGCTGTTCGTCGCGCCGCTGATCCGCTGCCTGCAGGGGCGCGACGACTGCCTGCCGGCCGTGCCGTCGCTGCCGATCGACATCGACGTCGAACCCGATGCGCAGCGCGAGCGCGTCGTCCGCGTGCGCCGCACCCTCGACGCCAATGGCGCGCCCGTACTCGATACGCTGCGGCAACAAGGCGCCGGCACGCTGCAATCGCTCGTTCAGGCGAGCGGGCTCGCGCGGCTGCCGGCCGGCCGACGCATCGCGCGCGGCGACGCGGTGCCGTATTACGATTTCGCGCACTGGCTTGCGTGAGCATGCCGATGAGCGTCATGTCCGCCTTGCGTGCAGGCAGGATCACGAACTGTATTCCTGCATTTCGGGCGGGATTGTGTCCCTGTCGGGAAAATCCGGCGGACTATCCTCACGAAGAGGCTCGTCACGACCCGTGCGCCGACACGTCGGCACACAGGCGGCCGATCGGCGACGCCGCTCCGCTCACTTCATGCAGGTCGAAAAACCGATCGTGAATGCCATCGCTTCCGCTCCGGCCGCCATTGCATCCGGCGGCGCATCGCCCGGCGCCTTCTCCCGCCCGCTCGACACGCTCGCGCGGCCGCTGCGCGATCTGCGGCTGTCCGTCATCGACCAGTGCAACTTCCGCTGCGGCTATTGCATGCCGCGCGACAGCTTCGGGCCCGACTATGCGTTCATGCCGTCGTCCGAGCGGCTGTCGTTCGCGCAACTGGAGAAGATCGCGCGCGCGTTCGTCTCGCTCGGCGTCGAGAAGATCCGCCTCACCGGCGGAGAGCCGCTGCTGCGCCGCAATCTCGAAGCGCTGATCGAACGGCTCGCGACGCTGACGACCGTCGACGGCAAGCCCGTCGAAATCGCGCTGACGACCAACGGTTCGCTGCTCGCCGCGAAGGCACGCACGCTGCGCGATGCGGGCCTGTCGCGCGTGACCGTGAGCCTCGACGCGATCGACGATGCCGTGTTCCGCCGGATGACCGACACCGACGTGCCGGTCGCGCGCGTGCTGGCCGGCATCGAGGCTGCGCAGGCGGCCGGGCTCGCGCCCGTGAAGGTCAACGCCGTGATCGAGCGCGGTGCGAACGACGACCAGATCCTGCCGCTCGTGCGCCACTTCCGTCATAGCGGCGTGGCCGTGCGCTTCATCGAATACATGGACGTCGGCGGCGCGAGCGCGTGGTCCGGCGACAAGGTCGTGCCGGCCGCGCGGATGCGCGAACGCATCGACGCGAGCTATCCGCTCGTGCTCGTCGGCGAACCCGGCCACGACGCCACCGCCATCCGCTGCCGGCACATCGACGGCGCGGGCGAGGTCGGCTTCATCGCGAGCGTGTCGCATCCGTTCTGCGGCACGTGCTCGCGCGCCCGCGTGTCGGCCGACGGCCAGCTCTATACATGCCTGTTCGCGATGCAGGGCACCGACCTGCGGCCGTGGCTCGACGACGGCGCATCGGTCGACCACCTCGCCGACGCCGTGCGCGCGCGCTGGACGCGGCGTGACGACCGCTATTCCGAGCGGCGCGCCACGCGTGCGGCCCGGCCGTCGGGCAAGACCTATCCGACCGTGCGCATGTCGCTCGTCGGCGGCTGACGGCTGCCGCGCTCGGCGGCGCGCACCGCTTACTGGAGAACCGTCATGACGAGTTTCACCGAATCCCGTGCCGCGTCACCCGACGATCCGTCGCGTGACGCCACCCATGCCGAACCCGCCGAGCCGCACGCCGAGCCGCCGCCGGCGATTGCCGCCGGCTTCGAGGTGCGTGTGCAGTACGCGGCGATCGACGCTGGAACCGAGATCGCGCCGATCGTTCGGAATCCGAATGTCGGCGCGGTCGTGAATTTCATCGGTGTCGTGCGCAACGAAGGCGACGTCGACGACGTGATCGCACTCGAAGTCGAGCACTATCCGACGATGACCGAGCAGGCGCTCTGGAGCATCGTCGAGGAAGCCAGCGCGCGCTGGCGGCTCGAAGCGGTCAGGATCGTGCATCGCGTCGGGCGCATTCCGCTCGGCCAGCCGGTCGTGATCGTCGTGGTGGCCGCCGCGCATCGTGCGTCGGCATTCGATGCGTGTGAATTCATCATGGACTTCCTGAAGACGCATGCGCCGTTCTGGAAGAAGGAGATCCGGCACGACGGCGTGGCCGGCTGGGTCGAGCCGAAGGCGCACGACGATCAGGCGATGCGGCGATGGGGTTGAGCGTGCCGGTCGATGCGTTGCCGATTCCGCCCGTTTCGCCCATTCCGCCGATTTCGCCCGGGACATTTCAATGAAGCTGACGATCAAATACTTTGCGAGCATTCGCGAACAGCTGCATATCGATCAGGAAGTCGTCGAGATCGATGCGCACGAGGTCACCGTCGACGCGCTGCGCGGCACGCTCGCCGCACGCGACGCGCGCAGCGGCGAAGCGTTGCGGATGGACCGGCCCGTGCGGGCGGCCGTGAATCTCGAGATGGTGACCGGGGGATTCGTCGTGCGGGAGGATAGCGAGGTGGCGTTTTTCCCGCCGGTGACGGGCGGGTGATCCGTTCGCATCGGGCGGCGACCGGCGGGCTTAGGCTGCCCGATGCCTGACTGGCGGCTAGACGAGCTCGCGAAGAAAATCCGGGACGGGTAGTCGATCGACGTCGGGTAGCCGGCCGGCGCGCCGGCCGCTTTCCGCACGGCCGGACGCGCGGGCATCCGTTCGCGCCGGGCGAGCAGGTTCGGGGTTTCGGCCGTCGTCGGCGCGCCTTTGCGCGTGCCGAACAACGGCGTCATGTAGAACGCGATGCGCGCGTACGAAAAGGCTGCATCCAGCCCCCAAATTGGGGTCGACTACATCTCCGGTCGCAACGAAGTTGTCATGAACCCCGCCAACGAAACAGGCAAATGGATCATCAAGCCACGCGACTTGCCGTGACCTGCATCCAGCCTCATTTCTCCTGATTTTTATATTCAGAGTATTTTCGCGAGTCGCCCCTCACTCTGTCAGCCGGATACTTTGCCCGGTTGAGCTCCATCTTCTCAAGCACCGCCTGAAAAAGATCGACATCCATCTTGTCCGCGAGGCGAACCAGATACACCAATACGTCGGCCATCTCGTGACGGACGGCCGTCAGGTTGGCTTCGCCAAGTTCGCTCTTGTCGCCCGAAACGAGCCATTGAAACGGCTCCAGCAATTCACTCGCTTCGATGCTGAGCGCTGTCGCCAGGTTCTTCGGCGTGTGGAATTTGTCCCAGTCGCGCTCGTCGACGAACTGGCGGACGAGTTCGCGCAACTCCACTAGATCATTCCGCAACTCAGACTTTTCCACGTAGCGACTCCCGGTGCATATCCAAAATCTATCGATGCCTTCGACGGCATGCGGGCATGAGAAATCCGCCCTTCGGCCTGCGAGTACAGCTCCCCCGCATGGACAGACCCGAATGATATAGGAGCTGGAAGCTGCCCCGGCAAGCGTCGCACCAAGGGCAAGCGAAATGCCGTCCCGCCGTCAGGGCATCGTAGCGACGGCCCAAATTCACGATCACGCCCCTGCGTCGAACCGTCCCGCTCCGGCCCACGCAGTTCGCGATTTTCCGCCCGCTTCGCATCCAGCTTCGATGCGCCCCCGCCGGATACCCGGCAAGACGGCTCAGCCGCCACGCGCCGCAACTCTTATATAAGACATAAGACATTTGACGCCTGACCATATTGCGACTAGAATCCCGTCCAAGCAGTGAAGCAGTGTCCGGAACAGCAGCCTCGGCGTGCCTGGAAAGCCCTTCCCCTGAAACGCAATCTCAGCAGGTCCCCCATGCTTGAAAACTTTCGTGCTCACGTGGCCGCCCGCGCCGCGCTCGGTATTCCCCCCCTGCCGCTGACGGCCCAGCAAACCGCCGAACTGGTGGAACTGCTGGCGCACCCGCCCGCAGGCGAAGAGCAGACGCTGCTCGACCTGATCACCCACCGCGTGCCCGCCGGCGTCGACGAAGCCGCGCGCGTGAAGGCCGGCTTCCTGGCCGCCGTCGCGAAGGGCGAGACGGCCTGCCCGCTGATCTCGCGCGAGCGCGCGACCGAGCTGCTCGGCACGATGCTCGGCGGCTACAACATCCAGCCGCTGATCGAGCTGCTGTCCGACGAAGCGGTCGCGGCCGTCGCTGCCGACGCGCTGAAGAAAACCCTGCTGATGTTCGACCAGTTCCATGACGTGAAGGAACTCGCCGACCAGGGCAACGCGCACGCGAAGGCCGTGCTGCAGAGCTGGGCCGACGCCGAATGGTTCACGAGCCGTCCGGAAGTGCCGGAAAGCCTGACCATCACCGTGTTCAAGGTCACGGGCGAAACCAACACCGACGACCTGTCGCCGGCCCCGGACGCCACCACCCGCCCGGACATCCCGATGCACGCGCTGGCGATGCTGAAGAACGCGCGCCCCGGAATCACGCCGGAAGAAGACGGCAAGCGCGGCCCGGTCAAGTTCATCGAATCGCTGAAGGAAAAGGGTCACCTGGTCGCCTACGTCGGCGACGTGGTCGGCACCGGCTCCTCGCGCAAGTCGGCCACCAACTCGGTGCTGTGGTTCACCGGCGAAGACATCCCGTTCGTGCCGAACAAGCGCTTCGGCGGCGTGTGCCTCGGCGGCAAGATCGCCCCGATCTTCTACAACACGATGGAAGACGCCGGCGCGCTGCCGATCGAACTCGACGTGTCGCAGATGAACATGGGCGACGTGGTCGAACTGCGCCCGTACGAAGGCAAGGCGCTGAAGGACGGCAACGTGATCGCCGAATTCCAGGTCAAGTCCGACGTGCTGTTCGACGAAGTGCGCGCCGGCGGCCGCATTCCGCTGATCATCGGCCGCGGCCTGACCGCGAAGGCGCGTGAAGCGCTGGGCCTCGCACCGTCGACGCTGTTCCGCCTGCCGCACCAGCCGGCCGACAGCGGCAAGGGCTTCTCGCTCGCGCAGAAGATGGTCGGCCGCGCATGCGGTTTGCCGGAAGGCCAGGGCGTGCGCCCGGGCACGTACTGCGAACCGAAGATGACCTCGGTCGGCTCGCAGGACACCACGGGCCCGATGACCCGCGACGAACTGAAGGATCTGGCGTGCCTCGGCTTCTCGGCCGACCTCGTGATGCAGTCGTTCTGCCACACCGCCGCTTATCCGAAGCCCGTCGACGTGAAGACGCACCAGACGCTGCCGAACTTCATCAGCACGCGTGGCGGCATCGCGCTGCGTCCGGGCGACGGCGTGATCCACTCGTGGCTGAACCGCATGCTGCTGCCCGACACCGTCGGCACCGGCGGCGACTCGCACACGCGCTTCCCGATCGGCATCAGCTTCCCGGCAGGCTCGGGCCTGGTCGCGTTCGCGGCCGCCACCGGCACGATGCCGCTGGACATGCCGGAATCGGTGCTGGTCCGCTTCAAGGGCAAGATGCAGCCGGGCGTCACGCTGCGTGACCTCGTCAACGCGATTCCGCTGTACGCGATCAAGCAAGGCATGCTGACGGTCGCGAAGCAAGGCAAGAAGAACATCTTCTCGGGCCGCATCCTCGAAATCGAAGGCCTGCCCGACCTGAAGGTCGAGCAAGCGTTCGAACTGTCGGATGCGTCGGCCGAGCGTTCGGCAGCCGGTTGCACGGTGCACCTGAACAAGGAACCTATCATCGAGTACCTGAACAGCAACATCACGCTGCTGAAGTGGATGATTGCGCAGGGCTACCAGGATCCGCGCAGCCTGCAGCGCCGTATCGCGGCGATGGAGCAGTGGCTGGCCGACCCGCAACTGCTCGCGCCGGATGCCGACGCCGAATACGCGGCCGTCATCGAGATCGACCTCGCCGACATCCACGAGCCGATCGTCGCATGCCCGAACGACCCGGACGACGTGAAGACGCTGTCCGACGTGGCCGGCGCCAAGATCGACGAAGTGTTCATCGGCTCGTGCATGACCAACATCGGTCACTTCCGTGCGGCGTCGAAGCTGCTGGAAGGCAAGCGCGACATTCCGGTCAAGCTGTGGGTCGCGCCGCCGACCAAGATGGACCAGAAGCAGCTGACGGAAGAAGGCCACTACGGCGTGTTCGGCACGGCCGGCGCGCGCACCGAAATGCCGGGCTGCTCGCTGTGCATGGGCAACCAGGCGCAGGTGCGCGAAGGCGCGACGGTGATGTCGACGTCGACCCGCAACTTCCCGAACCGTCTCGGCAAGAACACGAACGTGTACCTCGGCTCGGCAGAACTGGCGGCGATCTGCTCGCGTCTGGGCAAGATCCCGACCAAGGAAGAGTACATGGCCGACATGGGCGTGCTCACGGCAAACGGCGACAAGATCTACCAGTACATGAACTTCGACCAGATCGAAGACTTCAAGGAAGTCGCCGACACCGTGCAGATCTAAGCATGCTGTCGCGCTACGGCGGGTGATGCCCGTCGTGGCGATACGCAATGGCGCCGCGGGCTGAATGGCCGCGGCGCCATTTTTTTGGATTTTTGGATGTCGCTGGCGCTATAAGACGGTCCGGCTCACACGTCAGGCCATCGCCTTCAGCCAGCCGAGCAGATCCGCTTGTGCGCTTCCGTCCTTCACGGGCTCCGGCGTCAGCAGGCAATAGTGCGAGCCGTCTTCGACGAAACCCATCGGCGCGACCAGCACGCCGCTTTCGAGGTCGTCGCGAACGAGATGCCACGGCCCGATCGCGACACCCAGCCCCGCGACGGCCGCCTGAAGGCTGAAATAGAAATGGTCGAACATCTGCCCGCGTCCGCTTCCCGCCGGCTGATGCGCGGCCGCCGCCCATTCCTTCCATGCGTCCGGCCGCGTCCGGGTATGCAGTCGCGGCGCGCCCCGCTTCAACGCGCGGTCATGCCGACTGCCTGAAAACCACGCATCGACCTTGTCGGGCCGGCACACCGGACCGACCTTCTCCGCGAACAGTCGCTCCGCGTGATAGCCGGCGGGCCACGCAAAGTCATTGCGGCGGATCGCCATGTCGATGCCGTTGTCGAACGAGAACGGGCCGCCCGCCGCGGCGAGATGGATATCGACGCCCGCGTAAGCTGCCTGGAAATCCGGCCAGCGCGGAATCAGCCAGCGCATCAGCAGCGTCGGTTCGCACGACAGCACCCAACGCTGCGCGCGGGCCGCCTCGGTCCGCAATTCGTGCGCGGCCTGTTTCATCAGATGCAGGCCGTCATGAACGGCCTGCGCCAGCTTGCGGCCCGCGTCGGTCAGGAAGACCCGACGACTGCGCCGCTCGAACAACGCCACACCGAGATCGTCCTCGAGCAGACGCACCGCGCGACTGACGGCGCCGTGCGTCAGATGCAGTTCATCGGCGGCGCGGCTGAAATGCTCATGGCGCGCCGCCGCCTCGAAGCAGCGCAGGGCCATCAACGACGGCAGATTGGTACGAACCTCATGTGAGTCAGGCTCACCATCCTGGTCAGAAAACATCGCTTTTCCTCGCGAATCGTGATCCCTAATATTCGCTCATCACGATGAATTTCAAAAGGACGATGCAATGACGGAATGGATAGTCGTAGTCACCATCACGCTGCTGGCCGTCGTCAGCCCCGGGCCGGATTTCGCGATGGTCACGCGCAACAGCCTGATGCTGTCGCGCCGCTCGGGCCTGCTCACCGCGTGGGGAATCGGGCTGGGCGTGACGGTTCATGTGAGCTACACGCTGCTCGGCGTCGGCCTCCTGATCCGCCAGTCGCTGTGGCTATTCAATGCCGTGAAGCTCGTCGGCGCGCTCTACCTGATCTACCTCGGCGCGAAGATGCTCGCGGCCAAACCCGTGGACGGCCGCCCCGCGACGCAGGCCGCGCCCCTGTCGGATCTGGCGGCGCTGCGCACCGGCTTTCTGACGAACGCGCTGAATCCGAAAACCACCGTGTTCATCGTCAGCCTGTTCATGCAGGCGGTCCGCCCCGACACGCCATTACCGGTGCAGATCGGCTACGGCCTGTTCATCGCGCTGGCGCACGCGGGCTGGTTCAGTCTCGTGGCGCTCTGTTTCTCCGCCGACGCCGTCCGCGATCGCCTGCTGTCCTTGCGTCACTGGATCGATCGCACGTTTGGCGTGTTGCTCGTCGGCTTCGGCGTGATGCTGGCCATTGCGCGCGGCAGTCGCTGATCGCCGCACATCGACGCCCGGGCGCGCGGTTCAGCCCGCATATCGGCATCGAGCAGGCCGGCGCACGCGACGCGCACCGGCCTTCGCCTCACCGCATGCACGACGCCGCGAGCTTGCCGACCGCGATCACCGCCTGCTCGATCTCGGGCGACCACGGGCTGCTGTAGTTCAGCCGGATGAAATTGCGGTAGTTGTCGGTGATCGAGAACATGTAGCCCGGACCGATCGTGATTCCCTGCTCCAGCGCGAGCTGGTACAGCCGCATCGCATCGACCTGCGCCGGCAACTCGACCCACAGCACGTAGCCGCCCGCCGGGCTCGAGATGCGCGTGCCTTCCGGGAAGAACCGCGACACCATCGCGCGCATCAGGTTCGCCTGTTGCGCATACGCCTTGCGCAGGCGCCGCAGGTGATGCTCGTAGCCGTCGCGTTCGAGAAACTCGGCGATCGCCAGCTGCGGCAGCGACGGCGTCGCCAGTGTGTTCAGGAACTTCAGCTTCTCGACCTGATCGCGATACCGGCCCGGCAACGCCCAGCCGATCCGGTACGCGGCCGTCAGGCTCTTCGAGAACGACGCGCAGTGCAGCACGATTCCACTGCGGTCGTAGGACTTCAGCGTGCTCGGATGCGACTCGCCGAAATACAGTTCGTTATACACACCGTTCTCGATGATCGGCATGTCGATTTTAGTTGCGAACTCAACCAGTTCGCGCTTGCGCTCATCGGGCATCTGGAAACCGAGCGGATTCTGGAAGTTCGGCATCACCATGCATGCGGCGATCGGCTGCGACTTCGCGATCGCCGCCAGTGCCGCGATGTCGATTCCGTATTCCGGATGCGTCGCCACCTCGATCGCCTTCATCCCCATCCGTTCGATCGCGTGCAGCATCGCGTAGAACGTCGGCGATTCCACCGCGATCGTGTCGCCCGGTTTCGCGACCGCCTGCAGGCACAGGTTGATCGCCTCGGTCGCGCCGACCGTCACGATGATCTCGTTCGGGTCGACCGACATCCCGTTTTCCAGGTAGCGCCGTGCGATCTGCCGGATCAGGCGCGGATGGCCGGGCGGCAGCCCGTCGGTCACGCCCCACAGCGACTTGTCGCGGCCGGCCGCATACGCGTAGCGGTTCAGCTTCTCGAACGGGAACAGGCTCGGGTCGGGGTACGGCGAGCCGAGCGGCACCGCGTCGTCGGTGCCGATCGAGCGCAGCGTCGACAGCACGAGCCGGCTCATGTCTACCGACGACGAGATCGCGATCGGCTTCGACGGGCGCAGTTCGCGCACCGGTGCATGGTTGTCGTCGCGCCGCAGGTTCACGAAGTACCCCGACTGCGGACGGCTTTCCAGCAGCCCGCGGCTTTCGAGCAGCAGGTACGCGTGCAGCACGGTCGTGATGCTGATCCGGTGCTGCTGGCTTGCCTGCCGCACCGACGGAATCCGGTCGCCGTGCCGGTACACGCCCTGGCGGATCAGGCGTTCGATGTCGTCCGCGAGTTTTTCGTAGAGCTTCATCGCATGCTCCCTGCCGGCGCGCGCATGCGCGCCCCTCCGCGCGCGTCCAATACGCGCGTGTTCTGCCCGCCGACCGGGCTGTCGTGATGCCTGATTGCTCCCTCCGGTTTTGCCTTTTCCATCGCCGTGGCTCGCTTTTGAAGATGCGCCGGGCGGCCCGTGACGTCTGGGCTTGCGGCACTGTGCACTTGATGATCGAATCTTAAAAGCAGAACAGTTGGCGCGGAGTACACACATCGGATACGCACACAAGAGTACAGTTCGGCGCGAATTTGCGATTTCGGGCGAACTGTACGTCTTATGAATTGACGCAGCGGCTGGGGAGGCGGCGGCTGGGGATTCGAGGGGGTACCGGGTGATCGCGCAGTTCGCGGTTGCGTCCGCGGCATCCGGCAATGCAGTACAGGCCCGGCAGGGATGGGTTGCGCCGACCCGCGATCGTGCAGCCGTGAAAATCACGCCAGAACGCCGCGGCGATTGGCACGCGCGCCAGCGCGTGTCTCGATGGTCGGGGAATCGGGCCCGGACGAGATGCGGCCGCGCTCCGGTGAAAACAAGGCATGCGGGCCGTTCGCCGACGCCCGGCGTGAGGATCACCATCGGCCGGCCCGATACAGGCGGCGAACCGCCAGCCGCCACCGCTGCACGCGATGTCACGCCTGCGTGACGGCACAGCGCCGCTGCCGCGGCGGATCGTCGAAGTTGTTGCGGGTTGGCTCGGCGCGAACGGCGCGCGTCAGATCGACCCGAACAGCGCGCGCGGCCGGTCCTTCAGCGTGCCGGCAAGAATCCGCAGCCCGTTCACGAGCTCGTCGCGGGTCGCCGGACACGCGAGATTGATGCGCACGCCGTGCTCGATTTCCGCGCGATCCACCGCGAACGTCGACGACGGCATCACGATCACGCCGCGGGCCTTCGCGTTCGCGGCGAAGTCGTCGGCCCGCCACGGTGGCGGCAGCCGCAGCCACACGAACATGCATGCGGGATCCGACTTCAGGTGCCCGGCCGGCAGCAGTTCCCGCGCAAGATCGACGCGCGCGCGGATCTCCGCCAGCTGCGCGCTCATGATCCGCTCGGCGGTGCCGTTCTCGATCCACACCGTCGCGATCAGCATCGACGTCGGCGCGGGCATCCACGCGGTGGTGCGCACCGCTTCCGCGCACAGCGCGACGCTGTCGCGCGGGCAGCTCAGGTAGCCGAGGCGCAGCCCGGGCGCGAGGATCTTCGACGTCGCGCCGATATGGAACGTGAGCTCGGGACACAAGCCCGCGATCGCCGGCAGCCGGTCGCGCACGAGCGGCCCGTACACGTCGTCCTCGATGATCGTCACGTGATGGCGGCGCGCGACGTCGACGAGCGCCATGCGGCGCGCGAGGCTCATCGTCGTCACGGTCGGGTTCTGCAGGTTCGGCACGACGAAGATCGCCTTGACCGGCATGCGCTGGCAGATCCGCTCGATCTCGTCGGGCAGCAGGCCGTCGTCGTCGGCCGGCGCGCTGACGATCTCGAACTGGAACACCGGCGCGAGCGCCTTCAGGCCGTAATACGTGAGCCGGTCGGCGACGATCACGCCGTCGGTGCCGATCAGGCTGTTCAGCACCGCATAAAGCCCGTGCTGCGCGCCGCTCGTGACGACCACCTGGTCGCGCGACGGCGTGAAGCCCGGCGCGGCCAGCCACTGCGCGCCCGCGGCGCGCGCCCAGTCGGGGCCCTGCGGCGGCTGGTATTCCTGCAGCGACGCGAACCGCGGATCGGCCGGCAGCGTGCCGAACGTCTGCGCGAGGCACGCCAGAAACTCGCCGGTCGCCGGCCGGTTCACCGTCAGGTCGATCACCCCGTTGCCCGCCGCGAGCGACGCGCGGGCCGGCTCGATGCTCGGCATCGCGCCGCCGGTGACGAGCGACCCGCGCCGCTTGCTGCCGATCACGAGGCCGCGCAGCTGCAGCTCCTTGTACGCGCGCGACACGGTCGACACGTTGATGCCGAGCTCGGTCGCGAGCTGGCGCTGCGGCGGCAGGCGGCTGCCCGGGGGGTACATGCCGTTGCGGATTTCCGCCTCGATCGAACTCGATACCTCGACATAGGTCGGCCGCTTCGCCTGCGCCGGCGCGTCGCCGTCGCGCTCACCGGAAAATTTGTCTGCTGCCATTCGTCGCCTGTATCCACACAAAAAGCGTTTGTCTGCCGTTCAAGGCTGCTCAGCGATTGTATATGACATCCCCTTCCGGTCAAACGTCAGCCGAAAGGTCAGTCAAAACAGCCAGTTGAAATCGGGTAAACGCTAGCGCCATACAATCGCTTTTTGATTGCACACAAAAAATTACTGTGTGATTCTTTATCCCATCTTTGTGTGAATCACGCGTGCCGGAGGAGAGGCGACATGGCGAACATCGCCATCGTGGGTGCAGGTTTCATCGGACTCGGCGCGGCGGCCTGGCTGCAGCGCGACGGGCACCGCGTCACGCTGTTCGATCCGGCCGGCGTCGGCCATGGCGCGTCGTTCGGCAACGCCGCGACGTTCGCGCCGTATGGCTGCGTGCCCGTCAACGGCCCGTCCGTGTTCCGCGACATGCCGCACTTCCTGTTCGGCGCCGACAGCCCGCTGCGCATCCGCTGGCCTTACCTGCTGCGCGGCGCGCCGTGGCTCGCACGGTTCCTCGTCGCGTCGACGCCCGCGCATCACGCGCGCAGCGCGAGCGCGCTGGCCGCGCTGCTGACGCGCGCCGCCGACGGCTATGCGCCGTTGCTCGCGCCGTCGCGGCTCGCGGCATTCGTGCGGCCGCGCGAATGCCTGTATCTGTACGCACGGCAGGCGTCGTTCGACGCCGCGCAGCCGTCGCTCGCGCTGCGGCGCCGGCTCGGCGTGCCGTTCGACACGCTCGACGCGGACGCGATCCGCCGGCTCGAGCCCGCGCTCGCGCCGATCTTCACGCGCGGCGTGCTGTTCCACGGGAGCTGGCATTTCTCCGATCCCTGCGGGTTCCTCGGCGAACTGTTCGCGCACCTGGCAACCGGCGGCGCGACGCTCGAACGCGCGCAGGTCGAACGGATCGAGCCCGTCGGCGACGGCGTGAGCCTGCATGCGGGCGGCACCGTGCGCCGCTTCGATCATGTGGTGATTGCCGCCGGCGCCCGCTCGCGCGCATTCGCCGCCGCGTGCGGCGACACCGTGCCGCTCGACACCGAGCGCGGCTACCACGTGCAGTTCGCCGCGCACGAGCAGATCGTCACGCGGCCGGTCGGCTGGGCCGAGCGCGGGTTCTACATGACGCCGCTCGACGAAGGATTGCGCGCGGCCGGCACCGTCGAACTCGGCGGCTTCGACGCCGGCATGAACCGCTCGCTGGTCGCGCTGCTCACCCGCTCCGCGCGCGAGGCACTGCCATCGCTCGGCGCGCCGACGCGCAGCTGGCTCGGCTTTCGGCCCACGCTGCCGGACGGCGTACCCGTGATCGGCCGCGCGCGGCGCAGCGAGCGCGTGATCCACGCGTTCGGCCACCAGCATCTCGGCGTCACGCTCGCCGGCATCACCGGGCGGATCGTCGCCGATCTCGTCGCGCAACGTGCGCCGCCGCTGGATCTCACCCCCTACCGGGCCGCGCGATTCTGACGCGCGCCGCCACTTCCACCACTGCAAGGAGGCATCATGAATCGTCGTAACTGGCTGGCATGGCTGGCCGTCTGCTCGATCGGCACGGTCACCGCGTCCGCGCAGGCCGCGGACCCGGAAACCGTCAAGATCGGCTTCGCCGGCCCGCTGACGGGCCCGGTCGCGCGCGTCGGCAAGGACCTGCAATACGGCGCGCAGCTCGCGCTCGACGAGGAGAACGCGAAACACCCGACCATCGGCGGCAAGCCCGTGCGCTTCGTGCTCGACGTGCAGGACGACCAGGCCGATCCGCGCATCGCGATCCAGGTCGGCCAGAAGCTCGTCGACGACGGCGTGGTCGGCGTGGTCGGCCACTACAACTCGGGCTGCAGCATCCCCGCGTCGGCCGTCTACAAGCAGGCGAACGTCGCGATGATCACGCCCGGCTCGACCAATCCGCAACTGACGATGCAGGGCTTCAAGAACGTGTTCCGCACGATGGGGCACGACGGCGTCGGCGGCGTGGTCGCCGGACGCTTCGCGGTCGAGCAGCTGAAGGCCAGGCGGATCGGCATCATCGACGACCGCACCGCATTCGGCCAGGGGCTCGCGGACGCATTCGAGAAAGGTGTGAAGGACGCGCACGGCACCATCGTCGGCCGCGAATACACGAACGACAAGGCGGTCGATTTCCGCGGCATCCTGACCACGATGAAGAGCAACAACATCGACCTGCTGTTCTTCGGCGGCCTCGACGAACAGGGCGCGATGCTCGTCAAGCAGATGCGCTCGCTCGGCATCCGCGCGCAGCTGTTCGGCGCCGGCGCGCTGAAAAGCAATGCGTTCCTGAAGATCGCCGGCAATGCGGGCGAAGGTACGCAGGATCTCGAGCCGGGGCCGGCGCTCGACAAGCTGCCGTCGGCGATCGCGTTCGCGCAGCGCTACAAGGCGCGCTTCAACCAGGACGTCGAGCTGTATGCGCCGTTTGCGTATGACGCGGCGCTCGCGATGATCGCGGCGATCCGCAAGGCCGATTCGCTCGACCGCAGCAAGATCGTCGCGAGCCTGCCGGGCGTGTCGGTCACGGGCGTGACCGGGAAGATCTCGTTCGACGAGCGCGGCGACCTGATCAAGCCGCCCTACACGCTGTTCCGCGTCGAACAGGGGCAGTGGCACAGCATTCGCACGGTCGGCGGCGCGTCGAACTGATCGACGCCGAGCAGCGCGCGGCAGCCGGCGTCATCGCGCCGTCTGCTGCCGCTGCACCTCCTGCGCCTTCATCTGCAGATACGCGCCGCGCTCGACTTCGTGCAGTTGCTGCGGATACTGCTCGGTCGCGTCGAACCAGCGCGCGAGGCGCTGGTCGAGCGGCTTGTCGAGCGTCGCGAGATACGTGTCGATCGCGAGGTAGTAGCGCATCGTGTTGCGCTCCAGCAAGCCGCGCACGCCGCCGATGTATTGCGGCTGCGCAGCCGATGCGCCGCTCGCGGCCGTGAACCCGACCTTGTCGCTGCCGACCGTCGCGAGGTAGGTCTTCATCGCCATGCGGCCGACCGTGCCGAAGCCGTACGAATACGTGAGGTGCAGGAACGTGCGCGACGCGCCGACCGGCACGGCCTCCAGCGCGATCCGGTAATCCTTCGTGCCCATCGGGCCGCTGTCGGCGGTCAGGTCGACCTGGAAGTAGTCGGGCGTCGCGGCGGCCACGCGGTAGCGGAACTGCACGCGGTAGGTGTCCGACAGCTTCTGCTCGATCTTGCGGCCGAGGTTCACGTCGAGCACCGGGCCGTTGCCGCCTGTCGACGCGTGACAGTACTTCGTGTTCAGGTGCAGGATCAGCACCGCGCACCAGTTCGCGGGGCCTTGTGCGGGATCGTTCAGCTTGCCGTTCACGACGGCGAACGGATAGTCGACGACCGCGTAGATATCGCCCTTCAGCGATGAAGATGCCTCGGACGATTCGAGGTACAGCGGGCGGTGGAACGGGTTGTTCTTCAGTTGCTCGCCGAGGCTGTGGTAACGGTCGAGCAGGGCCACCGCGCCGTCGGCGCCGTCCGCGCCGAACGACAGCGCGCTCCAGCCGACGCATAGCGCCGCGACGAGCGCGTGCCAGGCGCGGCGGGCGTAGCGCGGGGCTTGCGGGTATGTGGATGTCTCCATTCTTGTGCTCCAGCGGGGGCGCGGGGGAAGCGCGCATGGTTCACAGAATACGCCGACCGCTATCGGCTCCGCTTCACCGGCACCGGCAGTTGCGCGGCCGTGATCCGGATCAGCGTCGACAGCCATTCGCGGTCGTCCCAGCGCTCTCCTCCGATGACAAGATGTGGCTTCGCCGACGGATACGGCGGACCTTCCTCGCACGCACCGAGAAACGCACGCCCGTCGGGCGTCGGCTTGACGAACAACCGGTCGTCGCACACCAGCGCGACCATCTTGCCGTCGCAGTAGATGCCATATTCGCCGAACATCTTGCGGGCCGACACGGCGCCCGCCGCAGCCATCTGCTCAACGATGAAATCGACGGTTCCCTGACTCGATGCCATTCATGCGCTCCGTGATCGAATAACCGTTCTGACCGTCACCGATGCGGTGTCGTTCCGTTCAATCGTCGCGCAATCGCTCGTGCACCGTGCTCCCCCTGCTCCCCAGCTCATTTGTCAGCCGAAAACGCACTCGACATCTGCCGCGCCCGCTTCACGTCGTCCCCATGCAGATAAATCGACGTCGTCGAGATCGACGCATGCCGCAGGTTGTCGCGCACCGTCGTCAGCTCCGCGCCGCGCGCGAGCGCATGCGTCGCGTGCGTATGGCGCATCCAGTGCGGGCTGGCCTGCCGCAGCTTCTGCGCGAGCGCAGGATTGTCGTCATCGACGAGCGCGGCCGTCTGCGCGAAGAACCGCTGCATCACCTTCCACAGCCGCACGCTCGTGATGCCGGCCGCGCCGTCTTCCGCGAGGCTCGGAATCAGCGGCGTATCCGGGCGCCAGCGCACCGGCGTCACCGGCAGCCGCCGCGCGACCAGATGCCGGTCGAGCGCCGTGCGCGCGAGCGGCGGCAGCGCGACACGCGCGGCCTTGCTGCCTTTGCCGATCACCTTCAGCCATGCATCGCCGTGCGCGTCCGTTTCGATGTCGCCGAGCGTCGCGCCGACCAGCTCGCTCGCACGCAGCCCGGTCGCATAGCCGAAGTCGAGGATGAAGCGCAGCCGTTGCGCGGCGGCCGGCGTCCAGCCGGACTGCGGCGCGCCGGACGGTTTGTCCTTGCGAAACTCGAGCCCGTCCGCGATCGTGCGCACGAGCAGCCACTCGCCTTCGGTGAACGCATGCGACGTGTCGAGCGCATTCGCGCCGCGCGTGTCGCGCACCTTGACGCCCGCGAACGGATTCGCGAGCAGGTAGCGCTGCTCGATCAGCCAGCGGAACAGCGCGCCGAGCACCGACAGCGTGTACGCGGCCGAGCGCGCGGACAGCCCGCCCGAAAACGGCCGCCAGTCCGGCGCGCCGCGCGGCCGCACCGGCCCGACCCAGCGCTCGTGCGGCGCCGGGTTGCGCAGGAACGCGCGATACGCGACCGCATCCTCGGTGGTCAGCGACGACAGCGCGCGCCCGCGCTCGACGATCGCCCACAGGATCAGCCGCTCGGCTTCCTTCCGGTACGCGCGGCGCGTCGCGGCCGATTCGTGCAGCGACAGCCACGCGTGCACGGCCGCGTAATCGTTGTCCGCGTCGAGCGTGCTGGTTGCGCGCGGCGCGCGGAACGTGCCGTTCGATCCGTCGACTTCGTGCGGCAGCTTCAGCTGCTCCCACGGCACGATGCCGCTGCGCGGCGTGGCCGCGATCAGCGCGCGCGCCCGCTCGGTCAGGTCGGGATGCGCGGAAAAGAACGCCTCGATATGCCGCGCGCTCGCCATGCCGAGCCCCGCGATCGCGCGCCACCACTGACGCCGTCGCGGAATCCGCACGGTCAGGTCGGCCAGCGTCGCAATCCCGTGCGCACGCAGTGCGACGACGGCGCGCGCCGGCAGCCACAAGCCGACGTCGTCGCTGATCTGCGGCACCGGCGCGCGCGCATGGCGCAGCACGCCGATCGCATCGGTCGCGGCCTTCGCCATCTGGATGCGCGCGCTGTCGGCATGACCGAGCTGCTCCGCGAGGTCGGGTCGCCCGACCTGCCGCGCGACGCGCACGAGGCGGCGGCGAATCCCGCCGATCACGCCGCGCGCCGAGCGCCCTTCGCCGAGACGATCGGGCAGATAGCGCTCGACGGCCTGACGCACGGTCATGCCCGCATACCACGCTCGCAGCGCGGCCAGTTCGTCGGCGTCGGGAAAACCTGCGGGCGCAGGCGCGGAATCGGAGGAAGGCGGTGAGGCGAGGCGCGGTGTCATGGGCGCCAGTTTGACAGAACCGCCGACGCTCGAAAACGCCTCGAGCGCTGCGAGACACGCGCGCGATGCCGGGGTCTGCGGCTTCGCGCGGCAACGGTCAGCCTGTCACAGGCATGCGCCGCATGGACAGAACCGACGCCGGCCGCGCGTCACCCCTCGCCCTTCGGCCCCGGGTTGAGCATCACGACAAAGCAGGCCACGCCGACGATCAACGCGATCGCGCCGCCGCGCAGCGCGATCGTCGCGTCGAACAGCAGCCCGGTCACGACGGCCATCATCCCCGCGAGCGACACGAACACGGCGATCGCCGCGACGACGATCCGGTACTGGCGACGTATCATCGCGCGCTCGCGTCAGGCTGCCGCGGCGGACGCCGGCTCGCCGGCATCATCGCCGCGAATCAGCAGCACCGGGCACTTCGCACCGCGCACGAAGCGTTCGGCGACGCTCCCGAGCAGCACGCGCCGGATGCCGCGCCGCCCGTGCGTGCCGACCACCGCGAGGTCGATCCCGCGCTCCGTCACGTAACGCTGCAGGCGTTCCGCGACGTCCTCGCCGATGCTCTCGGTTTCGACGAGCTCGGCCTCGCCCTTCGCGCCGGCCAGTGCGATGATCTGTTCGGCTTCACGCAGCACCTTGCGCCCGTCGTCGCGGATTTCCTCGATGAGCGCGTGCGGGTCGAAACGGCCCGCGTACGTGAACAGCACCGACTTGTCGACCACATAGACGGCGCTGACGTGCGTGTCGCCCGCCAGTGCCACCTTCACTGCCTCGGCAAGCGCCTGTTTCGACGAAGCGCTGCCGTCGACGGCCACCATGATCTTCTTGTACATGCGAACCTCGCTGGGGTGAGTTGCCGGGCGCGGTCGCGCGCGGCCATGTGCCCATCATCGGCGGACGGCCGGTTCGAAGGTTGACGGCGATCAAGATTCCCCCGACAGCGGGTCGTGCGGCAAAGCGCCACGCGGAGCAGCCGGGGCGCCGTCCCGGTGGCCGAACCGGGCTGCCGAGCGGCCATGCCGCCGAAGGCGCTATCATCGACGTTACGACCTTCGTCCGGCCCTTTTTTGCCGGCTCACTTTCAACTCGCTCAACCGACATGACAACGACTACCGAACGCGTGGACGGCGCCGCCCAGCATCTCGTCGCCGCCCGCCATGCCGGCGTGCCCGGCCCGCTGCTGCCCGACGCCTTGCGCCCCGAGAACGTCGATACCGCACTCGCGATCCAGCATCGCGTCGCCGACCTGCTCGGCGAATCCATCGGCGGATGGAAATGCGCGCTGCCGCCGCCCGACCGCGTGATCGTCGCGCCGATCTTCGCGTCGACGATCCGCGCAGCCGATGCGCCGTACCGCGTCGTCGGCGGCCCGATCGTGCGGATCGAGCCGGAAATCGCGTTCGTGCTCGATCGCGACCTGCCCGCCCGCGCGCAGCCGTACGACGAGCACGACGTGCGCGGCGCGATCCGCGAAGTGCGCATCGTGCTCGAGGTGCTGGGTTGCCGCTATGCGGAGCCCGCGCGCGCATCGAAGTTCGAACTGCTCGCCGACGGGCAGTTCAACCAGGGATTGTGCGTGGGTCCCGTCGTGCCCGACGGATTGAACGTGCCGCTCGAGACGCTCGCGCTGTCGTTCGAGGGTGCGCTGAATCGCACGATCGACGGCCGTCATCCGGACGGCGATCCGCTCAAGCCGCTGGTATGGCTGGTCAATTTCCTCGCATCGCGCGGCGACGGCGCGCGGGCCGGCCAGATCGTGACGACCGGTTCGTATGCGGGTGCGATCGACGTGCCGCTCGGCGATGCGCTGACGGTGCGCTTCGGTGAACTCGGCAGCCTGTCGGTGACGCTGACGGCTTGACGGGCTGACGGCCTGACGTTCAGCGGCGGGCGCGGCTCGCGACGAACGCGGCGCCCGCCCCGCCTGCCGACGCTGCGTGATACCGTTGCACAACGCCCGTCACGCTTGAACCGCGTGCCTTTCCGTCATTCGCCATGCCGCCGACACCGTTGCCCGCCCTGCTGGACGAAGTCCTGCGCACCGTCGATCGCCGCTACCGGTTGCCGCCGCTCGTGCATGCGCCGTCGCTGGCCGACGCCGCGAACCCGGCCGTCGTCATCGCCGTCGCGATCGAGGAAGCGCGCCGGATGCAGGCCGACGGCCGCACGCCCGACCCCGCATTGCAACGCCGCTTCATCGATGCGCTCGCGCGGATGATCGGCGACGCGATGGACCCGCAATCCGGCGACCCCGCCTTCCAGGCCGCGGTGCTTCGGCATCGCGCGGCGGCCGTGCGCGAATACGCTTCGCTCGCCGCGCATGCCGAGCAGGACCGGCGCGCGCTGCGCTCGGCCGTCAACACGATCGCGCATCCGGCCCGGCTCGAACGGCATGCGCAGGCATGGCAACGCGAGCCGCTCGCGCGGCTGCATGCGGCCGCGGCCGGCGCGTCGTGGGATGATCTCGACGCCGCGCTGCGGCAGCTGCTCGCGCGGCCGGAGATGGCGACCGACACCGCGTTCGAACAGGACGTCGCCAGACTGAAGGACAGCGCCGCGCTCGGGCGGCTGCGGCGTCTCGATGCGCTGGCGCCGGATCCGGACGTCCGGCTGTACCGCACGCTGTGGAGCCGCCAGGGTCCGCTCGAAGGCAGCGCGCTCGCCGTCGCGCAAGGTGTCACGTCGCAACAGCGGGGCGCGGCCGTCGAGGCGCTGGCCGCGCAGGCGCTCGACGCCCTGGCCGCGCAGCTCGACGCGAGCGATGCGCAGCGCACGTATCGCGTGGTCACGTCGATGCGCGTGCCGGCCTCGATACCGGCCAAGCACGACCGCGCGAAAACCGAGTGGGATGCGGTGCTGCTCGCTCGCGCGCGCGGCGACGATCCGTCGGCCGCGTGGCACGTCGTGTTTCTCGTCGAAGCGAAAGCGTCCGCGGATGCCGCGACGACCGATCTGCCGCGCCTGCTGCGCGGCCTGAGCCTGCTCGCGCAAGCCGATCCGGACACCGTCTATGCGTTCGACACGCGCGAAGGCACGGTACGCCTGCACGGCGCGTCGCTGCGCGCGCTGACGATCGACGACGCGGCATTGCAGCGCGAAGTGCTGTACTGCTGCGATGCGTCGGCAGACCCGGCGCCGCGCCTGCTGGGTGCCGCAAGCCGGATGCAGTTGCTGTCGGCGCCGGCGAGCCTCGAATACGCGAGCGCGCTCGCGCAATGCACGGATGCCGATCACCACGGCCTCGGCGCCGTCTGGCAAGCGCTGCTGGAACTGCCGTCATGGCGCACGGTGCTGCACCAGTACGAATCGCTGCGGCAGGTTCGGGCGCTGATGGTGGGCGTCGACGATCTGATGGCCGCGATCGAAGGCGACATGGGCGACAGCGCTGCGAACGAGGCGTGACGTGCGAGCGCGAATGGCACGAATGGCGCGACTTCCGCGTTGAATCGTCACGCGTGATCCGCTCAGTTGTTGAGTACCCCGAACGGTAGCGTCCACCCCTTCAGTCGCCCGCCGTCTCCCCAGCGGCTGTCATCGTCCGCGCCGAACGGCAGCAGAACCGGCGCCGCCGCGCATGCCGGCGTTTCCTTCGGCGTATGGCCGAACTCGGCCTTGAACAGCCGATGGAAGTACTTCTCGTCCGGAAAGCCGTGCGCCCATGCAATCTCCGCGATGCGCTGGTGCCGGCGCTGCGGATCGCCGAGCACGTGGTACGCGTGACGCAGCCGCCTGCGCGTGATCTGCCGCATCACGCCGCCCTCTTCCTTGAACAGCTGATAAAGCCGCGCCCGCGACACGCCGATGTCCCGGCAGATCCGCTCGGGTGCGAGGTCGGGCTCCAGCAGGTGCGCGTCGATATAGCGCCGCACGCGCTCGATCAGCGCGGTGTCGATCGGGCCGCGCGCCTCGTCGAACGCCTGTGCGCTCGGGGCGACGGCCGCGCTCATGAGCAGCAGCAACGATTGCACGACGCTCGGCAATTCGTGCGTGCGCAGGTTCGGCAGGTTGCGGTGCAGCGACAGCATCTGGTCGCCGAGCAGCCGCCCGACACCGCTCGCCAGCGTCTGCCCGTGCGCGTTCGCCGCATGGGGCGGCAGCAGATAGCGCGGCACCACGAGGCTGATCACGTCGCCGGCCTCGACCCGGCAATCGTTGACCTGCGCGACGTCATAGACGAACAGGTCGCCCGCGCGCTTGACCAGTTCCGGCCCGCCTGTGCGGCACGTAAGATGCCCGCCCAGCAGCAGCGTGAAGCGGACCGAATCCTGGCCGTCGAGCCGGATCCGCCGCGTCGTGCGGTGCACCGAGTAGGTCGGCGCGCGCGACCGCCAGCATCGGCTCGAGAAGATCAGCGGGCCGAGCGCCGCGCCGGTCGCTTCCGCGTTGAACGCGCCGTAGTCGCCGAGGTCGTCCAGCCGGTAGTCGCAGAGCATGTCCTTGACCCACACGTGGAATCGGTCCCGCACCGGATAGTCGGTGGTACGAAACTTGAAGACGGGGATGGCATCCGCTTGATCCATGGCAGTTTTCATTCGAGCCGACAGGAAAGGAAGGGATCGGTTCGTCGATTATCGGACCAAAATGCGGCGGTGGACAGCGGGTTCGTCGCAGTGCCCGCCGCGCCGTCGATCGACATGCGCGCGGCGGGCAGCGCGGGCGTCAGCGACGCGGATGGCATTCCCAGTCGTTGTACGTCGGCCGGTCGATCGGCGTGAGGCCGGGAATCATGAACACGGTGCAGGTGAAGCGCCGCCCCTTGCCGGTGGTCGCGTCGTAACTCACCTGCTGGCCGCCGAGCCCGTTCTTCTTCCCGTACTGCACGTTGGCGATCGTGATTTCGTCCGACGACGCAAGGCCGATCGTCTTCGCGGTCGATGTCTGCACGTCGGTCATGTTCATCTGCGTCGTGCCGCAACCGGCCAGCGCGAGGCCGGCGGCCGCGGCGCCCAGCGCGGTCCGTACGGTGCAAAGCAAGGTCTTCTTCATGGCTTCTCCTTCGGTTTCCCGCGCAACGCGATCACGAGCCCGGGGTATAGAAACTGGACTGCAGCTGGCTGCCGATACTCGCGACGTACGATTGCCAGAGGAGTGCCATCGACCCCGTCGCGTTGACGGCCAGCGCCGGCCACGATGCGCTCTGTGCCGCCACCGTCGACGCGCTCCACGCCCCGTCCCGGTAGCGGGCCGCGATGACGGCCGACGCGCCCGGCAAGCCCGTGTCCTGCCATGCGACCGTCACGTGGCCCGCCGCGTCGATCACCAGCGGCGGGTACTGGGCGGCCGCCCCGTTCAGGTGTTCCGTCAGCCGCTGCAGCGGCCCCCAGTTTCCGCCGGCATCGGACACGCTCGCCTGCAGCACCGCGCCGCCCTCCGCCCACATCACGGCCGCGATGCCGTTGTCGTTGACGGTCAGCATCGGCGTCGCGATGAAGCCGGTCGGCTCAGTGATCGCCGGCGCCACCGGCGCGGCCGGCTGCCACCCGGTGCCGGCGACGAAGCGTTGCGCCATCGTGGTCGTCTCGAGATGCCCGCCGGTCACGTCGAGCTGCCCCCACACCAGCGTGATGTTGCCCTTCGCGTCCATGCCGGCCGCCGGCGAGATGATCGTCGTAAACAAGCTCGTGTTCGACACGGCCTGGTTGACGTCGGTCCAGCCGTTGGTCGGGTCGTACGTGGCCGTCCACAGCGCCGAATGCGTATGGTTGGTCTGCCGCCACGCGAGCACCGCGCGGCCGGACGACAGGACCGACATCATCGGCCTCACGTTGTCCGTATCGCCGGTCACCGCACCCGGCCCGGTCTGCACCGGCATCTGGATCAGCGCCGTGGGCGACCACTGTCCCGCCTGCGCATAGCGCGTCCAGGCGATGCGCGTATCGAGCAGGCTGATCGACTGCGTCCAGGCGACGAGCGCGTTGCCCTGGCTGTCGATCCCGGCCGTATAGGACGACCCACTCATGTCCGCTGCCAGTTCGGACGCCGTGCCCCAGCCGGCGCCCGGGCTGTACGGGCGCGCCCACAATGCGTACGTGTTGGGGCCCGGCATCCATTCGGTCCAGAACGCGACCGCCTGGCCGCTCGCATTGCCGACCAGCTGCGGCGGAACGCCGGTCAACCCGTTCATCGAATGCGTACCGTCGCTCGTGTCGAGCCGCGTCGCGCTTTGCCAGCCCGAACCGGGGACATAGCGCGCGCCCCACATTTTGTTGCCGTACGGACTGGCCGGGTCGACGGTCATCCAGGTGGCGAGCGCATTGCCGCTCGCGTCGATCGTCACGCTGGGGTCGCCTTCCGGCCCCTTGCCGTCCACCGCGACGGCCGTCGACCAGCCGGCCTGCGGCTGCGTGGTTCCGCCGCCGGTCGGCCCGCCATTCGAGCCGCCGTTCGAGCCGCCGCCGGGCGATGTCGTGCCTGAAGGTGATCCGGGAGAGGTCGGTGTCGACTGCGACGCACCGCTCTTGGTCGAGACGTCGTCGCCGCCGCATGCGGTCAACGCGAGAACGACGGCCATGGCCGTCCAGGTAACGGGTTTCATCACAATCCTCTTGTTCTGGATTGACGGCATGTGCTTGCCCGTGCAGCAGGTCGAACCTGCCGCGCATATTGATAAGCAGTGCCATTCAATGGATATGGAATGCCGCGCTTTCGTCGAGCCTCGCCCGGTTCGATCGCGCGGACGGCCTTTGCTTCCGGTACGGACGACGGCTTGCGTACTGCCTCTGTCGCCCAGCACCGGACACCCCGAAGTGCCGGCTGCATCTTAATTCATACGATCCGGAATCAAGGTGGGGTTGCGTCTACAGTGAGTGGAGATGCATTTCGCCGGGTGTCGGCACGCGCATGAGCCGGTGGTGCGCGGATGCGGATTGCCGCGCCAGCCGCGGGGTGCGGGGTGCGGGGTGCGGGGTGCGGGGTCC